>NZ_CP096975.1:4900000-4961805 GCF_023277365.1 Stenotrophomonas sp. NY11291 | reverse complement strand
TTCACAAAAACATCCACAGCTATTGCACAGCCCAGTGAATTCGCGTAGCTGCCAGGGGTTGACTTGGGGCGGGGTACCTCTCTAGAATTTCCGGTTCTTTCCGTCCCATTCATACGAGAGGCCCCCAATGGCCACGAAGCGCACCTACCAGCCCAGCAACCTCAAGCGTAAGCGCGACCACGGCTTCCGTGCCCGTATGAAGACCGCTGACGGCCGCAAGATCCTGTCGCGTCGCCGCGCCAAGGGCCGCAAAGTCCTGAGCGCCTGATTGCCATGCCGCACATCGCGGCAGACGCAATCCCTTCGACAGTGAATACTGCAGACCCGCGCAAGCGATTCCCTCGCTCTGCGCGGGTTCGCACGCGTGCCGAATACTCAACGGTCTTCAACGGCGCCCGCCGTGTGTCCGATCCGCTGATGACCCTGCACTGGCTGCCGGCTGACCGGCCGGCCAGGCTGGGTCTGGCGGTTTCCCGCAAGGTTGATCCGAACGCCGTCGGGCGTAACCGGATCAAGCGCGTCCTGCGCGACATCCTGCGTCAGACACGTACCGACATCCAGCCAGGCGACTTTGTCGTCGTGGCTCGTAGTGCTGCGCGTTCCGCCAGCAACGACGAGATCCGCCAGGCCTTCCTGCGCCTGCTGCGTCGCCTGCGTGCATTGCCCACGCCGGGCGTGGACGGCACAATGCCGCCGCCTGATGGCATCGCAACTCCTTCTTTGACCGAGCCGGCATCGCGTCCCGGCCCCGCCGAGCCTGTCCGCTGATGAACCAGACCCGCGTATTCCTCATTTTTGCCTGGCTGATGGTGGCCGTGCTGCTGTGGATGGAGTGGAGCCGTGAAAAGGCTGCTCCGACCCCGGCACCGACGACCACGTCGGCCCCGGCCGCTGCACAGAGCGTTCCGGGCGCAACCCCGGGCGCCATCCCCAGCGCCCAGGTTCCGGGTGCGCCCGGCCAGGCCGCCGTGCAGGCGCAGGCCAGCGCCACCCCCGCCAGCCAGCGCGTGACCGTCACCACCGACGTCCTGCGCCTGGTGCTCGATGGCGGCCGCGTGCTCGACGCCGAGCTGCTGCAGTTCCCGCAGACCAAGGACGAAGGCAGCCCGCCGGTCCGCCTGCTGACCGAAGACCCCGCGCATCCGTACAGCGCGATCAGTGGCTGGGCCAGCGAAGACAAGAACACCCCGGTCCCCGGCGCTGACGGCTTCAAGCTGGTGGGTGACACCAAGGACTTCGTGCTGGCCAAGGGCCAGAACGAGCTGCAGATCCCGTTTGTGTGGACCGCCGACAACGGCGTGACCATCAAGCGCACCCTGACCGTCTCGCGCAACGAGTACGCCGTGCGCTTCAAGGACGAAGTCAGCAACACTGGTGCCGCTCCCTGGAACGGCTACGTCTACCGCACCCTGGACCGCACCCCGACCATCCTGTCGCGGAGCATGACCAACCCGGATTCCTTCAGCTTCAACGGTGCCACCTGGTACGACAACGACAAGAAGTACCAGCGTCGTGCGTTCAAGGACTACCTGGAAGACGGCACGCTGAACCAGAACATCACCGGCGGTTGGCTGGCGATGCTGCAGCACCACTTCTTCACTGCCTGGATCCCGCAGAAGGACCAGACCGCACACTACGTGCTGTCGCAGGTGGCCGGTCGTGACCTGATCGAAGCGCGTGGCCCGGCCTTCACCGTGGCGCCGGGCCAGTCCACCAGCACCGAAGCCCGCCTGTGGGTCGGCCCGAAGCTGGTCAACCTGATCGCCAAGGAAGATGTGCCGGGCCTGGACCGCGTGGTCGACTACAGCCGCTTCTCGATGATGGCGGTGATCGGCCAGGGCCTGTTCTGGGTGTTGAACCAGGTGCACAAGCTGGTTGGCAACTGGGGCTGGGCGATCGTCGGCCTGGTGGTGCTGCTGAAGCTGGTGCTCTACCCGCTGTCGGCGACCCAGTACAAGAGCGGTGCGAAGATGCGTCGCTTCCAGCCGCGCATCGCGCAGCTGAAGGAACGCTATGGCGATGATCGCCAGAAGTTCCAGACCGCGATGATGGAGCTGTACAAGAAGGAAAAGATCAATCCGATGGGCGGCTGCCTGCCGATCCTCATCCAGATGCCGATCTTCTTCGCCCTGTACTGGGTGCTGGTGGAATCGGTCGAACTGCGCCAGGCGCCTTGGTTCGGCTGGATCCAGGACCTGACCGCACGCGACCCGTACTTCATCCTGCCGGTGATCAACGTGGCGGTGATGTGGTTCACCCAGAAGCTGACCCCGGCACCGGGCATGGACCCGATGCAGCAGAAGATGATGCAGTTCATGCCGCTGGTGTTCGGCGTCATGATGGCCTTCATGCCGTCCGGCCTGGTCCTGTACTGGGTAGTCAACGGCGGCCTGGGCCTGCTGCAGCAGTGGTGGATGACCAAGCGCCATGGCGGCGAGCCGGTCCCGGCCACCACCGCTCCGGCCCCGGTCAAAAAGAAGTAATCGGTAGAGCCGGCCGCTGGCCGGCTGACCCCAGCAGAAGCCCGCCGCAAGGCGGGCTTTTCGCATCCGGCGTTAGAATCGCCGGCACACCGATCCTGCATCCATCGAGTCCGCCATGCCGCGTGCGTCGTCGTTCCGCCTGTTCCTGCCCTCGCTGTTGTTGACCCTGGTCGTTGCCGGTTGTGGTGACAAGGATGCGAAGGCGCCGGCGACCACCGTCACCCAGCCCAGCGCGCAGGCCGCGGCCGCCGCCGATCCGGCCGCGGCGCCGTTGCTGGCCGCGCTGCAGAAGCAGCTCGATGGCTATCGCCGGATCGTCGTGCTGCTGGCCGATGAGGAACAGCAGTCCGCGGCCGATCGCAGCACCTCCACCCGCATCGGCCAGCAGCTGTTCCACGACGGCCTGGAACAGCGCAGCGCCATTGCCGCGCAGTTCGACACGCTGCTGCGTGGTAGCGGCCCGCAGCGCTTCGCCACCCTCGGCACCGTGCTGGACTACATCGAATCGGCGCCGGAGCTGTTCGACGCCGACCGCTTGGCCTTCCGAGAAGTGCTGCGCGATCTGCATGAGCGCGTCGGCGCCGATTCGTCGCTGCCGGCAGTGAAGCTGCACCAGCGCATCGGCGAAGACCTGGAGGCGCTGGACGAGATCGAGCGCAACTACAACCAGGAACTGACCCGCATCTTCAGCCGCTTCGAGCGCACCCGTGCCATCGAGCTGAAGCGCGAGAAGTGGGACGACTACATCGCGCACCTGCACAAGGACTACAGCCGCGAAGCGATCCTGCGCGACTACGGGGTGATCGAGCCGTACCCGATGTCGATGAAGGACAGCGACCGCGAGATCTTCGGCCGCGACCTGCCGCCGAAGACGGTGGTGCTGACCTTCGACGATGGCCCGCACAAAGCCTATACCGATGAAGTGGTGGCCATCCTCAAGCGCTACGACGTACCGGCCGTGTTCTTCGAGGTCGGCCGCAACCTCGGCAAGGTCGAGACCGACGGCAAGGTCAGCCTCGGGCCGATGGCGAAGATCAGCCGCAACCTGATGGAAGAGGGCTACGCCGTCGGCAACCACAGCCTGACCCATGCGCAGCTGTCGCGTACCACCGGCGATGCGCTGCGCCAGCAGGTGCTGGACACCGACACGCTGCTGAAGGATGTCGACAGCAAGCGCGCGCCGCTGTTCCGCTTCCCCTATGGCGCGCGTAATGCCGAAGGCCTGCAGCTGCTCAACGAAGCCGGGTTGAAGTCGATCATGTGGAACATCGATTCGATGGACTGGGCCGACCCAGTGCCGGAATCGATCGTGCAGCGCGTGCTCGACCAGGTGAACAAGGAACAGCGCGGCATCATCCTGTTCCATGACATCCACGACCGTGCGGTGAAGGCGTTGCCGCAGATCCTCGACCGGCTGATCGCTGATGGCTACCAGTTCGCCGGGTGGAATGGCCGCGACTTCACCGTCGCCCGCGCGCGCAAGGGTGACACCAGCCCCGCCACCGTCACCACCGGCTACGAGAAGTCGTGGGCGATCGTGGTCGGCATCGACAACTACGCCAAGTGGCCAAAGCTGGAATACGCCAGCCACGATGCGCAGGCGGTGGCCGATACCCTGACCGGGCAGTTCGGCTTCCCGTCTTCGCAGGTGATCGTACTGAAGAACGAGCAGGCCACGCGCAACAACATCCTGGCCGCCTTCCACGACCGCCTGGCCGATGACCGCACCGGAAAGAACGACCGCGTGTTCGTGTTCTTTGCCGGCCACGGCGCCACCCGCCAGCTCGCCTCCGGGCGTGACCTGGGCTACATCATTCCGGTCGATTCGGACCCGAAGGAGTTCGCCACCGACGCCATCGCAATGACCGACATCCAGAACATTGCCGAGAGCATGCAGGCCAAGCACGTGATGTTCGTGATGGATGCCTGCTACAGCGGCCTGGGCCTGACCCGTGGTGGCCCTTCTTCGTCGTCGTTCCTGCGCGAGAACGCTCGTCGCAGCGCACGGCAGATGCTGACCGCCGGCGGCGCCGACCAGCAGGTGGCCGATGCCGGCCCGAACGGCCACTCGGTGTTCACCTGGGTGCTGTTGCAGGCGCTGGCTGGCAAGGGCGATCTCAACGGCGATGGCCTGATCACCGGTACCGAACTGGCCGCCTACGTGGCGCCGGCCGTCTCAGCCGTTTCGCACCAGACCCCGGCCTTCGGCAGCCTGCCGGGTTCGCAGGGTGGTGAGTTCGTGTTCCAGGTGCCCGACAGCCAGGAATTCCTCAACGCCGATACGCGCCAGCTGACCGCCGATGCAATCGCACTGAACAACAAGGTTGAAGCCGCCAGCGAAGCCAAGGGCAGCCAGGCGCCGGTGACGGTGGCCGACCTGCAGGGCGGCAAGGCCAAGCTGGTGGTGCCCACCGCCGGCCCGGCCTCCGACCGCCAGCGCGCGCAGCAGGCCAATGACCGCGGCCTGCAGCTGTACCGCGAGAAGCAGTACGACGAAGCGGTAGCCCAGTTCACCGAGGCACTGAAGCTGCGTCCGGACTTCGCCCAGGCCGCCAACAACCTCGGCTTCGTCTACTACCGCCAGCAGCGCTATGCCGAAGCGGCGCGCTGGCTGGAGAACACACTGAAGATCGACCCCTCGCGCGCCGTGGCCTATCTCAACCTGGGCGATGCCTACTTCAACGCAGGCGACAAGGCGAAGGCGAAGCAGGCCTACACCACCTACCTGGCGCTGCAGCCGCAGGGCAGTGGTGCCGCGCAGGCACGGGCGCAGCTGGAGAAACTCTGAGCCATGAATGATGCAATCCGCGCCGATACCATCGTGGCCATCGCCAGTGCCCCCGGCGCGGGCGGTGTCGGCCTGCTGCGCCTGTCCGGTCCGCGCGCAGCGGCCATCGCCAACGCGTTGGGTGCGCCTGCACTGCGCCCGCGCCATGCGCACTACGCACGCCTGCGCGACGCCGATGGCGAGGTCATCGACGATGGCATCGTGCTGTGGTTCCCGGCACCGAACAGCTTCACCGGCGAAGAGGTGGTGGAACTGCAGGGCCACGGCAGTCCGGTCCTGCTGCAGCAACTGGTCGCGCGCTGCATCGCGCTCGGTGCGCGCCAGGCGCGGCCGGGCGAGTTCAGCGAGCGCGCGTTCCTCAACGGCAAGCTCGACCTGGCCCAGGCCGAAGCCATCGCCGACCTGATCGCGGCCGGCGACAACCGCGCGGCGCGCGCGGCACGTCGCTCGCTGGACGGCGTGTTCTCGCGCCGCATCGACGCCGTGGTCGAGCAGCTGGTGCTGCTGCGCATCCATGTGGAAGCGGCCATCGACTTCGCCGACGAACCGCTGGATACCCTCGGCGGCGCGCAGGTGCGGCGTGGCCTGGAACAGGCGCGCAGCGACCTGGCCCTGCTGCGCCGCGACGCCGAACGTGGCCGCCGCCTGCGCGATGGCCTGCATGCCGTGCTGATCGGTCCGCCGAATGCCGGCAAGAGCTCACTGCTGAACGCACTGGCCGGCAGCGAACGCGCCATCGTTACCGACATCGCCGGCACCACCCGCGACACCCTGCGCGAGACCATCCGCCTGGATGGCCTGGAACTGACCCTGGTCGACACCGCCGGCCTGCGCGACGGCGGTGACGCCATCGAACGCGAAGGCATGCGCCGCGCCCATGTGGAGATCGAGCGCACCGACCTGGCCCTGATCGTGCTGGATGCGCGCGATCCGGCGGCGGGTGAAGCCGCGCTGGGCGAGGCCGTGGCAGCGGTGCCGCACAAGGTCTACATCCACAACAAATCGGATCTGCTCGATGTGCTGCCGGCGCTGGACGATCCGGACCGCGTGTTCGTCTCCGCTGCGACCGGTGCCGGCCTGGAGGATCTGCACGCGCGCCTGCGTTCGATCGCATCGGCCGGGGCAGGGGAGCAGGTGGATGGCGAGTTCTCGGCGCGCACGCGGCATGTGGATGCAATCGAGCGTGCGCAGGAACACGCGCAGCGCGCCGATGGCGAGCTGGCGCATGAGCACCTGGAACTGGCTGCTGAGGAACTACGGCTGGCGCATGACGCGCTGGGCGAGATCACCGGGCAGATGAGTGCCGATGACCTGCTGGGAAGGATCTTCTCCAGTTTCTGCATCGGGAAGTAACTGTAGAGCCGAGCCCATGCTCGGCTGCTTTAGGTCTCAGCAACTCGGGGTCAGATCCGCGAAGGGCCTCTGACCCCGTGAAATGACGTGATCAGCTCCAATACTCCGGAGTCTTGTCCGGTACGTCTTGAGTACCGGCGCCGACCGAGCTAGCGTGCAGGAAATTCAGGCAAAGGAATTGCGGATGCATCCGGACCATGTTTCCTACGTTCACTTCACAAGCCCGGCGCAGCTCACTCGTGCGTTGAACTCACTGGCGGGCATCATCGAAGGGATCTCCATTGACAGAGAGATCAACGCCGATGAGCGTCGCTTCTTGGCGCACTGGATCCAGGATCATTTGCATCAGCGCCAGCAGCATCCGTTCACTGAACTGATGCCTGTGCTCGAGCGCTCACTTGGCGAAGGTCGCATGGATGAAGATGCGGCGGAGGATCTGCGATGGTTGATCGACCGGATGTGCTCAAGTGATCGGGTCAATGCCACCACAGCAGATCTCCAGCGACTTCATGCCGTACTGGGCGGAATAATCGCTGATGGCCAGATTTCAGAGGCCGAGCTGCGTGGTCTTTCGGACTGGATGGATGAGCATTCCCATCTACAGGGATGCTGGCCGTACGACGAAATCGGACACCTCGTAGCCAAGGTACTGGCTGATGGTGTGGTGGATGCGCAGGAACAAGATCTGCTTCGCCAGTTCTTCAGCGAGTTCGTCGTCCTCGGCGATGACCGCACCTTGACCGATCCGTCGTTGCAGATCGCCGGTAGTCTGGTCGGGCTTTGTGCGGTGGCTCCCGAGATCCATTTCGAGGAGAGGGGATTCTGCTTTACGGGTGCATCGTCCCGAGGGTCGCGTGCCGATATCCAGGCGCTGGTAACGGCGCGAGGAGGGCGGGTGCACAGTGCACCTTCGAAAAAGGTTGACTACTTGGTGATTGGCGCTGAGGGAAACCCTTGCTGGAGCTACGCCTGCTACGGCCGCAAGGTGGAACGCGCAGTGGAACTGCGCAAGGAAGGACTGCGGATCATGATCGTTCACGAACGCGATTTCCATGACGCCTTGGTCGATTGAAGACGCGGGATCGGAGCCCCTGCGGGGATCCGATCCCAGGTCCCCCACCTGTCACATTGCCGCCGCATACTGACGCCCATCACATACCGCTTGGGGAAGTCGCAGTGAAGTCGTGGGGTTGTGCGTTGCTGTTGTCGCTGGCCGTGGCACCATCGGTGGCCATGAGTGCTGAATCCTCCACCCCGGCCGCGCACAAGGTGTCGGTCTACGGCCATCGCGGCGCAAGCGCGCTGTTGCCGGAGCACACCCTGGCGGCCTACGCCCAGGCGATCGCCGATGGCGCCGACTACATCGAACCGGACCTGGTGATGACCAAGGACGGGGTGATGGTGGCCCGCCACGAGAACGAGATCGGTGGCACCACCGACGTCGCCTCGCATCCGGAGTTCGCCAGCCGCCGCACCAGCAAGGTCATCGACGGGCAGAAGGTCGACGGCTGGTTCACCGAAGACTTCACTCTGGCCGAGCTGAAGACCCTGTACGCGCGCGAGCGCCTGCCGGAGCTGCGCAGCACGGCCTACGACGGCCAGTTCCGCATCGCCAGCCTGGACGAGATCCTGGCCTTCCTGGTCCAGCAGGCCGGCCGCGCCAACCGCGGCATCGGCCTGGTGCCGGAGATCAAGCACCCGACCTACTTCCAGTCGATCGGCCTGCCGATGGAAGACAAGCTGCTGGCCGCGCTGCGCGGCAACGCCTATACCAACGTCGGCCCGGTCACCATCCAGTCGTTCGAGACCGCCAACCTGCGTTACCTGCGCGGCAAGATCCCGCGTGGCAGCAACATCCGCCTGCTGCAGCTGCTGTGGAAGGGCGACACCCAGCCGACCGACATCGCCAAGGCCGGTGGCACGCTGACCTACGCGCAGATGATGACGCCGGCCGGACTGAAGGATATCGCCAGCTACGCCGACAGCATCGGCCCGGAGCTGCGCTCGATCATTCCGCTGGATGACAAGGGCGCACTGGGCACGCCGACCACGCTGGTGCGCGATGCGCATGCGGTGGGCCTGATGGTGATTCCGTACACCTTCCGCCCGGAGAACCACTTCCAGGCCAGCAACCTGCGCAAGGGGGCCGACAACGCGCGCAATGCAGAGGGATCGATCGCCGAAATGCGTGCCTACCTGGCCACCGGCATCGATGCCTTCTTCACCGACGACCCGGCACTGGGCAGGCAGGCGGTGGATGGCACGGGCGCGGCAGGGAACTGAGCGATCAACGCGGCCGGGCATGGGCCGGCGCTACCCGGGGTGCCGGTGTGCTCCGGTAGGTGCCAACCTTGGTTGGCACACAACAACCGCGCCGACCAAGGTCGGCCACTACTGGGTCATGAGGTTGCCGGCCAGCGGCCGGCACTACCGTCACCTAGCTGCGCGGCTCGTCCGGCCGGCGGAACGGGATCACCACGTAGTCCTGGCCTTCGCGCGGCTGCCACAGCACCGGCACGCGCTGCGGTGACGGCGGCTCCAGCTCGTCGTCGGGCAGCGGTTCGATGTCTTCTTCCTCGTCTTCCCAGCTGTAGCGCGGGCGCGGCGGTAGCGGGTCGGCATTGCGGAACAGCAGCGCGGCGATGATGCCGGCGAAGGCGCCGCCCATGTGCGACTGCCAGGACACGCCGTCGGCGTGCGGCAGGATGGTCATCAGCATGCCGCCGTAGAACAGCATGCCGATCAGGCCGGTGGCAATCGCCGCGCGATCGCGGCGCAGCAGGCCCAGGCTGGCCAGCAGGAACATCAGGCCATGGGTCACGCCACTGGCGCCCAGGTGCACGCTGCCCGGATTGCCAAGCATCCACGCGCCGATGCCCGAGCCCAGCCACAGCAGGGGCAGCGCGC
This sequence comes from Stenotrophomonas sp. NY11291, assembly GCF_023277365.1. Taxonomy (NCBI): domain Bacteria; kingdom Pseudomonadati; phylum Pseudomonadota; class Gammaproteobacteria; order Lysobacterales; family Lysobacteraceae; genus Stenotrophomonas; species Stenotrophomonas sp. NY11291. The sequence goes on along the minus strand of NZ_CP096975.1, from coordinate 4,952,274 downwards.
GAACGGTGGCTTTCGGGTAGACGCTGCCGGCCAGCGTGCCGAGGATCAGGATCGCAATGCTGTTGGCGACGATGTGCTCGACCGAGGCATGCAGCATCGGGCCGCCGATCAGGCCAAGCAGGCCCTTGGCTTCCAGCGGCGCGACCGCCCACGGTCGCCAGTCGAACGTGCCCTGCAGCGCGAACACGGCCACCAGCACCAGCACGGCGGCCAGGCTGGCATTGAACGCCCGCAGGATGCGCGAGCGGTCATTGCGGGGGGCCGGCACGTCGCCAGCGGGCAGGGGCGCGTTGTTGTTCATACCTCAGCAATGGCGGTGGTTGGCGTGAAACCAAGGCCACCGCAGCGGGAGAGTGGAAACGGCCGGCGGGACAATCCCACCGGCCGCGTCATCCAGCGGCTCAGGCTCAGGCCTGGCCTTCGCCTTCCTTCGGCGGGTACTTCAGGCTCAGCACCACGGTGGCGGCGATGATCACCGCGACCACGCCCAGCGACACCGGGGTCGGGATCTTGAACAGGTCGATGATCATCATCTTGATGCCGATGAAGCCCAGCACCAGTGCCAGGCCATACGGCAGCAGGTGGAAGCGGTCGGCCATGCCGGCCAGCAGGAAGAACATCGCACGCAGGCCCAGCACCGCGAACACGTTGGAGGTGAGCACGATGAACGGGTCGGTGGTGATCGCGAAGATCGCCGGGATGCTGTCCACCGCGAAGATCACGTCGGTGACCGCGATCAGGATCAGCACCGCGAACAGCGGGGTGAACCAGCGCACGCCATCACGCTTCACGCTCAGCGCGTTGCCCGCGTAGTCCGGCAGCAGGCGCAGGTGCTTACGCATCCAGCGCAGGGCCGGGTTGGTCTCCAGGTCCGGCTCCTGGCCGGCGGCGAACCACATCTTCCAGCCGGTGAACAGCAGAAAGGCACCGAACACGTAGAGCAGCCAATGGAACTGGCTGATCAGCACGCTGCCGGCGAAGATCATGATCGTACGCAGCACGATCGCGCCCAGGATGCCGATGATCAGCACCTTCTGGCGCTGTTCCTCCGGCACCGCGAAGTAGCTCATGATCATCAGGAAGACAAAGATGTTGTCGACCGCCAGCGCCTTTTCGACCAGGTAGCCGGTCAGGAACTCGAGGCCGACCTTGTTGGCCACTACCTGGCCGGCAGTCTCATTCAGGTAGTACCAGAGGCCCGCATTGAACAGCAGGGCCAGCGCAACCCAGCCGATGGACCACCACAGGGCCTCCTTGAAGGTGACCTTGTGCGGTCCACCATGGCGCATCAACACGAGGTCGACCAGCAGGGCGATGACCACCACCGCTGCGAAGCCGCCCCACAACCACACGTTACCGATCGTCTGCATTGGGAATGTCCGTTGGAAAGATGAATGCCAGGCCGGACGGCGAGGATCTGCAACGGAGGATCGGGAGGGGGATCCAGGGACAGAGCTTCGCCAGTACGGCGAAGGTCTCGCTCGCAGTTCCAGTCGGCTGGAACTGCCGTTGCACCGGAGCCTGCGGGCTCGAAATGACGGCGACAACGTCTGGGAGCTACTCCCCTTCTGACGCCGATTCTGCGGCCTGGCCGGGCCGCCGTCAAATGCCCCTGCACTGGGGTCGAGTCCCCAACCGGGCTCCGCACCCCCGCTCTGGTAGATGCCAACCTTGGTTGGCATACCGGCCGGGGGCAGAGCCCCTACGGGAATCTGACCCCGGCGCCCGGTTTACAATAGGTGGATGAATACCCCCCTTCCGATTGTCCGCCTCAAGAATGCGTGGCGTTCCAGCCACCCGTGGATCTTCCAGAAACTGGTCGAGAAGCCGACCGTCCGGCCCAAGCCCGGTTCCATCGTCGACGTGGTCGGCATCGATGGTGAGTTCATTGGCCGCGGGTTCTACAACGGGCACTCGCGCATCGCCGTGCGCATCCTCGAAACCGATCAGAACGTGCCGGTCGATGCCGGCTGGTTCTCGCGCAAGATCGCCCAGGCGGTGTCGCTGCGCCGTGAGGTGCTCAAGCTCGATGCGGTCTCCGATGCCTGGCGCGTGGTGCACAGCGAAGGCGACGGCCTGTCCGGCCTGGTGGTCGATCGCTATGGCGATCTGGTGGTGGTCGAGTTCTTCGCCGCCGGCATGTTCCGCCATCGCGAGTGGATCTACGACGCCCTGCGCGAGCAGTTCCCGGGTTGCCGCTTCCACAGCTTCGCCGACGAGCACGTGCAGAAGCAGGAAAGTTTCGACTTCCACGGCAACACCACCACCGAAGCGTCGGTGATCACCGAGTACGGCATCAAGTTCCGCGCCGATCCGGCCGGTGCGCACAAGACCGGTTTCTTTGCCGACCAGCGCGAGAACCGCGAATGGCTGAGCCAGCAGGTGGAAGGCAAGAGCGTGCTGGACCTGTGCTGCAACACCGGCGGTTTCGCCGTGTATGCGGCGGCGCGTGGCGCTTCGGAAGTGGTCGGCATCGACATCGATGAAGACGTCATCCAGATCGCCAAGGGCAATTCGCGCCTGAACAACGTGCGCCCGAAGTTCGTCCAGTCCGACATCTTCCCGTGGCTGCGCGATGCCGCCAACCGCGGCGAGCAGTACGACGTGGTGATCCTGGACCCGGCGAAGATGACCCGCGACCGCGACCAGGTCATCACCGCGCTGAAGAAGTACCTGGACATGAACAAGCTGGCGCTGGGCGTGGTGAAGCCGGGCGGCCTGTTCGCCACGTTCTCGTGCACCGGCCTGGTGGCCGAGGACCAGTTCCTCGACATGCTGCGCCGCGCGGCCTACTTCTCTGGCCGCACGATCCAGATCCTGAAGGTCGCTGGTGCGGGTCCGGACCATCCGTTCATGGCCCACGTGCAGGAATCGCGTTACCTGAAGGCTGTGTTCTGCCGCGTGGTGGATTGACCGCGGGACGCTGTAGAGCCGAGCCCATGCTCGGCTGATCTGCCTGACAGCCTCAAGATCCGCCGGGCGTGGCCCGGCGCTACCCAATGCGCGGCCGCAGCGCTATGGTCGGGCTCTTCCCATTGCCGGTGAGAGCCCATGCCATCGTTGCGCCACCTGTCCGTCGTGCTTGCCCTGGCGCTCTGCGCGCCGCTGTCGGCTCATGCCATCGAGTTCAGCGCACAGGAACTGGCCCGCGCCAAGGCCCTGCAGCAGCGCCTGGTCACCCTCGACAGCCATCTGGATACGCCGGCCAATTTCGGCCGCAGCGGCTTCGACATCGAGCAGCGCCACGACCGCAACGCGCTCTCGCAGGTGGACTACCCGCGCATGGTCGAAGGCGCGCTGGACGGCGGTTTCTGGGCGATCTACACCGACCAGGGCGACCGCACCGCCGCCGCCCATCTGGCCGAGCGTGACCACGGCCTGCAGCGGCTGCTGGAGATCCGCGAAATGCTGGCCGCCAATCCCGAGCGTTTCGCGCTGGCATTGACCGCCGATGACGCGGCGCGGATCAAGGCTGCCGGCAAGCGCGTGGTCTACATCAGCATGGAAAATGCCAGCCCGCTGGTTGCCGATTCCAGCCTGCTCTCGTTCTACCACCGCGCCGGCCTGCGCCTGCTCAGCACCGTGCATTTCGCCAACAACGAGTTCGCCGATTCGGCCACCGACCCCAAGGGCGCGGAATGGAAAGGACTTAGCCCGGCCGGCAAGGAGCTGGTGCGGCAGGCGGTGAAGCTGGGCATCGTGATCGACCAGTCACATGCGTCGGACGCGGTGTTCGATGACCTGCTGGCAATGATGCCGGTACCGTTCGTGCTGTCGCACAGCTCGGCCAAGGCGGTCTACGACCACCCGCGCAATCTCGACGACGCGCGCCTGCGCAAGCTGGCCAAGGCCGGCGGCGTGATCCAGGTGAATGCCTATGGCGGTTACCTGATCGACACCGCAAAGACGCCCGAGCGCAAGCAGGCCGAGGAAGCGCTGAGCAAACAGCTGGGTGGCTGGGAAGGCATGGGCATCGAACAGGGCGTTGCCCTGCTGAAGGCCGAGCAGGCGCTGGACCACGAGCATCCAGTGCGCCATGCCAGCCTGGACGATTTCTTCGCCCACTTCGAGCACATCCTCAAGGTGGTCGGCCCCGAGCACGTGGGCATTGGCCTGGACTGGGATGGCGGCGGTGGCCTGAGTGACCTGCCCGATGTCAGCCAGCTGCCGAAGATCACCGCGTGGCTGCTGCGCAAGGGCTATACCGAGAAGCAGATTGCCGGCATCTGGGGCGGCAACCTGCTGCGGGTGATGCGCCAGGCGCAGGAGTACGCCGCTGCTCCGTAGAGTCGAGTGGTGCTCGACTCTACAGAGGGGCGCCGGGCCATGCCCGGCGGCGCCCTTATTTCGCGATCAACGCATGGCGACGGCTGTACAGGAAGTACAGCACCAGGCCGGCCACGTTCCACAGCAGGAAGTACAGCTGGGTGGTATGCGGCAGGCTGATGAACAGGTAGATGCAGCCCAGCGCGGCCAGCGGGCCGACCACGAAGGCCAGCGGCGTACGGAACGTGCGTTCGCGGTTGGGCTCGCGCAGGCGCAGCACCACCAGGCAGATGCCTACCGCAGTGAACGCGGCCAGGGTACCGGCGTTGGCCAGTGCGGCGATCTCGTCCAGGCGGGCGACACCGGCCAGCGCCGACACCACCACCGCAGTGAACAGCGTGGTCGCCACCGGCGTGCCGGTACGTGCGTTCACCTTGGACAGGCGACGCGGCAGCAGGCCATCGCGGCTCATCACGAAGAAGATGCGGCTCTGGCCGTACAGGAAGGCCAACAGCACGGTCGGCAGGGCGATGATCGCAATCACGCCGATCACCATCGCCGCGGTCGGATGGCCCAGCTGGCGCATGATCAGGGCCAGCGGCTCGGCGCTGTGGCCGAACACCGCGTAGCTCATCGCACCCACGGCGGCCAGCGCCACCAGCACGTAGACGATGGTGCAGCCGATCATCGAACCGATGATGCCGATCGACAGGTCGCGGCCCGGGTTCTTGGTTTCCTCGGCGGCGGTGGAGATCGCATCGAAGCCGTAGAAGGCGAAGAAGATGATGGCCGCTGCCGCCATCACGCCGTGCTCGACGCCATCAGGGCCCATCGACTTGGCGAAACCGTAGGGCATGAACGGCTGCAGGTTGGCGCTGTCGAACGCAGGCAGGGCCACGGCCACGAAGATGGCCAGCGCGATCAGCTTGAACACCACCAGGATGGCGTTGAGCGTCGCGCTCTCCTTGGTGCCGGCCATCAGCATGCCGGCCACCAGCCAGGTGATGATGATCGCCGGCAGATTGATCATGCCGCCTTCCACATGCGGGCCGGCCGCCAGCCAGGCCGGCAGGTGCACGTTCCAGCCGAACTGGGTATGGACCCATTCGAGGAAGCCGACGAAGTAGCCGGACCAGCCCACCGCCACCGTACTCACCACCAGCGAGTACTCCAGGATCAGGCTCCAGCCCACCACCCAGGCGAACACTTCGCCCAGCGCGCTGTAGCTGTAGGTGTAGGCACTGCCGGCGGCCGGCATCATCGTCGACAGCTCGGCGTAGGACAGCGCCGCACAGGCGCAGACCGCACCGGCGATGGCGAAGGAGATCAGCACGGCCGGGCCGGCCAGGTTGGCACCCACGCCGATCAGCGTATAGATGCCGGTACCGACGATGGCGCCGATGCCCAACGCGATCAGGTGCGGCCAGCTGAGCGTGGGGATCAGGCGCCTGCCGGCTTCGTGGACGGTGACGGAATCTAGGGACTTGCGCCGGAACAGGGACATGCAGGCCTCGGAAGGGGTGACTAAGAACGACAAGTTCCCGAGTGTGACCGAACGCAGCGCAGCATTACCACTGACGGGGGTCATGCAGGGCGGGGCGCGCGCTGCGCCCCGGCCAGGCTGCCGGAATCGGCACAATCCGGCGGCAGCCACCGGTGTGCATTGGTCCCGGCCGCTGCTACGACTGGATGTTGGCCATGCCGCTGACCGAATAGCGCTCACCGGCCGCGGCATGCGGCGGGAAGGCCGCATCCAGTGCGTCCAGCGTGGCCGCATCCAGTTCCACCTGCAGCGCACCGAGGTTCTCGTCCAGCCGTACCCGCCGCGTCGTGCCCGGAATCGGCACGATGTGCTCGCCGCGCGACAGCACCCAGGCCAGCGCCAGCTGCGAGGCGGCGATGCCGCGCTCGGCGGCCAGCGTCTGTACGGTGTCCACCAGTGCAAGGTTGCGCTGGAAGTTTTCGCCTTCGAAGCGGGGCGAGGTGCGCCGGTAATCGTCGGCGTCGAAGTCGTCCGGGCTGCGGATGGCGCCGGTCAGGAAGCCACGGCCCAGCGGCGAATACGGCACGAAGCCGATGCCCAGTTCCGCCGTGGTGGCCAGCACTCCGTTCTGCTCCGGATCGCGCGACCACAGCGAGTACTCGCTCTGCACCGCCGTGATCGGGTGGACCGCATGGGCACGGCGGAGGGTGGCCGCCGAGGCCTCGGACAGGCCCAGCCAGCGCACCTTGCCCTGTTCCACCAGGCGTGCCATCGCACCTACGGTGTCCTCGATCGGCACGGTCGGGTCGACGCGGTGCTGATAGTACAGGTCGATGTGGTCCACGCCCAGGCGGCGCAGGCTGGCCTCGCAGGCGGCCTGCACATAGTCCGGGTGGCCGTTGACCGGCCGCCCCTTCGGGTCGGTCGGGTCCAGGCCGATACCGAACTTGCTGGCCAGGAACACCTGGTTGCGGCGGCCGGCAATCGCGCGGCCGACCAGCACCTCGTTGGTGTGCGGGCCATACACATCGGCGGTGTCGAGCAGGGTCACGCCCCGGTCCAGCGCGTGCCGGATGACGGCAATGCCGTCATCGTCACTGCCGCGGCCGCCGTAGTAGGCGCTCATGCCCATGCAGCCCAGGCCGAGGGTGGACACGGTGGGGCCGGCGCGGCCGAGAGTACGGGTCTTCATGCGGATCTCCTTGGGGAAGGCGCCACGCCTGGATGGGCAGTGACGAGGGGCACAGCATCCCTCCACGTCATCATGTGGATAAACTGCGTGCCACCGGACTTACCTTGAAGACTGGCTTCACAATGGATGCCTCCGTCCCCCTCACCGCTGTGGTCGCCTTCGTCCACGTGGCCGAGCACGCCAGCTTTACCCGCGCCGCCGATGCCCTGGGCGTGTCGACCTCGGCGCTGTCACAGAGCGTGCGCGCGCTGGAAGCGCGGATGGGCGTGCGCCTGCTGCAGCGGACCACACGGCGGGTCAGCCTGACCGAACACGGCGCGCGCTTCCTGCAGCGCGTGCGCGGCGGCCTGGACCAGATCGACCAGGCCTTTGCCGAACTGGACAGCGCGCGCTCGGTGCCTGCCGGGCGGCTGCGTGTGACCCTGCCGCGCATCGTCGCCGATCGCATGGTCCTGCCGCGGCTGCCCGATTTCCTTGCGCGCTACCCGCAGGTGCAGGTGGAACTGTGCGTCGACCCGGCGCTGACCGATCTGGTGGCCGAGGGCTTCGACGCCGGCATCCGCCTCGGCGAATCACTCGCACAGGGCATGATCGCGGTGCCGGTCGGGCCACCTGAGCGCCAGGTGGTGGTGGCCACGCCGGCCTATTTCGAACGCCATGGCGTGCCGCAGACCCCGCATGACCTGCAGGGCCACGCCTGCATCGTGCACCGCCTGGCCAATGGCCGGCTGATGCCCTGGGAGTTCAGCCGCGAAGGCCACGACCTGGACGTGGAAGTGAGCGGGCGGCTGGTGTTCAACGATGCCGGCGTCGCCCATCACGCTGTGCTGGCGGGGCTGGGCATGGCCCAAGGCTTCGCTTCGCTGATGGCCGACGACATCGCCGCTGGGCGACTGCAGAGCGTGCTGCAGGACTGGCAGCCGCCGTTCCCCGGCTTCCACCTGTACTACCCCGCGCGTGAGCAGATGGCGCCCAAGCTGCGGGTGTTCATCGACCACCTGCGCGCGGAGATGCACCACCGGTAGATGCCAACCTTGGTTGGCATGCTTCAATCGACCACGCGCGCCGCTACGCCTCCCGGCCAATGGCAGCCATCCGCGTGCCACGCCTCGACGTCCTCGTTGAACTCGGTACGTCGCCCGTCGCGGGCGCGCTCGTAGCTGAAACCGTAGACGTGCGCGCCCTGGGTGCTCAGGTAGTAGCGCCCATTGAGGCGGCCACCGATGCGTTCTTCCCACACGCTGTCGAACTGGTATGGGCGGTCTTCGTCCAGCACCGTCGTTTCCTGCGACACCTGTTGCACCTGCAGGCGGCCGCGCTGCCCGGCGTACTGCACGTCGGCGCTGCCATCGTCCAGCCAGCGCCACAGCAGGTGGATGCCGTCGTTGCGGCCCCCGGTGAGGCAGCGATGGTCCTGCGCGCTGGCCGCTGCGGTGTCGGCCAGCAGACCCGTGAACCCCACCAGCAGCAGCCACCGGATCATCCGTTCAGCCCCAACCGGATGCCGAACCCCACCAGGAACAGGCCGGCCACGCGGCGCAGCGCATCGCTGATGCGCGGGTGCTGGATCAACCGGCGACGGGCCAGGTTGCCCACGCCGATCAGCATCGAGCAGTAGCCGATGCTGACCACCAGGATGATGCCGGCCAGTGCCGCGAAGGTCGCGATGCCCTGGTGTGCCTTCGGGTCGATGAACAGCGGCAGGAAGGCCATGTAGAACAGGATCGCCTTCGGATTGAGCAGGCTGACCAGGATCGCCTGCTGGAAGTAGCGGCCCGGCTGCATGCGGATCGGGCCGGCGTCATCAGCCTCGTGCTTCGGCGTGCGCAGCAGGCTGATCCCCACCCACACCAGGTAGGCCGCACCCAGGTACTGCACGGCGTGGAACACCAGCGGGTTGGCCTTGAGCAGTGCGGCCACGCCGGCCAGCGCCAGCCACATCAGGATCTGGTCGCCGACCAGCAGGCCGGCCAATGCGGTGTAGCCGCCACGCACGCCGCCACGGCCAGTGGCGGTCAGCAGGGTGAAGGTGCCGGGGCCGGGCAGGGCGAGAAACACCAGCACGGCGACCAGAAACGTCCACAGGTCCTGGATGCCCATCCACGGCATGGCAGTGTTCTCTCTTACGGGGGGCCGCCATTGTCGGCCAGCGCCGGGACTGGCGACAGGGGGCCGGCAGGACCTTCGGGCATGCCAGACAGCAGAGGTTGCAGGTGCTGGCGCAGCTGCGCGTGCAGCTGCCGCACCGCTGGCGAGAACTGCTTGCGGTGTGGGCACACCAGATGCAGTGGAATGTGGCTGCCGACGCCGTCGAGCAGCAGCTGCAGGCGCCCGGCCAGCACGTCTTCGCGCAGGTCCAGCCAGGATTTGTAGGTGATGCCTTCGCCGGCCACCGCCCAGCGTCGCACTACATCGGCGTCGTCGCAGACCAGCGGACCGCGCACCGGAATCACGCTGCGGCGCCCGTCGACCTCGAACGACCAGCGATCGTAGGCGCGGCCACTGAGCTGGTAGACCAGGCAGTCGTGCTCACGCAGCTCGTCCAGGCGCGTGGGCGTACCGCGCCGCTGCAGGTAGCCGGGCGAGGCCGCGAGTACGCGCCGGTTGCCTTCCAGCAGGGGCAGGGCGACGTAGTTGGCGTCGTCGAAGTGGCCGATGCGGATGGCCACGTCGACCGGGTCGCGGAACACATCAGCCACTTCGTCGGACAGGCGCAGGTGCAGGCGCAGCCGCGGGTGCGCGGCGCGGAAGGCGCTCAGCCAGGGCAGCAGCAGGTTGCGGCCGAGGTCCGAGGGCGCCGACAGCTGCAGGGTGCCGTGCAGCTCGGTGTCCTCGCCCTGCACGCGCGCCTGGCCCTCGCGCAGGGTGGCCAGCACCTCCTGCGCATACGGCAGGTACAGCGCGCCCTCGCCGGTCAGGCGCAGGCTGCGGGTGGTGCGCACGAACAGGCGCAGGTCCAGCTCGCGTTCCAGCCGCGCTACGGCAGCAGCGACCTGGCCGGGTAACAGATCAGCTTCGCGGGCGGCCTGCGAGAAGCTGCCCAGCGCGGCCGTGCGGACGAACAACTGCAGGTCGTCGAAGCGGATCATCTTCATTGCCGGAGTGAAAGTGCTGCCTGATTCTGCGCCTTTCTGAGCGGCCGTGCGCAGCGCAACCTGTCCACTCCTTCCCCACTGGACCGCTGCCATGCGCGCCATTGCCTACACCCACGCCGGCCTGCCGATCGACGACGCCCGGGCCCTGATCGACATCGAACTGGAACTGCCGCAGCCCGGCCCGCGCGACCTGCGGGTGGCGGTGCGTGCCGTGGCGGTGAACCCGGTCGACACCAAGGTCCGCCGCGGCGTGGCCACCGACGGCCCGCGCGTGCTGGGCTGGGATGCGGTCGGCATCGTCGATGCGGTGGGCAGCGAGGTGACCCTGTTCCAGCCTGGCGATGCGGTCTACTACGCCGGCGTGATCGACCGGCCGGGCAGCAATGCCGAATACCAGCTGGTGGACGAGCGCAGCGTCGGCCGCAAGCCGGCCAGTCTCGACGATGCGGCCGCCGCAGCGTTGCCGCTGACCGCGATCACCGCCTGGGAGCTGCTGTTCGACCGTCTGCGTATTCCCGAGGGCGGTGGCGAGGGCCAGGCCCTGCTGGTGATCGGTGCTGCCGGTGGTGTCGGTTCGATCCTGGTGCAGCTGGCGCGGAAGCTGACCAAGCTGACCGTGATCGGCACCGCTTCGCGTCCGGATACCCAGGACTGGGTCTACGCGATGGGCGCGCACCACGTGATCGACCACAGCCTGCCGCTGGCCGAGGGCCTGGCACGGCTCGGCATCAGCGAGGTGCAGCACGTGGCCAGCCTGACCCACTCCGACCAGCACTACGCGCAGATCGTGGAGCTGCTGGCGCCGCAGGGCCAGCTCGGCCTGATCGATGACCCGGGCCAGGTGGATGTGATGGCGCTCAAGCGCAAGGCGCTGTCACTGCACTGGGAATCGATGTTCACCCGGCCGCTGTACCGCACCGCCGACATGCAGCGCCAGCACGATCTGTTGAACCGGGTGGCCGAGCTGATCGACACGGGCGTGCTGCAGACCACCCTGGGCGAGCATTTCGGACGCATCGACGCAGCCAACCTGCGCCGTGCCCATGCGCTGCTGGAGAGCCATCGCGCCAAGGGCAAGATCGTGCTGGAAGGCTGGTAGGAGCAGACGCTGTCTGTAGAGCCGGGCCCACGCTCGGCTGCCGTTCGCGCGTGGGCGTCAGCCGAGCATAGGCTCGGCTCTACGGAGCTTCATCCACGCATGGCGTGGATCAGCCGTGTCGACCAGGGTCGACACCTACCAACAGCTGCGGGAACCACGGCTCACGCCACGCCGTTGTCGACGTGTTTGGCGAAACCGGGCTGCTCTCGCAGGCGCTCGAACCATGCGACGAGGTGGGGCAGCGCGGGCTTGCTGCCCGGCGTGCTGCGCCAGCGTTGGGTCGACAGCCCCAGCACGATATCTGCAAGGGTGAAGGTGCTGCCCGCCACGTAGGCATCGGTGGCGGCCAGCTGGGCTTCAAGCACACCCATCAGCCGGTTCCACTGCGCCAGGCTGGCCTCGGCGCGGGCATCGTCCGGGTAGTCCGGATGCTGGCGTACGCGCGCCATGAACACGTGGCGCCAGGCGCTGTTGAGGTCGCTGGCCTGCCAGTCCATCCACTGCTCCACCCGGGCCCGGTCCTTCGCTGCAGGTGGCAGCAGATCCTCGCGACCGGCGCGTGCGGCCAGGTAGCGGCAGATGCTGTTGGATTCCCACAGCACGAAGTCGCCATCGCGCAGCACCGGCACCTGCCGGTTGGGGTTCAGCGCGGCCAGCAGGTCCGGCGGGGGGGCCGGTTCGTGGTGCAGGGGCAAGTCCAGACCGGCGCACAGCCACAGCACCTTGCGCACATTGATGGAGGTGGGCTTTCCGTACAGAGCGAGCATGGTCCTGACGCAGCAGCTGAGACTCGGCCAGCCTACACTTGTCCCATGCAAACCGAATATCTGCTCATTGGCGGTCTTCTATTGGCCGTGCTCATCCTGCAGCTGGTCGCCCTGCTGCGCCGCCCGCCGCACGACCGCCTGGAGCAGGCGGTGCGGGAGGAGGCGCGCGCCGGGCGCAGCGAACTGCGCGAACAGCTCGATGGCTTCGCCCGCGCGCTGACCGATCTGTCCACCCGCACCGACCAGCGCCTGGACCTGCTGCGCGAAGCGCTGGGCGAAGATGCCCGCAAGGCGCGCGCCGAAGCGGCCGAGAGCCAGCAGAGGGGCGCGGCGTTGATGGGACAGCGGCTGCAGGAACTGCGGGGCCAGCTGGAGACCTTCGGCCAGCAGCAGGAAGCGCGCATCCATGCGTTTGGCCAGCAGCTGCAGGAGCTCACCGGGCGTACCGATACCCAGCTCGGCGCGCTGCGCCAGACCCTGGTGGACGATGCACGCAAGGGCCGCGAGGAGGGCGCGCAGTCGCAGCAGCGCCTGACCGAAAGCCTTGGCCTGCGCCTGCAGGAACTGACCCAGCGCAACGAGCAGCGCATCGCCGAGATGCGCACGACGCTGGAAGAACAGCTGCGCGCGCTGCAGAACGACAACGCGCAGAAGCTGGAGCAGATGCGCCACACCGTGGACGAGAAGCTGCAGTCCACGCTGGAAACGCGGCTCGGCAATTCCTTCAAGCTGGTCTCCGAGCGCCTGGAACAGGTGCAGCGTGGCCTCGGCGAAATGCAGCAGCTGGCCACCGGCGTCGGCGACCTCAAGCGCGTGCTGACCAACGTCAAGAACCGTGGCAGCTGGGGTGAAGTGCAGCTGGAGAACATCCTCGAGCAGACGCTTACCCAGGAGCAGTACGCGCGAGCGGTGAAGGTGCGGCCGGACAGCGGTGAAATGGTCGACATCGCCGTGCGCTTGCCGGGCCGCAGCAGCGACGACACGCCGGTGTGGCTGCCGATCGACTCCAAGTTCCCGCGCGAGGACTACGAGCGCCTGCTGGACGCGCAGGAACAGGGTGACGCCGAGGGTGTGCGCCTGCAGGGCATCCAGCTTGAACGCGCGGTGCGCGTGCAGGCCAAGTCGATCTGCGACAAGTACATCGCGCCGCCGCACACCACCGACTTCGCGGTGATGTTCCTGCCCACCGAAGGCCTGTATGCCGAAGTGATCCGGCGCCCGGGCCTGGTCGACCTGCTGCAGCGCGAGCACCGCGTGGTGGTGGCAGGCCCGACCACGGTCACCGCGCTGCTCAACAGCTTGCAGATGGGCTTCCGCACGCTGGCCATCGAGCAGCGTTCCAGCGAGGTGTGGAGCCTGCTGGGTGCGGTGAAGAGCGAGTTCGGCAAGTTCGCCGGCATCCTCGAAAAGGCCGAGAAGCAGATCACCACGGTGGGTCGCAGCATCGGCGAGGCCAGCCGCAAGACCCGCACCATCGAACGGCGCCTGCGTGGCGTGGAGTCGCTGGCGTCCGAACAGGCACAGTCGTTGCTCGGCGATCTGGCCGAGGGTGATGCGGCCACCGAGGACGAGGGCAGTGAAGGCGACGGCGACGAGGCCTGAGCCACGCTGACACGCCGCCTGCATCGCCGATGCGTATGCTGGCGGCCTGTCCGCTTCGATCAGGTATCGTCATGCGCCTGCGCCGCTTCACCAACCTAGTCCTGACCGCGCTGCTTGCCGCCTGCAGCAGCACACCACCGGCTGCCGATACGGCGGCGGCATCCGCCGCAGCCACCAGCCCCGAAGCGGCCGAGGCGTACCGCGAAGCGCGCGACGTCGACTGCCAGGCCGCTGGCGGCACCCTGCAGCGGCTGGGCCGGCTGCAGCGCGAACAGTGCGTGATTCCTTACGCCGACGCCGGCAAGGCCTGCAGCCGCAAGAGCGACTGCATGGGCCAGTGCCTGGCCGGCGGCGAGGTGACTGTCGGCAGCGTCGCCACTGGGACCTGCCAGCGTGATGTGCGCCAGAACTTCGGATGCCGCCAGCGCATTGATGAGGGCAAGGCGCTGGGCACGATCTGCGTGGATTGAATCCTGCCTGTAGAGCCGAGCCCACGCTCGGCTGCTGTGGCATCAGCCGAGCGTGGGCTCGGCTCTACAACCGCGCGCGCGGCGCTATGCTGGTGGGCCATTCCCCGCTGTTGCCGGAGCCCCCGCGTGAGCACCCCGATCCAGGACATTTCCCTCACCACCATCGACGGCCAGCCGTCCTCGCTTGCCGACTACCAGGGCAAGGTGCTGCTGCTGGTCAACGTCGCCTCCAAGTGCGGCCTCACTCCGCAGTACGAAGGCCTGCAGGCGCTGTATGCGGAAAAGCACGCGCAGGGCCTGGAAGTGCTGGGCTTCCCCGCCAACAACTTCCTCGGCCAGGAGCCGGGCAGCGAGGCGGAGATCCAGCAGTTCTGCCAGCTCACCTACGACGTCAGCTTCCCGATGTTCTCCAAGATCAGTGTGGCCGGTGATGACACCCACCCGCTGTACCAGCAGCTGACCGCCGCCCAGCCGCAGTCGATCGGCGAAGGCCCGCTGCGTGAGCGCCTGGCCAGCAAGGAGATTCCGATCCACGCAGCACCGGCGGTGCTGTGGAACTTCGAGAAGTTCCTGGTTGGCCGCGACGGCAAGGTCATCGCGCGCTTCGCCCCGGACGTGGCTGCCGATGACGCGCGCCTGCGCGAAGCCATCGAGGCCGCGCTGGCGGCCTGAGGGAAGCGTTCCAACCAGGGTTGGCACCTACCGGAAAAGAAAAACCCCGCCGAGGCGGGGTTTTTTCATGCACGGGCTGCAGCGATCAGTTGCTCCAGTTCGGCATCGGCATGGCATCGACCGGGATCGGCGAATTGGCATCGTCGTGGCCACGGTCGCGCTTGCTGCGCAGATCGTTCTCGATCTGGTAGTTGCGGCGCTGCATCCACGCATCGCGTACCAGCGAGTACTCGTCCACGGCGGTGTCACGCAGGTTGTCGATCGCCAGCAGCTGCGCGCGGGTATCGACCAGCTGCAGGCCCTGCAGGCCGATGCGGATCTTGTCCTCTTCGATACGGCGGATCGGCGACAGCGGAATGTCACCGGCCAGGCCGAACACATCACGCACGGTACGCGGGCCGAAGAACGGCAGTTCCACGTAGCGCGAACGACGCCAGCCCCAGGCACCCAGGGTCTGGCCGAAGTCCTCATTGCGACGCGGCACCATCGCCTTGCTGGCCGGATCGAACAGGCCGCCGATACCCAGCGTGCTGTTCATCAGGAAGCGGCCGAGGCTGTCCCACGCATCGGCGCCGCGGCCCTGCAGCAGCTGGTTGGTGATGGTCACCGGTGCGCGCAGGTTGCTGAAGAAGTTGCTGACGCCGGTGCGGGCGAAGCGCGGCACCACGTGGGTGTAGGCGGTGGCCAGCGGGCGCGCGATGCCGCGGTCAACCGCGTTGTTGAAGGTGTGCACCTTGCGGTTGAACGGTTCCCACGGATCGTAGGCCGCCGCGCTGCCGGTGTTGCCGGCACCACCATAGAGGGCATCGAAGTCGTCATCACCACCGGGGGCGGTTGCCGCTGCGGGCCGGTGCCGATGGCGGCGTGGCCGGCGCAGGTGCGGCAACCACGGCTGCGGCCGGTGCGGCATCGACCGCAGCGGCATCGGCGGTGGGGGCGGAGGCCTCGGCGATGGTACTGGCCGGGACCACGGTGCTGGCCGCCGGCGCATCGCTGCGTGCGGGCTTGCCGGCGCAGGCGGTCAGGGCGGTGGCCAGGACGATCAGGGGGAAAGTGCGTACGACGTTCATGTCAGCTCGCAGCAGAAGTAGCGTTGAAATCCAGGTCGGGCGACAGCCGGTAGGCCGCGCTCAGCTCGTTGTAACCCGCCGGTGCGCCAGAGATCGCCAGCGGATGGCCGGCCTTGCGCGCACGTGCGGCCAGCTCGGCCAGCAGGGCCAGGCCGGCGCTGTCCACGCGCTCGACCTCGCCCAGTTCCAGGCGTGCCAGCTGGGCCGGCAGCGACTGCAGCTGTGGCCACAGCGCGATCACCGCAGCACGGTCGAGCACCCCGCGCAGGCGCAGGGTGTCGCCTTCCAGCAGCGCCAGTGCGTTACTTGCCATTGCCCGCGGGCCCGGCCTGCATGCTGCCGCTGTGCAGTTCGTTGGCCACCTGCTTGATGCCCTTCTGGCGCAGCGGGGTATCGAACTGGTTGCGGAAGGTCTGCACGTAGGAAATGCCTTCGATGTTGACGTCGAAGATCTTCCACTGGCCATTCACGTTGCGCATCCAGTACTCGACCGGGGTCGGCTCGTTGCCGGCACGCACCAGTTCGGTGCTCACGCGCACGCCACGATTGCCCGGCAGCGGGCTTTCACCCTTCAGGCGGAAGCTCGGCTTGCCCTGGATGTTGAGCAGGGTCGAGCCGTAGCGCTGCATCAGGCTGTCGGCCATGGCATCGGCAAACAGCTTGATGTCGGCGTCGGAGGCGCCGCGGGCGTGCGGGCCCAGCACCAGGCGCGCGGCGTAGTCGCGGTCGAAGGTGCGGGTCAGCTCGCTGTCAATGTAGCTGCGCAGGCTGGCCGGGTTGCTGGTGAACTCGCTCTTGCGCTGCTGCAGCGTGGACAGGATGCGGCTGCTGGCATCGATCACCACCTTGCCGGCCTGGCTCTGCGTTGCGGCAGCGGCAGGCGCGGCGGCCTGGGCCTGGGCCAGGAACGGGGTGGCCGCCAGCAGCGCCGAGGCGAGCAGGGCCGGGATCAGTTTCATCTTCATGGTTGCGGTTCCGTTGCAGGCGCCTGCGCGCCATCGTTGGGCTTCTGAGCAGCGCCGCCACCGGCGCCGCCACTGAACATGTACTTGCCGACCAGCTGGATCAGGTCCACTGCCGGCTGGGTGAAGACGATCTCGTCGCCGGCCTTCAGCACGTCCGGATCACCGCCCGGCTGCAGACCGATATAGCTCTCGCCGAGCAAACCACTGGTGAAGATGCCGGCCGAGGTGTCTGCCGGCAGGTCCTTGACCTTGCTGTCCATGCGCAGGGTCACGATGGACTCGAACTTCACCGGGTCCAGGTCGATCGACGCGACCTGGCCGACGGTGACGCCGCCGATCTTCACCGGCGCCTGCTTGCGCAGCTGGCCGACCTGGGAGAAGCGCGCCTTCAGGTCATAGCCTTCACTGCCCCAGCTCCAGCGCTGGTTGGTCGAGGCCACGGCCAGCACCATCAGCGAGGCCAGGGCCAGCAGCAGGAAAGCGCCGACGGAGAATTCGAGTCTGGGACCGCGGATGGCCATGTGGATTACCTGATCGAGTCGTGGTGGCCGCGCGCGCCTGCGCACCGCCGGTGGAGGGGTTAGGTGAACAACATTGCCGACAGCACGAAGTTGAACATCAGTACCAGCAGCGAGGCGTTGACCACCGCACGGGTGGTCGCCACCGAAGTGCCTTCAATGGTCGGCTCGGCATGGAAACCAACGTAGGCGGCGACCAGCGCGGCAGTGCCGCCAAAGATCGCCGACTTCAGCATTGCCACGCCGAAGTCGTCCCAGAAGTCCACGCTGTTGCGCAGCGCCGACCAGAACACGCCGTTGTCCAGGCCCAGCACGTGCACGGCTTCGAAGTAGCTGGCGCTGATCGCCAGCGAACAGAAGATGCCGGTCAGCAACGGCACAGTCAGCACCGCCGCCCAGAAGCGCGGCGCCACCGCCTTGGCTACCGGATCGATCGCCATCAGCTCCAGCGCCTTGATCTGGTCGGTGGCACGCATCAGGCCCAGTTCGGCGGCGATCGAACTGCCGGCGCGGCCGATGAACAGCAACGCGGTCAGCACCGGTGCCAGCTCGCGGTACAGCGAAAGGCCGAGCAGGGTCGACAGCGCGTCGGCCGCACCGAAGGTGGTGAGCGTGCGGTAGCCCTGCAGGGTCAGCACCAGGCCGACGAAGGCACCGCCGACGGCGATGATCGGCAGCGAGCGCGCGCCGATCTTGTAGATCTCGCGGGTCAGCTCGGCCAGGAAATCACGCGTGGGCAGCGAACCGCGCAGCACGGTCAGAGAGAACAGGCCGGCGCGGCCAAGCGAGCGGGTGGCTTGGACGAACGGCATCAGGCAACCCTCGCGCGTGGCGCGGCATCGAACGGAATCGGGCCATCGGGCTGGCCGTGCAGGAACTGCCGCAGAAGCGGGTCCTGGCTGGACTGCAGTGCCTCGGGCGTGCCCTGGAACACGATGCCGCCATTGGCGATCGCGATCACCTGGTCGCAGATCGGCAGGGTCTCGTGCACGTGGTGGCTGACGATGATGCTGGTCAGGCCCAGGCTGTGGTTGAGGCGCTGGATCAGGCTCATGATCACCCCCGAGGCGATCGGGTCCAGCCCGGTCAGCGGCTCGTCGTAAATCATCAGCGGCGGGTCCAGCGCCAGTGCACGGGCCAGCGCCACACGGCGCGCCATGCCACCGGACAGCTCGCGCGGCCAGGCATCGGCGGCGGCCAGCAGGCCCACCGCATGCAGCTTCATCTGCACCAGCCGGCGCAGCACGGCGGTCGGCAGGCGGGTGTGCGTACGCAGCGGCAGGGCGACGTTCTCGGCCACGGTGAGGTCGGTCAGCAGGCCGTTGCCCTGCAACAGCACGCCCACGCTCTTGCGCATTTCCAGCAGCGCACCGCTGTCATGCGGGATCGGCTTGCCGAACAGGGTGACCTCGCCGGCGACCGGGCGCAGTTCGCCGGTCAGCGCCGCCAGCAGGGTCGACTTGCCGCTGCCGGACGGACCGAGCACCGCGGTGATGCTGCCCTTGGGCACCTGCAGCGACACGTCGCGCAGGATCGTGCGTCCGCTCCGGTCGATGCGGACGTTGGATAACTGCACCAGACTGGAGGAGGAAGCCGACATGGGCACCATTAACGTTTTTTAGACATCGAAGGATCGGGCCCGTCGGCTGAACATAAGCAGACTGGACGGTCCAGTATTGTTGCACGGCAAGGCCTCGCGCAGGCCGGGACAATCGCCCGGCAGCCCGGAACAATCCGTACCGGCGATGGGCTGACCATTGAATACTGCCTGCCGTCCTGCACACTGTGCATGATGAGTGACCCAGGCAGCGATTTCCGCCTCTACCATTCCAACTCCCTGGACGTGCTGGCCGCGCTGCTGGCGCGCAACGTGCGTGCGCCGGTACCGGGCCAGCCGCTGCTGGCGCCGGAAGTGGTGCTGATCCCGCAGGTGGCGATGCGGCGTTGGCTGCAGGCGACACTGGCGGCCGAGTTCGGCGTTGCTGCCAACCTCGAATTCCTGACCCCGGGCGAGTTCGTGGCGCGCGCGCTGAAGGCCAACGTCAGCGGTGAGCAGGACGATCTGGACGCCGCCGGCCTGCACTGGAAGCTGTACCAGGCGCTGCGCGATCCGTCGCTGCTGGCGCAGCCACCGATGCGCGCGCTGCAGTCGTATCTTGCCGGCGATGATGCTCTGAAGCCGTGGGCGCTGGCCGGCGAGCTGGCCTCGGTGTTCGAGAAGTACCAGGCCTGGCGGCGTGACTGGCTGTTGCGCTGGGCGGCCGGGGCCGATCCGGCCGATCCGCAGGCAATCCTGTGGCGCACCATCACCCGGGGCCACGACTATCGCGCCCGCCGCATCCAGGAGTACCTGGACCGCTTCGAAGGCGCCGGCCAGCCGCTGCCGCAAGGCCTGCCGCCGCGCATGTCTGCGTTTGCGACGCTCAACATCTCGCCCGACGTGCTGCGGGTGATGGCCACCCAGGCCCGGGTGGGCGAGCTGCACTTCTACATGCCCACCCCGGTTCAGTCTTACTGGGGCGACCTGCAGACGCTGGCCGAGCGCCTGCGCAGCGGCGCGCCCGATCCCTTCGGTGAAGCGGCCGGCGAGAACCGCCTGCTGGAAGCCTGGGGTGCGGCCGGCCGCGACTTCATGGCGGTGCTCGGCAGTTACGAGGTGGTGCATCCGGCCGGCGAGATCGCCGCCTATTCCGATCCCGAGGAGGACACCCGGCCGACCCTGGACGAAGGCGGCCTGTCCGACAGCCTGCTGCATCGCCTGCAGCGCGATCTGTTCCACCGCCGCGCACTGCCCTCGGGCGAGCTGCGCGAAGGCCTGCGCAGTGACGACCCCAGCCTGCAGGTGCACGCCTGCCATACCCGGCTGCGCGAGCTGCAGGTGCTGCACGACCAGCTGCGCAGCCTGCTGCAGGATCCGCGCTTCGACCCGCCGCTGCAGGCGCGCGAGATCGCGGTGCTGGCGCCGGACATCGATCCCTATGTGCCGTACCTGGAAGCCGTGTTCGGCGGTCGCGGCGGCGAGGAGGAGCACATTCCGTATGCGCTGGCCGACAGCAGTCCACTGGCGGGCGAGCCGCTGGCCGATGTGTTCGTGCATCTGCTGGGCCTGCCGGTCTCGCGCTTTGGCTTGAACGAAGTGCTGGACCTGCTGGCCAGCGCGCCGCTGGCCGAAGCGGCCGGGCTGGAAGCGGTGGACTTCGATCGCCTGCATGGCTGGCTGCAGCAGGCCGGTGCACGCTGGGGCCTGGATGCGAAGCACCGCAACCAGCACCAGGCACCGGCCGACGACGCCTACACCTGGCAGTTCGCGCTGGATCGCCTGGTACTCGGCCATGCCACCGGCAGTGAGGCTGACCTGGCCGGTGTGGCGCCGTGGATCGAACTGGAAGGCGGCGCGCTGGACGCGCTGGACCGGCTGCTGCGCCTGTTGCGCGTGCTGGCGATCTATCAGCGTCGCCTCGGCGAGCTGCTGACCCCGGCGCAGTGGCGGCAGCGCCTGCTGTCGCTGCTGGATGCACTGCTGCCCACCGCGCCCAGCTCGCCCAACAGCCAGCGCGCGCTGGAGCGCCTGCGCAAGCTGCTCAACCAGTTCGCCGACGATGCCGCCAAGGCCGGTTTCGAAGACGGCGTGCCGTCGGAGGTGGTGCGTTCGCACTTCGCCGGCGTACTGGGGGAGGCCGATACGCGCGCACCGCTGCTGACCGGTGGCATCAGTTTCGGCCGCATGGTGCCGATGCGGCTGCTGCCGTTCCGGGTGATCTGCGTGCTCGGTCTCAATGATGGCGATTTCCCCCGCCGTGACCCTGCCGCCGGTCTCAACCAGCTCACCGCCGAGCTGGATACGCCGCGCCGCCGTCCGGGCGACCGCTCCACCCGCGAGGATGACCGCTTCCTGTTCCTGCAGCTGTTCGCGGCCGCGCAGGAGGTGTTCTATCTCAGCTATCTCGGCGCCGATCCGCGCGATGGCAGCGTGCGTGAGCCGTCGGTACTGGTCAGCGAACTGATCGATGCCGCCGCCGCGTATCACCTCGATCCGACTGCGGCGGTCCGCGACTTCACCGTGCGTCACGCCTTGCAGCCGTTCTCGCCAGCCGCGTTCGGTGATGGCGATCCACGCCGCTTCAGCTATCGCCGCCAGTGGCATCCGGCCGCCGGTCGCCTGACCGGCCAGCGCGGTGGCCTGCAACCATGGTTCGATGCACCGTTGCCGCCGCCGCTCGACGATGCGGTGGAAGAGGAGGTCGCGCTCGATACCCTGCGCCGCTTCCTGTGCGACCCGGCCGGGCAGTTCCTCGCACAGTCGCTGGGCCTGCGCCTGGCCGACGATGTCGAGGAGGTCGATGACCTGGAACCGCTGGTGCTGTCGTCGCGCGGGCCGGAAAAGCGCAGCGTGCAGGCGGCGGTGGTACGCGCCACGCTCAGCGGCGATACCGAGCCCTTGTACCCGCGGCTGCGCGCGCGTGGCCTGCTGCCGTCAGGTCCATTGGGCCAGCGCCAGTTCGAGGTGGAGCAGTTGAAGACACGCCCGTATGCCAGTGCGCTGCTGGGCTGGATGCAGGGCGATCCACTGGAAAGCCGCCGCTACGAAGTGGACATCGATGGCGTGCGCCTGCATGGCCGCGTGGCCGATCGGCATCCCGAAGGGCTGGTGCGCCTGCGTGCCGGCACGCTCAATGGCAATGCAGTGATCCGCCAGGGCCTGGACTGGCTGCTGGCCAACGCCGCTGGCGACGCGCTGCCCCTCGTGCAGTTCCACGATGGCGGCGATGCCGGCCCCGGCCCGCATGTGCTGCCGGCATTGAGCGTTCCGGCGGCGCGCGCGGCGCTGCGTGCGCTGCTGCAGCTGCGCCAGCGTGGCCTGCGCGAGCCGCTGCGCTTTGCCCCGTATACCGGCTGGGTGCTGTACAACGCGCCGACAGAAAAACAGCGCAGCGAAGGCTGGAAGCAATGGCACGGCAGCGACCGCACCTGGGGTGAATCCAGCAGCGACGCCTGGCAGCTGCTGCTGCGCGGCGCAGACCCGTTCGCCACCGATGCCAGTTATGCCGACCTGCTGCGCAACAGCCAGGTGGTCTTCAGCGCGGTGCGCGAAGGCCGCACTCTCGGCGCCGAAGCACGCCAGGAGGGCAACGCATGAGCACCGCCATCGCCGAAGACGGCATCGAATCCCTCAGCCGTGATCCCTACCTGGCCCTGCCGCTGGACGGCATCCGCCTCATCGAAGCCAGCGCCGGCACCGGTAAGACCTTCACCCTGGCCACGCTGTTCACCCGCTTGGTGGTGGAGCAGGGCCTGCGCATCGGCCAGATCCTGGCAGTGACCTTCACCGACGCCGCCACCCAGGAACTGCGCAAGCGCATACGCGAGCGCCTGGCGCTGGCCGCACGCCTGGTCGATCTGGAACCGGCCGAGGGAGAAGCACCGGATGTATGCCTGACCCGCGAAGTCCTGCAGCGCCATCTGCAGAGCGGCTCCGAGAGTGCCACCGCACTGAAGCGCCGCCTGCAGGTGGCCGCAGACGAGATCGATCTGGCGTCCATCTTCACCATCCACGGCTTCTGCACCCGCGTGCTGCGCGAGCATGCGCTGGAAAGCGGCCATACCTTCGACCCGCCGGAACTGCTGGCCAGTGACCGCGAGCTGCTGGAGGAACTGGCAGCGGATCTATGGCGCGTGCATGCCAATGACCCGGCCACGCTGGAGCCGCTGACCTGGCTGTGGTCCAACCCGGACGCGCTGGCCGCCGATCTGCGCGCGCTGCTGGCCGCGCCGCCACTGCATCCGTTGCCGCAGCCGGTGGCGTTTCCCGATCCGCATGTGGCCCTGCAGGGCGCGGCGGAAGAGCTGTCTGCACGCGTGCGCGAACACGGCGAGCAGTTCTTCATCGACCTCTGCGATGCGGTCGACAACAAGTGGCTCAACGGCGTGTCCTACAAGCTGGGCTGGCTGCATGCGTTGGGCCGGCAGCTGCTGGCCTGGGCCGAGCGCGCCGACCCGCGCGAGCTGCTGATCAGCGAACGCCTGCCGGCGCTGCTGCCGGAGGCGTTGGCCGCCAAGACCAACAAGAAATTCGCCGAGCGCACGCCGTCGTCGCCATTGCAGGCACCGTTGGCGCGCTATGTCGTGCTGCTGGCCGAACGCGATGCCTGGTTGCGTGCCACCGCATTGAATTTCCTGCACGCGCTTCGCGCCGACGCCACGCAGCGGCTGCAGGCACTGAAGCGCATCCGCCGGGTGCAGACCTACGACGATCTGATCGATGGCGTAGCGCTCGCCCTGGAAGGCCCGCAGCGACTGACGCTGGTCAGGCAGCTGCGCGCGCAGTACCGCATCGCGCTGGTTGATGAGTTCCAGGATACCGACGATCGCCAGTGGGGCATCTTCCACACCGTGTTCGGTGATTCGCCGGAGGTGCGCGAGCTGGGCCTGGCACCGGCGTTGTTCCTGATCGGCGACCCCAAGCAGGCGATCTACGGTTTCCGCGGCGGTGATATCCACACTTACCTGAAGGCCAAGCAGGTGGCGCAGCAGGCGCCGGTGCTGGACCAGAACTTCCGCTCGCGACCCGCTGTGCTGCGCGCGCTGCAGGCGCTGTACGACAATGCCGGCGAAGACGCCTTCCTCGAACGCGACATCCAGTTCGAGCCGGTGCGGCCCGGTGGCGTGCGCAGCGATGCGGACTACCAGCGCGACGGCCATGCCGCCGCGGCGCTCACCCTGCGCGTGCTGCGCAGTGGCGGTGACAAGGCGATGAGCGCCGATGCCTCGCGCGATGCGGCGACCCAGGCCTGCGTGGCCGCGATTCACCAGATCCTGGTCGAGGCGCGTGCGGGCAATGCCGTGTTGCGTGGGCGCCCGGTGCAGCCCGGTGACATCGCGGTGCTGGTGCGCTCGCATCGCGAGGCCACCCTGGTGCAGCGCGCACTGGCCGCGGTCGGCATTCCGGCAGTGGCAGCCGGCAAACAGAGCCTGTTTTCCACGCCTGAAGCGCGTGATCTGCGTGCGCTGCTGCTGGCACTGCTGCAACCGGCCGACGAGGGCCGCCTGCGCGCAGCGCTGGCCACGGTACTGCTCGGCCAGCGCGCAAGTGCGATTGCGGCGATGGAACGCGAGGGCGACCTGCAACGTGGGTTCCAGGCGCAGCTGCTGCACTGGCGAGAGCGCTGGCAGCGCGGCGGGCCGTTCGCGGTGATCGCCGATGTCTGTGCCGCGCAGGGCGAGCGTCTGCTGGCGCTGATCGATGGCGAGCGCCGCCTCACCAATTACCTGCAGCTGGGTGAACTGCTGCAGGAAGCCTCCGCGCAGGCGCTGGGCATGCACGGGCTGCTGGACTGGTTGCAGGGGCAGATGGCCAGCGCCGACCAGGATGACGAGCAGCAGCTGCTGCGCCTGGAATCGGACGCGCGCCGCGTGCAGATCATCACCCTGCACAAGAGCAAGGGCCTGGAGTATCCGCTGGTGTTTCTGCCCTTCGTCGGCATCGACGGCGGCGCACCGAACACGGCCTCGCACTGCACCGTGCACGTCGGCGGCCAGCGCCAGTTGCACTGGAAGCTGGACAAGGACGAGGCCTGGGAAGTGGCCACCGCGCAGCGCGAACGCGAGCAGCGCGCCGAGGATGCGCGCCTGCTGTATGTGGGACTGACCCGCGCCGAGCATGCGCTGTGGATCGCCGTGGGTGATCTGGCCGGGCTCGGCAAGACGCGGCTGGCGCCGCTGCTGGGTGACCTGCAGGCGCTGCGCGCGCTCGCCGATGTGCACATCGATGACAGCGAGGCGCCGGCCACGCTGCCGCAGCTGGCGGCCGAAGTGGAAGGTGAGCTTCCAGCCGTGCGTGCACTGACCCGGCGCGTGCCGCACGACTGGTGGGTGTACAGCTTTACCCAGCTGGCCCACGCAGATGCAGGCGTTGGCAGCGATATCGAAGCGGCCGCGACCGAGCTGCCGGCACCGGCCGCCGACGAACCGGCCGGCCCGGAACTGCCATTGGAACCGGCGCTGCCTGAACCCACCGCGGCCGCCGAGGACAACGCCCCGCTCGATCCGCGCTTCATGGGCAGTCGCTTCGGCAACGTGCTGCATGAGGCGATGGAGAACGTCGACTTTGCTGCCTGGGCTGACTGGCAGCCGGGCCTGGAAGCCCCTGAGGGGCAGGCCGAGGTGCTGCGCAAGGCGCTGCACGACGAAGGCTATGCCGATGTCGATCTGGACGACGGCGTGGCCGTGCTGGTGCCGCTGGTTGGCCACACGCTGACCGTGCCGCTACCTGAAGGCGGTGCGCTGCACAGCCTGGGTGAAGGCGAGCGCCGCGCAGAAATCGACTTCCATTTCGCCATCGAACCGACCACGGTGCCGGCGCTGCTGCAGGTCCTTCATGCGCACGGCGTTTCCAGTGGTCGTCGAGGCTTCGGCCAGCGTCGCCGCCTGGAAGGGCTGATGACCGGCATGATCGACCTGACCTACGTGCGCGACGGGCGCTGGTACGTGCTCGACTACAAGTCCAACCGCCTGCCCGGCTACAGCCCGGACCTGCTGGCCATTGCCATGCGGCACAGCGAGTACGACCTGCAGGCGCTGATCTACACCGTGGCCCTGCATCGCTGGTTGCGCTTCCGCCTGGGCGCGGCCTACGACTACGAACGTGACATGGGCGGCATCCGCTACCTGTTCTGCCGCGGCCTGGATGGCACCGGCAATGGCGTGCATGTGGACCGTTTCCCGCTGGCGTTGGTGGATGCCCTGGATGCGTTGTTCGCCGGTGGCGAGCAGGCCCAGGCCGAACTGGCCGCACGTGCGCGGGGGGCCAGCGCATGAGCCTGCTGAAGGAACTGCACCAGAAGGGCCAGCTGCGCACTCTTGATCACGCGTTGGCGACCAGCCTGCAGCGGCTGCGCGACGACACGCCCGAGAGTGTGGCGCTGGCGGCGGCGCTGGCCTCGCTGGCGGTATCGCAGGGCCACGCCGCGTTCGATCCGGCACAGCCGCAGCGGTTGCTGGAAGGCGTGCCCGAGTGGCCTGCCGCGCAGGACTGGCTGGCGCAGCTGCGCGCATCGCCCTGGGTAGCGACGCCGGAGCAGGCCGATGCCATCGCCGAGGATGCGCCGCTGGTGCTGGAGAACGGCCTGCTCTACCTGCGCCGCTATCGCGAGTACGAGCGTCAGTTGGCAGCCGGGCTGCAGCGCATCGGCCGGCATCCGCTGCCGGCGCCGGACATGACGGCGTTGGCGCCGCTGTTCGCGCAGCTGTTCCCGCAGGCATTGAACAGTGAAGATCACCAGGCACGCGCAGCCGGCGTGACCCTGCGCCATCCGCTGGCACTGGTCACCGGCGGCCCCGGCACCGGCAAGACCACCACCATCGCGCGCCTGTTGCTGCTGCTGGCGGCGCAGGCCCGGCATGCCGGCCAGCCGCTGCCCGAGGTGGCGTTGGCCGCCCCGACCGGTCGCGCTGCCGAGCGCATGGCCGAGAGCCTGCGCATGGCCGTGCAACGCTTGCAGGAACAGGGACTGGATCCGACGCTGTGCGCGGCACTGCCCAGCAGCGGCACCACCCTGCATCGACTGCTCGGCGTGATTCCGGATTCGCCGCGCTTCCGCCACCACGCCGACAATCCGCTGGCGGTGGACGTGGTGGTGGTCGACGAAGCGTCGATGATCGATCTGCCAATGATGGCCAAGCTGGTCGATGCGATTGCCAGCGGCACCCGCCTGATCCTGCTCGGCGATCCCGATCAGTTGCCGTCGGTCGAAGCCGGTGATGTGCTCAGCGCGATCCTGCGCGCCAGCGGCGATGGCATCGGCACCCGCGCCGACGACGCGCAGGCACTGCATGGACTGCTGGCGCCGGCCACCTTGCAGCCGCAGGCGGCACCACGCGCCTTTGCTGGCCGCCGCGTGCAGCTGCAGCGCGGTTACCGTCAGAGTGATGCGCTGGACCTGGCGCCGCTGGCGCATGCCGTGCGCGAAGGCGACAGCAGCACCGCATTGCAGCTGCTGCGTGGCGGTTCACTGGCTGGCGTGCATTTCCATGAAGGCGAAGCCGATCCATTGCGTGGCCAACGCGAGCATCTGCTCGGCCACTGGCGCGCGCTGGCCGAGGCCGCTGATCCGGTAAGTGCCCTGCAGCAGGCCGGGCGCCTGCGCGTGCTGACCGCATTGCGCGAAGGCCCGCAGGGCGCGCGCGGGCTCAACAGCCGTATCGAACAGCTGCTGGCAGGCAACACCCCGGGCTACTTCCAGGGCCGCCTGCTGCTGGTCACCGAGAACAGCTACCGGCACCGCCTGTTCAACGGTGATATCGGCATCTGCCTGCGTGATGGAAGCGGCGCGATGGTGGCCTGGTTCCCCGGCGATACCGTCGACCAACCACGCGCCTTCCACCCCGCAGCACTGCCCGCGCACGAAAGCGCGTTCGCGATGACCGTACACAAGGCACAGGGCTCGGAGTTCGACGAAGTGTGGTTGCAGCTGCCACGCCAGGATAGCCGCGTGCTGTCGCGCGAACTGGTCTACACCGGCCTGACCCGTGCCCGCCAGCGCCTGCACGTAGCAGGCAGCGCAGAGGTGCTGCAGGCCGCATTGAAACGCCACGCCAGTCGACTGGGTGGCCTGGCCTGGCGGCTGGGCGTGGAAGCGGTGGCCGAAGCACCGGCGCGCATCGAACAGCCTACGGTGCAGGGCAGGTTGTTCTGAACGGGGGTCGGATCCCGTTCCCTTCGGGAACGGGCTCTGACCCCTTCACCTGATCGCCAGGCAGAAGCAGTCGAGCATGACTCGACTCTACAACAGCGTACTTCGATCATTCCGACGTTCATCCACGCATGCCGTGGATCTACCGTGTCGACCAAGGTCGACACCCACCAGAGCAGAACGCCGTGCCGACAGCTCGCAGGAAACTGTCGAAGGCGGGGTGGGTCCGGTTGAGGGGGTGTGAGCGGCATGGATGCCGCGACCAAGCCCCCATGGTGAAGTGACCCCCGAGACTTGGACGGGGTCAAGCGGCCGATTGGGCCTGCTCCCGGTACTTTACCGGGCTCAGGCCTTTCAGTTTCAGTTTGATGCGCTCTTCGTTGTAGTACTGGATGTATTCCACCAGCCCAGCCTCCAGACTCTCGATGCTGTCAAAGCTGTTCAGATAGAAGAACTCCGACTTCAGCGTCCCGAAAAAGCTCTCCATTGCCGCATTGTCCAAGCAGTTGCCACGCCGGGACATGCTTTGCTTCAACGAGTGCTTTTCCAGCATGTGCCGGTAGTTTTCATGCTGGTACTGCCAGCCCTGGTCAGAATGGATCATGGGGCGCTCATCCGGGGAAAGCTTGCTGATGGCCTCCTCCAGCATCTGACCCACCAGATCGAACACGGGCTGGCGCTTGATCTGATAAGCCACGATTTCACCGTTGTAGAGGTCCATGATCGGCGACAGGTACAGCTTCATGCCCTGCACCTTGAACTCGGTCACGTCAGTCACCCACTTCTGGTTGGGCCGCTCGGCCTGGAACTCACGATTGAGGTCATTGCCAACCACAATATTGGCCGCTCCCTTGAAGGCCCGATAGCGCTTCACGCGCACGCGCGATTTCAGGCCCATCTCCCCCATCAGGCGCTGTACCGCTTGCGATTGGTCCGATGGCCCTGATTGGCCAATTCCAGCGTTACCGTGCGATAGCCATAGCGCCCTTGGCTTTGATCGTAGATTGCACGGATGCGCTCGCGCAGATCTGCCTCGTCCTGATCCGGATGGGCCAGGACATGGTTCTGGTAATAGAACGTACTGCGTGACAGCTCTGCCGCTTCGAGCAGAAGCGACAGCGTATGAACCTGCCTCAATCCTTGGATGGCTTGCGCTTTGCGTCTCGCGCCGCCTGCTCTTCCCGGATCAAGGCATCGAGTTTTTTTAGGTAGTCGGTCTCCGCGCGCAGATAGGCGACTTCCTTGAGCAGCTCATCGCGGCTCATATCCTCAGGTGGCTTGGACGAACGGGTCTTTTTCATCGGCTTTCGGGGCGGCGGCAGGGGCGGTGCCAACGCTTGGGCACCGCCCTGAGCATACAGGCGCCGCCACTGCCCCACTGCGCCGGCATCACCAATCTGAAAGTAGGTGGTGGCTTCGCGCCCGGACATGCCGTCCTGGCTCATCTTCTCCAGGACAGCCAGCTTGAACGCGAGGTCATAGGACCGGGCCTGGCGGTGAAACCCGCGCCAACCGTGCAGCCGATAGGTCGCCACCCAGCGCCTGACCGTGGAAAACTCCAGGCTGTGGCGACGAGCAACGGCTTTGACCGATGTGGAGGTCTTGCAGGCCTCTTTGGCGACCTGCAGTTTGAAACGCGCGTCGTATCTGTTCATGTATCCCTCGGGGTTGGATCTGGTGTCCAACTCCCGGGGGTCACTTCATGGATGGGTTTACGGCGTCCCCCTCAACCGGACCCACCCCGCCATCCCAAGGAATACCCGCTTTTGACGTTGACGTTGATTCGGCAGGTGCAGGGCGCAGCCCTGCCGCCCCCGTCATTCCGCGATCAGCACCAGGCCATCGGGGAACACGATCGCCGCTTCATCGGCGCTCACATCGAAGAACCCCACGCCGTGCTTCTCGGCCAGGTCCTGCACGCGACCATGCGCGTGCTCGGCCACCGAATAGGTGAATGCGCCATAGATCACCTGCTGACCGATGCTGTACTCGGTCACTTCGGCACGATCGTCATCGTCGTTGCTCAATGGGCCGTTCAACGGCGGGAAGTCCTGCGCCATCTCCGTGAACCACGCCTGCAGCGCCGGGCTGCTGACGGCCGGGTCGTCATACTCGTGGCGCTCGTTCCACTGCGTCTGCTTTTCGAACCAGGCGATGAAAGCCGCCGCCTCACGTGGGGCGGCGCTGGCCTCGAACACCATCATGTCGTAACTCATTGAACCGTCCTGTTGCAGTGCCGGGGTCTGCGGGCACATAGGGTAGCGCGCTACGTCTGCGTCGCCGTGTCCATTGCCAGCCCCGGCGCCAACGCTTTCGCCTCCGGGAACAACGCAAAGCGCAGCCCGATCAGGCCCATCAGCGCCTCGTCGCGGGCCTTGCAGGCGCCCACGCTGCCGACCCGGCCCAGCGAGGTATCCAGCCGCTCACGCAGCGCCTCGGCCGCCACAATGGGTTTGCGCGCGGCGATCTGACGGCGGTAATGCACGGCGATCTCTTCCAGGATGTGCTCGACCGCTTCGCGGCTGCGCTCGGGCAGCTCCAGCCGCGCGCGGCGCAGCTGCAGGATGTTCAGGCCGATGCGCGCCTCATTGAGCATGTCCACCGAAGCGATGTCACTGCCCTCGGGCGTCGCCGCCAGGCGCGGTGCGAGCAGGCCCAGCAGGTCGAGCATGCGCGCGGCGAAGCGCTGGCGGTCCTGCTGGCCACGCCCTTCGGCGGCTTCGGCCAGCGTGGTCCAGCCCTGCCGCACCAGCCGGCGCGCGGTCCATTCGGCACCCACCGAACGGAACAGGCGGGTCATCACCACCGCAAAGCCAATGCCGATGAACATTGCGATGGACGAGTTGAGGAAGGTCTGGATGTTGGCGCTGTAGGTGTTCTGCAGGCTCAGCAGCGCGGCCAGGTTCACCGTCAGCGGCAGCGCGAACAACGCGCTCTTGGGGTGGTGCAGCATCAGCCCCAGCGGCAGGAACGCCACCGCCAGCACCAGTGCCAGCAGGCCAAAGTCGTGCACGGCCGGGAACACGCCGAACAGGTAGACGCCGGCCACCACCGAGGCGACCATCGCCCACACCAGGAACGACACCATGCTCGGTGCCGGATCGTCCTGTGCGGCGAAGAACGCGGCGGTCACCGCGGCCATCATCGCGCCGTTGCCGCCGCCTTCCCAACCCAGCGCGATCCACAACACGCAGTAGCTCATCAGTGCCACGCCGGCACTGAGCGCGGAGAACAGCGCCATGCCGTAGTCGACGTGCTTGTCGGCGGCCACGCGTTCGGTGCGGATGCGGTAGTGCGCGCGGTCCAGCGGCGCGGTGCCGTGGTCGATGGCGTGCTGCAGGGTGCGGCAGTCCTGCCACAGGTCCACCAGTTCTTCCAGGCGCAGCAGCAGGCTGGCGAGCTGCAGGTGCTGCAGGTCGCGGTCCACCTGCGGCTTCAGCGCACTGATGCGTGCGCGCAGGCGGGCGTACTCGCTGGCATTGGTCGGCCCGTCGAGCCAGTCGTGGATGTCGTCGATCAGCTCCGGCAGGCCTTCCGGCAACGCCTGGCCATCGCTGCGCAACGCACTCAGGCGATCGGCAATCGAGGACAGCACCGGCAACAGCAGCAGCATGCGCTCGCGCAGGCGCTCCATCGACACCGCCGACCCTGCATGGCGTGGATCATCGCGGCGCAGGAATTCGATCAGCGCCTCGAACTGCACCAGATCGGCGGCCAACCGGTTGCGCGGCGCGTGTGCACGGCCACGTTCCAGGATCTGCCGGCACCACTGCGCGGCGTCCTCCATCCAGTTGCCGATGCGGGCGCGCAGCATCGGGCGCACCGAGGCCGGGAACAGCAGCGAGGCGAACAGCACAGCCACCACCGTGCCGAGGATGATCTCCTCGCTGCGCGCCACCACCGTGTCGAAGATGGTTTCCGGCGAGGTCACTGCGGGGAAGCCGATGAAGGCGGTGGTGTAGCCGGCCAGCAGGAACGCGTAGCCGCGCGGCCCGCGGTTGAGCAGGGCCATGAACAGGCAGCCGGCCAGCCAGATCGACATCGCCGCGCTCAGGACCAGCGGCGTTTCCACCAGTGCCGGCAGCACCAGCAGGGTGGCCAGGCCGGCCACCAGGGTGCCGACGATGCGGTACACGCCCTTGGCACGGGTCGGGCCCAGCAGCGGCTGGCTGACGATGTACACCGTGCCCATCGCCCAGTACGGGCGCGACAGGTTGCCGGCCATGGCGATGTACAGCGCGGCCACCGCGGCCAGGTAGGTCTTGATCGAGAACAGCCAGGCCTGGCGGTCGGTCAGCGCGTTCATGGCTTACTTCGCCGAGGCCTGTGCGGTGGTCGGCGCCGCGGGGGCGACCGTTGCCTGCCAGCCGCCACCCAGCACCAGGAACAGATGGATCTGGTCGCGCGAGACCTGCGCTTCGGCAGCGGCCAGGGTGGCATCGCTGGTGGCCAGGCTGCGGTCTGCATCCAGGCTGGACAGGTACGGCGTGCGGCCGCCCTGGTACAGCCGGCGGTTCTGCTCGGCGGCCAGTGCGGCCTGTTCCTGCGCGATGCGCAGCGACTGCAGCCGGCGCAGGTCCTGCGCATAGCGGTCCAGCGCAGTCTGGGTCTCGCGCAGCGCCTGCAGCACGGTGTGGTCGAACTCGGCCAGCGCCGCGTCGGCACCGGCCTCGGCAGCGTGGATGCGCGCATGCGTGCCCGACGACGGCAGCGTCCACGAAATCAGCGGGCCGATCGACCACTGCTGGGTCATCGGTGTGCCGAAGTCTTCCAGCAGGCCGGCGGCGCCCACCGAGGCACCCAGGCGGATGTCCGGATACAGCTCGGCGGTGGCCACGCCAATGCGCGCGGTGGCCGAGGCCAACTTGCGTTCGGCCTGGCGCACGTCCGGGCGGCGCTGCAGCAGCGCGCGGCCATCACCGACCGGCAGCGGCTGCGCCAGGCCGGGGGCGTGTGCACAGTCGATCACGCCAGCCGGCAGCTGGCCCGGGGTCTGCCCGAGCAGGGCGGCCAGCGAATAGGCGGCCGCCGAGCGCTGCGCATGCAGCGGCGGCAGTGCAGCTTCCAGCAGCGCCACCTGGACATTGGCGCGGGCCAGCTCCGGCGGCGTGCCACGGCCAGCCGCGATCAGGCGCTCGGTAACGGTGCGGCTGCGCTGTTGCAGCTGCAGCGAATGCTCGGCCACGTGCAGTTCGTGGTTGGCGTGGCAGATTTCCAGGTAGCTGTCGGCCACCTGGGCGACCACACTGACCTGGGCCAGATCGCGTGCCGCCGCCACCGACTGCTCGTCGGCACGCGCCGCTTCGGCGCCGCGCTTGAGCTTGCCGAACAGGTCGAACTGGTAGCTGACCGCGAACTTGCCATCGGCCAGGTTGATCACCGGCAGCTCGTGCTCCTGCAGGAACGATTCGGCCGACAGCTGCGCGCGGCTGACGCCGGCCTCGGCCTCGTACTCGAAGCCACCGGCGTCCAGCGCCTGTTCGTACACGGCGGCGGCGCGGCGCAGGTGCGCATCGGCGGCCTTCAGTTCCACGTTGTCACGCAGCGCCTGGGTGATCAGCCCATCCAGCACCGGGTCGTTGTACAACGACCACCAGCGGTCGGGCAGCGCCTGGTTGGCGGCCACCTGCGGGTTCTGCGTATCGATGAAGGCCGCATTGGCCTCCGGGCGCTTGAACGCCGAGCCTTCCGGCAGCGCGTAGTCCGGGCCGACGGTCCTGCACGCGGCCAGGCTGGCCAGCGCGACGATCAGGCCGAGACGGGGCAGGGTGGCGTTCACAGGCCCGCCTGTGTCGGCGCGGTGCCGACCTTGTCTGCATGCTTGGTGCTGTTGGTCTGTACGGTCACCGTGGCGGTACGGCCGGCAATCAGCTCAACGCCCTTTGGCACTTCGTCGATCGCGATGCGCACCGGAATGCGCTGCGCCAGGCGCACCCAGTCGAAGGCCGGGGTCACGTTCGGCAGCAGGGTGCTGCCGTTGCTGCGGTAGCGATCCTCGATGCCGGCGGCGATGCTCTCGACATGGCCGCGCAGCGGCGCCGATTCGCCCATCAGGCGGATGTCCACGCGCTGCCCCCGGGCCACGCCGCGCAGGCGGGTTTCCTCGAAGTAGCCGTCGATGCGGAACGAGCCGGTGTCCAGCAGCGCCAGCACCGGCTTGCCGGCCACCACGTAGTCGCCCACGCGCATGGTGCGGTCGTTGACCCGGCCATCGGCCGGTGCGCGCACCTCGGTGCGGCCCAGGTTGAGCTCGGCCAGGTCGACCGCCGCCTGTGCGGTGCCCAGCGCAGCCTGTGCAGCCTGCAGCTTGGCGCGGCGCACTTCGGCGTCCTCGGCGGCGACCAGATCCTGCAGGCTGCGGTCACGGCCGATTTCGCGGCGCAGCTGCGCCACCGAGGCCTGGCGCTCGGCCAGGCTGGCCTTGGCCTGTTCCAGCGCGATGCGGTAGCGCGCGCGGTCGATCACGAACAGCACGTCGCCCTTCTTCACCGCCTGGTTGTCGGCCACGTTCACCGTTTCCACCAGCCCGGACACGTCCGGTGCCACCTGCACCACGTCGGCACCGACATGGGCGTCGCGGGTCCACGGCTCATCCATGTAATAGACCCACAGCTGGCGCAGCACCAGCAGGGCGACGATCACGGCTGCGCTGGTCAGCAGTATGGGCAGGGTCTTCTTCACGATCTTGTTCACGATTGCATCCAACGCAGGAGGTGGAACAGCAGGCCCAGCACGATCCCGTACAGCGCCAGGTTGAACAGCGCCGGGTGCCATACATGGCGATAGGCGCCGGCACGCTGCAGCAGCGCGTGCAGGCCGCTGTTGACCAAGTAGGCCAACAACATCAACCCGAGCAGGGTCGGGACGAACACTCCATGGAGACTGAATTCACCGGGCATCGGAAGGGGCGGGGGCGAGGTGGGGGGAGGGGAGGGACAACAGAACAACGGCAACGGGCAAAAGCCGCTGGCGTATGCACGGCAGCGGCGGTGTTCGGGGGCAGCGCTCTTACGTGATGCGGTCGGCGGCCTCGGCCAGCAGGCGCCAGGCCTTCAGCACGGCGTGCAGTTCATCCATGGAAAGCTCGCCGAACACGTCCTGGCGCAGGCCGATCAGCTGGTCTTCCAGCTCGCTGACCAGCGCCTGCCCGGCGTCGGTCAGCCACAACAGGTTGGCGCGGCGGTCGCTGGCATCGCTTTCGCGGCGGACCAGGTCGCTGGCGCACAGCTTGTCCAGCAGGCGCACCAGGGAAGGACCCTCCATGCCCAGCTGCTGGGCCAGCGCCACCTGGCGGATGCCACCGCCGGAGCGGCCGATCATCAACAGGGGCATGGTGCAGGCGGTGGAGATGCCGTAGCTGCCGAGCCGACTGTCGGCCAGGCGCTGCCACTGCCGCCCTGCGTACAGCAGGCCGGAGCTGAGCTGCATCTGCAGCACGGTGCGCTCGTCGAGGGGTCGGTCCATAAGAGATAGATAGGATACTACTAATTTCATTCCTATCAATAGGTTTTTCTGAATGGGTGGGGTGTAGTGAGGAAAGCGTTGCGCCTGCGTGGTGTCGGGTGGGGCAGCGGGCGCCGGACGGTGCAGGACACGCCGTGAACCCATCCTTGGGGGCTCGGCCGCGGCATCCATGCCGCGGACGGTCCTGCCCCGCCCGGCCCCCGCTGCCTTCCCATCCCCCGCGAGCGCGGTGGGTTGGCTCTTTAAAGGCAGGGGCAGAAGCCAAAGCTGTGCGGACCAACGGTTCGCACCCACCACAGCAGTCGCGCAGTCGCGCGGCGCTTCCGAAGCCATGAACCCAAGCTTTTGACCCCGCTTTCGGGCGGTCCGGCCGCGCCCGCAGGAAAACGTCAGGGAGGGGGAGAGGGGGCTGCGCAGGACCGTTGGCGCCATGGATGGCGCCATCGAGCCCCCAGGGACGGGTTGTGGTGGTCTAATCAACTTGGACACTCGATAGGATCAATTTCAAGCATCGAGGTAGACCCATGGCAAAGCAGATCACTCAGGGCATGAGGGACGAGGCGGTTCGCCTTGTGGTTGTGGAGGGGCAGACAGTCAGGGACGTCTGCCAGCTGATGGATGTCGGCCCGACGGCGCTGAGGCGCTGGATCGAGCAATGGCGTCGAAAACATGACCCGCAGGCCGAGGCACCGCCCGTAGATGCCCAGGTCAGAATCGCCGAGCTGGAGGCCCAGAATCGCAGGCTCAAGGAGGAGCGCGACCTACTAAAAAAATCCATCGCCTTCTTCATTCGGGACAGCGATCACCGGAACAGGTGATCCAGGAATTGGGGAAGGTCGCTCCGATCCGGTTGGTGTGTCAGTTGATGGACTATCCCCGTAGCAGCTACTACGCCTGGCTGCACCGGGAGCCCGGATTGACCGGGAACTGCTGGCCCAGGTTGATCTGGTTCGTCGCATTCATCAGTCCCACCGGGGGAGCTGTGGCTCTCGCAAGATGGCCAGGGAGCTGACCAATCGCGGCCTGCCAGTGGGTCGCTACCGCGCCCGGACGCTGATGCGCCGGGCCGGCGTCAGGGCGCGGCAGCACCGGCGGCACAAGTACCACAGTCTGGGGCCGCAGGCACTGACCGCGCCCAACGTGTTGGAACGCCAATTCAACCCGGAGGCACCCGACCAAGTTTGGGCAGGGGATATCACCTACATCCCGACCCAGCAAGGCTGGCTCTATCTGGCCATCGTGGTGGATCTGTTTGCCCGACGGATCGTGGGCTGGGCCCACTCTCACGAAGGGGATGCCTGGCTGGCCGTCAGAGCCCTGCGTGGGGCTCTGAAACAGCGTCGTCCCAACGGGCGACTACTTTTCCACTCGGATCAAGGTCGGCAGTACACCAGCCATGCCATGGCCGAAATTCTGCGTGACAACGGCATCACCCAAAGCATGAGCAGGAAGGGCAACTGCTGGGACAACGCGGTGGTGGAACGGGTTTTCGCCACCCTCAAAGGGGAGTGGCTTTACTCCAAATACCCCACTCGACAGGAGGCTGCAGCAGACATCGAGCAATTCGTGGACTGGTACAACCACCGTCGGCCGCACAGTGCCAACGGCCTTGTGCCACCTGCGCTTTGTGAAGAGCAGGTGGCCTGAACTCCCTTTGGGAGTGTCCAAAAATACTTGACCACCACAGGTTCACGGCGTGTCCTGCGCAGCCCCTCTCCTCCTCCAATCCGATAGCAACGACGCGCCAGCAACGACCCCCGATGAACCGTCCCAACAGGACGACCCACCCCCCGGTCGGGTACGATGCTCGCCCCCCGTTCGGGACGCTGTACGCAATGAGCAAGAACAACGAAAAGGCCGCCCCGCAGGGCGACGTGACCCAGGACCAGGCCGAGGATGCCGTGCGCACCCTGCTGCGCTGGGCCGGTGAGGACCCGTCCCGTGAAGGCCTGCTGGATACCCCCCGCCGTGTCGCCGAAGCCTATGGCGACTGGTTCAGCGGTTACCGCGACGACCCGCGCGCCTACATGGAGCGGACCTTCGAGGAAGTGGCCGGCTACGACGAACTGATCGTCCTGCGGGACATCGAGTACGAAAGCCACTGCGAGCACCACATGGCGCCGATCATCGGCCGCGTGCACGTCGGCTACCTGCCGGCCGGCAAGGTGGTGGGCATCAGCAAGCTGGCCCGCGTCGTCGAAGCCTACGCCCGTCGTTTCCAGGTGCAGGAGAAAATGACCGCGCAGATCGCCCAGTGCATCCAGGATGTGCTGCAGCCGATCGGTGTCGGCGTGGTCGTCGAAGGCGCCCACGAGTGCATGACCACGCGCGGCATCCACAAGCGCGGCGTCAGCATGGTCACCTCCAAGATGCTGGGCAGCTTCCGCGACGACGCGCGCACCCGCGCCGAGTTCCTGCGCTTCATCGAAGTGGGCGGCAAGCGCTGAGCCGCTTGCCCGCACCGCGCCGGCCCCTGCAGGCCGGCATGCCCACGGCTGCCCCCGCGGCAGCCGTGCATGGCGGCTCGTCCCTGTCAGCCCTACAGACTTCTTTCGCTGCATGAAGCATCGCGAACGCATTGCCCGTTACCGCCACCTGCGCGAACAGCCCCAGTGGAAGCTGCTTGCCGCCGACCACGCCCCGGAAATCATCGGCCTGTTGCAGGGCCTGCTGATGGACGGCGAGCGCACGTTGCCTTCGTCGGTGCTCAACGAGCGCCTGCAGCGCGCGCTGGACCAGCTGGCCGGCGATGAACTCTCGCGCGAGCTGCCGCGTACCGCGCAGGCCTACATCGCGCACTGGCTGGCCCAGGGCTGGCTGGAACGCCGTTTGCCCGAAGGCGCCGACCAGGAGCAGTACGAGCTGTCCACCGCCGCACTGCAGGCGATCCGCTTCGCCGACGGCCTCGAGCAGGCCCGCGTGGCCGCTACCGAAAGCCGCCTGGCGCTGGTCATTGAGCAGCTCTCGGCGCTGGCTGCGCAGACCGAAGCCGATCCTGATGCGCGCCTGTCCGCGCTGCACGACGAGCGCGACCGCATCGATGCCGAAATCGCCCGGGTCGGCACTGGCCGCGTGGTTGCGCTGGACGGCAAGCGCGCGCTGGAACGCACCCGCCAGATCATCGGCCTGGCCGACGAGCTGACCGAGGACTTCCGCCGTGTGCGCGATGACTTCGAGCAGCTCAATCGCGATTTCCGCGAACGCATCATCGACGACGAGGGCGAGCGCGGCGACGTGTTGTCGCAGCTGTTCGAAGGCGTGGATGTCATCGGCGAAAGCGACGCCGGGCGCAGTTTCCAGGCGTTCTGGCGCCTGCTCAACGACGCCGAGCAGAGCGCCCAGCTCGATGCCGCGCTGGAAGCGGTGCTGGCGCGTGGCTTTGCGCGCCGCCTGGACCGCAACGAACGCAACTTCCTGCGCAGCTTCACCAGCACCATGCTCGAACGCGGTGGCCAGGTGCACGACGTGCTGCAGAACTTCGCGCGCAGCCTGCGCGGCTTCGTGCAGAGCCGTGGCTACCTGGAACAGCGTCGCCTCAACCAGCTGCTGAAGCAGGCGCAGTCCGAAGCGCTGGCCCTGCGCGACGAATTCCCCGCACAGCGTGGCATCGGCCGTGACCTGCAGTTGACCACCAGCCGCCTGCGCTCGTGGTCGCAGTGGAGGCTGCACGATCCGCGCAGTGCCCAGGTCGATGGCAATGTCGAATACAACGACGCCGCGGCCATCAGCCTGGAAAGCGTCGGTGATCTGGTCGCTTCGTCCGAAATCGATTTCCGTACCCTGCGCCGCGACCTGCACGACCTGCTCGATGCACAGCCGCGGCTCAGCATCGCCCAGGCCCTGTCGCAGCGCGAAGCGCCGCAGGGCCTCGGCAGCGTCATCGGCTACCTGTCGCTGGGCACGCGCTTCGGCAACGTGGTTGCCGGCGAGCAGGAGCTTGCGCAATGGCGTGGTGGCGACGGCCAGATCCGTCGCGCCCGCATCCCGCTGGTTTGGTTCACTCAGGAGAGACGCCATGAGCTGGCATGAAGATCCCATCGACGCACCGCAGGCCGACGTGGCGGAAGACGCCTACGAGGCCGAGCCGGTGGCGGCCGTGGCGCAGCCCCGCCGTGGCAACGACGTGTATTACCTCGGCGATACCGGGCGCCTGCCGCTGGACGCACGCCGCGCGCTGTGCCAGCTGCTGATCGGCCCCAGCATCGACCAGCTGCGCCACGCCAAACTGTGGCCGGCGCTGATCCGCAGCGAGGCGGCCATCCGCTCGTCGCTGGCGGACCTGTTCCTGGAACTGGTGCTCGATCGTGACAGCGGCGTGGCGTTCACCCGCCAGGCCGATACCGAAGACGTTGATGCGCCGGTGCTGCTGCGCACCTCGCCGCTGACCTTCATCGACTCGGTGCTGCTGCTGTACCTTCGCCAGCAGCTGGCCGAGGCCGATGCGCGCGGCAACCGCGCGGTGGTCGCCGATGCCGAGATGGCCGAAGCGTTGGCCATCTACGAAAAGAACCTGTCCACCGACCGCGCCGGCTTCAACCGCCGTGTCGCTTCGGCGGTGCAGAAGATGAAGGACAACCACATCCTGACCCGCCTCAGCGGCCAGGAAGACCGCCACGAAGTCTCGCCGGCGCTGAAGCTGCTGTTCTCCGCCGAAGACGTGTCCCAGCTCTCGGCGGTCTACCGCCAGCTGCGCGAAACCCCGGCCGCCGAGGCCTGAGAGACCCGACCATCGCATGGCTATCTCCAAGCACACTCCCGCCCTGTTCAACGAAGGCCTGCCGGACCCGCGCCTGCAGCAGTTCCGCATGCGCCGCCTGCAGGTGCACAACTGGGGCACCTTCAACGGCCTGACCGAAGTGCCGATCGCCGAGCGCGGCTTCCTGTTCGTCGGCCGTTCCGGCTCGGGCAAGTCGACCCTGCTCGATGCCATGTCCGCGCTGCTGACGCCGCCGGCCATCGTTGACTTCAACGCCGCCGCGCGTGAAGCCGAGCGCAGTGGCCGCGACCGCAACCTGGTGTCCTACGTGCGTGGCGCATGGGCTGACCAGCAGGACAGCGGCACCGGCGAAATCGCCACCCAGTACCTGCGCAAGGGCGCCACCTGGACCGCACTGGTGCTGGAATACCGCGCCGGCGATGGCCGCGTGGTCAGCCTGGTGCGCCTGCTGTGGATCTCCGGCAACGGCACCTCGGCCGGTGACGTGCGCAAGCACTACATGATTGCCGAGCGCCCGTTCGACATCGCCAAGGATCTTGGTGGGTTCGACCTGGACCTGCGCAAGCTCAAGCAGAAGCTGTCCGACCTGCACCACTTCGACACCTTCTCCGGCTACGCCGAGCGCTTCCGCGACCTGCTCGGCATCGACAACGAGATGGCGCTGCGCCTGCTGCACAAGACGCAGTCGGCGAAGAACCTGGGTGACCTCAACGTCTTCCTGCGCGACTTCATGCTCGACACGCCGAAGACCTTCGACGCCGCCGAGCGTCTGGTCAGCGACTTCGCCGAGCTCGATGGCGCGCACCAGGCGGTGGTCACCGCCCGTCGCCAGGTGGAGACCCTGCTGCCGGCACGCGCCTACTACAACGACCTGAAGGAAATGCACCGCCGGCGCGGCGACGACGAAGCCCTCAAGCTCGGCGTCGACAGCTTCCGTGAAAGCCGCCGCCAGGCGCTGATCGAAGCGCGCCTGCGCGAGATGGACGTGCGTGACCGTGGCCTGCTCGGGGAAGAAGCCCAGCGCCGTGCCGCACTGGACAACCACACCGAGCGCCTGGCCGAGCTGGAACTGCAGCGCCGCCAGCAGGGCGGTGAGCGCATCGAGGAACTGGAACGCGAGCAGGGCCGTGCCGAAGCCGAGCGCGACCGCCGCCAGGCCAAGCGCGAGCAGGCACGCCAGGCGGCGCAGCAGCTGCAGGCGGAACTGCCGGACGACGCCCACGGCTTCGCCGAGCTGGTCGAGCGCGCGCAGAACGAGCTGCAGGACCGCCAGCGTGCCTCTTCGGCGCTGGACGACGCGATCAGCGATCGCCTGGGTGGCAAGCGCGATGACGAGCGCCGCTTCGGCGAAGTCCGTGCGGAACTCGAAGCGATGCAGCGCACGCCGTCCAACATCCCTGCGCCGATGCAGAAGCTGCGCGCGCGCCTGGCCGAGGAAACGGGCATCGCCGAAGCAGCGCTGCCGTTCGTTGGCGAACTGATCCAGGTCCGTTCCGAAGAGCAGGGCTGGCAGGGTGCTATCGAGCGCGTGCTGGGCGGTTTCGCGTTGTCGCTGCTGGTCGATGACAAGCATTACAACGACGTCGCCGAGTGGGTGAACCGCACCCACCTGGGCATGCGCTTCACCTACTACCGCGTGCGCCGCAACGATGATGCGTTCGCGCGCGAGCCGTCGGCGAAGTCGC
Organism: Stenotrophomonas sp. NY11291; assembly: GCF_023277365.1. NCBI lineage: Bacteria > Pseudomonadati > Pseudomonadota > Gammaproteobacteria > Lysobacterales > Lysobacteraceae > Stenotrophomonas > Stenotrophomonas sp. NY11291. The sequence continues at coordinate 4,910,521 of NZ_CP096975.1, read as the reverse complement.
TGCTGCACAAGCTGGAACTGCGCGAGCACGTGTTCGAAAGCTGGCTGCGCCGTGAGCTTGGCAAGCGCTTCGACTACGAGTGCGTCGATGCCAAGCAGCTGCGCAACGTCGATCGCGGCATCACCCGCGAAGGCCAGGTCAAGCATCCGGGCGACCGCTTCGAGAAGGACGACCGCAGTGCGGTGGGTGACCGCCGTCGCTGGATTCTCGGCTTCAACAACCACGACAAGGTCGGCGCCTTCGAGCGTGAAGCACAGGAACTGGCCAAGCGCATCGCCGGCTGCGAGACCGACATCGCGCGCCTGCGTGGCCAGCGTGATCGCGACAACGAACGCCGCCTGGCCTGCCACGAGCTGGTCAGCATCAGCTGGAACGAGATCGATATCGCCGCCCCGCAGCAGCGCCTCAGCGATATCGAAGCGACGCTGCGCGACCTGCGCGAAGGCAATGCCGACCTCGCCAAGCTGGCCAAGCAGATCGATGCGGTGCGCGCGGACATCGAACAGTCGCGCCGCACCTATGAAGACGTGCGTGTCGAGCGCGGCCAGCTGGTCAAGGAGCGCGATCGCCTTGACCGCGCACGCCAGCAGAGCCGTGCGCTGGTGCTGCCGAGCCTGGCCCAGGAGCAGGAAGCCGGCCTCGCCGAGCGCCTTCAGGAGCAGGGCCCGCTCAGCCTGGAAACGCTGGAAGCGCACATGCGCCAGGTCAGCAACGCGCTGAACGAGCAGCTGTCTTCCTCGCAGCAGGACCTCAACCGCATCGAGAACCAGCTGATCGGCTGCTTCCGTCGCTTCATCCAGCAGTGGCCGGAGGAATCGGGCGACTTCACCGTCTCGGTGGCCTCGGCCGAGGACTTCCTCGCGCGCCTCGAACGCCTGGAACGCGATGGCCTGCCGCAGCACGAAGAGCGCTTCTTCGACCTGCTGCAGAACCAGAGCAAGAACAACCTGCTGGCCCTGCAGCGGCACAGCGCCGAGGCCCGCAAGTCGATCGGCCAGCGCCTGGACGAAGTGAACGCCAGCCTGGAACAGGTGCCGTTCAACCGAGGCACGCTGCTGACCATCGAACTGAACGACCGACGCCTGCCGGAAGTCGGCGAGTTCCATCTGCAGCTGCGCGAAGTGCTGTCGCAGCAGCAGACCGAGCAGCGCGAGCTGGCCGAATCGCAGTTCACCGTGCTGCGCCAGCTGGTCAACCGCCTGGGCTCGCAGGAAGGCGAGGACAAGCGTTGGCGCGAGCTGGTGCTGGACGTGCGCATGCACGTGGAGTTCATCGGCGTCGAGCTGGATGCGGAAACGCGCCAGCAGGTCGAGATCTACCGCAGCGGCGCCGGCAAGTCCGGTGGCCAGCGCCAGAAGCTGGCCACGACCTGCCTGGCGGCCGCGCTGCGCTACCAGCTCGGTGGTGCCGACAGCCAGCTGCCCAGCTACGCCGCAGTGGTGCTCGACGAAGCCTTCGACAAGGCCGATAACGAGTTCACCGCGCTGGCGATGAACATCTTCGACAACTTCGGCTTCCAGATGGTGGTCGCCACCCCGCTGAAGTCGGTGATGACGCTGGAACCGTTCATCGGCGGCGCCTGCTTCGTCGAGATCAGCGGCCGCCACGACTCCGGCGTGCTGCTGATCGAGTACGACGAAGAAGGCAAGCGCCTGAAGCTGCCCGAGCGCAGCCGCCAGCAGGCCAACGAACCGGAAGAAGCCGAGGCCTGAGCGCCTCGGGCAATCCACCTGTAGGGCCGAGCCATGCTCGGCTGCTCTTCGCGACCTGAAACAATGTGCCAACCAAGGTTGGCACCTGCCATTTCATAACGTCCCTCACGAACCGCGGAACGTATCCCACGCCATCCGCGCGATCAGCACCACCACCAGCCCCACGAACAGCTTGCGGATGAACGGCGTGCCGCCCTTCAGCGCCAGGCGCGTGCCCACCACCGAACCGATGATGTTGGCCGCCGCCATCGGCAGCGCGAACAGCCACAGGATGTTGCCGGTCGGCACGAAGAATGAGATCGCCGCCACATTCGTCGCCAGGTTCACCACCTTCGATGCCGCTGACGCGCGCAGGAAATCCAGGCCGAAGAAGCGCACGAACAGGAAGATCAGGAAGCTGCCGGTGCCCGGCCCGAAGAAGCCGTCGTAGAACCCGATCGCCGCACCGATCGCCAACGCGATCACCAGTTCGCGGCGGCCGATCTCCTGCGGCCGGTGCAACGCGCCGAAGTCCTTCTTCCACAGTGTGTAGCCCAGCATCGCGATCAGCAGCACCAGCACCAGTGGGCGCACCGCGTCCTTGGGCAGCAGGCTTACGGCCGTGGCCCCGGCGAAGGAGAAGATGAAGGCCGTACCGGCCGCGAACAGCACCGGTTTCCACGGGAAGCGCACGTTGCGCGCATAGCGCCAGGCCGCCGCACCGGTACCGAACATCGAACTGAACTTGTTGGTACCGAACAGCATGGCCGGCGTCTGCTGCGGCAGCACCGTGAACAGGCCAGGCAGCTGCACCAGGCCACCGCCACCCACGGCGGCATCCACAAGACCGGCGATGAAGGCGATCACCACCAGCCACCACAACTCAGGGGGAACCAGTTCCAGCACGGCGATCAATCAAGGTGGGGGCGCGACAGCATACGCCTGTCCTGTACCCGGCGACCTGTGCCGTGCGTGGATCAATCCGCGCAACCCGGCGACAATGCTGATATGAGCCGAAAACCTGCCGATCCCTGTCCCTGCGGCCTGCCCGCCGACTATGCCGCCTGCTGCGGCCGCTTCCACGCCGGTGAAGCCGCGCCGGATGCCGAGCGCCTGATGCGTTCGCGCTACAGCGCCTATGTGCGGGGCCTGGCCGACTACCTGCGCCAGAGCTGGCACCCGGATACGCGTCCGGCCGAGTTGTCGCTGGATGATGCGCCCGGTCAGCGCACGCATTGGCTGGGCCTGACCGTGCACGAGCACACCGTCACCGGCGCCGACAGCGCTGAGGTCCGGTTCACCGCGCGCTACCGGGTGGGCGGCGGCAGCGCGGTGAAGATGACCGAGCACAGCCGCTTCCTGCGCATCGAAGGCCGCTGGTATTACCTCGACGCGCTCTGAGCCTCAGCCACCGCGTACTGCCAGCACGCCCTGCCCGGCATAGGTGCGCACCTGGTTGCGGCCGCCGTCCTTGGCGACGTACAGCGCCCGGTCGGCAGCCTTGACCACCGCCGCCGGCCGCGGACCGACGCGGGTGTCGGCCAGACCGATGCTTACCGTTACCTGCACTACCTGTCCGCTGCCGCCGCGCCCGCGCTGCCGGCGCCCGGCGTCATCGTCGCGGCTGCGGGTGCTGCGGTCACGCAGCTGCATGCGCGTGTCCTCGATGCTCTGCCGCAAGGCTTCCACGGCATCGACACAGGCCATTGCCGGGCGGTCCAGGAACACCACCGCGAACTCCTCGCCGCCATAGCGGAACGCACGTCCACCATCACCGACCCGCGCCAGCCGCGAGGCCACCAGGCGCAGCACGTCGTCGCCGGTGTCGTGGCCGTGGGTATCGTTGAACGATTTGAAATGGTCCACGTCCACCATCGCGATGCTGTAGGTGCCGCGTGCCCGCTGCAGGGTATCGTTGAACGCGCGGCGCCCGGGCAGGCCGGTCAGCTCATCGCGGAAGGCCATGTGGAAGGACTCCTGCAGCATCGCACCCAGCATCAGCAGCAGGGCAGCGCTGCTCAGCGTCGGCAGCAGCACCGGCTGCAGGAATACCCGTGGCAGCATCCACCACAGGCACAGCAGGGCCAGCAGCATCGCCGTGTGCAGCGGCCGCGGATGCCGCCAGGCCTGCCAACCCAGCGCCGCCGTGGCCAGCAGGAACAGCAGCGCCGGCAGCTGCGCCAGCGCGTTCCAGTCGGCCGGGATCCACGCCCAGTGACGGTTCGACAGCAGATCGTGCATGCCGCGCGGCTGCTGCGTGGCCAGCAGCAGGAAGATCAGCAGCGCCGTACCGCTGGCGACGGAGCGCAACAGCAGGTCGTGGCGGCGCCGCCCGCGCTCCGGCCACAACGACAGGCCGGCGAACAGCAATGGCAGCCACGCCGAGATGGCATGGAAGCGCAGGGGTGTCAGCGCGCCGACATGACCGTTGCGCAGGTAGCCGCCGACATCCTGGTGCAGCAGCGCGAACATGACCGCCACCACCAGCAGCAGGCACAGCGACCGTACCTGATGGTAGAGCAGGGCCAGGCCGGCACCGAGGCAGGCCAGCAGCCAGGGCAGGATGCGCTGCGCCGGGCTGGCCACGTCTGCGGTATCCAATGCGGTCCATACCACCACGGCAACCAGCAGGGCGGGCAGCACGAACAGGTAGTGCGCAGGCTGGCGGAGCGGATGCAGGGGCAAGCAGGAATTCCAGCGCGGTGACGACGCGGCCGCAGCATTGCCGTTAGCGGCGTGCGGGGTGGCTTCTTGAATGCGGCAGGCTCATCCATGTGAACGAAGTGACGCTGAACCATGACATTGCACTCACCGTCCAGCGCCGATGCTGCCCACATGGACAGCGTACCCGCCGCCGTCGCTGCCCCGCAGCACGATCTCGCCCACCAGTTCGCACGGGTGCGTGCGCGCAGCATGCAACTGGCCGCGCCGCTCAGCGCCGAGGACGCCATGCTGCAGAGCATGGCCGATGCCAGCCCGAGCAAATGGCACCTGGCCCACACCACCTGGTTCTTCGAACGCTTCGTGCTGGCGGGTTTCACCGCTGCACCGGCGCATGACCCCGCCTGGGATTACCTGTTCAACAGCTACTACAAGAGCATCGGGCCGGCGCATGCCCGGCCGCAGCGTGGGCTGCTGTCGCGGCCATCGCTGCAGCAGGTGCGCGACTACCGCCAGCAGGTCGATGCACAGGTGCAATCGCGGCTGGCGGCAGGCGACCTTGATGAGCAGGCACTGCAGCATCTGCAGTTGGGCCTGCAGCACGAACAGCAGCACCAGGAACTGCTGCTCACCGACATCAAGCATGCGTTCTGGTGCAACCCGTTGCAGCCCGCCTACCGCGAGGACCTGCAGCCTGCCGCCAGCGCTGCCAGTGCGCAGGGCTGGATCGAATCACCCGAGCGCATCGTCACCGTCGGTGCCGCAGCCTGGCCGCAGCACGCCGCCTTCGCCTACGACAACGAATCGCCGGCGCATCGCGTGCTGCTCCCCGCGCATGCGCTCGCTGAGCGTCCCGTCAGCAATGCCGAGTACCGCGCCTTCATCGACGCCGGCGGCTACCGCGAGCCGCGCTGGTGGCTTAGTGAAGGCTGGGCAATGCGTGAAGCCGAGGACTGGCGGCATCCGCTGTACTGGGATGACGCCCTGCAGCGCGAGTACACCCTGGGCGGTTGGCGCGAGCTGGATCCGCACGCGCCGGTCTGCCACCTCAGCTACTACGAGGCCGATGCCTTCGCCCGCTGGGCCGGCGCGCGCCTGCCCAGCGAGTTCGAGTGGGAGGCCGCTGCCGCGTCGCAGCCGCTGCGCGGCCATTTCGCCGATGACGATCGGCTGCACCCGCAGGCAGGGCAGGGCAGTGGACTGCGGCAGCTGTTCGGCGATGTATGGGAATGGACCCACAGCGCGTATGGCGCCTACCCGGGCTTCCGCCCCTTCGCCGGCAACCTCGGTGAATACAACGGCAAGTTCATGTGCGGGCAATGGGTACTGCGCGGCGGCAGCTGCGTGACGCCCCGCGGCCATGTGCGCGCCAGCTACCGCAACTTCTTCATGCCACCGGCGCGCTGGCAGTTCTCCGGGCTGCGTCTGGCCAGGGACCTCGCATGAGTACGGTGCAGGATGCGCTGCAGGCGTTGACCGATCTCACCCCCGGCCGCCAGCAGGTCCTCACCGACGTGGTGGCCGGGTTGTCGCGCACGCCCCGCCAGCTGCCGTCCAAATACTTCTACGATGCACGCGGCTCGCGCCTGTTCGAGCAGATCACGCAGACCCCCGAGTACTACCCCACGCGCACCGAGCTGGCCCTGCTGGCGCGCGTGCTGCCGGACATCGCCCGCACCGCTGGCCCGCGCCTGCACGTGGTGGAGCTGGGCAGCGGCAGCGGACGCAAGACCGCGCTGCTGCTGGCCGCGCTGCAGAACCCCGTGGCCTACACCCCGATCGAGATCTCGCGCGCCGCGCTGCTGTCCAGCATCGACCATCTGGCACCGGCGCTGCCCGAGGTGGAGATGCTGCCGGTCTGTGCCGACTTCACCCATCCCGTGGCCGTGCCCCTGCCCGAACGCGAGGCCGCGCGACGACTGCTGTTCTTCCCCGGTTCCACGCTGGGCAACTTTGAAGGCGAAGACGCCGTCGCCCTGCTGCTGGCGATGCGCCAGACGATGGGGCGCGACGGCCTGGCCCTGGTCGGGATCGATCTGCACAAGGACCCGGCCCTGATCGAGGCGGCCTACAACGACGCGCAGGGCCTCACCGCCGCATTCACCCTCAATCTGCTGGCGCGCCTCAACCGCGAGATCGGCAGCGACTTCGATCTCGATGGCTTCCGTCATCGTGCCCGCTACAGCGTCGCGCGGCTGCGCATCGAGACCGATCTGGTCAGCCAGCGGGCACAGGACGTCCATCTGGATGGCCGGACCTTCCACTTTGTGGCCGACGAACCGATTCGTGTGGAGTACAGCCACAAGTACACCGACGACAGCTTCGAGGCGCTGCTGCAGGAGGCGGGACTGCAGGTCACGCAACGCTGGAATGCCGACAGTCCCGCCTACGGCCTGCGCCTGCTGCGTGCCATCTAGGGCGGACGGCCAGCCGGTGCCCCTTCAGGTTCAGCAGTACCGCTACCCCTAAGATGGCCGTGCAACGGCAACACGGAGGACGCCATGCCCATTCTGACCACGCTCGGCCTGGCGGCCGCTCTCGCCTCACCCCCCGTGCTGCCTGCAGCATCCAATGCCACCGTCGATCCGGCCTTCAGCCGCTGCCTGGCGGGCCTGCAGGCCACCGCTGCGACACAAGGCATCAGTCCCGACCGTTTCAACGAGATCACCGCCGGGCTCACCCCGGACCCCAGCGTGCTCGGCCTGCTCGATGCGCAGCCCGAATTCACCACGCCGATCTGGGACTACCTGGCCGCGCTGGTCGATCGCCAGCGCGTGGCTGATGGTCGCGCCATGCTGCAGCAGCACCGCGACCTGCTCGATCGGGTCTCGGCGCAGTACGGCGTCGATCCGGCCACCATCGTCGCGGTCTGGGGTGTGGAGAGCGACTACGGCCGCGTGTTCGGCAAGCGCCCGTTGCTGCAATCACTGGCCACGCTGTCCTGCGCCGGCCGTCGCCAACCCTTCTTCCGCGGTGAACTGCTGGCGCTGCTCAAGCTGATCGACCGCGGGGACCTGCAGGCCCAGGGCCTCACCGGTTCCTGGGCCGGTGCCTTCGGGCATACGCAGTTCATGCCCAGTACCTATGCACGCATCGCCGTGGACGGTGATGGCGATGGCCGCCGCGATCTGGTCGGCAGCGTTCCCGATGCGCTGGCGTCCACCGCCAACTACCTCAAGCGCGCCGGGTGGCGCAGCGGAGAGCCGTGGGGCATGGAAGTTCGCGTTCCTGCCGGCTTCAACGCCAGCCAGGCGGGGCGCACCCAGCGTCGCGCCCTGGCCGACTGGCGTGCGCAGGGCGTGACCGCGCTGGATGGCAGCGCGTTGGCTCCGGTCAACCTGCCGGCGGATGCGCGCGCCGCCCTGCTGCTGCCGGCCGGCAACAAGGGCCCGGCATTGCTGGTGTTCCGCAACTACGACGCGATCTACAGCTACAACGCTGCCGAAAGCTACGCGCTGGCGATCGCCACGCTGGCCGACCAGCTGCGTGGCGGCACGGGCCTGGCCACGGCCTGGCCGACCGATGATCCCGGTATCGGCCGCGATGAGCGCCGCCTGCTGCAGACCCTGCTGCTGGCCCGCGGCCACGACATCGGAAGCGCCGACGGCATGATCGGTACGGCCACGCGTCGCGCTATCCAGGTCGAGCAGCAGCGCCTGGGCTGGGCCAACGCAGATGGGCGCGCGGGACAGCGTATCCTTCGCACTCTGCAGAACGCGGCGCGCACTGCACCGGTGCCCACGCGTTTCATGCTTCCCAGCAACTACAGTGCCGTGCAATCGCCGGCCATACGGAGTCGATCCCACGTGCAGCAGATCCAGGGTGTACGCAGCGGGCAGTACCAGGGGCTCGATGCCTGGCTGGTGGAAACCGGCGACGCCAGCGCGGCCATCAGTGTGTTTGGCGGCCAGCTGCTTTCCTTCGTGCCCAAGGGCCAGCCGGATCTGATGTGGCTGTCCCCCCGGCGCGCCGAACTGCCCACGCCGATCCGCGGAGGCAGCCCCGTCTGCTGGCCGTACTTCGGCCGCCAAGGCCAGGGCAACGACGTGCCCGCCCACGGTTTCGTCCGTACCGTGCCGTGGGAACTGCAACAGGCCCGTCGCTTGGACGACGGCAGCATCGAGCTCACGCTGGCACCCCCGGTGCTGCAGAGCCTGGACCTGCGATTGAGGATGACTGTGCGTGTAGGCCGCCAGTTGACCCAGCGACTGATCACCGAGAACGTCGGCAGTTCCCCTGCCAGCATCACCCAGGCGCTGCACAACTATTTCCGCGTGGGTGATGCCAGCGCGGTGGATGTGGACGGCGTGGACGGACTGGACTATCTGGACAAGTTCGAGAACTATGCGACGCCGCGTCGGCAGCAGGGCGCCTGGACGTTGCGCGATCCCCGTGATCCCGGGCGCAGCGACCGCATCTACACGCAGGCCAAGGGTCACTATGTCCTGCGTGATCCGGTGCTGAAACGCCGCATCGACATCCGTACGGAAGGAAGCCGCTCGCTGGTGGCGTGGAATCCCGGTGCCGAGGCTGCAGCGAAGATGGCAGATGTGGGTGAGGGCTGGCGCGACTACGTCTGCCTGGAAGCGGCCAACGCCGGACCCGACGTGGTGACCCTGCCGCCGGGTGGCAGCCATGTGCTGTCACAGACATTGTCCGCGGCACCGTGGACACCGGTAACCCGGTAACGAATCAACGCAGCAAGGATGTTTTCATGCAGGACGCACAGTGGTGGTACGCCAACAGCAGGCAGAGCGAAGGACCGGTGGACCTGGCCACCCTGCGTCGCCTGCAGCAGGATGGCACGGTGACGGCACGCACGCTGCTGTGGCGCGAAGGCATGCCCTCGTGGCGCCCCTTGGCGGAGCTGGAACAGGATTCAACGCCCATCGAGATGGCGCCGGCTCCGGATATCGACACAGCCCCACCGGTTGAGGTCGTTGCGCCAAGTGTCGGCGATCCGTCCGATCCGTATCGAGCCCCCGCCGCTGCACCGGATACGGCTGCCGCCGCGGGGCTGGAGGGCGAGATGGCCTTGTACGCCAGCGTGGTCGGCGGCAACTTCCCGATCTATCGCCAGCGCTGGCGGCTGGATCAGGGCATTGCCACCGCCAGTGGAACCTGGCACTGGCCGGCCTTCCTGCTCGGCCCGATCTGGATGATGTACCGCAGGATGTACCGCCTGGCGGCAATGTGGGTCGGCCTGCTGCTGCTGATCAGCGTGGTGGAGACCTTGCTGGATGTGCCCGAAGGCGTGTCGCTGGTCATCACCATCGCGCTCAGCGTCACCACCGGCACCTTTGGCAACACCTGGTACCTGGCACACTGCCAACGCCTGATCGCCCAAGCCCGTGCCGTCAGCGGCGGCGATGACGCACGGCTGCGCAGCGAGCTGACCGCACGCGGCGGCACCAGCGTGGTCGCCACACTGGCCGCCATCGTCATCTCGGTGGTGTTGAGCACCGTCGGCGCCGCACTGGCGGGGTAGGACAGGTCAGCGGCCCTGACGCGGCCGCAGCACCAGCAGGCACAGCGCACCGGCCACCAGGCCCCAGAACGCCGAACCGATGCCGGCCAGTGAGACGCCGGAGGCGGTGACCAGGAAGGTGACCAGTGCCGCCTCGCGGTCCTGCTCTACTGCCAGCGCACTGGCCAGGCTGTTGGCGATGGTGCCGAACAGCGCAATACCGGCCACGCAGGCCACCAGCTCCTTCGGGAACGCAGCGAACAGCGCGGCCACGGTGGCACCGAATAGTCCGATGACGATGTAGAAGGCACCTGCCGCCATGGCGGCGGTATAACGTCGTGCCGGGTCCTCATGCGCATCGCGACCCATGCAGATCGCCGCGGTGATTGCCGCCAGGTTCAGCGCGTACGCCCCGAATGGTGCCAGCAGCGTATTGACCACACCGATCCAGCCGATCAGCGGCGACACCGGGGCGTCGTAGCCGGAGGCCCGCATCACCGCCACGCCCGGAATGTTCTGCGAGGCCATGGTGACCACGAACAGGGGCAGGGCGATGCCGGCCACCGCCGTCCAGGACAAGGATGGGGTCACCCATTGCGGTACCGCCAGTTGCAGCTGTACCTGCTGTGCGTGCAGCAGGCCACGGCTGGCCGCGACCGCGATGCCGACCAGCAGGGTGGCGATGACCGCATAGCGCGGGAA
>NZ_CP096975.1:377500-4885000 GCF_023277365.1 Stenotrophomonas sp. NY11291 | reverse complement strand
CCCCGGAGAGGGGAGTGAAATAGAACCTGAAACCGTGTGCGTACAAGCAGTAGGAGCTCCGCAAGGAGTGACTGCGTACCTTTTGTATAATGGGTCAGCGACTTACTGTTCGTGGCAAGCTTAACCGTATAGGGGAGGCGAAGGGAAACCGAGTCTGATAAGGGCGCATAGTCGCGGGCAGTAGACCCGAAACCGGGTGATCTAGTCATGCCCAGGGTGAAGGTGCGGTAACACGCACTGGAGGCCCGAACCCACTCCCGTTGCAAAGGTAGGGGATGAGGTGTGATTAGGAGTGAAAAGCTAATCGAACCCGGAGATAGCTGGTTCTCCTCGAAAGCTATTTAGGTAGCGCCTCATATGTATCCTCTCGGGGGTAGAGCACTGTTATGGCTAGGGGGTCATCGCGACTTACCAAACCATTGCAAACTCCGAATACCGAGACGGACTGTATGGGAGACACACGGCGGGTGCTAACGTCCGTCGTGAAAAGGGAAACAACCCAGACCCACAGCTAAGGTCCCAAATTCACTGCTAAGTGGAAAACCATGTGGAAAGGCACAGACAGCCAGGAGGTTGGCTTAGAAGCAGCCACCCTTTAAAGAAAGCGTAATAGCTCACTGGTCGAGTCGGTCTGCGGGGAAGATTTAACGGGGCTAAGCAGTGAACCGAAGCTTGGGGTGCATAACTTTGTTATGCGCGGTAGAGGAGCGTTCCGTAAGCCGTTGAAGGTGGATTGAGAAGTCTGCTGGAGGTATCGGAAGTGCGAATGCTGACATGAGTAACGATAATGCGGGTGAAAAACCCGCACGCCGAAAGCCCAAGGTTTCCTTGCGCAACGTTAATCGGCGCAGGGTGAGTCGGCCCCTAAGGCGAGGACGAAAGTCGTAGTCGATGGGAAGCAGGTTAATATTCCTGCACCTCGCGTAAGTGCGATGGAGGGACGGAGAAGGTTAGGTGTACCAGGCGTTGGTTGTCCTGGGGAAAGGCGGTAGGTTTGGATCTTTGGCAAATCCGGGATCCTTTAAGACCGAGCACCGAGACGAGCCTTTATGGCGAAGTCACTGATACCACGCTTCCAGGAAAAGCTCCTAAGCTTCAGCTTACGCAGACCGTACCGTAAACCGACACAGGTGGGTAGGATGAGAATTCTCAGGCGCTTGAGAGAACTCGGGTGAAGGAACTAGGCAACATGGCACCGTAACTTCGGGAGAAGGTGCACCCTTTTTGGTGGCTCGTGCGAGCTATAGCTGAAGAGGGTCGCAGTAACCAGGCCGCTGCGACTGTTTATCAAAAACACAGCACTCTGCAAACACGAAAGTGGACGTATAGGGTGTGACGCCTGCCCGGTGCTGGAAGGTTAATTGATGGGGTCAGCCGCAAGGCGAAGCTCTTGATCGAAGCCCCAGTAAACGGCGGCCGTAACTATAACGGTCCTAAGGTAGCGAAATTCCTTGTCGGGTAAGTTCCGACCTGCACGAATGGCGTAACGACAGCGGCGCTGTCTCCACCCGAGACTCAGTGAAATTGAAATCGCTGTGAAGATGCAGCGTTCCCGTGGCAAGACGGAAAGACCCCGTGAACCTTTACTATAGCTTTACACTGAACGTTGAGTTCGTCTGTGTAGGATAGGTGGGAGGCTATGAAACCATGGCGCTAGCTGTGGCGGAGCCATCCTTGAAATACCACCCTGTCGTGCTTGACGTTCTAACCTGGGCCCATTATCTGGGTCGGGGACCGTGTATGGTGGGTAGTTTGACTGGGGCGGTCTCCTCCTAAAGAGTAACGGAGGAGCTCGAAGGTACGCTCAGCGCGGTCGGACATCGCGCACTGTGTGCAAAGGCATAAGCGTGCTTGACTGCAAGATCGACGGATCAAGCAGGTAGGAAACTAGGACTTAGTGATCCGGTGGTTCTGTATGGAAGGGCCATCGCTCAACGGATAAAAGGTACTCCGGGGATAACAGGCTGATACCGCCCAAGAGTTCATATCGACGGCGGTGTTTGGCACCTCGATGTCGGCTCATCACATCCTGGGGCTGTAGTCGGTCCCAAGGGTATGGCTGTTCGCCATTTAAAGTGGTACGCGAGCTGGGTTCAGAACGTCGTGAGACAGTTCGGTCCCTATCTGCCATGGGCGTTGGAGATTTGAGAGGGGCTGCTCCTAGTACGAGAGGACCGGAGTGGACGAACCTCTGGTGTTCCGGTTGTCACGCCAGTGGCATTGCCGGGTAGCTATGTTCGGAAGCGATAACCGCTGAAAGCATCTAAGCGGGAAGCGCGCCTCAAGATGAGATCTCCCGGGGCACAAGCCCCCTGAAGGAACCATGTAGACTACGTGGTTGATAGGTCAGGTGTGTAAGTACAGCAATGTATTGAGCTAACTGATACTAATGATCCGAGAGGCTTGACCATATAACCTCAAGTTGCCTTGGCTTTACGACAACGTCGTAAGAGCATCCAAGTGCACGCTACGTCACAAGAACTACGAGAGGCAGGCGCCTTATCCAGCTGTATTGGATGGCGACGCTCCAACCGCCTCCCTGGTGAAATTAGCGCTGTGGAACCACCCGATCCCATCCCGAACTCGGAAGTGAAACGCAGCTGCGCCGATGGTAGTGTGGCTCAAGCCATGCGAGAGTAGGTCATCGCCAGGGTTTACACCCAAAACCCCGCTGCTTGCGCAGCGGGGTTTTTCTTTGTGCGCAGGAAATACCGGGTAACGACGGCCACTGGCCGGCAGACGCGTTGATGGAACCGCCGCGAGCGGCGGCGCCAACCAAGGTTGGCGACTACCGATGGCAGAGGGATCAGCGGTAGATCCACGCCATGCGTGGATGCTCTCCGCGAGGAACCAAGGCGCCAACCAAGGTTGCCAACTAACCCACAGCAGGCCCGCGCCGCAATCGTTTGCCGAATAGGTCCACGCCGCGCGTGGATGCTCTCCGCGAGAAACCACGGCGCCAACCAGTGCGGGCCGCTACCGGCGTGACCCATCACGCACAACACGCAAAAAAACGGCGCCCCGCGGGCGCCGTCTTCATCAGGATCACCTGAAAAACGGGATCAGGCGACCAGAGCCTCCTCATGTGCTTCCTGCTGGCGGAACACCGAGACCGCCTCAGTCAGCGTCCCCGCCTGCGACTGCAGCTCACGTGCGGCAGCGGTGGCTTCTTCCACCAGCGCCGCGTTCTGCTGCGTGGCCTGATCCATCTGCACCACGGTCTGGTTGATCTGCTCGATACCGATGGACTGCTCCTGCGACGCTGCGGAAATCTCGCGCATCAGGTGGCTGACATCCTCCACGCCGCCCACAATGCCCTGCATGCGTTGGCCGGCGTCGGCCACCAGCTGGGCACCTTCGCCCACCTGCCGGCCTGCTTCGTCGATCAGCTTCTTGATCTCCTGTGCGGCCGCCGCCGAACGCTGTGCCAGCACGCGCACCTCGCTGGCCACCACGGCAAAGCCTCGGCCCTGCTCGCCGGCGCGTGCCGCCTCCACCGCTGCGTTCAACGCCAGGATATTGGTCTGGAAGGCAATGCCGTCGATGACGCCGGTGATGTCGCCGATCCGCTTCGAGGCACCTTCGATGGCCTGCATGGTATCCACCACCCGCTGCATGGCCGTGTTGCCGTCACTGGCAGCGCTCTGCGTGGAGGCGGCCAACGCACTGGCCTCACGCGCATGGGCGGCGTTCTGGCGCACGGTGGCGGTGAGTTCCTCCATCGATGCTGCAGTCTCCTGCAGGTGCGCGGCCTGGCGCTCACTGCGCTCGGACAATGCGCCGTTGCCGGCGGCAATCTCGCTGGCGGCGGTACTGATCGACGCCGCACATTCCTGGATGCGACCGACCATGCGTGCCAACTGCCCGGCCGTGGCATTGGCATCGCGCTGGATCGCAGCGAAAGCGCCGTGATACTCGCCGTGCATGCGCCGATCCAGATCACCGTTGGCCAATGCCGAGAGCATCTGCCGCACTTCGTTGACGGTGCTGCCGAGCGTATCGAGCAGCTGGTTGATGCCACCGGTCAGGCCATCGAGGAAGCTGGCACCTTCAGTGGCCTGCAGGCGCTGGTCGAGGTCACCGGCCGCTGCCGCTGCAACGATGCCGGCCACGGCGTTCTCCAGCGCGAGCTCATGGGTGCGGTCATGCCACTCCACGGCGAAGCCCAGGCGCATGCCCTGCGCGTCGAACACCGGGGTGACCACCTGGGCGAAGTGCACCGGTCCGATCTGCACCTTGCCGTTGTGCGTGACCTGCAGGCCGTTGAGGATGGCGCGGATACGGTCCGGGTTGGCATGGAAACGATGGATGCTGCTGCCGACCAGGCGTTCGGCATCGAAATCGGGGAAGGCCTGTCGCAGCGTCGCCTGCTGGTTGCGCAGCAGGGCTACCACCGAGCGGTTCACATAGCGGATCACGTGGTCGTTGTCAGCGATCATCATCGCGGTCCGCGAGGCATCCAGCGCCTGGCGGATCTGCGCGTTCTCGGCATGGGCCGCCGCCTCGCGTCCACGCTGTGCCTGCACGTGGCGTGCGGTGTCGGCCAGGGCGTGGGCGAGTGAACCCGGTGCATAGGCGCTGGTGTCGGCATGTGCACCAAGATCGGCACCGGTGGCGATGTCACGTGCCAGCGCGGCAAGCCGATGCGGGCCATGGCCAAGGGCCTCGGTCTGCTGCCGAAGGCGCAGTGCGACCTGGCCGAGGAACAAGGTCAGGCCCGCGAACATGCCGGCCTGCAGCAGCGTTGGCCACGCGGCAGCGCCCGCCTGCAGCGGTGCCAGCAGCGCGAGCGTGCCGACGCCACCGACCAGCCACACCGGAAGGCGATCGCGGTGGCCCAGCAGCACGCCCAGCAGCAGGGCAATCGGCAACGCCGGTGACAGGCCGGCGATCGCGCACAACACGGCCAGCTGCAGCGACAACAGCAATGCCAAGCCGTTGCGGGCGACGGCCCGGCCCGCCTGCGGTCCGCCGAACCACGCGGCTGGCAGCACGGCGACGGCCACCAACGCGGCGGCCTGCAGCTGCGGACCCCGCAGGGCCAGCACCAGGCCAGCCAGGGCCAGGACCGCGCTGCCGATCAGCAGGCGGCGGTCAGCGCGGCGGGCGAGCTGCTGCAGATGCGGCAGTCGGGCGGTATCGGGGGGACGGGAGAATGCAACGGACATCGGCGACTCCTGGATCAGCAAACGACAACGGCCACGCCGCGGCGCACGCAGGAGTGCGTGACCAGGGCGCGAGCCGGGAATTCGGGGAATGCGACGCGATCAGCGACGCGGAGACGGGACACCGTGACCACATCCTGTGGGTGGCGGTGCAATGGAGCGGGCATGCGGACTTCCTTGCAGAACCAGACACACGCCGCAGGTCCGACCGGACCTGCGTGCTGCGGACGCAAGGGCCCGCAACTGATGTATCGGCCGCAGACGCGCAGAGTGAAGCGCGCCGGTGCCTGCGCTCAGCCGCCGTTGTCGTTGTTGAAGAAGTGCAGGATCACATCTGCGATCTGTTCCGGATCTTCCATGTGCAGGTGATGGTTGCCGGCAAACACCGCCAGACGGCCATTGCGCAGGTGCTGCAGGCGATCACTGCGCATCGGCTCGGGATAGTAGGACTGTGCCGGCGTGGCGTAGATCACCTGCGTCGGGCAGGCAATGGCCTGCAGCAGGTTGTCGATCTGGCCTTCGCTGAGGCGGATCGCAGTGGGCAGCATCAGGCGCGGGTCGCTGCACCAGCGGTAGCCGCCTTCGACAGGCTCGACGCCGCGCTCGACCAGCAGCCGTGCACAGCGTTCGCTGAGCTGGTTGGTCATCATCCGCGCGCGGATCGGCGCGGCGAGGTCGGGGAACACGCGCAACTGCTTTCGCGCCAGCCCACGCGTGGCATTCACATGCTCGCGCAGGCGGTTGGCGGTCTCTTCTTCGGGACCACGCAGGCCGCCGAGTGCTTCGATCGCCACCAGCCGTTCGACCCGATCACTGACCGAGGCGGTGAGGCTGGCGATGCCGGCGCCCATCGAATGGCCGAGCAGGTTGAAGCGGTCCCAGCCCAGTGCATCGGCGACATCGAGTACGTGGCAGATCGCGGCGGCCGTGGTGTAGCTGGCACCCGCCGGCAGATGCGCGCTGTGGCCGTGACCGGGCAGGTCGATCGCCACCAATTGCAGCGACGACAGATGCGGCGCCAGCGGCACGAAGCTGGCCGCGTTGTCGAGCCAGCCATGCAGGGCCAACACGCGCGGGCCGTCGCCGTGGTTGCGCAGGCCGGCGACGCGCGCGCCACCGACCTCCAGTTCAAACGGCTGCAGACTCATGCCAGCGAGGCCACGGCCAGCCGCGCCAGGGCGCGAGCGTGTTCCGGATCGGCGTTGAGGCACGGGATGTAGCGCATCGTCGCGCCGCGCTCGGCCAGCGTCTCGGTGAACCCCAGCGCCACTTCCTCCAGCGTTTCCAGGCAATCGGTGGCAAAGCCCGGGCAGACAACGTCGATCTGCTTCACGCCGGATTCGGCCAGCGCCCACAGGCTGGGTTCGGCATAGGGCTGCAGCCAGCGCTCGCGGCCAAACCGCGACTGGTAACCCATCTGCCACTCGTCCCTGCCCAGTTCCAGTGCCCTGGCGATGGCCTGTGCACTGGCCTCGCAGCGCTGCGGATACGGATCGCCTGCATCGGCCAGGCGCTGCGGGATGCCGTGGAAGGAGAACATCAGCTTCTGGCCGCGACCGTGCTGTTCCCAGTAGCGGCGGATCGAGCCGGCCACGGCCTCGACCCAGCCCGGATCGACCGAGTAGTCGCGCACCAGGCTGACGGTTACGCCCGGGTTGCGGCGCTGCCACGCATCGACGCGGTCTTCGACCGAGGCGGTGGTGGTGGTGGAGTACTGCGGGTACAACGGCAGCACGACGATGCGACGCGCGCCTTCGGCGGCGAGGCGGTCGAGCTCGCTGGCCAGGGCGGGTTCGCCATAGCGCATCGCATGGCGAACCTTCAGGGTCGGCAGCAGGGCCTGCATCGCCTGCGCCAGCTGCCGGGTGTGCACCATCAGCGGTGAGCCGTCGGGCAGCCAGACCTGGGCGTACTTGGCCGCCGAACGGCCGCTGCGCAGCGGCAGGATCAGTCCGCGCAGCAGCGGCTGCCACAGCAGTGCCGGGATCGAGACCACGCGGGGGTCGGACAGGAATTCAGCCAGGTAACGGCGTACGGCGGGGGCCGTCGGCGTCTCGGGCGTGCCTAGGTTGACCGCCAGCACGGCGGTATCGGGTGCGTCGAGCATGGGCGGTATTGTCGCCGATCCGGCGCCGTGCCGGGATGCAGGGTTCGGATTGCAGGGATAGCGTGCGTCAATGTGAGCAGGGAACGCTCATTGGAGATTCATGACAACACTACTAATTTCAGTCACTTGCTATATCTTCCTATGGACTGACTTCTGGAGCCTGCCATGCGTCGCCCGATCCAAGCCCTGCTGATCGCCGCCAGCCTGCTGTCCAGCCAGGCCATGGCCGGACCGCAGGAAGACCAGCGTGCCCGCAATGCCGTGCGCGTGCTGGCTGAAATCCAGGAAATCCCTGAACAGGGCATTCCGGACAAATTGCTCGACGAAGGCCGCGCGGTCATCGTCATTCCCGACACGATCAAGGCCGGTCTGGTCATTGGCGGTCGCCGTGGCCACGGCCTGATGTCGGTGCGCATGCCCAATGGCGCCTGGTCCAATCCGGTGTTCGTGAAGCTCACTGGCGGCAGCATCGGCTTCCAGGCCGGTGTGCAGTCCTCCGATGTGGTGCTGGTGTTCCGCAACGACCGCAGCCTGGACAATCTGGTCAACGGCAAGTTCACGCTGGGCGCCGATGCCGGTGTCGCCGCCGGCCCGGTCGGCCGCAATGCCGCCGCTGCCACCGACGGCCAGCTGAAGGCCGAGATCTGGTCCTGGTCGCGCGCACGCGGCCTGTTCGCCGGTGTCGCGCTGGATGGTGCGGTGCTGCAGATCGATGATGCCGCCAATCTGGATGCATACGGCAGCAACACCACACCGCGCATGATCTTCGAAGGCCGCGCCGCCGGTTCGCCGTCGATGGATGTGGTCGCCTTCCGCGATCGCCTGGAAGAGGCCACCTACGCCGCGCGCAACAACCGCAGCGGCAACGGCGGCAGCGCCCCGCGTCCGGCAGCGGCCCCGGCGGTTGCTCCCGCGCCTGTTCAGGCAGCGCCGGCCGCCCCAGCCGAGGCCACCACCGCGCCGCTGCAGAACGTGCCGCAGAACCCGCCGCCGCAGCAGCAGGGTTTCCAGCCGGTCAACGACGGCGAAATCCGCACGGAAACGCTGGGCGGAAACTGACTTTCGTCACGCGCGCCGGCTAACACCCGGTGCGCTATGCTCGACAGCCTGATCACTAACGTAACGAGCGTCTTTATGGGCAGTTTCAGCATCTGGCATTGGTTGGTCGTGCTGGCCATCGTCCTGCTGGTGTTCGGCACCAAGCGCCTGACCAGCGGCGCCAAGGATCTCGGTTCGGCGGTCAAGGAATTCAAGAAGGGCATGCGCGACGAAGACAAGCCGAACGCGCAGCTGGGCGATGAGTCGCGCAGCCAGGACGCCTCGCGCACTGCGCAGGACGAGCACGACCGTAACGCTCGCTGATCCGGAGCGGTTGCGGTGTTCGATATCGGCTTCAGCGAACTGCTGGTGATTGCAGTGGTCGCCCTGGTGGTGCTCGGTCCCGAGCGCCTGCCCAAGGCGGCCCGCTTCGCCGGCCTGTGGGTGCGTCGTGCCCGCAATCAGTGGGATTCGGTGAAACAGGAACTGGAGCGCGAACTGCAGGCCGAGGACATCAAGCGGCAGATGCAGGACGTGCGCCAGGGCATGCAGGACACCGAGAACCAGCTGCGCGCCAGCGGTGAAGCGATCCGTCGCGAAGCGCAGGAGGCCCAGCAGCAGGGCGATACGCTGGCGCAGGAGGTTCGCGCACCGGCGCCTGCGGATCTGCCGCCGCATATGAGCGCTGCGCCCGATGCCGATGCGCCGGCACAGGAGAGCGTTGCTCCCGAGCCGACGCCGGCGACACCCCCTGAAGCCGGTGCGCCGCCGCCGCAGAGCACGGAGCGCCAGCCATGAGTGAACAGGATTTCGGCGAAAGCTCGCTGGTCGAACATCTGGTGGAACTGCGCGGCCGCCTGGTGCGCGCATTGCTGGGCCTGGGCGTGGTGCTGCTGGCCCTGCTGCCGTTTACCCAGAAGCTGTACAACGCGCTGGCCGAACCGCTGGTGTCGCAGCTGCCGAACGGGCAGACGATGATCGCCACCAACCCGGCCGGTGCCTTCTTCGCACCGTTGAAGCTGACCTTCTTCGTGGCCCTGTTCGTGGCGGTGCCTTGGCTGCTGTACCAGCTGTGGGCGTTCGTTGCCCCGGGCCTGTATGCGCGTGAGAAGCGCCTGGCGGTGCCGTTGCTGGTGTCGTCGGTACTGCTGTTCTACACCGGCTGCGCCTTCGCCTACTTCCTGGTGCTGCCGGCGGTGTTCCATTTTCTGACCACCTTCAGCCCGGACGTGATTGCGATCACTCCGGATGCGAATGCCTACCTGGATTTCGTGCTGGCGATCTTCTTCGCTTTCGGCGGCAGTTTCGAACTGCCGGTGGCGATGGTGATCCTGGTGCTGCTCGGCTGGGTGACGCCGCAGCAGTTCAAGGAAGGCCGCGGTTACGCGATCGTTGGCATCTTTGTGGTGGCGGCGGTGCTGACCCCGCCGGACGTGGTGTCGCAGCTGATGCTGGCGATCCCGATGTGCCTGCTGTACGAGCTGGGCATCCACGCCGCACGCTGGCTGGTGCCGTCGTCGGTAGTGAAGAAACCCGCCGCCTGATGCGGTAGCGCCGGGCCATGCCCGGCGTGCCGGGTTCGATGTGATGCCACCGCCGGGCATGGCCCGGCGCTACCGGTGGGTCAGGCGTGGAACACGTCGCTCGAGGTCGGCGTGGTCGGAATCGGCGGCGCCGCGCGGCTGCCGCGGTGCACGAACATCTGCTTCCACGCGGCGTAGACCGCGCCGACATACAGCGGCATCAGCACCGTGGTCAGCACCAGCTGGGCGATGAAGGCCGCGGCCAGCGGGCCACCGATCAGCATCGCGATCTGGATCACGATCACGAACAGGATGTACATGCAGAACGCGGCGATCAGGCCGAGTGCGGCGAACACGAACATCGCGCCGATGTTCTCGATGCAGCCCTGCAGGCTCAGGCGCAGCGCATGCATGCCGCTCTGCTTGTCGAACACGACCAGCGCCGGCTGGGTGAACATCGCCAGCGACAGCGCCACCGCGCTCAGGAACACCAGCAGCATCCACAGCGCGATGCGCTTGGCCGGCAGGTTGGCGACCAGCGCCGCTGCATCGTCCGGCTTGATCTGCTGGCCACTGCGGCTGATCTCTTCCATCTTGGTCATGACCTCGCTGAAGGCGGTGAAGCCCTCGCGGCCGATCATCAGGAACAGCAGCGCGCCCAGCAGCAGCACCGCCAGCACCTGGATCGCCAGCGGCACCAGCAGGTGGCTGACGCGGTGGTCGCGGATCGGCTGCAGCAGGTGCGAGGCCAGGCCCGGGCGGCCTTCGTCGATCTCGCCCACGGCATACAGCATGCCGCCGAACATGATCGGCGAGATGGCCAGGGTCATCAGCTGTACGGCCATGCCGGCGGCGCCGGGAATCAGCGTCGACAGCAAGGTCACCACCCAGCTCACCAGCAGCCAGGTCAGGCCGATCCGGGCCAGCTGCAGCGGCGCACGCCGGTACAGCGAGAACGTATCCAGCAACCACTGGGCGCCCGCCGAAGCCGGCAGCTTGCGAATCTCTTTCATGGACATCCGGGAAGGACAGGAGGGGCCGGGCGGCTGCCCGTGCCGCCGATTATCCCTGTTTTGCCGCCGGCTGGGCTGAAGACAGCCGCGCCTGGCGGACGAAGCGGCGCAACAGCTGGCGGGCCAGCGGCGCGGCGCTGACCGCACGCTCGATGCTGCGGGCACAACCGCCGTGGCGACCGATGCAGTCGGCACGGGCGCGCACGTAGCCGCGCATGTGGTGGGTGGCGAATTCCGGATGGAACTGCACGCCCCAGGCCTGGCGGCCCCAGCGGAAGGCATGGCAGCCGTCCAGTGGTGAGCGTGCCAGCACTTCGGCGCCATCAGGTGCGCGCAGCACGGTCTGCAGATGGGTGGCATGGGCGGCGAAATGCTGCGGCAGGCCCTGGAACAGCGGGTCCTGCGCCGCCTGCGGCTGCAGTTCCAGCTCGATCGTGCCCGATTCCCGCCCGGCCGGGTTGTAGGCCACCTCGCCACCCAGCGCGTGTGCCAGCAGCTGGTGGCCGTAGCAGATGCCGAACACCGGCAGATCGTCGTGGGCGGTCTGGCGCAGCCATGCGGCGCTGCGCTCACTCCATTCGGCGTGGTCGGTGACGAAGGCGGCCGAGCCGGTCACCAGCACGCCAGCGAACGCATGTGGGTCGGGCAGAGCGCCACCGTGTTCGACATCGACCACCACCGTCTCGTGTTCTTCCAGCCCGGCGGCGACCCGGATCCAGTGCGGAAAGCGCCCGTAGCGTCGCAGCGACGGTACCGGGCGGCCGGTTTCAAGGATCAGGAACGGGGCTGGGTTCATCCGGGGGCGGCAGGACTGACAGGACTTCCTCGATTGTAGTCAGCCCCTGCGCCACCTTTTCAAGCCCGGCCTGGCGCAGGGTTCGCAGCCCTTCAGCCCGTGCGGCCCGGCTGAAACCGGCCAGATCCATGTCGGCACGGATCTGCCCGCGCAGCCGCGAGCCCAATGGCAGCAACTCATACAGCCCGATGCGGCCAAGGAATCCGGTGCGCCGGCACTCCAGGCAACCGACCGGCCGACAGGGCGTGGCGGCATCTGGATATGCAGCATGGCTATCAGCCAGCACCGCCCAATCGGCGGCGCCGAGGCTGTGCGGCTGCTTGCAGTGCGGGCACAGCGTGCGCACCAGGCGCTGGGCGAGGATGCCGTTGAGGGTGCTGGCCAGCAGGTAATGCGGCACGCCCAGGTCGAGCAGGCGGGTGACCGCCGACGGCGCATCGTTGGTATGCAGGGTGGACAGCACCAGGTGGCCGGTCAGCGAGGCCTGTACCGCCATCTGCGCCGTTTCCAGGTCGCGGATCTCGCCGATCATGATGATGTCCGGGTCCTGCCGCAGCAGGGTGCGCACGCCGCTGGCGAAGTCCAGGTCGATGTTGGTTTGCACCTGCATCTGGTTGAATTCGGGCGCGATCATCTCGATCGGGTCCTCTACTGTGCAGACGTTCACGTCCGGCGTCGCCAGCCGCTTCAGCGTGGAATACAGGGTGGTGGTCTTGCCCGAGCCGGTCGGGCCGGTCACCAGCACGATGCCGTGCGGGCGCTCGACCAGCGCATTCCAGCCGGCAGCCTCTTGCGGGCTGAAACCGAGCTGGTCGATGCTCTTGAAGGCAGCATCGGGGTCGAAGATGCGCATCACGCACTTCTCGCCGAAGGCGGTGGGCATGGTCGACAGGCGCATCTCGACTTCGCGGCCGCCCGGCGAGCGGGTCTTGATGCGGCCGTCCTGTGGGCGCCGGCGCTCGGCCAGGTCCATGCGGCCGAGCACCTTGATGCGGCTGACCACGGCGGTCATCACCGCCGGCGGTACCTCGAACACCTTGTGCAGCACGCCGTCGATGCGGAAGCGCATGCGCCCCATCTCGCGGCGTGGCTCCAGGTGGATGTCCGAGGCGCGCTGTTCGTAGGCGTACTGCAGCAGCCAGTCGACGATGTGCACGATGTGCTGGTCGTCGGCATTGACGTCGCCGGTGCGGCCCAGCTCCACCAGCTGCTCGAAGCTGGGCAGGGTGGTGTTGGCCTCGCCACGCACGTCGCCACGGGCGCCGCGCACCGAGCGGGTCACCCCGTAGAACTCCATGGTGTAGCGGTGCAGGTCCAGCGGGTTGACCACCGCCAGTTCGATGCGGCGGCGGGTCAGGTGCTGCAGGTCGCGGCGCCATTCCTGCACCAGTGGCTCGCTGGTGGCCACCAGCACGCGCTCGGCATCCACCGCCAGCGGCAGGAAACGGTGGCGGCGCGCGTAGGCGTGGGAGACCAGCGCGGTCACCGCAGCGACGTCGACCCGGGTCGGGTCGATGCGCAGGTAGCGGCTGCCGGTACGCCGGGCCAGCCACTCGGTGAGGCGCTCCAGGGTCAGTTCGCCGCCGCCGGTGGCGGCCAGCTTGAGGTTGGACAGCAGTACCAGCGGATGCACTTCACTGGCGTTGCGTGCGCCCTGCGCGGAAAACCGCATGCGCTCGAGGTCCTGCTCGGCCACCAGGTCATCGGCGACCAGGGCCGCGGCAATCTGCTCGAAATGCAGCCGTCCCCAGGGCAGCGGGACGCCGCCCGCCTCGCCGGGCGTGCCTGCCGGCAGCCGATGTTCCATCTGCCTGCTCCTCCCGGGTACGGAATGCCCCGCAGGTCGGCCGTTATACTAGCGCACCCCCTTGCCGGCCAAGACTCGTACGCATGTCCGCGACCCCGACCGTTCCGATCACCTTCCAGGGACTGATCCAGACCCTGAACCAGTTCTGGGCCCAGCAGGGCTGCGTGCTCATCCAGCCGCTCGACCTGGAGGTGGGTGCCGGTACCTTCCACCCGGCCACCTTCCTGCGTGCGATCGGGCCGGAAAGCTGGAACGCGGCCTACGTGCAGCCGTCGCGACGCCCGACCGACGGCCGTTACGGCGAGAACCCGAACCGCCTGCAGCGCTACTACCAGTACCAGGTGGCGATGAAGCCGGCGCCGGACAACATCCAGCAGCTGTACCTGGATTCGCTGAAGGCACTGGGCATCGATCCGCTGGTGCACGACCTGCGCTTCGTGGAAGACAACTGGGAATCGCCGACCCTGGGCGCCTGGGGCCTGGGCTGGGAAGTCTGGCTCAATGGCATGGAAGTGACCCAGTTCACCTACTTCCAGCAGGCCGGTGGCCTGGAATGCCGCCCGGTGCTGGGCGAGATCACCTACGGTCTCGAGCGCCTGTGCATGTACCTGCAGAACTGCGACAACGTCTACGACCTGGTCTGGACCTACGGCCCGGACGGCCAGCCGGTGACCTACGGTGACGTCTACCACCAGAACGAGGTGGAGCAGAGCACCTACAACTTCGAATACGCCGACGTGGAAGAGCTGTTCCACCGTTTCGACGCCTGCGAGCGTGAAGCGCAGAAGCTGGTGGAAGTGAACCTGCCGCTGCCGGCCTACGAGCAGGTGATGAAGGCCAGCCACACCTTCAACCTGCTCGATGCACGCCGTGCGATCAGCGTGACCGAGCGCCAGCGCTACATCCTGCGCGTGCGCGCGCTGGCCCAGGCGGTGGCCAAGGCGTACTACGAGCAGCGCGAGAAGCTGGGCTTCCCGGGCGCGAAGAAGGCCTGACGGCCGCTCCCTCCCTCTCTCAACTTCCGGGGCGCCGGACGCGTTGCGCGCTGCGCCCCCACCACAGGATCGAACCGATGAGCCAATTGTCCCCCCTGCTGATCGAACTGGGCACCGAGGAGTTGCCGGTCAAGGCGCTGCCGGGCCTGGCCCAGGCGTTCTTCGACGGTGTTGTCGAAGGCCTGCGCAAGCGCGGCGTCGCGCTGGAACTGGGCGATGCGCGCCCGCTGTCGACCCCGCGCCGACTGGCCGTGCTGCTGCCGGGCGTCGGCCTGGAACAGCCTGAGCAGCACAGCGAAGTGCTGGGCCCGTACCTGAACATCGCGCTGGACGCCGAAGGCCAGCCGACCAAGGCCCTGCAGGGTTTCGCCGCCAAGGCCGGGATCGACTGGACCGCGCTGGAGAAGACCACCGACAACAAGGGTGAGCGCTTCGTGCACCGCGCGGTGACCCCGGGCGCGAGCACTGCCAGCCTGCTGCCGGAGATCCTGCGCGAGGCAATCGCGGCAATGCCGATTCCCAAGCCGATGCGCTGGGGCGACCACGCCTGGGGCTTCGCGCGCCCGGCGCACTGGCTGGTACTGCTGCACGGCGCCAACGTGGTCGAGGCCGAACTGTTCGGCCTGCAGGCCGGCCGCGTGAGCCGTGGCCACCGCTTCCACCACGACCAGACCGTGTCGCTGGCACAGCCGCAGGACTACGTTGAAGCCCTGCGCGCCGCGTTCGTGCTGGTCGATCCGAGCGAGCGCCGTGCGCGCATCGTCGCCGAGGTCGAGGCCGCTGCGGCCAAGGCCGGTGGCAGCGCCCGCATCACCGACGACAACCTGGAGCAGGTGGTGAACCTGGTCGAGTGGCCGTCGGCGGTGCTGTGCAGCTTCGAGCGCGCGTTCCTGGCGGTGCCGCAGGAAGCGCTGATCGAGACGATGGAGATCAACCAGAAGTTCTTCCCGGTGCTGGATGCCGCCGGCACCCTGACCGAGAAGTTCATCGGCATCGCCAACATCGAATCGAAGGACGTGGCCGAAGTGGCCAAGGGCTACGAGCGCGTGATCCGTCCGCGTTTCGCCGATGCCAAGTTCTTCTTCGACGAGGACCTGAAGCAGGGTCTGGTATCGATGGGCGACGGCCTGAAGACGGTGACCTACCAGGCCAAGCTGGGCAGCGTGGCCGACAAGGTGGCGCGCGTGGCTGCCCTGGCCGAAGTGATCGCGCCGCAGGTCGGTGCCGACGCCGCGCAGGCCAAGCGGGCTGCCGAGCTGGCCAAGAACGACCTGCAGTCGCGCATGGTCAACGAATTCCCGGAACTGCAGGGCATCGCCGGCCGCCACTACGCCGTGGCCGGTGGTGAATCGCAGGAGGTGGCGCTGGCCATCGACGAGGCCTACCAGCCGCGTTTCGGCGGTGACGACATCGCGCTGTCGCCGCTGGGCAAGGTGCTGGCGATTGCTGAACGCGTGGACACCCTGGCCGGTGGTTTCGCCGCAGGCCTGAAGCCGACCGGCAACAAGGACCCGTTCGCCCTGCGCCGCAACGCGCTGGGCCTGGCCCGCACGATCATCGAAAGCGGCTTCGAGCTGGACCTGCGCGCGCTGCTGGAAGATGCTGTGAAGCTCAATCTCAAGGCAATGCCAGGTCCTGCCGTACACATTGGGCGTCAAGTCGCTCAATGGGGAGGGCAGTCGCTCACCGAAGTGATTGAGCTGTACGACTTCATCCTCGACCGCCTGAAGGGCTACTACGCCGACAAGGGCGTGCCGGCCACGCACTTCAACGCCGTGGCCGAGCTGAAGCCGGCCTCGCTGTATGACTTCGACCGCCGCCTGGATGCCATCGGCACCTTCGCCGCGCTGCCGGAAGCCGAAGCACTGGCTGCGGCCAACAAGCGCATCCGCAACATCCTGCGCAAGGCCGAGGGCGACATCCCGGCCCAGATCGACCCGGCGCTGCTGCAGGAAGACGCCGAGCGCGCACTGGCTGAAGCGGTCACCGCCGCCATCGACGACACCGGCGCCAGCCTCCACCAGAAGGATTACGTGGCCGTGCTGGCGCGCCTGGCGCGCCTGCGCCCGCAGGTCGACGCGTTCTTCGATGGCGTGATGGTCAACGCGGAAGATCCGGCGCTGCGTGGCAACCGCCTGGCGCTGCTGACGATGCTGGGCGAGCGCCTGGGCAAGGTCGCGGCAATCGAGCATCTGTCGAGCTGAGATGTAGTGCCAAGCATGCTTGGCACCCACCGGTAGTGCCGGTGGATGTCCATCGGGGTCATTGCCGGCATCGCGCACGATGCCGGCATCCTCGCCTGCGATCACGATGATCGCCACAAAGGCGCGTATTTTGACCGCCACTTAACAACCGATCCCCAATGACGTGATGCATTTCGCATCGTCACCTTCGGTCGGTATGCTGTGCCGCATGCAGCCAAAGAAATACGCCCTGCCGCTGATGGTCCTGTCGCTGGCCGCCACCTCTGTGGTCCACGCGCGCGGCACCATCGACAAGGTGGACATCAAGGGATTGGACAAGGGCGACGACGCCGCAATCATCGAGAACATCCAGGAATCGCTGTCGCTGTACGACACGATCGGCAAGGAACAGGGCGAATCGCGCCTGGAGTACCTGCTGTCGCAGGCCGAGCGGCAGACCCGCCAGGCACTGGAACCGTTCGGGTACTACAACCCGGTGATCAAGGTCGAGGCGCCGCGCGAGGACGAGCACGTGCGCGTGCTGATCCATGTCGACAAGGGCACCCCGGTGACCGTCCGCCGCGAGCACATCGACATCACCGGACCGGCGATGTACGACCAGTACCTGCAGGACGACCTGGCCGCGTTCAAGCCGCGCAAGGGCCAGCGTTTCGAGCACACGCAGTACGAAGCCAGCAAGATCACCGTCACCCGTCGCCTGGCGGAGCGTGGTTATTTCGATGCCGACTACACCCAGCGCCAGGTGCAGATCACCCGTGCCGACAACGCCGCCGACATCGACCTGACCTGGGACAGCGGTCGCCGCTACAACATGGGGCCGGTGCGTTTCGAGCAGGATTACTTCGTCGACAAGCTGTTCGACCCGCTGGTGTACTGGGACCAGGGCAGCTATTTCCATGAGGGCAAGCTGGACCGGCTGCGCGAGTCGCTGACCAAGCTGGACTATTTCAGCGTGATCGACATCCAGCCGCGGCCCGACCAGGCCGATGCGAATGGCGAAGTGCCAGTGGATGTGAAGCTGACCCGTGCCAAGCGCACCATCTACACCGCGGGTCTGAGCTACGGCAGCGAGAGTGGCCCGGGTGTGCGCGGTGGCATCGAACGGCGGTGGCTGAACAACCGCGGCCACAAGATGAACACGCAGCTGGACTATGCGCAGAAGCGCAAGAGCCTGGTCACCAGCTACCGCATTCCGGCCTTCAACTGGCTTGATGGCTGGTACACCTTCGCTGCCAGCGCCTACGACGAGCAGACCGACTACATCGACCTGCGCAACTTCAAGCTGATCGCCAGCCGCAGCGGCGAGATCAACGAACACTGGACCGCGATCGCCTCGATCAACGCGCTGCGCGAGCGCTGGCGCTATGCCTCCGGCACCGAATTCACCGACGCGGTCTACAACACCTCGACGCTGGTCTACCCGCAGCTGGTCGCTGACTACGTCAACGTCGATGACGAACTGTTCCCGCGCAAGGGCATCAGCGGTACCGCGACCATGCGTGCCGGCGTTGAAGGTGCCGGCTCGGACACCAGCTTCGTGCAGGCCAACGCCGTGCTGCGCTGGTACATCCCGGTGGGCGAAAGCAACCGCCTGATCCTGCGCGGCGAGGGTGGCACCACCTGGACCAGCGATCTGGTGGCGATGCCGCCGAGCCTGCGCTACTTCGCCGGTGGTGACCGCAGCATCCGCGGCTATGCCTACCGCGAGGTGGGCCCGCGGACCCCTGCACCGGACAAATACGCGCTGGGTGCCAAGAACCTGGTGATCGGCTCGGCCGAGTACGAGCACTACTTCAATGGTGGTCCCTGGGGTGCGGCGGTGTTCGTCGATACCGGCAGCGCCTTCGACAACACCATTGATCTGCACACCGGCGTCGGCTTCGGCGTGCGCTGGAAATCGCCGGTGGGCCCGGTGCGCATCGACGTGGCGCATGGCCTGAACAACCCCGATTCGCAGTTCCAGCTGTACCTCAACATCGGAGCGGACCTGTGAGTACGCCCGCACCCACTCCGAACCCGACCACGCCGCCGCGCGTGCGCTTCTACCGCCGCCGCCGCTTCTGGGCCTGGTCGGGTGTGGGCGTGCTGGGCCTGGTGCTGCTGGCCCTGCTGGCGGTGTACTGGTTGCTGCAGACCGTGGCCGGCCGCGATGTGCTGCTGGCACAGGTGGTGGCGCGCCTGCCGGTGGGCGCCAGCTTCACCTGGGACAAGGTGGACGGCCCGGTGGCCGGCCCGCTGACCCTGTACAACGTCGACTTCCGCTATGACGACATCCATTTCCACGCCGAGCGTGCGCACCTGGAGCCGGACCTGCGCCCGCTGCTGGGCCGCAAGCTGCTGCTGGACAAGCTGGAGCTGACCAACGCGACGCTGAACCTGGCCAAGAGTGACGAGCCGTTCAAGCTGCCGTCGTGGCCGGATTCGCTGCCGCAGATCGAGATGCCGTTGGCGATCCAGGCCGATGCCATCGCCATCGATGGCTTCCGCATCAGCCAGGCCAACGAGCCGGTGATCGACATCAGCCGCGTGCGTGGCGGCATCGAGATCGCCAACGGCGAGTTCCAGGCGCACAAACTGGTGGTGGACAGCGACATGGGCAATTTCACTGCCCAGGGCCGCTATATCCCGGCCAAGGACTACGACACCGACGTGACCGTCACCGCCGTGCTGCCGGCGCCGCGTGGCCGCACGGCCGCCACCGTCGGCCTGGTCGCCCGTGGTGACCTGTCGCACATGGAGGTGGCCGTAGCTGGGCGCGCGCCGAAGCCGCTGCACGCGATGCTGGTGTTCGATGGCCGCACCGATCCGAGCTGGAGCGCCAGCATCCGCAGCGACGAGCTGGATCTGGCGCTGCTGTCGCCGGCACTGGCCAGCTCGGCGATCGCACCACTGGCACTGGACTTCACCGCCGCCGGCAAGGGCGGCAACGCCAACCTGCGTGGCAAGGTGAAGCAGGGCGATCAGGCACTGGAACTGGCACCGTCGGTGGTGTCGCTGAAGGACCAGGTGCTGAAGGTCTCACCGCTGCTGGTGAAGGGGCTTGGCGGTGAGGTGCGCCTGGAAGGCACCGCCGATTTCAGCCAGGAAGACCAGCAGAAGCTCAACTTCTCGGTGGTCGCCCATGATCTGACCTACGTACCGGCGCCCGATCCGAACACCGCCGGCAGCGCACCGGTGCCGGTCACCCTGAAGGAAGCACGCTTCGGTCTGGCCGGTACCCTGAAGGCCTGGGCGGCGATCGGCCGCGCCGAGGTCGAGCGCGACGCGCAGAAGGCGCAGCTGCACTTCGACGTGCGCGGCAACGATCAGGCCGCGTCGATCCACCAGCTGCAGGCGCAGACGCCGGGTGGCCAGCTGCAGGTGGAAGGCCAGGTGGCGTGGGCACCGCAGCTGGACTGGGATGCCAAGGCCACGCTGAAGGATTTCGACCCCGGCTATTTCGTGCCGGGCTGGAATGGCCGCCTGTCCGGCAACCTGGCCTCCAAGGGCCGCCAGCTGCCGCCGCCGGCAAACGCACCGCCGGGTACCGCCGGCACGCTGGAAGCCACGGTCGATCTGCCGTCGTTGAAGGGCGTGTTGCGCCAGCGCAACCTCGACGCGCAGGGCAAGTTCGCGCTGCAGGGCGCGCAGGGCCAGGGTGACCTGAAGCTGTCGCTGGGCAGCAGCCGGGTGACCGCGTCGGGCAAGGTCGGTGATCGCCTCGACATCGATGCACGCTTCGAGCCACTGCAGCTGAGCGATCTGCTGCCGGGCGCCGATGGCGGCCTGCGTGGCCAGGTACAGGTGAAGGGCCCGCGCGATGCGCCGGACATCACCGCCGACCTGGTCGGCAACAACCTCAACTGGGACGGCTACGGCGCCGAGAGCGTGAGCATCAAGGGCCACCTGCCATGGCGCGGCGACAGCGGCACGCTGGCGATCCAGGGCCAGCAGGTCAATGCCGGCATGCTGCTGGAACGCTTGAACGTGGATGCGCAGGGCAGTGTCTCCAACCTGCGCCTGGCGGCGCAGACCCGCAACGAGATGGGCGCGATCGAGCTGCAGGGCAGCGTCCGCCAGCAGGGCGCGCAGTGGCGTGGCGAGCTGGCCGCGCTGCGCATCGCACCGGTGAAGGGCGATGCCTGGTCGCTGCGTGCACCGGCGGCGTTCGCGATCAACGGCAGCACCTACACCCTGGGCGAAGCGTGCCTGGCCGCGACCAGCAGCGGCACGCTGTGCGCACAGGCCAACTGGCCGCGCGAGGGCCTGGTGGTGCGCAGTGATGCACTGCCGCTTGCGCTGGTGCAGCCGTGGTTGCCACCGCAGTCCGGCCGTCGCATCTACCTGCGTGGCGATGTCAGCCTGGACGCGCAGATCCGCCCGCGCGGCAATGCATGGGAAGGCCATGTGGAAGTGCGCTCGAAGGAAGGCGGCGTGCGCCTGGGTGAGAACCGCAACACCGTGGGGGACACCACCCGCGGCGAGCTGGTGCGCTATGACCAGTTCTCGCTCAAGCTCGACATGACCCCAGCCAGCATCAAGGGCTATCTGGGCATGGGCTTCCAGGGCAACGGCTTCGTCGATGCCAGGATGCAGACCGGCTGGGAAGCCAGTGCACCGCTGAACGGCGAGCTCTACCTCAATATGTCGCGGCTGTACTGGCTGGAGCTGTTCTCGCCGGACATCGTGCGACCGACCGGCCTGATCGAGGGCCACGTCAGCCTGCGTGGTACGCGTGGCCAGCCGTCGCTGGGTGGCGACGCGCAGCTGAGCAACTTCAAGGGTGAATTCCCCGCGCTGGGCCTGACCTTCGACCAGGGCAAGGGCAGCTTCGTGGCGCAGCCCGACGGTTCGGCCAAGATCACCGCGCAGGCCAACTCTGGTCAGGGCACGCTGTACGTGGATGGTGGCCTGTCCTGGTTTGGCGATGCACAGCCGCTGCAGCTGAAGATCCACGGCGAAAACGTGCTTCTGTCCAACACCAGCGAGCTGCGCATCGTCGCCAATCCCAACCTCGACTTCACCCTGGCCAAGGCGGCGATGGAGCTGCGTGGCACCGTGCACGTGCCCGACGCCGATATCGACCTTGAGCGCCTGGACCGTGGCACCTCGGTGTCCGAAGACGTGGTGGTGCTGGACCCGGCCGATCCGGAGGAGTCGCGCACCTCGCCGCTGGACATGGACCTGACCGTCAGCCTTGGCGACAAGGTGAAGATGACCGGCTTCGGCCTGAAGGGTGCGCTGACCGGCAAGATGCAGGTTTGGGCCAAGCCTGGCCGCGAAATGACCGCCAATGGCGGGCTGGAAGTCAGTGGCCGCTACAAGGCGTATGGGCAGGACCTGACCATCACCCGTGGCAACCTCACCTGGAACTACAACGCGGTGTCCGACCCGCGCATCAACATCCGTGCCGAGCGCCGGATCGGTGATGTCACCGCCGGCATCGACGTGACCGGGCGTGCGCAGCAGCCGCGTGCGGACGTGTGGTCCGAGCCGGCGATGTCGCAGTCCGAAGCACTGGCCTACCTGGTGCTGGGCCGCAGCCTGACCGGTGCCAGCAGCGACCAGACCCAGCAGGTCAACGCGGCTTCCGCAGCGCTCTCGGCCGGCAGCGGCCTGCTGGCTTCGCAGCTGGGCGCCAAGCTGGGCCTGGACGACGCCGGTGTGAGCCAGTCGCGCGCGCTGGGCGGCTCGGTGATCGGCGTCGGCAAGTACATCTCGCCCAAGCTGTACGTCGGCTACGGCGTGTCGCTGGTCGGTGCCGGTTCGGTGATCACGCTGAAGTACCTGCTGCGTCGCGGCTTCGACGTGGAAGTGGAATCGAGCACGGTGGAAAACCGTGGGTCGATCAACTGGCGGCGGGAGAAATAACCCGCCGTGGCATCCCTGTAGAGCCGAGCCATGCTCGGCTTACGCGCGCAGCGCGGGCTGCAGGAAGAGCAGCCGAGCATGGGCTCGGCTCTACCTGACAGGCCCCCAACCATCGGCCGTTGCCCCATCCGGCCCCAGCGGCTATGGTCCCGGGCTGTTCTGTCGTACCGGATTGCCTCATGTCACCACGCAAAGCCCTTCCCACCGCCCTGGCCCTGGGCCTGACCCTCGCCGCCGGTGCCCACGCCGACGAAGGCATGTGGATGCCGACCCAGCTGCCGGAACTGGCCAAGCCGCTGCAGGCAGCCGGTTTCAAGGGCAATCCGGCCGACCTGGCCAACGTCACTGCGCCGCCGCTGAGCGCGGTGGTGCGCGCCGGTGGCGGCACCGGTTCGTTCGTGTCCGCCGACGGCCTGCTGCTGACCAACCACCACGTGGCGATGGGCGTGATCCAGTACAACAGCTCGCCCGAGCACGACCTGATCAACGGTGGCTTCATCGCCCAGGACCGTGCCGACGAGCGTCCGGCCAACCCGGACTTCCGCGTGCTGGTCACCGTCGGCTTCGACAAGGTGACCGACCAGGTGCTGGCGCAGGCGCGTGGCAAGACCGGTCGCGCCTACTTCGATGCGGTGGATGCGGCCAGCAAGCAGATCGTGGCCGAGTGCGAGAAGGACGGCAGCGTGCGCTGCTCGGTGGCCAACATGTACTACGGCACCGACTTCTACCGCATCGCCCAGCTGGAACTGAGCGACGTGCGCCTGGTGTATGCGCCGCCGCGTGCGATCGGCAACTACGGAGATGAGATCGACAACTTCATGTGGCCGCGCCACACCGGCGACTTCACCCTGCTGCGCGCCTACGTGGGCAAGGACGGCAAGCCGGCCGCCTACAGCAAGGACAACGTGCCCTACCAGGCACCGGCACACCTGCAGATGTCGGTGGAAGGCCCGAAGGAAGGCGACTACGCGATGCTCGCCGGTTACCCGGGCATCACCTACCGCCACCGTACCGCCGCCGAGTTCGCCGGCCAGATCGATACCGTGCTGCCGCGCCGCGTGTCGGTGTTCCAGCAGATGATCGACACCATCGAGGCCGCCACCGCCAAGGATGCGCAGGCGCGTACCCGCTACGCCTCGCAGCTGCAGTCGCTGAAGAACAACCGCAAGCGCGCCGCCGGTGAGCTGGAAGGCCTGCTGCGCAGCGACGCCAAGGCCCAGCGTGCCGCCGACGAGACGGCGATGCTGGCTGCCACCGACCGCAAGTACCAGGGCGACATCAAGGCGCTGCTGGCCAACCTGTCGCAGGGTGCGGCGGTGGGCGAGCGTGACCTGCTGCTGGATCAGATGGCTGCGCAGAGCCAGTTGCTGCGCTCGGCACTGCTGCTGGAGCGCCTGCGCATCGAATCGGCCAAGCCGGACGCGCAGCGCGAGAGCGGTTACCAGCAGCGCGACCAGGCGATGATCGAAGGCGTGCTCAAGCAGGTCCAGCGCCGCTACGCACCGGAGGTCGAGAAGGCCCTGCTGACCACCTTGCTGACCCGCTACCAGCAGCTGCCGGACGCGCAGCGCGTGGCCGAGTTCGACGCGGCCTTCGGCCGTACCCCGGAGCAGCTGGCCAAGGCGCTGGGCACCCTCTATGCCGGCACCCAGCTGGGTGACGAGGCGCAGCGCCTGTCGCGCTTCACTGCCGCACGCGAGGGCAAGGCACTTGCCGCCGATCCGCTGATCGCCGTGGCCGGCCCGCTGGTGGCCGCGCAGCTGCGCATCGAGAACGAGAGCAAGACCCGCGAAGGCGAGCAGTTGCGCCTGCGCCCGGCGTACATGCAGGCGCTGTTCGCCTGGCGTGCCAAGCAGGGCCGTGCGGTGTACCCGGACGCCAACCGCACCCTGCGCATCAGCTACGGCAAGGTCGAGGCGCTGCACCCGCGTGATGGCGTGACCTATTCGCCGGTGACCACCGTGGCCGGCATTGTCGAGAAGAACACCAACGCCTATCCGTTCGACGCACCCAAGCCGCTGCTGGCGGCGATCGCCAAGGGCGACTTCGGCAGCACCGCCGACCCGGCGCTGAAGACCCAGACGGTCAATTTCCTGACCAACCTGGATACCACCGGCGGCAACTCCGGCTCGCCGGTGCTCAACGCCAAGGGCGAACTGATCGGCCTGAATTTCGACAGCAACTGGGAGTCGGTCAGCGCCAGCTGGTGGTTCGATCCGCGCTACAAGCGCGCCGTGCACGTAGACATGCGCTACCTGCGCTGGCTGCTGGCCAAAGTCTACCCGGCGCCCGAGCTGCTGAAGGAAATGGGCGTGCCGGCCCAGTAAGGAGCCGGCCACGACCAACGGTCGTGGCCCGCACCGCGTAGGCCCCCACCCTGGTGGGGGTGGTTGCCCCCAACGAGCCCGCACCCCCGGCCACGCCTGGCCTACACTGCGGGTTCTTCCGACGGAAACGCACGCGTGGTCTCCAGCTGGATCCTGCTGCTGGTCTCGGTTGCCTATGCTGCGCTGCTGTTCGGCGTGGCGTGGTGGGGTGACCGTCGACCGATGTATCCCGACCGGCCGTGGCTGCGGCCGGTGGTCTACAGCCTGGCGCTGGCCGTGTACTGCTCGTCGTGGACCTTCTACGGCGCGGTCGGCACCGCCGTGCGCAACGGCGTGGGCTACCTGCCCATCTACATCGGCCCGCTGCTGCTGCTGCTGTTCGGCTGGCGCATCATCGAGCGCCTGGCGCTGATCGCGCGCAGCCAGAACGTGGTTTCCATCGCCGATTTCATCTCCTCGCGCTTCGGCCGTTCGCGGCGGCTGGCGGCGTTGGTGGCGATCATCGCGCTGATCGGCATCATTCCGTACCTGGCGCTGCAGTACAAAGCAGTGGCGATGAGCCTGCAGGTACTGACCGGCAACACCGGCCCGACCGGCTTCTTCACCGATCCGGCGCTGTACGTGGCGCTGCTGATGGCGTTGTTCGCCACCCTGTTCGGCACCCGCCAGGTCGATGCCACCGAGCACCACCACGGCATGATGCTGGCGATCGCCTTCGAATCGGTGATCAAGCTGCTGGCGATGGTGGCGGTGGGCGTGTTCGCCTACCTGTGGCTGAGCAACCGCACCGACGCGGTGGTCGAGTCGGTGCATACGCTGTTCACCGGCCTGCCGCCGGTGGGATTCATCTCGCAGACGCTGCTGAGTTTCCTGGCCATCATCTGCCTGCCGCGCCAGTTCCACGTGGCCGTGGTCGAATGTGGTGACGTGCGCGATGTGCGCCGCGCGCGCTGGATGTTCGGTGGCTATCTTGTGCTGATCTCGGGCATGGTGCTGCCAATCGCCACCGCCGGCGTGACCCTGTTCGGCACCGGCGGCAGCGTCGCCGACGATTCGATGGTGCTGGCCCTGCCGCTGGCCGAAGGCCGCAATGCGCTGGCGCTGATCGCCTATGTGGGCGGCTTCTCGGCGGCCACCGGCATGGTCATCGTGTCGTCCATCGCGCTGGCCACCATGGTCAGCAACGACCTGGTGATGCCGGTGCTGCTGCGCCGCAGTGGCGACCATCAGGAAGCCGCCGACGTCGCCTCGCGCGTGCTGTGGATCCGCCGCCTGGCGATCCTGCTGCTGGCGCTGATGGCCTACAGCTACTACCGCACCAGCAGCAACGACAGCACGCTGGCGTCGTACGGCCTGATGGCGTTCGCTGCAGTGGCGCAGTTCGCACCGGGCCTGATCGGCGGCCTGTACTGGCGTGGCGCCAGCCGGCGTGGCGTCGAGATGGGCATGCTGCTCGGCTTCGCGACATGGCTGTACACGCTGCTGCTGCCGGCGATGACCATGGCCGGCTGGGTTGATGCCGCCTGGGTGCAGCACGGTCCGTTCGGCATCGAGTGGCTGCGTCCGCAGCAGCTGTTCGGCATGACCGGCTGGGATCCGCTGACCCACGGCACGTTCTGGTCGCTGCTGGTCAACGCGGCGACGATGATGCTGGTGTCCGCGCGCTGGCGCCCCGGTGTGGACGAGCGGCTGCGCGCCGCGCCGTTCCTCGACCCCTATGCCGAGCGCCCGTCGGTGGCCGGTGGCTGGCCCGGCCACGTGCATGTGGGCGATCTGCTGGCACTGGCCTCGCGCGTGGTCGGCGAGCGCCATGCGCGGCGTTCGTTCTTCGAGCAGGCGCAGTCGCTGGGCCGTGAACTGCAATCCTCCGCGCCTGCAGACCGCCCGTGGGTGCAGTTCACCGAACGCCTGCTGGCCGCGTCGATCGGCGCGGCATCCGCACGCCTGTTGCTGACCAGCCTGCTGCGTGGCTCGGGCATGGACCTGGGCGAAGTGGTGGCAGTGCTGGACGAAGCCGGGCAGGAGCTGCGCTTCAACCGCGAGATCCTGTCGACCACGCTGGAGAACATCAGCGCCGGGGTCAGCGTGGTCGATCCGGACATGCGCCTGACCGCATGGAACCGCCGGTACCAGGACATGTTCGGCTACCCCGACGGGATGCTCTACGTGGGCCGCCCGGTGGCCGACCTGATCCGTTACAACGCCGAGCGCGGCGAACTGGGCGAGGGCGATATCGAAGTGCAGATCAACCGCCGCATCGGCTACATGCGCGCCGGTTCACCGCACGTGTTCGAGCGCACCCGCAGCGACGGCAAGGTGATCGAGATGCGCGGGCAGGCGCTGCCCGGCGGCGGTTACGTGACCAGCTACAACGACATCACCGACTACAAGCACGCGGAAAAAGCACTGCTGGAAGCCAACGAGACGCTGGAACAGCGCGTGGCCGAGCGCTCGCACGAGGCCGAGGTCGCGCAGCAGTCGAAGACGCGTTTCCT
The DNA here is from genome assembly GCF_023277365.1 of Stenotrophomonas sp. NY11291. Taxonomy (NCBI): domain Bacteria; kingdom Pseudomonadati; phylum Pseudomonadota; class Gammaproteobacteria; order Lysobacterales; family Lysobacteraceae; genus Stenotrophomonas; species Stenotrophomonas sp. NY11291. The sequence continues at coordinate 4,857,680 of NZ_CP096975.1, read as the reverse complement.
GGCAGCGATCAGCCATGACGTGCTGCAGCCACTGAACGCCGCGCGCCTGTTCGCTTCGGCGTTGCGTGACAGCGACCACGTGAGCGATGAGCAGAAGCACCTGGCCGAACGCGTGGATGCGTCGCTGCGCGCGGCCGAAGAACTGCTGGATGGCCTGCTGGGGACGTGTCGCGGCTGGATGCCGGTGGCCTGCACCCGGTCATCGGCGAGTTCGACGTGAGTGCGTTGATGCGCGAACTGGCGGCGCAGTACACGCCGGTCGCCGCCGGTCGTGGCCTGCGCCTGGACCTGTTCGCGCGCCCGGCGTGGGTACGCAGTGATCGCCGCCTGCTGCGCCGCGTGCTGCAGAATTTCCTGGCCAACGCGTTGCGCTACACCCGCCAGGGGCGCATCGTGCTGGCGGTGCGCCATCGTGGCGACGAAGTGGAGCTGCAGGTATGGGATACCGGTCCCGGCATTCCCGAGCACCACATGCGGCAGATCTTCGATGAGTTCCACCGTTACCAGCAGCCGTTCGACTGGGGCGAGCAGGGTCTGGGGCTGGGCCTGTCGATCTGCCAGCGCATCTCGCGCCTGCTTGACCATCGCCTCAATGCGCGCAGCCGCGTCGGCAGCGGCTCGATGTTCTCGATCATCCTGCCGCGTGTGGCGCCGTTGCCGGGCTACGCCGAGCTGGCCACGCCGGTACAGGCGGTGGCCGCACCGGTGCGCAGCGATTCGCTGGCCGGCCTGCGCGTGCTGTGCGTGGACAACGATGAGGAGATCCTCGACGGCATGCGTGCATTGCTTGGCCGTTGGCAGGTGCAGGTGATCACTGCCGCCACCGTCGACCAGGCGCTGGAGAAGATCGCCGAGCGCCCGCAGGTGATGCTGGTGGACTACCACCTGCACGACCGCATGGATGGCCTGGATGCGCTGGTGGCACTTCGCGAGGCTGCGGGCTACCCGTTGCCCGGCGCGCTGCTGACCGCCGATGGTCGCGACGAGTTGAAGCGGATGGCGCGCGAACGCGGCTACCGCGTGCTGACCAAGCCGATCAAGCCGGCCTCGCTGCGCGCCTTCCTGGGCGCGCTGCGCGATGCCGGCAACAACGATGCCTGACGGGCAACTGTAGAGCCGAGCCTACGCTCGGCTCCGGCACGCAGTGCGGGGCTGATATAGCCATCGCTATACAAACCAGCCCTGCCTGCGCGTTTCGCCGCAGATGCGCCATGCGCGAATCGCGGTGCTAAGCTGCGCGTCCCCTTGGGGAGTAGCCGGATTCCTTCGCAGGAATCGTCCACGTCAACACACTCGGCCAGTGCGCCGTGGCGTGGACAACCATGATGGTTGGCGAGACCAGCGGCCCGCGCGCGCAACGTCAGGTTGGGCGCGAGCGCGAGCCGTGCGTCCGTCCTAGCCCGACCTCAGCAGCCGCCAATGTCCCCCATTTCGATCCTCCTGATCGGCTTTGCCATGTCCACCGATGCCTTCGCCGCGGCGATCGGCAAGGGTGCGGCCATGCGCAAGCCGGTGTTCCGCGATGCGCTGCGCGCCGGCATCATCTTCGGCGTCATCGAGGCGATCACACCGATCATCGGCTGGTTGCTCGGCCGTGCCGCCCTGCAGTACGTGGAAGCGTTCGACCACTGGATCGCCTTCGGCCTGCTCGGTGCGCTGGGCATCCACATGATCTACAACGGCCTGCGTCCGGACAGCGCCGAGGAAGACGAAGATCCTTCGCAGCACCACGGCTTCTGGAAGCTGGCGCTGACCGGTTTCGCCACCAGCATCGATGCGATGGCGGTGGGTATCGGCCTGGCTTTCATGGACGTGCATATCGGCGTGATGGCTGCGGTCATCGGCCTGTGCACGCTGACCATGGTCACCGTCGGCATCATGCTCGGCCGCGTGCTGGGCAGCATGGTCGGCAAGCGCGCCGAGATCATCGGTGGCGTGATCCTGGTGATCATCGGCGCGACGATCCTGTACGAACACCTGCACGGCGTGGGGTAACGCCTGTTCCTGTAGAGCCGAGCCCATGCTCGGCTGCTTCGCGCGCCAGCCGAGCATGGGCTCGGCTCTACCTCAGGGTGTTGGCTGACAAGCATTGCGGTGTTGCACTGATGGAAGGGCTGTCATGCGTGCCATAGCCTCTTCGCGTGGCCAGTCCCGCACTCCGCTTTGGTCGCTGGTCGCAGACCGGCAATGTCTACGCGATCACGGCTGTGACACGCGCACGCCGTCCTTGGTTCGACGACAAGGCCAACGTCGATCTGCTGATCGAAGCACTGCGCACCGTAGAGCGAACGGGGCGGACCTCCTCCCTCGCCTGGGTGGTGATGCCGGATCATCTGCATTGGCTGTTCGAACTCCGTACCGGCACGCTTGCCGGCTGCATGCAGATCCTCAAATCACGGAGCGGGCGTTCCATCGGCAGGCGCGCTGATGCCAACGCGCCGATCTGGCAGCCGGGATACTACGACCACGCGCTGCGCAGCGATGAATGCCTGCACACGCAGGCGGTGTATATCGCGGCCAATCCGGTGCGTGCTGGGCTGGCCACGCGCATCGGGGAATACCCCTATGGGTGGAGTCGATGGCCGCTTGAGGAGTGATTGGTATTGAGGCAAAGAGCAGCCGAGCGTGGGCTCGGCTCTACAGGGGCATCATGACGTCTGTAGAGCCGAGCCCATGCTCGGCTCCATAGTCGGTCACAATCAATCTTCTTCCGGCGGCAGCACGATGGCGTCGTCGTCGATGGCCAGCTTGCCGGCCATCAGCACGGCCTGGGTGCGGTTGGTTACGCCGAGCTTGCGCAGGATGGCGGTGACGTGGGCCTTGATCGTTGCTTCGGAGACGTTGAGGTCGTAGGCGATCTGCTTGTTCAAGCGGCCGGCGCCGAGCATCTGCAGGACGCGGAACTGCTGCGGGGTCAGCTCGCGCAGGCGCTGGCCGACTTCGCGTTCTTCGCTGCCGGTGGGCGGCACGTTGTGCGCCTCCGGCGGTGCCCAGGTCTCGCCATCGAGGATGGTGCCGAGTGCATGGCCGATGGTGTCCGAGTCGGCCGATTTGGGAATGAAGCCGAGCGCACCGTGGTCGAGCGCGCGACGCATCACCGTGGCTTCTTCGCGCGCGGACACCACCACCACCGGCAGCTGCGGATGCAGTGAGCGCATGTGCACGAGTGCGTTGAAGCCCTGCGCACCCGGCATGTTGAGGTCCATCAGGACCAGGTCGGCATCGTTGTGCTGATCGGCCAGCGCGTACAGTGCTTCCACGCTGTCGGCCTCGAACAGTTGTACGCCCGGGATGACCCGCTGCACGGCCCCACGCAGGGCTTCGCGGAACAGCGGGTGGTCATCGGCAATCAGGAGGGTGGTCATGGGTCGAGCTTATCGATCAGGAAAAAGAGCGACGTGATGGCAGGTGCAGGACGGGTCGGACGCGGCCGGGTCCCTCCTCCCGGCCACGTCCCTGGCGCGTCCTGCGCCTGCAGTCACGCCATCAGCGCACCTTGCGCTCGTCCACCAGCGACGCCACCACCGACGGATCGGCCAGGGTCGAGGTGTCGCCGAGCTGGTCCGGCGCGTTCTCGGCGATCTTGCGCAGGATGCGGCGCATGATCTTGCCCGAGCGGGTCTTCGGCAGGCCCGGCGCCCACTGCAGGTGGTCCGGCGTGGCGATCGGGCCGATTTCCTTGCGTACCCACGCGACCAGTTCCTTCTGCAGTTCGTCGCTCGGCGCTTCTTCGGCCACCAGGGTCACGTAGGCATAGATGCCCTGGCCCTTCACGTCGTGCGGGAAGCCGACCACGGCCGCTTCGGCCACCTTCGGGTGCGAGACCAGCGCGCTTTCCACTTCGGCGGTGCCGATGCGGTGGCCGGACACATTGATCACGTCGTCAACGCGGCCGGTGATCCAGTAATAGCCGTCTTCGTCGCGGCGACACCCGTCACCGGTGAAGTAGCTGCCCGGGTAGGTGCGGAAATACGCATCGATGAAACGCTGGTGGTCGCCGTACACCGTGCGCATCTGGCCCGGCCAGGAGTCGCGGATGATCAGGTTGCCCTCGGTCGGGCCGTCCTGGATCTCGCCATCGGCATTGACCAGCGCCGGCTGCACGCCGAAGAAGGGCAGGGTGGCCGAACCCGGCTTCAGATCCATCGCACCGGCCAGCGGCGAGATCAGGATGCCGCCGGTCTCGGTCTGCCACCAGGTATCGACGATTGGGCAGCGGCTGTCGCCGACCACCTCGTAGTACCAGCGCCAGGCCTCCGGGTTGATGGGTTCGCCCACGCTGCCGAGCAGGCGCAGCGACGCGCGCGAGGTCTTCTTCACCGGTTCCTCGCCTTCGCGCATCAGTGCACGGATGGCGGTCGGGGCGGTGTAGAAGATGCTCACCTTGTGCTTGTCGATGACGTTCCAGAAGCGTGAGGTATCCGGGTAGTTCGGCACGCCTTCGAACATCAGCGAGGTCGCGCCGTTGGCCAGCGGACCGTACACGATGTAGCTGTGGCCGGTGACCCAGCCGACGTCGGCGGTGCACCAGTAGATGTCGTCCTCGCGCAGGTCGAACACCGCTTCATGGGTGTAGGCCGCGTACAGCAGGTAACCGCCGGTGGTGTGCAGCACGCCCTTCGGCTTGCCGGTGGAACCGGAGGTGTAGAGGATGAACAGCGGGTCTTCCGCGTTCATGCGTTCCGGTTCGCAGGTGGCCGGCTGGCTGTCCACCACATCGTGGAACCAGCGGTCGCGCGGGGCCTGCATGTCCACCGCGCCGCCGGTGTGGCGCACCACCAGCACGGTTTCAACCGTGTTCGTGCCCGGCAGCTTCAGCGCGGCATCGACGTTGGCCTTCAGCGGAATCCTGCGGCCACCGCGCAAGCCCTCGTCGGCGGTGATGATCAGCTTGCTCTGGCAGTCGCTGACGCGGTCGGCGATCGAGTTCGGCGCGAAGCCACCGAACACCACCGAGTGGATCGCACCGATGCGCGCGCAGGCCAGCATGGCTACTGCGGCGTCGACGATCATAGGCAGGTAGATGGTGACGCGGTCGCCTTTCTTGACCCCAAGGTTGCGCAGCGCATTGCCGAGGCGGCAGGTGCGCTCATACAGTTCGCGATAGGTCACGTGCTGGGCCGGTGCATCCGGGCCGTCCGGCTCGAACAGCAGGGCGGTCTTGTCGCCGCGCGTCTCGAGCTGGCGATCCAGGCAGTTCACGCTGGCATTGAGCTCACCATCCTCGAACCACTTGATGTGGAAGTCGGACAGGTCGTAGCTGACGTTCTTGATCTTCGTCGGCTTGCGCATCCATTGCAGGCGCTCGGCGGCCTTGCCCCAGAATCCATCCGGGTCGGTCACCGACGCCTGGTACTGCTGTTCATAGGTCTTCTTGTCGATGCGTGCCTTGGCGGCGAACTGCGGATCGACGGGGTAGATATCAGCCATGGCACCCTCACTTGCACGTTGACTTTGTATGTGCGGTCGCAGCATCGCAACGACCGATCCCCCTCAGTTTGCCCCATCCACCCCCGGCCGCGTCACCACCTTGGTTAGACCATGGTCGAAAGTGAGCGCCCTGCAGGGCCGGGTTCGACCAATGGCGAATAGCCGCTATACATAATCGCCCCGCAGTCTCGGCTCGACCGTGCCCCACGCGCGGCATCACCTTGCCACTTGGGAGAGAGGGCAACATGAGCCACCGTACGTTGAAAGCCGTGCGCACACCTTTGGCGGCCTGCCTGCTGGTCGCCCTGGTCGCACCGGGCATGGCGTTCGCAGAGACCGCCAAAGAGAAGGCACTGGAAGCACGCGTTGCCGAACTGGAACGCCAGGTCCAGCTGCTGCTGTCTTCGCAGCAACAACAACAGACCCAGATCAGCCAGACCCAGCAGGCGGTAACCGAAGTGCGCACGGTGCAGGCCGGGCAGAAGCCGGTTGCACAGGTGCCGGCCGGCAAGCAGCCGATCCAGGTCACCACCCTCACCCCGGGCGCGGCACCGGGCACCACGGTCAAGATCGGCGGCTTCATCAAGGCCGACTTCCTGGCCACCCAGACCAGCGATGGCCAGCTGGCCGACGACGCCACCGGCCGTTCGCTGTACCTCCCGGGCCAGACCCCGGTGGAAGGCGCCGGCGGCAGCGGCAAGCGCTCGGGCACCGATTTCAACGCCCATGCCAAGTTCTCGCGCTTCAACCTGGGCATCGACAACGTCAGCGAATCGGGCAACAAGGCCGGTGCGTTCTTCGAGATGGACTTCTTCGGCAACTCGCTGGGCAACCAGACTGCCACCAATACCTACGGCGTGACCCTGCGCCACGCCTACATGTACTGGAACAACTGGCTGGCCGGCCAGACCTGGTCCAACTTCATGGACGCGGCCGCACTGCCGGAAGCGGTCGACTTCGTCGGCCCCACCGACGGCGTGATCTTCGTGCGCCAGGCCCAGGTGCGTTACACCCAGGGCGGCTTCAGCGTCGCGCTGGAAAACCCGGAAACCACCACCCTCACCGGCACCCGCAACCCGATCACCGGCGCCTGGACCAACGCCAGCGCCAACTCCGACCGTGGCAGCCTGCCCGACCTGACCCTGCGCTATGGCTGGAAGGGCGACTGGGGCACCTTCGGTGTCGGCGGCATCGTCCGCCAGTTGAAGGTCGACAACCAGGCGACCGGCGCGAAGGCCGACAAGGTGGCCGGCGGCCTGACCCTGGGCGGCAAGTGGGTGATGGGTGACAGCGATTCGCTGCACTACCAGCTGACTGGCGGCGAAGGCATCGCCCGCTACATCGGCCTGGGCATCACCGCCGACAGTGCCTATGACGTGGCCCGCGACGAACTCAACCCGACCGGCGTGCTTGCCGGCTACGTGGGCTGGCGGCATGCGTTCTCGCCGAAGTTGCGCACCAACCTGATCTACGCGCGCAGCGACTACGACAACGACAGCATCCTCGGCCCGCTGGTAACCAAGAGCGTGCAGAGCATCCGCGGCAACATCTTCTATTCGCCGCTGCCCAAGGTCGATATCGGTGCGGAGCTGATGTACGGCCGTCGCGAAGTGGAGAACGGCAACAAGGGTGACATCACCCGGCTGCAGTTCACCACGAAGTACAGCTTCTAAAGCAGTGCCGACCAAGGTCGGTACCTACAGAGATTGCGTGCCGGCCAGTGGCCGGCACCTACCGAATTGAGTGCCGACCAAGGTCGGCATCTACCGAGGGAAAACGCCCCATGTCCAGCACACCCAGTACCGCACACAAAGCGGGCACCCTGACCAAGGGTCACAAGAAGGTCATCTTCGCCTCGAGCCTCGGCACGGTGTTCGAGTGGTATGACTTCTTCCTGTACGGCTCGCTCGCCGCCATCATCGCCAAGCAGTTCTTCAGCGGCGTCAATGAAACCACGGGCATGATCTTCGCCCTGCTGGCGTTTGCCGCCGGCTTCTTCGTGCGTCCGTTCGGCGCGGCCTTCTTCGGCAGCCTCGGCGACCGCATCGGCCGCAAATACACCTTCCTGGTCACCATTCTGATCATGGGCATCTCGACCTTCCTGGTCGGCGTGCTGCCCAACTACGCTTCGATCGGTTTCGCCGCGCCGGTGATCCTGATCATCCTGCGCCTGGCCCAGGGCCTGGCAATGGGCGGCGAGTACGGCGGTGCCGCCACCTACGTGGCCGAGCACGCGCCGGACGACAAGCGCGGTCTGTACACCAGCTTCATCCAGTGCACGGCCACGCTCGGCCTGTTCATGTCGCTGCTGATCATCCTGGCCTGCCGTTACTTCCTGGGCAATGAAGCCTTCGAAGCCTGGGGCTGGCGCATTCCGTTCCTGGTCTCGATCCTGCTGCTGGGTGTCTCAGTGTGGATCCGCCTGCAGCTGAGCGAGTCGCCGCTGTTCCAGCAGATGAAGTCCGAGGGCAAGGGTTCCAAGACCCCGTTCCGTGACAGCCTGAAGGGCGGCAACCTGAAGCTGATGCTGCTGGTCCTGCTCGGTGCGGCGGCGGGTCAGGCGGTGGTCTGGTATGGCGGCCAGTTCTACGCGCTGTTCTTCCTCAGCAGCATGCTGAAGGTCGATGCCACCACCTCCTACCTGCTGATCGCGGCCGCGCTGGCGTTGGGCGTACCGTTCTTCATCTTCTTCGGCTGGCTGTCCGACCGTATCGGCCGCAAGAAGATCATCCTGGCCGGCTGCCTGCTGGCCGCCGTCACCTACATCCCGATCTTCAAGGGCCTGACCCACTTCGCCAACCCGGCCATCGAAGAAGCCCGCAGCAGCTCGCCGGCCCTGGTCGTGGCCGATCCGGCTACCTGCTCGTTCCAGTTCGATCCGGTGGGCCTGCGCAAGTTCACCAGCTCCTGCGACGTGGCCACCGCCGCGCTGACCAAGGCAGGTGTGCCGTACGACGTGCAGCCCGCCGCCGCCGGTTCGCTGGCGATGGTGAACGTGGGCAGCGCCAGCGTCACCTCGTATGAGGCCGCCGGCCTGACCAAGGAAGACGGCAAGGCCAAGGCCGATGCGTTCGGTGCGGAACTGAAGACCGCCCTGACCACCGCCGGCTACCCGGCCAAGGCCGATGGTGCACGCATCAACATTGCCGGCACGGTGTTCATGCTGTGGCTGCTGGTGCTGTACGTGACCATGGTCTACGGCCCGATCGCTGCCTACCTGGTGGAACTGTTCCCGACCCGCATCCGCTACACCTCGATGTCGCTGCCGTACCACATCGGCAACGGCTGGTTCGGTGGCTTCCTGCCGGCGATCTCGTTCGCGCTGGTGGCCGGTACCGGCAACCTGTACTACGGCCTGTGGTACCCCATCATCATCGCGCTGATGTCGGTGGTGATCGGCGGCCTGTTCCTGCGCGAAACCAAGGACGTGGATATCACCCAATAACCGGCGTGCCGACCAACGGTCGGCACCCACCGGGTTTCAGGGGCCGTGGTGCAGACCACGGCCTTTTCGTTTCCCTGTAGCGCCGAGCGATGCTCGGCGACCGCGCTACGCGCGGCACAAAATTCCGCAGAAGCGAACAGGCAGCGTTCAATGCCATCATCGCGGTTGACAAGCATCCGAAGCCACACGCCATCTCGTGCCCATCGAGACGTGCCGCACGCCGTATAGTCGCGGCATGACCACCATTCCGCCGGCCGAGCTCCCCGCCCTCCTGCACACCCTGCGCAGCGCCTGGCAGTCGCAGCGCCCCACGCTCGACCAGCGCGAGGCCGACCTGCGCCGCCTGCGCGAGGCGCTGAAGCCACGCCTGGATGAAATGGCCCAGGCCATCGCCGAAGACTTCGGCCACCGCGCCCACGTTGAATCGAAGCTGGCCGATGGCATGAGCGTGCTGTCGGCCATCGACCACCTGCGCCGCCACCTGCGGCGCTGGTCGAAGCCGCAGCACGCATCGGCCGGCTGGAAGCTGTGGCCGGCGCGCGCGCAGCTGCGACCGACGCCGTTGGGTGTGGTCGGGGTGATCTCGCCCTGGAACTACCCGGTCACGCTGGCACTGGTGCCGTTGGCTACCGCCATCGCCGCAGGCAACCATGTGCTGCTCAAGCCTTCGGAACATACGCCGCGTACCAGCGCGTTCCTGGCCGATCTGCTGGCCAGTGTATTCCCGCCCGATCGGGTGGCGGTGGTGCAGGGCGGGGCGGACGTGGCCGCAGCGGTGTCGTCGCTGCCGTTGGACCATCTGCTGTTCACCGGCTCGACCGCCGTGGGCCGCAAGGTGATGGCCGCCGCCGCCGAGCATCTGGTGCCGGTCACGCTGGAGCTGGGCGGCAAGTCGCCGGCCATCGTCTGTCGCGATTTCCCGCTGGACAAAGCCGCCGCGCGGCTGGCCACCGGCAAGTGGTTCAACGCGGGCCAGACCTGCATCGCGCCGGATTATGTGCTGATCGATACGGTCCGCCAGCGTGAGTTCGTACAGGCGCTGCAGCAGCAGGTGCGCGAGCGCTATGGCGACTTCAGCAATGCCGACGACTACACGCGCATCATCAACGAGGGCCAGTACCAGCGCCTGCAGGGCTACTTGGCGCAGGCGCGCGAACGCGGCGTGCCGGTCATCCCGCTGGCGCAGGTGGATGAGGCGCGCGCCGACCGCGAGCGCCTGCTGGTGCCGACCGTGGTGCTGGACCCGCCGGATGACCTGGAGCTGATGCGCGAGGAGATCTTCGGGCCGATCCTGCCGGTGCGCGCCTATCCGGATCTGGATGCCGCATTGGCCGACGTGCTGTCGCGTGACCGGCCGCTGGCGCTGTATCCCTTCAGCCACGACACGGCGACGGTGGAGCATATCCTCGGCCAGGTGGTGGCGGGCGGGGTGACCGTGAATGACACCCTGCTGCACTTCGCCGCTGATGGGCTGCCGTTTGGCGGGGTTGGCGCCAGCGGCATGGGTGCATACCACGGCCGGGCCGGGTTCGACGCGATGAGCAAGCGCCTGCCCGTGCTGTGGCAGGCGCGCTGGGCGACCAGTGACCGGCTGCGCCCGCCGTACTCGAAGATTGCGGGGTTGTTGAGGCTGTTGCTGCGGTGAAGCCACGCATGGCGTTGCTCTACGGAATCAGCGCCCGATTCTTCTGTAGAGCCGAGCCCACGCTCGGCTGCCCTTGGCTGGTCCAGGCAGACGCAGCCGAGCGTGGGCTCGGCTCTACAAGGCAACCCAGGCCTACCCGGGTAGAATGCGCCCATGAAGATCGCCTCGTGGAACGTCAATTCGCTCAATGTCCGCCTGCCGCACCTGGAGCAGTGGCTCAAGGATTTCGGCCCGGACATCGTCGGTATCCAGGAAACCAAGCTGGAGGACCACAAGTTCCCCGATTCGGCGCTGATCGCCGCGGGTTACCGCAGCGTGTTCGCCGGCCAGAAGACCTACAACGGCGTGGCGCTGCTGTCGCGTGAGCCGGCGCAGGACGTGCAGATCGGCATTCCCGGTTTCGAGGACGAGCAGAAGCGCGTCATCGCCGGTACCTTCGGCGACCTGCGCGTGATCAACCTGTACGTGGTCAACGGCCAGGACATCGGTACCGACAAGTACGACTACAAGCTGCGCTGGCTGGAAGCGGTCCATGCCTGGATCGCCGAAGAGCTGCAGCGCCACCCGAAGCTGATCGTGATGGGCGACTTCAACATCGCCCCGGACGCGCGCGACGTGCACGACCCGGAGGTGTGGAACGACAACCACATCCTGACCTCCACCGCCGAGCGCGGCGCATTGAACAAGCTGCTGCAGCTGGGCCTGCACGACGGCTTCCGCCTGCACAACGACGAGGCGGGTACCTTCAGCTGGTGGGATTACCGCGCCGCTGGTTTCCGTCGCAACCTGGGCCTGCGCATCGACCTGACCCTGGTCTCCGATGCGCTGAAGAGCGGTGCGGTGGCTTCGGGCATCGACCGCGAGCCGCGCACCTGGGAACGTCCGAGCGACCATGCGCCGGCGTGGGTACAGTTGGGTTGAGTTGAGGTAGCGCCGGGCAATGCCCGGCGAGCGCAGCGGCGGCAGGGTGACGCCGGGCATGGCCCGGCGCTACCTCCCCAGATCACCGTATGCTCTTGCGGGTGAACAGGTTGACGATCGCCAGCAGGATCACCGCACCGATCAGCGAGAACAGGAAGGTGCGGATGGTGATCGCTTCGTTGATGCCACCGCCGAACAGCCAGCCGGAAATCAGCGCGCCGACGATGCCGACCACGATGTTGAGGATGATGCCCTGCTGGGCATCGCGCTTCATGATGATGCTGGCCAGCCAGCCTACGATGCCGCCGACGATCAGCCAGATGATGATGCCCATGATCGAACCTCCGGTGGGGAACTGTGACCAGTTGACGCGCAGGGCTGTGAACCCGTCGTGCAATTGCGTGACGGGCGCGTGCGGATGAGCCTGCCAGCCACCCTCGATGGCCCGTGGCGCTTCGGTCCGGTGACGGTCTGGCGGCGTCCGCACGTGCCGGGCCAGCGCGGTGAACCGCAGGCGCGGCAGGTGCTGGCACAGGCATTGGGTGCCGACCCGGAGACGCTGCCGCTGGTCCGCGATGACAAGGGCCGGCCGGAACTGAGCGGCGCGCTGGCCCACTACGGCACCGGCTGGAGCCACAGTGGCGAAGTGCTGCTGGTGGCGCTGGGCGAAGGCGTGCGGCTGGGTGTGGACCTGGAACTGCTGCGGCCGCGGGCCCGCCTGCTGGAGATCGTGCAGCGCTTCTTCCACCCCGAGGAGGTGGCCTGGCTGGAAAGTCTGGACCAGGCCGGCCGCGAGCACTGGTTCTTCCGCGTGTGGTGCGCCAAGGAAGCCATCCTGAAGGCGCACGGCCAGGGCATCTCGTTCGGCCTGCACCGCCTGCAGCTGGCGCCGGGGGCCGATGGTGCCCTGCACCTGCGCTGGTGCGACCCGGAACTGGGCGAGGCCGCGCGCTGGCACCTGCACGAATGGCAGGCCAGCGGCCAGTTCCGTGCGGCGTTGGCCTGGTATCCGCACTGAAGCGGGGAATCAGCGCGCAAAACCGGCGATAATGCCGGCATGAGCGAACACCCACTTCCCGCCAGCGTGGCCGCCACGCTGGAACAGGGCCTGGCCAGCATGGGCCTGGACGCCGCACTGGCGCCGCCGCTGCTGCGCTACCTGGCCCTGCTGCACCGCTGGAACGGCACCTATAACCTCACCGCCATCCGCGACCCGCAGGAGATGGTCACCCGCCACCTGCTCGACTCGCTGGCGATGCAGCCGTTCGTGGCCGATGGCAGCCTGGCCGACCTCGGTACCGGCCCCGGGCTGCCCGGCATCCCGCTGGCGATCGCCTGCCCGGGCCTGCAGGTCACCCTGGTGGAAAGCAACGGCAAGAAGGCGCGCTTCATGCGCGAGGCCGTGCGCCAGCTCGGCCTGGACAATGCCCGCGTGGCCGAATCGCGCGCCGAGGCGCTGGACGAGGCCGGCCGCTACGACCAGCTGACCGCGCGCGCGATGGACACCCTGGCCGGCATCGTCCGCGTCGGTGGCCACCTGCTGCGCCCCGGCGGCGTGCTGCTGGCCATGAAGGGCGTCTACCCGCATGAGGAGATCGCGGACCTGCCTGCTGGCTGGCAGGTGCGTGAGGTGACCCCGCTGAGCGTGCCCGGCCTGGCCGGCGAACGCCATCTGGTCACTGTTACAGGTCCCTGATTCCCGCCGCCAGCCCTTTGTGGAACAACGGGTTGGCGATTCACGATTTCCGCAAGGGGCCGGTTGTACGCATAATGACCGGTCCCAGCACACGTCGACGAGGCACACCCGCATGGCCCGCATCATCGCCATCGCCAACCAGAAGGGTGGCGTCGGCAAGACCACGACCGCCGTCAACCTGGCCGCTTCCCTGGCCAACGCACCCAAGCGCGTGCTGTTGGTCGACCTGGATTCGCAGGGCAACGCGACCATGGGCAGTGGCGTGGACAAGCGTGAGCTGGTCTCCTCCACCTACGATCTGCTGCTGGGCGAGTCCAGCGCCGCCGATGTACGCGTGCAGACCGCCGAAGGCTATGACCTGCTGCCCGGCAACATCGACCTGACGGCGGCCGAGATCCAGCTGATGGCGCAGAGCGAGCGCGAGCAGCGGCTGAAGCGCGCGCTGGCACCGATCCGCGACGAGTACGACTACATCCTGATCGACTGCCCGCCGGCGCTGTCGCTGCTGACGCTCAACGCGCTGGCCGCCGCAGATTCGGTGATCGTGCCGATGCAGTGCGAGTACTACGCACTGGAAGGCCTGAGCGCGCTGGTGGAAACCATCGAAGCGCTGCGTGCCAACCTGAACCCGGCGTTGGAGATCGAAGGCGTGCTGCGCACCATGTTCGACGTGCGCAACAACCTGGCCAACGCGGTCTCGGCCGAGCTCACCGAGCACTTCGGCGACCGCGTGTTCCGCACCATCGTGCCGCGCAACGTGCGCCTGGCCGAGGCGCCCAGCCATGGCCAGAGCATCGTCGGCTACGACCGCGCCTCGCGCGGCGGCGTGGCTTACCTGGGCCTGGCCGGCGAGATCATCCGCCGCAACAACGAACGCAACAAGGCCGTCAAGGCCGTGGAGACCGTCTGATGACCAGCAGCAAGCCGGCAGCCAAGAAGCGAGGCCTCGGCCGTGGCCTGGATGCGCTGCTGGGTCCCAAGGGGGCGGTCAGCCAGGTGCAGGCCACCACCGCGGTGATCGAGCCGCTGCCGGGCGAAGTGCTGCGCAAGCTGGCCGTGGGCCAGCTGCAGCCGGGCAAGTACCAGCCGCGCCGCGAGATGGACGAGGGCAAGCTGTCCGAGCTGGCCGACTCGATCAAGTCGCAGGGTGTGATCCAGCCGATCCTGGTGCGCCAGCTGCCGGCGGGCAACTACGAAATCGTTGCCGGTGAGCGCCGCTGGCGCGCCTCGCAGCTGGCCGGGCTGGACGAAGTGCCGGTGGTGGTGCGCGAGCTGGAAGACCGCACCGTCATCGCGATGGCGCTGATCGAGAACATCCAGCGCGAAGACCTCAACCCGCTGGAAGAAGCCGAGGCGCTGCAGCGCCTGATCAGCGAATTCACCCTGACCCATGCCGAGGCCGCCGAGGCCGTCGGCCGCTCGCGCGCGGCGGTGTCCAACCTGTTGCGCCTGCTGGAGCTGCCGGTGGCGATCCGCCTGCTGCTGGAAACCCGCCGCCTGGAAATGGGCCACGCCCGCGCGCTGCTGACCCTGGCCCCCGAGCTGGCCGGCAAGCTGGCGCAGGAAGCGGCCGATGAAGGCTGGTCGGTGCGCGAGGTCGAGCGCCGTGCGCAGGCCTTCGCCGCCGGCAAGGTGCCGAGCAATCGCCCGGTCGCCACGCCGAAGGTGCAGCAGGCCGACATCGCCTCGCTGGAAACCGAACTGTCCGAAACGCTGGGCGCCAAGGTGGCGATCAGCCACGGCCGGGGTGGCAAGGGCAAGCTGATCATCCACTACACCGACCTGGATACCCTGGACGGCGTGCTGGAAAAGCTGCGTACGCGCCAGGACTGAGCCCGGCGCAGCGCCAGGGGATGCGGCCTGTTCCTGCCGCGTCCTGCAGGTGACAGGGAACGCACCGCCGCGCGCGCCGGGGGATGCATCGCTCTCCGGTCCGTGGCCTCATCCAGGGAGCAGGACATGAGCAACACATTCGACGACGTCAGCCCGGGCGGCAGCCCGATCATGGTGCACAGCCGCCAGAAGGACTTCACCCCGCCACAGGGCGAAGAACACATCGAGGCGATCGGCGCGCACATCGAGCGCCATCTGGGTCCGGTGTCCGGTGTCTTCCACGAGATCATCTCCGACCTGGTGCACATCGACGTGCACGTGGTACCGGCCACTGACCAGTGTCCGTACCTGCGCCTGGTCACCTCCGGCATGAGCGACCTGCCGATGACCGTGCCCGCCGAGGTGGACGCGGACGTGCCCCGCTACATGGAACTGATGGTGACCCTGCCGGCTGACTGGCCGATCTCGCAGGATGCCTTCGAGGACGAACGCAATTACTGGCCGGTGCGCCTGCTGAAGGGCATGGCGCGGCTGCCGCACGAGTACGACACCTGGCTGGGCTTCGGCCACACCATTCCCAACGGCCATCCCAGCGAGCCCTACGCGCCGGGCGTGGGCTTCGACGGTGCCATCGTGCTGCCGCCGGTGACGACCCCGGAGGACTTCGCCACGCTGGAACTGGACGACGGCAAGACCATCAGCTTCATGGCCCTGGTTCCGCTGTATCCGGAAGAGATGGATCTGAAGCTGAAGAAGGGCGCCGAGGCGCTGCTCGACCGCTTCGATGCGAAGAAGATCCAGGACGTGATCGAACCCGGCCGCGCCAATGTGGCCAAGAAGCGTTTCGGGCTGTTCTGAGCCCGCAGCGTATCCTCTGCACCTGTACTCATTGATTTCCAGGCAACTGCCATGACCATCCTGCTCACCGGCGCTGCCGGCTTCATCGGTGCCTACACCGCCCGCGCGCTGCTGGAGGCGGGCCAGCCGGTGGTCGGCCTGGACAACTTCAACGACTACTACGACCCGCAGATCAAGCGCGACCGCGTGGCAGCGCTGTGCCCGGCGCTGGACCTGCGCACCCTGGACCTGACCGACCAGCAGGGCTTGGCGGCACTGTTCGACGAAGTGAAGCCGACCGCGGTGATCCATCTGGCCGCGCAGGCCGGCGTGCGCTATTCGCTGGAAAACCCGCATGCCTACGTCGACAGCAACCTGGTCGGCTTCGTCAACATGCTCGAGCTGTGTCGCCACCGTGGCGTGCAACACCTGGTCTATGCCTCCAGCAGTTCGGTCTACGGCGATTCAGCCACGCCGCCGTTCTCCGAGGACCAGCGCGTGGACCAGCCGCGCTCGCTGTACGCGGCGACCAAGGCGGCCAACGAGCTGATGGCCTACACCTACGCGCAGCTTTACGGCCTGCATGCCACCGGCCTGCGCTTCTTCACCGTGTATGGCCCGTGGGGCCGGCCGGACATGGCGCCGCTGCTGTTCTCGCGCGCGGTGCTGGCGGGGCGGCCGATCGACGTGTTCAACGAAGGCCGCATGCAGCGCGATTTCACACATGTCTCCGACATCGTGTCGGGTATTCTCGGCGCGCTCGCGCATCCGGCCGATGGTCCGGTACCGCACCGGGTGTTCAACCTCGGCAACCATACGCCGGTCGAGCTGGAGCGCTTCATCAGCGTGATCGAGCAGGCGGCCGGCCGCCCCGCGCAGAAGGTCTACAAGCCCATGCAGCCCGGCGACATGGTACGCACGATGGCCGACACCCGGCGCGCCCATGACGCATTCGGCTTCGATGCGGTGACCCCGATCGAAGAAGGGTTGCCCCCCGTCGTGCAGTGGTGCCGCGAGTACTTTGGTGATCGCGCCTGAGGAGGGATCCTCACACAGCCGGATTCATCTTCGGATAACCTCGGCATTCGGAGAATGCGCGGTCTTTGTCCCCCTTTGGCCGAGTGCCTTATGAGCCAACCCGAGCTTTCCGTTGTCGTCCCGGTATTCAACGAGCGCGACAATGTCGCCCCGCTGGTTGCCGAAATCACCGCTGCACTGCGCGGGCGGCTGCCGTTCGAGATCGTCTACATCGACGATCACTCGCGCGATGACACCCTGTCGGTGCTGCAGGGCCTGAAGGCGACCACGCCGGAACTGCGGGTGCTGCACCACGTGAACCAGAGCGGGCAGAGCACCGCCGTGCGCACCGGCGTCAAGCACGCACGGGCGCCCTGGATCGCCACCCTCGATGGTGACGGCCAGAACGATCCGGCCGATATTCCCAAACTGCTGGCCGCGCGCGATGCCGCCGAGACGCAGGTGAAGCTGTTCGCCGGCTGGCGTGTCAACCGCCAGGACAGCGGCAGCAAGCGCTGGGCCAGCAAGTGGGCCAACGCCATCCGTGCACGCATGCTGCGCGACGATACGCCCGATACCGGCTGCGGCATCAAGCTGTTCGAGCGCAGCGCGTTCCTCGACCTGCCGTACTTCGACCACATGCACCGCTACCTGCCGGCGCTGATGCAGCGTGCCGGCTGGAAGACCACCAGCGTGCCGGTCAACCACCGCCACCGTACCGCCGGCGTGTCCAAGTACAACAATCTGGGCCGCGCGCTGGTCGGCATTCGTGATCTGCGCGGCGTGGCCTGGCTGATCACCCGCAGCAAGCGCACTGCGGTGGAAGAGCGGTGATGGGGCTGGAACTTCACTGGCTCGACCAGCCGCTGACCTGGCTGTACTGGACCGGCCTGCATGTGACCGGCTGGAAGCTGATCGGCTATACCGGCGCGCTGATGTTCGGTGGCCGCTGGCTGGTCCAGTTCATCGCGTCCAAGCGTGCGGGCAAGCCGGTGATCCCGCGGCTGTTCTGGTACATGAGCGTGGTCGGCAGCCTGATGACGCTGAGCTACTTCCTGTTCTCGGCCAAGCAGGACTCGGTGGGCGTGCTGCAGAACCTGTTCCCGGCGTTCACCGCGCTGTACAGCCTGCAGCTGGACATCAAGCACCGGGGCTGGAAGCGGGACAGGGCCAGCCACTAGGTCTCCGGTAGATGCCGACCTTGGTCGGCGCTGGGTTTGGGGCCAACCAAGGTTGGCGGTACCGGGGCCCCGGTCCGCGGCGCAGGCAGGACCTTCGTCCCATGCCACGGACGGTGAGCGGTGCCATGATCGGGGTCTGCCTTCCCGGGAACCTGTGCTCGTGAAAACCCGTCTTGCCGTTGCCCTGCTGATCGCCCTGTCCGCCCCTGCCGTGGCCCTGGCCGCGCCGCCCGCCACCGCCGCACCGGCCAGCGTGGCCACCGAATCGCCCGCCGATGCCGCCTTCCGCGCGCTGTACGAGAAGGAATGGAAGTGGCGCCAGGATGGCGGCGGCGAGGCCAGCGAGGACGAAGACGCTCCGGCCAACGCCACCCGCATGCCCGACGTCGGCCCGGCCGCGCAGCAGGCGCGCCTGAAGGTGTGGGACGAGACCCTCGCCGCGCTGAAGAAGATCGATCCGAAGACCCTGTCGCCCGACAACCAGGTCAACTACGCGATCTACCACGACCAGGTGTTCAACCTGGCCGAAGAGACGCGCCTGCGTGGCTACGAGATGCCGTTCAACGCCGACTCCTCGTTCTGGTCCAACCTGTCCTTCATGGCCCGGCGCGAGATGAAGACCGTGCAGGACTACCAGAACTACATCGCACGGCTGAACGATGTGCCGCGCTACTTCGGCCAGCAGACCGACAACATGCGCGCTGGCCTGAAGCGTGGCTTCAGCGTGCCGCGTGCCGTGCTCGATGGCCGCGAGGTCTCCATCGCCACCGTCGCCGAACTGAAGGACCCGACCGAGTCGCCGCTGTACGCACCGTTCAAGAAGCTGCCCAACACCGTTCCGGCGGCCGAACAGGCCAAACTGCAGGCGCAGGCGCGTGAAGCGATCAGTGGCAAGGTGGTGCCCGCGTTCCAGCAGCTGCGCACCTTCTTCGTCAACGAATACGTGCCTCAGGCGCGTACCACCCTGGCCGCCGAAGCGATGCCCGACGGCAAGGCGTACTACAAGCAGCAGATCCACGAATACACCACGCTGGACCTGTCGCCGGACGAGATCCACCGCATCGGCCTGGATGAAGTCGCACGCATCCAGAAGGAAATGAACGACATCATCAAGCAGGTGAAGTTCAAGGGCAGCTTCGCCGAATTCCTGACCTTCCTGCGTACCGACCCGCAGTTCTACGCCAAGACGCCGGAAGAGCTGCTGTCGCGTGCCGCGTGGATCTCCAAGCGCGCCGATGGCCAGCTTGGCAAGTACATGACGCTGCCGCGCGCCCGCTTCACCATCGTGCCGGTGCCGCCGGACATTGCGCCGTTCTGGACCGCCGGCCGCGGTGGCATGGGCACCTACTGGCTCAACACCTACAACCTGCCGTCGCGCCCGCTGTACAACCTGCCGGCACTGACCCTGCATGAGTCCGATCCGGGCCACGCGTTGCAGGGCGCCATCGCCGCCGAGCAGAAGAACCTGCCCGAGTTCCGCCGCAACGCCTACATCTCCGCCTATGGCGAAGGCTGGGCGCTGTACTGC
This sequence comes from Stenotrophomonas sp. NY11291, assembly GCF_023277365.1. Taxonomy (NCBI): domain Bacteria; kingdom Pseudomonadati; phylum Pseudomonadota; class Gammaproteobacteria; order Lysobacterales; family Lysobacteraceae; genus Stenotrophomonas; species Stenotrophomonas sp. NY11291. The sequence goes on along the minus strand of NZ_CP096975.1, from coordinate 4,838,147 downwards.
GAGAAGCTGGGCGTGGAGATGGGCATCTACGAAACCCCGTACGAGGATTTCGGCCGCCTGACCTACGAGATGTGGCGTGCTGCGCGCCTGGTGATCGACACCGGCGTGCACAGCAAGGGCTGGACCCGCGAGCAGGCGTTGGCCTACCTGCGTGACCACACCGCGCTGAGCGAGCATGAAGTGACCACCGAAGTGGACCGCTACATTTCCTGGCCGGGCCAGGCGCTGAGCTACAAGCTGGGCGAGATCGCCATCGTGCGCCTGCGTGCGCAGGCCGAGAAGGAGCTGGGCGACAAGTTCGACATCAAGGGTTTCCACGACACCCTGCTCAAGCAGGGCTCGGTGCCGCTGCCGGTGCTGGAACAGCAGATCCAGGCCTACATCGCCGAACGCAAGAAGGCCTGACCGTCGTGTGATCGGGTCAGAGCCCCGCCCGAAGGGCGGGGCTCCGACCCCCTCTCACCTCACCCCACCGCCCGCGGCTTGGCCACGCGCGCGGCAAACGTCGGCAGCACCAGCAGGGTCAGCACGGTGGCGGTGATCAGGCCACCGATCACCACCGTCGCCAGCGGCTTCTGCACCTCCGCGCCGGAACCGCTGGCAATCGCCATCGGAATGAAGCCGACGATCGCCACCAGCGCCGTGGTCAGCACCGCGCGGATGCGGCTGGAGGCACCGTTGATCGCCGCCTGCAGCGGCAGGTCGCCGGCATCCAGGCGTTCGCGGATCGCCTGCATCAACACCAGGCCGTTCAACGTGGCCACGCCGGAGACGGCGATGAAGCCGACCGCCGCCGATACCGAGAACGGCATGCCACGCAGCAGCAGCGCGAGGATGCCGCCGACCAGCGCCAACGGCACGCAGCTGAACACCAGAATGGCTTCCTTGCCGCTGCGCAGCGCCATGAACAGCAGGCTACCGATCAGCAGGAACACCACCGGTACCACCGTCGCCAGCCGCTTCTCCGCGCGCTGCAGGTTCTCGAACTGACCGCCCCAGGTCAGGTAGGCACCCGGCGGCAGTGCCACGTCGGCCACCGCTGACTGCGCCTCGCCGACGAAGCCGCCCAGATCGCGACCGCGCACGTTGGCCTGCACCACCACGCGGCGGCTGCCGTTGTTGCGGCTGATCTGGTTCGGTCCTTCGCTGACCGTGATGCGCGCGACCGACGACAGCGGAATCACCAGCCCTGACGGCGTGGCGATCGGCAGCGAGGCCAGCTGGTCCGGATCGTTGCGCGAGGCATCGTCCAGGCGCACCACTACGTTGAAGCGGCGATCACCTTCGAAGATCTTGCCGGCCGCAGTGCCGCCAATGCCGGTGGACAGTGCATCACTCACGTCCGCAGCGGTCAGGCCGTACTGAGCCGCCGCCACGTGGTCGATCGCCACGTTGAGCGTAGGCAGGCCGGAGATCTGTTCCACCCGCACGTCGGCCGCGCCGTTCACCGCACGCAGCTTCAGCGCCACCTGGTCGGCCACCTTCTGCAGCTGGCTGAAGTCATCGCCGAAGATCATCACCGCCAGGTCGGTACGCACGCCGGAGATCAGCTCGTTGAAGCGCAGTTCGATCGGCTGGCTGAACTCGAAGCTGTTGCCCAGCTGCTGCCCGGCCAGTTTCTCGAAGCGTGCCACCAGTGCTTCCTTGTCCAGCTTCGGATCGGGCCAGTCCTTGCGCGGCTTCAGCACGATCACGCTGTCGGAGATATTGGTCGGCATCGGATCGATCGCCGCCTCGGCGGTACCGGTACGCGAGAACACCGTCTCCACTTCCGGCTGCTTGGCAATCACCTTCTCCAACGCCAGTTGCATGGCCAGTGACTGCTCCAGCGACGTCGATGGCACGCGCAGGGCCTGCATCGCCACGTTGCCTTCGTCCAGCGTCGGCATGAACTCACGGCCCAGCAGCGAGAACGAGCCGATGCCCACCACCACCATCATCACCGCACCGGCCACCACCGTGCGCGGATGCGCCACGGCCTTGCGGATCACCGGCTCGATGCGCGCACGCAGTACACGGATCAGCCTGGTTTCGTGCTCGCCATCATCGCTGTGTGCCTCGCCGTCCTTCAGCTTCGGCTCGCGCACCAGCAGTGCGGCCATCGCCGGCACGAAGGTGAAAGAGAAGAGGAAGGCACCGACCAGGGCCAGCATGAAGGTCGCCGCCATCGGGTGGAACGTCTTGCCCTCCACGCCTTCCAGGGTGAGGATCGGCGCGAACACCAGCAGGATGATCAGCTGGCCGAACGCCGCCGGGCGCGCCATCTTCAGCGCCGAATCGGCGGCCACGCGCAGGCGTTCCATCGCGGTCAGCGCACGGCCCAGTTCGGCGCGGCGCTGGCCCAGCATCAGCAGGGTCGACTCGACCACGATCACCGCACCGTCCACCAGGATGCCGAAGTCCAGCGCACCCAGGCTCATCAGGTTGCCGCTGATGCCGAAGCGGTTCATGCCGATCACTGCGAACAGGAACGACAGCGGGATCACCAGCGCGGTGATCGTCGCCGCACGCAGGTTGCCCAGCAGCAGGAACAGCACCACCACCACCAGCAGTGCGCCCTCGGTGAGGTTCCTGGCCACGGTCTTGATGGTGGAATTGACCAGCACGCTGCGGTCCAGCACCGGTGCCGCCACGATGTCGGCCGGCAGCGATTTGTTCACCTGTTCCAGGCGCGCCGCAGCTGCCTGCGCCACGGTGCGGCTGTTGCCACCGGCGATCATCAGCGCGGTACCCAGCACGGCTTCATGGCCATTGCGGCTGGCCGCACCCAGGCGCGGCGCGCGGCTCAGGTCGACGTCGGCCACATCGGCCACGCGCACCACCACGCCATTGCGGGTGGCCACCGGCGCCTGCGCCAGGTCGTCGGTGGTCAGCGCCAGGCCGTCGGCACGTACCACCAGGCCCTCGCCGGCACGCTGCACGAAACCGGCACCGGCCTGCACGTTGGAACGCTGCAGGGCAGTGACCAGGTCGGCCAGGCCGAGGCCGTGCGCGGCCAGCTTGGCGCTGTCCGGATGCACGCCGTACTCCTTGACGTAGCCGCCAACCGTATCGACGCCGGCCAGCCCCGGACTGGAACGCATCTGCGGCGCGATGATCCAGTCCTGCACGGTGCGCAGGTAGGTCGCGCGTTCCTCCGGCGTGCGCAGCAGGTTGCCTTCCGGTGTGCGGTAGACCTCACCGGCCTGCCAGCCGGCTTCACCGGGCTTGGCCAGCTTGGCTGGGTCGAACGTGGTGAAGTCCACCGTCCACATCAGCACTTCACCGAGGCCGGTGGTGACCGGCGACAGCATCGGTGATGCACCATCGGGCAGGTCTTCCGACGCTTCGCGCATGCGCTCGGCTACCTGCTGGCGGGCGAAGTAGATGTCCGTGGCATCGGTGAAGATCGCGGTGACCTGCGAGAAGCCATTGCGCGACAGCGAACGCGTCGTGGTCAGGCCGGGAATGCCGGCCAGCGCGGTTTCCAGCGGGTAGGTCACCTGCCGCTCGATCTGCTCCGGGGTCAGCGCCGGCGCCACCGTGTTGATCTGTACCTGGCGGTTGGTGATGTCCGGCACCGCGTCGATCGGCAGCTTGCCGAGCTGGAACAGGCCCACGGCGGCGATCAGCGCGGCCATGAACACCACCAGCCAGCGGTGGCGCACCGCTGTTTCAATGATCAGCTTGAACATGGTCGCCTCCTCAGTGGCCGTGCTCGGCTTCGCCCTTGGCCAGTTCGGCCTTGAGCAGGAAGGCGTTGGCACCGACGATGCGCTCGTTGCCGGTCAGGCCCCCGAGGATCTCGATACGGTCGCCGGCGCGACGCCCGGCCAGTACCGGCTGCGCCTTGAAGCCGCCTTCGACGGCGACGAACACCACACTGCTGCCATCGACGTTCTGCACCGCATCGGCGGGCACGCTGAGCGAGCCGTCCTGACCTTCGGTGACCACCACGGCCGACACCGGCGAACCGGCCGGCGGCAGCGAAGCATCCACCGGCGTGGCGCGGATCACCGCGACGCCGCCCTGCTGGCGGACATCGGCGGCCGAGCCGGTGACGGTGGCGGTGAAGCTGCCCCCCGGCACACTCACTTCCAGCTTCATGCCCGGCGTGACCTGCGCGGCCAGCGCCGGCGGTGCGGTGAACACCAGCTCGTTCATCGACGGGTCGGCGACATCGGCGACTGCGCTGCCGGCAGCGACCACACCACCCGGGGTGACCTGCACGTTGCCGACGATGCCGGCCACCGGGCTGGTGATGCGCACGCGGCCACTGGCATCGGGCGCACCGTTGGCGGCGGCCTGCGCTTGCGCGGCGGCGGCCTGGGCCTGTGCCGCGAGCGAGCGTGCGCGCGAGGCTTCCATTTCCTGGCGGGCGACCACGCCCTGGTCGACCAGCGCCTTGTCGCGGCCATAGGCCAGGCGCGCAGCCTCGGCTTCGGCCGAGGCGGCCAGCGCATTGGCACGGAACACCGCCGCTTCGCCACTGACCACGATGGCCAGGGCCTGGTTCTGCTTCACTGCGGTGCCCGGTGCGACCAGCACGCGTTCGACGCGGCCGGTCACGGTCGACGCCACCGAGGCACGTGCGCCCACCGACGGCTCGACGCGGCCGGACAGGCGCGTCGAGCCACCGCCACCGCGGCCGATGGCGACCACCTCGATACCGGACGCCTTGATCTGCTCCGGGGTCAGCGGCACCACGCCTTCATCGGCGTCAGCCGGCGCCTTGGCGGCTTCCGCCTTGGCTTCCTTGCTGTCGGTCGCGTGGCCATGGCCATCGTCGGTGCCCGCCTTGGCCGCGGCGGGGTCTTCATTTGCAGGTGTCTGCGCATTGCCTGCGCAGCCGGCCAGCAGCACGGTCAGCAGCACGCCGCCGATCAGCGGGAAGGTACGGGAGAGAGTCATGGGGCCTCCACAAAAGGTGCGCGCCCTTCAAGGCGGGCAAGATCGATTTCCGCGCCGACGCGCGACAGGCGCGCATCCACGGCGGCGCCGCGGGCGGCGATGAGGGCGCTGCGCGTGCTGCGCAGTTCCAGCTGCGAGATGCGTCCGGCGTCGAAGCCGATGCGTGCAAGGCGGTAGGCCTCTTCGGCGGCGACCACGCTTTCATCGGCGGCACGGGTGCGGCTGCCGGCCGCCTTCAGCCCGGCCACGGCGGACAGGCGTGCGGCCTCGCTGTCGCGGCGCTGCTGGTCCAGGCGTGCCTCGGCCGCGCGCTGGTCGGCATTGGCGGCGCGGATGCCACCGCGGTTACGGTCGAACAGCGGGATGCTGAGGCTGAGCCCGAGGTTGTAGGCACGCTCGCCGCCTTCGCGGAAGCGGGTCTGTGCGGCGGTGACGCTGAGGTCGGGCAGGGCGCGCTTGCGCTCCACGTCGACCAGCTTGCCCGCCGCATCGGCTTCGGCTTCGGCAATGCGCACTGCCAGTGCGGTATCGGTGGCACCGCGCGGCAGCGGCGGTGCGCGGTCGAGCAGGCTGTTGTCGATCGACTGCACCGGCGCATCCAGCAGCGCGGTGCCGGCCAGGCGGGCCAGCGCGGCATCGCGGAACGCCTGTGCTTCATCCAGCGACGCCATGGCATTGGCTACTTCGCTCTGCGCTTGCACCGCGCGCAGCTGTGGTTCGCGGCCCTGCTTGACCATGGCGTTGACGGCGTTGGCGTCATCGCGGGTCAGTGACAGTGCTTCCTCGGCCAGGGTGTAGCGGCGCAGTGCACTTTCCGCCTGTGCATAGACCACCGCCAGCTGGCTGGCCACGTCGCTGCGACTCTGCGCGCCACGCAGGTTGGCCGCCTGGGCCTCGGCACGGGCGGCACGAACGCGCGCGCCACGCTGGCCCCAGACCTCCAGCGGCTGGGACAGGGTGAGTACGGTGTCGGCCTTGCCCATGCCGCGGTAGGTGCCGGAGCCCCAGGCGTTTTCGGCCGACCAGGAAAGGGAGGGATTGGGTAGCGCACGGGCCTGGTCGGCGCGCGCATCGGCGGCCTCGGCCAGTGCCGTGCCCACACGAGTGCCGGGCAGCTGGTCCAGGCGTTCAAGCAGGGTGTCGTAGGAGGGGGCGGCTTGCGCCATCACCGATGCCGCCGGGGCCAGGCCCAGCAACACGGCGACGACCAGCCCGGCCGCACGCGGCGACCGAGGTGTCAGGATCGACATAGGGGGATTCCGGTTGTGAGTGAAACGGGAGCCCGCAATCGCGGGACGCGCTCAACTCACGCCCGGGGTGGACGCGTCAATTCATCCTGGGCGACCGCATAGGTCGCCGCATCGCCCGCACTCATCCAGCGCGCCGGCAGTGGCGCCCCGAAGGCGGCGATCGTGTGCGCCGGCAGGCTCAGGTTGGAGTGGTGGCAGTGGTTGTGGCCACAGGCACCGACATGCTTGCCGTCGGTATCGCCATCGGCATCCGGTGCGGATTCCACATGCACCGTGCTGGCATGCGGTTCCACCGTGCACGCCAGGGCATCGGCCACCGGCACGACCACGAATGCCGCCATCAGCAGCATCAGCAGGGTCGAACGGAGGTGGCGGGTGATCCAGCGCATGAAGGGGAGGCTAGCAAGCGGTTTTCGCCGGATACAATATCAATGGCCGCTTCGGGAATTCGTCGGAATCTCCCGTTCAGGTGGGCGGCCTGGGGACTTCTGCCCTGGCGGGTGCCGACCTTGGCCGGCACGCTTTTCGGCCCGTGGGGTCGGACACCGGGCTGCGCGTCTGTAGAGCCGAGCCTACGCTCGGCTGCTTTCGCACGACCAGCCGAGCATGGGCTCGGTCACGGCAGCTTCGCGATCACCTTGATCTCGAACTGGAACCCATACAGCCAGGTCACGCCGATACCGGTCAGGGTCGGGTGCGGCGCCTCGCCCCAGTACTCGGGCACGATCGCCCAGGCCTTCTCGAAGTTCTTCTCCGGATCGACCAGGAACACGGTCACGTCGATCACGTCATCGAAGGTGCAGCCGGCGGCAGCCAACACCGCATTGAGATTCTCGAAGGCGCGGCGCACCTGGGTTTCGAAGTCCGGCTCGGGCGAACCGTCCTCGCGGCTGCCGACCTGGCCGGAAACGAACAGGAAGCCATCGGACCGGATCGCCGGCGAGTAGCGGTTGCGCTCGTACAGGGCCTGGCGCCCGGCGGGGAAAACGACATCACGCTGTGACATGGGGAAGATCCCGTGGGAGAGAACGCCATCCTCCTCGCGAGCGCTGTCTGGATAAACCGCGACGATCGGCTTAGATTGATTGCCAATCCCAAACAATAACCGCCGGAAATGGACCGTTTCGAGGCGATGCGGGCCTTTGCCCGGGTAGTGGAAACCGGCAGCTTCACCCGCGCCGCGCACACCCTGCAGATCAGCCGCACCACGGTTACCCAGCTGGTGCAGCAGCTGGAGGCGCACCTAAGGCTGCGCCTGCTCAACCGCACCACCCGGCGGGTCAGCGTCACCGCCGACGGCGCGGCCTATTACCCGCGCATCGCCCGCCTGCTGGCCGAACTGGACGAGGTCGAAGGCGGGCTGGGCGACGCGGCCGCCCAGCCGCGTGGCCGCCTGCGCGTGGATGTGCCAGGGCCCTACGCGCGGCTGCGGCTGGTACCGGTGCTGCCGGATTTCCAGGCGCGCTACCCGGAGATCCAGCTCGACGTCGGCGTGAGTGATCGCGAGGTCGATGTCATCGCCGACAACGTCGATTGCGTGATCCGTGGTGGCACGCCGGCCGACCCGGCGCTGGTGGCGCGGCCGCTGACTGCACTGCCGATCGGCTTCCACGCCAGTCCAGGCTATGTGCAGCGCTTCGGCCTGCCGACCGACCCGCGCGCGCTGGAAGGGCCTGATCATCACATGGTCGGCTTCCTCAGCCCGCGTAGTGGCCGGGCGAGAGTGTTCAGCGCGCAGCGCGGCGAGGAGCGCGTAGAAGTGCAGGGCCGCTATACGGTTGGCTTCGATGACGGCAATGCCTATCTGGCCGCTGCGTTGGCGGGGCTTGGCGTGGTCGCGCTGCCCAGCTACATGGCCGCGCCGCACGTGGCGCGTGGCGAACTGCTGCCGCTGCTGCAGGACTGGCAGCTGCCACCGATGCCGATGCACGTGATGTTCCCGCCGAACCGGCACATGAGCCAGCGGCTGCGGGTGTTCATCGATTGGGTGGTGGAAGCGTTGGGGTGACACACACCGGGCGTGCGAAAATCACCACAGCACGCAACAGGAAACAGCCTCACGCATGAGTCGCATCGTCGCACTGGATACCGAAACCACCGGCATCTCCCACCGCCTGGGGCACCGGGTGATCGAAATCGGTGCCGTCGAACTGATCGATGGCCAGCTCACCGGTCGCCAGTTCCACACCTACCTGCAGCCGCAGCGCAGGGTCGATTGGGGCGCACAGCGCGTGCATGGCATCAGCGATGCGATGCTGGTGGACAAGCCACTGTTTTCCAGCAAGGCCGCCGAACTGCTGGATTTCCTGCGCGGCAGCGAGATGGTCGCGCACAACGCCACCTTCGACGTGGGCTTCCTGGACAACGAGCTGCGCCTGGCTGGCATTCCCGGCACGCTGGCCCAGCATTGCCGCATCACCTGCAGCCTGAAGCTGGCGCGTGGGCGCTGGCCCGGTCAGGGCAACAAGCTGGACGACGTGCTGCAGCGCCTGCGCATTCCAGGGACGCGTGGCCTGCATGGCGCACTGAAGGACGCCCATCTGCTGGCCCAGGTGATTCCGCACCTGCGTTAAGCCGGCCCGGCTCTACAGGGGGCCGTCGTGTTCAGCCCCGGCCTGTGGGTAACTTGCGCAAGTGCTTGAACCCGTGCATAATGCGCGGCTCGCTGTGTCCGGTTTTCTACCGGGCGGCGCCCCCGGGAGCACGTCCCCGGCCGCCCAACGCCAGCGTAACCCTTTGATTCTCTTGACGTGTGGTGGGCAACCATCGAGGCCGCCGTCTCCCGGGCTACGGGCTGACAACTACTACTATCGAGGTGCGCAATGTCCCGCGTATGCCAGGTTTCCGGCAAGCGAGTGCAGACGGGTAACAACGTCTCGCACGCCAACAACAAGACCCGTCGTCGTTTCCTGCCGAATCTGCACGAGCGCCGTTTCTGGGTGGCCAGCGAGAACCGCTGGGTCAAGCTTCGTGTTTCCGCGCATGCACTGCGCACCATCGACAAGAACGGCATTGATTCCGTTCTGGCTGAGCTGCGTGCGCGCGGCGAAAAGGTCTGAGGAGTAAAGCATCATGGCAGGCAAGCGCGATAAGGTCCGTATGATTTCCTCGGCCGGTACCGGCCACTTCTACACGACCGACAAGAACAAGAAGAACACCCCGGGGAAGATGGAATTCCTGAAGTACGATCCGGTCGTGCGCAAGCACGTCCTGTACAAGGAAGGCAAGATCAAGTAATCCGCAAGGATTGCTGATCCCCGCGAAGAAACCCGCCCTTGTGGCGGGTTTTTTCATGCCCGGTATCCACGCCCGGTGTTCCCATGGTGGGTGCCGACCGTTGGTCGGCACGCTGTTCCCATACCCGGCGGCCGCCAACCTTGGCCGGCGCACTGTCCCCGCGCCTGGTAGGTGTCGACCTTGGCCAACACGCTGGTTCAAAGCAGTCGAGCGCGGCTCGACTCTACACACCCTGCTGGGCAGAATGGCCCATCACCTCCCGACGGGCGACGCGATGCTGTTCGAGTGGCTGCTGGGTTCGTATCTGCTGCTGATCGACTGGCTGATCCGGCTGGTCGCGCTGTGCTGGATTCCCACCCGCACCACGCCGGGTGCGGCGCGCAGCTGGCTGCTGCTGGTCGGCTTCGTGCCGCTGCTGGGCCTGCCGCTGTATCTGCTGTTTGGCCACCCGTGGCTGTCACGCGAACGCATCCGCCGCCAGGCCGAGGCCTCGCAGGTCATCCGCGAGGAACAGGCGCTGCAGCACCGCCTGCGCTGGACCCCGCAGCCGGATACCGCAAGCGCCGAGATCGTGCCGCTGGTGCAGCGCCAGGGCGATTTCATGCCGGTGCACGGCAACGCCGTCGATCTGCTGACCGACTACGACGAATCGCTGCACACGCTGATCGCCGACATCGACCAGGCCGAAGACCGGGTGCACCTGCTGTACTACCTGATGTTCGACGACGCGGTGGGCGAGGCTATCGTCGAGGCCCTGCAGCGTGCGGCTGCACGGGGCGTGCAGTGCCGTGTGCTGCTCGACGCGGTGGGTGCCAAGCGTGGCCTGCGCGCCTATCGCAAACGCCTGGAAGCTCGCGATATCGAAGTGCGTGCGATGCTGCCCGGTGGCCTGCGCTGGCGCCGCAGCGGCCGCATGGACCTGCGCAACCACCGCAAGATCGCGGTGATCGACAACGAAGTGGCCTATGTCGGTTCGCAGAATCTGGCCGGCCCGCAGTTCGTGCCTGGCCACCCGAACCGCGAGCTGGTGGCGCGCGTGCGCGGCCCGGCGGTCGCGCATCTGGAAGCGGTGTTCGCCAGCGACTGGTACATGGAAACCGGCCAGCGCCTGGATGTGATCACCGATGTTCCCGAATGCGGCGACGACATCGCCACCCAGCTGCTGCCCAGCGGCCCGGCCTACCCGTACAGCAACGCGCGCGATGCGGTTGCGGCGCTGATTCATCTGGCGCGGCGCCGGCTGGTGATGGTGACCCCGTATTTCGTGCCCGACGAGGCCACGTTGAGCGCGCTGCGTATCGCCGCATTGTCCGGCGTGCAGGTGCAGCTGATCCTGTCGGCCAGCAACAACCAGCGGCTGACCTCGTGGGCGCAGGAGGCCTACTACGACGAGCTGCTGCGCTGTGGCGTGCGCATCGCGCTGTACGAACCGCAGTTCCTGCACGCCAAGCACATGAGCGTGGACGAGGACATCGCCGTACTCGGCTCGATCAACATGGATATCCGTTCGTTCGCGCTGAATGCCGAGATCGGCCTGATCTGCTACGACCACGCGCTGGTGAAGCAGTTGTGCGGGATCGAGGACGGCTACCTGCGTGAATCGCGGCAGCTGGATCTGCAGCAATGGCGCAAGCGTCCTGCCTGGCGGCGCAGCCGCGAGGGCATCGCACGCTTGGCCGATGCGTTGATGTAAGGCAATGCCGGCCGCCCATTCCGGCAATCCGGCCTGTCATCGCCGATGGCCTACAATCGGCACATGACTGATTCACCGCGTAATGGCGAACTGGACCTGGCGATCATCGGCGGTGGTGCAGCCGGGGTGCTGGTGGCGATCCAGGTACTGCGCCAGGCCCACGCGCCGCTGGCGCTGGCCATCTTCGAACCCGCCTCGCAGCTGGCCCAGGGCATCGCCTATGCCACACCATGGCCGGAGCACCTGCTGAACGTACCGGCGGCAAAGATGAGTGCGTTTGCCGACCAGCCCGGTGATTTCCTCGACTACCTGATGGCCGCCAACGCCTACCCGGGCGAGGCGCGCGAGGTGCTGGGCGAGCGCTATGTATGCCGCCACTACTTTGCGGCCTACCTGCAGCAGCGCCTGCAGGAGGCCGCTGCGGCCAGCCCGGCGCAGCTGCAGGTGATCGCGCAGCCGGTGCTGGGCCTGCAGCCGGATGACCATGGCTACCAGCTGACACTCGGCGATGGCAGCACGCTGCATGCTGCGCAGGCGGTGCTGGCCACCGGCAACAGCATGCGCCCGTTGCCCGTGGCCGGTGCCGACGCGCTGCCTGCCGATGATGTGATCGAGGCCTGGGACTACGACGGTGTGCGTACCCTGGCCGGCGAACAGGCCGTGGCCATTGTCGGCTCCGGCCTGAGCATGGCCGACACCGTGCTGGCGCTGGTCGCCGCCGGTCACACCGGGCCGCTGCATGTGATCTCGCGTCATGGCCTGCTGCCGCTGCCACACGCGCACGGCGGGCTGCCCAGCTTCGATCCGGCGATGCTGCTGCCGATGAACCTGCGCCAGCGCCTGCGCGCGCTACGTGGGTTCGCGCGTCAGGCGCAGGCCGACGGCTTGCCATGGCAGAGCGTGATGGACCGTATCCGTCCGCACGGGCAGGCGCTGTGGTGCAGCCTCGATGAGGCCGACCAGCGTCGTTTCCTGCGCCATGTGGTGCGCTACTGGGACGTGCATCGCCACCGCATCGCCGAAGAGGTGGACGCGCAGCTGCAGGCCCTGCAGGACAGCGGCCAACTGCGTATCCACCGGTCGCGCCTGCAGCGCGTCTGGCGCGACGGCGATGCGCTGCAGTTGTCGGGCCGCGATGCCTCCGGCAATGAACAGCAGTGGACGATCAGCGGTGTGATCAACGCCACCGGCGTCGAAACCCGCGCCAGTGCGCTGCGCAATCCGTTGCTGCAGCAGCTGCAGGCCGATGGGCTGGCCCGCCCCGGCCCGCATGGGCTGGGCCTGGACAGCACGGTGCCGGGCGGCCGCCTGCGCGCCGCCGGTGGCCAGCCACAGGCGCGGCTGGGCGTGCTCGGCAGCCTGCGCATCGGCAGCCTGTGGGAAAGCCTGGCGGTGCCTGAACTGCGTCAGCAGGCGCAGGCGCTCGCCACCGAAGTGATCGCAGGAGCCGCGACGGCGATGCCGTAAAATGGGGGCATGGATGTCTCCCACCTGCTTGATGGCCTGAACCCGGCCCAGCGCGAAGCCGTCTCCGCTCCCCCCGGCCACCACCTGGTGCTGGCCGGTGCCGGTTCCGGCAAGACCCGCGTACTCACCCATCGCATCGCCTGGCTGCATGAAGTCAATGGCGTGCCGACCCACGGCATTTTCGCGGTGACTTTCACCAACAAGGCGGCCGGCGAGATGCGCCACCGCATCGACGCCCAGCTGCCCCATGGCAGCCGCGGCATGTGGATCGGCACCTTCCACGGCCTGGCCAACCGCCTGCTGCGCCTGCACTGGCAGGACGCGAAGCTGCCCGAAGGCTTCCAGGTGATGGATTCGGACGACCAGCTGCGGCTGGTCAAGCGCGTGGTGCAGGCGCTGGAACTGGACGACGGCAAGTACCCGGCCAAGCAGATCGCGTGGTGGATCAACGCACAGAAGGACGAGGGCCGTCGCCCGCAGCACATCCAGCCCGAGCCGCACGATGCGTGGCTGGAAACCATGCGCCAGGCCTACATCGAGTACCAGGCGCGCTGCGACCGCGCCGGCCTGGTCGACTTCGCCGAGCTGCTGCTGCGCGCGCACGAACTGCTGCGCGACAACCCGGCGCTGCTGTCGCATTACCGCGCCCGCTTCCGCGAGATCCTGGTGGACGAGTTCCAGGACACCAACGCCATCCAGTACGCCTTCGTGCGCGTGCTGGCCGGCGATTCCGGCCACGTGTTCGTGGTCGGCGACGATGACCAGGCCATCTATGGCTGGCGCGGTGCCAAGGTCGAGAACGTGCAGGGCTTCCTGCGCGACTTCCCGGGTGCGCAGACCATCCGCCTGGAGCAGAACTACCGCTCCACCGCCAACATCCTCGGTGCCGCCAACGCGGTGATCGCGCACAATCCCGACCGCATCGGCAAGCAGCTGTGGACCGACAGCGGTGACGGCGAGCCGATCGATCTGTACGCGGCGTACAACGAGATGGACGAGGCGCGCTACATCGTTGAGCGTGCCCGCCAATGGGTGCGCGACGGTGGCAGTTACACCGAAGTGGCCGTGCTCTACCGCAGCAACGCGCAGTCGCGCGCGCTGGAAGAAGCGCTGCTGAGCGAACAGGTGCCGTACCGGGTGTATGGCGGCATGCGCTTCTTCGAGCGTGCCGAAATCAAGGATGCGCTGGCTTACCTGCGCCTGCTGTCCAACCGCAACGATGACGCCGCCTTCGAGCGCGCGGTCAACACGCCCACCCGGGGCATCGGCGACCGCACGCTCGACGAAGTGCGCCGCGAGGCGCGCTCACAGGGCATCTCGTTGTGGGAAGCGACCATGCTGGTCACCCAGGGCAACGCGCTGGCCGCACGCGCGCGCAATGCGCTGGCCGGCTTCCTGGGGCTGGTCAACGAGCTGCAGGCCCAGACCGTGCACATGACCCTGGCCGAGCGCGTGGACCACGTGCTGGCCCGCTCGCAGCTGCGCGAGCACTGGAGCAAGGAAAGCCGCAATTCGCTGGATTCGGAATCGCGTACCGACAACCTCGACGAACTGGTCTCGGTGGCGTCGCGCTTCGTGCGCCGCGCCGACGACGTCGAGGAAGTGGGCGAGGACATGGACGAGCTGGTCGCGTTCCTGGCCTATGCCGCGCTGGAGGCCGGTGAAGGCCAGGCGCAGGCCGGCGAGGACGGTGTGCAGTTGATGACCCTGCATTCGGCCAAGGGCCTGGAGTTCCCGCTGGTGTTCCTGGCCGGCCTGGAAGAAGGCCTGTTCCCCAGCGCACGTTCCCTGGAGGAAAGCGGGCGGCTGGAAGAAGAGCGCCGCCTGGCCTACGTCGGCATCACCCGCGCGCGCCAGAAGCTGGTGCTGAGCTATGCCGAATCGCGTCGCATCCACGGCCAGGACAACTACAGCCTGCCCTCGCGCTTCCTGCGCGAGATTCCGCGCGAGCTGCTGCACGAAGTGCGCCCGAAGGTGCAGGTCTCGCGGCCGGCCTCGATGGGCGCCAGCCGGGTGATGGGCCATGCCTCGATCGAGGCACCGCCGGTCAAGCTCGGCGCGCTGGTTACCCATCCCAAGTTTGGCGAAGGCATGGTGACCGACTACGAAGGCAGCGGCGCCCACGCCCGCGTGCAGGTCGAGTTTGCCGACGCCGGCAGCAAGTGGCTGGTGATGGCCTACGCGAATCTGACGGTGATCTGATCACCGTCGAGGGGCGGGAACTCCTGTAGAGCCGAGCCATGCTCGGCTGCTTTTGGCGGAGAAAACCAGCCGAGCATCGCTCGGCTCTACCAAGGTGAGTACGCATGACCCGCAACGTGCTCTTCCTCTGCAGCCAGAATCGCCTGCGCAGCCCGACGGCCGAGCAGGTATTCGCCGATTGGCCGGGCATCGAGACCGCCTCGGCCGGGCTGCTGGCCGACGCCGAGGAAGTGCTCAGCCCCGAGCTGCTGCAGTGGGCCGACCTGGTGTTCGTGATGGAACGCGCCCACCGCAATCGGCTGTCCAGCCGCTACAAGGCGTGGATCAACGGCAAGCGGGTGATCTGCCTGGATATTCCCGATGACTACGAGTACATGGCCCCGGTGCTGGTGGAGTTGCTGAAGCGCAAGGTGACGCCGTTCCTGCGCTGATGGGCTGTTGTAGAGCCGAGCCCATGCTCGGCTGCTCTTTCCCACCAGAAGCAGCTGAGCATGGCTCAGCTCTACAATAGGCTCCACATCTTCCAGGAACGCCCCATGACCGAACCCACGCTGCACGTCACTGTGAAGTTGAACGCCCGGCTGCAGCCGGAGCATCGCCACGAACTGTTCGAGGATCCGCTTGACGCGTTGCTGCAGGCGGCTCAGGTGGGCGAGCTGACGGGCGGCGGCACTGCGATGTCCGATCTGGGTGAGGTCGAATACGGCGACATCGAAGTGGCACTGGTCGGTGCGGATGGCGTGCCGAAGCTGATCGACCTGCTGGAACAGCTGGGCGCGCCGAAGGGTTCGCAGCTGCAGGGGGCTGGCGAGGCTGATCGCAGCTTCGGCGTGACCGAGGGCCTCGGCATCTACCTGGATGGCCTGAACCTGCCAGACGAAGTCTACGAACAGTGCGATTCCAACCACGTGTTCGAACAACTGTCGGAGAACATCGACGGCCTGGGCGAGATCTGCAGCTGGTGGCAGGGCCCGACCGAAACCGCGCTGTACATGTATGGCGAATCGTTCGAGGCGATGCGTGATGCGATTGCCGAATTCGTGGCCAGCTATCCGCTGTGCCAGAACGCACGCGTGGTGCAGATCGCCTGAAGGCGGGCCTGATGTAGAGCCGAGCCCATGCTCGGCTGCTTTTCCCGCCAGTAGCAGCCGAGCATGGGCTCGGCTCTACAGAAGCCGGCTATCGGCCGGCCGACTGCCGGGCGTTGTCGCGCTGGGCAAGATCTTTGCCCAGGTAATAACCGCCGCAGAACAGCACGAAGGCGGCGATGAGGCTGCACAGGATGACCCTGAGCGGGGAGCGTGATGTCGGTTTGCCGTCCTGCATGCGGGTTCTCCCAAGGCGGCGCGGCGCCGCCTACCCAGCTTGCGCCGCAGTGATCGGGTACGCAAGCGGACGGTGCGCACACGCCGCTGCGCGGCGCCGGATTGATCCTGCTCAAGGCGCAGCCTGCACATCCGGTGTGTAATGGTGTCGTTCCCATCTGGCAGATCGCCACGGAGCCCCACCATGTACAAGCGCATCCTGATTGCCACCGACGGGTCCGAGCTGGCCGACAAGGGCCTGGCCAAGGGCCTGGAGCTGGCCAAGGACCTCAATGCCGAGGTCGATATCGTGACTGTGTCCGAGCCGTGGGCCGTCGGCATGTACGACGCCATGGGCTGGAGCGTGGGCTACATGAACAGCCCGGAGTACAAGGCCGACCGCGAGGAAGGCGCGCAGAAGGTGCTGCAGCCGGCGCTGGCCAAGGCCGCCGAGCAGGGCATTACCGCCAATCCGGTGCATGTGCTGGACCGCTACGCGGCCGACGGCATCATCGAGACGGCGGGCGAGCGCAACAGTGATTTGATCGTGATGACCTCGCATGGCCGCCGTGGCGTGACCCGCGTGCTGCTGGGCAGCCAGACCGCTGAGGTGCTGGCACGCAGCACGTTGCCGGTGCTGGTCATCCGCTGATTCAAGCGTTCCCGGGGAGGGGACCCGACGCCGGCCGCAGGATGCGCGCCGGCGTTGTTTTTTGTGGGGCCGGGGGTGAATCCACGCATGGCGTGGATCCACTGGATCGCAGGGATCCGACCCCGGGCACCTCACCAGCTGTACAGCTTCCAGTACACCGGCGACACGCCATCCTTGTCGTTGTCGAAACGGCCGTCGCCGTTCTTGTCGTACATGTAGAACGGAGCACCGCGCGACGGAGTCACCTTGACCATGCGCAGCTGGCCGGACACGCGGTATTCCTCGATGACATCGCCGTTGTCCATGGTGCGCTTGGACACGTCCGCGCCCTTGACGTCCACCGGGGGAGCGCCTGCGCCACCCATGCTGGCGCAGCCAGCGAGCAGGAGCAGGGAAGCCAGCATCAGGGTCTTCATCGGCGGGGGCCTTTGCCTGGAAAGAGCCTTGATTATGCCCCATCGCCGGGCGCCTGCCGTGTCGCCGCGATGCAGGCACGGGCGCGTAGAATCGACCCATGAGCAGATTAGTCCTGATCGACGGGTCCAGTTACCTGTACCGCGCGTTCCACGCGCTGCCGCCCCTGTCCAATGCACAGGGCGAACCCACCGGTGCGCTGTTCGGCGTGGTCAACATGCTGCGCTCGACACTGAAGGAGCGCCCAGCCTACGTGGCGTTCGTGGTCGATGCGCCCGGCAAGACCTTCCGCGATGACCTGTACGACCAGTACAAGGCCAACCGCCCGCCGATGCCCGATGAGCTGCGCAGCCAGGTCGAGCCGATGTGCCGCATCGTCGAGGCGCTGGGCATCAGCATCCTGCGCATCCCCGGCGTGGAAGCCGACGATGTGATCGGCACGCTGGCCCTGCAGGGCGTGGCGCAGGACCTGAAGGTGACCATCTCCACCGGCGACAAGGACTTCGCCCAGCTGGTGCGCCCGGGCATCGAGCTGGTCAACACCATGACCGGCAGCCGCATGGATTCGGACGCGGCGGTGATGGAGAAGTTCGGCGTGCGCGCCGACCAGATCATCGACCTGCTGGCGCTGATGGGCGATACCGTCGACAACGTGCCGGGCGTAGAGAAGTGCGGGCCGAAGACCGCCGCCAAGTGGCTGGCCGAGTATCAGCACCTGGATGGGGTGATGGCGGCCGCGCCGACCATGAAGGGCAAGATCGGCGAGAACCTGCGGGCGGCGCTGGAGCGGCTGCCGCTGAACCGCGAGCTGGTGACCATCCGCACCGACGTGGAGCTGGACGCCAGCCCGACCATGCTGGCCCTGCGCGAGCAGGACGTGCCGGAGTTGACCGAGCTGTATGCGCGCTACGGCTTCACCCAGGCGCTGAAGGAGCTGGGTGCACCGCTGCCGGCGCCGACGGCCGCCAGCGAAGCAACGCCGAGCCTGCGCGGTACGGCAGCAGGCTTTGCCCGCGGCAGCGCCGAGGCACCGGCAGCGGGCACGCTGGATCCGGCGCTGGCCGCGCCAGGTGAATACGAGACCGTGCTGACCGCCGAGCAGCTGCAGGCCTGGGTCGAGCGCCTGCAGCAGGCGGACCTGATCAGCTTCGATACCGAAACCGATGCGCTGGACGCGATGCGTGCGCGCCTGGTCGGCGTCAGTCTGGCGGTCGAGCCGGGCAAGGCCGCCTACATTCCGGTCGGCCACGATTACCCGGGTGCGCCGGCCCAGCTGCCGATGCAGCAGGTGCTGGATGCGCTGCGCCCGATGCTGCAGGACCCGGCGAAGAAGAAGCTGGGCCAGCACGGCAAGTACGACCTGCACGTGCTGCGCCGTCACGGCGTGGACGTGCAGGGCTACCACGACGACACCATGCTCGAGAGCTTCGTGCTCAATTCCACCGCCACCCGCCACGACATGGATTCGCTGGCCCTGCGTTACCTGGGCTACAGCACCATCAAGTTCGAGGACGTGGCCGGCAAGGGCGCCAAGCAGATTCCGTTCTCGCAGGTGGGCATCGACGAAGCCAGCCGCTATGCGGCCGAGGATGCCGACATCACCTTGCGCCTGCACCGCGCGCTGCAGCCGCAGCTGCTGGCCGAACCGGCACTGGACAGCGTGTACCGCGACATCGAGATGCCGCTGGTGCCGGTGCTGACCAGCATCGAAGCCAACGGCGTGCGGGTCGACACCGACGAACTGCGCCGGCAGAGCCAGGACCTGTCCTCGCGCATGCTGGCGGCGCAGCAGAAGGCCACCGAACTGGCTGGGCGCAGCTTCAACCTGGATTCGCCCAAGCAGCTGCAGGCGGTGCTGTTCGACGAGCTGAAGCTGCCGGCGGTGGTGAAGACCCCGAAGGGCCAGCCCAGCACCAATGAAGAGGCACTGGAGGCGATTGCCGACCAGCACGAGCTTCCACGCGTGATCCTGGAGTACCGCGGGCTGGCCAAGCTGCGCAGCACCTACACCGACAAGCTGCCGGAGATGGTCAACCCGGACACCGGCCGCGTGCATACCAGCTACCACCAGTCCGGCGCCGCCACCGGCCGCCTGTCCTCGTCGGACCCCAACCTGCAGAACATCCCGATCCGCACCGAGGACGGCCGCCGCATCCGCCGCGCGTTCATCGCCCCGGAGGGCTTCCAGCTGCTGGCCGCCGACTACTCGCAGATCGAGCTGCGGATCATGGCCCACCTGTCCGAGGACCCGGGTCTGGTGCGTGCCTTCGAGCAGGGCGCCGACGTGCACCGTGCCACCGCCGCCGAGGTGTTCGGGCGCACGCTGGAGGAGGTGACCCCGAACGAGCGCCGTGCCGCCAAGGCGATCAACTTCGGCCTGATGTACGGCATGAGCGCCTTCGGACTGGCCCGCAACCTGGGCATCGACCGTGGCCAGGCACAGGACTATGTGGCGCTGTACTTCAGCCGCTACCCGGGCGTGCGTGACTTCATGGAGCGGATGCGCCAGCAGGCCCGCGACCAGGGCTATGTGGAGACCCTGTTCGGCCGCCGCCTGTACCTGAACGACATTCATGCACGTAACCAGGGCCTGCGCGCCGGTGCCGAGCGTGCTGCGATCAACGCGCCGATGCAGGGCACCGCCGCCGACATCATCAAGCGCGCGATGGTGGACGTGGACCGGTGGCTGCGTGACAGCGGGGCACCAGCACGGATGATCCTGCAGGTGCACGATGAACTGGTCTTCGAAACCGAAAGTAGTTTCGTTGAAGACTTGCGTTTGCAGGTGGTGGAGCGCATGTCGCAAGCGGCCAAACTGCGGGTGCCGCTGGTGGTCGATACCGGCATCGGCAACAACTGGGACGAAGCACACTGAGGGTGTTTCAGGCCGAAAACGACGTGAATTCGTTCATTCGTCAGAGGTTTCTGACTCGATCATGAATGTTGCCCTGATCGAGGTTCATTAAATTGGGCCCCTTCACGAACCGTTAGTGTTCGGAGTGCTTCTATAACTCTCGACAGGCGCAACGCCTGTTGTGGATCTCTCCCATCCCCTGGAGCAGATCTCGGAACGGGGACTCCTCCCCAAGTGCCCGTTCCCCGGCCCCGTTGACCTCCCCCTGGTCAGCGGGGCTTTTTATTTGCGCCGTTGCCAGACGCCATGGCCTGCGCCACGCTGGGCCACCGCTCCGCAGGGGAAGACCATGCCCGACCTGTTCGCACTGGCAATGCCGTGGTGGGAGTTCATCCTGCGCGCGGTGGTGGTCTATGTCGTGGTGCTGGGCATGGTCCGGCTCAGCGGCAAGCGCCCGCTGGGGCAGATCACCCCGTTCGACGTGCTGCTGGTGGTCCTGCTGGGCAACGCGGTGCAGAACGCGCTGCTGGGCACCGACACCTCGCTGGGCGGCGGCCTGTTGCTGGCGGCCACCCTGATCCTGCTCAACTACGAGGTGGGCTGGGTGAGCACCCGCAGCCGGCGGATCGAGCGCCTGGTTGAAGGAGAACCGGTGGTGATCGCGCGTGATGGGCGCCTGTTCGACGCCGTTCTGCGCCGGGAGCAGGTCACGCGTGCCGATTTCGACGCCGCCATGCGCCAGCAGGGCTGCCTGGGCGTGGAGGATGTCGAGCTGGCCCTGCTGGAGATCAACGGGCACATCACCATCATTCCGAGGAAGAGCACCTGACCTTGTAGAGCCGAGCCCATGCTCGGCTGCCTTGCGTCCGGAGCCGAGCGTGGGCTCGGCTCTACAGGTGCATGAGCCTCAGGGCGCGGCTTCGGCCTTAAGCGCCGGCCAGTTACGGGTGGCGTCCACATCACAGGCCACGTGCGTGCCTTTGCCATCCTTCGCGCAGATCGCAGCCATGGCTTGCGGGATCTTCGGGTCTGCGGTGTGCGAATACACCGCTGCCAATGCCAGGCACCCTTCGCGCACACCCGCGCCGCACAGCGTCTCGAAGTAGGGCAGCGACGCGGCCCATTTTTCGGACTCGAACAGCGCTTCGCCGGCCACCTTGCAGCCGAGTAGTTTGCCCTCGGCACAGCACGCCTGGGCGCCGTCCTTGCGGGCCAGGGTCGGGCAATCCAGCGGCAGCGGGATCTCCACGAAGGCCACCGGCGGCGTGCAGGTGGCATTGCCTGTGGCGGGCTTGCGCTCGTAATAGGCGAAGCGGTTGCCGCCGTCGACGCTGGCCAGGTTTCCGTTCTTCAGCGGCTGCAGTACGAAGTCGCTGCCGACATCGCGACGGATGAAGATACGGCCGTCCTGCAGGCGCGCGCGCATGCGCTGGTCGCGACCCTCGGCCTCAACCAGGCCGCCATCAAGGAAGCGCAGCTGCGAGAGCACGCCGTATTCGGCTTCAAAGCTGCCACAGGGCAGTGCGGTGGCCGGCACCGGGGCCAGTGCAGCGGCCGGTGCGGTGGCCAGGCCGGCAAGTGCCTTGGCGCGGCCGCAGGCCACGCCGTCCGCGCGCTGCGCGCACGACAGCTGCAGTGCTTCGTGGGCCTGTGAAAGGCGTCCACCACTCCACAGCACCTCGGCAACGTCGGCGCAGAAGGTCTCGCCGTGCTGCTGCCGGCACAGTGCGGCCAGCTCATCGAGCTGCGCCGACGGCAACGCAGGGTCGACCGCATGCTGCAGCCCGAGCAGGGACTTGCCGATCATCTCCAGCCCGATCACCTCGGCGATCGCCCGGCAGCCCTCGGCGTTGAAGGATGCGGAATCCTCCTTGCAGATCTCCGGTTTCGGCGGCTCGGCTCGTGCAGGCGCGGGGGCTGCGTCCTTGGCCCGCTGCTGGTAGGTCTCCAGCAACCGCATGCAGGCTGCGCCCACGCCCTCGGCACACCAGGCGTGCAGTTTCACGGGTGCGGCCTCCGGCAGCGCTTCCAGGCACTCGGAGGTGTTCATCACGCAACCGTCTTCGATGGGCTCCGGCATCGTCTTGCAGGCGGCGGCGTGCTCACGGGTGAACTCGCGATAGGGCGTGCTGATCGTGCGGTCGTTGTCCGAGAAGTACCAATTTTCCAGCTGGCCCGTGGACAGGTTGCCGGTACCCAGCACGTCCCCCTGGCGGGCGATGCGCAGCTCCTCTGTCGCCTGGTAGGGGCCGGACAGGAAGCCGTGGCCTTCGCTCTCGAGGGTCAGCGTGGTGTTGCCGCTGCTGTCCTTGTAGGTGCCGCAGGCCATCGACTGCGCAGCGGCCGGCAGGCTGGCCGAGGCCAATGCAAGCAACAGCAGGGAGCGCCAGCCCGCAGCGCGGGGGCGAAGGGAAACAGCAGCAGGCATGGGGTCATCCTTGAAAGAAGTGGGGCAGGGCCTGTCCGGTGCGGGGCGCACCGCAGGCGGGGAAGGCACCACGCGTCAGGCGTGGCGCCGGAAGATCAGAGCCAGTCGCGCGGCACCAGGTAGTCGGCCAGGCGCGCCTCGGCGCTGCCGGCCTCCGGGCTGAAGCCGTATTCCCAGCGCACCCGCGGCGGCAGGCTCATCAGGATGCTCTCGCTGCGGCCACCGCTCTGCAGACCGAACAGCGTGCCGCGGTCATAGACCAGGTTGAATTCCACATAGCGGCCGCGACGGTACAGCTGGAACTCGCGCTCGCGTTCGCCATGCGCGGTGTCCTTGCGCTGCTGCACGATCGGCAGGTAGGCCTGAAGGAAGCCATCGCCGACCGCACGCAGGTAATCGAAATCGCGCTCGAAGTCGCCGTGCAGGTCGTCGAAGAACAGGCCGCCAACGCCACGCGTTTCATTGCGGTGGCGCAGGAAGAAATACTCATCGCACCAGCGCTTGTGCGCGGCATAGCGTTCCTCGCCGAACGGCGCACACAGGTCGCGTGCGACCCGGTGCCAGTGCTGCACGTCTTCGTCGAACGGATAGAACGGCGTCAGGTCGAAGCCGCCACCGAACCAGCTGGCCACCACTTCACCGTCGCGCTGCGCCTGGAAGAAGCGCACATTCGCGTGGGTGGTCGGCACGTAGGGGTTGAGCGGGTGGAATACTAGCGACACGCCGGTGGCGCGCCAGGAGGCGCCGGCCAGTTCCGGGCGGTTGGCCGAGGCCGACGGCGGCAGGCGGCTGCCGGCCACGTCGGAGAAGCCGATGCCGGCCTGCTCGAACACCGCACCGTCGCGCAGCACGCGGGTGCGCCCGCCACCGCCCTCGGCCCGCTGCCACAGGTCTTCCTGGAAGCGGGCCTGGCCGTCGACGGCCTCGATCGCCGCACAGATGCGGTCCTGCAGGTCGGTGAGGTAGGCGCGCACGCGCTCGAATTCGTTCATGGCGCGTACTTTACCGCAGGGCCCGGCCGAAGCTGCGGACAGGCCCTGGCCGGCTCAGCGCTTGCGGTTGGGGTTGCGCGGTACCGGAAGGTCGTCCACCGCCGCCTCGTCACCCGCCTTCTGCAGGGCACCGCCCAGCGTGATCAGCTCCCAGTTCTGGGTTTCGAGCACGTCGCAGGCCACATGCAGGCCGCTGCGGTCGGCCTTGCACAGCTGTTCCAGGATTCGACGCGCGTCCACCTCCGCACCGTTGCCTTGTGCGGTGACCAGATTCTCGCAACCCTCGCGGACACCGGCATGGCAGACCGTTGTGTAGTGCTCGACGGCCTGCAGCCAGTGCCCGGACAGCGCAAGACGGCTGCCGAGAATGTTGCAGCCCTGCAGCTTGCCCTGTGCGCAGCAGGCGTCGGCACCGTCCTCGTTGGCCAGCGCCAGCGGGCAATCCTGCGGCAGTGGCAGCACCTTGAACTGCTTCGGTGCACTGCAGCGGGTCGGGCCCTTCCCGGTGGGAACGAACACCTGGAAGCGGGTCCAGTTATCCAGGCCCAGCAACTGGCCGCCCGGCAGCGGGCGCAGCACGAAGTCGCCATCCCGGTCGTGGCGGATGCGGATGTCGCCCGCTTCGACGCGCGCGCGAAGATGGCTGCTCCAGCCAACGCCGACCAGGCCGTTGTCACCGAAGTCCAGCGTGTCCATCAGGCCGCCGTCGGCCCGGTAGTTGCCACAGGGCAGGGCCGTTGCCGGCTGCGGTCGCAACGATGCACCCACCGCCTGCAGCGCAGGCAGGCGTTCGCAGCTGGCGGTGTCGTTGCCGGGTGTGCAGGCCGCAGCCAGGGCCTGCACCGCCTGCAAGTGGTCTCCTGCCTCCCAGGACAGTTCAGCCACGCGGGTGCAGAAGCCGCCATGGGATACCTCGCGGCACAGCTGCAACAGCTGCTGGCGCCGCTCGGCCGGAATGATCACCGGCGCGGTCGGCGCTGCCATCGTCACCACGGCTTCGGTCATGGCTGCCGTCATCGCCGCCTTGACCAGCTGCTCCTGCACTGCGGGGGCGGCCTCGAGTGCGGCGGCACACGCCGGGGTTCCCTGTTCGAAGCCACCGTCGTCACAGGCGGCGGGGAGTTCGATGCCGGACAGGGCGGCGTCGAGCGCTGCCTTTGCCAGGGCAGGATCGGCCGCGACCGTGGGTTTGGCGTCCTCGTGCCAACGATCAGCCAGTTGCAGGCACATGCCGGGCACGCCTTCCCGGCACCCTGCCTCCAGCGCGGTCGGGCTAGCTTCACGGCGGTTGTCCAGGCACGCCGCCGCATCGGCCAGGCAGCTGCCTTCAGCCGGCGCGGCGGCTGCGGCGCACTGTGCAGGGGCCTGCAGGATGTAGACCGTGCCATCCACCTCGACCGTCCGGCCACGATCGCGCACCTGCAGCGCGCTGGGCAGGCCGTACTCCAGGTTCACCAGTTGCAGCTTTCCGTCGATCTGCTGGAACGCGACCGGAGAGGGCGCACTGCCGAAGTGTTTCTGCTCGCCGCGGTTTGGCGAGCTGATGCGCAGCGTACCGCTGCCTTCGTCGGCCTTGAACATGCCGCATTGCGGTGACTGTGCGGCGGCCATCGGCGCGGCCAGCAGCAGCGCCCAGGCCAGCCAGCGGCGGCGCGGTGCGGGTGAATGCATGTCGTCTCCTTGACGATCGAACGGAAAACTCCAGGCGCTACGGCGAACCACGGCCCTCGCGCGGGGGCGTGCATTGTGCCGTGCCGGGCACCGGCTGGTAACGCTGATATCCCGTCTGCGCATCCATACCGAGCAGGTCGCCATTGCCGAGCTGACGCAGCAAAAGGGCTTCGCCGTTCTGCTGCAGGTGGATCGCGCCGTCATGCAGACGGCCACGCGCGCCATCGCCGAAGTCGAGCCTGTCGATCACGCCACCGTCGGCCTGATAGCGGCCGCACGGCACCCGCTGGGCCGGGACGAGGCGCAGGTCCGTGCCGAGATCGCGCAGCGGTGCGATGCGTTCGCAGGCACTGATGCGGCCTGCATCGCAGACCACCTGCAGGGCCTGCACCGCCAACGCGGGTTCCAGCGCGATCAACTGCTGTTCGGCCACTTCGACGCAGAAGCGACCACTGCGGTGCTGCAGGCACAGCTGCTGCAGACGATCGCGTGCAGCGGCCGGAAGCGGTGAATCCAGTGCGTCTTCGTCTTCCTGTTGCAGGCGTTCAACCATCCGCTGCATCGCGGTGGCCAGCGCATCACCGGTCAGCGCCTCGCAGGCCTGCGGGTCATGCTCGGGCGTGTGTTCGCGGCAGGCGGACGGGCGCTCGAAGAGGGCGGCGCCGGTGTCACCAGCGGCTGCGGCATTGCCATCGCGCAGTTGTCGCAACAGCGCCGAGCAGCCCGCGCCAACGCCCTCGCGGCACGCGCGCTGGGCCTGGCCGGGAGAGGCGGCGGGCAGCTGCGCAATGCAGTGGCTGCCGGCGGCGCGGCAGCTGCCGTCCGTCGCGCTGGGCTCGGTGGCGCAGGTGCGGGGCTGGCGCAGGGTATAGACCACGACGCCCTCGTCCTCGATGCGCTGGCCATCGGCACTGATCCGGATCGGCTCCGCCACGCCATCGTCGAGCATGACCAGGCGTGTCTGCGCCGCACTGCGATCAACCCACAGCGGCTGCGGCTCGCTGCCGTCATCGTGGTGGTAGCCGCTGCTGGGGGTGGTGAACACCAGCGCCATGCCGCCATCGGCGCTGCGGTATTCGCCACACTGCAACGCGTCGGCGCCGGCTGGCAGCGCGGCGAACAGCAGCAGTGCGGGGAGAAGAGCCTGCAAGCGCATGCGACGGTCCTTGTCGTGCGGAAAAGGGGGGCTCAGTGGAAACGTGAGCGGATGTCCGGCCGCAGCAGGCGCCAGGCCAGCCAGCCCTGTGCAACGAGTATGGCCACGGCGCCTCCGGACAAGGTCAGTGACACCAGGATTCGTTGGACCTGGGCTTCGCGCAGCGTATGTGGATCGACGATATGCGTCATGAGGTCAGCGAAGATGCTGTCCAGCCACCAGACGACTGCGAAATTCGCCACCGCGGACAACCACAGCAACGCCACGTAGCTCCAGAGTCCCCAGCGACGCTGCCGGTAGAAGCCCCAGCTTGAAAGCACGGCAGGTATGCCGGGTAGCGACAGCCATAATGTGGCGGCGACCGGGTCCTTCAGCATCCACTGCACGCTGTGGGGGAAACCCTGCTCAGTGGCCATCATGATCATTCTCTGCCAGAGCGGACTGTCAGCCAGCTGCCAAAGCAACACTGCTTGAAGTGCAATGAGTACGATGAATCCTACGCAGACCAGTAGGGAAGCCAAGCCCAGCGGTCGGATGAAATCCTGGGCGGCGACTGCGCTGGGAGGACGGCCTTGGGGCGATTGAAGCGACATCCGATGTCCTGGGCAGCAGTGGGGTAATCAGCGGGCCGTCATCCGGGTGGCGACGGCCGGCAGGATATGGTGTTCGCTCAACGGTGCCAAGGGCAGGCCATGCGGTGGTTGCAGCGGCACCCAGGCCAGTTCGGCGATCTCGGCGCGCGCCTGTGGCGTGCCGTGCACCTGCACCCACCAGGCCTGTGCCTGTACGCGGTGGCCAGGCTCATTCACCGCCCAGTCCTCGAACGTGCCCAGCGCGATGGCGGTCCCGGCGCGCAGCTTCACACCAATTTCTTCATCCAGTTCGCGGGCCAGCGCCTGCAGAGGCGCCTCGCCGGGTTCGGGCTTGCCGCCCGGCTGGATGAAGCGGCTGGCGCCCTGCTTGCGCACCACCAGCGCCTGGCCGCGGTCATCCAGGATGACCGCGGCCACGATGTGGATCGTGGCCGCGGCGTTGCTCACTTCAGGTTCTGCTCGAACAGCTTGAGGATGCGCTTGTACTGGTCCAGCCAGGAATCGGCACGGGTGTAGCCGTGGCGTTCCAGCGGGTACGGTGCGATCGACCAGTTGTCCTTGTGCAGTTCGATCAGGCGCTGGGTGAGGTTCACCGAGTCCTGGAAGAACACGTTGTCATCCATCATGCCGTGGGCGATCAGCAGGTTGTCCTGCAGGTTCTGCGCGTACTCGATCGGCGAGGACACGCGGTACGCCTCCGGATCGATGTCCGGGGTGTTGAGGATGTTGCTGGTGTAGCCGTGGTTGTACTGGTGCCAGTCCACCACCGGGCGCAGCGCGGCGCCGGCCTTGAAGGTGCCCGGCGAGCGGAACAGCGCCATGAAGGTCATGAAGCCGCCATAGGAACCACCGTAGATGCCGGCGTGGTCGCGGTCACCCTGCTGGGTGTCGACCAGCCAGTCCAGGCCGTCCTTGTAGTCTTCCAGTTCCGGGTGGCCCATGTTGCGGTAGATCGCCGTGCGCCAGTCGCGGCCGTAGCCCTCGCTGCCGCGGTAATCCATATCCAGCACGATGTAGCCCTTCTGCACCAGCAGGTTGTGGAACATCTGCTCGCGGAAGTAGGCCGGGTAGCGCTGGTGCACGTTCTGCAGGTAGCCGGCGCCGTGCACGAACATCACGATCGGGTACTTCTTCCCCGGTTCCTTGTTTTCCGGTTCGTAGTACTTGGCCCAGACCACGCCGGCACCATGCTTGGACGGCACTGCCACCAGCTTCGGCTGGATCCACTGGCGCGCCTTGTAGTCGGCGGTGCGGGTGTCGGTCAGCACGCGTGTCTGGCCACCGGCACTGGGCAGTACGGCCAGCTGCGGCGGCAGGTAGGCGCCGGAGTAGCGCACCAGCAGCTGCTGGCCGTCCGGCGACAGCGAGAAGTCTTCCACGCCGTTGAGGCTGGTCAGCTCGCGCACCTGGCGGCTGCCGGTGTCGACCGCGCAGACTTCGTAGTCATGTGGCGCCTGCTGGTTGCACAGGAAGTAGAAGCCCTTGCCATCGGCCGACGGCACCGGCGCCGAGGTTTCCCACTTGCCGCTGGTCAGCGCCTGCGGCTTTGCGGTACCGGCCTGGGTGTACAGGTGCGAGAAGCCCGATTCCTCCGACAGCAGCCACAGCGTGCGGCCATCGGCCATCCAGCCGAAATCGTTGAAGCCCCAGTTGATCCAGGCGTTGTCGGTCAGGCGGTGGCGGTTCTGCACGCGGCCGTCGGCAGCGTTGACGCTGATGATCCAGCGGTCCTTGTTGTCGTTGGCACGCAGCATCACCGCAGCTTGCTGGCCGTCGGCGCTCCAGCGGATGCCACCGCCCATGAAGTCGCTCATCACCTGCAGGCTGCGCTCGCCCTTCAGCGCGTCCTTGCCGGCCTTGCGGCGCAGCTCGGCCAGCGGATCGGTGCCGATGCCCGGCAGGCCAGCCAGCGAAACCTTCTCGGCCTTGCCGGTGCGCACGTCCACGTACCACAGGGTATGCGGTTCGAAGCCGTTGCGGCCGACGCGGGTGCGGGTGTCTTCGGTTTCCTCGTAGCCCGATTCGGTCACGTATAGCGGCATCTTGCCGCCACGGCCGTCATCGAAGTCCTTCGGCTTGGTCACCACGATCAGGTGGGTCAGGTCCGGCGACAGCACGCTGTCGGCGATCTCCACGTCGGCGCCCAGGTACACCGGGCCCGGTGCGCGGGTCGGGTCGGCCTGGCGCCAGCGCTGGTCCTGGTCCTTCAGTGCTTCGCGCTGGTCACGGTCGCGGCGCAGGGTTTCCAGCGTGCGCAGCTGCTGGTCGCGCAGCACATCGGCCTTCGGTGCCGTACGCGGATCCTTCTCGGCCTTCAGGCTGGCCACCTGCTGCACGCCGCTGGCGGCGGTCCAGTGGAACCAGTTCTGGCCGACGCGCCAGATCACGCCGTTGTCGGCGGCGAAGTTCACGTTGCCCGCGCGCTCGTTACTGCGGGTCAGCTGGGTTAGCGCGCCGCTGCGCAGGTCGCGCACGAACACATCGCCATTGCGGACGAAGGCGCTGCGGCTGCGGCTGCGGTCGTAGACCGGCTCGGCCACGTCCAGGGTGCCGCGCTGGTCATCGGCCACCTGCGCGGCCACGCCACCGGCCAGCGGCTGGCGGAAGGTATCGCGCACCGGGCTGCCGCTACGCTTGAGCTGGTATTCCACCTGCTGGCTGTTCCACGACCACCAGGCCTTCTCGACCGGCGGACCGATCCAGTCCGGGTCGGCCATGGCCTGTTCGATGGTGATCGGCGTCGGCGCGGCATGCGCAGCCGGTGCGGCCAGCACGGCCGACAGCAGGAGGGACAGGGGCAGCACTCGGGACATGGGCGGACGGCACCAGAAGAGGAAACCGGCCAAGGGTACCAGCCGCCCCGGCCCGGGACAGGGGCCACAGGTCATGGCAGCGAGATTGGCAAAGTGGTGCAACCGGTTGCCGTGGTCGCGCATCCATTCTCCTGAACCCGCATCATCCACCGAACAGGAGTCCGACCATGCAGGAACTGATCCCGATCACCCTCTTCATCTGCATCGCCTACGCGATCCATGCCATTGCCGATGCCCGCGCCCGCAGCAAGCTGGTGGCTCCGCACGTGCCGGAGGAAGTTATCCGCTCGCTGGCGGTACTGGAAGAAGAACGCCGCCGCCAGGGCGCGCTGCGCTGGGGCATCAGCCTGGTCAGCCTGGCCGTGGCAATGGGCCTGCTGGAGGCGATCGGTGCACGCGAACTGACCTTCGGCGCCGCCGCCGCGATGGTCGGCAGTGCCGGCCTCGGCCAGCTGCTGGCCTGGCACTTCACCCGTCCTGCCGCACGCAAGGGCTGAGCCGGCCCATGCCATGGGCACAGGGGGCGCTCCATAGATGAGCCTGCTCGGCGAAGCATTGTCGGCACTGCGGGGCCATCGCCGCCACGATACGGCGGCGACGGCGGCACCCATCGAACCGCTGGATGCGGACCAAGCCTTGGTGCGGGCCATCATCGACGGCTCGCAGGCGGCCTTCGCGAAGCTGGTGGAGACCCACCAGCGCACCTGCGCGCATGTGATCGGGCGCATGGTGGGCGACCGTGATCAGGTGGCCGACCTGCTGCAGGAAACCTTCCTGGCCGTGTTCCGCCAGCTGCACCGGTTCCGCTTTGAATCCTCGCTGCGCACCTGGGTTTCACGGGTGGCTTACACCACGGCATTGCAACACCTGCGCCGGCGACGGCTGGAGGCGCAATGGATGGTGGCGGTGGAAGTACCCGAGGAACTGGGTATTGGCGATGAAGGGCCGGGGCCGGCTGAACTGAGCGAGGCGCTGCAGGCTGGTCGCCATCTTGGCGCGGCGCTGGAACGGCTGAGTGCACCGCAGCGGCTGATCGTCGGCCTGCATTACCTGGAGGATTTCGATCTGGCCGAGATCGAGCAGGTGACTGGACTGGCACGCGGTACCATCAAGAGCCACCTTCACCGTGCGCGCCAGGTCCTGAAGCAGGAACTGACGCGGCATGCCACCGCCGGAGAACTGCTGTGAATCCACCGACCGACCCTCGCGATGCGGAAAAGCGCGCGCTGGCGCAGGCGTTGCGTGAGCAGGCGCAGCAGGAACAGACACCGGATGTGAGCGAGGCGCTGCAGAAGCGCATCGCCGCTGAGTCGCGCGACAGTGGCGTGGGGTATGTGGTGGTGCAGGTGGTGTTGCTGGGGGCGTTGGTGGCAGGGGCTGTCTGGTACTTCTGGCGCTGACAGGACGTGGTGGTGCGTTAGACGCATTCTGCGTGGTCTGCAAGACCAATGACCTGGAATGAGGACTCGTGAAACTCACGAGCTTCATCAAGATGTGGTGATTAGCGCCATGACGAGTCGTGATCGCGCCGCCAATCGTAGGCTGATGTTGCCGACAATGATTCTGAGCTCTCAACCATCTTGAGGATAGTTGCAGAGTTCCATTCCGCTATTGAGGTTCATGTGCGTCCTAGGGAACTCTCGGTCGTCGGCAATCGCTGACGCAGGTCATAGCCGGGGAGGCTTGGACCTGTTCGCGTTCCATCAACTTCAACGGAGATGAGTCATGTCGAAGATCGACAAGTCTGTGCTGCTTCCCCCTACTCTCGTAGCACTGCTTGGCCTGTCCGGCATTGCAGCTGCAGCGCAGTCGGATGCGTCGCCACTGGTTCAGAGCCTCTCGATTCCAGAAATCAGCATCGATAGTGGGATGTCTACGCACGAACTGCCTGGCGATCATGAAATCGCAGGTACGCAGTGCACGAGCTACTCGAGTGGCGGTACCCATTGCGGACACTACTCCACCGGAGATCAGCAGAAGGAGAGTTTCAGGTTCGCGCACGCAGTTCCTGAAGTCCGGAAATTCATTATCTGACAGAACGGGCGATCGCTGTAAAGGTGATCGCCCGCCATCAAGGAGCGATTGATGGAGCTGTGCTTTGAAGATCTGAAGGGGGCGATAGATGAGCCCGGACGCACGGCCGATGTGTGCGTGGCGTTGATGAAATCGTGGATCGAGATTACTGGGCAACGCTTGGGAGTTGCGCTTTCAGTCAAGCGAGGTGAAGGGGCTGGGATTCAGGGCCGGGTCGACGCGATAGAGCGTGCAATTCATCGCCTTGACGCTGCCGGAAGACGGAGGCTTCTTGCCTCGCCTTGGGTATCCGCATTCCTGGACGAGTCGGCGGGCATCGCATATGAAGATCAGCATGGTGAGCCGGTTTCGACTCTCGATGCTCTTTGGTTTGCGGCTATCGCCGAGTGCCCGGCTCAACAGCGCACCCACACCATCGAGCCGAAGCGGCCTGCTGTCGCGAGCCCGCTCGAAAGCGCTCTGGGCGACTGGGTGACAACGAGTGAGGGCGACATCGCTGAAAGGATGGACAGACCCAGGATTGGTGGAGTGATTGTCCTTGATGTGGACAGCCGGCTTTCGCAGAGGTACGAACCCGAGAGCGGAACGTTCTGCCAACCATCATTGGATATCCCACAGCACGAGATTCAAGTAATAAGGAACAAGCTTGAAGCGGCCATTCGTATGGTGGACGAGTCAGTTCCGCATCTCGGCTTGTTGATTCGAACATTCACAAGGCGTGTTCTTGTCAGAAAATCCATTGGCGTTGGTGACAGCGTAGCCCAGCTCAACCTTGGATCGGAGTATCGGCCAACTCACGCGGGCTGCATTCGCGTGCTGAATGTCCATAGGGAAGAAATGACGGTGGATCTTTGCGCAGAAGCGATCCTGCATGAATCTGTGCATTCGTTTCTTTCAGCATATGAGGATGTCTACGGGAAGTTCATGTCCAGCGCAATCCGCGTTCGGCCGGTCTCCCCCTGGTCGGGAAATTTCATTCCCAATCACTCGCTGGTTCACGCTGTGTTCGTCTACTACGCCATTCATCAGTTGCTCGCTCGTGCCTTGGAATTCTTCGTGGACTTCGACCATGCAGCAATCAGAAGAGTGAGGCGAAGGCTGATGCATATCGATGGGGGGTTCTTCATCGAGAGGAGAGTATCGACGCTTTTTGTGTTGGAAGAAGCGCCTTCAGAAAAGCTCACGGAACTGGTCGACGAAATGCAGAGTGAAATCAAGAGAGTTTACAGATCTCCTGAAGGCGCTGTGGTCGCGGAGGCGGTGGCATGAAAAATTCCATTGTCGTTCTTCACTCGGATGAGCAGGACGCAGTCGCGGTCGCTCTGCGCGACGTCAGGGAAGTAACCGTGATTCATCTGGATCAGCTGACCAGCCTGTGGACGATCCGGGAAGCGACGCCGATCGTTGCCGCGCCCCTTGGTCGGAAGCCAATGCTGCATGCAGGCTACGTAATCAACCGGGTGTTTGATATCTCTCGTTGCGATATCGGCATGAAGCTCCGCAAGTGTGGACTACATGAGAATTGGGCACATGCTGCACTGGGCTCTCTCCTGGTGGGTGCCGCAACACTGGCGCATGGAATCGGTACTCGCGGGGTGAGTAAATCACTTCTTCCGCTGAATGTTCAGTGGATGCTGATTTCTGGCCTTGTTTCGGACATCAGAGTTCCACCATTCGCGTTTGGCTTTGGCCACAGGATGCCAGACACTTCTCATCTCAAGGATCCTGTACAGAAATCCGTATGGTCCTACTTCAAGTGGGATGGGACGTCGGATGTAGAAGAGGGAGAGGAGCAGTGGCATCCCTTCTTCGTTGAACGGCCTGAGGGTGTGCCCGTAGTCTGCAGCTATCACGGCGATGCGGTTGACCTGGAATTTCCACGAGACGCGGTATCGATCGGCGCGGGTGTTATCAGATCGCTAGTAGCTGCATGTCGCGAAACGTTCGATAGCAGAATTGGCGAGATCTTATTTTACGTCCAAGGGACGACAATCACTTTCTGTGCATTCAGCCCGTATCTGGCCACCCTTGGCGATCCAGTGAGAAGCAGGGATCTGCTTCTGCGTGGGATGCCGATCGCGTCTGTCTAGGCACAGGGTCAACTCCATGGAGGGTGTATGATCTTCTATTACGTTTCTCTGTCGCTTAAGCGCTTTCGGCAGCGCCTCCGGACGCACATTGCCGTCGCTCTCATGCTCGGTGCGGGAGTGGGAACCGCCATGGTGATGCTGTCCATTGTGCTGCAGGCATCCTCCGATCCGGTCCCGGGACGCAGCGGGTCGCTCTTCCGTCCACACCTGGACGTGCGCCCGGGAGCACAGCACGCGGCGGCACCTGATCCTGGGCAGGGGTTGACCTGGCCTGATGCCAAAGCCCTGCTGGACCAAGGGTATGCCTGGAATCAGGCGGCCATGGCCGGTGGTGCCGTGACCCTGCTGAAACCGGGGCAATCAAGCGCCCGGCTGCGTGCCAGATACGCAACGTCAGGAGTGTTCGGCGTGCTCGGGATCACTCTGGTGCAAGGGCGATCGTGGACGGCGGAGGAAGGGCAGGCTGGAAGTCGGATCGCTGTGCTGTCACGGGCACTCGCAGCGGTCGAGTGCCCGGCCGGATGCATCGGTCATCCGCTGGAGCTGAGCGGGCGCACATACACGGTTGTCGGCGTGGCGGAGGACTGGCATCCGGTGCCGATGTTCCAGGGAGACGTGACCCGTCGTCCTTTCGTGGAACCCGATCAGATCTATCTACCGGTTGAAACTGCCATTGCGGACGGATTGACCGTGGTCGACGGCGTGGCGGTCTGGGGCGGTGGGGAGGGAGTGGACCTTGCTGGCCCGCAGGCGTCCTGGCTGCAACTGTGGACATGGTTACCGACAGTGGATGACGTGTCTGGATACCGCGCGATGCTGAACGCGTACGCGCAAGCCCGGGATCTGCAGGTTGACCCGGACAGCGATCAGGTCGGGCTCTGGCCGCTGATGGCGTGGCTGGACCGACAGGGGCTGGTCCCTGAACGCACCCGGACACAGCTTCATCTGGCACTGCTTCTGCTGGTGGTCTGCATCGTCAATGCAGCCGCGCTGCTGGGATTCAGCCTGGGCGCGCGCCGTCGCGAGCTTGCGATACGTCGCGCGCTGGGTGCCCGGCGGAGGGATGTTTTTGCCCAGCTCATGTGGGAATGCGCATCGTCGGGATTGGCCAGTGCTGCATTGGCGGCCATTGCGTATGCGGTGGGCATGCGGCTGGTGGCGACAGGGGAGGTGCTTCCGTCGGCCATCACTACGCTGGACCCCGCGTCCGTACTGATGGCAGCCGGGGTTGGGTTCGCGACAGCGCTGTTGTGCGCGTTCATCCCCGCGCTGGAAGTCTGCCGGAGCGGATCGCTGTCGCGGTTGTTTGCAAAGGGAGCGGCGTGAAATGCTGGATTCAATGCAGGAAGTCCGCAACCACCT
This sequence comes from Stenotrophomonas sp. NY11291, assembly GCF_023277365.1. NCBI lineage: Bacteria > Pseudomonadati > Pseudomonadota > Gammaproteobacteria > Lysobacterales > Lysobacteraceae > Stenotrophomonas > Stenotrophomonas sp. NY11291. Next base: position 4,803,045 of record NZ_CP096975.1, on the reverse strand, counting down.
GGGCCGCGCGTCGCTGCTGTTTGTACAGGCCGCACTGGCCAGCCTGGCCTGCGCCTTTGCCCTGCAGTCTGCCGCAGATGGTTTCTCACGATTGAACACGCGGGGCATCGAGGGAGCACAGGCGATCGGTGTCATCCGGGTCTCCGATATCGAAGAGAGGGTGGCGCCTTCGTTGGTGCGATCGGACCTCTCCGCCATCCAGCTCCCTGGCGTCCGGCAGGCGGTCGCCAGCGATTCGGTTCCGTTCGGAGGCAGGGCTCATCATTACGGTGCATGCACCAGTGATGCAGCCATGGCACACGCCATGGCGGCTGGCAGCAGCGACGTGGCAGGCTGTGATCGCATTCCCGTGATAACCGCCAGCCCAGGCCTGTTGACGATGCTGGGGGCACAGGTGGTGAAGGGGCGTTTGCCGGCAGACCATGAGGCGACCGACGGCGCGCCGGTCGTGCTGATCAGCGAGGCATTGGCCGTCCATCTGTTTGGCTCGGAGAGCGCCGTGGGTCGTCAGCTGTACTTCGGGCCGGGAAGCAGCAGGGTGATCGTGGGTGTGTTCTCGTCCATCGTCGGGCCTGCGCCAGGTGGAAACGATCGGGACTCGCAGTGGGCGCTGTTTCCCGGTTTTCCAACCGGTGCGAGCCGCTATTACCTGATCGAATCCCACGCGGAGGTGGATCGCGTGTTGCTTGACCGCACCGTTGAGGCGCTGCGGCAGCCCTATCGCGTCGTGAATCCGACAGGCGTTGACACGTTGGCCGGATATCGCGATGCCTACCTTCGTGCAGACCGCTTCACGACGGCCATGCTCGCTTTCATGGCAGCGGTGGTCCTGGGTGTGCTGATGGCCGGCGTGTCCGGCGTGGTAGGCGCATGGCTGGAGCGTAGGCGGCGCTCCATCGGTATCCGTCGAACGTTGGGTGCGCGCGCATCGGTGATCTTCACGGAGATCATCTTCGAAGTCAGCATTTTCACCATTCCTGGCGCCGTGCTGGGCGCGTGTTCGCTGTACCTGTTCTGGTCGCCCGAGGACCGAAGCTCGATATCGTCGTGGCTGACAGGGTTGATGGCGTTCATGCTGGTGATGGTGTCGAGTCTTGCCGCCCTGCTGCCCCGTGCATGGCGAACGGTGCGGGAGGAGCCATTGGCGTTGTTGAAGCCGTTCTGATTCGTTCGCCCGTGAGCCCAGCTCTACCTGCGACAAAGTGAAGCAGCGCGTCACCCGGTCGCATCCCACCTTAACGAAATCCTCCTAAAGTGGTCCGGTATCCCACCGGTCACAGGCAGGAGGCGTCCCTTGGACGCGTTGTTGTTGTCCCGGATCCAGTTCGGATTCGTCATCAGTTTCCACGTGCTGTTCCCCGCCTTCACCATTGGCACGGCCAGCTGGCTGGCCTTCATCGAATGGCGCTGGCTGCGCACGAAGTTGCCCGTGTGGCGCGAGCTGTATTTCTTCTGGCAGAAGATCTTCGCGGTGTCGTTCGGCATGGGCGTGGTCAGCGGCATCGTCATGGCCTTCCAGTTCGGTACCAACTGGCCGCGGCTGAGCGAGGTGGCTGGCACGGTCATCGGCCCGCTGCTGACCTACGAGGTGCTGACCGCGTTCTTCCTGGAAGCCAGCTTCCTCGGCGTGATGATGTTCGGCTGGGGCCGGGTCTCGCCGCGCCTGCATTTCCTGTCCACCTGCATGGTCGCGCTGGGCACGCTGTTCTCCACGTTCTGGATCCTGTCGTCCAACAGCTGGCTGCATACACCGGCCGGCTACGAGATGGTCAACGGCATCGTGCATCCAGTCGATTGGTGGCAAGTGGTGTTCAACCCCTCGTTCCCCTATCGCCTGGCGCACATGGCGCTGGGCTCGTTCATCACCACCTGTTTCGTGATCGGTGGCGTGGGTGCGTGGTACCTGCGAAAGGGAACGCACGTGGAAGCGGGCCGACGCATGCTGATCGCGGCGGTGGGGTTCGCAGCACTGACCGTGCCGGTGCAGATCTTCGTCGGCGACATGCATGGCCTGAACACGCTCAAGCATCAGCCGATGAAGATCGCGGCGATGGAAGCGCACTGGCATGAAACCAAGGAAGGCGAGGGCGTGCCGCTGGTGGTCTTCGCGTTGCCGAACGAGAAGGAAGAGCGCAACGATTTCGAAGTTGCCATCCCGAAGCTGGGCAGCGTGATCCTCACCCACAGCCTGGACGGTACCTTCGATCCTCTCACCTCGGTACCCGCCAGCGAGCGGCCGCCGGTGACGCCGGTGTTCTTCGCCTTCCGCATCATGGTCGGGCTGGGCACGCTGATGCTGTTGCTGGCCTGGGTATCGGCCTTCCAGTTGTGGCGGAAGAAGCTGCTGGATTCGCCGTGGCTGCTGCGCGGCTGGAACTGGATGCTGCCCAGTGGCTTCATCGCGCTGCTGTCGGGTTGGTTCGTTACCGAGATGGGGCGCCAGCCGTGGGTGGTGTATGGCGTGCTGCGCACCGCTGATGCAGTGGGCCCGCAGAGCGCGTGGATGACCGCGCTGTCGCTGGGCGTCTACGTTGTTGGCTATGCCTTCGTGTTTGGCTGGGGCATCTGGTACCTGGTGAAGATCCTGCGCCATGGGCCGCAGCCGTACGCCGAGGGGCCGTCGCTGGACCACGGCAGCCATACCCCGGCACGCCCGCTGTCGGCCGCCGACGAACCGCTGGAGGAACGCTGACATGGACCTGATGACCTGGCTGCCGGTGGCATGGTTCGCGGTGATCGGCTTCGGCGTGCTGATGTACGTGGTGCTGGACGGCTTCGTGCTCGGCATCGGCATCCTCGCCCCGTTCGCCGAGGACGAGGAACAGCTGGACCTGATGATGAACACCGCCGCGCCGATCTGGGACGGCAACGAGACCTGGCTGGTGCTCGGTGGCGCCGGCCTGCTGGCGGCGTTCCCGAAGGCGTATGCGGTGCTGCTGTCGGCGCTGTACCTGCCGGTGCTGCTGCTGGTGGTGGCGCTGGTGTTCCGCGGCGTGGCGTTCGAGTTCCGCTTCAAGGCGCATCGTTCGCGCCGGCTGTGGAGCGTGGCGTTCGGCCTCGGTTCGCTGCTGGCGACCTTCGCCCAAGGCGTGATCCTCGGCACCCTGGTGCAGGGCATCCCGCTGGTGGACGGTGTCTATCAGGGCGGGCCGTTCGCTTGGTTCAGCCCGTTCGCGATGCTGACCGGCGCTGCGCTGGTCGCCGGCTACGCGCTGCTGGGCAGCACCTGGCTGATCCTGAAGACCGAAGGGCGCGTGCAGGCGCTGGCGCGGCAGATGACCCGGCCGCTGGTGGTGGCGGTGATCGCGGCGATGGGCCTGGTCAGCAGCTGGCTGCCGTTCCTCGATTCGCGGTTGATGGATCGCTGGTTCAGCGACGGCAACTTCTGGTGGCTGTCGCCGGTGCCGCTGCTGACCCTGGCGGTAGCCGCCGCGCTGTGGCGCAGTGCCACCCACCCGCGCCGTGACCTGCCGCCGTTCCTGCTCAGCCTGGCCCTGTTCGTGCTCGGCTTCCTCGGCCTGGTGCTGGGCATGTGGCCCTACCTTCTGCCGCCGTCGATGACGCTGTGGCAGGCCGCCGCGCCGGCCTCCTCGCTGGGCTTCACCCTGGTCGGGCTGGTCATTCTGCTGCCGGTCATCCTCGGCTACACGGCATGGTCGTACCGGGTATTCCGCGGCAAGGTGCACGCCGACACCGGTTACCACTGATCGATTGAAGACGGGGCCTGCGCTTGCCGGGCCCCGTGTTGGGGAATGTGAAACCTGCACACCCCGCGCGGGACGTGCTAGCGTGCGCTCCTTTCCGGCGGCCAGGGGGGCAGCCGGCGACGTCCTGGACGGACGCACGGCTGCAGGAACGGGGGGCCGCCGCGCGTCGCCGTAATGGCTCGTGCCTATCGTTCTCCCGTTGAAGCACCATCGCCAAATGATCGAATTTTCCATCGTCGACTGGGCCGCCTGGGCGCCCGGCCTGAGTGAGCGCAGCCAGTGGCTGGGCTGGGCCGATACGCCGTACCTGCCGCATGGCGGGGACACGCCGGCGCTGGCCGAAGTGCCGGCGATGCAGCGCCGTCGCATCGAGCGGCTGGGTCGTATGGCGATCCAGGCCGCGTGCTGGTGCGAGGACGGGCAGGGCGCCGACAGTGACGTCCCGCTGGTGTTCGCCAGCCGCCACGGCGACGTGGCCCGTTCGATGGACCTGCTGGGCGCGCTGGTCGGCGACCAGCCGTTGTCGCCGACCGGATTCGGCCTGTCCGTGCACAACGCGATCGCCGCGCTGTATTCGATCGCCCGCGGTCACCGCGGCAACTACCTGGCGCTGGCGGCGGGCCAGGCCACGGTGGAGACGGCCTGCCTGGAGGCCGTCGGCCTGCTGGCCGATGGCGCCCGCGAGGTACGGGTAGTGGTCTACGAGTCGCCACTTCCTGAAATATACGCGACGTTCGCCGACGAACCCGATCCGTTCTTTGCGTGGTGCTGGCGTTTGACCGCTCCGGCAGAGGGCCGGCCGACGCTGTCGCTGCAGTGGCAGTCGGCCGACGGCCAGGCCAGCACTGCGCCCGGCCTGCTGCCGCATGCGCTGGACCTGCACCGGTTCCTGTTGTCCGGCGCGCCGGCACTGGAACACGTGGCCCACGGCCAGCGCTGGTGCTGGAGCCGCCGTGGCTGAGCTGCTGCGCCGCCTCGACCATGCCTGGCGTGTGTTTGGCACCGGCCTCAGCTTCGTCGCGTTTGGCCTGGGCGGGCTGCTGCTCGGCGTTCTGGTGATGCCGGTACTGCTGCTGATGCGTGACCCGGTGGCGCGCCGCCGCCGCGCCCGGCGCGTGGTCCAGGTCGCGTTCGCCAGCCACCTGCGGCTGATGCGCGGGCTGGGGGTGATGACCTACGAGATCGAGGGCGGTGAGCGCCTGCAGCGCGACGGCCTGCTGGTGCTGGCCAACCACCCCACCCTGATCGACGTGGTCTGCCTGATCTCGCTGCTTCCCAACGCCGACTGCGTGGTCAAGCGGGCCGTGGCCTGCAACCCGTTCATGCGCGGTCCGGTACGGGCCGCCGGCTACATCGCCAATGACGATGGTGCCGGCCTGGTCGATGACTGTGTGGCCGCAGTGCGCGCTGGAGGCACCCTGGTCATCTTCCCGGAGGGCACCCGCAGCGTGCCCGGACAGCCGCCGCGGCTGCAGCGGGGCGCGGCCAACATCGCCGTGCGCGGCCGCCTGGACATCACCCCGGTGCGGATCACCTGCAGCCCGCCAACGCTGACCAAGGGGCAGAAGTGGTATCGTGTCCCCTCACGTCGCTTTCACGTTCGGCTGCAGATCGGCGAAGATATCCCGATCGCGCCATTTCTGGCCGAAGACGACTCGCCAAGGGGGGATGCCTTGGCAGCCCGTCGCGTCACCGAGCACCTTTCTCGTTATTTCGACCTGTCTGGAGATCCGAACCGTGCAAGCACTTGAGCACGAGATCAAGGAATTGATCATTTCCTCCCTTTCGCTGGAGGACATCACGCCGGAGGACATCGATCCGACCGCGCCGCTGTTCGTCGAGGGCCTTGGCCTGGATTCGATCGACGCGCTGGAGCTGGGCCTGGCGCTGCAGAAGAAGTACGGTGTGAGCCTCTCGGCCGATTCGGAAGAAACCCGTCGCCATTTCTCCAGCGTGCGCGCGCTCGGCGAGTTCGTCGCCGCCCGCCAGTCGTAACGGTGCCAGGACCTGCCATGACCAAGAATGAACTGTTCGAACGCATCGTCAGCATCCTGACCGACAGCTTCGAGATCGAAACCGCCCGGATCACGCCCGAGGCCCGCCTGTACGACGACCTGGACATCGACAGCATCGATGCGGTGGACCTGATCGTGCAGCTCAAGCCGCTGCTCGGCCGCAATCTGCAGCCGGAAGCGTTCAAGGCCGTGCGTACCGTGCAGGACATCGTTGATGTGGTGCACAGGCTGCTGCCGGACCAGGCAGCCGCCTGACCGCAGCGCCGACGGCTCCACCATGGCACGCGCACGCACGGTCGTGGTGGCTGCGATCTCGCTGGCCTACCCGGTACTGGTGTACCTGGCGATGGGCCGTTTCGAGCCACGCTGGCTGTCGCTGCTGCTGTTCACCCTGGCCCTGCTGCGCGCGCTGAGTACGCGCCAGCCGCTGTGGTGGGCCGCGGCCGTGGGCACCGGCCTGCTGGCGGTGCTGGCCACGGTACTCAACCAGGCCCTGCCGCTGAAGCTGTACCCGGCGCTGGTCAATGCAGTGATGCTGGCGGTGTTTGGCACCAGCCTGCGTTTCGGCCCGCCGCTGGTGGAACGCCTGGCACGGCTGCAGGAACCGGACCTGCCAGCGTTCGCAGTGGCCTATACCCGCCGCGTCACCCAGGTGTGGTGTGGCTTCTTCGTTCTCAACGGCAGCCTGGCCCTGCTGACCGCGCTGTACGCGTCGGACCGGGTCTGGATGCTCTACAACGGATTGTTGGCGTACGTGATGATGGGCGTGTTGTTCGCAGGTGAGTGGCTGGTGCGGCGGCGGGTGAAGGCGGCGCACGCGCATGGCTGAGTGGATTGCCCTGGACCGGCTGCTGCTGGAGGCGCGGCCGCAGCGCAATGTTGGCGTCTGCGATGGCGAGGTGATCGACCACGCTCGCTTCCGCCAGCGCGTGCTGGCCTGGCGCGCGGCCTTTGCGGCCGCCGAAGGCCGTGACTGGGCCCTGTATTTCGACGATGCCGTGGCCTTTGCTGCGGCGCTGTTCGGCGCCTGGCATGCCGGCAAGCGGGTGTTCCTGGCCGCCGACAACCTGCCGGCCACGCTGCAGGCGCTGCAGCCGCAGGTGAGCGGTTTCGCAGGCGACGTGTCCGCCGATTACCGCCCGCTGGCGGCGCTGGACGCCGCGCTGGACGACGAACTGCAGGCGCTGGACGAGCGCGCCTGCGAACTGTGCGTGTTCACCTCCGGCAGCACCGGCCAGCCGAGCGCGATCAGCAAGCGCATGGACCAGCTGGCGCGCGAGGTGGATGCGCTGCAGGCCGCGTTCGGCGCGCAGCTGGAAGGCGTGCAGGTACATGGCACGGTGTCCCACCAGCACATCTACGGCCTGCTGTTCCGCGTGCTGTGGCCACTGGCCGCCGGCCGCCTGATCCATCCACGCCGGTTCTTCCATGAAGACCTGGTGGGCGCGCTGGCCGGTACCGACACGGTGCTGGTGGCGACCCCGGCTCACCTCAAGCGCCTGCCCGAGCAACTCGACTGGGCCAGCCTGCATGGCCGCCTGCGTGCAGTGTTCTCCTCCGGTGGCCCGCTGCCGGAAGACGCGGCGCGGCAGGTGCGGCAGTGGCTGGGCGTGGCGCCGACCGAGGTCTATGGCAGCAGCGAGACCGGTGGTATCGCCTGGCGCCGCTGGGACGCCGACCTGCCGCCGTGGCAGCCGCTGCCGGGCGTGCAGTGGCGCATCGAGGATGGCTGCCTGGCCGTCGCCTCGGCGCATCTGGAAACCCTCGACTGGTGGCGCACCCAGGACCGCGTGGAAGCCTTGGCCGACGGCCGCTTCCGCCTGCTGGGCCGTGCCGACCGCATCGTCAAGATCGAAGAGCGCCGCGTTTCGCTGGATGCGCTCGAACGCGCGCTGCGCGAAGACGCCGAAGTGGACGACGTGCGCGTGCTGGTCCTGCCCGGCCAGCGCGAGCAGCTGGCGGCCGTGGTGGTGCCGGCCGACCTGGCGCTGCTGGAGGGCGGTGACGCCGCGCGCCGCGCGCTGGGCCAGCGCCTGGGCGCGCGCCTGGCGCTGGCACATGACGCGGTCACCCGGCCGCGCCGCTGGCGGCTGGTGCCGACGCTGCCGATCAACGCACAGGGCAAGGTCACCCAGGCGGCGCTGGCAGCGCTGTTCCAGCCACTGATGCCGGTGCCGGTCTGGGACCGCCGCGACGCCGCCAGCGCCACCCTGCGCATGACCCTCGACCCGGCGCTGCGGCCGTTCCAGGGCCACTTCCCGCAGGCGGCGATCCTGCCCGGCGTGGCGCAGCTGGACTGGGCAGTGCGTTTTGGCCGCCAGATGTTCGCGATGCCGGCAGCGTTCCTGCGCATGGATGCGGTGAAGTTCCAGCATGTGGCCCGCCCGGGCGATGAGCTGACCCTGCAGCTGGACTGGGACGCCGCACGCAACGTGCTGGCCTTCCGCTACACCTCCAGCCACGGTGTGCATGCCAGCGGCAAGGTGGTCTTCGCCGATGCGGACTGATCCGGCCGTTGCCAGTGCCGCGTTCGCGCCACTGGTGGTGATCCCCGTCTACGACCACGAGCACGCCATCGCGGCGGTGGTCGACGGCGTGCAGGCCGCCGGCCTGCCGTGCCTGCTGGTCGATGATGGCTCGCATGAGGCGTGCGCGAATGCACTGCGCTCGCTGGCACAGCGCCAGGGCGTCGACCTGCTGCGCCTGGACATCAACCAGGGCAAGGGCGGGGCAATGCTGGCCGGTTTCGCCGAAGCCGGTGCGCGTGGCTACAGCCACGTGCTGCAGATCGATGCCGATGGCCAGCACGACACCGCTGACCTGCCACGCTTCATCGAAGCGGCGCGCGCCCATCCCGAGGCGGTGATCTGCGGCATTCCGGCCTACGACGCCAGTGTTCCGAAGGCGCGCCTGTACGGGCGCTACGCGACCCACATCTGGGTCTGGATCAACACGCTTTCGCTGCACCTGCGCGACACCATGTGCGGCTTCCGCGTGTATCCGCTGCCGGCGGTGCTGCGCCTGATCGATGAAGAGACCATCGGCCGCCGCATGGATTTCGATACCGAGGTGATGGTGCGCCTGTACTGGCGGCAGCTGCCGGTCGAGCACCTGGCCACGCGCGTGACCTATCCCGCCGATGGCGTGTCGCACTTCGATGTGTGGCGCGACAACGTGCGCATCAGCCGCATGCATACCCGCCTGTTCTTCGGCATGCTCTGGCGCGCACCACGCCTGCTGTGGCGCCGCCTGCGGGGGCAGCACTGAGATGGCGACCGCGCAGGGTGCCCCGCACTGGGCCGACATCGGCGAATCGACGTCGGTGGCCGGCGTGCTGTTCCTGTGCTGGGTGCACCGCTGGTTCGGGCGCTGGCCGTTCCGCCTGTGCGTGTGGCCAGTGGTGGCCTGCCACTGGCTGGGCAACCGTGTAGGGCGCCAGGCCTCGATGCAGTACCTGCAGCGGCTGCAGGCGCACAGCGGCGTGCTCGGCCGCACGCCAACGCGGCGTGACAGCCTGCGCCATTTCTTCGCCTTCGCCGACACGATGCTGGACAAGATCCTCGGCCTGGGCGGGCGCTATCCGGCCGAACGCATCCACCTGCATCGTGACCTGGTGCTGGAGAAGATCGCGCGCCGCGAAGGTGGGCTGATCCTTACCGCGCACATCGGCTGCCTGGAACTGTGCCAGGTGCTGGCCGAACAGGTGCCGGGGTTCCGCATCACCGTGCTGGTGCACACCGCGCATGCGCAGCGCTTCAACCGCCTGCTGCAGCGCTTGGACCCGCTGGCGGCGGTGGAACTGGTGCAGGTCACCGAGATGGGCCCGGCCACGGCGGTGATGCTGGCCGAGCGCGTGGCCGCCGGTGGCTTTGTCGCCATCGTCGGCGACCGCACGCCGGTGCAGGGCGGTCGCAGCGTCACCGCCGATTTTCTCGGCCACCGGGCGCCGTTCCCGATCGGCGCCTACGTGCTCGCCGCCGCGCTGGGCTGCCCGGTCTACACCATGGCCTGCCTGCACCAGGGCGAAGGCTATCGCGTGGCGTTTGAACAGTTCGCCGAACGCATCGTGCTGCCGCGTGGCTCACGCGATGCGGCACTGGCCGAACAGGCACAGCGCTTCGCGCGCTGGCTGGAACTCCAGCTCATCCAGTCCCCGTTGGACTGGTTCAATTTCTTCCCCTTCTGGGATCAGGCTCCGCATGACGACTGACGCCGTACCCGTGTGCCGCTTTGGCGATGCACCGTTGACCATCGAAGACGTGGTTGCCCTGGCCCAGCGCCAGTGCGAGGCCGCACTGAGCGACGCGCCGGCATTCCGTGCGCACATCCAGCGTGGTGCCGACTTCCTCGACCGCCTGCTGCGCGAGGACGGCGTGATCTACGGTGTGACCACCGGCTATGGCGACTCATGCACGGTGAACATCCCGCCGGCGCTGGTGGCTGAACTACCGCACCACCTCTACACCTACCATGGTTGTGGCCTGGGTCGTTACCTGGACCCGGTCGAGACCCGTGCGGTGTTGGCTGCGCGCCTGGCGTCGCTGGTGCGCGGCATGTCCGGTGTCAGCGTGCCGCTGCTGGAAGGCCTGGCCACGCTGCTGCAGCACGACGTGCTGCCGATGATTCCGGCCGAAGGCTCGGTCGGTGCCAGTGGCGACCTGACCCCGCTGTCGTACGTGGCGGCAGTGCTGTGCGGCGAACGCGAGGTGCTGTTCGACGGCCGCGTGCAGCCGGCGGCCGAGGTGCTGGCGAAGATCGGCATGACCCCGCTGAAGCTGCGGCCGAAGGAAGGCCTGGCGATCATGAACGGCACCGCGGTGATGACCGGCCTGGCCTGCCTGGCCTGGCAGCGCGCCGATTACCTGGCCCGCATGGCCACGCGCCTGACCGCGTTCAACGTGCTGGCCAGCGACGGCAACGCGCACCACTTCGACGAGACCCTGTTCGCGGCCAAGCCGCACCCGGGCCAGGGCCGCATCGCCGCGCGCTTGCGCAGCGACCTGCACAGCGAGCGCCCGCCGCGCAATGAACAGCGCCTGCAGGACCGCTATTCGCTGCGCTGCGCGCCGCATGTGATCGGCGTGCTGGAAGACAGCCTGCCGTTCCTGCGCCAGCTGATCGAAACCGAACTGAACAGTGCCAACGACAACCCGCTGATCGACGCCGACGGCGAGCGCATCCTGCATGGCGGCCACTTCTACGGCGGCCACATCGCGCTGGCGATGGACACCCTGAAGAACACCGTGGCCAATGTTGCCGATCTGCTCGACCGGCAGCTGGCACTGGTGGTCGATGCCCGCTACAACCATGGCCTGCCGGCCAACCTGTCGGCGGCCACCGGCCCGCGCGCGGCCATCAACCATGGCCTGAAGGCGCTGCAGATCAGCGTTTCGGCGTGGACCGCCGAAGCGCTGAAGCAGACCATGCCGGCCAGCGTGTTCTCGCGTTCCACCGAATGCCACAACCAGGACAAGGTCAGCATGGGCACCATCGCCGCGCGCGACTGCCTGCGGGTGATCGAACTGACCGAACAGGTGGTGGCGGCGATGCTGATCGCCGCCCGCCAGGGCCTGGCGCTGCGCGAACGGGTTGGCCTGAACGCGCAGCTGCATGGCAGTCTGGCCGACATGTACGCCGACCTGGGGCAGCGCATCGCCCTGGTTGAAGAAGACCGCGCGCTGGATCGCGAACTGCGGGAACTGCTGGTGGAGATCCGCGCGCAACGTTGGGAGCTGTATGCCGGTGAATGAGGCCATTGAACGGGTTGGCGAGATTGCGTTGACCCCCGCCTTCCATGACTGCGACCCGATGAACGTGGTCTGGCATGGCAACTACTTCAAGTACTTCGAGATCGCGCGCTGCGCGTTGCTCGGGCGCTACGACTACGACTACCCGCAGATGCTCGAATCGGGCTACCTGTGGCCGGTGGTCGATGCACGGGTGAAATATGTGCGCCCGCTGCTGTTCAACCAGGCCCTGCGCGTGATCGCGCGCATCGTGGAATGGGAGAACCGGCTGAAGATCGAGTACGAGATCCTCGATGCGGAAAGCGGCCAGGTGCTGACCCGCGCGATGACCATCCAGGTCGCGGTGGACGCGACCAGCAAGGAAATGCTGTACCAGTGCCCGCCGGTACTGTGGGAACGCCTGGGAGTGCCTGCGCCGTGACCATGCTTGCCCGTCTTTCGAGCGTGCTGCTGTGCACGCTGCTGCTGGTGGCCGTACCGCGGGTGCAGGCTGCCGACCCCGCTGTCGATGCGATTACCCAGGCGGTGGCGCGGCCGGAGGTGCTGCGTGGCCAGTTCAGCCAGGAAAAGCAGGTCAGCGGCTTCAAGAACCCGCTGCGTTCGCAGGGCCGGTTCGTGGTCGCACGCCAGCACGGCGTGATCTGGACCACGCTCAAGCCGTTCCCCTCCGAGGTGGTGGTCACCGCCGACCGCATCCTCAGCCGCCAGCGCGATGGCAGCACCCGCGTTGAGCTCGATGCGCGGCAGCAGCCAGCGATGCGTTCGGTCAACGCCATCATGTTCGCGCTGATGAGTGGCGACGTGCAGGCGCTGTCCAGCCAGTTCAACGTGGCGGCCAGCCGTGAAGGACAGGGCTGGCGGCTGCGCCTGACGCCGAAGTCGGCGATGCTGGCCAAGGCTTTCGAATCGCTGACCCTGCAGGGCGATCGCTACGTGCGCCAGGTCGAGATCGTCGAGGCCAACAAGGACCGCACGCAGATCCAGTTCAGCGCGTTGAGCGAGACGCCGGCCACGCTCAACGCCGACGAGGCCCGCCGTTTTGAGTGAGGCCGTGGCATCCAACGCACCGGACCGCCTGCGGCGCTGGTGGCACTGGCTGGGCATCGCCTGGCTGGTGCTGCTGCTGGCGCTGGGCGCACAGCAGTGGCATTTGTGGAGCCAGCAATCGCGGATCGACACCGACATCCTCGCGTTGCTGCCGCAGGATGCGCATGACCGCCTGTTGAGCGACGTCACCCGGCGCATCGCCGATGGCAGTTCGCGGCAGGTGGTGGTGCTGCTCGGCAGCAAGGACAGCGCGGCCGCCAAGCGCGCGCAGGCGGCCTTTGCGGCGGCCATGGCCAAGGACGCCGACCACGCCTTGTTGGTGCCCAGTGGTTCGATCGAAGGCTGGTTCGATGAGGCGCGCGCGTTCTACGCGCCGTACCGCGATCGCCTGCTGACTCCCAGCCAGCGCAACCAGCTGCAGAACAGCGAAACCGGGGTACTGGCCGAGCAGGCGCTGGCTGCACTGTACGGCCCGATGGGCGCGCCGCGCCTGACCGACTGGCGACAGGACCCGCTGTCGCTGTGGCCGCAGTGGTGGCAGCAGCAGGCGCAGGGTTCGGGCCTGCGGTTGGGCGATGATGGCCTGCTGGAAGCAGAAGGCAAGCATTGGGCGGCGCTGCAGTTCGATACGCCGGGTTCGGCGTTCCAGCTCGATGGCGAGCGCCATCTTGATGGCCTGCTGGAGCGGGCCGGAAAGGCGGCCAAGACCGCAGCGCCGGAGCTGGAAATCCTGCATGCCGGCGTGCCGCTGCATGCCGAGGCCGCCGCGGTGCAGGCCAATCAGGAAATCAACACCATCGGTTGGGGTTCGCTGGCGGCGGTGCTGCTGCTGGTGTGGCTGGCATTCCGCTCGCTGCGGCCGATCCTGCTGGTCGCCGCCTCGCTGCTGATCGGTTGTGGTGTGGCGCTGGCGGTGACCGTGCTGGTGTTCGGCAAGGTACACGTGCTGACCCTGGTATTTGGTGCGTCGCTGGTGGGTGTGGCCGAGGATTACGGCATTCACTGGTTCGCCTCGCGCCAGGCCGAACCGGCCGATCGCCGCTGGAAGCTGCTGCGGCATCTGCTGCCGGGCCTGTGGCTGGCCCTGCTGACCAGTGCGCTGGCCTACCTCGCGTTGGGCCTGGCCCCGTTCCCCGGCCTGCGCCAGATGGCGCTGTTCTCGGTGGTGGGCCTGGCCGCTGCGTTCCTCACGGTGATCTTCTGGTTCCCGTGGCTGGATGGTGGCGAGATCCGCCAGACCCGGTTCTCGCAGTGGCTGGGCAACACGCTGGAGCGCTTCCCGCGCCTGCATGGCCGTCGCGCGGTGACGATGTTCGTGGTGATCACGCTGGCACTGTCTGCAATCGGCATCGCACGCCTGCAGAGCAACGACGACCTGCGCAGCCTGCAGTCATCACCGCCAGCGTTGATGGCGCAGCAGATCCGCCTGAGCCAGCTGCTGGGCATGCCCAGCCCGGCGCAGTTCTACCTGGTGCAGGGCGCGGATGCCGCGCAGCTGCTGCAGCGCGAGGAAGCACTGACCGAGCGCCTGCGTGTACTGGCCAACGACAAGCGCATTGGTGGCTATCGCGCGATCAGCGATTGGCTGCCGTCGCCGGCGCGCCAGCAAGCCGATGCCGCGCTGACCGCGAAGGTGGAACCCGGCGTGCTGTCGGCCGTGTCCGAGGCCGTGGGTGAACCGCTGCAGCGACCGCAGTTCGCGGCTGCACCGCTTACCGCCGAGGCCTTCCTCGCTTCGCCGGCGTCGCAGCCGTTCCGCCATCTTTGGGTGGGTGCGGTGGGTGGGCAGATGATCAGCGTGGTGATGGTCGATGACCTGTCACGCGCCGATGCACTGACGACCCTGCGTGGCGCGGCCGAGGGCCTGCCGGGCGTGCGCTGGGTCGACCGCACCGCCGATTTCTCGCAGCTGCTCGGCCACTATCGCAAGCTGATGGGTGGGCTGCTGCTGGTCGGCATTGCACTGGTGTTCGGTGCGCTGTGGCTGCGCTACCGCCGCCAGGCCTGGCGCGTGTTCGCCCCGACCCTGATCGCCGGCGCGCTGACCCTGGGCCTGCTGGGCCTGTTCGGCCAGCCGCTGCAGCTGTTCAATGTGCTGGCGTTGATGCTGCTGCTGGGCATGGGCATCGACTACGGCATCTTCCTGATCGAGCACCGTGGCGATGCCAGCGCCTGGCTGGCGGTGTGCGTGGGTGCGGCCAGTACCTGGCTGTCGTTCGGTCTGCTGGGCCTGTCGCAGACCCCGGCGCTGCGCGCGTTCGGCCTGACCCTGCTGTTCGGCATCGGCCTGGTCTGGTTGATCTCGCCGTTGTTCCGGCCGCCGCCGCATGAGCTGCCGCCAGCCTGAACCTGTCTTCCGACTTCCTTCTTTCCACCTGATCGAGCAACAAGGACGCACCGATGAATACTGCTGTGGATGCTGTCGAACGTACTGAGATCCTGATCATCGGTGCCGGCCCGGCCGGCTCCGTGGCTGCGGCGATGCTGCGCCAGCAGGGCCGCCAGGTGCTGATGCTGGAGCGTCAGCAGTTCCCGCGCTTCTCCATCGGCGAAAGCCTGCTGCCCCAGAGCATGGAATACATTGAAGCCGCCGGGCTGCTGCAGGATGTGGTCGAGGCCGGCTTCCAGTACAAGAACGGCGCCGCTTTCGTGCACGGCGAAGCGCGTACCGCCTTCGACTTCCGGAAGAAGTTCTCGCCAGGCTGGGGCACCACCTACCAGGTGCAGCGCGCCGACTTCGACAATGTGCTGGCACGCGGTGCCGAGCGCATGGGCACCACGCTGCGTTTTGGTGATGAAGTGCTGTCGGTCGAACCCGGTGAACAGCCCACGGTGAACGTGCGCCGCCCGGATGGCAGCGAATACCGCATCGAAGCCGACTTCATCCTCGATGCCTCCGGCTTCGCACGCCTGCTGCCGCGCCTGCTGCAGCTGGAATCGCCATCCAACTTCCCGGTGCGCGGTGCGATCTTCTGCCACGTGCGCGACAACATTCCGGCCGAAGCGGACTTCGATCGCAACAAGATCCTGATCACCACCCACCCCGAGCACGTCGACGTCTGGTACTGGACGATCCCGTTCTCCAACGGCTGCTGCTCGCTGGGCGTGGTCGCCGAGCCGTCGTTCTTCGAGCGCTACGAGGGTGACGACCTGCAGAAGCTGCAGGCCATCGTCGGCGAGGACCCCAACCTGACCCGCCTGCTGGCCAACGCCGAATGGGCGGTGCTGCCGGTGCGCCGCATCACCGGCTACTCGGCCAACGTCCGTTCGCTGTGGGGGCCCGGCTATGCCCTGCTGGGCAACGCCGGCGAGTTCCTCGACCCGGTGTTCTCGTCCGGTGTGACCATTGCCTTCAAGTCCGCGCAGCTGGCCAGCGAATGCCTGGCGCGCCGCTATGCCGGTGAAACCGTCGACTGGGAAGCTGAATTCTCGATCCCGCTGCGCGCCGGCGTGAAGACCTTCCGCCGCTTCGTCGAAAGCTGGTACGAAGGCGGCTTCCAGAAGATCATCTACCACCCGCAGCAGCAGCCCGAAGTGCGCGACATGATCAGCTCCATCCTGGCCGGCTACGCCTGGGACACCAACAACCCGTATGTGGCCGACGAAAGCGGCCGTCGCATGCGCGTGCTGGAGGAATTGTGCAGCGCCTGATCTTCCGTACTGCGGCCCTGCTGCTGTGCCTGCTGCTGGCCGCCTGTGCCGGGCGCATGCCCAAGCCACAGGTGGAACTGCCGCCGCTGCGCCTGTCGCCGGCCAGCCTGCCGGCGCCGCTGGCCCTGCAGCAGCAGCTGCATTTCCGCTTCGGCAGCCATGAGCGCGACCTCGACGCGCTGCTGGAGGCCGACGCGCAGCGGGTGCAGCTGGCGGTGCAGGCGATGGGCCAGACCGGCGTGCGCCTGCAGTGGGACGGCCAGCAGCTGACCCAGCAGCGCGCGCCGTGGCTGCCGCCGCAGGTACGTGCCGAGCGTGTGCTGGATGACCTGCAGTTCGCGCTGTGGCCGACCGCGGCCATCGCCGCCGCGCTGCCGGCCGACTGGCAGGTCAGCGACGACGGCCTGCAGCGCAGCCTGTCGCGCGACGGCACGGTGTGGCTGCTGCTGCAGCGCCTGGACGATGGCAGCGTGCAGCTGGACAACCGTGCCGAAGGCTATGCGCTGCGCATCGAATCGATCGATATGGCCGGACAGGACCGATGAGTGCACCGATCTACCTGAACGACCTGGGCGTGGTCTGCGCGCTCGGCGATGGCCGCACTGCGGTCGCGTCGGCGATGTTCGCCGATGTGCCGGGCGGGCTCAGCGACAACGACAGCCTGCTGCCGGGGCGCACCCTGGCGCTGGGAGAGGTCCGCACGCCTCTGCCGGCGCTGGAAGACCTGCCGGTGGCCCTGCGCGGGCGCAACAACGCCCTGCTGGACGTGGCGCTGGCGCAGATCGCACCGGCGGTGGCCGCGGCGATTGCCCGCCATGGTGCCGAGCGCG
This sequence comes from Stenotrophomonas sp. NY11291, assembly GCF_023277365.1. Classification (NCBI taxonomy): domain Bacteria; kingdom Pseudomonadati; phylum Pseudomonadota; class Gammaproteobacteria; order Lysobacterales; family Lysobacteraceae; genus Stenotrophomonas; species Stenotrophomonas sp. NY11291. Next base: position 4,786,048 of record NZ_CP096975.1, on the reverse strand, counting down.
TGGCGGTGGTGCTGGGCACCAGCACCTCGGGCATCGGTGAATCCGAGCAGGCCCTGCGCAGCCACGCCGAACAGGGCCAGTGGCCGCAGGGCTTCGATTACGCCCAGCAGGAAATGGGCACCGCTGCGCAGTTCGTGCGCCAGCGCAGCGGCGCACAGGGACCGGCGTGGACCCTGTCCACGGCGTGTTCGTCCAGTGCCAAGGCACTGATGTCAGCCGCGCGCATGCTGCGCGCCGGCATCGTCGATGCGGTGATCGCCGGTGGTGCCGATTCGCTGTGCCGCTTCACCGTGGCTGGCTTCAGCGCGCTGGAATCGGTGTCGGCGGCACGCTGCAACCCGTTCTCGCAGCACCGCGCCGGCATCAACATCGGCGAAGGCGCCGCGCTGTTCCTGCTCACCCGCGAGCCCGGCCCGGTGTGCCTGGCGGGGTGGGGCGAATCGGCCGACGCGCACCACATGTCCGCTCCCGACCCGCAGGGGCTGGGTGCCATCGACGCGCTGCAGCAGGCGCTGCTGCGCGCAGGCTGGGGCGCCGACGAAGTGGATTACGTGAACCTGCATGGCACCGCCACCGGGCACAACGATGCGATGGAAAGCCTGGCGGTCTCGCAGGTGCTGGGCAACAGCGTGCCAGCCAGTTCGACCAAGCCGCTGACCGGCCACACGCTGGGTGCCTCGGGCGCGATCGAGGCCGCGCTGTGCTGGATCCTGCTGGCCGAGAACCCGCAGCAGCAGCTGCCGCCGCACTGGTGGGACGGCGTGGCCGACCCCGCGCTGCCGGTGTTGCCGCTGGTCGCACCGGCCACCCGCCTGGCGCAGCCGCCGCGACGGGTGCTGAGTAATTCGTTCGCTTTCGGCGGCAGCAACGCCGTGCTGGCACTGGAGCGCCGATGAACACGCTGTACGCGATCGAAGACGTGGTGCCGCACCGCCAGGACATGTGCCTGCTGGAGCGCATCATCCGGTGGGACCAGGACACCCTCGAGGCCGAACTGGTGGTGCCCGAGGCCGGCCTGTTCGTGGAGAACGGCGAAGTGCCGGCGTGGGTCGGCATCGAATACATGGCGCAGGCCATCGCGGCCTGGGCCGGCTGCCGCGCGCGTGCGGGCGGCAAGCCGCCGCAGCTGGGCTTCCTGCTCGGCAGCCGCCGCTACAGCAGCGCGCGCAGCAGCTTCCCCGCCGGTTCGCGGCTGCGCGTACAGGCGCGCTGCGAGCTGTTGGGTGACAATGGATTGGGGATGTTCGCCTGCCGCATCCTGGCAGGTGAGGACGAATGGGCGACAGCCAACGTGTCGGTGTTCGAACCGGCCGACGCGATGGCCTATCTGGAGAGTGGACAGGCATGACAGGGAATCGAAGCGTGCTGGTGACCGGCGCCAGCCGGGGCATCGGCCGGGCCATCGCGCTGCGCATCGCGCGTGATGGCTTCGACGTGGTGGTGCATTGCCGCAGCCGCCTGGAAGAGGCACAGGCCGTGGTGGCCGAGATCCATGCACTGGGCCAGCAGGCCCGCGTGCTGGCGTTCGACGTGGCTGACCGCGAGGCCGCACGCGCCGCGCTGGAGGCCGATGTCGAGGCGCATGGCGCGTACTACGGCGTGGTCTGCAACGCCGGCATCGCCCGTGATGGTGCTTTCCCGGCACTGTCGGCCGAGGATTGGGACCAGGTCATCCACACCAACCTGGATGGCTTCTACAACGTGCTGCATCCGCTGATCATGCCGATGGTGCGGCGGCGCAAGCCCGGCCGCATCGTCACCCTGTCGTCGGTGTCCGGACTGGCCGGCAACCGCGGCCAGGTCAACTACAGTGCCGCCAAGGCCGGCATCATCGGTGCCACCAAGGCCCTGGCGCTCGAACTGGCCAGCCGCCAGATCACCGTCAACTGCGTGGCTCCGGGCCTGATCGAGACCGAAATGCTCAACGATGAAGTGATCGAACACGCGCTCAAGCTGATTCCCGCTGGCCGTGTCGGCCGCCCCGACGAAGTGGCGGCGACGGTGGCGTTCCTGCTGTCCGAGCCGGCCGGCTACATCACCCGCCAGGTGATCTCGGTGAACGGGGGCATGCTCTGATGGCCGCCGATCGTCGCGTGGTGGTTACCGGTGCTGCGGCCATCAGTCCGCTTGGCCACGACTGGCCCACCATCGAAGCGCACCTGCGCAGCTGCCGCAATACCGTGCGCACGATGCCCGAATGGGATGTCTATGCCGGCCTGAACACCAAGCTGGCCGCGCCGGCGCAGGACTTCGAGCTGCCGCCGAACTACAACCGCAAGACCACCCGCTCGATGGGCAAGGTCGCGGTCATGTCGGTGCGCGCCACCGAGGTGGCGCTGCGCGAAGCCGGCCTGCACGAGCATCCGGTACTGCGCAGCGGCCGTACCGGCGTGGCCTACGGCTCGTCCTCGGGCAGCCATGAGGCCACCGGCGAATTCGGGCGCATGCTCAACGAATTCACCACCGAAGGCATCAGTGCCACCACCTACCTGAAGATGATGAGCCACACCGCGCCGGTCAACATCGGCGTGTTCTTCGGTTTGTCCGGGCGCGTCTACACCACCTCCAGCGCCTGCACCTCGGGCAGCCAGGGCGTGGGCGCGGCCTATGAAGCGATCCGCAGCGGCAAGCAGACGGTGATGGTGGCCGGCGGTGCCGAGCAGCTCGATGCCACCGCTGCGGCGGTATTCGACACCCTGTTCGCCACCAGCGTGCGCAACGATGCGCCGCAGACCACGCCGCGCCCGTTCGATGCTGGCCGTGATGGCCTGGTGCTGGGCGAGGGTGCCTGTACGCTGATCCTGGAAGACCTGGAGCACGCGCAGGCACGCGGTGCCACCATTCTTGCCGAGGTGGTCGGCTACGGCACCAACAGCGACGGCCAGCACGTCACCCAGCCCAGCGCCGACACCATGGCCCAGGCCATGCGCCTGGCGCTGGAGGATGCGGGCCTGGAGCCGGCGCAGATCGACTACGTCAACGCCCACGGCACCGCCACCGATCACGGCGACATCGCCGAGACCCAGGCCACCGCGCAGGTGTTCGGCAGCCGCATGCCGATCAGCTCGCTGAAGAGCTATGTCGGCCACATGCTCGGCGCCTGTGGTGCGTTCGAGGCCTGGATGAGCATCGAGATGATGCGTGCTGGCTGGTTCGCGCCGACCCTGAACCTGGCCGAGGTCGACCCGCGCTGTGGCCAGCTCGACTTCATCACCGGCCAAGGCCGCGAACTGCAGGCCGAGTACGTGATGAGCAACAACTTCGCCTTCGGCGGCATCAACACCTCGCTGGTGTTCCGCCGCTGGCGCGAGTGATCCACCGCCCCACCGCCGCTGTTCCCGCAACCTACCCGCACCCTCGACAAGGAGATGTTCCGATGCGCCGCACCCTGATGATCGCCACGGCCACCGCACTGCTGGCCCTGGCCTCCACCGCTTCTGCCCGCGATACCCGCGTGGAGCAGTCCCTGCAGGAACTGGTCAGTTCGCAGGCTGCCAAGGACGCCGGCATCGACGGCAGCGTCCGCTTCTACCTGGCCGGCCAGCCGGTCAGCGTGCAGCAGCGCCTGGGCGAAGACGTGACCAACAAGAAGACCAACGCCGCCAACAAGAGCGATGCCGAGGCCTGCCGCTGGGTCGCACTGTCGGCGCTGCGCGCGCTGCAGGACGGCGCCAAGTCGCGCGGCGCCAACGCCGTGGTCGACATCGTCAGCTACTACAAGAAGAACGAGTTCAAGAGCAGCACCAACTACGAATGCTACGCCGGTGCGATCCTCGCCGGCGTCGCGCTGAAGGGTACCTACGCCAAGGTCAAGTAAGCGCCTGCGTGGTGCCGGCCGTGGCTGAACGCCGCCGCCACATTGCTGAACCCCGCCGGGGAAACGCCGTCGATCACGCCGTCATCGTCGGCTGACGGCTTTCCCCGGTGTCGGCTTTCCGACACAATCATGGCTCTTCCCGGGTTATCGTCCCGCGGACATGCACGCCTACGTCTATAAAAGCCAACTCAAGCCGGACACCTACGTCTACGTTCCCCGTCGCGATGATTTCAGCGCGCTGCCTGCGCCGCTGCTCACCTCGCTGGGGACGCTCGCCTTCGTCCTGGACGTGGCCCTGGATGCCCAGCGCCGCCTGGCCCAGGCCGATCCGGAAAAGGTCCGCAGCGAAATGAGCGAGCGCGGGTTCTACCTGCAGGTGCCGCCGTCGGTGGCCAGCCTGATGCCGCGCCACTATGACTGACACGTCCCGTCCGCGCGCCCTGTCGGTCGCCTTCGCCGTGGGCGCCGTGCTGGCGCTGGGCGCCGCCGTGGGCGGCGTTCCAGGCGCCATCCTTGCTGCACTGGCGCAGCCGGCGTTCGCGCTGGGTGTGTCGTGGTGGCGGCGCAGCCGCGCGCTGCTTCCGCTGAAGGTGGTCGCGCGCCAGGACCTGCCGGCGCTGCTGGCGTTGTGGACGGCAGCGCCGTTGTTGCTGGCGCTGCTGCTGGCCTGGCCGTTGGCCGCACTGCGTGACAGCGGCAGCCTTGCGGCGGTGCTGGGCCTGAGCGTGCTGGTCAGTGCCGGCCTGCTGGCGGCCTGGCGCACCTGGCCGCTGTGGAACGATGTCGAACGCCTCGATGGCAGCCTGGCCCAGCACTGGCAGGCGCTGGCCGGGCGCGACCTGACCGCCTGGCGTGGCCTCGGCGTGGCCGCGCTGGTGATCGCGCTGGCCGCGCTGGTGGTGCTGCCGGCCTGGCCGGGCCTGCTGCCGGAAAGCGCACGCTGGCCTGCCGCACTGGCGGTGATGCTGTTGTCTCCAGTGCTGCACCTGCTGCTGCAGCGGGTCGCGCCGGCACCGCTGGTGTCGCTGCGCGCGAGCCCGTTGGCCACCGCCGGCAACGAGCACGAACCGATGTTCGCCGCCGCGGCCGAAACCGCGCCGCTGGAGGCGATGGCACCGCAGGAACTGACCCCGGCACTGTATGAAGCCGCCCGCCATGGCCGCATCGACCGGGGCCTGCAGCTGCTGCAGGCCGGTGCCGATCCGTATGCGCTGCCGGACCCGAACTGGCGCGACCAGCGCAGCCTGGCGGTGCTGGCGGCGGTGCTGCCGGACCTGCGCCTGCTGCGCGAACTGATCGCCCGCGGCGTCGATGTGAATGCGCCGCACCGGGGCATGACCCCGCTGCTGGCCGCCACCCGCGACAGCTGGCACGGCCGCCCCGAAGCGGTGATGACCCTGCTCGCCAACGGCGCCGACTCGCGTGCCGTCGACAGCGATGGCAACACCCCGCTGCACCATGCCGCGCGCAGTTCCGACCCGGGCGTGGCCGCGCTGCTGCGCGATGCCGCCGCCGAAGTCGATGCGTTGAACAACGAGGGCTGGTCGCCGCTGGCGGTGGCCTGCCAGGTCGGCAACTGGCGCCTGGCCCGCTTCCTGCTCGAACGCGGTGCGCGCAGCGAACCGGCCGAGGGCACGCCGGTGCTGCTGGCCGCCGCTGCCACCGAAGATGACGATCCGGCCGGGGTGCAGCTGCTGCTCAAGCACAAGGCGCGCGCCGACGCCCGCGATCGCCAGCGCCGCAGTGCATTGCACGAGGCGGCCCTGGCCGGCCACGTGGAGATCATCGGCGTGCTGCTCGGCGCCGGTGCCAATCTGGAAGCGCGCGATGCGCTGGGCCGTACGCCATGGCTGGAAGCGGCCCGTGCCGGTCGTGCCGCCGTGGTCGAGCATCTGCTGCCGCACAAGCCGGACCTGGTCGCGGTGGACGGCGAAGGCCGCAACGCGGTGCAGCTGGCGGCGATGGCCGAGGATGTCTCACCGCTGCTGATCAAGCGCCTGGTCGAACTGGGCATCGCCGCCGATGCCGCCGATCCGGTCGGTCGCCGTGCGGTGGACTACGCTGCCGAAGCCGGCCGCTGGGCGATCGTGGCTCTGCTGGACCCCTCCTATCCGTTGCCGGCCGCGGTCAGTGATGGCCTGGCCGAGCGCGGCGAAGCCGCCAGTGCCAGTGGCCTGCTGCCGGACCGTCCGCCGTTGACCCTGCTGCGTGAAGCGCTGGGCTTCGGCAACACCGAAGGCATGGCCGCGCTGGCCAAGCTGTGCCAGCCGGAAGAACTGGGTGGCCTGCTGCTCGATCCGGAACTGGCGCTGGAGCCGCGTGCGGTCGATTGGCTGCTGGCCCACGGTGCCGATCCCTACGTGCGTGACGCCTGTTCCGACACGCCGATGTTCGCGCTGTTGTCGCGCGGCATCGACGCGGTGCCGGCGCTGCAGGTCATGCTGCAGCGTGGCCTGTCGCCGGCCGGACGCGGTGGCCTGGCACGCTTCCTCGCCGCGTGTGCGCAGCACGACCAGGCCGCCCGTGGCCTGGAACAGCTGGCACTGGAACTGCTGGAACGTGGCGCCGATCCGTTCGCCGCCTCGCCGGCCGGTGATCCGCCGCTGTCGCTGGCGGTGCGCCTGGGCTGGCTGCGCCTGCAGCAGGCCCTGCTCAAGGCCGGTGTCGATCGCGAAGCGCGCGACAGCCATGGCATGACCGCATTGCATCTGGCCACCGCATTGGCCCGCGAAGGCGCGCTGAAGCTGCTGGTGCAGCACGGTGCCTCGCCGGAAGCCCGTGCCGCCGACGGCCAGACGCCGCTGGGCGTGGCGCTGTCGATTGGTCGCCGCGATCTGGCCGACTGGCTGGACTGGCGGGTATGGCCGTTGCCGCGCCGCACCCTGCGCGAGGCCGATCTTCCGGCCGCCGCGATGGCTGGTGACGTGGATGCGGTGCGCCGCCTGATCGATCTGGGCTTCGCCGTCGACGCGGTCGATGCGCAGGGCTGCACCGCGCTGCTGCGCGCCGCCGGTGGTGGCCATCTGGCGGTGACCGACCTGCTGCTGGCGCGTGGCGCCGATCCGCAGCACGCTGCGGCCAGTGGTGCCACGCCGCTGTCGGCGGCGGTCAGCATGCGCCAGGTGGATATCGTCTCGGCCCTGCTCGACGCCGGCGCCAAGCTGGAACACCGCCTGCCGGGTGGCGTGACCGTGCTGATGCTGGCCTCGGCGCTGGGCCTGCCGGACATCGTCGCGCGCCTGCTCACTGCCGGTGCCGACGTGCATGCCGGTGATGCGCAACAGCTGGGCCCGCTGCACTGCGCCGCACTGTACGGTTTCAGTGCCCGCGACCGCTCGCGCCTGCTGGCCCTGCTCGACACCCTGCTGCTGGCCGGTGCCGAACCGGACCAGGCCGCTGCCGGTTCGGTGACGCCGCTGCTGCTGTTGCTGGGTGCGCGTGCCGAGCCGGGTACCGCCTGCGACGAGCAGGTGGTGATGGCGGCGGTGGAGCGCCTGCTGGATGAAGACGTCAGCCTGGACGTGCGCGATCCGCGCGGTTTCGGCCCGCTGCACCTGGCCGCGCTGCATGGCCTGCCGCTGCTGGTGCAGCGCCTGCTGCGTGCCGGTGCCGATCCGGAAGTGCGCGACAGCCTCAACCGCAGCCCGCGCGAGATCGCGGTGATGCGTGGCTTCATCGACGTGGCCGGTGAGTTCGAACCGCGCGTGCCGGGCGTTTCGTCGATGGCGCGGTTCCTGCGCGACAACGGCTGATTCCTGGAAAAGGGTCGTGCCGGCCGCTGGCCGGCAACCGCAATCTGTGGTGGGTGCCGACCGTTGGTCGGCCCCCTACTTGCCGTCGCTTTCCGCGTCGGCCTCGAACAGATGCATCAGGTCGTTGCGTGCATCGCGCGAGGTCTGGATCACCGCCGCCTCGTCGTCGTACACCAGATACTGGTCGCGCAGCAGCTGTTCGTCGTGCTCGCGGAAGCGCTGCACATGGCGTTCGGCAACGTCCGGTGCCACGCCCAGCGCGGTCAGCACGCGGCCGCTCATCTCCAGGCTGGTGCCGAACACTTCGCGGAACGGCTCGGCCGACATGTCCATCAGGCGCCACGCATGCTGGCGGTTGCGTGCACGCGCCAGCACCGTCGCGTCCGGGTACAGCCGACGCACCATGCGCACCGCGCGCAGGTTGGTCTCCGGGTCGTCCACAGTGATCACGAACACATCAATGTGCTCACCGCCCGCCGCACGCAGCATCTCCGGCCGGGTCGGGTCGCCGTAGTAGAGCTGGTTGCCGAAGCGGCGCAGGTCGGCCACGGTGTCCGGGTTCGCTTCCAGCGCGACGAACGGCACCTTCTGCGCGGTCAGCAGGCGCGCGATCACCTGGCCGAAACGGCCCATGCCGGCGATCAGCACCTTCGGCCGATTGTCCGGCGCCACCTTGTCGGCCTCGGCGGCCTGGCGCGGTGCGGCCTTCTCCTGGCCGAGCAGCTTGAGCAGCGCAATCATCAGCAGTGGCGTGATCGCCATCGACAGGCCGACGATGGCCACCAGGCGGTCATGGTTGGCGTTGCCCAGCAGGTGTGCGCGCTGCGCTTCGTTGAACACCACGAAGGCGAACTCGCCGCCCAGCCACAGCACGCTGCCCAGCAGCAGCGACTGTCGCGAACTGAGTTTGGCGATACGCCCGATCACGTAGAGCAGGCTGAACTTGACCACCAGCAGGATCGCCACGCCGGCAGCGATCAGCCACGGCTCGGCCGCGATGCGGTCCAGATCGATGCCCATCCCCACCGCGATGAAGAACAGGCCCAGCAGCAGCCCCTTGAACGGCTCGATCTGCGCTTCCAACTCGTGCCGGAACTCCGAATCGGACAGCAGCACGCCGGCCAGGAACGCGCCCAGGCTGGGGCTGAGGCCGGCTTCCTGCATGAACCAGGCGGTGCCCAGCACCACCAGCAGTGCCGTGGCGGTGAATACTTCCGGGCTGCGGGTGCGCGCGATGATGCTGAACACCTTGCGCAGCACCGGTCGCCCGCACAGGATCACCACGGCCAGCGCACCGAGGGCCACGGCGGCGTCTTCCCAGCGCAGGGTCTCGTTCTTCACCCCGCCCAGCAGCGGGATGGCCGCCAGCAGCGGAATCGCGATCAGGTCCTGGAACAGCAGGATGGCGAACCCGAGCCGGCCATGGTCGCTGTTGATCGCCTTGTGCTCGGACAGCAGCTGCAGGCCCACCGCGGTGGATGACAACGCCAGCGCCACGCCCACCACCAGCGCGCTTTTCCATTGGAAATGGTCAAGCAGCAGCAGGCCGCCCAGCACCAGCCCGGACAACGCCACCTGTGCCGTGCCGGCGCCGAACACCGAGCGCCGCATCACCTTCAGGCGTGCCGGCGACAGCTCCAGGCCGATCACGAACAGCAGCATCACCACGCCGATCTCGGCGGCACCGAGGATGCGGTCGGCGTCCTGCACGAAGCCCAGCCCGTCCGGGCCCAGCACCACACCGGCGGTCAGGTAGCCCAGCACCGCGCCGAAGCCGAACTTCTTGAACACCGGCACGGCGATGACCGCCGCCAGCAGCAGCACCAGGGCCAGTTCCAGACCACCGCTATGCATGGGAATACCTGGTCATCGGCGGAGCCCGCTGTGCGTCCATTCGGGTGGGGGAAGGGGTGGCGAGTACCACCGCGTCATTATGCGCGCCGGCCTGTGTATGCACGAGAACAACCTGCCGGGCAGGCGCCCTGCGCACAGCGGCCGGGTTGACCTGCATGGCCCACGGGTCCAGACTGCCCGCCGCTGGCGGCGCGTCCGCCGGCACACGCATCCCGGAGTCCCCAACCCATGTCCAGCGACAGTAGAAGTCGACCTCGTTCGACGCCAGCGATGGCCACCGCCTGACATCGGGACGGTTTGCCTGCGTTGGCGTTGCGCGAGGTCGCACCCCCACAAGGCAAACCCGATGAACCAGAAGCAATTGCTGCGCCCGGTGGCCGATGCCGCCGCACTGGCCGCACCATTGGCGAACTACAACACCGCCGATGCGGTGGAATTCCTCAACACGCTGGAACTCGTGCGCGCTGCGGAAACGCTGGCCGCGCTGCCGTTGCCGCGTGCGGTGAAGATGCTGGAGGCACCGGAACTGCACCGCAGCGGCGAACTGGTAGCCGCGCTGCCGCCGGCCCGCGCCGCCGCCCTGCTTGGGCTGATGGCCGATGACCGTGCCACCGACATCGTCCACGAGCTGGACGAGGAAGAGCGCGCGCGGCTGATCCCGCTGCTGGGCACCGACGCCCGCCAGGCCATCCAGAAGCTGCTCAGCTACCCGCCCAACACCGCCGGCGCGCTGATGACCACCGAGTACGTGGCGGTACCCGCCAGCTGGACCGTGGCGCAGACCCTGCAGCACATCCGCCAGGTCGAGCGCACCCGCGAGACCGTGTACGCCATCTACGTGCTCGACCCGGCCAGCCAGCAGCTGCAGCAGGTGGTGACCATGCGCCGGCTGATCACCGGCCTGCCGGAGGAGTCGATCCTGGACGTGGCCCAGGTCAATCCGCCGGTGACGGTGGATGCGCTGATGGACCAGGAAGAAGTGGCGCGGCTGATCCGCCGCCACGACCTGCTGGCGATTCCGGTGGTCGATGCGCAGCTGCAGATGCTCGGCATCGTCACCGTGGACGACGTGCTCGATGCACTGATCGAGGAATCCACCGAAGACGCGCATAAGTTCGGTGGCATGGAAGCGCTGGACAAGCCGTACATGCAGATCGGCTTCTTCGAGATGCTGCGCAAGCGCGCCGGCTGGCTGAGCGTGCTGTTCCTGGGCGAGATGCTGACCGCCAGCGCGATGCAGCACTACGAGGACGAACTGGCACGCGCGGTGGTGCTGACCCTGTTCATTCCGCTGATCATGAGTTCCGGCGGCAACTCCGGCTCGCAGGCCACCTCGCTGCTGATCCGCAGCCTGGCGCTGCGTGAACTGCGCCTGCGCGACTGGTGGAAGGTGGCCATCCGCGAGATCCCGACCGGCATGGTGCTGGGTGCCATCCTCGGCTGCCTGGCGATCGTGCGCATCGTGATCTGGCAGCTGGGCGGCCTGCATGACTACGGCGAGCACTGGATCCTGCTGGCGATCACCATCGGCGCCGCGCTGGTCGGCATCGTCACCTTCGGTTCGCTGTCCGGCTCGATGCTGCCCTTCATCCTGAAGCGGTTCGGCTTCGACCCGGCCAGCGCCTCGGCCCCGTTCGTGGCCACCCTGGTGGATGTCACCGGCCTGGTGATCTATTTCAGCATTGCCGCGATGATCCTGCACGGCACGCTGTTGTAACAAAAAAAAGGGGACGGAGGGGATTAAGTCGTTTGTGGCACAAACGACTTAATCCCCTCCGTCCCCTTTTTTGGGTACCGTAGGCGCATGAGTACCTACCACCTGCAGTCTGTGTTCCGTCCGCAGTCGGTCGCGGTGATCGGCGGCAGCCCGCGTGAGCGTTCGGCCGGCCGTGCGGTGATGCGCAATCTGCGCGGCACCGGCTTCCCCGGCAAGGTGGCGTGGATCAACCCGCGGCATGCCGAGATCGATGGCATCCGCACGATCAAGCGGCTGAAGGACCTGGACTGGGTGCCCGACCTGGTGGTGATCACCGCACCGGCGGCGATCGTGCCGCAGGTGGTGCGTACCGCCGCCGAGCGCGGCGTGCAGGCGGCGATCATCCTCACTGCGCACCTGGGCGAAGGCCCGGGCTCGTTGTCGGAACAGGCGGAAACGGTGGCGCGCAAGCATGGCCTGCGCATCCTCGGGCCGCACTGCCTGGGCGTGATCGCGCCGCACGCGCGACTCAATGCCAGTATCGCCGCACATTTCCCGCAGGCAGGCGACCTCGCCCTGATTTCCGAATCCTCGGCGATCGCCGCCGCGCTGGTGGAGTGGGGCGTAGCGCGCTCGGTCGGCTTCTCCGCGGTGGTCTCGCTGGGCGACACGATGGACGTCGACTTCGGCGACCTGCTCGACTACTTCGCCACCGACTACCGCACCCGCGCCATCCTGCTCTATGTCGAGCAGATCAAGGACGCGCGCAAGTTCATGTCGGCTGCGCGTGCCGCCGCCCGCGCCAAGCCGGTGGTGGTGGTGAAGTCCGGCCGCGCCGAGCGCGTGCAGCCGGGCAGCCGCGATACCCATGTGCAGGCACTGGCCCGCGCCGACGACGTGTACGGCGCCGCGTTCAACCGTGCCGGCCTGCTGCGCGTGGGCGCGCTGGACGAACTGTTCACTGCTGCCGAATCGCTGGGGCGGTTGGGCACCTTCCCGGGCCGTCGCCTGGCGATTCTCAGCAACGGCGGCGGCGTCGGTCGCCTCGCCGTGGACCAGCTGATCGCATTGCGTGGCACCCTGGCCAACCTGTCCGACACCACGGTCGAAAAGCTGGACGCCGTGCTGCCGCAGGGCTGGTCGCGCAGCAATCCGGTCGACATCGTGGTCGACGCCGATGGTGACCGCTATGCCGCGGCCATCGAAGCGCTGCTGGCCGACAACGAGAACGACGCGGTGATGGTGGTCAACGTGCCGACCGCATTCACCTCGTCCGCAGACGCTGCGCAGGCGCTCACCCGCACGCTCGGCCTGCGTCCGCGCCATCATCGCGACAAGCCGGTGTTCGCGGTGTGGCTGGGCAACGATGACCAGGCCACTGCCACGCTCAACGCGGCGCGGGTGCCGACCTATCCGACCGAGGCGGAGGCAGTACGTGGCTTCCAGCATCTGGTGCGTTACCGCGAAGCGCAGAACGCCCTGATGGAAACGCCACCCAGCCTGCCGCAGGACTTCAATGTCGACGCGGCGGCTGCACGCGCGCTGGTCGATGCCGCGCTGGCCAACGGCCAGCAGTGGCTGGACCCGCTCGCCACCCATGAACTGCTCAAGGCCTACGGCATTCCGTCCGCACCGGTGATGCATGCGCGCGATGCGCACGAGGCGATGGACCTGGCGCAGCCGCTGCTGGAACGCGGTGCCACGGTCGCACTGAAGATCCTGTCACCGGACATCCCGCACAAGTCGGAAGTGGACGGCGTGCGCCTGAACCTGTCCACGTTGCCGGCGGTGCAGAGCGCGGCCAACGCGATCCTGTCGCGCGCACGCCAGCTGCGGCCGGATGCCCGCATCGATGGCCTGCTGGTACAGCCGACCATCGTCCGCCCGAAGGCACGCGAGATCATTGTCGGTATTGCCGATGACGCGACGTTCGGCCCGGTGATCGTGGTCGGCCGCGGCGGCACCGCGGTCGAAGTGATCAACGACAAGGCGCTGGCGCTGCCCCCGCTGGATCTACGCCTGGCCCATGAGTTGATCGGCCAGACCCGGGCTTCGCGCATCCTCAAGGCCTATGGCGATGTGCCCGCCGCCGACGAGCGCGCACTGGCGCTGGCGCTGGTCAAGCTGGCACAGCTGGCCGCGGACATTCCCGAAGTGCGTACGCTGGACATCAACCCGCTGCTGGTCGACAGCAAGGGCATTCTTGCCCTCGACGCACGCGTGGCGGTGGCGCCGTCGCGCATTCTGCACAAGGGCCGCGGTCATCCGCGCTTCTCGGTGTTCCCGTACCCGAAGGAGTGGGAGCGCACCATCGAACTGTCCGATGGCGGCCGCGCCTTCGTGCGTCCGGTGCGTCCGGAAGACGATGCGCTGTTCCGCGCATTCTTCGCCCGTGTCAGCGACGAGGACCTGCGCCTGCGCTTCTTCCAGTCGGTGAAGCATTTCAGCCACGAGTTCATCGCGCGCCTGACCCAGCTGGACTATGCGCGCTCGATCGCACTGGTGGCGATCGAGCCACGCAGCGGCGAAATGCTTGGCGCGGTGCGCCTGCACGCCGATGCCGATTACCACCGTGGCGAATACGGCATCCTGATCCGCTCGGACCTGAAGGGCCACGGCATCGGCTGGCGGCTGATGGCGATCATGATCGAGTACGCCAAGTGGCTGGGCCTGGACGTGGTGGAAGGCCAGGTGCTGCGCGAGAACAGCACCATGCTGGCGATGTGCCAGAGCCTGGGCTTCAAGACCAAACTCGATCCGGACGACCCGACGGTGATGGTGGTGACCCTGCCGGTGCAGCAGGTTGAGGTGCCCGAAACCCCGTTGTAGAGCCGAGCCCACGCTCGGCTGCCTTGCATCGCACGGGCGCGCCTGAGCCGAGCATGGACTCGGCTCTACAGTATCAAAGCACCGGCTCCACCACCACTGCCGTGCCATAGCACAGCACCTCGGTCAGCCCGGTCATCACATCGGTGGCGTCGTAGCGCATGCCGATGATCGCGTTGGCGCCCAGCTGCCGCGCGTGCTTGACCATGTCGCGGTAGGTTTCCTCGCGGGCCTGTTCGCACAGTTCGGTGTAGATGGTGATGTTGCCGCCGAACAGGGTCTGGATGCCGCCGAGGAAATTGCCGACGATCGAGCGCGAGCGCACGGTGATGCCGCGTACCACGCCGAGGTTGCGCACCACGCGATGGCCGGGCAGCTCGAAGGCGGTGGTGACCAGCGCATCGTCGAAACGCAGCGCGGGCGGGGACGTGGGGCTGCTGTTGTAGGGGTCTGCCATGGTCGCGTCCGTGTCGTAGAGTCGAGCTTGCTCGACTCTACAGTGCAATCACCCGTTGCGGCATGGTGCCGTCACCCCGCCGGCGCGACAATATCCCCATGACCGACCGTATCCCCCTGTTGCTGCTGCCCGGCCTGCTCAACGATGCCGAGCTGTGGCGCGCGCAGTTGGCCGACCTGGCCGACATTGCCGATTGCACCGTAGGCGACCAGACCCGCGGCGAGACCCTGCAGGCGGTGGCCGAGGACGTGCTCGCACAGGCACCGGAGCGCTTTGCGCTGGCTGGTTTCTCACTGGGCGGCTTCGTTGCCCAGCAGATCCTGCGCATTGCGCCGGAGCGCGTGCTGCAGCTGGCGCTGATCGATACCTCGATCCACGCCGATTCACCGGAACGTGCCGAACAACGCCGCAGCCAGCGCGCCAGCGCGCGCCTGCCGGGCAGGTTCCACGGCTTCGGCGATGCGCTGATGCGCAGCTACATCGACGCCTCGCGGCTGGACGACTACGTGCTGGTGCAGCGCGTGCGCGACATGACCGCCCGCCTGGGGGCGGAGGTATTCCTGCGCCAGAGTGCGCTGGAGCGGCGCGACGGCCATGACGTGCTGGCGGGTTACCGCGATCCGCTGTTGATCGTCTGCGGGGCCAACGACCGCATCACGCCGCTGGCGGTGAGCGAGGAAATGCATGCGTTGGTGCCGCATTCGCAGCTGGTGGTGGTGCCCGATTGCGGTCACCTGGCCCCGATGGAAAAGCCGGACGAGGTCAGTGCGGCGATGCGTGGGTGGCTGTCTGTGGATTGAAGGGGATCGGTGGCATCGGCGGTTCGTTCCACCCCAGTCTGTTGTAGGCGTGGTAACGAAGCACGCCGATGCGTTCGTGCAACATCACCTCGGCCAGCAGCAGGTTGAAGGTCGAGGGAAGCCATCCGGGCGTAGCGCGTAGCCGGTCGCTGGGCAGGCCTTCGGCAATCACGCCGAAATGCTGGAAATAGAGCAGGCTTCGCCTGAGGTGAAGACCCGAGGTCACGATTACCACGCGCGATGGATCGTGGCGGAGCATCGCGCTGCTGTTCCGGGCGTTCTCCCAGGTGTTGGCGCTGGCATCCTCCTGCTCGATGCGATCCATCGGCACACCCAGACGGGCCAGCTCGCGCGCGTAGACGTTGGCCTCGCTGGTCTTACGGTTTCGTGAGGCACCTCCGCTCACGATCACCCTGCAGGTCTCGTGCTTCTGCTGGCAGAGCAGATAGCGCTGCGCCGTAACCAGCAATCGGCTGTACCCCACCAGACCCGGGCTGGAGCCCTCGGCATGGTGCTCGATGCCACCGCCCAGCAGCACGATCGTTGTCTTCGGCCGATCTGCAGGTGTCGTGAATGCAGCGCTGGCCTGGGCCCGGTCGAGCATCCATTGCGTTATCGGGCCCGTTGCGCTGGACAAGGCCATCAGGGGCAGCACCGACAGGAGTGCCGCGGTGCGGAATCGGCGTGTGGCGATCAGTGCAGCACATGCCAGCAGAAGAAGAAGGGTAAACGCCAGCACAGTGCACCTCAGGAAAGTTTGAATGAATTCCGATGGCGCGGGGCCTTCGTTGTGTGGATGCTGGATGCCATGGATCTGAAGCGACTGTCACCCTCCGCAAGAGCGGGCGTCATTCTCGGCGGCGTATGGCTTGGATTAGGGCTGGGATACGTTTTTTCCGAGCGGTTTCCGGGTTTGTTCGCTCTCATTCATGAGCGGATGCAGTAGCGAATCGGGAAGATGCGTTGTCGCGAATGGCCCTGCACGAAATCGTATTTGGCCGGGAGCGACATGCACGAACAGGTCGCATGCGACATATGGCGGAGACGGATGCACGCAATCGATCGACGTGGCATGGCGGGAACGCAGGCGGCAGGCGCCGATCGCCCTGAGCTTGGCGAGCATTCAATGCTGAAGGTGATTGCCGCGGTGTCACCATGCGAGCTGCCGTCCTTTGTTGCTGCGTTGGACGAAGCGATAGCACGGTGGAGGGCGGAGTCTGCGAGTACGCCCAGCAGCGATCTGGATGCAGAACTGGCGCGCCTGCACGCGCTCAAGAGCATCACGTCGGCGCTGGGCAGCAGGCTGATCGCCAGCGCGTGCGACGACCTGGGTGAGTGCCTTCGATCGGGCGCGGCGACAGACCACATACGAAGCCGCTCCCAAGCCGTGGCGGTAGCTGCGCAGCGCCTCCTGCAACGTTCCATCGTTTCTCACAGGTGAAGGAATCCGGCCATGCCCCATGCACCCTCTGGTCTGCTCGATGCTGGCCCCGATGCACTGCTTCAGGCGGCCCGCTCACTGGAAATGAAACGACTTGCGCTGTTGCTGTCCTGGCTGCAGGAACCACGTGCCAGCCTGTCCAGGGTGGTATTGCAGGCACTGACCGTGCTGTGGTGCTGGCTCTGGATGGATGGACCACAACCCGTGCTGGCCAACGAGGCGGCGAAGGTGCTGCCTGCGTCGATTGCGCTGCTTGTTGCGTCCGTGGCATGGGCCGCATGGGTGAACCTCCATAAGGATCGCGGTGTGGCATGGCGCGACGCGGTGGGCCTGCTCCTCAGCCTGGTGATGGTGACGGTGCAGGTCGATGCAGCCTTCATTCTTCTGATGACGCTCAATGCAACGCTGCCCTTCCTGGTGATCGCCGCGACGGCCGCCTACGGGCGGAGGGCGATCGCACCGACCATCGCCGCAACGGCGCTGGGCCTGCTGTGGGCCGCGCCGGAGGGCTATTGGATCTCGCGACCTGCCTACCTGGCCTATGCCCTGGCGCTGACGATCCTGCTGCCGGCCGTGGTTGCCTCCATGGTTGCGGCCATGCGCGATATTGCGCTCCGTGCCGTCGCGTCGCGCGAGGCCCAGGGGCGGTTCATCGGAACGATGAGCCATGAGCTGAGGACGCCGTTGAACGCCATCATCAATGGCATCCAGTTGCTGGACATGGACGCCGCGACGCCGGCGCAGCGCAGTTCGTTTGCGATGGTGGCCCGGCAGGCAAGAGCGCTGCGGCATCGCATTGATGATGTCCTCGATGTGGCCAGCATCGAGGGTGGAACGCTGCGGCTTCGTCCTCAACCCTGTTCATTGGCGTCCGCGCTCGATGCGATGCAGGAAAGCTGCGCACCGGCTGCTGCGGAGAAAGGTGTACTGCTGACGGTGGAGGACTGCGATCCCGCAGTGTGGATGCTGGTTGACGCAGGCCGGGTCGAACAGGTGATCAGCAATCTTGTCTGCAACGGGATCAAGTTCAGCCCGGTGGGGGGCGAGACCCGCGTGTCCATTCACGCCTCCCGCATCGGTGAGCAATGGCAGGTGCGGGTGACCGTTTCCGACTCCGGGTGCGGTATCGACGAGAGCGACCAGGAGGCGATCTTCTCCCCCTTCGTCCAGGTGAGCGAGGGCGATGCCCGTTGCGAGCAGGGGGTTGGGCTTGGGCTCTACATCGTGCGACTGATTTCCGATGCCATGGGCGCGACGATCGAGGTGGGCCGCAGCACGTGGGGTGGCGCCTCGTTCCAGTGGTGCTTCACCGCTCCTGCCGTGATCGGCGAGGCAGCATCACCTTCGCTTGAGGCGGTGTTCAAGGCACATGCGGCGTCGGTACGATCCCTGCATTGCCTGCTGTTCGAGGATGTGGAAACCAACCGGCAGGTGGTCGAGCGGCTGATGGAATGTGCAGGTCATCGACTGAGTTGCCGGCACGACGGGCGCGATGCGCAGGCTGCGGTGGCGTCGCTTGCGCCAGACGTGGTGCTGCTGGACCTTCATATGCCGGGTTGCAGCGGTTGGGACGTACTTGAAGCGGTCGGCTCCAGAACGGACGGTCCGCCCATCCTGGTGATGAGCGCGGACACGCGTCTGCAGGTCATCGAGAGGGCGCGTTCAATGGGCGCCGCCGGCTTCCTGTGCAAACCGTTGGATGTGCACGAGGTGCTGCGGATGCTGCACGAGGTGGCGCCCCGGGGATCCAGTCTGTAGAGCCGAGCCATGCTCGGCTCCAGGGAGACGGCAGCCGAGCGTGGGCTCGGCTCTACAACAACGGGGCCTCAATCCCAGGCCGGCGCAATGCCTTCCGGGTTGGCCAGGCGGTGCCCACGATCCAGCTTGGCGATCTGCGCCATGTCTTCGTCGGTGAGGCGGATTGCTGCCGCTTCCAGGTTGCCCGACAGGTTCTCGCGCTTGGTCGAAGACGGAATGACCGAGTAACCCTGCTGCAGTGCCCAGGCCAGCGCGATCTGCGCGGGTGTGGCCTGGTGGCGGCCGGCAATGGCCTGGATCACCGGGTCCTTGATCACCTCGCCATAGGCCAGGCTCATGTAGGCGGTGATGTGGATGCCGTTGTCCTGCAGGAACTTCACCAGCAGGCGGTTCTGCAGGTACGGATGGATCTCGATCTGGTTGGTGGCGATCGCATCGGCGCCGAGGATCTCGATCGCCTTGCGGGTCTGTGCGATGGTGAAGTTGGAGATGCCGATCTCCTTCGTCAGGCCCTGTGCCTTGGCCTCGGCCAGTGCGGTCAGGTACTCCTCCATCGGCACGTCGACCTTGTCGTTCGGCGAGGGCCAATGGATCAGCGCCAGATCGACGCGGTCGGTGCGCAGCTTTTCCAGGCTGGTACGCAGGCTGGCCAGCAGCGCATCATGCTTGAACTCGGAGATCCACACCTTGGTGGTGAGGTACAGGTCATCACGCGGCACGCCGGACTCGGCGATGGCCTGGCCGACTTCGGCTTCGTTGCCATAGATCTGCGCGGTATCAACGGCGCGGTAGCCGACGTCCAGTGCATTGCGCACCGAGTCGATCACGGTCTGGTCCTTCAGGCGGAAGGTACCAAGGCCAAAAGCGGGAACGGTCATGGGAAGCTCCAAGGGGGAGGGAGTCGCAAAGGAAAGAGGGTAGGACAGGTGCCGTATGCATGCCGGCAACGCTGCATTGCATGAATCAATGCGCGGCCATGGCGATGCCATCGGCGCGATCATCGATGCCATCACGACGGTCCAGGCGGCCGCTGAGCACGGTCAGCGCATACGCGCCCACCACCACCAGCGCGCCCAGCCACGGCGTGTGCATCAGGCCGATGTTCTCCACCACCAGGCCGCCGAGCGAGGCGCCCAGCGCGATGCCGATGTTGAAGGCGGCGATGTTCAGCCCCGAGGCCACGTCAGTGGCCTGCGGCGCATAGCGCTGCGCCTGCTTCACCACGTACACCTGCAGGCCCGGTACGTTGCCGAATGCCACCGCGCCCAGCGCCAGCACCGTCAGCAGCATCAGCCAGGCGTTCCAGGCGGTGAAGGTGAGCGCGAACAGCACGATGGCCAGCAGCGCGAAGATGCGCTTCAGCGCGGGCACCGGGCCCATGCGGTCGGCCATGCGGCCGCCCCACAGGTTGCCGATCGCCACCGACACGCCGTACACCAGCAGCACCAGGCTGACCGCGTTGGCCGAGAAACCGGTGACGTCCTGCAGGATCGGCGCCAGGTAGGTGAAGGCCAGGAAGGTGCCGCCATAACCCAGCGTGGTCATCGCATAGACGAGCAGCAGGCGCGGCTGGGCCAGCACCGCCATCTGCTGGCGGAAGCTGGACGGGGCGCTCTGCGGTACGCTGCGCGGCACGAACAGCAGCGCGCCCAGCAGTGCGATCACGCCGAGCCCGGCCACCGCCAGGAAGGTGGCGCGCCAGCCCAGGTGCTGGCCGATGAAGGTGCCCAGCGGCACGCCGGTCACCAGTGCCACGGTCAGGCCGGTGAACATGATGGCGATGGCACTGGCGGCCTTCTCCTTCGGCACCACCGCGGTGGCGATGATCGAACCGATCGAGAAGAACACGCCGTGGGCCAGGCCGGTGAGGATGCGCGCGGCGATCAGCGACGTGTAGCCCGGCGCCAGGAAGGCGATGACGTTGCCAAGCGTGAACAGCACCATCAGCGCCACCAGCAGGGTCTTGCGCGGCACGCGGCCGGTCAGCGCGGTCAGCACCGGCGCACCGATGGCCACCCCGAGGGCATACAGCGAGACCAGCAGGCCTGCGGAGGGCAGGCTGACCTGCAGATCGGCGGCAATGGTGGGAATCAGGCCGACGATGACGAACTCGGTGGTGCCGATGGCGAAGGCACCGAGGGTCAACGCCAGCAGGGCGAGGGGAATGCCACGGATCATGGCCGGCTCCGGAGGGAAGGAAGGCGCGCAGTGTGCGCGGTGCACCTTTGCCGAAAAACCAGTCTTCACGCCAATCACTATTGCCGCTCAGTCAATAATGGCGGGATGAAGACCACTCTCGATGAAATGCAGGCCTTCCTCGCGGTGATCGACAGCGGGTCGATCAGTGCCGCTGCCGAGCAGCTGGGGCAGACGCCCTCGGGCGTGAGCCGTGCGCTGGGGCGGCTGGAGGACAAGCTGGGGATCACCCTGCTGACCCGCACCACCCGCCGCCTGCACCTGACTGCCGAGGGCGAGGCGTTCCTGCGCCATGCCCGGGCGATCATCGATGCGGTGGAATCGGCCGAGGAACAGATGGCGGCACGCCGCGAGCGCCCGGCAGGGCGCCTGCGCGTGGATGCGGCGATGCCGTTCGTGCTGCACGTGATCGCGCCGCTGGTGAGCGGCTATCGTGCGCGCTACCCGGAAGTGCAGCTGGAGTTGAACAGCTCCGACCGCTACATCGACCTGCTGGAGCGGCGCACCGATCTGGCGATCCGGATCGGGCCACTGGCCGACTCCACGTTGCATGCGCGGCCGCTGGGGCGGTGCCAGCTGCGGCTGGTGGCAAGCCCGGCCTACCTGGCTGCACACGGCGAACCGGCCAGCGTCGCCGCACTGGGCCAGCACACGCTGCTCAGCTTCAACGAGCCGGAGTCACTCAACCGCTGGCCGTTGCCCGGAGAGTCGGATGGGCTGCTGCTGGTGCGGCCGGACATCGCCGTGTCCAGTGGCGAGACACTGCGCCGTCTGGCGGTGGAAGGTGTCGGCATCACCTGCCTGTCCGACTTCGTCACCGATAGCGACCGCGCTGCTGGCACCCTGGTGCCGGTGCTGGCGGCGCAGACGCTGGATGTGTACCAGCCGATCCACGCGGTGTATTACCGCAACACGGCGGTGTCGGCGCGGATCAGCTCGTTCCTGGATTACCTGGGTGAAGCAATGGCGCAGAGCGGTTACCTGCGCTGATCGGATTCGGGTGGGTGCGGACCGTTGGTCCGCACTGCACCTGCCATCGCCCGACCAACGGTCGGGCGCTACCCATCTGACGCTGGCCGGCAACCGGACCAATCAGGCCGCGCGCGCCAACCCGCCCTTCGCATCCGCCGTGGTCGACAGATCGAACACATCCACCGCCTCGATCAACCGGTTCGCCTGTTGTTCCAGGCTGCGTGCCGCTGCGCTGGCTTCCTCCACCAGCGCAGCGTTCTGCTGGGTGGTGCCGTCCATCTGGATCACGGTCTGGCTGACCTGCTCGATGCCCGCGCTCTGTTCCTGCGAGGCGGCGGAAATCTCGGCCATGATGTCGGTCACGCGCTGCACCGAGGCCACGATCTCGGCCATGGTGTCACCGGCCTCACGCACGCGCTGTGCACCGTGCCCCACCTGTTCCACCGAGGCTTCGATCAGCGACTTGATCTCCTTCGCCGCCGCCGCCGAACGCTGCGCCAGCGTGCGGACCTCGCTGGCAACCACCGCGAAGCCACGGCCCTGCTCGCCGGCACGCGCGGCTTCCACCGCAGCGTTCAATGCCAGGATGTTGGTCTGGAAGGCGATGCCATCGATCACGCTGATGATCTCGGCGATCTGCCGTGACGAGGTTTCGATCGCGCCCATCGTCGTCACCACCTGGCCGACCACGCTGCCACCCTGCGAGGCGACCGCGTGCGCGCCGATCGCGAGCTGGTTGGCCTGGCGCGCATGTTCGGCGTTCTGGCGCACGGTGGAGGTCAGCTCCTCCATCGATGCCGCCGTCTCCTCCAGGTTGGCGGCCTGCTGCTCGGTGCGGCGCGACAGGTCATTGTTGCCGGCGGCGATCTCCGCGGCGGCGGTGTGGATGTTGCCGGAGGCGTGCTTGATGTCGGTGACGATGGTCGCCAGCTGCGCGGCGGTGGTGTTGGCGTCACCGGCGATGCGCGCGAATACACCCTGGAAATCACCGTGCATGCGCGCGCCGAGGCGGCCGTCGGCAATCGCGCGCAGCATGCTGGAAACCTCGCCCAGGTTCAGCTCGGTGGCCTGCATCAGGCGGTTCAGGCCGTCGACCATCACGCGGAAGTCATGCTCGAAGCGCGCGCTGTCGCCACGCTGGCTGAAGTCGCCGGCGGCGGCGGCTTCGGCCAGGCGGCGGATCTCGCCGTTGATCATGCCGAGATTGGCCTTGGCGGTATCCAACGCGTTGGTGATCACGGCCTTTTCGCCAGGCAGTCGTTCCATGTCCTGGCTGAGGTCGCCGACGGCGTAACGCCCCATGATCGCGATCGCGCGCATCTTCACCTGGATGTGCGCATCCACCAGCGTGTTGCTGTCGGCCACCATGGTGCCGAACGCGCCGGGGAAGGCGCTGGCGTCCATGCGGTGGCTGATGGTGCCGGCCTCATGCGCCTGCGCCATCGTGGCCTGTGCATCCAGCACGCCGCGCAGCGTGGACTGCACCGCCTGCATGGCCTGCGCGAGGCGGCCGATCTCGTCGCGGCTGCGCACCTGCACCACGTGTTGCAGGTCGCCGGCAGCCACTGCACGTGCAGCGGCTTCCACCGCCAGTACCGGCTGCACCACGGCACGCCGCAGCCACCACGCCAGGCCCATCAGCAACAGCACGGCGGCCAGCACGGTCAACGCCGCGCACACCAACAACGTCTGCCGCGCCTGCTGGGAACGCGCGGCCACCGCCGCTTCTGCCACCTGTGTGGCGTGCGCGCTCAACGTATCCAGTGCGCTCGCCACCGGGCGATCCTTGCCGCGCACGAGGTTGTCGCCGGCAGCGGGATCGTAGCCGGCCTCCGCAAATGCCTGCAGGGCGGCGTGATAGTCCTTCTGCAGCTGCGCGTGCAGGCCGATGAAGGCCTGCGCCAGTTCACGCGTGCGCGCGTCCGGGCTGGCCAGCAGGCCCTTGGCCAGCTGCTCGACCAGGCGGCCCTCGCTGTCGAAGGCATCCAGATGGCGCTGGCGCAGCGCATCGTCGCGGCCGCGCAGCAATACGTTCTTCCATTCCTGCACCTGGCCGCGGAACTCGCGTTGCAGGCGTTCTGCATCGCGGCTGTGCGCGACTTCGGATGGAACTTCGGTGGACAGCTTCAACCAAGCGGAGGCCAGGCCCGCCAGTGCGCACAGCAGGACCACGGCCAGACCAACAGAAACCGCGCCGAGCAGCTTGGACTGCAGGCGCGGAGCACGGACAGACGCTTTCATGGAAGGGACTCTCGGGAAGGGGCAATGCGGTATCGACCCGTGCCCTGCACGTCTGAAGTGCGACAACGATCACATTCGCGTTCCGTTTAGCGATGTGAAGGAGATGTTTCATAGGACAAATGTGTCCATATGGAACGAATACGGACTCTCGACAGATGGTTTAAATGTAACTATTGTTGTTACATGAAATCAGCAAGCCCGCTTTCCGACGCCCTGCACGTGATGGCACATCTGGTGGGCCACGCTGCCCCGCGTACGTCCGAGCAGCTGGCGTCGTGCCTGCCGACGCATCCGGTGGTGATCCGTCGCCTGCTGGCACAGCTGCACAAGGCCGGCCTGGTGCGCAGCACCCGTGGCCACGGCGGTGGCAGCCTGCTGGCACGCGATCCCGCAACGATCACCCTGCATGACATCTATCTGGCCGTGGGCGCACCACCGCTGGTGCAGGTCGGCGCCCGCGATTCCGGCGGCGGCTGCCCTATCCAGCGGCTGGTCAACAGCGCCCTGCTCGAAGGGGCGCGCGAAGCACAGCGCCTTCTCGAACAGCGGCTGCAGGCCACCACGCTGGACCAGCTCGGCGCCGACTTCGCCCGCCATCTCGCCCATCACCGTTCCCTGGAAGGTCATCATGAATCCTGATGTGCTCATCGTTGGCGGCAGCTATGCCGGCATTGCCGCCGGCCTGATCCTCGCCCGCGCCCGCCGCCCGGTCACGGTCATCGACGCCGGATTGCCGCGCAACCGCTTCGCCAGCCATTCGCATGGCGTGCTGGGGCTGGATGGCACCAGTGGCGCCGAGCTGCTGAAGACCGCGCGACAGCAGCTGCTGGACTACCCCACAGTGCGTTGGGTGCATGCCGAAGCCGTGCAGGCCACCGCCCGCGCCGAAGGCGTGGAAGTGCGTACCGCCGATGGCCAGGTCCTGGCCGCGCGCAAGCTGCTGCTGGCCAGCGGTATTGCCGACCAGTTGCCGGCGTTGCCGGGCCTGGCCGAGCGCTGGGGCAGCACCGTGCTGCATTGCCCGTACTGCCATGGCTATGAAGTGGGTGGTGGCGCAATCGGTCTGCTTGGTGGGCACCCGATGTCCGCCAGCAAGGCGCCGCTGTTCGCCGATTGGGGAAATGTCACCTTCTTCAGCCAGGGCCTGCCGATCACCGAGGAGGAGCGGGCCGCCATGCAGCAGCGCGGCGTGCAGATCGAGACCGCGCCGGTGGTGGGCGTGCAGGGCGACCAGCCGACCTGGCTGGAAGTGGAGTTGGCTGATGGCCGCCGCATCGCGCAACGCGCGCTGTTCGTGCCGGCCACGCAGACGATGGCGACGCCGCTGGTGCAGCAGCTGGGCTGCACCCTGGTGGAAAGCCCGCTGGGCGTGCTGATCGAGGTCGATGCGATGAAGCAGACCTCGCTGCCGAACGTGTACGCCGCCGGCGATGCAACCACAGTTGGCAACATCACCCTGGCTGCTGCCGAGGGCGTGCGTGCGGGCATCGGCGTGCACCACGCGCTGGTGACTGAAGACAGCGTGGCGCGCTGAACGTGTTCCGGTGGGTGCCGGCCTAGGCCGGCACCGCTCGGTTACCCCTTCACGCACAGCACCTGGCGCAGGGTGTGCACCACCTCGACCAGGTCCAGCTGCGCGGCCATCACATCGTCGATCGACTTGTACGCGGCCGGTGACTCATCCAGCACGCCGCTGTCCTTGCGGCATTCCACGTGCGCGGTGGCGTCGCGGTGCTGGGCCAGCGTGATCTGCTGGCGCGCGGCGCCACGGCTCATCACCCGGCCGGCACCGTGGCTGCAGCTGTGGAAGCTGTCCGCGTTGCCCTTGCCGCGCACGATGTAGCTGCGCGTGCCCATGCTGCCGGGAATGATGCCCAGTTCGCCCTCGCGCGCGCTGACGGCGCCCTTGCGTGTCACCAGCAGCTCCTGGCCGTGATGCGTTTCCTTCTGCACGTAGTTGTGGTGGCAGTTCACCGCCATCGCCGCCAGCTGGAACTTCGGCAAGCGGTGGCGCATCTCGGCCAGCACGCGCGACATCATCGCCTCGCGGTTCTGCCGCGCGTAGTCCTGCGCCCACGACACCGCTTCAACGTAGTCATCGAACAGCGGCTCGCCTTCCATGAAGAACGCCAGGTCCTTGTCCGGCAGGTGGAAGCCCAGCACGCGCCGTGCCAGCTCCTCGCGCGCCTTCTCGATGAAGTAGGTGCCGATCAGGTTGCCGGTGCCGCGCGAGCCGCTGTGCAGCATCACCCACACCGTATCCGTCTCGTCCAGGCACAGTTCGATGAAGTGGTTGCCGCCGCCCAGCGTACCCAGCTGGCGGTCCAGCTTATCGGTGCGGATCCTGCGGTGCTTGTCCTTGATCTTCTCCAGGCCGTCGGCCAGCCCGGACTGCACCAGCCGGGTGTGGATGCTGTCGGGCATGCGGTGGTGCTCGCCGCCGCGCCCATTGCCGACCGGGATGCTGCGCTCGATGCTGTTGCGCAGCTGCCGCAGGTCATCGGGCAGGTCGTTGGCGCGCAGCGTGGTACGCACCGCCGCCATGCCGCAGCCGATGTCGACGCCGACCGCGGCCGGAATGATCGCGCCACGGGTCGGGATCACCGAGCCCACGGTCGCGCCCTTTCCCAGGTGCACGTCCGGCATCACCGCCACCCACGGCCCGACGAACGGGATCGCGGCGATGTTGCGCAGCTGCTCGTGGGCCTGCGCTTCCAGCGGAACACCGTTGACCCAGCCCTTGATCGGCGTGGTGCCCTCGGCGTGCAGCCATTGATAGTTCTGTTGCGTGTCCATTGTCTTATTGAATGTCCTTGATGGGCCGGCGGCGCGTCCCTGCGCCGCCGCGACCCCCTACCTGATCGTCACCAGCTGCTTCAGCACGCCCTCCAGGCCGCCGAACACGGTGAGCTTGTCGATCTTCTCGGTGACCTTCTCCAGCGCCTCCAGCTCCTTCAAGCGCATCAGCACCGGGTTGTCCTCGATCAGCTTTGCGGTGTTGAGCTGCGAACGCGTGGCGTTGGCCTCCTCGCGGCGGCGGATCACGCTGGCCTGGGCCTGCTTCTCGGCAAGCACCACGCCGTTGAGGATCTCCTTCATCTCGCCCGGCAGGATCACGTCCTTGATGCCGACGCCGAGCAGGCGTACACCGTGGCCCTCGATCGCGCCCTGCACGTGGGCGGCAATCTCGCCGTCCAGCGCGGACTTGTCGCCCAGCAGCTCGTCCAGGCTGCGTGCGGCGATCGCCTGGCGCAGGCCGAACTGCAGCTGCCGATAGATGAACTCATCGGCATTGCTCAGCGTGCGGTGTGCACGCACCGGGTCGACCACCTGCACGGTCGCGGCCAGGTTCACCCGCAGGGTCACCTTGTCGCGGCTGAGCAGTTCCTGGCCGGACACGTCCAGCGAACGCGCACGCAGCTCCACGCGCTCCACCGACACGTTGCCGTTGAAGTTCCAGAACGCGTGCAGGCCGGCGTCCAGCGTCTGGCGCAGCGTGCCATCGATGAACAGCAGGCCGACCGACTCGCTCGGCACGGTGCTGATCACCGCGACACGCGGCAGCACGCCCAGCTGGCCCAGGCGCTGCTGCACCTCCAGCGGGATGCGCGGCTCGTCACCCAGCGCCATCACCCGTACCTGGGTGTCGACCGAACCGCGCCAGTACAGACGGCGGCTGCCCGGCGGCAGCACCTCGTCGATGCGGCCGTTGCGCAGCAACAGGCCGACCTCGCCGGCGCCGACGTTGGCCAGTACGAAGTGCGTGTCCAGCTGTGCGCCCAGCGCTTCGATCAGGCAGTCCTGGTCGCTGCCGGTGTAGGCCGCGCCCTTCGATGCGTTGTGGATGTCCACGTGCGGCCGGCCGCCGAACGGCGACAGGCGGTGCACGCCCGGCAGCAGGATCTGCTGGAAACGACGGTTGCGATACACCAGGCCGCGCTCGCCGTCGCCGATCACGACCTTGATGGTCCAGAACATGGGAGTCTCTCCTTGTATGGCTCTGGTGGTTCGACCCGATGCGGATGAATCACCATGACCCGGGTCGATCAGGTCGTGGCGAGGCCGCCTGCACACCACGTGCAGGCAGCGGAAGAGGGCGGCCATCGGCCGACGGTCCGCGCGCGGAGCCTTCGGTGCGTCATCACCCTTGCGGCCATCGCTGCCGGCAGACAGCACCGGAGCAGAGTGGGGCAGGTAGTGGTGACAGGCCGAGGCCCGGCGTGCGGTCCGTTGCCTTCCACGTTCCTGCCCGAAAGCAATGACGGTGGACGGCGACGATGGCCGCTGGGGCTTGCGCCCCGGGTGTTGCTTCAAGTCATGACGTGACAGGTCATGTGGTTTGGAGTGGGAATCGAACCCACGACAGACGGATTACGGATCCGTTGCTCTGACCAAGCTGAGCTATCCAGTTGGGGACCGCGCGGAATCGAACCGCGTGCCGGCGAACCGGCGCCTGCCTCCAGCAGGCGATCCAGGCGATGGCATGTCCGCGACCTCCGGCATACGCCACGGCAATGCCGCGCGCACCAGCCCGTGGTTGAAACGGGACCGTTGGTAGTCGAGGGTGCAGGCCACCGACATTATCGCGAGCGATAATGTTTGGGTGCGATGCAGATAATGTCCAGGCGTTGCCATGCACGCGGAGAAAATCCTCCGGTGCGGCGAAGAAACCTGGGTCAGTGAGCGGCGGGTTGCCGCGCGGGGTGCAGTTCTGGCATCGCGGGTCCTTGTGCCGACGCAAACGAAAACGCCCCCGGGACGTGCGTTCCGAGGGCGTCGTCAGGCCTCGGAGATCGGGGTGGCCGATCTCCGCAGGGCGGGTATCAGGCCGTTGTCAGCTGGTCTTCCTTGCCGAACGCGCGCGCCAGCACGTCCATGCGCAGGCATGGCAGCAGTTTGGCGGTGGCGACGGAATGCGCGTTCAAGGGAGTTTTCCAGTGGTTGTTGAAACGAGGTGCGCACGATAAACCACGATTTAGTCGCGTGCAACTATTTTGTTAAATTATTTTCTTCGCTGTTGTGCAATGCCGGCCAGCGGCCGGCACTACAACTCAGGCTTCCGCGCTGGCGGCATCCAGCTGCGCGACGTCCTGCACGCTCAACGACAGGTTGGCCGCTGCCAGCAGATCGTGCAGCTGTTCGACGCTGGTGGCGCTGACGATCGGTGCGGTGATCGACGGCCGCGCGATCTGCCATGCCAGTGCGATCTGTGCGGCGCTGGCGCCGTGCTTGCTGGCCACGTCATCCAGCGCCTGCAGGATGCGCAGGCCGCGCGGGTTCAGATAGCGCTTCACCACCGTCTCGCCACGCGCTGGGCTCTTGGCTGCATCGGCCGGCGTGCGGTACTTGCCGCTGAGGAAGCCACTGGCCAGGGCGTAGTAACCGATCACGCCGATCTGTTCGCGTTGCACCAGCGGTTCCAGTTCCTTCTCGTAGCCGGCGCGGTCGTACAGGTTGTACTCCGGCTGCAGGGTTTCGTAACGCGGCAGCTTGTAGTCGGTGGAGACCTTCAGCGCGTCGGCCAGGCGCGTGGCGCTGTAGTTGGAGGCGCCGATCGCACGCACCTTGCCGGCCTCGATCAGGCGGCCGAATGCCGCAAGCGTCGCCTCCAGTGGCGTCGACTCATCGTCCTCGTGCGCCTGGTACAGGTCGATCACGTCGGTCTGCAGGCGGCGCAACGAATCCTCGACCGCCACATTGATGTTGTCCGGGGTCAGGCCGGGGCGTTCGGCCCACTTGGCCACCTTGGTCGCCAGCACCACCTTGTCGCGCTTGCCGCTGCGCGCGAACCATTTGCCGATCAGCGTCTCCGATTCGCCGCCGGCATTGCCGGGCACCCAGGCCGAGTACACATCGGCGGTGTCGACCAGATTGAAACCGGCGTCGACGAAGGCATCGAGCAGGGCGAAGCTGGCCTTTTCATCGGCGCTCCAGCCGAACACGTTGCCACCGAAGGCGAGCGGACGTACATGCAGGCCGGAACGGCCCAGTTCGCGGGTTGCCGTCATGGGCACGGACTCCTTGGGGGAAGTGTTCCAGAATAGAACGCGATGTGTGACCGTGCTGCGGCGACGACCACAAAACAGTGTTCCGCGGCGCGCACGCAACTAACGTTTTGTGAACACCTGGGACGCTACGGCTGCTAGTCTCGCCGCATCTTCCGCTGGAGTCGTCCCGATGATGCCTGCTTCGTCCCTGCGTGGTTGCCGACTGCTGCTTGCTTCGGCCCTGCTTGCTGCTGTTCCTGCGTTCGCCGCACCGGCCACGGTAGCGCCGGCGAAGATCGAGGTCTCGCCGGCCATCGACGCGGCGGTGAAGGCGCCCACCCGCGATGCCAACAACGTCAAGCGCGATGGCTTCCGTCATCCGGCGCAGACGCTGTCGTTCTTCAGGGTGGCTCCGGAAAAGACCGTCATCGAGATCACCCCCGGCAACGGCTGGTACTCGGAGATCCTGGCGCCGCTGCTGCATGACAAGGGCCGATACGTCGCCGCCGTGGTCGACCCGATGGCCGTGCCCGAAGGCCGCGGCCGTGACTACCAGCAGCGCAGCCGCGACAGCCTGGAAAAGAAGTACGCCGGCGCACCGGCGCAGTTCGGCAAGACTGCCGTGGTCGCCTACGATCCGGCCAAGCCGGTGTTCGGCCCGGCCAATTCAGCCGACGTGGTGCTGACCTTCCGCAACGTGCACAACTGGCGCAAGGCCGGCCAGGCGCAGGGCATGTTCCAGGGCTTCTTCAACGTGCTCAAGCCGGGCGGCGTGCTCGGCGTGGTCGAGCATCGCGCCAAGACCGATGTGGCCGACGACGATGACACCGGCTATGTCGGCCAGCAGCAGGTGATCGCGATGGCCGAGGCGGCTGGTTTCAAGCTGGATGCGCGCAGCGAGGTCAACGCCAACCCGCGCGACACCAAGGACCACCCGAACGGCGTGTGGACGCTGCCGCCGACCAACCAGCACGACAAGGCCGACGAGGCGAAGTACCAGGCGATCGGCGAGAGCGATCGCATGACCCTGCGCTTCATCAAGCCGTAAATCGGCAGGGCCGGGCCACGCCCGGCGAGCGCAGCGGCGTGGCAATCGACGCAATGTGCATCCGCCGGGCATGGCCCGGCGCTACCATCCATGGAGTGGACTGTTGAAGAAAGTGTTCTACATCGCCGTGGCCGTGCTGGTGCTGGCGCGGCTGATTGATTTCGTGTTCTACGGTGGCCATGCCTACGACCTGGTGGCGACGGTGGGGTTTGCCGTGCTGTTCGCCGGTGCGCTGCTGGAGGAACGTGCGCGTGCCATGAATCCGCCACCGGTACGCCTGCGGCGCCGGGCCAATGTCATCGCGGCGTGCGGCATCGCACTGGTGTTGGGTTCGTTCCTGCTGGAGTGGAAGGTCTTCGGCTGATCCCGCCGCAGCCTCGGCCAAAGCGGTGCCCGGCGAGCGAGCAGCGCGGCGTGGGACAATGCGCTTTCTGCCGCCCGCCGTGCCCGCAATGCTGATTGCCTTCAACAAGCCCTTCAACGTGCTCTGCCAGTTCACCGACCGCAGCGTGCCGCCGCGGCCGACCCTGGCCGGGTTTGGCCTGCCGCCGCGCGTGTATGCCGCCGGCCGCCTGGACCATGACAGCGAGGGCCTGCTGCTGCTGACCGACAACGGTGCGCTGGCGCACAAGCTGACCGACCCGAAGCACAAGGCCGACAAGACGTACTGGGTGCAGGTGGAAGGCACCCCCAGCGACGAGCAGCTGCAGCGGCTGCGCGACGGCGTTGAGCTGAACGACGGGCCGACCCTGCCGGCGAAGATCGAGCACCTCGATCCGGCGCCGTCGCTGTGGACGCGGGATCCGCCGGTACGCTTCCGCAAGACCGTGCCCGATGCCTGGCTGGCGATCACGATCCGCGAGGGCCGCAACCGCCAGGTGCGGCGGATGACCGCGGCGGTGAACCTGCCGACGCTGCGGCTGGTCCGCGTGTCGATGGGACCCTACCGGCTGGACGACCTGCAGCCGGGCCAGTGGCGCCAGATCGGTTGAAATGAAAAGGCCGGAGCCCTTCCTGCGGAAGGACCCCGGCCCTGGCAGCGGCCGACGATCTCAGGCGTCGCTGCCGATGTCGCTGTGCTCATCCACCACGGTGTCATTGCGGCGGTCACGTGCATTGATGCGCTGCGCCTGCCCATTCACCACGTGGCCATTGGCGGCCTTCTTCTTCTGCTGCTTGCGGTACAGCGCATAGCCGAGCAGGCCCACACCGACCGCAGCTGCGGCCACGGCCACTGCCGGATTGCGGCGCACGAACTTGGTCGCAGCCTTGCCGCCGGTCTTCACTGCGCCGATGGCGGCGCCGGTCTTGATCCAGTCCGCATTGCGCAGGCTGCCACCGGCGCTCTTCAGGCCATCGCCGGCGGTGTGGGCCAGCTCCAGGGCGCGCTCCAGAGCGCGGTCGGTGATTACGGTCAGCTTGCTCATGCGGGGGTCCTTTGCCTCGGGTCGAAGTCCAGTGTCGCGTGTTGCCCGTAAACGGTATGTCAGTCGAGGCCGCACGTGGCGTGACTTTACCGCAGCCATTCAGGATCAGGCAGGGTCCGCAACCGGTGGTGCCGGCAGGGCCGGTCAGGTCCCGCGTGGCTTGGCCCGGTGCGTGGCCGTGGCCGTCCACGGGTCATCCGGCCACGGATGGCGCGGGTAGCGGCCCTTCATCTCCTTTTTCACTTCGGCGTAGGTGTTTTCCCAGAAGTTGCGCAGGTCCTGGGTGACCTGCAGCGGCCGGCCACCGGGCGACAGCAGGTGCAGGGTCAGCGGCACGCGCCCATCGGCGATGCGCGGCGTATCAGCCAGGCCGAACAGTTCCTGCAGCTTCACCGCCAGCACCGGCGGCAACGGCTCGCCACTTTCGCTGTCCAACGCGTAGGTGATCGGCCGTTCCAAGCCTGAAGGTACGGTGATGCGGGTCGGCGCATGGCGCTCGACCAGCTGCCGCTGCGACCACTCCAGCGGCGACTTCAGCGCCTCGCCGAAGCTGGACTCGTCCAGCGCATCCAGACGGCTCTTGCCGGCGAACGCGGGCTGCAGCCACTGCGCACGGTTGGCCAGCAGGGCCGCGTCGCTGCAGTCGGGTAGATCCAGCTCCGGCATCCAGCGCCGCAGTGATTCCACCCGTGCCTGCCACTGGCGCAGGCCTTCGGTCCATGGCAGCGCCTGCAGGCCGAGCTCGGCCACCGCGTCAGTCAGCGCCTGCGCGGCGTGCTGCGGATCGACCCGGCCGGCCGAGCGGCTGTCCAGCACGATGCGGTCGAAACGGGTCTCGCGCAGGGCCACCAGGGCGCGGCGCTCGCTGTCCCAGCGGACCACGTCTTCGGTGACGAAGCGCTCCGGCCACGCCTTGCGCAGCTGGCCTTCGTCCACCGGTGCGGCACGCAGCAGCAGCGCATCGCGTGCCTCGAAGCGAAGCTCGCTGGCCACCAGCCACGGTTCGCCACGCAGGTCGCTCAGTTCGTGCAGGCGCGCGCTGCGACCATTGGCCAGCAGGTAGCGCAATGGATCGCTGGGATGCTGGAAACCGATCCGGTCGGGGAAGGCATGTGCGAGCAGGTCACCCAGTTCGTGGGCCTCGATGCTGGCGGGCGGCGCGGCATCACAGCGTAGGCGACGTCGCCACTGCTTGGCGGCCGCATCGATGGCGGCCAGACCGCTGCGGTTGGCGTCACCCGGTGCGCGGCCATTGCGGAACGCGGCCAGTGCGCGCCAGCGTGCCGCCAGCGCGTCACCGCCCTGGTGCAATGGGTCGCGCGCCTCCAGCAGGGCGGCCAGATCAGCGGCCAGCGCCTGCGCACGTGCATCGGGCGCCGCCAGCAGCATCGCCGCCATCCGCGGATGCGTGCCCAACGCCAGCACGCGCCGGCCAAGTGCGGTGATCGCACCGCTGCTGGCCAGGGCGCCGAGCCGTTGCAGCAGTTCGCGTGCCGCGCCCATCGGGCCGGCCGGCGGCGGGTCGAGGAAGCGCAGGTCGCTGCTGCCCCAGGCCGCCAGTTCCAGTGCCAGTCCTGCCAGTTCTACCTGGTCGATCTCGGCGCGACGCTGTGGCTCCAACCGCTGCGACTGCGGCCACAACCGCCAGGCCACGCCCTCGGCCACGCGTCCGGCGCGGCCGGCGCGCTGGTCGGCCGACGCCTGCGCGATGGCCACCACGTCCAGCCGGGTGAAGCCGCTGTTGGGGTCGTAGCGCGGTTCGCGTGCCTGGCCACTGTCGATCACCACGCGCACGCCGGGCAGGGTCACCGAGGATTCGGCGACATTGGTGGCCAGCACCACTCGGCGGCGACCATCGCTGGCCACCTGCAGCACGCGCGCCTGCTGCTCCACCGGCAGTTCACCGTGCAGGGCCAGCACTTCGACGTTGCCGTCCAGCGATTCCTGCAGCCCGGCCTGCACGCGCGCGATTTCGCGCTGGCCGGGCAGGAACACCAGCAGGTCACCGGGGTGTTCGGCCAAGGCCTGCTGCACCGCGCGGCGCACCTGCAGTTCCAGCGCCTCATCGCGGCGCGCCGGGAAATGGCTGATCGCGACCGGGTAGCTGCGGCCCTCGCTGCTCAGTCGCGGCGCGTCGAGGAAGCGTGCCAGGCGCTCGCCATCCAGTGTTGCCGACATCACCACCAGACGCAGGTCGTCGCGCAGCTGTGCCTGCACGTCCAGCGCCAGTGCCAGGCCGAGATCACCGCTGAGATGGCGCTCATGGAATTCGTCGAACAGGATCGCACCGACCTCTTCCAGCATCGGGTCGTCCTGCAGCATGCGGGTGAGGATGCCTTCGGTGACGACTTCAATGCGTGTGCGCGCCGAGACCTTGTTCTCGAAGCGGATGCGATAGCCGACGGTGCCGCCCACCTCTTCACCGAGCTGCCGCGCCATGAACAGCGCCGCGCTGCGCGCGGCCACCCGGCGCGGTTCCAGCAGGATGATCTTCCGGCCCTGCAGCCACGGTGCATCCAGCAGTGCCAGCGGTACCTGGGTGGTCTTGCCGGCGCCGGGCGGGGCTTCCAGCACCAGTCGCGGCTGCGCGGCCAGGTGCTGCTGGATCTGTGGCAGCAGCGGGGAAATGGGGAAGAGCGGGGCGTTCATGGGCAAAGGATAAGGGGCCACGGCGGGCGCAGGTACAATGCGCGGGCACTTTTCCCCCGCGATGACCATGCACCTGATCGATATCGGCGCCAACCTGACCCACGATTCCTTCGACCGCGACCGTGACGCCGTGCTGGACCGCGCGCGCCAGGCCGGCGTGGTGCAGATGGTCATCACCGGCGCCAGCCGCGAGCACTCGCCGTTGGCCCTGCAGTTGGCCCAGCAGCATTCCGGCTTCCTGTACGCCACCGCCGGCGTGCACCCGCACCACGCGGTGGAATACACCGAGGAATGCGATGCCGAAATGCGCGCGCTGCATGCCCACGCGGAAGTAGTGGCGGTGGGGGAGTGCGGGCTGGACTACTTCCGCGATTTCTCGCCGCGCCCGGCCCAGCACCGCGCGTTCGAGCGCCAGCTGCAGCTGGCCGCTGAGAATGGAAAGCCGCTGTTCCTGCACCAGCGCGATGCGCATGCCGATTTCATGGCACAGATGAAGAACTTCGAAGGCCGCATCGGCCCGGCGGTGGTGCATTGCTTCACCGGCGAACGCGACGAACTGTTCGACTACCTGGACCAGGACTGGTACATCGGCATCACCGGCTGGCTGTGTGACGAGCGCCGTGGTGCGCACCTGCGCGAACTGGTGAAGAACATCCCGGCCAACCGCCTGATGATCGAGACCGACGCGCCGTACCTGCTGCCGCGCACCCTGAAGCCGATGCCGAAGGATCGCCGCAACGAGCCGATGTTCCTCTCGCACATCGTGGAAGAGCTGGCGCGCGACCGTGGCGAGGACGTTGCGGTGACGGCGGCCAATGCCACGGCGGCCACGCGCACTTTCTTCCGGCTGCCCGACGCGGGTTGATCCGTAGAGCCGAGCCCATGCTCGGCTTATCGCGCGCAGCGCGAAAGACGCAAAGAGCAGCCGAGCATGGGCTCGGCTCTACAAAGCGCTGTCCGGTAGCGCCGGGCCATGCCCGGCGAGCGAAGCGGCCAGCGCCTGCAGTCCTTCCCGATACGTCGGAAACCGCGGTGCCCACCCCAGCGCCACACGCGTGCCACGACTGTCGATGCGCTTGTTGCTCTGGTAGAAGCGCTGCAGCGTCGGGCTCAGCGCTGGATCGTCCCAGGCCACGGCCGGCGGCATCGCAAGCCCGGCCAGCTGCGCGGCGAAGGCCAGCACATCCTGTGGTGGTGCCGGTTCGTCGTCGCTGGGCAGGTACAGGCCCTGGTGGGTCGGTCGCTGCATCGCCGCGATGATCACTGCCGCAAGATCCTCTACGTGCAGGCGATTGAACACCAGGCCCGGCCGAATCACATGGCGGGCACGGCCTTCGGCCAATTGCAGCAGTGCGTTGCGTCCGGGACCGTACAGGCCAGGCAGGCGGAACACCGCAGAGGCAATGCCACGTTCTTCTGCAAGCGCACGCCATTGCGCTTCGGCACGCAGGCGCTGCACGCCGGCTGCTTCAGTGGCATCGGCTGCGCTGCGCTCGTCAACCCAGCCGCCGGCCCGGTCGGCATACACCGACGTGGATGACAGATAGCCCACCCAGCGCAGTGCCGGGCTGTCCTGCAGTGCCGGCAGCAGCAGACGCAGTGCCGGGTCGCCCTCGGCATCTGGCGGTACGCTGCACAGCACGAACTCCGCCTGTGCAATCTCATCGAGCAGGGCTGACGAAGGTGGCGCGTCGGCGCGCAGCTGATGCCGCAGCAGGCCATCGTCCGGCACCGACGAGGGGTCACGCACCGTGCCGACGACGTGCACTCCCCGTGCCTGCAGCTGCGTGGCCAGCACGCATCCGCTCCAGCCCATACCGAGGATCAGCACCCGCGTAGGCAGCGCACTGGCCGGCAACGGGATGCTCACGCGCCGCGCAGTGCCTGGTAGGCCTGCAGGCTGCTGTAGGCGACCTGCAGCAACAGGGCTTCCTGATCGGCCTTGCGTGCACGCGCCAGCATGTCGCCGACGATCTGTTCGGCCTCGACCTGCTGGCCAGCCTCCAGGTCCCGCAGCATCGATGCCTTCAATGCAGAGCCGGCCTGGGTGAGGGTGCCGCGCGCGGTGTCCTGCGCGGCATCGGGAATCGGCTCACCGGCAGCTTCGGCCACGGCCAGGCACTCGTCGTACAGGCCACGCACGATCGCCTCGCCATCATCGGTGGCGACGATGGTGCCGATATCCGCACGCAGCAGGCAGGTCGCGGCGGCCAGCGCGGTCAGGAAGGTGTACTTGATCCACTGTTCCTGGCCGATGTGTTCGCTGGCCAGGTGATCAAGATTGGCCTGCGCGCAGGCGGCGGCGAAGGCACGTACGCGTGCGGACGCCGCGCCGCCATCGCGCTCGCCGAAGGTGAGCTTGGCCGGCTTGCCCAGATGCAGCACGGCGCCATCGGGTGCCTTGGTGGCGCTGATGAAGCACAGGCCGCCCAGCACCGCCTCGCGGCCGAAGCGCAGGTCCAGCGCATTGTAGTGATGCAGGCCATTGAGGATGGGCAGCACGGTGGTGTTCGCGCCCACGGCTGGAGCAATGGCGTCGATCGAGCTGTCCAGGTCGTAGGCCTTGCAGCTGAGAATGACCAGATCGAAAGGCTTCTGCGCGGCCAATGTGGGCAGCGCATCGGCGGTCACGTGCTGCACCGGGAAGCGGGCATCGCCGATCGGGCTGCGGATGACCAGGCCATCGCGGTCCAGCTGTGCGGCGCGCGCGGGGCGTACGAGGAAGGTCACGTCCACGCCGGCCTGGGCCAGGCGACCACCGAAGTATCCGCCGGTACCGCCGGCGCCAAGGATCAGGATGCGCATTGCAGGTTCACCGTGTTCTGGGGGAATCATGAGTCCGATTGTGCCGGAGAATGCGGCCAACGGCGGTGCCCCCGTGGTGGTTCGCGGAAAGCACTGTTCATCGGGGGTGGCCGGGCGCGGCCACCACGGGAAGCAGATCAAGAGCGGAAGCGGGTCGTTCGCTGCGCTCGCTCGTGTAGAGCGGTGCTCAGGGCAGCTGTTCGCTGAAGTCCTCGGTGTATCCCAATAGAAGCGTGGTTCGGGTGGCCAGCGTTGCAGCCAGTTGTGACCAGATGTCGTGCGTTCCGGCTGCGTAGACACGCTGCAGGTCAGCAACCAACGCGTTTGCCTCTGCTGGCGATGGCGCGCTGTCGCGCTGGAAGCCCAGCCACGATGCGCCGAGTCCGAACAGGCGGTAGTCGTAGCGCTCCTGCAGGTGCCGTATCAGGGCGTGGTTCTGGAAGATGTCCCAGTCCGCGCTGAAGTAGCCGTTGGGCAGGGCGGCGATCAGCAGGTCATCGCGGTCCACCGGCACCTGCTGTACGCAGACCACTTCGTCGACGATGAGGTCGGGTGCGGCATTGGCCGTGACCAGCGTCTCGATGTCTGCGTCATTGCACAGCAAGGTACCCGGCAGGGTGGTCCATTCCAGCCGATGTAAGGAGTGCTCCAGCTGCGCGATGACATGCGCCAGCAACCGCTCGCGTGCCGCCAACGCATCTTCGGGGGTCGCCGGGTCTTCGTCCTCGTACAGTGCGATGCGCGCGTCGTCGGACGCGTGCATGCTGGTGTAACGGCACTGACCGACATCGTCGAGCGTGCACAGATAGCGATGGCGGGGATTGGCCATGTGCAGCGACGCCAGGCAATCCAGCACCTCATCCAATGTGGGCGAATCGCCCAGCAGCACATGGCTGAAGGCATCGATGGGGCCGTCCGACACGGCCTTGTCCAACGGAATGGAAGTGATCTTCATCGCCACAGCCTAGCCGCAATCCCAGACGAAAAGCGCCGAGCATCGGCTTGGAACGCTTCATTCACGCATGGCGTGGATCCATCGTGTCGACCAAGGTCGACACCCACCCACAGCAGCGGCAATCTGTCGAAGGCGGGGTGGGTCCGATTGCGGGGGTGTCCGCGGCATGGATGCCGCGGCCAAGCCCCCAGGGATGGGTTTACGGTGTCCCCCGCAACCGGACCCACCCCGCCAACCCACGGAATGCCAGCTTTTGATGTTGCCGTAGAAGTTGACGTTGATTCGGCGGGTGCAGGGCCGCAGGCCCTGCACGCAAAACTCAGCTGCGCATGCCCACGCCACGGCGCAGCAGCCACAGCGCCAGCGCCGTCAGCACCACCACGAAACCGATCATCAGGCCGTAGGCCACCGGCAGCGGCACATCGCTGCTGCCCAGCAGGCCATAGCGGAACGCATTGACCATGTAGAAGATCGGGTTCGCATGCGTGGCTGCTTCGGCCCAGCCCGGCAGCAGCTTCACCGAATAGAACACGCCACCCAGGTAGGTCAGCGGGGTCAAGATGAAGGTCGGCACGATCGCCACGTCGTCGAACTTCTTCGCATACACCGCATTGATGAAACCGGCCAGCGAGAAGATCGTCGCGCCCAGAATCACTGTGGTCAGCATCACCAGCGGGTGCGGGATGCGCACCGGGGTGAAGAACATCGCGATGATCAGCACGATCACGCCCACCATCAGGCCGCGCAGCACGGCGCCGGCCACGTAGCCCCACAGGATCACCCAGTTCGGCATCGGGCTGACCAGCAGTTCTTCCACGTGGCGACCGAACTTGGCGCCGAAGAACGAGGAGCTGATGTTGCCGTAGCTGTTCTGGATCACGCTCATCATCACCAGGCCCGGCACGATGAACTGCATATAGGTGTAGCCACCCATGTCACCCACGCGCGACCCGATCAGGTTGCCGAAGATCAGGAAGTACAGGGTCATGGTGATCGCCGGCGGCACCAGGGTCTGGCCCCAGATGCGCATGATGCGGGCGACTTCGCGGCGCACGATGGTCAGCAGCGCGACGCGGTTGCGCTGGCCGTCGGTCAGCTCGGTGGTGCTCATGCGGAAGTCTCCAGGTTGCCAGTGAGGCGCACGAACAGCTCCTCCAGGCGGTTGCTCTTGGTACGCATCGAACGCACGCGGATGCCGGCCTCGTTGAGCGTGGCGAACACGCGGTTGAGGTCCATTGCGCGTGGCATGTCGATGTCCAGCGTGTGCGGGTCCGGCGCGGTCAGCGTCGCGCCTTCGATCACCGGCAGCTGCGCCGGCAGCTCACCGTCGATGTCCAGCAGGAAGCCTTCCACGTCCAGCTTGGCCAGCAGGGCGCGCATCGGCCCCTGCTCGACGATCTGCCCATGGTTGATGATCGCCAGGTGGCGGCACAGGTACTCGGCTTCTTCCAGGTAATGGGTGGTGAGGATGATCGTGGTGCCGGCCGCATTGATCTCCTTCAGCACCCGCCACATGTCGCGACGGATCTCGATGTCCACGCCGGCGGTTGGCTCGTCCAGGATCAGCAGGCGCGGGCGGGTCATCATCGCGCGGGCGATCATCAGCCGGCGCTTCATGCCGCCGGACAGCGTGCGGCTCATCACCTGGGCCTTTTCCCACAGGTGCGCGCGCTTCAGCTCCTCTTCGGCGCGCTGTTCCGCTTCCTCGCGCGGCACGCCATAGAAGCCGGCGTAGTTCACCAGGATGTCGAAGGGCTTCTCGAACAGGTTGAAGTTGATTTCCTGCGGCACCAGCCCGATCAGGCGCATGGTGGCGCTGCGGTTGCGCACCAGGTCGCTGCCGAACACTTCCACCTGGCCCTCGCTGAGGTTGACCAGGGAACTGATGATGCCGATCAGGGTCGACTTGCCGGCACCGTTGGGGCCGAGCAGGGCGAAGAAGTCGCCCGGGGCCACTTCCAGGGAAACCCCTTTCAGGGCCTGGGTGCCGTTGTCGTAGGTCTTGCGCAGGTCGCGCACGCGCAGGGCGGGCGCCGTATCGTTCTGGGATGCCAAGCTCGAAGCCTTCGCGCCCATGGGCTGGCGCTGGAGAGGGGCGGGGAGGGGCTATTATAGAAGACCCCGAGGGCTTGCCCCGGCTACACACTGTCCCGAAAAGTCGTGCCTGTTCAATTCCCCCTCAAGCTGGTCGGCTGCCGCATGCTGGCCCCGACCGTCGGCCACTACCAGTTCGTGCGTGACGATGGACAGCCGCTGGATTTCCAGCCCGGCCAGTTCATCCAGGTCCATTTCAGCTACGCCGACGGCACTGAAACCAAGCGCAGCTACTCGCTGGCGACCATCCACGACCATGCGCTGGGCCCGGGCGAGGCGGTGGATATCGCGGTCAGTTTCGTGCCCGGTGGCGCCGCCACGGCCCTGTTCGAGGCGCTGGAGCCGGGCGGCCAGATCAGTGCGTCCGGCCCCTATGGCCGGTTCTGCCTGAATCCTGGCGACCACAATGCCCGTTACCTGCTGATCGCCACCGGCACCGGCGTCACCCCGTACCGCTCGATGCTGCCGCTGCTGGAAACGGCGATGGCCGAACGGGGCGTGCAGATCGTGCTGCTGCAGGGCGCGCGCAGCCCGGGTGAGCTGCTGTACAGCGAAGATTTCTACAGCTTCGCCGAAAAGCACCCGAACTTCCGTTATGTTCCGTGCCTGTCGCGCGAACTGCCGGCTGATCCTCACCCGGACGTGCAGCACGGCTACGTGCAGCAGGCGCTGGCCGGCTTCACGCCGGACCCGGCCACCGACATCGCCTACCTGTGCGGCAACCCGGACATGGTCGATGCCTGCGCCGAGCTGCTGAAGGCCGCCGGCCTGGGCAACCCGCAGATCCGCCGCGAGAAGTACGTCAGCAGCAAGTAGGCGGGGCGTGCCGGCCGCTGGCCGGCATTCCCTGAACCGGAGGCGGCATCACGCCGCCCCGGTCGCCTGCGTCAGTACGCGATCCAGGCATCGCGCCAGGCAAAGCCCGTGCCCGGGCGATAGGCATCGGCATTGATGTTGCACCACGCGCCTTCCGGGAACGGGCGGCAGGCGTAGAGCCTGCCGTCGGTGCCCTTGACCACGGTTTCGCCCGGCTTGTAGCTGCCGATACCGGCCGGATACACGAAGTCGTAGTCGTCGCCCGGCGGCGGATCGATCGGGCCCGGCACACGGGTATCGATCTGGAACAGGTTGCCCGGCTTCAGGTAGACGCGGTTCTCGGTGGCCGAGGCGACCGGTGTGATCACCCCGTTCTTCATCACGCCTACGCGCGCCTGCTGCGCACTGGCGTTGACCTTGCGGGCCAGCGCCAGCGGCCACTGGTTCGCAGCGGTCTGACCTGCGGCCAGGGTGATCTCCGGGCGCTCCAGATCGTTGCCCTGAGCGTTGAACACGCGCAGGGTCACGGTGGTGCCCACGTCCAGCGCACCGCGGGCGGTGACCGGGCCGGCATCCTGCCACTGCGGCGGCGGGGTCACACCACCGCCCCCCTCAAAGCGCACGTCCGCGCAGGTATAGAACGCTTCACCGGAATCCGAGCGCTGCCAGGTATTGTAGATGATGTGCTGGCCGCTGCGCTTGGGCAGCGGGCAATCCAGCTTGTAGACGTCGCCGGAGACCGGCACGTTGCCCACCGTGCAGAATTCCTGCAGGTCGGCCCAGCGCAATGGGCTGTCCGGCTGCCAGCCGTCGCGGGTGACGTAGAACTTCCACTCGCGGGTGGCATGCGGGGCCGGGGCCTTGAACTCGAAGGTGTAACGCCCGCGCGAATCGGCGTGGATCGGTGAGGTCGGCCAGTCACTGCGGTTCAGATCGAGGCCGCGGTACTTGCTGTTGCCGCCGCTGCACAACTCGCCATCTGGAACCACCGCTTGATGATTGCCATTGGCGTTGGCCTGATTGACGCCTGCCCAGTCGTAGAACGGCTGGGCGCCACCGATGGTCTTGGCAGCAGCGCAGGCCGGGTTGGTCGGATTTTCGGGATTGCCCTGGTAACAGGAGTAGACGCGGCTGGAGGGTTTGGACATGGTGCCGTGGGCGAAAGCGCTGCCAGAGGTGGCAATGCCTGCGATCACAGACAGCGCGATGACAGTCCGATATGACAGATGCATGGAGATCTCCTGTGGGTGGTGAAACCCCGCGAAGTCTCGGCATCCCACCCGCCCGCATCCATAGGACTACTTTGAAAAAAGCATCGCGTGGTTCCGTATGGGAACGGCTTCACACTCACGCGCTGGCGCGTCTCACGCTATGCAGGGAACGGCGCTCTGCCACCGTTCCCTGTACACGGTCTCAGTACGCGATCCAGGCATCGCGCCAGGCCGCACCCACACCCGGCCGGTACGCCTCGGCATTGACGTTGCACCACGCACCTTCCGGGAACGGGCGGCAGGCATACAGCTTGCCGTCGCTGCTCTTCACCACGGTCTGGCCCGGTACATAGCTGCCGATGCCCGCCGGGTACACGTGGTCGAAATCACCGCCCGGCGACGGCGTACCCGGGTCCGGCACCCTGGTATCGAGCTGGAAGCGGTTGCCGTCCTTCAGGTACACGCGATTGTCGGTGGCCGACGCCGACGGCGTGATCACGCCATTGGCAAGCACGCCCACGCGCGCATGTTGTGCACTGCCATTGACCTTGCGCGCCAGCGCCAAGGGCCACTGCGAGGCAGACGTCTGGCCGCTGGCCAAGGTCGTTTCCACACGTTCGACATCGTTGCCGCTGGCGTTGAACACCCGCAGTGCCAGTGTGGTACCCACCGGCAACTCACCGCGTGCGGTCACCGGGCCAGCATCCTGCCATTGCGGTGCCGGCGTCGTACCTCCGCCGCCGCCTTCAAAGCGCACGTCCATGCAGGTGTAGAACGCTTCGGTCGAATCCGAGCGCTGCCAGGTGTTGTAGATCACATGCTGGCCGGTGCGCTGCGGCAGCGTGCACTGCAGCTTGTAGGTGCCATCGGCCGACAGCGGCGTATTGCCCAGGGTGCAGAACTCCTGCAGATCGGCCCAGCCCAGCGGGCTGCCCGGCTGCCAGCCTTCGCGGGTGACGTAGAAGCGCCAGTCACGCGTGGCATGTGGCGCGGTCGCCTTGAACACGAAGGTGAACTTGCCATTGGCATCGGCGTGGATGGGCGTGGTCTGCCAGTCGCTGCGGTTCACGTCCAGGCCGCGGAAGGTGGGATTGTTGCCGCTGCACAGCTTGCCGTCGGGCACCACGGCCTGGTGGTTGCCG
Source organism: Stenotrophomonas sp. NY11291 (assembly GCF_023277365.1). NCBI lineage: Bacteria > Pseudomonadati > Pseudomonadota > Gammaproteobacteria > Lysobacterales > Lysobacteraceae > Stenotrophomonas > Stenotrophomonas sp. NY11291. The sequence goes on along the minus strand of NZ_CP096975.1, from coordinate 4,742,104 downwards.
TTGGCGTTGGCCTGGTTGATGCCGTTCCAGTCGTAGAACGCCTGCGATCCACCGACCGCCTTGGCGGCGGCACAGGCGGGGTTGGTCGGATTCTCGGGATTGCCCTGGAAACAGGCATAGACGCGGCTGATCGGCGTGGTCATGGTGCCGTGGGCGGATGCATTCCCGGCCAGGCATAGGCCCGCAGCCGCGAACGAGGTGGCCATCAGCAACGGTATGGATCGGAATGACATGGCGCTTCCTTGTGGTCGTCGAAAGAGAGCGGTGACCGCAGGAGCTGCGCTGCACGGCGGACTTTCGGCGGCACCACGGCGAGTATCGAGTCGCAGCGCAGGGTGCGGAACCATGGAAATGCCGATCCGTGACTGTGGGTGTGAAGCCCTTCCCGCAGGCTTCACGCGGGACTGAACGGATGCGCTGACGATCACGTCTTCGGCGTGGCAACGATCACGTCGTGGAGATCCTGCTACGTCGGCGCCATACCCACGCGATCCGCCTGGCATGAGAAGCAGCCGTGCGCCGCGTTGTGCAGCTGCACGAAGGCCACGGCAGGATCGGCAAACAGCGCGTCCAGCCGAGCGGAGACGTCCGTGCCCGCGCTGATCTCTGCGGCCAGCATCCATGCAGCCTGGTCATAGGCGCGCAACGAGATCATCCGGCGCTGTACGTACGGCGGTACTTCACCTGGCGGCAGCACGCATCGGGTCACGCCACGCTGCACGAAGATCGGGCCCGAGGCGTGATAGGGCGAATGCAGGGGCAGGTGCACATGGGACAACAGCAGCAGCTCGCTGCCACCGGGTGGATCGCTCAGGCTGATCCGGCAGGGGTGTCCTCCTGTTTCACCGGCCCAGCGACGCTGGATGCCCAGCGCAGCCAACGCGGTGTCGCTCTTCTCGAACAGGTGCAGGAACGGGCGGTGGTCGATGCCACCGAGGTACCACGCATGCATGGGCGTCTCCTTGGTTTTCCGCGGATTCTGCGCATGCGCCGGCCGCCATGCTCGCCGTTTTCAGACCCCGCATCGCCATCGGGGCGGGAAGCGCCGGAGGGATCGCACCACAAGGCGCTAAGATGCGCGCGCCCCCCGGCCGATGAGCGCCGCATGTCCCTGGATTTCCCGACCATTACCGTGCTTGGCTTCCTGCTCTGCATCGGCATTGCCGTGGGGTTCTCATTGCTGCTGGTGGTGCTGCGCGGGCAACCGGTGCTGCGCCTGTGGACCGCCAGCCTGTGGCTGCTGACCCTGGGTGTGACCCTGCTGGCGCTGCGACCCTACCTGCCGTTGGCGCCGGCCATACTGGCCGGGAATGCGGCGATGGCCGGCTGCGCGGTGCTGATGCTGCGCGGCGTGGCGCTGCATCTGGAACAGCCGCTGCCGCTGTGGCGTCCATTGTTGATGGCGGCCGCCTTCATGGCCTGCATCTTCGCCTTCCTGGTGCTGTGGCCGGACCTGGGCGTGCGCCTGCAGGTGTTCAGTGTGTTCACGCTGCTGGTCGATGGCTGGATCGCGTGGCTGCTGCTGCGGCATGCCCCCGTGCAGCAGCGCACCAGCTGCTGCACGGGGGCGGCGGTGTTCCTGGCCGAGGCGGCCCTGTACGCGGTGCGCCTGTTCCTGCCGGTGGCACCCGATGCCGGCGAGGACATCATGCGCACCGGTACACCGATGTTCGTCACCTACCTTGCCGGCGTGATGCTGGAACTGGCGCGGTGCTTTGCGATGGTGCTGCTGCTGGTCGAGCGCATGCTGGTCGATCTGCGGCGTGCGGCGCGCACCGATGGGCTGACCGGGCTGCTCAACCGCAGCGCGGTGCTGGCCGATGGACAGGCACAGTTGCAGCGGATGCGTCGGCAGGGCCGGCCACTGGCCCTGTTGCTGGTCGACGTCGATCACTTCAAGCAGATCAACGACCGCTGGGGTCATCTGGCCGGAGACCAGGTACTGCGCCACTTCGCTGCGCTGCTGCAGCACGGTTTGCAGGGCCACGACACGCTGCTGGGCCGCTACGGTGGCGAGGAGTTCGTGCTGGTGCTGGCCGGCAGCACGCAGGGTGAAGCGATGGCGGGGGCTGCGGCGATGCGTACCGCTCTGCAGCAGAAGCCGGCGCGGCTGACCACCGGGCCGGTGACGGTCACCGCCAGCATCGGCCTGGCCATGGACGACGGCCACGGCGACCTGTCCACGCTGCTGGCAGCGGCAGACGCGGCGCTGTACCGGGCCAAGGCCGCCGGCCGCGATCGCCTGGCCTGCGCCACGCCGGCGGAGATTTCGCGTCTGCCCATCGCCGACGACGCCGTGCCCGTGTAAGTTGAGTCACATCTTCCGCGGCAGCCCGTCGTGGTTGCCAGGAACGTCCTCCAGGGGAAACGAGCACGATGCAAAGACACCACCTCGCGTTGGCCGCAGCGTTGGCCAGCCTGATGCTTGCCGGTTGCAGCCAGTCACCGTCACCCGGCGCCGAAGGCGCCAGCGATGCACCCAGCCGCCGCTTCGGCAGCATCGATTTCCAGCCCTGCACGCTGTCCACCGAAGGCGCCAGCGCCAACGTGGAAGCGCAGTGCGCCACCCTGCAGGTGCCTGAGGACCGGGCCCGGCCCGATGGCCGACGCGTCGGCCTGCGCATCGCCTGGCTGGAATCGGGCGATGGCGGCAGCAGCCAGCCCGATCCGGTGTTCTTCCTGGCCGGTGGTCCTGGCCAGGCAGCCAGCGAGGTGGCCGTCATTGTCGATACCGCCCTGCGTCAGGTGCGCAAGCAGCGCGACATCTTCCTCGTCGACCAGCGCGGTACCGGCGGCTCCAACCCGCTCAACTGCCGTGGCGCGGATGGCAAGGAACTGGCCATGGACGAGGATGCCGCACCCACTGAAGCATCGCTGCGCGATTACGCCGAGCGCTGCGCCGCTTCGCTGCAGGGGCGGGCCGATGCGCGCTTCTACACCACCACCGAGGCCATTGCTGATCTGGATGCGGTGCGTCAGGCGCTGGGCGTCGAGCGCATCAACCTGGTCGGCGGCTCCTACGGTACGCGCGTGGCCCAGCGCTATGCAGGTGCCTATCCACAGCACACGCGCAGCATCGTCATCGATGGCGTAGTGCCGAATGAGCTGGTGGTGGGCGGTGATTTCGCCACGACGTTCGAGGATGCGATCGCCCTGCAATCGGCGCAGTGCCGCAAGGATGCCGCCTGCAGCAAGCGCTTCCCGACCGACACCCGCGCGCAGCTGCGCAGCGTGGTCGAGACCCTGCGCCGTGCGCCGGTCTCGGTGGAGTATCGCGACCCCGGCACCAACCAGACCCGGCAGGATGTACTGAGTCCGGACAGCGTGATCGGCCTGGCGTTCGCCTTCTCCTATGTGCCGCAGTATTCCTCGCTGCTGCCGCTGGTTCTCGATGAAGCCGCGCATGGCCGCTATGCACCGCTGGCGTCGCTGGCACGTGGTGCGAACCGCAGCATGGATTTCCAGATCAATCGTGGCATGCAGTGGTCGGTGATCTGCAGCGAAGATGCGCCGCGCTACCACGCACCGGCCGAAGATCCCGAGCGCCTGTTCGGCAACGACGTGGCCAGTGCCTTCTTCGCCGCCTGCCCGGTATGGCCGCACCGGCCGGCACCGGCAGGCAATGCCGTGCCGCTGCGCAGTGACGTACCGGCGCTGCTGCTGTCCGGTGAGCTGGACCCGGTGACGCCGCCGCGCTATGCCGAGCAGGTGCTCAGGGGCCTGCCCAATGGCCGCGCGCTGGTCGCCCGCGGCCAGGGCCACGGCACGCTGACCGCCGGCTGCATGCCGCGCCTGCTCGGCCAGTTCATCGACAAGACCGATGCCAAGGCGCTGGATGCCGGCTGCCTGGACACGCTGAGCTACGTGCCGGCGTTCACCTCGTTCAACGGATGGGAACCATGATCGTCGCCGACAACCTGCACAAGGCTTTCGACACCCGCACGGGCCGCATCCAGGCGGTCGCCAACGTTGGCTTCCGCGCCGAGGATGGTCGCATCACCGGTCTGCTGGGGCCCAATGGCGCCGGCAAGACCACCACCATGCGCATGCTGTACACGCTGATGACCCCCGACCAGGGCAGCATCAGCGTCGATGGTGTCGATGCTGCGCGCAATCCGGTGGAAGTACGCCGCCACCTTGGCGTGCTGCCCGACGCGCGCGGTGTCTACAAGCGCCTGACCGCGCGCGAGAACATCGCCTACTTCGGCGAACTGCATGGTCTCTCGGCCGAGCGCATCCGCGAGCGCATCGAGGTGCTGTCACATGCACTCGACATGGGCGATATCCTCGACCGCCAGACCGATGGCTTCTCGCAGGGCCAGCGCACCAAGACCGCGATTGCCCGCGCGCTGGTGCACGACCCACGCAACGTCATTCTCGATGAGCCGACCAATGGCCTGGACGTGATGACCACGCGCGCACTGCGCCGCTTCCTGCTGGGTCTGCGCGAAGAGGGCCGCTGCGTGATCCTGTCCAGCCACATCATGCAGGAGGTGGCCGCGCTGTGCGATCACATCGTGATCATTGCCAAGGGCACGGTGATGGCTGCCGGCAGCGCCGATGAACTGCGTGCGCAGGCCGGCGAATCCAACCTGGAAGATGCGTTCGTGAAACTGATCGGCAGCGAAGAGGGCCTGCACGCATGAGCATGATGTCGACCCTGATGACGGTGATGCGCAAGGAACTGCGCGACCTTTCCCGTGATCGCCGCACGCTGCTGCTGACCCTGCTGTTCGGGCCGCTGCTGTACCCGGTGCTGCTGCTGGGCATGGGCAAGCTGGCCGAGAGCCGGGTGCGCACCCAGATTGAACAACCGCTGCAGATTCCGACCATCGGTGCGGACAACGCCCCCAATCTGGTGCGTTTCCTCGCCGCGCAGGGGCTGAACGCCGCGCCGGCACCGAAGGACCTGGCCGAGGCCATCCGCAGCCAGCAGATCGACGTGGCACTGCGCATCAGCGATGACTTCGGCAAGGACTGGGCCGATGGCAAGCCGGCGCTGGTGGAGGTGATCAAGGACAGTACCCGTCGCGCCGCAGAAGTGCCCAGCGCGCGGCTGGAGGCGGCACTGGCGACCTACAATGGCCAGATCGGTGCGCTGCGCCTGATGGCGCGTGGCATCGACGCACAGGTCGCGCGGCCGCTGGACGTGGCGCGCCAGGACCTGGCCAGTGCCGAAGCCAAGCGCGGCATGATCCTGTCGATGCTGCTGCCGGTGCTTCTCACACTCACCTCGTTCATCGGTGGCGCCTACCTGGTGATGGACGCTACCGCTGGTGAGCGCGAGCGGCAGTCGCTGGAGCCGCTGCTGGCCACGCCGGGTTCGCGCAGCGCGATCGTCAGCGGCAAGATCGCCGCCGCCTGCGTGGTCGGGTTCGTGTCGCTGCTGCTGACCCTGGTGGCGTTCAAGGTGAGCGCACAGATCGCGCCCGGCAACATCGGCCGCCAGTTCAACATGAATGTCGGTTCGATGCTGCAGATGCTGCTGGTGATGTTGCCGATGCTGATGATCGGCACCTCGCTGCTGACCTTCCTGTCGGCCGCAGCCAAGAGCATGAAGGAGGCGCAGAGCCACATGACATGGCTGATGCTGCTGCCGATGATGCCCGGTTACGCGCTGGTGGCCTACCCGTTGAAGAGCGAGCTGTGGCAGTACGCCGTGCCGTTCCTGTCGCAGAACCAGATGCTGCTGAAGGTGATCCGCCACGAGCCGATCACGCCGGCAGTCTGGGCCATCTACCTGGGCGCCAGCCTCGGCCTGGCCGCACTGCTGTGGTTCGCCGCGGTGCGCCGGTACCACAACGAGCGCCTGGCCATCTCCGGCTAAGTGCGGGATCTGAAACGAGGCCCGGTCATTCCGGGCCTCGTTGATTTCAGGACTGCGTTGCCTGCCAAATGGCGAAACGCTGGGCAATCACCGGTGCCAGTCGATCGAAGTTCTCCCAGGTATCGGCGACGTGGTACAGATCCGGGACATTGGCGCCCAGCTGTCCCTCATAGTCGTCCAGGTACTGGCCATTCTCGAGGTCGTAGTACGCAGCGGTGAACGTGTTGGCTTCATCACTGATCAGATCGTCGACGAATTTGCCGTCGCTGCACTCCAGCAGGAACAGGCCTGGCGTCGTTCTGCGTTCCAGCAGCGCCTGCAGGTCTTCTTCTGCGTCCTCGGCGAGTTCCGCGCTTGCCATTCCCTGTAGCAGCAGCCACGCCAGTTACATGCCAATGTGAGTAGCACCGGCCTCTGCAGGAAGATCCGAAGGGAAGTCACCCCCGGAATGCCAGCTGGCGTCGTCGTACTTCATCTGTTGCGCTCCTGAAATCAGCAAGCAGCTTAGGTCGCAAGGAAGGCTAGAGGGAGTACTGGATACGTCAGTCCTCCCCGTACCGCGCAGGCGTCACGCCCATCTCGCGCTTGAACACGGCGATGAACGCACTGGGCGTGTCGTAGCCCATCGACAGCGCGACGCTGATCACCGGCTCGCCCGCCAGCAGGCGTGGCAGCGCCAGCAGCACGCGCAGGCGCTGCCGCCACTGGCTCAAGGTCATGCCTGTTTCGGCCTGCCAACGGCGGGCAAGGCTGCGGCCGGACAGGCCGCTGCTGGCGGCCCAGTCCTCGATGCTGCGGCCGTCTTCGGGTGCGTGCGCCAGTGCGGCGGCGATCTTCTGCAGTCGCCGGTCACGCGGTTGTGCCAGGGCAAGCGGCAGAGGCGTGCTGGCGGCGATCTCATCGGCGATCACACCGGCCAGTCGTGCCTGCGCAGCATCCAGTGGCTGGTGGGGCCATCGCAGCGCACGTGTTGTCGCCGCCCGCAGCAGTGCATTGGGCTGGAAAATGCGCGGTGTGGCGGGCAGGCCCAGGCAGGCCTGGGCGTTGAAGTACAGGCTCCAGCCATCGAACCCGTCTGCGCTCAGCAGCGCGTGGGGCAGCAAGGGCGGTATCCAGGCGACGTGACCTGCGGGCAGCAGCCAGTGCAGGTCGTCGGCGGCGATCCGCAGCAGCCCCTGATGCGCACCCAGCAGCTGCCCACGGGCATGCCGGTGGCGGGCTGTGCGACGCATACCGCGTTGGCGCAGCCCGGCCGCCAGCACCACCGGTCCGTCGGCGGTATCGGCCAACGCGGGGTCGAGCAATCCGCTGGTTGTCTGATCTGCCATATTAGTTGGCAGTTATACGGCAGAAACGTCGCCTCCGCGTCCCGACACTGGAGCCTACTTCAACGGAGCGCTTCCCCATGCAGCCACAGGACATTCTTCCCGACCATCAGAACGACGTGCAGGTGAACGGCGTCACCGTGCGCAAGGGCAGCGTGGGTGCTTTCCTGGCCAGCGTTCGTGACTGGCAGGATCCGTCCATCGATCCCGCCTTCCGCGCCACTGCCGAAGCTGACCTGCGTGCGTTGCTGCCGGGCCTGCATGCGCTGGGCCTGTTCCAGGTGCTGGTCGCGCGCGATCCTGCCCTGCAGCACCTGATTGATGGCGCGGCCTGAAACGGACAAGGCCCGGACGGACCGGGCCTTGGCGTCATGGAGGCGGCAGAAACGACTTGATCCCGTCCGTCCCCTTTTCTGCGGTCAGCCGCCCGGCGCGAACACCAGGGTGCGGCGGGTGGTGACCGGCGCGTTGACCGGCTCGAAGCGCCAGCGCTTGACCGCGTTCAGGGCTTCGCGGTCGAAGGTCCGTCCGGACGTTGCGCGCAGCACGCGGGCGCTGACCACTGAGCCGTCGGTGCCCACGGTGATCTCCACCAGTACTTCCCCCGACGTTCCCGAACGCAGGGCTTCGGCCGGATAGCGCGGCGCTGGCGTACTGACCGGGCGCAGGGTGGGAGCTGCGGCGGCGGCTGCCTGGCGCGCGGCGCTGGCCTGCTGGGCGGCGGCCTGCTGCTGCTTCTGTTCGGCATCGCGACGGGCCGCGGCCTGGCGCTCGGCCTCCTGGCGCTCGTTGTCGCGGCGTGCGGCATCCTGCTGCGCGGCGATCTGCTTGGCCGCGTCGGCTTCCTTGGTGCGCTGTTCGGCCAGGCGCTGCTGTTCGATCTGCTGCTTGCTGCGGTCCTCGGCGTCCTTCTTTGCTTTCTCGGCTTCGGTCTCGGTGCGCTTGGCGGCGTTTTCCACGCCCTTGGCCAGGCCTTCCTTCAGGCGCGGAAGTGCGGGGGCGGAGGCATCCACCTTCTCGATCAGTGCCACCAGGCGCTGCGCCTCGGTGTAGTCCTCGCGGCCCAGGTGCTGCTCGGCGGCGATCAGGGTGTAGGGCAGCAGATCGGTCAGCGCGCTCTTCACCGAGGCGTCGTCCGGCGTCTTGTCACGCAGGGCGAGGTAGTACTCGATGGCGTTGTCGCCGGCCGGTGCATACATGCGGTTCTCGCGCAACGCCTGGCTGGCCGACTCACGCAGCTGCTCGGTACCCATCGACTGCACCTTGGCAGCGACCACCGGTGCGGCGGGTGCAGCAGCGGCAGGCGCCGTGGCGGCAGCAGGCGCTGCGGATTCTTCCTTGCCCGAGCAGGCGGCCAGTGCCAGTGCCAGGGCAACCGGCAGCCACCGGCGCGCGGCGGTGATCGTTGAGACGTGCGACATCCTGCTCCCCTCTAGAAGACGACGTGACGTAAATCATTGATACGCATGGCCGGGACCTGGGGTCCGGGCGCGGCAGGGTGACGTTTCCCGACGCCACCGCCGGCAACGGCGAGGGTGCAATCTAGCATCCCGGCCACCGCCGCGTACAAGGGGCGGTGGCCGGGACGGGCAACGGCGTCATGCCGCTGCTGGCAACGACCTCAGTGGTCGTGCGCCTTGTCGTGCGACTTGCTGTGGCCGTTGGACATCAGCTTGTCGGTCCAGGCGATGCCGATCGCCGACAGGATGAACACGCAGTGGATGATGGTCTGCCACAGCACGCCGTCCTGGGTCAGCATCGAGCAGCGGGCGACACCGATGTTGGCAGCGGCCACGCTCATCTGCTCCGGCGTGCACAGCGGGATGCCGCCCAGCGCACCGCTGGCGATGAACGTCTTCAACAGGTGGATTGAGGAGATGCCGATGATCGCCATCGCCAGCTTCACCTTCAGCACGCTGGCGTTGACGTGGCTCAGCCATTCCGGCTGGTCCGGGTGGCCTTCCAGGCGCAGGCGCGAGACGAAGGTCTCGTAGCCGCCGACGATCACCATCACCAGCAGGTTGGAGATCATCACCACGTCGATCAGGCCCAGCACGATCAGCATGATCTGCTGTTCACCCATCGAGGCCGAATGCGAGATCAGGTGCCACAGTTCCTTGCCGAACAGGAACACATAGACGCACTGCGCCACGATCAGGCCCAGGTACAGCGGCAGCTGCAGCCAGCGTGAGGCGAAGATCAGCGTGGACAACGGGGACAGGGGGCGAGGACTGTGGCTCATGCAGGACAGTGCGTTTCGGGGGAGCCGCGAGGTTACCGGCCCGCCATGACGGTGCCAACCCAACTCACGCACTAGACTTCAGGTTCCTTTCCGCACCCCGAGCCGCCGCCATGATCGACCTGTATTACTGGCCCACCCCGAACGGCCACAAAGTGACCCTGCTGCTGGAAGAAGCCGGCCTGGAGTACCGCATCCACCCGGTCAACATCGGCTCGGGCGACCAGTTCAAGCCGGAATTCCTCGCGATCTCGCCGAACAACAAGATGCCGGCGATTGTCGACCACGCCCCGGCCGATGGCGGCGCCCCGCTGAGCGTGTTCGAGTCCGGCGCGATCCTGCTGTACCTGGCCGAAAAGACCGGCCAGTTCCTGCCCAGCGACCCGCGCGGCCGCGTCACCACCCTGGAATGGCTGTTCTGGCAGATGGCCGGCCTGGGCCCGATGAGCGGCCAGATGGGCCACTTCAACGTGTATGCGCCGGACAAGATCCCGTATGCCATCGAGCGCTACGACAACGAGGTGCGCCGACTGCACGGGGTGATGGACAAGCGCCTGGCCCAGCACGCCTTCCTTGCCGGCGACGCGTACACCATCGCCGACATGGCCAGCTATCCGTGGATCGGCGCCTACGACAAGCTGCCGGTGGATTTCGCCGCGTTCCCGAACCTCAAGCGCTGGCACGACGCCATCGCCGCACGCCCGGCCACCCAGCGCGCCTATGCCCTGCGCCAGCAGGTGAACCCCAACGCCGGCAAGCCGCTCAGCGACGAAGAGCGCAAGCACCTGTTCGGCCAGCGTTGACCCAGGACGGTGGGTGCCGGCCGTTGGTCGGCACTCGTCAGCATTCCTTATGGGCAAAAGGTCATGCTGCCTTCCTGCACGGGCTTGGTTAGGATGGGGAACGACCGCCCCGTGCTCCGAGCCGGGGTGGACCTGCCGTTTGCCGGGATCCTCCATGCGCCACCTGTTCGCTTCGCTCGCCCTCATGCTCGCCACCACAACCGCCGCCCACGCTGAAAAGCTGACCCTGGAAGCCATCACCGGCCCGTTGCCGTTGTCCGGCCCGACCCTGATGAAGCCGAAGGTGGCGCCGGACGGTTCGCAGGTCAGTTTCCTGCGCGGCAAGGACAGCGACCGCAACCAGCTGGACCTGTGGACCTACGACATCGGCAGCGGCCAGACCCGGCTGCTGGTCGATTCCAAGGTGGTGCTGCCCGGCACCGAAACCCTCAGCGATGAGGAAAAGGCACGCCGCGAACGCCAGCGCATCGCCGCGATGACCGGCATCGTCGATTACCAGTGGTCGCCGGACGCGCAGCGCCTGCTGTTCCCGTTGGGCGGCGAGCTGTACCTGTACGACCTCAAGCAGCAGGGCCAAGCCGCGGTACGCCAGCTGACCCACGGTGAAGGATTCGCCACCGACGCCAAGCTGTCGCCCGAGGGCGGCTTCGTCAGCTTCATCCGCGGCCGCAACCTGTGGGTGATCGACCTGGCCAGTGGCAAGCAGCTGCAGCTGACCCGTGATGGCAGCACCACCATCGGCAACGGCGTGGCCGAGTTCGTCGCCGATGAGGAGATGGACCGCCACACGGGCTACTGGTGGGCGCCGGATGATTCGGCCATTGCCTTTGCCCGCATCGACGAGGCACCGGTGCCGGTGCAGAAGCGCTACGAGGTCTACGCCGACCGCACCGACGTGATCGAGCAGCGTTATCCGGCCGCCGGCGATGCCAACGTGCGCGTGCAGCTGGGCGTGATCGCACCGGCCGCCGACGCGCAGCCGCGCTGGGTCGACCTGGGCAAGGAGCAGGACATCTACCTGGCCCGCGTCGATTGGCGCGATGCACAGCACCTGAGCTTCCAGCGCCAGTCGCGCGACCAGAAGCAGCTGGACCTGGTGGAAGTGGCGCTCGATTCCAACCGCCAGCGCGTGCTCGCCCACGAGACCAGCCCGACCTGGGTGCCGCTGCACAACAGCCTGCGCTTCCTCGACGACGGCAGCGTGCTGTGGTCGTCCGAGCGCACCGGCTTCCAGCACCTGTACCGCATCGACAGCAAGGGCAAGAGCACCGCGCTGACCCACGGCAACTGGCCGGTGGACGAACTGCTGGCGGTCGATGAAAAGGCCGGCAAGGCCTACTTCCGTGCCGGCATCGAGACCTCGCGCGAAAGCCAGATCTACGCGGTGTCGCTGCAGGGCGGCGAGCCGCAGCGCCTGTCCAGGGCGCCGGGCATGCACAGCGCCACGTTCGCCCGCAATGCCAGCGTCTACGTTGACAGCTGGTCCAACAGCACTACGCCGCCGCAGATTGAACTGTTCCGCGCCAACGGCGAGAAGATCGCTACGCTGGTGGAGAACGACCTGGCCGATCCCAAGCACCCGTATGCGCGCTACCGCGATGCGCAGCGCCCGGTCGAGTTCGGCACGTTGACGGCTGCCGATGGCAAGACCCCGCTGAACTACAGCCTGATCAAGCCGGCCGGCTTCGATCCGTCCAAGCGCTACCCGGTGGCGGTGTACGTCTACGGCGGCCCGGCCAGCCAGACCGTCACCGACAGCTGGCCCGGCCGTGGCGACCACCTGTTCAACCAGTATCTGGCCCAGCAGGGCTACGTGGTGTTCTCGCTGGACAACCGTGGCACCCCGCGACGTGGCCGTGACTTCGGTGGTGCGCTGTATGGCAAGCAGGGCACGGTGGAAGTGACCGACCAGCTGCGCGGCGTGACCTGGCTGAAGCAGCAACCGTGGGTGGACCCGGCGCGCATCGGCGTGCAGGGCTGGTCCAACGGTGGCTACATGACCCTGATGCTGCTGGCCAAGGCCTCGAACCAGTACGCTTGTGGCGTGGCCGGTGCGCCGGTGACCGACTGGGGCCTGTATGACAGCCATTACACCGAACGCTACATGGATCTGCCGGCGCGCAATGAAGCGGGTTACCGCGAAGCGCGCGTGCTGACCCATATCGACGGCCTGCGCTCGCCGCTGCTGCTGATCCACGGCATGGCTGACGACAACGTGCTGTTCACCAATTCGACCAGCCTGATGAGCGCGTTGCAGAAGCGTGCACAGCCGTTCGAGCTGATGACCTACCCGGGTGCCAAGCATGGCCTGTCCGGCGCCGATGCCCTGCATCGCTACCGCGTGGCCGAAGCCTTCCTGGGACGTTGCCTGAAGCCCTGATCCGCAGCCGGGAAGGAGCCCGCCGATGACCCTGCCACCACCGATTCCCGCCCATCGACAGACGTCCGCCGGTTGGTGGTGCCGCCATTGGCGCTGGGCAATGCCGCTGACGGTGGTGCTGGTGCTGGGCGGCGCAGGTGGCGTGGTGACCTGGAGCGTGCTGCGCTGGAGCGAGGCGGCACGCGAGAGCCCGCCGATGCGCGAAGCGCTGCGTCGCGCGGGCTGCAGCATCGAACTGGTGGAAGCCTTCGGCGAGCCGCTGCATATCGAATCGATGCCGCTGGGCAGCATGCAGACCGCGATCAATGGCCAGCGCGATGTCGGCCTGACCGTTGCGCTGGAAGGACCGCATGCGCACGGGCGATTGTTCGTGCAGGGCAGCCGTCGCGATGAAGTCTGGGATTACCCGGTGATGTATGTATTGGCCGAAGACAAGCAGACCTTCGATCTGACCGCACTGGATGACGACGAGGCTGCGGGAGAGTGCGAGTTGCAGGCCTGCCGTGATCGCGGCGAATGCCCGCTGACCGCGGCGTTGTGACCTCCGCTTGAAGCGGCGGGAGTAGCGCCGACCGTCAGTCGACTGTCGCGCGCAGCGCGGGGCTTTGGCTTGGTCGCCGTGTCGTAAGCGGGACCTCCTACATCGGGGTGCTGAGCCGTGAGAATGCCCTGCCACACATGCTTGGCTGGGGCTGTCGCGGTTGACCATTGCGACCTTGCCCGCATTCCTCTAGAGATTGATCGAAACGTATCGTGCTGCCCCAGGCAGCCGACGTCGGTCCTGTCCCGGAGGTCCATGCAATTCGAATAGAAGCGATCAGGATGCTGGCGGCGTTGCAGCTCTACACGCCGGTATGGCTCTCGCAGACCATGGCCGCTGAGCCATTCGTGGAGGCGCTTGCCGATACATCGGTGGTACAGGCAGAGCAGCGCCTGCGTGCGAGTGGCGACACCGTGGAATGGGTGCGTCTGGTTCGAGTGAATGAGCTTGCGTCGGCCGCAGACGAGATTACCGTCAACCTGTATGACGTTGTTCTCCACCTTGTCCGCGATCCTTCCGTCCCTTTGTTCGAAACCGCGGAAGAGGTCATGTACCCCCCTGATGGTGCGCAGGGCGTCCATCGCGAAGTTGTCACGATGTCCAGCGTGCAATGGACGGGAACGGCGAAAAGCACGTCCCCGGATGCAAACCCAAGCTCAGCCAGCCGCAGCGCATAAGCATCAGATTGAGTGCCTCGGGCGCACGCGCGGGGTTCAGGCACGGCGTCTGGCGCTATACCCTCAACGATGATCAGCTGGTGAAGCGCGATACGCGCCGCGCTGTGTTCAATGAGCGCAATGATGTGAGGGACCGGCGGCCAGACTATCAGGTGTCGCAAGCGCCAGTTATTTGAGTATCGCTGGCATGGCGAGGCCGAATTTCAGCGCTTCAGATCTGACCAATCCTGAGCTTGCATAGGGAGATTTTGTCGCATGCTACTCGACATCGCTGTCTCCCACAGCCTATGTGACGAAAGTCTCCAAGTGGTCAGTAGCAAGGCCGTAGCGTTCGTCATGCCATGTGGCACCGATACTACGAGTAGATCATGAAAACAGCTCTATTCTCTCTGGCCGTCGTGCTATTCAGTAGCGCATCCTGGCCTGCGCAGGCGGCATCCAAGTTCATTGAGATTCCTGTCGGCGGATGGGATCCCGGTATGCAGATTCGTAAGCAGCACGAGGATAGCATTGTCGACTGGATTCGCCGTGTCGACGTTCACCCAGAGGCATTGTCCGACAATGTGATCGAAGTGGATCTCTTCGATGCAATCGTGCGATTGAAGCGCACTGCAGGCCCGCGATTGAATGCGGCTCCAGACCCGGTCTATGTCCCGGCGGGCACGGATGCAGGAGCAGTGGCCGCGATGCCCTCTGCCCGGCTTCGTTGGACCGGAACGATGGCATCTACATCTACATCTACATCTACTTCTACATCTAAGGCACCGTCTTCGTGCGTGGATGCGGAGAGAGCGGTTCGGATCACCGAGGCTGCTGACGGACAACTAAGGGCCATCTTTGACATTGGGAGCTTTCGATACGAACTGCAAGACGGTGTGCTGATTCGAAAGGATTTTCGCCGGCTTCCACGCGAGGCACCGGTTCGCGATGTCAGCCCGGATGCACTCGATGCGGTCAGTTCTGACGACGTTGAGCAAGAGGCGAAATCGACAGTACGTGTTCTGTTTGGCTACGGAACTACGGCCCTCGGCGATGACCGCGAGGTGGTCTTCGCAGAAATGCGGGAGGCCGTCTGTTTAGCCAACGAGAGTTTCTCTCATAGCGGAATCAAGGTTGAACTCGAGCGCGCCGCCAACGTCCTTTCCGGCTATCAGGAAACCGGTGTTACTCAGACGCTTGACGATCTGGTTGCCGGAAGAAGAGGCGCACTCGGCGTCATGCATCAGGTTCGTGATATTGAGAAGGCAGACATCGTGCTGATGATCATTGATACCGGTCCGTCACGGTCGGTCTGTGGGCAATCGCAGCGCGTGCTTGCGACGAAGGAAACCGCATTCGCGGTAGTGGAACGGAATTGTCTCGGTGCCACGACCAGCAGCCTTGCCCACGAGATCGGGCACCTGTTCGGTGCAGATCATGAGCCCGCGAACGCCACCGTACGTCCCCCGAGATTTTCTTATGGCCATGGCTATAAGGCGCCGGAAAATGCGCCTGGACGATGGAGGACACTGATGTCCTATGAATGCTCCGGAGCACCATGTGGACGGATAAATCTCTGGTCGTCGCCTGACCTCAGTCATAACGGTTTGCCCGCAGGGACGAAAGAGACCCATCACAACGTCAGAGTGTTGAATGAGACCCGAGG
This sequence comes from Stenotrophomonas sp. NY11291, assembly GCF_023277365.1. Classification (NCBI taxonomy): domain Bacteria; kingdom Pseudomonadati; phylum Pseudomonadota; class Gammaproteobacteria; order Lysobacterales; family Lysobacteraceae; genus Stenotrophomonas; species Stenotrophomonas sp. NY11291. Next base: position 4,726,667 of record NZ_CP096975.1, on the reverse strand, counting down.
GGTGATTGCCAATTTCTACCCTGAGCCATGACCGGATACCCGAGCGGGCGGGCGCATTCATGCCGGTCCGCCCATGACCTCCAGCCGATTGTCGCCATCGCCGTGAGCGCGTAGGGTGCGGGCAACCCTGTCCTGGAGTGCACCATGAAGCCGATTGCATTGGCCGTTGCCCTGGCCCTGACCGCCGCCCCGTTGCTGTCCGCACCGCCAGCCCTGGCCGCGCCGGCTGCCAAGGCCACTACTCCGGCCAGCCCGGCCTGGGTTGCCCGCAGCAATGCACTGGCGCAGATCCTGCTTGATGCACAAGGCCCGTTCCAGCCGGAGGAAACCGGCTTCTTCGGCGTTCCCGGCTACGACGACAAGGTCGCAGACCTTGGCCCGGACAACGGCAAGCGCTATCGCGCCGCGATGGCCAAAGCCCGCGATGAACTCAAGGCAAAGCTGGCCACCGAGAAGGATCCCAACGTCCGCCAGGACCTGGAGATCATGATCCATGCCGCCAGCCAGAACATCGAAGGCAGCGAGCTCAACGAGAAATACCTGCTGCCGTGGAGTGATGCGCCGCAGACCGTGTTCAGCGGCCTCAACCTGCTGCTGTCCGACCAGGTGCCGGCCGAGCGCCGGGCCAAGGCGCTTGACCGCCTCAAGGCCTATGCCGGCCTGCAGCCGGGCGGCACCGCGTTCACCACGCTGGCCCGCCAGCGCTACGAAGAACGCCTGAAGGACAGCAGCCTGCTGCAGCCGACGAAGATCGAAGTGCAGCAGTCGCTGGACAACGTCGAGACCTACATCACCGGCATCGAGTCGCTGCTGAAGAAGTACCAGATCGCCGGCGCCGATGAGGCGATGAAGGCGCTGGCCGGGCAGATGAAGGACTACGCCGCCTGGACCCGCAAGGAAGTGCTGCCGAAGGCACGCACCGATGCGCGCCTGCCGGCGCCGTTGTACGCCTACCAGCTCAAGCAGGTCGGCATTGACATCGATCCGAAGCTGCTGATGCAGCGCGCGCAGCTGGAGTTCATGGAAACCCGCTCGGCGATGCAGCAGCTGGCGCCGCTGGTGGTGAAGGACAAGGGCCTGAAGGTGGCCGACCCGAGCGACCCGGTAGCGGTGATCCGCGCACTGAAGGCCGACAAGATCGCCGACGATCATCTGGAAGGCCACTATCGCAAGGTGATCGACGCGATCGATCCGCTGATCCGCGAACACGCCATCGTCGACGTGCCCCAGCGCGCCATGCAGATGCGCCTGGGCTCGGCCGCCGAGAGCGCGGCCAGCCCGGCCCCGCACTTCCTGCCGGCACCGCTGGTCAACAACACCGGGCAGCAGGGCACCTTCGTGCTGCCGCTGGGCAACCCGGCAGCGGGCCCGGGCGCGCAGTACGACGACTTCAACTTCGGTGCGGCGGCATGGACGCTGAGCGCGCATGAAGGCCGCCCCGGCCACGAGCTGCAGTTCACCGCCATGGTCGAGCGTGGCATCTCGCTGGCACGCACCATGTTCGCGTTCAATTCGGTGAACGTGGAAGGCTGGGCGCTGTATGCCGAGGCCGAGATGGTGCCGTACGAACCGCTGGACGGTCAGATGATCGCCCTGCAGTTCCGCCTGCTGCGGGCCGCGCGCGCGATGCTGGACCCGATGCTCAACCTCGGCCTGACCGACCGCGCCAACGGCGAGCGCGTGCTGATGGAGCAGGTCGGCCTGTCCAAGGCGATGGCCACCCAGGAACTGGACCGCTACATGGTGCGCATGCCGGGCCAGGCCGGCAGCTACTTCTACGGCTACACCCGCATCCTGGAGCTGCGCATGCAGACCGAGCTGGCACTGGGCGCGAAGTTTGACCGCCTGGCGTTCAACAACTTCCTGCTCGACCAGGGCCTGCTGCCGCCGGACCAGCTCGCCGATGCGGTGAACAAGGTGTTCGTGCCGAAGTACCGGCAGAAATAATCGGTAGCGCCGGGCCATGCCCGGCGAGCGCAGCGGGAGAGACGCCGGGCATGGCCCGGCACTACCCGCGGTGACGCTGCCGCGTCACCGCTGCGGGGTGATCACCTGTGTCGGCAACCGCGCTGGCGGTGCCGGATTCGGCACCCAGATGGCGACGCCGGCGGCGCGCTTCTGCGTCGTCGGAATACCGATGCCGACGCCGCCACCGACGTGCGAACCGAACGTGCCGGCGCCCACCGACATGCCCACCGGCGAGCCGCTGCTGCCCACACCCATCAGCACCACGCCATTGGCGCCGAGCGCGGCGGCCTCGCGCTTCAGGCGGGCCACCGCGGCATCGGTCTGGCCCTGGGTGCCGAAGCCGACGGCGGAGGCCGATTCCAGCTGGGCGATTTCCTGGGAGCCGGCCGGTGGCGTCGAGTAGATCTGCACCAGCGCCGGATCGATCGGTGCGCGGGCGCGGCCCAGCATCACCTTGGAGGTGCTGGCACAGCCAGCGGCGACCAGCAGGATGGCCGCCAACGCGGCCCAACGGATGTTCATGGCACGACCCCTGTAGGACTGGTTGCGATCATCGGCGGGCCACTCTGAATCGGCGCCAACACCCGGGCCAGGGCACGCACGGCAGCACGCTAGCACGGTGCGGGTGACAGCCCCGCCAATGGCAGTAGGCGGCGGCAGCGGGAACGTCTATGGTTGGGGCAGGAACCAACTGCGGGAGAGCGGCATGGGTGTGATCAGTCTGTTGTGGGGCGTACTGGCGCTGTTGTGGATGATCCTGGCGCTGATTCCACTGCTCGGCTGGGGCAACTGGTTCCTGATCCCGTTCGCTGCGGTGGGCGCGGTCATCGCCGCGCTGGGCATCCTGTTCACCCACCCGAGCAAGCGTGGCCGGGCCTGGGCAGGCCTGGTCCTGAACGGCATCGTGGTGGTGGTGGGCATCCTCCGCCTCGGCCTGGGTGGCGGCGTGATCTGAGCCCGCGCCCGGGTGCGACAGGGCGTCGCAGGCGCACGGCCGATGGCCGGGCAGGGGCGTACAATGAATGGCTGCGCGAGCCCCCCGCGTGCCTGTGAATCCGCGCCCGGCGCGGCTGCCCCATGATCATCCGACCCCGTCCCCACGGCTGGCAACTGCTGTACATCCTGCGCGGTTCGATCGTCAAAGCGATCGCGCCCAAGGTGCTGGCCATCCTGATCCTGTCCATCGCCGTGGCCGCGGTGGTCGAGCTGGCGCCGCCCACCGGCATCGAACGCGTGTCGGTCACGCCGTTCACCCTGCTTGGCCTGGTGCTGTCGATCTTCCTCAGCTTCCGCAACAGCGCCTGCTACGAGCGCTGGTGGGAAGGCCGCAAGCTGTGGGGCCAGCTGGTCTACGAATCGCGTTCGCTGGCCCGCCAGGTGAACCTGCTGCTGGCCGATGACACCGGCCGCCGTCGCCGCATCGCCTATCTCACCACCGCCTTCGCCCATGCATTGGCCGGTCGCCTGCGCGGGCGCATCGTGGCGCTGATGGCCCTGCCGTGGCTGGACAAGCGCCAACGCGAACAACTCGGGCAGCGTGAGAACGTGCCCGACGCGCTGCTGTCGATGATCGCGGCCGAGCTGGCCCAGGCCCTGCGCGCCGGTGACCTCGACCCGATCCTCTACACCCAGCTGGAAGAGCGCCTGCACGCGATGTCGTCGATCCAGGCCGGCTGCGAGCGCATCCTCACCACCCCGCTGCCGTTCGCGTACACCCTGCTGCTGCACCGCTGCGCGTGGATGTTCTGCGTGCTGCTGCCGTTCGGCCTGGCCAGTTCGCTGGGCTGGGGCACGCCGGTGCTGTCGGCGGTGCTGGCCTATGCCTTCTTCGGCCTGGACCAGCTGGGCGAAGAAATGGAAGACCCGTTCGGCCTGGAGCCGAACGACCTGCCGCTGGACGCGCTGGTGCGCACGATCGAGATCGACCAGCTCGACGCGCTCGGCGAACGCCCATTGCCCGAACCCCTGCTGCCGCAGGGCTACCTGTTGCAATAGCCACTCCTCGGAGCCTGCCATGTCCCACCCGCTTTACCGCCCGCGCCGCATGCGCCATGACGAGTTCTCGCGCCGCCTGATGCGCGAGAACACGCTGACCACCGACGACCTGATCTACCCGGTGTTCGTGCACGAACTGGCCGGCCGCACCGCAGTGCCGTCGATGCCGGGCGTGGAGCGGCTGTCGATCGAAGAGCTGCTGAAGGTGGCCGAAGAAGCGCTGGAGCTGGGCATTCCGGTGATCGACCTGTTCCCGGTGATCGACCCGTCGCTGAAGTCGCTGGATGCATCGGCGGCGTGGGCCGAGGACGGTCTGGCGCAGCGTGCGATCCGCGCGCTGAAGTCACGCTTCCCGGAGCTGGGAGTGATGACCGACGTGGCGCTGGACCCGTACACCACCCACGGCCAGGACGGCATCATCGATGACAAGGGCTATGTGCTGAACGACATCACGGTCGAAGCGCTGGTCAAGCAGTCGGTGTCGCACGCCGAGGCCGGTGTGGACATCGTCTCGCCGTCGGACATGATGGACGGCCGCATCGGCGCGATCCGCCGTGCGCTGGATGCCGGCAACCACATCAATGTGCGCATCATGGCGTACTCGGCCAAGTACGCCTCGGCGTTCTACGGTCCGTTCCGTGATGCAGTGGGCAGCGCGGCCAGCCTCGGCAAGGCCGACAAGAAGACCTACCAGATGGACCCGGCCAACGGCGACGAGGCCCTGCGCGAGATCGCGCTGGACCTGGAAGAGGGTGCCGACATGGTGATGGTCAAGCCGGGCATGCCGTACCTGGACCTGGTGCGCCGGGTGAAGGAGACGTTCGGCGTGCCGACCTTCGCCTATCAGGTGAGTGGCGAGTACGCGATGATGAAGGCCGCCTTCGCCAACGGCTGGCTGGACGAGCGCGCCTGCGTGCTGGAGTCGCTGCTGGGCTTCAAGCGGGCCGGTGCCGACGGTGTGCTGACCTATTTCGCGCCGCAGGTGGCGCGATGGCTGCGCGAGCGCTGACAATAGCGCCACGATAGACGGAGGACTGTGCGATGGGACCCGAACTGGGATGGATGCAATGGTTGATCTGGGGCATCGGTACGCTGGTGTTCGGCGCCATCATCGTCGGTGTCTTCATCGCCGCATGGCGCGCGGGCAAGCGCCCGCCGGAGCAGCTCTCCGCCGCCCGCCACGTGGCCCGTGAGCAGGCCCTGCCGGAGAGCGTGCAGGCCGAGCTGGCCGCGCTGAACCAGCGCAAGGACAACGGCCAGTTGAGCGAAGTCGAGTACGAGCAGCAGCGCGCGAAGGTGTTGTCGCGCTGACGGGTGGGTGCCAACCTTGGTTGGCACTTTCCCGCATGCCAACCAAGGTTGGCATCTACCGGGCGGCAGGCACGCACCCCGCAACCGCCGCCACCTTCGGCACCGCCAACCGGTACACATCCACGCCACCGGCACGTGGCGCCTTCGCCGCACTGCTGGCAACCATCATCTCGCCCGGCTTGGCGTTGTCGATCACCGGCGCGCCGGTCCAGCCGCCGGCCTGGTTGAATGACAGCCCCAATGGCTGCAGCGCCGCGCGGGTCCACGCACAGCCGCTGCTCCACACCTGCGCGGTCGCGCCGCTGCCACGACTGAACACCACGGCGCCGTCGTTGCCCAGCCAGTCGCCGTCGGTCTCGTCGTCGGCGCTGTTCAACGCGGCCAACGCGGTGGCTGGGCCACGCACGCCCTGCGCGTCCAGTGACGCCACGAACAGGTCCCAGCCCGCGCCGCGACCCTGCTCGCGGGCGAACAACAGCCGCTTGCCGTCCGCACTCAGGGCCGGCCCGCGCTCTTCCCGGCGCCCACCATCGCCCGCCAAGGGCTGCGCCTTCCCGAGCTGGCCGTCGGCTTCCACCGTGGCCCGGTACAGCGCCAGCGCCCCCTCGCGGCCGGCCGCGAACAGCAGCCAGCGGCCATCACGGCTGAAGTAGGGATCGCGGGCCTCGCCGGCCACGCCCACCGGCAGCGCCTGCGCCTGCTGCCAGCGGCCCTCGACCACGCGCGCCTGCCACAGGCCCCAGCCCGCCTCGCCGCGGCGTGCGAACACGATGCGCTGGCCATCGGCGCTGATCGTGGCGCGGCCCTCGTCGGCACGGGTGGAGACCACGCCCATGCCTTCGATGCCGTACTCGTTCAACGCCATCGCCACGGGGGCAGAGAGTAGACTGGCGGCAAGCACCAGCAGGGGCGGGGTGATGCGCATCATCCGGGTCCGTGCACGAAAGAGCATCAGTCTAGCCAGCTTGAGGATTCCATGACCGACCGTTACGCCGTCTTCGGACACCCCGTTGCCCACTCGAAGTCGCCGCAGATCCACGCGACGTTCGGTCGCCAGGAAGGCATCGCGGTGGATTACCGCGCGATCGACCTGGCGCCGGATGCGTTCCTGGCCGGCCTGGAAGCCTTCGCCGCCGAAGGCGGTGTCGGCGCCAACGTCACCTCGCCGCACAAGGAGGCTGCGTTCTCGGTGTGCTCCACCCTGACCGCACGTGCGCGCCGCGCCGGCTCGGTGAACACGCTGCTGCGCAAGGGCGGCCGCTGGCATGGCGACACCACCGATGGCATCGGCCTGGTGCGTGACCTGACCGACCGTCATGGCCTGGACCTGCGTGGCCGCCGCATGCTGCTGATCGGTGCCGGTGGCTCCGCGCGCAGCGTCGCCCCGGCCTTCCTCGATGCCGGCATCACCGAGCTGGTGGTGGTCAACCGCACGCCGGAACGCGCCGATGAACTGATCGACGCGATGGGCGAACCGGGCCGCGCGATCAGCCGCTACTGGGAAGACCTGCGTGATCTGGGCGACTTCGAACTGATCGTCAATGCCACCTCGGCCGGCCGCGACCGCGACGTCGAGTTCAAGCTGCCGCTGTCGCTGGTCAATTCGATGACCACCGCCGTCGACCTGAACTACGGCGAGGCCGCCATCGCCTTCCTGGCCTGGGCACGTGCGGCGAACTGCCGCAATACCGTGGATGGCCTGGGCATGCTGGTCGAACAGGCGGCCGAGAGCTTCCTGCAGTGGCATGGCGTGCGACCGCAGACCGACGAGGTCTACCAGTCGCTGCGCCAGGGCTCGGCCGTGCTGGCCGGCGAGGACTGATCGATGGACAGCACAACGTTGATGGTGACCGTGCTGAGCATGGTCGGCGTGCGCCTGCCGGTACTGATCGCGCTGTGCATCGGCCTGGTCTGGGTGATCGGCGCACCGCGCGATGCCACCCGCACCGGCGCCCTGGTCGGCCTGGGGCTGTTGCTGCTGTCCAGCCTGGGTGGTCTGGCGGCGGGCATCCTGCCGATGTGGCTGGTCAGCAGTGGAAACTTCAGCGCCATCTCGGGCATGGGCGCCATCCTCGGCGTGCTGCATTTCGCGCTGGCGATGGTGGAGGCCATTGGCGTGGTGCTGCTGGTGTGGGCACTGGTGCGCCTGCTGCGGAGCCGTACGATCCCGGCGGCCTGACCGGTCGCGCCGGGCCATGCCCGGCGTATCTGGCCCCTGAGAGGTCCGGCCACCGGACCGTGACCGCCGCCAGGCGTCGTCGCTGGCCCGTTCAGGGTACCAGCGGCGGTGAACGTGGCCGGCCATGCGACAATGACCGGCCTGATCCAGCCACGGTACTTCCCGGCGTGACCGAAACCGTCGCCGCTCCGCGCACGCTTGATGACGCCTTGAAGGACGCGATCCGCAAGGCGTACACCACGCTGCAGGCCAATACCCCCGGCTTCTCCACCCGCCGCTCGCAGAGCCAGATGATCGGCGTGGTGTCGCGTGCGCTGTCGAAAAGTGGCGGCGTCGGCGTGGTCGAGGCGCCCACCGGCGTCGGCAAGAGCCTGGGCTACCTCACCGCGGGCGTACCCATTGCGCTGGCCAGCAAGAAGAAGCTGGTGATCAGTACCGGCACCGTGGCGCTGCAGTCGCAGCTGGTGGAGCGCGATATCCCGAATTTCCTCAAGGCCACCGGCCTGGAAGCGACCGTGGCGCTGGCCAAAGGCCGCACCCGCTATCTGTGCACGCGCAATGCTGCCGAGGCACAGGGTGAGGGCTCGCAGGGCGGCATGTTCGAGGATGACGCGCCGCTGTTTGATCGGCCGCTGGCGCCGATCGAAATGGACATCGCCAAGCGCCTGACCGATGCCTTCACCAGCGGCAGCTGGGATGGCGACATCGACAACGCACCGGAGACCATCAGCCCCGGCCTGCGCAGCCGCATCACCACGCCGGCCTCGGGCTGCGCCGGGCGCCGCTGTGCCTATTCGGCGCAGTGTGCGGTGCTGCGTTCGCGCAACACCGTGCGTGATGCGCAGATCGTCGTTACCAACCACGCGCTGCTGCTGTCGGCGCTGTCGATCGGCGACAGCGACAACGGCCAGCCGTTGATCGCGCCGCCGTCGGACATGCTGCTGGTGCTGGACGAAGGCCATCACATCGGCAACGTGGCGATCGACCAGGGCGCGGCCAGCCTGGCGCTGGATGAAATGGCCAAGCGCACCGGCCGCCTGCAGATCCTGATCGCCGGTGCCTACCGCGCGGTCGACAAGGACCGCCTCGGCAACCTGCTGCCGAACGAAGCGATCGAAGTGGCCAGCAACGTGGCCAAGCAGTTGCGCGCGTTCCGCGATCATATCGAGCGCGTGTGGATGCTGGCGCCGGCGGACGAAGAGCCGATGTGGCGCGCGGCCAATGGGCGACTGCCCGAGGCCTGGCGCGAGCCGATCGAGGCGCTGGCTGACGATACCCGCAGCCTCTACAACTGGGCGCATGCCGCCACCGCGCAGGTCGCCAAGGGCAAGCCGGACGATGCCGCGCGCGAGCGCCTGCAGCGCAACCTGGGCATGGCGCTGGAAATGATCGAGCAGCAGTACAACCTGTGGCAGGCCTGGCGCCGCGAGGACAAGGACGGCGCGCCGCCGATGGCGCGCTGGGTCACCGCCACCCGCGACGGCGACCTGGTACTGCACGGCTCGCCGGTGTCGGCCGCGCACGTACTGCGCAAGCTGCTGTGGGATGAAGTGGATTCGGTGGTGATGACCTCGGCGACGCTGACCGGCGGTGGCGATTTCCAATCGCTGGCGATCGACAACGGCATTCCCGAAGAGGCCGAGATGGTTTCGCTGTCGTCGCCGTTCGACCTGCCCAACCAGGCCGAGCTGATCGTGCCGAAGTTCCCGGTCACGCCGGATGACCGCGAAGGCCATCCGCGCGAAGTGGCACGCTACCTCGACACCGAGCTGGATTGGGCCAAGGGCTCGATGGTGCTGTTCACCTCGCGCTGGAAGATGGAAAAGGTGGCTGGCCTGATGTCGGCCGCGCGCCGCAAGCAGGTGCTGGTGCAGGGCGAGATGTCCAAGACACGGCTGATCGATGAACACCTGCGCCGCGTCGCAGCGGGTGAAGGCTCGGTACTGTTCGGCCTGAACTCGTTCGGCGAAGGCCTCGACCTGCCCGGTGAAGCCTGCACCACGGTGGTGATCACCCAGGTGCCGTTCGCGGTGCCGACCGACCCGCAGACCGCCACCCTCAGCGAATGGTTCGAGGGGCGTGGGCTCAATGCGTTCAACCTGATCGCCATTCCGCACGCGCTGCGCACGCTGACCCAGTTCGCCGGCCGGCTGATCCGCACCTCCACCGACACCGGCCGCGTGGTCATCCTCGATTCGCGGCTGCTGACCCGCCGCTACGGCAAGCGCATCATCGACGCCCTGCCGCCGTTCAAGCGCGTGATTGGTTGACGGGTGCTGGTAGCGCAGGCCATGCCCGGCGGAGGGCCTCAACGGCCTTCCGGATTCCGGCAGCCTGGCCCATAGGCCTTCACGTAGGGTTTGCCGAAGCAGCGCAGCAGTCCATCAAGCACGTCCAGGTTCGGCGGCCACGGCATCTGCACCTGCTGCCCGCCCTCGGTGGTGAAGTGGTAGCGGCCGTCCTTGATGTTCTCCGCCATCGCGGTGGGCGTCGGTATCGCGACCAGCCTCGCACGAGCCTTCTCCAGGGCGCTGCGGTCCTGGCGCAGGAACGCGACCATGCCGTCCACGTAGGCATTCCAGTAACCCGGGTCGCTCCCGTTTACTGGCTTGTGGCTGCGTTCCATCAGCGCAATCGCCTGCGCGGTCTGCCCCAGCTCCGCGCGCAGCTGGCCCTCGTGCCACGTGATGATGACATTGCCTTCCGCTTTGGGCAGTGCGCCGTAGGCGGACAGCAGGTCGGCCGCTTCGCGGGTACAGCCGCGGTCGGCCAACGGGCGCCAGCCACCTTCCAGGTCCTGATCGAACCGGCCAGGTTCCATCGCCAGCATCGCTGCACGGTCGTAGCTGCAGTCGGGTGCTTTTGGCGGTTCGGCTGCTGCACCCATGGCAGCGGCCAGCGCAAAGGAAAGCAACATCATCTCAACCTCCGTGTTGGTGACTTCCTGGACCACCATAACGGATCAGGATGGGGAGCGCCGGCCGCCGGCCGGCAACCTCATTGATGTGGAGCGTCGCAGTACAGATGCCGGCCAGCGGCCGGCACTACCGTATGCCGGTCAATCGCCCAGAAGCGCGGCGTTGCGCACGGCGCCCTTGTCTGCGCTGGTGGCAAGCAGGGCGTAGGCCTTCAGGGCGCTGGTGACCTTGCGCGGGCGCGGCGCACGCGGCTTCCAGCCGCGGGCATCGGCGTCGGCGCGGCGTTGCGCCAGGGTGGCCTCATCCAGCAGCAGATCAATGCGGCGGGCCGGAATGTCGATGCGGATGCGGTCGCCATCTTCCACCAGGCCGATCGCGCCGCCGCTGGCCGCTTCCGGCGAGACGTGGCCGATCGACAGGCCCGAGGTGCCGCCGGAGAAGCGGCCATCCGTGAGCAGCGCGCACTGTTTGCCCAGCCCCTTCGACTTCAGATAGCTGGTCGGGTACAGCATTTCCTGCATGCCCGGGCCACCCTTCGGGCCTTCGTAGCGGATCACCACCACCTCGCCGGGTTGCACTTCGTCGGCGAGGATGCCGGCGACGGCCGCGTCCTGGCTTTCATAGACGCGCGCAGGGCCTTCGAACACGTGGATCGACTCGTCCACGCCGGCGGTCTTCACCACGCAGCCATCCACGGCCAGGTTGCCGCGCAGCACGGCGAGGCCGCCTTCCAGTGAGTACGCGTGCTGCAGCGAGCGGATGCAGCCTTCAGCGCGGTCGATGTCCAGCGTCGGCCAGCGCGTGGCCTGGCTGAAGGCTTCCTGGGTGGGAATGCCGGCCGGGCCCGCCTTGAAGAAGGTGTGCAGGGTGTCGTTGTCACTGCGCACCACGTCCCAGCGTTCCAGCGCTTCGGCTAGGCTGGTGCTGTGTACGGTCGGCACCGAGGTATTGAGCAGGCCGGCGCGGTCCAGCTCGCCGAGGATGCCGAACACGCCGCCGGCGCGATGCACGTCCTCGACGTGGTACTTCGGTGTGTTCGGCGCCACCTTGCACAGCTGCGGTACGCGCCGCGACAGCGCGTCGATATGGGTCAGGTCGAAGTCGACCTCCGCTTCCTGCGCGGCGGCCAGCAGGTGCAGGATGGTGTTGGTGGAACCGCCCATGGCGATATCCAGGGTCATTGCATTGGCGAACGCGGCCTGGGTGGCGATGCCGCGCGGCAGCGCGCTCGGGTCTTCGCCGCCATACCAGCGATGGCAGAGTTCGACGATCAGGCGCCCGGCACGGCGGAACAGCGCCTCACGGTCGGCGTGGGTGGCCAGCGTGGTGCCGTTGCCGGGCAGCGACAGGCCCAGCGCCTCGGTCAGGCAGTTCATCGAGTTGGCGGTGAACATGCCCGAGCAGGAGCCGCAGGTAGGGCAGGCGCTGCGCTCGAATGCGGCCACCTTCTCGTCGGAGGCGCTGTCATCGGCGGCCACCACCATTGCATCGACCAGGTCCAGCTTGTGCTCGGACAGCTTGGTCTTGCCCGCTTCCATCGGCCCGCCGGACACGAACACCACCGGGATGTTCAGGCGCAGCGCGGCCATCAGCATGCCGGGGGTGATCTTGTCGCAGTTGCTGATGCACACCAGTGCGTCGGCACAGTGCGCGTTGACCATGTACTCCACGGCGTCGGCGATGATCTCGCGGCTGGGCAGCGAATACAGCATGCCGTCGTGGCCCATCGCGATGCCGTCGTCCACGGCGATGGTGTTGAATTCCTTGGCGACGCCGCCGACCTGTTCGATCTCGCGCGCGACCAGCTGGCCGAGGTCCTTCAGGTGCACGTGGCCGGGCACGAACTGGGTGAAGGAGTTGGCGATGGCGATGATCGGCTTGTGGAAGTCGCCGTCCTTCATGCCGGTGGCACGCCACAGGGCGCGGGCGCCGGCCATGTTGCGGCCGGCGGTGGAGGTACGGGAACGGTATTCGGGCATGGCTGGCGGAACGGGCGGGCCGTACGACGTGGGAGTCAGCCGATCATGGCCAATTTTTTCGGTTGCTGCTGCAACCACCGGAGGTGGTCCGGCCGGGCTGCGCCCGGCACCCGCCGAAGCAACGGCCGAAGCAACAGCGGGCTTCCTGCGGGAGGCGGGGTGGGTCCGCTGGCGGGGGACGCCGTAAACCCTTCCTTGGGGGCTTGACCGCGGCATCCATGCCGCGGACACCCCCGCCAGCGGACCCACCCCGCCTTCGACAGTTTCCCGCGATCTGTCGGGGCCGGCGCTCTGCGTTGCTCGTGGTAGGTGTCGACCTTGGTCGACACGATGGATCCACGCCACGCGTGGATGATGGGGAACGACGAAAATGAAAGGCCGTTCATCTTTCCCACTTTGCCGATTCCGGTTGCTGGCCCGGATTTGGCATCATTGGGGCATTGATCCGTCGACAGGGCATGAGGCCATGAAACGTTCCCGCACCACCGCGCTGCTGCTGATGAGCGCCGCGCCGCTGCTGTTCACCGCCTGCCAGAAGGAGCCGGAGGTGAAGGTGCAGGAAGGCCTGTACACCTCGGTGGAAGCCTGCACCGAGGCCACCGGCGATCCGTCGTCGTGCCGCAATGCCTTCGCCGAAGCGCAGAAGCAGGCCGCCGATGCGGCGCCGAAGTACGCCAGCAAGGAAGCCTGCGAGAAGGACTACAAGCCGGAACAGTGCGTGCAGCAGCACACGTCGGCGGGTACCTCGTTCATCGGCCCGATGATGATGGGCTTCTTCATGTCGCAGATGCTGAGCAACCGCGGCGGCCTCGCCCCGCAGGCGCCGGCGTCGGCACCGGCTTACCAGGACAAGAACGCTGGCTGGGCGCGCCCGGCACCGGGCGGCACCGGTGGCCTGAACACCGCCAGCGGCATCGGTGCCGGCAAGGCTGGCCTGGCGCCGGTCACCAGCGAGCCGAACCGTGCGGTCACTGCCAGCCGTGGTGGCTTCGGCAACACCAGCGCACGCCGCAGCACCAGCGGCAGCTACGGCGGCTGATCGACCCATGCAGCGCATCCGGATTGCCGAGCGTGCCCAGTGGCGGGTACGCGCGGAAGAGGCGGGTTTCCGCTTCCACACCATCGACGGCCAGCCGTACTGGGATGAAAGCGCGTACTACGCCTTCACCCTGCGCCAGATCGAACAGGACATCGAAGACCCCAGCGCCGAGCTGCACCAGATGGCGCTGGACCTGGTGGGCGATGTCATCGCCAGTGAACGGTTGATGGACCAGCTGGCGATTCCGTCGCACTACCGCGACTGGATCGCCGACAGCTGGCGCCAGCGCCAGCCACACCTGTACGGGCGCCTGGACCTGGCCTACGACGGTACCGGCCCGGCCAAGCTGTACGAACTGAACTACGACACGCCGACCTCGCTGTTCGAGGCCAGCTTCTTCCAATGGCAGTGGCTGGAAGACCAGCGCAACGCCGGCCGCCTGCCGCAGCATGCTGATCAGTTCAACGCCATCCACGAGGCGCTGGTTGAACGCTTCGGCGAACTGGCCACGCAGCTGCCGCCGCCGCTGTACTTCAGCGCGGTGGGCAGTTCCGAAGAAGACCGTGGCACGGTTGACTACCTGCGCGACTGCGCCTCGCAGGCCGGCCTGCATGGCCAGGCCATCGCCATCGAGGATATCGGTCTGTCCGAGGACGGCCGCTTCACCGCGCTGGATGATTCGGTGATCGGCACGCTGTTCAAGCTGTATCCGCTGGAAGACCTGATGGCCGAGGAATTCGGTCGCGCGCTGCCCGGCTCGGGCGTGCAGCTGCTGGAACCGGCCTGGAAGGCAGTATTGAGCAACAAGGGCATCCTGCCGCTGCTGTGGCAGCGCAACGTGGGCCATCCGAACCTGCTGGAAGCGCACTTCGATGACGGCAGTGCACTGGCCTCGGGCTGGGTGCGCAAGCCGCTGTTCTCGCGCGAAGGCGCGAACATCGAGATGCACCTGGCCGATGGCAGCACCCAGCGCAGCGACGGTCCCTATGATGGCCCGGCGATCATCCAGCGCGCGCATCCGCTGACCCGCATCGAAGGCGGCTACCCGCTGATCGGCAGCTGGGTGGTGGGTGACCACGCCTGCGGCATCGGTATCCGCGAGGACGACAGCGCGATCACCCGCGACAGTGCGCGCTTCGTGCCGCACGCGATCGTTGATGAGGCGCCGACGCGGATCTACGTCTGATGGTCGCAGGGCGCCACCGGGACGACGGTCACTCCCTGCTGCGCTATGCAGACCGGGTGGCGGTGCGTTGCAATCGATGTGACACGCCGGGTTGGGTGGTAGGTACGCCTGATTCACGCCGCTTCCGGTGCCTGGGTTGCAGCCAGGCATTGAACGGCGGCTGCGGTTGCAGCCGCTGTGGCTCCGGAGACTGGGTAGGACCGGTGCGCTACAGCGGTTACCGGCCGTGTGGTTATTGCGGCCACCAGTGGGTACGCATCGAGGTACGTCGTGCCCGTGCCACCACGCCGCTGCGGACCATGGCTGCGGACTGCAGCCAATGTGGGCGCAGCAGCGACGTCGAGGTCACCCGGTCGCGGTGGCTTGGCAACGAAGCCATCGACCCGGACTTCGGCCTGCCTTTGAGGTTGGTGGAAAAAACCTCGGCTGGCCTGCTGTGGGCGTATAACGCCGAGCACCTGCAGGCATTGCACGACTACGCCGCGGCCAGACTGCGCGAAGGCAGCGGCCATCACCGATCCATGTTCTCGCGCCTGCCGCAGTGGATGAAGCTGGCCCGCAACCGGGTGTTGCTGCAGCGTGCGGTGGAGCGGTTGCAGCGGCGATTGCTGCAGGGGTAGTGCCGGCCGCTGGCCGGCAATCGCCGTTGGTAGATGCCGACATTGGTCGGCGCTGTGGGTTTCGTGCCAACCAAGGTTGGCACCCACCAGCGCGATCGTTGGTATCAGAGCAATCCTTCGCGCTTCACCGCCAGGTAGCGCTCCACCAGCGCGCCGGGCAGGGCATCGGCGGTCACGTCCAGCACCATCACCTTCTCGCTGCGCAGTGCGTCGTGCGTCTTCGCGCGCTGCTGCAGGTAGAGTGCGGCGGCACCGGCCTGGGTGGCGTCTTCCAGTGTCTGCACTTCGCTGTCCAGCACGCCGTCCAGCTCGCGCTCGCGCAGGCTGGCCACGCATACCAGGTGGCGCCGCTGCAGCAGGCGCACTGCCGCCAGCAGGTCTTCGATGTCCTCGTCGCGCACGTTGCTGACCAGCATCACCAGCGCGCGCCGGCGCTGGCGCAGCGATACCTCGGTGGCCGCAGCCAGGTAGTCGGTGGCCACCGCGCGCGGCTGCAGGTCGTAGCTGGCGCGCAGCAGGTGCTCGACCGTGCCCATGCCACGCTGCGGTGCCACCCAGCGGCGTTCACCACCGGCAGCAAACAGGCCGGCGGCGTCACCCTGGCGCAGCGCCAGGTACGCCACCACCAGCGAAGCGTTCAAGGCGTGGTCGAAGTGCGAGAGCCCGCCTTCGCTGGCCAGCATGCGCCGGCCACTGTCGAGCATCAGCAGCAGCTGCTGGTTCTTCTCGTCCTGGTACTCGCGCGAGATCAGCTTGCGTGCACGCGCGGTGGCCTTCCAGTCGAGCTGGCGCAGGCTGTCGCCGATGCGGTACTCGCGCATCTGGTGGAAGTCGGTGCCCTCACCGCGGCGGCGCTTCACGTGCGCACCGACCAGCCGCGAGGCCTGGTCGGCACTGAACAATGCGAAGCGGGTGAGCGGCACGAAGTTCGGATAGACCCGCACGTCCAGCGCGGGAGGCAGCGTGCGTTGCTGCCACCACAGGCGCCACGGCGAGCGCATGCGCAGGTGCACGCCTTCAAAGCGGAAGTGCCCACGCTGCAGCGGCTGCAGGTGATAGTGCAGGGTGGAGGCGCTGCCGGCCTGCAGGCGCACGCGCTGCGGCAGCGATTCCAGCGGCCAGCCGCCGGGCACCAGGTCGAACACCTGCACCGTCATCGACGTGTCTGCCTGCAGCCGCAGCGCGGCCTCGCGGCGCACGCCCAGTGCCAGCGCTTCGGGCAGTTCGCGTTGCACCTGCGGCGACGGACGCCGCGACTGCCGCCACAGATCCATCAACGCCGGCACGGCAATCGCCAGTGCCGCCAGCGCCCAGCTCCAGCGCGGCAGCAACCCGCCCAGCACCAGGCCACCCAAGGCGGCCCAGGCCAGCAGCAGCGCCAGCAGCAGCGGGGCCGGCCTCATCGGCGCGGCGCTTCCACCTTGGCCAGCAGCGCGCCCAGCACGTCGTCGGCGTCCTGGCCTTCGATCTGCAGTTCCGGGGCCAGCGCGATGCGGTGGCGCAGCGCCGGGCGTGCGATGTCGCGCACATCATCCGGAGTGACGAAATCACGGCCGGCCAGCACCGCCTGCGCGCGCGAAGCACGCACCAGCGCGATGCTGCCACGGGGGCCGGCACCGACCGCGATACCCGGCCACTGCCGGGTGGCGGCAACGATGCGCACCGCGTAGTCGATCACTTCGTCATCGACGGTGATCGCCGCAGTGGCACGCTGCAGTTCCAGCAACTCGCCGGCACCGAGCACGCGCGGCACCTGACTCAGGTCGAAATCGCTGGCAGCACGACCACTGGTGATCGCGGTCACCATGCGCTTCTCGTCCTCCAGCTGCGGATAGTCGATCAGCACCTTCAGCAGGAAACGGTCCAGCTGCGCTTCCGGCAGCGGGTAGGTGCCCTCCTGCTCCAGCGGGTTCTGCGTGGCCAGCGCCATGAACGGCGGCGCCAGGGTGAAGGCCTTGCCTTCGATGGTCACCTGGCCTTCCTGCATCACTTCCAGCAGCGCCGACTGGGTCTTGGCCGGTGCACGGTTGATCTCATCGGCCAGCAGCAGATTGGTGAACACCGGGCCGCGGCGGATCTTGAAGCTCTCGCTCTTCGGGTCGTACACCGCGTGGCCGCTGACATCGCTGGGCATCAGGTCGGGGGTGAACTGCACGCGACCGTAGTCCAGCTCCAGGGCCTGGGCCAGCGCGCGCACCAGCAGCGTCTTGCCAAGCCCGGGCACGCCTTCGATCAGCACGTGGCCGCCGGCCAGCAGGGCCACCAGAATCTGGTCCAGCACATCGGCCTGGCCGATGAAGGCGTGTCCGACGGCGGTGCGGATGGCATCGACGCGTTCGATCAGGCGGGCGTTGGCGGCCGCCGGCAGCTCGGGGACTTCGGTCATAGCAGGGATCTCATCTGGAGCAGCAAGCGGATGCGCTCGCGCAGGGCGGAGGAATCGTGCGGCGGAGGGGGCGTGAGCGCGCTGGCAACGCGGCCTTGAGGCCACTTCAGCAGCTCGGCGATGGCCTGATCGCGTGGCGCACCCTCCAGTGCGGCCGCAACCGGTGCGCGCAGGCGCAGGCGGTGCAGGAACAGGGCGAGTACGGCCTCGTACAGGCGCGTACCGTGGCCGAAACGCAGCAGCAGTTCACCACTGGCACGCACGTGTTCCAGCAGCGAACGGCGTTCCAGTACCGGTGACGGCAGCAGGCTGCCGAAGCGCTGCGAGCGGCCCCACAACCAGCCCAGCAGGGCCAGCAGCAGTGGCGCCCACAGTGGCCAGCCCTGGTAGAACATGCGCGACCACAGCGACGGCGGGCGGCTGGCGTAGATCAGCCAGACCGCACCCTTGCCGTAGTTCGGATCGAGCAGATAGCGGGTCAGGTCGCGGTGCGACGCGTCGTGCAGGCCGTCGCTGGCCTTGCCCCCTGCCGATGCCAGGCGCGCTGCCGGTGAGTCCACCTCGCTGCGCATGAACTCCATGTCGGCCAGCACGCTCACCTTGCCCTGGCCATGGCGCAGGCGCGCAAACACCAGGTCGCGATCCGTGCCCCAGCGACGTTCGGCCTGTGCACTGGCGGCAAAACCCAGGGTGAAGCGGCGGCCTCCACAGAACTCAACGTGACCAGGATCGTCGTCGACATGGAACGGCTGGCAGTCGCTGCGCTGGAACAGGCTGTCCACGCCCAGCTGATCCAGCAGGGGCCCCTGCGTGCTGCCGGCATCGTCCTCGGCCGGTGGCGGCGTCCGCACCAGCAGGTGGCCGCCCCCGTCGACCCAGTCCAGCAGCGCGCTGGCGACGGGCGGCGGCAGTTCGCTGCTGTCCTGCAGCAGCACCACCGTGTCCTGCGGCCCCAGCGTCATTTGCCGCAGTTCCAGCCGTGGCCGCGAGTGCACGTCAATGCCGTCGGCGCGCAGGGCCTGGCCGAGCACGTACAGCGGGTTGTAGCCAGCTTCGCCCTGCGGCGGCAGCTGCACGGTCTCGGTCACCCGCTCATGCGTGCGCAGGTAAAGGATCGTCAGCGGTACACCGAACAGCACCACTGCACCGAGCAGCAGCGACCAGAACAGGCGCGGGCTCATGCCTGCCACCGGTACTGCTGGCGCAGCGTATCGGCCAATGCATCGAAATCGGCGCGGCTGGGCAGGCGGCCACCGTAGGCGGCGTACTGCCACATGCGCACGATGCGCGCGAACAGGTCACGGTCGCTGGCCTCGGGCATGCGCCGCGACGCGCGCAGGCATTGCGCTTCGGTGGCACCGGGTGGAAGCGCGATACCGCTGCGCTCGCCCACCGTGCGCACGCTGGCGCGGTACAGAAGGGCCAGCGCCTGCCGCGGCCGGCCCTGGTCCCAGAGCAGGCCGGCCTGGGTGGCCACGTCCGGCGGCAGCACCACCGGCAACTCCACCTGTTCCTCCACCACCGGCGGTGCGGCCTCGGCCTTGCGTCGGCCACTGCCCCGCAGCCACGGCAGCCACAGCCGTGCGGTCAGCAGCAGCACCAGCAGCAGGACGCCGAGCAGCCCCCACAGGCCCCATTCGGCCAGCCGCGCCAGCCAGGCGATGCCGTCCTTGCGCGCTTTGCGTTCACCGTTGCTGTTGGTGTCACGCTGCAGCTGCTTGTCTTCCTTCTTCTCTTCCTCGGCCTGTTCGATCGGCTTCCAGCGGGTGACCTGGCGGGTCGGGCGCTGCAGCGGGTCTTCATAGGCGCGGTTCACTGCCTGACGGAAACCGGCGGTGTCCACCGGCGTACCGCCGAAGATCATTGCCGGGGTGTTGGCCGGGTCGATGGTCGGTGCTTCGTCGCTTTCCTCGGCGTCGATGCCACGGTCGTTGGGCTTGCCCATGGCGCGTTCGGGCTCGGCGTCTGTGTCCTGCGCATGCACCGGTGCGGAGACCAGCGGCAGTGCCAGGCACAGCAGCAGGGCCAGCGTCGATGCCGCCGGCAGCAGCCGCTCGCGCAGGCGGCGCAGGGCGATCTCCACATCCCAGGCTTCCATCTGCGTGCGCCGGTTCAAGTACAGGCCAAAGCCCGCACCGACGAAGAACGGGCCGATCAGCACCGAGGCCAGCCAGCACGCCAGGTTGAAGCCCAGCCGTGCCCATGCGGGGGTGTCCTGGCCGATCATGTCCCATGCGGCGCGCCATGATTCGGACATCAGCTCCAGTGGCATGAACATGAACACCGCACCGATCGCGCCGGACACCAGCACGGCTTCGAACGCCATGCAGGTCACGGTCAGTACCAGTGCCGCGCCCACTGCGCCGGCTGCCACTGCACGACGACGTGGGCCGCGCTGGCCCGGTGTGTTGCCTTCCAGCAGGTTCACCGACAGGCACAGGCTGCGCAGCACGCTGAAACGACGCCAACCCAGGTAGCCCCAGAAGCCGCTGTTGCCCCAGTGACGTTGCGCACGCAGCGCGGCCAGCGTGCCGACTGGTTCACCGAAGATGCCGCGCGACAGCACATACAGCGGCGCACGTTCGAACAGCGGTTTGCACCACCACATCGCCAGCCAGGCCCAGCCGAAGGCATCCAGCCACCAGCCCAGCGCGTTGAAGATCACGAACAGCGGTGCACTGGCCAGCAGCCAGCTGCCCCACAGCGCGCGCGCGTGACGGCGGGACAGCGCGGTGCCCAGCTCCATCGCTTCCCAGCCACTGCGGGCACGCAGCGCCACGTCCAGGTGGTCAATGCGCATGGCCAGCTCCACGTCCGCCGCGCCACAGCCACAGCAGCACGCCGGCCCACAACACACCGGCCACGCTGAACTTGCCCCATGCAGGTACTTCGGCGATCGATGACCAGAAGGCTTCGATGAAGGCGGCCACCAACAGCATGAAGGCGACGCCGAGGCACAGCCGCGCGCCGATGCGGCCGCCGTCGACCAGTGCGTCCAGGCGGCTGCGCCGGCCCGGCGCCAGCAGCTTCATGCCCAGCTGCAGGCCGGCACCGCCAGCGATCACGATCGCAGTCAGCTCGAAGGCGCCGTGGCCGACCACGAAGCGCCAGAACGGGTCGCCATGGCCGATGTGCTGCAGGTGGCCGGCCACTGAACCGATGATCACGCCGTTGAACAGCAGCACCAGCAGCGTGCCCAGCCCGGCCAGCAGTCCGCTGGCGAAGGTGCGCAGGGCGATGCTGATGTTGTTCATGATGTAGTGGCCGAACATCATCCAGTCGGTGCCGCTGTCACGCCCCAGGCGCTCGGCAGCGGGATCGTACATGCGCTCCATCTCTGCGATCTGGCGGTTGTCCATCAGCATGTGGATCAGGTCCGGATAGACCTGCACCAGCACGAAGCAGGCCACCGCCGGCAGCGCGAACATCGCCAGCGCTACCCACATGCTGCGCGCCTGGCTGCGCACCAGCAGCGGGAAGTCGGCCACCAGGAACTCCAGGGCACCCCGCCAACGTGTCGGCGGCGTGCGGTACAGCACGCTGTGGCCCTGCTGCATCAGCTGCTGCAGGCGCTGCACCAGCTGCGGGCTGTAGCCGCGCTCGCGGGCCAGCGCCAGCTGCTGGCACAGCCGCCGGTAGCGCTGCGGGAAGGTAGTGTCGTCCAGTGCCAGGCCGCTTGCCTTGCGGCGCGTGCGGCGTGAGGCGCCGGCACGCAGCAGCAGCCACTGCTCCAGGTCCTGCCATTCCCGCTGGTAGCGGGCGACGAACTGCTCCTGTTTCATCGTCGCCCCAGCAGCCAGTTGGCCATCGCATACAGGCGCAGAACGCCGACCTGGCCGTGGGTGCCGGTCAGTGGCTCGGCAATACCGGCCAGCTCCTGCTGGCGCGCCGCCGACAAGCGTGGCGCGCGCTCGGCGAAGGCCATCAGCGCGGCCTGTTCCTCTGGTCGCAGGGGCTGCGGCGGGGCCAGCACGCTGTCGATGGTCGGCGGCGGTGGCAGATACAGCGCGGGTGCATGCACCACCACGGTGCCGGCCACCAGGTCGCCGAGGCGGCGGCCATGCGGATCGAACAGGCTGCTGATCAGGCCCAGCGCATAGCCGAAGGGCAGCATGTCCACCGTGCGCAGCAGGTTGCGGGTGATCGCCGCCATCCAGCCTACCGGCGCGCCATCGCGGGACAGCACGCGCAGCCCCAGCGCACGCTTGCCCAGGGTGCGTCCCCACACTGCTTCGCAGACGATCGGGTAGGCCCAGTAGACCAGGAACATCAGCACCAGGTAGAGGCCGGAGCCGAACTTGTCCAGCAGCGCCAGCGGAATGGACACCAACACCAGTGCCGCGACGCGCACGCCGAGATCGACCAGCCAGGCCATCGCCCGCGGTACCGGGCCGGCGGCAGGCAACTGCAGCGGCACACCCTCTGGCGTCACCACCTCGCGGTAGGTATCGAGCATCGGTGCGGCCATCAGCGCGATGGCCTTCGTTGTGGGCGCCGGAGTCCTCTCCGGCAGGCAGCCACAGGCATGGGGGTCTCGACAGGTCCTGGTCGGGCCCAGACTTTAGCAGAGCCGCGTGGCGGCGTTGGCTGCTCAGCCCCGGTATTCGTCCTTCAACCGCACGTAGTGGTCGGCCGAGTAGTGCAGCGACTCGATCTCCTTGTCGCTCAGCGTGCGCGCCGGCCGGGCCGGGTTGCCGACCCACAGCTCGCCTTCGCCCACCACCTTGCCCGGGCCGACCACCGCACCGGCGCCGACGAAGCCATGGCGCTCCACGCGGGCGCCGTCGAGGATGCAGGCGCCCATGCCGATCAGGCTGTAATCGCCGATCGTGCAGGCGTGGATGATGCAGCCGTGGCCGACGGTCACGCCTTCGCCGATCAGGGTCGGGTAGCCGGCCTTGTTGTACGGGCTGTGGTGGCTGACATGGATGATGGTGCCGTCCTGCACGTTGGTGCGCGCACCGATGCGCACGTAGTTGACATCGCCGCGGATGACCGTGCCCGGCCACACCGACACGTCGTCGGCCAGCTCCACGTCACCGATGACGGTGCAGGCCGGGTCGATGTACACGCGCTCGCCGAGGACGGGCATCTTGTCGCGGAAGGGGCGCAGCGGGTTCATCGAAGTCTCCGGAAATCAGGGCGTTCGCGACGATGATACCTGGGCGGTGCGTTGTAGAGCCGAGCCCATGTTCGGCTCCCTACGCAGCCGAGCATGGGCTCGGCTCTACAGGGAGCTCAGGGTTCGTAGCTGTAGCCCATGCCGTACACCGAACGGATCGGCTCGCCTTCCATGCCGGCGTCGGCCAGCTTGCGGCGCAGGTTGCGCACATGGCTGTCGACAGTGCGGTCGACCACCACGCGATGGTCCAGGTACAGCCGGTCGAGCAGTTCATCGCGCGCCCAGATCCGGCCTGGCGTGGCCAGCAGCGTGCGCAGCAGGCGGTATTCCACCGGCGTCAGGTCCAGGCCCTTGCCGTTCCAGGTGGCGCGTGCGGCCGGCTCGTCGATGTGCAGGCCGCCGTTGGCGCGCGCACCGGGGTCTGGGCGGTAGCGGCGCAGCACCGCCATTACCCGAGCGACCACTTCGCGCGGACTGAACGGCTTGCAGATGTAGTCGTCGGCACCGATCTCCAGGCCCAGCAGGCGGTCGATCTCTTCCACCCGTGCGGTGACCATGATGACCGGCACATCGCTGCTGGCGCGCAGTTCGCGGCACAGGTCCACGCCGTCGCGCTGCGGCAGCATCAGGTCCAGCAGCACCAGATCGGGCTGGTAGCGCGCGAACGCGTCGATCACCTGGCCACCGTCGTCCACCCACTCGCTGGCCATGCCGGCAGCGGCCAGGTAGTCGCGCAGTACCGAGGCCAGGCGTGGCTCGTCCTCGACGATCAGGATCTTCGCGGACGTGGCGGGCGACGTGCTCATGCAGGCTCCGGCAGGGTGATGACCACGCGCAGCCCGCCCAGTGGCGAGGGCTCGGCGTGGATGACGCCGTGGTGGGCGAGGATGATGTTGTGGCTGATAGCCAGGCCCAGCCCGCTGCCACCACTGGCACGATTGCGCGAACTCTCCACGCGGTAGAAGCGTTCGAACAACAGCGCGCACTTGTCGGCCGGCACGCCCGGCGCGGTGTCTTCCACGATCAGCTGCACGCCGGCACGCACGTGCGCTGCCTGCACGAGTACGCGGCCACCGGCGTGGGTGTAGCGCAGTGCATTCTCCAGCAGGTTGGCCAGCACCTGCTGCAGGCGCCGTTCGTCACCGGACACCTGCAACGGCATGGCGGGCAGATCTTTCTCCAGCGCCAGGCCTGCATTGGCGAAGCGCACGCGCATGCCGTTGAGTTCGCTGCGCAGCAGTGCCGCCAAGTCCAGTGGCGCGAAGCGGTACGCCAGGCCGCCAGACTGGGTCATCGACAAGTCGTGCAGGTCGTCGATCAGCTTGCCCAGCTGGCGGATCTCGCCCTGCAGGCCCACCAGGTTGGCGCGGTCCAGCGGACGGATGCCATCTTCGATCGCCTCCAGCTCGGCGCGCACCACCGCCAATGGCGTGCGCAGCTCATGCGAGATGTCGGCGATGAAGGCGCGGCGGTTGCGCTCGGTATCGTCCAGCGCCTGCGCCATCCGGTTGAAGTCGTTGACCAGCGCGTCCAGCTCATCGTCGCTGGTGCGCTCGATGCGGGTGGCGTAGTCACCGGCCGCCAGCCGGTGCGTGGCTGCGGCCAGCTTGGCCAGGCGCTGGCGCAGCGCCCGCGATACCAGCCAGGCCAGCAGTACCGTCACCAGCAGTAGGGCGATGCCGATCACCCACCAGGCGCGCACCTGGGTGTTGTAGAAATTCAGGTCGTTGGTGGCGATGACGGTCTGGAACGGCACCATGCCCAGCCAACCTACGGTCTGCCCGTCCACCTGCACCGCATGCGGCTCGTCATCGCTGGTGGCGTCGGGGTTGCCGGCCACGAAGTGGTGCTGCGCATCGAACAGGCCCAGACGCGACGGCACGCCGGTCTGGTCGGACAGCGGCGGCACCGGTCCTTCGTGCCCATGGGCCAGATCCGGGCGCAGCAACCGCGCCCAGCGGTCGCCATCACCATGCAGATGTCCCCAGCCACCGTGCTCGCGGTACTCGCGCTGCAGGTGGGGCATCAGCCGCTGCATGCGCAGGTCGCCCTGGTCGTTGAGGTAGTCCAGGAATCCGGTCTGGAAGGCCACGCGGCTGGCAATACCGT
Source organism: Stenotrophomonas sp. NY11291 (assembly GCF_023277365.1). NCBI lineage: Bacteria > Pseudomonadati > Pseudomonadota > Gammaproteobacteria > Lysobacterales > Lysobacteraceae > Stenotrophomonas > Stenotrophomonas sp. NY11291. The sequence goes on along the minus strand of NZ_CP096975.1, from coordinate 4,701,855 downwards.
TCACTGCCAGCACCAGCAGGCAGGCGGTGAAGATCGCGAGGAAGGTCTTCGCGGTCAGGCCGAATTTGAGTCGAATCTTCGCCATCGCGGAGGCCATTAGCGGCGCAAGCGGCGCCGAAAGCAAGCGCCAGCTGAGCCGGTCGCACAATCTCCATATTCTCTGCACAGTTCCACGGCAGCGTGCACGGGTCAACGCAAGGCCCCCACGTCCCCCATGTCACTCCTGCGCCCGCTGTCCTGTTCCCCGCGTCCCCTGCTGCTGCCCCTGCTGTTGGCCCTGGCGGCCTGTTCGGTGGGCAGGACTGAAGCACCGGCCATGCCCGAAGTGGGCGTCATCACGGCCAGCGCGCAGCCGCTGGCACTACAGCAGACGCTGCCCGGCCGCGCCGTGCCGTTCGAGATCTCCGAGGTGCGGCCGCAGATCGGCGGCCTGATCCGCCAGCGGTTGTTCACCGAAGGCCAGCAGGTCAAGGCGGGGCAGCTGCTGTACCAGGTCGATCCGGCGCCATACCAGGCGGCCTTCGATACCGCCCGCGGGCAGCTGGCGCAGGCCGAGGCCACCGTGTTGTCGGCACAGCCGAAGGCCGAGCGCACCCGCGCGCTGGTGAGCATGGATGCGGCCAGCAAGCAGGATGCCGACGACGCCACCTCGGCGCTGAAGCAGGCGCAGGCCAACGTGATTGCCGCGCGCGCTGCATTGCAGGCCGCCCGCATCAACCTCGACTACACCCGGGTGACCGCGCCCATCGACGGTCGCATCGGCACCTCCAGCGTGACCGCTGGTGCGTTGGTCGCGGCCGGGCAGGACGCCGCGCTGACCACCATCCAGCGGCTGGACCCGGTGTACCTGGATGTCACCCAGTCCAGCACGCAGATGCTGGCACTGCGCAAGCAGCTCGATGCCGGCCTGGTGAAGGCCATCGATGGCAAGGCACAGGTGAAGGTGCTGTTGGAGGACGGCAGCACCTATGCGCACGAAGGCACGCTGGAGTTCGTCGGCAGCGCGGTCGATCCGGGTACCGGCAATGTGGTGCTGCGTGCGGTCATCCCGAACCCGGACGGCCTGTTGCTGCCCGGCATGTACCTGAAGGCGGTGCTGCCGATGGCTACCGACGCGCGCGCGCTGCTGGTGCCGCAGAAGGCGGTGACGCGCAACGAACGCGGCGAGCCGCTGCTGCGCCTGCTCGACGCCAAGGATCATGTGGTCGAGCGCCGGGTCAGCACCGGCCAGGTGGTCGGCAACCAGTGGCAGATCACCGATGGTCTCAAGACCGGCGAACGGGTGATCGTCAGCAACGGCAGTGCGGTATCACTGGGCCAGCAGGTCAAGGCGGTGGCGGCCACCACGGCGCAGCTGGCGGCGATGCCGGCGATCGACCCGAACGGCAACACCGACGAAAAGTCGCACTGAGGCCTGCCGCGCATGGTTCGTTTCTTCATCGACCGGCCGATCTTCGCCTGGGTGATCGCCATTGCGGTCAGCCTGCTCGGCCTGCTTGCGATCCTGATCCTGCCGGTGGACCGCTACCCGCAGATCGCCCCGCCCACCATCACCATCCGTGCCACCTACACCGGTGCCTCGTCGCAGACCGTGGAAAATGCGGTCACCCAGGTCATCGAGCAGTCGCAGCAGAGCCTCGATCACCTGATGTACATGACCTCGACCAGTGCCTCCGACGGCTCGGCGCAGGTCAACCTGGTGTTCGCCACCGGCACCAATCCGGACACCGCGCAGGTGCAGGTGCAGAACCAGCTGCAGGCGGCCATGGCCACGCTGCCGCAGGCGGTGCAGCAGAACGGCCTGACCATCACCAAGTCCAGTGGTTCGATCTTCGAGGTGCTGTCGTTCACCAGCGAAGACGGCAGCATGGACAACTTCGATGTCGCCAACTTCATGGAAGCGCGCATCGATGACCAGATCAGCCGCGTCAGCGGTGTCGGCAACATCCAGCCGATCGGCCAGGAGTACGCCATGCGCATCTGGCTGGACCCGGAGAAGATGCGCCAGTACGCGCTGATGCCGTCGGACATCGAGACCGCGCTGCAGGCACAGAACACCGACGTCTCGGCCGGTGAACTCGGCGGCCAGCCGGCGCTGAAGGGCCAGCAGCTCGACGCCACGGTGACCGCGCGCAGCCGCCTGCACACGCCCGAACAGTTCGCGCAGGTGGTGCTGAAGGCCGATGCCAACGGCAGCGTGGTGCATCTGGGTGAGGTGGCGAAGATCGGCCTGGGCCCGGAGAGCTACGACAGCATCAGCACCTTCAACGGCAAGCCGTCTGCATCGCTGGGTATCGAGCTCAATGCCGGTGCCAACGCCATCGCCGTGTCCAAGGCCATCGATGCACGGCTTCAGCAGCTGCAGAAGTACTGGCCGCATGGCTACACCGCCCACGTGGCGTTCACCACCACGCCGTTCGTGACCATCTCGCTGAAGGAAGTGGTGATCACCCTGATCGAGGCGATCATCCTGGTGGTGCTGGTGATGTACCTGTTCCTGCAGAACTGGCGCGCCACCCTGATCCCGACCATCGCAGTGCCGGTGGTGCTGCTGGGCACGTTCGGCGTGCTGGCCGCGTTCGGTTATTCGATCAACACGCTGACCATGTTCGCGCTGGTATTGGCCATCGGCCTGCTGGTAGACGATGCCATCGTGGTGGTGGAGAACGTGGAACGGGTGATGACCTTCGAAGGGCTGGCGCCGAAGCCGGCGACGCTGAAGGCGATGGGCCAGATCACCGGCGCGCTGGTCGGTATCGTGCTGGTGCTGACCGCAGTGTTCCTGCCGATGGCGTTCTTCAGCGGTGTCACCGGCGTGATCTACCGCCAGTTCTCGGTGACGATTGCGGCAGCGATGATCCTGTCGGTGCTGGTGGCGATGACCATCACCCCGGCGCTGTGCGGCAGCATCCTGCACCAGATTCCCAAGGGCGGCCATCCGCACGGCGACCACGGCGGCGAACCGAGCCTGCTGGGCAAGTTCTTCATCTGGTTCAACCACCGTTTCGAGCGCACCTCCAACGGCCTGCGTCGTCGGGTGGATGGTTTCCTCGGTCGGCGCACGCTCGGCGTAGTGTTCTACCTGGTGCTGAGCGTGGTCACCGGCCTGCTGCTGTGGCACCTGCCTGGCGCGTTCCTGCCCGACGAGGACCAGGGCATGCTCAACGCGCTGGTGAAGCTGCCGGCCGGCGCCACGCTGGAACAGACCCGTGCTGTGATGGATCGCCTCAGTGCCGCCGCAGTAAAAGACGACAGCGTGCTGTCGATCCAGGCCACCGCCGGCTTCAGCGTGACAGGCAGCGGCCAGAATGTCGGCCAGGCCTTCATCCGCCTGAAGGACTGGGATGACCGCAAGGATGATGCCGATACCATCGCCGCACGGTTGACCAAGGCCATGGCCAGCGTGCCCGATGCGCAGGTGTTCATCACCTCGCCGCCGGCCATCCTCGGCCTGGGCGATGCGGGCGGATTCACCCTGGAACTGCAGGACGAAGGCGGTGCCGGCCATGCCGCCGCCGTGGCTGCACGCAACACATTGCTGAAGGAAGCTGCCAAGGATCCGAAGCTGGTCAACGTGCGCTATGCCAGCCTGGAAGATGCACCGGTGTATGCGGTCAAGGTGGACGACGCCAAGGCGCAGGCGATGGGCGTGAATCCGCAGGACATCAATGACACCTTGAACGCGGCGCTGGGCGGCGACTTCGTCAACAACTTCATCTACAAGGGCCGCATCAAGAAGGTGTTCATCCAAGGCGCTGCCGAAGCACGAATGCAGCCGCAGGACATCGAGCGCTGGAGCGTGCGCAACCAGGCTGGGCAGATGGTGCCGCTGTCATCGCTGGTCAGCGCGCACTGGTCCAGCGCACCGGCCGCGCTGCAGCGCTACAACGGCATCTCGGCGATGGAGATCACCGGCCAGCCGGCGCCGGGCGTCAGCTCCGGCGAGGCGATGGCCGAGATCGCGCGCCTGGCCGATACGCTGCCGGAAGGCTTCAGCCACGCGTGGTCGGACATGGCCTACCAGGAACAGCTGTCGGGCAACCAGGCGCCGATGCTGTACGCCATCTCGCTGCTGTTCGTGTTCCTGTGCCTGGCCGCGCTGTATGAAAGCTGGGCGGTGCCGTTCGCGGTGATGCTGGCGGTGCCGGTAGGCGTGTTCGGTGCGGTGCTGATGATGAACCTGCGCGGCCTCAACAACGACGTGTACTTCCAGGTCGGCCTGTTGACCACGATTGGCCTGGCGGCCAAGAACGGCATCCTGATCGTCGAGTTCGCGCGCATCCTCGAACAGCAGGGCAAGAGCACCCGCGAGGCGATCCTGCAGGCGGTCTACCTGCGGCTGCGGCCGATCGTGATGACCTCGCTGGCCTTCCTGATGGGCGTGCTGCCGCTGGTGTTCGCCACCGGTGCCGGTTCAGCCGCGCGCCGATCGCTGGGTACCGGCGTGGCCGGCGGCACGGTCGCCTCGATGGTGCTGGGCATGTTCTTCGTGCCGTTGTTCTACCTGTTGGTTCGCCGCATGTTCCCGGGCCGCGCACCGACCGAAGCCACTGTCCCGGAGGCACACCCATGAAGCCGATGCTGCTGCGCGCCCTGGCGGCCGCGACGATGACCACCGTGCTCGGTGGCTGCGTGAGCATGGCGCCGCATTACCAGCGGCCCGGGGCACAGGTGCCGGTGCAGTTCGGCAATGCGGCCACCGGCGAGGCTGATCCTGCGCCGGCGATGCCGGCATGGCGTGAGGTGTTCCTGGAACCACGCCTGCAGCAGGTGATCGCGCTGGCGCTGCAGAACAACCGCGACCTGCGCGTGGCCGTGCTGCAGGTGGAGAAGGAGCGGGCGCAGTACCGCATCCAGCGTGCGGCGCTGCTGCCGTCGGTGGATGCCAGCGGCAGCGTCACCCGTTCGCGGGTCAGTGACGCCAACAGTGAGACCGGGGCCACCCAGGTGACCGAGTCCGACGCGCTGCAGGTCGGCATCAGCAGCTGGGAGCTGGACCTGTTCGGGCGCATCCGCAGCCTGAAGAGCGAAGCCCTGCAGAACTGGCTGGCCAGTGCCGAGAACCAGCGTGCGGCGCGCACCAGTCTGGTCGCCGAAGTGGCGACGGCGTGGCTGGCGCTGGCCGCCGATGGGCAGTCGCTGGCATTCACGCAACAGACCCTGGACAGCCAGCAGCAGACCCTGCAGCGCACCGAGGCCCGCCATGCGCAGGGGCTGGCCTCGGGGCTGGACCTGTCGCAGGTGCAGACCAGCGTGGAAGCCGCGCGCGGCGCGCTTGCCAAGCTGCAGACGCAGCAGGCGCAGGATCGCGATGCATTGCAGCTGTTGGTGGGGGCGCCGCTGGACCCGGCCCTGCTGCCGACCGCGCAGGCGCTGGAGGGCAGCGTGGCACTGGCGCCGTTGCCGGCCGACCTGCCCTCAAGCGTGCTGCTGCAGCGCCCGGACGTGTTGTCCGCCGAACACGCGCTGCAGGCGGCCAATGCCGATATAGGCGCCGCGCGCGCCGCGTTCTTCCCGACGCTGACATTGACTGCCAACTACGGCCACAGCTCCACCGCGTTGTCGACGCTGTTCTCGGCTGGTACCCGTGGCTGGTCGTTCGCGCCCAGTATCACCGCTCCGATCTTCCATGCCGGCGCACTGAAGGCGTCGCTGGATGCCTCGAAGATCGGCAAGGACATCAGCGTCGCGCAGTACGAGAAGGCGATCCAGCAGGCTTTCAGCGAAGTGGCCGATGCGCTGGCCACGCGTGATCACCTGACCGCGCAGATGGACGCGCAACGCGCGCTGGTCGCTGCCAGCCAGCGCAGCTACACGCTGGCCGATGCGCGTTACCGCACCGGGCTGGACGGCTACCTGCAGTCGCTGGACGCACAGCGCAACCTGTATGCCGCGCAGCAGGACCTGATCGCGTTGCAGCAGCAGGAGGCGGGCAACCGGGTGACCTTGTTCAAGGTGCTGGGTGGTGGCGCGGACGCGCGGTAACGCGAACTGCTCTGGTAGGTGCCGACCTTGGTCGGCACGGATCATCAGATCGCGACACTCCATGCTTCCGTGCCGACCAAGGTCGGCACCCACCAAGGCAGACTCATGTGCCGACCAAGGTCGGCACCCACCAGAGGCAGGTGCGACCGCTTACGCCACGCGGCCGCGGCGTGCGCGTTCCAGATGCACCAGCAGCAGCGAGATCGCCGCCGGCGTCATGCCGGGAATCCGCTGTGCCTGGCCGATGGTCTGCGGGCGTACGCGCTCCAGCTTCTGCAGTGCTTCGGCCGACAGCCCGCGCACCGTCGCGTAATCGAAGGCTTCAGCGATCGGCGTAGCTTCGTGCCGCTGCTGGCGCTCGATTTCCTCGCGCTGGCGATCCAGATAGCCGGCGTACTTCACGCCGATTTCCACCTGCTCGGCCACTTTGGCGTCGGCTACCGCCGGGCCCAGCGACGGCACCTGCATCAGCTGCGCGTAGTCCAGCTCCGGGCGCTTGATCAGGTCCAGCACGTTGGTTTCGCGGCTGACCGCCACGCCCAGCGTGTCCTGCACTTCGCGGCCCAGCGCATTGGCCGGGGTTGCCCACAGTGCACCCAGGCGTGCGCGCTCGGCGGCGACGGCGGCCTGCTTGGTCTCGAACGCGTTCCAGCGGCGGTCATCCACCAGGCCCATCTCACGGCCGGCCGGAGTCAGGCGCTGGTCGGCATTGTCCTCGCGCAGCTGCAGGCGGTACTCGGCGCGGCTGGTGAACATGCGGTACGGCTCGTTGGTGCCGTGGGTGATCAGGTCATCCACCAGCACGCCCAGGTACGCCTCGTCGCGGCGCGGGCACCAGCCGTCCAGCCCGCGCACCTGGCGTGCGGCGTTGAGGCCGGCCAGCAGGCCCTGCGCGGCGGCTTCTTCATAACCGGTGGTACCGTTGATCTGGCCGGCGAAGAACAGGCCGTTGACCAGCTTGGTTTCCAGCGAGGCCTTCAGCCCGCGCGGATCGAAGAAGTCGTATTCGATGGCGTAGCCGGGGCGGGTGATGTGCGCGTTCCCGAAACCGCGGATGCTGCGCACCATCTCCAGCTGCACGTCGAACGGCAGCGAGGTGGAGATGCCGTTGGGGTAGATCTCGACGATGCCCAGGCCTTCGGGTTCGACGAAGATCTGGTGGCTGGCCTTTTCGGCGAAGCGCACCACCTTGTCCTCGATGGACGGGCAGTAGCGCGGGCCGATGCCTTCGATCTGGCCGCTGTACAGCGGCGAGCGGTGCAACGCGTCGCGGATGATCTGGTGGGTCTGTTCGGTGGTGTGGGTGATCCAGCAGCTGACCTGCTGCGGATGCTCGTCCACCGAGCCGAGGAAGGACATCACCGGGCGCGGCGTGTCACCCGGCTGCTCGTCCATCACGCTGTAGTCCAGCGAGCGGCCATCGATGCGCGGCGGCGTGCCGGTCTTCAGGCGGTCGACCTGGAACGGGCGCTCGCGCAGGCGCGCGGCCAGCGTGGTGGCCGGCGGGTCGCCCATGCGGCCGGCGGCATACTGGGTCGGGCCGACATGGATCTTGCCGGCCAGGAAGGTGCCGGCGGTCAGCACCACGGCCTCGGCGTCGAAGCGCAGGCCGGTCTGGGTGATGACCCCACGCACGGCATCGCCTTCGATGACCAGGTCATCGACCGCGGCCTGGAACACCGTCAGGTTGTCCTGGCCTTCGACGATGGCGCGGATCGCCATGCGGTACAGGTTGCGGTCGGCCTGGCAGCGGGTGGCGCGCACGGCCGGGCCCTTGGAGGCGTTGAGCGTGCGCCACTGGATGCCGGCGCGGTCGGCGGCATGCGCCATCGCACCGCCCAGGGCGTCGATCTCCTTGACCAGGTGGCCCTTGCCGATGCCGCCGATAGCCGGGTTGCAGCTCATCGCGCCCACCGTTTCGATGTTGTGGGTCAGCAGCAGGGTGCGCACGCCGGTGCGGGCCGCGGCCAGCGCGGCTTCGGTGCCGGCGTGGCCACCGCCGATGACGATGACGTCGTAACGATGGAAGGACGGGTTCATGGGGGCTGTTCAGCTTGGGGCAGGCGCGGCCGGGGGCGCCGCCGGGGTGGCGATTTTAGCGCCATTCGGGGTCCGGACGCCGGCGCCGGCCAGTTGGCGGCGAAATCGGCCCTAAAGTTGGCAGGATTTTTGCAGATAACCCAATAGCACCCATCGTGGCTGGCGCCGTAGGCGCCCGTGACCGGAATTGGAACAGGGGCCGGTACAGGCGCACGGTGGGGGAGCAGAGGGCCGGCAGTCGGGGGACTGTCCGGCCCTGTTTTTTTGGGGCTGTCGGGAAGGCGCCATCCACGCATGGCGTGGATCTACTGAAGCTGGGGCCTTCGCCGGTTGGCGACCTGACAAAACAAACGGCCCCGCATTGCGGGGCCGTCTGCCTTCAGAGGTGCCGACATCCGACAGGGCCGGAACAGGGGGGATCCAGATGTTCCTGTCGGATATCGACGTAGAGCTTTTTGCGGCGGCCCGTGTCGTTTTTGTCACTTTGTGACGCGGGCCGTCACTGTCCGCGTAGAGTGCGGCTTAGACCGTGTGAAATGCAAGACGGTTCAGCGCTCAACTGTGCGCTGCGTCGCACGATCCATGTTGCGCCAGGGGGAACCGTTCATCCTCGGCGCACTCGGTGCCGGTGCCGGACGGGCCTGCGGCGGGGGCGCCGACGGCTGCGCGTTCGACTGCGGCGGGCGGCGCATGGAGTCCATGTTCCGCCACGGCGAACCACCGTTGTACGACGGTCGCGACGGCGGCGGCGGACGGTGCTCGCCACCATTGCCCGGGCGCGGCGGCGGGCGATGGTTGTGCGGCGGGCGGTAGATCGGGCGCGAGTAATACGGATTGCCGTAGCCGCCGTAGTAGCCGCCATAGCCACCGTAGTAGGGGCCGTAGTTGTAGGGATAGCCGGCCGGGTAGCGGTACTCCACCGACGGCGCACCGTGGTAGTAGCTGCCGCTGCGGCCGCCGCCGACATAGTCGTAGGTGGTGCAGCCGGTCAGGGCCAGCAGCAGGCCACCGGCAAGCATCAGGCGCATTTTCATGGTGGGTCCCCCCAGAGGACGGGTGTGCAGTCAGCTTCGGGCGCCAGCGTTGAATCGGCCCTTAATTCCGCCGGCCAGGATGAATGGAGGCGTAGGGCTGCATGCTGGCATGACCTGTGTCCCGGTCGCCAGCGCGAAGCCATACGTTAATCTTGCGTCATGAGCGATTCACTGTTGCCCCGCGCCGATGACGTCCTGCTTGCTGCAGCGAGGATCGCCCCGCACGCCAGCGTGACGCCGGTGCTGCGCTCGCGCACGCTCGATGCGCTGGCCGGCGCACAGCTGGCGTTCAAGGCCGAGCACCTGCAGCGCGGTGGCGCATTCAAGTTCCGTGGTGCCTGCAACGCGGTGTGGTCGCTGGAGGGCGATCGCGCCAGTGCCGGTGTGGTGACCCACTCCTCCGGCAATCATGGCGCCGCCTTGGCGCTGGCCGCGCGCACGCGTGGCATTCCCTGTCATGTGGTGGTGCCGGAAGGCGCGGTGGCGGCGAAGTTGGCCAATATTGCCCGCCATGGCGCGACGCTCTGGCGCTGCCCGCCGACCATTGCCGACCGTGAGGCCACCTGTGCCAGGGTGCAGGCCGATACCGGCGCGACCCTGGTGCATCCCTATACGAACCCGGCGGTGATGGCCGGGCAGGGCACTGCCGCCCTGGAACTGCTGCACAGCGACGGCCCGTTCGATGTGCTGGTAGTGCCGGTGGGTGGTGGTGGCCTGGCCAGCGGTACTGCGCTGGCGCTGCAGCACGCCAGCCCGCAGACCCGCCTGGTGCTGGCCGAGCCAGCCGGAGCCGACGATACCGCGCGCTCGCTGGCCGCTGGCGAGCGGCAGGGCGCGTTCACCCCGGACACGATCTGCGATGGACTGCGTACCCTGATCGGCGCGCCCAATTTCGAACTGCTGCGCGCGGCCGGTGCCGAGGTGATCGTGGTCGATGACACTGCGACCATGGCCGCAATGCGCCTGCTGTGGGAGGTGCTCAAGCAGGTGGTCGAGCCATCCTCGGCCACCGTACTGGCCGCGGTGCTGGCACAGCCGCAACGTTTTGCCGGCCTGCGCGTGGGCCTGGTGCTGTCCGGCGGCAACGTCGACCTGCCCGCGTTGCGCTGGGGGGCGCCATGAGCCGCGACCGGCATCGGCCTCGCACCGGCCTGCTGGGCTGGCTGTGGCGGCTGTTTGTCCTGCTGGTGATCTGGCTGCTGGGTGTGACTGCCTGGATCGTCTGGGTCGGCGAGCGCGACCAGGCCGCCAAGGCCGATGCCATCATCGTGCTGGGTGCGGCCGCCTATGACGCCAAGCCATCTCCGGTGTTCGAAGAACGTATCCGGCATGGACTGGACCTGTACGAGGCCCAGTACGCGCCGCTGCTGATCTTCACCGGCGGCTATGGCGGCACCGGTGCGCGCTTCTCCGAATCGCAGGTGGCGCGCCGCTACGCGCTCAAGCATGGCGTGCCGGACGATGCGATCCTGATCGAGACCGCTTCGCGCAACACCGTGCAGAACCTGGTCGAAGCCAAGCGACTGATGGACCAGCGCGACCTGCACCGGGTGATCATTGTCAGCGACCCGCTGCACATGGCGCGCGCGCTGCGACTGAGCAAGGCACTGGGCATCGATGCGCTGGCCTCGTCCACGCCCAGCACGCGCTTCCGTAGCTTCCACACCAGCTGGCGTTTCCTGGTGCAGGAGATCTACTTCTTCCACCGCGACCTGGTGCGCCCGCCGCTGAGTTCGCCGGCCAATACCTGAGGCGGAAGCCTGCATTGGGTGGGTGCCGACCTTGGTCGGCACAATCTGTCAGATCGCGATGCCGCCGGCACTGTGCCGACCAAGGTCGGCACCTACCGGAGCGGGTTCCGTGCATGAATCGGTAGTCGCCGACCGTGGTTGGCGCATGACCTGCGGTCGCTCGATCAGGTCTGCTTGCGTCGGATCGGAATCGCCGACACCGGCACCGAGGCCACGTCATGCCCGCCTTCGCGGATTGGTGCGCCGGGGTCCGGTGCCCAGGCATGGGCATAGATCACTTCCCAGCTGCTGGGCAGCTTGCCGTCGGCGCGCCGCATCGGTTCATACGCCGCTGCCGCCGCCGCGAAACGGCTACGCCCGGTCAGTGTGTGGCGGCGGTCCACCCGCGCGTTGGTCGCGCCCATCGCGCGCAGTTCGCGCATCAACGAGGGCAGGTCGTCGTAGGTCAGGGTGAACAGATCGCGGTCCAGCACCGGGTCGCGGAAGCCCGCCATCATCAACGCATCGCCGAACTGGGCGATCTGCGCGAAGCGGCTCACGTGCGGGCGGTCATCGGCGGCGGCAAACGCCTCATTGAGTTCGATCAGGGTTTCCGGGCCGAAGGTGGAACACAGCAGCAGGCCACCGGGCTTGAGCACGCGACGGAAGCCTGCGAACACCGCCGGCAGGTCGTCCACCCACTGCAGGCACAGGTTGCTGAAGATCACATCCACGCTGTTGTCCGCCAACGGCAATGCGGCGGCGTCGCCGCACAGGCGCTGGAACGGCTTCCACCAGCCGGCCTGGCGCTTGGCCTGGTCCAGCATCGGCAGCGCCACGTCCAGCGCGATCACCTGCGCCTTCGGCCAGCGCTTCTTCATCAACGCGCTGGCGTGGCCGGTGCCGGCACCGATGTCCAGCACCACCTCGGGCTTGCGTGCCTCCAGGTAGTCCAGCGATTCGATCAGCCGCGACTGCACCTCGCGCTGCAGGGCGGCGGCGGCGTCATAGCTGCTGGCGGCACGCGCGAACGCGCGGCGGACATGGCGGGCATCGAAGTGGGACGGCATTGCGAAAGTCTCTTAGAACGTACCGGGGTAGGCGCCGCCGTCGATCAGCAGGTTCTGTCCGGTGAGGTAACCGGCCTGTGCACTGCACAGGAAGGCGCAGGCGGCGCCGAATTCGTCAGGCGTGCCGAAGCGGCCGGCGGGAATCTGCTGGCGGCGGCGTTCGGCGACTTCGCCGGCATCGCCGTCCTTGCCCGCACTGTGGGCGAAGTTGGCGCGCAGGCGGTCGGTGTCGAACTGGCCGGGCAGCAGGTTGTTGATGGTGACGTTGTGGGCCACCGTGCGGCGCGCCAGGCCGGCGACGAAACCGGTCAGGCCACTGCGCGCGCCGTTGGACAACGCCAGGATGTCGATCGGGGCTTTCACCGCCGACGAGGTGATGTTGACGATGCGGCCGAAGCCGCGCTCGATCATCGCGTCGACGGTGGCGCGGATCAGCGCGATTGGCGCCAGCATGTTGGCGTCCAGCGCGGCAATCCAGTCGTCGCGTTCGAAATTGCGGAAATCACCGGGCGGCGGACCACCGGCATTGTTGACCAGGATGTCCACCTGCGGGCAGGCGGCCAGCGCCGCAGTGCGGCCGGCCTCGGTGGTGACGTCGGCGGCGACGGCGCGCACCTCACCGGCACCGGGCAGTGCACGCAGTTCGTCGGCGGCGACCTTCAGTGCAGCCTCGCCACGCGCCACGATCACCACGTTCACGCCCTCGCGTATGAGCGCACGCGCGCAGCCCAGGCCCAGCCCCTTGCTTGCGCCGCAGACCAGTGCCCAGCGGCCGTTGATACCCAGATCCATGCGTCAATCCTGCGGAATTCGGAGGGGGCTCATTGTCCGCCATCGGCCGGTGACAGGCCGGCAACGAAGTGTTGCAGGGCGGCAGCCACTTCGTCGGCATGGCCGAGGAAGGGCGCATGGCCGCCGTGGGCGATGGTCAGCGCCTGCGCACCCGGGGCCAGCGCCGCAGCGGCCTCCATGGCGACCGGTGACACCAGGCGGTCGCGCTGGCCGGCGATCCACAGGCTGGGCTTGCCCAGCGTCGGCAGTGCCCCGCGCAGGTCGGTGCTCTCCAGCAGGCGCAGGCCTTCCAGCAGGGCGCGTTCGGTGGGCGCACCGCGCTCGACCAGGCGCTGGCGCAGGGTGCGCAGTTCCTCGCGGGCATGCGCCGAGCCCATCACGTCCAGCGCGAGGAAGCGTTCCAGCGTGCCGCCGAAGTCGGTCGCCAGCTCACGCCCGAACTGCTCGAATACTGCCGGTTCGACCGCGTGCGGCCAATCCTCGCCACGCACGAAGCGCGGCGTGGCGGCGATCATCGCGAGGCCGCGGACCTTCGGCAGCGTGGCCGCCGCATGCAGTGCGAACAGGCCACCCAGCGACCAGCCGCACCACACCGCCGGCGGTGTGGCCGCGGCAATGGCACTGACCACGAACGGCAGGCGCAGCGGCGTGGTGTCGTCGCGGCTGTGGCCATGGCCGGGCAGGTCGACCAGGTGCAGGGTGAACTGGTCTGCCAGGCGCTGCACCAGCGGCGCGAATACACCGCCCTGCAGGGCCCAGCCGTGGATCAGTACCAGGTCCGGCCCACGGCCGGTGACGTCAATATGCATGGGCAACGACACGGAACTCAGGCAAAAGCGGGCAGCGGCGGTGGCGCGGCTTCACGCACGGCCAGGGTCACGCGATCGCGCGCGCTGGCGATGGCCTCCACCAGGCCACGCACCTGTTCCGGCGTATGCAGCGCGGACAGTGTCACGCGCAGGCGTGCCTTGCCTTCCGGCACCGTCGGCGGGCGGATTGCACCGACCAGCCAGCCGGCCTGTTCCAGCGCCGTGGACATCGCCACGGCGGTGCGGTCATCGCCGCACAGCAGCGGCTGGATCGGTGTTTCCGAAGCCATCAGGTCCAGGCCATGGCGACGCGCTTCAGTGCGGAACAGCGCGATCAGGTCGGTCAGCTTTGTGCGACGCCAGTGGTCGCGGCGCGCCAGGCGCACTGCTTCAAGCGCAGCAGCGGCCATCGCCGGTGGCACGGCGGTGGTGTAGATGTACGGGCGCGCGGTTTCGGCCAGATGCTCGATCAGGTCGTCGCGGCCCAGCACCAGCGCACCGGAACCGCCCAGTGCCTTGCCCAGTGTGACCAGCTGCAGCGGTACGTCGTCCACGCCCAGCCCGGCGGCGGCCACGGCACCACGGCCATCACCGACCACGCCGACACCGTGCGCATCATCCACATAGAACAGCGCCTGCTGCAGGCGTGCCACAAGCGACAATGCACGCAGCGGTGCGATGTCGCCATCCATGCTGAAGACACCATCGGTGGCCAGCATGGCCGCGCCATCGGGCGCGTGCTTGAGCTGACGCATTGCGCCTTCCGGATCCAGGTGCGGATAGCGGCGCAGACGTGCACCGGCCAACCGGGTCGCATCGAGCAGGCTGGCGTGGTTGAGCTTGTCTTGTACGCAGACATCGTTCTCTTCGCTCAGCAGTGCCTGCTGCACCGCCAGATTGGCGGCGAAGCCACTGCCGAACAGCAGTGCGCGCGGGTAGCCCAGCCACTCGGCCACCTCGCGTTCCAGCGCCTCATGCAAGGCATGATGGCCGCAGACCAGGTGCGAGGCACCGGCACCGGCGCCTTCGCGCGCAGCGGCGTCCTGCAGCGCGTTGACCACGCTGAACTGCTGCGCCAGGCCCAGGTAGTCGTTGCTGCAGAAGCCGGTCAGCCACTGGCCGTCCACTTCCAGGCGCACGCCATCACGACGGGTGACCGTGCGTCGCGGGCGGCGACGGCCTTGGGCATCGCGCAGAGCGCGCTGGGCGTGGAGGCGGGCGGTCAGGTCGGGGCGGGCCATGGTGGCTGAATGCGTCGACGGGGCGGCTAGGGTAGCGCGTTGCCGCGGCGCCTGCTTGCGGCCCGTCTCAGGCCGCGTGAGCGCAGCCACAGCCGGGCGTATCGGCACTGATATCGGCGTGCACGGTACCGCCGTGGTCGTGGCCTTCGGCATCCACCTGCACCGCCATCGGCTGCAACCCCAGCCGAGCGAACAGGGCCAGGTCGCGCTCGCTTTCCGGGTTGCCGGTGGTCAGCAGCTTGTCGCCGTAGAAGATGGAGTTGGCGCCGGCCAGGAAACACAGCGCCTGCAGTTCGTCACTCATCGCCTCGCGCCCGGCCGACAGCCGCACCATCGAGCGCGGCATGGCGATGCGGGCCACCGCGATCATGCGCACGAACTCGAATGGGTCCAGTTCGGCGCTGCCATGCAGCGGCGTACCCGCCACCTGCACCAGCTTGTTGATCGGCACCGAATCCGGATGCGCCGGCAGCGTGGCCAGCGCCAGCAGCAGGCCGACGCGCTGCGCGCGCGTCTCGCCCATGCCGACGATGCCGCCGCAGCAGGTCTTCAGGCCGGCATCGCGCACGTGTTCCAGCGTATCCAGGCGGTCCTGGTACTGGCGCGTGTGGATGATCGAATCGTAGTAGTCCGGCGCGGTGTCGAGGTTGTGGTTGTAGTAGTCCAGGCCGGCGTCCTTCAGCGCACGCGCCTGCTCGCCGCTGAGCATGCCCAGCGTGGCGCAGGTCTCCAGACCCAGTGCCTTCACCCCGGCGATCATCGCCGCGACCTTCGGAATGTCTCGATCCTTCGGCGAACGCCATGCGGCACCCATGCAGAAGCGCGATGCACCGGCGGCCTTGGCCTGGCGTGCCTTGGCCAGCACCGCGTCGGTCTCCATCAGCTTCTGCGCGTTCACCCCGGTGCTGTAGCGCTGCGCCTGCGGGCAGTACGCGCAGTCTTCCGGGCAGCCGCCGGTCTTCACCGACAGCAGCGTGGACACCTGCACCTGCGACGGGTCGAAGTGCTCGCGATGGACCGCTGCGGCGCGGAACAGCAGCTCGGGGAACGGCAGATCGAACAGCGCCTGCAGTTCGTCGTGTTGCCAGTCGTGGCGGATGGCAGCAGCCATGGCGGGACCTTGGGTACGAGTGGAGCGAGGGCGGCAGTGTGGGTGGGGGGGCACGGGCTGTCAACTTTTAGTTTGATGTTTTGGTTTACTTTGCCGTGACTGAAATGGAATCCCATACAAGCGATGGCCATGGCGCTGCATCGATTGCGGGCATCGCTGCTGCCGCGGCGAACCCCGTCCTCGTGCCGGGAGCGGGGGCAGCCTGCGCGGTGAGCTTGGCCCGAACATCGTCAGGATCGACCCGCGCAGCGCGTTGGACGTAACCTCAAGCACACACGTTCAATCGGGCAGCGCTGCAATGGACAATCCGGACAACTGGCAGCCGATCACCCGGGAAGAACTGGAAACCCTGGTCGCACGGCAGTTGCAGGATTGCTCACCTGTCCAACGAGCCACCTTCGAATCCCTGCGCGTGCCATTCCATGCGGTTCGGTTGCACAGGCTGGGCATGATTGAGTGGGTCTGGGCGGTCGCACAACTGCCCGACGGGTTGCTGTACTACGAGGACGTTGAGGAAGGATTCGAGGTGGGCACGCCGGGAGAGGATGGTGTGTTGCCGAACCAAGGTTGTTCTCAGCTGACGCTGACCCACATTCTCCATCGTTTGGTGATCTGAGCATCAGATCTCGCAGATCGCTGCATCTGCCCGAGTTCAGGACGCTCTTCTGGCGGCATACGTGCATTTCACCGCATCCTGCAAGGCCTTCGGCCACAGTGGCCGCTGTCTAATCAAAGCGCTGGCGCGCAGACTTTGACTCATGACCGATCTCCATCGCCTCCGCGGCCGCATCACCGCGCTGGTTCTCAGCGAAGCCTGGCGCCGCCGCGCCGCGCTCTGGGGCGGCGCCGTGGCCGTGGCGCTGGTGGCGATCCTGTTCGCCAAGGCCAGCGACGCGGCGTTCCATCTGTTCCAGCGCATCACGTCGCACTCGCCGTGGTGGGCCCTGCTGCTGACGCCGGGCATCTTCGCGCTGCTGGCCTGGTTGACCGCCGGTGTGCTCAAGCCCACGCGCGGCAGCGGCATTCCGCAGGTCATCGCCGCGTTGGACAAGGCCGATGAGCCGTTCCGGAAGACCAACCTTTCACCCGCGGTTTCGGCCGGCAAGCTGCTGCTGACCTCGCTGTCACTGCTGGGTGGCGCCTCGGTGGGCCGCGAGGGCCCGACTGTGCACGTAGGCGCCAGCTTGATGTACCTGTTCGGCCGCTGGTTCGGCTTCAAGGACCCGCGCGAACTCTCGCACTTCCTGTTGGCCGGTGGCGCGGCCGGCATCGCGGCGGCATTCAACACGCCGCTGGCCGGTATCGTCTTTGCCATCGAGGAGCTCAGCGGCCGTTTCGAGCATCGCTTCTCCGGCACCCTGTTGACTGCGGTGATCGTCGGTGGCGTGGTGTCGCTGGGCCTGTTGGGCAACTACACCTATTTCGGCCATGTGAGCGCACGCCTGCCGCTCGGCCAGGGCTGGCTGGCAATCCTGCTGTGCGGCGTGGTGGCGGGCCTGCTGGGCGGCCTGTTCGCGCGTGCGGTGCTGGCCAGTGCGGCGGGCCGCCCGCGCTGGCTCGGGCAACTGCGGCAGCGGCATCCGGTTCTGTTGGCCGCAGGCTGCGGTCTGGTGGTGGTACTGCTCGCCCTGGTCTTCGGTGAAGGCGCGTTCGGCACCGGCTACGAGCAGGCGCGCAGCCTGGTGCAGGGGCAGGCGGTGGTCGGCCACGAGTTCGGGTTGATGAAGCTGCTGGCCAACCTCGCATCGTACGTGGCCGGTATTCCCGGAGGCTTGTTCTCGCCCGCGCTGGCGGTCGGTGCGGGACTGGGCCACAACCTGGCGGTGCTGATGCCCGGCGTGGACCCGCGCGCGTTCGTGCTGCTGGGCATGTGTGCGTACCTCACCGGCGTCACTCAGGCGCCACTGACTTCGGCGGTGATCTCGCTGGAGCTGACCGACAGTGGTGATCTGCTGCTGCCGATCCTGGCCACGGTGCTGATCGCGCGTGGCGTGTCCGGGCTGGTCTGCCGGGTGCCGATCTACCGTGGGTTGGCGGAGTTGTTGATGGTGCCGAAAGCAGAGCCAGCGGATAGGCATCACTGATTACCTTGATCAACAGGATCAATCAGGTCGAAATCTTCACTTTTGCAGTGAAGCTGATTCCCCGTTGCACCGTCTACCCGATGCCGGGTGCGCCGCTGAAGATGCGTCGACACCGGGGCTGTACCCGGACCTGCATCGAGAGCAACCATGATCAACTGCCGTATCCGCAGCCTGGCGGCTGCCGTCCTGGCCCTGGCCAGTTCCCCCGCGCTGGCGCTGGCAGGCACGCCTGTGCTTCCCAGCGAACGCAGCGTCGGTGTCATCGAGCCGGTGGCGTGTTTCGAAGGTGCGATGCCCACCAGCGTGGCGGTGTCCGGGACCGGGCGGATCTTCGTCAACTTCCCGCGCTGGGGCGATGAAGTGGCCTACAGTGTGGCCGAGTGGCGCGATGGCCGTGCCGTGCCCTATCCGGATGCGCGCATCAACCGCAAGGACGATCCCGACCCGGCAGCACACTTCATCAGCGTGCAGAGCGTGGTGGACGATGGCCAGGGCCGGCTGTGGGTACTGGACACCGCCGCACCGGGCTTTTCAGCGCCGCAGGCCGGCGGCGCCAAGCTGGTGGCGATCGATCTGGCCACCAATACCGTGGCCAAGACCCTGGTGTTCCCGGCCAACGTCATCGACGCGCGCACCTACGTCAACGATGTGCGCTTCGATTTCCGTGTCGGCCGCGAGGGCGTGGCCTACGTGACCGACTCGTCACTGAGCGGCATTGGCGGCATCATCGTCATCGACCTCGCTACGGGGGCGGCATCCAAGCGTCTGATCGGTCATGTATCCACCTCGGCCGATCCCGCGTTCGTGCCGATCGTGGAGGGCCGGCAGATGCGGTTGCGCAAGGCCGACGGTTCGTCGGCACCGTTCACCGTTGCCGCCGATGGCATCGCGCTTTCGCCGGATGGAAGTACGCTGTTCTACACGCCACTGTCCAGCCGCCATCTGTACAGCGTGCCCACCGCACTGTTGCGCGACCCGAAGGTGAGCGAGGCGGCGCTGGCTGCTGCGGTCGTTGACCTCGGCGAGAAGGGCGCCTCCGATGGCATGGAGATGGATGCCAACGGGCGGCTGTACGCCAGCGACTACGAGCACAACGCCATTCATGCCCGTGATGCGCAGGGGCGCTGGACGACCGTGGTGCACGACCCGCGCATCCTGTGGCCGGATACCTTGTCGATGGGGCCGGATGGCTACTTGTACTTCACTGCCAACCAGCTGCATCGGCAGGCCGGATTCAATGGCGGCGTTGATCGCCGGCAGGCGCCGTACATGGTGTATCGCACCCGGGTGGATGCGAAGCCTGCGCCAACGCGGTGAGGTGATCGGGGCAGCGGGTGGGCGACAAAACCCCTACGGCTCGTTGAGGGCCCCCCCGATGGCAACGCACTGACGGCGCCGTCAGGCTGAAGCGCATGTCTGCCTTCTTCGACCCGGGCCGCCACGTGCAGGCCGCACTTCGTGTGCTGCTACCGCTCCGTTGCCTGGTCTGCGGTGACCCGGGCCACGATGGACTCGATCTCTGCGATGCCTGCCTGGCCGGACTGCCCTGGGCCGGCCGGGCCTGCCTGCGCTGCGCGCTGCCGTTGCCGGACACCGCGTTGATCGTCTGCGGCACCTGCCGCGAAGAGGTGCCGCCACAGGCCGCCACGCATGCCAGCCTGCTGTACCTGCCGCCGGTTGACCAGTTGCTGGTCCGCTACAAGTTCCATCAGGATCTCGCCGCCGGACGCCTGCTCGCGCAGCTGATGCAGCGCGCACCGCCGCCGTGGTCGTGCACGCCGCTGGTGCCGGTGCCGCTTCACAACCGTCGGCTGCGGCAGCGCGGCTACAACCAGGCCGCCGAACTGTGCCGGTTGCTGCCGATGCCGGTCTGGCAGGGGCTATACCGGCGTCGACACACCGCGCCGCAGTCCGAACGCACGGCCGAACAGCGCAGGGAAAACCTGTTCGATGCGTTCGACGTGCGTGGTTCCGTGCCAACGCGATTGACCGTGGTCGATGACGTGATGACCACCGGCAGCACGGTGATGGAGGTCGCCGAGACGTTGCGCCTGGTCGGCGCTGGGGAGGTGCGCGTGTGGGTCTGTGCGCGGGCGCCGTGATCGCCCTCTTCATCCACAGGGGCTAGGATGAGGCCGGTTCCGGATCGAAGGAGTGGCCATGAATTCCCCCTTGTCTCCCTTGTTGTCGGCGGTTGGGCGCAGCTGGTGGATCCTGCTGCTGTACGGGCTCGTCGCACTGGGTTTTGGCATCGTTGCCATTGGCTGGCCGCTGTCCGCAGCGATGGCACTGGCGTGGACACTGGGCGTGATGGCCATCGTTGAAGGCGTCATCAGCCTGTTCGCACTGGTCAGCGGCGGCAGTGGTGCCTCGCGTGGCTGGTTGGCGCTGTATGCCATCGCCTCGCTGGGCTTCGGCATCCTTGCGGTGATCAACCCGCTGGCCACCGCCAGCGTGCTGGTGCTGTTCCTGGCCGCGTGGCTGCTGGTGGCCGGCATCTATCGCATCGTGTTCGCGATCCGCGTGCGCAAGCAGATCCAGGGCGAGTGGCTGCTGATCCTCAGTGGCGTGCTGGCGGTGGTGCTGGGCCTGCTGTTTGCCGCAAATCCCTATGCGGGCGTGGCGGTGACCACGCTGTGGATCGGTATCGGCAGCTTGCTGTATGGGCTGCTGCAGGTACTGGTGGCCTTCAAGCTGCGGAAGCTGAAGTGAGGGCTGTGCTTCCCCTGTTGCTGGGCGTGGCGTTGACCCTGACCGGATGCATGCCGGGCGCCACACCCGGTGCCTTGGCATGCAAGGATCATGCGCCACGCCCCGGCGTGGATGTGCGCCTGAGCGCGGTCGATGCAGCCGGCAAGGGCAGACCGGTGCAGTGGCAGGGCGAAACCCTGGCCCTGCGCGAGCCGCCGATTGCCGGCAGTGCCGACATCGCCGATGTGCGCTACGTACTGGACGAGGCCAAGCAGCCCGGCCTGCAGATCCGCTATCGGCCCGAAGCGCACCAGCGCATCCACGATGGCACGGCAGCACTGGTCGGTCAGCGTGCGGCGCTCAGCGTGGATGGCCGCGTCCTGTTGGTGGCGACGGTGCAGGGACCGTTCGGCGAATCGATGATGCTGAGCGGGTTGCCCAGCGTTGCCGAGGCGCAGGCGCTGGCCAAGCACATCACGGGCGACTGACGGACGTGCCAACACCCCCACGCTGCGCATGGAGGTCGACCAAGGTCGACCGCTACCGGGCGAACCGTGCCTCGATCTCTTCCAGCGACTTGCCCTTGGTCTCCGGTAGCCAGAACGCGGCCACCAGGAAGAACACAAAGGTGCACGCCGCCCAGAACACGAACATGCTGGCGTAGCCGTAGTGGCCCACCGTGGGCAGGAAGATGGCGGCGATGGTGGTGGACACGAACTGGTTGATCAGCAGCGCGATGCTCATGCCATTGGAACGGATGCGGTTCGGCATCAGCTCCGACAGTGCCAGCCACACGCACACGCCGGGGCCGACGGCGAAGAACGCGACGAACACCAGGATGCAGGTGGCCACGGCCCAGCCGTGTGCCGGTGGCGGCACCGGGCCAATGCGGGCCTGCTCGATGCGCAATGGCGCCTGGCTGGCGCTGGCCGGGTCGGCAAATGGATTCAGGTGGAGTTTGCGGAAGAACGCACCGATCACGCTGTCCGGCTGCACGGTGCCGGTGCGCTCGATGCGCAGTTCGCGATCAATCAGGTTGTCGCTGCGCAGGGCGCGCACATTGGTGAAATCACCATAGGCGTACGACACGGTCAGCTGCATCGGTCGGCCCTGGCTGTCGATGCCATTGCTCAGGCGTTGCCACTGCGCGTCATCCAGCACCAGCTGCAGGCCGTCGCCGCTGACCGCCGCCTGCAGCTGAGGCTGCACATCGGCGCGTCCGCGCTCGGCCTGGAAGAACAGCGTGGCCGCCGCCAGCAGGGCCACGCAGATGCCACCGCTGCCCAGCATCAGCAGGAACTTGCGGCCCTTGCGGTCGACCAGCAGCAGCGCGACCACGGTCATCACCGCGTTGAGCAGCTTGATCGCCACGTCGGCACCGTTGGCCACCGAACCGGACAGGCCGGCCTGGTTGAGGATGTTGACCGCGTAGGCCAGCACCGAGTTGATGCCGGTGGCCTGGGTGCAGGCCAGCACCACGCACGCGAGCACGAACGGCACCACGTAGCGGCGGCTGAGCAGCGGATCGCGCTTGCCGTCGCTGCTGCTCGATTCCGGCGCCTGGATCTGGGCCAGCGTGGGCTCGACGTCTGCGGCGGGGAGGACGCGCTGAAGGCTGCGGCGGGCTTCATCGATGCGGCCGCGGCGCACCAGCCAGCGTGGTGATTCGGACAGCCAGAAGATACCGGCGCAGAACAGCAGGCCGGGCGCCAGGCAGGTCCAGAAGATGGTGCGCCAGGCGTGGTCCTTCACCGTGAACAGTTCCTGCGCCTGCTGCGCGACCGGCAGCGAGCGCACGGCCTCGGCGGCGGCATCCACGGCATGGGCGTGGTACAGGCCGATCAGGGCTGCCAGCACCAGGCCAACGGTCAGCAGCAGCTGGAACATGGCCGCGCCGCGCCCGCGCCGTTCGGGGCTGAGCACTTCGGCCAGGTACAGCGGAATCACGACGCCGATCAGACCGCCACTGATGCCCTGCAGCAGGCGTCCCAGCAGCAGCGGCGTGTAGCCGGAGGCCAGTGCCATGATCGGAATCGAGGCGGTGAACAGCAGGCCGGCCAGCAGCATCGCGCCGCGGCGGCCAATCAGATCGGCGATCATGCCGGCGAACAGCGAGGACAGCACGCTGCCCAGCAGTACGGCTGCCACCACGAAGCCGAGCTGCTGGCTGCTGAGCTGCCAGGCGTGACTGGCGGTCGCTTCAAGATAGGGCAGGGCACCGGCGATGATGCCGATGTCGATGCCGTACAGCAGGCCCCCCAGGCCGCCGATGAAGAGCAGGTAGCGTACGGGCCAGCGCGGGGCGGTGCTTGCAGTCATCGGCAGTTCCTGTGGTAGCGCCGGGCCAGGCCCGGCGGCGGTTCGTCGCAGAGTGCATTCTGTAGAGCCGAGCCATGCTCGGCTGCTTTCCGTTCCGATATCGAGGTTCCCCATGCCGCGCTTCGCGCGGCGAGCCGAGCATGGCTCGGCTCTACAGGGAGCCCGCGCGGCATCCGGGCCGCATCGCTTGCGTCAGGTCAGATCGACGACGCGCCCGCCGATCACCACCTGCTGCAGGCGCAATCCGGCATCCAGTACCACCAGGTCGGCACGGGCGTCGGGCGCAATGCGACCGCGATCATCCAGGCCCAGGTAATCGGCGGGGAAGGTGGACACGCGATGCGAGGCATCGGCCAGTTCCAGTCCCACACGCACCAGGTTGCGCAGCGCCTGGTCCATGGTCAGTGCGCTGCCGGCCAGCGAACCGGTGGCCAGGCGCACGCAGCCGCCGCACTTGTGCACGCGCTGTTCGCCCAGGGCGTACTCGCCATCGGGCATGCCGGTGGCGGCAGTCGCGTCGGTCACCGCATACAGGCGCGGGATCGCGCGCGCGGCCAGGCGGATCACGCCGGGATGGATGTGCTGCAGGTCGGGAATGATCTCGGCGTACTGCGCATGTGCCAGCGCCGCCGCGGCGATGCCAGGCCGGTAGTGGTCGACGCCGGTCATGCCGTTGAACAGATGGGTGAAGCCGGAAGCCCCGGCCTGCAGCGCAGCCACACCTTCTTCGTAAGTGCCAGCGCTGTGGCCAAGCTGCACACGGATGCCCATTGCCGAAAGCGCGGGAATCAGCGCGGTGTGCTCGCCGATTTCCGGCGCCAGTGTCATCACCCGGATCGGTGCAAGTGCATGCAGTTGCTGCACCAGCGCCAGCGTCGCCTCGATGGTGCGGTTGGGTTGTGCGCCCAGGCGCTGCGGGCTGATGAACGGCCCTTCCAGATGTACGCCGGCAATGCAGGCGGCGTCGGCATCGGGCGCTGCCATGGTCGCGGCCACGCCGTGCAGCGCGTGCTCGATCTCATCCAGGCCGGCGGTCATGGTGGTCGCCAGCAGTGTGGTGGTACCGAAGCGCAGGTGGGTGCGGGCAATGGTGCGGGCCACGTCGCCGCCCTGCATCAGGTCGACGCCGGCCGCACCATGCACGTGCAGGTCGATGAAGCCGGGCAGGATCACCGGCAGCTGCAGGTCGTCAGCGCCGCTGTGGTCGTCCACCTGCAGCTGGCGGATGTGCGAATCGAAGTGGACGTGGCCACGCCGCCAACCCAGCGGCGTGAGGATGCGGCCATGCAGGGTGCGGGTGTCGGTCATGCAGTGGGCTCGGCGATGATCACCTCGATGCCCAGCCGCTGCAGCCCTTCACGGGTTGCGTCGTCGATGCCGGCGTCGGTGATGATGGCGTGGATCTGATCGAGAAGTGCGATGCGGTGCAGGCTGACGCGGCCGAACTTGGAGGCGTCGGTCAGCACCACGATGCGGCGCGCGCGCTCGACCATGCGGTGGTTGAGGCGGGCTTCGGCTTCATCGTGGGTGGTCAGGCCGAACTGCAGGTCCAGGCCGTCCACGCCCAGGAACAGGGTGTCGAAGCTGTAGGAGTTGAGGCTGGCTTCGGCCTGGCTGCCCTGCAGCGACAACGACTGCTGGCGCAGCAGTCCACCGGTCAGCAGCACGTTGATGCCGGGCGCGTTGGCCAGTTCCCAGGCGATGTTCAACCCATTGGTCATCACCGTCACGTCGCGCTGGGTGCGCAAGTGACGGGCCAGGGTCATCGTGGTCGAGCCGGAGTCGATGATGATGTTGTCACCGGGCCGCACCAGGCGCGCGGCACACGCGCCGATCGATTCCTTCAGCGGCAGGTTCAGTGCGTCCTTTTCGTGGATGTCCTGTTCCTGCGGCGGCGTGCGTACCAGCGTGGCGCCACCGTGGGTACGGTTGGCCAGGCCTTGCGATTCGAAGTGGGTCAGGTCGGCACGGATGGTCACCGCCGACACGCCGAAGCGCTCGACCAGATCGGCCACCTGCACCGAGCCGTGCTCGATCAGCAGCTGCAGGATCTGTTGCCGGCGGGAGCGGGTGTTGCGCATGGCCATTCTCGGTGTCGCGGGGAAAGGTAGAGATTAGCCGTTCGCAGCAACGGCGGCAGCCGCGTCTGCGTGATGCGTGCGGGTTCCGGCCTGGTTGGCGCTGCACGCACGGGCGTACTCGCCCAGGCACAGGCCGACGCGATGCCGTGCCAGCGCGGTAGGCGTATTGGCCAGGGTGCCCTCGCGCACGGCGCGGTACTGCTCCGGCAGGTACTGGCTGAGCAGTACCAGCGGCGGCGCGTGCTGTTCCAGGTTGGCGAACAGGGTCTGCACCGCCTGTACCAGCGCCGGCTCGCCCCAGTAGTAGCGGCAGCGGTCGCTGAAGGAATAGCTGCGCAGCAGGCGCAGCGCTGCCTCATCGCCCTGGTAGTAGGACTGCCAGTACTTCGGCTGCGCCACCATCACTTCATCCAGCACCTGCGGCAGGCGCGAGCACTGTGCGGCCGGCAGCAGTTCGGCCTCGATCGCGGCCAGCGCGAACAGCGCTTCGCGGTAGGCGAAGGTCGCCGCCGGGCCGACCTTGAGGATGGCGAAGTGGTCGCGCACCAAGGCGTGCAGGCCACTTTCGCGCTGGTAGTCGGTGGAATGCGCTTCGAACACGATGCGCGGCTGCTGTTCGAGGAAGGCGGCCAGCGTGCTGGCGGCGGCCGGGTCGTACTCGTGCACACTGCTGTGGTCGAAGTCCACGCCCGGTTGCACCACCATGGCGATCACGCGCTGCCACGCATCGCGCAGCTGCGGCGTATCGAACGCCTGCTGATGAATCGCCAGGGTCTGCGCGGCAGCAGCGGGCGTGGTCACCTGCAGGCCTTCGGCCAGCGAGGCTTCGCCACCGGGAATCGGCACTTCGGTACCGATCACGTAGACCGGCGGCGGCAGGCCATGATCGGCGGCGGTGCGTTCGGCGATCTCGGCCAGCTCGGCCGAGCGCGCGGCGACGATGGCGTCGGGCAGCGGCACCGGGTCATCGGCGCAGGACATGCTGCAATCGAGGTGGATCTTGTGGAAACCGGCGGCGACGTAGGCTTCGATCAGCACGCGCGCGTGGGTCATCGCTTCGGCAGCCGGGCGCTTCTGCCAGGCATTCGGGCCGAGGTGGTCGCCACCCAGGATCAGCCGCTCGCGCGGGAAACCTTCTTCATCGGCCAGCGTGCTGACGTAATCGCGGTACTGCGGCGGAGTCATCCCGGTGTAGCCGCCGAACTGGTCGACCTGGTTGGAGGTGGCCTCGATCAGCAGCACGGTGCCGTTCGCCAGCGCCACGTGCATGGCCGCACGCAGCACCTGCTCGTTGCTGCAGCAGACGCTGTACAGGCCGACGTTGGCACCGGCGCGGTGGGAGGCAAGCAGGGTCTGCAACGGGGACATGGTCAGGCTCCGGTCAATCAGGAAAACGAGGGTTGGCAGGCGAGCAGGGCGGCACCACGTGCGCCACCAGCATCGCCGAAGCGCGGCGGCACGATCGGCGGAACCTGCACGCCGTTGAACAGATGAGCGGCGATGGCCGCCGGCAGCTGCTGGTACAGCGGCGCGTACTGCGAGAGGCCACCGCCGAGCACGATCACGTGCGGGTCCAGCGCCAGCACCAGCGCGGCCAGGCTGTGGCCAAGCAGATCGCGGTGGATGTCCAGCGCCTTGCGCGCATGTACATCGCCGGCTTCGGCCAGGGCGATCACGGCGCTGGCGTCCGCGGCACTGCCACCAAGGTGGCGCTCGATCATTGCCAGCCCGCTGCCGGACACGTAGCGCTCCACGCAGCCCTGCAGGCCACAGGCGCAGTCGATCAGCGGCAGGCCATGTCGCTGCAGCAGGTGGCCGGGCACGCTCCAGTGGCCCCATTCGCCGGCCAGGCCGTTGAAGCCGGATAGCAGGCGGCCCTGCAGGCAGAAGCCGCCGCCGGCACCAGTGCCGAGGATGGCGCCGAACATGCTGGGGTAGCCGTCGGCGGCCCCGCCATGCGCTTCCGACAGGGCAAAGCACTGCAGGTCGTTGCCGAAGTGCAGCGGGCGTTGCAGGCGTGCCTGCAGATCCTGCGCCACGCATTGGCCGGTCAGTGCCGGCACGTTCGCGCTGAGCTGGCGGCCGCTGCGGCGGTCGCGCACGCCGGGCAGGGCGATGCCGATGGCGGCATCACCGCGGCCCAGCGCCGCGTCGGCCTCGGCCACCAGCGCCACCACCGCCTTCAGGAAGCCGTCGTAGTCACCCTGTGGGGTGGCCACGCGGCGGCGCCAGGTGACCTGCATCGCCGCATCGCACGCCACCAGCTCGATCTTGGTGCCGCCGATGTCGATGCCGTAGCAGGCGTGGGCGATCAGCTCAGCCATGGTGGATGGTGACGCCCTTGACGACGCGGTTGACGGTGCCGTCCGGGAACGGGTTGTCCGGGGTCAGGCCCAGCGCGGCCGAGCGCTGCAGCGCGAACAGCTGCGCGAAGCCCAGCCACACCGGTGCCAGCCACGGATCGTCCAGTGCCGGCACGGTGAGGGTGTATTCGTCATCGGCGCCGATGTCCGAATGCGGGCCGATCGCCAGCACCTGGCCGGCCACGCCGTCGCGGCGCAGTTCTTCCAGCAGGTCCTGCTCGTAGCGGCGCGCCAGCGGCTGCACGCTGCGCAGCACCACCACCAGGGTGTTGCCGTCCAGCGTCGACTTCGGGCCATGGCGGAAGCCCAGCGGTGTGTTGGCCAGCGCCAGCACGCGGCCGGCGGTCAGCTCCAGCACCTTCAGCGCGCATTCGCGCGCCAGCGCTTCCAGCGGGCCGCTACCGAGGTAGATGATGCGGTTGAACGGGCGCTGCGCCAGCACCGCCACCGGTGCATCCCACTGCGCCTGGCCTTCGCGGGCCAGCGCGGCGATCTGCTTCAGGCGCGCCACGCGCGCATCCCACGGCGAACGATCGAACACGGTCAGTGCGGCCAGCAGCATGCAGGTCAGGCTGCTGGTCATGGCGAAGGCGCGATCGCAGCTGGCCGACGGCATCAGCAGCGTGCAGGTATCGGCACGGCCGGCACCACGACGGGCGAGTTCGCCATCGGCGTTGCAGGTGATGTCGAGGAAGCGTGCCTCATCCACATCGGCACGCACGCGGTCCACCGCGGCCACGCTTTCCGGACTGGAACCACTGCGGCCAAACGAGACCAGCAGGGTGGGGCGGTCGCGCTGCAGGTACAGCGCCGGATGGGTCAGCAGGCTGGTGGTGTGCACCACGCGCACCTCGGCCGGCCACTGCGCGTTGATCGCATCGGCCACCATCTCGGCGATGAAGCCGGAGCTGCCGGCGCCGGTGAACAGCACGCGCTGGTTGGGATCGTTGAGGCTGTCGCCGAGGAAGGCCTGCAGGCGGTCGCGGGCACGCGACAGGTCCTGTGCGAGTGCTTCCCACAGCGCAGGCTGCTGGGCGATTTCGGTTGCGGTATCGGCTCCGCCAAGGCGCTGCCAGGCGGACACATCGGAAAGCAGGGTGACGTCCATTCGGAGGTTCCAGTTGGGCCAGCGCACCATCTGTGTTTTCTTTCGAAATGTCAAACATCGAAAGTAAAAAGAAAGAAAATGGCCGAGTGGCTTTCCCAGTCGCGGCATGACCAGGAAAACGAAAGGATGGGTCAAATGCCGTATCGCACAATGCTTAACAGGCGACTGCAAGCGCTTACACAAAGTATTGCAATGCACCAACTTTCGTTTCAATGGAATATATCTTCCTTTTTACTTTCAATTTGTTGACATCTTTCGAATCGCTGCCCTAGAGTCGGCCCAACCGCTTTCGAAACGCCCGGTGAACGGGTTGGGAGTCCGTGTGGAAATCTGCGTTCGTCGCTCGCCGCTGATGCTGGCCCTGTTGCCGGCATTGATGTTGGCGTCCATGCCGGCCCAGGCCGAGCCGGTGGGCAACCTGCGTTCGGTTGCCGCCAGCGCCAGCCGCGACGGCGTGCAGGGCTGGGACCTGCAGACCGACAAGGGCGCGCGCATCCGCATCGAACTGCCGGCCACCGACATCATCCGCGTGCAGGCTGGCCGCAACGGCACGCTGACCGGTGCCGGCGACAAGGCTGCACCGATCGTGCTGCCGCAGCCCAAGGCGAACGTGCAGGCGCAGCTGGAAGAAGACGCGCAGGAAATCCGCGTGCGCACTGATGCACTGGTGCTGCATGTACAGCGGCAGCCGCTGCGCATGCGCCTGGAACGGCTGGACAACGGCCAGCCCACCGCGCTGTGGCAGGAACTGCAGCCGCTGGACCTGGATGCTGCGCAGAGCGTGCAGGTGCTGTCCTCGCAGGCCGATGAAGGCTATTTCGGTGGCGGCCAGCAGAACGGCCGCTACCAGTTCAAGGGCCGCGAGCTGGAGGTGTCCTATTCCGGCGGTTGGGAAGAGGGCGACCGCCCCAGCCCAGCACCGATGCTGCTGAGCAGCCGTGGCTGGGGCATGCTGCGCAATACCTGGAGCGATGGCAGCTACGATCTGCGCCAGAGCGACCAGGCCACGCTGCTGCATCGCGAAGACCGCTTCGATGCCTATTACTTCGTCGGCGCCGACCTGCCGAAACTGATCGAGCGCTACACCCAGCTGACTGGCCGCCCGAACATGGTCGCGCGCTGGGCGCTGTCCTACGGCGACGCCGATTGCTACAACGATGGCGACAACAGCAAGAAGCCCGGCACCGTGCCCGAAGGCTGGAGCGACGGCCCGACCGGCACCACCCCCGATGTGATCGACAGCGTGGCCAAGCAGTACCGCGCCCACGACATGCCCGGTGGCTGGATCCTGCCCAACGATGGCTATGGCTGTGGCTACAAGCAGCTGCCGGAAACCGTGAAGGGGCTGGCCGGTTACGGCTTCCGCACCGGCCTGTGGACCGAGAACGGTGTCGACAAGATCGCCTGGGAAGTCGGCAAGGCCGGCAGCCGCGTGCAGAAGCTGGACGTGGCCTGGACCGGCAAGGGCTACCAGTTCGCGATGGACGCCAACCGCCAGGCGTTCAACGGCATCCTCGACAATTCCGATTCGCGCCCGTTCCTGTGGACGGTGATGGGCTGGGCCGGCATCCAGCGCTACGCCGTCGCGTGGACCGGCGACCAGAGCAGCAGCTGGGATTACATCCGCTGGCACGTGCCGACCCTGGTCGGGTCGGGCCTGTCCGGCATGGCCTACGCCAGCGGCGACGTGGATGCGATCTTCGGCGGCAGCGCCGAGACCTTCACCCGCGACCTGCAGTGGAAGGCGTTCACGCCGGTACTGATGGGCATGAGCGGCTGGTCGTCGAACGCACGCAAGCATCCGTGGTGGTACGACGAGCCCTACCGCAGCATCAACCGCGATTACCTGAAGTTGAAGATGCGCCTGACCCCGTACATGTACGGCCTGGTGCACGAGGCCGCGCAGACCGGCGCGCCGCCGGTGCGTGGCCTGATGTGGGACAACCCGCGCGATCCGCATGCGCAGGATGAAACCTACAAGTACCAGTTCCTGCTCGGCCGCGATCTGCTGGTGGCGCCGGTGTACCGCAGCCAGGCCGCCAGCCGTGGCTGGCGCCGCGACATTCACCTGCCGGCCGGCGGCTGGATCGACTACTGGGATGGCCGCCGCGTGCAGGCTGGCGCCGACGGCCGCCAGCTCGACCGCCAGGTGGACCTGGCCACGCTGCCGGTGTTCGTGCGTGCCGGAGCGATCCTGCCGATGTACCCATCGATGCTGTTCGACGGTGAGAAGCCGCTCGATGAAGTGACCTTCGACCTGTACCCGCAGGGCGAGTCGCACTACACGCTGTACGAAGACGATGGCAACACGCGCCGCTACCAGCAGGGCGAGTCGAGCACGCAGGTGATCCGCGTGCAGGCGCCGGCGCAGGGCAGTGGCCCGGTGCAGGTGCAGATCGATGCGGTGCAGGGCCAGTACAACGGCCAGCTGCCGCAGCGCCGCTACGGCCTGCGCGTGCTCAGCCGCCAGGCGCCGCGTGCGGTGCAGGCCGCTGGCCGCGCGCTGCCGGCGCTGGCTGATGCCGCTGCGTTCAACGCTGCTGCTGAAGGATGGTACTTCGATGCCGCCGAACGCCGCGGCACGCTGCATGTGCGCACCGCCACCCAGGACATCCGCCAGCCGCTGCAGCTACAGCTGGACTTCGCGGTGGCTGCGGCGGTCGCCGACGATACCTATCCGGCAGCACCCGTACTCGGCCGCGAACTGCCGGCCGACAGCCTGCTGGTGGTCAACCGCCCGGCCGAAGAGCCTGGCCATGCGCTGGAAAATGCCTTCGACGACGATCCGGCTACCTGGTTCCGCAGTGTGCGCAACCAGGCCGTGCGCACCGGTGCCCACGAATGGGTGGTGGGCTTCGGCGAGCGGAAGATGATCGATGGCATCGACATCGCGCCACGCAACGACAAGAACTGGAAGCACGGCCAGGTACGCGACTACGAGGTCTACCTGGGCGACAGCAATGGCGAGTGGGGCGAGCCGATCGCCCGTGGCCGCCTGCAGCTGAAGGAAGGCGTGCAGCGCATCGACTTCCCGGCCCACGCCGGCCGCCTGCTGCGCTTCCGCGTGCTGAGCGTGCAGAACCCCGAAGGCGACGGTGCCAGCAGCACCGACCCGATGGTCACCGCCGCACAGGGCAGTGCCCGCGCCTTTGATGCGCTCCAGCCGCGCGACGTCGGCCCGATCGCACTGTCCACCTTCCACATTCTCGAACACCAGGAACCGGAGCGACCGGCCCGGCAGCGCTATCTCTCCGAGCTGCCGGTGCCGGCCGCGCTGGCCAGCCAGGTGCGCGCCGACCAGTCGTTCCGTGGCGATGCCGGCATGCGCATGAACGGCCTGCAGTTCCGCCGTGGCCTGGGCGTCGGCGCCAACAGCCGCATCGACCTGCGCCTGCAGGGCGGCTGGCACCTGCTGCGTGCCGACCTCGGCATCGACGACGCCTGCCGCAACGCCGGTGGCCTGCAGTTCCAGGTCTGGGGTGACAACCGCCTGCTGTACGACAGCGGCCTGGTGAAGGCACCCGGCGTGGTCAAGCCGGAGCTGGACATCCGTGGCCTTTCCAGCCTGAGCCTGCGCACGCTGGGTGCGCAGGGCAGCCAACCCGCCCAGGTCTGTGCCAACTGGGCCAACGCCGTGCTGATCGGCCAGGAGGGCGACTCCGCCAGCATCGTCGCCCCATGACCCCCTCGTAACACCGCTCCTCCCCCGCCCATTCCGACTACGGCCCTCATGGCCGTGGCCCGGGAGCGTTTTGCCCGCCGAACGCCCACGCGCTCACCATTCGCGCCGCACCCCTGCCAGGAGAGAACCCCGATGTTGCCCGCCCGCCACCACCGCCCCCCCTGTCGTTCGATCGCTCCGCTGTCGCTGGCCATTGCCGGCGTGCTGCTGTCGGTCGCCGTTCCTGCCTTCGCCCAGGAGAGCAAGGACAAGGCCACCGACCTGGCCCGCATCGAGGTCACCGGCTCCAACATCCGCCGCACCGACGTGGAAACCGCGTCGCCGGTGCAGGTGATCAGCAAGCAGGACATCCAGAACATGGGTGCGCG
This sequence comes from Stenotrophomonas sp. NY11291, assembly GCF_023277365.1. Classification (NCBI taxonomy): domain Bacteria; kingdom Pseudomonadati; phylum Pseudomonadota; class Gammaproteobacteria; order Lysobacterales; family Lysobacteraceae; genus Stenotrophomonas; species Stenotrophomonas sp. NY11291. The sequence continues at coordinate 4,669,347 of NZ_CP096975.1, read as the reverse complement.
CACGCTGCTGCAGGTGCTCGACAACCTGCCGGCCGCACGCCCGGCGCAGCAGGATGCGCGCTCGCTGTTCACCGGTTCCGACGGCGCCTCGCAGGCCAACCTGCGTGGTCTGGGCGCGCAGGGCACGCTGGTGCTGCTGAACGGCCGTCGCCTGTCGTACTACGGCGCGCCGGCCGGCTTCCAGACCCAGTTCGTCAACATCGACGCGATCCCGGCTGCGGCCATCGAACGCATGGAAGTGCTGACCGACGGCGCTTCGGCGGTGTACGGCACCGACGCAGTGGCCGGTGTGATCAACGTGATCACCAAGCGCAACTTCCAGGGCGCCGAGGTCAGCTTCACCAACGACACCTCCTCGCGCATCGACTCCTATGGCGAGCGCCAGGCCAGCATCACCGCCGGTTTCGGTGACCTGGCCGAAAACCGCTTCAACATCTACGGCGCGGTGAACATGTACCGCCGCGACGCGATTCCGCTGAGCGACTTCTACGACAAGCGGCCCGACCAGTACTACGTCAACAATCCGAACTACCTCAACAACCTGCGCCTGGGCGTGGGCAGCAAGCCGGGCGAGTTCAACCCGGGCAGCTACTTCGCCTTCGATCCGGTGACCGGCCGCCGCGTGCAGGAAGCTGCGCCCGGCTGCAAGAACGTGCTGACCAGTGAAGCGGCCGGCCCGCGTTGCGTCTGGGAAACCTGGATGAACAACGAGATCGATGCCGGCGCCAAGTCCGAGCGCAATACCGCCTACCTCAACGGCACCTTCCTGGTGGGTGACAGCACCGAGATCTTCGCCGAGGCGACCTACACCGACATCGACCTGCGCGCCAACGGCGGCACGCCGCGCACCTACGGCACCACCACCGGCAACCCGACCAGCTGGTTCTCGCGCAACACCGGCAACACCGTCAACCAGTTCCTGTACCCGTTCCTGGGCCCGAACAACGAGTACAACCACGCCAGCCCGCAGATGAAGGCAATGATGGGCGGCGTGGTCGGCCTGAACTACCTGCTGCAGGATGCCGGCCCGAACTACTTCGGCCAGCGCAATACCGACAAGAGCTACCGCGTGCTGGCCGGTGCGCGTGGCAACCGGGGTGACTGGAACTGGGAGACCGCCTTCGCCAGCGCCGGTACCCACTCCACCACGTACCAGACGATCAACGTCAACATCAAGGGCTTCGAGAAGGCGTTCGGCCCGTACGCGGTCGATCCGACCACCGGCCGCGTGATCATCTCCGACCACCCGGCATACAAGTTCGGTGAGATCAGCGAAGCCAACGCTGCATTGATCCGTGAAGCGTTCCCGACCTTCGACATCCAGTCGTGGACCCGCCTGCACACCCTGGACGGCAAGATTGAAGGCCCGCTGTTCCAGCTGCCGGCCGGTGAAATGCGCGCCGCGTTCGGCTTCAACGCCAGCCGCGAGACCTTCTACACCCCGGGCAACGCCGATGCGGCCAACGGCCTGATCTCCCAGCAGGGCGGCTCCTGGTTCGACGGCAAGCGCAACACCTACGCGCTGTTTGCCGAGACCGTGGCACCGATCACCGACAAGCTGGAACTGGATGCGGCGGTGCGCGTGGACAAGTACCCGAACTTCAGCGCCAACGTCGCGCCGAAGATCGGCTTCAAGTACCAGGCGTTCGACCAGCTGATGCTGCGTGGCACCTACTCCACCGGTTTCCGTGCACCGAGCCTGGCCGAATCCGGTAACGGCGGCGTGTTCGCACAGCTGGGTGGTTACCGTGACGAGCTGCGCTGCAACGAGACCAACGCCATCGCCAACCTGCTGTTGCGCTCGCAGCGTCCGGGCGATGTCGACCTGGGCAAGAACCTGCTGAACGTCGATTGCAGCCGCACTGTGGCCCGCATGACCCAGCCGAACAAGAACCTGAAGCCGGAGAAGGCGAAGATCGCCACCCTCGGCTTCGTCTACGAGCCGGCGACCTGGCTGTCGGTGTCGGCCGACTACTGGTTCATCTATCGCGACAATGAAATCGTCGCGCCGGACTACCGCCGCATGGAAGACATCATCTCCTCGTCGCGCTCGCCGATTACCGACAGTGACCGCGCCAACCTGGCACAGCTGGCGGCGATGTGTGCCGACCCGGCCAGTGGCGTGAGCTGCCCGTCGGTGCTGCCGGGCTACTCCGCCGGCAACGTGGCCAGCGTGGTGGGCCAGTACAAGAACCGTGGCAAGACCCTGATCGACGGCTTCGACATCGATGCGCGCAGCCGCTTCTCGCTGGGTGACTGGGGCAACCTGAACATCGGCCTGGCTGCCACCATCGCCAACCGCAACCGCTTCTACATGGATGAAGCCAACGGCTGGTACTACGGCGACGTGGTGGGCTACTACAACAACCCGCGCCTGCGTGCCACGCTCAATGCCGACTGGACCTACAAGCAGGTCACCACCAGCATGTTCGTCAACTACGTGGGCGGCACCAAGTGGGCCACCGACCAGGTTGATGAGGTGAGCAACAACAAGGAAACCTGCACCGGCGGCTACCTGGCCCTGCAGAAGAGCAAGTGCGACGGTGCGCCGTCGTGGTGGACCGCCAACATGAGTGTCACCTGGCGCCCGGATGATGCGTGGAACCTGAGCTTCACCGTCAAGAACCTGTTCGATCGCCTGCCGTTCTACGATCCGAACAGCTTCCTGGGTGACTCCAGTGACTACGCAACCATCTTCGGCCGTGGTTACAGTGTGACCATCGGCTACCGGTTCAAGTAATTCCGTTTGCGTGACCTGGCGTGCCGGCTGCGGCCGGCACGCTGCCAAGAGGAGAGATGTTTGCCATGAAGCGTAGGGAATTCATCGCGGCCAGTGCCGCTGTCGCCGCCAGCAGCCTGCTGCCGCAGACCCCGGTATGGGCACGCGGGCGCAAGGTGCGCCTGGCCATGATCGGTACCGGCATGCGCGGGCTGGTGCTGCTGAAGGAACTGGTGCGCCGCGACGATGTCGAGGTGGTCGCCGTGTGCGATATCGAGCCGATCATGCTCGGTCGCGCCGTGGAGATGGTGACCAAGGCTGGCAAACCTGCCCCGAAGACCTATGGTCAGGACCGCGACACCAATGCGTGGAAGCGCCTGCTGGAACAGAAGGGCATCGATGGCGTGATCATCGCCACGCCGTGGGAATACCACGCGCCGATGGCGATTGCCGCGATGCAGGCCGGCGTGGCCGTGGGCTGTGAAGTGGTGGCCGGCATCACCCTGCAGGACCACTGGGACGTGCTGAAGACGCAGCTGTCCACCGGCACCCCGTACATGCTGCTGGAAAACGTCTGCTACCGCCGCGATGTGATGGCCGCCCTGCAGATGGTCCGGCAGGGCCTGTTCGGCGAACTGGTGCACCTGCAGGCCGGCTACCAGCACGATCTGCGCGGCGTGAAGTTCAACTCCGGCGACCCGAACCAGCCCTACGACAGCGGCGTGGAATTCGGCCCCGAGGGCTGGAGCGAAGCACGCTGGCGCACCGAGCATTCGGTGGAGCGCAATGGCGAGTTGTACCCCAGCCACGGCATCGGCCCGTGCGCGATGTACACCGGCATCAACCGCGGCAACCGCTTCACCCACATCAACGCGTTCGCGACCAAGGCACGCGGCCTGCACGAATACACCGTGGCCAAGAGTGGTGGCACCACCCACCCCAGCACCAAGGTGAAGTTCAAGCTCGGCGATATCGTCACCACCACGCTGGCCTGCGAGAACGGCGAGACCATCCTGCTGCAGCACGACACCTCGCTGCCGCGCCCGTACTCGATGGGCTTCCGCGTGCAGGGCACCAAGGGCCTGTGGATGGATGTAAACCATTCGATCCACATCGAAGGCCGCAGCCCGCCGCACCAGTGGGAAGAGTTCAAGAAGTACCAGGACGAGTATGAGCACCCGCTGTGGAAGCAGAATGCCGAGACCGCTGCCAGCGCCGGCCACGGTGGCATGGATTGGTTCGTCATCCACGCGTTTGTGGAAGCGCTGAAGGCCAAGGCGCCGATGCCGATCGACATCTACGATGCGGTGACCTGGAGTGCGATCACGCCGCTGAGCGAGCAGTCCATCGCCAACGGTTTCCAGACGTTGGAGTTCCCGGACTTCACCGCTGGTGCGTGGAAGCAGCGCAAGCCGATTTTTGCGTTTGATGGGAAGTACTGATCCGCTCTGTGTAGAGTTGAGCCATGCTCGACTGGTTTGAACCCGACGCCGGGCACTGCCCGGCGTTGCTGTTTGTGGCGGATTGGCCCCTGCAGTGCCCAGCCCACGCCCGGCCGCCTGTTCGGTCGGCCGCCCGCTTTATCAGAAAACTCTGAAATCCGACGCATTCCACAGTTTCTGACTTGAATGTGTAAACCACATCGGAGATAACGTTCCCCGTGCGGTCAGCCCGCATTCCGGACCAGGGACGATCCGAAGCATGAAGTGGTGAGGCAGCTGCCCCACGTTCTCGTTCCCGCCGGTGCAGTGTTCGTCCAGGAAGGAGAACAGGGATGTTGAAGCGATTGAAGTCCATTTCGTGTGCCGCACTGGCGATGATTGCGCTGGCGAGCTTGGCTCCCGGGGCTGCGCAGGCGCAGGAGGTGCAGAAGAAGTGGGAAAGCTACCTGTCGATGGGCCAGCCGCGAGCCACGGAAGCGGCGGTGCAGAAGGACATCAAGTCGCTCTTTTCCCAGTACGAGGAGGACAAACCCTTCGATTGGCATGTCAAACGCCAACGCGTCCTTGGAAAGAAGGTCATCTACGATTACCGGGTGAAACCCGAGAAGATCGTTACTACCGACTGGGTCTACACCCACTCAGGGCAGGAGTACTCTTCCGAAGATCAGATTCGGAGCGTGATCCTCGCCACCCGCGTCAGCGACCCGCAGTGCCCGGCGACTTCCCTCACGGAGGATCCGTGGGTCGAGCTCCTTGGGCTTGGAAGGGGCGATGACGGTAGTGTCACCAACGAGGAGAAGGATTTCCATTACACCTTGAACTTCTATCATCAGAGCACTCAACAATGCTCGTCGATAGTGGGGTGGGAGCATGTGCGCCGGGCCAGAACGGCGCTTTGCCCGAATCGACCGTCCCTGACGTGGAATGACGCCTTGCAGATGTGCTCACTGGTCCAGCAGGACGAGCCGCACATGGCGCCCATGCTGTCCTATACAAGCACGCCGCTGCCGCCGCAGCAATGTCCTGTTGGCAACCCATGTGATCCGACCACTGGCGATAAATCCCAGCCTGAGCCGGATTTCAACTTTGGATGGGTGAGCTTCCAACGCCACTATCATTCCCTGACAAGCACGGCGGGCGGCGCGTTGGGTACGGGCTGGACCCATTCCCACAATCTGCGGCTTACCGCAGGCGTAGACGATTCCACCTTCCCTCCCAGCCCCGAACTGAAAGTTGGGTTGATCGGCGCCGATGGCGGGCAGACCGCGTTCCAGAAAGTGGGGGCAAGCTACGAAGCCATGGACGGAAGCGGTGATCGCGCTGTCCAGCAGGGCACCAACTGGCAACTTTCACGTGCCGGAGAGCGCATTCATTTTGATGCCGCTGGCTTGATGCAGCGCCGCGATTTCGAAGACGGAACGTCGCTGACCTATGCACACGACGGCCGCGGCCGCCTGCTCAGCATCACCCATTCAACCGGTCGACGCGTTGATGTCCAGTACCTCGCGCCGGGCGACGATTCGCTGATCTCGGCCCTGGTGGTCGCCGGCCAGCCTGTGGTGAGCTACACGTACTCTCCTGCTGGCGAGCTGGCCACTGCGACCTACGCAGACGGCGCCAGTCGTACTTACCACTATGAGGACACACGCTTCCCGGGCTACCTGACGGGCGTGACCGCCGAAGACACCCGGCGCTACAGCTGGTTTGGCTATGACGCCAAGGGGCGAGTTACCTGCAGCCGCCATTCCGGTGACTGCAGTCAGGCCGACGTAGGCATTGATGGCGTGCGCCTGGAGTACACCCCGGCAGGAACCACCATCGTCACCGACGCACTGGGCAAGCAGAGCACCTACGCCTTGACCGCCATCGGCTCCAGTGGACTTCCGCGCAAGGTCAATGGCATCACCGAGAGCAACGGCAGCATAAGCCGCACCTATCTGCCCGAGGGCACCGATTTCCGGCGCCGGCTGCAGTCGGTGACTGATCGCCGTGGTGTCGTCACCAGCTACGCCTATGCCGAGGCCAGCGATGCTGCCGTAGGCGCCGTCAGCGTGACCACCACCACCGAAGCGGTCGGTACTCCGGATCAGCGCATCAGCGAAACGCGCGTGGCCATGGACAGCAATCGGCTGGTGCAGCAGACCGTCGGTAACCGTGAGATCCGCATCACACGCAATGCGCGCCTTCAGCCAACCACCATTACCGTGCGCGACATGGTGACCGGTGACACCCGCGTCACCACGCAGACCTACTGCGAGGCCGAAGGGCCGGAGTGCCCGCTGGTGGGACTGCTGCGCAGTGTGGATGGCCCGCGAAGCGATGTGGCGGATGTCTCCGCCTATGCCTACTACACAGCGGACGACCCGGGATGCGCGGCCAATGGTGCCTGCAGCTATCGCAAGGGCGATCTGCGCAGTGTGACCAATGCGCTCGGCCAGACGGTTGAGACCCTGGCCTACGACGCGTTGGGACGGCCGTTGGCGGTGAAGGACGCCAACGGCGTGGTCACTGACTACACCTACCATGCCCGCGGCTGGCCAACCTCGGTCACCGTGCGCGGTGCCACCACAGCCGAGAATCGGGTTACCCAGATCAGCTACTGGCCGACCGGCCAGGTGCAACAGGTCACCGAGCCTGACGGCAGCAGCGTCACCTATGTCTACGACGCAGCGCAGCGCCTGACCGACATTGCGGACAGCAGCGGCAATACGATCCACTATGCGTTGGACAACGCCGGCAACCGCCTCAAGGAAGACACGCTGGATACCAGCGGCACCCTCCGCCGTACCCTGGCACGGACGTTCAACACGCTCGGCCAGCTGACCGCACTGAAGGACGCGGGCAATCACGCCACCGGCTTCGCCTACGATGCGAACGGAAACCCGCAGACGGTGACCGACGCACTGCAGCGCGTGACCAGCCAGCAGTACGACCCGCTGAACCGCCTGGCGCAGACTCTGCAGGACGTCGGCGGCGTCGCGGCGGAGATCCGCAGTCAGTACAACGCGCTGGACCAGGTCACCCAGATCACCGACCCGAAGGGCCTGCATACCACCTACGCCTACAACGGTTTCGGTGACCTGACCGGGCAGGTCAGCCCGGACAGTGGCGCCAGCAGCTTCACCGTGGACGCCGCTGGCAACCGCAAGACGGCCACCGATGCGCGCGGCGTCACCGCCACCTATCACTACGATGCGCTCAACCGCCTGATCGGCATCGCCTACCCGGACCCCAATCTGGACGTGGGCTACAACTACGACGTGGCGCCAGCGGCCTGTGCCGCCGACGAGCGCTTTGCCAAGGGGCGTCTGGGGCAGGTGCTGCATGCCAATGGCAGCACCCAGTACTGCCATGACCGCTTCGGGCAGGTCACCCGCAAGGTGCAGACCGTTAATGGTGTCGCCAGCACGCTGCGCTATGCCTACAGCAAGTCGGGTCGCCTGACCGCGTTGACCTACCCCGACGGCACCGTGGCCGACTACGTGCGCGATATTCAGGGCCGCATCAGCCAGGTCGGCCTGACCCGAACCGGCCAGGCGCGCCAGATCGTGGTGAACAACGTGACCTACGCGGCCTTCGGCCCGGCCACTGGCTGGACCTACGGCAATGGCCGCCAGTTGCAGCGTCCGCTGGATCTGGACTATCGCCCGCAGGCGGTGCATGACCCGGCCGCAGGCGGCCTGTCGCTGGGCTATGGCTACGACCCGGTCGGTTCGATCACCGAACTGAAGAACGGCACAGGCTCGACGGTGCTGGCCAAGTACGCCTACGACACGCTAGGCCGCCTGACCCAGACCCAGGACGGCACGACCGGCACGCCGATTGAAACCTATGCCTACGACGCCACCGGCAATCGCACTGCGCTGACCACCTCGGCAGGCACCGCCAGCTACACTTATCCCGCAACCAGCCACCGGCTGACCGCAGTGGATGGCGAAGCGCGCAACCATGACGCTGTGGGCAACACCACCAGCATCGGCAGCAAGACCTTCACCTACAACGATGCCAACCGCATGAACGCGGTGAAGCAGGGCAATGCCGTACTTGAAAGCTACGCCTACAACCATCGTGGGCAGCGCGTGCTGCGCACCCCGACCGGTGGAACTGCCCAGATCACGCTGTACGACGAAGCAGGGCAGTGGCTGGGCAACTACTCAGCCACTGGCCAGGCGCAGCAGCAGGCCATCTGGCTGGACAACTACCCGGTGGCGCTGATCAATGTGCCGAGTACCGGCGTGCCGGAGCTGGCCTACGTCCAGCCGGATCATCTGGGTACGCCACGTGTAGTGATTGATCCGGTGCGGGATGTCACGATGTGGGAGTGGAGCAACAAGAGCGAAGTATTCGGCAACCAGATTCCGAGTGCAGACCCGGACGGGGATGGTGTGGCGTTCGAACTGGCGCTGCGCTTCCCGGGCCAGCAGGCGACGGATGCGAGCGGGTTGTTCTACAACTACCAGCGGGAATACGACCCGTCGGTGGGGCGGTACTTGCAGAGTGATCCGATTGGATTCGACGGGGGGGTGTCCACCTTCTCCTATGTATCAGCCGATCCAGTGCAGGCAGCTGATCCGCTCGGATTGCTGGCCAATTGCACTTGCGTGGATGGTGGAGTTCATATCGACATCCCTATTCGCTTCAGTGGTGAGGGAGCTACTCCTGAGACTTTGAGCAAAATGATAAATGCAATTGAATCGACCTGGTCTGCGCCCGGATTTACAGTGACTGTTAGCCAGCCGGAGAAAGGTCGGTTAAACCGTGTTGAGGTTCCGCTGGGGAAGGGGGTGTCGACCGTAACCGGAGGCAGTGTCGGTAAATGGTATGCAGGAAACACTGAGTGGACGGCTGCGCACGAAGCAGGGCATTTGATGAAATTCAAGTACGATGGTCGTTTTGATATGTACGATGTGGTGTCGCAGGCGCCATCTCGTTCTACCAAGCCCGTTCCGGGGTGGGAGGGAAACATTATGGCAGAGCATCTTGGCGTTCCAGACGATAGGGTTCGGGACGCTATCAAGAAGCGGTTGAGGTGCAAATGATGGTGAGTCTACGCGTGGCTGCGCTGCTTCTTCCATTGCTGGGAGGCTGTGGTACTAGCCAGATCAAACACACTGAATGGAACTCAGATTGGGTGGATGTTTCATCAGATGAGATCATTCCTGGGAACTCGACGATACTTCGAAGTGACCGCTTGGCCACCTTGAATTCGCAGAGCGAAAAGTTGATTGCTCAGTGGATGCTCGATCAGAACTTGAGCATCATCCAAGCATCGGATGCTGCTGAGAAATTCGCGCCACTACAGTTGAATGGGTTAGTGCCGGCAGAGGGGGAGGCTGTTTATCTCGTCAGAGCTGCCTCGGGTGTAGGAGGCGGGAGTTTTGTCGGCTACATAAATGACAATGGGATTCTCATCTTGTACGGGGTAATGGGAAGTTGTGGGGAGCAAGTGCATCGAGTGGTTGCTGTGAGCCTGAATAAGAGGCCTGCCAAAGTCTTCGGAGGGTGCTCAGGGGCGCTTTGAAGATTCTTATGTGAGTGGGTCTGAGGTGGGAATAGGAAAGTGGGAATTTCATTTGCGAGTGCTCTGTTGGTGTGCTTGCGGACGGGGGCATGGATTGCAGTGGTTGAGCGGCTTGTAGCATTGGCCAAAGAGAAGGAGCTTGTGCCGCTGGCAAGCGCGGTGGCACATGGCAGCGTCGCGGCAGCGGCCTAACTCCTCTGGTGCGATGCAGACCCACACGCAGGAAATGAGCTAGATCGGACACCACTGGAAATGATGTGCCAGGACCCGAGGTTTGATGATGTGGTGCGTAGGTTCGACGCCGCAGATGGAACCTGCTGATGGAATTTTCTGAAAAGAGGTTCTACCGATGCGCCTGATGACCTCCATCTGCCCAGTTTGTGGCACTAGCGGGCAGCGCTTTCCGCTGCGATTTGCTCGAAAGCGTCAAGCGAAGATGTCCTGCCGAGGGTGTCGCGTCGAGCTTCGTTCAGATCCGCGGTTGGGCACGTACTCGCTCTATCTTCTGTACACACAGGTCATCATCCTGGTGTCGGCATTGCCGCTGATCGGGGCCAGTGTCGCGGGTGAATGGGCGCGGCTGGGAATGATCTGTGTGGTGGTGCTGGTGCTGGTGCTGTGCTGGCTGCCCGGCGCGATCAGGCACGCGCGAAGCCAGATCGTCCGTGCCACGCTGGATCCCAATCGCAGCTATGCGCGCAGGCCGGGTGTTTCGAGTAAGAACGTGGCTGCAGCGCCTGCACAGGGCAGTGATACCCCGAGTGCCAGTCCATGATCCTGCTGATCACTCCCTTCCTGACCGCAGGCTTGGCCGCGTGCGCATCGCACTCGGCAGGTGCTGTACGTTCTCCGCACGCCCCGATCACGTACCTCGGTACTGCCGTTGTGAAGGATATGACGCTCGGCCGGTTTCAGATCAGCTCGAAGAAGCACGGCAGCTACAGTTGCCTCTCGCAAGTGTGGACCGTCTCCTGCACGCGCGCGCGGCAACGACAGAGATTCGGGGTGCGGATGAGAGGGGCTGGCGTCTCTTCAATGCGGTCCTGGAAGAAGTCGAACCGTCCGATGCTCGCCTGGTAGTGGCACCCGACAAGGTGGGCAACTTTCTGTATCAAGGCGAGGGGCCTCATGGCCGGTGCGGTGCGCGAAGGGCAGACGCTGTCGATCGTCGTGCGCGATCTTCAGGGCTGCGAGCATCGCTCGTTGCCCTTCGTTCCGGAGCCGGATTGACGGGCAAGTGCAATTAGCTGGTGATGCGGCGGACCGCGCAGTTCCAGGCACCGGCAACGTCCACCGCGGGCTGGCAGCGTGCAGGCAACACAGGGGAAGATGGCGCGCCCGGAGGGATTCGAACCCCCGACCAATGGCTTCGGAAGCCACTACTCTATCCGGCTGAGCTACGGGCGCGTTGTAGAACCGCCGCGCCGTCGGCCAGTGCCGGGGCGGGCATCGCAGCGCCATGAGGCGATGCGGGACGGGCATTCTATCCAGTTTCGCCGAACAAATCTCCCCCCATGGGCAAAGCCCTGCCGGAGGGGCAGGAGTATCCTATCGCCATGGCTGATACCCCCCTCACTTCGCCGCAGTCGCCGGCGACGCCGCGTTGGCGGCATTACTGGAGTCTGATGCGCGCTGATCGCCCGATCGGCACGCTGCTGCTGCTGTGGCCCACCTGGTGGGCGCTGTGGCTGGCCGCAGGCGGCCTGCCGCCGCTGTGGACCCTGTTCGTGTTCACCGCCGGTGTGTGGCTGACCCGCTCGGCCGGTTGCGTCATCAACGATTACGCTGACCGCTGGCTCGACCCGCACGTGGAGCGCACCAAGGCGCGCCCGTTGGCCACCGGTGCGATCAGTGGCCGCGCCGCGCTGGCGTTGTTCGCGGTGCTGATGCTGGTGGCGTTCGGCCTGGTACTGACCCTGAACGGACTGACCATCGGCCTGAGCTTCATCGGCGTGTTCCTTGCCGCCAGCTACCCGTACCTGAAGCGCTACACCCATCTCCCACAGGTCTACCTGGGCATGTCGTTCGGCTGGGGCATCCCGATGGCGTTCGCCGCCGTGCAGGGCGAAGTGCCGATGCTGGGTTGGCTGCTGTATGCCGGCAACATCCTGTGGTCCACCGCTTACGACACCTGGTACGCCATGGTCGACCGCGAAGACGACCTGAAGATGGGCTCGCACTCCACCGCGATCCTGTTCGGCGACCTGGATCTGGTCATCCAGGGCGTGCTGTACGCGCTGTTCCTGGCCACCATGGCGCTGGTGGGCGTACGCGGCGGGCTGGGCGGCTACTACCTGGCCGGCGTGGCCGTGGCCACGGTGCTGGTGGTCTACGAATTCTGGATCTGCCGCAACCGCGAGCGCGGCCCCTGCTTCAAGGCGTTCCTGCACAACAACTGGGTGGGTGCCGCGCTGTTTGCCGGCATTGCCGTGGATCTGGCGCTGCGCTGAGACGCGCAGCCGAGCGTGGGCTCGGCTCTACAGGTGGCAACCCCGAAACCGGATATCCGTAGCGCCCGAGCCCATGCTCGGGCGGCGGCGCACGGCGCCGGGCCTTCCGCCACCTACGACCAATAGGTGGCAGACAGCCCGCACCCCACCGCCCAGAATCGGGCCATCGAACCTGGGAGGGTAGGCGATGGCCTCGACGGCAGCAGTACAGGACGGCTGGATGGCGCGCGCAGCACTGCGCTCGGCCGCCTGGGCGGAAAAGTGGTTCCCCGATGCGTACGTGTTCGCGGTGCTGGGCGTGGTCATCGTCGCGCTGGCGGCGATGGGCTTCGGCTCGACCCCCCAGGCCACCGCCAGCGCCTTCGGCGACGGCTTCTGGAGCCTGATTCCCTTCACCATGCAGATGGCCTTCGTGGTCATCGGTGGCTATGCCGTGGCGACCGCGCCGGTGGTCGCGCGCTTCATCGACTTCCTGGCCCGGGTGCCGCGCACCGGTCGTGGTGCGGTGGTGTACGTGGGCCTGGTCAGCATGCTGGCCTCGCTGCTCAGCTGGGGGTTCTCGCTGGTGTTCGGCGGCCTGCTGGTGCGTGCGCTGGCACGCCGCACCGAGCTGCGCATGGACTACCGCGCGGCCGGTGCTTCGGCCTATCTGGGGCTGGGCGCGGTGTGGGCGATGGGGCTGAGTTCGTCGGCTGCACAGCTGCAGGCCAACCCGGCCAGCATGCCGCCGGGGCTGGTCGAGATCACCGGCGTACTGCCGTTCACCGAAACCATCTTCCTGTGGCAGTCGATCGCGCTGACCTCAGTGCTGATCCTGGTTTCGCTGCTGATCGCCTGGCTGACCGCACCGGCCGCCGGCAGTGCCCGCACCGCTGAAGACTTCCCCGGCGCCGCGCAGGCCGAGCCGGAGCCGCTGCAGCGACGCACGCGCCCGGGCGAGTGGCTGGAATACAGCCCGCTGCTGACCGTGCTGCTCTCGTTGCTGGCGTTCGGTTGGCTGTTCAACGAGTTCGCCAACAAGCCGGTGGTCACCGCCATCGCCAACCTCAATACCTACAACTTCCTGTTCATTTCGCTGGGCCTGCTGCTGCACTGGCGCCCGCGCAGCTTCCTCAACGCGGTGGCCAAGGCGGTACCGAGTACCACCGGCGTACTGATCCAGTTCCCGCTGTACGGTGGCATCGCGATGATCCTCACCCACGCTGTCGGTGGCGATGGGCAGACGTTGGCGCACCGGCTGTCGAGCCTGTTCGTGCACGTGGCCAGCACCGATACCTTCGCGCTGGTGATGGGCGTCTATTCGGCCGTGCTGGGCTTCTTCGTGCCCTCCGGTGGTGGCAAGTGGATCATCGAGGCGCCGTACGTGATGCAGGCCGCCAACGAACTGAAGGCGCACCTGGGCTGGGCGGTGCAGGTCTACAACGCGGCCGAAGCGCTGCCGAACCTGATCAATCCGTTCTGGATGCTGCCGCTGCTGGGCGTGCTGGGGCTGAAGGCACGCGACATCGTCGGCTTCACCTTCATCCAGCTGCTGGTGCACATTCCGCTGGTGCTGGGCCTGTTGTGGCTGCTGGGGATGACCCTGGCGTACGTGCCGCCGGTGATGCCCTGAATGCAGCGTTGGCTTCCCTGCGTGAGCCGGGAAGCCAGCCTCGTTCAGCGCGTGTTTCCGGCTGCGAGCGCCATGAATGCGTGCAACGCCGATGTCGGCATGAGCACATGCCGAACCCGCATGAATCCTTCAGCCGCTTGTGCCACAAGGGCTTCTGCGCGTTCATTCACAGGCGTACACACAGATGTAGCCGCCCACCCACGCGTGATTAACCATTCGCTGCAGACGATGGCCACGTCCACCGCATTCCGCGAGTGGCTTTGGAGATCGGACATGGCACAGCAGAACCAGAACCCGAACCAGAAGCAGCAGGGCCAGCAGAACCAGCAGAACCAGCAGGATCAGCAGCAGGGCCGTGGCCGCGACCAGCAGCAGCAACAGCAGCAGGAACAGCAGAAGCGCAACCAGAACCAGCAGCAGGGCGGCCACGACGAAGAAGAATGATCGCGTTGCGCGTGCAACGTGACCGGCGAAGCCCCGCCCCGTGCGGGGCTTTGCTTATTCCAGCACGCCTATACGCTGCAGCACCGGCGCCGCCGACATGTCGTTCGGATTGGTGCCCGGCTGATCCTGCGGCACGTCCATGCCCATGCCGCGGTAAAGATCGACCCAGTGCTGGGCGATCTGCCCGGTCTGCGGGTTGCGGAAATTCATCGGCTGCAATGCGAACACGTGGTGCGCACGGAACGCACGCTCGATGAAGTCCGAGCAGTAATAGCTGTCCTCGTTCAACACATACGACGTGTTGTAGGGCTTGCCCAGCATCGTGCGCGCGGTGGCGACCGCATCCTTGATGGCCGCCTGCTGCGGCGCGCGCAGGCGATAGACCACGATCTGCCGCTGCTTGGCTTGGGCGTCCTGCTGGAACTCGGTCAGCGATTGCCGGCGTGATCCCTTCTCGTCGGCGTGCAGCACCTCCCAGCCCTTCGGCGCCGAGGCGACCAGGGCGACGTGATCGAAGCTGGGTGCGCCCTGCGTGCCGGTGGCATCGTCGATGGCCGCGCTCAGGCCGCTGCGGCCGGCAGTGACGAACAGCAGGTCGCCTTCGTGGACATCGACGGCCAACGCCACGGCCGGCCACAGGGCGGGCAGCAGCAGGCCGATCAGGAGCAGGAGGCGATGCATGAGGACTCTCGGACAGGCGGAATGCCGGAATTGTAGGGTGCGCGGTAGCATGGAGCGACCGGACCGGATTCAGGATGAGCCCATGCGTCGATACCCTTCTGCTGCACTGCTGATGCTCGTGTGTGGCATCGGCTTGGTGGGGTGCACGCCTGCGCCGCAGGCGATGCCCGCCGACGCCGCGCCTGCCACGACGCCGGCTCCCCCCGCGGCGCCAGCAACCACCGCCGCAACGGTCGAGTCCGCGCCGGTCCCTGCCCGCAGTGAATGCGCCTACCCGGAATTCGATACGTTCCTGAAGCATTTCGGCAACGAGATCACGCTGCAGGAAAAGGCCACTGCCGATCCACTGCTGGACAGCTACATCGATGCGGAGGCCGAGCCGGAACCGCGCAAGGTGGAAAGCCGGTTGGCGCTGGCCGATGTCGAGTGGCCGGTAATGCCCGATCCTGCTGCGTTGGCCGGGCAGGGCCGTGAAATGCAGGTCAGCCCCCTGGCCGATGGGCAGCGGCAGGTGCAGATCCGTACGCCGGACAGCAGCGACCAGCAGACCTATACCTTCGCGCAGACGCCTTGCTGGACGCTGGTCAAGCGTGAAGACGAGTCGATCTGAGGCCTTATCCGGCACAGGCGCGGCGGGCCAGTGGCTGCTAGGCTCGATCCCTGGTCCAGGCAGGGAGACGCCGATGCAGGCTTTCAGGAAGCGCACCACCACCGCCGCCGTCGTCGCCGTATTGGCGATAGCCCACTTCAGCGGCGCCCAGGCACAGTCGGTGCATGCCGATGACCGCGCCTACTTCGCCAATACCACCGCCGAACAGGCCGCGCGTGTCACCTTGGGCAAGCGCGTCGAGGCCCTGCAGCAGGCGTCCGCCCTTGCACCGGCGGAACGCTTCCAGCAGGCCGAGGTACTGGAAGCGCAGTGCCTGCGTCATCTCGGCTACCTGCACCTGCAGTCCGCCCGCAACGCACGCGATCTTCGCCCGGCACAGGCGATGGAGCAGGCAGCGGGGCTGTGCAGCCGTATCGCTCGCAGTGGTCGCGCCGCACTGCGCGAGGCACCCGCAGATGCAGCGTGGGCAGCACCGTATGGCTTCCTGCGCGCACGCGCGCTGAAGGAAGCTGCCACCCCGGCCAACGCCGCGCTGGATGAGGCCGTGGAGGCACTGGCCGATCCGGCGCTGGACAGCTTCGCGCGCCTGCGCGGGCAGATCCTGCGCAGCGCCGAGTACCCGCAGATCGAGCACGGCGGCCGGCACTGGGACACGGGGCGCGACAAGCAGGCGCTGGCCCAGCAGCCCGACCGTGCCCTGCGCGAGGCAGGCTGGAAGGGCTACTGGCAGGGGCTGCACTCGCGTCGTGAGCCGATGGCTTCGGTGCTGCTGGGGCTGGTGCAGGTGAATGACGCCGCCGCACGCCTGCAGGGCGATGGCTCGGCGCCGGCACACGGCTATCAGCGCATGGGCCTGGATACAGCGGCAGTGGATGCGACGCTGGTAGCCATCGAACATCACGCAGGGGATCGCCGCGCCTACCAGGACATGCTGCTGCGCCACGCCGCACGTTCCGGCATCGATGCGCCGCAGATCTGGGATACCACGGTGCCCGATGCCGGCTACACGCCACCAGTGCTGACGCTGGCGCAGCTGCGCGACAACGCCGCCGATGCCATGCAGCATCTGGGGCCAGCGTACGTCGCTGAACTGCGCGCGCTGCTCGATCCGGCCAACCAGCGTATGGATCTGGCCACCGAACGCGGTGACCGCAGCCAGGACGCGTTCCCGGTGAGCGCTCCCGGTGTGCCGGCAATGCTGTTCGTTGGCGTGCGCCGTGGCGATCTGGAAAGCGATGTCGAAATCGCGCATGAAGCGGGTCATGCCGTGCATGGCGAGTGGATGCAGCGCGGTCATGCGTCGCCGCTGCAGCGCAATGGCAGCCAGTGGCTGACCGAGGCGTTCGCGATCTACAACGAGCTGCGCTTCCGCGACCAGCTGTACCAGCAGGCACAGGACCCGCGTGCCAAGGCCTATTACCTGAAATCGCTGCTGGACGACATGGTGCTGCAGCTGTTCACCTCCTCCGAGGAAGCGCAGCTGGAGCAGTCGATCTACCAGGGCGTTGCCGCCGGTACGCTGGGCACCGCCGATGATCTGGACGCGCTGACCGGGCAGGTGCTGGCGCGCTTCGGCCAGCAACCGGAGCGCTACCCGCAGCTGCGCAACACCTGGATCGGCAAGCGCCTGATGTATGAAGACCCGAACTATCTGGTGAACTACCTGTATGCGGGGCTGCTGGCCGTGCAGCTGTATGTGCAGGACCAGCGCGACCCCGACGGGTTCCGTGAGCGTTATCTTGCCGTGCTTGGCGAAGGCTTCGATCGCGCGCCGGACGAGCAGGTGGCGCAGCTGCTGGGGCACGCGCCAGACTGGGCGGCCCTGGTGGATGCCGATCTGCAGGTGTTCAACCAGGCGGTGGCACAGCTGCAGGCGCTGCATGCGCGGATCGAGGCAGGGCAGGGTACGTGAGCATGCTGCGCGCAGGACAGCGGACTGCAGCCATGAGGTGGCTGTTGTTGCTGCTGTGCCTGCTGCCGATGGCGGCGCTGGCGGCAATCCCGGTCCCGGCGCTGGACGATCCCGTGGTGGACACTGCCAACGCGCTGTCCGCTGAAACCCGCGCCACCCTGCGCAGGCAGGCGCTGCAGCTGCAGGTGCAGAAAGGTGCGCAGCTGCAGGTACTGGTGGTACCCAGCGTGGGCAACGAGGGCATCGAGGCCTACGCACAGCGGGTGTTCGATCAGTGGCAGCTGGGTCGCGCCGGTGTCGACGACGGTGTGCTGTTGCTGGTGGCGGTGCAGGACCGCCGCGTACGCATCCAGACCGGCTATGGCCTGGAAGGTGCGCTACCGGACGCGTACGCCGCTCGCATCATCGACAATGCGATCGTGCCGCGCTTCCGTGAGGGTGATTTCGACCAGGGCGTGCTTGATGGCACGACGATCATGGTGGCGCTGATCGAAGGCGAGGACCTGCCTGCATGGGAAGCGCCGTCGGCCAGCAATGTGCTGCCTGCGGACTGGCGCCGCGCAGACTCGGTGGTGGCGTTGACCCTGCTGGCCGGCTTCCTGGCCGGGCTGTGGCGCTCGCCGCCGCCCCTCCCGCCAGCGAAGACCGAGGACGATTTCAGCGGCAGCCGTCGGGAGCGGCGGCGCAAGGCACTGGCCGCCAATGCGTCGGCACCGAGGCCGAGCTGGCTGACCTTGCCGGCCTGGGGGCGTCCGATGCTGCTGACAGCGGTGGTTGCCGCAGGGGTGCTGTCCGTGGCGTTGCTGCTGCCACGCCACCTGCTGGCGGGCCTGTGCTTTGTGATGGTGCTGGGCGTGCCGGTGGCGGCCCTGCTCGGCTGGTGCTGGCGTCGCAGCCAGGGGGTGCGCATCGTCCTGTGCGGCATGCTGGCACTCAGCATGGTCTTGCTGGTACAGGCGCTGCTTCGTGGCCAGCTGCCGCCGAGCCTGGCCCGGCACCTGCTGCTGCAGGCCGCCGCGGGTGTTGTCACCCTGATGGTGTTCCTGCTGGTGCAGGCCTGTCGCGCACGCTGGAAGAAGAATCGCAGCAGCTTCGTCGTGCGCATGACGGTGCTGGTGCTGTTGACCCTCGGTTATGCTGCGGGCGCGTTGCTGGCGATCCATCGTGCCGAAGGTGACGATCCACGGCTGCTGGCGATGATTGTGTCAGGTGTGTGTGGCGTGCTGCTGTACTTCGTAGGGTTGTTCACCATGTTGCCGGGCGAGCGCGCACGTGGCCGGGTTTCGTCACGCCGCGAACGCAGCGCGTCCAGTTCGTCATCCAGCAGTGCGTCGTCGAGCAGCTCCAGCAGCTGGTCCGGAGGCGGCGGCCGCAGCGGCGGAGGCGGTGCGTCGGGCAGCTGGTAGATCAGGTCGCCTGCACCCGCCAGCCGAGTGCCGCGTCCTCCACAACGCCCGGGCCGGCCACGTCGCCGACCTGCAGCAACAGCCCCTGCGCATTGGGCAGGTCCTTCTGCTCGGGGAACCAGCGCCGATCCGCGGCGACCACGATCAGCAGGCCCTCGTCGTCGCCCATCGGCGCGAACTGCGGCGAAGGCGGGCTGATCGGTTGCAGGCCGAACCGCAGGCTGGACTGTTCGCGCACAGCGTCGACATCGTGGCTGGGCAGGCCGACCTCGCTCAGGCAGGTCAGCTCGCTGCCGTGGAAGGCGCCCTGATGCGCACTGGCCGGCAAGCGGCGGCGGCCGATCAGTTCCAGAATCAAGCCATCGGGGCCGGTGAAGTACACCGACTGCGACTGCCAGCTGCTCTCCAGCGCGAAGTAGTCCAGTCCGGCCGGATTGCGCTGCAGTGGCGTGCGTTCGCGCAACCAGGTCATCGCCTCGCCGAAGCGGTTGTCCGGCACGTTGAACGCCAGGTGCACGCCACCGAGCGGACGTCCTTCAGCGGGCTGCAGTTCAATCGTGCTCCAGCCGATGTGCACATGGTTGCCGACCACGCGCTGCTGCAGCACGTCGTGGAAGTACGCGGCGACGGCGCCGACATCGGATACCGGCAGAGTGAGGTGCAGCAGGCGCATGATCGATCCTCCTTGAACACGTCCACTGTAGCGCCGCGCCCTGCCCGACGGCCACTACTGCAGCGCGTCGGCGAAGAATCGCACCGCTGCATCCACCACCTGCGCATGGGTGTCCACCTTCGGTTTCCTGCTGGTGCACAGCTCCGGCAGCCGCTGCAGGCCCGCAGGCGCACACGCGGCCAGGAAATCGTAGTGGCCCACCTCCGGCAGGCGCATCAGTACCGCGCCCGGAATCAACGCCTGCGCCGCCTCGCCATTGCTCTGCGGCGGCGCAACCGCATCCGCCTCGCCCAGTACGATCGACACCGGCTGGCGCAGCGATGAAAGCTGTTCCGGCGCGAATGCCTGCACGATGGCCGGCGCCAGCAGGAACACCGCGCGCACGCCGGGAATCGGGCGCGCGTCGTTGGCGTGGGCGACCCACGGCGACAATGCCGGTGATGCTGCCGCGGCCTGTCGCGCCTCCATCGTATGAGTGGCGGCTTCCTGTTGGGGCCGGCAGACGCCGTCGTCTGGATGCGCGCGGCAGAACGCCAGCAGTCGTTGCAGGTCGGGGCGTGCGCCAGCGGCCAGCAGCGCCGTGTAGCCACCGGCCGAGAACCCGGCAACACCCAGGCGTTCAGGATCGACGTGCGGGCCCAGCACTGGATCGGCCCGCACGGCCGCCAGGGCGGCGCGCAGGTCATCCGCACGCAACCAGCTCAGGATGCTGCCGGGCAGGGTCATCGTGTCAATACCGTTGTTGCCAGGATGATCGACCGCGATCACCAGATACCCGGCCCGCGCCAGCGAGGTGCCCAGCCAGCCCATCATGCGCGCACTGCCGCCGTTGCCATGCGAGAGCAGCAGCGTTGGCAGGCGATCACCTGCGACGGGAGCCTCCATCGCGGCACGTCCGACGTCGAACAGCGGCGCGTCGGGCGGGCCGATGGTCAGGGCGGTTTCCCGGCTGCCGGCCAGCGCTGGATACCAGACCGTGTAGCGCAGCGCGTCGTGGTGCTGCGCATCGCGCACAGCCGCGCTGGCCACCGTGGTGGCGCCGTGGCGCTCGCCGGCTGCCTGCGTCTCGCTGGCATCGGCCACGGCAGCGGAGACCATGAGGATCATTCCCAGCACAGCAACCGTCATGCGCATCTTCAGTTCCTTGTCAGTTGGGACGTTCGTCGACTGGCAGCCAGATCTCCACGCCGCCGTTGCCGGTGTGCTCATCGAATCGGGCGTCGTAGCATTCCAGATCCGGTGCATCGGCAAGGCTGAGGTTGGACGCAGGAAGATAATGATCCAGCAGCCAGAACCAGGTCGAGCGGATGGTCGAGATGTGCGCGCCGTGCCAGGCCACCAGATAGCGACGCGGCGGAATGTGCACACTTTGCCAGTGCGCAGGCACGCTCGGCACCACGCTTGCCGGCAGTGCGGCGATGTAATCGAAGCCGCCATCGTTGTCGCTGTTGCAGCACACACCGAAGCTGATCGGCGCGGGCGTCGGCCATTCGCGGTTGAGCTGCGCCCATTGGCCGGGAATCGCGCCGCCACTGTCGCGGGTATGCCGCATGCCGATGCCCACCACCTGGAAAGCGGGCGTGTCGAGCAGCCGCGGCGCTTCACCGCAGGGCGCCGGCGCATCGTCCACGCGGATCGCCTGCACCAGTGCCAGTCCATCGGTGCCCTGCTCGCGCACCCGCTCGGGCGTCTGCCCGAACTGTTCACTGAAGGCGCGGGTGAACGCGGCATGGGTGGTATAGCCGGCCCCCAGCGCGACCTGCAGGATGTCGCCCGCACCGTTGGCCAATCGTTGCGCGGCAGCGGTCAGGCGCCGTCCCCGCAGGTAGCGCACCACCGAGGTACCGGTGCGGGCCTGGAACAGGCGTGAAAGATGGAAGGGTGACAGTCCCGCCGCAGCGGCGATATCGGCCAGTGCCAATGGCCGGTCCGCATGGGTTTCGATGTACCACAACGCCTTGCCCGCCGCGCTCATCTGCCTTTCCCCGAATCCAATGCCGGCACAGTAGCGGATCGGCAGGCGCGGCGCTTAGCAGTTCTTGCGCCTGTGCGGCATCAAGCTGTCGTACTGACGTCATGCCTCCTTCACACATCGGGCCGAGACTGCGCGCCTTGTCCAGGCCTGTTGTGTCCGCACAGGTGCTGGCCCTGTCGCGTCCTCCCGGAGCCCTGCTGTGCATCGTTCGAAGCTTTCGCGTTCCATCCTCCTTGCCCTTTCCATGGCCAGCGCAGGAGGCGCGATCGCAGCGGAGGCCGATGCGATCGACGCCGCAGGCGGTAGCCGTGCCGTGCCCACCCAGCTCGATGCGATGCTGGTCACCGGTACCCGTGCCTCCAACCGCACCCAGTTCGAAACGCTGGCGCCGGTAGACGTGTTCACCAAGGAAGACATCACGTCCGTTGAATCCACCGACCTGAAGGATGTGCTGGCCCAGCTGGTGCCGTCGTTCGTGGTGCAGCGCCTGCCGATGGCGGACGGCCAAGTGTTCGTGCGCCCGGCCACCCTGCGTGGCCTGTCGCCGGACCAGACCCTGGTGCTGGTCAACGGTCGTCGCTTCCACCGCAGCGCGCTGCTCGGCAACCGTGGCGCGCAGGCCGCCGACCTGGCGCAGATTCCGACCAGTGCAATCAAGCGCATCGAAGTACTGCGTGATGGTGCGTCTGCGCAGTACGGCTCGGACGCCATCGCCGGTGTCATCAACATCATCCTCGAGGATGGTCCGGGCACCGAGATCACCGCCGGCTATTCGCAGTACGCGCAGGGGGACGGTGCCTCGCGCGACTTCAGTGCGCGCACCGGCTGGTCGCTGGGCGACTATGGCAGCCTGGTGCTGTTCGCTGAGTCGTCCAACTCCGACGCCACCTCGCGCACCCGCCAGCGCCCCGATGCCATCGCCTTCCAGGCGGCCCATCCGGAGCTGGACGTGCCCAACCCGGTGCAGCGCTGGGGCCAGCCGGACCTGGAAAGCCGCCGCGTTGGCTTCAACGTGAAGGCCAACGCCAGCGAGACGCTGGAGCTGTACGCGTTCGGTCTTTACAGCCACAGTGATGGCGTCAGCGATTTCAACTGGCGCAACCCGGACACCACCACCGGTGCCTACCGCACCACGTCGATCTTCCCGGGCTGGAACCTGCGTTCGCTGTACCCGGTGGGCTTCAGCCCGCAGTACGGCAACGTCCAGAACGATCTGCAGCTGGTCGGCGGCCTGCGTGGCGAGATCACGCCGAAGCTGCGCTGGGATGTCAGTGCTTCGTATGGTCGCAACGCCATCGACTACAGCCTGAAGAACTCGATCAATGCCTCGCTGGGTCCGGCCAGCCCGACCGCGTTCGACCTCGGCCGCCTGACCCAGACCGAGAAGAACGCCAACGCTGACGTCAACTACGAGTGGGAGGTGGGCGCGCTGTCCAAGCCGATCAACGTCGCCTTCGGCGGCGAGTTCCGCCAGGAGACCTACCAGGTGCGCGCCGGTGATCCGGCCTCGTACGCGGTGGGCCCGGGCGCGGTCGCGGGCCTGGAAGCCAATTCCAATGGCGCACCGGGCTTCTCCGCCAGCCAGGCCGGGCAGTGGAGCCAGCGCAGCAAGGCCGCCTACGTGGATATGGAAGTGCCGCTGGGCGAGCGCTGGAGCATCGGTGCGGCCAGCCGCTACGAGGACTTCTCCAGCTTCGGCAGCACGCTGGACGGCAAGCTGTCGGCGCGCTTCGCGATCACGCCGGACGTAGCCCTGCGCGGTACCGTGTCCACCGGCTTCCGTGCACCGACGCCGGCGCAGCTCAACACCACCAGTACCACCCAGGGCCTGGACACGCGCACCCTGCAGATCTTCACCAGTGGCCGCCTGTCGCCGAACGATCCACTGGCGCAGCTGCTCGGTGCCAGGCCGCTGAAGCCCGAAGAATCGCGCACCGCCTCGCTGGGCCTGACCTGGCGCACCGACCTGGGCCTGTCCGGTTCGGTGGATGTCTACCAGATCAGGCTCACCGACCGCTTCAGCCAGTCGGCCAGCTTCGCCATTCCGGCCGGTACGCCCAATCCGCTGGGCTATACCTCGGTGAACTACTTCACCAACGACTTCGACACCACCACCACCGGCGTCGACGTGGTCGGCAATTACCTGCGCGACCTCGGCGCAGGCCGCATGACGCTAACCTGGCCTACAACTACAACCGCACCCGCGTGGACAACGGCAGCACCTCGGTGGCGACCAACGAAACCCAGCGCGTGCTGTTCGAAGACCGCCTGCCCGAGCACAAGGGCAGCCTGACCGGCAGCTGGGACATCGGCGCCTGGTCGCTGATGGCGCGCATGCGCTACTACGGTGCCTGGACCGACTCCAGCGGCAATGCAGTGGGCGACATCTACCAGCGCTTCGGCGCGATGAGCTTCCTCGACCTGGCTGTTGGCTATCGCATCAACGAACATCACAGCCTGCGCGTGGGTGCCGACAACGTGTTCGACCGCTACCCGGATGAGGCCACGTTCCAGGCCAGCCGCGGCCTGGTCTACTCGCGCAACGCGCCGTACGACACCGACGGTGCCAATCTGTACGCGCAGTACCGGCTGAGCTTCTGATGGACCCGGCCCGCCGTTCCCTTCTGCGTGCAGGCACCTTGCTGCCGGCTGCAGCTGCACTGTCTTCACTGCCCGCCACGGCTGCCGCGCGTTACGCTGCACCCATGCAGATTCCCGCAACGACCGTGGCGCCGGACGTGCTGGCCCGCGATGAAAACTACTGGACCGCCGTGGCCAGCCACTTCGACATCACCGACGAAGTGAACCATCTGGAGAACGGCTACTGGGGCGTGATGGGGCTTGAGACGCTGGCCAGTTACCAGCGCCACACCGCTGAAGTGAACCGTGGCAACGCCTGGTACGGCCGCCGTGAATTCCCGGCGCAGTACCTGGCAGTACAGCGGCAGGTGGCCGAGCTGCTGGGTGTGGGTGCGGATGAGATCGCACTGACTCGGGGCGCCACCGAGGCGATGCTGGCGTTGATTGGCGGCTACAACCGCCTGCAGCCCGGCGACCAGGTGCTGTATGCCGACATCGACTACGACAGCATGATCGGCGCGATGCGCTGGCTGCAGCAGCGTCGCGGCGTGCAGGTCGAGCGCATCGCGCTGCCGGCGGTGCCCGACCACGCGCAGATCCTGCAGGCGTATGAGGACGCATTCGCGCAGTTTCCGCGCCTGAAGCTGGTGCTGCTGACCCAGGTCAGCCATCGCCATGGGCTGGTGCTGCCGGTGGCCGAGATCGCCGAGCGTGCACGCGCACGGGGTATCGACGTGATCGTCGATGCGGCGCATGGCTTTGGCCAGATCGACTACGCGGTGCCACAGCTGAAGGCCGATTTCGTTGGCATCAACCTGCACAAATGGATCGGTGCGCCGGTCGGCGTCGGCGCGATGTACGTGCGCAGGGGCCGCGTTGCGGACCTCGACCCGTACATGGGCGAGACCGACGACGGCCGCGTGGGCAGCCGCGTACACACCGGCACGGTCAACTTCGCCGCCTACCTGGCACTGCCGGAAGCGATCGCGCTGCACCAGCGCATCGGCGTGGCCAACAAGCAGGCGCGCCTGCGCTACCTGCGCGAGCGCTGGACGCTGCCAGCGCGGCAGATGGCGCACATCGAAGTGCTGTCTTCGCCCGATCCGGCGCTGGCCAGCGCCTTGGCCAGCTTCCGTCTGCGTGGGCGCACCAGCGTGGCAGACAACATGGCGCTGCAGAAGCGCCTGCTGGACGAGCATCGCGTGTTCACCACCCATCGCGACGGGTTGGACTCCGGCTCCTGCGTGCGGGTGACGCCGTCGGTGTTCACCCGGCCGCAGCAGATGGATGCGCTGGTGCAGGCCCTTTCCGCCCTGGCCTGACCCTGCTTGGGTAGGTGCCAACCTTGGTTGGCACATTTCGAGCGTGGCGGGAAATCTTCCGCCGGGCAGGGCCCGGCGCTACCGCTCTTCTCCAGCCTGGTGGGTGCCGACCGTTGGTCGGCACATCACCCTGCTTTGGTGGGTGCCAACCTTGGTTGGCACATTCCAACCGTGCCGGGGAATCTTGCGCCGGCCAGCGGCCGGCACTCGGTCTGGTGGGTGCCGACCGTGGGTCGGCACATCCTGTCCACGCATGGCGTGGATCTACGATTCGCCGGGCATGGCCCGGCGCTACCGCTCGATCGCCGGTAACGCATCGGACAACAACAACCGGTCAATCCGCCGCAACGCGCTCTCCAGCTGCCGGCGATCCGCTGCCAGCCCCAGCGACAACCGCACGCCGTTCTGACGCTGCACCCCGGGCGGGCAAAACGCCGATGAAGGAGCGATGGCCAGCCCCTGCAACTGCGCGGTACGCACCAGCGTGGCGTCGGTCCATGGTGCCGGCACCCGACACCAGGCATGCAGGCCTTCGGCGCGTAGCAGCAGCGACGGCGCCAGCAGGTAGCGCGCCATGCGCATGCGCTCGCGGGCCTCGGTGCGCACCTGCGCCAGCAGTGACTGTGCCGAACCATCCAGCAGCAGCTGGCTGGCCAGCGCTGAGACCAACGGGTGCCCCATCAGCCGGGTGGCGCGCAGGGCCGATGCCATTGCCTCGGCGTGCGCAGCGCTCGGGCACTGCACGAACGCGGTGCGCAGGCCAGGGCTGATCACCTTCGACAGCGTCGCCACATAGAACACATGGCGCGGTGCCAGCGTTGCCAGCGGTATCGGTGCCTCTTCGGCAAGATGCCAGTACGGATCATCTTCGATCGCCAGCAGGCCCTCGCTTTCCAATATGCGTGCCAGCGCTTCGCGCCGCTGCAACGGCAATGTCAGTGCGGTCGGGTTCTGGCAGGTGGGGTTGAGATAGACCAGCCGCGCGCCACCTTCGCGTGCCTGCCGCACCAGCGCCTCGGGGCACATGCCGTGCTCGTCGCCTTCCACCGGAACCAGCCGCCGGCCAAGCGCCCCCGCGGCCTGCAGCAGCCCCGGGTAGACCAGCGCATCGCAGAGGATCGTATCGCCATCGCGGCCCTGGCTGACCAGGATCGCGGCCAGCGCCACCTGTGCGCCTTCGGTCAGCAGCAGGCAGTTGTCAGCCACGACGCCCAGCATCGGCTGCAGCCAGCGCGCCGCGGCATGGCGATCAGTGGGGTTGCCGCCCCCCAGGTGATAGGTCATCAGGTTCGGTGCGTTGCTGCGCGCAAGCACGGCGGCGGCGCCGCGACGCAGCGTCTCCGCCAGCGCGTCGGCATCAGGCACCGGCGGCACGTTCATGCTCAGGTCCACCACCTGGTCGAAGCCGGCCTTGGGCGGTGCGATGAAGCTGCCCTGTGGTCCACGCGCTTCGATCAGGCCACGCTTGCGTGCTTCATCGAAGGCGCGGGTGACCGTGGTCAGGTCGATGCCCAGCTGCTGCGCCAACGCGCGCTGCGAGGGCAGGCGCTGTCCCGGTGCCAGACCACCACGGCGCACCGTGCGCTCCAGTGAATTGACGATGCGCAGATAGATCGGGCCGCTGTGCGCGAGCACGTCCTGCACCCATTCGCGGGCTGCGACATCCGGTCGCGGCATGTACGGAGCATGTCGGGGCGTATCGTTGCTTCCAACGGCGGGAGCCTGTCCATAACCATCGGTCGGTTCGGACAGGTGACCGCCGTTGTTGTTTGCGGCGGTCGCACCGGCCAGCGTCAGTGATGTCATTGCGCGTCCTCAGCGCTTGGCCTGCCAGGGGCAGTAGCAGCCCACGGCAAGCAGTCCCTTGGGGCGCACGGTTTCGCCGCGCACCAGTCTGTCCAGCAGCGGTTCGACGAAACTGTTGGCCGAGTTGCAGACCATGCCGATGCTGTACGGGCCGGCGTAGGCCAGATGGCCCTGCCGGTCCCAGATCGCCACCGCAGGGCTGGCCGGGATGTGCTCGATGCCGTCGATGGACGGCAGGTTGATCACCTTGTTGCGCAGCGGCTCGGGCAGTTCGCCCTGCGTGCCAGGGCGACGGATCGCGTAGAAGTCGATGCCGGCGCGGCGGTACATGCTGATCAGGTAGCTCAGGTGGGCACCGGTCTCGCGGTTGCACACCCCGCAGGCCGGGTCCCAGAAATGCACCACGCGGATGCGGCCGGTATCTCCGGCCAGATCGGCCGGCAGGCGCAGCTGCGAGTCGTCGAAGACGATGGCCTGTTCGGTGAACGTGGACTGCGCGCTGTAGCCGAAGTACTGCCACAGCGCAGCCGCCACGCCGGCCATGAACAGGCAGGCGAGGGCGATCATCGTCGGCAGCAGCCAGCGGCGACGCGGCGCGGCTGCGCCCATCAGGACGCGTCCCCGCCAAACTTGTGCACGTACTGCTTGCGCATCTCGCGGCAGGAGTCGGCCTGCGCGCGACGCTGGATCTCGCTACGCGACGGATCCTCGCTGCGCTGCAGGCACTGCTCGATGGCATGGCGTTCGGCGGCCTGTACGTCCACGGTCTGTGGCTGCAGGCAGACCCAGGCCAGCGCGGCCAGCATCAGTACGACAAAGCCGCCGCACCCGGCCATCACCAGGTGGAACTTCAGTTTCTCGGCGCGCATCGATGCACGTCCCTTCATCCATACATTGCATACAAAATATCATCTTGTATGGATGTCGTGTCACGTGGACGACTCAGACGATGGCGCTGTGCCGGGCCTCGGGGGCTTCAGACAGGATCTCGTTCAGCTTGGCCAGCGCCCCGGCCAGCGCGCCCTGGTCGACCGCGCCGCCCAGCGACAGTCGGATGGCGTTGCCCGGCGGCGGTTCTTCCACGCTGAAGGCGTCGGAACTGGCGATGCCCAGGCCCTGTTCCTGCGCGGCCTGGATCAGCCGGTACTGGTCAAGCCGTGGCGGCAGCGGCAGCCACACATGCAGGCCGGCCGGATGCGCCTGGGCACGGGACGGCAGGTACTGCGCGGCAATGGCCTGGCGCTCGCGCAGTTCCTGCTGGAAGCGCTGCACCATGTCCTGGGCCTGGCCGCTGCGGATCCACTGCGAGGCTACTGCCACCATCGACTGGGTCGGCATCAGCGCGATCGCGCGCAGGGCGTCCAGCACTGGCTCCATCGGCTCGCCGGCCGGCACCACCAGGTAAGCGGTGCGCAGGCCCGGGGCCAGGCACTTGGACAGGGTGGAGATGTAGTAGACCGGGCAGCCGGCGTCGCGATGGGTGGCCAACGGCGGCGCGGCGTCCCCGGCCAGCAACCAGTAGGGATCGTCTTCGATCACGGTCAGATCGTGGCGCTTGGCAACCGCCAGCAGGGCCTGCCGGCGTTGTGCCGACATCGTCGCCGTGGTCGGGTTCTGTATGGTCGGCACCAGATACAGCAGGCGCGGGCGGCGCAGCTGGCAGGCTTCTTCCAGCGCATCGGGCAGCATGCCTTCGGCGTCCATCGCCACCGGCACTACGCCCCGCTGCAGCACGCGCGCGGCCGCCAGCAGGCCCGGGTAGGTCAGCTGCTCGGCGGCGATCAGCTCGCCCGGCTGGGTGCGGGCCAGGATCAGCGCACACAGTGCAGTCTGCGCGCCGGGGCAGATCACTACCTGGTCGGTGCCGACCGTACCCAGCATCGGTGACAGCCACTGTACGGCGGCGGCGCGGTCCTCGCGGGTGCCGGCGCCAACGTGGTAGCTCATCAGTTCGCCCTGGCCCAGCTGCTGGCCCACGTGCTGGAAACCGGCCTCCATGCCCTGTGCAAAGTGCGCGCTGCCCAGCAGCGGCGGGATGTTCATGCTCAGGTCGACCGAGGTGCTGCGGTTGCCGGCCGACAGCGCGATGAAGGTGCCGCCCGCGCCCTGCGCGTCGAGCAGGCCGGCCTGGCGCAGTTCGGCAAAGGCGCGGGTGACCGTGGTCAGGTCCACACCCACCTGCTGGGCCAGGTCGCGCTGCGGCGGCAGGCGGTCGCCCGGGCGCAGCACGCCGTCATCCACTGCCTCGCGCACCTGCTGGGCAATCTGCAGGTACAGCGGGCCGGCGCCCTCGCGGAAGGGGCGGACCCAGGTGCGATTGGGGTGTTTCAGGCGGCGGCCGGCGGCAGGTGGCGTCATCGATCAGATTTTTCCATACGTGCAGATGCACAAGTCCATACAATGCTGTATCTTGTATGGGCTTGATTGGACTGGTTCGCCTGCTTGTAGGCGACCTCGTACCCACAGTGTAGCCGCTCCACGCCCGGGCGCTGCGCGCAGGCGAGCCGGTCAAGCGCGCTTCTTCAACAGGGTTGACCTCCAATGAATATCTGCTGGAACCGCATCCGCCTGGCGCTGGTCGCCCTGGCCTGCGTCGGCCTGTCGGGCTGTGACTGGGTGCTGCTGGATTCGAAGGGCATGGTCGGGCTCGCCCAGCGCGACCTGATCCTGATCTGCATCGGCCTGATGCTGATCGTGGTGATACCGGCCATCGTGCTGACCTTCGTGTTCGCGTGGCGCTACCGCGCCGGCAACACCAAAGCGAAATACACGCCGGACTGGTCGCACTCCACCAAGGTGGAGATCGTGGTCTGGGGCGTGCCGCTGATCATCATCGCGGTGCTGGCGGTGATCGTGTGGAAGTCGACCCACGAACTGGACCCGTACAAGCCGCTGGACGTGGCTGGCGAACCGCTGCACGTGGACGTGATCGCCACCGACTGGAAGTGGGTGTTCGTGTACCCGGACCTGGGCATCGCCACGGTCAACCAGCTCAACTTCCCGGCCAATCGTCCGCTGGCATTCAACATCACCTCCAACTCGACGATGAATACCTTCTTCATCCCGCAGCTGGGTGGGCAGATCTACGCGATGGCCGGCATGCGCACGCAGCTGCACCTGATCGCCAACGAGCCCGGCCAGTTCCGTGGCATGTCCGGCAACTACAGCGGGCATGGCTTCTCGAACATGAAGTTCATCGCCACTGCCAGCAGCAACGAAGACTTCGAGCGCTGGGTGGCCGAAGTGCGCAGCGCGCCCGACGCGCTCAGCTTCACGCAGTTCAAGGCGCTGGCCGCGCCGTCGAAGAACGCACCGGTGCAGCACTTCTCCAGTGTTGAACCGCTGCTGTTCAAGAAGGTCATCGACCAGTTCATCGGCGTCGGTGAGAACACCGCAGCTGCTACCCCGGCGGGCGCTGCCGGCGGTGCCCAGGTTTCCCAGGAGTAACGAACATGTTGGGTAAATTGACGTGGGAGGCCGTGCCGCTGCACGAGCCGATCGTCGTGGTCACATTGGCGGCCATGGTGCTGGGTGGCCTCGCGCTGCTCGGCGCGGTGACGTACTTCAAGCTGTGGGGCCCGCTGTGGCGTGACTGGTTCACCACCGTGGACCACAAGAAGATCGGCATCATGTACGTGGTGGTGGCGCTGGTCATGCTGGTGCGCGGCTTCGCCGATGCGCTGATGATGCGCGCGCAGCTGGCCGCGGCCGGACCAGGCAGTGATGGTTTCCTGCCGCCCGAGCACTACGACCAGATCTTCACCGCACACGGCGTGATCATGATCTTCTTCGTGGCCACCCCGTTCGTGGTCGGCCTGATGAACATCATCGTGCCGCTGCAGATCGGCGCGCGCGACATGGCGTTCCCGTTCCTCAACGCCTTCAGCTTCTGGATCTTCGTGGTCGGCGCAGCGCTGATGATGATCTCGCTGGGCGTCGGCGAATTCGCCATGACCGGCTGGGTCGCCTATCCGCCGCTGTCGGGCATCGAGTTCAGTCCAGGCGTGGGTGTCGACTACTACATCTGGGCCTTGCAGGCGTCCGGCATCGGTACGTTGCTGACCGGCGTCAACCTGTTCATCACCATCCTGCGCATGCGTGCGCCGGGCATGACGTTGATGAAGATGCCGGTGTTCACCTGGGCCGTGCTGGTCACCAGCGTGATCATCATCGCCGCCTTCCCGATCCTGACCGTGGCGCTGGGCGCGCTCACCCTGGACCGCTACCTGGACTTCAACTTCTACACCAACACGTTGGGTGGCAACCCGATGATGTACGTGAACCTGGTGTGGGCCTGGGGCCATCCGGAGGTGTACATCCTGGTGCTGCCGGCGTTCGGCATCTTCTCTGAAGTGACTGCCACGTTCGCGCGCAAGAAGCTGTTCGGCTACAAGTCGATGGTCGGCGCCACGCTGGCGATCGGCATCCTGTCGTTCATCGTCTGGCTGCACCACTTCTTCACCATGGGTTCCGGTGCCAGCGTCAATGCCTTCTTCGGCATCATGACGATGATCATCGCCATTCCCACCGGCGTGAAGATCTTCACCTGGCTGTTCACCATGTATGGCGGCCGCGTCGAGTTCAGCGTGCCGATGCTGTGGACCATCGCCTTCCTGGTCACCTTCACCATCGGTGGCATGACCGGCGTGCTGCTGGCTATCCCGGGCGCGGACTTCCTGCTGCACAACAGCCTGTTCCTGGTCGCGCACTTCCACAACACCATCATCGGCGGCGCGCTGTTCGGCTACCTGGCCGGCTTCGCCTACTGGTTCCCGAAGGTGTTCGGCTTCACCCTCAACGAGCGCCTGGGCAAGTGGTCGTTCGCCTGCTGGGTGATCGGCTTCTACCTGGCCTTCATGCCGCTGTACATGCTGGGCTTCATGGGCATGACCCGTCGCATGAACCAGTACGACAACCCGGCGTGGACGCCGTACCTGATCGCCGCCTTCATCGGCGCGCTGTTCGTGTTCGCGGGCATCATCCTGATGCTGGTGCAGATCTACGTGAGCGTTCGCGACCGCAAGCGCAACCTGGACCTGACCGGCGACCCGTGGAATGCGCGCACGCTGGAATGGGCCACGCCGTCGCCGCCACCGTTCTACAACTTCGCGGTGGTGCCCAAGGCCGATGAGCTGGACGCCTTCCACGAAGCGAAGAAGCGCGGCCTGCCGCCGCCGCCGAAGAAGTACGCACCGATCCACATGCCGAAGAACACCGGCGTGCCGCTGATCCTCAACATCTGGATCCTGGTGCTGTGCTTCGCCCTGGTCTGGCACATCTGGTGGATGGCCGCGGCCAGCTTCATCGCGATGATCGTGACCCTGATCGTGCGGTCCTACGACGAGGACGTGGACTACTACGTCAGTTCCGAAGAGGTGGCGCGCACTGAAGCGGCCAACCTTGCCAAGCTGAAGGAGGTACGCGCATGAACCTGTTGACCCGCCCCGAGCTGGCCACCGGCACGCAGGCACACGAGGACCACCACGAACACGACCACAGCCACGAGCAGGGCGGCATGAAGGTGTTCGGCATGTGGGTCTACCTCATGTCCGACCTGGTGCTGTTCGGTTCGCTGTTCGCCTCGTACGCGGTGCTCAGCACCGCCTACGCCGGCGGCCCCACCGGCAAGGAGCTGTTCTCGCTGCCGTTCGTGATGGCCGAGACCTTCCTGCTGCTGGTCTCCAGCATCACCTACGGCCAGGCCGTACTGGCGATGCACCGCCACGACACCTCGGCGGTGCTGCGCTGGCTGGGCGTGACCTTCGTGCTCGGTGCCTCGTTCATCGGCATGGAGATCTATGAGTTCTCGCACCTGATCCACGAAGGCGCAGGCCCCAGCACCAGTGCCTACCTGTCGGCGTTCTTCGCGCTGGTCGCCACCCACGGCCTGCACGTGGCCAGCGGCCTGATCTGGATGGCGGTGGTCATGCACCAGGTCTACCGCCGTGGCCTGACCCCGACCAACATCACCCGCGTGTCGTGCCTGAGCCTGTTCTGGCACTTCCTGGACCTGGTGTGGATCTGCGTCTTCACTTTCGTCTACCTGATCGGAGCCTTCTGACATGGCCCACGTCGAAACTTCGCGCGCCGGCAATGCGCACGGCTCCACCAAGTCCTACCTGATCGGCTTCGTGCTGTGTGCGCTGCTGACCGTGGTGCCGTTCGCACTGGTGATGAACCCGGTGCTGTCGCGGCCGCTCACGCTGTTCCTGCTGGTCGGCTTCGCGGTGGCGCAGATCCTGGTGCAGCTGGTCTACTTCCTGCACATGGACCGCAAGTCCGAAGGTGGCTGGAACCTGGCCAGCTTCGTGTTCACCCTGGTGATCCTGTTCATCATCGTCGCGCTGTCGGTATGGATCATCTGGAGCATGCACTACCACATGATGATCAACTGACCGTGGCCGGGGTGATCGGCACGGATCGCGCGATCACCCCGGCACCTCAGTCCTCTTTTCCCCCAAGGGCAGGCCTGACCGAGACCCCGCCCGCATCTGCGTTGGTGGTACCCGTGAAGCGTCCTGCTGCTGTTGTCCGTTCGTTGTTCTCTCCCCGTTTCCGCCTGCCGCTGCTGGCAGGCCTGGCCATCGGCCTGCTGGCTGGCTGCAGTGCGCAGTCGCGCATGGACTTCTACTCCAAGGACATCGCCTGCGAAGAACTTGGCCAGCAGTGGTCGATGCCCGACAGCCACGGCACCGTGCGTGGCCCGAAGGACCTGCAGGGGCAGGTGACCTACCTGTTCTTCGGTTTCACCAGCTGCCCGGATGTGTGCCCGACCACCATGGTCGAGTTGAGCCAGGTGAAGCACCTGATGGGCAAGGATGCCGACCAGCTGCAGGTGGTGTTCGTCAGCGTCGATCCGGCGCGTGATACGCCGGAGGTTGCGCGCACCTATGTGGAAGCCTTCGACCCCAAGGCGATCGCACTGGTCGGCAACGAAGCGCAGTTGGCCGCGATGGCCAGCGACTTCAAGGCGTTCTACGAGAAGGAACCCGGCCAGGTGCCGGAGACCTACACCATGAGCCACATCGCCGGTGGCTACGTGTTCGACCGCCAGGGCCGACTGCGCCTGTTCGCGCCCTATGGCATGCCGGTGGACAAGCTGTTCTCCGACGTGCAGCGCCTGCTGCTGGAGCCCGCTCATCCAGCCGCCGGCAACGACGCACTGGCCAGCTGCAGCCGCAAGCACAGCGACACACTCGCCGCCCGGTAATCCCGGGCCATGCGCGGCTGATGCCGCCTGTTCGTCGCGCACGCTGCCCCGGTAGGTGTCGACCTTGGTCGACACGTGGGTGCCGACCGTTGGTCGGCACATCCCCCCACACCCATCCCCCGGCCGGCCAGGAGAGCCAACCGGCCGGGGGCACCACTCAACGCCTTACTTGGTTTCTTCCCACTGCACCACGTCCGGCTCGGCCGCCTTGATGCCGGCGGTCGACAGCAGCTTGGTGGTCGCATCCAGCGCCGCGTTCACCGACGGGTACTCCACAATCGCGCGGCCCGAGGCCTTGGATACCTTCACCACGGTGCCGCCGGTGGCGGTGGCCGCACGCTGGGCCGAGGCCGCATCGGTGAAGAACACCTTGACCCGCGAGGTCGCCACTACCGGCGCGCCATCGTTGGAGACAGCGGCCGCAAACTTGCTGGCGCCGGCATCTGCACGTGCGACCACACCGGTAGACGCATCGGTGGACCGCTTGCTGCGGGTACCGACGGCCGCCGCCCTGGCATCAGCCCCGGTCGTGATCCGGAACTGGCCGCCGCTGGCCGGCTGCACGGTTGCCGACGGCGCCAGCTGGAAGCGCGCGCCGCCCACATTGAACGAACGGCCGGTGGCCTCCGCCTTCAACTGCTGCGTGTCTACGGTCGACAAGGTCTTCGCCGGAGGTGTCTGGCCCGAACTCTGTGCCCAGGCGGTGGTGGTCATCGCCGCGAGGGCGAGGGTGCTCAACAGAATGGTCGTCTTCATCATCAGTGCCCCAGAACGCGGATCTTGAAGAATTCGAGGTTGCCACGCGATGCAGCGTTCGCGGCCTGCCCCAGGTCGGTGACTTCCAGCGTCCAGGTGCCCGTGGCGTTCTCATCCAGGAAGGCATTGCTGGACAGCAGGTCCCAGTTGGTGAAGTTGCGCTGGACACCATTGAGGCCAGAGCCGATCGCGGTGAATGCCGGCTGCACCACGCTGCGCGTGCCACTGGGCGAGACCAGCACGAACTGCAGCTGGCGGGTATTGCTGTGATTGACCCGGAAGCCGAGCTGCACGCTTTCGATGTTGCGCGCGCCATTGGCCAGCTGGAAGGTCAGGCGAGCAGCAGCGGCCGAGGTATTGCCGATGGCTACGGTGCGCGTCGTGTTGCGCCAGCCGCTGTCCACCAATGCACCCAGCGACTGGAAGTTCTCGGCGACCTCTACTGCACGGGCGGCGTTGACCACGCCGAAGCCGTACCAGTTGCTGTAGGCGCGGCCGGCGGCATTCACCGTCCAACCCGGCACCAGCACGCGGCCATCGGAGTGCGTGACCGCCGCCCGGTTCGGGTCATTGCGGGTGGCGGTGGTGGCCAGGATGTACTTCACATCGCGGTAGGACAGGTTTGGATTGGTTTCCAGCAGCAGTGCCGCCACGCCCGACACCATCGGCGTGGCCGCCGAGGTACCGTTCATCTTGCCGGTGTAGTTGCAGGTGCTGTCGATGGCGGACTGGTCGCCGTCCAATGTGTTGCGCAGGCTCGTATTCTTGTTGCTGCCCTGCGCGCAGCCGGTGACGTCGGTGGTGAGGATGGCCGGATCGTAGCGGATCGCCAGCTGCCCCGGCACGACCTGCCGCTGCCAGCCATTCTCGCCGCCGAAGCCGGACACCCACAGCGCCGAGCCGGTGGACGAGTAGGACGAGCGCACGCCATCGGCGCGCACGGCGGCAACAGTGATCACGTTGAACAGGTTGTTGCGCGGATCGCGGCCGGCCGGAATGCAGCCCGTGTTGCGGTTCTTGGTGTCTGCCGAGCAGATGTCGGTGCCATCCGAGCGTGCGCCGTTGTTGTGGTTGTTGCCGGCGGCTTTCACGTAGATGCCACCGCGCCCGCCACGGGTGCCGGACATGGCCTGCTCATAGGCGGTGATGTCGTTCTGGCTGTAGGCCAACGGCAGGTTGGGGTTGCCCGGGCTGGAGCCCCAGCTGTTGTTGAAGACCCCCACGTCGGCCACTTCGGCGCCGTCCCACCACGAGTACTCGATGTTGGAGTTCGAATTGCCCTGGGCATTGGATGCCAGGAAATTGAAGCCCTTGAGTGTGGCCGCCGAGGCCACGCCGCGCACGCCCAGGTTGTTGGCGCCCACCGCACCGGCGATGCCGCCGACCATGGTGCCGTGATTGTCGCGGTCCGGATTGGACGGTGAAGGGTTGTTGCTCTGGTTGGCGAAATTCTTGCCCGCGACCGCCGCGACGTTGGCAGCCAGGTCCGGGTGGGCGATCTGCAGGCCGTCATCGACGATGGCGATGGTGACGCCCTGGCCACGGATGCCATTGCGGAACAGGCCATCCACGTTGAGATCGTTGCCGGCCACCGGCAGGGTATCGCCCAGTACAGCCTGCCCGGTGTTGAGCAGATGCCACTGACGCCCGGCCAGCGGATCGGCCTGCTGGGCCTGGGCGGTGACGGCCAGGCTGCCCAGCACCAGGGCAGTGGCAAGGGCCAGGCGCGCGGAGCGCGGTGGCGCGGAGCGTTGCGTGTGTCGCTTCATACACGAATCCTTCTGTTGTGAATCGGCATGGCAGGACGGCGGGGCGGAACTGCCCCATCGCAACGAGCCAAACGCGACACAACGAACAACCCCCTACCTCTTCACACACCCAATCTGCAGATGTGCCGATTGCGTCACAAACGCTTATGCCGCGGGGTAATGACGACTGCGCGTTCCTGTAGAGCCGAGCCCATGCTCGGTTGATCGGACGGTCCCGTGTGTAAAGCAGCCGAGCATGGGCTCGGCTCTACACAAGCAGTGTCATCGCGCGCCCTCACATCCGGCTGTGCTACTACAGCCCGTGCACCCTTCCGCGTCGGAGCACGATGATGGTCAATCCGCTCGCCCAGGCCCATCGCGGCCTTGGCACCACGCTGTTCAGCCTGTTGAACCCGATACCTTTCGGCTTCTTCGTCGGCGCACTGATCTTCGACGCGATCTATCTCAACAGCGCCGAGGTGATGTGGGGCAAGGCCGCCGCCTGGCTGATCACCTTCGGCCTGCTGATCGCCATCATTCCGCGCCTGATCAACCTGTTCACGGTCTGGCGCCGCAACGGCACGGCCACCCGCATCGATCGCATCGACTTCTTCCTCAATCTGGTCGCAGTGGTGCTGGCCATCTGGAACGCCTTCGTGCACAGCCGCGATGCTTATGCCGTTGCAGTGCCGGGTACGATCCTGTCGGCGCTGACCGTGGCCTTGATCGCCCTGGGCCTGATCCTGCTGTCACTGCAGCCGCCGGTGCTGCAGGGAGGTCGTCATGGCTAAGCACATCCTGCCCACCGTGGCCGCGCTGGCACTGGCCGTCACCCTTTCGGCCTGCGCGGGCAAGGCCGAATATCACCCCGCCGACCAGTCCGGCGCAAAGCCGCCGCTGCCGGCGCCGAAGAATTTCCTGATGCCGCCGATGCAGGTGCCCCGTGGCGTGGGTTGGGCCGACGGCCAGTCGCCCACGGTGGCCGAGGGCCTGAAGATCGAGCGCATCGCCGCCAACCTGCTGCATCCGCGCCGGCTGTTGACCCTGCCCAACGGCGATGTGCTGGTGGTGGAAGGCAACGGCCCCGGCGAAGAACCGGTGACCACACCCAAGCAGTGGATCGCTGGCAAGGTGAAGGCGCGCTCGGGCAAGGCCGGCAAGGGTGGCAACCGGGTTACCCTGCTGCGCCGCACGCCGGGAACGAACACCTGGACCCAGCACGTCTACATCGAGGGCCTGCATTCGCCGTTCGGCATCCAGCTCATCGGTGACACGTTGTACGTGGCCAACACCGGCAACATCGTGCAGTTCCACTACGTGCCCGGCGAAACCCGCATGACCGACAAGGGTCGCGAGTTCACCGACCTGCCCAGCACCATCAACCATCACTGGACCAAGGAGCTGCTGGCCAGCCGCGACGGCAGCAAGCTGTACGTAGGCGTGGGCTCCAACAGCAACATCACCGAGAACGGCCTGGCCGTGGAATACCGTCGCGCGGTGGTGCTGGAAGTGGACGTGGCCACCCGTGGCAGCCGCATTTTCGCCTCGGGCATCCGCAATCCCACCGGCCTGGATTGGGAGCCGAGCACCGGGAAGCTGTGGGCGGTGGCGAACGAGCGCGACGAGATCGGTGCCGACCTGGTGCCTGATTACTTGACCTCGGTGAAGGAAGATGGCTTCTACGGCTGGCCCTACAGCTACTACGGCCAGCACGTGGACGAGCGCGTGCAGCCGCAGCGGCCGGACCTGGTGGCCAAGGCGATCGTGCCGGACTACGCCATCGGCTCGCACGTGGCGCCGCTGGGCCTGCTGTTCTACACCGGCCAGGCACTGCCGGCGCAGTACCACGGCGGTGCCTTCATCGGCGAACACGGCAGCTGGGACCGTTCGCCACTAAGTGGCTACGAAGTGGTCTACGTACCGTTCAAGGACGGCAAGCCGACCGGGCGGCCACAGACCGTGGTCAGCGGCTTCGCCTCGAAGGACGAGAAGACGCTGATGGGTGCGCCGGTGGGGATGGCCATGGATGCAGAGGGCGCGCTGCTGGTCGCCGACGACGTGGGCGACGTGGTGTGGCGGGTGTCGGCCAAGTAGTTCTGTAGAGCCGAGCCTATGCTCGGCTGCTCTTCGTTCGGTGCACGGAAACCCGCGCGGTGCGCGCGTAAGCCGAGCATGGGCTCGGCTCTACAGTTCCGCAGTACTGCTGCGGAACCCGCTGAACACCGACTCGGCAGCAAACCCGACGCCGCCCAGCAGCACGCCGAAATACACCACCGTGGCCACCACGAAGCCGTAACCGGCCGCCACCGCCGCGCCATCGCGCTGGATGAAGCCGATTGCAAAGGCCATCAGCGCCAGCGCCGGCAGCGTGTTGCTGAAAGGAATCGGTCCGGCGGGCGCCATCAGCAGCAGGGTCGCGAACACCAGCATCAGGTTGTTCAGGCGCATCATCTTCTTCGAGCGCACCATCACCGCCAGCCGCATCGGCCGCGACAGCCGCTCCATGCGGTGCACCCACTTCAGCGCACGGCCCAGGTTGGCCTTCAGCTTGTCGGCGGCGATCTCGCGGCGCGCCAGCTTCTGCGGCACCCACAGCGGGCGGTTGCGCACCCGGCTCAGGCCGATGAGCAGGATCGAGGCGCCGAACACGGTGCTCAGCCCGGGAATCGACACCGGAATGATGAAGATGGCCGAGAGCAGGATCACGATCAGCAGCAGGCCTTCATCGCCCAGCGCACTGAGCAGGGTGCCGACGCTGACCTGCTCGCCGGGCAGCTCGTCGATCATCTGCTCGATCTGCTGGGCCAGAGGCGCACTGTCGTTGGTTTCGGGGGCACGGTAGGTCATGCGTCGCAAGGTTCTCCAGGGAAGGGCGGTCAGCGGGCCGTCCTGCGGTGGGGGACGCACAGGCTCCCGCAGTATCCCGGCCAACGTGGGCAAAGAGGTGAACCGGGCATGAGGGGGTAAACTGGCGTGCCCCGCACGAGTTGAACGCAATGGACATGGGCCGCAGGCAATCGACCATCGAACTGGTCGCCATCGACATGGATGGCACCCTGCTGGACCCCAGCCACACGCTCACCGCCCGGGCCAAGCAGGCCATCGCGCAGGCGCGCGCGCTGGGGGTGCACATCGTGCTGACCAGTGGCCGCCCGGTTCCCGGCCTGGCACCGTTCCTGCACGAGCTGGGCATCACCGGCGACGACGACTACTGCATCGCCTGCAATGGCGGCCTGGTGCAACGCATCGGCACGCGCGAAACCGTGGTCGAGTATCCGCTCAGCTTCGACGACTTCCTGTTCTGCGAGCAGGTGGCCCGCGAAGTGGGCGTGCACTTCCAGGCGCTGGACAGCCAGCGCATGTACACGCCCAACCAGGACATCAGCTATTACACCGTGGCCGACTCGCATCTTTCACGGATGCCGCTGTCCTACCGCCGCGTGGAAGACATGGACCCGTCGATGTCCTTCATCAAGCTGATGATGATCGACGCGCCCGACGTGCTGGATGCCGCCATCGCGCGCCTGCCCAGCGAACTGACCGAGCGTTTCGCGGTGCTTAAGAGCGCGCCGTTCTTCCTGGAAGTGTTCGACCGCCGCGCCGGCAAGGGCCCGAGCCTGCAGAAGCTGGCCGAGCACCTGGGCATCGATCGCGCCAACGTGATGGCCATCGGTGACCAGGAAAACGACCTGACCATGCTGCAGTACGCCGGTACCAGCGTGGCGATGGGCAATGCCATTGATGCTGTGAAGGCGGTGGCGCGGTTTGAAACCACCAGCAACGCCGATGAAGGTGTGGCGCGGGCGATCGAGCGCTTCGTCCTGCAGTAACCGCGCGGTCAGCTGTCCAGGTAGCTGCCAACCTCATCCGCCCCGGTAGGTGCCAACCTTGGTTGGCACACGCAGACGGCAAGCGCCGACCAAGGTCGGCCCCGACCACGCCGGGGCTATACCCACGTATAACCCACCCATCCCTATCGCCATTCGCGCTGTACCACCGCGCAATGGCGGATGCGGCAGCGCGATGCAAGAATTTCGCACGTCGAAATCACGCCATCGAATTCTGAGGCAGAGGATCGTCCTCCTCTGCCACTGACCGGCGCGCACTGCGCCGTCACCCCCAACGCAATCGCATCGCCAGCCAGGGCGCCGACACCGGTGCTGCAACGCGCTGGCCGTGCACCTGCGCCGCTCTCTCCCTACATCCTGGATCTGCCCATGAACACCCCACCCACGACGCGCCTCGCCCTGGCCATCATCGCGGCCACCACCGCACCTGCGTACGCCGCGGAAACGCACGATGCCGCGCACGACACGCCCACTACACTCAACGCCCTGCAGGTCATCGCCACACCGCGCGGTGCGGCCGTGGCACCGACCCAGGTGATCGGCCCCAACCGCTACATCATCAAGGCCGAAGACCTCGACGCGATGGTCACCGGCAACAACGGCCTGGCCATGCTGAAGCAGGTACCGGGCGCCAGCTACACCGCCACCGACGGGCTGGGCCTGGATATCTCCGCCACCAGCCTGTTCGTGCGCGGCTTCCGCATGAACGAAATGGGCATCACCTTCGAAGGCGTGCCGCTGAACGACAACGGCTTCCTCTCGCTCACCGGCACCAGCGTGGTGAACGTGGGCGTGCCCGATGGTATCGGCGCGATCACGGTCAGCCCTGGCGGCGCACCGGTCAGCGTGTTCTCCAGCAGCGTCAACGGCGGCAGCCTGGAATACCGCCTGCGCGAGCTGCAGGACACGCCCAGCCTGCGCGTGAAGCAGGGCGTGGGCAGCAACAACACGCTGGTCACCACCGTGTCCGGGCAGAGCGGCCAGCTCGGTGAGCATGGCCCGAAAGTGCTGGTCGACCTGCAGCGCGTGTCCGCCGACAAGTACCAGGGCGAGGGCACGCAGAACTTCCTGCGCGGCGACCTGAAGCTGCAGCAGGACGTCGCCTGGGGCGATGTCACCGTGTTCCTGTCCGACAGCAAGGCCAAGGTCTGGGGCTACAACAACATCTCCTTCGACATGATCCGCAAGCTGGGCTGGAAGGCCGACATCTTCTATCCCGATTATGCGTGGGCGTGGTACGTGGCCTCGCCGGAAAACGCGGACAAATCCTGCGGCGCCTACACCTGCAGTGAGCTGTCCGAACTGATTCCGTACGACACCGGCCAGACCACCCGCGACCGCGTGTCGTCGATCAACCATCGCTTCCAGATCACCCCGGCGCTGAGTGGCAACGTGCGGCTGTACAACGCCAACAGCCACACCCAGGCCACGCTGACCGACCCGACCGTACCGTCGCCCAACGGCGCACCGTTCTCCGAACAGGTACAGACGCCGCGCCTCAACCGCCTGGGCGGCATGGTCAACCTGCAGTTCGAGACCGGCGCGCACACCTTCACTGCCGGTTTCTGGCAGGAGAAGAGCAAGGCCGCGGCCAAGACCGAGTGGTACCAGCAGCCGCTGCTGGGCGAGGGCCCGCCGCTGAAGGCCACCGGCCCGTTCGACGTGTACGGCCCCGCGTTCAAGACCGACAACGCATCGAGCTGGGTGACCCGCTCGCGCCAGTTCTACCTGCAGGACGACATCGTGCTGAACGACACGCTGAAGCTGGGTGTCGGCTTCAAGGCCGTGGACTTCCTCACCCGCGGTGGCGGCCTCGGTGATGCCAAGGACCGGCCGGTGAACGGCACGCTGCGCGCGAAGAGCAACTTCCTGCCGCACGTCTCGCTGTTCTGGAGCCCGACCGAATCCACCGACGCCTTCATCGACCTGGCCAACACCATGAACGGCTACCGCGTGGCCCAGCGCGGCAACATCGGCTACACCGCCTCGGCATGGACCATCACCGACCAGGAAGAGTTCGACCGTGTGGCCGGCACGCTGCGCCCGGAGAAGAACTGGAACCTCACCGTAGGCGCGTCGCATCGCTTCGATCGGCTGACGATCACCGGCGACGTGTTCTACAACGACATCCGCAACCGCCTGCTGTCGGCCGCCATCGGTACCCAGTTCGCGCAGATCAACACCGTGCGGCTGATGCCGAAGATGCATGTGATCGGTGCCGACCTCGGCATCACCGCCGACCTGACCGACCACCTGCAGTTCTATCAGGGCGTGGCCGTAGCCCGTTCGTACTACGACAGTGATTTCGTGGTGGGCGACACGGTGTACCCGATCAAGGGCAATGCCCAGCCGGGCTACCCGCAGATCTCGCTGGTCAGCGACCTGTCCGCGCACTTCGGTGACTGGCGCTTTGGTGCAACCAGCACCTCGTACCTGCGCCAGCCTTTCACCTACGAGAACGACATCCGCGTGCCGACCTTCTGGCAGGTCAACACCTATGCCGCCTACCGCTTCGGTGCAGACAGCGCCGTGCCCGGCCTGGAGCTGCGGCTGGACGTGAGCAACCTGTTCAACCGCCACAACATCGGCACCGCCACCATCGCCGGCTCGTCGTTCTCTGGGGATTACCAGACCCTGCAGCGCAGCGCGCCACGGCAGCTGATGTTCAGTACCTCGATGACCTTCTGAGTAGATCCACGCCATGCGTGGATAGCTGACCCCTGCCAGAAACACGCCTTGCGCAATCAACAGGGATTTTCTGGCGGCGACGCAAGGT
Organism: Stenotrophomonas sp. NY11291; assembly: GCF_023277365.1. NCBI lineage: Bacteria > Pseudomonadati > Pseudomonadota > Gammaproteobacteria > Lysobacterales > Lysobacteraceae > Stenotrophomonas > Stenotrophomonas sp. NY11291. The sequence continues at coordinate 4,625,856 of NZ_CP096975.1, read as the reverse complement.
TCCCACAATGTTGCTGGGTCATGCTGTCGGCATGGCTCAGTACAACCCGCGATCACCGTTGTTCGACATCCGGGGCCCGGGACGGCCCCGGCAGGCGCCGTCCGTGACGCCTGTGATCGACCTGCAGGCCGAGTACCAGTTCTGGCACGTCTACGAGCGCGTGGTCCGTCCGTTGCCCGGTGGGGGGCTGCGGCAGGCCTGGCTGGTGTGCCAGAAGGTGTACCGGGACCGGTGGCAGCACCCGGACGACAGCGACGAGGCGGCGTTGTCACGGGTGCTGTTTGGCGGGAACATGACGGCTGGCCGGGCGTCGGAACTGGCGGAGCTGCACGCGCTGGTCAGCCGTCGGGTGGCGTCGCTGGCGAAGCGGGGTGTACTGTTCGGACGCGGCCGCTGAACCGCGAATTTGCCGAGAGTTCCGATGGTTCTTCTTCCTGGGCAGTACCGCATCCTGGCGTATCGCGGATTCCATGACCTGCCGCGAATGATGCTGGTAACCGATAGCGCATCAAAGCGCTGGGTGCTTGACTGTCCGTTCGAGGACGAACGGGATGACTACGCGCCGGTGTATCGCATTCATGCCGTGGATACTGATATCGCGGGGCCTTCGGAGGTATGGGAGCGTCACACTCTTGGGCTACTGCCCGACATTGGCGCCCTTTCAGTGAATAGCCTGCAGTTTGACGAGACGCGGCGCGCCTCCTTCATCCTGATGTGATCTTTCGTCATACTCCCGGCTTTCCCCGATCCAGCTGCCGATAGCCAATCGCCTCAGCCAGATGCGCAGTCTGGATGTCCTCACATCCAGCCAGATCGGCAATCGTGCGCGCCACCCGCAGGATTCGATGCATCGCCCGTGCGGAAAGCTGCAGACGTTCAATCGCCTGCTCAAGTAGATCCTGATCGGCCTCGCTCAGCTTCGTGCACGCCCGCAGCGCCGCCGGCGGCAGATGTGCATTGAGCCCGCCACGTGCCTGCTGCCGGGCATGGGCGGCTTCCACCCGTGCACGTACCGCAGCACTGGGCTCACCCAGCGGCGTGCTCTCCCGCAGCTCCACCGCGTCCATTCGCGTTACGCCGATATGCAGATCGATGCGGTCCAGCAGCGGGCCGGACACTCGCGCACGGTAGCGGTTGATGCGCTCGTCGCTGCACAGGCAACGGTTGCTGCGGTCACCGGCCCAGCCGCACGGGCAGGGATTCATCGCAGCCACCAGTTGGAACCGCGCGGGGTACTGCACGCTGCGCGCCGCGCGGGCGATGCGGATGTGGCCGGATTCCAGTGGCTCGCGCAGGGTTTCCAGCGCGCTGCGGTTCCATTCTGGGAGCTCATCAAGGAAGAGGACTCCATGGTGGGCCAGTGATATTTCACCGGGGCAGGGCGGGTTGCCCCCACCCACCAGCGCCGCCGCGCTCGCGCTGTGATGGGGCGCTCTAAAGGGCCGCTGCCGCCAACGTCTTGGGTCCAGCCCTTCGCCACTCACCGACGCAATCGCGGCAAGCTGCAGCGCCTCAGTCTCTTCGGTATCCGGCAACAGGCTGGGCAGGCGCGAGGCCAACAGAGTCTTGCCGCAGCCAGGACTACCGATCAACAACAGATGGTGCCCACCGGCAGCGGCCACTTCCAACGCGCGCCGTGCGTGCGCCTGCCCGCGCACGTCAGCCAGATCCGGCAGCGGCAACGGCGTCGTGTCCACGCGCTCCACGGGCGGCAACAGGCGCGGATTGCCCAGCCCGGCGCAGCACTCCAGCAACGTGCGCGCTACGCGCACATCGGCGTGCTCGGCCAGTGCGGCTTCTGCCGCATTGCCCGGCGGCACCACCAGGACGCGCCCGGCGTCAGCGGCTGCAATCGCGGCCGGTAGTGCACCGGCTACCGGCCGCAGCTCGCCGGTCAGGCCCAGCTCGCCCAGAAACTCGTATTGAAGCAGCGACTGCGGATCGACCTGGCCACTGGCCGCCAGAATGCCCAGCGCGATGGCGAGGTCGTAACGGCCGCCTTCCTTGGGCAGGTCGGCAGGCGCCAGGTTCAACGTGATGCGCCGCTGCGGAAAGTCGAAGCGTGCGCAGAGTAGGGCGGCACGCACGCGCTCGCGTGATTCGCGCACGCTGGTCTCGGCGAGGCCAACGATCTGGGTGACAGGCAGGCCGCCAGAGAGGTGCACTTCCACCCGCACCAGCGGGGCATCGACCCCGGCGCGGGCACGGCTGTGGACCAGCGCCAGGCTCATGTGTGGATTCCTGCAGAAAGACGCTTGATGGTGCGGCAGGTGCTCTGCAGGGACTATCGGGAATTGCCGGCGAAGCGGCTAGGGGGATTCCTGCAGACCGTTGGAGTGCGCCTGCGCGCTTCGTAGCGGCCGGTGTTCGCGTTCGAGTGTCGGAACTCAACCGGTATGACGTGGAACAACGCCGGGGAATAGGCCGTTGCCGCTCGCCCGGGCCGGCCTTTCACCTCACTGGATCTGCGCCCGCGAGACTGCGGAAATCCAAGAAAATTCCCTATGAAGTGCTTTTCGTACAGGCATTTACATTTCACCGGAACTACACACATTTACTTGAAGGTGATGTCGTTTTCAGAAGACGGCTGCACTGAACGTCAGAAGCCGACTGCACTATAGCAGCGGAGGGGTTGGATCCATCAGGCAACGACGGGCTGCTGCCGGCCATCAGCGGACGCAGGGAGGACTTTCCGCAACCGGCCGTTCGATGCGGCACCGATGGCCTTCGCGCAGGGGTAGTGAATCCGCCAGGATTGACTTGCGCTGCCCTACCTCTCACTAGTGAGGGGCGGCAGCGCATCAAGCGGTGAGCGCACTCCGGCACCGCCAACTTTCAGCACATGCGTGTAAATCATCGTCGTAGAGACGTCGGAATGGCCGAGCAGATCCTGCACGGTTCGAATGTCGTAACCGCTGCGGAGCAAGGCCGTCGCGAACGAGTGGCGGAGGGTGTGCGGTGTGGCGGGCTTCGTGATGCCTGCTTGTTCTACGGCACGTTTGAAGGCGCGCTGAAAGGTCTGGTCATACATGTGATGGCGACGCACGACACCGCTCCGTGGATCGGTCGAATGCGTGTGCTGCGCAAAAACCCAGAACCACGGCCAGGAATGCCCGGCGCGCGGATACTTCCGCTCAAGGGCGTCGGGAAGCGCAACGCCGCTGCGGCCCTCGGCCTGGTCCTTCAGCCACCATGCCCGTGCACGCGACAGCTGCTCGCGCAGGCTGGGTGCCAAGCTCTCGGGTAACATCAAGGCCCGATCCTTGGAGCCCTTGCCCTCCCGCACGATGATCGTGCCGTGATCGAAATCCAGATCCTTGACCCGCAGTTGCAAACCCTCACTGATCCGCATGCCCGTTCCATACAGAAGCTGGGCGAACAAACGATGCTCGCCTTCCAGAAAACCGAGGATGCGAACCACTTCATCCGGGGTCAGCACCACCGGCAAGCGCCGCGACGGCCGAGGTCTTCCGATCTCCTGAAGCCAGGGCAGATCCGTGCACAGCACCTTGCCGTAGAAGAACAGCAAGGCCGCCAATGCCTGACGATGCGTGGAGACCGAAACCTTGCGCTCGTTCGCCAGCCAGGACAGAAATGCCTCGACTTCGCTGCTGCCCAAGGTTGCCGGGTGACGCACACCGTGGAAACGGATGAAGGCACGAACCCAGTTGACATAAGCCTGTTCGGTTCGTAAACTGTAATGCAAGTAGCGTATGCGCTCACGCAACTGGTCCAGAACCTTGACCGAACGCAGCGGTGGTAACGGCGCAGTGGCGGTTTTCATGGCTTGTTATGACTGTTTTTTTGTACAGTCTATGCCTCGGGCATCCAAGCAGCAAGCGCGTTACGCCGTGGGTCGATGTTTGATGTTATGGAGCAGCAACGATGTTACGCAGCAGGGCAGTCGCCCTAAAACAAAGTTAGCACTCATCAAAAAGATCATTGCGCTTACACACCGACTCAACGTCAAGCCTGTTCCTCACGGTCAAGATGTCATCGCCGTCTTTCAGTACCGTCTTCCGGTACTTGCTGCCGGGCGTGATTTTCCAGCGGTCAGCCTGCGCGCCTTCGATCACAAGCCAATCGTCCGCGCTCACATTGTCGCGTCCATAGTTCGACTGCAAGAATGTGTGGCACGCGTCGCACGGGTAGTGCTTGCGCGCTGTCTGTATCGTGCTGCTCAACACTCGCATTTCATTCTCCTGTGGATGAGTGCTAACAATTCATTCCAGCCGACGCCTGCGGCGCGGCTGAACTCGGGGCGTTGGGCGTCTTTTCAGTAGTGGTACTTGAGTTGAACGATCCAAAGGGCATCATCCGCCACTTTGTAAACCATTCGGTGCTCATCCGTAATTCGACGAGACTAATAACCGGCCAAAGCATGTTTTAATGGCTCTGGCTTGCCCACTCCAGAGAAAGGCTCTCGGGTGGTTTCTTTAATTAGCTTGTTAATTCGATCAACCATGCGGCGGTCTTGTTTTTGCCAGAACAGATAATCTTCCCATGCATCATCGGAAAAAATTAATCTCATTCGGCCAACTCCCGCGCCTGTCCTCGGCCCGCTTCAAGTTGCTCGATCGACTTGAAAAGCCGCTTGGCGTTGGCGGGGCTGCGCAGCAGATACGCAGTTTCTTCCAGCGCCTGGAAATCTTCCAGCGAGAGAATCACAACCGATTGGTCGCCGTTACGTGTGATGATCACCGGCTCATGATCGTTGCAAACACGATCCATGGTTCCAGCCAGGTTGGCGCGGGCGTGTGTGTAAGTGATAGCGTCCATAACATCCTCCGTACATGTACAGAAAATTGTACAACAAGAGCAACTCGAAGGCGAGGCAAAAAAACGCCCAACCCTTCAATCAAGTCGGGACGGCCAAAAGCAAGCTTTTGGCTCCCCTCGCTGGCGCTCGGCGCCCCTTATTTCAAACGTTAGACGGCAAAGTCACAGACCGCGGGATCTCTTATGACCAACTACTTTGATAGCCCCTTCAAAGGCAAGCTGCTTTCTGAGCAAGTGAAGAACCCCAATATCAAAGTTGGGCGGTACAGCTATTACTCTGGCTACTATCATGGGCACTCATTCGATGACTGCGCACGGTATCTGTTTCCGGACCGTGATGACGTTGATAAGTTGATCATCGGTAGTTTCTGCTCTATCGGGAGTGGGGCTTCCTTTATCATGGCTGGCAATCAGGGGCATCGGTACGACTGGGCATCATCTTTCCCGTTCTTTTATATGCAGGAAGAACCTGCATTCTCAAGCGCACTCGATGCCTTCCAAAAAGCAGGTAATACTGTCATTGGCAATGACGTTTGGATCGGCTCTGAGGCAATGGTCATGCCCGGAATCAAGATCGGGCACGGTGCGGTGATAGGCAGCCGCTCGTTGGTGACAAAAGATGTGGAGCCTTACGCTATCGTTGGCGGCAATCCCGCTAAGAAGATTAAGAAACGCTTCACCGATGAGGAAATTTCATTGCTTCTGGAGATGGAGTGGTGGAATTGGTCACTGGAGAAGATCAAAGCGGCAATGCCCATGCTGTGCTCGTCTAATATTGTTGGCCTGCACAAGTATTGGCTCGAGTTTGCCGTCTAACAATTCAATCAAGCCGATGCCGCTTCGCGGCACGGCTTATTTCAGGCGTTAGATGCACTAAGCACATAATTGCTCACAGCCAAACTATCAGGTCAAGTCTGCTTTTATTATTTTTAAGCGTGCATAATAAGCCCTACACAAATTGGGAGATATATCATGAAAGGCTGGCTTTTTCTTGTTATCGCAATAGTTGGCGAAGTAATCGCAACATCCGCATTAAAATCTAGCGAGGGCTTTACTAAGCTTGCCCCTTCCGCCGTTGTCATAATCGGTTATGGCATCGCATTTTATTTTCTTTCTCTGGTTCTGAAATCCATCCCTGTCGGTGTTGCTTATGCAGTCTGGTCGGGACTCGGCGTCGTCATAATTACAGCCATTGCCTGGTTGCTTCATGGGCAAAAGCTTGATGCGTGGGGCTTTGTAGGTATGGGGCTCATAATTGCTGCCTTTTTGCTCGCCCGATCCCCATCGTGGAAGTCGCTGCGGAGGCCGACGCCATGGTGACGGTGTTCGGCATTCTGAATCTCACCGAGGACTCCTTCTTCGATGAGAGCCGGCGGCTAGACCCCGCCGGCGCTGTCACCGCGGCGATCGAAATGCTGCGAGTCGGATCAGACGTCGTGGATGTCGGACCGGCCGCCAGCCATCCGGACGCGAGGCCTGTATCGCCGGCCGATGAGATCAGACGTATTGCGCCGCTCTTAGACGCCCTGTCCGATCAGATGCACCGTGTTTCAATCGACAGCTTCCAACCGGAAACCCAGCGCTATGCGCTCAAGCGCGGCGTGGGCTACCTGAACGATATCCAAGGATTTCCTGACCCTGCGCTCTATCCCGATATTGCTGAGGCGGACTGCAGGCTGGTGGTTATGCACTCAGCGCAGCGGGATGGCATCGCCACCCGCACCGGTCACCTTCGACCCGAAGACGCGCTCGACGAGATTGTGCGGTTCTTCGAGGCGCGGGTTTCCGCCTTGCGACGGAGCGGGGTCGCTGCCGACCGGCTCATCCTCGATCCGGGGATGGGATTTTTCTTGAGCCCCGCACCGGAAACATCGCTGCACGTGCTGTCGAACCTTCAAAAGCTGAAGTCGGCGTTGGGGCTTCCGCTATTGGTCTCGGTGTCGCGGAAATCCTTCTTGGGCGCCACCGTTGGCCTTCCTGTAAAGGATCTGGGTCCAGCGAGCCTTGCGGCGGAACTTCACGCGATCGGCAATGGCGCTGACTACGTCCGCACCCACGCGCCTGGAGATCTGCGAAGCGCAATCACCTTCTCGGAAACCCTCGCGAAATTTCGCAGTCGCGACGCCAGAGACCGAGGGTTAGATCATGCCTAGCATTCACCTTCCGGCCGCCCGCTAGCGGACCCTGGTCAGGTTCCGCGAAGGTGGGCGCAGACATGCTGGGCTCGTCAGGATCAAACTGCACTATGAGGCGGCGGTTCATACCGCGCCAGGGGAGCGAATGGACAGCGAGGAGCCTCCGAACGTTCGGGTCGCCTGCTCGGGTGATATCGACGAGGTTGTGCGGCTGATGCACGACGCTGCGGCGTGGATGTCCGCCAAGGGAACGCCCGCCTGGGACGTCGCGCGGATCGACCGGACATTCGCGGAGACCTTCGTCCTGAGATCCGAGCTCCTAGTCGCGAGTTGCAGCGACGGCATCGTCGGCTGTTGCACCTTGTCGGCCGAGGATCCCGAGTTCTGGCCCGACGCCCTCAAGGGGGAGGCCGCATATCTGCACAAGCTCGCGGTGCGACGGACACATGCGGGCCGGGGTGTCAGCTCCGCGCTGATCGAGGCTTGCCGCCATGCCGCGCGAACGCAGGGGTGCGCCAAGCTGCGGCTCGACTGCCACCCGAACCTGCGTGGCCTATACGAGCGGCTCGGATTCACCCACGTCGACACTTTCAATCCCGGCTGGGATCCAACCTTCATCGCAGAACGCCTAGAACTCGAAATCTAACGTCCGTTCGGGCATCGAGGTCCATGTCGGGGTGGGACGGGCCCGTGGCTTCAAGATCACTTGCAGTCCGACCGCGATGTCTTGGTTGCGCGAGAGGTTGTCGATATCCTCCACTTCCATCATCAACCCTGGATAATGCCGCCGCCGTCATCGCCGCCGACGCCCGTGCCGGGCTTTTCGGGCCTGTCAGGCTTGCTCGGCCTTCAGCCTGCCTGGGCGAGATCTCCGGCGGACGGATTAACGGCGGAGCTTCGCCGCCTTTCGTGCGTGTGAAGGCCGAAGATAGTTCTCTCAAAAACATCCGTTTATGAGAGATACCAAATGTCATTTTCAGAAGACGACTGCACCAGTTGATTGGGCGTAATGGCTGTTGTGCAGCCAGCTCCTGACAGTTCAATATCAGAAGTGATCTGCACCAATCTCGACTATGCTCAATACTCGTGTGGGCTCTGTTGCAAAAATCGTGAAGCTTGAGCATGCTTGGCGGAGATTGGACGGACGGAACGATGACGGATTTCAAGTGGCGCCATTTCCAGGGTGATGTGATCCTGTGGGCGGTGCGCTGGTATTGTCGCTATCCGATCAGCTATCGCGACCTTGAGGAAATGCTGGCGGAACGCGGCATTTCGGTCGACCATACGACGATCTATCGCTGGGTCCAGTGCTACGCCCCGGAGATGGAGAAGCGGCTGCGCTGGTTCTGGCGGCGTGGCTTTGATCCGAGCTGGCGCCTGGATGAAACCTACGTCAAGGTGCGGGGCAAGTGGACCTACCTGTACCGGGCAGTCGACAAGCGGGGCGACACGATCGATTTCTACTTGTCGCCGACCCGCAGCGCCAAGGCAGCGAAGCGGTTCCTGGGCAAGGCCCTGCGAGGCCTGAAGCACTGGGAAAAGCCTGCCACGCTCAATACCGACAAAGCGCCGAGCTATGGTGCAGCGATCACCGAATTGAAGCGCGAAGGAAAGCTGGACCGGGAGACGGCCCACCGGCAGGTGAAGTATCTCAATAACGTGATCGAGGCCGATCACGGAAAGCTCAAGATACTGATCAAGCCGGTGCGCGGTTTCAAATCGATCCCCACGGCCTATGCCACGATCAAGGGATTCGAAGTCATGCGAGCCCTGCGCAAAGGACAGGCTCGCCCCTGGTGCCTGCAGCCCGGCATCAGGGGCGAGGTGCGCCTTGTGGAGAGAGCTTTTGGCATTGGGCCCTCGGCGCTGACGGAGGCCATGGGCATGCTCAACCACCATTTCGCAGCAGCCGCCTGATCGGCGCAGAGCGACAGCCTACCTCTGACTGCCGCCAATCTTTGCAACAGAGCCCTCAATAACGTGATCGAGGCCGATCACGGAAAGCTCAAGATACTGATCAAGCCGGTGCGCGGTTTCAAATCGATCCCCACGGCCTATGCCACGATCAAGGGATTCGAAGTCATGCGAGCCCTGCGCAAAGGACAGGCTCGCCCCTGGTGCCTGCAGCCCGGCATCAGGGGCGAGGTGCGCCTTGTGGAGAGAGCTTTTGGCATTGGGCCCTCGGCGCTGACGGAGGCCATGGGCATGCTCAACCACCATTTCGCAGCAGCCGCCTGATCGGCGCAGAGCGACAGCCTACCTCTGACTGCCGCCAATCTTTGCAACAGAGCCTCCGTCGCCATGCTCACCTCGCTTTGGTGCACACGAGTATTGAGCATAGTCGAGATTGGTGCAGATCACTTCTGATATTGAACTGTCAGGAGCTGGCTGCACAACAGCCATTACGCCCAATCAACTGGTGCAGTCGTCTTCTGAAAATGACAGGTGAGCAAAAGGGGCGCTAAAATTCACCCAACACACCCGCCAAGCCTCTGACGCGCTAGTTCGCGACATGCTCAAATTGGCGGGTTTTTTTTGCCTGCTGATTGGAGTCAGGATGACTCACTACCGCAAACCACCCCTGTCGATTCAGGAGCAGTTGGATCTCCTCCAGCAGCGCGGGCTGGCCATCGGCGACGCAGCCAATGCCAAACGCTATCTGCAGCGTGTTGGCTACTACCGCCTCATGGGCTATCTCTACACACAGCGTGTGCCCGGTAACGACAGCTTCCGAGCTCAAGCGACATTCGAAGAAGCGGTCAGTCTCTATGAATTCGATAGGGCCCTTCGAGACCTGGTAATGGAGGCCGTTGGCCATATCGAGGTCGCAACGCGGACCGTGCTCACGTACCACTTTGCCCATGCCTATGGCGCCTTCGGCCACTTGGAGCCGCGCAATCTGGCATTCACCGGGCAGGAGTATGCGGATTGGCTCGGCGGCGTCGAAAGCGAAGTGACGCGCTCCAGGGAGGCGTTTATTCGGCACTACAAGGACAAGTACGCCTCACCCGCATTCCCCAGAGTACCGATCTGGATGGCGACAGAAGTCATGTCGCTCGGCTCGCTTTCTCGCTTCTACAAAGCGCTGCACTCCAGAGAACAGAAGGCTGTTGCGGGTGAGATGCTGCTGGCCGCGCCGGTCTTCGCAAACTGGCTGCATGTCACCAGCGTGGCGCGAAACGTCGTTGCACACCACAGTAGGTTATGGAACAAGGAGCTCGGTGTTTCGGCAGTTCGTCCACGGTCGGCAGGATGGTCTGAGCGCGAGGCGCCATACGCACCGAATCGTTGCTTCTTTCTGTTGCTCCTGCTTCGCAGACTTCTGGAAGCGACGACCGCTGATTTCAGGGATTGGCGTGAACGTGTCGATAACCACCTCTCGGCTGGCCTGACGACCGAAGTCCGAACGAGAAGCATCGGGGCTGCGACTGGATGGCAGGACCATCGCCTTTGGCGCGGGTAAGTCCCAGGAGGCGCCGCTTCCTCCAGACATTTGTTGCGAATGGGCCGGTTAGGGGGGGGGCGGTCAATGGCGGCCCAGCACCCCAAACAGACACCGCTGCTCATCCAGCACCAGCCCATTGAAGCGCCCAAACCGCGTCTCAACCCACGAAGGCCCAGCGCTTTCCACCAGCAATCGCCCTTGGCTCTGGTGCAGATCCAGCCAACGCTCGAAGCTGATGCGCAGACGCTCGATGTCCGGCGCCCGCAAGCGGGCATCGGCAGGCATGCGGATCAGCACGCGCGAGGGCGCATCCTCCACGTCCATCACCAGCACGCCCTTGCACCGGATCTCGAAGGACGTCGCCCTGGCATGGCGCGCGTGCAGTTCAAAACCCTCGTGCGCCTTCGCAGTGACGAAGCCCAGCGCATCACTGTGCAGCAACCGGTAACCGGCCGGTTGCAGCTTCTGGTAGGCCCACACCTGATCGCCTGCGGGCTCGGGCCATGCTGCCCATACTGCGCCGATCACCGCGATGCACACCACCGCAGCGGCCAAGCCGTGCATCTTCATTCGTCACCCCGCACACAGGCAGAAAACTCCGCGCCGTAAGCGCGCTCAGTCCTTGGGTCGCATCCGTTCGTGGATGAAGGCGGTCAGCGCCAGATCGGCCATCACCAGCCCCTCCATCACCCGGTCGCCGACGTACTGTTCGGGCTCACCGTTCTGGCGCGTGCGTTCGGCCGCCAGCAGGATCTCCTGCACGATGCGCTGGCCGGTGAGGGCGCAGTCGGCGTCGGACAACGCCATCTGCCGGCTGCGTAGATGGTGCCGCTCGGGCCAGGGCTGGCCGTCGGCCGCAGCGCCCGCGCCAATGGCGTGCAGGATGGCGATGAGGCTGTTGGGATCCAGGGTCGGAGCGGCAGAGGGCGCTTGCTGGATCGGGCGCGGGGGAGGGGAGTGCGGCGTGGTCATGGCAGGCTCCGTGCATGCAGGCAGAAGCCGCCACCGATAAAGGTGGCGGACAGGGCGTGGCTCGAAAACCGGGCTATTAGGAAGAAACCGGCGGGCACAAGGCCCCCACGCCCCGCCCGCCATAGCTGGCAGACGGAATGCCAGCCGACACCACGCAAGGTGATGCCGGCTGGCAAGTGCAAACAACATCCTAATAGCTCGGGTTTTCGAGGCCCGGCCACCCGTTTTCGGTGGCGATACCAGAGTTGCCTGACGTAGTTGGGAATGCCAAGGGGGAGGGGGCAATGCCGCCAAAACCCGAGACGCTTTTGGCATTGTCGCATAGCGAGGAAAGCGGCGAGAGCCTTGGCGTGCTTGGCGCAGCGGCGCTTCTGGAACGGAGTCGTCAGAACCTTCTGCCAGAGATGTAAGGCGCGGCAAATGCGACAGCACCCGCCCATCGGGCATGTGTGATCGCTCATGCAACCGAACCGCTGCGACACCGGCTGGATGGTTTAAATGACTTCCTGCCTATTGAATCTACCGAGTGCCGCGCGCAATCTGACTACCGCTGTAGTCGCGCGGGGCTGCTCTGCCCGCAGCAGGACGGTCTTGTAGCGTTTGAACGGATTTCACCCACTGGCGCAGGCCAATACAAGGATCACTGTACGTGTTACGCCGCAATCGACTTCTTCTGTCTGCGGGTCTGGTCCCGCTTCCGTGGTTCCTGTTCTGGACCAGCGTTGCCGCCCTGTTCGCGCCGGGCTACAACCCGCTTGCACAGCACGCCAGCGAGCTGCTGCAGGCACCAACGCTTGCAAGCATCTGCGGCAGGATCGCGGCTATCGGCTCCGGTCTGGGCTTCGTGGCGTTCTCCATCGGGGTATGGCGGGAGTCCGGCCGCCGGATTGCCGTAGGCGCGATCTGCTGGATGATCTTTGGCATCTCCATGCTGACCAACGGGCTCTGGCCCATGGGCCATCCGATGCACGGCTTCTACACCATTGGCATCGCAAACATCATTGCACCGGCGATGTCGCACATTGAACTGAGTGCGTGGTCTGCCAACCGAAGGGCATACGCCGTGACCGCTGTGGTGAGCATCGGGGGCATCGTCTATCTCTGGTTGAACGTGGTGGGCGCGGACCCGGAGGGCTACCGGGGGCTGACCCAGCGCGTGTTCTCGTCGATCAACTCGCTGTGGCCGTTCCTGGTTGCGCTGTATCTGCTGCGAAGGGATTCAAGCGCGCTGAAGGTGCAGCCTGCGCATTGATGGATGGGCATGCAGTTGCATGGATGGCTGTTGAGCGCGTGGCTTTGAGATGGGGATGAAGTTGAAGGCGGACGCTAGCAATACTTCAACTACGCCCAATCACGAAACAGATTAGCCTTGGAAGAATTTTCGAGCCGGCGCCTACTTGTACACCTCCAACAGATCCTTGTCTTCATGCCGCTGCTCCCACGTGGAGAGAAAGCAGAAGTTCACGCCACTTTGCATGGCAGCCTTCTGAAACCCGGCAAGTTCCTCCTTCGTAACCGGGTACTCAACCGGATCAAAGTGCAGAAGTCCCCAAGGCTTGACGAAAGAGAACCCTGGCATGAGTTCCGAGAAGATCGCCTTGAGCAGGGGCCGGATATTCGAAAAATCACTCCCAGCTCGCAGAGAGCTTTTTCGCTCTGGTACAAGGCATGCTTGATGACCTCCGAGCCTTGGGGCAAACTCCTGAGTCAGCCTTAGGTTCACGCTTCACCTTCGTACAAGAGGAGTTTGGTCCATCTGGTCAATGGGATGCCCTGTTGTTCAACGGCACAATTGCCCACAGCTCTGCTCTTGGACACTTCGCATTGGCAGATACGGGGGGGGCGTGCATTGGCTGTCGGTGATTGCCAACCATGAGGTATAACAGTTCATTCAAGCCGAACTCGCCTCGCGAATCGGCTTAATTCCAGAGTTGAGCGTCCGCTACTGGGCGATAGCTGACCTGACGTCGATGGGACGTCTAGATTGGAAGAGATTCCGAAAAGGGCAACTGGATTTGCATGGCAGTACTCGATCAGTCCTTGGTAACGCTCCGATTCTTCGGGGAGGATTTCCTTCCAGAGAAAATCAGTGCCTTGCTCGGGGCGACTCCAACCGCCTCGCGTCACAAGGGTCAGGAACTCAGAGGCAGCCAATCAGGCACCGTGCGTATCGCCAACACCGGAAGCTGGCGATTCAGTGCACCTCGGCGTGAGCCTGAAGATCTGAAAGCTCAGATCTTCCAGATCCTCGATCAACTCACCGGCGATCTCGCCGTATGGCAGTCATTGGCACGCTTCCGGCCTGATCTGTTCTGCGGTCTCTTCATGGGCAGCAGCAACGATGGTGTCTCGCTTTCGTCCCGCGCGCTGCTTGCCCCGGGGCAGCGCGGCATCGAGCTCGCGTTGGACATCTACGATGCCGGTGAGGATGAGGGCAACGCCCAGCGGCAGCAGGTCATCAATTGATGATCTCCCCACTCCCCGAAGCAACAAACGCCTTCAACTGCCGGACGAACTCCGCGTCATACAGCTCCCACTCCACAATCTCCCCCACAATCCGCAACGGCTGCGTACTCCGATACGACCGCGTCGGGTTCCCGGGAAACTTCTTGTTGGTCACATTCGGATCGTCCTCAAACGGCCCGGTCGGCTCCACCACATACACGCGCGGCCGCCCCTCACCGCGGGCCATCTCCGCAGCCAGCCCAGCGCCCTTGGCAATTGTGGTGAAGTAGATGTGGTTCATCACCACGCTGTCGCGATAGTTGGAGCGGAAGCCCGCACTCAGCAGCTCGCCCACCGCCAGATCGGCGCGGGTGCCGTGATAGAACGGCCCGGCGACCTGGTCGCAGGTGTCATGCGAAACGGGTGTCCATTCGGTGTCCTGCGCCATCGCTGCTGCCCCTCTCTGTGCTGCCGGATCGACAGGCCGGCGAGTCTAGGGCGCCCGGTGGTCCTTGCTGCAAGGCCCTATCCGGGAAATAATCTGTAAACGGGAGGCGCAGTGCGCCTCCTTTTTTCATTCTGCGGCGCCGCGCCCTTCCAGCTCGCGCACGGCGGTTTCCAGCGCATCCAGCTTTTCGCGGGTCTTCAGCAGCACGGCGCGCTGCACTTCGAACTCCTCGCGGGTGACCAGGTCCAGCTTGGCCAGACCCGCCTGCAACGCGCTCTTGAAGGTGGCCTGCAGTTCCTCGCGCGATTCGCGCAGGCCCGGCGGCACCAGGTCGCTGAGGCGACGGGCGAGGTCATCGATTTGATTCAGGTCGATCATGGGGTACTCCGTGGGGGTGGGCCCGTGCATCCGGCGCGGGCAGGCCGATCGGGCACAAGGATACTGCTGGCACCCACTGCCCGGACAGGCCGCAGCGGCTTCGCACGGGCCGCGTTCAGGCGCTATCCTCCACGCCGGAAGACAGGAGATAGACGATGAAGATGGTCATGGCGGTGATCAAGCCGTTCAAGCTCGACGACGTGCGCGAAGCACTGGCCGAGCGTGGGGTTACCGGCATCACGGTGACGGAAGTGAAGGGCTTTGGTCGCCAGAAGGGCCATACCGAGCTGTACCGCGGCGCGGAGTATGTGGTCGATTTCCTGCCGAAGGTGAAGCTGGAAGTGGCGGTGACCGATGACCAGGTGGAGGCCGTGGTTGAGGCCATCGTGAAGGCCGCCGGCACCGGCAAGATTGGTGACGGCAAGGTGTTCGTGTACGACCTGGGCAGTGTGGTGCGTATTCGTACCGGTGAGCTGGACGCGGACGCGTTGTAACCCGTTCGGCGGGATGTTGTAGAGCCGAGCCGTTGCTCGGCTGCATTTCGCGTGATGCAGGAACAGCAGCCGAGCGTAGGCTCGGCTCTACAAAGAGCGGTAAAGCGGTCGAGCGAGCTCGACCCCTACCGGCGCTTCGCCCACGTGTAGAACCGCTTCCAGCCCTGGCGCACGGCAGCGACCCAGCCGGGGTCGGCCACCAGTGCGGCCTGCGCGGCACTCGGGGCCTGGCCGGTCATGCGCTGGCGGATCTTCAGCAGGTTCTTCATGTCGCTGCGGCGCATCTGCCGGCTGAGCGGGTTGCGGCGCAGCCAGCGCGGGGCGCGCCAGGCGGAGGTGAAGTCCAGCAGCACCGGCACGCCGCCGCTGACCACCACGTTGGTGCCGTGCAGGTCGTTGTGGGTGATGCCGGCGGCATGCAAACGGCTGAGCGCGTGCTGCAGCTGCTCGAACACTTCATTTCCCACGGCCTGCGCGGTGCTCAGGGTCTGGCCGGGAATGAACTCCATGCCCAGTGCCAGGCCGCCCAGGGTGCCAAGCAGCGCGGGGGCATGCTTCCAGCCGCCCAGGCGCTGCAGCATGCGGGCCTCACGGCGCACCATCAGCCGCGCGATCAGTGAAACGGGGGTGCCGCGGTAGCGGGAGTAGTCCTTGATGACCGCCTCGCGCCCGTCCAGGCAGGTGCGATAGACGTCGGGGGCCAGGAAGCGTTCGCCGCGCTTGAGCAGCAGCGGGGTGGCGGCGTCTTCGCCGCAGGAGGAGGGGGGCAGGGCAGGGAGATGCATGTCGGGGTCTCGGTCGACCCGGTGGGTGGCGCAAAGCGTCAAGCGAACCGGTGTTACAGGGAGTTACTAAGTTTTCGTTAATTTTAGTACTCGCCAGTTCGCTATTCCACGATTTGTCGGAGAAATGTCGGCGTCGTGGCTGGAACAGTTCGTCGCACCCGATCGGACAATTCCGTCTCACTTCGTCTTTGGTTCTTTAAAAATCAATAGGTTGGGCGTCGCGTCGCTTCGTTCATCCGCGGCCCGCTGAACGTCACGCACGTCCGGCTTGACCCCGACGCACGGCCTGCCGACCATAAGCTGTTAATTCGCGACATCGGCGGCCGCCCCTTCCTGGCACGTCCCCGTTCCCTGCCGCGGTCCCCACCGGTGCTGGCCGCTTGGCCGTGCATCGCCCTGTTTCCCGTTCCGGCTGCGGCTGGAGGAAAGTGTTTTGATCATCAAAATCGTCATTGCAGCGCTGTTCGTCGCCTGCGTGCTGTACATCCACTTCCGTGGCAAGGTTCGCGCGCGCTGGTCGCGCCAGCTGCTGGACCACTCCAGTTTCATGGCCCCGATCAACGTGGTCATGTACATGTTCTCGAAGGTGCCGACTACGCCGTTCCTGGACCCGGCCAAGGAGTTCCCGCAGCTGGAGCCGCTGCGCCAGAACTGGCAGATGATCCGCGACGAGGCGCTGGCGCTGCGCGATGCACAGAAGATCGCGGCCTCCAGCACGTTCAACGATGCCGGCTTCAATTCGTTCTTCCGCCGTGGCTGGAAGCGCTTCTACCTGAAGTGGTATGGCCCGTCGCACCCGTCGGCGAAGGCGATGTGCCCGAAGACCACGGCGTTGCTGGAGTCGCTGCCGGACGTGCGCGCGGCGATGTTCGCGCAGCTGCCGTCGGGCAGCGAACTGCGTCCCCACCGCGATCCGTTCGCCGGTTCGCTGCGCCTGCACCTGGGCCTGGCCACGCCGAACAACGACGGCTGCTACATCGAAGTGGACGGCATCAAGAAGAGCTGGCGCGATGGCGAGTGGATGATGTTCGACGAGACCTACATCCACCATGCGCACAACGAGACGCCCGATGACCGGGTGATCCTGTTCTGCGACATCGCCCGCCCGCTGCGCTTCGGCCTGCCGGGCCTGTTCAACCGTGCGGTGGCGGCCACGCTGCTGGCCGGTGGTGCCTCGCCGAACCTGCCGGGTGACCCGACCGGTGGCGTCAACAAGGCGTTCGGCAGCGTCTACAAGGTGCGCCTGAAGGCCAAAGCGCTGCGCGAGCGCAGCGTGGTGGCCTACCAGGTGATCAAGTGGGGCCTGGTGGTGGCGGTGATTGCCGGTATCTGGGCGCTCTGAGCGAACCGCCGCCGGACTTGGCCCGGCGCTACCGGATTCCGCGGGGCATGTTGTAGAGCCGAGCCCATGCTCGGCTGCTTCTGCGCGAAATGCAGCCGAGCATGGGCTCGGCTCTACAGAAAGCAAAAACCCGCGCTGTCGCCAGCGCGGGTTTTTCATTGGGTGGGTGCCGACCGTTGGTCGGCACGCCTTACTTCAGTGCCGCCTGCACGAAGGGCGGGGTCACCAGCACGCCGGTGTGCAGCGCGGCGGTGTAGTACAGGGTGTTGAAGGTCTTGGCGGCCGAGTCGGCCTGGCGGAAGTCGAAGCTGCTGTCGCCCTTGCGCGCCATGGTCACGCTCCACCAGCCGGTGGGGTAGCACGGCTGCGGGAACGGCAGGGTCTTGAACGAGCCGAAACCAGCCTTGCCCATCTCGGTGCGCATTTCGTTGATCAGCTCCAGCTGCATCAGCGGCGACTCGGACTGCTGCACCAGGATGCCGTCGTCCTTCAGGGCCTTGAAGCAGCTCTCGTAGAAGGCCTTGTTGAACAGGCCTTCGCCGGGGCCGACCGGGTCGGTCGAATCGACGATCACCACGTCCACGCTGCCGGCCGGGCAGTTGGCCATGTAGGCCACGCCGTCGTCGAACAGCAGCTCGGCGCGGGCGTCGTCATTGGAGTCGCACAGTTCCGGGAAGTGCTTGCGCGCCATCACGGTGACCTGCTCGTCGATATCACACTGGGTCACGCTCTCCACGCCCTTGTGCTTGAGCACTTCGCGCAGGGTGCCGCAGTCGCCGCCGCCGATGATCACCACGCGCTTGGGCGCGGCGTGGGTGAACAGCACCGGGTGGCTGATCATCTCGTGGTAGAAGAAGTTGTCCTTGCTGGTCAGCATGATGGCCCCGTCGATGGTCATCAGGTTGCCCCAGTCGGTGGTCTGGAAGATCTCGATCTTCTGGAACGGCGACTGCACCTCGTCCAGCTTGCCGGTGATGCGGTAGCCGATGGCCGAGCCGGTGCGCTCGAAGTGTTCGATGTACCAGTTGTTGCTGTCAGTCATTGGAAAACAGTCCTGTTCGGAGGGGTGGAGCCGGGCTGGCGGGCGGGGCCGCGTGGCACAGATGCCACATCCGGACGGATCGGCCCGTTCAGGTTGAAACCTGTCACGGGCGCGGGCGCGCATGATAACGAACCTGTGGGCATATAGGCGTTATCATGCCCCCCCTTTTATTGCCAACAAGGCCGACTGAAATGACCGATTGGTCCCTCGACCAAGCCCGCAAGACCTACTCGATCCCGCATTGGGCGGACGGTTACTTCGACGTGGATCAGGCCGGGCACATGGTGGTGAGACCGACCGGGGCGGACGGCCCGGTGGTGTCGCTGCCCAAGGTGGTCGACGCTGCGCGCGCGGCGGGCGCCAAGCTGCCGCTGCTGGTGCGCTTCCCGGACATCCTCGGCCAGCGCCTGGGCAAGCTGCAGGCGGCCTTCGCCCAGGCCCAGCAGGACTGGGAGTACAGCGGCGGCTACACCGCCGTGTACCCGATCAAGGTCAACCAGACCCGTGGCGTGGCCGGCACCCTGGCCAGCCACCACGGCGAGGGGTTCGGCCTGGAAGCGGGCAGCAAGCCCGAGCTGATGGCCGTGCTGGCGCTGTCGCGTCCGGGTGGCCTGATCGTCTGCAATGGCTACAAGGACCGCGAGTACATCCGCCTGGCCCTGATCGGCCGCAAGCTGGGCCTGCAGACCTTCATCGTCATCGAGAAGCCGTCCGAGCTGAAGCTGGTGCTGGAAGAGTCCAAGGCGCTGGACGTGAAGCCGGGCCTGGGCGTGCGCATGCGCCTGGCCTCGCTGGGCGCCGGCAAGTGGCAGAACAGCGGTGGCGACAAGGCCAAGTTCGGCCTGTCGCCGCGCCAGCTGCTGGACCTGTGGAAGTCGCTGCGTGACACCGAGTACGCCGACTGCCTGAACCTGCTGCACTTCCATATGGGCTCGCAGATCTCCAACGTGCGCGACATCGCCAACGGCATGCGCGAAGCCACCCGCTACTTCGTGGAGCTGTCGCGCCTGGGCGCGAAGATCACCCACGTCGACGTGGGTGGTGGCCTGGGCGTGGACTATGAAGGCACCCGCTCGCGCAGCTTCTGCTCGATCAACTACGGCCTGCATTCCTACGCCAGCAACATCGTGCAGCCGCTGGCCAATGCCTGCGAAGAGTTCGGCCTGACCCCGCCGCGCATCGTGACCGAGTGCGGCCGCGCGATGACCGCGCACCACGCTGTGCTGATCGCCAACGTGTCGGAAGTGGAAGAGGCGCAGGAAGGCCGCGTGCCGGACCAGCACGATGACGAGCCGGCGGCGATCCGCCACCTGCGCGAGATCCACGACGAACTGGACGTGCGCCCGGCGGTGGAGCTGTTCCAGGAAGCGCAGCATTTCCATGCCGAAGGTCTGGCCAGCTACGCGCTGGGCCAGATCGACCTGCCGCAGCGTGCGCGCATCGACGATCTGTTCTACGCCATTGCCCACGGCGTGCGTGCGCGCCTGAGCTATGACGAGAAGAGCCATCGCCCGGTGCTGGACGAACTGAACGAGCGCCTGGTCGACAAGTACTTCGTCAACTTCAGCGTGTTCGAATCGATCCCGGACGTGTGGGCGATCGACCAGGTGTTCCCGATCGTGCCCATCGAGCGCCTGGACGAAACCCCGGACCGCCGCGGCATCATCGCCGACATGACCTGCGACTCGGACGGCATGGTGGAAACCTATGTCGAGAACGAGAGCCTGGACAGCTCGCTGCCGCTGCACAAGATGAAGCCGGGTGAGAGCTACCGCATCGGCTTCTTCATGGTCGGCGCCTACCAGGAAATCCTGGGCGACATCCACAACCTGTTCGGCGATACCGACGCGGTGGAAGTGCTGGCCGACGCCGATGGCTACGCCATCACCCAGCAGCGCCGCGGCGACACCACCGACGTGATGCTGGATTACGTGGGTTACCGCCTGGACGAACTGCGTGCGACCTATGCGCAGCGCGTGGCCGAGGCGCAGCTGTCGCCGGAACGCGCTCAGGAGCTGTCGGACGCACTGGAAGCCGGCCTGACCGGCTACACCTACCTGTCCGACGAACCGCTGGTCTGATGATTACGGGAACGCCGGGCATGGCCCGGCGCTACCGGTCCCGATGAGCGCACGCGCGATCTTCCACCTGTTCCTGCATGCCGCCGTGCCAGCGTTGCTGGCATGGCTGTTCTGGCGCAAGCGTTTCGCCTCGGCGTGGTTGTTGATGCTGCTGGGTTGGATCATCGATCTGGACCACCTGCTGGCCGATCCGATCTATGCACCGAACCGCTGCAGCATCGGTTTCCACCCGCTGCACACTGCACCGGCCATCGCGGTCTATGCCGGGCTGTGCGTGCCGAAGAAAACGCGGTTGTTCGGCATCGGTTTGATGATCCACATCGTGCTGGACGCGATTGATTGCTGGTGGATGCATCACCGCTGATGGGGAACTAGAATGCCCGGCGAAGGCGGTAGAGTCGACTGTTAGTCGACTTTCGCGCGCAGCGCGGGATTTCCCGGCACCGCAGCCAAGAGCAGTCGACTAACAGTCGACTCTACCGGCCTGGTGTTCCAGCGTTGACGAGTCACCCTGCTGGCAACCACACCGTTGCACGCAGGCCCGGCTGCGCATTCTCCAGCGCCACGCGTCCGCCATAGCTGGCGGCGATATCCCCCACGATCGCCAACCCCAATCCACTGCTGCCCTCGCGCTCATCCAGCCGCACGCCGCGCTGGGTGACCCGTTGCAGGGCGTCCGCAGCCAGACCGGGGCCGTCGTCGTGTACTTCGATGCGCAACTGGCCTTCGTCGGCATCCGCGCTGACGTGAACCTGCTGCTGTGCCCAGCGCCCGGCGTTGTCCAGCAGGTTGCCCAGCATCTCTTCCAGATCCGCACTGGCGCCGGCGAACTGCAGCGCCGGATCGATGCCTGCCGCCGTGAACGTGATGCCACGTTCGCCATGCACGCGTGCCATCAGCCGGCACAGCGCCTGTGCGACGGCCGCCACGTCGGTGCGCTGGCGATGGTCTGCGGCCAACCCTGCGGCCAGGTAGCGGTCGACACTGGCCTGCATGCGCGCACTCTGCTCGCGCACGGTGGCACGCCAATGCGTGCCGTCGCTGTCAGCTTCGGTGGCCAATACGCTCAGCGGGGTCTTCAGCGCATGCGCCAGATCCTGTGCACTGTTGCGCGCACGCGCGACCATGCGTTGCTGGTGGTCCAGCAACGCGTTGAGTTCTTCACCCAGCGGTGCGACTTCCGCGCCCAGTTCCTGCGTGTCGACGCGCTGCGCATCACCGCGCCGTACCCGTTCCAGCTGCGCACCGAGGCGATGCAGCGGGCGCAGGCCGAAGTGCACCTGGCTGGCCAGCACCGCCAGCCACGCCGCGACCAGCACGCCCAGGGCGATGGCGGTGCGTTTGCGGAACGCCGCGACATCGGCATCCAGCGCGCTGCGATCGGTGGCGACCACGGCTACGAACGGTTCGCTGGCGCGTGGCAGGCGCACCTGCTGCACGCGTGCGCGCAGGGATTGCTGCAGTGGTCCGGCCAGATTGCGGGTGGCGGCACCTGTGGCCGTGGTTGGCAGGGTTTCATCCCACAGCGAGCGCGACTGCAGCAGCACGCGGCCATCGGCACCGGCAATCTGCCAATAGGCGCCGGAAAACACGCGCTGGAAGCGTGCATCGTTGGGTTCCTGGCGCAGGCGCAGCTGTCCGTCCGCGTCCACTTCGGCCTGCGCCAGCAGGGTCAGCATGTCCTGCTGCAGTTCGTGGTCGAGGCGGTCGCGCGCGCTGCGCTTGAACAGCTCGCCCAGCAGCGCGCTGGCCAGCAGCGAGACCAGCAGCAGGCCGACGCCGCCGGCCAGCAGCAGGCGCCGTCGCAGCGACGGTTGCCGGCTCACGGCGCGGCCAGCCGCCAGCCCTGGCCGCGCACGGTCTGGATCAGATCGATGCCGAGCTTGCGGCGGACCCGAACCAGCAGCATGTCCAGCGCGTTGGAGTCCGGGTCGTGGCCGCCTTCGAACACCTGCTCGCCCAGACGATCACGGCCGATCACCTGGCCGCTGTGGTGGATGAAGTAACTGAGCAGGCGGAACTCCTGCGGGCTCAGCGCCAGCGGCTGTCCGTCCAGTTCGAAGCGGCCGGCGTTGACGTCCAGCTGCAGCGGGCCGCAGTGCAGGCGCGGGCTGGCGTGGCCATGGCTGCGGCGGATCAGGGCGCGCAGGCGCAGCACCAGTTCGTCGGCCTGGAACGGTTTGGTCAGGTAGTCGTCGGCACCGGCATCGAAGCCGGCCAGCTTGTCGTGCCAGCGCCCGCGTGCGGTCAGCACCAGCACCGGAAAGCTGCGGCCATTGCCGCGCCAGCGCTCGATCACGCTCAGTCCGTCCAGGCCGGGCAGGCCGAGGTCAACGATGGCCGCCTGCAGGTCCTCGATCTGGCCGATCTCCTCGGCCTGGCGGCCATCGGCAACCACATGCACCACGTAGCCGGCCTGCTCCAGCAGGGGCACCAGGCGCTGTGCCAGTGCGGCATCGTCTTCGGCCAACAGGATGCGCATCAGTCGTCGAGCTCCGTCTTCAGCAGCTTTCCGCTGCGCGCATCATAGTCCAGCTCCACCACCACGCCGTCGCCGCGCAGGATCTCCACTTCGTAGACACCATCGTCCAGCTCCACTTCCAGCAGCTGCCCCGGAAAGCGCTTGAGTGCATCGCGCACCACGCTTTCCAATGGCACGTAGCGGCCCTGCTGCACGGCACGGCGCGCGACCTGCTGTGCCGGGTCCTGGACGGGCGCGGCGGCGGTAGGAGCGTTGGCCAGGGCCAGCAGCAGGGGCAGGGTGGAGAGCATCGGGGCGCAGGGAGGGCTGTAGGAACAGGCGTGAGTGTGCCGGGGGTGACTAACAGCTGGCTAACAGTGCCGGCTAAGGCGCTGTTAACCACGGGGTGCATTGTGGCGTTGCCGGGATGGTCCGGCCACGAACACGAACAGGAGAACCCCCATGTTGAAGTCGCTCACCCTCGCCACTGTTGCCCTGCTGACCGTCGCGCCGGCCGTACAGGCCGCGCCGCTGGGCATGGCCCAGGTTGAACAGACCCTGCGCAAGGCCGGCTACACCCAGATCCACGAGATCGAGCGCGATGATGGCCTGTGGGAGGCCGACGTGAGCGGCGCCGATGGCCGCTTCAGCGAGGTCTACGTGGACCCGAAGACCGGCGAGATCTTCGACGAGCACAGCGGCCGCGCGCTGCTGACCACCGAGCAGGTGCTGGCACGGGCACAGGCGCATGGCCTGCGCGAGATCCATTCGCTGGAACGCGATGGTGCGACCTGGTCGCTGGAGGCCCGCAATGCACGCAACCAGAAGGTGGACGTGCGCCTGAGCGGTTATGACGGCCGCATCCTGCACAGCGAGCGCGATGGCTGGCTGGATTGACGTTTGCCCATGTAGAGCCGAGCCCATGCTCGGCTTTGCGGCCAACCGTAGCCGAGCATGGGCTCGGCTCTACAGGAGCTGGCTTACCAGCCGTACGGCGGCGGGTAGTCCCAATAGCCCGGGCCGCGGCCGTAATAGCCGCCATACGGACCGAAGAAGCCCGGTCCCTTGCCTTCGCTCACGTGGATGTTGACGTTGACCCCGTGGGTCTTGCCTTCATCGGTGGTGTAGTTCTTGCTCAGGTTCAGCGTGGCGGCGTTGTAGTGGCTGTTGCCACCGTTCTTGGAATAGCCGATGCCGGTGGTGAAGCTGCCGGACACCTTGACCTTGTCGTCGGTGACGTCGGCGATCTTCGCGTCGTCGTGCACGCGCGGGCCGCTCTTGTCGCCGTAGTACGTGCCCGGCGGGTCCTGCTGCAGGGCTGGGTCGTTGAGGTAGCGCATCGGCGCCTGAGGCAGCGTCAGGTCCAGGCCGGCCGCCTGCGGCGCGGTGGCACCTGCGGCGGACTGGGCCAGCACGGTTCCCGGCAGGGCCAGGCACAGCAGCAGGGTCAGGGGGCGGATCATGACGGCGCTCCAGCGGACAGGTGGCCACGCAACACGCGGCGGTACAGGCCGACGCTAGCAGGGGTTGCTTGAATGATGCCTGTCGGCGCCCGCTTACGGTAGAGCCAGGCCATGCCTGGCTGCAGGCTACAACCGGCCGAACCCGAACAGCCCCTCCAGCGCATGCGTGCGCCGCTCGATCCGGGCGCGCAGCAGCTGCGCGCCGATCATCGAATAGGTGATGCCGTTGCCACCGTAGGCCATGGCGAAGTGCACCCGCGGGCCCCATTGTTCGTGCGGGCCGAAGAACGGCAGGCCATCAGCGGTCTCGGCGAAGGTGCCGCCCCAGGAGAACGCCGGCACCGGGTCCAGCCGTGGGAACCAGCGCAGCAGCTGCTTCATCAGCTGGTCGGCCTTGCTCTGAACGCGCCGGTCGCGGCGGGCGGGGATGTCGATGGCGTCGTCCAGCCCGCCGACCAGCAGGCGACAGTCGCCGGTGGCGCGCAGGTACAGGTAGGGGCGGGCGCTCTCCCAGACCATCGTGGTGCGCAGCCGGCCGAGCACGTCCGCATCGATGGGATCGGTGATGAAGGCGTAGCTGCTGCGGTTGCGTGCGACCCGTTGCTTGAGCCAGCGTTGGTTGGCGTAGCCCATGGCCAGCACCACGTGGCGTGCGCGGATGGTGGCACCGGCTTCGGTACGGGCGGCCACCCCGCGCGCGGTAGCATCGAGGCTGTGCAGTACGGTGCGGTCATGCACATGGCCGCCGCGCCGACGCAGGCGCTGCAGTAGCGCATAGGTCAGCCGATACGGATCAACCCGGGCCGCCTGCCGGGTCAGCAGGGCGCCGCCGGCCTCAACGTCGAAACGTTCCCGCAGTGCCTCCGGGCCCAGCCAGCGGGCATCCAGGCCGATACCGCGACGGGCATCGCCCTCGGCCATCAGGCGCGGCACGTCGCGATGGCGGCTGGCCAGGTACAGGCTGTCCATGCGCTGGAAATCAACGTCCTTCAGGCCGCGAGCGACCTCGCCCAGCGCCGGAATGGCCTCGGCACAGGCGCGGTAGGCCAGCGCGGCGGCGTCCTGGCCATAGCGTTGGGCCAGTTCCAGCAGATGGGTATCGATCTCGTACTGCAGCAGCGCGGTGCTGGCCGCCGTGCTGCCCCAGCCGATGTCGCGTTGTTCGATCACCGCCACGTCGTGGCCATGCCGGGACAGCTCGTCGGCAATCAGTGCACCGGTGATGCCGCCGCCGACCACCAGCACGTCGCAGCGCAGGTCCTGCTGCAGCGGCGGGAAGGCGTGGATCAGGCCATTGCGAACCGCCCACCACGGGTAGCCACTCTTCAGGTCCATGGGTCAGCCTGCCGGATTGATTTCATGCTCGTCCTCAGGCTGATCTGCAAGCAGTCGAGCAAACAGGTCGGGGAGGTCGCGCGCTACCGGGAGGGCGTACTGACGTTCCATGCCAATGAATGGAATCCGCACTACCGGCATTGCTGCGTCCAGTGTGTCGAATCCAAATCCCTCCCCGCCGCCGTCCGACGCGAACAGGAATATGCCCGGCGCGTATGATTCAACTTCATACTCACGATTGAAGGCGACCACCTCTTCCGCTTTCCAGAAGACAATGTAGTTGTCGCCAATAAATCCTTCGCCACCGTTGTGCGCCCTAAGGAATTCAAGGTAACTCTCGGGAAGTGCCACTCCCACGCGGGCTGACAGATCAGCAATGGCCGACATTTCAGCCGGGCCATTGAGCTGTCCCTCTGTCAGGTGATATTCCATGACTGCTCTTCCATGTCTCTCGGGGACTGGTTAAACCAGAAGTTTGCCTGCTGCTGATGAATGTCGCGATGGGGGATAACGTCATGGGCGGAGTCGGTTGGCGTCCACCATTGCCCGTAGATCAGGCCGTGGGCTGGCCGGTATGCGGGGTCTGGATCAGTTCGGACAGATCGAAGCCCTGCAGGCGGGCGGACGCCAGATAATGGTCCTGCACGGTGGCGTCCAGCCGCGGTTCGCGGGCCAGCAGCCACAGGTACTTGCGGTCCGGGCTGCCGACCAGCGCGACGCTGTAGTCCGGGGCGACCTGGATCACCCAGTAGTCGCCCTTGGCGAACGGCAGCCAGCGCAGGCCCTTGGGCAGGAAACTGACCTCCAGGCGCGCGCTGTCGTTGTCGATCGCGCAAGCCTCGCCGGTGGCCTCTTCGATCTCGCCGTCCATGCGGCAGCGGTTGGTGACACCGACGTTGCCGTTGTCGAGCAGGGTGTAGTGCGCCGACACGTCGGTGCAGCCTTCCGGTTCATGGCGCATTGGCAGGCGTGCGATCTCGTACCAGGTGCCCAGGTAGCGGGGCAGCTTGAGGTCGGCAACGGTCTTCAGCGGCGGGTGCTCGGTCATCGGCGGTCGTGGCAGGGGGGGGCCTCCACGATGCCGATGGCCTTGCCATGGGCGGGTGAAGCCGGGGCGATGGCCGTGTCCAGAACGTTCCGTCGCTGCTGCGGCGTGCCCGTTGTCACCGGTGCGGCGGTATGCTGCCGCCAGCGCCGTGTTTTCCTGATCCAACCGAAGTGGAGGTGCCGATGTACCAGGTGATCCTGTTGAAGAGTGAATCCGCGTTCGCACGCGAACAGTGGCCGCAGGTCGATGACCTGGTCGACTACGAGGGCGTCAGCTACAGCCTGCGTGCCGGGCCGCGCCAGCCGCTGCCGACCGACCACGACTGGCACCCGGTGGCGGTGTATGCGCCCGATGAGATCACCGAGGAAGAGTTCCAGGACTGGTACGCGCTGCAGCAGCCGACCGTGGAAGAGCTGCGCCTGAAGTACTGATGCTGCTGCGCGTCGCCCATCCGCCCTTTACCGCCTGTGCCGTATAGTCGCGCGCAGGCGCGGTGGTCCGCGCGAACCGGTGTGGCTGGCGTGTCTTCTTTCCTGCGATCGATCCGTGCACGGGGCCCCTGGTGGGTCCTGATGCTGTGCACCGCCCTCCTGCTGTCCGCGCCGGTGCTGGCACAGGATGAAGACCCCACGCCGAAGCAGCAGCTGGCGGATATCGATGCGAAGCTGAAGGAAGTCGACCGCAAGCGTGGTGATGCCGCGGCCATCGAAACATTGGCCATGCTGTCCGAGGACGCTTCGAAGGCCCGGCGTGACGCCGAGGCGCTGGAGAAGTCGCTGCAGCCGCAGCTGGACCGTCTCGACGAACAGCTAGCGCAGCTGGGCACGCCTGCCGAGGGCACCACCGAGCCGCCCGAACTGGCGGCGCAACGGCGCACGATCAACAAGCAGCGCGACGGCCTGGCCGCATCGGTGGCGCAGGCCAAGACCAGTGCCGTGCGTGCCCAGCAGCTGGCAGCCGACATCGACCAGCAGCGCACTGCGCAGCGCGCCGAAGACATGGGGAAGAAGGTCGCCTCGCCGTTGTCTCCGGCACTGTGGAGCAAGGTGGCCGAGCGCCTGCCCATCGATATCGCACGCGTCGCGCCGTTGGCCGAGCAGGGGCGCGATACGTTCGTTGCCGGCGTCCGGGCCAATGGCTGGGGCACGCCGTTGCTGGGCCTGATCGCCGCGCTGGTGATGATGTTCCCGCTGCGGCTGTGGCTGCGCCGCTTGGGGCGGCAGTTCGCCGCGTCCGATCGTGCGCCTGATGGACGCCTGCGCCGTTCCGGCCTGGCCATGTGGTTGTTGCTGGTCGGCACGTTGCTGCCCGGCTATGCCGTGGTGGTGCTGATGGCGGCGCTGGACGCCATCGATGCCATCGCGCCGCGCCTGCAGGTGGTGGCCGACGGCCTGGAGACGGCCACCTTCCGCGCCGCCTTCATCGCTGCACTCAGCGCCTGCATGCTGGTGCCCAAGCGCCCGTCATGGCGGCTGTTGAACCTGGACGACACCGCCGCGCTGAAGCTGCGCAAGTACGCGTGGGGCGCGGCGGCGCTGGCCTGGCTGAGCACGGTGCTGATGGCCCTCGACCAGGCCACGCGCACCAGCGATGTCACCACGGTGGCGCTGGATGGCCTGATTGCCCTGACCTACCTGGGCCTGATCATGGCCATGCTGGTGACCCTGGCACGCCTGCATCGCCGGCAGACCGCCGAGGCCGAGGCCAAGCTGGAGGCACAGGCCGATGGCGTGGGCGCGGCCACGCCGGTGCGCCGCAGCAGCTGGCTGGTATTGGCACGCGTGGCGGGCAACGTCGCGGTGGTGGCCGCCATCGTCGCGACGTTGCTGGGCTACCTGAACTTCGCCAAGTTCGTGAACCAGCAGCTGATCGGCGGCAGCATCGTGGTGCTGGCAGCGACCCTGCTGTTCAAGTTCGTTGATGACCTGAGCACGTGGATGCTCAACGCGGACAGCAAGGTGGGCCAGACCATCCTGCTCAGCACCGGCCTGAGCGTGTCGCGCCTGGAGCAGGCCGGCGTGCTGCTGTCGGCGGCGTTGCGCACCATCGTCGTACTGATCGCGCTGCTGGCGCTGGTGGCACCGTTCGGCAACATCGGCGCGGTGGTGGAGCGCTTCTCCTCGCTGTTCACGTCTGGATTCGACATTGGCGGAACCAAGCTGGAGCCGGTGCGCATCGTGCTGGCGGTGCTGGTGCTGCTGGCTGGCCTGGCCGTTACCCAGCTGGTACAGCGCTGGCTGACCGACACCTACCTGCCCAAGACCGAACTGGATCTGGGCGCACGCAATTCGGTCAGCACCGTCGCCCGTTACGTCGGCATCATCATCGCGGTGATCTGGGCGCTGAGCGCGATGGGGCTGCAGCTGAGCAAGCTGGCCCTGCTGGTCAGCGCGCTGTCGGTGGGTATTGGTTTCGGCCTGCAGGTGATCACCCAGAACTTCGTCTCCGGCCTGATCCTGCTGGCCGAGCGGCCGGTGAAGATCGGCGACTGGGTGAAGCTGGGTGACCAGGAGGGCGACATCCGCCGCATCAGCCTGCGTTCGACCGAGATCCAGGTGGGCGACAAGTCGACGCTGATCGTGCCCAACTCCGAGCTGGTCACCAAGACCGTGCGCAACATGACGATGGGCAACAACCAGGGCCGCATCCAGATCCAGTTCGCGGTGCCGCCCAGCACCGATGTCGGCAACCTGCGGCAGGCGCTGCTGGATGCGTACACCGCGCACACCAACGTGCTGAATCAGCCGGCACCGACGGTCTACATCGACAGCATTGCCGGTGGCCAGATCACCATCAACAGCTTCGCGTACGTAGCCAGCCCGCGGCAGGTGTATGCGACCCGCAGCGATCTGTACTTCAGCCTGCTGCAGATCCTGGCCGAGCGGAACATTCCGCTGTCGACCCCGACGGATATCCACATCACCCGCGATCCGCAGGAGTAGGGGTTTATTTGCAGAGCTGCGCCCTGCACCCGCCGAAGCAACGTCAACCGCAAGAGCAACAGCAAAAGCTGGCATTCCGAGGATTGGCGGGGTGGGTCCGGTTGCGGGAGACGCCGTAAACCCATCCTTGGGGGCTTGGCCGCGGCATCCATGCCGCGGACACTCCCGCAACCGGCCCCACCCCGCCTTCGACAGATTTCCGCGATCTGTTGGAATTGCTTTTGGGGTCAGATCCGTTTTCCGTAGGAAAACGGATCTGACCCCATTTTGATTTTCGATATCTGACAGATTGTGTCGACCAAGGTCGACACCCACCAACAGCACACGGAATCTGTCAGAGGTGGGGTGGTGTGGGTTGGCAGGACCGTTGGCGCCATGGATGGCGCCATCGAGCCCCCAGGGACGGGTTTACGGCGTGTCCTGCCAACCCACACCGCCCCGCCATCCCACAGAATGCCCGCTGTTGCTGTTGCTGTTGCTGTTGCTTCGGCTGTTGCTTCGGCGGGTGGCAGGGCGCAGCCCTGCAAAGAACCCTACCCCCGCGGTCGGCTGCGCGAGGGCACCAGTGCGAACGTATCCACTGCCAGCTTCTCGGCGTGGTTCAACCACGCGCGGATCTCCAGATCGTCCACTTCGTGATCCAGCCCGAACGACACGTTGATCTTGCCGTTGGCATCGGGCTGCACCCACTGCTGGGCCAGCACCACCTTGCGCTGCGACGACACCGCTTCGATCCAGAAACCACGATCCGGGCGCGTACTCGCCACCAGCTGCAGCATGTACTGGCCGGCGCGGGTACGGCGGCCCTTCTGGGTGATCATGTGTGCCTGGCGCACGCTCGGGCGTGGGCCCTGGAAGGCGTCCAGCGGCGCATCCACGGCAATGCCGCCACGCAGGTCGTTGTCGCGGTACAGCTTGATGCCGTTGTCACGGTTGACCAGCAGGGCGCACCAGTCACCGTCGGCCGAGCCGTCCTCGAACGCGGTGCAACGGTCGACATAGGCCAGGGTGTTGTCCGGGTTGGCATCATCGAACTGGCGCGAGGTGTTTTCCAGATACACGGACTTCAACCCCCAGTCCTTGTCGTACTCCAGCAGCACCGGTGGCTGCACGTGCTGCAGGCCGACCACCACCTGGTCGTCGCCGTCGATCTTCAGCTCGCGGGTCGGTTCACCCAGCCACAGTGAACGGGCGAAGGCCAGATACTGCGGGTAGTCGCGGCCACCGTCGCGGCGTGCGGCGACGCTGGCGCTCGGCGCGCGCTGGGTATCGATCAGCGAACGGCCAAAGCCCATCGTCTTCAGGTTCGAGTCCAGCAGGCTGAGCAGGGTCGCACCCGAATCCAGGGTGGTGCCGGCGTCGGCGCTGAGCTGCTGCGGGGCAATGCCATCGCCCAGGAACAGCAGCAGGTTCTCGCGTTTCTGCCGGGTCAGAATGTGGGTCAGATCGTTGGGCATCGCCAGGTGATCGGAGGCGATCACGATCAACGTGTCCTTGCCGTACGGGCTGGCCTGGATGCGCTGCACCAGCTGCGAGATCAGCCGGTCACTGCACTTGAGCGCGTTGAGCATGTTGATGTTGCCGTACTGGCTCTGGTAGCGCTCGCCCTTGCACGACACCGGCAGATGGCCGGCTGGGTGATGGGTATCCATGGTCAGCGTGGTCAGCATGAACGGCGAGCCGGCGCGCGAGAGCTGCTCGAAGCGCTGGTAGGCGGTGTCCAGCAGCACGTCGTCGTGCACGCCCCAGGCCGAGTAGTGGATGCGGCCGATCTTCTTCTGCTGCTTGAACCAGGCCAGGTCATGCACTTCATCGAAACCGTGGCTGGCCAGGAACTGGCCCTTGCCGGCGAACTGGCCGTTGGCACCGCCCAGATAGTGGTTGGTGTAGCCCTGCTGCTTCAGGTAGTCGCCCAGGCATACCGCCTTGGGCAGGAAGCTGCCCATGCGGTCCATGCTGTTCTCATCGCCCTGCGAGGTGGTCAACGGCACGCCGCACATCGACGACACCAGGCCGGCGATGGTCCAGCCGCTGCCTTCGGCCGAGGCCAGCCCGCGCACGTCCAGCGACTTTGTGGCCAGCCGGTTGAGATTGGGCATCAGGCCCGGGAACACGTTCTCATCCAGGTAGGTGCGCTCCAGGCTTTCGCCGTAGATCCAGACGATGTTGCGCGGGCGCTGCAGCGGCTGCGTCGGCACCTGGTACTCGGGGGCGATGCGGGCGAAGTCGACCGGGCGCAGCTGCTGGTAGAGGCGCTGGCCGTCGCGGGCCAGTGGACTGATCATGATCGTGGCCACCCACACGGCCGCGAAACCGGCGAACAACGCGCCACCGTGGCCGGGCCGGCGCCAGCGCTTCACCCGCGTGGCGAACAGCGGCAGCAGCGAGACCAGCGCCAGCACGATGAAGCCGGCGATGTAGCCCTTGAAGTCGGAGACACCGGCGCCTTCCATGTCGGCGCCGAGGTGGTACAGGGTTGCAGCGTTGAGTCCATCACCGGACAGCTTGTCGATCAGCCACCATGCGCTGAGCATGAGCAGCAGCAGCGAGAATGCGCTGGCCTTCCACCACACCCACTTGTCGGACGCGAGGAACAGCCAGCACAGCAGCAACAACGACAACAACAGTATCCAGAGCATAGGCAGCTTCGGCAGTGACGGGATGTTGATGGACGTCGTACCGACGCGTGTCCATCCGACCGGCGCTGTCGCAAGCACATGCACATGACAGGCCGATGACTCGATAGTGCATGCACGAACCTGACTGAAATGTTTGTTGGAATGACGCGCGCGAAATCGCGCTCAGAAGGTAAAACGAGCGTGAAAGGCTACGTTGGATTGCATTAAAAACCGCATGAATACGGCGTTTTCGTTGATGCGCTAGCGATGCCCGCGTTCTTCGCGTGCCCGTGCGCGACGGTCGAACAGCAATGCACTGGTCACGATGCCAAGGCCGAGCACCACGCCGATGAACAACAGAATCAGCGCAATCAGCGGGTAGCCGAACAGATGCCAGCCGGTGTCGATCTTCATCATCATCGCGGCGGCCATGATCAACGCGGCGCTGATGATGCCGGCCGCGACGCGGTTGGCGATCTTCTGCAGGTTCTCCATCAACCGCGATTCTTCCAGGCCGGTCACCTTCATCTGCAGGCGGTTTTCGGCCAGCAGGGCCATGATGTCCGACAGCTTGCGCGGCCCATCGCGCAGCAGCTGCTGCAGCTCCATCGCCTCGCTGGCGAGGTTGGCGGCAGACAGCGATTTCTTCAGGCGTGCGCGCATCACGTGCTGCAGCTGGCGCTCGACGATGCGACGTGTTTCCAGCTCTGGTGCCAGCAGCCGGCACACGGTTTCCAGGTTGAGCAGTGCCTTGCCCAGCAGGCTCAGTTCCGGCGGCGTGCGCAGCCCGCAGGCGGTGGCGATGCGCACCATGTCCAGCACCACGCGGCCTTCGGAGAACGTGCCGCTGGCGGCGTAACGCGCGATCAACTGGCCGGTCTCGCGCAGATAACGTTCCTCGTCGAACGCCTCCAGCCGCGTGCTGATGCTGATCAGGTCGTCGGCCACTTCCTCGCCACGGCCGTCGACCGCGGCGAACAGGATCTTCAGCAAGCGCTCGCGCAGGCGCGGCGGCATGTGCGCGACCATGCCCAGGTCGAAGATCGCCAGCCGGCCATCGGGCATCACCCGCAGGTTGCCGGGGTGCGGGTCGGCGTGGATCTCGCCGTGCACGAAGATCTGGTCGAGGTAGCCGCGGATCAGCGCCGCCGCCAGCGGATCCATCGATTGCTCGGTGCGGCGCACATCGGGAATCGCATCCACGCGCACGCCGGTGGCCAGTTCCATGGTCAGCACGCGCTGGCTGCTGTAGTCCCACAGCGGCTGCGGTATCCACAGGCGGCGGAACGGCTTCAGGTGCCGGCCGAAACGGGCCAGGTTCTCGGCCTCGGCGTGGTAGTCCAGCTCCTGCATCAGGGTCTTGGCGAACTCGTTGAGCCAGTCGCGCAGGCGCACGCGGCGGCCGACCTGGGTCAGGTGGTCGGCGGCCAGCGCGAAGCTGCGCAGCGCCTCCAGGTCCGAGCGCAGCTGCGCGGCGACTTCAGGCTTCTGCACCTTCACTGCTACCTGGCGGCCATCGTGCAGCACCGCGCGGTGCACCTGCGCGATTGACGCGCAGCCCAGTGGCTCGGGATCGAACGCAGCGAACAGCTTGTTCACCGGGGCGCCCAGTTCCTGCTCGACGATGGCATGGATGCGCTCGACCGGAATCTCGGCCACCTTCTCCTGCATGCGCTCCAGCGCCGTGGCGAACTCCACCGGCACCATGTCCGGGCGGGTAGAGAGCATCTGGCCCAGCTTGACGAAGGTGGGCCCCAAGGCTTCCAGGTCACTGACGAACTGTTCCGGGTTGCCATCTGCCGGTACGTCGGCCGGATTGCCCGCGGCATCCAGGTTCATGCCGGAAAATACGCCTGAATGGCGGTAGCGCATCAACAGGCGCAGGATCTGGCTGCGCCGGTTCATGCCTTTGACCAGCGGGGGATTGCCATTGGCGGTGGGCGGATTGCTCAAGCGGAACTCCCATGCGGCAAAGACGGTCGTGCCGGCCGCTGGCCAGCAATGTCCGGATTCCGCAGTGTCGCCGGGGGGCGGTAGGCACGCGGTGAATCCGACCGCTTCCGCAGCCGCCCCGGTATCGGTCAGAATCCGCTCATTCCCTCTCTGGACTTCCCATGGCCGGTGCCAGCCTGTTCGCCCTGCTCGACGATATCGCCACCCTCCTCGACGATGTCTCGGTCCTGACCAAGGTCGCGGCGAAGAAAACCGCCGGTGTGCTGGGCGACGACCTGGCGCTGAACGCGCAGCAGGTGACCGGGGTCAACGCCAACCGCGAGCTGCCGGTGGTGTGGGCGGTGGCCAAGGGCTCGCTGGTCAACAAGGTGATCCTGGTACCGGCAGCACTGGCGATCAGCGCCCTGGAGGCCTGGCTGCACAGCCGCGGCTGGAACGTGCCGCTGATCGTGCCGCTGATGATGATCGGTGGTGCCTTCCTCTGTTTCGAAGGCGTGGAGAAGCTGGCGCACCGCTTCCTGCACTCAGCCGAGGACGACGCCGAGCATCAGGCCGAACGGCGCAAGGCGCTGGCCGATACGCAGGTGGACATGGTGGCGTGGGAGAAGGACAAGGTGAAGGGCGCGATCCGCACCGACTTCATCCTCTCGGCCGAGATCATCGTGCTGACCCTGGGCGTGGTGGCCACCGCGCCGTTCACCAACCAGGTGGTCACGCTGGCCGTGGTTGCATTGGCGATGACGGTGTTCGTCTATGGGCTGGTCGCGGGCATCGTGAAGCTTGATGACGTCGGCCTGTACCTGTCGCGCAAGGGCGGAGCCATTGCCGCTTTCGGTCGCGGTCTGGTGGCGTCGGCGCCGTGGCTGATGAAGTTCCTGTCGGTGGCTGGCACCATCGCCATGTTCCTGGTCGGCGGCGGCATCCTGGTGCACAACGTGCCGGCGCTGCACCACGCGGTGCAGGCGCTGGGCGGTGAAGGGCAGTGGGGCTGGCTGATCAGTGCTGCGGCCAACATGGTGGTCGGCATCATCGCCGGCGCCATCGTGCTGGCGGCGGTGACCGGGTTCCAGAAGCTGCGCGGGAAGTGATCTGTAGAGCCGAGCCCACGCTCGGCTGCTCTACGGCGCTGCGCGCCGCCGCCCGAGCATGGGCTCGGGCGCTACAGCGTCTGCACGCTGGATCATCAGCCCGCCTGCACCCGGTTCTTGCCTTGCCGCTTGGCCGCATACAGCGCGTCATCGGCGCGGCGCAGCAGGGTCTCGGTATCGTCACCGGGCTGCCATTGCGCCAGCCCGGCGCTGAAATGCACCGGCACCCGCCGGTCCTGCACGGTCAGCACGCGGTGCGCCAGTGAACGTTGCAGGCGCTGCACGGTGGCCATGCTGTCGGCGCCCTGGGTTTCCGGCAGTACCAGAACGAACTCGTCGCCGCCCAACCGTGCGATGCCGTCGGTGGCGCGCAGCAGCAGCTTGCACACGGCCACCAGGTGCTGCAGCAAAGCATCGCCACCCGCGTGACCGTGCGCCTCGTTGGTCAGGTGGAAATCATCCAGATCGATCACCGCCACGCCCAGCGGCGAGTTGTTGCGCATGGCACGCGCCAGCTCACGCTGCAGCAGTTCGTCCAGGCCGCGGCGGTTCAGTGCCTGGGTCAGCGGATCGATACGCGCCAGGTCACCAGCAGCACGCAGTTCCTGCTCCAGCTCGGCAATGCGCTGCTCTGCGCGTTCCACTTCCTGCCGCGCGCTGGCCAGATGATCGCGGGCCTGCGCGGCCTGCTGCTGCACCTTGCCGGTATCGCGCATCACCTCCTGCAGCAGCTGGTTGAGGTCGGCGATGCTGCGCGCCTCACGCAGCTGCAGCGCGTAGCTGCCGATGCGGTCGTGGTATTCACCGGTGCTGGTGGCCATGCCATCCATGCGCTCGATGAACTCGCCCATCAACCCGCGCATCGCCGCCTTCGAATCATCAATGCCCTGGCGCAGCAGGCCCTGCTTGTAGATCACTTCGCGCAACTCGGCGCGGGTGCGCTCGACCGCTTCGGCTTCCAACGGACCGTCCAGCAACTGGCGCACCGCCGCGATCTGGCCCTGCAGCCAGCTGCGGTCATCCAGCAGCTCGCTCACGTTCTCCAGCAACAGGGCGAACAGCTCCAGCAGCAGCGCCTGTTGCTCCTGCCAGCTCTCGGCGCGCACGCCGACCTGGTGGCCGAGTTCGCGCACGCCCTGTTCGATCGGCTCCAGTGCGGTACCCGGTTGCCACTGGCGGAGGCGCGTGGCCAGGGCCTGCGCTTGCTCGCGCAGGTCCGGGTCGTGCTGCAGCAGGGCCACCACCGCACCGCCCAGCAGCAACCGCAGCTGCTCGGACAAGCGCAGGCTTTCCGGCTGCCCGTCCGGCGAATGCTGCTCGATGGTGCGGATGTACTTGTCGATCAGCTGCCGCATCGCGCGGCCGTAGCGCGGCCAATCGGCGCTGGCCTGCGCCGACTGCAGGCGGTCGCCCATGTCGCCCAGCTCGCCCGGCAGGGTGGCCATGCCGTTGGCGAACGCCGCCAGCAGCGGTTCCGGCGCGTCGGCGCCTGCGAACAGCTGCTGCAGGGCCACGCCACCGCCGCCCTGCAGCACCACGCGGTCACCCAGCCCATCGTCCACCACCGCGCGCACGCGTGCCGGCGGCCCAAGGGCGGTGCCGGGGGCAGGGCGGTGGTCGGGCTGGTCCGTCATGGAGCGAATCCTGGGGGGCTGGCAGGGACTGGTTCCAGCATATCGGCGCGGCCGCCGACGGCTTGAACGGCTAGGATGGGCGACAGGATGCCGCAGTGGAGGTGGTGATGCGCGTGATGTTGCTGGGGGCGACCGGCCTGGTCGGCGGGCTGACCCTTCCCAGGCTGCTGGACGACCCGCGCTGCAGCGCCGTGGTGGCGCCCACCCGCCGCCCGTTGGGCGTAACCCACGGGAAGCTGGAGAACCCGGTGCTGGCCTTCGACGCGTTGCCCACCTCGCCCGAATGGGCGCGCGTAGACGCGGTCATCTGCGCGCTGGGCAGCACCATTGCCCAGGCCGGCAGCCGCGAGGCCTTCCATCGCATCGACCACGACTATCCGCTGGCGTTCGCACGGCTCGCACAGGCACAGGGGGCCAGTACCTATGTGCTGAATTCCGCGGCCGGCGCCAACCCGCAGTCGTCGATCTTCTACAGCCGGGTGAAGGGCGAGCTGGAGCGTGACCTGCGCGCGCTGGGATTCAACTCGTTGACCCTGGTCCGTCCAGGACTGATCGGGGGCGAGCGCAACGAGGTGCGTCGTGGCGAGCGCCTAGCGCTGACGGTGCTGGGTGCTTTGGGGCCGGTGTTGCCGCGTGCGTGGCGGATCAATCCGGCCACTGAAATCTCCAAAGTACTGGTCGAGGCCGCGCTGGCCCCGCAACCGGGCGAGCACGTGGTGGCATCGCGCGCGCTGGTCGGCTGATGTCGCGTGCGCTGCGCCTGACCCAGCTGCTGCAGCTGCTGCGTCGTCATCGACGGCCGGTCGCGGGGCAGGTGCTGGCCGATGCGCTGGGTATCAGCCTGCGCACGCTGTACCGCGATATCGAGACCCTGCGCGAGCAGGGCGCCGACCTGCGTGGCGAGGCCGGCGTCGGCTACCAGCTGGCGCCGAGCGATACCCTGCCGCCGATGACCCTGCCACCGGCCGAGATCGATGCGCTGGTGCTGGGCCTGCGCTGGGTCGCGGCCCGCACCGAGCCTGCGCTGGCCGAGGCAGCACGTGACGCCCTGGCGCGTATCGCGCATGTGCTGCCAGCCGCGCGCCGGGAAGCCTTGCGTGATAGCGGCCTGCGCGTGGGCCCTTCGCGCATGGGAACCAAGGTGCCCGCCGCACGTCTGCAGGTTGTGCGTGAAGCAGTCAGCGCGCAGCAGCGCCTGAAGTTCGGCTACCAGGACGCGCACGGCCAGCGCAGCGAGCGCATCGTCTGGCCGTTCGCGCTAGGCTATTTCGACGAAGTGCCGATGCTGGCGGCGTGGTGTGAGAGCCGCGAGGACTTCCGCCATTTCCGGCTGGACCGCATCCGCCAGGTGCGCGCATTGGAGAATCACTACCTCGTGCCACGCGCCACGCTGCTGCGGCGCTGGCAGAAGGCGCAGGGCATCGCGCCGGACTGGTTGGACCGTTCGTAGCCACAGCAACAGCGGGAAGCGGGCGGGGGGTAGAGTCGACTGTTGGTCGACCATCGCGCGCAGCGCGGGGTTTCAAGCAGGCTGAAGGAAGAGCAGTCGACTAACAGTCGACTCTACCGACAGACGAATCCACCGACAGATGAATCTGCTGACAGAAACTGTCAGCAGGCGCGTACCACCATGGAGGCTCCCAACAACGGAGCCTCCCCATGTTCACGCCCAGCACCCTGCTGCAGTACGTGCGCGACGTCGCCACCAGCGCCACCTTCTACAGCGGCATCCTCGGCAAGCCGCCGGTCGAACAGTCGCCCGGGTTTGCGCTGTTCCTGCTCGGCGATGGCGCCGCACTGGGCCTGTGGCAGCGCGACGATGTGCAACCGCCGGTGTCGGCGCAGGCCGGCGCGGCGGAACTGGCGATGGTGGTCGCCAACCCCGTCGCCGTGCAGCAGACGCACGATGCGTGGCGCGCGCTCGGTGTGGAGATCCTGCAGGCGCCGGTGACGCTGGAGTTCGGCCACACCTTCGTCGGAGCGGATCCTGACGGGCACCGCCTGCGTGTCTACAGCCGCGCCGAGGGTATGGTCGCTCGCGATTGATCGCGGGCATTTTGTGGATCCACGCCATGCGTGGATGCGGGCACAAAAAAACGCCGGGCAGTGCCCGGCGTTTTTCCAGTTCATGTGCCAATCAAGGTTGGCACCCACCGATCAGCTGGATCAGCTGGCCAGCGCCAGGTCGTCCATCATCGCGCGCAGGAAGCGGGCGGCTTCGCCGCCGGTCGCCGCGCGGTGGTCGAAGGTGACCGACAGCGGGATCACCTTGTGTGCTTCCACGCCGCCCATCACCGGGGTCATCTGGTGGCGGGCGCGGCCGGCACCGACGATGGCCACGCACGGCGGCACCACGACCGGGGTCGCGTAGCGGCCGGCGAACATGCCGAAGTTGGACAGCGAGATGGTGTAGCCGCTCAGTTCCGAGGCGGCGATCGAACGCGATTCCACCTGCTCGCGCAGGCGGTTTACACCCTCGCGGATGCCGCGTGCATCGAGCATGTCGGCATTGCGCAGGGCCGGCACGAACAGGCCGTCGTCGGTGTCCACCGCGATGCCGATGTCTACCTGCGCGTGCAGGGTACGGGTCAGCGCTTCACCGTCGAACCAGGCGTTCATCGCCGGCACCTTCTGCGCGGCGACCACGATGGAACGCACCAGGCGCGCGGTGACGTCGTTGCCCGGCAGCCAGGCGTGGATGTCGGCGTCGTCGTTCAGCGTGGTCGGCACGACCTTGCTGTGTGCGTCGGCCATCACGCGGGCCATGTTGCGGCGCACGCCCTTCAGCGGTTCCGGCTGGCCCTTGGCGACCACGCCCGGCGGCTGGGTGCGCATCGGCTTGCCGGCGGCAGACAGCGGGGTGCGGGCTTCGCTCTGCACCGGGGCAGACACCTGCGCCGGGGCCGGCGCTGCATACGCCGCGGCAGCGACCGGTGCCGGAGCGGCGCCAAGCTTGGCGGTGCCGTTGGCGGCGGCCTGCTTGACGTCGGCCATCGTCACCGCGCCATCGGTGCCGGTAGCGGCCACGCGGCTCAGGTCCACGCCCAGCTTGCGCGCCATCGCACGCACGGCCGGCACGGCCTTGACGCCGCCGACGGCCAGCGCCTGTTCGGCATGCACGGTGTTGGAGCTCTGCATCGCGCCGACCACGGTACCGGCGTCATCACGCTCGGCAGCGGCGGGCTTGGCTTCTTCCGCAACGACCGGTGCAGCCGGCAGCGGCGGCGGGGTCGGGGCGGCTGCAGGCGCTGCGTGGCCATGGCTGTGGCCGGTGTCCTGGCCATCGGCACGCTGCGGCAGGTTCGGGTCCAGTTCGAAGCTGGCCAGTACCGAGCCGGTCGGGATGATATCGCCGGCGCCGCCGGACAGTTTCAGCACCTTGCCGGAGAACGGCGAGGGCACTTCCACCACGGCCTTGGCGGTCTCCATCGACACCAGCGGCTCGTCCAGCTTGATCACATCGCCTTCCTTGACGAACCACTCGACGATGGTCGCGTCCGGCAGGCCTTCGCCCAGGTCGGGCAGGTTGAAGTTCTTGGTCTGGCTCATTTGCAGTTCTCTTCCAGCAGTTCCAGTTCGCGGGCCGGCAGCCAGCCCGTCGCGCCATTGGCGCGCTCGGACCACCACCACCCACCGTGTTCGTGATGAAGCTTCACCATCTCGCCACTTTCCACATCCAGCTCGCGGGCGTCGTAGTCGCACAGGGCTTCGGCGCGACCCTCGTCCAGCAGCTGCAACCAGGCGATGGGCGCCCATCCAGCGCGCCCATCGTTGGTGCGTACCCAGGCAAACGCCGGCCATTCCTCGTCACGGACACCTACTTCGACGATCTGGCCGGTGTGGAACCGGAGCGGGTTGGGATACTGGCTGCGGTAAGCCCCCAGAAGGCGGGCCCGCACGTCAGCCGGCCGCCACCGCGCGCTTGGCTGCAGCCACGATCCGCTCAACGCTCGGCAGGTACTTCATTTCCAGGCGGAACAGCGGAATGTGGGTGTCGTAGCCAGTGACGCGTTCGACCGGCGCCAGCAGGTCGTAGATCGATTCCTCGGCAAGGCGCGCGGCGATCTCGGCGCCGAAGCCCGCGGTCTTCGGGGCCTCCTGCACGATCACGCAGCGGCCGGTCTTGGCCACCGATTCGGCGATGGTGGCGAAGTCCAGCGGGCGCAGCGTGGCCACGTCGATGACTTCGGCACTGATGCCTTCGCCGGCCAGCTTGTCAGCCGCTTCCAGTGCTTCCTTCACCTGCGCGCCCCAGGTCACCAGGGTCACGTCGGTGCCATCGCGCAGCACGAAGCAGACGTCCAGCGGCAAGGCTTCGCCGTCGTTGACGACCACTTCCTTGTACTGGCGGTAGATGCGCTTGGGCTCCATGTAGATCACCGGATCCGGTTCGCGGATCGCGGCCAGCAGCAGGCCGTACGCACGCTGCGGCGACGACGGCAGCACCACGCGCAGGCCCGGCACGTTGGTGAAGATCGCCTCGTTGGCTTCGCTGTGGTGTTCCGGCGCGCGGATGCCACCGCCCCACGGCACGCGCAGCACCATCGGGCAGTGCAGGCGGCCACGGGTACGGTAGCGCAGGCGTGCGGCGTGGCAGACGATATGGTCGACCATCGGGTACATGAAGCCATCGAACTGGGCTTCTGCCACCGGCTTCATACCCTGCGCGGCCAGGCCGATGGTCAGGCCGGCGATGGTGGTTTCATCCAGCGGGGTGTCGAGGATGCGTTCGGAACCGAAGCGCTGCTGCAGGCCGGCGGTGGCGCGGAACACGCCGCCGTTGACGCCCACGTCCTCGCCCAGCACCAGCACCGACGGGTCGTGCTCCAGCTCCCAGGCCAGCGCCTGAGTGATGGCTTCGATGAGGGTGATCGGCGTGGTGGTCATGCTCTCTTCTCCGCGCGCGACAGCAGCGCTGTCGGCGGCGTTGGTGTGCGCGCCGGGCGCGCCGTTCTTGATCTCATCCATGGCGCTTCTCCAGGGCGATCGCCTGGGCACGCTGGGCCAGCAGGTCCGGCGGCGGATCGGCATACAGGAAGTCGAACATCGCCTCGACCGGCTGCACCGGCGTGTTGAGGTACAGGTTCACTTCCTCGTCCACGCGCGTGCCGCACTCGGCAACCCAGGCGGTTTCCTCTTCTTCGCTCCACACACCGGCGTTGATCAGGTACTTGCGCAGGCGCAGCATCGGCTCGCGCTGCCAGGCATCCTTCACCTCGGCGTCGTCACGGTAGCGGCGCGCGTCATCGGCGGTGGTGTGGTCGGACAGGCGGTAGGTCATCAGTTCCAGCACGGTGCCACCGTCGCCGGCCAGCGCACGCTCGCGTGCCTGCTCCATCGCCGCCAGCACGGCGATCAGGTCGTTGCCGTCCACCTGCAGGCAGTGCAGGCCGCCGGCCAGGCCCTTCTGCGCCAGCGTTTCGGCACCGGTCTGGGCCGAGCGCGGGACCGAGATGGCCCAGCCGTTGTTGACGATGCACAGGATCAGCGGCAGCTTGTAGGCGCCGGCCGAATTCAGTGCCGCGTAGAAGTCGGTCTTGGAGCTGCCACCGTCGCCGCACACGGCCACCGCGATCTGCGGTTCCTTGTTGAGCTTGAACTTCAGCGCGGCGCCTGCGGCATGCAGGCACTGGGTGGAGATCGGCACGCAGAACGGGAAATCCTTGGCCGCGTTGCCGCCGTAATCGTTGCCGCGTTCGTCGCCGCCCCAGTACATCAGCACGTCGTGCGGGCGCACGCCACGCATGAACATCGCGCCATACTCGCGGTACGAAGGCGCGAATACGTCGTCCTTCTGCATCGCTGCGCCGATGCCCACGTGCGCCGCTTCGTGGCCCAGGCAGGCGGCATAGGTGCCCAGCTTGCCGGTGCGCTGCAGCGCGATGGATTTGCTGTCGAACGTACGTACGAACAGCATCTGCTTGAACAGCGGTACCAGGACCTTTGGGTCGCGCAGCGACGCGGGCAGGTCATCGCGGACGAGCTTGCCGTCCGCGTCCAGGTACTGCAGGTATTCGATCTTGAATTCAGCGGCAACCGTCATTGCGTACTGCACCTTCGACAGAGAAGTTACAAATGATATGAATCGCCATGTTAAGGAACGCGTACGGAATAGCCTTCCTGCGCCGCAACACGGCAACGCCCTGTTTTACCCCTGCCGGCGGGTGGGGGGCCAATAACAACAACGTATTCAGTCGTTGCTGCAAAGCATCAGAATACGCCTCTGGCTGACTGCTGGCGCAACGACCCGATCGGTTCCACGCGCAGGCCCCGCATCGGCCAATGCTCCACGGGGCACCGCACGCCCCGGTATGGACAGCGCGGCTGCCCGCGCGGCTGGCAACGCGCTACCCTTGCCGCCCCCGATCTGGCCGCACCCATGTCCGTCGACAACAACCAACGCGATCTCGAAGCCGGCATCCACACCGACCTGCAGGGGCGCCTGACCTACGGCGGCTACCTGCGGCTGGACCAGCTGCTCAGCGCGCAGCAGCCGCTGTCCAACCCGCCGCACCATGACGAGATGCTCTTCATCATCCAGCACCAGACCTCGGAGCTGTGGCTGAAGCTGCTGGGCCATGAGCTGCGCGCCGCAATCGGCTTCCTGCAGCGCGATGAAGTCTGGCAGTGCCGCAAGGTACTGGCGCGCAGCAAGCAGGTGCTGCGCCAGCTGACGGAGCAGTGGTCGGTGCTGGAAACGCTGACCCCGTCCGAATACATGGGCTTCCGCGACGTGCTGGGCCCGTCGTCGGGTTTCCAGTCGCTGCAGTACCGCTACATCGAGTTCCTGCTGGGCAACAAGAACGCGCAGATGCTGCAGGTGTTCGAGCACGATGCGGCCGGACAGGCGCAGCTGCGCACCGTGCTGGAGGCGCCCAGCCTGTACGAGGAGTTCCTGAAGTACCTGGCCCGCTTCGGCCACGCCGTACCGGCCGTGTATGAAAACCACGACTGGACCCAGCCGCATGTGGCCGACGACGCACTGCAGCCGGTCTTCGAACGCATCTACCAGGACACCGACCGCTACTGGCGCGAGTACGCGCTGTGCGAGGACCTGGTGGACCTTGAGACCGCCTTCCAGCTATGGCGATTCCGACACATGCGCACCGTGATGCGGGTGATCGGCTTCAAGCGCGGCACCGGCGG
Source organism: Stenotrophomonas sp. NY11291 (assembly GCF_023277365.1). Lineage (NCBI taxonomy): Bacteria > Pseudomonadati > Pseudomonadota > Gammaproteobacteria > Lysobacterales > Lysobacteraceae > Stenotrophomonas > Stenotrophomonas sp. NY11291. Next base: position 4,581,822 of record NZ_CP096975.1, on the reverse strand, counting down.
CTCGTCCGGGGTGGGCTTCCTGGCCAAGGCGCTGGAACTGACCTTCTTTCCCGAGCTGTTCCAGGTGCGCACCAGCCTGCAGGCCGGGCCCCCGTCAGCGCAGGGCTGATCCGTATTCAGCTTGGATCCCGGCCACTGGCTGGATCGTTTCAGATGCAAGTTCAGCGAGCAGGCTGGCACCTGCCTCAAACGGCGTGTATTTGACGTGAACGCCAGAAGTCGGTGATCCTCGCGCGTTGCTCCAACTGCACAGCGGACGTGCTCGTCATCCACCGAACCAGGAAACCCGCATGAGCGTAAACGCCACTGCGAACACCCCAGAGCCGGCGCTGCCGGACTTCAAGACCACGCTGGGCCACCCGCGCCCGTTGTGGATGCTGTTCATGACCGAGTTCTGGGAGCGCTTTGCGTTCTATGGCATCCGCTGGGCCTTGGTGCTGTACATCGTTGCCCAGTTCTACAACGGCAGCGCTGCCGGTGAAGGCGACGCCAGCCGCATCTACGGCGCCTACCTGGCCCTGGTGTATGCCGCAGCCATCTTCGGTGGCTACGTGGCTGACCGGGTACTGGGCTATCAGCGATCGATCCTGACCGGCGCGATCATCATGGCCGCCGGCCTGTTCATGATCTCGCTGCCGCAGGAGCACATCTTCAAGCTCGGCCTGGCCACGATCATCGTCGGCAATGGCCTGTTCAAGCCGAACATCTCGACCATGGTCGGCAAGCTGTACGGCCTGAAGGACGAGCGCCGCGATTCGGGCTTCACCATCTTCTACATGGGCATCAACATTGGCGCGATGATCGCCCCGGTGCTGACGGAGTACCTGGCCCGCAAGGTCTTCGGTACCGATGCCATGCCGTCCTACAAGGTCGTGTTCATCGCTTCGGGCGTGGGCATGCTGATCTCGCTGGTGTGGTTCTACATCGGTCGCGCCGGCCTGAAGGGCATCGGTGCACCGCCGGCCGGCGCTGAAGGCTTCGGCCGCATCATCATGGTGCTGGCCGGTGCCGTGGTCGCCATCCCGGTCGCGTACTTCCTGCTGGCCACCGGCGCCACCGCGCTGGCCTGGATCCTGGGTGCGATGTTCACCGCGCTGGCCATCCTGCTGCTGGTCGAGGGCATCCGCGAGGGCAAGGTGCAGCGCGACCGCGTGATCGCCATGCTGATCATCTTCGCCTTCAACGTGATGTTCTGGATGTTCTTCGAACAGGCCGGCAGCTCGTTTACCTTCCTGGCCGAGAACATCGTCAACCGCCAGTTCGGTGAATGGACGTTCCCGACCGCGTGGTTCCAGTCGGTCAACTCGGTGGCCATCATCACCCTGGCCCCGATCATCGCCTGGATCTGGGTGGCCATGGGCCGCGCCAATCCGTCCATCCCGCGCAAGTTCGGCCTGGGCCTGCTGTTCAATGGCGCCGCCTTCGCCCTGCTGATGTACGCGCTGTCGCAGATGGTCGTGGACGGCAAGATCCCGTTCTGGACCCTGTTCATGGTCTACGTCATCCAGTCGGTGGGTGAGCTGTGCCTGTCGCCGATCGGCCTGTCGATGGTGACCAAGCTGGCCCCGGTGCGCCTGGTCGGCTTCGGCATGGGTGGCTGGTTCCTGTCCACCGGCATCGGCAACAACCTGTCGGGCATCTTCGCTGGCGTTGTCAGTGGTGAAGGCGGCATGACGGTCGAGTCGGCCCTGAAGGGGTATACCTTCGGGTTCTGGGCCTTGATCGGCTCCGGCGTGGTGCTGTTCCTGGTCGCCCCGCTGATCAACAAGCTGATGCACGGCGTCAAATGATGATGAGAGGGTAGAAGGCATGCGCAGCAAGCTCGGTGGTGCAATGGTGGTGGTCTGTGCGGCGCTGATCGGCGCCTGTTCCGAACCGCAACCGCCTGCCGCCGCCGAGCCTACGCAGCCGCTGGATACCCGACCCACCGAGCCACCGGTCGCTGACCCCAGCGAACCGGTGGCCTCGGGCAACACCCCGGTGGCGGCGGATATTGCCGCCATCGCCGGGCTCGGCGCGCAGTTCGACCCGGCCCGCAACCCCGCCGACGATCTGGCCACCGCCAAGGTGGAAGCCCAGCGCGGCAAGAAGCGCATCCTGCTCGAGGTCGGCAATGCCGCCTGCGATCGCTGCCGGGCGCTGGACGAGCTGGTGGAAGGCAACGGTGATCTGCGCCGCTTCCGCGATGCCCACTACGTGTGGGTAAAGGTCAACGCCAGCGACGAACAACCCAATACCGCTTTCTTCGGCCAGTTCCCGATGATGGAGCGCGACTACCCGTACCTGCTGGTGCTCGATGCCGATGGCGGACTGCTGGTGTCGCAGGCCACCGGCGAGCTGCGCAAGGGCGAAGCCTTCCAGCCCGCGCGCGTGACCGCGTTCCTCAAGCAGTGGGCACCTGACAAACCGGAATAGGGTAGTGCCGGTTGCTGGCCGGCATGCTCGGCAGGTGCCGACCGTTGGCCGGCACTGATGTCGGGTCGCATCCACGCATGGCGTGGATCTACTGTGGTTGCGGTCACATTCCCGAAATCGGCATCTCAATATCGCAACGCGCTCGCCGTTACCGGCAAGGACCTCAGTCGACACCCGTCGATGCAACCTACCGGAACGCCCATGCACAGCGACCACGCCGAACGACTGCCCGAACCTGCCAGTACTCTGGCCGAAGGCGAAGCAGGCGAGGGTGTGACCCTGCCGCCGCAGGAGGCGCTGCTGGATGACGCCGGTACCGGCGAGGACAGTGTTGAACTGGCCCCGCCGCGCCATCGCCTGCCGCAGATCGCGCTGCCCGACAACGTGGTGCTGAAGGGGGCGGTGCAGAAACTGGTCGAGCAGAAATCACGGCTCGATGCATTGGCCGCCGACGGCCAGCTGGCCGGGTTGCTGCCGCCGGAATGGCAGGGCCATGGCGTGCGTGCGATCGAACTGTCCACCTTCATCCAGGGCGTGCTGCCGTTCCTGCAGCCAGGCGAGCGTGGCGAAACCGCGCCCGCGCGCCTGCCAGTGCGCCATGTGCTGGGGGACGACAGCCGTTGGGGCCTGGACGATGTGTCCGAACCGAAATCGCTGGCCTGGTACCTGGCTAGCGACGAACGCGCCGCCGCCGGCAGCAAGGACGTGGCCGAGGCCTATCTGGTGGGTGCACTCGGCCTGGCGTGGATGCAGGAAGGGCGCAGCCGCCCCGGTTTCCTGCGCGCGATGGGCCAGGACAGCCTGGCGGCACGGGTGACCATGCTCGGCTATCCGCCGGCCAACGAACTGGCGCTGTACAGCGTCACCGCGCACGGCCAGTCGCAGATCTGGTGCGTGCACGGTCGCCGTCGCATGCGTCCGTTGGTAGCGCCGTGGCTGAGCGTGCCGGTGCTGACCGCCTATGGCGTGCCGGCGCCGGTTGCGTGGCCGTCCAGTTTCCCGCCGGTGGAGGCCGTGGCCGAGCTGCTGGCGATCGCACGGCAGGGGCGCGCGCTGCCGGAAGTGGACCTGGCCAAGGCGGTGGCGAAGATCGCCGAAGATGCCGCATCCGATGCTTGGCAGCCGGTCAGCCTGTTGCAGCTCAACACCTGGTCGCCGCGCTGGCATTTCTTCCTGGGCACCTTCGTCGGCCTGCCGTCGCTGCTGCTTGTAGCTGCCGCGCTGGCGCTGCCGGGGGCGGTCGAAGCGGCCACGGTTGCCGCCTCGCTCGGCTTCGCCGGCGGTGCCATTGCCGCACTGGCGGTGCCGTGGATCCATGCGCGCCGCAAGCATCTGAGCTGAAATAAGGGGACGGAGGGGATTAAGCCGTAATCAGCACTCGTGTGCCTGAAACGACTTAATCCCCTCCGTCCCCTTTTTCTTTCAGACCCCTTCGCCCATCCGCTCCAGGCCGTCACCGGCCAGGCGCAGGATCAGCTTTTCCAGCAGCTGCTCCTCCTCCTCGCTCAGCACCGACATCAGCTTGCGGGTGATCTCGATCACCATCGGCGCGATGGTCTCGTAGACCTCGAAGCCGGCTGCGGACAGCGCCAGCACCGAGCGGCGGCGGTCGTCGCCGTGGGTCTCGCGCTTGATGAAGCCGCGCTCCAGCAGGCGGGCCACGGCGCGGCTGACCGCCACCTTGTCCATCGCCGTGCGGTCGGAGACCTCGCTGGCCGAGGAGCCCGGGTACAGCGCCAGGATGGTGATGACCCGCCATTCGGGAATCGCCAGACCGTAACGATCACCGTACAGCTTGGCGATGTTGCCGCTGACCCGGTTGGACAGCACGCTCAGCCGGTACGGCAGGAACTGTTCCAGGTCGAGCAGGACGTGCGAGGCACGCAGGCGGGTCGAGGCGGGATCGGCGGGGCTCATGTTGCGGTGCACCTTGCTGGTGGTTTCAAGTGTAACTATAAGGGGTAGGTCCAGACCCTGCATTCTCGCCGGGTCCCTACCTGCCCGCACCTGGTTTGTACCGATGCGGTACCGATTCGGAGCCACGCCATGAATACCGCAGTCCCGACCGCCTCGCACCCCAACCCCGGCATGCAGGTCACCACCTTCGAGAACCCGATGGGCATCGACGGCTTCGAGTTCGTCGAATTCGCCGCCCCGGCCGGCCGTGGCCAGGAGCTGCACGAGTACTTCCGGAAGATGGGCTTCAGCGCGGTGCTCAAGCACAAGCAGCGTCCGATTACCGTCTATCGCCAGGGCGACGTCAACTTCCTGGTCAACGAAGACCCCGATTCGTTCGCCGCCGACTTCGCCGAGAAGCACGGTCCGTGCGCCTGCGGCTTCGCCATCCGCTTCAAGAAGCCGGGCCAGGAGGTCTACCAGACCGCGCTGGGCAACGGTGCCGAAGCCATCGCCTTCAAGCCGGACAGCAAGGCGGTCAGCGCCCCGGTCATCAAGGGCATCGGCGATTGCATGCTGTATCTGGTCGACCGCTACGGCGCGGCCGGCAGCATCTACGACGGCGACTACGAGCCGATCGCCGGTGCCGACCTGCACCCGGTGGGCTTCGGCCTGACCTTCATCGACCACCTGACCCACAACCTGTACTTCGGCAACATGCAGCAGTGGTCGGACTACTACGAGCGCCTGTTCAACTTCCGCGAGATCCGCTACTTCGACATCAAGGGCCTGAAGACCGGCCTGGTGTCCAAGGCGATGACCGCGCCGGACGGCATCGTGCGCATTCCGCTGAACGAATCGTCCGACCCGAAGAGCCAGATCAACGAGTACCTGGACGCGTACAAGGGCGAAGGCATCCAGCACATCGCCTGCTTCACCGAGAACATCTACGAGACCGTCGAAGCGATGCGCGCGCAGGGCGTGGATTTCCTCGACACGCCGGAGACCTACTTCGATGTGATCGACCAGCGCGTGCCGAACCACGGTGAAGACGTGCCGCGCCTGGCGAAGAACAAGATCCTCATCGATGCCGATCCGGAAACCCACCAGCGCAAGCTGCTGCAGATCTTCACCCAGAACTGCATCGGCCCGATCTTCTTCGAGATCATCCAGCGCAAGGGCAACGAAGGCTTCGGCGAAGGCAACTTCACCGCGCTGTTCGAGAGCATCGAACGCGACCAGATCCGCCGCGGCGTGCTGTAAGGTCATCGGTAGCGCCGGGCCAGTCCCGGCGCCTGCCCATCTGTAGAGCCGGGCCATGCTCGGCTGCTTTCCGTTCCGGTCTCGCCGTACCCAGGAGCCCCCATGTCCCCCGCCATCACCGCCCGCGGCTACCAGTCCGGCTTCGGCAACGAATTCGCCACCGAGGCCGTCGCCGGCGCGCTGCCGGTCGGGCAGAACTCGCCCCAGAAGGTGGCCCACGGCCTGTACGCCGAACAGTTGACCGGCACCGCCTTCACCGCGCCGCGTGGCAGCAATCGCCGCAGCTGGCTGTACCGGATCCGCCCGGCGGTGACCCATGGCGAGTTCACTCCGTTTGCGCAGTCGCAGTTGCAGTGTGATTTCGGCGTACAGCCGGCCTCGCCGAACCAGCTGCGCTGGAGCCCGCTGCCGCTGCCGGAGCTGCCGACCGACTTTGTCGAAGGCCTGTACACGATGGGCGGCAACGGTTCGCCCGACGCGCATGCCGGCGTGGGCATCCACCTTTACGCTGCCAACCGCGACATGGTCGGCCGCTACTTCTACGACGCCGACGGTGAACTGCTGATCGTGCCGCAGCTGGGCGCGCTGCGCCTGCTGACCGAGCTGGGCGTGATCGAGATCGAGCCGCAGCAGATCGCGGTGATTCCGCGCGGCGTGCGTTTCCGCGTCGAACTGCCCGATGGCCCGAGCCGCGGCTACATCTGCGAGAACTACGGTGCGTTGCTGAAGCTGCCCGACCTCGGCCCGATCGGTTCCAACGGCCTGGCCAATCCGCGCGACTTCGAGACCCCGCATGCGGCGTTCGAGGATGTGGATGGCGACTTCGAACTGATCGCCAAGTTCGAAGGCCGCCTGTGGCGTGCGCCGATCGACCATTCGCCGCTGGACGTGGTGGCCTGGCACGGCAATTACGCGCCGTACCGCTACGACCTGCGTCGCTTCAACACCATCGGATCGATCAGCTACGACCACCCGGACCCGTCGATCTTCCTGGTGCTGCATTCGCCAAGCGACACGCCGGGAACCAGCAACATGGACTTCGCGATCTTCCCGCCGCGTTGGCTGGTGGCGCAGAACACGTTCCGCCCGCCGTGGTTCCACCGCAACATCGCCAGCGAATTCATGGGCCTGGTGCATGGCGCCTACGATGCCAAGGCCGAAGGCTTCGTGCCGGGTGGCGCGTCGCTGCACAACTGCATGAGCGGTCACGGCCCGGACGCGCCGACCTTTGACAAGGCGTCCAATGCCGATCTGTCCAAGGCCGATGTGATCAAGGACACGATGGCCTTCATGTTCGAGACCCGTGCGGTGATCCGCCCGACCGCACAGGCGCTGGCCGCCGGCCACCGCCAGGGCGATTACCAGCAGTGCTGGAACGGCCTGCGTAACAACTTCCGGTCGTCCCGCTAGCGTGGTGGGTGCCGACCTTGGTCGGCACAGATCGTGATCGCATCCACGTATGGCGCGGATCTACCAACCGCTGCCTCGGTGGGTGCCGACCGTTGGTCGGCACGGATCCTGATCGCATCCACGCATGGCGTGGATCTAGCGAAAGGCGGTCGTGATGCAGTAGGTCCACGCCATGCGTGGATGCTCTCCGCCGGAACTTGCGCTTACGCCACTTCGGCGAACGCGTCGCAATGCTCCAGCGGCAACGCCTCCAGCAGGCGCTGCCGCACGCGTTGGCAATAGCCCTCCGAGGTCAGCCCGGGCAGCATCTGCATCGCTGACTGCAGCCGCTGCAGCACCTCTTCTTCCGCACGCGCCTGCTGCAGGTCGCGGAACAGTGCTGCCGCCTGCGGGTGGCGCTGCATCTCCAATATGCCCAGCACGTAGATGCGCGCGGCCACCAGCGAGCGGCGACGTTCGATCGCGGGTGTAGCAGGCGCCGCTGCCGGTGCTGTGGGCACCGACGCTACCGCGGCTGCGGGCGACGGTGCCGGGGCTGTGGCGCCAGTGCCGGTGCTCAGGTATCCCGCCTGCACCAGCTGGATGACCATGGCCGGTGCTTCCTGGCCGAGCAGGCCGGTCAGGTCGGCAACGGTGCGCTGGCCGTCGCACAGGATCAGCAGCCGGCGCTGGCGCATGTCCAGCGGCGCGCGGTGGGCCTGCAGCGCGGTTCGGGCGAGATCGGTCTTGCGCGGTTGCATGGAAGGGACGGCCAGGTCGGTGCTCGCCGAGCCTGAACGAAGGCGATGAAACCGCGATGACAATGCAGCATCTGCACGTGTGCTGCGCTAGCGTGCAGCTACCTTCGTGCCAGGGAACCGCACCGATGAAGCACCTTCCGATTGCCGGTCTGTTGTTGCTGTCACTTGCCGCTTGCAACCGCACGCCTGAGACACCTGCTGATGCCTCGGCCAAGGGCGCTACGCCGGCTGCTGCCACAGCTGATGCCGATCTGGCGACCCAGTCGCCGGCCGATCCTCGCACCGACAGCCCGGCGCAGCTGGATGGCTTCGCCGGCGTAAAGCTGGGCGCTGGCATTGCCGAAGTCCGCAGCGGTTTCGGGAAGCCCCTGCAGGGGCTGGGCACCGATGCCGCCGGCAAGCCGCTGCCGGCTGACGATGGCAACGATGGCTGTTACTTCCTGCGCCCGCAGGATGCCGAGGACCCGCGCCTGATGATCGAAGGCCGCAAGCTGGTGCGTTACGACGTGCGCAGCGCCGCCATCACCGCACCAGGCGGCGGCAAGGTCGGCATGACCCTGGGTGAGCTGCAGGTGCTGTACCCGGAGCGGGCCGATGTCGGCCCTGACAAGTACGACGAGAAGGCCCAGCACCTGCGCGTTCGCCCGGCGCAGGAGGGCGGGGCGGTGATCGACTTCGCGCTCGGTGCCGATGGCCGGGTGGGTGCCTGGCGCGTCGGGCAGACCCCGCAGGTCGATTATGCGGAAGGGTGTGGCTGATCCTTGATCCACGGCCCAGCCGCGCGTGCGGGCCAAGCGTAGAATCGCGCCACCACTGCTGGGGGGAGTGCTCGATGATCGCCATTGCCATTGCCTGGTTCCTGCTCGGCCTGCTGCTGCTGGCGCTGGGCGGGGACTCCATCGTCAAGGCCGTGTCCGGCCTGGCCCAACGTTTCGGGGCCAGCCCGTTCACTGCCGGGCTGCTGCTGCTCGGGGTAACCACCTCGTTGCCGGAACTGGCGGTCAATGCGCGCGCGCTGGCGGTGGGCCAACCGGAGCTGGCCTTGGGCAACGCGGTGGGCAGCAGCATCGTCAACCTGGGCCTGACCCTCGCCGTGGCGGCCATGGCTGCGCCCCTGCTGCTGCGCGCACGCCTGCAGACGGTGCTGTGGTGGTCGCTGCTGGCGGCGGGTGTGCTGCTGATCCTGTTCGGGCTTGATGGCGGCCTCGCACGTTGGGAGGGCGGCATACTGCTGGCCGGCTTCATCGTGGTGCAGGTGCTGCTGCTGCGCCGTGGCCGTAGCGAGAGCGCCGAGGTGCAGGCGGCCATCGCCGAATCCGCACTGAGCCGCACCAGCCTGCCGTTGAACGTGCTGCGGGTGCTGATCGCCGTGCTGGCCCTGTACTGGGGCGCGCGCCTGGTGGTGGGCGCCGCCGCGGACTTCGGCGTAGCCCTGGGCTGGACGCCCCTGCTGGTCGGCCTGCTGCCGGTGGCAATCGGCACCGCACTGCCGGAGGTGGCCACCGCCATCGCCGCCGCGCGTCGCGGGCATGGCGACATGGTGCTGGGCCACGTGCTGGGTTCCAGCGTGGTCAACCTGCTGCTGGTGATTGGTGCGATGGCAGTGCTGCAGCCGCTGGCGTTGCCGGCCTCGTTCGTGCGCCTGGAGCTGCCGGCGCTGCTGGCGTTCGCGCTGGTGCTGTACCCGATGCTGCGTGGCGACCTGAAGATCAGCCGCGGCGAGGGCGCAATCCTGCTGGTCGCGTTCGTCGGCTGGTTCGTGCTGGAGCTGCTGCTGGTGGGCGCACCGGCGTTGTAGATCCACGCCATGCGTGGATGCGGTTGATTTCGTGCCGACCAACGGTCGGCACCCACCACCGATCACCCGGTGGGTGCCAACCTTGGTTGGCACTCGCGCAAACAATGCGCCGACCAAGGTCGGCCGCTACCGGATTTACCGGCCCTGCGTGGTCTCTTCTTCCCGCACCGGTTCCGGCGGCGGCAGCTGCTCTTCGGCGGCCGGCTCGTTGCCCGGCAGGCTGGGGCGGGTTTCCATTAGCAGTGACAGCGCGGCCTTGGCCATCATGTGTGCGCTGATCGGCGCGGTGATGAACAGGAACACGGTGATCAGCAGCTCGCGCGGCTGCGGGTCCTGGCCGAGGAAGATGTGGTAGCAGACCGAGCACACCAGCACGCAGCCCACGCCCAGCGTGCTGGCCTTGGTCGGTGCGTGCAGGCGCTTGAAGAAGGTGGACAGCTTCACCAGGCCCAGTGCGCCGACCAGGATGAAGAAGCAGCCGAACAGCAGCAGGATCGACAGGCCGATCTGGATCGCGGTGATCATTCGACGATGTCCCGGCGCAGCACGAACTTGCTCAGCACCACGGTGCTGCCGAAGCCGAGCATGGCGATGATCAGCGCGGCCTCGAAGTAGATCGGCGAGTTGAGGTACATGCCGAACAGCATCAGCTCGGCGATCGCGGTCACCGACAGGGTGTCCAGCGCGAGGATGCGGTCGGGCACGGTCGGCCCGCGCAGCAGGCGCCAGGTGGCCAGCAGCATCGCCAGGCCGACCACGTGCATGCACACCACCAGGGTGGTCTGGATGACTTCAAAACCGGTCATGGGAAGATCTCCATCAACGGCGCCTCGTAACGGCGCTTGATCGTATCGATCAGGTCCTGCGGGTCCTCCAGGTGCAGCACGTGCACCAGCAGGTACTTGCGGTCGTCACTGAGCGCGGCCGAGACCGTGCCCGGGGTCAGAGTGATCATGCTGGTCAGCGCGGCGATGCCGTGGATGTTGGCGATGTCCAGCGGCAACCAGATGAAACCCGGGTGGATGTTCTTCTCCGGGCCCAGCACCTGCAGGGCGACGCGGATGTTGGACATCAGGATGTCCCACAGGGTCACGCACAGCAGTTTCGGCAACGGGCGCAGGGTGCCGATGCGCGCGAACTCGCGGTCCAGGCGTGCAGCGAACAGCGGCACCACCACGCCCAGCACCAGCCCCAGCACGATCTGGCCGAGGGTGAAGCTGTCGGACATCAGCAGCCAGAACGCCACCACCATGATGCTGAGCATCGGCGAGGGAATGACGCGGCGGAACAGGGAGCGCTGGGCGGTCATGGCTGGCGGATCTCCGGCGTGGTCGCACGCAGCTGCTGCACGTACTCACTGGGGTGCAGCAGCTGTGCGGCGGTGGCGTCGGTGTAGCGCATCAGTGGGGCGGCGCCCAGGGTCATGCCGATGCCGTAACCCAGCAGCAGGCAGGCGGCGTAGAGCTCGACCCGGCGCAGGCGTGCCTTGCGCGGCTTCGGTGCCTCGGGATCGACCGGTGGCACGCGCCAGAACAGGCGGATGCCGCCGCGGGTCAGGCCCATGATCACCAGCAGGCTGCTGACCAGCACCGCGGTCCAGACGGGGGCGGTGTACTGTGCCGGCATGCCAGCCAGCAGCGCGGCCTTGGCCAGGAAGCCGGACAGCGGCGGCAGGCCGGCCACCGATACCGCGCCGATCAGGAACAGCACCGCTGGGGTTTCCTTGCCCGGCATCGGTGCCACCACTTCCTTGCGGTCGCTGGCGCCACCACGTCGGCGGCGGATCAGGTCGGCAATCAGGAACAGCGCGGCGGCGACGAAGCTGCTGTGTGGCAAGTAGTACAGGCCGGCTGACAGCACCTGCGGCGTGCCTACCGAGAAGGCGATGAACAGCGTGGCTGCCGACACGATCACCAGGTAGGAGATCAGCACGCGCAGGCGGGTTGCGGCCAGCGCACCCAGGCCACCGAGCACCAGCGTTGCCACGCCGGCCCACAGCAGCCAGTCGCGGCCATAGCCGGTCATCGCGCCGGCATCGTCGCCGAACCACAGCATCTGGATGCGCAGCACCGAGTACAGGCCGACCTTGGTCATGATCGCGAACAGCGCGGCCACGGCGGCCGGTGCGCGCGAATACGCTTCCGGCAGCCACAGGTACAGCGGCATCAGCGCAGCCTTGGCGCAGAACACCAGCAGCAACAGGCCCATCGTCGCCTTCACCAGGGTCAGCTGCGCCGGCGGCACTTCGGCGATGCGCTGCGACAGCTCGGCCATGTTCAGCGAACCCAGTGAGGCGTACAGCAGGCCCAGCGCGATCAGGAACAGGGTCGAGGCGGTGACGTTGAACACCACGTAGTGCAGGCCGATGCGCATGCGCAGGCCGCGGCCACCGCTGAGCAGCAGGCCGTAGGAGGCGATCAGCATCACCTCGAAGAACACGAACAGGTTGAAGATGTCGCCGGTCAGGAACGCACCGTTGAGGCCCACCAGCTGGAACTGGAACAGTGCATGGAAGTGCGGTGCGCGGCGGTCCCAGCCCGAGCAGGCATGCAGCAGGCAGGGAATGGCCAGCAGCAGGGTGGTCAGCAGCATCCACGCCGACAGCCGGTCGGCCACCAGCGCGATGCCCAGCCGCGATGGCCAGTCTCCCAGCAGGTAGACGTTGATGTCACCGCTGGCCGTGCTGGCAAACAGCAGGCCCACCGCCAGGGCCAGCGCCGACAGCGCGGTCCAGGCCACCGCGCGCTGCACCCTCGGGCCGTAGCGACGGTGTTCGACGAACAGCGACAGCGCAGCGCCCAGCAGGGGAATCAGGATCGGCAGGATCACCAGGTGGTTCATGCGCGGTCCTCGCCCTGGCGCGGCGGCACGCGCTCATCCTGCAGGTCGTCGTCGGGCTCGTGGGCGTCCACGTGGTCGCTGTGGTTGTCGCTGCGGCTGCGCATGGCCAGCACGATGCTCACCGCAGTCATCGCGAAGGCGATCACGATCGCGGTCAGCACCAGCGCCTGTGGCAGCGGGTCGGTGTAGTTGCCCAGGTGGCTGTCCACGCCTTCCTGCAGCACCGGCGCCTTGCCCAGCACCACGCGGCCGCCGGCGAAGATCAGCAGGTTGGTGGCGTAGGACAGGAAGGTCATGCCGAGGATCACATCGAAGCTGCGCGCACGCAGCAGCAGGTAGATGCCGATGGCGGTCAGCACGCCGATCGCGGTCGCCAGGGCCAGTTCCATCAGTGCATCTCCCCGGTGCGGGCCGAACGGCGTTGCAGGTCGATCTCACCCTTGCGGGCAGTGCGGGTACGCGACGGCTTGATCGTGCCCATCATCGACAGCATCAGCATGGCGCCGCCGAACACCACCAGGTAGACGCCGATGTCGAAACCGATCGCGCTTGCCAGCGGCACGTCGCCGATCAGCGGCAGGTGCAGGTCCAGGTGCCCGCTGGTCAGGAACGGTACGCCGAACAGCATCGAGGCACTGCCGCTGAGCAGGGCGATCAGCAGGCCCATGCCGATACAGCGGATGTAGTCGAAGCCGAAGCGCGATTCCACCGACGCGGTGCCCTGGATCACGTACTGGATCAGCAGCGGCACCGCCAGCACCAGGCCGGCGATGAAGCCACCGCCCGGCGCGTTGTGGCCGCGCAGGAACAGGAAGATCGAGACGGTCAGGGTGAGCGGGAACATGATCTGCGCCAGGTCGGCCGGCACCGGCAGCTTGATCGGCGGGCCGGGCATGATCTGCTCCGGTGCCATCCGCGTACGCCGCAGCAGCGCGTGCACCACCAGCGCAGCGATGCCGAACACGGTGATCTCGCCAAAGGTATCGAAGCCGCGGAAGTCGACCAGGATCACGTTGACCACGTTCTGGCCATATGCCTCGGGCAGGGCACGGGCGAGCAGTTCGCCGGCCATGGTGTTGGGCGGCAGGGTCATCGCCGAATAGGCCAGCGCGCCAAGCCCGGCACCGGCGATGATGGCGATCACCGCATCGCGCCGCTTGCGCCAGCGCGGCCGCTCCGGTCCGGACTGCGCGGGCAGGTAGTTCATGCCCAGCAGCATCAGCACCAGGGTCACCATCTCCACCAGCAGCTGGGTGAGGGCCAGGTCGGGCGCGGACAGGAACACGAAGGTCAGCGCCACCATCAGGCCGACACCGCCCACCAGCAGCACCGCCAGCAGGCGCTGCTTGTAGACACGCAGGGTGGCCACCGCACAGGCCATCATCACCAGCCACAGCGCCCAGCCCAGCAGCGGGATCGGCTGCGGTTTGGTCCAGTTCGGCGAGGCCGGGTTGGCGATGTAGGGCGCGGCGGCCACGGTGATGGCCACCAGCACCAGGCCCAGCAGCATGCGCTGCAGGCTGCCATTGGCGATGCCGTTGGTCAGGCGCATGGCCAGCGCGGAGATCGCATCCAGCTGTGCATGGAACACGTTGCGCCCGGTGGTGCGGGTTTCCACGCCGTGCAGGTTGATCAGCCTGCGCAGGCCGAAGTACAGCGCCACGCCACCGACTACGCCGATCGCGCTCATCGCCAGCGGCAGGTTGAAACCGTGCCACACCGCCAGGCTGTACTCGGGCATGGCGTTGCCGAGGATCGAGGCCGCAGCAGCATGCAGCACCGGCGCCACGGTCAGTGCCGGGGCGATGCCTACCGCCACGCAGATCACCACCAGCAGTTCCACCGGCACCTTCATCCAGCGCGGCGGTTCATGCGGCACGCGGTCCAGGTCGTGCGGGCCGGGGCCGAAGAAAGTGTCGTGCACGAAGCGCAGGCTGTAGGCCACGCCCAGCACGCCGGCCAGCAGCGCGGCGACCGACACCGCCGTGCGCATCGCACCCGGGCCGCCACCGGCGGTCAGCGCTTCGGCGAACAGCATTTCCTTGGACAGGAAGCCGTTGAGCAGCGGGATGCCGGCCATCGCCAGCGAGGCGATGATTGCCAGCGCGCTGGTGAACGGCATCAGCTTACGCAGGCCGCCGAGCTTGCGCATGTCACGGGTGCCGGTTTCGTGGTCGATGATGCCGGCGGCCATGAACAGCGAGGCCTTGAAGGTGGCGTGGTTGAGGATGTGGAACACGCCGGCCACCACCGCCATCGGCGTGGACAGGCCGAACAGCAGGGTGATCAGGCCCAGGTGCGAGATCGTTGAATAGGCCAGCAGGCCCTTCAGGTCGTGCTGGAAGATCGCGTTCCAGGCACCGATCAGCAGGGTCAGCGCGCCGATGCCGCTGACCGTATAGAAGAACAGGTCGCTGCCGGCCAGCGCCGGGTGCAGGCGCGCCAGCAGGAACACACCGGCCTTCACCATGGTGGCCGAGTGCAGGTAGGCCGAGACCGGGGTGGGCGCCGCCATCGCGTGCGGCAGCCAGAAGTGGAACGGGAACTGCGCGCTCTTGGTGAAGATGCCGGCCAGCACCAGGAACAGCGCGTACGGGTACAGCGCGCTGGCGCGGATCTGCTCGCCGGCGGCCAGTACCACGTCCAGGTCGAAGCTGCCGACGATACGGCCGATCAGCAGCACGCCACCGAGCAGGGCCAGGCCGCCGCCGCCGGTGATCACCAGCGCCATGCGCGCGCCTTCGCGGGCGTCCTGGCGGTGCGACCAGAAGCCGATCAGCAGGAACGAGCTGATGCTGGTCATTTCCCAGAAGATCATCAGCAACAGCAGGTTGCCCGACAGCACCATGCCCAGCATGGCGCCCATGAACAGCAGCAGGTAGCAGTAGAAGCGGTGCGCGTTGTCCTGCTGGCTCAGGTAGTAGCGCGCATACAGCACCACCAGCGCGCCGATGCCCAGCACCAGCCCGGCGAACATCCAGGCCAGCCCATCCAGGCGCAGGGTGAAGTCCAGGCCGACCTGAGGCAGCCAAGGGACCATCGTCCGCACCACCTGGCCGCCGAGTACGGACGGGGTCAGCCAGCCGAGGATGGCCAGCCCGCCCAACGGCGCCAGCGCCGCCAGCCAGGCAGCAGTCGAGCGCGAACTACGGGGGAAGGCCGCAACAGCCGCTGCCATCAGGAACGGCAGGGCCAGCAGCAGGGGCAGGCTGGGGAGCATGCAGGGAATCCATGATTCACGAGCAGGTCAGGGAGGATAACAGGCCGCGAAATGTCGCCGAAACCCATCGAACAGCGATCAATTGCATGTAACGTTCGCTGATTCATTTTTTCTGCGGTGCAGCATCACGTTCCTGCAGTCCTTCCCCGGTTGCCCTCGGGGACACCCTACGCCCACGCAGGGAGACCGCAGGCCCTGTCGCACAGGGGCTGCCGTCGACGGGCGGGAAGTGGGGAGCGAGTCACCGGGGCAGGCTGGCAGGGCCGTCATGGAGTGCGGGTGACGGAATCTGCCCGTTCAGGAAACGACGGCCGCCGTCGGCCGCCCGCAGTTCAATAGCGCCAGTCGAGCTTGCGGTAGAACTTGGCCATCACCCAGGCCGGGCCGATCAGCAGGTAGGTCAGGTCAGTCAGGAAGCTGGGCTTGCGGCCCTCGAACGTGTGGCCGATGAACTGCGCAATCCAGGCCACCACGAACACGCCCACCGCCAGCCAGCGCAGGGCCTGCAGGCCGATTTCGGCTTCCAGCAGGCGGCACAGGCAGCCGAACACGAAGAACTGGATGAGCATGCCGATGCCCAGCGGGCGCGACAGCTTGTTGTAGAAGCACCAGGCGCTGAACATCGCGAACGCCGACCAGATGCCGTACTGGAACCAGGTGATCAGCGGCGGCAGGCACCACAGCAGGGCCACCACCGACCACAGGATCGCCGGTACCGCCACCACGTGGATGCGCTGGTTGATCACATTGCGGTGGTCGTCGGAGTAGCTGGCGAAATAGCGGTCGATCGGCCGCGCAAGCTCGGTGGATGTCTGCATGCGGCCAGCATACTCCCGCCAGAGCCGACAGTAGAGCCAGGCCATGCCTGGCTGCGGATTCGCCGAGGTTGCCGGCCAGCGGCCGGCACTACCCCTTCAGAGTGCCCCCGCCTTTCCGGCCGGGGGCGCAGGCGGGTCAGTCGACGCTGATCCCGGCCAGGCGCTGCAGCGCCTCGGCGTACTTGGCGCGGGTGCGCTCGATGATCTCGGCCGGGATGGTCGGGCCCGGGGCGGTCTTGCCCCAGTCCAGCGTCTCCAGGTAATCGCGCACGAACTGCTTGTCGTAGCTCGGCGGGCTGGTACCCACTTCGTACTCGTCGGCCGGCCAGTAACGCGAGGAATCCGGCGTCAGCATCTCGTCCATGATGTACAGGCGGCCATCGGCGTCGGTACCGAACTCGAATTTGGTATCGGCCAGGATGATGCCGCGCTCGCGGGCGTAGTCGGCGGCGAACTTGTAGATGCGCAGGGTGGCGTCGCGCACGCGCTCGGCCAGGTCCGCACCGACCTGCTTCACCATCGCATCGAAATCGATGTTCTCGTCATGGTCGCCGACGGCGGCCTTGGTCGAGGGGGTGAAGATCGGCTCCGGCAGCTGCTCGGCCTGGCGCAGGCCATCGGGCAGGTCGATGCCGCTGACCTTCCCGGTGCGCTGGTAGTCCTTCCAGCCGCTGCCGATCAGGTAGCCGCGGGCGATCGCTTCCACCGGCACCGGCTTCAGCTTGCGGGTGACCACCGCACGCTTGGCGTACAGGGCCGGATCCACGCCCTCGGGCAGCACGCTGGCCACGTCGATGCCGGTCAGGTGGTTGGGCATCAGGTGCGCGGTCTTGGCGAACCAGAAGTTGGACACCTGGCAGAGCATCTCGCCCTTGCCCGGGATCGGGTCGGGCAGGACCACGTCGAACGCCGACAGGCGATCGGTGGCCACCATCAGCAGGTAGTCGCCCGGCGGGGTCCCTGCAGGCAGCCGCTCGCGCGGGATATCGAACACATCACGCACCTTGCCGCGATGGCGCAAGGGCAGGCCGGGGAGATCGGATTGCAACAGCGTGGTTGGCACGGGCACTCCTGGGGCGTTGTCGATACGGCTGCCCAACGGACCCGGCGGGCCCGCTGACCAGCGGGCGGCCTAGTGTAAAGCCGTCCGGGCCCGCTGTGACGTAAAATGAGCGTCCATTTCGTCGGTCGACCCCGGAGCGCCATGCGCTGGTACGGAAAACTGCTCGGATTCATCGCCGGCGCCCTGCTGTTCCGGCCCAATCCGCTGTTTGGCGCGGTGGTCGGCCTGTTGATCGGCCATGCCTTCGACTCGGACTGGTTCCGCCTGAACAAGGAGAACCCGTACCGGGAGCTGGGGCTGACCTCCGAGGCCACCGATGCCGAGGTAGAGCGCGCCTATCGCAAGCTGATCTCGCAGTACCACCCCGACAAGCTGGGCGGTGCCGCCCCCGAGCTGCAGCAGCAGGCCGAGCAGAAGTCGCGGCGGATCAACGCCGCCTACGACCGCATCAAGACCCTGCGCAAGCGCTGACCCGACAGTCCCGCC
Organism: Stenotrophomonas sp. NY11291; assembly: GCF_023277365.1. Classification (NCBI taxonomy): domain Bacteria; kingdom Pseudomonadati; phylum Pseudomonadota; class Gammaproteobacteria; order Lysobacterales; family Lysobacteraceae; genus Stenotrophomonas; species Stenotrophomonas sp. NY11291. The sequence continues at coordinate 4,563,872 of NZ_CP096975.1, read as the reverse complement.
TGCGGGCGGGAGAATCCTTTCCCCGTTCCGAAGGCCCCGGCCATGTCCAACTGCCTCATCGCCCCGTCCATTCTCTCCGCCAACTTCGCCCGCCTCGGCGAGGAAGTCGACAACGTCCTCGCCGCCGGTGCGGACTGGGTCCACTTCGACGTGATGGACAACCACTACGTGCCGAACCTGACCATCGGCCCGATGGTCTGCCAGGCCTTGCGCAAGCACGGCGTCACCGCGCCGATCGACGTGCACCTGATGGTTGAGCCGGTGGACCGCATCATCCCGGACTTCGCCGAAGCCGGTGCCACCTACATCAGCTTCCACCCGGAGGCCAGTCGCCACGTGCACCGCACCATCCAGCTGATCCGCTCGCTGGGCTGCAAGCCGGGCATTGTGCTCAATCCGGCCACCCCGGTGGACATCCTCGACTGGGTGCTGGATGACCTGGACCTGGTGCTGCTGATGTCGGTCAACCCGGGTTTCGGTGGCCAGGCCTTCATCCCCTCGGCGCTGGACAAGCTGCGCGTGGTGCGCAAGATGATCGACGCCAGCGGCAAGGACATCCGCCTGGAGATCGACGGTGGCGTGAAGGCCGACAACATCGGTGAGATCGCCGCCGCTGGCGCTGACACCTTCGTCGCCGGCTCGGCCATCTTCAACGCCAAGACCAGCTACCAGGACGTGATCGCGCAGATGCGCGCCAACGTCGCTGCGGCGCGCTGACAAAAAGGGGACGGAGGGGATTAAGCTCGCCTGATCCCCTCCGTCCCCCTGCTTCTGCTCATGGCACTCCTGAACATCCGTCCGGCCACCGTGGCCGATGCCGGCCTGATCCTGCACTTCATCCGTGAGCTGGCCATCTACGAGAGGGCCGAGCATTCGGTGCAGACCGATGAGATCGGCATCGCCGAGAGCCTGTTCGGTGCCGACGCGACCGCACGCGCGTTGATCTGCGAAGCCGACGGTGAGGCCATCGGCTATGCGGTGTATTTCTACAACTACTCCACCTGGCTGGGCCGCAAGGGCATCTACCTGGAAGACCTGTACGTCAGCCAGGAAAAGCGCGGCGTCGGCGCAGGCAAGGCGCTGCTGAAATACATCGCCCGGCAGGCCGTGGCCGAAGGCTGCGGCCGCTTCGAATGGTCGGTGCTGGACTGGAATACCCCGGCCATCGAGTTCTACACCGCCGCCGGCGCCAAGCCGCAGGACGAGTGGACCGTGTACCGGCTGCAGGGCCAGGCACTGCACGATTTCGCCAACGGTTGAAGCGAAATGCATCCACGCATGGCGTGGATCTACCAACCGGGTGGGGCGAACCGCAACCAGGTGGGTGCGAACCTTGGTTCGCACTCCCTGCGAACGCCGAAAAAAAAGCCACGCCAATCACTGGCGTGGCCTCGCTGCATGCGTGGGAGGCTGATCCTGCCTCCATCCGTCGTCCCTGCTATGGCCTTCCATTCTCCGGTTGCTGAATGACATCTGCGTGACATTCACCGCGGACAAACAGCGCATTGCTAGCCTGTGCGCCCCCGTCCTGGAAGCACCACATGGCCGCACCGCGCTGGCGCCTGATCCTCAATGGCAAATCCGCTGGCAACGATGAGTTGCGCGACGCCGTCGGCCACTGGCGCGGACAGGGTGTGCAGCTGGAAGTGCGGGTGACCTGGGAGGACGGTGATGCCGAGCGCTACGTGGCCGAGGCGATTGATCACGGCGTGGATGTGATCGTGGCCGCCGGTGGCGATGGCACGCTCAGTGCGGTGGCCGAGACCCTGGCCCACCGTGAGGAACCGGCGGATGCGCTGCCATCACTGGCGCTGATTCCGATGGGGACCGCCAACGACTTCGCGACTGCTGCCGGCATTCCCACCGAGCCGAAGGAGGCCTTCGGCTTGATCGGGCAGGCGACGCCGCATGCGATCGATCTCCTGCGCGTGGACGCCGATGGCACCCACTGGTGGTGCGCCAACCTTGCCAGCGGTGGTTTTGGCACGCAGGTAACGGTGGAGACCGATGCCGGCTTGAAGAAGATGCTGGGCGGGCTGGCCTACGTGATCACCGGCATCGCCAAGCTCGGTCGCATCGAGCCGATCACCGCGCGGCTGTCCGGCCCGGACTTCGCGTGGGAAGGCGACTTCATCGCGCTCGGCATCGGCAATGGCCGCCAGGCCGGCGGTGGCCAGCAATTGTGCCCGCAGGCACTGATCGATGATGGGCAGCTGGACGTGACGGTGCTTCCGGAGCTGGAGGGGGAAGTCACCGCCACGCTCGGCCAGATGCTGAAGTCCGGCACCCAGGCCGCGCTGGAACAGCTGGCAACGCGCGCGCGGCTGCCATGGTTGCAGGTGGAGTCCGAGCGCCCGCTGACGCTCAACCTGGACGGTGAACCGGTACAGGCGCGCCAGTTCCGCATCGCGTGCGTGCCGGGCAGGGTGCGGATGCACCTGCCCGTGGGCTGTGCACTGTTGTCCGAGCCGCGCTGAGCCGCACCGGAAGTCCTACAACGGCGGTATGTCCTGCTCCTTCGCCGGGAACCCGAATGCTTCACGCTTCTCGCGGATGTACTGCGGCAGCGGCGGCCGGGCAATGCCGTGATCGATCAGCCACTGCTGGCACTTCTTCTGCCACGGCAGCAGGTCCGGTGTGGTGATTTCCCAGTAGATCGCTTCGACCATGGCCATCCGATCGGGCGCGCCCGGTTGCGCCGATGACGGCGATGCAATCGTGGGGTCCGCACCATGTTCAAGCAGCCAGTAGGCCTGCTCGAAGCCGCCACGGCCGGTGTACCAGCTCAGGACCGTATCGGCCTGGCCGATGTTGGATTCGTTGACGTGTGCGCCTCGCTCCACCAGCAGCTGGATGTTCTTCCACAGGTTGCCGGAAATGAAGGCCTGGAACAGCAGCGTTTCGGTATTGGAGGTGCGCGTGTCCGGGTCGCCGCCATGATCCAGCAGGAGGGCCAGGTAGCGCGGATCGTCCATCTTCGCGGCATAGACCATGGCGTTGTTGTGGCGGAACGTCTCGCCGTCCAGCGTTTCAATACGCCGTGCATTCGGATTGGCGCCGTTGTCGAGCATCGCGCGCAGGCCTTCCAGGTTCCGCGCGCGCAACGGCCACGCGATGAGCGGAATGCCATCCTGCTTCGAGAACTCCTTGTCGGGGTTCACGCCTTCGGTCTTGATCAGGCGCGTGATCGTCGCCGCATCACCCTGTTCGGCGGCAATGGCCAGCTCCAGGGCCTTGCCTTCGAAATAGCGCTCCGCGCCATGTGAAGACGTGCGCGCGCAGGCGCTCAGCAGTATCAGCAGCATCAGCGCCAGCCAGGAGAATGGCGTAAAGGAACTGTGAGGGTGACGGTGCATGTGATTCCTTGACATGGACGCGTTCGGGGGATGATAGCGTTGGCCGTGGTCATTCCAGCAGGTCCTGGATGACCACGTCTTCACTGCTGAGCAATGGAGTCTGCCATGAGCGGTCACGATCCCGAGCAGCAGGAACGCCTGCTGCAGGCCCGCGCCAGGAGCGTCCAGGCGCAGCAGCACCTGGTCGAGCAACTGCAGGGCGGTGGACACGCCACCGAAGCGGCGCGCTTGCGCGAGACCTATCACGCCCGCGAGCTGGGTTCGCTTGCTGATGATGTGTATGCCTCGGCAAAGGGCAAAGGAGAGCCGCCGGTCGGGTGGACGCGAGCCAGTGCCGTGACCGACCCGGACACGCTCAAAGCAGCGGGCATCAGCCTGGGGGCAGCCGACCTGAAGAAGCTGATGCGGCCGAACGACTCGGGTTTCCGCGCAGAGATCTACATTCCGGACAAAAGGGTGTTCGGTGATGACGCCAAGCCGGTGCTGGTGTTCAAGGGATCCACGGGCGAAATCATCGATCCCCGGGCGAAAGGCGGGCGGCGTGAGTCCGGAGGCGAGGATTTCCTCAACAACGGACGCCAGGGCGTGGGCATGCAGAGTGACTACTACGATCGGGCCATGGCACTGGCGAGTCGCTTGAAGACCTCCGGTACCCACTTTGAACTCGCCGGTCATTCGCTTGGCGGCGGCATGGCCTCTGCCGCTTCGGCGGTGACCGGTGTACGTGCGACCACCTTCAATTCGGCGGGCCTGCATCCGGCCACCGCCGATCGCTACGCGAAATCCCACGGATTGCCGGTGTTCAACACGCGCGACACGGTGCACACCTACCAGACCTCGGTGAAGTGCTCAACGATGTGCAGAACGGATTGAAGCGGCTCAACGAGCATCACCGGCAGGGCTTTGGCCTGCTGGCCAGCGAGACCAGCCAGCTGCTGCGCCAGCCCGGCGTGCAGCAGATGGTTACCCGCAAGCTGCAGGAGATGATGCCGGCCGTTGCGCAGACGGCCACCGCCCAGCTGGTTGACCAGCTGGCGTCGAAATCCGGGGCGGAGGCATTGCGCAATGTTCCGGTGGCCGCGGGCAGGATGGAACTGTTGCTGGACGCCAAGACCGAAGTGAACGGAAAGGTGGTGGACCGCCGCCATCGAGAAGCGCCAAGCCAGCTTGCCGAATACGGTGGCCCGTTGGCCGAGGTGCTGATCGCAGGTGCGCGTGGCATGCGTGCCGGACGGATTGCCGGTGAACATGTCGAGCAGGTCGGCGCGCTGGCGGGCCGGGGCATGAGCCTGTCCGGCGTGGCCGTCGAACGTGCGTCGACCCTGCAGGGAAATGCGATCGGCACCGTGGTCGACTACGGTGGAAAGAGCATGCGGGTCGGCATCGAAGGCGGCGCGACGGTCATTGCCAAGGGACGCGAGCTGCAGGGTCTGGTCGAATCGGTCAGCCACCGCGTGCAGGCCAAGGGCAGTTACGGCTGGAACATCGGGGCCAGCGTGCTGGGTGCGCTCGGTGCCGACGACATGGCCAGGCAGATGCGCGAGCACGGTGACGCGGCCCGCAATCAACACGAAACCAAGGCCCGTGAAGCCACCCGTGAAGCAGCGGCGGATGCCGGCCGCATCCGCGCCGGCGGCCATCATCTGGGCGGCCAGCTGCAGCAGGGCGTGCATGGCGTGGCCAATGGGCTGCGCAATGGCTATGCCGTGTACGGCGCGACTTTCCACATGGGCATGAACTGGAGCAGCCATCAGATCACCGGGCTGACCTCGCAGGCGCCGGCCGTGCTGGCCGGCACCGTCGGGCTGGGTGCGATGGCCAACAAGGGCATTGCCACGCACCTGCCCACGCCGGCATTGCCGCAGAACCTGGTCAACCTTGCCAAGACGTCGTGGGTGATCGGGCGCGGCAGTGCGACCATGGGGGAGTCGGTGGACCGGCATGGCATGAGCGAGACGATGAACCCCAGTCTCGACGCGGCAATCGCGAGCCAGGAGGCGGCCGCGCGCAAGCTGCTTGGACGGCCGCATGCGCAGCTGCAGGAGGGGGCCGCGAAGATGCCAGCGCTGAACGATCCGGGGCACATCGACTTCCATCTGTTCAAGGGCGCGCAGACCGGCGTGCACGGCCTCGATGTGGCACATGGCCGCATCCCGAACCTGCAGAGCGACCAGCTGGCCGGGGCGTTGGCTGCGCAGGCCAAGCGCGATGGGCTGCAGGCCATTTCCCATGTGCTGCTCAGTGACGACCGCACGCGGGCATTCGCGGTCGACACCCCGGATCTGCAGGCGGCCCACCGCCGACATGCGCACGTGGACGTGGCGGCCGGCATGGCCCAGCCGCTGGCCGTGAGCACGGCGCAGGTTGACGCCCTGAACACCGGTCGCGAACAGGCGACGGCGGCTGGACTGGCCCAGCAACAGGGGCTGGAGGCCCAGGAGAACGCCCGGCGGATGGGCTAATGGCCGAATGAACCGCGCCGCGGCGGCGGGGTTCCCCTCCCGCCCCGGCTGCGATACAGTCAAGGGGTGTCCAGCCTGACGACCCCGCATACCCTTTCTTCCGCACGCCGTTGGTGGCGATGGTGGCCCGTTGCCGTCGTCCGCCCCCATAACGCTGTGTCCCGGAAGGAAAGTCGTCTTGAACTCGCACGCTCAGTTTCAGCAGCAGGCCGCTGAAGGCCACACCCATATTCCCGTCGTCCGTGAAGTGCTGTCCGACCTGGACACGCCGCTTTCGGTCTATCTGAAGCTCGCCGACGGCCCCAATACCTACCTGTTTGAATCCGTCGAAGGCGGCGAGCGCTTTGGTCGTTACTCGATCATCGGCCTGCCGGCGCGCCGCGTGTACGCCTTCCACGGCCATACGCTGACCGTGCGCGAAGACGGCCAGGTGGTGGAAACCCGCGAGGTGGCCGACCCGTTCGCCGAGGTCGAGGCGCTGCGCAGCGCTCACTCGGTGCCCAAGCTGGACGGCCTGCCGGGCTTCACCGGTGGCCTGGTCGGCTGGTTCGGTTTCGAATGCATCGGCTACATCGAACCGCGCCTGGCGCCGCCGGCCGGCCGTGATGAACTTGGCACCCCGGACATCCTGCTGCTGGATTCCAATGAGCTGGCGGTGTTCGACAATCTCAAGGGCCGGCTGTACCTGATCGTGCATGCCGACCCCCGGGTCGAGGGCGCCTTCGAGCAGGCCCAGGCCCGCCTGGATGCACTGACCGCCAAGCTGCGCGCACCGGGCGCCGGTTATCCCGCCCCGCTCAACAGTGATGTGCTGGACGAGTCCGATTTCGTCTCCGGTTTTACCCGCGAAGGCTTCGTCGATGCGGTCCAGCGCAGCAAGGAATACATCCGCGCCGGTGACATCTTCCAGGTGGTGCTCAGCCAGCGCCTGAGCGTGCCGTTCAAGGCGCGCCCGGTGGATGTGTACCGCGCGCTGCGTGCACTGAACCCGTCGCCGTACATGTACTTCCTGGATGTCGGCGACCTGCAGGTGGTCGGCTCGTCGCCGGAAATCCTGGTGCGTCTGCAGGATGGCGAAGTCACCGTGCGCCCGATCGCCGGTACCCGTCCGCGCGGTGCCACCGTCGAGCAGGATCTGGCGCTGGAAGCCGAACTGCTGGCCGATCCGAAGGAACGCGCCGAGCACCTGATGCTGATCGACCTCGGCCGCAACGATGCCGGTCGCGTGTCCAAGGCCGGCACCGTGGAAGTGGGCGAGCAGTTCGTGATCGAACGCTACAGCCACGTCATGCACATCGTCAGCGAAGTGACCGGGCAGCTGCAGCCGGGGCTGAGCTATGCCGATGTGCTGCGCGCCACCTTCCCGGCCGGCACGGTCAGCGGCGCGCCGAAGATCCGCGCGCTGGAGGTGATCCGCGAGCTGGAACCGATCAAGCGCAATGTCTATGCCGGCAGCATCGGCTACATCGGCTGGCACGGCGATGCCGATACCGCGATCGCGATCCGCACCGCGGTGATCAAGGATGGCCGCCTGTACGTGCAGGCCGGCGCCGGCATCGTCTACGACTCGGACCCGGACAAGGAATGGGACGAGACGATGAACAAGGGCCGCGCGCTGTTCCGCGCCGTCGCCCAGGCCGCCAAGGGCCTGTGAGCCTTTCCGTGCCGTGGCCTGCGCCGCGGCACCTCCTGCTGTTCCCATTCAAGACAAGGAGTACCGCATGAAGCTGCTGAGCGCATTGCTGTGGTCGTCACTGCTGGCCACGATGGCCCCGTCTGCGTGGGCGCAGGCCAATACCATTCCTTCGCAGCCGCACCTGCTGGTGAAGGGCGAGGCGCGCCGCGTGGTGATGCCGGACCGGTTCGGCCTGCAGTTGAACATCGAAGAGACCGACATGGATGCCGACGCCGCGCGCCACCGCGTGCAGGACAACGTCGCGCGCGTGCTGGCGCTGTTCAAGCAGCACAAGGCGGTGGAAGGCAGCGTGCGCGCGGACAACCTGCGTATCGGTCCGGCGACGCGCTATGAGCAGAACCGGCAGGTCTTCATCGGCACCCGCGTGTCGCGCCAGCTGCGTGCCAGCTTCGCCAGCGTGAAGGCGATGCAGGACGTGCTGGGTGCGCTGAAGGCCAACGAGAACGTGCAGGTCAGCAGCGTGGCCCCGACCTACTCGGGCGAAGTGGCGCTGCGACGCGAACTCAAGGGCGAAGCAGCGGCCAAGACCCGCGAGTCCGCGCAGGGCCTGGCCAAGGCCTATGGAACGAAAGTGCGTGGCCTGTACAGCATCTCCGACGTGGCGCCGGACTTCGCCTACGGCATCCAGGCCGGGCAATGGCCGCAGCCGGGCGAGGATGGTGAGTATCTGGACAGGATCTCGGTGACCGGCAGCTATGCACCGGCCTCGGCACCTGCGCCCGGTGCACCGGAGTCCATTGAAGCCGGCCCCATCACCTACACCGAAAACGTATACGCCATTTTCCTGATAAGCGACGGAACCTGACCATGTTGTGGATGATCGACAACTACGACAGCTTCACCTACAACCTCGTGCAGTACCTGCAGACGCTGGGCGCCGAAGTGAAGGTGGTGCGCAACGATGCGATGAGCGTGGACGAGATCGCCGCGCAGAAGCCCGAGCGCATCGTCATCTCGCCTGGCCCGTGCACGCCCAACGAAGCGGGCGTGTCGCTGGAATTGATCCAGCGCCTGGGCCCGACCACGCCGATCCTCGGCGTGTGCCTGGGCCACCAGGGCATCGGCCAGGTCTACGGTGGCACGGTCATCCGCGCGGGCAACATCATGCACGGCAAGACCTCGCCCATCCGCCATGAAGGCAAGGGCGTGTTCGCCGGCCTGCCGGATCGTTACCAGGCCACCCGCTACCACTCGCTTGTGGTGGACAAGCACAGCCTGCCCGATGTGCTGGAAGTGACCGCCTGGACCGAGAACGAGGACGGCTCGATCGAAGAGATCATGGGCCTGCGTCACCGCCAGTTCCCGGTGGAGGGCGTGCAGTTCCACCCCGAATCCATCCTCACCGAACACGGCCACGCCCTGCTGCGCAATTTCCTGCAGCGTCCGGCGGCCTGATCCAAGGAGCATTCCCATGAGCTTTTCCCCCCAGGAAGCCCTGCAACGCACCATCGAGCACCGCGAAATCTTCTTCGACGAAATGGTCGACCTGATGCGGCAGATCATGCGCGGCGATGTCTCGCCGATGATGACCGCCGCCATCCTCACCGGCCTGCGGGTGAAGAAGGAAACCATCGACGAGATCGCGGCCGCGGCCACGGTCATGCGCGAATTCGCGCTGGCGGTGCCGGTGGCCGATACCACCCACCTGGTCGACATCGTCGGTACCGGTGGCGATGGCTCGCATACCTTCAACATCTCCACCTGCGCGATGTTCGTGGCGGCCGCAGCCGGCGCGCGCGTGGCCAAGCATGGCAACCGCAGCGTGTCGTCCAAGTCCGGCAGCGCCGATGCGGTCGAAGCACTGGGTGCCGCCATCGAACTGCAGCCGGCCCAGGTGGCCGCGGCCATCGAGCAGACCGGCATCGGCTTCATGTTCGCGCCGATCCACCATCCGTCGATGAAGGTGGTCGCGCCGGTCCGCCGCGAGATGGGCGTGCGCACCATCTTCAACATCCTCGGCCCGCTGACCAACCCGGCCAGCGCGCCGTCGGTGCTGATGGGCGTGTTCCACCCCGATCTGGTGGGCATCCAGGCGCGCGTGCTGCGCGAGCTGGGCACCGAGCGCGCCATGGTGGTCTGGGGCCGCGACAACATGGACGAGATCTCGCTGGGCGCCGGCACCCTGGTGGGCGAGCTGCGCGACGGCAAGGTGCGCGAGTACGAGATCCACCCGGAAGACTTCGGCATCGCCATGTCGGCCAGCCGCAACCTGCGCGTGGACGGCCCGGAGCAGTCCATCGCCATGCTGCGCGCCGTGCTGGACAACCAGCAGGGACCGGCACTGGACATCGTGGCGCTGAATGCCGGCGCCGCGCTGTACGTGGCCGGCGTGGCCAGCGACATCGGCGATGGCCTGGCCCGTGCCCGTGCAGCCATCGCCAACGGCAGCGCCCGCCAGCGCCTGCAGCAGTATGTGGAGACCACCCGCGCGCTGGTTGCCTGAGCGCGCGGTTCAGCCTGACCCTTTTGATGGCCGATAATGGCCGTCCTCACCGCCCCCGCACCGAACCGACGACGATGAGCGACATCCTGCAGACGATCCTGGCCCGCAAGGCCGAAGAAGTGGCCCAGCGCCGCGCCCAGCGCCCGCTCGAGGCGCTTCAGGCCGCCGTGGACAGCGCCCCGCCGGTACGTGGCTTCGTGCGCGCCCTGCAGGCGGCCGTGGCCAATGGCGACCCCGCGGTCATCGCCGAGGTGAAGAAGGCCAGCCCGTCCAAGGGCGTGATCCGCCCGGATTTCCGCCCGGCCGATATCGCCGTCAGCTACGAGTTCGGTGGCGCCAGTTGCCTGTCGGTGCTGACCGACGTGGATTTCTTCCAGGGTGCCGACGTCTACCTGCAGCAGGCCCGCGAGGCCTGCACGCTGCCGGTGCTGCGCAAGGACTTCGTGATTGACGCCTACCAGGTGTACGAGGCGCGCGTGCTGGGCGCCGACTGCATCCTGCTGATCGTCGCCGCGCTGGACGACACCCAGCTGGCCACCCTGTCCGAACTGGCACTGTCGCTGGGCATGGACGTGCTGGTGGAAGTGCATGACATCGACGAACTGGAGCGTGCGCTGCAGGTGCCGGCACCGATGATCGGCATCAACAACCGCAACCTGCGCACCTTCGAAGTGTCGCTGCAGACCACGCTGGACATGCAGAAGGCGGTGCCGCGTGACCGCCTGCTGGTGACCGAGAGCGGCATCCTGGGCCCACAGGACGTGGCGCTGATGCGCGATGCCGGCATCCATGCGTTCCTGGTCGGCGAGGCCTTCATGCGCGTGGAAGAGCCGGGCGAGGGCCTGCGTCAGCTATTCTTCGCGGCATGAAAACGCACTATCCGACGCCGCGCGACGATGCGCCGCTGGTGGTCTTCGATTTCGACCACACCCTCTACGACGGCGATTCGGGCACCCACCTGTTCGCCTCGCTGATCAAGCGCAACCCGTTGCGGATGCTGGCGGCGCTGCTGGTCACGCCGATCGCCGGGCCGATGGTGGCGCTGCTGCCGACCCGTCGTGCCGGTATTTCGGTCTATGTGTGGATCGGCAGCTTCGGCCTGCACCGTGCGCGCGACTTCAACAAGGTCATCGACGCCTATGTGCTGCGCAATGAGGCGCAGATGCGCGCCAAGCTGCTGCCGCAGGCGCTGGAGGTGTTCGCCGCGCACCGCGCCAAGGGCGACCGCGTGGTGGTTGCCACCGGCGCGCCGCCAGAGCTGGCACGGGCGATCCTGGCTTTCGTCGCCCACCAGGACGTACCGGTGATCGGCACCGAGGTTGGCCCACGGCTGGGCGGCGTCGGCCCGACCCGCCACTGCCACAACGAAGAGAAGATGCGCATGCTGCGCGAGCGCGGCTACGGCGATATCGATATCGCCTACTCCGACAGCACCGCCGACCTGCCATTGCTGCTGGCGGCCAAGGCGCCGGTGGTGGTGAACCCGAAGCCGGGCAGGGTGGACTTCTTCCGCCGCGTGCTGCCGGCCGGCACCCGCATCCTCAACTGGGGCTGCGTGGACCGTGGTGGCGACAAGGCCTGATCCGGGCCTGTTGTAGAGCCGAGCCATGCTCGGCTGCTCTTCGTTGCGGTATCCGTGCGCGATCAGCCGAGCATGGCCCGGCTCTACAGGGAATGCCTCAGCGATACAGGTGCCCGTACACCGCGTGGCCGATCTGGAACAGGCTGATGCCCAGCACCAGCACGCCAACGGCCACCAGCACCCAGCGCTCCTTCACCCGCTTGACCAGGATCGCCGCCACCGGCGCGGCCATCATGCCGCCGATCAGCAGGCCGGCGACGATCTGCAGGTGCTGCACCCCCATCGACAGCAGGAAGGTCGCCGACACCGTCAGCGTGACCACGAACTCCGCCGCATTGACCGTACCGATGGTGGTGCGCGCCTGGCCACCACGAGCGAGCAGGGTGGACGTGGCGATCGGCCCCCAGCCGCCACCGCCGCTGGCGTCGAGCAGGCCCGCGAAGAAGCCCAGCACCGGTACCCGGCGGATTTCGCCCTTGGGCATCCAGCGTCCGGCCGCGCGGGCCAGGATGATGATCGCCAGCACCAGCAGGTACAGGTAGATCAGTGGCCGGATGATCTCGCCCGGGATCTGGGTGAGCACGTAGGCGCCCACCGCGCCGCCCACCGCGCCGGGCAGGGCCAGGCGCAGGAACAGGCGTTTATCGACATTCCCGGCGGCGAGGTGCGACACACCCGAGGCGCCGGTGGTGAACACTTCCGCGGTGTGGATGCTGGCGCTGACCTGCGCCGGCGGCAGGCCCATGCTCAGCATCACCGACGATGAGACCAGGCCGAAAGCCATGCCCAGCGCGCCGTCGACCAGCTGCGCGCCGAGGCCGATGAGGATGAACCACCAGAATTCGCTGCTCAGCTCCATGCCCCGAGCCTAGCGCGCGAAGGAGTGCGGACCAAGGTCCGCACCCACCGGGTGCTCAACGGTCAACGGGTGCCGTACAGCACCACGGTCTTGCCGCGGGCATGCAGCAGGCCGTCGGTCTGCAACTTCTTCAGCACGCGGCCGGCCATTTCGCGCGAACAGCCGACCAGGCGCGCCAGTTCCTGGCGCGAGACGCGCAGCTGGCTGCCCTGCGGGTGGCTCATTGCTTCCGGTTCCTGCGCCAGGTCGTGCAGGGTGCGCACGATCCGGTCGGTGACGTCCAGGAATGCCAGTCGGCTGGCCTTGCGGCTGGTGTCGAGCAGGCGCTTGGAGATCTGCTGGCCCAGCGCGTACAGCAGGCGCGGGGCATCGGCCGACAGCGGGCCGAGGAACAGCTGATGCAGGCGCTCGTAGCTGATTTCGGCCAGCTCACAGGCGGTGCGGGTCCGCAGGATCACCTCGCGGCGGTCCGATTCAACGAACAGGCCCATCTCGCCGACGAACTCGCCAGCACCGAAGTAGCCCAGCACGAGCTCGCGATCGTCATCTTCCTCGGCCATGATCGAAACCGAGCCGCTGATGACGTAATACAGGGTTCCCGCCGGGTCACCGGGTCGGAAGACGTCGGTACGGGTGGGGTATCGCCGCCTGTGGCTGTGCGCCAGGAAACGATCGATTGTGGCGATATCCAGGGCCAGTGGACTGCTAGCTAGGCGCACGGTTGACACGATAGGAGCGCTCCCTCTGCGCATGAACGGATTCACGGGGTCGATAGCGGAGCTTAACCAGCGCAATTGTTAAGGGCAAACAGTGTGCCAGATGTGAGCGATCTTCACGTTCCCCCCGGGGACGGTTTGCCCCATAATTCCCCCTTTCCCTTCTTACACAGGAATCGACCGCCGTGGTCAAGCCGTTGCCTCGCCTGAGGCTGCAGGGTTTCAACAACCTCACCAAGGCGCTGAGCTTCAACATCTATGACGTGTGTTACGCGCGCACCGAAGAGGAGCGTCAGCGTTACATTGAATACATCGATGAAGAGTACAACGCCGACAGGCTGACTCAAATCTTGACCGATGTCGCCGAGATCATCGGCGCCAACATCCTGAACGTGGCCCGCCAGGACTACGACCCGCAGGGTGCCTCGGTGACCATCCTGATCTCCGAAGAACCGGTGATCGACAAGAAGCAGGCCGGCAAGGAGCTGATCTCCGACGCCGTGGTCGCGCACATGGACAAGTCGCACATCACCGTGCACACCTATCCGGAAACGCACCCGCAGGAAGGTATCGCCACCTTCCGCGCCGACATCGACGTGGCCACCTGCGGCGTCATTTCGCCGTTGAAGGCGTTGAACTACCTGATCGAAAGCCTCGAGTCGGACATCGTGATCATGGACTACCGCGTCCGTGGCTTCACCCGCGATGTGAAGGGCAAGAAGCACTACATCGATCACAAGATCAACTCGATCCAGAACTTCCTGGCCAAGAACATCAAGTCGCGTTACGAGATGTTCGACGTCAACGTCTACCAGGAAAACATCTTCCACACGAAGATGCACCTGAAGGACTTCGACCTGGACCAGTACCTGTTCGAGGAAAAGGCCAAGAACCTGTCGTTCAAGGAACGCATGAAGATCGAAGCGCTGCTTAAGCGCGAGATCGAAGAGCTGTTCCACGGCCGGAACCTGTCCGAGTAAGCCCCATGCGCGATGCCGGCAGGCATCGCCGCCCAGGCGGGACGACCCGCCCCGTGGAACTGGTGTCGCGCAAGCGACGTGGTTCCACGGTGATGTACCGAACCACGGCCCGGTGTGAAAACACCGGGCCGTTTCGTTTTTCTCAAAAAAGGTAAGGAGCCCCCACCCATGCCCTGGATCTACCTGCTGCTGGCCGGCCTGTTCGAGATCGGTTTCGCCCTCGGGATGAAGTACTCCGAAGGCTTCAGCAAACCCCTTCCCACTGCTGCCACGGTCGTGTCCGCGCTGATCAGCCTGTACCTGATGAGCCAGGCGATGAAGAGCATCCCGGTCGGCACGGCCTACGCGATCTGGACCGGTATCGGCGCCATGGGCGTGGCGGTGCTGGGCATCTACCTGTTCAACGACAGCGCATCGCCGGCCCGCCTGGCCTGCGTGGGCCTGATCGTGGCCGGTGTGATCGGCCTGAAGCTGGTGTCGCCGAACTGATTGATGGCCCGACCAACGGTCGGGCCCCACCGTCAGGCCCCGCCGCACCTCTTGGTAGGCCCACGCCGTTGGTGCGGGCAAACCCTTCAGATGCGGTAGGCGATGGTCTTCATCACCCTGGAGGCCAGCGCCATCGCGCCCGGGATCGGGAACGGCAGGCGGCGTGCGCCGGCCTGCTCGGCGTGCTCCGCATGGCGGGCCTCGTCTTCCTTCATCACCTGGATGACCGCGCGGCTGCGCAGGTCGCTGGCCGGCAGGTCGACCAGGTGCTCGTCCAGATGGGCTTCCACCTGGCGCTCGGTTTCGACCACGAAACCCAGGTTCCAGCCGTCGCCACGCAGCCCGGCCAGGGTGCCGATGGTGTAGCTGCCGGCATACCAGAGCGGGTTGAACAGGCTCGGACGGCTGTCCAGTTCGCCCAGGCGGGTGGCGCACCAGGCCAGGTGGTCGGTCTCTTCCTGGGCCGCTTCCAGCAGGTGTTCACGCGTGGCCGGGTCGCGGGCCACGGCGGCCTGGCCGAAGTACAGGCCCTGCGCGCAGACCTCGCCGACATGGTTGATCCGCATCAGCCCGGCCGCATGGCGGCGTTCAGTGCTGTCCATGCCCGGCTCGTCGGTGTCCGCAGCCGGGTAGGGACGGGCCGCCGGCGGGTTGCCGAACACCGTGTCCAGGGCGCGCTGCGCCTCGGTCAGCAGGTGGTCCAGCGGGGTGATCTGGCGGAGCACGGTCATGGCGGTACACGGTGGGGCGGAAGACCCCGCGATTCTCGCCCGGCCCCGTCCCCCTGCCAACCCGGTCAGGGGTCGGCTTGCAACGGGGGTCTGACCTGCGTACAATCCCGCCTCTTACGCTTCACCTTTTCACAACGCGTGGCAGAGTTCCGGTGAGCCTTTCGCCGCAATGAGCCCGACCTAACCTAGAGTTCTTCATGAGCACTTTCACTGCCAAGAACGAGACCGTCCAGCGCGACTGGTACCTCGTCGACGCCGAGGGCAAGACCCTGGGCCGTCTCGCCACCGAGCTGGCCCGCCGTCTGCGCGGCAAGCACAAGCCGGTCTACACCCCCCACGTTGATACCGGCGACTACCTGGTCGTCATCAATGCAGAAAAGATTGCCGTCACCGGCAAGAAGCTGCAGGACAAGATGTATCACCGTTTCACCGGTTACATCGGCAACCTGAAGACCGAATCCCTGGCACAGGCGCTGGAGCGCCACCCGGAGCGCGTGATCGAGATCGCCGTGAAGGGCATGCTGCCGAAGGGCCCGCTGGGTCGCCAGATGTACCGCAAGCTCAAGGTCTACGCCGGCACTGAGCATCCGCACGCCGCACAGCAGCCGCAGGTTCTGGATATCTAATCATGGCTATCACTCAAAACTACGGCACTGGCCGCCGCAAGTCCTCCACCGCTCGCGTGTTCCTGCGCAAGGGTTCGGGCAACATCACCGTCAACGGCCGTCCGCTGGACGAGTTCTTCGGTCGTGAGACTGCGCGCATGATCGTGCGCCAGCCGCTCGAGCTGACCAAGAACACCGAAAGCTTCGACATCCTGGTCACCGCCGCTGGCGGCGGCACCACCGGCCAGGCCGGTGCGATCCGTCTGGGCATCGCCCGTGCTCTGGTCGAGTACGACGAAACCCTGAAGTCCGAGCTGCGCAAGGCCGGCTTCATGACCCGTGACGCCCGTGAAGTCGAGCGTAAGAAGGTCGGTCTGCACAAGGCCCGCCGCGCCACCCAGTTCTCCAAGCGCTGATCTACCGCGCCTGGTTGGGCTCCTTCGGGAGCCCGCTGGATGGAAAAGCAAAAGCCCGGCTTCGGCCGGGCTTTTGTCGTTTCGGGGTCATGCATTCCCGGGTTGCCGGCCAGCGGTCGGTACTACCCGTGGCTTCACATGTCAGAAGGGGAGTGGAGCCCTTTTCTCTGAAAAAGGATCCGACCCCGGACCCCTCTCTGGAGGAGAGCCCCCTTGATGTTCAAGGGGGTGCGCCGACAGGCGCGGGGATCAGGTGGAATGCGCGACCAAATTAAAAGCAAAAGGCCAGATCTTTCGATCTGGCCTTTTGCTTTTAATTTGGCTGCCCCGGATGGATTCGAACCACCGAATGCCTGAGTCAGAGTCAGGTGCCTTACCGCTTGGCGACGGGGCAAAATGTGCAACTATTTTCTCACTTTTCACACTGAAAAACAACTTGATTTTCAGTGTGGTGGCTATGGGTGGACTCGAACCACCGACCCCAGCATTATGAGTGCTGTGCTCTAACCGGCTGAGCTACATAGCCTTGGTGAGCCCGCTATTCTGCGGATGTGTATCGACCCTGTCAACACTTTTGTGTCGTGCTTGTGGGTCGACAGAGGGCATGGGATAGTCCCGACCAGTAGATTTTCTTAGGAGTCCGCATCGTGATCGATCCGGACGGCTATCGACCGAACGTCGGCATTGTGCTGATGCGGCAGGACGGCCAGGTGTTCTGGGCACGACGTGTGCGCCGGGACGGCTGGCAGTTCCCGCAGGGTGGCATGAACACCGACGAGACGCCTGTCGAGGCCATGTATCGTGAACTGCAGGAAGAGACCGGCCTGCTGCCTGAGCACGTGGAAGTGCTCGGGGCGACGCCCGGCTGGCTGCGCTACAAGCTGCCGGCGCGGGCCATCCGCCGCAATGAGCGGCAGGTCTGCATCGGCCAGAAGCAGGTCTGGTTCCTGCTGCGCCTGACCGGCGACGAATCGCATGTGCAGCTGGACCATACCGATTCGCCCGAGTTCGACCACTGGCGCTGGGTGGACTTCTGGTACCCGGTGGAGCACGTGGTGATGTTCAAGCGTGGCGTCTATGCGCGCGCTCTGCGACATCTGGCGCCGTTGGCGCGCGGGGTGGCCGGGCAGGGCGTCACCGCCATGCCCAAGAGCGCTGCGGAGGCCTGGATGCCGGGTCACGCTGCCGGCCACGACAGGCCCCGCAAGCGCACGCCCAAGCGCGGTGGCTACTGGCCGCGCAAGGCCAAGGGTGAGCCGGGGGCGGTTTGATGGGGAGGCCGCGCAGGCCGCGGGTCGATCCGTCACAACGCGTCCCCGCCGGGTATTTCCAGCAGGGCCTGGTTGTCCGGCTGGCCAGCCTGCCCTGGATGGCGTTGGGCGTGGTGGTGCTTGGCGGCAGCGCAACGATCCCGCTTGGGCTGGGCATGGTCCTCATCCTGGTGAACTGTGCCGGTGCCCTGTATCTGGCGGACTACCTGCTGCGCCTGAGGGCGGCAGGCGGTGGCCTGCACTGGCTGACCATGTTCTTCAGTACGCCGGTGCTGGCCCTGTTGTATTCGATCGCACTCTGAACCGTATCGAGAATGGTTCAGGTCTCTGATTGACAACCATTCTCGTTTCCATTGAAATAGCCAACAGGCCACTCTTGGCCTGTCAGCCCGGTTCACGCCTGTGTACGTCTGCATCTGCAACGGAGTCACCGACCACCAGATCCGCGAAGCCGCCAGCCATGGCGTCAGCACGGTGGCCGAGCTGACCATGCGTACCGGTTGTGGCGCGACCTGCGGTTCCTGCCTGGACATGGCAGGCGACCTGCTGTCCAAGGCACGTGCCACCCACGATCTGCCGCTGCCGGTCCTCGGTCTGGCCCAGGTCGCCTGACGTCTCTTTCGCGGCGCGTTGACGCCGCGCTTCCGCATCCTTCACGCGTGGCCGCATAGGCCAATGCGCACGATTCGCGTTCCTTCACGACCGCACGCAAGGCGTTAAAGTGCCTGCGTTTTCAGCGTGCAGGAGCATCCCCATGAAGGGCGACACCAAGGTCATCGAATTCCTCAACAAGGTCCTCTACAACGAGCTGACCGCGATCAACCAGTACTTCCTGCACGCCAAGATGCTGAAGAACTGGGGCATCAAGGAACTGGCCGAACATGAGTACAAGGAATCGATCGACGAGATGAAGCATGCCGACATGCTCGCCGACCGCATCCTGTTCCTTGAAGGCCTGCCGAACTTCCAGGCGCTGGGCAAGCTGCGCATCGGCGAGAACCCGACCGAGATCCTGCAGTGCGACCTGTCGCTGGAACGCGATGGCGTGGTCACCCTGCGCGAGGCCGTGGCCTATTCCGATTCGGTGGGTGACTACGTCAGCCGCCAGCTGTTCGTGAAGATCCTCGACTCGGAAGAAGAGCACATCGACTGGCTGGAAACCCAGCTCGACCTGATCGAGCGCATCGGCGAGCCGAAGTACCTGCTGAGCAAGCTGGAAGAGTGACTCAGCCGGCCTGGCCGGCGCGATGCTGTGCCAGGTAGCCCGTCAGTGCCACGCGCGCACGGGCGAATTCGGCAACCAGCAGCGCTACCGCTACGGCGGGGCGCTGCAGGCTGCCGCTGCGGGCCTCATGTTCGATCCGCTGCGCCACCGCCGACAGCGACAAGGCCCCCACGTTCGCGCTTGATGATTTCAGGCTGTGCGCGACCGCCTGCAGGCGGGGCTCGTCGCCGTTCTGCGCGGCCTGCTGCAGCTGCTGCACCATCGCCGGCGCATCCTCCAGGAACACCGAGACGATCTGGAGGGCGGTATCGCCGATTACCGCGTGCAGTTCGTCCAGCACGTCGCGGTCCAGTACCGGTTGCGGTGCTGGCGCCACCTGCTTTTCCGGATTCTGTAGCGCCGAGCCATGCTCGGCTGATGGCGTGCGACTGCAATTGGCCGTCAGCCGAGCATGGCTCGGCTCTACCGAAGGCTGTCCAGGTGATGCAGCCTTCCCGCCACCCCAGCGCTGCAACAGCGCATGCAGCGTGGCACGTGCGATCGGCTTGGACAGGTAGTCGTCCATGCCGGCCTGCAGGCAGCGCTCGCGATCACCGGCCATGGCGTTGGCCGTCATCGCGATGATCGGCAACCGCGTGCGCCCGGTTTCCGCTTCTTCCGCACGCCAGTGGCGCGTGGCGGTGTAGCCGTCCAGCACCGGCATCTGGCAATCCATCAGCACCACGTCCACGCCGCCTTCGCGAAGGGTGGCCAGCGCCTGCTCGCCATCGGCGGCATTGCGCACCTCGCACTGGAGTACGCGCAACAGATGCTCGGCCACCATCCGGTTGACCGTGTTGTCTTCCACCAGCAGCACGCGCAGGTGCAACGGCGGCAGCGTGGGCGTGGGCTGACCCTGTTCGGCGTTGGCCAGCAGCGCGGCAGGGCGCGCATGCGCGACCGGTGCAGCCAGCAGTGCATGCAGCGCAGCGTCGTCGAAATGCGAGGGTAACTGCCGCTGGCGCGGGCGTGCCGGAAGGGTATCGTCCTGCAGCCACAGCACCTGCAGGGCATCGTCCTCGCCACGTTCGGCCAACGCCTGTTGCAGCGTCGCTTCACCGATGCGGCGCGCACGTGCATCGACCAGCAGCCAGGCCGGCGCCGGTTGCCCCGGCCTCGGCACCGCGCGCAGGCGCTCGACCACGGCATCGAGCTGCGCCATGGCGTGCACCGGCAGGCCATGATGGGCCGCGATGCGCTCGATGCGTGCCTGCAGCGTTACATCGGCACTGAACAGCAGCAGCGGTGCTGGCGCGCGCGCCATCGCCGGCAGGTCGCCAGGAACCTTCAGCAGCGGGATCTCGAACCAGAACGTAGCGCCCTGGCCAGGCGTGGACTGCACGCCGATCTGCCCGTGCATCAGGTCGATGATGCGCTTGCAGATGGCCAGGCCCAGGCCGGTGCCGCCGTAGATGCGGGTGGTGGATGCGTCGGCTTGGCTGAAGGACTGGAACAGGCGTGCCTGCAGTGTGTCGTCGATGCCGATGCCGGTATCGATGATCTCGAAGCGCAGCTGGTGCTGCGCGGCACCTTCGCCCAGCCGCAGCACGCGCAGCTGCACCTGGCCGCGGGCGGTGAACTTGATTGCGTTGGCCAGCAGGTTGCTCAGCACCTGGCGCAGGCGCACCGGGTCGCCGCGCACCGGCAGGCGCACCGAAGGATCCAGTTGCAGGCCCAGGGCCAGGCCCTTGGCGTCGGCGGCGCGTTGCATCAGCTGCACCACGCCATCGAGCAGGTCGCGCAGGTTGAAGCTGGTGATCTCCAGTTCCAGCGCCTGTGCTTCCAGCCGGGAGTAGTCGAGGATGTCGTCGACGATGCGCAGCAGCTGCTGTGAACTGGCCGAAGCGGTGGCCAGCATCTGCCGCTGGTCCTCGCCCAGCGGCCCGCGCGCGATCAGCTCCAGCATCGGCAGGATGCCGTTGAGCGGGGTGCGGATCTCGTGGCTCATCGTGGCCAGGAACTCGCCCTTGGCCAGCACGGCCGCTTCGGCGGCCTGCTTGGCCTGCAGCAGCTGCTGTTCCAGCTGGCCCTGGCGTTCGGTGGTATGGCGCAGCTGGTCGCGGTCGGCGGCCAGCGCGCTGTGCTCGCGCTGCAGCCGGGCCAGTGCCCGGCTGCGCGTGCGCAGGCGCAGGCCCAACAGCAGCGCCATGGCGGCCGCGGCAAGGGCAACCAGCAGCACGCCCCACAGCGGCACGTCAGAGCACCGCGTTGTGGAAGTCGAAGTTCAGGTCGCTGCCGGCCGACTGCACCATGTTGCCCTGGATGTAATCGACGCCGCCGACCCACATCGCGGCCGCGGCCTGCGGGTCTTCGATCTGCTGGCCGATGATCTGCAGCCCGGCCGCATGCGCCTGTTCGATCGCCTTGCGCAGTTCCTCGCGCGTGGCTGGGTTGGAATGGCTGCTGGAGAAGCGCGCGGCCATGCGCACGAACGACAGCGGCAGCTGGGTCAGCAGTGCATCGGCTTCGCCGCTGGGCTCGAACTGGCTCAGGCAGAAGCGCACGCCGGCGCCGGCCATGCGCTGGCAGAACTGCTGCAGCGGCACGGTGTGGATCAGCGCGTCGGGCAGGCGCACGTCGATCACCAGCGCACTGCCGGGCAGGTCACGCTGCTGCAGTGATTCCAGCAGCCAGTCGCCAAAGGCATCGCGCTGCAGCGTGCGCAGCGACTGCGAGACGAACAGGTTCAGCGGCTGCGTTGCGTGCCGGTACAGGTCCAGCAGGCCCAGCGCATGGTCCATCACCTGCTGGTCGAGGTCGGCGATGCGGCCTGCCGCCTCGGCGGCGGGAATCACCTGGCCGGCCGCCAGCACCGTGCCATCGGCCTGGCGCAGGCGCAGCAGCAGCTGGTACTGCGCGGTGTTGCCACCGGCGACGGCGACGATCGGCTGATAGGCCAGCTCCAGCTGGCCTTCCAGCAGTGCCAGGTGTTCCTGTTCGGTGACGGCCTGGCGGTGCACGTGGCCCGCCACGCCGGCGCTGAGCAGGCGTGCCTGCAGGGTGGTGCGCTCGACCGCTTCCAGTGCAGCGTTGGCATCGTCGAAGCCCGGCGACAGCGGCGCGTAACCCACCACGCCGCGCAGGTGCACCGATTCATCGTCGCGGATCACGAAGGCGCGCGCCGAGAGCTGCTGACGCAGGGTCGCGGCGATGCTTTCCAGGCTGTCTTCATCGGTATTGCGGGCCAGCAGCAGGAAGCTGTTGTCGTTCAGGCGTGCCAGCAGGTGCGGATGGCCGGCCTCGGCCAGGCGCTGCCCGGCCTGCACCATCAGGCGCTCGAAGGCGGCGTAGCCATAGCGTTCGCGCAGGCCCAGCGCGCTGGCCACTTCAACGAAGAACACGCCACCCCGGTCGCGATGGGCGAGGGCGGCATTGAGCTGCTGCAGCACGTGGTGACGCGTCGGCAGGCCGGTTTCCGGATTGCTGGTGGCCGGTGCGCCGGTTGCACCGGGCAGGGTTGCTGCCTGCGCACGTGCGCGACGGATGCGGTTGGCCACGGCGGCGATCAGGTGGCGCGGCCGGATCGGCTTGCTCAGGTAATCGTCGGCGCCGCTGTCGAGCACTTCGAACTGGCGCTCCGGGTCCGGATCGCCGCTCAGGAACACGATCGGCAGCAACTGCAGGCCAGGCTGCTGGCGGATCAGCGCGGTCAGGCGCATGCCGTCCAGGCCGGGCAGGTGCAGGTCCATCAGGATCAGGTCGGGGCGATGCTCCTTGATCGCCCGTAGCGCACCGTCGGCATCGCTGTGCACGATGGCCTGCATGCCGGCGCCATGCAGCACGCTCTGTGCGAACAGGGCCTGCGCGCGGTCGTCCTCGACGATCAGCACGCGGTAGGGCGAATCGGAGGTCGGCGGTGCCTGGTCGTTGTTGCCAGCCTCGGCCAGCATGCCCGGACCCGGCAGCGGCGGTGGTGCGCTGCCGATCGATGCGGGTGCGTCGGAGGCTGCCAGCGGCGGAACTGCTGCCGGCGCTGCGGCGACGGCGCTCGCCGATTCAGCCGTCCAGCGTTGCCAATGATCGGCCGGAGGGGATTCAGCGCGTCCCGGGCGGGCGCCCGCGGGGGATTCGTTTGCGGCCATCGGTGCTCCTGGTGTTCGCGTCCATTATGCGACAAGCCCGGCGATCAACCGGTACCGGGCTGGCGTGGACTGTCGGGCGACGCACCGCGTGCCAGCCAGCGCACGCCCTTCCACAGTGCGCGCCAGACCAGCCACACCAGCAGCGCACCGGCCAGGCTGCAGGCCAGCACCACGATCAGCGCGATCCAGGGGTGTGCCAGGGCCAGGGCCAGGCCACCGACCACCACGGTGTCCTCGGCGGCGGAGGCCACCCAGTTGCTGGCAGGCTCGGGCGAGGTATTGAGCAGAGCGCGGGTGCCGGCCTTCAGGCCATGACTGGCCAGCGCCACACCGGCGCCGGCGGCAAGCGCACCGGTGCCCAGCTGCCCATCCGGCGACAGCGTGGCGGCGGCGAGGAAAGCCCCCGCTGGCACACGTGCCAGGGTCTGCACCAGATCCCACGCCGAGTCGACGCCGGGAATCTTGTCGGCGAAGAATTCGGTCACCGCCAGCGCCGCCGAGGTGCCCAGCACCCACCACGATTCAGTGGCCTGCAGGGCCGGCGGCAGGTCGACCCAGCCGAGCAGGCCGGCCAGGCCGACACCGAACACGGTGAGGTAGACGCGGATGCCGGCCAGCCAGGCCAGCAGGATGCCGATCACGAACAGGTGGGCTTCGGTCATGGCGATGCTCCGGCGACGGAACTGTGCAGGGGACCACACTATCGACGATGGCATGCCTGAACGCCACAGACCGTGGCTCGCCACTGCGCAGGAAACCCACCCGTCCTGTCATACACTAGCGCGTCGTTTGCCACAGGGGCCGTACCGGTGTCGCCCTCGCGATGCCCCGGAATCCACCCATGACCAACCGTCCTCCCATGCGCGTGCAGGTCCGCCTGCCCGGCGCGCCACAACCGCCGGCCGACCGTCGCCGCCTGCTGGTGATCGGCGGCATCTGGCTGCTCAGCCTGGTGCTGGCCGTGCTGGGTGGCTGCTGGATGGCCACGCCGCGCGACGCCCAGGGCCAGCGCCTGCAGGCTGCCGAGAAGCGTGCCGAGACGTTGCAGGCGCAGCTGACCGAATTGCGCCAGAAGCAGGCCACGCTGGAAGCCTCCGACCGCATCAGCCGCGCCGCCAACACCGAGGTGCAGTCCTCGCTGGCCGAGCGCGATGAGGAAATCGCAGGCCTGCGTGCCGACGTCGCCTTCTATGAGCGCCTGGTGGGCTCCACCAGCCAGCGCAAGGGCCTGAACACCCATTCGATCGAGTTCAGCCCGGAAGCGGCCGGCACCTGGCAGTACACCGCGGTGCTGACCCAGAACCTCAACCGTGGCGCCATCAGCCAGGGGCAGATGCGCTTCACCGTGGAAGGCGTCAAGAACGGCAAGCTGGCCACGATCAGCTGGGATGATCTGCACCAGCGCAGCAAGGTGCCGGGACAGGATTACTCGTTCCGGTACTTCCAGCAGCTCACCGGCAGCGTGATGCTGCCGGCTGACTTCACCCCGCAACGCGTGCGGGTGACATTGGGGAGTGGTACGGGGGGTACCACCCAGGTATTCGACTGGAAACAGGCCGGTGCGCCGGCCGCCAAAGGGGAGTAGGCAGATGTTCGGAAGCAGCAAATCCAACCGTGAAGGCCAGCTGGTGGTGGATGCCCTGATCGGCAACCAGGTGGTGATCCGCGGTGATGTGGAATTCAGTGGGGGCCTGTATGTGGAAGGCCGCATCCATGGCAAGGTGATCGCCGCCGAAGGCGCCAGTGGCGCGACCCTGACGGTCGCCGAGCATGGCGTGATCGAGGGCGAGATCCGTGCCCAGGTGGTGGTCATCAGTGGCCGCCTGGACGGCGACGTGCATGCCACCGAGAAGGTCGAACTGACCCCGAGCGCACGGGTCAATGGCAACGTCCATTACCAGGTGGTGGAGATGAACGCGGGCGCCCAGCTGAACGGTCGCCTGATCCATGCCAGCGCCCCGATGGCCGCCCTGCCGGCTCCGGAAGGCGAAGAGGCCAATGGTGGCAAGGGTGACACCGCCGCACGCCGCAAGCTGGCCGAGGCGATGGCTTGAAAGCCATCGTCGGCACCCCCATGCTGACGGCATGAGCACGCTAGTCTCCCTGCCCGGCGCCACCCCGGTTGCCGCGCCCGATTACCAGTCGCTGGAGCGCCCGCTGAACTTCACCGAGTCGGCGGCCGCCAAGGTCAAATCCCTGATCCAGGAAGAGGGCAACCCCGACCTGGCCCTGCGCGTGTACATCGAAGGCGGTGGCTGTTCAGGCTTCCAGTACGGGTTCGAGTTCGACGAGAACCGTGCCGAGGACGACCTGGCGGTACAGACCAGCGGGGTGACCCTGCTGGTCGACCCGCTGAGCTTGCAGTACCTGATGGGCGCCGAGGTGGATTACACCGAGAGCCTGACCGGTGCGCAGTTCGTGATCCGCAACCCGAACGCGAAGACCACCTGCGGCTGCGGCAGCAGCTTCAGCATGTAAGAGCCCTGTGGCCAGGATGTGCCAACCAAGGTTGGCACCTGCCAGAGCGGATCCGTAGATCCACGCCATGCGTGGATGCTCTGTGCCCTCCAGCCCACAACAGCAGATTGCGCACAGCGCCGACCTTGCCACCCGCATCGATTGGCGGCACGCTTGCCGGATGCCCAATACTTCTTCGCCGCTTTCCGGTTTTGCCTTCGTTGGCGAACCGCTGGAGCGCGCCGATGCCCTGCGCGACGATGCCGATGCACTGGCGCGCCTGTGGCCGGGCGCGCGCATTCTCGTGCTCGATCAGGACGGCAGCGCCTTCACCGGCGATGACGACCAGCCGCTGGCGCTGACCGGCGCCGACATCGGGGGTGGTCCCGGCTCCGCGATCTTCCTCGGCCTGCGCGGGGAACAAGCGTGGTTCTCGGTTGAAGCCGCCAGCGTCACCGTCACCGCACCACGTCGCCTCGACCTGCGCCAGGCCGCTCTGCTGTGGTCGATGGCCGATGCGACCGCCTTCAGCTATGCCCGCGGCATGTCCTACTGGCACTCGCGCACCCGCTTCTGCGGTGTGTGTGGCGGCGCCGTGGCGTTTGCCCGCGGCGGCTTCGTCGGTCGTTGCGCGCAGTGTTCCACCGAGCACTACCCGCGCGTCGACCCCGCCGTGATCGTCGCCGTGGAAAACCAGGGCCGGCTGCTGCTGGGCCGGCAGTCCAACTGGGCACCGCGGCGTTACTCGGTGCTGGCCGGCTTCGTCGAACCCGGCGAGACCTTCGAGCAGACCGTGGTGCGTGAAGTGCATGAGGAGAGCAAGGTGCGGGTGACCGCGTGCCAGTACCTCGGCTCGCAGCCGTGGCCGTTCCCGGGCGCGCTGATGATCGGCTTCCGTGCACAGGCGCAGGATGACCTGCCGACGGTGGATGGCGAGCTGGAAGACGCGCGCTGGTTCAGTGCCGACGAGGTGGGCGCGGCACTGGCACGCGATGTGGAGGACGATGGCCAGGGCATCCGCCTGTCGCCGCCGATCTCGATTTCGCGCGGCCTGATCGAACACTGGTACCGCCAGCAGAAGGGCTGAACCCGATCCTCTGCCGGTCCGGTCGTGGCAGCTGTATTGCCGCCACCTGAACACGGCCCGGGTTACAGTCCGGTTCACCGCTGAGGGCGCCGCTGCGACAGGTAAGGTAGCGGCGCCGAGCGTTCTGTTTCGTAGGGAGACCTGCCATGTTCACCACTCTGGCCGCCGTGCTGGTGGCACTGGCCCTGGGCCATGTTGCCCCGGCCGCTGCCGCCTCGCTGCGCCGTTTCGACGGCTTCCGGCGCTGGCTGGGCTGGCTGGACGCGCGCGGCGGCAAGGCCTGGCAGGGTCCGGCAGGCGTGGCCCTGGCATTGCTGCCGCCGCTGCTGCTGATGGTGCTGCTGGCGTGGTTGCTGCGCGGGGTGCTGTTCGGTCTGCCGTCGCTGTTGCTGGGCGTGGGCGTGCTGGCCTGGTGCTGGGGGCCACGCGACCTGGATCGGGATATCGAAGCGATCATCGACGCGGATGATGCGGCGACACGACAGGCGGCCGTGCGCAACCTGCAGTCGGCCGGGGGCAGCCTGCGCGAAGACGTGCCCTCGCTGGTCGAGGCGACCGTGCTCAATGCACTGCGGCGCTGGTTCGCGGTGCTGTTCTGGTTCCTGCTGCTGGGCCCGGCCGGTGCGCTGGGCTATCGCCTGCTGGCATTGATGGCGGAAAGCCCGATGCGTGCCCGCGTGCCGGTGGAGCCGCTGGCGCTGGCGCAGCGCCTGCTGGGCTGGATCGAATGGCCGGTGGCGCAGTTGATGGCGTTCTCGATGGCGCTGGTGGGCAACTTCGATACGGCGTGGAAGGCCTGGCGCCAGGCCCATGGCGAGCGCCTGGCCGGCAACATCGGGTTCCTGGGCGCGGTGGCGCGGGCCAGCGTCAACGCCGAGCTGCGTGAGGACGCGCACGATTACACCGAGGCGGGGCTGTTGCCGGTGTGGCAGCGGTTGCCGGACCTGCGCGATGCGATGAGCCTGGTGTGGCGGATGCTGCTGCTGTGGCTGGCGATCCTCGCCCTGCTGGTGATTGCAGGCTGGGTGACGTAGTGGTTTTTGCAGGGCTTGCAGCCCTGCACCTGCAGAGGCAACAGCAACGGCAACAGCAACAGCAACAGCAACAGCGGCTCTGGGTTGCTGAGGGTTGGGCGGGGCGGTGTGGGGCTGCAGGACACGCCGTAAACCCGTCCCTGGGGGCTCGATGGCGCCATCCATGGCGCCAACGGTCCTGCAGCCCCACACCGCCCCACCCCCGATGGTTTCCCGGTGGCGGTGGGTGACCTGCGATTGCGGGTAGGTGCCGACCTTGGTCGACACGGTAGATCCACGCCATGCGTGGATGCAGAGCGAAGCGATCCGCTTCCGCTTTTGATCGTCTCTTTCTTTTCCGTGGTGGACGCACACGGAAACTGTCCGTGGCCGGGCGGGTGGGCTGCGCAGGGGCGTGAGCCGCATGGATGCGGCGACCGAGCTTACATGGACGTACTTGCAGCGGCCCCTGCGCAGCCCACCCGCCCGGCCAACCCCGGCGCTTTTGCCTTCAGATACCGGCCCACCACGAGGGGCTGCGCCGTTGGCTGGAAACCTAGATCGGCGCCAGCGCGGTAAACGGTGCCCACGGCAGGTTGCGCAGCAGCGCATACCCGGGCAGCACCCAGAGCCAGAACACGGGATTGGCCAGTACCCGCATCAGCGGGTCGAGCACGCGTGGACGGATGCCGGCGATGTTCAGCAGCATCAGCAACAGGAACGGCAGGCTGATGACCAGCAGCGGGTTCATCGCCATCGCGCCGGGCAGGTCGAAGTGGACCAGGGAATACAGGCAGCGCGTGCTGCCACAGCCCGGGCAGTACAGGCCGGTCAGGGCGTACAGCGGGCAGCTCGGCAACGGATTGCCGGCGACATACGGATTGACGTTGCGCAGGACCACTGTGGCACCCACGGCCAGGCCGGCGGAAACCAGCAGCGGTGCCCAGCGGGCGAGTCGGGAAGGAGCGGGAAGCGCGGACATGCAACAACGGATCCGGCGCAGGCGCCGGATCCGTCCAGGCGCATCAGTAGCTGCTGTTGCTCATCGCGCCCATGCCGCCGAGCACAACGAAGAACAGCACGTACAGCACGACCACGACGACCCAGGCGATGGCCGACCAGATGGCCCACTTCTTGGCCTTGGCAGCCGAATCCTGGGCGCCGGCGATGTCGCCAGCGGCCAGCTTGCCGTTGACCTGGGCGGCGTAGACGATCGACACGATGCCGGCCGGCAGGCAGCAGAACAGGGTGGTCAGGATCGCCCAGACCAGGTTGTTCGGGACCTGCGGAGTAGCGGTGTTCATGGGTTCAAGCTCCTTGATGGGTGGTGGTGGTGAATCATTGGTCGGAAAGAGCGCCCAGTACGGCCAAGCCGCCGAACAGCCCGAACCACAACAGCAACAGGACCGGCAGGGCCACGGCCGAAGCCACCGCCCACCAGCCCGCCTTGCGCGACGCGCTGTAGGCCCCCGGCAGGTCGCCGGCCGCGCGGCGGCCATCGACCTGGGAGGCATAGACGATCGACACCACGCCCAACGGCAGGCAGCAGAACAGCGTCGTCAGGATCGCCCAGACCAGATGGTTGGGGATGTAGACCGGACGGCTGAGCGGTGGCGGTTGATTCAAAGCGAGACTCCATTCCTTGGTGGCCGGCCGTGATGTATCGGCCGGACCTCCCCCCTGTGGGTGCGTAATCTACCGCAACCGACGTTGCATGTATGCGTTTACAGTCACGACATGTCGCGTACGCCACTGGACGGTGACGTATGTGGGGGAGGTTGCCGGGCCCGCCTGGCGGGCCGGTACCGTCAGGCGTGATCGCCGCGCAAGGCCCGCACCTGGGCCTCCAGCACCGGAGCGCTGGTGCTGTGGCCATCCACGGCCGGTGCGGCCACCACCTCGACGGTGGCACGGAAACGGCGTGGCACGCGCATCCGGCCAAGGCGGCTGTCGCGACGGCTCCACATGCTGGACCACATGCCGCGCAGCGCCATCGGCACTACCGGCACCGGCCGCCGTTCGAGGATCTTCTCGACACCGGACTTGAACGGCGCCATCGCGCCATCCCTGGTCAGCGCGCCTTCCGGGAAGATGCAGACCAGCTCACCTTCGGCCAGTGCGGCGTCGATCTCATCGAACGCGCGCTGCATCAGCGCCGGGTCCTCGCGTGCACCGGCAATCGGGATCGCCTTGGCGGTGCGGAAGATCCAGCGCATCACCGGAATGTTGAAGATCCTGTAGTACATGACGAAGCGCACCGGGCGCGGAATCGTCGCCGACAGGATCAGCGCGTCCATGTAGCTGACATGGTTGCAGACCAGCAGCGCAGCGCCCTCGTCGGGCACGTTCGCTTCGATGCCGTGCGGTCGCAGCCGGTACAGGGTGCGCACCATCAGCCAGCTGAGGAAGCGCATCAGGAATTCGGGGACGATGGTGAAGATGTAGATCGCCACCAGCGCGTTGGCGATGGCCAGCGCCAGGAACTGCTGCGGAATGGTCCAGTGCAGCAGCTTGTGCGCGGCCAGCGACAGCAGGGCTGCGCCGACGATGAAGCCGGAATTCTGGATGTTCAGCGCGGCGAACACGCGCGACATCTGGGCCTTCGGTGTGCGGCTCTGGATCAGCGCGAACAGTGGCACCACGAAGATGCCGGTGAACAGGCCGATGCCGATCAGGTCGATGACGATGCGGATGCTGCCCGGCTGCTGCAGGAACGTCCCGATGGTCAGCCCGTGCACCGTTGCTTCGCCACTGCGGGCGAAGTACAGGTCGAGCAGGAATGCGGTCATGCCGAACGCACCCAGCGGCACCAGGCCGATTTCCACCGTGCGTGCCGACAGCTTCTCGCACAGCAGCGAGCCGATGCCGGTGCCGACCGAGAACAGGGCCAGCGCAAAGATGTACAGGGTCGGCTCACCGCCGAGGTTGGTCACGGCATAGGCCGGCAGCTGCGAGGTCAGCACGGTGCCGACGAACCAGAACCAGGACACACCCAGGATTGAATTGCGCACCGCCTTCTGCTGGCGCGCCATGCGCAGCACCGCCAGTGATTCGGGCAGCGGGTTCCAGTTGATCTTCAGGTTCGGGTCGCCGGCATCGACCTTGGGAATCAGGCGCGCAGCGATATTTCCGCAGATCGCCAGGCCGATGATCGCGCAGGCCGCCACCACCGTGCCGTGGCTGCCGGCCACAGTGAACACCAGGCCGCCGACGATCATGCCGGACAGGATCGACATCGAGGTGCCCATTTCAACCAGACCGTTGCCACCGGTCAGCTCTTCCGGCTTGAGTACCGAGGGCAGTACCGAGTACTTCACCGGTCCGAACAGGGTTGACTGCATGCCGGTACAGAACAGCGCGACCAGCAGTACCGGCAGGCTCTGGGTGAGGAAGCCCGTGGCCGCCAGCGACATGATCACGATCTCCATGGTGGTGGTGATCACGATCAGTCGCGATTTTTCCAGTTTGTCGGCGATCTGCCCGGCCAGTGCCGAGAACAGGAAGTACGGCAGGATGAAGATGGCAGGTGCCAGCGTGGCATACAGCCCCAGTTCTTCCTCCGGTACGGCCATGAACAGCAACATGCTGATGATCGCCTGCCGGTACACGTTGTCGTTGAACGCTCCGAGCGCCTGGACGACGAAGAACGGCAGGAAACGGCGCTGGCGCAGCAGGGCGAACTGGTTGTGACCGGACATGGAGCCTCCTTGACCGGCGCAGCCTAGCATTCCTGCCCATCCGCTGTGGGTGCGGACCTGTGGGTGCGGACCGTTGGTCCGCACACTTTGAAAGATCTCAGACGATATCGTCGACCACGCCGCCATCCACGCGCAGTGCCGCACCGGAGGTGGCGGAGGCCTGCGGCGAGGCCAGGTACACCACCATGTTGGCCACTTCCTCGACCGTGGCGGTGCGCTGGATCACCGAAGACGGCCGGTGTGCCATCACGAACTCGCGGCCGATCTGCTCCAGTGGCTTGCCACTGCGCTGGCGTTCATCTTCGAACATCGCCGCGAAGCCGTCGGACAGGGTCGGGCCGGGCAGCACCGCGTTGACGGTGACGCCACTGCCGGCCACGCGCTTGGCCAGGCCGCGCGACAGCGACAGCTGCGCGGTCTTGCTGACCCCGTAATGGATCATGTCGGCCGGAATGTTGCGTGCCGATTCGGAGGAGATGAACAACACGCGGCCCCAACCGGCTGCCACCATCGCCGGCAGCAACGCACGCGACAGGCGCACGCCGGACATCACGTTGGTCTGCCAGTAGCGCTCCCAGGTGGCGTCTTCGGTCTCGAAGAAGTCCTCGGGGCCGAAAATGCCGGCGTTGTTGACCAGGATGTCGACCTTGGGCAGTCCCGCCAGCAGCGTGTCGACGCCGGCGGCATCGGAGAGGTCGGCGGCGAGGCCGATCACCTCGGCACCCGGAACGGCGGCGAGCAGGCGCTGGCGGGCGCGTTCGACGCTGTCGGTGCTGCGGCCATTGAGAATGACCCGCGCACCCGCTGTGGCAAGACCCTGGGCGATCGCCAGGCCGATGCCGGCGGTGGAGGCGGTGACCAGCGCCGTGCGGCCGGCGAGTTCGATCTTCATGGGGGAGTCCAGGACCAGGGGATCACCCAGTATCCGCGCGGAAACGTGATCGGGATGCATCGCCGGGCGCAACACACGGTTGCACACGGTGCAGTAGATCCACGCCACGCGTGGATGGGATGTCCGACCAGCGATGAGGGATCAGGTCAGGCTGGTTACCGCCTCATTCGCCGCCGCCCGCACCTTCGGCAGCATCCGCAGCACCAGCGCCATCTGCGTGCGGATCAGCTGCAGCTTCGGCGGCATCGCCTCACCGATCTGCTCCAGCTCGGCGGCCACCGCGCGGTCGGCGTCATTGTCGTCCTCGCTGACCGGCTGCCGTGCGGCCAGGGCCGAGGACAGCTGCTGCAGCGCCTTTCGCACGCGCTCACCGGCGGCCAGCGCCAGCGGATCACCGGCGTAACTGTCCACCTGGTCGCGGTGCGCACCCAGCGCCGAGAGATGGCCGAGCAGCATGTTGGACAACGCCAGGAAATGGAAACCGGCATCGAGGTTGCGGCGCACGTGGCCCGGCTCGCGCAGCATGTTCGACAGCGCGGTGGACAGCGCGGCATCGGCGTTGTGCATGTCGCGGCGGGCGATGCGGTAGGCCAGGTCATCGCGCATGCCGCTGCGGTACTGGCCCAGTACCGAATCCAGGTAGCGTGCGGCGGTGTCCAGCACGCGCGCCAGCACAAGGTGCAGCTGGCGGCCCTGCCAGTCGGGCAGAATCAGGAACGCGGCGGCGGCGGCAATTGCGCAGCCCAGCAGCGTATCGACCATGCGCGGCACGATCAGCACGAAGCCATCGCCGATCAGGTTGAAGCAGGTCAGGGCCATCACCGTGATCGCCGCCGATGCCACCAGGTAGCGGTCGGTGCGGGTGAAGAAGAACAACAGCGCCGACAGCAGCGCGATCAGCAGCTGCACGTGCAGCTGCGGGAACAGCTGCAGCAGCGCCCAGGTCAGCACCAGGCCGGCCACGGTGCCGACGATGCGTTGCGCCAGGCGCTGGCGGGTGGCACCGAAGTTGGGGCGGCATACGAACACGATGGTCAGCAGCACCCATGAGCCGTTCTGGGCATTGAACAGGCGGATCGCCGCGAAACCGGCGATCAGTGCCAATGCCATGCGCAGGCCGTGGCGGAACAGGACCGAACCGGGCGTGAGCTGCTGGCGCACGCGCACGCCCATCTCGCGAAGGGTGTGCGGGTTGCTGTCGCGCAGGCGGGTATCGACGTTGTCCAGGCTGGCCTCGGAACGCTCCGCATCCAGCAGGCGGCGCTCGATGCTGCGCAGGTTGTGCACGAGCAGGTCGAGCGAGCCGAGCAGTCGCTGCCACTGCGGCCGCTGCTGGTCGCGCAGGTAGGCCAGCGCATCGGCCAGATCGCGTCCGGCCTGCTGGTTGCTTTCGCCATACACGAATGGACGGCGCAGGCGGATCGCCCCGCCCAGCCGCGCGCAGGCCTGCCCCTGCAGGTCGAGCAGGCGCTGGCAGCGGTACAGCACATCGCTATGGAAGAAAGCATCGACCAGCGCACCGTACGGGTAGTGCGAGGAACTGGCGCGCTCGTGGAAATCCTGTGCCATGTAATAGAGGCGCAGGTACAGGCCGGAGTTCACGCCTGGCCGCCCGGAACGGCCGAAGCGGGCGAGGATCGCGGTCTTGGCCTCGTTCAACGCACCGACCACGCGCCGGTTCTGCTCGGCCAGGTCGAGCTGGCGACGTTGCAGGTCGGCCTCGCGCACCGGCTCGAACAGTGTTGCCTTCAACTGCAGGTAGCGGCCCAGTTCAACGTACAGGCGCGCCACGCGTTCGCGGACCGGACGGTTGGCGAACAGCGCGGTCCACAGGATCGACAGCAGGCCGTACCAGACCGCACCGGCCAGCAGGTGGCTGACCGCGTCCAGCGCGCTGTGCAGGTCGCTGGCACCGTGTTGTTCCAGGCCGATCATGGTGTAGATCGCCAGCGTTACCGTGGCCTGGGCGATCGACGCGTAGCGTTCGCCGAGCGCACCCAGCAGGGTCAGCCCGAACGTGGACAGCGCCAGCGCCCCGATGAAGATCCATGGCCAGGGGAACAGCCAGATCACCGACGCGGCGGCAAGGCAGAAGCACAGCAGCGACAGCAGTACCGCCTTGGTACGTCCCCACCAGTTGTCATCGGTCTCGGCGATGGCGCTGGCGATGATGCCGAGGAACACGCCGGGCAGGGCGGTGAGCGCATCCAGTTGCCAGCACACGGCAAGCGCTGCGGTCAGGGCGATGAACACGCGCAGGCCGTAGCTGGCCTTTTCGTGGGCCCACAGGCGGCTGAGGCGGGATTCGCGGGCGGACATGCAGGCTCGGTGGAAGGGTCGAGCTTCATTATTGCGGGGTGCGCGTGAAATATGGAGTGCGGACCGACGGTCCGCACCCGCCGGGCATGGCCCGGCGCTACCGTTTCAGTCGATCCGCGCCATGCGCGGATGGGCCCTTCTACACCCGCTGCGCGCGCTTGAGCAGCTTCGCTTCGCGCCTGCGTGCGCGACGTGCCCGCCAGCGCTCGGCCAGGCAGGAGAAGATCACGTACAGCGCCGGGGTGCTGAGCAGGGTCAGGCTCTGCGAGAACAGCAGGCCGCCGATCATCGCGATACCCAGCGGACGACGCAGCTCGGACCCTTCGCCCAGGCCGATCGCCAGCGGAACCGCCGCCAGGATCGCCACCATCGTGGTCATCATGATCGGACGGAAGCGTACGATGCTGGCCTCGCGTGCCGCCTCGCGCGGTGCCAGCCCATGCTCGCGCTGCGCCACCAGCGCGAAGTCGATCATCATGATCGCGTTCTTCTTGACGATGCCGATCAACAGCACCAGCGCGATCATCGAGATCACCGACAGTTCGGTGTTGGTGCCGAACAACGCCAGCAGCGCACCCACGCCCGCCGCCGGCAGCGTGGACAGGATGGTGACCGGATGGATCAGGCTCTCGTAGAGCATGCCCAGCACCAGGTACACGGTCAGGATCGCGGCAAACACCAGGATCAGCATGTCGCTGGGATCGGAGTTGAACCCGAACCCCGCATCATCGGCCAGGCGGATGTCGCCGGGCATGCGCATGCCGGCCACGGTGGCGTCGATGATCGCCTTGGCTTCGCCCATGCTCACGTTCGGCGCCAGGTTGTAGCTGAGGTCCATCGTCGTGTACTGGTTCTCATGGGTGATCTGCGAAGGCGCCAGCCCCGGCACCTGCTTGGCCACCGCAGTGAGCGGCACCATGTCGCCGTTGCGCGCACGCACATGCACCTCGTCGAGCGCCGCCGGCGTAGCGGTCTGCGAAGGCAGGGCGTTGACCACCACGCTGTACTGGTTGATGTCTGAATAGATGGTCGAGATCTGGCGCTGGCCGAACGCGCCGTACAGGGCGCCGTCGATGGCGCCGACCGAAACACCCAGGCGGGCTGCCTTGGCACGGTCGATCTCGATGTTCTGGCGCAGGCCGGCATTGTCCACGTCGGTGCCGACGTCGCGCAGCTTCGGGTTCTTCTTCAGCTCCGCCTGCAGTTTGGGCAGCCATTCCTGCAGTGACGCCAGGTCATTGCCCTGCAGCGAGATGCGGTACTGCGCGCCCTGGCTGGAGCCACCGCCATCGTTGCTGGGCAGATCCTGGATCGCGCGCAGGCGCAGTTGCAGGTCGGGGTAGCGGTCGGCCTTCGCACTCAGACGCGCCAGGACATGCGCGGTGGTTTCGCGGCGGCCTTCCTTTCGCGACTTCAGCTCGACGTTGAACTGTGCGCTGGAGCCCTGGCGGCCGCTGCCCAGGCGCACGCCCACGGTCTTCACCGCCGGGTCGGCCATCAGCATGTCGGTGATGCGGCGCTGGCGGCTGACCATGTCCTCGAAGGAGACCGTAGCGCTGGAGTTGGCGCGGCCCCAGATCAGGCCGGTGTCCTGCGGCGGGAACGCGCCCTTCTTCACTGCACCGAACAGGAAGATGGTTGCACCGATCAGCAGCAGCGGTGTCAGCGACAGCAGCAGCGCATGGCGCAGCGAGAAGTCCAGGAACACGGTGTAGATGCGCAGCATGCGCTCGTGGCCGGCGTCCAGCCAGCGGCCGAAGCGTGACGGCGGCGCCGTGTGGTCGTGGGCGCTGAGGAAGCGGCTGCACAGCGCCGGGGTCAGCGTCAGCGAGACGATCATCGAGACCACGATCGCTGCCACCAGGGTGACGGTGAACTCGCGGAAGAACGCGCCCATCATGCCGCTGGCGAACAGCAGCGGGATGAACACGGCCACCAGCGAGGCGGTGATCGAGACGATGGTGAAGCCGATCTCGCGGGCACCGGTCAGTGCCGCCTGCATCCGCGGCATGCCCTCGTCGAGGTGACGCATGATGTTCTCGATCACCACGATCGCATCGTCGACCACGAAGCCGATCGCGATCACCAGCGCCAGCAGGCTCAGGTTGTTCAGGGTGAAGCCCATCACGTACATCACCAGCGCGGCACCGGCCAGCGACAGCGGCACGGTTACGGCGGCGATCAGCGTGGGTGCCAGCCGGCGCAGGAACAGCGCCATGGTCAGTACCACCATCGCCAGGCTGATCAGCAGGGTGATCTGCACTTCATGCAGCGACGAGCGGATGGTCGGCGTACGGTCGAAGTACGGCGTCATCGTGGTGCCGGGCTGCAGGTAGTCGCGCAGCGCGGGAATCTGCGCCTTCACCCGGTCCACGGTTTCCACGATGTTGGCGCCGGCGCGGGTGAACACGTACATCACCACCGCCGGCTTGTGGTCGAACCACGCGGCCTGGTAGGCATCCTGCTGGCCGTCGTAGACGTTGGCGATGTCCTTCAGGCGGATCACCCGGCCATCGCCCTGGGTCTTCACCACCAGGTCGGCGAAGTCGGCCGCACGCGCGACCGAATCGTTGGCGATGATCGCGGTGGTGGTATTTCCATCGCTGAGGAAGCCGGTGGGCGAGGTCACGTTGGCCGCGCGTACGGCGTTGCGCAGATCATCGGCAGTCAGGCCCAGCGCGTTCATCAGGCGCAGGTTGACGTCCACGCGTACCGCCGGCGTCGAAGCACCGGCAATGTCGACCGAGGCAACGCCGCTGATCTGGCGGATGCGCTGCGCCAGCAGCGAGTCGGCGACGTTGTACAGCTCATCGGCCGACTGCGTCTGCGAGGTCAGCGCGATGGCGATGACCGGGTCGTCGTTCGGGTTCGCCTTCTGGTACATCGGCGATCCCATGCCCGAGGGCAGGTCGGCCTGTGCCGAGTTGATCGCGGTCTGTACGTCCAGCGCGGCCGAATCGATGTCGTGGCCGCTCTGGAAGATCATGAACACCAACGAGCTGCCTTCCGAGCTCGACGAGCGCATGCGGTCGATGCCCGGCAGCTGGCCGAGATGGCGTTCCAGCGGCGCGGTGACCGTGGACGCCATGGTTGCCGCATCGGCACCAGATTGGCTGGCGTGCACGAAGATCACCGGAATCTCGATGTTCGGCAGTGCCGACACGCCCAGGCGCAGGTAGCAGATCAGGCCGACCATGAACAGGCCGATGGCCAGCAGCGCGGTGCCGATCGGGCGGCGGATGAAGGGGCCGGACAGGTTCATCGTGCGGCCCCCCGCGGCAGCGGGGCGTGGATCATGCCTGCGGCTCCTGCAGCGATCCGTCGCGCAGTGCGCGCTGCTCGCGGCGGCGGGCAAGCCATTCGGAGAAGCGCTCCATGTACAGGTAGATCACCGGCGTGGTGTACAGGGTCACCAGCTGCGACAGCAGCAGGCCGCCGACGATGGCGATGCCCAGCGGGCGGCGCAGCTCCGAGCCGATGCCGGTGCCCAGCGCCAGCGGCAGCGCGCCGAGCATTGCCGCGGCGGTGGTCATCATGATCGGACGGAAGCGCAGCAGGCAGGCCCGGCGGATCGCTTCATGCGCATTGGCACCGGCGCGGCGCGCCTCGATCGCGAAGTCCACCATCATGATGCCGTTCTTCTTGACGATGCCGATCAGCAGCACGATGCCGACGATGCCATCCACCGACAGGCTCAACCCGCACAGCATCAGCGCCAGCAGCGCGCCGACACCGGCCGGCGGCAGCGTGGAGATGATCGTGATCGGGTGGATGTAGCTCTCGTAGAGCACGCCCAGCACGATGTAGATCACCACCAGCGAGGCCAGCAGCAGCCACACCACATCGGTCTGGCTGCCGGTGAATTCGGCGGCCTTGCCGATGAATTCGGCATGCAGGTGTGCCGGCATGTCCAGGCTGTCCTTGGTCTCCTGGATCGCACGCACGGCGTCGGACAGCGAATAGCCCGGCGCCACGTTGAACGAGACCGTCACCGCTGGCAGCTGCTGCTGGTGGCTGACCACCAGCGGCGCACTGCTGACCTTGCCTTCGGCCAGTGCCGAGAGCGGAATGATGCTGCCGGCGCCGACGGTGATGCCGGTGTTCTGCGCGCCGATGCCGGTAGCCGTCGATGAATTCGACGAGGTGACCTGGCCGAAGCTGGTGGCATTGGTACCGGTCAGCGCACCGGCACCATTGGAGGCAACGGCCAGCTGTTCCATCAGCGCGGTGCTGGTGCGGAACTCCGGCGCCACTTCCAGTACAACCCGATACTGGTTGAGTTCGGTGAAGATGGTCGAGATCTGGCGCTGGCCGAACGCATCGTAGAGCGTGTCGTCGATGGTCTGCATCGGCACGCCCAGCACGCTGGCCTTGTCGCGGTCGATGTTCAGCTCGAGGGCGCGGCCCTGGTTGGACAGGTTGTTGTCGACGTCAGCCAGTTCCGGGCGCTTGCGCAGCGCTTCGGTCAGGCGCGTGGCCTGGGTGGCCACCGTCGCCGGATCGACGTCCGACAACGAGTACTGGTACTCGGTGGCGGCCACGCGGGTGTCCAGGGTTACGTCCTGTACCGGCTTCAGGTACAGCGCCACGCCCGGAATACCGGCCACCGCCTTCTGCAGGCGCGGCAGGATCTCATCCAGGCCATCGCGCTCGCCGCGTTCCTTCAGCACGATCGACAGCTGGCCCTGGTTGAGCGTGGGATTCATGCTGCCCGCGCCAATGAAGGCCGACACGCCGGTCACATCCGGATCCTGGCGCAGCGCTTCGGCGACCTGCCTGGTGCGCTGCTCCATCTGCGGGAAGGCGATGTTCTGGTCGGCCTGCACCACGCCGGTGATCAGGCCGGTGTCCTGTTCGGGCAGCAGGCCCTTGGGAATCAGCACGTACAGCAGCACGGTCAGCACCAGTGCGCCGCCGGCCACGGCCAGGGTCAGGCGCTGGTGGCCCAGCACCCAGTCCAGGCTGCGCTCGTACAGGCCGACGGTGCGCGTCCACAGGTTCTGCGTGCCGGCCGCCGCCGCACGCTCATGCGCGTCCTCGCCCTCGGGCAGGGCGTCGGGCTTGAGCAGGTAGGCGCACATCATCGGGGTCAGCGTCAGCGAGATCAGCATCGACAGCACGACGGCGATGCTCAGCACCCACGCGAACTCATGGAACAGGCGGCCGGTGACGCCGGGCATCAGCAGCAGCG
Organism: Stenotrophomonas sp. NY11291; assembly: GCF_023277365.1. Lineage (NCBI taxonomy): Bacteria > Pseudomonadati > Pseudomonadota > Gammaproteobacteria > Lysobacterales > Lysobacteraceae > Stenotrophomonas > Stenotrophomonas sp. NY11291. The sequence goes on along the minus strand of NZ_CP096975.1, from coordinate 4,524,263 downwards.
GCAGGAACACTGCCACCAGCGACACGGTTAGCGACAGCACAGTGAAGCCGATCTGGCGCGCACCGATCTCGGCCGCTTCCTTGCCACTCTTGCCCTGCTCGATGTAACGCACGATGTTCTCGATCATCACGATCGCATCGTCGACCACGAAGCCGGTGGCCACCACCAGCGCCATCAGCGAGAGGTTGTCCAGCGACATGCCGGTGAAGGCCATCACCGCGAAAGTGCCCGCCAATGACAGTGGCACGGCCACCGAGGGAATGATCGTGGCCCACAGCCGGCGCAGGAACACGAAGATCACTGCCACCACCAGGCCGATGGTGAGGATCAGGGTGAACTGCACTTCATGCACCGAGGCGCGGATGGTCTCGGTACGGTCGTTGAAGATCTCCAGGTGCACGTCGGCTGGCAGCACGCCCTGCAGCTGCGGCAGGATCGCGCGGATGCGCTCGACGGTCTGCACGATGTTGGCGCCGGGCTGGCGCCGCACTTCCAGCAGCACCGCCGGCTTGCCATCGGCCCAGGCGGCCAGCTGGTCGTTCTCCACGCCATCAACCACTTCGGCCACGTCGGACAAACGCACCGGACGGCCGTTCTTGTAGCTGATGATGGTGTCGCGGTACTCGGCGGCACTGGTGAGCTGGTCGTTGGTACCGATGCTGTAGGACTGGGTCTTGCCGTTCAGTGAACCCTTGGGTGCATTGACGTTGGCCTGGGTCAGCGCGCTGCGCAGCTCTTCCAGGGTCAGGCCCATGTTCGACAGCTGCGCCGGATTGACCTGGATGCGCACGGCCGGACGCACGTTGCCGGCGATCGAGACCAGGCCCACGCCCTGTACCTGCGACAGGCGCTGGGCGAGGATCGAGTCAGCGTAGTTGTTGACGTCGCGCAGCGGCCGCGTATCGGAGGTCAGCTTGAGGGTGACGATGGCCGCGTCGGCCGGATTCACCCGGTTGTAGACCGGCTGGTAGGGCAGCGACGAGGGCAGGGTGGCCTGGCGGATCGCCGCCTGCACGTCCTGCGCGGCGATGTCGATGTCGCGGTCCATCGAGAACTGCAGGATGATCGTCGACAGGCCCGCCGACGAATCCGAGGTCATCAACTCCAGCCCGGAAATCTGCCCGAACTGGCGCTCCAGCGGGGTGGTGACCAGCGAAGCCATGGTGGTGGCATTGGCACCGGGGTACTGGGTGGTGACCACCAGGCTGGGTGCATCGATTTCCGGCAGCGCCGACACCGGCAGCTTGCGGTAGCCCAGGATGCCGAGCAGCAACAGGCCCGCCATCAACAGCGAGGTGGCGATCGGGCGGCGGATGAAGATCGTCGAAAAGCCCACGGACTGATCCTTGCTGGCACTTCAATGTCGGCGCCGGCAGGTGTGCCGGCGCGAGGGAGAACTGTGGCCTGCGCTCAGCGCGGGCCACCACCGCGACGGCCACTGCCGCCACCGTTCTTCTGCTCGGCCGCCTTCAGTTCGGCCTCGGTCGGTGCGACCGGAGTCTCGCCCGGCTTCAGCGCGGTGACCTTGCTGCCCGGCTTCAGGCGGAACTGGCCTTCGCTGACCACGCGCTCGCCGCCCTTCAGGCCTTCGGCGATCTGCACCTGGCTGTCGCCTACTTCCACTCCGCTGCGCACGGTCTGCATCTTCACCGTGCTGTCGCCCTGCACCACATAGACGTACTCGCCATCCGGCCCGCGCAGCACCGCCTGGGTCGGGATGACCACGCCGCCGGCAATCGTGCGCAGCTGCATGCGCACGTTGACGAACTGGCCCGGCCACAGGCCGTTGTCGGTGTTGTCGAAGATCGCGCGTGCCTTGAACGTGCCGCTGTCGGCACTGATCAGGTTGTCGACCACGTCCAGCTTGCCGTCACCGGACAGCACGTGCGAATCGGCGCGGTCCAGCGCCGCGACGGGTACCGCACCGGCGGCCTGCGCCTGGCGCACATCGCCGAGCTGGCGCTCGGGCAGGTTGAACAGCACGTGGATCGGATGGATCTGGGTCAGCGTGACCAGCGCGGTGCCGGCGTTGACCACGTTGCCGGCGTCGACCGCGCGGATGCCGGCGATGCCGGTGATCGGCGCGGTGACCTTGGTGTACTGCAGCTGTACCTGCGCCGAGCGCATGCTGGCCTCGTTCGCCGCGACTGCGCTTTCGTACTGTGCCACTTGGTTTCGCTGTGTATCCAGATCGGTCTTGGCGACGAACTGGCGATACTCCGGCGCGTTCGAGCGCTGGTAGTTGGAGCGCGCGGTGGCCAGCAGCGCCTCGTTCTGGCGCTTGGATGCCACCGCCTGGTCATAGCTGGCCTGGGCGGTGCGCGGGTCGATCACCGCCAGCACATCGCCCTTCTTCACTTCCTGGCCTTCGCGGAAGTTCAGGCTCATCAGCTGTCCGCCCACCTGCGGGCTGACGGTGACGGTGTTCATTGCCGTCACCGTGCCCAGCGCGCTGGCATAGACCGGCACGTCCTGACGTGCCGCATCCACCACGGTTACCGGTACCGGGCCGGCATCCGGGTCTTCACCGCCCTGGCGCGCAGCTGCTGCCGCGCCACCGGCCTTGTCCTTGCCCCCGCCGAGTACGCGCAGGCCGACCACGGCCAGCACCAGTACCGCCACGACCAGCAGCACGATCTTCCAAACACGTGACATTCAAGGACTCCAAGAGGACTGGACGGGGCGCGGCCCCGGTTGGCAATGCGCAAAGCATACCTGCGCCACATCACGTTTCCTACATGACGGATGGGACGGGCGCTATGACCGGATCTGGCCGCGGAGGTTCCCGTGGCGGCGGCGTTGCCCTACATTCAGCTGGAACCCCCTTTGCCGTGGAGATTGCGATGCGCCGTTCGCTGCTGCTGTCCGCCCTGCTGCTGGCCCTGCCGGTCCTTGCCCATGCCCAGGACGGGCAACGTCCCGAAGTGACCGCCGCCGCCCAGCGCCTGCAGGCCAAGGTGGTCGAATGGCGCCGTGACTTCCACCAGCACCCGGAGTTGTCCAACCGCGAGGTGCGAACCTCGGCCGAGGTCGCCAAGCGCCTGCGTGCGATGGGCCTGAAGCCGAAGACCGGCATCGCCCACCACGGCGTGGTGGCGATCATCGAAGGCGGCAAGCCGGGCCCGAAGATCGCCCTGCGCGCGGACATGGACGCGCTGCCGGTGACCGAACAGACCGGCCTGCCGTTCGCCTCCAAGGCCACCGACCAGTACCGCGGGCAGACCGTGGGCGTGATGCATGCCTGCGGCCATGACGCGCACACCGCCACCCTGCTGGGCGTGGCCGAAGCATTGGTGGCGATGAAGAAGGACCTGCCGGGCCAGGTGATGCTGATCTTCCAGCCGGCCGAGGAAGGTGCACCGCCGCCGGAAGAGGGCGGTGCCGCACTGATGCTGAAGGAAGGCCTGTTCGCCGACTTCAAGCCGGAGGCGGTATTCGGCCTGCACGTGTTCTCCAGTGTGCAGGCCGGGCAGATCGCCGTGCGCGGTGGCCCGCTGATGGCGGCGTCGGACCGCTTCGGGATCAAGGTGATCGGTCGCCAGACGCATGGCTCGGCCCCCTGGAACGGCATTGACCCGATCGTCGCCACCGCCGATCTGGTCGGTACCGCGCAGACCATCGTCAGCCGCCGCGCCAACCTGTCCAAGCAACCGGCGGTGCTGACCTTCGGCGCGATCAACGGCGGCATCCGCTACAACATCATTCCCGATGAAGTGGAGATGGTTGGCACCATCCGCACCTTCGACGAAGGCATGCGCCAGCAGATCTTTGCCGACCTGCGCAACGTGGCCGAGCACACCGCCGCCGCGCATGGCGCCAAGGCGGTGACCGAGATCTACGAGGCCGATGGCAACCCGGCCACGGTGAACGACCCGGCACTGACCGCGAAGATGCTGCCGAGCCTGCAGGCGGTGGTGGGCAAGGACAACGTGTACGAGCCGCCGCTGCAGATGGGTGCGGAGGATTTCTCGCTGTACGCGAAGGAAGTGCCGGGCATGTTCTTCTTCGTGGGTTCCACCAGCGTGGGCATCGACCCGGCGACGGCACCGGCCAATCATTCGCCGAAGTTCCTGCTGGATGAGAAGGCGCTGGATGTGGGATTGCGCGCGTTGCTGCAGGTGAGCCTGGATTACCTGCACGGTGCCGGCACCCCGGCGGGGTGAGGGTTACCGGCAGGGCTTGCAGCCCTGCACCCGCCGAGGCAACGGCAACAGCCGGAGCAACGGCAAAAGCTGGCTATCCGTGGGATGGCGGGGTGGGTCCGGTGGCAGGGGACGGCGCAAGTACGTCCCTGTAGCCTCGGTCGCGCCATCCATGGCGCTCACGCCCCTGCCACCGGACCCACCCCGCCTTCGACAGTTTCCCGCGGCTGTCGGAACGACATCCTGCTTTGGTAGGTGTCGACCTTGGTCGACACGGCGGACGTCATGAACGTCTGAAGGATCGGCTTTTGATTTTGATTTTTCTGATCCTTCCCGTGGTGGCGCAGGAAACTGTCCGTGGCCGGGAGGGTGGGTTGGCTGGGGGCGTGAGCCGCATGGGCCCGAGGCATGCCTCGGGCGGGTTGGGCAGGACGCCCAACCCTGGCCTTGCCGTGCGTGCAGGACTGCGCGCACGAGCAAGCGGCGACCGAGCTTACATGGACGTACTTGCAGCGGCCCCCAGCCAACCCACCCTCCCGGCCGACCCCGAGATCCTGCCCTGAACCACCACGGAGGGGCTCCGCCGTTGGCCGGCCCGGCCGAAGGCCCGCCCTCCGCGCGATACAATGACGCCCATGAACACCCCACAGGATTCCAGCCTCGGTCGCGAGGTCAGTTACCCGTCGCAGTACGATCCCGGCCTGCTGTTTCCCATCCCGCGCAGCGGCGCCCGCGCCGAGATCGGCCTCGATGACGCCGCGCTGCCGTTCGTCGGCCACGACCGCTGGCACGCCTTCGAGCTGAGCTGGCTCGACCCGCGTGGCAAGCCGCAGGTCGCCGTCGCCACCGTGCAGGTGCCATGCACTTCGCCGCGGTTGATCGAATCGAAGTCGTTCAAGCTGTACCTCAACTCCCTCAACAGCACCCGCATCGACAGCGCCGAGGCACTGCGCGAGCGCCTGGTGGCCGACCTGTCGGCCTGCGCCGGTGCGCCGGTCCAGGTCGAGTTCGGCCTGCCGGGCCTGCGTGAGACGCCGCTCGGTGAATCCATCGACGGGCTGGACGTGGAGATCGACTGCTACGGTCCGCCGCAGGCGGACTTCCTTGCCGCCGATGCGGGCGAGGTGGTGGAAGAGACCCTGGTCTCGTCGCTGCTGAAGTCCAACTGCCCGGTCACCGGCCAGCCGGACTGGGCCACGGTCAGCCTGCGTTACCGTGGGCCGAAGATCGACCGTGCCGGCCTGCTGCGCTATCTGGTCAGCTACCGCGAGCACGCCGAGTTCCACGAGCAGTGCGTTGAGCGGATCTTCAGCGAGGTGACTTCGCGCTGCCAGCCGCAGTGGCTGGAGGTGGAGGCCCGCTATACCCGCCGTGGTGGCCTGGATATCAATCCCTGGCGTGCCAGCGCCGGCATCACCGCCCCGGCTGCGACCTACCGCGAACTGCGCCAGTAACCGCCACAGGCGGTTACTGGTAGCGCCGGGCCACGCCCGGCGAGCGCAGCGACCATCTTCCGCCCCGATTGTTCAGCCGCCCCCGGGGGCGGCTTCACATCTGCACCATCCCCATTTAACAACCTCCATGGCACCGTGCGAACCACGTAGTCATGCAGACGGGAGTTGTGGATGAGTACCGAGAAGAAAGCCGATTTCTCCGGCGTCAGTGGCAGCGTCGACAGTACCGCCGAGCAGGTGCCGAAGGCGGACTTCTCCGGCGTCAGCGCCTCGGTGGACAGCACCGCAGACGTTGTCAGCGGCGGCACCTATACCGTGCAGAAGGGTGACTCGCTGTCGAAGATCGCCAAGCAGCATCTGGGCGACGCCAATGCCTGGAAGAAGATCTTCGAAGCCAACCGCGATGTGCTTGATGACCCGGACAAGATCTTCCCGGGCCAGACCCTGAAATTGCCGCCGAAGTAAGCCGGCCGAACGTCGTCCGACAATCCCTGGGAGGAACCCCGAATGATCAAGACCACCCCGCTCCAGACCGCCCTGATCGCCGCCCTGCTGGGCAGCGTCGCCTTGGTCGGTTGCAAGAAGAAAGAAGAGTCGACCGACAACAATGCCGCTCCGGCAGCGACCGCTCCGGCCGAACCGGCAGCACCCGCACCGATGACCGGCGCGCCGCCGCCGATGGCCGAAGCTGCTGCAGTGAGCGTCTCGGCGGTCACCGTCGGCAAGACCGCAGCCGCCGACAAGTCGGTTGCGACCACGGCGTTGTTCGCACCGAAGGACGACATCATCGTTTCGGTCAAGACCGACGGTGCCGCCAACAACGTCACCGTTGGCGCGAAGCTGACCTACCAGGACGGCCAGGTGGCCGGCGAACAGAACGCCACCCTGAACACCAGCGGTGCGGAAACCACCAACGTCACGTTCAAGAATGCAAAGGGCTGGCCGGCCGGCAAGTACCGCGCCGAGGTCACCGTCGATGGCAAGGCGGCCGGAACGCCGCAGGAGTTCGAGGTCAAGTAAGTCCAGCCGACTCTCTCCCGGCAGGGCTCACGATGGACGCAGCCGCGAGGCTGCGTCCTCTTTTATTGGGCGACGGTTGGCCCCATCCACGCATGGCGTGGATCTACTGACAAGCGGGCCGCGCTTCACCCACACGGTGTGCGGATGGATCACAGCGTTGCCGGCATGCAGTACCACTGCGTATGGCGCGGCTTTGCCCCGCGCGGCTGAAAACGCGACAATGCAGGGGTTTCCCCGCCGCGCGCCCACCCTGACGGCGACGGGGGAAAGCGACACGGTTGCACGTGGCCCGGCGCTGGCGCCGGCCTTCCCCTGAGCATTGCTACAGAGTCCAAGTCCCCCATGTCCAAGATCCTCTACACGCTGACCGACGAAGCCCCGTTCCTGGCCACCCAGTCGCTGCTGCCGATCGTCGGCGCCTACACCGCCACCGCAGGCATCGTGGTGGAAACCCGTGACATCTCGCTGTCCGGCCGCATCCTGTCGCAGTTCCCGGAACTGCTCAGTGACGCGCAGAAGGTCAGCGACGACCTGGCCGAGCTGGGCCAGCTGGCGACCACCCCGGACGCCAACATCATCAAGCTGCCGAACATCTCCGCCTCGGTGCCGCAGCTGAAGGCGGCCATCAAGGAACTGCAGGACCAGGGCTATCCGCTGCCGGATTACCCGGAAACCCCGGCCGACGACCAGCAGCGCGACTACAAGGCGCGCTACGACAAGGTCAAGGGCAGTGCGGTGAACCCGGTGCTGCGCGAAGGCAACTCCGACCGCCGCGCACCGCTGTCGGTGAAGAACTACGCGCGCAAGCATCCGCACCGCATGGGCGCCTGGGCGTCGGATTCGAAGTCGCACGTCGCGCACATGGCCGCCGGTGATTTCTACGGCAGCGAGAAGTCGGCCACCCTGGCCAACGCCGGTGCGCTGAAGATCACTTTCCACGGCAAGGACGGCAGCACCGTCGTGCTGAAGGAAAAGACCGCGGTCAAGGCCGGCGAGATCGTTGATGCCGCGGTGATGAGCCGCAAGGCGCTGGCCGCGTTCATCGCTGAGCAGATCGCCGATGCCAAGGCCCAGGGCGTGCTGTTCTCGCTGCACCTGAAGGCGACCATGATGAAGGTCTCCGACCCGATCATGTTCGGCGTGGCGGTCAACGAGTTCTACAAGGACGTGCTGGCCAAGCATGCCGACGTGCTGAAGCAGGCCGGTTTCGATGCCAACAACGGCATCGGTGACCTGGCTGCGCGCCTGCCGTCGCTGCCCGAAGCCACCCGCGCTGCGATCGAAGCCGACCTGGCTGCCGAGTACGCACAGCGTCCGGGCGTGGCCATGGTCAACTCGGACAAGGGCATCACCAACCTGCACGTGCCGAGCGACGTGATCGTCGACGCCTCGATGCCGGCGATGATCCGCGACTCCGGCAAGATGTGGAATGCCGAAGGCAAGCTGCAGGACACCAAGGCCGTCATTCCGGACCGCTGCTATGCCGGCGTGTACCAGGCCGTCATCGACGACTGCAAGGCGCACGGGGCCTTCGACCCGGCCACCATGGGCTCGGTGCCGAACGTCGGCCTGATGGCGCAGAAGGCCGAAGAGTACGGCTCGCACGACAAGACCTTCCAGATCGCCGCCGATGGCGTGGTCAAGGTCACCGACGACGCTGGCACCGTGGTGTTCGAGCACGCTGTGGAAGCCGGTGACATCTGGCGCATGTGCCAGACCAAGGACGCGCCGATCCAGGACTGGGTCAAGCTGGCCGTCGAGCGCGCCCGCCTGAGCAGCACCCCGGCCGTGTTCTGGCTGGATGCCGCCCGCGCCCACGACGCGCAGGTCATCGCCAAGGTCGAGCAGTACCTGAAGAACCACGACACCAACGGCCTGGACATCCGCATTCTGCCACCGGTGGAAGCGACCTCGTTCTCGCTGGCCCGCATCCGCAAGGGCGAGGACACCATCTCGGTGACGGGCAACGTGCTGCGCGACTACCTCACCGACCTGTTCCCGATCATGGAGCTGGGCACCAGCGCCAAGATGCTGTCGATCGTGCCGCTGATGGCCGGTGGTGGCCTGTTCGAGACCGGTGCCGGTGGTTCGGCGCCGAAGCACGTGCAGCAGTTCGTCGAAGAGGGCTACCTGCGCTGGGATTCGCTGGGTGAGTTCCTGGCCCTGGCCGCCTCGCTGGAACACCTGGGCAACCGCTACGACAACGCTGCCGCCCGTGTGCTGGCCAAGGCGCTGGACGAAGCCAACGGCCAGTTCCTGGACAACGACAAGTCGCCGTCGCGCAAGCTGGGTGGCATCGACAACCGTGGCAGCCACTTCTACATCGCGCTGTACTGGGCCCAGGCCCTGGCCGCGCAGGACGAAGATGCTGCACTGAAGGCGCGCTTCGCTCCGCTGGCCAAGGCACTGACCGACAACGAGCAGAAGATCGTTGAAGAGCTGATCGCGGTGCAGGGCAAGGCCGTGGATATCGGCGGCTACTACCGCCCGGACGTGGCCAAGGCCAGCAAGGCGATGCGCCCGAGCGCGACCTTCAACGCCGCGCTGGAGCAGCTGCGCGGCTGATCCGTCGCCGTTCGGTCGTGACCCCGGAACCCGCGCTTCGGCGCGGGTTTCTTTTTGGGCGGCCCCATTCGACCCGCGTCCAGAACCGTGACATCCGTTGGCTGTCGGAATGCCGTCAAAGCGGCATGAAACTTGCCCGCGATGGCTGTCGCAGAACCGATCGGACACTGTCTGCAACCGCTTCCGATCTGAGCAGTCGATCACGACGGCTGCCGCTGGCGATGTCCTAGCCTTGGCGACGCGAGGCCACCGGGGAGGTGGCCGCACGGGGAACACGGATGGCACGCGTGCTGGTAGTGGGAACCGACATCCAGGGCGAGCAGGCCCTGCTGCAGCGGCTACGCGTAGCATCGGCGCTGCCGGACGGCCAGATCCGCCGCAGCCAGGATCTGGACGATTGCGACCTGCTGGTCATCCGCGATACGCCGGCGCTGCGCAACGCGGCCCTGCGCATGCGCCAGCAACGCCCGCGACTGCAGTGCTGGATCGAGGATCTGGGGGGCCAGCTGCGCGACGGCGATGGCCATCAGGACATACTTGATGACGGTGCCATCGGCCGCGCCCTGCGCGGGATGCAGTTCGCAGTGGAGCCCCTGACCATGCACGCACCCGCACCGATCCGCCTGGCTGATGGTGCGCATGCCATCACCCGTCTGCTGCGCGAGCGGCTGCCGCTGCGACAGGGGCAGGCACTGCTGAGTGACGCGGGTGACCCCGTCCTGCTGATGGACCTCGAGCATGACCAGGCCGTGCTGCTGCAGGAGCCCGCGAGCGCGCTGGTGGAGCGTTTGGCCGATGCCTTCGAGCGCCTGCAGCTGGATGCGCTCACGCCGGCTCGCCTGCAGGCCCTGGCCGGTGAGCGGCCGCGCCAGCCACTGCGGCCCCTGCTGTGGCAGTGGGCACAGCGCAGCCGACATTGGCAGGCACTGGACGAACGCCTGCGTGGCGCCTCGGTGAAGGTGCTGCGCTGGCCGGATTTCCGCGTGCTGGGTCACGACCACGATGGCTTCCGCCTGTGTTCGCTGCTGCTCAAGCGCGCGTGCACGGTTGAAGAATGCGCGATGCTGCTCGAGTTGCCGGCTGCGGCGGTGCGTGATTTCATCCATGCCGCCTATCTCTGCGGTTACGCGCAGTTGCAGAGCGCCCCGGCGGCACCGATGACGGCACTACGCGGCAATGGCACCGACAACGGCCTGCTTGCCCGCCTGTGGCGCCACCTGCGTGGGAGCGAGCGCAATGCGTGAGCACAAGGTGGTCGTGCTCGGTGGCATGGGCAGCGGCAAGTCGACACTCGTGCGCAGCATCGCGGCCGGCGCGGTGATCGACACCGATGTGGCCAACAGTGATCGCCTCGGTGCCGACAAGGCCTCCACCACCGTCGCGCTGGACTACGCAGACATCGACCTGCCCAACGGCGAACGCCTGCGGCTCTACGGGACACCCGGCCAGCAGCGCTTTGATTTCCTGTGGCCGATCCTGCTGCAGGGGGCACGTGGTGCGGTGCTGCTGCTGGACGCGCGCCGTGCCGGGTTGGCCGGCGAGCTGGAGGACTACCTGCAGGTGCTGCAGCCGTTCGCAGCGTCATTGGCGCTGGTGGTGGCGGTCACCCATCTCGACCAGGCGCCGCACGCTGCGCTGGACGACTGGGCTGCACGCGCCAGCCTGGATGATCAACCGCTGCCTTTGCTGGCGGTGGATGCCCGCGACCGCGAACAGGGATTGCTGCTGATGGATGTACTGATGAGCGAAATGGAAGCGCACGCACTGGTGGCCGCGCATGGCTGACGGGCAGATGGCGGTGCTGCCCGATGCCGGCCAGCGTGCGCGCCTGCAGCCGCTGCTGCAGGACCTGCAGCAGCGGGTGGAAGGCGTGCGCACGGTAGTGCTGGCCAGTGTCGATGGCTTTGCCCTGGTCAGCGCTGGTGCCGAAGGGCGCGGCGAACGGCTGGCGGCAATGACCAGCGCGATGCTGGCGCTGGCCGCGGCGGTCGGGCGCGAACTGCTGCTGGGGGATCTGCAGACGCTGATGCTGGAGGCGGCCGGCGGCAAGGTGCTGATGCTGGCAATCCAGGCCGAGGGACGTGCACCGCTGCTGCTGATGGCGGCCTGCGACCAGCGCAGTGTGATCGGCCAGGTGCTGTGGCAGAGCAGGGAATGTGGCCAGGCGATCCTGGCCGAACTCGGCGGATCGTGAGCCCGGCCGCAGGGGAACGAGGGGCTCGAACCAACATCGACAAGGGGTGCGACGTGGCTGGATTGAATGAATCGTTGAACGCACTGATGGGCATCGACGGCGCGCAGGCAGTGGCGCTGGTCGACTACGAAAGCGGCATGCTGCTGGGCGAAGCCGGTGCCGGCATGGACATGGAAGTGGCCGCCGCCGGCAACACCGAAGTGATCCGCGCCAAGATGAAGACCGCCGCGTCGCTGAACCTCAACGACAGCATCGAGGACATCCTGATCTCGCTGGGCAAGGCGTACCACATCATGCGCCCGGTGGCGAAGAAGAAGGGCTTGTTCTTCTACATCGTGCTGGACCGTACCAAGTCCAACCTGGCGCTGGCCCGGCGCAAGGTGCAGGACGTGGAGTCCGAACTGGCGATCTGAGCCATTGGCTTCGGTAGAGTCGAGCCCGCCCGACTGCTCTTTGCAACTGTAGAGCCGAGCCATGCTCGGCTGCTTCTGCCTGGATCAGCCGAGCATGGGCTCGGCTCTACACAAGCAACCCCACGCCAGCGTATGGTAAAGCCGGTCCTCCCGGGTGAGCCATGCATGTCCAAGCCTGACATCGCTACCGAGCTGGCGCCGCGTATCGCCGGTGCCATCCGCGATGGTTTCGAGCAGTACCATGCCCGCTTCGCGGCGATCACCGCGCGGGCGCGGCAGCGCTTCGAGCAGCGCGACTGGGCCGGTGCGCGACAGGATGCGGTTGAGCGCATCGCCCTCTACGACCTGTGCATCGCCGAGCAGATGGATGCGTTGCGCCGCCTCGCCGGTGACGCGATCGGCGAGCGCTCGCTGTGGCTGCAGGTGCACGCCGGCTACAGCGCGCTGTTGCAGGGCCTGATCGACGCCGAGCTGTACAAGACCTTCTACAACACGCTGTCGCGGCGCCTGTTCGCTACCCGCGGCGTGGACCCGGCGCTGGAATTCATTGCTTTCGACGTCGAGCCTTCCGATGCAATCACCCATCCCGTCGCGCGCCATACCTATGCCGTCTCGCCGACGCGGCCGGTGGAGGCCCTGCAACGCGTATTGGCCGATTATCGTTTCGACATTCCGTACGCGCACCAGCTGCGCTGCGCGGCGGCCATCGCCGTTCGCCTGCAGGACGACCTCGCCCATTGGGGGGACACGCCGGTACGCAGCATCGAACTGCTCGACACCGTGTTCTACCGCGAGCGCCGCGCCTACCTGGTTGGACGTGTATTCGGCGAGCACCGCTTCTCACCCTGCGTGATTGCCCTGGTCAACGACGCGCGCGGCCTGCGTGCCGATGCGGTGCTGACCCGGCGCCGTGATGTTGCCCATCTGTTTGGCGTGTCGCGCAGCTACTTCCAGGCCGATCTGGGTACGGTGGGCGATGCCGTGGTGTTCCTGCGCAGCCTGCTGCCGGGCAAGCCCATCGATGAGATCTACACGGTGCTGGGACGTGCCAAGCAGGGCAAGACCGAGCGCTACCGCACGTTCTTCCGCCACTTCAACGAGCACCCGCAGGAGCGGCTGGTGCATGCCGAAGGCACGCCGGGCATGGTCATGGCGGTGTTCACCCTGCCCAGCTATCCGCTGGTGTTCAAGCTGATCCGCGACCGTTTCGCGTGGCCCAAGGCGATGTCGCGGCAGCAGGTGGAAGAGAAGTACGCGCTGGTGTTCAATCTCGATCGTGTCGGCCGCCTGCTCGATGCGCAGCCCTATCGTCATCTGCGCTTTCCGCGCGCGCGTTTCGCGCCGGCCCTGCTGGACGAACTGCTGCAGCAGTGCGCGCAGAGCGTACGCGTTGATGGCGATGAGGTGGAGATCGCACTGTGCTACGTGCAGCGCCGTTTCCGTCCATTGAACCTGTACCTGCGCGAGCAGGGCGGTGAGGCGGTGCGCGCGGCGGTACTCGACTACGCGCAGGCGATCACCGACATGGCGCGCAACAACATCTTCCCCGGCGACATGCTGCCGAAGAACTTCGGCGTATCGCGGCACGGTCGCGCCGTGTTCTACGACTATGACGAGCTGTGCCTGGTCAGCGACTGCGTGTTCCGTGCCTGGCCGCAGCCGCGCACACCGGAGGAGGCGATGGCCGACGAGCCCTGGTTCCATGTGGGGCCACGCGATGTGTTCCCCGAACGCTTCGGCCCGTTCATGGGCCTGCCGGCCGGCGAACTGGCGGCGGTGCGCGAGCACTACCGGCACCTGTTCGACCCGGCCTGGTGGCAGGGTCTGCAGGAACGTTTTGCCCGTGGTGACTATCCGGATACGCCACCCTATGCGGGCGCACATCGGCTGGCCTGAGCCGGCTGTCATGGGTATTGGGACTGAGGTACGCTCGCTGTTCATCACCAAGGATCCGGCAATGATGCGTTCTCCACTGTTTCTCGCCCTCGCGCTGGCCGTCGGTGCCGGCGCCCCCCTGCTTGCAGGTGACGCCACTGCGCAGACCGCACGCGCTGTACGTGCGACTGCGGAAATGAGCATGGTGCTGTCCGGTCACATCGAGGTCACGCCGGAGGGCGCGGTCAGTTCGCTGGTGCTGGACCAGAAAGCCATGGTCGCCCCGAGCATCGCCTCCTTCGTCGAAGGCACCATCGGTGGCTGGCGCTTCGAGCCCACGCTGCGCGATGGCCAGGCGGTGGCCACGAGGGCCCCTTTGCGCGTTCGCCTGCGCGGCAAGGCTGCGGCCGACGGCGGTTATGAAATCAGCATGACCAGTGTCGACTTCAGCGAGTACGATCCGAAGGCCACTGATTCGGTGACCCAGCTGCACATGACACCGCCGCGCTACCCGGAGGCGGCCTACCGAAACGGTGGCCAGGGTGAGGTGCTGCTGCTGGTCAAGGTGGCGCGCGACGGAACAGTGGCCGACGTGGCCGCCGAGCAGGTGAACATGGCCGTGGTCGCATCCGAGCGGACCCTGGCCAAGATGCGCGACATCCTGGCCAGAGCCAGCGTCAGCACCGCCCGCACGTGGACCTTCAAGCCGCCGACCACCGGCGAGGACAGCACCCGGGACAGCTGGACGGTTCGCATCCCGGTGAACTTCGCCCTGAACCATGATCCCAATGCAGAGGCGGAACGTTATGGCCGCTGGCGCGCTTTCATTCCGGGGCCGCGGCAGAGCGTGCCGTGGCACGAGGCGGACCCGGTCGAGCAGGCCGGCAGCGATCTGCTGCCGGAAGGCGGCGTCTACATGGTGGACGCCGCCAAGCGCGGCCTGCGCCTGTTGACCCCGCTGCAACAGAGCTGAGACCCGCTGCGGAGCCGGGCAGCCCGGCTCCGCGTCAATCGGCGTACGGGTAGACCACCACCCGGTTGCGGCCCTGCTCCTTGGCCAGGTACAGCGCCTTGTCGGCCAGCCGCAGCGCCTGCTCGGCGTCGATGTGGAAGCTTGGGAAATGGGCCACGCCCAGCGAGACGGTGATGGTGCCGACCGGTTCAAACGGATGGTCGGCAATGTGCTGGCGCAGGCGCTCACCGGCCTGTCGCGCCGACTCGGCGCTGATGCCCGGCAACAGCAGCAGGAACTCCTCGCCACCGGCGCGGCAGAGGATGTCGCTGTCGCGGGAGTAGCGGCGCATCTGGTCGGCGATATGGACGATGGCGGCGTCGCCGACATCATGGCCGTGGTTGTCGTTGATCGACTTGAAGCGATCGATGTCCAGCGCCAGGATCGCAAACGGAATGCCCTGCACCTGCAGCGCGTCCAGCGCCTGCTGCAGCCCGCGGCGGTTGAGCAGGCCGGTCAGCGGGTCGGTGCGGCTGGCACGGTTGAGCGTGCCGATACGATCCTGCAGGGCATTGAAGCTGTGCAGCACGGCCTGCTTGAGCTGGGCGACCTCGAAGTACCAGGCGCGGATGCCGCTGACATGGTTGATCGCATTGCCGGTGTCCTCGCCGCCCTGCACATTGCGCGCCAGCTGCCACAGCGGCATCGAAATGCGGCGCGCGAACCACCAGGTAACCAGCAGCGACAGCAGGCCGAGCGGAATCGCATTCCAAATCACCGCGGTCATCAACCGTGACAGCGGCTGCAGGGTGGCCTCGGTCGGGCGCTGGGCAATGATGCCCCAGCCAGTGGCCGCCACCGGCGCATAGCCGGCCAGCATCGACACACCACGGTTGTTGCGTACCTGCTGTGCGCCACGCTCCCCGCGCACCACGGCCTTCACCGCCGGGTTGCCGACCACGTAGTCACCCACCCGCTTGCCATCGGCGTGGTACAGCAGGCGGCCATTGCGGTCCACCACGTACAGGTAGGAGCCGTCGCGGTAGTAGTGCTTGCCCAGCAGCGTGTGCAGTGCGCTGCGCTGGCGCAGGTACAGGGTGCCGCTTACATAGCCGCGATAGCGACCCTGGCGGTCGAAGATCGGGTGCGACAGCGACACCAGCAGCTTGCCCGTGGCCGACTGGTAGGGATCGCTGATCATCGGCTGGCGCGCCGCCAGTGCCGCGTTGTTGCCGACACTGTGCAGCACCTCACCCTGCAGCTGCAGGGTCTGCGGCGAGGTGGCGATCACCAGGCCGTCGGCGTCCACCACCAGCGAGGAGTTGAAGCTGCTGGACTGCAGTTGCAGGCGGCTGGCTTCATCCTGGGCCTGCTTCGGATCGAGGTCGTGCTCGCCCAGGCGGGTCGCGGCATAGGCCAGCTGCTGCTGCGCAGCCAGCAGGAAGTTCTGGGTGGTCTCGGCCAGCTTGGTGGCATAGACGCGGTTGGCTTCCAGGGTGTTGCCGACCAGCTGGTCGCGCTGCACCCGGTAGCTGGCCAGCAGGGTGTTGGCCAGGGCGATGATGGCACTGAGCAGGGCCAGGGCGAGGATCAGCTTGCCCAGGTTGAGGCGGGGAGACAGCGTTCGCATGCGTCGACGGATCCGGCAGGAGGCTGGACCCGACCGGTTCTCCGGAAGGGGCGACAGCGGGAATCGGTGGCCAGGCCGTCAGGGCCGGGCAGGGGCCGGCGGATTATCGCCAAAAGTGGGCGGCGGCGAAGTGAAGTGCGTCGCCCTGCAGGCAAAAAAAAACCTGCCGCAGCGAGCGGCAGGTTTCTTCCGATGCAGCGCCGTGGATCAGCGCTTCATCGAACCGAAGAACTCGTCGTTGGACTTGGTGTTCTTCATCTTGTCGAGCAGGAACTCCATCGCAGCCATTTCATCCATCGGATGCAGCAGCTTGCGCAGGATCCAGATCTTCTGCAGCAGTTCCGGCTCGATCAGCAGGTCTTCGCGGCGGGTGCCCGAACGGTTGATGTCGATGGCCGGGAACACGCGCTTTTCAGCGATACGGCGGCTCAGGTGCACTTCGCTGTTGCCGGTGCCCTTGAACTCTTCGTAGATCACCTCGTCCATCTTCGAGCCGGTGTCGACCAGCGCGGTGGCGATGATGGTCAGGCTGCCGCCTTCTTCCACGTTGCGCGCGGCACCGAAGAAGCGCTTCGGGCGGTGCAGGGCGTTGGCGTCCACGCCACCGGTCAGCACCTTGCCCGAGCTCGGCACCACGTTGTTGTAGGCACGGGCCAGGCGGGTGATCGAGTCGAGCAGGATCACCACGTCTTTCTTGTGCTCGACCAGGCGCTTGGCGCGCTCGATGACCATTTCGGCCACCTGCACGTGGCGCGCGGCCGGCTCGTCGAAGGTCGAGCTGATGACCTCGCCGCGCACGGTGCGCTGCATTTCGGTCACTTCTTCCGGGCGCTCGTCGATCAGCAGCACGATCAGGTGCACGTCCGGGTGGTTGGTGGTGATGGCAGTAGCGACCTGCTGCATCATCATGGTCTTGCCGGCCTTCGGCTGCGACACGATGAGCGAGCGCTGGCCCTTGCCCTGCGGGGCCATCAGGTCGAGGATGCGGCCGGTGATGTCTTCCGACGAACCGTTGCCACGCTCCAGGGTGAAGCGGCGGCGCGGGAACAGGGCGGTCAGGTTCTCGAACAGCACCTTGTTCTTCGACGCTTCGATCGGCTCACCGTTGATGGTGTCGACGATGTTCAGCGCGAAGTAGCGCTCGCCGTCCTTCGGGAAGCGGATGCGGCCGGAGATGTGGTCGCCGGTGCGCAGGTTGAAGCGGCGGATCTGGCTGGGCGAGATGTAGGTGTCGTCCGGGCCGGCCAGGTAGCTGGCTTCGGCCGCGCGCAGGAAGCCGAAGCCGTCCGGCAGGATTTCCAGCACGCCGTCGGCGGCGACGCCGTCACCGTGGCGGGTCAGCACCTTCAGCAGGGCGAAGATCACATCCTGCTTGCGGGCGCGGGCCACGCCTTCGGAGATCTGCAGCTGCTCGGCGATTTCCAGCAGCTTCTGTGCCGGCATGCGCTTGAGGTCGCTCAGCGAGTAGACCGGGAAGCCCTCGGGCACGTTGGCGTGCGGGCGCGGCACGAACGGCTGCTGCTCGCCGCCGTCGTTGGGCAGGCCATCGTCGCGGAAGCGGTTGTTGCGGTCACGGTCGCGGCGGTTGCGGAAGCGGTCGCGGCGGTTGCCCTGGCCTTGCCCCTGGCCCTGCTGGCCGTTCTGGTTGTACGGGTTCTGGCCCTGGTTCTGGCCGCCCCCCTGGTGGTTCTGCTGGCGCGGCTGGCCGGATTCGCGACCCTCACCGCCTTCGCCGCCGCCACTGCTGGCAGGGGCCTCGGCGGCGGGCGCGCTCGGTGCGGGGGCAGCAGCCGGTGCCTCGGGCGCGGCGGCCAGCGGCAGGGTCGGCTGCGCCGGAGCGGCGCTGGTTTCGGCGGCTGCCGGGGCGGCGGCCTTGCTCACGCGGGGCTTGCGCACGCGCTTCTCGGCGGGCGCATCGGCGCTGCCGGTTTCGGAAGTGTTATCGGACAAGAGCGTTATTCCTCGCTTGAAGGTGCGAGCGCCCGGCTGGGGCGGCGAACGTTGGGAATGGGTCTGGAGGAAACTGCGTCCAGAGGGTGCGGCACGCGAACGCGGCCGGATATGCCGACACTATCATCGGCCTGCGGCGCCGTGCAAGGGCTGCCGGGAACAGCATTCATCATGGGCGCGGGGCGCCCGCCGGCAGCCGCGGTCGGCGGCTGCCGGAGAACAGCAGGAATCAGGCCAGGGCCTTGTCCAGCAGGCCGGCCAGCTGGGCCTTGCCCACCGCACCGATCTGCTCGCCAACCTTCTCGCCGTCCTTGAACACGACCAGGTACGGAATCGAACGCACGTGGTACTTGGCGGCCAGCGCACGGTTGTGGTCGACGTTGACCTTGGCGATCTTGGCGCGGCCCTGGTAGGCATCGGCCAGCTCGTCCAGCGCCGGGGCGATCATCTTGCACGGGCCACACCACTCGGCCCAGAAATCGACCAGCACCGGTTCCTTGGAATTCAGCACTGCACTATCAAAGTCGGCGTCGCCGACATGTACAACCTTGTCGCTCATCTTGGTTTCTCGTCTTGGATTGCACCCGGCCATGCCGGAGGTGGGTGAACTGGGCCATGCCCGGTGGCGCGACCCTCGTCGTTGCCTCGCGGCGCACTGCCGCGGTGCGTTCGGCGGGATGCCTGGACGCTCACGGCCGGCAGTGTACCCCTATCGCAGGGCAGGGACAGGCGCCGGCTGGAACCCAGCGTATCGTGATCGCTTCGATGCCTGGTATGTGTCGGATTTCACTGTCTTCCTGTACATGGGGCTGGCAGTGGGCGACACCAGCGGGCCTGGCAGGGCCGTTCAAGTCCGGTGTGGCTGGGTGAAGGGCGCCGTCTCTTGGCTTTATGAGACAGGTCATTCCGGTTTGCTGGCCCGAGTGCGTTAAACTGGGGCATTGTGCGGCGCACGGACCGGGTGGTCCCAGCCTGCCAACCCGCCGCAGGGGCCGCAGTTTGCGACGGTGCCCCTAGACGCTGAAGTGCCAGCCGCCCCACGGGCCGGCGGCCATACCAAGACGGACTCATGAGCGACAAACCGCTGACCGATTTGACCTTTTCCTCCTTCGAGCTGCACCCGGCCCTGCAGGCCGGTCTTGAAGGAGCCGGATTCACCCGTTGCACCCCGATCCAGGCGCTGACCCTGCCCGTCGCGCTGCCCGGTGGTGATGTTGCCGGCCAGGCTCAGACCGGCACCGGCAAGACCCTGGCCTTCCTGGTCGCTGTCGTGAACCGCCTGCTGACGCGTCCGGCCCTGGCCGACCGCAAGCCGGAAGATCCGCGCGCGCTGATCCTCGCCCCGACCCGCGAACTGGCCATCCAGATCCACAAGGATGCGGTCAAGTTCGGTTCCGATCTGGGCCTGCGTTTCGCGCTGGTCTACGGCGGCGTGGATTACGACAAGCAGCGCGAACTGCTGCAGCAGGGCGTGGACGTGATCATCGCCACCCCGGGCCGCCTGATCGACTACGTGAAACAGCACAAGGTGGTGTCGCTGCACGCCTGCGAGATCTGCGTGCTGGACGAAGCCGACCGCATGTTCGACCTGGGCTTCATCAAGGACATCCGCTTCCTGCTGCGCCGCATGCCCGAGCGCACCACCCGCCAGACCCTGCTGTTCAGTGCCACCCTCAGCCATCGCGTGCTGGAGCTGGCCTACGAGCACATGAACGAGCCGCAGAAGCTGGTGGTCGAAGCCGAGACCATCACCGCCGCGCGCGTGCGCCAGCGCATCTACTTCCCGGCCGACGACGAGAAGATCCCACTGCTGCTGGGCCTGCTGTCGCGCAGCGAAGGCGCGCGCACCATGGTCTTCGTCAACACCAAGGTGTTCGTCGAGCGTGTGGCGCGTTCGCTGGAAAAGGCCGGCTACCGCGTGGGCGTGCTGTCCGGCGACGTGCCGCAGAAGAAGCGTGAGAGCCTGCTCAACCGCTTCCAGAAGGGCCAGCTGGAAATCCTGGTGGCCACCGACGTGGCTGCGCGCGGCCTGCACATCGACGGCATCAAGTACGTCTACAACTACGACCTGCCGTTCGATGCCGAAGACTACGTGCACCGCATCGGTCGTACCGCGCGCCTGGGTGAAGAGGGAGACGCGATCAGCTTCGCCTGTGAGCGCTATGCAATGGGCCTGCCGGACATCGAGGCCTATATCGAGCAGAAGATTCCGTCCGAGCCGGTGACCAAGGAACTGTTGACCCCGCTGCCGCGCCCGGAACGCCCGGCCCCCGCAGCAGGCGAGGAAGGCGAGGACAACGAAAGCGTCGGCCAGATCTTCCGCGAAGCGCGCGAAGCCCGCGCCGCCGAGGAAGAGCGTCGGGGCGGTGGCCGTAGTGGCGGCCGTTCAGGCGGTGGTGGCCGTGGTGGTCGCGACGGTGAGCGCAGCGGCGAGCGCCGTTCGCGTGGCCCGCGCAAGCCGCGCGTGGAGGGCGAACAGGGCGCTGCCGCCCCGGCCGCCGGTGCCGAAGGCGCCGTTGCCCAGGCCCCGCGTCCGCCGCGCCCGCCGCGCGCCGAAGGCGCACCGGAAGGTGCGGTGGACGGCGAGCACAAGCCGCGCAAGCGCCGTCGTCGTCGCCACGGCCGTCCGGTCGAAGGTGCCGAGGGCGTGCAGAGCGCTGCCGGCAATGGCGCCAGCCCGGTCACCCCGGTGCAGGTGGTGGCCAAGCCGGTGCGTACCGCCGCTGATACCGGTGATTCGTTCCTGACCCGCATCGGCCGCAAGATCCGCCGGATGCTGTCGGGCAACTGATCGTTACTGCCGATCAGCGGGTAGCACCCGACCGTTGGTCGGGTGGCTTTGAAAGGTGTGCCGACCAACGGTCGGCACCCACCAGGCGGGGCCGGTGGCACCCACCATCTCCACGACGTCGCGCCGGTCCTGCATAATCGGGGCATGAGTGTCCTGCGCTTCGACAATGTCAGCAAACAGTACGCCGGTGGCCACGAGGCACTGACCGATGTCAGCTTCGAGGTCGCGCCGGGCGAGATGCTGTTCGTCACCGGCCATTCCGGTGCGGGCAAAAGCACCCTGCTCAAGTTGATCCACCTGGACGAGCGGCCCAGCCGCGGTGCGGTGGTGTTCGACGAGCGCAACCTGCTGAAGGTGCGTGGCGGCGACGTGCCCCGCCACCGTCGCGCGGTGGGTGCGGTCTACCAGGACCATCGCCTGCTGATGGACCGCTCGATCGCCGAGAACGTGGCGTTGCCGCTGATCCTGCGCGGCACCCGCCGTGGCGACATCAACAAGCGCGTGCGCTCGGTGCTGGAGCGGATGGGCCTGGGCCATCGCGAGAAGGCGCTGCCCTCGCAGCTGTCGGCCGGCGAGCAGCAGCGCGTCGGCATCGCCCGCGCCATCGTCGGCGAACCCAAGCTGCTGGTGGCCGATGAGCCGACCGGCAACCTCGACCCGACCCTGGCCGCGGAGATCATGGCCCTGTTCGCCGAGCTGCCCTCGCGCGGCACCAGCGTGCTGGTGGTCAGCCACGATCTGCCGCTGCTGCGTCGCATGCGCAAGCGCGTGCTGATCCTCGACCACGGCCGGCTGGTGGATGACATCTCGCCGCAGGACCTGGCGGAGTAACGCATGGCGAAGAACGAAAACAGCGAAGCCGCCGCGCCCTCGCGCGTGGGCGTCTGGTTCCAGCACCACGTGCACAGCGTGGTGTTCAGCCTTGGCCGCGCCTGCCGCAAGCCGTGGGCGACCCTGCTGACGGTGATGGTCATGGCGCTGGCACTGGCCCTGCCGCTTGGCCTGTCGATCGCGCTGGACAACCTCAAGCAGTTCGCCGGCAGCGTGCAGCAGTCGCGCGACATCAACGTGTTCCTGAAGGGCAACGTCGATGGTCCCGGCGCACTGCGCCTGGCCGGCCAGCTGCGCGACCGCGACGACGTGGCCGAAGTGAACGTGCGCACGCCCGAGCAGGGCCTGCAGGAACTGCGCGATGCCGGCCTCGGTGAGGCGATCGACGCACTCAACGACAATCCATTGCCCTCGCTGCTGGTGATCACCCCGGGCCAGGGCAAGGACGACGCACGCCTGGCGCGCGCGCTGGAGAGCCTGCCCGAGGCCGACCTGGTGCAGCACGACGCACTGTGGCGCCAGCGTCTGGATGCCTGGCTGGCGTTCGGCGCACGGCTGGTGCAGGTGCTGTCGGTACTGCTCGGCGTGGGCGCCGCGCTGGTGGTCGGCAACACCGTGCGCTTGGATATCCAGGCGCGTCGCGAAGAGATCGGCGTGCTGCAGCTGCTCGGCGCCAGTGATGGCTTCATTCGCCGCCCGTTCCTGTACCTGGGCGCGTGGTATGGACTGGGTGCCGGCGCGGTGGCGCTGGCCCTGATTGCTGCGGCCGGCGCCGCCCTGCGCGCGCCGCTGGCCGAGCTGTCGCGCAGCTATGGCAGCCCGTTCGTGCTGCATGGCCTGGACCTGCTGCATGGCAGCCTGGTCCTGCTCGGCACGCTGCTGCTGGGTTGGCTGGGCGCGTGGCTGGTGACCGGCCATTTCCTGCGCCAGACCCGCCCGACCGACACCTGAGACCGGCATGCAACCGCAAGCGCTGAAGCACCTTGAAGGGCCCGCGACGCGGGTGATGGTGGTCGACGGGTCGAAGCTGGTCCGCAAGCTGATCGCCGACGTCCTGCAGCGTGACCTGCCTGGCGTGGAGGTGATCGGCTGCGACAGCATCGAAGACGCGCAGCAGGCGCTGGCGCAGGGCCCGGTCGACCTGGTGACGACCTCGCTGACCCTGCGCGATGGCGACGGCCTGGCGCTGGCGCGGATGGTGCGCGAAGCGGCGGGCCAGGCCTATGTGCCGGTGATCGTGGTCTCCGGCGATGCCCAGCAGCACCTGGAGCAGCGCCGCTTCACCGAGTACGTCACCGACTATTTCGACAAGGCGCTGGGCCACGAGGCACTGGCGACCTTCGTCCGTGGCTATGTGCAGCCGCAGACCATTCCCGGCGCCACCATCCTCTATATCGAGGACAGCCGCGTGGTCGCCGAGGCCACCAAGCGCATGCTTGAGCGACAGCAGTTGAACGTGCTGCACGTGGTCAGCGCCGAAGAGGCGTTCACCCTGCTCACCGCCGAGTCGCTGGGCCGCAGCCGCCATCGCATCGACCTGGTGCTGACCGACGTCACCCTGAAGGGCGAGCTGAGCGGCCGCGACGTGGTGCAGCGCGTGCGCGTGGACTTCGGCTACGGCAAGCGCCGCTTGCCGGTGCTGGTGATGACCGGCGATGGCAACCCGCACAACCAGACCGGGCTGCTGCAGTCCGGCGCCAACGACCTGGTGCTCAAGCCGATTGAAGAACGGCTGCTGGTCACCAAGGTGCTGTTCCAGCTGCGCCTGGCCCGATTGAACGATGGACCCCTGATTCGATGATGGATGAAGTAGCCGCCACCCCGACGATCCAGCTGGAACCGAGCTGGAAACAGCATGTCGGCGATTACCTGATGCAGCCGCAGATGCGTGAGCTGTCCAGCTTCCTGCGCCAGCGCAAGGCCAACGGTGCGGCGGTGTTCCCGCCCGGTCCGCAGATCTTCGCCGCGTTCGATGCCACGCCATTCGAGCAGGTGAAGGTGGTGATCCTCGGCCAGGACCCGTACCACGGCCGTGGCCAGGCGCATGGCCTGAGTTTCTCGGTGCCGCCGGGCGTGCCGGTGCCGCCGTCGCTGCTGAACATCTACAAGGAAATCGAGAGCGATCTCGGTATCCCGCGCCCGGACCACGGCTGCCTGATCCCGTGGGCGCAGCGCGGCGTGCTGCTGCTCAATGCCGTGCTGACCGTGGAAGAGGGCCAGGCCGGTGCGCACCAGGGCCGTGGCTGGGAGGGCTTCACCGACCACGTGGTGGACGTGCTCAACCGCGAGCGCGAAGGCCTGGTGTTCATGCTCTGGGGCGCTTATGCGCAGCAGAAGGGCAAGGTCATCGATACCGGTCGCCATCGCGTGCTGAAGTCGCCGCACCCGTCGCCGTTGTCGGCCCATCGTGGCTTCCTGGGTTGCCGGCATTTCTCGATGGCCAACGAGTACCTGCAGCGTCGCGGCCAGGCCCCGGTCGACTGGTCGCTGCCGCCCCGTTCGGCGCTCTGAGCGGCGGTGCCGGTCCGGGGCTGAACGCCGGGCAACGTTTCCGGCCCTGAATGGGCGTCCGGGGACGGCCTGTTCAGCTAACCTTGACCGGAATCGGCCGGTTTCCGGCAGGTAATTGCTTGAATTCCAAGGGATTGTGAATCCCGAAAAGCGCGCTCGCCACTGTCATCAAATCGCGCTACGGTAGGGCTCTGTTTGGGACCAGTGTTGCATCAATAGGATGCTGGAACTTTTTCCTCCTTTAGCAGTCCAAATCCCGGACTGCTAAGATGGGTGCCTATGAGCCAGAACACCTCTACTGCCCTTGTGGCAAACAATCTCCCGATTCCCAATGCGCTCGGTTCGCTGGACGCCTACATCGGTGCCGTGCACCAGATCCCGGTGCTGTCGGTCGATGACGAACAGGACCTGGCCCGTCGCTTCCGCGACGGCAACGATCTGGACGCCGCCCGCGAGCTGGTGCATTCGCACCTGCGCTTCGTGGTGCACGTGGCCCGCGGCTACAACGGCTACGGTCTTGCACTGGGCGACCTGATCCAGGAAGGCAACATCGGCCTGATGAAGGCGGTCAAGCGCTTCGACCCGGACATGGGCGTGCGCCTGGTCTCCTTCGCCGTGCACTGGATCCGTGCCGAGATGCACGAGTTCATCCTGAAGAACTGGCGCATCGTGAAGGTCGCCACCACCAAGGCGCAGCGCAAGCTGTTCTTCAACCTGCGCAAGTCGAAGACGCGCCTGGGCTGGATGAACGCGGCGGAAGTCAGCGCCGTCGCCAAGGACCTGAACGTGTCCGAGCGCGAGGTCATGGAAATGGAATCGCGCCTGTCCGGTCGCGATATCGGTTTCGATGCGCCGACCGACGAAGACAACGAACACGCGCCGCCGTCGCCGGCCGCGTTCCTGGTTGCCAACGACGAAGATCCGTCGATGGCCTACGAACGTGCCGACAGCGAAGACAACCAGATGCAGCTGCTGCGCGAAGGCCTGGCCGAGCTGGATGCGCGTTCGCGCGACATCATCCGCCGCCGCTGGCTGGATGCCGACAGCAAGGTGACGCTGCAGGAACTGGCCGACGAGTACGGCGTGTCGGCTGAGCGCATCCGCCAGGTCGAGGCGAACGCGCTGAAGAAGATGAAGGCGCTGTTCACCGCGTAAGGCGGGATGGCGTTGAAGCAATGAAAAGGCCCGGCACTGCCGGGCCTTTTTCGTTTGTGGGGCTTAGCCACGCATGGCGTGGCTCTACTCTGACGCCAGAGCGGTGATTGTGCCGACCGGGTCATGTGCTGGATGCTGATGTTCACGCCGTACCACGCAGTGGCACGGTATGATCATGCCACGCGTCTTCCGCACACGAAGTTTCAATCGCAGTATGCGTAGGACCACCCTGTCCGACGCTGCGCTGTACCGGTCGGTACGTGAAATGGAAGCGGGTCTGGTGGATGCTGATCTTGGCGGCGGAATCTTCAAGAAGCGCGTTCCGTTGCCGGGGCGAGGAAAGCGTGGGAGCGTTCGAATCATCGTCGCCACACAGCGAGGCGGGCATTGGTTCTTCCTTTTCGGCTACGAGAAGAATGAACGTGCTGCGATCACGAATGCGGAACGGGATGCGCTGCAGTTGTACGCATCGGAGTTCCTGAGAATGAGTACGGCGCAGCTGAATCGCGCCGTGGAGTACGGGGATCTACAGGAGATCGGCCATGACGAAGACCCCTGAGCGACGGCGCGCGAAAAGTGCGCTTCTTGAAGCGGTGCATGATGCTGCTGTGAGTCTGCACGCGCATGGCTTCATCGATAAACGTCGGTTGAGCAGCTACGAAGCACTTTGCCTTGAGCCGGTCCCTGAGTACAGCAGTGCCCAGATCCGTGCCCTGCGTACGTCACTGCAGCTCAGTCAGCCGGTCTTTGCGGGGGTTCTCAATACCAGCGTTTCCACCGTACGCAGCTGGGAGCAGGGCGAAAAGAAACCCAGCGGACCGTCACTGAAGTTGCTTAACCTGATTGATCGGAAGGGTCTCGAAGCAGTCCTGTAAAGCAAAGGCCCGGCAATGCCGGGCCTTTGCTTTACCGTGGTATTCAATCCGCGCCATGCATGGGAGCGGGGGAGCCTCACCCCTCGCGTGCGATCGCGCGCCAACCAATGTCGTTGCGGTGGAATTCGTTGGCCCAGGTCACCTTGGCCACGCCGGCATAGGCGTTGGCCTGCGCGTCGCGCACGCTGTCACCCAGCGCCGCCACGCACAGCACGCGGCCGCCGGCGCTGACCACCTGGCCCTGCGCGTCCAATGCAGTCCCCGCATGGAACACCTTGGCACTGGCCGGCACGTCGTCCAGGCCGGAAATCACGTCACCGGTGATCGGCGCTTCCGGGTAGGGCTTCGCGGCCAGCACCACGCCCAGCGACGGGCGTGCGTCCCACTGCGCCTGCACCTGGTCCAGGCGGCCATCGATGGCGGCTTCCACCAGCTCGACCAGATCCGACTGCAGGCGCAACATCACCGGCTGGGTTTCCGGGTCGCCGAAGCGCACGTTGAATTCGATCACCTTCGGCGCGCCGCTGGCGTCGATCATCAGGCCCGCGTAGAGGAAACCGGTGAACGGGATACCGTCGGCAATCATGCCCTGCACGGTCGGGTTCACCACCTCGCGCATCACGCGTGCATGCACCTCCGGCGTCACTACCGGCGCGGGCGAGTAGGCGCCCATGCCACCGGTGTTCGGGCCGGTGTCGCCGTCGCCGACGCGCTTGTGGTCCTGCGAGGTGGCCATCGGCAGCGCATGCACGCCGTCCACCATCGAAATGAAGCTGGCTTCCTCACCATCGAGGAACTCTTCGATCACCACGCGCGCACCGGCATCGCCGAACGCGTTGCCCGACAGCATGTCACGCACGGCATCTTCGGCTTCGGCCAGGGTCATCGCCACGATCACGCCCTTGCCGGCAGCCAGACCATCGGCCTTGACCACGATCGGCGCGCCCTTCTCGCGGATGTAGGCCAGGGCGGCATCCACCTCGGTGTGCACGGCATAGAACGCGGTGGGGATGTTGTGGCGGGCCAGGAAGTCCTTGGCGTAGGCCTTGCTGCCTTCCAGCTGCGCGGCGGCGGCAGTCGGCCCGAAGATGCGCAGGCCGGCGGCGCGGAAGCGGTCGACCACGCCGGCCACCAGCGGTACTTCCGGGCCGACCACGGTCAGCGCCACGCCTTCGGCCTGGGCCAGCGCCAGCAGGCCGTCGATGTCGGTCACTTTCACCGCCACGTTGCGGCACTTGTCTTCGCTGGCGGTGCCGGCGTTGCCGGGCGCCACGATCACTTCGGTGACACGGGAGGACTGGGCCAGCTTCCATGCCAGGGCGTGTTCGCGGCCGCCAGAGCCGATGACAAGTACGTTCATCACGAGATTCCAGATTGCGTGGGAAGGGAAGATCGATATCCCCGGCGGCGCGCGTGGCTCACTCGCAGCCTTCGCGTCGCAGTGATTCGGGGAAGGAATAGGCCCAGGTCTTCGGGTCCAGGGTAAAGCGGTGTTCCTGCCGGACCTGCTTGCCACCGCAGGTGGTGCCGGTTTCCTCGATCAGCAGCGGCCAGATGCGCGCGCTGCGATCGCTGTCGTCGAAACGCAGGGCGAAATCGATGCTGAAGCGACGGGTACGGCAGTCCTCGACAGTCTCCGGGTCGCTGCTGGCCCCCAGGTTGTCGCACTCGTACTGGGCGTCATTGTCGATATGGCTGCGCACGCTGCCACTGGACACCAGGCCGTTCGGGCCTGGCAGGATCAGCGACTGCGAGAGCAGCGAGAAGCCCTGCCCGAACCAGCCGTCCTCGACGCGGAAACCATAGAAGTCGCTGCCTGCGCGGATGATGCTGGCGGTGCCGGGCTGGCCGCCGCTGCCAAAGCGTTCGCCAGTCAGTTCACTGGTCACGTCGAAGCCCTCGCCCTTCGGATGCAGCACGAAGAAGTCGATCATGCCTGCGTCGATGTGCGCGCCTTCGGACAAAGCACCGCAGACCGCCAGCAACTGCTGCCAGCTGTCACCGCTCACCACCGGTTGCTCGGCGCAGACGTGCCAGTCCATCGGGCGGGTTTCGCCGTCGTCGTTCCAGCTGCCGTGCCATTCACCGGAGAGCCTGGCGTTCTTGCCGTAGCGCTGGACCAGGAAGGCCTGCAGTCGCGCGGTGCGGCTCACGTGCGCCGTCGGCTCGGCAGGGGCCGACGTGGCGGCCTGCGGCGACGACGCAGGCACCGGGGCGGCCGCAGGCTTGCAGCCGGCCAGCGCGGCCGCGCCCGCGAGGGCGAGCAAGGCCAGCGATTTCAGTGAGACTGCGGACATCCGTGTCGCTCCAGTATCAGTGGCGGAAGTGGCGCACGCCGGTGAACACCATGGCCAGGCCGTGTTCGTCGGCGGCGGCGATCACTTCGGCATCGCGCATCGAACCGCCCGGCTGGATGACCGCCTTGATGCCGGCGGCAGCAGCGGCATCGATGCCGTCGCGGAACGGGAAGAACGCATCGGAGGCCATCACCGAGCCCTCGACCACCAGGTTTGCATCGGCGGCCTTGATGCCGGCGATGCGGGCCGAGTACACGCGGCTCATCTGGCCGGCGCCGACACCGATGGTGCGGTTGTCCTTCGCATAGACGATCGCGTTGGACTTCACGAACTTGGCCACCTTCCAGGCAAACAGCAGGTCGGTGAACTGCTTGTCGGTCGGCGCCAGCTTGCTGACCACCTTCAGCTCATCGCGGGTCATGCCGCGGTTGTCCGAGGACTGCAGCAACAGGCCCGAGCCGACGCGCTTGCTGTCGAAGTTGTTCAGGCCATCACCATGCGGGATGCGCAGCACGCGCACGTTGGCCTTCTTCTGCGCGTATTCCAGCGCGGCCGGCTCGTAATCCGGGGCGATCAGCACTTCCACGAACTGGCGGTCCAGGATGACCTTGGCGGTGGCAGCGTCCAGCGGCGTGTTGAAGGCGATGATGCCGCCGAAGGCGCTGGTCGGGTCGGTGGCGTAGGCCAGCTCGTAGGCATCGCCGTTGCCGGCACCGACGGCCACGCCGCACGGGTTGGCGTGCTTGACGATCACGCAGGCCGGCGCATCGAACTGGCGCACGCATTCCCACGCCGCATCGGCATCGGCCAGGTTGTTGTAGCTCAGTTCCTTGCCCTGCAGCTGCTGGAACGTGGCCAGGGTGCCCGGCACCGGGTACAGGTCGCGGTAGAACGCGCCGCTCTGGTGGGGGTTCTCGCCGTAGCGCAGGTCCATCACCTTGACGAAGGTGGAGTTCATCTGCGCCGGGTACTCGGCACGGGTCGGCACGGCGGCGTCGGTGGCGGTGACCGCCGACAGGTAGTTGCTGATCGCCGCGTCGTACTGGGCGACGCGGTTGAACGCGGCCACCGAGAACGTCAAGCGGGTGGCGGCCGACAGCTGGCCGTCGTTGGCCGCCAGCGAGGCCAGCAGTTCGGCGTACTGCGACGGATCGGTGGCCACCGCCACGCGGGCGAAGTTCTTGGCCGCCGAGCGCAGCATGGCCGGACCGCCGATGTCGATGTTCTCGACCGCGTCGGCCAGGGTGCAGTCGGCGTTGGCGGTGACCGACTCGAACGGATACAGGTTCAGCACCAGCAGGTCGATGGCACCGATGCCATGCTCGGCCATCACCGCATCATCCAGGCCCGAACGGCCCAGCAGGCCACCGTGCACCATCGGGTGCAGGGTCTTGACGCGGCCGTCCATCATTTCCGGGAAACCGGTGACCTCGGCCACGTCCTTCACGGCCAGGCCCGCATCGCGGATCGCCTTGGCGGTGCCGCCGGTGGACAGCAGCTCCACGCCGCGTGCCGCCAGCGCAGTGGCCAGCTCGACCAGACCGGTCTTGTCGGAAACGGAGAGGAGGGCCCGGCGGACGGGCAACAGATCAGCAGTCATGGGACAGAATCGGCAGCGGAGCGGGGCCGATATTGTAGGCGGTGGGGGCCCGTGGCGGGCGCTGGAAGGGGTAATTTGCCGTGGCAATCGGCGTAAGGCCGGGTCGGGCACACCGATCCGGCCCGATCCGGAGTCTGGGCTGCGGACCAGAGCCGGGTTGTCGGAATCTGCCAACGATGGGGTAGGCTGTGCCCGCACTGCCAAGGATCAGCGGGTACGGATCATGTCGATCTATGCATTGAAGGGACGTTTCCAGGACCTGTTGCGTCCAGCCGTACGCGGTCTGTTCCGCATGGGGATCACTGCCAATACGGTGACCGTGGCCGCTGCCGTGGTCTCGCTGCTGGTGGCCGCGGCCGTGTGGTGCTGCGCGCCTGCCCAGCCTCTGCTGTATCTGCTGCTGCCGTTGTGGATGCTGCTGCGCATGGCGCTCAACGCGGTGGACGGCATGCTGGCGCGCGAATTCGGCCAGCAATCGCGGCTGGGCGCCTATCTGAACGAAGTGTGCGATGTGATCGCCGATGCGGCGCTGTACCTGAGCCTGCTCAGCGTACCCGGCGTGCGCCCGGAGGCGCTGTGGCTGCTGGCCTGGACGGCGGCGCTGAGCGAGTACGCCGGCGTGCTGGGGCTGATGGTCGGTGCCAGCCGCCGCTATGACGGCCCGATGGGCAAGAGCGACCGCGCCTTCGTGATCGGTGCGCTGGGCTTGCTGCTGGCCTTCGGCTGGGGCGGTGCACTGACGGTCAGCGGCGTGGCTGCAGCCATGGCAGTGTTGTGCGTGCTGACGATGATCAACCGCGTCCGTCGCGGACTGCGGGAAGCGGCGGTTTCGCCGAATTAATCAAGCAGATACAAAAAGACAATCAGGAGATTGCATGCGTCAGGCGCAGGAACGGGAATTCCACAGCTTCGACCAGGTACCGCTGTTCTACCGGTACTGGGCGGGCACCACCGCAACCCCGGCCACCAAGGCCATCGTGCTGCTGCACCGCGGCCACGAGCACTCCGGCCGGGTCACCCACCTGGTCGATGAGCTGGACCTGCCCGACACCGCCTTCTTCGCCTGGGATGCGCGCGGCAATGGCCGTTCGCCGGGCGCACGTGGCGATGCACCGGGCTTCCCGGCGCTGGTGCGTGACCTGGACAGCTTCATTGCCCACATCGGCGCCGAGCACGGTATCGCGGTGGAAGACATCGTGGTGATCGCGCAGAGCGTGGGGGCGGTGGTCGCCGCGACCTGGGTGCACGATTACGCGCCGCGCCTGCGTGCGCTGGTGATGGCTTCGCCCGCCTTCAAGGTGAAGCTGTACGTGCCGTTCGCACGCGCTGGGTTGGCGCTGATGCAGAAGCTGCGCGGCAATTTCTTCGTCAACAGCTACGTCAAGCCGCAGTGGCTGACCCACGACCCGGCACGGGTGGAAAGCTATCGTACCGATCCGCTGATCACCCGCCCGATCTCGGTGCGCGTGCTGCTGGGCCTGTACGAAGCGGCCGACCGCATCGTCGCCGATGCGCAGGCGATCAGCGTGCCGGTGCAGCTGTTGGTGTCCGGCTCGGACTTCGTCGTGCATCGTGGCCCGCAGGACCGCTTCTACGAGCGCCTGTCCAGCCCGATCAAGGAGCGCGTGCACCTGCCGGGCTTCTTCCACGACACGCTGGGCGAACGTGATCGCGCGCCGGCACTGGCGCGCATCCGCAGTTTCATCCAGGCGCGCTTCGCCGAACCGCTGTGCGAGTTGTCGCGTCGTGACGCACACCGGCATGGGCCGACCTTCGAGGAATCGGAGATCCTGGCCTGGCCACCGGAACGCAACAGCCTGGCCGACCTGCGCTGGCGCGTGGTGCGTGGCGGCCTGCGTTTCGGCGGCACGTTGTCCGAAGGCATCGCACTGGGCCTGCAGACCGGTTTCGATTCCGGCAGCACGCTGGACTACATCTATCGCGACCAAGCGCGCGGCAAGGGCCCGCTGGGGCGCATGGTCGATCGCAATTATCTGGATGCGATCGGCTGGCGCGGCATCCGTGTGCGCGGCCAGCACCTGCAGGAACTGCTGCGCGATGCTGCGCAGCGACTGCGCGGGCAGGGCACGCCGGTGCGCGTGCTGGACGTGGCCGCCGGCCATGGCCGCTATGTGCTGGAAGCGCTGGGCCAGGGCGAACAGCGCGCCGACCGCATCGTGCTGCGTGATTTCAGTGATCTGAACGTGACCCAGGGCCAGGCCTTGATCGAGCGCCTCGGTGCAGCCGACATCGCCCACTTCGAGCAGGGCGATGCGTTCGATCCCGCGCAACTGGCGGCGGTGGACCCGGCGCCTACGCTGGCGGTGGTATCGGGCCTGTACGAACTATTCCCCGACAACGACGCCGTGCTGCGCTCGCTGCAGGGCATCGCCGCAACCGTACCGGTGGGCGGCTACCTGGCCTACACCGGCCAGCCCTGGCACCCGCAGCTGGAATTCATCGCCCGCGCGCTGACCAGCCATCGAGGCGGCGCCGCGTGGGTGATGCGCCGCCGTACCCAGCAGGAGATGGATGAGCTGGTGCGCCTGGCCGGGTTCGAGAAGGTGGCGCAGCGCATCGATGACTTCGGCATCTTCACCGTGTCGCTGGCGCGCCGGACCGCGTGATGGCGACGCTGGCCGCAACCCCACTGGCCGCGGAAGGGCGCCCCTGGCGGCGCGCCCTGCTGTGGCTGGCCCTGCTGGGCCCGTTCTTCTTCGCCAGCTACGGCTTCGCCAACTGGATGGCTGGTCGCCATGCCGAACTGCCGGTGATGGCGTTCGCCTGGGAGACCCGCATTCCGTTCGTGCCGTGGACGATCGTGCCCTACTGGTCGATCGACCTGTTCTACGCGGTCTCCTTCTTCCTGTGCCGGCAACGGTTGGAGCTGGACCGGCATGCGCTGCGGCTGTTCAGTGCACAGCTGATCGCGGTCACTTGCTTCCTGCTGTGGCCGCTGCGCTTCAGTTTCGAGCGGCCGGAGATCGGCGGCGTGTTCGGTTGGCTGTTCGATGTGCTGCTGGGCTTCGACAAGCCGTTCAACCAGGCGCCATCGCTGCACATCGTGCTGCTGATCGTGCTGTGGGTGAAGTTCGCGCAGTACCTGCACGGCGTGTGGCGTTGGGTGCTGCATGTGTGGGCACTGCTGATCGGTGTCTCGGTGCTGACCACGTTCCAGCACCATTTCATCGACATCCCGACCGGGCTGCTGGCCGGCTGGCTGTGCGTATGGCTGTGGCCGGAGCAGGGCACGCCGCCGCTGCGCGCCTGGCGTACTGCGGGTGATGCCAAACGTTGGCGATTGGCAGTGCTGTACCTGCTGGGGGCGATGCTGCTGCTGGCGCCGGCGGTGATGCTGCGCGGCGTGGCGTTGTGGCTGCTGTGGCCGGTGGTGTCGTTGCTGCTGGTGGCGCTGGCGTATGCCGGGTTGGGTACGGCGGTGTTCCAGAAGCGCGCTGATGGTCGCCTGACCATGGCGGCGCGCTGGCTGCTGGCGCCGTACGTGGGCGCCGCCTGGATCAACTCGCGGCTGTGGACGCGGCGTGCGCCGCAGCCGGTGCCGGTGCTGGACGGCGTGTGGTTGGGGCGGATTCCCTGCGCGGCGTTGCCGGCACCCTTGGTGGGCGTGGTCGATGCCTGTGCCGAGCTGTCCTGCCGCGCGCCGGGCGCCGGGTATGCCAGCGTGCCGATGCTGGACCTGGTGGTGCCAGAACCGGAGCAGCTGCGCGAGGCAGCCGAGGCCATCGAGCGCCTGCGTGCGCAGGGACCGTTGCTGGTGTGCTGTGCACTGGGCTATTCGCGCAGTGCCGCCAGCGTGGCGACCTGGCTGCTGCGCAGTGGTCGCGCGGCTGATGCCGATGCGGCGGTAGCGATCGTGCGTTCTGCGCGTCCTGGCATCGTGCTGGGCAAGGCGCACCTGCGTGCGATCACCGTTGCCGCCGGAGACCCTGCATGAGCACCACGCCTGATATTTCGACCATGCAGCTGCTGCTGCGGCAGGGGCGTTGGCCGGCAGGCCTGTCGCTGGGGCTGCTGCTGGTGGCGTTGCTGCTGCTCGGCATCGAGCCCGGGCTGGCGATGCTTGCCGCCGGACTGATGCTGCTCAGCGTGGTGGCAGGCGTCGCCCAGGCCTATCACGCGTGGCGGGTGGCACTCGATGCCAGCCTGCTGCAGCTGCTGCGCGATGAAGGCTTGAATGATGAGGCCGCGGCGCAACGCATCGACCGGCTGCTGCATGACAGTGGCCTGCGCCGCACACCGGGCGCGGAACCGTCGCGGGGATGGGATCTGCGATGGGCCGGCATGCGCCGTCTGCTGCTGCGTCAGTACCTGCTGACGGCGGTGCAGCTGGTGCTGGTGCTGCTGGCCGTGCTGTGGCCGCAGACGTGAACGGGAGGGATGGATGTTCGCCGAACTGATTGCCCGCGCCTGCAGTGGCGCGATCCATGTGGTGACCGGCGCGCGCGCGCTGTGGATCGGCTGCGCGCCGTCCAGCGAGCACCGCGTCTACTACGGCAACCACGCCAGCCACGGTGACTTCGTGCTGATCTGGTCGTCGATGCCACTGGCCCTGCGCCGCCAGGTGCGTCCGGTGGCGGCGGCGGAGTACTGGCAGCGCGACGGCCTGCGCCGCTACCTGATCGACGCGGTGTTCAACGGCGTGCTGGTCGAGCGCGAGGCCGGGCATCGCCAGCAGGACCCGTTGCAGGTGCTGCGCGAAGCGGTCGATGAAGGCTGTTCGCTGATCCTGTTCCCGGAAGGCACGCGCAATGTCGGCGACGAGCCGCTGCTGCCGTTCAAGAGCGGCATCTACCATCTGGCGCGGCAGCGGCCGGAACTGGAGTTCGTGCCGGTGTGGATCGACAACCTGAAGCGGGTGATGCCCAAGGGCCGCTTCCTGCCGCTGCCCTTGTTGTGCACGGCTACCTTCGGTACGCCGTTGCGACTGCAGGCCGACGAGGACAAGGCCGCCTTCCTGGCCCGCAGCCGGCAGGCGCTGCTGGACCTGGCGCCGAATGGAGGTCGTGCATGAGTTTCGTGTTGGATGTATCTGGCGATCTGGCAACGCAGAGTGTCGGCCAGCAGACCGGCCTGCTGTTTGCTGGTGTCGGCGCGGTGCTGGTGCTGGCCACGCTGGTGGCCGAGACCCTGCGCTGGCGCCAGCGCGGCCAGCCCAGTGCAGTCATCGCCAACCTGGTGTCACGCATCCGCGCCTGGTGGGTGATGGCGATCGTGGTCGGGCTGGCGCTGTTCTTCGGACGTGCCGGGGTGATCGTGCTGTTCGCGATCATCTCGCTGTTCGCGTTGCGCGAGTTCATCACCCTGGCGCCGACCCGCTCGGGCGACTACTACGCGCTGCTGGCCGCGTTCTACATCGTCCTGCCGTGGCAGTACTACCTGGTGTGGATCGACTGGTACGGCATGTACACGCTGCTGATTCCGGTCTATGCGTTCCTGTTCCTGCCGATCCTGTCGACCATCGGTGGTGATACCACGCATTACCTGGAGCGGACCGCGAAGGTCCAGTGGGGGCTGATGATCTGCGTGTTCTGCATCTCGCATGTGCCGCTGCTGCTGAACCTGCACGTGCCCGGCCATGATCCGTCGCGCAACGTGTTGCTGTTCGCCTTCCTGGTGATCGTGGTGCAGTCCTCGGACGTGCTGCAGTACATCTGGGGCAAGCTGCTGGGCAAGCACCTGATCGCGCCGAAGCTGTCGCCGTCGAAGACGGTTGAGGGCTTCGTGGGCGGCGTGCTGAGTGCCAGCGCGCTGGGTGCGGCGCTGTGGTGGATCACCCCGTTCACGCCGCTGCAGGCGTTCGGCCTGTCGCTGCTGATCAACCTGATGGGGTTCTGGGGCGGCCTGGTGATGTCGGCGATCAAGCGTGATCGTGGCATCAAGGACTGGGGCCACATGATCGAGGGCCATGGTGGCATGCTCGACCGGCTGGATTCGGTGTGCTTCGCCGCGCCGGTGTTCTTCCACGTGGTGCGGTATTACTGGAAGGCGGGCGGGGGTGGCTGATTCCGCCGGGCGTCCACCCACGCATGGCGTGGCTCTACTGGAACGGCATTGACCCGCTTCTGTAGCGTCGAGCCATGCTCGACTGCCTTTCACGTGTTGCCCGGCGCAGGAGCAGTCGAGCATGGCTCGACTCTACACATCGGTGCGCTCAGGCGCTGATGCCGTATTCCTTCAGCTTCTTGCGCAGGGTGGCACGGTGGATGCCAAGCATCGCCGCGGCGCGGCTCTGGTTGCCTTCGCAGTGGTTGAGCACTTCCACGAACAGCGGGATCTCCATCTCGCGCAGCACGATCTCGTAGACATCGTCCGCATCGCAGCCATCAAGGTCACGCAGGTAGCGGCGCACGGACTGGGCGACGTGTTCACGCAGCGGTGGCCGGGGAGCGCCACGACTGTTGTCAGGACGAGAAAGGACAGCGTTCAAGGGGGTTCCCGATTCGGTTGGCCCGTGCGCGCGGAGCGCGCGGCCGGACGAGGTGGTGGCGGCCAGTCTAGCGCGAGCGTGCCCGGCCTGCCACGGCTGGTCGCCTCTCCCGGTCAGAGGAAGTCGAAGGTGAATGCGACGGTGGATGCGGCGGGCTCCTGTACCCGGAACGCGACGCGTGCGCTCTGGCCCGGTTCCAGCAGGGCTGCGCCGGGGTTCTCACCCAGGTACTGCGCGGGCGTGAACACGCCGCTGCCGATCACCCGGCCATCGGCATCGGACAGTGACAGGCGCAGGTCTGGCCACGCTTGTGCCCAACGTGCGTCGTTGCGGATGCTGGCCTGCACCTGCAGCACACCGGCCTGCCCGGGCAGCGGCCGGATCTCGCGGCTGGTCATGGTGAACGCCGTGGGTTCGTGCCAGGCCGGCAGGCTGCAGTGCAGGACGCCGCACAGCGTGCCCAGCCACGCGCGGTTGCCGGCGTCGGCGGCCAACCGCGCGCGGTCGGCCAGCACGCTCTGCAGTACCAGCAGCAATGCCAGCCCGGCGACCAGCAGCCAGTGCCAGCGGGGTGCTGGCAGCGTGCGTGCGCGCGTGCTGCCCAGGAAACTGGGGGCATCACTGGCGGCCGCTGCTGCTTGCACCGCGAGCGGCGCCGGTTCGATGGCCGCTGCTTCATCAACGATGACAACGTCATCGTCGTGTCGCCTTTCTGTCGCCGGTGGGCCTGCCAGGTCGATGGGCTCGACGGGCATCTGCTCCACAGGCGCTGTGTGCCCGGCTTCGTCCTGCATGCGCGCATCGGTCGCAGGCGCGGGCTCACCTTCCGGCGCGGTGCGCAGGAAGGTGGCCAGGGGACGGCGCGGTGGGTTCGGCTCGGACATGCTCAGGGCGCGGGCTCGGATCCAGCGGTCATTCAACCACGATCAGGCGCGGCGCACGCCGGTGATGCGCATCCAGTCGCCATCCTGGGTGGCCTGCAGATCGTCGAACCAGGCCGCATAGCGCTGCAGCAGTTCACCTTCCTGGCCATGCAGGATGCCGGACAGGGCGATGCGGCCACCGGCAGCGACGCGCGCGGCCAGCAGTTCGGCCAGCGCATCCAGCGCCGAGGCGAGGATGTTGGCGACCACGATCGGATAGGTCGCGACCGGTTCGTCCTGCGGCAGGTACACGTGCATGCGGGCCTGTTCGCCGTTGCGTTCGGCATTGTCGGCGGTGGCGACCAGGGCCTGCGGATCGTTGTCCACGCCGATGGCTTCAGCGGCGCCCAGCTTCAGCGCGGCCAGTGCGAGGATGCCCGAGCCGCAACCGAAGTCGAGCACGCGCTGGCCCTGCAGCAGGCCATCGACTGCCAACTGGTCCAGCCAGCGCAGGCACAGTGCGGTGGTCGGGTGGGTGCCCGAACCGAACGCCAGGCCCGGGTCCAGCCGCACCACGGCGGCATCGGCGGCCTGTGCGGCATCGGGCAGTTCATGGTTCCACGGCACGATCCAGGTACGGCTGCCGAAGTCCATCGGCTGGAACTGGTCGATCCAGGCGCGTTCCCAGTCTTCATCCTCGACCGCGCGGAAGCTGCCGCTGCTCCAGTCCAGTTCCGGATCGAAGGATTCCAGTGCGGCCAGCAGCAACAGCGCGTTGCTGTCGGCGGGGAACAGCGCGCTCAGCACCAGCGTGTCCCACAGCGGGGTCTCGCCCACGCCCGGCTCGAGGATGGCCTGTTCGTTGCTGGTATCGGCCTCGGCATCAAGCAGCGTGACGGCCAGTGCGCCGACGTCCTCCAGCGCATTCTCATAGCGGGGCTGGGTAGCTTCGGTGCAACGCAGGGTCAGTTCCAGAAACGGCATGGCGGTGGGGGCAATCGCAGGAAAGGGGGCCATGCTAGACCATCGGGGCGTCTCCGTATCGCCTGAGATGCCGCTCCGAGATGAACGAAGCCCGTTCAGACAGGCCCGTCGGGCCTTGCTAAACTTCGTGCTTTCCTGTCCGCCGCATCGCTCACCGCCGCCGATGGCCTTCGCTCCGACCCTGAAAACCTGGTTGCTCGTACTGCCGGCCGTGGCCGTGCTGGGCGTGGCCGGTTATCGGGCCAGCGGCCATGCCGCGACCTCTTCGCTGGCGTCGGCGGATCTGGCAGGTGGGGTGGCAGCCACTGACAGTGCGGCGCCGCTGCCGGTGATGCCGGAGGCGCTCGCGCGCCGCCTGGCACCCTTCGAGCGTGGCAATGCATTGCCGTCCGGGCTGCCCCTGGATCTCCGCGCCGATATCGAAGACGCCACCGACCTGTATGCCTATGCACAGCGGTTGCGTGTGCAGGCGGACGAAGGCAACCACGAGGCGCGCTGGATGCTCAGCCGTGTCTATGACTATTGCGCGCAGTACGCGGTCGATCCGGGTGGCTACCGCCTGGACAACAACGTGCTGGCCGGGCTGGGCCTGACCGCCGCGCCGGCGATGGTGCAGGCGCGCGAACGCGTCGCGCAGCGTTGTGGTGGTTTCGTGCCGGGCGACAAGCTGGGCACGGCCCTGGTGCTGTCCGAACGTCGCAAGGCGGCCGCGCAAGGCAATCTGGCTGCAGAGGCTGCGTTGTTCGCCGAGGGAGAGCCGCTGCAGGACAGCCCCGAGTACCGCCGTGACCTGGTTGAACGGGTGCGCACCTCGCGCGACCCGGAGGCCTTCATGGCGATCGCACCGGGCATGGGCGTGCGCGCCTCGGGTGACCGTGCGCTCAACGGCCTGGTGGCGGGCGAGCAGCTCAGTGAACTCGCTTGGCGGCTTGCGGCCTGCGAACTCGGTCTACCGTGTGGGGCAGACAGTGTGCTGGTCAACAGTTTTTGTGCGAACGGAGGGATCTGTTCGCAGGATGGTACGCAGGATTTCCGGGATTTCGTGTATGACGCTGCGGTATCGCGGCAGGGCGCTGGGAAGATGAAGGAATGGATCAAGCGATTGGTTGGAAAGAGGAACGAGCAATGAACTACCGCCGATTCCTGCACGGGGCCAAGTTCTGGTTCTGGGTGGCCCTGTTCGTGGCCTACTCGGCTGGCGCGGTTGGCCTGTTGATGATCGATACCTATGAAGATCGCTACCGGCATCTGTCGAAGGTGGAACTGACCACGGTGAAGGCGCAGGAAGACGTGCGCCGTGCCGGTGCCAGCCAGGTGGCCGCGGTCTATCGCGCGCAGAGCGGCATGCCGTTCGCGTCGCTGCCGGCGGGCAGCACCTTCCAGGTGGTGTGGCCGGATGGTTCGACCGAGACCATGGTGATCGTCGACCCGACCTCGCCCAATGGCGTGCGTCCGCTGGCGAACTCGCAGATTCCGGCCGAAGCGGCCGACAAGCGCTGATGCCACACCGGTAGCGCCGGGCCATGCCCGGCGGGTGGACGGTCGCAATGGAAAGCCGCCGGGCATGGCCCGGCGCTACCGCAAGAACGCGAAAAGGGCGGGAATATCCCCGCCCTTTTCATGTCCAGCACCGGGCACCGATCAGGTCAGCGCGATCGGCTTGTTCTTGCGTTCGGCCAAACGCTTTTCCAGGTAGTGGATGTTCTGGCCACCGGCCTGGAAGCCCTTGTCGCGCATGATCCGCTGCTGCAGGGCGACGTTGGTCTTGATGCCATCGACCACCATTTCGCTCAGTGCCACGCGCATGCGGGCAATGGCGGTTTCGCGGTCCGGGCCGTGCACGATCAGCTTGCCGATCATCGAGTCGTAGTTCGACGGCACGCGGTAGCCACTGTAGATGTGGGTGTCCACGCGCACGCCGGGGCCTCCCGGCGGATGGAAGCCGGTGATGGTGCCCGGGCTCGGCACGAACGTTTCTGCATCTTCGGCGTTGATGCGGCATTCGATGGCATGGCCGGTCAGCACCACGTCACTCTGCTTGATCGACAGCTTCTGGCCGGCGGCGATCTTCAGCTGCTCGGCCACCAGGTCGATGCCGGTGACCATTTCGGTGACCGGATGTTCCACCTGGATGCGGGTGTTCATTTCGATGAAGTAGAAGCGGCCGTCCTCGTACAGGAACTCGAAGGTGCCGGCGCCGCGATAACCAATGCGGATGCAGGCTTCCACGCACACCTTGCCGATCTGCTCGCGCTGCTCGGCGGTGATGCCCGGCGCCGGCGCTTCTTCCACCACCTTCTGGTGGCGGCGCTGCATCGAGCAGTCGCGCTCACCCAGGTGGATGGCGTTGCCCTGGCCGTCGGCCAGCACCTGGATCTCCACGTGGCGCGGATTCTCCAGGAACTTCTCCATGTAGACCTCGCCATTGCCGAACGCGGCCTTGGCCTCGCTCTTGGTGGTTTCGATCGAGGTCTTCAGCGAGGCTTCGGCGTGCACCACGCGCATGCCGCGGCCACCGCCGCCACCGGCTGCCTTGATGATGACCGGGTAGCCGATCTCACGGGCGATCTTGGTGTTGGCGACGATGTCCTCGCCCAGCGGACCGCCCGAGCCGGGCACGCACGGCACGCCGGCGGACTTCATCGCGCGGATGGCTTCGACCTTGTCACCCATCATGCGGATGGTGTCGGCCTTGGGGCCGATGAAGATGAAGCCGGACTCTTCCACCCGCTCGGCGAAGTCGGCGTTCTCCGACAGGAAGCCGTAGCCCGGGTGGATGGCCTGGGCGTCGGTGACTTCCGCTGCGGCGATCAGTGCCGGGATGTTGAGGTAGCTCTGCGGCGACGGCGCCGGGCCGATGCAGACCGACTCGTCGGCCATGGCCACGTGCTTGAGGTTGCGGTCGACCGTGGAGTGCACGGCCACCGTGCGGATGCCGAGGGTGTGGCACGCGCGCAGGATGCGCAGCGCGATTTCCCCTCGGTTGGCGATGACGACTTTGTCGAGCATGGCGTGCCCCTCAGCCGATCACGAACAGCGGCTGGTCGAATTCCACCGGCTGGCCGTTCTCGCCGAGGATGGCGACGATGGTGCCGGACTTGTCGGCTTCGATCGGGTTGAACATCTTCATCGCTTCGATGATGGCCAGGGTCTCGCCTTCCTTGACCTGCTGGCCCACGGTGACGAAGGCCGGCTTGTCCGGAGCGGACGAGGCGTAGAAGGTGCCGACCATCGGCGAGCGCAGCACGTGGCCTTCCGGCAGTGCCGGGCCCGGCTTGGCGGTGCCGCCGGTGGAAGCTTCGGTCGGCGACTGCATCGGCATCGCCTGCGGCGCCGGAGCAGCCGGAGCGGCATACACCGGGGCGGCGACCGGGGCGGCATAGCCGGCCACCGGGGCGCGCGACAGGCGCACCGACTCTTCGCCTTCCTTGATTTCGATTTCAGCCAGGTTCGACTCTTCCAGCAGGTCGATCAGCTTCTTGATTTTGCGGAGATCCATGGTGGCCTCTTTGCTCTTGATGTCAGTGTGGTGGGAAGCGCATCGCGCTCGGGTCAAAGCAGTTCGTAGAACTCGCGCAGCTGCCGTGTGCGGTCGCGCGCGAGGGTGATCAGGCAGCGCATCTGTGCGCCGTTGCGCGCCGTGCCATCGGAATTGAGGGCATAGACGGCGTTGCAGTCGTGGTCGCGCAGCTGCATCCAGGCACGCTGGGCCAGGACCAGCTGCTGCTCGGCATCGCCGCAATAGCTGCAGCCGCCACCGTTGGCGGGTGTGCGCAGCTGGCGCCGGGCTTGTGCATACACCGCATTGAGTTCGACATCAGCGGCTGCGGCCACGTCCGAGGCGCACAGGTCGCTCTCCATCGTGGTGGTCGGACGTGCGCAGTCGATGCCTTCGTCCTTGCGGTCGAACGCCGTGGCCGCACCGCAGAGACCGGCCCACGCCAGAACGCCGGCAAGCACGCGCGGCAGCACGTTCACGCGCGGGCCGCCTGCACGCGCAGCAGCGCCGCGTCCATCGCGTAGCGGTAGCTGTCGGCGCCGAAGCCGCAGACCACGCCCACGGCCTTGTCACTGAAGTAGCTGTGCTGGCGGAACGGTTCGCGGGTATGCGGATTGGACAGGTGAATCTCGATGAACGGCACCGCCACCGCCGCCAGCGCATCGCGCAGGGCCACCGAGGTATGGGTGAAGGCGGCGGGGTTGATCAGGATGAAAGCGGTTCCGTCGTCGCGCGCGGCCTGCACGCGGTCCACCAGTACGTGCTCGGCATTGGACTGCAGGCTCTCGATCGCGTGCCCGGCGGCCGAGGCCTGGGCCGCCAGCGCCTGGTCGATGTCGGCCAGCGTGGTGTGGCCGTAGACCTCCGGCTCGCGGGTGCCGAGCAGGTTGAGGTTGGGGCCGTGCAGGACCAGCAGCTTCGCCATGGGATCCGGAAGACAGGAAAGGGCGGCAGTCTGGCGGAACCGGCGGATGCTGTCCAGTTCGGCGAAGTTTGCTGCGTTTCAATCGTTTGTTTGAAACTTGCCGAAGCGCTTGCGGCCCTACGCGGGGCGGCGGATCAAGGCGCGCTGAACGCCGTGCGGGCGGGGGATGCGTGCACGTAGGGCGACGATGGCGGCAAGAGCCTTGCCGGGGGAGCCGCGCCACGCGTGGAAGAAGGAAGTTCGGTGCACAGCAAGCTACGCACCCACCGGAAAGGCGGGTCAGGTCTCCAGCGGCACCGTCGGCACCACGTTCGGGAACACCTCCTCCAGCGGCTCCCGTTCCCCCGGCTTCGGTGCCGGCCAGTTGTAGGCGTTCACCGGCTGCGCGCGGTTCACCCACAACGCGTAATACAGGTGGTCGGCACGGCCATCACCGGTATTGGGGTGGATCAGGATGGTCAGGCCCAGGCTGTTGAGCTGCAGCCAGGGCACCAGCACCGGCAGCAGGTCGTTGGTGAAGCCGAAATAGAACGACGGGGTGACGTGTGGTCCGCGTGGCTCCAGGTTCCAGTTGCCCAGCTCCACCGGGAAGCGCTCGGCCGCCCAGCGTCGCAGCAGCGCAGCCTTCTCGAAGCTGTCCTCGTCGAAGTAGATATGCGCGTGATAGCTCTTGATGTCGGTGTAGGCGCGAGGGGTCGCGGGCAGGGTGGCTTCGCCGGGACGCACGCTGGCCGGGCGCAGGGTCGGTTCGCTGGCTGTGGCCTGGCCCCAGGGGCTGCGCCCTTCCGGCGCTGGCGGCACGATGACACGGAAGCCGGGGCGGCCAGGCTCGGTGGTATTCACCGCGTCGTTGCCGCGCGGTGCTGCGGTGCCGGTCGACGCACTGGCCAGGCCACCGGCGGCCAGACCTGCCGAAGCGATCAGGCGGCGCCGTGCCGGCGAGAGCAGGTCGGCCCAGTGGGCGTCATCATCGCCGACGTCGATGAGGGGCTGCGGGTCAGGCTGCATGAAGGGCTCCGTGGCGGCACTGGTGTGGACAACCACGTACGCTCGGGCAGGGCTGCCGGTGGCGTCCAATAAGCAGGGGGCATCACTTCATGCATGGCCGGCTTCGATGCCATTGAGCGCGACCGCACGGCGGGCTAGGGTGCAGGTCTGCCGCCCCGGAGCCCTGCCATGGCCTCGCCCGATGCCGACACACAGCACAAGCGCGCGTCTTTCCGCCAACTGCACGCGCAGGGGTGCTTCGTGCTGCCCAACCCGTGGGACGTGGGCAGTGCGCGCTACCTGCAGCGGCAAGGCTTCCTGGCGTTGGCCACCACCAGTGCCGGCTGCGCCTGGAGCGAAGGGCGGCCGGATGGCGCGGTTTCGTTGCCGGCCACGCTGGCGCATCTGCGCCTGATGGCGGCGGCGACCCCGTTGCCGTTGAATGCCGACTTCGGTGATGGCTTCGGCGCGACGCCGCAGGCGGTGGAGGAGGCGGTGGCTGCAGCGATCGACACCGGCATCGCGGCGTTGTCGATCGAGGATGCCAGCGGCGTCGCCGATGCACCGCTGCGTTCGATCGACCAGGCGGTCGAGCGCCTGCGCGCTGCCCGTGCAGCCATCGACCGCGCAGGCGGTGACGTGCTGCTGGTCGGGCGTGCGGAGAATTTCTTCGTCGGCGTGCCGGATCTGCAGGACACCCTGCAGCGCCTGCGGGCCTATGCCGAGGCCGGTGCCGATGTGCTGTATGCGCCTGGCATCAGCACGCGCGAGCAGATCAGCGCGGTG
Organism: Stenotrophomonas sp. NY11291; assembly: GCF_023277365.1. Lineage (NCBI taxonomy): Bacteria > Pseudomonadati > Pseudomonadota > Gammaproteobacteria > Lysobacterales > Lysobacteraceae > Stenotrophomonas > Stenotrophomonas sp. NY11291. Next base: position 4,479,516 of record NZ_CP096975.1, on the reverse strand, counting down.
GTTGCCGCTGCAGGGTCAAAACCGGTGAACCTGCTGGTTGGTGGACCGACACCGCTGAGCCTGCAGGACATCGCAGCGCTTGGCGTTCGCCGGGTCAGCCTGGGCGGTGCGCTTGCGCGTGCGGCATGGGGTGGGCTGATACAGGCCACACAGCCGATCGTGCAGGAGGGGCGTTTCGATGGGCTGCAGCAGGCGGCTTCCGGGGCCGCGTTGAACGCGTTGTTCCGCTAACGGACAGCCGGTAGATCCATGCCATGCGAAGATGGATGCGCCGGAGCGTACCGACGCCCAGCAATCGCGCTACAGCGTTTCCACTCCACCCCTGGGCAGCGTCACGCCAGGCTCCAGCGCTGGCAGCAGTTGCCAGAGCAGCTCAGGGTTGTCGAGCAACCCCGCGCCATCCAGATAGCTCCATTGCGCGGCGCCGACGCGGCGCACGGCGACCATGAACGAGGTGCTGCGGATCGGGGATTCACGTACGCGCAGCAACGAGTAGCGCGGGACGAAGCAGACCTCCTCGTCGCCGGCGGCATAGGTACGGGTCGGTACCCCAGCTTCGTCGCTGATGATGGTGACGCCGGCCTCGTGCAGCGCCTTGACCGTGTCGCGGGTTGATCGGGCGTATACCTCATCACCGCCGGCCAGGCGTTTCAGGCTGGGATGCGTGCGGGCGATGATCAGCTCGGCATCGCCGCGGGCGAACGCGGCCAGCATCCCCTGCACGTCCTGGCGCAGGGCGGCCGATTCGGATGGGGTGAGCTCGCCGGCTACGGCCGTCGGCGCCATCGTGGCCAGCAGCAGGAACAGCAGGGGAGCAAGCAGGCGTCGGTGCATCGTCGGGGACCTCCACGGGATGCGGCGCACTATACGGTGAACGCAAAAACAGCGTCCCACCGGTGGCGCTGGTGATCCGGGAATCATTACTTACCATTGGTAGGTAATGATTCCTGGAGATTCACCCATGCACAGTCTCATCGTCACCACCCACCCGGAAACCGGATCGCTCACCCATGCCATCGCCCAGCGCATCGGCGACGCCATCCGGGCCATCGGCGCCGGCAACACCGTAACCCACGCCGACCTGGTCGCCGAAGGCTTCGATCCGCGCTTCAACCGCGATGACCAGGCTCTGTTCCGCGGGACCGGCCCGGTTCCGCCCGATGTGGCGGCCGAGCATGCGCGGCTGGACGCCATCGATACGCTGGTGCTGGTCTACCCTCTGTACTGGTGGTCGTTCCCTGCCTTGCTGAAGGGATGGATCGATCGCGTGTTCACCCAGGGCTGGGCGTACCAGGACGGTGCCGATGGCAAGGTGCAGAAGAAGCTGCAGCGCCTGCGCGTGCATCTGGTCGGCGTTGGCGGTGCGGGCGCGGAAATGATCGAACGGCGCGGCTATGGCACGGCGATGAAGACCCAGATCGACATGGGCATCTTCGACTACTGTGGCGCGCGCGTGCTGTCGTCCGAACTGCTGCTCGACGCCGACAGCGGTGCCGCGCAGGCGCATCTGCAGACCGCCATGGAAATCGGCCGTAAAATCGGTACTCCGATGAGTTGATCACCGTGTTCCGCCGATGCCTGCCAACGCCGCTCCCACGCGCCGCCGATTGACCCGCGAGCAACGCGCCCGCCAGTTGCTGGACGTGGCCTGGGCGCTGGTTGGCGAAGAGGGCACCGACGCGTTGACGCTGGGACGGCTGGCCGAGGCGGCGGGCGTGACCAAGCCGGTGGCCTACGATCACTTCGTGACCCGCAACGGCCTGCTGGCCGCGCTCTACGATGACTATGACGGGCGGCAGACGGTGGTCTTCCACGAGCGTATCGGCCGCGCCCGGGCGCAGCTGGCCGACCGTGCGGCAGCCATCGCCTCCGGCTACATCGACTGCATCCTCAGCCAGGGCAGTGAAGTGCAGGGCATCCTCGCCGCGCTGGTGGGTGCGCCGGAACTGCACGAGGTGCGGCGGCGTTACCAGCAGGACTTCATCGACAACTGCGACGCCTGGCTGGGCCCGTTCGCCAGCGACGGCTCGGTGCCGCTGGCGGGACGCTGGGCGATCCTGGGTGCGGCTGAAACCCTGTCCGAGGGTGTGGCCGCGGGCGCGCTGGACAAGACCGACGCCGAGGCCGAGCTGCAGCGGCTGATCGTGGCGACGGTCAAGCGTCGCTGAGCCGCTTCGAAGGTCAGGCCCCGGCGGTACTGCCGGCCAGCGTGGCGAATCCTGCCGCCAGCTGATCGCGCACCCATGCGTCGCGCGCGTCGCGGCTCTCAGAACCCAATACCACGGTGATCAGGCGTATAGGCTCGTCCCGCCCGTGTACCACCCGGCATGCGGTGGCGGCCAGGCAGAAGCCTGCGGCCTGGGTGTAGCCGGTCTTCAAGCCATCCACGCCGTCATCGCCAAGCAGGGCGTTCTGGTTGTTGCGGCTGAAGCTGCCGTGCGCGAACGCGCGCTGCGCGGTGACCGCCAGGATCTGCGGATGATCGTTCAACAGGCACGCGGCCAGCACCGCCATGTCGCGCGCGCTGGACGCATGGTGCGGCGTGGTGATGCCGGAGACGCTGGCGAACCAGGTGCTGCGCAGGCCGAGCTGGCGCGCGTGCCGGTTCATGCGCTCCAGGAACGCAGGCTGCGATCCGTCCAGGTGGCGCGCGACCGCCAGCGCCGCGTCATTGCCGGAGACGATCATCAAGCCTTCCAGCAGGCGCGCGAGCGTGACCGTTTCGCCGGGCACCAGGCCCATGCGCGTTTCATCGTCGGCGACCGCATGCACGTCGTCGGCGGCGATGGTGACTTCGTCCTCCCACGAGCGCCCGCGCTCCTCGACACACTCGTAAGCCGCGTAGGCGGTCATCAGCTTGGTCAGCGAGGCCGGTTGCCTGGCGATGTCCGCGTTGTGCTGGTGAATCACTGCGAAGGTTGCCGCATCGAGGGTGATGGACGACAGCGGTGCACGCGCAGGAGCAGGAGGCGGCATGGAAACGACGATGACAGTGGGGGCCCTGAGGATAGTGTGCGGCGGCTGCACGAAGCTGAAATATTGCAACGATATAACGTAGCATCATTGCGGGCCGCCGATGGCCCGACGGGACATCCGATGACTGCACGCATTCCACGCCGCTGGCTTCATTCTTCGTTGCTGCTCGCGCTGGCCGCACTTGGCAGCTGCCAGCCCAACCTGCGCACCGAGGCTGTTTCCTCCGCCGAAGCCGGTCCGCTCAATGTGATCGTGATGATCAACGACGGTGCCGGCTGGGGTACCTGGGACGCGGCGACCTACTGGCAGTATGGCCGCCGCGAAGGCGCACCCTATGCGGATTTCCCGCTGCGCCTGGCGGTAACCACCTTCCCGTTGAATGCCAGCAGCCAGCCGACCCGCGACAACGCACAGACGCTTGGCTACGACCCGGGCAAGGCCTGGGATGACACGCCGGTTCCTGCGCAGGACCTGCCGTTTGCCGGCTACCAGTACCTGGCCGCGGTGGCTACCGACAGTGCGGCGGCGGGCACCGCGTTGTCCTCGGGCATCAAGACCTACAACAACGCCATCAACTACAACAACGATGGCCAGCCGGTCGAGTTCAATACGCTGCGCGCCAAGCGCCTGGGCATGGCGACCGGTGTAGTGACTTCGGTACCGTTCGCGCACGCCACACCGGCCGCATTCGCAGCGCAGAACGAATCGCGTAGCAGCTATCACGCCATTGCGCACCAGATGCTGGCGCAGGGCCACATGGACCTGGTGATGGGCACCGGAGGCCCGGGCTACAGCGTCGACGGCCGCGCCTGCAACGAAGGCACGGACGCCGCAAACGCAGAGGGCTGCGCGAATCCATGGGAGTGGGTGTCGCAGCAGGATTGGCAGCAGCTGGAAGCGGGCAGCACCATCGCCGGCAATCCGGCGGGACCGTGGCGCCTGATCCGCAGCAAGGAAGCGTTCGCCGCGCTGGCGCAGGGACGGTTGCCGGCCGACAGGCCGCTGATCGGTGTACCGCGCGTGGCCAACACCCTGCAGCAGGCGCGCCGCCTGCAGGTGCTGGGCAAGGATGCAGCCACGCCTTCGGGAGTGAGGAAGATCGACAGCGTGCCCGATCTGGCGACCATGACCCGCGGCGCGCTGCAGTTCCTGCAGCAGCGCTCGTCCAAGGGGCTGTACCTGATGGTGGAAGGTGGCGCCACCGACTGGGCCGCACACACCAGTGCCTGCGGCACCGAATGGCATTACGGCCAGTGCAGCGATCAGCCGCAGTATGGCCGGTTGATCGAAGAGACCATGGAGTTCAATAACGCGGTGACGGCGGTGGTCGACTGGATCGAGCGTAACGGTGGCTGGGAGCGCAACCTGCTGATCGTTACCACCGACCACGACAACAGCATGCCGATGGGCCCGGATGCACAGGCCGTTGCCTTCTCTCCGGTACGCAACAACGGCCGCGGCCGCATGCCCGGGATCAGTTTCCGTCCCACCGGCAACCATTCCAATGCACTGGTGCCATTGTGGGCCAAGGGCGCGGGCTCGGAACTGCTGGGCAAGCGCGTGCGCGGCGTTGATGCCGGCTACCGTCAGCACGTGCGCTGGAACGACGGCAGTTACATCGACAACACCGACGTGGCTGCGGCGGTGCAGGAGGCGCTGCAGCGTCCACGGTAACGCCCGGTTGCACCCGGGCTGTTGTCGAGGCAGCCTGCGCACATGCAGTCGGATATCCGCATCGACGGTCGTGTCTTCGCCTACGTCTTCCCCTGTGCGTGGGAAGACTACGCGAAGATCGGTTTCTCACGTGATCCGCTCGGACGCATCAGCGCATTGCACCGGCGTTGGTTCGAGTTCTTCGACCTCGACGCCGGTGCACTGGTGGAAGCGGAAAGCGAGCGCGATGCGCGAGATCTGGAGCTGCAGCTGCGTTCGCCGTTCAAGGCGCACCGCGCGCCGGCGCCGATGACGGTCCAGGACAAGGCTGGAGGTCGCACCGAATGGGTACGTGGTGCCAACCAGGCCTTGTCGCGTGCAATTATCGCGTTGGGCGAACAAGGCTATCGCTGCTATCCACTGAAGGCGTGGCTGCGGGCCCCCCTGTGCCTGCGCATGGACCAGCTGCACGACTGGGCTGCGGTGCAACTTCCGGAGGAGGAAGGCCTGCGGCTGCCCAGTGGCCCCGGCGAGCGCGCGCTGCGTGACACCCTCGACGGTTGTCGGGCATTGGATATCGATCCGATCCCGTGGCTGCCTGAACACGTCCAACGCTGGTACGCAGGGTGAGGAGCGTTCAACGGGTTCTCGGCGGCTGAACAGGCGCAGCCGGTTGCTGCGCGCACTGCGGGGCAGGTGTGGTAGGGCTGGCCAGCTGGCGTGCCAGCTCGGTGCTGGCCACGTGGCCCTGCAGGAACAACAAGCCGCCGAAGATGTTCATGAGCGTGCCTCCACTTGAGTGCATTGCACGATACGGGCAGCATGGACGGGGAAAAAGCGACATTTCCGCAAGCGTGCCTTGAGAGGAATTCAAGCCTGATGTCCCGCCCACCGCTCCATGCCCTGCAGGGTTTCGTGGCCGCCGCCCGGCTCGGCAACCTGTCGCGCGCGGCGGCGTCGATGAACCTGACCGTCAGCGCGCTCAGCCATCAGATGCGGCAGCTGGAAGAACGGCTCGGGCAGCCGCTGCTGATCCGCCAGCCGCGTGGTGTCACCCTCACCCTGGAGGGCCAGCGCCTGCTCGACCAGGTGGGACCGCATCTGGATGCGATCAACGAAGCCTTCCAGCCCTATGCCGCACGTGCCGAGCACGTGCTGACGATCAGCGCAGTACCGTCGATGGCGTCGGCCTGGCTGGTGCCGCGCCTGGGTCACTTCGTGGCAGAGCACCCACAGATCGAGATCAACCTGCAGTCGAGTGAACGCCTGATTGATTTCGAGCGGCAGCGCCAGTTCGACGCCGCGCTGCGGCTGGGCAGCGGGCAATGGCCAGGTCTGGTGGTGGAGCCGCTGTTCGACGAATGGCTGCTGCCAATGGCGAGCCCGGCGCTGATCGAACGCATGGGAGGCGTCGACCGTGTGCCGTTGACCCAGTGGCCGCTGCTGGGTGATCCGGACGGGGCATGGGGCGCCTGGTTCGCGTTGAGCGGGCAGAGCCCGCCGTCGCGCTTCGTGGCGGTGCTGGATGATTCGGAGGCGCACCATCGCGCCGCTCTGGATGGCGTGGGCGTGGCTCTCGGGCGGGTGACGCGGGCGCGGCTGCTGCTGGATTCGGGCCAGTTGGTCGCGCTGTCCAGCCAGCGCCTGAAGACCGACTGGCCACATTGGCTGGTGTACCCGCAGCGCTCGGCCAGCCATCGTGGCTTCCTCGCGTTCCGCGACTGGCTGCATGCGCAGGCCGCCGAGCACGTGCGGCACATGGCAGACGCGCATCTGTAGCGTGGCGCGGTGCTCGATCTTGCATCTGTAGAGTCGAACCATGCTCGACTGGTCTTTCGAAGAAGCAGTCGAGCATGGCCCGACTCTACAGTCACCGCACCAGCGTGACTGCCTGCCCGGCACGCGCGAACGCTTCCTCCAGCAACGGGCCTGCCTTGATCGCTTCCACTTCCTCGAACAGCGCCTGCAGCGCGCCGGCCGGGCGTGAGGCCAGCGCCGCCACCGCCTGCTGGATCGCGGTGAAACGGTCGGCCAGCACGCGATGGCCGGGATGCGCCTGTGCCCAGGCCACCAGCGGCTGGCGCACGCCGGCGGCGGCATCCAGACGCTGCTGATCGAACAGGGTGATGGCCGCCGCCGAGGTCTCCGCCCGCTCGATCGTGGCGTTGCGCAGTTCACGGCTCAGGAACAGGTCATAGGCCGCGCCACGCCCCACCGCGATGCGCAGCCCTTCGCGGTCGAGGTCGGCCACCTGCTGCGCAGGGCTGTCCTCGCGAACCAGATAGGTGCCTTCGATCTCCACGTACGGGGCACTGAAGGCGATGCGGTCGGTGCGTGCCGGATCGATGGCCAGGAAAGCCAGGTCCCAGCCGTCTTCGCCCGCTGCGGCAACCACCGAGGCTGCGGCATCGTGGCAGGTGAAGCGTGCCTGCACCCCCATCCGTTGCGCCAATGCGGTAGCCAGTTCCAGCGAGGGGCCGCGCGGTGAGCGCGCATCGCCCTGTGCCAGCACCGGGTTGCCCAGGTTGATCGCCACGCGCAGGAAACCGTGCGGTGCCAGCGTACTTCGATGGTCGGCCAAGGACATGCAGGACTCCACGGGGCAGGGGAGACCCAGCATGCCAACAACGGTGTCCGCGTAGCGTGGACTCAGCCGTGCGCGGCGAAAGTGCCGTGGAAGCCCAGTGGCACCGCATACGGCAGCCAGGCCTGTGCCAGCGGGCCGTCATCCACATGGCGCGCATCCAGCACCGCCAGGCCACTGCGCTTGTTGACCGGGTCAAGCAGGGTGCCGATCAGCCAGCCATCATCAGCTTCGCGGCTGCCCGGGCGCGGTACGAACACATGCTCTTCGGCCATGATGTCCGGCCCGTAGTTCCACCGCTGGCGGCGCCCGCGATCGATGTCGAACGCAGCCACGGCGTTGAAGTACGGTGCGGTGGCCGGGCCGTCGATGGTCGGCGCATACAGCCGTGCGCCACGTGTGTTCGTCGAGCGCGGGTCGAACAACGGGAACTCCACCGCGCTGATGCCCAACGTCTCCCAGCGGGCCTGTCCACGACGCAGGTCCAGATGCAGCTCGACCAGGCTGGCGCCACTGTTGGCCGCATGTGCACCGTCACCGGCCATCGCTTCCTTCATCGGCGAGCGCGCCTCGTTGATGTCGTCATGGCGCACTGCGCGCAGCACGATGCCGCCATCGCGGGTGAACGCGTCGCCGAAGTGATAGATCGCCGCGAACGGGGCATCGAACCATTGCGCCTTGTCCGGCGCATCCTTGGCGACCACCGCGATACGCACAGGACGCTGCGGTGCGAACTGCATGCGCTCGAAGAAGCTGCCGCCTGCGCCGGTGAAATCGAACGGCATCATGACGAACACCAGGTGCTGGTCGGTCATCGCGAAGGCATGCAGGTAGCCATGCTCGGGTGTTTCGATCACATTGGCGCTGCGCAGCTGGCCGTCCGCACCGATGTGCCAGACCAGCAGGCCATGGCCCCCCATCAGGCTGATCGAGCCGAAGTTCCAGAGGCTGCCGTCGCGATCGGTCAGCGGGTGCGCCGAGAACGGCAGCGCGGCCAGGTCCGGGCGCCAGGTGACCGGGCCGAGCGTCTGCAGCGAATCGGGGTCCACTTCGAACGCAGAACCGGATTCGCACAGCGCGAACAGGCGGCCATTGATCATCGTCACCGAGGTGTTGGCCACGTTGGCATCATCGTTGTTGCGTACCGCCAGCGCACCGGGAACGCTGGTGCCGGCAGCCGGATACTGGAAGCGGCCGGCCTTCTGTTCACGGGTGAATTTCGGCGTGGCGACCATGCGCCCGTGATGGGTCAGGCTGCCATCACCATTGAAACGCCAGCCATGCACCATGCCGTCGCCGTCGAACCAGTGGTCGTAGCGGAAGCCATCGCGCTCGGTCCACGCCGGGCCGTTGCGGTACAGCGTACCGGCCAGGCCTGACGGCAGCTTTCCCTGCAGCGGCACGGTGGCCGGGCCGAGGCTTTCGCTGCCGACGCTGCGCCAGCCGAGCAGCCAGGGGTGTTCCTGCATACCCTGCGCGAACCGCGCCGGGTCGCCGGCGAAGGCGGGAGCGCTGCGCAGCACGGTGGCGCCCAGGGCCAGGCAGGCACTGCTGCTGAGCAAGGTACGAAGGAAGCGGCGACGGTCCATGGTGGCCTCGGGTCTGGATGCGGAATCAGCGCAGGGTGATGTCGATGGCGGCGCCAGCGGCTGGCACGTTGACGCGTGCTTCGTCGAAGGTCGGCTTGCGCATCACCTGCGGGTTGTTGCTGAAGCCGTAGCCTTCCACCGGCATGCCGACCAGGTTGGTGTCGAGCTTGCCGTTGTCGTTCTCGTCGTGGGTGAGCAGCACGGCATAGCTGCCGGCCGGTATACCCTTGAACGTGAAGTGAGCGCTGTCGCCGCTGGGCGCCGCCTGCTGGGCCTGCACGGGCTTGGTCTTGCCGTCCCAGGCGGCAGCGCTGTCGACCAGCGCAACGCGCAGGGTGCCGCTCTGCGCGTGGACGTCGTGCACGGTCACGGCCAGGTCGGCGGCGTGGGCACTGGCGGCCAGGGCCAGTGCAGTCAGGGCGGTGCTGAGCAGGGCGGTGCGGATCATGGCAGTGGCTCCGGAAGTGTGTGTGGCGGTGTGGCGCCAGTCTGCGTGGCGCGGTGCACGGGGTTCAGGGCCAGTGGTCATCGATTCGACGTGCCAGAAGTCACTTTCTGCGCCGGACCCATTGCCGCCGGCGTGTGCGGCGGTCAGCATCTGGCCATGCCCAGCCTGTTCCGCCATCTCTTGCGTCCTCTCAGCCTTGCCGGCCTGGTTACCGTGCTGGCGGTGGGCCTGTCGTTCGCTGTACAGCGCAACGGTGCCGGGCTGAGCCTGCTGCTGCTTGCCGTGTTCCTGTTGCTGTTCGTGGTGCACGGCTGGGCGTCGATGCCATCCCGCGTGCGCGCCGTCGCTGCGGTGTTGCAGGCGCTGCTGGCGGTTGCGCTGGTTGCGCTGCAGCCGCGTACCGGAACTGCTCCGGTGCTGCTGGTGGTGCTGGTCGCACAGCTGGCCGAGCACTGGCCGCCGGGCTTCGTGCTGGGCGTTGCGCTGCTGGCCAACCTGGCGGTGTATGCCGCGCTGCGCCACAGCGGCTTCAGCCAGCCGCTGCTGGTCGTGCTGCTCTATGGCGGCTTCCAGGCCTTCGCCGCACTGACCGCCCACTATGCCCGCAGCACGGCGCTGGCCCGCGATGACCTGGCCCGGGTCAACGCCGACCTGCTGGCTACCCGCGCGCTGCTGGCCGACAGCGCACGCGATGCCGAGCGCCTGCGCCTGGCGCGTGAACTGCACGATGTGGCTGGGCACAAGCTCACCGCGATGCGGCTCAACCTGCGCGCCCTGGCCGCTGACCCAGCACTGGCCGGCCGCGAGGGACTGGTGCTGGTGGAACGGTTGTCCGGCGAGTTGCTGGCCGACATCCGCCAGGTGGTGCAATCGATGCGCGATGATCGCGGCCTCGATCTGGCCACCGCACTGCATGCGCTGGCCGCACCCTTCCCACGACCAAAGCTGCAGCTGCAGATCGGCGACGGGGTGCGCGTGGCTGACCCGTTGATGGCCGAGACCGTGCTGCGGCTGGTGCAGGAAGCCCTGACCAACGCCGCCCGCCACGGCAATGCAGACACCGTCTGGCTGACGATCAGTGAAGAGGATTCCCGGTTGCGTATCGATATCCGCGATGACGGCCAGCGCGCCGAACGCATCCGCGAGGGCAATGGCATCGCCGGCATGCGCGAGCGCCTGGCGGCTGTACAGGGGCGTTTGGAGCTGGCGCGAACCGCACAGGGCGGCATGCACCTGACCGCATGGTTGCCGGCATGAGTGGCGCCGCGATCCGCGTTGCCCTGGCCGATGACCAGGCGCTGGTGCGTGCGGGTCTGCGCGCGCTGCTGCAGGGCCTGGGGGTAGACGTGGTGCTGGAGGCCGAAGAGGGCCAGGCGCTGCTGGACGCGTTGGCTGCCCAGCGCGTGGATGTGGTGCTCAGTGACATCCGCATGCCCGGGATGGACGGCATCGAGGCACTGCGCCAGCTGCGCGCGCGCGGTGATGCCACGCCGTGCCTGCTGCTGACCACCTTCGATGAAAGTGATCTGCTGCTGCGTGCCAGCGAGGCCGGCGCACAGGGCTTCCTGCTCAAGGACGCCGTGCCCGCAGACCTGCGTGAAGCGATCGAGCGCGTCGCCGCGGGTGAAACCCTGCTGTTGCCGGTCAGCACCGAGCCGGTGCGCGCCCGTTACCGCTTCCACGACGAAGCACCGCCCACCGATACCTTCGGGGAACGCGAAGTGGCGATCCTGCGCCTGCTGGCTGGTGGATACAGCAACAAGGAAATCGCGCGCAGCCTGTTCCTGGCCGAAGGCACGGTGAAGAACTACGTGTCGGCGATACTCGACAAGCTGGGCACCCGCGATCGCACCCGTGCAGTGCTGAAGGCGATTACCCTGCGCATCATCTGAGTGGACCGAGCAAGGCGTGCCAGTGAACCCGATCCTGCATGTGGAAATCCCGGCCAGTGACCTGGACCGGGCCATCACGTTCTACCAGCGGTGGCTGCAGGTCGCGGTGGACGAACCTATCGTGCTGCACGACTGCCGGATGGCCTACCTGCCGTTCTCCGATGACGCCGCCGGTGCCAGCATTGCGCTGGTGCACGGCGCGGACTACCGGCCCTCCGAGCAGGGCGCCCGCATCTACATCGGCGTCGATGACCTGGATGCGAGCCTCGACCGTGCACTGCAATCGGGAGCTGAGCTGCGCTTCGGCCCGGCCGACGCGGGTGACTGGCGTGTGGCCGAGATCCGCGACAGCGAAGGCAACCGCATTGCGCTGCAGGCGCGCGCAGCTCTGTAGAGCCGAGCCCACGCTCGGCTGCTGTTGGCCCAGCCGCTCCAGCTCAGCCGAGCATGGGCTCGGCCCTACAAGGTCGCGGCGCGCGAGCGCTGCAGCCAGTCATTGATGGCCGGGTCCAGTCGCGGGTCGTCCGGCAGCTGCATGCCGAAGCGCTGCTGCAGCACGTCACGCACATCACCCACATCATGCAGCGGGCGCTTGTCCGGCGCCTGCCCGGGGCGGTACTCGGTGTAGTTGCCGCTGCCGATGGTGCGGCGCCAGTCCGGTCCGGTCAGCGACACGCGTAGCTGGCCCGGGAAGCTGGAATCGGGGTGGGTGCATACGTACCAGTTGCCCACCACGTTGTCGATCGGTGCAGGCGCCTGCAGATCGAAGCGGTACATCGCCCGCCAGCCGTCGCTGGATTCGGATGACAGCACGAAGTCGCCCTCGTCAGGCAGACGCTGCAGCAGATAGCGCTCATGCGGCGTGGCCTGCGGCTGCGCATCGTGCAGCCGCAGCGGCACGGTCGGGGTCAGGCTGCCGAAACCGGCATCCACCAGCCAGTCGTCCCCATCCACATGCACGCGCAGCAGCAGATGGGTACGCGCGGTCAGTTCGCCGTCATGCGCTGCCAGCAGCACGCGCGCACTCAGCGGCTGCGCATCAAAGCCCAGTGCCTGCAGCAGGGCCAGCAGGCCGCCATTGAGTTCGAAGCAGTACCCACCGCGGCGGTCGTCAAGCAGCTTGCGTTGCACGCTGTCCAGGTCGATCGGCACCGCGTCGCGCAGCAGGCAGCCGAGGGTCTCGAAGGGTAGCAGTGCGTTGTGGCGCTGCTGCAGCAGGGTCAGGCCGGCCAGGGTCCGCGGTGGCGGCGCATCCAGCTGCAGGCGTTGCAGGTAGCGGGGGATATCGAGCGTCGTCATGGAGGCACCGGGCGGGGAGGAACGTCCACTGTGCTCCCCCAACCGGGGTTGAGGTCAAGCGCGGCGCCCGTGTCATGCCCCCGTCGCTTGCACCCTGTACAAAGGCCGCGTCCACCCGCGACGGGGGGACCCGGACGAAGAAGGCGCTAAAGTTGCCCTGAATCCGGCCGATACAGGTGCGTCTTTCCGCCTGGAGTCTGTCATGTCGGCCGTTGTCCCCCACCTCCGGTCCCTGCGCACGCGCCTTGCCGCGTTGCACTCGGCGTCCCCCGGCCTGCTGCGCTGGCTGCAGCCGCATCGGCTCAGCGTGGCCAACAAGCTCAAGGCGACCCTGTGGGTCTGTGGCCTGGGCCTGGTCGCGATCGCCGCTGTCTACGCCTGGACCGGCCATGCCAACGCACTGGCTGCGCGCAGCCAGGCCAGCTACCAGCGCGGCAGCGATCTGGCCGCCAGCCTGTCCACGCGGGTGGCCGAAGCGCGTCGCCTGCAGACCCAGTATGCACGCAGTTTCGATGATGCCGACCGCGCGCAGCTGCTGGCCACGCAGAAGGCACTGCAGGTCGATCTGCAGGCGCTGCGCGCGACGCCGATGGATACTGGCCGGCGCAAGGCCCTGCAGGCGCTGACCGAAGCCGCCGACGCGTTCTCGCAGGGTGTGGTCGCCCTGTTCGAACGTGTCGACGAGATGGGTCGTGGTGATGCCGGCCTCGCCGCGCAGCTGCAGCAGGCCGCCGATACCCTGCAGGTACAGGTGGATGCGCTGCAGCGGCCGTCGTTGGCGTTGTCACTGCAGAAGATGCGAAGGCAGGAGGCACTGCTGCTGCTCGACGGTGACTCCACTCACGCCGACCGCGCCAGCGAGGAAAAGCTGCCGTTCGACCTCGCGCTGGCGGGCCTTCCCGCAGATGCGCAGGACACCCTGCGCACCGGGATGGAGGCGTATCAGGCCGCATTGCTGGGGTATACCGCTGCCCGCGTCGGCCTGGATGTGGAAGCGCAGTCGCTGCTGGATACCGCTGCGGGCGTAGCACCGGCGCTGGCCGCCTTCCAGCAGGCGCAGGTGGCGGCGCTGGCCACGGCGCAGGCGCGCCAGCAGGCCGGCGCACGCACGATGAGCGTGCTGTTCGCACTGACCCTGCTGCTGGTGGCCGGCGTGCTGATCACCAGCCTGATGCTGGTGCTGCGTGCGGTGCGCCAGCCGATCCAGGACACCCTGCGTTTCGCCAGCGATATCGCTGACGACCGCCTCGACACCACCCTGCGCGTCTACAACGCCAATGATGAGATCGGCCAGCTGGCCCAGCGCCTGGTCGACATGCAGCAGCGCCTGCGTGCGCGCATCGAGACCGAGCGTGCCGTGGCGCGCGGCAATACTCGGGTGCGCCAGGCATTGGACAGCGCGCAGACCGGGCTGATGGTGATTGATGCGGAAGGGCAGGTCGCCTACGCCAATCCGGCGCTGCTGGAGCAGCTTGACCTCCAGGTTGAAGATCTGGTGGCGAGCGATGCGGTGCGCCTGCATCCGGCACTGGCCAGCCTGGCCGGTGTGCGCCAGCGCGAGGAGCGCGAGATCGGCCATGCAGGGGTGCGCTACCAGCTGATTGCCAACGCCATCATCGACGAAGGTCACTTCCTTGGTGTGGCGGTGGAGTGGCGCAGCCGTGCGCTGGAAACCCTGTTGGAAACCGAAGTGGCCGCACTGGTCGACGCCGCCGCGCACGGCGACCTGCACGGGCGCATCGCGCTGGAGGGAAAGCAGGGCTTTGTGCGTACGTTGTCGACCAGCATCAATCGCCTGTTGACCACCTTCGAGACCAACCTCGGCGATCTGCAGGCGCTTCTGGCCGCGCTGGCCCGCGGCGACCTCAGCGTGCGCATGGAAGGTGAGCTGCAGGGCGTGTTCGCACGCATGCGCGACGATGCCAACGCCACCGTCGCGCAACTGGGCCGCATCGTCACCCGCATCCAGCACGCCACGTCCAGCCTGGATGCCGGCGTTGGCGAGATCGTTGCCGGTCACCATGACCTGTCGCAGCGTACCGAACAGCAGGCGGCCAACCTGGAAGAGACGGCGGCGTCGATGCACGAGCTGACCGATACCGTTGGCCGCAATGCTGATGCCGCGGGCCGTGCCGACGTGCTGGTCAAGGGCGCGGCGGCAGTGGCCCAGCGCGGTGGCGAGGCCGTTGGCCAGGTGGTCGCGACCATGCAGGGCATCAGCGAGGCCTCGCGACGGATCGGCGACATCACCCAGCTGATCGATGGCATCGCTTTCCAGACCAACATCCTCGCGTTGAATGCTGCGGTGGAAGCCGCGCGCGCGGGTGAGCAGGGCCGCAGCTTCGCCGTGGTGGCCGCAGAAGTGCGCCTGCTGGCACAACGCAGCGCGGAGGCGGCCAAACAGATCAAGGGCCTGATCGAGGATTCGGTGGCGCGTGTGGGCCAGGGCAACCAGCAGGCCGAACAGGCCGGCACCACGATGGGCGAGATTGTCGGCAGCGTGCAGCAACTGGCGGATCTGCTGGCCGGTATCCGCAGCGCGTCGCAGGACCAGCATGCCGGCATCGCCCAGGTGAACCAGACCATCGTGCAGATGGAAGCCAGTACCCAGCGCAACGCCAGCCTGGTGGAAGAGGCGGGTGCTTCGACAGCGCAGATGCAGGCGCAGGTGCATGCGCTGGCGGAAGCGGTGGGCGCGTTCCGTCTGCAGTCGATGCCACAGGCGCGCGCTGCGGCGGCCTAGCCTGCGGTACCTTGTCGGCTGGCCGGGAATCAGCCGAGCGTCGGCTCGGCTCTACATCGGCTGCAGGCACACTGTAGAGCCGAGCCCATGCTCGGCTCAGGCCAATGCGCGCTGGCAGGAATCAATACACGTCGCGACGGTAGCGGCCGTTCTCCAGCAGTGTTTCCACCGCCTCATCACCGAGTGCTTCACGCAGCACCTGGTCCACGCCTTCGGCCATGCCCTGCAGCGAACCGCACACGTGGATGACTGCAC
Source organism: Stenotrophomonas sp. NY11291 (assembly GCF_023277365.1). Lineage (NCBI taxonomy): Bacteria > Pseudomonadati > Pseudomonadota > Gammaproteobacteria > Lysobacterales > Lysobacteraceae > Stenotrophomonas > Stenotrophomonas sp. NY11291. The sequence continues at coordinate 4,464,077 of NZ_CP096975.1, read as the reverse complement.
CACGCTGCATCCAGTTGCGCAGGGCATCGGCCGCCGCACGCAGGCGATCCTGTACATAGCCACCGTCGCCATCGCGCGAGAACGCCAGGTCGACCCGCGCAAGATGACCATTGGCCTGCCAGGCCTCGATCTCGTCGGCGAACAGGAAGTCATGCGCGCGCTGGCGTTCGCCGAACAGCAGCCAGTGCCCGTCCTCGCCTGCATGCGCGGCTTCGCGCAACAGGCTGCGCAGGCCCGCGATGCCGGTGCCGTTGCCGATCAGCACCATCGGTGCACCGGCGACGCGGTGGAACCCGGGATTGCGGTGCACGCGGGCGACGAGACTGGCACCGATCGGTGCATGCAGCGACAGCCAGCCCGAGCCGAGCCCGGCGCGGCCCGTGTCGTCGTGCACCAGTCGTACCACCAGTTCCACCGCGCCATCCTCGGTGCACGAGGCGATTGAATATTCGCGTCCGGGCAGCATCGGCAGGCCGGCCAGCCATAGGCACGGATCCTGCACCGCCAGCGCGGCGTCGGCCTCGGGCAGCTCGCGTTCACTGGCCAGCGCCAGCAGGGTGCGTGGGTGGCCGTCCACCAGCAGCGGCTGTAGCGGATCCAGCCCCTGTGCCTTCAACACCGCGCTGGCATGCCGCGCGTTGTGCCGGGGCGCGATATGCAGGATGTCGCCCGCCTGCCACTGCACCTCGGCCGGTGGCGCAAGACAGATGCGCCAGATGGCGCCGCCCACGCTGCCCGGGTTGAGCCGGTCGCGGCCGAGCAGCCGCCACTCATGCATCTGCGTGGCCGCCGGCAGCACGCTGTCATCGGTGGCGATGCCGGTCAGCGCGCCCAGCTGCAGCTGCCATTGGCGCAGCGCCGCGACCGAGGCGGCATCGACTTCGATGCGGTCGAACAACGGGCGCGCGCCGTTGCCGAGCAGCCAGCCATCAACCTGGCGGCCGAAGCCGCAGTAGTGCGGGTACTGTCGATCACCCAGCGCCAGCAGTCCAAACTGCAGGCCTGACAGGTCGAGTGTCTGTGCCATCAGCCGTCGTGCAGCACCTCGCGCCGCATCCGGTGGTTCGCCATCGCCGAAGGTGCTCAGTACCAACAGCGCCTGCGCGGTGCGTGCCAGCTGCACGGCATCGACGCGGGCCAGCGGCAGCACCTGCACCGCATGACCGGATGCCTGCAGCTGCGCGGCTGCGCGCCATGCGAGTTGTTCGCCCAGTCCGCTCTGGCTGGCATGCACCACCAGCCACGGCGTGCCACCGCCATCGGCAGGCGTTGCTGGCAGCGACTGGCGCAGGCCACGCGCAGCGCGCTGGCTGCGTCGGCGGTCCAGATAGAGCATCCAGCCGGTGATGAAGAACAGGCTCATGCCCAAACTGCTGAGCATCACCACGACACGCCCGGGCACGCCGAAGTAGCTGCCCGAGTGGAGCGCGAACACGCTGGTGGCCAGCTGCGCGCCGACGCCCTGGCGTGCATAGGGGCGGGCATCGAGCGTGGCACCCGTGCCTGGGTCGAGCTGCAGCAGATCATGCGCGCGGTCATGCTGGCCGCCGCGCTGCGACGGATCACCGGCCATCACGCGTACATTCAGTGCCTGCCCGGGCTTCTCCGGCAGGCGCAGGTCGATGTAGCCGGTGCGCACGCCGGGCAGTGCGTACAGCGTGGCTTCGACGCGTTCCAGGTTCAGGGCGGCGCCGGTGGCGATCTTGTGCTTGGCGGCCGGTGCGACGCCAAGCAGGGTGTTGGCGGCGCTGCGATACCAGTCGAAGGACCACCACAGGCCGGTCAGCGCACTCATCAGGTAGATCAGCAGCACCCACGTGCCGACCACCGAGTGCAGGCTCCACAGGAAGCCACGGCCGCTGCGCTTCCATTCCACCGCCAACCAGCTGCGCCAGTGCCACCAGCGCCGCGGCCAGCGCAGATAGAGGCCGGACAGGGTGAAGAACAGCAGGGCGATCGCACAGCTGCCGGTGATCCATTTGCCGCGCTCGCCGGCGGCGAGGTGGCGATGCAGGTCCTCGACGAAATCGAAGAACGCCTGCCCGCGCAGGGCGCTGAATCGCTCGCCGCTGTACGGATCGAAGTAGACCCAGTGTTCCTTGCCACCGGCGAAGCGTGCCACCGAGGGCCGCAGCCCGGTGGCATCCACGCGCAGGCGCTGCAGGGGGCGATTACTGTCGGCCTGCAGCAGCGGCACCAGCTCGCTCAGTTCAAGCGGAAGCTGACCGTCGGCATGGTGCTCGGCAATCTCGGCGAAACCGGGATTGGCCGCCCGCAGCAGTTCGTCCTCGAAGGACAGCACGGCGCCGCTGAGGCCCATCACGGCCAGTACGGCGCCGGCGGTGATGCCCAGCAGCCAGTGCAGTTGGAACAGGACGTTCTTGAACATCGAAGGAGGAGGGCCAGGAAGGCTGCCGCCCGCATCCTGCGCAACAGCAAATGAGAATTAGTCGCGGAATTCTCCGTGGCGGACGGGCTACGGTCAAGGAGGGTTTTGTTGCAGGGCTTTGCAGCCCTGCACCCGCTACAAGCCGGAGCAACGTCAACGTCAAAAGCTGGCTTTCCGTGGGTTGGCGGGGTGGGTCCGGTTGCGGGGGTGTCCGCGGCATGGATGCCGTGGCCAAGGCTACAGGGACGTACTTGCGCCGTCCCCCTCAACCGGACCCACCCCGCCTTCGACAGTTTCCTGCGATCTGTCGGAACGGCGTTCTGCTTTGGTGGGTGCCGACCGTTGGTCGGCACGGGGTCTGATTCCGTTCTGAATATCGATATCTGACAGATGTGTCGACCAAGGTCGACACCTACCAACAGCCGCGAAGATCTGTCAGAGGTGGGGCGGTGTCGGAGTGCGGGGTGTCAGCCGCATGGATGCGGCTGCCAAGCTTACAGGGACGTACTTGCAGCGTCCCCGCACTCCGACATCGCCCCGCCAACCCGCGGAACGCTCGCTTTGGCTGTTGGCGTTGCATTGAGCCGGGTGCAGGGCTGCAAGCCCTGCAAAAACCCCCCTCACTTCACCCAGCTGTCGATCTCGCCGTGGGCGAATGGTCCCAGCTTTGCCTTCACCAGCCGCCCTTGTGCATCGAACAGCACGCTGTAGGGAAGCAGGCCCTGTGTATTGCCCAGCTGCACGCTGGCATCGCGCGGCCCCGGGGTCTCGATCACGATCGGGTAATCCACCGGGACACGCTGCAGGAAACCGCGCACGTCTTCCGGGGTATCCAGTGCCAGGCCCAGCACCTGCACGCCGTTGTCGCCCTGGGCATGGGCGAAGCGGGCAAGCTCCGGCATTTCTTCCACGCACGGAGCGCACCAGCTGGCCCAGACATTGATCAACAGCGGGCGACCGGCAGCGTGCTGGCGCAGGTCCAGCGACCGGCCATCAAGATCGGGCAGCGACAATGCGGGCAGGCTGTCGCCAACCTGCAAGGCGGGTGCCGCAGCCGCAACGGCGGGCGCCGCTGGCATGGCCTCAGGCGCAGCCGGCGCAGGAGCCAATCGATGCCCGGCCCACAGTCCAAGGCCGGCGGCCAGCACCGCTGTCCACAGCAGCGCTGGCCGTTGCCACTTCATCGTGCGGTGCGCAGCAGCGCTTCCTCGACCACCGCCTGGGTCAGCAGGGTCGGCAGCACGGTCGGCGGTGCGCCCGGGCCGTACACCACGTACAGCGGCACGCCCACGGCCTTGTGCTCTTCCAGGAACGTGGTGATCTGCGGATCGACGTTGGTGTAGTCCCCGCGCATGTACACCGCGTTGGTGCGCTTGAGCAGTTCCTTGAACTCCGGCCGCGACAGCACGGCGCGCTCGTTGGCCTTGCAGCTCACGCACCAGTCGGCGGTCATGTTCACGAACACCACGCGGTTGTCGGCGCGCAGGCGGTCCAGCAACTGCGGCGAGTACTCGACCACGTTGTCGCTGGCGGCCTGTGCGGCGCGTGCCGGCGGTGCCAGCTGGGTCACGCCCCAGGCGGGAACCAGTGCACCGATCGCCAGCAGCACGCCGAGCAGGGTCACTGCACGCGAACCAGTCCAGCGGTTGCGCTCGAATAGCCACAGGCCGAAGGCCAGCAGCAGCAGGCCACCCAGCACCAGCGCCATGCCGTCCACGCCACGCTGCTTGCCCAGCACCCACAGCAGCCACAGCGCGGTGGCGTACATCGGGAAGGCCAGCACGTGCTTGAGCGTCTCCATCCACGGGCCCGGCTTGGGCAGGCGGCGCGCCAGTGCCGGCACGAAGCCGATCAGCAGGAACGGCAGCGCCAGGCCCAGGCCGAGGAACAGGAACACGGTCATCGCCTTCAGCGGCGGGGCAATGAACGCGTAGGCGATCGCGCCGCCCATGAACGGGCCGACGCAGGCACTGCCGACCACGCAGGCCAGCGCACCGGTGAAGAAGTCCCCGGCCGGGCCACTGCGGCTGGCCAGCGACTGGCCCAGGTTGCCGATACCACCGCCGAGGGTGAATACGCCGGACAGGCTCAGGCCCACCGCGAACATGATGTAGGCCAGCACCGCCACCACGCCCGGGTGCTGCAGCTGGAAGCCGATGCCGACGGCGTTGCCGATCGCGCGCAGGCCGACCATCAACGCGCCGATCACCGCGAACGCGACCAGTACGCCCAACGTGTACCAGAGGGCGTGGCTGCGCGCGCGCTGCGGGCTTTCGCCACTCTGCGCCAGGCTCAGCACCTTCAGCGAGAGGATCGGCAGCACGCAGGGCATCAGGTTCAGTACCAGGCCACCGGCCAGGGCCAGCAGCAGCACCCAAACGAACGAACGGTCCGGATTCGGCGTGGTCGCCGGTGGGCGCGTGCGCAGGGCGTTGTCACCGCGCGCATCGGCAGCGAACTCATTGCCGTTTTCGGCGCCTGCAACGACCGGGGTGCTGGCATCCGTATTGGGCACCGTCGGCAGCAGGCGCAACGGGGCGCCGTTGGCGGTAGGCAGCGGACTGATCACCTCGTTGCGCGGCGGCGACTGATCGGTGCTGGCGTTGATCTTGCCGGCCGGGATCGACAGCATCACCCGGCGGGTCATCGGCGGGTAGCAGATGCCATCGGTCTGGCAGCCCTGGAACGTCACCACCAGGGTGCTGTCGACCGCATCGGCGACGGCGCGGCGCAGCGGCAGCGGCACTTCCACCTGGTTGAAGTAGACCGAGACATCGCCGAAATGCTCGTCGCGATGCGACTGTGCGGCCGGCCAGCGCAGCTTGTCGGCCAGCACGCCGGTGCTGCCGTCCAGCTTCACCGAAGTGCGGTCGCGATACAGGTAGTAGCCCGGCGCCGGGCTGAAGCGCAGCAGCAGGGTGTTGCCGTCACTGGCGATGGCATCGAAGCCGAACGCCTGCTCCGAAGGAAGCGGCAGCGCCTGGCTGTTGCTGGCGGCACCCGGCAGGCGCAGGCCGCCGCTGTTGCCGGCACCGGCCAGCGGGTTGTTGAACGGGCTGGTGGCGCCGGCACGCGTGGCCGGCGCCGCGGCCTGTGCGCCGCTACCGGGCAGGGTGACCTGCACCACGCGCTTCTGCGGCGGGTAGCAGACACCGGCATCGGCGCAGCCCTGGTAACGCACTTCCAGGCTGATGGTGCCGGCGGCGTCGGTCGGCGTGCCGGGCAGGGTGGCCTGCAGGCGTTCGCGATAGGTTTCGACTTCGCCGAAGAAATCGTCGTGGTGCTTGTCGCCCTTGGGCATCTGCAGCGCGCCGGCGTTGAACGCCGGATCAGCCTTGACGCTGGTGCGGTGGCGATACAGGTAGTAGCCGGGTGCGATCTTGAACTGCAGTTGCACCTGGCCGCGCTCGGGGGCGGTGGCGGTCAGCGCGAACGCCTGGTCCACCGGCAGCAGGTCCTTCTCATCCAGGGCGAACGCTGGCAGCGAGAGCCACATCAGGGCGCACAAGGCGGCGCCACGCGCAAACAGAGTCTTCAATCAGTGTCCTCCCGGGTCTGTGCCCGGATCCAGTCCAGATACGCCGGCAGGCCGGCCCGGGTTTCGACCGCGATGCACTCCGGGAGTTCATACGGATGCAGTTCGACGATCCGGGCAATCGCGTCATCGACGCGGCTTGCGGTGGTCTTCACCAGCAGTTGCAACTCGGCGTCGGTGGTCACCTCGCCCTGCCAGCGGTAGGTCGACTGCGCGCCATCGAGGCGGGTCACGCACGCGGCCAGGCGCTCGCCGACCAGCGCGTGCGCGATGCGCTCGGCACTGGCCCGGTCCGGGCAGGTGGTCAACAGCAGCAGGACGGGATCGACGGTCGACATGACCGTCGAGTATAGGGCCGCCGCCGGGTCTGGGCCCGGCGGCGGCAGTGGACCGCTGCGTTGCGCGGTCAGTTGGCCAGCTGGCAGGTAGCCGGCTTGGCCGAGGTGAACAGGCCCGGGGTCGCCCACTCGGGGTGGTCGATGAACGGATTGCGGTTGCCCTGGAAGCTGTAGATCACGTCATTGCGCGCACGTTCGGCATCATCCGGCGGATCGGACAGGTGCCAGTCGATCAGCGTGGACAGCAGGCCCATGTAGGCCGGCGAACTGCTGGTCTTGACGATCTTGCTGCGGTCGTCGGTCAGCTCCAGGTCCGGCTCGGACTGGCCGGTCGCCGCATCCTTGCCGCCCTCGTAGCGGATGGCCATGTACAGCACCGCACGCGCCATGTCGCCCTTGCGCTTGCCCCACACCTCGAAGGTGCCGGTGTTGCCGTCCGGCGTGCGTACCCAGTTGGAGTTGCCCGGGTAACCGCCGCTGCCGCCGCCCTGGCCGTTGTTGGCCTCGGTGGCGCGCTCGCCGCAGTTGGCGTCGCACTTGCCGAACGGCTTGTTGCCACGGTCGGCGTTCCACTGCGCGTCGGTCAGGTACAGCATGTGGGTGTCGGTATACGGCGCGTACGGCAGGCCCTTGTCACCGGTGGTGGTGGCAAAGCCCAGCGAGTTCGGCCAGGTGTGCTCGCGGTTGTACTTCAGGCCACTGCCGCTGCCGGCGCGGTCGGTCACCTTGGCGTAGCTGCGGTTGCGATACGCATCCAGGATCCTGCCGGAATTGTTCGGATCCTCGTCGGCGATTTCCAGGATGGTCCAGGTGCTGGTGCCCGAGCCGCTGTACGGATAGGCGGTATGGCCCTTTATGGTGGCGTGCAGCGAGCAGCGCAACTGGCTGGGGCTGCTGGTGTTGACCTTTGAGTAATAGCCGGCCGGTACACCCGGATTGCCCGGGTCGGGGTTGCCGCCGGTGCTGGCCACGGTGAACGCGATGCGGCTGTCGGCCGCCGGATGCGCGCCCTGCAGGTCGGTGATGCGCGCGGCGCGGATATCGAAGCGGCAGGCTTCACCGGCCACCAGCGCGGTGTTGGTGGACAGTTTCACGCTGCGGCCGCTGGCCGGGAAGGTCAGCGGCACGCTGCCGGAGGTGCCGCAGCTCAGCGCGAATGCGCCACTGGCCAGGTTCACGGTTTCGCTGAACACCACTTCGAGATCGGCCGCGGCCGGGAAGGTGCTGCTGCCCTGTGCCGGGGTGGTGGTGGAGACCGACGGCGGCGTGTTCGGGCCCGGGGTGCCGCCGCCGCTGAAGGTCTGGCCGTTGTTGCAGCTGCCAAACGTCTGCCCGGCCGATTCGGCCCAGGTGAAGTGGGCGTACTGGCTGCCGCTGCCGGTCAGCTGCAGCGAGGTGCCCGGCGCGGTGCTGTTGGTCTCGGCCACCGGGATGTTCTGGCTGGTCATGCCGGCGGCAGGGCCACCGGAGGCGGTGATGGCGCCCTCGTAGCTGAGGAACTGGACCACCTTGCCGCTGGCATCGACCAGGGCGATGCCGTCGTTCGGGCCGTTCTGGAGGCCGTTGGTCGGGTAGCTGACCACGGCCAGGGTGGCGCTGCCGCAACCGGCGGCGGTGCCGGCCGGAACCGGGTTGTTGGCGTAGACCGTGGCGGCCGAAGGATTGCTGCCGTTGTAGAGGTAGAGGCGGTAGCCGGACAGATCCTCACCGGCGGTGGCTACGACCTCGATCGCTTCGCCGACGTCACCGGCGGCGGTGCTGTCGTCATAGTGCAGTTCATTGATGAAGACCTCGGCCTGGGCCGGCGCGGCGGCCAGCGCCAGCAGGCAGGCGGCGGCAAGCGGGGACAGCAATCGCATCGACTACTCCTTGTGATTGGGAATGCGCGGCCGAGCCTAAGGCCGATCCAGTGACACTTTGTCGTAAATGAACGTCAGATATCTGACAGTGGGACATCTATCACTAAATAGCACCCCTTGCCCCCTTGGCTTGCCGCACTGCATCCCTATACAGGCGTCCACGCAGGGAGGCAGGTTTCCCGGTCCCGAGAAAAATTTCGGGATCGGCCCTTGAAAGGCCTGTGGAGGTCTCCATCTCTGTCGTGCTCCCGACTTGTCGGGCTTTTTCACGCGCGTTGCTGGCACTCGCCTGGTGTGACTGCTAACATCGCCGGACTTTTTCAGACCAATCAATAACTTAAGAGGTCTCTCATGAGCATCAAGCCGCTGCACGACCGCGTTGTGGTCAAGCCGATCGAAGCCGACGAAATCTCCGCCGGTGGCATCGTCATCCCCGACTCGGCCAAGGAAAAGTCCACCAAGGGTGAAGTTGTGGCCGTCGGCCCGGGCAAGCCGCTGGACAACGGCAACGTGCGCGCGCCGTCGCTGAAGGTTGGCGACAAGGTCATCTACGGCCAGTACGCCGGCAGCTCGTACAAGAGCGAAGGCGTCGAGTACAAGGTCCTGCGCGAAGACGACGTGCTCGCCATCATCGGCTGAGCCTCGGCGCGACCTGCTTTTCTGTAAGACATCCCTTTTCGTCGCCGGGCCCGGCCCGGCGCAAACATCGAGGTAATCGCAATGGCTGCCAAGGATATTCGTTTCGGTGAAGACGCCCGTTCGCGCATGGTGCGCGGCGTCAACGTTCTCGCCAATGCCGTCAAGGCCACCCTGGGCCCGAAGGGCCGCAACGTCGTGCTGGAAAAGAGCTTCGGCGCGCCGACCATCACCAAGGACGGCGTCTCCGTCGCCAAGGAAATCGAACTGGCTGACAAGTTCGAGAACATGGGCGCGCAGATGGTGAAGGAAGTTGCTTCCCGCACCAACGACGACGCGGGCGACGGCACCACCACCGCCACCGTGCTGGCCCAGGCCCTGATCCGCGAAGGCGCTAAGGCTGTGGCCGCCGGCATGAACCCGATGGACCTCAAGCGCGGTATCGACAAGGCCGTTTCGGCCGCCGTGGCCGAGCTGAAGAACATCTCCAAGCCGACCGCCGACGACAAGGCGATCGCCCAGGTCGGTACCATCTCGGCCAACTCGGACGAGTCGATCGGCCAGATCATCGCTGACGCGATGAAGGAAGTCGGCAAGGAAGGCGTCATCACCGTTGAAGAAGGCTCGGGCCTGGACAACGAGCTGGACGTGGTCAAGGGCATGCAGTTCGACCGCGGCTACCTGTCGCCTTACTTCATCAACAACCAGCAGTCGCAGACCGCTGACCTGGATGACCCGTTCATCCTGCTGCACGACAAGAAGATCTCCAACGTCCGCGACCTGCTGCCGGTGCTGGAAGGCGTCGCCAAAGCCGGCAAGCCGCTGCTGATCGTGGCCGAGGAAGTTGAAGGCGAAGCGCTGGCCACCCTGGTCGTCAACACCATCCGTGGCATCGTCAAGGTCGTGGCCGTCAAGGCGCCGGGCTTCGGCGACCGTCGCAAGGCGATGCTGGAAGACATGGCCGTGCTGACCGGTGGCACCGTGATCTCCGAAGAAGTCGGCCTGTCGCTCGAGAAGGCCACCATCAAGGACCTGGGCCGCGCCAAGAAGGTGCAGGTCTCCAAGGAGAACACCACCATCATCGACGGCGTCGGCGACAAGGCCAACGTTGATGCACGCGTGGCGCAGATCAAGACCCAGATCCAGGACACCTCCTCGGATTACGACCGCGAGAAGCTGCAGGAACGCGTGGCCAAGCTGGCCGGCGGTGTTGCCGTGATCAAGGTCGGCGCCTCGACCGAAATCGAAATGAAGGAAAAGAAGGATCGCGTCGACGACGCCCTGCACGCCACCCGTGCGGCCGTTGAAGAAGGCGTGGTTCCGGGCGGCGGCGTTGCGCTGGTCCGCGCGATCACCGCGCTGGCCGGCCTGAAGGGCGCCAACGAAGACCAGAACCACGGCATCCAGATCGCCCTGCGTGCGATGGAAGCCCCGCTGCGCGAGATCGTTGCCAACGCCGGTGACGAGCCGTCGGTCATCATCAACAAGGTCAAGGAAGGCACCGGCAGCTTCGGCTACAACGCCGCCACCGGCGAGTTCGGCGACATGCTGCAGTTCGGCATCCTGGACCCGACCAAGGTGACCCGTTCGGCGCTGCAGAACGCAGCCTCGATCGCTGGCCTGATGATCACGACCGAAGCCATGGTTGCCGAAGCTCCGAAGAAGGACGAGCCGGCCATGGGCGGCGCCGGTGGCATGGGCGGCATGGGTGGCATGGGCGGCATGGACTTCTAAGTCCCCGCGTTACCGATGCAATGAAAAACCCCGCCGGAAGGCGGGGTTTTTTTTTGGGGCCGGTCGGAATCGAATCAGATCCACGCCATGCGTGGATACCGCTCCCAGGCGGGTATCTACGCGCGGCCCTCGCGCCGCTGCAGCCACAGGTGGGCCGCCAGCAGGGCCAGCGCGCCACCCGCGATCATGCCCTGTACCCACGGCAGCTCCGTGATCGGCGCAAGCAGCAGGCCCGCCGCCATGCCGATCAGGCTGGCGCCGGCGCCCACCCGCTGCCGCCGCTGCCGATGTGCAGCCTGGCGATGGCGTGCGGCGATGCGCAGGCGCCGTGCATCCGGCTGCAACACCGCTTCGGCAATGGCATCGATCTCTGGGCGATTCATCCTGTCTCCTGCATTGCGTCCGTGTCTGCATGCTGCACGACTGCGGGACCTGTGTGCAACGGCAACGCTTCGATCATCTGACGAACGCCTTCGCCGCGCCGTACTCCCACTGCCACGGCACGCCGGTGTCGCCCAGCACAAACGCTACCAGGGCCGGGAAGGCCGCCTCTGCCCGCACATCGTTGCCCAGGATCACCACGCAGCGCTGGTGCTGCTCCACGCATACCAGCGTGTTGCCCACTGCATCGTCGTGGCCGCCCTTGTAGAAGCCTGCGCCCTGCGGGCCGAGAAACGTCACCACGCCCAGACCTGCCGCCAGGTTCTTGCGTTGCTGCGCCTTCGGCAACTCCGGTTGCAGGGTGGGGAACTGGCTGGCCGTGGTGATGGGCAGCTGCGGCCGCACCAGCTCCCTGCGCATCGGTGCGGATAGCCCGTCGCCACGCACGTAACCGGCGGCGAAGCGGGCCATGTCGGCAATGGTGGTATCCATGGACCCTGCCGCACGTACGCGGCTGCGCTCATCATGCGGTTCGGCCACACCTTCCGCCGTCCAGCCATCGGCCAGGTTGGCGGCGAAATCCTCGCGCCACATCATGCTGGTGCGGGTCATGCCGAAGCGGTCGAACACCCGCTGCTGCATCAACGCGCCCACATCCTCGCCCAGCCGCCCGCGTTCGATCACGAACTGCAGCAGGATCAGTCCCTCTCCGGAATACCCATATCGACTACCCGGATCAAAGTGGAACTTCAGGCGCCCATCGGGCTCCAGGAAGCCGAAGTTGGCAAAGCCACTGGAATGGTTGAGCAGCAGGCGTGGGGTGAGCTGGCGCCAGCGGGCATCGCCGGCCAGCACGCTGTAGTCGGCGTACTTCTTCGGTTCCGGTGGATAGTCCGGCAGCGGTTTGTCCAGGGCGGTAGCGATGCTCGCATCCAGATCGATCCGCGCGTCCTGCGCCAGCTGTGCGACCAGGTGGCCGAAAGCCATCTTGGTCAGTGACGCAGCGTACATCACGGTGTCGGTGCGCAGCGGCTCGCCTGCGGCGTTGCGTTCACCGTAGGCGGCCACGTGCACTACCTTGCCGCCATCGATCACCGCCAGCGCCATGCCGCGCGCGTGGGCGGCAAGCATTAGACGCTGGGCTTCGGCGTCGATGTGGGCCGGGGTGGGTAACGGGGGCGGCGCGGCCAGCACGGCCAGCGGGAACAGCGTCAGCAACATCAGGGTGGCACGGCACATGCGTGGAACTCCTGGTGGGGCGCACGGTGATGCTACGCCAGGCTGCCGCTGGCGTCATTGCCAGATGTCAGCTGGCATGCGGCCGGCGCAGGCAGATCCGGGCCGCGCCGGCACCGATGTCCACCTGGCCGCCACGCATTGCATCCGCACCAAGGATCAGCGCCGGCCGACCCTCCAGGCCGATCGCCTTGAACACTGGCAGTTCGCTGATGCGGACCTCCATCGACGGGTGCTGCCAGGCGGTGCTGCGCATGCCGGGCAGGGTGTACAGCCAGGTCGGGTGCGGCTTGCCGCCGAGGCCTTCGGTGCCCTTGCTTCGCTTGCGCAGGCGGGGATCGCTTCCATCAGTACGCAACCCGAGCGCGTGCGCGGCGGCATTGTTGAGTACGGTCTGCGCCGCGCCGGTATCGACCACGGCAACAGCGGCGACGTTCGTTCCGTCCAAGGTGAGGGTGATGAATCCAAAATCGCGCAGGCCTTCAGTGCGGTCCTGCAGCGCGTTGGCCTGGCAGCTGTCATCGTCGAAGCGGAGAGTGCCGGTCCTCGACAGCGATAGCTCACCTCGAGCGAAGTCCCAGCGGGTGTCCCAGCGCGCGGTCAGGTCGTTGCCGACGAGGCCGTCGATGGCAGGGTCGTCGCCCCCGGACAGTGACCCCAGATCAGCCTGCAGTGCGCTGGCCCGCAGCTGCCAGCTACCCAGCTGCCAGGTGGTAGTGCGCGTGCGCCTCAGCTGTGCCCCCGAGGCACTGGCGCCTTGGGCAGTGGAAACGTCGGCCTTTCCATCGACCAGGCCGTAGCGGCGTGCCACACGCCCATCGATGAGCGTGGCCCCGGCTGCACTGTCGACCACGAAGCGCAGCGGCTCGGCTTGACCATCCAGCGAGAGCGCTACCGTCGGGTGGCCGCCCTGCATCCACATCGGCAGCACATGTTCGGGGGTGTCGGCGGCCAGCGTGGGGAAGGCGGCAGCAAACAGGGGCAGCAAGGTGAGGCGCACAGGAAACTCCAGAGTGAATGCGGAGGTCCATTGGCGCGCAGCGGCGTATCACCGGAACATCGGTGTTGATACCGTCCTGATACACGCCTGCACGATACTGGCCGCATGAACACTCCCGCCCGGGTCATCGTTGTCGATGACGATGCCAGCATCCGTGATGCCATTGCCGACTGCCTGCTGCTGCATGGCTACCACGTGCGAGTGGCTGCCGACGCGGCGGCGCTGGATGTGCTGCTGCAAGTCGAACGTCCGGACCTGATCGTGCTCGACTGGATGATGCCCGGCGAGGACGGCCTGTCGGTGTGCCGCCGGCTGCAGGCGCGGGCCATCCCCATTCTGATGCTGTCGGCGATGGGAACAGCACCGGACCGGGTGATCGGTCTGGAAATGGGAGCCGATGACTATCTGGCCAAGCCCTTCGACCCACGCGAACTGCTGGCGCGGGTCCGCGCCCTGCTACGCCGCCAGGACAAGCTGCGTACCCAGGTGGCCAGCGAGCTGCGCTTTTCCGGCTGGCGATTGCTGCCCGATCAGCGCCGCCTGCTTGCACCCGATGGCAGCGAACTGGCGCTCAGCCGCGGCGAGTTCGCTCTGCTGCTGGCGCTGGCCGAGCGCGCCGGGCGCGTGTTGGGGCGCGAGCAGCTGATGTCCCTGACCCGCGGTGAGGACAGCGAGAGCGTCGACCGCGCCGTTGATCTGGCGATCAGTCGCCTTCGACGCAAGCTGGGCCACGCCGCACCGGGTGCCGAGGCACTGGTACAGACGCTGCGCGGCGAAGGCTATCGCTTCGACGCTGAGGTGCAGGTGCTGTGAGGGCGCGCTGGTCCACCGCGCGCTGGATCGCGATGCTGGCGCTGGCAAGCCTGGTGCTGGCCACCTTGGTCAGTGTGGCGGTGGTCGGCTGGATGCCGCGGCCGCCACCGCCGCCGATGCGCCTGGACCAAGCCATTCAGGTATTGCGCGGTGAACGGTCGGCCGCGGCGCTGGGCCTGCATCTCGAAACCCGCGCGTCTGCGCCGGAGGGCACCAGCAATGACTGGCTCACCCACCTGGTTGCCGCGCAGCTGCGCCAGCCGCTGGAGCATGTGAAGCTGGTCTGGGGCAGGCGGAGCAAGGCGCCGGAGGTGCAGGTCATCGAAGGCGGGGCCGTGCTTGACGCCAAAGCGCGCGCGGACGCGTTGCAGGCACAGGTCGCGGTGCTGACCGCAATGCAGTGGACGCCGTTCGAACTGGCAGTGCGCCAGGCAGATGGTCGGTGGCAGGTGGTGGGCAGCGACCACAGCGATCTGGCGGCATGGCGCCGGCAGGTCGTGCTGGCGCTGGTGGCAGGAACCGTGCTGCTGGCACCACTGGCGGCATGGGCGTCAATCCGCCTCGGCCGGCCCCTGCGGCGGCTGGCCGAGGCCAGCGCCAACGTGGACCTGCAGGCCAGTACACCGCTTCCGGACGATGGTCCGTGCGAGGTGCAGGTTCTGGCCCGCGCGATCAGTGCCGGGCGCGAGCGGCTGCACGAACAGGCGCAGGAGATGACCCGCATGCTGGCCGCCGTCGCGCATGATCTGCGCACACCGTTGACCGGCCTGCGCCTGCGTGCGGAGTTCGCGCCACCGCAACAGGCGGCGCGGATGGTGGCCGACATCGAGCGCATGGACGCGATGATCGAGCAGGTTCTCGACTACGCGCGTGGTGAGCTGCAGCCCTTGCAGATGCATCCGCTGGATCTGGCCGTGTTGCTGGAGGAGTGCGTGCAGAGCGCACTGCTGCGGGGCATCGACATCTCCTTCGACGGGCCGGATACGTTGCGGTGGCAGGGGGATGCGCTACTGCTGCGACGGGCGATCGACAATCTCATCGACAACGCCGATCGCTACGCGGGGGCGGTACAACTGCGGGCAGCCGTGTGCGGCAACGTGGCGCACCTTGACGTGATGGATCGCGGTCCAGGCATCGATGAGGCCGACCGCACCCGCCTGCTGCAGCCCTTCCAGCGCAGCGAGAGCTCACGCAGCCGCGCCACGGGTGGGGCCGGGCTGGGCCTGGCGGTCGCCGCCAACGTGGCGCGGCGGCATGCGGGCGAACTGCAGCTGCTGCACCGGGAGGGTGGTGGACTGATCGCGCGCCTGCTGCTGGGAAGCGCTTGCTGAAACGCCTTCCCGGCTTGCCTGGATCAGATGTCCCGATTTATGATTAGGCGCCTAATCATACGTCTTTCATAGGATGATCGAACCCAAGCACCATGCCCTGATGGATGAGGCGCAGCGACGCGGGCAAGCCAACATCGCGCAGCTGCGACTGTGCTTCCAGCTGCTTTCCCTGTCCACCGCCATCGACCGCGACTGCGCCACCCGTCTCGCACCGCACGGGCTCAGTGAAGCCCGCTTCATCGTGCTGTTCCTGCTGCATGGCGCCGGCGGCACGTTGCCCCCGCACGAACTGGCCGAGCGCGCCGGCGTGACCCGCGCCACCATCAGCGGCCTGCTCGATGGCCTGCAACGCGAAGGCCTGCTGCAGCGGCGCAGCGATGCCGAAGATGGCCGTCGCCTCCAGATCGTGTTGACTGCGCAGGGAACGCGCCTGGCTGGGACGTTGTTCGAGCAGCACACGCAATGGATCGGTGGCCTGTTCAATGGGTTGGATACGGATGAACAGCAACAGCTGTCGCAGTTGCTGCACAAGGTCTGGCAGCACACCGATGCTGGACGAGAACGTGCAGCATGAGCCCGGCGATCGCGGCGCAACGGCTGCATGCACTCAACACCGGCCATGCCCCCACCACCCATCTGGCCGAATGCCTGGCGGTGGATTTCGCCGCGCTGCTGCAGGTGGTGGCGCCTGCGCTTGCACCGGAAGCGCTGCAACGCATGCAGGATGCCTCAGGCAAGGGCATCACACTGCGCATGGCCTTGGCTGCGCAACTGCTGCGTGAGGCGGGGCAGGGCGATCCCGTGCAATGGCAGGACCATGCGTCCGACACCGTGCGCGGCTGGGCCTGCTACCTGATCGGCAGCGATGCCCGCGGGACGTTGGCAGAGAAGCTGCAGCAGATGCGCACGCTGGCCGACGATCCACACTTCGGTGTGCGCGAATGGGCGTGGCTGGCGCTACGCACGGACATCGTTGCCGCGCCGATGCAGGCGCTTGAGTACCTGCAACCGTGGACACAGGAAACTTCGCCGTACCTGCGCCGCTTCGCCTGCGAAGCACTGCGTCCGCGCGGTGTCTGGGCCACACATATCGCGCTGTTCAAGCAGCACCCTGAACATGCATTGCCGATGCTGGAAGCACTGGCTGACGACCCGGAACGCTACGTGCAGGATTCGGTCGGCAACTGGCTCAATGATGCCGGCAAGACTCAGCCGAAGTGGCTGCGCGTGCTGTGCACGCGTTGGCAGCACGAGCGCCACAGCGACGCCAACGCCTACATCCGCAAACGCGCACTGCGCTCGCTCCGGTAGTGCCGGATGCTGGCCGACAAACCCGCAACCCCGTCAACCTCAAGGAAGAACCACCATGTCGCACACCTTCATCGAGCTCTATACCGCCACGCCGGCCTGGACCACACTGCCGCCCGAGCAGCGGAATGCCTTCTTCGCCCGTATTGGCGCCGGCATGCAGCAGTTCGATCCAGCCCGCATCACGCCGCTGGCGATGGGCCGCATTGCCAGGGACGTACCGCATAGCAGCGATGAACAGTTCTATGCGGTCTGGCGCTGCGCGAGCCGCGAGGAGGTCGATGCGCTGGTGGCTGGCATTGCCGCTACCGGCTGGCATGAGTACTTCACCACCACCCATGCGGTAGGCGCGATGGACAGCATGGCCCAGCACTTGGCCGACCTGGCCGCCTTGTAGCGGGGCGGCAGACGCCGGCAGATCCCGGTCCTCGGCATGGGTGGCACATGCGCCTGTCACCCGGACGCGGTAAACAGGACATTGCCCATGTCCATCCGCAGGGAAGTCGATCATGCAGAGCACGCTCCAGGTCACGCTGTTCGGCCCTCTTGGCGACTGCCCGGCGTTGCAGTTGCCGGGGCTGGAGGGGCCGTCGGTGGCCATCCAGGAATCGGCCCTGCGGCGGTTGGTTTCCGACCTCTACACCGCGCGTTCCCTGCTCAACCCCGAGCAGCTGGACGAGGCCCGGCAGGAACTGGATCGCGTGCTGGAACGCTGGGTCGACATCCATGAGGGCCTGCTGCTGGACGTGGAAGTGCATGGAAAATGAGCAACTTTGCGTGGTTGCCGCCGCGTAGGCCGGGCTGGCGCGCATCTCGCTGAACCGCGTCCCCAGTTGCGTATGAAACATTTTGCACTGCGCAAAAGCTGTGTTATCAATAGATCCCATGAACGCAGCCGCCACCCGCTTTTACTGGTATTACTTTCCGAAGCCACTGGCGGAGGAAGGACTGCGCTCACCCTGAAGAAAGCTTCAGACGCATTCCCGAAAGCCGCCAGCGAACCTGGCGGCTTTTTTCATGCCGCCACGCTGGGGACCCCCAACGTTCCGGAGATCTCCCGCAATGCCCCCGCACACCGACGACCTGCGTATCCGCACCATCGAACCGCTGACACCGCCTGCCCAGCTGCTGGCGATGCTGCCCTGTGACGATGAAGCCTCCGACACCGTCAGCGCCTCGCGCGCGGCCCTGCACCAGATCCTGCATGGCCGCGACGACCGCCTGGCAGTGGTGGTAGGCCCGTGCTCGATCCACGACCCGAAGGCCGCCATCGAGTACGCCCAGCGCCTGAAGCCGCTGCGCGACGCGCTGGCCGGTGAACTGGAAATCGTCATGCGCGTGTACTTCGAGAAGCCGCGCACCACGGTGGGCTGGAAGGGCCTGATCAACGATCCGGACCTGGACGGCAGCTTCAGGATCGACAAGGGCCTGCGCATCGCACGCGGCCTGCTGCGCGACATCAACAAGCTGGGCCTGCCGGCCGGTGTCGAGTTCCTTGACGTGATCTCGCCGCAGTACATCGCCGACCTGGTGGCATGGGGCGCGATCGGCGCACGCACCACTGAAAGCCAGGTGCATCGCGAGCTGGCCTCGGGGTTGTCGTGCCCGGTCGGCTTCAAGAATGGCACCGATGGCAACGTGAAGATCGCCGCTGACGCGGTGGGTGCTGCGTCCAATCCGCATCACTTCCTGTCGGTCACCAAGCAGGGCGGCACCGCCATCGTGTCGACCACCGGCAACCCCGACTGCCATGTGATCCTGCGCGGCGGCAAGCAGCCGAACTACGATGCGGGCAGCGTCGCCGAGGCCTGCCAGGTGCTGGCCAAGGCCAAGCTGCCAGCGCGCCTGATGATCGACGCCAGCCATGCCAACAGCCTGAAGAATCCGGAGAACCAGCCGAAGGTGATCGACGACATCGCCGTTCAGCTGGAAGACGGCGAACAGCGCATCGTGGGTGTGATGATCGAGAGCCATCTGGTCGGTGGCCGCCAGGAACTGGTGGAAGGCCAGCCGCTGGTCTACGGCCAGAGCATCACCGATGGCTGCATCGACTGGGATACCACGGTGACGGTGCTGGAGCGGCTGGCTGCGGCCGTGCGTGCCCGTCGCGACGTAAAGGTGTCCGAAGCCGCTTGAGTGCGGCACGTGTGTGGATGGCGGCCAGCGCCTGCGGGGGTGCGGCCGCGATCAGGGCCGGTCGGAGTTGGAGACCGGCCCATCTGCACCGGCGATGCGCCTGGCGCTGCGCATGAGCGACAGCGCCAGGTACATCGCCGGGGTGGTGAGAACGATGGATGGGGCCTTCATGTAGCGTCGAGCCCGCGAAGCGCGGGGCTTTGTAGAAGATCCGCTCCACGTACGCTCCAGGTCACGTCACAATGCCACTTCCTGTTTGGTGGCCGCAGCCATGAAAGAACTGATCATTCCAGAAGCCGCACAGCGCGATGAGGATTCCATCGAGATGATCCGCGTGTGGATTGCCGAACGGGGATTGCATGCTTCGCTGAACGTTGGCCTGTATGGAGATCGTCCTGGCATTCGAGAGGAGCATGCGTGGGGACGCATCCTGGCAGACGTCGCCCAGCATGTCGCAGATGCTCTGGTCGTGAGTGGCGGGATGGACCGCGGCGCGGCGATCAACGCGATCAAGGATGCATTCGATGAAGAGCTGCGGGCGCCGTCCAGTGGGCGCTCGGGGGGATTCGTGGTCCGCCACTGAGGGACCAGATGGGCGCCGCGGCGCTGGAGACAGCGTCCCAACGCAACACGGCAACAAGCGCTGGGCGACGTGGAGAACGCGAACTTCAATGCACTTCGTCGTGGTACACGAACTTCGGCATTTCCCAGCGGTAGTGGATCGCCAGCAGGCGCAGCGCGAAGCCGCCGCCGAGGCAGCACAGGATTGCGGTGGCATCGGCCACGCCCCAGTGCAGCAGCAACAGGTAGGCCGCGCCGGTCAGCAGCGCGATGATCGCGTACAGCTCCTTCTGGAAGATGAGTGGTACCTCGTTGCAGAGGATGTCGCGCAGCACGCCGCCGAACGCGCCGGTCAGCATGCCGGCAATCAGCACGATGGGCATCGCATGGCCGGCTTCGCGCGCGATCGAGCAGCCGATCAGGGTGAAGGCGATCAGGCCCAGGCCGTCGAGTACCAGGAAGGTGCGGCGGAAGTGGTGCATCCAACGTGCGACCCAGGTGGCGATCAGCGCCGCGCATACGGTGAAGCCCAGGTACTCGGGATGCTTCACCCAGCCCAGCGGATAGTGGCCGAGCAGGATGTCGCGCAGTGATCCGCCGCCGAGGGCGGTGACGCAGGCGATCATGACCACACCGAACAGGTCCATGCGGCGGCGGCCTGCGGACAGTGCGCCAGTCATGGCCTCGGCGGAAATGGCAATCAGGTAGATGATGGACAGCAGCATGGGACAGGCTCCGGGCGCGGTGGGGCCGGCCATGCGCGACTACCGCCACTGCCTGCGCAATGACGGGATGACGATGACCGGTGCCGCTCCCGCTGTCCTTTTGCCTGAGAGTTCAGCGGCGTAGGCCGCGTGCCCCTTCGGCGGATCGTCCCGGGCGTGCCCGGTGACCTCTCTCCAGCTCGGCGAGTCGAATGCATGGTTGGTGGGATTCCAGCCCACCGGCCTGAGCGATCATGGGAGCCTGCGCCTTCGGCGGGCGCCAGCGCGGCGCCTCTCTCCTGCATTCGGCCGCCAGTATATCCGCTGCAGTGCAGCACGGCATAATCCGGGCATGGCCCCGTCCCTCCGCCCTTGGTTCCTGTACCTGCTCGAATGCCGGGATGGCAGCTATTACGCCGGCATCAGCACCGACGTGGACGCGCGTTTCGCCGCCCACCAGGCCGGCAAGGGCGCGCGCTACACCCGGGCGCGGCCACCGCTGCGCGTGCTGGCCGTGCGCGAGTACCCGGACCGGGCCGCCGCCTCGCGGGCTGAGTGGCAGCTCAAGCAGCAGCCGCGCGAACGCAAGCTGGCCTGGCTGCAGGCACCGGATCCTGCGCTTCTGTAGAGTCGAGCCCACGCTCGGCTTTTGTTGCTGCTGCCTGATGGTGAAGCCGAGCATGGGCCCGGCTCTACAGTAGATCCACGCCATGCGTGGATGGGCGCTTCCAGCCATGCCATGATCGCCCAGCCCTCAGCGCTGGAGACCCGGATGTCCACGACCGCCCTGCTGTTCGCTCTCTCCGCAGCAACGAGCCCCGCCGCCGATCCGGCCACCCTCGCGGCCATCGAAGCCACCTGCCACGATTACGTCGACGGCCAGCTGGAGGCCGACCCGCAGCGCGTCGCCCGCTCCCTGCACCCGGACCTGGCCAAGCGCGCGGTCCTCGGCGATACGCCCGACGAACGCCTGGGCCTGCGCCGGATGTCGAAGGAAGAACTGGTCTCGCTGACGAAGCAGGGCGCGTTGAAGACCCCGAAGGATCAATGGGACCGCCGCTGCACGGTGCTGGACGTGACCGGCAACGCGGCGTCGGTGCGGCTGGAAACGCCGTGGTTTGTCGACTACTTCCACATGGGGCGCTTCGACCAGCGCTGGGTCATCGTCAACGCACTGTGGTACCCGAAACCGAAGGCGCCGTAGAGCCGAGCCCATGCTCGGCTTCTGCAAACCGCGCGAAGTGCAGCCGAGCATGGCTCGGCGCTACAGGAGCATACGTGCGGCCCTAGCGCTTCGGTCGCCGGTCGTCCTGGTCATCACCGAAGATGATGCGCGCGCTGCGCTGGTAGCTCCAGTACGCCACGGCCCAGTTCAGCAGCACCACGATGCGGTTGCGGAAGCCGATCAGGAAGAACACGTGCGCGGCCAGCCAGAACCACCACGCCAGCACACCGGACAGCTGCAGCCGGCCCAGGTGCACGATCGCAGCCATGCGGCCGATCGTGGCCAGGTTGCCGAAGTCTGCGTACTTGAACGGGCCGGGTTCGGGCTTGCCGTGCAGGCGCGCGCGGATCACCTCGGCCACGTACTTGCCCATCTGCTTGGCCGCGGGCGCCACGCCAGGCACCGGCTTGCCGTTGGCCTGGTTCAATACGGCCAGATCGCCAGCCACGAACAGTTCCGGGTGGCCAGACAGGGTGAGGTCGGGTTGCACCTGCACGCGCCCGGCGCGGTCCAGCGGCACCTCCAGCGTGCGCGCCAGCGGTGAAGCGGCCACACCGGCGGCCCACACCACCGTGCGTGCCGGCACGAACTGATCGCCGAGCCTGAAGCCCTGGCTGTCGATGTCGCTCACCGGGGTGCCGGTCAGCACTTCCACGCCCAGCTTTTCCAGCTGCCGGCGCGCCTTCAGCGAAAGCACTTCCGGGAACGAGGACAGTACGCGCGGCCCGGCTTCGACCAGCCGCACCTTGGCGCTGGCCGGGTCGATGTGGCGGAACTCGTTGCGCAGGGTATGGCGCGCGATCTCGGCCAGCGTGCCGGCCAGTTCGACGCCGGTAGGTCCACCGCCAACCACGGCGAAGCTCAACCATGCGGCCTTCTTCGCCGGGTCCGGTTCTGCTTCGGCGCGCTCGAACGCCAGCAGCAGCTTGCGGCGCAGCGCGATGGCATCGTCCAGCGTCTTCAGCCCGGGCGCATCATCGGCCCATTGGTCGTTGCCGAAGTAGGCGTGGGTGGCGCCGGTGGCCAGCAGCAGGTTGTCGTAGTCCAGCGTGCTGCCATCGGCCATGCGGATCTGCCGGGCCTGCTTGTCGATGGTCACCACTTCGCCCAGCCGCACTTCCACATTGCGCTGGTGGCCGAGGATGTGGCGCAGCGGTGCGGCGATATCCGGGGCGGACAGGCCGGCAGTGGCCACCTGATACAGCAGCGGCTGGAACAGGTGATGGTTGCGGCGGTCGACCAGGGTGATGCGTATGCGCTCGCGGGCCAGGGCGCGGGTGGCCCAGAGACCGGCAAAACCGCCGCCGACAACAACCAGGTGGGGAACGCGCTCGCGACTCATCGACTTACTCCAGTGGGGGCATTGGGGGAAGCGCCTGGCATCTTCGCATGATGGCCCCCTGTCACGTCAGCGCCCGCGTGGATCGGCGATACTCGGGTTCAGGCAACGGCCCGTGAGGAGCCCATGAGCGAACCGGAAAAGCGCATCGCCCTGTTGATCGACGCCGACAACGCGCCGGCCTCGAAGATCGACGAGGTCCTGGCCGAAGTCGCCCGCTACGGTGTGGCCAACGTACGCCGCGCCTATGGCAACTGGAAGAGTCCGCGGTTGAAGGGCTGGGAGGCGGTGCTGCACGAGTACGCGATCCGTCCGATCCAGCAGTTCGCCTACAGCAAGGGCAAGAATGCCTCGGACATGGCGATGGTGATCGACGCCATGGATCTGCTGTACGCGCGCAACCTCGATGGTTTCGCCATCGTCTCCAGCGATGCCGATTTCACCCCGATGGTGATGCGCCTGCTGACCGATGGCGTGAAGGTGTATGGTTTTGGCGAGAAGAAAACGCCGGAACCGTTCGTCAACGCGTGCTCGAAGTTCACCTATCTGGAAGCGCTGGGCCAGACCCACGCCAGCGTGCCGGATACCGAACAGGCCTCCAGCGAACAGGCCTCGAACGAGCCGGTAGCCAACGACGATGCGCGGCCGCGCAAGAGCGGTGCGGAAATGCGCAGCGACACCCGGCTGGTGAAGATGCTGCGCCGCGCGGTGTCCTCGGCCGAGGGCGAGGATGGCTGGTCGCATCTGGGGCCGGTTGGCAGCCAGATCGGCAACCAGGCTTCGTTCGATCCGCGCAACTACGGTTACGGCAAGCTCAGTGACCTGCTGGCAGCGATCGGGCTGTTCGAGCTGAAGAAGGACGGCAAGTCATCCTACGTGCGCGCGCTGCCGAAGAAGAACCGGTAGTGCCGGCCGCTGGCCGGCAACGCCGGATGCAAGATCCCGCATCCGGCACGCACACACCCCACCCGATCAGGCGTATCGTTGCCGCTCGCATTGCCAGCAAGGAAAAACCCGCATGTTGAAGATCTGGGGCCGCCGCAATTCCAGTAACGTCCGCAAGGTGCTGTGGTGCGCCGAGGAGATCGGCCTGCCGTATGAATCCATCGAAGTTGGTGGCAGCCACGGCGGCACGCAGACGCCGGAGTACCAGGCGATGAATCCCAACAGCCTGGTGCCGGTGATCGAAGACCACGGCCTGCCGCTGTGGGAATCGAACGCCATCGTGCGCTACCTGAGCGCACGCTACGCATTGGGCACGCTGTACGCCGAAGACCCGATGGAGCGTGCCCAGGCCGAGAAATGGATGGACTGGAGCACCTCGCGCATGGCGCCGCTGTACACCGACCTGATCTGGGGCATCATGCGCACCGCCCCGGCCGACCGTGACGAATCGCGCATCAATGCCGCCATCGTGCGTGCCGGTGACTACCTGGCGATGGCCGATGCCACGCTGGCCAAACAGCCGTGGCTGTCGGGTGAGAAATTCGCGATGGGTGACATCCCGCTGGGCTCGCTGATCTATGCCTGGTTCGAACTGCCGATCCAGCGCCCGGAACTGCCGCACCTGGCCGACTGGTATGCGCGCCTGCGCGAGCGGCCGGCCTACCAGCGCGGCGTGATGTCGCCGCTGACGTAAGCGGGGACGGGTCTTTTCCTGGAAAGAGAAGCAGCCGAGCATGGCTCGGCTCTACCGTAGTGCCGAGCCGTGCCCGGCAGCACCTACCGGATCAATACAGGTCCGTCGGATCCACATCCAGCGACCAGCGCACTTTGCGTGCTTCCGGCAGCGCATACAGCTGCGGAACCAGTTGCCCGAGCACACCGTGCAATGGCGGCCGCTGCACGGCAGACAGCAGCAGTTGCGTGCGCTGGTAACCGGCCCGCCGCGGCATCGGCGCCGGCATCGGCCCATACGCCTCCACCACGTTCTGCTCGCCCAGCAGCTGACGCGCTGCCAGCAGGAATGCATTGGCATGCTCCACCTGCTGCGCCTCGGCGCGCATCAGCGCCAGATGCGCGAACGGCGGGAATCCGGCGGCCTGTCGCTGGTTCAACTCGGCCTGCGCGAACGGGTGGTAGCCACCACTCACCAGGGTTTCCAGCAACGGGTGCCCGGGGTGATGGGTCTGCAGCCAGACTTCGCCGGGATCACGTGCACGGCCCGCACGGCCCGCCACCTGGATCAGCTGCTGCGCCAGCTTCTCGCTGGCGCGGAAATCGGCCGAGAACAGGCCCTCGTCGATGCCGACCACCACTACCAGGGTCAGCTTCGGCAGGTCGTGGCCCTTGGCCAGGATCTGCGTGCCGACCAGGATGCCGGGCTGGTCGCCCAGCTTCGCCAGCTGCTGTTCCAGCGCGTCACGTCGCGACGTGGTACCGCGGTCGATGCGCACCACAGGGACGTCGGCGAAGGCCGCGGTGAGATGCTCTTCCAGGCGTTCGGTACCGATGCCCTGCGGCTGCAGCGCCAGGCTGCCGCAGGCCGGGCATGCCAGCGGCGCCGGTTGCCGCGCGCCGCAGTGATGGCACTGCAGGCGACGGCCGCCGCCATGCACGGTCATCGGTGCATCGCAGCGGTTACACGGTGCGGTCCAGCCGCAGTCGTGGCACAGCAGTACCGGCGCGTAGCCACGGCGGTTCTTGAACACCAGCACCTGCTGGCCGCGCTGCAGGTGCTCGCCGATGCCGGCCAGCACATCGGCCGAGAGGCCATCGTGGAGCGGCCGCTTGCGCACATCGAGGATGCGCACGCGCGGTGGCCGCGCATCACCGGCACGCTGCTTCAGGCGCAGGTGGGTGTAGCGCCCGGCATAGGCGTTGTGCAGCGTTTCCAGCGAGGGGGTGGCGCTGCCCAGCAGCACCGGGATGCCGAGTGCCTTGGCGCGCACCAGAGCGAAATCGCGCGCGTGATAGCGGATGCCGTCCTGCTGCTTGTAGCTGCCGTCGTGTTCCTCGTCGATGATCAGCAGCCCGGCCTGCGGCAATGGCGTGAACACCGCCGAGCGGGTGCCGACGATGACCCGTGCCTCGCCACGCGAAGCCGCAGCCCAGACGCGCGCGCGCTCGTTGTCGTTCAACCCCGAATGCAGTGCATGCACGGCGATGCCGAGGCGGCCGCGGAAGCGTGCCAGGGTCTGCGGGGTCAGGCCGATTTCCGGCACCAGCACCAGCGCCTGCCTGCCCTGTGCCAGGCAGTGGATGATGGCCTGCAGGTAGACCTCGGTCTTGCCGCTGCCGGTCACGCCATCCAGCAGGAAGGGTTGGAAGCCTTCGGCAGCGTTGATCGCGGCCACGGCCTCGGCCTGGTCCGGGTTGAGCGTGGGGCCGGGCAGTGGCTGCGCATGCTGCGGTGCCACCGTCATCGCCACGCGCTCGGCCAGCGCACGCTTGGCCAGGCTGCGCGCGGCGGTCCGCCAGTCCTCCATGCGTTCGCCCAGCACGTCCTCGTCCACGACGGCTTCGGCCAGCAGTTCTGCCAACTGTCGCGGGCGGCTGCCGGCGCGCAGCTTCCCGCGCTGGGCATGGCCTTCGGGGGTCAGCTGCCAGCCCCAGTGATGGGTGTCAGGCAGGGTGTCGCCATGGCGCAGTGGGCCGGGCAGGGCGGTGCTGAGTACTTCGCCCAGCGGTGCGTGGGTGTAACGCGCCAGCCATTGCAGGCTCTGCCACAGCTCCCCCTGCAGCAGCGGCTGCGGGTCGCACCAGGCCAACGCCTGGCGCAGTCCCTGGCCGTCGTCGGTCTGGCCGTGCCCCACCACCACCCCGACCAGCTCGCGGTTGCCGAACGGCACCTTCAGGCGGCAGCCGACCGCAACCGTGGGGCCATCGCCCTCCGGCGGCAGGTAGTCGAACAGACGGGGCAGGGGGACGGGCAGGGCAACCTGCAGGGTCGGAATCGGTGAAAGCATCGGGCCAGTGTACCGGGCCATGCGCGCGCGAATGGCGGGGTGGGAGACGGCGGAGCGGCGCCCGTTGAATCATAAATGTCACCTAAATATCGGTGTCCATTGGAGATTCAGGCTTATCCACATGTTCTGTGGATAACGTTGTGCGTTACCGGTCGACGGGAACGCAGGAGGCCGATGGCGACGAGCTCACGCTTGGGTTGGTCAAAAAATCGCCATACTTAAAAAGAATTCAAAATCAAGGACTTAAGTGTGAAACATTGCTGAAACAGAGTGAATTCAGTTGCATGCCGCAGTTTCCCGCGCCGGGAGCGTGGTGCTGTGCACAACCTGCAGCACGAAGTATCCGTGGGCGCAAGTCCTACGGGCGTCGATTGCCTGCCGCTATCATTCCCCCAGACCTTTGGAGTGACCGATGACGGCTGTGCCCGCCCCTGTTTCCTCGACCGCGGCCGGCGCGCTGTCGGCGTTCCTGCGTGGCGTCGAGCGCCGCGCCCTGGTGGTGGCTGAGCTGCAGTGCGGCGATGCCGCGCGTGCCGAGCAGACCCTGGTGGCGGTGATGCGTGCCTTTGCCGCGGTCGCCAGTGACCTGCCGATGGCGCAGTGGCCGACCCGCTTCTGGACCCTGCTGGGCCAGCGCCAGGCGCTGCGCGAGCCGGTGGGCGGCCAGTGGGAACCGCCGCTGGCCGCGCTGGGCGAGATGGGACCGTTGCCGCGCCTGGCGCTGTTGCTGCGGGTGGGCGGCAGCCTGGATGAAGGTATCGCCATGCGCGTGCTTGACCAGGATGAAGCCGGCTACCAGCACCTGCTGGCCGAGGCCTGCCCGCGTGACGCGCACGGCCAACCCGATGCCTCGGCCTGGCGCCGGCTGGCCGAACAGGTGCAGTTGCGCATCCGCGACCTGCCCGCCAAACGCCTGCAGCAGCTGCAGCAGCCGGCCGCGCCGGCGGCCAACAATGAAGCCCCGACCTCCGGCTGGCGTGCGCCGCAGCGTGAAGATCGCACGGCTGCCAATGGCAAGCGCCGCCGTTCGAACGCAAAGCCGCGCTGGCGCGGTCCATTGATCCTGCTGGTGACCGTGGTTGTGCTGTTGGCAGCCGCGCTGGGCTGGCGCTATTGGCAGGGCCATTCGTCTGGCAGCGACGCACCGCTGCCGGAAGGCGTGGTCGGTGAGGCGGGCCCCGTCACGGTGGAAGCACTGCCGCCAAGCAAGGTCAACGCCACGCCGGACGCGACCCCTGCGCAGGCTACGGACGACGCCACCATGCTGGCCGACCGCGACTATCCGCTGGTGGCCGATGCTGATCTGTATGCGTGGACCGCTGCTGGCGGCCCGCTGCCGGTGGACGAATCACAATCCAAGCCGAGCCGGCCCGAGCCGGCCAGTGCCACGCTGGAAACCGTTGCCGCCGATGAATAAGACCCTGCTCGCCAGCCTGCTGCTGGCCCTGCCGTTGTCGCTGTCCGCCGCGCCGCAGACCTTGAACGTGCCGCTGCCGCCGCCAGTGCCGGGCAGTTCACCGGCGGCTACGGCCCCGGCCACCACAAGCACGACACCCGCCGCGTTCGCCCAGCTTGACGCCCCGCAGCAGCGCCAGCGTCGGGCCGATTACGCGGCCTGGCGCGCCCTGCCGGAGGGCGAGCGCGAGCGGATCCGTCAGGCCGCTGCGCGATTCAATGCACTGCCAGCCGACCAGCAGCAGCGCCTGCGCCAGCAGTTCCAGGCGCAGGACCAGGCGTTCCGCGAAGGCTGGCGGTTGGGCCCGCAGCTGGGCCTGGAGTTCCCCAAGCTGCACGGCCTGTTCGGGTTCGTGCCGCCGCAACAGCGCGAGGCCGCGCTGGCCGTGCTGCGCCAGCTCAGCCCGGCGCAGCTGGCCCAGCTCACCCTGGTCGCGCAGCGCACGCCGCCGCAGGAGCGCGACACGGTTCGCAGCGCGTTCCTCGCGGTGCCGGCCGCCGAGCGCGACACCTGGCTCAAGCGCCAGGCGGGTCAGTAAACAAAGGGGACGGAGGGGATTAAGTCGTATTCGGCACAGTCGGGCTGGAAACGACTTAATCCCCTCCGTCCCCTTTCCTGTTCGTAACGCGATCGCAACGCGTGATGCTGGGGCCTGCCGGAACCCAGCATTCACGCCATGTCATGGGAATGCGCGCGCTGCACGCGTAAGATGACCGGCCGCAACCCGGTGCCTGTGCCCTTCGCGCGCAACCGCAGTTCGCGTCAAGCACCTTATGTCTACTGCAACCTCCACGCCGCGCTTCAGCAAGGAAGTCGGCGCCACCGGTCTGCTCGCCCTGCCGCTTGTGCTCGGGCATGTATCCACCGGTCTGATCTCCTTCGTCGACAACGTCATTGCCGGCCACCACGCCACCGCGACCCTGGCCGCGGTGACCATCGGCACGGCGCTGTTGTGGCTGCCGATGCTGATCCCGATCGGCACCCTGATCTCGCTCACGGCCTCGGTGTCGCAGCTGCATGGCGCCGGCCGCGAGCGCGAGATCGGCCCGCTGTTCCGCCAGGCACTGTGGCTGGCGTTGGGCCTGGGCCTGATCATGTTCACCTTCCTCACCGTGGTGCCGCCGCTGCTGCCGGCCTTCGGCATCGCGCCGGACATCGTGCCGGGCGCCACCGCGTTCCTGCATGCGGTGCGTTGGGGCGGCCCGGCGCTGACCCTGTATTTCTGCATGCGCTATCTGAGCGAGGGCATGCACTGGACGTTGCCGACCATGCTGCTCGGCTTCGGCGGCCTGCTGGTGCTGGCGCCGATGGGCTACGTGCTGGCCAACGGCAAGCTGGGCTTCTCGGAAATGGGTGCCGAGGGCCTGGGCATCGCCTCGGCGGTGATGATGTGGCTGCAGGCGATCGCCTTCGCCACCTACCTGTGGTTCACCAAGCGCTTCGCCCACCTGCAGCTGTTCTCGCACTTCGAAGGGCCGCGCTGGAAGGCGATCTGGGATCTGCTGCGCACCGGCCTGCCGATCGGCATCACCGTGCTGATGGAGGGCGGCCTGTTCATCGTCACCGCGCTGCTGATCGGCCGCCTCGGTGCCAATGAAGCGGCCGCGCACCAGATCGCGATCAACGTGGCGCAGCTGTGCTTCATGATCCCGATGGGCGTGGCCGAAGCCACCACCGTGCGGGTCGGCCATGCAGTCGGCCGTGGCGATGGCTTCGGCGTGCGCCGTGCGGCGTGGGCTGGCTACGCGATCATCATGGGCACGCAGACGTTGTCGGCGGCGGTGCTGCTGTTCGGCCACGATGCCATCGTCGGTGTCTACACCAACGACCTGGCGGTGGCCGGCCTGGCCTCCACCCTGCTGCTGTACGCGGCCACCTTCCAGTTCCCGGATGGCATCCAGGTACTGTCCGCCGGCGCACTGCGCGGCCTGAAGGACACCCGCGTGCCGATGTTCATCGCCATGTTCGCGTACTGGGGCCTGGGCATGCCGCTCGGCGCCGGGCTCGGCCTGGGGCTGGGCATGGGCCCGCAGGGCATGTGGATCGGCCTGATCGTCGGACTGACCGCCGCCGCCATCCTGATGGGCTGGCGCCTGCGGCGCAGCAGCCTGCGCATCGGCCAGTCCGTACTGTCCTGATCCGCCCCGCCCGCCGCGATGACCCGTGGCGGGCGATCCCCTGACTTGTGTCCGATGCCGCATCACGCGGCACCGGCTATGCTGGCACCACGGCAAGAAGCCATCCGGAGCGTTCCATGAATCAACCCGTGCCCCCGCTGCCCCCGGCGCGTCGCAACCCCGTCGCCAGTTTCTTCATCGGGCTGTGGGACGTCATGAACTTCACCCGCCGGTTGATCCTCAACCTGGTGTTCTTCGGCCTGCTGTTCCTGCTGCTGGTGATGTTCGTCATCGCTGCCGGCATGGGCGCCGGTGCCAGCAAATCGCTGCAGGACCGCACCACCCTGGTGATCGCGCCGGAAGGCCGCCTGGTCGAGCAGTTCAGCGCTGATCCGGTCAGCCGTGCGCTGGCCAAGGCGGTGGGCGACAACGGTGCCGAAGAGATCCAGCTGCGCGACCTGCTGCGGGTGATCGAGTCGGCCAAGGAAGACAAGAAGATCGAACGCGTGGTGCTGGAGCTGGACAAGCTGCAGCCGTCGGGCTTCGCCTCGCTGCGTGAAGTCGCCGCCGCACTGCAGGACCTGCGCGCCTCCGGTAAGCAGCTGGTGGCTTACAGCGAGAGCATGGGCCAGTCGCAGTACCTGCTGGCCGCGCAGGCCGACGAGGTCTACCTGGATCCGATGGGGTCGGTGGTGCTCGAGGGCCTGGGCCGCTACCGGCAGTATTTCCGCTCCGGCCTGCAGGACAAGCTCGGCGTGGACGTGCACCTGTTCAAGGTGGGCGAGTACAAGTCCGCGGCCGAGCCGTACGTGCTCGATGCTGCGTCGCCGGCCTCCAAGGAAGCCGACCTGTTCTGGATGAACGACGTGTGGCAGCGCTACCTGGGCGACATTGCCAAGGCCCGTCGCCTGGACCCGGCACAGCTGGCTGCCGGCATCGACACGCTGCCGGAAGGCATCGCCGCTGCCGGTGGTGACCTGGCCAAGTTCGCCCTGCAGCAGAAGCTGGTGACTTCACTGAAGACCCGCGAGGAATTCGAGGATCTGATGATCGAGCGCGGCGTGGCCGACGACGATGCCGACGGTGGTTTCCGCAACGTCGACTTCGGCACCTACCTGGGCCAGCTCGATGCGCGCCGCAACCCGGTCGACAACCGTCCGCAGGTGGCGGTGGTGGTGGCCGCCGGCGAAATCAGCGGCGGCGATCTCCCGGCCGGCCGCATCGGTGGCGAATCGACCTCGGCGCTGCTGCGTGCCGCGCGTGACGATGAGAACGTGAAGTCCGTGGTGCTGCGTGTCAATTCGCCGGGTGGTGAAGTGTTCGCCTCCGAGCAGATCCGCCGTGAAGTGGTGGCCCTGCAGGCCGCCGGCAAGCCGGTGGTGGTGTCGATGGGCGACCTGGCCGCCTCCGGTGGCTACTGGATCAGCATGAACGCCGATCGCATCTATGCCGATCCGTCGACCATCACCGGTTCGATCGGCATCTTCGGCATGGTGCCGAACTTCAGCCGCGCGCTGGACAAGATCGGCGTGCACACCGATGGTGTCGGCACCACCCGTTTCGCCGGGGCGTTCGATGTCACCCGCCCGATGGACCCGGCTGTGGGCCAGGTCATCCAGTCGGTGATCAACAAGGGTTACGCCGACTTCACCGGTCGCGTCGCCGACGCCCGCAAGAAGCCGGTCGAGGCCGTCGACGAAGTGGCCCGTGGCCGCGTGTGGAGCGGTGCGCAGGCAAAGGAACGAGGCCTGGTCGATGCCTTCGGTGGCTTGAAGGATGCCGTGGCCGATGCCGCCAGCCGCGCCAAGCTGGGCAAGGCCGATGCCTATCGCGTGCGCTACATCGAGAAGGCGGCAACGCCGTTCGCGCAGTTCGTCAGCGGTTTCGCCGGCAGCCGTGCCGGTGCCTGGATGCTGTCCGACTCGGGCATGGCACGGATGGTGCTGGCGCGCACGATGCCGGAAGTGGATACGCAGCTGCGCTTTGTCGAGAACGCGGCCCGCGAGAAGGGCAACGGCACGCCGGTGAAGGCGCTGGCGTACTGCTTCTGCGGGTTCTGACCGGAAGCCATCCACGCATGGCGTGGATCTACTGGAAACGCCCGGCCTTGGCCGGGCGTTTTCGTTCGCGGGGTTACTGCGTGGCGTCAGCCTCGGCCTTGCGCTCGCTCGCAGCGGCGTCATCGACGGTTTTCTGCACGCGCTTGGCGCGGTCCAGTGGCTGCTGGATCGCACGGGCCATGGCCTGCGGTTCCGGCGGCTTCTCCGGATTCGGCGTGGGCGGGCGCTGGCAAGCGGACAGCAGCACGGTGGCCAGCAGGGACGTGGACAGGATCAGGATGCGCATGGCGGCACTCCGTGATGGGCGTGCGGGCAGTGTCGCATCCTCGGCAGGGGGCGGCCGTGAGCGCGTATCCTTGCCGCATCGAAACACAGCGGGCGCGGCCCCGGAGAGCACATGACCCAGCAACGGTGGCGCCTGGACGGCCAGACCGCCCTGATCACCGGCGCCAGCGCCGGCATCGGCCTTGCCATCGCGCATGAACTGGCCGGCTTCGGCGCCGATCTGATGATCGTCGGCCGTGATATCGACATGCTGGAGACGGCGCGTGACGAACTGCTGGACGTGTATCCGCAGATGCAGGTGCATGCACTGGCTGCCGATGTCTCCGACGACGAGGACCGCCGCCAGATCCTGGACTGGGTGGAGGACCACAGCGATGGCCTGCACATCCTGGTCAACAACGCCGGCGGCAACGTCACCAAGGCGGCCACCGAGTATTCCGAGGATGAATGGCGGAAGATCTTCGAGACCAACCTGTTCTCGGCATTCGAGCTGTCGCGCTACGCGCATCCGTTGCTGGCCCGCCACGCGTCGTCGTCCATCGTCAACGTCGGCAGCGTGTCCGGCCTGACCCATGTGCGCAGCGGCGTGGTCTACGGCATGACCAAGGCGGCGATGCACCAGATGACCCGCAACCTGGCCGTCGAGTGGGCCGAGGATGGCATCCGGGTCAACGCGGTGGCGCCGTGGTACATCCGCACGCGGCGCACGTCCGGGCCGTTGGCGGACCCGGACTACTACGAGGAAGTGATCAACCGCACGCCCATGCGCCGCATCGGCGAGCCGGAGGAAGTGGCTGCAGCCGTGGGCTTCCTGTGCCTGCCGGCGGCCAGCTATGTCACCGGCGAGTGCATCGCGGTGGATGGTGGATTCCTGCGCTACGGGTTCTGATCGCTCTGCTGTAGAGCCGAGCCCTTGCTCGGCTGCACTCCGCCAACGGCAGCCGAGCCTGGCTCGGCTCTACAACAGATCCACCCCATGGGCAGGTGCGGCCATGCCGCCGCTGTCACCCCGGTACCGGGCAGTTGCTGGCTTCGAGCACGTCCTGCAGCCGCTTGCGTTCACCGCGCGCGGTATCGCGGTTCTCCGGCGCGGCGAAGCGCTCACGGCCGCGGGCATCGCGGAAGCGCTGCTGCCAACCACCGCAGCGCTGCGCTTCGGGAAGCGCTTCGCAGTGGTCGCGCACCACTTCACAGCTGGCGGCGTTCACCGGCGTCACTCCGCCAAGGCCCTGTACCGTCATCAGCTCGCAGCGGCCGGGCGCGGCCTCGTACTCGTACAGGTAGCCGCCGCCCTGGCTGTCGGTGCACTGGAAGATCGGAGGAAGCGGCGGCTTCGGTGGACCGTCACCTGCGGCGGCGCGGGCCTCGGCATCGCGGCGCAGCGTCGCGCTGTCGAGGATCTGGTCGTCTCCTTCGTGTTCGACCATGCCTGCTTCCATGATCGTGCGTCCTTCATCCGCGCGTCGTGGTTTCGCTGGAGCCGCAGGGGCAACGGCCGCTCCGGCCGGCACCGGCGCGGGTATTTCGACGGGGGCGGGTGCAGGTTCGGCCGCCACAGGTGCAGCGGCGGCCGGCTGCGAGTTGGTCGGGTCGGGTATGCGCAGCACCTGCTGCTTGCTGCCGGTGGGGCACGGCGTGCGCTGGAGGGTAGGGACGTCACTACTGCTGGAGGTACAGCGGTAGATCACGCCCTCTTCGGCCAACGCGCTTCCGGGTAGCAGCACCAGAAGCAGCCAGATCACTCGGTTCATGCGCACAGCGTACAGGCAGCGACGGCGTGCTGCGCTCAGCGTTCGCAATCGCGCGACAGGCGCGCATCGATGCCGCGCTGTTCGTTGCTGATGGCGGTGCGTTCACTCTGCAGCGCGCTGTTGTAACGGCGATCCAGCTCCCAGCGGCGGTCACTCAGTCGCGCGCAGACTTCCTGCGGTGGCAACGCATGGCAGCTGTCGCGGACCAGCACGCTGCCGGCCGGTACCTGCACGCCCATGCCGATCGAGGGAGGGCGATAACCCGCGCCTTCGCCGATCGGCGTGCCGATGGCCGGGCGCGGACCCGGGTAGGCCGGGCCCCGATGGCCGTGTGGCAGCCAGACACTGGTCCACAGCGGCACCCAGCGCGGATTGCCTTCGTTGTTGTCGCTGGTATAGCGGCGTCCATCCTCGCTCACGCATTCGTACATCGGCTGCGGCGGCTGGATGTAGACGTGGCGGACTTCGCGCTCGCGGATGACCGGGGGTTCGCTGGGCGGCGGAGGCGTGGCATCACTGCGTACCACCCGTGGAGCGGGATCGCGCGGGCGCTGCAGGTCGCGTACCTGCTGGCGGCCGCTGTTGCAGGGCGTGTCCTGCAGGGCAACGGCGCCGTTGCTGGCAACGCAGCGGTACACCCGCACGTCGTCGGCGGCGGGCGCCGTCCACGGCAGCAGCAGGCACAGGCTGAGGGTGGCGCGCAGCAGGGTCATGGCGGCAGGGTGCGTGATTGTCCGCAGCAGCGCAATCGCCGGCTCAGGAACGCAGTACGTTGCCGCTGAGCGCGTCGCGGATCGGGGTGGGCTGGGCCAGGCCGCCGGTCTGTCCATCGAGGATGCCGTCGAGCAGGCGCAGCAGGCGTGGATCCAGTTCTTCGCGGCTGCGGGCCGGCGGTTCGCCGGCCAGGTTGGCGCTGGTGGAGACCAGCGGGCCGCCCCAGGCGCGGCAGAGTTCGGCCACCAGCGGGTGCGCGCTGATGCGCACCGCGATGCCGCTGTGCTCGCCGGTGACCCAGGGCTGCGCGCGCGGGCCGGCGGGCAGGATCCAGGTGTTGGCGCCGGGCCAGCTGGCCAGTACCGCGCGCTGGCGGGCGTCGGGCAGCGCCTGCAGGCGCACCCAGCCTTCCAGCTGCGCCAGCTCGGCCGCGACCAGGATCATGCCTTTTTCGATCGGGCGCTGCTTCAGCCGCAGCACCATGTGCACCGCAGCTTCTTGCGAGGGATCACAGCCCAGGCCCCAGACCGCTTCGGTCGGGTAGGCGATCACGCCGCCCGCGCGGAGCGTGGCGACAGCAGAGTCCAGGGTGAGTTCTTTCATGGCGGCGACCGGCCCGGCGTGGGCCTCCATTATCCCCCTGCTGCGTGCAGAAGGGGTGGTCGGCGCGGACGGTAGGTGCGGACCGCTGGTCCGCACACCTTGGCCCTCATCCATGCATGGCGTGGATCTACTTCTTTGCAGCGGCCTTCTTCGCCGGGGCCTTCTTGGCGGCGGCCTTCTTTACTGCTTTCTTGGCCGGGGCCTTCTTGGCAGGTGCTTTTTTTGCAGCGGCCTTCTTTGGCGCCGCTTCCTTCTTCACCGCTGCTTTCTTGGCCGGGGCCTTCTTCGCGGTGGCCTTCTTGGCGCCAAAGCCCTTGCGCACCGGCTTGCCGGTTTCTTCCATCAGCTGCTGCACTTCGGCCAGGGTCAGCGATGCCGGCTCGCGATCCTTGGGGATCTTGCCGTTCATCTTGCCGTCGCTGATGTACGGGCCGAAGCGGCCGTTCAGCACCTGGATGTCGCTGCCGTCGAATTCCTTGATGATCCGGTTGCGCGCGATCTCTTCCTTCTCTTCGATCAGGAACACGGCGCGGGCCAGGTCGATGGTGTACGGGTCGTCTTCCTTCTTCAGCGAGGCATAGGTGCTGCCGCGCTTGGCAAACGGGCCGAAGCGGCCGATGCCGACGCTGACCGGCTCGCCCTTGTCCTCACCCAGCGCGCGCGGCATCAGGAACAGCTCCAGCGCGTCTTCCAGGGAGATGGTGTGCATCGACTGGCCGGGGCGCAGCGAGGCGAACTTGGGCTTCTCCTCGGCATCTTCGGCGGTGCTGCCGATGGCGGCGTATGGCCCGAAGCGGCCCAGGCGCACGCTGACCGGCTTGCCGGTCTTCGGGTCGGTGCCGAGCTCGCGCGCGCCACTGGCCTCGGCACGGTCGACCGATTCCTTCTTGTCTTCCACCAGCTCCTTGAACGGCTCCCAGAAGCGGGCCATCAGCGGGATCCACTCTTCTTCGCCACGCGAGACGGCGTCGAGCTCGTCTTCGAGCTTGGCGGTGAAGTCGTAGTCCACGTACCGGGTGAAGTGGCTGGACAGGAACTTGGACACTGCGCGGCCGACGTCGGACGGGCGGAAGCTGCGGCCTTCCATTTCCACGTACTTGCGGAACAGCAGGGTCTGGATGATCGAAGCGTAGGTCGAGGGACGGCCGATGCCGTACTCTTCCAGCGCCTTCACCAGCGCCGCTTCGGTGTAGCGCGGCGGCGGCTGGGTGAAATGCTGTTCGGCCTGGATGCGTTCCAGCGGCACGCGGTCGCCGGGCTTCATCGCCGGCAGCTTGCGGCCTTCGTCCTCGTCCTCGGCGCTCTTGTTGTCCTTGCCTTCTTCGTACACGGCCAGGAAGCCGGGCACCACCACGGTGGTGCCGCTGGCACGGAACACGTGCTCGCTGCCGGCCGAGAGGTCGACGCTGACGGTGTTGAGCGTGGCCGGGATCATCTGGCAGGCCACCGCACGCTTCCAGATCAGCTCGTACAGGCGGCGCTCGTCGTCGGTGAGGAAGCGTGCGACCTGGGCCGGCGTGCGCAGCGCCGAGGTCGGGCGCACCGCTTCGTGCGCTTCCTGGGCGTTCTTGGACTTGGTCTGGTAGGTGTTCGGCTGGTCCGGCAGCGAGGCGATGCCGTAGTCGCGGGCGATCACATCGCGGATCTCGGCCAGCGCGTCCTGCGACAGGTTCACCGAGTCGGTACGCATGTACGAGATCAGGCCGACGGTGCCTTCGTCGCCGATGGCCACGCCTTCATACAACTTCTGCGCCACCTGCATGGTCTTGCGGGTGGTGAAGCCGAGCTTGCGTGAGGCTTCCTGCTGCAGGGTGGAGGTGGTGAACGGCGGCGCCGGGCGGCGCTTGCGCTCCTTGCTGGCCACATCGGTGACATGCAGCGAGCCCTGCGCGGCCTGCTGGATGCGCATGCGCGCTGCTTCAGCGGTGTCGCCATCGGTGATGGTGAACTGCTCGAACTTCTGCCCGTCCAGCTTGATCAGCTTGGCGTTGAAGTGCTGCGACGGGTGTGCGCACTCGGCGGCGATCGACCAGTATTCGCGGGCGATGAAGGCTTCGATCTCTTCCTCGCGCTCGACGATCATGCGCAGCGCCGGGCTCTGCACGCGGCCGGCGGACAGGCCACGCTGGACCTTGCGCCACAGCACCGGCGACAGGTTGAAGCCGACCAAGTAGTCCAGCGCGCGGCGCGCCTGCTGGGCATCGACCAGGTCGCTGGCGATCGCGCGCGGCTGGCTGATCGCTTCCTTGATGGCGCGCGGGGTGATCTCGGTGAACACCACGCGCTGCATCGGCTTGTCCTTGACCAGCCCGCGTTCCTTCAGGATTTCGGCGATGTGCCAGCTGATCGCCTCACCCTCGCGATCCGGGTCGGTGGCCAGCAGGATGTCGTCGGCGCCCTTGGCGGCCTTCGCGATCGCATCGACGTGCTTCTCGTTCTTGTCGATCACGTCGTAGTGCATGGCGAACCCGTTGTCCGGGTCGACCGCGCCTTCCTTCGGGATCAGGTCGCGCACGTGCCCATACGAGGCCAGGACCGTGTAGTCCTTGCCGAGGTATTTGTTGATCGTCTTGGCCTTGGCCGGCGATTCGACGATGAGCAGGTGCTTGGGCATGTCAGGAAAGGTCTGTGGGCGGACCGGGGGAGAGGGGCCGCTAGGGTGGAGCAAACGGCCGCATTAGTGAAGCGGCCACGGGCAAATCCATAAACTGAACGCCCGGTAATGTGCCGGGCGTTCAGGTTTCACCTTATTAGAGGAATCACGCCCGGCCAGCCCATGTCAAGCAGCCAGGCGTGAGGATGGCCGTTCATGAGGCCATCTTGGCGATGAAGCCGACCGCGAACACCAGCAGGACCACGCCCGCCAGCGACAGCAGGCCGGTCAGCACGAGCACCAGCACGGTCACCGTGCCCAGCTCGCGGCGCTGCAGCTGCGGCTGGTCGGTGTAGGCCCAGCGGTCGACCACCAGGGTGTCGCAGATCATGTCGTGCAGGCCCTGCTTGCGCTCGGTGAAGGCCGCCATCAGGAAACCGATGCCGAGGGTGAAGCTGCTCAGCAGCATGGCCCAGTAGCGGCCAAATGCGCGCGCCTTGGTCAGGCGCTCGCCGTTGCCACGCACGACCTTGATGCCGACCGCCATCTTGCCCAGCGTGGCGCCGCCCTGCGAGGCGTGGAACCAGGTGTAGTAGGCCATGCCGATGCAGAGGTTGATCAGGGCACTGGCCAGCTGCGCCACGATCTCGATGGCCGATTCGCCACTGCCCACCGCGCCCATGCTGGCGCCGAGGATCGCACCGAGGATGGCACCGATGATGCTGCCGGGGATGACCAGCACGAAGTAGTCGATCATGTAGGCCGCCACACGCTTCCAGAAGCCTGCGTAGACCACTTCACCGCCAACCACCGGCTGTGCGTGGCCACCGCCGCCGGCGGCGGCTGGAGCGCTGTATGGCGAGCTGCTGAGTGCGCCGGTGCCGGGCAGCGGGGCGCTGCCGTTGTCGATGGCGGCATAGTCGCCACGCAGGTCGAAGCCGCCGCTGCTGGTGGCAGTGCTGGCATCGGCCAGCGTCTGCAGGCCGAGCTCGTCGACCACCTGGCGCAGTGCAGCCCACTGGGCCATGCCCTCGCGCCAGACCAGGGTGTCCAGGTTGAGCTGGCCACGCTGGAAGCGCTGGCGGATCTC
The DNA here is from genome assembly GCF_023277365.1 of Stenotrophomonas sp. NY11291. Classification (NCBI taxonomy): domain Bacteria; kingdom Pseudomonadati; phylum Pseudomonadota; class Gammaproteobacteria; order Lysobacterales; family Lysobacteraceae; genus Stenotrophomonas; species Stenotrophomonas sp. NY11291. The sequence goes on along the minus strand of NZ_CP096975.1, from coordinate 4,424,975 downwards.
CTGGACCGGCAGCGGGCCCTGGCGTTGCTGTCCTTCGGCGTAGTACCACTCAGTCATTGCATGTTCCCTGTTGAATCATCCTTGGAGGTGCTGGCGTGCGCGTGGCTCAGCCGCGGCACGACGGCGGCAGGTACTTGTCGTTGCTTTCGCCACTGCATTCCCAGCGGCCGCTGTCGCGATCGTATTCCAGCCACAGCAGGTCGCCATCGAGGCTCTTGCCGGGCAGCGCCAGGGTGGCTTCGATGCCACAGTGGCCATTGTTGAAGCGACCGATGTTCACCGCCGACAGCCCTGCATGGGCGAAGTCACCCGGGGCCGGGAAGCCGGCGTCGTTGGCACCGGGGCAACGGCCTTCGTCATCGGCGAAATGCTGCACCTGGTCCTTCAACGGCTGCAGTGCGGTCACTGCGCCGGCGACCTTGGCGCGCACGGTGTAGTCGTTGTAGGCAGGCAGCGCGATGGCGGCCAGGATGGCCACGATCGGTACCAGCACCAGCAGCAGGCCGCCGCCGATGATGGCGGTCAGTGCGCAACCGGACAGCTTCTTCTTCGGCGCCGGCAGGGCGGTGGCCGATGCACTGGTGGTGTAGGGGGTGGACGGCGGCAGTACCGGCGGCTGCGGCGGAGGCGGTGCCACCGGTTCCGGTTCGGGCTCGGGTTCCACGGGTGGCGTGGCAGCGTCCAGCGCCGGCACGATCAGGCCGAGTTCGTCGACCACGGTGCGCAACGGCTGCCATTGCGGCAGGCCGTCGCGCCAGACCAGGGTGTCCAGGGAGATCTGGTTGTTGCGGAACAACTCGACCAACTGTTCCGCTGGCAGCGGACCCTGCTGCCGGTTGCCTTCTGCATGGAACCACTCGCTCACGGGGACGCTCCTGAATGCGCTATGCCCCCAAGTGTACGGTCAGTGCAGGGGTTCTGGCTCGTCCATGAACATCTGCGTCTCCATCCAGGCATACGCCGCCTCGGAGCCAGGCTGGTTGAACAGCACCATCAGTACGACCCACTTCAGGTCGTCCAGGTCCAGTTCGTCCTGGTCCAGGGCCATCGCCCGGTCCAGCACCAGCTCGCGCTGGTCGGCGTCGAGGATGCCGTGCTGTTCCAGGTACAGCAGGAAGCCGCGGCATTCCACGTCCAGCTTGTCCAGCTCGGGACCGTGGTAGACGCGCACGGGGCCATCGACCCGTGCCTGGGCCACGCTCGGCCGCTGCGCGGCCAGGGCATCGAGCCAGTCGAATGCCTTGTTGATCTCGGTTGGGCTGAAACCGGCCTGGATCAGGCCGTTCTGGAGCGAATCGCGGTCACGGATCAGGTCCGCATCTTCGCTGAAATAGTGTTCAAACAGGTACAGCAGTACGTCCAGGATGCTCTCTTTCATTGCCCCTCGGCCTGCGTCGCGCGACGCTGTGGAGGTGAAGAAACTAGGGAGTTCGACAGTAGCGGCCGTGTACGCACACCACGATTCCCGCCAGTTCCATGGCCAGCAGCATGGAGGACACCTGGGGCGCCGTCAATCCACAGCGCGTGATCAGTGAATCCATACTGCTTGGGTTGTGGTCCAGGGCCCGCCACAAGCACTGGTAGTCAGGGTCGTCGGCCCAGCGCGCCGGCAGGAGTACCGGCGGTGCCTGTTCAGTGGGGGTGGCCAACCGTGATTGCAAGCTCGGCAGCTGCTGGCGGAGGGCGGGGGCCAGCAGTTCCAGGACCTCCTCCGGGCGCTCGACCAATGCAGCACCCTCACGGATCAGCCGATGGCAGCCCGCCGCGCGTGGATTGAGCACCGAGCCGGGCAGGGCGCAGACCTCGCGGCCGGCCTCGGCAGCCAGGCGTGCGGTGATCAGCGCGCCGGAGCGCTGGGCGGCCTCGACCACCACCGTCGCCAGTGCCAGCCCGGCCACCAGCCGGTTGCGGGCGGGAAAGTGGCCAGGGCGTGCCGGCGTTCCCGGCACGTACTCGCTGAGCACCGCGCCCTCGGTGGCGATCCGGGCCTGCAGGCGAGCGTGGCTGTCCGGGTAGGCCCGGTCCGGGCCGGTGCCGATGACCGCCACGGTGCAACCACCGGCGTCGAGTGTCGCCTGGTGGGCGGCGGCGTCGATGCCCGCCGCCAGGCCGCTGGTCACCGTCAGTCCGGCTTCGACGAAACAGCCGGCAAAGCGGGCTGCCAGCGCGCGTCCGCCCGGCGTTGGCGAGCGGCTGCCGACCAGCGCCACCGACGGGCGCCAGGCCAGGCTGGGGTCACCGGCGATGAACAGCGCAAGGGGTGGGTTGGGAACATCCAGCAGGGCCGGGGGGAATGCCGGATCGGTGAAGGCCAGCAGGTGCTGGTTGTCGTCTTCCAGCCAGCGCCGTGCCACGGCCGAGGCCCGGGCGTCCGGGCGTTCCAGTGCGGCGCACTGCTCTGGCGTGCAGCCGTGGGCGCGCCAGTTCGCGGCGCCCTGCGCGATCGCGATTTCCGCATTGCCTGCGGCCTCCAGCAGCGCCCGACGTGGTGCCAGCGCGCCGCCTGCCATCAACAGGCGCAGCAGCGCCTCGTCAGTTGGGTTGGTCATCCCCCCACTATCGAGCGCATACAACAAAGGCGCCCTAGGGCGCCTTCGCATGTGGCTGTCAGACTTTGCCGGAGGTGCCTGCCCGCCAGAGGCCGGCACTACACGCAGTGGCCGGGCCGCCTGGCGATGGCTACTTCGCGTCCGGGTGCAGTGCGTTGAACCCCACGCGCACCGGCTTCACGCCCTGCATCACCAGCGCGTAGCTGACGTTGTCGAAGGTACGGAACACCATGGCGTGCGCGGCATATTCGTCCGGCAGCGAGACCCGGCCTGCGCCGGTGCTGAGCGAATCGTCCATGCGCGACGAGGTCGGGTACTTCATGCGGTGCGCCACGTGGCGGCCTGGGCGCCACAACGAGAACACGGTGCCGTTGTCCACGCCCTGCGCGCGGCCTGCCGAGATCGCGATCACATCGCGCGGGCCGGCGGCGGTGAACATGTCGGTGACGGCCAGCACGCGCACGTCGACGCCCTCCACACCGGCGGCCGGGACATGGGGAATGAACTGCAGGTCGTACGGCTTGGCCTCGACCGGGACCAGGCGGTCGCCGGCACGCACCTCGCGGCCGCCCTCGTTCTTGTCCAGCACCAGGGTGGACGCCTCGACCTTGCCGCCGGCGACATGGGTGATGGTGCCGGTGGCGACCTGGGCCAGCTCATAGCCGAGCACGCCGCGGCGGTGGTTGGGGGCGTTGTAGGCCCGCCACAGGTTGCCGCTGCCCGGGGTGACGTCGCCGTTGGCGGTCAGGTCCTCGGTCGGCTTGGGCTGGGCATAGCGCACGGTCGGGCGGACCACGGCCCAGCGCTGGCCCAGCTGGGCGTCAGCCAGGCGTACGTACACCGCGCTGCCGCTGGTGACGCGCAGGCGTTCTTCCTCCAGGCCGGCCACGTAGGGCAGCTGCTCGATGCTGTCGACCACGCTCAGCTGCTTCAGGAACGGCTCGACCTGGGCCAGCGGAATGGCATCGATCGGGGCTTCCTGGCGCGGGCCGGGCTTGGCAGCGACGGTCACCCGGTCCAGATAGGCCAGGCTGAGCACGTCACCGGGATAGATCAGGTGCGGATTGGCGATCTGCGGATTGGCCTGCCAGATCTCCGGCCACAGCCACGGCTTCTGCAGGAAACGTGCGGCGATATCCCACAACGTATCCCCTTTTCGGACCACATAGGTGTCCGGGTGCCCGCCATTCACTTCCACGGCGGTAGCATAGGCAGCCACGGTCAGCATCGCCGCGGCGACGACCGTACGAAAACGAAGCAACATAGGTGTGAAGCCCTGATTCCCCAACAGGTTCGCGCACTATAGTCCAGAAACCGGGGCGCAAGGCAAGCGTTGGAGCTAGAATCTGCGACGTATGCCGGCGTGCCGGCCCCCTATCCGGAAACAGCCATGGCCCTTCTCCCCATTCTCGAGTTCCCCGATCCGCGCCTGCGTACCAAGGCTGCGTTGATCGAAGTCGCCGAAGTCACCACGCCGGCCTTCCAGGAACTGATCGACAACATGTTCCTGACCATGTACGACGCCCCGGGCATCGGCCTGGCCGCCACCCAGGTGGACGTGCACAAGCGCTTCATGGTCATCGACGTCAGCGAAGAAAAGAATGAACCGCATGTGTTCATCAACCCGGAAATCGTCGCCAAGGACGGGGGCCGGGTGTACCAGGAAGGCTGCCTGTCGGTTCCGGGCATCTTCGCTGACGTCTCCCGTGCCGATACCATCACCGTGAAGTACCTGGACCGCAACGGCCAGGAACAGCAGATGGAAGCCGGCGAAGTGCTGGCCACCTGCATCCAGCATGAGATGGATCACCTGGACGGCAAGCTGTTCATCGACTATCTGTCGCCGCTCAAGCGCGAGATGGTGCGCAAGAAGCTGGCCAAGCAGCGCAAGCACGTGGCGTGATCGCCAATCCGGGCCACCCTTCGGGTGGCCCGCGCCTGCGCGGCACGCGCGGGCTGTACGGCGCCGGCCGACGGCGCCGTTTTCTTTCCTGCACGAATCCATCCTGCAAGTGGGGTAGCCATGAGGATTGTCTTTGCCGGTACGCCGGAATTCGCGGTGTCATCGCTGCGCGCGGCTGCGCGCCATCATGAGGTCGTGGCCGTCTACACCCAGCCTGATCGTCCGGCCGGCCGTGGCCGTGGCCTGGCGCCGTCGCCGGTCAAGCTGGAAGCCGTGGCCCGTGGCATTCCGGTCTACCAGCCGGAGTCGCTGAAGGACGCGGCCGCCCAGCAGCAGCTGCGCGACCTGCAGCCGGATCTGATGGTGGTAGTGGCCTATGGCCTGATCCTGCCCAAGGCGGTGCTGGCCATTCCGACCCACGGCTGCTGGAACGTGCATGCCTCGCTGCTGCCGCGCTGGCGCGGTGCCGCGCCGATCCAGCGCGCGATCCAGGCCGGCGACGCCAAGACCGGCGTCTGCCTGATGCAGATGGAGGCCGGCCTGGACACCGGCCCGGTGCTGCTGCACCAGGAACTGCCGATCGCGGCCACCGATACCGGTGGCCAGCTGCATGACAAGCTGGCCGAGCTGGGCGCACAGGTGCTGTCCGATGGCCTGGGCCTGCTGCGTGCCGGCATCAAGCCGATCGCGCGGCCGCAGCCGGAGCAGGGCGTGACCTACGCGCACAAGCTGGACAAGGCCGAAGCGAAGCTGGATTGGGCGCAGGACGCCGGCGCGCTGGCGCGTACCGTGCGCGCGTTCAATCCGTGGCCGATCGCCGAGGCGACGCTGGCCGGTGAACGCGTGCGCATCCATGGTGCGGTGGCGCTGGAGGCGGACCACGGCCAGGCACCGGGCACCGTACTGGCCGCCAGCCGCGATGGCATCGACATCGCCTGTGGCCAGGGCGCGCTGCGCCTGCGAGTGCTGCAGCGGGAAGGTGGCAAGGCGATTACTGCGGCCGACTACCTCAACGCCCGCCGCGATCTGCGCGTGGGGGCATAAGCGGTGTCGAAGCAGAACGATTTCTCCGTCGCCAAGGCGGCGCCGGGCGCGGCCACGCGCATGCTGGCCGCACGTGTGCTGGCACAGGTGTTCACCCGTGGCCGTTCGCTGAAGGCCGAGCTGGCCTGGGCGCTGCCGAAGCTGGCCGACAGCCGCGACCGCGCGCTGCTGGAAGCGCTGTGTTTCGCCGTCCTGCGTCGCCGCAGCACCTATGACGCGGCGCTGCAGTCGTGGATGCAGAAGCCGCTGTCGGCGCGTGATGCCGACCTGCGCACGCTGTTGATGGTCGGGTTCGCCCAGCTGGACGTGCTCGAGCTGCCGGCGCACGCGGCGCTGTCGGCCACGGTCGATGCCGCGCGTGCACTGGGCCGTGAGCGCCAGGCGGGCCTGGTCAATGCGATCCTGCGCCGTGCGCAGCGCGAAGGTTTCCCGGAACAGCCCGCGCGCGATGCCTTCCCGGAATGGCTGGCCGATGCGGTGGAACGCGATTGGCCGGCGCAAGCCGACGCGATCTTCAGCGCCAGCCTGCAACCGGCGCCACTGTGGTTGCGCGCCAACCGCCAGCAGGGCGGCCGTGACAAGGCACTGGCAGCGCTGGCCGAAGCCGGCATCGCCGCGGAAGCCAGTCCGCTCAGCGCCGACGCGTTGCGGCTGGCCTCTCCGGTTGCCGTGAATCAGCTGCCCGGCTTCGCCGAGGGCGCGATCTCGGTGCAGGACCTGTCGGCGCAGTGTGCGGCCGATGCGCTGGCCCCGGTGGCCGGTGCCCGCGTGCTGGACGCCTGCGCGGCACCCGGCGGCAAGTCGGCGCACCTGCTGGAGCGCGACCCCAGCCTGCGCCTGCTGGCGCTGGATATCGACGCGCGCCGTCTGGCCCGCGCACGCGATACCTACACCCGCACCGGCGTGGGCGAACATGCGCAGACCCTGGCTGCCGATGCCAGTGATCCCGGTGCCTGGTGGGATGGCGTGCCGTTCGACGCGATCCTGCTGGATGCGCCGTGCTCGGCGACTGGCGTGATCCGCCGCCAGCCGGATGTGATGTTCCACCGTCGCGCTGAAGACATCGATGCACTGGTTGGCGTGCAGGCGCGCCTGCTGGAAGCCTGCTGGTCGATGCTGCGCCCGGGCGGCGTGCTGCTGTATGCCACCTGTTCGATCCTGCGCGCCGAGAACATCGATCAGGTGCGCGCGTTCCTGAAGTGGCATCCGGATGCCGTGGCGCAGCCACTGGGCGACGCGTTCGGCGTCGATTGCGAAGGGGTGGCACGCCAGCGGCTGCCGGGTGAAAACGATGCTGACGGTTTCTTCTACGCGCGTCTGTTAAAAGCAGCCTGACCCCCGCTGCCGTTTCGAGTCCCATGCTGAAAACCCACGCGTCGCGCCAGACGTGGTTGTTGGTGGTGATGGCCCTGCTGGTGCTGGGGGCCGGCCTGGGCCTCCGTGATCCGTGGCCATCGGATGAGCCACGTTTCGCGCTGGTGGCCAAGCAGATGGTCGACAGTGGTTACTGGTTGTTCCCGCATCGCGGCCCCGAACTCTATTCGGACAAGCCGCCGATGCTGATGTGGTGGCAGGCCGCGCTGTACAGCCTGGTCGGCCACTGGCGGATGGCGTTCCTGCTGCCCTCGCTGCTGGCCGCGCTGGGCACGCTGTGGTGCGTGGTCGATCTCGGCCGCCGCCTGTGGACGCGGCAGGTGGGGCTGTACGCGGGTTGGGCACTGCTGTTCGCGCTGCACTTCACCTTCCAGGCGAAGAAGGCGCAGATCGATCCGCTGGTGGTGCTGTTCATCACCCTGGCCAACTACGGCCTGCTGCGCCATCTGCTGCTGGGCCCGGCCTGGCGCTGGTGGTGGATGGGCTGGTTCTTCGCCGGCATCGGGGTGATCACCAAGGGCGTAGGCGTGCTGGCGCTGATGATGATCGTGCCGGCCGCAGTCGCATCCATGCTGCATTGGCCGCGGGTGAGCCTGCACGTGCGTGACCTACGCTTCTGGCTGGCACCGCTGGCCTTCCTGCTGGCGGTGTCGTTGTGGCTGGTGCCGATGCTGCTGGCCGGCCTGGCCACCGGCTCGGAGCCGTACCGCGCCTACATCGACGACATCCTGTTCCGGCAGACGGCACGGCGCTATACGCAGTCCTGGGACCATCACCAGCCGTGGTGGTACTTCCTGGCGATCATGCCGTCGATGTGGATCCCCGCGTTCCTGCTGCTGCCGTGGGCGCTTCCGGCCTGGTTCCGGCGGCTGCGCCGGCGCGATGCGCGCTACCTGCTGCCGTTGGCCTGGTGGCTGCTGGTCGTGCTGTTCTTCTCCATTCCGCACGGCAAGCGCGACGTCTACATCCTGCCGGCATTGCCGATGTTCTGCCTGGCGTTGGCGCCGTTGCTGCCGGGGCTGCTGAGGCGGCGCGATGTGCAGCGTGTGCTGGGCGCATTCACCGCGTTGCTGGCACTGGCGCTGGGCCTGGTCGGTGCGCTGGCGCTGCTGGGTGATCCGGATTTCGAAGTGCGCCTTACCCATGGCCGCGGGTTGCTTCCCGGTGCCACCGATGCGTTGGCCTGGGCGGCGCTGGCGATGGCGGCCTGGTCGGCCTTGAGCCTGTGGGTGTGCGGGCGCCGGCGCAGGCACGTTGCCCTGGTCGCTACCCTTGCCGGGGTCTGGGTGCTGTACAGCCTGGTCGGTTATCCGGTGTTGAACGATTCCAGCTCGGCCCGTGGCCTGATGCGCGAGGTCAGCGCACGCATCGGCCCGCAGGCCGAGCTGGGACTGGTGGCATGGAAAGAGCAGAACCTGCTGATGGCCGATCGTCCTGCGGCCACCTTTGGATTCGAAGCGCGTTGGCATCAACAGCTGCAGGCAGCCGTGCGCTGGCAGCGGCTGGTTCCGCAGCACCGCTGGCTGCTGGTGAACGAAGATGCGATGCAGGCCTGCATTGATCGTGCGCAGGCCGAAATGGCGGGCATTTCCAATCGTCGCCGCTGGTGGCTGGTGCCTGCCGACGCGGTCGCCGGCACCTGCCGGCCGTCGGCGGCGGAACTCGAGCACGAGCGCCGCCTGCAGGGGCCCGGCATCACCGATTGAGCGTTCGGGCAACCTGGCTCAGGGGCTGGCCAGGGCGGCGTGGTAGCTGGCCAGCGTGGCGTCGGCGAATGTCTGCAGGCCGAACTCCCGCTGTGCATGGCGGCGTGCTGCCCGGCCATGTTCCGGCAGCGCATCGCGCTGTGCGTACAGCGCCTGCACCTGTGCGGCGATGGCGTCGATGTCGCGGGTGGCAACGACCCAGCCATCGACGCCTTGTTCGATGTTTTCCGGCAGGCCCGCGTAATCGCTGACCAGCATCGGCTTGGCGCTGGCCATCATCTCGCGGCAGGCGAAGGAGATCGTCTCGACGTCATGGGACAGCACGAAGCCAGCATCGCCGGCCGCGATCAGTACGCGGGTATCGGCCAGCAGGCCGGTGAAGTGCACCTGCGCGGCCACCTCGCCCAGCGCCTGCACCTGTTCGCGCTGCTGCGCGGTGGGCAGGTGGCCGGCCACGGCCATGTGCACGTGCGGGCGTACCGCATCGGGCAGCCGCGCGATGGCCTGGGCCAGGTCGATCCAGCCCTTGTAATCGTCGGTGCCGGCATTGCTGACCAGCACCAGCGCCTGTGGATCCTGCGTCCATTGCTGGCGCAGCGCGCTGCCGGTGCCGGCCGGCTGTGGCGAGTAGCGCTCCAGGTCCACGCCGTTGCGGACCACGTCGATCGGGCAGCGACGGTATGGGCCCTGTTCCAGCAGGCGCTTGGTGTCGGCCGAGACTGCGATCAGCCGATCGGTGGCCCAGCGCGCGCGCAGCACATTGCCGAAGGTGTCGGTGGGTTTGCTGTTGTGCTTGGTCAGCACGATCGGCGGGCGGCGCATGCCAAGCAGCCCCTGCATCACGAAGCGGTGGTCGCGCGCACCGTTGACGTGGATCAGGTCGATGCCTTCATCGCGCACCAGCCTGCGCAGCGCACGCTGTTCGGCCAGCTGCCGGGGCAGCGTTGGCAGGCCGCTGCCGAATGCAATCGGCAGTGTGCGGGCAATGCCTTCATCGGCCATGGTCCGCAGCAGGCGGCTGTCGGCCGGCGCGGCGACATGGAGCGTGTGCTGGCCGTGCAACGCACGCGCCAACGAGACGATGTACGTGGTGTGGCCGCCACCGTCGCCGTAGTGGAAGTTGGTGTACAGGATTTTCATGGGGGGTCTTCAGGCAACGCCCGCGCAGTGTGACACAGCGTGGTCACGGCCTGTCCGCGGAAGGCGCCGGGTCGGCCACCGCCTGTCCATTGCCCAGCATCCACAGCATGATGGTTTTCTGCCGCACGTAGTTGGCGCGCACGTAGGCATACACCAGGCCGTGCCAGCCATCGCGGAAGCCGCCACGGAACAGGAAGCCGCGCCAGAAGCGCCAGGCCGGCGCCAGTACCAGCTTGCCCAGGGTGGCCCGCTTGCCCCGTGCGAACTCGTGCTCGGCCATCATCCGCGCATACTTCTCGGTCTTGGCCAGCTGCTGCTGCAATGACCGGTACGGGTAGTGGATCAGGTCGCCGCGCAGCGTACCGACGCTGCCGTCGACGCTGGCCGCCTCGTGGATCTCGCGCTTGCCGCGCCAGCCGCCCTGGCGGCGGTCGAACAGCCGCATCACCCGGTCCGGATAGGCGTTGCCGTGGCGCAGGAACCTGCCGAAATACTCCGAGAGGCGGGCGAAACGGTAGCCGGCGTGGCCGCTGAAGCCGCCGTCGCGGGCCTGTTCGATGGCCGCGCGCAGTTCCGGGCTGATCCGTTCATCGGCATCCAGGCACAGCACCCAGTCATGGCTGGCCTGCTCGACGCAGAACGCCTTCTGGCTGCGGAAACCCTCGAACCGGCGCTGCAGCACGCGGGCACCGGCGGCCTCGGCGATGGCTACGGTGGCGTCAGTGGACTGCGAGTCCACCACCACAATCTCATCGCAGAAGGCCAGCGAGGCCAGGCAGTCGCCGATGCGCCCGGCCTCGTTGAACGCGATAATGCACGCCGAGATGCGAGGCCGTTCGATGGGAGCGGTCGTGGAGGACATGATGGCCGGGTACCTGTTGTTTGCGACGGAGCGCTATGCGCTGCCTATTCTCGCCCCGTTGGCGCAGGCCTTGCACGCGTCCGGGCAGGAGGTAGCAGCCTGGTTCGAGGATGGCGCGGCCGGCAGCAGCCTGCCGGGGGTGCCCAACCTGGGCGTGAAGCAGGCCCTGGCAATGCGTCCGCGGGCGGTATTCAGCGCGGCCAACTGGGTGCCGACGTTCCTTTCGGGGGCCAAGGTGCAGCTGTTCCATGGCTTCAACGTGGAAAAGCGGGACAGTGCGCGCGGCCACTTCCGGGTGCGCGGCATGTTCGACCTGTACTGCACGCAGGGGCCGGCCACCACTGCGCCGTTCCGCGAGATCGCTGCCCTGCAGGGCCATTTCGCGGTGGCAGAGACCGGCTGGCCGAAGCTGGACCCGCTGTTCCGCGATGACGGTGGCGAGAGCGCCGCGTTGCGTGCTCCGGCCGGCGAGCGCCCGGTGATCCTGTTCGGCTCGACCTTCACTGAACGGTTGAGCGCGGCCCCGCACCTGCACGCGCAGATCGCCGCCGATATCGCTGCTGGTGATCACTACTGGCTGCTGACCCTGCACCCGAAGTGCCCGCCGGAACTGTTCGAACGCTACCGCGCGCTGGCCGGTGCCAATGCCCGCTTCATCGAGCCCGAGCAGGTGATGGCCGCGCAGCGCGCCGCCGATGTACTGGTATCGGATACCTCGTCGATCGTTTCGGAGTTCATTGTCCAGCACAAGCCGGTGGTGACCTTCCGCAACCGCGTGCCCAAGCCGCACATGATCGACTTCGATGATCCTGCGCAGCTGCAGGCGATGCTGCAGCGCGCGCTGCACCCGGACGCGGCGCTGCAGGCGGAAATCGTGCGCTACGCCGATGCCATCCACCCGTACCGCGATGGCCTGTCCAGCGAGCGCGTGATCGCGGCCACCGAGGATTTCCTGTCGGGTGAAATGGGCGCGCTGCGGCGCAAGCCGTTCGGCAGCTGGGTGCGCGATCTGCAGATCCGCAAGGACCTGGGCTATTGGGGCCCCTCGCAGCGGTAACGGGGGTGATGTAGCGCCGAGCCCATGCTCGGCTGCGTCAAGCCGAGCATGGGCTCGGCGCTACAGTAGATCCACGCCATGCGTGGATGCGCGGCCGGGATCCGGCCCCGCCGTCACCAGCGCAGCTTGCGCCGCGCGAGTGCTGCGGCCAGCTGCTCCATCACTTGTTGCGCCTGTGCCTGCGGCAGATGGTGCAGGGTCAGCGCCACATCGCCATGCGCGCCGGCGGTATCCAGCTGCAGGCTGCTGGTGCCCAGCAGCCTGTCCAGCGGCGAGCGCTGCAGGCGCAGGCCCTGCACCTTGTCCAGCTCGGCCCAGCGCCACCAGCGCTTCCACCAGCCGCCGCGCACCGCCACATAGTGCTCGTCCAGGTACCAGCCCATGCGCGCCATCTGCCGGTGCGCGACCAGCAGCGCCACCGGCAGCCACGCAAGCACCAGCAGGCCCCATGGGCCCCAGCGCCAGTACGCGGCCGCAGCCAGCAGCGGCACCAGCAGCAGCGCGCCCAGGCACAGCCGCCACCAGCCGCGCTGCGGAATGGACTGCCACTGCGCGGGTGGCCACTGCAACTGTGGCAGCAGGTGCTGCACCAGCTGCTCGCAACGCGTACTTGACGCCAGCGGTGCCAGTTCGCGCAGGGCGCGGTCCTCATCGCGCGCAGGGCCACCGGCGGCGCTGTCGATGCGCAGCTGGCGCAGTCCGAACCAGCGCTGCAACGTACCTTCGCGCAGCGTCCAGGCCTGGATGCGCCGGCGCGCCACGCTGCTGCGGGTGCGGCTGAGCAGGCCAGCCGAAACGGTCAGGCGGCGATCCTGCTCGCTGAGGGTGAAGCCGTGGTAGCGCAGCAGGGTCAGCACCACCGACAACACGCGCAGCGCCAGCCAGCCCAGCAACAGAGCCGCAGCCAGCAGCAGGAACGCGCCGGCCACGCCGGGGTGCAGGTGGCTGGCGTAGCCGAAGGCCTCGCGGCCACCGCGCTGGAGGGCATCGTCCATCACCGGCCGCGGGACGGTCTGGAACAGGACACCGAACGCGGCGATCGCCAGCGCCCAGCCACGGTTGGAGAGCAGCCCCATGCGCACCACGTCCCAGCTCGACAGGCGCAGCAGTACCTGTTCGGTGTCGGCCTCGGTGATCGAGGCGGCGGCGACAACGTCGGCGGCCTGCGGCGCCTGCCCGCGCTGGCGCACCAGTCGTTCCAGCGCCAGCGCCTGGTCCAGCTGCAGCACCCGCATTTCGGCTTCTGGACGCACGCCGCCGGCCGATTCCAGGCGCAGCTCGGCCACACCGAACAGGCGGTGCAGCGGGTTCTGCCGGACTTCCACGTTGTGGATGCGCGCAAACGGAATCTCGCGCCGGTTGCGCGCCAGCAGACCGCTGCGCACGGTAATCGCATCACTGCCGATACGGTAGCGGTAGCTGAGGTACTGCAGCACCGACACCAGTACCAGTGCGGCAATTGCCGTCAGCGGAATCAGCTGCGCCCACATCGGGTCGCGGTCACCCCGCTGGCCGAACACCAGCAGCGCGACCAGCGGCAGGAAGTAATGGCGCAGCTGCATCAACAGTACGAACAACCATGACCACGGATGCAGGCGGTGGTCCTCGCCACCGGTGGGCAGCGCTGCAGGCAGAGGTGGTGGCAGGCTCACAGGGCGTCGGCGTCCTGGTCGAGCTGATGGGACAGGGTGTCGCGCAGGCGCTCGGCATCCGCCTCGTCCAGGCCGCTGACGGTCACCGCGCTCATGCGGGTGCCGGCGGTGTGCACGATCAGCGTGGCCAGACCGGCGCGGCGTTCCAGTGGCCCGCGGCGCAGGTCCAGGTGCTGCACGCGCGACAGGGGAATGCGCGTTTCCAGCTGCCACATCAGGTCTCGTCGCAGGCCCAGGCCCTGTGCGTCCAGCCGCCAACGGGTGCGGACCAGGCGGCGGTGGCCGAGCCACGCACCACATGCAGCCCCCACCAGCAGCCCGAGGGCTGCGACCCATACGCCACCGGGCAGATCGAAGAACCACCATGCAGCGGCCAGCGGCAGGCCTGGCACAAACAGGCCACCGAAGGCACCTTCCAGTGCGGCCAGCCGCGAGGCGCGGCGCGGCAGCGACTGCCAGGCATCGGTGGGCGGAGCAGTAAGGGGAACGTCGGTCACGCGGGCTCCGTCAGGTGGCAGGGCGGGCGGTGGCGGCCGTGGCCGCACCGCGCAGACGGTAGCAGGTCGGCTGCGTTACTGGGCAGCCTGGATCAGCGCGTCCACATCCAGCATGTGGCCGGCACGATCGGCCTTGGTGCGCAGGTAGTGTTCGTTCTCGGCGGTGATTTCGCCGGTGACCGGAATGCAGTCCAGCACTTCGATGCCGGCATTGCGCAGGCGCTGCGCCTTGGTCGGGTTGTTGCTGAGCAGGGCCACGCGCGAAATGCCCAGGCCACGCAGCATGGCCACCGCGCTGCCGTAGCGGCGCTCGTCGGCACCGAAGCCCAGCTGTGCGTCGGCGTCGATGGTGTCCAGGCCGTCGTGCTGGTAGCCGTAGGCGCGCATCTTGGCGGCGATGCCGGTGCCGCGGCCTTCCTGGTCCAGGTACAGCAGCACGCCGCCGCCCAGTTCCTTCAGCTTGCGCAGGCCGCGCCGCAGCTGGTCGCCGCAGTCGCACTTGAGCGAGCCGAACAGGTCACCGGTCAGGCACGAGGAGTGCACGCGCACCGGTACCACCGCCGACAGGTCCGGTTCGCCGACGATGATCGCGACCTGGTCACGCTGGGCGACGCCGCCACGGAACACCGCGAACGTGGTCATGCCGACATCGCGCAACGGCACCGGTGAACGCGCCACCAGCTCGTAATCATGCGCGGCATGTGCTGCGCCTTCGGCGAGGTCGCACAGGGCCACCTCGGCCGCGCCATCGAAGGTGCGGTCTTCGGCGTCCAGGCGCACCGCGACCATCGCCGGCAGCAGCAGGCCCAGGCGGGCCAGTTCCACGGCGCCTGCGTCGAAGGCGTCACCGGCACTCCAGCCGTCCGGCATCGGGCCCGGTTCGCGCAGATAGCCCAGCGAGGGCAGGGCGTCGAAGGCAACACCGGCCAGCGGCAGGCGCGCACCCTGCGGGGCCTCCACGCCAAGCACGCGGGCGCGGGTGGCGGTCAGGAACAGGTAATGCCGCTCGTGGGCGGCATTGGCGAAGGCAGCGAAGCTGCTGGCCGTGGCGCTGTCCAGCGCGATCACCGCCAGGCGCTGGCCCTGGCCATCGTGGAGCAGCACCGGGCGACCGGCACGCAGTTCGGAAACCGCGCGCTCGCAGCGGATCGCGGCCGGATCGCCGAACAGGGAAGAAGCAGCAGGCATGGCAGGACCGGGGGAGGCGGACATCGCAGTCTCTATGGGGGCGCCGGCGTCGTATTCAACGTGGTGCGGCCGCCGGTCGCAGGGGCCGGTGGCCTGAGTGGAGCGGCCGTCAGTGCGGGTGCTCCTCGGTCGCGTAGGGGTCTTCCTCGCCACTGCCCGATGGCCGCAGCGTATAGCGCTTGTAGGTCCACTGGTACTGCGCAGGGTCGCGGCGGGCGATGCGCTCGATGCCTGCATTGAGCGCGGTGGCGGCCACCTGCGGGTCCGGGTCGGCCACGGCGGGGTCGGTCGGTTCGATGTGCAGGGCGAACTCCATGTCCGGCCCGATGCGCTCGCACCAGCCATACAGCACGGTGGCGCCGGTACGCTCGGCCAGCCGGTTGACCAGGGTCATGGTCAGCGCCTGCACGCCGAAGAACGGCACGAACACCCCATCGCCGGCCTTGGGCTGCTGGTCGGGCAGGATGCCGGTGGCACCGCCGTCCTTGAGCACCTTGAACAGCTGGCGCACGGCCGGGCCTTCGGCACGCACCTGCTGTACGTTCTGGCCGCCCCGCACCAGCTGCAGGAAGGCATCGCTGGCCTCGTCCTCCGGTGGCTTGTAGACGATGGCGATCTGCCCGCGCGAGGCCAGCCACTGGTTCAGCAGCTCCCAGTTGCCGAAGTGCGGCGCCGCCACGATCACGCCCTTGCCGCTGGCCAGCGCCGCGTCGTACAGGGCCTCGCCGTGGCGCTGCTTCAGGTGCAGGCGCAGGTTGTCGGCCGGCGCTTGGCTCCACAGTCGCAGGGTTTCGATGGCCTGCAGGGCGGTGGAGCGCAGCAGCTTCCGGTGCAGGCGGTCGCGCGCGGCGCCCTCCAGGTCCGGGTAGGCCAACTCCAGGTTGCGCCGGGTGACGCGGCTCTCACGGGCGTTGAGACTGATCCAGGTCCAGGACAGGGCACGGGCGACTCCCCGCAGCAGCGGCCAGGGCAGGCGGGCGAACAGGGTGGTGGCGCGGTAGACCAGCCGGGCTTTGCGTTGCGGATTCATCGGCGCCAGTTTAGCCAAGGGCGCTGCTATCGTGGCCGGCCGTGTTCATTGGAAGCCCCCGCATGCTCGTCCTGATCCAGCGCGTCAGCCAGGCCGCCGTCCACGTCGAGGGCGAAGCGGTGGGGCAGATCGGCCCCGGCCTGCTGGCGCTGGTCGGCATGGAGCCGGGCGACAGCGAGGCCCAGCTGCAGCGAATGGCCGAGCGCCTGCTGGGCTACCGGGTATTCGCCGACGAGGCCGGGAAGATGAACCGTTCGCTGCGCGATACCGCCGGCGGCCTGCTGCTGGTCAGCCAGTTCACCTTGGCCGCCGACACCCGGTCGGGCATGCGGCCCAGCTTCACCAGCGCCGCGCCGCCGGACGAGGCTGAACGCGGGTTCAATCGATTTGTCGAGATCTGTCGTGAAAATCACGCGCCAGGGGTGGAAACGGGCCAATTTGGTGCCCATATGGTCGTCAGCCTGGTCAATGACGGTCCCGTGACCTTCCTTCTCAGGCCCTAAGCCGCCGGGACCACCGCCCGGCAGGCCGGGCCCCGGGCTGGTATAATGCTACGTTCCCTATTTCTCCCTAGCCGGTGGCGCGAGCACTACATGGCCAACGAACGTCCTGCCCAATCCGAAATCAAGCAACTGATCAGCAAGGGCCTGGAACAGGGCTACCTGACCTACGCCGAAGTCAATGACCATCTGCCGGACGACATGGTCGACCCGGAACAGATCGAAGACATCATCGGCATGATCAACGGCATGGGCATCGATGTCCATGAAGTTGCGCCGGATGTGGAAACCCTGCTTCTCAACGACGGCAACACCGGTAACCGCGAAGTCGATGACACCGCGGCCGAAGAAGCCGCCGCCGCACTGAGCGCGCTCGACACCGAAGGTGGCCGTACCACCGACCCGGTGCGCATGTACATGCGCGAAATGGGCACCGTCGAGCTGCTGACCCGCGAAGGCGAAATCGCCATCGCCAAGCGCATCGAGGAAGGCCTTTCGCAGGTCCAGGCGGCCCTGGGCCAGTTCCCGGTCTCGGTCGAGTCGCTGCTGACCGACTACGAAGCCCACAAGGAAGGCAAGAAGCGCCTGGCCGAAGTGATCGTCGGCTTCAACGATCTGACCGATGAAGAGCCGGCACCGCCGGCGGCCGCTGCCGATGACAGCAGCGATGCCGACGCCGAAGGCGACGAGGACGAGGACGACGATGTCGACGGTGGCGATGAAGAAGCCGCACCGACCGGTCCGGATCCGGAGGAAGTCGCCGCGCGCATGCAGGCGCTGAGCGATGCCTTCAACGCTTTCAAGAAGGCCGCGACCAAGGGCGACAAGAAGAACCTGCCGCGCCTGCGCGAAGAAATGTCGGCGGTGTTCGTCACCCTGAAGCTGCCGCTGCCGCTGACCGATGTGCTGACCAAGCAGCTGCGCGACACCATGGCGTCGATCAAGGCCCATGAGCGCCGCGTGCTGAACCTGGCCACCGTCACTGCACGCATGCCGCGCAAGGACTTCATCCGTTCCTGGGAAGGCAACCAGACCAACCTGGAGTGGGTGGAAGACGCACTGAAGCGCAAGCAGAAGTGGTCGTCGGCCCTGCGCGAAGTGAAGGACCAGATCATCGCCGAACAGCAGGCGACGATCGACATCGAGAAGCTGACCCAGCTGGACCTGGAAGAGCTGAAGGAAATCAGCCGTGCCATGGCCTACGGTGAAGCCAAGGCGCGCAAGGCCAAGAAGGAAATGGTCGAGGCCAACCTGCGCCTGGTGATCTCGATCGCCAAGAAGTACACCAACCGCGGCCTGCAGTTCCTGGACCTGATCCAGGAAGGCAACATCGGCCTGATGAAGGCCGTGGACAAGTTCGAGTACCGCCGCGGTTACAAGTTCTCGACCTACGCCACCTGGTGGATCCGCCAGGCGATCACCCGCTCGATTGCCGACCAGGCGCGCACCATCCGTATTCCGGTGCACATGATCGAGACGATCAACAAGTTGAACCGCATTTCCCGCCAGATGCTCCAGCAGTACGGCCGCGAGGCTACGCCGGAGGAGCTGGCCAAGGAAATGGACATGCCGGAAGACAAGATCCGCAAGGTGATGAAGATCGCCAAGGAGCCGATCTCGATGGAAACCCCGATCGGCGACGACGAGGATTCCCATCTGGGCGACTTCATCGAGGACACCAACGTGGAGTCCCCGATCGAGAACACCACCAACATCAACTTGTCTGAAACCGTGCGCGACGTGCTGGCCGGCCTCACCCCGAGGGAAGCCAAGGTGCTGCGCATGCGCTTCGGCATCGACATGAACACCGACCACACCCTTGAGGAAGTCGGCAAGCAGTTCGACGTGACCCGCGAGCGCATCCGCCAGATCGAAGCGAAGGCCCTGCGCAAGCTGCGTCACCCGAGCCGCTCGGAGCAGCTGCGCAGCTTCCTGGATATCGATTGATTTCCAGGTAGTGCCGAGCCCATGCTCGGCAAGTGGTGCTGTCAAGAAGAACCCCCGCTTCGGCGGGGTTTTTCTTTGGTGGCGGTGGGGCGTGGCCGGCGGATTCGTAACGGGATTCGTATTGATTACGTAACACTATTCCGGCGACCGAGCCTCCAAGGTCGCGTGGAATTCATCTCCAAACAATGACTTGCGGAATGCCGTCGGCGATTGGGACGCGGTGAGTGCCGGAATTACGTAACACTATTCGTCCCATAATTCACCACCCGGTAGAACCGGGCAATGCCCCGGGGAACTGCCGCCTGTCGCATATGCCATTTGAATTCACTCAATGGCGGCCGCAGTCTGGCCGGGCAGATGCTCAACATATCACTTAGGCGGGCCGGACATCACCGGCACCGATGCAGACGCGCAGCAGGTCGTAGGCGCCATGTACGCACTGCTGCTCTGGTTAGTCCTGTATCTGGAGCTACGCCATGAACGATGTAGAGAACGACGCGCCCGATTCCCCGCGAGACGATTTCACGCCGCTGCTGGACCGGGATGAGGTACTGCAGGATGAGCGCGAGGATCGACTTGGGTTCGCCCGGCGCACGATGCGCTGCTGACGCATTCTGGCTCGGAACTGGTTGATGGGTTTGGTGGCAGTAAGCAGTCGGGGCTGGAAGGGGCGCGAAGAACCGTCGCGCTCTTTCAGGCGCATCTACGCCAGATGCAGCACTTCGCGGAGATTGCGGAGGTGCGGCTGGAGCAGGTGGCCAATGCGTTGGCAGTGATGCCTGAGTAGCCGGGCGGGGGGGCGGTCCACTACACTGTGGCGCTGCGCAGGGCCTATAGCTCAACGGTTAGAGCAGGGGACTCATAATCCCTTGGTTTCAGGTTCGAATCCTGATGGGCCCACCATAAAAAACAGGCACTTAGGCTTCCGCCCAAGTGCCTTTTTTGTGCCGGCGGAAAAATTGCCGGAAAAATTCAGCGCTTGCCCTGACGTTTCACGGCCGTGCTTGGCCTCCAATCGGCGCCAACTACAGCACGCTGTTGAGCAGCAGATCACCATATCCCCAGATCACGGCACCTGCCACGGTGATGGCCGCAATCGTTCGCGACACCAGGCGATAGTGTCCGATGAAAACGTGAAAAAGCTGCCATGACTCTGCGAACGTTCCGCCCCGAATTCGCTCATAGAAAGCGCTGATGCGGAACTGGGCAAGAACCGCGAAGATCGAGGTAATTGCGCCGCTTCGCTGGAACCACACGGGCAGCGACTCGGATGCTGGGCGTAGCGGAGCCCAAAGTGAAAGCGCCGGTGCCGCAATTGCCACAATGCAAAGGGCGGAGATGAAGCAAAGATCAAGTTTGCGAGCGGTTTTTGCTTTGGCCACAGTGGCAGCAAAGTCATTCAACGGTGCACCTGCTGAAGTTTTTACGGGATTGGGGGCCAGCTGATTTTACTGTTCAGCGCCTGCGCGGTGGTTTCACGACCGGTACGCTGTGATCGTACCGACCTGTCGTTGCCGGTGACTTGTGCCCGGCCGCGTCTTGCTTGTCGCCCCGGTTGCCAGCAGTGTCGGTGACGCCACGGTGCTTGAGGCCATGCATGGAGAAGCGCTCGCTTTCCTCGATCACGCCCTCGCGCATCGCCATGTGGATGAAGCGCTGCCACGCGCTCGACACCGATGATCGCGCGATTGGGTTGCCGGTCTGCTCGACCAGCAGAAAGCGCTGCTCAGGCCGTATTGGTATGGCGAAGTTGCGGCCGTCGCGGTTCCAGATAGCATTCCGCCGGGCCACGAGTGCCTCCCATGCTTCGGTCATTTCTTCGTTCCACTCGGTGATCGAGGCGCGCGAGCCTTTCCGCCGGTCGCCATGCACGCCTTCGTCAAGCCGGTGGGCGTCGGTAAGCGTGCACACCTCGATGCCGCGCAGGCGTGCGCTGAAAGCCAGCACCATGGCCGGCGCAAGGTATCCGGGGCAACTGCCCTTGGTGTGCGGCGCTCTGGCGCCGCGCTCGCGTGCGAATGCCAATACCTTGGCGAATGCGTCAGGCGTTGGCATCTTGTGCTCGCTCGCTTCCTTTGCCTGGCGCACGCCGGTTGCGGGGTTGTGTTTGCAGTAGCCGTGACGCACGCCCCACGCGAGCGTGCGACGAAGATAGCGGAATTGATGGTTGGCCTTGCTCGGAAAGGGGGGCAGCGCGGGCTGGTTCCGCGTCGCCGGCCGACCATTGGCGAACACCTCCACCAGCCGTTGCACGACCGGTGTGGTGATGCGGTCGACCTGCATGCTGCCGAACGGCGTGCCGTCCTTGCGGATGTAGCTGGCCAGGCTGTCGGCGTAGCGCTTGTAGTCGGCCTGCGAGTCTAGGCTCAGTTCCTTGAACTCGCTGGACTCATGGAAGCGATCAAACAGGTAGCGCACTGTGCCGCGCTGCTGGCCTGTGGTCAGTGACTCAACGATGGCATGCAGGTCGGACAAGCGGGCGCTCGCGTGGGCGACCGTGCGCTTGACGCGCCGGCCGCCCTCCGCGTGATCCTGGTAGACGAACCAGCGGTCGTCGTGCCAGTAGATCCCTTTCGGCAATGCGTCCTGCTCGATGTGCCCAGGTATGGCCGGGTTGAACTTCCGTTTTCTGCCGCGTGTCATCAGATGTTGTCCTCTTCCCGTCCTTCCTGCTGTTGCGGGTCGACCAGCCCCAGCGCCGCGTTCAGCGCGTCGAGGGTGGTCCAGATCCCGCCGTGGCGGTCGTACTTGTACCGGATACCCTGCCGTTCTGCCCAGCGCCGCACGGTCGCCGCGCGGGGTGCGGGGCCGTGCGGGGTGCACAGCTCCTGCAGGGTGTTGAATTGCACAATGCGGCTGCTCAAAGCTCGGACGCCTCCATCCAATCGCGCCGGCGCAACCACTGCCGGCGCATTTCTTCCCGTAGGGCCTCAGCAGCAGCGGGGCCGCGTCTACCCGCAATGCGGGTAATCAGTTCGTCCACCCATCTGCCGCTGTTGTAGCCCTGCCTGATCCAGTGGCGGGCCTCGCAGGCCCGCCGATGCTGCTCTGTGGCGTCATCCATTACCCGGTGCTTCTATCGCCCAGGCCCAGCCCCAGCTGGATCACGTTGCTGGCTGTGGACGCGACCGGTGTCGCGCGCCCGTACAGGCGGGTCCACTCCTGCAACGCCAGGTGTGCGCTGGGGTGCTTGTGGGTGCGACCGCATTGGCATTCGATGAAATGGCCACCGCCGGCATCGGCTCTGCGCCGGTCTTCCATCAGTCGCGCCGTATGCCCAGCCCTGCAGCTGGGCATCGGCCAAGGCGCCGCTATCTGCCGTTGGGTTGTGTGGTACTTCATGCGTTGACCACCTCGCCGGCATCGAAGTCGTGGGCGGCAAGTGCCGCCAGTGCGGCGTCGACCTGTTGGCTCGCAGCGGCCAGTTCCGTTGCATAGACACTGTGCGGCGAGTGCACCAGGGAGCGATGACGCTTCACCGCAGCGATCACCGCAGCCATCAGAACCTCCCGGCCAGAAAGCGGCTGGGCTGCAGGAGGGGTGCGCGCGGTCAGCACGGCCGCCAGTGCCTGCTGGGCTTGATGCAGGCCAACGACACGCTCGTAGGGTGGTAGTTCCGCTGCGTACTCGGCCTGCTGCGTCAGGTGCTTCACCCAATGGCTGGCGTTGGCGGGCGTCGTCTCGCACCGTGCGCATCGGCATGGCTTGCTCTCAGACATTCGCCACCTCCAGCGCTGCTGCAGCGATAGCCGCGGATGCGGCGGTACTGGCAGGCCGAGGCAGCATGTTGGCGATGGCAAGGGGCACGCCGGCACGGTCGAGGAAGTCGGCCAGGTCGTGGCCTATGGCGTCCTTCTCCATCTCCCACAGTACCGGCCCTGCAGCCAGCAGAAAGCTGCTGCGGGTCCGGCGCGTCCAGCGCTGCTCGATGCAGCGCGTCGGCCCCATGGCGAGAATCGCGCTCACGAGGATCTCATCGGGGCTGATGGTGAACTGCAGCACAGCCTTATTGGCGGCTACCGGGGTGAGTTCCGGCTGCGTGGTAGCCTGCGCGGCGGGTCCGGTGTCGGCCCCCTGCGAACATGCGGCGGCTGGGGGTGACTCAGTTTGCTGATACATGGCTCTTCTCCGAGCGTCGTGGTGGGAAGGCCCAGCGGTGGCGTTGGCGCGCCACCGGCCGGACCCGTTCTTACAGGGTGTCCGCCAGGTCTACGGCTGGCAGTTGGTCGGCCCGGTGGGCATTGCCCAGTACGTGGCGCAGATCCTCCGCCACGTACGCCGCAACTGCGGCGATGTGGTCGAGAGTGATGGGGGAGGGCTGATCGGTGTCGAGCAGCGCGAGCAGGTCAATGGCCTGCTGGGCCTGCCAGAGACGGTCGACGTCGTTCTCGTGCACCACGAAGTGGATGCTGTTCACCACGTCCGCCGCTGTGCGGGTGCCGTTGCGGGTGTGTGCGCTCATGAAAGCGCCCTCGGGCCGGTGCCCTGGCAATCTGCCCACCGGGTCACTACCTGGTCGATGGCGGTCTGGATTTCGCCCAGCGTCAACTCTGCCGGCGTCTTCCCCGCGCCGAGCAGGCGCGCAAAGAGACCCTGCCAGCAGGCATGGTTCCATTCGGTGGTGTCGGCGATCTGGCCGAAGAAGTGTGCGAGTTGGCGCGCTGATTGAGCGGGCGCAACTTGGGTGTCGTGGGACATGCGTGTCTCCGTGTGTGTGATGGAGACCGCCGCCCTGACGCCAATCAGGGTGGCGGACGGTGCGGGTTGGCGTACCGGACACACGGTTCCGGCGGACCTTGCGGTCCCCGCGCACCGCCCGCCATAGAACAGGCAGGCAAGCCCAGCGCGATGCAGGGCAAGAAAAAAGCGCCTGACATCGACTGATGGGCGCTGTTGCGCCGTGTGGATTCGGGACGCCAATCCCGGTCGCCGATTGTGCGGCGACGGGAGAATGGTTGCTCCGACCGCGCACGGTTGTCAAGTGATATTTCGGGGCGTTGCAAAGGTCGGAAGTGTCCATTATAATGGACACATGGCGACGATCAAGACCACCACCGAGTTCAACGATTGGTTCAAGGGACTGCGTGACCGGCAGGGCCGGCAGCGCATCGCGGTCCGTATCGAACGGCTCGCACAGGGCAACCCCGGGCAGCACCGCATGCTGACTGGCGGAGTCGCCGAACTGAAGATCGATTTCGGCCCCGGTTACCGCGTGTACTACACCGAGCGCGCCGGCATCACTTACATCCTGCTGTGCGGTGGCGACAAAGACAGCCAGCCCCGCGACATAGAGCAGGCTCGAAAGCTGGCCGGTCAACTCTGACCGGCCAGCCAGCAGCACTCCATACGCGACACAAGACAAGGAACAAGGCAGAACACCATGAACAACAAAGTGCAGCTGCACGATTGGGACGCCACCGAACACCTGCGTGACGAACAGGACATCGCTTTCTTCATCGAAGCGGCTCTGGAAGAAGCCCCAGACGATGCTGCGTTCATCGCATCCGTCCTGGGCATCGTGGCAAAGGCTCGCAACATTGCGGACCTGGCACGCACCACTGGCATCGCCCGCGAAACCCTCTACAAGATGCTGCGCGGCGAAGGCAATCCGACCATGGGCAACCTCAGCAAGCTGGCAAACTCGCTGGGTTTCCGCCTGAGCCTGGTGCCGATCGACAGCGACGGCAAGCCGGTCAAGCGCAAGCCCAAGGCCCGGAAGACGGCCGCCAAGAAGGTGGCGTGAGGTGAGGGTGTTCATACCTTGAACACCCAGCATTTGACCGTGGCGGCGGCGCCCATGGTGCCCTGACGGATAGCGCTGTTCACGGCTACGTTCGTGTCCAGGCACTTGTGCCGGCGCGAGTCACGCAGCAGCGTGCGCAGCACCTTGAGGTCTGCCAGTTGCTGCGAATGGTGCGCTGCCTTGGCGGCGAACTCGTTGAGGTTGATGGCGATCCGCGATGCATCGCGCGAGTGGTTCACCGCCGGCATGCCGCCGTTGGTGGTTTCCAGGTACTCGTAGACCTCCCAGAACTCAGTGACCAGGGCGTTATCGGCGCTGACCGCGCTCTGGCGCTCCAGTGCGGCCGCAACCAGCGCTTCGCGCGTGGCGACCACCATTTCCTCGGGGATCTCCATTACCAGGCGCAGGGCGTCGAACAGCGCCAGCATCTGCGCATGGTTCTTGATGACGCGCTCCATGCGCAGCTCCCCCCGCTCGCGCAGCTTGCCCTCGTAGAAGCGCACGCGCTCGCCGAACTTCTCCATCACCTGGCTTTCGGCGCGAACCGCGCGAATCAGGAAGTGGCTCAGTTCCTCCACCTGCAGGGCGTTGAGATTGTCGGCCGCGATGCGGCTTTCAGTGGTGACCTGCGGCTTGCGGAAGTGCAGCTTGACGATACGCGTCAGGATGGCCTCGCTGGCGTCCACGGCGGCGTTCTGGCTGATGACGATGGTGCCCCGGAATGGGGGCTCGTAGGTGTCATTGCCGCCATTGCGCACGCCGCGCGTGGCGAGCGTGCCGCCGCCGTAGTAGTCCTTCAATTCATCCCATTCAAACGACTTGGCGTGTGAGCGATCAGCATCGCTGCGGTCGGCCTCCAGCAGCACAACTGGCATGCCGGAAATCTGGCCCATGGCGCGGGCGCGGCCGGCCTTGGATGACTTCGCGGGGTCAAAGCCTTCGTAATCGCTGCGGCCGAGCAGCTTCCACAGGAAGGTCAGCAGCGTGGTCTTGCCGGCGCCGGCCTCGCCCGTCGCTTCCAAGAAGGGGAACGACTTGTGCGCGCTTCGGATCTGGTTGGCGTACAGCGAGCCGAACCAGAACGTGAGCGCGATCATGCCGTGGGTGCCGAAGCACATCCACAGCCATGCCAGCCAGTCGTTGCGCTGCTTTTCGGGGTCGCGCTGAATGTCCAGTCGGATCGACTTCTGCGTGGATTTCACACGCAGGTTCTTGAACTCGAAGTAGTCCTCGGCGTTGGCGATGCTCAGTTCGCCGTCGCGCACCGCCACATCGCCGAGGATGTAGGACTTGTGATCCTCGCTGTAGCCAACGAAGTCGATGGTCTGGACCTTGGTGATGTCATACAGCACGTCGCGGATGATGCAATCCAGCTGGTGGCCGGTGCCGGTGAACACCGCACCCTGCGCCATGCTGATGAGGCGCTTCTTGAACTCGCTGGCGCTGGCGACCTGCGCACCGGTAAAGGTGCCCTTCACGGGCGGCGCATCGTGCGGGAAGCTGACGCGGAAGAAGTACCAGCTTTCGTCCGTCACCTCATGACTCTGGAAGTAGAGCGCCTCGGGATAGCAGTTGGCGATTTCTTCCACGCTGCAGCAGGCGCGGCGGATCTTCTCGGCCTCGTCGGCATCCAGTTCCTCGTCCGGGTCTTCCTTGCGTTTGGCGCGCTCTTGGCACAGCTTGTCGAACTTCACGCTATCGAAGCTGAACCAGAACAGGCGCGAGCGGTGTTCAAGGTGGAACTCGCGGCGCTGCGTGTGGGTATACATCAGCAGGCCCTTCTCGATGGCGGACTTCGCCAGCAGCACGTCGCCGTGATAGCGCGCCTCCGCGATGTCGGCATCCCACTGAGCCTGGCGTGCGTCGGCGTCGTTGATAGTCGACGCGCGCAGATGCAGGTCGTTCCAGTCGGTCTTTTTCCCCGGCTTCTGCGGGATCAGTGCTGCACGGCTCTTGAAGCCCAGCGACTCGGCCCGCCGGGCATGCTTGCGCACGTAATCACGTGCGGTTGGCTCGTTGTCGTAGGCCCATACCAGCACCGGCAGCTTGCCGCCGCGCAGGTCGCGCAGGGCGCGCAGCGATTCCTCGGGGTAGCCGTTGCTGGACATACCGGATGCAGCCGCAATGCCATGCTGCAGGAGCGAGATAGCGTCGAAGATGCCCTCGGTGATCCAGACCTCACGCGCGGTCGGCAGCATGTCGGCCGCAGCGGGGGCAATCCACCAGGCGCCCGCATAGCTCTGGCCCGGCATGAAGCGCGCTTTCTGCTTGCCGAAGCGGTGAGCGCGGTCGATCAGGCGCTCCCAATAGCCGCCCTTGGTCAGCGGGAACCGTACCGTCGCGGTGCCTTCCCTGGACTTGCGGTCGAAGTAGCTCTCCTGCGTGTAGAGGCCACGGAGCGCGGTCAGATCGAAGCCGCGCGAGTACCGCAGGTAGGCGTCCGCCGCAGCGTGCGGCGCCGTCTCCGTGCGTTCGTGGCGCTTTGACCAGTCATCGAACAGATCGTCGTAGACATCCTTGACGCTGACCTCATGCCCGCACTTGGCCTGGCGGCCACAGCGCAGCACCCACGGATTCTGGAAGCTGGTGTAAAGCTCCTTCTGACCACAGGCGGGGCACTTGCCGCCGCGCATGTATTCCGTGCTGGGACGGTGCTTGAGGCCGTAGTCCCGCTCGATGCGCTGCAGAACTTGCTGGCGGATGTCTTCTTGCATGATCGGTTCAGGCCTTCGCGCTGCGGCGCTTGCTGCTTTTCTGCGGGCGGTAGGTGGGTTCGGTGATGACTTCGACCTTGCCGCCTGCCTTGCGGAACGCGGCTACCCGCGCGGCCAACGTGGCGGCGTCTTCTGCCTTCTTGGCAGGATCGGTAGGCACGTATCCGGCAGGACCGGGGACGAGGAAGGGCACCTGTGCAGTGGACCAGGCGTCGCGCTGGCTCATGGGGTGGCCTCGCCCTGGTCGGCCTCGGAGTCGATCAGGCCCAGCCCGTCGGGCGGGTTCTTGATCTCGACCACGCCGCAGTCGTTCAACTCGATACCGCGATCAGTCGCTTCCAGCAGGCGGTCATTGCCGGGGGCGCAACGCACAAGGCCCAGGGCCATCAACTGCCACACGGGCGCAGCGGTGAATGCTTCGTCGGCCTCGGCCTCGGCCTCGGCCTCGGACCGACGACCGGTATAACCGCGTGCGCCAACCACTAACCCGCCGTGACGGATGGTGGATTGCAGGCAAAGCTTCGCCATTGGCGAGAGCATCGCCAGTTCAAGAACAGCCATGGTTGTTACCTCAGTGGTCGGCGGGGAGCGGCAATGCGTCCAGCAGATCGGGTTGGTTTCCGCTGTGCTGCATGCGGTGAGCGCGCTGGGCGATCTCGCGGGCATATGCGGGGCTTGGGGGAAGATCAGTCGGCCGTGCATCAGGCAGGCCGCTGGGACTGGCAACGCCGGTCAGTTCGGTGTGCCCGGTAAAAGCGGCAGAACAGACCGGGTTGGTGCAGTTGAACGAGTCGTGCCTGAGATGGTCATGGCTCAGGTGGCTGGTGCGCTTCACCAAAGGGGAATGGCAGAACGGGCATCGAAAGACCACCTTCCTGCGTGCGCTGTGCGACGACATGATCGGCCCTCAGTTCGACGCGGGATCGATGGTGCCGGCCTTGATGCCCAGCACCACTGCGGCCTTGTGCGCTTCGCCGCGACGACCCTTGTTGCGACCGGACAGCACCAGCCACGTGGCGCGCTGGTCGAGGTTGTGGGTGCGGGCAAACTCGGCGATAGAGATGCCCTTCCGGTCGAGTTCCTCGCGCACCTGGGGTGCGGTTTTTAGGACAGGTTTGGACATATCGGGCACCAAAGTGTGATTATTGTGTACTTGGGGCAACGATAGTGCGAAAAAGCGCACCAGTCAACATGGAGAGTTCGAAAAATGTCACTTACTGAAGATCCAAAACTCGGCGTAGGCGCACGGCTGCGTGCGGAGCGCGAGCGGCTGGACTTGAGCCAAGAGGAAATGGGCTCGCGCGCCGGTAAGAACAAGAACACGCAGATGCGTTACGAGACGGGCGTGAACTCGCCCACTGCCGCCTACCTGCACGACCTGGTTGCGCTCGGTGTGGACATTGGGTACGTGCTGACCGGCTTCCCGACAGAGCTGGACGACGAGGACGGCGAGATGCTGGCCCGCTTCCGGTCGGCATCACCTGAAATGCGCTTTGCGGTGCGGCTGATGCTGACGGCACCGAAGGAGGCCGCTGCGAAGCACGCCGAAGCGGGCGCGGCGCCGATGGTGGGCGGCAACAATTCCGGCCAGGTCAATGCGGGTTCGGTGACCCAGGGCGATGTCAGCTTCCAGATCGGTTCGCGCAACAAGGGCGGCCGGAAACGCTCGAGCTGAACATCGGACAGCTGATACTCGCTGTCGGCCAAAATATCGACCGGGGCAACGGTGCCTGTAGAGGCAAACGCGACAGGCGTCTACGCCGTTGCCCCGCGTTCAAGTTTAAGGGGAGGAGTAAATCCGGCGGCGCCGTGAATGGTGTGCGTCGCATTCACCACAAGCCAGTCCGTGCCATAGATTTTGGGCTTGATGCGCGCGACATTCGCCGTCTGACCGGGATAAAGATCGGCACGACCTAGAGCGAACTTGAACGTTCTCGTCTCGGTACTCCCTTAGCAAGACCCCTGCTGTGCCATTTGCCCTAACTGCTACTCGGCTGAGGGCGTGTTCTCGCCGCCGCGTTCCAGCTCCAGTGAAGTGACGAAGCCGCCGCTGCCGTCGATGCTGTGAGTAGCCTTGGCCACCAGCCAGTCCGTGCCATCAATCTCTGGCTTGAAGCCGCTGACTGTCACCGTCTGCTCGGGGTAGATATCTGCACGGCCACCTGCCAGCCGATAGCTCAGCTGCGCAGTCCCCCGGTCCAGCCGCTTGAACTCCGCCTCTGCGTGCTGCCGCGCCTCCTGCGCGGTGGCATAGGTCGCCTGCAGCTTCTTCTCGTTGTCGGACGTGCCCACCAGCACGCCTGTGCGACGCGCTGCCTTGCGGTCACCCCAGTAGGCTCGAACGCCGGTGAACTTCTCGCGGTCGGCGACGCTGTAGCGGTGCTGGTCACCGGATGCGCGCGTGATGTGCACGCCAGGCAGCGGTTGGCCGCTGGCCGTGGTGCCCGCACCGATGGGCGCAAAGATCAGCGTTCCGGCTTTCACCGTGGCCACGGCGTCGAAGCGTTTGCCGAGCCGCGTCAGTAGGTTGATATCGCTCTCGTTGGCCTGGTCGAGGTGTGGAATGGGAACGCTGGCCAGATCCGCGGCTACCGACGCACGCAGCGAATGTTCGCCGGCGATGGCGCCGAGAATGTCGCCCAGGGTGGTGTCGTGCCAGCTGCGCTCGCGCCGGCGACGAACCGCTCCAGTCAGGTCGGCCGAACGCGCCCGAATCGTGATGATGTCGGGCGAGCCGCTGTGTTCTACGTCGTCCACCTTGAAGGTGCCCTTGTCGAACAGCCCGCTACCTTCATAGCCGATGGCCACCTGCAGGGTGACCCCACGGCGCGGCAGCGCCAGCATGCCGTCATGGTCATGCACCCGCAGATCCACCTGGTCGGCTTCATCGCCACGGCTCTCGGTCAGGGACAGATCCAGCAGGCGGGGCGCCAGCCGGTCGGTCAGATCCTTGCCGTCCAGCACCACCCGCCAAGCGGGAATCGGGTATGGGGTCGCCCTCATGCGATGGCCTCGCTGGCGCCGTCGTCATCGCGTTCCAGCTGCATCTGGAAGTCGATCAGGCGCGGTGTGCCATCGTTGAACAGTTCGCGCCGTGTCTCGCTGAGGCTGGTCAGCAGGTAGGCGCCGTAGACGCGCCCCGTGCCCTCCACCAGCGCCTGCGGTTTGCCTTGGTCGCCCAGCTCGCGCAGCTTGTCCAGCACCTGCAGGTCGCTCACCAGCTCGCCGGCGATGGTGCCCTGCAGGCTGATAGTGTCATCGCCCGGCCCGACGTACTGGCGCGCTGCGCGGGCGCCCACGCGCTCGCTGCTGGCGTGGCGCCAGGTCATCTGGCGCTGCAGTTCGCCGTAGGCGGCGGTTGAGAGGGAGAACACGAACGTGCCCCAGGTCATCATCATGGCGGTGGTCCTCAGTCGCTGAGCCGGGCACCGCGTCGGGTGGCCTTGTCGCGCTCAATCTGTTCAACGGTCTGCCGCACCAGGTCCGCGATCTTCTGCTCATCAGATCCAGCCGGCGCGTTGATGTGGATGGTGTAGCTGGAAGCGCCTGTGCTGCCCGCAGCGGCCTGCGCAGCAGCCGGGGCCATCACTGGGGCGGCAGCGGCCATGACGGGCAGCGCAGCCGCGCCCAGCGCGAATCCGGCCGATGCTTGGCGCAGCTTGTCGCGGCTGGCCGTCGCGCGTGCGGTGTCGGCGCTGTCGGCCATCCGGGCGATGCGGCGTTCGCGCAGTTCGTCCAGGCGGGAGGGCGCGGTAAGGCCGTTTCCACCGGTGGGCTGCATGCGTTGGGTCATGCCGGCGCCGATCTGCACCACGCGCTCGCCCCCGACCGCTGCCGCACGTAGACGGTCACGGCTTGCGGTGGCGCGCTCGGTATCGGCGCTCGCGCCAGCGCGGGCAATGCGCCGCTCGCGCAGTTCATCAAGGCGGCTGGCCGACGCACCGGCGCCCCCGACGCCTGCCTGCTGCATGCGCTCGCCCATCCCAGCACCGGCCTGCGTGATGCGGTCGCCGACGCTGGTCACCTGCTGCAGCGGCTCGCCTTGGCTGCGGTCGATGCCGCCGGCCAGCCCCTGCATGGTGAAGTCACCAAACTGCGCGAAGACACGCGACGGGCTGTGGATGCCCAGCAGCCCCTTGAAGCGGTCCATCACGCCCGAGGCGATACCGGCCACGGCATCCATCGCGGCGCTGCCCTTGGACACGATGCCGTTGACCAGCCCCTGCACCATATCGATGCCGGCCTGCATCATCTTCGCGGGCCAGCCGAGCAGGATCTGATTGGCACCCTCCCACATGGCGGACAGGCCCGACCGGATCTTGTCACCGTTGAGGGTGAACAGGCCGACGATCAGCTGCCACGCACCCTGCAGGTAGGTCCACGCGCCGCCCACGGCGTTCTTGATGATCGGCAGCATGAAGGTGAACGCCTTCACCAGCCAACCGATGGCGGCGACGGCCATGCGCAGGTTGACGGTCAGCACCTGACCCAGCACCTGGCCGAATCCACGGCCGGCGGTTGTGGCGCCCTGCAGCTGCTCGCTGGTGGCCTTGAAGGGGGTGAACAGCTTCTGCACCCATGCCCAGGCTTTGCCCATGGCATCGGACACCTGCGCCCACACCGGCCCCAGCGGTTCCAGCGCGGTCATCAGCTCGGCCATGATCGGGTTGACCACATCCAGCACGCCCTGCCACACGCCGATCATGAAAGCCTTGATCGGCTCCCAGTATTTCCAGACAAGCGCGGCAACAACGGCCACGGCGGCGCCGATGGCCAGCACCGGCAGGCTGATACCACCCAGCAGCGGCAGCAGCATGCGGCCAACATTGAGCAGCATCGGGAACGCCCGGCCACCCAGCGACAGCACCTGGCCGATCAGCCGGCCGATGCCGCCGCCGCCGCTGAGCAGCATCACGCCCTTGTGGATCTGCGTGAGCGCCATGGCACCGACGCCGCCGGCCACCAGCAGGCCGCCGAGCGCGGTGGCCAGGGCGGTACCGCCGATGGCCAGCTTGGCGATGGTAGCCACCAGCTGCGGGTTCTTCGTGACCCATTCGGCCATCCGGTCGGCAACCTTGGCCACGCGCGCGGCCAGTTCCTTGACCGTCGGCAGCAGGGTCTTGCCCAGGCGCTGGGAAAGCACGGTGGCGCTGTTCTTGAGCAGCGTCAGACCGTTCTCGGCCGTGCCCACGCGCGCGGCGTATTCGGCGTTCATCGAACCGCCGTACTTCTGCGCATCGGTGACCTTGCCGAAGTTCTCTTTCAGCAGATCGAGGTTGGTCAGCAGCGGAGCGATCGCACCGATCGACTCGCGGCCAAACAGCTGCGTCATCGTCGCCGCCTGCTCGGCCTTCGGCAGCTTCTTCAGCTTTTCCAGCACGTCGAGAATGGCGCCGCCGGCGTCTTTCTGCATGGCCTGAGCCAGATCACCAGCTTTCAGCCCCAGCTTCTCGAACGACTCCACCTGTCGCTTGGTGGCCGCATCACCAGAGGACAGCGTGAGCAGCATGTTCTTGATGCCGGTGGCAGACACTTCCGACTCGATGCCCATGCCGGCGACAGTGGCGCCCAGCGCCGCCAGCGGGCCGCTGCCGAGGCCGGCCACCTCGCCCAGCGCACCGATACGGTTCACCACCTCGCTGATTTTCTGGACGCTGGCCGGGCCGGTGTTGCCCAGGTAGTTGATCTTGTCGGCCAGCACGACAACGTCGTCCTGGCCCATGCGGAACGCGGTACGCCAGGTGGCCATCGTCTGGCCGGCGTCTTCGGCGGTGGTGTCGAAGGCTACGCCCATCTTCGCCGCGTCCTCGGCGAAGCGGGTCAGCTCGTTGCTGGCGATGCCGGCCTGGCCGGCGGCAGCGACGATCTTGGCGATATCGGTGGGCACCATGGGCAGGCGGCGCGACAGTTCCTCAATGTCGCGGCCCATCTTCTCGAAGCCGTCCGGCGTGTCGAAGTCCACCACCTTCTTTACGTCGGCCATGGCCGACTCGAAGCTCATGGCCTGCGCGATGGGCAGCGTCTGCGCACGCAGCGCACCGAAAGCCGCCAGCGCCACGCCGGTGCCGTGTGCAGCAGCGTTCATGCCAGCGCTGTGGATCTTGCGGCTACGGGCCTGCGCAGCATCGAGCGCGGCCAGGCGCGTGCGCTGGGCATCCATCTGCGCCGAGGCGGCGGCAATCTCGCCGCGCAGCTTGCGCTCATGCGTGCCCAGCTGCCGCGTGCTTATGCCGGCACGATCCAGACCGCCGCGCAGGCGCTGCAGTTCGACTGACTGCTGCTGGTGCTGGACCTTCAACTGGCCGGCGGCGGTGCGGGCCTGATTGAACTCGCGGCTCAGCCGGCGGGTGGGCGTGCCTGCCTCTTTGATCTGCCGGGCCAGAGCGGCGACGCGCTGCGTTGCAGCCAGATGGCTTTGCTCGGTTGCGCGCACGGCCTGCTGCTGCTGGCGGTATGCCGCAACGTCACGCTGGGCGGCATTGAGGCGGCGCAGGTTGGCTTGTTGTTCCTGCAGAGCGGTGGACAGGCCTTTGCTGCCGGCCATGACCTTTTTGAACGGGGCGCTGGCGCGGTCGAGCGCTTCCAGCACCACCTGCAGGCGAAGGTTGCCGCCGCTCATGCGACGACAACCGGTGCGCGTGCTACGGCGTCGTGGTGTCCGTGGGATTGGCTGCCAGCGCGGCTAGGAAGCGGCACGCAGCGCTGAACGCCCACACCAGCAGAGCGCCAACTGCACACAGCAGGAACGCCGCAAGGGCGAGGAAAAGGATGGTGTCCATGGGCGGACTGTATCACTGCTGGGCTCCACTTCGTTCATAGGCGCGCTGGCGCCACTGGATGAGTTCAGACAGGGAGAGGGCCGATAGCTCGGTGAGGGTGAAGGAGAAGGTCACCGCGATATCGGCCATCAGATCCTCTACGCAGACGGGAACTCCCTCTCCGACTTCGGCACGAAAAAATCACCGATGACACGGGCGATCTCGATCAGGTCGGCCGGTTCCAGCTTGCCGGCGTCGGCGGTGGTCAGGATCGGCTGGCTGATGCGCGGCAGGACCGTGGTCAGCGCGGTCACATCCATCTGTGCCAGGTCGAACAGCTTGATGCCGCGCAGATCGCCGGCGGTCGGCTTGCGCAGGCGAACGGAACGGATCACCTGCTCGCCGCGTTCGATGGGAGTTTCCAGCACGATCACGTTGGTGCCGGTGGCTTCGGCGTCGGCGGCGGTGTCGGCTTCATGGGTGGTGTTGTGGGTCATCGCTATATCTCTCAGGAATGGCCCAGCCGCTGTAGCGGCCGGGCAGGGGGGCGGGATCAGGCGCCGATGGCGCGACGCAGGGCAGACTGGCGGTCAACGCCGTTGACCATGAAGACCATGCCGACCAGGTCGATTTCGATTTCAGTGCGGCCGTTGACGGTCAGCTTGTAGTAGCTGGCCGAGGTCTTGACGCTGAACTCGGTGTCGTCGCCGACCTTGCCGGTGCCGGCGTCGATCTCGGTGTGGCGGCCGCGGATGACGATCTCGACCGCATCAACCTCGCCGCTGTCCTCACGCTGGTAGCCGCCGGCGAAGCGCAGCTGCACCGCGTTGTGCGAAACGGCGCCGTACTGGCGCAGCACGTCGAGCATCAGGCCACCGCATTTCCACTCGGCCTCGATCTTTTCCTGGCCCAGGTCTACGTCGATGGGGCCGAGCATGCCGCCTGCGCGGTACTCCTCCATCTTGCGGGTCAGGGTGGGCAGCTTGAACTCGGTAACCTGGCCGATGTAGCTCATGCCATCGTTGAACAGGTTGAGGTTTTTCAGCTTGCTGGGCAGTGCCATGGCAGGGGTTCCTTATGCGGCCTCAGCCGCTGATGCGGGCCGGGAAGTCGGCGAAGTAGCGGTCGGTGATGCGCTGGTTCAGCTGCAGGCTTTCCAGCGGCGGCACCGGGGTGTAATCGAAGTCGATTACCAGCTGGCCGCTGGCCAGCGACTCCGAAGCGTTGGCGCCGGCGTCGTACCAGGCGCTGGCGCCGATCAGGTAACCGGCATAGACCAGCTCGCGGAACTTCGCGTTGATGCTCTCCAGCAGGTCGCGGACAAGCGTCGGATGCAGCGGCTTGTCGATGTAGATTTCCTGCGCCTCGGCGATGGTGTCGGCAAGAATCTGCGCGGTGCGGGTGGCCGTCTCGAACTGGAACAACGGATCGGCGCTGCAGGTGCGCGAACCCCAGAACTTGTAGCCATTCGAGTTGATGAGGGTGGTCACGTCGCCGGCATTGAGCAGGCCCGCGTCGGTGTTGGGGTCCTGCAGATCCCAATGCACGTCGCGGCTGATGCCGGTCACACCAGCCACCGGCACGTTCGAGATGGACTTGTGCCAGCCCTGCTGCTGGTCGGTCATCGCGCGCACGCCCAGGGCACGGGCGACGGCGAAGGCCATGCCTGTCGAGGCGGTGACGGTGTTGAAGGCCATGAAGTCGGGGTAGATCAGCATCAGTTCACGGGCGGCGAACTGCTCGCGGTAGGCGATGGCCTCCGACACCGTGGCGCTGGCGGCGCAGCTGGCGTAGATCATGGCGCGCAGCTTCTTGGCGATGGGGATCATGGCAGCGGTCACCGGCTGGGTGTCCAGCCCCGGTGCGCCCAGGATGCGCGGACGCACCCCCAGCTGTGCCTGCGCAACCAGCAGCGCGTGCAGGCCGGTGTAGCTGCCGCCATTGGCGCCGCCGATGACATTTGCGGTGGTGTCGGTGTCGTTGCTGGCGCTGGCCACGCGCACCACCACCACAATCGGGTTGCCCTGGTCGGCGATGCCCTGCAGCGTGGCGCGCAACGTGCCCGTCATGCCGGCCTTGCCGACGGCGCTCAGCACGTCGGTAATCAGCACCGGGCGGTTAAGCGGGAATGCAGTCTTGTCGGCGTCCTCGCCCGTGCAGACGACGCCGATCACAGCAGTGGATACGGTACGGATCGGCCGGACGCCGCCGTTGATTTCGATGACGCGAACGCCGTGGTGGTAGCCGCTGGCGGCCATGGGCTTCTCCTTCGGTTAGGGGGTGTGGAAGCGGAGTGGTACGGAAAGGCGGGTGTTGCGCGATGCGCCGCTCGGTGTGGCCAGCTGGCCCTGCAGGTCGAGGACGAACGAGCCGGCCACGTCGCCGTGAGCCAGGTCGATACGGGTCAGGCTGATGCGCGGCTCCCAACGCATCAGCGCGGTGGCGGTAGCGCCGAACAGCCGTAGGCGGGTTTCGTCGTTGAATGGCTGGTCGATCAGCTCGGGCAGCAGCGAGCCGTACTCACGGCGTTGCACGCGCGAGCCGATGGGGGTGGTCAGAATGTCGGCGATGGACTGGCGCAGGTGCGCCAAGTCGTCGCTGAACGCGCCTGTGCGGCCATCCATGCCGATCATGCTGGCGCCCCGGTGGTGCCGCTGCCCGGTTGCACGCCGGCGTGCTTGTGCTTGGTTAGGCTGATGCCGGCGGCGATCACGTCGTCGGATACCTCCGCCTTGCCGGTGATCGTCACCTTGCCTTCGATGCTGGTGGCGCCCTTGATGGTCACCGGGCCGGTGATCGTGGTTCCGCCGTCGGCGGTGATGGCGACGGTTCCGCCTGCGGGCAGGACAGCCGCCAGCGAGTGCGCATCATGGTCGTAGCTGACCACGGCGCCGTCCTTGAACTGGATCAGCGTCAGGCTGGGGCTGGCCGACGGTGCCGGATACTGCTCGCAGTACAGGCCGCGCAGCACGATGGCGTTGGCCAGGTCGCCATCGCAACACAGCAGTGCAACCTGCTCGCCGCTGCTCGGCGGTGCCCAGGTGCGCAGTTCTCCGGCGGCGGCGCTGAACCAAGGGAGGAAGTCAGTGTGCGCCTCACCTGTCTGCACGCGACACATGTGCCTGGCGTGATCGACCTCGGTCACCACGCCGTCGCGGAGCAGGTTGTTGATCTGTTGGGGCAGGGCGCTATCCATGCCCCCATGTTCTAGGCGCTCCCTCGCGCGCGCACGTAGCGCGGCAAGTAGATAGAGCCGTTACAGCGGCGGGCGAATGTGTCGCACCGCCGCGATCTGCACCACGTCAGCTCAGATCCGCCGGGGGCGCATCTTCCGGCTCAGTGGGCACTGCGTTGACCCACGATCCTGCCGCGTCGTCGTAGGTGACTGGCGCGCTGCGGCTGGACGGGGGCGCGTGGTCAGTGACCGAAGGCGGCAGCGGCTGGCCGCGCGGTACGGGTGCGGCGAACGTGCCGTCCGCCTTGTTCCAGAGTGGTCGGCCGCTGTAGTCCGGCTGCAGCACCCATTGGCCCTGGCCATCGTGCCATGCGTTGTACTGCGGAGTGGTGCCATCGAGCCGGAACGGTTCGGCCAGCGTCAGGCCCTTAGGCAGCCCCTCGCCGAGAGCGAGACGGTTGGGAACCGGCATCGCGGTGCGCGTGTCCCACAGCATCCGGTTGCGGTAGTCGGCCACCACATGCCAGCGCTTGCCATCATCCGAGAGGCGCAGCGCTTGGCATTCGCCGGGGGACTGGCTGGGCGCCACGTCCACGGTGCGGTCGGGCAGGTGCCAGGCGCCATCAGGGGACGGCTGAAGCCGGACTGCGCCCATGTACGCACGGGTTATCGGGTCGAAGGCGTGGGCAAAGCGGGGTTCGTTGGACATGCTCCGGTCCTCAGTACGTGATGCAGTAGATCATTCGCAGACCTGCAGCCAGGTTGCGTGTGCCGCCAGTGCTGTCCACGGTGACGGTATGAGAGTGGGCGCCGCCGCTGGCAGCAGTTGCGGTATGGCCGTGGTCGCCGACCTGTGCGATGGAGATATCGTGCGAGTGGGCACCTGCACCGTTCATGCCGATGTTATGGGCGTGGCCGCCAGCACCGTCAGTGGTGAAGCTGTGCGAGTGGCCACCCGCCGGGCTGGTGTTCGGCCAAGGGTTGTCGTTGTCGGCGTTGCCGCGCGAGCCGGGATGCTGGCCGTAGTCCGCGCCCCACGGGTAGGCAATGCCCGCCTCGGCGAATGCCGTCAAATGCTGGTGGTCGCCGGTCCACGACGTGCCGCCAGTGTGCGCATGGTGTCCCTGCTGGTCGGTCCAGGCACCGTGGGCATGGTCGCCAACCGCGCTGGCGCTCGCGCCGTGGGAGTGCGCGCCCCCGGCAGCGACGGTCACCGCGTGGGTGTGCGCGCCCGCACTCGCCGCACTGCCGGTGTGTGTGTGGCCGATCACTTCGCCGGCCGTCGGCGTGCCTACCGCATCTGCCTTCGTGGTATGCGCAACCACCGCACCTTCGTCCATCTTCGGCAGGTTGAACGTCGTCTTTCCGTCGCCGGCGCCGTACAGCGTGCCGATGGCCGCAAACAGGTCCGCGTAGGTGGTGCGGGACACGGCGGCACCGTTGCACAGCAGGGTGCCGGCCGGGGCAGTCTTGCCGGCGAACATGATGACCTGGCCGGGAATCCGGTTGGCCATGCTGGCAGGGTTCAGATTCCCGGCGTGCCAGATTCCTTTTCCATCCCAGGACACTTCGGACACGGTAGCTTTCAGCTGGCCCACCGCAGACGCCGCGCCATTTGGCCGCAGCAGCACCTGACCACCAGTGCCGTCCGGCGAAAGCACCGCATACACCGGGCCGCCCATGAAGTTGTTGGACTTCGCCTTTACCCAGGGAGTCGAAACGCCCCCCGTGAATTCCGCACCCGACAGGTTCGCCTTCGTAGCCGGGTCGAAGTTGGCGCTCGACCACAGCTCTACCCATTCCTTCCAGCGCTGATCTACCGGTGCCGTGTCCCTACGCGACCGCATCCAGAATCGGTTTCCGCCGCCGTAGTCGGCGGCAATGGCCAGGCCACGGGAGTTGTCATAGCTCGGCAGCGACCAAGCAATGGTGTACTGCGCCGGCATGGTGGTCGGCGTGCCATTTGTCTGCCGGTTGATGCGCAGCGCGTTCCACGTGTCCACCCAGCTGTCGTCATTGCTGGTCGGGGTGAGATAGGCCACGCGCGCAGCCACGTCCTCAACGGAAGCTGCGCCGATCTCGCTCAGAGTCCATCCAAAGTTCACGCCACCGTTCACATCCTTGGCGGTGTTCCCGATGGTCACCTTGCGGGAAGCGCCCCATGCCGTGGTCACGATGTTGGCGGAGCCGTCGAATGCGGTTCCGTTGATCGTGCGGGGTGCTGCAAGCCTGCTGGCGGTGTCGGCGTTGCCAGTCAGCTTGCCCCGGAACTCGGCCGCATAGACCCAGCTACCGGTCGGGTTCAGCACGATCTTGTTGGGGTTGGCCACATTCGTAAGGCGGAATTCCTTGCCGCCGGTAATGTCGTGCAGCTCCAATCCGGTCTGTCCCTCGGTCCCGCCTTGTTTGAATTGCCAAGGACGCTCTGAGTACAGCTCGCACAGCACCTTCCCGTCGCCAGATCCGGTTCCGATCCGGGCGCCGGCCATTTCGGTAAAGCCGTTCTTGTAGACAGCCAGCTGCCCTGCCGGGTTCGCGGAGCCATTGGGGCGCAGATAGACATAGCCGCCTGAATCGCCAGTCGGCCCAGCCCCTGCGGCGAGTACCACGCTGCCAGTATCTGTCCCACGCAAACTGCCACCGCCGAATCCGAGGTCGACGGTTTGATCGCTGGGCAGATAGACGCCCAGGGCGAAGGTCTGACGACGACCCCACCGGTTCTCGGTGCTTTCCACCAGGCGCCGCAG
Source organism: Stenotrophomonas sp. NY11291 (assembly GCF_023277365.1). Classification (NCBI taxonomy): domain Bacteria; kingdom Pseudomonadati; phylum Pseudomonadota; class Gammaproteobacteria; order Lysobacterales; family Lysobacteraceae; genus Stenotrophomonas; species Stenotrophomonas sp. NY11291. The sequence goes on along the minus strand of NZ_CP096975.1, from coordinate 4,385,389 downwards.
GTCGCCCATGTAGGCGAGGGGCTGAGCCGTGGCGTAGATGATTCCCTGCGGCTCCGTGGTCACGTATGCACCTGGGCCGTGATACGTCGCGCCGGTCGCGTTGACCACGCGCACGGCATGACCTTGGTTGTACTCGCGCTGCTGCAGCCACAACTCGACGCCCGTGGATTTACCTGCGGCGTCCGTGGACAGTACCAGGCCAAAGCGGCTGGGCCGGTCCAGCGAGGAGTCAGCCCCAATGCGGGTGTGCTGCACCATGCCATCAACGACCGCCTGTGTAAGCACAGTGGTGGTATCGCTGAACGTGCGCGTAGACGCGGCGATCTGCTCCCATGCGTAGCGCGGGCTGCCGATGGCGCCGTTGGTCATTTCCAACAGCAGAATGCTTGCGGCAGCACCACGCCACGGCAGCGTGCCCAGCTTGATCCAACGAACTTGGTTCGAGTTGCCGGGGATCGCGTCAATCGGCTGAACCTTCCCGATCTGCGGGAAGTCGGCGGCGTGCATGCCGTCGAGCGTGTCCGCGTCCAGCCCCTTGCCGTGGCCCATGTCTTTCAGCGCGGCGCCCTTCACTTCAAGGGCAGTCCGGATAGCCGCGGCCGTAGCCAGCGCCAGCACCGTTTTGACGAACGGCGTCGGTGCATTGGCGCCGAAACGGCTATCCAGCGTCGCCTTCAATCCGCGAGCGGTGACTGCGCGCACGGCATCGGTGCCCAGGATGGTTTCGGGGCTGTCCGCCAGCTCCACCACACCGGCAACCGTTTCGGTGGCCGGCGGATTTAGGAACTGCGTGCTGCCGAACTTGATCTGCGCCGTGTCGATATCGGCGAACACCACGTCGGCCGAGAGCAGCAGCGTGGAGATGCTCGCCTTCTCCATGATCGCCTCGGCCTGACCGTAGGCGGCAAACAGTGTGCCGTCGGCCAGGTAGAGGCCGAAGCCACGCAGCGGGTACTTGTCGGTGCCGCTGTCCTGCAGCGTGACGTGGATCGTGTCAGCCGCAACCGACTCGCCACCGAAGCTGGTCATCCGCTTGAACTCTCCGGGCAGCTGCGTCATGGCCGCAGTGGGGGTGAAGCCGGTAGAGGTCAGCCCGATCTGAGAAATCAGCACCGTGCTGGTGCCGGTGTTGGTGCCATTGACCAGCTTGGCGCGGCCGGCGTTGGTGATCTTCATGCGCATGGGGGTTCAATCTCCGGTCATCGTCAGGCGGCGGTACACCGCCGCTTGGGCACCTGCGACGGTTCCGACTTGGCTGTCGGCCTGAATGCCTTGGGTGAAAGTGAAGTGCGAGCGCACGGGTTTGGTGCGGTTCACCGCGTCCACGATCTGGTGGACGAACTCGGCCGACGACTCCTGCCCGCCGTCGCCGCTGATGGTCAAAAACAGGTTGAACGTGTGCGGCTCACCCTGCGGGGTCATCTGCCACCACTCGCGGATCTGCATCTGGCCGCCAAAGCTGGCGATCAGGTCCGCGATGCTCTTGGCGGTGCCCTTGTGGCGCTGGATCTGGAACGAACTGGCGATGCGGGCGCGCTTGATGCGCTCTGGCCAGTTGCTGTCCCAGGTATCCACCGACACGCTCCACGCGAGGAACGGCAGGAACTCGGCCGGGCAGTTCCACGGGTTCCACAGCGTGTCGTGAACCATGGGCACGCCCGACAGCTGCGCATCGGCGCGCTCTACCGCACGTTCCAGCCGCGTCGAGTTGGGGGGTAGCAGGGAGGTGGCGTCAGGCATCGGTGCCGCCGTGCTCGATCACCACGCTGGTGCAGTACGGCGCCGACTGCGCGTCCACCGGCATATCCGCCGTGGGCATCTGCAGCTGCACGCGGTGGACGCCATCGACGTGCAGGGCGGAGTAAAGCGCCGACAGGGGCACGTCGCGGCCCAGGCGCTGGGTCTGCTGCAGGAACAGCGACACCCGGCGCCGCGCTTCGGCCAGCACCAGCGCGCTATCGGGGCCGTTGAACGTCACCAGCCGCGCCCGGATCTCGAAGGGCTTCACGGTGGCCGGGGCCACGGTCACGTAGTCGGTCAGGGGCCGCACGTTGTCGTTGAGCAGCGCGGACTCCACAGTCTTCAACAGCGCCGCCGACGGCGTGCCGTTGCCTTGCCGCGACAGGACCGTGACCACGACCTTGCCTGGCGATGGGCTGGCGACGCTGGCGTCGAGCACGTCCGAGTGTGCGGAGAGCGTGTGGAAGATGTAGGCGCCTTCGGGGCCAGCAACCGACAGGCTTTCGGGCGCCAGCTGGATGCGGCGGCGGAACGCGGCATCGTTCTCGTAGACGGCCGGGGTGTTGGTCTTGGGGTCTGCCGGCGTCAGCAGCTTGCGCTGCACGCCGAACGGCACAGCGAGGTTGTCCAGGTCGGCGCCGTTGGAGTAGGGCAGCAGCAGGCCGCGTGCGCGTTGGTTGAACTGCTCACGCAGCACCAGCTCGCGGTACGCGCTGGCCTGCAGCAGCTTCATGACCGGATCAGATTCGACCAGGGCGGTGTAGTCGGGGCACAGGCGCCGGAACTCGGCCAGGCGTTCGGCCAAGATGGCCTCGAACGTGCGCTGCTCGAAGATGTCCGGCGCCGGCAGCTTATCGACTTCGATGGCGGTAAAAGAGGACACGGATGCACCGGCTGATGGGTCCGGTCCAGATTCCCATCGCGCGCGCGCGAGGCCGTGGAATGCGGCGTGTAGCGCAGCCGCTTACGCTACAGCGTGTGCAGGTGATCGAGGATCAGCTCGCGTATCAGCTGTTCGTCGGCGTTGGTGAAGCCGAGTAGCACGCGCCGCGCGTAGGTGACGCGGGGGCCGCCCTTGCTGACGGAATCGGTGCGACCTTCTTGGTGGATTCGCGCGATGCGGGAGACGCGGCCGGCGAAGCCCACCGCCGCCTCACTGGCACTGCCCCGCACGCGTAGATGCTTGGCCTGCCGGATCTTGCCGAACATGGCGCCGCGCTTGATGCGGCCAGCCTTGGCGCGGCGAGGCGGTGCGTTTCGTCGTGCGGCAAACGGGGAACCGTCGGGATTCTGCTGACCCGCGATGCGCTTCTGCTGCGAGCGCCGCACGGCGGTGCCGACTTTGCGTGCCAGCTGGCTGCGCTGGGCAGGCTTGAGCTGCTGCAGCAGAGGCGCCACCCACGCCTCCAGGCGCTGCAGATCCTCACTCACTCGGTGATCGCCGGCAGGGTGCCCAGCACTTCACCGTCGGCCGTCAGCGGGCCACCGGCGAGCGTGTGGCGATGTTCCCACTCGGTGCGCGGCTCGGGCAGGTACTGCAGCTGGAACACCCCGGCGTCGTCCTGCAGAACGCGCACGCGTTCGGTCAGCGGTAGCCGGATGGCCAGATCGACCACGGTATCGCTCAGCACGTCCACCTCGAAGGCCAGCTTTTCGCGGTTGTCCGGGTTGGCCAGCAGATCGGGCTGGTGCCGCGTCAGCCACTGCAGCAGCGGCACCATGACGGCCTCGGGCGCCCCGGCGAAGTCACGCAGGATCAGTTCGAGGGTGTAGCGGTACTGGAAGGACAGGCCCGCCGTGAAGCTGGCCACCAGCCCGCCGTCGTCCACGAACACCAGCAGGCGTTCCGGATCGGCGGCGAGCGTCGGCATTGCCGCGACCAGGTGCTGGCGGAGCAGTTGGGGCTTCTTCATCGCCGCGCGCACTCGGCCAGGGCGGTGTGCAGCTGGGTGACCAGCTGCTGTAGCGCCGTCACCTGCTCGGCGGCGGCGTGGTACTGGCCGTAGTTGGCTGCGGTGGTTTCGGCGACGGCAGAGAGCGTAACGCCGGCAGCGGGCGCATCAGGATCGCCGGCAGTTCCGGTGGGGGCGATGCCTGCCGCAGCGGCGTCGTGGATGTGCACGAAGCCAGCAGGCACAGCGCAAGCGGCATCAGCGGTCGGAGTGACATAGACGGGAACCTCTTTGGTGATGGTGTCGCCGCGCTCGCGCACCACCTGTACGCGGTCCACGTACTCGGTCACGACGCGGGTGGTGGCCTTTGCCAGTTCCAGCTTGCCGGCCAGATCCTTCATTTCGGCGTTGGCGCTGGCTAAGGCAGCGTTGGCGCGGTCCAGCGCGGCGGTGGCGCGGTTCACCCGCACCTGCTGGCAGCTGAAAAGGCCGGCGGTGGCTGCGATCAGGGCCACGATGGCAAGGGCGCGGTAGAGCATCAGCGTGCGCCCAGCGCGGCCAGGGCGCGGGTGGTGCGTGCGGTTCGGTCGGCCATGCCGTTCGGCGTGGCGCGGCTGCGGGCGTTGCCCAGGTTGACCACCCGGCTGACGGCCAGCACGTCGCGCTGGTCGGCGTAGGCGTTGAGCCGGTTGTCGTGCCAGAACGCCGCCGCTGCCAGGGCGCCGGTTTCCGGCTCGATCAGCAGGCCGGGCATCTCTTCCAGCGGCTGGCCGATCAGCTGGCCGATGTGGCGATAGTTGCCACGGCCGGTGTGCATCATCGGCCCACGCCCGCGATAGGCGTAGCCGTCGCCGCTGGCCTCATTGCCGTTGCCGTTGCGGCCGGCATAGACGCGGTTGCCCAGCTTCGCCGGCTGGTGGACGAACGCAGCCGCCTCCGGGCCTTCGACGTACTTGCCGAACACTTCGAGCAGGCGCTCGCGGCTGTAGCTGAGCGATTCCTCCACCCGCGACAGGCTCAGGCTTTCGTGGCCGACCTGTGCGAGGAAGTACGCGGCGCGCACCGGGGTGTTGATCCCGAAGCGCTTCATCGCCGCGTTGAACGGCGCCACCCAGCGCTGAGCGCGGGGGAGCGGGCATTGCATGATCTGCGCCAGTAGTGGGGCGGTCAGCACGTCAGTTGCTCCCGAACAGGTGCGCGACGTTGCCGCGTGAACGATAGGTGGCCACCAGCAGGACCAGCAGTAGCAGCAGCTGCCAGACGGTGACGTGGGCGCGGGCGCCCTGCAGCATGATCTGCAGGGCCAGGCCGCCGGTGGCGGCGATCAGCAGCCATGCGCACCAGGCGATGGCGGGGCGGTGGTTGGCGCCGGGGGCGGGCCGGTAGGTCAGCAGGCGGATGCAGATGGCCAGGCTGCACAGCAGCGTGGCGGTGGTCAGGAACTCAGCCATCGGAGCCTCCACGCGGCAGGCGGGTCACGTCAGCCGAGCGGCTGCGCTCGATCAGGCTCAGGGTCAGGGTGACGATGACCGCCGCACAGATGAACGCGGCAAGGCCCGTGGACACCACGCCGAAGCGCTGCATCACCTCGGTACCGCCCAGGTAGCCGGCCACGACGCTGATGGCCAGATACACCAGGCGCTTCCAGATCGGCAGATTCTTGGCCGACACGACGAACAGGGTGGCGCCGGCGAACGCGCCCAGGAATGCGTCGGTTTGGATCCCCGGCAGGATCGACGCAAGGCCGACCCCCGTTGCCAGTGCTGCCATGCTGCCGGTAGAGGTTGGTTCGGTCATCTTCAATCCCATAGCTGAACAAGGGGGCGCATCGCGGCGCCGGTGGACGGTGCGGGTACGTCGGGTAGCTCCACGACAGTGCCGATGGGCAGGACCGGCCCATGCAAGCTGATGCCGTAGTTCAGTGCATGCGCCTTCTCGACCATGCCGGCGGTGGTGCCCAGGTGCCGGTGGCAGAGCGCGTCGAGCGTGTCGCCCTGCATCGAGACGACGCGCATCAGATCAGTTCCACCGTGACCCGCCGCACGCCCTGCAGATCGCAGAGGGTGTTGCGCAGATCGCGGCGGATCTCATCAATGGTCGGAGTCAGTTCCTCCGCACGCTGGTTGCCCTGTGCGGTGGCGTCGTAGGAGCGGTAGCGTTCGTGCAGTTCGACGGCGGTGGCGCAGCCAACCGCGCGCAGAAACAGATGCACCAGGCGTGTGCTGCCGTCGATCACCGGCGCAGGTACGTCGGCCAAGGTGGCGTAGCCGGCGGCTTCCTTGCCCGCCTGCCACGCCTCCAGTTCCCGCGTTACGTCCATGACCGCCGACACCACGGTGCTGCGCATCCGCGGTGCCTGAATGTCGCCGGGAACGCGGATCGTCTCGCGCAGCACAGCCACGTCGATTTCCGGCCAGAACGCGCCGGCGGAGACGTTGGGCTGCTTGGGGACGGGCGATGCGTTGGCAACAAAGCTGCTCATGGTGGCCTCGTAGGTCGCCGGTGGTCGGGGCGTCACACCAAGGGAGAGAGGTCTTGGTGATCGGCCCCGAGCCGGCGGGGTTGCGGGGTACGCGCGGTGTGAGGTCAGTCGTTGGACTGACTGGCCTCGAACTTCTTCATCAGGCGCTCGGCGCGCTTGAGGTCTTCCTTGCCGCCGCAGGCGTCATGCAGCTGGATGGCCTTTCGCAGGTCGTCGATGACCTGGCCGACAGCCTCCGCATCCAGCGGCGCGTCGTCGGTATCCGTTGCGAGCCGGCCACGGCCACGCGCCACCAGCAGACGGGCTTGCACTTCGTCGGGCATGTCCTGGCCATCGGTAAGCGCCACCGCACGGTCAAGCACAGCCAGATCGAACGGTGCGCTGGTCTTGAGGGCGTTGACGGCGGCCTGTCCGATTTCTTCGGCAACCACGCAGCCTGCGGTGCGCTTGTGCGTGTCCGGCATATCCAGCCCGTGGGCAAGCACGTACTGCGCAATGTCCAGCCCGGCATCGAACTGACCGGCATCGAAGTGCCAGAGCATCAGCGTGGAAACGATGTCGTCCTTGCCGCCTGCATTAGCGGACAGCACGCCTTCCAGATACGGGGCGTAGGAGGGGAGCAGCGCGACCTTGAGCTGGGCCTTGCCTTGGGTGGACTGGATCTGTTTCAGGCGGGCGCGGTCGGCCGTCAGACGCACCTGCATCTGCTGGTAGATGGTGGTCCCTTCCATCAGGTTGCTCCCGGCGGTGCGCGCCGCCTCCTTGGCGGCGAGCGCACGCTTCACGTGGCGACTGGCGGGTGAGTCGGCCATGGCTTAGGACCCGAACTCGATGTTCTCGGCGACGGCGCCCAGGCCGTAGTCCTCCACCACGTAGTCATCGTTGGACGACTCGAAGTTGGCGACCCGGTTCTTGTTCGGCTGCTCGATGATGTGGCGACGGCGCCCGCCGATCTGCCAGTAGAGCGACAGATTGCTGAGCGAGGTCACCATCAGCGACTTGGCCGGGAAGAACGGCACGATGACCGGCTGCAGACCGCCGATGCGCTTGGTGCCCAGGATCAGTTCGGCCGCCAGCTTCTCGGTGGGCTTGTTGTCCTCGTTGAGGATCGGGAAGTACTTGTCGTGGACCAGCTGACGGCCACAGATCACGACCAGGCTCGGATCTTCCTGATGCCACGGGTCGATCAGGTTGGAGACCAGGTCGAACACCAGCGCGTCGATGTTGCCGTAGTCGGCGCCCGTACCGCCCACCTTGATCTTGCCCGTGCCTTCCTTCCCTTCGAGCATCAGGCGCTCGGGGGCGTGTTCGCGGTACTTCTGCAGCCAGCCCTTGTTCACGTCCTCCAGCATCGGGTTGGCCTTGCGGTCGGTGTTCTTGGCGATGCTGGTGCCGTGCCAGCCGATCATGATGCGGTCCAGCGCCTGGCGATGGATGATCGCGTCGCGGATCAGGGTCTGGAACTCGGGACGGTGTGCCCAGGCATCGAGCCGGGAATAGGTCAGCGCGGTGTCGAAGTCCGTTTTCTGGCACTCGTACACGTTGGAGTCCAGTGCGCTGGGATCGGTGGGGTTGCGCTCGCCGTTGCCGCTGGTGTCAGTACGACCGGCGATGGTTCCGCTGATGCCGACGCCGACCTTTTCGCCCTTAAGTTCGTTGACGGGGACCATGTTGATCGCCTGCAGGAACGAGCTGTCTTCCTGCATGCGCGCTTCGAGGCGCTGCTGTACTTCCGGCTCCACGGAGAAGGTGTTGGCGACGCCGCTGACGTTGTTCAGCTTTGCGATCTGCTGGGTAAAGCCGTCGAACTTGTGACGGGTTTCGGTACGCATGGGATAGCTCCGGAATCGTGAAAGAGGTGGGGCCGATCAGAAGTCGGTGAAGTTGGCGGTATCCACGTCCTTGCCACCCGGCACCGGCGGGCGCTTGGTGAAGGACTGCGGGGTTTCGTCCAGTTTCTTGCGCAGGCCATTGACCTGAGTGGACAGCGCCTGCACCTGCTCGCGCAGTTCGCGGTTGTCCTGGCCCAGCTTGGCCATGGCCGCATCCTGCTCGCCCACCGCGCCGAGCAGCTGGGTGGCGAACTCGGCCACGTTGAACTCGGGATCTTCCTTCGCCGGTGCTGGTGCGGGCTTCTTGGCCAGGCCGAGGCTGGACAGCAACGCGGCAACCGGGCCGGGGCGTGCCTCCGGCTCATCCTCGGCCGTGAACTTGATGATGGTCTCGGCGGCCTCGGTGAACAGGTTCTCCGGTGCCTGCTTGCGATCCTTGAGCGGGCTGCTGTCGGGATTCTGCGCGGAGAATGCGAGCATGCTGGTGCCGAGGCTGGCCGGCGAGTCGGTGACTGCCAGGCCGAACAGGTACGCCTTGCCGCTGTCGGCGAACTCCGGCGAAATCTCAATGCTGGTGAAGACCTTCTGCTTGCGCACGTTCACCATATCGACCAGGTCATCGGTCGGTTCGACCTGCGCGAACAGGGCCAGCTTCTTCTTGCCGGCGATGTCCACTTCCTCGGCCTTGACCGCCAGCACGTCGCCATAGGCGCGGAACGGGCTGTCCGGCAGCGTGCTGCGGAAGTGTTCCAGCCAGATGCGGGCGCCGTACACCTGCGGATCGTAGGTTTCGGCAATGTCTGCGATCTGCTGTCGTTCAATCACCCGGCCATCGGTGGTCGCGCCTTCGACGGCCACACGGAAGAACTCGGAACGCTTCTTGGTTTTGCTGGCCATCTCGCCCTCTGCTGGTGTCGGTGCGCATCGGTTCTCGATGCGATGACCCATGGTCGAATGAGGGCGAGTCGGCGGCAACGCGAACGATGTGTAAGCCGCTGTTCTACGTGGGGTTTTCGTGTCGCGCGCGCGTGACGCCGGGCAACCTGTTCACGTGAGCAGCCTAGCCGAAAAACTCCACGTCGATCCACGGCGCCAAGCCAAGTTCCTGTACTGGATGGGCTGGCGCGTGTGCGATATCGCCAGCCTGATTGGCGAGAAAGAGAAGACCGTCCACAGCTGGAAGGCGCGCGACGAATGGGACCGCGCAGACACTGTTGAGCGCATCGGCGGGGCACTGGAAGCGCGGTTGGCCATCCTCATCCACAAAGAGGAAAAGACCGGCGGCGACTTCAAAGAGATTGATCTGCTCCACCGCCAGCTGGAACGGCAGGCCCGAATTCAGCGCTACCAGGGCGGCGGCAACGAGGCCGATCTGAATCCTGCGGTGGCCAATCGCAATGCGGCACCGAAGAAGAAGGCGCGAAAGAACGAATTCAGCGATGAAGAGATCGAACGCCTGCAAACGGCGTTTGTGGATGGGTGCTTCGACTACCAGCGCGATTGGTACCGGGCGGGCAACGAACGCACGCGCATCATCCTGAAGTCGCGCCAGATCGGCGCCACGTACTACTTCGCCCGCGAGGCGCTGATCGATGCGCTGACCACGGGCCGTAATCAGATTTTCCTGAGCGCATCCAAGAGCCAGGCACACATCTTCCTCGGCTACATGCGCGGGTTTGTCCGCGAGGTGCTGGACCGTGACCTGACCGGCGATCCGATCACGTTGGCCAACGGGGCAGAACTGTTCTTCCTCGGTACGAACGCCCGCACCGCACAGGGCTACCACGGGAACTTCTACTTCGATGAGTTCTTCTGGACCTACGGTTTCAATCAGCTGAACAAGGTCGCCAGCGGCATGGCGATGCACAAGAAGTGGCGCAAGACCTACTTCAGCACGCCGTCCACTATGGCGCACGAAGCGTTCGATTTCTGGACCGGTGATCGCTTCAACAAGGGCCGGCCGGTGTCCCAGCAGATCCAGCTGGACGTGAGCCATGCGCGCTTGATGGGCGGCCGCCGCTGCGAGGATGCCATCTGGCGCCAGATCGTGACCGTGCTGGACGCGGCAGGCCGGGGCTGCGATCTGTTCGATATCGAGGAACTGCGCCGCGATTACAGCGCCGAGGAATTCGCAAACCTGCTGATGTGCGAGTTCGTGGACGACAGCGCCAGCGTCTTCCCGCTCACGATGCTGCAGCCGTGCCAGGTCGACAGCTGGGTGGATTGGGCCGACGACTTCAAGCCATTCGCCATTCGCCCTTACGGCGACCGCGCGGTGTGGATCGGCTATGACCCTGCCGAGACGGGCGACAGCGCGGGCATCGTGGTGCTGGCCCCTCCGCTGGTGCCCGGTGGCAAGTTCCGCGTGCTGGAACGCCATCAGTTCAAGGGCATGGATTTTGCGGCGCAGGCCGCATTCATTCAGCAGATCACCCTGCGGTATTGGGTGACCTATATCGGCATCGACGCTACCGGCATGGGTACGGGCGTGGCGCAGCTGGTGCGCCAGTTCTTCCCTGGCGTGACCGTCTTCAACTACTCGCCCGAAGTGAAAACCCGGCTGGTGCTGAAGGCGTTCGATGTCATCAAGAACGAGCGCTTGGAATACGACGCCGGCTGGACGGACCTGACGCAGTCACTGCTGGCCATCCAGAAAACCATTACCCCGAGCGGGCGCCAGGTGACATACACCGCTGGCCGCTCGCGCATCACCGGCCACGCCGATCTGGCGTGGGCACTCATGCACGCCCTGCAGAACGAACCGCTGGAAGGCGGTGCTGCAGCACGCGGCACCATGGAGATTTTCTGATGACAGACACCGACCAGGGCGCCACTGCGACGCCGCCGAGTATCGAGGCGTTTACGTTCGGCGAGGCCACCCCCGTGCTGGAGTCGCGCGGCATCCTCGACTACCTCGAATGTTGGAAGAACGGTCGCTACTTCGAGCCTCCCGTGGATCTATATGGCCTGTCGCGCACCACGCGCGCGAATCCGTACTTGCACAGCGGCCTCACGTTCAAGCGCAACATGCTGGTACGTACTTTTCGCCCGCATCGCTTGCTGAGCCGCGAGGCGTTCTCGCAGCTGGCGCTGGACTACACCACCTTCGGCATGGCCTACGTTGAGCGGCGTCGGGCTATGTCCGGCGCCGCGCACAGCTTGGCGGTTCCGCTGGCGCAGTACGTGCGCAGGGGCGTGAAAGATGGTGAGTTCTTCCAGGTGCGCGCTGGCCGCGTGGAGCATGAGTTCCCCGGTGGCGAGGTGTTCCAGCTGCGCGAGGCCGACGCGGATCAGGAAATCTACGGCGTGCCCGAGTGGATGCCAGCAGTGCAGTCGGCGCTCCTGAATGAGTCGGCCACGCTGTTCCGCCGGAAGTACTACAACAACGGCTCCCACGCCGGTTACATCCTCTACATGACCGATCCGCAGCCGGAAGGGATGGACGTGGACGCATTGCGCGACGCGCTGCGGCAGTCGCGCGGGCCGGGCAACTTCAAGAACCTGTTCGTGCATTCGCCCAACGGCAAGAAGGACGGCCTGCAGGTGATTCCGGTCAGTGAGGTAGCCGCACGTGATGAGTTCGCCGGCATCAAGAGCGTGACGCGCGATGACATGCTGGCGGCGCTCCGCGTACCGCCGCAGCTGCTGGGCATCGTGCCGCAGAACAGTGGCGGGTTTGGGTCGATCCGCGATGCGGCCACGGTGTGGGCGGCGATGGAGCTCGCCCCGCTGCAAACGCGGATTGCGGCGATCAATGAATGGCTGGGCCAGGATGTGATCCGCTTCGATCCCTTCGAGCTGGGAGCGGCTGCATGATGACCGGCCGTCAGAACCTGCGCTGCGGCGCGTGTGCTCGCCTGCTGGCCAAGGCCGCAGGCGACTATGACCTACAGATGAAATGCCCCCGGTGCGGGGATATGAACCATATGAAGGCCCAGAGCCTCTCCACGGATCGCCGCGAGCGACACCACGAAGAAGGCTCTACCCATGAAGAACGAACTGATCCACGGCGATGCGCTGACCGTCCTGCCGACCCTGCCGGCCAACAGCTTCGACGCTCTCATCACTGACCCGCCGTATGCAAGCGGCGGCGTCCATGCGTCTGCTCGCCAGCGCAGCCCCAACGAGAAGTACATGCAGAGCAGTGCGCCATATCTGCATGCTGACTTCCCCAGCGATGAACGCGACCAGCGCTCGCACCTGGCGTGGATGCAGCTGTGGTTGGCGCAATGCAACCGCGTGCTGCGGGATGGTGCGCCGGTGCTGCTGTTCACCGACTGGCGGCAGCTGCCGCTGACCACCGACGCGCTGCAGTGCGCCGGCTTCACCTGGCGCGGTGTGGCGGTGTGGGACAAGACGGGCGGCGTGCGGCCTCAGCGCGGCCGTTTCTCCAACCAGGCTGAGTACGTCGTATGGGGCAGCAAGGGCGGGATGCCACTGGGCCGGGCGGCGCCAACGCTGCCGGGTGTCTTCCGCGAAGCGGTGCGTAAGTCGGACAAGCACCACCTCACCGGCAAGCCGACCGACCTCATGCGCCAGCTGGTGCGGATCTGCGAGCAGGGCGGGCGCATCCTTGATCCCTTCGCCGGCTCCGGCACGACATTGGTAGCCGCGGATGCTGAGGGCTACAGCTGGACCGGCATCGAGATGACCGGCCACTACTTCGACGTGGCCAGGTCCCGACTTCCGAAACCATAAGCTGCAACGCAGTTCAACAGTAAAAGCCGCCTTCGGGCGGCTTTTCTGTTTACGCAGGTGTCTCTGTTCGCTGCAGAGGGCGGCTGTCCACCAGCTGCCGGTACAGCCTGTGCATCGTATCCCTGTACTGCTCGAAATGACCTGGCGGGAACCAGGCGATTTCGCCGATGTATTCGACCGAGCGCACCATTGCGTGTTGAGCGGCTTGCAGGATAAGGAACGAGATCCCGTCGTCCAGTGGGGCGCGAAAGATCATCCCAGCGGTGTCTCGCTGGTGGCGCAGCGACAGAGCCGTGAGGTCATTGTGGACGAAGCTACACAGCATCGAGTAGATGCCGATGAACTCGGGCAAACCTGTGGCGGTGAACTTCTCCACCTCATAGAGCTTGTCTTTCTTGAATTCTTCATGCAGCGGGGTGTAACGCCCGATGCATTCGGCCAGATTGGCTTCGATCATCTCGCGGTCCGCAGCGGACAGCTGGTGAGATTCGAGCAGACGCTCATAGAACCGCTTCGCGCCGTTGGCCTCTTCATATTGCATGCGTCGCACGTGGTTATCTCTCAACCCAAGCATGAACAGGTCTGCGGTGGCCTCAATCATTGAGCGCACATGCACGGCCCCGTGGGTCAGAAGATTGGCCCGCGCAAGGCACACCGTGGCATCGAACTGCTCCGCGATTGTGAGGAACAGCGCGCATTGGGGCCGGCCAGGTGGATCAAGCGGCGGGCGCATCTCGGCTATCAAGGCGGTGACTGCATCGACCTGACGGACGGAGAGGGCGAGGGCGTGCTGCGCAAGGCTCATGCGGTTGTCCATCTGGGCCGGAGCGGAAGTGTTGCACGAAATGCATACGGTTTACCCCGATCACGTACGGACGGCTATGGCCACCACCCGGCGCGCGCACTCGTCTCCCCGCCACGCCTGCGCACTTCATGGGGTGTTTTTTCTGCACGCCCCGCACAACCGGCCAAGCCCCGCCCGCTATGGCTGCACGGGGCGCGAGTAGCCTTGGGTCGGCCCTGCGGAACCCTGCGCGGAACGGCCCTTTGTAGGCGCTCCCAGGACGCCTGACGGCGTGGTTCAACGACTGGCCGTTTCTCGATGTGCCCATCGGAACCGGGTAATCGGGTAATCCGAGCGGCGGCGAACGCCGTTGGTCCTACTGCCGCAAGGCTTTTCGGCGTTACCTCAGGGGGTAATTATGGGTAATTTCTAAAGCCGATTAAGGTTATGTGATTGATTTTAAAGGACTATTTTTGGTCCGTTGGTTACCCTGTTGAAAGGTAACGTGGTTACTGAAAGGTTACCCTATTATTACCTTAGGAAAAGTATTCTATCTATCTGAAATATAAGGAATTTTATGGCAATTTCTGAGGGCGGTTACCTGAATTACCCTGTTGCCGTGGGCACATCGAAAATTGCCCTATAAAGGGGGAGGGTCTACCCCCACCCCCATGCTGCCGCTCTGCCGCCGCTTGTACCCGCCGCATGCCGCCCCGGTGTCAGGCGACCTGCAACAGCAGTTGCTCAGTGTTGTTGCGAGGGGTGTTCACTGCCCTGCTGACGCGATAGGCCTCCATCGCCGGCGTTTCGCTGGCCAGCAGCATCGCCATGGCATCGTCCGGGCTGGCGGCCATCCACTCATCGATCTGGTTGGCCTGCAGCCACACCGGCATGCGGTCGTGGATGTCGGCCGATACGCCGCTGCTGTCGCCAGTGATGATGGTGAAGGTTCCCAGATTGCCGTCGGGCAGTAGGGGGCTGGCGTCTTCCCACAAACCGGCGGCCAGCAGCGGGCCGGTTGCGTGGATGAACCACGGATCTTTCTTCCCGTCCTCGGGGCTGACCGACCACTCGTAGTAGCCGGTCATGGGGATCACGCATCGGCGCTTCTTGAACGCCGACCGGAAGGCTGGCTTGGTGGCCACCGTCTCGATCCGGGCATTGATGGTCGAGCCCTGCAGGCCCTTGGCCTTCGCCCAGAACGGCAACAGGCCCCAGGCCAGCCGGGTGACCTGCCTGCCTTCGCCACGGTCCAAGATGATCGAGGCGCGCTGCGTCGGCGCCAGGTTGTAGCTGGGCTGGATCTCAGCCAGACCGGGGGCAAGGTCAGCCAGGCCAGGCTGGCCAAAGTCGACAACTGGTAGCTGGACGAATCGGCCACACATGGCCGAAGCGTAGTCCGCCCGGCCGTGCCCGGCGTGTGATCCCGAATGGTTCAGCCGGTAAACGATCGCTTGTCGCAGCCTTTGCGACCGCCGGCCGTATTCTTCCGGCCATGCAGTCCTCCCACGGCTTCCGCACCGCCCCGATCCCCTCTGGCTGGGTCCAGACGGGCGAGCGGTGGGCGCTTTGGTACAACGGCCGGGAGACTGCCAGCGTTACCCCTGACGGGCTCCCCGGAGTGCGCCTGTGGATGGAAGGCCAGAAGATGTGGCACGTGAAGGAAGTACGCGCGGCCAACGTCCGGCAGGCGAAGCGCTACGCCGAGCGCTGGTGCGCCGCCAGGCTCTACCCCGACATGTCCCTGCGTGAGGCCGTCGCCCGGCTGACCGACAGCACCCCGATCCAGCCGCCGCCACCGATGCCTGGGCTGCCGCCGACCCGCGAGCAGCAGCAACAGGCCCGCCGCTTGGCCGAGGCGGGGACGAGGGAGCTGGAGCGGGTTAAGGCAGCGCTCGAGCCAATCCGTCTGCCGGCGGCGACGAAGCCCAGGGCGAGGGATCCCCAAAAGGCGCGAGTGAGCGCAGCGCTGCGGGATCTACGGCGTGGAGTCTGATGCACCCTAGCCAGCGTGTAGACCTGCGTTGAGGCGCGGTCGGACGCTCGATCACCGGAAAAATACCTCACGCTCGCCATACATAGCAGGCGTTCCACGACGCAGCACCGGAAAAATTGAAGGCGCCATGTCGTTGATTTCAAAGCATGAATGTGGTGCCTCATAATCCCTTGGTTTCAGGTTCGAATCCTGATGGGCCCACCACACTGATCTCCGGCGGAGTCCAAGAGCGTCTAGCAAGGGTTATTGATGCTGGATTTGGAGCAGTTATTGCGTCTATTGATGTTCAGTGGCATCCACGAAGAAGGTGAGTGAGCGCTGGTCATGGCGAGATGGCTTTCCATCAGGACTCATGAAATCGGGGATGTTCGCCGGGCTCGATCTACTTCGTGCGGGCACCGCATTGCGTGGCGGCCTCGATGTAGCGTGCCTGCCGGCGCTTCAGGAACTTGCTGTAGAACTTGATCTCGCTTCCTCCTCCAGCCTGAGGGGTGATCTCAACAAACTCTGCCGGGACGCCGCCGTTGGAAGTGGACACGGAGTAGCCATCGGAACGGGGCTCAATGACGTACTGCCAGTGCGATCCCCCAATGCTCACCTCTCCCCACGCATCGCGTACGCAAGTGGCCGCAGCCAAGGGATTCTGATCGGACGAGAATGTCGCGACGTGTCCAGTGCGTCGCATGTCGCCGACGGAGGTACAGGCGGCCAGTAGCAATGTGATTCCTGTCGCTGCCATCCTGAGGTGATGAGTCTTCTCTTGCATGCGCTGTCTCCGTTATACGCAACGAACTGTGACGTGTTCATTGGAGAGCTGCAATGTTTCAAACGTTCGGTAGATACGCTCAGCCCGCTGCGCGCGAGGCCAATCTCCGGAATTCATCCATCTGCGCCTGGCCGTTGAACCATGCTTTCGGGAGAACCTCGAACATGACGTCCGAGTGGTAGAGGAGCAGCACTTCCTCGTTCTCCCGCACCTTGGCGTAATCCGACCACCGCCGTTTGGCCTGCACATGCTCGGACGCAACGTTGAGCCACTCTTCGTCCCAGCTATAGGTGTAGTGGGCGTGCAGACTCGCCTGTTGACGGTGGATCTTGGCCACCTGACGGGGCAGGGTCAGCCTGGACTGGGCGAACGCACTGATCGCGCCACCGACGCCGCCGCAGACCAGGATAAGGCCAGAGAAGTGATGGTCCGTGGCAAGAGCGACAACGCCGATCACCGCACATGCCAGCAGGACCCCTACCAGTACCTTTACCGCCTTCCGCCGGTGCAGGCGAAGTGCGTGGAGATGATGCTCTTGAGTAAGCGTTCCGGAGATCATCCTTCTTTCCTTGTGGTATCGCCATGAATCGAGACGTTCCTGAATCCGGCTAATCCTTGACGCATCATCATTTAGGGGGGATCGGATTCATGACATTCTGTCATTCCGTGGGATGGCCGAGAATGAAACTAATCAAATTATCCCGATCTCATGCCGGCAGGCTGCAGAGGGTGGCCGTCGGCAAGTTGCTGCACCTATAAACCAAACTTGACACCCAGCCCGCCGCAGTAGACCTTTCCCCGCATGACTATCGATATCGAATCGCTCAGCCTTCGGGAGCTGGGCGCACTGGTGGCTGCGGCCGAACAGCGCAAAGCGCTCATCACCACCCGCCGCCCGGCCGCGGCCGTGCGCCGCCTGCTGAAGGCCGCTGCCGCCGAAGCTGGTTACACCATCGAAGAGCTCTTCGGCGATGAAGCCGCAGAAACCGCCGCACCTGCGCGCAAGTCCGCCCGCCGTAAAACCGGCAAGGTCGCGGCCAAATACCGCGATCCGGAATACAAGCGCCTGACCTGGACCGGCCGTGGCCGCATGCCGCGCTGGCTGGCCGCCAAGGTATCGATGGGCCACAAGGTCACCGATTTCCTGATTCCTGGCCTGGCCAGGCCGACAGCGGGCAAGACCAGCAGCATCGGCAAGCGCACCGTCATCAAGAAAGCCTGAGGCCTTCGTCCCATTCCCGCCCATGGGGTGAGGCTGCCTTCGCAATCCGCATCTGAATCGATCTAATATGCTCCCATCCATCCAGCACGGGAGCGCACGGCATGGCGTTGAGCAAGTGGATGATGGCCGCCTGCACGGCAGCGGCACTGGCAACGGGCGCGCACGCCGCGCCGCCGGCCACCTCGGGTAATCCGATCCTGCAGGGGTGGTATGCCGACCCGGAAGCGGCGGTATTTGCAGGCCGCTACTGGATATTTCCAACCACCTCGGCGGACTACGATGCGCAGATTACGTTCGATGCCTTCTCGTCGCCTGATCTGGTGCATTGGACAAAGCATGCCGACGTCCTGAACGCCAGGAACGTGCCCTGGGCGAAGCGCGCGATGTGGGCGCCGTCCGTCGTGGAAAACAACGGCAAGTACTACTTCTTCTTCGCCGCCAACGACATCAAGACCGATAGCGAGCTGGGTGGCATCGGCGTGGCGGTGGCCGACCGCCCGGAAGGGCCCTACAAAGACCTGCTGGGCAAGCCGCTGGTCGGCGCTTTCCATAATGGTGCGCAGCCCATCGACCAGTTCGTCTTCAAGGATGACGATGGCGCCTGGTACATGATCTACGGCGGTTGGAAGCGCGCCAACATCGTGCGCCTGAAGGATGATTTCACCGGCGTGCTGCCGCTGACCGATGGTTTGCTGTTCAAGGAGATCACCCCGGCGCCGGAATACGTGGAGGGCCCGCTGATGTTCAGGCGCGGAGGCCGCTACTACTTCATGTGGTCCGAAGGCGGTTGGGGTGGCCCGGATTACTCGGTGGCCTACGCCATCGCCGATACACCCACCGGGCCCTTCAAGCGCATCGGCAAGGTGCTGCAGCAGGACGAGGCCATCGCCACCAGTGCCGGCCACAACTCGGTGATCAAGGTGCCAAATAGCGACCGCTGGTACATCGTCTACCATCGCCGGCCGCTGGGTGACACCACGCGCGACCATCGGCAGACCGCCATAGAACGCCTGGAATTCGATGCGCAGGGGAACATCCTGCCGGTGAAGATCACCCGCGAGGGTGTGGCCGCCGATCCGCTGCGCTGAACCGTACGAGGGCCAACCGCGCTACCCTGCGCGGGTCCTTACCGCAGAGAGCCACAGCATGGCACATAACGGCAGCACGGCGATCGCGCCGAGGGTCCTGTACGTCGCGGGGGCGGCAGCGGTGCTGATCAGCCTGTTGGCCTGGTCGGTGGAATGGAGTGGGCTGGCCTATGTCTGCCCTTACTGCCGCGTGCAGCGCACCGTCATCGGCGTGCTGGGTCTACTGATGATGTCTGCACGGCCGGGTGGCATCGTCGTACCGTGGCTTTCGAACGCGATGGGTGGTTTCGCGTTCGTGGTCGCGGCGATGCAGCACTTCAACGGCTGGAAGCGAATCTCCGCCGGCGAATTCAGCTTCAATGCCCAGTGGTACATCGACCCATGGCTGCTGTCCGGCTGCGCGATGCTGATCCTGGTGGCACAGCTGATGCTGGTGCAGGCCGCCTGCCGGCGCCCGGTGCACGCCGCTCTGGAGGCCGCATGATGCGCCCTGCCTGCACGCTGGTCCTGCTGATTGCATTCCACAGCATTCCGGCGCGTGCGGCCGAAGATGCCGGAGCGCCCAAGCGGCCTTCGGTGGAAACCCTGCAGCGCCTGATCGTGGACAAGGCTCCGCAGACGCGGATCGGGACGCCCGACAGCGAGCGCATCACCGCGCGTCGCATCGATATCGTCGATGACCAGGGCGTGATCCGCATGACGCTGTCGGGGAAGACGCCGGCGCCGATCATCGATGGCATCCAGTACAAGCGCGCCTTCAACGTGGCCGGCATGGTGCTGTACGACGACAAGGGCAGCGAGCGCGGTGGTTTCGGCACCGCTGATGTCGACGGCGGCATGGCGGTGCTGGCGCTGGATCATCCGGCGATGGATGCGATCGGATGGCGGGTGTCTCCCGATGGCCAAGTGAGCTTCTCGATCAACCAGGCACCGAAGCTGATACGCGAACCCGCGCTCGGGAATGCGTTGATTCCCGGTGTGCAGGCGCCGACCCGCATCGGCCTGGTGGTCGGCGCCGATGGAACGCCGGCCATTGCACTGAATGACAAGGCGGATCGGCCGCGACTGCGGTTGACCGTCACGCCGGAGGGCTACGGGGCAATCGAGTTCCTCGATGCGCAGGGCAAGGTGGTCCACACGCTGGCGCCGGAGGCGGAGCTCCGTCGCTAGCGTGGCGAGCCTGCTGGCCGGTACCTATGCGCCGCGTCCCCGGCCGTCGATGCTGTAGCGCCCGGCTCCAGTGCAGGCCAGCAACAGGAAGCCACCGGCCAGGCCCAGATTCTTCAGGAACATGATCTGCTGGGTCTGGTCGCCGAAGTTGTGGTGGAAGATGAAGGCGGTGACCAGGCTGAAGCCCACCAGGACGATCGATACCAGCCGGGTCTGGAAGCCGAGCAGGATGCACAGGCCGCTGCCGATCTCGAAGGCGATGGTCGGCCACAGCAGGACGCCGGGCACTCCCATTGCTTCCATGTAGCCCTGGGTACCACTGAGGTCGCCAAGCTTGCCCAGGCCGGAGACGAGGAACAGTGCCATCAGCAGGATGCGCGCAAGCAGGAAAGCAAGCGAGTGCGAGGAAGTGCTCACAGTGAAGTCCTTGAGGGTGTCCGACCCCCGCGATCGGAGCCCACAGGCAGTGAAGCCCGTGTATACACGACACGGCTGCCTTCCGGTTTCCCGCGCGGCCGGGGACCTTCGAATGCCGAAGGAGGCTGCCTCAGTCATCCTTTGGTGATGGCGCGTCTGTGCTTTGCCGGAACACCTGCAGCTGCGCGGCAAACGCACGCTGGTAGGCGGGGCGTTGCGTTGCACGGCCCACATAGGCAGCCACCTTCGGGTATTCGTCGAGGAGGCCGCTGCTCTTCAGGCGCAGCAGCACCGAGACCATCATCAGGTCGCCCACGCTGAAGTCGCCATCCAGCCACGCCACCGTGCCCAACCACGCAGACAGCTGCGAGAGACGCATCCGCACGCGCTCGTCCAGCATCACCAGCCGCTGTGAATACCAAGGTAGTTCGCGTTCCAGCACCCAGGCCATCGAGCGTTCGACGATGGGCGGTTCCACCGTGTTCAACGCAGCGAATACCCACATGATCGCGCGCATGCGTGCGTCCGGATCAGCGGGGAGCAGGCCGGCATGCTGTTCGGCCAGGTGCAGGACGATTGCGCCGGATTCGAACAGGACCTGGTCGCCGTCCTGCCAGGTGGGGATCTGCCCGAAGGGGGTGCGCGCCAGGTGGACGGGCTGCTTCAGCTCGGCAAAGCTGAGCAGCTGCATGTCATAGGGCACGGCCAGTTCCTCCAGCGCCCAGCGTACGCGCATGTCACGGGCCAGGCCCTGGCCGCGGTCGGGAGAGGTGGCGAAGGCGGTGAGGATCGGGCACATCGGGGCACTCCTGCAGGCTGAAAGACCCGCCTTTCCTTCTCCGACGAACGATGGGGCGGGAAATCGACACCCTTCCCGGGGCGCCGGGCGATACACTGCCCGCCACCCATCAATCCTGTGCCTCCTCATGTGGCAGCGCCGCACCTCCCTGGCCGAACTGCAGCGGCAACGCGATGTGCTGCAGGCTGAGATGGATGCGGACGCCCAGCGACGGGTCTCACGGCTTCCGCCGGATGATCTCGTGGCAGCGCTGATGCCGCAGGCGCACCGGCTCCAGGAGCTCAATCAGCTGATCCTGCGGGCTACACCGCCGCGTGAACTGATGAAGCGCCTGAAGGCGCTTGAGCGACAGCTGCTCGAACCCGGTGCACAGAGCGCAGGCGTGCGGAAGGAGCTGGAAGATGAACTGCGCGATCTGCACCTGTACTTCAGCAATCCGCGCCGTCGCCCCTTGACGGCGAAGGTCCTGCTGATCCTGTTGGCCAGCGTTCTGGCCGCCTTGTTCCTGCCGGGGCTGCTTGTGGACCTGCTGGTCGCTCTCTAGGCCGCGCTCACCCCGCCCGATGCAGCTTCCTGTACTGATCCGGCGTGCACTGCGCGTGCCGCTTGAACATCTCGGCGAAGGCGCTGACGCCGGAATAGCCCAGCTCTTCGGCGATCCGGCTGATCGGCCGGCGTGTACACAGCGCCTCGGTGGCGCGCACGAACTTCACCCGCCCACGCCAGTCGCCCAGCGACATGCCCAGTTCACTGCGTGCCAGGCGCTCCAGCTTGCGCACGCTCATGTGGTGCCGCCGCGCGATCTCGGCAACCGATTCGGTCGCCGACAGGTGTTTCTCCATGTACGCCATCACCTGCTTCAAGGTATCGCTGCTGGCGATCGGCAGGAAACTGGGCAGCACAGCGGCATTGACGATCTGGTCGATCACCACGGCGGCCATGCGCCGCTGGACCGGTGTCTGCGGATCGGTCACGCCCTGTCGTGCCAGTTCATGCAGCAGTTCGCGCAGCAGCGGGCTGACTTCCAGCGCACTGCAACGCGTGGGCAGCCGGCGTGAAAGCGCCGCCGACAGATAGGCCGAGCGGTAGGCCAGCTGCGAGCGGTTGCGTGAATAGTGCGCCATTCCTGCTGGAATCCAGATCGCGTAGTGCGGCGGCGACACCATCCACTCGCCGTCGATCTTCATCTCCATCACCCCCTGCGCGACGAAGTTGAACTGACCCCACGGATGGCTGTGCGTGCCCCAGTCCGTGGGCTCCATCGCGCCCTGCCGGAAGTAGATCGGGCCGGGCAGCTGGCGGAAGGTGGGGATCGGCTCCATCGATTGCCGCAAGCCGGGGTCGGGGTGGCGCATTTTCGGGATGTCCTCAATATACGCCAAGCGTACGCTGGCCATTCCCCCACGTACACCTGCACGCGTGAACTATCTCTTCCCGATCTTCGCCTGCCTGCTGTGGGGCGCGAACACCATCGTGACCAAGCTTGCTTCGGGCTCGGTCGGTCCCATCGATATCGGCTTCTTCCGCTGGCTGGTCGCGGCGGTGGTCCTGCTGCCATTCGCGCTGCCGCGGCTGCGCGGCAATCTGCCGACCGTGCGCGCCAACCTCGGGCGCTTCCTGGTGCTGGGCTGCCTGGGTGGGGTGATGTACCAGTGCCTGGCCTACCATGCGGCGCACTTCACCTCGGCCACCAACATGGGGGTGATCCAGGCGCTGATTCCGTTGATCGCGCTGGCGCTGTCACGCGTGTTCATGGGCCATCCGGTGCGTGGTACTTCCATTCTTGGCGCGGTGATCTCCACCGCCGGCGTGGTGGCGGTGGTATCGCAGGGCGACCTGGCACGGTTGGCGGCGCAGGGCCTGAACCGCGGAGACGCGATCATGCTGATCGGCGCATTGGCCTTCGCCGCCTACAACGTGCTGATGCAGCGCTGGAAGATTCCGCTGTCGGTGCTGGAGTCGCTGTTCCTGCAGGCCACGGCGGCCTCGCTGATCCTGCTGCCACTGCAGTTGCTGGTCGGTACCGGGGTGAGCAATCTGACCGCCGTTGGTTGCATCGGCTTCGCGGCGGTCTGTGCCTCGATCCTGGCGCCGCTGACCTGGATGACCGGACTTTCACGTCTGGGCGCTGCGCGCGTCTCTGGCTTCTTCAACCTGGTGCCGATCGTGACCGCCGCGCTGGCCGTGCTGCTGCTGGGCGAATCGCTCAGTGGCTGGGTACTGGGCGGTGGCCTGCTGGCGGTGTCCGGCGTGGTATTCGCCGAGTACAGCGCCAGGCGCGCTGCTGCGGTGCCGAGCGAGCAGCCCGCCTAGGGCTTCGGTCATGCGGGGTATGTGTTCCCGCTCAGCGCCTGTTCCACCCGCTGTTCCAGCGCGTCTGCATCATGGCCGCGTTTGCCCTGCAGGCTGAGATACAGCGAAAGCGGGTCAACCACATCGCCGATGCTGGTGAATGCCGGCGGATAGGCCCAGATTTGCAGCCGTGCGCTCTGGACGCAGTCCGGGCCGGGCATGGGAAGTGCACCCAGCAACCGCCACGCATCGATGTGCAGCGCGCGGGTGCCGCCGATCGCGGGCGGTGACGTGTCAGCAAGCGCATCGAGGCCCGCCGTCGGCGCCGGGTGCCCGGCATCGCGGAGCGCCTCGGCGGTCGGGCCCCAGCAGACATCCACTTCCTTCAGGATGGGGGAACGCAGGAACGGCTGCGCCCTGGCCCAGACCTCGTCGCGGTTGCCGGCCAGCTTCAGGAAGCGCTCGCGGCCACCGGTGGAGCGTTCAACCAGGCCGCGACCAACCAGTTCGGCAGACAGGCGCGACGCCGTCATCGAGGTGTAGCCGGCGGCAGCACTGATCTCGCGCGGCGACCACCAGCGCGACTGGCCGCTCAGCAGCACGTGGATCAGCACGGCCTGCGCCGAAGGCAGCAGCGAGATGGCCTTCTTCTCATGATCAGGGTCGTCGCGGAACTCAATGGCCAGGCTGGGCGCGAACAACTGGGTGTGCGGGACGACGAAGTCGATGTGGTTCTCGACCAGGAAGCGGCGCTGGGTCGGCGTGAGATAGGGCGAGACGTACAGCACCAGTGCATTCGCAGCAGAGCGCAGGCAGCGTACATCCTGGATCACACGTGTGCTGGATTCGCCGGGCTCGCGGGCCACGGCGAGCATGGCGGGGGTTTCCCCGTACAGCATCAGTCCGGCGAGGTGGTAGCGCGATGCCATTGCGTGGGGAATGGCGTGCAATGAAGCAAGTGGATGCACTGCCGAGGCCAGCCCGGGGAGAATCCTGCGCAGGTACCGCTGCGCGTCAGCGACCAGGTCGGTCAGGCCGGTGCGAACTGCCGTCGTCATCTCGTACTTCCCTGGCGGCGGCGCGTCCGGAGGGTCGGAACCCGGCCACATCGCCACACTCAGTGGTGAACCTGGAGACGGGTGTGCAGCGTCGGGGCGCGTGGCGATCCATGCGGTCCTGCTCCTTAGCCGTCATGACATCAAGTGTTGCCGGGAACCTTGGAGATTCCGTCGAAAAACGATGGAGATTGGGTGGAGGTGGTGTGCATCGTGGCCGGCGGACTCCCCTTCCGCCGGCCACGAGCACGGACATGCCCGTCAGAAGCGCTGGGAGTACTTCACGTACACGGTGCGGCCGATATCGAAGCCGCCGTAGTAGGGGAAGGAGCTGGACGGCTTGGAGAACATGATCGGGCCCTGGTGGTTGAACACGTTGTTCGAACCCAGCGCCACGGTACCGTCCCACGGCAGCTTGTAGCTGACCTGGATGTCATGGAAGGCATTGGAGCCCACCTTGCGCAGGGCATCCGGTTCTCCGTAGGCGTAGCGATCGGGCAGCGAGCACGGTCGGTTCGGCACGCAGCTTTCGGCCATGCCGGAGTAGTAGCGCACCGTGTACTGCGTGCTGAAGTTGCCAAGCTGCCAGTTCACACCCAGGTTCGAGCGCAGGCGGAAGATGCCCGGCCGGCCGATCCGGCCCATCATGATGGTGTCGCCGGCCGAGTTCTGGTTCTCCTCGTCGTACTTGGAGACATAGCTGTTCTGCAGGTCGATGGTGAAGCGGCCGAACGAGAACTCGGGCAGGCGGTAGTGGATGCCCAAGTCCCAGCCTTCGGTTTCCATCGAGCCCAGGTTGGCCAGGCCGTAGAACATGCTGGTGATGTGGCCATCGCCAGCGCGCTTGATGCTGCCACAGCGCGAGGAATTGCCCAGCACGTAGCAGTCACGCAGGATGCGGTCGACGCTGTCCTCGATGATCATGTTGGTGATCTTGTAGCTGTACCAGTCGAGGTTGATGTCCAGGCCATCGACCCAGCGCGGGCTCCAGACCACGCCCACGGTCTTGCTCTTGGACTCTTCCGGTCGCAGCTTCGCGTTGGAGCCGGTGGTGAATTCGTCGGGCGTGGCACACGGATAGCTGGCACAGGGCTTCAGGCTCTGGTTCAGCTGCTGGTAGCCCAGCGGGACGCCGGCAGCGTTGCAGGCAGCGTTGCCGTTGACGCTGTTGGTGGCGCCGGTGCCGCAGGGATCGACATAGGTTTCGAAGCTGGTCCCCATTCCACCATACAGGTCGGAGATGCTCGGTGCGCGGAAGCCTTCGGCGAAGGTGCCGCGGATCATCAATTCCTCGATCGGGCGCCAGGCGAAGCTGGCCTTGGAATTGGTGGTATTGCCGAAATTGCTGTAGTCGGAATAGCGCGTGGCCAGGTTCACGGTCAGTTCCTTGGCGAACGGCAGGTCACGCAGCACCGGCACGTTCACTTCGGCGAAGAACTCATTGAGGCTGTACTCACCCGAGGTGGTGGACGCGCCCAGCGCCGTGCTCTGGCGCGACTGGGCAAAGGCGTCGGGCACGAAGCGGCCTTCTTCCTTGCGGTATTGGTAACCCAGAGCGACGGACAGGTCACCGGCAGGCAGTTCGATCACTGGCCCGGAGATATTGGCGAAATAGCTGCGGGTCTTGGTGATGCCGGTATCGTTGAACGTCGGGAACAAGAAGCGCTGCAGTTCGGGATCGGAGAGAGAGCCAGCCCCCGCGACACCGTATGGCAGCAAAGGATTCCAGGCCAGGCAGCCCGTGACCGGCGATGCCGCCGTGCCACACCGGGCCACACCGTTGGCATCGAGGTAGGAGGGCCCCAATGCCTGCCGGGAAGCGATCAGGCTCATGTCGCCACGGCCTGTTTTTGTGACTTCATTGCGGTTGAACAGCGCACCGACTTCCCAGTCGTACGTCTTGGCGCCCAGTTCGAAGTAGCCGGACAGGCTTGGTGCAATGCGCAGCGACTTCAGCTTGCTTTCGGTCGTGCGCGGCACTTCCCACAGGCGGCGATTGAACGCGATGCCGTGGTCGAGCGGATTGAATACGCTGGCTGCGTCCAGGGGCGTGCCGAACTTGGTCGACTGGTACGGGTAGCCCGCGATCTGCTGGTCGGTGGTGCGCTCGTTGTAGCCGATGTCGGCGGCGAACTTGATCTGGTCGCTCAGCGCGTAGTCCGTGCTGAGGAACAGCGAGCGACGCTCGATGCCGGTCTGCAGGTGCATCTGGTCGTTGCCGTTGGCGAACTCGGCCGGCGTGATCGGGTGGTATTCGTTCGGATTCTTCGGGTCGCCGCCACGGTTGAGCGTCTTGAACACCGCGTCACCGGTGTTGCACTTGTAGAGCGCCGGGTCGCACCACGAACCGTTCTGGCTGATGTTGCTCCAGTCCGCGCCCGGGTAATTGGGGCCGGCGCCGCCGTACCGGGAGAACTCGCGGTCGCGGGCAAATACCGGATCCGACTTCTGGTATTCCAGTGCGAGGGTGTATCCGCCACGTTCTCCACGGGCGCCGGTCACCAGCGAGAACGTGCTGTCCTTGCCATCGCCCTGGCTGAACTGCCCGTGCTGCATGGACACTTCCAGCCCTTCGTAGTTCTTGCGGGTGATGATGTTGACCACGCCAGCGATCGCATCCGAACCGTACAGCGAGGAGGCGCCGTCCTTCAGGACATCGATGCGTTCCACCGCGCTCATCGGAATCTGGCTGAGATCCTGCAGGCCGCTGGTGGTCGCACCGAGGCGCTTGCCATTGACCAGCACCAGCGTGCGCGTGGCGCCCAGATTACGGATGTCGACGTAGTAGCCGCCGACATTTTCACCAGACGACAATGCGCGTGCGCGGGAGATCGCCGGCGCGCCCGTGGACGTCAGGTTCTGCAGCAGGTCGGCGATCGTGGTGAAGCCCTGCTGCTCGATCATCGTGCGGGTGATGGCGATGATCGGCTGCTGCGTTTCGATATCCACACTGCGGATGGCAGAGCCGGTAACCTGGATGCGATCGAGGTTCTTCGGCGTCTTGTCGCCGTCATCCTGCGCATGCGCGGCCGGTGACCAGGCGGCGGCCAGGGCCGTGCCCACTGCCAGGGAAAGCAGGGTGTACTTGTAATGCATTTGGCTCTCTCCAAATCCAGTTGAATGGGTTTCCGCATAGCTGCGTGGAAACCGATCTGAAACTCCGCTGTGCGGAATCGGAAGGAACCTAACATTCCGTTTACAACTCGATTACGTTATGGACGCGTTATCGTCGCGCGCTGGATACAGCGTTCATGCACAAGCCATGCACGAAACCGCGACGCGCACCGGGGGTGCCCTGCTTCAGTCTGGCTGCGGGCCGATGACAGAATCCAGGAGACATCCGATGAATACCCCCGGTAAACCAAAACCCACGTGGAAGCAGTGGCATGTGCTGTTGCTGGTGCTTGCCATCGCACTGCTGGTGGCGCTGATCATCGTCATCGCGCCCTGGTGAATCGTGGGCGTTCTGCTCAGATGCCGTGAACGCGGAAATGCGATGGGATGAAGGAGTCAGGACGCGTTGAGGGTGGTGATGCATGCATCAATTCGTACTCACCCAACCGGCACATTCAAACCTCCACAGTGATCCCGAAGGCAACGCACTCGCGCTGTCATTCTCCATAGACCATCGAGCACACAGGAGCGATTCCATGAGCACCCAGTCCACCATCGAACATCGCCTCAACGACCTGATCGAGATTGCCCGGGACGGAAAGTCGTTCTACGAAGAAGCTGCGACCAAGGTGAAGGATGCCGAACTGTCGGCCCTGTTCACCCGCATTGCCGGCGTCAAGGGCCGCATCGTCGCCGCGTTGAGCAGTTCGGTCGCCGCCAGCGGCGGCAAGCCCGCCGAGCACGGCACCATGGTCGGGTCGATGCAGCAGTTCTACGGCAAGGTGCGCGCTGCATTCGGCGACACCAACTATGGTTACGTGGCCGAGCTGGAAGAGTCGGAAGACCGGCTGCTTGGCGCGTTCAAGGACGTGCTGAAGGACAACGAACTGCCGCCGGCCGTGCGCCAGGAAGTCACCCAGCTGCTGCCCGAAGTGCAGGAATGCCACAACGTGATGCGGGCGCGCAAGCACGCCATGAAGGCGGCCTGACGATCATCGGCGGCCTTCTCCCCGGGGCCGCCACGGTCGGGGCAGCGTGGCTGCCCCGGCCAACTTCGTAATCCGCGCTCCAGCGTCATCGCTGTGCGGGACTACGGCCCAGCAGCAACACCGCAAGGCTGGCCAGCAGCGCGGCAATGGCCGACGTCCACAGTGCACTGGCAAATCCGTGGCTGTAGATCGCCTGTGCGAAGGCCATGTTGCGCGCACTGGTGAAGGTGCCGGTAGCGATCGCATCGGCCATCGACAGTACCTCGCGCGCGGGAACCACAGCCGACAGTGCGTTGCGGATGCCCAGGCTCAAGGCGCTGGACAGCACGGTGAATCCGAGCAGGATGCCGACAAAGCGCGTGGTCGCGCTGATGCCGGAGGCCATGCCGGCCCGCTCGCGCGGTGCCGCGCCGATGATGGCTTTGGATGTCTCGCCATTGAGGATGCCGCCGCCGGCACCGATCACCACCATTGCGACGAATGCCAGCCAGGGCAGATGCTGCCACGCGGCCAGTCCGGCCACGGCATTGCCCGCGGCAGTGATCGACAGCCCGATCGCCAGCACCGCCGGACTGTTCAGATGGCGACCGAGCCGGCGGCCCACGCTGGGAAACAGCAGCATCGCCGCAGC
Organism: Stenotrophomonas sp. NY11291; assembly: GCF_023277365.1. Lineage (NCBI taxonomy): Bacteria > Pseudomonadati > Pseudomonadota > Gammaproteobacteria > Lysobacterales > Lysobacteraceae > Stenotrophomonas > Stenotrophomonas sp. NY11291. The sequence goes on along the minus strand of NZ_CP096975.1, from coordinate 4,356,422 downwards.
GAACGGGAGCATGCCGGCACCCGCAGCCAGTACGCCCAGGCCGATGCCGTTCTGCAGGTACTGCGGCAGCATCGACGCCATCACCTGTGCGCTGACCGAATAGCCGACCATGGCAATGAGTGCGCCGATGAAACGTGGACTGGCCAGCAGCCCGAGATCGACCATGGGATGTGACCGTGCCCGCTCAACGATGACGAAGGCGGCGGCCATGATGATGGCCAGGCCCAGCCCGCTCAGCGCCGGCGCCGATGACCATCCTTTTGCCAGTCCTTCGACCAGGAAGAACACGATGCCGAAGATGGCAACGCTGAAGGTGATGATGCCGGGCGGGTCGAGCGGGCGGACCGCGCTGTCGGACGACTCGGGTATCCAGCGCAGCGTGCCGTAGCCGAGCAGGCCCAGGAACGGCAGGATCGCAATGAACACCGCGCGCCAGCCCCAGAGCGCGGACAGCAGGCCGCCGATCAGTGGCGAGAGCACCATCATCACGCCCATGGCTGTGCCCCAGAACGCCCATGCAGTGTCTTTGGCGGCCCCCTGGTGGTAGGTGTGGCCGATGATCGACAGCGAGGGCGCCAGCAGGAAAGCAGCACCGATGCCCTGCAGTGCCCGCGCCAGGTAGAGCAGGGTGGCACCGGGCGCCAGTGCACAGAGCAGAGAAGTGAGGGCGAACAGGCTGATGCCGATCAGCAGCACCCGGCGGCGGCCGTAGCGGTCGGCGACAGCACCGGCGGGCAGCAGCAGTGAGGTGAAGGACAGGATGTAGGCACTGATCACCCACTCGATATCGGCGAATCCGGCGTGCAGGTCGCGCGCGATGCTGGGCAGTGCGACCGCTACGGCATTGGTCTCCAGCACGGTCATCGTGCAGCCCAGCGAGGCCACCAGCAGGATCGCGTCAGGCAGCCTGTGCCGTGCAGGCGAAGAGGGAGGGGAGGGCGGCACCGGTCACCCGCACGAAGGGAGGACCGCCATTCCAGCAATGATCGGTGTTTGTTTCATTCTCGGTGTTTTCTGGTTACGTTAGCTTGAACCTAACGAAATGCCGCCCATGGAACGCCGTCACCTGGAGTACTTCGTCACCTTGGCCGAGGAACTGCACTTCGGTCGCGCGGCCCTGCGGCTGGGGATCGCCACTCCCACGCTGAGCGTGCAGGTCCAGGACATCGAGCGTCGCCTCGGCACGCGCCTGTTCGACCGCGGCCGGCGCGAAGTGCTGCTGACCTCCGCAGGCGAGGTGTTCCTGGCGGAAGCCCGCGATGTGCTGCGCCGATTCGAACAGGCCGAAACCCTGGGCCGGCGCGCCGGGCGGGGTGAGATCGGCAAGATCGAGATCGGCTACGTCGGCTCGGCGCTGTATGCCGGTGCGTTGCAGGATCAGCTCAGCCGGTTCCGCAGCCGCTACCCGGGCGTGGAACTGCAGGTGAGCGAATGGCCGATGGGCGAGCTCCCGCAGCTGCTGCAGGAAGGCCGGGTGGATGTGGTGTTCTGCCGGCCTCCGATGGATGTACCCGACAGTTTCGGCGAACACACCCTGGTCGAAGACCAGTTCTGCGTGGCCCTGCCGGAAACCCATCCGCTGGCGCAGGCCCGCGCGCCGGTACAGCCGGCGTCATTGGCCCGGGAAAGCTTCGTCATGCCGGAGCAGCCGGTGGGCGCAATGGAAGTCGGGCGCCGCGGCGGGTTCATTCCACGTATCCGTTCCCAGCCCGGGCATCTGGCGGCGGTGTTGGCCGAGGTGTCGGTCGGCGTTGGTTCGGTGGCGATCGTGCCATCGGTACTGCAACGCACGCTGGTGCTGCCCGGAATGATCTATCTGCCACTGGCCGGCCCCACCATCGTCTCGACCATCGCTGTGCAGTACCGGCGGGCGGAGACCTCGCCTGTGGTGCGACGGCTGATCGAGCAGGTGAAGGAGACGCCGTGCCGGCGCATCGACATGTTGCCCCTGGCCTGAGCGCCGCGCGGCAGGTGGACGATTGCTACACTTGCGCCACCTGCATTCGCATTCGATGGACATCATGAACAACGGGAACGGTCCGCAGACAGTTCGCTGAGCCGCAACAACGATGCAGACGTTGTTGCGGTGATCATCCCTGCGATGCACGCGAAGTGGATGGATCACCGCCGGATTCACTCTGGGCGGAGACTCCCCATGTTCAATCGACAGGCCCCGCGTTGGGCCCACCCGTTGCCATCGGCCATTGTGCTGATGGCGCCGTTCGACCTCCTGGCCTCGCTGGCCATGGATATCTATCTTCCTGTGGTGCCGGTGATGCCGCGGGCACTGCAGACATCACCGACGGTGGTGCAGCTGACGTTGAGCATCTACCTGCTGGTGCTCGGCCTGGGCCAGTTGCTGTTCGGCCCGTTGTCCGACCGCATCGGGCGGCGGCCGGTCCTGTTGCTGGGGGCGTTGCTGTTCGCGCTTTCGTCGTTTGCGCTGGCCATGTCCAGCAGCGGCGCAGCATTCCTGGCCTGGCGAACCGTACAGGCGGTGGGGGCGTCGGCGGCATTGGTGGCGACCTTTGCCACCGTCCGTGACGTGTATGCCGATACGCCCGAAGGTGCGTCGCTGTATGGGCTGTTCGCCTCGATGCTGGCCTTCGTGCCGGCGCTGGGGCCGATCTTCGGCGCACTGCTGGCAGGCGCGGTTGGCTGGCGCGCGATCTTCGTTCTGCTCGGCGCACTGGGCATGATCGCCGGCATGCGCGCGGTACGGCATTGGCAGGAAACCCGCCCGCGGTGCCATGACGCGTCGCGACCGGCGGTACGACGCATCCTCGGCAGCGGCGCGTTCTGGGTCTACACGCTGGGCTTCAGTGCGGGCATGGGCACGTTCTTCGTGTTCTTCTCGGTCGCGCCCCGGCTGCTGGTCGGGCGCATGCAGTACTCGCCCCTGTCGTTCAGCCTTGCCTTCGCCACGGTGGCGCTGGTGATGATCGTCACGGCGCGGATGGCGCACGTGTGCATTGCCCGCTGGAACGTGCGCGGTACCTTCCTGCGCGGCCTGTGGGTGATGGTGGCCGGGGTGCTGCTGATGGCGTTGGCCGCAGCGTGGCCTCCCTCGTTCATCGCGGTGGTGCTGCCCATGTGGGGCATCGCGGTGGGGCTGGTGATGGTGGTTTCGGTGGCCGCAAGCGGCGCGCTGCGTGATTTCGCCGATGCGTCGGGTACGGCGGTGGCTCTGTACTACGCGGTGCAGAGCCTGATCGTGGCAGGCATCGGCACGCTGGTTACCCTGGTGCTGCCCGGCGATACCGTGTGGCCGCTGGTGGCCTACGGGTTGCTGCTGCCACTTGCCAGCCTGGCAGGTACCGCCGCGCTGCGGCACCGCACATAGCGCTGGATGGCGGGCAAAAAAAGGGGCGGCCGCGAGGCCGCCCCAACCCGTCAAGAGAACACGTGTTTAGAAGCGGACGGACCAGCGTGCAGTGGCGCCATGGTCGCGGCTTTCACTGCCGAACTGACCGCTGTAGCCCAGCTCCAGCTGCTGCCGCGGGGTCAGCCACGCCGCCAGGCCCAGCTCGGCCACGACGGCGTTGTCGGCAATCGGAGCACCCTCGACCGCGAACGTGGTGCTGCTGTTGGCAAAGGCGAGGTTGGCCACCTGGCTGCGGTCGCCGGAGGCACGGCGGTAGCCGACACCGCCACGCAGGTGCAACCAGCTGTCCTGCTGGAACGATGCCTTCAGACCCTTGTCGAAGCGGAGACCAGCGGTGGCGATGGTGGTGCCGGTGTCGTCCACCTTGCCGTGCAGTGCCGCCGCGCCGCCACGCTCGTTGATCTGCTTCAGGTCCACTTCCACGCGGGCGACCTGCAGGTACGGCTCCAGCCCACCTTCCGCATTGCCGAAACGGTAGCCCGCTTCGATGAAGGCCTGGCGTGTATGTGCGTTGTAGCGCGCGCTCAGGCTGTCGCTGAAGCCTGCGAAGGCAACATCACGCGTGCTCTTCACTTCATTGCGGCTCCATGCCACGCCACCGCGCAGGCCGAACCCGCCCCAGGTGTGGCTGGCGTAGGCGCCGAAGTGCGTGTTGTCGATCTTCGACTTGGCACGACGCTCCTGCTGCTTCACGTCGGTGCGGCCGGTACCGGCCAGCACGCCGATCTGCCAGCCACCGAACTCGCGGTCGATGCCGACCAGCAGGCCATTGCTGTTGGCGTCAGTGCGCGCGGTGTTGCTGTTGCCATCCAGCTTGCTGTTGCCGCCCAGCGCCTGCACCCAGGCACCGGTGGCATCACCCGTATCGGATCCCGGTGCGGCTGCACCGGCACGGCGTGACAGTGCGGCATCGCGCACATGGCGGCTGCCCTCGACCAGGGCCAGTGCCGTGGCCGGATGCAGCTCGCCGCTGAGGCCATCGAGCACGCCACCGACCTGTTGCGGGAACAGTTGGGTCAGCGGCTTGGGCAGGCCCTGGTTGATTGCCAGTCCATCGGCCGCCGCCGCGGCCGCACGCTGGTTCGGCGTGGCGGCGGCACTGGCGAGCGACGCACCACGGGCCACGTCGATGCGGGTGCCATTGGCACCGTAAGCCAGGCTGAACTGCAGGAACGGCGAGAACGCGCTGAAGTCGGTCTTCGCGAACTGGCCGCTGACACCGCCGTCGGCGCGGATGAAATTGAACTGCTCGCCGAGGTAGTAGGTACCCGGCTCCGGCAGTGCGATCAGGGTGCCGCCGAGGGTGGCGGTGCCGGTCACGTGCAGCTGGTCACTGCGCCCGCCCGGAGCAAGTTCGGCAGCATAGACGCCGGTTGCACCCTGTACGTAGTTGCCGTTGATGGTCAGCGTGCCGATCGAATTGCCGGGCGCGATGATGCCGTCGACGTGGGTGCTGCCGAGCGTACCGACACCCTTCAGCAGGCCGTTGGCACCGACCGTGGTGGTGCCGCCGGTCTGCGTGCCGTTGAAGGACACCACGCCACCGTTGACGGTCAGGTTGCTGTCCTTCAGCAGGCCGCTGCTGCTGACCGTGCTCACGCCCCCGGTGGTGTTCAGCGCGGTGGAGACCAGGCTGCCATTGAGCAGGAACTGGCCACCCTGGACCTCGACCGCAGACGTGAGCGTGTTGGCGCCATTCAATTCCAGCGTACCGTCCTGCAGTACCGCGCCGTTGAAAGTGTTGTCACCGCTCAGGCGCAGCCAGCCGATGCCGGACTTGGTCAGCTTGCCGGGGCCACCGATGTCGTTGGTCCAGTCGTCCCAGGCATCGCCTTCCCAGACCTTCAGGCCACCGGCCTTCTGGTTCATCACCACGTTGGTATCCACGCGCAGCGAGCCGTAGCCTTCGATGGCCTTGCGCAGGTCGACCATGCCCCAGCCGTAGATCGGATCGATGCCTGCTGCACCCAGGTCGCGTGCGGTGGTCAGCAACACGTCGCGGACCTGGGCGTTGTCCAGATAGGGGAAGCGCTCCATCAGCAGGCCGAGCGCACCGGTGATGTGTGGCGCCGCCATCGACGTGCCCGTCTTGGTGCCATAGACGTACTGGGTGTTCTCGCTGTCGATGATCAGGCGGACATAGGCGGAAGTGTTCTCGACGCGACCCTGGATATCACCGGACACAATGGTGCTCAGGATGTCGGTGCCGGGTGCCGAGATGCACCAGTTGGCGGCAACGCCGCAGATGCTGGAACTGCCATCGATCACGTAGTCGGTTTCGCCCGCAGCAGCGTTGGGCCGGCGGACGTTGGCCACGGCCAGCCAGTACGGTTCAAGTTCCGGCTTCCAGCGCGGCATGGCGGCCGTGATTCCGGCGACGGCGCCACTGCCGTTACCAGCCGACCACACCTGGATGAGGGTGGAGGAGGGGGCATCGCCATCGTTGGCGTAGATGCTGCCATACACGCCGTAGCCGTCACCGATCGCTGCATACTGTGCATCCAGCGCGGCAGCAGTCATGTTGCGGGTAGAGATACCCCAGCTGTGGTTGATGGCGCGCACGCCCTGCGCCTGGATCTGCGCATACATATCCAAGGTAGCGGTGTCATCGGGATCGGTGCGATATAGCGCGCGCGGACGATAGAAGTTGTCCGGATCCAGGCGCCACTCATAGTAGGTATCACCAAACACACGGGCTGCGGTCAGGTTCGAACCGAATGCTACGCCATGCATGCCTTTGCCATCGCGGTTGGCACCGATGGTACCCAACACGTGGGTGCCGTGGTCGGCGTAGCTGAAGCCATAGGGCTGGCCTGCCGCGATCAGGCGTGCGGCCAGTGCGGCGGGAACGCCGGGGCCAAGGCCGTAGTAGTTGTAGCCTGGCTGCTCGCCACGGGTTTGTTCGCAGGCACCGGTACCGGCCACCACGCCTGGCGTGGCGCAGTCCGCGCCGATGGTGATGCTGGACGTATTGCGCCCCGCAAATTCCTGATGGGCCAGTGCCGAGCCCGAATCGAACAGGGCAAGACGTACGCCCTGGCCGGTCAGTCCACGTGCATAGGCGTAATCGGCCCCCATCGCACCCAGCCCCCAGTCAGCGTTGAATTCATCGCTGCGCCAACTGGCTGCATCGCCGGGGTTGCCGAGCACGGACGTGTTGGCCGCCGCTGGCGTGGTGGCCGTCGGTGCTGCGGACGCGCCGACGCCTGGTTGCGCCCAGGCCGCCTGCAACTGGCGCTGTTGTTGCCAGACCTCGAATGAGTCGTTGGCCATGGCGGGCAACGTGCTGGCAAGCAGCAATGTGCTGGTGACCGCCAGTGCGAGGCGGCTGTGCATCGGAGAACGGGAGCGGGACGAACGGCCGTGCAGCGGGTGATTCATCGGACAACTTCCTTGATTGACGGACAACAAGGCCGTTAACCCCGCAGCGCGCCGATCACCCCCAGTGGTGTGAAGAAAATTTAATGAACAGGTTAATGTTTCGTGACGCGCGTGTTCACTCCATCTCCGGGAAACCCCGCTACCGTGGCCCGGCCTGGGCTCACCAGGCTTATCAAGGAGTGATGTCGATGCGTACTTTCAGGAAAATGATCGTAGGTGCCGTGTTCGCCTTGGCCTGCAGCGGTTCGGTTGCTGTGGCCGGGCCGATTCCGCCATGCGATCTTCCCTGTTGGAAGGCTTACCAGGCCTGTTTGTCCGGTGGCGGTGATGCGATGGAATGCCAGTACGAATACGATCGTTGCGTCATGGATCGCTGCGGCGCTGTGTAAGCAGTGGCAATGCAGGACTGATGACGAGCCCCGTCACCGACGGGGCTCTTCTGTTTCAGCGCAGCCCGCTTGCAGGCCATGCACGCAGCGGCGAGGATGGGGAATCGCATCGGAGCCGCTGCACATGGCCGTCAAACGTGTCGTCGCCAACATCGCCACGCCTGATCCTGCGCGTGCCGCAGTGTTCTATGGCGAGCTGCTGGGCATGCCGGTAGTGATGGACCACGGCTGGATCGTCACCCACGGCGGCGAGGGCAGCGCGCTGGCGCAGGTCAGCTTTGCCAGTGAAGGGGGTTCCGGCACCGCAGTGCCGGATCTGTCGATCGAAGTGGACAATCTGCAGCAGGTACTGGAGCGCATGCGCGCGGCCGGCATCCCGCTCGAATATGGCCCGGCCGATGAGCCCTGGGGCGTGCGTCGCTTCTTCGTCCGTGACCCGTTCGGGCGGTTGTTGAACATCCTCGCCCATACCTGAGCGACAGACGGTTCGTCAGCGCCGCTTGGCACCGGCCGGTGGCACGCCGACCATGCGCAGGCAATCGGCCTGCACGGCTTCGATGAACGCATCGGCATCCTGTGCCGGTGTGGCGATCAGGTCGTCGGTAGCGCCGTGCACGCCGGCGTAGATCAACGAGGCGGTAACCTGCGGCGCCGGTAGCTGCCACAGACCGGCGGCGTTGCCCGCTTCGAGGATGCCCAGCAGTTGCTGCTGGATTGCGTTGCGTTCGGCGTTGCCGCGCTGATGATGGTGATGGTTGGCGTACACCACATCGTGCAGTGCATGGGTGCGCACGTAAAGTTCGATGTTGGCGCGGATCCAGGCGCGCAGGCGTGCTACGCCATCGCCTACGGGGTGCTGCTGCACGGCCTGGTCGACCGCTTCCATGAACTGCCGCGTGTAGCGTTGTGCCAGCGCCTGCAGGATCTCGGTGCGCGAGGCGAAGTAGGTATAGAAGGTGCCCTTGGCCACATCAGCCGCGGCGACGATGTCGCTGATGGTGGTGGCGTCCACTCCCTTTGACAGGAACAGTGCCTGCGCGGCGTCCATCAGTTCTTCCTGGCGGGTTTCCGCAGGCTTGGTGCGAGGCCTGGCGACAGCTGGGGTCTGCATGGTGGGCAAGGTCCGGGTGCGACGGTGGCCATTCTAGCTGTCCTTCGGCATTGACTGACCGTCGGTCATTGACCGACGGTCAGTCAGTGGCTACGATGCGCGCACGTCCTCCCCCGGGATCCACACATGCAGCGTTTCCAACGTCCGGCCCTGGTGTTGGCCGCCTACCTCGGCACATTCCTCGCCTCGCTGGACATCAGCATCGTCAACGTCGCCCTGCCGACCCTGCAGCAGGCGTTGCACACCGACATGGCCGGCCTGCAATGGGTGATCAACGCCTACGCGATCGCGTTGTCGGCGTTGATGCTGTCGGCGGGGCCGCTTGGGGATCGTTACGGTCATCGGCGGATGTGGCTGCTCAGCGTCGCCACCTTCACGCTGGGGTCCCTGCTGTGCGCTTGTGCCGGCAATCTTGGAACCCTGGTGGCCGGGCGCGCAGTGCAGGGCATCGCGGGCGCATTGTTGATTCCCGCCGCAATGCCGATCCTCAGCCATGCGTTTCCCGATGCGCGCCAACGTGCACGTGCGATCGGTGGCTGGTCCGCGTTCAGTGCGCTGGCCCTGGTGCTTGGCCCGCTGCTGGGCGGCGTGCTGGTGCAGCGCGCCGGATGGCCCAGCATCTTCCTGATCAACCTGCCGTTGGGCCTGCTCGCGCTGGCGCTGGGCGTCTGGGGAATTCCGGAGCGGCGGCATCCGCAGCACGCCGCACTGGACCCCGCCGGGCAGCTGCTCAGCATCGTCGCGCTGGGTGCGCTGAGCTATGGCCTGATCGCGATCGGCGAGCACGGCCTGCTGGCGCCGGTGACCCTGCTGGCGCTGGGCGTCGCAGCCGCCGGACTGATCCTGTTCGGCATCGTTGAACGCCGGGTTGTACGCCCATTGCTGCCGCTGGACCTGTTTGCCGACCGCCGCTTCGGCATGTTCAACCTGGCATCGTTCGTGCTGGGCTTCACTGCCTATGCCAGCCTGTTCTTCCTGTCGCTGTTCTTCCAGCAGGCGCAGGGCTACAGCGCTGCGCAGGCCGGCTCCCAGCTGGCTCCGCAGTTCCTGTTGATGGGGGTCGTCTCGCTGTTGTTCGGTCGTCTGGTCGCCCACCTCGGGCTGCATGCCGCGCTGGTGCTGGGCTACGCCCTGGCCGGGATAGCGCTGTGCGCGATGGCCACGTTCGAACCGGCTACGTCGCGTGCTTTTGCCAGCGCTGTGCTGGTGCTGCTTGGCATTGGCATGGGGCTGGCAGTGCCGGCGACCGGCATGGCGGTCATGGCCAGCGCGCCGGTCGAGCGCGCGGGTATCGCCTCAGCCACGATGAACGCGTTACGCCAGGCAGGCATGAGCCTGGGCATCGCGCTGCTGGGCAGCTTGATGGGCCAGCGCGCCGTGCAGCACTTCGCCGTTTCCGCGCAGGCGGCCGGGCAGCGGGGGCTGGTGGCACAGGCGCGCGAACTCATCCTGCAACCAAGCTCGATGCACGCCACGCCGCAGACACTGGCGTGGTATCGCAGTGCGATGACCAGTGGTTTCGGCTGGGCGATGGCTGTGGCCGGTGCGCTGGTCCTGCTTGCTGCGCTGGGTCTGTATCGCCAGCGCGCACCGGCCTGACGCGCAGCGTTCAGCCCTGCTGGCGTTGCGGGCCCTCTGCCGTGCGTTCGATCTCGTGTGGCTGCTGTTGCTGCTGGCGCGCATTGGCGTGGCGAGCGTGCCCACCTTCACGACCGATCGCGGCCATGTGCTGGCGGTTGCGGCTGATCGCCTCGCCGCCCTTGCGGCCTGCGACACGCGCTTCGGCCGGACTGAACTCATGCGCATTGCCGGACGCATGTGCTGCACGCCCGCCCTTGGCAGCGATCGCGCGCTGCTTGGCCTGGTCCATTGATGCGAAGCCCCGGTTGGAGCTGCGCGGGTTCTGCTCAGTCATGTGAAATCTCCTGCGGTGTGGGCGTCGCCTTCGTAGACGACGGCCTCCATGCTTGGCCATCGCACGCTAAGTCCAGGTCGCCATCTTCGCCACGGTTTTCACGCGCCCTGCGCACGGGACCGATCACGTAGCCATTCAGGTGGGCGCTGCCTTCGCTGCAGCCAATGCCATGCCACTGACCACCGCCGCGATCGTCTCCACGTCTGCCAAGGGTGCTCCCTGGTTCAATCTGGCCTGCAGAGCCCCATGGGAGACGGCGAAGACGATCGCCTGCCCGAGCAGGGCGTGGGTACGCAGCAGCGTCTCGACGCTGGTTGGTTCGCTGCCACGCAGGCACGCCACGCACGCGGCCAACGTGGTGTGCAGGGGTTCGAACAGCGTACGGTGGGCGCTGGCGAACGCGGCCGTCGGTTGGATCTGTTCGCGCGCCAACAGCAGCGTGCGTGGCCCCGCATCCGGTGCCGACAGCAAGGCATGGACAAATACCTGCATCAATTGCTGCAGCTGCTGCGCGGCCTGCCGCACGCCAGTCGGCGGTGCTGCCGGCAGCGGCAGTCGTTCGGCAATGGATTGGGCACAGCGCTGCAGCACTGCGGCATACAATTCCTGCTTGCCGCCGAAGTGATATGGGATGGCCGATTGGCTGCAGCCAGCCATGTCCACCAGCTGGCGGGTACGCACGCCCTCCACGCCGAACGCGCTGAACAGCTGCAGCCCCGCGTGCAGCAGTCGGGCTCGGGTCTGCCCGCTGCGCGTCTCGGCCGCGCGCCGCCGTGCCGGTGTCTGCAGGTGGGCGATGAACTCAGGCATCGGCCTGCATCAACCGTGTCGAGTTTTCATTCAGCGCGGTACCCGCATCCGTGCCGACGATGACCGTACCGCCGATGTTGGCCATGTGCCGGCCGAATGCACAGTTCGGTTCGAAGGCGAAGCACATGCCGGCCTGCAGGGGCAGTTCGCGCCCGACAGTCGGCAGCGGCGCGATGTGCGCATAGCGCGCGGCCTCCGGCAGCGCTTCGATGCCCGGCGCACGGCCAAAGCCAACCGGTCCATAGGGGTTGAGGCTGTGGACCAACGGATGCACGTGCCAACCCCCCGCCTCCAGCAGGGGCGCTTCCATCGCGTCGACGACGTCGCCGAAGGTATTGCCCACGCGCAGTGCAGACAGGCCCGCTTCGTAGCTGCTGCGGGCGACAGCGGCGGCGCGATGGATGTCGTCGTGTACCTCGCCGATGGCAACCGCGGCCTGATGCTGTGTTTCCATCAGCCCGTACAGTGCGAAGATCTCCGACAACACCAGGTCACCATCGCGCAGAATGCGCGGCGGCTGTGCACGGTACTGCCAGGCGGGCGGTCCCCAGCCTACATACTCGGGACCCGAGCCGAGCAGCACCTCGGCGGTATAGCCTCCCAGCGAGAAACAAGTGGCGGTCACTGCGGCAACCAGTTCGGCTTCGGAAACACCGGGGCGAGCGGTGGCACGCAGCGCCTCGCTCATGGATTCACCGATCCAGGCGGCATGCGCGATCAGCGCCAGTTCCTCCTGACTCTTGACCGAGGCGCGCTGGAAGAACGCACGATACACCGGTACGAATTCCGCGCCCGGCACTGCCGCCTGCATGCCCTGCAGGGTGCGCGCAGGCATCGCGCCGTCGAAGTAGAACGGCGGATACGGCTCCAGCCCCAGCACGCCGATACGTGCCGAGTGCAGGCCACACTGCTGCAGCCAGCGGCCCACCTCCTGCCCGGATTTGCCCACCCACAGCTGTTCGGGTGCGATCCATTGCAGATCGCCGCGCAGGCCGGCCTGCAGGTGGTCGGCAATCATCAGCGAGGCAAAGGTGAACACCCGGGGGGGCTGGTCGCCGACGAACACCACGATCGAGCCGGGCCGGTCATTGGTGAAGTAGCAGTCTGGCGAGAAGCCGGCGGGCGCGGCGGCTTCCCGGTCGCCATGTACAACCAGGGCATCGAGGCACTCACCGGCCATGATGTCGCGGGCCAGCGCCCAGCGGCGGTCGCGTTCCATCAGGCTGAGCGGTGCGGGCGGCGTGCGCATGAGAGGTACTCCAGGGGAAGGAGCGCGCAGGCTCGATCACGCAGATGAATGAATCAACCGCTTGAATCGACTTTGCATGTGCGCTGCTGCAGCGGCAGCTGATGTCGGCGGTCGCGCAGCGTTGCCGATGATGGTGATGCGGTCACCGCCGCTGTTGATAGCATGCGCGACAACGCCACTTGCCTGGCCACCACAGGGACGTAGAACATGAACAGGATTGGATTGATCGCATTGCTGGCCTGTATCGCCCCCGTCCATGCAGCCAGCCCCCTGTTGTCCGGCAGCTTTGTTCACGTCGGCTATTCGGCCACCGACGAACAGCTGCCAGCCGCGCAATTGCCGCTGTTCCTGGATGAACTGCAGGACCTCGGCAACGACACGATCATCCTCGGTCAGGTGCGTGCCACCCGTGCCGGCGTGGGATGCGCCAGCGGTGTGCAGGATTTCGAATGGATTGCCGGCTTTCCCGGCAAGCTCGGCACCGTGCTCGATGCGGCAGCCGCGCGCGGCATGAAGGTCGTGGTGGGCACCACCTACAGTTCGGGGCAGTGCGCCACCTTCTGGCAGGGCCAGAATGCAACGGCCGTGGCACAGGATGCGGCGCAGTCGCTGGCGCAGCTTGGCCAGCAGTACGGATCGCATCCGGCGTTCGCCGGCTGGTACATCACCGACGAGCCGGCACAGGTGCCGATTGATCGCGCGTCGTTCTATCGCGCGATCGTGACGGCGCTCAAAGGCAGTACACCCTCGCGGCCGGTGATGGTGGCACCCTACCTGGCGTCATCCAGCGTGGATCCGGCCAGCGTGGGCCGGGCTGCTGCACAGTTCCGTACAGCCACCGGCGTGGACGTGCAGATCTGGCAGGACGGCATCGGTGCTGCCTCGCATGCCCGATTGTTCCAGTGGGATCGCGCGGGTCATTCCACCGAGGCGTACTACGAGGCGCTGTCGGCGGCGCTGGGTGCCAGCGGCCTGTGGGCCGACATCGAACTGTTCAACCATGGCAGCCCCTTGTTCCTGGACACCGGCAACGGGCTGTCCGGTGCCTATCGCTCCGCGTCGGTGCAGCGCATCAACCAGCAGTTGTGGAGTGCGCGTTCGGCCGGCAAGCGCGTTGCCTGGCTCAACCAGTACCACATGTCCGAGATGGTCGGCCCCGGCCAGGGCTATGGCGAATCGCCGCGGATGATGAACACCTATCGCGGGTTGTATGGCCTCGGTGCGTCCTACAGTGTCGATCCGGTGCAGACCACCTACAGCTACAGCACGGCGCCGGACGCAAACTATCCCGACAGCACCGGGCATGAACTGTTCGATCGCCGGGTGGGGGATCCGCGCAACCCGATGGATGCCGGCTGGGTGGGCGTGCACGGCAATGTCAGCATCACCATCGACCTCGGCCAGCGCCGGCGGGTTGACTGGATCGGCCTGCACACGATGACCCGCCCGGCCTGGGGCATCGTCACGCCGACGTCGGTGGAGGTGATGTGCGCTGAGCCGGGCTCTGCCGCAACCCGCATCGGCGTGCTGTCGGCGCCATTCACCCAGGCCGGGCTGAGCGGTTCGACCGAAGAGGAATACGTGCTGGGCAATGCCGCGCCGCTGGCCGCGCAGTGCCGCACGCTGGAGCTGCGGTTGGCCAATGGCAGCTGGACCTTCCTCAGTGAAATCGAGATGGCAGCCGAACAGTAGGCGCCTCAGCGCTGGGGTGTGTCGCGCAGTCGCTGCGCGAACGGCCGCTGCTCAAGCGCCTGCAGTGCGTCGCGCAGCACCTGCTCCAACGACTGTCCAAGATCGGCATCGAGGCTGCGCGCCGCGCGAGCCGTGGCCTGCCACTGCGCCTGCAGCGCCGGCAGCGCCTGCAGTGCGCGCGGGCTCAACTGCAGGATGCGCTCACGGCTGTCTTCACCGACCGCAGCGTGCAGCCAGCCGTCGCGCACCATTGCTGAAACCGTCTGGCTGAGTGCCGAATGGCTGAGCCCGCAGGCCACTGCGAGGTCCTTGATGCGGCAGGGGCCCTGCGCCATCAGCGTGCGCAGCACCGGGGTGTAGCGCGGCCGGTAGTCCAGCTTCAGGTCGCGGTAGGCCTGCTCGACCGCCGGGTCGAGCTGGTCGAGCAGGGCCCGCAGCAGCGTTCCCAGGGAGGCATGTTGGAGATCCATGGTCGCGATGATATATAAGCACTTACATATCATCAACGTGGAGTGCGGTCATGGTGGTTTCGTGGATGCTGGGCGCGCTGCTGGCGGCGTCCTGCCCGGCCCAGGACGCGGTGCTGCAGGCGGCGGCCAAGGCGATACAGGCGCAGTACCTGGACGTGGCCGAAGGCGCGCGCATTGCCGAGGTGGTGCGCGGCTGGTCCGCCCAGCAGCGCTATGCGGACAGCTGCGCGGACCCCAAGGCGTTCAGCGCACGCCTGAACCAGGACCTGGACGTGTTCGATGGCCACTTCCATGTCGAGCGGGTGGATGCCAGCGCCGACCAGGACGACTGGCTGATGGCCTGGCGCGCGGATGCACGCAGCAATGGTGCGGGCGTGCGCGAGGTGCGGGTGCTGGAAGGCAACATCGGCTACCTGCGCCTGAGCACCTTCTATCCGCTCGATCTGGCCCGGCCGAAACTGGCCGCGGCCTTCACCCTGCTGGCCGACACCGATGGCCTGGTGCTCGATCTGCGCCAGAACGGGGGGGGTGATGACGGCAGTGCGGACCTGCTGGTGCGGACCCTGCTGGCGGCGGAGATCACCCAGGTGCAGTCACTGCAACAACGTGGCCAACGCAGTCCGGTACCGTTGCCACCGGCGAGCCTGGGGCTGTACCTGAAGCCGCTGGTGGTGCTGATCGACCGCCGCACCGGCTCGGCCGCCGAATTCGTCGCGTACTCGCTGCAGGCGCAGGGGCGGGCACGTGTCGTTGGGAGTCGAAGTGGCGGCGCGGCACATATGTTCGATGATCCTGTGCTGCTGCCGGATGGCTATCAGATCAGCATTCCCGACCGGCAGCCGATCAACCTTCGTACCGGAACCAACTGGGAAGGTACCGGGGTCACGCCTGATGCGGCAGGCGGTGACGATCCGCTGTTCGTCGCCCGGCAGCTGCTGGCCCGATCGGCATCGCCAAAATGAACGCACAATTGCAACCGCGCCCTATCGCAGACGACATGCAGCGTGCCTAGAATCGAAGCATCCCGGTAGTTCCCGGGCGCTTCGAGTGAATGGACTCAATGAAGATTCTGTTGACCGGCAGTTCCGGGCGGATCGGGCGTGCGATCTTCGGCGCGCTGGCGGCGGCCCACGAAGTGGTGGGGCTGGATCGCAGCCCATTTGCCACCACCCGCATCATTGCCGATGTCACCGATCGTCAGGCCGTGACGCGGGCGGTGCAGGGGGTCGATGCGGTGATCCATACCGCCGCCCTGCACGCACCTCATGTCGGCCTGGTGCCGGATGCGGTATTCCAGCAGATCAATGTGGAGGCGACCGCACACCTGTTGCAGGCTGCCCGCGAGGCCGGTGCACGCCGCTTCGTGCTGACCAGCACCACGGCGCTGTATGGCCATGCGGTAGTGGCGGGCGGATGCCGCTGGATCGATGAAGATACCGAGCCGTTGCCGCGCACGATCTACCATCGCAGCAAGCTGCAGGCAGAGGCGTTGGCCGAAGCCGCTGCGGCACCGGGCTTCAGCGTGCGCGTGCTGCGCATGGCCCGCTGCTTCCCCGAGCCACCGGAGCGGATGGCGATGTTCCGCCTGCACCGCGGCATCGACGCGCGCGACGTGGCCAGTGCACATGCCGCGCTGCTGCACGATGAGGGCGCTGCCTTCGCACGCTATATTGCCTGCGCACCGACACCGTTCCTGCGCGAGGATTGCCTGGAACTGGCGACCCAGCCCCGCCGGGTGCTGGCACGCCGCGCCCCGCTGCTGCTGGCCGAGTTCGAGCGCCGCGGCTGGCCGCTGCCGTTGAGCATCGACCGCGTCTACGACAGTGCACTGATGCGCAGCACACTGGGCTGGCAGCCGCGCTTCGGCCCGGACGACGTGCTGCAGCAGTACGCGGCTGGCAGCATCGAGGTGTTGCCTCGGGCGCAGTGGATCAAGGATCGGGTTGCCGAATAGGACGGAACGGGGCGGGTTCCTGACCCGACCCTGAGCAGGTTCAGGAATGTGCAGGCGGAGCGTCTCAACCTCGTTCGCAGGCGGCCGCTAACCCGGTGCGCTTCCTGCGCCGGGCGGGTCCCGGCGGCCGGTGGCCTGCGCGACGGATCGCGCACCTGCGCGGTGCCCTCGCGGTGCCGGTCGTCCTGAACTGCCTTGCGGACCCTTCCATGCATTCTCCCCGTTCCGCCGCTGCCCGCCGCCCGGGCAGCATCGCCCACAAGCTGATGCTGGGCACCGCTGCGATCGCGCTGCTGTGCTTCGGCCTGACCGCGTTCCTGATCTACCGCCAGGCCAGCGCCAGCCTGATCGATGCCTCGCGCCAGACCATGGCCAGCGAAGCCACCGCCGAAGCCCGCCAGGTCGCGGCGGATCTGGGCACCGCCTTTGCAAGCAACGACGCCATGGTCGAGGCCGTGCTCGCCCAGCGTGCGCGGGGTGACGCGCCTGATCGCGCCAGCCTGGCGGCCGTGCTCGGTGAGCAGCTGCGTACCCACCCGGAATGGCTGGGGAAGAGCACCATGTGGGAAGCCGACGCCTTCGATGGCAAGGATGCCGAGTTCGCCAATGCCGAGATGCACGATGCCAGTGGCCGCTACATGAGCTACTGGGCCTGGCATGACGGCAAGCCACAGCAGTCGACCATGACCGACTACACCGAAGCCGCTGACGGCTCGGCCGACTGGTACGTGGTGCCCAGCCGCGACAAGCTGCCCAAGGTCAGTGAACCTTATGCCTACGACATCGCCGGCCAGCAGGTGCTGATGAGCACGCTGAGCACGCCGATCATCGAAAACGGCACGTTCCTCGGTGTGTTTACCGTGGACTTCTCGCTGGCGGCGCTGCAGAAGCACCTGGCCACGCTGAAGCCGATGGGCGCCGGGCGCGTTGAACTGCTCTCGCCGAACGGTGTGGTGCTGGCCTCGGCGAACGCCGCCGAGATCGGCAAGCCGCGCAACGACGCATTGACCCGCAGCATGCTGGCCGACATCGCCGCCGACCGCCGGTTCGAAGCCTTCACTCCGGATGCGGCAGGCAACGTGCGCGTGTACGTGCCGCTGCGCGTGGGCGACGCGCCGCAGCGCTTCGCGCTGGGCGTGGTGATGCCACACGCGGTGATCGTGGCCGAGGCGCGCCAGCTGCTGTGGCTGACCCTGCTGGTTGGCGTGGTAGCCGCGCTGACGCTGAGTGTGGGTGTCTATGTGCTGCTGCGCCGGTTGGCGATCCGCCCACTGGCCGAAGCCGTGCGCGTGGCCGGCGACGTCGCCGCAGGCAAGCTGGACAGCACCCTGCCGGCACGCAGCAACGACGAAGTGGGCCGCCTGCTGGACGCGATGCAGGGCATGCGGGGTCAGCTGCAGTCGGTGATGGCGGCGCAGGCGGTGATGGCGCGTCGCCATGACGCCGGCGAAATCAGCTACCGCATGGACGCCGCGGCGTTCCCGGGCGAGTACGGCCGGATGGTGGCCGACAGCAACCAGCTGGTGGCCTCCAGCAACGCCGTCACCCAGCGCCTGGTCGAGGTGATGCAGCGTTATGCGGTGGGTGACCTGAGCGTGGACATGGAAGCGCTGCCGGGCGAGAAGGCGGTGTTCACCGCTGCGATGGCCACCACCAAGAGGAACCTGGCGGCGATCAACGATCAGATCCAGCAGCTGGCCGCCGCCGCCGCCGCCGGCGACTTCGCGGTGCGCGGCGACACGCTGCGCTTCGACCACGACTTCCGCCGCATGGTGGAAACCCTCAACACCATGATGCAGGTCAGCGACCACAACCTGGCCGAGCTGTCGACGCTGCTGCGCGCGATCGCCGCAGGCGATCTCAGCGCACGCATGCACGGCGACTTCCACGGTGTGTTCGCGGTGATGCGCGACGATGCCAACAGCACCGTGCAGCAGCTGACCCAGATCGTCGGCCAGATCCAGCAGTCGGCGGCCAGCATCCGCCTGGCGGCGGGTGAGATTGCCGCGGGCAACAGTGACCTGTCGCGCCGTACCGAGCAGCAGGCAGCGAACCTGGAAGAGACCGCGGCCTCGATGGAGGAGCTGACCTCCACGGTGCGCCAGAATGCCGACCACGCGCTGCAGGCCAACACCCTGGCCGGCTCCGCAGCGGGTGTGGCCAGCGAAGGCGGGCAGGTGGTCAGCCAGGTGGTGCAGACCATGGAGCAGATCGAGGCCTCGTCGCAGCGCATTGCGGAGATCATTTCGGTGATCGACGGCATCGCGTTCCAGACCAACATCCTGGCGCTGAACGCGGCGGTGGAAGCGGCGCGTGCCGGCGAACAGGGACGTGGATTCGCCGTGGTCGCCAGCGAAGTGCGCGCGCTGGCCCAGCGCTCGGCAGGTGCGGCGAAGGAGATCAAGGAGCTGATCGACGCCTCGGTGGCGCAGGTCGGTGCCGGTGCGCAGCTGGTGCACGGCGCGGGCCGCACCATGCAGGAAATCGTTGGCCAGGTCGGTCGAGTGAACGAGATCATGGCCGAGATCTCGGCGGCCTCTCGCGAGCAGTCGGCGGGCATCGAGCAGGTCAACCAGACCGTGGTGCAGATGGACGAGACCACCCAGCAGAACGCCGCGCTGGTGGAGGAAGCCAGTGCCGCCGCGCGTGCGATGGAAGAACAGGCCGAGCAGCTGGCGGTGGCGGTCTCGCGCTTCCGCCTGCAGGCCGAGCCGGTGGCCACGGCTCGCCGCGCGGCCTGATCCCGCAAACGAAGACGCCCGGCGGGGGCCGGGCGTCGATTGCATCCTTGCCGCGCATCCCTGCGCAGTTCTGAGGGCTCAGAACATGCCTTCAAACGGGTTCCAGCTGGTGCGTCCTTCCACCTTCTCCAGGTAGTAGCTGTAGTTGGTGCTGGAGGCGACGAGCAGGTTCATGGCGATGAACAGCATGCGCCCCACCACGTCCGGAAGGAACATGGTGATGATGGCGAGCACGATGTTGATGCCGATCAACACCAGTGCCTTGCGCCACATGCCCAGGATCAACAGGTAGATGGCGCCGAAGAACAACGCAAAGAAGTTCAGGTTGATCTTCAGGCGGTCGCCGAAGGACAGCGCCTTCCAGGCCTGCTTGAAGCCGGGATTCTTGGGGGCGCCGTGCTGGCGGAAGAAGTTGAAGCGGAACTGCCACTTCGGGCTGAACTGGGACAGGTCAGTGGTATTCATGGGAAACATCCCTGTTGGAAAACGTTTTCATGATAGGACAAGTCCTATTCAGGATCCAAGCTTCGGCGTCAAAAATGTGACGCCCGCCTTGTTCGTTGTGGTGCGGCGGGGCGCCGCACCGTCACCCATCCGCCTTGTTTTTAGGATAGGGTGCGCAGTTCCGCTGCTGCCCCAGCTGAACCCGGGTGGCGGCGGGATGTCCATGGAGGTTGCATGACCACACCTGCTACACCGGAAAACGCACCGGGACCGGTGCTCCTGCCGACACCTGAAGTGGTGCAGGCTCAACAACTGCTCGCACGCCAGCAACTGGCGGTAGCGATGGACCGTGCACGCACGGCCGCTACGCAGAACGCGGCCGCGGCGGCGCTGGAAAGCGAGTAATCCGCAACACCGCCGATCGCGCTGGCGTGCTGCCAGCGCGATCGCGGCGCGCGCGGCCGGTCAGAACCGCGCGGTCATGCTCATGAAGTAGCTGCGCCCGGCCACGAAGTAGTCGGTGGAGCCTTCGGCATACAGCTTCTTGTCGGCCAGGTTGCTGACGCCGCCACGCAGGGTCAGTACCTCGTTGACGTTCCAGGCCGCGGTCAGGTCATACAACGTGTAGGCCTTGAGGAAGGTCGTCGCCGTGCCGGTCTGCTTGCCGGTGTACTGCGCCGACAGGCTGCTGGAAAACACCGTACTGGGCGTCCAGTCCAGCGACGAATAGCCAGAGAATTCCGGAGTATCGATCAGGTTGCGGCCGGTGGTCAGGTTCTTGGCTTCCTTCATCCAGGTCGCCGAGGTGCGCCAGCGCCAGTGCTCGCCGAAGCGGAAATTGAGGTTGCCTTCCATGCCGCTGGTGCGTGCGCGCTGCACGTTGCTCATGCGCGTCCACCAGATGCCGTTGAAGTTGCCCAGGGGCGCGTACTCGATCTTGTTCCTGAAGTCGGTATGGAAGTAGGTCAGGCCCGCATCGACCAGGTCGTTGTCGAAGCTGATGCCGATCTCGCGGTTGGTGCTGGTTTCCGGGTCCAGGTCCGGGTTGCCGGCCATGTAGCAGCCGCCGCGGGTATAGCCCAGCGGGATCAGCGAGGTGCAGCCTCGGCCGCCGGACTGGGTGGCGGCGGTGGCCGAATTCTCGGTCAGGCTGGGTGCGCGGAAGCCTTTGGAAACGCCACCGCGGATGGTCCATTGCTCGGCCGGATGCCAGACCAGGTAGGCACGCGGGCTGACGTGGCCGCCGAACTTCTCATGGTGATCCAGGCGTGCGCCGAGGGTCAGCGCCAAGGTGCGGTGCAGCTTCAGTTCGTCTTCGACGAACAGGGCCCAGGTATCCACTTCCAGATCGGAGCCGCTGACGGCATTGCCGGCATAGTCGATCGGCGCGCGGCCGATGGTGTCGGTGTTGGTCAGTTCCTGGCGCTTCCATTGGCCGCCCACGGCGAACTGGTGTTCAACCCCCAGGGTGAAGGGCGTGGTCAGGCTGCCCTCGATGATCGTATCGGTGGCTTCGGAGCGGCCTGTGGCACCGATGTCGTTCTTGTACTCGGTCCAGTACGCACTGATCTTCGAGTTGCCGAAGCTCCACTTGCCGTCGTGGTTGAGCGCCAGCGAACTACGCTTGAGTTCGCTGGCACCCCAGGCGCCTTCGTCCTGCTTCTCCAGAGAGGCATCGATGAAGGCCTGCTGCACGCCATGGCCGGCTTCCAGCGACAGTTCCTGCGCATCGCTGAGCTTCCACTGCAGCAGCGCGTCGACGTTGCGGTCCTTCTCGCCGGCGTAGGCGTTGCCGTAGACACCACCGTTGGACTGGTCCGAGTCGCGGCGCATGCTGTTGGCACCGATACGCAGGCCGAAGCGTTCGCCGAGCGGGCCGGAGAAGGTCGCACCGATCTGCTGGGTATCACCGCGCTTGTCATCGCCGGGGCGGGTATAGCTGTGCGTTGCGCTGCCGCTCCAGTCATCGCCGATGCGCCGGGTGATGATGTTGATCACGCCGCCCATGGCGTCGGAGCCGTACAGCGACGACATCGGTCCGCGCACCACTTCGATGCGCTCGATCTGGTCGGGCGAGATCCAGTTCAGATCCTGGCGGCCGAGGTCGGGGCGGTAGTTGGTCGAGGCCGAGCTGCCCATGCGCTTGCCGTCCACCAGCACCAGCGTGTAATTGGACGGCATGCCGCGCAGCTTGATCTTGGACTGCTCGCCGACCGCACTGAGGCCACCGGTCACGCCCGGCACGCGGCTGAGCAGGGTGGCCAGGTCGTGCACCGGCTGGCGCTCGATGTCCTCGCGGCTGATCACGCTGATGCTGGCCGGCGCATCCTTGATCCATTGCTGGTTGCCCGAGGCGGTGACCACCACGGTATCCAGATCCTTGGTGGAGGCATCGGCGCTGGCCTCTGCGGCGGCCAGGCCGGGCAGGGCCAGCAGGCAGGCGGTGGCCAGGGCACTGGCCAGGCGGGTGCGCGGCAGGCGCGCGGAACGGGAACGGAACAGCTGGGACATGACGGCTTCCATCGGATGAGGGGGACCGGATGGAAGCAACGGGCGCAAGCAGACAAGCAGGCAGGCCCCCCTTCCATGGGTCGTTGGGCGCGCGGCTCGAACCGGCGCAGCTGGGTGGGTCTCGGCCGTGCGGAAGACGGTGACCTGCCTGGTTAATGAAATGATAACCGTTCGCGTTTGTTACGATCCAGTACCTGGGGCGACCAAGTGACATCCGTACCCACGCCCCGGCACTCGCCTGCTGTTTGCTGAATGGGGATAAATCCCGGCGTAGACCTTCGCACTCGGCTTACATCCGGCGCCCTAGACTGAGCCGCATTTTCGATTCCGCCCCGTTGGAGATCGTGTGGGTTCCGGTAGTGACAGACAGCGACTGCGTGGCGTGAGGCCGACGCAGCCAGGACAAGTGCGGGCGCCGGGAAAGCGCGCCGGGAACCTTGGTGCATGCAGCCCGGCCGGGATGGCCGGCCGTGCCGACTGCGCGGAGTAGGCGGCAATGGGGGTGCAGACCATCCATGCGGAAGCAGATACGTCCCGGCGTGATGCCGGCTGGACGCTGCTGCCGGCCGAATCGCCGTTGCAGATGCCCGAGCAGACCCTGCGCGAAGGCCAACTGAAGGTTCGCCGCCACCGCACCTCGCCGCGACTGATCGGCCTGCGCCGGTTCTACATCTTCGGCGGCACGCTGGCGATGACCGCCATCGCCACCCGGATGATGTGGCGGGTGCTGTCGGCCAATGGCATCAGCGTGCTCGAAGCCTGCCTGCTGGTCCTGTTTGTCGGCCTGTTTGCCTGGATCGCGCTGTCTTTCGCCAGTGCAGTGGCCGGCTTCCTGACTGCCGTGTTCGACCGGGGTTACCGCCTCGGCATCGACCCGGACAAGCCGCTGCCGGCGGTTCACAGCCGCACCGCGCTGCTGATGCCGACCTACAACGAAGACCCGCGCCGGCTGCTGGCCGGCCTGCAGGCGATCTACGAGTCGGTGGCCGCCACCGGCCAGCTCGACCGGTTCGACTTCTTTGTGCTCAGTGATACCCGCCGCGAAGACATCGCACGGGCCGAGGAGCAGGTGTTCGCCGAACTGCGCGAGCGCGTGACCGATGGCCAGGCGCGGCTGTTCTACCGCCGCCGTGGCGACAACAGCGGGCGCAAGGCCGGCAACATCGCCGACTGGGTCCGTCGCTTCGGCGGCGCCTACCCGCAGATGCTGATCCTCGACGCCGACAGCCTGATGACCGGCGACAGCATCGTGCGCCTGGTCGCGGGCATGGAACACAACGCCGATGTCGGCCTGATCCAGACCCTGCCGTCGGTGATCGGTGGGCGCACCCTGTTCGCGCGCATGCAGCAGTTCGGCGGCCGCGTGTACGGTCCGGTGATCGCCCGCGGTGTGGCCTGGTGGCACGGTGCCGAGAGCAATTACTGGGGGCACAACGCCATCATCCGCACCCGCGCCTTTGCCGATCAGGCCGGGCTGCCGGCGCTGCCGGGGCGCAAGCCGTTCGGTGGCCACGTCCTCAGCCATGACTTCGTCGAAGCGGCGCTGATGCGTCGGGGCGGCTGGGCCGCGCACATGGTGCCGTACCTGGGGGGCAGCTATGAAGAAGGTCCGCCGACGCTGACCGATCTGCTGGTGCGCGACCGCCGCTGGTGCCAGGGCAACCTGCAGCACGGCAAGGTGGTCGGCAGCCGCGGCCTGCACTGGATCAGCCGCATGCACATGCTGATCGGCATCGGTCATTACTTCACCGCGCCGATGTGGGCGATGCTGATGCTGATCGGCATCGCCATCCCGTTGTTCCAGGAAGGCATCGATTTCAACGCCCTGCTGCACCTGTCGCCGAGCGTGTACTGGCGGGCCCAGGACGAGGAACAGGTGGTGCGCCTGTTCGCGGCGACCATGGCGGTGCTGCTGCTGCCCAAGGTGCTGGGTTACCTGGCGATGCTGCTGGACCCGGTCGACCGCCGCGGCTGCGGTGGTGCGATCCGCGCGTTCGTCTCGATGCTGGTGGAAACCGTATTGGCGGCACTGATGGCACCGGTGGTGATGTACGTGCAGTCGCGCGGCGTGGCCGAAGTGCTGTCCGGCCGCGATTCCGGCTGGGACGCACAGCAGCGCGACGATGGCGGCATCTCGTGGTTGGCGCTGATCCGCGGCTACGGCGGCCTGGGCGTGTTCGGTGCCTTCATGGGCGTGCTGGCCTGGGCGGTATCGCCCTCGCTGGCCGCGTGGATGGCGCCGGTGGTGATCGGCATGGTGCTGGCGGTACCGGTGGTGGCGCTGACGTCTTCGCGCGGCCCGGGTGCCTTCCTGCATCGCCTCGGCCTGCTCGATATTCCCGAGGAGAACATCCCGCCGCCGGTGCTGGTACGCGCCGCGCAGCTGCGACGGGAAGCCGCCGAACAACCGACGCTGTACTGATCGTCCCGCGGCAGCGGCATAATGCGGCTCGAACTTGAAGGAGCCGCATCATGCTGCAAACGGTGGAACAGGAAACCGGCGCCTCGCCGCAGTGGTCGGTGATCTGGCTGCACGGCCTCGGCGCCGACGGCCACGACTTCGCACCGATCGTGCCGGAGCTGGTGCGTCCGCATTGGCCGGCGCTGCGCTTCGTGTTCCCGCATGCACCGGTGCGGCCGATCACGATCAACAACGGCGTGCCGATGCGTGGCTGGTACGACATCGTCGGCATGGATTTCCGTTCGCGCGCCGACATGGCCGGCGTGCAGGAATCGGTGGTGCAGCTGGATGCGCTGATTGCGCGGGAGGTCGAGCGCGGCATCGCGCCGGAGAAGATCTTCCTGGCCGGCTTCTCGCAGGGGGGCGCGATCATCCTGACCGCCGCGCTGTCACGCACCGCGCCACTGGCTGGCCTGATCGCACTGTCCACCTACCTGCCGGAAGCCGAGAGCGCCAAGCGCGTTGACGGAGCGGTGCAGGTGCCGGTGTTCATGGCCCATGGCAGCAGCGACCCGGTGATTCCGCAGGCGGTGGCCGTACACAGCGCGCAGGCCCTGCAGGCACTGGGCCTGGAGGTGGAATGGCACAGCTACCCGATGGCCCACCAGGTCTGCGCCGAAGAGATCCAGGCGCTGGGTGACTGGTTGCAGGAACGCCTGGGCGCTGCCTGAGCCATGTCACCGGCCAGCGCCCCGCCCTGGATGCCGGAACTGTGCCGCCTGCCGCGGCTGGCGGCGATGCTCGGCCTGGCCGAACTGGTGGTGGTGGTGCTGGCCCTGGCCCCGGATGGCAGCCGCCACTGGACCGTGGGCGAACTGCTGTCGGCCAGTGGTTTCGCGCTGTGGCTGGCGCTGGCCGTAACGGCCAGCCTGTGCCTGCTGCGGAACGCGTTGTCGAGGTTGCCACAGGTCCTGGGGGCGGTCTCGGCCATCGCACTGGCGACGCTGATCGCGGTGGTCTGCGCGGGCATCGTGCATGCCCTGTACGCGGTGCTTGGCGACAACTTCGCCCGCGGCATCAGCTTCTGGCGCTTCACGCTGGGCAGCGCCGCGACGACGGCGCTGATCACGGCGTTGGCCCTGCGCTACTTCTATGTGAGTGATCGCTGGGCCGCGCAGGTACAGGCCAACGCACGCGCACAGGCCGACGCGCTGCAGGCGCGGATCCGCCCGCATTTCCTGTTCAACAGCATGAACCTGATCGCCAGCCTGCTGCATCGCGACCCGGTGGTGGCCGAGCGGGCGGTGCTGGACCTGTCCGATCTGTTCCGTGCCGCGCTGGGGGCGGGCGAGGGCGATTCCACCCTGCGTGACGAATGCGAGCTGGCCGAGCGCTATCTGTCGATCGAATCACTTCGACTGGGCGAGCGCCTGCAGGTGAGCTGGCAACGCGACGAGCCACTGCCCTGGGATCTTCCCCTGCCTCGCCTGGTACTGCAGCCGCTGGTGGAGAACGCAGTGCTGCATGGCATCTCGCGGCTGCCCGAGGGTGGGACCATCGAGCTGCAGCTGGCGCGCGAGGGCAATGAGCTGCAGATCCGCGTGCGTAATCCGGCGCCCGATCCGCAGGCCCCCGGGCTGGCCCTGGCGCGCGGTGCCGGCCATGCCCAGCACAGCATCGGCCATCGGCTGGCCTGGCGCTTCGGCAGCGCCGCGCGGATGACGGCTGGCTGGAGCGAGGGCTACTATGCCTGCCAGGTGACAGTGCCGATCCAGTGAGGGAGCGATCGTGAGGGTAGTCATCGCCGATGACGAACCGCTGGCGCGCGAGCGCCTGCGCAGCCTGTTGGCCGCGCAGGACGGCGTGGATGTGGTGGCCGAGGCCGGCAACGGCGAGCAGGCCCTGCACGCGTGCGCGGAGCTGCAGCCGGACCTGGTCCTGCTGGATATCGCCATGCCCGGGCTGGATGGGCTGGAAGCGGCCCGCCACCTGGCCAGCTTCGAGCCACGCCCGGCGGTGGTGTTCTGCACTGCCTACGACGCGCATGCACTGTCGGCCTTCGAAGCGGCAGCGATCGATTACCTGATGAAGCCGGTGCGTGCCGAGCGCCTGGCTGCAGCGATCGCACGCGCACGCACGTTCCTGGCCGGCCGCGACGGCCAGCCGCAGGACCACCGCGGGCAGCAGGCCCGCAGCATGCTGTGCGCGCGCCTGCGCGGCAGCCTGCGCCTGATTCCGCTGGACGACATCCACTACCTGCAGGCCGAAGAGAAGTACGTGGTGGTGCACCACGCACGCGGCGAAGACCTGATCGAGGAGTCGCTGAAGTCGCTGGAGGAGGAGTTCGCCAGCCGCTTCATCCGCATCCATCGCAACTGCCTGGTGGCACGCCATGAGCTGGTGGAGCTGCGTCGAGGCACGGGCGGCCAGGTGCAGGCGATGCTGCGCCATGGCAAGCAGCCGCTGGAAGTGAGCCGCCGCTGCGTGGCGACGTTGAAGCAGGAATTGCGGCATCTGTGAGTGTTCCGCGCGGCCTGCGGCCGCGACTGCTTCGAGATCAACAGCAACAGCAACGGCAACAGCAACAGCGGGTCATGGCTCGGTGTTTCTACGTGCGGGGTCGGGCCGGGGTGGGGTGGCGGGACACGCTGCAAGTACATCCCTGTAA
Source organism: Stenotrophomonas sp. NY11291 (assembly GCF_023277365.1). Classification (NCBI taxonomy): domain Bacteria; kingdom Pseudomonadati; phylum Pseudomonadota; class Gammaproteobacteria; order Lysobacterales; family Lysobacteraceae; genus Stenotrophomonas; species Stenotrophomonas sp. NY11291. Next base: position 4,329,301 of record NZ_CP096975.1, on the reverse strand, counting down.
GCTCGATGGCGCCATCCATGGCGCCAACGGTCCCGCCACCCCACCCCGGCCCAACGCTCTCGCTTTTCCCGTGTCGGACGGCAAAGGCATTGTTGTTATCGGGTGGGGGGAAGAGGGGTCAGATCCCTTTTCCTGCGGAAAAGGGATCTGACCCCGGAAGCCGACGGCTGCTGCTTCTGCTTCTGCTTTTTTCTTTTTTCTTTTGATCTTCCGTGGCTGACGCACACGGAAACTGTCAGAGGCCGGTCGGGGTGGGCTGCGCAGGGGCGTGAGCCGCATGGATGCGGCGACCGAGCTTACATGGACGTACTTGCAGCGACCCCTGCGCAGCCCACCCCGACCGGCCAAGCCCAGCTGCTGCTTCAAGCCACGAGGGGCTCCGCCGTTGGCCGTATCCCGCCGATAGGCGCGATAATGACCGGATGGAAACCGTCCGCATCGCCACCCGCAAGAGCCCGCTCGCCCTCTGGCAGAGCGAACACGTCGCCGACCGCCTGCGCCAGGCCCACCCCGGCCTGCATGTGGAACTGGTGCCGATGAGCACCCGCGGCGACGAGGTGCTCGACCGTTCGCTGGCCGCGATCGGTGGCAAGGGCCTGTTCCTGAAGGAACTGGAGCTGGCCATGCTGCGTGGCGAGGCCGACTGCGCCGTGCATTCGCTGAAGGATGTGCCGATGGAACTGGACGCGCCGTTCGCGTTGCCGGCAATGCTGACCCGCCACGATCCCGCCGATGGCTTCGTCTCCAATCTGTACGCCTCGCTGGACGCGCTGCCGATCGGCGCGCGGGTCGGTACCTCGTCGCTGCGTCGTCAGGCCCAACTGCGCGCGCTGCGCCCGGACCTGGAGCTGCTGGACCTGCGCGGCAACGTCAACACCCGCCTGGCCAAGCTCGACAACGGCGGCTACGACGCCATCGTGCTGGCCGTGGCCGGCCTGGAGCGTCTGGGCCTGGGCGGGCGCATCGTCGCGCGCCTGCAGCCGCCGCAGTGGCTGCCGGCCCCGGCGCAGGGCGCGGTGGCAGTGGAGTGCGATGGCGGCAATGCGCGCCTGATGGCGTTGTTTGCCCCGCTTGATGACGCGGCCACGCGTGCCTGCGTGGAGGCCGAGCGGGCGATGAACCGTGCGTTGCATGGCAGCTGCCACGTGCCGGTTGCGGCCATCGCGCAGTGGCAGGGCGACGACCTGCACCTGCAGGGGCTGGTTGGCAGCGCCAGCGATGGCCGTGCGGTGCGTGCCGAGGCGGTGGGCCCGGCCAGTGACCCGGAAGCGCTGGGCCAGCGCGTGGCGAAGATGCTGATGGATGATGGCGCCGGCGAGCTGCTGAACGTCTGAGCCATCGCAGGTAGTGCCGGCCGTTGGCCGGCAACCTCGTGGCCCAGTTGAATGCAGTTGCCGGCCAGCGGCCGGCACTACCGGAAGAAGAACGGGCGCCCTCGGCGCCCGTTCTGCTTATTTGAACTTGTAGACCACGTTCATCGTGGTCAGCGTATCGGTCTTGCGCTTGTCCTCGGCCACGTCACTGTTGTAACGCGCCTGCCAGCCGGCCTTCAGCGCCAGATGCTCGTTCATGCTCACCGAAACCCCGAAGTCGTTCTGGCCGAAGGTGTTGTAGGAACCCGATTCGACCAGCAGGGTGTTGACCAGGTCGGTGTTGTCGGTCAGCGAGTACTTCATGTCGAACAGGCCGCGGCCGATCATGCCGGTGCGGGTGCGGTCGTCCTCGGTGCTGTGGGTGCGGCGCACACCGGGGCCGATCTGTGCGTCGAACGAGAAACGCTCGGTGTTCCACAGGCGGGTGCCGTAACCCAGACCGAACGAGCTCTGGCGGTCGTAGGTGGCGAAGTCATCGCGCTCGGTACGCACCGTGGCCGTCAGCTGGCGGTGCTCGCCCAGCTGCAGCGCGCTGCCGGCACTGCCGGTGTAGCGGTTGGCGGTGGTGTTGTTGCGGCGGCTGGTGGAGCCGTCGTCGCGGGTCTCGATCACCTTGGAGCTGGAACGCAGGCCGGCCAGGTCCATGCTGTGCACCCAGTCGCCATCGGTGTAGCGCAGGCGCAGGCGGCCGTTGAAGCTCTCGGTGCTGCTGTTGCCGCGTGCCGAAGCGAAGCCGAGCTCGCCGCCACTGCCGCTCCACGGCGAGGACATCGCCGCCAGTTCGGAGGCATCCTGCGCATACGCAAGCGGTGCGCACAGCAGCAGGGGGATCAGCAGGGACACGCGCAGGGACATCGGGGCTTCTCCGAAGCGGTTGACAGCCGGTGATGATACTGGAAGCGTGATGGCGGTCCGAATCGATCCAAACGGTTTCTTCAGCAGACGTTGCCGCGATCGCCTATTCAGGGCAGATCGACGCGCAATGCCGGGTCGTTGAAGCGCGAATAGCGCAGGCGCAGCTGGAAGCTGCGGCCATTGCTGCTGCCGCTGCGGACGATCTGCCGCGGCAAGCCCTGCGCGTCCACCCAGTACTCCAGGCGTTCGCCGGGCTGCGCGCCACGCAGCCGGTAGTGACGCGTCTCGACCCCGTCCAGCGACTGGCTGCCCAGGTCTTCGGCCTGCAGATCGGCGGGCAGGGCATCGGCCGGCAGCGGGTTGCGCCATTGCTCGAGCAGGCCCGGTGGGGTCGGCACCTGCCGGATCGCGTCGTCGGCCTGCAGGAACATGGTGTCGCCGATGATCGTCTGCGGACCGGCCGGGGTCTGCACCCGGAAGCGGTCGGGGGCGACGAAGTCCATGGCGCTGCGCACCGGCTGCGGTGCACCCAGCACCTCCAGTTCGGCGTGGAAGCTGCGCAGGGCCGAGAAGCGCTGGCTGGCGCCCAGTACCGCCTGCGCCGGATCCGCCGCAGGCACGGGCGCGTCGGTGCTGGCCGGCGCGGGCGCGCGATCACAGGCGGCCAGCAGCAGGCAGGCCAGCAGGGACAGGGCAGGCAACCGGCGCATCGGGTGTTCCAGAGGGGTGGGGGCGACCACGATAGCCCAAACGTCCCACACAAGACCCGCGACTCGGACATAATCGGGGGTATGGACCGATACGAACGCATCACCGCCCTGCATCGTCTGCTCAAGTCCGCACGCTATCCGGTGACGGTGGCGACCCTGCAGGACAAGCTCGGTTGCTCCCGTGCCACCGTCTACCGCGATCTGGCCTTCCTGCGCGACGCGCTGATGGCACCGATCGAGGGCGACGGCGAGGCCGGCTTCCGTTACCAGGCCGACGAGAGCGACCGCTTCGAGCTGCCCGGCCTGTGGCTGAGCTCGGAGGAACTGCATGCCCTGCTGGCCTCGCAGCACCTGCTGGCGCGGACCGGCGGCGGCGTGCTGTCCTCGGTGCTGGCACCTCTGCAGCAGCGCATCGAGAGCCTGCTGGCAGCCCAGGCTGGTGTTTCCAGCTGGCCGGTGGACCGCGTGCGGGTAATTCCGCACCGTGGCCGCAAGTTCGATGAAGGCAGCTTCCGCAGCGTGGCTTCGGCGGTGCTGGAGCGCCGCCAGCTGGAGTTCGAGTACCGCGCCCGCTCCACCGACGAGCCGACCAAGCGCACCGTTTCGCCGCAGCGCCTGACCCATTACCGCGACAACTGGTACCTGGATGCCTGGGACCATGACCGCGAGGCGCTGCGCAGCTTTGCCGTGGATCGCATCCACAAGGCGCGGGTGATCGACAGCACCGCCCGCGACGTGGCCGACAGCGAACTGGACGAGCAGCTGGGGGCCAGCTACGGCATCTTCTCCGGCGCGCCGAAGGGCTGGGCGACCATCCTGTTCAGCGCCAAGGCCGCGCGCTGGGTGGCCGACGAGCACTGGCATTCCAAGCAGCAGGGCCGCTTCCTGGCCGACGGCCGCTATGAACTGAAGGTGCCGTACAGTGTCTCGCGCGAGCTGCTGATGGACGTGCTGCACTACGGCTCGGATGCCGAGATCGTCGAACCGGTGATGCTGCGCGAGCAGGCCAAGGCGCTGCTTGAGCTCGCCCTGAGCAACTACGACAACTCCTGACACTCCCCCCGAGAACCCTCCCGCCCATGAAGAAGACCCTGTTGCTGCCCCTGCTCGCCGCTGTGCTGGCCCTGACCGCCTGCGGCACGTCCGGCGAGCCCTCGCAGAAGCTGGTGGTGGCCGCCACGGCCGTGCCGCATGCCGAGATCCTTGAAGTGGTCAAGCCGATCCTCAAGCAGGAAGGCGTGGATCTGGACGTGCGCGTATTCAACGACTACGTGCAGCCCAACGACCAGCTGGTGCAGAAGCAGGTGGACGCCAACTACTTCCAGACCGAGCCTTACCTGGACGCCTACAACCGCGACCGCAAGACCGATCTGGTGAAGGTGATCGGCGTGCACATCGAGCCGTTCGGTGCGTACTCGCGCAAGATCAAGTCGCTGGCCGAGCTGCGCGAAGGCGCCGACGTGGTGATCCCGAACGACCCGAGCAACAACAGCCGTGCGCTGATCCTGCTGCACAAGGCCGGCGTGATCGAGCTGAAGGATCCGACCAACGCGCTGTCGACCCTGCGTGACATCACCGCCAATCCGAAGAACCTGAAGTTCCGCGAGCTGGACTCGGCGATGCTGCCGCGCGTGCTGGACCAGGTCGACCTGGCCCTGATCAACACCAACTACGCGCTGGACGCCGGCCTCAACCCGACCAAGGATGCACTGGCGATCGAGAGCAAGGACTCGCCGTACGTGAACTTCCTGGTCGCGCGCCCGGACAACAAGGACGACGCCCGCGTGCAGAAGCTGGCCAAGGCCCTGATCAGCCCGCAGGTGAAGGCCTTCATCGAGACCAAGTACAAGGGCGCGGTGCTGCCGGCGTTCTGATTGCCGGCGCCAATGTCCCTGTAGAGCCGAGCCCATGCTCGGCTCTGCTTTTTTGCGGCGCCCCACCAACGGCAGCCGAGCATGGCTCGGCTCTACAAAGTCAGTCGACGTGGAAGGCGAGGGTGGCGGCAACGGCCTGCTGCCATCCTGCATACAGTTTTTCACGCCGGGCCACGTCCATCTGTGGCTCGAAGCGCCGGTCCAGGCCCCATTGCGCGGCGATCTGTTCGCGGCTGGACCAGAACCCCACTGCCAGACCGGCCAGGTAGGCCGCGCCCAGCGCGGTGGTCTCGGTCAACCGCGGCCGCAGCAGTGGCACGCCGAGGATGTCGGCCTGGAAGCCGGCCAGGAAGTCGTTGCCGATCGCGCCGCCATCGGCGCGCAGTTCGGTCAGCGCGATACCGGCATCGGACTGCATCGCATCGAGCACGTCGCGGGTCTGGTAGGCCATCGCTTCCAGCGCCGCGCGCACGAAGTGCGCCTTGCGGGTGCCACGGGTCAGGCCGAACATCGCACCGCGCACATCACTGCGCCAGTACGGCGCCCCCAGGCCGACGAAGGCGGGAACCAGATAGACGCCGCTGCTGTCGGGCACCTGCGCGGCCAGCGCCTGGCTGTCACTGGCGCGCTCGATCATCCGCAGGCCGTCGCGCAGCCACTGCACCACCGAGCCGGCGATGAAGATCGAACCTTCCAGCGCATATTCCACGCGGCCATCCAGGCCCCAGGCGATGGTGGTCAGCAGGCCGTTGCGCGAACGCACCGCCTGCGTGCCGGTGTGCATCAGCATGAAGCAGCCGGTGCCATAGGTGTTCTTGACCATGCCCGGCTGGAAGCAGGCCTGGCCGAACAACGCCGCCTGCTGGTCACCGGCGATGCCGGCGATCGGGATCGGGTGGTCGAAGAAGAACTGCGGCCGGGTGTGCGCATACACCGAACTGGAATCGCGCACCTGAGGCAGCATCGCGCGCGGGATGTCCAGCAGCGCCAGCAGGTCGTCATCCCAGTCCAGCGTGTGGATGTTGAACAGCAGGGTGCGCGCGGCATTGCTGTAATCGGTCACGTGCGCCTGGCCGCCACTGAGGTTCCACACCAGCCAGCTGTCGATGGTGCCGAACAGCAGCTCGCCGCGTTCGGCGCGCTGCTGCGCGCCCTCCACATGGTCAAGTATCCAACGCACCTTGGTGGCGGAGAAATAGGCGTCGATCAGTAGACCGGTACGCTCGCGGATCAGCGCTTCATGCCCGTCGGACTTCAGCCGCTCGCAGATGGCGTGGCTCTGCCGCGACTGCCAGACGATGGCATTGTGGATCGGCTGGCCGGTGGCACGGTCCCAGACCACGGTGGTTTCGCGCTGGTTGGTGATGCCCAGTGCGGCGATATGGCGCGGGTCGATCTGCCCGCGGCTGAGCAGTTCGGTCAGCGTGGCATAGACGCTCGTGAGGATCTCGCGCGGGTCATGCTCGACCCAGCCGGGCTGCGGGAAGATCTGCGCGAACTCGCGCTGCGCACTGCCGACGATGTCGCCGGCACGGTCGAACAGGATCGCGCGCGAACTGGTGGTGCCCTGGTCGATGGCCAGCACGTAGCGGGGCGTCATGCAGCGTCTCCGGTAGAACGGTCAGGGTAACTTACCTTTCTCTCTGTAGAGCCGAGCCATGCTCGGCTGCATTTGCACAGCGCAGCCGAGCATGGCTTGGCTCTACAGGGTGGGTTGCTCCATCCACGCCTGCAGCCGCGCCACCTGCGCCGCATCCAGCCGCAACCCCAGCTTGCTCCGCCGCCACAGCACGTCCTCGGCATCCAGGGCCCATTCGTGCTCACGCAGGAAGGCGACTTCCCGCGCATGCAGGCCGCCGCCAAAGTCCTCGCCAAGATCGTTCACACCCTGCAGGCCATGCAGCAGCTCCGCGCTGCGGCTGCCGTAGGCGCCGGCCCAGCGGCGTGCGATTTCCTCGGGCAACCACGGTGCCAGCGCCCGCAGGCGGGAGCGCGCCTGTGCGGCGTCACCCCAGTCGCTGCCCGGCAGCGGGTCTCCATCTGCCGTCCAGGCCGGTCCCATCTGTGGCAGAGCTGGCCGCAGCAGGTTCAGCACTTCTTCGGCCAGCACCCGGTAGGTGGTCAGCTTGCCGCCCAGCACATGCAGCGCCGGCGCCGGGTCGGACTGCAGCTGAAGGCGGTAGTCTCGGCTCAGCTTCGCCGCACGCGGGTCCGGGTCGGCCAGTAGTGGGCGCACACCGGCGAACTGCCAGACCACGTCTTGCGCAGTGATCGGCTCGCGCAGATAACGGTTGGCGGCCGCGCACAGGTAGCTCACCTCGGAGGGCAGTACGCCGCAGCGCGCCGGGTCACCGCGGTAGTCGGTGTCGGTGGTGCCGACCAGCAGATGATCGTGGGCGAACGGCAGCAGGAACACCACGCGGCCATCGGGCTGCTGCAGCAGGCAGGCACTGTCACCGGGCCAGGGACGGCGCAGCACGATGTGGCTGCCTTGTACCAGCCGCAGTGACGGGCCGCCGCTGCGTGCCTCCATCTGCTCCAGCAGGCCGCCGGCCCATGGACCGGCCGCATTGGCGACGGCGCGCGCGGTCACATGATGCTGTCCATCGGCGGATTCCAGCATGGCCTGCCAATGGCCCTGTACAGGGCGCAGCTCGATGCAGCGGCTGCGCACATGTACCTGCGCGCCACGTTGGGCAGCGTCCAGGGCGTTGAGCAGCACCAGGCGCGCGTCATCGACCTGCGCGTCGGCGTAGCTGAAGGCCTGCCGCAGGTCCGGAGAGAGCCAAGGGCCGAGCGGATCACTCTGAAGGTCCAGGACGTGCGAGGCGGGAAATGCCGGGCTGCGCCGGCCCAGGTGGTCGTACAGCCACAGTCCCATGCGCAGCATCCAGCGTGGGCGCAGGTGGGGTTCCCACGGCAGTACGAAGCGCAATGGATGGACCAGATGGGGCGCCTGCCGGCGTACCACCTCGCGTTCGCCCAGCGCCTTGCGCACCAGGCCCAGCTCGCCCTGTTCCAGGTAACGCAGGCCGCCGTGGACCAGTTTGCTGCTGGCACTGGAGGTATGCGCGGCCAGGTCGTGCTGTTCGCACAGCAGCACGCGCAGGCCGCGGCCGCTGGCATCACGGGCGATGCCGGCGCCGTTGATGCCGCCACCGATCACCAGCAGGTCGACGTCGTGCATCGTGCCTCCGCATCCTGTTTATGTAGAGCCGAGCCGCGCCACCATTGACCGTGGGCGCCATTGAACGTAACGCATCGCAATGCGCGAGGAGCCCGCCGCTCGACTCGGGATAGGGGCTTGGCTCGACTCTACATAAAAGCAGCCGAGCATGGGCTCGGCTCTACAGGTGGAACGCGGGTGACAGAAACGACGACGGGCCCCGAAGGGCCCGTCGCGTTACATCAGTGAAGCAGGTGCAGCCTGAATCAGAAGCGGGCGCCGATGCCGAAGCCGACGGTCCACGGATCCATCTTGGCTTCGCCGATCTTCTCGCCGCCCACCTTCACGTCCGGGCGCGAACGCATGTAGCGGGCGTCAGCACGGGCGAACCAGGTGGAGTTGATGTTCATGTCCACACCGACGGTGCCGATCACGCCCTTGGCATCCTTGAAGCGGATGTCGGTGTCAGCGCCGTTGCCCAGCTTCTCGTTGCTGAAGCTCGACTGGTAGTAGCCCACGCCCACGAACGGGCGGAACACGTTGTCAGCCTGGCCGAAGTGGTACTGGCCGCTCAGCGCGATCGGCTGCTGCTCGACCGAGCCCAGGCGGGCGTTGTCCGGGCCCTTGAACTTGTTGTCGAACTTGTCGGCAGCGCCCCACAGCTCAACGGCCCAGTTGTCGTTGATGTAGTAGCTGAAGCTGACGGTCGGCGCCGGGCCACCATCGGTCTTCTTCACGCCGGTGATCGGGTCGTTCTTCGGTTCCAGCAGCGAGATGCCGCCGACAACGGCAAAATGCTTGCCCGAAGCGGTGTCGGTGCTGCTGCTGTCCTGGGCGAAAGCGGCCGGCGCGAAGGCGGCGGAGGTCAGCAGGGCGAGACTCAGGATACGGATGGAGCGCATGGGGGTATCTCCTAATGTTTCTTGTTTTGGGCCCCCGGTTGCGGGGCGAGCACACCGTAGTCGCCCCAACATGAATCGAATCCGACGCACGTTAAAAAATAGTTTTCCTTGTTCAGCGACCGGAGCGAAAAGCCTGTTTTCATGGGCTTTTTGGCCTTCGGCGACATTCATGCAGTTGGAGAAGATGTGAGCGAAGCGACGGTGTGCATCGGCCTGCAAGCGCAGGTGAACATGAAGTGCGGGGTGCTGCTGCTGGGTTCGATGCCCGGCGTTGCGTCATTGCAGGAGCAGCGCTACTACGCGCATCCGCGCAATCGCTTCTGGCCTGTGCTGGCCGATATCTGTGGCTTCGACGCGGGTCTGCCCTATGCGCAGCGACTGCAGGCACTACAGGCGGCAGGTATCGGCCTGTGGGATGTGATCGGCCAGTGCGAGCGGCGTGGCAGCCTGGATGCCGACATCGTGCGTGGCACGGAAGTGCCCAATGCGCTGCCGGCATTGATCGCTTCGCTTCCTGAGCTGGAGCTGATCGGCTGCAACGGTGCCGCTTCGCTGAAGGCATTCCAGCGTTGGGTGCTGCCCTGCCTGGAGACTCCGCCAAGGCTGCTGGCACTGCCGTCCACCAGCCCGGCCAACGCGGCCTGGTCGCTGCCGCGGCTGCGCCAGGCCTGGCAGCCGGTAGCCGACGCACTGGCGACATGAAGCGGACATCGTCCGGACAATACGCTACCGACTGGTCGCGGCCGCAACCCATGAGCAACAGCGTGTCCCGGCTGCGTGAGTACTGAAAACACCTGTAACGGTTGGCGCTGGCCCCCGCTGGCCGCACAATAGACGTTTCCCTACACCAGATTGCCGGAGTTATCCCCATGGCCGAAATCAAGGAAGCACTTGTCCCCGATATCGGTGACTACAGCGATATCCCGGTAATCGAGGTGCTTGTCGCCGTCGGCGACACGGTCAAGAAGGACCAGGGCCTGGTGACGCTGGAAAGCGACAAGGCGACCATGGAAGTGCCGTCGTCGGTGGCTGGCGTGGTCAAGGAACTGAAGGTCAAGGTCGGCGACAACCTGTCCGAAGGCAAGGTCGTGGCGCTGATCGAAGTGGCCGAAGGCGAAGCCGCCAAGCCGGCCGCTGCTGCTCCGGCACCGGCCAAGGCCGCTGCCCCGGCTGCCGCTACCCAGAGCGCGCCGGCTCCGGCCGCTGCTGCACCGGCTGCCCCGGCCGCCAGCGGTGGCGCGGTTGAGGCGCTGGTGCCGGATATCGGCGATTACTCCGGTATCCCGGTCATCGAAGTGCTGGTCGCCGTCGGCGACACGGTCAAGAAGGACCAGGGCCTGGTCACGCTGGAAAGCGACAAGGCCACCATGGAAGTGCCGTCGTCGGTGGCCGGTGTGGTCAAGGAGATCAAGGTCAAGGTTGGCGACAATCTGTCGCAGGGCAATGTGGTCGCCATCATCGAAGCCGAGGGCGCTGCCGCACCGGCGCCGACCAAGGCGGCCGCTGCGGCCGCTCCGGCTGCCGCCGAGACCGCCACCAAGGTCGAGCCGGTCGCTGTGCCGGCGCAGCCGGACAAGCTGGCGGCCCGTGAGATCGCCTCGGCCGGTACCCCGAGCAGCCCGCCGGTGCAGTTCAACGCCGATGGCGTGCTGCCGGCCAAGGTGCCGTATGCCACCCCGGCGGTGCGTGTGTTCGCCCGCGAACTGGGCGTGGACCTGCTGCAGATCAACGGCACCGAGAAGGGTGGCCGCATCACCAAGGGTGACGTGCAGAAGTTCGTCAAGGCCGCACTCAGCGGTGGCGTGCCGGCTGCCGGCGGTGCTGCTGTCGCTGCCGGTGGTGGCCTGAACCTGCTGCCGTGGCCGAAGGTCGACTTCAGCAAGTTCGGCGAGACCGAAGTCCAGCCGCTGTCGCGCATCAAGAAGATCTCGGGTGCGAACCTGGCCCGCAACTGGGCCATGATCCCGCACGTCACCCAGTTCGAGCAGGCTGACATCACCGATCTGGAAGGCCTGCGCGTGGCGCTGAACAAGGAAAACGAGAAGGCCGGCATCAAGCTGACCATGCTCGCCTTCCTGATCAAGGCCAGCGCCGCGGCACTGAAGAAGTTCCCGGAATTCAACGCCTCGCTCGATGCCAGCGGTGAAAACCTGACCCTGAAGAAGTACTTCCACATCGGCTTTGCCGCCGATACGCCGAACGGCCTGGTCGTGCCGGTCATCCGCGACGTGGACAAGAAGGGCGTGGTGCAGATCGCGCAGGAAACCGGCGAACTGGCCAAGAAGGCGCGCGACGGCAAGCTGGGCCCGGCCGACATGAGCGGCGGCTGCTTCTCGATCAGCTCGCTGGGCGGCATCGGCGGCACCGCATTCACCCCGATCGTCAATGCACCGGAAGTGGCCATCCTCGGCGTGTCCAAGTCGTCCATCCAGCCGGTCTGGAACGGCAAGGAATTCGCGCCGAAGCTGATGCTGCCGCTGTCGCTGAGCTACGACCACCGCGTCATCGACGGCGCCCTGGCCGCACGCTTCACCACGTACCTGTCGCAGGTACTGGCCGACATGCGCCGCGTGCTGCTGTAAGGCACCGCTTCGCCCCCACCGTGCGGCCGCAGCCCCTGGCGCGGCCGCGTGAACAGATGCAGTGACAGTCCGCCGGCCATGCCGGGCGGGCACGAGGAAAACCACCATGGCCACGATTGAAGTCAAGGTTCCCGACATCGGCGATTACAGCGATGTGCCGGTGATCGAAGTATTGGTCGCCGTTGGCGACACGGTGAAGAAGGATCAGGGTCTGGTGACCCTGGAATCGGACAAGGCCACTCTGGAAGTGCCGTCCTCGGCTGCTGGCGTGGTCAAGGAAATCAAGGTCAAGCTGGGCGACACCCTGTCCGAGGGTGCCGTGGTCGTGGTGCTGGACGCTGAAGGCGTCGCCGAAGCCCCGGCCAAGGCCGCTGCGCCGGCTCCGGCAGCAGCTGCTCCGGCCAGCAAGCCGCCGGTGACCCCGTCGCACCGCGCCCCGGCCGAACCGGCCGCACCGAAGCCGGCGTTGTCCAGCGGCAAGCCGGCCGACATCGAATGCGAGATGGTTGTGCTGGGCTCCGGTCCGGGCGGCTACACGGCGGCGTTCCGCGCCGCAGACGTCGGCCTGGATACGGTGCTGGTCGAGCGCTACGCCAGCCTCGGCGGCGTCTGCCTCAACGTGGGCTGCATTCCGTCCAAGGCGCTGCTGCATGCTGCTGCGGTGATCGACGAAGTGGCCCACGCCGGTGATTTCGGCGTCGAGTTCGGCAAGCCGACCATCACCCTGGACAAGCTGCGCCAGTACAAGGAAAAGGTCGTCAACCAGCTGACCAAGGGCCTGGCCGGCATGGCCAAGCAGCGCAAGGTCCGCAACGTGCAGGGCGTCGGCAAGTTCGTTTCCGCCAACGAACTGGAAATCACCGCAGCTGACGGCAGCACCCAGCTGCTGCGCTTCCAGAAGTGCATCATCGCCGCCGGTTCGCAGGCGGTGAAGCTGCCGAACTTCCCGTGGGACGACAAGCGCGTGATGGATTCCACCGACGCGCTGGAGCTGGCTGAAGTGCCGGCTTCGCTGCTGGTCGTCGGCGGCGGCATCATCGGCCTGGAAATGGCCACCGTGTACGGTGCGCTGGGCAGCAAGGTCACCGTGGTCGAGTTCATGGACCAGCTGATGCCGGGCGCCGACAAGGACCTGGTCAAGCCGCTGGCTGACCGCCTGAAGAAGCAGGGCATCGAAGTGCACCTGAAGACCAAGGCCTCGGGCGTCACCGCCGATGCCAAGGGCATCACCGTGACCTTCGAAGCTGCCGAGGAAGGTCAGGCGCCTGCGCTGGCGCAGGGCACCTTCGACCGCGTGCTGGTGGCCGTGGGCCGCTCGCCGAACGGCAGGAAGATCGATGCGGAAAAGGCCGGCGTGCAGGTCACCGACCGCGGCTTCATTCCGGTCGACCGCCAGATGCGCACCAACGTGCCGCACATCTTTGCCATCGGCGACATCGTCGGCAACCCGATGCTGGCCCACAAGGCCACGCACGAAGGCAAGCTGGCCGCCGAAGTGGCTGCCGGCCACAAGAAGGAGTGGGTGGCCCGTGTGATTCCGTCGGTGGCCTACACCAACCCGGAAATCGCCTGGGTCGGCGTGACCGAGACCGAAGCCAAGGCCAAGGGCCTGAAGGTGGGCGTGGCCAAGTTCCCGTGGGCCGCCAGTGGCCGCGCGATCGGCATCGGCCGTACCGAGGGCTTCACCAAGCTGATCTTCGACGAGGAGACCCACCGCATCATCGGCGGCGCGATCGTCGGCGTGCATGCCGGTGACCTGCTGGCCGAGATCGGCCTGGCGATCGAGATGGGTGCCGAAGCCGAAGACATCGGCCACACCATCCATGCGCACCCGACACTGAGCGAATCGGTGGCAATGGCCTCGGAAATCTACGACGGCACGATCACCGATCTGTACATGCCGAAGAAGAAGTAAGGCGTCAGCGCCGCTCCACACGAAAAGCCCCGGCATTTGCCGGGGTTTTTTTGTTGAGCCTCGATCACTCTCATTGCGAGCGTTCGGGCCGCAGCGCGGGTGGCAGGCATTTGGACAAATGTCCCCCGTCGCCCGCCTGTGGCGGTCGCCTCCTCCTTTACTTTGTCCAAACGCCTGCCACCCACGCAGCGGCTCGGCTTGCGGATAGTAAGAGGGGGAGAGGGGCTTGCGTGCGAAGTAAAGGAGGAGGTGACGGCCGCAGGCCGGCGCCGGGGGACATTCGCTCGCAAGCCCCTCTCCCCCCGCGCTCGACCAACCCGCTTCTGCTTGACCGTGCAAACAAAAAAGCGCGGCCCCGATGTTCCGGAGGCCGCGCCAGGAGAGAGAATGCCGTGGAAGGGGCGGGTGTCAGAACACGAAGCTGACGCCGGCCACCGGGCCCTTGAATTCCTGCTTCAGGCCGATGGTGCCGTCGCTGCCCTTCTTGTCCGCGTCCAGCTTGAACCAGTCATAGCCGGCGAACACGCCGAAGTTCTTCGTGAAGCGGTAATCGACGATGGCGTTGGCGCGGCTCAGGTCGCCCTTGTAGTCATCAAAGCTGCCCCAGCGCGTGTTGAGGTACTGGCCCTGCAGCGTGATCATCCACTTCTCGGACGGGGTGAAACTCAGCCGCGCACCGACCACCGGCGCCACGCCGTCGGTCTTCTCGTTGAGGAACTGGCCTTCGTAGACGGTGCCCAGATCCGCGTAGGCCTTGGTGCTCACCTTGGCGTACTCGGCACCCAGCTGCAGGCCGAGGTCGAAGGTATCGGTGTCCACCACCGAGTAGTCATAGACCAGGCTGGCGACCTGGTACTTCAGCTCGCCCTTGACGAAACTGCCCGACGGCACGTTGACGTCACCGAAGGAAATGTCCTGGCCGAGAGTCTCGCGGCGGTCCTTGTCGTACTTGAAGTAGTTGAACAGCAGGCGCTGGCGGTTGCTGATGCGGAACATGCCGTCGATGCGTGGTTCCCACTCCTTGCCACCCAGCTTGAAGTCCTCGGAGAAACCGATGTCCTGGCCGGCCACGTTGGTCTTGCCGCGGAGGGTATTGTCCGAGTCGATGTTCATCGCACCCAGGCGCAGGGCGAAGCGGTCGTCGCCTTCAGCGGCGTGGGCGGCAGTGGCGAACGAGGCGCCGGCGGCGAGCAGGGAGAGGGCGAGCAGGGTGGGTACAGGGCGCATCGAAGAGTCCTTGCAGTGGTTCATCAGAATGAAGACCACTGTGCCGGACAGGCCCGTCCACCATCCGTGAACGTATGGTCCACGGCGTGTGCACGGTTCAGCGCTGTCGCGACGATGCAAAAAGATGGCCCCGGAGCCGGGCTTCGGGGCCATCTTGGGACCTGCGGGGCGGAGCGTCGACGAGGTTGCTGCAGGCAGGTCGAAAGATCGGACCGGCGCATTCGGCGAAAGTTCCGCCGGATGCGACCAAAGTTCAATATTGCGCCGCAGCATCATACGGACGTCATTGTCCCCCGGGTGGCACGCAAAAATGTAACCGTTACCGCAACTTGCGGCTTCCCGGGATGAACAGGCAGCGGTTGTCTCGCAAATTGTCCCATTGCTATAATTTGGCGGCTCGATGAGGCCCCCCTGCTGTAGCCGCCTCAGCCCTCCACTTGCAACCACGCGGGACGTCCTGTGCTGAACTCCGTTGATGCGGGTCGGCGACTGATGCTGCGCGCCGCGGTCTACCCGCTGGCCGCAGTGGCTGTCCTGGCCCTGGCCTTCCTGCTGGTAGGTCCGAAATATGCCCTCGGCGCGCTGGCGTCCGGTGTGGCCATTTCGGCCGGTGGCTGGGTGGCGGCACGGATGGCACTGGGTGGTGGGGCACTGGCCGCAGGATCGGCGATGGCTCGCCTGATTATTGCGATCGTGGCCAAGTGGGTGGTGGTTTTCGGCGTCCTGCTGGTGGGGTTCCTGGTCTTCAAGCTGCCTGCATTGGCGCTGTTGGCCGGTATCGCCGTCGGCTTGATGTTCCAGGTCCTGGCCATGGCCAGGCGTTGACAGAATTCAATTAACTGAAGGTTCCGGACACATGGCGGGCGAGGCTCTAACCCCTACCAGCTACATCCAGCATCACCTGCACAACCTGACCGCACCGGTCGGCAAGGGTGAGGGTATGTTCTGGCATATCCACGTCGATACCTTCCTCACTGCGGTCCTGATGGGCCTGGTGATCGTTGTCGCGTTCTGGCTGGGGACCCGCAAGGCCACCGCCGGCGTGCCGGGCAAGTGGCAGGCCTTCGTCGAGATCTGCCTGGAGTTCGTCGACCGCCAGGCCAAGGACACCTACCACGGCAAGAGCAAGCTGGTCACGCCGATCGCCATCACCATCTTCTTCTGGATTCTGCTGATGAATCTGCTGAAGATGATCCCGGCCGATTTCATCGCCAAGCCGCTGGAGTGGGTGGGCGTGCACTACTGGAAGCCGGTCCCGACCGCTGACGTCAATGCCACCCTGGGCATGGCCATCAGCGTGTTCTTCCTGATGCTGTTCTTCGCACTGAAGTCGAAGGGCCTGGGCGGCTTCATCAAGGAATTCCTGACGGCGCCGTTCGGCAAGTGGATGATGCCGTTCAACCTGATCCTCAACATCGTCGAGTGGCTGAGCAAGCCGATCTCGCTGGCGATGCGACTGTTCGGCAACATGTTCGGCGGCGAAATCGTGTTCCTGCTGATCTGGGTGCTGGGTGGTGCCGGTTTCTTCGGTGCCATTGCCGGTGGTGTGTTCGGCCTCGGCTGGATGCTGTTCCACCTGCTGGTGATCCCGCTGCAGGCCTTCATCTTCATGATGCTGTCGATCGTGTACCTGAGCCTGTCGGAAGACGCTCACTGAGTTTCAAGCTTCAACGCGTTTCAACCTTCATCCGTTTCATCACCCTTAGCAACTTAAGTTCCTGGAGATAACCATGTACTTCGCCGTCCTGACCAACTTCGCGCAGATTCAGAGCTCCACCGCCCTTGCCGTCGGCATCATGATCGGCCTGGCCGCGCTGGGCGCCGGTCTGGGTCTGGCCATCATGGCTGGTAAGTTCCTGGAGTCGGCCGCCCGCCAGCCGGAACTGATCCCGGTCCTGCAGGTCCGTATGTTCATCACCGCCGGCCTGATCGACGCCGCGTTCATCATCTCGGTCGCCGTCGGCCTGCTGCTGGCCTTCGCCAACCCGCTGTCGGCTGCCTTCGCTGGCGCCGTCACCAAGGCTCTGGCCGGCTGATACAGCGGTTTGAGACGACCGGGTGCTGATGCACCCGGTTTCGGATGAAGGCCGGATGCGCCGCTACGGCGGCGCGTCCACCCCGAAACCAGCGATCGAGCTAACCATGAATATCAATTTCACCCTTCTTGCGCAGGCGCTGGCCTTCGCTGGTCTGATCTGGATCATCGCGACCAAGATCTGGCCGCCGCTGATGAACGCGATCGAAGAGCGCCAGCAGAAGATTGCTGAAGGCCTCGCTGCTGCCGACCGCAGCCAGAAAGATCTGGCCCAGGCGCAGGAGAAGGTCAACGAAGCGCTGAAGGAAGCACGCACCAAGGCCAACGAGATCATCGATCAGGCCCACGCACGTGCCAACCAGATCGTTGATGCTGCCCGTAACGAAGCGATCACCGAAGCCACCCGTCAGAAGGAACTGGCCCAGGCTGAAATCGACGCCGCCGCCAACCGTGCCCGTGAAGATCTGCGCAAGCAGGTGTCCGCGCTGGCCGTGACCGGTGCCGAAAAGCTGCTCAAGCGCGAAATCGACGCCAACGCCCACAAGGCGCTGCTCGACGAGCTGGCCTCGGAGATCTAAGGATGAGCCAGGCCCTCACGCTTGCCCGCCCGTACGCCCGCGCCGCGTTCGCGACCGCGCGCGACGAAGGCGCGTTCGCGCCGTGGTCGGACGCCCTGGCGTTCTCCGCCCACGTCGCCGCCGACCCGCGCGTGGCGGCCCTGCTCGCCAACCCGGAGCTGGGTCGTGACGACGCCGTCGCCCTGCTGGCGCCGGTGTCGCACGGCGAGACCTACTCGCGCTTCCTGGCCATCCTGGCCGAATCGCATCGTCTGCCGCTGCTGCCGGAAATCTCCGGCATGTTCGACGCCCTGCGCGCCGAAGCCGAGCACGTGGTCAAGGCCACCGTCACCTCGGCCGCCGAACTGTCGGCCAGTGAGCTGGACGCGATCAAGGTCGCGCTGCGCAAGCGCTTCAACCGCGAGGTCGATGTGACCACCGCGGTCGATGCCTCGCTGATCGGCGGCGCCGTGATCGACGCCGGCGACGTGGTCATCGATGGTTCGCTGAAGGGCAAGCTGGCCCGTCTGCAGACCGCGCTCGCTAACTGAATTCATTTAACGTCCGGCCCCGCTGCCGGCACTAGGACTTGACGATGGCAACCACGCTCAACCCCTCCGAAATCAGCGAACTGATCAAGAACCGCATCGAGAAGGTCAAGCTGGCCGCGGAATCGCGCAACGAAGGCACCGTGACCAGCGTGTCCGACGGCATCGTGCGCATCTTCGGTCTGGCCGACGTGATGCAGGGCGAAATGATCGAACTGCCGAACAACACCTTCGCCCTGGCCCTGAACCTGGAGCGCGACTCGGTCGGCGCCGTGGTGCTGGGTGACTACGAGCACCTGCGCGAAGGCGACGTCGCCAAGACCACCGGCCGCATCCTGGAAGTGCCGGTTGGTCCGGAGCTGCTGGGCCGCGTCGTGAACGCGCTGGGCGAACCGATCGACGGCAAGGGCCCGCTGGGCACCGACCTGACCGCTCCGGTGGAGCGTGTTGCTCCGGGCGTGATCTGGCGCAAGTCGGTCGACCAGCCGGTGCAGACCGGTTACAAGTCGGTCGACTCGATGATCCCGATCGGCCGTGGCCAGCGCGAGCTGATCATCGGTGACCGCCAGACCGGCAAGACCGCGATGGCGATCGATGCGGTGATCAACCAGAAGGGCACCGGCATCAAGTGCGTGTACGTTGCGATCGGCCAGAAGGCTTCGACCATCGCCAACATCGTGCGCAAGCTGGAAGAGAACGGCGCGCTGGCCCACACCATCGTGGTGGCCGCGACCGCTTCCGAATCGGCTGCCATGCAGTACATCAGCGCCTACTCGGGCTGCACCATGGGTGAGTACTTCATGGACCGCGGCGAAGATGCGCTGATCGTGTACGACGATCTGTCCAAGCAGGCCGTTGCCTACCGCCAGATCTCGCTGCTGCTGAAGCGCCCGCCGGGCCGTGAAGCCTACCCGGGTGACGTGTTCTACCTGCACTCCCGCCTGCTCGAGCGCGCTGCCCGCGTGTCCGAGGAATACGTCGAGAAGTTCACCGAAGGCAAGGTCACCGGCAAGACCGGTTCGCTGACCGCG
Organism: Stenotrophomonas sp. NY11291; assembly: GCF_023277365.1. Lineage (NCBI taxonomy): Bacteria > Pseudomonadati > Pseudomonadota > Gammaproteobacteria > Lysobacterales > Lysobacteraceae > Stenotrophomonas > Stenotrophomonas sp. NY11291. The sequence continues at coordinate 4,310,526 of NZ_CP096975.1, read as the reverse complement.
CTGCCGATCATCGAAACCCAGGCCGGCGACGTGTCCGCCTTCGTTCCGACCAACGTGATCTCGATCACCGACGGCCAGATCTTCCTGGAAACCGACCTGTTCAACGCCGGTATCCGCCCGGCCGTGAACGCCGGTATCTCGGTGTCGCGCGTCGGTGGCTCGGCCCAGACCAAGATCATCAAGAAGCTGTCGGGCGGCATCCGTATCTCGCTGGCCCAGTACCGCGAGCTGGCTGCGTTCGCGCAGTTCGCCTCGGATCTGGACGAGGCGACCCGCAAGCAGCTGGAGCGTGGCCAGCGCGTCACCGAGCTGATGAAGCAGAAGCAGTACGCGCCGATGTCGATCGCCAACCAGGCGCTGTCGATCTACGCCGTCAACGAGGGTTACCTCGACGACGTGCCGGTCAACAAGCTGCTGGCGTTCGAAGAAGGCCTGCACGCCCACTTCGCCAACACCCAGGGCGAACTGGTCAGCAAGGTCAACGCCACCGGCGGTTGGGACAACGACATCGAAGGTGCCTTCAAGAAGGGCATCGCCGAGTTCAAGACCACCGGCAGCTGGTAATCCAGCGCTCGTAGAGCGGGGCTCGCCCCGCTCAAACGGTTGAACAACGCGGGGCATCAGCCCCGCGCCACGGGAAACAAGAGATGGCAAGCGGACGCGAAATCAAAACCAAGATCAAGAGCGTGCAGAACACCCGCAAGGTGACGCGCGCCCTGGAAATGGTCTCGGCCTCCAAGATCCGCAAGGCGCAGGATCGGATGAAGACCTCGCGTCCGTACGCGCAGGCGATGAAGCAGGTGATCGGCCACCTGGCCCAGGCCAGCACCGACTACCAGCATCCGTTCCTGGTCGAGCGCGAGCAGGTCAAGCGGGTCGGGTTCATCGTGATCTCCTCCGATCGCGGCCTGGCCGGCGGCCTGAACAACAACCTGTTCCGCAAGATGCTGGGCGAAGCCAAGGCATGGCAGGACAAGGGTGCGGAAGTGGACCTGGTGACCATCGGCCAGAAGGCATCGACCTTCTTCCGCCGCGTGAAGGTCAACATGGTCGGCAGCGTGACCCACATCGGCGATGTGCCGAAGCTGGAATCGCTGATCGGTGTGATCAAGGTCATGCTCGACGCCTTCACCGAAGGCAAGGTCGACCGCGTGTACCTGGTCTACAACCGCTTCGTGAATACCATGGTGCAGAAGGCCAGCTTCGATCAGCTGCTGCCGCTGCCGCCGGCTGAGAAGCAGGTCGCTCACCACGACTGGGATTACCTGTACGAACCCGATGCCGCGACCGTGCTGGAGCACGTGATGACGCGTTACATCGAGTCGCTGGTGTACCAAGCACTGCTGGAAAACGTCGCCTCCGAGCATGCCGCACGCATGGTTGCGATGAAGGCGGCGAGCGACAACGCCAACAAGCTGATCGGCACCCTCCAGCTCGTCTACAACAAGGCGCGCCAGGCAGCGATCACCCAGGAAATCTCCGAAATCGTCGGCGGCGCGGCAGCAGTCTGACCGCGTTCGTTCAAAGCACACATTTAGAGGATGCAGCAATGAGTCAGGGCAAGATCGTTCAGATCATCGGCGCGGTCGTCGACGTCGAATTCCCGCGTGAGTCGGTGCCGAAGGTGTACGACGCACTGAAGGTCGACAACACCGAAATCACCCTCGAAGTCCAGCAGCAGCTGGGTGACGGCGTGGTGCGTACCATCGCCCTCGGTTCCACCGACGGCCTGAAGCGCAACCTGGTTGCCACCAACACCAACCGCGGCATCTCCGTGCCGGTCGGCGCTGGCACCCTGGGCCGCATCATGGACGTGCTCGGCCGTCCGATTGACGAAGCCGGCCCGGTGGCCGCCAGCGACAGCTGGGAAATCCACCGTGCGGCCCCGTCGTACGAAGACCAGTCCCCGGCCACCGAACTGCTGGAAACCGGCATCAAGGTCATCGACCTGATGTGCCCGTTCGCCAAGGGCGGCAAGGTCGGCCTGTTCGGCGGCGCCGGCGTCGGCAAGACCGTCAACATGATGGAACTGATCAACAACATCGCCAAGGCGCACAGCGGTCTGTCCGTGTTCGCCGGCGTGGGTGAGCGTACCCGTGAGGGCAACGACTTCTACCACGAAATGAAGGACTCCAACGTCCTCGACAAGGTGGCGATGGTGTACGGCCAGATGAACGAGCCGCCGGGCAACCGTCTGCGCGTCGCCCTGACCGGCCTGACCATGGCCGAGTACTTCCGCGACGAGAAGGACGAAAACGGCAAGGGTAAGGACGTCCTGCTGTTCGTCGACAACATCTACCGCTACACCCTGGCTGGTACCGAAGTGTCGGCACTGCTGGGCCGTATGCCGTCGGCCGTGGGTTACCAGCCGACCCTGGCCGAGGAAATGGGCGTCCTGCAGGAGCGCATCACCTCGACCAAGAACGGTTCGATCACTTCGATCCAGGCCGTCTACGTTCCCGCGGACGACCTGACCGACCCGTCGCCGGCGACCACCTTCGCCCACCTGGACTCGACTGTCACCCTGTCGCGTTCGATCGCCTCGCTGGGTATCTACCCGGCCGTCGATCCGCTGGACTCCACCAGCCGCCAGATGGACCCGCTGGTCATCGGCCACGAGCATTACGACACCGCCCAGCGCGTCCAGCAGACCCTGCAGAAGTACAAGGAACTGAAGGACATCATCGCGATCCTGGGCATGGACGAGCTGTCCGAAGAGGACAAGCAGGCCGTGTCGCGCGCCCGTAAGATCGAGCGCTTCTTCAGCCAGCCGTTCCACGTGGCCGAAGTGTTCACCGGTTCGCCGGGCAAGTACGTGCCGCTGAAGGACACCATCCGTGGCTTCAAGGCCATCGTCGATGGCGAGTACGACCACCTGCCGGAGCAGGCGTTCTACATGGTCGGCGGCATCGAAGAAGCGGTCGAGAAGGCCAAGAAGATGGCCGAGAAGGCCTGATCCGGGACGGGCGGGAGCGATCCTGCCCGACCTGACGCCGGCGCCGGGCAACCGCCCGCGCCGGTGGACCCCCACGGTGGCATTGCGCCGCCGCGAACAGCGAAGAGATTTGCATGAGCACGATCCGTTGCGACATCGTCAGCGCCGAGCAGGAAATCTTCCGTGGCGAAGCGACCCTGGTCGTGGCCACCGGTGAGCTGGGCGAACTGGGCATCGCGCCCAAGCACGCGCCGCTGATCACCCGCCTGAAGCCGGGCAAGGTGGTGGTGACCACGCCGAACGGCGAGCAGCTGGATTTCGCCATTTCCGGCGGCATCCTGGAAGTGCAGCCGCAGGTGGTGACCGTGCTGGCCGACACCGCGATCCGCGCGCAGGACATCGACGAAGCCTCGGTCCGCAAGGCCAAGGAAGAAGCCGAGCGCATCCTGGCCAACCGCGGCGAGGCGATGGAAGTGGCTGAGGCCCAGCAGAAGCTGGCTGAAGCCGTTGTCCAGCTGCAGGCGCTGGAGCGCCTGCGCAAGAACCTCAAGCACTGAGGTTCGCGCTGCACCCACGAGAACGCCGGCCCTGTGCCGGCGTTTTTGTTTGGGCGGCGGGTCGAGTCGACTGTCGCGCGCAGCGTGGGATTTCCGCGGTCTGATGGAAGGGCAGTCGATTGACCGTCGACGCTACCGATCCCGATCCTGACGTCGTATCAGCGGTACACCACGTGCCGCAGCAGCAGGAAGGAGATCACGGCCAGGCCGCCCTCCACCAGTGGCTTGGCCAACCAGGCGTACTGCAGGCCCAATGCATGGTCGGCGCTCGAGACCAGCAGCGTGCTGGCGGTGGTGAGCAGCAACCACAGCGGCAGGAAGCGTGCGAAGCGTCGCCAGCCCAGCCGTTGCTCGCCGTCGGCAGTGGCGAAGGTGATTCGCCCGTTCAACCAGAACCCCAGCAGCATGCCGGCCACGCGCCCGGCCAGGTTGCCCTGCACCACGGGCAGGCCGGCGGCCGTGACCAGCACGAACACCGCCCAGTCGAGCAGCAGTTGCAGCACGCCGATGATGAGGTAGGCGCTTCCCTGGCGGAGCAGGCTCATGGTCGGAGTGTGGGCGGGCAGATCCCCATGTTAACGGCCCACGCTCTAGAATCACCGGCAACGAACTACGGACTGCTGCTCCCATGACCCAAGCCCTGCACGTCATCATCCTCGCCGCTGGCGCGGGCAAGCGCATGAAGTCGGTGCTGCCGAAGGTGCTGCAGCCGATCGCTGGGCAGCCGATGCTGGCGCATGTGATCGATGCCGCCCGCGAGCTGCAGCCGGCCGCGATCCACGTGGTCTACGGCCATGGTGGTGAAGCGGTGCGCCAGCACTTTGCCGACCAGCCCGATCTACAATGGGCCGAGCAGGCACAGCAACTCGGTACCGGGCACGCCGTCGCGCAGGCGATGCCGCAGGTGCCCGACGCCGCGCAGGTGCTGGTGCTGTACGGCGACGTGCCGCTGATCCGCGCGCAGACCCTGCGCGACCTGCTGGCACAGCCGGGTCGACTGGCGGTGCTGGTCGCCGATGTCGATGACCCGACCGGTTACGGCCGCGTGCTGCGCGATGCCGAAGGCAAGGTCGGCTCGATTGTCGAACAGAAGGACGCCACCGACGACCAGCTGCGTGTGCGCACGATCAACACCGGCATCATTGCCGCCGAGTCGACCGCGCTGCGGCGCTGGCTGTCGCAGCTGTCCAACAGCAACGCGCAGGGCGAGTACTACCTGACCGACGTGTTCGCCTTTGCCGCGCACGAGTACACCCCGGCCGAGATGGCGCTGGTGGCCGACGCGCAGGAAGCCGAAGGGGCAAACGATCCCTGGCAGCTTTCGCAGCTGGAGCGTGCCTGGCAGCGCCGTGCGGTTCGGGCCCTGTGCGCGCAGGGCGCGCGCGTGCGTGACCCGGCACGCCTGGATATCCGTGGCACCGTCACCGTGGGCAGCGACGTGCTGATCGATGTCGACGTCGTTCTGGAAGGCAATATCGTACTCGGCGACGGCGTCACCGTGGGCCCGTTCAACCGGCTGAAGGACGTCAATCTTGGCCCGGGCACCGAAGTGCGCGCGCATTGTGACCTGGAAGGCGTGGTCACCGAAGGTGCTGCATTGGTGGGGCCGTTCGCACGGCTGCGCCCGGGTACAGTGCTCGCCGATGGCGTGCATGTCGGCAACTTCGTCGAGACCAAGAAGGTCACCCTCGGTGTTGGCAGCAAGGCCAATCACCTGACCTACCTGGGCGACGCGGTGATCGGCAGCAAGGTGAACATCGGTGCCGGCACCATCACCTGCAACTACGACGGCGTGAACAAGTCGACCACCACCATCGGCGACAACGCCTTCATCGGTTCCAACAGCGCATTGGTGGCACCGGTGCTGATCGGTGAGGGCGCCACCATCGCTGCCGGTTCGGTCATCACCCGCAACGCCCCGGATGGCAAGCTGACACTGGCACGTGCACGACAGGAAACCATCGATGGCTGGAAGCGCCCGCTCAAGAAGTCCTGAGCCACGCATCCCGCACGCCGACGAACTCGGCATGCTGCCGGCAATTGAGCAACGTGCCGGTGAACTGCTGAAGGGGCACCAGGCCTACCCGGTATTTGCCGGGCATGGCCTGGACCTGCCGACGCTGCAGGATGGCCTTCAACGTGGCCAGTTGTGGGTGGTGGATGCGGCTGACGGTGGCATCGCGGGCTACCTGCTGGCTGGTGAGCTGTGCGGTGACTTCCATGTGCTGCAGATGGACGTGGATCCCGCGCACGCGCGCCGCGGTCATGGTCGCGTGTTGTTGCGCCATGCGTTGGCACAGGCCAGGGCTGGCGGCTACGGGGCAGCGGTGCTGACCACGTTGTCCGACGTGCCCTAGAATGCGGCCTTCTATGCCAGTGAAGGGTTCGAGGTAGTGCCCGAGGCGCAGTGGAACGATGGCCTGCGTGCGGTGATGGCCGAAGAAGCCGCGCTTGGGTTCCCGATGCACCTGCGGGTGGCGATGCGGCAGGCCTGGTAGGTGCCGACCTTGGTCGGCACGTCCACGCATGGCGTGGATCTGCCCGCTCAGCCCACCGGCAACAGAATCGACACGCACAGCCCGCCATCGCCGCGGTTCTGCAACGACACCCGACCACCGTGGGCCTCCACGATCTCGCGGGTCAGGGCCAGCCCCAGCCCGGTGCCATTGCGCTTGGTCGAATAGAACGGCATCAGTGCGTTCTGCAGCACCTGCTCGTTCATGCCCTTGCCACGATCCAGCACGTCCAGCCGCAGCCACTGCGGCAGCCGCGTCAGCTGCACCTGTACGTCATCGTTTGGGGGCTCTGCTTCGGCGCAGGCTTCGTGCGCGTTCTTCAACAGGTTCAGCAGCGCCTGCCCGAACTGCGCGATGTCGATGCGGCTGCTCAGTTCTTCGTCCGGCTCGCGCTCCATGGTAAACGGGATCTGCTGGCGCAAGCTGGACAGGAAGGGGGCCCAGTGCACGGTCTGCAGTTGCGGCTGCGGCAACTTGGCAAAGCGTGCGTAGCCACGGATGAAGCCTTCCAGGTGACGCGCCCGGTCCTCGATGGTGGTGAAGATCTCGGGCAGCCGGTCAAAGCGCTCACGCTGCACCAGCACGCCGCCGGAATGGGCGAGCGAAGCGATCGGCGCCAGCGAGTTGTTCAGTTCGTGGCTGATCACCCGGATTACCTTCTTCCAGGTCTGCACTTCCTGGCGGCGCAGTTCGGCGGTCAGCAGCCGCACCAGCAACAGGTCGTGCGGGCGGCCGTTGAGCTGGAACGCGCGGCGCGAGAGGTGGTAGACCTGCTCGTCATCCTCGTCGCCGTCCTCGCCCTCGGCATGCACCGCGAACAGGCTGTCACCGCCACGGGCGATGGCATCGCGCAGTTCCACCGGCACCTGTTCCAGCACGTCTTCCAGGCGCTGGCCTTCCAGCTTCCAGCCGCCATGCAGCAGCTTGCGTGCCGCCAGATTGGAGAACACCACGCGGGCGATGCCATCACCGCCCGAGGCGATCAGCAGCATCGCCACCGGCGTGTTCTGCACCATCGTGTCCAGCAGCAGTTCACGCTGCACCAGGCCTTGCCGCTGCTCACGCAGTACATCTCCCAGTTCGCGGTGGGCCTGCACCAGGTCGCCCAGCTCGTCGTTCCCCGGCCAGTGCACGCCGAAGTTGTACTCGCCGTCGCGATAGCTGCTGGTGGTACCCGCCAGGGCCCGCATCAGAGATCGCACCGGGGCGGTCGCCCGGCGCAGGGTCCACCACATCAACGACAGCAGGATCAACGCCGACACCGTGGTCACCACCCAGCCATGGTCCATCCAGTAGGCCAGCAGCCACGGCAGTGCCGCCGCCAGTGCCAATACCGGCAGCAGGCGCAGGAACAGGCGGAAAGTGAACGAGCGCCGTTTCATTCGCGCGGAATACCGTGGCGGTCCATGCGCCGGTACAGCGCCTGGCGGCTCAGGCCGAGTTCGGCGGCGGCCTGGGCGATGACGCCATGGTTGCGCGCCAGCACATCCTCGATGCGTGCACGGTCGGGATCATTGCCCGCACTGGGGGCCGGGCGCGGTGTGGCGGCTGCGCGCGGCAGGTTGAGATCGGCCACTTCGATGCGGTTGCCGGTGGCCAGCAGCTCGGCGCGCTGGATCACGTTGCGCAACTCGCGCACGTTGCCCGGCCAGGGGTGCCGCTGCAAGGCCGCGGTGGCCGCAGTGGACAACGGCTTGCCAGCGGTCAGGAAGCGCTCGGCCAGCGGCACGATGTCGCCCGGTCGTTCGGCCAGCGGCGGCAGCACCAGTTCTACCGTGTTGAGGCGGTAATAGAGGTCTTCGCGGAAGGTACCGTCGCGGATCATCGCCGGCAGGTCGGCATTGGTCGCGCTGACCACGCGGACCTTGACCTGGCGCTCGCGGTTGGAGCCCAGGCGCTCGAAGCGGCCGGTTTCCAGCACGCGCAGCAGCTTCATCTGCCCGCCCAGTGACAGGTTGCCGATCTCATCCAGGAACAGGGTGCCGCCATCGGCTGCCTCGAACTTGCCTTCGCGGGCCTTGTTGGCGCCGGTATACGCACCGGCTTCGGCACCGAACAGTTCGGCTTCGATCAGTTCCGAGGGCAGCGCGCCGCAGTTGACTGCCACGAACGGCCCTTTGGCCACCAGGGAATTGGCCTGGATGATCTGCGCGATCTTTTCCTTGCCGGCACCGTTCGCGCCGGTGATCAATACCGGCAGTTCCGAGCGTGCGACCTGGCAGGCCAGCGCGATCACGCGCTCGCTGGCGGGGTCGGCGAAGACCGCGCCGCACAGGTCGTACTTCTCTTCCAGTGCGTTGCGCTGGTGCAGTTCACGGCTGCGGCGCCGGTCCAGTTCGCGGCGCGCCTCGGACAGTTCCAGCAGGTTGTTGACCGTGGTCATCAGCTTGCGGTCGTCCCAGGGCTTGGCCAGGTAGTCGGCGGCGCCGGCCTTGACCAGGTCCACGGCGCTGCTCAGATGGGTCCACGCCGTGAGCAGGATCACCGGCAGGTCCGGATGGCGCGCGCGGATCTGCGCGAACAGGGCCTCGCCTTCCTCGCCGGAGGTGGTGTCCTCGCTGAAGTTCATGTCCTGGATGACCAGGTCGACCGGCTGTGATTCGAGCAGCGCCAGCCCGTCGGCGGGCGTCTGCGCCTGCAGGGTGTCGATGTCGTGCAGGGAGAACAGTACGTCCAGCGCGGTACCCACGCTGGCGTTGTCGTCGATGATCAGGATCGCAGGCATCAAACGGTTCTGCAGAAAGGGATGGGCGGCGCCGTTGGAGCCGTTCGTGTCCACGCACCGGGAGAGCCCGGCGCCACCCATCAAGCATAGCCAAACCCGTGGCTGTGCAGGAGCGGCCCCTGCTCAGCGCCGGGGAGGCGCCGGGGGCGCTGGCGGCGCAGGTGGCGGCGGCACTTCCAGTGCCTGGCGCCAGGCTGCGGCGTCGACCGCCACCGTCAGTTCGCGTCTGTCGCGGCGCAGCAACAGATAGGCGGTGGCGGCGTGGGAATGGCGCAGTGCCTCGGCCAGATGTTCGACCCGGCGCACCGCCGTGTCGTCCACGCGGAGGATGCGATCACCGCTGCGCACGCCGAAGCGTGCTTCCGGGCTGGCAGCCTCCACGCGCACTTGGCCCTCGGTCGAGCGCAGTGACAGCCGCGCGGCATCCTGGCGCCATTCCAGTGTCTGCGCGTTGCCACCGCCGGCCAGCGCCGGCAGCGGCAGGAGCAGCATCAGGCACATCGCGCAGGCACGCATCTCAGGCGCCCCGCGTGGCGACCGCAGGCGGTACCGCCGCCGCACGCCGTGCCGGACCGAACACCGCGATCTGGCCCAGCACCCACAGCAGCAGCGCACCCAGCGGCAGGTAGTACAGCGGCATGCGCGGCAGCTCGTACAGGTTCATCAGCGCCAGGTTGATCGCGTAGGCCGCCAGCATGCCCAGCACGATGCCCAGCGAGGCCAGCAGGAAGTTCTCGGTCTGGAAGTAGCGCAGGATCTGCCCGCGGGTCGCGCCCAGCGCACGGCGGATGCCGATCTGCTTGCTGCGCTGCTGCACCCAGAAGCTGGCCAGGCCGATGATGCCCAGCGCAGTGACCACCAGCAGCGAGATGCTGACGGTGATCAGCAGGCCGACCATCGCGCGGTCGTTCTTGAAGAAGTCCTTGCGCTGGTCTTCATAGGTCAGCTTGTCGCGCATCAGCCGGTTGGGATCGTTGCGTTCCAGCGCGGCGGCACCGGCATCGAGGACCTCCTGGCGGCGCTCTGGCGAAGTGCGCAGCACATAGGTGCCACCTTCATCGAAGGTGCGCCGCATGGGCAGCAGCATCGAGTTGGTCCAGTTGTCATTCCAGCCATTGGGCGTGCTGAGCGTGTCGACGATGCCGACCACATGCAGCGGCTGCTTGCCCATGTAGTAGGTCTTGCCCAGCGCACTGCCGTTGGGTTCCATCTTGGCGGCGGTGGCCTGGGTGAAGATCACCGGAATCGCCTTTTCCTTGGCACCGCCCTTGCTGGCGTCTTCGAAGTTCTGGTATTCGTCGGGCAGGAAATCGCGGCCTGCGATCAGGTTGATGCCCATCGTGGCCAGCCCGTTCTCGGACAGGGTGTACATCGAGGCGTTGGTGGTCGGCCGTTCCTGGTCGACCTCGCGCGAGATGCTGCTGCTGGAGGAGCCGTTGCGGAAGGGAACCTGGTTGATGATGGTGACGTTGCTGACGCCAGGAATCGCGCGCAGCGATGCCAGGTCCTCGCGGGTGCGGGCCATGGCGTCGGTCTGCTTGCCGATGCCACTGACGCGCAGCATCACCAGTTCGCTCTCGGCGATGCCGCTGGGCATGCTGATCTTCTCCACGCGCTGGCTGACCAGGAACAGCGCGTTGCAGACGATGGCGCAGGTCAGTGCGACTTCCAGCACGATCAGGGCAGCGGCAGTCTTGTGCCGGCGCAGCGTGCTGAGGATGGGGCGGATGTCCATGGGAGTCCTCGTTCGGGTGCTTACTGCGACTTGAGCTGGATGGCCGGGGTGACCTGCATGGCGCGCCAGGCGGGCAGGAAACCGGCAGCAAGGCTGGCGAGCAGGGTCAGGCCCAGTGCGAGCAGCAGCATGTTGCCGTCCAGGTGGGCCAGCTTGGCGTATTCCACCGGTTGCTGGCGCACCGCGAACAGGCCGAGCAGCGCCAGGCCGATACCCAGCACGCCACCGACCACGCCGACCGCACCTGCTTCCACCAGGCATTGCAGGAAGATCTGGCCGCGGCTGGCACCGAGCGCGCGGCGCACGCCGATCTCACCGCTGCGACGCAGGAACTTGGCCAGCAGCAGGCCCACCGTGTTGACCAGGCAGACACCCAGGAAGCCCAACGCCAGCCACAGCTGCAGGCGCACGTCGCTGGGCACCGCGCCGTTGAAGTCAAGCCATTCCATCACGGTGCGCAGGCGCACGTTCGGCGGATGCTTGAAGCGGCCGGCCTCGCGCTGCTGGGTCGAGTAGTTCTCCAGGTAACGACGGTAGTCGCCAGCCTTGGCCGGGTCCATCTCCACCCAGTACTGCAGCCACGCGCACGGTGCGTTGAGCGAATAGCTGTTGCCGTCGGGATTCTCGCCGAAGCAGTTCATGTTGCCGTTGCTGCCCAGCTTCAGGTCGAAGGAGGTGGAGATCGGCAGCAGCAGGTCTTCGTTCTTGCCGTAGCTGCCAGTGGTCAGGTCGTAGAAGTGCGGCTCCGGGCTCCATTCCTTCATCACGCCGACGATGCGGTAGCTCTGGCCTTCCATGCGCAGGTCGCGGCCCACGCTGTTGGCACCCTGGTACAGCTTGTCATTGAGCGCCTTGGAGATGACCACCACGCGCGCACGGCCTTCATCGTCCTCGCGCGTCCAGGGGCGGCCGTACTGCATGGGCACCTCGAACATCGGGAAGAAGTCGGCCGAGGTCCAGCGGGTGTCGATGCTGAAGGGCTTGAGGGTGCTGTTGTCCGGTTCGATGGTGCCGCCGCCGCCGCTCATCAGCGCCTGGCGCTCGCCCTTGGCTTCGCGCAGCAGGGCTTCACCGTCGAAGCGGGTCAGCTGGGTTTCCGGCTCCTCGCCGGCGACGTAGGCGCCGGTCGCGGCGTCGAGCTGGACGTAGAACAGGCGGTCGCTCTTGCCGGGAATCGGGTCACCGGACAGCACGTGGAACACGGTCAGGGTGGTCATCGAGGCGCCGATGCCGAGCGCGATGGCAACCACCATCAGCGCGGTCAGGACCTTGTTGCGGCGGAAGCTGCGCACCGCCAGTCGGGCGTAGTAGGCGAACATGGTGGGGCCCTCACTCGTTGACGGCGACGATGTGGCGCGGCGGCGTGGCCAGCACCGGCTCGCGCACCAGGTCGGTCACCTGGCCATCAACGATGTGCACGTTGCGCTGGGCGCGCGCGGCCAGTTCCGGATCGTGGGTGACCATCACGATGGTGGTGCCGGCAGCGTTGATCTCCTCCAGCAGCTCCATCACGCCGCGGGCCATCTGCGTGTCCAGGTTGCCGGTCGGTTCGTCGGCCAGCAGCAGGCGCGGGCTGCCTGCCAGGGCACGTGCGATCGCCGCGCGCTGCTGCTGGCCGCCGGACAGCTCGTTCGGGTAGTGCTTCATGCGCGAGCCGAGGCCGACCTGGGTCAGCGCCTTCTCGATGCGTTCGCGGCGCTCGTTGGCGCTCATCTTGCGATAGCGCAGCGGCACGTCGACGTTGTCGAACAGGTTCAGGTCGGGGATCAGGTTGAAGCCCTGGAAGATGAAGCCGATCTTCTGGTTGCGCAGGCGGCTGCGCGCATCATCGCCCAGCGTGCTCACGTCCTGGCCGTCCAGCATGTAGGTGCCACTGGTGAAGGTTTCCAGCAGGCCGGCGATGTTGAGGAAGGTGGTCTTGCCGGAGCCTGACGGGCCGGTGACCGCGACGAACTCACCTTCCTTGACCTGCAGTTCCAGTGAGCGCAGTGCGTGGGTTTCCACCTGTTCGGTGCGGAAGACCTTGGCGACCGAACGCATTTCGAGCATGTACATGGGGTGTCCTCTCTCCAGGATTCAGGGTTCAGGTATCAGTTGACGGAGACGCGTTCGGCGTCCTTGAACAGGTCGCTGCCGGAGACCACGATGCGGTCGCCCGGTTGCACACCCGACTTGATTTCCACTTCGCCCAGGCTGCTGACGCCCAGTTCGACCGGACGGCGCACGGCGGTGCGGCCATCCATCACGTAGGCCACGCCGTTGCCCTGTTCGACGAACGGACCGCGCTCGACCTTCAGCACGTTCTTGCGGGTATCGAGCAGCACGCGCACCGACATCCGCTGGCTCTGGCGCAGGCCTTCCGGCTGCGCGCTGGCGAAGCGCACGCGGGCATTGACCTCGCCATTGACCACTTCCGGCGACACCGCGCTGATCTCACCCGGGAACGGCTGGCCATTGCCGCCGGTCAGCTGTGCCGGCATGCCGATCGCCAGGTCGCGGGCGAAGCTTTCCGGCACCTTGATCTCGACCTCGAACTTGGACAGATCGACCACGCCCAGCACCGGCGCATTGGCGGCCAGGTTGGTGGACTGGACGGCCTGCACCTGGCCGACCTGGCCATCGAACGGGGCGCGCAGGGTCAGTGCATCGACCTGGCGCTGCACCTCGGCCACCACGGCCTTCTGGCGGTCGGCCAGCAGGCGCTTGTTGCGGGCATCCAGGTCGGCGCCCTGGCTCTGCAGGCGTGCGTCGGTGGTGGCGTTGGCCAGGGTGATGTCGGCCTTCTTCAGCGAGTCCTTGGCTTTGGCCAGATCGATCTGCGGTACTGCACCGCCGTCGTAACCGCGCTGGTAGCGCTGCAGGTCGCGGTCGGCGGCCTGCCGCTCGATGGTGGCCTGGTCGGTTTCCTTGCGCGACTTGGCGCGGGCCAGGGTGGCGTCCAGCGCGGCGCGGCTGGCCTCGGCTTCCAGGCCGGCCAGGGTGGCCTGTTCCTGGGCCAGCTTGCTGCGCAGTTCCGGGCTGTCGATGATGGCCAGCTCCTGGCCCTTCTTCACCACATCGCCGGCGACCACCTTCAGGTCCACGGTACCGGCCGAGATGGCGTACAGGACCGGGCTGTTGGCGGCGATCACGCGGCCGTCGGCGGCGATGTCGCGGACCAGGTCGCCGCGCTTCACTTCGGCGATGCGCACGCGGCTGCTGTCGAAGGAGCGGCTGGCGTTGGACCAGGCGTGCACGGCCCAGCCGATGCCGGCGAGCAGCACGATGGCGCCCAGTGCCGGCCAGCGGTAGCGCTGCCAGTTGGCGCGGGTGGTGCCGGCCGGGGCGGAGGAAACGATCTGGTCCTGTGCGGAAGTGTCGCGGATCATCGGGTGCGTGCCTGACGGTGGTAGCCAGTACCAAGCACGTAGCGTGCCAAGTTTATTTCCTTTCATGTCAATGAGTTGGGCGGCGTGCTGAAGTGTCCGGGTGTCCGCGGACACCTTTCCGGACACTTTCATTAAGCGGACAGGAGGGGGAGCGCGGGCCCGCAGGCTAGAATGCGCCGATCGTCTTCAAGGAAACGCGTGACATGTGTGGAATCGTGGGTGCGATCGCTGATCGCGACGTAGTGCCGGTGCTGATCGAGGGTCTGAAGCGCCTTGAGTACCGTGGTTACGATTCCTCGGGCATCGCGGTGATCGACCAGGGTGAGCGCCGCGATGTGCGTCGTGTGCGTCGTACCGGTCGTGTGTCGGAAATGGCCACTGCGGCCGAGGCCGAGGGCTTCAACGCGGTGCTGGGCATCGGCCACACCCGCTGGGCCACCCATGGCGGTGTCACCGAGGCCAACGCGCATCCGCACATCAGCCACGGCGTGGCGCTGGTGCACAACGGCATCATCGAGAACCACGAAGAGCAGCGCGAGAAACTGCGCGCGCTGGGCTACACCTTCGAGTCGCAGACCGACACCGAAGTCATCGCGCACCTGATCCACCATCACCTGAAGGACGGCGACGACCTGCTGGTGGCGCTGCAGCACACGGTGAAGGAACTGACCGGCGCCTACGCGCTGGCCGTGGTCAGCCGTGCCGAGCCGGAGCGCTTCGTCTGTGCGCGCATGGGCTGCCCGCTGCTGGTCGGCCTGGGCGAGGGTGAGAACTTCGTCGCCTCCGACGTCTCGGCGGTGATCTCGGCCACGCGCAAGGTGATCTTCCTGGAGGAAGGCGACACCGCCGAAATCCGCCGTGACGGCGTGCGCATCTTCGATGAGCATGACCAGCCCATCGAGCGCGACGTGCATCTGTCCGATGTGTCGCTGGCTTCGCTGGAGCTGGGCCCGTACCGCCACTTCATGCAGAAGGAAATCCACGAGCAGCCGCGCGCGCTGGGCGACACCATCGAGGCGGCGATCGACGCCGGTGGTTTCCCGGCCGAGCTGTTCGGCAAGAATGCCGAAGCCGTGCTGTCGGGCATTGAAGGCGTGCAGATCATCGCCTGCGGTACCAGCTATTACTCCGGCCTGACCGCGCGCTACTGGATCGAGGCCATCGCCGGCCTGCCGTGCAGCGTGGAAATCGCCAGCGAGTACCGCTATCGCGCGGCCTATGCGAACCCCAAGCATCTGATCGTGACCATCTCGCAGTCCGGCGAAACGCTGGATACGATGGAAGCACTGAAGTACGCCAAGTCGTTGGGCCATAAGCACACGCTGTCGATCTGCAACGTGCCGGAAAGTGCGATTCCGCGCGCCAGCGAACTGGTCTGCTACACCCGCGCCGGCGCCGAGATCGGCGTGGCCTCGACCAAGGCCTTCACCACCCAGCTGGCCGCGCTGTTCCAGCTGACCGTGGTGCTGGGCAAGCTGCATGGCCGCATCGACGCCGCGCAGGAAGCGGACTACCTGGAGCAGCTGCGCTTCCTGCCGGGCAGCGTGCAGCACGCGCTGAACATGGAACCGCAGATCGCTGCCTGGGCCGAGCGTTTCGCGCGCAAGAGCAGCGCATTGTTCCTGGGCCGCGGCCTGCATTACCCGATCGCGCTGGAAGGCGCGCTCAAGCTCAAGGAAATCTCCTACATCCACGCCGAGGCCTACCCGGCCGGTGAACTGAAGCATGGCCCGCTGGCGCTGGTGGACGAGGACATGCCGGTGGTGGTGATCGCGCCCAACGACAGCCTGCTGGAGAAGGTGAAATCGAACATGCAGGAAGTGCGTGCGCGTGGCGGCGAGCTGTTCGTGTTCGCCGACCAGGACAGCAACTTCAACGCGTCCGAAGGCGTGCACGTGATCCGTACGCCGCGTCATGCCGGCGTGCTCAGCCCGATCGTGCACACCATTCCGGTGCAGCTGCTGGCGTACCACACCGCGCTGGCACGTGGCACCGACGTGGACAAGCCGCGCAACCTGGCCAAGAGCGTGACGGTGGAGTAAAGCACTCCCGGCTCTGTTGGATGTTGTATGCGAAAGGGGCCTGCGTGGCCCCTTTCGTTTGCGTCGGTAGCCGTGGAAAGTGGGACAGCCGCCGCGCGCTTTGTCCGCCTTCGGCAGGGCGCACTCAATCTTTAACGCGTGGCACCGCCAGTATTCAGCGGCGGTTTCAGCCGCGGTGCCATTCTCTGGATCGTCAGTTGGTTCCCACGACGAACTGTCCCATCGATGCCGGTAGTGACCGATGGTCGCAGTCGTAGAATCACTTTGACCGAGGGCCGGGTTGCGCCGTTGAGCCCACCTCGTTCGCGTTGCAGCACGTCGTCTGCCGATCCATTCCAAGCGGCAGCCGGGTGCGCCAGACGTGCGCTGAAAGGTCTGTTCCCGGGGAGGGGGCGTATCGGAAGAGCACACTTTTTGACTTAGTGACCTGCACCAGGAAACAAGAATGAACGTCCGCGAACTCCTGCAATCCAAGAAAGAAGCTGTCATCACCATCGACGCCGAAGACACCATCGGTGCCGCCGCCCACAAGATGAGCGCGAACAGGATCGCTGCGCTGGTGGTGATGAAGGACGATGCCCCGGTCGGCATCATTTCCGAAAAGGACATCGTGCGTACCTTGGCCGACGACGGCCCGCAGGCCGGCCGCCGGGTGATCTCCAGCCTGCCGTCCACCGGTCTGGAAGGCATTGCGCCGGAGGCCACCCTGAAGCAGGCCATGTCGTTGATGACGTACTCGCGGCGCCGTCATCTGATGGTCACTGAAGGCACCCGACTGGTCGGCATCCTCAGCCTGGGCGACATCGTGAAGAACCTGTTGGGCGAGCTGGAACTGGAAAAGGCCGTGCTGCAGGACATCTACATGGCGGCGCACTGAGGACTGGATCCTTGGACGCAGAGAAGCCGGGCATTGCCCGGCTTCTTCGTTCACGGCATCGGTGAAATCAGAAAGTGACCTTCACCGAGTCGGCGCTGTACTTGGCTGGGCCGTGGTAGACCACTTCAATGTTGTTGCCATCGGGATCGAGCACGAACGCGCCGTAGTAGCCCGGATGGTAGGGGCGTTCGCCCGGTGCACCGTTGTCGGTGCCGCCGGCGGCGATGGCTGCAGTGTGGAAGGCATCAACGGTGGCGCTGTCGCGCGCTTGGAACGCCAGGTGGTGGCGGCCGGTCAGCTGGCCGGCGGCAGCCTCGCTGCTGGCGCTGGAAATGAACAGCTCATCGGCCCAGAAGTAATCATCGCCTTCGCCGGCGATTGGAATGCCGATCGTATCGAACACCGCCTGATAGAAGCGGCGGCTGGCGGCCAGGTCACGCACCACCAGCTGGATGTGGTCGATCAATCGCCCACGGTGCAGTTCCATCGTTTCCATACGAACCTCGTAAAAAAGGGGACGGAGTCGGTAGCGCCGGGCCGTGCCCGGCGAGCGCGCAGCGCGGCCTGCTCAAGGCCGCCGGGCATGGCCCGGCGCTACCGGAATTGTGCCCCTTTCCGGGTCAGACGTTGGCGATGATCTCGACCCAGTAGCCGTCCGGGTCCTTGATGAAGGCCAGGTTCTTCATGCGGCCGTCGGTCAGGCGCTTCTGGAAGGTCACGCCCAGGTCCTCGAAGCGCTGGCAGGCGGCCTCGATGTCCGGCACCGACACGCAGATGTGGCCGAAGCCGCGCGGGTCGCTGTTGCCGTCGTGGTAGACCGGACCGTCCTGGGTCTCGGTGCCGTGGTTGTGGGTCAGCTCCAGCACGCCCGGCAGGCCGGCCATCCACAGGCGGCGCTGGGCATCGTCTTCCGGCACCACCGTACCGGCCGGTACGTAGGCCAGGAAGTACAGGCTGAACTGGGCGTCCGGGAAGTCGCGCTTGTCGATCAGCTGGTAGCCGAGCACGCGGGTGTAGAAGTCCAGCGAGGCGGTGATGTCCTTGACCCGCAGCATGGTGTGGTTGAACACGAAGCCGGTGGTTTCGGCCGGGGCCTGGGCGGCGACGCCGGGGACATCGCGCAGGGCGGGAATGGTCATGGGGGAGGTCCTTCAGACAGGGCCGTTGCAGGCCGGATGGGGTCATTCTACCGGCCGTCACCTGACGGCACCGCGACGTACAATGGGCGGATCGCACCGTTCCGTTCTGAGCATTGCCCGCCATGTCGCAGCGTGAATGGGTGGCTGCTGCCATCCGCAAGATCGAAGCCGATTTCAACCGTTCCGCCGATACCCACCTGATCCCGTTGGCGCTGCCCGGGTTCGAGGGCATCGACCTGTACCTGAAGGATGAATCGAGCCATCCCACCGGCAGCCTCAAGCACCGGCTGGCGCGCTCGCTGTTCCTGTATGCGCTGGCCAATGGCTGGCTGCGCGAAGGGCGGCCGGTGATCGAGGCGTCCAGCGGCTCGACCGCTGTCTCCGAAGCCTATTTCGCGCGACTGCTCGGTTTGCCGTTCATTGCGGTGATCCCGGCCACGACCTCGCCGGAGAAGATCGCGGCGATCGAATTCCATGGCGGTCGCTGCCATCTGGTCGAGCGTGCCTGCGACCTCAACGGTGAGTCGGAAAAGCTGGCCCGTGAAACCGGCGGCCACTTCATGGACCAGTTCACCTATGCCGAGCGCGCCACCGACTGGCGGGCCAACAACAACATTGCCGAGTCCATCTTCAAGCAGATGGCGGAAGAGCCGAGCCCGGTTCCGGAATGGATCGTGTGCAGCCCCGGCACCGGCGGTACCGCAGCGACGCTGGGCCGCTATGTCAGCTACCGTCGGCATGACACCCGCATCCTCTGTGCAGACCCGGAAGTATCGGTGTTCTTCGACGGATACCAGTCCGCCGTGGCCGGTGAGCAGGACTGGCGTGGCCTGACCTGCAGCGGCGGTTCGCGCGTGGAAGGCATCGGCCGGCCGCGGGTGGAGCCGAGCTTCATCCCGACCAGTGTGGATGCGATGGTGAAGGTGCCCGACGCGCTGAGCCTGGCCGCGATGCGCCATGTCAGCCGCCAGCTCGGCCGCCGCGTCGGTGGCTCCACCGGCACCAACTTCATTGGTGTGCTGCAGGCCGCGCAGTGGATGCGCGAGGCGGGCCATCAGGGCAGCATCGTCAGCATTCTGTGCGACAGCGGCGAGCGTTACGCGCAGAGTTACTACGACCCGGCATGGTACGCGCGGCAGGGCATTGATGTTGAGGGCGCCGATGCACAGCTGGCCGCCGCAGTGGCCGGGCAGGGGTTGCCGGAACTGCCGTGGTGCAGCCTGGAGGCGCTGTAGGTCCGCCGGGCCACGCCCGGCGATCACGAGGGCGTCTCAATACCCCGCCGCGGTGAACGCATCCAGCACCGCATCACGCAGGGCATCGGGCAGCGCCTCGATGTCCATCGCGCGGTCATCAAGATGCAGGCTCGGGTCCAGCGTGCTGGCGCGGCCCTGCGCCAACGCCTGCAGCCACAGCAGCACGCAGATCACGAACTCGCGCTCATGGCCCAGCCGCAGCTGGCTGGCGCCGCGTTCGATCACTTCGAACGGGTACCACTCCTGGGCATCGCTGAACGTGCCGCCCTGCTGCAGCACAGCCTGCAATTGCTGCAGGTGACGCGGGGCGTCGTCGTCGGCATCGCACAATGCGGCGATCCAGGTCAGTTCGGCCGGGCTGGCGGACAATGCCAGTGACCGGGCCGGTGAGGCGGATGCAACTGCAGCCAGACCTTCCATGTAGGGCCTCGTTCGGTGCGTACCGCTGCGGACTCCCCCGCAGCCAGAGCTTCGGTGCGCGACCGTAAGGCCGACGTGAATGCCGGGCCGAGACCCCTTGTCAGCCACGCCTGCCAGCGCCATATCTATCGGGCTGCCCGCCCGCCGGGCCCGTACCCTGGAGACCTGCCGTGACCGTTGCCAACCCCCTGCTCGATTTTTCCGGCCTGCCGCGTTTCGAGGCGATCCGCCCGGAGCACGTGGCGCCGGCGCTGGATGTGCTGCTGGCCGAGGCGGAAGCCGCAGTCAGCGCCGCCGAGCAGGTGCAGCCGGTCACCTGGCAGACCTTCGTGACCCCGCTGGACGATGCCACCGAACGCCTCTGGCGCGCCTGGGGCCTGGTCGGCCACCTGCAGGGCGTGGTCAACACGCCGGAACTGCGCGAGGCCTACAACAGCAATCTGCCGCGGGTGACCCGCTTTGCCAGTGCACTGGGCCAGAACCTGGCGTTGTATCGCCAGTACCAGGCACTGGCCGGCAGCCCCGAGGCGGCGACCTTCGACGAGGCCCAGCGCAAGGTGCTGGACAACACCCTGCGCGATTTCCGCCTGGGGGGCGCCGAACTGGCGCCCGAGGCCCAGCAGCGCTTCGCGGCGATCAAGGAGGAGCTGTCGGCACTGTCGGCGAAGTTCTCGCAGAACGTGCTGGACGCTACCGATGCGTGGTCGCTGATCATCGAGGACGAAGCGCGACTGAAGGGCCTGCCGGAAGATGTGAAGGCCGCCGCGCATGCCGCAGCACAGAAGGATGGCAAGGCCGGCTGGAAACTGACCCTGCAGATGCCGTGCTACCTGCCGGTGCAGACCTGGGGCGAGGACCGCGACCTGCGCGAGATCCTGTACCGCGCCAGTGCGCAGCGTGCGTCCGAATTCGGCGACGACGCGCTGGACAACAGCGGCAACATCGACCGCATCCTGGCCCTGCGCGCGGAACTGGCCGCGCTGCTCGGCTTCGGTTCGTATGGTGATTATTCGGTGGCGACCAAGATGGCGCAGGACCCTGCCGAAGTGCTCGGTTTCCTGCGTGACCTGGCCTCGCGCGCCAAACCGTTCGCGGCCAAGGACCGTGCCGAGCTGGAGCAGTTCGCGCGCGAGCAACTGGGTATCGGGCAGCTGCAGGCCTGGGACCTGGCGTTCGCCGCCGATCGCCTGAAGCAGGCGCGTTACAGCTATTCCGAGCAGGAAGTGAAGCAGTATTTCACCGAACCGAAGGTGCTGGGCGGCCTGTTCTCGGTGATCGAGCAGCTGTACGGCCTGCGTGTGCAGGAGGACAGCGCGCCAGTGTGGCACGAGGATGTGCGCTTCTTCCGTCTGGTCGATGCGCAGGGCGCACTGGTTGGCCAGTTCTACCTGGACCTGTACGCGCGCGAAGGCAAGCGCGGTGGCGCGTGGATGGATGATTGCCGCAACCGCCGCGTGCGCGCGGACGGCAGTGTGCAGACGCCGCTGGTCTACCTGGTGTGCAACTTCGGTCGCGGTGCCAATGGCAAGCCGGCTACCTTCAGCCACAACGAAGTGACCACGCTGTTCCATGAGATGGGCCATGGCCTGCACCAGCTGCTGACCCGCATCGGCGAGCTGGGTGTGGCCGGCATCAACGGCGTGGAGTGGGACGCGGTCGAGCTGCCGAGCCAGTTCATGGAGAACTTCTGCTGGGAATGGGAGCACCTGCAGGCGATGACCGCGCATGTGGACAGTGGCGAGCCGCTGCCACGCGCGCTGTACGAACGCATGCTGGCTGCACGCAACTTCCATAGCGGCATGGCGACCGTGCGCCAGCTGGAGTTCGGCCTGTTCGACATGCTGCTGCACAGCCAGTTCGAACCGGCGCAGGACAGCGTGCTGGCGCTGCTTGATCGGGTGCGCGCGGAGGTAGCGGTGAATCATCCGCCGGCCTGGAACCGCTTCCCGCACCAGTTCAGCCACATCTTCGCGGGGGGCTATGCGGCCGGCTACTACAGCTACAAGTGGGCCGAGGTGCTGAGCGCCGATGCCTACGCCGCGTTCGAGGAAGCGCCGCAGGCGCTCGCGGAAACCGGTGCACGCTTCCGCGATGAGATCCTGTCGCGGGGTGGCAGCCGCCCGGCGGCGGAGAACTTCAAGGCCTTCCGCGGCCGCGCACCGCAGATCGACGCGCTGCTGCGCCATTCGGGCATGGCGTAAACCGCTCTGGTAGGTGCCAACCTTGGTTGGCACTTCCTGGCAATGGTGCGGACCAAGGTCCGCACCCACCGGAAAGCGGTGCTTATTCGGCGTAGATCATCTTCCGGGTCATGCCGCCGTCGACGACGAAGTCCTGGCCGGTGGTGAAGCCGGACAGTGACGACAGCAGGTACACCGCCAGCGCGCCGATGTCCTCGGGCTGGCCGACCCGGCCGACCGGGTGCTGCGCATGGTCGATGGCCGAGTACTCAGGCTCATGGCGCCGTGAGGGTGCCTGCCACGCAGTGGTGCCGATCCAGCCAGGGCTGATGCTGTTCACCCGCACAGCCGGGCCGCTGCTGATCGCCAGCGCATGGGTAAAGGCCACCAGTCCGCCCTTGGCCGCGGCATAGGCTTCGCTATGTGCTTCGGATTGCCAGGCGCGGGTGGAGGCGATGTTGATGATCGCACCGGCAGCGCTGGCGGTCAGCGCGGGCAATGCATGCTTGCTGCACAAGAACGCGCCGTGCAGCGAGGACAGCCGGCGCTGCCACTCATCCCACTCCATGTCCTGCAGCCGCGTGCCGTGCGGGCCGGCGATGCCCGCGTTGTTGACCAGTCCGTCGATGCGGCCGAAACGCTGCAGCGCCACGGCGATGAAGTCGCGCACGCTGGCTTCGTCGGTGACGTCCAGGCGCTGGAACGCGGCGTCATCACCGCGCTGCCATTCCGCCAGGCACGCCTCGCCGGCCTCCATGTCCAGGTCGCCGATCAGCACGCGGCCCCCGGCACCGAGCACGGCCTGGGCGATGCCGCGGCCGATGCCGTTGGCGCCGCCGGTGATCAGCGCCACCTTGCCCGACAGCGGCGCGACCGGCCATGCGGCAATCGGCGGCACGCGGCTCATGACAGGTCGTCGCCACGCAGGCGGCGATGCCAGCCGTCCACGCCGATGCGGTCCAGGGTCTGGATGTTGCGCTCGACGATCACGTCCGGGTCCGGATAGACGTCCACCGCGCGTGCCACGCTGTCCTCGCGCAGCAGGTGCAGGGTGGGGAAGGGCGCACGGTTGGTGTAGTTGCTGGCGTCGTTGGCGGCCACGCCTTCGAACTGGTAGTCCGGATGGAAGCTCGCCACCTGCAGGATGCCCTGCAGGTCCAGCGCTTCGATTGCCGCGTCGGCGTTGTCGAGGAAATCGTTGTAGTCGAGGAAGTCGGTCAGCACCTGCGGATGCACGATCAGCGTCGTGTCGATCTGCTCGGCCGGCGTATCGCGCAGCAGCACCAGCTCCTCGGCCAGCTGTTCGACCAGTGCTTCGGGCGTGGTCGCATCACTGAGCACGAAACGGACCTGGTCCTTCACGTACACCGCCTTGGCGAACGGGCACAGGTTCAGGCCGATGACGATGCGCTCCAGCCACAGGCGGGTGGCGGCGATCGGGTCATCGGTGGGCAGGTGGGTGTCGGTCATGGCGGGCACGTCGGCTGGCGGGGCGGACATTGTAGGCAGTGTGCCGCTGCCGCGCTGTTCACTGTGCAGGAACTGGACAGTCGCCATGCTGGAAATTCCCGCCGATTCAAGCCCTTGCGGGCGACCGCTGGATGGCCGATTGCCTGTCGCGGACGGCGGGCGTGGAATGGACGCACGACACAGGAGGACACCCATGACTGCATCTTCTCCGTGGCTGCCGGATGCCCTTTGGGCCGGCGCCTTCTTCGATGGTCACTGGCAGGCGGCCGAGCAACGGCAGCCGGTGATCGAGCCGGCCACCGGCAACACCCTCGGCGAAATCGGCCTGGCCGACCCGGCGCAGGTAGCGCGCTCGGCGGCGGCCGCTGCACAGGCGCAACAGGCGTGGGCGTCAGCGCCTTACGAGCAGCGCGCGGAGGTGCTGCGCAACGCGGCACGCCTGGCCGAGGAACACATCGACACCCTGGTGGAGTGGCTGGTGCGCGAAAGCGGCTCGACACGGCTCAAGGCCGGCTTCGAAGCGAAGGTGACGATCAAGGCGCTGCACGAAGCTGCGGCGCTACCGTCGCGCAGCACCGGCGAGATCCTGCCCTCCGAGCCGGGTCGGCTGAACCTGGCGCGACGCCGGCCGCTGGGTGTGGTCGGCGTCATCTCGCCCTTCAACTTCCCGCTGTACCTGGCCATGCGCGCGGTGGCGCCGGCCATCGCGCTGGGCAATGCCGTGGTGCTCAAGCCGGACCCGCGCACGGCGGTGTGTGGTGGCGCGGTCATCGCACGCCTGTTCGAACTGGCCGGGCTGCCGGCGGGGGTGCTGCACATGCTGCCCGGCGATGGCGCGGCCGGGGCCGCACTGACCAGTGACCCGCACGTGGCGATGATCCAGTTCACCGGTTCCACCGCCGCTGGACGCAAGGTCGGCGAAGCGGCGGGCAGGCACCTGAAGAAGGTCTCGCTGGAGCTGGGCGGCAAGAACTCGCTGATCATTCTCGACGATGCCGACCTCGACCTGGCGGTGGCCAACACCGCGTGGGGTGTCTACCTGCACCAGGGCCAGATCTGCATGGCGACTGGCCGCGTGCTGGTGCATCGGAAGATCCATGCCGCGTTCCTGCAGAAGCTGGTGGCCAAGGCCAATTCGCTGAAGGTGGGCGACCCGGCGCGCGAAGACGTGGCGATCGGCCCGCTGATCAATGCTGGCCAGCGTGACCACGCCACGCGCGTGGTCGAACAGGCGGTGCAGGCCGGCGCCTCGCTGGAGGCGGGCGGTACCCATCGCGATCTGTTCTTCGCACCGACCGTGCTTGGCAACGTCTCTGCCGACAATCCGGCGTTCAACGAGGAGATCTTCGCACCGGTGGCGGTGGTGGTGCCGTTCGACGATGACGAGGATGCCGTGCGCCTGGCCAACGACAGCGAGTACGGCCTGTCGATGGCCATCGTGTCCAGCAATGTCGGGCGCGCGCTGAAACTCGGTGAGCGCCTGCGCACCGGCCTGCTGCATATCAACGACCAGACCGTGAACGACGAAGTGATCAACCCGTTCGGCGGCGTCGGTGCGTCCGGCAACGGCACCAGCATCGGTGGCCCCGCCAACGGGGAAGAGTTCACCCAGTGGCAGTGGTTGACCGTCAAGGGCGAAGCGCCCGCTTACCCGATCTGATCGAAGGAGCCATCACGATGAACGACAAGACCACAACCCACGAGATCACCGCCGCCGTGGTCCGCGGCAAAGAACAGCCCTTCGTCATCGAGCAGGCCCGGCTGCGTGGCCCGCAGGACGACGAGGTATTGGTGAAGGTGGTGGCGACGGGCCTGTGCCACACCGACCTGATCGTGCGCGACCAGTACTACCCGGTGCCGCTGCCGGCAGTGCTCGGCCATGAGGGGGCTGGCATCGTTGAGGCGGTGGGCCCGAACGTGCGCGACCTCAAGGTGGGCGACCATGTGGTGCTGACCTATGGCGCCTGCGGTCACTGCAATCCCTGCCGGGGCGGCCACGGTGCCTACTGCAAGGACTTCTTTGCGCTGAACTTTGGTGGCGACGATGGCCACGGCCATACCGCGATCACCGATGCGCAGGGTCAGCCGCTGCACGACCATTTCTTCGCGCAGTCTTCGTTTGCCACCTTCGCCATCGCGCGCGAGATCAACGCGATCAAGGTACCCGACGATGCGCCGCTGGAACTGCTGGGCCCGCTGGGCTGCGGCATCCAGACCGGTGCCGGTGCGGTGCTCAATTCGCTGCAGGTGCGCTCGGGCAGCAGTTTCGCCAGCTACGGTGCCGGCGCGGTGGGCCTGAGTGCGGTGATGGCGGCGAAGGTGGCCGGTGCCACCACCATCATCGCCATCGACGTAGTGCCCTCGCGGCTGGAGCTCGCGCTGGAACTGGGCGCCACCCACGTGGTGAACAGCCGCGAGACCGACGTGATCGAGGCCGTACGCGCGATCACCGGCGGTGGTGCGGACTTCGCGCTGGAATCGACCGGTCGCCCCGAGGTGCTGTCGGCGGGTATCGAGGCGCTGGGCGGCTTGGGCATGATGGGCGTGGTCGGCGCACCGAAGCTGGGCACCACCGCCAGTTTCGATGTGAACAACCTGCTGCTTGGTGGTCGCAGCATCCGCGGCATCGTGGAAGGCGACAGCGTGCCGCAGGTGTTCATTCCGCAGCTGGTCACGCTGTTCCTGCAGGGCCGCTTCCCGTTCGACAAGCTGGTGAAGTTCTACCCGCTGGAACAGATCAACCAGGCGGCGGAGGACAGTACGAAGGGAATCACGCTCAAGCCGATCCTGCGCATCGCGGCGTAAGGGTGGGGGAGGGTTTGCAGGGCTGCGCCCTGCACCCGCCGAAGCAACGTCCACGGCAACGGCAAAAGCGGGCATTCCGTGGGATGGCGGGGTGGGCCCGGTTGCGGGGGACGCCGTAAACCCCGCTCCGCGGTCCGGCCCAGCCGCTGGCGGCTGTGCGTTCGCGCGCTTGCGAAGCAGTGCTTCGCGAGCAAAGCGCCCTCACCCCTGGGGGCTTGGCAGCCGCATCCATGCGGCTGACACCCCCGCAACCGGACCCACCCCGCCTTCGACAGGTTCCCGCCGCTGTTGGTCGGCACGGGGTCGGATCCGTTTTCCAAAGGAAAACGCCTCTGACCCCGTGTTTGAACCGTTGGCGGAAACATTCCGTTGTCGGAACGTAACGTGGCGTTGCCGCCGACGGGTGTAGGCTGCTTCCATGATGGCCACGACAGTCGGGCAACAGCAGTTGGTGGCGGCACGTGCCGCTTTTGCCGAGGGCGATGCGGGTTCACTGGGCGTGTTGCCGCTCCCACTGCAGCAGTCATGGCTGCGTTCACGCGCGGCGGGCCTGCTGCCCGGGCAGGAGCCGGACTACCGTCCGCTGCTGGGTGATGGCCGGCATCTTTCCGATCCCGGCGACCGTCGGCTCGCGCGCTGCGTGCGGCCGGAGCTGGAACAGCTGTGGGCCGCCTTTGGCGGGCGTGGCTGGACGATGTTCTGTGCCAACCGTGAGGGCATGGTGATCGCGCAGCAGGCCCATGGCCTGGAAGATGCACCGCTGCTGCGCCCGATCCAGGTCGGGCGGAGGCTGGGCGAGGGCGAGATCGGCACCACGGCACCGGCAGTCAGCCTGGCCGACGACCTGCCTGCGCTGGTACGGGGCAATGAACACTACCTGCAGCGGTTCGCCCCGGTGTTCTGCCTCAGCGAGCCACTGCACGATCTCAATGGGCAGGTATGCGGGGTGATCGATATCACCGGCCTGGGTGAGCGCGATCCCTCGTTGCTGCAGGGCTACTTCCGGCAGGCCGCGCTGGCCAGCGAGAACCGGTTGTTCCACGCGCTTGCCGACGTGCACCTGCTGGCGCTGCAGCATGATCCGCGCTGGCTGGCGTCGCCATTGCAGGGGCTGCTGGCGGTGCAGGAGGATGGCCAGCTGCGCGCGGCCAACCGTGTTGCGCGGCGCTTGCTGGGCCTGCCGCGTCGGGGGCCATTGCCGTTGTTGAACCTGGAAAGCGTGTTTGCCGGCGCCAGTGCCGCGCAGCGGCGGCGCCTGCTGCAACCCGGGGCGCCGCATCGGGTGCGGGTAGGCGAGGGCAGTGCGGTTTACCTGCAGCACCTGCAGGCGCCGCGCAAGGTCGCTGGCCGCAGCGCGCAAAGCCCTCCAGCGGCGACGATGAATGCACCGCTGCTGCGTGATCAGCAGCGTGAAGCGGCGCGCCGTGCGGCGCAGGCGGCGGACGGCAATCTGAGCCTGGCCGCTCGCCAGCTGGGCATCTCGCGTACTACGCTGTACAAGCTGCTGCGCGGTTGACGTTGCAGCCCGCCGGGCAGATCAATCGCGGAAATTGTTGAACTGCAGCGGCAGCTCGAACTTGCCTGCCTTGAGTACGGCAATGGCGTCCTGCAGGTCGTCGCGCTTCTTGCCCTGCACGCGCAGCTTGTCGCCGTTGATCTGGCTTTCGACTTTCAGCTTGGCTTCCTTCAGCGCGGCAGCGATCTTCTTGGCGATCTTCTGCTCGATGCCCTGCTTGACGGTGATCTTCTGCCGGGCCTGGGCCAGGTTGGTCTCGATGTCGCCGAACTCCAGGCTGAGCACATCGATGCCGCGCGCGGCCAGGCGGGCACGCAGGATGTCGTTCATCTGCTTGAGCTGGAACTCGGTCGGCGCAGTCTGGTTGATGACATCGCCATCGCGCTCGAACTTGGCGTCCACGCCCTTGAAGTCGAAGCGGGTGGCCAGTTCGCGGTTGGCCTGGTCGATGGCGTTGGTCAGCTCGTGGGTGTCGACTTCGGACACGACGTCGAAGGAAGGCATGGGCGTGGCTCCGCGGAATTCAGTGGCCGCCATTCTATCGCGGCGCCCATGCCCGGCGCCCGGCGGGGCGCGCGGTCGGCGATAATGGGCCATGAACGTGCAACGCTCCCCTTCGCGCGCGGTGGCCTGGATGGTCGCGGCGGTCGCCTGTTTCTCGCTGATGGACGCTGGCATGAAGCAGCTGTCGGCCAGCTATCCCACGCTGGAAGTGACTTTCCTGCGTGGTGCGGCCTCGTTGCCGTTCGTGCTGGTGTGGGTGCTGGTCAGCGCCGGCCCGCGCTCGCTGATCCCGCGCCGCTGGGGCCTGCACCTGCTGCGTGGCGGGCTGGGCATGGCGATGATCGGCTGCTTCGTGTTCGCCCTGCGCGACCTGCCGCTGTCCACCGCCTACACCATCTATTTCGTCGCCCCGTTGTTGATCGCTGCACTCTCGGTGCCGCTGCTCGGTGAACGGGTCGGGCCGCGGCGCTGGGTTGCCATCGGCATCGGCCTGGTGGGCGTGCTGGTGGTGCTGCGGCCGGGCGTGGACGGCTTCATTTCGGTGCCCGGCCTGATGGTGCTGGCGGCGGCGACGGCCTATGCCGTGGCTGCGATCACGGTCAGCCTGCTGACCCGCACCGATACCTCGCAGTCGATGGTGGTCTGGTTCCTGGTTATCATGGCCATCGGCGCCGGCCTGCTGGCCATTCCCGGCTGGGTACCGCTGCAATTGGCGCATGCGCCGCTTATCGCCGGCATGGGGCTGGCCGGGGCGCTGGGCCAGATCGCCCTGACCAAGGCCTTCCAGCTGGGCGAGGCCTCGATGATCGCGCCGCTGGAGTACAGCGGGCTGGTCTGGGTGATTGGCTGGGACCTGGCCTTCTGGGGCCAGCTGCCTGATGGCTATACCTGGGTGGGCGCGGCGATCATCGTGGCTTCGGGGCTGTACCTGCTGCACCGCGAGCGGGTGAACCGGCAGGAGCCGCCGAAGCCGCTGGATCACCCCTGAGCCGGTTGGGCCAGGATCCGACCCCAGGGTCGGGTCCCCACAGGGGCCCTAACCCCAGCCAATGCGTCGGCGCGGGCGACTTAGAACCAAAAGGAATAACATTCTGGCCCATGGCGCGGGCGCGCGACCGCCTGCGCTGGTAGGCTGCACGCCCCCTTCCGTCACCCAGCCGGTGAGCCACGCCCGTGATCGAGTTCCAGCGCCTGCACAAATCCTATGCCGTTGCCGGCCGCGAAGTCAGCGCGCTGCAGCCGCTGGACCTGACCATCGAGGCCGGTGAGGTCTTCGGCATCATCGGCCATTCCGGCGCCGGCAAGTCGACTCTGATCCGCATGATCAACCGCCTGGAAGAGCCCAGCGGTGGTCGCCTGCTGATCGGTGGCGAGGATGTCACCGCACTGGATGCGGACGGCCTGCGCGCACTGCGCCGGCGCATCGGCATGATCTTCCAGCACTTCAACCTGCTGTCCTCGCGCACGGTGGCCGGCAATGTCGCCTTCCCGCTGGAGCTGGCCGGCACGCCGAAGGCGGAGATCGACGCGCGCGTGGCCGAGTTGCTGCAGACCGTGGGCCTGGAGGCGCACGCGCAGAAGTACCCGGCGCAGCTGTCCGGTGGTCAGAAGCAGCGCGTCGGCATCGCCCGCGCGCTGGCGACCCGCCCGCAGATCCTGCTGTGCGATGAGGCGACCAGTGCGCTCGACCCGCAGACCACGGCCTCGGTGCTGTCGCTGCTGTCGAAGATCAATCGCGAGCTGGGCCTGACCATCGTGCTGATCACCCACGAGATGGATGTGATCCGCCGTGTGTGCGACCGCGTGGCCGTGCTCGACGCCGGCCAGATGGTCGAGACCGGGCCGGTCACCCGCGTGTTCCTGCACCCGCAGCACCCGACCACGCGCCGTTTCGTCAGCGAATCGGAGCATGTGGACGAGGGCGCGCTGCACCGCGATTTCGACGTGGTCGGCGGCCGCATCGTGCGCCTGACCTTCCTCGGCGGCGACACCTACGAACCCCTGCTTGGCAGCGTCGCGCGCCAGACCGGGGTCGACTACAACATCCTGTCCGGCCGTATCGACCGGATCAAGGACACCCCGTATGGCCAGCTGGTGGTCGCCCTGGTGGGCGGCGACCAGTCCGCCGCGCAGGCCGCGTTCGTGGCCGCCGGCGTGCACGTTGAGGAACTGCGTCGATGATCATCGCCACTGCCGGCGGATTCTTCCGCCACCTGGATGCGGGCAAGTGGGCCGATATCGGCCAGGCCACCATCGATACCCTGCTGATGCTGCTCGGTTCGCTGCCGCTGACCCTGGCCATCGGCCTGCCCCTGGGCGTGCTGCTGTACCTGTTCGGCGCACCGCAGATGAAGCGCCGGCCGTTCGCCTATGGCGTGCTGGCGCTGGTGGTGAACCTGCTGCGCTCGGTGCCTTTCATCATCCTGATGATCGTGCTGATCCCGGTCACGCTGTTCCTGATGGGGACGTCGCTGGGTGTACGCGGTGCGATCGTGCCGTTGGTGATCGGTGCCGCACCGTTCTACGCACGCCTGGTCGAGACCGCGCTGCGCGAAGTGGACCGTGGCGTGATCGAAGCGACCCAGTCGATGGGTGCCACCACCTGGCAGCTGGTCACCCGCGTGCTGCTGCCGGAGGCGCGCCCGGGCCTGATTGCCGGTGCGACGGTCACCACCGTCGCGCTGATCGGTTTCACCGCGATGGGCGGTGCGATCGGTTCCGGTGGCCTCGGCGACCTGGCGTTCCGCGACGGCTACCAGCGTTCGCACACTGATGTGGCCCTGGTCACCGTGGTCCTGCTGCTGATCCTGGTGCAGCTGCTGCAGATGCTCGGCGACCGCCTGGTCGCGCATTACAGCCGCAAGTAATCGGTGCGTCCGCCGGGCATGGCCCGGCGCTACCAGAATGGCCGCGCGGCTACGGTAGCGCCGGGCCATGCCCGGCGAGCGCTCTCTCAACGCACGTTCGGCACTTCGTAGCCCAGCTTCCCGACCTGTTCCGGGTGCTGCGGTACGCGCTTGAGCTTGTCGGTGTTCACGCCGTACTCGTCGCGCAGGCGTTCGGCCAGCTCCTTGTACAGCGCCTTGTCCATGTCCGGCGTGCGCGAGAAGATCCAGGCCATCTCACGGCCGGGGTAGCCGATCAGCGCCCACGAGTAATCCGGCGCCACTTCCAGCACCCGCGAATGGGTCGGCACGACGCGGTAGAACCAGGTGCGCCAGCCGTGGTTGCCGCTGTCCGGGTCGACGCTGGCGCGGGCACGCACTTCCTGCAGCGGTTCGCCGAAGCCATCACGGTAGCGGTAGGTGATGCCGACCTTGTGCGCGTCGCGCAGCTCGTACTCGTTGACGCTGGCGACATGGCCACGTTCGATGAAGTTCGGCACGCGGCCGATCACATACCAGGTGCCCATGAAGCGCTTCAGGTCGATCGGTGCGTCCAGGGCAGCTGCACCAGAGGCACTGGTACGGGGCGACGGCGGCTCACTGGCGGCCACGGCGGGGCCGGCCAGGGAAAGGGCCAGCAGCGCGGCGCAGAGCGGGCGGATCGAAGTCATGCGGGAGCGGGCTCCAGTGGGCTTGCACGCGCATGGTCGACTGTGTGCACGCGATCCGTCAATGGTGTCGCAACCTGTGAGAAGGGCCTTGCCCAAACTGTGTTGCATTGTCCACCGGAGAAGCCCCATGAACGCACGTTCCGTTCGCCGCCCTGCAACTGAACGCGTCATCATTGAACGCGCCGATCCACGCCTGCTGCGCAGCGTGCAGCAGGTGGCGCTGGCCGGCCTGGCACTGGTGCTGGTCTGGCCAGCCGCGCGCGGCAGCAACGCCTGGCTGGGCTGGCTGCCGATGTGGCTGGTGGGCATGCCGCTGGTGGCCTGGTGGGCGTTGCTGCGCTTCCCGCTGCCTGGACTGTCGTGGCTGCGGCTGGCCCGGCGTACCGGTGGACAGGCCCGTCGCCGCACCGGCGGCACGACCCGTGGCCGGCGCAGCCCCGCGGCCACGGCCTGACCTTCGACACGGGGGAGACCGCGACATTCCGTGCTAGCGTTCCAAGGCTTATGACTGCCTGGAGCTGCAATGTCACGACTCGCTTCCGCCTGCCTGCTGGCCGGCATGATGACCGCTGCCTCGGTGGGGACCGCCGTGGCCGCTGAAGACACCGACCGTTACGCCTGGCTCGAAGACGTCACCGGCGACAAGCCGCTGACCTGGGTCAAGGAACAGAACGCCAAGTCCGAGGCGCGCCTGGCGCAGACCCCGGCCTTCAAGCAGATGGAGACCCGCATCCGCGAGGTGCTCGACTCCGATGCCAAGATTCCCGGCGTGCAGAAGATCGGCGACTACTACTACAACTTCTGGAAGGACCAGCAGCACGAGCGTGGCCTGTGGCGCCGCACCACCCTGGCCGAGTACCGCAAGGCCTCGCCGCAGTGGGAAACCGTGCT
Source organism: Stenotrophomonas sp. NY11291 (assembly GCF_023277365.1). Classification (NCBI taxonomy): domain Bacteria; kingdom Pseudomonadati; phylum Pseudomonadota; class Gammaproteobacteria; order Lysobacterales; family Lysobacteraceae; genus Stenotrophomonas; species Stenotrophomonas sp. NY11291. The sequence continues at coordinate 4,278,034 of NZ_CP096975.1, read as the reverse complement.
TGACCTGGATGCGTTGAACAAGGCCGAAGGCGAGAACTGGGTCTGGCACGGTGCTGACTGCCTGCGTCCGGACTACAGCCGCTGCCTGATCGCGCTGTCACGCGGTGGCGCCGACGCCGATGTCACCCGCGAATTCGACCTGTCCAACAAGAGCTGGATCAAGGACGGCTTCTTCCGTCCGGAGTCGAAGGGCGGCCTCAGCTGGATCGATCGCGATACGGTGTTCGTCTACACCGACTTCGGTGCCGGTTCGATGACCACCTCCGGCTACCCGCGCGTGGCCAAGCTGTGGAAGCGCGGCACGCCGATGGCCTCGGCCACGGCCGTGTACGAAGGCAAGCCGGAAGACATGTACATCGCGGCGATGCACGATGACACCCCGGGCTTCGAGCGCAACCTGGTCAGCCGCACCCTGGCCTTCTACAACAACGAGATCTACCTGCGCGGCGACGACGGCACGCTGACCAAGATTGATGCGCCGAACTCGGCCGAGAAGGGCCTGCACAAGCAGTGGCTGACCCTGGAGCTGCGCGACCCGTGGACCGTGGGCGGCAAGACCTATGCCTCCGGTTCGCTGCTGGCCACCAAGCTGGATGACTTCCTGGCGGGCAAGCGCGACTTCGAGGTGCTGTTCACCCCGACCGCGACCACCTCGCTGGCCAGCGCCACCTGGACCAAGAGCCATCTGGTGCTGAACGTGCTGGATGACGTCAAGAACCGCCTGTCGGTGCTGACCCCAGGCGCCGATGGTTGGCAGACCAGCCGCTTCGTCGGCGCGCCGGCCTTTGGCACGCTGGGCGTGGCCGCGGTGGACAGCAACGACAGCGACGCGGTGTGGCTGACCGCTACCGACTACCTGACCCCGACCACGCTGGCACTGGCCGAGATCGGCCAGGCGCCGGAAACGCTGAAGACCATGCCGGCCTTCTTTGATGCCAAGGGCAAGGTGATCGAGCAGCACTTCGCCACCAGCAAGGACGGCACCCGCGTGCCGTACTTCGTGGTGCACGACAAGGCGATGAAGCTGGATGGCTCCAACCCGACCCTGCTGTACGGCTACGGTGGTTTCGAGATCTCGCTGACCCCGAACTACTCCGGTGGCATGGGCCGCGCCTGGCTGGAGAAGGGCGGCGTGTACGTGGTCGCCAACATCCGTGGTGGTGGCGAGTACGGCCCGCGCTGGCACCAGGCAGCGCTGAAGCAGAACCGTCACAAGGCCTATGAAGACATGGCCGCGGTGGCGCGCGATCTGGTCAAGCGCAAGATCACCAGCGCCAAGCACCTGGGCGTGCAGGGCGGCAGCAACGGTGGCCTGCTGACCGGCAACATGCTGACCCAGTACCCGGAACTGTTCGGTGCGGTGGTGGTGCAGGTGCCGCTGCTGGACATGAAGCGCTACAGCCATCTGCTGGCCGGCGCCTCGTGGATGGCCGAGTACGGCAACCCGGATACCAGCGACTGGGAGTTCATCAAGACCTTCTCGCCGTACCACCTGTTCAACGCGAAGAAGAACTACCCGCCGGTGCTGTTCACCACCTCCACCCGCGATGATCGCGTGCATCCGGGCCACGCCCGCAAGATGGCGGCGAAGATGATCGACGCCGGCAAGGACGTGACCTACTACGAGAACATCGAAGGTGGCCACGGCGGTGCAGCCAACAACGCGCAGGCCGCGCACATGTCGGCGCTGGCCTACAGCTTCCTGTGGGAACGCCTCGGCGGTAAGTGACGGAATGAAAAACGCCGCCTTCGGGCGGCGTTTTTCGTTGGGCATTCGTTGAACGGTAGCGCCGGGCCATGCCCGGCGGCTCCTTTGCCGCGCTGCGCGCTCGCCGGGCATGGCCCGGCGCTACCGGAAATGTTTCAATCCACGCGCGATACGGTCCACCGCTTCCTGCAACCGCGGCACTTCCTGGGTATAGGCCAACCGCACATGCTGGTTGGCGCGATGGAAGCCGAAATCCAGCCCGGGGGTGAATGCCACGTGCTCGGTTTCCAGGAAGTGCGCGCAGAACGCCTGCGCGTCGTCGGTGAATGCGCTCACATCGGCGTACAGGTAGAACGCACCCTGCGGCTCGACTTCGATGCGGAAGCCCAGTTCGCGCAGTGCAGGCAGCAGGAAATCGCGGCGCTGGCGGAACGCCTCGCGGCGTTGCTCGAAGATCGCCATCGATTCCTCGCTGAAACAGGTGAGGGCGGCATGCTGAGCGATGCTCGACGCGCTGATGTACAGGTTCTGTGCCAGCTTCTCCAGATCGGGCACGGCCGCCGGCGGTGCCACCAGCCAGCCCAGCCGCCAGCCGGTCATGCCGAAGTACTTGGAAAAACTGTTCAGCACGAACGCGCTGTCATCCACCTGCAGCACGCTGGGCGCATCCAGGCCGTAGGTCAGGCCGTGATAGATCTCGTCCACCACCAGGTGGCCGCCCCGCGCGTGCAGGGTCTGCGACAGGGCTGAAAGTTCGTCGGCGGAAAGCACGGTGCCGGTCGGGTTGGCCGGCGAGGCGACCAGCGCGCCGACGCTGTCGGCGTTCCAGTGTTGTTCCACCAGCGATGGAGTCAGCTGGTAGGCGGTTTCCGGCCCGACCGGCACCAGCTGCGCACCGCCTTCCACCAGGCGCAGGAAGTGGCGGTTGCACGGATAACCTGGGTCGGCCAGCAGCCAGTGGCGACCAGGATCGACCAGCAGGCTGCTGGCCAGCAGCAGCGCACCGGAGCCGCCGGGGGTGACCAGGATGCGTTCGGGATCGATGTCCAGCCCGTAGTGGCTGCGATAGAAACCACTGATGGCCTGGCGCAGGGCCGGCAGGCCACGTGCGGCGGTGTAGCGGGTATGGCCGGCGGCCAATGCGGCCTGGCCGGCACGCACGACCGGTTCGGCCGTGGTGAAGTCCGGTTCGCCGATTTCCAGGTGGATCACATCGTGGCCGGCCTGTTCCAGCGCCTGTGCGCGGGCCAGCAGCGACATCACGTGGAACGGAGCGATTTCATGGCTGCGCCGGCTGTAGCCCGGCGTGTGGGGCAGGGTACTCATCTGCCCATGGTACGCCGGTCGGCATGACCCATGACGATCCGCAGGGTTGCCGCATTGCAGGGATTGGGGTCAGATCCCTTTTCGGGAAAAGGGATCTGACCCCGCCGAAGACCATTGCATTGATGCGCCTGGAGCCTTATCTCATGAAATCCACTCTCTGCCTGTTGCTTGCGAGCCTGATGACCACGACCGCTACCGCCGCCACGCCGCCCGTTCCGCCGGATGCCGCCAAGCACCCGCATGTGGTCAAGGCGCCGTTCGGCGCGATCCGCAACGATGACTATTACTGGCTGCGCGACGACAAGCGCGAGAACAAGGACATGCTGGCCTACCTGCAGGCCGAGAATGCCTACGCTGACCAGCTGCTGGCACCGTTGAAGCCGCTGGAAGACACCCTGTACAAGGAGATCGTCGGCCGCATCAAGCAGGACGATTCCAGCGTGCCGGCGCGCGAGCGCGGCTACTGGTACTACAGCCGTTTCGAGACCGGCCAGGACTACCCCATCCACGCGCGCCGCAAGGGCAGCATGGACGCGGCCGAAGAGATCCTGCTGGACGTCAACACGATGGCCGCTGGCAAGGGCTACTTCAGCGTCGGCTCGATGGAGGTCAGCCAGGACAACCAGCTGCTGGCCTGGGCCGATGATGATGTGGGCCGCCGCCAGTACACGATCCGCTTCAAGGACTTGGCCACCGGCAAGGTGTTGCCCGATGTGATCACCGGCAGCTCCGGCGACCTGGTCTGGGCCGACGACAACCGCACCGTGCTGTATGTCGAGAACGATCCGGAAACACTGCTGACCGTGCGCGTGAAGAAGCACGTGCTGGGTACCCCGGCCAGCGCCGACACCGTCGTCTACGAAGAGAAGGACGACAGCTTCTACATGGGCATCGGCCGCACCCGCGACGATCGCTTCATCACCATCGGCGTGCACAGCACCGTGTCCTCGGAAGAGCGCTATGCACCCGCCAGCGACCCGACCACCTTCACCGTACTGGCCCCGCGCCAGCGCGATGTCGAGTACGACGCCGATCACTACGACGGCCGCTGGGTGATCCGTACCAACGATGGTGCGAAGAACTTCAAGCTGGTCACCGCACCGACCGATGCGACCTCGCGCGCGCAGTGGAAGGACTGGATCGCGCATGACGATGCGGTGTTCATCGAAGGCTTCGAACTGTTCGATGGCTACACCGCCATCGCCGAGCGTTCGCAGGGCCTGGAACGCATCCGCCTGCTGTTCGAGGACGGTCGCAGCGACTACGTGAAGGCCGACGAGCCGGCGTACTCGATGGGCCTGGGCGACAACACCGAGGCCGATACGCCGTGGCTGCGTTACATCTACACCTCGATGACCACCCCGACCACGGTGTTCGAACTGAACACCGCCACCGGCGAGCGCCGCCAGCTGAAGGTGCAGCCGGTGATCGGCTATGACGCCTCGAAGTACGAAACCGATCGCGTCTGGATCACCGCGCGCGATGGCGTAAAGGTGCCGGTGTCGCTGGTCTACCGCAAGGGCTACCAGAAGGATGGCAAGGGCGCGCTGTTCCAGTACGCCTATGGCAGCTACGGCATGTCGATGGACCCGTACTTCAACCAGACCGCGGTGAGCCTGCTCGACCGCGGCGTGGTGTATGCCATCGCCCACATCCGCGGTGGCCAGGAAATGGGCCGCGACTGGTACGAGAACGGCAAGCTGCTGCACAAGCAGAACACCTTCAACGACTTCATCGACGTCACCCGAGGGCTGGTGGCACAGGGCTGGGCGGCGAAGGATCGCGTCGCCGCATCCGGCGGCAGTGCCGGTGGCCTGCTGATGGGCGCGGTGGCCAACCAGGCCCCGCAGGATTACCGGGTGATGGTGGCGCAGGTGCCGTTCGTCGATGTGGTCACCACCATGCTCGACCCGACCATTCCGCTGACCACCAACGAGTACGACGAGTGGGGCAACCCGGAACAGAAGCCGTACTACGACTACATGCTGTCCTACTCGCCCTATGACAACGTGAAGCAGCAGGCCTATCCGGCGCTGTTCGTGGGCACCGGCCTGTGGGATTCGCAGGTGCAGTACTGGGAACCGGCCAAGTGGGTGGCCAAGCTGCGTGACGACAACACCGGCCCCTACCCGATCCTGTTCCGCACCAACATGGAAGCCGGCCACGGCGGCAAGTCGGGGCGCTTCCAGCGTTACCGCGAGCTGTCCGAGTCGTATGCGTTCGTGCTGCAGCAGCTGGGCATCGCCCAGCCGTGATGGCGACAGGGTGCCGGGCACTGCCTGGCACCCTGAACCGGTATCCTTGCGGCCATGAGCGCGCCAGATCCTTCCGCCACTCGCAACGCCACCGCGCCACCGCGCGTGGTGCGTTTCCGCTGGGCGTGGTGGCTGCTGGCGTACGTCAGCCTCGGTACCGGCATCGTCGGGATCTTCGTGCCGGGCCTGCCGACCACCGTATTCATCCTGATCTCGGCGTGGGCCGCCTCGCGCGGCTCCGAGCGCCTGCACAGCTGGCTGCTGCAGCATCCACGCTTTGGCCCGGCCATCGCCAACTGGCAGGCGCATGGTGCAGTCAGCCGCTACGGCAAGTGGATGGCCACGATCACCATGGCGGTATGCGCCGGCATCATGCTGTGGTGCGTGCCGATCGCCTGGGTGAAGTGGTTCTCGATCGGCAGCATGACCGTGGTGGCGATCTGGCTGTGGACCCGGCCGCTGCCGCCGCCCGCGGATTGAACCCCTGCGGTGGTGCCGGCCGCTGGCCGGCAACCCGATCCCCTGCACCAACCGCTCAGCCGCCAGTGGCTATACTCGGGGCATGAAGACCCCCCATCGAAACGCCATCCTGATTCCGCTGGCAGCGGCTTCGCTGCTGTTCCTCGCCGCCTGCGGCAACAAGGGCCCGCTGGTACTGCCGCAGAAGCCGGTGCCGGTGGAAGAAACCGTCGAACCGGTTGCCGAGCCCGCGACCGAAGCGACCCCGACCGAGACCGAGGGCAGCGGCACGCCGGCCACGACCGTGGACCCGGCTGCACCGACCACCCAACCGGCGCCTGCGCCTGCGAAGAAGGTGGGCGGCGGGAATGAGTAAGGCCGGTTCCAAGGCGCTGCGCTTCAGCAAGATGCATGGCGCGGGCAATGATTTCGTAGTGATCGACCTGCGTGACGGCACTGCGCCGCCCACGCCTGAACTGGCCGCGCGCCTGGCCGACCGCCACACCGGCGTCGGCTGCGATCAGATCCTGACCATCGAAGCACCGCGCGCGGAAGGCTCGGTGGCGTCCTACCGCATCTGGAATGCCGACGGTTCCAACTCCGAGCAGTGCGGCAACGGCGCGCGCTGCATCGCGGCCTGGCTGGTGCGCGAGGGCAGTGCGCAGGGCGGTGCATTCGTCATCGACAGCCCGTTGGCCAGCCACGAAGTGAAGATGCTGGGCGAGGGCCAGTTCGCGGTGACCATGGGGGTGCCCGCGTTCGAGCCGGCCAACGTGCCGCTGATGGGCTTCGCCCACGCGCGCGAGGAATACCTGCTGCCGCTGCAGGGCGAGAGCGTCCGCTTTGCTGCGGTATCGATGGGCAATCCGCATGCGGTGATTGAAGTGGGCCTGATCGATGCCGCACCGGTCGAGCGCGTCGGTTCGCTGCTGCAGCAGCATGCGTCTTTCCCGCGCTCGGTGAACGTGGGCTTCGTACAGGTGATGGGCCCGGCGCATGCGCGTCTGCGTGTGAATGAGCGCGGCGTCGGTGAAACCCTGGCCTGTGGCAGCGGTGCCTGTGCCGCTGCGGTGACCCTGATGCAGCGTGGCCGCCTGCAGCGTGACGCGCGCATCAGCCTGCCCGGTGGTGACCTGCGCATCCAGTGGCCAGGCGATGGCCAGCCGGTGGTGATGGCCGGGCCGACCGCATTCGTCTTCGAAGGGGAGTGGATCGCATGACCGAAACCGTCGACAAGCTCGGGGCCCACGAAGTCGCTGCCTGGTTGCGGCGTCATCCGGGCTTCCTCAAGCAGTTCCCGGACCTGGCCCTGACCCTGGTGGTGCCGCGTGATGACGGTCCGACTGCGTCGCTGGCCAGCTACCAGCTGGAAGTGCTGCGCGAGAAGAACCGCGAGCTGGCACGACGGTTGGCCGATCTGGGCGCAACCGCCCAGATCAATGAACGCCTGGCAGTGCGCACGCATCAGCTGACCCTGGCGCTGATGAAGCAGGACAACGCCGCCGATACCCTGCGTGCTATGGCTGCCTCGCTGCAGGAAGATTTCGCCGGCGACCTGGTACGGCTGGTGGTGCACAGGCCGGTGGCCGGGCTGGAGCAGGCCGACTGGCTGCAGGTGATCGCCGCCGATGATCCGCAGCTGGGCCCGTTCCGCGACTGCCTGAAGGATGGCGAGCCGATCTGCGGCCGCCTGCAGCCGGAAAAGAATGCCGTGCTGTATGGCGTGCGCAGCGAGGAAGTGCAGACCACCGCACTGCTGCCGCTACCGGGCGTGGGCCTGATTGCGGTCGGAAGCCACGACCCGAACCGCTTCTATCCGGGCATGGGCACGCTGTTCCTGCGCATGATGGGCGATGCGCTGGTCACCGGCCTGAAGCGCTTCCCGGGCTGAGCAGGACACGTCGATGAGCGCGGTACAGGCCTTCCTGCAGCACCTGCAGGTGGAACGGCGGATGTCGGCGCATACGCTTGATGCCTACCGCCGCGACCTGGATGCGCTGTCGGTCTGGGCCGAGCCACGTGGTGTAGCGGTGGAGGCGCTTGATGCTGACGCGGTGCGCCAGTTCGTCGCCGACGAGCATCGCCGCGGCCTGTCGGCCAAGAGCCTGCAGCGCCGCTTGTCCGCCTGCCGCAGCTTCTATGCCTGGCTGCTCAAGCACGGGCGCATCGAGGTCAGTCCGGCGGCGACGCTGAAGGCGCCGCGTGCGCCGCGCCGGTTGCCGCAGGTGCTTGACGCCGACGAAGCCGTGCAGCTGGTCGAGCTGGAACCGGAAGGCGAGCTGGGCCGCCGTGATCGCGCGCTGCTGGAACTGTTCTATTCCTCCGGCCTGCGCCTGAGCGAAGTCTGCGCGCTGACCTGGCGCGATCTGGATTTCGACAGTGGTCTGGTCAACGTACTGGGCAAGGGCAATCGCCAGCGGCGGGTGCCGTTCGGCCGGCCGGCGCGCGAAGCGCTGCAGGCGTGGCGCGCGGAAAGTGGCGGTGGCCCGGCCTCGCCAGTGTTCCCCGGCCGCAACGGGCCGATCAGCCAACGCGCGGTGCAGATCCGCATCCGCCAGCTGGCGCAGCGCCAGGGCCTGTTCAAGCAGGTGCATCCGCACATGCTGCGGCACAGTTTCGCCAGCCACATCCTGGAATCGTCCGGCGACCTGCGTGGTGTGCAGGAGCTGCTTGGCCATGCCGACATCGCCACCACCCAGATCTACACCCACCTCGATTTCCAGCACCTGGCCAAGGTCTACGACGCCGCGCATCCGCGCGCCAAGCGCCGCAACAAGGGCGACACGGCTGAATAGCCCGCCCTTTATCTGGATCAGGGCAGGGCGGGCGCTACCGGCGCATCGTGGCCGCAGGCCACGAAGAACCCGCCACCATGGCGAAGCCCATTCCGCTGCATCCCAGGCATCCCGAGCGCATCTGCTGGGGCTGCGACCGCTACTGCGCAGCTGATGCACTGGCCTGCGGCAATGGTTCCGGCCGCACCCAGCATCCGATCGAGACGCAGGGCGAAGACTGGTATATCGCCTGGGGCATCGAGCCCAATCCGGATCGGCCTTCGCAAGCCAAGCGCTGAACGGCAGCCATCCGCACAGGCTTGATCGCACCCGGCGCTGTCCCCATGTCCCGGGAACAGCTATCGGAGGCCGCATGGACCCCAGTCAGAATCCCAACGTTTTCCACGCCACCACCATCGTCTGCGTCCGTCGCGGCGAGCACGTGGCCATCGCCGGCGACGGCCAGGTCACGCTGGGCCACACCGTGATGAAGGGCAATGCACGCAAGGTGCGCCGCCTCGGTCGTGACGGCCAGGTGCTGGCCGGCTTCGCCGGTGCCGCCGCCGATGCCTTCACCCTGTTCGAGCTGTTCGAGGCCAAGCTGGAAAAGCACGGCCAGCTGCAGCGCGCTGCGGTCGAACTGGCCAAGGATTGGCGCACCGAGCGCCGCCTGGGCAAGCTCGAGGCCCTGCTGGCAGTGGCCGACAAGGAAACCTCGCTGATCATCAGCGGCACCGGCGATGTGATCGAACCGGAGGACGGCATCATCGCCATCGGTTCCGGCGGTTCCTATGCGCTGTCGGCCGCGCGCGCGCTGATGGCGCACACCGAACTGGATGCGCGCACCATCGCCAGCGAAGCCATTGGCATTGCCGGCGACATCTGCATCTACACCAACCGCAACGTGGTGGTCGAGGAGCTGTAACGCCTCCCGATCCGCCGGGCATGGCCCGGCGCTACCGACAACGAATCCGTGAGCACATCCATGTCGAAGATCGAAGTTTCCTCCGCCACCATGACCCCGCGCGAGATCGTGCAGGAACTGGACCGGCATATCGTGGGTCAGCACGACGCCAAGCGCGCCGTGGCCATCGCCCTGCGCAACCGCTGGCGCCGCATGCAGCTGGTGCCGGAGCTGCGCAATGAAGTGATGCCGAAGAACATCCTGATGATCGGCCCGACCGGCGTCGGCAAGACCGAAATCGCGCGCCGCCTGGCCACGCTGGCCAACGCACCGTTCGTGAAGGTTGAAGCCACCCGCTTCACCGAAGTCGGCTACGTCGGCAAGGACGTCGAGCAGATCATCCGTGACCTGGCCGATACGGCCGTCAAGCTGTACCGCGAACAGGCCAAGGTGCGCGTGCGTACCCAGGCCGAAGAACGTGCCGAAGACCGTATCCTCGATGCGCTGCTGCCGCGCCGCAGCGGTGGCATCGGCTTCGATCCGGAAGTCGCCCGCAACGAACCGTCGGCGCAGGACAACGAGACCCGCATCAAGTTCCGCAAGATGCTTCGCAACGGTGAGCTGGACGAGCGCGAGATCGAACTCGACCTGGCCGCCAATGTCAGCATGGACATCATGACCCCACCGGGCATGGAAGAAATGGGCCAGCAGCTGAAGTCGATGTTCGCCAACCTCGGCGGCGGCGCCAAGGCGCACAAGCGCACGCTGACCATCAAGGCCGCGCGTCCGCTGCTGGTGGAAGAAGAGGCCGGCAAGCTGGTCAACGAAGACGATATCCGCACGGCGGCGATCGAGGCCTGTGAGCAGCACGGCATCGTCTTCATCGACGAGATCGACAAGGTCGCCAAGCGGGGTGATAACGTGGGCGGTGGCGATGTCTCCCGCGAAGGCGTGCAGCGCGACCTGCTGCCGCTGGTTGAAGGCTCCAACGTGTCCACCAAGTACGGCACGATCAAGACCGACCACATCCTGTTCATCGCATCGGGCGCGTTCCACCTGGCCAAGCCCAGCGACCTGATTCCGGAGCTGCAGGGTCGTTTCCCGATCCGCGTGGAACTGGGGGCGCTGAGCAAGAACGATTTCGTGCGCATCCTGACCGAGCCTAAGGCCGCGCTGACCAAGCAGTACGAAGCGCTGCTGGCCACCGAGGGCGTCAAGGTCAGCTTCACTGCCGACGCCATTGATCGTCTGGCCGAGATCGCCTTCCAGGTGAACGAGCGCCAGGAGAACATCGGTGCCCGCCGCCTGCATACCGTGCTGGAGCGCCTGCTGGATTCGCTCAGCTACGAGGCACCGGACCGCGACGGCGAAACCCTGGCCATCGACAGTGCTTATGTCGATGCACACCTGGGCGAGCTGGTGCAGGATCCGGACCTGAGCCGCTACATCCTGTAATGCCCGGCTCTGCAAAGCTATGGGGCCGCCGAAAGGCGGCCTTTTTGTTGGCGGTCAGTGCGGGTGCCGGGCGCGGTAGGCCTGCAGTACCTGGTCGATCACCGCACTGGTGCGCGCAGCGCTGATGCCGGTCGACGGTGAACAGCCGTTGCCACGCAGTTCGTCCACGAGGGAGGCGATCAACGGCTGCTGGACCGCTGGCGGGTTCGGGATATCGAACGCCTGCACGCCCGCTTCGGTCTCCAGAACCACCGGAACGTCCTCGAAGGTGGCAAAGCGCAGCTGCCCGCGGTCGCCGGTGATCTCGATCTCATCCTGGCGGCGGAAGGCGCAGAAGCTCCACTGCGCGATGCCATGCGCGCCCATTCCGGTGCGGAAGCACATCGAGACGCTGTCCTCGGCGGCGTAGGCGCCGGTCAACGAACTGGCCAGGCCACGCACATCGCTCAGCGGCCCCAGGAGATGGTCGAGCAGGTCCAGGGTATGCGAGCCCAGATCGACGAACAGCCCGCCGCCGGCGATCGCCGGATGGGTCCGCCAGAAGTCCGGCGAGGCGGCATTCGCCGAATGCGGCCGGTGCAGGGTGGCGCGCACGCTGCGCGGCGTACCGATCGCGCCGCTGTCCAGCAGCTGTTTCACCTGTGCGAAGCGGGGCAGGGCGCGGCGGTAATAGGCCACGAACACCGGCACGCCGCGGCGTGCGCTGGCCTCCAGTACGCGTTCGCATTCGGCGTGATCCATGGCCATCGGCTTTTCGATGTAGACCGGCTTGCCCGCGGCGATCGCCTGCAGCGCGTACTGCATGTGCGTCGAGGGGGGCGTTGCGACGTACACCGCGTTCACTTCCGGATCGGCGATGAGCGCATCAGCGTCCGCGTACCAACGGGGAATGGCATGGCGCCTCGCGTAATCCTCGGCCAACGCCGCATTGCGGCGCATGACCGCTGCAACCCGTGATCCGGGTGTGCTGGCCAGGGCCGGGCCGCTCTTCTTCTCGGTGACACTGCCGCAGCCGATGAAGCCCCACACCACATTGTCCAGGATCATGGGTCTGTCCTCAGATGGGTACGGCGGTGGTGGCAGCAGCGCCGCTCACGCGTCCGGCAACGGCTCGGGCACCGTTCCGGGCACGAACACGCCATCCTTCACGTAGGCGGCCAGAGTCATGTCCAGCGCGAGCATGCCGTCGCGCTTGAGGTCCATCAGTTCCGGTTCGACCATCGCGCCGTGCAGCACGCCCAGTACGGTGGCGTGCAGCATGCGCGCGGCGATCTTCGGGTCCGCTCCTTCGCGCAGCTGGCCCAGGTCCTGGGCCCGGCGAAGCGCACGCTCCATCCGGTCCAGCGCATCGCGGAATCCGGCCTGCTGCATTTCGGTCAGCACCTTGGTGTCGGCGGAGGCATCGCTGCGCAGCATGATCTCCATGGTCTTGCGCAGGCGCTCATCCTCGGACAGCTCGATGAACGAGTGGATCATCACCGCGCGCAGGTCGTGTACCGGCGTGTCGCGCTGCTCGGTGGAGGTGCGTTCCAGTTCCTGCATGTAGGGCAGGTGCACGCGCTCGACGATGGCGGCCAGCACCTCGCTCTTGTTCTTGAAGTGCCAGTAGACCGCGCCACGGGTATAGCCGGCGCGGGCGCCGATCATCTCCAGCGTGGTACGGGCCACGCCGTGTTCATGGAAACAGGCTTCGGCGGCGTCAAGGATGCCTTCCCGGGTTGCCTGGGTGTCCTCTTTGGTCTTGCGGGCCATGGATGGGTACGAGTGCGGGTGAAACGTGGCTGAATTGTACCTGTTTACAAACAAACACGCATGTATGTATATTTCCGTCCCATCATTCCCGCCGTGTGCGTGGCAGGCCGTTGCCGGCTGCTTCTCCCCGCCGGTGAGCGTTGCCTGCTGGCGCTTTCGGCCTGTATCAGCGCGTTTTGAGATTCCTTCCCCTGAGAGCCTTTCCGTCATGTTGCTGAGCCGAATCCGACCCATCGCGCTGTCGCTGGCCATCGCCGCGACCGTGGCTGCCTGCGGCGGCCAACCCCAGGCCCCCGAACAGGGCCCCGGTGACGTCACCGTGGTCACGCTGAAGTCCGAGACCGTGGGCCTGACCCGCGAACTGCCGGGCCGTACCACTGCCTTCCTGGTCGCCGAAGTGCGCCCGCAGGTCAATGGCATCGTCGCCAAGCGCCTGTTCACGGAAGGTGGCATGGTCAAGGCCGGCGAGCCGCTGTACCAGCTCGACGACGCCAGCTACCGCGCCCAGGCCAACAATGCCCGTGCCCAGCTGGCCCGCGCAGAAGCCACCGCCAATGCCGCCCGCCTGAGCGCCAAGCGCATCACCGAGCTGGCCAAGGTCGACGCGGTCAGCCAGCAGGATCTGGAAAACGCCGTGGCCGCGCAGAAGCAGGCCGAGGCCGACGTCGGCGCCGCCAAGGCATCGCTGGATGCGGCCAACGTCACCCTCGGCTATGCCCGTATCACCGCGCCGATCAGCGGCCGCATCGGCAAGTCCAGCGTCACCCAGGGTGCGCTGGTCAACGCCGGCCAGGCCAATGCGCTGGCCACCGTGCAGCAGCTGGATCCGATCTATGTCGACCTGACCCAGTCCTCGGCCGAGCTGCTGCAGCTGCGCCGCGAACTGGCCGCCGGCCGCCTGCAGGACAACCAGACGCTGCCGGTCAGCATCCTGATGGAAGACGGCAGCACCTTCGAGCACAAGGGCACGCTGGAGTTCTCCGAAGTCAGCGTCGATCCGGCCACCGGCAGCTTCGGCCTGCGCGTGAAGGTGGACAACCCGGACGGCCTGCTGATGCCGGGCATGTACGTGCGCGCAGTGATCGGCGGCGGCGTGCGCAGCGATGCGGTGCTGGTACCGATGGCCGGCATCGCCCGCGATCCGAAGGGTGACACCTCCGCGATGGTGGTCGACAAGGACAACAAGGTCGAAGTGCGCCCGGTCAAGGTCAGCCGCACGGTTGGCGACAAGTGGCTGGTCGAGGACGGTCTGAAGGCCGGCGACAAGGTCATCGTCGAAGGCCTGCAGAAGATCGGCCCCGGCATGCCGGTCAAGGCCACCGAGAAGGGCGCTGCTCCGGCCAAGCCGGCAGCGGCCGCCCAGCCTGCCGCTCCGGCCGGCGACGCGAAGTAAGCGGAGAACCCCATGGCACGCTTTTTCATTGATCGACCCATCTTTGCATGGGTGATCGCCATCATCATCATGCTCGCCGGAGGCCTGGCCCTGTTCAAGCTGCCGGTCTCGATGTACCCCAACGTCGCACCGCCGGCGGTGGAAATCAGCGCCACCTACCCGGGTGCATCGGCCAAGGTGGTCGAGGACTCGGTGACGCAGATCATCGAGCAGAACATGAAGGGCCTTGATGGCCTGATCTACTTTTCCTCCAACAGCTCGTCCAACGGCCAGGCCACCATCACCCTGACCTTCGAGAGCGGCACCAACCCGGACATCGCCCAGGTGCAGGTGCAGAACAAGCTGCAGCTGGCCATGCCGCTGCTGCCGCAGGAAGTGCAGCGGCAGGGCATCAACGTGGCCAAGTCCAGCTCGGGCTTCCTGAACGTCATCGCGTTCGTGTCCGAGGACGGCAGCATGGACGCCAACGACATCGCCGACTACGTCGGTTCCAATGTCGTCGACCGCCTGAGCCGCGTGCCGGGCGTGGGCAACATCCAGGTGTTCGGTGGCAAGTACGCCATGCGCATCTGGCTGGACCCGAACAAGCTGCATACCTATGGCCTGTCGGTTGCCGAAGTGACCGCAGCGATCAAGGCACAGAACGCCCAGGTCGCCATCGGCCAGCTCGGCGGTGCGCCGTCGATCAAGGGCCAGCAGCTCAACGCCACCATCAACGCGCAGTCGCGCCTGCAGACCCCGGAACAGTTCCGCAACATCATCGTGCGCGGTGCGCAGGACGGTGCCGAGCTGCGCCTGGGTGATGTCGCCCGCGTCGAGCTGGGTGCGGAATCGTACGACTTCGTCACCCGCTACAACGGCCAGCCGGCCAGCGGCCTGGCGGTCACCCTGGCCACCGGCGCCAACGCGCTGGATACCGCCGCCGGCGTGGATGCCGCGCTGGAGGACATGAAGAACTTCTTCCCGGCCGGGCTGAAGGCCGAGATCCCGTACGACACGACCCCGTTCGTGCGTGTGTCGATCAAGGGCGTGGTGCAGACCCTGATCGAAGCGATCGTGCTGGTGTTCGTGGTGATGTACCTGTTCCTGCAGAACTTCCGCGCCACCCTGATCCCGACCATCGCCGTGCCGGTGGTGCTGCTGGGTACCTTCGGCGTGCTGGCGATGCTGGGCTTCTCGGTGAACATGCTGACCATGTTCGCGATGGTGCTGGCGATCGGCCTGCTGGTGGACGATGCCATCGTGGTGGTGGAAAACGTCGAGCGCATCATGTCCGAAGAGGGACTGTCGCCGCTCGAGGCCACCCGCAAGTCGATGGGCCAGATCACCGGCGCGCTGGTCGGCATCGGCCTGGTGCTGTCGGCAGTGTTCGTGCCGATGGCCTTCATGAGCGGTTCCACCGGCGTGATCTACCGCCAGTTCTCGGCCACGATCGTCTCGGCGATGGCATTGTCGGTGCTGGTCGCGATCGTGCTGACCCCGGCGTTGTGCGCGACCATGCTCAAGCCGCTGAAGAAGGGCGAGCACCATGTTGCCCATCGCGGCCTGGCCGGTCGTTTCTTCAACGGCTTCAACCGCGGTTTCGACCGCACCAGCGAAAGCTACCAGCGTGGCGTGCGCGGCATCATCCATCGTCCGTGGCGCTTCATGGGCATCGTTGCGGCGCTGTTCGTGCTGATGGGCGTGCTGTTCGTGCGCCTGCCCAGTTCGTTCCTGCCCAACGAAGACCAGGGCGTGCTGATGGCGCTGGTGCAGGCGCCGGTGGGTGCCACCCAAGAACGTACGCTGGAATCGATCGCGGCACTGGAAAACCACTTCCTGCAGAACGAGAAGGATGCGGTGGACTCGGTGTTCTCGGTGCAGGGCTTCAGCTTCGCCGGCATGGGCCAGAACGCGGGCATGGCATTCGTCAAGCTGAAGGACTGGAGCGAGCGTGACGCCAACAATGGCGTGATGCCGATCACCGGTCGCGCGATGGCGGCCTTGGGCCAGATCAAGGATGCCTTCATCTTCGCCTTCCCGCCGCCGGCCATCCCGGAGCTGGGTACCGCTTCGGGCTACACCTTCTTCCTGAAGGACAACAGCGGCCAGGGCCACGAGGCGCTGGTGGCCGCGCGCAACCAGCTGCTCGGCCTCGCCGCCGGCAGCAAGAAACTGGCCAACGTGCGCCCGAACGGCCAGGAAGACACGCCGCAGTTCCGCATCGACATCGATGCGGCCAAGGCGACCTCGCTGGGGCTGTCGATCGACCAGATCAACGGCACCCTGGCCGCCGCGTGGGGCAGCTCGTACATCGATGACTTCGTCGATCGCGGCCGCGTCAAGCGCGTGTTCGTGCAGGCTGACCAGCCGTTCCGCATGGTCCCGGAAGACTTCGACCTCTGGTCCGTGAAGAACGACAAGGGCGAGATGGTGCCGTTCAGCGCGTTCGCCACCAAGCACTGGGACTACGGCTCGCCGCGCCTGGAGCGCTACAACGGCGTGTCGGCAATGGAAATCCAGGGCGAACCGGCCCCGGGTGTGGCCTCCGGTGACGCCATGGCCGAGATCGAACAGTTGGCCAAGCAGCTGCCGGCGGGCTTCGGCATCGAGTGGACGGCGATGTCCTACCAGGAACGCCAGGCCGGCTCGCAGACGCCGCTGCTGTACACGCTGTCGCTGATGATCGTGTTCCTGTGCCTGGCCGCGATGTACGAAAGCTGGAGCGTGCCGACCGCGGTGCTGCTGGCGGCCCCGCTGGGTATCCTCGGCGCGGTGCTGGCCAACACCTTCAAGGGCCTGGAGCGCGACATCTACTTCCAGGTGGCGATGCTGACCACGGTGGGCCTGACCAGCAAGAACGCGATCCTGATCGTCGAGTTCGCCAAGGAGAACCTGGAGAAGGGCGCCAGCTTGATCGAGTCGATCATGCATGCCGTGCGCGACCGCTTGCGTCCGATCGTGATGACCTCGCTGGCCTTCGGCATGGGCGTGGTACCGCTGGCGGTCTCCACGGGTGCCGGTTCTGGTGCAAAGCAGGCGATCGGCACCGGCGTGCTCGGCGGCATGATCGTCGGCACCGTGCTCGGCGTGTTCTTCGTGCCGCTGTTCTTCGTGGTGGTGCAGCGCGTGTTCAAGCGCAAATCTGCGACGTAAGCGAAACGGTAGTGCCGGCCGCTGGCCGGCACTACCTCCTGCCATCCGGCAGTACCGATGGAAGTCATTCCCATGAAAAGTGCATCCCTGTTCCTTTCCATTGCCGGCGTGCTCACGCTCGCTGGCTGCTCCACTCTGGTGCCGAAGAACACCGCTGTCGCTCCGGCGATTCCGGCGCAGTGGCCGGCCGAGGCCGCGCAGGGCGAGGTGGCCGATGTCGCCGCCGTCGGCTGGCGCGACTTCTTCACCGATGTGCGCCTGCAGCAGGTGATCGACCAGTCGCTGCAGAACAACCGCGACCTGCGCGTGGCCGTACTCAACGTTGAACGCGCGCGCGGCCAGTACCGCGTGCAACGTGCCGACCGCGTGCCCGGCGTGGCTGTCACCGGCCAGATGGATCGCCGAGGCACCGACGCGGGCGTCACCGAGCAGTTCACCGCCGGTGTCGGCGTGGCCGAGTTCGAGCTGGACCTGTTCGGCCGAGTGCGCAACCTCAGCGAAGCGGCACTGCAACAGTACTTCGCCGTGGCCGCCAACCGCCGTAACGCGCAGCTGAGTCTGGTGGCCGAGACCGCGACTGCGTGGCTGACCTATGGTGCCGATGCGCAGCAGCTGAAGATCGCCGAGGCCACGCTGAAGACCTACGAGGATTCGCTGCGCCTGGCCGAGGCCCGCCACGAACGTGGTGGCAGTTCGGCGCTGGAGCTGACCCAGACCCGTACCCTGGTCGAGACCGCACGTACGGACGCTGCACGCCTGCGTGGCCAGCTGGCCCAGGACCGCAATGCGCTGGCGCTGCTGGCCGGTGGCCAGCTGGATCCGGCACTGCTGCCGGACAGCATCGAACCGCAGCTGCTTGCACTGGCCCCGCCGCCGGCCGGCCTGCCCAGCGACGTGCTGCTGCAGCGCCCGGACATCATGGCCGCCGAACACCAGCTGCTGGCCGCAAACGCCAACATCGGTGCGGCACGCGCAGCGTTCTTCCCGAGCATCTCGCTGACCGGCAGCATCGGCAGTGGTTCGAACGAACTGTCCAACCTGTTCGACAGTGGCACCCGTGTATGGAGTTTCCTGCCGAAGATCACCCTGCCGATCTTCCAGGGCGGCAAGCTGCGCGCCAACCTGGCCATCGCCAACGCAGATCGTGATATCGCTCTGGCGCAGTACGAGAAGTCGATCCAGGTCGGCTTCCGCGAAACCGCCGATGCGCTGGCATTGAATGTCAGCCTGGACGAGCAGGTGAGTTCACAGCAGCGCCTGGTGGACGCGGCCGAACAGGCCAACCGCCTGTCGCAGGCCCGCTACGACGCGGGGCTGGACAGCTTCGTCACCCTGCTTGATGCGCGGCGTACCGCCTACAACGCGCAGCAGACCCAGCTGCAGGCCCAGCTGGCGCAACAGGCCAACCGCATCACCCTGTACAAGGTGCTGGGTGGCGGCTGGCACGAGCGCGGGTAGTCCGCGCTTCCGGTAGGTGCCAACCTTGGTTGGCACGGATGCGTCAGCGCTGGTGGCTGGCCCTGTGCCAACGAAGGTTGGCACCTGCCTTGATGATCGATGGTAGTGCCGGCCGCTGGCCGGCATTGTCATTTCCGAACCTGCTACACCGCTTCATCGTCGCGCCGCGCTGCATGGCAGGCGCGCACCCGCGCCAGCGCGTCGCCGGCTTCGCGTGCCATCTGCTCGTACTCGCGACGGATCTCTTCCAGCCGCTCTTCGTCCAGTTCTTCCAGATCCAACAGTTCGTTGTTGGCTTCGGCTGTCGCCCGGATCAGCTCGTCCAGCTTGATCTGCATCGCGGCGGTATCCGCGTTCTGCGTGTGCTGGATCAGGAACACCATCAGGAAGGTGATGATGGTGGTGCCGGTGTTGATCACCAGCTGCCAGGTGTCGTTGAAACCGAACACCGGGCCACTGATGCCCCAGATCACCACGATCGCTACTGCGGCCAGGAAGGTCCACGGCGAGCCGGTGGCGGCCGCGGCCTTCTTGGCGATCGTATTGAACAGGTTGCGTGCTTTCATCGTCGTCGTCCCACTCAGGTGACGAGGATGATCGGCAGTGGCCCGTGCAGGCGCCGTGCAGCGGCGGTCAGGCGCGCATGCGCTGCAGGCGCGGTGCCTGCAGGCTGCGCACCGGACTGCTCTGGTAGACGTGCTGCCAGCAACGGTCGACGAACTCGCGGGCCTGTGCTTCGCTCAGTCGCGGCATGATCTGCAGGGCGTACTGGGTCTGGAACATCTCGTCACGTTCGGCCTCGCTGGCGCGCGGCTGGGTGATCAGCGAATCGCAGGCAAACTTGATCCACGGCACGTACGAGCCGAACGAGTTGTGCGGCAGTGCGCCTTCGGCATGTTGGCGGCGCCAGTGATCCAGCTCGGCGTCAACGTTGATGACCGGAGGAATGGTGGGGACTTCAGCGTGCATGACAATCCAGTTCGGTTGAGTGGAAAGGGAGTGGGGGTTCATCGGAGTGTGGCGTATGTGGCGGTGCATGCCGCGTCAGCGCGATGTGGAGCTGGCGTTGGCATGTCCGATCAACTGCGCACGCTCGACGGCACCGAGATCTTCGGCGATGTCGGCCATCGCATTGCACAGGCGCTCGTGGTCGAGCGGGTGGCCGCGCACCAGCTCCAGCTGCAGGCCCTGGTAGGCAGTCCAGAACAGTGCGCCACGCTGGTGCAGTGCGTACTGCTGCTGCAGGCGCTTGCGGATGGCGTCGAGGATCGGGTCAGGCGTAGGTCGTACGGCGTGCGCGCACATGGCTGGCTCCGCCGGGGAAAGAAGTCCCGGTAACCCCACCCTAGGCGCGGCAGCCGTGCGGGGTGTTATCGCAGCGTGTGCACGTTGCGCAGCTGACTGTGCACGGGTTCACGGCAATGGCCGCAAACGCTGCCGGCACTAGGGCGTGCCGGCACTGAAGCGTTCATTAAACGGGTTCAACAGGACACTGCGTGGTGATCATTCACCGATGTCTTCGTTCCAGATCTCCGGGTGCTGCGCAATGAAGCCGCCCAGCAGGTCCACGCATTCCTGGCTGTCCAGGTCGATCACGTTGACGCCATTCTCCCGCAACCAGTCGATGCCGCCCTGGAAGGTGCGCGATTCGCCCACCACCACGGTGCCGATGTTGAACTGGCGCACCAGGCCCGAGCAGTACCAGCACGGTGCCAGGGTGGTGACCATGATCGTGTCCTGGTAGCGGCGCTGGCGGCCGGCCTTGCGGAACGCATCGGTTTCGCCGTGCACCGACGGGTCGCCTTCCTGCACGCGGCGGTTATGGCCGCAGCCGAGCAGGCGGCCGTCGTTGTGGTACAGCGCCGCGCCGATCGGCACGCCGCCTTCGGCCAGGCCCTGGCGGGCTTCGGCGATGGCGGTCTGCAGCAGGGCCTGGTAGTCGGGCGTGGTGATCATGCGGGGCTCCGGTAAGTCGTGGCCCGCCATGATACGGGCAGGGGGTGCCGCTGGCCCCCGGCGGTGCGATAATCGGGGCCATGAGCGAATCCCCCTACAAAGCCGGTACCACCCATTTCGGGTTCCGCGACGTCGCCGCCAAGGACAAGCAGAAGCTGGTCGGCCAGGTATTCACCTCGGTCGCGCGCAACTACGACCTGATGAACGACCTGATGAGCCTGGGCGTGCACCGGGCGTGGAAGCGCTACTACGTGGCGACCGCGCAGGTGAAGCCGGGCGACCGCGTGCTCGACCTGGCGGGCGGCACCGGCGACATCGCCGCCCTGCTGAAGGAGCGCGTCGGCGCCGAGGGCTCGGTGGTGCTGGGCGACATCAACGCCGGCATGCTGTCGGTCGGCCGCGACCGCCTGACCAACCGCGGCCTGGTGCTCGGCCTGGACTACGTGCAGTGCAACGCCGAAGCCCTGCCGTTCCCGGACAACAGCTTCGACCTGGTCACCATCGCCTTCGGCCTGCGCAACGTCACCGACAAGGACGCCGGCCTGCGCGAGATGTACCGCGTGCTGAAGGTGGGCGGCCAGGCCCGCGTGCTGGAGTTCTCCGAAGTCACCGCGGACTGGTTCAAGCCGATCTACGACTTCCACTCGTTCAAGATCCTGCCCAAGCTGGGCAAGTTGTTCGCCAATGATTCGGACAGCTACCAGTACCTGGCCGAGAGCATCCGCAAGCACCCGCCGCAGGATGAACTGAAGGCGATGATGGGGCAGGCCGGTTTCGAGCGCTGCCACTACAAGAACCTGACCGGCGGCATCGTTTCGATCCACTCCGGCTACAAGCTGTAAGCCTTGCCCTGGTGGGTGCCAACCCTGGTTGGCACTCGGCCGCTGCGGTCATCCGCTCTGGTAGGTGCCGACCTTGGTCGGCACGGGCCTGCCACATGCGATGAAAGATTCGTGCCAACCAAGGTTGGCACCTACCCGGGGCGCAGCCGCAGGATCGGCCTTGGCCGCATTACCCCGCACCGCGCAACGCCTGCCGGGCCGGAGGGAGGTACCATTGGGGTTTGATCCCCGTAACGGTCCCGATTCATGCGTAATCCGCTGATGCTCCTTCCGCTGGCCGTGGCCCTGGCCGCCGGCTGCTCCCAGGAGGCGGCCGCGCCCGCCGCCGCCCCGACTGCCACAAAGGCCCCTGCCGCCCCCGTGAACGCCGAGAACCGCAGCCACGACGAAAGCTCGTACGCCGAGCCGGACAAGGTCGCCATCAAGGACATCGCACTGGATCTGAAGCTGGACTTCGACCAGAAGCAGATCGGCGGCACCGCCACCTACACCCTGGAATGGAAGCAGAAGGACGCCAAGCAGCTGGTGCTCGACACCCGCGAGCTGACCGTGTCCAAGGTTGAGGCCGTTGCCGCCGATGGCGCGCGCAGCCCGCTGAAGTTCGAGCTGGCCGCCGCTGACAAGGTGTTCGGCAGCAAGCTGACCATCGAGGCTCCGGAACAGCCGGCCAAGGTGGAAGTGACCTATCACACCGCGCCGACCGCCTCGGGCCTGCAGTGGCTGGCACCGTCGATGACCGAGGGCAAGAAGCTGCCCTTCATGTTCAGCCAGTCGCAGGCGATCCACGCCCGTTCCTGGGTGCCGCTGCAGGACACCCCGAGCGTTCGCTTTACCTACAGCGCGCACGTGGTCTCGCGCCCGGACGTGATGGTGCTGATGAGCGCCGACAACGATCCGAAGGCCGCGCGTGACGGTGACTACACCTTCAAGATGCCGCAGCCGATTCCGTCCTACCTGCTGGCCATCGCCGCCGGCGACCTGGTGTTCGAGCCGATCTCCGGCCGCTCCGGCGTCTGGGCCGAGCCGACCATGGTCAACAAGGCCGCCAAGGAATTCGAAGACACCGAGAAGATGATCGGTGCCGCCGAGAAGCTGTACGGCGAATACCGCTGGGGCCGCTACGACATGCTGGTGCTGCCGCCGTCGTTCCCGTTCGGCGGCATGGAAAACCCGCGCCTGACCTTCGCCACCCCGACCGTAATCGTCGGCGACAAGTCGTTGGTCTCGCTGGTCGCCCACGAACTGGCGCACAGCTGGTCGGGCAACCTGGTGACCAACGCCAGCTGGAAGGACATCTGGCTCAATGAAGGCTTCACCACCTACGTCCAGAGCCGCATCACCGAAGCCCTGTACGGCAAGGAAATGGCCGAGATGGAGAAGCAGATCGACCAGACCGACCTGCTGGCCGAAGTGAAGGACATGAGCCCGGCTGACCAGGCACTGGCGCTGCCGCCGCTGAACGAGCGTGATCCCGACGAAGCGCTCAGCCAGGTCGCCTACGTCAAGGGTGCGTGGTTCCTGGAATTCCTGGAGCAGCGCTTCGGCCGCGAGACCTTCGATCCGTTCCTGCGCGGCTGGTTCGATGACCACGCCTTCCAGAGCGCGAACACCGACCAGTTCGTCGCGTACATGAAGAAGAACCTGCTGCCGAAGAATCCCTCGGCCGTGACCGAGGCCGAACTGAAGGCGTGGCTGGACGAGCCGGGCATTCCGGCGTTCGCTGCCAAGGCGCAGTCGCGCAACTTCAGCAGCGTCGATACCGCGCGCATCGCCTTCGCCAGCGCCGGCACCGTGCCGAGCAGCCAGGTCATCGCCGACTGGAGCACGCAGGAATGGGTGCGCTTCATCGACGGCCTGGGTGCGACCCAGCCGCTGGACAAGCTGGCCACGCTGGACAAGGCCTTCCACTTCACTGGCACCCCGAATGGCGAGATCGCCATGCGCTGGTACCCGCTGGCGATCCGCAGCGGCTACGAGCAGGCCAATGAAGGCGCGGCGGCATTCATCGAGCGCGTCGGCCGTCGCAAGCTGATCCTGCCGATCTACGCCGAACTGGTGAAGACCCCGAAGGGGCTGGAGCTGGCCAAGCAGGCCTTCGAAAAGGCCAAGCCGGGCTACCACCCGATCACCACTGCCTCGGTCCAGGACATGCTGGCCAAGGCTGAAGCCAAGTAAGAAAACGCGCCGGGCATCCCCCGGCGCTTTTTTTGTAGAGTCGAGCCATGCTCGACGGCTGTTGGACGGCCAGTCGAGCATGGCTCGACTCTACAGAATCGCGAAAACACGAAGGACCTCCGCCATGAAACGACTGATCCTGCTCACCGCCTGCACCCTGGCCCTGGCTGCCTGCAGCAACCCCGAGGAAGAGCGCAAGGCGCAGGAAGCCGCCGCAGCCGCCGTGCAGGCGCAGAAGGAGGCCAAGGCCGAAGACGTGGCCAAGCAGTACGACATGGCCGTGGCCGCGCAGGACTGGGAGCGCGCGCGCCTGCATGGTGCCTCGCTGCTGGACCAGTACAAGGACACCGCGGCCGCCGAGCGCATCGCCGCAGGCTTCGACGCGGTCAAGGCCAAGGGCGATGCCGCGCGCGACCTGCGCCGCATGCAGGCGCTGTGGCAGTACAACCAGATCCCGGTGGGCAACAAGGGCAACCAGGTTTCGGCGCAGATCTACAGCAAGGAACGGGTGGACGTGGATGGCAGCGGCGCCAAGCCGGTGCAGCTGGTGTTCCGCGATCATCCGGAGTGGAAGCGGCATGCGTATCTGGTACTGCAGGCCGGCGATTTCCGTTGCCCGCAGTGCACGGTGAAAGTAACCGTGGACGACGGCAAGCCGATTTCCATGGCGGCGTGGCGTCCGAAGACCGATGAAGCCATTGCCCTGTTCATCACCGACCAGAAGGCGCTGTGGAAGCTGGCGCGCAAGGGCAAGTCGATCAGCATCGAGTTCCCGGTCAAGGCCGGTGGCACCCGCACCGCTGTGTTCGAAACCGGTGGCGTCGACGCCAGCCGCATGCCGCAGTGGTGGCAGTGATGGTTGCGGCGGGCAGCGCAGTGCACGCGTTGTCCGCGATCCGGCACTGGGTGTTCGACATGGATGGCACGCTGACCGTCGCCGTGCATGATTTCGCCGCGATCCGCCGCGCGCTGGAGATCGCGGCCGAGGAAGACATCCTTGACCATATTGCGGCGTTGCCGGACGCACCGGCGCAGGCCAAGCGCGAGTGGCTGCTGGATCATGAGCGCGCGCTGGCCGAGGACGCACTGCCGGCACCGGGTGCGCTGAAGCTGCTGCGCGCGTTGTCGGCGGCAGGCTGCCGGCTCGGCATCCTGACCCGCAATGATCATGCGCTGGCGAAGCTGACGTTGGACGCGATCGGGGTCGGGGCGTTGTTCGACGATGCCGACATCATCGGCCGCGATGAAGCGGTGCCCAAACCCTCACCGGATGGCCTGCAGCAGCATCTGCGGCGTTGGGGGATCGGGGCTGCGGAGGCGGTGATGGTCGGTGACCACGCCTACGACCTGGAGTGCGGCCGTGCGGCCGGCGCCCATACCGTGCTGGTCAACCTGCCGGAAAACCCATGGCCGGGCCGTGCCGACTGGCATTTCGCTGATTGCCGCGCCTTGCTGGCTGCCTGGCAGGGCGCTTGCTGATGTAGAGCCGAGCCCACGCTCGGCTGCTCTCCTCCGGTCGGATCGCGCTGGCGCGCGCAAGCCGAGCATGGCTCGGCTCTACAGAGAGCAGGCCACGTGTCGGTCGGAGGTTCCGGTAGTGCCGGCCGCTGGCCGGCAGTGTCGACCAAGGTCGACACCCACCGATCAGATGTGCGGGCAGTTCGGTTACGCGCTCAGCGCGTAACCGAACTGCTGCTTGAACTGCTCGTTGAACTCATCGAAGGTGAAGCGCTGGTTCTGCGTGCCCGGGTGCTCGACCTTCAGCGCGCCCATCAGGTTGCCCATGCGGCCGATGGTCAGCCAGTCGTAGCCCTTCTGGATGCCGTAGATCAGGCCGGCGCGGAAGGCGTCGCCACAGCCGGTCGGGTCGACCACGCGGCGCTCGTGCGCCGGCGGGATGTCGTAGCTCTTTCCCGGGGTGTGGATGACCGCGCCCTTCGGGCCGCGGGTGGTGATGTAGGCCTTGACCCGGCTGACGATCTCTTTCTCGTCCCAGCCGGTGCGTTCCTGCAGCAGGTTCGACTCGTAGTCGTTGACCACCACGTAGTCGGCCTGCTCGATGAACTCGCGCAGTTCCGGGCCGTTGAACAGCGGCATGGCCTGGCCCGGGTCGAAGATGAACGGGATGCCGTCTTCGTGGAATTCCTGCGCGTTCTGGATCATGCCTTCGCGGCCGTCCGGGCCGACCAGGCCCAGGGTCACGCCCGGTACGCCACGCACGTGGTTTTCGTAGGAACGCATCATCGCGCCCGGGTGGAAGGCGGTGATCTGGTTGTTGTCGTGATCGGTGGTGATGAACGCCTGCGGGGTGAACAGCTCATCGATCACGCGCACGCGCGACAGGTCGATGCCCAGGCCTTCGAAGTACTCACGGTACGGGCCAAAGTCCGAACCCACGGTGCCCATCGGGATCGGCTGGCCGCCCAGCAGGTGCAGGTTGTAGGCGATGTTGCCGGCGCAGCCGCCGAACTCACGGCGCATGCGCGGGACCAGGAAGGACACGTTCAGGATGTGCACCTTGTCCGGCAGGATGTGATTCTTGAACTGGTCCGGGAACACCATGATGGTGTCGAAGGCAAGAGAACCACAGATCAGAGCGGACATCGATGTAAGCCTATGCGGTGAATTTTGGGGTGGGCCGGCCCGGTTCGGCGGGCAAGCAAACGGCGCCCTTGGGCGCCCGACGGCGCAAAGGTTACCCGCTGGTGCCGCTCAGGGCCAGAACCGGGTGAGACCCGATCAGGCCGAAAGCCTGTGAAGACGCGGGTTCAGCTAGTTTTTTCCTTGCTCGGCGGCAGGCGGGTTGCTAGGCTTGTCGGCCTCGATTTCTGCCCATTTTTTCGCCATCCCGCGGCGGGCACGACACCCCTCAGGACTCCTTCCTCAGATGTTCAAGAAACTCCGTGGCATGTTCTCCAACGACCTGTCCATCGACCTGGGCACGGCCAACACCCTCATCTACGTGCGCGGGCAGGGGATCGTACTGAACGAGCCATCGGTCGTGGCCGTGCGCCAGGACCGTGCCATCGGTGGCACCCGCTCGGTGGCAGCCGTAGGCGCCGAAGCCAAGCAGATGCTGGGCCGTACCCCGGGCCACATCACCACCATCCGCCCGATGAAGGACGGCGTCATCGCCGACTTCACCTATACCGAGGCGATGCTCAAGCACTTCATCAAGAAGGTGCACAAATCGCGCGTGCTGCGCCCGAGCCCGCGCGTGCTGGTCTGCGTGCCGGCCGGCTCGACCCAGGTCGAGCGCCGCGCGATCAAGGAATCGGCCGAGGAAGCCGGTGCCCGTGACGTGTTCCTGATCGAAGAACCGATGGCGGCCGCGATCGGCGCCGGCATGCCGGTCACTGAAGCGCGTGGCTCGATGGTCATCGACATCGGCGGCGGCACCACCGAAGTGGCGGTGATCTCGCTCAACGGCATCGTCTACTCGGCGTCGGTCCGCATCGGTGGCGACCGCTTCGACGAGTCGATCACCAACTACGTGCGCCGCAACCACGGCATGCTGATCGGTGAAGCCACCGCTGAGCGCATCAAGGTCGAGCTGGGCTGTGCCTACCCGCAGGCGGAAGTGATCGAGATGGAAATCTCCGGCCGCAACCTCGCCGAGGGCGTGCCGAAGATGATCAAGATCAGCTCCAACGAGGTGCTTGAAGCCCTGCACGAGCCGCTGTCGGGCATCGTCAGCGCGGTCAAGCTGGCGCTGGAACAGACCCCGCCGGAACTGTGTGCCGACGTTGCCGAGCGCGGCATCGTGCTGACTGGTGGCGGCGCCCTGCTGCGTGACCTGGACCGCCTGATTTCCGAGGAAACCGGCCTGCACGTGCAGGTGGCGGACGATCCGCTGACCTGCGTGGCCCGCGGCGGTGGCCGTGCGCTGGAGCTGGTCGACATGCACGGCAACGAGTTCTTTGCGCCGGAATAAGCCGTCCCGGCTGCCTGCGCCCGCAGCGCCCCTCCGGGGTGCGGCCCACCACGAGGGTGGGCCGGCACCGGCGGGGCGCCCGCGTGTTCCCCTTCCGCCTTCTGCCAATTGAATCGTTGCCGTGCCGCCCTACGCCGGACCTCCCGTTGCTTCCCGATCCGGTGATGCCGCCAGCCCGCTGCGTCTGCTGGCTTATCTGGCACTGGCCATCACTCTGATCGTGCTTGACGACCAGGCCGGCTGGCTCGCGCACCTGCGCGGGCAGGCCAACAGCCTGGTGCAGCCGGTATGGGCACTGGCTGGCCTGCCGGGCAAGCTCGGCAACCAGGTCAAGGACTCGGCGGCCAGCCATGGCCAGCTGGTCAACGAGAACCGTGAACTGCGCAACCAGCTGTTGCTGGCCAACGCGCGCCTGACCCGCCTGCAGACCGCCGCGCTGGACAACGCCCAGCTGCGCGAACTGCTGAACGTGGCCGAGCGCAGTGGCCTGGACGTGCAGCTGGCGCCGATCCTGGATATCGACCTTGACCCGGTGAAGCAGCGCCTGGTGCTCGACGCCGGCAGCCGCGAAGGCGTGCACGTCGGCCAGGCGGTGATCGATGCCGGCGGCCTGATGGGCCAGGTGATCAGCGTCACCGGCGGTACCTCCACCGTGCTGCTGCTGACCGACCCCGACCATGCCGTGCCGGTGACCGTGGCCCGCAACGGCGTGCGCCTGATCGTCTACGGCCGCGGCGACAAGCTGGAACTGCGCGACATCCCGCTCAGCGCCGGCGTGGAAGTGGGCGATGAGATCGTTACCTCCGGCCTCGGCGGTCGTTTCCCGGCCGGCTTCCCGGTCGGCACCATCACCGGCCTGCGCCCGGACGACACCCATGCCTTCCTGTTGGGCGAACTGAAGCCGGCCGCACAGCTTGATCGCGGCCGCGACGTGCTTCTGCTGCGCCCGGGTGCAGCGATCCGCATTCCGCCGGAACTGCGCCTGCAGCTGGAAGAAACCGCCCCGGGTGGCCCGGCCAGCACCGCTGCCGCGCCGGCGGGAGCCGCGCCTGCTGCAACCACGCCGGCCACCACAACGCCGGCAACGCCTGCACCGGCTGTGGGCCGATCATCCGCTCCGTCTGCGACGCCGACGGTGGCCCCCGCATCCTCGCTTGATCCTGCTGCTCCGGTAGTGCCGGCCGCTGGCCGGCAACCGACCACGCCGGAGGCCCAGCGATGAGCCGCCTGCGCGACAATCCGTGGGTGCTGCCGGCCAGCCTGGTGGTGGCGCTGCTGCTGGGCCTGCTGCCGTTGCCGGCGCTGCTGCAGCCACTGCGCCCGTACTGGCTGGCGCTGGTGCTGGCGTATTGGGTGATCGAGACACCCGAGCGGGTCGGCCTGGGCATCGCTTTCGCCAGCGGCGTCATCGCCGACCTGCTGTACGGCGGCGTGCTCGGCGAACAGGCGCTGCGGCTGGTGATGCTGGCCTTCATCCTGCAGCGTTTCCGCGCCCGCATCCGCTTCTTCCCGATGTCGCAGCAGATGCTGGCCATCGGCGGCCTGCTGTTCAACGATCGCATCGTCAGCGCCCTGGTGCACATCCTGGTGGGTGAACCCACCCTGCCGTGGTCGTACTGGTGGGCGCCGCTGCTGGGCATGGGCCTGTGGCCGCTGGTGTTCGTGCTGCTGGATGCGGTGCGCTTCGGCAAGCGCGGGCGCTGAGCCATGATCCCGCGCCGCCAGGTCAAGAATCCGCACGCCGAAGCCGAACAGTTCCGCCGCCGCGCGGCGCTGGGTTTCCTGGGCGTGCTGGTCTGCCTGCTGGGACTGGGCGGCTGGTACTTCAAGCTGCAGGTGCTGGACCACGACGTCTACGCCACGCGCTCGGAAGCCAACCGCATCAAGCCGCGGCCGGTAGTGCCCGGGCGCGGCATGATCTACGACCGCAACGGTCGCCTGCTGGCCGAGAACGTGCCGGCGTTCCGCCTGGACGTGACCCCGGACAAGGTCAAGGACATGGACGCCACCCTGGAAGGGCTGGCGAAGATCATCAGCATCAGCCCGGAAGAGCTGGAAGCGTTCAACAAGTCGCGCAAGGCGCGCCGCAAGTTCCTGCCGGTCACGCTGAAGCTGCGCATGAGCGACGAGGAGATGGCGCGCTTCGCCGTCGACCGCTGGCGCTTCCCCGGCGTCGAGCTGGAGCCCTACCTGACCCGGCGCTACCCGTATGGCGACCTGTTCGCGCACATCATCGGCTACGTCGGCCGTGTCGACGACAAGGATCTGGAGATCCTCGGCGAAGGCAACGCCGCGCTGACCCACATCGGCAAGTCCGGCCTGGAGCGCTATTACGAGCAGCAGCTGCGCGGCAAGGTCGGCTACGAGCAGGTCGAGACCAACGTGCAGGGCCGTGCCATCCGCACCATCGGCCGCGTTGCCGCGCAGTCCGGCGCCGACCTGCGGCTGTCGATCGACGCCGACCTGCAGCGCGCCATGGTGGCCGCGTTCGGCGACCAGGAAGGCTCGGCCGTGGCGATGGACCCGCGTACCGGCGAAGTGCTGGCGATGGTCAGCCTGCCGTCGTACGACCCCAACCTGTTCGTCAACGGTATCTCGCATGCCGATTTCAAGGCGCTGAACGACAACCCGTCGCGGCCGCAGTTCAACCGCCTGGTGCTCGGTGGCGTCGCGCCCGGTTCCACGCTCAAGCCGCTGATCGGCCTGGCCGGCCTGGATTCGGGTGTACGCCGCCCGGAAGACAAGGTGTTGTCCACCGGCATGTTCTATCTGCCCGGCACCTCGCGTGGCTGGGGTGACTCGCACCGCGGTGGCCACGGCTGGACCGACCTGCGCAAATCCATCGCGCAGTCGGTCAACACCTACTACTACAAGCTGGCGCTGGACCTGGGCATCGAGCGCTTCGACCATTACATGGAGTACTACGGCTTCGGCCAGCCGACCGGTATCGACCTGACCGGCGAGATCGGCGGCATCCTGCCGTCGCCGGCCTACAAGCGGAAGAGCCGCAAGGAGGCCTGGTATCCGGGCGATACAGTCAACATCAGCATCGGCCAGGGTGACTGGAAGGTCACCCCGCTGCAGCTGGCGCGGGGTGTCAGTGGGCTGGCCAACGGGCAGCTGCGCACGCCCCATCTGGTGATCCAGCAGCGTGCGGGGTTCGACCATGACTGGATGGCGACCGACCCGGGCGAAAGCAAACCGGTCAGCCCGAACCCGAACAATCTGCAGGCGGTGCGCGAAGGCATGATGGCCACCATGCTGCCTGGCGGCAGCGCGGCCCGCATGGCCGCCGGCGCGCCGTATACGATGGCCGGCAAGACCGGTACCGCGCAGGTCGTCAGCCGCAAGGGCACGGCCGCGGTGAATCCGAAGAGCCTGCCGATGCACCTGCGCCACCGCGCGCTGTTCGTCGGTTTCGCGCCGGTCGACCAGCCGGTGATCGCGCTGGCGATCGCGGTGGAGGGCGGCGGCTACGGCGGTGCGGCGGCTGCGCCGATCGCACGCAAGGTGTTCGACGCCTATCTGCTGGGCAAGATGCCTGAAGGCATGCAGCCGCTGGACAGCGAGCGCGGCACCACCGCCATCGGTGCCACCGCGTTCGACAACGAAGATGTGGGCGCGCGCCAGGCCGGTGACCTTGCTGCGGCACAGCTGGGCGAGCACCCGGTGCTGGTCGGCGTGCCCGCGCCGGAACCGGCGCCCGCACCGCCGCAGCCGGGGGCGCCGGCTGCTGCCGCGCTGCCGGCCACGTCACGCCCTACCGCCGCGGAGCCCGCACGATGAGAGTGTTCCTGCGTTGGGCCGGCGACATGCTGCGCCGCTTCTTCAGCACGCTGGACTGGGTGCTGTGCCTGGCTTTGGCCGCGCTGATGGTGATCGGCCTGGCCACGCTGAAGAGTGCTGGTGGCGACGGCCTGGTGATGGCCCAGGGCGCGCGCTTCGCAGTGGGCATGGCCGCGCTGTGGGGCATCTCGCGGGTGCCGATCCTGCGCATCCGCTCGGCCACGCCGATGATCTATGCGATCTCGATGATCCCGTTGCTGGCGGTGTTCGTGCTGGGCACCGGCAAATACGGCCGGCAGTGGCTGGACCTGAAGTTCTTCTACCTGCAGCCGGCCGAGCTGCTGAAGGTCAGCCTGCCGATGATGGTGGCCTGGTACCTGCACAAGATGCCGTTGCCGCCGCGCTTCAACACCGTGCTCGTGGCCCTGGTCATCATCGGCGTGCCCACCGGCCTGGTGATGCTGCAGCCGGACTTCGGCACCGGTGTGCTGATCGCCGCCAGCGGCGTGTTCGTGCTGCTGCTGGCAGGCCTGCCGTGGTGGTGGGTCGGCCTGGGCGTGGGCGGCGTGGCAGCGGTTGCGCCGGTGGCCTGGTTCTGGCTGCTGCGGCCGTATCAGAAGGACCGCATCATGATGTTCCTGGACCCGGAGATGGATGCGCTGGGGGCCGGCTGGAACATCATCCAGTCGAAGATCGCGATCGGTTCCGGCGGCTTCGATGGCAAGGGCTGGGGCGAAGGCTCGCAGTCGCACCTGAACTTCATTCCCGAGCAGACCACCGACTTTGCGTTCTCGGTGCTGAGCGAGGAATTCGGCTGGATCGGCGTGGCCACCGTGCTGGCGCTGTACCTGGTGGTGATCGGGCGTTGCCTGTGGATTGCCAGCCAGTCGCGCGATTCGTACTCGCGCCTGCTGGCCGGCGCTACCGGACTGGCGTTCTTCGTCTATGTACTGGTGAACGGCGGGATGATTTCCGGCCTGCTGCCGGTGGTGGGCGTGCCGATGCCGCTGATCAGCTACGGCGGTACCTCGGCGGTGTCACTGCTGGCCGGCTTCGGGTTGGTGATGGCCGTGCGCAGCCACAACCCGGTGCACGGCGGCTACGGGTAACACAGGCTGCGCGCTTCTGTAGAGTCGAGCATGGCTCGACTCTACAAACGCATGACCACCATGACAGCTTCACGCAAGCACCCGTTGTTACCGTGCTGCGCGTGGAATGGAAACGACTGCTTGGCGGCTGCCGTGAGGCGGTGCGCACGATCGACCTGCCGTTGCTGGTCGCGTTGTTGATCCTGATGGGCGCGGGCCTGGCGGTGCTGCACAGCGTGTCCGGGCCAGTGACCGGGCAGGCGGCGCGCTTTGCCGGTGGCCTGGTGGCGATGTGGTTGCTGTCGCGTGTTTCGCTGCTGCGCCTGCGCGCGTGGACACCGGCGTTGTATGCGCTGTCGATGCTGCCGCTGATGGCGGTGTATGTGATCGGCACCGGCAAGTACGGGCAGCGCTGGCTCAACCTGGGCGTCTTCTACCTGCAGCCGTCGGAGCTGCTCAAGCTCAGCCTGCCGTTGATGATGGCCTGGTACCTGCACAGGCAGCCGTTGCCGCCCTCGCCACGCACGGTGCTGACGGCCGCAGTGTTGATCGGCGTTCCTGCCGTGCTGATCCTGATGCAGCCGAACCTCGGCACCGCCACCTTGGTCACTGCTAGCGGGGTGTTCGCGTTGCTGCTGGCCGGCCTGCACTGGGGCTGGGTGGCAACGGGCGCGGCGGGGCTGGCGGTGGCCGCACCGCTGGCGTGGTTCGGGCTGTTGCGGCAGTACCAGAAGGATCGCGTACTGACCTTCCTCGACCCGGCGGCAGATCCGCTCGGCACCGGCTGGAACATCCTGCAGTCACGCATCGCGATCGGTTCCGGTGGCTGGCAGGGGCGTGGCTGGGGGCAGGGCACGCAGGCCACGCTGGATTTCCTGCCCGAGTACACCACCGACTTCGCGTTCTCGGTGCTGGCCGAGGAATTCGGCTGGATCGGTGTGGCGACGCTGTTCGCGCTGTACCTGTTCGTGGTCGGACGCTGCCTGTGGATCGCAGTGCACGCACGCGACACGCATGCAAGGTTGCTGGCCGGCAGCCTGGGGTTGGCGTTCTTCGTCTATGTACTGGTCAATGGTGGAATGATTTCCGGCCTGCTGCCGGTGGTGGGCATCCCGATGCCGTTGATCAGCTATGGCGGGACATCGGCGGTCTCGTTGCTGGCCGGCATCGGACTGGTGATGGCGGTGCGTGGGCACCGGCCCGTGCACGGGGGATAGGGTTTCCAGCCAACGGCGCAGCCCCTCGTGGATGACCGCGCAAAGCAGTTCATGGGTGGGGCCGGGTAGATGGGCCGCGCAGGGGACGCTGCAAGTACATCCATGTAAGCTCGGTCGCCGCATCCATGCGGCTCACGCCCCTGCGCAGCCCATCTACCCGGCCACGGACAGGTTCCGTGCGCGTCTCCCACGGAGAAGAAAAAGAAGATCAAAAGCAAAGGCGACCTGGCGGGTGGCTTCATTGCCTTGTGTAGAGCCGATCCATGCTCGGCTCACGAGCAAGCGCAGCGTCGCGATCCGCTTTTGATCTTCTTTTTCTTCTCCGTGGGTGGCAGACCTCCGAAATCTGTCAGAGGCCGGTCGGGTTGGGTACGCGGGGGTGTCAGCCGCATGGATGCGGCTGCCAAGCCTCCAGGGACGGATTCACGGCGTCCCCCGCGTACCCAACCCGACCGGCCCACCCGCGGCTTCTCCTTTCCGCGACCACCCAGACACCACCCACGAGGGGGCTGCGCCGTTGGCTGGAAACTTCCTGACTCTGCGCAACGCCCGTTGTGGAAGCGTTCTCACAACGATGCACGGCAGCACACCCGCTGACCAAAGTCCGGAAAAAACGTTATCTGGTTCACACTTTTACAGCGCGTTGATCTTGATCAATGGACTTGTCGTAATCGGCCTGCACAATGGCGGCCCGTTCGGCACGGCGCGCCGTCAATCGTTGCAGCGCGAGGGGGCGTCGGGCGGGAGCAGTACTGATCCAACGGATACAAGGAGCGCGGGGTACTGCCACTGGGGAGCGGCAGCCGCGCGGGTATCGACCGGATCCGGTTGCCGGTTGCGTCTGCGGGGATGGGGACGCAACCGGCCACCTCTAACTGAATGGGGAAGCGCGATCACGACGCCTTCACATTTCCCGCTGAACGCGGGCAAATCGTTGTGATTCATGGTGTTAGGGGTTTTAATTCATCCATGACCTGCTAACCTGCGACGATGATTCGACGCACTCTGGCCTGCATGCTCACCCTCGGCCTGGTCGCCTGCGCGACCCAGCCGAAGTCCCCACCGTCTTCGCCCCAGGCCAGCAGCACGCCGCGCCAACCCGCCGCCAAAACCCATGGCCCGGCCGAGGCCGCGCCCGAAGCCGCCGCTGCCACCGCGCCGCCGGTCGATCTCACTCCGGTGCCGTTCGAGGTCGCACGGGCCCGCTTCATTGCCGATACCGCCAAGCGCTATGGCCTGAAGCCGGAGCAGATCAGCAGCGTGCTCGACCAGGCGCAGGTGCGCCAGCCGATCATCGCCGCGATGTCGCGCCCGGCCGAACGGGTCAAGCCGTGGAACGAATACCGGCCGATGTTCATCAGCAAGGCCCGCATTGATGGCGGCCGCGCGTTCCTGGCCCAGCATCGCGCCGAACTGGATCGCGTGCAGCAGCGCACTGGTGTGCCGGCCGAGGTGATCGTGGCGATCATCGGTGTGGAAACCAGCTACGGAAAGAATGCCGGCAGCCATCGCGTGCTCGATGCGCTGTACACGCTGGCCTTCTATTACCCGCGCAGCGGCGACCCGGCCAAGCTGGAACGCGAAGTGCGCCGCGAGCTGTTCTTCCGCGATGAACTGGCCAAGCTGTTTGAGCTCGGCCGCGAGGAAAAGCTGGACATCACCACGCTCAAGGGCAGCTACGCCGGTGCGATGGGCATGGGCCAGTTCATGCCCTCCAGCTACCTGGATTACGCGGTGGACGGCAACGGCGATGGTCGCCGTGACCTGTTCACCAGCTACGACGACGTGTTTTCCTCCATCGCCAACTACTTCGTGAAGAAGGGCGGTTGGGTGCGCGGCGGCCAGGTCGCCGTGCCGGCCACGCTGGCCACTGGCCGCGAAGAGTTCAACCCGACCGAGTGGATGCCCACCTGGTCGCTGTCCGATCTGGCCCAGCGCGGCTACCAGCCCAGCGCACCGGTGCAGCCCGGCGCCACCGCCACCCCGATCACGCTTGAAGGCAGCACCGGCAAGCAGTACTGGCTGGGCTTCCAGAACTACTACGCGATCACCCGTTACAACCTCTCGAAGATGTACGCGATGGCCGTGTTCCAGTTGTCGCAGGCCATTGCCGGACAGGAGCTGCCCCCGGCATGAACATCAGATGGCTGGTCCCTGGATTGATCGTCCTCGCGCTGGCCGCCTGCAGCAGCGCGCCGAAGAAGCCGGCGACCGCCGGCCACGGTGGCAAGTCGAGCGGCACGCTGGTGCAGGGGCGCGGCTCGCGCCCGGCACACTGCCCGGAAGGCTCGCCCTACGCGGCGGCCAAGGAAGACCTGAGTACCCGCGGCAACTACACCGCCGGTGGTCTGTACAAGCCGGGCGTGCGTGACAGCACCCCGGATTACATTCCGAACGTGGCCTGCATTCCCGAACCGGAAGTGACCGCCGAAGAACGCTCGGCGATCGGCAACAAGACGCCTTATGTGGTGCTGGGCAAGTCGTACAAAGTGCTTGATGACACCCGCAACTATGTCGAGCGCGGCACCGCGTCGTACTACGGCGCCAAGTTCCACGGCCGCCTGACCTCGAACCGTGAGGTCTACGACATGTACCAGTTCACCGCCGCGCACAAGACGCTGCCGCTGCCCAGCTTCGCCCGCGTGACCAACCTCGACAACGGCGAGTCGGTGATCGTGCGCGTCAACGATCGCGGCCCGTTCCATGATGGCCGCGTGGTCGATCTCAGCTACGCCGCCGCCGTGCGCCTGGGCATCACCCAGCGCGGTACCGGCAATGTCGAGGTGCGCGCGCTGCAGCCGGGCGAGGGCAACCTGCTGGCGCAGAAGCCCTCGCGCCGCGAACGTCGTGCTGCCGAAGCGGCCGCAACCACCGCCGTGGCCAGCGCGCGCCCGGCGCCAGCCGCACGCGCCAACGTCGACAGCGACATCGATCGCCTGGTCAAGCGCCTGCCGGGAGACAGCATGCCTGCGCGTGGCCAGCCGGCCACCACCCAGGGCGTGGCCAGCACCGTGCCGGATGTGGCGGTCAGCAGCCTGCCGCCGAGCGCGCCGCCGGTGCGCAGCACGGTGCCCGCTCCAGCTGTCGTGGCCAGCGCCACTCCGCGCGCGGTGGCGCCGGCACCGGTGCGCAGCGCATCGACCACGCCGGCCGCACCCAGCCTGTCGCAGCAGGTGGTGGGCGCGGTGATGGTGCAGGTCGCCAGCTTCTCCAGCCGTGACAACGCCAACCGCGCGATGGGCCAGCTCAACGCCGCCGGCATCGTCGGCGCGACCATCAGTGACATCGCTGCCGGTGGCCGCACCCTGTTCCGCCTGCGCGTTCCCGCCAGCGACCATGCCAGTGCTGCGGAACTTGCCGGCCGCATCGCCGGTCTGGGCCTGGGTTCGCCGCAGATCGTCAAGGATTGATCCGCCCGGGCCGGTGCTGCCGGCCCATGCTCCCCCGGCCTTACAATGGCCGTTACGTTCCACCCTCCATTCCCGGCCGTCCCCTGGAGCCTGCTGTCCAATGAATTTCCGTTCCGCCGCCACCGCCCTGGCCGCCACCCTGGTGGTGGGCCTGGCTTCCGCCCAGACGCCGCTGCCGACCCCGGCCACGCCGACGCCTGCCGCCGCTGCCGCCCCGGCCACTGTTGCCACTCCGCCGGCGCCCGCGCCCAGCGTGTCCAAGGCCTGGGTGCTGATGGATTACGCCACCGGCCAGGTGCTGGCCGGTGAAAACATCAACGAACAGCTGGCTCCGGCCAGCATCACCAAGGTGATGACGTCCTACGTGATCGCCGCCGAGGTCAAGAACGGCAAGGTCCGTGCGGATGACCAGGTGATGATGAGCGAGCGCGCCTGGCGCGAAGGTGGCGCCGGTACCGATGGCAGCTACAGCGGCTTCCCGGTCAACCAGACCGCGCGCCTGGAAGACATGGAAAAAGGCATGGCGATCCAGTCCGGCAACGACGCCGCGATCGCCCTGGCCGAACACGTGGCTGGCAGCGAGGAGGCCTTTGCTTCGCTGATGAACAGCTATGCCGCCAAGATCGGCATGAAGAATTCGCACTTCGTGAACGCCCATGGCCTGACCGCTCCGGGTCACCACAGCAGCGCCTACGATCTGGCACTGCTGGGCCGCGCGATGGTGCGCGATTACCCGGAAACCTACGCGTACAACAAGATCAAGGAATTCCAGGTCGGCAACATCAAGCAGCCGAACCGCAACCTGCTGCTGTGGCGCGATGGCAGTGTGGACGGCATCAAGACCGGTCACACCTCGGAAGCCGGTTACTGCCTGATGAGCTCGGCCCAGCGTGGTGACCAGCGTCTGGTGGCCGTGGTGCTGGGCGGCCAGTCGGAAAAGCAGCGTGCCGATGACAGCCTGGCGCTGTTGAACTGGGGCTTCCGCTTCTTCGAGACCCACCGCCTGTACGAACCGGGCAAGGCCGTAGCCGAGCACAAGGTCTGGAAGGGTACGACCGACAAGGTGCAGCTGGGCGTGGCGCAGCCGATGCTGGTGAGCGTGCCGCGCGGCCGCTACAACGACCTGAAGCCGAGCATCGATGTGCCCAAGACCCTGGAAGCACCGTTCACCGCCGGCCAGCAGATCGGCACTGTGAAGGTGATGCTGGATGGCAAGCTGGTGGCTGAAGCGCCGCTGGTGGCGGTGGCTGCCGTTGAACAGGCCGGCTTCTTCAAGCGCCTGTGGGACAGCTTCTGGATGTGGTGGGAATCGGAATGATCCACGCCCCGGCGTGGTGAAGGAAAAGGCCGGCGAATGCCGGCCTTTTCGTCCTGTAGAGTCGAGCCATGCTCGACTGTCGTTGCCATCAACCGGTGTGCCGACCAACGGTCGGCACCTACCTACAGCGACCGGCTGATGGTGAAGCTGCCGAACACCGGTGCTTCGCGCTGGCCGTTGAACTCGCGCGTGCTGTGGTAACGCGCCGCGGCGAACTTCCAGCGTCCGTACATCACGGCCACGCCGTAGCCGCCGTAAGCCACCACATGGCGCTTGTCCACGCTGTGACTGTTGCGGAACGTGTTGCCGTCCAGCGTGATGTCGCGGATCACCCAGGCAGCGTCCGAGGTCGCGAACAGGTGCCAGGACCAGCCATTGGGACGACCGCCGCGGGTCGGCGCAGTGTTCTCGCCGGCCGGGCGCAACGGCGTGCTGCCGAAGTCGTCCGGCAGCTTCCAGCCGAAGCGCACTTCACCGCCGAGGTTGGCCTTGGTTTCCAGGTTGCCGATCGATCCACCGTAGTGGCTGATGGCGTCCCAACCCCAGCCGTCGGCATTGACGCTGGCATCGCCCGGCCAGCGGCGCATGCGCTCATGGGTCAGCATGAACAGCGGCTCGTTGTGCAGCTGGTTGTCCCAGCCCTTGAATTTCTCGTCGCCCAGCACGTCGTGCACGGCGTTCTGCACCTGCTTGCCCTGTGCCCACGGGCCGACCACGCCCAGCGTCAGCTGGGTGGTCTGCAGGCGGTCGCCGCTGCGCGCATTGAAACCGAAGTTTGCGATCAGTACGCCAGCGTAAGGGCGGTCGTCCTCGATCAGGTCCCTGCGGCTGAAATCGGTCGGCGTGAAGATGCCCTGGCCGATGCTGAAGATCATGTTCTGCTGTTCGAACTTGCCCGGGTGCAGCCCTTCCAGGTACTGGTTCACCCAGCGCGCCATGCGCGGCAGGCAGGGGTCGTCGGTGTAATCGACCAGATTGGGCGAGACCAGGGTCAACAGTGCACCGTTGGTGTAGCCCTGGTCCTGGTGGCGGCCGCCGAACAGGTCATTGTCGACGCGGAAATTGACCTGCGGCGGGTGGTCGCGCATTGCGTCCGGACCACATTGTTCGGCCGCCTGGGCGGCAAGGGGGAGGGCAGCAGCCAGCAGGCCGGACAGCCCGAGGGCTGCAAGGCGGCGTTGGGAAGGGGGGCTCATGGGAGAAGTTGTTTCTGTCTGTCGTTATATGCTGCGACACGGTACTCGCGCGAACGTGATGGAACGAGCGCGTTCGGATCACTTGTCTGTTCCGAAAACGACATTGTCTCGTGAAGACAATGCTGCACTGTCCTGCGGTGCGCGATGGGGCCAAGGCTAATGCTGAACGGCCGTTCAGCTGCAACGCAGCGACTCACCGGTGCACTGTTTGACGTTGATGAATACTCTTGGGTTTGTTGCCCTGCGGCCCGATAATGGGGGCATGGAAATCAAGTCCGACAACCCCGACCACGGCTTCCAGTTCCCCGGCCAGTTCGAGCTCAGTGCCATGGGCCCGGCCAACCGCGGCCTGGAACATGAGCTCCCCCGCCTGCTGCTGGCTGCCGGCATCGATGTCGTCAATGAACGCATCAGCTGGAAGCATTCCTCCAACGGCAAGTACGTGTCCGTCCGCATCGTGTTCAAGGCCGAGAGCCGCGAACAGTACGACCTGGCGCACCAGGCGCTGCGCGACCACCCGGAAGTGAAGTGGACGCTGTAGCCGACAGCTGCCCGGCCGAAGCCGCCCCGGAAGACCGCGCGCCGCGTCCGGCGCTGGTCCGCGACCTCGGCCGCCAGGCGTACGAGCCGGTGTGGCGCGCCATGCAGCGCTTCACCGATCAGCGCAGCGAGGCCGACGCCGATGAGCTGTGGGTGGTCGAGCACGACCCGGTATTCACCCTGGGCCAGGCCGGCAAGGACGAGCACGTGCTGGCGCCGGGCGAGATTCCGGTGCTGCATGTGGACCGCGGTGGCCAGGTGACCTATCACGGCCCCGGCCAGCTGGTGGTCTATCCGCTGCTGCGCCTGCCACGGCTGGGCATCGGTGTGCGCGACTACGTATGCCGCATCGAGCAGGCCATCATCGATACCCTGGCCGAGTGGAACATCGGTGCCGAACGCCGCGAGGGCGCCCCGGGCGTCTACGTCGGTGGCGCCAAGATCGCCGCGCTCGGCATCCGCGTGCGCCGCGGCTGTACCTTCCATGGCCTGGCCTTCAACGTGGCCATGGACCTGGAACCTTTCCACCGTATCAACCCCTGTGGCTATCAGGGGTTGCAGGTGACCTCGGTAGTAGACTTGGGCGGGCCCTCCGGGATGGAGGCCGTCAAGCCGGTGCTGCTGGACCACCTGGCCCGCCAGTTTGGCCTGCTGCTGCAGCCCACGCCCGAACTGCCTGATCTTTCTGCGGCCGCCTGACCGCCCCCCGGAACTGCCATGACTGAAACCACCGCCCGTTCCATTCCCCTGCAGATCGTGCAGGGCGACTCTCCGTCCGCCGCGCCGTTGCAGGCCGGGGTCAAGCAGCTGGGCGGTGACAAGATCAACCGCTCGCCGGTGCAGTTCGCCGACGCGCCGGTGCTGCGCAAGCCGTCCTGGATCCGCGTGCGCATTCCTTCCGGCAACGCCGTGCAGAACCTGAAGGCCAAGCTGCGCGAGAACCGCCTGGTGACGGTGTGCGAGGAAGCCAGCTGCCCGAACATCCACGAGTGCTTCGGCCACGGCACCGCCACCTTCATGATCCTTGGTGAAGTCTGCACGCGCCGATGCTCGTTCTGCGACGTGGCCCACGGCCGCCCGAAGCCGCCGGATGCCAACGAGCCGGCCAGCCTCGGCCAGACCGTGGCCGACATGGGCCTGAAGTACGTGGTGGTGACCAGCGTCGACCGCGATGACCTGCGCGACGGCGGTGCCCAGCACTTCGTCGACTGCATCAGCGCCATCCGCGAGAAGTCGCCGGGTACCCGCATCGAAGTGCTGACCCCGGACTTCCGCGGCAAGGGCCGCATGGAACGCGCGCTGGAGATCCTGGCGCAGAACCC
This sequence comes from Stenotrophomonas sp. NY11291, assembly GCF_023277365.1. Classification (NCBI taxonomy): domain Bacteria; kingdom Pseudomonadati; phylum Pseudomonadota; class Gammaproteobacteria; order Lysobacterales; family Lysobacteraceae; genus Stenotrophomonas; species Stenotrophomonas sp. NY11291. The sequence goes on along the minus strand of NZ_CP096975.1, from coordinate 4,236,631 downwards.
GCCGGATGTGTTCAACCACAACATTGAAACCGTGCCGGACCTGTACCGCAACGTGCGCCCGGGTGCGGACTACCAGTGGTCGCTGAACCTGCTGAAGAACTTCAAGGCGCAGCACCCGGACGTGCCGACCAAGAGCGGCATCATGCTGGGCCTGGGCGAAGACTTCGAACAGATCAAGGCCACCATGCGTGACCTGCGCGCGCACGACGTGGACATGATCACCATCGGCCAGTACCTGCAGCCGACCGCGCACCATCACCCCGTGCTGAAGTACTGGACGCCCGAGGACTACAAGGCGCTGGAAGTCTACGGCTACGAGCTGGGCTTCAGCCACGTGGCCTCCGGCCCGATGGTGCGCTCGTCGTACCACGCCGACGTGCAGGCCAAGGGCGCTGGCGTTTCCTGACACCCTGCCGGTGGGTGGGAGCTACTTTTCCTGTGGGTGCGGACCGTTGGTCCGCACACCTCTGCCTGCCGTAGAGCCGAGCCCATGCTCGGCTGCTTGCTGCCGGCCAGCCGAGCATGGGCTCGGCTCTACATGCATTCACAATTTGCTACACCGGCCCCGCTAGGCTGGTTTTCCACCGAGCGCGGCCGGGTGACAAACCCGGCAACTTTCGGCACTGTCGTGGTGTCTGAACACCACGCAGTCTCCCCCTTGGCAAGGCGCCTTCGAGCACGTCAATGAAATTCAAAGCCCCCGCATTCCTGATGGCCCTGGCGCTGGTCGCGCCGCTGGCGCTGGCGGCCAAGGCCGACTCGCCGGCATTGCCCGCCGCGGCAACCGCTGATCAGGTGACCACCTCCAAGCTGGTGTACGGCCTGCTGTCCGACAGCCGTTACGCCTACCGCCCGCGTGCGCTGGACGAGGCCACCTCCAAGGACGTGTTCAAGCGCTACCTGGAGACGCTGGACGGCGGCAAGCAGTACTTCACCCAGGCCGACGTGGCGCGCTTCGCGCCGTTCGAAGCCAACATCTCCTCGGCCATCCGTGGCGGCGAGCTGGAGCCGGCGTTCCAGGTGTTCGCGGTCTACAAGCAGCGCGTCGGCGAACGTGTGGCCTATGCGCGCAAGCTGCTCAAGCAGGAGCCGGACTTCACCACCGACGAGCGCTTCGAATACGACCGCAAGAAGGTGCCGTGGGCGGCCAGCAGCGCCGAACTGGATGAGCTGTGGCGCAAGTCGGTGAAGAACGACTGGCTGCGCCTGAAGCTGGCCGGCAAGAAGCCGGACGACATCCGCAAGACGCTGGACAAGCGCTACGCGACGCTGGAGAAGTCGGTCAATGAACTGAAGGGCGAAGACGTCTTCCAGTTCTTCATGAATTCGTACACCAGCGCCGTTGACCCGCACACGGATTACTTCACTCCGCGCACCGCCGAGAACTTCAACCAGGCGATGTCGCTGTCGCTGGAAGGCATCGGTGCGCAGCTGCAGCGCCAGGACGACGTGGTGGTGATCCGCGAGATCATCGCCGGTGGCCCGGCTGCGGTGGACGGCACGCTGAAGCCGGGTGACCGTATCGTCGGCGTCGGCCAGGGCAAATCCGGCCTGGTCGAGGACGTGATCGGCTGGCGCATCGACGATGTCGTGGCCAAGATCCGCGGCGCCAAGGATACCCAGGTCAAGCTGGAGTTCATCCCGGCTGCTGAGGGTGCCGACGGCAAGCACCACACCCTGGTGCTGACCCGCCAGAAGGTGCGCCTGGCCGAACAGGCTGCCAAGGGCGAGACCATGACCATTCCGGCCGCCAACGGCGAGCCGGCACGCAAGGTCGGCGTGATCAAGCTGCCGACCTTCTACCAGGACTTCGAAGGCCGTCGCCGCAATGCGGCCGACTACGCTTCGGCGACCCGCGACGTCGCCAAGCTGCTGGCCGGCTTCAAGAACGACAAGCTGGATGGCGTGGTGCTGGATCTGCGCAACAACGGCGGTGGCTCGCTGGATGAAGCCATTGAACTGACCGGCCTGTTCATCGAGCAGGGCCCGGTGGTGCAGGTGCGCGAGTCCGGTGGCCGCGTCACCGTCAACAGCGACCGCAACCAGGGCGTGGCATGGGATGGCCCGCTGGCGGTGCTGATCAACCGCGGTTCGGCCTCGGCCTCGGAGATCTTCGCCGGTGCCATCCAGGATTACGGCCGTGGCCTTGTGATCGGTGAGACCAGCTTCGGCAAGGGCACCGTGCAGAACATCGTCGACCTCGACCGTTGGCCGAGCGGTGAGACCCAGCGCTTCGGTCAGGTCAAGCTGACCATCGCCCAGTTCTTCCGCATCAGCGGCAGCAGCACCCAGCACAAGGGTGTGGTGCCGGACCTGGCCTTCCCGGCCAGCGTCGATGCCACCGAGTTCGGCGAGAGCACCTACGACAACGCGCTGCCGTGGACCCGCATCGCCGCCGTGCCGCACACCCAGTACGGCAACTTCGCGCCGCTGCTGCCGAAGCTGGAAACCCGCCATGACGCGCGCATTGCCGCCGACAAGGAATTCCAGTGGTGGAACGAGGACGTGCAGCAGTTCCGCACCGAGGCCGCGAAGAAGTACATCTCGCTCAACGAGGCCACCCGCCGCGCCGAGCGTGAGCGCCAGGACACCCAGCGCAAGGAGCGCCAGGCGATGCGCAAGGAACTGGGCCTGGCCCTGGACCCGCTGGCCGATGACAGCAACGACGACGGCCTGACGGGCAACGAGCGCGACATCGTCAAGGATGCCGCACGCGAGAAGGCTGCCGAGAAGCGTCCTGACCCGCTGCTGCGCGAGTCGGCCTCGATCCTGGCCGATGCGGTGAACCTGCTGGCCAACGACCGCCCGCTGTCGGCGCAGGTGCTGCCGCAGTCCACTGGCGCCGGTCGCTGGGCGGACTGAGCCGGAGGCGGCATGTGAGATACCCGAGGGGCCGGCATTGCCGGCCCTTCTGCTTGAAATGGGGACGGAGGGGATTAAGTCGCTTGTGCCACATGCCACAAACGACTTAATCCCCTCCGTCCCTTTTTTGTGCATGAACAGGCAACAACGGGGTGGCCCGGTCATGCCGGTTTCGACCCGCCGCACACGGCCGCAGGACTACCCTTGGCGGTAACGTCCTCGCAGGAGTACCCATGCGGGCCTCCCGTCTTTCCAGTGCTGTTGTGGCGCTTGGCAGCGCCCTGATCCTGTCGGCCTGTGGTGGCCGCGCCGCCGACAGCACGTTGCTGCGCGAATCCTTCGATTCCGGCGACACGTTCTCGCGTACGGTCGACGGTCGCCCGGGCGACGCCTGCGAAGCGGCGCGGCGCACCCTGCTCAGCCAGGGCTACGCCATCGCCCGTTCCGACGAAGCGCAGGTGGAGGGCAACAAGAACTTCCAGCCGCGCGAAGACGACCACGAGCAGCTGGTGCTGCGCATTTCCTGCGCGCCGCGTGGCAGCCAGACGCTGGTATTCGTCAGCGCGGTGCAGGACCGCTATGCGCTGAAGAAGAGCCCAACGTCAGCCAGTGTCGGCGTCGGTGCGCTGGGCTCGGTGTCGCTGCCGTTCGGCAGCAATGACGACTCGCTGGTGAAAGTGGCCAGCAGCACGGTCACGGATGCCGGGTTCTATCAGCGCTTCTTCCAGCGCCTGCAGCAGTACCTGCCGGCGACTGCAGGCACACCCGCACCACCTCCGGCCGCACCACCGGAACCTGCACCGGCCAGCACGGACCAGAGTTGAGGGTGCGCGCCAGTTTGATCGGCGTGGTTCTGCTGCTGGCGCCTGCGCTGGGCAGCGCGGCCATGGCGCCGGATTGCAGGCAAGGCCTGCTGCAGCGGCTTGGATGGCGCTTCGACGAGGCCATGGTCAGTGCACCCCAGGTGTACGGCGGTCCGGTATGCGCGCGCGCGTCGCTGGCTGAAGCACAGGCGGCGGGCGATCTGCGCGTGCAGTGGCCGGCCGGAATGCCCGCTGCGGCCCGCCAGGCAGTGCTGCAGGAGCTGCTGGATGACCCTGCGACGGTCTGTGCCTATGCCTTCCAGTTGGGCGCAGCCACGCAACGTGCAGCCTCGGCATTGCAGGCCAACCCCACCTTTCGCTTCTCCGGCCCGCAGCTGGGCTGGATCGGCTTCGGCCTGCAGGGGCCGCGCGCGCAAGGCTGGCAGCGCACGCGCAGTTTCGGCCGCGGCTTCGTGCCCAGTGCAGGCAACAGTCAGGCGCTGCAGGCGTTCTACAGCGGTGCCGTGCGTGCCGAGTGCGGGGTCGGCCGCCAGGTTGCGCAGCTGGCTACGCAACGAGAGCTGTATGGTGATGCCGCGTTCGATACGGAGTTCGCTGCGGATGAGCTGTCGATCGGCACCTTCCTCGCTCTGCATGGGACCGACAGCATCCTGCTCGGCGCGCATGCCGGCGACTTCTTCGCTGATGGCAAGGCGGTGCGTACCTCGGCGATGGGGCGGCAGGCGTTCGTCGGCGTGCCCGGTTTCATCGAACATGTGTACGACAAGGGCACGCTGGACGACCTGAGCAACCAGGCCGAAAATTTCGTGGTGGTGTCGGTGGGCGAGGAGGCCGCGCAGGCCCTGGCTGCGCACGGCGGCCTGGCCTGGTACGACCAGCGCAATGTCGAACTATGGAAACTCGCGCAGGACATCCCGCGTATCGGCCAGCGCTACTTCGAGCGCCTGCTGTTCGAGCGCGATCCGGACCTTCGTGCACGGCTGGAACCGCGCTACCACGCCACGCTGGCACGCATGGACCAGCTGCTGGACGATCCGTTCTACCAGCAGTTCGTGATCTATGTGCACCCACGCGGTATACGTCCCATCGGCTACCACGTCGCCCGCCTGCTTGATCGCAACCCACGAACGCCGTTTTCGATCGACCTGGCGGTGCACAATCTGCATACCACGCTCTACCGGCGTTGGCGCGAGGCGCAGCTGCGCCACTGCGCGGCTACCGGCAGGCCAGGCAGCCTGACCCTAGACCCCAACTGAAGGTGAAACAATGGACATTGCAATGATCGGCCTCGGCCGCATGGGCGCCAACATGGCCCAGCGCCTGCATCGCGGCGGCCACCGCGTGGTTGGCTACGACCCGGGCGAAGGCGCCCGCCAGCGCGCCGCCGAGGCCGGCCTGGAAGTGGTCGATTCGCTGGCAGCTGCCGTGGCGGCGCTGCCGGTACCGCGCGTGGTGTGGCTGATGGTGCCGGCCGGCGAAACCGTCGACCAGACGCTGGGCCAGCTGACCCCGCACCTGGCCGAAGGTGACATCGTGATCGACGGCGGCAACTCCAACTACCAGGACTCGATCCGCCGCGCCAAGACGCTGGCCGAGGATGACCTGGGCTACGTCGACTGCGGCACCAGCGGTGGCGTGTGGGGCCTGCAGGAAGGCTACAGCCTGATGGTCGGTGGCGAAGCCTCGGTGGTGGAGCAGATCGCACCGCTGCTGCGCACGCTGGCACCGGCCGAAGATCGCGGCTGGGCACGTGTCGGCCCGTCCGGCGCTGGCCACTTCACCAAGATGGTCCACAACGGCATCGAATACGGAATGATGCAGGCCTACGCCGAAGGCTTCGCGCTGATGGAGCGCAAGCAGGAGATGGAGCTGGACCTGGCCCAGGTGGCCGAGGTGTGGCGCCACGGCAGCGTGGTGCGCTCGTGGCTGCTGGACCTGAGCACCGAAGCCCTCAAGCGCAATCCGTCGCTGGATGGCATCGCGCCGTACGTGGAGGATTCCGGCGAAGGCCGCTGGACCGTGGCCGAAGCGATCGCGCTTGACGTGCCGGCACCGGTGATCACCTTGTCGCTGCTGGAACGCCTGCGCTCGCGCGAATCCAATTCGTTCACCGACCGCTTGCTGTCGGCGATGCGCAATGAGTTCGGCGGCCACGCCATCAAGAAGTCGTAAGCACGAAGCCGGGGTCGGAGCCCTTTCCGCAGGAAAGGGCTCCGACCCCATCAGGAAAGCTGTCTCCGATCGTTTCCACGTCATCCACGGAATGCCCGCTTTTGACGTTGCTGTTGCCGTTGATTCGGCAGGTGCAGGGCGCAGCCCTGCCGATCACCCCAACGCGATTCGCCGCCCTTCGCGCGCACTGTCCATGCCGGCCTGCAGCAGCCGCATCAACTGCAACGCCTGCACCGGGCTGACCGTGGCTTCTCCGTCGCCATGCATCGCCGCCGCGAACTCTGCATACAGCCACCGGTAGTCACCGGGCAGGTTGTCGACCGTCGTGCGCTGCACGTTGTCTTCGGCATCGCAGCGCACCAGCTCACCGTGCCGCGGATCGATACCCCAGCCCGGCGCACCGGGTGCCACACCGCGGCGCAGCTGCGCCTCCTGCACGTCCAGGCCGTGCTTGATCCAGCTGGCCTTGCTGCCATGCACGCTGAAGTGCGGCGTCTGCGCCGCCACCAGCGAACCGGAATGGATGATCGCGCGATGCCGCGGGTAGTGCAGTACCGCGTGGAAGTAATCGATGCCGCTGCCACCTTCGCGCTGCACGGCCAGATCGGCATCGACCGCCTCGGGCCAGCCGAACAGCACCAGCATCTGGTCCAGCAGATGCGGGCCCAGGTCGTACCACAGGCCACTGCCGGGACCATCCTGTTCGCGCCAGCGGTCGCGTACCTGTGGACGGTAGCGATCGAAGTGCGCATGGCACTCGGCAATGTCGCCGAGCGTCCCGTCCGCAAGCAGCGCCTGCAGCGTGAGGAAGTCGGCATCGAAGCGCCGGTTCTGGAACACGGTGGCGATGCGTCCGGCATCGCGTGCCGCAGCCAATACCGTTTCCGCTTGGGCCACGTCCAGCGCGAACGGCTTGTCGACCAGCACATGCTTGCCCGCAGCCAGTGCCGCGATTGCCAGCGGCGCATGCTGTTCATTCGGCGTGGCGATCACTACGGCATCCACGGCCGGATCGTCGAACACCTCCTGCGGCGTGGCACGCACGTGCACGTCGCTGAACGCGCGCAGCAGCGTGTCGCGCTGTGAGCTCACGATGGTGTGCAGCACCAGGCCCGGCGTGTGCTGGATCAGGGGTGCATGGAAGACGCGGCCGGCAAGGCCGTAGCCGATCAGGGCCAGATGCAGGTCGGGGCGCATGGCAGAGCTCCGGCAGTGGGAAGGGCAGGGTAAACGACGCGGGGCCACGGGCCAAAGCTGAACGGTTGTCGTTGCAGATGCCCCGATTCACGGCGGCATGACCGCAACGCCACGCCTGCTCTACGTCGGTTTGTCCAGACTGGCAGCACATTCCGAAGGAGTACGACACGATGAGCAATACGACCCGCACGCTGATTGCCTCCGCCCTGACGCTGGGCCTGGCGCTGTCCTCCTCGGCCGCATTTGCCAAGGACCCGGCCGCAAAGAGCCCGCCGACCAGTGCGCATCCGGCGACCCATGCTGATCGCCACGATTCCAATGAGCCGGTGACCGATACCTGGATCACCACCAAGGTGAAGGCCGACCTGCTTGCCAGCAGCAACGTTCCGGGTACCGAAATCAAGGTGGAAACCGTGAACGGCGTGGTCAGCCTGAGCGGTGCCGTGGCCACCCAGGCAGAGAAGGACAAGGCGGTCACCACCGCCAAGGGCATCAAGGGCGTGACCCGCGTCGATGCCGCTGCATTGAAGGTCAGTGCTGCTGCCAAGCGCTGACCCCGGTGGGCGCCCCCATGCGGGGCGCCCACTGACCTGTAGAGCCGAGACATGCTCGGCTGGAACTCCAAGGAAGCCGAGCGTGGGCTCGGCTCTACAGCATCGAATTCCGAACCCATTCAGCCAACCGCGCTGGAAATTCCAGAGTTGTGACCGCCTGCGCTATATTGCCGGTTCCGCCGCAGTGGGGCCGGTAACGGCAGACGCTTTGCGGCTGTGCTGACGAGGAACTATGGCGCTGGTTTTCAGTGACGACATCTGGGACCGCTGGCGGTTGCCGGCCCTGGCGCTGGCCGCTGCCGCGATCATCGTGGTGCCGTGGTTGACCCTGCGCAAACTGCAGCAGGACAGCGAAGAGGCGATGGCCTGGGTCAACCATACCCAGGCCGTCGGTGTGGCGCTGCAACAGCTGCAGGCCGATGTACGCGACGTCGAATCGGCTGCGCTGACCCTGTCCAAGGGCGTGGACGCACCTGGCCTGCGCGAGCGCATGGCCAAAGCCAATGACCTTCCCGGGCGCCTGGCTGAACTGGGGCGGATGACCCGCGACAATCCTGATCAGCTGATCCGCATCGGCCGCATCGAGTCGATGCTGGAAGGGCGCATGGCGCTTGCCCGCGAACTGGCAAAGTCCGAGCCCAACAGTGATCAGCGCGAGCTGGTGCAGGATCTGAGCACGCGTTATCCGATCCGTGGCCTGGTGGAGGAACTGCAGGCCAGCGAGCAGAAACTGCTGACACAGCGTGCCGAGCAGGCTGCCCGCCAGCGCAAGCAGACCGAGCTGGTATCGTGGAGTTCGCTGGTGATCCAGCTGTCGCTGCTCGGCCTGGTGCTGTGGCTGCTGCAGCGGCAGATTGGTCGACGCCTGCATGCCGAACGGCAGTCGCTGCGCTCGGCCGCACGTGCAGCCTCGGTGCTGCAGACCGTGCGTGAACCGATCGTCCTGCTCGACCGCGACCTGCGCGTGCAGCTGCACAACCCTGCCTTCGCCGAGTTGTACGGGCTGCAGGATGAACGCGCCGATGGCCTGTTGCTGGACACTGTCGGCGACGGCGCGTGGAAGGATCCCGTGATGCGCCAGCGACTGTCCGATGTGCTGTTGCGCGGCCGCGAACTGTGGGACTTCGAGCATGAACAGCGCGCTGCCGATGGCATGGTGCGCTACATGCTGCTCAACGCACGGCGCATGCCGCTGCCGGACACCGACGACGAAGTGGTGTTGCTCACGGTCAGCGACGTCACCGTGCAGCGTGCCGTGCAGTTGCGGGTGGAGGAACTGAACCGCCAGCTGGAAGGCAAGGTTGCGCAGGTGTCCGAGGTCAACAGGGAGCTGGAAGCCTTCAGCTATTCGGTCTCGCACGATCTGCGCGCGCCGCTGCGCCACGTGGCCGGATTCTCCGACAAGCTGTCGCGCCATCTGGGCGACGCCGCCGATGACAAGAGCCGCCATTACCTGGAGGTGATCTCCAGTTCGGCGCGGCGCATGGCGGCACTGATCGACGACCTGCTGGTGTATTCGCGGCTGGGCCGCGCGGCAATGCGCCAGCAGGCGGTGGACATGCAGTCGCTGGTGGCCGATACCCGCGCCATGCTCGATTCCAACCTGCAGGCCGAGGCCGAGAACAGCGGCCACGCGCACCACGTGGAGTGGAGCATCGCACCGCTGCCGATCGTGGTGGGCGATGAGAACATGATCCGCCAGGTCTGGCTGAACCTGCTCGGCAACGCGGTGAAGTATTCGGGCAACCGCGAACCGGCGAAGATCCGCGTGGACTACCAGCCGCAGCCTGACGGCGGTCATCAGTTCACGGTCAGCGACAATGGTGCAGGCTTTGACATGGCCTACGCCGGCAAGCTGTTTGGTGTCTTCCAGCGCCTGCACAAGGCCAGCGACTACCCGGGTACCGGCATCGGCCTGGCCAGCGTGCGCCGCGTGCTCACCCGTCATGGTGGCCGTATCTGGGCCGAGGCTGAACCGGACGTCGGCGCCACTTTCCACTTCTACCTGCCTCCCGCGACCGATGCGGACAAACAAGGGCCTTCTGCATGACCACTCTGCGCACCATTCTTCTCGCCGAAGACAGCCCGGCTGATGCTGAAATGGCGATCGACGCCCTGGAAGAGGCGCGTCTGGCCAACCCCATCGTGCACGTCGAGGATGGCGTGGAAGTGATGGACTACCTGTTGCGCCGTGGTGCTTTCGCCAACCGTGAGGAAGGCCTGCCGGCGGTGCTGCTGCTGGACATCAAGATGCCGCGCATGGATGGCCTGGAAGTGCTGCGGCAGATCCGCGAGCACGAAGAGCTCAAGCGCCTGCCGGTGGTGATCCTGTCGTCCTCGCGCGAGGAAAGCGACCTGGCCCGCAGCTGGGACATGGGCGTGAACGCCTACGTGGTCAAGCCGGTGGACGTGGACCAGTTCTTCGGCGCGGTGCAGACCCTGGGCAAGTTCTGGGCGTTGATCAACCAGGCACCGGAACTCGAGTGAGCCCATGCCCCTGACCGGTCCCGCCCTCGGGGCGCTGCGCATCCTGCTGGTGGAGGACTCACCGGAAGATGCCGAGCTGATGTCCGAACAGATGCTTGATGCGGGCCTGGAGGCCCGTTTCGAGCGTGTCGAGAGCGAGGCTGAACTGCGCCAGGCACTGGTCGCGTTCCAGCCGGACATCGTGCTGTCCGACCTGAGCATGCCGGGATTCTCCGGTGACGACGCGCTGCGCATCGTGCGCGAAACCTCACCGGAAGTGCCCTTCATCTTCGTCTCCGGCACCATGGGTGAGGAGAACGCGGTGGCGGCGCTGCAGAAGGGCGCCAATGACTACATCATCAAGCACCTGCCGGCGCGCCTGCCGTCGGCAGTGGCGCGTGCGATCCGCGATGCACGCAGCGCGATCGAGCGTGCTCGGGTGGAAACCGAACTGATGCGCGCACAGCGCCTGGAAAGCCTGTCGCTGCTCGCCGCCGGCCTCAGCCACGACCTGCGCAACATCCTGCAGCCGCTGCTGATCATGCCGGACCTGCTGAAGGCGCGAACCGACGATCCGCAGCTGCACCATCTGGCCGATGTCATCGCCGAGTGCGGCCGCCGTGGCCATGAGATGGCCGAATCGATGCTGTCGTTCGTGCGCGGTTCGCGCAAGCCGAGCGAACGCATCGAGATCGATGGCCTGTTCGATGCGGTGGCGCTGCTGTTGCGCAGCAACGTGCCCGACGCCGTGCGCCTGGAACTGCAGGTGCAGGACGAAGGCCTGGTGGTCGATGCCAACTACACCGAACTGCAGCAGGTGATGCTGAACCTGGCGCTCAACGCGATCCAGGCGATGCCCAACGGCGGTCGCCTGAGCCTGACCGCCAGCCATGCCGGCCAGCGCGATGGCGTGGACTGGATGCATATCCGGGTCGCCGACGAAGGCATCGGCATGGATGCGGACACGCTGTCGCATCTGTTCAATCCGTTCTTCACCACCAAGGCCGATGGCACCGGCCTGGGCCTGATCTCCTGCAAGCGCATTGTTGAAGGCGCCGGCGGCAGCATCCACGTCAGCAGCCAGCCGGGGCAGGGCACCTGCTTTGAACTGCGTCTGCCGATGCACGACGCCATTGATGGCAGTGAGCCGATCGAACAGCTGGTGGCCTTGGGCAGTGGCCAGTCGATCCTGGTGGTCGATGGCGAAGCCACGCGCCTGTCGCTGCTGGGCAATGCGCTGTCCAGCCAGGGCTACCAGCTGCAGCTGGCGTCCGACGGCCCGGCTGCGCTGCGCTGGATGCAGCAGGAGGCGTTGCCGGCACTGGTGATCGCCGACGCCGGCTCCAAGCTGCTGCCGGCCAGCCAGCTGCTGGGCGAGATGGCAGCACTGGGCTATCGCGGCCCGGCGCTGGTGCTGGAAGACCCTGCGGTGCCGGTCTCGGCCGATGCATTCCCGGCCGGTGTGGAGGTGCATGTGCTGCGCAAGCCGCTGCAGATGCAGCAGGTCTTCCGCGCGGTGGCCGAAGCGCTGGGTTGATGCCGCTGGAGTTCTGTAGAGCCGAGCCTATGCTCGGCTGCTGTTCGTATTGACCTCGACAGCCGAGCATGGGCCCGGCTTTACCGGACGGTTTCCCAGGGGAACCGCGGGAGGGCGTCCACCGCCTGTTCCAGCCGCCGCGACCAGTTCTGATGGATGTCGGCATACAACGCCGAATCCGCGCCCAGCCGCAGCTGCTGGCCGATGCGCAGCTCGCCGTCGCGCAGCAGCGCAAGATCGATCGGCAGGCCCACCGACAGGTTGGAACGGATGGTGGAGTCCAGCGAGACGATCGCCGTGCGCGCCGCGTCTTCCAGGCGGGTGGCCGGGCTGAGAATGCGGTCGAGGATCGGCTTGCCGTACTTCGACTCACCGATCTGCAGGTAGGGCGTCTCCGGCGAGGCGGCGATGGCGTTGCCGAGCGGGTAGATCATGTACAGACCGGGCCGCTCGCCGGCGATCTGGCCGCCGAAGATCAGCGTGGCCTGGGTGTTGACCCCATCGTGGCCATGTTCGTTGTGGCTGCTGTGCACCTGGCTGTCCACCAGCAGCTGGCCAACGTACTCGGCAGCCTCGAACAGGTGGGTCATGTCGTGCAGGTTGGGCGTGCGTCGTTCACTGGCGTCGCGCCCCAGGCGCGACACCAGCAGCTGGGTGGTGGCCAGGTTGCCAGCCGCCATCAGCACGTAGGCTGCCTGGCCGGGGTACTCGAACACGTGCAGCTTGCGGTGCACGCGCACATCGTCCAGCGAGGCATTGGTCCGGGTGTCGGCAGCGAAGACCAGGCCCTCGTCCACCTCGATTCCAACGCAATAGGTCATGTCGGTGCCCTATCATGTGCGTCCCGGATTGTAGGCAGGCCGCCGTGACGACGGCATGTCCACGCCCCCCACGTGCCGTCACCTGAACCGCATGACCACCGTGCTCCTGAGCCTGGGCAGCAACGTCCAGCCCCGCCGCTACCTCCACGCCGCGGTGACGGCCCTGCGCGAGCGCTTCGGCGCGCTGCGGGTGTCGCCGGCCTACCGTACTGCTGCGGTCGGCTTCGACGGCCCGGCCTTTCTCAACAACGCCGTGGCGATCGACACCGACCTGCCGCTCCAGGAACTGGACGACTGGCTGCACGCGCTGGAAGACGCGCACGGCCGCGACCGCAGCGGGCCGCGCTTCTCCGACCGGACCCTGGACATCGACGTGGTGTTCTACGGTGACCTGGTGGTGGAAGGCCCCGGCCACCTGCGCATCCCGCGCCCGGAGCTGAAGCATGCCTTCGTGCTGAAGCCGCTGGCCGACATCGCCCCGGACTTCATCGACCCGGTCAGCGGGTTGGACCTGGCCACGCTGTGGCGTGCGCACACGCAGTTTGGCGAGGTGTTCGAGGTGGTGGAGCTGGAATGATGGGTTGTTGTTGCCGCTGCGCTCGCCGGGCATGGCCCGGCGCTACCGGTGGTGCCGGCCGCTGGCCGGCAACATTTCAGCTGACGGTGCGCCCACCATCCACGCGCAGGGTGTGGCCGGTGACGAAGCTGGCTTCGGCCACCAGCCAGTACACCGCTTCGGCAATCTCCTCGACCGTGCCGATCCGCGCCAGCGGCGTGCGCGCCAGCAGCGCCTCGCGGGCGAAATCGTCCTTGCCCTGTTCCGGCCACAGGATCGCGCCGGGCGCCACCGCATTGACCCGCACCTTCGGCGCCAGCTCCAGCGCCAGCGAGCGGGTGGCCATCTCCAGCGCGGCCTTGGCCATCGTGTAGGCGATGTGGTCCCGCATCGGGTCGGTGCCGTGCAGGTCGGTCAGGTTGACGATGCAGCCCTGCTGGCGGCGCAGGTAGGGCGCCGCCGCCTGTGACAGCAGCAGCGGCGCGCGCGCGTTGACCGCATACAGCTCGTCCATTGCCTCGGCGGTGACCTGACCGAGCGGGGTGGGGAAGAAGTTGGAGGCATTGTTGACCAGCGCGTCCAGGCGGCCGAAGTGGGTGACGGCCTGTTCCACCAGGTCGGGCAGGGCGTCGACGTCACGCAGGTCGGCCTGCAGGGCCAGCACGCTGCCGGGGCGCACGTTGTCGAAATCGAACGCGGCCTGCTGCAGCTCGGCGCTGGAGGTGTTGGCATGCAGCACCACCGACCAGCCACAGGCGTGGAACTGCCGGGCGATGGCCGCACCGATCCGGCGCGCGCTGCCGGTGATCAGGACCACGGGGTGGGTGTCGCTCATCGAGGGTCCTCCAAGGCTCGGCTATCCTGTGCACCATTGTCACCGCATTCGAAGACGCCATGCAGCCCACCTTCCCCCTGCCCGAAGCCGATGCCCTGGCCCACAGCGACCAGCTGGCCGCCGCCCTGCGCGCCGAGATCCTTGCCCAGGGCGGGGCGATGCCCTTCTCGCGCTTCATGGAGCTGTGCCTGTATACCCCTGGCTGGGGTTACTACAGTGCCGGCGCCAGCAAGTTCGGTGGCAGTGGTGACTTCACCACCGCGCCCGAGCTTGGCAGCCTGTTCGCCGGCAGCGTGGCCAATGCGCTGGCGCCGGTGTTCGCGCAGCTGGGTGCACAGGCGCGGATGCTGGAACTGGGCGGCGGTACCGGCGCCTTTGCCGAGGCCGTGCTGCTGCGCCTGGCCGAACTGGACGCGCTGCCGTCGCGCTATGCCATCCTCGAACCCAGCGCCGACCTGCGCGAGCGACAGCAGCAGCGCCTGCAGCAGAACCTGCCGGCCGAGCTGGCCGCGCGCGTGGACTGGGTCGACCGCCCGTTCGAAGAGGACTGGGAAGGCGTGGTGTTCGCCAACGAGGTGATCGACGCGCTGCCGACGCCGCGCTTCCTGATCCGCGATGGCGAGGTCTATGAGGAAACCGTCGAGCTGGATGCCGAAGGCAACTTCATCCGTGGTGCGCAGCCGGCCGATATCCTGCTCAACGGTGCGGTGCGCCACATCGAGCGCTACCTGGAAAAGCCCTTCGCCGAAGGCTACCGCTCCGAGGTGCTGCCGCAGCTGCCGTACTGGCTGCAGGCGGTGGCCGGCGGCCTGCAGCGTGGCGCGATGCTGTTCGTCGACTACGGTTACAACCGCGGCGAGTTCTACCAGCACGACCGCGACGATGGCACCGTGCGCGCGTTCTACCGCCACCACGTGCACAACGACGTGCACCGCTGGCCGGGCCTGCAGGACATTACGGCGTCGGTGGATTTCACCGCGATGGCCGAGGCCGGCATGCACGGCGGTTTCGAGCTGGCCGGCTACTGCAGCCAGGCCAGCTTCCTGCTCGGTAATGGCCTGGACCAGGTGCTGCTGCTGGCCGAGGAACGCACCGACGAGGTCGGCCGCATCCAGTTGCGCGACCAGGTGAAGAAGCTGACCCTGCCGACCGAGATGGGCGAGCGCTTCCAGGCCATCGGCCTGCAGCGTGGCGTCGATTTCGAACCGGCCTTCGAACTGGGTGACCTGAGCTGGCGCCTGTGAGCGAGGTGTTGCCGGTGATCAAGCCGTTGCGGCGGCCGCGGTTGTGGGCCGTGCTGTGGGGTTTGGCCGTGCTGCTGGTGATTGTGGTCTGCCTGATCCCGCCACCGCCGATTCCGTTGCCGGAAAACAGCGACAAGGGCGAACACTTCCTCGCCTATTTCATCCTGGCAGGCAGCGCGGTGCAGCTGTTCCGTCGGGGCCGCCCGCTGCTGTGGGTGGGCGTGGGCCTGGTGCTGATGGGCATCGGCATCGAGTTCGCGCAGGGCGCGCTGACCAGCAACCGCATGGCCGACCCGATGGATGCCATCGCCAACACGATCGGTGTGCTCGCCGGCATGGCCACCGCACTGACCCCGCTGCGCGACCTGCTGCTGCGCTGGCGCGGGTGAGGTTCCTGTAGAGCCGAGCCCATGCTCGGCTTTCCGGTTGAAAAGCAGCCGAGCATGGGCCCGGCTCTACAGTAGATCCACGCGATGCGTGGATCCGGCCGCAAAGCGCAACCAAGGTTGGCACCTACCTGAGCGTGACCTCATCCAGCACCCACATCGCCGGGCGCGTGTCGCCGGTGAAGTTGATGCACAGATCGCCGTTGCCAGCGGTGCCCTTCGGCAGCGCCGCGCGCAGGGTCACGAAGCCGTCGGCATCGGTCTGCGCCGGCAGCGGCACCTGAGCCAGCACCTTGCCCGTGCAATCACCGCGGCGGATCAGCATTTCACCGTGTGCGCTCCGGGCCTTTTCGAAGCGGCGCTTCGGCTCGTCGTGGGCCAGCTGGAAGTAGTACGGAATACGCCCCGCACGCACTTCCACGTTGCCGATGCCGTCCAGCTGCGCCTGCGGCCAGCGCCAGCACGGCTGGAAGATGTCCACGTTGAACACCGCACGCGTTCCCTCACGCGGGCCATCGTCTTCCAGGCGCAATACCAGGCCCTTCGTGCCCACGCAGCTGAGCAGCTCATCGCTGCGGCGGCTGAGCAGCGACTGCACGGTGAATGCGGCGATGGTCGGCTTCGCGGCCAGCATCTGCCCCTGGTAGAACGCCGCCGCCTGCACGGTGGTCGGCAGTTTCCCGGTCAGCGGCTGCTGGTACAGCGGCGACTGCGCGGTCACCGGTTGGCCATCGGTGCTGTAGCGCACTTCATAACCCAGCGGATTGGCCAGCGACACGGTCACTGTGCCGGCCGCGCGGTTGTCGGTGTAGTCCACGCCCACTTCGAACGGGGTCTGCGCATAGGCCAGGCCCCAGGCACGGTAGCGCTGCAGTTGGGAGGGCAGGCGCGCGAGGAAATCGCGGAAGTCGCGATGCTCCGACGTGCTCCAGCCGGTCTCGGCCACCGCGGCCAGGCGCGGGAACAGGTTGTGCTGCAGGCGTGCATAGCTGCGCGTGTGCTCGGTGAACATGTTGGCCTGCAGGCCCAGGATGTGCCCACGCTTGTCGGCGGCCAGCTCGGCCGGCACCGGCTCGAAGTTGTAGAGCTTGCCGAGGTTGACCTGGGTCGGACGGCCCGGCGGTTCATTTGGCGAGGCCGTCTGCAGGTAATCCAGGTACAGGTAGCCGACCGGCGACATGATCACGTCATGGCCGGCGCTGGCCGCAGCCAGGCCGCCTTCGGTGCCCTGCCACGACATCACTGTGGCCTGCGGCGGCAATCCGCCTTCGAGGATTTCGTCCCAGCCGATCAGGCGCCGGTCGTGTTCCTCCAGGAAGGTTTCCAGGCGCTTGATGATGTGGCTCTGCATGGCCATTTCATTCTTGATGCCCAGCGCACGCATGCGATGCTGCACCTGCTTCGACGCTTCCCACTGGTCCTTCACCGCCTCGTCGCCACCGACGTGCACGTACTTGGCCGGGAACAGGTCGATCACTTCTTCCAGCACGTTCTCCAGGAAGGTGACGGTGCTGTCTTCAGTGTTGAACAGGTTGGGGAACACGCCCCATTCGCTGATCGGCTTCAACGGCGTATCGATGGTGCCCAGCTCCGGATACGCAGCAATCGCAGCAGTCGCGTGGCCCGGCACATCGATTTCCGGAATCACCTGGATGTGCAGCTTTGCGGCATAGGCGATCACTTCGCGGATCTGGTCCTGGGTGTAGAAGCCGCAGTACGGATGCTCCTGGCCGCTGACCGGATCGATGCCGCCGTCACCGGCCGGCAGGCGGCAGCTGCCCACTTCGGTCAGCTTCGGGTAGCGCTTGATCTCCATGCGCCAGCCCTGGTCGTCGGTCAGGTGCCAGTGGAAGGTGTTGAGCTTGTGCGCGGCCATCGCGTCGAGCACGCGCTTGATCTCGTCCAGGCTCTGGAAGTGACGGGCGGAATCGAGCATGAAACCGCGCCAGCTGAAGCGCGGCGCGTCCTGGATCTGCACTGCCGGCAGCACGCCGTTGCTGCCGCCGGTGGCGAGCTGGGCGAGGGTGGTCGCGCCGTAGAACAGGCCGGTTTCGTTGCCGGCCTGGATCAGCACGCCCTGCGCGGTGCTTTCCAGCGTGTAGCCCTCACCGCTGTCGCGGAACGTCGGCACGATCTGGAAGCGGATGCTGCCGGCCTTGGCGCTGGCTTTGCCCTTGGCCAGTGCCAGGCGCGGGCCACCGCTGCGGGCCAGCAGGTCGGCGAACTGGTTGGCGACGCGCTGCGCGGCTTCGCCTTCGGCCTGCAGCACGGTATCGGCGCGAACAGTGATGCCGCTGCCCTGGCCGCGCTGCACGTTGGCCGGGGCGGGAATCAGCATCAGGCTGCCGGCGCGCAGCTGCGGGCCGGGTGCTTCAGCGGCAGGCGTGGGATCGGCGGCGAGTGCCGGCAGTGCTGGCAACAGGACGAGCAGGCTGCCCAGCAGCACTGCGCTGCGCATCCGGGCGCGGGAAGGCTTGACCATCGGTACGACTCCTTGGAACGGTGCGATGAACGCTATACATGAAAAACGCCGGGCCCGGAATGACCCAGGCCCGGCGTGCGTGCACGACTCGGCGATGCTGCCGCCGCTGGATCAGTACTTGAAGCGGAAGTTGAGGTAGTACTGGCGACCGTTGCTGTAGAACGAGGTCGGGATGGCCGCGGTCTGGTAGTACTTGTAGGTCGGGTTGTTGAGGTTGAGCGCATCGAAGCTGATGCTCAGCCAGTCGGTGGCCTTGTAGCTCAGCGATGCCGACAGCGTGCCGAAGTCATCCTGGTAGTACGGGTTGGCGCCGGACAGGCCGATCAGGAACGACGAACGGCGCGTGTAGCTGACGCGTGCACCGAAGGTGTCATTCTCGAAGTAGGCACCGACGTTGTAGGTGTTCTTCGAAGTGCCGAGCAGGTTGTCGGTTCCATCGGCCCAGGTGTGTTCGGTGCTGCCATCGGCGTAGGTGTAGTTGGCATTGACGCCGAAGTACTCGCCGATCGGCTGCTCATAGGCCACTTCGATACCGCGGACCTTGCCGTCGGCGTTCTTCGGACGCGAGATGTCGTATTCCTCAAGCTGATTGGTCAACTCGCTGAACAGCATCTGCTTCTCGGTGCTGAAGGCCACGTAGTCCTTCAGGCGCATCGAGTACGCACCGACCGACAGCATGCCGCGCGGCATGAAGTACCACTCCAGGTTGGCGTCGAAGTTGGTCGAGATCACCGGCTTCAACTTCGGATTGCCGCCGCCGCCCTTGCGGTTCAGATCCGAGCCGTACGAAGACGCGCCCAGTGCGGAGTAGTCGGGCAGGGTCTGGGTCTGGGAGGCGGCGAGGCGCAGCACCAGGTCATCGCGCAAGTCGTACTTGAAGTTGGCGCTCGGCAGCACGCGGTTGTGCTTGTTCTCGAAGGCTTCGCGGGTCCACGCACCGAACAGGCTCTTCACGTCGGGCACGGTCGAACCCGTCGCCGTGGCGTAGGTGTCGATATCCTGCTTGATGTTGACGTAGCGCAGGCCGACGTTGCCGCTCCAGCGGTCACCGCTGAAATTGCCCTGCACGTAGGCCGCGAAATTCTTCTCGGTGACCTTCCATTCGGCGCCGTAGTTGTGGCGGCCGTCGGGGCCATCATTGCCGGACAGCCATTCGGAATTGTTGGTCACCGCGTTGCGCAACGCAGCCGGCGTGTAGTACCAGATGTTGCGCGGGAAGCTGCCACCGATGTCGCCGGCGAAGCCACCCGGGTAATTGGCGGTGGGGCTGCCGCGCAAGGCGTCCCAGATATTGCCCGGGGTGGCGCCTTCCGGCGACTTGGCCTCGCGCTTGTGGTCGGCGTAGCGCGCGCCGAAATCGATCGAGCTCAGTACGCCCGCGTTGAAGTACTGGCTGAAATCGACGTTGGCCCACTTTTCCTTGTCGATCGCGGTGACCTGCTGGTTACCCCAGGTGCCGCCCCAGCTGGCGCCGGCAGGGCTGATGTCGCCCCCCACATTCCAGTCCACCGGCGAGCCGTTGCCGTGCGTGGTCCAGCTGGCGCCACCACCGTTTGCGGTCAGCAGCTCGGCGATGTACTGGCGCGGCGTTTCGCCAGTGCCCTTGGTGGTACCGGCCTGGAACTTGGCAGTCAGGTTTTCGCTGACCTGCCAGTCGGCATCCAGGGTGATGTAGTTGGTCTTGGCCGTCGACTCGCGGTAGATCATGTCGTACACCGCGTAGTTCGTGCCTGGCTTGCCGGCATAGCTGGCCTGGGTCAGCACGCCA
Source organism: Stenotrophomonas sp. NY11291 (assembly GCF_023277365.1). Classification (NCBI taxonomy): domain Bacteria; kingdom Pseudomonadati; phylum Pseudomonadota; class Gammaproteobacteria; order Lysobacterales; family Lysobacteraceae; genus Stenotrophomonas; species Stenotrophomonas sp. NY11291. The sequence goes on along the minus strand of NZ_CP096975.1, from coordinate 4,216,927 downwards.
TCCTTGACCACGTAGCCCGGATCAGGCGCCTGCGACTTGCCGAAGCTGTTGCCGAACATCATGAAGTTGCGGTTGTAGTTGTTCGCTTCCAGCTTGGAGCTGAAGCCGCTGAGTACGAAGCTCAGATCGTCGGTCGGCTTGAACTGCAGCGAAACCAGACCGCCGGTGCGCTTGCGGGTCTGCTCGAACAGGGTTGAGCCCAGCAGGCCCGGAACCTGCACGCCGACCAGATCCGGATTGGTCTTGGCCACCGGATCGTTGGCTTCAATAGTGAAGAAACCGCCCGGGATTTCCTGCGCTTCGCGACGCAGCTCGCGCTTCTGGCTGAAGGCCTGCACCATCACGCCGAAGGTGCCTTCATCGTTCTTGTAGTTGAACAGGGCCGACAGCTGCGGGTCATTCGACTTGGCCTGGTCCGAGCGCACCGCGCCGATCGAACCTTCCGCGGTGAACTGCTTGGAGAACTCCAGCGGCTTGCGGGTGATGATGTTGACGGTACCGGTGGTGCCGCCGTCCTGCAGCTTGGCCTGCGAGGACTTGTTCACTTCCACCGAGCTGACCAGTTCCGACGGCAGCAGCGAGTAGCTGACGCTGCGGCCGACGTTGTTGCCCTGGCTGAGCACGAACCAGTCGGCCGAGCCGACGGTGTGGCCGTTGATCAGGGTCTGGGTCAGGCTTGGGCTGGTGCCGCGCAGGCTGACGCGGTCGGCTTCGTCGAAGCCGCCTTCGTCTGCGCTGGACGAGCTGATGTTCACGCCCGGCAGGCGCTGCAGGGTATCGGCGACGTTGTGCGCGGGCAGCTTGCCCACGTCTTCGGCGGTGACCACTTCCACGCGCGCATTGGCTTCGCGCTTGGTGTCCAGCGACTTTTCCATCGAACCACGGATGCCGGTGACCTGCACGGTATCCAGGTCGGTGGCGGTCTGGGCGGCCTGCTGCGCGTGCGCACTGAAGGCGAGGCAGCTGACGATGGCGGCCGAAAGCAGGGTCTTGCGGGTGTTCATGATGTCTCTCCTCATCACTCGATTGGATGCCGGCGGCGGTGTTCGGTTACGGTTGCGATGACATGCGCGGGGCGGCGGCAAAGTCCCGTGCGTTGGCGTGCCACGTACTGCGTGCTGCGATTGCGTTGAAGCCTGTTGCGGTGTCAGGCGGCCGACTGCTGCAGGTACCAGCTGGCAGCGCCGACCACGCCCAGCTGGCCGTGCTCGACCACCTTCACCGGGATGCGTGCCAGCGCTTCGCCCATCGGCCCCTTCTGCAGGTAGCGCTCGACGAAGGTGCTGGCGTGCAGGTATTCGCGGATCTGCGGCAGGATGCCGCCGGCCAGGTAGACGCCACCGTGGGCGCCGTAGAACAGCGCCATGTCGCCGATGGTGCTGCCAAGCAGGCCGCAGAACACATCCAGCGCCTGGCGCGCGTGCGCATCGGTATCGGCCATGGCGGCGGCGGTGACCGCATCGGGGCTGGCCAGCGTCGGTGCCTGTCCCTGCAGTGCGCACACCGCACGGTACAGGTTCATCAGGCCCGGGCCGGAGATCGCATGTTCGATCGACACGTGCGCGCGGTCGCGCTGCATGTGGCGGACGATGGCCATTTCCAGCTCGGTGCTGGCGGCCAGGGTCGGCTGGCCGGCTTCGGTGGGCAGTACCACCGGGCCATGCGCAGTGGGAATCCACAGTGCTGCACCGAGGCCGGTACCGGGGCCGACCACCAGGGTCGGACCGCGCGTGGCGGTGTCCGGCCCGCACAGGTGCAGCACGCCGCTGGCGTCCACCTGCGCGGCGGCATAGGCCACCGCTTCGAAGTCGTTGACGATGTAGACCCGCTGCAGGCCGACGTCGGCCTCCACCTGGCGCGCCGACAGCGGCCACGGCAGGTTGGCGGTGATCACCGTGCCGTCCTCGCGGGCGTAGCCGGCGCTGGCGACCACGCAGTGCGTGGGCCGCGGGCCTTCGCCCAGGAAATCGGACAGGATCGCGCTGAGGCCGGCATGGTCGGCATTGCGGTACTTGCGGTACTCCAGCACCTGCACCGGGTGGGCGGCATCACCGCTGGCCTGGACCCGGGCCACGCGCACATGGGTGCCACCGACGTCGGCGGCCAGGAACGAGGGCGCGACTCGGGACAGGACATGGGCCGGGGCGGGGTGGCTGGCGGTCACGCGGGCTCCTGCTGCAGATGGGGCCGGCCCGGGGATCGGGGGCGGCGATTGGGGCGGAGTCTGTAACCCCGCTGACAACGATGTCAACGAGTTCGTGACACTTTCGTTGCTGCATCGCAACGAATGCGACATGCAGTAAACGTTTACATGGCGTGAGTGCGGGTTTCACGTTGGAAGCATTGCCGCACATGGGCCAAGGCCTCCGGCGCATTCAGCACGATGCGTTGCGATCGGGTTGCGCAGTGCAGCACGAGGTTCACGGGGCTGCGCGTGGAAGTTGACAAACCGCGGCTGTCCATCGAAAGAATGTGACAACGTTGTTCCCAGCCACTCTCCGACGCCGCGTTCTGCGGCCGTCGCCGCAGGAGCCCTCCTGATGTCCGCCGTCCCCGCTGCAAGCGCGCGCCCGAACGTGGCCACCTCCATCGCCATCGTTGGCGTGCTGTTCTTCCTGATCGGCTTCTTCACCTGGCTCAATGGCCCGCTGATCACCTTCGTCAAGTTGGCCTTCGAACTCAGCGAGGTCGGCGCCTTCCTGGTGCTGATGGTGTTCTACCTGTCCTACTTCTTCCTGGCCCTGCCGGCGTCATGGATCCTGCGCCGCACTGGCATGAAGAAGGGCCTGAGCCTGAGCCTGCTGGTGATGGCCGGTGGTGCCGCGTTGTTCGGCGAATTCGCCACCCAGCGCTGGTACCCGGGCGCGCTCGGCGGCCTGTTCGTGATCGGCAGCGGCCTGGCCCTGCTGCAGACCGCGATCAACCCCTATATCTCCATCCTCGGCCCGATCGAGACGGCGGCACGCCGCATCGCGCTGATGGGCATCTGCAACAAGATCGCCGGCATGCTCGCCCCGGTGCTGATCGGTACCGTGGTGCTGCATGGCATCGGTGATCTGTCGGCCACGGTGGCCGCTGCCGATGAGGCGACCAAGGCGCAGCTGCTCAACGAATTCGCCGCCAAGATCCATGCGCCGTACCTGGCCATGGCGGGCCTGCTGGTGCTGCTGGCGGTGGCCGTGCTGTTCTCGCCGCTGCCGGAAATCAAGTCGTCCGAAGCCAATGCCACGCCGGTTGCGGCCGGTGCTGCCGAACGGCGCAGCATCTTCCAGTTCCCGCATCTGTGGCTGGGCGTGCTGTGCCTGTTCGTCTACGTCGGCGTGGAGGTGATGGCCGGTGATGCGATCGGTACCTACGGCCATGGTTTCGACCTGCCGCTGGACCAGACCAAGATGTTCACCTCGCTCACCCTTGGCGCGATGCTGGTTGGCTACGTGGTCGGCCTTCTGCTGATCCCCAAGGTGGTCTCGCAGTCGCGCTACCTGACCATTTCGGCGGTGCTGGGCGTGGTGTTCTGCCTCGGCGCCTGGGCCACCCACGGCTACGTGTCGGTGGCCTTCGTGGCCCTGCTGGGCTTCGCCAACGCCATGATGTGGCCGGCGATCTTCCCGCTGGCGATCCGCGGCCTGGGTCGCTTCACCGAGACCGGCTCGGCCCTGCTGGTGATGGGTATTGCCGGCGGCGCGATCATTCCGCAGCTGTTCGCCGTGCTCAAGCAGCACATCGACTTCCAGCTGGTGTTCGTGCTGCTGATGGTGCCGTGCTACCTGTACATCCTGTTCTACTCGGTGATCGGCCATCGTGCCGGCCTGCCGCAGGACAAGGCCTGATCGGCGATGATGGACGGCAGCCAACCCCAGGGAAAACCCATGCGCAGAGCGACCATCAAGGACGTTGCGGAGAAGGCCAAGGTCTCGCTGAAGACGGTCTCGCGGGTGATCAACAACGAGCCCTCGGTGATGCAGGCCACCCGTGCGCGGGTGCTGCGAGCCATCGCCGAGCTGGACTACGAGCCCGATCCGTCGGCGCGCAACCTGCGCAGCGGCACCACCTTCGTGATCGGGCTGGTCTACGACAACCCGAACCCGTACCACATCATCGGCGTGCAGAACGGCGTGCTGGCCGCGTGCCGCGAGACCGGTTTCGGCCTCCAGATCCACCCCTGCGATTCCAGCTCACCGCTGCTGGCCGATGAGCTGGCCGACTGGGTGCAGCGTTCGCGGCTGGCCGGGCTGGTGCTGACCGCGCCGATGTCCGAGCGCCGCGACCTGATCCAGGCGCTGACTGCGCGCGGCATCAAGCTGGTGCGCATCATCGCCGCCACCGAAGACCCGGCCGACGGTGCCTGCGTGTTCGTCGACGACCGCGAGGCTGCCTACGAGATCACCGAGCACCTTATCCAGCTCGGCCACCAGCGCATCGGCTTCCTCTGGGGTGGCATCTCGCACCGCTCGTCGGGCGAACGCTACGCCGGTTACGAAGCCGCGCTGAAGGACTACGGCATGACCGTGGACAAGCACCTGGTGGTGCAGGGCGATTACACCTTCGACGACGGTTTCCGCGGTGCGCGCCGCCTGCTGGCGCTGCGCGAGCCGCCCACCGCCATCTTCGGTTCCAACGACGAAATCGCCGCTGGCGTGCTGGCCGCCGCCAAGTCGGCCGGCATGAACGTGCCCTACGATCTGTCCATCGCCGGCTTCGAGGACAGCCCGTTCTCGCGCCAGTCGTGGCCGCCGCTGACCACCGCCAAACAGGCCACCGAAGACATTGCCCGCCATGCCGCGCGCCTGCTGATCGCACAGCTGCGCAGCGACGCCTACGACGACGCGCCGGCACCACTGCACAACCAGGGCTTCGTGCCGCAGCTGGTGGTGCGCGGTTCGACCGCGCCGATGCGCCCGGCCGGCGCACGCCCCCTTCCTTCCGATCCTGCCTGAGCCTGCCATGTCGCTGTCAGACCCCACTTCCACCCTGATGTTCGCCGAGGCCGCTGAAGCGGCTGACGTGGTTGCCCGCCAGTTCTCGCGCAACCACGCCACCATGGAATCCCTGGCCGCCAGCCTGCGTGCTGCGCCACCCCCGTTCGTGGTCACCTGCGCACGCGGCAGCTCCGACCACGCTGCCACCTATGGCAAGTACCTGCTGGAAACCCAGCTGGGCCTGGTGGTCGCATCGGCCTCGCCGTCGGTGGGTTCGGTCTATGCCGCACCCCTGCAGCTGCGCGGCGCACTGTTCATCGTCATCTCGCAGTCGGGCAAGAGCCCCGACCTGCTGCGCAACGCCGAGGCCGCCAAGGCGGCCGGCGCCCGGGTGATCGTGCTGGTCAACGTCGAGGATTCGCCGCTGGCGCAGCTGGCCGATACGGTCATTCCGCTGCATGCCGGTGCCGAAAAGAGCGTGGCGGCGACCAAGAGCTACCTGGCGTCGCTGGCCGCACTGCTGCAGCTGGCTGCGTACTGGAAGCAGGACAGCAGCCTTCGCGCCGCACTGGACCTGCTGCCGGACGCGATGCGCGAGGCCTGGCAGTGTGACTGGAGTGCGGTGACCGAAGGCCTGGTCGAGGCGACCAACCTGTTCGTGCTCGGCCGTGGCCTGGGCTTGGGCGCGGCCCAGGAGGCTGCACTGAAGTTCAAGGAAACCTGCAGCCTGCATGCCGAAGCCTACAGCTCGGCTGAAGTGAAGCATGGCCCGATGGCGCTGGTTGACCGTGGTTTCCCGGTGCTGGCTTTTGCCCAACCCGACGAGACCGGCGCCGGTACCCGTGCTGTCGTCGAAGAATTCACCGCGCGCGGTGCACAGGTGTGGATGGCCGGTGCCGGTGGCAACCTGCCGGTGGCGGCCGCACCGCATCCGCTGTGTGCCCCGCTGCTGACCGTGCAGAGCTTCTATCGCGCGATCAACGCGCTGGCGCTGCGCCGTGGTTTCAACCCGGATCTGCCGCCGCATCTGAACAAGGTTACGGAGACGGTGTGATGGCCACGGTCCTGCGCAACGCCCGCATCCTCGCCGGCGATGAATTCCGCGATGATCTGGCGGTGGTGATCGAGGATGGTCGCATCAGCGCGCTGCTGCCTGACGCTGCACCGCAGCTGGGCCAGGCGGCCGAGCAGATCGATCTGGACGGCGGCTGGCTGCTGCCCGGCTTCATCGATGTGCAGGTCAATGGTGGCGGCGGCGCACTGTTCAACAACACGCCCGATGTCGCCTCGCTGCGTACCATCGCGCAGGCGCACCGGCGCTTCGGCACCACCGCGATGCTGCCGACGCTGATCAGCGACGATGTGGGCGTGATGCGCGAAGCGATCGCCGCGATGCGCGAGGCGATCGCGCAGGGCGTGCCCGGCGTGATCGGCATCCACCTGGAAGGCCCGTACATCGCGCCGGCGCGCAAGGGCACCCACGATGCCAGCAAGTTCCGCGTGCCTGACGAAGAAGAGATCGCACTGGCCGCCTCGCTGGACAACGGCGTGACGCTGCTGACACTGGCACCGGAACGCGTGCCGCTGGAGACCATCCGTGCGCTGGTCGAACGTGGCGTGATCGTTGCTGCTGGCCACACTGCTGGCACGTACGAAGAGATTCGTGCCGGACTGGATGCTGGCGTGCGTGGCTTCACCCATCTGTACAACGCGATGTCGCCGCTGCAGGGCCGCGAGCCCGGTGCGGTGGGCGCTGCGCTGGAAGACCGCGACAGCTGGATCGGCATCATTGTCGATGGCGTGCATGTGCATCCGGCCAGCCTGCGCGTGGCGCTGGCAGCCAAGCCGCGCGGCCGTCTGCTGCTGGTGACCGATGCGATGCCGCCGGTCGGCGCCGACGATCCCAGCTACGTGCTGTATGGCGAAACCATTACCGCCATCGACGGCGTGGTGCGCAATGCTGCCGGTTCGCTGGCCGGCTCGGCGCTGGACATGGCCACCGCCGTGCGCAACACCGTGCAGCTGCTCGGCCAGCCGTTGGCGGAAGCCGCGCGCATGGCCTCGACCTATCCGGCACAGTTCCTCAACGTCGATGATCGCCTGGGCCACATCGCCGAGGGCTACCAGGCCGACCTGGTGCTGCTGGATGATGCCCTGCAGGTGCGTGGTACCTGGATTGCCGGACAGTACGAGGCCGCCTGATGAACAGTGCGCCGCCACGCCGGCTGGGCTCGATCGATGCCCTGCGCGGCATCACCGTGGCGGCGATGCTGCTGGTCAACAATCCGGGCGACTGGAGTGCGGTGTTCGCACCACTGCGCCATTCGGAATGGCATGGCTGCACGCCCACCGATCTGGTGTTCCCGTTCTTCCTGTTCCTGGTGGGCGTGTCGATGGCGTTCAGCGTAGCGCCGCGCGCGCTGGACGCGTCGGTGCGGCCTGCACTGGCGCGTGGCGTGCTGGAACGCGCGCTGCGCATCCTGCTGGCCGGTGCGCTGCTGCACCTGCTGATCTGGTGGGCGTTGGATACCCATCACTTCCGCATATGGGGCGTGCTGCAACGGATCGCGGTGTGTGCGGCGTTGGTGGGCGTGCTGGCGGTCTATGCGCGGCCACGCGTGCAGGTGAGCGCTCTGATCGCGCTGCTGGTGGGGTACACCGTGCTGCTGCTGGGCATCGGTGATCTGGCGCCATGGACCAACCCCGCCAGCCGCCTGGATACCACGCTGTTCGCCCCGTGGATCTACCAATGGCACGCCGATACCGGGCTGGGCCATGATCCGGAAGGGTTGCTGAGCACGCTGGGCGCGCTGGCCAGTACCGTGCTCGGTCTGTTGGCCGGAGGCCTGCTGCGCAGCGGACGTGCCGTGGCGCTGGCCGGGCTGGGTGTGGCGACTGCGGTGTTGGGCCTGCTGTTGGCGATGGTGCTGCCGTTGAACAAGCAGTTGTGGACGCCCAGTTACGTGCTGTGGACGGGCGGCCTGGCGGCGCTGGCGCTATGGCTGGGACACTGGCTGATCGATCAGAAGGGCTGGCCGGCGCTGGGCCGGCGCTTCGGCGTCAATGCGATCACGGCGTATCTGGGCGCATCGGTGATGTCGGTGGTGCTGATGGCCAGCGGTGCCTGGAGCTGGATCTGGCAACAGCTGGCCACCGCAATGCCGCAGGCGCTCGAGCTGGCATCGATGCTGCAGGCGCTGGTGTTTGTCGCGCTGTGGTGGGGCGTGGCCTGGTGGCTGGACCGGCGGAAAATCTATCTGAAGATCTGATGGCACCTCATCCACGCCATGCGTGGATACTCTCCACGCGGCCTGTGACCGCCGCAAAGATGAACAATTTCAGCCACGTAGAGGCGGGGTGATGCCCGATCAAGTTCGCCACTGAACTGTGATAGCCGCCACGCAATTTCACCTATCGAAACCGTTCACCACACGGCAGACTGCCTGCGCAGTACCGCATATCCGCAGTTCCTGATCCCTTGTCCAGGAGTGCTGTATGTCCCGTGCCGTTCCGCGCGCTTTCCGTCCGCGCCGCCTCACCGTTTCCGTGCTGCAGGCCCTGGCTGTCCCGTCCGTCATGCTGCTGAGTGCCAGTGTCGCCTGGGCCGGCTGTAACAGCGCCGTCCCCATCGCCGGCCAGACGATCACCTGCGATGCCAATGCGCCGAACCCGCAGACTGTTCCCATCACCGCCAATGGCGCGGCCGGCATCACCATCAATATCGCCAGCACGGCACAACTGCAGCAGAGCGGTGGCAGCAGCGCGATTTCGCTTGTTGGTGCCGGTGGGCACCTGTTGTCCAACCTGGGCACGATCAGTGCGGTGGGCGGAGTGGCGGTCCAGCTCGGTGGCGGCAGCCGTGTCGAAAATGCGGGCAGCATCAGCACCGGCAACAACACCGCCCTGCAGTTCGTCGGTGCGGGCGACAGCGCTCTGGTCAACCGCGGAACGATCAGTGGCCGCACGGGTGTGCAGTTCGGTGCGGGCAACGACCGCCTGGAGATGCAGGCAGGCAGCATCTCCGGTGGCGTCCAGCAGGGCGATGGCAATGATGTGCTGCTGCTGGGCGATGGCACGATCGACAGCGTCGACCAGGGCAGTGGCGATGATCAGATGACCGTCACCGGCGGCACCGTTACCGGCCTGGTAGCGCAGGGCAGTGGCCGCGATGATTTCGTCATGAGTGGCGGCACGGTCGGCGCGCTGCAGCAGGGCGACAACATCGATACCTTCCGCATGAGCGGTGGCCGCATCATCGGCGCGTTCGAGGATGGCGACCAGGCCTGGATGACCGGTGGCCGCATCGGCCGCGTCAACATGAAGCTGGACAAGAACCTGTGGGACCAGTCCGGCGGCACCGTGGATGGCAATGTGGTGACCGGTTTCGACACCGATACCATCATCATCTCGGGTACCGCCTACATCGGCGGCAACATCAGCGTCAGCGGCGGCAACGACAGCGTGACCATCACCGACGGCACCGTGCGCGGGCAGGTACTGCTCAGTACCGGCAATGACACCTTCAACTGGAATGGCGGTGGCATCGTCTACGGCGCGATCGACATGGGCCCGGACAACGACGTGGCCAACCTCAGCAACCTCAACCAGGGCAACCTCGGTGCGGTGCCGCTGTTCGACGGTGGCGGTGGCATCGACCAGCTCAACCTGAGCAACGTCAAGACCACGGGCGTGGGCCGCTTCCAGAACTGGGAGGCGATCAGCCTGGCCAACAGCACCGAGCTGAGCTTCGATGGCGATCTGGTGCTGGGCGACAGCGGTAGCGGCACCGGCACGCTTACGGTGGATGACACCAGTACCGTCTACGCGGGCAGTGGGGGGCATGCCATCCGCCCATTCAACAGTGGTGCACTGGTGGAGATGGTCAATGCCGGGCGCATCGACCTGACAGGTACCGGCGCTGGCGACGTGTTCACCGTGCGTGGCAACTACCGCGGAGACGGTGGTGGCCTGTACCTGCGTACCGTGCTGGGCGCGGACAACTCCACCAGCGACCGTCTGGTGATCGACGGCGGTACTGCCACCGGGACCACCGGCATCGGCGTGCTCAATGCCGGCGGCAGCGGCGCCGCCACGCTGGCCGATGGCATCCTGGTGGTGCAGGCCTTGAATGGCGGCCGCACCGCGCCGGGTGCGTTTTCGCTGTTCGCACCGGTTGCGGCCGGTGCCTACGAGTACTACCTGTTCAAGGGCGGTGTCAGTGCCGGTACCGCCGAGAACTGGTACCTGCGTTCGACGCTGGTGACCGGGCCGACGCCAGCACCCAACGGTGGCGGCAGCGCGACACCGCCACCGCTGACGCCTCCAGTGGCCCCACCGCCGCCGATCACCCCGGCACCGCCGCCGCCGCCCGAAGGCGCCACCGATCCGGACCTGACCGCGGGCGAGACCGCGCCGCCACCACCGCCACCGGAACCCGCGCCGGTGGCGCCACCCAGCGATCCGGCCGTGCCGGACGTGCCAGTGGCCGGCGGTGCGCTGCCCGGAGCCGGTGCCCCGCCGACGCCGGGTGCACGCCCCGCCGAGGGCGCAGTGGTGCCGCTGTACCGCGTGGAGACTGCCACCTATGCGGTGGTGCCGCCGCTCCTGCGCGAGACCTCGCTGGCCAGCCTCGGCACCTTCCACGAGCGGCAGGGCGAGCAGCGCCTGCTGTACAACCAGGGCGCATTCCGCACCGCCTGGGGCCGCTTGGTGGGTCAGAGCAGCGAGATCCATTGGAAGGGTGATGCGCAGCCGGGCTTCGATGGCGATGTGATGGGCCTGCAGGCCGGTCTCGACGTATGGGCCACTGCCTCCGACAACCACCGCAACCAGATCGGCGTGTTCGTCGGCCGCACCCGCGCGCAGGGCAAGACCACCGGCCTGGCACTGGGCTGGGACAACGTACAGGTGGGACAGAACCGCCTGGACGACAAGCACGTGGGCCTGTACTGGACGCTCACCGACAGCAGTGGTGGCTATATCGACGCCGTAGCGATGCAGAGCCGCTACGACGGCCGCGTGCGTTCCTCGCGTGGGCTCGGCTTCGGAATCAGCGGCGATGGCACCAGCGTGTCGGTGGAGGCCGGCAAACCGCTGCTGCACGTCGGTCAGTCCGCATGGTGGCTGGAACCGCAGCTACAGGTGATCTGGCAACGCACGTCGCTGGACGACCGCCGCGATGAGGTGTCGAGCGTGCGTTTCGACAACGACAACGCCTGGACCGGCCGCATCGGCCTGCGCCTGGCCGGCGATTACCAGCTGGCCGACAACGGCTGGCAGCCGTATTTCAAGCTCAATTACTGGCATGGCCGCTCCGGCGAGGACCGCATCCGCTTCGACGACGACACGATCATCAGTTCGCAGCGCTCGCGTGCACTCGAAGCCGGTGTGGGCGTGGTAGGGCGCTTCAATCGCACCATCAGCGCGTACGCGGTGGCCGACTACACGCGCGATCTGGGCGGTGACCGCAACGAGAAGCGCCGCATCATCGAAGGCAACATCGGCCTGCGCGCGGACTGGTAGCGCGCGGTGCAGATGTCATGACCCGCTCTGGTGGGTGTCGACCTTGGTCGGCACAGATTCCACCGGCGCCATGACCTTGCTCTGGTAGGTGCCGACCTTGGTCGGCACGAATCCCACCGACGCCATGACCTCCGCGCAGTCGAGCATAGGCTCGGCTCTACAACAGTGGTGCGCACGCATCCGGTTCCACCAGCGCCCCGGCATGATCGGCCAACACCACCACCGCATGCAGCAACCCTTCCTCCACCTGCGGCGGACACTGCGCCTGCGCATCGTCCGTCTCGCGCGCCGACTGTGCAGCCAGCAACACGCCGCCGCAGGCGGACAATGCGGCAAGGCAGCGCGTTGCCTCGGCCAGTTCCCGACCGCGCGCCTCGCTGAGTTGCCGCTCGCGCCACGGCTGACCATCGGCAGCGTGGCTGTGCGTGATGCCGCGCAACCGCGCGAAGAATGCGGACGGCGGCGCCTGTTCGTTGGCTTCGGTGAGCGCATCTTCCAATGCCTCGGCTACGGCATTGGAGAGCTGCAGGCCGGGCAACGCGGCGCCGAGCAGTGCCTGCAGGCGTGGATAGGTGGGGAAGGGTTTGTTCATGGCGGCAACCTCACGGAGCAAGGCCACCTGCGGCATGCAAGGTGGCGGGCGGTGCGGGTTGGCGTGCCGGTCAAAATCAAAGAGAAAAAAAGCCGACGGATCACGAGGATCCCCACGCACCGCCCGCCATAGGCGAGCCGGTGCATTGTCGTGATTGCCGCAACGACGGCAACCCGTTCTCTTTGATGTTTGATTCAGGACGCCAATCCCGGCCAGCGCAGGAGGCGCCGACGGAGGCAACCTTCTCGCGTTCTACATGGCAATGACATGGGCAAAGTTGCAATTTACTGATCGCGTGCACGCTGTCTTGCTGCAACCCGCGGCGGGGCCAGATACGACAGTTCGCGCATGGCGAAAGCCATCACCTGCGGGCTATGCTGTGCGCCTGCCTCAACGACAAGGAAACGTCACATGCAGGTTCGCAAGGGAGTGCGTCGCATTGGTGCGCTGGTGATCGCGCTGGTGGCTGCCAACGCCATGGCCGATACGCCCAAGGCAATCGAAGTGCCCTCACCGGAGGCGGAGGCCGAGATCCTCAACCTGCTTGAACGGCAGGCGCTGTATCGCGACCGGGTGGACTGGCCTGGAACCCGCACACGACTGCAATCGGTGCAGGGCGACCCCGTGAAGCGGCTGGCGTTACTGCGCGAAGCCATTGCGGTCAGCACGGGCAATCATGGCGTATGGACGACGACCCAGCGCCAGAGCGAATCCCTTGCGCGCGCGCAGCAGGTCGGCGCCGCCGCCGTGGAAAGGGCCAAGGCCGCCGATGCGGTGGATGCGCGCATCGGCTGGCTGGTCATCGAGGGATATGCCTCCACGCCCGGCGCGACGCCACAGGAAGCGTTCCGCCAGAACATCCAGCGCGCCGCGCGGTGGCAGCAGGTCATCCGTAGCAAGGACGACGGCATGCGCTGTGGCTGGATCGTCGACCTGCGTGACAACAGCGGTGGCAACATGTGGCCGATGCTGCTGGGCATGGCACCGCTGCTGCGCACCTCGGTGGTGAACAACGAAGATGTGGGGGCGTTCGAAACCGCACAGGGGCCGGAGCGCTGGACGTTGACCGCGACCGCCGTGCAGCGTGCAGGCAAGTCGGTGCTGGACTTCGGCCAGTCCGGGTATGTGCTGCGGCAGCCCGGCGCGCCGGTGGCAGTGCTGTTCGGACCGCGCACCGGCAGTTCGGGCGAGGCCTCGGCGCTGGCGTGGCGTGGTCGTCCGCAGACGCGGAGTTTCGGTCAGCCCACTGCGGGTGTCTCCACTGGCAATGTCGTGCACACGCTTGCCGATGGCAGCCGCCTGCTGCTGACCACCAGCGTGATGCGGGACCGCAATGATCGTGGCGACGGCTTGAAGATCGAGCCCGACCAGCGCGTCGAGGGTGACGCCGCCACCGTGGCCGCCGCCCAAGCCTGGCTGCTGGCCCAGCCCGCCTGCCAGGGCACCCGGTCATGATCCTGATCGGCCAACAGGAACGGGTGCTGATCGTCGGCCCCACCGAAGCGCACCACTGCCTGCGCTGCCAGACGGAAACCGAGTTCGCCCCGCAGCTGCGCTACAAGATGGCGCGCATCGATCTGCTGTTCGGCTTCACCTACCACCGCCGTTATGAGCTGGCCTGCACCCGATGCGGGCACGGCTGGGTGCTGGACACCGACACCATGGACCAGCAGCTGGGTGGGGTGCCGATCCCGTGGCGGCACCGCTTCGGCCTGCCACTGATGCTGGTGGTGGTGGCCGGTCTGGCGGCGTTGGGCTGGCTGTGGCGGCACGGATTCCTCGGTTGAGGACAGGGCCTGTTAAAGTCTGCCCTGCAATCACGTACCGGAACCGACCATGGACCACGACACCCCGTTCGAACCCCTCAACGACCTCGAGGAGCGCCTGCTGCAGGCCCAGGACGGCACGCTGACCGCGTCGCAGTTCCTCGACGGCCTGCTGACCTCGACGGCGTTCGTGCTGCTGGACAAGGCCATTGGCGAAGATGGCGCCTGGGACGAGAGCATCTCGCCGCTGGTGCTGACCAGCGAGGGCGGCGAGCCGATGTTCGCGGTGTTCACCGCCCCCGAGCGCGCGGGCCTGTGGCACGAGCAGCTGCCGCAGTTTGCGCATGCCATGCCGATCGCGGTGCACGCGCTGCTGGCCGGTATCGGCGACGGCGTCGGCCTGGTGCTGAACCCGGGCCTGGACGTGGGCATGGAGATGATTCCCGATGCGGTGGCGCAGCTGAAGCAGCGGGCTGCGGCGATCACCCGTGGGATGGCGCACTGATCCCGCGATTGTCTGGTTGCCGGCCAGCGGCCGGCACTACCCGTGGTGCCGGACGGCGGCGATGGCTTGCAAGTGCGTCCTGTTCAATGGAGAGGAGCATCGTGGGCAAGCGTTCTAACCGATCGCTGTGGGTCTATGAGGTCGGCCTTGTTGCGGGTTTGGCACTGGTAGCTGCGTTCATCACCCGGTTCAATCCGGTGGAGACACTCCGGCTGGGTGGATGGCTGTTCCTCTTGATGCAACCCATCTTGTTGGGTGCTCATGCTGTCGACCACTTCTCGCGTAAGCGTCGTCGATAGACGGGCGATCGGTGCCGGCCAGCAGCCGGCATCACCAGGTGCTTCAGCGGGCGGCGGCGATGGCTTTCACCCGCGCCTTGGCCAGCGCTTCGCCGATGGCCGGCCCCTTCAGGTGTGTCGTATCCAGATCCCGTGCCTGCACTGACAGCGCCGCCTGGTGCAGGCGCTTGAGCGTTTCGCCCTGCGGGTAGTCGGCGTCCTCGAAGCCGAGCCGGCCGCGCTTGTCGGCCTCGCAGCACAGTGCGATACGCGCCACGCGCTCCGGCCGACGCAACGCATCACAGCGGCCCAGCAGTTCCAGCACGGTGGCATCGCGCAGTTCGTCGATGCGGTGCACGTTCAAGTGCTCGCGGCACACCGCTTCGGCCAGTTGCTGGTGTTCGGTGGGAATCTTCAACCGCGCACACAGTGCCTTCAACGGCTTGATGCCGCGCTGCTCGTGCATGATGTGGCGCGGCCATTCCTCCGGCGGGGTCAGGCCCTTGCCGAGATCGTGGGTGAGGGCAGCGAAGCCGACCAGGTCATCGCCGGGGGCGAGCTTCGCGGCCATGTCGCTGACCATTTCCTGGTGGATGCCGGTGTCGACTTCCGGGTGGAATTCAGCACGCTGCGGTACGCCGTACAGTGCTTCCAGTTCGGGCAGGATCGGGCCCAGTGCCTGCGCATCGTGCAGCGTGCGCAGGAAGGCGGAGGGCCGTTCACTGACCAGCGCCTTGCGCAGTTCCTGCCAGACGCGTTCCGGCACCAGCGCGTCCAGTTCACCGCTGGCGGCGACCTCGCGCATCAGTGCCATGGTCTCTTCGGCGACGCTGAAGCCCAGTGGTGCAAAACGGGCCATGAAGCGCGCCGCGCGCAGCACGCGCAGCGGATCCTCGACGAAGGCCGGCCCGACATGGCGCAGCACGCGCTGTTCCAGGTCGCGGACACCGCCATAGGGATCGACCAGCGTGCCGGTGTCTTCGTCGCAGGCAATCGCATTGATGGTGAAGTCGCGGCGCTGCAGGTCTTCTTCCAGCGTCACCGCCGGATCGGCATCGACCACGAAGCCGCGATAGCCGCGGCCGGATTTGCGCTCGGTGCGCGCCAGCGCGTATTCCTCACCGGTCTTCGGATGCAGGAACACCGGGAAATCGCGGCCGACTGCGGTGTAGCCCTGCGCTTCCATCTGCGCAGGCGTGGCGCCGACCACCACCCAGTCGCGGTCGCCGGCAGAGCGCTGCAGCAGGCGGTCGCGCACGGCGCCGCCGACAAGATAGATCTTCATGGGGGGATGATCGCACGGTAGTGCCGGCCGCTGGCCGGCGGGACACATCATGGCGTCCGCCGGGCATGGCCCGGCGCTACCGTCATCGGGTGATCAATCGCCGCCCTGCTCGGCGTTGGCGGCGCAGCTGAAGCTCTTGCGCTTGTCCACCAGGCGGCCCATCAGGCGGTCGCTCAGCGGCAGCGCATCGCCGTTGAGGCGCCAGTCGTAGATCACGCTGAAGGCCAGCACGCGGGCGACGTACTCGCGGGTTTCCTTGTAGCTGATGGTCTCGATCCACAGGTCCGGATCAAAGCCCGGGCGCTGGCCCTGCCAACGTGCGGTCGGGGTCGGGCCGGCGTTGTACGCGGCGATGGTCACGTACGGCAGGCCGTCGTACTTGTTCATCAGCTGGCGCAGGTAGGCGGTGCCGATGGCAATGTTGGTGTCCGGGTCGTACAGGCTGTCGGCGCCGCCGTAGCCGGTCAGGCCGATCGACTTGGCCACGCCGGCACCGGTGGCCGGCAGCACCTGCATCAGGCCCATGGCGTTGGCAGGCGAGCGCGCACGCGGGGTGAAGGTGCTCTCGGCGCGGATTTCCGCCGCCACCCAGGCCGGATCGATCGCGTTGCGCGCCGATTCGCGGCGGATGGTGGCGTCGTGGTGCAGCGGGAAGCGCAGGTCGTACAGGCGCTGTTCCTGCGGCTGCTTGCCGAGCGCGAACACGGCGCGGTCGAACCAGCCGTTGTCCTGCGCCACGCGTACCGCCAGGCGGCGCTGGGTGTCATCGAAGCGCGACAGCGCGCTGTTCCATTCGGCCACGGCCCAACCGGCGCGGTCGATCTGGTACAGCGCCATCGCGCGCTGGATGGCCGGGTCGCGCGCGATCACGGCTTGCGCCTGCGCGCTGTCGTTCGGCTTCCACGGGCACAGCGTGTAGCCCTGCTGCAGCTTGTCGGCGGCCAGGAAGCCGTGGAAGGTCGGTGCGCGTGCAGCTTCGCGGAACAGCGGCTGGGCCTGCTGGGCCTGGCCGGTCTTCTCCAGCATGCGGCCTTCGAAGTAGCGCCAGCGGGGGTCGCTGCGCTGCTTGCTGGCCATCTTGCGGATCGCGGTCAGCGCCGCCGGCCAGTCGCCGCGCGACATCGCTTCGCGCACGCGCCATTCGTGCAGGCGTTCGTCATACGCCGATTCGGGCACCGCGTTGAGGCGGCGCGCCGAATCGGGCAGGTAGGAGGCCACCGTCCACAGCGCGATCTGGTACAGCACCTGGCCCTGCTGGTCGGCACTCAGGCCCAGCGCCTGGGCGTACTGCGGCAGCTGCTGTTCGGTGGCGCCGGGGTCGGCCTTGGCCAGCTTGGCCAGGCCATCGGTGGCGATGCGCCGGCTGCGCTCGTTGCGCGGCCAGTTCAACGCGCTGGCGTTGGGCTTGTCGACAAAGGCAGCGTAATTGTTCGCCAGCGCCAGGTCGGTGGCGGACAGGCCACGCGCGGCGCTGCGCATCACCGCCGGCTGTTGCGCGTCGGCGGCGGCATCGATGCGTTCCCAGCGAAGGGCATCGCTCAGGCCACCCTGTGCCTGCAGCACGGCGAAGACGGCATCACAGCCGTCCGGCAGCGACTTGCCGTTCTTGCGCCACAGATCCTGCGCCTCGCTGATCCACTGCGGATCGACCTTGCCGGTCACCTGGCGCGCGGTCAGCTGCGCACAGCGCAGGCCGGCGTTGTCGGTTGGCACCCAGTTGGCCAACAAGGTCGGCCAGTCCTGGCGGCGTGCGACCGAGGGCAGCCACACGCTGCGGAACGTGTTGGCCACGGCCTGGCCGTCATAGCGCTTGAGGAAGGCCTGTGCCTGCGCGGTATCGACGGTGTCGATGTTGCGGCGCAGGTTGGCGTACTCCAGCCATCCGTAAGCCGGATGGCGGCTGAGTGCAGCGGCCTGGCCGGGATCGAACTGGCCGCGTTCGGCGGCCGCGATCGCAGCCTTCAGCTGCGCGTTCTGGGCGTCGAGGGACTGGGCGTTGGCGCAGCCGATCAGCAGCGTGGTGGCCAAGGGCAGCAGGGACAGGGCAGTTGAAGTGCGTCGGGTCATGGGGACCAGCATAGCGGGCGATGGCTGAATTCAGTTTCGCATTGCGTGCACGCCGAGCGTCGGCAACGACAGCTGAATGACCCCGCGCAGGCCACTGCCGCAGCGGATGGGAGGCGTCGTAACGTCGGCCTTGGGCGAACGGCCCGGCTGCAGGGAGCGGCACATGGCGTTCAGTAGCGCAGGAAGAAGCGGACCGCTGGCGGACATCAATGTCACGCCACTGGTGGATGTGATGCTGGTGCTGTTGATCATCTTCATCGTGACCGCGCCGATCGTGGCCCGGCCGATTGCCGTGCAATTGCCGCAGGCCACCGATCGGGTGGTGGACCGTCCCGAACCGCCACCGCCGATCGAGCTGCGCCTGGACGCTGCCAACCAGCTCAGCTGGAATGGCCAGCCGATGGTGATCGGCGAGCTGCAGGCGCGCCTGCAGGCACAGGCGGGCGAACATGCCGGCAACCTGCCGGAGCTGCGCATCGCCACCGATCCGGCGGCCGAGTACGAAGGCATGGCGCGGATATTGGCTGCGGCCGAAGCCACTGGCATGGAGCGCATTGCGTTCGTGCGGTAGGGCGTTGTCTCACTGCTGCTCATGCGGTGATTGCTGCATGAGCGGCGCTTGCCCTGCTGACAGCGTCGCATCCAGGATCCGCAGAAAAGCCATTTCAATCTGCGCTGGAACCGGGGTCGGATGTGCTCGCCACTTTCTGCGCTCAGGGTCATGTTCAACGTCGAAAGCAGTCAACTCGGCTCTCTCGAAATCCACCACAACCGTCAGTCCCTCTCCTGAGGCCAAGGCCGCATCGCTGGGAGAGGGACAGTTGTTGCACTCGATCACGCCGCCTGCTCTCGATTCACCTGCCAGGGAAAGAAGCAGCGTCATCACCATCGTGACGCCCAGCACGGCAGTCACTGCTTTCATGTTCGGCCCTCCCGCGAATGGCTGGAGGTGCGAGTCTGCGCTGGGTCGACTGGTGGGGCCTCCTGAATGAAGGAATTTTCAAACTATTCCTGAAACGGTCCGGCAAAGGCCTTTTCCGTGAATGCAGAAGCTACCGGCGCGCGCTGTCGCAGCCAGCATCAAGGCTGCCTACGGCGAACAGTATCGTCCGGTCATAACCTGCAGCTATCTGACGCAATCGGCCTGCAATTACGTCAATTCCGCGTGAAAGAGTGTCGATCATCACGCCGCGATTTTTACCACTTGTTTACAAAGGAGACGGCGCCGCCATGCAGGGAGGGAGTGCGGCGGCCCATGTCCCGACATTCCTTTGGAGAGAGAGCGAATGAATCACCTGCACCACCGCCCTTTGGCGGTTGCCGTCGCGCTGTGCGTGATGACCCTGGCACCGTTGGGTGCCGCTGCACAATCCACCACCAACCTGGATGCGGTGGAAGTCACCGGTACCCGCATCAAGCGCGCTGAGGTGGAGGGCCAGGTGCCGGTCCAGACGCTGACGCGCGGCGATATCGAACGCACCGGCCTGACCTCGATCGGCGAAGTGCTGCAGCAGCTCACCGGTTCCGGTTCGGCGCTCAACGCCAAGTTCAACTCGTCCGGCAACTTCGGCTTCCCGCCCGATGGCAGTGGTGTAGGTGCCGGTTCGGCGCAGGTGGACCTGCGCCACCTGGGCGCCAAGCGCGTGCTGGTGCTGGTCGACGGCATCCGCTGGGTCAATGAGTCATCCGCATCCGGCGTCGGCTCGGCCACCGATCTCAATACCATTCCGCTGGCCATCGTCGAGCGCATCGAAGTGCTGGAAGATGGCGCGTCGTCGCTGTACGGTTCCGACGCCATTGCCGGCGTGGTCAACATCATCACCCGCCGTGACTTCGATGGCGGCCAGGTGACCCTGAACTATGGCGAGTACAGCAAGGGCGATGGCACGCAGAAGGGCGTGGACCTGGCCTGGGGCAAGAGCGGCGACCGCTTCAGCCTGTTCCTGGGCGCCAGCTGGACCAAGCAGGATCCGGTGTTTGCCAAGGACCGCGAGCAGTCGCGCTTCCCGATTCCCGGCACCGGGCTGGCGTTCGGCAGCGGTGGCATTCCGCAGGGTCGTTTCATGTTCACCGACCCGAACACCGGCGCGGTGCAGAACATCGTGCCCAATACCGGCGTGAGCAACCCGCGCTACGACGGCAGCGCCGGCTGCGCGCGCACCGATGACTATCACTGCTTCACCAGCGCCGACCGGTTCAATTTCGCCGAGTACAACATGGTGCTGACGCCCTCGGAGCGTAAGGGCCTGTTTGGTCAGTTCCGCTTCGACATCACCGACAACGTGCAGTGGTACGTCAAGGCACTGGGCAACCGTCGTGAGTCGACCAACCAGGCCGGCCCGGAGCCGCTGTTCTTCGGCCCCGATGGCGCCACCGGCAATCCGCTGGCCGACAACATCACCGTGTCCGCGCTCAATCCGTACAACCCGTTCGGCTTCGACCTGGTCTCGGGTGACAACCTGAGCCTGATCGGCCGCCGCCCGGTGGAAGGCGGCGCGCGCGTGTTCAAGCAGGAAGTGGACACCACGTATTTCGCCACCGGCTTCGTCGGCAACTTCCAGGCGGCTGACCGCAACTGGTACTGGGACGTCAACGGCATGTACAGCAAGAACAAGGCCGAACAGACCAACTACGGCAGCTACAACATCTACAACGTCAACATGGCGCTGGGCGATCCGTCGGTCTGTGCGGCGACGCCGGGCTGCGTGCCGCTGAACATCTTCGGCGGTGTCGGTTCGATCACCCCGGACATGCTGAAGTGGATCCAGCCGGTGGTGCGTGACCGCAGCCAGAACGAACTGAGCCTGTTCACCGCCAACCTGTCCAGCGACCTGTTCACGCTGCCGGCCGGCCCGGTGTCGTTCGCTACCGGCTTCGAGTATCGCAAGTACGAGGGTTCGTACCAGCCCGATCCGCTGACGGTGGCCGGCCACTACAACGGCGTGCCGTCGCAGCCGACCTCGGGTTCCTATGACGTCAACGAGGCGTATCTGGAGTTGAGCGTGCCGATCTTCGCCGATTCGACCTTCGGCAAGAAGCTGGACCTGAGCCTGGCCGGGCGCTACTCGGACTACTCCACCTTCGGTGGTGAATTCACGCCCAAGTACGGCCTGCGCTGGCAGGTGACCGATGACTTCGTGCTGCGCACGACCTATGCCGAAGGCTTCCGTGCACCATCGATCGGTGAGCTGTACGGCTCGGCCGCGCGTGCCGACCTGCAGCTGTTCGATCCGTGCTCGGTGGGCCTGGGCGGTACGCCGCCGCGTGGCAGCGCGGCCAACTGTGCTGCGCTGGGCGTACCGGCCGGGTTCCAGCAGGCCAACTCGCAGATCTCGGTGACCACTGGCGGCAACCGCGAGCTGGATCCGGAACGCTCGCGCAGCTTCAGCGCAGGCTTCGTGTGGAGCCCATGGTTTGGCAGCAACAGTTCGTGGTCGGAGCGCTTCGATGTGGAAGTGACCTTCTACCGCCATGCCATCGACGGCGCGATCCAGGCAATCAACGCGCAGACCCAGCTGGACCTGTGCGTGGACACGCTCGACCCGATCTACTGCAACGGCATCACCCGTGCCAGCACCGGCGCGGTCAGCAGCTTCAACAACCGGCTGACCAATCTGGGTTCGATCAAGACCGATGGCTGGGATGTGGATCTGTTCTGGACGTTGCCGCAGAGCTCGATCGGTCAGTTCAAGCTGGGCTGGAAGAACACCTTCGTGGGTCGCTACGAAGCCACCGGTGCGGCGGGCCAGAAGCAGCCGCAGAAGCCGGGCGTGGAAGTGGCCGACAGCTCGATTCCGGAATGGACCAGCAATGCCAGCATCGGCTGGACGCTGGATCGCTGGAGCGCCAACTGGACCGTGCGGCATATCTCCGAACTGACCGAGAACTGCGGTGACGCTTCCGTGTTCCCGGTCTGCAGCAACCAGGCTGCGGGCACCAATACGCTGTCGGCCACCACCTTCCATGACATGCAGGTGGGCTACAAGATCGACTGGATGAAGGGGCTGCAGCTGACGGCCGGCCTGAACAACGTGTTCGACAAGGATCCGCCGATCTGCCTGTCGTGCTCGTTGAACGGTTACGACGCTTCGACCTATGACATCCCGCGTGGC
Source organism: Stenotrophomonas sp. NY11291 (assembly GCF_023277365.1). Lineage (NCBI taxonomy): Bacteria > Pseudomonadati > Pseudomonadota > Gammaproteobacteria > Lysobacterales > Lysobacteraceae > Stenotrophomonas > Stenotrophomonas sp. NY11291. Next base: position 4,194,881 of record NZ_CP096975.1, on the reverse strand, counting down.
CGCTACTGGTACCTGCGCGCGGACCTGCGCTTCTGATGTAACGGTGGCAGTGCCGGTCAGTTCCGGCGCTGCCTTGCTGGTGTAGAGCCGAGCCCACGCTCGGCTCAGAGAATCAGCCGAGCGTGGGCTCGGCTCTACAGGTGCGGGGCGATCGTGCCCCGCGCCTGATCAGAACGCCCAGGTGAACGTCAGCGAGCCATTCCGGCCATCGCCGTACGCACCGTAGCCGGTGATCTGCGAGTAGTACTTCTTGTCCAGCAGGTTGTTGAGGTTGGCCTGCACGCTGAACTCCGGCGAGATGCGGTAGCGCACGAAGGCACTGACCAGCGCATACCCTTCCTGTTCGAAGCGGCCCACCACCGGTGCGGCGTAGTAGATGCGGTTCTGCCAGTTGGCGCCGCCGCCGACGGTCAATTCCTGCAGCGATTGCGGGGTGTAGCTGGTGAACAGCTTCAGCGCGGTCTGCGGCAGGTTGGTGTTGATGTCGGCACCGTTGATGTCCTTGGCCACATAGCGCGAAGCACCGAAGGTCGCATTCCAGCCCGGGGCCAGTTCGCCGTTCACTTCGAACTCGAAGCCACGGCTCACGGTGCCGCGCGCAGCGATCGAGGCGAACTCGCCCGGGCGGCCGATGATCGGTTCGCTGGTGACCTGGGCGACGTTGTCCTGCTCGATGCGGAACACCGCCAACGAGGCGTTCAGACGGTTGTCGAACCAGGCGCCCTTGACGCCCACCTCGTAGCTCTTGCCGTCTACCGGATCGAGATAACGGTCGTTGCGGTCGCGCGCGGTCTGCGGCTGGAAGATTTCGGTGTAGCTGGCGTACGCGGAGTAGGTGTCGTTGATGTCATACACCAGGCCGGCGTACGGGGTGGTCACCTTGTGTTCGCGGTCGTCGTTCTCGCCTTCGCTCTTCCAGTGGGTGTAGCGCGCACCGAGGATCAGCTTCAGCGGATCAGCCAGCGACAGGCGCGCGGCGGCATAGCCGGCCTTCTGGGTGATGGTGCCCTGGCTGGCCAGCGCCAGCGGGTTCCAGTTCGGCTGGGCGATGTTGCCGGTCCAGTCGAGATAGGAGCTGAAGGGATTCCAGCCGGTGCCGGGACCGCCCATCTGGAAGTCACCGTAGTTGGCGAATTCGCGCTTGTTGTAGCTCAGGCCGGCCATGAACTGGTGTTCGCGGCCGAACAGCTGGAACGGACCGTCGATGTAGCCATCAATGCCGTCGACCTTGCGCTCGGTGTTGTAGAAGCCGGCCATCGGCGTGATGCCGGCGCCCGTGGTCTTGTTGAATGCGGTATAGGCCGGATAGAACAGCTTGTCGTCGGCCTTGGTGCGGTCGTGGGTGGCGCCGATCTTGAACTTCCAGCCATTGCTGAAGGCGTGCTGCAGGGTGGCGAACGCACGCTTGCTGGTGGTGTCCCAGTAGGTCCAGTCCGGCGACGGATTGAACGAGGTCGGATAGTTCGTCGGGCTGCCATCGGCGTACCACATCGGGAAGCCTCCCCAGGTCGCGCCATTGGCGCGCTTCTGCTGGTAGTCGTAGCCCACGCTCAGCTGCGTGTCCGGAGTCAGGTCGGCGTCGATGACGGCGTAGCCCAGCGTCTTGCGCTGGTTGTAGCGGTCCATCTGGCCGTCGGTGTCCAGGTAGCTGCCGATTACGCGGCCGCGCACCGTGCCACTGGCGTTGAGCGCGCTGCCCACGTCCACGGTGGTGCGGGTGCGGCCCCAGCTGCCGACGTTCACCGAGACGCTGCCGGTCAGTTCGGCGCTGTCGGCATGCTTGCGGATCAGGTTCACCGACGCCGACGGATTGCCGGCGCCGCTGAGCAGGCCGGTGGCACCGCGCACCACTTCCACGCGGTCATACAGCGCCAGGTCCAGGCCGGAATCGCCGTAGCTCCAGTTCTGCACCATCTGCGTCGGCAGGCCATCGAACTGGTAGGCATCGATGTAGAAGCCGCGCGCGTAGAACTCGGTGCGCTCGCTGTCGGACTGGGTGCTGGTGACGCCGGTGGTGTTGGCCAGTACGTCGATGATGTCGTCCAGCTTCTGATCTTCGATGCGCTGGTGGCTGATGATGCTGACCGACTGCGGGATCTCGCGCGGCGCCAGGTCGAAGCGGGTGCCGGCCGAGGTGCGGCGCACCGAGTAGCCTTCGGCGCGTTCGCCCTTGACGACGACCTTGTCCAGCGTGGTCGGGTCGGCGGCGGTGTCGGCGAAGGCGGCCGGGGCCACGGCGCAGAGAACGGCAAACACGGCAACGGACAGCCGCTGCGGCGGCGGGGTACGGAAGGCGGAACGGTTCATGGGGGTCCTGGGCGAGCACGCGCGATCGGCCGGCATCCAGGAGGCGAGGCGCTACGGGTAGGGAGAGGACGGGCAGGCCGTCCTGGCACCACCGGAAACGAAAGAAATGGTAATACGAACTATTCCTATTTACAAATCATGAACAGATCGATGCGCGGGTGCGCAATGGCGGTCAGCGCAGCAGTGGCAGCGGGTCGCGGGCGCCGTCTGCGCCGTAGATGCCCCAGTGCAGGTGCGGGGGCGTGCCCTTGGCGTTGCCGCTGTCGCCCACATGGCCGAGCAGGTCGCCGGGCTGGACCACCTGGCCACGCGCCAGGTCCTCGGCCCAGCTTTCCAGGTGCGCGTAGTAGTAGCGCTCGCGTCCGGGCCCGATCACCCACACCTGGCGCCCGCCGAGCCCACGTTCGCTGACATCCGCGATGACACCGACCGTGGCGCTGCGCACTGGCGTTCCACGGCTGGCGAAGATGTCGATGCCGGCGTGCGAGCGGTCACGGCCTCGCGGCGCACCGAAGGTATCGGCAATCTGGCGTGGCCGCACGCCGTCCACTGGCACCGGCAGTTGCGTGGCCGGCGGCATCCGCGCGAGTGTCCACAGCATCTTCGGTGCGGCGGCCCAGGGACTGTTCCACAACGCCATCATCGCAACGACGGCAATGGCCAGCCACAGGCCGCGCAGCAACCAGCGGCGCAGGCGGTGGGCGTGGGAGGGCGATGTGCTCATGGTTTCGGAGTGTAGAGTCGAGCCATGCTCGACTGCTGCAGTTTTGCGGTCAAAAGGCAGTCGAGCATGGCTCGACGCTACAGGACCGGCAGCAGCGGAACCTCGAAACTCCGCTTCAGCGTGCCCAGTGCTACCGAGGTGCGGAAGCGCTCGATGTTGTCATCGCCACCGAACAGGCGCTCGGTGATCGCTTCGTACTCCTCCATCGACGCCGCCGAAAGCAGCAGCAGGAAATCGCCATCGCCGGTGATCGAGTAGCACTGCTGCACGGCGGGGTCCTCCTGCACGCGGCGCTTGAACGGCGCCACGCGTTCGCGCTGTTCGCTGACCACGCGCACCTCGACGATGATGGTCAGCGGTCGCCCGACCTTGGCTGCGGCGACCACCGCCACATTGGCCTCGATCACGCCGCTGTCCTGCAGGCGCTTGATGCGGCGCTGCACGGCCGGGGTGGACAGGTGCACGGCCTCGGCGATTTCGCGCTGCGGCAGGGTGTTGTCCCGCTGCAGCAGGTCGAGGATGGCGCGATCGAAGCTGTCGAGCACGGGAGCGATGGCCATGGCGAGCAGAAGTTGCACGAACAGGCTGTCAATTGAGCCAAGTGCTCGGCGCCGGCGCAATAGACTTTGCGCATGCAGACCTCACGACTCGCGCCGATGTTGCCGGCGCTGGCGGTGCTCGGCTCGGTCACCTCGCTGGCCATCGGCACCTCCTACGCAAAACACCTGTTCCCGCTGATCGGCGCCCAGGGCACCAGCGCGCTGCGTGTGGGCTTCTCGGCCCTGTTGCTGCTGATGTTCTGGCGGCCATGGCGCTGGAAGACCAGCCGCCTGGACGCGATCACCATCCTGCGCTACGGGCTCACCCTGGGCCTGATGAACCTGCTGTTCTACATGGCCCTGCGCACGATTCCCTTCGGCATCGCGGTGGCCATCGAGTTCACCGGGCCGCTGACGGTGGCGATGCTGTCGTCACGACGCCCCATCGACTTCGTCTGGGTGGGCTGCGCGGTGGTGGGTTTGTTGCTGCTGCTGCCGCTGGGCGGTGGCCCGGCGCTGGATCCGGCTGGCGTGCTGTATGCGATGGGCGCAGCGGCGTGCTGGGGCCTGTACATCGTGTTCGGCAAGCGTGCCGGTCATCTGCACGCCGGGCATTCGGTGTCGCTGGGGCTGCTGGCCGCGTCGCTGGTGGTGGTGCCGGTGGGCGTGGTGCATGCCGGCGCCGCGCTGCTCGACCCGAAGATCCTGGCGGCCGGCCTGCTGGTGGCGCTGGTCTCCAGCGCGATTCCGATGTCGCTTGAGATGATGGCCCTCAAGCGCCTGCCGAAGGAAACGTTCGGCATCCTGATCAGCATGGAACCGGCGGTGGCCGCGCTGTGGGCGATGTTGCTGCTGCACGAGCACCTGCACGGGCTGCAGTGGCTGGCGATCGGCTGCACCGTGCTGGCCTCGGTGGGCAGCACGATGACCGCGCGGCGGTTGAAGGTGCCAGTGGTGCAGGCCGGGTAGCGGCGGAGAGCGTGCGGACCAACGGTCCGCACCCACCAGAGCGGCGTGCCAACCAAGGTTGGCACCCACCAGGAGCGTTCAGCGCAGGGCGTCAGCCGGGACGTCGATCTGCATCGCCAGGGCGAGGTGATCGGAGAAGGCGGCCGGAACGGCCTCCACGGCGCGGGTCTGCAGGCCACTGCTGACCAGGATGTGGTCGATGGCGCGGTCGGGGCGCCAGCTGGGGAAGGTCGGCACGATGCAGCCCGGGGGCTGCAGCCGGGTCTTCTGGTACAGCACCTGCATTTCCGGGCGCTCGGCCAGGCAGTTGAAGTCACCCATCAACACGGCGTTCGGGTGGTCGGACAACAGCTCGGCGATGAAGCCCAGCTGTGACATCCGCGAGCCTGCACCCAGCGACAGATGGGCCACCGCCACCGCCAGGCCGTCGGCGCCATCGCCGAACTTGGCCAGCAGCACGCCGCGCCCGCCGATACGGCCGGGCAGGGCGTGGTCCTGCACTTCCACCGGTTCCAGCTTGCTCAGCAGGCCGTTTGCGCTGGAGGCGACCCCACCCATGCGCCGGTTCGGCTGGTGGCTCCAGTAGTTGAAGCCGGCACGCTGGGCCAGGTAATGGGTCTGGTTGGTGAAGCCCGAGCGCAGGCTGCCCGGGTCGGCCTCCTGCAGGCCGACGATGTCATGTTCGCGCGCCAGGGTGGCGATCGCGTCCAGGCTGCTGCGCTTGCGACCCGCCGGCAGCGCATGTGACCAGCTGCGGGTCACATAGTCGCTGTAGCGGCGGGTACTTGAGCCGGCCTGGATGTTGGCCGTCAGCAAGCGCAGGGTCCGTGTACGGGGGGAATTCACGGCCGGGAAACGCTTCTCTTGGATCAGTGAGCCTGGGCCGCACCGCGTTCGCGGGCGATCAGGTGGTCGGCGATGCGCAGCATGTCCGGGAAGCTCTTGCCCTTCACCAGGTACTTGCCGTTGACGATGATCGACGGGGTGCCGCTGATCTGGCTGCGCTGGGCGAACTGCTTGGCCGAGTTGGTCTTGGCATTCACCGCGAAGCTGCCCATGGTGGCGGCGAACTGCTTCGGATCCACGCCGTAGGCACCGTAGAACTTGGCGATGTCGTCAACCGAATCGGTGCCGCGCTCGCCCTTCAGGGTCTTCTGCGAATGGATGGCAGCGTACAGGGCTTCGTGGGTCTTCTCCTGCACGCCCAGGGTCTGCGCGGCGTAGAAGGCACGGGCGTAGTTGTCCCAGGTGCCGCCGAACATGGCCGGCACGTAGACGAAGTTCACATCGCTCGGCAGGCCGGCCTTCCACGGGCCGACCAGCGGCTGGAACGCGGCGCAGGCCGGGCAGACGTAGCCGAAGATCTCGGTCACTTCGATCTTGCCGGCGGCCGGCTGGAACGGCTGGCCGTTCGGGATCACCTGGTAGTCGGCGCCTTCCACCGGGGCCGGGCCGGTCAGCGCGGCGGTGGTCGGGGCCGGTGCAGTGGCCGGTGCGGCTTCAGCCGAGGCCTTCTCGCCTTCGGCAGCGGCCGGTGCGACGCCTTCGGTACCCGCGGCCGGCGCAGCCGGTTCGGTGGTCGCCGGAGCAGCAGCCGGTTCGGCCGGGGCCGCGGTGGTGTTGGTGCTGCCGTCGTCGGCCTTGCAGGCAGCCAGGATTGGCAGCAGCGCTGCGAGGGCGAGGGCGTAACGGATCTTCATGGAAACGTCTCCAGCATCTGGAAAGGTGGGGCCGGCGTCATGCGCCGGCCAGGGGGAAATGATGACACGCGGCGGCGACAGCGCCGTGTCGGTGGTGGGTGTTGGTTCAGCGGCCGCGGGCGGCGCGGGCCTGGGCGATCAGCGCCGAGGCGATGCGCAGCTGGTCGTCGAAGCTGTCGCCACGCACCAGGTACTGGCCGTTGATGATCAGCGCCGGGGTCCCCGGGATCCTGGTGCGCTGGGCGAACGCGCGGGCGGCATCGACCTTCTTCTGTACGGCATCGCCGCGCAGGGCCTGCAGGTAACGGTCCGGGGTCACGCCGTAGGCCTTGTAGAAGGTGGCGAGCTCATCGGCCGAAACGTTCTGCATCGGCAGCGAGCCGTCCTGGTGCAGAGCCTTGAACACGGCGCCGTGGCTGCGCTTGGCCACGCCGACTTCGTCGGCGGCGTAGTAGGCCAGGGCCCAGGCGTCCCAGGCGCCGCCGAAGGCCGCCGGAACCGGGGTGAAGCGCACGTCGGCCGGCAGCTTGGCTGCCCAGGCTTCCAGCTGCGGTTCGAAACGGGCGCAGTGCGGGCAGGTGTAGCCGAAGACTTCGACCACCTCGATCTTGCCGGCCAGCGGCTGGAACGGGCCCGGCTGGGCGATGCGCTCGTAGTCTTTGCCCTCGACCAGCGGGGCATTGGCAGGGGTTGCGGCGCAGGCTACCAGCGGCAGCAGCACCAGCACAGACAACAGCAGGCGGGAAATCAACCTCATCGACACGCATCTCCGTTGAAAAAAGCAACGCCGGCGCGGTCGCCGGCGTGAAGGAAACATACCGCAGGCGAGGGCCACGGTGGCGGCCCCGGCCGACCAAAGGTGCTCAGGGGGCGGCAGCCGGTTGTGCCGGCGTGGTGGCAACGGCCACGTCGTCGGCCTTGTTGTGCAGGCCCTGCAGGTAGCTCGACAGCGCCTGCACCTCCTGTTCGCTCAGCTTCTGCGCAACCGCAGCCATGATCTGGAAGTGCGCCTTGTCGGTCTCGTTGGTCTGGCCGGCCTGGTATTCCTGCAGGCGGCGCGCGACATAGCTGGCGTGCTGGCCACCAATGTGCGGATAGGCCGGGCCGGGATTACCGGCGCCGCTGGGGCCGTGGCAGGCCATGCAGGCCGGCAGGCCGCGCTTGGCGTCGCCGCCGCGGTACAGCTGCTGGCCGATCTCGTAGAACTTCATGCCCTTGTAGGGGCCGTCGGTGACCGCCGTGTCATCGGCGATGCCGGCGGTGGCCTTCTGGGTGGCGAAGAACGCGCCGATGTCGCGCATGTCCTGCGGGGTGAGGTTCTGCACGAACGGCACCATCGCCACCGCCGCACCGGAGCTGCGCTGGCCGTTGGCGATCAGGGCCATCTGCTGGGCGACGTAGCGTTCGCTCTGGCCGGCGATGGACGGGTACATCTCCACTGTGGAATTGCCGTCGGCGCCATGGCAGGCCGCGCAGGCCGAGGCCTTGGTCTGGCCGGCCTTGGCGTCGCCCCAGGTGGTCTTGCTGAAATCCACTTCCAGCGAGGCGGTGCGGATCGGCCCGTTGTCGGGCAGCGGGGTCAACGTGGTCTGCGCGAACGCAGCAGCGGCAACGACTACAGCAGTGGCAAGGGCGGATACGGCAAGAACGCGAGCGTGGCGCATGCTGAAGCTCCGTATGGACCGGGCCGGGCGGTGGCCGCCGGCATCGCCCGGATTATCAACGCCGTTTCCGCGCACGGTCAACGCAGCAGTGCAGCAAAATGCCCGCAACGGCCGCCGGCACGGGCGCGCGGCGCCGCAACATGCGATCCTAGGCACATGTCATTGCTCATCGAACGCGCCCGTTACCACCTTTCGGCCCACAACGTGCGGCAGCTGCCGCCCGACGAAGGGGCCGAAGTGGCCTTCGCCGGCCGCTCCAACGCCGGCAAGTCCAGTGCGCTCAACGCGCTGACCCGCCAGAACGCCCTGGCCCGTGTCTCCAAGACCCCCGGCCGCACCCAGCAGCTGGTGTTCTTCCAGGTCACGCCTGAAGCGCACCTGGTCGACCTGCCCGGTTACGGCTACGCCAAGGTACCGCTGGACCTGCAGGCGCACTGGCAGGCCTTCATCGACAGGTATTTCCGTACCCGCGAAGCCCTGAAGGGCCTGGTGGTGGTGATGGATATCCGCCATCCGCTGAAGGACTACGACCGGCAGATGCTGTCCTATGCCGTGCAGCGTGGCCTGCCGGCGCACGCGCTGCTGACCAAGGCCGACAAGCTCAGCCGCAGCCAGCAGATGCAGTCCCTGCAGAAGGTGCGCAAGGAGCTGCAATCGGCCTATGGCGACAGCGTGAGCGTGCAGGTGTTCTCAGGCGAAGACCGTACCGGTGTGGACGAAGCCCGCGGCGTGATCGGCGGCTGGCTGGGGCTGGAATAAGGCTTCCGGTTTTCCTGTAGAGCCGAGCCAACGCTCGGCTGCCGCGCGCAGCGCGGCCAGGCCCCGGTAGCCGAGCATGGGCTCGGCTCTACAAGGGCTCATCGGCTCATTTCAACGGCGAGTACTCCGCCGGCACCCACGCATAGGCCTTACCCTCGCCACGCACGTGGCCCAGGCCGGGGAACGGCAGATGCGCACCGGCCACCCACCAACCGTTGACGGTGGCCTGCTGTAGCAGCCCGCGCCGGCTGGCGATGGCCGCCTTGCGGTCCGAATCGGCCTCGAATGCCGCCTCCGGATGCGCGAACTGCACCGCATGGAAGTGCAGCACATCGCCCCACACCAGCAGTGACTGGCCCTGGCTGTCGAACCGGTAGGAGACATGGCCGGGCGTATGGCCATGGGTGTCCATCGCCACGGCGCCACCGGGCAGGGCATCGCCGGGGCTGAAAGTGCGCAGGTGGCCGCTGGCCTGGTAGGGCGCCACCGCGTTGCGTGCCAGCGGGAAGGCGAAGCGCACGCCCTTCGGCGCGGTGGCCTCGCTGGCCGGGTTGAGCCAGTAGTCGGCATCGGCCTTGGACAGCCACACCGTGGCATTCGGGTAGGCGGGCTTGCCCTGCGCGTCGAGCACCCCGCACAGGTGGTCCGGATGGGCATGGGTCAGCAGCACCTCGTCCACCTCGGCCGGGTCCACGCCGGAGGCGCGCAGATTGCCCAGCACCTGGCCCAGGCCGGGGCCGAAGCACTGCGCGGTGCCGGTATCGACCAGGGTCAGGTGGTTGCCCTGGCGCACCAGGAAGGCGTTGATCGCGGTCTGCAGGCCTTTCTTGTCTTCGGGCACGTAGCGGCCTTCCAGCAGGCGGCTGACCAGCGTGGGCGGCACGTCCACCACTTCCTGCCGGCCCAGTGCGACCACGCCGTCGAACAGGGCGGTGACCTGCAGTGCGCCGACGCGCTGGTGGTAGACGCCGGGCACCTGCTGGGTGGGAGCGGGCGAGGTGGCTTCGGCCAACGCGGCCAGCGGCAGGGACGACAGTGCCAGCAGCAGGGCGCCGTGCAGCGGCAGGTAACGCAGGGTCATGGCGGTTCTCGGTGGACGACGGACGGTTCCGTTGCCGCATAGCGTGGCGTGGCTGGCGTGTGCGCGGCGCTCAAACCACTGCGCGGAATGCTCAGGGAAGGGGGGCTGCAGGGCTGCGCCCTGCACCCGCAGAGGCAACGGCAACGGCAACGGCCGAAGCAAAAGCTGGTTTCCTGTGGGATGGCGGGGTGGGTCCGGTTGCGGGAGACGCCGTAAACCCTTCCATGGGGGCTTGGCCGCGGCATCCATGCCGCGGACACTCCCGCAACCGGACCCACCCCGCCTTCGACAGTTGGCCGCGATCTGTCGGAACGACGTATTGCCTTGGTGGGTGTCGACCTTGGTCGACACAGTAGATCCACGCCATGCGTGGATGACTCATTCGATATCTGACAGATGTGTCGACCAAGGTCGACACCTACCTACAGCCGCCGGAATCTGTCGAAGGCGGGGCACTGTGGGTTTGCGGGGTGTGAGCCGCATGGATGCGGCGACCAAGCCCCCATGGACGGGTTTACGGCGTCCCCGCAAACCCGCAGTGCCCCGCCATCCCACGGAATGCATGCTGTTGCTGTTGCTACGGCTCTTGCACTCGCTTCGGCGGGTGCAGGGCGCAGCCCTGCCGAACCCCCTCAGATGTCTGTGGGAGCCAGCCCGTACTGCTCGGCGAAGCGCTTGCTGAAACTCGCCGCAGACCGATAGCCCGCGCGTGCGGCCACGGTCTTCAACGGCAGGTCCGTGGTGTAGAGCAGCTGCATGCCATGCGCCAGCCGTGCCTCGGTGAGCAGCTGGCGCAGGCTGGTGTCCTCGGCAGCGAGCCGGCGGCGCAGGGTCGCGCCGCTCAGCGCGAACTGTTCTTCCACATCGCGCGACTGCCAGTCGCGTGCCGGTTCGGCGGCGATGCGGTCGCGGATCTGTTCGCCCAGGCTCGGCGCCTGCGGCAGCAGCAGGTTGCCATGGCCCTGCCGGCACAGGGTCAGTACCAGCGAGGCCAGGGCCAATCGTGCTTCGCTGTAACGCCCGTCCTGCAGCGATTGCCGCCATTGGCGCAGTACCGCGCCATGTTCGATCAACGGCAACCGCGCCATCGCCTGGCCAGGCGCGGGAAGCCCCTCGATCCACAGCGTGCGAGCGGCCGCCAGCACTTCGGCACACAGCGGCACGATGGCGCTGAGGTAACGGCCACTGCGCGGGTCGGGGGTGTTGACCACATCGATGCGGCAGCGCTGGGTCAGCAGCAGGATGTCGCCGGGAACGAACGCCAGAGACTGATGAGCGGTACGCACCTGCTTGCGGCCTTCCAGCAGGATCGCGAACTGCGGTTGCGGAATCTCCACCGAGCTGGCGCCATGCTCGCGACGTGCGGTGATGCAGGCATAGCCGTCGGCGCGCTCGCAGCCGGCCAGACTGGCCATCTCAGCCAGCAGTGCGGTGGCCGCGGGCAGCATGGCGGTCATGTCACGTGTGCGCCGAGCAGGCGACCGACGCCGGCGGCTGCGGCCATCGCCAGCGCGCCCCAGAACATCACCCGGATCGCGCCGCGTACCGGCGGTGCGCCGCCGGCCTGGGCTGCCATTGCGCCGGTCAGGCACAGGCCGAGCAGGGTGCTGGCGGTGGTCATCATCGCGACCTTGTCGACCGGCGCCAGCAGCGCGGTCAGCACCGGCAGTGCCGCACCGCAGGTGAAGGCGCCGGCCGAGGCCAGCGCTGCCTGCAGCGGGCGGGCGCGCAGGGTATCGGTAATGCCCAGCTCGTCGCGGGCGTGGGCGCCCAGTGCGTCGTGGGCGGTGAGCTGTTCGGCCACCTGCCGTGCCAGCGCCGGCTCCAGGCCACGGTGGCGGTAGATCGCGGCCAGCTCTTCCAGCTCGCTGTGCGGATCTTCGTGCAGTTCGCGTTTTTCCATCGCCAGGTCGGCGTCTTCGGTGTCGGCCTGGGTCTGCACCGAGACATACTCGCCGGCCGCCATCGACATCGCGCCGGCCACGGTGCCGGCCACGCCGGTGGCCAGGATGGTCGCAGCGGAGGCGCCGCTGGCGGCTACGCCGACCACCAGGCCGGCCACCGAGACGATGCCATCGTTGGCCCCCAGCACGGCGGCACGCAGCCAGCCGACGCGCTCGGAGCGGTGCAGTTCGGGGTGTCGTGAATGGCGGCTCATGCCCCCGAGTGTACGAGGGTCAAGAGGGCGTCGGTAGGATGCTGAAAACCGTCTCCGTCGCATGACGCAACGGGTCACCACGCTATAGTGCGCCCTTGCGATGGAAGGCTCCGAGCCCCACATCCCCCGCCACCGTCCAGCGAGCCTTCCCCTTGTCGAGCCCCAGCCACGTCGCCGATACCCCCATTACCGACCGCTCGCAGCTGGTGGCGGAGATCGCCTCCGGCGAAAAGCCCCGCGCGCAGTGGCGCATCGGCACCGAGCACGAGAAGTTCGGGTTCCGCCTGGATGACCTGCGCCCACCGACCTTCGAGGGCGAGCGCGGCATCGAAGCCCTGCTCAACGGCCTGGTCCGCTTCGGCTGGGAGCCGGTGCAGGAGAATGGCAACACCATCGCCCTGCTGCGCGATGGTGCCTCGGTGACGCTGGAACCGGCCGGTCAGTTGGAACTGTCCGGAGCGGCGCTGGAGACCATCCACCAGACCTGCGTGGAAACCGGCACCCACCTCAACGAAGTGGCGCAGGTGGCTGGCGAACTGCAGCTGGGCTTCCTCGGCATGGGCTTCCAGCCGAAGTGGAAGCGCGATGAGATGCCGTGGATGCCGAAGGGTCGCTACAAGATCATGCGGTCGTACATGCCCAAGGTCGGCTCGTTGGGCCTGGACATGATGACCCGCACCTGCACGGTGCAGGTGAACCTGGACTACGCCACCGAAGCGGACATGGTGAAGAAGTTCCGCGTGTCGCTGGCGCTGCAGCCGATTGCCACTGCGCTGTTTGCCGATTCGCCGTTCACCGAAGGCAAGCCGAACGGCTACCTGAGCTACCGCTCGCACATCTGGACCGACACCGACGCCGATCGCACCGGCATGCTCGACTTCGTGTTCGAGGATGGCTTCGGTTATGAGCGCTATGTCGATTACCTGCTCGACGTGCCGATGTACTTCTCCTACCGCGATGGCATCTACCACGACGCCAGCGGGCAGAGCTTCCGCGATTTCATGCAGGGCAAGCTGCCGGTGCTGCCGGGTGCGCTGCCGACGCTGCGCGACTGGTCGGACCACATGACCACTGCGTTCCCGGAAGTGCGCCTGAAGAAGTACCTGGAAATGCGCGGCGCCGACGGTGGCCCGTGGAGCCGCCTGTGCGCGCTGCCGGCGTTCTGGGTCGGCCTGCTGTACGACGACACCGCGCTGGATGCCGCCTGGGACCTGGTGCGTGACTTCACCCTGGCCGAGCGCCATGCATTGCGCGACGGGGTGCCGAAGCACGCGATGAACCTGCCGTTCCGCAACGGCACGGTGCGCGACCTGGCCCGCGAAGCGGTGAAGATTTCCGTTGAAGGCCTCAAGCGCCGCGCGGCGCGCAATGCCGACGGCCAGGACGAGAGCAAGTTCCTGGACGTGCTGCAGGAGATCGTCGAGTCCGGCCTGACCCCGGCCGAGCGCAAGCTGGCGCTGTTCCATGGCCGCTGGCACGGCGATGTGGATCCGGTGTTCCGCGAGTTCGCGTATTGATGATGTTGGGTGGGTGCCGACCTTGGTCGGCACGCGATGAAAAAACCCCGGCACTGCCGGGGTTTTTCCTTTTCACACCTGCCTTGGATCAGGCCGCGTTCTTCATCGTCGCCATGTCGATCACGAAGCGGTAGCGCACATCGTTCTTCGCCATGCGTTCCCAGGCTTCGTTGACGTTCTTGATGTCGATCATCTCCACATCGCTGACGATGCCGTGCTCGGCACAGAAGTCCATCATTTCCTGGGTCTCGGCCATGCCGCCGATCGCCGAGCCGGTCAGGTGCTTGCGGCCGAAGATCACGCTGCCGCCGGTCAGCGGCGGGTCCAGTTCGGTCAGCACGCCGACCAGGCACATGGTCGCCTCGCGCTTGAGCAGGCCCATGTACGGGTTGGTGTCATGGCCGACCGGAATGGTGTTGAGCAGGAAGTCGAAGCTGCCGGCATGTGCCTTCATCTGTGCGGCATCGCGCGAGACCAGCACTTCGTCGGCGCCCAGGCGCTTGGCATCGGCACCCTTTTCCGGGGTGGTGGTGATCATCACCACGTGCGCGCCGAGTGCCTTGGCGAACTTCACGCCCATGTGGCCGAGGCCACCCAGACCGATCACGCCAACCTTCTGGCCCGGGCCGACCTTCCAGTGGCGCAGCGGCGACCAGGTGGTGATGCCGGCGCACAGCAGCGGGGCGGCCGCCTTCAGGTCGAGGGTGTCGGATACCTTCACCACGAAGCGCTGCTCGACCACCACGTGGTCGGAATAGCCGCCGTAGGTCGGTGCGCCGCTTTCGCGTTCACGGCCGTTGTAGGTCCAGGTCGCGCCTTCGGCGCAGTACTGCTCCAGGTCGTGCTCGCAGGCGTCGCAGTGGCGGCACGAGTCGACCATGCAGCCCACGCCGGCGTGGTCGCCGACCTTGAAGCGGGTGACGTTGCTGCCGACCTCGGTCACGCGGCCGATGATCTCGTGGCCCGGCACCATCGGGTAGATCGAGCCACCCCAGTCGTCGCGGGCCTGGTGCAGGTCGGAGTGGCAGATGCCGCTGTAGAGGATCTCGATGCGCACATCGTCCGGGCCGACCGCGCGGCGTTCGAACTCGTACGGAATCAGCGGGTCGGTATGTGAATGGGCGGCGTAACCACGGGCGAGGGACATGGGGAATCCTTGGCAGGGTTTATCGAAAGGCGTTTTACAATACGCCCCGTTCCCAGCGGCAGAAAGCGCGGATATCGGCATGATTCATCAAGTGGAACTGCACAATCATGGCCACTGACAACCTCACCCACCTGGCCGCGTTTGCCGCGGTCGCCCGCCACCGCAGCTTCCGCCGCGCCGGTGCCGAGCTGGCGCTGTCGACCTCGGCGGTGAGCTATGCGATCCGCGCGCTGGAAGAACGGTTGGGGGTGGGCCTGTTCCATCGCACCACCCGCAGCGTGGCCCTGACCGAGGCCGGGCAGCGCCTGCTGGAGCGCCTGCAGCCGGCGCTGGGCCAGGTGCATGACGCGTTGGAAGAGATGAACCAGTTCCGCGCCGCCCCGGCCGGCCTGCTGCGCATCAACGCCACCCGCGCGGCGGTACCGACCCAGTTGGGGCCGCGACTGGCGCGCTTCCTGCACGCTCACCCCGACGTGCGGGTGGAGCTGACCGAGAACGATGGCCTGGTCGACATCGTCGCCGAGGGCTACGACGCCGGCGTGCGCCTGCACGAGTTCGTGCCCGAGGACATGGTGGCGGTGCCGATGGGGCCACCGCTGCGCGGGCTGATTGTCGGCTCGCCGGACTACCTGCGGCGACACCCGGCACCACAGCATCCGCGGGACCTGGCGGCACACGAATGCATCCGCTTCCGCTTCGCCAGCGGGCATCTCTACAAGTGGCAGTTCGAGCGTAGCGGGCAAGCGCTGGAGATCGATGTGCCGGGCCGGCTCACGTTGAGTGAGCAGGGCACCGTCGTGGGTGCAGTGCTTGATGGCATCGGCCTGGCCTACGTGCTGGAAGACACGGCGCGGCCGTATATCGAATCCGGCCAGATGGTGGCAGTGCTGGAAGACTGGAGCGAACCGTTCGCCGGCTTCGCGCTGTACTACCCGAAGCAGCGGCAGATGCCCGGTGCGCTGCGCGCGTTCGTGGATATGCTGCGCGAATGAGCTGCGATGGATGATGTGGTGCCGACCAACGGTCGGCACCCACCGGGATGGCGTCCACCAGGACCAGACCAGTAGATCCACGCCATGCGTGGATGCCTCTCCAGGAATCTCCGCGCAATACGTGGAGACCTATAAATACTCGGACTTCTATGGCAGTTCAGAGGCTGCGGAGAGGTTGTCCACCATCTTCCGATACATTGCCGTGAGCTGGACGGTCTGGCGGCGGCTTACTTCTGTCTGAAGTCCTGTCAGAAGATAGTCCTTCCAGCGTGCGTCCAGCATCGTTGAGAAATGGCGGAACAGCCGCCATTCGTCATCTACGGTTGGTACCCCGCACTTCGACAGGTGGTTCACCACCGCGCTCAGATCGTCGTTGGGATGGCACCTGTCCGGTCTTCCAATTCTAGGATGTGCTGAGTTGCGATTGCAGAGAGCATGAAAGTAGATGTAGGTAAAATGGCGCACGGGCTCGCGGATATCCCAGCTCCACAGCTCGCCTTCAAAACAGTTCGCACGGATGTAGTCCATCACGGGCATGCGCTGCTGATGTAGGTTCTGGATTTCTGCGCCGTGATCAGAAGTATGTCGTTCGCTTGCGAAGCCTCTGAGAATGCACCAGTAGAGAAAGAAGGCGGTAGCCTGATCCCAATAATCCCACCTGTCTGAATTGACATTCTGCTCTGGAAGATCATTTCCAGCCGCAGCGTAACTTGGCAAGGAGTAGCGGTGCATCTGTGCTAGCTTGATCTGCCAGCGCCTAGGCGTGCTGGGGAGGGCAAGCACGCAGTCTGGACGATTTGTGAGCATCGCGGCTGTTCTCTTGGGCATATCCTCGACAATGAGCTGAGGAGCCGCCCCAACCAAATCCTCAGCGAGGGAGGTCGGAGACAACTGCAAAGGCAGGTTGTCTACTGTTGCCGGATCAAACCAGATCGAGTCTACCCAGCAGACGAAGTGGCGGCCCGATTTCCGGGGCGGGTAATACTCGGGTGCGAGAACCTCGTGACTCCAGCTGATTTCCAGACCCGTGGGGCGGTGAGACATCTCGCCAATAGAGTTGGAGTACGCGAAGGAGGTTGGTTTTGGTGCCTTCGCTCCGATGCGTTCGGCAATGGAAAGGACCGGATCGCTATCGATTCGTTGTCCCAGGAGATTGCAGAGTTCGGAAAAAAGAAATCGCATGTGACCGCCCCAAAGAGATCGACCACGGATAGTCCCTGCAGTCTTTCCAGCAGGCCATACAAGAAATTGCAAAGAGCCCTGCGAGGCCGCTCCACCTGAATGCGTGGCACACAGCTGCGGCTTACTGGTTGACTACGGCGCCTGAAACACCGGCGCCAACAACGCCAGGCACTCACGCAGGTGCACCTCCACCGGCGCATCCTCGGCCACCACGCCGATCACGCGTTCGCGCAGCGGCTCGGCCACGGCCATTGCCAGAATCAGTCGCGCCATGCGAACAGGATCTCCCTCGCGCAGCAGCCCGCGCTGCTGCTGCCGCGCCAGCCAGTCAGCCAGCAGCGCTCGGCCGCGTTCGATGCCATTGTCCAGATAGGCCTGCAGCAGCGCGTCCTTGCCGGGGAAATCGGTGGCCAGCAGGCGGAACACCTGCACCGCCTGCGCCGACAGCGCCTGCGCGCAGACCGCCTGCAGGATGTCCTGCAACAGCGGCACGACCTCTTCGGCATTGCGCGCATCGCGCTGCAACTGTGGCGCGAAGCCGTCGGTCCATTCGCGCACCGCAAGCCCAACCAGTTCCTCGCGATTGCTGGCGTGGCGATACACCGTCTTCTTCGCCACCCCGGCGTGCGCCGCCACCGCTTCGATGGTGGTGGCCTCGTAACCCTGTGCCAGCAGCAGCTCCAGCGTGGCCTGCAGCACGGCGTGGCGGACTTCGGCTTCCGGGCGCGCAGGGCGGCCGCGGCGGCGGGTCGGCGTTGTGGGCTCGGGCAGGGTGGTGCTGTTCATTGCCCCCATCTTACCGCATCCAGCCAATTGAGAAACGAATAACGTTTCCGTATTGTCGGGTCTCCCAAAACCGCAGGAGACCCCGATGGATACCGCTGTGAACGCACGCGCCTGGCTGGACCACCACGATCTGCTCGACCCGGCGCCGATGCACCTGGAGACCGGCATCCAGCGCCGCGAAGACGGCACCCTGCTGGTGGCGGTGCGTACCGATCTGCACGGCTGCAAGGGCCGCATGCTGGACTGGTGGTTCACCTTCTTCGAGACCACCCAGCACATCCGCTGGTGGCATCCGGTTGATCATGTCGAGCATCGCGGCTGGGACGCGGCGTGGCAGCGCGGGCGCAGCTACCACGGTGCCAGCATCCATGCGGTGGAATCGCTGGCCGACATTCCGCCGGTGGCGGCGCGCCTGAAGTTCCATGATCCGCGCACGTTGATGGTGCCAGAGCGCCTGCAGGCGGCACAGGATGCCGGCGATGTATCGGCGGTGATTGCCGCGCGCATCGGCTTCGGCGACCACGTGCGCCTGGATGCAAACGGTGATCCCTGCGACGGGCAGATGCTGCACGTGGCACGCGATACGCCGTTCGGCTGTGTGCTGCGCAGCCGCTTCGTGCTGGGCCTGGACAGCGCTGATCCGCACCGCGATGCCGGCGATGCGGTCGGCCTGGGCCTGCTCAAGCACTGCTACACGGAGTTCAGTTTCCTCTCGCGGCTGCTGCCGTCGCTGTACTACGGCGAACGCGCGAATGGCGAGGCGGTACCGTTGCCGTGGTGAACCGCGCGCCGGTCATTCGACCAGCGCGTCGTAGCCTTCAGCACTGAACTGGATCAGGCAGAAGCCGTGGCCGAACGGGTCGGCCAGCACGGCGATGCGGCCCCAGCGACGCTCGCGCACGGACTGCTCGAGTGTCGCCCCGGCTGCAACCGCACGCGCCAGCGCGGCGTCGATGTCATCCACCACCCAATCCAGGTGCAGCGGCGTCCAATGGCGCTCGTAGTCGCGCACGTCGCCGTCTTCGGTGGCGGCGCTGCCGGCGTCGTTGTGCAGCAGGTAGAGCGGCGCTGGCCCACCGAGCAGCTCCACCGCGCCCGGGCCGAGACGGCGGCCGATGCGCAGGCCGAAGGCCCGGATGTAGAAGTCTTCGGCAGCGGCGAGATCGGGGACATCGAGATTGACGATGAATGACGCGGTGGGCGTATCCATGGGCAGATCCGGTGGATGCGGGCGGGCAGTGTACGCCCGCATCCACGCATGGCGTGGCTCTATTGTGCGCGCGGGTAGTCGAGGTAGCCTGCTTCGCCGCCACCGTAATAGGTGCTGCGGTCGGGCGTGGCCAACGCGATGTTGCGCTGCAGGCGTTCGACCAGATCCGGGTTGGCGATGAACGGCTGGCCGAACGCGGCCAGGTCGATGGTGCCGGCCTCGACCAGCTGCAGGGCGCGTTCGCGGGTCATGCCGCCGGCCAGGATCACGGTGCCACCGTAGGCCTGCTTGAACTGCTGCAGGAAGGCCTCGCCCAGCACCGACTGGCCCGCCTGCAGGTTGTCGTTGAGGTGCACATAGGCCAGCCCGCGCGTGCCCAGTTCCTCGGCCAGGTACAGATAGGTGGCTTCGTTGTCGGGGTAGAACGGCATGTCGAAGGTGAGGTTGTTCGGTGCCAGGCGCACGCCGATGCGCTGCGCACCGATGCGCTGGGCCATCGCATCGACGGTGTCCAGGATCAACCGCGCACGATTGGGCAGCGAGCCGCCGTAGCGGTCTTCGCGCTGGTTGATGAGCGGGTTGAGGAACTGTTCGAACAGGTAGCCGTTGGCCGCATGCAGCTCGATGCCATCGAAGCCGGCGCTGATCGCGTTGTCGGCGCCCCGTGCGAAGTCGGCAATGATGCCGGGGATCTCGGCGGTCTCCAGTGCACGTGCCGGGGTGGGATCGGCATGGCCGCGGCTACCATCGGCCAGATACACGAACGAGGTGTTCTTCGGTGCGCTGGCCACCGGGCGGGTGCCGGCGCTGACCGGTTGCCCACCATCGGGTTGCAGCGAGCTGTGCGACATGCGGCCGACATGCCAGAGCTGGGCGAAGATCGTGCCCTGCGCGGCGTGCACCGCCTCGGTCACGAGCTTCCAGCCGGCCACCTGTTCGGCCGACCAGATGCCCGGCACGTCGATGTAACCCTGGCCCTGCGGCGAGACCGGCGTGCCTTCGCTGATGATCAGGCCGGCGCTGGCCCGCTGCCGGTAGTACTGCGCGGTGAGTGCGTTGGCGACCGCGCCGGGGTTGCGGGCGCGGGTCATCGGGGCCATCGCGATGCGGTTGCGCAGGGCGGTGCCTGCCAGGTCGAAGGGGTGGAACAGGGCGGCGGTCATGTCGGTCATCTCAGTGCGGGGGAGGGGCGCCAGCGGCGCGATGCACACAGGATGGAGTTGACATGCAGGCGCATAAAGCGCTTCGATCTCCCTTGGTGCGGGACTATTTGTCCCCAATGGAGTGCGAACGATGCTGCCGCTGGAGTCCTTGAATGGCCTGGTGACCTTTGTCACCACCGCACGCTCGGGCAGCTTCACCGAAGCTGCCGATGCGCTGGGCATCTCGCGCTCGGCGGTGGGCAAGGCCATCGCCCGGCTGGAAACACGGCTGGGGGTGCGCCTGTTCCACCGCACCACGCGGAGCATCGCGCTGACCACCGATGGCGAGGCGTACTACGCCTCCTGTGCGGCGGCGCTGGAAGAGATCTCCGCGGCCGAGGCCTGCCTGGGGTCGGCCGGCCTGCCCAGCGGGCGGCTGCGCATCGACATGCCGTCCTCGTTCGGGCGGCTGGTGGTGCTGCCGGTGCTGTTGCGACTGTGCCGGCAGTACCCGGACCTGCAGTTGACGATGACCTTCACCGATCACTTCGTCGATCCCGTCGAGGAAGGCATCGACCTGCTGATCCGTTTCGGTGGGCTGCACCAGGCAGAGCATCTGGTGGCGCGGCGGCTGGGGCGCCAGCGGCTGGTCACCTGCGCATCGCCGGAATACCTGCAGGCATACGGCGTGCCGCGAACGGTCGAGGAACTGGCGCAGCACCGCAGCATCGTCGGCTTCCGTCATGGCCAGCCGGTCTGGTGGCGGATCGGCAGCGAGCAGGACGAGGGAACATTCATTCCCGGCGCGCCCTATCAACTCAATGATGGCGATGCGGTGATCGAAGCGGCCATCGCTGGCCTCGGCATCTGCCAGATGCCCATTTCACTGGTGCGCCGCCATCTGGATTCCGGCGCGTTGCAATTGGTGCTTGACGCGCACATGCAGCGGCACATCGACATCCATGCGCTGTGGCCACCGACGCGCCACCTGCGGCCCAAGGTACGCTATGTGGTGGACGAGCTGACCCGGTTGGCGGAACAAGGTCTATTTGATTGAGCGGGGCCCGTATAGCGGGCCCCGCCTGTGAAACCGCTGTGGCTGGCCTACTTGAAGTTGTAGCGCAGGCTGGCCATGTAGCGACGGCCCAGTGCATCCAATACATAAGGGAACGGACCGATGTCGTCGCCCACGTTGATCACCGACAGCGTCACGCGTGCGGCATCGGTGATGCGGTAGGTGACGTTGGCGTCCCAGGTGGTCCAGCTGTCGCGGTAGAAGTACTGACGGCTTTCCGGGGTATCGGTCATCGTGTACTGGGCGCGGCTGGTGTAGTTGGAGGCCACGCCGTAGTTCCAGTTGCCGATGCGATGCTGGGCGGTCCAGCGGAACTGGCGCTTGGGCTCGTTGAAGCTGCCCGCCTGTTCGACGAACGGCACGTCCCGGTTCGCGGCCTGGCCACGGTTCTTCGGCATGTAGCCGTAGAAGTCGAGGTCCAGCACGCCCAAGCGCGACAGGTCCCAACGGTAGCCGACTTCGGCGGTCCAGCCGCGGAACATCAGCACCGGGCCGTTGCCATACTCGGTTTTGATGCTGGTAGCCACGCCGGTGTTCGGATCACGCGTCACCAGGCCGCAGAAGCGGTTGGCGTTGGGCACGTTGGCGGCGTTGAAGTCGGCAGTGTCGAAGCAACCGGTGATGATGTCGTTGGCGCTCAGCGACGTGATCACGTTGTTGATCTTGATGTCATACCAGTCGGCGGCGACGCGCAGGCCCGGGATCCACTCCGGCGCGAACACGATGCCGGCCGTCCACGACTTCGCCGTTTCGTTCTGCAGGCGGGTGCTGCCGTTGGTCGAGCCCAGCGTATTGGTCGGCTGCTGGCGGAAGGTGTTCGGATCGGCGCCCGGGTAGGCGGCGAAGAACGCTTGGCAGTTGCGGCGACGCACCGCCGGATTGGAGCCGCCGCTGATGTTGTCCAGCGAGCACACTTCCGGGATGTTGTAGTAGGCCGGCTGCTGGGTGGTGTAGAGCTCGGCGATGGAGGGCGCACGCAGTGACTGGGTCTTGTTGCCGCGCAGCTGCAGGCCGGCGATCGGTTCGTACTGGATGCCGTAGGTGAACGCATTGAACGCGCCGGCGACGGAATTGTCGACGCGGCGGAACTTGGCGGTCAGGTCCAGGCGATGCAGGCCCGGGATGCCCCAGTCGGGATTGAACAGCGGTGCCAGCACTTCGGCGAACACTTCATTGGTGTGGTATTTGCCTTCCGCCGCCTGGGTCGGCACCGAACGACCCTGGCCCAGGCGCTGGTACTCGCTGGGGGTGAAGGAGCCTTCTTCGCGGCGGTGCTCGAAGCCGGCCGCGGCGGACAGCTCGCCGCCGGGCAGATCGAACAGGCCGCCGGATACCGACGCGTTTATGACGGTCTGGCGGGTCTGCGCCTTGGCCACGGTCCGGGTGGAGACGTAGTCCAGGGCTTCGCGCGACGCCTGGTTCTCGCCGAACAGATTCAGCGGGCGGCAGTTCGCATCGGCCGTGGTGCCCGGGCGGGTGGCGTCACAGATGATGCGCCCGCTGGCGTCGGTGGTGACGTTGATCGCATTGATGAAGTTCTGCTGGATCAGGCCGGTGCCGAGGTAGTCGAAGTCACCGCGGCCATGCGTGACGCTGGCTTCCCAGTTGAAGCTGCGCTTTCCAACCTCGAAGAAGCCGTTCAGCCCGAGCACCGCGCGGGTCAGGCGGGTCTCGGTGCTGGCGTTGTTCATCGACAGGTCGCGCGATGAGCGCGACAGCCGGAACGAGGTGATGCCGTTGTCGGCGAGGATCCTGCGGGTTTCCGCACTCAGGAACGGATTGCTGGCGCTGAAGGTCAGCGCACCGCTGGCGGTACCGCCGCCATCCAGGCGTGCATTGCCGAAGGACACGGCGTTGTAGACGTTCTGGTCCAGGGTTTCGCGGGCGGTCGCTTCGTATCGCGACAGCTCGAAGAAGCCGCGCACGTTGTCGGTGAAGTCGAAGCTGCCGGTGGAGAACACCGAGCGTCGTTCAAGGTCGGCGATCAGCGGCACCGTCTCGAACAGGTTCAGGCCGTCACCGCCGGAGGCGTTGCCGCCCGCATAGCTGGTACCGGGATTGAACTCGACCAGCTTGCCCTCGTTGTTGAACTGCCACAGTTTGTCTTTGTTCGGACCGAAGCCAAGGATGTCGCCCAGGCCGTTGCGCGTGTAGCTGCCGGTCGCCGGCATCACCAGGCCACCGAAGGTCATGCTGGCGATGCGCCGGTTGCGGATCCAGACCTGGTCGGGGATGCCGTCGGCCGGTCCGGTATTGAAGGGAATGCTGCCGTCGATGCGGCCATCATTGGTTGGCCGGCGCAGGGGCTGGAAGTTGCCAGCGTTGGCTGCAGTGGGGTTGGCCTGCAGGCTGTAGCCCTGGCGGTAGAAATCACGTTGCAGCGCGTTCACGCCGTCGGCATTGTCCAGTTCCGCCGCCACCACGATGTGGCCCCGTCCATCGGCGAATCCGGTACCAAAGATGGCCGACCATGAGTAGCGCTCGTTGTCGTTCTTGCTGGTTCTGCCATAGCCCAGTTCGACTTCGGCGCCATCGAACTTGTCGCGCAGGATGATGTTGTTGACGCCGGAGATCGCATCCGAGCCATAGGTGGGGGCACCGCCAACGCTCAGACTTTCAATGCGTTGCACCATGACGCTGGGAATGGCGTTCATGTCGACCTGGATGCCCGAGCCGCCGCCGGCACCGAAGATGGTGGGCGGGGTAGAGGTCACGAAGCGGCGTCCATTGACCAGGGTCAGCAGGCGATTGCTGCCCAGGCCGAACTTGCTGGCGAAGTTGACGCCCGCACCGAAACCGGCCTGGTCGCCGCGCGAACTGACGCCGGCACTGACCCCGGGAATCCGGGTCACCGCGTCGATGAGGTTGGTGTCGCCATAGTTCTCGATCGATTCACGGCTGACCACCGCAGCGGGTTCCAGCGTGTCGAAGCCGGCGCGGTAGATGCGTGAGCCGGTGACGGTCATCCGGTCCAGCTGCACGGGGGTCTTGCTGCTGGCGGGCTCGGCCTCCTGTTCCTGCGTGGCGGCCTGCTGCGCCATGGCCGGTGCGGCGGCCACCAGCACCAATGCCGAACCCAACGCGACAGACAAGCGACTGCGGGCGAACAACGGTCGGTACATGATCTCTCCCTGGTCACGCCAATGTGACTCAGGGATAAACGCAAGGGCGAATGCGACACCCTAGGCCATGAAAAAGTAACAATTGAATCTATTTACTATTCATTCATATTTGCAGGCTGATCTGTCCGTAGCGCATGCCCCGGCATGCATGATGTGGCTTCATCCGTCCGCGCGTGTATACTATCCCCCAGTATAGTTCCGAGGTGGCCCCGTCATGCCGCACTCCCCCGAGGAGAAGAAGAAGGTCCTGGCCCGCGTGCGCCGCATCCGCGGCCAGTGCGATGCGCTGGACCGCGCGCTGGAAGCCGGTGCCGACTGCGGGCCGGTGCTGCAGCAGATCGCGGCCATCCGTGGCGCGGTCAACGGCCTGATGTCCGAAGTGATGGAGGCCCATCTGCGCGAGGAGTTCGGGCAACCCGCAGCCTCCGACGAACAACGCGCCGAACGCGTGCGCGACATGAGCGCGTTGATCCGCTCGTACCTGAAATAAGCATCGGCGCCACATCGCGTCGATCGTCCTGCCATTCCATTCCCGCCTGATCCTGGAGAAGCCACCATGAAGTCCCGTGCCGCCGTCGCCTTTGGTCCCGGCCAGCCGCTGCAGATCGTCGAGATCGACGTCGCCCCGCCGAAGAAGGGCGAAGTGCTGGTCAAGATCACCCACACCGGTGTCTGCCACACCGATGCGTTCACCCTGTCCGGCGATGACCCGGAAGGCCTGTTCCCGGTGGTGCTGGGCCATGAAGGCGCCGGCATCGTGGTGGACGTGGGCGAGGGCGTGACCAGCGTCAAGCCCGGCGACCACGTGATTCCGCTGTACACCGCCGAGTGCGGCGAATGCCTGTTCTGCAAGAGCGGCAAGACCAACCTGTGCGTGTCGGTGCGCGCCACCCAGGGCAAGGGCGTGATGCCTGACGGCACCAGCCGCTTCAGCTACAACGGCGAGCCGCTGTACCACTACATGGGCTGCTCGACCTTCAGCGAGTACACCGTCGTTGCCGAAGTCTCGCTGGCGAAGATCAACCCGGACGCCAACCCGGAACACGTCTGCCTGCTCGGCTGCGGCGTCACCACCGGCATCGGCGCGGTGCACAACACCGCCAAGGTGCAGGAAGGCGACAGCGTGGCGGTGTTCGGCCTCGGCGGCATCGGCCTGGCGGTGATCCAGGGCGCGCGCCAGGCCAAGGCCGGCCGCATCATCGCGGTGGACACCAACCCGTCCAAGTTCGAGCTGGCGCGCGAATTCGGCGCCACCGACTGCATCAATCCGAAGGACTACGACAAGCCGATCCAGCAGGTCATCGTCGAGATGACCACCTGGGGTGTGGACCACAGTTTCGAGTGCATCGGCAACGTCAACGTGATGCGCGCGGCGCTGGAATGCGCGCACCGTGGCTGGGGCCAGAGCGTGGTGATCGGCGTGGCCGGTTCGGGCCAGGAGATCTCCACCCGTCCGTTCCAGCTGGTGACCGGCCGCAAGTGGATGGGCACCGCGTTTGGTGGCGTGAAGGGCCGCAGCCAGCTGCCGGGCATGGTGGAAGACGCGATGAAGGGCGATATCGAACTGGCCCCGTTCGTCACCCATACCATGGACCTGGACAGGATCAATGACGCCTTCGACCTGATGCATGAAGGCAAGTCGATCCGTTCGGTGGTGCACTACTGAGCCGCGTCATGGGCTGGCTGGATGCCCTGCGCCGGCCGCGTGCGGAAGACCCGCGGGCGGCCTTGGTCGCCCCGATCGAGCAGGCGCTGCGTGCGCTGGGCTGGGTAGTGGGCGAGGTGGGGCCAGCGCGTACGGTGACCTCGGCCTTCGGCAGCGACGATGGCATGCCATTCGAGCAATGGCTTGCGCAGGTATTCCTGCCGCGCCTCTACGAGGCGCGCGCGGCCGGGCAGTGGCCGCCGCGCAGCGATGTGGCGGTGGCGGCCTCTCGCAATCTTGATGGCCAGCCTGGCGTCGAACCATTGCTGCGCCTGCTGGCGCAGCTGGATGAACGGATCAACAAAGGCATCCACGCCGCGCGTGGATAAGCCGACCAGGGTCGGCATCTACCAGAACACGCGTGCGCTGGCGCGCCGCGCAGGAGAGCACCATGGAACGCATTGAACACCGCGCCTGTTTCGGCGGCTGGCAGGACGTCTACCGCCATCATTCCACCACGCTGGGCTGCGACATGCAGTTCGCCGTGTACCTGCCGCCGCAGGCGGAAGCGCAGGCGCTGCCGGTGCTGTACTGGTTGAGCGGCCTGACCTGCACCGAGCAGAACGTCATCACCAAGGCCGGCGCGCAGCGCTATGCGGCCGAGCACGGTGTGATCATCATTGCGCCTGATACCAGCCCGCGCGGCGATGACGTGGCCGATGCCGAAGGCTATGACCTGGGCAAGGGGGCGGGGTTCTACCTCAATGCCACCCGTGCGCCGTGGGCGAAGCACTACCGCATGCACGACTACGTGGCACAGGAACTGCCGGCACTGATCGAGGCGAATTTCCCGGTCACCGATGCGCGTGGCATCAGCGGTCACTCGATGGGCGGTCACGGTGCGCTGGTGATCGCGCTGCGCAACCCGGGGCGCTACCGCAGCGTGTCGGCGTTCTCGCCGATCGTTGCACCCAGCCACGTGCCGTGGGGGCAGAAGGCCTTCCACGCCTACCTGGGCGACAACCCGGCGGACTGGGCGCAATGGGACGCCAGCGAGCTGGTCGCCGTGGCCCGTGAGCGCCTGCCGTTGCTGGTCGACCAGGGCGAGGCGGACGAATTCCTGCAGACCCAGCTGCAGCCGCAGCGCCTGCAGCAGGCCTGCGATGCCGCCGGCCATCCGCTGACCCTTCGCCTGCAGCCCGGCTACGACCACAGCTACTACTTCATCGCCAGTTTCATCGGGGAGCACATCGCACACCACGCCCGCGCCCTGCACGGCTGAGGGCGTTCCGGTGGTGCCGGCTGCTGGCCGGCTACCTGCCGCCCTGTGATTCCCTGGGATTGCCGGCCAGCAGCCGGCACTACCCTGGTGGTGCACGCGGAGTGTCGTTTTGCCGCAGTGGATCACGCCGCTGTGGCGTACAGGCGCGCTATGGTGCGGCCATACGGCCTTGCGGATCGGGGGGGATGCATGCCGGTAGTGCTGGCGATGCTGTACGTGCTTTGCCATGGGCTGGTCGTGGCGTTCTGGCCGAGCCCGGCGGGCGTAGGCTCTTTCGTATTCCTGACCGGTGCGCCGCTGCTGGCCGCTGCCGCGTGCCTGGTGCGGGCGCAACGTGACCGCGCCGCTCTGGGCTGGCGTGCTACCGCGATGGCACTGCTGCTGTGGGCCGGCGGCATGACGTTCAACATGGTGGATGCGCTGGGCGCCGGCCGGGCTGACTTCACCCCGCGCGTCAGCCTGTTGTTGTACGTGCTGTATGGCGTGCCGCTGGTGTTCATCCTGGCCCGGGCACGCCGCGAGCGCTTGAGCATCAGCCTGATCGACGCGGCGATGGCGGCGTTGCTGGGGGTGCTGTTCTTCGTGCACACCGCATCGTTTGCCGCCCGTGTCGAGGTCGACGCCCATGCGATGTCCAACATGCAGCGCATGTTCGACATCCAGAATCTGTGTATCGCCGGGTTCGCCGTGGTGCGATGGCTGGCCGGCGACGTGCCCGAACGGCGTAGATTCTTCCGCGCACTGGCGCTGTACGCTCTGGCCTATCTGCTGGTGGCCTACTACATCAACCATTACACATCCGATGATGCATTCGGTGCGTTCAACGATCTGCTGATCGACGTACCTTTTCTGCTGATCGCCTGCCTGGCGCTGGACACGGCGCCGGACACAGGCACCGCGGCACACCCGAGGCTGGCGCGGACGGTGCAGGCCGCCGGTCCGATCATCCTGCCATTGCTGCTGCTGGTGGTCGGCACGTTGGTGGTCGATCATGCGCGGCCGTTGGCGGTCGCGGGCTTCGTCGTAGCTACCCTTGGTTTCGGCCTGCGCAGCGTGTTGCTCCAGGCGGATCTTCTGGAACGCCAGGCAGCACTGGATCAACTTGCGCGGCAGGATGGCCTGACCGGCGTGGCCAACCGTCGCGAATTCGACGCACGGCTGATGTCCGAGTGGAATCGCGCACGGCGCAGCGGCACCGAGCTGGGCCTGCTGCTGGTGGATATCGACCACTTCAAGGCCTTCAACGACCAGCACGGCCATCCGGCTGGTGATCGTTGCCTGCAGGCGGTGGCCGGGGTGCTGAAGGCCATAGCCGGTCGCGGTGGTGACAGCGTTGCTCGCTATGGCGGCGAGGAATTCGCCGTGATCGTGCCGGGAAGCCCGCTCTCGGGCGTGCTGGCGCTGGCCGAGCGCCTGCGCGAGGCGGTGGCAGCGCTGCCGCTGCCGGAAGGGTCGGTCAGTATCAGCATCGGAGTGGGCTACCTGCATCCGCCGGCCCTGGCCAGTGCCGATCAGTTGCTGGCGGACGCCGATGCCGGCCTGTATGCCGCCAAGCGCGCCGGTCGCAACCAGGTGATCCTGCATGCGCACGTGCTCGACGACGAAGGCAGTGCGCACGGCAGGATGGATTGCTGAGCGCGCCAGGTAGCCGCTCCCTGTGCGCGATTGCGCACGGTCGGCGCGGCCGGGTCATCGCTGCCGCAGCCAGCCGGTGGGATCGAGCAGCCTCAGCCCGACCGGTGACAACGAGCGCTGTCGCAACGGCAGTTTTGCCGCCTGCACGGCTATCGCACAGCGCGCCAGCTGCTGGCGCAACGGTGCCAGCGTGTCGTCTTCGCGCGGGCGCGCATGCCGCCATTGTGCGATGCGCAGCAGGCAGACCAGCAGGTCCAGTTCGCTGGCGGCAATGAACGGAGAGCCGGCGGGCAACAGGTCGATCGGTGCCGTCGGCGCGGCCAGCAGCGGCAGCAGGTTGATGAACGCGTCGCAGCCTTCAGGATCAAGGCCGAGGCCGCGCAGCTGTGCGAGTCCATCGGCTACGAGATCGGGGTCACGCAGCTGGCGTATCGCCGCCAGCAGCGCCTGCTCGCCACGGCCGAACTGGCGGCCGAAGGCACGGTAGCTGACCCGGGTGGGAAACAAGGGGGAACGGGAGGCCATGGCAGCTAGGGTTGTGGGTCGCGGGTTTCCACCAGCACGGGGCAGGGGGCGTGATCGATGGTCCATTGCCCGATCGAGGGTTCGAACAGGCGCTCCAGCCGGGACAGGTGGCGGTGGCCGATCACGATCAGATCGCACTTCAGGCGCCTGGCCTGGTCGCTGATGACTTCGCCGGGGTCGCCGGAGGGGATCTGCGCGATGGCATCGACGCCGCGCTCGCGCAGCTCGGCCAGGGCTTCGGCCAGCACCGCCTCGGCGCGGGAGCGCTGGCGGGCGGCTTCCGGGTACTCGATACGGTCGGCTTCGCTGGCATCGGCCGCCAGCGCGAATTCAGGGTCGAGCACGCACAGCAGGTGCAGGCGGCTGCGGGGGCCGGCGATGGCCGCGGCCAGGTCCAGCACGCGCGCGTGCTGGGGGCCACCGTCCAGGGCGACCAGCAGGGTATTGAACATGGATGTCTCCTTGGCAGGCCGGGGATGGTCGCCGATGTCATCGCGCGCACCCATGCCGTGCGCGGCAGTCAATGAATGCGTAGAACGCAATCCATGGTGGTTACAGGTGCCGTAGAGTCATCTGATTTACCGGAGACTGTCATGCCCCTGCCGGACCTGAACCTGTTGCTGGCACTGGACGTGCTGATTGACGAATGCAGCGTGGCCGCCGCCGCGCGGCGGATGAACCTGAGCGCGCCGGCGATGAGCCGTACCCTGGGCCGGATCCGCACCGCCCTGGGCGACCCGGTGCTGGTGCGTGCCGGCCGCGGGCTGGCGCCCACGCCGCGCGCCCTGCAGCTGCGTGAGCAGGTCCGCGACGTGATCGAGCAGGCCCACCGCGTCTTCAATGCCGGTCGCGAGATCGACCTGCGCACCCTGGAGCGCACCTTCAATGTCCGCGCCAATGATGTCTTCATCGGTGGATTCGGCGGACGCCTGCGTGAACTGTTCCGCCAGCAGGCGCCGCGCGCGGTGCTGCGCTTCGTGCCCGAGGGCGATACCGACGACGATGCGATGGCACAGGGCCGGATCGACCTGTACATCAGCACGGCCGGCAAGCATGCGCCCGATACCAAGGTGCAGAACCTGTTCAGTACCTCGTTCATGGGCGCAGCGCGCGAAGACCATCCACTGTTCGACGAGGAGATCAGTGCCGAGCGCTTTGCCGCGTGCGACCACATCGCGGTGTCGCGCCGTGGCCTGCCACGTGGGCCGATCGATGATGACCTGGCCACGCTCGGCCTGCAGCGTCGCGTGGCGCTGATCAGCCCGACCTTCCACGGTGCGATCTTCGCGGCGGCCGAATCGGACCTGATCCTGCCGCAGATGCCAAGCGTGATGCTGGAGCGGATCGTCAACATGCGCCTGCCGTTGCGCCTGTTCCCGCTGCCGATTCCGGTGCGGACCGCGGCCATCGTGCAGGCCTGGCATCCGCGCCTGGACAACGACGCCGCGCACCAGTGGCTGCGGCGCTCGATCAAGACCATGTGCGAAAGCGCAGGGGAGGCCTCGCGCTGACATCTGCACGCGTGCGCCCGGCGCACGCCTGGGATGCCGGCGACGCCATTTTTCACAGGGTACCGGCTCCCTAGACTGCGCTCCCCGGAGTTTCACTGAGCGCATTCCAATGACCCCCAACATGCCGTGCACTGCACGGATCGGTGCCCGGCGATGAGTACGCCGGCCGCCGCTGTCCCGGCCGCCGCAGCGCCCCGTCCTGCCGCCACCCCCGGGCTCGATCGCCGCATTCTGGTCGGCCTGTGTGGCGTGCTGCTGGCGGTGCTGGTGTCGGGCTTCAACGAGAACATCACCAAGGTCGCCCTGGCCGACATCCGTGGCGCGATGGGTTTCAGCGTCGACGACGGCAGCTGGGTCGTCGCCCTCTACAGCGCGATGTCGGTCAGCGCGATGGCGTTCGCACCGTGGTGCGCCGCCACCTTCTCGCTGCGTCGCTTCGCATTGGCGATGATCGGTGGGTTCATGGTGCTGGGCGTGCTGTGCCCGCTTGCCCCGAACCTGCAGGTGTTCCTGCTGCTGCGTGCATTGCAGGGCCTGTGCGGTGGTGCACTGCCGCCGTTGCTGATGAGCGTGGCGCTGCGCTTCCTGCCGCCGGGCATCAAGCTGTACGGCCTGGCCGGGTACGCGCTGACGGCGACGTTCGGCCCGAGCATGGGCACGCCGCTGGCCGCGTTCTGGGTCGAGCAGGTGGGCTGGCACTGGGCGTTCTGGCAGATCGTGCCGTACTGCCTGGCCGCCATGGCGATGGTCAGCTGGGGCCTGCCACAGGACCCGCTGAGGCTGGAACGCTTCGCCCAGTTCGATACGGTCGGCCTGCTGCTCGGCCTGCCAGCGCTGGTGCTGCTGGTACTGGGCCTGGTGCAGGGCCCGCGCCTGAACTGGTTCGACTCGTCGATGATCACGCTGATGATCGGGGGGGGCGCCGGCCTGATGGTGCTGTTCATGATCAATGAATGGTTCCACCCCTTGCCGTTCTTCAAGCTGCAACTGCTGGCCAACCGCAATCTCAGCTACTCACTGGTGACGCTGGGCGGCGTGCTGTTCGTGTTGCTGGCGGTGATCTCGATCCCGTCCGGTTTCCTGGCCAGCGTGCAGGGCTACCGGCCGTTGCAGACCGCACCGATGCTGCTGTGGGTGGCGTTGCCGCAGGTGATCGCGCTGCCGCTGGTGGCGGCGCTGCTGAACATCCGCGCGGTGGATTGCCGCTGGGTGCAGGCCACCGGCCTGGTGATGCTGGCGCTGGCCTGCTGGCTGGGCTCGCACCTGGACGTGGCCTGGATCCGTGACAACTTCCTGTGGGTGCAGCTGCTGCAGGTGTTCGCACAACCCATGGCAGTGCTGCCGCTACTGATGCTGGCCACCGGCGGCCTGGCGCCGCAGGACGGCCCATTTGCCTCGGCGTGGTTCAACACGGTCAAGGGTTTCGCTGCGGTGCTCGCCAGCGGCGTACTGGATGCCGTCGCCCAGGGCCGCCGTCATTTCCATTCCACCGTGCTGGTCGACCGCCTGGGCGAGCAACCGTGGCTGGCCGATGGCCCGCAGCTCGGCGCGCGCCTGCATGCACAGGTGCAGGCGCTGACCTCGGCCGACCTGTACTGGGTGGTCGCACTGGTGGCGCTGGCCTTCATTCCCCTCATTGCCTGGATGCCCACCCGCATCCACCCGCCACGTGCCGTGGCCTGAACCTTTCGCAGGAACCCCTCATGACGATCAATCGAACCACTCTCCACACCGGCCTGGGCCTGGGCGTACTGGCCCTGGCCATCGGCGCCTGGCTGCTGCTGCGCGACTCTGGCCACCAGAGCACCAACAATGCGTACGTGGTGGCCGACTACACCCTGGTGGCTCCGAAAATTCCCGGCTTCGTCAGTGCCGTGGAGGTGGAGGACAACCAGTCGGTGAAGGCCGGCGACGTGCTGGCCCGCATCGACGACCGTGACTACCAGGTCGCCCTGCAGGCGGCCCGTGCCGACCTTGCCAATGCCCGCGCACAGCTCGCCAACGCACAGGCCGCACTGGCCCAGCAGGATTCGCTGATCGCGCAGGCCAGGGCCAGTGTCGATGTCAGCCGTTCCGAACTGACCCTGGCCAGTGCCGACCAGCAGCGCTACCGCGAACTGGCCCGTGACGGCGCCGGAACCGTGCAGAACGCGCAGCAGGCGCAGTCGAAGCAGGCCGTGGCCAGTGCCCACCTGCAGCAGGGCCAGGCGGCGCTGTCGACCGCGCGCCAGCGCACCGACATCCTGACCGCCGGTGTGCAGGCTGCGCAGGCCGCGGTGCAACGCGCGGAAGCGGCGCAGGCCCGCGCAGAACTGGATCTGTCGCACACCGTGCTGCGTGCACCGATCGACGGCGTGGTCGGTCGTCGAGCAGTGCGCGTAGGTGCCTACCTGACCCCGGGTACACCGGTGGCCGCGGTGGTGCCGCTGAAGCGTGCCTTCGTGGTCGCCAACTTCCAGGAAACACAGATGACCCGCATGCAGGCCGGCCAGCAGGTCGAACTGAAGGTGGACGTGTTCCCGGGCAAGCCACTGCGCGGGCACATCGACAGCATCGCGCCGGCCACCGGCGTCACCTTCGCCGCTGTCGCACCGGAGAATGCCACCGGCAACTTCACCAAGGTGGTGCAGCGTATTCCGGTGAAGATCGTGCTGGAGCCGGGCCAGTCGCTGCTGGACCAGCTGCGTGCCGGCATGTCGGTGGAAGCCAGTGTCGACCTGGGCAGCCGCGCGCGCGCGCAGAGCGTGAAGCACAGTCCGGGCCATGCGGCCGGGGAGGGCGCATGAGCGCAGTTGCCTTGTTCCGCAGCACCTTCGTTGCGGCCAGCCTGTGCACGGCCCTGGCTGCCTGCACGATGGGTCCGGACTTCGTACGTCCTCAGGCGGAACTGCCCAGTCACTGGCAGGGCGAGGCCGTCGCGGGCAACGCGATCGATCAGGACGCCGCCTGGTGGGCCGGCTTCGACGACCCACTGCTCGGACAGCTGGCCAGCCAGGTGCTGGAGGCCAACCTGGACCTGCAGCTGGCGGCCAACCGCGTGCAGCAGAGCCGCGCCGCGCGTGGCATCAGCGCCGCCAACCGTCTGCCCAGCGTCAGCGCAACCGCCAGCGGCGCACGCGCACGCAACAGCGAGGTGGGCTTGAACGATCCGTCCGGCAACGGCGGTCGTGATGACTATGGGCTGTTCCAGGCCGGCATCGGCCTGAGCTGGGAACTGGATCTGTGGGGACGGGTGCGCCGCCAGGTGGAAGCCGCCGATGCACGCGTGCAGATGGCCGAGGAGGATGCACACGCAGTGCGCATCGCGCTGCTGGCGGAAACCGCGCGTGATTATCTGCAGCTGCGCGCGACGCGGCAGCTGCTGGCGATCACCGAGGACAACCTCGGCATCGCCCACGACATCAAGCGCCTGACCGAAGCACGCCAACGCCAGGGCGTGGCCAGCACGCTGCAGGTGTCCAGCGCGTCCGCGCAGGTGGCATCGCTGCAGGCACGCATCGCGCCGCTGCGGCATCGTGAATCGCAGCTGCGCAATGCACTGGCGTTCCTGCTGGCGCAGCCTCCGCAGGCACTGGATGCGCAGCTGCAGAATGCATGCCGTGACTGGCCCGCACTGCCGGCCGTGGCGGTGGGGCTGCCCAGCGAACTGGCCGAGCGTCGCCCTGACATCCGTCGCGCCGAAGCGGCGTTGCATGCCGCAACGGCCGGCATCGGCGTGGCCAAGGCCAGTTTCCTGCCGCGTATCACCTTGAATGGCGACGCTGGCTTCCAGGCCAAGCAGCTGGATGATCTGGATGGCTGGAACGCACACCGTTTCAGCATCGGGCCGTCGATCAGCCTGCCGATCTTCCAGGGCGGCAGGCTCAAGGCCAACCTTGCGTTGAGCAAGCTGCAGCAGCAACAGTCGTCGCTGCAGTTCCAGCGCACGGTGCTGCAGGCCTGGCATGAAGTGGACGACGCCATCGATGGCTACGCCGCCGAACAGCAGCGCACCGTGCAGCTGCACGTGGCAGTGGACGAAAGCGAGACCGCGCTCGGTGCGGCGCGCCGGCAGTACCAGGCCGGCGTGGTCGACATGCTGGACGTGCTGACCACCCAGCGCATCGCACTGGACAACCAGGCCGCACTGGCCAACAGCCAGGCCGCCGCCGCGATCGCGCGGGTGGAGCTGTACCGCGCGCTGGGCGGTGGCTGGTAGCGATAGGGAAACGCCGGGCCATGCCCGGCGGTTCGTCGGTAGTTGCCAACCTTGGTTGGCAGCTTTTTTGGAGCGCCAACCAAGGGTGGCGTCTACCAGAGCCCGTCGTGCGCTGGGCCACGTGCTGTGGACCCGGTGGACGCATCAACGCCCGTCCGCTACCTCGCCGTAAAACCAGTATTCCTGTTCCAGACCGTCATCGTGGTCGGTGGGAGGAATGCTGACCTGCACACCTCGCTCCTCAACGCCTTGGGGTAGGACGAGCTGCCATTCGGCGGAAAGACTGCGCGAGGTGATGGCGGTGACCTGGCCATCCGCTGTCGAGGCGACGTGGCCCTGGAAGTACGCTTCGTCCAGGTAAAGGCAAATCTCGCTGGAGAACATCCCTGGCTGGGCGATGCAGCAGGTTACCCGCACAGTAGCTTGTGAAGCGGGCCGCGACTGGATCAGATTTGCGCAGGCGCTGATGAGCGATTGGGCGCAGGCACGCTGGATTCTCAGGGTGGCGGCCGGGCCTTCGATCAGACCGGCTCGGGTCGGAACCTTGTAGTTCCAGTAGCGAGCTTGACTGCCCAACTCCTCTGGCGAGGGAAACGCACCACTGAAGCAGTCAGCCCAATGCTGCAGGTCGCGTAGTCGGCGTGGGGCATCGCGCAGCTTCTTCTCGCCGCGCGTACCCGGCCGGGTGATGGCATCTCTGTTTCTCATTCCCACAGTGTGCCAGCCACATGCGCGGCGGGTTGGAAAGCGCCAACCAGGGTTGGCATCTACCGGAGCAGCCCTCGGAAGCGCCGGGCCATGTCCGGCGGCGCGTCAGTAGTGGCCAACCTTGGTTGGCAGCCGTTTGTGCAAGCGCCAACCAAGGTTGGCGTCTACCAGAGCATGGTCATCGGCACCGGGTCGATCACGACACGGGCACGGTAGCGCCGGGCCATGCCCGGCGGGCGGGTGCCTCAACGCACGTCGCGCAGTTCCCAGTGGCTGCCGGCCAGCAGGCGCAGGCGCTGCTTGAACACGTCGCTGTCGATGCGGGTGGTCGCCACCAGGTTGATGCGCAGATCCTTCTGTTCGCCGGTCACGGTGGCATCCGGATCGGTCACGCCCCACTGCGGTTCCACCGCATCCGGGTCGGGTTGCTTGGCCTTCCAGCGCTCGAACAGCGCGCCGCTGCGCAGCGCGTCCTGCAGTTCCTCGGCGAAGCCGGCGGCGCCCTGCGAATGGAAGGACAGGTCAGGGTCGTTGCCGCGGGCCTTGGAGGGATCGGGCAAGCTGATGTGGTACTGCGCAGGCATGGAGTTCTCCTTGAAGTGCGGCAAGGCTGGCACAGTCGTGGTGGAATCGATGTGCAGATTCCCGCCACGGTTGGCCTTCATTCAAACCGATGTGGCCCATCGGCAAAGCCCACGGTGACCGCGCCCTTGCCGACATTGACCATGCCGGTCAGGCTCATCACCGATTCGTACACGGCCACGCCGTGGCCGGCGCAGACCTCCTTCAACTGGGCGTAGCCGGGCAGGGTGCGCAGCTCGTCCAGCTCACCGCCGTAGCTGACGCACACCGTCGGTGTCATCAGCCCGGCACGCACGCGCTGGCCGACCACCGCGAATAGCTTCTGCACGGCGTTGTCGAAGCCTTTGATCTTGGCGACCGGCCCGGTCTCGCCGCGGTAGCCATGCAGCACCGGTTTGATGTCCAGTGCGCTGCCCAGCGCCGCACTGAGCAGGCCGACACTGCGGTCACCCTTGTGCCGCGCACGTGCGCGCATGTAGTACAGGTCGCGGGTAACCATGTAGCCATGCACGTTGCCCGCCAGTTCCTCCAATCGTTCGCGGATCTGCTGCACGCTGGCGTTGCTGTCGCGCAGGCGCACCGCTTCCACCGCCGTTACCGCCTGGGCAGCGAACAGGTTCTGGGTATCGAGCACGCGCAGCGCGAACGGTGAGTTGTAGCCCGCTGCCTGACGCACCGGCTTGTAGTCGTTGAGGATGGCGAAGCTGGCCTGCAGCGCGTTGTCATGGATCGGGCTGCGGGTTTTGGTGATGGTCATGCAGAACACGTGGTCGTAATCGATCACCAGCTGCTGCAGGAACAGGTCGCGGATCTGGTTGACGCTGAAGGGGATGGTCTCCGCTTCAGCGCCGTGCTCGGCCACGTGCGCGTGCAGGAAGCTCAGCGTGGCCTGCTCATCGCGGTGATCGGCCAGCACGGCTTCGCCGATGCGTACGGTGATCGGCAGCAGCACGATGTTGTGTGTGGCGATGAAGTCCGGCGGCAGGTCGCAGGCCGAGTCGACGACGATTCCGATGCGCATCCGCGGCTCCCCCTCCAGGGCGGTTGTAGGTTCGGAAACGTGAAATCTATCTCAAATCCCAGCGCGGCGCGCGAGGGAAACGCGCCACGCCCTGTTCAGCGACTGCGCTGCACCGCCACCGGCAGGTTGGCCAAGCGCTGCCATTCGGGCTGCCGCAGCAGGTCCGGATCGGCCAGCACCGCTGCCATCAGCGGGTGCGCGTCGTTGCCCCAGAACAGGTCGTCGCCGATGGCCAGGGTGGGTACCCCGAACACGCCGGCCGCGATCGCGGCCTCTGTGTTGCGCCGCAGCTGCTCCTTCACCGCCGGGTCGGCGATGGCGGATGCGACATCCTCGATGCCCAGCCGTGCGCCGGGTTCGCGCAGGGCTTCGGCGCTGTCGGCCGCGTTGCCGTCGCGCCAGATCCAGTCGAACAGCACGTCCACGGCCTGCACGCTGGCGCCGGCGGCCAGGCACAGGCGCAGGGCGGACAGCGGGTTGAACGGATGGCCGGGCGGGAACCGCAGTGGTGTGCCCTCGGCCTGTGCGGTCCACAGCAGTTGGCGGTAGATGAAGCGGCGCTTGGCCGGAATCTCGGCCGGCCCGAGGTTGCCCAGGTGATGCAGCACCGCACCGAAGGCGATCGGCACGGTCTGGATCTGCGCGAACTGTGGCAACTGCTTCAGCTTCTGCCAGTGCAGGTAGGAATAGGGCGAGACGAAGTCGAAGTACCAGCGCAATGTCGCCATCGGTGTGTCCTCGTGTGCGGTCAGGGCTGCGCGTTGCGCTGCAGGTAGCGGTCGCGCAGTTCGGTCTGGCGCGAGCGCATCGGCATCGCACGGCCGCCCAGCCAGACCTGTTCGGCGTAGTGCGCCACATCCAGCGGGTCGCCCTCCCACAGCACCAGGTCGGCACGCTTGCCCGGCTCGATGCTGCCGATCTGGTCGGCCACCCCGAACGCCTGCGCCGGCACCCGGGTCAGCCCGGCCAGGCCATCGGCCCACGGCAAACCGTTGGCCACCGCGTTGCCGGCCAGCTGGCGCATCTTGCGCGCGTTGTGGGTGGCGTCGCCGCGCTGCACGAACGACACCGGCACGCCGGCGCGTTGCAGGCGTGCGGCATTTTCCAGGGTGGCGCCGATCTGGTCGAAGCTGGCCGGCAGGTTGGCCAGCACGTCGACGAACACCGGCACCTGTGCGGCGGCCAGCTCCGGCGCGACCTGCCACGCTTCGCTGGCACCGGCGATGGCGATCTTCACCTTCTCGCGCGCGGCCCAGCGCAGCAGCTGGCGGATGTCCGAGGCACGATCGACCTCCACCACGATGCGGCCTTGGCCGGCCAGATAGCGGCTGAGCGTGCGGCGCCCGGCCGGGGTCAGCAGCGCATGCGGCGAGTCCGCAGCCACCTGTCCGCGTGCTTCGTCGACCATCTGCTGCAGCAGCATCCATTGCGCGGCGCGCGAATGCCCGGTCAGCTCGGATGCCGCTGCGCCAATGCGCAGGAACAGGGCGCGCGGGCCGATCGGGTCGGCGCTGCCGTCCAACCGCATCACGCCGCCCTGGCCAGCCACGAAACCACCGCCGGTGGCAGCGCCCAACGCAGTGAAGCCGATGCCTTCCAGGCGCGTGACCGGAATCAGCACCGAGGCCGGGTTGTAGGCGAGGGTGACGTCGAATTCCGGACGCAGTGGTTGCTCACCGAGCTTCAACGAACTGTCCACCGTGCTCGATTCACCCGAGACCTCTTCGATGCCGGTTTCGGTGATACCGCCGAACA
This sequence comes from Stenotrophomonas sp. NY11291, assembly GCF_023277365.1. Lineage (NCBI taxonomy): Bacteria > Pseudomonadati > Pseudomonadota > Gammaproteobacteria > Lysobacterales > Lysobacteraceae > Stenotrophomonas > Stenotrophomonas sp. NY11291. Next base: position 4,155,945 of record NZ_CP096975.1, on the reverse strand, counting down.
GCGCCGGCGTCAGGGGGCGGCCATTGGCCTCGATCACGGTGGCGCCGGCAGGCGCTGACAGGCCGTTGCCCACCGCGCGGATGATGCCGCCCTGCACCAGCACGTCCGCGTTCTGCAGGCTGCCGCGCGCGCTGGCCGTATGCACCGTCGCGTTGCGCACCAGCAGGTCCTGTGCCTGTGCGGATGCGGAGATGCAGGCCAGCACCATGACAGTAGCGCCGAACCATGCTCGGCTGCCCTTCGCGGCAGACTGCGTCAACTGCTTGAGCACCACCATCAGCGCACCTCCTGGCCAAGCTGGAAATCAGAACGCGGCGTGCTCGCCGGCGCGCCGCGGTCATACAGCCGCCGGCCGTCGATGAAGACCTGCTCAGCCAGTGCGTACGAACTGAAGGGGTTGCCGTTCCACACCACCACATCGGCCATCTTGCCGGCCTCCAGGGTGCCGGTCTGGCCCTCGATGCCCAGCGCCTTGGCGGCGTTGGCGGTCATCCAGGTGATGGCGTGCTCGGGCGTGATCTCCGGCATGCGCGCGCGGCGCGCGGACGCCATTACCTTGGCCGCTTCCTGGTTCAGGCGCTGGATGCCTTCGGGTGAATCGGAATGGACGATGGCACAGCTGTTCTTCGGCCGGTCGACCAGCGCGATGTTCTCGGGAATGCCGTCGAAGGCTTCCATCTTGAAGCCCCACCAGTCGGCCCAGAGTGCGCCGCAGACGCCGTCGGCGGCCAGCCGGTCGGCCAGCTTGTAGGCCTCCACACCGTGGTGGAAAGCGGCCACCTTGAAGCCGAATTCCTTGGCCAGGTCGAGCATGGTGGCCATCTCGTCGGCGCGGTAGCAGTGGATGTGCACGCGGATGTCGCCTTCGATGGCGCCGGCCAGCGTGTCCAGCTTGAGATCGCGCTTGCCGCCTGCATCCCCGGCGCTGTCGCCCTTGTCGCTGCCGAACCATCCCTTGCGCTTGGCCGGCTTGGGTTTGTTCTTGGCGATGTAGTCGGCGGCGTCGATGAAGGCGGCACGGTAGCCGGCCACGTTGCCCATGCGCGTGGCCGGGGTCACGCCCTTGCCTTCGCCATAGACCCGCTTGGGGTTCTCGCCGCAGGCCATCTTCAGGCCCCATGGTGCGCCGGGGAACTTCATCGCCTGGTAGGTGATGGCCGGGACGTTCTTCAGGGTCACGCCGCGGCCACCCACCAGGTTGGCCGAGCCGGGCAGCACCTGCATGCTGGTCACGCCGCCGGCCAGTGCCGTGGCGAAGCCTGGGTCCTGAGGCCACACCGAGTGTTCGGCCCAGACGTTGGCGGTGACCGGTGCGGTCATCTCGTTGCCGTCGCTGTGCGCGCCGACGCCGGGGCTGGGGTATACACCCAGATGCGAATGCACGTCGATCAGCCCGGGGGTGACCCACTTGCCCTGCGCATCGATGCGGGTGACACCGGCATCGGCCTGCAGTTGGTGACCGACGGCGGCGATGCGGCCGTCGCGCAGCAGCACATCGGCGTTGTCCAGGCGCTGGCCGGTACCGGTCAGCACCGTGGCGTTCTGGATCAGTACCGGCGCATCAGGATGGGCCTGGTAGGTGCTGGGGTAGGGATCGGCGACGAAGCGCGAGGCGCCCACCGCCGGAGCCGTGCTCAATGAAAGCAGTGCCAGGGCTACCCCAGCGCGCAACAACGTCGATGCCATGCAGTTCCCCTTGCAGCCTGGTCCAACCGCCGACGCTAGCCCGGAGGCGGCGGGCTTGCCAAGTGACCTTCTTCACAGGCCTGCCGACGGTAGCTCGACGGCACCGGCCGGGTGGCTGAAAATACCCGGTCCCCCGCCGTACCGGACCGCCCATGAAGAGCAAGCAGGAAATCGTCGACAACTGGCTGCCCCGGTATACCGGCGTGCCCTTGGACCAGTTCGGCCAGCACATCCTGCTGACCAACTTCGGGGGCTACCTGCATACGTTCTCCGAGCTGACCGGCGCGCCGGTCATCGGCCTGGACCGGCCGATGGCCAGTGCCACCATCGATGGCATCACCATGATCAACTTCGGCATGGGCAGCCCCAATGCCGCGATCATCATGGACCTGCTGTCGGCGGTGATGCCCAAGGCGGTGCTGTTCCTCGGTAAGTGCGGTGGCCTCAAGCGCAAGAACCAGCTGGGTGACCTGGTGCTGCCGATCGCCGCGATCCGTGGCGAGGGTACCTCGGGCGATTACCTGCCGCCGGAAGTCCCGGCCCTGCCGGCCTTTGCCCTGCAGCGTGCGGTTTCGACCATGATCCGCGACCTCGGCCACGACTACTGGACCGGCACGGTCTACACCACCAATCGCCGGGTGTGGGAACACGACGAGGGCTTCAAGGAGCGGCTGCGGGCGATGCGCTGCATGGCCATCGACATGGAAACGGCCACGGTGTTCGCCGCCGGCTTCGCCAACCACATCCCCAGTGGCGCGCTGCTGCTGGTCTCGGACCAGCCGATGATCCCCGATGGGGTCAAGACCGAAGCCTCCGATGCCAAGGTCAGCTCCCAGTTCGTGGAAAACCATATCCAGATCGGTATCGAGGCGCTTAAGCTTATCCGGCGCAACGGCAAGTCGGTCCGCCACCTGCGCTTCGACGAATGATGATGAAGGCCGGGCGCGGGGCGTCCGGGCCTGGGAGTAGGTAATGGACGTTGCCGCGCAAGTGGTGGAATTCTGGAAGGAGGCGGGCCCTGCGAAGTGGTTCGCCCGCGACGACGCGTTCGACGCGCAGTTCCGCCAGTTGTTTCTGGATGAGCATTTCGCCGCCGCTTCGCGCGGGCGTGAGCATTGGCTGGGCAGTGCCGAAGGGGCATTGGCGCTGATGCTGCTGCTGGACCAGTTCCCGCGCAACTGCTTCCGTGGGACCGCCCATTCCTACGCCACCGATGGCCTGGCCCGGCACTACGCCATGCGCGCCATCGAGGAAGGCCTGGACCTGCAGCTGGTACCGAAGCTGCGCGCCTTCATCTACCTGCCGTTCGAGCACTCCGAGGATCCGATGGACCAGGACCGTTCGGTGGCGATGTTCGACGTGCTGGGTGACAAGGAGTACCTGCAGTACGCCGAACTGCACCGCGACATCATCCGCCGCTTCGGGCGCTTCCCGCATCGCAATGCCGTGCTCGGTCGCTTGCCCACGGCGGAAGAGCTGGATTACCTGGCCGAAGGCGGGTTTGCCGGCTAAGAAAAAGGGGACGGAGGGGATTAAGACGTTTATGGCACAAACGACTTAATCCCCTCCGTCCCCTTTTTCAGTGCGGATCAGTACTTCGGCACGCCGTTGTCGACGTCTTCGGACCAGGCATTGATGCCGCCGGTGACGTTGAACACCTTGGTGAAGCCCAGTGCACGGAACTGCTCGGCAGCCTGTGCGCTGCGGCCGCCGTGGTGGCACATGAAGGCCAGAGCGGTGTCCTTCGGCAGGGCTTCCAGCTCCGCACGGCCGTTGCCGTCGAAGCTCCTGAACGGCACGCCGACGGCTGCGATGGCGCGCTCGTCGGCCGGGCGCACGTCCACCAGGGTGATGTTGCCGGCGCGCACCAGGTCGTCGGCATCACGCACGCTGATTTCCTGTACCGGCTTCGGCGCGTTCGGGTTGTCGATCGCCAGGCCCTTGCCGCGGATGTCGTCCACCCAGTCGATGGTGATGCCGTTGGCGCGCCGGGCGCTGGACAGGTCGAACTGCACGCGCAGGCCATTGGACTCGGCAGCGATCGCGCCTTCGTCATGCGGGGCCAGCTGGAAGTTCGGCTGGAAGCCGGCGTCGATGGTCAGCTGCAGGGCAGCGCCCGGGGCGTCGGCCAGCGCGCCCTTGAGCATTTCCACAGCGGCCGGGGTGACGGTGATGCTCGGCGGGGTGCGGTCCGGTGCGGCCAGGCCCAGCACGCTGCTCAGTTCGCCGCTGGCGGCCATCTGCAGCACGATGTCGCTGCCGCCGACCAGTTCGCCGTCGATGTACAGCTGCGGGATGGTCGGCCAGTCGCCGTAGGCCTTGATGCCTTCACGGATTTCCTGGTCCGCCAGCACGTTGACGTGGGCGAACTCGACACCGAGGTCCTGCAGCGCGCCCACGGCCTTGGCCGAGAAGCCACACTGCGGCATCGACGGCTGGCCCTTCATGAACAGCACGACGCGGTTGGCGTTGAGGATGGATTCGATGCGCGAACGCAGGGCGGGATCGAGGGACATGGACGTCGGGGTTCCGGGAATTCGAATCATCAATTCTACCCCCCATGGCATCATGGGGGATGAGCAACGCAGGAACATTGAATCGCATCCCGACCCGGCCCTGGCGCTGGCTGCCCTGGCTGGTGGCGTCGCAGTTGGCCGTGATCCTGGTATGGGTACTGGCAGGCTGGCACTGGGCCCTGCCGCTGATGGTGGCCAGCCACGCGCTGTTCATGGTGCCGATATTCCTGCCCAACAGCCGTTTCTACGCGCCGGTATTGAGCCGGGTGCCGGACGCTGGCAACAGTGTCTGGCTGACGATCGATGACGGCCCCGGCCCGGAAACCCGTGCCGTGCTCGACCTCCTGGACCGCCACCAGGCGCGTGCGACCTTCTTCCTGGTGGGGGACCGTGCGCTGGCGCAGCCGGAACTGGTGGCCGAGATCCTGCGCCGTGGCCACGATCTCGGCAATCACAGTCTCAGCCACCCGCAGGCCCGCTTCTGGCGGCTGGGACCGGCTGCGATGCGCGCCGAGATCGAAGGCTGCCAGCATGCATTGCAGGCCCTGAGCGGGCATCCGGTGCGCTGGTATCGCTCGGTGGTGGGCATGACCAACCCGTTCGTGGCGCCGGTGTTGAAGCGGCTGGGCCTGGTCCGGGTCGGCTGGAGCGCGCGCGGCTTCGACGGTATCGGCTGCACGGCGCAGGGCGTGCTCGACCGGCTGCTGCCGGACCTGCGTCCGGGCGCCATCGTGCTGCTGCATGAAGGCGCCGCCCACGGCCACAACCTGGTGATCATCGCGCGCGTGCTGCAGGCGCTGGACGAACGCGGGCTGAAGGCGCAGCTGCCTACCGGCTGATACGTATGCGGTAGCGCCGGGCCATGCCCGGCGGATGCCACAGGTGCCGCTGCGCTCGCCGGGCATGGCCCGGCGCTACAGGTTCCGGCGTGCCACCAGCAGCCAGCTGTTGAACGGCGTACGCCCATGCAGCGGCCGGGGGGCGGTCACCTGCAATCCCGCTTCGGCAAGCGTTGTCTGCAGTACCCGTGGATCGGGATAGTGGCGCGGGCGTGTGCCCATCCAGCCGACCAGCCAGGCCAGCCGGTCCGCCACCCGCGTGGTGCGGTCGCGGCCATCGCCGGTGGCCAGCGGCGTGCGCAGCAGCAGGCAGCCGCCGGGGGCCACCCGTGCACTGGCCGCGCGCAGCAGTGCCTGCTGTGGGTCCGCGTCCAGGTACTGCAGCACGTCCAGCAGCAGGACGTGCCCGGCCTGCGCCGGTAGCGGCGCCTGCACGTCCACGCAGTCGAAGCGCACGTCATGCAGCTCGACGGCGGCACGTTGCGCGCGGGCGATCTTGCCCGCATCCACGTCCACGCCCAGGTAGCGCTGGGTGCCGCCGCGCTGGCGCAGTACATGGGCGAACAGGCCCAGCCCGCAGCCGAGGTCCAGCACCGGCTGTCCGTCGTCAGGCAGATGCTGCAGCACGCCGTCGTACAGCGGATCGCTGCCGAGCTTGCCGCGGGTGTAGTAGTAGTCGCGGCGGCTGCCCCAGGCCTGCGCCGGGCGGAACGCTTCGGCGATCAAGCGCGCCTGCGGGGACGTCAGGGGAGTACAGGGCAGGGGCGGGCCGTTCCGTGGCGTACCGTCCATCGCTTCAGCCCGTGCCGCCAAGCAGATGCGTGGCCACCGGAAGGGCGCGTACGCTCCACAGCGCGTACATCCGCGCTGAAGGATGCAGGCCGTCCTCGGCGATCATCGTCGGGTCTTCGCCCTGCGCGCGGCTGATGTCGGTGATGTCGACGAAGGCTACGCCGTGCCGGGTACTGATCACCTCGGCGGCGGCATTGAATTCGTCGGTCTCGATCTCGATCGCGGCCAGGTCGCGGCCACTGCCGACACCGAACGGGGTGGCACCCCAATCGGGGAAGGACAGCACCAGCACGCGGCCGGCATCACCGCCGGCGAAGCTGATCGCCCGCTGCAGCAGGGCCTGGAACTGGCTGCGGTATTCGTCCAGAGGACGCCCGCGGTACTGGTTGTTGACGCCGATCAGCAGGCTGACGAAATCGAACGGACCCTGCGGTGCGGTCGCGTCGATACCCGCATCGAGCTCGTCAGTGGTCCAGCCGGTGGTCGCAATGGTCTGCGGGTTGGACAGGTCGATGCCCTGCGCACGCAGGGCGGCGGCCAGCTGGTGCGGCCAGCGGCCTTCGACTGCAACCGCTTCACCGATGGTGTACGAATCGCCCAGCGCCAGGTAGGACAATGCCACGGCTCAGGCCACCGAACGGCGCGGCTTCAGCGGCACGACCTTGGTCGCATCCTCGGCACGCCGCGCCAGCACGCGGTCGATGCGGGCGAACACATCGCGCATCACCGAAGCTTCCGGCATCAGGGTCACGCGGAAATGATGGCGGTAGGGCACGTTGAAGCTTGAGCCCGGCACCACCAGCACGCCTTCGTTGTTCATCAGGTCCAGCGCGAAATCGTGGTCGTCGAAGCCCTTCGCAGCGGCACCGACCACGGCCGGGAACGCATACAGCGCGCCGGCCGGCGCGACCAGTGACAGGTGCTCGCTGGCTTCGCAGGCCTCGATCACCGCGCGGCGGGTTTCATACAGGCGGCCGCCCGGCGTGCACAGCTCGGAGATGGTGTCCGGACCGTTCACCGCCGCCTCGATGGCGTACTGGCCCGGCACGTTGGCGCACAGGCGCAGTGCGCCCAACAGGTCCAGCGCGGCGCGGAAGTCGCCCAGGCGGGCATCGTCACCGCTGAGGTGGGCCCAGCCCACACGCCAGCCGCAGGCGCGGTGCACCTTGCTCAGGCCACTGAAGGTCAGGCATGGATGATCACCGGCCAGCGGCGCGACCGGCTGGAACACCGCGTCGTCGTACAGGATCTGGTCGTAGATCTCATCGACCAGCAGCAGCAGGTTGTGGCGGCGCGCGATTTCCACCACGCGCTCCAGCAGTTCGCGCGGGTAGCTGGCGCCGCTGGGATTGTTCGGATTGATCAGCACGATGGCGCGGGTGCGCGAAGAGACCAGCGTCTCGATCTCGCTCGGGTCCGGCTGGAAGCCGTTCTCCGGCGCGCAGCGGTAGTACACCGGCCGGCCATCGTTGAGGATGGTCGAAGCCGACCACAGCGGGTAGTCGGGCGAGGGCACCAGCACTTCGTCGCCCGGGTTGAGCAGCGCACGCAGTGACAGGTCGATCAGCTCGCTGACGCCGTTGCCGAGGAAGACGCGGTCCGGGTGCGCATCGGGCGCGCCACGGCGGGCGTAGTAGCTGGCGATGGCTTCGCGCGCCACCGGCAGGCCCTGCTGGTGGGTGTATGGGTCGGTGCGGCCCATGTCGTCGGCGATCGCGCGTTGCAGGTGCTCCGGCGCGCGGAAGCCGAAAGCGCCCGGGTTGCCGATGTTGAGCTTGATCAGCTTGCGGCCCTGCGCCTCCAGCTCCCGGGCTCGCCGCGCCAGTTCTCCGCGGATTTCGTAGCGCACTTCGGAAAGGCGCTCGCGGATGGCCAGGGGCTTGGGCGAGGTGGTGGACATGGGAGCTGGGCCGTCAAAAGGCATGGGGCTTCCATCCTACCGGAATTGCTGCACTGCATGGCAAGGGCTCCGGGCCCGTCACTGCTGGGCTGGCAGGGCGCTGGCACAGGTAGAATGGCGGCGATGACCCAGACCCCCGATTTCATCGCCCTGCAGACCATCGGCTGGCCCTGGCCGGGCCCGCCACAGCAGGCCGACTGGCAGGCCGCGATGGCCGCGCACCCGCAGGCCCGCCCGGCACGGGTGATCGAACAGCACCGCACCCACTACGTGGTGGCCGATGGCCCGGATGCATCGATCAAGGCCGAGTCGCTGCCCGAATGGCAGCGCCCGCGCTTCCCCAGCCATGAGCGGCCGGCGGTGGGCGACTGGGTGCTGCTCGATGGCATCCGCATCGTCGCCCTGCTGCCACGGCGCACCGCGATCAAGCGTGGTGCCGCAGGTGAGCACTACCACCAGCAGGTGATCGCGGCCAACATCGATACGGTGTTCATCGTCTGTGGCCTGGACGCTGACTTCAATCCGCGCCGCATCGAGCGCTACCTGCTGCTGGTCGGCGGTGGCGGTGCCGAACCGGTGGTGGTGCTGACCAAGGCCGACCAGACCGAATACAGCGAGGATGCGCTGGCGGTGCTGGAAGAGCTGGAGATGCAGGGCATCGCGCTGCATGCGATCAATGGCCTGGATGCCGACAGCGTTGCCGTGCTGCAACCGTGGCTGGGCCCGGGCCGCACCGTGGTGCTGGTGGGCTCGTCCGGTGCCGGCAAGTCCACGTTGACCAACACGCTGCTCGGCGAGCAGCGGATGAAGACCAACGCGGTGCGTGCCAACGATTCGCGCGGACGACACACCACCACCCATCGCGCGCTGATGCCGCTGCCGACGGGCGCCTGCCTGATCGACACCCCCGGCATGCGCGAGCTGAAGCCGACCGGTGAAGAGACGCTGTCGGAAGGCGGCTTCGCCGATATCGAAGCGCTGGCCGCACAGTGCCGTTTCAATGACTGCAAGCACCAGCAGGAACCGGGCTGTGCGGTACGTGCCGCGATCGAGGCCGGCGAGATCGAAGAGAGCCGCCTGCTGAACTACTTCAAGTTGAAGGAAGAAGTGGCCGCCGCCGCCGCCAAGCTGGCGGTTCGCCAGGCCGAGACCGCGCAGGAGCGTGGTGGCAGGAAGGGCAAGGGCCAGCAGTTCCGCCCGGCGAGCAAGCCGCGTAGGCGGTAACAAGGCAGCCGAGCATAGGCTCGGCTCTACACTTGGTTCGCGGTGGAATCATTCCCTGTAGCGCCCGAGCCGATGCTCGGGCGGCGGCGCGCAGCGCCGGACACAGCAGAGCGCTATAGTCCGCCCATGGAACCGACCGCGACGCTGGACCGTGACGTGGCCCACCATGCAGCGCTCGATGCGCGCCTGGTCGAGGCTGTGGGGGGCATCCGCCTGCTGGGCCTGACCAGCTGGCCGGCCACGCTGCAGGCACCGTTCCTGGACAGCGTGGCACGTGGGCAACCGGTGCTGCCGAAGGTGGATTACCCGAGGCTGGATTTCAGCGAGGAGCGCCGCGCATTGGCTGCGATCGCCGCCGACTGCGATGATACTCATCCGCTGGGCCACTACGTGCGCCAGTCGGCGCAGAGCTGGGACCTGGCCGCGCAGCTGCTGGAAGGGTTGGGCACGGCGGCGGTCGATACCTGTTCGGTGCAGTTGTTCGGCGCGCCCGAGCAGCCGTTGCCAGGCAATGGCCCGAGCACGCGCGAAGCGGCGCGTCACTTCATCCAGATTGCTGCCGAACTCGATCACGAACTGCTGGCGCCGGAAGAGCAGGTGCCGGTCTCGGCCATTGCCCTGCAGCTGCAGCTGCAGAATGACCTGGATGCGTTCTTCGAATCGCGCATCATCCAGGTGCAGCTCGATCCAGAGCTGGTGTCCAAGGCCGCTGCCGGACCGACCCGCATCCGCCTGCGCACCAGTGCGCGCTTCAGTGCCTACGACCGCGCGCAGCTGTTCCACCACGAAGCGCTGGTGCATTCGCTGACGGCCTTGAATGGCCGCGAACAACCGGTGCTGCCCAGCCTGGCGTTGTCCTCGCCGCGGGTGACGGCCACCCAGGAAGGGCTGGCTACCTTCGCCGAACAGATCACCGGCAGCATCGACATCGAGCGCCTGAAGCGCATCAGCCTGCGCACCGAAGCGATCGCGATGGCCCGCGAAGGCGCCGACTTCATCGAGGTGTTCCGCTACTTCTGCGATGCCGGGCAGAACGCCGAAGAAAGCTTTGCGTCGGCACAGCGCGTGTTCCGTGGGGTGCCGCCGAGTGGCGGCCTGGCCTTCACCAAGGACACGGTGTACCTGCGCGGCCTGGTGTCGGTGCATACCTTCTTCCGCCACATGCTGGCCGAGGACCGCCTGCAGGTCTGCCGCTGGTTGTTCGCCGGCAAGATGAGCCTGGCCGATGCGATCGCGTTCGCGCCGCTGTTCGAAGCGGGTGTGCTGAAGCCGCCGCGCTGGCTGCCGCACTGGGTGAGCCGGGCGAACGGCCTGGCCGGCATGCTGGCGTTCTCGCTGTTCGCCAACCGGATACGGATGGACCAGCTGGCGCCGGAATGAAAGGCGTTGGCGGGATGATGCGCTGGCGCCTCGATTGATATCGCTGGGCGGCGGTGGCGCACCTGGCCAGGACACGCCGTAAACCCATCCATGGGGGCTCGATCGGCGCATCCATGCGCCTCACGGTCCTGGCCAGGGTGCGCCACCGCCGCCAGACAGTTTCCCGCGCGGGCGGCAGCACATCACCGCGCCGAAGGGATTGCGCTTGAAAAGCTTGAATAGCAAAGAGCCGGGCAATGCCTGGCTCTTTGCTTTTTGCTCTTGCTTTCCATTGCCTCCGCGCCGGCGCAGGAAATTGTCGAGCGAGGTGGGACGGGCCGAGGCAGGACCGTGAGGCGCATGGATGCGCCGATCGAGCCTACAGGGACGTACTTGCGGCGTGTCCTGCCTCGGCTCGTCCCACCTCGCCCAGCTGCGGTACTGATGCGCCGCAGCGCCCGCTTCTGACTTAGAACTCCGCCGCCACCGTCATGAACAGCTGCCGCGGCGCGCTCGCATGGATCGCATACCGCGTGCCCTTCGGATCGGTCGGCGCGAACGAACTCAGCTGGCCGGCATAGCGCTTGTTGGTCAGGTTGGTCGCGTTCAACGACACCCGCACGTTGCGCAGGCCAAGGCCCGGGCCGAAGTCGTAGCCCGCACCGGCGTCGAAGGTGGTCACGCCCGGCACCGACTGGTCGTTGGTGTAGGTGTAGTAGCGCTTGCCGGTGTACTTGGCACGCAGGCTGGCGAAGAAGCCATCGCGGTTCCAGCTGATCTCGCTGGAGGCCATGCGCTGCGGCGTATCCACCGTGATCTTGCCGGCCACCGGCACGATCGCGCCGCCCGAGGTGTAGTCATCCTCGTAGGTGGTCTTGTTCCAGGACAGCGCGTTGTACCACTGCAGGCCGTCGATCGGCTTGAGGATGAAGGTCAGCTCCGCACCGTGGCTCTTCACCGAACCGACGTTGATGAAGCGCGTCACGCACTCCGGACGCGTGCCGACTTCGATGCTCGAGCACGGGTTCAGCGACAGCAGGCGGTTGTCGAACTTCACGTTGTAGGCGGCGATCGAGGCCTGGTACTTCTCGCCGAAGGTACGGAAGCCGGCTTCAAGGCTCTTGGACTTTTCCGGCTCCAGGCCGGCGCTGGCCGCGAACGATTCCGGCGACACCTGCAACGGGCCACCGCTGCCGCCACCGACGAAGGCGGCGATGTTCTCTGCGTACGAGGCGAACAGCTCGTTGTTGGCGTTGAGCTTGAAGCCCAGGCCCACCTGCGGCAGCACCGACTTCTTGGCGGTCAGCGTGCCCGAGGCGATGCGGGTTTCCACGCCCGGCTGGGCGGTGGCGCGCATGCGGGTGTTCGGGCTCTTGATACCGACATCCACGGTCAGGCGCTGGTCCAGGAAGCGCATGCGGTCCTGCACGTAGAACTGGCGCGTGCGGATGTCGAAGTCCTGGTTGAACAGCAGGCGGTCCGGGTTCTTCAGGTACAGGTCGTCCAGGAACGGGCCGCTGATGTAGTAGAAGTTGCGCGACACGTTATGGTCGTTCTGCTCGTACCACAGGCCGGCTTCCAGTTCGTGGATGCCCACCGTCCACGACAGCGCGGCGGTCAGGCCATCGCGGTTGATCGTGTAGTTGGTGCTGCGGATCGAGATCGGCAGCATCTTGTCGGTACCCGGGTAGGACGGCTGGCCCGGTGCCCACCAGTGGCCCTGGCCACGGTTGTCGTGGTGGTAGGCCAGCAGCTTCAGGCGGCCCTGCTCGCCCAGGCGCAGGTCGGCATCGACCGAATAGAGGTTGTCGTCGCGCAGCGCGCGGCTTTGGTAGTAGGCATCGTCGATGCTGTTGACGCCGCCGCTGAACTTGCAGCGTGCCTTGTTGTAGGTGCCCGGTGCGCAGTACGCGGCAGCGACAGCGCGATCCCAGTCCGGCGCATAGATGTTCCAGTCGTAGCCCAGGCCACGTGCCAGCATGTCCTTGGACAGGTAGGCGTAGTTGGCCTGGCTGGCGCGCGAGGTCGCCACGAACGCACCGAAGCGGTGGTCGCCGACGTTCCACACGGCCTTGGCGTTGAACTGGCGGGTGGTCTGGTTCTGGTACGGCGCGGCCCACATGTCCTGGTCCTGGTGCACGCCGGACACGTAGGCCGAGAAACCATTGATGTCGCCTGTATCCACGCGCAGGTAGCCGCGACGCTGGTTGTTGTCACCTACGGTGACGCTGGCGCGTCCACCGAATTCGGTGGACGGGTCCATCGAGAAGTACTGGATGGTGCCGCCCAGGTTGCTCGTCGACGCCACGCCCAGCGAGCCGATGCCCTGCGACAACTCTGCGCCGGCCAGGTTCTCGGCGATGATCGCGCGGGCAATGCTCAGGCCGTTGTAGTTGCCGTAGCTGTTGTCACCCAGCGGGATGCCGTCCAGCGTATAGCCGAGGCGGCTCTTGTCGAAGCCGCGCAGGCTGATGGTCTGCGATTCTTCGTTGGCACCGAAGGCGTCGTTGGACTGCACCGACACGCCCGGCAGGCGGTCGAGGATCTTCTGGCCGCTGGTGCCCGGCGGCAGCACCTGCTTGTCGACGGTGGTGATGCGCTGCACCTGGCGGGTCTCGCCCTGGCCGATCACGGAGACGGTATCCAGCGTCTGCGCGCTCAGCGCGGCATCGGTGCTGGCGCCGGTATCGGCGGCGGTGGCGGCATGGGCGCTGGCGGCGGCGGAGAGCGCGATCGCCACGGCGATCGTCAGGTGTCGGGTCTGCATGGTGGTCCGTTGCATTGGGGGTGGTCACCGGCACGCGTGCCGGTGCATGGCCACTATGCGAACGGAACATGAAACCTTCTTTACGAAAAACCAACGAACGATGCAGGGCAGTGGTGCGTGTCCTGCAACATGTTCGTCATGGTGGTAGGCCGGTGGGAATCAGAAGCGCTCCCCAGGCCAGCTCAATTTGAGCTGGTCCATGCAGTCACGGTCATGTTCGGAGAATGAGAACCCGATCTGGATGCCGTTCACTACTGTGCCGAACACCGTCGACTCGTCCAGGCTATGCCCTGACGCCACGGAAAGGACATTGAAGTCGGGGTAGCGACGACCCATCTGCTTTCGCGAGATGCAGGCGCCGCTCAGCCGCAGCGTAATGCCTTTGATGATTCGCCCCGACGCGTCGGTGTAGATCTGGCCAGAGGGCCCCTTGATCCTCCCAGCGACCACGAATGGCGCCAGATCGATGGTGGCGCTGTCGCCCCGGCCCATTCTTGCTTCCGAACGCGAGCCGGCCGGAGCCAGGGGTGATAGCTGCGCGACAAGGTCAGAGCGTGACAGCTGCAAGGACCAGCGCTCCACGAGCCGCCAGGTTGCATCCGCCTCATCCGCAGTGGCAGCAGGTGGGGTGGCCGCCAGTGGCGGGGTGGCGACCACGAGAAGCGCAATCAGCAATGCACGCATGCCAACCTCCTTGATCCGCGATTCCGGCCGTTCATCCATCGGGCTCGGCGAGCGTTGGCAGGTATAGCACCGGTTCTGCCGATGTATCGGGCAATACGTCCCGAAAATGCAGAAACAAAAAGGGGCCGGATCCCCCTCGCAAGCGAAGGTTCACCGGCCCCGCGCACTCCGTGGGGGAGGCGGTCCACGCCTTGCGTGGAGACGGGCTCAACCCATGAACAGACCGCCGTTGACCGGATAGTCGGCACCGGTCACATACGAGGCTTCATCCGAGGCCAGCCAGGCGCACAGGCCGGCCACTTCCTCGGGGCGGCCCAGGCGACGCACCGGTACCGACGCCGCCAGCCGGTCCAGCACATCCGGCGGGAAGCTGCTGATCGCCTGGCTGGCGATGTAGCCCGGCGACAGCGTGTTGACGGTGACGCCGCGCGAGGCCACTTCGGCAGCCAGTGCACGGCTGAAACCGTGCATCGCGGCCTTGGCGGTGGCGTAGTTCACCTGCCCGATCTGGCCCTTGTGGGCGCTGACCGAACCGATGTTGATGATGCGGCCCCAGCCACGCGTGGCCATGCCGTCCACCACCTGCTTGGTGAGGTTGAACAGCGCATTGAGGTTGGAGGCGATCACCGCGTTCCAGTCTTCCACCGTCATCTGCCGGAACAGCAGATCACGGCTGCCGCCGGAGTTGTTGACCAGCACATCGACCTCGCCCACTTCCGCTCGCACCTTGGCGAACGCGGCGCTGGTTGAAGCCCAGTCGGTGGCGTTGCCTTCCGAGGCGATGAAATCGAAGCCCTGTTCGCGCTGCTCGCGCAGCCAGTTGGCCTTGCGCGGCGAGTTCGGCGCGCAACCGGCGACCACGGTGTGGCCACTGCGGGCCAGGCTCTGGCAGATGGCAGTGCCGACACTGCCCATTCCACTGGTGACGTAAGCGATTCGAAGCGTCATTGCAGAAGGCTCCTTGGCAAAGGGTCAGGCGGCGAGGGGATACAGGCCGAACAGCAGGCTGCCGATCATCAGCAGCATCGAGATGGCGATGGCCCACTTCAGGGTGAACTTCTGGTGGTCGGCGAACTCGACCTTGGCCAGGCCCACCAGCAGGTAGGTGGAGGGCACCAGCGGGCTGAGCAGGTGCACCGGCTGGCCGGCCAGCGAGGCGCGCGCCATTTCCACCGGGGTGATGCCGTAGTTGCTGGCCGCCTCGGACAGGATCGGCAGCACGCCGAAGTAGAACGCGTCGTTGGACATGAAGAAGGTGAACGGCATCGACGCCACCGCCGTGATCACCGCCAGGTACGGGCCCCACGACTCCGGAATCACCGCCAGGAAGCTGTGCGACATCGCTTCGACCATGCCGGTGTTGTTGAGGATGCCGGTGAAGATGCCCGCGGCGAAGATCAGCGACACCACCGACAGCACGTTGCCGGCGTGGTTGACCACACGGCGGCGCTGCTCGGCCAGGTTCGGGTAGTTGATCACCAGGGCGATGGCGAAGCCGACCATGAACAGCACCGGCATCGGCAGCACGCCGATGATCAGCGCGGTCATCAGCGCCACGGTCAGTGCCAGGTTCACCCACAGCAGCTTCGGCCGCTTGATGTCTTCGGCATCTTCCACGGTCGGCAGCGCGTTGCTGTCGTCGGACACGCTGTTGTCCATCCAGCTGCCGCCCTTGGGCAGGGTCACAACACCCAGGCGACGGCGTTCCTTCAGGCCCAGGTACCAGGCCAGCAGCAGCACGCCGGCGCAGGCGATCACCATCGACGGGATCAGCGGCACGAACACATCGGCCGGGTCCACGTGCAGCGCGGTGGCCGCGCGTGCGGTCGGGCCGCCCCACGGGGTCAGGTTCATCACGCCGCCGGCCAGGATGGTCACGCAGGTCATGTTCAGCGCGTTCATGCCGAGACGCTGGTACAGCGGCAGCATCGCCGAGACGGTGATCATGTAGGTGGTCGAGCCATCGCCATCAAGCGAGATCAGCATCGCCAGCACCGCGGTGCCGAGCACGATCTTCATCGGATCGCCCTTGACGAAGCGCAGGATCACCCGCACCAGCGGGTCGAACAGGCCGGCATCGATCATCACCCCGAAGTAGAGGATCGCGAACATCAGCATCACGCCGGTCGGTGCGATCTTCTTGATGCCTTCCAGCATCATCTCGTCGATGTCGGCGCCGAAGCCGCCGATCAGCGCGAACAGGATGGGAATGGTGATCAGGGCGACGAGCGGCGACAGGCGTTTGCTCATGATCAAGTACATGAACGTAATGACCATGCCAAAGCCGAGGATGCTCAGCATCATCTGCGGACTCCTTGCGAATACAGGACGTGGGGGAGTGGAAGGGGCCCGGGCGGCATACCCGGGAATTCGGGCTTAGAAGTCGTACTGCAGGCGTCCGGTGACCGCGCGCGTGCGGTCCACCGTCACCCCGGCCAAGCGGTCGCGGTTGCGGCTTTCGATCACGTTGAGCATGAAGCGCAGGTTGTCGCGCAGGTACCAGTTGCCACCCAGCGTCCAGGCTTCGGTGCTGCCACGGCGCAGGTCCGGCGCACCATCGAGATGCTGCGCACCCCACATCTGGTCGTAGCGCAGCGCTACTTCGAAGGCACCGGCCTTGTGGCGGATGTCCTTCACCCGCGCGAAGCGGCCGGTCTTGCGGTCGTAGGCGCGGCTTTCGCCGGTGACGAACCAGCTGACCATGCCGTAGGCGGCCATCACGTCGCCACGCTGCGCACCGTCATCGAAGGTGGCGCCACTGAACTCGCCCTGCCACGACAGCGGGCCGCGCACCTGCGCGTATTCCAGCGACCACTTGTTGACGTCGGTATCGCGGCCGGCGGAGAAGTCGACCAGGGTCAGGCGGCTTTCATCGGACAGGTGGCCGGCCGGGCGTGGTCGGATCTTCAGGCCCGGAACGCCGTTCGCGCCGGGGTTGTCATAGGCCTCGCGGGCCAGCGACAGGCCCAGGTGCAGCACGTCGCCATCGGCGGGCGAGGGCGCCCAGGTGACACGGCCACCGGCAGCACGCCCCTTCACCTGCCAGGCGTCGATGCTTTCCAGGCTGTAGATGCTGGCGGCCCAGGTGAAGTCACCCGGATTGGCCTGCCACGACGCGCCCAGGCGGTACAGCGGCGCCAGCGTGGTGCCGGCATTGCCGCGCTCCAGGAAGCTGCCGTAGTTGGAGCTGGTGCGGTCATCCAGCGAGAAGTACTGCTTGAACTGGCCGACGGTCAGCTTGCCGGCCTTGCCGAAGCTGCGCGCCAGGTACACGTCCTTGGCCTCGACGCGGTCGCCGGAGACATCGGCCTCCAGCTTGTAGTCGACCACGAAGAACTTGCCGGATACGTCAACCCACGCGCGGCGGATTTCGGTGTCGTCCTTGTTCGGGGTGCCGCGGTTGTCGTTGTCGAAGGTAGCGAAGTCCAGATGCAGGCGGCCACCCAGGGTGGCGGTGACCGGACGGTCGTCTTCGGCAGCGAAGGCCGGCGCCGATAGGACAGCCAGCGCCATCATGGCGGCAGGACGCCGCCAGGCAAACGTGAATTCCACAAACCCTCCCAGGTGCGCGCCAGGCGCGCGGCAATCGTGGGCACCGGACGGTGCGCGGCCGCAGTCTGGGTCGGGCAAGCTGTCATGGTCCTGTCAACGGATTGTGCGGTGCAGCGTAAAGCGGCTCGCTGCTGCTTCCTGGCAGGGCCCGGCGAGCGCGGCAGCGGCATGCGGTAGCATTCGTTTCCCCTCCCACCCTCGTGCCCATGCGCCTGCTGCTGGTAGAAGACAACCCGGATCTGGCCGATGCGATCATCCGCCGCATGCGCCGCAGTGGGCACGCCGTGGACTGGCAGGCCGATGGCCTGGCCGCCGCCAGCGTGCTGCGCTACCAGAGCTTCGACCTGGTGGTGCTGGACATCGGCCTGCCCAAGCTCGATGGCCTGCGCGTGCTGGCCGGCATGCGCGAGCGTGGCGACAGCACGCCGGTGCTGATGCTGACCGCACGCGATGGCATCGAAGACCGCGTGCAGGCGCTGGATGTCGGCGCCGACGACTACCTGGGCAAGCCGTTCGATTTCCGCGAATTCGAAGCGCGCTGCCGCGTGCTGCTGCGTCGTGCACGAGGCCAGGCCAGCGAAGTGGTGCAGATCGGCGGCTTCCAGTTCGATAATGCCGCGCATCGGGTCAGTCTCGACGGCGAGCCTATCGAGCTACCCAACCGCGAGTACCGGCTGCTGGAGATTCTGGTCGGCCGCCTCGGTCAGGTGGTCGGCAAGGACGAGATCGGCAACGGCCTGTTCGGCTTCGACGACGAAGCCGGCCCGAATGCGATCGAGCTGTACGTCGGTCGCCTGCGGAGAAAGCTGGCCGGCGCACCGCTGCGCATCACCACGGTGCGCGGTGTCGGCTACCTGCTGGAAGCCAGCGATGGCAGCGCCGACGCCGATGGCTGACGCACGCGCTGCGAACGCGGCGCCAGGTTCGCTGCGGCGAACGCTGCTGCTCTACCTCGGTGCGCTGCTGGCGG
The DNA here is from genome assembly GCF_023277365.1 of Stenotrophomonas sp. NY11291. Classification (NCBI taxonomy): domain Bacteria; kingdom Pseudomonadati; phylum Pseudomonadota; class Gammaproteobacteria; order Lysobacterales; family Lysobacteraceae; genus Stenotrophomonas; species Stenotrophomonas sp. NY11291. Next base: position 4,137,656 of record NZ_CP096975.1, on the reverse strand, counting down.
TGTTCGCGGTGGCGCTGCTGTTCGCCGCGCGCGACTATGGCCAGCGCGCGGCAAACCGTTCCTACGATCACCTGCTGGTGTCTTCGGCGCTGTCCATCGCCGATTCGGTGGCGCTGGTCGACGGCCAGTGGCAGGTCGATCTTCCCTATGCGGCGCTGGACCTGCTGGCGATGGCCCCGGAAGACCGCGTGTTCTATCGGGTGGCCGACAGCCGCGGCAACCTGATCACAGGTTATGGCGATCTGCCGTCTCCGCCGCGCCGTCCGGGCACGCAGCCGCAGCTGTTTGATGCGGCGTACAGCGGCGAGACCGTACGCTTCGTAGTGGTCGGCCGCAGTTTCGCCGCGGCCTCGGCGCAGGGCGAGGTGCAGGTGCAGGTGGGCCAGACCCGGCGTGCGCGCGAAGCCGTCGCGCAGGACATGGTCAATCGCGCACTGCTGGCGATCGGCGTGCTGTCCGGCCTGCTGCTGGCGCTGGTGGCGTTTGGCGTGCACCGCGCGTTCCGCCCACTGGTGCGGGTGGAACGCGAGCTGTCGCGCCGCGAACCGTCCGACCTGAAGCCCCTCGACGCGCGCGTGCCGCGCGAGATGGACCAGATGGTGGCGGCGTTGAACCGCTTCATGGAACGCCTGTCCAGCAGCAACGAGACACTGCGCGCATTCATGGCCGAGGCCGCGCACCAGATGCGCACGCCGTTGGCCGCGCTGCGTGCGCAGGCGCAGCTTGCGCTGGACGACGACGACCCCGAAGACATGCGGCGCAGCCTGCTGGCGATCGAACGCAATGCCACCCACATGAGCCGGTTGCTGAACCAGCTGCTCAGCGATGCCAGCGTGATCCATCGCTCGCACCTGCAGCGCTTTGCGGCGGTGGACCTGGCCGAGACCGTCCACCAGGCCCTGCATGAAGCCCTGCCGCAGGCCGGCCCGGCACCGCGCGTGCAACTTGCGATGACCGCCGAGCCGGTGCAGGTGCACGGCGACGCGCTGCTGCTGCGCGAGGCGATCAAGAACCTGGTCGACAACGCATTGAAGTACGGCGGCGAGGGCCCGTTGCAGATCGCGCTGACCGTGGAAGGCGGTCAGGCGGTGCTGACCATTGCCGACCATGGCGCAGGCATCGCCCCCGCTGATGCCGAACGCGTGTTCGAGCGCTTCGCCCGTGGCGAAAGCGCGCCGTCCGGCGGCGCCGGGCTGGGCCTGGCCATCGTCAAGCGCGTGGTCGACAGCCATGGCGGCCGCATCGACCTCAGCAACCGCCCGCAGGGCGGGCTGATCGCCACCATCCGCCTGCCACGGAGCAGTCCATGATCCGCCTGTTCGCTGCTGCCGTTGCCTTGCTGCTGGCCCTGCCGGTACTGGCCGCGCCCGGCGACGTACGCCGTTTCCCGGCCCAGGCAAAGGCCACTGCGCAGCTGCGCATTCACGGCACCACCGACATCGAAGTGTTCGCGGTGGTGATCGCCGATTACCAGCGCCTGCATCCCGGCACCGAGGTGGTGTACGAGGACATCATCACCCAGGACCTGTACGCGCGTTACCTGCACGACCGCGGCGGGCCGGCATCGCCGGACCTGCTGATCTCCAGCGGCATGGATCTGCAGACCAAGCTGGTCAACGATGGCCACGCGCTGCCACACCGTTCGGCGCAGACCGCTGCACTGCCGGCCTGGGCACAGTGGCGCAACGAGGCCTTCGGCATCAGCTACGAGCCGGTGGTGATGGTCTACAACACCCGCATGCTGCCGGCCGCGAAGGTGCCGCACACGCGTCGGCAGCTGCTGGACCGGCTGCGCGCCGAGGGAGCTCCGCTGCGCGGCAGGGTCGGCACCTATGACATCGAGCGCAGCAGCGTCGGCTACCTGCTGTCTACCCAGGATGCGCAGCGTGGCAGCATCGCCGGTGCGTTGCTGGGCGCGCTGGGCGACAACGACGTGGTGCGCGAGGAGCGCACCGGCGTGCTGCTGGACAAGGTGGCCAGCGGACAGCTGTCGCTGGTCTACAACGTGCTCGGCTCCTACGCGCAGGCGCGCGTTGATGCCGGCGCGCCGCTGGGCATTGTGGAGCCCGAGGACTACACGCTGGTGGTGCTGCGCACCGCAGTGATTCCGCGCACCGGCCCGCACCCGGAAGAAGCCCGGCGCTTCCTCGACTACCTGCTGTCGCCACGCGGCCAGCAGGTGCTGTCGCGCGAGGCACGGCTGATGCCGATCGTGACCGGCAACGCGCGCGGCGATGATGCGCCGGGCCGCAGCCGCCGCCCGATCCAGCTGGGTCCGGGCCTGCTGGTGTATCTGGACGCGCTCAAGCGCCGCCAGTTCCTCGATGCCTGGCGCAGCAGCGTGGAGCCGGCAGGGCGCTGAGGCTCCGGCCTGCCCGTACAATGGCCGCATGAGCGAATACACCATCCTGATCGCCGATGACCACCCGCTGCTGCGTTCGGCGGTGGTGCAGTCATTGCGGCAGAGCCTGCCGCTGGCGCAGGTGCGCGAGGTCGCCAGCGCCGAGGCATTGGCCGAAGCACTCGACGCACACCCGGATGTGGACCTGGTGCTGCTCGACCTGACCATGCCAGGCGCGCACGGTTTTTCCGCGCTGCTGCACGTGCGTGGCTCGCATCCGGACATCCCGGTGGTGATCCTCTCGTCCAACGACCATCCGCGGGTGATCCGCCGTGCCCAGCAGTTCGGCGCGGCCGGGTTCATCCCGAAGTCGGCCCCGGCCGAGACCATCGGCGAGGCCGTGCAGGCGGTGCTCGATGGTGGCCTGTGGTTCCCGGCGATGGCCGCCGAGCGTTCGGAGGCCGATGCACTGCTGGCCAGCCGCCTGGCGCAGCTGACCCCGCAGCAGTTCCGCGTGCTGCTGTGCCTGGCCGATGGCCTGCTCAACAAGCAGATCGCCTACGAGCTGGGTCTGGCCGAGAACACGGTGAAGGTGCACGTCACTGCAATCCTGAAGAAGCTCGAATGCCATAGCCGCACACAGGCCGCGGTGCTGGTGAAGGCGCTGGAGCCGGAAGGCGACCCGCGGGCAGGGATGGATGGATGACCAACGCAGGGCGTTCAGACAGGGATCTTCCGTCTGGCGCTGTCGTCAGACAAGGACCTCTTCAACGAAGATCGAAAGCTGATGGTCCGTCAGCGCATCGCCGCTGCGCACGTGTACCGAATAGCGGACCGGCAGTTGGTCCAGCGGTACCCTGAGTGTGTCGACATACTGGACTTGGCCTTCTCTTGAGAGAAATTTCAGTTCGGACTTGGACAACTCGCGGGTTGACTGCCTCGCGCCATCCGACGAGTAGGAAGAGACAAGCACCGAGGCCGGAAATGAAGGGCAGCGAGTGGTGCAGGAAATGTGGACTCGCATTGAGCGGAAGTATACGAGACTCCGCTTCCATTCATTCTCTTCAAAGGTCTCTGACAAGAGGACTGGTTCTTGCACAGTAAGTGACTGCTTGTGAACTGCTCGGAGTCGAAAGTTGATCCCCGTGTGTCGCTCGTATTGACGCAGTGTGCGCTGTGAGCCCAGTCCATAAACTCCAAAGTCTTCCATCTCAGATCCCGTAGGAAGGCCGACCAGAGCGAGTGTCTTTCGTAGCGCCGCGCTGGAACGATCTTCGAGTGTCATGGAGGTGGCGGAGTTGGCTGCTGGCGGTTCTGACTGGTCGTCCCACACCTTTCGGGCATGGTTGTCGTACTGATGCCACAGCAGGGGCGCATATGGATGATAGAAATCATATCCCTTCGTGAACGCCCGTATGGATGTTGCGATTTCTTCCGTGCAGAAGAAATGGTCGGGATCGCTCATTACTTCCTGTGTGAAGGCCCCATCCGAGAAGATGAATCCTCCGGCTACGAACTTCGCCTTGAATGCAATCTCACCATGAACGGGTGCGGGGAGACGGACAGATCGAAATCTGACGACTCCGGTTGGTGAGAACGAGTCGAAGATGATCGCAGCGGTGTACTCCTGCCTCCCCGAAGGATAGGTGTCAGGATCGAAGCTGGGGGGGTATCCTGTTAGAAGTGGCCTTGATGAGCGTACCCTCAGAAGTTCGAGTAGGCTCTTCATCTTGAAGTCCCATTCAGCTGAAAAGCGGTGGTGCGAGTCGATCTGAAGGTTGTAGTGCTCACCCCGGTAGCGCCGCTGGGCTAGGTTTCTGGCCCAGCCGCATTCCTTGGAGTGAATGTAATCAATGTCGATCAACTCGATGTTTGCACCATGTATCCGTAAGAAGTGGACTGTCGCGCCTTCTTCGCTCGCTGTATGGGTCAATTCAAATCCGTTCGCTTCGAAGGACTGGATGTCCTGTTCGGCTCCGTGTTGCCAGCAGATGACAATGCGCAGCAGGAATGGCGACTTGGCATTTTCTATCATGTCCTTCAACGTGGGTAACAGCTGAGGATCTCGATAGCTTGGTATCTGTACAAAGATGGTTCTTTCCAGATTCATCAGGGGGCGAGCTCCTTGTGGCCTTACGCACTGGAAGGCTTCAGCCTGGTTGAAGGATTAATTGCCGCTGATCGAATTCATCGCTGGGTCTGTGGAGAATATGAATCTGTTCTCGTACCCTGCGCCGAGATTCTCAGATGTTTCGGCATAGCTGTAGGTGGGAGAGGATGTGTCTGATGCAAGTCTTTGACCCCAGGCCTCATGGTCTGCATTGCTTTTGGCTTGAGCGATGCCGATGCAGATGCTAAGGCCGCATGACAGGCGCTCAAGTAGAGCGTCATCACCCATTGCGCGGGTTATTGAGGATCGATAGTGCTTGGCTAGATCCTGTGCTTCGGTGCTGGAAGCAGCGTCCACGGTCAAGCGGTCGATCGCGTCTGAAGTGCTTCTGCCGGAGCGTAGGAGCTCCTCGGACACTTGGCTTGAGATTCCACACTCGAATATGAGTGCGGATTCTGACTGAAGATGCTCGATTGATGATGCTGCGCGATGTAAGGTCGTTGCCGAGTTGTCTGTTTCTGGTCGCGTAGCCAGTGGCTGTGTGTTGAGATTGCTCGATCTAGCTTGATCGATTTTTGTGTCTGCCTCGGTTTTGTCAAGGTTGGTGTTGGCATTTGACGCTCTGTGCTCGGTACATCCTGTGCAGCACATGCATAGCAGTACTGCGGTGATCAGACATGAGAGTTGCATGATGGAGCTGGGTGCAGGATTGGAGCTCATGGTGGATCCTCGGTCTCGGGCGGTCGCTGTCAATCAATAGGACAATCAAAAGGACCATTGCAGTCCGGTGGTCGGGTTGTCTGGAACACTGTCCTTACGCGTCCGCCACAGCAGTCGGTGACTTTCCAGGCTCCGGCAGTGTCAACATTGACGACACAGCTGTTTGTGCAGCGATATCTGACACCATTGAAGATCGTTTCACTCTCCGCATTTGCTTCGCCGGTTGCCAGTGTCAGGCCAGCTGCAAGAAAAACGCTACCAAGAGAACGCTTGTCCATTCTTCGCCTACGATGTGGTCGGCCGATCGGCCGGGAACTAGATATTCCCCACTTCGGCAGCGCCGGTCTGTCAGGGGACTGCTTGTCTTTACTCGGAGTTTGTCCCTGCCTTACGCATCTACGCCGCGCATCTCGCTCTTTTCACTCTGCGGATCTCACGTGAAGGGACGAGGGGGGGGGGGGATGGGATCAGCCGGGCGCGAACCCGCCCGTGCACTAACACGGCGACGCCCGCGTGGCCGAGCCGTCCTACCCGCGATGCCGCAACAGCATCTGCGTCATCAATGCCCGCAACGCGGGCGGCCGCACCGGCTTGAGCAGGAAGCCCCAGCCGTTCTCGGCAGCATGCGCTTTCAGTGCCTCGTCACGCTCGGCGGTCACCAGGATCACCGGCGGGCGCGCCTTCCACAGCGTGCACAGCGTTTCATACAGGTCCGGTCCGTGCCATTGCCCCATGCGCACGTCCAGCAGCAGCAACTGCGGTGCGTTCAATGCACTGGCGATTTCCAGTGCCCCCTGCGGACCGTCGGCAAGTTCCACCTGGCAACCCCAGCGCTCCAGCAGCGCACGGGTCGCCGCACAGACGTGTGGATCATCGTCGATGCTCCACACCCGGCACTTTCGCAGTGAGCTGTCGTCGGAGGGTTCGCTTGCGATGACCGGCGCTGCGGCAGGTGCGATCACATCGTCGGCGCGCCCGAGTACTACGCTCACGGCGAAGACGCTGCCCTTGCCCAGTGTAGAGCGCAGGCTGATGCGGTGGCCGAGCAGGCGGCCGATGCGTTCGACGATGGCCAGGCCCAGGCCGGCGCCACGTTCCTGTTCCACGCCGTCGTTCAGCCGGCGGAACTCCTCGAAAATCTCACCCTGCAGGCTTTCCGGAATGCCCGGGCCCTGGTCATGCACTTCGATGCGCAGTTGATCGCCTGCACGCCGGCAGCCGATCAGCACGCGCCCACGTGGGGTGTAGCGCAACGCGTTGGACAGAAAATTCTGCAGGATCCGCCGCAGCAGGGCTTCGTCGCTGACCACCACTGCGCGGGTATCCACCCAGTCAAGCTGCAGGCCACGGCTCTGGGCGGCGATGCCGAACTCGCGCGCCAGCGTCTCCAGCAGCGGAGAAAGTGCGAACGTGCGTACGCGGATCTGCAACGATCCTGATTCCAGTCGCGAGATATCCAGCAGGCTGTTGAGGATCGCGTCCTGCGCGGCCAGCGCAGCGTCGATGTGGTCGCTGGTCTGCTGCTGCGCCGGATCACTCAGTTTGCCGCGCAGTACCGAGACGAACATGCGTGCGGCGTTGAGTGGCTGCAGCAGGTCGTGCACGGCCGAGGCGACGAAGCGGGTCTTGTAGCGGTTGGCCTGTTCGGCTTCGCGGCGTGCTTCGTCCAGGTCACGGGTGCGCTCGGCGATGCGGTGCTCCAGCGCATCGGCCAGCGAACGCAGTTCGCGCGCGGCGTTCTTGTAGCTGGTGATGTCGGCATAGCTGGTGACGAAACCGCCGTCGGGCAGCGGATTGCCACGGATCTCCAGCACCGTGCCGTCGTCCTTCTCGCTTTCGCGCATGTGCGGGCGACCGCTGCGCAGGTGGTTCAGGCGGCGCTCGATGGCCTCGTCCACCGGGCCGGGACCGAGCAGGCCACGGCGTGCATTGAAACGGAACAGTTCCTCGATCGGCCGGCCGACGCGAACCAGGTCTGCCGGGAACCGGAACAGTTCCAGATAGCGCGCATTCCATGCCACCAGCCGCAGCTCGCGGTCGATCACCACCACGCCCTGCGGCAGGTGCGCCAGGCTGCGGCTGAGGCCGCTGTCAGCGTCGGTTGCGGCCTGCAGCAGGCCATCCTGTGCGGTGCGCAGTTCCTGTGCATGCTGCTTGAGCAGGGTTTCGAGTTCGCTGCGGCTGCGCAGGCGGTGTTTGGCCAGGCGCCGGCGCTGCTGCACGAACAGCACCAGGAAGCCCAGCGCCAGCCATGCGGCACCGCCGGTGAGTGCGGCCGCGCGTCCGGCAGATGTGGCTGCACTGGCATCGTGCAGCAGGTGCAGGTTCCAGCCTTCGGCGGGCAGCGGCAGGCTCTGCCACAGCATCGGCTGCGGCAACGTCGGGTCCAGCAGGCGCACCATGCGGCCGCCATCGGCCAGCACGTCTTCGGTACGCGCACGCAGGGGTTGCAATGCGCGGTCGGCGTACTGGCGGGCATCGAGCATCTCGCGGCGCTCGTCGGCGCCCAGCGGGCGCAGCAGCCGGTAGCGCCAGCTGTCACGGTTGGCCAGGAACACCACGTCGTGGTCGTCGCTGGCCAGCACCACATCGGGGCTGCTCAACCATTGCTGTTCCAGCGCGGACAACTCGACCTTGATCACCACCACGCCCAGCCGCTGGCCGTCTTCCTCGATGGCCTGCGACAGGTAGTAACCGGGCACGCCGGTGGTCATGCCGATGCCGTAGAAGCGGCCGCGGCCCTGCGCCAGTGCCTGGCGGTAGTAAGGGCGGTAGCTGTAGTTCTCGCCGACATTGGTGGTCGGCTGGTCCCAGTTGCTGGCTGCCACTGCCACGCCGTCGTGGCCCACCAGGGTCAGGGTCGAGGCGCGGGTAACTTCATTGGCGCGTTGCAGCTTGAGGTTCAGCCGCTGCCGTTCGGCAGGCGAGGGCGGTACGCGCAGGGCGTGCAGAAGATCCGGATCCAGTGCCAGCACCTGCGGCAACGTGCCGAAGCGGTCGATGCGCTGCTGCAGGCCCTGTCCATACAGCTGCAGCTGGCGTTGCACCTGGCTGCTTTCCTCGCCGAGGGCGCGCCGCCAGGCGTAGTGGCCGGCGGCGACGGCGCACAGCACGGTGCCACCGACCATCACCAGGATGGTCAGCAACAGCATGCGGTGGCGGCTGAGCCAGTACATGGCGGCAGTCTACGCAGGGCCGGCGGGCGTGGCGTGCACGCCCGCCGGGATCTGACGTGGAAGGGGTCAGAAGTGCATCTGCGCGCGCAGTTCGAAGATCTCCGGCGTGCTGTGCACGCCACGACGGCTGGCGTCGACCTTGACGTAGTTGGCCTGGAACTTGAAGTGGCTGGTCAGGTACCAGTTCGCACCCAGGGTCAGGTCGTGCTGGCGTCCGCCGAGGATGCTGCCATCGTCGAGGTCCAGGCGGCTGTAGCGGGCCACCAGTTCCACCGCGCCGTAGTCGTGCGCCGGCTTGATGTTGGCCACGGCACCTGCGTTGTACGGGCGCGATTCGCCGGTCAACACCCAGCTGGCCATCGCGTACTGGCCGCTGCCGGTGTAGTCGGGCTTGCCGTCATGACGGGTGACCGTGGCGCGCAGGGCTTCGGCCTGCAGCGAGAACGGGCCGCGGATCCAGATGCCTTCCAGGCCGGTGCGGCGGATCTGGTCGGCGGTGACCAGCGCGCCGGAATCGACATAGCGGATGTCGGTCAGGCCGGCCTCCGGGCGTGCGCGCAGGCGCGCGCTGGCCTCGTGGTGCACGTCGCGGCCATCGCTGTAGCCACGCGGATTTTCCTGCGAGTAGGCCAGGCCCAGGTGGATTACATCACCCGGCGCCTTCACCGGGGTCCACACCGCACGCACGGCCTGGGTGGTGCCGGGGTTGTCACCCTGCAGGTCCTTGCCGCCATAGGCGCCAGCCTGCAGCAGGTACTGCGGGCGCTCCAGCACCCATTCCACACCCGTGCGGCGGCCGGCGTAGAAGGCCTGCACGGGCAGTGCGGTTTCCAGGAAGCTGCCGGCGCGCGAAGACGTGTTCGCGTCCAGGCCAACCGGGGTCTTCATGTAGCCGAAGCGGAAGCGGCCGATGTCGCGGCCGAAGAAGGCCTTGCTTTCGAAGCGCACGAACACGTCCAGCCAGGTGTCGGACTGGAAGTCGTAGTAGACCATCGCGTCGTAGACGCCCTTCTTCTTCAGCGTCGCGCCGAACTCCTTGCGGCGCACGGCGTCATCGTCCTCAAGGCCGCTGCCCGAGGAAAAATCGTTGTAGTCGTAGGCGATGTTGGCGGTCGCGGCCAATTCGGTGCCGTCGCCGAAGGCGTACCTGGTCGGCCAGTTGTCGAAATCGGCAGCCGAAGCGAAGGCGGGAAGCGCGGCCAGCGACAGGGCCAGCAAGGTGGGAATCGGGCGCATTAGGTGCGGCTCTCTCAGATTGCGTGTGGACAGGACAACAACGGCCGCAAGGGCCGGAACTTTCGCAATGACGCGCCCGGCCGTTCAGCCCGGGCCACCGGCCTCCCCGTGATCGGGCGGTGCGGCGCCAGTGTAGGCATCGCGGCCACCTGAACCGGGGGGCTAGTACCAATAGGTTATCTGCGCCAGCGTGCCCGGCGCGTACAAAGGCGTCCATTGGTCGCACCCCCTGCGCGTGCAGCACAGGGCCTGCGATCAGTTTCCACGGTTACGGTTCCCGTGCAGTCCCGGGGCCGTACGTGCCTGAAAACGCCCCTTCCGGAGTCCGCCATGCACATCCCGACCGCAGCACCGGTGCCTGCAAAGCCGTTGCCGATCTATCGCCAGCTGTACTTCCAGGTGATCGTGGCGATCGTCCTGGGCGCCATCCTCGGCCACTACGAGCCGTTGATCGGCGAGAAGATGAAACCGCTCGGCGATGCCTTCATCAACCTGGTGAAGATGATCATCGCGCCGGTGATCTTCCTGACCATCGTCACCGGCATCGCCGGCATGACCCACCTGCGCACGGTGGGCCGCGTGTTCGCCAAGGCGATGGCGTACTTCCTGTTCTTCTCCACGCTGGCACTGATCGTCGGCATGATCGTGGCGCACGTGGTGCAGCCCGGTGCCGGCATGAACATCAACCCGGCCGAGCTGGATCAGACCGCGGTGCACAGCTACGTCGAGAAGTCGCATGACCTGACCCTGGTCGGCTTCCTGATGGACATCATCCCGAAGACGCTGCTCAGCGCGTTCGTCGATGGCAACATCCTGCAGGTGCTGTTCGTGGCCGTGCTGTTCGGCATCGCGCTGGCATCGGTGGGCGAGAAGGGCAAGCCGATCGTGAACTTCCTGGAGGCGCTGGTCGCCCCGGTGTTCAAGCTGGTGCACATCCTGATGAAGGCCGCCCCGATCGGTGCCTTCGGCGCAATCGCCTTCACCATCGGCAAGTACGGCGTCGGCTCGCTGATCAACCTGGCCTGGCTGGTGGGCTCGTTCTACCTCACCGCGTTCCTGTTCGTGGCGGTGATCCTGGGCCTGGTCTGCCGCCTGTGTGGCTTCTCGGTGTTCAAGCTTGCGCGTTACCTGAAGGCCGAACTGCTGCTGGTGCTGGGTACCTCCTCGTCGGAGTCGGCGCTGCCGTCGCTGATGGAAAAGATGGAACGCGCCGGGTGCAGCAAGTCGGTGGTGGGCCTGGTGGTCCCGACCGGCTATTCGTTCAACCTGGACGGAACCAACATCTACATGACCCTGGCCGCGCTGTTCATCGCCCAGGCCACCAACACCGAACTGACCCTGGGCCACCAGATCGCCCTGCTGCTGGTCGCCATGCTCAGCTCCAAGGGCGCGGCCGGCGTCACCGGTGCCGGCTTCATCACCCTGGCCGCGACCCTGGCGGTGGTGCCGGAAGTGCCGGTGGCCGGCATGGCGCTGATCCTGGGCGTGGACCGCTTCATGAGCGAATGCCGCTCGCTGACCAACTTCATCGGCAATGCCGTGGCCACGGTAGTGGTCTCGCGCTGGGAGGGTGCGCTGGACCGCAACCGCCTGCAGCTGGCGCTGGATGGCCGCGAAAGCGAACTGCCGCCGCTGATCGATGCCGTGCCCGAGGCGCTGCCGGCCAGGGGCTGATCCAGGTGTGTGGTACCGCGGGGCCGATCACGACAGTGGTACGGCCCCGCGGCGTTTCAGGGCGTCCCATGGCTGTCATGGCAGACGCCGAAGCTGGTATCCCGGTACCGTCGCATACGGCACGGAATTGTGCGGTCGCAGCATGCCTGCGACAGGATAGCGACAGGTCCAGACGCTCCAACGGGGGTATCATCCCCTGTCCCTTCTGCCCATTCATGTAACCCACATCGATGTCCAACGAAGATTTCAAACAGGCCGCCCTCGATTACCACCGGATGTCCCCGCCGGGAAAGATCAAGGTTTCCGCTACCAAGCCCATGCTGACCCAGCGCGACCTGTCGCTGGCGTATTCGCCGGGCGTGGCGTACGCCTGTGAAGCGATCAAGGCCGACCCGCAGCAGGCCAGCGAGCTGACCGCCCGCGGCAACCTGGTGGCGGTGATCTCCAACGGCACCGCGGTGCTGGGCCTGGGCAACATCGGCGCGCTGGCCGGCAAGCCGGTGATGGAAGGCAAGGGCGTGCTGTTCCAGAAGTTCGCCGGCATCGATGTGTTCGACATCGAAGTGGATGAAACCGACCCGGACAAGCTGGTCGACATCATCGCCTCGCTGGAGCCGACCTTCGGTGGCATCAACCTGGAAGACATCAAGGCGCCGGAATGCTTCGTGGTCGAGCGCAAGCTCCGCGAGCGCATGAAGATTCCGGTGTTCCATGACGACCAGCACGGCACGGCGATCATCGTCGGCGCGGCCGTGCTCAACGCCATGGCGATCACCGGCAAGAAGATCGAGGAAGTGAAGCTGGCGACCACGGGCATGGGCGCAGCCGGCATTTCCTGCGTGAACATGCTGGTGCAGCTGGGCCTGAAGCCGGAGAACATCCTGGCCTTCGACCGCGAGGGCGTGATCCATACCGGCCGTACCGACCTGGACCCGGAAAAGCAGCGCTATGCGCGCGACACCGACAAGCGCACCCTGGCAGAGATCGTCGACGGCGCGGACATCTTCCTGGGCCTGTCGGCACCGGGCATCCTGACCGCCGACATGGTCAAGACCATGGCGCCGGATCCGGTGATCTTCGCGCTGGCCAACCCGACTCCGGAAATCATGCCGGAACTGGCGCGCGCCGCGCGTCCGGACGCGATCATCGGCACCGGCCGTTCGGACTACCCGAACCAGGTCAACAACGTGCTGTGCTTCCCGTACCTGTTCCGTGGTGCGCTGGACGTGGGCGCGACCGCGATCAACGAGGAAATGAAGATCGCCTGCGTGCGCGCCATCGCCGCGCTGGCGCGCCGTGCGGCCACCGACATGGGTTCGGCCTATGGTGGCGAGACGCCGAGCTTCGGCCGTGAATACCTGATCCCGCGCCCGTTCGACCGCCGCCTGCTGGTGGAGCTGTCGGCCGCTGTGGCCCAGGCCGCGATGGATTCGGGCGTGGCCTCGCGCCCGATCGCCGACATGGGGGCCTACCGCGACAAGCTTGCCCAGTTCGTCTACCGCACCAGCCTGATGATGAAGCCGGTCTACGACCGCGCGCGCAGCGACAAGCAGCGCGTGGTGTACGCCGAAGGCGAAGAGGAAGTGGTGCTGCAGGCGGTGCAGAACGTGGTCGATGACGGCCTGGCGCACCCGATCCTGATCGGCCGCCCGGAAGTGATCGAATCGCGCATCGAGCGCCTCGGGCTGCGCCTGAAGATCGGCGAGAACGTTGAAGTCACCAACATCAACGACGACCCGCGCTTCAACGAATACTGGCAGTACTACCACGGCCTGACCGGCCGCCGTGGCGTGACCGTGGCCGCGGCGAAGAACCTGATGCGTTCGCGCCCGACCCTGATCGCGGCGGTGATGGTGGCCCGTGGCGAAGCCGATGCGATGCTGACCGGCATCGTCGGCCGCTTCCACAAGAAGCTGGGCTACGTGCGCAGCGTGCTGCCGCTGGAGCCGAAGGTCACCTCGACCTCGGCGATGACCGGCGTGATCAACCAGCAGGGCGTGTTCTTCTTCGTGGACACCCACGTGCAGGAAGACCCGACCGCCGAGCAGCTGTGCGAAGCGACCCTGCAGGCGGCCTACCGCATGAAGCTGTTCGGCATCGAGCCGAAGGTGGCGCTGCTGTCGCACTCCAACTTCGGCAGCCATGATTCGAAGGATGCGCTGAAGATGCGCCAGGTGCGCGAGCTGCTGCTCAAGCGCAACCCGCGTCTGAACGTGGACGGCGAAATGCAGGGCGACACCGCATGGGATGAAGCGCTGCGGCAGAAGCTGCTGCCGGGCTCGACCCTGCAGGGCCGCGCCAACCTGTTCGTGCTGCCGAACCTGGAAGCGGCCAACATCGCCTACAACCTGGTACGCGTGTTCACCGACGGCGTGGCGATCGGTCCGATCCTGATGGGCGTGAACAAGCCGGTGCACATCCTGACCACCAGCGCGACCTCGCGCCGGATCCTGAACATGACCGCCATTGCGGCGGTCGATGCGCAGATCCGCAAGCAGATCGAAGCGGAGAAGAAGGCGTAAGCCTTCGTTCCGCTGCGATCTGCAGAAACGCGCCCTTCGGGGCGCGTTTCGTTTCCGCCCAGCGGAAACCGGATCGGGTAGCGCCGGGCCATGCCCGGCGAGCGCGCAGCGCGGCGCTTCTCGCATTCCGCCGGGCATGGCCCGGCGCTACCCGATGAATTGCAGTCCGGCGGTCATTTCCCTGCAACGCCGCTGCGGCCCAATACGCCCACGCGGCCTGGCCGTGGGAAGGGACCGGACCGGCCTTCCCACCCTGGGCCCGACCAACTTTCCATGGGCGAGGGTGTCATGCGCAATCGAGTGACGCGGCGGTACTTCCAGCAGTTGTTCGCGCTGTACGCCGGCTTCGTGCAGTCGCGCTGAGGTCGCGATGCGGTAGCGCCGGGCACTGCCCGGCGAACGTAAAGTGCGTGGGGGCTCAGTGCCGCTTGCCGCGGCGTGCGGGGGCCGGCGGCGGTGCATCCGAACGCGGCTTGGCGTACTGCGCCCACAGCGCTGGCAGGGCCTTGCCGGTGTGCTTCTGCCACAGCGTCGGTGCATAGCGGCCGTCGCGCAGGGCCTTGTCCAGTGCGAGCACCAGTCCCGGGTGTTCGGCGTCGGCCCACTTCAGGAACGCACCGGTCACCCGGTAGCCACTGTCGAAGTTCTGTCCCTTCTCGACCTTGCCCGGCAGTGCCCAGCCCGCGGCGGCATTGTCCATGCCGTAGCGGTCGCGTGCGTAGTCGGCGATGCCTTCCACCAGCCAGCCCGGCACCCGCGCGTCGCCGTAGCCCGGATAGCCCTGCACGATGTGCATGGCCTCATGGGTGACCAGGTCGATGTCGTTCGGGTGCTGCGCCAGCCACCCCGGGTTGACGGTGATCGTCGCTGCGTGGTCCTGGTCGCCGACGAAGGCGATGCCGGTGTAGGCCGGATCGATCACGATGCGCACCATCGACGGCGCCGCCGGATGGAAGTCCGCACGTTCGCGCAGATAGGCGAAGAAGAACGTATCGATCACCCGCTTGCGCTGCGGCGCGGCCAGCGCGCCACGGGCGTCCTGGTAGTTCAGCGTCACGCCGTCGCGGGTCAGCTGCGTATCGAACGCCTGGGTCTGGCCGAAACTGGAGAAGGACAGGGCAACAAGGGCCAAGGGCAGAAGACGGAAGCGCATGCCGCTCATTGTACGGTGCCGGCCGCCAGCAGTTCGATCTCCGCCAGCGGCAGCCGTGCCGGTGCCGCCAGGCGCAGGCGGTACTCGCTGTAACGACCGGGTTTGGCGATCCGGAATGGACGGGTCTGGCGGGCGGATTCGAAGTCTTCGCCGCTGCGCTGGTCGAGCACGGCCCAGCTGCCGCTGCCGTTGCGCGCTTCCAGCGTCCACTCACCGCCCTGGATGCGGCCGTCGCCGCTGGTCAGCGTGTACATCGTCGGGGTGCCCTCGGCCAGGCCGGTCAGCGCGATGGTTGCGCCGCTACCCAGGCCCACCGTCGTGCCGGCATCGTCATCGAGCAGCGCGGGCAGGGCACGGCCATCGGCCAGCGTCGCCTTGGTGCCGCTGCCGAGCAGGTCGTGCAGCAGCTGGGGGCGCTGGCCGCGCGGGGTCAACGAGCGCGGCACATCGTCCACGCCACTGCCCCAGCGCGAGGGACGGGGGCCCATCACGAAGTCGAGGGTCGCGCCCTTGGCGATCAGGTCGTGCGGCACCCAGGTCTTCGTCCACGGCGTACCGTTGATCTTCAGCGACTGCACGTAGACGTTCTCACGCGAGTTGTTGGCCGCGTTCACGGTCAGCACCGCGCCACCCTGCAGTTCCACCCGCGCGTGACGGAATGCCGGCGAACCGATCACGTACTCCGGGGCGCCCATGCGCAGCGGGTACAGGCCCAGCGAGGCCAGCACGTACCACGCCGAGGTCTCGCCATTGTCCTCATCGCCCGGGTAGCCCTGGCCGATCTCGCTGCCGACGTACAGCCGCGACAGGATCTCGCGCACATGCTGCTGGGTCTTCCACGGCTGCCCGGCGTACAGGTACATCCACGGGATGTGGTGTGCCGGCTGGTTGCTGTGCGCATACATGCCCATGCGCACGTCGCGCGCTTCGGTCATCTCGTGGATGGTGCCGCCGTAGGAACCGGCCAGTGCCGGGTCCGCGGTTTCCGGTGTGGCGAAGAAGGTATCCAGCTTCGCCGCCAGCTTCTCGCGGCCTCCGTACAGCGCCGCCAGGCCCTCGCCGTCGTGCGCGGCGGTGAACGCGAACGTCCAGCCGTTGGATTCGGTGTAGTCGTGGCCCCACATGCGCGGGTCGTAGGCCTTGGCGTCCACGCGCCAGCGCCCATCGGCCTTGCGGCCCTGGAAGAAGCCTGCGTCCGGGTCGAACATCGTCGCGTAGCTGGCGGCGCGGTGGCGGAAGTAGTCGGCCTCGGTGCTGTAGCGTTCGCGTGCCGCCGGCGTGGCCGCGCGCTTGGCCAGGGCGTCGGCCATGTTGGCGATGCCGAAGTCATTGAGTGCACCTTCCATCGTCCACGACATGCCTTCGTGCACGTCGGCGCTGGCATAGCCACGGAAGGTCGAGCGGTCCATGCCCTTGCGGCCGACGTGGCGGTCAGGCGGGACCACGGTCGCGTTCTTCAGCGCGGCCGCGTAGGCCTCTGCCGGATCGAAGCCGCCGATGCCTTTCAGCCACGCATCTGCAAATGCCACGTCCGAGCTGGTACCGACCATCAGGTCGGCGTAACCCGGCGACGACCAGCGCGCGATCCAGCCGCCGGCGCGGTACTGCTCGATGAAGCCCTGCACCAGCTGGCCGGCATCGTCGGGCGTGAACAGCGCATAGGCCGGCCAGGTGGTGCGGAAGGTATCCCAGAAGCCGTTGTTGACGAATACCTTGCCGTCGCGCACGGCGGCGTAGCTGCGGGCCGCGCTGCCCTCGGTGTTGTCATTGCTGGCGCTGGCCTGGTTGGCGTAGCGCCACTCCGGTGCGGCGGCGCTGCCCACGTTCTCATGGCCGGAATTCGGGTACAGGAACAGCCGGTACAGGCTGGAATACAGCGTGGTCTTCTGGTCGTCGCTGGCATCGCCGATGTCGAAGCGGGCCAGGCGTGCGTCCCATGCATCCTGCGCACGGCCGGACACGCTTTCCAGCGTGTCGGCCGCGGCGATTTCCAGTGCCAGGTTGTGCCGCGCCTGCTCCACCGAGATCAACGAGGTGGCGATGCGCATGGTCACCCGCCGGTCGCTGCCCGCATCGAACTTGATGTAACCGGTCGGGCGGCCGGTGTCGAGGCGCCCACTTCTGCGCCATGGCTTGTCGAAGCGGGCCACCACGTACATGCGGCTGGCGCCGTTGGACAGGCCACTGCGCGTGTCGGTATAGCCGGACAGCGTCTGCGTGGCGGCGTCCAGAGTCAGGCCACCGCGTGCATCGACATTGTCGAACAGCAGGTTGGCGTCGCCGCCCTCGGGGAAATCGAAGCGGAACAGCGCCGCATGATCGGTCGGCGCGATGGCGGCGGCGATGCCGTTGTCGAAGCGCACGTCGTAGCGGTAAGGGCGGGCGCTCTCGTGGCTGCGATCGAACGACAGCGCGCGCTTGCGGCGGTCGGCCTCCGGCACGCCACGGCTGGCCGAGGGCATCACCTGGAAGGTCTGGCGGTCGCCCATCCACGGGCTGGGCTGATGGCTCAGCGCAAGCGCCTGCAGTTGCGGGCGGTTCTGTGCGTCGTTCTGTTCGTTCCAGCGGTACAGCCAGTTCAGTGCGCCGGCATCGGTCACCGGAGTCCAGAAGTTGAAGCCGTGGGGTACCGCCGTGGCCGGGAAATTGTTGCCGCGCGAGAAGGTGCCGTTGGCCTGGGTGCCACGGGTGGTCAGCACCCAGTCGGAGACACGCGCTGGCTGCTGACGTGGCACTGTGTCCAGGCGAACGTCATCGATCCAGCCGGTGACCGGTGCACCGTCGGCACTGGCCACCTCCAGCTCGATCGCCACCACGCGGCGGCCCTTCAGCGTGGGTACGTCGCCCAGCCGCACTGCCTTGCGCGCCCACTGCTGCGGATACAGCGTCTTCGACTCGCCCTGCGCGCGTGCGCCGATCGCCACCCCATGCTGGTCACGCGCCGCACCGGCCGAAACGCGGCTGCCATCGTCCAGCAGCAGGTCCAGTGACACATAGGTCGAGGCCACGGTGTCCTTGCCGACGATCTCCGGCAGCACCAGCCACGACAGAGTGGTATCGGCCTCGATCGGCAGGTCGGTCTTGAACAGCTCGCGCCGCGCGCTGCCGCCTTCGCTGCTGTAGCGCAGTGCATGCAGGCCGCTGTAGCCCGCATTGCGCTTGGCGGCGTAAGGCGCCGCAGGGCCGTTGCCAATCGCGATCTGCAGTGCACCCGCGGCCTGCGACGGGGCAGGTTCGCCGGGCTCGAACGAGGTCTGCAGTCCCTGTGCCAGCACCGGCATCGCGGTAGTCGCACAGGCCAGGGCCAGGGCGAGCGGAAGCAGGGCGCGGCGTGGATCGGACAGGGTCATGCAAGGGTCTCCCGGAAGGGCAGGCGGCGGGCAGAACCCGCATCGGCGGACACCACGGACAGCATCGCTCCGCCCGCCGGGATGGCAGTGGAAGAAGCGATGCCGGTCCGGTGGGGGCGGGCCATGCGATCGGGTCGGATTGGGGCAGGCCGGTTCACGACCTGGCCCGATCCTGCAACAGCCGTGGCAACCTGACAAGTGCCATTTAGTTCGATCCAAATGCGGGAAATATCGTTGTCGGCGGTTTCCCGGCGTGATCCTGCTGGTTCGGTCGGGAATTTCCACCGGCACCCCATCCCGAGGTGGCATGCAAGGTCGCAGGGAATCGGCCCGGTACGCGTAAAGACCCGTTGCGGCGCAATGTCGGGGCGGCCCAGATGCTAGAATCACAGGCCTCGCAACCCGTTCATCGACATCCGCCATGAGCCATACCGCCACTGCGCCCGCCAACGCCGAGAAGCGCTACACCGTGCACCGCAGCGATCTGCCGCTGAGCTGCCCGACCCCGGAAATGGCGCTGTGGAACTCGCATCCGCGCGTGTACCTGCCGATCGAAGACGAGCCCAATGGCGAAGCGCAGTGCCCGTACTGCGGTTCCGTGTTCGTGCTGGCCGACTAAGCGGCCGCCCCTTCGATGCGCCGATTGACCGTGGTGCAGTTGCTGCCGGCGCTGCACTCCGGCGGTGTCGAGCGCTCGACCCTGGAAATCGCTGCGGCCCTGGTCGCCGCCGGCCATCGTGCGCTGGTGGTCTCCGCCGGTGGCCGCCTGGTGCAGCCGTTGCTCGATATCGGTGCCGAGCACCTCACCCTCGACATCGGCCGCAAATCGCTGCTGACCCTGCGCCACCTGCCGACCCTGCGCCGACTGTTCGCCGAGGTTGGCGCGGACGTCGTGCATGCCCGCTCGCGGCTGCCGGCCTGGCTGGGGCTGTACGCGATCCGCGCCATGCCCGCCACGCAGCGCCCGCACTGGGTGACCACCGTGCATGGATTGAATTCGCCCAGTCGCTACAGCGCGGTGATGACCAGCGGTGAACGCGTGATCTGCGTGTCCAACAGCGTGCGCGACTACGTGCAGCGGCACTATCCGACAGTTCCCGAAGCGCGGCTGCAGGTGATTCCGCGCGGCGTCGATGTCGCACAGTTTCCGCGCGTGGCCCGCGCCGACCGCCGGCCACGACTGGCGCTGGCAGCCGACTACCCGTGGCTGGCGCAGGTTGAGGGCCCGCTGCTGCTGCTGCCGGGGCGGGGCACCCGGCTGAAGGGACATGCTCATGCGCTGCAGTTGCTGGCGGATGTACGCGCCGCCGGTGTACCGGCACAGCTGTGGATGCTGGGCACCGATGAACCGGGCCGCGAAGCCTACGTGGCCGACCTGCGCCGGCAGGCCGCTGCTTTGGGCGTGACCGACGCCGTGCAGATCAGCACACCGACCGCGCGCATCGCCCAGGCCTATGCGGCCAGCGATCTGGTGCTGCAGCTGTCGGACAAGCCCGAAGCATTCGGCCGTACTGTGGTCGAGGCGCTGTCGGTGGGCCGCCCGGTGCTGGGCTGGGATCATGGTGGCGTCGGCGAACTGCTGCGGCAGCTGCAACCCGCTGGTGCGGTGCCGCTGGGCGATGCACGCGCGCTGGGTGAACGTGCGCTGGCCCTGCTGGCGCAGCCGCCGTCCTTGCCGACCCGCATCCCGTTTACCCTGCAGGCCATGCAGCGCGATACCCTCCGCCTCTATGCCGACCTCGCCGGCTGACCCCGCCGTCACCGTGCGCGACGACCGCGCCGGGCGCTGGGCGCCCTGGTGGGTGCTGGCGTACGTGGCGCTGTGGCCGTTGCCGGGCATCGCTGAAACCGTGCTCGGTCTTGGCGCGCTGTATGCAGCCGCGCGGATGGTCATGCGCCGCCTGCAGCGCCGCCCGCACCTGTTGAGCACGGCAGCGTGGGCGCTGACCTCGATCCTGTTCCTCGGCTATTGGCTGCCGCAGGCGTTCTCGGCGTTTGATGCGATCGATCCGGCAGCGTCGTGGACGAAGGCGGCCGCCGGCCTGCGCTACCTGCCCTTCATGTGGCTGGTGGCGATCGCGGTGGCCACGCCCGAACGGAGGCGGCTGACCTTCGGTGGCCTGGCGCTGATCACCGGCGCATGGACCCTGGATGCGCTGGTGCAGGCGCTGGCCGGAACCAGCCCGTGGTTCTGGTCGCTTGAGCAGCTGAAGCTTGCGGTGAGTGGTCACGCGTTGTGCCCGGCCACTGAGGCGGCCGTGGTCGATCGCCTCAGTGGGGCACTCGGGCCGTGCAACCTGAAGTTCGGCCAGGTCCTGGCCAGTCTCTCACCGTTCCTGTTGTTGCCGCTGGCGCGTCGCTTCGGCAATCCGGGTTGGGTACTGGCCGCGGCGGCGCTGGGCTGCGTGCTGCTGCTGGCCGGCTCGCGCGCATCGTGGATCACCTTCGCGCTGGTGCTTGCCTACAGCGGCGTGCGCCAGTTCGGCTGGAAACGGTTGGTGCTGCTGGCGCTGGTCGCTGTCCTCGGTGCGGGCGCGCTGACCGCCAGCGTGCCGCAGCTGCGCGAACGCTTCGCGCGAACGGCGTTGGCCTGGGATGGAAGCGAGCGCGGTGTCGACGAGGCACTGTCAGGGCGTGCGCGGATCTGGGACGCCGCGGCCTGCATGATCGATCAACATCCGCTCAATGGCGTCGGTGCACGCGGCTTCCGCGATGCCTATCCGGCCTGCGTGTCTGGCGACGAACCGGCGGTGTGGGGCGATGCCCCGGCGTTGCATGCCCATCAGATCGTGCTGGAAATCCTGGCGGAAACCGGCGTGCTCGGCCTGCTGCTGTGGTTGGCAGCCGTGGCCCAGGCCTGGCGGGCCTGGCGCTATGCACCGATGGCCGCGCGTGAGCGGGCCCGCCCGGCGATGCTGGCGCTGGCGGTCACCGTGTTCCCGCTCAACACGCATCTGGCGTTCTATTCCGCGTTCTGGGGTGGCCTGACCGTGCTGCTGGCGGCGTTGTTCGCCGGCAGCCTGTTGGCGCGGGACGGGGATGACACACCGGCGGTGACGTAACGGAACATCCACGCATGGCGTGGGTCACCGAACGAACGCCGCCGTAGTAGATCCACGCCATGCGTGGATGGTGCTTTCCCGACGCAAACACGCGCCAACCTCCACTACCGGTGCTTCCCTGCGTATCGCACGCTGGGGCCATGGCCAGCCCCAGACTCCGCTACGGTCGTTACTCCAGCACCGGTAACGTTTATTCACTGACCACGGCAACCCTTGGCCGGGAGCCGTTCTTCGCGGATGCCGCCAATGTGGCGATCCTGGTAGATGCGCTGCGCTTCGTCGAACGCAGCGGTTTCAGCCACAGCCTGGCATGGGTGGTGATGCCCGACCACCTGCACTGGTTGATGAAACTGCGCAGTGGAACCCTTGCCGAGTGCATGTCGCTGCTCAAATCCCGCAGCGGGCGGCTGTTGAACCAGTATCTGGATCGACGCGGCGCACTGTGGCAGCACGGCTATCACGACCATGCCGTGCGGAACGACGAATCCCTTCACGAGAAGGCGATGTACATCCTGGCCAACCCGGTCCGGAGCGGCCTGGCCAGCACGTTGGGCGAGTACCCGCATGCATGGTGCCGTTGGCCGTTGTAGATGCCGGGGGGCGGAACGAAGAGCATCCACGCATGGCGTGGATCTACTTCAGAGCGCCCCACATCAGTAGATCCACGCCATGCGTGGATGAAGCCAACCCGGTCCCGCGTTACTTGTAAAAATCACTCCGCCCGCCCGGCTGGCGCTTGAAACGGCGGTGGATCCACAGGTACTGGTCGGGGGCCTCGCGCACCATCTCCTCGATGGCCTGGTTGACCCGCGTGGTATCGGCTTCCACATCCTCGCTGGGAAAGTTCTCCAGCGGCGCGCCGATCTTCAGGAAGTACTTCCCGCCCTCGCGGCGGTGGAAGTAAGGAATCACCGCACAACCGGTCATCCGCGCCAGCTGGTGGGTGGCGGTAATGGTGGATGCGGTATGGCCGAAGAAGGGCACGAACACGGTGTCCTTGCCGCGCATGTCCTGGTCCGGCGCGTACCAGAGGAAGCCGCCCTTCTTCAGGTGGCGCACGGTCGCGCGGATGTCTTCATTGGCGAACATCGCCTTGGCATAGCGCAGGCGGCCGAACTTCACCGCCCACTCGTACACCGGGTTCTTGTGCTTGCGGTACATGCCTGAAAGATCGACGTAGTCGCACAGCAGGCGGCCGCACATCTCCAGGGTCATGAAGTGGCCGGACACCAGCAGCACGCCGCGGCCTTCGGCCTGCATCTGCCGCAGATGCTCGAGGCCTTCGATCTTCACCTGTGGGCGGATGCGGTCGATGCTGCCCCACCAGGCGCGGATGCACTCGAGCACACCCACGCCCAGCGCGTCGAAGCTGTCGCGCACCAGGCGCTGGCGCCAGGCTTCGTCCTTCTCCGGGAAGCACAACTTCAGGTTGACCTCGGCGGCGCGACGGCGGCTGCCGAGCAGGCGCCAGCTGATCCAGCCGACGCCACGGCCGAGCGCACGCTGCAGCATCCACGGCAGGCGGGCAATGGCGAAGGCGCCGAGCATGGCGGTGAACATCGGCCAGTTGCGGGGATCGCGCAGCGACGGGCGGATGGCGGTGGTGGCATCGGACATGGCGCCATTCTACCAACCCGGCTGCGTGTCTTTCCCGGGGGGCTCCCGTATCCTTGCCGCATGCGTAAAGACCCTGTCGAATGGATCCTGCGCGGCCTGTATTCGGCCGTGCTCTACATCCTGCTGCCGATCACCGTGTACCACCTGGTCTGGCGCGGTTTCCGGGTCCGTGAATACTTCCGGCGCTGGGACGAGCGCTATGCCTCGTATCCGCAGCCGACCGGCCAGCCGCGGGTCTGGCTGCACGCGGTCTCGGTGGGCGAGGTCAACGCCGCCGCGCCATTGGTCAATGCCCTGCGCCAGCAGCGTCCGGACATCCGCTGGGTCATCACCACCATCACCCCGACCGGTTCGGAGCGCGTGCGCGCGCTGTGGGGAGACGCGCTGGACCACGTCTATCTGCCGTACGACGTACCGGGCAGCGTCAACCGCTTCCTCGGCCACTTCCAGCCCAGCCTGGCGCTGATCCTGGAAACCGAGCTGTGGCCGAACATGCTGTTCGGCTGCCGCGACCGCCGCATTCCGGTCTACATCCTCAACGCCCGCCTGTCAGCGCGCTCGCTGCGCGGTTACCGGGTGCTGGCGGCGCTGATCCGCCGTGCGCTGCGCACGGTTACCTGCGTGGCCGCGCAGTCGCAGGACGACGCCGAGCGCTTCGTGCAGCTGGGGGCTGCGCGGGAACAGGTGCAGGCGCTGGGCAACCTCAAGTTCGATATCGCCACGCCGGATGTGCAGGGCTTCGTCGAGCAGTTCCATGCCTGCGTGCCCGCCGGGCGCCCGGTGTGGATCGCGGCCAGTACCCACGATGGTGAGGAGCAGGCGGTGATCGACCTGCATCGGCGCCTGCGCCAGCAGCACCCCGACCTGTTGTTGCTGTGGGCACCGCGGCACCCCGAGCGCTTCCCGAAGGTGGAGGCGCTGGCGCGCGAGCAGGGCTGGAACGTGGCGACCCGTCGCGCGAAGCAATGGCCGGAGGCCGGCACGGATGTTTTCGTCATCGACACCCTGGGTGAGCTGATGCCGTTCTATGCCTGTGCACAGGTCGCCTTCGTCGGCGGCAGCCTGCAGCCGATCGGTGGCCACAATCTGCTGGAACCGGCGGCGATGGGCACTGCCGCTGTGACCGGTCCGCACCTGCACAACTTCGCCGAGATATCACGGCGCATGCGAGAGGCCGGTGCCTTGCTGATCGGCGAGGACGTGCAGGCGGTAGGTGACCTGCTGCAGCACCTGCTGGGCGACGCCCAGGCGCGCGAGGACATGGCCCGTGCCGGTTGCACGCTGGTCAGCAACGGCCGCGGTGCCCTGCAGCGCACGCTGGCGCTGGTCGCGCCACACCTGCCGCCCCCGCGCAGCTGAGCCGGGCAGCAACACCGCCAGGGCGGATGCTACGCGGACCGACTGACGTGATCGACTGCATCAATTCTGCTTAGCAGCCGGATTCCTGTCGCAGCAGGACCGGATGCGTGGCTGCGAACGTGTTTGTGGTCACATCGCGGTGCGCACAGTACGGATTCTGATACCGCCACTTGGCGCCCGCTGCCAGCCTCCTGTCGACCGCGCTTGTGCGGATTCAAGAGGGCTTGCGATGGACAGCGATAACCGCCGTGGCCGGCACGCGCTGCTGGGAATGGATCACTTCGCGATGGTGGCGTTGACCCTGCTGCTGGGTGGCAGCGTGATCGCCCTGGTTGGCCAGTACACCGCCGCCCAAGCGGGTCCGGCCATCGTACTGAGTCTGCTGCTGGCCGCACTGGGCACGGCGCCGATGCTGTATTGCCTGCACGTGCTGAACCAGCAGCAGCCCGCAGCCGATGGCCTGCACGGCCTGCTGCGGGCCGCTTGGGGCACGGCAGCCGCGCGGCTGCTGGGTACTGCACTGCTGCTGGAACTTGTGATGACCAGCGCCGGCGTGGCGCAGTCCACGGCCAGCCACGCGCGTGCCGTGTTTGCCAGTCGCGGTATTGAAACCGGCAGCGCGCTGCCGGATCCGGTGATGGCCGTCACCAGTCTGCTGGTGCTGGGTGCGTTCGTGCTGCTGCCCCCGCGTCGCATCGCGCTGACGGTCTGCGTGTTGTTGACGGTGAAGATCGGTGTCGGGCTGTTGCTGTTGGCGCTGGCGGTTCGCCACGTGCACTACGCCAACTGGATTCCGTGGCTGCCGGACGCCACCGCGCCCTATCGATTCGGCCCCGGCGGGGTGCTGGCGGCAAGCGTGCCCTTGCTGGGGGTGTTTGCCAGTGTGGGGCTGGCACTGGGATTTCCCGGACGTGGCCGGCAGGCGCGCACGCGATCACCCTGGCTGCTGGCGGCCGCGCTGCTGCTGGCGATGCTGCTGCTGATCATGCTGGCCGCGTTGCAGGCCGGCCTGGTCGAGTTCCCGGTATTGGACAGTACGCGGCCGTTGTCGGTGGCATTGCAGGGCCATCCGCAGTTGCAGTGGCTGCTGCCGTTGCTGCCGCTGGCGGGCATGGCCGGGCTGGCAGCACTGCTGCTGGTGCTGTTGTCGCTGGCCGCACACCTGGCAGCGCAGCTCCGGCCTGTGGCCGGTGATGAAGCGCCCGGGTTGCGGACGCGGCTGATACCGATCACCGTGGTGCTGACGGCGGCGCTGCTGGCCTTGGGAGCGCCGGCCGGCGCATTGCCGGTGCTGCCGGGTCCAGCAACCCTGCTGGTGATGGCAGCCTTGTGCCCGGCTGCACTGCGTGTCCGTGCGCCGATGCCGGGTGCTGCAATGGTGCTTGCGCCCCTGGCCACGGCGCTGTGCGTGCTGGCCGCAGTGGAACGGGCAGGCGCGTGGCCGGGCTGACGGCCGGCAGATCTGCGCCATGCGTGGGTCGGGCCGTACGCGCCGCCCACAAAAAAGCCACCCTCGCGGGTGGCTTCTTCGCTGCCGGCAGGGCGACGACTCAGTGCGTGGTCGTTGCCGGGTTGCCGGCGTCCTGGGTCAGCAGGCGGTTCACGTCCTGCAGCTCGGCCACGTCCAGCGCACCCAGCGACTGGCTCAGCAGCAGACGGTTCTGCAGGAAGGTGTAGCGGGCCTGGGCGTAGTCCAGCTGCGCCGAGAACAGGATGCGCTGGTTCTGGATCACGTCCAGCACGGTACGGGTACCGACTTCCAGGCCAACCTGCGACGCGTCGTATGCACTCTGCGCCGAGACTACCGCAAGGCGGCGGGCCTCCACTTCGCTGATGCCCTGCACCAGGGTCTGGTAGGCATTGCGGGTGTTGCGGTCCAGGGCACGCTTCTGCTGCTCGTAGCCGTCCTGGGCGATGTCACGCTGGGCCAGCGCCTGGCGCACGTTGGACTGGGTGGCTCCGCCAGCGAAGATCGGCACGCTCAGGGTCAGGCCGATGCTGTTGGTGCGCGCGTCCGGCGACAGCGAGCCGGCGCCGGTGCTGTCACCCCAGGTCGCGGTCTTGCCCCAGCTGCCGCCCAGCGACAGGGTCGGGTAGTGGCCACCACGGGCGGCCTGCACGCCGGCTTCGGCGGCGCTGACCTTCAGTTCCTGCGCCTTCAGCGCCGGATTCTGGGTGGTGGCCTGGTGCACCAGCTCGTCGATGTTGCCGCGGTTGGCCGGCACTTCCGGGCGGAAGTCCGCCGGCAGGCCACGCAGGTTGACCACCGGCTGGCCGGTCAGTTCGGTCAGGGCCTGGTAGTTATCGGCCAGGGTGTTCTGCGCAACGATGGTGTTGGCGCGCGCCTGGTCGTACTGGGCGCGGGCTTCGTGCACGTCGGTGATCGGCGCCAGGCCCACTTCCAGGCGCTTGTCGGCGAAGTCGAACTGCTTCTTCGCGGCCGCTTCGTTGGTCTGTGCGGCGTTCAGCGATTCGATCGCCACCAGCACGTTGAAGTAGGCCGCCGAGGTGCGCACGATCAGGCTGTCGTTGGCCGAATCGAGGGTGAAGTCCGCCGCCTTGCTCAGCTCACGCTGCGAACGCAGGTTGTTGATCTGGGTCCAGTTGAACAGCGTCTGGCTGCCATCGATCGTGTAATTGCGGCGCTTGTTGGTGAACGAGCCGGAGTTGATGTCGGCGTTCGGCTCGCTGCGCGTGCGGTTCAGCGTGGCCTGGCCGTTGATCTGCGGCAGCAGGGCGGCGCGCGCCTGCACGGCGCCTTCCTTGTCGACCAGCCGGGTCGATTCGGCGGCGGACAGCTGCGGATCGCCGTTGCGCGCCATTTCGTAGACCTGCAGCAGGTCGGCGGCATGGGCGGACAACGGCAGCAGGGCAGTGGCCAGCGCAACAGCGAGGGATCGGCGGATCATTGCGGCTTCCTTGGACTCAGAGGTGGAACTGGGGTGCCGGGGCGGCACCGCGCAGGTAATCGATATCGGTCTCGAACAGGGACTCGGTGCTGCCGTCGGCCTTGACCAGCAGGGCCTCCATCGCCGGCGAGCGGCCGTGGATCACGAACAGGCGACCACCCGGACGCAGCCACGAGGCGAACTGTGACGGCACCACGTCGACCGCACCAGTGACACAGATCACGTCAAAGCGGCGTTCGGTCTGCCAGGACAGGGCGTCAGCCACGTCCACGCGGACGTTGGTGCCCAGGCCGGAAGCATCCAGGCGGGCACGCGCGGCGGCGGCCAGTTCCGGGTCGATCTCCAGGCTCAGCACGTCGCGCGCCAGCGCGCCGATGCAGGCTGCCAGGAAGCCGCTGCCGGTGCCGATTTCCAGCACTTCGTCACCCGGCTGCAGATCCAGTGCCTGCAGGGTACGGCCCTCGATGACCGGCTTCATCATCTTCTGGCCATGGCCGATCGGCAGTTCGACATCGGCGTAGGCCAGCGCCCGGTGTGCATCGGCGACAAAGGCCTCGCGCGGCAGGCGGGCCAGGACGTCGAGCACCTTGATGTCCAGCACGTCCCAGGGACGGATCTGCTGTTCCACCATCAGTTCGCGGGCGTGGGCGTAATCAATCGTCATGAGGTTCAAATCCAGCGCAGTGGGCCGGCCATTTTACCGGTGCCGGAGGCCGGCGGCGCGCCCAGAGCATCAGCTGCCGGGTGGCCGGGGTCGCAGTGCCGGAAGTCATCGCGACCTCCGGTTCGTTCAGTTTTGGTTATTCAGCCGTCCCGGCCCCTCGCGGCGCATAGGCACGCAGGAAGAAGTCGATGCTGGCGGTCACATGGGCAAGAGGGTCGCACTCCACCGGTGACAGTGGCATGCCGCACATCATATGCATGTGCACTTCGCCCTTGACCAGGGTCAGGAACTGCTCGCCAGCCAGCGAATAGTCGGTGATGTCCAGTTCGCCGCGCTCGGCGCGTGCCCGCAGGAAGTCAGCCAGGGCCTCGCAGGTGCGCTCCGGGCCTGCCTTCCAGAACAGCTCGCGCAGGCGTTCGTCGGTCTCCGGCGCCATCATCATGCGCTGGATCGAGATCGCCGCGTCGGAGGTGATCAGTTCGAAGAAGGCCAGTCCGATGCCGATCAGCTGGTCGCGCAGCGGGCCGTCCGCGTCGGCCACGAACAGGGCATCGGGCAGCATTTCAATGCACTTGGACTGCACGGCCTCGGAAAACAGGGTTTCCTTGTCGCCGAAGTGGCTGTACACGGTCAGCTTCGAGACGCCGGCCTGGGCGGCAATGGCGTCCATGCTCACGCCGGTATAGCCCTGTTCGATGAACAGTACCTTGGCTGCTTCAAGGATCGCCGCGCGCTTGCCCAGATCCTTGGGGCGCCCGGGTCCGGCGGCCTTGGCAGCAGGCTTGGCCGACGGCTTGCGGGAAGTGGAAGAACTCATCGCAACAATACTAGACCAAGCGGTTCGATATTTATACTATACCGGCCGGTTTATTAAATTGGGCCGGCAGTCGCGGCTCCCCCTTGTTACAACCCTGCGTTTTCAGGACGTTGACCGATGAAGATCGTGCGCTGGATGGGCGGTATGGTGTGGGTGGCTGCGCTGGCAGCCTGTTCGGGACAGGAACAGGCGCCGCAGGCGGCCGTGCCGGTACTGGTGGTTCACCCCGGCGAACAGGCCGGACAGGCCCCGGCGGCGTTCCCGGGCACGGTGCGTGCCCGCCAGGAAAGCCCGCTGTCGTTCCGCGTCGGCGGCAACCTGGTCAAGCGCCATGTCGATGCCGGGCAGCGGGTAAAGAAGGGCGACGTGCTGGCCGAGCTGGATGCAGCCGACTTCGCATTGCAGGCCCGCGCTTCGCAGGCGCAGCTGGCCGCAGCTGAAGCCGACCTGGTGCGTGCCCGCGACGACCTCAAGCGCTACCAGGTGCTGGCTGACCAGCAACTGGTCAGCCGTTCGCAGCTGGACCAGCAGTCAGCCGCCTTCAAAGCGGCGCAGGGCCAGGCCAACGCCGCCCGCGCCAACCTCGATGTGCTGCGCAACCAGGCCGACTACGCGCAGCTGCGCGCACCGGCTGACGGCGTGATCGCCAGCCGCGAGGCCGAGGCTGGGCAGGTGGTGTCCGCCGGACAGACCATCTTCAACCTGGCCGCCGACGGTGGCCGCGAAGTGCTGATCGACCTGCCCGAAGCCACCATCCGCGACTACGCGGTCGGCCAGCCGGTCGAGGTGGAGTTGTGGAACCGCCCGGGGCAGCGCCTGCCGGGCACGATCCGCGAGATTGCTGCCGCCGCCGATCCGCAGGCGCGCACCTACGCGACGCGGGTCAGCCTGGCCGCCGATGCGCTGGCCGATGTCGAGCTGGGCCAGAGCGCGCGCGTCTACAGCAGCGCCGGCCGCCACGGCACCCTGCAGCTGCCGCTGGGCGCACTGCAGCGCGGTGCCAACGGTGCCGCCAGCGTGTGGGTGGTCGATCCGGCCAACAGTACGCTGAAGGCCGCAGCGGTCACCACTGGGGCGTTTGGCAGCGAGACGGTGCCGGTACTGTCCGGCGTGAACGCGGGTGACTGGGTGGTTGCTGCCGGCGGACACCTGCTGCGCGCCGGCCAGCCGGTGATCGCGGTGGATCGTCAGAACCGCCCGGTGCTGAAGCCGGCTACGCCGGCGGCTGCCGCCAAGGCCAAGGAGTAAGCCGGTGCGCCGCTTCAATCTTTCCGAGTGGGCGCTGGCCAATCGTCCGCTGGTGTTGTTTGCGATGCTCGCCTTCGCCCTCATCGGCGCATGGTCGTACAAGCATCTGGGCCAGTCCGAAGACCCGCCGTTCACCTTCAAGGCGATGGTGGTGCGCACGCTATGGCCGGGCGCCACCGCCGAGCAGGTCTCGCGGCAGGTGACCGAGCCGATCGAGAAGGCGTTGATGAACACCGGCGAG
Organism: Stenotrophomonas sp. NY11291; assembly: GCF_023277365.1. Lineage (NCBI taxonomy): Bacteria > Pseudomonadati > Pseudomonadota > Gammaproteobacteria > Lysobacterales > Lysobacteraceae > Stenotrophomonas > Stenotrophomonas sp. NY11291. The sequence goes on along the minus strand of NZ_CP096975.1, from coordinate 4,107,457 downwards.
TACGAGTTCATCCGCTCGTACTCGCGCCCGGGCGAATCGCAGGTCATCTTCATGGCCCGCGACAGCCTGCGTTCCAGGCAGATTCCGGACCTCTGGTACCAGGTGCGCAAGCGCGTGGGTGACATCCGCCCGACGCTGCCGCGCGAGATCGTCGGCCCGTTCTTCAACGATGAGTTCGGCGATACCTACGGCAACATCTATGCGTTGACCGGCAAGGGCTTCGACTACGCGGTGATGCGTGACTACGCCGACCGCATCCAGCTGGAACTGCAGCGCGTGCCCGACGTCGGCAAGATCGACCTGGTCGGCCTGCAGGACGAGAAGGTGTGGATCGAGCTGTCCAATACCCGGCTGGCCACGCTGGGCGTGTCGATGCAGCAGGTGCAGCAGGCACTGGCCGACCAGAATGCGGTGACCGGCACCAGCTTCTTCGAGACCGCCACCGATCGCGTGCAGCTGCGCGTGACCGGCCAGTTCAACGACATCGAAGCGATCCGCCAGTTCCCGATCCGCGCCGGTGACCGCACCGTGCACCTGGGCGACATCGCCGAGGTCAAGCGTGGCTTCGCCGATCCGGCGTCGCCGAAGATGCGCTTCATGGGTGAAGAGGCGATTGGGCTGGCGGTGGCGATGAAGGATGGCGGTGACATCCTCAAGCTCGGCGCCAACCTCGATGCCGAGTTCGAACGCCTGCAGAAGACCCTGCCGGCCGGTATGCAGCTGCGCAAAGTGTCCGACCAGCCGCAGTCGGTGGAAGAGTCGGTCGGCGAGTTCGTGCAGGTACTGACCGAGGCGGTGGTGATCGTGCTGCTGGTCAGCTTCTTCTCGCTGGGCCTGCGCACCGGTCTGGTGGTGGGCGTGACCATCCCGCTGGTGCTGGCGATGACGTTCTTCGTCATGCACTACTTCGACATCGGCCTGCACAAGATCTCGCTGGGCGCACTGGTGCTGGCGCTGGGCCTGCTGGTGGACGATGCGATCATCGCGGTGGAGATGATGGCCACCAAGATGGAACAGGGTTACGACCGCCTGCGCGCGGCCAGTTTTGCCTGGGAATCAACTGCGTTCCCGATGCTGACCGGTACGCTGATCACGGCGGCCGGCTTCCTGCCGATCGCTACCGCGGCATCGAGCACCGGTGAGTACACCCGCTCGCTGTTCCAGGTGGTGACCATCGCGCTGGTGGTGTCGTGGATCGCGGCGGTGCTGTTCATCCCGTACCTGGGCGACAAGATGCTGCCGGACCTGTTCAATCCGCAGCCGCCGAAGCCGGGCAGCCTGTCCGCGCGCTGGCATGCCAAGCGCCAGCAGTGGGCCGACCGCTACCCGGCGCTGGCCAACCTGATCGCGCCGCCGCAGCACGGGCATGACCATGATCCGTACCAGCGCCCGTTCTACCGCAGTTTCCGTCGCTTCCTCGATGGCTGCCTGCGTCACCGCTGGTGGGTGATCGCCGCGACCATCGCGCTGTTCGTGTTCTCGCTGATGATGTTCCGCTTCGTGCCGCAGCAGTTCTTCCCGGATTCGACCCGGCCGGAATTGATGGTGGACATCGAGCTGGCCGAGGGCGCGTCGCTGCGCTCGACCCAGGCCCAGGCCGAGAAGCTGGAGAAGCTGCTGTCCAGCCGCGAGGGCATTGCCAACTACGTCTCCTACGTGGGCACCGGTTCGCCGCGCTTCTACCTGCCGCTGGACCAGCAGCTGCCGGCCACCAACTTCGCCCAGTTCGTGGTGCTGGCCAAGGACATCAAATCGCGCGAAAGCACCCGCGACTGGCTGCTGCACGAAGTGATTCCGAAGTTCCCGGACGTGCAGATGCGCGTGACCCGCCTGGAGAACGGCCCGCCGGTCGGCTATCCGGTGCAGATGCGTATTTCCGGCGAGCACATCGAGAAGGTGCAGGCGATCGCGCGCCAGGTCGAAGCCAAGGTGCGTGAGAACCCACACGTGATGAACGTGAACCTGGACTGGAGCGAGCCGAGCAAGGTAGTGCGGCTGGTGATCGACCAGGAGCGCGCCCGCGCGCTGGGCGTGAGCAGTGCCCAGGTCAGCCAGTTCCTGTCCAGTTCGCTGGCCGGGCAGTCGGTGAGCGTGTACCGCGAAGGCAACCGCCAGATCGAGATGCTGCTGCGTGGCCCGGCCGATGAGCGCAACCAGCTGGAGCTGCTGTCCAGCCTGTCGATGCCGACCGCCAACGGCGGCAGCATCACGCTGTCGCAGGTGGCGACGATGGAGTATGGCTTTGAGGACGGCATCATCTGGCACCGCAACCGGTTGCCGACGGTGACCGTGCGTGCCGACATCAGCGACGGCATGCAGCCGCTGGACGTAGTGCACCAGATCCTGCCGACGCTGGACGGGATCCGCGCTGAACTGCCCAGTGGCTACCTGCTGGAGACCGGCGGTACGGTGGAGGATTCGGCCCGTGGCCAGAACTCGATCAAGGCCGGCATGCCGCTGTTCCTGGTGGTGGTGGCCACGCTGCTGATGCTGCAGCTGCGCAGCTTCTCGCGTGCGGCGATGGTGCTGGTAACCGCGCCGCTGGGCATCATCGGTGCGACGTTGTTCCTGCTGCTGTTCCGCGCGCCGTTCGGCTTCGTGGCGCTGCTGGGCACGATTGCACTGGCGGGCATGATCATGCGCAACTCGGTGATCCTGATCGACCAGATCCAGCAGGATATCGATGCCGGGCATGATCGCTGGCATTCGATCATCGATGCCACGGTGCGCCGTTTCCGCCCGATCGTGCTGACCGCGCTGGCGGCGGTGCTGGCGATGATTCCGCTGTCGCGCAGTGCGTTCTATGGCTCGATGGCGATTTCGATCATGGGTGGCCTGATCGTGGGCACGGTGCTGACCCTGGTGTTCCTGCCGGCGCTGTACGCGGCGTGGTTCCGGGTGAAGCCGGACGAATCCGGGGCATAACGCCCCGGGTTCTACGGCCACCGCCTCTGGTAGGTGCCAACCTTGGTTGGCACGGATGCATGCATCCACGCATGGCGTGGAGCTACTGCAGCTGCAGGCCGCTCCGCAGCACCGGCAGCAGCCATTCGATGAACACCTGCACGCGCAGCGCACGGTGGTGCCGATGCGGTTGCAACAGAGTCACCGGCAACGGCTGCGCCACATACTGCGGCATCACTTCCACCAGTTCGCCGGATTGCAGTTCCGCCTGCACGTCGTAGCGCGGAATCTGCAGCAACCCCAGTCCGGCTACGCAGCACGCGATCGACGCCTCGGCGCTGTTCACGCGCACCCAGCCGGGCATCGGCAGCGTGCGCAGCTGGCCGCCGTCCTGCCACTCCCACGGTTCCACCCGTGCCGTGGTCGGCGACGCATAGTTCACCGCGCGGTGCTGCTGCAGGTCGGCAGGATGCTGCGGTACACCATGCTCGCGCAGGTAGGCCGGCGCGGCAACGTTGACGAAGTCGAGTTGTCCCAGTGTGCGCGCCACCAGGCTGGAGTCACCCAGCTGACCGACCCGCAGCACCGCATCGCAACCGTCTTCGATCAGGTTCACCGCGCGGTCGGTCATGCCCAGGTCGACTTCCACCTGCGGATACTGCGCGAAGAACCCGGGCAGCGCCGGAGCGATGATGCGACGGCCGATGCGACTGGGCACGTCGATCTTCAGCAAACCGACCGGTTGCGCGTCGTCCTGCCGGAACAGCGATTCAGCGTCTTCGACTTCGGCGATCAGGCGCAGGCAGCGGGCATGGAACACGTCGCCATCATGGGTGGTGGACACCCGGCGGGTCGAGCGCTGCAGCAGGCGGGTGCCGAGCCGCTGCTCCAGCTCCGCAATGGCTGCCGAGACGGTGGAGCGGGGTAGGCCGAGCTGGTCGGCGGCGCGGGTGAAGCTGGCGCACTCCACCACCCGGGTGAAGATGCGGAAGCGATCGATCCGGTCCATTGTTCGCTGGCTTTGGAAAGTTAAGTCAATGTGGCGGGCTTTATCCGCATTTTCTGCACGATATCGTCGTCAGGGCAGGGTTGCCACCCCGGGCAGCCTCCTCCCCGAGACCGAAGCCATGACCGACCATTCCCTCAAGGGCAAGACCGTGCTGATCGCTGGTGGCGCCAAGAACCTGGGTGGCCTGATCGCCCGCGACTTCGCTGCACAGGGCGCCAAAGCCATCGTCATCCACTACAACAGCGCCGCCACCCAGGCCGATGCAGAGGCGACCGTCGCCGCCGTGCAGGCCGCCGGCAGCAAGGCGGTGGCCCTGCAGGGCGACCTGACCTCGGCGGCAGCGATGGAGCGCTTGTTCGCCGATGCCGTGGCCGCAATCGGCCGTCCCGACATCGCCATCAATACGGTCGGCAAGGTATTGAAGAAACCGCTGCTGGACATCAGCGAAGCGGAGTACGACGAGATGAGCGCGGTCAACGCCAAGGCGGCGTTCTTCTTCCTCAAGGAAGCCGGCCGCCACGTCAACGACGGTGGTCGCATCTGCACTCTGGTCACCTCATTGCTGGGTGCCTACACGCCGTTCTATTCCAGCTACGCCGGTACCAAGGCGCCAGTCGAGCACTTCACCCGCGCGGCGTCGAAGGAGTTCGGTGAGCGCGGCATTTCGGTGACCGCGATCGGCCCTGGTCCGATGGACACGCCGTTCTTCTACCCGGCCGAGAGCACCGATGCGCAGGCGTATCACAAGACCGCGGCGGCGCTGTCGGCGTTCACCCGCACCGGCCTGACCGATATCACCGATATCGTGCCGTGGATCCGCTTCCTGGTCAGCGATGGCTGGTGGATGACCGGGCAGACCATCCTGGTCAATGGTGGGTACACCACCAAATAATGCAGCCACGCATGGCGTGGCTGCCCGCTACCTGTAGCGTCGAGCCATGCTCGACGGCTGTTGAATGAGCCGGGCATGGCTCGGCTCTACAGGCGTTGCCCGATGGGTCAGCGCAGCTTGGCCAGCACCGCGTCGGTGGCGGCGGCGGTACTCACGGCCTGGCCCTTGGCGGCCAGGTCGGCAGTGAACACCCCATCGTCCAGCACCGCATGCACGGCCGCTTCCACCGCGGCGGCTTCGGCTTCCAGGCCCAGCGAATGGCGCAGCAGCATCGCCGCGCTGAAGATCGTTGCGTACGGATTGGCGATGCCCTTGCCGGCGATGTCCGGGGCCGAACCGTGGATGGGCTCGTAGATGCCGACCGCGCCCGGCTCACCCAGCGAGGCCGACGGCAGCAGGCCCAGCGAGCCGGCCAGCATCGAGGCTTCATCGGTGAGGATGTCGCCGAACATGTTCTCGGTCACGATCACGTCGTACTCGCGCGGCTTGGCCAGCAGGTGCATGGCCATCGAATCGACCAGCTGGTGCTCCAGGGCAACGTCCGGGAACTCCTCGCGGCCGATGCGCGCGGCCACGTCACGCCACAGGCGCGAGGTTTCCAGCACGTTGGCCTTGTCCACCGAGGTGACCTTGCCGCGACGCTGCTGCGCCAGGCGGAAGGCACTGCGCAGCACGCGTTCGATCTCGGCCACGGTGTAGCGGCACAGGTCGCTGGCGCTGTCGGCGTCGCGGGTCTTGTCGCCGAAGTAGATGCCACCGGTCAGTTCGCGCACCACCACGAAGTCCACGCCCTGCAGCAGCTCGGCCTTGATCGGCGAGGCATGCAGCGCGGCTTCGTGGGTGCGCACCGGGCGCAGGTTGGCGTACAGGCCCAGCGCCTTGCGGATCGCCAGCAGGCCCTGTTCGGGGCGCACCTTGGCGTTCGGGTCGGACCACTTCGGGCCGCCAACCGCGCCCAGCAGCACGGCGTTGGCGGCCTGGCAGGCAGTCAACGTGGAGGCGGGCAGCGGTTCGCCATGACGGTCGATGGCGATGCCGCCGATGTCGTGCTCGCTGAAGGTGAAGGTGTGGTTGAAGCGTCCGGCGACGGCCTTCAGGACGGCCACTGCCGCGGCGGCCACTTCCGGGCCGATGCCATCACCGGGCAGGACAACAATCTCAGCGTGCATGCTCACTCTCGTAACGTTCGATTTCAGGGACACGGCCCAACAGATACCCCAACTGGTCGACGCCTTCCAGCAGGCAGGTCTGCGAGAAGCCATCCAGCGGGAAGGAATAGACGCGGCCATCGGGCGTGTGCAGTTCGCGCGCAGCCACGTCGATGGTCAGCTCATCGTCCGGGCGCTGCATCAGCGCCTGCACGTCGGCCTCGTCCAGCACGATCGGCAGCAGGCCGTTCTTCAGCGAGTTGCCGCGGAAGATATCTGCGATCTCGCTGCTGACGATGGCACGCAGGCCCAGGTCGGTCAGTGCCCACGGCGCATGCTCGCGCGAGGAACCGCAGCCGAAGTTGCGGCCCGCCAGCAGGATGCTGCGGCCGGCGTTGTGCGGCTGGTTGAAGGCGAAGTCAGCCACCGGCGAACCGTCGGCCTGCCAGCGCCAGTCATTGAAGGCGTTGCGGCCCAGGCCGGCACGTTCGGTGGTGGACAGGAACCGCGCCGGGATGATCTGGTCGGTGTCGATGTTGGTCTGGCGCAGCACCACACTGGCCGAGGTCAGGGTACGGAAACCGGCCATCACGCCACCTCCTGTGCGAACAGTTCGCGGGTATCGGCGACGTGCCCGTTCACCGCGGCCCACGCCGCGCTCATCGGCGAGGCCAACAGCGTGCGCGAACCGGGGCCCTGGCGGCCTTCGAAGTTGCGGTTGCTGGTGCTCACGGCCAGCTGGCCGGGCGCGACCAGATCACCGTTCATGGCGATGCACATCGAGCAGCCTGGCTCGCGCCATTCGGCACCGGCCGCGCGCACGATCTCGTGGATGCCTTCGGCCTCGGCCTCGCGCTTGACGATTTCCGAGCCCGGGACCACCAGCATGCGCACCCGGTCGGCGACGCGACGACCGCGCAGCACCTGCGCCACTTCGCGCATGTCGCTCAGGCGGCCATTGGTGCACGAACCGACGAACACCACGTCCACCGGCGTACCGGCCAGCGCCTTGCCGGCCTGGAAGTGCATGTAGTCCAGACCCTTCTGTGCGGCGGCATCGTTGGCCGCCGGAATCGGTGCATCCACTGCGATCGCGGTACCCGGATGGGTGCCCCAGGTGAGGGTCGGGCGGATGTCGGCGGCGTCGATGCGTACTTCGCTGTCGAAACGCGCGCCCTCATCGCTGCGCAGCTGCTGCCAGCGTGCGACGGCGGCGTCGAAATCGGCGCCCTTGGGCCCGCACGGCGTAGCGGCGACGAAGTCGAAGGTGACCTGATCCGGCGCCACCATGCCGGCACGCGCACCGGCTTCGATCGACATGTTGCACAGGGTCATGCGCTGTTCCATGTCCATCGCTTCGATGGTGCTGCCACGGAACTCGATGACGTGGCCGGTGCCACCGTTGACGCCGATCACGCCGATGATGTGCAGCACCACGTCCTTGGCGCCGACGCCCGGCGCCAGCGGGCCATCGACGGTGATCGCAAAGGTCTTGGCCTTGCGCTGCAGCAGGCACTGCGTGGCCAGCACGTGGCCGACTTCGCTGGTGCCGATGCCGAACGCCAGCGAGCCGAAGGCACCGTGGGTAGAGGTATGGCTGTCGCCGCAGACGATGGTCATGCCCGGCTGGGTAAAGCCCTGCTCGGGCGCGATCACGTGGACGATGCCGCGGTTGTCCGAGGTCATGTCGAACAGCTCGATGCCATGCTCGGCGCAGTTGCGCGCCAGCGTGGCGACCTGTGCCTCGGAGGCGGCGCTGGCATAGGGCAGCGTGCCGTCGGCGGCGGCCGGCAGGGTCGGCGTGGAGTGGTCCATCGTCGCCTTGGTGCGGTCTGGGCGGCGCGGCGACAGGCCGCGCCCGCGCAGCTCGGTGAATGCCTGCGGCGAGGTGACCTCGTGGATCAGGTGCAGGTCGATGTACAGCACGGCGGGCGCGCTGTCGGATTCGGGAACCACCACGTGGGCGTCCCACAGTTTGTCGTACAGGGTGCGGGGTGCGGAAGTCATGCGTATGCCTGGCAGAAGTACGAAATAGCGAACATCAGTAAAGAAAGCGGAACGGTCAAGTCAGCGACGGCGTGCGAGCACGCGCAGCCGCACGTAGTCCGCCAGCGGCTGGCCGGCGGCATTGCGCGGCAGCTCGGCCAGCAGCGCGGTGGCGGCCTCGCGCACAGTAGCGCGTGCCTCGGCTGGCAGGTCCTCCAGCAGCGGCGCGGCGAAGACGCGCAGCCAGCCGGCCACGCCGGTCGGCAATGCCGTTGGGCGCGGCGTGCACTCGATCAGTTGCACCTGGAAGCCATGCTGGCGCAGGCGGTCGGCGTAGGCATCGGCCGTCGGGAAGTACCACTGGAAGGCGCTGGCGCCATGGCCGTGCGCCACGCGTGCGGCCTGCACGGCCGCGATGATCGTGGCCACGTTGCCGTGGCCGCCGAACTCGGCGACGAAGCGGCCACCGGGGCGCAGGGCGCGGCGCACGCCTTCCAGCACGCGGTCCGGGGTGCCCATCCAATGCAATGCCGCGTTGCTGAACACGGCATCGAACTCGCTGTCGAACGACAGTGCGTGGCCGTCCATCACCTGGGCATCGACACCGCGCGCGCGGGCGGCGATCACCAGTTCCGGCGAGGCATCCACGCCGTGGATGCGTGCGCCGCTCAGCGCCAGTTCGGTGCTGAGCACGCCATCGCCACAGCCCAGGTCGAGGATGCGCTCACCGGCGCGCGGATCGAGCAGGCGCGAGACCGCGCCGCCGAGCAGCGGCACGAAGCCGGCGTCGATCGCATAGTCCTGGGCGTTCCACTGCTGGCCAGCGGCGCTGGCCGGGGTGAAGGTGTCGAAGGCGCTCATGGCGGGTTCCTCAGGCGGTGGCGGGGGTGGGAACGTCGGTGCTGCTGTGGGCGGCGGCCTGGCGCTGGCGCAGCAAACGGTTGGCAACATCCAGCCAGGCCAGCGCGGAGGCTTCGATGATGTCCTTGCTGGTGCCGGTGCCGTCGTACTCCACGCCTTCGTGGCGCACGCTCAGGTTGGCTTCGCCGCGCGCATCGGCGCCGATGCCGACGCTGTGTACGTGGTAGCTGTCCAGCATCAGCTGCACGCCGGTGGCGGCCGACAGTGCGCCGAACAGCGCATCGACCGGGCCGTCGCCCTGTGCGGTTTCGGCGACACGGTTGCCATCCGGGTCGGACAGTTCAACCAGCGCGTTGGCACGGCTGCCGACATCGCTGATGGTCATCGAGGCCAGGCGGTAGCCCTGCGCGTTGGAGCCGCCCTGCATCAACGTCTGCAGGTCGGCATCGGTGACCACGCGCTGCTGTTCGCACAGGCCCTTGAACTGCTCGAACACCAGTTTCAGTTCGTCTTCGTCCAGCCAGAAGCCCAGCGCACGCAGGCGCGCTTCAACAGCGGCGCGGCCACTGTGGCGGCCCAGCACCATCTGCGAGTCCTCCCAACCCACGTCTTCCGGGCGCATGATTTCGTAGGTACCGCGATGGCGCAGCATGCCGTGCTGGTGGATGCCCGATTCGTGGGCGAACGCGTTGGCGCCGACGATGGCCTTGTTGCGCTGTACCGGCATGCCGACCAGGCGCTGCAGCAACTGCGAGGTGCCGACGATGCGCGGGGTGTTGATCGAACTGTCCTGCTCGTAGAAGGCCTGGCGTACCTTCAGCACCATGGCGATCTCTTCCAGCGAACAGTTGCCGGCGCGCTCGCCGATGCCGTTGACGGTGCACTCGACCTGGCGCGCGCCGCCTTCGATGGCGGCCAGCGAGTTGGCCACGGCCAGGCCCAGATCATTGTGGCAGTGCGCGCTGAAGATCACATTGGCGGCGTTCGGTACATCGGCGACGCCGGCGATGACCTGCTGGAACATCGCGCGGATTTCTTCCGGCGTAGTGAAGCCGACGGTGTCGGGCAGGTTGATGGTGGTGGCGCCGGCGGCGATCGCTACGCGCGAGACCTCGATCAGGTAGTCCAGCTCGGTACGGGTGGCATCCTCGGCCGAGAATTCGACATCGTCGATGTAGGAACGCGCCAGCGCTACGTGCTTGCGTACCGACTCCAGGACCTGCTCGCGGGTCATCCGCAGCTTGTGCTCGCGGTGGAGCGGGCTGGTCGACAGGAACACGTGCAGGCGCGGGTTGGCCGCGGCTTCCAGTGCACGTGCCGAGGTCTCGATATCGGCCTGCAGGCAGCGCGACAGCACCGCCAGGCTCAGGCTCGGTCGGCGCAGTTCGCGGCCGATCAGCGCCATTGCCTCGCGGTCGGACTGCGAGCTGGCCGGGAAGCCGGTCTCGATGATGTCCACGCCCAGTTCGTCCAGCGCACGCGCCATCACCAGCTTCTGCGGCGGGCTCATGCTGCAGCCGGGGGACTGCTCGCCGTCACGCAGGGTGGTGTCGAAGATGCGGATGCGCGGGGTGGTAATTCGTTCGATGGTGGTCACAGGGAAATCTCCTCGACAGCGGGTGCGACGGCTTGCAGGGGGGAAGGGGAAGATGTGGGGGAAGCGGTGGCGCTGGCCTTGCCGGGCGAGCGCGGTGTTTCGCTGCGCCGTCGCCGCGGTTTGCGTGGCGGGCGCGGACGGATGTCGGTGAGCAGGCCGGCCAGGACACCGGCATCGATGTTCCCGCCGGACACCACCGCGCACTTGCGGCGGCCGGCAACGCGGCGGCCGGCGGCCAGCGCCAGCGCGCCGGCGCCCTCGGCGATGATGTGTTCTTCCAGCGCCAGCCGCACCAGGGTTTCGCGCAGCTCGGCTTCGCGCACGATCACCACGTCGTCCAGCAGCGATGTGCACAGGCGGCGGGTCAGGAAGCCGGGGATCTTCACCCGCACGCCATCGGCCAGCGAGGCGACGGGGGCGATCTCACGGACATCGCCACGGATCGCGCGCGCCATCGAGTCAACGCCTTCCACCTGTGCACCAACCACGCGCACGCCCTGTGATTTCAGCGCCAGGGCCACGCCGGAGGCCAGTCCACCGCCGCCGATCGGCACGATCACCACGTCAGGGGCATGCGCGGCCAGTTCGATGCCGACCGTGCCCTGGCCGGCGATCACGTCGGCATCGTCGAACGCGGACAGGAAGCGGTAGCCGTGGCGCCGCGCCAGTTCGACCGCGAAGGCGTAGGCCTCGTCGTAGCTGTTGCCGTGCTGGCGCACGGTGGCGCCCCAATGGGCGACGCCGGCGATCTTGGTCGCCGGCGCGCCATGCGGCATCACCGTGATGGCCGGTACGTCCAGACGGTAGGCGGCCCAGGCCACGCCTTGGGCGTGGTTGCCGGCCGAGGCGCAGATCACCGGACGGGTGTCGCCGCGTTCGCGGCCGGCCAGCAAAGCGTTCAAGGCGCCGCGCACCTTGTAGGAACCGGTGCGCTGCAGGTTCTCCAGCTTCAGCCAGGTGCCGAAGCGCTCGGCATGGTGCAGCGGGGTGGGCGGCAGGAAGCGGCGCAGGCGGGCCTGCGCTGCCAGAACGTCGGCAACGCTTACGTCGCCGACATCGCTTTCCTGGCTGGCATCAGCGGCCGGCATGGGCCACCAGCGCGGTGCCGAAGACCGCCGCGTGCGGGCACGGGCGACGAAGAAGACGCCTCCGTACCGGCACCGTGGTCGCTACGGTACGGGTGTTCATGGCGATACTCCTTCCACGGCGGTGACCTGTACGGACACGCAGTCGTAGATCTTCTCGATCTGCCGGCACAGCGTTTCCGCCGGGCGCTGGCCATCCACCACCAGCTGCAGGTGCCAGCGGCCATCGTCGGCGGCCACCGGCGCACCGCTGATCGCACGCGGCGCGAAGCCGCGACGCTCGGCCATGCCGATCACGCGCAGCAGCGCGCCTTCGGCCGGGTGCAGCACCAGGTCAAGCCGGTATTGCATTGGGGGTCTCCTGGCGGGCATGGGCGGGGTTGCTTTCCAGCATCGTGCTGTTGGCGGTGTTCGGCGGCACCAGCGGCCACACGTTGGCGCGTGCATCGATGGCCACGTGCAGCAGTGCCGGGCCCGGTTCGGCCAGCAGCGCGGCCAGGCCGCCTTCCACGTCGTCGCGGTTGTCGACGCGGGTGGCGGCGATGCCGAACACCTGCGCCAATGCCACGAAGTCCGGGTTGTCGGACAGGTCGATCTCGCTGTAACGCTCGGCGAAGAACAGCTCCTGCCACTGCCGCACCATGCCCAGCGAACTGTTGTCCAGCAGCACGATCTTCACCGGCAGGCGGCAGCGGGCGATGGTCGCCAGCTCCTGCACGTTCATCATGAAGCTGCCATCGCCGGACACCAGCACCACGGTGCGGTCGGGGCAGGCGAACTGCGCGCCCATCGCCGCCGGCAGGCCGAAGCCCATGGTGCCCAGCGCGCCGCTGGTCAGGTGGTTGCGCGGGTGGTTGAAGCGGCAGTGCTGGGCCACCCACATCTGGTGCTGGCCGACATCGCAGGCGATCACCGCATCGGCCGGGGCCAGCTCGCTCAGGCGCTTCAGCAACGCCGGCGCGTAGATGTGCTGGCCGGGTGCATCGTAGCGGGCCGCGAAGCGATCGCGGTGCTGCGCGCAACGCTTGCGCCATGCATCCTGGTGGGCCCTGGGGGAGGGGAAGGCCGCACGCAGGGCACGGATGGCATGGCCGACATTGCCAGGCACGGCGACGTCGGCGCTGCGCAGCTTGGAGATCTCGTAAGCGTCCGCATCGATGTGGACGACGCGGGCGAATGGCGCGAACTCGGCCAGCTTTCCGGTGGCGCGGTCATCGAAGCGCGCCCCCAGCACCAGCAGCAGGTCGCTTTCCTGCACGGCCATGTTGGCCGCGCGGGTGCCATGCATGCCCAGCATGCCCAGCGACTGCGGATGGCTGGCCGGCAGCGCACCCAAGCCACGCAGGGTCATCACCGTGGGGATGGCGCTGGCCTCGACGAAGTCACGCAGGTCCTGCACCGCGTCACCCAGCGCGATGCCGCCACCGGCGTAGACCACCGGCTTCTCGGCCGCCGCCAGTGCGGCGATCGCCTCGGCGATGGCGGCCTCGGCCGGCGCCGGCGGCGGTTCAACGCTGCTCGGCACATGCACCGGCAGGTGGCTGGCATCGGCCAGCTGCACATCCTTGGGCAGGTCGATCAGCACCGGGCCGGGACGGCCCTCGCGGGCGATGCGGAAGGCGTCGGCCACCACGCGCGGCAGATCATCGACGCTGCGCACCAGCCAGCTGTGCTTGACGATCGGCATCGTCAGCCCGAACACATCCAGTTCCTGGAAGGCATCGGTGCCCAGCAGCGGCGTGCCGACCTGGCCGGTGATGCAGACCATCGGCACCGAATCCAGCATCGCGTCGGCAATGCCGGTGACCAGATTCGAGGCGCCGGGGCCGGAGGTGGCCACGCAGACGCCGACCTGGCCGCTGGCGCGGGCGAAGCCATTGGCCGCCAGCGCTGCACCCTGCTCGTGGCGCACCAGGATGTGCTTCAGCGACGAATCCACCAGCGCGTCGTAGAACGGCATGATGGTGCCGCCGGGATAGCCGAACAGCGTGCGGACGCCCTCGGCCTCCAGCGCCTGGGTCAGCCAGCGCGCGCCGTTGGGCGGCGCGCTGCGGTGTGTGGGAGAGTTCATGGGGGACCTTGCAGAGCGGGTGGGGGTGCCGCGTTGTTACGCGGCTTGACCTTGCAACCAGACCATCTTGGCGCGCAGTTCCTTGCCTACCTTCTCGATCGGGTGTTCCAGGTCGGCCTGCTTGAACTTGTTGTAGTTCGGCAGGCCCGCTTCGTACTCGGCCACCCAGTTCTTGGTGAAGGTACCGTCCTGGATGTCCTTCAGCACTTCCTTCATGCGTGCCTTGGTGCCGGCATCGATCACGCGCGGGCCGCTGACGTAGTCGCCGTACTGCGCGGTTTCGGAGATGAATTCCAGCATGCGCGAGATGCCACCTTCGTAGAACAGGTCCACGATCAGCTTCAGTTCGTGCAGTACTTCGTAATAGGCGATCTCCGGCTGGTAGCCGGCTTCCACCAAGGTCTCGAAACCGGCCTGCACCAGCGCCGAGGCACCGCCGCACAGCACGGCCTGCTCACCGAACAGATCGGTCTCGGTTTCTTCCTTGAAGGTGGTCTGGATCAGGTTGGCGCGGGCGCCGCCGAGGCCGGCTGCATAGGCCAGGGCGTACTCAGCCGCCTTGCCGCTCTTGTCCTGGTAGACCGCCCAGATGCACGGCACGCCGCGGCCGATTTCATACTCGCGGCGGACCAGCGCGCCCGGGCCCTTCGGTGCGACCAGTACAACGTCGAGATCGTCACGCGGCTTGATCATGTCGAAATGAACGTTCAGGCCGTGCGCGAACAACAGCACCGCACCCTGCTTCATGTTCGGCGCCAGCACGTCGTCGTACAGCTTCTTCTGCACCATGTCCGGGGTCAGCACGGCAACCAGGTCGGCATCCTTCACTGCATCGGCCGGGGCCTTGACGGTGAAGCCATCGGCCTGTGCCTTGACCTCGGTCGGGCCGCCCGGACGCAGGCCTACCACCACGTCGAAGCCGGATTCGCGCAGGTTCAGTGCGTGGGCGCGGCCCTGGCTGCCGTAGCCGATGACGGCGATCTTGGTCTGGGGCAGGTCGTTGGTGCTCATGGGGGAGGTTCCTTGCGGTGGGAAGAAAAAAGAACGGCCGGTCGTCGAAGGTGACGTGCCGGCCGGTCAGGGGAAAGCGGTGGAGGAGGCGCCATGCGTCGCACAGGCACAGCCGCTACGAGGCGTCGTGGCGGTGCTGGTCCAGGTTTTGAAGTTGGCGTTGTTCATGGTGGTTGCGTCTGAAACCAGGTCCTGAAATGAAAAAACCCGCACCGGGGCGGGTGCGGGTTTTGATGAGTTCCGGGGTGTTTGTTGCTTACACGCTGGCTCGTCCCGCACCTGTTGGCTGGGTAATAAGTACGAGCACAAGAATCGAACGCAGCGAGGCGGCGCCGGTGTCGGCGGCTTCAATGTGGGTTCGCGGTGGCGTGTTGTGATGCAACATGTGATCGAGAGAAACACAGCCATTTCGGCGCTGTCAACCCTCGCGACGGATTTTCTATCGGTTTCCGGCGCATCCCGCGCAATCGCTTGCGGCACAAGGATGGTTGCCGCTGAAAGTGTTTCGATGAACCCGAATTCACTCCTTTCAGAGCGGTTTCTGCGCGGAATCCGGGCTGTTTTCGCCTTGGTGGGTGCGGGCCTGGGTCCGCACCCACCGAAAGACCATCGCCCATGACCTCTGCCCGATACCGCGTGAAGGCCGCAGCGGCGAAGATCGGAGCACCACCCTTCCATCGGAACCCGACCGTGTCCCGACGCCTTGCCCGTTCCCTGCTCGCCACCGCCGTGCTCGCCGCCATGCCTGCACTGTCCTTCGCCGCCGACCGCATTACCGGCCAGACCTTCGCCACCCGTTCGGAGGTGATCGCCCCGCACGCGATGGCCGCCACGTCGCAGCCGCTGGCCACCCAGATCGCGCTGGACGTGATGAAGGGCGGCGGTTCGGCAGTGGACGCTGCGATTGCCGCCAACGCCGCGCTCGGCCTGATGGAGCCCACCGGCAACGGCATCGGCGGCGACCTGTTCGCCATCGTCTGGGACCCGAAGACGCAGAAGCTCTATGGCTACAACGGCTCGGGCCGCTCGCCGAAATCGCTCACCCTGGCCGAGTTCCAGCGCCGTGGCCTGAAGGACATTCCGGCCACCGGCCCGCTGCCGGTGTCGGTGCCCGGCGCGGTCGATGGCTGGTTCGCGCTGCACGAACGCTTCGGCCGCAAGCCGATGGCCGACAACCTCGCGCCGGCCATCCGCTATGCCCGCGAAGGGCACCCGGTGGCCGAAGTGATCGCGTACTACTGGGACCGCTCGGTGCCGAAGTTGTCGCAGTACCCGGGCTTCAAGGAGCAGTTCACGATCAACGGCCATGCCCCGCGCAAGGGCGAGATGTGGAAGAACCCGAACCTGGCCAGCACCCTGCAGAAGATCGCCGACGGCGGCCGCGACGCCTTCTACAAGGGGGACATCGCCCGCACCATCGGCGACTACTTCAAGGCCAACGGTGGCTACCTGAGTTACCAGGACATGGCCGACCACCATGGTGAATGGGTCGAGCCCGTCAGCAGCAACTACCGTGGCTACGACGTGTGGGAACTGCCACCGAACAGCCAGGGCATTGCCGCGCTGCAGATCCTCAACGTGCTGGAAGGCTACGACTTCTCGAAGATCCCGTTTGGTTCACCGGAGCATGTGCACCTGTTCGTTGAAGCGAAGAAGCTGGCCTTCGCCGACCGTGCACGCTTCTACGCCGACATGGCATTCCAGCCGGCACCGGTGCAGAAGCTGATCTCCAAGGAGTACGCCACGCAGCGCCGCGCGCTGATCTCGATGGACAAGGCGTTGAAGGAAGTGCAGCCGGGCACGCCGAAGCAACTGGAGGAGGGCGACACGATCTACATGACCGTGGCCGATGCCGACGGCATGATGGTGTCGCTGATCCAGTCCAACTACCGCGGCATGGGCAGTGGCATGGCGCCGCCGGGGCTGGGCTTCATCCTGCAGGACCGTGGCGAGATGTTCGTGTTGCAGAAGAATCATCCCAACGGTTATGCGCCGGGCAAGCGCCCGTTCCAGACCATCATTCCGGCCTTCATCACCAAGGGGGGCAAGCCGTACGCCAGCTTCGGCGTGATGGGCGGCGCGATGCAGCCTCAGGGCCACGCGCAGATCGTGATGAACCTGGTGGACTTCGGCATGAACCTGCAGGAAGCCGGCGATGCGCCGCGCATCCAGCATGAAGGCTCAACCGAACCGACCGGGCAGGCCACGGCGATGACCGACGGTGGTGAAGTGAATCTGGAAACCGGCTTCCCGTATGAAACGGTGCGCGCGCTGATGCGCAAGGGGCATCGCATCGTGTTCGCCGACGGCCCGTATGGTGGGTATCAGGCGATCATGCGTGATCCCGAGACCGGGGTCTATTACGGCGCGTCGGAGAGTCGCAAGGATGGGCAGGCGGCGGGGTATTGAGGTTTCCCGGCCACCGGGCTGAGCCCCCTCTGCGGTGATGGTTCGTGGAAGCGGGATCATGTGATTGGGCCGGGCGGGTGGGCTGTTCGGGGGACGCCGTGAATCCGTCCCTGGAGGCTTGGCAGCCGCTTGCTCGTGTGCGCTGTCCTGCGCACACGGCAAGCCCGGGGTTGGGCGTCCTGCCCAACCCGCCCGAGGCATGCCTCGGGCCCATGCGGCTCACGCCCCCAGCCAACCCACCCGCCCGGCCACGGACAGTTTCCTGCGGCCGCCACCGCAGGAAGAGAAAGAAGAAGATCAAAAGCAAAGACAACAGCAACAGCAACAGCCGCGCGCTGTGGGTTGGGGTCGGATCCGTTTTCCGAAGGAAAACGGATCCGACCCCTTCTTGTTTTCCGATACACCTGATCCACGCGTGGCGTGGATCTACTGCCGTCACCGGGAAATTGTCGGAGGCGGGGAGGGGGCAGATGGCGGGACCGTCCACGGCATGGATGCCGTGGACGAGCCTACAAGGACGTACTTGCGGCGTGTCCCGCCATCTGCCCCCTCCCCGCCAAACCAGCAGAAATCCAGAGCCGCTTTTGAAGTTGCTGTTGCCGTTGCTTGAGAAAAGCGGTGCAGCCGCAGGCTGCAAAACCCCCTCAATCCTGATCGTGCGCGCGCGCTGCCTCCGCCTGGGTCTCCTCCTGCGCCGCCATCTCGCGTGCGATCCACGCATCGATCATGTGCCGCTGGCGCTGCGCCTGCCGCCGCTCACGCGTGTACTCCTGGTCCAGCACCCGGTACAGCGACACCATCACAAGAAGCATCAGCAGCGCGAACGGCAGCGCTGCGATGGTGATCATGCCCTGCAGCGCCTCCAGCCCGCCTGCCAACAGCAAGGAACCCGCCACCAGCGCAATGCCGACACCCCACGCCACTTTGTGCTTGCGCAATGGCTCGCCAGCGTCGTCCGTGGACATGCTGGCCAGTACCAGTACCGCAGAATCAGCCGAGGTCACGAAGAAGATCATCAGCAGCACCAACGCGATGCTCGACAGAAGAAGAGGCAACGGAAGGCTGTCGAACATGGTGAACAGCACTGTCTCGTAGCCGTTGCCCAGCGCCTGCAGCAGGTCGGCCTGGCCGAAGATCTGCATCCAGATGGCGGTGCCGCCGAACACCGAGAACCAGAAGAAACCCAGCAGCGTCGGCGCCAACACCACGCCGATCACGAACTCCCGAACACTGCGGCCTCGCGAGATGCGCGCGATGAACGAGCCCACGAACGGTGCCCAGGAAATCCACCAGGCCCAGTAGAAGATCGTCCAGTCGGCCACCCAGGTGCTGGACGAGAACGGCGACATGCGCAGGCTCATCGTCACCAGCTGATTGAGATAGGAGCCCAGCGTGGTGGTGAAGGTATTGAAGATCGCGCCAGTCGGGCCGAGCACCAGCACCAGTGCCAACAGCAGCGCCGCCAGTGCAAGGTTGAAGTTGGACAGCCATTTCATGCCGCGGCCGACGCCACTGAGCGTGGACGCCATGTACAGAACGAAGGCCATCGCAATGATCGTCAACTGCAGCGGAACGCCAGCCTGCACGCCGAATACGCGTTCCACGCCGGCTGCGATCTGCACCGTGCCGAAGCCCAGTGCTGTAGCCACGCCAATCGCAGTGGCAACGACCGCGGAGATGTTGACCACACGCCCGATCCAGCCACGATGGTGGCGGCCGATGATCGGTTGCAGCATGTCACTGACCTGGCCACGGCCGTTGCGGTTGAACTGGAACCAGGCCATTGCCAGGCCGATCAACGCATAGATGGCCCACGGGTGCAGGCCCCAATGGAAGAATACGTAGCGCATGGCAGCACGCGCAGCATCCATGCTTTCAGGTGCCAGCCCTTCCGGTGGTTTGCTGAAATGCGAAATGGGCTCGGCAGCGCCCCAGAACACCAGGCCGATGCCCATGCCGGCGGCGAACAGCATCGACATCCAGCTGGCCCGCGAAAATTCCGGTTCGGCGTCTTCGCCACCGATGCGCAGGTTGCCGAAGCGGCCGAAGGCCAGGTACATCAGGAATACCAGGGCCAGGAACACGACCAGCAGGTAGAGCCAGCCGATGCCGCGGATGAGTTCGCCGAGGATGCTCTGCACCACGGTATTGAAGGGGCCGGGTGCAACACCGGCGAGCAGCACCAGCAGCAGAACCAGTGCAATGGAAACGCGAAACACCATGAAGGGGCTTCTCCGATCAAGGGATTGAGGGGAGCGAGCAGAGCTTGCTGCGAGGGGCCGGCGACATGCAGCACAGACCGGGCAGGGGCCGCGAAGGCGGCGAGGAAACACCGGCCGCAGCGGCACGATGCGCGTGCACGTTACTGAATGCGATGTCACGGTTCTGTTAATACAGAAACAGCGGATCCACGCCGTGCGTGGATGGAACAGCCAGGAGCTGCGGTGCGTTCTATGGTCTAATGCGCACCAAGAAGCGGGGGTACCGCGGCCATGTGGCCACGGTTGAGACAGTCCCTTGGAACCTGATCCGGCTCATACCGGCGTAGGGAAGCTTTGCAGTGCAGCCATGCCCGGACTCCGCCCTAGGACCGTCCGGGAGCGGCAGCAGTGCGCCGCCGCTTCGTCCCTGACCTTCCTGGACGATGCCCGATGAACGCACAGCTCTCCGCCCTGCAGCAACAGGCCCAGCAACTCTCCGAATCCGTGACCCGGCCCATCCCCGGCTCGCGCAAGATCCACGTGCCCGGCTCACGTCCGGATCTGCAGGTGCCGATGCGCGAGATCGCGTTGACCCGCACGCCGACGCTGTTCGGCGGCGAAGAGAACGCACCGGTCACGGTCTACGACACGTCCGGTCCGTACACCGATCCGGAGGTGCGCATCGATCTGTCGGCCGGTTTGCCGGAACTGCGCCGCGGCTGGGTGGAAGAGCGCGGTGATACCGAGCAGCTCGAAGGACTGAGTTCTTCGTTCGGCCGCGATCGCGAGCAGGACCCGAAGCTCGATGCGGTGCGATTTCCCGCGCGCAGCCTGCCGCGCCGTGCGCGTGCAGGTGCCAACGTCACCCAGATGCACTACGCGCGCCGTGGCATCATCACGCCGGAGATGGAGTTCGTCGCCATCCGCGAGAACCAGCGCCTGGACGCGATCCGCGATGCCGGCCTGCTGCAGCAGCACCCCGGCGAGGCATTTGGTGCCTCGATCCAGAAGATCATCACACCGGAGTTCGTGCGCGATGAGATCGCACGCGGCCGCGCGGTGTTGCCCAACAACATCAACCACCCGGAAAGCGAGCCGATGATCATCGGCCGCAACTTCCTGACCAAGATCAACGCCAACATCGGCAACAGCGCGGTGTCCTCGGGCATTGCCGAGGAAGTGGAGAAACTGGTGTGGGCGATCCGCTGGGGCGGTGACACGGTGATGGACCTGTCCACCGGCAAGCACATCCATGAGACCCGCGAGTGGATCATCCGCAACTCGCCGGTGGCGATCGGTACCGTGCCGATCTACCAGGCGCTGGAGAAGGTCGACGGCCGTGCCGAAGCACTTACCTGGGAAATCTTCCGTGACACGCTGATCGAGCAGGCCGAGCAGGGCGTGGACTACTTCACCATCCACGCTGGCGTGCTGCTGCGCTACGTGCCACTCACCGCCAAGCGCGTGACCGGCATTGTCAGCCGTGGTGGCTCGATCATGGCCAAGTGGTGCCTGGCGCACCACAAGGAGAATTTCCTCTACACGCATTTCGAAGACATCTGCGAGATCATGAAGGCCTATGACGTGACCTTCTCGCTGGGTGACGGCCTGCGCCCGGGCTGCATCGCCGATGCCAACGACGCCGCGCAGTTCGGTGAGCTGGAAACGCTGGGTGAGCTGACGAAGATCGCCTGGAAGCATGATGTGCAGACCATGATCGAAGGCCCCGGCCATGTGCCGATGCAGCTGATCAAGGAGAACATGGACAAGCAGCTGCGCGAGTGCGGCGAGGCACCGTTCTATACGCTGGGCCCGCTGACCACCGACATCGCGCCGGGCTACGACCACATCACCAGCGCGATCGGTGCGGCGATGATCGGCTGGTTTGGTACCGCCATGCTCTGCTACGTGACGCCGAAGGAACACCTCGGCCTGCCCAATCGCCAGGACGTGCGTGACGGCATCATGGCCTATCGCATCGCCGCGCATGCGGCCGACCTGGCCAAGGGCCATCCGGGCGCGCAGGTGCGCGACAACGCGCTGAGCAAGGCGCGCTTCGAGTTCCGCTGGGAAGACCAGTTCCATCTTGGCCTGGATCCGGAGAAGGCCAAGGAATTCCATGACGAGACGCTGCCGAAGGATGCGCACAAGCTGGCGCACTTCTGCTCGATGTGCGGTCCGCACTTCTGTTCGATGAAGATCACCCAGGACGTGCGCGACTACGCCGAGGCCGGCATGAAGGAGAAGTCGGCGGAGTTCCGCGCGGCCGGTGCCGAGGTCTACCGCCAGGGGTGATGCGGAAGCGGGGGTGCCGGCCAGCGGCCGGCGCTACCGCTCATCACACCGCTCCCGGCTATCCTCGGCCCACCACCCTGGGGAAAGGACGCCATGCCCGTTGCGATCACCACCCGCTGGCTGGCCATTGCCCGCCGTCATCCTTCGGCCTGGCTGCTGGGAGCCCAGTTGATCGCCGTGCTGCTGTACCCCGCGCTGGATGACACCGCTGCGGGCCGCGCGGCGCTGGGCATGTTCGGCATGGCGGTACTGGGCCTGGCGCTGTGGGTGGTCCAGCGCAGCCCGCTGGGCACCTGGCTGGCGCTGCTGCTGGCCATTCCCTCGGTGGTGTTCTCGCTGGCCGGTGCATTGCTGGATCGCAGTGCGCTGCTGACCACCGCGCAGCTGCTGGAAAGCCTGCTGTACTTCTATACGGCCGGTGCACTCATCGCCTACATGCTCCAGGACCATAAAGTCACCCGCGATGAACTGTTCGCGGCAGGTGCGACATTCACGTTGCTGGCCTGGGCCTTCGCGTTTGCTTTCGCCGTGTGCCAGCAGTGGTATCCGGGCAGTTTCCAGGGCACCGGTGGCGGTGCACAGCGCACCTGGATGGAACTGCTTTATCTGAGCTTCAGTTTGCTCTCGGGTGTCGGCCTGAGCGACGTCGTGCCACTGCATCCGCAGGCGCGTGCATTGGTCATGCTGGAGCAGTTTTCAGGCGTGATGTACGTGGCTTTGGTGGTTTCACGACTGGTCGGATTGACCATGCTGCGGCGCATGTGAAAATGAACGCCAGATAAAAATTCCGCGCCCCGCAGGGCGCGAATGGTGCAGCAAATTATGTGAATGCGTCGGCGAGAGAGAGCCTGGATGTCGACCACGCGATAGGCGAGGTAACCCGCATAGGCTAGTATTCGCCCGCTTCATTGTTTTTGCGGTATGCGCCGATGCTTTGTGCGGAGTCTGGCTTTTTGCTGTTCCCAGGACGGGAGGGTATCGAAGGCAAACGCTGCCCCGGACCTGTCTCTACTGTGTAGCGGAAAATGAACAGCAGTGAAAACCAGCCCCCCGGATTCGATCGGATCCGGATCGGAGAGTGCACTGTCACTCTGTCCTCGCGAGAAGTCGAGGTCGTCGGTGCGCGTCGCCCGCGTCGGCTGACGCCGAAGGCGCTGGGCGTGCTGCGTGTACTGCTGCGCCAGCCCGGGCGCGTTGTCACCCGCGATGAACTGTTCGCGGAAGTCTGGCCGGACACGCTGCCGACCAATGATGTGCTTACCCAGGCCGTCACCCAGCTGCGCAAGGCGTTCAGCAACGACGACGACAACGGCCAGGCCTATATCGAGACCATCGCCAAGACCGGCTATCGCCTGCTGGTGCCGGTGCAGGTACTGGACGATGTCGAGCCGGCGCCGTCCGCAGGAGCCGATGACGGAATCGCGGACGTGCAACCGGTGATGGGCATCGCCGAGGAGATGCCGGCACACGTGCAGGCATCGCGCCGCCGCTGGCGCCATGTCCGCCGGCGCGTGCTGCTGGTGCTGGGCGTGCTGATGCTGGCCACGGTGGTGGTGCTGGCCGCGCTGCTGCTGCGGCGGGCACCGGCCAGCAGTTCAGCGGTGGATGCGGCCGTGGAGAACGGCACGCGCGTGATCGGCAGCCCGCAGCGTCCCTATCGGTTGATCACCGCAACCAGCGGTTTTGAAACCTATCCCACGCTTTCACCCGATGGCTCGTTGGTGGCCTATGAAGGCGCCAACGAAGACGGGCAAGGGGGTGGGGCGATCAAGGTGCAGACCTCCGGCAACGCGCCAGCGCGGCAGCTGCTGGCTCCGCCGGCCGGCTCGGTTGACCGCTTCCCGAGCTGGTCGCCGGATGGACGCGAGATCGCCTTCGCGCGGTTCAGCAACAACGGCGGCTGCCAGGTGCTGATCGCCAGCGCGACCGGTGGTGCCCTGCGCCAGGCCACGCGGTGCGATGGCACCGAGCTGCTCAGTTTCGACTGGACGCCGGACGGCCGTGGCCTGGTGTTCGGCAGCATGGTGGGGCGCTATGCCCATCGGGGCATCCGCAAGCTCGATCTGGCCAGTGGCCAATGGGAGGCGCTGGACTACGGTGTTGCCGAGGATGACTTCGACTATGCGCCGCGCTACTCGCCTGATGGCAAGTGGCTGGTGTTCGTGCGCAATCCGCAGCTGGGCGACCTGTGGCGCATGCCGGCAGCGGGTGGCACGCCCGAGCAGCTGACCAGCGAGGCCGCTGAACTGCGTGGCTGGGCCTGGTTGCGTGATGGCCGGACGATCGTGTTTGGACGCCGTGTCGACAGTGAAGTGCGCCTGTACTACCTGGACGTCGAGAGCCGCACGCTGCGCGATGCCGGGCTCGACGACGCACAGTGGCCGGCCACTGCACGCCGCGCGGGCATGCTGGCCTTCGTCCATCGGCGCGCGCAGTTCGGCATCTTCAAGGTGCCGATGGAGGGCGGCTCGCCGCCGCAGCGCTTGTTTGCGTCCAGTGGCCGGGATGGGCAGCCGATGGCGGCGCCGGATGGACGCCAACTGGTGTTCACGTCCGATCGTTCAGGCAGCTTCGCGCTGTGGTGGGCGGACATGGAGCGCCCCGATTCGCTGCGGCCGATCGAAGGCTTGCGGCCCGAGGCACGTCAGGCACCGGACTGGTCGGCCGACAGCCGGCGGTTGCTGGTGGTGGGGCGCGACGAGCACGGACGCACGGTGGTCTATGAGATCGCCCCACGTGACGAACGCGTCCAGCCGTTGCCTGTCCCGTCGGAGCAGCCGCTGCAGGCACTGTACGGGGCACGCCCGGACCAGCTGCTGGTGGTCGAGCGCGATGACCAGCAACAGACCCGGCTGAGCCTGTTTGATCGAAGCGTGCAGCCCTGGCGCCGCCTGGCCAGCATCGACGGTGTTTCGCAGGCGCGGTTCGATCGCAGCAGCGGGCGTGTGCTGTTCACCCGCCTGGCCGCAGGAGGCCTGTGGTCGGTGGATGCGGCGTTGGCACCGGCAAGTGTGCAGCAGATCAGCGATGACCGGCCCAGCCGGTGGCGGTACCGGGCCTGGACCGTGGCCGGCAACAACGCGATCGGCTACCTCGGTACGTCCACCCGTTGTGGCACGACACTGGTGCTGATCCAGGCCGGGCGCGAGGAACCGGAACGCTGCCTGGATGCGGAACGCCTCAGTGCCGGCAACGGGCTGAGTGCCGGCGCCGATGGGCACACGCTGTTCGTGGCAATGGCGGTCAGCGACGGTGCCGACATCGGCGTGATGCGCTTGCCCGAGCGCTCGCCGACGCTGCTTCCGGCGTTCTCCAAGTTGTTGTTGTTCAACGGAAATGGGCCTTCGTAATTTCTTCGTGGCGACCTCGCCGCGAATTCGTGGCGATCTCGTCTGACTTTCCTGACGTGGTGCCGCCTGATTTGGCAAAACGGAGGCCTGTACTAGGCAAACCGTGGTGCCCCCATGCGTCAACTCTCGCTGGCCGATCGTGGCCAAACCGTCTCTCTGGACCGGTCGCTCGACGATGCTGCGCCGACCTGCCTGGGCGTGGCCCGGCTCGGCAGCCTGCAGACCGCAGGCAGCAGCTTCACTGTGTGGATGCAGGTGCGCGGCAGCTCCTGGGTGGAAGCCAAGGAAGGACGCTTCCGCTTGCGCCAGGGCGAGTGGATCGCCTTCGAGAAAGAGTCGCGGCCGCTGGTGCAGGCAGGCCGCAACGGCTTGTGCGTTGGCCTGAACCTGACTGTCGAAGCACTGCGCGTGCTGGCCGAGATGGCCGACTGCGGCCTGTACGCCGGGCGTGGCCGCATGAGCCGTGGCGATGCCCGCGTTGCGCTGCGCCTGTGGCGCGATGCGCTGGCCAGTGGCCAGCCGGCACAGGCACTGCGCCCGCTGCTGCTGCATCTGGCGGGCCTGCAGCGTGGGCTGGCCGACAACGTGCAGCGTTGCCCGGGTCGCTCGCGCAGCCGCAAGCGCCAGGTATTCGGCCGCATGCAGCGCGCCCGCCTGTACCTGGAAGGCAACAGCCACCGCGTGGTGCGCATCGGTGAACTGGCCGAGCTGACCAACTTCTCCAGCTGGTATCTCTCCAAGACTTTCCAGAGCCTGTACGAGGAAAGCCCGCAGTCGCTTTCAGCACGTTTGCGCCTGGAACGGGCGGCCGACCTGCTGCGTGACACCGACATGATGGTTGGCGAGGTCGCTGCGGCCAGTGGCTTCGACAACTGCTGCAGCTTCGCGCGTGCGTTCCGCGCCCGCTACGGCCAGTCCGCATCGCGCTTCAGGGAAAACGGCGGCTTGCTGCCGCCACAATCTGCAAAGTCTCCGGTTGGCTCGCGCAAATACAGCGCTGCAACGCAATCGTAACGTGCTGGGGTGTTTTAACACGCTGCTAACACGTACCTTGGAGAGATAGATGAACGTTCGTAATCCCGCAGTGCGGCTGGGCCTTCTGCCGGCTGGCATTGCGTTGGCGCTGACGCCCGCCTTTGCTTCTGCGCAGGAAGCAAAGGATGCGACCACCTTGGATCGCATCGAAATCACGGGCTCGCGCATCCGCGGCGCCTCGATGGAGACCCAGCAGCCGGTCCTCACGCTGAGCCGTGAGAACCTGGAAAAGCAGGGCTACACCACCGTCGCCGATGTCCTGCAGAACCTGACCTCGGCAGGTTCGCCGGCCATTTCCCGCGCGGACTCGCTGTCCTCCGGCGAAAACGTTGGCGGCTACTACGTCGACCTGCGCAACCTTGGCGCGCAGCGCACCCTGGTGCTGATGAACGGCAAGCGCCTGGGCGCGACCACTGCCGGCTACCAGGATCTGAGCCAGATTCCGATGGCCGCCGTCGAGCGCATCGAAGTGCTGAAGGATGGCGCCTCCGCCATCTACGGTTCGGACGCCATTGCTGGCGTGGTCAATGTGATCACCCGCAAGCGCTTCGATGGTGCTGAAGCCAGCGTCTACGTTGGCCAGTACGGCCGCGGCGACGGCGACACCAACACCTACTCGTTCACCCTCGGCTCTGAAGGCGAGCGTGGCGGCGTGACCCTGTCGGCCGAGTACTCCAAGCAGGATCCGGTCTGGGCGAAGGATCGTTGGTTCAGCCGCGACGGCGGCCTGGGCCCGAATTCGACCTCTGCCGACTGGAGCCCGCTGAGCCAGAACAGCACCTGGTGCGACCCGCGCGTGTGGGGCGACTGCAAGCCGCGCGCTGCAGGCCAGCCGCAGCCGGAGTGGAAGACCCTGAATCCGGGCGGTGACCCGAAGAATGCGGCCGACTACCACCTGCTGACTCCGGCCGAGTACTCCAACGCCAACCAGCAGATGATGGTGCAGACCGGCATCGAGCGTAAGTCCGTGTATGTCAACGGCAGCTACGATCTGGCTGATTCGATCACCTTCAATGCTGACGTGCTGTACAACCAGCGCACCACCGACCAGCAGATCGCGGGTTACCCGTACCAGTCGCTGTCGTTCGGTACCCCGCTGTCGAAGGACAGCGCGTTCAACCCGATCGGCCAGGACGTTGAGTTCCGTCGCCGCCTGTGGGAAGTGCCGCGTACCACCAAGAGCGACCTCAAGACCCTGCGCTTCGCGCCGAGCCTGAGTGGCTTCTTCGAGTTTGCCGGCAAGACCTGGGACTGGGACGTTGGCGCGCTGTGGAACCGCAACGAGCTGACCAAGACCGGCTACGGCGACATGAGCCTGATCGCTTCCGAGCAGGCACTTGGCAAGTCGTTCATCAACGGCCAGGGCGTTGCTCAGTGCGGGACCGCCGCCAATCCGATCCCGCTGAGCCAGTGTCGCCCGTGGAACCCGCTGCTGCCTTACGGCGTCAACGGCCAGGGCTCGCTTGCCGACCGTGATCTGCAGAACTTCCTGTTCCCGACCTACACCGACACTGGTGTGACCAAGACCACCAGCTACACCGCCAACCTGTCCGGTTCGCTGTTCGAGCTGCCGGCCGGTGACCTGGGTGTGGCCATGGGCTACGAGCACCGCAAGGAAGAAGGCCGCTTCGTGCCGGACGCCTTCCGTCAGTCGGGCCAGTCGACCGGCCTGGCGTCGACCACCACCTCGGGCAACTACTCGCTGGATGAGTTCTACCTGGAACTGAACGTGCCGATCCTGTCGGACCTGCCGTTTGCCAAGGAACTGACCTTCAACGTCGCAAGCCGCTACTCTGACTACAGCAACTTCGGTGACACGATCAACTCGAAGTTCGGCCTGGTGTGGCGCCCGATCGACGAACTGCTGGTCCGCGGTACCTACGCAGAAGGCTTCCGCGCACCGACCGTTGACGATCTGTACGGCGGCACCAACTCGAGCTTCGAGCGTTATACCGATCCGTGCGGTTCGACCTCGCCGGGCAACGTCGCTGGCAATGCTGCCTGCGCCGCGGCTGGCGTGCCGGCCAACTACGTGCAGGTCGGCCAGGGCTTCGCGCCTTGCAGCACCTTCCCGTGCGCGACCCCGGACCAGTTCGTCAGCGGTTCGAATTCGGCTCTGAAGCCGGAAACCTCCAAGAGCAAGACGGTTGGCCTGGTCTGGAGCCCGCGTTGGGTGCAGGGCCTGGACATCTCGCTCGACTGGTACCGCTACGAGCTGAAGAACATGATCATCGCTGACAGCGTTGATCGCATCCTGCGTGACTGCTACGTGCTGGGCAACGCAGCTCGCTGCGAAGGCGTCACCCGTGCCGCTGATGGCCATATCGAGGCACTGACCTACGGCCTGGCCAACCTCGGCTCGATGGAGACCGAAGGCTACGATCTGGGTGTCAAGTACCGCCTGCCGGAACTGTCGATCGGCAAGTTCAGCATCGACTGGCAGACCAGCTACCTGGCCAAGTACGACGAAGCCGGCCAGAACAAGAAGGGTGAGAACATCACCATCGGTCGCGTTGGTGAGCCGGGCCTGTTCCGCGTCCGTTCGAACCTGGGTGTCAACTGGGAGCTGGGTGACTTCGGCGTCAACTGGACTGCCCGCTACTACTCGGGCATGAAGGAAAGCTGCATCGACGACGCATGGTGCGACGCTCCGAACCACTACGCCAATGGTGAGCCGGATCCGCTGCGCCACACCGGCTCCAACACCTTCCACGATGTGCAGGTCAGCTGGAAGGCTCCGTGGGATGCCACCATCGCCCTGGGTGCGAACAACGTGTTCGATCACCGCGGTGCGCTGCAGTACTCGGCGCCGAAC
The DNA here is from genome assembly GCF_023277365.1 of Stenotrophomonas sp. NY11291. Lineage (NCBI taxonomy): Bacteria > Pseudomonadati > Pseudomonadota > Gammaproteobacteria > Lysobacterales > Lysobacteraceae > Stenotrophomonas > Stenotrophomonas sp. NY11291. The sequence continues at coordinate 4,078,788 of NZ_CP096975.1, read as the reverse complement.
TCGAGCTTCGCCTACTACGGTGGCTTCGACGTCGGTCGCTTCCTGTACATGAAGTACACCCAGCGCTTCTGATAGTTCGAAGTGCGACAGCAGTACCGGGAGGGCGGACCGCAAGGTCCGCCCTCTTTCTTTGTAGGGGAATTCCGAAATATCTTGGAAGGTGAGGGAGGTCACGTTCCTGTCGTGTCGCAATCAACGCAGTTGCTGGGTCCACTTGCGGACCCTTGCACATGGAGAGAGCGATGAAGAGCACGCTGTTGCACAAACTGTCTGCTGCTGCACTGATCTATGCAACATTGGTGGGTGCGGTGTTTGCCTAGACCGGTGGCGTCTGTGGGGGCGGGCTGTACTGCGAGGAGCTGCGTCAGGAATGCCTGGCTGCAGGCAAGTCGAAGGTCCTGTGCGATCTGCAGTATCGCCACTGCGTGCAGGATGCCTGCGGCGCGCGCTGATGCAAAAAAGGCGCGCCTTTGGGCGCGCCTTCGAGGTTCTTCCTGCGTTGACAGCTCAGATCTCGCTGGGTACCAGTCCCATCAGGCTGTTGGCATGCTCCCGCCACTGCGGCAGCCTGTTGAGAACACCTGCGCGCTGCAGGTAGTCCTCGTCCACCGGATCACCATTGACCAGTGCCAGTGCCACGTGCACTGCGCCGGTCACCCAGAAGCTGCGTGTATTGGCACGCTGCGGCTGCAGATGGAACGCCACCGCCTCGATGATCGGCATCGGCAGGCCCCACAGGCCGAGCAGATAGGCACCGGCTTCGGCGTGGCCCGGGCGGGTGTCACCGGCCAGCGACGGTTCGCTGCGCTCGTTGCGCACGCCGGGCAGCAGCAGGCCGATGTCGGCCAGCAGCGCGGCGGTCGCGCCCAGTTCGGCGCTGGATTCGGGCAGCAGGCGTGCCGCCAGCCGCGAGGCGAGCAGGGCGCGCTGCTGTAGTGAATTGCGCTCGGCCGTGGACAGTGTCGGTGCCGAGAACACCTCGCTGGCCAGTACCAGATCGCGCAGCGTCGACAGGCCGAGGCGGGTCACGGCGGTGCGCAGGTCGGCGATGGTGCGGCCCTGGCTGAAGAACGCCGAGTTCGACAGCTGCAGCACCTTGGCCGCGATCGCCGGATCAGCGGCCACCAGCTTGGCGACGTCGGCGCTGTCGGCGTCGTCGTCATGTTCCAGTGCCTGGGTCAGGCTCAGGTACAGGTGCGGCGGCGAGGGCAGCTTCTCGATACGGCCGATGGCGTCGCGCAGGCGAGGGCTGTCCAGCACTTCACGCAGCTCTTCCAGGCTGGTCAGCGCTTCCAGCAACACTTCCGGTGCCAGCGGCAACGGCAGGAAGCGGTGGGCCACGCCGATCAGGCGTGCCGGCGGCGGCCGGTTGCCGTGCTGGGCGTCCACCAGCGCGATGCGGATGGTTTCCGGGCGCAAGGTCCGGATCTGGCCCAGCAGCGTGGTGGCATTGAGATCCGGCAGTTGCGGGCAGACGATCACCGCATCCACGCCCTGCGTGGCCACCGCGGTCATCGCGGTCTGGCCATCGGTGGCGGTCAGCGGCTGCCAGTCTTCCCCAAGATCGGCAATGAATTCGGTCAGCTCAGCCGGCAGGCTGGCTGCATCCCCAACAAGCAGAATACGCACGACACATTCCCCTGGCTGTCTCGACGATGGATGTCGACGACGTGTGAAGTGACGCAATTTACCTAATACGGCGGCAAGAGTGATGTGCCGTCGTCATGAAACGTGACCCGCATCGCTCCGGCGGGGTGCCGCCGGAGCGATCCGGTTCAGGCTCAGGCCTTGCTGTCGAGATGGCGCTGGTGCGCCTCGATCAGGATCTGCTTGGCCTCAGCGGCGCCGCCCCAACCGTCGAGCTTGACCCACTTGCCCTTTTCCAGGTCCTTGTAGTGCTCGAAGAAGTGGCCGATGCGCTCCAGCCAGTGGCTGGACACCTGGGCGATGTCTTCGACGTGGGCGTAGCCACTGAAGATCTTCGACACCGGCACGGCCAGGATCTTCTCGTCGCTACCCGCCTCATCGCTCATCTTCAGCACGCCGACCGGACGGCAGCGCACGACCGAGCCCGGCACCAGCGGCAGCGGCAGCACCACCAGCACGTCGGCCGGATCGCCGTCGCCGCACAGGGTGCTCGGCACATAGCCGTAGTTGCAGGGGTAGCGCATCGGGGTGGACAGGATGCGGTCGACGAAGATCGCGCCGGTTTCCTTGTCCACTTCGTACTTCACCGGCTCCGAGTCCTTCGGGATCTCGATGATGACGTTGATTTCTTCCGGCGGGTTCTTGCCGGGCGAGACGAGTTCCAGACCCATGGTGTGCTCCAGGTGGGGGATATAGACGGATAGCCCCCCATTTTATGCCTTTGCCGGGCGCTGTGCAGGGGAGGGGGCCGACGGCAGGGCGTGGAAGGCGCCGACCCGGCGGGCCGGGGTTGACCGATGGGGCCGGGCGGCGTGGGCGTGCAGGCTGGATGCACCTACCCGAGGAGTTCCCGCATGAAACCATCCGCCCTGTCACTCGGCCTGTTCTGCGCGCTGCTGATCGCGCCCGCCGCCCAGGCCTTTCCCTACGTGGACCTGATCGACTACCCGCACCAGGAAGCCAACTGGGACCGCTTCTTTGCCCTGGAAGGCCGGTTGCAGCATGGCTTCGACAGGATCTGCGGCGACACCTTCTGCGAGGGCGAGTACAGCGACATCCAGGCGCTGCGCCTGCGGTGTTCAGTGGATGCGGTGCACGGCACGGTGCGTGAGTGCCTCTGGGCATTTGCCGCCAGTGACCTGGCCGTGTCGCGGAACGACGGTGCGATCGTGGCCCGGCAACCGACCTGGCTATGCCGGCTGCCGCTGGTGCCTGGCACCCCGGTTGAGGACTTCCATGCGGCGCTGGCGGCCCGTAATCCGCTGCATGATCCGTTGCCCGGCACGTCGGATGTTGGGGGACTTAGAGATTGAGAACGGGGAAAAAACGGGATGAAACGGGATGAAATGGGACGAAAGCCCCGTGCTGCAAGCGTTTCACCTGTCGAGTGACATCTATTGATAGATAGAGCTCGGTTTGCGAAACCAGCCCCATCTGACCCGATTGGACACCAGAAATGCAAAACGGCCGCCATCACTGGCGGCCGTTTGATTTGTGTTTAAAGGGGCTTCAACGGGCTGGCGGTCCATCGGGTGGATCGCAGATGTTCTGCAGGCAATCCTCCAGGCCCTTGAGCCTGACCAGCACCTGGTCAAGCTGCTCCTGGCTCAGGTACTTGAGGGAAGGAACGCCGAGGCGAAACAGATCCCGATCAATTTCCCGCTGCCAGCCATAGCGGGCGGCGAGATCCTGGATCTCATAGCGCGCGCGAGCGCGACGCAGATGCACTGGCATTGCCGGCACGGGGTCCGAAAGCCTTGTCTCCCAATGATTCCGTGGGATCGCGTCCCGCAGAATCGCCCTCAATCTACCTACCAGTTGCCGCTGCTCCTGCATCCTTTGCCCCTGTAACGATCATCCCGACTGTCTGCCGGGCAAACGGCCTTACGTCCGCTTCCGGCAGTCCCTTTTCCAGCAGCTGAGCCAGCAGAACAAGCGCCTCGCCATACTGGGCCGGGGCCAGCACAGCATCCGCGTCATCAAGCGCCTCCTGGAGCAGTTGCGCGGCGATCTTCACAGACGCGTGGCGCACCACCTGAGACTGAGGCAAGTCATTGTTTTGTCGCTGGATAGGGCCGGAATCCAGGCGCTCCGGGCCGTCGCCGGTTAGCAGCCAGTTCGCATTCCATCCCAGCCTGACGAGCGCCGCCAGGCCATCAGAGCCAATTTCTCGTATTCCGCGCTCCCAGCGTCCATACGTGGTCTTCGAGACCTGAAGTAGAGCGGCCATCTCCCCTTGGTGGGACCTGCCCCGAATGGACGCCAGACGCGCACCAATAAGCGTCCATTCGGGATTCGCACTTTCCGCGTCTGAAGTGCGAACTGCTCTGGCGGTGTTGGTCATGTCTTTCGCACTTCCTGTATGTATCTGATTAATAAGCGGAAAAGACCGCAAATGTCTATTTGGGCGCCACTTCGCAGCCGAACGGAAAGCGCGAAGGCCACTCGGACGTTGACAAGCGTCCAAACGGGCGTACTATCTGCTCCGTAGTCATCGCTCAAATGACAGGTACGAAATGTCAGCAACGAATACCCCGAGAAAAGCCAGTCCCGCTAAGGACTGGCATGCCGCCGACATCGTAGCGGCGCTGCATCGCAAGGAAATCTCTCTGCGGCAGATCGCGCTACTGAATGGCTACACCAACGGGGCGAGCCTGAATCCCGCTCTCCGTCGGCCGTACCCCCAAGCCGAGGCTCTGATTGCAGAGGCACTCGGAATGGAACCCCAGGCCATCTGGCCCAGCCGGTACGGCGCCGACGGTAAGCCGAACCGTGGCCCAGGAGGCCGCAAACCGCTGCTGCCCCCCGATGCAAAGCCTAGCAGCCTGCGGACAGGCCGCAATCCACAAATTGGCGCCCCGCAATGAACAGCGCCTCTATCTACCGCTTCCCCCCGGCGCACAGGCGCCCCCACCGAGCAGGAGACGCAAGGATGAATCGTCAGCCCAGCCAGCCCTATGACTTCTTCTTGACCCCACGCCCCTCGGCGCCGGTCAACGGCACCATGGACTACCGCAAGTCCGTCAGCATGCTGGTCGGCCAGATGCTGGAGGCCGCGCACGCTGCAGGCCTGGATCGGCACGAAGTAGCCGCACGCGCCAGCCGCCTGACTGGCCAGAACGTATCCAAGGCGATGCTCGACGGCTACACCGCGCCCAGCCGCGAGACGTTCAACATTCCGCTGTGGGTTGCCCCCGTGCTGGAAGTGATCTGCGGCGGGACGCTGCTCGCTGAGTGGCAGGCCCAGGTCATCGGTGGCCAGCTGCTGCTGGGCGCCGAAACCTTGGACGTTGAAATCGGCCGCGCCCACCGTGAGCGTGTCGTCGCAAGCCAGCGCCTGCGCCAGCTGCACCGCCTGAGCGTGAGGGCATCCTAATGGCGGACGGCAACATGTCCCCCCGTTCGATGCTGGACCTGGCCACCTTGGCCAGCAGCCTGGGCAAGACCAAGCGAGCCGTCGAGATCCGCGCAAAGCGTGAAGGCTGGGCGTTTGAGGAAAAGGCCACTCGCGGTGGTCGTCGCCGACTGTATGCCGTTGATGCGCTACCGCCAGATGTACAGGCCGCAGCTGTCATCGCGGGCCAGGTCAGCGAGACGCCGCAGCGGGTCGTGGCGGTTCGCCAGGCCAACGTCGATTCCATCGCGTCCGCATGGAAGCGCTACGAGGCCGTCCCGCAGCATTTGAAGGACGAAGCCGCACGCCGCCTGCGCGCCCTGCAGGCCGTTGAGGCGCTGCAGGCTGCGGGCCATCCTTTGATGGCAGCGCGTCAGATCGTCGCCAGCCAGATGCAGCGCGACCAGGTCGGTGGCGTGAGCGTGGCCAGCCTGGGCCGCTGGGCCGCGCTGGTGGCCAAAGCCGAGAAGCAGCACCGCCTGGCGCTGTTGGTGCCGGCATACGCCGCGACCAAGGCCAAGGCCGAGATTCACGCCGAGGCCTGGGATCTGTTCAAGGCCGACTATCTGCGGGTCGAGGCTCCGAGTGCGCAAAGCTGCTATGACCGGCTGCAGCGCATCGCCGCCACCAAGGATTGGCCCGCACTTCCGTGCGCCAAGACGTTCATCCGCCGTGTTGAGGCAGAACTGCCGCGCGCCGTCCTGGTGATGGCCCGCGAAGGCCAGGAGCGATTCAATCAGACGTTCCCGGCCCAGGAGCGCGACCGCAGCGTGTTCCACGCACTGGAGGCAGTGAACAGCGACGGCCACAAGTTCGACGTGTTCGCACGTTGGCCGGACGGCACGGTTGCGCGCCCCATCATGGTGGGCGTCCAGGATCTCTACAGCGGCAAACTGCTGGGCTACCGCATCGCCGAAACCGAGTCGTCGGACCTTGCGCGCTTCGCGTTCCGTGACGTGATCGAGCGCTATGGAATTCCCGGCAAGGTCTGGCTGGATAACGGTCGCGGCTTCGCATCCAAGATGCTGACCGGCGGCACCGCAAATCGCTTCCGATTCAAGGTGAAAGAAGACGATCCGACCGGCCTCCTGACGGCAATGGGCTGCGAAATCCACTGGGCGACGCCGTATCACGGCCAGGCCAAGCCCATCGAGCGCGCCTGGCGTGACCTGTGCGACCGCGTTGCCAAGCACCCGGCATTCGCTGGCGCCTACACGGGTAACAAGCCCGACGCAAAGCCCGAGAACTACGGCAGCAAGGCCATTCCGCTGGATGAGTTCGTGCGCGTCCTGAATGAGGAAATCGCGGCCCACAACGCTCGCGAGGGCCGGCGCACTCGCACCGCTGCAGGCCGGAGCTTTGATTCCGCGTTTGAGTCCAGCTATGCGCAGTCCACGATCCGCAAGGCATCGCCTGAGCAGCTGCGGGAAATGCTCCTGTCCACGGACGTGGTCACCTGTGACCGCCGTGATAGCAGCGTTCGCCTGTCCGGCAATCGGTACTGGAGCGACGCCATCGCCCCGTTTGCAGGTCAGAAGGTGATGCTTCGCTTTGATCCCGAGCATCTGCACCAGGCTGTGCATGCGTACACCTTGGCCAACATCTACATCGGCCAGCTGGACTGCATCGCCGCCGTTGGCTTCGCCGATACAGGCGCCGCCCGCGAACACGCCAGGGCAAAGAAGCAATACCGCCAGGCAACACGTAAGCAGCTGGACGCGGAGCGCCGGATGGAAGCGGCCAGCGTGGCCAACCAGCTGCCGTCGCCGATGCCCGAATCGCTGCCGCCTGCAGGCGTGATCGCGCCGCTGTTCGGTCGTCGGCAGCCGCCGCGCGTACAGGAAGCCGAGCCCGCCGAACGGCTGCGCACCGGCACCGACGACAACGAAAGCGCGTTCGTGTCGCTGATGGATCGCATGCAGGCCCAGCAGCGCCGGAACAGCCTGTGGACCACGCCTGACGGGGAGGCCTGATGCAAAGCAACCCCGCCACCGGCTACCAGCGTCGGCAGGCCTACCTCCAGCGCATTCGCAATGAAGGTTCGCACCCACTTCGTCACCAGGCACAAGCCCGTTTCAGATCCGGCGTAGACACCCGGACCAACCCGAAAGCGACAGCAGCAGGCGGTGGCATCGCCCGCCGCAGATCGAAGCTCGCCGCCCTCAAACGTCCGCCCCTTCCACCCGTTGCCCCGCTGCACCCGCACCAATCCAAGGAACCCAACACGATGAATCTGGCCGTCACCCCGATCACCCCCGAAGAACTGTCACCGGAGCAGCTCGCCGATCTGCGCGACCGTCTGCGTATCACCCTGGAAGAGGACAAGAACCTGAGCCAAGCCCGCTTGGCAAAGGAATCGGACATCAGCAGCGCCACGCTTTCGCAGTTCTTGGGCGGCACCTATGCGGGCAACCAGCAAAACGTGGCTCGCAAGCTGGCCGGTTGGCTCAATGTCCGCGATGAGCGCATCAGCAACGGCAAGCTGCCTGAAGGACCCGAATTCGTCACCACGCCGACCAGCGAGAAGCTACGCGCCGTCCTGCAGTACGCCCACATGGCTGGCGACATTGCAGTGATCGCTGGCGGCGCAGGCCTGGGCAAGACCGTCACGAATAAGCGCTATGCAGCCGTGAGCCCGAACGTCTGGCACGTCGAATTGACCCCGGCCACGGGCGGCGTCCTGACCTGCCTGCAGGAGATTGCCGCAGTCATGGGCCTGCGCGACCTGGTCAACTCCGCCGCCTACATCCAGCGGGCCATCTTCCAGAAGGTGCGCAACACCAGCGGCCTGCTGATCCTGGATGAGGCACAGCACCTGACCGTACAGGCGCTGGATATGGTCCGCGCCATCAACGATCAGACCAGCATCGGCCTTGTGCTGTGTGGCAATGATCGTGTCATCACGCAGATGACGGGCGGCAATCGCGCTCCGTTCCTTGATCGCCTGTATAGCCGGGTCGGCAAGCGACTGGTCATCCACAAGGTGGTCAAGGGTGACGCCGACGCGATCATTGACGCCTGGAACATCGCCGATGCCGGTTGCCGCGATCAAATCCGCCAGATCGCCGACCTTCCGGGCGCACTCCGCGTCCTGAACAAGGTGCTGCGCCTTGCCTCGATCTACTCGCAGGCCAAGAACGAGCGGATCTGCTGCGAGTCCATCCGCTACGCGGCCAAAGAACTGGGCGTGCTGGTGTGACCACGTCCATTTCCCATCTCACGGCCGACCTGGTGTCGGCTGTGGGCGGCATCGCCAGGCTGGCATCACCGGATGCACTGCCGGCGCGCTGCCTGATCGTCCAGCGCTGCTATGCGCTTGCCACCCCATTCGATTCGCTGACCATCGGCCAGTTGCTGCAGTGGAGCAATGAAGCCATCGCAAGCGCCGCTCAAACGGCACCAATCGACAACCAGGAGCGTCTCCCGTGACCACCACCGACAAGAACCGCACCGCCATCCAGCACCAGCTGACCGCCGCGCTGGAGGCCATCAATGCCCTGGCAGACAAGGGCCTCACGGCTCGTTCCGTCTCGATCACTGGCGCTCGGCCCGTGATCGTGATCGACCGCCCGCGCGGCGATTCGCTGGTGGGCGCCCAGCACATCCGCGAGCGCAAGGGCCAGCTGGTGACCCGCACGAAGATGGCGACCCCATTCCACGGCTGCCAGGTGGAGTGGGACGTGTGCCAATCCACCCCCACCAGTGGGCTGCATTGAGCAAGACACCATGACGAAGCATGTTCCGTTTCCCAAGTCGCTGCAGCAGCTGCTGCAGCGAATCCTGGAGGCAATCGACCAGGCAGGCGGCTGCATGACGCGCGTCCAGCTGGCCACCACCCTGCACGATGCGCGACCGCTGGACATCGACGACACCCTGGAGGAGCTGATCGACCGCAACCAGGTCGAACGCCAGGGCAGCGACCCGCAGATGCTCTGGCTGGTCCGAGGCTCCACCGGCACCCGATTCGCAGCCGTGCCGGAGCCCACGCCCGCCGATTGCGAGCGCCCGCCGCACACAGCACAAGCGCTCGCCGTGGAGCGACGCTTGGAATCCATTGCCCAGGATGTCCTGGACACCGCAGTGGATGCCCGTGTTGCCGGATTGCCAGCGGCCCTGGTGCGGCTGCTGATGCAGTGCGATGGCGCCCTCGCCGAAGCCCGTAACCACCTCACTCCCTGATGAACAAGGAAACCCCAACCATGCATGCAAACGCGATTCCCGAAGGCTACCGACAGGACGCCAAGGGGCACCTGGTCCCGGAGCAACACATCAAGGAAATCGACAAGCTGCGCGATGAACTGGTGCAGGAGCTCGCTGAGCGCGCTCAGGATCTGCACAAGCGCATGGCCGACTTCAAGCGCCATGCCTTCAACAGCATTGCCGCGTTCGTGTCCCTCAGCGCAGAGCAGTACCGCGTCCACATCGGCGGCAAGAAGGGCAACGTCACGCTGGTGGCCTACGATGGCCGATACAAGGTGATCCGTCAGTTCCAGGAGACGATCAAGTTTGACGAACGTCTGCTGGCTGCCAAGGCACTCATCGACCAGTGTCTGGCAGAGTGGACCGAAGGCGCACGCACCGAGATCCGCACCATCATCAACGATGCGTTCCGTGTCGATCAGCAGGGCAACATCCGCACCGGGCAGGTGCTGCAGCTGCGGCGTCTGGAGATTGACGATCCGCGTTGGCAGGAAGCCATGCGCGCCATTGGCGAAGCTGTCCAGGTCATGGGGAGCAAGTCCTACGTCCGCGTGTACCAGCGGGACAAGGATGGCGCCTATCAGCCCATCACCCTCGATCTGTCGGCGGTGGCACTGTGACCGCGCGCATTCCTGCTGACCTCGCCGAGATGGCACTCGCCGTGGCCGATGCGACCGTGCGCGCCGACATCGAGTTGTTTGCCCGCCAGCAGGACATCGAAGGGCTGACGTTCTATGACCTGACCTGTGCCGTTGATCCGCGCTCCCCGGAGGCCATGGGGTACATCCAGCGGGCGACTGCCTACATCGAGGCACGTGGCGACGTGTTCCCCTGGCGCCTGGTGCGCCACATCAGCGCCCCGAGCCTCGTTTGCTTCCGCGACAAGGAGTCAGCTCATGGCCAAGGCTGAGACCAAGCACCCACGCCGAGAGGAGTGGCAGCGATTCGATGAAGCCTTGGCAAGCCCCTGGGCAGGTGGCGTTGAGGTTCTTGCTGATGGGCATCGCCTCCAGATCGCCGTCAGGCAGATCAAGCCGCTCAAGTTTGCAGTGTTGGTCTACGTTGATGGCCAGATCAAGCAAGAGTTCTGCAATGCAGGCAATGCCATAGGACTCAAGTTCTACCGGCCTAGAACCGTGTGCGGCTACACGCGAGCGGACCAGGCAAGAATGCAGAAGGATTGGGGTAAGCGCTGGACCAAAGCTCAGGTGAAGAAGGCGACAGTCGTGGTCAACGACCCGCGCTGGGGCTCGCCATCCGCACTGCGCCGACACCTGGTGAAAACCTGCACTGAAATTCACCTGGTACGCATTGGGTGGCCTGAGAAGGCCGAGGCGGCGGAATGAATACCAAGGCAGACCCCGCGCGCCGCGTGCAGATCGCCAAGATCAAAGTTGCGCAGAAGCAGCTCGGCATGGATGAGGCAGGCTATCGCGCGCTCTTGCAGCGCGTGACAGGTAAGCAGTCCTCCACGCAGATGTCGCCAAGCGAGCGCGACGCAGTCCTGGCGGAGCTGACCCGGCTTGGCTGGAAGGCCAAGCCGGGCAAGCCGCACCCTGACCGCCCGAAGAACACTGACCAGGTGCCGATGCTGCGAAAGGTGGAGGCGCTACTGGCCAGCGCCAAACGTCCCTGGAGCTACGCGCACGCCATGTCAGTGCGCATGTTTCAGGTGGACCGCCTGGAGTTTCTCAAACATGACCAGCTGCACAGCCTGATTGCTGCGCTACAGATCGACTGCAACCGGAGGGAAGGATGAGCAATACCGTAAGCGACGCCGAGCGGGAACAGGAACGGCAGAAGGCCACCGGCGAGGCCCTGCGCGTGACCTTCGAGCGTATCAAGACGCTCCCACCGCCGCAGGTGATTCAGTATCTGACCAGCGTTGCGCTGGTCGGAATCGAACTGCTGCGCGCTGGTGGACGAGAAGATGAGTATGTGAGGGAGTTTCTGGAGGGAGCCCTGGGCAGCTTGGACGCGCCGCCCATCTTCACGTTGAAGGATCTGCGGACGCACTGATGAGAGCCACCTGTCCCGATTGTGGTTGCCAGGGCCACATCAATGCGTTTCTCCTGGAGGAGGAAGGCAAGCGCCTGGCAGTAACCGTGGCGGCAATGCCGCCCGAGCTTGGCCGAGCGGTGCTGGCCTACCTGGGCCTGTTCAAACCGGCCAAACAGGGCCTGCGAATGGGGCGCGCGGTGAAGCTCGCCCAGGAAGTCGCCGACCTGGTCGCCTCTGGCACGGTCTGCAAGGACGAACGCGGCGGCATCCGCCGCCCGGCGCAGGTTCGTCACTGGGTGGCAGGCATCGATCAGATGCTGGTGGCTCGGCCGAACCTGACCCTCCCGCTGGAGTCGCACGGCTACCTGCGCGCGGTTGTGTTCGGCCTAGCCGACCAGGCCGATGCGGCCGCTGAGCGCGAACGAGAGGAACACGCCCGCGCAGGCCGGCACCTGGGCACCACAGCACGCGTCAATCCAGGTGCTGGCGAATCCAGGCTGGATCAGCGCTTGGCCTGGATCAGCCAGATGGTGGCGCTGGGCCAGATGTCCGACGACGATGCCGAGCGCGAGCGCGCAGAGGCGCGCGAGAAGTACGGAGAACACTGATGATCGAGCAACGCGATTGGGTCGGAACACCGGACGCCGATGCAGCCGCCGAGCTGATCGCGGCCGCACCGCTGGATCTGACCGAAAAGCAGTGGGAAGGCACCCTGGTCGCGTTGGTCGCGGTCATGGAAGCTGCGTTCCGTCGCGCCGGCCTGGATGAAGAACAGGCCACCAGGCTGGCCCTTGCCGGCATGCTGGCGCAAGCCGAGTATGCTGGCGGCCGTCAGATTTACATCCCGCAGGGGATGCGCCTGCGAAATGCGCTGCGGGACGCGGAAATCTACCGCAAGGCCAAGCGCGGTAACATTGCGCAGCTGGTGACCGAGTATGGCCTTAGTGAGGTTCGGGTCTACGAGATCATTCGTCAGCAACGCCAGCTGCACCTTGCCAGGGTGCAGCGCAATTTTGAGTTCTAGGGAGAGAGGATGAGTAGGCCGGTGCTGGGCAAAGTTGAATGGACCGTGGTGGCAGTGATCGCGGCGGTGGTGCTGGGGTGCCTCGTTTGGTCCGTATGGGGTTACTCAAGTTGGAAGATCGCATCTGCCAAGAGTGCGATCATGGAGAAGGCCGGCGTAACCGTCGCGGCATTCACTGATGTCCGCATAGGGGTGGACAAGCGCACGGTCTGTGGGCGGGTGTCGTTCGGGCCAGAAGGCTATCGCCGTTTCATGGTCGATCCGGTCGCTGCGGTCATTGATCCGGGCCAGGACGATGGGAGTGTGGATGCCATACTCTGGCGCGACTACCCACGGGCGTGTGCGCGACACGATTAGACCTGCCAGTATCCCTACAAAGGCCCCGCATATGCGGGGCTTTTTCATTGAAGCACTTTAGTCCCCGTCCACTTTCGCGCGCGCGGAAGCTGTGTGTACCGGGGGACGGTCAACGTGCGCAGCACGGACGCACCCCGCTTACCCATACAGCGGAGTGCACATGGAACCCAACAATCGCCGTACCCGAGCCATCGCTTACCTTGGCTCGCTGTTCGACCGTATCGGCTACATCTGGCTGTGGCTGGCACTGAGCCTTTTCCTGCTGGCCAGCGTGGCCATCCTCAATCCCATCCTGGTGGCGTCCTACGCCTGGGCGGCCGCCAAGCTGACGATGGCAGCGGTGATCGGCCACGGCGTTGACCTGACCCTGTTCCGTGGCGCTGATCCCAGGTATCTCGATGGCATCGAGAAATCCATGGCGCAGACCCGGCGCGTGACCCTGATCGCTGCGGCCATGATTGCGGCAGGGCTGATCGGATGACCCGGCACGGCCGCCCCGATCCCGGCCTGCGCCTGGCCATCGCGGTCTGTCTGGTGCTCGTGGCCATCGTAACGTGGGCCATCTGCGGCAAGGCAGAAGCTGCAACCGCCCGCGCCACCGTCAAGGTTGCCCCGGCATCCGCCTTGTATCGACATCGCGTGGAACAGGCAGCGTCCCGCGCATGGGGCGTCAACGCGAGCTCGGCGCGCCTGGCCGCACAGCTACACCAGGAGTCCGCATTCCGGGCAGATGCGCGCTCCCCTGTGGGTGCCCAGGGAATCGCTCAGTTCATGCCGTCCACGGCCCGCTGGATCGCCACGATCTATCCGACCGATCTGGCGGGATTCGATCCCTGGAACCCGCAGCAGGCCATCCTGGCTGCCGCGCTGTATGACCGCTGGCTGTTCGACCGCGTCGCCGAGTACAGCCAGGGGCGTATGAGCAGCTGCAGCCGGTGGGCCTTTACCTTCCGCGCGTACAACGGCGGTGAAAAGGCGCTCAATCGCGAGCGAGCGCTGGCGTACACCAAGGGAGCGGATGCAAACGACTGGCGGGCTGTCGAGCCGTACCGCGCCCGAGCAGAGTGGGCGCACAGAGAGAACACCGGCTATCCGAAACGCATCCTACTGACACTGGAGCCGGCGTATCTCGCAGCCGGTTGGACGGGGGTGGCCACATGCCCCTGATCGCAGACCTGACCCGCCCGTATCGCTTCCTCTCGTTGCTGTTGGTGCTGTGCCTGACCGTTGCCGCGTTGCTCGGCATCGGGTTTGCGACGGGGCATCGCTGGGCAGCCGGATCGGCGGCCATCGAGCAGCGCGAGGGCCTGGAGCTGCAGCTGCGCCAACTGCAGCAGTCGGCCAAGACGCTGCAGACCCAATCGGCCCAGGCAACCGCCAATTACTACCGCGCAACCCAGCGCCTCAACCACATTGCCGAGCTCCAGGAGCTGGACCGTGAGAACCAACGTCAATTCAACCTGCAGCAGCAAGAGGCGCTCGCTTCGCTCCTGCGTAATCGCCCTGATCTGCGCACTGGTCGCGCCGGGGCTGATGTCCTGCAGCACTGGAACCGCAGTAACGCAGGCGCCGCTGCCCCAGCCGCCCGCCCCGCCGATGCCGGCAGCGCTCAAGGCCGAGTGCCCGGAGCTGCCGGCAGCCAAGAACGATCTCTGGGAAACCCTGCTGGGGAATCACGACCAGGTCGCGGCGCTGTACCACGACTGCCGCAACCAGCAGCGAAGGCTGACGCAGGCAGTGGCGGACTGGGAGGCGACCGTCTGGGGCTGGTACTGCACAGCGGTCACCCAGCTGCAGCTGCCCGTGGAGGCCTGTGCCCGTGAAGGCAGAACCCACGATCAAGGTCGCTGACCTGACCCGCTTGCGGAACGAGTACGAGCAGATGGCTCGCGAAGCCGAAAGCGGCAGCAGGCAGCCAGGCAACGCAGGGCTCATCAACCGAGGGCGCGTGGCCACGCTTCGCGCCGTGGCGGTGGACCTGACTGAAATCATTCAAGGCAAGAGGCACCCGAGTGGCAGACGACGCTGACCAGGCCGACGTAGTAACCGAACGCGCCTGGGATCGATTCAGGCACAGCCGCCCGCAGTTCAACCCTCAACCAGTGCCCAAGCCAATGTGCGATGCCGAATGCGAGGAGTGCGGCGCCATCGTCCCAGTCGATCGCCTGCAGGCAGTGCCAGGCACCCGCCACTGCACCGCCTGCGCAGGCGCAGGGTTCCGCCCATGATCGCCGCCGCCGCATGGGATGCGTCCATCGTCATTGGGCTGTTGGTCCTGGTTGCTGGACTGGTCGCGCTCAACCTCCTGGTCGGCGTAGTGCTGTGGTGGCGCCACTCCGGTCTGGCTGATCGAGTCACGAAACTGGAGGTTCAGCACGCACACCACCTGACCCACAAGGAAACCGGCGAACTGTTTGACCGAATTGCCCGGTTGGAGGGCATGGCAGCCGCCACCAATCGCATGCTCGAAACCGTCCAAGAACACCTCATGGAGAAAGACTGATGTCCCACAAGACCTTTGCGGAGCGCCACCGCGAGGACCGCCGCCTGGTGTTGCTGCGGCTGCTCTCGGAACAGAACGGCTACCGCGCCAACAGTTCGGTCCTGCATGCCGGCCTCAACGTCCTGGCCGTTGCTGCCAGCCGCGATGACGTGCTGACCGACCTGACCTGGCTGAGCGAGCAATCGCTGGTGCGCGTTGATGAGCCCGTGCCGGGCGTGATGGTTGCTGAGCTGAGCGCTCGCGGTCACGACGTTTCGCGCGGCATGGCCAGTGTGCCCGGTGTCAGCCGCCCCAGCCCCCGGTAACGACGATGAGCACCACACCACGCCGTCGCGGCAAGTCCAGCATTCAGCGCCTGCCTACAGAACAACGCACGTTCATCGAGAAACTGTTGCGCGAAGATCGCCTCACGCTGGCCGAGATGATCGAGGCACTGCAACAGCAGTTCCCAGGACAGCCTGCGGCCGACATCTCGCGCTCCGCCCTGCATCGCTATGGTGCGGGGTTTGCTGAGCTGACGGCTCGCATGCGGGAGATTGAGGCCGTGTCCCAGGCTGTGGTGGGCGAGCTCGGCGAAGGTGTGGGCGAGAAGGCCGGCGCGCTCCTCGGCCAAGCCATCACCACCCTGGCCACCAATGCGGCGCTGCGGGCTCACGAAAAGGAGGACGTGAGCATTGATGAGATCCGCAAACTGGCCCGCGCTGCCAAGGACGCGATGGACACCCAGCGCGTGAGCGTCAATGTGCGGCGCGCCATCATGCAGGAAGCGCGCGATGCCATGGTGCGCGAGCAGGCCGCCAAGCTGGAGAAGGTCGTCAAGAGCGGCGGCCTGTCCGCCGCTGCCGCCGCCCACATTCGCTCTCAGATCCTGGGAATCCGCACCGAATGACTGAGAACGCCCGCCAGCTTGTTCCGAACACTGCCGCCGCCGACGTGCCTGCGGCACTGATGCCGTATCAGCAGCGCTGGATCGCTGACACCGCCAACCTCAAGGTTATGGAGAAGGGACGCCGTACCGGCATCACCTGGGCGGAGGCTGCCGACGACGTGCTGATTGCCGCCAGTGCAAAGGGCGCGGGCGGTCAGAACGTGTACTACCTCGGCACCGACAAGGAAATGACCGAGGAATACATCCAGGCCTGCGCCATGTGGGCCAAGGCCTTCAACTACGCGGCCGGGCTGGTGGAGGAAGGCTTTTGGGATGAGGAGGAAGATGACAAGCACATCAAGACCTTCACCATTCGCTTTCCGGAAAGTGGCTTCAAGATCACGGCACTGGCCAGCCGGCCGCGCAAGTTGCGTGGTCGCCAGGGCGTGCTGGTGGGCGACGAAGCTGCATTCGTTGACGACCTGCAGGAGTTGCTCAAGGCAGCTGTTGCATTCCTGGTGTGGGGCGGAAAGGTTCGCCTCATCTCCACCCATGACGGCCATGACAACGCATTCAATGAGCTGATCGAGGAGATCCGTGCGGGTGGTCGTCGCGGATCGATCCACCGCGTGCCTTTCCGTGAGGCGGTCGAAGAAGGCCTTTACCGCCGTGTCTGCATGCGCCTGGGCAAGACCTGGTCGCAGGAAGCCGAAGAGGAGTTTATCGCCGAGGTGTACGGCACCTATGGCGATGCCGCCGCCGAGGAGCTGGACTGCATTCCGTCGCAGGGCAGTGGCGCATGGCTCAGTGCAGCGTTGATCGAGGCGCGCATGACCGATGCCCCGGTGCTGCGCTACACCTGTCCCAATGGCTTTGAGCAGCAAAGCGACCACGTCCGATGGGAGGCCGTGCAGACCTGGTTGGATGACGAAGTCGGACCGCACCTGGACAAGCTGGACCCTGATCTACAGAGCGTCTATGGCCAGGACTTCGGCCGCTCAGGTGACTTGTCGGTGATGGTGCCAGCGCAGATCACCCAGACGCTCAAGCGCAAAGCGCCGTTCATCCTGGAATTGCGGAACATGCCGCACCGCCAGCAGGAACAGGTAGCCAAGTACGTTATCCACCGTTTGCCTCGGTTCGTGAAAGCTGCGGTGGATGCGCGCGGTAATGGTCATGCACTCGCAGAGTTCCTCGCCCAGGAGTTCGGCTATAGCCGTGTCGAGTTGGTCATGGCCACCGAGGGCTGGTATCGAGAGCACATGCCGCCAGTCAAGAAGGCATTTGAGGACGACACCATTTCCCTGCCGCGTGACAAGGACACGATGGCAGACCTGCGCGTGGTGCGAGTCATCAAGGGCGTGGCCAGGGTGCCCGAGCGCACCACCGGGCGCGACGGTGGCCAACGCCACGGCGACTCGGCTATCGCGGTTGCCCTTATGTACTACGCCAGTCGCCATCCAGGTGCCGAGATGGACTGGACCCCCGTGCCGCGCTCTGTGCGCGGCTTTGATTCCGTGGCCAGCCACGGGCACGAGCGTCCCGAGGACCACGATTTCAATCTGCCGGAACCGCAAGCATGGTGACCAAAACCCGCATTCTCGGCCCCGATGGCCAGCCCTTCACCGTGACCGACCTGGCACAGCCCCAGACTGCGCACGCCAACTCACTGCAGCGCGAGTTCCAGGGACACCCCTCGCGCGGCCTCACGCCCAGCCGTTTGGCCTCGATCCTGCTGGCGGCCGAACAGGGCGATTTGATCCGCCAATACGAGCTGTTTGAGGACATCGAGGAGCGCGACGCCCACATTTTCTCGGAGATGTCCAAGCGCCGCCGCGCTGTCTCCGGGTTGCCGTTCAAGATCAGTGCGCCGCCCAATCCCAGTGCGGCGGAGAAGAAGGCGACCGAGCAGCTGCAGGCGATGGTGCTGGCTATCGATGACTTCGATGGGATCGTGTTCGATACCACCGACGCCATCGGCAAGGGTTTCGCCAACCTGGAAATCGAATGGGATCGCAGCGCCCAAGAGTGGCTGCCGAAGTCCATCACCCATCGGCCGCAGTCCTGGTTCCAGCTGCACCGCGGCTATCGCCAGGAGATCCGTCTGCGCAACGGCACTGGCGAAGGGGAAACCCTGCGCCCGTTTGGTTGGATCACTCACACGCACAAGGCCAAGAGCGGCTATCTGGAGCGCGCTGCGCTGTTCCGGGTACTGGTGTGGCCGTACCTGTTCAAGAACTACAGCGTCGGTGATCTGGCCGAGTTCCTGGAGATTTACGGCATTCCAATGCGGATCGGCAAATACCCGCCAGGCGCATCCGACCGCGAGAAAATGTCGCTGCTACGTGCGTTGATGGAGATCGGCCACAACGCTGCCGGCATCATCCCGGAGGGGATGAGCATGGACTTCCCCGCTGTCGCCGAGGGTGATCCCAAGGCCTTCGAGCTGATGATGAACTGGTGCGAGCGCAGCCAGAGCAAGGCCATCCTGGGCGGCACGCTGACCAGTCAGGCCGATGGTAAAAGCAGCACCAATGCGCTGGGCAACGTGCACAACGAAGTGCGCAAGGAAATCAAGGACGCCGATGCTGGCCAGTTGGCCAGCACGCTGTCCCGTGACCTGATTTACCCGTTGGCGGTCCTCAATGGGCTGGTGCGACCGGGTGACTATCGTCGCTGCCCGCGCCTGGTGTTCGACCTGGCCGAGATCAAGGACATCGGCACCTATGCCACAGCGCTGCCCGCGATGGTCGCCATGGGCATGCAGATCCCCCGCGCCTGGGCACACACCGAGCTGGGCATCCCCGAAGCCGGAGAGGATGAGCCGGTGCTGGGGCAGGTTCCCGCAGTAACGGATCAGGTGGCGTTGAGCAGTGTGCGGACTGCGACGGCTGCCGCACAGCCGGTCTCGGTGTCGTCGCGGGAGCGCGAGGACCAATTGGCGCGACTGGTGGCCACCGAGGTCGATCCGGTTGTGGCCGAATGGGTGGACGCGATCCGCGAGCTCGTGGATGGCGCTCAGGATCTGGAGCAGATCCGCGACGGCCTGCTGGCGCTCCTGCCAACCCTGAGCGCGGCGCAGTTCGGCCAGGCCATGCAGCACGCCCTGGCTATTGCGGGCGCAGCGGGCATGCTCGATGCCCTGGACGAAAGCCGTGGCTGAGATCCGGGGCAACTTCGGGAGCATGCCCGAGGCGGAGCGCTACTTTCGCGGGAAGGTGAACCTTCCCACGCGACGGTGGGATGACCTGATGCACGGGCAGCATGCGCGGGCGTTTGTAGTTGCCGGCGCCACGCGCGATGCGCTGTTGACCGACCTGCGCGAAGCAGTGGATGCAGCCATCACTCAGGGCGAGACGCTAGAGGACTTCCGCGCTCGCTTCCAGGACATCGTCCAGCGCAATGGATGGCATGGCTGGACCGGCGAAGGCAGCCCCGGCGGGCAGGCCTGGCGCACGGCGACCATCTACCACACCAATCTGCGAACGGCCTACCAGGCCGGACGCTGGGAGACGCTCAAGAATTTCCCGTTCCTGCGCTACAAGCACAACACCGTGCGCAACCCACGCGAGCAGCACAAGGCTTGGGATGGCGTCATCCTGCCGTCCGACCATCCCTGGTGGGATACCCACTACACGCCCAATGGCTGGGGCTGTCGCTGCACGGTGCTGGGCGTATCGGCCGCCAAGATGAAAGCCATGGGCTGGAAGGTCAGCGAGCCACCCACGCCCATCCAGGGTGACCCGCCACCGGAGTGGGCGTATCACGTCGGCCATGCCGCCAGCGGCCGACACATCGCCGACAGCGCGCTGGCAAAGGATGCTGCGGCCAAGTGGTCGGAGGTGCCAGGGCGAAGCGCCGAGGACTACGGGCGTCCCGCCCAGGTTCCGCTGGACGCTGCGATTGCGCGGCCTCTGCCCACGGGTATTCGTGATCCTCAACAGGTGCGCCTGGCCTGGCAGGAGCTGTACGGCCGCACCGCCACGCTCACCGATCCATCCGGGGCCGAGGTGCTGCTTACCGACCAGGTGATTGAGCACTGGCTGGAGAAGCCGTCACGCCTGGATGGTCGGGAGAAGTATCTGCCGCTGTTGGCTGAGACGATCCAGAGCCCGTTTGAGGTGTGGGCCAACTTCGCCCGCAATGAGGCTGGCCAGCTCGGCCTGCGCCGCTACTACGTCAAGCGGATCGAAGTCACCGAGTCCGAAGGCGGCACGCAAAAGCGCTACGCCCTGACAGTGATTGCCGAGGTGCTGCCTGGCGGGGTGTGGGGATCGTTCGACTTCTTCCGTGGCAGCAAGGCTCAGCCGCGTTCGCGGCAAGGGCTGCTGGTATGGGGGCGGCCGGAAGAATGAGCCTTTGCCTACAGACGCGCCAGACCGCTCTGCGGCGCTTCCTGCAGGGCCTCGGGGGCTGGCCCACCCTGTGGAAGGATTGCGGCTTGGCCGCTACGCCGGGGGCGGCTTTGCCCCGGCCCGTTTGCGGAGAATACCATGGCCAATGAACCCCTGATCCTCACTATCGATGCGCGCCAGGCCGAACAGTGGTTCGCCCGTCTCCTGGAGCGCAGCGTCAACCTGTCGGGCCTGATGGCCCAAGTTGGCGAGGATCTGACCGAAAGCACCCAGGCCCGATTCGATACCGGCATTGGACCGGATGGCGTTGCCTGGCAGCCGTTGGCCGATGGGTCAGGCCGAACGCCGCTCAACGATACCCGCCGCACCCGTGACGGTATCCACCCGTTGTCGGGCCCTGACTGGGTGGAGATCCGCGCCGACTCCAAGCAGGCGCGCTGGCACCAGGAAGGCACCAAGCCATACGAGATCCGCGCAAAGAACGGAAAAGCGCTCTACTGGCCCGGCATGCAGACGCGTCCAGGAAAGGATGGCCAGGAGGGGCCCGCGTTTGTGGCCAAGGTGAATCATCCTGGCTTGCCGGCCCGCCCCTTCATGGGCCTAAGCGCCGAGGATGAGCAGAGCATCGAGCGCCTGGCCGTCGCATGGCTGGAACTGGACGCAGACCCCGCCGGATTGGGCCGCGCCTAAAACGGCCTGTGCGGCCCGTGGAGGCCCCCTGGGCGCGGCCACCGTCCATGGTCCACCCCCAACGGGCAGCGGCGGTCGATTTAAACGCCTTTCAAACGCCCTTGAAGACGCCAGTTCAAGTGACCACCCCGGCGAAGGACAAAAATCACCCCGGCCGGTGTAGAGTCCCTGCCGACAACACGCCCATCGGGCCACGCCCGAAAAGCAGTGAAGGGCTTTAGTCCCGCCGCCTGATCGATGGCGGCGAATCTGGCGGGGATGAATCAGCCCGCCCGCCACCTCCATACCGCCGTTGCCCTGGCTGCCTGCAGCTTCCTGCTGCAGGCCGACGCCGTGGGCGATGACCGCCTCATTTCCATCCAGCTGACCCCCGCCGGTCACTTCAAGCCCAGCGACGGGCGAAAGATGGATGTCCCCGCCTGGTACATCGACGCCTCGGTGGCGGCCCGCGTGATCGAGCGTTTCAACGCTCGCGCCAACCCGGCAGTGGTCGATTACGAACACCAGACCCTGCACAAAGAAACCAACGGGCAGCCCGCGCCGGCCGCTGCCTGGATGCGTGCGCTGCAATGGCGCGAGGGATCTGGCCTCTGGGCCACCACCGAGCTGACTCCCCAGGCTGCAGAGCAGATCCGAACCGGCGCCTATCGCTACGTCTCCCCGGTGTTCCTCTACGACAAGACCACCGGCGAGGTGCTGGCCATGCAGATGGCCGCCTTCACCAATGACCCCGCCATCGACGGCATGCAGGCCATGGAGCTACGCGCAGCGGCTTGCTTTGCCCACGACATCGATCCTGACAAGGAAACCTCCATGAACCCGTTGCTCAAAGCCTTCCTGGCTGCCCTGGGCCTGCCCGAAACCACCACCGAAGCAGATGCCATCGCCGCCTGCAGCTCCCTCACCACCAGCCTGGGCGTGCTGCGCCGACTGCAGGCCGAGCTGGGCGCCGAGGGCGAGCCGGCCGTTGCAGCCTGCAGTGCCCTCAAGACCCAGGCCACCGCCACCCCGGACCCGACCAAGTTCGTCCCCATCGCCGCCCTGGAGGAAGTGCGCGGCCAGGTCGCCGCTCTGTCCGCCGAGCGCACCGCTGACAAGGTCAGTGCGCTGGTCGAGGCCGGCCTGGCTGATGGCCGCATCCTGCCGAGCATGAGGGACTGGGCCACCGACCTGGGCAAGCAGAATCTGGCCGCGCTGTCGTCCTACCTGGACAAGGCCGCTCCGATCGCTGCCCTGGGCGGTACGCAGACCGGCGGCCAGAAGCCGGCCGGCGCGACCAACGAGCATGGCCTGGACGCGGCTGAAATGGCCGTCTGCAGCGCTACCGGCGTCACCCCCGAAGCCTTCGCGAAATCCAAGAAGGACACCGCCCAGGCGCAGGCCTGAGCACTACCCCCCACCTCTCACCGGAGTCTGCTATGAGCGCAGCCACCCAGGCTCGCAACACCCCGCGCCGGGACGCACATCGTGTCGGCCATCCCTCCAACCCCGGCACCGCCCTGCACGCGGGCACGCTGATTGCGCTGCTGGCCACCAACGGCAACGCGGTGCCGGCAGGCACTGCCGGTTCCGGTGACGCCGTCGGCGTTGCACTTCGCTCCGTCGCCGGAACCTCGGCAGGCGAGCCGGTCGAATGCGAGCGCGGCACTGGCTTCCGTTTTGACAACAGTGCCGGCGCTGATGCCATCGCCCGCGCCGACATCGGCGCAACTGCCTACATCGTCGATGACCAGACCGTGGCCAAGACCGACAACAGCGGCGCCCGCAAGCGCGCTGGTGTCGTCCTGGACGTGGATGCAGCCGGCGTGTGGATCGTGGTCGGCTGAGCCGGCCCATCCGTTCCCCTATCACCAGGACAATCCCATGATCGTCAATCGCGGCAATCTTTCGACGCTGTACGTCGCCTTCAACGCAGCATTCAACGCCGGCCTCGGCCAGGCACCATCCCAGTTCCAGCGCATTGCCACGGTGGTGCCGTCCACCACCAAGTCCAACGAGTACGGCTGGCTGGGCAAGCTGCCCAACGTGCGCGAATGGATCGGCGAACGTGTCGTGCATGGCCTGCAGAACCACGGCTACACCATCAAGAACAAGCCGTATGAGCTGACTGTGGGCGTGGACAAGGATGACATCGAGGATGACAACCTCGGCATCTACAGCCCGCTCATGCAGAGCATGGGCGAGTCGGTCGGCGCGCAGCCGGACCAGCTGACGTTCGAGCTGTTGAAGAACGGCATCTCCACCGCCTGCTACGACGGGCAGAACTTCTTCGACACCGATCATCCGGTGCTGGACAAGGAAGGCAAGGAGACGGTCCAGAGCAACGTGGACTCGGGCGGCAATGGTGCCTACTGGTATCTGCTGTGCACCAAGCGCGCCCTCAAGCCGATCATCTTCCAGAACCGCAAGCCGCCGCAGTTCGTTTCCATGGACACCGATACCGATGAGGGCGTGTTCAACAAGAAGGAATTCCGCTACGGCGCCGATTGCCGCCGCAACGTCGGTTTCGGTTTCTGGCAGATGGCCTTCGCCAGCAACAAGCCGCTGACCGAGGAGAACCTGCAGGCAGCCTATACCGCCTTCACCTCGCGCACGGGCGACCACGGCCGTCCGCTGGGCCTGGTACCGGATCTGCTGGTGTGCGTGCCGAACGACAAGTTCAAGGCCGCCAAGATCCTCACCGCCAACCAGATCGCCGGCACTGACAACGTGATGAAGGGCGTTGTTGAGGCGATGGACAGCGCCTGGTTGCTCTGACCCTCGACCACTGACCGGCACCGCAGGGTGCCGGTCGCAACTTCCCCGAACACAGAAGGAGCGGCACATGGCCGAACAGATCCTGGTAAAGGCCCGCCTGGAGCGTGGCCGCTGGCGTGCCGGCATGCACTTCACCCGGCAGGGCCGGATCGTGCTTGTCGATGTCCTGAAGGAGAAACAGCTGGAGGCGATCAACAGCGACCCCGAGCTGATCGTGACGGAGCTGCCAGCGTCGGACGATCCCAACGAACTGGCACTGGCTCGCGAACGCAAGGCAACCAAGTCCGGCAATGCCAAGCGCAAGTGGGCAGAAGCCGAGGCCCGCGCACGCACCGCCTCTGGCCTGGCCGAGGAAGCCTGGGCGAACCAGCCGGCAGCTGATCGCGTGAGCTTGATCGAGGCAGCGCTGGAGGTCGGCGCGTAATGGCCTACGTCACCCTCACGCAACTGGCCGAGCTCCCAGGGGCGCTGGAACTGTCCCAGGTGGCGGGTGGGCGCGATGAGCGCCCGGTTGCCTCCGAGCTGATGGATGCCACGTTGCGTGGGGGTGATCGCAGCGCCTTTCCGCCAAGCGAGGTGGCCAAGGCGGATGCGGCCCTGGAGCGCATCCAGGAGGCCACCCGTCAGGCAGATGCGATCATCGACGGCTACCTGGCACGGCGCTACAGATTGCCGCTGGGCAAGGCCGTGCCGCTGCTGGCCGTTTGGTCGCGCAGCATCACGCGCTACCTGCTGCACCCTGATCGCCAGACGGACGAGCGCACCGATCCCATCGTGCGTGACTACCGTGACGCGATTCGCCTGCTACAGGAGACGGCACAGGAAAAATTCCACCTGGGCATCGAAGATCCGACTACGTCCACCGGCTCTGCAGGGGAATTCATCTTCCATGCCGGCAACAAGGTATTCGGGCGCGAGGGCCGGCCGTGACCGTTGGGCCGTTCCCGATCACCCCCGTCCTGGAGCGTCTGCGGGACCACGTGCAGGCACTGCTCCTGGTCGGTGATGCCGCCGACCTGGATACGGCCCTGGACCAGCAACCAGCCAAGGACTGTGCCGCCTACGTGACGGCCGCCGAGATGGGCGGCCGGCCTCGGTACACGGGCGATCAGCACATCCAGAACGTGGATGTCACGTTGCGCGTGGTCCTCATGGTGCGCAACTTCAGCGGCCAGGCCAGTGGCAGCGGCGCACGCCGCCAGATGGATGAGCAAGTCATTCCAGGCGTCCGCAAAGCACTGGCCGGGTGGACCCCTGTCGATGCGTTCGATGCGCTCAGCTTCCAGGCTGGCCGTGATGAGAAGTTCCGCGCCGGTTGGCTGGTCAGCCAGCAGGTATTCGTCACCAACTACCGCATGCAACACACACCGACCCCATGACCACCAAGCACACCCCTACCAGCGGTGGTGCCTGGCGCGTGATCGATGGCCAGCTCGTGGATGAGTCCGTACTGCCCGCCGAACCCGCTCCAGCACCCGAGACGCCGCCACCGCCGGCATCGAGCCAGAACCGCTCGCGCCGCTCCTCCGCAACCTCACCCGAGAACTGACCATGGCCCAGCCCAACCTGGAATCCTTCAAGCGTCGCGGCCTGGCCCTGGCGCTGCGCGCATCGGCCTCGGTGCCGATTGTCCCCACGGCCGCCGCCAACGGCGTGCTGCTGTTCAACGGCAGCAGCGGCACCGAGTTCGACAAGATCGAACGCCCGGTGGATCGACCGTTCCTGACCGGCCAGCCCTTCGCAGTGGGCGCCCGGCGGGCCTTCATTGAGGGCGAGTTTGAGCTGTTCCCGCCGACCAAGCCGGGTGCAGCTGCTGACTCCGATGCCGTCTGTGCACCGCTGCTGCTGCCCGCCGGCATGACCGCCGTCAAGGACGCTGATGCGAAAACCACGCGCTACAACCCGATCAGCGCCAATATCCCGATCTCCGATGCCAAGTTCTGGCATGCAGGCACGGTCAAGCAGATCGGCGCTGCACGCCAAAACCTCACCAACCTGGCGCTGGCCGTCGGCGAGCGCTTCAAGGGCAACATCCGCATCCAGGGCGACTACGACACCATCGCCGAGGACAATCTGCCCAACATCACCACCAGCACCGTGGTTCCGACCGTGGCGCGCGCGGACAACACCCGCACCACGATCACGGTTGATGGCGGAGCAGGCCTGGTCGTGTGGGCCAAGTCCCTCTCGGTGGACGTGGGCAACACGATCACGTCGAAGGAGTACACCAGCCACAAGGAAAGCGGCATCAGCGACCGCGCCCCGACCTGGACGCTGCGCCTGGCCAAGACGGCCCTGGCTGACTTCAATCCGTGGGCAGTGCGCGACTCGGCCGGCGTCCTGGAGGTTGCGCTGCGCCTGACCGAAAAGAGCAAGCTCTATAGCGAGCTGGGCATTCGTGGCCAGATCGAGAACATCAACGAAGTCGAGATTGATGGCGACTACGGCTGGGAGCTCACTGGCCCCTGCGTGGCCAGCGATGCCGGCGGCGACGAGCTATACATCGAGTTCGGCGACAGCACGCCGCCGTAACTCGCAAGCACTGCGTTACACTCCCAACGGCCCCGCCTCTGTGCGGGGCCTTTCTTTTTCAGTGAAGCGCTTTAGTCCCGAACGGCAGCTGTGCCTGGGCAAAGTGGACCTGTCCCCGATCAAGGGGCAGTTAAACCACTTCCCAAGGACTTTCCCATGCTCCGTCTCGCCCGAACCAACACCGTGCACCTGCCGGTGGAACTGCGCATCCCCACCGACCAGCCCGACGTTTTCGCAACCGGCACCATCCAGTGCCAGGTCAAGATCCTGGCACGCGAAGAAATCAAAGCCATCCAGGACAACCCCGTTGAGGATGAGGAATACCTGCGCAAGATCCTGGTCAGCGTCGCTGGCCTGGGTGACGCGGACGGCAAGGCCATCGAGGGCGATGCCGCCCTGGAAGAAGTCTTCAATGGCCCGTTCTTCGCCTTCCTGCAGCCGGCCATCATCGGCGCCTACTTCGACCAGTTCGGCCGGGCGCACGTAAAAAACTCGAAGCCGTCGCGCGGGCGCTGATTAGGAAGGGTCCACGCACTGACGGCGCTGACAGGAACCATGAACCTGACGGCGCCGTCAGCGCGGCGGACTTTCTGCGCGACGGGGGCGGCGGCGAGGAGCCGCCGAGCGTTATCCCGGTCCTGGATGAGAACTGGGAAGTCGTCCAACTGTTCGTGCGCTGCAAGGCCCGCTGGATCACCGGCATGCACGCACCGGTTTACGACGGCATTGAAGCCCGCGAGATCCAAGCCGCTGCCTGCCTCAAGGGCATTGCCCCGCACCTATTGCCAGACCTGATGCCATCGCTGGACGTGCTGATTGGCACCACGGCTATGGCCCATCGCGAAGCCTCGGATAGCCCGTGAACCCAACCGTCACCCTCCGCCTCGATGCCGACAACAGCCGCCTGGTGCCAGCCGTTCGGGCATCGGATGCGGAGCTCAAGCGACTGGGCGCGACGGCGGGCACAACCGGCGACCAGGCACGGCGTGGTGCTGCCGGCATTTCCAGCATCGGCACGGCGGCGGATTCCACTGCTCGCCGTGTCTCTGCTGTGTCCAGCGCACTGGCATCGGCGCGGGCGACGGTGGCCACCTACATTGGCGCGCAGACGGCCGGTGCCCTCATTTCCGTTGCGGACAACTACGCCAACATTTCAGCGCGGCTCAAGCTGGCAACAGATGGACACAAGGCCTATGCCACCGCATCGGCCCAGGTGTTCAACATCTCCCAGCGCACCGCCACCGCGCTCGACAGTACCGCCACCCTCTACGCGCGCTTGTCGCAGTCCACCGCCGAGTATGGGATCACCCAGCAACGGCAGCTGGCGCTCACCGAGTCCATCAACAAGACGTTCGCTATCTCAGGCGCCAGCAACGTCGCCACCGCCAACACCATTGTCCAGCTCAGCCAGGCCCTGGCTGGGGGCGTGCTGCGCGCAGAGGAATTCAACTCTGTCGTGGAAAACTCGCCGCGTCTGGCCAAAGCGCTGGCCGACGGTATGGGCCTGTCGATGGGCGAGCTGCGCAAGCACGTCAACGACGGCAAGGTGACCGTCGATCAGATGGTGGCCGCGCTTGAGAACCAGTCCTCCGTCATCGCCGCCGAGTTTGAGCAGATCCCGCTCACGGTCGGGCGCGCCATGGAGCTGCTGCGCAACAGCGTCACGAAGTTTGTCGGCGAGTCCTCCCAGGAGCTGGGCGCCAGCGGCGGGATCGCCCAGGGCATCGCGTTCCTGGCCAACAACATGCAGCACCTGGACCAGATTGCCGGCGTCCTGGCTGTCGCCCTGGGAAGCCGCCTGGTGGTCAGCCTGGCCAGAGCGACCGCCGAGAAGATCACGGCCGCCGCTGCCTCGCGAGCGCTGGCCCGCGAGGAGCTGGCTGCAGCCCGTATCGCCGAGCAGCAGGCGGCAGGCCGTCTATCGGCCGCTCGCGCCGGCATGAGCGTGGCAGGTGGCGTAGCCGCGGCTGAGCAGGCTCTGGCCGCCGCCCAGCTGCGCACCGCCGCTGCAGCCCAGGCCGCATCCGTTGCGCTCAGCGCAAAGGCTGCCGCCATGCGAGGCCTCAACGTGGCAATGGGTGCGTTTGGTGGTCCTGCAGGCCTTGCGATTACCGCGCTGTCGCTATTCGTCGCGTGGGCGATGAACAGCAACCAGAAGGCACAGGAGCTGTCCAAGACCGTCACGGCCGGTTTCCAGCCAGCCATGCGGGTCCTGCAGGAGTTCAATCAGCAGACCGCGAACACATCATTCGCGGAGCTTTCAAGCACAGTTGAAACCATTGAGGCAGCTCGCAAAGAGATCAAGAGCCTGGGCGATGAGTACGAACGCCTTGCGGCAACGCGCCGCTCGTTTGAGGCGCGTGATCGGGCTCTGCCGTTTGGATTCGACAAGGAGCTGGGGCGCGCGTCGGAAGCCATTGAGTCCGCGCGGCTCCGGCTGGACAACCTGAGCAAGGGCTATGACAAGGCCATTTCGGTCTCGGCCAACATGGTGCTCAGCGCCGCAGGAGTTACCAACGCAACCAACGCACAGCGCAGCTCGTTGGAGCAGCTGCTGCGTCGGCAGGCGGACCAAGGGCAAACACTGGAGCAGACTCGTCCATTACTGCAGCGTTGGGCAGATGAGCAGCTCAACGTAGAGCAGCGCAACCGACTCAACGTTGCGAGTTTTGACGCGCTGGGAGCATCAGCAAAGAACGCTGGCGCCGCGATCAAGGCTGCCCTTCAGTCGGTCAACGAAGGTCTGGATAAGCAGATCCAGAGCGTCCAGCTGGACCTGATCGAGAAGACCCAGGGCAAGGCAGCCCGCATGCGCGCGCAGTTCATCACGGAAGGCGCGCAGAAGGGTCTGGACCCGACCAGCGCCGACTATCAGCTGGCCCGGGCCAAGAACGAACAGCTCATCCAGCTCACCCTGACGCTGGACAAGCAGAATGCGGCCACCCGTGATCTGACGCGCACCCAGACCGAGGCCAAGCGCTCCGGCGAGCAGGCCGCGCGCCTGGCAGAGCAGCAGGCCGACTCCCAGGCCAAGTACACCCGCCAGGCGGCGCTGGCTGCTGCCGAGCTCTCCGGGCCGATGGCGGCTGCCCAGGAGCAGCACAAGCAGCGTATTGCCGAGCTCGACCGCGAACTGGCCAAGCACCTCATCACCCAAGAGGCCTACGCCAGCCTGGTGAAGTCGTCAGCGGCCGAGTTGGCCAAGAATGCCGCCGAGGTCACCAAGCAGCAGCAGGCGCCCAGGGCATTGCTCGATACGCTGAGCGGCGAGGTGCAACTGCTGGGCGTGGTCGGGATCGAGCGCGAGCGCCGCGCCCGCCAGCTGCGCAACGAGCAGGACATGCTCCAGGCGATCAACGAGGCCAACAAGGCCGGAGCGGGCATCAACGCAGAGGCAACCGCAGGCCTGATGGCCCAGGCACGGGCGTGGGCCAACGCCTCCATTCGCATCGAACAGCAGACCGCCGACCTGGAGGAATGGGCCAACGTCGGAACGCGCGGTGTCGCGGATGTGGCCGATATGCTGGCCGATATGTTCAGCGGCGGGCTGGACAAGTCTGAGAGCTTCTTCAGCCGCCTCAAGGACATCTTCAAGCGTGGTTGGCGCGACATCGTGCGCACCATGCTTGAGCAGAACCTGGTGCGCCCGTTCCAGGATGCGCTCACTAACGCCATGAATGGCGCGCTGGCTGGTGTGTCGCGTGGCCAAGCTGATGGCAACTGGTTGTCGAAGATCGCCGGCATGTTCGGTGGCGGCAACCAGGGCGGCGCGGGCTCAGGCTGGATGAGCAGCCTGGCCAACATGATCGGTGGCGGCCGCAACCTCACTGGCACCAACGCCATGCTGGCCGGTGGCGGCTGGCGTGCCGGGGTGGCTGCGCCAGGCAAGATGATGGGCTTTGGCAACAACGTCGGCGGTTTCATTGGCACCGGGGCTGCTGGTGGCGGCGCGGCGACCGCATCGATGGCCGTGCCGATCATCGGCTGGGTGGTCGCGGCCATGATGAAGAATGCCGAGCTGTTCGATCAGGGCTGGGACATCGCCAATGGCGAAAGCTGGGCGGGCAAGATCGCCACCATGGGCGCCGTGGGCCACGTCGATAAGATGGCGCGCAAGCTCGGCCTCAACGCCAAAGCCGCCTCCATTCTGTCTGGCTCCTCGATCCATGCTGCCCTGTTCGGCCGCAAGAAGCCGCAGATCCAGGCGCAGGGCCTGACTGGCTCGTATGGCTTCGACGGGTTCGCTGGCCAGTCCTATGCCGACATCAAGGCCAAGGGCGGCCTGTTCCGCAGCGACAAGAAATGGACCGAGTATGGCCAGGTCGATACCACGATCACCGA
This sequence comes from Stenotrophomonas sp. NY11291, assembly GCF_023277365.1. Lineage (NCBI taxonomy): Bacteria > Pseudomonadati > Pseudomonadota > Gammaproteobacteria > Lysobacterales > Lysobacteraceae > Stenotrophomonas > Stenotrophomonas sp. NY11291. Next base: position 4,048,119 of record NZ_CP096975.1, on the reverse strand, counting down.
CGCTTTCAGCCAGGCCACTGGGCGCGCGCGTGCAGGCGTCATCAGCCTGGCCGAGCAACTGGGCGTGGACATCAACAGCCAGCTGTCCTCCGTCCGCGTAGACCTTGGCAAGGTTCAGCTCGATGCGGACCCGGACAAGGCCCAGGCGCAGCTGGAGCAACTGATTACCGGCGCGGCCAAGAACCTGACCGGGCGCGGTGTGTCGATCCTCGGTTTCGGCGACTTCCTCAACAAGGGGTTTGAAGCCGGCGACGTGATGAACAGCCTGGCGGCGTCCATCGAGCTGATGACCGGCAACGCCCAGGAGCTGGGCCGTGCGCTCAATGCCCAGGAAATCGACCTGGTCAAGCGCACGACAACCATGTTCCAGCAGATGGCCAAGGCTGCCGGCACCACCATGGAGGAACAGGTCAAGGCGATAACTACTGCCGCCTCCTCCTACGGCAGCGTAGTGGGCAACGCACAGCAGGAGATCGCAACGGATGGCTTCAGTGGCTTCGCCAAGTCGCTCTTGGCTGTACGCCAGGAGGAGCAGGAACGCATCCGCACGCTGCAGCAGCAGGCCAAGGCCCTGGGCGGCCTGGCCGCACGCGAGCAGGATCTGGCCACCGTCCGTCAGGCCGCCCAGCTCAAGGCCGACGCGCTGGCCAGGTCGCTGGAGTCGGAGCTGGTAGGTCTGGCGCTCAACCGCGTCAACGATGAAATCGAACGCCTGGGCGGTTCCATCGACGGGACCAGCAGCAAGCTGCAGGACTTCATCAACTCGCTCAAGCTGAGCAGCACCCTGTCACCGGACACCGACACGCAGAAGCGCTCCACGGCATCGGATCTGATGCAGAGCGCAGCCAGCGCCGGCAACCTGGAGAGCTTCACCCAATACGCCCAGCAGTTCCTGGAAGTCAGCCGCAAACTCAATGCCAGCGGCCAGGGCTATCAGGTGGACTATGCCCAGGTTCTGGAGCTCGCCAAGCGCTTTGGCGGTGATGGCACCGCCGCGTCGCTGCAGCAGCTGTACGCGCAAAAGGCTGCCTTGGAACAGCAGCAGGAAGCCGCCGCCCGCCTGGAGCGCGCTCAGCGCATCGCCCAGGGCGTGGCCGATCTGGCTGGCGCCCGTGGCGGCGATCCGCTGGAGATCCTGCGCAACGTCACTGGCATCAGCGCTGAGGCGCTGGCCAAGGATCTGGGCCTGACCACGGACGAGCTGGCCAAGTACCTGCAGAACCAGCAGACCGACATCACCGACCTGGCAGAGATCCTGTTCGATCTGCCCAAGCGCATCGCCCAGGAGATGGTCACGGTGCTGACCGACAGCCGCGTTCCAGTCCCGGCGTCGGCCGCGCCTGGCGGTGGCAACACGCCTACAGCACCAGCTGCGCCGGTCGCACCGGGACGTGGCTACGTCGATCCCTCTTACGAGGTGCTGCTGCAGGTCCGCGACGGCATCCAGTCCCTGGCACGCCAGGGTGAACACAACGCTTTGATGGCGCTATGAACCGGAAAGTATTGCTCGTTGAAATCGGAGGCCAGGGCCTGCCTGCCGTCACGCCCGTGACCCGGCAGCCCTCCAACTGGGTGGCGTCGGCCAAGCCTGCTGTCGTAGTTCCTCCGGCCGAAGGTGTGGAGACCAAGCCGGCAGCAGATAGCGTGACCATTACCTGGAACGCTTCGCCGCTGGCTGGCGCTGTCTATGTGCTCTGGCGCGCGGCGGATGCGGGCGGAAAGCCGGGCGAATGGAAGTACGTCACCAAAACCTCAGACACGCGCTACACCTACACCGAAGCCAGCGGTGTTGTGAGCTGGTGGAAGGTCACTGTCCAGGTCAACGGCGTGTCGTCTGCAGACTCCACGCCCAAGGCTCAGGCCCCCGTGGTGCCGCCGACTACGGCGGAGCTGGTCCAGCTGCAGGGCAAGGTGGACCAGGGCCTGCGTGACCTGGCACTGGCAGATGCTGCCGAGGCACAGCAGCGTTTGGCAGACTTCCAGGCTGCACAGGCGCAGATCCTGGTAGAGAGTCAGAAGAGCGCGGCCGCAGTGGGCGAAGTGGCCAGGCGCGCCGAGGATCTGGCCACCAACCTGGCCAATGAGGAGCGTGCCCGAATCCAGAGCGTGCTCAACGAAAAGACCGAGCGCACCGCAGACATCAGTGCCGTCAACACGAAAGTCCAGAACGGACTGGATTCGATGGCGCGCTCTCTGGCCGAGGTCGCCGCAGGCAGCGGCACGCAGTTCGACTCTGCCGGCATCTGGCATTTCAACGCAGGACTGGAAGGCTGGACGGGTGTGTACGGCGCCCCGACTATCGCCGACGGCATGCTGCGGCCGATCAACACCACCAACAACTCCGGCATCCAGTCCCCGGCGCCGCTCAACATCGACGGCGCCGCCTATCGCTTCATCAAGCTGCGCATGCGCAAGGTGGGCAATCCCGCCTGGATGGGGTTGATTCGTTGGATCACCGCCGCCGACCAGGAGTGGAACGAAGCGAAGTCGCTTTCCATCCCCGTGCCGGCATTCGACGCCAACGGCATCGCCGTCCTGGACGTTGATCGTCTGCCCTGGAACGGCCCCTCACCACTGCGTGCCATTCGCCTGGCACTGACGGGTGCGCAGACCGCCAGCGCCTACATCGAATACGACTGGATTGCCGTGGGCCGCCCGTCGCCTGGCGCATCCGTCGCCATGGTCCAGCAAGAGAGCGACGCGCGCACCGCCGCCCTGGCGGCTGAGGCTGGCCAGCGCAACACGCTGGCCGTGCAGATGCGCGGCAACTACACCGGCAACGATCCTGCGCAGCTGACAGGCGGCCTGGCCTATAACGAAATGAAGGCCCGTGTCGGCGCGGACGAAGCGCTCAGCCAGCGCCAGTCAGCAGTGGAGGTCCGTCTGCCTGCTGGGACAGGTGCGCTCGCGTCTGAGGCCAAGGTCAACACGGTCGAGCAGGCGAGCGTCACCCGCGACCAAGCCATTGGACAGCGCATTGACCAGGTGAACGCCACGCTACCGGTGATTGCTGCCCAGGGCGCCAACATGGTGCTCAACGGAGGATGGCAATCCGGCCGGGACGTGGCCTGGACCTACAACCATGCGTCGCTCGGCGTGGCAGCCACCGAGGGCCGTGCAGGAGGCGCGTGCCTGCGGGTGGACGGCGGAACCACCGTTGTGCGTGGCGCAACCGCCAACGGCGGCGTGCCTATCCCTGTCGCACCTGGAAAGAAGTACCGATATGGCTGCTGGTACAAGACAACGGCGGACTACAACGGGAGCGCGAACAACGGAAAGCTCCGCTTGGCCACGCAGGACAATGCGCTGATTGGAGGTGCCACGTATTTCTCTGCGAACCAGGGAACGTGGACCTACCTGGGCGCGGTTTATGCCATTCCAGAAAACACGTCCATCACTGGCCTGAAGCTCAACATCAACGTGGATCACACAGCAGGCACGTTGTGGGTGGATGACGTTGCTATTGAGGAGGTCACTGAAATCCTGGCCGTCGCCGATGGCCTGAGCTCGTTGAGCGGGACCGTCACCCAGCAGGCTGGCCTCATCAATGCACAGTCAGGCCTCATCAGCGCCCTGCGCACCGACGTGGACGGCAAGGCAACCAACGGCGCTCTCCAGGCCCTGCAGTCCCAGGTAACGCTCCAGGGGAACACGATCACCAGCCAGGGTGGAGCGCTCACCAGCGTTCAGGCCGCCATCAACAGCCTGGGCGGTGACAATCGCCTGCGCAACAGCAGCTTTGAGGTTCTGCTGCCCAACGGCGTTCCTCAGTATTGGGCGCCTTCATCGTCATCCACCGACGCGGCGAACAAGACCACTCGCAAGCTGGTGGACTCCGTGCTGCCAGGTAGCACCAAGGCCTGGCGCTGGGAAATGGCGGGCATCCCTGCCACCGCCTATGCAGAGTGCTACTCGTCGGTGTACCGCATCGATCCCCAGCAGCCCGTCACGGTGTCCTGCAACGTGCGTGGCAAACCAGGGGCGCGCTTCTTCTTCCAGCTTGGGCTGAAGGATGCGGCCGGTGCATCTGTCGGCTGGCCTGGCGGGCCAGCTGCTGGTGCGGGCATGGTCGTCACGGAAGCATGGGAGCGTAAGACGTACACCTTCCCGGCGTCGCAGATCCTCGCCAGCGCGACCGGTGCCGCCCTCTACCTCCGGGTATACGGCGATGGTTCGGCGGACCAGTGGATTGAGGTGGACAACGCGCAGCTGCAGACCGGTGCCGCCGCCACGGGCTACGCGCCCTCCCTGGAGGAGACGGCCGCGCAGTCCAATGCAAACGCCGAGGCGAACAGCGCCCTCAATACGCGCATCACCAACGCGGAGGGACAGCTGCTGTCCCAGGGCACGGCACTCACTGCCGTTCGTGCCGGCATCGGTAACGCTACGGTCTACGAAATCACCGCCAACGCGATCATCACCAGTCAGCCCACCGGAGGGCCGCGCTCGTCTGGAGCACGAAACGCGGCGGGCGCGGCTGTGGGTGGTGCCGGGCGCAGCCTCAATGTGCAGGTAGTCAACGCCGACAGCACTCTTGGCCAGCGGCAGACCTTTGACACGTATGGCAACGGTCGGTCAGCCTGCGCCAGCTTCAACGATTGGTACGACAACGCTCTGGCAGACAATCAGTATTTCATCCTGTTCACCAGTGACCACACCGGCTCACTAAATAGCGACACCGGCACGGACACCGTCGGGACCAGGGACCGCCTCGTTGATGCCGGCGCCACCCGTCGCAACGTGGAAGCATTAACCGGAACGCGCATGTTCATCCTGGTCGGGCGCAAACGCGCTGGAGAGGGTGCCGGAATGCAGCGGCTGTCGCCTCCGGCCTCCACTGGACGCGCCGACCAATGGGTTGAGCTCATCGTGGAGTTCGTCAATGGGCGGCCGCAGGGCAGCCTGGACGTGTCCGCGTTGGAGCGGGCCACACAGGCAAATGCGGCTGCGAATTCCAGCCTGGAAGCACGCACCCTGGCCAACGAAAGCAGCGTTACCTCGTTGGGTCAGTCACTCACCAGCGTCAATGCGAGGATCGACGCAATCGGTGGTGACAATCTGCTGTGGAACAGCAGTATGGAAGACGCCCCCGTGGCTACCGCAGCACCAACCGGCTGGAACCTGGAGCGCATCCGAAGCGACGTGGGAGGCACTTTCTCCTTCATAGAGTCCCCGCTGAGCGGTGGCGGGAAAGCGGTGCGCATCGACTGGAATGCCATCAATGCGAAGGATTGGGTAGGCCTGAATCGAGCAGGTCCGGGCTCCAACTATGTAAAGGTGGACCCTAACACCGACTACACCTTGTCCTCCTGGGTGCGCGGTACGCCTGACGCGCGGGCGCAGCTCTACGTGCAGTGGATGAATGCCACTGGTGGCACGGTATTGGGCACTGTGACCCTGCCGGAGGTGACCATGACCGGCAAGTGGCAGCGCCTGCTCCTCCCTGCTCGCTCTCGCGGCGATGCCGTGCTCGCCCGTGTTTACGTGGGCCGCCTGTTCGCGCAGCAACCTGGCCCGCACGCCATCGAAATCGACAACGTGCAGTTTCAGCGCGGTCTAGTCGCTACCGAGTACGCCCCAAGCAGCATGGAATCTGCTGCAGCGGCCATGGCAAACGCTGCAGCGACGGCGGGCCTTACTTCGACGGTTACCCAGCAGGGGCAGCAGATCACGGCGCTGGGTCAGTCGGTGACTGGCGTCCAGGCCGAGGTGAAGGGAAAAGCCAGCGCCTCTGTCGTTCAGATGCTTGAAGCAAAGGTCAGCAACCAGGGCAGCGGTGGGAACCTGCTCATCAACTCGACGTTCCCAAAGTATCAGCGCAACGGCTGGGGCTGGGGCGAGAATCCCGGTGCCGCATGGGTAGAGCTTGGCGATCCGACGCCCGGAAATGACAGCTTCCACCCACCTGGCATCTATGGAATCGGCTCAACCTCCGGCGGCACCACTTCTAAGCAGATTGTCTGGTGGGGAACCGAGTACGGAATCCCCGTCGAGGCCGGTCAAACCTATATGGCCTCCGCCTGGTTCAACACTCACCGCTGCTCTTGCTACATCGAGATTAGCTACTGGGACAAGACAGGGAAATGGCTGGCGCAATGGGGCTCGCCGGAAACCGGGCATACGGGGAACAGTGGCCCGCCATTGCTTTCCGAAATGCCACGCCCGAGCATCAAGACTGTCGCACCTCCTGGAGCTGCCCTCGCTCGGTTCAGGATCATCGTCAAGCCCAACGGTGAGGCGTGGCCGTATTTCTGGATGTTCCGCCCAATGTTCTCGCGGGTTGAACCGGATGCGACGCAGCCGCCCCCGTGGAATGCCGGTGGTTCAGAGAGCAGTGCCAAGTGGGGTTTTGCGCTGGACGTGAATGGAAATGTCTCCGGCATGGAGATGGAGGCAACCGGGGCAAAGAGTGAGCTGAAAATTCTCTCCAAGATCCTGCGCCTCATCAGTCCAGGCACACCAGACGGCATGGAGATCCAGGACGGCTACCTGCGCGTCTGGCGAGGCAACGTACAACGCATCATCGGTAACGGCTTCGGGCCTGATGGCCTGATCGACTACTTCGGCCCTAATGTCGGCGCTGCGGGTGCAACGAAGCGCAACGCAACCGTGTGGATGGACGTGAATGGTGGTGCGTACTGGGGTGGTGCCATTGCGGCCGGCATCCGCCGCAACGCAATGCAGACAACTACTACGCAGACCATTGGCGCCTCCATCGTCGTTGGCCCGTTCAGCACAAGCGGCCGGAACAAGAACGTCGTTGTCAGCTACCAGCGAACGGTCGTGCGAACCAACAACCGAATGGACCGCCAGGGCTTCGTCGCAGGCGGAAACAGGAACGCCTGCGCGGTGAATGTCTACAGAAAACTAGGCAGCAACGCGGAGCAGTTCTGGACGAGCTTTGAAGCCAGCGGCGGCGTGTCAATCACGAACGAGTCTGATGGCCCGGATATGGCGATTTCGTTCTGGTCTGGTTCGGTGACATTGAACGACAGCGAAGGCACGCAGGACCGCACCTACCGTGCGGAGATCGTTGGCTTCAGCGAACAGGACGTTAGCCATCAGACTGGAAGTTTCACCGGCCTAGACATCACCGCCAGCCTTTCCATCGTCTCCATTGAGGAGTGACCCGTCCGGGCGGCCGGGCAATGCCGCTCATCCATCAAGAGGAAACACCCATGCGCTTTGATGCTCGCCTGTACCTTCGCACCGAGTCTGCTGACCAGCCCGGCGTGACGTTGCAGTTCCGTCCGGTCAGTCAGCCGAACATGCCGCAGATCAATCTCACGGTCGATACGGCCGACGCCGCCGCGCTCAAGGTCGGTGCGGTCTACCGCTTTGAGGCAACTGAAATCCCCCAGGAAGGTTGACCCGTCGTGCGCACCTTTGGCCGTTGGGCGGCGTCTCCGCTCGGTGCTGGGCTGCTGGTAGAGGATGGCGGCCTGACCGTGTCCTCGCCTGGCGCGGTTGTTATTGCCCGCATCGCCAGGAGCACCTTTCCGCTTGCCGGTCCTGCCGGCGCTGAGTTCATGCTGTGGGGTGACGATCCTCTCACTGCGATCATCGGCCTGTGCAATGCGGCAGCGCCTTTATCATCTGAGCTGGGCGCATCCAATGGGGTGGGCTGGAAATTGCACACTGGCCAAGTGGTTCGCAACGGTGCTGTGATTGCCAGTGGCCTGCCAATCCCCATCAAGGGAGAGGCACTGGGTGTGCGCGTGCTGCCTGGCACGCCCGCACAGGTCCAGTTCTATCGTGACGGCCAGCAGGTGGCCAGCGTCGATGCCTCGGCGGGTGGCCCGTATTACTTCGCCGTGTCCATCGCCGCTACCAAAGCGCGCGGCCTACGCTGTGTCGTGAACGCTGGGCAGTGGCAGGGGCTCAGTCCGGCCGCACTGGCGGGATGGGCCCAGGCTGCCGTTCCGCCCCCCACAATTCGGGTCGCAAGTGAGGACTACATGAGCGCTGCCAGCGACTCGCCAGCGAACACCGCGTTCGCCGGAGTCATCGCCACCGAGGGCCTGAGCACGATCAGCGCAGTTTCGTTCTGGATGTGGGGCAATGAGTCGCGTGCTGGCAGCGCCCAGGTCCGCGTGCAGGACGCGGCAGGGATGCTGGATGCCGCTGCGCTGTCCGCTATTCGTGACGTGGCAGTTACGGTGCGCCAGGTCGAGCAAGGACAGTCGATGGCCAGTGCGGTGCCCGTCGCCCGCTATGTGCTGGATCGAATCGAGGTCGAGGATGACAGTTACAAGCGCCTGACGTTCAAGGACGCACACAGTGACCTGGATGAGCCGCTGAGCAGGGCCGTATTTCTCCCGACCCACGGCGAGAGCATTGCCTGGCAGCCGCAGCCCGTGGTGATCGGGCTGGTGCGAAGCGTGCCGACCACGGCGGTAAACAGTGATGGTTCGCTGCAATGGATCTGCGATTCGCGCCTGCAATCAGTGATGAGTGTCCGCGACCGCGCAGTGGAACTGGTTGCCGGCACCGCGTACAGCCTGGCTGCTGGTGGACAGCAGCTCTCCCTGCAGTCGCCGCCTCTCGGGCCGCTGACGGCTGACGTTTCGACCATCGGAGCGGACCGGCCGGCAACGCTTCAACAGGCACTTTCAGACGTGTTCGGCCGCATTGGGAAAGCTGCATGGCAGAGCGCCGACGCGCTGGCCATCGACCAGGCTACGGGCTATGCCGGGGTGGGCTACTTTGCGGACGGCAGCAGCACGCCGCGTGAGGCCTTGGCTGCGATCCTGGGCAGCTACTGCGCCGACTGGTGGCAGGATGGGGATGGCGTGCTGCGTCTGGCGCGATTGATCGACCCCGAGAGCGTTGCCGATGCGAGCCTGGCATTCGAGCTCGACCTGGTCGAGCTCGCCGCTCCGCTTGTTGTGATGCCGGATCTGGCCCCCGGCCTTACCCGGCGCATGGGCTATCGGCCCAACGCGGTAATCCTGGCCGACGGCGATATGGCCACGGGCCTGGACCAGGTGCCGCCCAGCATCCGCAAGGAACTGTCCGCCGGCCACCGTGGTCAGGTCTATGCCACCGGGGATCTGCCTGCTTGCTACCAGCACGCGGAGGCGGCGCCAGCGGTGGAGTCTTGTTTCGATAGCCGCGCTGACGCTCAGGCGGAGATTGACCGCGTCGTGAAGCTCTACGCAGTGCCCCGCAACTTCTATGCCGGCCGGATGACCGCGCGGCCTGACCTGCAGCTGCGACCGGGCCAGGTCGGGCGCATCCGCTACCCGCGCTATGGCCTCGCAGCCGGTCGAAAGGTGATCGTCACGGCGGTGACCAGCAACCCCATCACTGGCGAACAGACCCTGAAATTCTGGGGCGCATAAGGACTGCCACATGCTTATCGGATTCTCCCCTGCGGGTGTTACCGCTGCCGCTGACGGTGCTACTGCCGCGAACATTGCCGCACTGGTCGATGGGCGGCCCACAAGCATTGCCCGCCTCAGCGGTAGTGCATCAGCCGTCCGTCTGCGGTTGACCTGGCCTGCAGCCGCTGGCGTCCGTGTCGTTGGCATGCTCGGCTTGTCCTGCCCGGTCGGCACCACCCTCAAGCTCACGGGACGCAAGGCTGGTGACGCTACGTATGGCCAAGCCCTCGGCGGGGCCTCGCTCACTCAACGGGTGGTCGAGCTGGTGGACGGAAGCCGGGCGGCCTGGTGGGTGCTTCCAGCGGGCACCGTGGCCCTGGTGGGTATCCAGGTCGAAATTGGAGTGGCGGGCCTAGACGTGGGCGAGCTGTTCGCCCACCAGGCGGTAGACCTACCCATTGAGCCCGGCTCAGAGACTGAGCGCATCGATCCAAGCATTGTGGAGCGCACCCTGGGCGCAGGCGTCAATGTGGTGGTTCGGCGCACCTACCGGCGCCTCCGCTTTACCCCTCAGACCGACCGTCTACAGGTCGCCCGCCAGGGCGGCCTGGGGGGCGGGATGGACTGGGAGCGGCTGGCTATGGCGGCTGCAGGTGGCGCGCGGATGTCGCTGGTGCCGCGCTGGGGAAGGGATGGCGCCCTGGACACGGAGGAGCTCCATCGGACGGCACTGTATGGCACGGTGGTGGCCGGGTCCGCTGGGCACGCTGGCGGCAACCAGTTCCGCAGCGGCGGATGGGTCGCCGATGAGCTCCCCCCGATTTGAGCCCCGGTTGAGGCCTGGTTCTAACCCCGTTTGAGGGGCTATCGAACGGTCAGGGAAAGGGGCTCACAGGGCTAATTTGGCCCTTGCCGGCCGGGGACTGGGGATTCTGCAAACCCCGTGTCCCAATTTCGCAGAGGGACTGTCCGCTTACATCGGAGAGCGTCTATGACGGGCTGACCGGCTGCATCCACTGATGCGAACGTGACTGATTCTCATTAACGGAGTAGCATGCGCGGCGCCTTCCGTCTGTCGTCCCGGTTCCGCGCATGTCCTCCAATGCCGCCTCCCTTACCGAACTGCTGATCCGTGAGCGGCCGGCACTGCTGCGCCGGGTGCAGCGCATCCTCGGCGGAGACAACGGTGCCGAGGACGTGATCCAGGCCGTATGGTTCAAGGCCCGTGGGGTCGACGACAGCCAGGCCATCGACAACCCGCGGGCCTATCTGTACCGTCTGGCCGCCAACCTGGCCACCGACCACGGCCGCGAATCGACCCGGCGCAACCGCCTGCTGGCCGACCACTACCTGTGGGGGCCGGACGAGGTCATCTCGACCGAGGAACAGGCCATGGCACAGGACGAACTGCAGCGGGTGCTCGATGCGGCGGGGCACCTGCCGGAGCCGACCCGCACCATCTTCCGGCTCAACCGCCTGCGGGGCCTGACCCAGGCCGAGATCGCCCGCCGTCTCGGGGTGTCGGTGACGACCGTCGAAAACCATGTGCGCACCGCCCTGCAGCGCCTGGCCTGGGCACGCAGCGGCCGATGATGGCCCCGGCTTGGGGCTGGCCCTCGCTGAAACGTCTTGATCACTGGACCGTGGATGCGGTCTAGTTCCTCCGCCCGCGCTTGAATGCGCCTGTCCGCCAGCCGATGAGCCCGCCGAACACGCTGCCCGCCGCCAATGACGATGCCCTGGCCGAACAGGCCCGGGGCTGGATCGCGTGGCTGGCCTCGGGTGACATCGGCGAAGGGCGCATGCACGAGTTCGAGCGCTGGCTGGCACAACCGGGGCACCGACGCGCCTTCGAACACGAGCGCGCGCTGTGGCGCAGTGTCGGGCCACGCCCGCAGGTCCGGCCCGCCGAACGCCCGCGGCCGCATCGAATGCGCTGGGCAATGGCCGCTGCAGCCGCGCTGGCGATGCTGGTGGCATGGCCGGAGGCCTGGTTGCGGCTGCAGGCCGACCATCGCAGCACGCACGTCGTGCAGAACGTGCAATTGCCCGATGGCAGCCGCGCAGTGCTGGATGCGGACAGTGCGATTGCCGTGCGCTTCAATGCACATGCACGCGAGATCGAGCTGCTGCGTGGGCGTGCCTGGTTCGAGGTCAGCCCGGATGCGCAGCGACGTTTCAGCGTGCGTGCGGGCAACGGCGTGATCGAGGACATCTCGACCGCGTTCACCGTCGCGCGCGGCGATGACCTGGTTGAAACCCAGGTCGGGCAGGGCAGGGTGCGCGTGGCCAGCCCGGCCGACGGTGGCTGGACCTATCTGCAGGTGGGCCAGCGTGCGGTCTATGGCGAGCACAGCGGCGTGACGCGTCTGCGGGATGTGGCTGCCGACAGCGTCGGCGCGTGGCGGCAGGGCGAGCTGCTGCTGGAGCAGGCCAGCGTCGCCGACGCCGTGCAATGGGTGGGGCGTTACCGCGCCGGCCCGACCTTCGTGCGCGGCGATCTGTCGCGACTACCCGCAGTGAGTGCCGCATTGCGCATCGATCGCCCGGAGCAGGCGCTGGATGCACTGGCCGCAACAGCAGGTCTGCAGGTCACCCGCCTGCCGCTCGGCGTCGCCATCGTTCACCAGTAGATCCACGCCATGCGTGGATGAAGGTCCCAGTGTGCCGACCAACGGTCGGCACCCACCACGATCACCGGCCGGTCGGCACCTGCCGCGACCGCAAATCGCTCTTGGGGTTGCCGCGCGCCCAACCGTCTTACCCCGCGAACGTACCCGCCGCCGCCACGTACGTCGCCGTGTCCGCCCGTGTTGCGGATGACGCCGCGCCTGCGGCACCGATTACCTGACAGGTTCCCCATGTTCTACTCCCACCGCCCGGGCCGCGCGCTGCGCCCGTCCCGCCTGTGCATCGCCCTGCTGGCCGCCGGCCTGGCCAGCGCCGCACCGTCCGTGCTGGCACAGGACGCCACCGGCAACCACGCTGCCGTGCAGCGCTTCGACATTCCAGCGCAGCCGCTGGATGAAGCGCTGCGCAGCTATATGCGCCAGTCCGGCGTGCAGGTCGTGTATCCGGCCACCCTGGCCCAGGGCGTAACCTCGCGTGCGGTCAAGGGCAGCCTGCCGGCCAACGAGGCGCTGCAGCAGCTGTTGCAGGGCAGTGGCCTGGCGGTGCGCCGGGTCAGCGCAGATGCAGTCACTCTGGAAGCGGCGACGCCGGTGCAGGCCGACAGCGGTGTGATCGTCACCGACACGCTCAGCGTGGCCGGCGACCGCGTCGACAGTGGCGCGACCAGCGATGAGGCGCGCCTGCTCGACAGCTATCGCAGCGTCGGTTCCACCACCACGCTCAACCGCACGCACCTGGAACGCTTCCGCGGCACCTCCAATGGCGACATCATCAAGGGCGTGGCCGGCGTCACCGCTGGCGATCCGCGCGTGGGCAACGGCTTCGACGTCAACATCCGCGGCATCCAGGGCCAGGGCCGCGTGCCGGTGATCATCGATGGCGGCCAGTCCAGCATGGATACCTACCGCGGCTATGCCGGCCAGTCACAGCGCACCTACCTCGACCCGGACCTGATCTCCAGCCTGACCATCACCAAGGGCCCGAGCCTGCAGGCCAACGCCTCCGGTGGCATCGGTGGCGTGGTCGAGATGGAGACGCTGAAGATCGGTGACGTGCTGCGCGAAGGCCGTGACTTCGGCGTACGCGTGCGTGGCGGCCTGGCCAACGCCAGCGCCAACAACCTGCCGTCCTACAGCGCCGCGCCGCGTTCCGATCGCAGCGCCACCGGCAGCCAGTTCTTCAACGTGGCCGCAGCCGGTCACTGGGACCGCTTCGATCTGGTCGCCGCCTATGCTTACCGCGACAACGGCAACTATTTCTCCGGCAAGCACGGTTACGACGACTTCCCGCAGACCCGGCGTACGCTGGCGCCGCTGAACCCGCCGCGTACCGAGGTCTTCAATACCTCGGCGCGCTCGAAGTCGGCGCTGCTCAAGGGCACCTGGCGCATCGACGATGCGCAGACGCTGGAAGCGGGCTACCGCCGCTACGAAGGCACCGCCGGCGAGATCATGGCCTCGCAGATCATCCGCGTCGACCGCGATCGCATTCCGCAGTGGGACCCGGGCCATGTCGACATGGACAGCTACACCCTGCGCTACCGCTTCAATCCGGACAGCGATCTGGTCGACCTGCGTGTCAACGCCACATACACCGATACCGACAGCGTGATGTACAACAGCCTGACCGGCATCACCCCGTGGTACTTCGACCGCCGCACCGAGTGGTATGACGCGCCCAGCTTCAGCGGCGACCCCGGCTACAAGGATGCCTACCGCAATCCGCTGCGACAGAAGCGCTTCGGCCTGGATGCCAGCAACACCTCGAAGTTCGACACTCGTGCTGGTGCGTTCACCTTCGACTACGGCCTGTCCTACAGCGACGAAGACATCGCGCCGGGCAGTTCGGGGCCGGTCATGCACGACGATCTGGTCAACAACCGCTTCCTGCGCAACGCCGAGCGCAAGGAATACAGTGCCGTGGCCTCGCTGAAGTGGCAGCCCGATGAGCATTGGGAACTGCTGGCCGGCGGACGCTGGAACCGCGTGGATGTGCATGACCGCAACCGCCTGGCCACGCCCGACGCCTATGAGGTACAGGGCCAGTACCGTTACACCGAACTGCTCAATGGCAACCCGGCGCTGCCGTCGTGGCGGGCCAAGCGCATCGCGCTGCTGAACTGGTACCCGGACGCCAACGGCAACTTCACCCAGGAATCACTGCTGGCCTCACCGTACAAGAAGGGCACGGTGGGCGACATCGGTGGCTGGAACTTCTACGACGCCGGCAAGCCGCAGGACCTGGAAGTGCCGGTCAGCTGGACGTGGTCGCAGCCGATCCGCCGTCGTGACACCGCGTTCTCGCCGACGGCCAGCGTGGCCTATCGCTTCAGCGAAGACACCATGGTCTACGTGAAGTACGCCGAAGGCACCAAGCTGCCGAGCCTGTTCGAGACCACGCTGGGCCTGTTCACCGCCGCCAAGCCGGTGGGCGAGCTGAAGCCGGAGCGTGCGCGCAGCTGGGAAATCGGTGCCAGCACCCTCCGCTACGACCTGTTCACCGCCGGCGACCGCCTGGCGCTGAAGCTGGCGTACTTCGATACCCGCATCGACGACCTGATCACCCGTGACTACCGCACGCTGTCGGCGGGCCTGATCCGCAACGTCGACCAGTTCAAGGTCTCGGGCATGGAGTTCCAGTCCAGCTATGACAGCGGCAAGGTGTTTGCCGATCTTTCCGCGCACTACTACTTCAACGCCAAGACCTGCGCGCCGGACATCGCCGCAGAGCGCCGCGCCTATGGTGCACAGCGCAAGAACGATGAACTGGCCAACACGCCCAACTGCGTGGACGGCGGCTTCGAGGGTTCGTACACCAATACACAGAATCCGCCGCGCTACATGGTCAACCTGACCCTGGGCTCGCGCCTGTTCGACGAGCGCCTGACCTTCGGCACCCGCGTGGTCCACAACGCCGGCCCGATCAGCAAGCTGGACAAGGACTGGAACGTGGGCCTGTCGGCGATCCAGCAGCTGTACCGGCCAACCACGCTGGTGGACCTGTTTGCCAGCTGGAGCTTCAACGACCAGCTGTCGGTGGAAGCAGGCGTGGACAACCTGACCGACCGCTATTACCTGGACCCGCTGGCGCTGGGCGTGATGCCGGCACCGGGCCGCACCGCGCGGCTGGCGTTGACCTGGAAGTACTGACCGATCGTGGATGGGCGGTGGGGTTGGATCCCTTTCCTGAGGAAAGGGCTCTGACCCCATCGGGCTCCGACCGCCCTCGGTGGGTGCGGACCTTGGTTCGCACCGCTTCCGCCGTGTGATCGCCAGCGCCGGGCCATGCCCGGCGTCTGTTTACAGCCCGGTCGAAGCCTTCACCGCATCTTCGTGCAGCGACTCGTTCAGCTCATCCACCACCGTGCTCCATGCCGCATCGGCCTGCAGCGATTCGGACAGGAACTGGCGCTGGGCATCGTTCCAGTAGGGGGCCTCGACCACTTCAACGTCGGTGGCCAGCTGGTGCTCGCGGATGAAACGGGCGATGGCCTCGGCGCTGGCGTCCAGGCCCAGCTGCAGGAACAGGTTGGTCATGCG
Organism: Stenotrophomonas sp. NY11291; assembly: GCF_023277365.1. Lineage (NCBI taxonomy): Bacteria > Pseudomonadati > Pseudomonadota > Gammaproteobacteria > Lysobacterales > Lysobacteraceae > Stenotrophomonas > Stenotrophomonas sp. NY11291. The sequence goes on along the minus strand of NZ_CP096975.1, from coordinate 4,032,623 downwards.
CGGTTCGGTGGTGATCATCATCGGTTCCTGCTGGAAGAAGGGATGGTCCATTATCGGCGCACACGGCCTTGGGGAAAGCCCCGCGGCGAACGTCTACAGCACGACGACCCCCTTGGCATCCCCCATGAACGCACACATCGCTCCCGAAGACAGCCGCAGCCTGCGGCTCAAGGCCGCCACCCGCGACAGCCACGGTGCCCTGGACAAGCGCATCATGGCCGGCGACATCTTCGCCGACCGCAGTAATTTCGCCCGTTTCCTGCGCGTGCAGTATCGGTTCCACCGCAGCATCGATGCGCTGTATGCCAACCCTGCGCTGGACGCACTGCTGCCCGATCTCGGTGAGCGCCGCCGCCTGACCCAGGTCGCGCGCGACCTGCAGGACCTGGAGCAGACCCTGCCAGGCGCGGACATCGACGCGCTGCCCTCGGACCTGGCGCTGCCGGCCGCCCTTGGCTGGCTGTACGTAGCCGAAGGCTCCAACCTCGGCGGCACCATTCTCTACAAGATGGCCGCCAAGCTCGGGCTGGACCGTGACTTCGGCGCCCGCCACCTGGCCGCGCACCCGGATGGTGCGGCACGCCACTGGCGTGAGTTCACCGCCGCGCTGGACGCGGTGCCGCTGAGTGCCGAGCAGGAGCAGCAGGTGATCGACGCAGCCGATGCCGCGTTCCGCAGCGTGCACGGCCACGTCGAAGTGGAATTCGCCTGATGCACGGCGCGCGCCCGCAGGCGCAACGCTGATGCGCTGGCTCTGGTTCGCGCTGGGCTGGTTGATGGTCGGCCTCGGGGTAATCGGCGCGTTGCTGCCGGTGATGCCGACCACCATCTTCCTGATCCTGGCCGTGGGTTGCTTCGCACGCAGCTCGCCGAAGTTCGAGCAGCGCCTGCTGGCGCATCCGCGCTACGGCCCGTCACTGCGGCTGTGGCGTGAGCAGGGGGCGGTGTCGCGCAAGGGCAAGGCGTTCGCCAGTGCCGGCATGGCGGTGGGCTTTGCCCTGTTCTGTTGGGGCGCGCACCCGTCGTGGCGCCTGCTGCTGGGCGTGGGCCTGTTCTTCGCCGTCAGCGCCGGCTACGTGCTCAGTCGACCCGCACCGCGGCTGGAGCCCAATCCGGTCGTGGAAGTGGACGACGCCAATGATCCGCGCGCGGCCCGTCGTCGCGCAGCGACCTCTGATGCTGATGGAAACCGAGACGATGCTGCCTGCTGACCTGGCCCCTGTGGCCGCCCCTGCACTGACCCCGTGGGGCATGTACCTGGCCGCCGACGTGGTGGTGAAAGCCGTGATGATCGCGCTGGCATTGGCGTCGCTGGCCACCTGGACCGTGCTGCTGGCAAAGGGCTGGGAGCTGGCTCGCCAGGCCCGGCAGCTGCGGGCGGCGCGCGCGCTGTTGCTGCAGGCGCCGAGCCTGCCCGGCGAGAGCGCTGACGCCAATGTGCAGCAGGGCATCGCAGGGGCGATGCTGGATGCGGCCCGTACCGAACTGCGCCTGTCGCAGGATCTGGAAGGGCGCGACGGCATCAAGGAACGCATCGCCTCGCGCCTGGACCGTATCGAGCTGGAGACCGCGCGCGTGCAGCGGCGCGGCATCGGTGTGCTCGCCAGCATCGGCGCGGTGGCGCCCTTTGTCGGCCTGTTCGGCACGGTGTGGGGCATCATGAACAGTTTCATCGGCATCGCGCACAGCAACACCACCCACCTGGCGGTAGTTGCGCCCGGCATCGCCGAGGCGCTGCTGGCGACGGCACTCGGCCTGGTCGCGGCGATTCCCGCAGTGCTGGTCTACAACCACTTCAGCCGTGTGCTGGCCGGCCTGCGAGGGCTGCTTGGTGATCTGTCGGCCGCCGTTCAGCAGCTGGTCTCGCGCGATCTTGATCGTGCTGTGCCGCGTAGCGCAGCGACGCCGCTGCGCGCGGTGCACTGAGGCCCGGCGATGGCGATCAGGACCGCGTCCGACCGCGACGACACGCCGGAAGAAGCGCACGAGATCAATGTCACGCCCTTCATCGACGTGATGCTGGTGCTGTTGATCATCTTCATGGTGGCCGCACCGCTGGCCACCGTATCAGTGCCGGTGCAGCTGCCGGCCAGCAGCGCCAGGGCCACGCCGCCGGACCAGGCACCGGTGTATGTGACCGTGCAGGCCGATCTGTCGCTGCGTGTTGGCGAACAGTCCGTGGCGCGTGACGGGCTGGCCGCTGCATTGCAGGCGGCCACCCACGGCGACACCGCGCAGCGCATCTACCTGCGCGCCGATACCCACGTGCCCTACGGCGAACTGATGGCGACGCTGGATGCATTGCGTGCGGCCGGTTACCTGAAGGTGGCGCTGGTTGGCCTGGAGCAGGGCGCACGATGAGTGGACTGCGGCGCTGGGCGACCAGCCTGGCGATCGTGCTGCTGGTGCATGCGCTGCTGATCGTTGCGGCCTGCTGGTGGGCGACGCGTGCACCGGTGCTGGCTGCGACGGCGCCGCCCGCCGCGCTGATGCTGGAACTTGCGCCGATGGCACAGGCACCGCCGGTGCCGCCGCGCGAGGTGGCAACCGGGCCCCTGCAGCAGCAACAGCAGCGACAGGCGCCGAAGCCGGCCCTGCGCGAGCAACCCAAGGCACCGGTGCAGCCACAGGGTGACCTGCCGCCGCCGCGCACACCTGAGCCGACGCCCTCGCCGGACACCGCCGAGACCAACGTCACGCAGACCAGCGCGCCGCCGCAGGTGGCGGCCGCCGCGGCCGCACGCTACACCGCACCGCAGACCACGGCCGGCGAACGCAGTCGCGCCGAGGCAACCTGGGAAGGGCGCCTGCTCGGGCATCTGCAGAAGCATCGGCGCTATCCGCGCCAGGCCGAGCGGCTGCGTCAGCAGGGTGTGGTCTACGTGCGCTTCGCAGTAGCCCGCGATGGCGCGGTCTCAGGTTTGAAACTGGGCCGCAGCAGTGGCTTCGCGCTGCTCGACCAGGAGACGCTGGACACCGTGCAGCGGGCCAGCCCGGTACCGGCGCCGCCAGCCGAAGTGGCCGGCGACCCGGTGGAAGTGATGGTGCCGGTGTCCTTCTTCCTGCGCGGCCGGTGACGTTGTAGAGCTGAGCCGCTGCCTGGCTGTTCTCCGATCCCGCGAAGCCGTTGAGCCGAGCATGGGCTCGGCTCTACAGAAGGCCTTTACAGCAACGGCACCAGCAGCAACGCCACGATGTTGATGATCTTGATCAGCGGATTGATCGCCGGGCCGGCGGTGTCCTTGTACGGGTCACCGACGGTATCACCGGTCACCGCTGCCTTGTGCGCTTCGCTCCCCTTGCCACCGAAGTGGCCATCCTCGATGTACTTCTTGGCGTTGTCCCAGGCGCCGCCGCCGGTGGTCATCGAGATGGCCACGAACAGGCCGGTCACGATCGTACCGATCAACAGGCCGCCCAGTGCGCGCGGCCCCAGCAGCAGGCCGACCACCACCGGTACCGCCACCGGCAACAGCGACGGCACGATCATTTCGCGGATCGCCGAACGGGTCAGCATGTCCACCGCTTTGTCGTACTGCGGCTTGCCGGTGCCATGCATGATTCCGGGGATCTCGCGGAACTGGCGCCGCACTTCCTCTACCACCGCGCCAGCCGCACGACCGACCGCTTCCATCGCCATCGCACCGAACAGGTAGGGGATCAGGCCACCGATCAGCAGGCCGATGATCACCGTGTGGTCGCTGAGATCGAAGCGGAACTCCTGGCCGGGATGCGCGGCCTGCAGGTTGTGCGTGTAGTCGGCGAACAGCACCAGTGCGGCCAGCGCCGCCGAGCCGATCGCATAGCCCTTGGTCACCGCCTTGGTGGTGTTGCCCACCGCATCCAGTGGATCGGTGATGTCGCGGATCTCCGAGGGCAGCTCGGCCATCTCGGCGATGCCGCCAGCGTTGTCGGTGATCGGTCCATAGGCATCGAGGGCGACGATCATGCCGGCCATCGACAGCATCGCGGTGGCGGCGATGGCGATGCCGTACAGGCCGCCCAGCGCGAACGCGCCCCAGATCGCCGCACACACCGCCACGACCGGCAGTGCAGTGGACTTCATCGAGATGCCGAGGCCGGCGATGATGTTGGTGCCGTGGCCGGTGGTCGACGCCTGCGCCACGTGCTGCACCGGCTTGTACTGGGTGCCGGTGTAGTACTCGGTGATCCACACGATCAGACCGGTCAGGACCAGGCCGATCAGCGCGCATCCATACAGCGCGATGGGACCATGCACATTGTCGGCCATCAGCCCGGTGGTGATCGGGTAGAACGCGATCGCGGCCAGCACGCCGGAGACGATCACGCCCTTGTACAGCGCGCCCATGATCGAGCCGCCAGGCTTCACCTTGACGAACAGCGCACCGATGATCGAGGCGATGATCGACACACCGCCCAGCACCAGCGGATACAGCACGGCATTGGCGCCTGCCTCGGCCAGCATCAGGCTGCCCAGCAGCATGGTGGCGATCACGGTGACCGCATAGGTCTCGAACAGATCGGCGGCCATGCCGGCACAGTCGCCGACGTTGTCACCGACGTTGTCGGCGATCACCGCCGGGTTGCGCGGGTCATCCTCGGGAATGCCGGCTTCCACCTTGCCGACCAGATCGGCGCCGACGTCGGCGCCCTTGGTGAAGATGCCACCGCCCAGACGCGCGAAGATCGAGATCAGCGACGAACCGAACGCCAGACCGACCAGCGCGTGCAGCGCCTGTTCCATCGGCAGGCCCATCCGCAGCAGCAGTGCGTAATAGCCGGCCACACCCAGCAGGCCCAGGCCGACCACCAGCATGCCGGTGATCGCACCGCCGCGGAAGGCGACGTCCATCGCCGCACTGATGCCATGGCGTGCGGCCTCGGCGGTGCGCACGTTGGCGCGTACCGACACGTTCATGCCGATGTAGCCGGCCGCGCCGGACAGCACCGCGCCGACCGCGAAGCCGATCGCGGTGTACCAGCTGAGGAACACACCGACCAGCACGAACAGCACCACGCCGGCCACGCCGATGGTCAGGTACTGGCGGTTGAGGTAGGCACGCGCGCCTTCCTGGATCGCGGTGGCGATCGCGATCATGCGTTCATTGCCGGTGGGTTGGCGCAGGATCCAGCGCGCCGAGACGATTCCGAACAGGATCGCGAGAATGGCGCAGCCCAGCGCCAATGAAAGCCCGTGACGTTCCAGCATTAGACCCCTCCGCAGAATGGATGTAGGCATCCAGTGGCGATGAACGGCACCACGAGGGGGACGACGGGCTGCAGCCTGGAACCAACCCGTACCGACCTAGGTGGTCGTCCGACGTATGGCGGTGTTCAGCATTCCCTGGTACCCGCAGTATGCGTTCGGCGCACTGTAGAGTCGAGCCGTGCTCGACTGGCTTCCAGAGGCCATGCTCGACGGGCTGCTGCGAGCTGCGGCGCATGCCGCCAGTCCATGGGCGTGATTCGAGAACCGCAGGCCTTTGCACCCCGTTAAGCCAGCCTCTGCAAGCCTGCGCACAGTCCCGTAGGAGATTCCCCATGCGCCTGTCCCTGTTGATGCTTGCCGCCCTGGTCCCGGCCGTACCGGCACTCGCCGCGGAAACCCCGGAGCTGCAGCGCGCCGTGGGCGCTCCCCAGGCAGTGGGCGCAGTGCACACCCTGCGGCAGATCCCCGAGGCCTGCGCGCGCCTGGAAGGTGCCTTCACCGGCCAGGCGGCCGAGCCGTACCGCTTTGCGCCGGTGCGGACCAGCGAGCAGTGCCAGCCACGCGCGCGCTTCGTCGACTACGCCAAGGCACAGCCAAGTGCCGACAAGGGCTGGAAGCTCAATGATGTGATCCGCGTGCCCAGCGCAGCATGCCCGGCACAGCAGGCGGTGGTGCGCGTGTGGCGACTGCCGTCGAGCAACAAGGTCGAGCTGGACGGTCAGGGCCAGTCGCGCATCTATCTGGAAGAAGCCAAGAAGCAGGCCGCGGCCGGCCAGATTCCGCAGGTGACCATGTTCGCCGCGCAGCTGCAGATGGAAGGCAAGGCCTGCAATTGAAGTTGCGTGGGCGGTGCACCCACGCAGTCATCCCCCGGTAGTGCCGGCCGCTGGCCGGCATCTGGGTGATCACTCCGCCAGCATTGCTCCCCGCGCTACCAGCAACTCGCGCAATGCCTTGCGATGGCAATGCGCTTCATCCTCGCAGTAGCACCCTACGCTGATGTCGCTGTGCCGTGACATCGCGGCCAGCAGGTCCAGCGCGTGGGCCGCATCCGGCGCCCTCATCTCGGCCTTGTAGTGGCGGAAGAACGCAGTCCAGTCGGCGGCCGACTTCGCCTCATGCGCCTGCTTCACCAGCTCGGCGCTGGGTGACAGGGTCGGGAACCAGACGTCATACCAGTCCTGCCGGGCGAACTCGCTGCGCGGCACGCCACGCGGCGGGCGCCGCACGGTACCGATACGCAGCCCCTCGCTGGGGTGGCGCGGCATACCCAGTCGAACAACACGCAATGCCATGATGATCTCCAGGCGGCGCATCCATCATCCAGCGATGCACGTGCGCCAGGCGTGAACCGCTGTGGAAACGAAAAGGCCCGGGCGCCTGCGCACCCGGGCCTTTTCCAATGCCGGCAGCGGATCAGTTGCCGCGGCAGTCCTTCAGCCACAGCACACGACCAATCTGGTCGTAGCTGTCGACCACGCCGGTCAGCGTCACTTTCTCGCGCGGTCGCAGGGCCAGCGCATACGCGGCCTGGTTGGCTGCGAACGAGCAGGAAATAGCCACGCGCTCAAAGTCGATGCTGCCATCGCTGGGCAGGTCGAAGCTGGTGTTGTAGGTGCCGCCACTGCGCAGCACGGTGGTGATGCGACCGGTGATGGCGTAGGTCTTGCCCTTGTAGCGCGGCTCGACCGCGGCCGGGTTGTCCTTGTTCTGGTTGCGCAGCTGGAAGCCGAAGCGGTCGGCGGCAATCGTTACCACCGACGCCTGCGGAGTGGCCTTGGCTGCCTGTTCGCCAGCCTTGCCCGGCTTGACCTGGTTGAGCAGCTTGCACATTTCTTCGCGCACGCCGTCGGCCGAGGCAATGGCGCCCTTGTTGACCTTCACCACCATGCCGACCGTGCCCTGGCCGCCTTCGGAAGTGGCGCTGATGATCATCGGGATCGGCTTGTGGGCCATGGATTCCGGCTCTTCGATCAGCATCGAGCCGCCTTCCACGTCCTCGCTGAGGACATCCATGTTGGCGTTCTTGGCGATCACCCGCATCTGGCCGATGGCACTCGCCACGGTCAGGTCCGGATGGGTGACCGATGAAGTGAAGGTCGTGCCGACGAAGGGATTGCCCTTCTTCTGGAAGTTGCTTTCGCAGGTCGCAGCGAAGGCGGGTGCGGCGGCACCGCACAGCAGCGCGGCGATCAGGATCGGGTGCTTCATGGTTACAGTCCTTGTGAAATGGCAGCACAGGCCCGGGCCTTGAAGGCCGGGCAGCGTCGAATCTGGCTTGCGGCGGCCCCTTTGCCCCGGGCCGGAGCCCGATTGTGGGGTGCTTCGGCGGCCGCCGCAATGTGCCCTGCGCTCCGCACAGGGCTCAGCACAGAGGGGCGTATACGACTTAATCCCCTCCGTCCCCTTTTTCGGCTCAGCCTTCGAAGGCCGGCAGTTTCTGCTTCACCGCCACGTTCTTGAGGGTGACGTACCTGGGCAGTCCATCGGTGCCATACGGCAGCGGGGCTTCGCCCTTGATCAGCGGTGACAGGTAGGCGCGCGCCTTGGCGGTGATACCGAAGCCGTCGCGGCGGATGAAGCCGGCGGGCATCTTCTTTTCATGGTTGGCGATCTTCGACAGCGGCGCCGCTTCGATCTTCCAGCGGTACGGTGCGTCGCTGCTGCGCACGATCACCGGCATCACCCCGTTCTGGCCCTTCAGCGCCAGCTGCACCGCGGCCTTGCCGACCGCCTGCGCCTGCTCCCAGTCGGTCCTGCTGGCCAGGTGGCGGGCCGAGCGCTGCAGGTAATCGGGCAGCGCCCAATGGACCTTCAGGCCCAGCTGGTCCTTGACCCGGCCAGCCAGGTGCGCGGCCACGCCGCCCAGCTGCGAGTGCCCGAACGAGTCCTTGCCGCCACCGGCATCGGCGACGAAGCGGCCATCGGCGGTGGCGATGCCTTCCGACGCCACCACCACGCAGTAGCCGACGCGGTCGACCACGGCCTTGACCTTGGCCAGGAACGCCGCCTCGTCATAGGCGCGTTCGGGCAGCAGGATGATGTGCGGCGCTTCGTCATCGCCGTTGCCGGCAAGGCCGGCGGCCGCAGCCAGCCAGCCCGCGTGGCGGCCCATGGCCTCGTAGATGAAAACGCGGGTGGAGGTCTCGGCCATCGCCGCCACGTCCAGCGCCGCTTCGCGCACCGAGACGGCGGTGTACTTGGCCGCCGAGCCGAAGCCGGGGCAGGTGTCGGTCACTGCCAGGTCGTTGTCGATGGTCTTGGGCACGCCGATGCAGGTCAGGTCGTAGCCGGAGGCCTTGGCCAGCTGCGAGACTTTCAGCGCGGTATCGGCCGAGTCGTTGCCGCCGTTGTAGAGGAACCAGCGCACGTCGTGCGCGCGCAGCACCTCCAGCAGGCGGTCGTAGCGGGCGCGGTCGGCGTCCAGCGATTTCAGCTTCACCCGGCACGAGCCGAAGGCGCCACCCGGGGTATGGGCCAGGGCGCGGATCGCGGCGGCGCTCTCCTTGCTGGTGTCGATCAGCTCCTCGCGCAGCGCGCCGAGGATGCCGTTGCGGGCGGCAAGGACCTTGATGCCCTTGGCCCGGGCCTGCTCGATCACCGCTGCCGCCGTGGCATTGATGACCGCGGTGACACCGCCGGACTGGGCGTAGAGGAGAGTACCGTTGCGCATGCTTCTACCTGCTCGGGGGAGGGGACATTGCAGGGACATTACCCGGATGCGGTAAAGTGGCGCTATTGCGGTGCAGCGATACCGGTCCGTCCGGGACGCGAACCTTCTTTGTTTTCAACACGTTGGAGTCAGGTCAATGCGATTGGTTCTGTTGGGACCGCCCGGTTCGGGCAAGGGGACACAGGCGACGCGCCTGAAGGAAAAGCTGGGGATCGCCCACATTTCGACCGGTGACATGCTGCGCGCGGAAATCGCCGCCGGCACGGAGCTGGGCAAGCAGGCCAAGACGGTGATGGATGCCGGCAACCTGGTGTCGGACGACATCCTGCTGGGCATGCTGGAGTCGCGCCTGACCCAGGCCGATGTCGCCAAGGGCTTCATCCTCGATGGTTACCCGCGCAATGTGGCCCAGGCCAATGCGATGGACGGCCTGCTGGCCAAGATCGGCCAGCCGCTGGATGCCGTGGTGCAGCTGGACGTGGCCACCGAGCTGCTGGTCGACCGCATCGCCGGTCGCGCCAAGGAGCAGGGCCGCGCCGATGACACGCCGGAAGCGGTGCGCCAGCGCCTGCAGGTCTACAACGACCAGACTGCCCCGGTGGTGGACTTCTACGCCGGCCGTGGCACCCTGGCCCGCGTCGATGGCGTCGGCGAGCTGGACGAGATCGAAGCCCGCATCCTGGCGGCGATCAAGGGTTGATCCTGCAGGGCCGGTGCACTGCCGGCCCTTCGGGCGCAAAAAACACAGGCCTGGTCCGCGAGGACCAGGCCTGTGTCGTTTGATAGGCGCCAGCAGAGGGCTTGCTCAGGGCCCCGCAGCATGAGCTCCCTTGGGGATGGCCTCTTGGGGAGTAGGACCGGTTCGGGTACTGCGGCTGGCAGTTCGAATTGTGTCCGGGTTCACAGAACATCGCTATCGGGATTTCCCTGACAGAAGATTGGAGTTTTCTCACATCCTGTGTAGGACTTGTCTTACCCCGGATCGGACATTGGCCCTATACAGCCGTCATCGGTCACAATCCTCGGTCATGAGCAGCGTACATATCCTTGCAATCGCAGGCACCTTCATGGGCGGCGTGGCCGCCCTGGCGCGGAAACTGGGCCATACGGTCAGTGGCAGCGACCAGGCCATCTATCCGCCGATGTCGACCCAGCTCGAGCAGCTGGGTATCACCCTGGACCAGGGCTACCGCGCCGACAGCGTGCCACCGGGCACCGACGAGGTGGTGATCGGCAACGCACTCTCGCGCGGCAATGCCGCCGTTGAGGCCGTGCTCGACGCCGGCCAGCGCTACATTTCCGGTGCCCAGTGGCTGTCCGAACAGGTGCTGCCGGGCCGCGACACGCTGGCCGTGGCCGGTACCCATGGCAAGACCACCACCACCACCATCCTCACCTGGCTGCTGGAAAGCGCCCGTCGTTCTCCCGGTTTCCTGATCGGCGGCGTCGCCGAGGATTTCGGCGTCTCCGCCCGCCTGGGCCAGGGCCGCGAGTTCGTGGTCGAGGCCGACGAGTACGACACCGCCTTCTTCGACAAGCGCAGCAAGTTCGTGCACTACCGGCCGCTGGTGGCCATCCTCAACAACCTTGAATACGACCACGCCGACATCTTCCCGGACGTGGCCGCGATCCAGCGCCAGTTCCACCACCTGGTGCGCACGGTGCCGGCGCGTGGCCGACTGATCGTCAATGGCGAGGATCAGCATCTGGCCGAAGTGCTGGCGATGGGCTGCTGGACCCCGGTCGAGCGCTTCGGCTTCGATCCATCGCTGGAGTGGCATGCGGAACTGCTCGCTGCCGATGGCAGCGCGTTCCGCGTGCACCACCGCGGGCAGGCACTGGGTGATGTGCAGTGGTCGTTGCTGGGCCGCCACAACGTGCTCAACGGCCTGGCGGCGCTGGCAGCCGCACATGCGGTGGGTGTTGCGCCGGCCGAGGTGATCCCGGCGCTGGCGCGCTTCCGCAGCGTCAAGCGCCGCATGGAAGTGATCGGCAGCCACGAGGGCATCACCGTCTACGACGATTTCGCCCACCACCCGACCGCAATCGCCACCACGCTGGAAGGGCTGCGCGCCAAGGTGGGCGATGCGCGCATCGTGGTCGCGATGGAGCCGCGCAGCAATTCGATGCGGCTGGGCGCACACGCGCAGGCGCTGGCCCCCTCGCTGGCGCTGGCCGATGAAGTGGTGTTCCTGCATCGCCCGGAACTGGCCTGGGATGCTGCTGCGGTGATCGCCGCAGTGCGTGGCGAAGCACACGCGGTGCCCGATACCGACGCGCTGCTGGCGCAATTGCAGGCCAGCGCGCGCAGGGGTGACCACGTGGTGTTCATGTCCAACGGTGGCTTCGACGGCGCACCGCGCCGCTTCCTTGCCGCGCTGCAGGCCCGATGAGCGTCGACGGTTCGCTGCCGCTGTTTCCGCTGCACACCACGCTGGTGCCGGGTGCGGCGGTGGGCCTGCGCGTGTTCGAACGGCGCTACCTGGATCTGGTACGCGACAGCGGCCGCAGTGGTGAGGGCTTTGGTGTCTGCCTGATCCTCGACGGCCAGGAAGTGGGAGCCCCGGCAACGCCGGCCGCGTATGGCGTGCAGGTGCGCATCGAAGACTTCGATGTCGGCGCCGACGGCGTGCTGCAGTTGCGTCTGCGCGGCACCCGCCGTTTCCATGTCGAGCGCACCCGTGTGCGTGACAACGGGCTGGTGGTAGCCGATGTGCGCTGGTGCGATGAAGACCCCGACGACGAACTGCGGCCGCAGCATGCGCTGCTGGCCACGGTGCTGGGGCACATCATCGAACAGGCCGGCGAGGCCTATGCGCCGGCCAACCCGGCGCTGCTGGACCAGGCCAGCTGGGTCGGCTGGCGGCTGGCCGAGCTGCTGCCGCTGAGTGAGCAGCAGCGGTTGCAGCTGCTGCAGATGGACGACCCGCACCAGCGGTTGCAGCAGTTGCTGGGCTGGATGCCGTAGCAGCCTGCCCCGGGTGGGTGTGCACCTTGGTGCACACGCTGGGGTATGCGGGGAATGCCATCCACGCATGGCGTGGATCTGCTGTAGAGCCGAGCCCATGCTCGGCTTGATGGATCCCGCGAAGGGCAGCCGAGCATGGGCTCGGCTCTACAGTGGGTGGCCGCGCACCGGTACCGGTCAGGGCGTGGTGGTCTTCAACCGCAGCACCGGCAACCCGGTTTCGCTGTGCACATCCTCGCGCTGCGGCAGGTCCTGCACGGCGTCCTTCACGGCATTCAATGCCGGGTCGACACCACGCAACGGGTGCCACATGCCGATCCATTCGAAGTGGCGCTCGTAGCGCAGGGTCTGCGCGCTGCCCAGCCACAGCGGCGTGCTGCCCGGCTGCAGCTGCGCGGGCGCCGGCCACAGGCGCAGCACATAGCGCTCATCCGGCTGCGCGCCCTGGCGCACCATCAGCAGTGCTTCCACGCGGGTGTCCAGCGTGGCCGGCAGCACCGGTAGTTCGTCGGCGCCGGTGTTCTTGTCCAGCATCAGCAGCGCCTGTTGCCAGCCCGCCTGTTCCTGCCGCTTCCAGCCGCGTGCTTCCAGCTGCGCCTGCAGCGGTGCCAGCGGCCCGGCCACCTGCACGTCCAGCGGCCAGCGCTGGTCGTCGTCGAACTCATTGCGGCGCGCCGGCAGCGTCACCCAGTCGTGCTGCCACCAGGCCTGCATGTCCATCGCCTGTGGTGCCGGCAGGGTCGGTTCGAAGCGTTCCAGCTTCACCGGGATGTTGCGCGGCGCATAGCACATGGCCGCCACGGCGAAGACGCCGTAGAACAGCCACGCCACCGGCTTCACCCAGAACGAGCGGTTGAAGCGGCGGCGGTAGGCGATGCCCAGCACCAGCAGCCAGAACGTGCCGAACAGCATGCCGCCGACCACATCGCTCAGCCAATGCGCGCCCAGGTACAGGCGCGAGAAGCCGATCAGGCTGACCACGATGCCCGACACCAGGTACGGCCAGACGCGGGTGCGGCCGGGCATCTCGCGTGCGATCAGCACCGCGAAGAAGCCGAAGGTGATGGTGGCCATGGTCACCGACACCGAGGGGAAACCGAAGCCACTGCTGGCGTCGACCGGGCGCACCACATCCACGGTGGCACCCAGCAGCATGGTCAGCGCCAGGCCGAAGGCGAGGGCAGCCAGCCAATGTGCGGCCGCCATCCAGCGCCGGCGCCAGATCAGGTAGCCCATCGCTGCAGCGGTGGCCGGCAGCAGTACCTGCCAGGCGCCCAGCGACGCCAGCGCGGCCATCGGGTAATCGGCCAGCGGGTTGCGCAGCGCCAGCATGGCCTGGTGCACCAGCAGGTCGATCGCCAGCGGCTCGCCGTGCGCGACCACCACGGTCAGCAACGCGAACCAGCCCCAGCCCAGTACCAGCAGCATCAACGCCAGCATCGCCAGCGGCACCGATTCACGGCGCTTGGGATCAAGCACGCCGACGGTGTAGCGGCCCAGCGTCGGGTGGCGGTTGGACCAGTCCAGCAGGCGTGCCAGCCAGTTGTCCATGCGCGCGGCCGACCAGCGGTAGCCGTACAGCACGATGGCCCAGACCAGGCCAAGGATTACCGCCAGCAGGCCGACCACCACCACCAGCCGCCCGGCCACGGCAGCCACCGCGTCATACGCTTCGCCGAGGATCCAGCCCGGGGCCAGGAACAGTACCGCCCAGGAAATGCTGGCGATGCCGCTGGCCTGCACGTAGCGGCTGGCGGGCATCTTCATCATGCCGGCGATGGCCGGTACGAACGGCCGGATCGCGCCGACGTAGCGCGCCACCAGGATGCTCTTGAACGCATTGCGGCGGAACAGGTTCTCGCCGCGGTCGAGCAGCTGCGGGTAGCGGCTGAACGGCCAGATGCCACGCAGCCGGTCGCCCCAGCGGCGGCCGATCCAGTAGCTGATGCCATCACCGGCGAACGCACCCAGCGCCGCCGCCGCCACCGCGTACGGCCCGGAGATCTGGCCCAGGCCGATGAACACACCCACCGCGAACAGCAGCGGCAGCGCCGGCACGATGGCGCCGAGAATGATCACCGCATCGCAGAAGGCGATCAGAAAAATGACCGCACCCGCCAACACGGGATGAGCGGCAATCCACGCGAGGGTGGCGTCGATCCATGAAGAGTCCATTGCCCGATTATAGGGGCGTGAAGGTGACTGGTTCCCAGCCGCTTCGTGACCGTTTGCAACCAGTGCCATCGCCTAGAATGGGCTCATGCCACATACGCCCGACGCTCAACCGCATGCTTTGAAGGCCGACAGCTTCGGCCGGATCCTCCTTGTGAAAGGGCCTGATGGCCCCTTCGTGCGCCGTGATCTGGGCGCCACGCCGCTGTGGTTGCGGCTGCCTGCGTGGTGGCTGGCCCGCGGTGAAGCCCGCGCGCTGCAGCACATTCACGGCATGGCCGACGTACCGCAGCTGCTGGCCTGGAATGGCCATCACCTGGATCGCAGCTTCATGGCCGGCGACGCCATGTACCAGCGTCCGCCGCGCGGCGACCTGGCCTGGTTCCGCGCCGCGGGCCGGCTGCTGCAGCAGCTGCATCGCAAAGGCGTGGCCCACAACGATCTGGCCAAGGAAGCCAACTGGCTGGTCACTGAAGATGGACGGCCGGCGCTGATCGACTTCCAGCTGGCGGTGATCGGCAACCCTCGCTCGCGCTGGATGCGCCTGCTGGCCCGCGAGGACCTGCGCCACCTGCTCAAGCACAAGCGCATGTACTGCCGTGAATTGCTTACGCCGGTGGAGAAGCGGTTGCTCAAGCGCACCTCGTGGGTGCGCGAACTGTGGTTTGCTACCGGCAAGCCGGTCTACCGCTTCGTCACCCGCCGCATCCTGCATTGGGAAGACAACGAAGGGCAGGGGCCCAAGCCGTGAAGGCTTCGCGGATAGTGACCGGCCCGCCGAGCGCGGGCAATGTGTTGCGTGCGCAGTTGCCTGGTGCCGACTTCGTGCACGCCTGTCAGGCCACCACCCGGCGCGACGGGCGTACCGCACTGCAGGCCTACCGCGACATGGCGGCGACCATTCCCGGCTGGTTCGATGGGCTGATGGCGCTGCGCAACCACGGCATGCGCCTGCTCGGCATGAAGCATCTGGGCTCGTTGCGGGCGGTGCAGGTTGTCGAAGATCCTCAACCCGGCCAGCGGCTGGGCATCTTCACCCTGCAGTCGATGGATGACGATGCCATCGTGCTGGAGGACAACGACCGCCACTTGCGTGTGCAGCTGGCCCTGCAGTGGCAGGGCGACGTGCTGGAAGTGGCGACCGTGGTGCATACGCACAACGCGTTCGGGCGTGTATACATGCTGCCGGTTGCGCCGTTGCATCGGCTGATCGTGCCGCATCTGCTGGAGAAGCAGGTGCAGGCGTACCGGTAGATCCACGCCATGCGTGGATGCGGTTTGTGATCCGCGGGCTGCTCAACGGCTAAACGGCTCATTGCCCAGTGCCGCATGAATGTGGATTCCATCGGCAGCAGAAGGCTCGCGACATCCAAACCAGGGACAATCCGCAAGAGAATGATCGAGGTGATGCATGTGGTATTGCGCGCACGCAATTTTCTATTACGAGAGCCCAGGCCAGGGCTCGTTCCTGGTGCATGAGAACGTGTACCTGATCAGTGCCGACAACGATGAACACGCTCTTGAGAATGCAGAAGCGCTTGCTTCCGGGTATGAGGATCTGACCGGCCGCCTGGTGGGTGAAGACGGTAGGCCGTACCTTTATCGATTCGCCGGAATCCGCAAGCTGATATCTGTGGAGCCTGGTCAGGACACCGCCGAGGGGCGCCTGCACTCCGGCGTGGAGGTCACGTACTCCGTGATGGCGGTGGATACGTTGGATCAGGTGAAACGGCTTGCCCGTGGTGATGGCGTGGCAGTGCTGTACCAGGAATAGAAATGTAGAGCCGAGCCATGCTCGGCTGCATTCAATGAGCCGAGCATGGCTCGGCTCTACAGGGGGCGGTGGCCTTACGGCGTCGCCGGCACCACCTGCTGGCCAATGAAGTTGCGCTTGGCGTCGAAGTCATAGGCAATCTGCAACTGCCCCACATCCGGGCAGGCGTGGCAGTCGCGCAGCGGCGTGCGGTACAGCAAACGGATGCCACCGTTCTCCAGCGGCGAGGCGCCGGCCGACTGCGCCGGTGCGAACGGCGTGGCTTGCGGGTTGGCCTTCAGCAGTTCCTGCACAGTGGGGTCGGCACGCAGGGTGTCGTCCAACTGCACGGCATCCACATCGATGCGCTTGCCACCGGCATCGACCAGTCGGGTGCCTTCATTGGTGTTGGCGCGGAACGGATACTCGACCGTGGCAATGCCCAGTCCTTCGTTCTCGTGCCAGGCGGTCACATAGGCCAACTCACCGCCGGTGGACAACTGCTCGGCGGCGGTGATGGCCTCGGCACTGGCGCCACCGGCGCGCATCGCGTCGCGAAGGCAATCCCGGGTGGCCGCGTTCTCGCCCTGGCGGCAGGCGTTGAGGTCGCCATCCCAGACCACCGCCTCGCTCCAGCGCATCTTGCCGTCGGCGGCGGCCTTCTCCGCACTGGGCGCGTCACCGGCGGGCGGCTCCTTGCCGGGTTCCGGCGAACGGCCCTGGCAGGCGGTCAGCAGGACAAGCCCCAGGGCAGGCAGCAACAGGCGGGAACGGCGCATGGCGTGGACCTCGTGCGTTGTCTGGAGGCCCGAGTATCGTCAAGGGCGGGTGAACTCCGCGTCGGCGCGGCATACTAGCGGCTCATTGCATACGCTGGAGTGTGGAACGTGGGCAGTCTGCAGGGCAAAACGCTTTTCATCACCGGTGCCTCGCGTGGCATCGGCCTGGCCATCGCACTGCGCGCTGCGCGCGACGGCGCCAATGTGGCCATTGCGGCCAAGTCGTCGGTGCCGAATCCGAAGCTGCCGGGCACCATCCACACCGCCGCCGAAGCGGTGACGGCTGCAGGCGGGCAGGGCCTGGCGCTGAAGTGCGACATCCGCGAGGAAGAGCAGGTGCAGGCGGCGGTGGCGGCCACGGTCGACACCTTCGGTGGCATCGACATCCTGATCAACAACGCCAGCGCGATCTGGTTGCGCGGCACGCTGGATACGCCGATGAAGCGTTTCGACCTGATGCAGCAGGTCAATGCGCGCGGCAGTTTCCTGTGTGCGCAGGCCTGCCTGCCGTACCTGCTGCAGGCGCCGAACCCGCACATCCTGACCCTGGCACCGCCGCCGAGCCTGGAGCCGAAGTGGTGGGCACCGCACACCGGCTACACGCTGGCAAAGATGGGCATGAGCTTCGTCACCCTGGGCCTGGCCGCGGAATTCGGCCCGCAGGGCGTGGCGGTGAATGCGCTGTGGCCGCGCACCGTCATCGCCACCGATGCGATCAACATGATTCCGGGCGTGGATGCGGCTGGCTGCCGCACGCCACAGATCATGGCCGATGCCGCACACGCGGTGCTGGTGCGCGAAGCGGCCGGCTTCCACGGCCGGTTCCTGATCGACGATGAAGTGCTGGCGCAGGCCGGTATTACCGATCTGTCCGGTTATGCGGTGGACCCGTCGCGTCCGTTGTTGCCGGATCTGTTCCTGGACTGAGCGCTGGATTGAACCGGGTCGATGGCTGCGGTCGTCGACCTGCTGCGCTAGAATATTTGGGTGTAATCGTTTTCAACAAGGATGTGAGCACATGACACGTACGCTTTCCATCGCGGCGCTGGCCGCTTCGCTGTCGCTGATCCTGACTGCCTGTGGCGGCAAGGCACCGGCAACGACGGGTGACGCTGGCCCGTCCGCCAAGCCGGACGCCGGCGCGACGCGGTCCGACACGCAGCAGCAGCTGACCGCCAAACTCAACGCCTACATCGAATGCTTCAATGCACTCGATTCGAAGACCCATCGCAGCATCGAGTCGTACACGCGCTGGATCAAGGACGTAGACACCGGCCCGACGGGGCGCGAGACGCAGGTATACGGCCCGTCGGAGATCAGCGATTACGACATGAAGCGCTGTGACGCCCCGGTAACCGAGGCGATCGCTGCCCAGCCGGCACTGGCCGATCTCGATGCCGCCGCGGGCCACTATCAGCAGGCGCTGAAGGCGCTGGTGCCGGTCAGCAAGGAGGCGCACGACTACTATGATCGGCAGGACTACGAGGACGATCAGTTTGCCAAGGGCAAGCAGATGCACGCGCCCTTGATGGCGGCCTTCAATGCGTTCGGGGTTGCCAGCGAAACGTTCAACGCTGAACTGGAGCGCCAGAACGATGCTGCCCAGCGCGAGCAGCTCAAGGTGCTGGAGCAGGCCGAGGGACGCACGCGTGAGTACTACCGTCTGGCGATGATGCTGGAAGCCAAGGCCATCATGGATCTGATGAGCGAGGATGATTTCGATCAGGCCAAGGCCCGCGAGCGTCTGGATGCGTTCAACCGTATTTCCGATGAAGCGCATGCCAAGGTGGCCGACCAGGAGCCGGGCAAGCTGGATTGGAACAGCTTCGAGCGTGAGGCCGAGAACTTCCGTCGCGAAGGCAAGGAGCGGCTGAAGCGTGTTAGCGAGAACACGCCCTACACCGATTTTGAACGCCGCATGCTTGACTCACCTTCGATGGCACCGCGCGGTTCGGCCAGCAAGCTGATGCAGGAATACAACACGCTGGTTTTCCAGAGCAACCGTCAGTAGCGCTCCCGCTCATGGCGTGATCGGCGAGCGCCGGTGTACATCGCCGGCGCTTGCATCAATGATTGAACGCGTCCGGCAGCTTGCCACCGCACTTGCGGCAGTGCAGTGCATCCGGCTCATGGCCTTCCAGCCCGCAGTCCGGGCAGCCACGCGCATCGCGGCGCGCGGCCTGTTCGGCCTCGCGCATGGTGCTGGCCAGTTCGGCGGTGTAGATGCCGGTGGGCACGGCGATGATGCTGTAGCCGATCAGGATCAGCACCGAGGTGACGAAGCGGCCGAGCACGGTCTGCGGCACGATGTCACCGAAGCCGACCGTGGCCATGGTCACCACCGCCCAGTACATGCTGGCCGGGATATTGGTGAAGCCGTGTTCGGGGCCCTCGATCACGTACATCAGCGCACCGGCGATGATGGTGATGGTGATCACCGTGAACAGGAACACCAGCACCTTGCGCCGGCTGCGCCACAGCGACGTCATCAACACGCCGCTTTCTTCGATGTAGCGGGTCAGCTTGAGGATGCGGAACACGCGCAGGATGCGCAGTGCGCGCACCACCAGCAGGCTCTGCGCGCCGGGGATGAACATCGACAGGTAGGCGGGCAGGATCGACAGCAGGTCGATGATGCCCCAGACGCTCACCGCATACCGCAGCGGGCGCTTGACCACCGCCAGCCGCAGCAGGTACTCGGCGGTGAAGATGATCGTGAAGCCCCATTCCAGGATGTACAGGCCGGTGGACCATTCGGCGTGCAGGTGCTGCACGCTGTCGATCATCACCACCAGGATGCTGGCGACGATCGCCACCACCAGGATCAGGTCGAAATTGCGCGAAGGGCGGGTGTCGTGGCGGTAGATGATGTCGAACCACCGGCGGCGCCAGCCGGTCTCGGTGGCGGGGTTCAGCTGGGGGGCGGAAAACGGTCGCATGGGCGCATTGTGCCGCAGGGGTTCCGGCGCGAGAATGGGGATTCCTGAATCCTGCCGACTGCCATGACCGCCGCTACCGATCCGCTGATCTCCCTTTCGCACTATTACCTGCCGGTCTACAAGCCCCGCCAGGTGGTACTGGAGCGAGGCCAGGGCGCCCGCGTGTGGGACAGCCAGGGCCGTGAGTTCATCGACCTGGCCGCCGGCATCGCCGTGTGCGGCCTGGGCCACAACGACCCGGACCTGGTGACCGCGCTGGTCGAACAGGCCGGCAAGCTCTGGCATACCAGCAACGTGTTCTACAGCGCGCCGCCACTGCACCTGGCCGAGGAGCTGGTGAAGGCCAGCCGCTTCGCCGAGCGCGTGTTCCTGTGCAATTCCGGCGCCGAAGCCAATGAAGTGGCGATCAAGATGGTCCGCAAGTGGGCCTCCAGCCAGGGCCGCCCGGCCGACAAGCGGGTGATCATCACCTTCCGCGGCAGCTTCCACGGTCGCACCATGGGCGCAGTGACCGCGACTGCCCAGCCGAAGTACCAGGAAGGCTACGAGCCGCTGCCCGGTGGCTTCCGCTACATCGACTTCAACGATGAGGTGCAGCTGGAAACTGCGATGGCCGCCGGTGACGTGGCAGCGGTGATGCTGGAGCCGATCCAGGGCGAGGGCGGCGTGATGCCGGCCAAGTCCGGTTTCCTTAAGCGCGTGCGCGAGCTGTGCGACCAGCACAACGCGCTGCTGGTGCTGGATGAGATCCAGGCCGGCATGGGCCGCACCGGCACGCTGTTCGCGCACTGGCAGGACGACGTGGTGCCGGACATGGTCACCCTGGCCAAGGCGCTGGGTGGCGGCTTCCCGATCGGTGCGATGCTGGCCGGCCCGAAGGTGGCCGAAACCATGCAGTTCGGTGCGCACGGCACCACCTTCGGTGGCAACCCGTTGGCCGCTGCGGTCGCACGCGTTGCGCTGCGCAAGCTGGCCTCTGCGGAGATCGCCGCCAATGTCAGCCGCCAGTCGAAGGCGCTGCGCGATGGCTTTGCGCGCATCAACGAAGAATTCGGCGTGTTCAGCGACGTGCGTGGCCGTGGCCTGATGCTGGGCGCGGTGCTGAGCAAGGACTTTGCCGGCCAGGCCGGTGCGATCCTCGACCACGCCGCCGAGCAGGGCCTGCTGACCCTGCAGGCCGGCCCGGACGTGCTGCGCTTCGTGCCGTCGCTGAACATCACCGACGAAGAAGTGGCCGAAGGCCTCAAGCGCCTGCGCGCAGCGATTGCTGCTTTCATCGCCGCGCGCTGAAGCCTGCAGAGGCATCTGTAGAGCCGAGCCTACGCTCGGCTCATCGCGATGTCAGGCAACAGGAGCCGAGCATGGGCTCGGCTCTACAGCGCGTCATGCGATCCGATAGCGCTTCAACACCTTGCCCAATCCCCGGCCATCGCGCACGGTTTCCGCGTGCAGGCCGGCAGCGCGTGCGCCGCGCACATTGGCGAACAGGTCATCAATGAACAGCGTGTGCGAAGGCGCCACGCCGAGTACCTCAAGCGTGCGCAGGAAGACTTCCGGTGCGGGTTTGCGCAGGCCGAAACCGGCGCTGCAGAACACGCGCTCCCGCAGGGCCGGGAACAGTTCCGGCAGCAGGGCGGGCAAGGCCTGCTGCATCAGCGCGCCGTTGTTGGTCAGCACCGCCATCGGCAGCTGCAGGGCCTGCAGCCGCTGCAGCACGGCAGCCTGCGGATGGCTGGCGGCCCGCCGCGCCGCGGTCCATGCAGCCACATCGACCGTCGTGCCCATACGCTCCCCCAGCTGCGCCAGATAGGCCGGGCCATCCAGCGTGCCATTGTCATGCGCCGCTTCCAGTCCGCTGTCATACAGCGCGGCCTGCACGGCCTGCGCCGGAACCTGCAGCGCCTGGGCCAGGTGCAGCACGCGTTGCGCGCGCTGGTACTGCACCAGCACGCCATCCACATCCAACAGCAACAGATCGATACGCATCGGCCGAGCATGCCATTGCAGTGAACACTCGGGAAACCCTGGAGCAGCCATGCGACAGACGGTCGCAGACGCGGCCACAGGGGCCTGCCTAGAATGGCGCTTGAATCCGCAGGAGATGCAACGATGAAGGCTTGGAGGGTGGCAGTGGGAGTGGGCGCGCTGATGCTGGCGCCGTCGGCGATGGCGCGGGTGTGTGCGGTGAGCATCGACAGCACCGACCAGATGAGCTTCAGCAGCCGCGAGATCAAGGTCGCCGCCGACTGCACCGCCGTGGACCTGACCCTGCGCCACACGGGCAAGCTGGCCACTACCGCGATGGGACACAACTGGGTGCTGACCCGCACCGCCGACTATCAGCCGGTGGCGATGGCGGGCATGCGCATGACCCTGGCCGACAGCTACCTGCCGAAGGCCGACAAGCGCGTGCTGGCGCACACCAAGGTGATCGGCGGTGGTGAGACCACGCGCGTGCGTTTCTCTACCCAGGGCCTGCAGAAGGGCGGTGACTACACCTTCTTCTGCTCGTTCCCCGGCCACTTCGCGATGATGAAGGGCAAGTTCGTCTTCGGTTGATGCCGTTTGTAGAGTCGAGCCATGCTCGACTGCTCTGTGCCAACCAAGGTTGGCACCCACCAGATGCGGCAGTGCCAACCAAGCTTGGCACCCACCAGATGCGGCAGTGCCAACCAAGCTTGGCACCTACCAGAGCAGGGCTCAGCCCTTGGCGGCCTTGAACGCCACGCGTGCAGCGGCCAGCGTTGCTTCGATCACGGCATCGTCGTGCGCGCTGGACAGGAAGCCGGCCTCGTACGCAGACGGTGCCAGGAACACGCCCTGGTCCAGCATTGCGTGGAAGAAGCGGTTGAACGCCGGAATGTCACAGGCGGTGGCCTGTGCATAGGTCTCCACCTTCTCGTTGGTGAAGAACAGCCCGAACATCGCGCCCACGCGGGTGGTGGTCACCGCCACGCCGGCGTCGGCGGCGGCGGCTTCCAGGCCGGCGCACAGGCGCGCCGTGCGCTCGGCCAGGTCGGCGTGGAAACCCGGCTGCTGGATCAGCTCCAGCATCGCCAGGCCAGCGGCCATTGCCACCGGATTGCCGCTCAGCGTACCGGCCTGGTAGATCGGGCCGGCCGGGGCGATCTGCTGCATCAGCTCGCGACGACCGCCGTAGGCGCCCACCGGCATGCCGCCGCCGATGATCTTGCCGAAGGTGGTCAGGTCCGGGGTGATGCCGTAGTGCGCCTGCGCACCGCCGAGGGCGACGCGGAAGCCGGTCATCACTTCGTCGAAGATCAGCAGCGCGCCATGCTTCGTGCACAGTTCGCGCAGGTGCTGCAGGTAGCCCTCGCGCGGCGGGATGCAGTTGGCGTTGCCGACCACCGGTTCGATGATCAGGCCGGCGATGTCGTCACCCTGCTGTTCGAACAGCGCGGTGGCGGCTTCGAAATCGTTGTAGGGCAGGGTCAGGGTCAGCTCGCTCAGGCCGGCCGGGACGCCTGGCGAGGTCGGTACGCCCAGGGTCAACATGCCACTGCCGGCCTTGACCAGGAACGAGTCGCCGTGGCCGTGGTAGCAGCCTTCGAACTTGACGATGCGGTTGCGGCCGGTGGCGCCACGCGCCAGCCGGATCGCCGACAGCGTGGCCTCGGTGCCGGAGTTGACCATGCGCACCATCTCGCACGACGGCACCAGGCGGGTGATGGTTTCGGCCATGGTCACTTCGGCCGCGCACGGAGCACCGAACGACAGCCCGTTGTCGATCGCCTTCTTCACCGCCTGGCGCACCGCCGGGTGGTTGTGGCCGACGATCATCGGGCCCCAGGAACCGACGTAGTCGATGTAGCGGTTGCCGTCGACGTCGTACAGGTAGGCGCCGTCGGCGCGTTCGACGAAGAACGGCTCGCCGCCGACCGACTTGAACGCGCGCACCGGCGAATTGACGCCGCCCGGCAGCAGCTGCTGGGCGCGGGAGAACAGGGCGTGGGACTGGTCGTGGTTCATGGGGGAATATCCTGGGCGTTACGCGAACTGGGCGAGGAAGGCGCGCTGGGTCGCGACCGGGTCCTGCGCGGCGTAAATGCCGCTGACCACGGCCACCAGGTCGGCGCCGGCGTCGATGATGGGACCGACATTGTCCGGCGTCAGCCCGCCGATCGCCACCCGCGGCACGCCCAGTGCGGCGCTTTGCCGCAGCAGGTCGGTATGGGCGCGGCTGGTGGTGATCTTGGTGGTGGTCGGGAAGAACGCGCCGAAGGCCACGTAGCTGGCGCCGGCAGCCACGGCCTTCTCGGCATTGGCCAACTGGTCGTAGCAGGAGGCGCCGATGATGGCGTCGGGGCCGAGCAGGGCGCGCGCGCTGGGGATGTCACCGTCGGTGCCGCCCAGGTGCACGCCGGCCGCGCCCACGGCCTTGGCCAGCGCCGGGTCGTCGTTGATGATCAGCGGCACGCCGCGCTCCGCGCACAGCGCCTGCAGTGCGGTGGCCTGTTCCTGCCGCAGCGCGTCGTTGGCGGTCTTGTTGCGGTACTGCAGCCAGGTGGCGCCAGCGGCCAGCAGCGGCGCGGTACGTGCCAGCAGGTGCGCGGTATCGGGCTCGTCCGGGGTGATCAGGTAGACGCCGCGGGGCGCCGGGGAAGCAGAAGTCATCGATGGCTACCGGTGCGTGGGCCGCGATGGGACAATGGCGGCCCGTGAATCCAGCCCTGATTATCCGATGAGCGATGCCACCCCCACCACCTTGCGCACCTGGATGTGCGTGGTCTGCGGCTTCCTTTACAGCGAAGCGGAAGGCTTGCCGGAGGAGGGCATCGCGCCGGGGACGCGCTGGGAGGACATCCCCGAGACCTGGACCTGCCCCGATTGCGGGGTGACCAAGGCCGATTTCGAGATGGTTGAAGTCGATTGACCGGTAGGGCCTGCAGGCCCTTCTGTGGGTGCGGACCGTTGGGGTGGGTGTGGACCGTTGGTCCACACACCGACTCCCTCAATGCAGCCGCGGCACCGGCCCGCCCAGGTCGATCAGCTTCTCACGCAGCCACTGCGCATCGCTGGCCTCGGGATTGCGCTTCAGGTACTGCCCCAGGTCGTGGCGGGCACCGGCCAGATATTCCAGCTGCAGATAGGCCAGGCCGCGATCCCGCAGCGCGTCGTCCTGCTCCGGGGCCAGCTTCAGCAGGCGATCGGCACTGCGTGCAGCGCGGTCCCACTCGCCGGCCTCGGCGTACACGCCATGCAGGTTACGCAGCATGCGCATCAGGATCGCGCGCGCCGGCGCCGGGTCAAGGATCTGCGCCAGCACCTGGTCGTCCGGCATCTGCCCACCCAAGTGTGATTTGGCCCGCTCGCGCAGTTCGTCCACGTCCAACGGGCGGCCACCGTTGAACGGGTCCATCACCAGCACGCCGTCGTCCACCGGCAGGCGCACCAGGAAGTGGCCGGGGAAGGACACGCCATCGAGCGGAATGCCCAGCCGGCGCGCGACTTCCATCTGCACCAGCGCCAGTGAGATCGGGTTGCCCAGGCGCCGCTCGAATACCTGGTTGAGGTAGCTGTTGCGCGGGTCGTAGTACTCGTCGTGGTCGCCGCTGTAGCCCAGCTCGTCGAACAGGTGACGGTTGATCGCTGCCATCTTCAGCGGGCTGTTGTCGATGCTGTCCACTTCCGAGCGGAGGTGGTCGACATGGCTCTGGATCAACGCGTCGTAGGTGGACGGCTGCAGATCGGGGTATTCATCGCGCGCGATCAGCAGTGCGGTCGGCAACAGTGGCAGCGCCTCGTCTTCGAGGTCGGCCAGTGCATCCCAGTCGGGGAGAGAGATCCGGTCCTGCATGACCACAGACTGGCGACATTTGCAGGCGGTTTCAAGCGGTGCCGCGTGAAAAACTTCGGGGCCAGATCCCTTTCGCTTGCGAAAGGGATCTGGCCCCGGTCGGGTTGGATTGCCGGCCAGCGGCCGGCACTACCGTTATTTTTCGATGCCCGGGCCGAAGGTCAGCGCGGTGCCGTCCTTCAGCTTCAGCTTCTCGGCCTGGCCCGCATTGAGCTCCAGCACGTACCGGGCCGGGCCACCGCTGGGATACGGCGGGCACATGTCGCCGGCCGAGCACGGCGGAACGTCGCGCTGCTGGCTGACCAGCCTGCGCTCGCTGTCGAAGTACAGGATGTCCAGCGCGATCTTCGTGTTCTTCATCCAGTACGCCTGCATTTCCTCGCGGTCGTGGATGAACAGCATGCCGTGGTCGGCGGCCATCTGGTCGCGGAACATCAACCCGCGCGCGCGGGTTTCATCGTTGGTGGCCAGCTCGACCTGGTAGCGGGCGCCATCCAGCTCGACCCAATGGCGGGCCGCATCGGTGGCACAGCCGGCCAGGGCCAGCAGCGGAAGCATCAGCAGCGAACGCAACAGCGACATCGTCAGGATCCTTCGAAAGGGTCAGAGCACGACCGGCGGCTCGCCGCCGACGATCACCACATCGGCGCGACGGCGCGCGAACAGGCCCACGCAGACCACGCCCGGCAGCTGGTTGAGCTCGCGCTCCAGCTTTTCCGGATCGGTGATCTGCAGGTTGTGGATGTCCAGGATCTGGTTGCCGTTGTCGGTGACCACGCCTTCGCGCCAGGTCGGCTGGCCGCCGGTCATGTCGCGGATCTGGCGGGCGACCAGGCTGCGCGCCATCGGGATCACTTCCACCGGCAGCGGGAATCTGCCCAGCACCGGCACCTGCTTGCTCGGGTCGACGATGCAGATGAAGCGCTCGCTGGCCTCGGCGATGATCTTCTCGCGGGTCAGCGCGGCACCGCCGCCCTTGATCAGGCACTTGTTGGCGTCGCACTCATCGGCGCCGTCCACGTACAGCGACAGGTTGCCGCTGTGGTTCAGCTCGATCACCTCGATGCCGTGCTGCTTCAGGCGCGCGGTGCTCTGCTCGGAGCTGGATACGGCGCCCTTGATGCGGTGCTGGATGCGGGCCAGGGCATCGATGAAATAGGCCACGGTGGAACCGGTGCCGACACCGACGATCATGCCGTCTTCGACGTACTCGATGGCTTTCTCGGCGGCCAGGCGCTTGGCTTCGGACATGGGAGAACTCTCAGGCAGGGAATCAGGATTTCTTTTCCAGCGACAGCAGCAGCTTCCACTGCGCGGCCGTCACCGGGAACACCGACAGGCGGTTGCCCTTGGCAACCAGCGGGAAGCCTTCGCCGAGCTCATCAGCGTGCAGCTTGATCTCGTCCAGCGCGATCACCTGCTTGAGCTTGCGGTCGAAGGCCACGTCCACCAGCATCCAGCGCGGGTTCTCGCGCGTGCTCTTGGGGTCGTGGTAGTCGGATTTCGGATCGAACTGGGTGTCGTCCGGGTAGGCCGTGCTGGCCACCGTGGCCAGGCCGACGATGCCCGGCACCTTGGTATTGGAGTGGTAGAACAGGATGCCGTCGCCCACCTGCATGCCATCGCGCATGAAGTTGCGCGCCTGGTAGTTGCGCACCCCGTTCCAGGGTTCGACCTTGACCTTGGCCAGGTCATCGATGGAGAAGGCGTCCGGTTCGGACTTCATCAGCCAGTAGCGCTTGCGGGCGGTCATGCGTTCACGGGGGCAGCGGAGGGGAACAGGGTGCCGTCTTCGGTGCAGATCGCATCCACCGGCACGTCCCACGACGCCACCGGCAAGGACTCGACCTGCTGCACCGCAAACGCAGCACCGACCAGCCAGGGCGGCGCCGGCCGATCGTGGCGGAAGGCGAAGCTGCGATCATACCAGCCGCCCCCCATGCCCAGCCGCCGGCACTGCGCGTCGAAACCCACCAGCGGGGTCACTACCAGCGCCATCTGCGCCGGTTCCAGTGTGTCTTCCACCGCCACGTCCGGTTCGGGAATGCCGTAGCGGTTGCTGGTCAGCGGCTGCCCCGGCCGCCACGGTGCGAAGCGCAGCACCTCACCGGCCAGCACCGGCAGGCAGTAGGTGAGGCCTTCGGGCAGTTGCAGCTGCCAGCGGTGCAGGGCGATTTCGCCATCCAGCGCCCAGTAGCCAGCCACGGCGCCTTCGCGCGGGGCGAACGGCAGCGCCAGCAGGGCATCGGCAAGGGATTCGGCGGCGGCGATGCGCTCAGCGGCGGAAAGGTCACGGCGGCGTTGCCGCAGGTCGTGGCGCAGGGCCTGGCGCGGGTCGGTCATGGCAGCGTGCGGCAAGGATCAGCCGTCATTGTGCCGCAAAGAACAAGGGCGACGCCCGAAGACGCCGCCCTTGCTGGAATATTGCATTCTCCGCAATGTCGATGCATGCGAAACGACCTTGAACCCGGGGGCTCAAGTGGGAACGCTGG
The DNA here is from genome assembly GCF_023277365.1 of Stenotrophomonas sp. NY11291. Taxonomy (NCBI): domain Bacteria; kingdom Pseudomonadati; phylum Pseudomonadota; class Gammaproteobacteria; order Lysobacterales; family Lysobacteraceae; genus Stenotrophomonas; species Stenotrophomonas sp. NY11291. The sequence continues at coordinate 4,004,838 of NZ_CP096975.1, read as the reverse complement.
AGAACCATCGGGCTTCCCGCTACAAGGCGGACCTGCACTCCCGGCGCTGTCGCGCTCCCGGTGTCGTTCTTAAGGGACAAGGCGAATGTTTGCACATGCCGTCGAGTACCGCAGAGAACGCGTGGCCATTATAGCCAGCACGCAGGATCTGGATAGGCCGTTCGTCGGCAACAGTCCGTGCCAATTCAGATATGCGAAAAGGGGACGGAGGGGATTAAGGCGTTTCCGGCACGGAAGGGGCGAATGCGCCTTAATTCCCTCCGTCCCTTTTTTCTACGGGGTGCCGTCGATGGCGCGGTCCAGGCGCCGGTTCAGATCGGCCAGCGTCTGCTGCAAGGCCACCGCTTGGCGGGCGTTTTCGTCGCGCAGCAGCTGCAGTTCGTGGGCCAGGTTCAACGCGGCCAGCACGGCGACGCGATCGACCGCGGCCATGCGGTTGCTGCCGCGGATCTCGCGCATGCGCGCATCCAGCAGGCGCGCGGCGGCCATCAGGCTGTCGCGTTCATCGCCGCCGACGCCCACGGTGTATTCACGATCGAGGATGCGGACACTGACCGGTTCGGCGCTCATGTGTGCTGCTCCAGGGATTTGAGCCGGCTGATCATTGCTTCCACCCGCGAACGTGCCTGCTCATTCTTGGCCAGCAGCGTCGAGCGCTCGGCCACCAGCTGTTCCTGCTGGTGGCGCAGGCTGCGGTTCTCCTCGGCCAGGCGCTGGTTGCGTTCAAGCAACGCTTCCACGCGGGCGGCGAAGTCCTGCAGCTGGGCAAGGGGATCAGCGGGTTCCATACGGGCACGATAGGCAAGCCGGGTAAGGGCGGTCAAGCGTTGTCGCAGCAAGGCTGGACGGCTGCGGAGAGGATGCCGTCGGGTTGCTACACTACGGGGTCTCACGGGCGCGCGCGTGCGCGCCCCGGGTTTCCTTTCCGAACGAGCCGCACGATGACCGAACTTCCCTCCGTCGACGACGTTACCCGCGCCAGCCAGGAACTGGGCCTGGGCGCCACCGCTGCCGAGCTGCACGGCGCGCTGTGTGGCTGGCTGGCCGCCGGCGGCGCCCCCGGCAACGACTGGCCGGCGCGCGTGCTGGCCGACGACAACCTGGCGCCGGTGGCTGCCGACAGCGTGCTGGCGCAGCTGCTGCAGGTCACCATCAAGCAGCTGGAAGACCGTGACTTCGCCTTCGAACTGCTGCTGACCGACAACGATGACGTGTCCGCGCAGGCCGATGCCATGTTCAGCTGGACCCGCTCGTTCCTGGGCGGCTTCGGTCTGGGCAGTGGTGGCAACCGGCCAGCCCTGTCCGAAGAGGGCGAGGAAGCGCTGACCGACATGGCCAGCCTGGCCCGCGCCTCCAGCGAGGATTTCGAGGCCGGCGGCGATGATGACGACGAAGCCCTGTCGGAGATCGAGGAATTCATCCGCGTGGCGGTGCTGCTGCTGCACGGTGACGTGGTGCTGGCCTCGCGCCATCGGCAGCGCCTGAACTGATGGACATCAAGCAGCGCACCGGCATCGCGGCCGGCGAATACAAGCGTCGCCGCCGCCAGCTGATGGACATGGCCGGCGAGGACGCGATCCTGGTACTGCCGGCCGCAGCCGAGAAGGTGCGCAGCCTCGATACCCATTATCCGTTCCGCCAGGATTCGGACTTCCAGTACCTGAGCGGCTTCCCGGAGCCGGAAGCGGTGCTGGTGCTGATTCCGGGCCGCCGCCACGGCGAGGCCATCCTGTTCTGCCGCGAGCGTGATGCCGAGCGCGAGGCCTGGGACGGCAGCCGCGCCGGCCAGGAAGGGGCGGTGGCGCAGTACGGCATGGACGATGCCTACCCGATCGACGATCTCGACGACATCCTGCCGGGCCTGCTGGAAGGGCGCTCGCGCGTCTACTACCACTTCGGCCGCGATGCCGACTTCGACCTGAAGCTGATCGGCTGGGTCAACCGCGTGCGTTCGCAGGTGCGCCACGGCGCGCAGCCACCGCATGAGTTCCTGGAGCTGGGCCACCTGCTGCACGAGCAGCGCCTGTTCAAGTCGGGTGCGGAAGTCGCGTTGATGCACCACGCCGCGCAGATCAGCGTGCGTGCGCATCTGGCTGCTATGCAGGTGGCCAAGGCAGGTATCCACGAATACGAACTGCAGGCCGAGCTGGAGCGTGTGTTCCGTGCCAACGATGCCGTGCCGGCGTACTGCAGCATCGTCGGTGCCGGCCGCAACGGCTGCATCCTGCATTACCGCGACAACAACGCGCGTTCGCGCGATGGTGAGCTGGTGCTGATCGATGCCGGTGCCGAATACCGCGGCTACGCCAGCGACATCACCCGCACCTTCCCGGTGAATGGCCGCTTCAGTGCCGAGCAGCGTGCACTGCACGACCTGGTCGGCGATGCACAGGCCGCTGCGTTGGCCCAGGCCAAGCCGGGCGTGCCGTACGAGGCCGGCCACCTCGCCGCGGTGCAGACCCTGACCGAGGGCCTGCTGCGGCTGGGCCTGTTGAAGGGCACGCTGGAAAAGAACCTGTCCGAGGGCCTGTACCAGCGTTTCTACCGGCACAAGACCGGGCACTGGATCGGATTGGACGTGCACGATGTAGGCGATTACCGCCTCGCCGGTGATTCACGCCTGCTGGAGCCGGGCATGGCGTTCACCATCGAGCCGGGGCTGTACATCGGCGTGGACGACACGACGGTGGAGCCGCGCTGGCGCGGCATCGGCATCCGTACCGAGGACGACGTGCTGATTACCGATGACGGACATCGTGTGCTGACCGAAGGCCTGGCGCGCAGCGCCGACGAGATCGAAGCGGTGATGGCGGGGTAAGGGGTTATCGGCAGGGCTTGCAGCCCTGCACCTGCTTCAAGCCAGGGCAACATCCGAAGCAACAGCAACAGCGGGCATTCCGTGGGATGGCGGGGCACTGTGGGTTTGCGGGGACGCCGTAAACCCGTCCCTGAAGTGACCCCCGGGAGTTGGACACCAGATCCAACCCCGAGGGATACATGAACAGATACGACGCGCGTTTCAAACTGCAGGTCGCCAAAGAGGCCTGCAAGACCTCCACATCGGTCAAAGCCGTTGCTCGTCGCCACAGCCTGGAGTTTTCCACGGTCAGGCGCTGGGTGGCGACCTATCGGCTGCACGGTTGGCGCGGGTTTCACCGCCAGGCCCGGTCCTATGACCTCGCGTTCAAGCTGGCTGTCCTGGAGAAGATGAGCCAGGACGGCATGTCCGGGCGCGAAGCCACCACCTACTTTCAGATTGGTGATGCCGGCGCAGTGGGGCAGTGGCGGCGCCTGTATGCTCAGGGCGGTGCCCAAGCGTTGGCACCGCCCCTGCCGCCGCCCCGAAAGCCGATGAAAAAGACCCGTTCGTCCAAGCCACCTGAGGATATGAGCCGCGATGAGCTGCTCAAGGAAGTCGCCTATCTGCGCGCGGAGACCGACTACCTAAAAAAACTCGATGCCTTGATCCGGGAAGAGCAGGCGGCGCGAGACGCAAAGCGCAAGCCATCCAAGGATTGAGGCAGGTTCATACGCTGTCGCTTCTGCTCGAAGCGGCAGAGCTGTCACGCAGTACGTTCTATTACCAGAACCATGTCCTGGCCCATCCGGATCAGGACGAGGCAGATCTGCGCGAGCGCATCCGTGCAATCTACGATCAAAGCCAAGGGCGCTATGGCTATCGCACGGTAACGCTGGAATTGGCCAATCAGGGCCATCGGACCAATCGCAAGCGGGTACAGCGCCTGATGGGGGAGATGGGCCTGAAATCGCGCGTGCGCGTGAAGCGCTATCGGGCCTTCAAGGGAGCGGCCAATATTGTGGTTGGCAATGACCTCAATCGTGAGTTCCAGGCCGAGCGGCCCAACCAGAAGTGGGTGACTGACGTGACCGAGTTCAAGGTGCAGGGCATGAAGCTGTACCTGTCGCCGATCATGGACCTCTACAACGGTGAAATCGTGGCTTATCAGATCAAGCGCCAGCCCGTGTTCGATCTGGTGGGTCAGATGCTGGAGGAGGCCATCAGCAAGCTTTCCCCGGATGAGCGCCCCATGATCCATTCTGACCAGGGCTGGCAGTACCAGCATGAAAACTACCGGCACATGCTGGAAAAGCACTCGTTGAAGCAAAGCATGTCCCGGCGTGGCAACTGCTTGGACAATGCGGCAATGGAGAGCTTTTTCGGGACGCTGAAGTCGGAGTTCTTCTATCTGAACAGCTTTGACAGCATCGAGAGTCTGGAGGCTGGGCTGGTGGAATACATCCAGTACTACAACGAAGAGCGCATCAAACTGAAACTGAAAGGCCTGAGCCCGGTAAAGTACCGGGAGCAGGCCCAATCGGCCGCTTGACCCCGTCCAAGTCTCGGGGGTCACTTCACCATGGGGGCTTGGTCGCGGCATCCATGCCGCTCACACCCCGCAAACCCACAGTACCCCGCCTTCGACAGGTTCACGCCGCTGTTGGTGGGGGCCGACCGTTGGTCGGCACATCTGTCAGACATCGAATGAATCATCCACGCATGGCGTGGATCTACTGGCAATTGCGGTTGTTGGGACGAACGACGATTGGTAGGTGTCGACCCTGGTCGGCACAGAGCGAGCGCAGCGAGCGACCCGCTTTTGCTTTTCTTTATTTCTTTTCCGTGGTTGGACGCGGCAGGAAACTGTCAAGGGCTGGGCGGGGTGGGTTTGCAGGACCGTTGGCGCCATGGATGGCGCCATCGAGCCCCCATGGATGGGTTTACGGCGTGTCCTGCAAACCCACCCCGCCCGGCCAAGCGCGGCTTTTGATTCAACGGGCAACCACGAGGGGCTCAGCCGTTGGCCGCCGCAAACGCCGGCCGCGTCAGGTTGTCCGCCTCGCCATCAGTGCACAGCACTTCGTCTTCGATGCGGATGCCGCCATACGGGCGGAAGAAGTCCACGCGCTCCCAGTTGATCGCGTCGCCATGGCCGGCGTCCTTCACTTCGTTCAACAGCATGTCGATGAAGTACAGGCCCGGTTCGATGGTCACCACCATGCCCGGTTCCAGCACGCGGGTCAGGCGCAGGTAAGGGTGGCCGGCCGGGCGTTCGATGCGGCCGCCTTCGTCGCTGGCCGCGAAACCCGCCACGTCGTGCACCTGCAGGCCGATCAGGTGGCCGATGCCGTGCGGGAAGAACGCGGCGCTGACGCCGGTCTCCAGCGCGGTCTGCGGCGATACCTTGATCACGCCGAAGTCCTTCAGCACGCCCATCAGCGAAAGATGCGCGTCCACGTGCAGCTGCTTGTAGTCGAAGCCCGGGCGCACCGCCGCGCACATCTGCTGCTGGGCGGCGTCGACGGCGGCGATCATCGCAGCAAACTCGTCGTGGCCCTGCGCGGCGTAGGTGCGGGTGATGTCGCTGGCGTAGCCGTAGGCGCTGGCACCGGCATCGATCAGGAAGCTGCGCAGCGGCTGCGGCGCCTTGCGGCCCAGCTCGGTGTAGTGCAGCACCGCAGCGTGCTCGTTCAGGGCCACGATGTTGCCGTACGGCAGCTCGTTGGCGTCCTGGCCGACGGCCTGGCAATAGGCCATGTGGATGCTGAACTCGTCGGCGCCGTTGCGGAACGCGGCTTCGGCGGCGCGGTGGCCACGCACGCCCAGCACCTGCGCCTGACGCATCAGTGCGATCTCATACGGCGTCTTGCTGCCGCGGTGCCATTCCAGGTAATTCACCACCGGCGCCGGGTTGTTCGGCACGTAGTTGCCCAGCGCGCTCTGCGGTTCGCCGAGGATCGCGCAGCGCGCCGGGTCGGCCGGCAGCAGGGCCAGCGCCTCTTCGGGCTTGCGGATGATGTGGATGTCGAAGTGCTCCACCCACCAGCCGCTGGGGGCGTCCGGCACCACGTGCCAGTAGTCGAAGGGCTGGTGGAAGATCACGGCCGGGCGCTTGCCCGGGGTGAACACGATCCAGCTGTTGGGCACCCGGGTCAGCGGCAGCCAGGCCTTGAACTGCGGGTTGACCGCATACGGGTAGTCGCGGTCGTCGAACACCTGGTAGTGCAGGGTGCCGCTGGGCACCACCAGATGATCGAAGCCGCCGCGGGCCAGCGCCTGTTCGGCACGTCGGCACAGCACGGCCAGGTGGTCGGAATACAGGGCGCCGGGGTCTTGCTGGATCATTGCGGTGGCTCGACACGGAAAACGGCCCTAGATTCTGCCGCATACCGCGAAAAACCGCTGTGCCGGAACCGGCACTCAGGCCGTCGAAACCGGTCCCTCGTCGCTGTCCTCGCCCACCCACTGGCGCAGCAGCTGCCGATGCTCGCGTGACAGGGTGAGGAAGCGGAAGCCGGTCCAGCTTTGCCCGGGAACGTGCGCGGGCTCGCTCCACAGCAGATGCACGCCCACGTCGATGGCCTGCTGGCGGCCATCACCCAGTGACAACGGGAAGCGCAGCTGGTACAGCGCATCCTCGCGCAGCGGCACGCTGGCCAGCATCAGCATGCCGGTTTCGGAGACATTGCCGAGGCGCCCGACCACGCACTCGCGCATCTGGTCGGTGACCGGCACCAGGTCCGAGACCTGGCGGCGCGGCGCGCGGCGGGTGTCCTGCGGCGGTACGGCTTTCATGCGGGGGTCTCCTGTGCGCGGCCCGTGGCCAGTGCACGCAGTGCACCGAGGCTGGCTTCCCAGGCACGGTCGACCAGCCGGCCCTTGTCTTCGGTGACCAGCTGCGCGCGCCCGGCACTGATCTGCCGTGCCAGCGTATCCAGGTCGGTATCGGTGATCTTCTGCCCGCGCGCATTGACGAACAACGCGTGGCCGGTCAGCAGGCTGTACCAAGACAGGCGCTGGCGGCGCAGCGTGCCATCGCCCGTGTCGATGTCGAACCAACTGCCGAACGGCAGCGTGGACAGCTGCTGGTAGGCCGCTTCTTCAGCACTGCTGCGCGGTGTGGCAGGTGCGGTGCCACTGTTCGTGCCGGCGTGCTCGCCCAAGCGCGCACGTGCCTTCAGGCGTGCGCTGAGCTCGGTACGCGAGGTGCTTTCATCCTCGCCGCCGGGCGTGGCCAGCCTGCGCGCGACGGCGGCGGCTTCCTCGGCGTGGTAGCCGACCTGCAGCAGTGCGGCCTCCACGTCCGCTGCCAGCGCGGTATCGGTGCCGCCAGGGGCGTCGATGGCCTGTGCGGTGATGGCGGCGATGCGCTCGGTCTGCTGCAGGCGTTCCTGCCACTGTGGCGAATCGTCACCATGGCGCAGGCGGGTGAGGGTCAGTGCATCGGCCCAGGCCTGGCGCAGCAGGGTCTGCACGAAGCGCGGCGGCGACTGCGTGTCGCAGCACTGGTCGATCTGCGCGGTGGCCTGGCGACGGGCCAGTTCCAATCGTTCCTTGCCGCGCGCGGCTTCCACATGGCGGCGCTCGGCCAGTTCGGCACGATGGGCCGCCGCGCGCTGGTGCTGCTGCACGTCTTCGTTGGCGGCGGCAAAGGCCTCCGGCGCACGTGCATCCTGCCCCAGCAGGCCCTGCACGCTTTGCGCCATGCGCTGCAGCAGCTGTGGGTCCACATCGTCATCGCCCAGCCAGTTGGCGCCGACTTCGGCGATCTGGTTGAGCAGCTCACGCGCGGGGTGTTCGTCGCGCACGAAGAAGCCCGGGTCGGCCATGGCCGCGCGTGCCAGGGGCACCTGCAGGCGCGCCAGCAGGGCGGCCGGCACCGGATCGGGACGCTGCTGCTGTTGCACCTGCTGCATCAGCATGCGCAGCAGGTCGAGGTTGTCACGGTCGTGACTGCCCAGCTGGGCCTGCGCACCATGCTCGCTGCGCAGCTGCGCGACCACGGCAGCCTGCAGGTCGGCCACTCCGGTTGCGGCACTGGACTGGGCCTGCAGGCGCGCGAGGACCGCGTCGACTGCCGCGCTGGGCACCGCGCCGCTGTCCGCCGGGGCAGGGCGGGCATGCCGTGCCTGCTGCAGCAGTTCATGCAATGCACCGCCGGTGGACGTGGTTACGCCCGGCGTGGCGGGGCCGGCTGCGCCGCCCCCGTGGAAGGCGTCCTGTACCAGGCTGGACCAGGAGCCGGCCGGTGCCGAACCGTTCCAGCCGGTCAGCGGGGCTGCGGCGCGCTTGGCCGGCTGCGTGGTGCGGCCGCCACCCACCGACTGGGTGATGATCCGCCGCGTGCTCGACGAGCGTGCCAGGTAGGGGGTGTAGACCAGCCCCGGCAGTACGCCGGACTGGGCCAGCAGGGCATTGGCACGGTCAAGGATATCGCCCAGCCGTTCCAGCACCTGCCGTTCGAAACTGCGATACAGCGCCAGCTGTACCTCGACGCTCAGCGCGTCCTGTTCGGCAATCCGGCGCACCATCGCGCACAGTGCCTGCGGTGCCAGTGGCAGGGTGTCGGCCTCGAAGGCCGGCGCCGCCGCCAGTACGCCCAGGCGTTGGCCCAGCAGGTTCAGTGTATTGGTTGAACGCAGCGTCTCGCGCCGCACCATCTCGGTCAGCAGCAGGTCGCGATCCACTTCATGCTCATCGACCAGCGACAGCCCGAGCATGCCCGGCAGCGCTGGCGGCGTAGCACTGGTGCTGACACCGCTGGCCGGTTCGCGCAGCCGTGCGAGGGCATCGGCCACGGCGTCGAGCATACGGTCGGCGAAGTGGCCGGAGAACGCATGCAGCTGCCCGCGCTGGGCCATCAGCTCGGCCTGCTGCTGCGGATTGCGTGCGCGGTCGGCGTCGTGAAGCAGATTCTGCTCCAGCGCCTCCACCGTCAGGATCAGGGGCGCGGCCAGCGTCTGCCGGCACAGGCCGATCAGCGCGCCCAACAGCTCACGTACCCGCGGTGGCAGGTCGCTGGCGGCCAGTCGGTTCTTGTCGGCAGGAGTGATGGAAAAGACGGCTGACATCGGCAGGCGGTACCCGGATTCCCGCGGATCGATCTGGTGAATCTACCGTGTCGGCCGCTGTCGGCGCTACTTTAGGGTGGATGTGCCTTCCGTTCGCCAGGCATGGCCCTCTGTCACGCGAGATCAATCTTCCAGGAACAGGCTCACCACATCGTTGGTGAAGCGGCGGCCCAGCTCGGTCGGCTGCACATGGCCATCCGTCACGTCCAGCCAGCCGCGCTGCACGGCCTCGGCCAGCGGTGCGTCCAGTACGCTGCGCGGCAGGCCGGTGCGCGACTCGAAATCGCGCAGGCCGAAACCTTCGTGCAGGCGCAGCAGATTCAGCATGTACTCGAACGGCAGGCGCTCGGGCGCGATCACATCGTCACCACCGAACGAGGCCGGGGTACCCGCGCTGTCCAGGTAGGCCTGCGGATGCTTCAGCTTCCAGCGGCGCAGCACGTGTTCTTCGGCGCCTGAACTGATCTTGCCGTGCGCACCGGCACCGATGCCCAGGTAATCGCCGAAGCGCCAGTAGTTCAGGTTGTGTGCGCTCTGCCGGCCGGGGCGCGCATAGGCGCTGACTTCGTACTGGCCGAAACCGGCCTGCGCGAGCAGTGCCTGGCAGTGTTCCTGCATGTCCCAGGCGTTGTCTTCATCGGGAATGCCCTGCGGCGGCCGCGCGAAGAACACCGTGTTCGGTTCCAGGGTCAGCTGGTAGTGCGAGATGTGCGCCGGCTGCAGCGCGAACGCGCGTTCCAGATCGGCCTCGGCGCCGGCCAGGGTCTGTTCCGGCAGCGCGTACATCAGGTCGATGTTGAAGTTGTCGTAGCCCGCGTCCTGCGCCATTTTCACCGCGCGCTCGGCTTCGCCACTGTCGTGGATGCGGCCCAGGCGCTTGAGCATCACGTCGTCAAAACTCTGGATGCCGAAGCTGAGGCGGTTCACGCCGGCCGCGCGGTAGCGGTCGAAACGACCGTGCTCGGCGGTGCCCGGGTTGGTCTCCAGGGTAATCTCGGCATTGGGCGCGAAACGCAGGCGCGCGCTGGCCTGCTGAAGGAAACGGTCGATCGCTTCCGGCGGGAACAGGCTGGGCGTACCACCACCGAAGAACACGCTGTGCACCACCCGGCCCCAGACCAGTGGCAGGTCCTGGTCCAGGTCACGCAGCAGCGCGTCGATGTAGGCATCGAACGGCAGTTCGCCCTTGGCCTGGTGCGAATTGAAATCGCAGTACGGGCACTTGCGCACGCACCACGGCAGGTGCACGTACAGCGACAGCGGTGGCGGCACCAGCCGCGGCGGGCTGTCGTGGTCAGCGGAGCAGGCTTCGCCGGGCAGGTGGTTGCAGTGGTCGTGGGCGTGCGGCATGGGCTTCTTCGGTAGTGCCGGCCGCTGGCCGGCTTCCCTGGTTCGATCGGGTGGCGTCAGTACAGCGTCGCCAGCTGTTGCTTGAGCTGCTGCAGGGCAATGGCGCGGTGGCTGATGGCGTTCTTCAGCGCCGGCTCCATTTCCGCGGCGGTCAGGCCGTGGGTGGTGTCCAGGAACACCGGGTTGTAGCCGAAACCATTCGTGCCGCGCAGCTCGCGGATGATCTGGCCCTCCCAACGGCCTTCGCAGATCAGCGGCTGCGGGTCGGTGGCGTGGCGCAGCAGCACGATCACCGCATAGAACCGGGCGCTGCGCTGGCCGTCGGGAACATCGGCCATCGCGTCCAGCAGCTTGGCGTTGTTGGCCGCGGCGTTGGTCGGGTGACCGGCATAGCGCGCGCTGTACAGGCCCGGCGCACCGCCGAGGGCATCGACGATCAGGCCCGAATCATCGGCCAGCGCCGGCAGGCCGGTTGCTTCGCAGGCGGCGCGCGCCTTCAGCAGCGCGTTCTCGACGAAGGTCAGGCCGGTCTCTTCCACGTCACCCAGGCCGAGTTCGGCGGCCGAGGTGATCTGCAGCGGCAGGTCAGCAAGGATCTCCTGCATCTCCACCAGCTTGCCGGCGTTGTGGCTGGCCAGTACCAGTTTCTTCATTGACGGGGCTCCAGCAGGTCCCAGGTGTTGCCATACAGATCGCGGAACACCGCAACCGTTGCATAGGGTTCTTCGCGCGGGGCTTCCAGGAACTCGACGCCGGCGGCCAGCATCGCCGCGTGGTCGCGGTGGAAGTCATCGGTGTTGAGGAAGAAGGCGACCCGGCCACCGGTCTGATTGCCGATGCGGCTGCGCTGCTCCTCATTGCTGGCACGGGCCAGCAGCAGCGCGGCGGCGCTGCCGTCGGTCGGGCCGACCACCACCCAGCGCTTGTGGCCCTGGTCGATGTCCTCCAACAGTGCGAAGCCGAGCTTGCCGGTGTACCAGGCGATGGCTTCGTCGTAATCGGCCACCACCAGGGTGGTCAGGGCAAGGCGCCGGTTCATGCCGACAGCGCTGCCTGCTGTGCGGCCAGCAGCTCGCGCACGCCCTTTTCGGCCAGGCCCAGCAGCGCGTCCAGCTCGTCGCGACGGAAGGCATGGCCTTCGGCGGTGCCCTGCAGCTCGATGAAGCCGCCACCGTCGTTCATCACCACGTTCATGTCGGTGTCGCAGTCGCTGTCTTCGGCGTAGTCCAGGTCCAGCACCGGGGTGCCGCGGTAGACGCCCACCGACACGGCGGCCACTGCGCCCAGGATCGGGTTGCGCTTGATGTCGCCGCGTTTCATCAGCACGTTCACTGCATCGACCAGGGCCACGTAGGCGCCGGTGATGGCGGCGGTGCGGGTGCCTCCGTCGGCCTGCAGCACGTCGCAGTCGAGGGTGATGGTGCGCTCGCCCAGCGCGTTGCGGTCCACGCACGCGCGCAGGCTGCGGCCGATCAGGCGCTGGATCTCCAGTGTGCGGCCGCCCTGCTTGCCACGGGCCGCTTCACGGTCGCTGCGGGTGTGGGTGGCGCGCGGCAGCATGCCGTACTCGGCGGTGACCCAGCCTTCGCCCTTGCCGCGCAGGAAACCCGGCACGCGGTTCTCGACGCTGGCGGTGCACAGCACGCGGGTTTCACCGAAGCACACCAGGACCGAACCTTCGGCGTGGCGGGTGAAGCCGCGTTGGATGACGACCGGGCGGAGCTGGTCGGGCTGGCGGCCGCTGGGGCGGGAATCGGACATGGTGCGGGTTCCGTAATGGCGAGGGAGTACGCCGCCACGCCCGCGGCCTTCACGGGGCGGGCAAGGGGGCTCTGGTGAGGGCGCTAGGGTACCATTCCCCCTTTGCACGCACCGGACACAATCCATGATTCGAAGCATGACCGCCTATGCCGGCGGCGAGCGGGTCACCCCGTGGGGCACGCTGGGCTGCGAGCTGCGCTCGGTCAACCACCGCTTCCTGGAGGTCGGCACCCGCCTGCCCGAGGAACTGCGGGCGCTCGAACCGCAGCTGCGCGAGCGCATCGCCGCACGCCTGAGCCGTGGCAAGCTGGATCTGGTGATGCGCCTGCGCGCGCCGGAAGCGGCGGCCAACCTGCAGGTGGACGAGGCCCTGCTGGGCCAGCTGGGCCGCCTGGCCCACCGCCTGACCTCCGATTTCCCCAACCTGCAGGTCAGCTTCACCGACCTGCTGCAGCTGCCGGGCGTGACCCGTGGCGAGGCCACCGATGCCGCCGCCCTGCAGGTCGAGGCACTGGCCCTGCTGGACCAGGTGCTGGACGGCTTCGTCGAGGCCCGTGAGCGCGAAGGCGGCAAGTTGTCGGCCGCCATCAGCGAGCGCGTGGACGGCATCGAACGCATCGCCACCGAAGTCCGCACGCTGATTCCGGCCATTCGCGACGGCCAGCGTGCCAAGCTGGCCGCACGCCTGGCCGACCTGCCGCACCCGGTCGATCCCGGCCGCGCCGAGCAGGAACTGGTGCTGTGGCTGCAGAAGCTGGACGTGGATGAAGAGCTGGACCGTCTTGGCAGCCACATCGTCGAGATCCGCCGCGTGCTCAAGCAGCGTGAGCCGGTCGGCCGCCGCCTGGACTTCCTGCTGCAGGAGTTCAACCGCGAAGCCAACACGCTGGGCTCGAAGTCGGTGGACAGCCGCACGTCCAATGCGGCGGTGGAACTGAAGGTGCTGATCGACCAGATCCGCGAACAGGTGCAGAACATCGAGTGATGTTGCACCCGGCGAAACGACAAGGGCGCCTTCGGGCGCCCTTGTCGTTTCCGCGCATCAGCGCACGCTGACGCCCGGTGTTCCAGCGCTCAAGCGGCCGATCACGGCTGCCTGGACGAACCCTGCGTCGTGGAAACAGGCCAGCACCGCGTCCAGCGCTTCCGGGGCGCAAGACACCAGCAGGCCACCGCTGGTCTGCGGATCGGTCAGCAGCGGCTGCCAATGGGCGGCCAAGCCCTCGGCGAAGCGCACCTCGGCGCCATACGAGGCCCAGTTGCGGTGGGAAGCGCCGGTCACGCAGCCACGCTGCAGCAGCTCCAGCGCCTGTGGCAGCAGCGGCACCTGTGCACTGTCCACCTCGGCGGCAACGCCACTGGCACGGCACACTTCCAGCAGGTGGCCGAGCAGGCCGAAGCCGGTGACGTCGGTCATGGCATGCACGCCGTCCAGCGCGGCCAGCGGCATGCCCACGCTGTTCAGGCGGGTGGTCGATTCGATCATCTGCCGGTAGCCGTCGGCATCCAGCACTTCTTTTTTCAATGCTGACGAATACACGCCCACGCCCAGCGGCTTGCCCAGCACCAGCACATCGCCGGCGCGGGCATCGGCATTGCGCTTGAGCCGCTGCGGGTCGAGCACGCCGATCGCGGCCAGGCCGTAGATGGGTTCCACCGAATCGATGCTGTGGCCGCCAGCTACCACGATGCCGGCATCGGCGCAGGCGCGTTCGCCGCCCTGCAGGATGCCGCGGATGGTGTCCTGCGGCAGCGTGTTGATCGGCATGCCGACGATGGCCAGTGCGAACAATGGCCGGGCACCCATCGCGTACAGGTCCGACAGCGCGTTGGTGGCGGCGATGCGGCCGAAGTCGAATGGATCGTCGACGATCGGCATGAAGAAATCAGTGGTGGCGACAATCGCCTGGCGGTCATCAAGGCGGTACACCGCGGCGTCGTCGCTGGTCTCGCGACCAACCAGCAGCTCAGCCGGTGCCGGAAGCGCCGGCACGCCGCGCAGCAGTTCGGTCAGCACGCCCGGCGCGATCTTGCAGCCGCAGCCGCCGCCGTGCGCCAGCGAGGTCAGGCGTTGCGGGGCATCGGCCGTTGAAGGGGCGGGGGACTGCGCGTGCGTGGCCATGCCGACATCTCCTGCGGAAACACGAATGGCGGAAGGCAGCAGGAGTCGAACCTACCAGGGAACGATCGACGCCCCCTACTGGGTTTGAAGCCCAGCCGCATGCCCGGATGCGCATGCCTTCCGAAAGTACGGCGGTAGCGGTGGGCTCAGTCGCGGGCTGCGTTCCACTGCAGGTCGCCACGCGGCCGATGCTGGTCACCGACGCGTCGAGTGTAGCCAACGCGATTGAAGAACTCCAAGATCTGGATGCTGCGCTTGCGGCCCAGGCCGATGGCATCGCGGAAAGCGGCCGCATCCACCGCGCCGCTGGCCTGCGACAGCTGCGCGACGATCGTGGCCAGCTCGGCAATGCGGGCCGGTGCATAGAACAGGTCCGGTACCACCTGGAACAGTTCGCCACGTGTGGTGGCGCGGCGCAGGACGGCGCGGACCTCGTCTTCGGCCAGGCCGATGTCGGCGGCCAGGGTGCGCACCCACGGCGGATCGAAGCCACCGGCGTGCAGTTGCGGCAGCACGCGTTCCAGCAGCAGACGCTCGCGTTCCGGTGGCGCATGGTCATGGCCGGGCAGGCGCCACCAGGCGCCCACGCGCTGCACGCTGCCGTCGTCCAGCAGGTCCTGGAGAAGCGCGTTCCACAGGCTCGTTGCCAGTGCAGGCAGGGTGCTGCGTTGCAGGCGCCCGCTGTCGACACCGGGTTCGTCAGGGCGTCGTTCATGCCAGCCACGCAGTGAGGCGATTACCTGTTCGCGTAGCACCTGCCAGTGCGCAGCGAGGATGACCACCGTGTCGTCGCGGGTGGCGATGCGCTGTGCGCCTGCAGGAAGATCGATCCGGTCGGCGGCGCGCCGGCAGTAGCGCTGCAGTGCGGCCAATGGAATTCCGGTGGCCGCCTGCTGAAGCAGCGGGCCAACATCTGCGCTGGTGGCCAGCTGTTCCAGCGCCACCAGCCACGCCAGGCGTGCAGGGCTGCGCCGCCGCCGCTGTGGCGGATCCGGATCGAGTACGACACCGCCGCCCAGCGTACGGGTTGCCGCCGAGTCGCGGGCAATGAAGCGATCGCCACACATCGCACAGACCGGCGCATCGAACACCAGTTGCACCAACTGCCCATTGCCGTGATCGTCGTCCTCCAGCAGCACCACATGGGCCTGCCGGTGCATCGTGCCCCAGTGGATATGCAGCGGCGCCCAGTCGCGCAATGGCGCGGCCAACGCGGACAGCCGCAGGCGCACATCAACGCGGGTGGTGGGCAGCAGTGCGCGCGGGTCGGCGATCCAGTCGCCACGGCGGATGTCGTCACGAGCGATGGCTGCCAGGTTCAACGCGCAGCGCTGCCCGGCCATCGCGTGGTCGCTGGCCTGGTTCTGCGCGTGGATGCTGCGTATGCGCACTTCAGTGGCAGCCGGCATCAGCTGCAGATGCTCACCCACCAAGGCGATGCCGCCATGTACCGCGCCGGTCACCAGCGTGCCGTGGCCGGCCAGCGAGAACACGCGGTCCACCGGCATGCGGAACAGTTCGCTGCGCAGTTCGGCCTCGTGCGTGCTGGCGTCGTCCGCCGCCCATGCGTGCAGCTGGGTACGCAGTGCACTGATGCCGGCATCATCGGCTGAGGTGCTGTTGCAGGCGAATACAGGGGAATCCTGTAGCGGCGTTCCGGCCAGCAGCGCAGCGATCTCGATCTCGACCCGGGCGATGCGCGCTACATCCACACGGTCGATCTTGGTCAGCGCCACCGCACCGCGGTCCACGCCCAGCAGTTGCAGGATGGCCAGATGCTCGCGGGTCTGTGGCATCACGCCGTCGTCGGCAGCGATCACCAGCAGGGCGACATCGATACCCGTGGCGCCGGCCACCATCGTGTGCACGAAGCGCTCATGGCCCGGCACGTCGACGAAACCCAGCGTCGTCGCCGGGCCTTCGACGTCCCTGCTTTCCACCGGAACATAGGCATAGCCCAGTTCGATCGATATGCCGCGCGTACGCTCTTCCTGCAGGCGATCGGTTTCGATGCCGGTCAGTGCGCGTACCAGGCTTGTTTTGCCATGGTCGATATGCCCGGCGGTGCCGACGATCATGCCTGCAGCGCGCTCCATTGGGCGAGGAAGGCCGCTTCGTCCCCGGGTTCCAGGCAGCGCAGGTCCAGCCACAACGCGTCATCGGCAATGCGGCCCAGCACCGGGCGCGGTAGCTGACGCAAGCGCTTGGCCAGGCGATCCAGTCCGCCACGGCGTGCGCTGGCAATGCGCAGTCCGGCGCTGGCAAGCTGCGCCTGTGGCTGCGCGCCGCTGCCAATCTGGCTGTGCATCGAAGCAGGCTCGAGGGTGTAGTCCGCCGCCAGCGAGGCACGCATCGGCTGCAGCAGGCGCTGGGCCTGCGCATCGATGTCGTCCTGCGTGCGCGACAGCGTGCGCAGGGTCGGCAGGCGCTGTGCCAGCAGCTCCGGTTCGCGGTACAGGGCCAGCACCGCTTCCAGCGCAGCCAGGCCCATCTTGTCCATGCGCAGCGCGCGCTTGAGCGGGTTGCGGTTGATCCGCGCGATCAGGTCGGCGCGGCCGGCGATGATGCCGGCCTGAGGCCCACCCAGCAGCTTGTCGCCACTGAACGAAACCAGATCGGCGCCGGCTGCCAGCGTTTCCTGCACAGTGGGCTCGTGCGGTAGGCCGAACGTGGCCAGATCGCACAGGCTGCCACTGCCCAGGTCCACCACCAGCGGCAGGCCATGTTCGTGCGCGATTGCCGCCATCGCAGCGGTGTCGACCTTGGCGGTGAAGCCGGTGATCGCGTAGTTGCTGGCGTGCACCTCCATCAGCAGTGCGGTGCGGGTGCCGATGGCGTTGGCGAAGTCAGCCGGATGGGTGCGGTTGGTGGTGCCTACTTCCAGCAGTCGCGCACCGGCGCTGCGCATCACGTCGGGAATGCGGAAGGCGCCACCGATCTCCACCAGTTCGCCGCGCGACACCACCACGTCGCGGCGGTTGGCCAGGCTGTTGAGCAGCAGCAGGACCGCCGCCGCGTTGTTGTTGACCATGGTGGCGGCTTCAGCGCCGGTCAGTTCGCAGATCAATGCCTGCACCCGTGCATCGCGGTCGCCGCGACGACCACGAATGACGTCGAACTCCAGATCCACCGGCGCGGTCATCGCGCGGCTGACCGCGTGCACGGCGGCATCGGGCAGCAATGCGCGCCCGAGATTGGTGTGCAGTACGGTGCCGGTCAGATTGAACATCGGCTGCAGATCCAGCCGTGCATCGGCCGCCAGTGCGGACTCGATCTCCGCGACCAGCGCCGGACCGCCAACCGCTTCCTGCAGCTGCGCGGCCGAAAGCTGGCCGGCGCTGATACGGTCGCGCAGCACCTGCAGGTGCGAACGCAGCAGCCGGGTGATACGACTATGGCCGTGGCCCTCGATCAGTGCTGCCAGGGCAGGCAGGCGCAGCAACCGGTCCAGCGAGGGCAGGGCGGAAACCGATGCCGGGGTGGAGGGCGTGGCTGTCATCGCCTCACTCGCCGTCGGATTGCCACAGCAGCGGATTCTGGCTGGCGCGCGCATAACCTTCTTCGCCCAGCAGCAGGTCCAGCGCCAACGTGCCGAGGTCATCGGCGACCGGTTCCAGTGAGGGATCCTTTTCCAGGTACAGGATCTTGCGGTAGCTGTGGCAGTGGTCGCAGGTCTCGGCACGGACCGCGCTCTCGCGCACGGCCTCGCCGCTGTCGCCATCCACATCGGCCAGGGCGCGGTAGGCGATGTCCTTGCCGGCGGTGCCACACTGGCTGCACTGCACGCGCACGTAGTGCCACTGGCATGCGCACAGCGAGCACGACAGGTAACGGTAGGACGCATAGGGTGGGCGTGCCTGCACCACGCTGACCACCGGTAGCGAGCCGCACAACGGGCACAGGCCGGGTGCATCGGCCAGCGGTTTCAGGTCGGTGGAGCGGAAGCTGTCCGCCAGCACCGCCCAGTAGACCTGCAGTGCGTTCATCACCAGCAGCGCCGCGACCGCGTCCACCGATGGCGCATCATCACGCTCCAGCACGGCATGGGCCTGCGCCTCCAGCCAGGCATCGTCGGCCGCGGCGACGCGCTGCAACTCCTGGCGGGTTTCCGCCGGCAGCCCGGCCTCGTCGGCACAGTGCTGGCACAGCGTGCGCAGCCAGTCGCGCCAGCGTCCATCCAGGTGAAGCGTGTTGGCCGGCCGCAACGGCATGCCGGCACCGGCCGCCGCACTCGACTGCTGCGCACGTGCCTGCGACTGCAGCGTCTCGCGTTGCTGTGGTGTCAGCTCGTCCAGCAGCGCCTGCTGTGCATCGGCCAACGCCGCCAGCAGCTGCAGGTAGCCGCCGATGGCACTGTGCGCGGCCAGGCTGCGCAGGCGCGTCGCGCGCTCGGCGAACAGGGACGCGACATCGGGCAGAATGATGCGCGGAACATCGCGCGAGGCCAGTGTCTCGATCTCACCGGGTTCAAGGATGCGTTGCGCCATGCAGGGCCAGCCAGAAGAACCAGCCTCCATCCTCGCCGTTGTCGGCGCTGGCGTCCAGCGTGTTCAAACAACGCAGTCGAGCAAAGCAGTCGAGCATGGCTCGACTCTACAAAAACCGGTTTCGGTCGTTGCCATGTTCATCGTGTCGACCAAGGTCGACACCCACCAAGAGCAGCTCATGCCATTCCGACAGCAGCGGGAAACTGTCGAAGGCGGGGTGGGTCCGGTTGCGGGGGTGTCCGCGGCATGGATGCCGCGGCCAAGCCCCCAAGGACGGGTTGTGGTGGTCTAATCAACTTGGACACTCGATAGGATCAATTTCAAGCATCGAGGTAGACCCATGGCAAAGCAGATCACTCAGGGCATGAGGGACGAGGCGGTTCGCCTTGTGGTTGTGGAGGGGCAGACAGTCAGGGACGTCTGCCAGCTGATGGATGTCGGCCCGACGGCGCTGAGGCGCTGGATCGAGCAATGGCGTCGAAAACATGACCCGCAGGCCGAGGCACCGCCCGTAGATGCCCAGGTCAGAATCGCCGAGCTGGAGGCCCAGAATCGCAGGCTCAAGGAGGAGCGCGACCTACTAAAAAAATCCATCGCCTTCTTCATTCGGGACAGCGATCACCGGAACAGGTGATCCAGGAATTGGGGAAGGTCGCTCCGATCCGGTTGGTGTGTCAGTTGATGGACTATCCCCGTAGCAGCTACTACGCCTGGCTGCACCGGGAGCCCCGGATTGACCGGGAACTGCTGGCCCAGGTTGATCTGGTTCGTCGCATTCATCAGTCCCACCGGGGGAGCTGTGGCTCTCGCAAGATGGCCAGGGAGCTGACCAATCGCGGCCTGCCAGTGGGTCGCTACCGCGCCCGGACGCTGATGCGCCGGGCCGGCGTCAGGGCGCGGCAGCACCGGCGGCACAAGTACCACAGTCTGGGGCCGCAGGCACTGACCGCGCCCAACGTGTTGGAACGCCAATTCAACCCGGAGGCACCCGACCAAGTTTGGGCAGGGGATATCACCTACATCCCGACCCAGCAAGGCTGGCTCTATCTGGCCATCGTGGTGGATCTGTTTGCCCGACGGATCGTGGGCTGGGCCCACTCTCACGAAGGGGATGCCTGGCTGGCCGTCAGAGCCCTGCGTGGGGCTCTGAAACAGCGTCGTCCCAACGGGCGACTACTTTTCCACTCGGATCAAGGTCGGCAGTACACCAGCCATGCCATGGCCGAAATTCTGCGTGACAACGGCATCACCCAAAGCATGAGCAGGAAGGGCAACTGCTGGGACAACGCGGTGGTGGAACGGGTTTTCGCCACCCTCAAAGGGGAGTGGCTTTACTCCAAATACCCCACTCGACAGGAGGCTGCAGCAGACATCGAGCAATTCGTGGACTGGTACAACCACCGTCGGCCGCACAGTGCCAACGGCCTTGTGCCACCTGCGCTTTGTGAAGAGCAGGTGGCCTGAACTCCCTTTGGGAGTGTCCAAAAATACTTGACCACCACAGGTTTACGGCGTCCCCCGCAACCGGACCCACCCCGCCTCTCCAAGGCAGCCAGCTTTTGACGTTGACGTTGCCTCTGCGGGTGCAGGGCCGCAGGCCCTGCCGCTACCCCTCTTCCCGGCGCCCGCGCAGGATGTCCCGGAACCACTGCCGGTGATGCTTGTACGCCCACCCGTAGGTCACCTTGCCCTGGGTCATCGCCCGCACCGACCCCTTGATCCAGATCGCCGCATAGATGTGCACCACGATGGCGCAGATCAGCACCCAGCCGAACAGCGCATGGGCAAGTACCGAGAAGCGGATCACCCCGATCGGGAAGAAGTGGCTGAAGTACTGCCGCCAGATCACGAAGCCGGTCAGCAGCAGCGCCGACAGGCATCCGATGATGGCCCAGAACAACAGCTTCTGGCCGGCATTGAAACGGCCCACCGGTGGCAGCTTCTCATCCTCGTTGCGCAGTACATCGCGCATGCCGCGCATCCACGCGCGGTCGTCGGCGGTCGGCAGGTTATCGCGCCACATGCGGAAGGCCAGCAAGGCAAAGCCCACCACCATGGCCAGGCCAACGAACGGGTGCAGGATGCGCGTCCACGGTCCACCACCGAACAGCTGGGTCAACGGGAACAGGGCAGGGTGGAACAACGCCAACCCGGACAGCGCGGTCAGCACGAAGCAGATCGCCACGATCCAGTGATTGATGCGGGTCGGCGCACGGTAGCGGATGATCTGGCGCGGGTGCGGGGCGTACTTCATGGCCGCTGCTCCTCTTCGATCTGCTTCGCCTCGTGTTCGGCTTCCTCTTCTTCCTCGTCATTGACCGTGTTGCGGCCGATGCCGATGTAATGCAGGAAGCCGGCGAAGGCGGTGGCGGCGATCGCCAGCACGCCCAGCGGCTTGGCCACGCCCTTCCAGACCTCCACCATCGGGCTGATGCGCGGGTCCTTGGGCAGGTCGGCGTAAAGCTCCGGCTTGTCCACGTGCTGCAGCACGTACATCACGTGGGTGCCACCCACGCCCTGTGGGTCGTACAGGCCGGCGTTCTCGTAGCCGCGCGATTTCAGGTCTTCCACACGGCCGGCCGCATGTTCGGTCATCGCCTGCTTGCTGCCGAAGGTGATCGCGCCGGTCGGGCAGGTCTTCACGCAGGCCGGTTCCTGGCCCACCGCCACCCGGTCCGAACACAGCGTGCATTTATAGGCCTTGTGGTCCTTCTTGGAAATGCGCGGCACGTCGAACGGGCAACCGGTCACGCAGTAACCGCAGCCGATGCAGTTTTCTTCCTGGAAGTCGACGATGCCGTTGGCGTACTGGATGATCGCGCCGGGCGATGGGCAGGCCTTCAGGCAGCCCGGGTCGCTGCAGTGCATGCAGCCTTCCTTGCGGATCAGCCACTCCAGCTTGCCCTTCTCGTCCTCGTACTCGCGGAACTTCATCACCGTCCACGACTGGTCGCTCAGGTCGGGCGGGTTGTCATAGCTGCCAACGCAGCTGCCCACTTCGTCGCGCAGGTCGTTCCATTCCATGCAGGCGACCTGGCAGGCCTTGCAGCCGATGCACTTGCTCACATCGATCAGCTTGGCGACCTGGCCGGTGTGCGCACCACGCGCCTCCGGCGAGGGCGTGGTGGTGGCCGAGCGTCGGATGATGTCCAGGGATTGCAGTGACATGGCGTGTCTCCTACACCTTCTCGACCTTGACCAGGATGCACTTCGATTCGGGCGTCTGCGAATTGCCGTCACCGATGGCATTGGTCAGCGTATTGGCGATGTAGCCGGGCTTGGCTGCACCGAGGAAACCCCAGTGGATCGGAATGCCCACCTGGTGCACGGTCTTTCCATCGATCTGCAGGGCCTTGATGCGCTTGGTCACCATCGCAACGGCTTCGATATGGCCGCGCTTGGAACTCACGCGCACGCGGCTGCCGTTGTTGATGCCCAGTTCGTCGGCCAGTGCAGCACCGATTTCGACGAACTGTTCGGGCTGGATGATGGCGTTGAGCTTGCCGTGCTTGGTCCAGAAGTGGAAATGCTCGGTCAGGCGGTAGGTGGTGGCCACGTGCGGGAACTCATCCGGCGAACCGATCTGGGCACGGTCGCTGGCGAACACGCGCGCGGCCGGGTTGTTCAGCGTCTGCGCCTGGCCGGGGCTGAGCGGGTTGCTGCGCAGCGGGGTGTCGAACGGTTCGTAGTGCTCCGGGAACGGGCCTTCGGCCATGCCGGCCTTGGCGAAGAAGCGCGCGATGCCTTCCGGGTTCATGATGAACGGGCCCATGCCGCCGGCCGGGTCTTCGTCGGCCTTGAAGTCCGGCACGTCCACGCTGCCCCAGTTCTTTCCGTTCCAGGCCAGCAGCGTGCGCCGCGGATCGAAGGGCTGGCCGGCCACGTCGCACGAGGCGCGGTTGTACATCACGCGGCGGTTGGCTGGCCACGCCCAGGCCCAGCCCAGCGTGTTGCCGATGCCGGTGGGGTCGCTGTTGTCACGCCGCGCCATCATGTTGCCGGTCGGGCCCCAGGCACCGATGTAGATCCAGCAGCCAGAGGAGGTGCTGCCGTCGTCGCGCAGGTCGCCGAACGCAGCCAGCTGCTCGCCGGCCTTGCGCACCAGTTTGGTCGGGTCCTTCGGATCGAACACATCGGCCAGCGCCTTGCCGTTGTATTCCATCGCCAGTTCTTCCGGCGTCGGCAGTTCCGGGTTGGAATACTTCCAGGCCAGATCACGCACCGGCTCCCACCACGCGCCGCCGTCCTTCTCGTACATCGCTTTGATGCGATGGAACAGCTCGGACATGATCTCGATGTCGCTGCGCGCTTCGCCCGGCGGATTGGCCCCCTTCCAGTGCCACTGCAGCCAGCGCGAGGAGTTCACCACCGCGCCGTTCTCCTCGGCGAAGGAAGTGGTCGGCAGCCGGAACACTTCGGTCTGGATCGTGCTCGGGTCGACGTCGTTCAACGCACCGTGGTTCTGCCAGAAGGCGATGGTCTCGGTTTCCAGCGGGTCCATGCTGACCATGAACTTCAGCTTGGAGAACGCATTGATCAGCTTGCCCTTGTTCGGCGCCGAGGCCAGCGGGTTGAAACCCTGGCAGATGTAGCCGTGGATCTTGCCTTCGTTCATCAGCTCGTACGCCTGCAGCATGTCGTACGGCTTGTCCAGCTTGGGCAGGTGGTCGAAGCACCAGTTGTTGTCGGCGGTGGCAGCATCGCCCCACCACGACTTCATCAGGCTGACGTGGAACTTCGGGTAGTTCTGCCAGAACGACATCTGGTTGGCGCGCAGCGGCTTCTGCGTGCGCTTGGCGATGTAGTCGTCGTAGTCCTGCTCGTCCTGCTTCGGCAGCGTCAGGTAGCCAGGCAGCAGGTCGGACATCAGGCCGATGTCGGTCAGGCCCTGGATGTTGGAATGCCCGCGCAGCGCGTTCATGCCACCACCGGCCACGCCGATGTTGCCCAGCAGCAGCTGCACCATGGTGCCGGCACGCACGTTCTGCGCACCCACCGAGTGCTGCGTCCAGCCCAGCGCGTACAGGATGGTCATCGCCTTGTCCTTGCCGGCGGTGGACGCGATCATCTCCCAGACCTGCCGGATGCTGTCGGCGGGCGTGCCGCAGATGCGCTCGACCATCTCCACGGTGTAGCGCGCGTAGTGCTGCTTGAGCAGGTTGTAGACGCAGCGCGGGTCCTTCAGCGTCGGGTCGCTGCGCACGAAGCCATCGTCACCGTAGGCATAGTCCCAGCTGGAACGGTCGTAGCTGCGCTTTTCTTCGTTGTAGCCCGAATACAGGCCGTCCTTGAAGGCGAACTCGTCCTTCACCAGGAACGACATGTCGGTGTAGTTCAGCACGTACTCGTGCTGGATGCGGTCCTCGGTCAACAGGTAGTTGATCAGGCCGCCCAGGAACACGATGTCGGTACCGGTGCGGATCGGCGCGTACACGTCGGCCACCGCGGCCGAGCGGTTGAAGCGCGGATCGACCACGATCAGCCGGGCCTTGTTGTGTGCCTTGGCCTCGGTCACCCATTTGAACCCGCACGGGTGCGCCTCGGCGGCATTGCCACCCATGATCAGGATCAGGTCGGCATTCTTGATGTCGACCCAGTGATTCGTCATCGCACCACGGCCTAGCGTCGGGGCAAGACCTGCCACCGTCGGGCCGTGTCAGACACGTGCCTGGTTGTCGAATGCCAGCATGCCAAGGGAGCGGACGACCTTGTGGGTCAGCACCGCGGTTTCATTGCTGGTGGCCGAGGCTGCCAGCATGCCGGTGGTCAGCCAGCGGTTGACCGTCTGCCCGGCCTCGTTCTTCTGCACGAAATTGGCATCGCGGTCTTCCTTCATCAGCCGTGCGATGCGGTCCAGCGCATCGTCCCAGCTCAGCCGCTTCCACTCGTTCGAGCCGGGCGCGCGGTACTCGGGGTAGAGCAGGCGCGACTTGCTGTGGATGATGTCGGCCAGGCCGGCACCCTTCGGGCACAGCGTGCCGCGGTTGACCGGATGGTCAGGGTCGCCTTCGATATGGAAGATGCTCGGCTCGGCGTTCTTGGCGCCATCGCCGAGGCTGTACATCAGGATGCCGCAGGCCACCGAACAGTAGGTACAGGTGTTGCGGGTCTCGGTCGCGCGGGTCAGCTTGTACTGCCTGACCTCCGCGAGCGCGATGCCGGGCGCGAAGCCCATCAGTGCCAGACTGGAGCCGACCAGGGTTGTCCCGGTCACTTTCAGGAACTGGCGGCGGCTCATCGATGGCATGCCGTTCTCCTGGGATGGCGGGGAGGCGCAGGCCTCCGGGCTGTCGTTGGGTACGGCCCGGTTATAGCACAGGCCCCCGCACGCCCATGTGGCACAAGGCCCGGCGCCTGCCGGGCGGGCGCGCAACGGGGCGGCTCTGGTAAAGTTGCGTGCCCGCACCCCGGGGAAAGCGTCTGCCGGGCCTGGTTCCAGGATGTTCCGCGCAGCCCCCGCCGTCCTGGCGCGATCCTCCGCGCCGGATCTGGAACATCGAGGAAAAATTTTGCGAAATCAACCCGTTGGATCCCCCGCATGAGCGCACCGTCGAAGCCGTCGGAGGCCGTTGCGCGCGGCACGCTGTACATCGTTGCCGCCCCGTCCGGTGCCGGCAAGAGCAGCATCGTCAATGCCACCCTGGCGCGTGACCCGCAGATCGCCCTGTCGATCTCCTTCACCTCGCGTGCGATGCGCCCGGGTGAAGTGAACGGCCAGCACTACCATTTCGTCTCTGCGGAAAAGTTCGAGGAAATGATCGCCGCCGGCGACTTCTTCGAGCATGCCTGGGTGCATGGCGACTGGAAGGGCACCGCCCGCCAATCAGTTGAACCGCAGCTGGCCGCCGGCCAGGACGTGCTGCTGGAGATCGACTGGCAGGGCGCGCAGCAGGTGCGCCAGCTGGTGCCGGGCACGGTCACCGTGTTCATCCTGCCGCCGTCCAAGCAGGCCCTGCAGGACCGCATGCGCAAGCGCGGCCAGGACAGCGAGGCGGTCATCGCCCAGCGCCTGGGCGCGGCCCGTGACGAGATGCTGCACTTCAACGAGTTCGACTACGTCATCGTCAACGAGGTGTTCGACACCGCCGTCGACGAGCTGTGCGCCATCTTCACCGCCAGCCGCCTGCGCCGGGAGGCCCAGAAGGTCCGCCACGCCGGCCTGATCCAGGCCCTGTTGACCCCTGATTCGGGCGCAACTGACTGATTCCAAAAGAATCGGGTGAGGGTTGGCTTGATTTTGTCCAGCCCCTGCCAGTACACTCCGTCCCCTTTCCCTCATTCGACTGAGCGGCCGACCGGTCGCCGGGAGCCCGTATGGCCCGCATCACCGTAGAAGATTGCCTGGAAGTCGTTAACAACCGTTTCGAACTGGTCATGATGGCTTCCAAGCGTGCCCGCCAGCTCGCCAACGGCGTGCAGGCCACGCTGGACAACAGCGAGACCGAGGACAAGCCGACCGTGCTGGCGCTGCGCGAAATCGCCGCCCGCAAGATCGACAACGCGCTGATCGACGAAGTCGAGAAGGCCGAGCGTGAGCGCGCCGAGCGCGAAGCGCTGGAGTGGGCCGCCGCCGAAGTGGTCGCCGACGAAGACATGTCCAAGAACGACGATTGATCGCATCGATCAACGTCATTGCTGGATCGCCGAACAGCCCGCCCCGTGCGGGCTGTTTCGCATTCAGGATTTGCCGTAAACGTCGCGCTGGAATAGGCTTCGGGCATGAACCCAGGCCCCACTGCCAAGGTCGCCGCAGCCCCCGCTGCCGCCGTACCCGACTACGTCCTCCAGCTTGAACGCGCCGCCCATTACCTGCCGCCGGAACAGCTGCCGCTGTTGCGCCGCGCCTGGGAAGTCGGAGCCGCCGCGCACGCTGGGCAGACGCGCAAGTCGGGCGAGCCCTATATCACCCATCCGGTGGCCGTGGCCCAGGTGCTGGCCGAGCTCGGCCTGGACGTGGAAGCGCTGATCGCCGCGATCCTGCACGACACCATCGAAGACACCCCGCTGACCCGTGAGGCGCTGGCTGCCGAGTTCGGCGAAGCCGTGGCCGAACTGGTCGACGGCGTGACCAAGCTGGACAAGCTGAAGTTCCGCGACCGCCAGGAAGCGGCCGCCGAGAGCTTCCGCAAGATGCTGCTGGCAATGTCGCGCGACCTGCGCGTGATCATGATCAAGCTGGCCGATCGCCTGCACAACATGCGCACGCTGGGCGCGCAGAGCCGCGAAGCGCGCGGCCGCATCGCCCGCGAGACGCTGGAGATCTATGCGCCCATCGCCCAGCGCCTGGGCATGAGCCTGGTCAAGAGCGAGTTGCAGAACCTAGGCTTCAAGGCGCTGTATCCGTGGCGCCACGCGATCCTGGAAAAGCACATCCGCAGCCAGCCGGTGGTACGCCGCGAAGCGCTGGCGCAGGTGGAAGTACAGCTGTCGCAGCGGCTGGCGAAGGAGGGCATCGAGCACCGCCTGGTCAGTCGCATCAAGACGCCGTGGAGCATCTACAACAAGATGCGCGACGAGAACAAATCCTTCGACCAGGTGATGGACGTGTTCGGCTTCCGCCTGGTCGTGCGCAGCGTACCCAGCTGCTACCACGCGCTGGGGTCGGTGCATGCCACCTTCAAACCGCTGGATGGCCGCTTCCGCGACTTCATCGCCATCCCCAAGGCCAACGGTTACCAGTCGCTGCACACGGTGCTGTTCGGGCCGTATGGCTCGCCGATCGAAGTGCAGATCCGTACCGAGGAAATGGACCTGATCGCCGAGCGCGGCGTGGCCGCGCACTGGACCTACAAGTTCGGCGGCGATTCACCCAACAGCGCGCAGAGCCGTGCGCACGCCTGGATCGTCGAACTGATCGATTCGCAGCGTGCTGCTGGTTCCTCGCTGGAGTTCCTCGACAACGTCAAGGTCGACCTGTTCCCGGACGAGGTCTACCTGTTCACCCCGAAGGGCAAGATCCTGGCGCTGCCGCGCAACTCCACCGCGCTCGATTTCGCCTACGCCGTGCATACCGACGTCGGCAACATGGCCGTGGCCTCGCGCGTGGACAAGAAACTGGTGCCGCTGCGTACCAAGCTGGTGTCGGGCCAGTCGGTGGAGATCATCACCGCACGCTCGGCCACGCCGAAACCGCAGTGGCTGGAATTCGTGGTCACCAGCAAGGCGCGCACCGCCATCCGCCACCAGCTCAAGCAGCTGGAGCACGAGGACGCCGTGCAGCTGGGCCACCGCATGCTCGACCGCGCGCTGGAAGCGATGGATTCGTCGCTGGAACGGCTGCCGAAGGGGCGCCTGGATGCGTTCCTGGCCGAGCATCGTTTCCCACGCCTGGAGGCGCTGCTGGCCGAGGTCGCACTGGGCAACTGGATGCCGACCCAGGCCGCGCAGGCGCTGATGGCCTACGCCGAACTGCGTGGCGGCCCGCATTCGCGCCACCACTCGCAGGAAAAGATCCTGATCAACGGCAGCGAGCGCGGCGTGGTCACTTTCGCCGGCTGCTGCCAGCCGATTCCCGGCGACGAGATCATGGGCTACCACACCGCCGGCAAGGGCATCGTGGTGCACCGCATGGACTGCCCGAACCTGGCCGAACTGCGCAAGTCGCCCGAGCGCTGGGTGCCGATCGGCTGGGACACCACCGTTTCCGGCGACTACGACACCTCGCTGGTGGTGGAAGTGGAGAACGGCACCGGCGTGCTGGCGCAGCTGGCCGCCGCCATCGCGCAGAGCCATTCCAACATCGAGCGCGTGGATTACCTGGACCGCGACTTCAACGCCGCCGTGCTGGCGTTCAACATCCAGGTACGCGACCGCAACCACCTGGCCGAAGTGATGCGCCGCCTGCGCCGCCTGTCGGTCGTGCAGTCGGTACGCCGCCAGTAGAGCCACGCCATGGGTGGATGCTTTCTGTAGAGCCGAGCCCATGCTCGGCTGCTCCAGCCCGAGGCAGCCGAGCATGGGCTCGGCTCTACAGACGGCGCATCACATGACCGGATTGCCGTAGATCCACGCCATGCGTGGATGCACCCCCACCCGGTACAATCACCGCTCTGTTTTCCCCCAACCCACCGGAGCGACCATGTCCCGCCAGATCATCAACACCGAAAAGGCCCCCGCCGCCATCGGCCCGTACTCGCAGGCCGTGCGCGCCGGCAATACCGTGTATTTCTCCGGCCAGATCCCGCTCGACCCGGCCACCGGCGATATCGTCGGCGCCGGTGACGTCGAAGCACAGGCCCGCCGCGCCTTCGACAACCTCAAGGCCGTGGCCGAAGCCGCCGGCGGCTCGCTGGACAAGGTCGTGCGCCTGGGCCTGTACCTGACCGACCTGGGCGAGTTCGCCAAGGTCAACGCGGTCATGCAGGACTACTTCCAGGCCCCGTACCCGGCCCGTTCCACCATCGAAGTCTCCGGCCTGCCGAAGGGCGCCAACTTCGAGGTCGACGCGGTGATGGTCATCGACTGACCGCCACGTGGCACGCAAGGCGGCGGTCACCCCGGTCCTGTCACCGTCCGGCGAAGCATCCCTGGCGATGCTCGCGGGCGTCGGTCCGGCCGTGGCCGCCAAACTGCAGGCGCGTGGCCTGGCCACCCTGCAGGATCTCTGGCTTCATCTGCCGCTGCGCTATGAAGACCGGACCCGGCTGACCCGCATCGAAGACCTGCGTAACGGCGTGCCGGCGCAGGTGGAAGGGCGGGTGGTCGCGGTCGAGCGCGGCATGCGCTACCGGCCGATGCTGAAAGTGGCAGTGGAAGACGAAGGGCGGGGCACCCTGGTGCTGCGCTTCTTCCACTTCCGCCAGCAGCAGGTCGGCCAGTTCGCGGTCGGCAACCGGCTGCGCTGCTTCGGCACGCCCAAACCGGGCCAGCTCGGCCTGGAAATCGTCCACCCCAGCTACCAGCTCCTGGGCCGCAACGACGATCCCGAACTCGGTGACCGCCTCGACCCGGTGTATCCCACCGTCGAAGGCGTCGGCCCGATGACCATGCGCAAGCTGATCGGCCAGGCGCTGGACCGCCTGCCCGAGGAAGGCACGCTGGAACTGCTGCCCAGCGGCTGGCTCGATGGCCTCGGCCTGCCGTCGCTGCGCAGTGCGCTGCTGACCGTGCACCGGCCGCCGCCGGATGCCGACCTGGCCGCGCTGGCGGCCGGCACTCATCCAGCGCAGCGTCGCCTGGCGATGGAAGAGCTGCTGGCCCATCACCTCAGCCTGCGTCGCCAGCGTATCGCGCTGCAGGCGCATCATGCGCCGCCGCTGGCCGGCCCCGGCAAGCTGGCCAAGGCGCTGCTGAAGCAGCTGCCGTTCGCCCTGACCGGCGCACAGGCGCGCGTGTTCAAGCAGATCCGCGAGGACCTCGCGCGCCCCAGCCCGATGCTGCGGCTGGTGCAGGGCGATGTCGGCTCCGGCAAGACCGTGGTCGCCGCGCTGGCTGCGATGCTGGCGGTGGAGCAGGGCAAACAGGTTGCGCTGGCAGCACCGACTGAGCTGCTGGCCGAACAACATCTCAACAATCTGCGCGGCTGGCTGGAACCGCTCGGCGTGCGCATCGCCTGGCTGGCCGGCAAGGTCACCGGCAAGGCGCGCGCCAAGGTGATGGAGCAGGTCGCCAGCGGCGAAGCGCAGGTGGTGGTGGGTACCCACGCGCTGATGCAGGAGGCGGTGGTGTTCCAGGACCTGGCCCTGGCCATCGTCGACGAGCAGCATCGCTTCGGCGTGCACCAGCGGCTGGCGCTGCGTGACAAGGGCGCAGGCGGCAACAGCGTGCCGCACCAGCTGGTGATGACCGCAACACCGATTCCGCGCACGCTGGCGATGTCCGAATACGCCGACCTGGATGTCTCGGCCATCGACGAACTGCCGCCGGGCCGCACCCCGGTGCAGACCGTCGCATTGAACAACGATCGTCGCCCGGAGCTGATCGAGCGCATCGCCCTGGCCTGCCAGGAAGGGCGGCAGGTGTACTGGGTGTGCACGCTCATCGAGGAAAGCGAAGAGCTGGACGCCACGCCCGCGCAGGCCACCTACGAATCGCTGCAGGCGCTGCTGCCTGGCGTACGCGTGGGGCTGGTGCATGGCCGCCTGAAAGCTGCGGAAAAGCTGGCCACGATGGTGGCGTTCAAGGCCGGGCAGATCGACCTGCTGGTGGCGACCACCGTCATCGAAGTGGGCGTGGACGTACCGAACGCCTCGTTGATGGTGATCGAGAACGCCGAACGCCTCGGCCTGGCCCAGCTGCACCAGCTGCGCGGCCGTGTTGGCCGCGGTTCGGCGGTGTCGCGCTGCGTGCTGCTGTACCAGGCACCGCTCTCGCAGATGGCACGCGAGCGCCTGCAGACCATGCGCGAAACCAACGACGGTTTCGTCATTGCCGAAAAGGACCTGGAACTGCGCGGCCCCGGCGAACTGCTCGGCACCCGCCAGACCGGCCTGGCCGGTTTCCGCATCGCCGACCTGGCCCGCGATGCCGGCCTGCTGCCCGGCGTGCACGACCTGGCCGAGCGCCTGCTGGCCCAGCAACCCACGCTGGCCGACCGCGTGGTGCAGCGCTGGATCGGCACCGCCGTGCGTTACGCCTCGGCGTAAGGCACGGGCTCTGACCCCATTCCCGGCATGCCCATCCACGCATGGCGTGGATCTACTGTAGAGCCGAGCCTACGCTCGGCTGCCGTTCGCGCTGCGCGCGTGAGTCGAGCATGGCTCGACTCTACAGAGAGCCTTTCGATCATTTCCATCTTCATCCACGCATCGCGTGGATGTGTCGACCAAGGTCGACACCCACTAACAGCTGCGGAGAACTGTCGAAGGCGGGGTGGGTCCGGTTGCGGGGGCGTGAGCCGCATGGATGCGGCGACCGAGCTTACATGGACGTACTTGCAGCGTCCCCCGCCACCGGACCCACCCCGCCATACCCCAGGAAACCAGCTTTCGACGTTGCTGTTGCCGTTGCCGTTGCTCCTGCCTCTGCAGGTGCAGGTGCAGGGCGCAGCCCTGCCAGAACCCCAACACCCCGTACTTGCAACGGTCATCAACCCGGTCCACACTTCGTTGCCGATCTGAAGACGGCAACGATGACCCACAAGATCCCGCTGTTGATCGACACCGACCCCGGTGTGGACGACGCCCTGGCCCTGCTGATGGCCTTCGCCGATGAACGGCACGACGTGGTCGCCCTGACCATCGCCGCCGGCAATGTCGGCCTCGAGTACACCGTCCGCAACGCCCTCAAGCTCTGCGACATCGTCGGCCGCGCCGACGTGCCGGTGTTTGCCGGCAGCCCGGATCCGCTGCTGCATCCCTCCGTCGACGCTGCCCACGTGCATGGCCGTGACGGCTACGGCGACGTGGACCTGCCGCCGCCGAGCCGCCGGGCCGAAGCCGAGCACGCCGCGCTGGCCATCCTGCGCCTGTCGCACGAGCACGCCGGCGAACTGATGCTGGTGATGCTCGGCCCGCTGACCAACCTGGCCCTGGCACTGAAGCTGGACCCGACCCTGCCACAGCGCATCAAGCGCATCGTGGTGATGGGCGGCGCGGTCACCTGCCACGGCAACATCACCCCGGCGGCCGAATTCAACATCGCCTTCGACCCGGAAGCGGCGCACGTGGTGTTCACCTCGTTCAAGCACCTGCTGGTGTCGGACTGGGAAGCTACCGTCGCCCATGGCCTGCCGCTGCAGGACGCCGAGAAGTGGCTGCAGGCCGATTCCGATCGCGCCCGCTTCTACGAGCTGATCTCGCGCAAGACCCGTGGCCTGTCCGAAGACAGCAAGGGCGGCCGCTGGTACACCGCCGATGCGGTGGCCATGGCCTGGGCGCTGAACCCGGAAGGGCAGCTGCGGGTCGAGTCGCGCCCGCTGAACGTGGAGCTGAACGGCACGTTCAGCCGCGGCGCCACCATCGTCGACTGGAACCGCCAGACCGGCCAGCCGGACAACTGCGATCTGCTGATGGCCTACGACCAGCAGCGTTTCGAGGCCCTGGTGCGCCAGGCCCTGGGCGCGGACTGAAGCCGATTGACCCGCACCGGTTGCCCCGAGCGGCAACCGGTGCTTATAATGCCGCTCTTGACCACCAGCCCATTTACGGTGTGAGCCCATGAAGGCCGATATCCATCCGAACTACCGCGACGTCGTCTTCCATGACGTCACCTCCGATTTCAAGATCCTGACCCGCTCGACCATGGCGACGAAGGAAACCATCAAGTGGGAAGACGGCAACGACTACCCGCTGGTGAAGGTTGAAATTTCCTCGGCTTCGCACCCGTTCTACACGGGCAAGCACAAGGTCATCGACACCTCGGGCCGTATCGACAAGTTCCAGAAGCGCTACGCGCGCTGATCTGTCGATCCAGCTTCGAACCAACGGCCGCGCTCTGCGCGGCCGTTTGTTTTTCCCCAACGCCAACCCAACGGGCGTTTGGATGGACGGAACACTGCGTTCGTGTGACAACACTTTTGCCGATCCGGGCCGCTCAACGGCCGGCGTCTGGTCGCCTGTCGTATACGACTTCTGTCTAGCGCCGGGCAAATGCTGCTGTGCGATAATGACCTGATCCCCGGCACAGGCCGAGGACGTCATTCACGTGCCTGACCAATGCGCTTGGGCAGGCGCCTTCCCATGAAGGAGCGCACACAGTGTCCGATCTTGATCAGGTCACGCTCAACGCCGGCGATAAGTCGGTCGTTCTGCCCGTCATCAAACCCACCCTTGGCAACGACTGCGTCGACATCGCGAAGCTGACCAAGGAAACGGGGTATTTCACCTACGATTCCGGCTTCACCGCGACGGCCAGCTGCAAGTCCGCCATCACCTACATCGACGGCGACAAGGGCGTGCTGCTGTACCGCGGCTACCCGATCGAACAGCTGTCGGAAAAGTCGAGCTACGTCGAAGTGGCCTACCTGCTGATCAACGGCGAGCGCCCGAGCGCCGAGCAGCTGAAGGCCTTCACCGATGAGCTGGCTGCCGAAGCCAACGTCGATGAGTCGATCAACACCCTGATCGGCAGCTTCGCCAAGGATGCCCATCCGATGGCGATCCTGACCGCCGCCATCGCGCAGCTGTCGGGCATCTATCACGCCTCGCTGGACCTGTCCGACGCCGAACAGCGCCGCCAGGCCGCCGTGCGCCTGATCGCCAAGGTGCCGACCCTGTCGGCGCTGATCTACCGCCACGGCAAGGGCCTGCCGGCCAACAAGCCGGACACCTCGCTGGACTATGTCAGCCGCTTCCTGAAGCAGACCTTCGAGTCGGCTGACGGCCAGTACGATCTGAACCCGGACGTGGTCAAGGCGCTGGACCTGCTGTTCATCCTGCACGCCGACCACGAGCAGAACGCCTCGACCTCGACCGTGCGCCTGGTCGGTTCGACCGGTGCCAACCCGTACGCGTCGGTCGCCGCTGGCGTCACCGCGCTGTGGGGTCCGGCCCACGGCGGTGCCAACGAAGCCGTGCTGAAGATGCTGGAAGAGATCGGCACTGCCGACAACGTCGAGTCCGCCGTGGTCAAGGCCAAGGACAAGACCTCCGGCTTCCGCCTGATGGGCTTCGGCCACCGCGTCTACAAGAACTTCGACCCGCGCGCCAAGGTCATCGGCGAGATGACCAGCAAGGTGCTCAAGCAGCTGGGCGTGCAGGATCCGCTGCTGGACGTGGCCGTGAAGCTGGAACAGGCCGCGCTGCAGGACGAGTACTTCGTCGCCCGCAAGCTGTACCCGAACGTCGATTTCTACAGCGGCATCATCTACAAGGCGCTGCAGATCCCGACCGAGATGTTCACCGTCATGTTCGCCCTGGGCCGTACCTCCGGCTGGGTGTCGCATTGGCTGGAACAGCAGGTTGATCCGGAAATGAAGATCGGCCGTCCGCGCCAGGTCTACACCGGCAGCGACGTGCGCGACTACCAGGGCTGATCGCCCGCGTAGGTTGTGCTGAGAACGCCCCGCATCCGCGGGGCGTTTTTTTTGCGCGGACCTGGTAGGTGCGGACCGTTGGTCCGCACGATTTCGGCGCCCGCGAAAAATCATCCACGCATGGCGTGGATCTACCACCGCATCCGCCTTCGGTAGGTGCCAACCTTGGTTGGCACGCGCTTCATCGCGCCAAGACCGCGTGATTCAAGGGTCTCGCCAGCTTCACGACCGCTCGCGCAGCCTCAGGACGCCAGCTGCATCCGCAGCACCTGAAATGGAGCGTCCATCCCGATGAGTACCCGATTCGACCCACCCGAGCGCGGCCCGCTTGGTCCCGACGTTGCCACTGTCGTCACCGCCCCCATCGTCGCCCCTCCCAGCGAAAGCGCCGTTTCCTGGGGCGCGATCTTCGCAGGTGCCGCCGCTGCCGCCGCACTCTCCCTCATCCTGCTCATCCTCGGTGTCGGCCTTGGCCTCTCCTCGGTGTCGCCGTGGTCGTTCGAAGGCGTCAGCAAGGAAACCTTCGGCTGGTCCAGCATCGCCTGGCTCACCTTCACCGCACTGGCCGCATCGGGTCTGGGCGGCTATTTGGCCGGCCGCCTGCGCACCAAGTGGACGCAGATCCATGGCGATGAAACCTATTTCCGCGATACCGCGCACGGCTTCGTGTCGTGGGCCGTGGCCACGCTGCTGACTGCGGGCCTGCTGACCTCGGCCATCGGCGGCGTGCTCGGCACGGGCGCGAAGGTGGCGGGTGCCACTGCAGGCGCTGCCGCATCCACGGCCGGCGTTGCGGCCGCAGGTGCCGGTAGCGCCGCCGCGGCCGCACCGGAAGGCGACCTCAACTATTGGGTGGATTCCCTGTTCCGCAATGCCACCAACGCCGGTGCTGCCGATCCCGCTGCGCCGCCACCGCCGGGCGCGCCGTTGGATCCGAACGCGGCTCCGCCGCCGGCACCGAATGCGGGCCCACGCGAGACCGGCATGGCGCCGCCGCGCCCGATGCCGGGCCGTGCACCGGCCGGCGACCGTCGTGAACTGCGCACCGAAGTGAACCGCATCATCGTCAACAGCCTGCAGGGCGATGGCCTCGACCCGGCCGACACCCAGTACCTGTCGCAGCTCATCGCGCGCGAAACCGGCATGAGCCAGGCCGAAGCGCAGGCCCGTGTGACCGATGTGCAGACGCGCATGCGTGCCGCGCTGGAGAAAGCCAAGACCACCGCCAAGCAGGCGGCCGACGATGCCCGCAAGGCCGCAGCGTATGCCGCGCTGTGGCTGTTCATCACCCTGCTGATTGGCGCGTTCTTCGCCAGCCTCAGCGCCACCTGGGGCGGCCGCCGCCGCGACCTGTAACCCGCATTCCATGCAAGGAGACCTGCCATGAAAATGATTCTGCTCTGGCTGTTGGGCGTGCCGATTCCGCTGCTGATCCTGTACGCAATCTTCTTCTGAGATTGCATCGTTGAGTGGGACCCGTCAGGCCGCCGTAAGGCGGCCTGATGCCATCCCGTCGTGCGTGAGCATGTGTTTGCAGCGTCGAGCCCTGCTTGACTCATGCGCGCCGCGCGAACAGCAGTCGAGCATGGCTCGACTCTACAAAAGCATGGCTTGGCAGCTGAACTATGCCTCCGCGTACCGGTTGGGCGAGCACCCCAGCGCACGCCGGAAGGCCGCAGAAAATGCGCTCGGAATTGATGCTGAAAGAGGCGTCAGGTCCGCGATGAATGGTTTCTGACGTCGGATGTCGTTTTCACATCTTTTCGGAGTTATTGCATGGGCGTCACTATCGAGGCGAGGGAAGCTGTGGGCACTTATCCCTGCATGGACAACACCATGAACCGACGACTCACCCTTGCGCTCATCGCCACCACGTTGAGCCTGCTCAGCGCTGGGGCCTTTGCCCAGTACACCGGCCCGGGCGCCACCCATGCCGTCACCACGGTTGCCGAGGCGCGCGCCCAGCGTGACGACCAGCCGGTGGTGCTGCGGGGCACGCTGGTGGCCAGGATCGGCCACGAGCGCTACCGCTTCAAGGACGCCACCGGCGAGATCGATGTGGAAATCGACGACAAGGATCTGCCCAGCCACCAGGCCGTCAGCGCGACCACCGTGGTGGAGCTGCACGGTGAGGTGGATACGCACCGCTTCAAGCCCACCGACATTGATGTGGAGCACGTCGCCGTGGTGCCCGCGCGTTGAAGGGCGTTCGCGATTTCTACACGTAGCGTCGAGCCATGCTCTCATGCGCACACGGTGCGCCTCAAGCGATAGTCGAGTATCACTCGACGCTACAAATGCAACGCAATGAGGTTTCTTGCATTCAAGTCGTGAGGAAATTTGCATAATCCTCAAACATTGAAAGCCCTCAAGAATTCTTCTTAACGTCCAGCTATTTAGGAATTGTTGCATGGCCTGCATGCGGTAGGCCTACCTACCATTCTCTCGTCGCCCGTGACCACCTCCACGGGCGGCGCCTCCCTCCCTTTCTCCTTGGGGAGGGGGGCTTTCATATTCCCCCTGTCCGAGAGAGACACACATGCACGCCATTCTGAAGAAGGCCACGCTCGCTGCAGCGCTGGCCACTGTTTCGCTGTCCGCCAACGCGTTCGACGCCGACATCAAGGTCTGGGCCAACGTCGACCCGACCCTGGCCCTGCTGAAGGCCGATGGCACCGCGCTGGACTCCGTCGTGAACCTGGTCCACAACCCGGTCAGCGGCCTGGTGCCGTGGACCCAACAGGTGCGCATCTACTCCAATGATGAAGACAAGGACATCGAAGTGCGGGTCGGCAGCGCTCCGCAGCTGCTCAATACCGATGGCAGCGGTGCCCCGGTGCCGCTGACTGTCAGCCTCAACGGCAAGGCGCTGACCGTGGCCGCGCAGGACTTCGCCGCCTCCGACCTGTTCGACGGCGCGCTGCCGGGCGCATCGATCCCGATGCCGCTGCGTATAGCGCAGACCAACCAGGCGCCGATCGCCAAGGGCGGCACCTACGAGGGCATCGTCACCATCGCCATGCAGCAGAAGACCACCAGCCCGTAAGGCGCCCGCGCCGGCCCGCTCCCCGGGCCGGCCGCTTCCGGTAACACCCCCATGAAATCTCCCGCACCCGCCGTCACCCGGCTGGCGGTCGCGCTCGCCCTGTCGTTGGCCATGCCCCTGGTCGCGGCGCGCGGCGTTCCCGCCGGTTTCGAGGATCTGGTCGAAGGCCAGACCGAACAACTTGAGGTGCGCCTGTTCGGTCGCTCGACCGGGCTGGTGCCGGTGCGCGTGACTCTGGAACACGTGCAGCTGGAAGCCCCGGCCGAGGCGCTGCAGGCATTGCAGCTGCCCGCCGAGGCACAGGCCGCGTTGTTGCCAGCGCTGTCGCAGCCGCTGCCGCGCAACAGCCATCTGGCCTGCCGTTACGGCGGCGCCAGCGCCGGTTGCGGTTACATCGATCCCCCCGAGGAGCCCACCGCCGTGCGCGCGCTGTATGACGAAGGCGAGGGCGCCGTGCGCCTGTTCGTCGCCCGCCAATGGATTCCCGGCGAACCGGCCGCCGAGCGCTACCACCAGGTC
Organism: Stenotrophomonas sp. NY11291; assembly: GCF_023277365.1. Taxonomy (NCBI): domain Bacteria; kingdom Pseudomonadati; phylum Pseudomonadota; class Gammaproteobacteria; order Lysobacterales; family Lysobacteraceae; genus Stenotrophomonas; species Stenotrophomonas sp. NY11291. The sequence continues at coordinate 3,966,769 of NZ_CP096975.1, read as the reverse complement.
AGCGCCAATGCCGAAAATGCCTTCCTGCACCAGCACACGCTCAACGTCAGCGGCGGCCGCGGCTACCAGTCGCTGGCCGCGCAGGGCATGGGCGCGCTGGGCGTGTTGCAGCGCGGGCACCTGTCTGCCGATTGGACCTTCAGCCAGCAGCACTATCGCGGCGGCCGCGCCAACCGCGACTTCCAGCTGGACAACGCCTATTACCGCCATGACCTGGGGCAGCAGTACTACCTGCAGGCCGGGCGCATGGACCGCCGCAACCTGAGCAGCCCGCAGGGCGGCACCTTCAGCTTCAGCATGCTGCCGATGGACCGCTTCCAGGGCCTGCGCCTGGGCACCACGCAGGCCTACGTGGATTCCGCTGCCGCCGTGCAGGCCACGCCGCTCACCGTGTTGCTGGCGCGCGACGCACGCGTGGATGCCTTCGACGGCGAGCGCCTGCTGCAGACCTTCTACCTGCAGGCCGGTATCAACCAGCTCGATACGCGCCGGTTTCCGCTGGGCAACTACACCGTCACCCTGCGCATCTACGAAGACGGCGTGCTGGTGCGCAGCGAGGACGCGCCGTTCGACAAGGGCGGCGACTGGACCGACAGCAGCGTGCAGTGGTTCATGCAGGGCGGCCGCCGTAACGAGCGCCGCAGCGACCGTTTCAACGACGAGCTGGCAGCGATGGCCGGCCTGCGCGTGCCGGTGTCGCGCAACGTGGCGATGACGGCCGGCGTCGCAGACCTGGGTGGCTTCAGTTATGGCGAACTGCGGCTGGACCTGCGCCATGTCTTCGCCACCCAGGAGATCCGCGCCACCTTCAGCGGCATGCACGGCAGCGATGGCAGCCGTGGCCAGCAGCACCAGCTGTCCTACCGTCGCCGCGCCTCGTGGAATGTGTACCACCAGCGCATGCGCGGCCGCGCCTGCCAGTTCGAGGACGACGCGCGCGACCGGCTCGGCTGTGCCGACTCGCTCAGCGCCTCGATGGCGCTGCCGGTGGCGGGCGGCAATGCCTACGTGGCCTACACGCGCCGCCAGACCTGGCGCGCAGGCACCGTGCAACCAGGGCTGGGGGATGATCCGCTGGCTGGGCTGGACCCGCTGTTGCCGCCGTGGATTCCGCAGCCCACGCGCGTGCCGCAGCTCAGCCGCACCTGGCAGGCCAGCTACAGCCGCAGCCAGCGCTGGGGCGAGTTCAGTGTCTCCAGCCGCATCGGCGTGTGGCAGCAGACCAGTGGCGGCGGCCTGCGCGATGGTCGTGACCGCGGCATCTACTTCAACGTCAGCCTCAACCGCCTGCAGCGCGGTGATCGCGGCAGTTCGCAGCGGCGTTATGGCCTGGATGTGCGCCAGCCGCAGCACGCGCGGCCCGACATCAACTACAGCGCCGGCCAGACCCTGCGCCAGGAATACGAAGACCAGTACCGCGAAGTGTCTGGCGAACTACGCGGCAACAACAACGAACGCTACAGCGCCACGCTGAGCGGGCAGCTGCAGAACCGCATCGGCCAGACCGGCGCTACGGTATCGCGCTATCAGCACCAGGGTGGCAACGAGGTGGCGTACAGCGCCACGCACAGTTCCGGCCTGGCCATCGGCTCGCGCGGCCTGTACTGGGGCGCAGGCGTGGGCGCCGATGCCGGGCTGGCGGTGCAGGTGGATGGCACCGACGATCTGGACCTGACCGGCGTGGCCGCCGAACTGCAGGTGGGTGGACTGCGCCGGCAGCGGCTGAAGCTGGGCGAACGTCGCCTGCTGCCGATTTCCGCGTACCAATCGCACCGCGCCGAGGTGCAGGACGCCAGCGCACTGGACAGCATCGCCGCCGTGCGCGTGAGCGGTGTGGGCGGGGCGCGCCCGCTGTTCCTCTCGCCTGGGCGGCTGGTGCGCATGCCGGTGCCGATTGAAGTGACCTACACCTTCATCGGCAACGCCCACGACATCGCCGGTGCACCGCTGCGCGGCGCCCGCATTCTCAACGCGCCGGTGCCCGGCACCGGCAGCAATGGAGGCTTCGTGGCCGACTTCCCACGACGCGAAAAGACCCTGTACCTGCTGCAGGACGACCGGCTGCTGCACTGCCCGCTGCAGGTGCGCGAGCGCCGCAGCGTGGTGATGCTGGTGGGCACCGTGCAGTGCGAACCGCTGGCCGTGGCGCAGCTGCCTGCTGATATCCGCCATCAGGCACGGGTGACGCGACTGCTGCAGGAGCAGGCATTGATTGCCGCCACGCCGCAGACCGCGGCAGCGGGAGGTGCGCAGTGAACCGCCGGGTGTGGTGGGTGATGGCGGTGCTGTGTGCGCTGGTGGTGCTGGCGCCGCAGGCGATGGCGCAGCAGCCGCCGGAGACCGATCCGCCAAGTGGAGACATTGTTCAGCACATTGCCCAGCGCTGGGACAGATCAGCACTTCCCGTCGAAGTTGAATTGCTTGCCCCCAAAACACTACTTGGCTATAGCAAACGGCCCGAAATGGGCTTGGGCGAGCTACATCTTACTTGCAGATCCAACTCGGATCCGGCGACAGGTAGCTGTCCTGTAAGTGATACCGGTGAGAACGGCTCGTATAGGAGTCGCGTCCCCCTTCGATTCGTTGAGCAACGGAGTGGACTACCAACTGAAGTGAATGTGGAGGGATGGCTTGACCGCGCTGAGTCCGGGCGAGGATGTAATGACTACTGGCAGCCTCATGTGCGGCCTCTCTGGACCACGTTCTCGGCAGCCTGCGTTACGCCCGCAAGTGGCACGGCTCTGTCACTCCGGATTCCAGCTGCTGAACTCCGTCAGCTCGTTGCTGGCCGCTGGAAAGCAAATCTTGAGCTGTCGCTGAGAGATGGCTCCGGAGGATCGCTCGCGCGCTACATATTCGTGTTCGACTTCACCATCACCGACTACAACGCGGTCTCCATCTACTTCCCGCTCTTCGACCAGGTCACCCCGCACGTCGGCCTGAACCTGCAGTACGACCCGCTGGCACAGACCGTCGGTGGTCGGACTCAACTCGATATGTGCCTGTACGACGGACTGGGCTCGCAGAGCCAGTACCTGGGCGTCACCGTGCGCGACAGCGGGCCGCGTCCTCCGGGGCCTTCCGGCTACTCGGTCTGGCATACCGACGGCGGCAGCGACGCCACGCAGCGCGTGGACTACACCGTCACCCTCGATCACAACGGCAGCGCCATACCGCTGCGCAACGGCGTGGAGCAGCTGCTGCACGGCATCGATACCGCAAAGCTGCGCTTGGTGCTGTTGCCCGGCATGACGCAGCCGGTGTTCTGCGTGCCCACGCCATTGACGCTGGACACCCCTCGCGTGCCGGTCAGCAGCAAACGCCCCGGCTACTACGACGGCGACCTCAAGGTGGAACTGCGCGTTCCCACTGTCACGCCCTGATTCCCATGGAGCCCCCGATGAAGCCTTTCATTCGCTGCCTGCTTCCCTTGTCGCTGCTGATGGCGATGCCTGCCCACGCCAATCTCACCGTGCACCCCATGCGCACGTCGGTGGACGTAAAGAAGGGTGCGCAGATCCGCATCTATTCGCAGTCCACCCAGCCGCAGTACGTGCAGGCCTCGATCAAGCGCATCGTCAATCCAGCCAGCGCGGATGAGCAGGAGGTCGAGGTCGAGCCCGGCGAAGCGGCCATCGCCATCACCCCCGGTAAGTTCGCGCTGGCAGGTGGCGGCAATCGCCTGATCCGGGTGATTCCGCTGCAGCCGGTCGAGAAGGAAACCGCCTACCGCGTGTACTTTGAAGGTGTGCGTGGCCCTGAAGGGATCGAACGCCCAGGCGAGGGCGAGCGCGCACAGGCCAACATCGGCGTCAGCCTGGTCTGGGGCGCACTGGTCAATGTGCTGCCTGCGCAGCCCGCCATGGCGGTACAGGTGGAAGGCAATCGTCTGCGCAACACCGGCACGGTGCGCGTGGGCATCACCAGCATTGCCGACTGCGATGGCGCGCGCTGCACCGCGCACGACGTGTCGCGAAGCCTCTACCCGGGCAGCGCGCTGGAACTGCCTTTTCCCGTGCAACCGGGACACACGTTGCAGATGCGTTACCGCCTGACTCGCGATGGCTATCGCGAGCACGTGCAGACCCTGGCGCCCAGCGCCGGCTGATTCCCCAGCCCCGCCAGCGGTGCTGGTGGGTTCTTTCTGACGTTCCTGTTAAGGAGATCCAATGAATCGTATCTATCGCCGTCTGTGGAGTCGCGCCCGTCAGTGCTGGGTGGTGGCCAGCGAACTGGCGCCATCGCGCGGGAAAGCGTCTTCCACGGTTCGTGCAGGGAGTCTTGTGCTTCTTTCGTTGCTGGTGGTGCCGGCTGCTGGCGCGCGCGAGGATGACGAAGATGACACAGCCTGGTGGGCACGACAGACAATGAGTGCCTTCGTCGCAACGGCTGGCGACAGTGGGCGCGCATTCGAGACCCGGGCAGTCAATCGTGGCGATGTGTACAGCAACACGTCGCGGGCCAACTGGAGTGTCATCGACGGCAAGGAGTCCATGGCACTTGGGTCGGAAGCACGTGCCAGCGGTGAACATAGTCTCGCGGCAGGTATCAGCAGCCGTGCCGCGGGTGCGAGAAGCGTGACACTTGGGAGTCTCTCGGAGGCATGGGGAGATAACAGCATTGCGCTCGGTCACTATGCGGTCACCGAGAACGGTGGATATGGCACTGCTGTAGGCACCTACAGTAGGGCCAACGGGATTGGAGCAACGGCGCTTGGGCAGAATGCCAAGGCTCAAACCGAAAACTCCATTGCCGTGGGAAGTGGTTCCATGACGAATCCCGGCGCAGGCATCTCCAAGATTGCCATCGGTGGTGATGCGTACGCGGGCAGTAGTGGCTGGACGGGTGCAATCGCACTGGGCGGGGAATCGCTCGCAGAGTACGACGGTGTGGCTGTTGGTTATGGTGCAAAGACATCGGCAAATGGCACTGTGGCACTTGGTCGTGGATCGCTTGCCACAGAGGCCAACACCGTTTCGGTCGGTAGCGCCAGCGTGAAAAGGCGGGTAGTCAATGTGGCCGATGCGGGGCTGAACTCGACCAGCAGTGATGCAGTCACGGGCAAGCAGCTGTATGCCACCAACTCCAACGTGACCAAGGCCCAGGCCGCGGCCGATGGGGCGAAAACGACGGCCACGGCGGCACAATCCACCGCCAACACGGCCAACAGCAATGCCAACTCGGCGCTGGCGAAGGCCAATGCGGTCAGTGGCCTGGTCAGCCAGGTATCGGCCGCTGGCAACGTAAGGCTGGGTGGTGAGAACACCGGTACGGTGCTGGATGTGCGCAACAAGTCCAATGCCAACCGCCGCATCACCGGTCTGGCTGACGCATCGCTCACGACAACCAGCACCGAGGCTGTGACGGGCAAACAGCTCACTGCTACCAACACCAATGTGACCAGTGCCAAAACTGCGGCCGATGCAGCGAAGACAACTGCCACGGCAGCGCAGTCCATGGCCACTACGGCCAATACCAATGCCAACACAGCGTTGGCCAAGGCCAATGCGGTCAGCAGCCTGGTCAGCCAAGTCTCGGCCAGTGGCAACGTGCGCCTTGGCGGCGAGAACACCGGCACCGTGCTGGATGTCCGCAACAAGTCCAATGCGGTGCGCAGCATCACCGGCCTGAAGGATGGGGCGCTGAGCACGACCAGCACCGAGGCGGTGACGGGCAAGCAGCTCAACGCCACCAACGCCAATGTCAGCAAGGCGCAGGCAGCAGCCGACGCGACGGCTACACGGCTGAACGCCAGCGCAGTGGCCCTTGGCGCGGGAGCTGTCGCGGAGCAGGCCAGCTACGGCATCAGTACGGCGCTGGGCAACAACGCCAAAGCCTACAACGGCAAGAGCGTCGCCATGGGCGCAGACGCTCGCGCGACGGTGGATGACGCGGGTAACAAGATCAGTGGCAACGCGGGTGTGTCCATCGGTGCTGGAACCCGCAGTGGCAACGGTGCGGTGGCGCTTGGATTGGATGCCGTCGCAACGGGTGATCGAGGCGTTGCCGTCGGCCATGAGGCGTCTGGTAAAGGCACGCACGCAATGGCACTAGGCTTCCAGAGCAACGCGTCGGCCAACCAGGCCACGGCCGTTGGGCGCGGGGCCGTAGCCAGCAGCCTGTATGCCTCGGCACTGGGCAATCAGGCCACTGCCACGGCGCAGAGCGCATTGGCCCTCGGTGATCGCGCCAGTGCGACACATGCGGGCGCGGTTGCGCTGGGCAATGGCTCAGCCACGACTGCAACCAATCAGGTCTCGGTGGGCAACGGCTCGTTGAAGCGCAAGGTGGTGAACGTGGCGGACGGCGCCTTGAGTACGTCCAGCAGTGAAGCGGTGACCGGCAAGCAGCTGCATGCCACCAACACCAGCGTGGCTGCTGTGAAGGCGACCGCGGACGGTGCGCAGGCGCGCGTGGCGGTACTGGATGGCCTAGTGGGGCAGGTGTCGGCAAGCGGCAACGTGCGCCTGGGTGCGGACAACACCGGCACCGTCATCGACGTGGCCAACAAGAGTGGCGCCAAGCGCAAGCTGCAGAATCTGGCCAACGGCGTGCTCAGTACGTCCAGCACGGATGCAGTAACCGGGCAGCAGCTCAATGCCACCAACAGCGAAGTGGCCAGCGTGCGCACGGCCGCAACCGCGGCGAAGACGGCGGCCGATGCCGCCCGTGGTGTGGCCGATAGCGCTGTGCTGAAGGCTGATGCCTTGGGCGGTCTGGTGGGCCAGGTATCTGCCAGTGGCAATGTGCGTCTGGGTGCGGAGAACACTGGGACCATCGTGGATGTCGCGAACAAGACCGGAGCCAAGCGACGCATCTACAACATCGCCAACGGCACGCTGAGTGCGGGCAGCACGGATGCGGTGACCGGGCAGCAGCTGTTTGCGACCAATGCCACGGTGGAAACGCAGCGACAGGCTTTGGCTGGGCATGCGCAGCAGCTGACGGATCAGGACGGGCGTATCGCCGACAACCGGGTCGAGCTGGATGCGCTGCGTGCGGACTTCGATAACTTCGATCCGGATCTGGATGGCGTGGTGAAGTTCAGTGCTGATCGTCGCTTGGTGGATATGGAAGGTGCGCGCGTATCGGGGGTGGCAGCGGGGGATATCAGCTCTTCGGCCAGCACGGATGCGGTGAATGGGGGGCAGTTGTTTGCGACCAACTTGGCTCTACGCAAGATTGAAGAGCGTGGCGAGTTCGTTCAGGTGGGTTGGGACGCGCAAAGCAGCAGTGCTGAGGCTGGGAGTCTGGCTGTGGCAATTGGCAGTGACGCTAAGGCAATCGGGAGTGGTGCAACTGCCATTGGCGCGTACTCACTTTCTTCTGGAATCAACTCTGTCGCTATCGGTAGGGGGTCGCAGGTTGCTCTTGGTGCTGAGGGCGGATTTGCGCTGGGGAGTGGAACAAAGGTTGCTGCTACATCGGGCGTGGCAATTGGTGTAGCAAGTCAGATCGCCAGTGGTGCGGATGGGGCAGTTGCATTGGGAGCGACGTCGATTGCCACCGAAGCGAATGTCGTTTCAGTGGGCAACGATACTTTGCGCCGGCGTATCGTGAACATAGATAGGGGGCGTGGAAGTAGTGACGCAGTAGTCGTTGCGCAACTTCGCGAATCTTTGGCGTTTCTTGGTGGTGGAGCCACATTGGACCAGCAAGGCAACGTCATCGGCCCTATGTACAATATTCAAGGAGGGGTCCATAGCACTGTCGATGAGGCCCTCACCGCCTTAGACTCCGCCGTAGTCACCACCGGTTCCCGCGTAGACCGCGTCGAAACCCAGCTCCGCTCGGTCTTCCAGGAAACGCCCTCCACCCGCAGCGACGGCACTGCCCAGCTCACCCTGGCCGGCGCCAATGGCATGGTCATTTCCAACGTGGCCAACGGCCTGATCGCTGCCGGTAGCCGCGAGGCCGTCAACGGTGGCCAGCTGCACGCCGTGCAGCAGCAGCTCAATGGCCGCATGGACGGGCTGGAGCAACGCGTCGACGGTCAGCCGCGGTCGCGTGCGCTGTCCACGGGTTCGGCCGCGCCGACCGAACAGGTCACGCCAACGCCGGAAGCCAGCGATTCGCCGCAGGTGGCCTCGGCAGGCGAGGGCGCGTCGCCCACGCCGCGGCCGAAGTCGAAGAAGGACGACGCGCCGTCGCCCACGCCGCAGGTCGATACCGCCGAACTGGAGAAGATGCTGGCCCGCGCCAACGAATACACCGATGGTGCCATCAGCAACTTCGAACGCCGCCTGGACAAGATGGACAAGCGCTTCAACCGCATGGCGGCGATGAGCAGCGCGCAGACGGCCATGGCCATGAACACCGCTGGCTTGGCCACCTACAACCGCCTCGGCGCGGGCGTGGGCTATGCCGAAGGCGAATCGGCCATGGCGGTGGGCTACCAGCGTGTACTCAACGAAAAGGGCTCAGCCACCTTCAGCCTCAATGGTGCGTTCACCAACAGCGGTGAACGCAGCATGGGCGTGGGTGTGGGCATCGGCTGGTAAGCGATGGAGCCCCGGCGTGACGCGCGTAATCCACCCCGTCGCGCCGGGGTCCTGGCCAAGGAGATGGCAATGTACAGATGGGTAAGCGGCTTCATCAGCTATCGCACGTTCTATATCTGGCGGGCGCGCTTTCGCTACTACACCCGGAACCTGGACCTGTGGACGCTGATGAGCGGTCTGTGCATCGTCGGTCTACTGCTGGTCCTGTGGTACATGTGGCAGATGCTGGGCGTGCCGCCGCCGCGCATACATCCGGATACAGCGGCGCTGCGCATCGAGGGCGTCACCCACGAGGCGATCCATCGCATCGTGCTGGTGCGCCACGCTGGCAGCACGCGGGGGGCCGAGTTCACCACGCCGGAGGACGTGCGGGCGAGTACGCTGCGCACGATGCGGGTGCGGCAGGTGATGGACAGCGAGGTGGTGTGGCGTCTGAAGGCCGACATGCTGGCGGACATTGCTGACTACATCAACGTCACAGGCGGGTGCTTCCCCTACGACTGCCGGCAGATTCGGGATCGGTTGGATCCCGTGCGCAAGGCCGCTGTGGAGAATGCGCAGATCAACGCCTCACTGGCGACGATCCTGGACGTGCCGCTGGACCAGATGCCGCTCTTGAAGGGCGGCGAGCGTGAGCGGGTGAAGAGTGGGTGGTCGGATACGTTCAACGACGTCTACTTTCAGGCCGGCTTGCTGCGGGACCTGCAGGCCATGCATGCGCAGATGATGCGGGAGTATCCGCAGCGAGCCCCCGCGCCCTGGTTGCCGCGGTTGCTCAGCGACCCGCTGCGCGATACCCGTTTCGTCTGGTAGCGGGAGCATGATGGGCGCCATCTGCCAGAGCAGGTAGCGCAGCTTTTGTAGAGTCGAGCCGCGCTCGACTGCTCTTCGGCCAGCAATCGATTGCCTGAAGCACGGTGCGGACCAACGGTCCGCACCCACCACTGGCAGGTACCGCTACGCGCGTCGGCCATGGGCCGGCGCTGCCGTCATCCGCCGATGTACGCGGTGATCTCCGCCTCGGCCAGCACCTGCCGCAACTGCGCCACGGACGCGCGCCGCATCGGCTTCTCATCCACCGGCGACAGCGGTGCTTGGCGCAGGGCGTCGTACGGCAGTACGGCCAGGTCGAAGGTCAGTTCCTCCGCACTGAACACCCACACCGGCACATCCAGGCAGCGTTCGCGGTCCATGCGCAGTCGGCGCGTCCGTGATTCGGCGGGGATGCCGTGCTCGTCCAGGAAGCGATGCACGGCCTCCGGGTCGTCGCTGTGCAGGTGCAGCTGCACGGGGCTGTTGGCGTCGGCGGTGCCGTCCAGCACTGGGCCAGCCAGACGTGGGGAGAAGCCGTGCAGGAACTCCAGTGCACGCATCGCGGCCTCGCGGCGGCGTTGCAGTTCGTTGCCGTGCTGGGGCCCGGAGAACAGCCGCTGGTACTCGCGCAGGGCGTCTTCGATCTCGGTGTTGCGGGGCAGGGAGGCATCGTCGTGGATGCCGAGCCGGCTGGCGGCCTTCAACTTGGCCTGGTGGTAGTCGCGGATGCCGCCTTCGGCCATCAGGCGGGCGGCTTCGTGGGCGAGGCGGTGGCGCCGCTCGCGGGTCTGGCTGGCAGCATGCTGACGGGCGCGATGCATGCGATGACTCCCTGTTGCGACCTGGGTACAGAGTAGCGCAGGGATGTGACATCTGCGTGGGTATGGCGCGTAGATGCCAACCAACGGTTGGCAGCTACCACGGCAAACGGGTGCCGTTGATCCTGTAGAGCCGAGCCCATGCTCGGCTGCTCTATCGCGAGCGCCCGGAGCCGAGCATGGCTCGGCTCTACAAAGGCGGCGCCAACCAAGGTTGGCTGCTACCAAGGCAAAAGGGTGCCGTTGATCCTGTAGAGCCGAGCCCATGCTCGGCTGCTCTACCGCGGTCCCCCGAAGCCAAGCATGGGCTCGGCTCTACAAAGGGCAGTGCCAACCAACGGTTGGCACCCACCTGTTCCTTCCTCAGAAGATATCGAACGCGGCGGCGTCGGCCTGCGGCGTATTGAGGTTCAGGTCGTAGTCGGTCAGGCGGTCCATGTCTTCCACCTTCACCCACTCGGTCGCGCCGTTGAGGGTGGCCTGGACCATGCCGCTGGGCGGATCGTTCTGCGCAATCGGGGTGTCCTTCAGCGCGGTGCGCATGTAGTCGATCCAGATCGGCAGGGCGGCCTTGCCACCGTATTCGCGGTAGCCCAGCGAGCGGAAGTCGTCGCGGCCCACCCACACGGTGGTCACGTACGGGCCGCCGAAGCCGGAGAACCAGGCATCGCGGTGGTCGTTGGTGGAGCCGGTCTTGCCGCCCACGTCCTCGCGGCCGAGCACCTTGGCCTGGGCGCCGGTACCGCGCTGGACCACGTCGCGCATCATCGACACCAGCTGGTAGGCGGTGCGGGCGTCGATCGCGCGCGGGGCGGTGCGGGCATCGGGGTTGACCGGCGCGGCCGGGGTCTCGGCCTTGGCTTCGGCCTTGGCCGCAGCAGCCGGGTCCACCTTCGGGGCCGGGGCGCCGAAGTTGAAGCCGTCCACCACCTGGTTGACCGGCTGGTCGCTGCTGCCGGCGCAGTCGCGGCAGGCCATCGCCGGGTTTTCCTTGAACACCAGGTTGCCGTCGCGGTCATTGACCTGATCGATCAGCCAGGTGTCCACGCGCGAGCCGCCGTTGGCGAACACAGCGTAGCCACGGGCCACCGACAGCGGGGTGAGCGACGCCGTACCCAGCGACATCGACAGGTTCGGCGGCAGTTCCGATTCGGCGAAACCAAATTCGCTGATGTACTTGCGCGCGTAGTCCACGCCCATGCCATCAAGCAGGCGCACCGAGACCAGGTTGCGCGACTGCACCAGTGCTTCACGCAGGCGCATCGGGCCGCGGAAACCGCCGCCGTCGTTCTGCGGGGCCCAGGTCTTGCCGCGGCGGTCGCGGAACACGACCGGGGCGTCGAGCACGATCGAGGCCGGGTTGTAGCCCTTGTCGAAGGCCGCGGCGTAGATGAAGGGCTTGAAGCTCGAACCCGGCTGGCGGCGGGCCTGGGTGGCACGGTTGAACTTGTTGCCGGAGAAGCTGAAACCGCCAACCAGCGCCTTCAGCGCGCCGCTGTGGGCATCCAGCGAGACCAGCGCGGACTGGCCGCGCGGGAGCTGATCCAGCAGCCACTCACCTTCCTTGGCACCGGCACGCACGCGCACGATGTCACCGCGCTGCACCAGCTTGCCCGGGGTCTTGTTGGTCCACTTGGCGGCACCGGCCGGCAGCACGATCTCGCTGCGGTTGGCCAGCACCACGGTGGCGCTGCCATCGGCACCGGTGCTGGCAACGATGGCCGGCAGCAGGCCGGCCTGGCCGTACAGGCCACGCAGGTGCTCGGCCAGGGCGGCGGCGTCTTCGCCGGCACCCACCTGCACCTGCTTCTCCACGCCGTGCCAGCCGTGGCGGTGGTCGTACAGCAGCAGGCCGTCGCGCACCGACTGGTTGGCGGCGGTCTGCAGGGTCGAATCGATCGTGGTGGTGACGTGGTAGCCCTTGTTGACCACGTCACCGCCGAAGCGGGCGATCATTTCCTGGCGCACCAGTTCGGCCACGTACGGGGCATCGACCTGCACCGGCGGCTCATGCGCGGTGGCGTGCATCGGCACGGCCTTGGCCGCGTCGGCCTCGGCCTGGCTGACGAACTTCAGGTCGGCCATGCGCTGCAGCACATAGTTGTCACGACGCTGGCGGGCGCGCTCCGGGTTGGAGATCGGGTTGCCCGAGGACGGGAACTTGGGGATGCCGGCCAGCGAGGCCATCTCGTCCAGGTCCAGCTCGTTCAGTTTCTTGCCGTAATAGAACTCGGCGGCAGCGGCCACGCCGTAGGCGCGGTTGCCGAAGAAACTCTTGTTCAGGTACAGCTCGAAGATCTCGTCCTTGCTCAGCTCGGACTCGATCTTCCGTGCCAGCAGGATCTCGGCCAGCTTGCGGGTGTAGCTGTACTCGGAACTGAGGAAGAACTGGCGGGCCACCTGCTGGGTGATGGTGGAACCACCGGGCACGCGCTTGTCGTTGGTGGTGGCCAGCAGCCAGACCGCGCGGCCGATGCCCTTGTAGTCCACACCGCCATGCTCGTAGAAGCGGGCGTCCTCGGTGGCCAGGAAGGCCTGCTTCAGGCGCTCGGGCACGTCCTTCATGGTGATCGGGGTACGCCGGGTCTCGCCGAACACCGCCATCAGCTTGCCGTCGGCAGCGTAGACGTACATCGGCTCCTGCATTTCCACGTCGCGCAGGGTCTGCACGTCGGGAAGCTTGGAGGACACGGCGTAGTACAGACCGCCTACGGCGGCCGCGCCGATCAGCGCCAGGACCAGGACAATCAGGAAGATCCAGCGCAGCCAGCGGCGGAGTCGAGTCATCGGGTTCAGATTCCGATTGCGAATTTCGTGGTCGCAGAGTATAGATTACGCAAGGTGGCGGCTGGGGTCGTCGCCGGGGAGCGCAAGGGGAACAGTCAGGGGCTGCATGGTGAATCCGTGAGGGACTTCACAGCAGGGCCGTTGCCATTTGCTAAGAATACGTTATTAATGCTCGGGCGCAGGTCTTGCGTCCAAGTGCCCGTCGGCAGGGGAGAAACCGTGGGGCTCATCCCAAAAAGTCAGTCGCCGCTTGTAGGCGTCGACATCAGTTCGACTGCGGTAAAGCTTTTGCAGCTGTCCCGCAGTGGCAACCGTTTTCGTGTGGAACATTACGCCGTGGAACCTCTTCCGCCGAACGCGGTGGTGGAGAAGAACATCGTGGAAGTGGAGGCCGTGGGTGAGGCCATCCGCCGTGCGATGAACCGCTCGGGGAGCAAGGCCAAGCTGGCCGCTGCCGCCGTCGCCGGTTCGGCGGTGATCACCAAGGTGATCCCGATGCCGGCCGAGCTCGACGAAAACGACATGGAAGCCCAGATCGAGCTGGAAGCGGTCAACTACATTCCGTACCCGATCGAGGAAGTGAACCTGGACTTCGAGGTGATCGGAGCGATCCCGAACAACCCGGAGATGGTCCAGGTGCTGCTGGCCGCGTCGCGTTCGGAGAACGTGGAACTGCGCCAGTCGGCCCTGGAACTGGGGGGCCTGCAGGCCAAGGTGATGGACGTGGAGGCCTTCGCGGTCGAGAACGCCTACGCCCTGGTCGCCAGCGAGCTGCCGGTGTCCATCGAGGGCGTGGTCGCGCTGGTCGATATCGGCGCCACCATGACCACCCTCAACGTCCTGCGCGGCGGCCGCAGCCTGTACAGCCGCGAACAGGTGTTCGGTGGCAAGCAGCTGACCGACGAGATCATGCGCCGTTACGGCCTGAGCTACGAGGAAGCCGGCCTGGCCAAGCGCCAGGGTGGGCTGCCGGAAAGCTACGAGATGGAAGTGCTGGAGCCGTTCAAGGAAGCCACGGTCCAGCAGATCAGCCGCCTGCTGCAGTTCTTCTACGCAGGCAGCGAGTTCAACCGCGTTGACCACATCGTGCTGGCCGGCGGCTGCGCCGTGCTCGGCGGCCTGCCGGAAATGGTCGAGGAACAGCTGGGCGTGCCGACCGTGGTCGCCAACCCGCTGGCGCAGATGACCCTGGGGCCGAAGGTGAACGCACATGCGCTGGCCCAGGATGCCCCCGCGCTGATGATCGCCACCGGTCTGGCGCTGAGGAGCTTCGACTGATGGCACGCATCAATCTATTGCCCTGGCGCGCCGAGCGGCGCAAGCAACGCCAGCGCGAGTTCTACGCAATGCTGGGCATGGCCGCTGTCGGTGGCCTGCTGCTGTCGCTGCTGATCTGGTTCTATTACGACCGCCAGGTGAGCGGCCAGATGGACCGCAACGCCTATCTGGAAGCCGAGATCGAAAAGGTCAAGGAACAGAACAAGGAGATCGACCGCCTCGACGCGCAGAAGGAACGTCTGCTGGCCCGCAAGAAGGTCATTGAGGAACTGCAGGCCAAGCGCTCGCAGATGGTGCACCTGTTCGATGCGCTGGTGCGCACGATTCCCGATGGCCTGGTGCTGACCGCGCTGAAGCAGGAAGGCGACGTGCTGACCCTGGAAGGCCGCACCCAGTCCAACGCCCGTGTTTCGGCGTACATGCGCAACCTGGAGACCTCCGGTTGGATGACCAACCCGGAACTGTCGATCATCGAAGCGCGTGATCCCGAGAAGGACAAGGACGGCAAGGTTGGCCCGTTGGCCGACATCAAGGCGCTGCCCTATGTGTTCGTGGTCAAGGTGAAGCTGCCGGCGCAGAGTGAGGAAGTGGCCGGTACGCCAGGCCTCAACGCCGATGGTTCGGTGGCAACGCCGGCTCCGCCCGCAGTGGCCCCGCTTGCCGCCGGCCCGGATGCAGCGGCGCCCGCTGCACCGGCCGCAGGCCAGCCCGCTGCTGCTCCGGCTGCACCCGCCCCCACCGCCGCGCCGGTCAACGCACCTGCTGCCACCCCGGCCGCGCCGAACCAGCCGGCAGCCCCGGCTGCCAAGCCTGCGCCGAAGCCCGAGGGCAGCCGCCTGGCGCAGCCGCCGCAGGCCTTCAACGCCCCGCTGCAGGGGGATCGCGCATGAGCCAGAAAATCGATCTGAAGAACCTGGATTTCAACGACATCGGCAACTGGCCGCAGAAGGCCAAGATCGTCTTCTGCTCGCTGTTGGCGCTGGTGATCATGTTCGTTGCGTGGATGCTGCTGATCAGTGGCAAGCGCGAGGAACTGGCCGGCCTGGAATCGAAGGAAGTCGATCTGCGTGCCGAGTTCACCAAGCAGCAGGAGCGCGCGGTGAACCTGGCACCGCTGAAGCAGCAGCTGGCACAGATGGAACAGGTGCTGCAGCAGATGTTGCGGCAGCTGCCCAGCAAGACCGAAATGCCTGACCTGATCATCGACATCTCGCAGACGGCGTTGTCCAGCGGCCTGACCAACGAGCTGTTCGAGCCGGAGCAGGAGCAGGTCAAGGAGTTCTACGCCGAAAAGCCGATCAAGCTGCGCATGGTGGGCAGTTACCACCAGTTCGGTGCGTTCGTCAGTGGCGTGGCGTCGCTGCCGCGCGTGGTCATCCTGACCATGCACGACATCAACCTCAAGCCCAAGGACAAGGCCAGCGGCAACGCCCGCAGCGGTGCGCTGGAACTGTCCGGCACGGTCAAGACCTATCGCTATCTGGATGAGACCGAGGTGCAGGCACAGCAGGCGGCTGACGCCGGCAAGGAGGAGAAGAAGTGATCCGTTCCCTCTTTGCGCGTTGTGGGATGGCAGCCGTCGTGCTGATGCTGGCCGCGTGCGGCCGCGATGTGACCAGCACGCCGGATGATGCGCCGAACCTTGAAAAGTGGGTGGAAGGCGAGCGTGCCCGACCGGCGCAGCCGCTGGAGCCGCTGCCGGTGATGCAGCAGTTCGAAACCTTCGAATACTCCGCACAGGGTCTGCGCGACCCGTTCACCGATGCCTGGACCAATCCGCAGCAGGGGAATGGCGGATTGCGTCCGGATCCGAACCGGCGCAAGGAGCCGCTGGAAGGCTTCCCGCTGGATGCACTGGACATGGTCGGTACCATCGGCACCGGCGCCGCTACCGTGGCGCTGGTGATGGGGCCGGACAAGGTGACCTACCGGGTACGCCCGGGTGGGTACCTTGGGCAGAGCGACGGGCGGGTCACGGCGGTCTTCGAGGACCACGTGGAGCTGATCGAACTGGTGCCGGATGGCGCGGGCGGCTGGCTGGAACGGCCGGCAACGCTCTCGCTTGAAGATCAATGATCGTTTACTGGGGATAGCACGATGACCTTTCACCAAGCCAAGGGGCTGCGTCCCATCCGGCGCTCTACCTTGAACCGTGTCAGCGCGTTGGGAGTCGCGCTGATGCTGGCCTGCGCTCCGGCGCTGGCCGCCGCACCGGCCGAGAAGCCGGTGGGCGCCACCGTGGCACCGGCGGCAGCGCCGGCGGGCCTGTCGGTGGCCAAGATCGATTTCAAGCGCGGCGATGATGGCGCCGGGCGCCTGATCGTCCAGTTCGACGGCCAGGGCGCGGTCCCGGACCTGCGTACGCAGGGCAACAGCGTGGTGGTCGATGTCGGTAACGCCCGACTGCCGGCCAACCTGCAGAAGCCGATGAACGTCACCGACTTCGCCACGCCGGTGCAGCGCATCGACGCCAAGCCGTCCGGTGCCGGTACCCAGCTGGTGCTGAGCACCGGTGGTGCAGTGGAATCGCTGGCCTACCAGAGCGGCAACGAGTACGTGGTGGAGATCAGCCCGCGGCAGGCGCCCGCCGCGGTGGGCGCGGTCACCGCCGGCAGCGTCACCCAGGCCGCCAAGGCGGTGGGGCAGCGTGGCTTCACCGGCAAGCCGGTGACCTTCAACTTCCAGGACGTGCCGGTGCGCACCGTGCTGCAGTTGATCGCCGAAGAATCCAATCTCAACGTGGTGGCGTCCGATTCGGTACAGGGCAATGTGACCCTGCGCCTGGTCAACGTGCCGTGGGACCAGGCGCTGGACATCGTGCTGCGTGCCAAGGGCCTGGACAAGCGTCGCGATGGCAGCGTGATCTGGGTCGCTCCGCAGGCTGAGCTGGCCAAGTTCGAGCAGGAGAAGGAAGACGCGCGCATCGCCATCGAGAACCGCGAAGACCTGGTCACCGATTACGTCCAGATCAACTACCACAGCGCCACGCAGATCTTCAAAGCGCTGACCGAGGCCAAGGGCATCGGTGGCGGGAGTGGTGGCGGCAATGGCGGTGGTGGCGGTTCGTCGCAGGAAGACAGTGGTTTCCTGTCCTCGCGCGGCCGTATCGTGGCCGACGAGCGCACCAACACGCTGATGATCAGCGACATCCCGAAGAAGATCGCGCGCATGCGTGAGCTGATCGGCGTGATCGACCGCCCGGTCGACCAGGTGCTGATCGAAAGCCGCATTGTCATCGCCACCGATACCTTCGCCCGCGAGCTGGGTGCGAAGTTCGGCATCAGCGGCAGCCGCGACAACGTGTACTTCAGCGGCAGCCTCGCTGCCAACGAGGAAACCCGCAAGTCGCAGGTCGATACGGCACTGGCCAACGCCAAGGCGGTCCGTGAGTGGCAGGCGGGTGGCAGCGTCGGCCCGGCGCCGGTTCCCAGTGGCCCGACCATCAAGCGCGGCCTGAACTGGAACCTGCCGGTGGCTACGGCCAGCAATCCGGGTTCGTTGGCGCTGTCGATCCTCAACGCTGGCTACCTGCTGGATGTGGAGCTGTCGGCCATGCAGGAAGAGTCGCGAGGTGAGGTGATCTCCAACCCGCGCGTGGTCACCACCAACCAGCGCGAGGCGATGATCAAGCAGGGCAAGGAAATCGGCTACGTCACCATCAGCGGCACCGGTGCTGCCGGTGGCGCCGGTTCCACCCCGAACGTGCAGTTCAAGGAAGTGGTGCTGGAACTGCGGGTGACCCCGACCATCACCAACGACAACCGCGTGTTCCTCAACATGCAGGTGAAGAAGGATGAAGTCGACCGCCTGATCGAGCTGCAGGGCTACGGCACGGTGCCGTCGATCAACCGCCGCGAGGTCAACACCGCGGTGCTGGTCGAGGATGGGCAGACCGTGGTCATCGGTGGTGTGTACGAGTTCACCGACCGCAGCAGCATCAGCAAGGTGCCGTTCCTGGGCGACGTGCCGTTCCTGGGCAACCTGTTCAAGAAGCGTGGCCGCAACAAGGACAAGGCCGAGCTGCTGGTGTTCGTGACGCCGAAGGTGTTGCGCGTGGCCAAGCAGAACTGAGCCCGCGCCACCCGCGAAACGAAGAAGGGCCGCCATGCGCGGCCCTTCTTCGTTTCCACCCGTAGATCCACGCCATGCGTGGATGCGCCGTTCAGCCGTTCTTGATGCCAATCGCAGGGCACCCTGCGATGATGTCGGGAACCCGTGCCGTCCCGCGCCGGTCAAAGGCCCCCATGAACCTGCCACCGCCGATGCCCGAAACCGTCTCGCCGCCGCCCGCGCCGGCCACCTCGCGCCTGCATGGCGCCTTCACCCAGCTGCGCGATGCCCTGTCGGCCGAGATCGTCGGCCAGGCGGCACTGGTCGAACGCCTGCTGATCGCGCTGCTGGCCGATGGCCACCTGCTGGTGGAGGGCGCTCCGGGCCTGGCCAAGACCACGGCGATCCGTGCGCTGGCCTCGCGCCTGGAGGCTGACTTCGCCCGCGTGCAGTTCACCCCGGACCTGCTGCCGGCCGACCTGACCGGCACCGAGATCTGGCGCCCGCAGGAAGGCCGCTTCGAATTCGTACCCGGACCGATCTTCCACCCGATCCTGCTGGCCGATGAAATCAACCGCGCGCCAGCCAAGGTGCAGTCCGCACTGCTGGAAGCGATGGGCGAGCGCCAGGTTACCGTTGGCCGCCACACCTACGCGCTGCCGCCGCTGTTCCTGGTGATGGCCACGCAGAACCCGATCGAACAGGAAGGCACCTTCCCGCTGCCGGAAGCACAGCTGGACCGCTTCCTGATGCATGTGCGCATCGGCTACCCGGACCAGGCCGCCGAATCGGAGATCCTGCGCCTGGCCCGCGAGCGTGCCCGCGGCGCGTTGGGCGAAGCCGCACCAGCGCCGGAAAAACTGCCGATGCAGGATGTGTTCGATGCCCGCCGCGAAGTGCTGGACCTGCACATGGCGCCGGCGCTGGAACGCTACCTGATCGAGCTGGTGCTGGCTTCGCGTGATCCGGCGCGCTATGACGCTGGCCTCGGCCGCCGCATTGCCTGGGGCGCCAGCCCGCGCGGTTCCATCGCGCTGGAACGCTGCGCGCGTGCGCGCGCCTGGCTGGCCGGCCGCGATTTCGTCACCCCTGATGATGTGCGTGCGGTCGCTGCCGACGTGCTGCGCCATCGCGTGCTGCCCAGCTACGAAGCTACTGCCGAAGGCTGGGATGGCGAACGCCTGGTGCAGGAGCTGCTGGCCCGGGTGCCGGCACCCTGAGCCTGCGCATGACCGATCCATCCCTGCACCACGCCTCCTCCGTCAGCGACGGTGACGGGCTGCGCCCGCAGCTGTCCGAACTGGTGGCGCTGCGCCGCCTTGCACAGCGTCCGCCGCCGCCACGCCGTGGCCGTGCCGGCAACGCCGGGCAGGCGCCGTCACCGCTGCGTGGGCGTGGCATGGAATATGCCGAGTCACGCGAGTACGTGGCCGGTGATGATGCGCGGCATATCGACTGGCGGGTGACCGCACGGACCGGTCGTGCCCATACCAAACTGTTCCAGGCCGAACGCGAGCGGGTCAGCCTGATCGTGGCCGATACCTCGCCGGCCCTGTACTTCGGCACCCGCGTGCGCTTCAAATCGGTGCAGGCCGCACGTGCAGGCGCCGTCGCCGCGTGGTCGGCACAACGTCGTGGCGATCGCATCGGCGCCCTGCGTGGCAGCGACCGTGAACCCCCGATCGCACCGGCAGGAGGCCCGCGCGGCGTGCTGCGCGTGCTGGATGCGCTCACCCGCTGGTATGCGCAGCCCCCGGCCGATGACCTTGGCCTGGAACGCGCGCTGGACCATGCCGGTCGCGTCCTGCGCCCGGGTGCACGTGTGCTGGTGCTGGCCGATCCGCAGCAGGCCATCCGTATTCCGCCTGCGCGCTGGAGTGCGCTGGCCCAGCACCATGACCTCAGCCTGGTGCTGCTGGTCGATCCATTGGAACTGCAGCCTCCGTCGGCCGCGCTACAGTTCCAGACCCTGCAACAGCGCATCGGCCTCGACCTGCGGCGCAGCGAGGTGCAGGCTCATTGGCAGGCCCACTTCGTCGAACCGCTGCAGGAACTGCGGCGCCAGCTGGGAGCGCGTCGCGTCGATGTGCAGGTGCTGTCCACCGATGCGCCCAGCGATGCCTGGCTGGCACCATCCCCCACCGAGGTGCCGGCATGAGCGCGAACCTGCCGCTGCGCGATGTGCAGCTGCCGCCGGCCCCATCATGGTGGCCACCGGCACCGGGCTATCTGATGATCGGCGGCGTGGTGCTGCTGTTGCTGGTGGCGATGGCCTTCCTGTGGTGGCAGCGCCGCCGACGCCGCCAACGCTGGTTGCAGGTGTTTGATCAGGAGCTGGCAACCACCGCCGATGCGGCTGCCGAACTGGCGGCGATCGCAGGGCTGCTGCGTCGCGCCGCACGCCAGACACAGCCCGGCAGTGAATCCCTGCGCGATGACGCCTGGTGGCAGCGCGTGGATCCGGAAGGCACGCTGCCCGCGGCACGTCGCAGCCTGCTGGCGGAAGGTGCCTATCGCCCACGAGTGGACGCCAACGATGTGGCGGCGCTGCGCAGCTGGGCGCGCGAGCGCTACCTGGCCATGCTGCTGGAGCGCCGCCGATGAACCTGCTGGCAAGTTACTGGCCATGGCCGGACCTGCAGCTGGCGTGGCCGCTGGCCCTGCTGGCGCTGCCGTTGCCGTTGCTGATGCGCTGGTGGAAGCGTCGTGCCGACCCCGGCGCTGCGCTGCGCGTGCCCTATGCAGCGACGGAACTGGAAGCGCTGGCCGGTGGCGGCCGCGTTGATGTGTCGTGGCTGCGCACGCTGCTGTTGTGGCTGGGCTGGTGCGCGCTGTGCATCGCGCTCACGCGCCCGCAGCAGTTGGGCGAGGCCATCACCCCGCCGCAGCAGGGCCGGCAGATGATGCTGGCGATGGACGTGTCCGGCAGCATGGGCGAGGGCGACATGGTGCTGGGCGGGCAGGCGGTGGATCGCCTGACCGCGGCCAAGGCCGTGCTCGCCGATTTCCTTGATCGTCGTGCCGGTGATCGCATCGGCCTGCTGATCTTCGGCGACCGCGCCTACACGCTTACGCCGCTTACTGCCGATCTGGCCAGCGTGCGCGACCAGCTGCGCGACAGCGTGGTCGGCCTGGCCGGGCGCGAGACGGCCATCGGTGATGCCATCGGCCTGGCAGTGAAACGCCTGCGCAGCCAACCCGAGGGACAGCGCGTGCTGATCCTGCTGACCGACGGCGTCAGCAACGCCGGGGTGCTGGAGCCGCTGCGTGCGGCGGAAGTGGCCCGCGCCGAAGGTGTACGCATCCACACCGTCGCGTTTGGTGGCGATGGCAGCATGCGCCTGTTCGGCATTCCCATTTCCGCCGACCAGGATCCGGTCGACGAGGCCACGTTGAAAAAGATTGCCAGCATGACCGGTGGCCAGTTCTTCCGCGCCCGCGATACCGCGCAGCTGGCCGGCATCTACGCCGAACTGGACCGGCTGGAGCCGATCGCGGCGAAGGGGCCAAGCCTGCGACCGCGCGAGGAGCGCTATGCCTGGCCGTTGGGCCTGGCGTTGTTGCTGGGTGCGTTGGCATGGGTGTGGCCGGAGCGCCGCCGATGATCGCGTTGGCATCCCATCTTCCTGACTGGAATGCGCTGCATTTCCTGCGACCTGAATGGCTGTGGGCCTTGCTGGCATTGCCGCTGATCCTCGCGCTGGCGTTGTACCGGCAGCGGCGCAGCGATGTGTGGCGGACAGCGGTCGATGCCCACCTGTTGCCGCATCTGCTGGCTGCGGGCACGCGCCGCCGAGTACGCCTGCCCTGGGCCGTGCTGCTGGGCTGGACGCTGGCATCGCTGGCCATGGCCGGACCGAGCTGGCGGCAGCAGGCACAGCCGATGTTCCAGGCCAGTGCGCCGCTGCTGGTGGTGCTGGATCTGTCCAGCCGCATCACCGCCACCGATCTGCCGCCGTCGCGGCTGCTGCAGGCGCGGGCGAAGGTGGGCGCGCTGCTGCGTGCCCGCCAGGGCGGTCAGGTGGGACTGGTGGTGTATGCCGAAGATGCCTACACCGTGGCGCCGCTGACCGATGACGGCAGCAATGTCGCGTTGTATCTGGACGCGTTGTCGCCGGATGTGATGCCACGTGACGGCCAGCGTGCCGACCGCGGTATCGACTGGGCGACGCGGTTGATGCGCCAGATCGGGGCATTGCGGGGGCAGATCCTGCTGGTGAGCGATCAGGCGGATGATGAAGCGGCACTGGCCGCCGCGCAGGCGCGCAGCCTCGGCCTGCAGGTGTCGGTACTGGGCCTGGGCACAGCTGCCGGTGCGGCGTACCGGGATGGCAGTGGGCAGATCCGCCAGGCTGCGCTGGATGAAGGCAGCCTGCGTGCGGTGGCTACCGCAGGTGGTGGCCGCTATGCCCGCATTGCCGCCGATGACAGTGATCTGCGCGCACTGGGTGTACTGGATGCACGCGAAGGTACTGCGGCGCAGCGGCCCGGCGAGGGCAAGCAATGGCGTGATGAAGGGTTCTGGCTGCTGCCACCGGTGATGCTGCTGGCGCTGCTGGCCTTCCGCCGCCGCGCGCTGCTGGCGGCGGTGCTGGCGGTGGGCCTGCTGCCGTGGATGAGTGATGTGCAGGCGCAGGCACCCGCCGTGCCGGCTTCACCGCCGGTGAAGGGCACACTGTGGAAGCGCGCCGACCAGGTGCAGCACCAGCGTCTGGCCGAAGGTGCGCAGGCGTACCGCAATGGCGATTTCGCCAGTGCCCGCAAGCAGTTCGAGGGCATCGACAGCGATGCGGGCTGGTACAACCTGGCCAATGCACTGGCCCGCCAGGGCAACTACGACGAAGCCATTGCCGCCTACGACCGCGCGCTGGCACTGCATCCCGGCATGGCCGACGCGGTCGCCAACCGCGCCGTGGTCGATGCCGCGCGCAAGCGCAAGCAGTCGGGTGGCAAAGGCCAGGATCAGCAGAAGCCACCGCAGAACGGGCAGCAGAAGCCACCGCAGAACGGCCAGGGGCAGCAGAATCCGCAGGGCCAGCAGCCGCAGCAGGGCCAGCAGAATCCCGGCCAGGGCCAGCCGCAACCGGGCCAGCAGGGGCAGCCCAGGCCCGGTGACGACAAGAACCCGTCGAGCCCGCAGCCCGGCGAGCGCGGGCGCGATGGACAGCAGGCGCCACCACAGGTGGAGGATGCCAAGGCACAGGCCCAGGCGGATGAGCAGCAGCGCCAGCGCATGCAGCAGGCAATGCAGCAGGCACGTGAGGGCAAGGGCGAACAGGATGGCAAGCCCGTGCCAGGCAGCGACGGTACCACCCCGCGCCAACGCGAGGAGCAACAGGCGGTGGAGGCGTGGATGCGGCGCGTACCGGATGATCCGGGCGCATTGCTGCGGGCCAAGTTCCAGCTGGAAAACGAACGCAGGAAGAGGGAAGGGCGATGACGCGGGCGACGAACATGCACGGGCGCTGGCCGCTGCAGGTGTTGGCGGCACTACTGCTGTGGCTGCCGCTGCTGGCGTGGGCGCAGCCGCGCGCGTGGCTGGACCGCGACCGCATCGCGATGGGCGACACGGTCACTCTCAATGTCGAGAGCGATCAGGGCGCGCCAGACTTCACGCCGTTGCGTACCGACTTCGATCTCAGCGGCCAGACCAGCAGCCGTCAGGTGGAGTGGAGCAATGGCAGCATGCAGCAGCGCAATCTGTATGGCGTGGCACTCACGCCGCGGCGTAGCGGTGCACTGGTGGTGCCGGGCCTGCAGGTGGGCAGCGTACGTACTGCGCCGTTGACCCTGCAGGTGGATGCCGCTGCCGTGGCCGGCCCCGACAGCAACGCAGTGGCCTTCATCGAAACCGTCGTCGATGACGAGACGCCGTATGTGCAGCAGAGCGTAGGCGTGGTGGTGCGGTTGTATTTCGCTTCGCAGCTGGCCTCCGGCGAACTGGTGCTGGATACCCCGGCCGGTGCGTCGTTGCAGCGGGTGGGCGATGACCGCACCGATGTGCGGCAGGTCAATGGCCGCCGCTACAACGTGGTCGAGCGGCGCTTCCTGCTGATTCCTGAGCGCAGCGGTGCACTTCGGCTGGCCGGTGCGCGTTTCAGTGGGCGCAGTGCCGGTGGCTTCTTCGACGACTTCTTTGGTGGCGGCGACGGGCGGATGAGTGCCACCGGCGCCGACCGCACGTTGCAGGTACAGGCACAGCCGGCACAGGCGCCGCAGCCGTGGCTGCCGCTGCAGGGCCTGCAGCTGCGCTACACCAGTGCACCGACCAGCGCACGTACCGGTGAGGCGGCCAACGTGGTGGTCGAGGCGATTGCCGACGGTGCCACCCGCGCGCAGTTCACCGACCTGCCGGTGCCCGACGTCGGCAGCGCCGCACAGGTGTTCGCCGAACCGGCGCAGTACGAAGAGACCTTCAACGGCAGCACGCCGCGGCTGAAGATCACCCGCCGTTACTCGATCGTGCCGCGCCAGCCGGGTTCGCTGGTGGTGCCGGGGCCGCGCCTGCCGTGGTGGGACGTGCGCAACGGCAAGCCACAGGAAGCGAAGCTGCCGGACCTGACACTCGCCGTCGCAGCCGGTAATGGCGGTGGCAGTGCTTCACCTGCGCCGCTGCCGCCGATCGACACCGATGCTGCGCTGCCGGGGGGCGATGGCCAGGACAGTCGTATCGCGGCCACCGATCCGCGCGCCAGCGGCCTGGCCGAGCGTCCGTGGCTATGGATGGGCGCCGCCATCGGCCTGGCGCTGCTGTGGCTGCTGACCCTGTTGTGGGGCTGGCAGCGTGGCCGTCGCCCGCGCGTGGCGTCGCCTGAGGCGGGCAGGGGGGCTGTGCCGGCTGTGGCGACTGGACGTGCCGGCCTGGCCGAACTGCGCCGCGCGCTGGATGGTGAAGGCTTCGATCAGGTAGAAGCTCAGCTGTGCGCGATGGCCGGCGTTGAACGCATCGAGCAGGTCATCGCGCGGTTGGATGACCCGGCCCAGCGCCAGGTGCTGCAGGACCTGCAGCAGGCCCGCTGGGGCGGGCAGGGTGATCTGGCGCCGCTGCGCACGCGCCTGCGCGAGGTCTTCCGTGACGGACCGCACTGGTCGGCGGCGGCGATCACCGCTGACACTGGCCTGGCGCCGCTGTATCCACCGCGGCGAACCTGAACCGGCGCCGCTTGCGCGCTTTGTTAGAGTGCATTCATTTTTCGAGGAAACCCGCGCATGACAGCAGCTGCTGCCGACAAGAAGAAGTTGCCCCTGCATTGGAAGATGGGCATCGGCTTTGCGATCGGCCTGATCCTGGGACTGATCGTGCACGCCCTGGGTGGCAGCGTCGATGGTCTGCAGGCCGGTGCCAAGTGGGTAATGGACTACATCACCACCCCGGCGTCGGGCCTGTTCCTCAACCTGATCTTCATGCTGATCGTGCCGCTGATCTTCTCGGCGCTGATCATGGGCGTGTCGGAGATGGGCGACATCCGCGCCCTCGGCCGCATCGGCTGGAAGACCCTCGCCTACACCGTGCTGCTGTCCGGCATCGCCGTGGGCATCGGCCTGGTGCTGGTCAACCTGCTCAAGCCGGGTGCCGGCGTCGACCCGCAGGTCGCCGCGATGATGCTGTCGGAGAACGCCGAGCGCAGCAAGGAAATCGTTGCTGGCATCCATGGCACGCCGAAGGGCATGGACATGCTGCTGTCGATCGTGCCGAGCAACGTGCTGCAGGCTGCATCGGATAACGGTGCGATCCTGTCGCTGATGTTCTTCGCGCTGATGTTCGGCATCGGCATGGTGCTGACCGACAACGAGAAGGTCGCACCGCTGCGCCGCGCCATCGAAGGCGTGTTCGAAATCTCGATGACCCTGATCAACCTGGTCATCCGCCTGGCCCCGTATGCGGTGGCCTGCTTCATGTTCAACCTGGCCGCGCTGTTCGGCTTCGAGCTGATCATCCGCCTGGGCGCCTACGTGGGCGTGGTGGTGCTGGCGCTGGGCCTGCACATGATCGTGACCTACGGCACCGCCGTGTGGCTGTCCGGCCGCTCGCCGCTGTCGTTCTTCCGCGATACCCAGGAAGCGACGGTGATGGCGTTCTCCACCGCCTCCAGCAACGCCACCCTGCCGACCGCGCTGCGCGTGGCCGACCAGATGGGCCTGCCGCAGCGCGTGTCGCGCTTCGTGCTGACCGTGGGCGCCACCGCCAACCAGAACGGCACTGCGCTGTTCGAGGGCGTGACGGTGATCTTCCTGGCCCAGTTCTTTGGCGTGGACCTGAGCATCGGCCAGCAGATCATGGTGATGGCGGTCTGCATCCTCGGTGGCATCGGCACGGCTGGCGTGCCGTCGGGCTCGCTGCCGGTGGTGGCGATGATCTGCGCGATGGTGGGCGTGAACCCGCTGGGCATCGGCCTGATCCTGGGCGTGAACCACTTCCTGGACATGTGCCGTACCGCCCTGAACGTGACCGGCGACCTGGCCCTGACCACCCTGGTGGCCAAGGGCGAGTCCCACGATGGCCCGGTGCTGGGCCCGCAGCAGGACTGAGTCCGGAGCCACTGCCGGTGACCTGATCGGGGTCGGATCCCTTTCCGCAAGGAAAGGGCTCCGACCCCGTTTCACATGCGGAATCCGGCAGAGATCACGACGCTGCCGGCCAGCGGCCAGCTCTACAGGGCAAGTGGAACTGACCCCCCGCCCGGCGACTATGGGACAATAGGCCGCCCGCACGTCCGCGGCCGCCTCCCGATTCCGACAGAACCATGACGCAGCCTACCCGTCGCCAGTTGGCCAACGCCATCCGCTTCCTTGCCGCCGATGCGGTTGAAACCGCAAAGTCCGGCCACCCCGGCATGCCCATGGGCATGGCCGACATCGCCGAAGTCCTCTGGAACGACTACCTCCGCCATAACCCGAGCAATCCGCACTGGTTCAACCGCGACCGTTTCGTGCTGTCCAACGGCCACGGTTCGATGCTGCAGTACGCGCTGCTGCACCTGAGCGGTTACGACCTGCCGATCGAGCAGCTGAAGCTGTTCCGCCAGCTGGGGAGCCACACCGCCGGCCACCCGGAACGCCATGAGACCCCGGGCGTGGAAACCACCACCGGCCCGCTGGGCCAGGGTTTCGCCAACGCCGTGGGCTTCGCCCTGGCCGAGAAGCTGCTGGCACAGCGCTTCAACCGCCCGGAGCTGGAAGTGGTCGACCACCGCACCTGGGTGTTCATGGGCGATGGCTGCCTGATGGAAGGCGTGTCGCATGAAGCGGCGTCGCTGGCCGGTACCTGGGGCCTGCACAAGCTGGTCTGCTTCTGGGACAACAACCACATCTCCATCGACGGCAACGTCGAGGGCTGGTTCACCGACAACACCCCGGAGCGTTTCGAAGCCTATGGCTGGAACGTGGTCCGTGACGTCGATGGCCACGACCCGGAAAGCATCAAGGCCGGCATCGAGGCCGCGCTGTCGCAGAGCGACAAGCCGACCCTGATCTGCTGCCGCACCACCATTGGTTTTGGTTCGCCGAACAAGGCGGGCAAGGAATCCAGCCACGGCGCACCGCTGGGCAAGGACGAACTGGAAGCCACCCGCAAGCAGCTGGGCTGGGAGTACGGTCCGTTCGAGATCCCGCAGGCGATCTACGACGGCTGGCGCGCCAATGGCGCCGGCACCCTGCGCCAGGCCGAGTGGGAACAGCTGTTCGACAAGTACGCCAGCCAGTACCCGGGCGAGGCCGCCGAACTGACCCGCCGTTCGCACGGCGAACTGCCGGCCGACTTCGTTGCCAAGGCCGATGCCTACATCGCCCAGGTGGCGGCTGAAGGCCCGACGATCGCCTCGCGCAAGGCCTCGCAGCTGGCCATTGAAGCCTATGCCCCGCTGCTGCCGGAAATCGTCGGCGGCTCGGCCGACCTGGCGCACTCCAACCTGACCCTGTGGAAGGGCAGCAAGTCCGTTGCCAGCGACGACGCCAACGCCAACTACGTGTACTACGGCGTGCGCGAGTTCGGCATGACCGCCATTGCCAATGGCCTGGCCCTGCACGGTGGCTTCATTCCGTTCGACGCCACCTTCCTGGTGTTCAGCGATTACGCCCGCAATGGCGTGCGCATGAGCGCGCTGATTCCGGCCCACGCCATCCACGTCTACACCCACGATTCGATCGGCCTGGGCGAAGACGGCCCGACCCACCAGCCGGTGGAGCACCTGGCCTCGCTGCGCTACATCCCGAACAACGACGTGTGGCGCCCGTGCGATGCGGTCGAGTCGGCAGTGAGCTGGAAGGCCGCGATCACCCGCCAGGACGGCCCGAGCTGTCTGGTGTTCAGCCGCCAGAACCTGCCGCACCAGCCGCGCAACGCCGAGCAGATCGCCCAGATCGAGCGCGGTGGCTACGTGCTGGCCGATGCCGCCGGCACTCCGGACGTGATCCTGATCGCCACCGGTTCGGAAGTTTCGCTGGCCACCGAAGCCAAGGCCCAGCTGGATGCGGCCGGCCTCAAGACCCGCGTGGTCTCGATGCCGTCCACCGACGTGTTCCTGCGCCAGGATGCGGCCTACCGTGAATCGGTGCTGCCGAACGCCGTGCGCAAGCGCGTGGCCGTGGAAGCTGGCGTCACCGGTTTCTGGCGTCAGTTCGTCGGCCTGGACGGTGCCGTGATCGGTATCGACACCTTCGGTGCCTCGGCCCCGGCCGACCAGCTGTACAAGCACTTCGGCATCACCACCGCCCACGTGGTGGAAGCTGCCAAGGCGCTGTAAGCAGCATCGCAGCGTGATGAAGGAAAGGCCGGCGCACGCCGGCCTTTCTCGTTTTCCTGGGTAGATCCACGCCATGCGTGGACGAGAAAAGGGGACGGCGTGTTCCGCCCGACGGCGCCGCTGTCGCGTTGGCCTCTTCATCTGGCCTGCGTTCCTTGCGAAAAGGAGAGTCTGCCGAGACAACCTCAATAGTAAAAATGGTCAACAAGCGCGGCGCAGAAACCTATACTGGATTTGCGGAGTGTAAGGTGTGGCCTTACACTGGTACTGCATGATCGTCAGCTTCAGGCATAAGGGCCTGAAGGCGCTCTATGAGCGGGGCGACATTTCCGGAGTCCGTGCCGATCATGTGGCTCGGTTGCGGCGTTTGCTTCTGCAGTTGGATCAAGCCCGGCTGCCTGGAGACATGGGGCTGCCCGGAAATCGCCTGCATCCCCTGCACGGAAGCTATAGCGGCTACTGGGCTGTGAATGTCTCGGCGAGTTGGCGATTGGTGTTCCGCTTTCGTGGGCTCGACGTCGAACTGGTCGATTACCTTGATTACCACTAGGAGTCTGCTCGATGCCGTTGCATGATCCGCCGCATCCAGGAGAATCGCTGCGCGAAGACATCCTGCCGGCGATCAGCATGTCCATCAGTGCGCTGGCGCAGCACCTTGGTTATTCCCGTGGACAGCTGTCGACCATCATCAACGGGCACGCCGGCATCTCTGCTGAACTCGCGTACCGTCTTGAACTTGCGGGCCTCGGCAGTGCTCGTATGTGGCTGGCGATGCAGGCGGCCTATGACCTGTGGCAGGTCGAGCATCGAGAGCATCCGCCCATTGCCCGCCTGTATCTTGAGGATGCAGTGAGGATCGGACAGTAGATCCGCGCCATGCATGAATAAAGAAGGGGACGGAGGGGATCAAGTCGTCTGTGCATGAACGACTTGATCCCCTCCGTCCCCTTTTCTCAGGCAGTGCGTGCCAGCGCCAGGCGCAGCAGTCGCGCGTCCAGGCGCTCTGCGAAATCCGTCGGAGCCTGCAGGCCCATGCGCTGCAGGTACACCGCATCGCCGTCGCCGGCCGGTTGCCGCAACGCTGCCCAGACGGTACGCAGCTTGTCGCCGCGGGTCTGCGTGTTGGCCTTCAGCCAACCCAGCGCTTTCACCAGTACCTGCTCGATCTCGTTGAAGTCGCTGCCCAACGGATAGTCCGGCAGACTGCCATCGGCGCGGAACGGTGCCAGCGCTGCCGCCAATGCCTGCGGCGTATTGCGCTGCAGACGCGCCGGGTCCGGTTGCGCGGTCGCCAGCAGCTTGCACGCGGCATGTGCCTGCTGCAGCAGATCGCCCTGGAACGGGGCTTCGGTGATCGCGGTCATCGCATGCACGCATTCCTCGTCGGTCAGACCACGCAGGTCGGCGATGCCGTACTCGTTCAGGTAGATATCGCGCAGGTGGCGCGGGATGGTGGTGTGCCCGTAGTTCCAGCGCACGTTGGACTCGCGCCGGCCCTTGTCATCGCGCGCGGCGCGGAACATCAGCACGCTGCGCGCTTCCGGCAGGGCATGCGCCATCGCCACGAAGTTGTACTGGCCACCCACGCCGGACACCACGCGGCCATCGTCCAGCGCGTCCGACACCGCTGCACCCAGCGCGGTGGCCATCATGCAGGAATTGAAGAAGCGCGCGTGCCGGCGCTGCAGGCGTTCCAGCGTTTCGTTGCCACCGTACAGCTGGTTGATCTCGCTGATGCGGCGCATGCCGATCGCACGACACTCATCTTCCGGCAGCGTGCGCAACCACTCGTAGAACTCCGGCGAGCCCAGGTAGAACGCGCCGTGCAGGTACTCGCCCTCGGCGGCCAGGGTGGCGTGGTCGATGGACAGCGTGCTGCCATTTTCGATGCGCTGCATCAGCGCCAGGTCGTCGTGCACCTTGCGCTTGATCACCCCGGTCTGCACCAGCCGGCGGAAGCCCTCGTTGAGCATCTCGCTGCAGCCGTACAGGCCCACTTCGAACGGATCCAGCCCGCCGATCTCCTGCACCAGCGGGTGGCTGGCCAGCTGCGGATCCAGCGCGTGCAGCACGCGGCGGTAGCGGGCGTTGTCGGTATGGCGCAGCACCAGTGCGTGGCTGAGTGCATCGGCCAGCGTGCCGATACCGATCTGCAGGGTGCCGCCGTCGCGCACCAGCGTGCTGGCGTACAGGCCGATGGCGTAGTCGGCATCGCCGACCGGCTGCCGCGGCAGCCCGAACAGCGCCGGGTACGGCGGCGGCGGGGTGATCACCAGATCGAAGAACGACACATCGACCGTCGCCGAGCCGCCCAGATAGGGCAGCTGCGGATCGATCTCGGCGATCATCAATGGGCGCGGCAGGCCGCGCGCGGTCATCGCATCCAGGGTGTCCTGGGTGATGTCGTTGTTGCACGACAACGACAGCCGACGGTCATCCGGCCGCATCGCCACCTTCTGCACGATCACCTGCGGCGCGCGCTGGGCGACCGCATCGGCGGCGTGGGTGTAGTTCAGGCTGGTGTAGCTGGACTGCGCCTGCCGCGAACCGAGCAGGGCGCCGGACTGCATGTAGAACTCTTCCACCTGCACATGTGCCGGCAACGCGTCGCGCGCGATCGCATCGGCATAGGCCAGGCGCGGGAAATCGTCGCCGAAATGGCGCTGCGCGAACGGTGCCAGGAAGCGCGCTTCCAGGCCGTTGCCGCGCGCCTTCGGCGGATTCAGCGACAGTGCGGTATACAGCTGCAGCGGCCGCGAAGGGTCGTGCTCGACGCGTGCGTAGAGGGCATTGAGCAGCCGGTGCGGCTTGCCCAGCGCCAGCGGTGCTCCGATCCGCAACGGCCCGTCCACGCGCGCAAACAACCAGTCGACGGCGGCGTCCAGGTCGGTGACGTGTTCGGTCATGCGGGGCGGTCCTGCGTGTGGGGGAGTGCTGGCATTACAGCATGTCGGGCTTGAACCGCCGTCGACGCGAGACTTCCGCGCCGGACACCATGAACTGCCCATCGCCTCGGTAATGCACCGTGCGCGGCAGCTTCGGCCGTGGCGCGACGTGTGCGTGCACGATTTCCCAGATGAACAGGTTGCTCGATTGCACCTGGCTGTCGTCGTAAAGACGGCATTCGAAGCACGAATGGCATTGCCCGACCAGCGGCGCGCCAACCTCGCGCGCAGGTACTGCATCCAGCCCGAAACGCGCAAACTTGTCTACCTCGCGGCCGCTGCAGTTGCCGATGTCGACCACGGTATCGAGCAGCTCCACGCCGGGTACGTTGATCACGCACTCGCCACTACTGACGGCCAGTGCATGGCTGTGGTTTTCATTCCACAGGTAGGTGGCGACCAACGACGGCGAAAAGCCCATCACCATGTGCCAGCCCATCGTCATCAGGTTGCGCTGGCCCTGCCACGCGGTACTGACCAGCACGATCGGGCCGGGTTCGAGGAAGCGGCGCGCCTGCTGGACCGGGAAATCCTTCTTGGACAGCGCTTTCATCCGGGGCCTGGGGCGGGAGGAATCGATGCTGGCGCAGCCGGGATGAACCCGGAGTCGAGGGGCTTGACAGATGATTCGATTACGCGCGTAATCGGGCTGTCGATTACGGATGTAAACCATGACCCCGATCAGCGAAGCCGAAGCCGTTGTGATGGAGGTGCTGTGGCAGCAGGCACCGCGTAGCGCCGACGAAGTGGTCGCCGCGCTGGCCCACCGCGACTGGGCCGAGCCGACCATCAAGACCCTGCTCAACCGCCTGCTGACCAAGGGCGCGATCGCCGCCGAACGTGATGGACGGCGCTACCTGTACCGGCCGCTGCTGCAGCGCCAGGCATGGGTGGAGGCGCAGAGCCAGGACTTCATCGGGCGTGTTTTCGAGGGGCGCGTGGCGCCGCTGGTCGCGCACTTCAGCGAGCGCGGCCAGTTGAGCGCGCAGGACATCGCCGAACTGAAGAAGCTGATCCAGGAGCTGGACCATGACTGAGCTGCTCGACGGATTGTGGCAGGCCAGCCTGTGGCTGGCGGTGGGCGCGGTCCTGCTGGCAGTAATGCGACCGCTGCTGGTGCGGATGGGCGGCGCGGGGCTGGCCTACCGCAGTTGGTGGCTGCTGCCGATGCTGCTGGTGGCACTGATGCTGCCATTGCCGCAGGTTGCGTTGTTGCAGCAGGTGCCCACGCTGCCGCTGAAAGTGATGCCCGGTGCCATCGATGCCCTGAACGGGCCGTCGTTGCCATGGGCCGGGCTGTTGCTGGTGCTGTGGGCATTGGGCACGGGCCTGTGCCTGCTGCGCGACCTGCGCGCACAGCGTCGTTTCGAACGGCGGATGGGCCCACTGAAGCCGCGCGCCGATGGCAGCTGGCAGGCCAGCGGCGACCCCGGCCTGCCGGCCCTGGTTGGCCTGTGGCGGCCGCGCATCGTGGTCGGTCCGGCATTCGACCAGCAGTTCAGCGCACAGGAACAGGGGCTGATCCTGCAGCACGAGCGCAGCCATCGCCGCCATGGCGATCACTGGGCCAACGGCGCTCTGCTGCTGGCGCGCGCGGTGTTCTGGTTCCACCCGCTGCTGCCATGGGCGGCACGCCGCTTCCTGCGCGATCAGGAATTGGCCTGCGATGCCCGCACCATCGGTCCGCAGCCTGCGCTGCGCGGCCTCTATGCCAGCACGCTGCTGAAGGCGCAGCTGGTCCACCCGGTTGCGCCCGCGGTCTGCCATTGGCGCAGCCAACCCGTGTTGAAGGAGCGTATCGCCATGTTGAAGCAGTCCAAGCGGAAGGCATTGCCGTGGGTGTCCGGGCAGGTGCTGGTGGTCGGGTTGTGTGTGGGCATGGGGGCGGTGGCATGGGCCAGCCAAAGCGGTGCGGCCGGTGGCACCCGGATCGGTGTCGAGCCGTTCGAACATGCGCAGGACGATGCGGCCAAGGCGGGGTTGGACCGGCCGATCCAGGTGGACAAGATGCCGCCGCCGTCCTATCCGAAGTCCGCCTTCGAGCAACGCCAGGTAGGCGTGGTCAATCTGCGCATCGAAGTGGACGCACAGGGCCATCCGACCGATGTGCGGGTACTCAGTGCGACCAATCCGGGGGTGTTCGACGCCGTCTCCGTCGCCGCCGCGCGCAGCTGGACCTATCGTCCCGCGGTGAAGAACGGCAAGCCGGTGGCCGGTGCCGTACGCATTCCGATCACCTACGCCATGGATGACACCGAGGACGCGAAGTGAAGTCCGCGCCGCTGTTCGCGCCGCTGTTGATGATGGCGGCGCTGCTGGTGGGGTGTGCAACCCAGGATCGCCTGACCACCGTCGATACCCGCAGCGAGAATGTCGGTCACCAGCGCCTGCAGCCGCAGACGGGCGGCGGCAGTGGGCAGCTGCAGGTGTATTCGCTGGGTGCGACCGAGGGCTACCGGATGCCGCAACTGTACGCGGCACCGGACCCGGAGGTCGGTGATCGCGACCCGCGCGCGGAACTGGCGCCGACCACCATCTGCCTGCAGGTGGTGGTTGATGCCAACGGCGACGTCGAGCGCAGCCTGCCATTGACCGATCGCCCGGAGTGCGCGGCAGGTGCTGCGGGCGAGAATGCGCCCCTGCTGCAGGCAGCGCAGGAAGCCGTGGCGATGTGGAAGTACTCGTCCGCAGCGGTCTGCCACTTCGCGGCCGGCAAGGTGCCTGCCAATCGCGGTGACTGCCGGGGCGCCGAGCGTGTCGAACCGGTGGCCGTCACCCTGCAATATGCCTTTACCTTCGAGATCGTGAAGGGCCAGCACGTGGTGCGCACGCAGGGAAAATGATCGCTCGCGATGACCGGGGTAGCGCCGGGCCATGCCCGGCGGGCGCAGCGGAGTGGATCAGGCCCCGCCCTGGATGTTGGCCTTCACTGCGGGCTGCATCAGCTTCGGTTCTTCCAGCGTCGCATCGCGGGCCTGGCGCACGCTGACGAACTCTGCCTCGGCTACGCCGTCGTGCACGTGGATGTTGTGCGCGCGCTGTTGGCCGATGGTGGTTTCGTTGGCGAACCCGCGGCCACCGGGGCCGTAGTCGTGGCAGACAAACACGCGCGTCGCATCTGGCAGGGCCAGCAGGCGCTGGATCGAGCGGTACAACTGCGCGGCATCGCCGCCCGGGAAGTCGCAGCGGGCAGTGCCGCCGTCGGGCATGAACAGCGAGTCGCCGGTGAACAGCGCATTGTCGATCAGATAGGCGATGCTGTCGCTGGTGTGGCCGGGCACGGCGATCACCTGGCAGCGCAGGTCACCCAAAGCGAAGGTCTCGCCATCGCTGAACAGGTGGTCGAAGATCTCATCGGCTGCGGGAAGCTGCAGGCCATAGCGCGGTGCGAACGTAGCCTGCACCGCGCGGATGCCTTCACCGATGGCCAGCGTGGCCTGTGGGAAGCGTTGCTTGAGCCGGCGCCCGGCCGACACATGGTCGGCGTGGGCATGGGTTTCCAGCAGCCAGCGCAGCTGCAGGCCCTGTTGTTCGATGGCCTGCAACGCGGCCTGCAACGGCGCTTCACTGCTGGCATCGGTATCCGGGTCGTAGTCCAGGACCGGGTCGATCAGCGCCGCCTCGCCGCTGGCCGGGTCGCTGACCAAGTAGCTGAAGGTGTTGCTGTCACGGTGGAAGAACGACTGCACCTGGACCGACATCGGAACTCTCCTCAGCGCGTGCCGAGCACGCGGTTCAGCAACTGCGCCAGGTTCTCACCGGCCAGTCGCAGCTGCGCTTCGGCCAGCGGCCGGTAGCGTTCGGTGTATTCGTCACCGATTTTACGCGTGGCCGGATAAACGCCAGCTTGCGTGGAGATGCGGCAGCTGGCCTCGGCCCACGTCTGCGGGTCGCGCTGCGGGTTGGACTGGCGCGCCAGCTTCGGCGCGCGCTGGCTCTGCAGCAGCGGCAGATAGCCCGCATCGTCCAGCTTGCGGGTATTGAGCATGCCGCTGTCCCACAGCGAGTGCAGGTTGGTACCGCGGTTGCCGAACTGCAGCTGGAAATCGTTGCCGCCCTTGTCGTGGGCGTAACCGGCGTGCATCGGCTGGTGGATGTCGCCGACCAGATGCACCACGAACTTCAGCGCCTGCAGGCGCTCGCCGTCGGTCAGGCTGCGATCGCCGAGGATGGCGCTCTGTGCCTTCAGGGCCTCGACGATGCAGTTGCCGTTTTTGCAGTGCTTCGGTGCTTCGTAGTGGCAGTTGTCTTCGGCGATGTTGACGTAGTGCCAGCCGGCCGAGCGGCGGCCCAGGCCCGGGTCCTTGGCGCGCAGCTGGTCGGCCCACGGCGCGATGCTGGCCAGCGTGGCGTCCGGTTCGGTGGCCAGCAGGCGGTCCACTTCGGCGCGGGCGGTGGGGTTGAGGCGGGCGTCGGCGACTTCGGCGACAAGGCGGTGGCCTTGCGCGCCCCAGGCCTGTGCGGGGGCGGAGACGGACAGCAGGGCCGGCGCCAGGGCGGCGGCGAGGAACAGGGAGTGCAGGGCTTTCATGCGCACATTCTAGCGGGGTAGGTGGATTGAAGAGCGGCGCGTTCCTGTTCCGAAGTGGGAGCGCAGAGGAATGGGTTTACGGCGTGTCCCGGCTCCGCTCCCCGCCTTGCCCCAGCTCCGGAACCGCTTCAGTCCCAGGCACAAAAAAGCCCCGGCAATCACCGGGGCAACATGCTGCGAGGGTTTTGCGTGCGGCGGGGGAGCGGGGGCGAAGCCCCCGCGCTCAACACACCGCTTTAGAACTTGAAGACGTACGAAGCGCCATAGACCAGCGGATCGATGTTGACCGTGCCGATCTTCTCGCCGTTCAACTTCACCTTGCTGTCGATGTCGATCCAGCGCATGTCCACGCGCAGCGCGCCCTTCTCGCCGATCGCGAAGTCCACGCCCGCATGCGCGGCCAGGCCCCACGAATCCTGCAGCTTCAGGCGGCTGTCCTTCAGCGCACCGGTGGTGTCTTCGCTGAAGAAGGTCGTGTAGTTCACGCCCGCACCGATGAACGGCGACACCTTGCCCTTGCTGTTGAAGTGGTACTGCACGGTCACCACCGGCGGCAGCTGCTTGGTGCTGCCCACGCGGCCCAGGCCATTGATGTTGATGTCGTGCTTGAACGGCAGCGCGGCCAGCACTTCGATGCCCAGGTTGTCGGCGATGAAGTACTCACCGGTGATGGTCGGCTTGACGTCGTTGTCGACGTCGACCTTCAGGGTGTGGTTGGCCAGCCAGCCATTGTTCGACTTCGGCGCCACCTGGTGCACGCCGGCGGAAAGGGTCCAGTCGCCCTTGGACTGGGCCATGGCCGGGGCGGCGGCGAGCGACAGGGCGGCGGCCAGGCTGGCCACGATCAGGGGGGAGGTCTTGCGCATGGGGGTGATCTCGTTGCTGGGTGGATGTGACCAGTTTCGGCCTCACATCGCGCTAACGCTTTGATCCGGATCAAATCCTGTCTGCCGGCCCGCTGCCCGTCGGGGCTGGCCCGCGGTGGCCAGCCCCGGTTTGCTAGACTTGTGGGCCCTATCCATCCCGCCGCACCCGTCGCGGCCGCAGGAGCTTGAGAACATGGCAATCAAGGTTGGTATCAACGGTTTCGGTCGCATCGGGCGTAACGTCCTGCGCTCGGCGGTGCTGAACTTCGGCGACGACATCGAAATCGTGGCCATCAACGATCTGCTGGAGCCGGACTATCTGGCGTACATGCTCAAGTACGACTCCGTGCACGGTCGTTTCAAGGCCGACGTGGCGGTGCAGGGCAACGACCTGCTGGTCAACGGCAAGAAGATCCGCCTGACCCAGGAACGCGACCCGGCCAACCTGAAGTGGAACGAAGTGGACGTGGACGTGGTGATCGAGTCCACCGGCCTGTTCCTGACCAAGGAAACCGCGCAGAAGCACATCGATGCCGGCGCCAGGAAGGTCATCATGTCGGCCCCGTCGAAGGACGATACGCCGATGTTCGTCTACGGCGTGAACGACAAGACCTACGCCGGCCAGGCGATCGTCTCCAATGCTTCGTGCACCACCAACTGCCTGGCCCCGCTGGCCAAGGTCATCAATGACAAGTGGGGCATCAAGCGTGGCCTGATGACCACCGTGCATGCGGCTACTGCCACCCAGAAGACCGTCGATGGCCCGTCCAACAAGGACTGGCGCGGTGGCCGTGGCATCCTGGAAAACATCATTCCGTCGTCCACCGGTGCGGCCAAGGCCGTCGGCGTGGTCATTCCGGAACTGAACAAGAAGCTGACCGGCATGAGCTTCCGCGTCCCGACCTCGGACGTGTCGGTGGTCGACCTGACCGTCGAGCTGGAAAAGGAAGCCACCTACGCCGAGATCTGCGCTGAAGTGAAGGCACAGAGCGAAGGCCCGCTGAAGGGCATCCTCGGCTACACCGAAGACAAGGTGGTGGCCACCGATTTCCGCGGCGAGACCTGCACCTCGGTGTTCGACGCCGAGGCCGGCATCGCCCTGGACGGCACCTTCGTCAAGCTGGTCACCTGGTACGACAACGAGTGGGGCTACTCGAACAAGTGCCTGGAAATGGCCAAGGTCGTCGCCGCCAAGTAAGGCCGGCGAAGATCGCACGCGGACCCCGGCCTGGCCGGGGTTCGTCGTTTATGGGGCCAGCCCTGTCGTAGCATGGGCCGGTCGACCGCTGCCGCTGGGGCGCGGGATTGCAATGGAAGCATGCAATGGAAGCATTGATCGCCCTGGTGGTACTGGTCCTGCTGGCCATCCCGCTGCTGCTGGTGGTGGCGCTGGTGATGATTGCCGGCCTGCGCCGCCGTGTGGCCGCGCTGGAAGGTGCCCTGGCCGCCGCGCCGGCCGTCCGGCCGGTTGCAGCCGAGCCTGCGCCAGAACGGGCTGCGCCCATGCCTGCGGCCGGCGCCGATCCGCCGTTCCTGCGGCCGGTGGCGGCTGCCGCACCGCCTCCGTCCCAGCCAACGCCGCCGCCGGTGCGCGAAGTGGTGCCTGCAGCAACGGAGGTGCCGCGCCCGGTCGCACCACCGCCGGTGCCACACGCGCCGTTGCAGCCGCCGTTGCCTTCCGAGCCGGCGCTGCCCAACTTCATCGAGCGCGGCATCGGAGCGGTCAAGCGCTGGTTCACCGAGGGCAACGTGCCGGTCAAGATCGGCATGCTGGTGCTGCTGGCCGGTGTTGCCGCGCTGTTGAAGTACGTCAGCGACCAGGGCTGGCTGGTGCTGCCGATCGAGCTGCGCCTGGCCGGTGTCACCGTGGGGGCGCTGGGCCTGTTGGCGTTCGGCTGGCACCAGCGCGAGCGCCGGCGCCTGTTCGCACTGGCGCTGCAGGGCGGTGCCATTGGCGTGTTGCTGCTGACCATCTTCGCCGCATTCAAACGGTTCGAGCTGCTCAACCCCGGGTTTGCCTTCGCCAGTTCGATCGCGCTGGTGGCCGGCCTGTGCGTGCTGGCGGTGGTGCAGAACTCGCGCACGTTGGCGGTGCTGGGCATCCTCGCCGGCTTCATGGCGCCGCTGTGGCTGTCCACCGGCAGTGGCAACCACGTGGGGCTGTTCAGCTACTACGCGGTGCTCAACGCTGGCATCTTCGCCATTGCCTGGTTCCGTCCGTGGCGTGCGCTGAACCTGCTTGGCTTCGCTTTTACCTTCGGCATCGGCACGTTCTGGGGCGTGTTGCAGTACGCGCCGGACAAGTTCAGCAGCACCGAGCCGTTCCTGCTGCTGTTCTTCGCCTTCTACCTGTTGATCCCGCTGCTGTACGCGCGCCGGCAGCCCGCCGGGCGACGTGATCTGGTCGACGGCAGCCTGGTGTTCGGCACGCCCTTGGTCGCCTTCTCGATGCAGGCGGGCATGCTGCACGAGCAGCCGATGACGCTGGCGCTGTGCGCGCTGGGCCTGGCGGCGATCTACGCCGTACTGGCGCGGGCACTGATCGCGCGCGCGTCTTACACCGTGCTGGCGCAGTCGCATGCGGTGCTGGCGGTGGGCTTCGCCACGCTGGCGGTGCCACTGGCATTGTCTGCGCGTGCCACCGGCGCGGTGTTCGCGCTGGAAGGTGCGGGCCTGGCCTGGCTGGGCCTGCGCCAGAAACGCTGGCTGCCGCAGGTGTCCGGCGCGTTGCTGCAGATCGGTGCTGCGTTCGCCTTTGTGGCCGGCGCCGACCACTGGCTCGAAGACGCACGCTTCCTGCTCAACCCGACTGCCATCGGCGCGTTGCTGCTGGCCATTGCCGGCTTCGCGTCGGCGTGGAGTTACCAGCGCAGGGAGCGCCATGAGATCGCACTGGTCTACTACCTGTGGGGCCTGCTGTGGTGGCTGGGCGGTCTGGTGCACGAGATCTTCCGCTTCTTCCCGCAGCGCACGCAGGCCGATGCGTTGCTGGTGCTGGTCGCGGCCACGGCCTGGCTGGCGGCTGAAATGCAGCGCCGCCAGCCGGCACGCGCGCTGGGCGTAACCGCCCTGGCGATGCTGGCCCTGGGCTTCCCGCTGGCGCTGATGCAGAGCGATGCGCACCAGCAGCCGTTCGCCGGCTATGGCGCACTGGCCTGGGCGGTGTTCGCGGCGCTGGGCGTACGTACGTTGCTGTGCCTGCGTCAGGGCGGCAACACCGTGGCACGCATCGCGCAGTTCCTGTGGTGGCTGCTGTGGCCGTCGCTGCTTTCGTTGCTGGCCCTGTGGGGCGGCGGCGAGGCCGGGCTGGCACAGGGCTGGACGCTGCTGTTGTTCACGCTGCCGTGGCTGCTGATGGCGGCGCTGTCGTTGTGGCGCTGGAATGCACTGCGCTGGCCGTTGGGGGCTGCCTTCGACAGCGTGCGCCTGCCGTTGCAGTGCGTGCTGTTCGGCCTGCTGTCCGCAGGCTGGCTGTTCGGCCAGTTGCTGCCGGGGGACGCAGCGCCGCTGCTGTGGCTGCCGGTGTTGAACCCGGCCGAGCTGGGGCAGTGGTTGAGCCTGGCGCTGCTGGCGCGCTGGCTGTACAGCGGGCAGGCGCCGCAGGCACTGGTGAAGATCCGGCTGCCGCTGTTGGCATTGGCCACCTTCGTTGCGCTGACCAGCCTGGTGCTGCACGGCGTGCATCAGTGGGGCGGCCTGTCGTGGAGTTCGTCGATGATGCGTTCCAGCCTGGCGCAGACCAGCCTGACCGTGCTGTGGAGCGTGCTCGGCGTGATCGCCTGGGTATGGGGTTCGCGCCGCGGCCAGCGCGTGTTGTGGATGGTCGGTGCCGTGCTGATGGGTGTGGTACTGGCCAAACTGGTCATTGTTGATCGCCAGCACCTGGGCAACCTGCTGGGCATTGCATCGTTCATCGCCTACGGCCTGCTGTGCACGGTCGTGGGTTATCTGGCACCGGCACCGCCGAGCGCGGCGCCGACCGTGGAGGAAAAACAATAATGAAGACGTGGAGCAGGGCGCTGCTGCCGGCGATGTTCGGCATGCTGGCCGCCGTCACCGCACAGGCCGCCGATTACCGTACCCAGTACGCCGAACAGTGGCCGCTTACGTTGTCCAGCGCACAATCGGGTGCCTACCGTGTTGTGCTGGAACCGGCGATCTACCGTCGCGCCGGCAGTGCGGACCTGGGCGATGTGCAGGTGTTCAATGCCGCCGGCCAATCGCTGCCGTCGGCCTTGCTGGCGCCGGATCAGCCGCTGGCACAGCCGCCGGTGCAGCGTGAGCTGCCGTGGTTCGCGTTGCCGCCACTGGCCGAAGCACAGCGCAACGACCTGCAGTTGCTGACCGAGCGCGATACCGATGGCCGTGTGCGTCGCGTGGAAGCCCGCGTGAGTGGGGGTGCGGCGGCAAGCGGGCAGGGTGGCTGGCTGATCGACGCCAGTGTGCTGGGCCAGCAGCCGCTGGCGGCGCTGGTGCTGGATTGGGCTGACAGTGGCCAGCCGTTGCAGGCTCAGGTGCAGCTGGACGTCAGCGACGACCTGCAGCACTGGCGTGCGATTGGCCGCGACATTCCGCTGGTGGATCTGCAGCGCGCCGGCAAGCGCCTGCTGCAGCGCCGCCTGCAGGTGGATGGTGAAGCGCGCTATCTGCGCGTGCTGGCGCAAGGCGATGCGCGTCTGCCGACGCTGCGCAGCGTACTGGCCGAGCTGCCGCCGGCACCGGCGACGCTGCCGTGGGAATGGTTGTCGCTGGAACCGACCTCGAAGGGCAAGGGCGAATACACCTTCGAGATGGATGGCCGCTTCCCGGCGGCACGTGCCGACGTGGCCAGCACCGACAACAGCCTGGTGCAGTGGACATTGTTCAGCCGCGATGACCAGAGCGCGGAATGGCAGCGCCGCAGTGCACCGTGGATTGCCTATCAGCTGCAGCAGGGTGCGCAGGGCCAACGGCAGCAATCGGCCGCGCAGCCGCTGGGCGGGGTGCATCGGGATCGCTATTGGAAGCTGGTGGCGAACCCGGCCGAAACGGCCACCGCACCGACTCTGCGCCTGGGTTACCAGCCCGAAGTACTGGTATTCCTGAGCCAGGGCGCGGCGCCCTACGCGTTGGCGGTGGGCAGCTCGACCGCGCGCCGCACGGAGGCGCCGATTGGCGTGCTGATCGAGGAACTGCGGTTGCGCAACGACCCGTCGTGGCAGCCGACGCTGGCGCGCCTGGAAGGCAGCCCGGAGCCGCTGGCCGGCGACGCGGCGCTGAAACCGCAGCACGATTGGAAGTCGTGGTTGCTGTGGGCGTTGCTGGGTCTGGGTGTGCTGGTAGTGGGCGGCCTGGCGGTCAGTCTGCTTCGGCAGAAGCCGGCGCCTTCGGCGTAGGTTCCGGCGAACGGCGCAGCCCCTCGTGGGTGGGCGGTTGGTCGCGTAAAGCAAAAGCCGTGCTTGGCCGGGCGGGGTGGGTTCGCGGGAGACGCCGTGAACCCGTCCCTGAAGTGACCCCCGGGAGTTGGACACCAGATCCAACCCCGAGGGATACATGAACAGATACGACGCGCGTTTCAAACTGCAGGTCGCCAAAGAGGCCTGCAAGACCTCCACATCGGTCAAAGCCGTTGCTCGTCGCCACAGCCTGGAGTTTTCCACGGTCAGGCGCTGGGTGGCGACCTATCGGCTGCACGGTTGGCGCGGGTTTCACCGCCAGGCCCGGTCCTATGACCTCGCGTTCAAGCTGGCTGTCCTGGAGAAGATGAGCCAGGACGGCATGTCCGGGCGCGAAGCCACCACCTACTTTCAGATTGGTGATGCCGGCGCAGTGGGGCAGTGGCGGCGCCTGTATGCTCAGGGCGGTGCCCAAGCGTTGGCACCGCCCCTGCCGCCGCCCCGAAAGCCGATGAAAAAGACCCGTTCGTCCAAGCCACCTGAGGATATGAGCCGCGATGAGCTGCTCAAGGAAGTCGCCTATCTGCGCGCGGAGACCGACTACCTAAAAAAACTCGATGCCTTGATCCGGGAAGAGCAGGCGGCGCGAGACGCAAAGCGCAAGCCATCCAAGGATTGAGGCAGGTTCATACGCTGTCGCTTCTGCTCGAAGCGGCAGAGCTGTCACGCAGTACGTTCTATTACCAGAACCATGTCCTGGCCCATCCGGATCAGGACGAGGCAGATCTGCGCGAGCGCATCCGTGCAATCTACGATCAAAGCCAAGGGCGCTATGGCTATCGCACGGTAACGCTGGAATTGGCCAATCAGGGCCATCGGACCAATCGCAAGCGGGTACAGCGCCTGATGGGGGAGATGGGCCTGAAATCGCGCGTGCGCGTGAAGCGCT
The DNA here is from genome assembly GCF_023277365.1 of Stenotrophomonas sp. NY11291. Classification (NCBI taxonomy): domain Bacteria; kingdom Pseudomonadati; phylum Pseudomonadota; class Gammaproteobacteria; order Lysobacterales; family Lysobacteraceae; genus Stenotrophomonas; species Stenotrophomonas sp. NY11291. The sequence continues at coordinate 3,923,114 of NZ_CP096975.1, read as the reverse complement.
ATCGGGCCTTCAAGGGAGCGGCCAATATTGTGGTTGGCAATGACCTCAATCGTGAGTTCCAGGCCGAGCGGCCCAACCAGAAGTGGGTGACTGACGTGACCGAGTTCAAGGTGCAGGGCATGAAGCTGTACCTGTCGCCGATCATGGACCTCTACAACGGTGAAATCGTGGCTTATCAGATCAAGCGCCAGCCCGTGTTCGATCTGGTGGGTCAGATGCTGGAGGAGGCCATCAGCAAGCTTTCCCCGGATGAGCGCCCCATGATCCATTCTGACCAGGGCTGGCAGTACCAGCATGAAAACTACCGGCACATGCTGGAAAAGCACTCGTTGAAGCAAAGCATGTCCCGGCGTGGCAACTGCTTGGACAATGCGGCAATGGAGAGCTTTTTCGGGACGCTGAAGTCGGAGTTCTTCTATCTGAACAGCTTTGACAGCATCGAGAGTCTGGAGGCTGGGCTGGTGGAATACATCCAGTACTACAACGAAGAGCGCATCAAACTGAAACTGAAAGGCCTGAGCCCGGTAAAGTACCGGGAGCAGGCCCAATCGGCCGCTTGACCCCGTCCAAGTCTCGGGGGTCACTTCACCCTGGGGGCTTGGCCGCGGCATCCATGCCGCGGACACTCCCGCGAACCCACCCCGCCCGGCCTCTGACAATTTCCGTGTGCGTCCACCCACGGAAAGAAAAAAAGAAGAGCAAAAGCTGCTTGGCAGGGCGCTCTTTGTAGAGCCGAGCCCACGCTCGGCTGCTGTTCGCGATAGACCCAGCCGAGCACGGGCTCGGCTCTACATTTTTCTCCGACATCAGAAACCGCTCTTGCCTTTGCCGTCCGCTCCGCCTCATGAACCTGTCGAGGCCGGGGTGGTGTGGGCTCGCGGGGGCGTAAGCGCCATGGATGGCGCGCCCGAGCCTCCAGGGATGGATTCACGGCGTCCCCCGCGAGCCCACACCGCCCCGGCCCACCCACAACACCACGAAGCGCCAGCGCTTTGGCTGTTGCTGTTGCATTTGCTGTGCGCCTCTGCCTGCCGCAGGCATCGACCCTCCCACCACCCGCACCCGATACAATGGCCGTCTGCCGTACCCCGGCATCCCGTCCCTGAGCCAAAGAGTTGCCCATGTCCATCGTCCGCATGACCGACCTCGACCTCTCCGGCAAGCGCGTGCTGATCCGCCAGGATCTGAACGTGCCGATCGAGAATGGCCGCATCACTTCCGAACAGCGCATCACCGCTTCGCTGCCGACGCTCAAGCGCGCGCTGGAGCAGGGCGCGGCGGTGATGGTCACCTCGCACCTGGGGCGCCCGAAGGAAGGCGTGTGGAGCGAAGCCGAGTCGCTGGCGCCGGTCGCCCAGCGCCTGTCCGAGCTGCTCGGCCGCGAGGTCCCGCTGGTGCGCGACTGGGTCGACGGCGTCGACGTGCAGCCGGGCCAGCTGGTGCTGCTGGAAAACTGCCGCATGAACGTCGGCGAGGGCAAGGACGATGAAGCCCTGTCGAAGAAGTACGCGGCGCTGTGCGATGTGTTCGTGATGGATGCCTTCGGCACCGCGCACCGTGCGCAGGCCTCCACCCACGGTGTCATCCGCTTCGCCCCGGTGGCGGCCGGTGGCCCGCTGCTGATGGCCGAACTGGACGCGCTGGCGCAGGCGCTGGATGCACCGGCCAAGCCGCTGCTGGCCATCGTCGCCGGCAGCAAGGTCAGCACCAAGCTGGAACTGCTGGCCAACCTGGTCGGCAAGGTCGATCAGCTGATCGTCGGTGGTGGCATCGCCAATACCTTCATTGCTGCCGCCGGCTACAACGTCGGCAAGTCGCTGTACGAGCCGGACCTGCTGGATACCGCCAAGAAGATCGTGGCCGATGCCAAGGCGCGTGGCGCCGACATTCCGCTGCCGGTGGACGTGGTCACCGCCAAGCAGTTCATGCCGGACGCGGTTGCCGAAGTGAAGGCGGTCGACGCGGTTGCCGAAGACGATCTGATCCTGGACATCGGCCCGCAGACCGCTGCGCAGTACGCGCAGCTGATCGAAAAGGCCGGCACCGTGGTCTGGAACGGCCCGGTCGGCGTGTTCGAGTTCGAAGCCTTCAGCAAGGGCACCGAAGCGCTGGCCCGCGCCATCGCCAGCTCGCCGGCATTCTCCATCGCCGGTGGCGGCGACACCCTGGCCGCGGTCGACAAGTTCGATATCGCCCAGCAGGTCAGCTACATCTCCACCGGCGGCGGTGCGTTCCTGGAGTTCCTGGAAGGCAAGACCCTGCCGGCGGTGGCCGCACTCGACGCGCGCGGCGCATGAGTGCCGAGCGCGGCAAGGATGTGCTGTTCTTCGACCTCGATGGCACGCTGATCGATTCGCAGGTGGGCATCACCGCCTGCATCGCTTACGCGCTGCAGAAGATGGACCATCCGGTGCCGCCGCAGGAGACGCTGCTGGGCTGGATCGGTCCGTCGCTGCGGACCACCTTCGCGCCGCTGTTCGTTGAACCGGCGCGGGTGGAACAGGCGGTGGGCTACTACCGTGAGCGCTTCGACGCCGAGGGCTGGCGCGAGCATACGGTGTACCCGCAGGTGGAAGACACCCTGCGCATGCTGCACGGTCGTGGCCACCGCCTGGCGGTGGTCACGGCCAAGAACGAGCCGCATGCGCGCCGCATCCTCGCCCACCTGCCGTTCGGCGGGCTGTTCGAGGAGATCGTCGGTTCGACCCTGGACGGCTCGCGCAGCCACAAGCCGGAGCTGGTGGGCGAGGCGCTGCGTCGGCTGCAGGTGCAGCCCGCGCAGTGCTGGATGATCGGCGACCGCCGCATGGACATCGAAGGCGCACGCCACCACGGTCTGCGCAGTGTCGGTGTGCTGTGGGGTTTCGGCGGTGAGGTCGAACTCACCGAAGCCGGTGCCGGCCAGCTGGCCCGTGAGCCGGCGCAGCTGACGACGCTGTTGGCCTAGGCTCCTGTAGAGCCGAGCCCATGCTCGGCTGCTTCGGCCTATGCCCAGCCGAGCATGGGCTCGGCTCTACAGAACTGCCTGCGCCAGCGTATGTCCGGCCGATGTCCGCTCCATGACCCGCGAAGTCAGGCAGCACAAGGCTGTAACCGTATACATGCGGCGTGAAGGATGTGCTAATTTCCGTTCTTTATCGGGAGAGGCCCATTCACCATGTTCGAGCGTCAGCGTCGCACCAAGATCCTTGCCACCCTCGGTCCGGCCACTGATCCGCCGGGCGTGCTGGAGGATCTGTTCCGCGCCGGCGTCAACGTGGTGCGCCTCAACTTCAGCCACGGCGATCCCTCCGGCCAGGCCAAGCGTGCCGCCGAAGTGCGTGCCGCTGCGGCCCGCGTGGGCGTGGAAGTGGGCATCCTGGCTGACCTGCCGGGCCCGAAGATCCGCATCGAGCGCTTCGCCGAAGGCAAGGTGCAGCTCAAGGCGGGTGACCGCTTCGACCTGATCGCCAGCGCCAACGCCGGCCCCGGCGATGCGACCCAGGTGGGCGTCAGCTACCTCGGCCTGCCGCAGGACGTCGGCCCGGGCGATGTCCTGCTGCTCGATGATGGCCTGATGCAGCTGCAGGTGGTCGAGGTGCAGGGCGAGCGCATCATCAACACCGTGCTCAATGACGGCGCGCTGTCTGATCGCAAGGGCCTGAATAAGCAGGGCGGTGGCCTCTCGCTGGGCGCACTGACCGAGCGCGACAAGGAGCTGATCGGCATCGTCGCCAGGATCGGTGTCGACTTCATCGCCGTGTCGTTCTGCCGCAACGCGCAGGACATGAACGACGCCCGTGACATCGCCCGCTCGCATGGCTGCGATGCTGCGCTGGTGTCGAAGATCGAGCGCACCGAAGCGATCGAGAACCTGGAAGAGATCGTCGAGGCCAGCGACGTGGTGATGGTGGCCCGTGGCGACCTCGGCGTGGAAATCGGCGATGCCGAGCTGCCGGGCCTGCAGAAGAAGATCATCAAGGCCTCGCTGGCGCAGAACAAGGTGGTGATCACCGCCACGCAGATGCTGCAGTCGATGGTCGAAAGCCCGATCCCGACCCGTGCCGAAGTGCTGGACGTGGCCAACTCGGTCATCGACGGTACCGACGCGGTGATGCTGTCGGCTGAAACCGCTGCCGGTGCGTACCCGGTCAAGGCGGTGGAAGCGATGGCGCGTATCTGCCTGGGTGCCGAGCGCCAGTTCCAGACCGAGACCGACTTCAACGCCTCGCCGCGTAATCTGGAACGTGCCGACCAGGCGATTGCCATGGCCACCATGTTCCTGTCGCAGCACGTGGGCGTGCGTGCGATCGTGGCGATGACCGAATCCGGTGGCACCGCCCGCTACCTGTCGCGCTTCCGCGCCAAGGCGCCGGTGTTCGCAGTCACCCGCCACGACGGCGCGCGCCGCCAGATGGCCCTGATGCGCGATGTGTTCCCGATCAACTTCGACAGCCGTGGCCTGACCCCGCGCGAAGCCGCGCGCGGCAGCATCCGCCTGCTGGTGGAAGCCGAACTGCTGCAGGCCGGTGACCGCGTCGTGTTCACCAGCGGTGAGCACATGGAAACCCTGGGCGCGACCAACACCCTGCGCCTGCTGGAAGTGGGTGAAGACGGCCGCGCCAGCGGCCTGGGCGATCTGTAAACCCCGTCGGCCCCGGGTCGGAGCCGCCGTGCGGATCCGACCCAGGGTCAGATCCGCAAAGGGGCTCTGACCCGGCGCAACAGGACATCGCCTGTCCGGTGCGGACATTGGAATCGTTTCCAGACTGGCCTGCACGTCGGCGCAACGGGCGGCGGGGCTATACTTACGTTTTTCCCGCACCCGCCACAGGAAGTACATGAGCATCGAACAGCTGGCTGAAACCGCCCAGGCCATGGTTGCCCCGGGCAAGGGCATCATCGCGATCGACGAATCCACCGCTACCATCGCCAAGCGTTTCGCTGGCGTCGGTATCGAGAACACCGAGGAGAACCGTCGTGCCTACCGCGAACTGCTGCTGACCACGCCGAAGCTCAACGAGCACATTTCCGGCGCCATCCTGTTTGACGAAACCATCCGTCAGTCGACCAAGGACGGCGTGCCGTTCGCCAAGTACATGGCCGACCACGGCATGATTCCGGGCATCAAGGTGGACAAGGGTGCGCACCCGCTGGCCGGCTGCCCGGGCGAGCTGGTGACCGAAGGCCTGGACGGCCTGCGCGAGCGCCTGCAGGAGTACTACAAGCTGGGTGCGCGCTTCGCCAAGTGGCGGGCGGTGATCAACATCGGCGAAAGCATTCCGTCGGGCACCTGCATCGAGTCCAACGCCCACGCGCTGGCCCGCTATGCCGCGCTGTGCCAGGAATGTGGCCTGGTGCCGATGGTCGAGCCGGAAGTGATCATGGACGGCGACCACGACATCGAGACCTGCTACGAAGTCACCGAAGCCACCCTGCGTTCGCTGTTCGACGCCCTGTACCAGCAGAACGTGCTGCTGGAAGGCACCATCCTGAAGGCCTCGATGGTCATCTCCGGCAAGGGCTGCGATGAGCAGGCCGACGTCGAGGAAGTGGCCGAGTCGACCGTGATGTGCCTGAAGAGCACCGTGCCGGCCATCCTGCCGGGCGTGGTGTTCCTGTCCGGTGGCCAGAGCGACGAGCAGTCCACCGAGCACCTGAACGCGATGAACCAGCTGGGCAACCTGCCGTGGCCGCTGAGCTTCTCCTACGGCCGCGCCATGCAGCAGGCCGCGCTGAAGCTGTGGGCCAAGGACATGAAGGGCAACTACGCTGCTGCCCAGAAGACCGTGTACGAGCGCGCCAAGGACAACGGCCTGGCCGCGCTGGGCAAGTGGAACGGTTGATCCGTCCCATCGCTGGATGAACAGGGCAACGCCGGCATCACGCCGGCGTTTGCTTTTGCGGGTATCGTTTCCGCCCCCACGCGCCCGGCCGGTGCGTGGGAACCACATGGAAGGCCAAGGAGAAACAACATGCGTTTGGCAGCAATCACACTGGCCGTCGCCACGGTCCTGGTCGCCGGCGGTTGCAACCGTCTCGGCGGCGGTGGTGACGCAGGCAAGGCCGCGTCGCTCGATTTCGACAAGCCGGTGTCCGGCGAGATCACCTCGCGCAGCGGCATCAACTACAACGACGGCAGCCATCACCAGCTCTACCAGATCAAGCTGGAAGACAAGCAGCTGGTTGGGCTGAAGCTGACCGGCTCGCTGAGCGGCTCGATCGCCGTCTTCAACAACGGCAGCCTGGTGGCCAGCAGCAACACCGGCTACGAGCGCGAGGGCGACGTCTCGCTGGCCTTCCGTGCCAACGGTGGCGGCACCTACCAGGTAGCGGTCAACGCCAACGGCTCGACCGATTACGGTCCGTACCGCCTGCGCGCCGAGAAGCTGGTGCCGTACGACGGCAAGCCGCTGGCGGGCAGCGGCGAGATCGTCGACATGCTGGCCGGTGGTTCCCAGGACTACACCCTGCAGGTGGACAAGGCCGGCCTGTACGAGATCCGCCTGGTGTCGGATGTCTTCGATCCGGTGCTGAAGCTGTCGGGCCAGGGCGTGGACGCCGAAAATGACGATGGCGGGGACAGCACCAACTCGCGCCTGACCCTGTCACTGAAGCCGGGCAAGTACACCCTGACTGCACGCGGTCTGGGCGACGGCGTCAGCGGCATGTTCACCCTGTCGGCCAACCGCATCGAACTGCCCGGCAATCTGGTGGAACGCGATGGCACAGCGCTGCCGAAGTCGGGCAGCGTGTACACGATGCTCGACAACGACGGCCGCCGCCGCTTCCTGCTGACCCTGGATCGCCCGGCCGACGTGCGCCTGGATGCGGTTTCCAGCCAGGTCGATACCGTGCTGCGCGTGGTCGGCGGCGACGTCGAGCTGACCGATGATGACGGTGGCAGCGGTACCAATTCGCGCCTGGAAGAGACCCTGCCGGCCGGTCACTACACCGTGGACGTGTCCAGCCTGAACAACGGTGCGGGCATGGTGGAAGTGCGCGTGCAGGTCGAGGGTGCCAGCGCCGACGGTGCTGCGGCCTCGGCGGCACGTGCCGCGGCCGATGCTGCCGCTGCTGTGGCCGATGACGCCGCTGCTGCGGTGGAAGCTGCCAGCCGTTGAGCGTGATCCACGCCGCGCGTGGATGACGACAACGATGCAACGGAAAAGGCCGGGCAATGCCCGGCCTTTTCTTCTACCTGCAGCGCTGTGGTTCAGTGCGCAGCGGCGAAGCCTGCATCGCCCAGCGGCGGCAGCACCGACCCGCGCGGTTCGTTGTCCGTGCTTTGCCCGGCGGCACTCAACGCCTGCTGGTAGGCCTTTGCCGTGGCAGTGTTGAACGCCACCAGCACGATGCGCATCGGCTGTGCATGGCTGCGCTGCCACGCCAGTGTTTCCGTCACTGCGATCTGCGCGGCCTGGTACAGGGGATAGCCATACACGCCGCAGCTGATCGCCGGGAACGCGATCGACTGCACGCCCAGCGACTCGGCCAGCTGCAGCGATTTCCAGTAGCAGTTGGCCAGCAATGCCGGTTCGTCGCGCTGGCCGTCGTGCCAGACCGGGCCCACCGTGTGCAGTACATGCTGCGCCGGCAATGCATAAGCGTCGGTGGCGCGCACTTCGCCGGTCGGGCAACGCACGCCCGGGCGCAGCTCCGGCAGTTGCTCGCACTCGGCCAGCAGCGCAGGGCCCGCGGCACGATGGATCGCACCGTCGACACCGCCGCCACCGAGCAGTGTTTCATTGGCCGCGTTGACGATCGCATCCACCGCCAGGGTCGTGATGTCGCCCTGCCAAACTTCGATCTTCATGCGTCCGTCTCCTGCCTGTGAGGTGATCCGCGCAGCGTCTGCGCCGGCTGTTCCCACGGTAGGGGACAGGGCATCGATACTGCGTCATGACCGTCTCACGCGCTGCGATCCGACGGCCTTCACGCACGATGGCGGGCGACGCCTTCACGCAGGCTGAAGCAGGGCGCACGCCGGGCATGGCCCGGCGCTACCTGCAGTCGGACGTCGGTAGCGCCGGGCCATGCCCGGCGGATCGCATTACGGCAGGCCGGCCAGCCAGTCGTCGTCGGAACCCTCATTCACATCGGCGAACAGCGGCGTGGAGAAATAGCGTTCACCGGTGTCGGGCAGCATCGCCAGGATCACCGCGCCCGGTTCAGCACGGGCCGCCACGTCCAGCGCGCTGGCCACGGTAGCGCCGGCGGAGATGCCGACGAAGATGCCTTCTTCTGCAGCCAGTCGGCGTGCGGTGGCGATCGCGCGGTCATCGTCCACCGTTACCAGTTCATCCACCACATCGCGGTTGAGCACGTCCGGCACGAAATCCGGCGTCCAGCCCTGGATCTTGTGTGGCTTCCAGTCATCGCCCTTCAACAGTGCGGCGCCGGCCGGTTCGGTGGCGATGATGCGGGTCTGCGGGCGCGCGACCTTCAGCACTTCGCCAACACCGGTGAGCGTGCCGCCGGTGCCCCAGCCGCTGACGAAGTAGTCCAGCCGCTTGCCGGCGAAGTCGCGCAGGATCTCGGCGGCGGTGGTGTTGCGGTGGTACGCCGGGTTGGCCGGGTTGGCGAACTGGCTGGCCAGGAACCAACCGTGCTGTTCGGCCAGTTCGGCCGCCTTGCGCACCATGCCGCTGCCGCGTTCGGCGGCCGGGGTCAGGATCACCTTGGCGCCATAGGCGCGCATCAGCTTGCGGCGCTCCACCGAGAAGGTTTCGACCATGGTGGCCACGAACTTGTAGCCGCGCGCGGCGGCGACCATCGCCAGTGCCACGCCGGTGTTGCCTGACGTGGCTTCGACGATGGTGTCGCCCGGCTTGAGCACGCCACGCGCTTCGGCGTCGAGGATGATCGCCAGCGCCAGGCGGTCCTTCACCGAGCCGCCCGGGTTGAACGACTCGACCTTGGCGTAGACGCTGACCTGCGGGGGCGCCAGGCGCTGCAGCCTGACGATGGGGGTGTTGCCGACGGTATCGAGGATGGAGTCGTACAGGGCCATGGAAGCGCTCCGGAAACGGGGCCGCGCCGGGCTTCGGCGGGCGAAGGGGGAGGGCTGGCTGTTCAGGCCAGCGGCTGCCGGCTGACCGTAGCGCCGGCATATGACGCCCGGAAATGACCAGATACCTTTCTTAAACAACCTTTGGTTATAAGCTGGTGACGGCAAATGACCCTAGAGTGGACTTCCGCCCCACGCCGCCTGCCTCCCATGACGCTGACCCAGCTGCGCTACCTGGTTGCCATCGCCGACGCCGAGCTGAACATCACGCTCGCCGCCTCGCGCGTGCATGCCACCCAGCCTGGCCTGTCCAAGCAGCTCAAGCAGCTGGAAGACGAGCTCGGCTTCCTGTTGTTCGTGCGCAAGGGCCGCAGCCTGGAGTCGGTCACCCCGGCCGGCACCGAAGTGATCGCCCGCGCCCGCGCGGTGCTGGCCGAGGCCAACAACATCCGCACCTACGCGGCCAACCAGCGCCGCGAGAGCCAGGGCCAGCTGATCCTGACCACCACCCACACCCAGGCGCGCTTCGTGCTGCCGCCGGCGGTGGCAGCGATCAAGCAGGCCTACCCGCAGGTCAGCGTGCACCTGCAGCAGGCCGGCGAAGCCGACGCGCTGGACCGCTTGAACCAGGGTGACGCGGATATCGCCATCATCAGCACCGCCGGCGGTGAGCCCACCGATGGCATCGCGGTGCCGCTGTTCCGCTGGCGGCGTCTGGTGGTGGTGCCGAAGGGCCACCCGCTGGACCGCGCCGGCCGCGCCCCGGACCTGGCCGCGCTGGCCCGCCAGCCATTGATCAGCTACGAATCCTCGACCCGTCCGAACTCGTCGCTGCAACGCGCCTTCGCCGCCAATGGGCTGGTGCCCGACCTGGCACTGACCGCGCTCGATGCGGACCTGATCAAGACCTACGTGCGTACGGGTCTTGGCGTAGGCCTGCTGGCCGAGATGGCGGTCAGTTCCAACGATGAAGACCTGCGCTCGTGGCCGGCGCCGGACCCGATCAGCGAGTGCATTGCCTGGGCGGTGCTGCCGCGTGACCGCGTGCTGCGTGATTACGCGCTGGAGCTGGTGCACGTGCTGGCACCGCAGATTGATCCGCGCGATCTGCGCAGGGTGCTGGATGGCAACCAGGCGGCGGCGTGGCCGGTGCCACCGACGTGGGAGTCACTGACCCAGACCATCACGGTGTGAGGGGGTGGTCGAGCAGGGCTTGCAGCCCTGCACCTGCCGAATCAACGGCAAAAGCCGAAGCAACAGCAACAGCCGAAGCAGCAGCAACAGCTGGCTTCCGTTGGGGGCGGGGCGGTGTGGGCAGGCAGGACACGCCGTAAACCCCCCTCCGGGGTCCGGCCCAGCCGCTGGCGGCTGTGCGTTCGGGCGCTTGCGAAGCAGTGCTTCGCAAGCAAAGCGCCCTCACCCCTGGGGGCTCGATGGCGCCATCCATGGCGCCAACGGTCCTGCCTGCCCACACCGCCCCACCTCTGACAGATTCCGATGGCTGTTGGTAGGTGTCGACCTTGGTCGACACGGTAGATCCACGCCATGCGTGGATTCTTTTCGATTCCAATTTGAAATATTCGATTCCGATGGAGATTCATCCACGCATGGCGTGGATCTACGACAGATCGCAGAAATCTGTCGAAGGCGGGGTGGGTCCGGTTGCGGGAGTGTCCGCGGCATGGATGCCGCGGCCAAGCCCCCAGGGACGGGTTTACGGCGTCTCCCGCAACCGGACCCACCCCGCCATCCCACGGATTGCCCGCTTTTGACGTTGACGTTGACGTTGATTCAGCGGGTGCAGGGCTGCAAGCCCTGCCGATAAACCCTCTCCTGCGACCGTTCGTCGCACGAGCAACCCTGGACCCGCATCTACACTAGCGGGGTGACCCGCCTGTCCCGCCCGCAGCGCCTTCTGCTCCAGCTCGCCGTCCTGGCGACGCTGCTGATGGTGCTTGCGCCACTGGTCAGCCGCGCGCTGCAGGCGCCGCCGATGGAGTACGCCGCGATGGCAGGCATGGACCACGCCGCCATGGGCCATGACATGCACGGCATGACCATGGCCGGGCACGATCGGCACGGTGCTGCGCCGGCAGCGCCCAACCGCCCCGCCGACCCCCACGCCATGCACGGCGAAGCCTGCGAATACTGCGTGCTGGCCATGCGCCTGCTGCCGTGGCTGGCGGTGCTGGTGCTGCTGTTGCCGCTGCTGTGGCGGCCGCGCCTGGTGTTCCCGTGGTCGCAACAGGTGCTGCCGGCACTGCGCTGGCCGGCGCATGCCGCACGTGGGCCGCCGCGCCTCTCCATCGTCCGCTGATGTCCCTATCGAATCTGCCGCACGACGCCTGACCGGGCGCCGTGCGCGCGTGCGTACTTTGGAGCTGTTCCGATGAAAATGACTTCCCGCCCCGCGGGCGCCTGCGCGCGCCTGCCGGTTGCCCTTGGCCTGGCCGTGGCCGCGTCACTGGCCCATGCTGCGCCTGCCGAGCAGGCGCGCACCCTCGACACGATGGTGGTCACCGCCGCCGCACCGTCCTCGCCGCTGCACTGGGTGACCGATCCGCGCCTGCCGCGGCAGCCTGTGCCGGCCAGCGACGGTGCCGATTACCTGAAGACCGTCCCCGGCTTCTCCGCCATCCGCAATGGCGGCACCAACGGCGACCCGGTGCTGCGCGGCATGTTCGGTTCGCGGCTGAACATCCTCAGCAACGATGGCAACCTGATCGGTGCCTGCCCGTCGCGCATGGACAATCCGCTGTCCTACATCGCGCCGGAGAGCTTCGACCGGCTGACCATCATCAAGGGGCCGCAGAGCGTGCGCTGGGGCGCAGGAGCCTCGGCCGGCACCGTCCGTTTCGAGCGCGATACGCCGCGCTTCGAGGAACCGGGGCTGCGTGCCGATGCCAGTGCGCTGGCTGGTTCGCGCCACCGCAATGACCAGGTGCTGGACCTGACCCTGGGCAATCCGACCGGCTACGTGCGCGCCAGCGGCAACCGTTCCGAGGCCGATGACTACAAGGACGGCCACGGTGATGTGGTGCCGTCGAAGTGGCGCAAGTGGAACGGTGACGTGGCCATCGGCTGGACGCCGGATGCCGACACGCTGCTGGAAATCTCCGCCGGTGCCGGCGATGCCATCGCGCGCTACGCCGGGCGCGGCATGGACGGTGCTGCGTTCGAACGCACCAGTTATGCCGCGCGCTTCGAGAAGCGCAACCTGCCCGGTGCGTGGGATACGTTGCAGGCCAACGTGTACTACAACGAAGCCGACCACGTGATGGACAACTACACGCTGCGCACGCCGAACCCGCACAGCATGATGCCGATGCCGATGGCCTCGAACGTGGACCGCCGTACCCAAGGCGGCCGGGTCAGTTCCGAGTGGCGTTGGCAGGACGTGCAGCTGGTGGCCGGTGTGGATGGCGAAGACAGCCGCCATCGTGGCCGCATGGGCATGGGCCGCGACACCTACCGCCAGGCCGCCTGGGAGACCGATGCCAACTTCCGCCGCTACGGCGTGTTCACCGAGTTGACCCTGGGCGCCGGCACCGACCAGCGCTGGATCAGTGGCCTGCGCATCGACCGTGCCAGCGCCCGCGATGAGCGGCAATCGATCCGCGGAATGATGGGCAACCGGCCCAATCCGACCGCCGGGCAGACGCGCAAGGAATGGCTCGGCAGCGGTTTCCTGCGTTACGAGCAGGACCTGGCCGATGGCCTGACCTGGTACGCCGGCCTCGGTCACAGTGAGCGCATGCCCGACTACTGGGAGCTGTTCTCGCCCAACCATGGCCCGGCCGGTGCAGTGAACGCGTTCACCGGCGTGCAGCCCGAGCGCACCACCCAGCTCGACGTCGGCCTGCAGTACAAGGGGCCGCGCGTGCAGGCGTGGGTTTCGGCGTACGCCGGGCAGATCCAGGACGACATCCTGTTCACCTACCACGGCAGCGGCATGATGGGCATGAGCCAGGCCCGCAACGTCGATGCGCGCATCGCCGGTGCCGAAGCCGGGCTGGAAGTGAGCCTGGCCGAGCAGTGGAAGCTGGCTGGCACGCTGGCTTATGCCTGGGGCGAGAACCGCGACCAGCAGCGTCCGTTGCCGCAGATGCCACCGCTGGAAGCACGCCTGAGCGCGAACTGGGAAGGCGAGCGCTGGAGTGCCGGTGCGCTGCTGCGCGCGGTGACCCACCAGCATCGCGTCGCCGATGGCCAGGGCAATGTGGTCGCGCAGGACCTGGGGCCGAGTGCCGGCTTCGCCACCTTCGGGCTCAACGCAGCCTACCGCTTCAGTTCGCAGCTGCAGCTCAGTGCGGGCGTCGACAACCTGTTCGACCGCGCCTACAGCGAGCACCTGAACCTGGCCGGCAGCGCCGACTTCGGTTTCCCGGCCGACCCGGTGCGCATCAACGAGCCGGGCCGCAGCCTGTGGATGAAGGTGAACTACCGGTACTGATCCGCCGGGTGAAAAAAACCGGGGCCGGATCCCCGCCAGGATCCGTCCCCGCCCGACGCCCTCTGCCGGGCAGCTTCGACTCTACGATGGCAACGCCTGCGGTGCACGGCTGGATACACCTCGACACATGCCGACACCGCTGCTGCCAGCCTTGCACGGAACGGGTTCACGGCGCTATCGCGACGCCGGTTCCACGCCGGTAAACGCTTGGCACATATCGCTTCTGTGGGCGCTTGCCTACACTCGGCGGCCGTGGATCACTCAGGACCGTTCATGTTGGCTCGCATCGCTTCGACCCTGGCCCTTGGCCTCTGCCTGGCCGTGCTGGCCGGGTGCGCGGGCAAACAGGAGGCCGCCGCCCGTCGGCAGGGAGAAGCGGTGCCGGTCACCGCGCAGGTCGTGCAGTCCACGCAGTGGAACGACACGCTGCAGGCACTGGGTACGGCCAAGGCGCGCGAATCCATCAGCGTCACCGCCAAGGTCAGCGAGATCGTCGAGAAGGTGCACTTCGAAAGCGGCCAGCATGTTGCGGCCGGTGCGCCGATCGTAACCCTGCGCGGGCAGGCCCAGGAGGCCGCGCTGGTGCAGGCGCAGGCCACCTTCCATGAGGCCGACCAGCTGTACAAGCGCCAGCGCGAGCTGGCCACGCAGCGGCTGGTCTCCAGCGCCACGCTGGATACGCAGAAGTCGATCCGCGATGCCGCCGAGGCGCGCGTGGCGCAGATGCAGTCGGACATCGGTGACCGCCGCGTGCGTGCGCCGTTCGCCGGTGTACTCGGCATCCGCCAGGTCAGCCCGGGCACACTGCTGACGCCGACCACGGTGATCGCCACGCTCGATGACATCGAACACATGCACATCGATTTCCAGGTGCCGGAAGTGGAGCTGGCCGCGCTGGGCGTCGGTGACAAGGTCAGTGCCACCAGCGTGGCGTGGCCGGGCCGTACCTTCGAGGGCGTGGTCAGCACCATCGACGCACGCATCGATCCGGCCACCCGCGCGGTGACCGTGCGCGCCGACTTCGCCAACGGTGACCATGCCCTGCGCCCGGGCATGCTGCTGGATGTGCGCCTGTTCCACCCCGAGCGCCCGGCGCTGGTGATTCCGGAAATCGCCGTGGTGCAGGTCGGTCGCGATACCTTCGTGTACCGCATCACCGCCGACGACAGCGTCGAGCGCGTGGACGTGATCACCGGCGCACGCCGTGCCGGCGTGGTCGAGATCAAGCAGGGCCTGGAAGCGGGCCAGCGCATCGTGGTCGATGGCACCGGCAAGCTGCGCCCGGGCCTGAAGGTCGCGGCCAAGGATGCGGCACCGGCCAGCGGTGCGAAGCCGGCTGACGCGCCGGCGCCGGTCGCGGCCGAGGGCCACGGCGGATGAAACTGTCCGACATCTCCATCCAGCGGCCGGTGTTCGCCGTGGTGATGAGCCTGCTGTTGCTGGTGCTGGGCGTGATGTCCTTCACCCGCCTGACCCTGCGCGAACTGCCCGCCATCGATCCGCCGATCGTGTCGGTGTCGGTGGACTACACCGGCGCCTCGGCGGCGGTCATCGAAAGCCGCATCACCCAGGTTCTGGAAGATGCACTGGCTGGCATCGAAGGCATCGATACGATCAATGCGCGCAGCACCAACGGCCGCTCGCAGGTCAGCATCGAGTTCACTTCCAACCGCGATATCGAAGCGGCGGCCAATGACGTGCGCGATGCGGTCAGCCGTGTCGCCGACCGCATGCCGGAAGAAGCGCGGCCGCCGGAAATCGCCAAGGTCGAAAGCGATGCCGACCCGATCATCTGGTTCAACATGGTCTCCTCGACCATGGATACGCTGGAGCTGAGCGATTACGCCGACCGCTACGTGGTCGATCGCTTCTCCAGCCTCGACGGCGTGGCCCAGGTCCGCATCGGCGGCCGCCAGCGCTATGCAATGCGCATCTGGCTGGACCGCGACCAGCTGGCCGCACGCGGGCTGACCACCGGCGACGTGGAAACCGCGCTGCGCAACGAGAACGTGGAACTGCCGGCCGGCCGCATCGAGTCGACCGACCGCGATTTCACCCTGCGCGTGGAGCGCAACTACATCAAGCCGGAAGACTTCGCGACCATCCCGCTGGGCAAGGGCCGCGATGGCTATGTGGTGCGCATGGGCGACGTGGCGAAGATCGAACTGGCCTCGGCCGAGCGCCGCGCCTACTACCGCAGCAACGGCGAGCCGGGCATCGGCCTGGGTATCGTCAAGACCTCCACCGCCAACTCGCTGGACGTGGCGCGCACCGCGCGCGCTGAAGCCGAGCGGGTGGCGCTGTCGCTGCCCAAGGGCACGCAGATCTTTGTTGCGTTCGACAACACCACCTTCATCGAAGCCGCCGTGGACCGCGTCTACGCCACGCTGGTGGAGGCGATGATCCTGGTGCTGGCGGTGATCTGGCTGTTCCTCGGCAGCTTCCGCGCGGCGTTGATTCCCGCAGTGACGGTGCCGGTATGCCTGGTGGCGGCGTTCATCGCGCTGTACGCGTTCGACTTCTCGATCAACCTGCTGACCCTGCTGGCACTGGTGCTGTGTATCGGCCTGGTGGTGGACGACGCGATCGTGGTGGTGGAAAACGTGCAGCGCCGCATCGACCTGGGCGAGCCCCCACTGGTGGCCTCCAAACGCGGTACCACGCAGGTTGCCTTCGCGGTGATCGCCACCACCGCCGTGCTGGTGGCGGTGTTCCTGCCGGTCGGTTTCCTGGAAGGCAATACCGGACGATTGTTCCGCGAACTGGCGGTGGCGCTGGCGGCAGCGGTGGCGCTGTCCGCATTCGTAGCGCTGACGCTGACGCCGATGATGGCCTCCAAGCTGCTCAAGCCGCACACCGGGCAGGCACCACGTGGCCTGCATGGCTTCATCAACCGCAATCTGGAGCGCCTGGCCTCGGGCTATGGCCGCGTGCTCGACCACCATGTCGACCGCACCTGGATCTACCTGCTGGTGATGGTGGCCGCACTGGCTGCCAGCTGGGGTCTGCTCAAGCTGCTGCCGTCGGAGCTGGCGCCAGCCGAAGACCGCGGTTCGTTCCAGATCATGATCGACGGCCCGGAGGGCGCCGGCTACGACTACACCGTGCAGCAGGTACAGCAGGTGGAAGCGATGCTGGCACCGCATGTCGGCCCGGACAAACCCATCGTGCGTGCCAACCCGCGCGTGCCGGGCGGCTGGGGCGCCAGCGAGGAAATGCACACCGGCCGCGTCAGCATCTTCCTGCAGCCGTGGCGCCAGCGTAGCGAGGGCACGCCGGATGTGGCCAATGAGCTGCAGAAGGAACTGGACACCATCCGCGGCGTGCGCGTGCGTACCCAGGTCGGTGGTGGCCTGGTGCGCAGCGGCGGGCAGCCGTTCCAGATCGTGCTGGGCGGGCCGGAGTACGCCGAGATCGCGCAGTGGCGCGACCGCATCCTGCTGCGCATGGCCGACAATCCGGGCCTGGTCGGCCCGGACTCGGACTACAAGGAAACGCGGCCGCAGATGCGGGTCAACATCGACCGCCAGCGCGCGGCCGACCTCGGCGTGCCGGTCACCGCGATCGGATCGGCGCTGGAAACCATGATGGGTTCGCGCCGCGTCACCACCTTCGTCGACAACGGCGAGGAGTACGACGTGCTCGTGCAGGCCGGTCGCGATGGACGCGCCAGCCCGGCCGACCTGGCCGCGATCCGCGTGCGTGCCACCTCCGGTGAGCTGGTGCCACTGTCCAACCTGGTCACGCTGAGCGAAGTGGCCGAGGCCGGCACCCTGAACCGCTTCAACCGCCTGCGCTCGATCACCATCAACGCTGGCCTGGCGCCGGGCTATCCACTGGGTGAGGCCATCGCCTGGGCGCAGCAGGTCACGCGCGAAGAGCTGCCGCAGTATGCGCAGGTGAACTGGAAGGGCGAATCGCGCGAGTACCAGAGTGCGGGCGGCGCAGTGCTGCTGACCTTCGCGATGGCCCTGCTGGTGGTCTACCTGGTGCTGGCCGCGCAGTTCGAAAGCTTCATCCACCCGCTCACCATCATGCTGACCGTGCCGCTGGGTGTGCTCGGTGCGCTGGTCGGATTGTGGGTGAGTGGTGGCACGGTGAACCTGTTCAGTCAGATCGGCATCGTCATGCTGGTCGGCCTGGCAGCGAAGAACGGCATCCTCATCGTCGAATTCGCCAACCAGCTGCGCGACGACGGAAGAACCGTGCGCGAGGCGATCATCGAATCGGCGATGGTGCGCCTGCGCCCGATCCTGATGACCTCTATCGCCACCGTGGTCGGCGCGATCCCGCTGGTGGTGGCCGGTGGCCCCGGTTCGGCCAGCCGTGGCACGATCGGCATCGTGATCATCTTCGGCGTGACCCTTTCGACCTTCCTGTCGCTGTTCGTGGTGCCGGCGTTCTACGCGCGGCTGGCCCCGTACACCCGTTCGCCGGAAGCGGTGAAACGCGAGCTGGAGAAGCAGGAAGCGGAATCGCCCTCGGTGGGTGGCCATGCCTGATCCGACCACGTTGCTGCGGGGCGATGGCTTCCAGCTGCGCCCCTGGCGCGCGGATGATCTGGAATCGCTGCTGCGCCATGCCAACGACGCCGAGGTGTCGCGGGGCCTGCGTGATCGCTTCCCGTACCCGTACACGCGCGAGGATGGCGAGGCCTTCCTCGCCGGCCGCGTACTGGCCCCCGGCACCCTGAACCTGGCCATCGAGATCGACGGCCAGGCCTGCGGCAGTGTCGGCGCCCAGCAGGGCGTGGCCGAGCGCGGTCATATGGCTGAACTTGGCTACTGGCTGGGCCAGGCCTACTGGGGCCAGGGCCTGATGACCCGCGTGGTCGGCCTGTTCGCGCCGTGGGTGATGGACGAACTGCGCCTGTTCAGGCTGCAGGCCGGGGTGGTCGACTTCAACCTCGGCTCGGCACGGGTGCTGGAAAAGAACGGCTTCCAGGAAGAGGGCGTGGATCGCTGCGCGATCTACAAGCGGGGTGAGCTGCACGACCTGCGCCGCTTCGCCCGGGTGCGCACGCAGCTGCCCTGAACACGCGGGCGGGCCGCTGTAGAGCCGATCCCATGCTCGGCTTGGGCCCCTGACGGCAGCCGAGGATGGGCTCGGCCCTGCAAAACAGCGCTACCGCAGCGGCCTTCGATCAGGGAGAATCGACCGGTCCCCTCCAGCCGACGGGACGTCCTTACAACCCGCCGACTGGAGAGAGCGCGCGTGGAAGCTACCGTACATTTCATCAACAGCATCATCTGGAGCAAGGCGCTGATCTTCATGTGCCTGGCCGCCGGCCTGTTCTTCAGCCTGCGCACGCGCTTCATGCAGATCCGTGGTTTCGTCGAGATGTGCCGCCTCACCGTCAAGGGTGAGAAATCCGACGCCGGCGTGTCCTCGTTCCAGGCCCTGGCCATGTCGATGGCCGGCCGCATGGGCATCGGCAACATCGCCGGCGTGGCCACCGCCATCGCCTTCGGCGGCCCCGGTGCCATCTTCTGGATGTGGGTGATGGGCTTCCTCGGCGCGTCCACGTCGTATGTGGAATGCACCCTGGCGCAGATCTACAAGACCAAGGACGCCGAAGGCCGCTACCGCGGTGGCCCGGCGTATTACATCGAAAAGGCCATGGGCCTGAAGTGGTACGCGCTGGCCTTCGCCATCGCCACGATCATCGCTGCCGGCTTCCTGATGCCGGGCGTGCAGGCCAATGCCATCGCCGACAGCATCATCAACGCCTGCCGTGGCACCGCGCTGTGCGGTCCGCTCGATGGCCAGGCTTTCGGCATGGAGTCGGTGCAGGCGCTGAAGCTGGGCATCGGCATCGTGGTCGCGCTGCTGCTGGGCGTGGTGATCTTCGGTGGCGTCAAGCGCATCGCCAACTTCGCCGAAGTGGTGGTGCCGTTCATGGCCGCCGGCTTCATCCTGATGGCCATCGTCATCATGATCATCAACTACGACCGCGTGCCGGAAATGTTCGGCATCATCTTCAAGAGCGCCTTCGGCACCCACGCCGCGTTCGGCGCGATGATGGGCCTGGCAGTGGAGTGGGGCATCAAGCGCGGCATCTACGCCAACGAAGCCGGCCAGGGCTCGGGCCCGCATGCTGCAGCCGCCTCGGAAGTCTCGCACCCGGCCAAGCAGGGCTACGTGCAGGCCTTCGCCATCTACTTCGACACCATGATGGTGTGCACCGCCACCGCGTTCCTGATCCTGGCCAGCGGCACCTACAATGTGTACTCGCCGGTGCCCGGCGCCGCGCCGATCTTCCAGGGCCTGGCCGGCATCCCGGAAGGCGCAGGCTACGCGCAGGCCGGCGTTGAAGCCGTGCTGCCGGGCTGGGGCTCGGCGTTCGTGTCCATCGCCATCTTCTTCTTCGCCTTCACCACCATCATGGCGTACTACTACATGGCCGAGACCAACCTCAGCTATGTGAACCACAACAAGAAGCGCCCGCTGACCGTGCTGCTGCTGCGCCTGGGCATCATCGGCATGGTGGTGTTCGGCGCGTTCCATAACGCCACCCTGGCCTGGGCGCTGGGTGACATCGGCGTGGGCCTGATGGCCTGGCTGAACATCATTGCCATCCTCATCATCCAGAAGCCGGCCATGCTGGCCCTGCGTGATTACGAACGACAGAAGAAGCTCGGCCTCGATCCGATCTTCGACCCCGATGCCCTGGGCATCAAGAACGCCGATTTCTGGCGTCAACGCAAGCTGGAGTTGTCCCGTAGTGAATGATCCCTGGAAGAACGCCCGCCGCCCGTCGTCGCGACCGCCGCGGGCCACCCCGCTGCCACCGCGTGAGGGCGGCACCCCGCCACCGCCGGGGCGTGGCAACGACGAACTGCGCCTGTATGGCTGGAACGCCGTGCAGGCCCTGTTCGCCAAGCGCCCGCAGGCGCTGCGCAAGCTGTACCTGGTGGACGCGCTGATTCCGCGCATGCAGCCGGTGCTGAAGTGGTGCGTGGCCAACCGCGTGGGCTATCGCGTGGTGGAAGAGGGCGATCTCAACAAGCTGGCCGCTACCACGCACCACGAAGGCCTGGTGGCCGACGTGCTGCGCGCGCCGGTCGTGCCGCTGGCGCAGTGGCTGGCGGATCTGGGCGAAGGTCCGGCGCTGGCGTTGTGGCTTGATGGTGTCGGCAACCCGCACAACTTCGGCGCGATCCTGCGCTCGGCCGCACACTTCGGGGTCAAGGCGCTGCTGCTGCCGGCCGGCAGCACGCTGGCGCTGTCCGGTGCCGCCGCACGCGTGGCCGAGGGCGGTGCCGAGGCGGTGCCGCTGGTGCAGCTGCCGGAGACCGCAGAGGCGATGGCACAGCTGCGTGCGGCCGGCTTCGGGCTGGCCGCGACCCTCGTTGATGGTGGCGACGACGTGTTCCGTGCGTCCCTGCCGGAACGGCTTGTGTACGTGATGGGCGCTGAAGGCGAAGGCATGGACCGTGGCCTGGCGAGCCAGTGCGATCTGCAGGTCTCGATTCCCGGCAGTGGTGCGGTGGAAAGCCTCAACGTGGCCTCGGCCACGGCCGTGCTGTTGGCGCAGTGGGCCAGTCGCCGCGTGAGGTGAGAGCTGCAGACAGGCTAGGGTGATTCGAGTCCACGTCTGCATGTCCAGTTGGAAGTGCCTCGGCTTGGGAAGTAAACGAGCCGGGGACGCTTCTCCAGCAACATTTGGTTCAGAACTGCACCTTGGTGCGCCACGATGTTACGAGGTCCACGTCGGTGCCGAGCAGCGCAAGGTCACACGCGATCTGTCCAGCCTCGTAACATTGAATTGGCTGGCAGACGGTGTCGGCGGGATTGTGCATGAGTTCGTTTCTCAGCTTCCGCAAAGACGTGAGGGCACGCTTGTGTTCGTCGCAGATCAGTTTCCCTGCACAAAGATCGTCGATGATCTTCCAGGTTTCGCGAGATCTAGCGTTCTCCTCGTTCTCGATCATCCAGTGCCACCGGAGAGAGGACTCGATGATGAACCATGAGAGGACGAATGACATCCTATAGTCGTTGTCGGCGTATGCGGTTTTGGCCTTGAGCAGATAGGAGAGCCATGTGACGTGATGTTCGTTGCGTGCTATGAGCGCGAATTTCTGCAGCGCAAACCGAGCAGCTTCGACATGAACTACTTCGTGGGGAATTCTCCATCCGGGTGCTTCCAGGGGAGAAGGCGCAAGGGCGCCTCCAGCTACCCATCCGGACAGCGCATGCATGACCGTGGTCAAGGTGCGAGCCGTGCCAAAGCTGACGTTTACGGGGCGGCCGTCGAGGAATCCGACCTTGCATATCTCCTTCGCCCGGGTTGCAGTGGCGGAGACTTCGTAGGAGTCAGGATGCTTTATCGACTCCGATTCCAAGCACAGCTGAAGTGCATTGGCGTAATCCAAGTGTCGATCCATCCATATTGCAGACTGATCAAAATCACCTGAAATGCCCATATCTGGCGCGGTCTGCGAAAGGTGTCGCACATTCAGTAGCATCAAACCGTTGACGCAAATTGCCGCATTGAATCGTTCGGTTTGCAGGCACGCCTTCACTTCCGGAATGATGCCGAGAAGGCATTGATTCTGTTCGGGATCATAGATGTTGACGCGTTGTCCCAGCCAGAACGGGTACGCGCTATGGAAACCCAAGTGGAAATCCATCTGGTCGAGCAGTTCGAATCCTTCCACGCGTACTTTCCAAGAAAACGGATTGTCTGTATGGGGATGTTCGCAGCTGAAGGAAAGAGGGGGAGACGCTGAGCCTGCAACTCAGCGTCTTCCGCCTTCAGAATTTCACTCGTTCGGTGGCGTGGTCGCCTTGGCCTCGCTGCCGAAGCTGCCATCGGCTTCCGCCGCCAGGTAGGCGAACACAGTGTAGGCGGCCACGTTCTGTGCCAGCGCCTTCGGGTCGATCTTGTCCAGCGTGTCGTCGGCGGTGTGGTGCAGGTGGAAGTAGTCCGAACCATCCTGCGCCAGCCACGCCCACGCACCGCCCTTGGCGGCCAGCGGGCCGACGTCCGGGCCCGGGCCACCCTTGTCGGCCTGGTACTCGATGCCCAGCGGCTTCATCACTTCGGCAATCTGCTTCGTCGCTTCGCGCGAGCCTTCCGGGTTCGGCGAACCGGTATTGAAGGCGTAGATGCGGCCGGCGCCAAAGTCACTCTCGGCAGCCAGCTGGTGCAGGGCGACGTCCTTGGCATGCGCCTCGGCGTAGGCCTTGCCGCCGTACAGGCCCTGTTCTTCGTTGGCGAAGGCGACCACACGGATGGTGCGCTTCGGCGCCTGTTTGAGCAGGCCGATCAGGTGGCCTGCGGCCATGGTGATGCCCACGCCCGCGCCGTCATCCACCGCGCCGGTGCCCAGGTCCCATGAATCCAGGTGACCACCAATCACCACCACTTCCTTAGGCAGGCTGCGGCCGGTGATCTCGCCGATCACGTTGTACGAGGTGGCGGTGCCATCCCAACCGCAATCCAGCGCGACCTTCACCGTGGTGCTGCCACGGGCCAGCAGGCGCGCCAGCTGGTCGGCATCGGGCACCGACAGCGCCGCCGACGGCACCGGGGTCAGGCCGTCATCGAAACGGGTGATGCCGGTGTGCGGCACGCGGTGCGAGTCGGTACCGGCCGAGCGCATCAGGAAGCCCACCGCGCCCTTGCGGATCGCCTCGGACGGGCCCTTGCTGCGGATCGCACCGCCACGGCCATAGTCGCGGCCATCGCGGAACGGCAGCATCTGGTAATCGACGAAGGCGATCTTGCCTTTCAGCGAACCGGCCGGTGCGGCCTGCAGTGCGGCCAGATCGGCGAAGCGGACCACTTCGGCTTCAACGGTGCCGCCCGGGCTGCCGCCCAGTGCGGTGATCTGCAGCGGCTGCGGGTTCTTGCCGGTCACGGCGGCGTGTTCGCTGCGGCGCTCCCACTTCGGGAACGTCACCGGCTCCTTCCACACCTTGTCGAAGCCGAGGGCCTTGAACTTGGCTTCGGCCCAGGCCACGGCACGGGCGTCGGCTTCGCTGCCGGCGATGCGCGGGCCGATCTCGGTGGTGAGCGATTCGACCACCTTCCAGCCGGTGTCGTCGGCCAGCGCCTGATCGCGCAGCTGTGCGGCGGTGGCCAGCGACGCCGGGGGCAGGGTGGTGGTGTGCGGCGCCGCGAAGGCCGGGGCGGCCAGCAGGGCGAGGGAGGATGCGATGGCAAGGACGCGGCGACGCATGGACAGCTCCGGGAAGGGACCAAGCCTTGGAGCTTAACAGTCGTTCAGCCCGGCGCATGGGCGGGAGGTCATGGCTGGCGCGGATGCTGTTTTCCGCCAGATGCAGCAAAGCGAAAGCCCGCCGGGGCGGGGCTTTCGCCTGCTTCTGTAGAGCCGAGCCAATGCTCGGCTGCCTTTTGCAGATCAGCCGAGCGTGGGCTCGGCTCTACAGGTGGGAGGGGCGCCGGTAGGCGCCCGATACCTTATTTCTTCAGGCTGTCGCGGATCTCGCGCAGCAGCACCACTTCCTCGGCCGGCGCTGCCGGTGCCGCTTCCTTCTTGCGCGACAGGCGGTTGATCACCTTGATCACCAGGAAGATGGCGAAGGCCACGATCACGAACTGGATCAGCGTATTGATGAAGTCGCCGTAGCCGATCACCACCGCCGGAATCTCCTTGCCGTCCGGCCCGATGCGGGCCGGCGACAGCGTCCACGCCAGCTGCGAGAAATCCACCTTGCCGATCAGCATGCCCAGCGGCGGCATGATGATCTTCTCGACCAGCGCCGTCACGATCTTGCCGAAGGCCGCGCCGATCACCACGCCGACGGCGAGGTCGATGACGTTGCCGCGCATCGCGAATTCCTTGAACTCGGTGAGCATTCCCATTGTTGTTTTTCTCCGGTGGGGGAAGTGGACAGCGCGCAGGGTAGCGCAGGTGATGTCAGCCGGCGATCACGCCGTGGCGCTCGGCCACGTTTTCCAGGCGGGCACTGAAGCGGTCGCCGGGCTTCAGTGCGGCCACCCCGGACGGGGTGCCCATGAACACCAGGTCGCCGGCACGCAGCTGCCACAGCTTGGACAGCTCGTGCAGGATCTCCGGCACGTTCCAGATCATCTGGTCCAGCAGCGCCTGCTGGCGCACCTCGCCGTTGACCTCCAGCGACAGGTTCAGCGCGGCCAGGTCGCCCACTTCCTCGGCGTGGACGATTTCGCTGATCGGCGCGGAGGCATCGAAGCCCTTGGCCGCGTCCCACGGGTGACCCTTGTCCTTGGCGGCGGCCTGCAGGTCGCGGCGGGTCAGGTCCAGGCCCACGGCGTAGCCGTAGACCAGTGCATCGGCATCGGCCACGGCCAGCTCACCGGCAGGTGCATCGCGGCCGATCGCCACCACCAGTTCCACTTCGTGGTGCAGGTTGGCAGTCGCCGGCGGGTAGGGGATGGCATCGTCGTGGCCGACCACGATCGCATCGGCCGGCTTGCTGAAGAACATCGGGCGGCCGCGGTCATCGGCCGCCGGCACCGCTGCGCCCATTTCGCGGGCGTGGTCGGCGAAGTTGCGGCCGACGCAGTAGATGCGGTGCACGGGGAAACTGCCGCCACCGGCTACCGGCACACGCGGCAGGGCTACGGCAGGGATCACATCGGAGACATCGGACATGCGGGCATCCAGGAAGGGCGTGCCCGCAGTCTAGAACGCATGGCGCCCGCCGTCAGCGGGCGCGGATGGCGCAGGTCAGCGCGAGACCGGCAACACCGGCTTGCGCACCACGCGGTACTCGCCCTCGACCACGGCCGGGTCGACCGGACGCGCGGCGCCCGGCTTGCGCGACGCCAGCAGCTTCCACGCCAGGCCGACCATGATCATCGCCGCACCAACAAACACGCCGATGAACACCATCGCGGCCAGGATCGCCAGGCCAAGCAGGCCCACGGCAACGCGCACCAGCGGGTGACGCGGCTTGCGCGGCGCGAACAGGGTGCGGAACTGGTTGAAGGCGGATGCGCGATTGAACATGGCGGCTCGATAGGCTGGGATCAGCGAAAACAGAGTATCGGGACGCGCCACTGTCATTGAGTGAAAAACTCGTTAAATATAGCCTGTGCTTATTACGGATCAATGACTTGTGTTCATGTCGCAGCCAGTCACCTGAGTGGGCATGCGACAATGCGGGTTTACTGTCCGAGCCTTCGCCATGACTGCCGCTGCTTCCCTGATCGCCCTTGATGCCATTGCCGATGGCGCGTTTGCCGAGGTCGAAGCGGTGGTCGATGGCGATGCCGAGTCGCTGGTGCTGTACCGCGACGGCGCGCAGGTGCGTGCGTTCCTGAACATCTGCCCGCACGCCGGCCGACGCCTGGACTGGGCCCCGGGCCAGTTCCTGAAGAGCCGCGAAGGCCACCTGGTCTGCGCCGCCCACGGCGCCTCGTTCGCGCTGGACAGCGGCGACTGCATTGCCGGTCCCTGCAAGGGCGACCGCCTGCGCGCAGTGCCGGTGGACGTGCGCGACGGGCAGGTTTACCTGGCCTGAGGCAACCGGTGTGCGAACCAAGGTTCGCACCCACAGGATCAATGGATATCCAGAGATCCATCCACGCATGGCGTGGATCTACCGTGTCGACCAAGGTCGACACCCACCAACAGCAAAGAATTCCGTTCCGACAGCTCGCGGAAAACTATCGAAGGCGGGGTGGGTCCGGTTGCGGGGGCGTGAGCCGCATGGATGCGGCGACCGAGCTTACAGGGACGTACTTGCAGCGTCCCCCGCCACCGGACCCACCCCGCCATCCCACGGATAGCAGGCTGTTGCTGTTGCCGTTGCTGTTGCTCCGGCTGTTGCCGTTGCCTCTGCGGGTGCAGGGCGCAGCCCTGCCAACAAACCCCAACCCTCAGAACATCAGGTTGATCATCAACACCACCACGCAGGTGTAGATCAGCGACAACGGTCCGCCGACCCGCCACATCTCGCGCGGGGTGTAATTGGCCGGACCGGTGATCATCGAAATCACCGGGTTGGAGGCCGTCATCAGGTTGTTGGACGCCGACAGCGCCACGATCAGCGCGAACGCCGTCGGGTTGCCACCCGCCGCCAGTGCCAGGTTCACCGCAATGGGCACCATCACGATGGTTGCGCCCACATGGCTGATCACCAGCGAGAACGCCGTGGTCAGCAGCGCCAGCGCCACCTCCAGCACCCACACCGGGATGCCGGTCGGCAGCTTGTCGATGGTATGGCCGGCCACCCATGCCGCCGCACCACTGGAATCCATCGCCCAGCCGAGCGGAATCAGCCCGGCCATCATGAACACCGTCTTCCAGTTGATCGAGGCATAGGCCTCGTCCATGCGCAGCACGCCGGTCAGCAGCATGCCGGCCACGCCGGTCATCAGCGTCAGCGCCACCGGCAGCTTGCTGGTCAGCGCGATCAGGATGGTCAGCGCGAAGATCGCCATCGCGATCTTGAACTTGTGCGGGCGCTGCTCGCCGGTCGGGTAGTCGGTCACCACCACGAAGTCACGGCTGCGCGCGGCCTGCGCCAGATCGGTCCAGATGCTGTGGAAGACCAGCATGTCGCCGGCGCGCAGCTGCACGTCGCGCACGTCCTCGCGGATCACCTGCTTGTCGCGGTTGATCGCCAGCAGGCTGATGCCGCGCTCCTTGCGCAGGCGCAGGTCCGCGGCGCTCTTGCCGATCACGTTCGAGGTCGGCGGTACCACCGCCTCGGAAATACCGGCACGGCTCGGGTTGAACAGGTCGCCCAGGTGCTTCAGGCGCGAAGACATGCGCAGGAACTGGTTCTGCGCGAAATCGTTGATCTGCTCGCGCGGGCCCATCGCGCCGAGCACGCTGCCGACCCAGATGCGCATTTCCGCCGGCGGCGCCAGGCGGGTGTCGTTGCCGGTTTTCAGGGCCAGCAGCAGCGGGGCATCGTGCAGGTTCTCGGCCTCGCCCAGGGTCATGCCCACCAGCGGGCTTTCCGCGCTGACCACCAGCTCGAACACATCGCCTTCGATGCCGTAGGTCTTGGCGAAGTAGCTCTCGGTGCGTGCGGGCGTGACCCCGTCGTTGACCAGGTTCTCTTCCTCGATCAGCTTGCGGTCGCCGTAGTAGCGGAAATACAGCAGCGAGGCGATCAGCAGGGCCACGCCGATCGGCAGCGGCGCGAACATGCGCAGCGGCTCGATGGTGGCCAGGCCCGAGGGCAGGTTGTTGTTGGCCGAGGCCAGCAGATCGTTCAGCAGGATCAGCGGCGAGTTGCCGACCATGGTCAGCGCGCCGCCCATCACGATTGCCGCCGAAATCGGCAGCAGCAGGCGCTGCAGGGTCAGGCCGGTGCGCGCTGCCAGTCGCGAGGCGACCGGCAGGTACAGCGCCATCACCGACGGGTTCTGCATGAAGGACGAGTTCAGGCCGGCGATGGCCGTGGTCATCATCAGCAAGCGCTGCTCGACGCCATGGCCGCGCCGCAGCAGCCAGGCCGCCAGCCGGTTCAGCGCCCCGGTGCGGTCCAGGCCGGCACCGAGGATGGTGGTGGCGATGATGCTCATCACCGCGTTACCGGAGAAACCGCCGAAGATTTCCTCCGGCGCGATCAGGCCGGTGACACCCAGCACCACCAGCACCACCAGCGCGACCACGTCGGCGCGGATGCGCTCGAACAGGAACATCGCCATCGTGAAGCCGACCAGCCCGAGCACGAGCTTCATGTCGTTGGTCAGCGTCAGCGCGGTATCCATGTGGGGCGCGGCGTCCTCAGGCGATCGTCAGGTGCGGTCGTACAGCAGGTCCCAGACGCCGTGGCCGAGCTTCTGGCCGCGGGTCTCGAAGTGCGTCTGCGGGCGCCAAGCCGGGCGCGGCACGCTGCCACGCGGGCCGGCGCGGTTGACCAGGCCGGCGGTGGCATCGAGCACGTCCCACATCTGCTCGGCGTAGTCTTCCCAGTCGGTGGCGCAGTGCAGGCGGCCACCCGGGCGCAGCTTGCGCACCAGCAGCTCGGCGAACGCCGGCTGCAGCAGGCGGCGCTTGTTGTGGCGCTTCTTGTGCCACGGGTCCGGGAAGTAGATGCGCACTTCATCGAGCGCGCCATCGGCGATCTCGTTCTGCAGTACTTCCACCGCATCGTGGTGGTACAGGCGCACGTGGTCGGCGTTGTCGTCGGCCAGCGCGTTCAGCAGCCGGCCCACGCCGGGCGCGTGCACTTCGATGCCGATGTAGTCGCGCGACGGGTCGTGCTGGGCGGCGAAGCGCAGCGCGGCACCGTTGCCGAAGCCGATTTCCAGCACCTTGTGCGCCGGGCGCCCGAAGGTGGCGTCCAGGTCACGCGGCTGGCCGTTGTAATCGATGCCGAAGCGCGGCCAGCGTTCGTCGAACGCGCGCTGCTGGGCGGGGGTGAAGCGGCCCTGGCGCAACACGAAGCTGCGCACCTCGCGGCGGCCTTCGCTGACGGTGAAGGGCTTGGGCGGAGCCTTGGAACCGGCGCTGTCGAAAGGATTGGTCATCAGCCGATCAGCCCATCCACCGGGGAGGAGGCGCTGGCGTAGCGCTTGCGCGGGATGCGCCCGGCCAGGAACGCCTCGCGGCCGGCCTCGACCGCCTTGCGCATGGCACTGGCCATCAGCACCGGGCTGCGTGCACCGGCAATGGCGGTGTTCATCAGTACGCCGTCGCAGCCCAGCTCCATCGCGATTGCCGCGTCCGACGCGGTGCCCACGCCGGCGTCGACGATGATCGGCACCTTGGCGTCTTCGATGATCTGCAGCAGGTTGTACTTGTTCTGGATGCCCAGGCCCGAACCGATCGGTGCGGCCAGCGGCATCACCGCAGCGCAGCCGATCTCTTCCAGGCGCTTGGCCAGGATCGGATCGTCGGAGGTATAGACCATCACCTCGAAGCCGTCCTTGACCAGCTGTTCGGCGGCCTTGAGGGTCTGCACCACGTCCGGGTACAGCGACTTCTGGTCGCCCAGCACTTCCAGCTTGGTCAGGTTGTGGCCGTCCAGCAGCTCACGTGCCAGCCGGCAGGTACGCACCGCGTCTTCGGCGGTGTAGCAGCCGGCGGTGTTGGGCAGGATGGTGTAGCGCTCCGGCGGCAGCACGTCGAGCAGGTTGGGCTCGCCCGGGTTCTGCCCGATGTTGGTGCGGCGGATGGCCACGGTGACGATCTGGGCGCCTGCAGCCTCGGTGGCCAGGCGCGTTTCTTCCAGATCCTTGAACTTGCCGGTGCCGGTGAGCAGCCGCGAGCCATAGGTCTTGCCGGCGATCACCAGCGAATCGGGGGAGACATGAACGTTCATGGCGCGATTATCGCCTATCCGCCTGAAGATGGGATCACGCAATGGCGTGCCGGCCGCTGGCCGGCAAACCCGCGCAGGTCTCAGCCCCCGCCCAGCGCGTGCACGATCTCGACAATGTCGCCTTCGGCCAGGACGTGCTCGCCATGGCGGCTGCGGCTGATGATCTCGCCGTTGA
Organism: Stenotrophomonas sp. NY11291; assembly: GCF_023277365.1. NCBI lineage: Bacteria > Pseudomonadati > Pseudomonadota > Gammaproteobacteria > Lysobacterales > Lysobacteraceae > Stenotrophomonas > Stenotrophomonas sp. NY11291. Next base: position 3,893,258 of record NZ_CP096975.1, on the reverse strand, counting down.
CCTCCACCGCCACCCGGCGCTGCAGCAGCTGCTCGGCCTCGAGCAGGTCGTGGAGGGTTGCCGAGGCGGGCAGGGTGCGGGGTTCGCCGTTGAGCTGGATGTTCATCCCTGCATTGTCGCTGATAGCCCGTCGAGATCGGAACGTTTGCAATTTGAACCGGGCGCCAGCTCCAGCACAGCGGGTTCCGGCGTGATCAGGCGACAATCCATGCGGCGGCGCAGCGTGAGCAAACGGCGGCGCGGTGAAACCATTGACCGTGCGCCGGCGTACGTGCGCCGGATTCCAACCTATTTACCCCACAGGAGTTCCTAGATGCAGCTCAGCAAACACCCGATCCGCTCCCTGATGGCGGCTGCGATCGCACTCGCCGCGCTGCCGGCCATGGCAGGCGAAAGTCCGTATTCCAAGGCGGTGTTCTTCGGCGACAGCCTCACCGACGCCGGCTATTTCCGCCCGCTGCTGCCTGAGGCCACCCAGGGGCTCTCCGGCCAGTTCACCACCAACCCGGGCTGGGTGTGGTCGCAGCAGGTCGCCAACTACTACGGCCTCAACAAGGACCCCAACGGCAACGGCCAGAACGGCGACAACTACGCTGTCGGCGGTGCCCGCGTGTCGGTCGAAGGCGGTGGTGCCCTTGGCGCGATCCCGTCGTTGAAGTCGCAGGCGGCCCGTTACCTGGCCGCAAACGGCGGCAAGGCTGATCGTAATGCCCTGTATACCGTCTGGGGCGGCGCCAACGACCTGTTCGCCGCGGCCGGTGCTGCCGGCGCGGGTGCGTCGCCGGCCCAGGTGCAGGGCATCATCGGCGCGGCGGTCACCGACCAGATCGCGCTGGTCGGCGCCCTGAAGCAGGCCGGTGCCCAGTACGTGCTGGTGCCGAACCTGCCGGACGTGGGCATCACCCCGCAGTTCCGCGGCCCCAACGCGGCAGCCGCCACCGCCATGTCGGTGGGCTACAACAAGGCACTGTACGGCGGCCTGAAGCAGGCAGGCATCGAGTTCATTCCGCTCGATACCTTCAGCATCCTGCGTGAAGTGACCGCCAACCCGGGCATGTACGGCTTCACCAACGTCACCGGCACCGCCTGCAAGATCAACCCGGCCAACACCACGGGCAGCATCATCGGCTGCAACCCGACGACCTACGTCAGCCCCGATGCGTACCAGACCTATCTGTTCGCCGATGGCGTGCATCCCACTGTGACCGGTCACCAGCTGCTGGGCCAGTACGCCGTCTCGGTGCTGGAGGCTCCGCGCCTGCAGCAGGTGCTGAGCCACTCGGCACAGACGGTCGGCCGTTCGCGTGCCGACCAGGTCAGCAACCACCTGGGCGCCCGTCCGGCCGATGGCCTGTCGTGGTGGGGTGGCGTGCGCGGTGACATGCAGCGCTATGACCACGCCGACCTGTACGACGGCGTGGCGCCGGCCGGCCTGTTCGGTGTCGACTGGGCACGTAACGGCGTGGTGGTGGGTGGCTTCGCCGGCTTCGGCCGCATGAGCGCCGACTTCGGCAACAGCCGTGGCGACTTCACCCAGAAGGACACCACCGCCGGCCTGTTCGCTGCCTGGTATGGCGACCGCGTCTGGGTCAACGGCCAGGTCAGCTACACCTGGTCGTCGTATGACGTGAACCGCAAGGTCCAGCTGGGTCCGGCCACCCGTGAGCATGGTGGTTCGCCGGATGGCAGCAACCTGACCGCCGCACTGAATGCCGGTTACGAGTTCGGCACCGAAGGTGGCTTCCGCCACGGCCCGATCGCTTCGGTGATCTGGCAGAAGGTGAAGATCGACGGCTACACCGAAAGCGCCACCGCCGGCACCATGGCCACTGCGCTGGGTTACGACCGCCAGAACGTCGACTCGACCGTCGGCCGCGTCGGCTGGCAGGCCCGCTTCGATGGCGGCACCGTCAAGCCCTACGTGCAGGTGACCTACGACCACGAGTTCGAGGACACCAAGCAGGCCAGCGCCTGGCTGCAGACTCTGCCGGAACTGGGCAGCTACCGCGTGCCGGGCCTGGACTTCGACAAGAACTACGCCACCGCCGTACTGGGTGCGCGCATGGACCTGTTCGGCCTGCAGGGCAACGTTGGCCTGAGCACCACGGCCGCCCAGAAGCGCGCCCGTGACGCGACGATCTTCGCCACCGTGGGTGGCAGCTTCTGATGAATGCAACATCCCGGGCACCGCAAGGTGCCTGGGATGCCTGCACGGCAGCGCCGGGCGATGCCTGGCGGGTGCGGCGGCCACCATTGCGCAACACCGGCCGCTCCGCATAGACTTTCACCCGTAATGCGGGCGTAGCTCAATGGTAGAGCCGTAGCTTCCCAAGCTACTGACGTGGGTTCGATTCCCATCGCCCGCTCCACTTCGACTTTCCAGGGACTTCCACCGGAGTCCATAGAACACCGTAAGTCATTGTCAGAATTGAGGATTTTCACCCAGCCTCGATCCACTGACATCCAGCGAGAACCACTGACAACCGGCCCAAACTGGTACAAAAAGTGGCCCAAACAATGTGCGAGGTTCCCAATCCGCATTGTTGCTGGAGGAGCTGGCGCTAGAAGAGAACGATTGCATTCAACTCGCCTTCTGGAGTTGGACATATGCTCTCGGACCTCATGGCTCGGCAAGCCAAGGCCACCGGCAAGCCGTACTCGCTTGCCGATTTCGACGGCCTTTACCTCTACGTCTCCGCCATCGGCAGCAAGGTATGGCACTTCCGCTATTCCTGGCTGGGCAAGCGTGAGCGCATCACCTTTGGCGGCTATCCGGCCCTCTCCTTGAAACAGGCTCGCGACTTGCGTGAAGAGGCGCGGGCGCTGCTGGCCAAGGACATCAACCCGCACTCGGAACGCAAGCGCAAACGTCACGTGATTGTCCTGGCTGGCGAGCACACCTTCCAGACCATCTACGACAAATGGCTGGCCCACCGCAGCCTCTCTCTGGAAAATGAGGGCCGCCAAAGTACGCCCAAGCAGATCGGGCGCGTCTTCGCCAAGGACGTGTTTCCCGTATTGCGCCACCTGACCATCTACGACGTCACCCGCGCCCACCTGCTGGACATCATCGGCAGAGTGGAAAAGCGTGGCTCGCTGTCGGTGGCCGAGAAGCTGCGCACCTGGTTCAGCCAGCTATTCACCTACGCCTCGGTGGTGGTGCCCAACATGGGCGACAACCCGGCCAAGGATTTGGACGTGGTGGCGATGCCGCTGCCCCCGGTGGAGAACAATCCCTTTTTGCGCATGCCCGAGCTGCCGGCAATGCTGCAGACGTTGCGCAAGTACAGCGGTCGCCTGAATACGCAACTGGGTCTACGTCTGCTGCTGCTCACGGGCGTGCGCACCGGTGAATTGCGCTACGCCACGCCCGATCAGTTTGATCTGGAGCGCGGTCTGTGGATCATCCCGGTTGTCAGGCTCAAGCAACGCAAGCAGCTCACCAAGAAGAAGCGCCAGCGTTTCGCCGACATCCCGCCATACATCGTGCCACTGTCGTTGCAGGCACAAGAGGTCGTTCGTCATTTGCTGGGAAATCTGAAGCCAGCACAGGTGTATCTTATCCCCGGTGATTGGTGCCTGAAAAACCCTCTGAGCGAGAACACGCTCAATGGCGCGCTCAAGCGTATGGGCTATGAAGACCAACTCACTGGGCATGGCGTTCGCGCCACCATCTCGACTGCGCTCAATGAATTGGGGTATCCGCCCAAGTGGGTAGACGCCCAACTTTCGCATGCCGATCCGGATCGGATCAGCGCGACCTACAACCACGCCGAGTACGTCGAGCAACGCCGCGTCATGATGCAGGACTGGGCCGACCGGCTGGACTTGTTCGAGCAGAATCAGGTCGAAGTTGCCAGCACGCACTTGACCATCACGTTGCAGGGCCTGCCCACAATCGCCGGACAGGCGGCAGCGCAGCCGCCCGCCCTGAATCCAAACGCCCCTCAGTTGATCGTTGCGCCTGCACCCGATGCACCAGCGGTTCCAGCTTCCGTCTATCGACTTTCGGCGGTGCATCTGCCCGAGTACGCGCGACCCACGCTGTCAGAGGTGCAGCGCGAGCGCTTGCAATTGCTGGAGATATTCGAGGCATCCCACAACCTGTCGGTGGCCGATTACGCCAAGCTGGTTGGCAAGTCCCGCCGCTGGATCACTTACGAGATTCAGGCCGGCAATCTCCTGTCGATCCATCTGGGTCACCGTGGGCAGCGCGTCCCGGACTGGCAACTCGACCCCATCAAGCGCAAGCTGATTCAGGCTGTCCTGAAGCTGGTGCCGCGCGGTATCGACACCTGGCACATCTATCACGCACTGCTGCGGCCATACGATGCCCTGGGCAAGTGTCCAGTCATCGAGGCCGTCGATCCGACCAACCTGCATCTTGCAGCTCGACTGGTCGCCGCACATGCCATAGAAACCGATGAGCTTGCAGAGCAATCGGAGGCGTCTCCGGTGCTGGCCAGGCAGACTGTAGAGCGCCTGGTAAAAACGGCAATGTTGGTTGATATGCCCGAAGATCCCGTCGCCCGTTGAGCTGAGGCCGGGCGGCAGCACCGTCCGGTCAAGGTCAAAGGAGGGAACGTCGATCGCTTCGCATGGCCGCCCATCCGTCTTCTGCGCGGCCAACTCGCAATTTCCACGTTTTGGCAGGCAGCGTTTAGCGTCGGATCAGCGCTCGGCAGTCACCATAGGCGACTTCTCGGTAATGCTATCTCGCTATATCAGTATCTCGATCGGATATGACACCAGCGGATTTTCGTTGCCAATCTCAAGCCCCGATCAATAGATTCCGAGCGTTCGCCGCTTTTTGAAACCGCTGGCGCATCAGACCATACCGATACGGTTTTGCGAGAGCAGCCACTTCTCACGATCCTGATAGCGCAAGCGTCACTGTCGAGCCGCGACAGACGCTCGGTTTTCTTGTGCCCGATGGATTTTTGCACATCGAGCACACAACGCCTACTCGTTGCGCGAACTGATCAGAAGTCATCAAAAGCGGGCGTCATCACTCGCGTCTTGCGCGGACAACAGGCCGACCATGAGGACGGCTGCAAAAGCAGTCGGCCCTGTAGTTCTTCTCCTGGAAGGAGACGGAGCATGCACGAGAACAAAAATGATGCACCAACATCAAAGGTGTTCTACCGCCCGCTCGAAGCGTCCATCCGCTGGGCCGGACTGCTGCGATACGAGCAGGTGATCCTGGCTTCGGTCTCGTCGCCTATGGATCTGCCGCAGTCGCTGGACTGCCCGCGTTTGGGCGAACTGCGGCTGTACACCGACCGCATCTATGACGGCATCCTCAACGGGGAACTGCCCTTCGGGCAGCATGGCATCACGACACGCGACACCGCGTTGATCGAATCGCCTGATCTGACGGTACGCCATGTCGATCTGAAGTGCTGGATGCGCCAGCACTACCCCGAGCAGCGGCCCGGCTTTCTCTTCTCCCGCAGCGAGCGCATCATCCATCCCTTCATCTCCCTAGAAACAGGGCAAGCCATGCTGGTCGAACGCCAGGCTTTGAAATCCGCCCTGGAACAGACCAAACGTCAGCTTCGCGAGTTGCAGGACAAGCATGACGCGCTGCTCAAGCAGTCCACGGTGATTTCGGCATGCGCGCAGTGTCCGATCAGTGATCGGGCCGAGGCCACCTACCTGAACATCGTTGGCGGCCTGTTAGAGCTGATGCTCGGCCAGTCGCCATCGGGCACGCCGTACTCCAGCTTCAAGACGCAGGAGGCCGTGGTCAGCGCGCTGGTCGCCCATCACAGCGGCGCCATGGGTATCGCGGAGCGGACATTGAACGGCAAGTTCGCCACCGCCAGGCGCCGGTTGCGTAGCGCCTCCCGCTGAGATTTGCCAGCTTGTATGTGCAGTAGCGGAGATTGCATTTGCAATGTCTTTTCGCTGCCGTGTCTATTGAATAGAGGTCACGCCAACAAACGCCACTGAGCGTTCAGGAGTGACCGCCATGTCGCAAACACCTGTACTGCCGCCAAACGAGCGCCGCATCCTGCGCCTGGAAGAAGTCGAAGCGAAATCCGGTTTCAAGCGCGCCCACATCTACAACCTGATGAAGAAACGCCAGTTCCCGCAAGCGCTGCGTCTGGGCGTGCGCGCCGTGGGCTGGGACTCCATCGAAATCGATCAGTGGATCGACGAGCGCGTCAACAACCGGGCCTGATCCGTTCTCCCGCGGACTTTCCATCCTCATACGGAGAACACCATGCAGGTCGTATCCATCATTTCAACCAAAGGCGGGGTCGGCAAGACCACCACGGCCGCAAACCTGGGCGGTCTCGCTGCGGACGCCGGACTGCGCGTGCTGCTGCTCGATCTCGATGTGCAGCCCACCTTGTCCTCCTACTATGAGCTGGCTCACCGCGCGCCCGGCGGCATCTATGAATTGCTGGCCTTCAACGAGCGCGACCTCGACCAGCTTGTGTCCCGCACGATCATCGCGGGCCTGGACTTGGTGCTCTCCAACGACCACCGAGGAGAACTGAACACTTTGCTGCTGCATGCGCCAGACGGGCGCCTGCGGCTGCGGCATCTGCTGCCGATACTGAACCCCCTCTACGACCTGGTGCTGATCGACACCCAGGGCGCGCGCTCGGTGCTGCTGGAGATGGCGGTGCTTGCCTCCGACCTCGCGCTGTCGCCCGTGACTCCGGAAATCCTCGCCGCCCGCGAACTGCGGCGCGGCACCATGCAGTTGCTGGAGGACATTGCACCATACCGGCACCTGGGTATCGGGCCGCCGCCGCTGTACCTGCTCATCAACCGCGTCCATCCGGTGTCCGCCAACGCCCGGCTGATCCAGCAGGCGCTGCGCGATCTTTTCCAGGGCCACACCGACATTCGGATTCTGGCCACCGACGTACCGGCCATTGAGGCTTATCCGCGTGCTGCGACGCGCGGCCTGCCGGTGCATCGGGTCGAGTACCGCCAACCAGTGGGCAGAGTCGCTCCCGCCGCGCTCGCCACCATGCGCGATCTTGCCGGCGAATTGCTCCCGCAGTGGCAGGATCGATTTGCCGCCGTGCCCGGCCGTCCGCTACAGCCTCTTGATACCAGGAGGTCCCATGGCCAACGCACATGAACTGGCCCGAGGCCACAGCCGGCTGCGCGCCCTGATCGAGTTCGCCGTCGATGAAGGCTGGCACGTCAAGCGCACGGCGGGCGGTCACCTCAAGTTCACCAAGGCAGGCTGCGCCGCGATCTACACCAGTTCGACGGCCAGCGATCACCGGGCAGCCCTCAACGCCCGTGCGCAGATCCGTCGTGCTGAGCGCGAGACCCGGTCCCAAGCGCAGGGGGGCGGCCATGACTGAGATCACCTCCCAGCAGATGGCCGGCAAACTGCTTGCATCCGGGTTCGAGCGCAGCGGCCCGTCAGCAACGTCCTTGAGCGACCCGATCGCCGACACGCCCATGGTCGTGACCCTGGACCAGTTGCGCCCCTACGACCACGACCCGCGCAAGAAGCGCAATCCGGTGTACGAGGAAATCAAGGCATCCATCCGCGAGCGTGGTCTGGACGCGGCACCGGCCATCACCCGGCGGCCCGGCGACGATCACTACATCATCCGCAATGGCGGCAACACGCGACTGGCAATCCTGCGCGAACTCTGGTCGGAGACCAGGGACGAACGATTTTTTCGGGTCTCATGCCTGTTCCGCCCGTGGCCCGAGCGTGGCGAGATCGTCGCGCTCACCGGGCATCTTGCGGAAAACGAACTGCGCGGTGGCCTCACCTTCATCGAGCGCGCTTTGGGCGTCGAGAAAGCGCGCGAGTTCTACGAACTGGAAAGCGGCTCCCCCCTGAGCCAGTCCGAGCTGGCCCGCCGCCTGGCCGCCGATGGATACCCCGTGCAGCAGTCGCACATCAGCCGGATGGCCGACGCCGTACGCTACCTGCTGCCCGCAATCCCGACCGTGCTCTACGCCGGCCTGGGGCGTCACCAGGTCGAGCGGTTGTCGGTCATGCGCAAGGCCTGCGAGCGCACCTGGGAGCATTACGCCAAAGGCCGCTCACTGGTGCAGGAATTCGACGAGTTCTTTCAGGAAGTGCTGTCGCAATTCGATGCCCAGGCCGACGAATTCTCTGCGCAACGCGTACAGGACGAACTGATCGGCCAGATGACCGAATTGCTGGGTGTTGATTACGACGTGCTCGCTCTAGACATGACCGAATCCGAGAGCCGCCAGCGTGCCTTGGTCAGCGAGCCGACGCCGCCCTCGACGCCGCCCGCCTTGCCAGAGCCAGAAGCCATCGCGCGCCCTCCTGCCGATACTGCGCCACCTGATGCGAGGCCGACGGCAACGCCCTCGACGGGCGAGAGCGACGCGGATGCCAGTCATTCGGGCGCGGTCAGTCCGGCGGCAGATGGCGACCTGCTTCGGGAGCACATTGTTTCCCCGGCGCCGACAACGGAGCGACTTGAGTCCATCCAACGCATGGTCGCCGACCAGTTGGGCGATGCGCTGCCGCCCACCTTCTCAGCGAACGTCTTGCAGTCCATCCCGGTGCAGGCCGGCGGGCTCTATCCGATCTCGGATGTCTGGTACATCACCCCTGGCCTGGACACACCCGAGCACCTGCGCATCCACATCGCGCAGTTTGCCCGCGAGATTGCGGTCGAGGCAGACCTGGGCGAGTGCATCGATGACCGCCCAGACGGCATCGGCTTCGCCTGCCGCGCTCGCACCACAAACCCAGCGCCGCTGGGCCGTGCCGTCCATGCGCTGTTAGCTTGCCTGGCCGATCAGCAGCCCGCCGACGTCGGTCTGGACAACGGGAAACTCGTCATCGACCTGCCGGCGCTGCTGCACGGCCAGGGCGACGTAACCCGACGATTGAGCGACACCGCGCTGGTCAAGCTGTTTCGCCTGCTGCGACTGGCCCGCCGCCTGCTCGATCTCGAAGCCGGCGCTGCGGACTCTGGAACCTAAGCGAGGGAGGCCAGCATGTCCACAGCACACCCACTCAACCAGGCTGTCATCGCCCAGGCCCTCTATGACCTGCGCAATGGGCAACTGCGCCGCTGCAAACTGATGGGGTTTGGCGAGGCAGAGCTGGACGCCCTCAAGCATCCCGCGCTGATCAGCGTGCTGGCCAATGCCAACGTCTCCTGGTGCTCAGTGACGGTCAACCGCGAAGTGCTGCGGCGGCTGCTCCAGCAGGCGCAGGACGTGGAGAAGGAAATCGCCACAGTCGATCGCATGCTCAGGCTGGGCGCGAGCACGGAGATGGTCAGCAAGTTCTATGGTTTGACGCATCAGGAAGTGGCACTTCGCCGTGAAATCCTCGGTCTGCCCAAACGCAAGGGTCGGCACCCCGTGCTGGACGAGGAGCAGGACACGGAGCTGTGGCGGCAATGGAAGGCCGTGACCAACAGCAGAACGGTCGATCTCGAAGACGAAACCTCCATCCTCGATGCCGCCATGGACTTGGCCGAAGGCATGTCGCTGCCTCTGTCGGTGGTCTGGGCCTCGATCAAGAGCTGGGTCGATCAGGGATTGGCTTGAGTCATGGCCGTGGACGACACCGCACCACGAGTCCGACGCCAAGGCCCCATCGCACTCGCAGAGCTGTTCGATGCTGCGCTGAAAGACCTTGCGCCCAAGCCCGCCCCCAGCACACCTGCGTCTACACCTGCACAGTCGCCCACGCCTACCTCCGGCGATGCTTTCCTGTTCAGTGGCAACCGGCACGAGACGGTGCCACGCAAGCTGTTCCTCGACCGCCGCTTGACGCCGCTGGAACGAAACGCCTGGCAAGTGTTCCGGCTGATGCTCAACGACGATGGCGTGACCGCATTCCCCACCTACGAGCAGTTGCGGCCCTGGCTGGCGTCCATGCCCTGCGCAGGGCAGGCCTCGCATGAAACCGTGGCACGGGCGCTGACACTGATGCGCCTGACCCGCTGGCTGAGCCTGGTTCGGCGACGGCGTGACCCCAAGACCGGCCGCATCCTCGGCAATCTGTACGTGCTGCACGACGAACCCCTGACACCGTTCGAGGCCATGCAGCTCGACCCGGACTACCTGCAACTCGTCAGCCAGGCACTCGGCCATTCTGCCAAGGCCGTGCAGATCGTGGGCCTGCACACGCTCAAGGAAATCGGCGAAGACCCATTACTGGTCGGACGCACCCTCCCGTCACGGTTGCAGGTGATGGCCGAACGTCTCGCCAACCAGGACCTCACGGCCAGCGATAGTTATCCACAGGAAGACGCCATTCACGATTCCGAAGAAGGGGCTCCGAGCCTTCTTCGGAATCGTGAACGACCCGCTACGGATTCCGAAGCAGGGTCGGAACCCGCGCCAGACGTCTCTCTTCGGAATCCGAAGCAGGCCCGTACAGTACGTAGTAGTTGTATTAATGAAATACGTACTACTGCGCAGGCGCGCGCGCTGGACGATCTGCAATGGCCCAAGCGCTTTGCGCAACTGAAGGCGGAACAGCAGGCGGGTGCCAAGGTGGCATTGCAGCAGGTTGATGCCTCGCTGAGGCAGGACGTGCTGGACGAATGGGCCGCGCGTTGTAGCAACCACGGCATCCGCAATCCCGCTGGGTATCTATTCGGCATCATCCAGCGAGCTATCCACGGCGAGTTCAATGCCTGGGCCAAGAAAGACCCGCCACCGGCACCCGCTCCGCCAAACGAACGGCCACCACCCACACCGCCGGCCCAAACGCAGGGTAAGCCGGTGCCACCAGAAGTCGCCAGGCAGCACATCGAGCGGCTGCGAGATCTGCTCGCCAGCAAGTGAGCCGGCCGACAAGGCCGTGAAGTGGACGCCCATGGATGCCAATAGAGCTATCCCCTGGGGATAGTTCCACCGTTGGGGCGGATGCCGTGCAGTCGCAAGCCTGGCCTCGAACATCTGCAGCAGCATCGGCGTTGTCCGCCCTGATCCCGACGTGCAGCGTTCGTTGGCGCTCCATGGAGCTATCCCCAGGGGATAGCTCGCGCCGCAGGCGGCCACCACGCGCTGAACCGGGGTCTGGCAGGTTTCGGTTTGTTGACTGACGGCCTTCCGCTTCCTGCCGAAGCTGACCGCTCCTTTCCACACAACGAGCGGACACCATGGCAACCAATGAACCTCTGCAACTGAATCTCGGCTCCCTGCGCAGCGCGATGTCGCTGACGCTTCACACGCACCACGCTTCGCGCATCTGGCATGGCCGTGCCGCCGCCGAGGGGCGACCGGGCATCGTTGGCCTGAACGGCTACATCGCCCAAATGAACAAGATGCGGCGCGGTTCGGAACAGGACGACCCGTACTCGGATTGGTGGATGCTGCGCATCGAGGTCAAGCTCGACCAGACCAAGACCACGCTGCAATCGCTGCGCGAGCAGGTGGATCAGGCGCTGGCGAGCGTGCCGCCGGCACTCAGCCTGGGCGAAAACCTCAACGTGCAGCCCGTCAAGTTGCCGCTGTTCGTCAATGCGCAGCTCGGCTTTGCCGCCGTCTATCTGCTGGCCGACTACGACGACATCGCCCGCAAACTGATCCTCGCCCACCACACGGCGCTCATCGACCGCAGCACCTTGGAGCGCTGGCTCAACGAGGGCGCCCATGCACTGCGCAGCCTGTTCTCGCTGGCCCAGCAATACCGCTATTCGGGCTGCACGCGCGACGACTTCGTATCAAAGAACGCCGCAGCACGGGCGGCGTTGGAGAAATTCGGCGAACTGCCGCAGGACGTGTTGGAAGGCACGCGCCGCTCGAAGTTCGCGCCGCCCATCGTGCGCCGTGGCCTGCAACAGCGTGCTGAGAGTCCTGCTGCAGCGCCTGCCCACAACGACGCGGCCACCACCGACGAGCCCGCCACTGACGCAGCACCCGAAGTCAGCGCCGGCGAGGTCGAGGGCGAGCAGGCATGAGCGATCCGAATCGCGAACCCCGTTACTTCCAGGGCCTGCAACAGGCTGCCTTCATGAAGCTGGAACACGCTGCCTCTCTAAAAGGCCTTTTGAAGCCTTTTAAGGGTAAGGGGGATCTTGAGGCCTGGGCCAGCCAGTGCTTCGCCATGCGCGACGAGTTGATTGGCTTGACGCAGCGGCAGGTGCTGCAACAGGCAGTCGGGCATCCCTTCCACCTGCTGCCCGTGGAGTTGGCCCAGCAAACCACTGGCGCAGGCACGGCGTTTTTGCGCTGGCGCAAGCACGACCGCTCAGCCATGGGCGTAGCCCTGTGGCAGGAATTGATGGCGAGCACCGGCACGCCGGTCAACTTGCTGGCCGAGCTGCACGCGATCGAGCTTCAGCGCATCACGCTGAACATGCAGATCAGCCTGTTGCACACCTTGGGCAGGCAGGCCCAGGAGTGCGCCAGCAAGGCCGCCAAGGCGGAAGACGCCTACCTGCGCAGGCTCAAGTCCATCCCACCTGGAATGCGTGATCGGTGATTGCACCGGACACCCCAGTACACGCCCGGCACCGACGTGGCACGGGTATTTCAACCACCATGGAGATTGCAACATGAGCACGCATTTTTGGGGCGAAGGCAACATTGGCTCCCCGCCCGAGTACCGGGAGTTCCCCAACGGCAACGACGAGCCGCGGCGCTTGCTGCGGTTGAACGTGTATTTCGACAACCCCATTCCCACCAAAGGCGGTGACTTCGAGGATCGCGGCGGCTTCTGGGCACCGGTGGAAATCTGGCACCGCGACGCCGCGCACTGGAAGAACCTCTACCAGAAGGGCATGCGCGTCCTGGTCGTCGGACGCATGGAGCGCGAACCCTGGACGGACAACGAGGATCAGCCGCGCGAAACCTGGCAGATCAACGCGCGCAGCGTTGGCATCCTGCCGTTCCGCGTCGAGTCCGTGACCCTCAGCCCCAAGACCGCGCAGGACGCGCAGCCGAAGCCCCAAGCAGCCCAGGAACCGGCTGCGCCGAAGGAGGTCAAGCGCAGGAAGTGATCCGGCATGGAGGCGGTTGCGGTGCTTCGCTGCTATCCATGCACCTGCGAGCTATCCCCAGGGGATAGCTCCATCAACGTCCACCGGCTTCCACGCGCTCCCGAAAATCGCGGCTCCCGGCCCGCACACCCCAGCTGCACGCCATCTCCGCCCCAGCCATTCCATCCCGTGAAAGTGGTCGCCACCGCTTGCGACTTGTTTGCTGTTGCCCCTGGCGGTGCCCGGCATCCTCGATTCCAGCAACTCAATGAACCACGGAAATCGGATGGACGGATATGCGGCTGTTCTTGTGCGAGAAGCCCTCCCAGGGCAAGGATATTGGTCGGATTCTCGGCGCGACACAGCGCGGTGAAGGCTGCCTCAACGGCTCCGGCGTCACGATTACCTGGTGCATCGGCCATCTCGTAGAAGCGGCAGCACCCGAGGTCTATGACGCGGCGCTCAAGCGCTGGTCACTGGAGCAGTTGCCCATCATTCCCCAGCAGTGGCGGGTCGAGGTCAAACCCAAGACCGCCACGCAATTCAAGGTCGTCAAGGCGCTTCTGGCGAAGGCGACCCATCTCGTCATCGCCACCGATGCCGACCGCGAGGGCGAGCTGATTGCCCGCGAGATCATCGACCTGTGCGGCTACCGTGGCCCCATCGAGCGCTTGTGGCTATCGGCACTCAACGATGCGTCGATCCGCACTGCGCTCGGCAAGCTGCGACCGTCGTCCGATACGCTGCCGATGTATTACTCGGCGCTGGCACGTTCGCGGGCAGACTGGCTCGTCGGCATGAACCTCAGCCGTCTTTTCACTGTGCTCGGGCGGCAGGCGGGCTACGACGGCGTGCTGTCGGTCGAACGTGTCCAGACCCCGACCCTGAAGCTGGTCGTGGACCGCGACCGCGAAATCGCGGCTTTCAAGTCGGTGCCGTTCTCGGCCATCGACGTGTCTCTGTCCGCAGAGGGTCAGGCTTTCGCCGCGCAGTGGGTTGCGCCCGACGGCTGCACCGACGACGCCGGTCGTTGCCTGCAACAGCCGGTCGCCCAGCAGGCGGCGCAGCAGATTCGCGCTGCGGGCAGCGCCCAGGTGGTGTCGGTCGAGACCGAGCGCGTGCGCGAAGGCCCGCCGCTGCTGTTCGACCTGGGGACGCTTCAGGAGGTCTGTTCCAGGCAGCTCGGGCTGGACGTGCAGGAGACATTGCAGATCGCCCAGGCCCTGTACGAGACGCACAAGGCCACGACCTACCCGCGCTCGGACTCCGGCTACCTGCCCGAAAGCATGTTCGCCGAGGTGCCCACTGTCCTGGACAGCCTGTTCAAGACCGACCCGTCGCTGCGACCGATCATGGGTCAGCTCGACCGCTCCCAGCGTTCGCGCGCCTGGAACGACGGCAAGATCACGGCGCACCACGGCATCATTCCGACGCTCGAACCCGCGAACCTCTCTGCTCTGAGCGAGAAGGAGCTGGCGGTGTACCGGCTGATCCGGGCGCATTACCTGGCGCAGTTCCTCCCACACCACGAGTTCGACCGTACCGTGGCTGAGTTTTCCTGCGGGCAGCAGACGCTGGTGGCCACCGGTAAACAGGTGGTCGTCAAGGGTTGGCGTCTGGTGCTGGCCGAACCGAAAGCGGATGAGGACGGCGACGACGCGACGCGCAGCCAGGTGCTGCCCCCGCTGCGTGAGGGCCTGGCGTGCCAGGTGGCCGAGGTCGAGATCAAGGCGCTCAAGACGATGCCGCCCAAGCCCTACACCCAGGGCGAACTGGTCAAGTCGATGAAGGGCGTTGCGCGCTTCGTGACCGACCCGCGTCTGAAACAGAAGCTGAAGGACACAACGGGCATCGGCACCGAGGCGACGCGAGCCAACATCATCAGCGTGCTGATCGCCCGTGGCTACATCGTGAAGAAGGGACGCTCCATTCGCGCATCGGATGCGGCGTTCACGCTGATCGACGCCGTGCCCGCAGCGATTGCAGATCCCGGCACCACTGCGGTGTGGGAGCAGGCGCTCGACATGATCGAGGCCGGACAGCTCACCCTGGACGTATTCCTCAGCAAGCAGGCCACCTGGATTTCGCAGTTGACCGCGCAGTACGGCAGCATGTCCCTGTCCATCAAGCTTCCCCATGGGCCAATATGCCCGCAGTGCGGCGCACCGACGCGCCAGCGCACCGGCAAGAGCGGCCCATTCTGGTCGTGCAGTCGCTACCCCGACTGCCAAGGCACGCTGCCGGTCGAATCCGGTACGCCCAAGCGTGGCGCTTCGCGCTCGCATAGCAGCGGCCGCAAAGGCACCTGACCGACTCCGTTTCCCGTGGGCCGCGCTCTGTTTCAAAGGCGTGGCCCGTGTCCCGCACGCCCCTGCGGGTCGCCCAGCGCGCAACGCCTTCTTGTCCGTGTGCGCGTCCCGTCCAGCCGTCCCCGGCTGCGGGACCTGAAGGTAGCTTTTCCGCGAACCGTCTCCCGCGTGTTCTGCTGGTCTGTGTTTCTCCCGCCCACTGCGAAGGGTCCCCCGATGGCTTGCCAGGCTGCGCGAACCCTCCGGAGACCCTTTGTGGTCAGCGGTATTCGGTGCCGGTGCCCACCGGCGCAAAAACGGGCTCCCTTTGTGCGCGGATGTGCGCCAGACGATGCCGGCCCCAGCCACGACATGGGCCGGGTGTGATTGCTGATGAGCAGACGGTTCTAGCGACGACCGGGCCTGCAACAGCCCACGGGTGGTTATTTCCTCCCGAGCCGAAGGTCAGCGAGCCTTCGGCGTCTTTATCTCGCCGATCAACATTCCGACCCAATGGACGGCCACAGCAACAGGAAACCGACGCATGCAACAACCGGAGAAAGTACGAGCCGCGTTCGAGCGCGACCTTGGCAACAAGGTGCTGTTCATCAAGGGCGGCAAACTGCTGTTCATCGATGGCATCAACCTCAAGGCCATCGCCGACCGTAAGGCGTATTTCGCTTCGCTGCGTGCGCGGCAGGCGCAACCCATTGTGGTCCTGGCCGAACTGGGACAGGACGAGGCATTCGCCCTGTGGAAGCAGCATGTCCTGGGCGACACGCCCGAGTGAGCCAACGCACCCACGCACCACCCTGACAGCCCGCACTTGATGCGGGTTTTCTTTCTCTGCGCCGATCAATCCGGGCTGGGCCGAATGCCGTTTTCCAACTGACGCAGCGCGGCCCCCGCATGAAGCTGCCCGCATGTTCGCTGATTCGTCAGCACATGCCAGCAGCCATGGGTTCCTGGCTGCCGCGGGTTCTTCCCGCGTAACCCGCCAGTCCGTATCGCATCAAGTCTGCGGACGCGCGTCCCCGTGACGCCGATGCTTTTTATCCACCGCGTGCGGGAGCTGCCATCCCGTGAGGGACAAGGCCTCGCTTTTCCAAGGAGCCTACCCATGTCCCACATAGCCTCTTTCGGCCAGTTGGCCTTGACCTATTGCGGCAAGTTCCTGCCGCTCGAAGTCCTGCAAAGCGCCGCCGGCCACTACATCGGCACGCGCGATACCGAAGGTCCCGTTTCGCGGGAATCGCACGAGTACTTCCGCAGCCATGCGGCGGCTCAACGTGCCCTCGAAAGAGGCGGCTGGTCCCAGCTCGCCATTCCCTGATCCAACTGGAGGAATCACGCCATGAATCAACTGCTGCCGCAGGAAGTCGTCGATCAGATCATGCGGGAAGAGCAGCATTTCGCTGCCGCGCCCCAAGCCTTCTTCGAGGCCTGGAAGCGTGGTGCCGAGATCGCTGGCCCCGAATGGTTTGGCGATGGCACCCGTGACGGCCTGAACCAGGCCAAGAGCAAGTGGGATCTGCGTCCCAACATGCTGCGGCTCAACGACGCCCTCGGTGTCCTGAGCAGCGGGCAACGCATGTTTCTGTCCGCCATGGTCAGCTTCTACAACGCGCGCGAGGGCGGTGCCATGCTCAAACGCTGCCACTTCCACGGGCTGTCGGACTTCGACGGTCTCGACCTGGAACGCCGCAAGGTCATTGCCGACTTGATGCTGAACTACAGCGGTTGGTGACCCCGTTTCCGGCACACCATCGCCTTTTCGTTCCCCACGAGAGACATGCGCCTACACGGTCATGTCCCTCAATTTCCTTTCCGTTGCCCAGCGTAAGGCTGAATCAAAGCCAACGATCACCTCTGCCTGACGCATTTTCCACTTTCAACCCACCGGGTCCAATTCCCGGTGGCGGGAATTGGCTCCATTATTCAATCAGGAGCGTTCCCATGTCTCAGAATCCAAATCCCTTTCTGCGCGGCTACTGGAATTTGAACATCGTCCGCACGCTGTCCATCAGCTACGAGGACGGAAGCCCGCATGTCTGGCGAAACATCCACCCGAGCCAGCAACACCTTTCCGACCAGGAACTGATTTCATCGTCCTGCATCGTCACCAGCGATTTCGCGGTGGTCACGAACGGCTCTGAACCTGTGAGTGCCGAGGTACTGGCCGAATGCGATGCCGATGAAGGCGTTAACGGCGAAGGCGTGATCAATGCCGTGGTCTATGCCATTCATGGCGAGGACTTCGACGGTCGCCTGATCCACGTTGGTGACAGTTATTCGGTCGAGGCCGCGCGGGAAGTCGTGCAGCGCCTGAGTTTCGAGACCGGCTACTACAGCCGATGCTGGGAGATCAGCAGCGCGCACATCAGCCCGGAAACCGACCAGTACCTCGCCAATCTGGCGGATCTTGCCACGCCGGAGGCCTTTTTGTTCATCGCCTTTCGGGTTCCGTACAGCCCGGCGATCGGCGTCAAGCTGATCTCCACACCCTGGACGGACAAGAACCTGGAGCACGCCGAGGGCATCACCGCCGAGCAGCTTCGGCAGGAGCACCGCAGCAAGGGCATGCCAGACGACCTGGCGAACATCCTGGAACTGGCTGGGCAGGCCGATGTGCGCATCCTCATCCTCGACGCTGACGCGCCCGTGTTGCTGGGCCTGCCGCTGGCCGAGTCCTAGAGCAAACACACCACGCGCCCACCTTCCTCTTTGTCCTCCATGCCAGCCCGTCTCCTTTCTGGGAGCCGGGCTGGTCCAATTCCATAGGAGCACTTTATGTTCCCCGACCTCATCTCGCCCGCACGCGACTTCGAGCATCAGCTTGGAGCCTGCGTCAACGCCATGGGCCAGGACGACGCCATCGGCCAGATCCTGGTATTCGAGCGCTTGAGCGGCATGCTGCACATGCGCCATATCGCCAGCGCCGATCTGGCAGACACCGACATTGATGCCTACGAAATGGTCGTCTTCGACGGTGGCAACACCGGCGGCGACACGTGGAAGCACGTGTTCTTTCCACGTCAGCGCGAACACTACTTCGTGTACCAAGCCTGACCACCCAGCCCCTTTCGAGGGGCTTTTCTTGTCGCGACGCAGGAAAGCGGGTGCGGCGCGGTGCGGTTTCCTGAGCGCAGGCGGCTCACTCCAGGGCCATCCTTGCCCCATGTTCGTCGGCGTTGCCGACACATGCCCAGGCAGCCAAGACCTTCAAGGCTGCAAGCGCGGGAAACCGTGCTGGTTGTTTCTTCCTACGGACGCATTGCGCCCATTCACCCACAAGGGACCTCTCCCTTGCGGGCGGGGAATCCCTTGTTCTTCCTCAAGGAGATTCACATGGATCGCTCTCTTATCAAGACCCTGATGCCTTCGCTGGTCGCAGGCCATGTGCCCCGCAACGTGCGGTCGTTCAAGTACCGCGTGTTCGATGATCAGCCACAGTCCTCGACACTGGGCTTCATCATTGATCCCCAGCCCTTCGACGGCAAGGTGGTCGCAGCCAGCGAAGACGCCATCGTCGTCAAGCTCAAGCCCAGCGAGTTCGCGGTACTCGATCCCAACCTGGTGACCAGCATTCCCAGTGAGGGCACCAAGGTGCATGTCCAACCCTATGCCCGTCGTCGTTTCGACGGTCTGCGTGCGGACACGCCAGAAGAGCGCACCGAGATGATGTCCGACGGCACTCCCTACACCGTCAAGACACACATCCTCGGCTCCGCGCCGGCCAAGCTGCCCATTCCCGAGCCGCAGTGCATGGAACTGGGTCAGCTCATCGAGCAGTTGGAGGAAATGCCGGCGCCCGACGGGTTCCGGCGCATCACCCACATGCTGGTCGATGCGGGCGCCCACGACTTCACCTGGGTCGATCCGAAGCCGTCCAGGATCATCGAAACGCCTCCGGCGATCAGTTTCACGGTTTCGACCGCGAAGTTCGCCGGCCAGGTGACGATCCTCTACCAGCGCGGCAGCGATACCTATGCGGTGGAGCTGCGCCGCGACGGCGAGTTGGTCGATCGGCACGACGAGGTGTATTTCGACATCCTCGGCGAAGTGCTGGAGCGGCTCATCGACGACGGGCGCTGGCGTCTGATCGATGTGAGCGTGATCGGCGCGGAGACGTCCCGACGGCGCCGCGCTGTACCGGCGTGACACCACGAAAAGAACCAGGCGACATGCCCCCCCCACAGGCTCTCCCTCCATTCGGAAGGAGGGCCTTTTTTCTGCCTGGGAGATTTCATCAAAGGGAATCGACCGGATGCCGATTGATGGCTGTCTCGCGCGCGAGGCCCGGCCATGCTGAGCCCATGCCTGCTGACGTTGTCAGCGACATGCCAGGCAACCATCGGTCTTCGAGGTTGCGGCGCAGTTCCCACTGCGTGACCGAGCCAGCTCGCACCACATCCATCCGCGAGCGGCCACCAGTCTCTGGTGGTGGATGCTTTCGCCTTATCAACCCATCGCGGGGTTACGCACCTTTCCCCGCAGCGTGGGGCCGGTGTGTCTCCGCTTCATCCCTATGGAGATTCACCATGAGCACCACGTCCAACGAGAAATCGTATTTCGACCTCCACACCTCGGGCATCGGTTACATCCAGCGTGCCCGTGAAGTGCCTGTCCGGGGCGGCCGCCGCGCGCAGCCTTTCCTGGCATGCACCATCGCCGCGCTGGTCGGTTCCGCAAAGGACCCCAGCTATCGCTATTGCGACGTCAAGGTCTCGGGTGCCGAGGCCAAGAAGCTGGTCGAGCGCTACATCGGCGTTGACGATCCCAAGCAGCGCCCACTGGTGCGCTTTCGCCTCGGCGACCTGTGGGGCGATGCATACATCCGTGACAAGGGCGATCAGAAAGGTCAAGCCGCCGCGTCCCTCAAGGCGCGCCTACTCAAGGCCGAGCCGCTTGACCGGGCCGAACTGGCTTCGATCAGGCAGCACGAGCTGATCACCCGCGGCATCGGCTACCTCAGCCGTCCGAAGGACGTCACGCCCAAAGATGGCGACCCGTTCCTCTCTTGCACCGTCGCCGCGCTGGCCGGGCCTGTCGATGAACCGGAGTATCGGTACTTCGACACCATCGTCACCACCCCTGAAGCCGAGCATCTGGTTCGCCGGTGCGTGCAGGCCATCGAAGGGGACTGCAAGGTGCTGATCGCCTTCCGTCTCAACGACATGAAGATCGATCCGTACATCCGCACCAAGGGTGAACGCGCTGGGGAACCGGCCGCAAGCCTGGAATCGACGCTGATCCACATCGGCCTGATCAAGATCGACGGCACCAAGGTCTATCCGACGAGCCCCGCGCAAGCCGAGACGCCGCCAGCCCAGGACGCATCCGCGTCCGAAGCCGAGGACGCCGACCCCGCTGCCGATCAGCCTGCCGAGCCCGCCGAGCGCGAGCCCGAAGGTGAAGTCGAGAAGCAGGAGCCGGCATTGGCTGCTTCGTTCTGATCGGCAAGGCCCTCGCGGGCCTTGTCGTTTTCCCAATCGCTAAGGAGAACCATCATGGCAGCCACATCGGCATCCGAGAAATCGGTCTCGCCCATCGTCGTCCCCGGCCAGCTCACGCTGCGCACCATCCGCGGCAAGAACGGCCCCTTCACGGTCGGTCGCCTCGCCACGCACCTGGGTACCTTCGAGGTCAAGGACCCGGAGCTGGAGCAATACCCCGAAGGCAAGTACGACGGGGAATTCATCATCAGGTACATCTTCCCGAAGTCCTACCCGGTCGGTGGCGGCATGCGCTTCGAGATCCGTGCCAGCCTGGACGGGATGACGCTCTACGACATCGACAAACTGAGCCGTGACGAGGCACGCAGCTTCGCCACCCAGGACGTCGATCCGCTCGATGAAGAGCTGGGCGCGCAGCCTGCAGTAACGCCGGCAACACCGGCCAAGACTGCCAAAACGTCCAAGCCCGCCAAGCCCGCACCCGTGCAGGCATCCACGGATCCGCTGGTCGATACCACGCCCTTCGGCGTGGATGCGCCGACGCCCGCTGCGGCAACTGCTCCCGGCAGTACCGAAGATGGCGACGCCGCGCTGTTCAGCTTGCTCTGGCCACTGGGCGAGTCCGTGAAACTGGATTCGACCATCGACCGCCGCACCCTGCGCGCGCAGATCGTCCGCCTGGGCGAACTGGGCTACGCGCTGGACTTCAAGACGCAGGAGTGGAGCCGCCAGGCCGAACTGCAACCTGCGTAGTACTGGACACCGCATCTGCGGTGTTCATCCACCCGCCGGGGGTCTTCCCCACCGGGGAGGCTTCTGGCTCAATTTTTCCAGGAGGCCTCTCATGGGCTGGTATTTCTCACCCCAATCGCGGTCTGAACTGATCGCGGAGTTGATCGCACCGCAAGAGACCGAGCGCGCCAGCGTCAAGGTCATCGCCCACGCGCTGCGTGGCAACGTCCTCTGGTCCGTTGTGCAAGTGACGGCCAAGGCCGAAGGCGTACACCGTGATCTCGCACCGGGCCAGTCCCTGCGCACCATCCGCTGCGATCTGCTGGAACGCAGCGGCAGCCAGTGGGGCTACAAGCCGCTGGACGAATCCATGCACCCGTACTACTACTCGTGCCCGCTGTCCTATCTGAACCTCGCACCGGAGCAGTCCGCCGACTGGCGTGCAGGCGTTCGCGCTTACCACGCACGGCGGCGCGCACCCAAGGCGACCACAGCCCCAGCTACGGCGCTGACGGCCTGAACCAGAGCGTTTTACTTCCACCCCAAGGGGCAGCACTTGCCCCTGCGGGCGGTGCTGTTCCCGTTCATCCGAGGACACCACCATGCCCGCAAACACTTCTTCCACCACGCTGTACCGCATCGACGAATGCCCGGACGTGATGGCCGACGCTTGCGTCGGCGATGACCAGGGCAACCTGATCTTCCTGTCGATCTGGGCGCGGGACACCGCCGTCCAGCAGTTCCTGGCTCGCCTGACCCTCGGGCGCGACGAGCAGGGGCTGGAGCAGTTCCACCTCATCACCGACCAGGACGGTAGCGTCCCGGTGTTCGTCGGCAACGTCGATCGCCTGGAAAAGCGCATGACCCGCGCCTACCGGCGAACGCTGTTCGGTTCGCTGTCCAACGTGTGGCTGTTCGATCGGCGCTGCGTCAAGCCCGACAAGGCCAACGCCAGCGCACTGGCATTGCTGCCCCGCGATAGCGACCACCGGCTTGACCGCCTGTGGACGTTGGTGCAGGACACCTGCCCACTGCCATTGCTCGACCACTGGCGCGAAACCGTGCTGGAACTGCTGCAAAGCCGCGAGATGCTGACCCGTCTGCCATTCGCCCTCGGGCCTTTAGTGGGCCATCGGCTCGCCATCGACGTGCCGGCGCTGACCCAGGCGCTCGGCTCGCTGATCCGCAGTGACGTGCTCACCGCCTATCCCTATCCGGCCAAGATTTGGACGCCGGAAACGGTAGCGGCTTGACCCACCTGCGCAGGCACGCCAAGGCGCGCCTTCTCTATTCATCCCCGCCAACCAGGAGACTTCCATGGCTCTCATGTTCCCGCGGCTCGCCCGCAATTTCGTGAAGAACGGGTACTTCCCGACCGACGAACCGACGCTCGAAAGAGCCCTCAATGCACTGATGCCCAGTGCGCCTGAATCCAATGGGCCGATGTGCATCCTCGATCCCTGCGCCGGCGAAGGCGTGGCAATCGCCGAAGCTGCTCATGCCCTCGGGCGCGAGCAGGCCAGGGCGTTCGCCGTCGAGTTCGACGCAGAGCGGGCGCGCCATGCCCGCAGCCTGGTCGATCACTGCCTGCACGCGGACCTGATGGACACGATGATCTCCAAACAGTCCTTTGGGCTGCTCTGGCTCAATCCGCCGTATGGCGACCTGTCCAAGGATGTCAACGGCAACATTGGCTATCAGGGTCAGGGCCGTGCCCGCCTCGAAAAACTGTTCTACCAGCGCACGCTGCCCCTGCTGCAGTACGGCGGCGTGCTGGTCTTCATCGTCCCCGGCTACGTGCTCGACGCGGAGCTGGTTGGCTGGCTGACGCGCCACTACACCGATCTGCGCATCTACCGAGCGGTGGAAACGCAGTTCAAGCAGGTGGTGATCTTCGGACGGCGGGTGCGCCAGCGTGAGCAGACGCCCGATGGCGTCAAGGCCGTGCGCAATCTGCTGCTGCAGGTTGGGCTTGGCGAAGTCGAAGCCGAGGAGCTGCCGAGCGAATGGCCGTTCCTGCCGTACATCGTCCCCACCAGCCCGGCGGAGCCGGGGCATTTCTTCCGCGTGACGATGGAGCCGGAGCAGTTCGCCGATGAGGTTGGCAGGCTGCAAGGCCTCTGGCCGTCGCGGGATACCCAGTTGGGGGCCGCGCAGCAGACGCTGCGTCCACCGGCGCGGGCCTTGTCCCACTGGCATCTCGCCCTGGCTTTGGCTGCGGGCGCGATCTCGGGAGTCGTGCAATCCAAGACGGGGCGCGTGCTCGTCGTCAAAGGTGACACCCACAAGGACAAGACGCTCCAGCGGGAATTCACCGAACGCGAAGACGGCTCGATTGCCGAGACGCGCATCCTCACCGACAAGTTCGTTCCCGTCATCCGCGCCTGGGACATGACGCCGGGTTCCGCCACGCGGGGCGAGGTGTTGACCATCCGCTGATCGTTTCTCCACCGCCGACGGTTCGCCGTCGATTTTTTCCACCCACCGGGGTCCAGTCGCCCCGATGGGGTGCCGCGGCCCTTCCATATCAAGGAGCCTTCCATGGCAGCCCAAGCACTTTCCATCAGCCAGACACCGAGCCTGCGCTTCTCGCCCGGCCAGGTGGTCATGACCTGCGGCGTCGATGACCTGGTCCAACAGGGCCGGCTCAACCCGATTCCGTATCTGCGCCGCCACTTCGGTGGCGACTGGGGCGACCTCGACGACAGCGACAGGCGGCAGAACGATGCCGCGCTGAAGTCCGGCGAGGATCGTCTGTTTTCTTCCTACCAGGTCGCACCCGGCCTGAAGCTCTGGATCATCACCGAATGGGATCGCAGCGTCACCACGCTGCTGCTGCCCAGCGAGTACTGATCTTCTCCAACGCGGGGCCACCGACACCCCGCAAGGGTGCCGTAGCCCCTTCACTCAGAAGGAAGCCACATGACATCCAACCAACATGACAAGCACCGCCGCAAACGGCTGTTCGAGATCGGTGCACTGGAGTTCAGCGAAGGCGTCGAACGCCTGATGAACGAAGGCCGGCTCGATCCCATGCCGCTTTTCGAACGCCACATGCGTGGCGACTGGGGCGACGTCGCAGATAACCAATGGCAACAGAACAACGCTGCGTTGGAGTCTGGCGAACGCCTCGATTCGTTTTACGTCGTCACCCGTGACCTGAGCATCCGCATCTTCACCGAAGCAGATCGCAGAGCGACCCGCATCGTGCTGCCGTCCGAGTACTGACCGCGAGTTGTCACCGTAGGCCGCGAGCGCCTGCACTGTCCAACCACCGACGGTTCGCCGTCTATCTTCCCATCACGGGGCATGCCATCGCCCCGCTGGGGTGGTGCATGTCCCATTTTTCTTTGGAGCATCACCATGTCCCTCGATCTCGACACCACCGCCAACGATTCAGCGCCCGTACAGGACGAACTGCTCGAAGCGGAATCCAACCCTCTCACCCTGAGCCTTCAGGATTTTGTCGGCGAGTTCGGCGACGAACTGCTCGACTCTCTCAACCGCGCCAACCCGCCGGTCTATGCCGGTCAAGCACAGGCGCAGCGACAACTCGTCGTCGCCAGCCTCAAGCGCAAGTTGTTCCAGGCCCAGGCCGACGTTGTCCATGCCGCCGCCGAGCTGCTGGTCGATCAAGGCGAGCGCGCTGCGATCGTCAACGGTGAAATGGGCTGCGGCAAGACGACCGTCGGCATCGCCACGGCCGCCGTGCTCAACGCCGAAGGCTACCGCCGCACCCTGGTGCTTTCGCCACCCCACCTGGTTTACAAGTGGCGGCGCGAGATCCAGGAGACGGTGGCCGGCGCCAAGGTCTGGGTGCTCAATGGCCCGGACACGCTGGTCAAGCTCATCAAGCTGCGCGAGCAGTTGGGTGTGCAGCCCACGGGCCAGGAGTTTTTCATCCTGGGCCGCGTCAGGATGCGGATGGGGTTCCACTGGAAGCCGGTCTTCACCCAGCGGCGCACCCGCCACGGCGACGTGGCAGCCTGCCCGGACTGCGGCACGCTCATCACCGACCTCGACGGCGAGCCGGTCAACCCGATCTCGCTCGAAGCCGAGGAGTCCCGCAGGAAGTGCAGCCACTGCGCCGCGCCCCTGTGGACGCTGATCCGCCCGCGCAGCCTGTCCGGCAGTGACCAGTCCTCGGTCGTCCTCAAAGCCTTGAAGCGCATCCCGACCATCGGGGAGGTCACCGCGCAGAAGCTGATGCAGAAGTTCGGTGACGGCTTCCTGGCCTCGATGCTGGGCGACAACATCCATGAGTTCATCAACCTCATGGATGGCAACGGCGAGCTGGTGTTTTCCGACCGTCAGGCCACGCGCATGGAACGTGCGATGGCCAACATGGAGTTTGGCTTTGGCGAAGGCGGCTACCAACCGTCCGAGTTCATCAAGCGCTACCTGCCGCAAGGCACGTTCGACCTGCTCATCGCCGACGAGGCGCACGAGTACAAGAACGGTGGCAGTGCCCAGGGCCAGGCCATGGGCGTGCTGGCGGCGAAGGCTCGCAAGACCTTGCTGCTGACCGGCACGCTGATGGGCGGCTATGGCGATGATCTGTTCTACCTGCTGTTCCGGGCGCTGCCTGGACGGATGATCGAAGACGGCTACCGCCCGACCACGAGCGGCAGCATGACCTCGGCTGCGATGGCGTTCATGCGCGATCACGGCGTCCTCAAGGACATCTATTCCGAGAGCACCGGCACGGCGCACAAGACAGCCAATGGCACCAAGGTATCGGTGCGCACGGTCAAGGCTCCCGGCTTCGGCCCGAAAGGCGTCTTGCGCTGCATCCTGCCGTTCACGATTTTCCTCAAGCTCAAGGACATCGGCGGCAACGTCCTGCCGCCGTATGACGAGGAGTTTCGTGAAGTCCAGATGGACGTGGCGCAAGCTGCGGCCTACCGCGATCTGGCGGGTCGGCTGACCGCAGAGCTGAAACAGGCTCTGGCGCGACGCGACACGACCTTGCTGGGTGTGGTGCTCAACGTGCTATTGGCCTGGCCGGATTGCTGCTTCCGGTCGGAGACCGTGGTGCATCCGCGCACGCGCAACACCTTGGCGTTTGTCCCGGCTCAGTTCAATGAGTTCGAGATCAGCCCCAAGGAGCGTGAGCTGATCGACATCTGCAAGCAGGAGAAGACACAGGGCCGCAAGGTTCTGGCCTACACGGTCTATACCGGCACGCGCGACACCACGTCGCGCCTGAAGGGGCTGCTGGAGCAGGAAGGATTCAAGGTGGCGGTACTGCGCGCAAGCGTGGATGCCAGCCGCCGCGAGGACTGGATCGCCGAGCAACTGGACCGGGGCATCGACGTGCTCGTCACCAATCCCGAGCTGGTCAAGACGGGGCTGGACCTGCTGGAGTTCCCGACGATTGTGTTCATGCAAAGTGGCTACAACGTGTACTCGCTCCAACAGGCAGCACGCCGCTCCTGGCGCATTGGGCAGAAACAGCCCGTGTGCGTGATCTACCTCGGCTACGCCGGTTCCTCGCAGATGACCTGCCTGGAACTGATGGCCAAGAAGATCATGGTCTCGCAGTCCACCTCGGGCGATGTGCCCGAATCGGGGCTGGATGTTCTGAACCAGGACGGTGATTCCGTCGAGGTCGCACTGGCCCGGCAGTTGGTCACCGCCTGATTTCCACGCCATCGTCGGCCTAGCGCCGCCGGCTCACTCATTTCCACCTTGCAGCCATGCCCACGCTTACGTGGACATGGCTGTGCTTTTTCTTATCCCAACAAGTTCCATGAACGCCAACAAGCGCAGAGCAACTGCTACCGGCTGGTTCTGGCAAGCTTTGTAAGATCGCTTGGTCTCTTGCGCCGACCGGGAATCTTGACAATTAGGATAAACCGCGACTGATCCTCGCCTGAGCGATGAACGCGGCGAGCCTCAAATAAACTCGTCAAATGCGGGGTGCCTTCGCGGTTGGGTGTCGCCAAGTCGAGCACCAACAGTACGCCTAATCGGATGCTGACGTTCTGGTAGTCCGCCGTTTGTGCTGCATATGACTTAAAAAGCGCATCGAAAGAACAGTCCTTTTCCTCACGTTTCACCTCGACAACGAGACGTTCTGGGCCAGACTTCAGACGTATATCGGCTCTGCCACTCGCAATGTTTGTCGGTTCAAGGTCGCTCCCTGCTGCATACGTTGCCACCCAGCGAAAAAAGTCCTGCTGTAGTTCATCCTCGTGAGGCAGTGAACCATCATCGCGTTCGAAGAGATAGGCGCCAGTTGGGTCATCGCCCTTAGTCAATTCCAGACGATTGAAAATAAAACGAACCAACCAGAGAAGCACGGTATCGAAGAGACGTGCCCCGTTCGTGTTCGCGCTGTAGTCGGAGTGCCCACGAACTTCGTTACAGCAGCGCTCTATGACATCGGCTTCGGCACTTGTCATGTTGGAAAGTTGCAGAGATATGGCGTTCGCGACTACACCCAGAAGGACATTCCTCTGTTCTTCTGGAATGCTGGACCCTGCGATGATGGCGGCGAGCCGGGCCCGTTCATTCGCCGCCTCAGGAGGGTTTTCCCGACCGCCTGACTGTTCAACGAAGGCATCAATCTGTGCAATCAGATCCTGCGCTTCCGCAATCCATTCATGGGTCGCGTTTTGCTGGAGCCACATGCGAACTTGATGCACCTGTCCGGCCCGAGTGGCGACACTTGCACGTATTCGAGGCCTGACCATCGCTTCGACGCCACCGTGCTGATCTCGACGCAAGATCGATCGACTTGCGCTGTACACCGACAGGAGACCTTCCTCGATGACAACAGCCGGTTCCCACCAACTCGGTTCGTCAAGTGCGCCTGCCAGTCCCGCAACAGCACTGGCCAACACACTCCAACACACCGCTTCGGTCTGCCTCGCCCCCAGCCACGGAGGGCCGGAACCTCCGGACCAGGCGTGGAGCTCGAACGCATGCTGCTGAACGCGAGTGCTTACGACACTGATCGATGCGCTTGCGGCCCCGCTGTGGAAGCTCAGGAGTAGGTCGAGGCCATCGAGGTACAAGCTGGCTTCAGGATGGTGATCAGACACTCCGTCGGACTCTCCAAACCAGTCTCTGGCGTCACGGAATGCCGTGACTGCCGCGTTGCTGTCCCCTCTATCCATGGCTTCAGCAAGAGCCGCCATTCCCAACTCGAATGCTGCCTCGGGCCGGACCGCTTCGAGTTGGGCGAGTTTGTGCAAAACCTCGACCAACTCCTTGTCACGCCAGTGCGAAAAAGCGACACCGACAATCTTGGCGGCCCGCCGCAGGAACTCTGTATCGTCGCTTGGCGCAAGACCGAGGAAGAAGTCCAGTAAGCGAAGTTGCCAGCGCCTGTTGTCTCCGGCCCAGCGAAACGCGCCATCAAGCGCCGCGCCGCGCGATAGCCCAGAGAGCGAATGGTCGCCGGTTGCGGCCTTTGCAAGGAAGAGCATGAAGCAACACTCATCTCCGTCGTCCGGCAGCGGGCGATGATGTTCTAGGATATCGACCGCTTCAAGGAGTACGAAATCTGTTGTTGCGACCTCCAATAGATCGTGCAGGACGCCTTTGTACACGTCCCGATCTGCTGTTTTTGCATCGTTCCACCCCAACACAAGCGGGTGAAGCAGTTCGGGCATCATGGGCGTGCTACCGAGCGATCGTGCTGCCGACGCAAGCTTCGTGATCCCGCCAAGATCTTCCAACTGCCAGTCCCGCCCGCTCTTCACGGCCTCTATAAGTTCTGCTTCAATCGGATGCATGTTGGTCACCACAGGAACGCATTGCCGGCAACCTCACGGCGATTCGTCTCCGGTATGTGATCGGTTATAGCCTTGGACGAGATACCGGCAACAAACACTTGAAAATGCGGCAGCTTGGTAAAAACTTCCTGAAGCCCCGCAATAAGGTGATCGACGTCGACAGGGGATACTTCTTGAGCAGCGGGCGAATCAATCATGAGCAATCCCGGGTGCCGACCAATACCCCGCGCTTCAGAGATTTCAATCATCGCAAGAACGGTCGCCACCTTCAGACGTAACTTCTCGCCTTCCGTTACCTTGCTGTAGCTCGTGGGCACTCCTCCTTTGACCAAAGATAGAGCTGCGTTTCCCTTCAGTGACGCCTCCAACAAGTTCTCCATTCCGAAGGCCTTGGCGTATTCAACCAGGCGTGCAGAAACATCGGTGAGCAAACCATCTCTCACGGCCTTAACCCGAGCCTCTGTTTCCGCCACGACAGCAGACAGAATTTTCAGTTCGTCGCTTCGGTTGTCAGCTTGTGCAACTGGGCTTATTGAGGCCTCCGCCAGCCGACCTTCCAGAGCAGCTACGGCTATTGCGACCTCTTGCCGTCGCACTGCGGAACCTAGCTCTTTAGAAGCTGATTCAAGACGACTTTGCAAGATGTCAATTTTTTCTCGAAGGGTGGCTAAGTCAGCCTCCACTTCTTCTTTTTTGGTCGAGGCGCGCGCTACTGCGGAATCAGATTCCGCAACCCGCTCCTGCAGCTCAGCCTTGATCGTCTCGCCATCTTCGGAGCTCGTGATCGACTCACCGCAAACAGAGCATGAGTGGTTGGAACTTTCAAGTTCCTTCTTCACCTTGGAGATCGTGTGGTCGCAACGAGGGCAACACTTGGGTTCCAGACGACGAAACACTGCCATTGCGGACATGGCATCCATGTGTGTCTGAAGGTCCCGCCGATCCTCCTGATGAATGGCCGTGAGTTCTCGGAGCGCGGCAACGGCGCGTTCCGCATGTTCGACCATGGCTCGTTCTTGGCGACGAATATCAGCTAGCTCGGCCGCATCCGCATCAATGGCGTTGCGCAAGGCCTCATCGCTTGGAATCTTCGCTAGGGATGCTCTGAACAATTCCTCGGCGACAATAGCGCAAGGTTCGACGGATGACGACGATGCAGCTGAGCTTTGGGGACGCGGAACACACGGGCAAGCGGAAGAAGACGCGACGCGAGATCTTCCTGGCGGAGATGGAGCAGGTGGTGCCGTGGAACGCATTGCTGGCGCTGATCGCACCGCACTACCCGAAGATGGGCCAGCGTGGCCGGCAACCGTACCCGCTGGCGACGATGCTGCGCATCCACTTTCTGCAGCAGTGGTACGCGCTGAGCGACCCGGGCATGGAAGAGGCGCTGTACGAGATGCCGGTGATGCGCCGCTTTGCCCGCCTGAGCGGGCTGGACAACATCCCGGACGAGACCACGATCCTCAACTTCCGCCGGCTGCTGGAGACGCATGATCTGGCGCCGCAGCTCCTGGAGCGCGTGAACGCGCACCTGGCGCGCAAGGGCCAGAGCCTGAAGGCCGGCACGATCGTCGATGCGACGATCATTGCGGCACCGAGCTCTACCAAGAACAGGGACGGCAAGCGCGACCCGGAGATGCACCAGACGAAGAAGGGCAACCAGTGGCACTTCGGGATGAAGGCGCACATTGGCGTGGACGAGGAGTCGGGCCTGGTGCACCACGTGGAGTGCACGGCGGCGAACGTGAATGACGTGACGCAGGTGCACAAGCTGCTGCACGGCAAGGAAGATACGATCTGCGGCGACAGCGGCTACACCGGCGCGGACAAGCGCGAGGAGCTGCAAGACGTGGAGGCTGCGTTCTGGATCGCGGAGAAGCCCTCGAAGTTGCGAGCGCTGAAGAACAAGCGCGAGCGCAAGTATGCCGAGCGCTGGGAGCACTTCAAGGCCAGCCTGCGGGCGAAGGTGGAGCATCCGTTCCGAGTGGTGAAGCGGCAGTTCGGTTACACCAAGGTGCGCTATCGCGGGTTGGCGAAGAACACGGCGCAGGTGTTGACGCTGTTCGCGCTGTCGAATCTGTGGATGGCGCGGCGACGTCTGTTGCTGCCGACGGGGTAAATCCGTCTGTTGGACGGGGAAACCCGTCGAAAAGCCTCAGAAACGGCGCAAAATCGATCATATCGAGGTCGACTTGGCGCCTTGACGCTGAAATCCAAGTATCAGAGCGCTTTGATCAGACCTTCCCTAGGTCGGCACGTTTCTCTGCCAGTTGGGCGCTAATGCTTGCAATGCGCTCTTTGCTTGCCTCATGCCCCTGTTCATTTTTTCTCGCAAAAACTTGAACAGCTTGCTCAACGATCTGGTGCGCGGTCTTCGCAGCAGCGAGTGTTGAAACCCACGGAACGCCGAGGTACATCTGCATTAACCGCGATGTGAGGCCAGTGGTGACGGGCATGTCGCCAAGGAGTACCTCGTAGTTAGTGCCGATGAACATGGCGCCTGAAAAGGATACCCAGCTATGTGTTACCGATTGACCTTCGTCTTCTTTTCCCTGTCGCCAAGTCGATATCGGATCCATCGCGAACGTGCGCATGAAGAAATCTGCCATGACTGCTTCGAACTCGCCATCGGTAGCAAAGTCGGCAAGAACGGTTTTCCCCGGTTTGCCTCCGCTAGGGCTGGGCGCACGAATACGGTACAGGCTGCCGATAGGCTCACCCTGAGTTCTGGCAACGATCTCGTATTCGTCTGAATCAAGGAGGAATCCCAGCCTCACGGCATGAACCCATCGTCGCACATCGTCTTGCAAGTTGCTTGATGGTCTTCCTCTTATCATCCATCGAACAATTTCGATGATGGTTGATTTGCCCCGTAGGTTATGCTCAGAAAGCATGGCCCACAGACCGTGATCAAGGGCCGTCCAGGAAAACGCGAAAGGGCCAGCATTCGCGATGCCATCTTTCTCGCCAGAAAACTCGATCTCTCGCAGAACAAGTCTGCGAGGCTGGGCAAGTACAGGTGATGGTTGAATTCGGTGAGCGGAAAGGACGCCCTCAACTGCGGCAGTCTCCACTTCTGCTCGATTTGCTATCGCGCGCAGCCATTCTTCCTTGGGTTTTGCCATATTTCTCCCCATCGTTACACGGATTTCAGCTGTATCAGGCGAACTCGTACATCTTCGGTGATGGCCGGGATAACTCCGCCCAACTTGGTTTCTGCGTAGCTCGCGCGCTGATACTGTTTTTGTTTCAAAGCTGTCCCACCCATAGGACCCGCGATCTTGGCTACCAATGCAGCCCTATCCGCATACCATTGAAGAATGGGCTCCTGCGACACTGCGGTCGAGCAGACGTCATAGCCGGACTTCGTAAGAACGAAATCTGTCTCCAAGACCTTGTTTTTGGCTCCCTTGGTGCCAGTGATGCGAATCAGATCCCGGGACCTTAGCAGCGAGAGGGCATCATCCAGCCGCTCATAGGCACCAAAGAAGTACCGAACCATAGGAACACGGCGGAGGTCAGGCTCCTCGTCGTCCAAGATCACCTGCGCTGCTTTGTAGTAGCTCTTGTCCTTTGTCTCTGCGAACAAATCAAGCAACTCCGCCGCAAGATAGTCTGGATTTCGCATCCAAAAATCGAAAGCTTGTAGACGTGCTTCGCCTTTGAAGACGAGAGCATGCTCAGCCGTCGGTGGTTCGACAGGGCTGCCTCCTGCTCTTAAGACGAACAAAATTCGCAGTGCATCGCGATGAGGTGACCGAATCGTCATGCCGCTTTGTTTCTCCTAGAACCTAATTTGGTAGTCGCCAAATTCCATCGACCCACAACAGCATGCGAGCAGTGATCCTGTGGGCATATCCTGATCCAGATCGATTCCTTGCAGGCAAGGCCAATAAAGGCACATGCTCGGGCAATGTAACCCAAAGTAAGTTGGCGAGGAATGACAGATAGAGACGGTCTCCGCTTTCGTATTGCCACCCCCGGCACTACCCCAAGACAGAAAAGCGGGCACCACCCAGTTCGCATTCCTGGCTGACCGCGCAGCGACGCGCCGCCAAGGTATCGGCATCGCAACAGAAGAGCCGATGCCATGCCCGCAATCCCTGTATCACGGTGTCTGGTCGGCGCTGGTCTCCTGGCTGCAGCGCTGGCCAGCGGCTGCACGACCACGACCGCGCCGCTGGTGCCAGACGCCATAGAAGAAGTCGCCTCCGTTCCCGAACCCGAGGCACTCGAGTTCATTCCCGTCGTGCGCTATGGCCGCTACACGCTGGTCGAGCTGGCACCCACGGCGGCGCAGCGTGACTTGCTGTTGCAGACCATCGACGTGTCCATGCCCGAGGACGCCCGCACCACGGTGGGCGATGGCCTGCGGCATGTGCTCAAACGCAGCGGCTACCAGCTTTGCGAGACGTCCCGCGCCGTGAGCGAGTTGTATGCGCTCCCGCTGCCGGCGGCGCACCTGCATCTTGGCCCCATGACCTTGCGCGATGCGCTGCTCACCCTGGCTGGCCCGGCCTGGGAACTGCATGCGAATGACCGGGCACGGCAGATTTGCTTTGAGCAGGCTGGAGGCAGCGCGACCGCCGAGCACGCACACGAGCCGCCTGTTGCCGAGGCGGTGCAGACGTTTCCGCTGATGCCTTCGGTTTCGGGAGGCCAGCCATGAATGCCGCGCAGTCTCCCCGTCGCCCGATCACCGCCGTGGTGTTGCAGAGCCTGATGTGGCTCTGGCTGATCGGCCTCAGCGTTTTCGTCGCTCTCGGCTACCAGGCGGTGAACGAGCAGGCCGACCAGAATCAGCTTGATACCCGCCTGCAACGTCTCGAAGCGCAGGCGATGGGCCTGGCCGAGACCATTGATGCCATCCAGCAGCGTCCAGCCGTCGCAACGGCGGCAGACCTCAAAGACACCCGCGAACTCCTGGAAGCACGCGCTGCCCAGTTCGAGAAAACGCTGAGCGGCTATGCCGCTGCTGACGACCTTCAGGCGCTGCGCACCGAGGTCGAGCAAATCAAGACGCGCCAGACCGTTGCGCGCGCAGCAGCACCCGCTCAGCCGCGCTCACCGAGCAGGCCCACCGCCAAACCAGAACCGCCGCCACTGCCATTTCGCATCGTCGGTGCCGAGCTTCGCGCTGGTCAACGCAGCCTGTCCGTTGCGCCGAGCGCCGGGTCTTACACGCCCGACCAGCTTGAGGTGCTGCTGCCCGGCGATTCGCTCGGCCCATGGCGCTTTCAGGCGGTCGAGGGCAACTCCGCCGTGTTTCAGGCCGGCGACCAGACCCGTCGCGTGGCGATCCCTTGAGCTGAGGACACGACATGAAGCCAGCCATCATCCTTTCCGCGCTTCTGCTCGCGTCTGCCCAGTTGCCCACCTGGGCGCAGCAGCCGGCCACGGCTCCCGCCCGCAATGCACAAAGTCAGGAGCGCTCGCTGATCGCCCGCACCCTGGACGACCGTGTGGCAAGCAACTGGGGCCTGCAACCGCAGGAGTGGGCGCGTTATCGCGAACTGATGGACGGGCCGTTGGGCATCTACTCGCCCAACCTGGACCCACTGTCCGCCCTGGGCATCGAGGCGCGCACCGACGAGGAACGGCGCCGCTACGCCGAACTGCAGGTGCAGATCGAGGCGCGCCGTGTCGAGAAGCTGCTCGCCTACCAGCGTGCCTACGACGAGGCCTGGCAGCGCCTAAATCCCGGCATGCAGCGGGTGAGCCTGCCTGACGAAAAACCCGGCGCCGGCACAAGCGCCAACCCCTTGCGCGGTTCAGGCCGCACAGCAGTGTTCGTCAAGGACGGCTGCGCGGCCTGCGGGCAGCTTGTGCAGCGCCTGCAATCCTCCGGCACCGAGTTCGACCTGTACATGGTTGGCAGCCGCCAAGACGACACACGTATCCGCGACTGGGCCAAGCGTGCGAACGTCGATCCGGCGCGCGTGCGCAGCGGTGGCATCACGCTCAACCATGATGGCGGGCGGTGGCTGTCGCTGAGCTTGCCCGGCGACCTTCCAGCAGTCGTGCGCGAGGTGAACGGCCAATGGCAACGCCAGCCATAGCGGCCACCTCCGTTTCGCAGTGCTTACGCGCACTGGTGCTCGCTGCTGGCCTGTACGCCTGCGCCGCCCATGCCCAAGAGGTTCCGCCACCGGCCTACCAACTCGCCGCCCAGCGCGCAGGCATCCCCTCGACGGTGCTCTACGCCGTGGCCTTGCAGGAGAGCGGCATCCGCCGCAACGGGCGCATCGTCCCATGGCCGTGGTCGCTCAACGTCGCTGGCCAGTCGCGTCGTTACGCCACACGCGCCGACGCTTGCGCCGGTTTGCAGCAGGCGATGCGCGCCACGCCGCACACGCGCATCGACGCGGGCCTGGGTCAGATCAACCTCGGCTACCACCAGCAGCGCTATGTCAGCCCGTGCGACTTGCTCGACCCATACCGCAACCTCGCCCTCGCCGCTGAAATTCTGAAGGAGCAGCACACCACTGGCGAGGACTGGTTACTGGCAATCGGTCGCTACCACCGCCCTGCGGGCGGAGAACCTGCCGCACGTTACCGGCGCAGCGTGTCGCGCCACCTTGCCCGTGTGCAGGGCACGCACCCAACCGCCGCGGCCCTCGCCGCGCACCAGGAGACATCCCCATGACGAAGCCCCCTCTGGCCAACCTCACGCTGAAGGGCCTGCTCTTGCTGCTGGCGGCTCTGCCACTGGCCTCGAGCGCCGGCGAGCCGCTGATCGTGGTCGAAGACCGTGGCGGCACATCGGCGCTGCCGTACTACGAGGCTCTGAACCTTCAGCCGCGCGCCGATGCTCCGGCCCGACAGCCTATCCCGATGCTCCCGGTGCCCGCCACGCCCATGGACGAGGCCGCGATGTTGCCGGTGCGCAGTGCCAAGCTCACGCTTGGCACCGTCGCGCGGCGGGTGATCGAGGCACCGGGCCTGCGGCCTTTCGTGGTCGTCGGCGACGACGAGGCGTCCCAAGCCTGGCTGCGCCGCCAGGCAACATCCCTGCGCGAGCGCGGCGCGGTGGGCCTGGTGGTTAACGTCGAGACCGTGCAGGGCCTGGCACGGCTGCGCGCCCTGGTGCCGGGCGTGCCCCTTGCGCCTGTGGTCGGTGACGACCTGGCCGAGCGCCTGGGTCTGCGCCATTACCCGGTGCTGATCACAGCCACCGGCATCGAGCAATGAAGCCATGTCGGGGAAACAGCCGGTCGAGGTTCTGCTGCGCCCAGCGGTGGAGTTCTATACCGTCGCGGCGTGTGCAGGCGCCGCGTTTCTGTCCTTGGTGGCACCGTGGTCGCTCGCGCTGAGCCCCGCCATGGGCGTCGGCAGTGCGCTGGCGTTCTGCGCCTACGGTGCCATCCGCTACCGCGATGCCCGCGTCATCCTGCGCTACCGGCGCAACATTCGCCGCTTGCCGCGCTACGTGATGACCAGCAAGGACGTGCCGGTCAGCCAGCAGCGTCTGTTCGTGGGGCGCGGGTTTCTGTGGGAGCAGAAACACACCCATAGGCTCATGCAGACGTACCGACCGGAATTTCGCCGCTACGTCGAGCCAACGCCGGCCTACCGGCTGGCACGCAGGCTGGAGGAACGGCTGGAGTTCGCGCCGTTCCCGCTGTCCCGGCTGCCCGCGCTCACGGGCTGGGATGTGCCTTTCAACCCGGTGCGCCCGCTGCCGCCTGTGGGCGGCCTGCCGCGCCTGCACGGCATCGAACCCGATGAGGTGGACGTCAGCCTGCCGCTGGGTGAGCGCGTCGGGCATTCGCTGGTGCTGGGCACCACGCGCGTGGGCAAGACGCGGTTGGCCGAGTTGTTCGTGACCCAGGACATTCGGCGCAAGAACGCCGACGGCGAGCACGAGGTCGTCATCGTCATCGATCCCAAGGGCGACGCCGATCTCTTGAAGCGGGTGTACGTCGAGGCCAAGCGTGCGGGCCGCGAGGGCGAGTTCTATGTCTTCCATTTGGGCTGGCCGGACATTTCCGCGCGCTACAACGCCGTGGGCCGCTTTGGGCGCATCAGCGAGGTGGCCACCCGTGTTGCAGGGCAGCTCTCCGGGGAAGGCAACAGCGCGGCATTTCGCGAGTTTGCGTGGCGCTTCGTCAACATCATCGCCCGCGCCCTGGTGGAACTGGGGCAGCGCCCGGACTACATGCTGATCCAGCGCCATGTGATCAACATCGATGCGCTGTTCATCGAGTACGCCCAGCACTACTTCGCCAAGACCGAGCCCAAGGCCTGGGAGGTGATCGTCCAGATCGAGGCCAAGCTCAACGAAAAGAACATCCCGCGCAACATGATCGGGCGCGAAAAGCGCGTGGTGGCGCTGGAGCAGTACCTCTCGCAGGCGCGCAACTATGACCCGGTGCTCGACGGCCTGCGCTCGGCAGTGCGCTACGACAAGACCTACTTCGACAAGATCGTCGCATCGCTGCTGCCCCTGCTGGAGAAGCTCACCAGCGGCAAGATCGCCCAGCTTCTGGCCCCGAACTACTCCGACCTGGCCGACCCGCGTCCGATCTTCGATTGGATGCAGGTCATCCGAAAGCGCGCCGTGGTCTATGTCGGCCTGGACGCGCTGTCCGACGCCGAGGTCGCCGCGGCGGTCGGCAATTCCATGTTCTCCGACCTGGTTTCGGTCGCCGGCCACATCTACAAGCACGGGATCGACGACGGTCTGCCGGGCGCATCGGCTGGCACGCGCGTGCCGATCAACGTCCACGCCGATGAGTTCAACGAGTTGATGGGCGACGAGTTCATTCCGCTGATCAACAAGGGCGGCGGCGCTGGCCTACAAGTTACCGCGTACACACAGACGCTCTCGGACATCGAAGCCCGCATCGGCAACCGCGCGAAGGCCGGTCAGGTGATCGGCAACTTCAACAACCTGTTCATGCTGCGCGTGCGCGAGACGGCTACCGCTGAATTGCTGACCCGGCAGTTGCCGAAGGTCGAGGTCTATACGACCACCATCGTCAGCGGCGCGACCGACAGCTCCGATATTCGTGGAGCGACAGACTTTACGTCAAACACCCAGGACCGCATCAGCATGTCCAGCGTGCCGATGATCGAGCCATCGCACATCGTCGGCCTGCCCAAAGGCCAGTGCTTCGCGCTGCTGCAGGGCGGCCAGCTTTGGAAGGTGCGCATGCCGTTGCCGGCGCCAGACCCGGATGAAGTGATGCCGGCGGACTTGCAGCAACTGGCAGGGCACATGCGCCAAAGCTACAGCGAGGCCACGCAATGGTGGGAGTTCACCAGCTCCCCGGTCTTGCAGGACGCGGCCTTGCCGGACGACTTGATCGATGAGGCGGCCATCGCCACACCCATCACCGACACGGGCGACACGGCCAGCGAAGAGGCCGCGCCATGAGCGATGCCGCCTCGACTGCGCAGCGCGAGCAGAACCGCCGCCAGGGCTTGACCGTCGGCACCATCACCTTGCCGTTCCGGCTGCTCGGGGTACTGGTCGGCTCGCTGCTGTTCTCGATCCTGATGGAGTGCATCGGCATGCACCTGTTCTGGAAAGACCAGGGCTGGCAGCACTCCCAGCAAATGTTGCAGTACGAGCTGGGGCACCTGTCCAAGCATTTCACGCGCAGCGTGGTCGTGCAGGAGCCGGGGCGAACGGCGCACGAGCTGGTGGACACCGGCTACGAATGGGTGT
This sequence comes from Stenotrophomonas sp. NY11291, assembly GCF_023277365.1. NCBI lineage: Bacteria > Pseudomonadati > Pseudomonadota > Gammaproteobacteria > Lysobacterales > Lysobacteraceae > Stenotrophomonas > Stenotrophomonas sp. NY11291. The sequence goes on along the minus strand of NZ_CP096975.1, from coordinate 3,854,441 downwards.
TCGTGCGATCGGGGCTGTTGGAGCGCATGAGCCAGACCGCCGAGCGCGCCCGCGCGCCCAGTCAGGGGCAGACACGAAACTTCCGCTACTTCATCAGCCAAGTCTATGTTTGGGCCGAAAGCTACCTGATCGCTGCCGCCTTCACCACGCTCACTTTTTTGGTGCGTCTGTTGGTCCTGGCGCTCACGCTTCCGCTGATCTTCACGGCGGCATTTGTCGGTTTGATCGACGGACTGGTGAGGCGGGATGTGCGCCGGTTCGGCGCGGGCCGCGAGTCCGGCTTTATCTACCACCGAGCGAAAGCCAGTCTGATGCCGCTGGCCGTACTGCCTTGGGTGACGTACCTGGCGCTACCGATCTCGGTGCATCCGCTCCTGATCCTGCTGCCCAGCGCCGGCTTGCTGGGACTGGCCGTGAGCCTGACTGCAGGGAGCTTCAAGAAGTACCTCTAGGCCATCAATCCGGTCATCCGCAGGTTCTTATTGTTTGCGGCCTGATACGTCTCTGATCGCCACGATCAAGCCATTGCTGATCACACAGGAATGGCGCGATGTTGGCTCCGATCTGGCTGCGCGCCGCGCATCGCGGCGTGCCCACTTTTCTCGTGACGGCCCTGCTGATGGGGCAGTCTTCGATGGCGTTGGCCGAGTCCCCGGCGCAGCGTCAGGAGCTGGTTGCTGCGCTGCGCCAGCTCGATGCGCTGGAGCGCACCGTCAAGGACAGCTCCGTGCAAACCGCCATCCAGCCGGGCGAGCGCTACCACTTCGATTACCCACGACTGCTGACTGATCTGGCCCGTGTGCGCGCTGGTATCCAGGCCCATCTCAACCCGTCGCGCGCCCAGCCGCGCGACCTTTCCGAACTGGCCGGCGAGTACCGCACCGAGCGGGCCGTCCCGCCATCGCTGCCGACGACTGTGCAGGGCAGGCCATGAACGGTGCCCAGGTCTCGGCATTTCAAGCCAACAGCGGCATCGCGCCGTCCGCAATGGCGACCGTCCTGGTCGGCGTCGTGTTCGCGGTTCTGCTCGTCTGGGGCGTCTGGGCCATCCGAACGGCCTACGTGGGGTGGGCCGAGAACCGCCTCAACCAGCGCCAGTTCCTCGGCGTCTGCATCCGCTTCGTCGCGATGTACCTCGTGCTGACTTTCTTCCTCCTCTCCTGACCTGAAGGGATTGACCATGCAAAACCGCATCCTCACTACTCGTTTTGTCCAACGCGCCGCCGTCGCCCTGGGTGCCGCCGCGCTGCCCGCGCTGTCGTTCGCGCAAGGGCTGCCGCAGTTGGAAAACCCAACCCGCGGCGCTGGCAGCGGCATCATGGAAACGATCAGGAACTACGGCTACGACATCATCATGCTCGTGGCTCTGCTGGTGGTGGCGTCGATGTTCATTGGCGTGTGCTATCACGCCTACGGCACCTACGCGGAAATCCACACCGGGCGCAAGACCTGGGGCCAGTTCGGCCTCACGGTCGCCATCGGCGCCGTCCTGCTCGTGATCGGCATCTGGCTGCTCACCGAAGCCACCGGCATCCTGTAAGCGAGGACGGGCCATGTCCGAGCAACAGCATGTCCGTGCCGATGGGACGGTCACGTTCCTTCCACACCGGCTCAACAGGCACCCGGTGGTCGTGCGCGGCCTCACCGCCGACGAGTTGTGGATTTGCTGCGGCCTGTCCGGCGCTGCCGGCCTGGTGGTCGGCGCGCCGCTGTCCTGGGTGTTCCGCACGATTGCCATCGCGCCGACCTTTGTTGTCCTGGGCGTGGCGCTGGGCGTTTTCATCGGCGGCGGCATCCTGCGCCGCCTCAAGCGTGGGCGTCCCGACACCTGGCTGTACCGGCAGTTGCAATGGCGGATTGCCACGCGCCATCCGCTGATGGCCGGTTGGGTGGGCGGCCATGTGCTGATCTCGCGCTCCGGTTTCTGGACCACCCGCAGGGGCAGGCATGGGGGCGCACGATGAGCCGTTTCAAGAACGAGATCACCCACCTGCAGGCGCACATCAAGACGCTGCGCCTCGGCGCGGGTGCGCTGGTCATCGTCGCCCTGGTCATGGGCGGCGGTTGGTGGAGCGCGCCGCGCGACCTGACCATCCACGTCCCGCCTGACCTGCGCTCCGGCAGTACCCGCAAGTGGTGGGAGGTGCCGCCCGAGTCGATCTATGCGTTCACGTTCTACGTGTTCCAGACCCTCAATCGCTGGCCCACAAATGGCGAAGAAGACTACCCGCGCAACCTCCACACGCTCTCGCCATACCTCACCCCGTCCTGCCAGGCATTCCTCAAGGCGGACTACGACTACCGCCGCAGCACCGGCGAACTGCGCCAGCGTGTGCGTGGCATCTACGAAATCCCCGGCCGCAGTTATGGCGACAACCCCACGGCGCGCGTGCGTGTGATCTCCGACCGCGACTGGGTGGTGACATTGGACATCAGCGCCGACGAGTACTACGGCGCCGAGCAGGTCAAGCGCGCCCTGGTGCGCTACCCCGTGAAGGTCGCGCGGGTGGACGTCGATCCCGCACGCAACCCGTTCGGCCTGGTGATCGACTGCTACGAGGGCACGCCCCAGCGCATCAGCGCACCGGAGCCGACGCGCCCGGTGCCTGGTGGCCTGACGCCGCAAGCGCCTCAAGGAGGTAATTCCCCATGAAGCCCATGAAGCATCCTGTACTCGCGCTGCTGGGGCTGCTGGCCGTGGCCGCCGCAGTGGTCGTGTCCCCCGCTGTCCAGGCGGTGGAGATCCTGCGTTGGGAGCGCATGCCGCTGGCGGTGCCGTTGAAGGTCGGCCAGGAGCGCATCGTGTTCATCGACCGAAACGTCCGCGTGGGCGTTCCCGCAGGCGTCGGTGAGCGCTTGCGCGTGCAGAGCGCGGGCGGCGCGGTGTACCTGCGCGCCAGCGAGCCGATCGAGCCCACTCGGCTGCAATTGCAGGACGCCGACACCGGCGCGCTGATCCTGCTCGACATTGCGGCGGAGCCGCCCAAGGACGGCGAAGCCGAGCTGGAACCGGTGCGAATCGTCGAGGGCAACAACTCAACAGCGCGCTATGGCGATCAGCCTGACGGTGCCGATGCGCCCCATGCACGCGCTCAGGAGCAGGCGGGCACCCGGACGGCGCGGCGCGAAACGCCAATCCCCGTCGTGCTGACACGTTTTGCTGCGCAGAACCTCTACGCACCGCTGCGCACCGTGGAAGCCTTGCCAGGCGTCATGCGGGTCAACCTGCGCCGCGACCTCGACCTCGGCACGCTGATGCCGACCTTGCCGGCACGCGCGGTCGCGCTCGCCTCGTGGCGCCTGGAAGACCAGTGGGTCACTGCCGTGCGCCTGACCAACAGTAGCAGCGACTGGATCAGCCTCGACCCGCGCGTGCTGCAAGGGGATTTCCTCACCGCCACCTTCCAGCACGAGGCGCTTGGCCCGCGCGGAACCCCCGAGGACACCACCGTCCTGTACCTGGTGACGCGCGGGCACGGCCTCGCGCAATCGCTGCTGCCGGCGATCCATCGCTTCGACCCCGCTGTGCATCTCCCGCAGCCCAAAGCAGCAGCCAGCGACGACAGGGAGGCCCGCCATGCGCAGTAACGGACTCCTGAAGTGGCTGCTGATCCCCGTGGCCCTGCTGGTGCTGTTCGTCGCCATCCGGTTGTTCTCCGGTGGCGGTGCGTCGGCGCCGCCCACCGCAGATGGCAGCAGCAGGCTCACGCCGGAGGAAATGAAGGCGCTGGGCATCGAGGGCGATACCCCGCGCGACACCGTGGCGACGCTGGTTGCCCAGGTGAAGCAGTTGCGCACCGAGCTTCAGACCGCGCTGTCCGACAACAGGTCGCAGCGCGAGGAGAATCAGCGACTGCGCCAGCGCGAGAGCGCCATCGACCAGCGCATCAGTTCGGCCCTCGAATCCGAGCGCTCCGACCTGCGCCGTGACCAGCAGCAGGCGGCCAGCACGCGCCAGCAGACCGAGGGGCTGCTCGCCGACCTGCAGCAGCGCCTGGACAGCATCGGCGGACGTGGCGGTGGCCATGCCGATTTGCCGGTGGGGCTGGGCCTACGTGACGGCGACGAGGCTGGCATGGAAGGCGGTATGCGCTGGGTGGAGCCTGATGACGCGAAACAAAGCGACGGGCGCGGCAGGTCGAATGGCGGCATAAGCTTCCCCACCAGCTTCGGTTCCGCACAGAGCACGCTGGAAACCACAGCGCAAACCGTGGCGAACGCGGGTGCACGCGCCGCTGGCGTCAAGAGCGCGACGCCCGTCTATACCGTGCCGACCAACTCGACCCTGATGGGGTCGGTGGCAATGACGGCGCTGATTGGCCGCGTGCCGATCGACGGCACGGTGAACGATCCATACCCCTTCAAGGTCTTGGTCGGGCCTGACAATTTGACCGCGAACGGCATCGACATTCCCGATGTGGCCGGAGCCGTGTTCTCCGGCACCGCATCGGGCGACTGGACGCTTTCGTGTGTGCGCGGCCAGGTGCGCAGCATCACCTTCGTGTTCCATGACGGGACCATCCGCACCATTCCCGAGGATCGCGAGGGCAACCAGCAAAACAACCAACAACGCGACGGCCTGGGCTGGATCAGCGATCCGCACGGCATTCCCTGTGTCAGCGGCGAGCGGCGCAGCAATGCGCAGCAGTACCTCGGCACCCAGGCGCTGATCACGGCGGCTGGCGCTGGAGTGGCCTCACTGATCGAATCCGACAGCGGCAGGGCGTCCTATGTCGGCGCCGACGGCTCCATCGGCAGCGTGGGCATCAGCGGCCAGGAAGCCGTGGGCCGGATTCTCGCCAGTGGCGTTCAGGACATGTCGAGCTGGGTCAACAAGCTCTACGGCCAGGCCTTCGCTGCCGTTTATGTGCAGCCCGGCGCCAAGGTCGCCGTCCACCTCGAAAAGCCGCTCGCCATCGACTTCGACCCAGAAGGCCGCAAGGTCGATCACCGCGCAGGAGAAAGCCATGCTCTCGAACTTGAATAGCTGGGCTCAAGGCCTGGCTCTGGCCTTGGCCGTCGCGCTGCTCGGCGGCTGCGCCACCAGCAAGGAAAAGCTGCTGACCCACGGCGACAGCACGATGATGGGCATCTGGCAACAGAACGCCGGTGACGGCGGCGGTGGCGCCGGCCAGGTGGCGCGCAGGCAGTTGCTCGATGCACGCCAGAGCCTGCGCAGGCCGCTGACCGAGATGGATGTGCAGGTAGCACCTGCCGAGCAGATGCGCTACACGCGCACGGCGCGCAACGAGGTCTATCGCCAGTTCCAGCGCCTGCCCAACCCCGACCTCGTCATGTACGTGTATCCCCATTTGGCGGGCACCGACCCAGTGCCGATTCCGGGCTATACGACCGTGTTCCCGCTGTACCAGCGCGTGCAGTACGCCATGCCAGGCGAGCGCGTGGAGGACTACTGATGCGCTGGAAACTCCCCTGGCCGAAGCTGGCCGCGTCCGGCGCTGCCGATGACGAGCAGCCGGACGGCTGGCAGCGCCACGTCGAGGCACTGCACCAGGCCGGCCTCCCCGAACCCGGCGCGGCGGTGCAAGCTCGCAGGCCGGCGACCATGGCAGACGAGCAGGCGCTGTACGAGGTCGCGCCGTCGTTCGTGGAACTGCTGCCCTGGGTGGAGTTCCTGCCGCAGTCGAAGGCCATGTTGCTGGAGGACGGGCAATCGGTGGCGGCGTTCTACGAGCTGGTGCCGCTGGGCACCGAAGGCCGGGAACCTGGCTGGCTCGCGCAGGCCCGCGATGCCTTGGAGAACGCGCTGCAGAACAGTTTCGATGAACTGGACGAGAACCCCTGGGTGCTGCAGCTCTACGCTCAGGACGAGCCCAGTTTCGACCAGTACATGCAGACCCTGCGCGACTATGTGCAGCCGCGCGCCCGTGATACGGCGTTCACCGAGTTCTACCTGCGCTTCTTCGGCCACCACCTACGCGCGGTGGCCAAGCCGGGCGGTCTGTTCGAGGACACGGTGGTCACACGGCTGCGCTGGCGCGGCCAGACCCGGCGCGTGCGCATGGTGGTCTATCGCCGCGTGACCGGCCAAGGGCAAAACAGCCGCCGCGGCCAGACGCCCGAGCAGATGCTCAATATCGTCTGCGACCGCCTGTGCGGCGGACTGGCGAACGCCGGCATTCAGGCCAGGCGCATGGTGGCTGCGGATGTTCACGACTGGCTGCTGCGCTGGTTCAACCCGCGTCCCACGTTGCTTGGGCCTGGGGCCGAAGACCGGGAGCGCTTCTATGCGCTGGCGCGCTACCCCGACAGTGCGGAGGACGGCAAGGACGGCGAGGACGGCGAGATCGAACTGGCGAGCGGACGGGATTTCAGCCAGCGTCTGTTCTTCGGCCAGCCGCGCTCCGACGTGGCGCAGGGCACCTGGCATTTCGACGGCATGCCGCATCGCGTGCTGATCACCGACCGCCTGCGCATGCCGCCGGGCACGGGGCACCTGACCGGTGAAACCCGCAAGGGCGACGCAATCAACACGCTGTTCGACCAGATGCCCGAGGACACCATTCTTTGCCTGACGATGGTCGCCACACCCCAGGATGTTCTGGAAGCAGACCTCAATCACTTGGCGAAGAAGGCCGTGGGCGAAACCCTGGCGTCCGAGCAGACGCTCAAGGACGTGCATGAAGCCCGTTCCCTGATCGGCAGCGCGCACAAGCTCTATCGCGGCACGCTGGCGTTCTACCTGCGCGGGCGCGACGAGGCGGAACTGGACCGGCGCGGCCTCGACCTGGCGAACGTCATGCTCAACGCCGGCTTGCAGCCGGTGCGCGAGGACGATGAGGTGGCCCCGCTGAACAGCTACTTGCGCTGGCTGCCATGCTGCTACAACCCCGGCCAGGATCGGCGCAAGTGGTACACCCAACTGATGTTCGCCCAGCACGCGGCGAACCTCTCGCCCGTGTGGGGCCGCGCCCAGGGTACGGGGCACCCCGGCATCACGATGTTCAACCGCGGCGGCGGGCCGATCACCTTCGACCCGCTCAACCGCCTGGACCGGCAGATGAACGCCCACCTGTTCCTGTTCGGCCCGACGGGTTCGGGCAAGTCGGCGACCCTCAACAACCTCTTGAATCAGGTCACGGCGATCTACCGACCCCGCCTGTTCATTGTCGAGGCCGGCAACAGCTTTGGCTTGTTCAGCGACTTTGCCCGGCGCCTGGGCCTGACCGTGAACCGGGTCAAGCTCGCGCCGGGCTCGGGCGTTACCCTGGCGCCGTTCGCGGATGCGCGCCGGCTGATCGAGACGCCCAGCGACGTGCAGACGCTCGACGCCGATGCCCTGGACGAAGACCTGCCGCCCGATGCTGTGGCCATGGAGGCAGATGAGCAGCGCGACGTACTGGGCGAATTGGAGATCACCGCGAGGCTGATGATCACCGGCGGCGAAGACAAGGAAGAAGCCCGGATGACGCGAGCCGACCGCTCACTGATCCGTCAGTGCATCCTCGATGCAGCCGAACACTGCCACAGCAAGGATGGCGAGAAGCGCACCGTGCTCACGCGCGATGTACGCAACGCGCTGCGCACGCGCAGCCAGGACCCGACGCTGCCGGAAATGCGGCGTGTGCGATTGCTGGAGATGGCCGACGCCATGGACATGTTCTGCCAAGGCACGGACGGTGAAATGTTCGACCGTGACGGTTCGCCGTGGCCCGAAGCCGACATCACCCTGGTGGATCTGGCGACCTATGCCCGCGAGGGCTACAACGCGCAGCTCTCTATTGCCTACATCAGCCTGATCAGCACGGTGAACAACATTGCCGAGCGCGATCAGTACCTGGGCCGCCCGATCATCAACGTCACCGACGAAGGGCACATCATCACCAAGAACCCGCTGCTCGCACCCTACGTGGTGAAGATCACCAAGATGTGGCGCAAGCTGGGAGCCTGGTTCTGGCTCGCCACACAAAACATCGACGATCTGCCGCGCGCCGCAGAGCCCATGCTCAACATGATCGAGTGGTGGATCTGCCTGTCGATGCCACCCGATGAGGTGGAGAAGATCGCCCGCTTCCGCGAACTCTCGCCTGCGCAGAAGGCGCTGATGCTTTCGGCGCGCAAGGAAGCCGGGAAGTTCACCGAGGGCGTCATCCTCTCCAAGAGCCTGGAAGTGCTGTTTCGGGCCGTGCCACCGAGCCTCTATCTCGCGCTTGCGCAGACCGAACCCGAGGAGAAAGCCGAGCGTTACCAACTCATGCAACAGCACGGCATCAGTGAACTCGACGCGGCCTTCAAGGTGGCCGAGAAGATCGACCAGGCGCGCGGCATCGAGTCGCCGGCCTTGGGCCTGCCGCAATAGCCGCCGGAGACTGCCGTGAAACCGAAACATCCTTCCATTCCGATGCCAGTCCAGGCGCTCCGCCATCGGCGCTCGCGCAAGCGCTGGCCCTGGTTCTTGGCCGCTGGATTGATCGCGCTGCTGCTGATCTGGCTCGTGTCCCGCGCACCCAGCGAACCCGCGTCGTTGGCTCCCGCGCCGGTCAGTACCGCGCAGGTGGCCGGGCCGCCCTGGCAAATGGGCAACGCGCAGGGCCGGTTCACGCTGACGCTCTATGCCGACCTCGAATGTCCGTTCTGCCGGGAGTACTTTCCGCAACTCAAACGCTGGGTGGGCGCCAACGCGGACGTAGCCCTGCAATGGCAGCACCAGCCGCTGGCCGCGCACGAACCGGCCGCCTCTGCCGAGGCACGCCTGGCCGAGTGCGCCGCCGAAAGTGGCGGGCATGTGGCCTTTTGGCAGGCCATTGAATGGGTCTATGCGCACACGCGCAGTGACGGCCTGGGCTTGCCCGAGGGCCTGCGCTATCCCGGCCTAAACCCAGCCGTCGAGCAGTGTTTGGCCAGCGAGCGGCCCGAAACGTTGATTCGCGCTCAGGCCGAGGAAGCCACCAAGGGCGGCGTGACCGCGACGCCATCCCTGCGACTACACGATCGCCAGACCAGCCAGGCGATCCTGCTGCAGGGGCCTATCGAAGGCGATGCACTGCTGTCGGCCATGGACATGCTGGCAGCTGAGGATTCGGTCGTTTCACCCACTACGGAAATGCCTGCCGACGTCGTCGGCGACATGCCCAGGTAGCCCGCGGTCATTGAGGCTACGGCGCAGCACGCTGCGCTGACCGCTACCCGTTCGCCCCGCATCCTGGCCGCGAACGATCACCGCTGCTGCGGTGATGGATGCACCTTGTTCCATTCCCTGGAGGGCCTGCCCTCCAGGGGCATGTGCGCCCTCCGATTTCCCTGCCTGGAGGTTCGCCATGTCTGTCGTCATCAATGACTCCTGCCTGGAGTCGCTTTCCGATATTTCTGTTCAGAACGAGGACTGGATCGTCCAGCAAGCCATCGTGTTGCTGGAGCGACGGGTTTTCAAAGCAGGGCCACGTCTTGAACGGCCCGCTGCGGTCAGGGACTACCTTCGCTTGAAGCTGGTCGCCGAGCCCAATGAGATATTCGTCGTCGTGTTCATGAACAGCATGCACGACGTGCTGGCCGTGGAGCCGATGTTCCATGGAACGATCAATGCGACCTCGGTTTATCCGCGTGTCGTGCTGCAACGCGCTTTGCAACTGAACGCCGCTGCGGTCATCTTCGCCCATCAGCACCCCTCGGGCACCACCGAGCCATCCAATGCGGATCGCTTGCTGACCGAGCAGTTGAAGACGGCCTTGGCGCTTATCGACGTGCGGGTACTTGACCATTTCGTGATTGGTCAGGGCACACCGTACTCGTTCGCCGAGTCTGGTCTTTTGTAGGAAGGCCCGTGGTTCACTGATCACAGCGGGGGCTTCGGCCTCCGCTTTTTTCCATGCGGCAGCACCGAACAGGTATGCGGGGTGCCCGCGATGCGCATTGTTTGTTGGGGCGGCAGCGGGTTCGCGTTCGACTATGGCTCTGATCAACTTCCAGGGCACGCGACATGCCAGCATCTTTATTCCGCTTCGCATCCGGCTGGCGAACCCTTGGCCTGGCCGTTGCACTGCCGGCATCCTTGGCCGTTTTCAGCCCAGCCACCTTCGCCGCCGATGTGGTGGTCGTCACCGACAGCCGCCACCCGGTCAAGACCATGGGTGGCGAGCGGTTGATCGAGTTGGATGAAGGCCCGCGCATCGAAGCCGAGCTTTCCGCACAGCTGCCCGCCGATCCTGAGCAGGCCACGGCCATCGTCAAGCGCCGTCTGAACAACGGCGGTGCCGACCTCCAGCGCCGCATTGCTTCCGCATACCAGGGCGTCGCCGACGCATGGAGCCTGGGCGTCACCAGCATCCCGGCGGTCGTGGTGGATCAGCGTTACGTGGTCTATGGCGAGCCGGACGTGGCCCGTGCCGTCGCGCGCATCGAGCAACACCGGAGGCCGCAGCCATGACCCGATCCTTCGAGCGGATGCGCCGCCTGCGTGCTGGCGTGGCGTCAATGCTGCTGCTCAGCGCCACGGGCAGCTACGCCCTCAACACCGCAACCATCGTTGGCTCAGTGGCATCGCCGGACTGCCTCGAATACCGCGTCGTCGGCATCTGCTACTGGCTCTACTGCACCTGGACGGGCTGCACGGTGCGCACATCCATCAAGGTCCGCCACTACATCCCCGATGCGGTCGTCTCCAGCTACAGCAACACCGGCGAGAACCCTTGGGTCGAAGTCCGGGCGATGAGCGCGCCCAACCCATCCGCGCAGGCCGGCGGGGACGGCACCACCAACGAAGACCACGAAAACAATCTCGCCAAGTTCAAGAACGCGGACGTCATCGGCCATCCCGGCGTCGAGGTGTTCAACCAGTTCGTCTCATCGTCGGGCTACTTCTGCGAGGGCGCGGGCACGGCGTTCATGCCGTACCTGCTCAGCACCCTGGACACACTGGCCTGGCGCTACAACGTGCCGGAGATGGCCTACCCGGAGGCACTAATTCCGGGCAGGCGCGAGGTCGGCGCGCGCACCACGATGAACCTGTGGGGCAACGTCTATCCGCGCGGCGGCTTCCTGCACCAGGCCGACGACCACAAGGCCGGCGCCGTGGTGGCCCAGCGCGCCGGCGATGTCGTCACGCGCCGTGGGCAGATTCACGTCTATCAGCCGCTGCTCGCCAACTCGCGGCCCGGTTACTGGCCTGCCGGCGCGCTGATGGAAGGCGATGCCTCGACAGGCAAATGGCAGGAACTCACGCCCGTCCTGTCCTCGTCCTGCACGGTGTTCCCGCGCAGCGGCTTCCTGACTCAGGCCCAGCAAGGCGACTACGCCTGGGCGCTGTGGCGGCCCTATGCGTGCTGCGAACGTCGCGGCCAGGTGTTCCTCGGCAGCGTCGATTTCCAATGAGGGTACGGCGATGAAGCGTCCTGAACTGACAAACCTCTCCACCAAGGCACGCCGCCTGCTGCGCCCCACGGTATTGGCTGGGGTGCTGGCTGGCGCGCTCGTTCTTGGCGGCGGCCTGGCGTGGGCGCAGACCGGTTTTCAAACCGGCGGCTCCGTCATCGGCGACGAGGTGATGTATTCGATTGGCGGCGGCAGCGCGGTGTCCATGGGCCGCGCTGCCGGCATGCGCTCGATCGGCGTCGGCGTGGGCTGGAACAGCAACCTGATCTGCGGCGACATGAGCATCCAGACCACGCTGCGCAACCAGCTCAACGGCGTCACCAACGGCTTTCAGCAGATCATGAGCAACGTGATCCAGAGCGCCACCAGCGCGGTGGCATCGCTGCCGGCGCTGATCATCCAGCGCGCCGATCCCGGCCTGTACAACCTGCTGACCAACGGCGTGCTGCAGGCGCGGCTGGATTTCGACCGCTCCAAGCTGACGTGCCGCGCCATGGCCGAGAAGATGGCCGACACGGCGGGCGGACAGCTCGGCTGGAGCCAGATGGCCGAAGGCATGGCACTGCGCGATGCGGTGTCGAGCACGGATGCCGTGTCGGCGATCGAACAGGCGGAGACGCGCCGGGGCAACGACGGCGTGCCTTGGGTGGGCGGCAGCAATGCGGGGGGAGCAGGTCAGTCCGCGATCCGCGTGGTCGGCGACGTCACCCGCGCGGGCTACAACCTAGTCAACGGTCGCAGCGTGACCGACACGTCGTCCATTGCCCCCGCCAGTTGCGCGAGCCTGTCCTGCCAGACCTGGACGTCGCCACAGCAGGCGACCGAATGGGCCACACGGGTTCTTGGGGAGCAGGTGCAGCGCACCTGCGATGCCTGCACCAAGACCGAAACAGTGCCCGGCGTCGGGCTGACGCCGCTGATCCAGGAGGAGTACGAGGCAAAACTGGAAGCCTTGCAGGAACTGGTCTCGGGAACGCGCAACACCACCTTCGAGAACCTGCGCGCGGCTGGTAGCACCTCGCTGCCCATCACGCGCGGCGTCATCGAGGCGCTGCGCGACGAGCCGGATCAGGATCTGCTGGCGCGGCGCCTGGCCTCGGAGGTCGCGCTGGCGTCGGTGCTGGAGAAGGCATTGCTGCTCCAGCGCACTCTGCTGACCGGCAAGAAGGAGCCCAACGTCGCGGCGAACCAGTTGGCGGTCGAGGCCGTGAACCACGAGAGCGACACGCTCGACCAGGAAATCCGCAACCTCAAGACCGAGTTGGAGCTGCGCCGCGAGCTGGCGAACAACTCGCCGATGGCCATCATCCAGCGCCACGGCACGCGCGCGGCTGGCTCACGTGGCATCTACGAAGGCGATCCCATTCCCGACCGCCTCGACCGGCTTCAGAAGGGCAATCCGGGAGGCAACCCATGAACCCGCCGCGTGCCAGTTGGCTGCGCCCGCGCTGGCTGCTGAATCGGCGCGCGGCGAAGGCGTTGCTGTGGACGGTGGTGCTCGTTGCTGCCGCCGTGGGTGCCAACGTCGTCGGCATTTACCTCGTCGGCAGCGTCGCCAGCTGGGAACTGTGGCTGACGGCCACGGCGGGTTACTTCCTGGTGTGGCGACTGTGCCTGTATGGCGCAACCGCCTACGGCTGGGTCTGGATGCGTCGCCGGCTGCTGGCGCGCGAGGCCCAACGCGGGGCGGATAGGCAGGCGCGGCGGCGCCTGGTGCGCAGCGAGATCGCCGGCGTTGCCGCGATCGTCGCGCTGGAAGCCAGCCTGTTGCTGCAGGCCGCTTGAGGGGAGATCGAGGTTATGACACTTTTCACCACCGACTACCTGGAGTACTACCTGACGCTGGTGTCGTGGATCGTCCACAACGGCATCTGGGCGGTACTGGTGGCGAGCGGTGTATTCGCGCTGCCTTTCATTGCCATCATCGTGCAGGAATGGTTGAAGGCCCGTGCGGAGGGTGCCGACGAAGGCAACAAGGGCGTGCTCTCGGCTGCGCGCATCGAGAACCGGGTGTTCGTCGCCATCGTGGTGGTGATGTTCGCCGGCATACCGTTCATCGACGTGGACCTCAACACCATCCGCTACGACAGCGCACGCTCGGCCCAATGCCAGGTCAGCGTGCCGCAGCCCACAGATACCGGCTGGTCGCAGTCCTTCAGCACCATCAACAACCAGTCGGCGAAGGTGCCCGTCTGGTGGGCCTTTATGCACACACTCTCACGCGCCGTCACGGGGGCCTCGGTGGCGGCGATCCCTTGCGGAACCGATCTGCGGCAGATGAGGATGGAGATCGACGCGACCCGCATCGACGATCCGGTGCTGGCTCAGGAAGTGGCGGACTTCTCGCGAGACTGCTACGGACCGGCGCGCGCCAAGCTGTTCATGCAGCGTCCTCAGCTTGATGAGGCGCAGATGCACGACGTGACCTGGATCGGCTCGCGCTTCTTCACGGACACGGGCGGCTACTACGACACCTACCGCTCCAGCACACCACGCGATGACTGGCCCTACGACAGCACCCGCGACGCCGGACTTGCGCAGGTGGCCAGCGGTGGCGGCTATCCGTCCTGCAGGCAGTGGTGGGCCGATGGCAGCAATGGCCTGCGCGCACGCCTGCTGGGGCAGGTAGACCCAAGCCTGCTGAATCGATTGGCGGGCTGGGCCGGCTTTTTGAGCCGAGCCGATGTGGACGACTCGGTGATCCGCACCATCGCCTCGCCGAGGCAGCAGAAACTGAACCAGGGCAGCGTCTATACGGACTACGGCGGCCAGATCGACAAGACCCTGCCGAACATCGTGACGCGGGCCACGGGCGACGTCGGCATGGCTGTCGGCGCGATTGCCGCGTTTCCCGCCATGGATGTGGTGCGCCAGGCGCTGCCCATGGTGCTCGCCTTGCTCAAGATGGCGCTGGTCATCTGCATCCCGCTCGTGCTGGTTGTGGGCACCTATGACTTGAAGACGGTCGTTACCGTCAGCGTCGTGCAGTTCGCGCTGTTCTTCGTCGATTTCTGGTTCCAGCTCGCGCGCTGGATCGACAGCACCGTCCTCGATGCGCTCTACGGCTGGGGCTTCGGCTGGAACCGGCCACACAGCAACTTCGACCCGCTGGTGGGGATGAACAACGCCTTTGGCGACATGCTGCTGATGTTCGTCACGGGAACGATGTTTATTGTGCTGCCTACGTTCTGGATCATGGCCCTGGCTTGGGCGGGCGTTCGCGCCGGTAACGTCTTACAAGGCCTGGCTGGAGCTACCGGAGATGCCAAGGCCGCTGGCGGAAAGGGAGGAAGTACCGCAATCAGCGCGGTGCCGAAGAAGTGAGCACAGCTAATCGTCCTGGACATGAGGGTCAATGCGAAAACCATCGTAGGTGTACAGGCCGAATCCGGCAGGCCCGTTTCGCCATTCTGGTTCGGGCAGTTCATCGTTCAAGTCGGCATTGCGCGCCATCCAGGCAACCACCATGACGAACACCAGTAGCAGCGCCATCCAGAAGACTGCATAGAACAGCAATCCCAGCACAACCAGCTTGACCGTCCACAGCAGCACGGTGGCACCTGCCATCGGCACGCCCTTGGATACCAACCAGTTCGACGCTCGCCGTTCGCCACGCACATAGGCGCGCCATCCGCGGCCCAAGGCGCGGCCGAGGCGTTCTGCGGTGCTGATGCGGGTCGTCGTGTTCATGGTCGTCACCTTCTACATGTGAAATTGCTACTCCAGTTTGCTCCAATCCTGCTGGCTTGCCTGTACCAATGCGCTCCATTCGTCCGGCGGGTTCCCGCGCCCGAGCATCTTCTCGAACACGGCATACGGGTCCGATTTGCTTCCCGAAGACCGCAGGGTCTGTTCATCGTTGACCCAGGCGTACACGATGACCTTCGCCTTCGAGTCGTAGCGGAAAAACAGCCGGTATCGCCTTCCGAGCTTGGCCCGCCGCCAGTGACGATAGGCCGGCCCCATGGTGTTGCCTTGACGGTAGTCATCGCGCGCCGGATCACTCGGCACCACGTCTTGTATCAACTGGGTCAAGGCCCGGAAGAACTTGACGTTGGCGTTCGATCCGAACCCTTCCGGATCGTTGTCTTGGGCGCGCAGCACGGCCGCGCGCAGCTTCATCATCTGCTCGATCAGGTTGTCGTGGAACAGCAGTGTCCAGCCATGCTGTTGCATCAGATTTCCACGTCCTCATCGAAATCATCACCCAGGTCCACCTTGTGCCCCGCGTGCTCCAGCATGGTGCGAGCCAGATCCTCGGGCAGGCCACGCACATTCCGGCCTGCTTCAATGTCGCGGGCCAGCAGGGTCAGGAACGCGGCAATGGCCGGGTCCTCGTGCTCGGCATCAGCGCGGGTCACGACGACCTCACTGCCACGAAGCTCGAACGCGAGCTTGCTACCGGTATCGGCGCCAAGCGCCTGCCGGATGGACTTGGGCAGCGTGATCTGGCCTTTGGAGGTCAGCGTGGCAACTTCGTGAATGGCAGGCATGGTGGCTCTCCTGGTCGCAATGCCTATATTGTAAGGAAATATCCTTACCGCGTCAATGAGAGGTCTCACCGGGGTTCTCCAGCATCCAACAATGAACCTCATCGTAGGGTGGGAACAGCCAGCCTTCCCGCATCAATCCGGCCCCGCCACACCCGCATTGACGGTGGACGACCAATGCTCACCGCTCTATATCCAAAGGCTTCTAAAGGCCAAAGGGCCGAAATGGCAAGGGAATGGGGTGCAAGGGGAAAGGCCCTACCCGAAAAGGCGAAAAGGCCTCCCGCTTGGCCCGCCACCAGGACACCCACATGCTCTCTCTGTTCCAGCGGAAACGGCCTCCGGTCGCTGCCGCTCCATCGCCAGCACCCACCACCGACCTCCCGAAAGGGCTGATCTGGCCGGAATCGGCCGCATCGCTGCTGGCGACACCGCGCCGGCAGAAGCTGCTGGAACACATCTGGCAGCGCACCTCGCTCTCGCGCAAGCAGTTCGCCGCGCTGTACCGTGCGCCGCTGGAACGTTATGCCGAGCTGGTCCAGGCTTTCCCTGCCTCCGAAGCGCATCACCATGCCTACCCAGGCGGCATGCTCGACCACGGTCTGGAAATCGTCGCCTACAGCCTGAAGCTGCGCCAGTCTCATCTGCTGCCGATCGGCGCCAACCCCGAGGATCAGGCCGCGCAAGCCGAGGCGTGGACTGCTGCCATCGCCTACGCCGCACTGCTGCACGACATCGGCAAGATCGCTGTCGATCTGCACGTCGAGCTAGCCGACGGCAATACCTGGCATCCGTGGCACGGCCCGCTGCACCAGCCATACCGCTTCCGCTACCGTGACGATCGCGAGTACCGCCTGCACAGCGCCGCGACAGGTTTGCTCTACCGGCAACTGCTTGACCGTGAAGTCCTGGACTGGCTCAGCAGCTACCCATCACTGTGGGCACCGCTGCTTTATGTCCTGGCCGGGCAGTACGAGCATGCAGGGGTGCTGGGCGAACTGGTGGTGCAGGCCGACCGGGCTTCCGTGGCCCAGGAACTGGGTGGCGATCCTGCGCGCGCCATGGCTGCGCCCAAGCACGCGCTGCAACGCAAGCTGCTGGACGGGCTGCGTTACCTGCTCAAGGAGGAGCTGAAGCTGAACCAACCCGAGGCCTCCGATGGCTGGCTCACCGAGGATGGTTTGTGGCTGGTCAGCAAGACTGTCTCAGACAAGCTGCGGGCGCACTTGCTGTCCCAGGGCATAGACGGCATCCCAGCGAACAACACCGCCGTGTTCAACGTGCTGCAGGATCACGGCATGTTGCAGCCCACGCCGGACGGCAAAGCGATCTGGCGTGCTACCGTGACCAGTTCCACCGGCTGGACCCACTCGTTTACGTTGCTACGGCTGGCACCCGCGCTGATCTGGGAATCTGGTGAGCGACCGGCGCCCTTTTCCGGGACGGTGATGATCGATACGCCCCCCGCAGGCGAAGATGTCGAGGCAGGGGCCACCCTTTCTGCGGACGGCGCGACGTCCGCTTTGGAGAACCAAAACGCTCCGCCAGCGGAAGGTAGTGGCATCGCCTCGGCCCCTCCACCCAAGGCCCAGGCCACCCCTGACGTCATGGAAGACATGCTGGCGATGGTGGACACGGGAAACTCGCCAACCACCGATCAGGATGTGGAAACCGTCCCGGACGAAATACCCATCGTTCTTGCCGATACGCCCCCGCCGACCTTGGCCGACGTTGCGCCTTCACGGCCGGTTTCCACGTCCTCGACGACACAGCCATCCGGCGAGCACTTCATGGCGTGGCTGAAACAGGGCATCGCCACGCGGCGGCTCATCATCAACGATGCGAAAGCACTGGTGCATTCCGTGAGCGACACCGCCTACCTGGTCAGCCCTGGCGTATTTCAGCGCTATGCGCAGGAGCACCCGCAGGTAGGGAAACTGGCCAAACAGGAGAACCTGCAGGATTGGCAGTGGGTGCAGAAGCGTTTCGAGCGACTGCAATTGCATCGCAAACAGCCGAGTGGTCTGAACATCTGGACCTGCGAAGTCACAGGCCCCAGAAAATCACGGAAGCTACACGGCTACCTGCTTCTTCCGCCACAATCGGTATTCTGTGAAATGCCACAAAACAACCCCTACCTGGCCGTGCTTCCGACGTAAATGACCAGACTCATTCAGCACCAGAAGATCCGCCATTCTTGAGTTCGGCAAACTTCGCAGCCATTGTTGGGTTACTCCGAGTCAACTTCTTGATCGTCACGTCCTGCGCCTTGTCGTTCGCGAGTCGAAGATTTCTGTCGGTGCCAAGCAGGGCCTCTTTTGTCTTCTGTAGGTGATCGATCGACTTGTCGATTTCATCGATTGCCGTCTGAAATCGCCTGGAGGCGAGGTCGTAGTTTTTGGCGAATGCAGTCTTGAACGTATCCAGCTGGGCCTCGAAATTCGTGATATCGATATTTTGCGCCTTCACGAGCGCCAGCTCGGATTTGTACTTGAGCGAATTCATTGCCGCATTTCGTAGCAGGGTGATGATGGGGAGGAAGAATTGCGGCCGGACAACATACATTTTTGGGTAACGGTGGGACACATCAATGATTCCCGTATTGTATAGCTCACTTTCAGGTTCGAGCAGAGAAACCAGCACTGCATACTCGCAACCCTTCTCAGTGCGATCCTTATCAAGCTCCTTCAGGAAATCTTCATTTTTCTTCCTGGCGGCGGTTTCATCATTCTCGTTCTTCATCTCAAACATAATCGAGACGATCTCAGTTCCAGCTTCATCTGAGTCGCGAAATATGTAGTCCCCCTTACTTCCGCTGCGCGCATCATTGTCCTTCTCAAAATACGCCCTTGGAAATGCGGTAGCGCGAATTCGATTGAATTCGGTCTCACAATGCTGCTCTAGCGTTTCGCCAACCATTTTGGTCGATAATCGCGCCTTCATGTCCCGTAGACGCTCGATTGCGTCATCGCGATCCTTGATCTGCGTCTCGTACTTTTCTTTCAAAGATTTCTCGGCAAGATGCTTTTCAAGTTCTGCCCGTTGCAAGCCGCTCTTCATTTCGTCACGCTCTCTCTCGACTGCGTTGACTGCTTCAGTAATGGCAAGCTTTTTCTCAATAACAATGGCGTCGAGTTTCGCCTTAAGTTCCTGTATCTCCGATTCCTTTGCTGCAGCGGCCTTTTGCACTTCGCTTATGAGCGTGACCTCTGCCAACTTGGATACAGCTTGCTTGTCGCGCTTCGCCTGTTCTAATTCATTTGCAAGCGTGTCACGCTCTTTTTCCACCGCATTCAATGCCTCGGCCACGGCGAGTTGCCGCGCAACCTCTCCGGCATCAAGCCTGGCTTTCAGCTCCTGAATCTCGGCATCCTTGGCGGATGCGGCTTTCTGTAATTCGTTGGCAACCTTGGCCTCAGCCAGCTCAACCGCATTGCGTTTTTCCTGTTCGGCCAACTCTAGCCGTTCATGTAACTGTCTCTCGAAATCGCTATCTCGAACCTGCTTCAGGATGTCCGCGTACCCAGCTTCGTCGATCTTGAATGCTTTCCTGCAGTGAGGGCAGATTATTTCATGCATGGTTACTTACCTTCCACTTTGACCAAAATCTGCGCAAGCATTTCTGGCACCTCGCCTCCTGATCGGAGTGTCGCAGTCCGGTATGCGAGCTGGTTCTTCGCAAGATTTATTCCGGCATCAGTCTCAATAATATTGCAGGCAGATATCCACTCATCCCAGTTCGCGGACAGAAACGCCTCAAGGTGATCATCAAATATCGCGGCGACTTCGGAAATGGTGGCAGGTGGAAAATCTTCTTCAGGCAAGCCGAAGTACCGCATTAACCTGCGGTTCTCTACCGCATGATTTTTGCGCTCCCGATCTATGTCATCTTGCTTTTTGTTTTTAGCTTTGGCGCGCACTTCAAATCCACCGTCAGCATCAAAAAGCGCATAGACTGGAACACCAATAGATTTCAGAATCGCATGCGCGAGAGGTATTGATGTCTTGCTGCCGACTGGAACAATCGAGATACCTGCTGCCTCAAGAGCCCCCGGAGAAGTTCTATCGCCAATACCGTAGAACACAGCCGATTCGGTTGTCCCCTCCACAAGAAATGCGCGATTCGCGAAGAGTGCTATGGCAAGCTGGTCAGCCACGTTATGGTCGAGCCTGCGATCAATCACATCGCCATCCACTGTTCCATGTAGCCTGCCCTTCACATCCTCAACCGTTGCAAAGTGAACCGTCACCACCGGGACTTCGTCAGTTGATCTCGTCAGCCGTCTGACTTGGTGGAATTGCCGTGCCTCCAAGAAGTAGGGGCTATGCGTGGCATAGGTTACCTGGATGCGCTTGCCAGTATCTTCGGCGAGCGACCTAAGCACCTTCGCAAAGGTCTGCGCTTGGATCGGATGCTGGAAAAGCTCCGGTTCCTCGATGGCCAAACAGATGACACCCTCAGCGGAGGCCGCGCCCGATTGCGCCAAGAGCTGCAGAGCCGAGATCAGGAGCGTGCGCTGAAAACCGTGCCCTTGCCGCTCTACAGCTGTTTCAGTGGTGCCATCGAGCACGGCTACATCAAAGGTTGTGCGGGGAGCCTTGAGCTCCACTTCTGCCGGAGAAACCGTGATTGCCCGGCCTGGCGCATAGGTTGTGACGACCTCATTGAGCTGCGTTGTGATGGTCCCGAGTTGCTCCTTGAACTTCTCTTCATAAACCTGTTGCTGCTTTGCCCGTGACTCGGCAACGATTTCCGCGATCGCCTCATCAGCAGCAGTTCGATCAATCGAGCGCTCAAGGATTCGCCCAATGATGCTTGCCTTGCCATCGATCGACTCCTCACTTGCCCGAAGGTCGGCCGTCACCAAAACGAAGTCGAAGAGCCCACTCATCTTGCCGCCGCTGTTGAACCCAAAGAAATTGGTTTGCAAAGCTTCGGGGGCATCGAGAAGTTGATCCGTATGAGCCGCCTCCCAAGTTGTCATCGCCTGCTCCACGGCCGGGCCGGTATTCGCAGCAGGAAGATCAAGCTCCGGGCGCTCGCGCCGGAGAGTGGCGTACAGATCTTTCTTCGCAGTCACACCGCCTGCCGCCTTGATAGCATTGAAAGCTGGGAATCCCTTTGCATTGGCGGAGAGCACATCGGCGCCGTCAGGGGATCGGCGCTTCCATGCAGTGAACGTGACTACTCCTTCAGGTGCGTACTTGCCGAGTGCCTCGCGATCCTTTTCGGTGAGGTCTGCGAAGGTGACCTGAACCTCGATGTCTTCGTCCGTCGCCCCAAAAGAGCAATCCTTTTCTGTCAGCGAGCCGGGCTTGCCATTGAAGAACCAGTCAAGCGCACGAAGCACCGTTGATTTGCCGGCACCGTTCGGCCCGATGAAAGTCGTGACGGAATCGAACGGAATCGTTACGTCTTTCAACGTGCGAAAGTTTCGGATGCGAACGGATTGGATCTTCATTTCGGGCCTCTGCTCCTTGTGGTTTATGTATCTCGCTGTGAACGACGGCAGAACCTACCCCTTTGCCGCCTCGGTCAAAAGATCGTCAACCGAGCGCGCCACCACATACCGGGCGGGGTTCTCACCAACCCCCAGCGCAGTGAAATGTGCCTTGCCGCATTCGATCTTGGCGCTTTCCTTGTCGCGCAGGTCGTCGGTGAACAGGCTGCTCTTGGTTTCCACCACAAAGTACAGGCGCTGGCTACCATCCTCTTCCACCAGCACGGCCCAGTCGGGGTTGTAGGTGCCCAGTGGCGTGGGCACCTTGAACCAGCCTGGCAGCTTGGCGTAGAGCTTGATGGCTTCGTTTTTCTCCAGCCCATCGGCGAAGTCCCGCTCGGTGGTCGAGTCGTACACCACGTGCTCGTAGATCGACTTCTGGGTATCCAGCAGCATGTTCTTGAGATAGCCGGTGAGCTCTTCCTTCTCGAACAGCTCCTGCGCATAGACATGCTGGTCGCCGAGCTTCTGGTACTTGATGCCATCGACCAGGGCCAAGCGCTTGCAACGGTTGATGGTTTCGGCGGTCAATTCGATGAACTGCTGCGGATTGCGCTTGAAGTCGTCCAGGCGGCCGCTTCCCGTCAGGATGCTGACGATGGTGCGTCGGGTGAGCTGGGTGCGGTCCTGCAGGTCGGTCAGCAAATCCGGCAGCTCGATATCCGCCTCGTCCAGCACCACGGTCGCCGCGCCCGCTTTTTCCGTCGCGGCGACACCCGCCTTGCCGATAGAAATGTCGGCCTTGCGCCATTGCAGCCGTGCCTTGGCAATCACCGGAGCCTTCTGCAACGCTGCAATGCAATCCGTCACCAGCTTGGCGTTATCGAATTGCACGCGGTACGTTGTCTGGTGCTTGATGCGGTCCCACAGTGCCTTGAACTCGTCGCTCAGATAAACGGCCTTGCCATCTTTGCCCTTTCGCAGCGGCACTTGCCTGCGCTCATCGGCATTCTTGATGTCGAGCCGGCCCGACACCTTGCGCAGCACTTCGGCAATCTGAGCCTTCTGCGCATCAAACTCAGGCGGCAGTTCCAAGGTGCCGTTCTTCAGCGCCGTTTTCAGCGAATCCTGCACCTTGCCCGTGGCATCAATATGGCCGGTGGCTTTCAAGTGCTCCCACAGCGCCTTCGATTGCTCGATACCCAGCGGCGTGGCATGCCCGTCAGCACCGGTCACGGCAATGGCGGCAAACTGGTGTTGCTCCACGATGCCAAAACGGATGCCGGTGTCCTTCTCGATTTCCTTTTGCAGATTTTCGGCAAACTGTTCGTAGTTTTCCGTGGCCACCACAGTCAAGGTGTTGACCTCGAAGCCGCGCACCCGCTCGCCGTCCTGATTGACACACAGGCGCAGCCCACGGCCAATGGTCTGGCGGCGCTCGCGTTCGGTCTGAATGTCACGCAAGGTGCAAATCTGGAACACGTTGGGGTTGTCCCAGCCTTCCTTGAGCGCGGAGTGAGAGAAGATGAACTTCAGCGGCGTGCCGAAGGACAGCAGCTTTTCCTTCTCCTTCATGATCAGGTTGTAGGCGCGCTCGGCATTCTCCCGGTTGCCCGCATTGTTCTCGGCGGTGTCAGTCCAACCACCTTTCTTGTCGATGGAGAAGTAGCCGTTGTGCACGTCCTCGGCGGCAAACGCCAGGTCGATCTCGGCGAACAAGCTCTGATAGGCCGGCAGCTTGGCGGCGCGACGATACTCTTCCTCGAATATCTGCGCATACACGCCCTTGACCGGCTGGCCGTCTGCGTCGTACTGGCGGTATTTGTCCACCGCGTCGATGAAGAACAGGCTCAACACCTTGATCCCTAGCGGGCGCAGGTGCTTTTCCTTGTCCAGGTGCTCCTTGATCGTGCGGCGGATCATCTCGCGTTGTACGGCCAGCGCATCCACATCACCGTGGGCTTGGCCCGGCTGCAAAAACACTTCGCCGCCGGGGTAGCGCAGCTCCATGAACTCTTCGCCCTTGGCTGTGTTGATCTCGCCCACCCGAAAATCGGCGTAGATCGCGCGGCCATCGGCGCTCTGCTGGAGGTCGTCGCCATCGCTGACCGTCACTTCAACCCGCTGCACGCCGGTGGCGGTCTGTTTATCCAGCTCGATCTTGGCGCTGATGCGGCCGCGCTTGTTTTCCACCTTCACCAGGCGCACAAACGGCTTGTTGTGCGCGTCCTCTACCGTGGCTGAGGCCACTTCGATCTGCTTGACCAGCTTGCGCTCGTAGGCATCCACCGCATCCAGGCGGTACACCATGTGGTGCTTGTCCACGTGGGTGGCGGAATAGCGCAGTGTGCACAGCGGGTTCATCGCATCCAGCGCTTCCTTGCCACGGCCTTCCAGGCCGCCGTCCACACTTTGTGGCTCATCCACGATGATGATCGGCCGGGTTGCCTTGATCAGGTCGATGGGCTTCTCGCCGCCGGTCTTCTCGCTCTCTTTGTAGAGGTTGTTCACATCCTTCTTGTTGATGGCACCCACCGTCACCACCATGATCTGGATGTTGGAACTGGTGGCAAAGTTGCGCACCGGCCCCGGCTTGGCCGAGTCGTACAGGAAGAAATCGAAGGGCACGCCCGCGTAGAGACCCTTGAAGTGCTCCTCGGTGATTTCCAGGGTTTTGTAGACGCCTTCCTTGATCGCCACCGACGGCACCACGATCACGAACTTGCTGAAGCCGTAGCGCTTGTTCAGCTCGAAAATCGTGCGCAGGTACACATAGGTCTTGCCGGTGCCGGTTTCCATTTCCACCGTGAAATCGCCCGAAGTCAGCGCGCCAGAAGGCGGCAGGCCACCGCGCAACTGGATGCCCGCGAGGTTCTTGAGCAGTTCATCGTCCAGCAGGGTCAAGCGGTTGCCCATGCCAAGGTCAGACTGCGCCACATCCAGCGACATCTGCGCGTCATCGGGCAGTTTCATGGTCACCGTGAATTCGGTGCGGCAGACCTCCTGACCACGGAAAAGATCGCACACGGCCTCGATGGCCTGAAGCTGGTAGTCGAGATCGGGTTCAAAATGCAGCTTCATGGGCCATCCTGATCGTTGTGGAGTCCGCAAACGACACAAACACGTTTGCGGAGCGCAAAAATACAATCAGACTCCACAAACATCTTTGTGGAGTCCAGCCGCTACACAAGCCCGTCATAGCGGGCCAGTGCGGCATTGGCCTGGCCCACCAAGGGCAGCAACAGGCGGTAATTCAGTTCGCTCAGGGGTAGTGCATCGGGCACATAGGGCTGCATGGCGGGCCTCACAGACTGCGCACGGTGGCGATGCCGTGCTGCTGCAGAATCGCCGCCATATTGGTCTTGGCCACGTCGCCTTCAAAGGCGCTGTCGCGGAACACGCAGGTGGTATCGCCGGCGGGTGCCAGTTTCTTGTGCCAGGTGATGATGCCTTGGGCCAGTGGCTCCACCTGCTCACGGGTGATGGTCTCAGCCAGGCACGCCAGCAGCACGCCACCGCCGACGGCATGAACATCCAGGCCGTCGATGCTGCGCTTTTCGATGGGTACGCACAGGTCAAGGCCGAGCTTGAGCAGCAGCTCATACAGCACGTCGGCCTCGCTGCGGTCTTCGAGCAGGTGATCCTGATGATCGAGCAGCGTGGCTTCCAGGTCATCAGGCTTCGGATTCCAAGCGCGAATGTTGGAGGTGTCGAGCTTGAAGACGCGGAAACCGGTGTCACCTTGCCAGTCAGGGTTGTCGGCCTTGACCTTGGCGCCGGCGCGGCGCAGGCGCTCTTTGGTCAGTTCGGCGATGGAGCGCGGCTTGTCGAGCTTATCGCAGAACTCAGCGGCTACCCTTTGATCTTTATTGTCTTGATCAAGCGGTTCAGGCAGTTGCACCAGTACATAGTGGCGCGAGCCGCCATCGGCAGCGTTTTGCGCCATGACGGCATGACCGCTGGTGCCAGACCCGGCAAAGAAGTCAACGACATAGCAATCGGAGTCATTGGAGGAAGTGGCCATCTCGACGAACTTCTGGAGAACGAGTTCGTCCTTAGGAAAGTCGAAGACTTCCTTCCCCATCATCTTGGTAAGCCGTTCAGAGGCCGATCGTGCAGGTTGATAGAAGACACTCGGTGGTGTCATTGAGTCGGTTTCGTGCAAGTAGAGCTTCAACATGATGCTCGACTCTGTAACAAATCTTATACGGTTTTCCTCCACAAGCTTATTGAACTCAAGCTGATCGAAGGCCCAACCGCGATTGTCCCGAAGCCGAATCTCGTTGCCATTTCGTGGATCAATCAGCTGAAATTTCCTTCCGCCGGGCGCGGTAGGGTTCTCTTCCTTGTAGACCCCCCTGGCATCAATAAAGCGATAGCGTCGATGCGCAAACGAATCGCTTGATTTCATGGCTCGATACCAACCCGCGAGTGCATCAGAGGCCGCGACAAAGTCATCACCATGAACTGACCGCAGTCGTTTCGCTTCCTTGAAGATCGCGTCCACTCCTTCCTTCTTCAATCCCCATTCGCGAGGCACTGCATCTCGATTCCTCGCATAAACGAGAACGTATTCGTGGCATACGCCAATCTGTTTCGCATCGTTCTTGTTGGCTCCCTCCCAAACCATTTCAGCGATCAGATTTTCAGGACCAAACACTTCGTCACATACTGCACGGAGGTGCGCAACCTCTTGGTCGTCAATGCTGACAAAAAGCACTCCATCAGGTCGCAACAGGTTACGCGCAAGCCTCAACCGTGGATACACCATATTCAGCCAGTCAGTATGAAACCGCCCGCTGGCCTCGGTGTTACTGCTGACCTTCTGCCCGCCTTCAATTTGGCCAGTCAATTCCAGATAGTTTTTGATGTTGTCCTGAAAATTGTCCGGGTACACAAAATCCTTACCGGTGTTGTACGGCGGGTCGATGTAGATCAGCTTGACCTTACCGGTATAGCTCTTTTGCAGCAGCTTGAGCACTTCGAGGTTGTCGCCCTCGATCATCAAATTCTGGGTGGACTCCCAATCCACGCTGTCTTCTGGGCAGGGGCGCAGCGTGCCCGTGCTGGGCGTGAGCGCCAGTTGGCGGGCGCGGCGCTTGCCGTGCCAGTTAAGGCCGTACTTCTCATCAGCATCCGTCACGCTGGCATCACCCACCAGCGCCTTGAGCACGTCCACATTCACGGCCACGCCGTCTTTGCCTTCCGTGAGCAGTTCCGGAAACAGCGCCTTGAGTTGTTCGATATTGCCAGCCACCAGGTCGGCGGATTGGGCTTCCGGGCTGGCTGCCGTGAGTTTTTCCATGGTCTTCTCCGTCATTCGTTCAATCTTCAAAGCTGTTGTTGTGCAGCGGCCAGTTCGGACTGGATGCGCTTGAGCGTCAGGTTCAGTTCCACCTGGCGCGCCAGTTGTTTTTCTTTGGCCGCCTCGGCCCGCAGGCGGCTTATTTCACCTTCCAGCCGCTGGCAATCGGCCAATGCCTGCCGGCGTGCCGCAGCCTGTTCCGGCGTTGCGGCGGCTTGATAGCTTCCTGTGCGTCGCGCTGCGTGCAGGGCCTGCACGCATTCGATCCAGCCTTGATAAAGGGCATGAAGCGAGGCCTGGGGCTGACGCGCAATTGCGAGGGATTGCACGAAGGCATGTTCGGCTTCGGGACGTGCCTTCGTATCAGCCTCGGTTGTGCCACTGGCCGTGCGGGATAAAGAGGCCGACACCAGATCGCCGTCGAGCACGATTTTTTCTGCCTCGTTCTGCGCCCAGCGTTTATGCGCCAGCGAGAGGGTCAGCGTGGGCCCGTCAGCTCGTCTTTCATCCAGCAGTAACAGCACCGGGTAAGGCACGGCCCGATGCACCAATTCGACCAGGCGTGAAAGACTGGTGGGCTTGATGGCACCGCGCAAGGTGACCGCCAGCACCGCGATTTCCAGGTACTCGCGTTGCGTATCGCGGTACTCGGGCACGCCGATGGTGTTGGGCTTGAGGGCGGCCAGCCACTGGATGTCTTCAATGGCATCGGTGATCAAGCGCTTGTCGGACGCCGTGGGCGCACCGTTCTCCAGCAACAGCTTCTTGGGCACGCGCTGATCCACCCGCGCGCTATCCGGGAGATTCAGGGCACTGACGACATCCGACCTGTTCATGACGAGAGTGCCGCCCCAAATGCCTTGACCGTTTCTTCGCTGTCGCGCCCGGCGATGGTTTTGCCCATGGCCTGTTCGATCAGCTTCAACAGTGCGGCGGCGCGTTGGCGGATAAACGCATCGAAGTCGTCAGAGCGCAGCGCGGTCACCGGGATCACGTGGGAGAGCAGAAACTCGTCCAGGCTATCGGGGGCCACCTGCTTGGCTTTCTGGATGCGGGCGAGGTACACGCTGGGCGCATCCCCGCTGATGAAACGATTGGTGCCAGCAGCCAGAGGAGCCTTGTTGACCACACTGTTCCATTTCTCCTTGGGCAACTTCTGCTTTTCGCACCAGGCACGGGGGAACACATGGTGGATGTCGATGGCGTTGTTGAAGTAGGTGTTGAGGTCAATCGGCGTACCGCTGACGAAATCCCGACCACCGTGTTTCATGAGCAAGGCGGCCAGCCCCTTGTAGGCGGCTGCGAGGCGGCTTTGCAGAGACAGCAGGCGCGTCGGCGCGAAGTTGGCGTCGCGCACCGTGCGCGGTTCGCTGCCGCTTTCGACCCAGGCGACCACATCGTGGATGTCCATGCCAAAACGGGTTTCGTTGGCGCCACCGTACAGTTCACCCAGAACACCGCTCCAGTACCAGCGCAGCAGCTTTTGTTTGACGCCATGTTGCGTGGTGCGGTCTGCCAAATGAGCGCAGATGGCCGACAACGGAATGAGTTGCGTGGCATAAGGCAGGCTTCGGTCGTCGAAGATTTTTTCCTCCGCCAGCAACTCGGCAGCCCGCTTGAAGCCTTTCTCCAAATCAGATTCCAGCGCCTTGAAGTCCGCCAGCGGCAGCTTCAGCACGTCGGCACGCTTGCAACTGACGGATGTGCCATGCGTTTTGTGTCGACGGTAGCTGGCCAACAGGGTCACTGCGGTGAGAAAGCTGGTGCCGTCCACCGCCGTGAGCACGTCGTGCTTGGCCGTCAGTCGCTCCTGCCGAGCTTCCCAGTCATCGCGCAGGTTGAATTCATCGGCCGCGAAGGTTGCCGTCATCAGCTCGAAGACGGTGAGCGTCACGCCACCGGTATTGACCTTCTCGAAGACTTGGCACACGGCTTCGCGCGGCGTGTCCTGGGTCAGTTCGATGGCGGGCACCTTGAACTGCTGGAAGCGCAGCCAGATTTCGTTACGAAACCGCTGCATGAACTGCATGGCTTGCGCTGCGAACTGATGGTGCGCGCTGAAACCGCTTTCCCAGGCCATGAAACCTTGGATGTCGAACAACAATGCCACGGGGAAGAGCCGCTGGCTGTACTGCAAATCAGGTGTACTGACATCCAGATCGACCTTTCGGCCGAAATCCGACGTGACTTGCAGCGTCTCCGGCACTGAAAGCACAGCATCTTCACGGTCGGCCGATTCATCCAGACATTGGGTCATGTCAAGGAAATACAGGCGGCGAATATTCGCGCCTTTCTCCGTGCGTGTCGGCACTGGCTGGCCGCTGCGCAGCGCCAGGTACATGGAGGTCAAGCGTTGCTGACCATCAAGTACGAGGGTTTTTGGAGCAGGCGCCGGCTGCAGGTTGACGCCGGCAAACAGGCGCGGTTTGAACGGCACACCGCCTGCTTCCAGAAACATGACCGCGCCAATCGGGTAGGAGAGCGAGAGGCTTGCGATCAACGACCGAATATGGTTGTCATCCCACACCCAACCGCGTTGGAAGTCAGGAAGCTGGATTTGCCCCGATGCAATGCCATCGAGGACATCTTTCAATGCGGGTTCGGCGGTGCGAAAGCTCATGCGGGTCCTTGTTATCAAATACTCTGCTCATCGGGCAGCACGACAAGAAATGCCACCACCTCAAAGTCGCCGCTGCCGGCGAACTCGCCTTTCATGGCGTGTGTGCCACCGGGCGTGAACAGGCTGGCCACGGCCCGCTCCTCGTGCTTGCCGGCGACGGACGCCACCGCCGCAGCGAGCAGCTTCTGGGCGTGGCGCATGTCTTCGCCGCCTTTGCTTGCCTTGTCGAAGCGCGCACAGGCACTGTCATCCGGCCGTTCGCGCCCCAGCGCCAAGCGCTTGAGACGATCGAGAATGCGCTTGGCCTGCGGGTAAGGCAGCAACACGGTGCCGTCATCGCCGACATGCACCAGGTAGTGCGGCGCCAGCGGGTAGTCGGACGATGCGGCGGCTTTTACCGTCGGGCCGCAGGCTTGCAGGCAGAAGATGACGCCTGGGGGAATGTCGGCATCCAGCGTGGTGGTGACCGCATAAGCGCCCAGCGGCTGGGTGTCGAGCTTGCCGGGGTGGCTTTTGAGGTACTGCGCCAGGTCGATGCGAAAGTCGGTCAGGGTGAGGTCGGTGATCGCCACGCCGGTTGACAGGTCTTCCATGTCGATCACCGTGTCCTGCAACTTGAGCAGTTGCTTGCGCCGGTACTCCAGGTCGTTCATGGCGTTGCCGGACTGTTGCTCGATCAGGTTCTCTTCGCCGGTGGCCGAGACATCGAGCAGCACCATGCGGCCGCTGACGCGCTGTTCCAGGTTGATGTATTCCTCCAGCTCCATGTTGGGCCAGAAGTTCACCAACTGGATGCGCTGGTTGGGCGAGCCGATGCGATCGATACGCCCGAAGCGTTGGATGATGCGCACCGGGTTCCAGTGAATGTCGTAGTTGATCAGCCAGTCGCAGTCTTGCAGATTCTGCCCTTCGGAGATGCAATCGGTGGCGATCAGCAAGTCGATCTCGCCTTCACCCGCCATGTCTTGCGGGCGCTCCTTGGCGCGCGGCGCGAAGGCCGAGAGCACGTCGCCCATGCGCTTACTTAAACCCGGCATGGTGGTTTGAATGCCGGCGCTGCCTGTGACGACCGCCGAATGCACACCCAGCGTATCCCTGGCCCAGGGGGCAAGTTGGGCGTAGAGATAGTGCGCCGTGTCGGAGAAGGCGGTGAACACGATGATCTTGCGGTTGGCTTTGCCATCGTGGGTGTTGATGGGCTGGGCGCATTTGCGGGCAATCATGCCCTGCAAGGCTGCCAGCTTGGCATCGCGCGCGGCATCCACTTGGCGTGCTGCCGCCAGCAGGGTCGCCAGGCGGTTGCGGTCTTCCAGCAGGTCCTGCTTCCAGCGAATCAGATCCACATCGCCCAGCAGCACCTTGACCTTGCGCCCGACCAACAAGGTCTCGAATGCCGGGTCGTCGATATCGACGTCGGCAATGTCGATTTCCTCCAGCGCTTCGGCATGGGATTCGATGCGTGTCAGGGTGTTCTCTACATCCTTGAGTTGGCGCTGTACGGTCAGGGTGAAGGACGAAACACAGCTTTCCATGCGTTTGAGCACGTTCACACGCAGCAGGTGGATCAGGCTTTCTTCGCGATCCGCCTGACGGAAGAAACTTTCGCCGCCACGCACCTGGGTGCTGTACTTGGCGTCGTAGGCGGCCTGCTTGTGGGGCAGCACATAGCGCAGCGGCGCGTAGCTGGCGAGCGTGAGTCGGCGGATTTCCTGATTGATGTCGCGGATGGCACGGAATTCGCCCGCAAGGTCCACGTCGGCCTTGATGTTGATGGGCGGCAGTCGGTCCGGGAAGCGGCCGGTCTCGCTGGTGCCGTAGTACTTCTCCACATGCCGCCTGGAGCGGGCAATGGTGAGATGGTCCAGCAGGGTGAAGTAGTCAAAGCCCAGCATCTCCACCAACTGACTGGGAGTCTTTTCAGCTTCGTCCAGCGCCAGCCAGCGGTTGAACTGCGCCTGCGCCTTGCGGGTCGTGGCCTCGATGCTGGCGATGCCGTGTTCCAACAGGGCGGTGTCGTCGCCTTCGGTGGCAAAGGCAATCTGGTTGCGCAGGTCGGCCAAGCGGTTGTTGACCGGCGTGGCCGAGAGCATTAGTACCCGAGTCTTGACGCCTTCACGGATGATGCGTCGCATCAGGCGGTCGTAGCGCGATTCCTTGCCCTTGTGCGTGGCCTTGTTGCGGAAGTTGTGCGACTCGTCGATCACGACCAGGTCGTAGTTGCCCCAGTTCACATGAGACAGGTCGATGTCGCCCGACAGGCCGCCATCGCGCGACAGGTCGGTGTGGTTGAGCACGTCGTAGTTGAACCGATCAGCCGCAAGGATGTTGCGCTTGTCGTTGGCCTTGTAGAGCGTCCAGTTGTCGCGCAGGCGCTTGGGCGCCAGCACCAGCACGCGGTCGTTGCGCAGTTCGTGATACTTGATGATGGCCAGGGCTTCGAAGGTTTTGCCCAGACCCACGCTATCGGCGATGATGCAGCCGCCAAAGCGGTTCAGCTTGTCGATGGCACCCACCACACCGTCGCGCTGGAACTTGAAGAGCTTTTTCCACACCACGGTATTGCGGATGCCGGTGGCGGACTTGACGATGCGCTCCTCGTCCATCTCGTCACCGCTGTCCTGAAACAGGCGGTGCAGCATCAAGGTGTAGATGGTGAAGGGGTCACGGTGCTCGCCCAGCGCCTGCAGTGCTTCAAGGATGGACTCGCTCTCGTTGCGCTGGCCTTTGGAGTCGGTGGCATCAGCACCATGCAAGCCTGCCCACTGGTGATCAAACCATTGGGCGAGCTGCGCGGCTTCGTCGACCGTTTCTGATGCCTGAATCAGGTTCAGAGGGTTGCCCGGCGTCAGACCAAGGCCAGACGTGTTGAAGGCAAAAGAACCCAGAATCACTTGCGCAGGAGCCCCGTCCGGCCCGCGCATAACGGCAGCTCCCTGTGGCACCCCTTTTGATGCCCGCCGAAGCGCCACTTTCTCTGTGATCCATTTCGCGCATTGATTGGCCAACCAGCGTGCCTGCAGACGATTGCGTGCAGCGCGGTCGCTCTCCGTACCCAAGAGTTCAAGTGCCTCGTTGTCAGGAGGCACGATCAATTGAACTCGATCCAGAGCAGACAACGCCTCCCGGATTTCTGCAAAGGCGTAGAGAGAGAACGAAGGCGTTACACAGTCGAGTCGGTTGCCGTGCTTGAGGTGGGGCTGCATCAAGTCGATGACGCGCTGTGTTCCGGTGTTTTGGATCAGCTTCATGGTCGTTTCCGTTCAGTCAGCAATCGACGTTTCTGCACTCGGCGATGCATACCCCGGCGCCAGCACTGCATTGCGCACGCCGTAGATGGCGAGGTGGTCCTTCAACCAAAGCCGGTACTCAGGGCCGCGCAGGCTATGGTCGGGGGAGCAGTCCACACTCCATTTGCGCAGGATGTAGCCAGCGGTGGCGGCGCGCAGCTTCATGTGCAGCACGCCGCCTCGCATGCCGTAGTCCATTTCAGTGATTTCTGGCCGGGGCTGATCCGGGTGAGGAACCAGCTCCAGCTCGACGATCCGTGTCCATTGAATGTCCTGATCGCTCATCTCGTGGGGCGCCACGGGCTGCCCCTTGCGCACCACAGGACGCTTGATCCGGGTGATGACGAAATCCCGGAATTCCTGCGATTTGCGGTCGAAGGCGCGGACGTGCCAACGCAGGCCGTTGTCGATCAGCGCGAACGGGACGATCTCCCGCACGGTGCGGCCACTGGAGATGGAGTGGTACTCGATGCCGAGCGGGCATTCGCGGTGGATGGCCCGAGTCACGCTCGCCAGGATGTCCAGGTCAGGGTGGGTGAGCCGGGACGGGCTCTCGCTGGCCACCCAGGCCTTGATGTGCATCGGTTCACCGTCGCCAAAACCCTGCGTCAGCCACGACAACACCCGCTCGGGCGGGAAATCGAAGATCGGCTGGAAGCTCGGGCCGAGGACGTAGAACTTGCCTTTGCCGTCGTAGTCGATATTCCCCGGAGCCAAGTCCTTGTACAGCGCCAAGTCCCTGGATGCGGCGGCGGACTGGATACCAAAGCGCCTGACCAAGTCCTGGCGGCGCATCTCCCCAATGAAGCGCACGCGCAACTCCACGAACGCGAGCCGGTCGCGCTGTGGCTGGGTTAGATCGGCAAGCTGTTCGTGGGGCATCCTGGTTGGCTCGTTCGGGTTAGCGAATGCTTATGCGGATTTCTGCAGAAAGTATATGAGCTGCTTGAAAAGACGTCTATAAATCTAAGTTGGATTTCTAGTGCGCTGCATTATGATAACCATTTTTTGAGGCGCAAATGCAGTGATCTGGCATGGACGAGTAGGTGATGGTCCATCGGATCGCACCAGGAACGCCGTGGAATAGCGTGCATCCAGCAGGCTCCTGCGGACGAAAACTGGTGCGAATAGATCCTTGATAGGGAACAGGAGCACGGCCCATGGAACTGCGACACCTTCGCTGCTTTGTAGCTCTCGCAGAGGAGCTGCACTTCACACGGGCCGCCGGGCGCCTTCATATCGAACAGCCACCCTTGTCCCGCGCCATCAAGGAGCTTGAGGACGACCTGGGCGCGGTGCTCTTCGTGCGCAACCGCCGAGGTACGGTGCTTACCGAGGCGGGCGCAACTTTCCTGCAAGACGTGCGCAGGGTGTTCGCCGCGCTGAAACAGGCTCAGGAGAATGTCCGGGCGGTCGCGGCGGGCCTGAGCGGAAGCCTTCGCATCGCCGTGTCCGATGGCGCAATCGATCCCCGGTTGTCGACCCTCCTGGCCCGCTGCCGCGAGGAGGAGCCGGAGATCGAGATTCGCCTGTCCGAAGTGCCGTTGGCCGAGCAGTTGCGCGGGTTGCGCTCGGGCGACTTCTCGATCGGGTTTGCGCACACGGCGGAGGTCGGCGATGACATCCTGACCGAGCCACTCTGGCACGACTCGCTGGTGGTCGCGGTGCCCGCCCGGCACCCATTGCTTTCACACAAGGCCGTTCCGCTGCATCAGCTTGCGAGCTACCCACTGGTCTTATGCGATCCGCAGATATGCGAAGGCTGCTACCGCGAACTGGTGCGGCTCCTGCGGCCGCTGGAGCGTGAGCCCGACGTTGTCGAGCATGTGTCTTCGCTGGACATGATGCTTACCCTGGTCGGGGCGGGCTACGGGGTAGGCTTCATCACGGCAACCAGGGTCGCGGCGAGCCCGCGCCCCGATGTGGTGATCCGCCCCCTGGCTATGGATTCCGCGATCATCACGACCTACTTGCTGCGACCTACCAGCGAGAGCATGCCGGTATCGGTGGAGCGGTTCATCGCGCGCCTGCGCGAGCACTCGGGCGATTGATGCGGCGGCAAGGGCCGTAACTGAAGTTCGCGGCCGCTTATGGCGAGCCTTGCGGCTCACTGCCAGAGTTGAGGTTCTTTTCAGTCGCCGCCATCAACTCGCTGGCGCTGATCCCGAGCGCGGTAGCAATTTTCAGTATCAGGGGAAGCGTCGGCACATGCTCCCCGCGTTCGATCTTGCCCATGTGCGAACGCGATATTCCAGCCTGAAATGCAAAGTCGTCTTGAGCGACGCCTTGCGCGACGCGAGCGGCACGAACGGCCCGCCCGAAAGCTAATGCTGGTTCGGATTCATAGGTCGGTGTGCCAGGTGGACGACCTGGCTGAATAGTAAGCTTCTGCATCGACAGAAGCGTCAAACAATCCACTTAAATTAACCACGTTAAACATATAGACGTTAAAGTTCTCTCTTTACTATGATTGTCGTTTTCAGAAGACGGCTGCACTGAACGTCAGAAGCCGACTGCACTATAGCAGCGGAGGGGTTGGATCCATCAGGCAACGACGGGCTGCTGCCGGCCATCAGCGGACGCAGGGAGGACTTTCCGCAACCGGCCGTTCGATGCGGCACCGATGGCCTTCGCGCAGGGGTAGTGAATCCGCCAGGATTGACTTGCGCTGCCCTACCTCTCACTAGTGAGGGGCGGCAGCGCATCAAGCGGTGAGCGCACTCCGGCACCGCCAACTTTCAGCACATGCGTGTAAATCATCGTCGTAGAGACGTCGGAATGGCCGAGCAGATCCTGCACGGTTCGAATGTCGTAACCGCTGCGGAGCAAGGCCGTCGCGAACGAGTGGCGGAGGGTGTGCGGTGTGGCGGGCTTCGTGATGCCTGCTTGTTCTACGGCACGTTTGAAGGCGCGCTGAAAGGTCTGGTCATACATGTGATGGCGACGCACGACACCGCTCCGTGGATCGGTCGAATGCGTGTGCTGCGCAAAAACCCAGAGCCACGGCCAGGAATGCCCGGCGCGCGGATACTTCCGCTCAAGGGCGTCGGGAAGCGCAACGCCGCTGCGGCCCTCGGCCTGGTCCTTCAGCCACCATGCCCGTGCACGCGACAGCTGCTCGCGCAGGCTGGGTGCCAAGCTCTCGGGTAACATCAAGGCCCGATCCTTGGAGCCCTTGCCCTCCCGCACGATGATCGTGCCGTGATCGAAATCCAGATCCTTGACCCGCAGTTGCAAACCCTCACTGATCCGCATGCCCGTTCCATACAGAAGCTGGGCGAACAAACGATGCTCGCCTTCCAGAAAACCGAGGATGCGAACCACTTCATCCGGGGTCAGCACCACCGGCAAGCGCCGCGACGGCCGAGGTCTTCCGATCTCCTGAAGCCAGGGCAGATCCGTGCACAGCACCTTGCCGTAGAAGAACAGCAAGGCCGCCAATGCCTGACGATGCGTGGAGACCGAAACCTTGCGCTCGTTCGCCAGCCAGGACAGAAATGCCTCGACTTCGCTGCTGCCCAAGGTTGCCGGGTGACGCACACCGTGGAAACGGATGAAGGCACGAACCCAGTTGACATAAGCCTGTTCGGTTCGTAAACTGTAATGCAAGTAGCGTATGCGCTCACGCAACTGGTCCAGAACCTTGACCGAACGCAGCGGTGGTAACGGCGCAGTGGCGGTTTTCATGGCTTGTTATGACTGTTTTTTTGTACAGTCTATGCCTCGGGCATCCAAGCAGCAAGCGCGTTACGCCGTGGGTCGATGTTTGATGTTATGGAGCAGCAACGATGTTACGCAGCAGGGCAGTCGCCCTAAAACAAAGTTAGAAAAGGGCAAGTATGAAGAAATTATTTGTTTTATGTGTATGCTTCCTTTGTAGCATTACTGCCGCAGGAGCGGCTTTGCCTGATTTAAAAATCGAGAAGCTTGAAGAAGGTGTTTATGTTCATACATCGTTCGAAGAAGTTAACGGTTGGGGTGTTGTTTCTAAACACGGTTTGGTGGTTCTTGTAAACACTGACGCCTATCTGATTGACACTCCATTTACTGCTACAGATACTGAAAAGTTAGTCAATTGGTTTGTGGAGCGCGGCTATAAAATCAAAGGCACTATTTCCTCACATTTCCATAGCGACAGCACAGGGGGAATAGAGTGGCTTAATTCTCAATCTATTCCCACGTATGCATCTGAATTAACAAATGAACTTCTTAAAAAAGACGGTAAGGTGCAAGCTAAAAACTCATTTAGCGGAGTTAGTTATTGGCTAGTTAAAAATAAAATTGAAGTTTTTTATCCCGGCCCGGGGCACACTCAAGATAACGTAGTGGTTTGGTTACCTGAAAAGAAAATTTTATTCGGTGGTTGTTTTGTTAAACCGGACGGTCTTGGTAATTTGGGTGACGCAAATTTAGAAGCTTGGCCAAAGTCCGCCAAAATATTAATGTCTAAATATGGTAAAGCAAAACTGGTTGTTTCAGGTCATAGTGAAATTGGGGACGCATCACTCTTGAAACGTACATGGGAACAGGCTGTTAAAGGGCTAAATGAAAGTAAAAAACCATCACAGCCAAGTAACTAAATTTCTAACAAGGCGGTGAAACTCATTCCGCTTCGCTTCACTGGACGCCGCAAGCGGCGCCGTTTACCTTCGCGTTAGGCATCACAAAGTACAGCATCGTGACCAACAGCACCGATTCCGTCACACTGCGCCTCATGACTGAGCATGACCTTGCGATGCTCTATGAGTGGCTAAATCGATCTCATATCGTCGAGTGGTGGGGCGGAGAAGAAGCACGCCCGACACTTGCTGACGTACAGGAACAGTACTTGCCAAGCGTTTTAGCGCAAGAGTCCGTCACTCCATACATTGCAATGCTGAATGGAGAGCCGATTGGGTATGCCCAGTCGTACGTTGCTCTTGGAAGCGGGGACGGATGGTGGGAAGAAGAAACCGATCCAGGAGTACGCGGAATAGACCAGTCACTGGCGAATGCATCACAACTGGGCAAAGGCTTGGGAACCAAGCTGGTTCGAGCTCTGGTTGAGTTGCTGTTCAATGATCCCGAGGTCACCAAGATCCAAACGGACCCGTCGCCGAGCAACTTGCGAGCGATCCGATGCTACGAGAAAGCGGGGTTTGAGAGGCAAGGTACCGTAACCACCCCAGATGGTCCAGCCGTGTACATGGTTCAAACACGCCAGGCATTCGAGCGAACACGCAGTGATGCCTAACGAGGGGGACGTCCAAGGGCTGGCGCCCTTGGCCGCCCCTCATGTCAAACGTTAGACATCATGAGGGTAGCGGTGACCATCGAAATTTCGAACCAACTATCAGAGGTGCTAAGCGTCATTGAGCGCCATCTGGAATCAACGTTGCTGGCCGTGCATTTGTACGGCTCCGCAGTGGATGGCGGCCTGAAGCCATACAGCGATATTGATTTGTTGGTTACTGTGGCCGTAAAGCTTGATGAAACGACGCGGCGAGCATTGCTCAATGACCTTATGGAGGCTTCGGCTTTCCCTGGCGAGAGCGAGACGCTCCGCGCTATAGAAGTCACCCTTGTCGTGCATGACGACATCATCCCGTGGCGTTATCCGGCTAAGCGCGAGCTGCAATTTGGAGAATGGCAGCGCAATGACATTCTTGCGGGTATCTTCGAGCCAGCCATGATCGACATTGATCTAGCTATCCTGCTTACAAAAGCAAGAGAACATAGCGTTGCCTTGGTAGGTCCGGCAGCGGAGGAATTCTTTGACCCGGTTCCTGAACAGGATCTATTCGAGGCGCTGAGGGAAACCTTGAAGCTATGGAACTCGCAGCCCGACTGGGCCGGCGATGAGCGAAATGTAGTGCTTACGTTGTCCCGCATTTGGTACAGCGCAATAACCGGCAAAATCGCGCCGAAGGATGTCGCTGCCGACTGGGCAATAAAACGCCTACCTGCCCAGTATCAGCCCGTCTTACTTGAAGCTAAGCAAGCTTATCTGGGACAAAAAGAAGATCACTTGGCCTCACGCGCAGATCACTTGGAAGAATTTATTCGCTTTGTGAAAGGCGAGATCATCAAGTCAGTTGGTAAATGATGTCTAACAATTCGTTCAAGCCGACCGCGCTACGCGCGGCGGCTTAACTCCGGCGTTAGATGCAGTGGTTTTGAACTGCAAACAAATTATGATGCGCGCTTTGCTTTTGCTGGTGTCAGCTATTCCTACACCAAAACCAATATGCCAGCTCAGATGCCAGGTCTGGGATCCAATAACTATCTCCCTGATCACACGTTCACGCTGACAGCGGGTGCACGCTTCTTGGAAGAAAAGCTGACTGCGGGGGCGCGTTACAATTATGTATCCAGCGGCAAAACAACATCAGCAGCCAAGACACCATCCTATGCGCTGGTTGATGTATTTGCCAATTACAAGTTTACCAACAATGTTGACCTGACATTGAGAGTTAATAACGTCTTCAACAAAACCTACACCCCTGCGCTCAATACATCAGGTTCAGGTCAGGGACGGACTTTCATGGTGGCTGTCGTTTTCAGAAGACGGCTGCACTGAACGTCAGAAGCCGACTGCACTATAGCAGCGGAGGGGTTGGATCCATCAGGCAACGACGGGCTGCTGCCGGCCATCAGCGGACGCAGGGAGGACTTTCCGCAACCGGCCGTTCGATGCGGCACCGATGGCCTTCGCGCAGGGGTAGTGAATCCGCCAGGATTGACTTGCGCTGCCCTACCTCTCACTAGTGAGGGGCGGCAGCGCATCAAGCGGTGAGCGCACTCCGGCACCGCCAACTTTCAGCACATGCGTGTAAATCATCGTCGTAGAGACGTCGGAATGGCCGAGCAGATCCTGCACGGTTCGAATGTCGTAACCGCTGCGGAGCAAGGCCGTCGCGAACGAGTGGCGGAGGGTGTGCGGTGTGGCGGGCTTCGTGATGCCTGCTTGTTCTACGGCACGTTTGAAGGCGCGCTGAAAGGTCTGGTCATACATGTGATGGCGACGCACGACACCGCTCCGTGGATCGGTCGAATGCGTGTGCTGCGCAACATCCCTTTCCACCGCCAGCCACGTCAAATACCGTTTGACATCGTCGGTATCAAGCAATGTGGGGGACTTGCTCCGGACAAAAGCCTGGAACTTTCTGGCCCAGCCATAATAACTCGATAGCGTTTTGGCAGAATAATGAC
Organism: Stenotrophomonas sp. NY11291; assembly: GCF_023277365.1. Classification (NCBI taxonomy): domain Bacteria; kingdom Pseudomonadati; phylum Pseudomonadota; class Gammaproteobacteria; order Lysobacterales; family Lysobacteraceae; genus Stenotrophomonas; species Stenotrophomonas sp. NY11291. The sequence goes on along the minus strand of NZ_CP096975.1, from coordinate 3,814,779 downwards.
GAATCCGGATTTCTTCCCTGAGCCTTGTCAGTTCACCCACCCAGGACGCACCTTCAGATTTCATGGTGGCCGGAGGCAGTTTTGAGATTCTTTCAGGTTCGCAGGCAGGTGTCGGCAGGGCATCTTTCGTTTCCCCGGCCATTCGGTAATACAAACGAACGGCACGTGACGCTTCCTCGATCTGGAAAGGGTGCTGACCTTTGTCTTGCAGCTTTTCGGCGAATAGACCAAGGCTCAGTTCGTCAAGGTATCCATTCCCGTATTTGTGGCAGAAATCCAGATAATAGCGTAGCCATTTCCGGTGCTCGCCATGACGGTTGGCATCAACCGCCTCCCGTTCCAGCCAATCGTCATATTTGTCCAAAAGCGCCTTCGGCAACGTGATCATATGGGATATCCTCTTCACATTTATTATGAAAATAATATGATATCCATAAGGAAAAATTTCAAGTATTTTCTTGAAATTGCCAATTGTTAAGTGTAATCTAGCATTTTTTGAGTGGAGTTGTCTGATCGGGCACTCATGATCGGCACCACCTAAGACGAGATATAAAGAAACGAATTAATAATTTGTTATGCTGTGAGCCGGGTTATTGGCGAAGCGAACGTATGACGATTACAGCAATAAACGCAAAGGTAAAAAAATGACATGGAGAACGACCAGAACACTTTTACAGCCTCAAAAGCTGGACTTCAATGAGTTTGAGATTCTTACTTCCGTAATTGAGGGCGCCCGAATTGTCGGCATTGGCGAGGGCGCTCATTTTGTCGCGGAGTTTTCACTGGCTAGAGCTAGTCTTATCCGCTATTTGGTCGAAAGGCATGAGTTTAATGCGATTGGTTTGGAATGTGGGGCGATTCAGGCATCCCGGTTATCTGAATGGCTCAACTCAACAGCCGGTGCTCATGAACTTGAGCGATTTTCGGATACCCTGACCTTTTCTGTGTATGGCTCAGTGCTGATCTGGCTGAAATCATATCTCCGCGAATCAGGAAGAAAACTGCAGTTAGTCGGAATCGACTTACCCAACACCCTGAACCCAAGGGACGACCTAGCGCAATTGGCCGAAATTATCCAGCTCATCGATCACCTCATGAAACCGCACGTTGATATGTTGACTCACTTGTTGGCGTCCATTGATGGCCAGTCGGCGGTTATTTCATCGGCAAAATGGGGGGAGCTAGAAACGGCTCGGCAGGAGAAAGCTATCTCAGGGGTAACCAGATTGAAGCTCCGCTTGGCGTCGCTTGCCCCCGTCCTGAAAAAACACGTCAACAGCGATTTGTTCCGAAAAGCCTCTGATCGAATAGAGTCGATAGAGTATACGTTGGAAACCTTGCGTATAATGAAAACTTTCTTCGATGGTACCTCTCTTGAGGGAGATACTTCCGTACGTGACTCGTATATGGCGGGCGTAGTAGATGGAATGGTTCGAGCGAATCCGGATGTGAAGATAATTCTGCTGGCGCACAACAATCATTTACAAAAAACTCCAGTCTCCTTTTCAGGCGAGCTTACGGCTGTTCCCATGGGGCAGCACCTCGCAGAGAGGGTGAATTACCGTGCGATTGCATTCACCCATCTTGGACCCACCGTGCCGGAAATGCATTTCCCATCGCCAAAAAGTCCTCTTGGATTCTCTGTTGTGACCACGCCTGCCGATGCAATCCGTGAGGATAGTATGGAACAGTATGTCATCGACGCCTGTGGTACGGAGAATTCATGTCTGACATTGACAGATGCCCCCATGGAAGCAAAGCGAATGCGGTCTCAAAGCGCCTCTGTAGAAACGAAATTGAGCGAGGCATTTGATGCCATCGTCTGTGTTACAAGCGCCGGCAAGGACAGCCTGGTTGCCCTATAGGAAACCGGAAATGAAAATGAGGGAGCATAACCTGCGAATCCACCGGACGGTTTTCAACCGCCGGTGATCAGCGCGTTAGATGCACTAAGCACATAATTGCTCACAGCCAAACTATCAGGTCAAGTCTGCTTTTATTATTTTTAAGCGTGCATAATAAGCCCTACACAAATTGGGAGATATATCATGAAAGGCTGGCTTTTTCTTGTTATCGCAATAGTTGGCGAAGTAATCGCAACATCCGCATTAAAATCTAGCGAGGGCTTTACTAAGCTTGCCCCTTCCGCCGTTGTCATAATCGGTTATGGCATCGCATTTTATTTTCTTTCTCTGGTTCTGAAATCCATCCCTGTCGGTGTTGCTTATGCAGTCTGGTCGGGACTCGGCGTCGTCATAATTACAGCCATTGCCTGGTTGCTTCATGGGCAAAAGCTTGATGCGTGGGGCTTTGTAGGTATGGGGCTCATAATTGCTGCCTTTTTGCTCGCCCGATCCCCATCGTGGAAGTCGCTGCGGAGGCCGACGCCATGGTGACGGTGTTCGGCATTCTGAATCTCACCGAGGACTCCTTCTTCGATGAGAGCCGGCGGCTAGACCCCGCCGGCGCTGTCACCGCGGCGATCGAAATGCTGCGAGTCGGATCAGACGTCGTGGATGTCGGACCGGCCGCCAGCCATCCGGACGCGAGGCCTGTATCGCCGGCCGATGAGATCAGACGTATTGCGCCGCTCTTAGACGCCCTGTCCGATCAGATGCACCGTGTTTCAATCGACAGCTTCCAACCGGAAACCCAGCGCTATGCGCTCAAGCGCGGCGTGGGCTACCTGAACGATATCCAAGGATTTCCTGACCCTGCGCTCTATCCCGATATTGCTGAGGCGGACTGCAGGCTGGTGGTTATGCACTCAGCGCAGCGGGATGGCATCGCCACCCGCACCGGTCACCTTCGACCCGAAGACGCGCTCGACGAGATTGTGCGGTTCTTCGAGGCGCGGGTTTCCGCCTTGCGACGGAGCGGGGTCGCTGCCGACCGGCTCATCCTCGATCCGGGGATGGGATTTTTCTTGAGCCCCGCACCGGAAACATCGCTGCACGTGCTGTCGAACCTTCAAAAGCTGAAGTCGGCGTTGGGGCTTCCGCTATTGGTCTCGGTGTCGCGGAAATCCTTCTTGGGCGCCACCGTTGGCCTTCCTGTAAAGGATCTGGGTCCAGCGAGCCTTGCGGCGGAACTTCACGCGATCGGCAATGGCGCTGACTACGTCCGCACCCACGCGCCTGGAGATCTGCGAAGCGCAATCACCTTCTCGGAAACCCTCGCGAAATTTCGCAGTCGCGACGCCAGAGACCGAGGGTTAGATCATGCCTAGCATTCACCTTCCGGCCGCCCGCTAGCGGACCCTGGTCAGGTTCCGCGAAGGTGGGCGCAGACATGCTGGGCTCGTCAGGATCAAACTGCACTATGAGGCGGCGGTTCATACCGCGCCAGGGGAGCGAATGGACAGCGAGGAGCCTCCGAACGTTCGGGTCGCCTGCTCGGGTGATATCGACGAGGTTGTGCGGCTGATGCACGACGCTGCGGCGTGGATGTCCGCCAAGGGAACGCCCGCCTGGGACGTCGCGCGGATCGACCGGACATTCGCGGAGACCTTCGTCCTGAGATCCGAGCTCCTAGTCGCGAGTTGCAGCGACGGCATCGTCGGCTGTTGCACCTTGTCGGCCGAGGATCCCGAGTTCTGGCCCGACGCCCTCAAGGGGGAGGCCGCATATCTGCACAAGCTCGCGGTGCGACGGACACATGCGGGCCGGGGTGTCAGCTCCGCGCTGATCGAGGCTTGCCGCCATGCCGCGCGAACGCAGGGGTGCGCCAAGCTGCGGCTCGACTGCCACCCGAACCTGCGTGGCCTATACGAGCGGCTCGGATTCACCCACGTCGACACTTTCAATCCCGGCTGGGATCCAACCTTCATCGCAGAACGCCTAGAACTCGAAATCTAACGTCCGTTCGGGCATCGAGGTCCATGTCGGGGTGGGACGGGCCCGTGGCTTCAAGATCACTTGCAGTCCGACCGCGATGTCTTGGTTGCGCGAGAGGTTGTCGATATCCTCCACTTCCATCATCAACCCTGGATAATGCCGCCGCCGTCATCGCCGCCGACGCCCGTGCCGGGCTTTTCGGGCCTGTCAGGCTTGCTCGGCCTTCAGCCTGCCTGGGCGAGATCTCCGGCGGACGGATTAACGGCGGAGCTTCGCCGCCTTTCGTGCGTGTGAAGGCCGAAGATAGGGCTCTGTTGCAAAAATCGTGAAGCTTGAGCATGCTTGGCGGAGATTGGACGGACGGAACGATGACGGATTTCAAGTGGCGCCATTTCCAGGGTGATGTGATCCTGTGGGCGGTGCGCTGGTATTGTCGCTATCCGATCAGCTATCGCGACCTTGAGGAAATGCTGGCGGAACGCGGCATTTCGGTCGACCATACGACGATCTATCGCTGGGTCCAGTGCTACGCCCCGGAGATGGAGAAGCGGCTGCGCTGGTTCTGGCGGCGTGGCTTTGATCCGAGCTGGCGCCTGGATGAAACCTACGTCAAGGTGCGGGGCAAGTGGACCTACCTGTACCGGGCAGTCGACAAGCGGGGCGACACGATCGATTTCTACCTGTCGCCGACCCGCAGCGCCAAGGCAGCGAAGCGGTTCCTGGGCAAGGCCCTGCGAGGCCTGAAGCACTGGGAAAAGCCTGCCACGCTCAATACCGACAAAGCGCCGAGCTATGGTGCAGCGATCACCGAATTGAAGCGCGAAGGAAAGCTGGACCGGGAGACGGCCCACCGGCAGGTGAAGTATCTCAATAACGTGATCGAGGCCGATCACGGAAAGCTCAAGATACTGATCAAGCCGGTGCGCGGTTTCAAATCGATCCCCACGGCCTATGCCACGATCAAGGGATTCGAAGTCATGCGAGCCCTGCGCAAAGGACAGGCTCGCCCCTGGTGCCTGCAGCCCGGCATCAGGGGCGAGGTGCGCCTTGTGGAGAGAGCTTTTGGCATTGGGCCCTCGGCGCTGACGGAGGCCATGGGCATGCTCAACCACCATTTCGCAGCAGCCGCCTGATCGGCGCAGAGCGACAGCCTACCTCTGACTGCCGCCAATCTTTGCAACAGAGCCTCCGTCGCCATGCTCACCTCGCTTTGGTGCACACGAGTATTGAGCATAGTCGAGATTGGTGCAGATCACTTCTGATATTGAACTGTCAGGAGCTGGCTGCACAACAGCCATTACGCCCAATCAACTGGTGCAGTCGTCTTCTGAAAATGACAATGATGCTGGTTTGCCCTTGACCTGCTTCGTCGCTTCTGTGGGTTCTCCATGGACAACATCACCAGCCAACCTGCCCACCTCAGGCTTGCGATAGCGCCAGGCGTATCGTCATCTCAGCTTTCGGCGCTGCTCGCGCTGCAACGCGCGCAAGAGCCAGAGGTCAGCATCGCGTTCTTTGAGGTTGCAGGTGACGAGCTGCTTGATGGACTTCGTGAAGGCCGCTATGACGTAGGGGTGTCGCTTCAAGGGTCGAGCGATCCGGCCATCCAAACCCGGCCCTTGTGGATTGAGCACATGGCTGTTGCGATGCCGCTGCGGTTTCCCTTGCTTGACCAGGCAGCGCTCACCGTCGCCGATCTACAGGACTACCCGATCTTTCGCTGGCGGGCTGAGACGTGTTCTCTGCTGGATCATCGGCTGCTCTCGCACCCGCCTGCTGACCAGCAGAATCTTCAGTACGTCACGTCTTTCGAGATGATGGCGCTATGGGTTTCTGCCGGCTACGGTGTCGGGCTATCCGCGCAATCGCGCATCAAGCGCGCCCATGGATGGGGAATCAGCATGCGCCCGCTGGACGACGGTCCCTACGAGATCGTGACGCACCTGCATAGACCCCAAGGGCAAGCGAACTCTGTTTCCGAGCGATTCGAGAGCAGAGCTCTGCATGTAGCACAAGCTCAGGGCGCCTGATACCACTTCGCTTAGGAGCAGGTCGCAGGGCACACAACTCAGTGGCTGCCTGTAGCTGCCCTAAGACAGCAGTGGATGCATCTATCCATCAGGAGGGCAAAACTGGTATCATTTGTGGCCCAAATCGGACATCCGAACTGGGGAAACCCGTTATTAATCAATGGGTTGGATGCGCGGATTTGTTCCCTCTACCCGCTCCATGTCTCCAGGGTATTCACCCCAGACAGACGCGGCGCACTCGTTGAACCACACCGGAGTCCAGTGTGTGTGGCAGCGCTGAAACCTCATTCTTCAATGCGTCGGGCTGTGGCTCCTTCGAACCACAGCCCGAGTAGCTTATGCGCCCGCTTGCGCAGCCGCGTCCTTGGCCGCGGCAGTTACAGAGCTCCCGAAACCGGTATAGGTCGATCCGTTGCAGTGCAGGTATGCGCGGAAGACGACGCCATTCAACTCGGCGTTGTCAAAATAGCAGTGCGTACCGGTCTTGGATGATTTCTTCACAAGCCGCATTGCCATCGCGTTTGAATCGTCGACGCTGGAGCCAAGGCCGGCAACGCTCCAGGATTGGCCCGGGCGAGTGCAGCTGTAGGGATACTTATAGCCATGTGCCGACCCATAGTAGTAGTCGACATTGCACCGCGCCTGCGTCGCCGCCAGGGTGATGGCCAGCTCAAGCAGGTTCTGTCCCGCAGTGGTGGTCGTCATGCCATAGGCGGAAATCGGAGTGGAACTGCACTCTCCTTTGATACCCACACCCGGTGCCGGGATGCTGACATAGGGATCGCGTGCGAAAACACTGCATACCGGGCCTTCCTCGGCGACGGCCAGGAAGCCATTGGTGTTGGCCGTCGCAGCATCGATATTGCTGCCAACGCCCGCGACCGTACCGTTCTTGCCGCAGCGCCGGATCACCACGCCTCCGCCGTTCGGCAGCATGTCCATGCCGGGGTCGCAGATGCCCGGCCCGATCGATGCTGCTGCGGCTCTGGCGTAGTCACTTTCTGCGTTTGCGGCCATCGGGGCCTGGGTGGAAAGCAGTGCAAGCATCAGCGGAAAAGAAATCGCAGCCATTCAAAACCTCGAATCCATGAGTGAGCAGTGACGCTAGCAGAGGCGCCATTCTGGAAAACCGGAATTCGACCAATCCGCCACTGCTGCAAGCCAGTGATTCGATTCAGAATGCCCGCGTCTGTGAAAATGTGCGGTAGTTCGCGCTGCGTCTCCGGCTGCGCGGCTGCCGCGGCGGGCTCCTGCAACCTCCGCTGTCTGCCGGGCCCGTCGGGCCGCAGGGTTCAGTTGGTGCTGGGCTTGGGGATGCTAAAAGATCGTTAACCGTCGACCTATCGTCCGCTGCCCGGAGCGCGAATGATCCCCGCACTTTTGCCCCTCAGGCGTTGCTTTGATTTTTCAGGGCGATCCAACCGGAAAGAGTTCTGGTCGTACTCCCTGTCTGCTGCGCTTGTGGTGGCAGCGAGCTACACCTTGATGGACGGCGGATACTGGCTGACGGGCACCGTGCTGCTCGATGGGGAGGCCTTCGAGCCGTTCCGGATGCTGGGGTGGGGCATGACGGTCTGCGCGGTCATCGTCCTCCTTCCGCCGATGCTGGCCCTGGCCGTTCGACGACTGCATGACATCGACGAGTCTGGCTGGTACGTCGTGATCGCCTTCATCCCGTTGGGCGTATTCGTCCTCTTCCCGGTCATGCTGCTGCCGGGCAACGAGGAAGAGAATCGATTCGGCGGCATTTCCGGTCTGCCGGGCGCCTGACTCAGCGCCGGGCGAAGTCCACCAGGTCGGAAGGGTAGTGCGGGCAGGTGCGCAGCGCGGCATCGTCGCCGCCATACAGCACCACCAGCGCTGCTACCTCAAGCGCCCAGTAGCCCCAGGCATTCGGTCCGGTCAGGCGTCGGGTCCGCTTCTGGGCTTTGGGCGACAGCAGGAAGAAGTCGCGGTACTGCACCTGCAGGTAGCCGGCCAGCAGTGAAGGGATGAACGCTTCACCGTCGCGCAATGGCGCGAACAGCTCTGCGAACGGGCGCGGATGAAAGACCTCATCACTGGCTTCCACCAGGCCCAGCGCCGGCGCGCTGAGGTAGTCCAGCACGCGGTCGGTTTCGAAGCAGAGCACCTGCTCCACCAGCGCCGGAAGACGATCCTGCGCATCCAGCAGCACGCCCAGTGACAACAGCTGCAGGGCGTATTCGTAGTGCTGCGTTGTGCGCGGTTGCAACGGCGCGGCCAGCGCGATGTCGTGGCCTTGCTGTTGCAGGCTGTCCTGGGCTACCGCCAGCAAACGTGCGTGTTCCAGCCACAGCTCTGTCACGTCGGCATGCATCTGCTGCAATGCCGTGGGGGCGAAGCCGCGGTCGGTGCCTTTCAGCAGCAGGTTGCTGCCGGTCTGGGCAACCGCTTCCCAGCCGTAGGCATGTTCCAGTGCCGCATGCCCCTGCAGCGGTTCCTCCGCAGGTTCACCGCCATTGCGCGCATGACGCGCAAGCAGGGCCATGCCCGCGTTCCAGTCCGCCTGCCAGTCCGGCAGGCGAAGCATGCGGCGCGGTACTCCCGGATCCTTGGCCAGTGCTCTCCATCGCGGTAGTACGTCCAGCAGCAGATTCCGGCGGTTCACGGCAGTCATCGGTTCCATCATCAGGGAAAGTCTAGCGGCAATGCCGGTTCGACCCCCATTGCCTGGCACCGCGTTGAAGGTTTGAATGGTGCGCAATCGCAGTCACCCTGCCCGCATGACCGTTGATCGAATCGCCCTCCGCCGTTTCACCCAGTGGCTGCCGTTCCTGGTCCTGGTCGCCATCTGCGTGGCCTGGTGGTCGCCGCTGGGCGTGGTTGTCGCCCTGGCCGCGTGCCTTGCAGTGGGTGGCGTGCTGCAGCGCTTCGATCTGGTCGGTGATGCCGTAGGCGGCGCACTGCTGCGCTCGCGGGCGACGCTGCCCTTTGCCACACGGCCGCCCACGCATGATGTCCTGTTGGATTGGGGTGAGCTGGGCATGGGAGGGCCGGCCTACAGCACCCAGATGCTGCGCGATGGCGCCATTGTCGAGGGCGTATCCACCGGAGGCAGCCACGATGCCAGTGGCGAGTGGCAGACGCTGGCGGGAAGCGCGCTGCGCGTGGCCAGTGGCTACATTGATCGCAGCGAAGCGGTGATCGTCTACGACGAAGCGGACAAGAGGGTGATGCACCTGCTGGCGATTGTTCCCAGCCTGTTCTGGCAGGAGCTGCACGAGCGCCGGCAGCTTGGCGGGGATGCCGAAGCCGCGATGTGGTTGCGGGATCATCCCTGCCGATCGAGCACGCTGCGCCCCTGCCGGGGTCTATGGCTGGACCCGGAGCATCCGGCGCTGGCCGCCGGGTTGCCGCAGGCATTGCGGCATGTCCTGCCGGATGCCCGGGTGCTGCAGGCCATCCCGCTGCTTCCCGACGATCTGCGCCTGACCGCGCATCCGACCCTGTTCGCGCGCATCTGCCCGTACGCGCTCTGTCTCGATGGCGAGCCCAGTGACCGTCACGCCTGCGATCTGGAGACGGTGATCACCAGCCCGTCCGGACAATGCGTGGTGGTGGCGGGCAGCGTGCTTGATGGGGATCTGCGTCCCATCGAGGGCGTATGGCTCGTCCACTGGCAGGGGCGTTGGCAGGCCATTGGCCGCCGTGCGACGGGCGGCAGCGGCAAGGCCCGCAGTGGGGCCTGGATCGATGTGATCGAGGCCGGCGATGACGGTACGCTTCGCTGCGACGCCTATGAGGAACACTGGACGTTCGACGCGATCACACGCATCCCCACGCTACACACGGCACTCGCCTTGCCTGTGGAATGGCGGGAAACCGCACTGGCCGTGCGTGTCCGCGATGGGCACTTCTCGTTGCGCCTGCCCCGCGCGGTTTGGCGGCGCCACGCATCCCTTGGATGAGCCATGAGGATGTCCCCGGCGACGGTGCGGCCATCGCCGGAGACGGTGCGGCGGCTACCGGCCGTCAGTCAGAGTAGAAGCCGTTGCCGAGGGTGCCGGGCAGACCGGGTTCCGGCCATGGCATCAGTGACGTGCAGGCGTCATACAGCGTGCAGAAGTCCTGCCGAAGTTGCGCAGGCACCCAGCTGCCGTAGGAAACGTCGGTCGAGTCGCCCTGGCAGGCGTAGGAAACATCGATCCAGCGGGTATTGGCGTGTGAGGCAACGCCCTGGTGCTGTGTCTTGCCTGTGCAGTAGCGCAGGCCCTGGCCGATCAGCGTGTTGTTGGCATCGAAGTAGAGCCGGGAGACTGCATGGGTCGGCGCAGCCTGTACGTCTGCGGCGCCTCCCACCAGGCCAAACAGCAACAACAGCGGAATTCCCATTCGCATCTGTGGTTCTCCTTGGGGTGTGTAAGCCGGTCGTGTTCTGTCCATCAGCCGGCGAAAGGCATCTTCGCACAGCCCCGTCAGGCACGCAGATGCGGCGGCCTGCTGGGCATCATCCACCCGCCACACGCCCGCGCTATGCTGCGCGCCTGCCGTCCGATCCTGCCGCGATGAAGCTCGCCATCCTGTCCCGCAACAGCTCCCTGTACTCCACCCGCCGGCTGGTCGAGGCGGCCCGCGCGCGCGGCCACACCGTACGCATCCTCGATCCGCTGCGCTGCTACATGCGCATTGCCGCCGATGGTTTCTCGATGCACTACAAGGGCCGGCCGATGACCGGCGTGGACATGGTGATTCCGCGCATCGGTGCCTCGATCACCCGCTATGGCACCGCCGTGCTGCGCCAGTTCGAGCTGATGGGCGCGCGTACGCCCAACCCCTCCGACGCGATCCTGCGTTCGCGCGACAAGCTGCGTGCGCACCAGCTGCTGGCCGCCAAGGGCATCGACATGCCGGTCACCGTGTTCGGCGACAACCCGGATGACACCGTCGACCTGCTGTCCATGCTCGGCCCGCCGCCACACGTGGTGAAGCTCAACGAAGGTACCCAGGGACGGGGGGTGATCCTCACCGAGAAGGCCAGTGCGTCGCGTGGCATCGTCGAGGCCCTGCGGGGCCTGTACGCCAACTTCCTGATGCAGGAGTTCATCGGCGAAGCCAAGGGCGCCGACCTGCGCTGCTTCGTGGTCGGTGACCAGGTGGTGGCGTCGATGCAGCGCCAGGCGCCGGAAGGGGACTTCCGCTCCAACCTGCATGCCGGCGGCACCGCGGTGGCGGCCAAGGCCAGCCGCGCCGAACAGCAGGTGGCGGTGCGCTCGGCCAAGGCGCTGGGCCTGTCGGTCTGTGGCGTGGACCTGATCCGCTCCGCGCGCGGCCCGCTGGTGCTGGAGGTCAACTCCACGCCAGGGCTGGAGGGCATCGAAGCCGCCTGCGGGGTAGATGTGGCCACGCGCATCATCGAGCACGTCGAGAAGCTTAAAAAGCCATGATCAATCAATGGCTTGAAATTCTCATGGGCAAATGAGGCCGGCTTTAACATGCCTTTAATCGGCGCCGGCGTAGCCTTCAGCGAACCGCAGCTCTGCCTCTCAGCAGGATCGGTATCGGGATACGACTTCAGACCCAGGCGGGGCACCGCCTGGGTCTTTTTTATGCCCGCCGCAGGTCCCTTGTGGAGGCAACGTGACGGCCGTAGAGTGGCGCCCATCGTTCCTGGATGGATCCGGAGGCTGGCGATGTACCGCATCACGATGATCGCGTTGTTGCTGGGGCTGTCTGGTGCTGTCTCCGCCAAGCCGGAGAAGACCGCCATTCAGATGGACGGGCAGGCACCGGTGGCCGAGCAGGTCCGGCGGGTTGAAAAGGCCCTCGATGACGGCGAATACAGCGAGATTTCCGCTGACGACCGTGCCCAGGTGCAGCAGGCACTGGCGCGCATCACCCAGCGCATGGGTGATCACCGCACGCTTCAGGAGCTCCCGCCGCAGGTCCAGGCGGAGGTCTTCAACGACCAGGAGCGGATCAACACGGTTCTTGTCCGCGCCCATGAAGACAGCCGCCAGATCTGCCAGCACACCCGCACCACCGGCAGCAACATGCCTAAAAGCCGCTGCCTGACCGTGGCTGAGCGCCGCCGGATCGAGGAGAAGGGCAAGGCCCTGCTCAACGACCAGCGCACCTTCAACAACTTCAACCCCGCCACCAACCACTAGGCCGTCCGATGCCCCTGCGCATGGCACTTGCTGGCGTGAAGGTGGTGCGAATACAGTCAGCACTCAACTCAAACAAGGATTCGTTTGTCATGAAGTCCCTCCTGATGTCGGCGGTCCTGATCTCGGGCCTGACCCTGGCCACCGCCGCCTCTGCATCGAACCAGGCCGGCGAGGTCTTTATCCCCGGCAAGCCGCTGCAACAGCAGATCGAGCGCATCGAAATCGAACTCAACGATGGCGAGACCTACAGCGAACTGAAGCAGACCGACCGCAGCCGCGTGCGCGAGGCGCTGGTGCGCATGCGTACGGCCGTCGAGCAGCACCCTGACCGCGATTCCATGCCTGAACAGGTACGAACCGATGTCTTCAACGACCAGCAGATCGTGAACACGGTTTTGACACAGGCACGTGAAGATAGTCGTCTAATATGCCAACGTGAAAAGGCCACGGGTTCGAACCGGGCCACGACGCAGTGCACTACCGTTGCCGAGCGCGCCCGGCGGAAGGACAAGGCACAGCGTGATATGGGCCAGGCCCAGCGCGTCGGCAAATTCGTCAATTAGAGGTGACAGTGAGAATCCTGGTAATCGAAGACAACAGCGACATTGCGGCCAACCTGGGCGACTACCTGGAGGACCGGGGCCACACCGTGGACTTCGCGGCTGACGGGGTTACCGGTCTGCACCTGGCCGTGGTGCACGAGTTCGACGCGATCGTGCTGGATCTCAATCTGCCAGGCATGGACGGCATCGAGGTCTGCCGCAAGTTGCGCAATGAAGCGCGCAAGCAGACCCCGGTACTGATGCTCACCGCCCGCGACTCGCTGGACAACAAGCTGGCGGGCTTCGATTCCGGCGCGGACGACTACCTGATCAAGCCGTTCGCGCTGCAGGAAGTGGAAGTGCGTCTGAACGCCCTGTCGCGTCGCGGCAAGGGCGTGCAGACCCGCGTGCTGGAAACCGGCGATCTGGAATACAACCTGGATACGCTGGAAGTGCGCCGCCAGGGCAAGCTGCTGCAGCTCAACCCGACCGCACTGAAGATCCTGCAGGCGCTGATGGAAGCGGCCCCGGCCGTGGTGACCCGCCAGGAACTGGAAACCCGTGTGTGGGGCGAAGAACTGCCCGATTCCGATTCCCTGCGCGTGCACATCCATGGCCTGCGTGCGGTGGTCGACAAGCCGTTTGAAGTGCCGCTGATCCAGACCCGCCATGGCATCGGATACCGCATCGCCACCCCGGAAGCCTGATTCGGTGGCAACCAAGGGGGAGCGCCGGCGCACGCCTTATCGGCGGCGCCTGCGCAGCCGCATCATCGTTTCGTTCGTGTTGTTGGGCTTCTGCCTGACAACACTGTTCGCGTTCGCCACCAACTGGGCCCGCCTGCGCGTGGAAAACCAGCTGGTGGAAGAGCTGATGAATCGCAACATCGACGAGTATGCGCGCCGCTATTACGAGCACCCCGGGCATAACCCGGACGCACCGGTGCTGCAGATCAGGGCCTATGCCTATTCGAAGGACAAGTTCGACCGGGTGCGCGAAGAACGCGCGCAGTGGGCGGGCTTCTCCGATGGCATCCACAGCGTCAGTGGCGATGAGCACGGCGAGCCGTACTCCTACAAGCTGGCCGTGCGCAAGACGCCCGACGCCTGGTTCTTCCTTGCCTATGACATGACCGACAGCGTGCGCGGCGGCAAGCAGCTCAACCGCGCGCTGGTGCTGTCGGTGCTGGTGTTCAGCGTGCTGTCGCTGGTGCTGGGCTGGTGGTCGGCGTCGAAGGTGATGAAGCCGGTGTCGGATCTGGCCGCGCGGCTGCGCGCCTACCGCGGCGGCACCAGCGATCCCGAACCCTTGGCGCCACGCTTCCCCGACGACGAAGTGGGGCAGCTGGCCCAGGCGCTGGACGACTATTCCTCGCGGCTGACCGAAGTGGTGCAGCGCGACCGTGAATTCAATGCAGACGTCAGCCATGAGCTGCGCACGCCGTTGGCGGTGATCCGTGGCGCCACCGAGCTGCTGCTGACCCGGCCCGGCCTGGACGAGAAGGTGCTGCAGCGCCTGCAGCGCATCCAGCGTGCCGAACAGCAGTGCAGCGACCTGATCGGCGCGCTGCTGCTGCTGTCGCGCAACGAGCGCGGACAGGGCACCAGCAACGTCGCCCGCGTGGCCGAGCAACTGCTGGATGCGCATCGTGCGCAGCTGGGTGGCAAGCCGCTGGAACTGCTGCTGGAAGGTGAGCGCAACCTGGTGATCGATGCGCCCGAGGCGGCGCTGTCGGTGGCACTGGGCAACCTGATCGGCAATGCCGTGAAGTACTCGCAGGACGGCGAGGTACGCGTGTTCGTCGGCACCAATTCGGTGTCGGTAACCGACAGCGGCCCGGGCCTGAGCGAGGAAGACGCAGCCAAGCTGTTCCAGCGTGGCTACCGTGGCACCCACGCCGGCCATTCGCAGGGCGGCGGCATCGGCCTGTCGATCGTCAGCCGCCTGTGCGACCTGTACGGCTGGCAGGTGAGCGTGCGCCCCGGTGGCCAGCGTGGCGTGATCGCCACCCTGACGTTCTCGCCGAAGCCGCTGTAAGGGCCCGTGCTTTGGTGGGTGCCGACCTTGGTCGGCACGAACCCTGCCGACCTTGCATCGCGCTCTGTGTCGCTTGTGCCACCAAATCATCCTCGCGCGATGATCGGGCCTCAGGCCCAACGCGACACCACCGTGATCGCTGCCGCGCCCTGCGCGTGTTCCAGCGCACGCATTGGCAAGCCCGCGCCGCACTTGGGAATTTCCTTACAGTTCGCCGCGTGTGGCGATGGCCTGATGACCTGGCCGGGGCAGGTGCCTTGGCCGGGATTGGCGTCCTGAAAAAAACCAACATTCAGCAAACTTCCGGCTGGCGTCGGCCTGTCGTGGAAAATGCACCGCGTGCCTTGTTTCGGCGGGCGGTGCGTGGGGATTCGTCAGAATCCGCTGGAGTCTTTTTGCTGATTGTTGGGTCTCCGGTACGCCAACCCGCACCGTCCGCCACCTTGCATCTGCAGGTGGCCTGCCGACTGCGAGGAGCTCCACCATGTCCACCCGCCCGCTGTTCCCCCAGCTGCACGCCCTGATCGGCGATGCGGCGAACCTGCTGCCTGCCGACGTCGCCGAGCGTGTCGAAGTTCTGCTGGATGACCCCAAGGACCTGCTGCCCGCGCTGCTGGCGCGCATGGATGGCCGCGACGCCGCCGACGGCCAGCCGCTGGACGTGCAGGGGGCCAGCCCGGCGCAGGCAGCCATGATGGCCGGCCTCAGCCGCACGCTTGCCGGTCTGCATACCCTGATCCAGCTGCTGCACGCCGCCGAACTCGCGCGGGAGCAGGGCGGTGCCCGCCAGCAACTCAATCCCGATGTGGTCGACGGCCTGCTGCTCGGCGCCCGCGAACTCGCCCGCTACGCCCGCCTGCAGCTGGAGTAGATCCACGCCACGCGTGGATGCAGAGCGTTTTGTAGAGCCGAGCCGATGCTCGGCTTGATGGTCGCGGCCGAGCATCGGCTCGGCTCTACAGCAGATCCCCAGATCCACGCCATGCGTGGATGCACTTCGGTAGTGCCGGCCGCTGGCCGGCAACCCGGCCTCAACCCCCGGCCAACCCCAGATACCGCGCATGCAGCTGTTCCACCTGCACCTGCAGGTCCTCCGGCTGTCCATCATTGACCACCACATCATCGGCCAGCGCCAACCGCTGCGCGCGGCTGGCCTGTGCAGCAATCATCCGGTCGGCCAGCGCGGCATCAATGCCATCCCGCTGCATCAGCCGGGCGTGTTGCACGGCTTCGGGCGCATCCACCAGCAACACCCGGTCCAGCCATGGGTAGGCCTTCCGCCCGCCCACCTCGGTCAGCAGCGGAATGGCCGCAATCGCATAGGCGCTGGTGGCCTGCTCGCACTGCTGCTGCATCAGCAGGCGGATAGCCGGGTGGGTGATCGCTTCCAGCGCCGTCCGCTCGGCCGGGTCGGCGAACACGTGAGCGCGCAGGCGGCCCCGGTCAAGGCTGCCGTCGGCCAGCAGCATGTCGGCGCCGAAGCGCTCGGCAATGCGGGCCAGCGCCGGGCTGCCGGCGGCCACTACGGCACGGGCAGCCAGATCGGCGTCGGCCACCACGATGCCCAGCGCCTCGAAGCGCCGGGTCACTTCGCTCTTGCCGGAGGCGATGCCTCCGGTCAGGCCAACTACATAGCGGCTCATGGGGACTCCCCTCAGCGCAGCCCGCTCATCACCAGGTACTGCTCCACCAGTGGCGCACCCCACATGAAGTACAGCCAGCCGGCAACGGCCAGGTAGGGGCCGAACGGGATGGGCGTGGCGCGGTCACGACCGCGGCTGTACAGCCAGATCGAGCCGATGATGGCGCCCAGCACCGACGACAACAGGATGATCGGCAGGATGCCCTTCAGCCCGCACCAAGCGCCCAGCGCCGCCAGCAGCTTGAAGTCGCCGTGGCCCATGCCTTCCTTGCCGGTCAGCTGCTTGAACAGCCACCAGACCGTCCACAGCGACAGGTAACCCACCGCCGCACCCACCAGGGCGGGCTTGGCCGGCATGTACAGGTTGTCGATGCTGCCTATCAGCCCCAGCCACATCAGCGGCAGGGTGAGCTGGTCGGGCAGCAGCTGCGTGCGCAGGTCAATGCCGGACAGGGCGATCAGGAAGCAGGTCAGCACGATGGCGCCAAAGCCCTGCCAGCCGAAACCGAACTGCCAGACGCAGGCCAGCACCAGTACCGAGGTCAGCGCCTCCACCAGCGGGTACTGCAGCGAGATCGGCGCCTTGCAGTGGCGGCACTTGCCCCCCTGGATGATCCAGCTGAACAGCGGGATGTTCTCGTACCAGCTCAGCTTGTGCTTGCAGTGCGGGCAGTGCGACGGCTCCACCACGATCCCCGGAGGCGGGGGCTCATAGAAGTCCGGTTCCTCCAGGACTTCGCGCGCATCGCGCTTCCACTGCCACTCCAGCCGCTTGGGCAGCCGCAGGATGACCACGTTCAGGAAACTGCCCAGCAGCAGTCCCAGGGCGGCCGCGGCGGGGTAGCCGAGGCCGGGGTGCTGGTCGAGAAATGCCATTGATACCTTTAGCCGACGACGGCGCCGAGTTTGAAGATGGGCAGGTACATCGCGATGACCAAGCCACCGACAATGGTACCAATGAACACCATGATCATCGGTTCCAGCAGGCTGCTCAAGGCATCCACGGCATTGTTCACTTCCTGCTCGTAGTATTCAGCCACCTTGAACAGCATGGCGTCCAGGGCGCCTGCCTCTTCGCCGATGCCGGTCATCTGGATGACCATGTGCGGGAACAGGTTCAGCTGCTTCATGGCCATGTTGACCGGGTAGCCCACCGAGACGTCGTCGCGCATCCGCAGTACCGCCTCGCCATAGACCTTGTTGCCGGTGGCGCCAGCCACGATGCCCAGCGCCTCCACCAGCGGCACGCCGGCCTTGAAGGTCACCGCCGTGGTCCGTGCAAATCGGGCAATGGCGCTGTTATGCATGATCTGGCCGATCACCGGCACCTTCAGCACCAGCCGGTCGACCGTATGCTGCATCTTCTCCGAGCGTCGGTAGGTCATGGCGATGGCCACCACCGATCCGATCATGACGATGGCCATCAGCCACCACCAGGACACCATGAACTTTGACAGGTTGACCACCATCTGGGTGAAGGCCGGTAGGTCTGCACCGAAGCTCTTGAAGACCTCCTCGAACTGCGGCACCACCCAGACCAGCAAGACGGTGCTGACCAGGAAGGCCACCACCAGCACCATGGCCGGGTAGAACAGGGCCTTCTTGATCTTGCCCTTCAGCGCCTCGATGTTCTCTTTATAGGTGGCGATGGTATCCAGCACCGTTTCCAGCACGCCGGCACTTTCACCAGCCCGTACCAGGTTGCGGTAGAGCTCGTCGAACTGGACAGGGTAGCGGCTGATCGCTTCGTGCAGCGATGAGCCGCCTTCGATGTCGGCGCGAACTCCGTCCACCATCTTCTTCATGCGTGGGTTTTTGTGCCCGCTGCCGATGATCTCCAGTGCCGAGACTATCGGCACGCCGGACTTCATCATCGTCGCCATCTGCCGGCTGAAGAAGGCGATGTCCTTGGCACTCACCGGCTTGCCGGCTGTGCCGAACAGCGGCTTCGGCTTCGGCTTAACCTGGCCGGGGTTGATTCCCTGCTTGCGTAGTTCGGCGCGCAGCATATTGGCGTTCTTGGCCAACTGCTCGCCCTTCATCTTGATACCCCGCTTGTCGGTCCCCTCCCAGACAAACGGCTGCAGCTCCATGGTGCTACGCGCCACGGGCTCTTTCTTGATCGCACTGCGACTGACAGACATGTTGGCTCCCCAAGGCCCGCCATCCCCAGGCGGGCATCCTGACCGGCGATGGTAGCCGGTTCAGGGCCGTCCGGGGAGCCTGCTGGCGTGACGCCGCGCAGGGTTTTCGACCTGACGAGACGAAAGGTGACGTACCGCGTCACATTGCCGCGTCCATCGCAGATTCGCTTCTGGGGGGTTCCCATCCGCGAAATTGCTGCCATCATTGGCGCGGGGAAATCGGGGAGACGCTGCCATGGGAGATTGGCACGTAACCTGCGTTGATCCACCCGCGGGGACGGGCAGCCTGCTCATCCGGTCATCTGACCGGCCGGCCACCACCCCGACATCAACCACCACTTATCTTGGGGATGTATCACCATGAAGAACCAGAAGGGCTTCACCCTGATCGAACTGATGATCGTTGTTGCGATCATCGCCATCCTGGCTGCCATTGCGCTGCCGGCATACTCGAACTACACCAAGAAGGCCAAGGTCTCGGAAGTGATCCTTGCGGCTTCTTCGCTGCGTACCGACGTGTCGGAGTACGTGGCCACCAATAATGCTCTGCCTCCGAAAGAATGGCAGCCGGATTTCCAGAAGACTCAGTACGTCAGTGCTCTGGCTTGGGATAACGCTACCGGCACTATCACTGCTACCGCGCAGAATATTTCTGACGATGTCGATACCAAAACCATTACTTTGAAGGCTGATGCGTCCCAGGTGTCCAAGGGCGTTGTTCCGAGCTGGACCTGCTCGGGCAGCATCGACACCAAGTATCGCCCGGGTAGCTGCCAGAACAAGACCGTTTCCGCCGGCGAGTAAGCCGGTAATCGGCAGAGCAATTGCGGGATGAAAAGCGGAGAGCAAATGCTCTCCGCTTTTTTTTTATGGGAGAGAACGCCGCAACGTGATTTTTGGTCTGTTGCCGGAAACTGCTGCTGGATTGCCCTGACGCCGCTATCATTCCGATGGGCATCAGAATCGCTTCATCGCCGGGAACGGGAGGTCCGGGCGACACAGTAATGCTGAAGGATCGGCGTCATGGTAGGCCCCCCGTCTAGATTGATCTGGCCGCCTCATCGTGGCCTCGACCGACAAGGCAACGGCGACCCTCAGAGTAGAGGATTCATATGAATGCGGTAACCACCCCCAATCTCGTCGGCATCACCGGACTGGCCCGCCGCCTGGTCCAGGACGGTGCCCTGGATGAGGCCTCTGCCCGCGACGCCATGGCCAAGGCCGCCGCCGCTCGCCAGCCGCTGCCAACCTGGTTCGCGCAGAACAAGCTGGTCAGCGCCTCGCAGCTCGCCGCCGCCAACGCGGTCGAGTTCGGCATGCCCCTGTTCGACGTTTCCACGTTCGACGCCAGCCAGAACGCGATGAGCCTGGTCAGCGAGGAACTGCTGCGCAAGCACAACGTGCTGCCGCTGTTCAAACGCGGCGGCAAGCTGTTCGTGGGCACCAGCAATCCGACCCATGCGCTGGACGAGATCAAGTTCCACACCAATCTGGTGGTAGAACCGATCCTGGTCGACGAAGACCAGATCCGCCGGACGCTGGAGCAGTGGCACGCCAGCCACGACACCATCGGCGACGCGCTCGGTGGCGATGACGAGGGCATGGCCAACCTCGATGTCGGGTTGGGTGACGAGGACAATGCCGGCGGCGACTCCGGCATCGACGCCAAGGGTGACGACACCCCGGTGGTGAAGTTCGTCAACAAGGTGCTGGTCGACGCGATCCGCAAGGGCGCATCGGACATCCACTTCGAACCCTACGAAGACGATTACCGCGTGCGCCTGCGCATCGACGGCCTGCTGAAGATGGTGGCGCGCGCGCCGGTGAAGTTGAACCAGCGCATTGCCGCGCGCCTGAAGGTGATGGCGCAGCTGGACATCGCCGAGAAGCGCGTGCCGCAGGACGGTCGCATCAAGCTCAACCTGTCCAAGACCAAGCAGATCGACTTCCGCGTCAGCACGCTGCCGACCCTGTTCGGCGAGAAGGTGGTGCTGCGTATCCTCGATGGCAGCGCGGCCAAGCTGGGTATCGACAAGCTGGGCTACGAGCCGGACCAGCAGAAGCTGTTCCTGGAGGCCATCCACAAGCCGTACGGCATGGTGCTGGTGACCGGCCCCACCGGTTCGGGCAAGACGGTGTCGCTGTACACGGCGCTGGGCATCCTCAACGATGAGACGCGCAACATCTCCACCGCCGAAGACCCGGTGGAAATCCGCTTGCCCGGTGTCAACCAGGTGCAGCAGAACAACAAGCGCGGCATGACCTTCGCCGCGGCGCTGCGCTCGTTCCTGCGACAGGATCCGGACATCATCATGGTCGGCGAAATCCGCGACCTGGAGACGGCCGAGATTGCGATCAAGGCGGCGCAGACCGGCCACATGGTGCTGTCCACGCTGCATACCAACGATGCGCCGCAGACCATCGCGCGCCTGATGAACATGGGTATCGCCCCGTACAACATCACCAGCTCGGTGACGCTGGTGATCGCGCAGCGCCTGGCACGCCGGTTGTGCGGCAACTGCAAGCGTCCGGCCAACCTGCCGGAGCATGCGCTGCTGGCCGAGGGCTTCACCCAGGCGCAGCTGGATGCGGGCATCCAGCTGTACGAGGCGGTGGGCTGCGATGAGTGCACCGAGGGCTACAAGGGCCGAACCGGTATCTACCAGGTGATGCCGATGACCGATGAGATCGCCACCATCGTGCTGGCCGGTGGCAATGCGCTGCAGATTGCCGAGGCGGCGCAGCAGATCGGAGTGAATGACCTGCGGCAGTCGGCGTTGAAGAAGGCGGCTGCGGGCGTGACCAGCCTGGCCGAGATCAATCGCGTGACCAAGGATTGAGGTAGAGCCGAGCCTATGCTCGGCTGATGGCCCGAAGAGCAGTAGATCCACGCCATGCGCGGATGGCGCGGCGGCGCAGCGCCAACCAAGGTTGGCGCCTGCCAGGGCCGTTCGGCCCTTACTCCATCCCCAGCTTCTTCAGCTTGTAGCGCAGCGCGCGGAAGGTGATGCCCAGCTGCGCGGCGGTCCGGGTCTTGTTCCAGCGGTTCTCTTCCAGCGCGCGCTGGATGGCGCTGCGTTCCAGCTGCTCGATGTACGAGGGCAGGGCGGCACTGCCGGGCTGCAGGTCCACCACGGCTTCCGCGTGCGCTGCGCTGCCGGGCGTGCGCGGGGCATGCTGCGGCAGGCGCAGGTCGTCGGCACCGATGCGGTCTTCTTCGGCCAGTGCCAGCGCGCGTTCCAGAATGTTCTCCAGCTCGCGCACATTGCCCGGGAACGCATAGTGGTCCAGCGCCTCCAGCGCCGACGGCGCCAGTAGCGGGGTGGCACGGCCGTGGCTGCGGGCCAGCCGCGCCAGCACGGCGGCCGCCAGCTCCGGCAGGTCCTGGCGGCGCTCGCGCAGCGGCGGCACCTTCAGTTCGATCACGTTGATGCGGTAGTACAGGTCGTGGCGGAAGCGCCCATCTTCGACCAGCTCGGCCAGGTCCTTGTGGGTGGCAGAGAGGATGCGTACGTCCACCGGCTCTTCGTTGGCCGCACCGACCGCGCGCACCGACTTCTCCTGGATCGCGCGCAGCAGCTTCACCTGCATCTGCAGCGGCAGCTCGGCCACTTCGTCCAGGAACAGGGTGCCGCCGTGCGCCGCCTGGAACAGGCCGGGCTTGTCGGCATGGGCGCCGCTGAAGCTGCCTTTGCGGTGGCCGAAGAATTCGCTCTCCATCAGCTCGCCGGGAATGGCGCCGCAGTTGACCGGAACGAACGGGCCGGCCGCACGCGCGCCCTGGGCGTGGATGGTGCGGGCGACCAGTTCCTTGCCAACCCCGGATTCACCGAGGATGTAGACCGGCGCCTGGCTGCGCGCGACCTTGCCGATGGTGGTGCGCAACACGTCCATGGCCGGCGAAGCGCCCAGCAGGCGTGCAGCCTGTTCGGTGGCGGGGCCGGGCGCAGGGCGTTCGGTGTTGTTGAGTTCCAGCGCGTGCTTGACCAGGCCACGCAGCACCGAGATGTCCACCGGCTTGCTGACGAAGTCGAAGGCGCCGGCTTTCAGCGCTTCCACGGCCAGGTCCATGCTGCCGAAGGCGGTGATCATCGCCACCGGCGTGCGCGGGTAGTGCTGGGCGATTTCGCTGACCAGCTCAATGCCGTTGCCATCCGGAAGGCGCATGTCGGTGATGCACAGGTCGTACGGATTGCTGGCCAGCAGCTCGCGTGCTTCGGCCAGGTTGGCGGCGGTACTGATGCGCAGCCCCATGCGGCCGAGGGTCAGTACCAGCAGTTCGCGGATGTCGCGTTCATCGTCGACGACGAGGGCGCTGCGGGTTTCGTTCATGGGCGTGAAAGATAAACGAGGGGGCTGGAAGCGACAAATGTTTGACGCACAGATCTGGGATCAGGTGGGCAACAGCGTGTGCGGGCCGGGCAGCACCAGGCGGAAGCAGGAGCCGCCTGCCGGCACCGGGATGTAGTCGAGCCGTGCCTGGTTGGCGCGGCACAACTCGCGGGCGATATACAGGCCCAGGCCGGTGCCGTGCTCGGAGGTGGTGAAGAACGGACGGAACAGCTGTGCGGCCACACTCTCGGGAATGCCGGGGCCACGGTCCATCACGTCGATCACCGCGCTGCGTTCGTGTTGTGCCACGCGCAGGCGCACCCGCGCCGGTTGCTGGCCGATGCGGCCGTACTTCAATGCGTTGTGCACCAGCACGGTGAGCACCTGGTACAGGTGCTTGGTATCGACCTGCGCCATCACCGCCGTGTCGCTGATGATCGGTTCGATGCTGTCGGTCTCCAGCGTCTGGCCCTGCTTGTACTCCAGCACGAAGCGGCGCACGAAGGCGACCAGGTCCACGTTCTCGGGCGTGGCGCGTTCGCGCCGTGCCAGCCCCAGCACGCTCTCGACGATGCCGTTGGTGCGCTGGCATTGCTGGCGGATGATCTGCAGCAGGCGGCGATCGCTTTCGTTGAAGCCGGTGCCTTCTTCCAGCAGCTGCACGGCGTAGTTGATTGCCGCCAGCGGGTTGCGGATTTCATGGGCAAGGCTGGCCGAGAAGCGGCCCATTGCCGACAGAGTGAGCGATTCGGCGCGCCGGGACACCACGCTGGAATCGTCCAGGAACACCAGGGCCAGCTCGCTGCCGGCCAGCAGGCGGGCGAAGCGTGGTTGCACTTCGGGCTGGTCGGGGTTGAGTTGCAGCGGCAGTTCGTCCTGCGCCCAGCCGTTGCGCCAGCGCTGCAGGCGGCGCGCCAGTTCCGGCGCGGCACTGGCCAGATCCAGGCGTCCTGTCTCACCGATGCCGTCGTTGTCGCCGAGCAGCATCGAGGCCGCTTCATTGGCCAGGGTGATGCGGTTGTCGGCGTCCACCACCAGCACGCCGGTGCGCATGCGGCGGATGATCAGTTCGTTGATCTGGAACAGGTTGGCCACTTCGTCGCCGCGCTGGTTGGCCAGCTGCTGGTTGCGGCGCGCGCGGTTGCCTACCTGGTAGCTGATGAAGGCCAACGCCAGGTAGCTGGTGGCGAACATGGCCAGCTCGGCCAGCGTGCGGGTGGGGTCGCCGCCTTCGAGCACCTTCCAGAGGTATTCGGTACCGGTGGCCAGGCTGGCGACGATTGCCAGGCCCAGGCCCCAGCTCAATGGCAGCAGGGTGGCGGCAGCGGCGATGTTGAACAGCAGCGACATCGAGATACCGGCGCTGGCACCGGGCAGGGCATGTGCCAGCAGGGTGGCGGCGATGATGTCCACCAGCACGCTGCTGACCACGATCGGGCGCAGCCAGCGTTCGTTGCGGCCGATCGCCAGGGCCAGCAGCGACAGCAGCAGATAGATGACCGCGACGGTATCGGCCAGGCGCGGGTGATGGGCCTCGCCGACCATGCCGGACAGGGGGCTGTAGAGCAGGCCGGCGATGACCGCGGCGATCAGCACCCGGTACAGCGCGAAGAAGTACAGCTCACGCCGCGGAATCGATTCGATGCGGTCGATCAATGAAGCACTGGGTGACACGCCGGAACTCCCCTTCTGGCTGCCTGGGTCTGGAATCTGCGGCGGCCCTGCCTGGCATCCCCTGAAGCCGGGCGGGTACGTCGCTTCTCTGTGGCCTGCGGTGGAAGCAGCCGGGCAGGCCCGGCACTACACACCTTGGTTGACCAGTATAGGGCCCCCGGCAGGACGCCGCCGGAGCCGCCCGGATCGCGCATTTGGCCTGCCGTGGATACCGGTGGCCAACGGCGGCCCGGGCGCAACTGCCTGAATGGCGGTGGAAATCTGGCCGGGTCTGGCGTTTTGTACAGACTTCTTTGCGCCCCGGCGCTCGCTCGGCCACAATAGTGGGCCCGCCGCGGTCCATGCCGGCGCCCCGCCGGGGCCCTGAGGAATTGCGTGCGGTCGTTCCTATTCCCACGGTGACGCATGAATTTCCACGAATACCAGTCAAAACAACTGCTTGCCGAGTACGGCATCCCGGTCCCGGCCGGCAAGGTCGCTGCGACCCCGGACGAAGCGGTTGCCGCTGCCAACTCCCTGGGCCAGGGCCCCTGGATGGTGAAGGCGCAGATCCACGCTGGCGGCCGCGGCAAGGCTGGCGGCGTCAAGTTCTGCAAGACCACCGACGACGTGAAGGCCGCTGCGGCCAAGATGCTCGGCACCAAGATGGCCACCTACCAGACCGCAGGCGTTGAACTGCCGGTCAACCTGGTGCTGGTGACCACCGCCGGCGAGATCGTCAAGGAACTGTACCTGTCGGTGCTGGTCGACCGTGGCACCAAGACCATCACCTACATCGCCTCTTCGGAAGGCGGCGTGGAAATCGAGCAGGTCGCCGCTGAAACCCCGGAGCTGATCCACTCGCTGAACGTCGACTTCGTCGAAGGCGTGCAGGGTTACCACGGCCGTGATTTCGGCTTCAAGCTGGGCCTGACCGCCAAGCAGGCCGGCCAGTTCGCCAGCATCATGGTGAACCTCTACCGCCTGTTCAACGAAAAGGACCTGGCCCTGGTTGAAATCAACCCGCTGGCCATCCTGGACGACGGCAACCTGTACGCGCTGGACGGCAAGTTCGACAGCGACGACAACGCCGCGTTCCGCCAGAAGGCCCTGGTCGCCATGCGCGACAAGACCCAGGAAGACCCGACCGAAGTGATCGCTTCGGAGCTGGACATCAACTACGTCACCATGGACGGCAACATCGGCTGCATGGTCAACGGCGCCGGCCTGGCCATGGCCACCATGGACGTCATCAAGCTCAACGGCGGCGAGCCGGCGAACTTCCTGGACGTGGGCGGCGGTGCCAACAAGCAGCGCGTCATCGAAGCGTTCAAGCTGATCCTGTCCTCGGACAAGGTTGAAGGCATCTTCGTCAACATCTTCGGCGGCATCGTCCGCTGCGACATGATTGCCGAAGGCATCATCGCCGCCGTGAAGGAAGTGGGCGTCAAGGTTCCGGTCGTGGTGCGCCTGGAAGGCACCAACGTGGAAGAAGGCAAGCAGCTGCTGCGTGACAGCGGCATGGCCATCATCCCGGCTGACAACATCAACGATGGCGCCAAGAAGATCGTTGAAGCTGTCAAGAACGCTGCCTGATTCGACACCAAGGAATTCCCATGTCTGTTTTGATTAACAAGAACACCAAGGTGATCGTGCAGGGCTTCACCGGCCAGCAGGGCACCTTCCACGCCACTCAGATGATCGAGTACGGCACCCAGGTTGTTGGCGGCGTGACCCCGGGCAAGGGTGGCACCACCCATATCGACCTGCCGGTCTTCAACACCGTTGCCGACGCCGTGCAGAGCACCGGCGCCAACGCTTCGGTCATCTACGTGCCGCCGCCGTACGCGGCCGACGCGATCCTGGAAGCCGCTGCTGCCGGCATCAAGGTCATCGTCTGCATCACCGAAGGCATCCCGGTGCTGGACATGCTGCGCGTCAAGAACGTGCTGACCCGCTCCCATCCGGACACCGTGCTGATCGGGCCGAACTGCCCGGGCGTCATCACCCCGGGTGAGTGCAAGATCGGCATCATGCCGGGCCACATCCACCAGCCGGGCAAGATCGGCATCGTGTCGCGTTCGGGCACCCTGACCTATGAAGCGGTCAAGCAGACCACCGAAGTCGGCCTGGGCCAGTCCACCTGCATCGGCATCGGTGGTGACCCGATCAACGGCCTGAACTTCGTCGACTGCCTGAAGCTGTTCAACGAAGACCCGCAGACCGAAGGCATCATCATGGTTGGCGAAATCGGCGGTGACGCCGAAGAAGCCGGCGCCGAGTACATCAAGAACCACGTGAAGAAGCCGGTCGTCGGTTTCATCGCCGGTGCGTCGGCTCCGGCCGGCAAGCGCATGGGCCACGCCGGTGCGATCGCCTCGGGCGGCAAGGGCACGGCCGAAGGCAAGTTCGCCGCCATGGAAGCTGCCGGTGTCGTCACCGTCCGCTCGCCGGGCGACCTGGGCGCTGCCATCGCCAAGCTGGTGAAATAAGAACGACTGCCTCTGGCAGCCGATTCTGTAGAGCCGAGCCCACGCTCGGCTTGCTTTGGAAAAGCCGCCCTCGGGCGGCTTTTCTGCGTCTGGCGGCCGCCTGGTCGGCCCATCCACGCATGGTGGGGATCTACTGAGCCAGGGCTGTCCACGTAGTGAGCGCGCCCGGCGCGCGCATGGCGCAGCGCTACAATGGCGGCATTGCAACCACAGGCTGGATTCCCATGGCTTCGATCCGCATCGCGATGGCGCAGTTCGACTTCCCGGTCGGCGATGTCGCCGGCAACACCGAGCGCATCATCGAGATGATCGGCCAGGCGCGCGACGAGTACGGCGCCGAGCTGGTGATGTTCCCCGAGCTGGCGGTGAGCGGTTACCCGCCGGAGGACCTGCTGCTGCGCCCGGGCTTCCTGTACGAGTGCGAGCAGGCGATGACCCGCATCGCTGCCGCCTGCCGTGGCATCACCGCCGTGGTTGGCTGGCCGCAGGCGGCGGGTGCGGTGGTCTACAACGCCGCCAGCGTGCTGCGCGACGGGCTGGTCGAGCAGACCTACCGCAAGCGCGAGCTGCCCAACTACGCGGTGTTCGACGAGCGCCGCTACTTCGATGTCGATCCGGATGGCGGCAGCTGCGTGTTCGAGGTCAACGGTGTGCCGGTCGGCCTGCTGATCTGCGAGGACCTGTGGTTCGCCGAGCCGTTGGCCGACACCGTGCGCGCCGGCGCGCAGCTGGTGGTGGTGCCGAATGCGTCGCCGTACGAGCGGGGCAAGCATGCCCAGCGCGATGCGGTGCTGGCCGCGCGCACCCGTGAGAGCGGGGCGGCGATTGCCTACCTCAACGTGGTCGGTGGCCAGGACGCGCTGGTGTTCGATGGCGCCTCGGTGGTGGCCGATGGCGACGGTACCGTGCACCCGGCCGCCGCCGCCTTCGTCGACCAGTGGCTGGTGGTGGAGTACGACGGTGAAACCCGCCGCTTCATGCCGCATGTGTGGATGGACGATGGCGACGAGAGCATGGACGCGCTGGCCTGGCGTGCGGTGACCCGTGGCATCCAGGACTACTGCCGCAAGAACGGCTTCAAGAAGGTGTGGCTGGGCCTGTCCGGTGGCATCGATTCGGCGCTGGTGCTGGCCATGGCCGTGGACGCGATGGGCGCCGAGAACGTCACCGCCGTGCGGTTGCCGTCGCGCTATACCGCAGGCCTTTCCAACGACCTGGCGGCCGAGCAGTGCCAGGCACTGGGCGTGAAGCTGGAGGCGGTGTCGATCGAGCCGGCGTTCAAGGGCCTGATGGAATCGCTGGCGCCGATGTTCGAGGGCACCACGCCGGACGTGACCGAAGAGAATCTGCAGTCGCGCAGCCGTGGCGTGATCCTGATGGCGCTGGCCAACAAGTTCGGCGGCCTGCTGCTGACCACCGGCAACAAGAGCGAGTACGCGGTCGGTTACGCCACCATCTACGGCGACATGTGCGGTGGCTATGCGCCGTTGAAGGACCTCTACAAGACCGAGGTGTTCGGGCTGTCCAAGTGGCGCAACACCGTGGGCGGCGCACCGGTGATCCCGCCAGCGGTGATCAGCCGCCCGCCGTCGGCCGAACTGCGCGAGAACCAGCTGGACCAGGATTCGCTGCCGGCCTATGACGTGCTGGACGGCATCCTGTACCGCTATATCGACCAGGAGCAGTCGCGCACGGAGATCGTGGCGGCCGGTTACGACGCGACCGTGGTCGACCGTGTGCTTCGCCTGGTGCGCATCAGCGAGTGGAAGCGGCATCAGGCCGCGCCCGGGCCGAAGGTCTCGCGCCGGGCGTTCGGCCGTGAGCGTCGTTACCCGATCAGCAACGGCTACAAGGGCTGAGGTCCGGTCCAGCAGACGACAGGGAGTGCCGGCCGATGGCCGGCAACCCGTTGGCCCTCTCCGGTGGGTGCGGACCCTGGTCCGCACGATGGTCGAAGATCATCCACGCATGGCGTGGATCTACCGGGCTTCGTCGAGCAGCTGTTCGAGGCCGGCGGTTTCCGCAGTGTCGCTGAAGTGGCCGCCCTCAAGCCGTGCACGCACAAATGCCAGGCCATCCGCCGCCGCCGCATCCAGCGTGCCGCGGTGGTCGACCGGGTAGCGTCGGAACGCCACCGGCTCGCCTCGCAGGGCCAGGCCTGCGGCGTACAGCAGCGTGGTCAGATAGGGCACATCGCGGTCCGCGCTGCCATGGCCCAGCATCAGTGGTTGGCTGAAGCCGCGGCGCGGTACGCCGAGATAGTCGTACAGCACCGCCCAGATGCCCGGCACGCTGGTCAGCGGTGCAGTGAACATGCTGCCGATATCCGCACCGTCCAGGGTGGCGGCCAGTTCGCCCAGGCACTGCTCACGTGCCACTGCCACGCGGGCGCGGCCGGTGTCGCTGAGGACGCGGTCGATCTGCGGCGCGACCTGCAGCAGGCCGTCGAGCAGATACGCGTGATACGCGTTGACTGCACCGGGATTGGGGCTGCGGTTGTCCGGTTTCATCACCAGCGCGGTCAACTCCACTGCCGTGGGCGTACCGGTGGTGAAGCTGCCACGGTAGTGCAACGCCGGCCCTCCATGGGTGGGGGCGATGTGGCCTGCCGTGAGCGCGGCGGCGCCACCCTGCGAATGGCCGACCGATACCCAGCGCGGCGACAGCGCGTTGCCCAGGTACTGGCGGCTGGCTTTGACGAGGTCGATGGCGTTGCGCGCGGCAGTGCGCACATGCAGATAGGCATGGTCACCTGGACTGCCAAGGCCCTGGTAGTCCGCAGCGACCACCGCATAGCCCTGCGCCAGGAACTGATCGAGGAAGCGCCCGTCGCGTTGGGGTTGGTAGGGGCCGGACACCGAGGGCGCACAGCGATCCGCGATGCCCTGGGTGCCATGCGCCCAGGACACCACCGGCCAGCCGCCTGCAGGCGCCGCGCCGGCGGGCAGGTACAGCAGGCCGGTGCCTTCGGCCAGCTGGCCGCGATGATCCGGCGTGCGGTAGTGCAGCTTGTAGGCCTGCGCGGCCTTGGATGGCACCCATGACGCGCGATAGGGGGCAGCAGACAGCAGATCGCCCGGTGCAACCGGTGCGGCGGCCAGGGGGCCCGGGGACAGCGCCAGTAGCGCGGTGGCGAGGAGGCAGGCGCGGGGGCGGAAATGGCGTGGCGGTGGGGTCATGAGGCGCTCCTTCACGGCCGGGATGGCCGTTGCACCGCAGTGTGGAGGGGCTCGCCCGCGCCGATTGGGACCGGCGTCGCATCCGCCGGGGATTCGTAGAATTCCTAGTGCCGTGGTCCATGGGCGCACGAACCCTCCACGCATGGCGTGGATAACCGACAAAGAAAAGGCCCCTTGCGGGGCCTTTTTCTTATTTCTTTTCCAGTCGCGCGTTGCGCTGGCCGGTGCTGGCGGACTTCTCGCCAGCGAACGGGTTCAGCTTGCGGATCATCCACGGGTACTTCGGCCACTTGCCTTCCAGCCACGGGTGGTCCGGCTGGTTCAGCTGCAGGACGCGGCGGGCGTCGTCGGCCAGGGTCTTGTTGCCCAGGTGGGTGTAGGAATCGGCCAGGACGGCGACGGCGTCGTACTGGAACGCGCTCTGCGGGTAGGTTTCCAGCAGGTAGTTGGCGCGGCCGGCGGCCGAGACCCAAGCGCCGCGGCGCATGTAGTACAGGGCGTTGTCGAGCTCGTGCTGGGCGAACACATCACGCAGCTCCAGCATGCGCTGGCGCGCATCGGCGGCGTACCGGCTGTTCGGGTAGCGGTCCACCACGATGTTGAAGTCCGAATACGCCTGGTGCGGGGTGGACAGATCGCGGCGGCTGGCATCCAGTGACCATACGCGACGAAGGAAAACCGTACTGCGATTGGAGTTGGCCAGGCCGCGCAGGTAGTACAGGTACGCGATGTTGCGATGGGTCGGGTAGGTACGGATGAAGCGGTCGATGCTGGACACCGCGTCATCGTGCTTGCCGGCCTTGTACTGGGCGTAGGCGGTCTCGATCATCGCCTGCTCGGTATACGGACCGTACGGATACTGGGCCACCAGGCGGCGGAAGCTGGCTTCGGCGCCGCTCCAGTTGCCACCCTGCATCAGCTTGTGGCTCTTCTCGTACAACTGTTCGACCGGCGTCCCTTCATCGGGGCGATCGCCCTTCTTGGCACCACGGTGGCAGCCGGTGGCGGCGATGACCAGCACCAGCAGCAGGGCGGTGAGGCGGACGGGCGCGGAGAGCATGGCGGAGCGTCGGATCATGGGGTCGAGGCGGGACGCGGCTGGAATACGAAGGGTCGATGATAGCCTAGTGTCCTGTCCAGCGACTGAAACCGGCCGCCGGGACCCCAAAATTTCAAAGAATGCCCCCCTGCCATGTCTGAACAACGCTCTGAATCGGCCCGCCAGGCCATCGTCCCCGACACCGCTGCCGGCCGCCGTTTCGACGCCGTCGTGGCCGAACTGTTCCCCGAATACTCGCGGTCGCGCCTGACCGAGTGGATCAAAGCCGGTGAGGTCCTGCTGGACGGCGCCCAGGTGCGTCCGCGCGATCCGCTGCGCGGCGGCGAGGTGGTGACCCTCAACGTGGTGCTGGAAACCCAGACCGACGCCCAGCCGGAGGACATCCCGCTGGACGTGCTGTTCGAGGACGAGCACCTGCTGGTGATCAACAAGCCGGTCGGCCTGGTGGTGCACCCGGGCGCCGGCAACCACAGCGGCACCCTGGTCAATGCCCTGCTGTTCCGCGACCCGTCGGTGGCGGTACTGCCGCGCGCGGGCATCGTGCACCGCCTGGACAAGGACACCAGCGGCGTGATGGTGGTGGCCAAGACTCTGGAAGCGCAGACCGCGCTGGTCGAGCAGTTGGCCGCACGCGACGTGCACCGCCAGTACCTGGCCATCGTGATGGGCGCGCTGGTGGCCGGCGGTACCGCTGATGCCCCGATCGACCGCCACCCGCGCGACCGCCTGAAGATGGCCGTGCGCGAGGACGGCAAGGAGGCGATCACCCATTACCGCCTGCGCGAGCGCTTCCGTGCGCACACCGCGCTGGAGTGCCGCCTGGAAACCGGCCGTACCCACCAGATCCGCGTGCACATGGCGCACGTGCGCCATCCGATCATCGGCGACCCGCTGTACGGCGGTGCATTGAAGCTGCCCAAGGGCGCCAGCGACGAGCTGGTGGCCGCGCTGCGCGGCTTCAAGCGCCAGGCCCTGCACGCCGAGACGCTGGAGTTCACGCACCCGATCACCGGTGAGCCGGTGCGCAACACCGCGCCGGTGCCGGACGACATGCTGCACCTGATGAAGGTGCTGCGCGAAGACAGCGAAGCCTTCGCCGCGCGCGAGCGGGACCGCTGGTGATGGCTGCCGCGCTGCCCTTGCTGCAGGCGGACTGGCCGGCGCCTCCGGGCATCCATGCGCTGACCACGCGCCGGCACGGTGCGGGCATTTCGCCGGCGCCGTTCGCGCAGTTCAACCTGGGCAACCGGCACGCGGCCGATGGTGATACCCCCGCCAATGTGGAGCACAACCGCCAGCTGCTGCAGCAGGGGTTGGCGCTGCCGTCGGCCCCGCACTGGCTGCGCCAGGTGCACAGCAGCACCGTGCTGCGCTTCAGCGCGCCGCCGGTGCCCGGCGCCAGCGAACCGGTGGCCGATGCCGCAGTGACCTCGGTGCCGGGCGTGGTGCTGGCGATCCTGACCGCCGACTGCCTGCCGGTGGTGTTCGCCGCCGCCGATGGCAGTGAGGTGGGCGCGGCCCACGCAGGCTGGCGTGGCCTGGCCGACGGCATGCTGGAGGCCACGGTGGCCGCCATGCAGACGCCGCCGGCGCAGCTGCGGGCCTGGCTGGGTCCGGCCGCCGGACCGGCCGACTACGAGATCGGCGAGGAGGTCTACCACGCC
This sequence comes from Stenotrophomonas sp. NY11291, assembly GCF_023277365.1. NCBI lineage: Bacteria > Pseudomonadati > Pseudomonadota > Gammaproteobacteria > Lysobacterales > Lysobacteraceae > Stenotrophomonas > Stenotrophomonas sp. NY11291. The sequence continues at coordinate 3,782,040 of NZ_CP096975.1, read as the reverse complement.
TTCGTCGGCCACGATCCGGCGGCCGAAGCAGCGTTCGTGGCGACGCGCCCCGGTCACTGGAAGGTGGACCTGTTCGCGCTGGCCCGACAGCGCCTGCAGGCGGCGGGCATGGACCCGGCGCAGGTGCATGGCGGCACGGTGTCGACCATGGCCGATCCGGACCTGTATTCGCACCGGCGGGATCGTCGCACCGGGCGCATGGCAACCCTGGCCTGGATCGCGCCCTGACCACTCCGCTGTTCGCACGTGTGCTGGGGCCGGCCTTCGCCACCCTGGCCGCGCCGGTGCAGGCGCTGCATGCCGCGCCGTTGCCATGCCGCTACGTGGGGCAGGCGCGCATCGTGAGGGGGTGGCACTGGCTGGTGCCGCTGCTGGCTGCGTTGGCACGGTTGCCAAAGGACGGAGACGCGCTGCCGACCGAAGTGGCGTTCAGGGCACACGGGCAGGGCGAGCAGTGGGCGCGGCGTTTTGGGCGCTGGCCGATGGTGTCGCGGCTGTGGGCGCATGAGGGATACCTGCGCGAGCAGTTGGGCGCGGTGCGCTTCGAATTTGATCTGCAGGCCCGCGAAGGTGGCATCGACTGGTCGGTGCGGCGGGTCTGGGCCTTCGGGCTGCTGCCGCTGCCGAGGCGCTGGTTTGGTGGCGTGCGTTGCCGCGAAGCCTGGCAGGGTGAGCGTTACACTTTCCTGGTCGATGTGACGCTGCCCTGGGTGGGAGCTCTGATCCGCTATGAAGGCTGGCTCGAACCGCAGTGAGGCCGCCGCCGAGGCTGGCAGCGCGGTGATCGTATTCGATGGCGTATGCGCGCTGTGCAACCGCTGGGTGCGCTTGCTGCTGCGCTTCGACCGCAGGGGGCGCTATCGCTTTGCGGCGATGCAGGGGGAGCAGGGCAGCGCGATGCTGCGCGCGCACGGGCTGGACCCGCAGGACCCGATGTCGTTCCTGCTGCTGGACGCGCAGGGCGCCTGGACCGATACCGATGCGATCCTGCGCGTGCTGGCGGGGCTGGGCGGCGCCTGGCGTTTGATCGGCGTGCTGCGGGCAGTGCCGCGCGGCTGGCGTGATGCCGCGTATCGCGCGCTGGCACGCAACCGTTACCGCTGGTTCGGGCGGCATGACGCCTGTTACCTGCCCGCACCGGAGCAGGCCGCGCGGTTCCTGGATTGATCGCCTGTCTTCTGTAGAGTCGAGCCATGCTCGACTTGCTTTTTCTCCTGCCAATAGCAGTCGAGCATGGCTCGACTCTACAAAACGCAGCCGAGCATGGCTCGGCTCTACAGGAACGCGTGCTTCAGCCTTCCAGCGCGTCCAGATAGCTGCGGCGCCAGTGGTTGATGTCGTAGGTACGCAGATGTTCCATCATCGCGTGCCAGCGCTCCTTGCGCCTGCTCAGCGACATCGTCGCTGCCGTGGCGATGGCGTCGGCCACGCCGTCCAGATCATGTGGGTTCACCAGCAGTGCCTGCTTCAGTTCGTCGGCAGCGCCAGCCAGCAGAGACAGCACCAGCACGCCGGGATCCTCCGGGTCCTGCGAGGCCACGTACTCCTTGGCCACCAGGTTCATGCCATCGCGCAGCGGCGTGACCAGGCCGACCGCCGCCGCCCGGTAGAAGCCGGTGAGCGTGGCATGGGTGAAGTTCTGGTTGACGTAGCGCAGCGGCGTCCAGTCCGGTTCGGCGTGGCCACCGTTGATGTGGCCGGCGATCTGTTCCAGCTGGCTGCGCAGCTGCCGGTACTCGGTGACGTCGCCGCGCGAGACCGGCGCGATCTGCAGGTAGGTCAGCGAGCCGCGCTGGTCGGGGTGGCGCTCAAGATAGCGCTCGAAGCCGAGGAAGCGCTCGGGCAGGCCCTTGGAGTAGTCCAGGCGATCTACGCCGATCGCCAGCTGGCGGTCACGCAGGCTGTTGCGCAGGTTCTTCACCGCGGCCTTGGTGGCGGCGGTGCCGGCCTGGCGTGCGATCAGCTCGGTGTCGATGCCGATCGGGAAAGCCGCCGCACGGAAGCGGCGCCCGCCCGGTGCTTCCAGCTCGCCGTTGTCGAGTACGCGGCCACCACCGAACAGGCGCAGGTAGGTCTGGAAACGATCGGCGTCGCGCTGGGTCTGGAAGCCGACCAGATCGTAGGCGTACAGCGCGGAGAACAGTCGCAGGTGGTCGGGCATCGCCTGCAGCAGGTCGGCCGACGGCATCGGGATGTGCAGGAAAAAGCCGATGCGGCAGCCGATGCCGCGCTCGCGCAGCAGTGCGCCGAGCGGGATCAGGTGGTAGTCGTGGATCCAGACGATGTCATCCTCTCGCAGCAATGGCGCGAGCTTGTCGGCGAACAGCGCATTGACCTTGTGGTAGGTCTCGCGGGTGCCGCGGTCGTAGTCGACCAGGTCCAGCCGGAAGTGGAGCAGTGGCCACAGCGTGCGGTTGGCGAAACCATTGTAGTAGCCATCGACTTCGCGCTTGCTCAGGTCCATGGTGACGTAGTCGATGTCACCGTCCTTCTGCCGGTGCAGCGTGCCGCTGCCTTCCTTTACGGTCTTGCCGCTCCAGCCGAACCACAGGCCGCCGCGCTCCTTCAGGGCGGCCAGCAGGCCGACCGCCAAGCCGCCTGCGCGGTTCTCGCCGGGCACGGCCACACGATTTGATACCACGACCAGACGACTCACGATGCCTCCTGCCAGGACCGCGACAGGCGCATCGCGGCGGTGATCAGGCCGACGTGCGAATAGGTCTGCGGGAAATTGCCCCAGGCCTCGCCGCTGTCGAAGGCCAGATCCTCCGACAGCAGGCCCAGGTGGTTGCGCTGCTTCAGCAGCAGCTCGAACATCTCGCGTGCTTCGTCCATGCGCCCGATTGCCGCCAGCGCATCGATGTACCAGAAGGTGCAGATGGTGAAGCTGGTTTCCGGCTCGCCGAAGTCATCCGGCGCGACATAGCGGTACAGCGAATTGCCATGCTTGAGGTCTCGGCCGATGGCATCGACGGTGGCAATGAAGCGCGCATCCAGCGCGTCGATGAAGCCGATATCGGCCAGCAGCAGCAGCGAGGCATCCAGCCGATGGCCACCGAAGGTATCGGTGAAGTGGCCCAGCTCCTCGCTCCAGGATTCGGCCATGATGCGCGCGTGGATGGTGTCGGCGCGCTCGCGCCAGTAGCGGGCGCGGTCATCACGCTTCAGGCGCACGGCGATCTTGCACAGGCGGTCGCACGCGGCCCAGCACATCGCGCTGGTATAGGTATGCACTTCGGTGCGGCCGCGGAATTCCCACAGGCCGGCATCGGGTACGTCATGCAGGGCGAACGCCTGTTCGCCCAGGGGCTCCAGGCGGGCGAAGGTGTGCGCATCACCCGGGTCCTGCAGGCGCCGGTCGAAGAACAGCTGCGTGGACGCCAGCACCACGCTGCCGTACACATCGTGCTGGCGCTGCACCCAGGCCAGGTTGCCGCGCCGCACCGGGCCCATGCCACGGTAGCCGGACAGGCTGGGTACTTCGTCCTCGTCCAGCTTGGCTTCGAAGCCGATGCCATACAGCGGCTGCAGCGTGCCGTCGGTGGTGGCCAGGTTGAAGATGTAGCCGAGGAACTGCTCCATCGTGCGTGTTGCGCCGAGGCGGTTCAGTGCGCGCACCACGAACGCGGCATCACGCAGCCAGCAGTAACGGTAGTCCCAGTTGCGCACGCTGCCGGGGGCTTCCGGAATGGAGGTGGTCATCGCCGCGATGATCGCGCCGCTGTCCTCGTACTGGCACAGCTTCAGGGTGATCGCACTGCGGATCACCGCGTCCTGCCATTCCAGCGGAATGGACAGGTAACGCACCCATTCGCGCCAGTAGTCGCGGGTGCGTTGGAAGGCTTCCTGCACATAGCCACTGATCGAGCGGTTGAGCGATTCATCCACGCCCAGGATCAGGTGGATGGGATGGTTGAGTACGAACGGCAGACCGTCGCGCACGAAGCGCACCGGTACATCGGTGGTCAGCCGCAGCACATGCTCGGGCAGGATCCAGCGCACATGGTTGCTGCCCCAGGTGGACTCCGGCACGCGCGCGCCCCAGTCCGCCAGTGGTCGCGCACGCACGGTGATGCGCGGACTGCCGGCCAGCGGACGCACCTGGCGGATCAGGCTGACCGGGCGGTAGAAACGGTCGTTCTGGCGCCAGCGCGGGGCGAAATCGAGGATTTCCAGTTCGCCACCGTGCGCGTCGCGCAGGACGGTGCGCAGGATCGCGGTGTTGGTCAGGTATTCCTGCTCGCTGCTCGCGAAGTCCTCCAGCTCGATGGCGAAGTCGCCACCGGTCTGCTGGTTGGGACCGAGCAGGGCACAGAAGGTGGGGTCGCCGTCGAAGGTGGGCAGGCAGCTCCAGACAACGCGGGCACGTTTGTCGACCAGGGCGCCGAAGCTGCCGTTGCCGACCACGCCCAGATCAAGATCGGGTTGGGTCATCACGCGGTACATCTCGGTTGCGGCCGTGGGGTGGCCGGGTCAATAGGCATTCTCACGCAGCCAGGCGTGCACGCTGCGTATGTCGGGCAGCGCGAACACCGCCTTGCTCGGTTCCCGCTCGCCCACCAGCACGCTCCAGCCATGCTGGCCGTTGGCGGCGTCGAAGCCGAATTCATCGGTGAGGTCGTCGCCGAGGAACACCGGCAGGCGGCCGCGGAAGGGCAGGTACTGCATCATCCGGCGCACGGCACGGCCCTTGTCGGTGCCGACAGGCACGAACTCGACCACATGGTCGCCAGGTTGCAGGCGGTAGCTGGCACGGCCGCGCACGTGGCGGTCGGCGAAGGCGCGGACATCGCTGGCGGCATGCGGCGCGCCGCGCCAGTGCAGGGCCAGGCCGACGCCCTTGTCTTCCACCAGTACGCCGGGATGGCCGTGGGCGAAGCGCATCGCCTGCTGGTGCAGTGCGTGCAGCCACTCGGCGGTGTCGTCATCGTGTTCGTCACGCAGCACACGACCATCCTGGCCACGCAGTTCATGGCCGTGCAGGCCAGCGGCAGGCAGTTGCAGGGGAGCGAACAGTTGATCCAGCTGTTCAAGCGGGCGACCACTGACCAGTGCCACGGCACCTTCCAGGCGGTCGCTGATGCGGCCGATGGCTTCACGCACATCCGGCAGCAGCTGCACGGCATCCGGGCGCGCAGCGAATTCGATCAGGGTGCCGTCGACATCGAGGAACAACGCGCAGGCGTCGTCCAGCAATGGCGGTGGCGGACGCAGGGGGAGCGGTTCAGCCATGACGCCCAGCTTGCCAGCGTGGGCGTGTACGTGGGGTCGAGGGCAGGCTACGGCCTTGCTTCGGTGGGTGCCGACCGTGGGTCGGCACAAAGGGTCAGCCTGCATTGAACCCAGACAGTGCGGACCAACGGTCCGCACCCACCCAAGGCAATTACACCCAGAGCAATCAGAAGGTATAGCGAACGCGGCCGTAGTAGTAGGCGCCGTTGCTGCCGATCGGCGACAGCACGTCGTACGGCAGGTTGCCGAAGTAGTGGATATCGCTGTTGGATCGATCCGGGTAGTTGTCGGTCAGGTTCTGCCCGCCGATGGCCACGCTCCACTGCGGGGTGATGCGGTACTCGACCTCGGCATCCAGCTGCCACTCGGCCTGGTAGGTCTGGCGCGGGATGTAGCCGTCACCGAAGTTGAACACGCGGGTGGCGCTGCCGTAGCGGTTCACGCGGCTGCTCAGCGACCAGTGGTCGTTGCTCCAGGCTGCCGAGAAACTACCGCGCGTGCGCGGCGTGGCGTCGGTGAGCGTGTTGGTTTCTTCGATGCCGAACAGCACGTAGTCCGGGTTCAGCGCACGCAGCTGTGCCGGCGTGGCCAGCACGTTCTTCAGCGTGGTCTTGGTATACGCATAGGTGCCGGTCAGCAGCAGCTGGCCATCGCCCAGCGACTGGCGCCAGTTGGTCACCAGCTCGGCGCCACGGGTGCGGGTGTCGGCGGCGTTGACGAAGAAGCTGGCGCTCTGCAGGCCACTGACGCCGTAATTGGCCGCCACATAGTCGGTCAGCGCATCACCGGTGATGCTCTCCGACAGCGCGATGCGATCGTCGATGTCGATCTGGAAGAAGTCCAGCGACAGGTCGAAGTGCTCGCCGATGCGGCTGGTGAAGCCCAGCGAGGTGTTGATCGACTTCTCCGGCTTCAGGTTCTGCGCACCCAGGCCACGCGCGATCGGATTGTTGACCGACAGCAAACGGCCCTGCACCAGCTGGCCGCCAGCGTTGTAGCCGGTGGAGGTGGACTCGTAGCCGATCTGTGCCAGCGACGGCGCACGGAAGTTGTTGGAGATGGCGCCACGCAACGCGAACGCCGGGGTGAATTCGTAGCGCAGGCCGAGCTTGCCGGTCAGTTCACCGCCGAAATCGTCGTTGTGCTCGTAGCGCGCGGCCAGATCGGTGGAGAACTTTTCGCCGAACTGGCTGGACAGGCTGGCATAGGCGCTGGCCACATCACGCGACAGGGTGGCTGCATCCTGCGGGGTCAGGCCGCCACCGGCCTGCGAACCGGTCGGGCGGTCGGTGTACGGGCCGGCCGCATAGCTGGCCGGGTCGCCGGGACGGGTCTGGTAGCGCTCATGGCGCGCTTCCACGCCCAGTCCCAGGGTGTGGCTGATGCTGTCGCTCTGGGTGAACACGCGACTCAGATCGAGGTTGCCCACGGTCTGCGCGTATTCGTAGTCAGCGGTCTTGAAACGGGTCGGGCTGGTCGGGCCCAGCGAGGCGTTGAGCGAGTCGCGCAGGCGGTAGGTGAAGTCGTTCTGCCCGTAATCCAGGCTGCCGTCGTAGCTCCATTCGCCCCACTGCCCACGCACGCCGGCCACGGCCTGCACGTCGCGGTTCTCGCCTTCGGAGATCGGCCGGTAACCGTTCGGATAGATCTCCTTCCAGTTGGCATCGCCATCGGGGTAGCGGAAGTAGTTCGCGCCTTCGGTATCCCGCTGGTTGAAGGTACCGAACGCGTAGAACGTCGAGGTCTGGCCCACCGGGATCTCGGTGTTCAGCCACAGGTTGATGTCCTTGCTCTTGCCATCGCCCAGCACATAGTTGCGCTTGCCCTGCAGCGCCAGGTTGCCCGGGGTCTGGTCCCATGGCGGAATCTGGTCGAAGCCGGCGCGGTTGGTGCCGTTGCGGTGCTTGTATTCCAGGCCGACGCGCAGGAAGCCGCCGTCTTCGCCCAGCGAAGTGCCGACCTTGGCGCTGATGTTGCCGGTCTGGCCGTCGGTGAGAGTGCGGCCGATCGGCTTGAGGTCGGTGTGGTTGGCGCCGTAGCTGGCCTCGATCTCCCCGCCGTCACCGCCGTTGTCGAGGATCACGTTGATCACGCCGGCCACAGCGTCCGATCCGTACAGCGCGCCGGCGCCGTCGCGCAGCACTTCGATGCGCTTGATCGCACTGACCGGAATCGAGTTGAAGTCGACCGGGGTGGTGCCCTTGCCGATCTTGCTGTCGGTGTTGACCAGCGCGGTGTGGTGGCGGCGCTTGCCGTTCACCAGCACCAGCACCTGGTCCGGCGACAGGCCACGCAGCTGTGCCGCGCGCACGTGGTCGGCGCCACCGGAGTTGGACTGGCGCGGGAAGTTGAACGACGGCAGCAGCGCCTGCAGCGCGCTGCCCAGCTCGCCGTTGACCACGCCGGCCTTGCGGATGTCCTCGGCGGTGAGCACGTCCACCGGCGAGGTGGATTCGAGCACGGTGCGGTCGGCGGCACGGGTGCCGGTGACGATCACCGTGTCCAGGTTGGTGGCGTCCTGGGCCAGGGCTGGGACGGCGGCGGAGGAAAGCGCGAGGGCGATGGCGAGGCCGAGCGGCGACGCGGGCAGGCGGACGGACATGGGGACTCCAGCAACAACGACGACGGGGAAGGGGGAGATAGTTTCACTTACATCCATCCGGATGAAGCGATATATTATCTTCGCGTGATGGCCGGTGCCGATGCAAGCCCCTGCCAGTCCGGCATGAGCTGATGCCCTGCTGGCATCAGCACGCCGGGCCGGTGGCGCTGTACGCTGCCGGCTCGCCTTGTCCCCCTTCCCCGGAGCTGTACCGATGAAACACCTTGGCCTCGTCTTCGCCGTGCTGCTGGCCACCAGCGGCTGCGCCAGCCTCTCTTCGCAGGCGCCCAGCGCCTATGCCACGGCCACCACCGCCGAACTGAAGGGCGATGCAGCACGCCCGTCCGCCGGCCATGGCTGGGTGCGCAGTGAGCTGTACTTCGGCGTGGGCGAGGAGCAGGGTGCTGGCAACCGCCCGCAGGCCGACACCATCAGCGAGGCGCAGTGGCGCACGTTCCTGGACAAGGAAGTGACCCCGCGCTTCCCGGATGGCCTGACCGTGTTCGATGCCTACGGCCAGTGGCTGTTCCGCGGTGATGCCGCGCCCAACCGCCTGCGCACGAAGGTGCTGGTGGTGCTGCACGAGGACACCCCGCAGCGCCGCGCCGATATCGAAGCGATCCGCCTGGCGTGGAAGCAGCAGACCAAGCATCAATCGGTGCTGTGGTCGCGGCAGCCGGTCGAGGTATCGTTCTGAGTTGAAGGCACCACCGCGGTGCCGCAGGGAGCGATGATGAAACACAGGGAATGCGTGCTGGGCCTGGTGCTGGTGGGATTGCTGGCACCGTCGGCGCAGGCCAGTGGCGACGACGTCGAAACACTGCGGTTCCAGGTGGCCGCGCACGTGCAGGCGCACGCCGATCCCCAGCAGGATGGCAGCATCGCCGTGCAGCTGTCGCCGTCGGGAAAGCGCCAGACGCTGGCGGGCGCGGCCGATGCCGACGGCAATTCGCGCTGGGGTCTGGAGGACGTCGACTTCGATGGCTACCCGGAACTGGTCGCACGCGCCTCGGTGGGCATGGTCAATGAAGCGGTGACGGTGTACCGCTTCGATCCGGCCAGTGCTTCGTATCGCGTGCTGCAGGCCGACACCCACGGCAAGGACAGTTGCGGTGACCTGATGGGGCTGAGCGTGGACGTTGCCACCCGCACCCTCACCAGCAGTTGCCGCAGCGGGCCGATGTGGTACGCCGACCAGTACCGGTTCGCGGGTGCGAAGCTCTACCTGTACCGCGCCGAGAGCGTGTTGATGCTGGGCGATACGTTGAACGCCGCGCTGCAGTGGGAACAAACCGAAGAACAGGGCCCTCTGGCGGTCTGGCGCACCTATGACCCCGCCGGCGGTGTGCTGGAGAGCGCCATTGCCGATGGCCTGGGTGCACCACCGGATGGGCCGTTGCGTGGTCAGCAGGCCACCGTGGTACCTGCGCGCCTGTTCCTGTTCGACCGGCCCGGTGCGTCCAGCACCAAGCGTTACCTCGTGCAGGGCGACCGCGTGGAAATGCTGGATGAACAGGCCGGCTGGGTGAAGCTGCGCTACCGCAACCCGAAGCAGGGCGCGGTGCTGGGCTGGATCAACGTCAATGATTGACGAGACCTCTGCCCGCAGTTTGCACATCGAGGCGACGGGCGACGTGCCCACGGGGGCATCACTTCATCAGGTCTAGCCTCGGGCGTTCCCCCGTTCGAGGATGTATCCGATGAGCAAGCGCGTGGCCGAAATCGTGGTGGACGCCCTGCAGCAGGCCGGTGTCCGCCGTTGCTACGGCATCGTGGGCGATACGCTCAATCATGTGACCGATGCGATACATGGCAGCGAGATCGCCTGGGTGCACGTGCGCCATGAAGAAGTGGCAGCGTTCGCTGCAGGCGCCGATTCGCTGGTGAGCGGCGAACTGACCGCCTGCGCCGGCTCCTGCGGACCCGGCAGCCTGCACTTCATCAACGGCGTGTTCGAGAGCAACCGAAACCGTGCGCCGATGGTGCTGATCGCCAGCCAGGTGGTGACCAGCGAGCTGGGCATGGAATTCCCGCAGGAAGTGGACTTCAAGGCGGTGTACGCCAGTTGTTCGGTGTTCTGCGAACAGGTGCACAGCGCCGAACAGGCACGCCGCGTGGTCACGTTGGCCTGCCAGGCGGCGATCAGCCGCCGCGGCGTGGCGGTGGTGATCCTCCCGGCCGATATCAGCCAGGCCGAGGTCAAGCACGATGTGCCGTTCTCGGTGCACTACACCCAGCCGGTATTGCGTCCTTCCGACGCCGAACTGCAGCGTATCGCCGAGCTGCTGGGGCAGGGCAAGCGCATCGGCATCTACGCGGGTGCCGGTTGCCAGGGCGCGCACGCGCAGTTGCTGGAACTGGCCCGACGCCTGCAGGCGCCGATCGCGCACACCTCGCGCGCCAAGGACTTCGTCGAGCCGGACAACCCGTACAACATGGGCATGACCGGCATCTTCGGCATCGAGTCCGGCTTCCACACATTGATGGCGTGCGACACGCTGCTGCTGCTCGGCGCCGACTTCGCCTGGGGCCAGTTCTACCCGGACAAGGCCACGATCATCCAGGTCGACCGCGATGGCAGTCATCTGGGTCGCCGCCACCCGGTGAACCTGGGCGTGGTCGGTGATATCGCGCCGACGCTGGATGCCTTGCTGCCGATGCTGCCGCCGCGCGAGGACAGCAGTTTCCTGGACGAGTGCATCGAGCGTCGCGACAAGGCGCTGAAGAAGCGCGAACAGGAAGAACAGCCGGGTGAAGGCGAGCTGATCCACCCGCAGCACCTGACCGCGTTGTTGTCGAAGTATGCGACCGACGATGCGCTGTTCACCGCCGACGGCGGCTCGCCGATGGTCTGGGTGCTGCGGCATATCCGGGTGAATGGCCGCCGCCGCACGCTGACCAGCCTGCTGCACGGCACGATGGCCAACGCGATGCCGCAGGCGCTGGGCCTGCAGAAGGCGTTCCCGGGCCGCCAGGTGATATCGCTGTCCGGCGACGGAGGCCTGGCAATGCTGCTGGGCGACCTGCTGACGGCAGTGCAGGAAAACCTGCCGATCAAAGTGGTGGTGTTCAACAATGGCTCGCTGAACTTCGTCGAGCTGGAACAGAAGGTGGAAGGCCTGCTGGACAACTACACCGACCTGAAGAACCCGGACTTCGGTCGCCTGGCCGAGGTGATCGGCTTCCACGGCCGCACCGTGACCCGCAGCGAGGATCTGGAGGAAGCGGTGCAGGACTTCCTGTCGCAGCGTGGCCCGGCATTGCTGGACGTACACACCAGCCGCGCCGAGCTGGTGATGCCGCCACAGATCGAAGCCAAGCAGGTGGCCGGTACCGCGCTGTATGCGGCCAAGGCGGTGTTGAACGGCCGCTTCGACGACGTGAAGCATCTGCTGGTGGACAACTTCCTGAAGAAGTAGGAGGTGGTCGATGCAGGGCTGCGCCCTGCACCCGCTACGAGCCAGAGCCAGAGCAGAAGCGGGTTTCCTGAGGGATGGCGGGGTGGGTCCGGTTGCGGGGGACGCTGCAAGTACGTCCATGTAAGCTCGATCGCCGCATCCATGCGGCTCACGCCCCCGCAACCGGACCCACCCCGCCTTCGACAGCTTCCTGCAATCTGCCGGAACGGGATATTGCACTGGTGGGTGTCGACCTTGGTCGACACGGTGGATCCACGCCATGCGTGGATGAACGAAAGAATGATCGGAATGATCTTCTGTAGAGCCGAGCCATGCTCGGCTGAGAGGCTTCGCGTACAGCAGCCGAGCATGGGCTTGTATGTTCCTCCCGGCTCCTACGCGGTATGTAGGAGCCAGGGTGGAGGGACCGTCAACATGATATCTGCGGGTAGCAGCCGACAGACGAGCCGAGCGATCCCCATCCCGCACCTTAACGTCGATAAAGGATCTAGCGGCCTTTGAGGACCGCCGATGGAGGCAAGCCAACGTGGTGCGGTACCACCCCAGCCCCTCAACAATAGCTGGGAGTTACGCAGATGTCAGATCGTTTAGCCGTCGGCATCGATGCCGACTCAAAGAGCCTTGTGGTGGCGCGCCATGGCACCAAGGGCAGCACTCGAATCCCCAATTCAGCGTCGGCCATCGGTAAGTGGCTGTCCGGCCTGCCGACCAGGACTCGCATTGGGGTGGAGGCGACCAATCGCTACCACGAGCTTGTGGCTCAATCTGCCCAGAAGGCCGGCCACGCGGTCTTTGTGCTCAATCCGCGCGACATCAAGCATTACGCCAAGGGGGTGGCTTGCCGCGGCAAGACCGACTCTGGCGACGCACAGGTTATCGCGCGCTACATCGCCAAGGAGGCCGACAATCTGCACGAGCATGTCGCTCGTTCGCCTGCGCAGGAGCGGCTGCATGTACTGCTCCAGCAACGTGACAGCCTGGTCAGGAGCAAGACGAAGCTCAATCTCTCGCTGGGGTCGGGAGCATCAGAATCCGCACTCTTCGGAGGGGTTTTCAGTAGCCTGAAAGAGGCCATCGCCCTGCTGGATCAAGAGATCCAACGGTTGTGCCGCAGTGGTGAACAGCACGATCTGTATCGACGAATCATGACCATTCCGGGGATCGGACCGACGGTGGCGGCCTTCATTACCCATCACATCACGCGCTGGCCCTTGGCCAGCTCGGACGCCTGGATTGCCTGCACCGGCCTGGATCCGCGACCCAACGAATCCGGCGCACGGATCGGTCGGCGTCGCCTGTCCAAACGCGGCAGCGCCGGTTTGCGTCAGATCCTCTACATGGCGGCCATGGGCCTGACCCGCTCAAAGGGTGGCAAGCCTCTCTACAACGCCATCCGCGAGCGCGGCCACAGCAGTACTGCCACTTTCAACATTCTGGCGAGAAAACTAGCCAAGATCGCCTGGGGCGTCTTCAAGAGCGGTCGGGACTTTGACCCAGCCATGCTGAAAGTGGGTCAAGCCTGCTTCCAGCAGGCTTGACCGCGAACATAGGATCTCGGCTCTACAAAGAGAGCCTGCCTTTGCTTTTGATCTTTTGATTCTTTTCCGTGGCTGGCACGCGCAGGAAACTGTCAGGGGCCGGGCGGGTAGGCTGCGCAGGGGCGTGAGCCGCATGGATGCGGCGACCGAGCTTACAGGGACGTACTTGCAGCGACCCCTGCGCAGCCTACCCGCCCGGCCCACCCCCTGAGGTCCGCCGTCCGCGACCAACCCAGCCACGAGGGGCCCCGCCGTTGGCTGGAACCCATCATTCCACCGCGGAATTGGCGCCCGGGCCCCGCTGGGCCTACCATCGGCGGTCCCCACCCCCACCGCCCCTTCCATGTCCGCTCCCGCTTCCGCCGCACCGCGTCGCTGGTTCGTCTCCGGCGACTTCAACGGCTTCTTCGGCCTGGTCGTCGACAACCTCTCCATCCTCGGCTTCATCGCCATGGCCCTGGTCGGGATCTTCCAGTTCCCCGCCGATGTGGTGTTCGGCCGCATGTTCCCCGGCACGGCGTTCGGCGTGCTGGTCGGCAACCTGCTGTACACCCTGATGGCGCGCCGGCTGGCCGCACGTACCGGCCGCGACGATGTCACCGCCATGCCGCTGGGCCTGGATGCGCCGACCAGCATCGGCATGGCGCTGCTGGTGCTCGGCCCGGCCTTCCTCGCCTTCAAGCAGCAGGGCATGGACCCGCACGCAGCGGGCATCGCCACCTGGCAGCTGGGCATGGCCGCGCTGGTCATCATGGGCGTGCTCAAGTTCGTGCTGTCGTTCTTCGGCGAAGCGGTCACCCGCGCGCTGCCCCGTGCGGCGCTGCTGGGTTCCATTGCCGGCATCGCGCTTGTGCTGATGGGCCTGCTGCCACTGCTGGAAACGCTGCGCTCGCCGCTGGTCGGCTTCACCACGCTGGGCCTGCTGCTGTATGTGCTGATCGCCAAGGGCAAGCTGCCGGTGCGTGGCCCCGGCGTGCTGCTGGCCTTCGTGTTCGGCACCGTGCTGTATTACGGCCTGGGCGCGGCCGGACTGGGTGCACCGGGCTTCCATGTGCCGGAATGGGTGCCACCGCAGGTGGTGCTGCCGCTGCCGACGCTGGGCTTCCTTGAAGGCCTGCCCACGGCGATGACCTACCTGCCGTTGCTGCTGCCGTTCGGCCTGCTGATGGTGGTCGGTGGCATCAACGTGTCCGAGAGCGCACGTGCGGCCGGCGATGACTATCGCACCCGTGACATCCTGCTGGTGGAAGCGGTGGCGACGCTGGTGGCCGGTGTCTGCGGCGGCGTTGCGCAGACCACGCCGTACATCGGCCAGCCGGCCTACAAGCACATGGGCGCACGCAGCGGCTATACGCTGCTGACCGGCCTGTTCGTCGGCATCGGCGGCATGCTCGGCATCATTTCCGGGCTGGTGCAGTGGCTGCCACTGGCGGTGCTGGCACCGATCATCGTGTACGTGGCCATCGACATCACCACGCAGGCCTTCCAGGCCACGCCACGTCACCACACCGGTGCGATGGTGTTCGGTTTCCTGCCGTCGGTGGCCTACCTGCTGGCGATCAAGGCACCCGGCTGGATCGCCCCGGACCAGCTGCCACAGCTGCTGACCAAGCTCGACGGCCACGGCCTGCCCGAGCTGGCGGTGATCTTCACCCTTGGCAATGGCTTCATCATCACCTCGATGCTGTGGATCTCGGCGGTGGCGGCGATGGTCGATGGCCGCCTGCGCCGCGCCTGCGGTTTCCTGCTGGTGGCGGCGGTGCTGACCCTGTTCGGCCTGATCCACTCGGTGGACCCGCGCGGTGGCATCTACCTGCCGTGGGATCTGGAAGGCCTGGCGCGCATCATCAGCTGGCAGTTCGCAGGCGCGTATGTGGCACTGGCGGTACTGCTGGGGTTGCTGTCGTTGCAGAAGCAGCCGGTGAAGCCGCTGGGTGAAGGCACCGATCATTGACCGGGGGACGCCGGGCATGGCCCGGCGCTACCGTTCGGCGTCCAGCTCCGGGTAATGGCGGAAAATGCCATTCGTGTTGAACGCCAGCCGCCGTTCCGAGCCCAGGTAGGCGGCGATGTTCGGCCGCTTCGCCACCCGCTCCTGCAGCGCACGCAGCAGGGGCAGGGTCGGCGCCAGTGCCTGCATGCGGCGCGGGAACATGTAGTCCAGCCCGCTCAGCAGCTGGAACAGCGACAGATCCACATAGGAATGCTCGCGCAATGCATGTCGGCCTCCGTTGGCGGCCAGTACCCGTTCGAAGTAGCCCAGGAACTTCGGCAGGCGCTCGCCGCGCAGCGACGTGGCCCGGGCCTTGGCTTCGATCTTCTGCTCTTCGTAGTACTTCGATGCGGCGATCGGATGGTGGGTGTCATGTACCTCTGCCACCAGGTCGGCGATGGTCAGCTGCAACTGCAGTGCCTGCATCCGCCGCGAGGCCGCTTGTGGCACCAGGTCCAACGTCGGGCCGAGAAAATCCAGGATGGCCGCGACCTGCGCGATGACCTGTCGCCCGGCCTTCAGGAACGGCGGTGCGAAGGGCTGCGCACCTTCGCTGCCACCGTCGAGGAACGGCTGCATCACTGCATCGCCGTGCACCCGCGCCATGTCGATGTAATCGGCGCCGGCATCTTCCAGCGCCAGGCGCACGAACTCGCCACGGCCCTGGATGCCGGTCCAGTAATACAGGGCGTACTGCATGGCAGTGCCTCCACAGGACAAGACCCGCAGCGTCGCGCGTGGCGTGCAAAGCAGGCGTGAGCGCGGCTCTGCTGCAGGCCCGAACCCGAACGGCAGCGGAACAGGTGGGGAACCCGCTGGAATCGGTGGGGTCACACCCTCTCCATGCGTGTGAAACGAGGTGCTGCATCATGCAGAGTGGAAAGGCGATATGGCCCTGGGTGTTGGGTGTGGTGGTGATCGGTGGCGCGGGCGGTTGGTTGTTCCGCGATCAGCTGAAGCGCCTGGCAGACGGTGTCTCGGTGCCGGTGCAATCAACCCCCGCCAGTACCAGTGCACCGCCACAACCACAGGCGGCCGCAGAACCCGCGCCAGCGCCACCGCCGATCAAGCATCCGCTGGATACCGAGGTCGCAGCCGATCCCGCGCTGCCGAAACTGGCCGACAGCGATACCGCGGCCTGGGGCGCATTGAGCCAGCTGTTCCAGGGCGAGGGCCCGCTGACCCTGCTGCTGCGCGATCACCTGATCCAGCGCCTGGTCACCCAGGTCGACAACCTGGACAAGCCCAGCGTGCCGCCCACTGCGCTTGCCGCACGGCCGCTGCCGGGCAGTCTGCAGGTCGAGCCCGCTGAGGGCGGCGAGCGGATCGCTGCCAGCAACGGGGCACGCTACGCGCCCTATGTGCAGGCATTCACAGCGCTGGACCCGGCGGCGACGGCGACCGCCTACAAGCGCTTCTATCCGCTGATCCAGCAGGCCTATGTGGACCTGGGCCGACCCGACGGATATTTCAACGACCGCCTGGTCGCGGTGATCGATCACCTGCTGGAGACCCCGGAACTGGCCCAGGCGCCGCTGGTGCAGCGCGATGAGCGCGGCCGTTACCGCTTCGTCGATCCCACCCTGCAGTCGCGATCGATCGGCCAGAAGGCGCTGCTGCGCATGGACCCGGTGCAGGCACGGGCAGTCAAGCAGCAGTTGCGGGCGATCCGCACCGCGATCACCCGCTGAACCCGTCCACCGCGCGGAACTGATCCGGATCAACGCGCCGACCACACCCACTCCGGCATGCTGGCCGCAGGCTGACTGGCCTCGGGGTGCAGTCGCAGTCACCCTTGAAACGGGGTGGGGCAACCGCATCTTTTCAGCATCGCCGGCGCGGGCCGGCCCTGATGACCGATGAGGATTCGCAATGCGGATGGACAAGCTCACCTCGCGTTTCCAGCAGGCGCTGGCAGACGCACAGTCGCTGGCCGTGGGCCGCGACAACAGCATCATCGAACCGGTTCACCTGTTCAGCGCGCTGCTGGACCAGCAGGGTGGCAGCACGCGCCCGTTGCTGGCCCAGGCCGGGGTGAACGTGCCGGTGCTGCGCGAGCGCCTGACCGAGGCGCTGGATGCGCTGCCCAAGGTGTCCGGCCAGGCCGGCAACGTTTCGATGGGCAATGACCTCGGCCGCCTGCTCAATCACACTGACAAGCTGGCCCAGCAGAACGGCGATGCCTTCATTGCCAGCGAGTGGTTCGTGCTGGCCGCGCTGGAAGACAACGGCACGCTGGGCATGGCGCTGCGCGCCGCCGGTGCCGACAAGACCCGCCTGCAGGCTGCCATCGACAAGCTGCGTGGCGGCGAGAACGTGCAGTCGGAAAATGCCGAGGAACAGCGGCAGGCGCTGGAGAAGTACACCATCGACCTGACCGCGCGTGCCGAGAGCGGCAAGCTCGATCCGGTGATCGGCCGTGACGAGGAGATCCGTCGCACCATCCAGGTGCTGCAGCGCCGGACCAAGAACAATCCGGTGCTGATCGGCGAACCCGGCGTGGGCAAGACCGCGATCGTGGAAGGCCTGGCTCAGCGCATCATCAACGACGAAGTGCCCGAAGGCCTGCGCGGCAAGCGTGTGCTGTCGCTGGACATGGGCGCGCTGATCGCCGGCGCCAAGTTCCGCGGTGAATTCGAGGAGCGCCTGAAGGGCGTGCTCAACGACCTGGCCAAGAACGAAGGCCAGATCATCCTGTTCATCGACGAGCTGCACACCATGGTCGGCGCCGGCAAGGCTGATGGCGCGATGGATGCCGGCAACATGCTGAAGCCGGCGCTGGCACGCGGCGAGCTGCACTGCATCGGTGCGACCACGCTGGACGAATACCGCAAGTACATCGAGAAGGACGCTGCGCTGGAGCGCCGCTTCCAGAAGGTGTTCGTCGGCGAACCCACGGTGGAGGACACCATCGCGATCCTGCGCGGGCTGAAGGAAAAGTACGCCGTGCACCACGGCGTGGAAATCACCGACCCGGCCATCGTGGCTGCCGCCACGCTGTCCAACCGCTACATCACCGACCGCCAGCTGCCGGACAAGGCCATCGACCTGATGGACGAAGCCGCCTCACGCCTGCGCATGGAGATCGACTCCAAGCCGGAGGAGCTGGATCGCCTGGAACGCCGGGTGATCCAGCTGAAGATCCAGCGCGAGATGCTGAAGAAGGAAAAGGACGAAGCCTCGCGGCAGCGCCTGGCCGACCTGGAGAACGATATCGACGGGCTGGAGCGCGAGTTCTCCGACCTCAATGAAATCTGGAAGTCGGAGAAGGCTGCGCTGCAGGGCGCCACCAAGATCAAGGAACAGGTCGAGCAGGCCAAGCTGGAGCTGGAAGCTGCGCAGCGCCGCCAGGATTTCGCCAAGATGAGCGAAATCCAGTACGGCCTGTTGCCGCAACTGGAAAAGCAGCTGGCCGCCGCGCAGGAAGCCGAGCACAAGGACTTCAAGCTGGTACAGGACCGCGTGACCGATGAGGAGATCGCCGAGGTCGTTTCGCGCTGGACCGGCATCCCGGTCAACAAGATGCTCGAAGGCGAGCGCGACAAGCTGCTGCGCATGGAAGAAGTGCTGCACAACCGTGTGGTCGGCCAGGAAGAGGCGATCAAGGTCGTCTCCGATGCGGTACGCCGCTCGCGTGCCGGCCTGTCCGATCCGAATCGTCCGGCCGGCTCGTTCCTGTTCCTCGGCCCGACCGGCGTCGGCAAGACCGAGCTGTGCAAGTCGCTGGCCGAGTTCCTGTTCGACAGTGCCGACGCGATGATCCGCATCGACATGAGCGAGTTCATGGAGAAGCACAGCGTCGCACGCCTGATCGGTGCACCTCCGGGCTACGTCGGCTACGAGGAAGGCGGCTACCTGACCGAAGCCGTGCGTCGCCGCCCGTATTCGCTGATCCTGCTCGACGAAGTGGAGAAGGCACATCCGGATGTGTTCAACATCCTGCTGCAGGTGCTGGACGATGGCCGCCTGACCGATGGCCAGGGCCGCACCGTGGACTTCCGCAACACCGTCATCGTGATGACTTCGAACCTGGGCTCGCACCAGATCCAGGACATGAGCACCGACGACAGCCTGGAGGCCTACACGCAGATGAAGGCGGCGGTGATGGGCGTGGTGCAGGCACACTTCCGCCCGGAATTCATCAACCGCCTGGACGACATCGTCGTGTTCCACCCGCTGGACAAGCAGCAGATCAAGCAGATCGCGCGTATCCAGATGCGTGGGCTGGAGAAGCGCCTGGCCGAGCGTGGTTTGAAGCTGCTGGTGTCCGATGCAGCGTTCGACCTGCTCGGCAACGTTGGCTTCGATCCGGTGTATGGGGCGCGTCCGTTGAAGCGTGCGATCCAGGCACAGCTGGAAAATCCGCTGGCGCAGAAGATCCTCTCCGGTGCCTTCGTCAACGGCGACACCATCGAAGTCGGCAACGACGGCGGCCATCTGGTGTTCGCCAAGGCGTGATTCACACGGGGCGCTGCCTGACCGCAGCGCCCCGTTTCCTGCGAAGTACGCCGGGCCATGCCCGGCGCTCACTCAGAAGCGGTGCGTATAACCGCTCATCAAGCCGAACTGGTTCGCCTTCTGCACGATCGGGCTGTCGGCGGCATCGCCAAGCAGGCGCGTGCCTTCGGCCGAGATGTACCAGTTGCCGTTGCGGCCCACGCGGTGGCTCCACTTCAGGCCGAGACCGGCGCTGACCAGGCCGGCCTTCGGCTTGTGCTGGGCAAAGCCGGTGCGCGCCGCCTGTTCCGGACTGACGCCGTACCAGGTCTGCATGTAACCGCGGTTGCCGTAGTCGGTGGAAACACTGCCGCTGACCACGCCACCGGCCAGGTCGAACAGCGGCATGGTCAGGTTCAAGTGCACCTGCTGGGTGGCCAGGCCGTTCTCGGCCTTGTCCTCATCCTTGCGGGTGAACTGCCAGGAACCGCTCAGCACGGCTTCGCCCAGCGTATAACCAGCCGAGACGCCGACCAGGGGACGGGTATCGATATCGCCCATGCCGCGCAGGAAGTCCGAACCACCGAGCAGGGAGTCCTTTTCCTTGCGGATGCCGCTGGCGCCGACGTAGGCACGCACGCGCGTGTGCTCGCCGATGGACGTGCCCCAGCCGATGCCACTGGTGCCCAGAAACCAGCCCCCCGGCGAGGTGACATCGAAGGACAGCGAAGGCGTTGCACGATACTCCTCGCTGCCGCTGTAGCGAGGTGCCACGCCACCGCCGGCAGCGACCTCGAAGGTCCAGTGGTCATCCTTGGCGTGGGCGATCGGTGCGGCGAACAGCGGCAACAGGGCCAGGCAGAGCAGGGCAGGGGAACGGCGAAGCTGGGACATGGAAACTCTCGACAATGGGAGGAAGGCAGCGCGCGCATCCGGCGAGTGCTGCAGGGTCGTTAGCGTGGCGATACGCCGGCGACCGATCCGTCCGCAGTTGTGCGGGAGTTGTAATCAACTGTAATCGTGCCCGTGGGCGTTCAGCTGGCAGCCAGCGGCCAGTGCATTTCCAGGCGCGCGCCGCCCAGCGTGGCGCGGCTGATGCGCAGCTCGCCACCGTGGCGGGCGGCGATGCGGCTGACAATGGCCAGGCCCAGGCCGAAGCCGCCGGTGTCGCGGCTGCGGCTGTCGTCCAGGCGGGTGAATGGACGCATCACCTTCTCGCGATCGGCTTCGGCGATGCCGGGGCCGTCGTCATCCACACGCAGGCAGGCCCGGCCGCCGACGCCGACCAGCGAGACTTCCACCTGCGAATGCGTGTGGCGCAGCGCATTGCCCACCAGATTGCTCAGTGCCAGCTGCAGCAGGCGCGGCTCGGCATCCACCCGTGGCAACGCACTGGGCTGCACGCGCAGGACCACGCCGCCGCGTTCGGCATCACGGCGTGCATCGGCCAGACAGGCCTGCAGCCAGTCGTCGGCTTCGATGCGCTGCATCGGCTCGCCTTCGCTGGGATGCTCAAGGCGCTCATAGGCCAGCAGTTCGCTGACCAGCCGGTTGAGTTCGGCCAGGTCGCCGTGCAGGCCCTGTGCCAGCCGTTCTCGGCGCTCGCGGTCATCGCTGTCCTGCATCAGGTCCAGGCCGAAGGCCACGCGCGCGATCGGCGTGCGCAGTTCGTGCGAGATCGCATGCGTCAGGTCGCGTTGGCGCTGCACCAGTTCGGCTACGCGCGCGGCCATGCGGTTGGAATGTTCGACGATGACCCGGATCTGCGAGCGCGGCGAGACCTGTGCGCGCGCTTGCAGATCACCGGCACCGATGCGGTCGGCGTGCAGGCGCAGCGCTTCAAGATCGCGCCAGAGCAGGCGCACCCAGGCGTACAGGCTGGCGCCGACCAGCAGCAGGATGCTGAGGTATGCCGCGATTGTCATGTACGTCGTCATCTGCACCGCGCCAGGCAGGCGCAGGTGCAGCCAGCGGCCTCCGATGCCTTCGATGGGCAGCAGGACCTGCTGGTATTGATCGCGCACGATGAAGCCATCAGCCTTCACGGCTGCCTGTTCCTGGGGGGCGAGCGCGGGCGGACTGTCGAGCAGGGTCAGCGCGATGCCGTAGTGTGGCTGCCACTGCTGCAGGCGCTCACGCTGCTGACCGGCGTCCAGGCCGGCCAGGCCACTGCGCAGGGCGTACACCTGCCCGCGCACCTGCTCGACGAACACTCGATCCTGCACAGGCGTGTAGATGCCGTCCAGGATGTGGTTGAGGAAAAACACCGACACCAGGAAGCAGGCACCAGTGACGAACCACAGCCACAGGAACAGCCGCTTCATGCGGTCCAGGCCGACGGGTTGAACTGGTAGCCGCGGCCCCACACGGTCTTGATCCGCCGCGGTTCGCGCGCGTCATCGCCCAGCTTGCGGCGCAGCTTGCCGATGCTGACATCGACACTACGGTCCAGGCCGTCGAAGCCGATGCCGCGCACCGCCTGCAGGATCTGGTCGCGCGACAGGATCTGCCCCGGCTGGCTGGCCAGCAGCCACAGGATCTCGAATTCGGTGGTGCCCATGTCTACCGGCTGGCCATGCAGATGCACCTCGCGCTGCATGCGGTCGATCAGCAGTTCACCATGCATCAGCCGGCAGGGCGTGCCAGTGTTGCTGCTGCCGTGGCGGCGGCGCAGCAGCGCGCGCAGGCGCGCCAGCAGCAGGCGCGGTTCGATCGGCTTGTGCACATAGTCGTCGGCGCCGGATTCCAGGCCCAGTACCTGCTCGATGTCGTCCTCGCACGCGGTCAGCATCAGGATCGGCACGTCGGAGAAGCTGCGGATCTGCCGGCACACGTCGATGCCGCCGAGGCCGGGCAGCATCAGGTCCAGCACCACCAGTTCCGGCGCATGCTGGCGGCAGGCCGCGCCGGCCAGGTCGCCACGGGCGACGTGCTGCACGGCAAAGCCATGCTCGTTCAGGTAGTCGCTGACCAGTTCGGCCAGGCGACGATCATCCTCCACCAGCAGGACCGGTGTCGGCGTGCCGTTGGCGGTGGGTGTCCAAGGGGATGGCTGCATGCGCGTGGGGCCTCCGTGCCCGGGCAGGAGCGCCCGGCGGCGAAGCCTAGCAACGGCCCATGACGGCTGCCTGAATCGGGGCCAACCTGATAACCGGCGGTACGGACGTCATCGCCAGCGGCTCTCAGTGCCACGCCCCGGCTGGCCTATGGTGGCGGTTTCCCCGGATGGAGCCTGGTGCAATGAGCGACCCGCAGTGGCAACTGGAAACCCTGGCCGTGCATGGCGGCTATCGGCCCGATCCGACCACCCGCGCGGTGGCGGTGCCGATCTACCAGACGGTGGCGTACGCCTTCGATGACACCCAGCACGGGGCCGACCTGTTCGACCTGAAGGTGCCGGGCAACATCTACACGCGCATCATGAATCCCACCACCGACGTGCTGGAGCAGCGCCTGGCCGCCCTGGAAGGTGGCATCGGCGCACTGGCGCTGGCCTCGGGACAGGCCGCGATCACCTATGCCATCCAGACCATCGCCGAGGCCGGTGACAACATCGTTGCCTCCAGCGCGCTGTATGGCGGCAGCCTCAACCTGCTGGCCCACACGCTGCCGCAGTACGGCATCCAGGCGCGCTTCGCCGACCCCGCCGATCCGGCCGCGTTCGCCGCGCTGATCGACGAGCGCACCAAGGCGGTGTTCGTCGAATCGATCGGCAACCCGCGTGGCAACGTCACCGACATTGCCGCCATCGCCGAGGTCGCGCATGCCGCCGGCGTGCCGCTGATCGTGGACAACACGGTGGCCACACCGTTCCTGCTGCGCCCGTTCGAGCACGGTGCCGACATCGTCGTGCACTCGCTGACCAAGTACCTGGGCGGCCACGGCAACAGCCTCGGCGGCGCGATCATCGACTCCGGCCGCTTCGACTGGGTGGCGCAGCCGAAGCGTTTCGCCCGACTCAACCAGCCCGACCCCAGCTACCACGGCGTGGTCTACACCGAAGCGCTGGGGCCGGCGGCCTATATCGGCCGCGCGCGCGTGGTGCCGCTGCGGAATACCGGCGCAGCGTTGTCGCCGTTCAATGCGTTCCTGATCCTGCAGGGCATCGAGACCCTGGCCCTGCGCATGGAGCGCATCAATGCCAATGCACTGGCCGTCGCGCAGTACCTGAAGGCGCACGACAAGGTGGCCTGGGTACGCTACGCCGGGTTGGCCGACGACCCGGAGCACGCCGCCGCGCAGCGCTACCTGGGGGGACACGGCTCGGGCGTACTGACCTTCGGCCTGCCCGGCGGCCGTGAAGCCGGCGCGCGCTTCCTTGATGCACTGAAGCTGTTCACCCGCCTGGTCAACCTGGGCGATGCGAAGTCGCTGGCCACCCATCCGGCCTCCACCACCCATCGCCAGCTGGATGCCGCCGAACTGGCCAAGGCCGGCGTCAGCGAAGACACCGTGCGGCTGTCGATCGGCATCGAGCACATCGGCGACCTGCGCGCCGACCTGGAACAGGCCCTGGCCGCCGCCTGATAGCTACGCGCTTGGTCGTCATCGCTACAGGCGATCACCACCGGCACCGCGATGCGCTACGGTGGAACTGCCTCTCCAAGGCATGGCAACGTGGCGATCCAGATCCCCGGTCGATGCGGGTCGACCGGGGATTTTTTTTTGCCGCCGTGTCGACCAAGGTCGACACCCACCAACAGCAGCGGGGACCCACCCCGCCATCCCACGGATAGTCAGCCTTTGCTTTTGCCGTTGCCTCGGCAGGTGCAGGGCTGCAAGCCCTGCCGCACCCACACCCCTCACACCACCGGAATGCTGTGCTGCCCCAGATTCCGGTACGGCGGCGTGGACATGATCATCTCCGCCAGCGAATACGCCAGCTCACGTTCGGCCATCACCGTGCCATCGGCACCGTGTTCCAGCAGATGCTTCACTTCCGCATCGCTGTGTGCGCGCGCCAGCAGGGTCAGGTCCGGGTTGATCGCCCGCAGCTTGGCCAGCGCCTCACCGGCTTCCAGCGGCTGCGGAATCGCCAGCACCGCAATCTTCGCGCGCTCCGGATGGGCCTCGGCCAGCACCCGGTCGGCGGCGGCGCTGCCGCGGATCGCCGCCAGGCCCTTGGCGTGCGCCTGCTCGACGTGCTCCTTGTTGTCATCGATCACCAGCACCGGCACGCCACGGTCGCGCAGCACCTGGGCCAGTTCGCTGCCCACGCGGCCATAACCAATCACGATGGCGTGGTCATGCAGGTCACGTGAGGGACCGGTGGCCTCTTCGGGCTCGGCGGCCTGGGGTGACTGCTCCTGCTTGGCCTGCCAACGGTCCAGCAGCCCGAATACCAGCGGGTTGAGCATGATCGATACCAACGCACCGGCCAGCACCAGCGACTGGCCTTCCTTCGGCAGGATCTGCAGTGCCACGCCCAGGCCGGCGATGATGAAGGCGAACTCGCCGATCTGCGCCAGGCTGGCCGAGATGGTCAGCGCGGTGCTGGTCGGGTGACCGAACGCGCGCACGATGAAGAATGCGGCGGCCGACTTGCCGAACATGATGATCAGCACCGTGGCCAGCACCTGCCACGGGTGCTGGACGAGGATGTTGGGGTCGAACAGCATGCCGACCGAGACGAAGAACAGCACCGCGAACGCATCGCGCAGCGGCAGCGAATCGGTCGCGGCCTTGTGGCTCAGCTCCGATTCGTTGAGCAGCATGCCGGCGAAGAACGCGCCCAACGCGAAGGAGACGCCGAACAACATGGCCGAGCCGAACGCCACGCCCAGCGCGATCGCCAGCACCGACAGGGTGAACAGCTCGCGCGAACCGGTACCGGCGATGCGTTCCAGGATCCACGGAATGACCCGGCGCCCGACCACCAGCATCACCGCCACGAACAGGCCCAGCTGCACGAAGGTCCAGCCGATGTCGGCCAGCACGCTGCCCAGCGAGTGCGATTCCTTGGCTGCTTCGGGGCCGAACACACCGGCCATCACCGGCATCATCACCAGTGCCAGCACGCAGGCCAGGTCTTCCACGATCAGCCAGCCGACCGCGATCTTGCCGCGCATTGTCTCCAGCAGCCGGCGTTCCTCCATCGCCCGCAGCAGCACCACGGTACTGGCGGTGGCCAGCGAGAAACCGAAGATGACGCCATGGATGGCCGGCCAGCCCATCAGCGAGGCCACGCCCCAGCCGAGCAGGGTGGCCACCGCGATCTGGCCGATGGCGCCGGGGATGGCGATGGCCTTTACCGCCATCAGGTCCTTCAGCGAGAAGTGCAGGCCGACGCCGAACATCAGCAGCATCACGCCCAGCTCGGCCAGCTGGTTGGCCAGCGCCTGGTCGGCGACGAAGCCGGGGGTGAACGGGCCTACACAGATGCCAGCAACCAGGTAACCGACCAGAGGGGACAAGCGGAGCTTGTTGGCCAGCGCGCCGAAGATGAAGGCGAGCCCCAGGCCAACGGCAACGATGTTGATCAGGTCGGTGTCATGGTGCATCGGCACTCGCAGGAAATCGGGGGAATGCCCCGATTTTCACCTAATGCGCCAGATGCGGCAAACCTTAAATGCAAATGGGGTCAGATCCCTTTTCCTGCAGGAAAAGGGATCTACCCCACCCGCGCCACGGAATGCCGGCCAGCGGCCGGCACTACCGCTTACCAGGTGTACTTGACCCGCCCATACACATACGCGCCGTTGAAGCCGAACGGCGAGTAGTTGCTGTACGGCAGCATGCCGAAGGTGGAGTTCTGCAGGTCTTCGGTGCGGTCCGGGTACTTGTCCAGCAGGTTGTCGGCGCCCACGGTCAGGGTCCAGTTGGTGCTCGGCTTGTAGCTGGCCGAGGCATCCACCACCCAGGCATCGCCGTAGGTCTGGTCGCGCAGCGCGGTGGCCGAGTTGCGCACGGTGAACTTGCCGTAGCGGGTCGCCGCCAGGCCCAGTTCCCAGTGGTCCGAACGCCAGGTGCCGCTCAGGATCGCCTTGTCGCGCGGGTAGCTGTCCTCGATGCGGCCGATCTCATCTCGGCCGATCAGTGACTGGGTCAGGCCCAGCGTGCCAAACACCGCCGGGGTGCCACTGACGCGGCGCACTTCGGTGTCGTTGTAGCTGTAGGCGGCGGTCAGCTCCAGGCTGCTGGCGCTGAACGGCACGGTGTAGCTGGAGACGAAGTCGACGCCGCGGGTGCGCGTATCCAGGCCGTTGGTGAAGTACGAGAACGCGGTCACCTGCGGCAGGCCGAGGGTGCCCAGCAGCGCACTGGTGGCGGCGTTGGTGGTGATGCTGGACGACAGCGCGATGCGGTCATCGATGTCGATCTGGTAGGCATCGACGGTGATGTACAGGCGGTCCACCGGCTGCAGCACCAGGCCCAGGCTGTAGGAGGTGGAGGTCTCGGCCTTCAGCGGCGAGGCGCCCAGCGCCTGCGCGGCCGGGCTGGTGGTCGGGAAGGTGCCGCGTTCAACGAACACGCCATTGAGGAACTGGCTGGTGACGGCCTGGTAACCCTGCTGCGCCAGCGACGGTGCGCGGAAGCCACTGGAGGCGGTTGCCCGCAGCGCGACCTTGTCGGTGAATGCATAGCGCGCCGACAGCTTGCCGGAGAAGCGGTCGCCGAAGTCCGAGTAGTCCTCGTAGCGGCCGGTAATGCCCGCCGAGAACTTCTCGGTCAGGTCCGCTTCCAGGCCTGCATAGACCGCGTAGTTATGGCGGTCGGCATGCACTTCATTGGTCGGGGTGAAGCCCGCGAAGCCCTGCGCGCCGCTGCCGGTGTACGAGTTCAGTTCGCCCGGGTTCTGGTCCCACTTCTCCTTGCGGTACTCACCGCCGAAGGACAGTGTGACAGGGTAGGCCAGGCCCCAGTCCAGCGACTTGGTCAGATCGGCATTGAAGATGTCCTGCTGGTACTTCAGCGTGCCGTCGTAGAACGAGCGCGGGCTGGTCGCGCCGAGGCTGTAGTTGATGCTGTTGCGGGTGTGGAAGTCCAGAGTGTTCTCGCCGTGGTTCAGGCTCAGGTCCCAGGTCCAGCCGTTGTCGGTGTTGCCCTTGACCCCGGCCACCAGCGAGCGGTCCTTGGAGTACTGGTTGATCTCCGGCACGAAGCCGTCCGGGTAGGTCTGCGCCAGCAGCGCGCTCTGCCCGTTGTGGTTGCGCGAACGGTAGAACGCGAACGAGGTGATGTCGCGGTTGCTCAGCAGCGCGCTGGCGTAGCCGGTCACGTGGTCGCTGAAGTCGAAGCTGGCGTTGGCCGATGCCGCGGTCGCATCCACGCGCGGGTCGCCGACGATGAAGGTCTTCTGGCCGATGCTCGGGAAGTTGCCGGTGTTCGGTGTGGTGCCGCGGTACGGGCCGGCGCGGTTGCTTTCGTCCTGCTGGCTGATCTGGCCGGCCACGTGCACGCGGCCACGGCCGTTGCCGAACTCGACGCCGGTATCGCCGGAGAGCTGGTACTTGTTGCCGTCACCGGCCGAGTACTGGCCGTAGTCCACCGCCAGGCTGCCGCCACTGCCGCTGCCCTTGAGCACGATGTTGATGACGCCGGCGATGGCGTCCGAGCCGTATTGCGCCGACGCACCGTCGCGCAGCACTTCCACGCGCTCGATGGCGGCGATCGGGATTGCATTGATGTCCACCGCCGACGAGCCACGGCCGATGCTGCCGTTGACGTTGATCATCGCCGAGGTGTGGCGGCGCTTGCCGTTGACCAGCACCAGCACCTGGTCGGGTGACAGGCCGCGCAGCTGCGCCGGGCGCACGCCGCTGGTGCCATCGGTCAGGGCCGGGCGCGGGAAGTTCAGCGAGGGCAGGGCGCGCGACAGCGCGGTGGCCAGCTCGCTGGTGCCGGTGGACTGCAGGGCTTCGGGGGTGATGATGTCGATCGGCGACTGCGATTCGGCGACGGTGCGGTCGGCCACGCGGGTGCCGGTGACGATCACCGTATCCAGGGTGTTGGCGGCGGTGCCGGCCTGCTGGGCAGCGGCAACGAACGGAGAGCCACCGAGTGCGACAGCGACGGCGGCGGCGATCAGGCTGGTCTTGCGGGTCATCGGGATGGGGCTCCGGTTGGCGGGGGCGGCACCGGAATCGACATCACGGGGGTGAGGCGGACGGCGGTTGTTGCGGTGCGCAAAGCAGGAATTAACGGGATATTCAGTGGCTGTCAAATGCCGGTCATCGGGAAAAACGTTGCAGAAGCAACCATTTAGCCCGGATCGGAGCTTGCGGGGAGGGGCCCGGGAGGCGCGCGGCGAGGACGTGGGAGAGAGAAACGCCGGCCGCTGCGCATCCCGGGGCGCGTCAAGTATTCGTTAACGCTAGAATTGCGTCGCAGGAACAGTGCTCACCAGCACATTCCATTCGGTTATATGGACGCCTCCCCCGATGATCTCCCTTCGTAATTTCGCCTTGCGCCGCGGCGAGCGGCTGCTGTTGTCCAATGTCGACCTGACCCTGCACGCCGGTTACCGGGTGGGTGTGGTCGGCCGCAACGGTGCTGGCAAGTCCAGCCTGTTCGCGGCGGTGAAGGGCGAGCTGGAGGCGGACAAGGGCGATGTCGATCTGCCGGGCAAGGTGCGCATCGCCAGCGTTGCCCAGGAAACCCCGTCGCTGCCCGACCCGGCGCTGAGCTTCGTGCTGGGCGGCGACATCGAAGTGGCCGCGGTGCTGGCCGCCGAGGCCGAGGCCACCGCCCGTGAAGACTGGGAGGCGGTGGCCGAAGCCCACACGAAGATGGCCGAGCTCAATGCCTACGACGCCGAAGCGCGCGCCGGCAAGCTGCTGCATGGCCTCGGCTTCCCGGCCGAGACCCACCATCGCGCGGTGTCCTCGTTCTCCGGCGGCTGGCGCGTGCGCCTGAACCTGGCCCGCGCGCTGATGATGCCCAGTGACCTGCTGCTGCTGGACGAACCGACCAACCACCTGGATCTGGACGCGGTGTATTGGCTGGAGCAGTGGCTGCTGAAGTACCCGGGCACCCTGCTGCTGATCTCGCATGACCGCGAGTTCCTCGACAACGTGGCCACCCACACCCTGCACCTGCACGGTGGCGGCGCCAAGCTCTACCCGGGCGGCTACACCGACTTCGAGCGCCAGCGCGCCGAACAGCTGCGCCAGCAGCAGATCGCGCACGAGAAGGAACAGGCCGAGCGCGCCCACCTGCAGAGCTTCATCGACCGCTTCAAGGCGCAGGCCAGCAAGGCCGCGCAGGCGCAGAGCCGCATGAAGCGCCTGGCCAAGCTGGCCGGTACCGAAGCGGTGCGTGCCGAGCGCGAGTTCCGCATCGAATTCGCGCCGCCGGCCAAGCTGCCGTTCTCATTGATTCGCCTGAACCACGTCGAGGCCGGTTACGGCAAGGATGCGGTGATCCTGCACAACGTCGGCTTCGGCCTGGAAGCGGGCCAGCGCATCGGCCTGCTCGGCCCGAACGGTGCGGGTAAAACCACCCTGGTGAAAACCCTGGTGGGCGAACTGGCACCGATCGTGGGCGAGCGAATGGCGCATCCCGACCTGAAGATCGGCTACTTCGCCCAGCACACGGTGGAGTCGCTGCACGAAGGCCAGTCGCCGATGGAGCACTTCCGCGAAATCGCCCCGGATGCGCCGAACCAGTCGTTCCGCGATTTCCTTGGCAAGTGGAATTTCCCGGGCGACCGCGCGTTCGAGCCGGTCGATGGTTTCTCCGGTGGCGAGCGTGCGCGCCTGGCGCTGGCGCTGATCGCCTGGCAGCAGCCGAACGTGCTGCTGCTGGACGAACCGACCAACCACCTTGACCTGGAAATGCGCGAAGCGCTGGCCGAAGCACTGGCCACCTTCGAAGGCGCGATCGTGATGGTCTCGCACGACCGCCACCTGATCGGCCTGGTCTGCGATACCTATTGGCGCGTGGCTGATGGCGTGGTCGAGCCGTTCGACGGCGATCTGGATGCCTACGCCGCGTGGCTGCGTACCCGCCCGCAGGCACAGGGCACCAAGGCCCGCATGGAGCAGGTGGAAGAGCCGGTGGTGGTCAAGACCGCGCCGGTGGCGCAGGTGGTGCAGAAAAAGCCGGTGAACCCGCACAAGCTGGCCGCCGCCGAGGCCAAGGTAGCCGAGCTGGAAGGCGCGCTGGCCGAGCTGGACCGCCAGTTGGCCGACCCGGCCAACTACGCCGATGCCACCCGGATGGCGGTGATCGGCCGTGACCGCGAAACCGCCGCCGCCCAGCTGGAAAAAGCTGAGGCAGCGTGGATGGAACTGCTGGAGTCCTGATGCCATCGGTAGCGCCGGGCCATGCCCGGCGAGCGCAACGGATCGCAAAAGCCGCCGGGCATGGCCCGGCGCTACCCACGTCGCCTGCGTTTCATCCCTGCGCCTGCAGCCATTCGCGGAATCGCTTCGCCGGTTCACGCTCGGCGCGCGAGCGCAATCGCGTCAGCCAGTAGCGCCCCAGCTCCAGCGTGGTGCTGAACGGCTGCAGCAGGCGACCTTCGGCCAGCTCCTGCTCGAACATGCGCAGCGGCAGCAGCGCCACGCCGGCGCCGCCGACCGCGGCCATCGCCACCGTCAACGACGAATCAAACACCGGCCCGCGGGCTTCCACGCCACTCACTCCTGCCGCCTGCAACCAGCGCGGCCATTCGTCGCTGCGGTAGGAGCGCAGCAGCGACAGCGTGCCCAGGTCGCGCGGCTGTTTCAGCCGCCGCGCCAGTGCCGGCGCGCACAGCGGTGCGAAGGGCGCATCGAGGATCGCCGTACAGGCTTGACCCTGCCAGTCGCCATCACCAAACCGGATGGCCAGGTCCAGGCCTTCGCCGGCCAGGTCGATACGGTTGTTGTGGGTCTGCAGGCGCAGCTCGATGTCCGGATGCGCGGCCTCGAACGCGGCCAGCCGTGGCAGCAGCCAGCCGGTGGCGAAGGTGCCGACCACGCCCAGCGTCAGCACTTCACGGGCCGGCCCGCCGGTATAGCGCGCGATGCTGGCGGAGATGCGCTCGAACGATTCGTTGAGCACCGGATACAGCGCCGCGCCTTCGTCGGTGAGCGCCACGCCGCGAGGCAGTCGGTGGAACAGGCGGATGCCGAGCCGGTCCTCCAGCCCACGGATCTGGTGGCTCAGCGCGGCCTGGCTGACACACAGCTCCAGTGCGGCACGGGTGAAGTTCTGGTGGCGGGCGGCGGCCTCGAAGGCGCGCAGCGCGTTCAGCGGCAGGGTGGGGTGCAGCATCGTCGAGTCGTGAGCCTGGATGATGGCTGATCCTAACGCCTGGGCAGGGAAGGTCGCTAATCGCAGGAATTGATGCAATAGACATCAATAAATCTAATGGCTGGTGCTGAATTTTCGCGCTGGTCGTCCTGGCCGTGGGTTCCAATAATCGAACGGTCCCCAGGAGAACCCTCGCATGCTCGCCCGTCGCCGATTCCTGCAGTTCAGTGGTGCCGCTGTTGCTTCCTCGCTTGCCCTGCCGCTGCTGGCACGTGCAGCGGGCAAAGCCGCCGCCAACGCACCCACAGATGCCGCCATCAACGCCGCCGGTGATTTTGCCGCGCTGGAAAAGGCCTGCGCAGGACGCTTGGGCGTGACCCTGCTCGATACCGCAAGCAGTCGCCGCGTCGGCCATCGCCAGGACGAGCGCTTCCCGATGTGCAGCACCTTCAAGAGCATGCTGGCCGCGACCGTGCTCAGCCAGGCCGAGCGCGCACCCGCGCTGCTCGACCGGCGCGTGCCGGTGCGCGAGGCCGACCTGCTCTCGCACGCACCGGTCACCCGCCGTCATGCCGGCAAGGACATGACCGTGCGCGACCTGTGCCGGGCCACGATCATCACCAGCGACAACACCGCCGCCAACCTGTTGTTCGGCGTGGTCGGTGGCCCGCCGGCGGTGACCGCGTTCCTGCGCGCCAGCGGTGATGCGGTCAGCCGCAGCGACCGGCTGGAGCCGGAAATGAACAGCTTCGCCGAAGGCGACCCGCGCGACACCACCACACCGGCGGCGATGGCTGGTTCGCTGCAGCGTGTGGTGCTGGGGAAAGTGCTGCAGCCGGCGTCGCGGCAGCAGCTGGCCGACTGGCTGATCGACAACGAGACCGGCGACGCCTGCCTGCGCGCGGGCCTCGGCAAGCGCTGGCGCGTTGGCGACAAGACCGGCAGCAATGGCGAGGACGCGCGCAACGACATCGCCGTGTTGTGGCCGCGCGCGGGCGGCGCGCCGTGGGTGCTGACCGCCTATCTGCAGGCCGGCGCGATCAGCAATGAGCAGCGCGCCCTGGTGCTGGCCCAGGTGGGCCGGATCGCCGATCGACTGATTGGATGAGGTAACCGGGGTCATTCAAACGTGGCTTGCCGGATCGGTTCGGCGCGCGCATCCTGCGCGCGTTCGAACCCCACGGAAGACCCCGATGAGCCATGAATTGATCTACCTGCTGCTGATCTTCGCGCTGCTGGTGATCCCGCGCGCGCTGCAGCGCTTCAGCCTGCCCGCACCGCTGACCTGCCTGCTGTTCGGCATCATCGGCATGCTCTGGCTGGGCGACCAGGCCCACGATGCGGTGATCGGCCTGCTGGCCACGCTGGGGATTTCCTCGCTGTTCCTGTTCGCCGGCCTGGAAGTGGACCTGCAGGCGCTGCGCCGTGGCATGTGGCCGCTGCTGGCGCATCTGGTGATCCGTACCGGCACGCTGTTCGGCGTAGGCTGGCTGGCCTGGCGCTACGCGGGATTGCCCTGGCAGGCTGCCGGCCTGCTGGCCCTGGCGCTGCTGACGCCCTCCACCGGTTTCATCATGGATTCGCTGTCGCGGCTGGGCCTGAGCGAGGACGAGCGGTTCTGGGTGACCAGCAAGGCCATCGCCGGCGAACTGCTGGCGCTGGCGGCGTTGTTCATCGTGCTACAGGCGGGCGATCCGGGGCATATGGCGCTGTCCAGCCTGGCCCTGCTGGCGATGATGGTCGGCCTGCCGCTGCTGTTCATCGGCCTGGGCCGTTGGGTGGCGCCGCACGCGCCGGGCTCGGAATTCTCGCTGCTGGTGATGGTGGGCATGGTCGCGGCCTACATCACCTACCTGCTGGGCGTGTACTACCTGGTCGGCGCGTTCATCGCCGGGCTGGTCGCGCGCCTGCTGCACCAGCGCATGCCGCTGCTGGCCTCGCACGAGAACCTGCACGCGCTGCGCCTGTTCGCCTCGTTCTTCGTGCCGTTCTACTTCTTCAACGCCGGCACCAAGGTGCCCGCCGAAGCGCTCAGCTTCGAGGCGCTGGGGCTGGGTATCGTGATCACCCTGGTGGTGCTGCCGCTGCGCATCGGCGTGGTCTGGCTGCAGCGCCGGGTGATGTTCGGCGAGAGCTTCCGCAGCAGCCTGCGGGTCTCGCTGGCGTTGGCGCCGACCCTGATCTTCACCCTGGTGCTGGCGGCGATCATGCGCGAGCGCTTCCAGATTCCGGCGGTGCTGTTCGGCGCGCTGTTGCTGTATGCGGCGTTGACCACGCTGCTGCCGTCGCTGGTGTTCCGTACCCCGTTCGATGTCGATCCGGTTGAGCAGGAACCTGCGGGTGAAGGCGAAGCCGCGCCGGTGGCAGCCACAGAAACACTGCCGGCGGCATCTGCCCTCGATCGCTGAGCGGATGCTGCGCGTGCGGTTTGCGCACTTCGGCCATGGCCGTTAGGGTTGGGGTATGAAACTGCCTGCCGCCGTCACCGCTTCCGTCCTCCTGCTCAGCCTTGCTGCCTGTACGCAGCGCTCCGACACGGTCGCCCATGATCTGGCGACCGCACCGGCCGATGCCTTCATGGCCGCCATCGCCGCGCATTGCGGCCAGGCATACGCCGGCAAGGTGGTGGAGGACACGCCGGCACCGACCGGCAAGGATCCGTTCGCCGGGCAGCGCCTGGTGATGCATGTGCGCGGCTGTGCCGACCCGGCGCATGAGCTGCGCATCCCGTTCCACGTGGGGGATGACCACTCGCGTACGTGGGGGCTGATCCGCACGCCGAACGGGCTGCGCCTGAAGCACGACCATCGCCACGAAGACGGCAGCCCCGACGCGATCACCCTGTACGGTGGCGACAGCACGCCGCCGGGCACTGCCGAGCGCCAGCAGTTCCCGGCCGATGCCGATTCGGTGGCGATGTTCCGCCGCGCCGACATGCTGGCCTCCACGCACAACATCTGGGCGATGGAAATCGACCCCGACCAGACGTTCGTCTACGAGCTGACGCGCCCGGACGGCCGCCGCTTCCGCGTGCAGTTCGATCTGAGCAAGCCGGTCGACCTGCCGCCGCCGCCTTGGGGTGATGAGGCCGCGCAGCCAGCCCGGTAGCGCCGGGCCGTGCCCGGCGGGTCTTCTGCAGTTGACCGCGCCACCGCGCTCGCCGGGCATGGCCCGGCGCTACCCCTCACCGCGTGCCGAAACGCGCCCGGCAGCCGTTGCTCACCCACACCTGGCCACGTGAGTAGCCCCAGCTGCGGCCTTCCTGGCAGGCACTGCCGGACAGCTGCTGCTGCAGTACCGGGCGGCCCTGGCGCTCATCCCAGTCGCAGGTCTGCGAGCGATTGTTGTTGCTGCTGCAGGTCACCGTGTAATTGCTGTTTCCGCCGCCCCAGCCACCGCCGCCACCGCCCCAGCCACGGGCTTCGGCGAATTCGGCACGGCAACCGCCACTGACCCAGACCGCGCCATTGCGCACGCCCCAGGTACGCCCTTCGTTGCAGGGGCTGCCAGACAGCTGGCGGACCAGGCGGGCATTGCGCCAGCCGACCGGGCAGCTGCGCTCACGGTTGTTCTGGCTCTCGCAGCGGATGGTCTCGCCGGGTCGGCCGTTGTTGCCGCCCCAGCCACCGCCATTACCGCCGCCCCAGCCACCGCGGGCCTCGACGAACTCCGCGCGGCAGCCGTTGGTGACCCAGATGCTGCCGTTACGGCTGCCCCAGGTTCGTCCTTCATCACAGTCCGAGCCGGACAGCTGGCGCACCAGCTGCGCATTGCGCCAGCCGGTGTTGCAGACCCGTTCGCGGTTGTTCTGGCTTTCACAGCGGACCACGCCGCTCTGCGCATGTGCGGAAGGGGCGGGCAGGGCAAGGGTACCCAGGGCACCCAGGCTGAAGGTTACGGCCAGGCTGGCCAGGGACAGCGGTTTCATGGCGGCATCCCATACGGTGGCAGGTGCCCGACTATAGGGAGGGGGCCGATCAAGCCAGTGTGACTGGCCGGATTTGCCCCGGCCGGGGCCTCGGCCGCAGAATACGAGGCTTTCCGGCCCCCATCCGGTGCCGGCGTTCTCCAGCGGAGCTTCCCCCCCATGCGTACCCACTTCTGCGGCCTGGTCGATGAGACCCTGATTGGCCAGACTGTCACCCTCGCCGGCTGGACCGACGTGGCCCGTAACCAGGGCGGCGTCTGCTTCATCGATCTCCGGGATCATGAAGGCATCGTGCAGGTGACCGTGGAAGTCGACAACGCCGACGTGTTTGCCGTGGCCGCGTCGCTGGGCTACGAGGACGTGCTGCAGGTGGAAGGCGTGGTGCGTGCCCGCCACGCGGTGAACGACAAGATGCGCACCGGCAAGGTGGAAGTGATCGCCACTGCCATCACCGTGCTGAACAAGGCCGCGCCGCTGCCGTTCCACGCCCACGAGAACCCGGGCGAAGAAACCCGCCTGAAGTACCGCTACCTGGACCTGCGCCGCCCGGAAATGCAGCGCATGCAGCGCACCCGCATCAAGCTGGTGCAGGCCCTGCGCCGCCACCTGGACGAGAAGGGCTTCCAGGACATCGAGACCCCGATCCTGACCAAGGCCACCCCGGAAGGCGCCCGCGACTTCCTGGTGCCGGCGCGCATGCACCCGGGCGAGTTCTACGCCCTGCCGCAGAGCCCGCAGCTGTTCAAGCAGATCCTGATGGTGGCCGGCTTCGACCGTTACTACCAGATCGCGCGCTGCTTCCGCGACGAAGCCCTGCGTGCCGACCGCCAGCTGGAATTCACCCAGCTGGACATGGAATTCGCCTTCGTCCGCGAGCGCGACGTGCAGGACTTCGTCGAAGACATGATCCGCGCCATCTTCAAGGAAGTGGTGGACGTGCAGCTGGACGCCAGCTTCCCGCGCATGACCTGGGCCGAGGCGATGCGTCGCTACGGTTCGGACAAGCCGGACCTGCGCATCGCGCTGGAACTGGTGGACGTGGCCGAGCTGGTCAAGGACAGCGAATTTGCCGTGTTCACCGGCCCGGCCAACGATGCCGAAGGCCGCGTTGCCGCGCTGCGCATCCCGGGCGGTGCAGCGCTCAGCCGCAAGCAGATCGACGAGTACGCCGCGCATGCCGCCAAGTACGGTGCCAAGGGTCTGGCCTACATCAAGATCGCCGACAACGGCGAAGTCAGCTCGCCGATCCAGAAGTTCTTCAGCGAGGAATCCTTCGCTGCGCTGGTCGCGCACGTCGGTGCCGGCAACGGCGACATCGTGTTCTTCGGTGCCGGTGGCTACAACAAGGTCTCCGACTTCATGGGCGCGCTGCGCCTGAAGGCCGGCAAGGACTTCGGCCTGGTCGCCGACGGCTGGGCACCGCTGTGGGTCACCGACTTCCCGATGTTCGAGTGGGACGAGGAAGAACAGCGCTACGTCGCCCTGCATCACCCCTTCACCGCACCGGCCGTGGACGACATCGCCGACCTGCGCGCCAACGCCCGTACCGCCGTCTCGCGCGGCTACGACATGGTGCTCAACGGCAATGAGATCGGCGGTGGTTCGATCCGTATTCACCGTCCGGACATGCAGAGCGCAGTGTTCGAGCTGCTCGGCATCGGTGCCGAAGAAGCCCGCGCCAAGTTCGGCTTCCTGCTCGACGCGCTGAACTACGGCGCGCCGCCGCACGGTGGCATCGCCTTCGGCATCGACCGCATCGCCGCGCTGATGGCCGGCACCGAGTCGATCCGCGACGTCATCCCGTTCCCGAAGACCACCGGTGCACAGGATCTGATGACCGACGCGCCGTCGCCGATCGTCGACGCGCAGCTGGCCGAAGTGCACATCCAGGTTCGCCCCAAGACCAACTGATCAGGAGATCCAGGCAATGACCGAGTTCGCGTTTTCGCTGGAGTGGGAAAAGCTGGGCAATGAAGGCGCCGAGGCCAATCTGGTCACCGAGCGTGCACGCGTGTTCGGGGGGTGGCTGGTTCGTGTGGGTACCAACCCGGCGGCGATGGCCCTGACCTTCGTCGCCGACGGCGAAGGCCGTTGGGACGGTGAAGACTTCGGCGTCGAGGATTATGAGGACGACGAAGAGGAAGAGTACGACGAGGACGAGGAAGGCGAGGAAGAAGAGGACGAGGACGAAGAGGAATACGAGGAAGAGGACGAGGAAGAAGAAGCGGAATCGCCTGAAAAGGCTTGACCCGCCCTACGCCCTGACGTCAACTTCCTGCATGTATTCGATCCGCCGCGCCACTGTGGACGACGCGCCGACCCTGTCGGCGCTGGCTGCCCGCACGTTCACCGAAACCTTCGGCCATCTGTATCCGCCGCAGGACCTGCAGGCCTTCCTTGAGGAGGCCTACACGGTCGAGCGCCAGCGCGTGATCCTGGCCCACCCCGACTACGCGGTGTGGCTGCTGGAGCTGGACGGGGAGGCGGTCGGCCATGCCGCCGCCGGCCCCTGTGGCCTGCCGCATCCCGAGGTGAAACCCGGTGACGGCGAACTCAAGCGCCTGTACCTGATCAAGGCCCAGCAGAACTGTGGCTGGGGCAGCCGCCTGCTGGAAACCGCGCTGGCCTGGCTGGAGCACGAAGGCCCGCGCACGCTGTGGCTGGGCGTGTGGTCGGAGAACTTCGGCGCACAGCGCTTCTACGCCCGCTATGGATTCGAGAAGGCGGGCGAATATCTGTTCCCGGTCGGCGACACCCACGATCTTGAATTCATCCTGCGCCGCACACCGCGCGCAGCCTGACGTTCACCGCCGCTTGCTGCGCGCGCGTGTTCAATCACCGTACGTTCCCGCCCCGCTGACCGCCAGGCTGTTTGCATGACTCCCCCCGTATTGCTGCTGCATGGCATCTGGAATGCCCGTGCCTGGGTCGGGCCGCTGGCCTGGCGCCTGCGCGCACGTGGTTTCCAGGTGCACGCGTTCGGCTATTCCTCGGTATTCGGTGGTCCCGACGTGGCCGTGCCGCAGCTGCTGGAGCGGCTGACCGATGCCGGCCCGTTGTCGCTGGTCGGACACAGCCTGGGGGGATTGCTGGCGCTGGAGGCCTTGCGCCGCCAGCCGCAGCTGGATGTGCAGCGCGTGGTCTGCCTGGGCTCGCCGCTGCGCGGCAGTGGCACTGCGCGTTCGTTGTCCGAGCACGGCTGGGGCCTCGCGTTGGGGCGCAGCAGCGACCTGCTGCTGGATGGCCTGCCGGACTGGCAGGGCAGGGCCGAGGTTGGCCTGATCGCCGGTTCGGTGCCGCATGGGCTGGGCAGCCTGCTGGGGGCCATCGACGATGCCTCCGACGGCACCGTGGCCCTGGCTGAGACGCGCCTGCCGGGCCTGGCCGACCATTGCGTGGTCCGCACCAGCCACAGTGGCCTGGTGGTGTCGCCCGACGCCGCACGGCAGACCGCCCATTTCCTGCGCCATGGCCGTTTCGACCACAGCCGCGACGTCGCCGCCGCGTAAGTTGGTGGGAGCGAACGGCCTGCCAGGGTGGGTGCGAACGGCACCAGGGTGGGTGCGAACCGTTGGTTCGCACGCTCTTCGCCGGGCATGGCCCGGCGCTACCGGGAAAAGCACCGCCAGATCGCCAGCGGTAGCGCCGGGCCATGCCCGGCGAGCGCAGCGGCATCCATCGGGCCTAGACACGGTTGCAGCG
The DNA here is from genome assembly GCF_023277365.1 of Stenotrophomonas sp. NY11291. Taxonomy (NCBI): domain Bacteria; kingdom Pseudomonadati; phylum Pseudomonadota; class Gammaproteobacteria; order Lysobacterales; family Lysobacteraceae; genus Stenotrophomonas; species Stenotrophomonas sp. NY11291. Next base: position 3,743,009 of record NZ_CP096975.1, on the reverse strand, counting down.
CCCGATCAGGTAGAATCCGCGCCTTGATCCTGAAGCAGCCAGACGGTAGCACCCATGGGTAGAGGCCCCTCCATCGAAGCCCGCAAGAACGCGTCCGACGCGAAGCGCGGCAAGATTTTCACCAAGATCATCCGTGAGATCGGCGTTGCCGCGCGCGGCGGTGGAGGCGACCCCAACAACAACCCGCGCCTGCGCGTGGCGATGGACAAGGGCCTGGCCGTGAACATGTCCAAGGACGTGATCGAGCGCGCCATCAAGAAGGCCACCGGTGAACTGGAAGGCGTCGATTACGAGGAAATCCGCTACGAGGGCTATGCCCCGGGCGGCGTGGCAGTGATCGTCGACTGCCTGACCGACAACCGCGTGCGCACCGTGGCCGATGTCCGCCATGCGTTCAGCAAGTGCGGCGGCAACATGGGCACCGAAGGCTCGGTGGCCTTCATGTTCAAGCGCCTGGGCGTGCTCAGCTTCGCCCCGGGCGTCGACGAGGAAGCCATCACCGAGGTCGCCATCGAGGCCGGCGCCGACGACATCGTGGTCTACCCGGAAGACGGCGCGATCGACGTGGTCACCAGCCCTGACGCGTTCAACGCGGTCAAGGACGCAATGGCCGCCGCCGGCCATGTCGCCGACCACGCCGAAATCACCTTCCGCGCGGACAACGACATCAAGGTCGAGGGCGAGGTTGCCCTGCAGGTCAAGAAGCTGCTGGACATGCTTGAAGACCTGGACGATGTGCAGGACGTGTATTCCAACGCCGAACTCGGCGCCGACGCCTACGCCTGAGCCGTCCACGACGGCCTGGGCGCGGGCCGTTGAACGGTCACCGCGGACAGTCATGAGCCCATACGCCTGCCAGCGCTTTCCGTTCCACCCCGCCAGGAGTGCAGCATGACCCGCATCCTCGGCATCGACCCCGGTTCGCAGCGGACCGGGGTCGGCATCATTGATGTCGACGCCACCGGAAAGGTCAGCCACGTGCATCACCAGCCGCTGGTGCTGCTGGGCGCCGACGACTTCCCGCAGCGCATGAAGCTGCTGGTGCTGGGCCTGGCTGACCTGTGCCGCGAGTACCAGCCGCAGGAAGTGGCCATCGAACGCGTGTTCATGGCCCGCAACCCCGATTCGGCACTGAAGCTGGGCCAGGCCCGTGGCGCGGCGATTTCCGCCGTGGTGCTGCGCGACCTGCCGGTGCATGAATATGCCGCCAGCGAGATCAAGCTGGCGGTGGTCGGGCGTGGTGGCGCCGAAAAGCAACAGGTTCAACACATGGTCGGGCTCATGCTCAACCTGAAAACCAAGCTGCAGGCCGACGCGGCCGACGCGTTGGCGGTGGCGATCACCCATGCCCACGTAAGGGCGACGGCCAACCGCCTGGGGCTCAGTGCCCGCCAGGCGTGGGGCCGCAAATGAGGAGCTGCACGCAATGATCGGTCGACTGCGCGGCATCGTCGCCTACAAGGCGCCGCCGTGGCTGGTGGTGGACGTGAACGGAGTGGGCTACGAGCTGGAGGCGCCGATGAGCACCTTCTATGACCTGCCCGAGCTCGGCCGCGAGGTCACCCTGTACACCCATTACGCGCAGAAGGAAGACAGCGTCTCGCTGTACGGCTTCCTGCGCGAGGGCGAGCGGCGCCTGTTCCGCGACGTGCAGAAGGTCAGTGGCATCGGCGCGAAGATCGCGCTGGCCGTGCTGTCCGGCGTCACCGTCGAGGAGTTCGCGCGCATGGTCCAGGCCGGTGACATCACCGCGCTGACCCGCATTCCGGGCATCGGCAAGAAGACCGCCGAGCGCATGGTGCTGGAGCTGCGTGACCGCGCCGCCCAGTTCGGTGCCGGCGGCGCGCTGCCCACCGGCAGTGGCCCGGCTCCGGCCGACCCGCTGTCCGATGCGACCGTGGCGTTGCAGCAGCTGGGCTACAAGCCGGCCGAAGCCGCGCGCATGGCCCGCGACGCCTTCAATGAGGGCGACGAAGTGGCCACCGTGATCCGCAAGGCGCTGCAGTCGGCGCTGCGCTGACCTGCCTTTCTTTCCCCCAACCCACCGCCTGAGCTTCGCCAGGAGTCCCATGTCCAGCAGTCAAACCCCGCACGCCGCCGCCCCAGGCGGCCATGGTCACGCCCCTCCAGCCGGAGGCATGGCGCTGATCATCGGTGCGATCGGCGTGGTCTTCGGCGATATCGGTACCAGCCCGCTGTACACCCTGAAGGAGGCGTTCTCGCCGCACTACGGGCTCAACAGCGACCACGACACGGTACTGGGCGTGCTCTCGCTGGCGTTCTGGGCACTGAACATCGTGGTCACGCTGAAGTACGTGACCATCATCATGCGCGCCGACAATGACGGCGAAGGCGGCATCATGGCGCTGATGGCGCTGACCCAGCGCACGCTGCGCAACGGGTCACGCTCGGCGTACGTGGTCGGCATCCTCGGCATTTTCGGTGCCTCGCTGTTCTTCGGCGATGGCGTGATCACGCCGGCGATTTCGGTGCTGGGCGCCGTCGAAGGCCTGGAGGTGGCCGCGCCGGGCCTGCATGCCTTCATCGTGCCGATCACCGTGGTGGTACTGCTGATGGTGTTTGCCGCGCAGCGCTTTGGCACCGAGAAGATCGGCAAGGCCTTCGGCCCCATCACGTCGGTCTGGTTCATTTCGCTGGCCGCGATCGGTATCTACAACATCGTCGACGCGCCGGAAGTGCTGAAGGCCTTCAACCCCTGGTGGGCGATCCGCTTCTTCATGGAGCACAGCTGGCACGGCATCTTCATCCTCGGCGCGGTGGTGCTGGCAGTGACCGGCGGCGAAGCGCTGTACGCCGACATGGGCCATTTCGGCGCCAAGCCGATCCGCCACGCCTGGTATTTCTTCGTTCTGCCGTGCCTGGTGCTGAACTACCTGGGGCAGGGCGCACTGGTGCTCAACCACCCAGAGGCGCTGAAGAACCCCTTCTTCGAGGCGGTGCCGCCGTGGGCGCTGTATCCGATGATCATCCTGGCCACCATGGCCGCGGTGATCGCCTCGCAGTCGGTCATCACCGGTGCGTTCTCGGTCTCGCGCCAGGCCATGCAGCTGGGCTACATCCCGCGCATGCGCATCAAGCACACCTCGCACGACACCATCGGCCAGATCTACATCCCGGGCATCAACTGGGGCATCGCGGTGATGGTGATCGGCCTGGTGCTGGCCTTCCGCAGCTCGTCCAACCTGGCCGTGGCCTACGGCATCTCCGTGTCGGCGACGATGCTGATCGACACCCTGTTGCTGGCCCTGGTGGCACGCTCGCTGTGGCCGAAGGCCCGCAAGTGGATCCTGCCGCTGTGCGTGGTGTTCTTCATCATCGACCTCGGTTTCGTCATCGCCAACGGCGCCAAGCTGCTGCAGGGCGCCTGGTTCCCGGTGGTGCTGGGCATCTTCCTGTTCACCATGATGCGTACCTGGCGCCGTGGCCGCGAGCTGCTGCGCGATGAGATCCGCAAGGACGGCATCCGCCTGGATACCTTCCTGCCGGGCCTGATGCTGGCACCGCCGGTACGCGTGCCGGGCACTGCGGTATTCCTCACCGCCGACCCGACCGTGGCCCCGCATGCGCTGATGCACAACCTCAAGCACAACAAGGTGCTGCACGAGCGCAACGTGTTCCTGCACGTGGAAACCCTGCCGATTCCGTATGCGATGGAAGGGCAGCGACTGAAGATCGAATCGGTAGGCGACGAGTTCTATCGCGTCTACGTGCGCTTCGGCTTCATGGAAACCCCGGACGTGCCGCTGGCGCTGATGCGCTCGTGCGACCACGGTGGCATCTATTTCGACCCGATGGACACCACCTTCTTCGCCAGCCGCGAGACCATCGTGGCCACCGCCAATCGCGGCATGCCGATCTGGCGCGACAAGCTGTTCGCGCTGATGCACAGGAATGCTGCTCCTGCGACCGGCTTCTTCCGGATTCCGGGTAACCGGCTGGTGGAACTCGGTGCGCAGGTGGAGATTTAATCTCCACCGTCGATTCATCCAGAGATCCATCCACGCATGGCGTGGATCTACCGTGTCGACCAAGGTCGACACCCACCAAGAGCAGGCAGAGCCGGCCATGCCATTCCGGCAGATTGCGGAGATCTGTCGAAGGCGGGGTGGGTCCGGTTGCGGGGGCGTGAGCCGCATGGATGCGGCGACCGAGCTTACATGGACGTACTTGCAGCGTCCCCCGCAACCGGACCCACCCCGGCATCCCCCAGGAAGCCAGCTTTGGCTGTTGCTCCGGCTGTTGCTCCGGCTGTTGCCCCGGCAGTTGCCTTTGCGGGTGCCGGGCGCAGCCCGGCCGAAACCCGTACTTTTGCCGCATAATCAGCACATGACCGACGACCGCATCATCGGCGCCGGCGCCACCCGCGAGGATGACGCCGCCGACGCCAGCATCCGCCCCAAGCGCCTTGCCGACTACCTCGGCCAGGTGCCGGTGCGCGAGCAGATGGAGATCTACATCCAGGCGGCCAAGGGGCGTGGCGACGCGCTCGACCACGTGCTGATCTTCGGGCCGCCCGGCCTGGGCAAGACCACCCTCAGTCATGTCATCGCCAACGAACTGGGCGTGGCCCTGCGCGTGACCTCCGGCCCGGTGATCGAGAAGGCCGGTGACCTCGCCGCGCTGCTGACCAACCTGCAGCCGCACGATGTGCTCTTCATCGACGAGATCCATCGCCTGTCGCCGGTGGTCGAGGAAGTGCTGTACCCGGCGATGGAAGATTTCCAGATCGACATCATGATCGGCGAAGGCCCCGCCGCCCGCTCGATCAAGATCGACCTGCCGCCGTTCACCCTGATCGGTGCCACCACCCGTGCCGGCCTGCTGACCGCGCCGCTGCGCGACCGCTTCGGCATCGTCCAGCGCCTGGAGTTCTACAGCGTCGAGGAGCTGACCCGGATCGTGCGCCGCTCGGCGGCCATTCTGGCCATCGACTGCACCGCCGATGGGGCAGGGGAGATCGCGCGCCGCGCGCGTGGCACCCCGCGTATCGCCAACCGCCTGCTGCGCCGCGTGCGCGACTACGCGCAGGTCAAGGCCGGCGGCCACATCGACGAGGCCGTGGCACAGGCTGCCATGCAGATGCTGAAGGTCGACCCGGAGGGCTTCGACGAGCTTGACCGCCGTCTGCTCAAGACCATGGTCGACTACTTCGATGGCGGCCCGGTCGGCATCGAATCGCTGGCCGCGGCACTGTCCGAAGAGCGCGGCACGCTGGAAGACGTGGTCGAGCCGTACCTGATCCAGCAGGGTTTCCTGGTGCGTACCGCGCGCGGCCGCATGGCCACCCACAAGGCCTACCGGCACATGGGCCTGAAGCCGAAGAACCCGCCGCAGGACCTGTTCGCGGAGGTTCCCGATGTCGGTTGAGCCCCGATTCAGTTGGCCGACACGCATTTACTGGGAAGATACCGACGCAGGTGGCGTGGTTTACCACGCCCGCTACGTGGCCTTCATGGAACGGGCCCGGACCGAATGGATGCGTGCGCTGGGCTACGGCCAGGAGCGCATGCGCGCCGAGCATGGGATGGTCTTCGCGGTGCGCTCGATGCAGATGGATTTCATCAAGCCGGCACGGCTGGATGACACCCTGCAGGTGAGTGCCCGCCTGGTCCAGCTGAAGAAGGCCAGCATGGTCTTCGACCAGCAGATCCTGCGCGACGGCGAGCTGCTGCTGTCGGCGCAGGTCCGCATCGCCGCACTGGAAGCGGCCAGTTTCCGCCCGCGTGGCATGGACGAGGCCGTCCTTGCCGTGCTGCAACCCCACCTCCACCCCGAATCCGAACACTGAGGAACAACGGATGATCGCAACGCTCCTGGCCCTGCAGGCCACGGTCACCGAGGCACTGCCGGCCGACGTCAGCAACGCCGCGACACAGACCCTTGCCCAGGCCACCACCGGCGGCGGCATCAACTACCTCGAACTGATGGCCAAGGCCAGCCTGCCGGTGAAGATCATCGTGCTGCTGCTGCTGGTCGGCTCGTTCGTCAGCTGGGTGATCATTTTCCGCAAGGCCCGCGTGTTCAAGCAGGCCACCCGCGAAGCCGACGAGTTCGAGAACCGCTTCTGGTCCGGTGCGGACCTGGGCAAGCTGTACAGCTCGGCCACCGATCGCAGCCGCAATGTCGGCGGCCTGGAAGCCATCTTCGAAGCCGGTTTCCGCGAATACACCCGCCTGCGCGACAAGCGTCGCCTGGATGGCCGCGCGCAGCTGGAAGGCGCGCAGCGTGCCATGCGCACCACCTACACCCGCGAAGTGGACCAGCTCGAGCGCAACCTGGAGCTGCTGGCCAACATCGGCTCGACCGCGCCTTACGTAGGACTGGTCGGCACCGTGTTCGGCATCATGGTGACCATGCACGACATGATCAGCAGCGGTGCGCAGGCCGGCATCGCCGCCGTCGCCCCAGGCATCTCCGAAGCCCTGTTCGCCACCGCGATCGGCCTGTTCGTGGCGATTCCGGCAGTGTGGGCCTACAACCGCTTCACCACCCGCGTAGAGCGCATGTCGGTGCGGTTCGAGACCTTTGCCGAAGAGTTCAGCTCCATCCTGCAGCGCCAGAGCGCTGGCGACGAGTAAGCGCCTGACCCGGGAGTCCAAGCCATGTCCGCTGCCATCGGTCGCCGCAAGCGCCGCAAGCTGAAATCGGAAATCAACGTCGTTCCCTACATCGACGTCATGCTGGTGCTGCTGATCATCTTCATGGTCACCGCGCCGCTGCTCACGCTGAGCTTCGACGTCGACCTGCCGCAATCCAACGCCAAGGCGCTGGAGAGCAAGCAGGACCCGGTGATCGTCTCGGTGCGCCATGACGGCCAGCTCAGCCTGAAGCTGCCCGACGCCAAGGAACCGACCGCCGTGTCGGCCGAGGAACTGGAAGGCCGCTTGGCCGGCATCGCCGCCCAGGACAAGGGCGTGCGTGTGATCGTCGCCGCCGACCGTGCCGTGGCCTATGAAAAGGTCATCGCTGCGATGGATGTGATCAAGCGCGCCAAGGTAGACAAGGTAGGCCTGGCCACCGATGCACGCTGACGCCCTGCCACCTCCACAGCAGCGCGAACCCGGCTGGGGCCTGCCCCTGGCGCTGGCGTTGCTGGTGCACCTGCTGGTCGCGCTGGTCTTCATCGTGGCCTGGTTCTGGTCGCCCGAGCGCAACACCGACGCCGCCGCAGGCGATCCCTCGGTCGAGGCCAGCCTGGCGCTGTCCGCGTCGGAGGCCTCCGCCGCACGCCAGGCCCTGCGCCAGTCGGAGAAGCTGGAGGACCTGCCGCCGCCGGTGGCCGAACCGATCCCCGTACCGGAAGACACCATTCCGCCGCCGCAGCCGATTCCCGAACCGCGCCCGCAGGACGCTCCCACGCCCCAGCAGCAACAGGCGCAGGAGCGCGTCGCACAGCCGGACACCAAGGACCAGGAAGCAGTGAGCGCGCTGGCCATCTCGCAGGAGAAGGCCAAGCAGGAGCAGGAAGCCAAGCGCCGCCAGGAGCAGATCGACCTGACCGAACGCAAGCGCCAGGAAGAAGCGGAGCAGAAGCTGCGCCTGGCCAAGCAGCAGGAAGAAGACGCGAAGAAGAAGCTGGCCGATCAGGCGCGCCAGGCCGCAGACAAGGCCGAGGCCGAGAAGCAGAAGAAGATCGCCGAGATCCGTGCCCGCCGCGAGCAGGCCGAGAAGGAAGCCAAGCTGGCCGAGCGGAAGCTGCGTGAGGTCGCCGCCGCGCGCAATGCCGCCGGCAGTGCCGCCGCCGGTGCCAGCGGTGCATCCCAGCCAGCCGCCGGTGGTGGCGGTAACAGCGATGACCTGACTGCCAAATACGCTGCGGCCATCCAGGCCAAGGTGCGTGACACCTGGACCCGCCCGGACAGCGTGCCGCTGGGGCAGAAGTGCCAGGTGACCATCACCCAGATCCCGGGTGGCCAGGTGCTGCAGGCCAAGGTGGGCGCGAATTGCCCCTATGACGAGGCCGGCAAGCGCTCGATCGAGGCCGCCGTGCTCAATGCCCAGCCGCTGCCGTACCGGGGCTTCGAGTCGGTGTTCAACCGCACGCTCAACCTGACCTTTACCGCGCAGGATTGATCGGGCGAGGCAGGGCGGTCATCAGGCCGCCCACGCCCACGGATGTCGCACTTGCCTCTGGTGTGCTCGGATTCGACCGGGCAGGCTGTGGGCTGCTGTCGAACACCGTCCTGCAGGGCGGCGTGACCGGGGCAGACGGTGCGATGTTAGCCACGACGTTAACGGTGCGTGAGAAGACGGGCTGGAACTGACCCGGAATTCACGTACCCTTGGTTCATGATTGCGAAGCGGTTCACTCCCGCTTTGCTATCCCTCGTTCCGGTTTCCCCCTATTGAGCGCTCCATGAAAAAGATGCCTCGCTGGCTTGCCGTGTTTGCGGCCCTGTTGCTGCCCTTTGCTGCCCTCGCGCAGCAGAAGGGGCTGGATATCGACATCATCGGCGGCAATGCCTCCGCGCTGCCGATCACCATCGTGCCGATGCCCTACCAGGGTTCGGCGGCTGCACCGCAGACCGACGTCGCTGGCGTGGTCCGTGCCGACCTGGAGCGTTCGGGCCAGTTCCGCACGCTGCCGGAAGCGCAGATCGTCGAGAAGCCGGTGCGCGGCGGCGACATCCAGTTCGCCACCTGGCGCGCGCTGAAGCAGAACTACATCGTGGTCGGCCGCGTGCTCGACGCCGGTGCCGGTGCCTACCGCGTCGAGTACGAACTGTTCGACGTGCCCAAGGGCGAGCGCCTGCTGGGCCTGGCGATGACCGCCCGTGGCAATGCCATGCGCGACGTCGCCCACCAGATGGCCGACGCCATCTACGAGAAGATCACCGGTGTGCGCGGCGCCTTCTGGACCCGCATCGCCTACGTGACCGCCAGCGGCAAGGGTGATGCCATGCGCTACGCGCTGATGGTGGCCGATTCCGACGGCTTCAACCCGCAGACCATCGTGCGCTCGGCCGAGCCGCTGCTGTCGCCGTCGTGGAGCCCGGATGGCAGCAAGCTGGCCTACGTCAGCTTCGAGCGTGGCAATTCGGCCATCTACATCCAGAACATCGGCACCGGCGCCCGCGAGCTGGTCACCAGCTTCCGCGGCATCAACAGCGCTCCGGCGTTCTCGCCGGACGGCCGCAAGCTGGCCCTGACCCTGTCGCGTTCGGGCAACCCGGAAATCTACGTGATGGACCTGGGCAGCAAGCAGCTGACCCAGCTGACCAACCACTTCGCCATCGATACCGAGCCGACCTGGGCGCCGGACGGCAGCGCGGTGTACTTCACCTCCGACCGCGGCGGCCGTCCGCAGGTCTACAAGGTCGGTGCGGGCGGCGGCAGCGCCGAGCGCGTGACCTTCCAGGGCAACTACAACGCCAAGCCCTCGGTGTCCTACGATGGCAAGAAGATCGCCGTCGCCCAGGGCTCGGGCAACAGCTACAAGATCGCGATGATGGACAGCTCGCTGGGTTCGCCCCGCTGGAGCACGCTGTCCCCGGGTTCGCTGGATGAATCGCCCAGCTTTGCGCCCAACGCAAGCATGGTGCTGTACGCCGCCCGCGAAGGTGGCCGTGGTGTGTTGTATGCCGTTTCGGCCGATGCGCGGGTTCGCCAGCGCCTGGTCCTGGCCGATGGTGATGTGCGCGAGCCGGCATGGTCCCCATACCGTACCCAGCGCTAAAAGAGTGTTAATATTTTCGCTGTCTTGAACCCCTCATCGGCCTAGGAGCCACAAAGGTATCGCCATGAACAAGTCCACCCGCGTTCTGCTTGTTTCCCTGCTGTCTGTGGCCGTCCTGGCCGGTTGCTCGAAGAAGGTGAAGGAAGAGCCGGCAGCCCCGGTTGACACCGGCACCTCGACCACCACCCCGACCGGTCCGTCGACCTCCGGCCTGTACGGCCCGGGCGACCTGGACACCGACGCCTGCCTGCGCCAGCGCGTTGTCTACTTCGACCTGGACAAGGAAGACGTGAAGCCGGAATTCCAGGCCATCATGGCTTGCCACGCCAAGTACCTGCGTGACCGTCCCTCCTCGCGCATCACCCTGCAGGGCCACACCGACGAGCGCGGTTCGCGCGCGTACAACCAGGCCCTGGGTGAGCGTCGTGGCAACGGCGTCAACTCGGCCCTGCAGGCCAACGGTGGCTCGGCTTCGCAGCTGACCGTCGTGTCCTACGGTGAAGAGCGTCCGGTCTGCACCGAGTCGAACGAGTCCTGCTGGTCGCAGAACCGTCGCGTCGAAATCGTCTACACCGCGCAGTAATCCATGCGCATTGGCATCAAACTGATGCTGGTCGTTGCGGCAGCCCTCGTGGCTGCCGCACCGGCGCATGCACAGCGACAGAGCCTGGCCGACCGCGTTGGCGCGATCGAGCAGCAGATGTACAACAACAGTGCCAACCAGGACCTGTTGAACCAGATCAATCAGCTGCGGCAGCAGGTCACCAGCCTGCAGGCCTCGATCGAGCAGTTGCAGCACGACAACGCCCAGCTCAAGCAGTCCGCCCAGGACCAGTACCTGGATCTGGACAGCCGCCTGAACCGGTTGGAAGGGGGCAATGCCGCCCCGGCCCTGCCGCCCGTTCCGGCGAGCGCGCCGAAGGCCGCACCGGCTCCGGCAAAACCCGCAGCGGCGGCCACTTCCGAGCGGCCGCCTTCCGTCCATGGTGATGCCGGCAGCCTTGCCGCCACCGGCGACGAGCGCACCTCCTACAACGTCGCCTTCGATTCGCTGAAGGCCGGCAAGTACGATGACTCGGCGCAGCTGTTCCTGAGCTTCCTGCAGTTGTATCCGAACGGCGTCTACGCGCCGAACGCGCTGTACTGGCTGGGCGAGAGCTACTACGCCACCCGCAATTTCCCGATGGCCGAGACCCAGTTCCGCGAACTGCTCTCGCGCTATCCGACCCACGACAAGGCCGCTGGCGGCCTGCTCAAGGTCGGCCTCTCGCAATACGGCGAGGGCAAGGTCGACCAGGCCCAGCAGACGCTGGAGACCGTCGTGGCGCAGTACCCGGGCTCGGACGCCGCGCGCACCGCGCAGGACCGTCTGCAGTCCATCCGCCTCGGCAAGCAGATCCGCTGATCCGCTGACCGGGCGTACAATGGGTGCCCTGTAGAGCCGAGCCCATGCTCGGCTGCTTTCGTTTCCGGACCGGCAAACCCGTCCGGTTGCTGTTGTGGAGCCGAGCCATGCTCGGCTGCTTTCGTTACCGGCCACGGTAGCCCACCCGCCACGTGTCCCACCAAGAACTCCCCGCCATGACCGCCGTTACCCCGTCCAGCGCCGCCGCCACCCCCAGTGAGATCGTGCAGTCGCCGCTGCCACGCCTGAAGATCACCGAGATCTTCACCTCGCTGCAGGGCGAAGCCGATACCGCCGGCTGGCCGACCGTGTTCGTGCGCCTGACCGGCTGCCCGCTGCGCTGCCAGTACTGCGACACCGCCTATGCCTTCCATGGCGGCACCTGGTGGGACATCGACGACATCGTGGCCGAGGTGCTGGCCCAGGGCGTGCGCCACGTCTGCGTGACGGGCGGCGAGCCGCTGGCGCAGAAGCGCTGCCTGGTGCTGCTGCAGAAGCTCTGCGATGCCGGCATGGACGTTTCCCTGGAGACCTCCGGCGCGCTGGACGTCAGCGCGGTGGACCCGCGCGTATCGCGCGTGGTCGACATCAAGACCCCGGGCTCGGCCGAAGTGGCGCGCAACCGCTGGGACAACCTGCCGCTGCTGACCGCCCGCGACCAGATCAAGTTCGTCATCTGCAGCCGCGAGGATTACGACTGGGCCAAGTCCCTGCTGGCCGAGCACGATCTGGTCAAGCGCTGCACGGTGTTCTTCTCGCCCAGCAAGGGCGAGATCACCGCGCGGCAGCTGGCCGACTGGATCGTTGAAGACCGGTTGCCGGTGCGCTTCCAGATGCAGTTGCATAAAATCCTGTGGAACGACGAGCCGGGCCGATGAGCCTGCGCAGCGTTCCCTGATGTAGCTCCGGCGCGGGACAGCGTGCTGGCTTTCCCCTCCCAACCGGATGTTTTTCCCATGAAGAAGGCAGTCGTGCTTCTCTCCGGCGGCATGGATTCAGCCGCCGTCATCGCCATGGCCCAGGAACAGGGCTTCGCCGTGCATGCCCTGAGCGTGCGCTATGGCCAGCGCCACACCTCCGAACTGGATGCCGCCGCCCGCGTGGCCAAGGCCCAGGGCGTGGTCGCGCACAAGACCGTGGACGTGGACCTGCGCAGCATCGGCGGCTCGGCACTGACCGACGACATCGACGTACCCGAGGCCGGCGGCGCCGGCATCCCGGTCACCTACGTGCCGGCACGCAACACCATCATGCTGTCGCTGGCGCTGGGCTGGGCCGAAGTGCTCGGTGCCAATGACATCTTCTGCGGCGTCAACGCCGTGGACTACTCCGGCTACCCGGACTGCCGCCCCGAGTTCGTGGCTGCATTCCAGGCACTGGCCAACCTGGCCACCAAGTCGGGCGTGGAAGGTGCGGGCATCAAGGTGCACGCGCCGCTGCAGTTCCTCAGCAAGGGCCAGATCGTCAGCGAAGGCGTGCGCCTGGGCGTGGACTTCGGCCTGACCGTGTCCTGCTACAACGCCGACGCCAACGGCGCCGCCTGCGGCCACTGCGACGCCTGCCGCCTGCGCGCGCAGGGCTTCACCGAGGCCGGCGTGCCGGACCCGACGCTTTACGCCTGATCGCTCGGTAGAGCCGGCCGCTGGCCGGCTTCCCTGTGGGTGCGAACCCGATGGACCTGGTGTGTGCCAACCGCTCCCTCGGTGGGTGCGAACCTTGGTTCGCACCCCCTGGCCCGCAAGGCATGGCCAGGCGCTACCGCTGCTGCAACCATCCCGACGCGTCAATAAACGCCCGCACCGCCTTCGGATCGGCATAGTCCAACTCAATCATCCGCGCGATACCGGCCTTCTCGTCGGCCTGCTGGCGCATGTACTCCTGCGCGATGCGATACCCGGCGTAGTACCCCACATCACTCACCCCGAATGGATTGCGGGCGCTGTTGTAGAGCCAGTTGTCGAGGTTACCCCCGTCCATCTCGGCAATGAAACGCGTGCGGATGTCCGCCTCATGCGCGGGCCCGTAGCTGTACAGCGGAAGCGCCGGCCGACGCCCACTCAGCCGTTCGGCCACGTACTCGGCAACACCCTCGCGCACCGCGTACTGGGCCAGGCTGCCGGTGGTCTCGCGCTGCTGCGTGTGCACGTACTCGTGCAGGTTGTTCTGCGCGTTGTTCGCGCCCGGCCGGCTGTCGTAGAAGATCCGCAGGCGGTCGCGCATCTTCTCCGGCAGTTCGCTCACGTCCACGCGCTCATCGCCCAGCGCCATCTCGGCACCGATCAGCACCTTGTCACCCAGCGTGGTGCCGCCGGTGCGCAGCACACCGACTGCGTAGGTGACGGTGGCCGGACGCAAAGCCGGGTAGAGCGCCCGGAATTTGGAAAGATCCCGTTCCAGTGTGGCGCTGGCCTGCTGCGCGTTGGCGGTCAACGGCCGAACCGACGTCCAGAAGCGCGGCCACGCGCGCATGGCCTCGGCGTATTCGCGGGCGGTATAGTTGCGGACCTGCATCAGCGCATGCAGGCCGGGGCTGCCTGGATCGATGTAGCGCTCCTGTACGAGTGCGACCTGGCGGTCAACGTCGGGCTCGGCGCGCACCGCGTCATAGGTGGCCCAGAAGCGGCCGATGTCGTCGGTGACGACCTGGGACGGGGTGGCCAGTGCCGCACAGGACGGCAGCAGGGCGGCAATGAGGCAGAGGGGCAGGCGCATCCGTGGCTCCGGGGAAGGATCACAGATGGGATGCGACGACGGCCCGGAAGGTTTAAGCCGGCGGTCCAGATCGGGTAGTGCCGGCCGCTGGCTGGCAACCTCGACGCACCAGGGTTTCACCCGGCCCGGCAAAGTAGGGTAGAATGCCCACCCCGCCGAAAGGCTGGGGCAGTGCAATGGGCCGTTAGCTCAGTCGGTAGAGCAGAAGACTTTTAATCTTTTGGTCGAAGGTTCGAATCCTTCACGGCCCACCATTGCGACAGAAGGGTTTCGGAGCGATCCGGAGCCCTTTTTGTTTTTCCGCAATCGTCAGTCTTTTCCGCAAAATCACTTCGTAGGGGTTACGCGGTCGCCCTTACGCTTTCGCGTGTAGGTCTCGGTCATTACCACGGACGAGTGACCCAACTGTCGCTGCGCCTGGCGGATATCTGCCGCCGCGTCTGCCTTGTCAGTGCCGGCCTTAGCCCGCAGGTCCCGGAACTGGAAGGCCCCCTTGGCAACGCCTGCACGTGCGCGCGCTGCATCGAACCGGCTTCGCAGTTGGCCCTTGGTCAGCGGCTGGCCATACTCATCCAGCAGCAGCGCCGTGTGCACGATCACCGCACCTTTCTGCTTGCCGCGGCGCTTGAATGTCCTGGCACCGAAGCGCACCAGCAGCTCGGCCAGCTCACCCTCGATAGCAATGCGCAGCTTGTGCTTGGTCTTGCTCTGGCTGATATGCAGGAAGCCATCCCGCACGTCTCGCCGATCCATGCTGAGAGCATCGGACGGGCGCTGGCCAGTCAGGTAGGCCAGATCCAGCGCATCGCGCAGCGGCTGATCTGCTGCATCCCACACTGCCCGGTATACGTCATCCTCGACGTACACATCGCGGCCCGCTTCGCCGTAACCACGCACGCCCTTGCAAGGGTTTTCCGCGTCGGTGAAGCCCCATTCCCTACACTTGTTCCACAGATGGCTGAGCAGCGCTTTCTCGCGGTTGGCGCTGACCATGGCCACCGTCCCGTTCTTCGTTCGCCAGTCCAGGTACTGCCGAACGTGAAGCGGCCGGATCTTCGCCAGCGGCGCTGGTGGATTGCAGAAAAATTCTTCCAGCTTCGCCAGTTCTGCCAGGTTGACCTTGGCCGTTGATGCGCGCTTCTTGGGAATAACCAATTGTTTGTAGCGAGCCGCTGCATCCCGGAAGGTCACGATCTCCGGAACAGCTGCTTCGGTCGCCATCAGCTCCGCCCACTTGCGAACGGCCTCCGGGTAGCTTTTACCCAGCGGAGTTTCTCGCCGCGGCTTACCGCCATGGTCGAAGAAGTAATACGTGGTTTTTCCCCGCGGCCGCTTCCGCATGTGCGGGATCGCGCCCGGATCCTTTGAACGTCGTCCCATTACGCAGCAGGCCTCAATGCGTTGCTTGACCACCCACCTTCTACATCAGGTGCTTTCTTCGCTGACCCATCGACGGCCGACCACATCACCACCGGCCAGCCGGCAGCGTTGATGGTATGGGGGATTCCGTTCCGGGACAGATTCTGGATCTGCCGACGCTTGGTGTGTGCGCCTGTCAGCTCCGCCACATCGCCGTGCGCGCCAGGACGCATGATTTTGTCAGCCGTTGACACGGCGCACCTCCCGCGGCGAGCCCAGCAGTGGAAGCTGCAGCACATTCTCTGGCAAAGCCGGTTCCGCCTTGCGCGCGCTGCGCGCGGGGCGGTTGAGCCTGCGCCATGCGGCGATGGCCGCATCGGGGTCGGCATGCTTGCTGGTCGACCTGCAGGCGCACTCCACCAAGTGGCCACCGCCGGCGGACGCGCAGCGCTTGTCGTGTATGTGGCGCGCGCGGTGTCCGGCGGCGCAGTTCGGCAACCCTTCCGGGTGGCTGATATGTTCCTGGGTCATGGCTTGTTGCACTCCTCGATGTGGGCTTCGAGCTTCTCGATCAGGAAGGTGGCTTCGGTGGCCCTGCGGCGGCGTTCGTGCGTGCTGACCGGCGCGGGTCCGGCGTCCCGGATCCACTTGAGCGGCTCAAGGAGCCAGCTCGCCTCTACCGGGAGCCGGGTGCGCGGCTCGACTTTCTGGATCAGCGGCTCACAATCCGGCCCGGCCCAATCCTCGCTGTCGCCGCAGCGGACGCACACGCGCCCCCGGAATTCATGCAGCTTCTCCGGTTGGATCACGCGCGGGGTTTCGAATAGGGCGCGGACAACGAGCCCACGCTGGTGGGCGGCGTAGACGTGCCCAGCGTCGGCTTGAACCCAGCAACCCGGGCTCACGTCCTTCTTGTTGCGATACTCCCAGCGGACAGGCTGCGCGGTGTAGAGCGCGGTCATCAGGGTATCGGCCCACGCGCGTACCTGGTTGGCGGCGACGGCGCCGCCGGCGGGATCGACACGCCGCATGGCAGCGACGACCGCAGCGACAGGCGACGATGCCTTGGTGGCCTCGACAACGGTGGCCGGGGAAATGGGCAGTGGTGCAGTCATAGGAACAGGTCCAGTTGGGCCGGCAGTGCCGGAGCGCGTGGCGGTGCCGGAAGCGGGGCCGGGTTAGTGGCGCGCATGCGCGCGCGCTGTGCAGCGTTGAAGGCGAACCAGAAGCCGAGGCCGTGTCGGCGCGCCCGGCATTCGGTCAGCAGCACGCGGGCGACGTGCTTGGCCAGGGCAGCGCCGGTCATGCCGCCACCGCCATGTCGGCCGGGATCCGATCAATGTTCGCCTCGGCCAAGGCACGCAGCGGCGGCGGGCTGACGCTGTTGCCGACCATGCGCACGGCGGCGCTGGTGGTGAGCGGGGTGCCGTTGGCTGTCCGATCGATGATGTAGCCCGGCGGGAAGCCCTGCGCGCGGTACAGCTCGTGCGGCTTGAGCATGCGCAGGCCGATATCTACGATCACGTAGGGAGTGCCCTGGATGTGGACGGTCACCAGTGCCAGGCGATCCTTGGTGGTCACCGTGTCCACGGGGTCGTGCAGATCGACAGCGATGCCGCTGCCGTAGTACTTCACCAGGAACGCTGCGACGCGCAGCGCGCCGGCCTCTTGGTCGGGCGACAGCTCGGCGAGTCCGGCGCTCACCAGCCGTTGCTGACTGCCGCTGGCAGTGATCGTGCTGACCGGGTCGCGTGCGTCATTGCCGGTGCCCTGGTAGAAGCCGCCGTTGGCCTGTTCCAGAAATGCCGTGGTCAGGCCATGGTGGCCGCCCTGCGCGGCGATAGTGCTGAGCGGTCCCTGCACATCGGCGCCGGCCATGTTGTTCCGCAGGGTGACCAACGAGGCAGCGGCCAGGCCAAGGGCGTGGGCCGCACCAGCCGGGCGAGCAGCGCCAGCGCCCGAGGTGATCGTGGGCACAGGCTCGGTAGCGGGCGTGCCGATGCTGTCGCCACGGAACTTGACCAGGTGCGGTGCTGCCACTGCATGCTTAACGCCGCCGGCAACCACGGTGCCCAGCGGCTGCTGCAGGTCGAGCGCGCGCGGCGCCTGGCCCTCGCGCTCTCCATAGCCGGTCTGCACCAGCGTCGGCGCTACCACGGAGAAGTGGCCACCCTTCACTCCGGCGCAGACCGTGCGCAGCGGCTCGTCGGCAGCCATCGTGCGCTGGTTGCTGGCGTTGGCATGCTCGGCGATGAAGGGAGCCAGTTCCGGTGCTGCCAGCATCAGCTCGCCGCGGTTGGCGGCGGTGATGGTACGCATGGGGTCACGCCCATCGTGGACGCGGTCGCCGCCCTGGTGCGTCACTGGCACGATGAAGGGATCGGCCGAGTTTATGACGTGGCGCATGACGCCCTTGGCGATGCGCCGCATGGTGGCGTCGGCCAGAGGCCGGGCGCGGGCGAAGATGGACGGGCAGGGGATGGAGAAGTCCAGGCAGTCGGCAGCGGTGACGCGCGGCGTCTGGCCCGGCGCGGCACCGTGGCTGGCCTCCGGCCACACGATGGCCTCACCATCCCGGCGGCCGAGCGCGAAGAGGCGTTCGCGGCTGGTGCCGGCGCCGTAGTCGCTGGCAACCAGCTTGCGCCATTCGACCGCGTAGCCCAGTCCACGCAGCTCGGCTACGAACCGGCGCCAGGTGCGGCCGCTGTGCCGTTTGTCCGGCACGAGCTGCTGGTTCTCAATAGGCACTCGCTCGCCGCGCGCTGCAACGGAGCCGTCCATCTTGATGACGCGGCCGGTAGCCTTGCAGCGCTTGGCCACCAGCGGCCCCCACGTCAGGATCTGCCACACGTTCTCCATCGAGAAAATTCGCGGCGCGGTGTTGGTGCCGTTGAGCAGATCGGCGCGCACGAGCATGCCGAGCCACTTCACGACCACCCACGACAGGGCGCGGGTCTTACGGCTGCGCGGCTGGCCGCCCTTGGCCTGGCTGAAATGGGTGCAGTCCGGGGAGGCATGGAACCAGCCGATGGGGCGGCCGGCCACGTCCACGCGCGGGTCTGCGTGCCAGATATCCTCGCGGTGGTGCTGGGTGAGCGGGTGGTTTGCGGCGTGCATGCCGATGGCCAGCTCGTCGTGGTTGTAGGCCAGGGCAGGATCGATGCCGAGGGCCTGCTTGAGGCCTTCGCTGGCACCGCCGCCGCCGGCGAACAGGTCGACCACGATTTCGCCCGGGCGCAGGCGGGAGCGCTGCGGCGCGGGGAAGTTGAAGGAGCGGGAGCCGTCAGCCATTGGTGGAATCCTTGGTGATGATGGCGGCCTGACCACAGGCAACGGCGCGATCCGGGTTCAGCCGGTCCAGCTCGGCGGCTCGCTCCCACGACTTCGTGGCCATGGCTTCAACGAACTCCCGCACCTCCGCGTGCGTGGCCGGTTGGAAGTCGTACTGGTGCGTGCTGGCGGTCCAGCCGCATTGATTGCCCACGCGGTCGTACTGACCAGGTGCATACGGCTTCGGCAACTCGTTGGGCCAGACGTAGACGACTTCACCGATGGTGGTGGTGTCCTTCCAGCCGTCGCCGTTGATCTTGCCGATGCCCTTGAGCATCACCGGCATGAATTCGGATTGCTCCGTGAGCCGATTGGGCGCGCTATTCGGCTCACGGCCCATTTCCTGGCTGTCGATCAGGGCACGCAGCTCCTGCGCGCACTGGTAGTAGGGGCCGCTGTAGGCGTCGCCCACTTCTTCGTCGCCCATCCCATCGAACTTCGCGGCGAGGACGCGGAACTGCGCCAAGTCCACGGCCTGCGCGCGCTGCTCCCGCTGCCATTTCGGGAGAAGGGTCGGCGGGAAGGTGTCTTCCCACGGCTTTACGTTTCGCTCGCACGTATCGATCAGCTTCAGGACATGTGATTCCAGCGCGGCCACCAACGTCGGGTAGTCCGTGACCTGGTAGAACTCAAGCAGGGTGGGATCGGGCTTTGCTTGGTCCACGGCCTGCGCGGGCGGGGCGGCGTAGAACGGCACCAGCGTGGTATCGCCGTGATCGAACCCGTGTCGCAGCGCACGCACATCCCGATGCTTGGTCATCGGGATACGAATGTGTCCCCAGTCCGAAGCGCCCAGGTAGAAGGCCGGCTCCTGCCCCACAGCCTGGCCACCGCCAACGGCCAAGGAATCCTTGACGGTTGCGCCCACCGGCTGCGAGGCGATCAGTGCGGCAGTATGGATCGCAGCGACGCCCCATTCATGCGGCTGCCAGCTGTTGGCCTGCTCATGGGTCTGCGGCAGGTAAGAGTGCTGGGTGCAGTGGGCGAATGCCGCTGCACGGGCCAGCTTGACTGCCAGGGTGTCTGCCAGCGCGGCCGCAGGCTTCTGGGCGTTCTGGTTGGTCGATTCGTTGCTCATGCCTGCATGTCCTTGCCGTTGGTCGAGCGCGCACCGCGCGCTCTGGCTTCGAGTTGTTCGGCTATGCCGAGGTAGTAGGCGTGTCGTTCCAGACGGATCGATTCGGAGAACTGGAAGTGCTTCAAAGACTCTTCCGCTTGCACGCGCCAAGCGGCTGCCTCGCGCGCTGGGTCGTCATCGAAAATGTCCATCTGGACCGGCTTGGCCATGGATCAGTGCTTTTCGACCGCGCGATGGCGGCTGTAGCCCATGCCTTCGATGGGGATCCCGCACCAGGCGAGGGTGGCGCCGGGGATCGGCTCGGGCTTCGCTTCGCGCCACGGCTGCTTCGAGCCAGCCTTGCGCGCCCGCATCCATGCCGCCTTGGCTTCATCGCGGTACGGCTTCTGCATGCGCGCGAGGATCCGGCGCACGCAGTGCTTCAGGTCTGAAGCCTGCAGGACGATGCGCGGTGGCCGCTGGCCCTTGGCGGTGGTATAGCCCTGAACGAACCCGGCGACCTGCTCACGGATCAGTTCAACCCGGGGCATTTCGCCGTTTTCCTTCTTGGAAAACTCGGGCTCGTGCTGGAAATCGACAACGACGGAATCGGTCATGGCGGATCTCTGGGGAATAGGTTGCCGGCTGTGTGGAAGTCCTGCCGGCGGGGGAGGCCGGATGCGCCGGCCGGGCGGTTGCTCAGTGGGTGTCGTCAGCGGCCAGCGGCGCGCGCTGCCTCTCGGCGGTGCGGCGCTGCATTTCGGCCTTGAAGGCTGGCCAGGTGGTCTGGAGGTCTTCCCAGCAGCGCCATGCGAAGAACACGGCGCCGATGGCGCAGGCGAGGGCGACGGCGTCGACCTGGTTGCGCAGTGCCCAAGGGAGCAGTGCGAGGAGCAGGCCGACGACGACGGCGCAGAAGAAGGGCAGGGCGAGGTGGCGCATTACTCGGTCTCCTGTTCGGCGGTGGGCTCGGCCGGCGCGGGCGGCGGGCTGACGGGCGGGGTGATGGGCGGGATGCCGACGGCCATGGCGGCGAAGAAGTCGGGGTCGGTCATGCGCGCGCCGCCTTGGCTTGTTCGTACTCGCTGCCCAGGATCTCGGTCATGCGCGGCATGGCCTTGCTGGTGGACGCGTAGACGAAGCCGTTCGAGCGGAACAGCGTCAGACCCTCGAAAAAGAAGTCACAGCTGCTGCTGAACCCCAGCGCACGAATGACGGCATTGGTGTCGATCTTTCGAGTCGGCAAATGCTGGTTCCACTCGGCCTGTAGCGCCTTGAGCGCCGCCTTGGTTTCTGCGGTTGCGCCCTTGAGCGGAGAGCTACGCGGCCACTGCAAGCCGTTGCCATCAGGCGCGCGCCACAGGTCGCGGGGCTTCGCAGGGGTGAACTTGATGCCGGCCAAGCGTGCCGGATCCGCGTACACCAAACCCTTGCCGCCAAAGCGGTCTGCGAAGGCGTCCACCTCGGCCTGCAACAGCGCCTTTTCAGAGCGCTCCTGCTCATACGCAGCCAGCACGGCTGGATCGTTGGTCTTGTAGAAGCTCATGCGGCACCGCCTTTGACTCGGGCGAGGGCACGCTGGCATCGAGGACAGGTCACAGGATGCGATTCGCAGGCGGTCCAGCCCACGGAGCGACGGCCAGGTGCTGCTCCGCACAGAGCCTTGCCGGTAGGTTCAACGAATCCACCATGGCGCCGCACCTGCGCGGACGGGATCGCATGCAGCTTGGTGCCCTGTCCCCGTTCGAGGCCGTTTGCACAGCGGCCGGCCAGCTTCGCAGCCAGCACTTCAGCAGCGGCGTTCATGCGGCACCCTCTTTGACGCGGGCGAGGGCAACTGCGCGCCGCGCCCAGGCTTCGCGCGCCGCTTCGAACGATTCGTGATCGCTTGGCGAGTTGAGCCACCGGTCACGCGCTTGGTCGTAGTCCTCATCGGCTGCAACGAGCGCATCAATGGCCTCGGCCGCTTCCTGCAGCGCGTCGGCGTAGCGGCGGGTGTCCGCACCGTCGTCGGCGGCGCCGTGCAGCGCGCTGACCGCGTGGCGGATGGCCGCGATCTTGGATGGGGCGCTCATGCAGCACCTGCCTGTGCGCGCGCTGCACGACGAGCGGCGGAGACAGCACCCGCAACGCTCTTTCCCTGCAACCGCACGATATCGGCGGCGGAGTTGGCTGCGGCGACGACCTGGTAAGGGAGGAGGCCCCAGCGGCGCCCGGCGCGGGCGACGATGCCAGCGGCTGCAGCGGCGCGCTGAGCGTTGGAGTGGTGGGCGAGGGCGGCGCTCATGCGGCCGCGTCCTGGATTGCGGCGCGCAGCTGCTTGGCTGCAGCCTGCAGCTGGTGTGCGTGCTGCTCCGCCTCGTCGGCGGTGAGGTGCAGGCGGGCAGCGCCCATGTCTGCGATGACGCGTTCGCTGACGTGGTCAGCGGTGACTTTCATCTCTGCCGATCGGCAGCCCAGGGAAAGGGTGGCCATGCGTGATCTCCTGCGCCCGGCCCCGGGATGGGGTGATGGTGGGCGACTGGAGATAACGTTAGCTGCGCACTAATTGTTAGTCAACAGCTATCAGCTAACAATTTTATGAATGGGCTGGTTGGCCCGCTGGCCACCCCTGCAAGTGATACGGCTGAGCCAGGCTGGGAAGCTTCGGCTATGGACAGTGGCCCACGGAAAACGAACGATGAACAGACCGCTTTAACGTTAAAACTTTCTTCACTTGCCGTGAGTCTAGGTAGACGCTATTGATGCTGACGAACCGAGCAAAGGCCTAGTGTCACAAGGGATCCTAAAGTTCCATTGCTATTTGCCGAAGATTTGGTGGCACGAGAAATCTGAACAAATTTTGTGAACATGCAAATTTGTCAACCATTGACGCTACGGGTAGTTGTGTTAGCGGGGGTTTCACACTTACAATCCCGCAACTTGACTTGGGCCGAGACCGGTCGACGCGACCAGTCAGCCTTCGTCTTAAACGGGGGATCCATAGGGAAATGAATGCTTTGGTCATAAGCTCCGAGCAAGAAGAGCTTGAGAAGCTGGTAGCGGGTATCTGGAGTGACTGCATTGGCGCGATCAATGATGTGCTGGCCGGTCACCGCTTTTTTGGGTTCCAGCACTTCGCTGCATACGCGGACCCGTCAATTGAAGATATCGTGAACAGCATTGGGTTCATTGACACAGCCTTGAACACGATGCTGGATACTGAAGACCAGTCTTTGTCTTTTGAATGTCGTCAGACGCTGCAAAACTGCCAGCAGAGCATGCACCTCATCCGCCGTGTGCACATCGCTCTGAAGTTCCACAACCAGGCGGAATACGATGACGTAGTCCGTAAGTTGAGCACTCAGCGCCAACACTGACTGTTGTCACGATCACCTCACCGTTTAGATGAACATGTCCCGGAGCTACTTATGAAAGCTGATGCCTTGAACTTTGATCTCCATGCCTTGGCTGCTCCCAAGTCGTGCGCCGATCTCATTGCGTTGGCCAAGGAAGTCCGTTCGGAGTTTGCGAACATTCGGGCGCACATGGCTGACATTCTTGCCAATGAGCGCTGCTCGCACGATGCGGAAGCCTCGGCCTGACTCTCTGAGCTGATCTCATACGAAAAGCCCCGCTTCGGCGGGGCTTTTTTGTTGTCCCAAATTGGGACGACACTGGGAATTCCCCTGCTACTTAGAACTTCCTCAGGCCTGCGTGAATCAGCGCCTTACCCAAGATGCTTACGTCACCTGGATCTGGCCTATAGGCCGGGAAGTCAGTGTTGACGCTCACGACGTAGAGACCATCGCCGCGCTTCTGCAGCATCTTGATCTGGGTCTCGCCACCGATGTTGATCAGGTAGTAGTCGTCGCCGTCGAAGTAGTCGCAGCTGGTGTCGATCCAGACAATGTCGCCGTCTTCGAGCTTGGGTTTCATCGACGGCCCTCGGCCGGTGATGATCTGGATCCTGCCTGGCTTGGGTAGGTAACCGAGCTTCCTGCGAACTTCCCATTCTGCGACCTCGATGGTCTTCACCACCTCTGGGTAGTCCTGGTTGACCATCCCTGCGCCCATTCCCGCACCCCCTTCGAACAAGTCGAAGCGAACATAGCCGGGTGGCGTCTCATTCTCCGGGATTGGTGAGACGGATACCTCTCCGTCTTCGCTCCACTGTGGCCGATCCATCCAGCCATGATCCTTGCCCAGGGCGCTACTGATCTTTTTGGCCACATCGTCGCCGATGTACTTCCCGCCGAGCAGCTGGGACACGTACGACGCCGACAGGAAGCCACCCAGTTGGGCGCCTTGATCCCGTCGCCCCTTGATCCCCTTCATTTCAAGGGCGTCGATCAGATGGCGAAAGTTGCGGCTGCGGATCTCTCGAATGTCCATCGCGGCAGGTTAGCTGGTAACTAATCGATTTCGTGCAGCTGCCAGCTTGCAATAAGCTGTTAGCTGTGGACTAATAGATGCCATGAACATGTCAGCCCTCGATAGAGCAGTTCAGTCGGCAGGGAGCCAGCAGGCTCTTGCTCAGCTTCTCGGCATCAAGCCGCCGTCGGTATCCGGCTGGTACGACCGCTGCCGCGTTCCCGCAGAACGTTGCATCGCAATCGAGCTGGCCACTGGCGTCTCCCGCCACCAGCTCCGCCCAGACGTCTTTGGGCCAGATCCTGCGGAAGCCCAGACCGAGGCAGTCGCACAGCTGCGCGCAGAAATCGATAGCCGCATGAGCAAGCGCGCGCTGCGCGCCAAGCTTGGTATGGCCAGCGACAAGCACTTGGCCACCCTGCTGCAGCTTCCCGTCGAAGAGGTTGCGGCATGGCCAGAGGAGGGCGTTCTGCCCGCCTTGCCGCAGATCCAGCGCTTGCTCGGTGCTGAGCCCCAGGCCGCTGCTGAGCCCGCGAACGATGATCCCGACGCGAATCGCATCGCCCCGGTCGACACCGCCTGAAAGGCCATCCCTGGCCGTCGTCCCTGAGTTGTTGATCTCCATGGCGCCCATCGTGCGCCACCCGGGCCCAGCCCGAAACCTTGAAACACAGCCTTCCCCAAGGTGACCCATGACCTGCCGTACATCTGCACTCAACTGGCTCGACGTTCTCTACAACTCGGTGCGCAAGACGCCCGGCGGTGTGGTGGACGCAGCCGCTTTCTTGGCCGACCGCCGCGGCAAGTCGATGCACCCGGAGACGCTGCGCGCGAAGCTGCGCGGGTTGGAGGGTGAATCGGTGACGATGGAAATCGCCGAACTGCTGACCGAGTGGATGCAGGAGAAGGCCGGGGGTAGCGACTACGCCCTGGACTGGATGCAGGCACTGGCCGGGCAGTTTGGAATGGCCGTGGCCACCGTTCCGCCGCCGCCGGAGGGTGGCTGGTCGGACGAGATCGGCGCAATCCAGACGAAGCTGCTGGAGATCACCACGCGGGTGGGGCGCTTGTCGGGCACTGCGGTGGAGGCCATGGCAGATCGCCACATCGATAGCGACGAAGCCAGGCTGATGGTGGAAGAGGCCAACTCGCTGATCACGATGGCGCACCGGCTGATCCGCAATGTGTCGCGCGCTGCAGCGAAGGGGAGGGCGCGTCGATGAACCATCCGGCCCGCTCCACTGATCCGCAGTCCAGCCACATCGCCGCCGCCGACCTTGTCTCTACCGGCAAGCTGCTGGACCAGCAGACCATGGCCGCAGTCGCCGTCCAACGTCATCCCGGTCAGAGCAGTCTGCACCTCGCGGCGCTGACCGGCCTTGACCGCCACATGCTTGGTCGCCGCCTTCCTGAGCTGGCCCGAGAGGGCCGCATCTGGCGTGGGCCGACCGCTCCGTGCGCCACCACCGGCAAGCCCGCGTGCACCTGGTGGCCGGTGGCGCCGGGCGAAAACATGACGCTGGGGCTCTGACATGTCGACCATCATCATGTCGCAGTGCTGGCCGCTGCAGGGCCTGAGCGTCACGCAGAAGGCTGTACTGATCTCGCTGGCTGATCAGGCGAACGACGACGGCGTGTGCTGGCCAGCGGTCGGCACCATCGCTGCGCGCTGCTGCATGTCGGCGCGCGCTGTACGTAGCGCCATGGATCATCTGGAGGCCGTTGGCCTGCTGGCGCGCGATCGCCGATTCAACAGCAGCACCGTCTACTCGGTTACGCCGGCCAAGTTCAACGCTGCCGCTGCGCCGTCCAAGGGCACCCGCAAGACTGGAAAGAACGGTACTGCACCGGGCGCAGGTGCTGCGCCCCATGCAGGGGGTGCGCCCGGTGCAGGTGGGGATGCGCCCGCTGCAGGAGGGGATGCACCGGGCGCAGGTCTGGAGGTGCGCCCCGTGCCGCCTAACCGTCATATAACCCCCATTGAACCGTCAGATGAACCGCCAATTGCGCCGCCGGTGGCGACGCCGCCGACGAAGGCGGAGCTGGAGGAGCAGATGCAGGCTGCCTGCCGGGCAACGTGGGCGGCCTACTCGCTGGCCTACCGGAATCGCTACCGCGTCGCCCCGGTCCGCAACGCGAAGGTCAACGGCCAGGTGCGAGAGCTGGTGAAGCGGATTGGTCAGGGCGAGGCACCGCAGGTAGCCGCATGGTTCGTGGAGAACGTCAGCGAACACGGTGTGGTGAAGGCCTGCCACGACGTTGGCTCGCTGCTGTTCCGGGCTGAGGCCTATCGCACCCAGTGGCTGACCAACCGGCAGGTGACGGATACCAGCGCCAGGCAGCAGGACCAGACCCAGGCGAACGCCTCCGCCGCCGACGACGCCAAGGCGCTGCTGCGCCGCTTGAAGGGGAACGCAAATGCTCAGTGATGCTGATCAGGACAGGCTGGTCGAAATGCTGGTGGCCACGGCTGAGGTGATGGGCGAGCAGATCCGCCCGGCAGCTGCAGCCTATATGGTCACCGACCTGGCGACCTATTCGCTGCAAGTGTTGGCCAACGCGCTGACCGCCTGCCGTCGCGAGGTGAAAGGCAAGCTCAGCCTGGCCGCGATCATGGAGCGGATTGACGACGGGCACCCGGCACCCAACGAAGCTTGGGCCGTGGCCATCCGCGCCGCTGACGAGGCGGTAACGCTGGTGTGGACCGAGCAGACCCGGGACGCATGGACCGCGGCGCTGCCGCTGGTGGAAGCCGGAGACAAGATCGCAGGCCGGGCTGCATTCCTGGAGGTCTATGGCCGGTTGGTGAAGGAGGCGCGCGCTGTAGGCGGCTGTGCCGTCTACCAGCCGTCGCTGGGCCATGACTCCGGCGCACGGGACGCCGCGCTGCAGCAGGCGGTCAATGCTGGACGCCTGGCGCATGGGCAGGTCGCCGAATACCTGTCGCTGCCGCCGGCCACGCCCGCGTTCAATCCGCTGGCGCTGCTGGCTGGCCGAGTGGAGGCGAGTCCGCAGGCGAACGAGCGCGCCCGGAAGCGGCTGGCTGAGATTGCCGAGCTGCTCGGCTCCGCTCAGGACGCCGCGGCATGAGGGAAGACCACGTCGAACTGGAGGTGCGCCCGGTGTCCGAGCCGGTGGCGGTGGCCGGCTGGTATCTGGCCTATGGCTACGGGATCAAGCCGCTGGTGCTGTACGCCACCCGTGGCACCCGGGTGTGGCGCGATGGCATGCGCCAGATCCCAATCACCCGCTATGCCGGCCCGATCCCGGAGCTGCGCTGATGTGGTCGAAGGCACCGCCACCGACAAGGGAAGAAGCTGCGCGGATCGAGCTGGCCAAGACCGGCCCGTGCATGGCCTGCCTGGCGCTGCAGATGCAGGAGCTTCTGGAGCCGGAGCTGGTGGTCTACGGCTGCGACTACAACCACGCCAAGAGCGGGAACGTGCGGCGCGGTCACATGTTCGGCTACGCCCTCTGCAAGTGGCACCACATGCGGCATCCGATGGAGGGGAACACCTTCGCGACGATGCGCCATATCTACGGCCCGAGCCTGATGGATGGCTCGCGGACCTTCCACGAGATGTACGGCTCCGACGACGAGCTGATTGCAAACCAGACCTGCGTGAACGAATTGAGGGCGGCAGCATGAAGAAGACGAAGGCCATGGCGCCGAGGATCAACCCCCAGCGTGTCCCACGTGAGCGGCGGATGGACCACAACACCGTTTCCCGACCCAAGCGGCTGAAACCGGCGAAGAACGCGACCGGCCCGGCCGAGACGGTGGAGCAGTTCAAGGCGCGTGGCGGACAGGTGCAGCGCCTGACGGCCAGCTGGGAGCAGGCAGCATGAGCGCGGGTTTCCGCGTGGGCCAGTTGGTCATGGTGAAGGAAGATCCGGACGTATTCCCGTTCTGTGGGGAGATCGCACGTGTTTCCGTTCTCGATGTTCCTTGCATGGATGGGATCGGAATGGAGGTGGTCAGCGATCACCTTGGCCGGTTCAAGGGCACCTACGAGCAGTTTGAGCCGGTTCCTGAAATCAAGGGGAGGCACTGATGGACGCCATCGAGAAGCGGGCGCGGGAGATGCTGTCTGCTGCATATCGGGCAACGGATTATCCGCCGATGGTCCATGAGTCCCAGGGCCTGGTGCACGGGAGACTTGACCGCAGGGAGCAAGCGGCACTGGATGCCATCATCGCCGCCCTATTGCAGGGTCGGCCTGTCGACCTGCTGGACCAAGACGGCGCCAGCCGGATCGAGGCCCAAGAACTCCAGGTAGTTCCGTCGGCCGCACTCGGGGCAGACGAAGCAGGTGCCGTAGGGATCGACCAGGTAGCCGGCGGTCTCCCACGGGATATCGAGCTGGCACAGGTCGCATCGGAACATAAGGCCGGTGTACGCCCGGAAGATGACGGGGAGGCTACAGCCGCTCATGTCCAGGGGAAGGCCCTCGGAAGGGGGGCGGTAGTCCAAGACTTGGCGCAATCGCGCGCTGCACGAGCAAACCACCAAGGGGAAGGCGCATGAGGACGAACAAGGCACGCGAATTGCTGGCAAGCCGTATGGGGCCGACCACGCAGAAGTTCGACGCTGGCTGTGGCGGCGGACGGCCGGAGCTGACGACGCAGGACATTGCGGCCGCCCTTGCGTACGTGCCGGATGGCCTTGGGCGTGAGCTGCTGGAGGTGCTGTGGTGGCCGGAGAGCGCAGCGCGCCGTCGCGAGCATCTGCGCAAGGCGGTGATCGGCCTGGTGGCGCCAGAGTTCATCCAGCAGATGCATGGCCTGGCCACCGCGCGGACCGAGTTCGGCATTGCCAAGGCAAGCATCGGCTGGGGCGGCGGGCCCGTGACGGATATGCAGCGGCGTGAGCTGAGCCGGGCAGAGAGCGCACTGGATGAGGCGCGCGCTGCGGCATGGCCGAACAACACCATGGAGCAGCTTGGGGTGCTGGCCAGCGCTGTGATTGAGGAGATGGCCAGCTGTGGCTGCTGCAAGGCCTGCGACGGCCTGCGCATTCAATCCGCCCCTGAGGGTGGCGGGGTGGTGGAGTGCGAGGCATGTGGCGGGATGGGGCTGGAGCAGCTCAGCGGCAGAAAGCGCGCGGCAGCGATTGGCGCCGACAAGTCGGCCTATCAGCGGTTCTGGCAGCCGGTCTACGAATGGATGCTGGAGCGCATGCGAAGCGCTGAGCACGTTGCTGCCGAGAGTCTCTCAAGCGCGTTGAACCGCGCCGCTTAGTGGGGACTTGCAGGGTCCCCACTTTGGCGTGCAATCTCGTCACCATCCAGACGCAAGCCCCGGCCCAGCCGGGGCTTTTTCTTTTCCGGAGACGCAATGGCGCAGATCACTCCCCAACAGGCTGGCGGCGTGAACGTCGTGGCCTTCCTCGACATGCTGGCTTGGTCCGAAGGCACCGACAACGGCAAGCAGCCCACCAACAACAGCGGCTATGACGTGCTGGTGGGCGGCAAGCTCTTCAACACTTACCGCGATCATCCGCGTGTTCTGGTTCGCCTGAACTCGAAGCTGGCGTCGACGGCTGCAGGTCGCTACCAGTTCTTGTCGCGCACTTGGGACAGCCTGCGGCGCCAGATGGGTTTGGCGGACTTCGGTCCGCTGAGCCAGGACAAGGGTTGTATCAGGCTGATCCAGGGCCGGGGTGCTTTGGCATCAGTGCAGGCCGGCCACATTCACCACGCGATTGCGCTGTGTTCCAAGGAATGGGCGAGCTTGCCCGGTGCGGGCTACGGCCAGCACGAACACACCTTTGCCGACCTGCTGGCCGTGTACCGCAAGGCCGGTGGGACGGTGGCGCCATGATCGGGGTCGACGTGGACTGGCAGGCCATTGGCACGGCCGTTGGTGGCCTGATGGTCGGCGCCGGCGGTGTAGCGCTGTGGTGGCGCAAGCAGTTCGTAGAGACAGCCAGGGAAGGGGCTGAGGTCAACGTGATCCAGTTGATGCGCGAGGAAGTGACCCGGCTGGGCGAGCGGGTTGGCCGCATGGAGGCCAGGGAACTGCGGCTCATCCGCCACATTTACCGGCTTGAAGGGTTGATGCGCGCAGCCGGCCTCGAGCCGCCGCCATTCGATCCGGACAGCGACACCATCAGGGCGGGAGGTTCGGAGTGAACCGCATAGCCATCGCTGGCGCAGCCTTCATCCTGTGGTCCGGTGCCATGGTCGGCGTGGGTTGGACCTGGCGAGGTGATCGTGCAGAGGGCACGGAAGCCACCCAGCGTGCCGCCGGCGCCGAGGCAGTGGCGGACCAGGTGAACCAGACACGCGCCGTCGAACACCGCCAGGCAGACAGCCTGGCCACCATCGGAGCTAAGCATGAAGAAGACCGCACTGCGGCCGAGGCCGTCCCTGCTGCTGTTGCAGCTGGCGTACGTGATGGCAGCCTCCAGCTGCGCGACGACCTCGCCACCTGCAGTACCAGCCTCCTGTCCCAAGCCGTCGCCGGCGCCGTCGAACGTGATGCGCACGCCGAACTACGAGCAGAGGTCGCGGGCGCTCTTGTTCAAATCGGACGAGACGCCGACGACCACGTCCGGGCCTGTCAGGCCGTGATCGCAGCTGATCGGCAGCCGGTGGCGCAATGAATCGCCGGCTGCTGGCGCTGGGCCGGCTGAAGACCGGCGAGATGAACAAGACCGAGGCTGCGTACGCCGAACGGCTGCGCGCGCTGCAGTCAGCTGGTGAGATCCAGTGGCACCGGTTCGAAGGGCTGAAGCTGCGCCTGGCGGACAACACCTTCTACACGCCGGACTTTGCCGTGCTGGAGGCCGACGGTGTCATGGCCTGCCACGAAGTGAAGGGCCACTGGCAGGACGATGCCAGGGCCAAGATCAAGATCGCCGCGGCCATGTACCCATTCCGCTTCATCGCGGTGAAGGCCAAGCCCAAGCGGGATGGCGGCGGCTGGGCAGTGGAGGAGTTCTGATGGCTGCGACAGTGCGCGCGTCGATACGCATGCGGTGGTGGCTGCGTTGCTACCTCGCCGCAGTGATGTGGTTCGCCCGGGCAACGGGGATGGAGCCGGACTGGGACCGGGTTGAACGGTGGATACGCCGCGGCCTGGTGCTGCAAACGACGAGGGTTGCTGATGGACGTTGCACGGATTGAAGCGCTGGCCACTGAGCTGGCAAACGAGCAGGCCGCGCGCGCTGCTGCTGTTGATGCCTTGGCTGCACGCATTGACGGTAGCGCCGACGCTCGCATCGATCGGTTGGTCGGGATCATCGAGCAGCAGGGCAAGCAGATCGCCGAGCTGGCCATGCACGTGGGGCTGCTGGTGCAAGCGGTGGCCCAGCTGCTGGGTGAGGAGGCCGGCGCACCGGTGCAAGACGAAGGTGCCGAGCCTGAGCGAGTCGACCTGGACGGGAAGCCGTACTGATGGCGCGCCTTCGCACGGTCCCTCCACGCGTGGGCGGGATATCTCCACGGCTTAAGAGTGTGACGCCAGGAAGCTGGCGCGGCACGGAGACGAGTAGCACCAAGCGTGGCTACGGATACCGGTGGCAAAAGTATCGAGCGCGCTTTCTTGAGGCGCATCCACTGTGCGTGATGTGTGGGGCTCTGGGCCTAGTAGTGGCGGCATCGGTCGTCGATCACATCACTCCGCACCGGGGTGATCACCGCCTGTTCTGGGATCCGAAGAACCATCAGCCGCTCTGCAAGCCCTGCCACGATGGCGCTAAGCAGAGGCTTGAGCGCGGCATTTTGTGAGCGTGAAACCATCCCGAGTGCAAGGCAGTCGGCGAGTGTTCCACGGCCCCTTGGCGTCAGCGTACGGAGGGGGCGTCAAAAGTATGGAGCCGATTCGGACCTAGACCGCGCACCCTCCCACGCACGGAAAAAATTCCCCTCAGGAAAGGAAATCAGCAAATGGCAGGCGTCAAAGGCAAGAGCGGCGGCCCGCGCAAGAACGCAGGCGGCGCAAGGCCTGGCGCCGGTCGAAAGCCCAAGCAACCGGTTCCGGTTCCCGCGAAGAAATCAGCAAATACCAAGGCATCGGCGGTGGAGGTCTCTCTGGAAGCCCAGCCCGGCGGTGGCGCTCTCAAGCGCACTACGTCAGTGCCGGTTGAGCAGGAGGACAAGGACATGCTGACCCTTCTCCAGGACATTGCACTGGGGCGCGTGGTCGCGACTGCACTGCAGGTGAAAGCGGCCTCGGCGGCGTTGCCCTACACCCACGCCAAGAAGGGCGAGGGCGGCAAGAAGGAGGAGCGGCAGCAGAAGGCCCAGGCAGTGGCCGGTCGCTTCGCCCCTTCCGCTCCGCCCCGCCCTCGGATGAACTGAGATGGGAATCGCTTACACAACGGCCTGCCTGGACTGGGTGGATCGCTTGCGTTCGGGAAAGAGCATCATCCCGCCGCCGATATACCCGAGTCAGGCGGAAGAGGCACTGCAGGTCTTCAAGCAGCTGCGGATCGTCGATGCACCAGGTAGCCCGACCTTTGGGGAAGCCTGCGAGCCATGGGTGTTCGACTTTGTGGCGGCCATCTTTGGCGCCTACGACGCGGAGACCGGTCGACGGCTGATTCGCGAGGTGCTGATGCTGATCCCGAAGAAGAACAGCAAGTCCACGCTGGCGGCAGGAATCATGGTGACTGCCCTGATCCTGAACTGGCGTGTGTCAGCGGAGATGATCATCCTGGCCCCGACCGTGGAAATCGCCAACAACGCGTTCGCGCCGGCCCGGGACATGATCAAGGTCGATGACGACCTGTCCGAACTGTTCCACGTGCAGGACCATGTACGCACCATCACCCATCGGACGATGGGGGCCACCTTGAAGGTGGTCGCGGCCGATAGCGAAACAGTCGGTGGCAAGAAAGCCAGCTGGGTTCTGATCGATGAGGAGTGGCTGTTCGGCAAGCGCCCCAATGCCGAGGCGATGTTCCGCGAAGCGGTCGGTGGCCTGGCGTCGCGCCCGGAAGGGATCGTCATCAAGCTGACGACCCAGTCCGATGAGCCGCCGGCGGGTGTGTTCAAGCAGGACCTGCAGCGCATGCGGGACGTACGTGATGGCAAGATCGTGGACCCTCAGTCGTTGCCGGTGCTCTATGAGCACCCACCTGAGATGGTTGCCGCTGGCGATCACCTGAAGCTGGAGAATATGCCGCTAGTCAATCCCAACTTCGGGGTGTCGGTGGACTCGGAGTTCCTGCGACGGGAATACGAGAAGGCCGAACAGGCTGGCGAGCATTCTCTACGGGGCTTTCTGGCTAAGCATGCGAATGTCGAAGTCGGGCTCAATTTGCGCTCGGATCGCTGGGCCGGGGCGGACTTCTGGGAGCAGCAAGCCCGTCCGGAGCTTGTGGCGACGCTGGATGATCTGCTGCAGCGTTGCGAGGTGATCACCACCGGGATCGATGGTGGTGGGCTGGACGATCTGCTGGGCTTGGCAGCGGTAGGGCGTGAACGGGAAACACGCAAGTGGCTGGCCTGGGTTCACGCTTGGGCGCACGATATCGTGCTGGAGCGGCGCAAGGATATCGTCACCAAGCTTCGCGAGTTCGAGCGGGCAGGCGATCTCACCATCGTCAAGCTGCCGGGGCAGGACGTGGATCAGGTGGCCGATGCCATCTGCCGGATCAAGCAGGCGGGCCTGATGCCTGAAGAGAACGGGATCGGGGTGGACCCGGCAGGAATCGGGGCCATTGTTGATGAGCTGACCACCGAGGATCGAGGCATCGATCTCAAGCAGATCGTGGCCGTCTCCCAAGGCTGGAAGCTCAATGGCGCCATCAAGACGACAGAACGTGCATTGGCTGGTGGCGACCTGGTCCACGCCGGGCAACCTCTGATGGCGTGGTCGGTAGGCAATGCGAAGGTGGTTCCAGCCGGAAACGCCATCACGATCACCAAGCAGGTCAGCGGTACAGCAAAGATCGATCCGCTGATGGCGCTCTTCAACGCGGTTTCGTTGATGGCACTCAATCCAACTGCTCGCGGCACCTCCGTTTACGAGAGCCGCGGCATTCGATTCCTATAAGGAACCTCATGTCTCGTTTCAATGCCGACGATCTGGCGTCTCTGGACCGGTACTGGAACCCTCCGCCGGTCCTCGATTCGCCTCCGCCACAAGCTGCGCGGGCCCAAGCTGGCCAGTTCACTGGGATGGACGACCCGGCACTATTGGAGTTCATTCGATCGCAAGGTGGGCACGGCGGCGGTGGCTACCAGCTCCGCAACATGGCAGTGCTCCGCTGCCTGTCTCTGATCTGCGGGACCATCGGCATGCTGCCGCTGAACCTGGTTGAGTCGGGTGGGAAGAAGCGCATAGCCACCGAGCATCCCGCGCACCGCCTGCTGAAGATCAAGCCGAATCCATGGCAGACGCCGCTGGAGTTCAAGCGGCAGATGGAGCTGGCCCGGCAGCGGCACGGGGATGCCTACGCGCGGATCGTGTGGTCAGCAGGCCGGCCAATCCACCTTATCCCGCTGGATTCCCCAGCGGTGCGGGCGGAGCTGGGCGACGACTGGCGCATGCTCTACCGGTTCAACAGCAAGAAGCGTGGCGAGGTCATCCTCAAGCAGGAGGAAGTGCTGCACATCCGCGACCTATCCGTGGACGGCGTGACGAGCCTGTCCAGGATGAAGCTGGCAGATCGGGCTATTCGCCTGGCTCTGGATGCGGAACAGGCAGCAAGCCGGATCTTTGAGACCGGCAACATGGCCGGCGGCGCCATTGAGGTGCCAAATGCGCTCAGCGACGTGGCCTACGAGCGCATGCGCACGTCTCTCGACACCGAGTATGCCGGCGCCGCCGCGGCACAGCGCTGGATGCTGCTGGAGGAGAACGCCAAGGCCAACAAGTTCGGCAGCACCGCCCAAGAGGCCCAGCACGTCGAGAACCGCAGCGCACAGGTGGAGGAGGTGGCCAGGCTTTACGGCGTCCCCCGACCGCTCCTGTTCCTCAGCGACACCAGCTGGGGCACTGGCATCGAGCAGCTGGGGATCTTCTTCCTGCAGTACACGATGTTGGAGCACTTCACCAACTGGGAGCAGGCGGTCGCGCGATCGCTGATCGACGAGCGGGACCTGGAGCGCTACCAGCCCAAGTTCAACGTGCGGGCGCTGATGCGCGGCACGCTCAAGGATCAGGCCGACTTCTTCAAGGCCGCGCTCGGTTCCGGCGGTACGGCGCCGTTCCACACGCAGAACGAGGTCCGCGACCTGCTGGATTATCCGGAATCGGACCAGCCCGGGGCCAATGACCTGATCAACCCCATGACACAGAAGGGAAAGAGCAATGAGCCTCCGGCAGCTGCCTGAAATCCGTGCCGAGCGACGGCTCGGCGCCGCCCAGTTCGACATGCGCCCCGACGCGCTCGAACGCTGGGAGCCCGAAGTTCGCGCCGCCGGCAACGACGCGAACAGCATCTCGATCTATGACTCGATCGGCGAAAACTGGGAGGGCACTGGCGTCACCGCCAAGCGGATCAGCGCCGCCCTACGCGCAATCGGCGAGAAAGACGTGGTGGTGAACATCAACTCGCCCGGCGGCGACTTCTTCGAAGGTGTCGCGATCTACAACCTGCTGCGCGAGCACCAGGGCAGGGTGACTGTCCAGGTCATGGGCCTGGCCGCGTCGGCGGCGTCGGTGATCGCGATGGCCGGCGACGAGATCCTGATGGGTGACGGTTCGTTCCTGATGATCCACAACGCTTGGGCGGTGGCGATCGGCAATCGACACGACATGGCCGACGCGGCAAGGCTGCTGGAGCCCTTCGACACCGCCATGGCCAAGGTCTACGCGGCCCGTTCGGGCGTCACCGAGGCCGAGGCGGCTCGGATGATGGATGAGGAGACCTGGATCGGTGCCGCCCAGGCCGTGGAAGACGGCTTTGCCGATGGTCTGCTCGATGGAGCTGCCGCCACCAAGGATGCCAAGCAGGCATCGGGTGGGCGCAAGGCTCTGGCTTTGGTCGAAGCGGCGATGGCCAAGGCCGGCCACTCTCGATCCATGCGACGCGACACCCTGAAATCGCTGTTCAACGGCAAGCCGAGCGCTGCCGGGTCCGCTACGCCGAGCGCTGGCGGCAACGAAACCTCGGCCCTGCTGCAGGGCCTTCTCGACAACATCAAAGCCTAAGAGGCCAACACATGACCAAGATGACCCACGGCCGCGTCCCGCGCGGCCTCGTTTCCGTGCACGCCGATGGAGGCAGCCAGCCTGACGTGAAGGCGCTGGTGGAGTCGCTGAACAAGGCATTCGCCGAGTTCAAGGCCGAGCACACCAAGCAGCTCGAAGAGATCAAGAAGGGCAGCGCCGACGCACTGCAGGCCCTGAAGGTCGACAACATCAACGCCGATATCACCCGGTTGCAAGCCGCGGTCGACCAGGCCAACACCCAGATGGCCGCGTTCCAGATGGGTGGCGGCAGCGCCGGCAGCGGCGTCGCCGATGCTGAGTACACCGATTCCTTCCGTGCCCACTTCCGAAAGGGTGAAGTGCAGGCGGCCCTGAACAAGGGCGCGGCCGATGAAGGTGGATACCTGGCCCCGGTCGAATGGGATCGTTCGATCACCGACCGACTGGTCATCGTGTCGGATATGCGGCAGTTGGCCAACGTGCAGCCCTGCTCCGGTGCGGGCCTGACCAAGCTCTACAACACCGGCGGCACTTCGTCGGGCTGGGTGGGCGAAGAAGATGCCCGCCCGGAGACCGCAACGGCGAAGCTGCGTCCGCTCAGCTTCGGCTGGGGCGAGATCTACGCCAATCCGGCGGCGACCCAGCAGCTGCTGGACGATGCCGAGATTGACCTGGAGGCATGGCTGGCCGGCGAGGTCGAGCTGGAGTTCGCCAAGCAGGAGGGCGATGCTTTCTTCTCCGGCAATGGCGTCAACAAGCCGTTCGGCATCCTGACCTACGTGGACGGTGGCGCCAACGCGGCCAAGCACCCGTT
Organism: Stenotrophomonas sp. NY11291; assembly: GCF_023277365.1. Taxonomy (NCBI): domain Bacteria; kingdom Pseudomonadati; phylum Pseudomonadota; class Gammaproteobacteria; order Lysobacterales; family Lysobacteraceae; genus Stenotrophomonas; species Stenotrophomonas sp. NY11291. The sequence continues at coordinate 3,706,174 of NZ_CP096975.1, read as the reverse complement.
TGGTGCGATCAAGGTGGTGAACAGCGGCGTGGCGGCCGGCATCAACGGTGACAGCATCCTGGACCTGGTCTATGACCTGCCGTCGGCATTCACCGCGGGCGCCAAGTTCGCGCTGAACCGCAAGACCCAGGGTGTGGTGCGCAAGCTGAAGGATGCGCAGGGCAACTACCTGTGGCAGCCGTCGCTGGTGGCCGGCCAGCCGTCGACCCTGGCCGGCTTTGCGGTGCAGGACGTGGCCGCGATCCCGGATGTGGCAGCAAACGCCATCGCCGCGCTGTTCGGCGACTTCAAGCAGACCTACACCGTGTACGACCGCAAGGGCGTGCGCGTGCTGCGCGACCCGTACACCAACAAGCCCTACGTGATGTTCTACACCACCAAGCGCGTGGGCGGCGGTGTGCACAACCCGGAGCCGATGCGTGCCCTCAAGATCGCGGCTTCGGCCTGATCACCCACCCGTCGGGCGGCCTCGCGCCGCCCGGCATTCACCCTGTGATCGAGGAGCCGCAATGGCAAAGTTCATCAAGCCCTTCCGTGGAGTGCCGGAAGGCGAGATCTATCCCGTCCAGTTCGTTGCCGGGGATGACTGCCCGCCCGAGCTGGAGGCCGGCGCACTCTCTGTCGGTGCGCTCAGCCTGATGGCAGACACACCGCCCCCGATCCTGCTGGGATCCAGTGTTCAGCCGGAGAGCTTCGAGATTTCCGACGGCAGTGTCCTGTCGTTGGGCGATGTGGTTGGCCGCGCGCACGTAGCCTCGGGGCTGTCGGTGGAGGACTGGAACGCGCTCGATAGCACCGCACGCGAGGCGCTGATTGCTGATACCGTCGACAAGCTGTCCGGCGAGGACGACAAGGGCCAGGTCGCTGCCGAAGACAAGCCCGCCTTGATGGCGCAGCTGGAAGCCGCAGGTATCCCGTTCGACAAGCGCTGGGGGGCGGAGAAGCTGGCCGCTGCTCTGGTTGAAGGGAAGAAGGACTGATATGCCCGTCGTCTCACTCGCACAAGCCCGCTCGCATGTGCGAGTTGAGGCCGATTACCCCGAGGAACAGCTGCAGGCCGCCATTGCCGGCGCGCAGGATGCAGCGCAGGCATACCTCAACCGTCGGATCTACAAGGACGCCGACGCCTTGGCTCTGGCACGGAGTGGCTATCCAGCCGCAATGAAGGACGCGGCGCTTGCAAAAAGCCAGGCGCTGGGTGACGCGGTGTTCATTGAGGATAGCGACGAGCGCACTGCCGCAATAAGGCTGGCGGTTGTCGCCCATCGCGAGGCGACAGCCGAGGCGGAGGCCTGCGTCCATGGCGTTGTTGTGAATCCAAGCATCTTCTCTGCCATCCTGCTGACGCTCGGTCACCTCTACGCGAACCGCACGGACGTGATCGTGGGAGCCCAGGCGGTCGAGCTACCCAACGGCGCCAAGAGCCTGCTGCGCCCATACCGAAGGGTGATGATGCCATGACGCTTCTAGATGGCGATCTGCAGCACCGCATTCGCTTCGAGCGCAAGACCGATTCGCGCGATCCACTGGGCGGCCCAGGTAAACCGGTGTGGGTCGAGGTTGTGAGCGTGTGGGCCAAGGCCACCAACAATCTTGCGGCAACGACAGAGGCGGTCGCCGCCGGCGCAGATCGCTACCGGGAGCAGGTTCGGTTCGATATCCGGCCGCGTGATGTTGATCCTCAGTGGCGGATCGTGTTCCGTGGTCGCGCCTTCGATATCAAGAGCATCGCGCCCAGCAACGATCGTAGCGAGATCGCGATCATCGCCGTAGCGGGGTTGAGCAATGTCTGAGCAAGTGTCGATTCAGGGCCTGGATGGCCTGTTGCGCTCGCTGCGGGAAGCGCCCAAGGCGATCCAGGGAAGGGCGGTCCAGGCCGGCATGCGCAAGGGCGGCAACGTCATCCGGGACGACGCCAGGCGCCGCGCACTGAAAGCATCGGGGTTCATGGCCTCGCAGATCGTCACCCGCCGGGCCAACTCCAAGAGCCGACAGCGCGCAGGTGTAGGCCAAGGCGGCGAGTACTTCACCGTAGGCGTTAAGACGGGGCGCCGCCGCAAGTACGCCAACACCAAGCGCAATCAACGGCGTGGGCGGACCGGTAAAACCTATGTCGATAGAGGCTGGGCCTACTACTGGCGGTTCATAGAGTTCGGCACCAAGAACATGCGGGCGTCTCCGTTCCTCACGCCAGCAGGCGAGGCCAAGGGCCCGGAAGCGGCTCAAGTGGTCATCGATGAGACCTGGGCGGCGCTGGACAAGCAGCTGAAGAAGGATGGCTGGCGATGATGGTTCCTTTGATCCAATCCCTGCTGGAAGACGATGCGACCGTCCGGCAGCTGCTCGGCGACCCCGTCCGCCTTTTCCTGGGTAGCGCGCCTCAGAACACGCCGCTCCCTTACGCCACGTGGGAGGTGGTCAACGGCTCGCCAACCGCGATGCTGTCCGAGCCGCCGCCGGCTGACGGCTGGCGGGTCCGCATGACCGTATGGGGCGAGGTCCTCACCCAAGCCAACGGCGTTGCCGTCGCCATCCGCGATGTGGTGGAGCGCGTGGGCAGCATCGAGTCGTACAACCCGACGCCCGACAGCGACGGCACGGATGCGATAGGCATTTCGTTCGACGTGCGGCTCCTGCAGCTGCGCTGATCCACACAACGGCAACCCACCGGCCCCGCAAGGGGCCTTTTTCATGCCCGGCGACGGGCACAACGCAAGGAAACCCCTATGGGACAGGTAATCAAGTCGAAGCACTCCCAGTTGTTCGTCGCCACCGGTGCGGCTGAGGTCACCAAGGTGACCCGCCTGCGCTCGGTTGGCTTCCCCGATGGCCAGGCGTCGGAGATCGATATCTCCGACTACGACGACGACTGGGACCAGTTCGTCGCCGGGCGCAAGCAGACCGGCAGCACCAGCATCGAGATCATCTACGACAGCGAAGATCACGAGAAGCTGGAAGATCTCCACAAGACCGGCGCTGTCGTGAACTGGCTGGTGACCGCGCCGAAGTCGGAAACTGAAGGAGCGGCAAAGCCGGTCGCGGTCGCCGGGAAGATCACCCCGCCCACTGACGTGCTGTCCAAGCAGTTCGACGGCTTCGTCCAGAACTTCGCGGTGACCAGCCAGGACAACGACGTCTGGAAGGCCACGATCACCATCCGCGGCTCCGGCGCAGTCACTACCCACCGGCCTTCGGTGGGCGGCTGACCGTCGCAACGGCGCTCTCTCTCGGCCCGCTTCGGCGGGCCTTCTCTTTGGCAGGGCGCGCGGATCCTCTGCGTGTTAGCCGTGCGCGGCCCGCGCGCCCTGTCGCCATTCAAGGAAACGGCCAATGAGCAAGACCAGCGAAACCACCGATACCCAGCCGCAGCAGCCCGTGAGCATCCTGCAGTCGTTCACTGACCTGGGCATGTTCGCGTCCAAGGACGTGCATGCCGACACGATCACCCTGCCGAACGGTGACAAAGCACAGTTCCACGTGCGCGAGCTGCCCGATGCGGAGTTCCGCAAGCTGTGGGGCGAAGGCGACCGCGCCAAGCTGATCGCGGCGACCATCTGCGACGAGGACGGCAAGCCGGTCATGAACGTGACGCAGGCCGCCCAGCTCAAGCCGCTGGTGGCTGCTGAGCTGCAGCGCGTGGCCATGAAGCACTCCGGGTTCGGCGACGACGCCGCCCAAGCGCAGGCCGACGCGGGAAACGGCTAAGGCAGCGTGGCGATGACTGGTTCTGGAAGGTCCTCGCCGGTCACCTGCACCGTCCGGATTCGGAGTTGCGGGCCACCATGTCGCGCCGCGAGTTCCTGGAGTGGTGGGAGTTTCACAAGCGGAACCCCATCGACCCCGTGAGCCTGCACATCAAGCCCGCTGCCTTCGTCGCGTACATCACCGCCTCGCACAGCCAGGGCGGGACCAAACGCTCCTTTCAGCACTACCTCGACGCTCTCGTGCCGCGGTCCGATGAGGACGAGGCGCAGGACTGGTTCGACGGACTGGGATGACCATGACCGACACATTCGGGCGGTTCGCCGCCACACCCATTGGCCCGGTACTCGCTGCGCGAGATGGTGGGCTCACCCTGGCCACAACCGGTGCCACAACGCTGGCCAGCCACGCGCGTTCCGATTTCAGCCTTGATGCCGGGACGGTGGGCGTGGAGTTTGCCGTGTGGGGTGATGACGCCGTTGCAGCACTCGTAGGATTCGCCACCGGTCCAGCAGCGCTGAACAAGGCGCTGGGTGCAGACCTGACCAGTATCGGTTGGGACCTCGCCGCCGGGCGACTGCTGCAGGCGGGTGGTGCGATCGCGACTGGCCTTCCGACAGTGACCCATGGCGATATTGTCGGGCTGCAGGTGGTGTTCTCGACTCCTCGCCAGCTGCGGCTCTACCTCAACGGCGCGCAGATCCTGGTGCGTGAGCTGCAACTGTCCGGTCCGCTGTTCTTCGCCGCGTCGCTGGGCGCTTCGAAGGCGGGTGGTCTCTGTCTGGCTGTCAACGCCGGGCAGTGGGGGCCGCGAAGCGAGGCGGCGGCCGCTGGCTGGCGGTTGCCCACTGCATCCGTCAGCCCGACCCGGCTGGCCGACGTGGACTGGCTGTCCGCGCCCGGCGACAGCCCGGCCAATGCCCGTTACGAGGGATTGGTGGCCGAGGGCGTCAACCTGATCCAGGAGCTGGCGTTCTGGCCGTGGGGCGGTGATCCGGTGTCCCAGGCAGCGGCCGCCGAGTGCGTCGTGGTAGATGCGGATGGTCTGCTGGACGGCATGGCTGGCACTGGTGCCTCTGGCAGTTCGGTGCAGATCCTCCTGGCCCCCGAGAGCGGGATGCGGGCCGACGCGGTCCCGGCTTTCCGATGCGCGATCGAGCAGATCGAGATCAACGACGACGGCACCAAGACGCTGCACCTGCGCGATGCGCACGACTACCTGGACGAGACGATCAACCGGGGTGTGTTCCTGCCGAATGTCGCGTCACTGGCATGGAAACCACAGCCGGTGGTGATCGGCGCGGTGGCCAGCATCCCGGCCATGGGCGCCAATTCGGACGCAACATCGATGTTCGTCGCTGACAGCCGGGTCTACGTCAATGCGGTGATGGACCGCGGCGAATTGATGGAGATCAACACCTACAACGAGGCCCCGGACGGGCAACAGCTGCTGCTGAAGTCGCCACCGGTGACGCCGGTCGTGGTTGACGCCTCCAGCATCGGCGCGGGCATGATGCCGGCACGGCTGGAGCAGGCGGTGGGTGATGTGATGGCCCGGTTGGGCCGAGCGGCGTGGTCGGCCAGCGACTGCGCGGTGATCGACCAAGCCACGGGCTACATGGGGATCGGCTACTACGCGGGCACAGCCATCACCGGCCGCGCGGCACTGAATTCGCTCCTGCCCAGCTACGGCGCCGGCTGCTATCAGGATCCTGCTGGCGTGTTGCGCTTTGTCCGCGTGACCGCGCCCGAGGCCCATGCCGGTGCGTTCGCCTTCGACCTGTCGGAGGATGATCTGGCGGCTGATCTGGTCATGGTGCCCGATGACGCTCCCAACCTGACCCGACGCATGGCCTACCGACCCAACGGCCAGGCGCTGGGCGCATCGGACCTGGTCACCGACGTTGTCGACGTGCCCCAGTCCCGACGCGACGAACTGACCGGCCTCTACCGGGGGCAGGTGTATGGTGCTGGTCCGCTGCACGCCCACTACCAGCGGGCAGAGGCTGCCGACCCGGTCATCTCGTTGTTCTGGCACGCGGCCGATGCGCAGCAGGAAATTGAGCGCGTCCTGAGCATGTACCAGGTGCAGCGCCACTTCTACCAGCTCGCCGTCCGTGGTGATCAGGAACTGGCGCCGCTTCCCGGGCAGATCGGCCGGCTTACCTACGGTCGATACGGCCTCGAGGACGGCAAGCCGGTGCTGGTGCGTCGGGTAGAGCGCAACCCTGCCACAGGGGACGTGGTGCTGACGGTGTGGGGCTAGGTATGCGAGACGTTCGCCAATTCGATGTAGTGGTCGCGAAGTTCCAACCGCGGCGCCAAGACGACTTGGTGCCTGGGGCATCGGACCTCATCGGTCAGCCGTCCAAGTGGAAAGCGTGCTGGTTGATCGAGGACGGAGAGTATGCCGGCGAGTGGGCGATGACGATGCTTCCCGCTACCGGGCAGTTCAGCCCGTTTGCATGGGTGCCCTCGGGAGATCTTGAATGTTGATCGGATATGGCATGCCGGCCGTTGCGACGGTCACCCTCACGGGCGCCACGTGGCTCAGTGCTGACCAGGGCTCGGCACTCTTCGATGGCAAGCCTGGCAGGGCCTCTCGGATCCGGCGCACAAGCTCGCTGGCGATTACGATCACCTTGGCCGATGCTGTCGTCCCGGGGATCATCGCGATTCTCGGCCTCAACATTCCGCCGGGCGTGCAGGTCAGCGCTGCCGGCGCGACCGGGACCACTGTGCGTTTGCCGGACGGCAGCGTCTGCGCTTGGCTGTTCCCTCAGGCCTCCGCCCTGGTCTCGGTGGTGTCCGTGGAGATCGCCACCACCGCCACCAACGTGGACGTGGGCGAGATTGCGATCTTCCGGGCGGTGGACGTTGGCATCAGGGACGGCTGGGCCGTGGCCACTATCGACTCCAGCGTTCATGCCCGGACCAAGGGCGGCCAGGTCAATACGGTTCCCGGGGCGCTGTACCGTCGCCTGAACTGCACGCTGTCGGGCCGATCCACGCCGGTTGTGCGCGGCAACGGTCTCGGCGGCATGGATTGGGAGACGATCGGGGCCGCACTCTCGGGCCGGCGGCGCTCCTGCGTGGTGCCCCAGTACCGGGATATGGTCACGAAGGCATTCGATCCTGCACTGGCGGCGCGGTCCGCTCTCTATGGCTTTCCGACCCAGCTACCCAGTGCCGAGAACATCAGCCGGCAATACTTCTCGGGATACATGGAGTTTGAAGAAGTACCAGCATGATGCTGGAATGGCCGCACCTTCCATCAAGGACGATCTATGAAAAAGAACTCCCTATGCTTGCTCCTCACTTGTGCGCTCGGGCTAGCGACCCCTCTAGCAGCTCAAGAGAACCCACTACAGCCTGTTTGGGAGCGTGCTTCGAAAGAACGCGAAAGTCCTGCCCCCTACACAGGGAAGTACTGCGACTACTCGCAGTTCAGCGGCTTGGAATTCACATTCTCCCGCGACGAGGTCTATCGAAAGTACGGATTCCAGCACTTTTCAAAGACTGTAGATGGGTTTGAGAGTCTTCCCTTTGATGAGTACGCGGGGAAGAGGGGGAAGATCGGCCGGGAGGCTGGCGCTTATGCCAGGGAGGTTCTCGTTGAGGACTGCTCCTCCGCATATTTGCGTAACGCGAGCGATATTGACGCGGAGGACGCGATGGCATTCGGCATCGAGTTCGCTGTGGCTCCGGCCACTGCTTGGGTCGTCACAAATGAAACTGATCGAATGACGGATGCGAAGTCCTGCCATGTGACTCCACAGACCGATCGGTTGCCATATCCGATGTTCTTCTATCACTCGAAAGAAGGGTTTTCAGTGACTGTTGTCGGCGGTGACTTCCCCGGTAAGAGCACAACGTTTCGTGTGGACAAGAATCGTGCAGTTTCTGAGGTCGATGGCCTAAGCGGTCAAAGGGCTCAGGCACTTGTGGCACAGATCCGGTCGGGCGGGAGGCGTCTACTTGTTGGTGCATATCAATGGCCCTATGAGTCGGAAGTAATCCGAGAGTTCAATCTTTCAGGCTTGGTCGAGAAGCTGAATATCTGTAAGTCAGCGGTCACCCGCTAGCGCGTTCAGCGACGGACCAACGCATGTTCATCGAAAGCCCGCTTTGAGCGGGCTTTTTTTATTGAGGAAGCCATGAGCCTATATACCCTCACCGTCGATCTACTGCTCAAGTCCGGCTCTTTCGAGCGGGACAGCGGCAAAGCGGCCCGAGTAGTGCAGCGGGACATGTCGAGCATTCAGTCGGCGATGTCTGAGGCTGCACGACGTGGTGCCGATGACGTGGCGGCAGGGTTCCGTCGCGTGACGCTTGAGGCGGTCGGGATGGGCTCGGCTCTGGCGGCAGTCAAGGCGACAATCGGCCGGGCTGACGAATGGACCGGGATGAGCAACCGCATTCGCCTGGTCACCGCCTCACAGGCCGAGTTTGTTGCGGCCCAGCAGGATGTGGTCCGGATCGCCAAAGCGACATATCAGCCGTTGGACGCCACCGCGAGTCTCTATCAAAACCTGGCAATGGTTCAGGATCGGCTCGGCGTAACGGGCGCGCAGACAGCGCGGATCGTGGAGACGGTGAACAAGACGATTGCCATGTCGGGTAGTAGCGCAGCTGCGTCGGAGGGCGCGCTTACTCAGTTTGGCCAGGCCCTGGCGGCAGGTACGTTGCGCGCCGAAGAGTTCAACTCGATGGTCGATGGCGCATCCAAGCTGGTGCAGACCATTGAAGACGGAATGGGCATTGCCCGCGGCAGTCTCCGCAAGTTCGTGGTGGATGGCGGTGTCGCAGCCGATCAGATCGTCAACGCTCTGCTGAAAATGTCTGACGGCGTTGATGACTCGTTTGGGAAGATGCAAGTCCGTGTCTCGCAGTCGATCACCAACCTAAATACCAACCTGACAGAGATGATCGGCAGGGCAGATGAGGCAACGGGGGCTTCCCAAGCGCTTTCTGCGGGCATTGGGGCGCTTGCCAACAACTTGGAAATGGTAGCGGTTGCTGGTGCTGCCGTGGCTTCTGGCCCACTACTGAAGGCCCTACTGGCGCGGGTGGCTGCAGCTAACGCTGGAATGGCAGCAGATCGGGCCGCAGCCGCGCAGAACGTCGCCGCGGCCCAGCAGCTGGAACTGCGGACCCGGGCCGCAATGCTTGATGCTCAGGCGGAAGTCGGGCGTGCTGCTGCTATCGGCGGTAGTGTGTCCGTTAGCTCCAAGGCCGCAGCGGCGACCCTGGAACATCGGCAAGCCGTCATCCTGCTTGCACAGGCCCAAGGGCAGGCCGCTGCCGCGAATGCCGGATGGGTTGCTCGTGCGGGTGCATCGACGCTCGCCATGCTGGGTGGTCCAGCCGGCATCATCACCATGCTGGCCACAGCGGCCGCCGGTTGGTTGATCTTCCGCGACAACACCAAGACCGCATCGGCTGCTTTGGTCGACTTTAGCGGCGCGGCCGATACGGCCATTGAGAAGTTCAAGTCCCTCAATGCCGAGATGCAGGCAGGTGAGATCCTTCGGCTGCAGAAGGAAATGTCCAAGGGCTATGACGAGCTAAACGCTGCCGTGAATCAGATGGTGGCGGTCTCTAGTACGGAGATTGGCGGGCCGCGCTTCAAGCTCTACGTCCAAGAAGTTGGGCAGCTTCGAGCAGAGTTTCAGGCAGGCAAGATAACTGCGGATCAGTTCAGTGCCTCACTTGCTGCTGCAAATACGCAGCTTCTTGATGGCGCTCCGGCTGCCAAGCGCATCACCGACAAGTTCACTGAACAGACGGCGTCGGCTGCATCTCTGGCTCAAAGGTATGAACAGCAAAACCGTCTGTTGACGGCATTCACAGGAGCTACAAACCAAGCCTCGACTGCGACTGACAGCCTGTCGGGCTCGTTCAATGCCTTGGGGGATTCGGCAGGAGCTGCAGGTAAGCGCATCGCGTCGGCGATGCAGTCGCTGCCTGGCCAGCTGGCGCGCGTCGGCAAGAGCGCGGCAGAGGTGGCAAAGCTGGACGTGGGCGACTGGTTCAAGGAGGCCCAAGCCAACGGCGTCGACTTCTCCAAGCGCGACGACCCGAAGGTCAAGCAGTACCTTGAACAGGGCGCCCAGTACATCCGGCTGCAGACCGAGCTGGCCGCGGCGCAGAAGAACTTCACCGAATCGCGCAAGGCTTCGTCGGCCGCAGAGCGTGCGGGCGCGAAGGACCGCAAAGCCGACGCGGAGGCAATCAAGCGCTACGGCGAGCAGGCGGCGATGGCTGCCGCGACCATGGCCGGCCCGCTGGCTGAGGCCACCGAGCGCCAGAAGCAGCTCGAGGACAAGCTGAAGGAAGCGCTCAAGGAAGGGCGCATCGAGCGTGCCGCGTACAACACGCTCGTGCTGGAGTCGCAGAAGGCGTTGGAGCAGTCCAGCGCTGAGATCAAGAAGGCCCTGGCCAGTCCGGAATCGCTGCTGGCGACCATGGACGCCGAGGTGGCCATGCTCGGCAAGGTCGGGCGTGCGCGAGAGCTGTCGCGCCGGCAGATGATGAACGAGCGCGACATGCGGCAGGAGCTGCAGAGGGCCGTGGAGGCGGCAGGCAGCAAGGAGGAGCTGGCCAGGAGGAAGGGCGTTGCCTCATATGAGGCGTATGAGCAGTCTATGCTTGCTGCGGCTCGCGCCTCGGCCGATCTGTCGCTGCGGGTGGAAGAGGCTGCAGCGAACGTAGAGGCATGGGCCAACGTGCTGGTGTACGGCGTCGGCGATGCCGCAGACGCCATGGCGGACTTCGTTGCGGGCGGCATGCGCGACTTCGACAACCTGTGGGACGACCTGAAGGACGCCGCCAAGCGCGGCCTGCGCGATCTCGCTCGCGAGTTCCTGCAGCAGAAGCTGGTGATCCCGATCCAGACACAGATCCTCAACGGGATGAGCGGTCAAGGCGGTGGGCTGAACCTGCAGAGCTTGATGGGGTTGTTCGGCGGCAACGGCTCGGCGGCCGGCGGGCAGAACCTGAGCACGGTGGCCGGCCTGCTCTCCAAGGGGCAGGGTCTGTTCGGCTTCGGTCGCTCGGCCGGTGCCGCGGCGGGCACCCTTACCGGCTTCGGCGACGTGACCAGCATGGCCGGGATGACCGGTTCCAGCTTCTCGAGCCTGATCGGTGGTGGCAGTGCCGGCGCTGGTGCTGGTGCAGGAGCTGGTGCGGCCGGCTCGGCGGCAGCGGCGGTGCCGATCATCGGCTGGATCGTGGCCGGCATGATGAAGAACGCCCAGCTGTTCGATCAAGGCTGGAACATCGCCAATGGGGAGAGCTGGGCCGGAAAGATCGCAACCGCTGGGGCTGTCGGCTTGGCCGACAAGGGGTTCCGTGCCCTTGGCTTCAACGACAAGGTCGCTTCGATCCTGTCTGGCTCCAGCATCCACGCCAAGCTGTTCGGTCGACAGGCGCCTAAGGTCACAGGCCAAGGCATCACCGGCAGCTACGGCTTCGGCGGGTTCGACGGCCAGAGCTATGCGGATATCAAGGCCAAGGGCGGCCTGTTCCGCAGCGACAAGAAGTGGACGCAGTTCGGCGCGCTGGATCCTGGCATCGATCGCACGTTCGATATGGCCGCGCGCCAGGTGCGTGGTGCGGCTACCGATCTTGCCAAGCAGTTGGGTGTGGACCTGACGCAGAAGCTCGGCAGCGTGCGAGTAGAACTGGGCAAGCTCCAGTTGTCTGCGGACTCCACCGAGGCCAAGGCGCAGCTGGAGGCCTACCTCAGCGACATGACCAATCGGTTGTATACCGAGGCGGTCAAGGCGGCGGGGTTCGGTCGCCAGCTCGACGGCTACTTCGAGTCGGCGGACGTGTTCACCGCGCTCAGTGCATCGATCGCGCTGGCCGTGGGCAATGCCGATGAGCTGGGCCGAGCACTCAACGGGCTGGAAGTCGACAAGGTCAACAAGGCGGTTGACTACTTCCAGGACCTGGCCGGCGTCGCCGGCACGGACTTGGCGACCCAGGTGCAGAAGGTGACGGGGCTGCTCGGCAACTACGCCAGCCTCATGGCCGACGTGAGCACCCAGCTGATGACGGCCAACCTGACGCAGTACCAGTCGCAGGCGCTGTCGATCGAGCGCACGTATCGCCAGCAGGTGAAGTCGGCCAATGACTACGCCAAGGCGCTTGGCTTGTCCGGCGCCCGCGCGGAGGACCTGGCCAAGATCGAGGCGCTGCGTGCCACCAACATGGGCAAGCTGCAGGCGCAGATCGACAAGGACAAGAAGGCCATGCAGTACGGCCTGTCGATCAGCGATCTTTCGCCGCTGACGGACCAGGAGAAGCTGGGCGAGGCGATGAAGGAGCTGGAGCGGGCGGTGTCCGGTGGCGACACCAGCGCCGCACAGGCGGCCGCTCAGGCCGCGCTGGGCTTTGGTCGGAACCTCTACGCCAGCGGGCAGGACTACAACAGCCTGTACGGCCGCGTGACGGGCCTGATCGATGGCATGAAGGTCGGCGACCTCAATCAGCAGGACGGCACCAGCATGGGGGCGCTGGCAGACGCCATCGAGGCGCTGCCGGACAACTTCAGCCGGGCCGTGTTCGACCTGGTCGTGAACAACGACGCTCAGACGCAAACCACTGCCGCAGTACAGCAGAGCAACGCTCTGCTCGCCGAGCAGAACCAGCTGCTCCGCCAACTCGTGTCTACCACTACCCAGGGCGTACGCAACGCCAGCAGTTCAGCGCTGCGCGAAGCACTCAACGCGAGGTAATCAGCAATGCAAGCAAGGAAACTCACGCTGGTGGAAATCGGCGTGGGCGGGCTGCCGTCCGCGTCTCCGGTGGCACCGCGCTTTTCCACGTGGTTCCCGGTGCCCTTCAAGGCACCGGACGTGCCGCCGGCGAACGGGGTTACCCCTACGCCGGTGGCCGACGGCGTCGTGCTCGAATGGGACGCCGTCAATCTGGAGGGCGTGGTCTACGTCATCTCGCGCAGCGAGAGCCAGAACGGCCCCTGGACGGAAATCCATCGCACCACCGAGACGCGGTACGTCTATAGCGACGGCAGCGGCAAGACGTGGTGGTTCCAGATCACCCCGACCGTGCGCGGCAAGACAGGCACCGGAACCGTGGTGGGTGTTGTCCCGCCCACGACCTCCAAGGACTTGGCCGAGCAGCAGGCCAAGCTGGCGGCGGAGATCAGCGCCCGGATCCAGGCGATCGCAGACGAGGCGGCGGCACGCGCTGCCGGGCTGGCGCAGGCTGCACAGGACCTGGTCGCCGAGGCACTGCTGCGGCAGCAGGGCGTGACCGAGGCCCTGCAGGCGGTCAGTGCGGAGGCCCAGGCGCGAATCGATGCGCTCCTGAATGAGAAGCTGGAGCGCGAGGCAGCGATCAGCCATGAGCAGCAACTGCGGCAGAGCGCCGATGAATCGTTGGCGCGCGCGGTATCGGAGGTCGCTGCCGGCAGCGGGACGCAGTTCGACAGCATCAAGCTCTGGCCGTTCAATCAGAACATTGAAGGGTGGACGGGCAACGGCGCGCCGACGCTCGTAGATGGCTGGCTGCGGCCCGCCAACCATGCCACCGCACCGTGGGTGCAGTCGCCGGTGGCCTTGGCCGTAGACGGCAGCGCATACCGCTTCGTGAAGCTGCGTGTGAAGCGCGTTGGCTCGCCGACGTGGAACGGATTCCTCCAGTGGATCACCGCCACGGACCAGGCATGGAACACGCAGAAGCGTGTGGCGATCCCGGAACCGGCGTGGGACGTGAACGGCGTGGCCACGGTCGACGTGCAGGACATTGCCTGGTGGCCGGCCACGGTCGATGCGATTCGCCTGCAGCTGGGGGCGGCGCAGACCGTCGCCAACTACTACCTGATCGACTACATCGCCGTCGGGCGCCCGCAGCCGGGTGCGTCGGTGGCGCTGGTGCAGGAGGAAACCCAAGCCCGCATCACCGCTGACGCCGCCGAGGCCGCCCAGCGCACCACGTTGGCCGTGCAGATGCGTGGGAACTACACCGGAACGGATCCGCTGCAGCTGACAGCTGGCCTGGCCTACGAGGAACTGAAAGCCCGAGTGGCTGCCGACTCGGCGCAGGTGCAGCGCATCAGCACGATGGAGGCCCGCATGCCGGCCGGTGCCGGTTCGCTGGCAACCGCGGCATCGGTGACGGCGCTGCAGGAGGCTACCGCCACCACCACCAACGCCTTGGCGCAGTCGATCACGACGATCAACGCCACGTTGCCGTCGATGATTTCGCAGGGAAGCAACCTGGTCGTGAACGGTGGCTGGCAGGCTGGCCGTGATGTGGGCTGGTCCTACAGCAGTCCGACCATGTTGGTTGCTGCAACGGAAGGTCGTGCAGGAGGTGCAGCGTTCCGTGCAGACGGTGTAAACGGCGTGCGCACTGCTATAGCAAACGGGATTCTGCCGGGCGGCCGGGACATGGAAGCAAAGCCTGGCAAGAAGTATCGCTATGGCTGCTGGTACAGAACCACTACTGATTTCAACGGCACGCCTGACAACAGCAAGTTGCGGCTGGGTACGCAGACGGCGGCACTTGTTGGCGGTGCAACGCCATTCTTGCCGGGGAAGAGCGAATGGACCTACCTGGGAGCGGTCTATACCGTTGCGGAGAACACGTCCATCACGGCGTTGCAGCTGTCGCTCACCATGAACCACACGGCTGGTACGTTGTGGGTCGACGATGTTGCATTTGAGGAGGTGACTGAGCTGCTGGCGAACGCACAAGCGATCTCGGACCTCAGCACCAGCGTGACGCAGTTGGGTAATACGGTCACGTCGCAGGCCGAGCAGCTGACGGCGCTTCGCAGCGACCTGACCGGCGTTTCCGGAAGGACCGACGCCAACGCATCTGCCCTGCAGAACCTCACGACCCGTGTGACGACGGCAGAGGACAAGATCGATTCGACCTCGACCAGTGTCACCAAGCTGCAGTCGGAGATGAAAGCCAGTTTGGCCGGTGGCGGTGGGATGTTCCCGTCGGGGACGTTTGAGCAGTTCGCGGATGGCCAGGTGCTGTCCCAGGCTTATGGCACGACGTTCACCGTCAACCCGTCGGCAAAGCGCAATGGAAATCGTGGCCTGTTGATTCAGGTGGCGTCTGACGCACGCCCTGATCTAAATGCCGATTGCTATCCGGTCACCGAGTTCATTCCCCTCGTCGGAGTTCGACGCCTGTACGTCGAGGCGTGGGCGGCACTTTCCTCTGGTAGCGCTGAGATTCCGGTCGACAACAAGAGCAATCTGCGCATTGGAGTTCAGACCTCTGCTGCAGGTGCTGGCGGTACGAGCAATGTTTGGACGACTGTTAATTGGGGTGTCGCCAGCCTGTCGAAAACCTCGTGGACGAAGGTGAGCGGGTACGTGACGACCAACGCGTCTGCGGCACAGGGGCGGTTGTTCGTTTCTCTGCCTGGTCACGCGACCGACCCCAAGTCCCAACGCGTGATCGGGTCGATTCTGCTGCTGGATGACATTGTCATCACCGATGTAACTGAGGCCTATGGTGCACAGCAATCTTCGGAGGCGAACGCGCAAGCCATCACCGGGCTGGCCTCCAGGGTAACGAGCGCCGAGAACACCTTGGCCAGCACAGCAAGCCAGGTCACCGATCTAAATACCACCATCACCACCACGTTCAACCGCGGCGACAACATCAACACCAATTCCGGTTTCGATGGCGGCATGGCCCCGTTCGTGAAGACGAACACGGGCGCTACCGGTGGTGACATTGTGTGGTCCAACGGTGCGGGGCAGATCGGCTCGGCGGTAGACGTGACCGTGGTACAGAACGCGACCCAGTCGCCAGGTCTGTTCGCCAACGGTAATCGCTGGTCGGGTATGAAGGCGGGCACCGGCCGCCGCATGCGCACCGTCGTTGTTGCTCGGGCAATCTCGGGCACTGCGTCGATCACGGCTCGCTGCCGTGTGCGTACGGGTGGGGTGGCTGGTGAGGGCAATAATGACCAGACAACCCCGAACCTGACCACGGAGTGGCAGCGGTTCCAGCTAGAGCACCCCGTCGGTGACGATCGTACGGAAGTCCTGTCCCACGTGTGGGTGACGAACCGTGCAGGGTCTACGGGCCCGGCCCGAGTCCTGATTGACCGGATCGAGTTCTACGACATTACCAACGAGGTCAAGATCACCGCCAATGCTGCTGCAACGGCAGGCCTCAACACGGAGGTGAACCAGCAGGGCAGCAAGCTGGACGCGACTGCGCAGGACCTGGTGAGCCTGAAGACGCAGGTGGGGGACGTGTCGGCCAGCGGCTTCAACGAGCTGAAGACGCAGGTCACGCAGCAGGGGCAGACGCAGTCGGCGCAGGCCCAGCAGATCTCGGGCATCCAGACGTCGCTTGGTGGCAAGGCGGACGCCGAGGTTGTTGTGGCCATGCAGGCGCAGGTGAAGAACCAGGGAGGCGGCGGGAATTTGCTTGGGAACTCGCAGTTCCCGAACTGGAGCGCTGCCGGGTGGAGCTGGTCGAGCCCGGATGGCTGGCCGGCACTCGGTAGTTCCGGAAATCTGGCCTTTGTGCCAGCCGGCATGCGCACGTCCCTGTGGGCTCAGCGTGCTGGCGCCTACCCGCAAGGCGGAGGCGGATGGATCCAATCTGAGTACTCAGTGCCCGTGGACACGCGGACGACCTACTGCCTGTCTGCCTACATGAACCCTCATCGCTGTCGTATGCGGATGGGCATTTTGTTCTATCGGGCCAACGACTCGATCGCAGGCGAGGCCTATACGCCTTTCGCCTCAAACGTGAGTCTGGGGCGGGTCGATATAAAGCAGTACCCGCGGCCTTTCGTCATGGTGAAGCCACCTGCTGATGCGGTGCGTGCTCGGGTAGTTGTTCACATCGAGGGCAATGGTGGTTCAGACCCAGCGTTTTTCCTCTACATGCCGATGTTGTGTCAGGTTGCCGAAGGGGCGACTCAGCCGCCTCAGTACTCGGCGAGCGGTATGGAGGCGATGGCGCAATGGGGCGTCAGTGTGCGTGCCGACAAGAAGATCGGTGGTGTGCAGCTCTCAGCGACGGGTGAGATATCTGCCTTTGATGTTCTGGCGGACGTATTCCGTGTGTCCTCGCCATCGGGTGGACAGCGAACGGAGTACAGCGACGGGAACTGGCGCACCTACTACCCGAACGGGCAGCTCGCCACTCGCATGGGTTGGTGGCAATAGAAAACGGCGGGGGCGCAAACGCCCTCCCGCCAATCACTAGAGGAGTAGAGCGCATGCCTGCGGGCATCCAGACCTTCAATCTCGACGGGTCGCTGGAGATTGATTACACGACCCGCTTGGGGCTTTTCATCGGCACGGTTCAGACCGACGCCGTGCACGGCAATTCGACGTGGGTAGGGCCTCTGCCACCAGGGGACTTCCTCTTCTACGTGGTGCCTCCGCCTGCGCAGCCTGGCCGCACCCCGACCGTTTGGTACTCGGATGGCAGGGTTTACTGGGGCACGGATGTGGATGGCAATGGGCAGCCAGCCTTTACCCTGGTCCCAGCAACTGTTCTTTACGGGGTGCATTGAAATGCTAGTAGGAGGGTTTGAGGCATACACCCCGTCCGGGACGGTGCAGGTCCGAAGCGATCTGCTCAACTTCCATCTGCGCCACAAGTGGGATTTCAACGAGGCGGGAGCCATTGCGTACGAGGTGTCGGGGATCGTAGTAACCCGGTTCGTCACCCGTGACTTCCAGGCCAAGAGCCCAGTGGTTGCTGTCACCGGTCCGAACAACAACTTCGGGCTCAGCGTTATTCTGACCAATCTCGGTGGCAACAACTGGCGAGTGTCAGCCTACACCGGCTCAACATGGGTCGCTGGCACGGTGTGGGTGTACGACTCGGTTGTGACTGGAACACCGGGCAAGGAAGGAATCGAGGTGTACCGAGAGCACACCGGCGAACTGGCCTTCGCTTCCTGGGCGAAGCCCCTACGCATCATGGGCGTGACGACTGCTCCGTTCGGAGCGGCTGAGGGAGCATACATGCAGGTCCCGGCTGGCAGACGCTACGCGGTGATCTCGTCTCGTTCGTGTCAGCGGATTGAGCGCGGCGTGGGCTTCCGCCTGACCGGGCCGCAGGGGGACGGGACTGGTGCAGCGGGTTCGGGGCGCTTCTACTATGCCGGCGCTGCCGCTTTGATCCCCCAGTCCGACAATGCGACACAGTTCAGCGCATCGGGCCACTTCGTGCTGATCGACGTGACCGGCCACTAAGCTGCAGCGTCACGGCGACTGAACGGCGGGGCGTGTCAGATTGCGCCCATGTGCTATTCCGCCCAGATCACCGCCGCCTATCAGAAACTGGTCCGGATGACCGGCGCCACGCTGTCACTGCAGGAATTCGCCGCGCTCTATGCTCACGACCCGGGCAAGAAGCGGCCCAAGACCCCGAAGGCGATGGACGACGCCTTCCGGGGCGGGGCGAGCCCGGCTGAGCTGGCGGTGTGGGCTGAGGTCGAGCAGTGGAACCGGGCCGAGGCCGCGGTATTGGAACAGGAGCTGTTCGCCAACCGGAAGCGCCTGGCCGACGCCGAGCGCGCGCTGCAGGTGAAGGAGACGAAGAAGGCCCGGGAGGACGTGCGGATCGCCGGCAACAAGATCGATCGCGCCCTGGCCAAGCTGGCCGACCTGAAGCGTACCGACCCCAAGGACCGGGATAGCCGGATCTTCCCCGGCGTGTATGCCCCGGTGATCGTCTCCGAGGGAGGCAAGCTGGTGATCAGGCCCATGCGCTACCAGTGCCGGCTCGCCGGGAAGCCGGCCAACTACGACCAGCGCTATCCGGGCACCTACAACGCCCGCCGCGACAGCCTGGAGAACTTCTGGGCACCGGCCTTCGGCCATACCCACGGCCTGCTGGTGGTGGACACGTTCTACGAGAACGTCGAGGGGCCGGACGGCAAGAACCAGGTGGTGCAGTTCACGCCGCGCACCGGTGAACCGATGCTGGTGGCATGCCTGTGGTCGCACTGGGCGGACCCCGCGGGGAAAGAACCCGACCTCCTGTCGTTCGCTGCCATCACCGACGACCCGGAGCCGGAGGTGGCTGCTGCCGGCCATGATCGAACGATCATCAACATCAAACCCGAGCACGTGGATGCCTGGCTCAACCCGGATCCGGCAGACCTATCCGCGCTGTACCGGATCTTTGATGACAAGCGGCACCCGTTCTATGAGCACCGATTGGCAGCTTAGGTGACCGGCGGGTAGATCGGCGGTGTCCCCGTCAGCGAATGTAGCGCTTGCGCGAGCCGTTCGACCGAAGGCGGGCGGCCAGGTTGTTCGAGACCATCACTCTCGCTGCTTCCCGGAACATGTCTTGCCAGTCATTGAACGCGGTGCTCGTGCGGACCATGGAATCTAGCTGCTCCTGGCCAGAAGCAATGCTCAGGCCGTGTTCGTCGAGCATGTGTTGTAAAGAAGGAAAGCGGCTGTGGTGACGAATGAAGTCTGGGGACAAGGCTTCGAGACCGACGGGGATGGCATTCATGATTGCTTCCTCTGCGCCCCGCAGACCGTGGCGGTCAGCTTCAAGGTGCGGCGGGATTAGAACCGGCCTGCGTCCGAATGTCCAGATAAAAAACGTTATAAATCAGGAGCATAACAGTTATGTTCGGTCGGCGTTATTAAGTTGTTTGCCTTTTGTCTCAGTCAGTGCGACGTCCTGCCGTATCCTCCCGGCCATGCCGCTCCCCGCCGACTTCTACTGGACGACTAGGTCGGCCAGCCACCCGAATGACACCCCGACTGTGATCGCCTGCCATGGGGTGTGGGTGGTGGCCATGGCTGAACGGGTGAACGATGGCATCTGGATTGCCTCGCTGGACCGGCACCGGCACGGCCCGGGAGGACCGTTCCGCTGGTGCAGCAGCTACGCGCAGGGCCGGGCCGGCGCC
Source organism: Stenotrophomonas sp. NY11291 (assembly GCF_023277365.1). Taxonomy (NCBI): domain Bacteria; kingdom Pseudomonadati; phylum Pseudomonadota; class Gammaproteobacteria; order Lysobacterales; family Lysobacteraceae; genus Stenotrophomonas; species Stenotrophomonas sp. NY11291. The sequence goes on along the minus strand of NZ_CP096975.1, from coordinate 3,686,565 downwards.
GAACAATGGGTGGTCAGGCACGAGGCGAGGTTGCGCGAGGACGTGGCCTTGATCCGGGCCTGGCAGGAAAAGGTTCGGGGCAACCGGCTGGCCAAGGCAGGCCAGGATCCGCCATTTGGTTGGATGGGATAGGCCTCGTTGAGGCCGCTGGATGGGTTGGAAATCCGTTCCGCAAAATTCCCGGGGCCTTTGCGGACCAAGGCTTTCAAGTGTCAGTTTCGAAGACTGAAGCGGAACGAATAGCGGCGTAACACATTGAAAGTAATGCAATTGTCCTGTGACTTTTAATCTTTTGGTCGAAGGTTCGAATCCTTCACGGCCCACCATTGCGATACAAGGGTTTCGGATCAATCCGGAACCCTTTTTCTTTTCCGCAATCGCCGATCGTTTCCGCAAGATTACTTCGTCGGGGCGAATGTCCGCCGCCGCGTCTGCCTTGTCAGTGCCGGCCTCAGCCCGCAGATCCCGGAACTGGGATGCCGCCTTGGCAGCGCCTGCAAGTGCGTGCGCTGCATCGAATCGTCTTCGCAGCTGGCCCTTGCTCAGCAGCTGGCCGCACTCATCCAGCAGCGCCGTGTGAACGATCACCGCACCCTTCTGCTTGCCGTGCCGTTTGAACGTCAGCGGCCGGTTCGCCAGCGGCTTCAACCCGCTGAGTCCCAAGTCACGCAGCAGGGGCAGAATTGGAGGTTCTCCGGACATGCTCGGCAATGCGCTGATGACCAGCATGGACGGCTGGGACTCGCGGTGGTCACCGGATAACGTGGGCGTAGGAATCCGCGAGGTTCGTAGCTGGCAGGTTCGTGCTTATTCATGTGACCGGACACTAAGCTACGGTCTCACGGCGGCTGAACGAGGCGACGTGTCAGATTGCGCCCATGTGCCACTCCGCCCTGATCACGGTCACATGCCAGAAGCTGTGCACTGGCATGCGCGACGGAATGTTGATGCATGAAAAATAAGTTTGAAACGTGATACGGCGCTGGATGTTCGGATGCGCGATCAATTCATTCGATGTAGCATCGGTTTGTCACTTTAGAGAGAAGTAGGCTTGGTGGTCTACTTCGGAAGTGACAGAGATCGCATTTTTGCCAAGGAGAAGGTCGTGTTGAAGGGCTGTTTTGCTGGGTTTCTTGCGCTGGTGGGGTTCATTTCTTTTGCTCCCGCTGTCGAGGCGAAAGCTGTTCGGTGCGATACGTGCACCAAGGACCTTGATTTCCGCAATGAAGCAGTAAGGCTGGGTGCGGGAACACACCTTGTGTACAACGTTTCCGCCAATTTGATCCAGCAGTACTACATCGGATATGACAGCACTGGTGGTGGTGGTGGTGGTGGTGGCGTTGTTCCCCGTGCTGCAGGTCCTGTAGTGCAGCGTCAGACGCCACCCTCTGGAGCTGTCGAGGAGGTTAGGCGTGGGCATCAGGTGATGGTTGAGGGCGGCGGTACTCTGCGGCCGACTTATATCGTCCCAGTTGATGTCTTGGGTCTTAATCCAAGTGCGTCTGCCAAGACCGCCTACGATTACGTCGGCGATCACAACTTGCGTGCGATGGTGGAGTCGGCAGCTGGAAGTACCGGCGTGATCACAAAAATAGTTGGTGCCAACGTTTTGACAGCGATGTCTGATCTTCTCCAACACGTGACCAACTACACGGGACTTCGCGACCAAGCCCGACTGTTGATGCGGATCGTGTTCAAAGATGGATCCTACGTTACGGTTATTGTGAATCTTGAGTATCAGAACGGCCAGAGCGAAGTCGGTAGTGAGCGTACTGCTGCAGGTCAGTTGATTCCTTCTGACATCCAGCAGGTGCAAGGGGAGTGGACGGATTACAATGGAGAGAACCTGGGGCAGATGGTCACGCACCTGCACGGCCTTGGTGCAACGATGACTTCGTCTGGTCCATCATCTGGCTCCGTGCAAGCTATTACTTGTAGCGGTGCCGGCGCTGCCAAGACCTGTCATGTCCAGTATATGATTCGCTGAAATTCTCGTTAGCGCTGTAGTTTCTCTTGGTCACTGGAATAGCCCCTGCACAGCGGGGCTATTCCATTACGAGGTGAGCATTGGTCAGTCCGGGGCGATGGCGGTTTTGCCCTTCTGCGCCTGAGCAGCGGCGTGCCGGCCCAGAGTCGACCCTGGTATCTGGGCAAATCGACGATTTCGTCAGATCGCCGATGCAGCCCTTAACAATTCCTTCGCCTGGCGGCACAGGCAGGTCGGCGACGTGATCGCGGTCTTCGCGACGATCGGCCGTATGCTGCCGGCCATGACGCTTCTCCCAACTTCCACTGGACGATCAGGTTCGCCAGCCGGCCGGATGGCCCGCTGAACGTGATCGACTCCCAAAGCGTGCGGGTCGTGGCTATGGCCCCGTGGGTAAACAACGAAACCTGGATTGCCGCGCTGGACCGGCACAGGCATGGCCCGGGCGGACCGTTCCGCTGGCGCAGCAGCTATGAGCGGGGACGGGCCGGCGTCGAACTATGGGTGGCTATGCGCGAGGACAGACTGCGGGAGGACGTGGCCAGGATCCAAGCCTGGCGGGAGAAGGTCAGGGGAAACCGGCTGGCCAAGACCGACCTTGATCCGCCTTTCGGGCAGATGGAGTGGGCCTTGTTGAGGTCGCTGGAGGGGTTGGAAATCCGTTCCGCAAATTCCCTCGCCCTATGTGGCTCAAGGAATTCAAATGTCAGTTTCGAAGATTGAGGCGGAACGACATAGCGCATTGAAGGTAATGCGATTGTCCAATGGCTTCTAATCTTTTGGTCGAAGGTTCGAATCCTTCACGGCCCACCATTGCATCCAATGACCCAGGTCATTCAGAAAGGCATCGCAATGCGGTGCCTTTTTTGTTGCCTGGTCCAGGGCCTCTACTTCGTCCGCATTCCCTTGGCTTTCGCGGCCGCCGCGTCGGCAGCTTCTTGTGCGGCCGTCGCTGCCGCGTTCGCGGAACGCACGGCTTCCGCTTGAGCCGCGTCAAAGTCAGCCCGGCGCTGCGCGCTGATCCGGCGTTCCAGTTCTGAATATGCGACGTAGCTCTCCGGATGCTTCGCGACGCAGGCCTGCTGCAGCAGCGGGATCGCGTGGTCGGACAATCCCGGTTGGAGGTGGGCGAGCAGGCAGTCCGCATACGCTGCGGATGCTGCCGGAGTGCTGCTGGCCTGAGGCGAGGCGGCGGCAAGGGCGGTGGCGATCAATACACTCAACATGGGAACCTCCTTGTGGATATGAGCGTGGCGGTGACCAGTCCGTGAGCCATGGTGCGCGTTGCATGACCATCACCGACTCCATGGTGCTCCAGTTCCGGTCGATCGGCAAAGTGCCGCGAACGACAGTGCCTCCGGCGGTCTATGCTCAGCGCTTTCCCAATATGGACCGCCCCATGCGTCTGATCGTGCTGTCGCTGTTGTTGTCCGCTGTCTCCGCCGCGCCGCTGATGGCCGCCGAAACCGCGCCGCCCGCTGCCGCCTTGCCTCTGGTCATCGGCGAGACCTTCACCATCGAATCGAAGGCGCTGGGCGAAACCCGCCGCATCAACGTCTACCGCCCGCAGCCATGGGGTCTGGACCCGAAAACGCCGCTGCCGGTGCTCTACATGCCCGACGGCGGCATCGGCGAGGACTTCCTGCATGTGGCTGGGCTGGTGCAGGTGCTGACCGGCAACGGCAGCATGCGCCCGTTCCTGCTGGTCGGCATCGAGAACACCGAGCGCCGCCGCGACATGACCGGCCCCAGCAACGACCCGCAGGACCAGAAGATCGCGCCACGCATTGGTGGCTCGGCGGCCTACCGCACGTTCCTGCGCGATGAACTGATGCCGCAGGTGCGCCAGCGCTACCCGACTACCGACGAACGCGCGTTGATCGGCGAGTCGCTGGCTGGCCTGTTCGTGGTCGAAACGCTGCTGCAGGAACCGACACTGTTCAACAGCTACATCGCGCTGGACCCCAGCCTGTGGTGGAACCGTGGTGCAATGCTGGCCGGGGCGGCCAAGCAGCTGCCGGCGGTGACGCGTGCGCAGCCGCGAGTATTCCTGGCCAGCAGTGGGCAGCCGGAGCTGGCCGCATCCACTGCACGACTGGCCGAGTTGCTGCAGCAGGCTTCGCCGTCGCCGCTGGTGAAGTACCTGCCGTTGCCGGAAGAAACCCACGCTACGATCTATCATCCGGCCGCATTGCAGGCGCTGCGCACACTGTTCCCGGCGCCGCCGGCCTCGCCCTGACCGCACTGGCAGCGGGTTGCGCACCATGCAAGGATGCGGCAGCGGCGCCATCCGGTGCGCCGCCCGCAATGGGAGCGTGTGGATGCAGCGTGTGCGTGGATGGAGTGTGGCGGCCGGCCTGGCCGTGAGTGGCTGTGCGATGTCGGTGGCGCCGCCGGCAGCGCAGAGTGAAGCGAAGGAGAGCCCGGCCGCCGCTGTGTCGGGCGTGGTGCTGCCGGATACCGAAGCGCTGCGCGTGCACGATCCGATCGGCCGCGATTATCCGGTCTGGGTGGCGTTGCCGGCCGACTACGCCGCACATCCGGAAAAGCACTATCCGGTGCTGTACGTAACCGACGCGCTGTACAGCTTCCCGCTGGTGCGCAGCGTGCGCAACCTGGTGGGCCAGAAGGGTGTCAACCTGGAGGATTTCATCCTGGTCGGGCTGCCGCCGCAGGAAGGGCTGACCTCCAAGCAGAGCCGCTCGCGCGACTACACGCCCAGCGACCCGGCGCGTACCGATCCGCGTGATTACAGCGATGACGTGAGCTACGGTGGCGCGGCGCACTATCGCGATTTCCTCGCCGAGCGGGTGCTGCCGATGATCGATGCGCGCTACCGCACTGATCCGGCGCGGCGCGCCTATGCGGGTCATTCCTATGGTGGCCTGTTCGGCGCCTATGTGCTGACCACGCGCCCGGACATGTTCCGCACCTACATCCTCTCCAGCCCATCACTGTGGTTCGACGACCATCGGGTGCCGCGCATGCAGGCCGAGGCCAAGGCGCCGGCGCAGCCGACCACGGTGGTGCTGTCGGTGGGCAGCTTTGAAACGGTCAAGCCCGAACCGCGTTATTTCACCCGCAACGACATGCTGCGCCACAACGCAGAATTCGCCGAGCAGCTGCGCAGCAGCGGGCGATCATTGAAGGTGGAGGACATGGTGATCGATGACGAGGATCACTTCACGGTCTACCCGGACATGATCACCCGCGCACTGCTGAAGGTGTTCCCGGGTAGCGGGCCGTACAGCAGCGGTTGATCGCAGGTTCAATCCACGCATGGCGTGGATCTACCGGGGTTGTTGACGTGGATCCACGCCGACGAGAAACGGAATCAGTAGATCCACGCCATGCGTGGATGATCCCCTCAGGCCGCGCTGGCCTGCGGCGGCGGCATCAGCGCGGCATCCGCTGCGTGGCGGAAGCACAGGCGGATGGCATCGAGCAGCTCGCTCATGCTGTATGGCTTGGGCAGGAAGTGGATGCCGGCGCGCAGCTGCGGCAGCACGCGATGCTGATCCATGCCGGAGGTGACCAGGATCGGCAGCTGCGGCAGGTGCTCGCGCACGCGGTTGGCGGTTTCGATGCCGCTGATGCCGCCCAGGCAGACGTCGGTGAACAGCAGGTCGAACGGTTCACCGGCGTTGAGCAAGCCCAGCGCGGCCTCGGCGCTGCTGACAGCGGTGACCTGGCAGGCCTGGCTTTCCAGGGCGAGACGGCTCAGTTCCTGGGTTTCCTCGGCGTCCTCGATGAGCAGGACGCGCGGTTCCACAAAGCGCTTGGACAGCAACATGACGCGGCAACTCCGGACAACAGGGGGAGCGAAAGGCGCGCAAGTATGCGCAAGCCGGTAGTGATCCCGGCGTGCACGGCAAGCTAAGTGGGCGTTACAACCGCGTCTGGCGCCGGCGATGCACGTGCCAGGCCAGGATCGCGACCGCGAACAGGGCGGTGCCGATGCGCAGGCCGGTGGCCTGCCAGCCCAGTGCAACGGCGTCATCAAGGCTGAACACGTTCCAGGCCAGGTTCATCGACACGTGCAGGACCAGGCCGCACCACAAGGTGTCACCGTCGAGGTGGTCGAGCCAGGCGAAGATGAAGCCGCCCAGGGCGATCACCGCCCCGACGAACAGCGCGAGGCCGCCGCCGTCGAACCCGCCGAAACCCAGCCAGTGCACCCAGCCGAACAACAGCGCCTGCGGCAGTGCGAGCCATGGCCAGGGGGCGCGCACGATCTTCACCAGCAGCACGAAGCCGAGGCCGCGGAACAGCACTTCCTCGGCCAGTGGGAACAGCACTGCCAGCATCGTGGCGTCCAACGCGGTCAGCGCGGTGTTCGGTGAACCGAGCAGCGCCAGGCCCAGCCAGCATGGCAGGCTGGCCAGCAGTACCCAGAACGGGCCGCTCCAGCCGTTGCCGCGCAGCCCCAGGCTGGTCATCAGGCCCATCCCGCGTGGCCGCAGCAGCGCGGCCAGCAGGAGTGCCACGAGCACGGCCAGCGCGTTGTCGAGCAGGCTGCCGCCGTAAGCAATGGGCAAGGCGGGAATCGGCGTGCCTGCGGCGGCTGCGATGTCGCGCAGATTCAGGCCAACGCCGACGCCGAGCAGCACCAGCAGCAGGCGCGCGGCGCTGGGCAGGCGGGACAGGACGGTCATGCACGCACTCCCTGCGGAACCAGCATGCAGTGTGGAAGGGGCCGGGCACGCTGGCACGCGCCGGAAGTCCCTGTGCCATCGGTCATGTGTTGCCGCACAGTCATCACAGGGCAGGTAGAGTCCTTGCCAGACCGACAGGAGCAATGCCGATGCTGTGCCCCGTGTGCAAGACCCAGACCCTGCAGATGGCCGAACGCCATGGCATCGAAATCGACTATTGCCCTGGCTGCCGTGGTGTCTGGCTGGATCGTGGCGAGCTGGACAAGATCATCGAGCGCGCGGGTGCGGGTAGTGCGGTACCGCCGCCCGCCCCGGCGCAGTCGCAGCCGGCCGCCGCGCCGCCGCCGGTGATGCACCGTGACACCCGCCATCTGGGCCAGCGCTACGAGGACAACCGTGGCCAGCAGTACGGTCACGGCTACAAGAAAAAGAAGAAGGACAGCTTCCTGTCGGAGCTGTTCGACTTCTAGCCGCTTCGCTCTTTGTAGCGTCTAGCCATGCTCGACGCTACAGGGGCCGCATGATCACGGCCGGCGCAGGATGTACTCGCGATCGTGGGTATCGCCGACGATGAAGTCGTACTCGCCCACTTTGCTGCAGCCATAGCGCGCGTAGAAGCGCTGCGCGCCGAAGTTTTCTTCCCATACGCCCACCCACAGGGTGCGGCGCTGCGGCTGGTCCAGCCAGGCCATGAACGCGTCCATCATGCGTGCACCATGGCCGCCGTTCTGGTGTGCAGCCAGAATGTAGAACCGCTTCAGTTCGATGTCGCCCTCGCATGCATCCGCGTGCGGCAGGGTGTTGGCACCGGCGGCCAGATAGCCGACCACGGCGTCACCGTCCGTCAGCAGCCAGATGGCACTGCGTGGGTCGGACAGTTCGATGCGCTGCGGTTCGCTGCTGTAGTGATCCTGCAGGAAATCGTGCAGGTCCTGCGGCGGATACGAGTCGCCCCAGGTCTCGGTGTAGGTGGCGATGGCGATTGCCGAAAGCGTGTCGACGTCGGCGAGGGTGGCGCGGCGGATCTGCAACGACATGGCGGTGCCTGCATTGGAACGAGGCGCAGTGTAGCCGGCCCCGGCGGCTGCCGGGGCTGGCCACTGCTCACGTAACGCTGCTCAGAACCACATGCGCACGCCAGCGACCCAACGTGTGTCGCGCGCGTGGTCACCGGCATAGTCGGCGGTGTCGCCGAAACTGCGTTCGTGGCTGATGCCGATGTACGGCGCGAAGCGGCGGCTGAACTCATAGCGCAGTCGCAGCCCGGCTTCGACCTTGTTCAGGCCACGGCCGATGCCGTACTCCGGTTCATCCTTGGCTGCCACCGTGGCTTCCAGCAGCGGCTGCAGGATCAAGCGGTTGGTCAGCAGCACGTCGTACTCGACTTCGGCCTTGGCCAGCACCTGGCCGCCGGAGCCCATGTACAGCGTGGCCGAGCTCTCGAACTTGTAGGGCGCAAGGCCCTGGATGCCGATCGCCGCCCACGTGCGCGAGTCGGCGGGGCGGAAGTCCTGGCGCACGCCGACCAGCACGTCCCACCACGGCGACACGCTACGGCCGTACAGGGCCTCCAGCGATGACGACTCGGTGCGGCCACGGCTGCGTTCGCCATCGGTGCGCAGCCACAGGCGGTTGATGTTGCCGCCGATCCAGCCGGTGGCTTCCCAGGCCTGGCCGTTGCTGCTCTTGCCGTCCCAGTGTTCGAGGCGGTCAATCAGCAGCAGGCTGTTGATCTCCGGCGCGTGTTCCATCGCGCCATGTGCGATCGGCGGGAAGGCGGCGGCGCGGTCGGCATCGGTCGGGACCGGGATCGGTTCGCGAGGTTCGGTGGGTGCGGGCGTGCCGTGACCCATCGCCGCGTGATCCATGCTGGAGTGATCCATCGCGGAATGGTCCATCGTCGCCGGCTGCATCGCGGCGTGGTTCATCTTCGAGTGATCCATGGTCGAGTGGTCCATCTTCGAATGATCGACCGGTTCGGCAGGCGTCTTCGCGGACTTCGTGGCCTTCGCAGGCGCGTTCATCGCGCCCATGTCATGGCCCGCGTGCGACTGCGCGAACACCGGCAATGCGGCGGCCAGGCCCAAGGCCAGCAGGCTGGGGGAAAGCAGTGAGCGGCTCATTCTTCGATCCTCACTTCGCGCATCATGCCCGCTTCCATGTGGTACAGCAGATGGCAGTGATAGGCCCAGCGGCCGAGCGCGTCGGCGCGCACGCGGTAGCTGCGGCGTGTACCGGGTGGCATGTCGATGGTGTGCTTGCGCACCTGGAATTCGCCTTGTGCGTTTTCCAGATCGCTCCACACGCCGTGCAGATGGATCGGGTGCTGCATCATGGTGTCGTTGACCAGCACGATGCGCATGCGTTCGCCGTAGTTCAGCCGCAGTGGCTCGGCGCTGGCAAACGGGATGCCGTCGAACGACCAGGAGAATTTCTCCATGTGGCCGGTCAGGTGCAGCTCGACTTCACGACTGGGCTCGCGACCATCCGGGTCTTCGAACAGGCTGCGCATGGCGCCGTAGGTCAGCACCTGGCGGCCGTTGTCGCGCAGGCCGATGCCGGGGTCGTCCAGCTTCGGTTCGGTGGCCGAACTCTGCATGTCCACCAGCGGGTTGTTGCGTTCGCTGGCCGGATGCTTCGGTGCCTTGCTGGCGGTATCGCCGCCGTGCGCGCCGTGACCCATGCTGGCGCCGCAGCCGCCTTCCATGCCCTTCATCGCGGCCATGTCGTGGCCACCGTGGCCACCACTGCCCATGTCGTGCCCCATGTCGCTCATCGTCAACAACGGGCGTGGGTCGCGCGCGGGAATCGGTGCCTGCAGGCCATGGCGAACGGCCAGTGTTCCGGCGGCGTAGCCGGTGCGGCCCATGTCCTGGCAGAAGATGGTAAACGCGTCCTGGCCGGTGGGCTCGACCAGCACATCGTAGGTTTCGGCGGGAGCGATGCGGAACTCATCGATGCTGACCGGATGGATGTACTGGCCATCGGCGGCGACCACGGTCATCTTCAAACCGGGGATGCGCACGTCGAAATAGGTCATCGACCCGCCATTGATGAAGCGCAGCAGCACCTTTTCGCCGCTGCGGAACAGGCCGGTCCAGTTGCCGGCCGGGGCGGTGCCGTTCATCAGATAGGTGTAGGTATGCGCGTTGATGTCGGAGATATCGGTCGGCGTCATCCGCATCCGGCCCCACATGCCGCGGTCGGACAGCGCGGCCGACCAGCCGTCGCGCTTCACGTCACGCAGGAAGTCGGGCAGCGTGCGCTTGTAGTAGTTGTCGTGCTCGGCAAGCTTCTTCATGCGCCGGAACAGCGCGCCCGGGTCCATGTCGGTCCAGTCGGACAGCATGATCACGTGCTCGCGGTCGTGGTGGTACGGCGCCGGTTCGGCCGGATCGATGATCAGCGCACCGTACAGGCCGGCCTGCTCCTGGAACATCGAGTGGCTGTGGTACCAGTAGGTGCCCGACTGCTTCAGCTGGAAGTGGTAGTGGTAGGTCTCGCCGGGGCCGATGCCGTTGAAGCTCAGGCCCGGCACGCCGTCCATGTTGGCCGGCAGCAGGATGCCGTGCCAGTGGATGGAGGTCGGGTGGCGTCCCAGCGTGTTGCGCACGAACAGGTCCACGGTCTGGCCTTCGCGCCAGCGCAGGATCGGCGCGGGCAGCGAGCCGTTGACGGTGATCGCCGGGCGGGTGCGGCCGGTGAAATTGGCCAGCGATTCGCCGATGGCCAGTTCGATGCGGGTATCGCTGAGCACGGCGGGAACGCCGGCCAGGCGTGGGGCGGCCGTGGCGGCGGCGAGCGCGCGTTGCGGCACGCCGACAGCGGCGATGCCGGCAACCACGCCACCGGCGGCCAGGCCCTGCACGAACAGGCGGCGCGACGGCATGGGCACAGCGCCCGGGCCGGGGGGAATACGGGTATTCATGGTGGTGACTCCAGACACGTAAAGACGCCGGCAGGCGGCCGGCTGCGGTGCGCAGGGCGCACGGTGCGTGTGGAATCAGCCGATGGGAGGGCGGGAGATCGGCGGCAGCGGCGGCGCCGGACGGCCAGTGGCCGGCATCGGCTGCGGGGCCAGCGACAGTGCTGGGCCGGCCAGGTACGGCAACGGCTGCACCACCAGCAGCGGGTGCTGGGCGCAGCTGCGCACGCAGTCCTTGATCTGGCAGTGGGCGTCGTGGGCGGGGGCCTTGGTCTGCGGGGCCTGGTCGGCCTGCATGGCGGCGTGGTGGTGGCAGTCGGCATCGCCACCATCAAGGGCGGCTACCGCGTGGGCCATCCGGCCCATTTCCTCGTGGCCACTGGCCATGGCCGCGTTCAGCCCGTTGAGCAACAGGCTGAGCATGAGCACGACACGGAGCAGGGTCGAGGCCAGGGACATGGCGTTAATCTAGCTGCAAGTGGGCGCGGATGCACTTCCGGCTGAATGGCCGGTTCAAGGTTGGACCAGCATCAATGTAGAGCCGAGCCTGCGCTCGGCTGCTGTTCGCGCAGAGGCAGCCGAGCGTGGGCTCGGCTCTACAGGGGCCCGCCGCTAGCCTTCTTCGCGAACGATTTCGACCAGGCGTGGGCCGTAGCGGCTCAGCTTGGTGCCGCCGATGCCGCCGACCCGTGCCAGTTCGTCCAGGCTGGTCGGGCGTTGCTCGGCGATGTTGCGCAGGGTGCTGTCGTGGAAGATCACGAAGGCCGGCACGTTCTGTTCGCGGGCCAGTTCGGCACGCAGGCCGCGCAGGGCGTTGAACAGGGCCAGATCCTGCGGCAGCACCGACAGGCCGGTGCGCTGTGCGCTGCGCTCGCGTCCGCTGGTGCTGCTGGCCGGGTCGCGGCGCATGCTGATCTGGCGGCGGCCGGTCAGCACGTCGCGGCTGGCATCGGTCAGGCGCAGGCCGCCATGGCCCTCGCTATCCACTTCCAGCAGGCTGGCGGCGACCAGCTGGCGGAACACGCTGCGCCAGGTGCGTGCATCCAGGTCGCGGCCGATCGCATAGGTGCTCAGCTTGTCGTGGCCCTGCTGCTTCACCTTCTCGTTCTCGCTGCCACGCAGGACGTCGATCAGGTGACCGACGCCGAAGCGCTGGCCGCTGCGGTAGACGCAGCTCAATGCCTTCTGCGCGGGAATGGTGGCATCCCACGAAGCGGGCGGGGTCAGGCAGTTGTCGCAGTTGCCGCAGGGCTGCGGATAGGTCTCGCCGAAACCGGCCAGCAGCACCTGGCGGCGGCACTGCATGGATTCGCAGTAGCCCAGCAGGTGATCGAGCTTGCCCCGCTCCAGCTGCTTGCGTTCTTCGCCGGCCTCGGACTGCTCGATCATCTGCTTGAGCAGGACCACGTCGCCCAGGCCGTAGCACAGCCATGCTTCAGCGGCTTCGCCATCACGGCCGGCGCGACCGGTTTCCTGGTAGTAGCCTTCCATCGACTTGGGCAGGTCGGTATGCGCTACGAAGCGCACGTCCGGCTTGTCGATGCCCATGCCAAAGGCGATGGTGGCGCACATCACGATGCCATCCTCGCGCAGGAAACGGCGCTGGTTGTTAGCGCGCACTTCCGGCGGCAGGCCGGCATGGTAGGGCAGGGCGTTGAAGCCTTGGCCGCAGAGGAATTCGGCAGTCTCCTCGACCTTGCGCCGTGACATGCAGTAGACGATGCCGGCCTCGCCACGGTGGCCGCGCAGGAAATCGGTCAGCTGCTTGCGGGCATTGTCCTTCTGCACCACGGTGTAGCGAATGTTGGGGCGGTCGAAGGAGCTGACGAAGTGGCGTGCTTCCTGAAGGTCCAGGCGCTCGGCGATCTCGCGCTGGGTCGGCGGGTCGGCGGTGGCGGTCAGCGCGATCCGGGGGATCTGCGGCCAGCGCTCGTGCAGCACGGTCAACTGGCGGTATTCGGGGCGGAAGTCATGGCCCCACTGCGACACGCAGTGTGCTTCGTCGATGGCGAACAGGGCGATGTGGCTGCGTGACAGCAGCGACAGGAAGCGGCCGGTCAGCAGCCGCTCGGGGGCGACATAGAGCATGTCCAGCTCGCCCGCGAGCAGTTCGCGCTCGACGCGGCTGGCGGTCTCGGCGTCAAGGGTCGAGTTCAGGTACTCGGCACGCACGCCGAGCTGGCGCAGGGCTTCGACCTGGTCCTGCATCAGCGCGATCAGCGGCGAGATGACGATGCCACATCCGTCACGCAGCAGGGCCGGGACCTGGTAGCACAGCGACTTGCCGCCGCCGGTGGGCATCAGCACCAGGGCATCGTGACCGGCAGCTACATGCTCCACGATGTCCTGCTGGGGACCACGGAAATCGTCGTAACCAAAGACGCGTTGGAGCAGGTCGTGCGCGGGACGGGAAGCCATCGCGCTAGTTTACCCCGGCGGGGGAGTCGGCAGGGCTGCGCCCTGCACCTGCAGAAGCCTTCAAGCCAGAGCAACGTCAAAGGCAGCAGCCGGCTCTGGGGTGTCTGCTGGTTGGGCGGGGCGGTGTGGGCTTGCAGGACACGCCGTAAACCCGTCCTTGGGGGCTCGATGGCGCCTTGCTCGTGTGCGCTGTCCTGCTCACACGGCAAGACCGGGGTTGGGCTTCCTGCCCAACCCGCCCGAGGCGTGCCTCGGGCCCATGGCGCCAACGGTCCTGCAAGCCCACACCGACCCGCCCCCGACAGCTTCCCGGTGACGGTTGGGCCATCCACGCCATGCGTGGATCAAAATCCATCGAAATCGAATATTTCGAGATCGAAACGAAAAGAGCCGAGCATGGCTCGGCTCTACAAGGGCAGGCAGACCGCGGAAATCTGTCAAGGGCGGGGTGGGTCCGGTTGTGGGAGTGTCAGCCGCATGGATGCGGCTGCCAAGCCCCCAAGGACGGGTTTACGGCGTCTCCCGCAACCGGACCCACCCCGCCAACCCACAGGAAACCAGCTCTTGCTCTTGCTCTGGTAGTTGCTGTTGCTTCGGCCTCTGCGGGTGCAGGGCGCAGCCCTGCCGAGACCCCCAAAACCCTTACTGGAGCAGGGAGCGCAGCATCCAGGCGTACTTCTCGTGCGTCTGCAGCCGCTGGGTCATCAGATCCTCGGTCGGGGCATCGTCACCCTTGGCCGCCACGTCCAGCACTTCACGTGCCGTACGGCAGACCGCTTCGTTGGCGACCACCAACTGGCGTACCATTTCACGCCAGTCCGCACTGTCGGTCAGGCCCGGTTCCTCGGCGATCGAGGTCAGCGCAGCGAATTCCCGGTAGGAGCCCGGGGCATTGAAGCCCAGCGCGCGGATGCGCTCGGCCACGTCGTCCAGTGCCGCCCACTGCTCGGTGTACTGCGTCTCGAACATGGTGTGCAGCGAGTTGAACATCGACCCGGTCACATTCCAGTGGAAGTTGTGCGTCTTCAGGTAGAGCGTGAACGCATCAGCCTGGAAGCGCGACAGACCGTCGGCGATCTTCTTGCGGTCGCCCTGGGTGATCCCGATATCGATGTTCGGCGCCGACGGTGCCGCCGCTGCAAGCTTCTGCTTGCCGGTCTTGGCCTTGGTCGTGCTCTTGGTCTTCGCCATGGGGTTCCTCCTTGTGGAATCGTTGGCCTTCACAATAAACCGGTCGTGATGACTGGTCGCTTTCAAAGTTTTGAACGAACCGATTGATGAACTCTATCGATAAAAATCCATCGCCCCGCCTGCGCCAACAGCGCGCCGCCATCGACGGCGCCATGAGCCGCGACCGGGGCCGTTTGCTGGGGATGCTCTCGCGGTGCCAGGCCAAGCCACAGGATGCGGCACTGGCCGCCACCTTCGAGCAGGCCTTGCAGGCGTCGGTGCAGCGCCGGATGACACGGGCGCAGCAGCAGCCGTCCATTACTCTGGACCCGCAGCTGCCGATTGCGCGTGAAGCCGACGCGATCATCAAGCTGATCCGCGACCATCAGGTCGTGGTGATCGCCGGTGAAACCGGCTCGGGCAAGACCACCCAGCTGCCCAAGCTGTGCCTGGCCGCGGGCCGGGGCCAGGCCGGCATGATCGGCTGCACCCAGCCGCGACGGATTGCCGCACGTGCGGTGGCCAGCCGCGTGGCGCAGGAACTGCAGAGCGAACTGGGCCAGCTGGTCGGCTACCAGGTGCGCTTCAACGACAAGGTCAGCGAAGACAGCCGCATCAAGTTCATGACCGACGGCATCCTGCTGGCGGAGATCGCCAGCGACCGCTGGTTGTCGAACTACGACACGATCATCGTCGACGAGGCGCACGAACGCAGCCTCAACATCGACTTCCTGCTGGGCTACCTGAAGCAGCTGCTGCGCAAGCGCCCGGACCTGAAGCTGATCGTCACCTCGGCCACCATCGACACCGAACGCTTCGCCCAGCACTTCGACAATGCGCCGGTGATCAGCGTGGAAGGCCGCACCTACCCGGTGGAAGTGCGCTACCGCGCGCTGGAAGGCGAGGGCGAACAGGAGGGCGAGCGCACCGTCAACGACGCCATCGTGTCGGCCATCGACGAGATCACCCGCCTGGATGCGCGCGGCGACGTGCTGATCTTCCTGCCGGGCGAGCGCGAGATCCGCGATGCGCACCAGTCGCTGGAACGGCGCAAGTACCGCAACACCGAGGTGCTGCCGCTGTACGCGCGGCTGTCCAACCAGGACCAGGACCGGGTGTTCAACCCCGGCCCGAACCGGCGCATCGTGCTGGCCACCAACGTGGCGGAAACCTCGCTGACGGTGCCGCGCATCCGGTACGTGGTCGATCCGGGCTTCGCCCGCGTCAAGCGCTACAGTCCGCGCAACAAGCTGGACCGCCTGCACATCGAGCCGATCTCGCAGGCCAGCGCCAACCAGCGCAAGGGCCGCTGCGGGCGTATCGCCGAGGGCATCTGCTACCGCCTGTACGCCGAGTCTGATTTCCAGGCGCGGCCGGAGTTCACCGATCCGGAAATCCGCCGCTCCAGCCTGGCCGGGGTGATCCTGCGCATGCTGCAGCTGGGCCTGGGCCGCATCGAGGAATTCCCGTTCCTGGAAGCACCGGACGAGCGCGCGGTAGCCGATGGCTGGCAGCAGCTGACCGAACTGGGCGCGATCGATGCCGAGCGGCGCATGACCACCATCGGCAAGCAGATGGCACGCCTGCCGGTGGACGTGAAGCTGGCGCGCATGCTGGTCGCTGCGCAGGCTGCCGGTTGCCTGCGGCCGATGCTGGTGATCGCCTCGTTCCTGGGCATCCAGGACCCGCGCGAACGCCCGCCCGAAGCACGCGGTGCGGCCGACAGCGCACATGCGCAGTTCGCCGATGGCCGCTCCGAGTTTGTCGGCGTGCTGCGCCTGTGGGATGGCTACCGGCAGGCCCACGAAGACCTGACCCAGTCCAAACTGCGCGACTGGTGTGGCCGTCATTTCCTCGGCTTCCTGCGCATGCGCGAGTGGCGCGAGCTGCATCGCCAGCTTCGCCTGCTGTGCGAAGAACTGGGCTGGAAGGAAGAGGCCAACGAGGCCTCGATGGCACCGTTGCTGGCCGGCAGCAGTGCGCCGGCACCGGCGCGTGACGACGCCGCGGCGGTGAAAGCCACCCGAGGCCAGCTGCACCGTGCCGCGCGCCTGGCCCGCGAAGGCAAGGCCGAGGCCGCACCGATGCCGGTGGCCGTGCGTGCGCAGAAGGAACAGACGCCAGTTGGCGGCGGTTTCAGTGAACGCGTGCGCGCCGCCGCCTACCAGACCCTGCACCGGGCGCTGGTGGCGGGCCTGCCGACGCAGATCGGCCACCGCACCGAGAAGGGCGATTTCCAGGCACCACGCCAGCGCCGCTTCCTGCCGTTCCCCGGTTCGCCGCTGTCCAAGCGGCCGCCGCCGTGGCTGCTGGTGGCCAACCTGCTGGATACGCAGAAGGTGTGGGGCATGACCCTGGCCGCGATCGAGCCGGACTGGGTGATCGCCGAACTGCCGCACCTGCTGCTGCGCAAGCACTTCGATCCGCACTGGTCGCGCGCGCAGGGCCAGGTGCTGGCGTCCGAGCAGATCAGCCTGTTCGGCCTGGTGCTGGCGCCGAAGAAGCCGGTGCACTACGGCCGCATCGAACCGGGCGAAGCGCATGACATCTTCGTGCGTCAGGCGCTGGTGACCGGCGAGATCAACACCCGCGCCAGCTTCGTGGCCGACAACCAGAAAGTGCTGGAGACCGCCCGCGAGGAAGAAGCCAAGCTGCGCCGCGCCGGCATCGTCGCCGACGAGGACTGGCAGGCGCGCTGGTACCTGGACCGGGTGCCGCCGCAGATCCATTCGGCGGCGGGGCTGGATACCTGGTGGAAGGGGCTGGCGCCGGAACAGCGCAAGACCCTGCACTGGTCGCTGGTCGATCTGTTACCGGGTGAGGGCAGTGAACAGGAGCGCTATCCGAAGTACCTGGCCCTGGGCCAGGCGCGCTTGCCGCTGCACTACCGCTTCGAACCGGGTGCCGACGACGATGGCGTGACCCTGGATGTGCCGCTGCATCTGCTCAATGCCCTGGACCCAGTGCAACTGGGTTGGCTGGCGCCGGGTTTCGTCGCCGACAAGGCCTCTGCATTGATCCGCAGCCTGCCCAAGGCGATGCGCCGCAACTACGTGCCGGCGCCGGACTTCGGCCGCGCGTTCTACGAGGCGTTCCCGCAGCCCAGCGCCGATGCCATCACCGGCGAACTGGCGCGTTTCCTGTCGCGCGCAACCGGCGCGACCGTGACCGCGCTCGATTTCGAGCCCGGTTCGATCGAACCGCACCTGCACATGAACCTGCGGCTGCGCGACGAGCAGGGCAAGGTGCTGGCGACCTCGCGCGATCTGGATGCACTGCGCGCCAAATTCGGCGGTCGTGCCGGCGATGCGTTCGCTGCACGCGCCGGCCGCGAGATGGCGGCCGATGGCCTGCGTACGTTCCCGGCCACGCCGATTCCGCTGCAGGTGCCCGGTGAAGCGGGCGTGCCGGCGTATCCGGCATTGCTGGACGAGGGCGACAGCGTGGCGCTGCGCATCTTCGCCGACCGCCAGCAGGCGCTGGAGGCCCATCCGCTCGGCGTGCGCCGCCTGCTGGAAATCGCCTTGGCCGAGAAGGTGAAGCAGGCGCGCAAGCAGCTGCCGGTCGGTGCCAAGACCGGCCTGCTGTATGCCGCGATCGAATCGCAGGAGCGCCTGCGCGGCGACCTGGTCGATGCAGCGATGAACGCGGTGCTGGCCGAGGGCCTGGAAGACATCCGCGATGCGGCGACCTTCGAGCAGCGACGCGAGCATGCGGCCAAGGCCCTGTTCGGTGAGGCGATGTCGCGGCTGAAACTGGCCGAAACCATCCTGGGCCTGGTGGCGGAACTGAAGCCGATGCTGGAAGCACCGTTGATGGGCTGGGCGCGCGGCAACCTGGACGACATGGAAGCGCAGCTGGCCGGCCTGATCCATCCCGGCTTCCTGCGCGACACGCCGGCTGACGCGCTGGCGCAGTATCCGCGCTACCTGAAGGCGATGATCCTGCGCACCGAGCGTGCCAAGCGTGATCCGCCACGTGACCAGGCGCGCATGCTGGAACTGCACCCGTTCCTGGAAGCGCTGGAAGTGGGAGAGCAGCAGGGACTGCGCGAGCGCCCGCAATGGCAGGCGCTGCGCTGGGATCTGGAAGAGCTGCGGGTGTCACTGTTCGCGCAGGAGCTGGGGGCACGCACCGGCATCTCGGCGAAGAAGCTGGCGCAGCGGGTGACCGCATTGCGCCAGGCATGACGTCGTTGCTGTAGAGCCGAGCCCATGCTCGGCTCTACAGCAAGGTCACGGCGTTACTTGGTACGGCGCACCTTCGGCTGGGTGTTCACGCCGTCGACCTTCAGGTACCACACGCCCATCACGCCGGGCTTGATGCTGACGGCGGGGGACTGCTTGCGCACACCGGCCAGGGTGCTTGCATCGGTCTGCTCCCATTCCTGGCCGTTGTCCAGCACGTAGACGCGGCCTTTGCCGAAGCCGCGGAATTCGCCCTGCAGCACGCCGACAATCGGCTCGCTGCTGCCGAAATCGAAGAAGCCGCGATTCTTCACGATCACTTCCTGACGGCCTTCCTCGCGTGCCGATTCCCGTACGGCGGCAACCGCCTGGGTGGTGGCGGCTTCGACCTTGCCCTGCAGCCAGCGGTTCAGCGTGGCCAGTTCCTGCGCACTGAGCTTGTCCAGGCCAGCAGCCTTGAACTCGGCCGGTGACATCTGCTGCTGCAGGTCCCCCTCCACCACACGCTGGGCCAGCGCAGGCGCCGACAAGGACAGCAACAGTGCGGCACAGGCCAGCAGCCGTAGGCGGAAACGCGGGGCGATCGAGGACATGTCGGGACTCTCCTGGGTTTGCCCGCGAGTGTAGCGGCATGTCTTCATGCCGGGTGATGGTGGTCGCGGTGATTGTCCCTGAACGGCGCCGGCGCTAGTGTAGAGGCCTCTGTCTTGCCTGCTCGATGCTGTGAACCGCGCTTCCGTCCCCGGCCTGGATGCCTTGTTGAACCGTCCCTCGGCAGCCGTGCTGCCTGCTGCGCTGCGCCAGGCCCTGCGCGGGCACTGGGAAGCGCCGGAATGCGACCACCAGATGCGCGCCAGCTGGTCGGTGCTGGGTGACACCCTCGACGCACTGGCGATGCTCTCCGCCGACGAAGGCGCGGTGGTCGCGGCCCTGCTGTTCGACCTGCCAGGCCTGCGGGCGAGCCTGGAACAGCTGCCGCTGGGCAACCACAAGGCCGCGGTGATCGGCCTGCTGGATGGTCAGGACGCCGCCGACCCGGTGTGGGCGCTGCATGCCGGCCGTGAGGCAGGGCGCAACAGCGAAGGCCTGCGCCGCCTGCTGCTGGCGATCATCCGCGACCTGCGCGTGGTGCCCATCCTGCTGGCCCGGCAGCTGGCGCGGATGCGCGCGGCCGACAAGCTGGATGACGAGCAACGCCGCGCGCTGGCACAGCTGACACGCGACATCCACGCGCCATTGGCCAACCGCCTGGGCATCTGGCAGCTGAAGTGGGAGCTGGAGGACCTGGCGTTCCGCCACCTGGAACCGGAGACCTACCGTCGCATTGCGCGGGAGGTGGACGAAACCCGCATCGCCCGCGAGCGTTACGTCGAGAACGTCAAGAAGGTGCTGTCGCGCGAGCTGGTCGCGCAGGGCATCAAGGCCGAGGTCAGCGGCCGTCCAAAGCACATCTACAGCATCTGGCGGAAGATGCAGAAGAAGCGTCTGGCGTTCGACCAGCTGTATGACATCCGTGCGGTGCGCGTGATGGTCGACGACGTCGCCGCCTGCTATGCCGCGCTGGGCGTGGTGCATGCACTGTGGGCGCCGGTGCCGAGCGAGTTCGACGATTACATCGCCCGGCCCAAGGCCAACGACTATCGCTCGCTGCATACCGCCGTGGTCGGCCCGGAAGGGCGCACCATCGAAGTGCAGATCCGTACCCATGAGATGCACTCGCAGGCCGAGCTGGGCGTGGCCGCGCACTGGAAGTACAAGGAAGGTGGCAAGGGCGCGGAGAAGTCCTTCGACCGCAAGATCACCTGGATGCGCCAGCTGCTGGAGCAGGCGCAGGACGGGCAGGGCAATGAGCTGGCCGGGGCGCTCGATGCCGAGCTGACCGAAGACCGGGTCTATGCACTCAGCCCGAAGGATGAGGTGCTGGATCTGCCGCAGGGCGCCACGCCGCTCGATTTCGCCTACCAGGTGCACACCATGGTGGGCCACCGCTGCCGGGGCGCCAAGGTCAACGGTCGCATCGTGCCGCTGACCTATCGCCTGCGCAGCGGCGACCGCGTCGAGATCCTGACCGGCAAGGAGGCCGACCCCCGCCGCGACTGGCTGATGCCGGCCAACGGCTTCCTGGCCAGCAACCGCTCGCGCGAAAAGGTACGCAGCTGGTTCCACAAGCTGGACCGCGCGCGCAACGTGCAGGCCGGGCGCGAACTGCTTGAGCGCGAGCTGAAGCGTCTGGGCCTGCAGCACTCGGACCTGGCGGTGGCGGCGAAGAAGTTCCATGCCGACAGCGTTGACGATCTCTACATCCAGGTGGCGCTGGGCGATACCGGCCCGAACCAGGTCAGCCGTACCCTGCTGGAAGCCGAACGTGCAGCGAGCCAGCCGGCGCCCGCGCCGACCCTGCCGCGGCCGACCGCGCGCCGCGAGAACCTGGGCAAGTCCAAGTTCACCGTGCAGGGCGTAGGCAACCTGCTGGTGCAGCTGGCACGCTGCTGCCAGCCCGTGGCTGGCGAGCCGATCGTCGGCTACCTGACCCGTAGCCGTGGTGTCACCGTGCATCGTGCAGACTGTGCCGCGCTGGCCCGGCTGGCAGCCACCAGCCCGCAGCGCATCCTGCCGGTGGAGTGGGGCCAGGCCGGCGGCGGCTACGAAGTGGACGTGGTGGTCACTGCGGTCGACCGCCGCTGGCTGCTGAAGGACATCACCAACCTGATCGCCCAGGAAGACGCCTACGTGCTCGACATCCACAGTGACAATGTACGCAACAGTGGCCGTGCCCACCTGCGCCTGCGCCTGAAGGTGAGCGACTACGGCCAGCTGTCGACCCTGCTCGGCAAGCTGGATGCGCTGCCCGGCGTGAGCGAGGCGCGTCGCCTCGGCTGAGCTTCACGCTGCCCCGGCTACCCTGCACGCATGGAACGCGAGCCCCCGCATCGCCCGCATGGCGCTGAACACCCTGCGCTGGACCGCGTCCGCCGTGAAGGCCGTTGGTGGTGGCTGCAGGCACGCCACGCGCGCCGGGTGTGGCGCTGGGCGCTGGTCGCGGCGCTGGCGGTGTTCGTGCTGCTGGTGCTGCTGCGCAAGCCATTGGCCGACTGGTTCTGGGATGAGCCGCAGATCGAACAGTTGCTGGCCGAAGGTGACCGCGCGCTTGCCACCGGCCGGTTGAGCGCGGCCGACGGCAGTGGTGCGCGCGAGCGCTACCTGGCCGTGCTGGCGCTGGATGGTGATCGTCCGCAGGCCCGCGAAGGCCTGGCCCGTACCGGCGCCGCGGCCCTGCAGCAGGCCAGCGAAAAACTGCAGGCCAACGACCTCGAGGGCAGCGCGAAGGCGCTGGCACTGGCCCGGGAGCTGCAGGTGCCGCAGGCCGATGCGGACGCCGTGGCTCGCCAGCTGCAGGCCCGGCGCAGTGCAGGCGCCGGCATCGGTGCACTGCTGGCGCAGGCGCGCAACGCCTTTGCAGCGGGCCGGCTGGACGAAGGTGACAGCAGCGCGCTGCCCCTGTTCCAGCGCATCCTGGCATTGCAGCCGGACAATCTGCCGGCGCTGGAAGGTCGCGAGGACGCACTGAGCGATCTGCTGCAGCAGGCCCGCATCCTGGCCGGGCGCGGCGAGCTGGCCGAGGCAGCGACGATACTGCAGCGTGCGCGCCAGTTCGATGCCGGCCACGCCGATCTGCCCGCAAGCCAGGAAGCATTGGCACAGGCTGTCGACCAGCGCCTGCGCCAGGCCCAGCGCGCCTTGCAGCGGCGGCAGCTGGAATCGGCAGCGAAGGGATTCCTCGCCGTGCTGGCAGTGGCGGTTGATGATTCCAGTGCCCAGCGCGGCCGCGAACAGACCTTGCAGGCGGTGCTGGCGCGCAGCCAGAAGCGGGCCGACGACTTCCAGTTCGAGCCGGCGCAGGCCGATTCCGCGCTGGCGGCGGAACTGGGTGCTTCGCCGGCCGCGCAACAGCAGCTCGCGCAACGCCTGCAGCGCGCACAACAGGCGCAGAAGGTGCTGCAGCAGCCGGCGGTCAGCAACACGCAACGCGAACGCCAACTGCGCGACCACCTGCGCAGGATCGAGCGCGCTGAACGTGCCGGGCAATGGATCAGCCCCCCCGGCCACAGTGCGTTCGACGCGTTGCGCGAAGCGCAGTCACTGGCGCCACGCGATGCACGGGTGAAGGCTGCCGCAGCGCGGCTGCTGCCCGCCAGCCGCCGCTGCTTCGACGACAACCTGCGGCAGAACCGCGTGCAGGCCGCAGGTGCCTGCCTGCAGGCCTGGCAGACCCTGTCGCCGACCGCGGCCGGACTTCCCTCGGCGCGCCTGCGCCTGGCCCAGCGCTGGCTGGCGATCGGCAGCGAACGGCTCGGCAACGGCGACCTGGCTTTCGCGGCGCATGCCGCCGGACAGGCCCGTTTGCTGCAGCCGGACCTGGCCGAGCTGCCAGCATTCGAAGACCGCCTGCGCCGCGCAGGCGGTGAATCGCGGTGACGCTGAAGTTGTTGCGATTCGTGTAGGGTCTACGGGTGGGGTATAGTCCAGTCGCTCCGGCCGCTCCTGTGAACATGTCCAGCGTCACAACCACCGTCTCTGTTGCTTTATGTACCTGGCAGGGGGAGCGCTACATTGCCGCCCAGCTGCGCACCGTCGGTGCGCAGACCGTGCTGCCTACGCAAGTAGTGATAGTCGACGACGCCTCAACTGACGGTACATGGGGTGTTCTCGAACAGGAGGTGGCGACCCTGCATGCGAGGGGTATCGAAGTGGTGCTCCGACGGCAGCAGCAGAACGTCGGATACGTCCGCAATTTCGAAAGCGCATTATTACAGTGCAGCGGCGACATCGTCTTTCTGTGCGATCAGGATGACCTCTGGCGCGAGGACAAGATCGAGACCTTCCTAAGGATCTTCGATGCGCGTCCAGGTTTGCGGCTCCTGCACAGCAACGCGCAGTTGGTCGACGCCGAAGGTGTCCCTCTGCGGGCGACTTTGTTTCAGGCCTTGGCCATTGATCGCCAGGACATCAAGCGTGAGCATCGCGGTGAAGGCTTTGAGGTCCTCCTCGGCCGAAACATTGTAACCGGCGCGGTCACAGCGCTGCGCCGCGATCTGATCGCGGAGGCACTGCCAGTGGCTGATGGCTGGATCCACGACGAATGGTTGGCGATGGTGGCAGCAGCCAGCGGTGGACTGGATTGTATTGAGACCATCACCACCGATTACCGGCAGCACGACAGGAACCAGGTGGGGGCGCACAGGCGGGGGGTGCTTGAGCGTGCATTGGGAAGTGCCGTGGTACGTCGCAACTATTTGATGGCGGCGTTGCAGCGCCTCTACTCATTGCAGTCGCGCACGCAGCGGGGACGGCCGCCGCTTGATGCTGTGCAGACCGAGATTCTCGAGCAGCGCCTGAAGCATGCACAGGCACGTGCCGGACTTGCTGTGTCGTTGTTCGCACGTTTGCTGCAGGTCTTCAGGGAAGTGGCCAGTGGCCGCTACCATCGCTTTTCAAATGGCTTGCGGTCCGCAGCCAGTGATCTGATGCCATGAGTCCACTGATATTGCAGAAACCCGACTCCGTGTCTGTCTTCGACACCAAACGTGTCTGCGCCGTGATCGTTACCTACAGGCCCAATCCCGTCTTGCTGCGCAATGTGGTTGACAGCGTGCTGCAGCAGGTAGGGCATCTGGTAGTGTTCGACAATGGCAGCAGTGCTGTTGACGTTGCTGAAATGCTGGGAGATCAAGAGGGGATAAGCGTTTTTGCTTCACCAATCAATGTTGGTCTTGGCAGTGCCTTGAATCGAGCCTATGAGCGTGCGCAGGCGCTGGAATTCGACTATGTGCTGCTGATGGACCAAGACAGCATACTGGCACCGGGAATGGTCGTTCTGCTGGGAAACGCACTGGTTGAATTGGCCCGGGATGAGAGTGTGGCGGCTGTCGGTCCGCAGTTCCGGGATTCGCGCAATGGCATGCTTGCTCCGTTCGTGCGCTTTGGATTCCCGTTCAATTTCAAGCTGCGCGGTGGGCCAGGTCAGCGCATCTCTTGTGATTTCCTCATTACATCCGGTTCGCTGATACCAATGAAGGCCTTGCGGGAGATTGGCGCAATGGACGAATCCTTGTTCATTGACAATCTGGACATGGACTGGTGCTTCCGCGCCAAGCGCAGTGGCCATGCCCTGTATGGCATTTGCGATGCGCAGATGACCCACAGCATCGGCGAGGAACTGCTGCCTTCACGTGCAAAACCCGATGGTGTGATCGTGCACAAGCCCTTCCGGCTTTACTACATCATGCGCAATCGGGTCCTGCTCTATGGGCGTGCCTATACGCCCTGGATTTGGATTGCCCAGGATATGCCGCGGTTGCTGCTGAAGCTGATGGGAAACAGCTTATTCCTAGCCCCTCGCTGGGTTCGGTTAAGGTTCATGCTGAAAGGGTTGTGGGATGGAGTTCGAGGCAAGTCGGGGGCGCTACCCCCGGCAGGTCGCTGAACAGGCGGTTTCGAGAAACTGCCTTGGGGAAATGTGCTGGGGTAGACTCCGCTGACGCCATCGCTATGCTTCTCCCGTGCCCCGACGCTACGATTCCGACGACATCGACGATTTCGACGACGACGACCAGCAGGACAACGGCCCGCTGTGGCGGCGTCGCCTGATCACCTGGAGCATGGCTGCGGTCGCGTTGGGATTGGGTTTCCTCATTCCCTATACGCTGTACCTGAACCAGCAGGTGACCCAGCGTTTCGGTGAACTGCGCTGGCAGATCCCGACGCGTGTCTATGCGCGCCCGCTGGTGCTCACCCCCGGCAAGGCGATGGATGCGTCCACGCTGAAGACCGAGCTGGCCGCCTCCGCCTACCGCGATGACGGCCAGGGCAAGGAGCCGGCCACCTATGCGGTGAACGGCGGGCGCTTCGTCATCTCCAGCCGCGGCTACAACGACGTCGATGGCCGGGTTGCCCCGCGCCGGCTCGAGCTGTCGCTGGCCGATGGTGCGGTCGCCTCGCTGCGCGACGCCGACAACCGCAAGGCGTTGAAGGCCGCACGGTTGGACCCGGCCCGCATCGCCACCCTGTACGGCCAGAAGCAGGAAGAACGCCGCCTGATCCGCATGGACGAGGCGCCGGACCTGCTGGTGACCGGCCTGCAGGCGGTGGAGGACAAGGACTTCAACCGCCATCACGGCATCGACCTGTCCGGCATTGCGCGCGCGGTGTGGGTGACCATCCGCTCCGGTGGGCAGAGCCGCCAGGGCGCTTCGACGCTGACCCAGCAGCTGGCCCGCAGCGGCCTGCTCGGCATCGGCAAGGAACAAACGGTCACCCGCAAATTCAACGAAGTGCTGTACGCGCTGATCATGGAAGCGCGCTACGACAAGCGCACCATCTTCGAGGCCTACCTCAACCAGGTGTACCTGGGCCAGCGTGGCAGCCAGGCGATCCATGGCATGTCGTCCGGTGCCGAGTTCTGGTTCGGCCGCGACCTGCAGTCGCTGGAGACCGAGCAGATCGCGCTGCTGATCGGCCTGGTCAAGGGCCCGTCCTTCTACGACCCGCGGCGCAATCCGGAACGCGCGCTGGATCGCCGCAACTTCGTGCTGGGCAAACTGCACGAGGCCACGCTGATCGATGACGCCGAGTACCAACGTGCGTTGAAGGCCCCGCTGGGCGTGCCCAAGACGCCGGGCCTGGTTGCCGCCAACCGCTTCCCGGCCTATGTCGATCTGGTCCGCCGCCAGCTGGGCCATGACTATCCGGAATCGGCGCTGCAGGGCGCGGGCCTGAGCGTGATGACCGGCATGTCGCCGTCCGCGCAGGCCTATGCCGAAGGCGCGGTGACCCGCACCATCAAGTCGCTGGAAAGCAAGCGCCGCCCCGAACTGCAGGCCGGCATGGTGCTGACCGACGTGCACAACGGTGATGTGCTGGCGGTGATCGGCAGCCGTGAGGTGTCCGAGGTCGGCTTCAATCGGGCGATCGAAGCACAGCGTCCGGTCGGTTCGCTGCTCAAGCCGTTCGTCTACCTGCTGGCCTTGGCACAGCCGGACCGCTACTCGCTGGCCAGCTGGGTCGATGACTCGCCGGTGACGGTGCAGCTCGGCCGCGGCCGCAACTGGAGTCCCGGCAACGCGGACAACCGCAGCCACGGCACGGTGCGCCTGATCGACGCACTGGCGCATTCCTACAACCAGGCCACGGTGCGCGTGGGCATGCAGGTCGGCCCGGAGCGCGTGACCCAGCTGATCCATGTCCTGGCCGGCATCAAGGCCGACGCCAACCCGGCGGTGATCCTCGGCTCGACCGACCAGAGCCCGTACGCGATGGCACAGCTGTACCAGTTCCTCGCGTCCGGTGGCGAGATCCAACCGCTGCATGCGGTGCGTGGCGTGCTCGATCCGCAGGGCAAGCTGCTCAAGCGTTACGACAAGACCCCGGCACCGGCGCAGGAGGGCGACTCGATTGCCGCCAACCTGATCAGTGTCGGCCTGCAGCAGGTGGTTGCCAGCGGCACCGCGCAGCGCTTGAACGCCGATGGCCTGGGCCGCCTGCAACCCGCCGGCAAGACCGGTACCACCAACGATGGTCGCGACAGCTGGTACGCCGGTTACACCGGCGATCATCTGGCGGTGATCTGGATCGGCAACGACCAGAACGAGCAGGCCGGCCTGTACGGTGCCACCGGCGCGATGCGGGTCTGGTCGGGTATCTTCCAGCGCCTGCCGAGTGCTCCGCTGCGGGTCAGCAACAAGGGCCTGGACTGGCAGTCGGTGGCGCCCACCGGACTCAACAGCACGGATGAAGGCTGCCCGGGCGCGCGTCGTTTCCCGTTCGTGGTGGGCTATGCACCGGCCTATGCACCGTGCGCGCCGGCAGTGTCGCCGGACGCGCAGGGTGCTGAAGGCGAGGGCGGTGGCTGGCGCAGCTGGTTCGGCCTGGACCGCAAGCCGGAAGCGCCTGCCGAACCTGCCGCGGCGCCCGCCGCCGCCACTCCTCCCCCGAGCCGATGATGCCGATGAACATGCGATCCCTGCTGCAGCCCCTGGCCCTGACCGGCCTCAGCCTGGCCCTGGCCGCCTGCGTGACCAGCGCGCCGCCGGTGGTCACGCCGGTCGATACCACTACGCCGGCACAGCGCCTGGCCGCGGTGGATGCGGCCGCAGGTCCGGACGACAAGGAGCTGTCGGTGCAGCCGCTGCGTGATTCGCAGGTGGAAGACCTGCGGGTGACCGCGCAGGCGCAACGCCAGGCGAACGACCTGGCCGGTGCCGCCAGCAGCCTGGACCACGCGCTGGAAATCGTCGCCGGCGACCCGGCGGTACTGCAGGAACGTGCCGAACTGGCACTGCTGCAGGGGCAGTGGGCGCAGGCGGAGACGTTCGCGCGCAAGGCGGTGGATCTGGGCTCGAAGACGGGGCCGCTGTGCCGGCGGCACTGGGCGACGATCGAGCAGTCGCGCCTGGCGCGGGGCGAGAAGGAAAATGCGGTGTCGGCGCATGCACAGCTGGAAGGCTGCACCGTGCCGGGGATCAAGCGGTACTGAATTTCCAGCCAACGGCGCAGCCCCTCGTGGCTGGCTGCTTGGCCGCGTAAAGCAAAAGCCGCGCTTGGCCGGGCGGGGTGGGGTCGCGGGGGACGCCGTGAACCCGTCCTTGGGGGCTTGGCCGCGGCATCCATGCCGCGGACACCCCCGCGAACCCACCCCGCCCGACCTCTGACAGTTTCCGTGTGCTGCCGGCCACGGAAGAGAAAAAAAAATCAAAAGCGGGTCGCACGCTGCGCGCACTCGCAGTAATCCATCTTCTTCCCTCGTTCCTCCCACAGCTTCTGAGTTGCCAGTCGAGCAAGCTCGACCTTACGACGTGCGTCCATCCGTCACCGGGAAACTGTCGAAGGCGGGTCGGGAGGGGCAGGCAGGACCGTTGGCGCCATGGGCCCGAGGCATGCCTCGGGCGGGTTGGGAAGGATGCCCAACCCCGGTCTTGCCGTGTGCGCAGGACAGCGCGCACGAGCAAGGCGCCATCGAGCCCCCAGGGATGGGTTTACGGCGTGTCCTGCCTGCCCCTCCCGACCCGCCCAGCACGTAGAAACCCAGAGCCATGAACCAAGCTGTTGCCGTTGCTTTTGCGGGTGCTCTGGCTTGAAACGGGTGCCGGGCAGCGCCCGGCCGGGTATCCTTTCCCTCTGATGTCCGACCTTGTCCATGCCAGCCGCGAAGCCCTCAGCGACGGCGGCGCGCTCGCCTCGCACCTGGATGCATTCGTCCCGCGTCCGGCACAGCTGCACCTGACCGAAGCCATCGCCGATGCGCTGCAGCAGCGTGACCTGCTGCTGGCCGAGGCCGGTACCGGCACCGGCAAGACGTTCGCCTACCTGGTGCCGGTGCTGCTGTCCGGGTTGCGCACCATCATCTCCACCGGTACCCGCGCGCTGCAGGACCAGCTCTACCACCGCGATCTGCCACGGGTGCGCCAGGCGCTCGGTGTTGGCCTGCGCAGTGCGCTGCTGAAGGGACGCGCGAACTACCTGTGCCGCTATCGCCTGCAGCAGGCGCGCGGCGAGCCGCGTTTTTCCAGCCCCGAACAGGCTGCGCAGTTCCAGCGGATCCTGGCCTGGTCCGGTCGTTCGGAGTTCGGTGACATCGCCGAACTGGAAGGCCTGGCCGATGATTCGCCGCTGCTGCCGATGGTCACCTCCACTGTCGACAACTGCCTGGGGACCGACTGCCCGTTCTGGGATGACTGCTTCGTGGTGCGCGCGCGGCAACGCGCGCAGGCCGCCGATGTGGTGGTGGTCAACCACCATCTGCTGTTGGCCGACCTGGCACTGAAGCAGGACGGCTTTGGCGAGTTGTTACCTGGGGCGCAGGCCTTCGTCATCGACGAGGCGCATCAGTTGCCCGAACTGGCCGCGCAGTTCTTCGGCGAAGGTTTTGGCATGCGTCCGTGGCAGGAACTGGGCCGCGACTGCCTGGCCGAAGCGCGCGGCGTCGGGGGCGCGCAGTCGGCGCTGCAGGAACCGGTCGACCAGTTGCAGCAGGCGCTGTTGGCGCTGCGCTCGGCAATGGAAGGGCTGCCAGCGCGTGGCACGCAATGGCGTGCACTGGCGATGCCGCAGGTGCGTGATGGCTTCGATGCGGTGATGGCTGGCCTGGTGACGCTGGAGCAGGCGCTGCAGCCGCTGCGCGAAGCGGCTGCCGGCCTCGATGCCTGCCATGCGCGTGCGCGCGAAGCGGTTTCGCGGCTCAGCCGCTGGCTGGGGGATGACGAACCCACCCTCGATTTCGATACCGATCCGGAGGAGACCGCCAGCGCCGCCGATGTGCTCTGGTACGAGCTCACGCCGCGTGGTTTCCGCTGCCAGCGCACGCCAATGGATGTGTCCGGTCCATTGCGCGAGCATCGCGAACGCAGCCGAGCCGCATGGATCTTTACCTCGGCGACACTGACCGTGGGCGGTGGTTTCGATCATATCGCCACCCGCCTGGGCCTGGACGACCCGCATACGCTGGTCCAGCCCAGCCCGTTCAACTGGCCGGAGCAGGCGTTGTGCTATCTGCCCGAGGGCCTGCCTGATCCGGCCGCGCGTGGTTTCGGAACCGCGCTGATCCAGACCCTGCGGCCGGTGCTGCAGGCGTCGCAGGGCAGGGCGTTCCTGTTGTTCGCCTCGCACCGTGCATTGCGCGAGGCCGCCGAGGCACTGCGTGATGGGCCGTGGCCGTTGTTCGTGCAGGGCGAGGCACCGCGCGCGACGCTGCTGCAACGCTTCCGCGAATCGGGCAATGGCGTGCTGCTGGGCTCGGCCAGTTTCCGCGAGGGCGTGGACGTGGTGGGTGAGGCGCTGAGCGTGGTGATGATCGACAAGCTGCCGTTCGCGGCACCGGACGATCCGGTGTACGAGGCGCGGCTGGAGGCGATCCGCAGCCAGGGCGGCAATCCGTTCCGCGATGAGCAGCTGCCACAGGCGGTGATCGCGCTGAAGCAGGGGGTCGGCCGCCTGATCCGCAGCGAGAGCGACCGTGGTGTGCTGGTGCTGTGCGACCCGCGCCTGCTCAACCGCGGCTACGGCCGGGTCTTCCTCGATTCACTGCCACCGTTCCGCCGTACCCGCAGCCTGGCCGATGTTCAGGCCTTCTTTACGCCACAATGGGCGCCCGTGGCCGATGATGCGGCTGCCCGGGCCGCTGTTGCGACCGGCCCCGAGCCGGCGCCCGGTGCCACGTTCCCCCTGTTCTGACCCGATCCGATGAAACTGCTCGCCTTTGAAACCGCCACCGAAGCCTGTTCCGTTGCCCTGCATGTCGATGGGCAGGTACTGGAACGCTTCGAGATCGCCCCGCGCCGGCATGCCGAACTGAGCCTGCCGTGGGCCGAGGCGCTGCTGGCCGAGGCCGGCATCAGCCGTCGCCAGTTGGACGGCATCGCGCTCAGCCGCGGCCCCGGGGCGTTCACCGGCGTGCGCCTGGCGATCGCGATTGCCCAGGGCATCGCACTGGCGCTGGACCGGCCGCTATTGCCGGTCTCGACGCTGCAGGTGCTGGCGCTGCGGGCACCGGAAGAAGAAACGCAGATCCTGTCGGCGATCGACGCACGGATGGGAGAGTTGTACGTTGCGCGCTTCGAGCGTGTTGACGGCCTGCGGCTCGCGCGCGATGGCGAGCGTGTATGTGCACCGGCAGCAGTGGCGCTGCCGGACGGGCTGTCGGCCTATGGCGTCGGCACCGGCTTCGGCGCGGCCGACGGCGCGCTGGTGGCGCAGTTGGGCAGTGGCCTTCGGGGATTCGATGCGACAGCACTGCCGCGGGCATCGGATGTGCTGGCACTGGCGGTGCCGGCGTTCGCGCGTGGCGAGGCGATTGCGCCGGAGAAGGTCGAGCCCGCGTACCTGCGTGACAACGTGGCGCTGACCCTGGTCGAGCAGCAGGCTGCGCGCGAGGCGAAGGCGAAGGCCAACGGCTGAGCCCCTCGTGGCGGAGCGCGAAAGCACAAGCCGTGGTTTGGCCGGGCGGGTGGGCTGCGCAGGGGGCGCTGCAAGTACGTCCATGTAAGCTCGGTCGCCGCATCCATGCGGCTCACGCCCCTGCGCAGCCCACCCGCCCGGCCTCTGACAGTTTCCGTGCGCGTCCGCCACGGAAGATCAAAAAAAGAAAAGTCAAAATCAAAAGCGGGTCGCTTCGCTTGCATCCACGCGTGGCGTGGATGTGTATCGACCAAGGTCGACACCTACCAAAGCAATGGTGCGCCGCGATCTGTCAGAGGTGGGGCGGTGTGGGCTTGCAGGACCGTTGGCGCCATGGGCCCGAGGCATGCCTCGGGCGGGTTGGGCAGGACGCCCAGCCCCGGTCTTGCCGTATGCGCAGGATGGCGCATACGAGCAAGGCGCCATCGAGCCCCCAGGGACGGGTTTACGGCGTGTCCTGCAAGCCCACACCGCCCCGCCAGGTCCAGCATCCCCGCCGCCGCTTCTGCTGTTGGTTCGGCTGTGGCCGTTGCCTCTGCGGGTCCCGGGCCGCAGGCCCGGGCAGCAAACCCCTACCGGTCGTCGTGCAGGGTGCCGCCCGGCAGGAACACCCACGTGCGGGTGACCTGCAGGATGTCGATCTCGTCTTCGGTCTTCGGCAACGGCGGGAACGGCTGGGCCAGTTTCACCACCCGCAGTGCCGCCTCATCCAGCAACGGCGTCCCGCTCGAACGCAGGATCCGGCTGCTCTCCACGCTGCCATCGCGGCGCACCCCCACGCTGATCACCACTTGGCCACCGAGGCGGCGCTGCCGGGCCTCGTCCGGGTAATTCAGATTGCCTACGCGCTCGGCGCGGTCGACCCAGGCACGCAGGTAATTGGCATAGGCATATTCGCGCGTGCTGGCCGACACGAACTTGCGGTTCGGGCGCTTGGCGTACTGCGCCGAGCGCAGATGCACTTCGGCAGCCAACCGCGCCATCTCCACATCGCGCTGCTCGCGCGCGCTCAGCGGTGCGTCCGGTTCGGGCTGATCCGGCGTGGGGCGGGACTGTGCCTGCGCCACCACCTCTTCGCCATTGCGGCTGCTGACCACCCGTGCCTGCGGCGGCGGAACCGGCGCGGCCGATTGCTGCTGCTGCGGCACCGGGCTCAGCCCGGACTGGGCCTGTGGGACGATGCCGGCCTGGTTGTCGCGTGGACGCTGTGCGCGGTCGTGTTCGCCACCGCCTTCCTGGTTGGCCGCGGCCAGGAAATCAGCCTGCTTCGGCGTCAGCGCGGTACGGGTCTGGCTGAAGATCACTTCCAGCGTCGGCACCAGCGGTGCATCGCCCTTCACGGCAAAGCCCACGCCCAGGATCAGCAGGGCGTGGACCAGCACAGACAGCGCGATGGTCGCCCCCAGCCGTTGCGCTTCGCGCGGCGGCGGGGGCAGGACGGCAGGTGCGGACGGCATCAGCGCAGGCCGGCCTCGAGTGCGTCGAACAGGGTGCCGGCAATGTTCAGGCCGTACTGCGCGTCCAGTTCGCGCACGCAGGTCGGGCTGGTCACGTTGACCTCGGTGAGGTAATCACCGATCACGTCCAGGCCGACGAAGCGCATGCCGCGACGCTTCATCTCCGGGCCCACCTGGGCGGCGATCCAGCGGTCGCGCTCGCTCAGCGGGCGGCCTTCACCGCGGCCGCCGGCGGCGAGGTTGCCGCGGAATTCGTCGCCCTGCGGGATGCGCGCCAGGCAGTAGTCGACCGGTTCGCCATCGACCAGCAGGATGCGCTTGTCGCCGGCGGTGATGTCGGGAATGAACTTCTGCGCCAGCGCCATCCTGTGGCCGCCGTCGGTCAGCGTTTCCAGAATCACGTTCAGGTTCGGATCGCCCTGGCCGCTGCGGAAGATCGAGCGGCCGCCCATGCCGTCCAGCGGCTTCAGCACGGCCTGGCCATGCTCCAGCGCGAAGGCCTTCAACGCCTTGGCGTCGCGGCTGACCAGGGTGGGGGGGCAGCACTGCGGGAACAGCAGGGCGGCCAGCTTCTCGTTGTAGTCGCGCAGGCCCTGCGGGTTGTTGACCACGCAGGCGCCGGCCGCTGCGGCCACGTCCAGCACCTGGGTGTCGTAGATGTATTCGGCGTCGACCGGCGGATCCTTGCGCATCAGCACGATCTGGCCGGGGCCGAATTCGGTGCGGCTGAATGCGCCCAGCTCATACCAGCCGGCCGGGTCATCGCGCACCTGCAGCGGCGCGGTCTGGGCCACCGCTACGCCGCCCTCCAGGGCCAGGCCGCCCGGGCGCACGTAGTGCAGGGCATGGCCGCGGCGCTGGGCTTCCAGCAGCATGGCGAAGGTGGTGTCCTTGGCGATCTTGATGTGGGCGATGGGGTCCATCACCACGATGACGTTCAACGGCATGGGCGCACCTGTCAGGCAAGGCGTTGATGGTAGCGGCAACGCCGCCCGCGCGCCTCCCCGCCGTACTGCAACGCAGCGTCCGCCCGGCGCCCGCGCACGCATTGCGAAACCCGTCACGTTCAGGAGGGTGCCATGCCCCGCGCCATGGGGCGGCCTTGAAGCGGGCGCGGAAAGTGCGATATAGATACGCTTTCGTAGCGGCCCCCGCCAGAGATCGGGCCGTGCGCTTGGGGATAGGCAATGACTGAAAACACGACTGCGGGCGGGGAACTCGCAGGACTCCGGGTGATGGTCATCGATGATTCGAAGACCATCCGCAGGACTGCGGAAACGCTGCTCAAGCGCGAAGGCTGCGAGGTGGTCACCGCCACCGACGGCTTCGAAGCGCTTGCGAAGATCGCAGACCAGCAACCGCAGATCATCTTCGTCGACATCATGATGCCGCGCCTGGACGGGTACCAGACCTGTGCGCTGATCAAGGGCAACCAGCTGTTCAAGGCGACCCCGGTCATCATGCTCTCGTCCAAGGATGGCCTGTTCGACAAGGCGCGGGGACGCATCGTCGGCTCGGAGCAATACCTGACGAAGCCTTTCACGCGTGAAGAACTGCTGGGTGCCATCCGCACATACGTCAACGCCTGACCAGGGGGGAAAGGCACAATGGCTCGTATCGTTCTGATCGAGGATTCACCGACCGACCGTGCGGTGTTCACCCAGTGGCTGCGCCGTGCCGGCCACGAGGTGCTGGAAGCGGACAATGCCGAGGATGGACTGCAGCTGGTCCGCGACCAGGTGCCGCAGCTGGTGCTGATGGACGTGGTCCTGCCCGGCATGAGCGGCTTCCAGGCCACCCGCGCGATGGCCCGTGATGCAGCGATCAAGCACATCCCGGTGATCATCGTCAGCACCAAGGCGATGGAAACCGACAAAGCATGGGGCCTGCGCCAGGGCGCGGCCGATTACATCGTCAAGCCGCCGCGCGAGGATGAACTGATCGCGCGGATCAACGAACTGGTGGCCTGATGCGCTCGCCCTTCGACATCCTCGAAGCCTACGAACGGCGCAGCCTGGCCCACGCGGTGCAGCTGCCGGAGCGGCAGTTCGCGCAGGACCTCTGGCGTGGCGTGGGTTACCGCGTCGGCCAGCGCCGGCTGGTGTCCGATTTCCGCGAAGTGGTGGAAATCGTGCCGATGCCGCCGGTCACCCCGGTG
Source organism: Stenotrophomonas sp. NY11291 (assembly GCF_023277365.1). Taxonomy (NCBI): domain Bacteria; kingdom Pseudomonadati; phylum Pseudomonadota; class Gammaproteobacteria; order Lysobacterales; family Lysobacteraceae; genus Stenotrophomonas; species Stenotrophomonas sp. NY11291. Next base: position 3,651,660 of record NZ_CP096975.1, on the reverse strand, counting down.
CCGTGCGCGCAGCCGTGGCTGCTGGGCGTGGGCAACCTGCGCGGCAACCTGTTCCCGGTGGTCGACCTGAAGTACTTCCTGGAAGGCACGCGTACCGTGCAGCAGGAAGGCCAGCGCGTGCTGATCATGCGCCAGGCCGGCGGCGACGTCGCGCTGACCATCGATGAGCTGTTCGGCCAGCGCAGTTTCGAACTGGACCAGCAGATCGAAGCCGGCACGCTGGCCGAAGGGCGTTACGGCCACTTCGTCGATCGCGCCTTCCACGCCGACGGCCACGACTGGGGCGTGTTCTCGCTCTCGCTGCTGTCGCGTACCCCTGAATTCCGGCAAGCCGCGGCCTGAGGCCGGGCAACGCCCCCTGCATTGAAGATCGAGGTTGAACGATGAGTACTGCTTCGGACGCCACCAAGACCGGCAAGCTGCGGCTGGGCGGCAGCAACCTCTGGCTGTTCCTGCTGCTGGCATCGATGATCCTGTTCGGCGTCAACACCGGCGTCGCCACCTGGCAGGGCAGTCGCCTGGCCGATGCCGGTTCCAAGGCGGCCGACCTGCAGGTGCTGTCACAGCAGCTGGCCAACCAGGGCCGTGACGCGGTGGGCGGCAACGCGCAGGCGTTCACCGCCTTCAAGGCCACCCGCAACGCGATCGAACAGAACGTGTCGACCCTGCAGGGGCGCTACGGCAAGGAACCGGGCGTGTCCGGTGCGATCGCCACCCTGGGCGAAACCTGGGCGCCGCTGGGCAAGCAGGCCGGGCAGCTGGTCGCCAGTGAACCGGCGGTGCTGGCCCTGGCCGGCAACGCCAACAACTTCACCGGCGCCGTGCCGGGGCTACAGGCCCAGCTGAACGAGCTGGTGCGTGCGATGTCCGCTTCCGGCGCCCCGTCGTCGCAGGTGTACAGCGCCCTGCAGCAGGTGGTGGTGGCCGGCTCCATGGCCCGCCGCGTGACGGAAATGCGTGCCGGTGGCAGCGCCGCTGCCACCTCGGGCGATGCACTGGCCCGTGACATCACCGTGTTCTCTCAGGTGCTCGACGGCCTGCGCAACGGCAACGAGGAACTGGGCATCACCGCCGTGCGCGGTGCCGCCGCCGTGGCCGCGCTGGAGCAGTCGCAGCAGAAGTGGGAAGCGATGAAGCAGGACGCCGACGCGATCCTGGCCAGCTCGCGCCAGCTGTTCGCCGCGCAGTCCGCAGCCACCGCGCTGGGCCAGGGTTCGGCGCACATGCTGGACGACAGCCGCAAGCTGTTCGAGGCGTTCTCCTCGTTCGGTTCGGTGTCCGATACCCGCCTGTTCCCGAATTTCTGGATCGGCGTGGTCTCCGGTGCGCTGTCGCTGATTGCGATCATCGGTTTCGTCTCCACCAACGTGCGCAGCCGCTCGCGCGAGCAGGAACTGCGCTACCAGACCCAGGTGGAGTTCAACAGCCGCAACCAGCAGGCGATCATGCGGCTGCTGGACGAAATTTCCTCGCTGGGTGAGGGCGACCTGACGGTGAAGGCCTCGGTGACCGAGGACATGACCGGCGCCATCGCCGACGCGATCAACTACGCCGTCGACGAGCTGCGCCACCTGGTGACCACCATCAACGACACCTCGGCCAAGGTCGCGCTGTCCACCCAGGAAACCCAGGCCACCGCCATGCAGCTGGCAGAGGCGGCGGGCCACCAGGCCAACCAGATCACTTCGGCGTCGGACCGCATCGGCGAAATCGCGGCGAGCATCGAACAGGTGTCGCGCAACTCGGCTGAGTCGGCCGACGTGGCACAGCGCTCGGTGGTGATCGCCGCCGAGGGTGCCGGCGTGGTGCGCGAGACCATCCAGGGCATGGACCAGATCCGCGACCAGATCCAGGAAACCTCCAAGCGTATCAAGCGCCTGGGCGAGTCGTCGCAGGAAATCGGCTCGATCGTGGAACTGATCAACGACATTTCCGAGCAGACCAACATCCTGGCGTTGAACGCGGCGGTGCAGGCGGCCTCGGCCGGTGAAGCGGGCCGCGGCTTCGCGGTCGTGGCCGACGAAGTGCAGCGCCTGGCAGAACGTACCTCCGGCGCGACCCGACGCATCGAGAACCTGGTGCAGGCCATTCAGGCCGATACCAACGAAGCGGTCACCTCGATGGAACAGACCACCGCCGAAGTGGTGTCCGGTGCACGCCTGGCCGAGGACGCCGGCACCGCGCTGACCGAAATCGAACGCGTGTCCAATGCACTGAACACCCTCATCAAGAACATCTCCATCGCCGCCCAGCAGCAGTCGGCCGCGGCCTCGGACATCACCCGCACCATGGGCGTGATCCGGCAGATCACCGGCCAGACCTCGCAGGGTGCCGGGCAGACCGCCGAATCGATCGGCCACCTCGCGCAGCTGGCGGCCGACCTGCGTCGTTCGGTCGCCGACTTCAAGCTGCCGGCGTGACGCAGGCAGGGCGGCGAGCAAGGAACCAGTCGATGAAGCATTTCCATTTCCCACGCCAGAACTCGCGCGGCTTCCGCGCGGCGGCGAACGGAGCGCGTCCATGAGCAGTCTGCGCGATGCGATGAGCCACGCAGCGCTGGGTTGGGTCAAGCCTGAGCTGGACGAGACCCTGCGCCAGGTGCGCAACGAGGTCGAGTACTACGCGGAAGACCCGGCCGATGCCAGCCGCATGCGCATCTGCGCCGGCTACCTGCACCAGGTGCAGGGCACCCTGCGCATGGTCGAACTGTATGCCCCGGCGATGGTGGCCGAGGAGCTTGAACAGCTGGCCAATGCCATCGGCGCTGGGGGTGTGGCCGATCGGGATGAAGCCTGCGCGACCCTGATGCGTGGCAGCGTGCTGCTGCCCGACTACCTGGAGCGCCTGCAGAACGGGCATCGCGACATCCCGATCGTGCTGATGCCACTGCTCAACGAAATCCGTGCCGCGCGTGGCGAAGAAGGGGTGCATGACAGCGTGCTGTTGGCATTCGCACCGGACAGCGTCACCGCCACCGAGGCCGAACTGGACCATGCCCGTGGCAGCCTGAGTGGACGCAATCGCGAACTGCTCGACACCGTCGGCAGTGCGGTGAAGGAAGAACTGCTGCGCATCAAGGATGCGCTGGACCTGCACCTGCGTACCGGCGGCGCGCCCGAACAGCTGCAGACCCAGGCCAACGAGCTCGGTGCGGTGGCCGATACGCTGGGCATGATGGGCCTGGGCGTTGCCCGCGGCGTGGTCGTGCAGCAGCGTGATGCACTGCGTGGCGTGGTCGAAGGGCGCCAGCAGATCGACGAGAACCTGTTGCTGGATATCGCCGGGGCACTGCTGTACGTGGATGCCTCGCTGGATGACCAGGTTGCTCATCTGGGCGCCGGCGGCAGTGGCGAGGACGATCCGAGCGCGGTGGAGAACCGGCGCACGGTAGAAGTGCTGGCGCATGAGGCCATCGCCAACTTCGCCGCCGCGCGCGAGCACTTCGTCGCGTTCATTGAAACCAGCTGGAACCATGCCGAGCTGCAGGACGTGCCGCGCCTGCTGGGCGATGTCTCCGGCGCGCTGCGCATGCTGGATCTGGGCACGGCTGCCGATTACCTGCGCGGTGTGCAGCAGTACATCGAAGCCGAGCTGATCGGTCGCCAGCGCGTGCCCAGTGGCCGTCAGCTGGACACCCTGGCCGATGCCATGGCCAGCCTGGAGTACTACCTCGAAGCACTGCGCGACCGCCGCCCGGGCCGCGAGGACATTCTCGACATCACCCGCAGCAGCCTTGAAGCGCTGCGCTACTGGCCGTTGCCGGATCGCAACACGGTGGAACCTGTTGCCGCCGCGCCGATTCCGTTCGCATCGCTGCTGATCGAACGCGAGCCGGTCGCGCTGCAGGCCGAGCCGTTGCAGCCGGAGCGCATCGAGATTCCGGTGCAGCCGGCCGCGCCCGCCGCCGGCACTGTGCCGGTGCCGCTGCCGGACTTTACCTTTGATCCGCCACCGGCCACGCCTGCACCGGAGGTGGTGGACAACAGCCTGATGTTCGGTGCGCTGGGGACCGTTGCATCCGCACCGCTGTCGCTGCAGGACGACGCAGATGCGCCCTTGGTCTTCGCCGCCTCCAGCGCGCCTGCACCCGACGTGCCGCAATGGGATCTCGCACCGTTCCATTCCGACTCCGATCCGGCCGCGAGTGCCGAAGACGAGCGCAGTCCGACCTTCGCCAGCTTCGAGCCGGTCAGTTTCGAACGGGCCGAAACCGGAGTGGGATCGGCGCCGCAGTGGACACTGTCGGAGGCAGCGCCGCCGGCAGTGGCCGATGCGGCCGTGATGGCTGTCGAGGGCGACGTCGACGCCTCGGTGCCCTTCGACACCGCTGACTTTGCCGTGCCGGTGTTCGACCCGGTCGCTGCCGAGCACGATGCGGTTGCCGCCGGTGAGGACGTGGTATTCCGTTTCGACGGCGATGCACTGGACAATGCCGACGACGTGCTGTCGCTGCACGCGATGGAGACGCTGTCGCTGGACGACGACGCCGGATTGCATCCGTCGCTGGAGATCGTCGATGCCGCCACGCCCCTGCGGGTAGACGAAAGCCCTGTGGTTGCCGGAGTGGACGCCGTTCCGGCGGATGTGCCGGAGGACGTGCCCGCGCCGATGGCCGAGGTGCTGACGCCGGCCTCCGATGCACCGGCACCGGCGGTGTCGGTGATTGATATCGACACCATCGCACCGATCGATTTCAGCGAAGCCGACGCACAGTTCTTTGCCGAGCTGAGCGCCGCGGCGGCCGACTTCAATCCGCAGGCCATGGCGGCTCCGCCCGCTGCGGACATCCCGGTCGTGGCTGGGACCGAGGCCGGCTTCGAGGCGGGCTTCGACGACGATGCCGAGAACATCGACGAGGACATCCGCGAGGTGTTCCTGGAAGAGTTCGACGACGAGCTGGCCAACCTTGGCACGCTGCTGCCGGCATGGCGTGTGCAGCTGGACAACATGGACCGGCTGCGGCCGATCCGGCGCATCTTCCACACCCTCAAGGGCAGTGGCCGACTGGTCGGTGCACGCACCCTGGGTGAGTTCGCCTGGAAGATCGAAGGCATGCTCAACCGCGTGCTTGATGGCAGCCGCCCGGCCACTCCGGCCGTGCTGGCGATGGTCGATAACGCACATGCCGCGCTGCCGCAGCTGAACGCCGCGCTGCGCCATGGCCAGCGCATCAGCGTGGACCTGCAGGCGATGCAGGCCATCGCCGATCGTGTCGGCGCCGGTGAGGAAACCTATTACGTGCCGCTGCCGGTAGCGGCCGCGCCTGTGGCACCGGTGGCCGAGGCCGAAGGCGAGGACGAGGACGAGATCAGCCGCATCCTGGCGGCCGAAGCCATCGCGTCGGTACAGGACGAAGCCGAGCCGGTGCCCGAGGCCGTGGGCACGCCAGCCAACATCGACAGCGTGCTGCGCGAGATCCTCGAAGCCGAAGTGGAAGTCCACCAGGCGACCCTGCAGGATTGGCTGCGCTCGGCGCAGCAGGCACCGCAGCCGGTCAGCGACGCGCTGCTGCGCGCAGTGCACACCATGAACGGCGCCTTCGCGATGACCGAAGTGCCGGAAATCACGGCGGTCACCGGCGGTGCCGAGTCCTACATCAAGCGCGCACTGGCCGCCGACGTGGTGCCTGGCGACGAAGGCGTTGCCGCACTGGATGCGACTGCGCAGGCGATCACCGCGACCATGGAGGCGCTGCAGGCCGAACAGCCGCGCATTGTTCCGCAGGGCGCGTTGGTGCAGCGGCTGCAGGCGTTGGCCGGCAAGCTGCCGGAAGCACGCTGGCCGCTGTTCGCGCTGGAAGACGAGGATGAGGAGGGCGTCGAGCTGGCGGCTGATGTCGAGCAGGCATCCGAAGCCGAAGCGCCGCTGGCCGGGCTGGACGCGCTGGACGAAACCGGCATGCCGTCCGCTTTGGATGCGGCGCCCGATCTCATTGCCGAGCCGCAGCTGCTTGCCGAAGATGCGCTGGAACCGGTTCCAGCTGCAGCCGAGTCGCAGCCGCTGGATGTCGCGGCCGACAGCGGCCTGGACGTGGGCGAGCTGACCGCCAGCGATGATCTTTCGCGTTACTTCGACGCCGGCTGGCCGTCGGTGCCAGGCGAAGCTGAACCTGCCGTGGCGGACATCGGCGCGATTGAATCGATCCAGCCGGCCGAGAGTGCGCCTGCTGTCGAAGTGGCCGAAGCAGATGCCGTGCCCACGATCGCGACGGTCGACGACGCTGATCTGACCATGGCCGACGATCTGTCGCCGTACCTCGACGCCAGTGCGCTGCCGGTGGATGACCGTGACGCGGAAGAGCTGCCGGTGTCTGCGGATGTTGACGCGATCGACCTGAATACGTCGCTGTCCTTTGATTCGGGCCGTGGCGATGACCGCGTCATTGACGACGCTGCTGCACTGCCACTCGACAGCGAGCTGTCGAGCCTGCAGGATGAAATGGCTGTGCCGGGTTTTGCAGAACCGGTCACGCTGGCAGCCGCGCTCGAGGCCGGCCTGCACGTGATCGAGGAAGAGCAGACCCTGGACGACGACGGGCAATGGCCCGTGATCGGCCTCCAGGCCAGCGAACTCGCGCCGGGCGAGGCAGATGCCTTTGCCGAGGATGCGGACGTCGGCGGGGAGGCGGCGGTCGGTGAAGGAGAGAGCGCCGATCAGCCGTCCCCGGCGACGGTGATTGAGGAGATCACCGCGGAGCCCCCGCAGGGCAGCGCTGCTGTGGTGCGCTTCTTCGAGATGGAAGAGGCGCCGGGCCAGGGCATGGTCGAAGCCGATGCCGATGCCGATGCCGAGATTGCAGAGGCCGACGTCACGCCCCGTGCGCCGCACCTCGAGCAGGCGCCTGATGCGGCCGATGCCGAAGACGGCGCCGACGCACTTGACTTCAGCGTGTACGACCGCGAGCTGGTCGATATCTTTGTCGAGGAAGGCAAGGACCTGCTCGACCACTGTGATGGCCTGATCAGCGAACTGCGCGATGCACCGCAGGACCGCGAGGTGCTGGCCGGCCTGCAGCGTGACCTGCACACCCTCAAGGGGGGCGCGCGCATGGCCGGCATCAACGCCATCGGCGATCTCGGCCACAGCATCGAATCGCTGCTGGAAGCCGTCGCCGCCGGTCGCACCGAGATCGAGCGCCGTGATGTGCAGCTGCTGGAGCGTGGCTTCGATCGCCTGCACCAGCTGCTGACCCGCACCGGTGATCATCGCGTGGTGGAACCGGCGCAGGACCTGGTCGACGCGTTCGAAGTGCGTACCACCACCGATATCGCTGCGGCTGCGGCGGCCAACGTGGCGAGCGTCGCAGAAACCGACTCGGCACCGGTCGCCAGCCCGGCTCCGGCACTGCTCGATGCGCCGTTGTCGGCACCGCTGCCGGCAGAAGGCGTGGTCGATGAAGATCCGCTGGCGCGTCCGCAGCAGGAGCAGGTGCGCGTGCGCGCCGACCTGCTCGACCGCCTGGTCAACCATGCCGGTGAAGTGGCGATCTACCGCTCGCGGCTTGAACAGCAGCTCGGTGCCTTCCGTGGTGCCATGGGCGAACTGGAGCGCACCAATGCGCGACTGCGCGACCAGCTGCGCCGACTCGACCTGGAAACCGAGGCGCAGATCGTCGCCCGCTACCAGCGCGAACAGGACCAGGCCGACCAGAAATTCGATCCGCTGGAACTGGACCGCTTCTCCACCCTGCAGCAGCTCAGCCGTGCGCTGAACGAGTCGGCGGCCGACCTGGGTGGCCTGCAGGGCGTGCTTGACGATCTGTCGCGCCAGTACGATTCGCTGCTGCAGCAGCAATCGCGCGTCAGCTCCGAGCTGCAGGATGGCCTGATGCGCGCGCGCATGGTGCCGTTCGACGGCCTGGTGCCGCGCCTGCGCCGCGTGGTCCGCCAGTCCGGCATGGATACCGGCAAGCAGGTCCACCTGACCCTGGAAGGTACCCACGGCGAACTGGACCGCAACGTCCTCGACCGCATGGTCGCGCCGCTGGAACACATGCTGCGCAACTCCGTGGCCCATGGCCTGGAGGCGCCGGAGCAGCGCCGCGCCGCCGGCAAGCCGGAGGAGGGCGAGATCGCCATCCGCCTGCACCGCGAAGGTTCGGAAATCGTGCTGGAAGTGGCCGATGACGGCGCCGGCCTGGACCGCGAAGCGATCCGCCGCCGCGCCATCGACCGCGGCCTGCTGGCCGCCGATGCGCAGCCGAACGAGCAGGAGCTGGACAACCTGATCTTCGCGTCCGGCTTCACCACCGCCGATCAGGTCAGCCAGCTGGCCGGCCGCGGCGTGGGCATGGACGTGGTGCGCAACGAAGTGCGCCAGCTCGGCGGTTCGGTCGACATCCAGTCGGTGCGGGGCCAGGGCGTGCGCTTCACCCTGCGCCTGCCGCAGACGCTGGCCGTCACCCAGGCGGTGTTCGTGCAGATCGGCGAAACCACCTTTGCGGTGCCGGTCGCCTCGGTCAGTGGCATCGGCCGCCTGTCGCGTGAGCGTTTCGAAGCGGCCGACAGCAGCTATCGCTACAGCGGCGAGGACTATCCGCTGTACGACCTCGGCAGCCTGGTCGGGCAGGCTCCGGCGCGTGCCGACGGCCAGGACCAGGTGCCGCTGCTGCTGGTCCGCGCCGGCGACCTGCGTGCCGCCGTGGCAATCGACCAGGTGCTGGGCAACCGCGAAATCGTGGTCAAGCCGGTCGGCCTGCAGATCGCATCGGTGCCGGGCATCTACGGCGCGACCATCACCGGCGATGGCCGTGTGGTGGTGATCCTGGACGTGGCGCCGCTGGTGCGCCGCTTCCTGGCCAACCCGACGCTGCCGGTACTGGCCAATGCGCCGCGCCAGGAGCGCCAGGTGCCGCTGGTGATGGTGGTGGACGACTCCCTGACCATGCGCAAGGTCACCGGCCGCATCCTCGAACGCCACAATTTCGAGGTCAGCGTTGCCCGCGACGGCGTGGAGGCGCTGGAACGCCTGGAAGAGCGCGTGCCGGACCTGATGCTGCTGGATATCGAGATGCCGCGCATGGATGGCTACGAGCTGGCCACCGCGATGCGCGCCGACCCGCGCTACAAGGATGTGCCGATCGTGATGATCACCTCGCGCAGCGGCGACAAGCACCGCCAGCGCGCCTTCGAGATTGGTGTCCAGCGCTATCTGGGCAAGCCGTACCAGGAACTGGACCTGATGCGTAACGTGTACGACCTGCTGGGGATCGCCCGTGTCCGTGAGTGAAACCCAAACGGCTCCGGCCGTTGCCCTGCTGGCCCGCCCCGGCGCGGCGCGTGAGCGCCTGCGCGAGGCGTTGTCGCACGCCGATGTACAGCTGGTGCTGGAAGATGATCCCAATACGCTGGAGGTGCGGGTCCTGCAGGAGGCGCGCCCGCAGTTCGTGGTGATCGCGCTGGAGGCCGCCATCGAGGATGCATTGGAGCGCCTGGAAGCGGTGCTGTCCGCACCGGGCCTGACCCTGGTCTTCGACGAGGCCGAGTTGGCCGCACGTCGTGATGGCTGGGAGGCTCAGCGCTGGGGCCGTCATCTGGCCGCCAAGCTGCATGGCCACCAGCAGGTGTTGCCGCCGGGGGCCGAAGAAGAACCCGGCCTGCAGCTGGAGCCGGGCCATCCGGCACCACCGCCGGCGCCGCAGGAAGAAGCGTTGCAGCCGCACCTGGACCAGGCATTGAGCTGGGCCGACGAGGTCCCTGCTGACAGCCTGTACTCGCCGCCCGCGCAGCTGCACGAACCGATCGCGCTGGAACAGGCGCTGGCGGCGTTGCAGCCGGTCGTGCCCGAGCCGCTGGAGCCGCCCGCACTGCCGTCGCCGGCAGAGACCGCGCCCGCAGCAGCGCCCCTGCCGCCGGTCTCCTTCGACCACACCGCCTGGTCCCTGGTCGAAGACGGGGCCGATGCCCCGGCCGCCGCTCCGCACCACGCTGCAGTGGAGGCATCGCTGCCTTCCTTCGATACCGGTCATCTGAGCCTGGTCGACCTGGATGCCGCAGCGCCCGTGGGCGCACGCGCCGGATCGCTGCTGGTGCTGGCCGGCATCGGTGGCCCGGACGCGTTGCGTCGCCTGCTCGGCGCGCTGCCGTCTTCGCTGAGCGTGCCGGTCCTGGTGCACATGCGCCTGGATGGCGGACGCTACGGCAACCTGGTCAAGCAGATGGCACGCGTGTCGCCGTTGCCGGTGCAGCTGGCCGAAGCCGGCCAGCGTGCAACACCCGGTGAAGTGCACGTGCTGGCCGATGACATTGGCGTGCAGGCAGCCAGTGACGGCCTGCATTTCGTCAGCGACGCGCAGGGCATTTCGATTGCCGCGCTGCCGGCTGACCACACTGCGCTGGTCCTGCTCAGCGGCGCCGATCTTGCACATGTTGGTCCGGCGCTGGATCTGGCCGCCGCCGGCGCCTGGGTGGCCGGGCAGGTCGGCGAGGGCTGCTATGACCCTGCCGCAGCCACGGCGGTGGTCGCCGCTGGCATGGTGGCGGGTGAGCCACAGGAACTGGCGCAGGCCATCGCCTCGCGCTGGGGCTCGGAAGACGATAACGGAGAGGCACCATGAGCTACGCCAGCAATGACGAAATCCGCGGCGTCCTGATCCAGGCCGGCAACGAGCGCGTACTGCTGCCCAATGCCACCGTGGCCGAAATGATGTCGCGCGTGCCGGTGCAGCCGGTCTCCGATGCGCCGCGCTGGCTGGTTGGCGAAATCGGCTGGCACGGCTGGCAGGTGCCGCTGGTGTCGTTCGCACGCCTTTCGGGGCTGGGCGAAGAGGCGGTGGCCGGCCACAACAAAGTGGTGGTGCTGAAGGCCCTGAGCGGCAACGCGCAGCGCCCCTACTATGCGCTGCTGACGCAGAATTTCCCGCAGCTGATCTCGGTGCCGCGCGACGGCCTGCTGGCCGACGCCTCCGAAGAAACCCTGCCGCAGATCGTGCACATGCGCGTGCTGCTGGGTGAGCAGAGCGCGCTGCTGCCAAACCTGGATGCACTGGAAGCCGCGCTGGATTCACTGGCGGCCTGATGGGGAATCCGCCGGGCATGGCCCGGCGCTACCACAGGTGACCCGGATTCCCGGGGTAGCGCCGGGCCATGCCCGGCGAGCGCCGCGGTCACCGGACCTGCTCCTTATCCCAGATCGCCCAACCGCGCTTGCAGTGCCGCGATCGCGGCCAGGCCGGCGGTTTCCGTGCGCAGAATGCGCGGGCCCAGCTGCAGGCCCTGGAAGCCTGCAGCCGTCAGCTGATCCCGGTCACGCGGCGACCACCCCCCTTCCGGACCGATTGCAATCACGATTCCCGCGGCAGGTGCAGCGTCCAGCGTCGACAGCCGATGCGCGCCGTGCGGGTCCAGCGTCAACCGCAGCGTATCCACTGGTAGTGCCGCCGCGGCCTGCGCCAGCGACAGTGGCGAGCCCACCTGCGGAATGCGCGCGCGCCCGGACTGGCCGCAGGCCGAGGTCACCACGTTGTTCCAGTGCGCCACGCGCTTCTCCGCCCGAGCTGCATCAAGCTTCACCTCAGTGCGCTCGGCGTTGACCGGAATGATCGCCGCCACGCCCAGTTCGGTGGCCTTCTGCAGGATCAGGTCCATTTTCTCGCCGCGCGCGATGCCCTGCAGCAGAGTGATCGCCAGTGGCGATTCATTCTTGATGGCCTGCACGGCGTCGATGCGTACCTGCACCTCGCGTTTGCCGGCCACCGTCAGCGTCGCGCTGTAGTCGTGGCCATCGCCGTTGAACAGGACGCAGGTATCGCCTTCGCGCAGGCGCATCACCCGCACCAGGTGGTTGGCCGTCTCTTCCGGCAGGGTCACGGTCTGGCCGCTGTGCAGCGCCAGGTCGATGGGGCAGCGGGTCACGCGCATGCAATCGCCTCGTCAATCGCTGCCAGTGTGGTATGTGCCAGCAGCTCCAGTTGTTCGTCGTCCACGCAGTAGGGTGGCATCCAGTACAGCACGTCGCCCAGCGGGCGCAGCACCACGCCGCGCTTCAAGGCGGCCTTGTAGGCGTGCAGGCCCAGCCGCATGGCCGGGTCGAACGGCGTGCGCTTGTTACCGTCGCGCGACAGCTCGAAGGCCACCACCATGCCGGCCTGGCGCACGTCGGCCACGTGCGGATGGTCGTTGAACGGTGCCGCCAGCGTACCCATCACGGAAGCGATGCTGCGGTTGCGGGCGATCACATCGTCGTCGCGGAAGATGTCCAGCGTCGCCAGCGCGGCCGCGCAGGCCAGCGGGTTGCCGGTGTAGCTGTGCGAGTGCAGGAACGCGCGCTCGCGCGAGTCGTCAAGGAAGGCGTCGTACAGCGCCTGCGTGGCCAGCACCGCGGCCAGCGGCAGGAAGCCGCCGGTCAGGCCCTTGGACAGGCACATCAGGTCCGGCATCACCCCTGCCTGCTCGCAGGCGAACAGGGTGCCGGTGCGGCCGAAGCCGGTGGCGATCTCGTCGGCGATCATGAACGCGCCATGGGCATCGCACAGTTCGCGCACGCGCTGCAGATAGACCGGGTCATGCATGCGCATGCCGCCGGCACACTGCAGGCGCGGTTCCAGGATCACCGCGCAGATCTCGCCCGGATGCTGGTCGAACAGGGTGGCCAGGCCGTCGGCAGCCTGCCGCGCGCGGTCGGCCGCGCTCTGGCCGGGTTCGGCCAGGTAGGCATCGGGCGAGGGCGCGAACAGCGCTTCGGCCAGCAGCGGCGCGTAGACACGGCGATACAGCGGGATGTCACCCAGCGCCAGCGCGCCCAGGGTCTCGCCGTGGTAGCCGTTCTCCAGTGCGATGAAACGCGTGCGCCGCGATTCCCCACGGTTCTGGAAATACTGGAAGGCCATCTTCAGGGCCACTTCCACGCCGGCCGAACCGTTGTCGGCGTAGAACACCTTGGCCAGCGGTTCGCGGCCAGGCTGGTGCGGGGCCAGGGCCAGCAGGCGTTCGGCCAGGGTAATGGCCGGCTCATGGCCGAAGCCGGCCAGCATCACCTGTTCCAGCTGCGTCGCCTGGGCGGCGATGGCGCCACCGATGCGCGGTTCGGCATGGCCGAACAGGTTGGTCCACCAGCTGCTGACCGCATCCAGATAGCGATTGCCATCGTGGTCGATCAGCCAGGCACCTTCGCCACGGGCGATCGGCACCAGCGGCAGGGTGTCCGGATGCTCGCGCATCTGCGTGCAGGGGTGCCACAGCACCTGCAGGTCGCGCTGCCGCCAATGGTGGGCCAGCGGGGAGGGGGTTGGGTCTGCTAGCATTTCGGGCTCATGAACATGTTGCTGCCTGCACATTCTATCGGCCCCGGCGCAGGCGCCGGCCGCCGCGGAGATTCCGCATGAACGATGACCGTGCCGGCCGTCGCTTGCCGATCATCCATCGGATCACCGATGAGGAGAACGGTCCCTTCCAGCGCCAGCACCTGGACCTGGAGTTCTCCAACGGCGAACGCCGCCGCTTCGAGCGCCTGGTCAGCCGTGGCCATGGTGCGGTGGTGGTGGTGCCGATGCTCGACGACGAGACCGTGCTGCTGGTACGTGAATACGCCGCAGGCATGCACCGCTACGAACTGGGCCTGGTCAAGGGCCGGATCGATGCCGGCGAGACTCCCGAGCAGGCTGCGGACCGCGAACTGAAGGAAGAGGCCGGTTACGGTGCGCGCCGGATCGACGTGCTGCGCGCAATGACCCTTGCCCCGACCTATATGAGCCACCAGTCGTGGCTGGTGGTGGCGCGCGACCTGTACCCGGAAAAGCTGGCCGGCGACGAGCCGGAAGAACTGGAAGTTGTCCCGTGGAAGCTGGCCGAGCTGGACCAGCTGATGCTGCGTGAGGACTTCTCCGAGGGACGCTCGCTGGCGGCGCTGTTCATCGCCCGCCAGTGGCTGCAGGGATTGCGATGATCAAACTGACCACGGACCTGCGCGAGACCGCCATCGCCATCGCCCAGGAAGCCGGACAGGCCATCATGCAGGTCTATGCCGATGGCTTCGAGGTGCAGATCAAGGACGACAACAGCCCGGTCACCAGTGCCGACCTGGCGGCCAACCAGGTCATTGAACAGGGCCTGCAGCAGCTGACCCCGGACCTGCCGATCCTGTCCGAGGAATCGGCGCAGGTGGGCTGGGAGCAGCGCCGCCACTGGGGGGCCTACTGGCTGGTCGACCCGCTCGACGGCACCCGCGAGTTCGTCAAGCGCAACGGCGAGTTCAGCGTCAACATCGCGTTGATCTACCAGGGCGCACCGGCTTTCGGCGTGGTGCTGGCCCCGGTCACCGGCATCGTCTGGCATGCCATGCGCGGCGAGTTGGCCTATCGCCGGCAGGGCCTGCACGACACCGTGCTGCGTACCCGTACACCGGCCACCGCACCGTTGCGGGTTGCCGCCAGCCGTTCGCACCGCTCACCGGAGACCGAGGCGCTGCTGGCGAGGATGGGCCGCATCGAGACCATCGCGCAGGGCTCGTCGCTGAAATTCTGCCGGATCGCCGAAGGTGGCCTGGATGTCTATCCGCGGCTGGGTCCGACCTCCGAATGGGATACCGCTGCCGGCCAGTGCGTGCTGCACGCCGCCGGTGGTGCGGTACTGTCGGCCGCGACCGGCAAGCCGTTCCGCTACAACCGCCGCGAGACCCTGTTGAACGGCGATTTCATTGCCCTTGGTGATACCAGCCTGCCATGGCGTGACTGGTTGTCCGATTGACACTGGAGGCCGCATGAGCGCGCACGACACCCCCACCACCGGCAGCGCCGCAAGCAACGAACTGGAGCGCCTGCTGGCGATCATGGCGCGCCTGCGCGACCCGCAGGGCGGCTGCCCGTGGGACCTGGAGCAGAACTTCGCGACCATCGCGCCGTACACCATCGAGGAAGCCTACGAGGTGGCCGATGCGATCGACCGCGGCGACCTCGACGACCTGTGCGACGAGCTGGGCGACCTGTTGCTGCAGGTGGTGTTCCATGCGCGCATGGCCGAAGAGCAGGGCAGCTTCGCCTTCGCAGACGTGGCCCGCGCGATCAGCGACAAGATGCAGCGCCGCCACCCGCACGTGTTCGCCGAGGTCAGCGTCGATGATGCCGATGGGGTGATGCGCAACTGGGAGGCGATCAAGCGGGCCGAGCGCGCCGCCAAGGGCGAACAGGACACCTCCGCGCTGGCCGGCATCTCGCGCGGCCTGCCGGAATGGCAGCGGGCAGTGAAGCTGCAGTCGCGCGCGGCCAAGGTCGGCTTCGACTGGCCGGGCCCGTTGCCGGTGCTGGACAAGGCGGCCGAGGAACTGCAGGAGCTGCGCGAGGAGTTCGAGCGCGGCGATATCGCCGGCAACAAGGCGCGCCTGCAGGAAGAACTGGGCGACCTGCTGTTCGTCTGCGCCAACCTGGCGCGCCACGCCGATATCGATCTGGGTGCGGCGCTGCGCGGGGCCAACCACAAGTTCGAACGTCGCTTCCGTGCGATGGAAGCGCAGGCCGATGCGCAGGGTGGGGCGCTGGCTGCGATGGACCTGGAGGCGCAGGAAGCCCTCTGGCAGCACGCCAAGGCGGCGGAGAAAGCGTGAAGACGCTCGGCCTGTTCCTGCTGACCGCGCTGGCCGAGATCGTGGGCTGCTATCTGCCCTGGTTGTGGCTGCGCAAGGAAGGCAGCATCTGGCTTCTGCTGCCGGCGGCCGCCAGCCTGGCCCTGTTCGCCTGGCTGTTGACCCTGCATCCGACCGCCAGTGGTCGGGTCTATGCCGCCTACGGTGGCGTCTACATCGGCACCGCGCTGTTCTGGCTGTGGCTGGTCGATGGCATCCGTCCCAGTCGCTGGGACCTGTTCGGCGCCGCGCTGTGCCTGGCCGGCATGGCGGTGATCATGTTCGGGCCGCGCACCTCATCGGTGTAGGTCCGGGCAAGGCGGTTCTGTAGAGCCGAGCCCACGCTCGGCTGCTCTTCTTTCCGACCGCGCTGGCACGCGCAAGCCGAGCATGGTTCGGTGCTGCAAGGCAGCGCAGCGCCCCCCGAAAGGCGCATGATGGGCCTGACCATGGCCCCGGAGCATGCGCATGTCCCGCTTCGCCAGCTTCCGCGAGTTCTATCCGTTCTACCTCAGCGAGCACCGCCATCCGGTGTCGCGCCGGCTGCACTTCGTCGGCAGCTGCGGGGTGCTGCTGCTGGTTGCGGCGGCGATCCTGCGCGGCCAACCCATCCTTGTGCTGGCCGCCCTGTTCTGCGGTTACAGCTTCGCCTGGGTCGGCCATTTCTTTTTCGAGAAGAACCGCCCGGCCACCTTCCAGCACCCGCTGTACTCGTTCATGGGCGACTGGGTGATGTTCGCCGACATCCTGCGCGGGCGCGTGCCCTGGTAGCTCCGCTGTGAATGCGGCCTTCACGCGCTATGCTGGGGCCTGGACGTCATCGATAAGGAAAGCAAGATGTTCCCGACCATGTTCTTTACGGTGGTACTGGCCTTCGTGGCCGTGGTGATCCTGTTCAAGGCCGTACGGATGGTGCCCCAGGGCTACGAGTGGACCGTCGAGCGCTTCGGGCGCTACACGCATACCATGACCCCCGGCCTGCATTTCCTGATCCCGATCGTGTACGGGGTGGGGCGCAAGGTGAACATGATGGAGCAGGTGCTGGATGTGCCCAGCCAGGAAGTGATCACCAAGGACAACGCCGCCGTGCGCGTGGACGGCGTGGTGTTCTTCCAGGTACTGGATGCTGCCAAGGCCGCCTATGAGGTGGCCAACCTGGAAGTGGCGATGATCGCCCTGGTGCAGACCAACATCCGTACCGTGATCGGTTCGATGGACCTGGACGAATCGCTCAGCCAGCGCGAGGTGATCAATGCCCAGCTGCTGAGCGTGGTCGACCATGCCACCAATCCCTGGGGCGTGAAGGTCAACCGCATCGAGATCCGCGACATCCAGCCGCCGCGGGATCTGCTGGACGCGATGGCGCGGCAGATGAAGGCCGAGCGCGAAAAGCGCGCGCAGATTCTGGAAGCCGAAGGCTCGCGGCAGTCGGAGATCCTGCGTGCCGATGGCGAGAAGCAGGCCACCGTGCTCGAGGCCGAAGGCCGGCGCGAGGCTGCGTTCCGCGACGCCGAGGCGCGTGAGCGCCTGGCCGAGGCCGAAGCGAAGGCAACCCAGATGGTGTCGGCGGCGATTGCCGAAGGCGACGTGCAGGCGATCAACTACTTCGTTGCCCAGAAATACGTGGAAGCGTTCAAGGAGCTGGCCAGCTCGCCGAACCAGAAGCTGGTGCTGATGCCGATGGAGGCCAGCGGTGTGATCGGTTCGATCGCCGGCGTGGCCGAGCTGGCCAAGCAGGCACTGGGCGACCAGAACACCAAGGCCGCGGGCAAGCGGCCGCCGCCGATCGGAGGCTGACATGCGCTGGGAAGTCGTGGGCTGGGGCGCGTTGGCGTTGCTGCTGTTCGCTGCCGAAGCGCTGGCGCCGGGTGCGTTCATGCTGTGGATCGGCATTGGCGCGGCGGCGGTGTTCGTGCTGGTGGCCGTGTTCAGCGGCATTCCATTGCTGTGGCAGGTCGTTGCCTTCGTCGTGCTGAGCGTGGTCTCGATCCAGTGCTACCGGCGCTGGGGCAAGGCAAGGGCGCGACCCAGCGATGCACCGTTGCTCAACCGCCGCGCCGAGCAGCTGGTCGGACGGGTGGTGCCATTGCAGCAGGGCATCATCGGCGGGCAGGGCCGGGTCAGTATCGATGATGCGTACTGGCAGGTCAGTGGGCCGGAACTGCAGGCCGGCAGCCTGGTGCGGGTGGTGGCGGTGCAGGGCAGCACGCTTGTGGTCGAAGCGGTGGCCTAGGGTTTCCATCCAACGACGCAGCCCCTCGTGGGTGGTCGCGGAACGCGGTTCATGTGTTTGGGTCGGGCGGGTTAGGTTCGCGGTACACGTCGTAAACCCATCCCTGGGGCTCGATGGCGCCATCCATGGCGTCAACGGTCCCGCGAACCCAACCCGACCGACCCCCGACAGTTTCCGTACGCGTACAGCCCACGGACAAGAAATCAAAAGCGAGAAGCAAAAGCCGGTCGCTGCGCTCTCTGAACTCGGGGTCGGATCCCGTTCCGCAGGAAAGGGCTCCGACACCTCTCTATATTTGTATCGACATCCAAATCTGCTGTTGCTCCTGCATTTGACTTCCGTTCCGTCAGTGGGAACGTTGAAAGGCTGGAGCGGTATAGGCGAGCGGGACCGTTCGCGCCATGGATGGCGCGACCGAGCCCCCAGGGATGGGTTCACGGCGTGTCCCGATCACCCATACCGCTCCGGCCAAGCCGTCGACTTCGCCGAGCCGATACGCTCTGGCTGTTGCCGTTGCTTGGCTTGTAGAAAGCGGCGCCGGCCGCAGGCCGGCCAAACATCCCCGCTGCGCTGCGGCGCGACCTGCGGGCGACCGATCTGGGATAATGGGGATTCTTGTTTCCTCTGCTGCCGGACCCGGTCATGACCCAGAAGACGCTGCTCAACGATACCCACCGCGCCCTTGGCGCCAAGATGGTCGATTTCGGGGGTTGGGACATGCCCATCCACTACGGCTCGCAGCTGGACGAGCACCACCAGGTGCGTCGCGAGTCCGGTGTGTTCGACGTCAGCCACATGACGGTGGTCGACCTGCGCGGTGAGCAGGTCAAGCCGTTCCTGCGCCGCCTGCTGGCCAACTCGGTCGACAAGCTGAAGGTGACCGGCAAGGCGCTGTACTCGTGCATGCTGAACCCGCGCGGCGGCGTCATCGACGACCTGATCGTCTACTACCTGGGCGACGATTTCTTCCGCATGGTGGTCAATGCCTCCACCCGCGAGAAGGACCTGGCCTGGCTGCGCGAGCAGGCTGCGCCGTTCGGCGTCACCGTCGAGCAGCGCCCGGACCTGGCCATCCTGGCCGTGCAGGGACCGCAGGCGCGCGACATCGTGATCGGCCTGGCGCGTGATGCGGACCGTCAGGCGCTGACCAAGCTGGGCCGTTTCGCCGCCCTGCAGGTGCAGTCCGATGACGGCGTCGAACTGTTCGTCGCCCGTACCGGTTACACCGGCGAAGACGGTTTCGAGATCCTGCTGCCGCAGGACGCCGTGGTCGCGTTCTGGAACCGCCTGCTGGCGGCGGGCGTGAAGCCGGCCGGCCTCGGCGCACGCGACACGCTGCGCCTGGAAGCCGGCATGAACCTGTACGGCCAGGACATGGACGAAGAGATCAGCCCGTACGAAGCGGCGCTGGCCTGGACCGTGTCGCTGGACGAAGGCCGCGACTTCATCGGCCGCGACGTGCTGGAAGCGCAGAAGGCCGCCGGCACCGCACGCCAGATGATCGGCCTGGTGATGGACGAGAAGGGCGTGCTGCGCCACGGCCAGGCGGTGACCACCGCGGGCGGCCAGGGCGAGATCCTGTCCGGCACCTTCTCGCCGACCCTGGCCAAGGGCATCGCCTTCGCCCGCGTACCGGCCGGTGAACTCGGCGAGGTCACCGTCGACATCCGCGGCCGGCAGGTACCGGTACGCGTGGTCAAGTTCCCGTTCGTGCGCGAAGGCCAGGCCCAGCCCGGCGTGCTCGCCGACGCCTGATCCGAAACTGCCGATCGTCACTGACAGCAGTGGCGGCCGGTTGGTTACACTAGCCCCGTTTTTTCCACCCCTGCATATCTCTGGAGCAGTCCCATGAGCGAGATCCCCGGCGACCTCAAGTTCCTCAAGTCCCATGAGTGGGCCCGTGTCGAAGGCAATGGCCGTGTCACCGTCGGTATTTCCGACCACGCCCAGGGCCTGCTGGGTGACCTGGTCTACGTCGAACTGCCGGAAGTCGGTGCCGACGCAAAGGCTGGCGAGCAGATCGCCGTTGTCGAATCGGTGAAGGCCGCCTCGGACGTCTACAGCCCGATCAGCGGCAAGGTCGTCGAGGTCAACTCGGCGCTGTCCGACAAGCCGGAAACCATCAATGAAGATGCCTACGGCGAAGGCTGGATGTTCGTGGTCGAACTGACCAACGCCGAAGAGCTCAACGAACTGCTGGATCCGGACGCGTATGCCGAAGCCCTGGAAAACGACGACCACTGAGTCGTCACTTCCGGGTTCTGGAACGGCCACCTTCGGGTGGCCGTTTTTGTTTTGGCGAGTGCGTCGGACTCATGACGGCGGGTTCGCTCTGCACCCTCGGCGTGGCATCAGCCGACAGACGAACGGTGCCGATCGGCGTGCGCAGTTTTGCGCAAATCCGCGTTTCCGCCCTGCGCCGAAGCGATCAGATGTGAAAACTTTTCGCCCCCCGTTGCGGCCCCGTTGTGCTGGCGTTGGCGACGGTGCCGGTGACCATCGGCGATGCACGTGCGCTGTTGTCCAGAACATGTGCCTATCTGCGCAGAGTGCTTATTTCAAGTGTTTTTTGTTCAGAGAGCGCATCGACGTCGTCGCATGCGACGCGCGTGCGCGCCGCTTCAATGGTCGTTGCAGGGCGCGCACGGCGGTGGCGCGGGCGGCGTCCGGGCTGGCGCGGATGTGAAAATTTTTCGCGGGGGTTGTTGACAGTAAAAAAAACCGTGATTAGGTTTCGCCTCAGCAGACCTTGCCTGCCCAACCGAGTGCGCAGAATCAATCGTCCGATGCGAAGCAGCCCCTTCAAGACCACCGCGACCCTGATGACGGTGGACATGGCCCCGCTTCCCCCGGAGAAATGCAAGGCAACCCCCGTTCCGATGTCCGCTCCGCCGATCGAGGCGGGCATTGCCGCATCCGTAACGGCGCGCCTGACGCGCCGGCGGTCCCCGCACGCAGCATCCGCGGGTTTGATCCAACTGGGCGTTTCAACTCCCTATCACTGACGAGGAGCCATCCCATGGCAACCAAGAAAGCTGCGAAGAAGAAGCCCGCCGCCAAGAAAGCGGTGAAGAAGGTCGCGAAGAAGGCTGCTGCCAAGAAGGCAGTGAAGAAGGTCGCGAAGAAGGCGACCGCCAAGAAGGCAGTGAAGAAGGCTGCGAAGAAGGTCGCCAAGAAGGCCACTGCGAAGAAGGCAGTGAAGAAGGCGGCGAAGAAGGTAGCCAAGAAGTCCACTGCCAAGAAGGCCGTCAAGAAGACCGCCAAGAAGGCCGTCAAGAAGGTAGCCAAGAAGGCCACCAAGAAGACTGCCAAGAAGGCAACGGCCCGCAAGCCGGCCAAGAAGGTCGCGAAGAAGGCGACTGCCAAGAAGGCCGTCAAGAAGACCGCCAAGAAGGCAGTAAAGAAGACCGCGAAGAAGGCCACCAAGAAGGCTGCCCCGAAGAAGGCAGCGAAGAAGGTTGCCAAGCGCAAGCCGGCCGCCCGCAAGAAGAAGGCCGCTCCGGTCGCTCTGCCGGCAACCCCGGCGCCGCTGATCTAAGTACTTCCCGATAGCCGCATCCTGAAACCCCCTTCCCTGGCTGCCCAGCGGGGAGGGGGTTTTTTTATGGAGCGGTTTGTAGCGTCAGGCCATGCCCGACGGCTTTTCTGACGGTCGACGCTAGCGGTGCGGCGCCGGTGGAAAGCGCTCCACCAGGAAGTCCAGGAAGCTGCGCAGGCGGGTCGAGTGGTAGCGATCGTGGGCGTAGACCACGTGCATCGGCCGACCGGTCTGGCCATGTTCCGGGAACAGCTGCACCAGGCGTCCGGCGTCGACGTCGGCAGCCAGCAGCAGTGCCGACTGCAGCACGATGCCCAGCCCATGCAGCGCCGCCGTGCGCAGTGCTTCGCCGTTGTTGATCTGCAGCCGGCCGTCGGGCACACGCTCAAGCCCGCCAGCATCGACCTGCAGCCACTGCGCCAGTGCGCTGGGTTCGAAGGACAGGCATTGGTGCCGGGCAAGCGCCTGCAGGTCGGAGGGCGTACCGTGCCGGGCGAGGTATCCGGGCGATGCGCACATCATCAAGCGATACGGTGCCAGCGCACGCGCCACCAGCATGCTGCTGTCGGCCAGCGTGCCGATGCGCAGCGCTGCTTCGAAACCCTCCTCGGCGAGGTCGACCACGCGGTCGGTCAGCGTGGCTTCGACCCGGACCTCCGGATGGCGCGCCATGTACTCGGCCAGTGCCGGTACCAGCGCATGCGTGCCGAAGATCACCGGCGCACTGATGCGCAGCGTACCCGCCGGTGCCAGTTGCTGGTGCTGCGCCTGCGCGTCGGTTTCTTCCACCAGGCGCAGGATCTCCCGGCAGCGGATGTAGTAGTCCTCGCCGAAGGGCGTCATATGCTGGCGCCGGGTGGTACGGCTCAACAACTGCATGCCCAACCGTGCTTCCAATGCACGCAGGTGCTTACCGGCCATCGTCGCGGAGATATCCATCGCCGCCGCCGCTGCACTGAGACTGCCCTTGTCCACGATCAGCACGTAGACCCGCATGCTCTCCAGCAGGTTCATCTGACACTCCGGGTGTTGAATGCTGAAACCTGCGCGGAGTTTATCAATCAGGGGTGATCAAACAGCATGTCGTGCAAGGGCTGGATTGGCCGGCCACGTGGACAGGAGAACACCATGGACTTGAATCTTGCAGGCCGTACCGCATTGGTGACGGGCGCGGCCAGCGGCATCGGTGCCGCCGTCGCCAGGCAGCTGGCTGCCCAGGGCGTGCGCGTCGCCATCACGTCGCGGCAGCGCGACCCCCTGCAGGCGCTGGCAGCGCGGATCGAAACCGAAGGCGGCGCGGCACCGGTCATCGTGGTCGGCGATGTCACCGTCGCCGGCGACGTCCGGTCCATCGCGGAGGCATCCCGGGAGGCATTGCAGCACGTGGACATCCTGGTCAATGCCGCAGGGGGCTCCCGGCCGACCACGGTTGATGCCGATGACGAGGTCTGGGAGGAAGCGATCGCCCTGAACTTCTCCGCCGCACGACGGCTGACCCAGGCACTGCTGCCAGCGATGCGGGCGCAGGGATGGGGGCGGGTGATCAATTTCAGCGGTTCGATGGAGCCACGTTCGGTGAATGCCGCCACCGCAGCGAAGGCGGCGCTTCATCTGTGGAGCAAGGGGTTGTCGTCGGAGGTGGCCGGGCAGGGCATTACGGTGAATGCGATTGCACCGGGGCGCATCAACAGCCCGCAGATCCTGGACCGCCTGCATCCCACCGAGGAAAGCCGGCGCGCGTTCATTGCACGCAACATTCCGATCGGGCGCTTCGGTGAGCCGGACGAAGTGGCGCCGCTGGTGGCCTTCCTGGCTTCGCCGCTGGCCGGCTACATCACCGGCGCGGTGATTCCGGTGGATGGCGGCATGCACTACTTCGCGCACTAGCGCTGCGGAGCTGTAGAGCCGAGCCCATTCTCGGCTGCCTTGCGCCAGAATTCCGCTCAGCCGAGCACGGCTGGGCTCTACACAACAACAAAAAGGGCGGCCCATGGGCCGCCCTTCATGCTTAAGGTCGCGCCCGCCTGATCAGCGCGGGGACGCCACTGCGCGGTTGCTCGAGGCACCCTTGCCCTTGCGCTTGTCCTGCTGCGCCGGGCTTGCGCCCTCGGCCATCAGGTTGTCGCTGCCGAAGTCGGTGTCCACATCCAGCCAGCGCTGCGCAGGCAGGCCGAGCGCGGAATCGAGCACGGTCGGCAGCAGGCCGCTGGGCAGGCTGCTTTCGCCATTCCACATGATGGCGATGCCCAGATCGCGTTCCGGCACCAGCGCGACCAGGCCGCGATAGCCCTGCACGGCACCGGCATGGAACACCACGTCGTGGCCGGCGTAGTCGAAGGTGCGCCAGCCCAGGGCGTAGCCGGCCGAGTGCAGGCGCTCGCGGCGCCAGCCCGAACGCATCTCGCCGGGGGTGCTGATCAGGCTCGAATGCAGGGTGGCCAGCAGCGGTGCCGGCAGCACGTCCGGGCGGTGGCCGGTGTGGGCGAGCAGCCACTGCGCCATGTCGCTGGCGCTGGCATTGACGCCGGCCGCCGGGGCGACCCGGTAGTAGGTCGGCTTCGGCGTCAGCGAGACCCAGCCGTTGCGGCTGCGCACATGCGGACGCGCCCAGCGCGAGCTGGCCTGGATGCCGGCCAGGCCGAGGCTGGCATCGTTCATGCCCAGCGGCTTGAAGATGCGGCGCTCGACCGACTGCTCGTAGAAGCTGCCGGAGGCGGCATAGACGACGTCGCCGATCAGGCTGAAGGCCACGTTCTGGTAGGCGTAGCAGTCGCCCGGCAGGCACTTCAGGCTGGTGTTGGCCAGCTTCTGGGTCAGTGAGTAGTACTCGGCGTTGCCTTCGATGTCGCGGTCGTAGGCGTTGTAGGGCAGGCCGACGCGGTGGCTGAGCACGTCGGCCACGGTCAGGCGATCGGTCGCTTCCGGCGAGTTCAGGCGGAAGCCCGGCACGTAGTCGGTGACCTTGCTGTCCCAGCGCAGGGTGCCGTCGTTGACCAGCAGTCCGGCCATGGTGCCGGCGAAGGCCTTGGACAGCGATGCCAGGCGGAACACGGTGTGGGCGTCGACCGGCAGCGGGTTGTTGACGTCGGTGACGCCATAGCCACGCGCGCTGAGCACACGGCCACCCTGCACGATGGCCACGGCCATGCCGGGCACGCGCTCGCCATAGGTGAGCTGCTGCGCCATCGACTCGATGTTGGCCACGTTGAAGCCGGCCGCCGGCAGCTGCACCTGCGGCACCAGGCCGGTGCGGTAGGCGGCGGGCTGCGTGTGGGCGACGGCGGTGGCGGCGGATTCGATGTTGGCCGGCATCGGCGGCAATGGCGGCGGGGTCTGCGCGGTGGTGGACAAGGCAACGGGCATCAACATGCCCAGCAAACCGGTGGCCGCCGAACGGATCGGACGACGCAGGCTGTTCTTTTTCATCGTGGAGACCCGTGCGCGACTGCTGATGGCGATTCTAGCGCCGCTTTTCCCTTGTGCACAAACAAAGCGAAGATGAATGCGCATCTCGTTGAAAAAGTTGGAATTTTGACGCCCTGAAGGCATGTATCGGAACGTGTCGTATGGGTGGGGCCGTGACACTGCGTTGCAGCCTTCTGCGTGGCTGCTGCTGGCGATGTTGCAGTGCATTGGCTAACGTACGCGCTTCACCGCCCCCGGAGCCTGCCATGCCGCTGTCCAACCGCCGTCTTCTGGCGAGGGACGCCGCGTGAGCGCGGTGAAGGGCAAGGGGCCGCTGCGTGGGCTGACGGTGGCACTGCGTGAGTCGCCGGCGCTGTGGTGGTCGTTCCTGTACTTCTTCTGCCTGCTCAGTGGCTACTACGTGCTGCGCCCGGTGCGTGAGGCGATGGCTGCCTCGGCTGACCTGGAGACCGTGTTCCCGCCGATGCTGATCGCCTGGTTTGCCAGCCATGGCATCGCGCTGAAGGACTTCGTCCTGCAGTTCCTGTTCTCCTGCGTGTTCGTGATCATGCTGGTACTGCAGCCGGTGTACGGCTGGCTGGTCAGCCGCTTCCCGCGGCGGGTGTTCCTGCCGGCGGTGTATGGGTTCTTCATCGTCACTCTGCTGGGCTTCTACGTACTGTTCGATAGCGGTGTGCCAGGCCGCGGGATGGCGTTCTTTTTCTGGATCACCGTTTTCAACCTGTTCGCGGTGGCAGTGTTCTGGAGCTTCATGGCCGATGTGTTTTCCAACGCGCAGGCACGTGCCTTCTACGGTTACATCGGCGCGGCCGGCACCATCGGTGCCTTCCTTGGTCCGGTCATCACCAGTGCGCTGGTGCAGCGCGTGGGCATTGCCAATCTGATGCTGGTCTCGGCAGGCTTTCTCGCCATCTGCCTGTTGAGCATCTGGCGGCTGCGGCACTGGGCGGTGCTGCGTGAGCAGGAGCAGCAGCTGGTATCCGGCGAGCAGCCGATGGGCGGCAGCGTGCTGGACGGCCTGAAACTGATCGTGCGTGAGCCGTTGCTGCGCTGGCTGGCGATCATGGTGGTTTTCGGTGTGGGCGTGGGCACCCTGCTGTACAACCAGCAGGCCAGTATCGTGCGTGCAGCGTTCAACGATGCAGGCGCTGCCACGGCCTTCTTCTCGCGTATCGATCTGGCGGTGAACGCACTGGCGCTGCTGATGCAGCTGGGCCTGTCCCGCTGGCTGCTGTCGCGCCACGGCATCGCGCCGGCCCTGTTGATCCCTGGCTTTGCGATCCTGATCGGCTTCTCGGTGCTTGCCGCTTCACCCATGCCGTTGATGGTGGCCGTGGTGCAGGTGATGACCCGCGCCAGCGAGTTCGCATTGGCCAAGCCGGCACGTGAAACCATCTATACCCGCGTGGACCGGCAGTGGCGTTACAAAGCCGGCGCGGCCATCGATACGGTGGTGTACCGCGGCGCGGACCTGAGCTTTGCGTGGGTGCACAAGGGCTTGTCGCTGTTTGGTTCACATGTGGTGTTCATCGGTGGCGTGGTGGTTGCCGCGTGCATGACCGCCGCCGCGTTTGGTGTACTGCGCGAAGAAAAAAAGCTGCCGCGCGACCGCTGATCCCGTCCAGTCATTTCGAGGAGAGAAACCATGTCGCTGATCGCGCTGCTGCTGACCGTGCTGGTCGCGGTGCTGCACCTGTACTTCCTGGTGCTGGAGATGTTCCTGTGGACCCGTCCGCTGGGCTTGAAGACGTTCCGCAACACGCCGGAGAAGGCGGAGACCACGCGCGTGCTGGCGGCCAACCAGGGCCTGTACAACGGCTTCCTGGCGGCGGGCATCGTGGTGGGGCTGGTGATCAATCAGCCGGTGCTGGTGACGTTCTCGCTGGCCTGCGTGGTGGTGGCCGGGTGCTATGGCGCCTACAGCGTGAGCCGCCGCATTTTCATGATCCAGGCGGTGCCTGCGATCCTGGCGTTGGTGTTTCGCGCGGTAGCGTAGTTTCCAGCCAACGGCGCAGCCCCTCGTGGGTTGCTCGCGTAGAGCTTGTCATGGGGTTGGCCGGGCGGGTTGGGTTCGCGGGGGACGCCGCAAGTACGTCCCTGTAGGCTTGGCCGCGGCATCCATGCCGCGGACACCCCCGCGAACCCAACCCGCCCGGCCTCAGACAGGTTCCGTGCGCGGCCAGCCCACGGAGAAGAAAAAAGAAGATCAAGAGCAACAGCGGGTCGCTGCGCTCGTGGGCTCTGCGCGCATGAAAAAAGCGGCCATTGGGCCGCTTTTGCTTCTGCTCTTCTTCTTTCTCTTGCGTGGTGGACGCCGCAGAGATCTGTCAGAGGCCGGAGGGGTGGGGCCGGGCGGGGTATCCGCGCCATGGATGGCGCGGCTAAGCCTACAGGGACGTACTTGCGGCGTCCCCGCCCGGCCCCATCCCTCCGGCCCAACCGATAAACCGCTTTCGCCGCCCACCCACGAGGGGCTGCGCCGTTCGCCGGGACACTACTTTTCCGGCGACATCCACATGTCGATGATCGCGCTGAACACCTCGGTGCCCGCGCGGTCGCGCACGCTGACCGTCACCGGCAGCGCATAGCCCTCGGCCGCGACCACAATCGGCTGTGCCGGCAGCGCCACCGCCTGCAGCGTGCCACGCGCCTTGGCCAGGTACTGCACCTGCATCCCCTTCGGGATCCAGCGCATGCCCTTCGGCAGCGACGCGTCCACCATCAGCCCGGCGGTCAGCTCGGCCAGGTTGCACATCGCGATCGCATGCACCGTGCCGATGTGGTTGCGCACCTTGCGGCGATCGGCCAGCGTGCCTTCGCAGCGGCCGTGTTCCAGGCGGGTGATGCGCGGTGCGATGCTGGCGAAGTAGGGCGCCTTGAAGCAGACCGCGCGCGAGAACAGCCAGTTGCCGGCGGGCCAGCGCTGCAGGCGGTGGTAGAGCGAAAGCAGGGGCGTGGACATGAGCGGTTTCCGGTCGGCGGATAGAACGACGGCGGGCCGAGGCCCGCCGTCGAAGGCAACGCGTGTCGCGGGCAATCAGGCCGCCTGCGAATGCGGATCCTTGTGCTGGCGGTCGTAGTAGCTGGCCGCGCGCAGCTCGTGGGTGTCGAAATCGTCCACGGTGATGGTGTCCAGGGTCAGCGTGCGCAGCTCTTCCAGCAGGCTGCGCTCGTCCTGGGTGATCACGCCCTCGGCCACGGCTTCGTCCAGCTGGGCCTTGAAGTCCAGCGCTTCGATGCCCTTGCTCTTCAGCGCCTTGAGGAACTTGCGCTCCACCGGCTCGGCCATGATCGCCTTGCTCAGGTAGCTGTTGATGCGGCCACCCGGGTTGTTCTCGCACGGGGTCAGGAACACGCCGCTGGCCAGACGATCACGCGCTTCGTTCGGCGCCATCAGCAGCGCGGCGACGCGGCGGCTCAGACGGTCGCCCGGAGCCTCGGCACGACGGCCCAGCGGGAAGATCAGCGCCCACATCAGCCAGCCGATCGGACGGATCGGGAAGTTGCGCAGGGCCGCCGACAGCGATTCCTCGATCTTGTGCACGCTGTCATGGAAGGCCCAGGCCAGCAGCGGCTGGTCGGCCTGCGGTGCGCCTTCGTCGTGGTAGCGCTTGAGCATGGCGCTGGTCATGTAGACGTGGCTCAGCACATCGCCCAGGCGGCCTGACAGCGATTCCTTGAACTTCAGCTTGCCGCCGAGGGTCATCATCGAGATGTCGGCCATCAGCGCCAGGTTGGCCGAGTAACGGTCCAGCTTGCGGAAGTAGCGGCGGGTATAGGCGTCGCCCGGGGCGGCGCCGAAGCGCGCGCCGGTCAGGCCGAACCAGAACGAACGCACGGCATTGGAGATACCGAAGCGGATGTGGCCGAACAGGCTGCGGTCGAACTCCTGCAGGCCGGCACGGGTGTCCGGATCCTGCGCGGCCTTCATTTCCTTCAGCACCCACGGGTGGCAGAGGATCGCACCCTGGCCGAAGATCAGCAGGCTGCGGGTCATGATGTTGGCGCCTTCCACGGTGATCGCGATCGGCGCGGCCTGCCAGCTGCGGCCGGCGAAGTTGCGCGGCCCCAGGATGATGCCCTTGCCGCCGATCACGTCCATCATGTCCGAGATCACCTCGCGGCTCATGTTGGTGCAGTGGTACTTGGCGATCGCCGACGGCACCGACGGCACGTCACCACGGTCGACCGCCGCGGCGGTGGCCTGCGACAGCGCGCTGATCTTGTAGGCCTTGCCGCCGATGCGGGCCAGCGCTTCTTCCACGCCCTCGAAGCGGCCGACCGACAGGCCGAACTGCTTGCGGATGCGTGCGTAGGCGCCGGTGACGGCGGCACCGGCCTTGGCACCGCCACTGGCGGTGGACGGCAGCGTGATCGAGCGGCCCACGGCCAGGCACTCGTTGAGCATGTTCCAGCCCTTGCCGGCCATGGCTGCGCCACCGATCAGCTGGGTCAGCGGAATGAACACGTCCTTGCCGCGGATCGGACCGTTCTGGAAGGTCGAGTTCAGCGGGAAGTGGCGACGGCCGATTTCAACACCGGCGGTGTCGCGCGGCAGCAGGCCCAGGGTGATGCCGATGTCGCGGGTATCGCCGATCAGGCCATCCGGGTCGTACATGCGGAAGGCCAGGCCGATCAGCGATGCGACCGGCGCCAGGGTGATGTAGCGCTTGTCGAAGGTCAGCTTGACGCCGAGCACCTGCTCGCCGTTCCACTCGCCCTTGCAGACGATGCCGTAGTCCGGAATGGAGGTGGCGTCGGAACCGGCGAACGGACCGGTCAGGCCGAAGCAGGGCACCTCGCGACCATCGGCCAGGCGCGGCAGGTACTGGTCCTTCTGTTCCTGGGTGCCGTAATGCACCAGCAGTTCACCCGGGCCCAGCGAGTTCGGCACGCCGACGGTGGAGCTGACCACCGAAGACACCGAGGCCAGCTTCTGGATCACCTTGTGGTGGGCCAGTGCGGAGAAGCCCAGGCCGCCGTATTCCTTCGGGATGATCATGCCGAAGAACTTGTTCTTCTTGATGAAGGCCCACAGCTCCGGCGGCAGATCGGCATGGACGTGGGTGATTTCCCAGTCGTTGACCATGGTGCACAGCTCTTCCACCGGGCCATCGAGGAAGGCCTGTTCTTCGGCGGTCAGCTGCGGCTTGGGATAGTTGAGCAGGATGTTCCAGTCCGGATCACCGGTGAACAGTTCGCCCTCGAAGCCGACCGAGCCGGTTTCCAGCGCGATGCGCTCGGTCTGCGACAGCGGCGGCAGCACCTTGCGGAACACCTTCATCATCGGGCCGGTCAGCAGCGGCTTGCGGATGAACGGCAGCAGCAGCGGCACGGCGATGACGGCAAGCACGGCGGCTGCGACGATCGTGGCGGTCTGGTTGACGTAGGGAATGAACCAGCAGGCGGCCAGCAGGGCCACGCTGATCAGCGTCCAGGTAACCAGCCGCATGCGGTGGTAGGCGACGAACGCGCCTGCCAGCAGCAGGGCGAGGAAGGGAAGAACGATGCTCATGAGCGTGCTCCGGTGACGTGCTCGTTTGTGGCGGACGAAGCCGCAGCGTCTGCTGCGGGCAACACGTCCAGATAGTCCAACACAGTAGCGGTAAAGGCGTCGTTGTCATCGCCGGCGACCATGTGCGTGGCCTGCGGCAGCTGTACATGGCGCGCGTGCGGCGCCAACGCCAGGAATTCGGCCACGGTCTGCGGCGTGACCAGGTCGCTGCGGCCGCCGCTGACCAGCAGCAGCGGGCACTTCACCTGCCGCGCGGCCTCGGCCAGTGCATCCTGGTGCTGCTCGCTGTCGCGGGCCAGTTCGGCCACCAGTCGCGGATCCCAGTGCCAGCGCCAGCGGCCGGGGCCGTCCTCGCGCAGCAGGGCGCGCAGCGACTGCTCGGATTTGCGCGGGCGGTGCGGCATGTAGGCCGAGATCACGTCGGCGGCCTGGGTGAGCGAGGCGAAGCCGTCGGGATGGGCGGTCATGAAGGCCAGGATGCGTTCAACACCGGCGGTATCCCAACGCGGGGTGATGTCGACCAGCACCATCGCCGAGAACAGGCCCGGCCAGCGCGATTCGGCCAGCAGGCCGAACAGGCCGCCCATCGAGGCTGCGACCAGCACCGGCGGGCGCGGCTGCTCGCCGGCCAGCACGATCAGGTCATCGGCGAACTGTTCGCCGTGGTAGGGCAGGTCGGCGGCATTCCAGTCCGAATCGCCGTGGCCGCGTGCGTCATAAGCCAGGGTCTGCAGGCCGGCTGCAGACAGGGCACGCGCGGTGGCATTCCAGGCATGACGGGTCTGGCCGAAGCCGTGCGCGAACAGCACCCGGCCACGGCGACCGTGGTCGCTGGCAGTGGCGGCGAGGCGGGCGCCATGGGCCGCCTCCAGGCGCAGGTCATGGAACGCAGCGGGAGTAGGGGACGTAACCATACTTGCTAGTATGGATCGCCTGCGAGGGAAGTCAATACTGCATCGTATGGTGCAGTGCGACAGGCCTGCAGGAGAGGCCTTTGACGGTTTCGACCGCAACGGCGTACTGCAACGAACCCCGGCGTATGGTTAAATCAGCCCATGAATCAACCTGACGCTTCCGCCGGCGAACCGCGCGCCGGCCGCAACAGCCGCCTGAGTGCCGAAGACTGGGCCCAGGCGGCCCTCGACCTGATTGCTGAACAAGGCGTAGGCGCCGTTGCGGTGGAACCGCTGGCGCGGCGACTCGGCGTGACCAAGGGCAGTTTCTATTGGCATTTCCCCTCGCGTGACGCCTTGTTGCAGGCCGCGCTGGAACGCTGGGAACTGTTCGAACAGGAACAGGTGTTCGGCAGCCTGGAAGACGTACCGGACCCGCGCGTGCGCCTGCGCCAGCTGTTCCAGATGGTGGCGCATGAAGTGCAGCCGCACATCATCTACAGCGAGCTGCTGAAGGCATTGGACCATCCGATGGTGCGGCCGGTGATCGACCGCGTGTCGCAGCGCCGCCTCGACTATCTGATCGCCTCGTTCCGCCAGGCAGGGCTCAGCTCGACCGATGCACGCCATCGCGCACGCCTGGCCTACGCCGCCTATGTCGGCTTCCTGCAGCTGTCCCTGCAGCTGCAGCAGCCCAAGCAGGCGCGCGAGGATTTCGAAGCCTATGTCGAGCATCTCATCGAGACGCTGATTCCGAACGGTTGAGCGTTGTTGCTGCGTTGAGTGCAGAAAGGCCGCGGCAATGCCGCGGCCTTTTCCGTTGGTGCTGCCGCAACCTGGAACACTCAAAAACCTGGAACACACAAAAAACAACGGCCCCTTGCGGGGCCGTTGCTGCATCAGCTGATCAGTGGATCGATCAGAACTTCTGCTTGTACTGCATGTACATGTAGCGGCCCGGCAGGTCGTACTGCGGGTCGAACATGTTGTACGAGGTCGAGTACGAGACCGGCGGGTTCTTGTCCCACACGTTGTTCAGGCCGACCATGATGGTGCCCTTCCACGGCGTGTTGTAGCGGAACTGGACGTCGTGGTAGGTGGTGGCGCCCATGTGGTTTTCGCGGTTCTCGGGATCCGAGCAGTAGTTGCGCAGCGAACCACCCAGCAGGCACGACTCGGTCATCCCCGACTTGTAACGCAGGCCGTAGTTGACGCCGAAATCACCATAGGACCAGTCGACGTACAGGTTGGAACGGATGCGCCAGTACGGATCCTGGTCGAGGTAACGTCCCTGGCGACCTTCGACCTGCGAGTCTTCCGTGGCCTTGGTTTCCCACTTGCTCAGATAGGTGCTGTCGAGGGTGACGGTGAACTGGCCGATCGAGGTTTCCGGCAGGCGATACAGGATGCCCAGATCCCAGCCTTCCACTTTGTACGATGCCAGGTTCTGCAGCGGCATGTTGACGTTGGTGATGGTGTAGCGCTCGGCGGCAGTGCCGTAGGTCGGGTCACGGGTGATCAGGCCGCAGTAGGCTGCCTGCTCAGCCGGCGAGCCGCCGTAGCAGTAGTTCATGATGTCCTGGATCGCCGGACGGGTGATGGCGTCCTCGATCTTGATCTGCCACCAGTCCAGGGTGACGTTCAGGCCGGTCACGAAGCTCGGGCTCCACACCAGGCCCAGCGTCTTGCTGGTCGAGGTTTCCGGCTTCAGGTTCGGGTTGGACTTCCAGGTGAACGGTTCGGCGGTCTGGGCGGCACCGGACTGCGGCACGCCGTCATCGTCGCGGGTATTGGGCTGCACGAAGCCAGCCGGAACACCCTGGGCAATACACTGCGCCAGCACTGCACCGGTCGGGCCATTGGCGGCCGCGCACGGGTCAGCGTAGGTTTCGAACGAGTCGCCGTCACCTGCGAACAGGTTGCTGATGCTCGGCGCGCGGAAGCCTTCCGAGTAGTTACCGCGGATCATCAGGTCGTCGATCGGCTTCCAGCGGAAGCCAAACTTGTTGTTGGTGGTGTTGCCGAAGTTGCTGTACTTCGAGTAGCGGGTTGCCGCGCTGAAGTCGAGCAGCTTGGCGCCCGGCAGGTCAGCCAGCACCGGGATCGACAGTTCCAGGAAGAACTCGTCCAGGTCATAGCTGCCCTTGGTCGGCTTGGCGCCGTTGCCGGTGCTCAGGCCCGCAGCAATGAAGGCGTCCGGATCGAACTGGCCGGATTCCTTGCGGTACTCGTAGCCCGCGGCGAACGCCAGGGCACCTGCTGGCAGCTGGGCGATTTCACCGGAGATGTTGGCGTAGTAGCCCTTGGACACCAGGTTGGAGGAGTCGTGGGCGGTGAACGAGGTGTAGTCGATGGCACCCTGGCTGATCGAGCCTTCCGGACCCAGCGCATTGACCGGCACGCAACCCTGGATGATGTCGCCACCCGGAGCGGTAACGCACACCGGCACGCCACCACGAAGCTCGGACGGACCATAGGCGTTGCGCAGGTTGGCCAGGTTGAACAGGCCATAGGTCAGGTCGTTCTGGTCAGTCTTGTCGTAGCGGTAGCCGACGTCCCAGTCGAAGTTGCGATCGGCGAATTCGAAGAAGCCTTCGAAACCACCGTAGAAGTGCCAGTTCTTGACGTTCTGGTTGAACGAACGGCCGCCGCTCTCGTTGAAGCGACGGTTGACGCCGGTCAGGTCTTCACCGGTCGGGTTGTACATGCTGTCCTTGCTCAGGCGCATGCCAGTGACGGGCATGGCGGCCAGCAGCTGCTCGGACTTGCGCTCGTTGTACATCGCCTCGGTGCGGAAGGTGACGTTGTCGGTGATGTTGTACGAGCCCGATGCGAACAGCGAGGTGCGCTCCTGCGGGGTCAGCAGGTAGTTGTCCGGTGCAGTGTTGTAGCCGTGGACGTTGGCGTTGAACGGCGTTTCCACGCCGTTGATCTGGACATAGCGCTCGTCATTGCGCAGGTAGGAGCCCGGCATGCCGGTGCTGCTCTGGCCGTCGAAGAACGGCGGGCCACCGGCGGAGATCTTGCGATCGCCAGCCATGACCTTGTCTTCCTTCACGTAGGAGACACCCAGCATCACCGACGCACGGTCGGTGGTGGTGCCGATGGTGAAGTCGGCCGCTTCGCGTTCGCCGTCACCAGCGCTGTACTGGCCCTTGTAGAAGTTGGCTTCCGCGCCATCGAAGTTCTGCTTGGTGATGATGTTCACCACGCCGGCGATCGCGTCCGAACCGTAGATGGTCGATGCACCGTCCTTCAGGATGTCGATGCGCTCGATCATCGCGGTCGGGATGGTGTTCAGATCGACGCTGCCATCCAGGCCGGTGGTCCAGCGGCGGCCGTTGACCAGCACCAGGGTGCGCGCAGAACCGAGGTTGCGCAGGCTGATGCCGGCCGAACCATCACCACCGTTGTTGAACGTACGGTTCAGGGCGGCACCGTTGGCGGCAACGCGCTGCAGGATGTCGGCGACCGAGGTCACGCCCTGCTTTTCGATATCGGCGCGGGTCAGGCTCAGGACCGGCTGCGAGGTTTCGATGTCGGTGCTCTTGATGCGCGAACCGGTGACCGAGATGCGGTCAAGGTTGGTCGCTTCCTGAGCCTGGGCGGTGGCAGTGGACGCCACACCGGCAACGAGCGCGACCAGAACGGCATCGCGCAGCTTGTTGGACTGGAAATTCATTGGCTCTCTCTCTCCAAGAAATCTTGGCTGGGTTAATGCCCGGCGGGGGAGCGAAAAGCGCTCCCAAATCGCGAGGGCTGAGCCGATAGTAGCGGGCGTTCGCCAAGAATTAAAGCTGCGTTAATCAAGTCTGTGTTTTTGGTAAAGATGAAAATTAATGATTAAAATCAACGAGTTGAATTGAATCTGCGATCACAATGTCTCGTTTGTTAGCGCAAAGTGATGAAAAAAGTTTCCATTGATGTGTATCGCAGTATGTCGACATGAATTGCGCGGTATCCAATTCGTCGAAAAGCGCTTGACGTGTATCACGATCGCGCATATGCAACGGGCGCCTTTCGGCGCCCGGGAGGAGTCACTGCAGGAAGACCCGCGTGGTGGGGTCAGAGATCCTGTTCGTAACGCACGTACGGCACGGTGCCGTCGTCGTTGCTTTCATTGCGTGGGGAGAACGGATTCTTGCCGCGGCTGATCACGTTCTCGGCGCCAACGGTAAGCTGGCCGGACCACGGGGTACGCCAGGTCAGGCCGATGCCCAGGCCTTCCCACTTGCCGGGCTTGCCCGGTACGTCGATCACGCGGCCGATGATGCTGCCGGTGAAGTTGCCGTAGCCGGCGCCGATGCTCAGGCTCTTGCTGTCCCAGCGGTCGACGATGGACGGCGCGGCGTCGGCCAGCGGTACCAGGCGGGCCTTGGCGTAGGTACCGGCAATCGAGACAAAACCCTCGCGGCCGATGTTCTTCTGCGCGAATACGGTCAGGTCGTTCTGCTCGGCGCGCAGCGAGGGTGTCTTGTTCGGGCCTGACAGCCACGCCGGCAGCGTTTCACGGCCGGTGCCCGCGGTGATGCCGAGGCGGCTGTTGCCGCGGTTCAGCGCGGCGGTGCCGGTGAAGCGGCGGCTGTTGAGGTCGTCGTCGTCACCCAGGCTGGCCAGCATGCAATGACTGGCCAGGCCGCTCATGCTGGTCCCGCTGCTGCTGTTGCAGAGCAGGCCCAGTGAATCGCCGGAGGACAGGCCGAAGGCCGCATCCAGCGAGTTGCGGCCGAAGTGCC
Organism: Stenotrophomonas sp. NY11291; assembly: GCF_023277365.1. NCBI lineage: Bacteria > Pseudomonadati > Pseudomonadota > Gammaproteobacteria > Lysobacterales > Lysobacteraceae > Stenotrophomonas > Stenotrophomonas sp. NY11291. The sequence continues at coordinate 3,615,767 of NZ_CP096975.1, read as the reverse complement.
AGCGGGCGCCGGCGGCCTGTTCACCCGTGGGCTCCAGGTACAGCAGGGCCTCGACCTTGCCGCTGCCCTTGTTCCACACCGGCAGCACGGTCCGGGTGTCCTTGCTCTGCGCGTGCACGCCCGTGATCGCGCCAAGGGCGATCAGCAGGGCCAGCGGTAGACGCAGGAAGGTACGCATCGGACCAGTTCAGACAGGGACGGACAACGGAAGTTCCCGCAGAGACGGGAACTTGATCCTAGGGTGTTTATGAATTCTTAACAAGCCTTGATCCCCCCAGATGCAAGACAAGCCGTTTACTGAAGCCGTTCGGGCGCCGGTACAGTCCCCTCGGCGCCGTGGAACAGTATGCCGAACTCCGTCAAAGGAAAGTGATACTCCCGCCCGCAGAATTCGCAACGGACCTCGACGGCGCCGGTGTCCACGGCCGCGGCACGGGCCTCGTCCTCGCCCAGCGACTGCAGCATCGATGCGACCCGCTCGCGGGAACAGGAGCAGGCGAAGGACAACGGCTTGTCGCCCATCAGTTCCGGCTTCTCTTCGTGGAACAGGCGGTGCAGCAGCTGCTCGGCCGGGGTCGCCAGCAGCTCGGCCTTGCCCAGAGTCTCGAACAGGGCGCTGGCACGCGCCCAGCCGTCCTCGTCACCCTCGTCGCCCGGCAGCTTCTGCAGCAGCAGGCCGGCGGCGCCATTGCGGTCGGCGGCCAGCAGCAGGCGGGTCGGCAGCTGCTCGGACTGGCGGAAGTAATCCTCGAAGGCCTCGTCCAGCTCCGGTGCGGTCAGCGCGACCAGGCTTTGGTAGCGCTGCGGCTCGCGCGGGTCCAGGCCCGGGTTCTCGATGGTGATCGCGAGGAGGGCGTCATCACCCAGGCGGGACAGGTCGCGCGGCGCATCGGCGCCCTCGCTGAGCTGGGCGATGCCGCGCAGGGTACCGGCGGCGGTGCACTCGGCGAACAGGGTGCGCAGGGCGGTGCTGCTGCGCAGCTGGATCGAGAGGCGGCCATCGATCTTGGTGTGGCCGGTGAACAGCGCCGAGGCCACGCAGGCCTCGCCGAGCAGTTCGGCGGCGGTATCCGGGTACTCGGCGTGGGACAGGATCTCCTGCCAGGTGGCCTGCAGGCGCACGTGGACGCCACGGACGCCAGCGTCGGGAAGCAGGAAGCGGATCAGGGAATCGGGGTTGGCGGTCATCGGCTCACATCGCGCGTAAACGAGGGCGGTTGCCGGATAATGCGCCGACAACCAGATAGAAGAAGGATGCACCAGTAATGGGGGCAGGGGGAGAGCAGCACAAGGTGGAGGCCATCGCGGAAGTCCCGCGCCGCAGGCGCTGGCGCTGGAAACGGCTGCTCTGGCTGCCGCTGCTGCTGGCCGCTTTCAGCTGCCTGCAGGTACTGGTGCTGCGGTTCATCGACCCGCCGGTATCCACGGTCATGCTGTGGCGCTATGGCGAGGCCTTGGGCGAGGCCGACTGGTCCTATCGCCTGCACTACCAGTGGCGCGACCTGGACCAGATGGCAGCGAGCCTGCCGATCTCGTTGGTGGCCGCAGAGGACCAGCGCTTTCCCGACCACAACGGCTTCGACCTGCAGGCCATCGAGAAGGCCCGCGACCACAACGCCAAGGGCGGGCGCCTGCGGGGGGCCAGCACGATCAGCCAGCAGGTCGCCAAGAACCTGTTCCTCTGGCAGGGCCGCAGCTGGGTGCGCAAGGGCCTGGAAGTCTGGTACACGGTGCTGATCGAAGCACTGTGGCCGAAGGAACGCATCCTGGAGATGTACGCCAACATCGCTGAGTTCGGCGATGGCGTATATGGCGCGCAGGCAGCGGCACAGACGTTCTGGGGCAAGGACGCGGCCCGGTTGAGTCCGGCCGAGAGTGCGCGGCTGGCGGCGGTGTTGCCGGCACCGCGACGCTACAACGCGGCCAAGCCAGGGCCGTACGTGCAGCGGCGCGCGGCATGGATCCAGCGCCAGGCACGGCAGCTGGGCGGCGCGTCCTATCTGTCGGAGGACTGAGGCGGGCGCGCTGCGATCGGCAGGCGGCGGGTCGTGTGCGCGCCGGCAACGTACAATCCGGGCATGAACCGCGAACGGCTCACTTTTGTCATCGCCGCCTACAACGAGGCCCTGGCACTGCCGCTGCTGCATCCACGGCTGTGCGCGGTGCTCGATGGTATGCCCGACATCGATGGTCACATCCTGTATGTGGACGACGGCAGCCACGACGGGACTTGGCAGGTGATCGCAGGATTGGCGCAGGGCGACGCGCGCGTATCGGCGTTGAAGCTGTCGCGCAATTTCGGCAAGGAGGCCGCGCTGACTGCCGGCCTGGATCTGGTGCGCGAAGGCGCAGCGATGATCCTGGACGCCGATGGCCAGGACCCGCCGGAACTGGTGCCGCAGTTCGTTGCGCGCTGGCGCGAAGGGCATGACAACATCTATGGCACGCGCATGGCCCGCGATGGCGAGGCCTGGATCAAGCGCGCCACGGCGGCGGCGTTCTACCGGGTGATCGGTCGCCTCTCACGCACGCCGATCCCTGCCGATACCGGTGACTTCCGCCTGCTGTCGCCGCGCGCGCTGAGCGCGCTGCGCGAGATGCGTGAACGCCATCGCTTCATGAAGGGTCTTTTCAGCTGGGTCGGATTCAAGCGGATTGCCGTGCCCTACCACCGCCACGCGCGCGTGGCCGGCTCCAGCAAGTTCAGCCTTTGGCGGCTGTGGAACTTCGCGCTGGAAGGTATCACCGGGTTCTCGACCGTTCCCCTGCGGGCGGCGACCTACATGGGCCTGGCCACGGCGGCGGTTGCTTTCGTATTCGGTGTATGGGTGATCGCTAAGGCGGCCCTGTACGGTGACCGGGTGGCGGGTTGGCCGACAATGATGGCGGTGATCCTGTTCCTGGGCGGGGTGCAGTTGATCGCCCTGGGCCTGATCGGTGAGTACCTGGGACGGCTGTACGAGGAATCCAAGCAGCGCCCGTTGTACCTGGTTGACGCGTGGCTAGCATCCACCGTGGCAGACTCGGCCCTGCAACCCACCCTCGGAGGGCAGGCAGATGACCACGGTACGGCAACTGTTGGACGGCAAGTCTCCTGAAGTACATGCGGTCGCGCCGGATGCGGCGGTGATCGATGCGATCCGGTTGATGGCGGAAAAGGGCATTGGCGCGGTGCTGGTGATGGACGGGCCGCGGCTGGTCGGGATCCTGTCGGAGCGCGATTACGCGCGCAAGATCGTGCTGCGTGATCGTTCGTCGCGGGATACGGCGGTGGCCGAGATCATGACGGCGAAGGTGGTGACGGTCTCGCCGGGCGAACAGGTAGAGCACTGCCTGCAACTGGTGACCGATTACCGCATCCGCCACCTGCCGGTGGTGGAGGGGGCGCAGGTGCTGGGGGTGATCTCCATCGGTGACCTGGTGAAATCGGTGATTGATGCGCAGCGGCGCGAGCTGGATCAGCTGCAGCAGTATATCGTTGCCGGGTGAGGGTGTCGCTGGCGGGCCTGCGGCCCGCCGGCCCGCTTTTCGAAGCCAGAGCCACAGCCAAAGCCACAGCAGCGCCTTCCTGATACGTTGGGAGGCGGAGGGTGCGGCTGGGCAGGACACGCCGCAAGTACGTCCCTGTAGGCTCGATGGCGCCATCCATGGCGCCAACGGTCCTGCCCAGCCGCACCCTCCGCCTCTGGACACATTTCTGCGAGCGCGGTGTTTACATGCGCGGTGCCTCGCCTTGGGTAGCTGCCAGCCTTGGTTGGCAACGGCTTTTGACTCTGCTTTTTTCTTTTGACTTTGAATTTCCGCTCTCGTTCCGCGCGCGCAGGAAACTGTCCGGAGCCGGAGCAAGGCGGCAGGCAGGACCGTGAGGCGCATGGATGCGCCGACCGAGCCTACAGGGACGTATTTACGGCGTGTCCTGCCTGTCGCCTTGCTCCGGCTCTACGCGCGGGAAAAGAGGCGCCGCGAACAACGCTGTAAACCTACTTCGCATACTGCCCCCCGCAGTCGGCATCCTTGCCCGGCCCCAGTTCGATCGTCGCCAGCAACGCCGCCGGCGGCGCGATGCTGCCCAGCGCCAGGGCCACGGCGCCACGAATACCCAATGCCTTGAAGTCCGGGCGGAACGACGGATCCTTGAACGTGCCGCTGATATGCAGCGGAGAGCGCAGAACCAGGATGCTCTTGTCCTTCGGGCGAGGCTTCAGCAGCAGGTCCAAGGTCTCGTCGCGCAGGCTGACCGTGCCTTCGCCGATGAGGATCGTGTCGGTGGTATCCACCGCCAGTGCCTGGCTGGTCATCAGGCCGTCGCGCACGCCGAAGTCGGCGAAGGCGCAGCGCAGGGGGATCTGCTTGTCGCCGGTCACCAGGAATTTCAGCGATTCGGTAATGTCCAGCCCCGCCAGTTCCATTACCAGGTTACCGACATGGCCGCGGCCCATCGCCAGGCCGACCTTGCCATCGCTGCTGCCCAGCATCGCGGCGATCGAGTTGCCACGGCCGCTCAGGTCCACTTCGCCGCCGATGCCGCCCTTGGCCTGCTCGGCCAGCTTCGCGTCCGGGAGCAGCTGGCCCAGCTGCACGCCGCGCACGCTGGCCTTCAGCGCGGTGCGGATCTGCGGCTGACGTGCATCCATGCGGATCGTGCTGCGGATATCGCCGCCGGCCACGCCGAAGTTCAGCGGGTCCAGCCGTAGCACGCCGTCATCCAGCAGCAGGTGCGCATCCATGTCGTCCAGCGGCAACGAAGGGGCGTTGATGCGGTGGGCCTTCCAGCGCACGTCGGCATCCATCGCGCGCAGCTTGCCGAGGTTGTAGGGCGTGTCGGGCAGCACGCGTGCACGGGCAGCAACGCGTGCAGCCTCGGCCTTCTGTTCTGCGTTGGCGGTTTCGCCGCCGCCGGTCTTCGGTGGCGCGCCGACGAAGCCGGCCAGGTCATCGAAGTCCAGGCGCCTGGATTCCAGCGTCGCGGTCAGTCGTGGACGGTCGCGTCCCACCTCGAACTGCAGGTTGCCACCCAGGTCGCTGTCGCCGACCTTACCGGTGAAGCCGTCGTAACGCCAGACGTTGTGGTCGCGCTTCAGGCGGCCGTCCAGCGCATAGGGCGGTGAGGGCGGGATGGCGATGCCGAGCAGCGGGTAGAGATCGGCCAGATCCTGGCCACTGAGCGCGAACTGCAGGTCGAACACGCGCAGCTGGAAGGGGTTGGTGAGCGTGCCGCGGGCCACTGCGTGGGTGGCACCGGCGCGGCCGTCGAGGTGGATGCGGAACGGGTGGTCGCTGTCGGTCAGTTCCAGCGGTGATTCGGTACCGCCCTGCAGGGTGAACGGATTGCCCTGCCAGTGGCCCTTGCCCTGCACCAGCAGCGGCGGCGAGGCATCGGCCTGTTTCGGTTGGCCGCTGTGCACGCCCACGCGGATGTCGGTGCGGCCCAGTGCGTCGAGGAACTGCAGCCGGCCGTCGTCGATGCGCAGGCGCTTGAGTTGCGGGCTTGTCCCGCCTCTGCTGTCACCCAGGAAATCCCAGTTGCCCGGCTCGCCCTTGCGCGGGGCGGTTTCCAGCAGCACGTCCGGTCGGGTCAGGCGCACTTCCGGCAGCTGTACGCTGCCGCGCAGCAGGGGCCATACCCGCACGTCGATCTCGACGCGGTCGGCCGTGGCCATGTTCGGCTGCTTCGCCCAGGCGGCATTGGCGAAGGTGATCGCATCGGCACGGATGGTGCTGGTGCGGCCGAGGTCGACATCCAGGTGGCCGATGTGCAGTGCACGACCGGTGCGTGCCTGCACCGCGCGCTCGACCGGACCCTTGAACCAGTTCCAGTCCCACAGCGCGATCACCACCAGGATCACTGCCAGCAGGAAGACCAGGACCGTGAGCCAGCGCCGGCCGCGCGGGCCAGGTCTGCGGAGGCACCAGCGGGAAGCGCGCGTTGCGGCAGGGGAGGCGGCAGCATTCACGCTGCCATGGTTGCCCCTTCATCGTGGACGGGGCGCGAAGCGTCCATGTGCGTGGTGTGCACAACCCGCGCCGTTACAGCACCTGCATGGTTACCGCGACGAAGTGGCAGACGCTGCCGCCGATCACGAACAGGTGCCAGATCGCGTGCGAATAGGGGATCGATTCGCGGTGATAGAAATAGGTGCCCAGCGTGTACGACAGGCCGCCGGCCAGCAGCCAGCCCAGCGTCCAGCCGTCGATCGAGGCCAGCATCGGCTTGATCGCCACGATCACCAGCCAGCCCATGGCGATGTAGATGCCGGTGGAAAGCGCCTTGAAGCGGCCGGTGTAGAACAGCTTGAACACCACCCCGGCCAGGGCCAGGGTCCAGATCGCGGCGAACAGGCCCCAGCCCCACGGGCCACGCAGGCCGATCAGGGTGAACGGGGTATAGGTGCCGGCGATCAATACGTAGATTGCGCAGTGGTCGAACACCTTCAGGCGGCCCTTGGCGACCGGGTGCTGGATGGCGTGGTACAGCGTGGAGGCGGTGTACAGCAGCAGAAGCGCAATGCCGAATACGATCGCGCCGGCCAGCTGCCAGCCATCGCTGTAGATGGCGGCCAGGGTGATCAGTACCGCACCGGCGCCCAGAGCGAGCACGGCACCGAGGCCGTGGGTCAGGGCGCTGGCGATTTCTTCGCGGATCGAAGCAACGGAAGTCGTGGACATGGCGTAGGCATCGTTCGCGGGGAGGGGGACCCGCACCCCCCTATCATCGCCGCGATGGGCGGCGTCTGCACGCCCGTCACCGTATGGTCGATGAATTGCCGGCCTGCGCCGGGTCCATGGTAGATCCACGCCATGCGTGGATGAACGCCCGGCACTGCAGGAGTCAGAGCCCTTTCCTGCGGAAAGGGATCCGACCGCGTGGCATCAGCCCACCGAAACCGTATGCGCCGCTTCGCGGGTGGCCGAGAAGCGCACGTCCGGCGAGCGTTCCTGCGCCAGCTGAAGGTTGACCCGGGTCGGTGCCAGGTAGACCAGGTGGCCGGCCGCATCCAGTGCCAGGTTCAGTGCGTTCTTCTCGCGGAACTCTTCCAGCTTCTTTTCGTTGCTGCAGTGGACCCAACGCGCAGTGGTCACGCTGACCGGCTCGAATGTGGCTTCCACGCCGTACTCGTCCTTCAGGCGGTACGCGGCCACGTCGAACTGCAGCACACCGACCGCACCCAGGATCAGGTCGTTGCTGGTCAGCGGGCGGAAGAACTGGGTCGCACCTTCCTCGGACAGCTGGGCCAGGCCCTTCTGCAGCTGCTTGAGCTTGAGCGGATCACGCAGGCGTGCGCGACGGAACAGCTCCGGGGCGAAGTTCGGAATACCGGTGAAGGTGACCGCTTCGCCTTCGGTGAAGGTATCGCCGATGGAAATGGTGCCGTGGTTGTGGATGCCGATCACATCGCCCGGCCACGCTTCGGCGGCGATTTCACGATCGCTGGCCATGAAGGTCAGGGCGTTGGCCAGCTTCATTTCCTTGCCGGTGCGCACGTGGAAGGTCTTCATGCCGGCGCTGAAACGGCCCGAGCAGACGCGCATGAACGCCACGCGGTCACGGTGCTGAGGATCCATGTTGGCCTGGATCTTGAACACGAAGCCGGTCAGCTTGTTCTCTTCCGGGGCAATCTCGCGGCCGGTGGTGGAGCGTGCCTGCGGCGACGGCGCATGCTCGACGAAGAAGTCCAGCAGCGGCTGCACGCCGAAGTTGTTCACGCCCGAGCCGAAGAACACCGGGGTCTGCTTGCCGGCGCGATAAGCGTCCAGGTCGAACGGGTGGCTGGCGCCCTGCACCAGTTCCAGTTCGTCGCGCAGGTCGGCCAGCATCTGTGCACCGATCTTCTCGGCCAGGCCGGGGGCATCGATGGACGGGAAGATGGTCGAGTCCTGGCGGGTGAAGTTGCGGCCCGGTTCGTACAGGTGCACTTCGCCGGTGAGCAGATGCACCACGCCCTTCAGGCGCTGGCCCATGCCGATCGGCCAGGTGACCGGGGCGCACTGGATGCCCAGCACGGTTTCCACTTCATCCAGCAGCTCGATCGGGTCCTTGCCCTCGCGGTCGAGCTTGTTGATGAAGGTCATGATCGGCGTATCGCGCAGGCGGCACACTTCCATCAGCTTGATGGTGCGTTCTTCCACGCCCTTGGCCACGTCGATCACCATCAGCGCCGAGTCCACCGCGGTCAGCACGCGGTAGGTGTCCTCGCCGAAGTCGGCGTGGCCGGGGGTGTCGAGCAGGTTGACGATCTTGCCTTCATACGGGAACTGCATCACCGAGGAGGTGACGGAGATGCCGCGCTCCTTTTCCAGCGCCATCCAGTCGGAGGTGGCGTGGCGGGCAGCCTTGCGGCCCTTCACCGAACCGGCCATCTGGATCGCGCCTCCGAACAGCAGCAGCTTTTCGGTCAGCGTGGTCTTGCCGGCGTCAGGGTGGGAAATGATGGCGAAGGTGCGGCGACGCGACGCTTCGTTGGCGACTTCGGACATGGCAGTGGCGCCCGCCCGGGGCGCTTTTCAAAGAGATAAGCGCCCGATTATACCGGCCGGGGCCGGTCAGCGCCCGGTACCGCCGTCGGCCTCGCCGTGGCGGGCGAACTGCAGCTGGCCCTGCTCGGCGAAGATGCGTGCCGGCACCGAGCGCAGGCCCATGCCGCGGTTGACCTGTACCACGAAGTGCAGGTGTGGGGCGCTGCTGTAGCCACTGTTGCCGGACAGGCCGATCGGCTGCCCGGCCCCCACCGCCTGGCCGCGACGCACGCGCATGCCGCCGGCCTGCAGGTGGCCGTACAGGGCCATGCTGCCGTCGCTGTGCAGCACGCGGATGAAGTTGGCGCGGCCACCATCGCGTTCGCGGTCCTGGCCGTTGCCACGGAAGCCATCCTGGATCTGCATCACCGTGCCCTCGCGTGCGGCCAGCACCAACGTGCCTTCAGGCAGCGCGAAGTCGACCGCATCGCGGTTTTCCTCGTCGTCGTGGCTGAACCGGCCCTGCGGCGCCTGGTCCACGCGTGGACGGGCCGCATCGAACGGCAGGCGATAGGCCACATCCTCGGCATGTGCGGCCGGATTGCCCGGTACCGACTGCAGGCGCAGGTCCAGCGTGCGGCCGTCGAGCGGGGCAGGCAGGTGGCCGACCACCAGGCTGCTGTCGCCCTGGATCAGCGATTGCACCGGCAGCCCTTCGACCGGGTGTCCGGGTGCAGCGCGCAGCTCGATCTGCAGCGGTCCGGCCAGGGTGTTGTCGATACGGGCCTGCCATTGCGTGCCGACCGGTTGCAGGCGCAGCTGGGCCATCGGTGCGGCAGCCTCGGCATCGCCTGCGCGGGCGGCAGAAGCGGGAGGAGGCACCAGTCCCCAGCCCTGGCGCCAGTCGCCGGCGCTGGCCGTCGCACTCGCCAGCAGGGGCAGCAGCAGCCAGGTCAGGGGCAGGCGTGGCATCGGGGGTTCCAGCGGCAGGGACCGCCGGGACTGTACCGGATCCTGAACGGGACAACCGCGACGCCCCTCGCATACCCGGGACGAAAATATTCATCGCTTTATCCGCATGAAGGGATTGACAGTGCGCGGAAGGGCTGGCATCGTGGCCTCACCATCGAGACCGGCAGAGGGACAGGCCCTTTGAAGCCGGGGCAGCCCGCAGGCGCGCAAGCGTCCGCGTAGGTGCCAAATCCTGCGGGGACCGTGGCGTCCACCGAAAGATGGTTCGAACCATGCACCACACGTGCATCTCGAACGCGGGCCCCGCGAAGGCTCGATGGCCGATTCCCCAACCGGATCCCGCCATGAGCTTCGCCGCCAGTACCGCCGTTCGCCCCGAACCCTTTGTCCCCGTCAGCGTGCCGGTCGAAGACCGTGTGCATGCCGAGCGCGGTGAGTTCGCCGCGGTGCTGTCGATGCGTCATGCCGGCCCCAGCCCGGTGCGCCTGCGCTACGAGTGGGTCGGCCCGGCCAACGCGCCGGTGGTGGTACTGGCCGGCGGCATCTCCGCGCATCGCCATGTGGCCTCCAACGCACAGTTCAGCGAGAAGGGCTGGGCCGAAGAGCTGGTCGGCAGGGGGCGCACGCTGGATCCGCAGCAGCTGCGCGTATTGGCGTTCGATTTCATCGGCGCCGACGGTGCGCTGGACGTGCCGATCGATACCGCCGATCAGGCCGACGCATTGGCGCTGGTGCTGGATCATCTCGGCATCCGCGCGCTGAAAGCCTTCGTCGGCTATTCGTATGGCGCGCTGGTCGGCCAGCAGTTCGCGATCCGTCATCGTGCCCGCGTGCGCCAGCTGGTGCTGGCCAGCGGTGCGCATCGCCCGCACCCGTATGCCGCCGCCTGGCGCGCGTTGCAGCGCCGCGCCGTCGCGCTGGGCCAGCTGCAGTGCGGCGAAGATCATGGCCTGGCGCTGGCCCGGCAGTTCGCCATGCTCAGCTACCGCACCCCGGAAGAATTCGGCGAGCGCTTCGATGCCGCGCCGGAAGTGATCAACGGCCGCGTGCGCGTGGCCGCCGAAGACTATCTCGACGCCGCCGGCGCGCAGTACGTCGCGCGCACACCGGTGACCGCCTACCTGCGCCTGTCCGAATCGATCGACCTGCACCGCGTCGACCCCGCCGCGATCCTGCCGCCGACCGTGGTGGTGGCCGTGGAGGGCGACCGCCTGGTGCCGCTGGCCGACCTCGTCGGCCTGGTCGAAGGTCTGGGCCCGCGCGGCAGCCTGCGCGTGCTGCGCTCGCCCTACGGCCACGACGCCTTCCTCAAAGAAACCGATCGCATCGACGCGATCCTCGCCACCGCCTTCCGCACCTCTGGAGAGTCCGCATGAGCCTGCACGCCAACGAGCCGTCCTGTAGTCGCACCACCGCCGCCGTCCGTGCCGGCATCGATCGCGATACCGCCCATGGCGCGGTCACCCCGCCGATCGTGCTGTCGTCGAACTTCAGCTTTGAAGGCTTCGGCAACAAGCGCCAGTACGACTACACGCGCAGTGGCAACCCCACCCGCGACCTGCTGGGTGAGGCGCTGGCCGAACTGGAAGGCGGTGCCGGCGGCGTGATCACCGCCACCGGCATGGGGGCGATCAACCTGGTGCTGAATGCACTGCTGCAGCCGGGAGATACCCTGGTGGTGCCGCACGATGCGTACGGTGGCAGCTGGCGCCTGTTCAATGCGCTGGCGAAGAAGGGCCACTTCGAACTGGTCACCGCCGACCTGACCGATCCGCGTGCACTGGCACAGGCGCTGGCCACCCAGCCGAAGCTGGTGCTGGTGGAAACCCCGTCCAACCCGCTGCTGCGCATCACCGACCTGCGCTTCGTCATCGATGCCGCGCACAAGGCCGGTGCACTCGTGGTGGTCGACAACACCTTCCTGTCGCCGGCGCTGCAGCAACCGCTGGCCTTCGGCGCAGATCTGGTGCTGCATTCCACCACCAAGTACATCAATGGCCACAGCGATGTGGTGGGTGGTGCGGTGGTCGCGCGCGATCAGGCACTGCACGAGCAGCTGGTGTGGTGGGGCAACGCGCTGGGCCTGACCGGTTCGCCGTTCGATGCGTTCCTGACCCTGCGCGGCCTGCGCACGCTGGATGCGCGCCTGCGCGTGCACCAGGAGAACACCGCGTCGATCGTTGCCCTGCTGGACCAGCATCCGGCAGTCGGTAGGGTCTACTACCCGGGCCTGGCCGATCACCCCGGGCATGCCATCGCCGCACGCCAGCAAAGTGGCTTTGGCGCGATGTTGTCGTTCGAACTGGCCGACTGCGAAGGCGATGATCCGCATGCCGCAGTGCGTGCCTTCGTCGATGGCCTGCGCTGTTTCACCCTGGCCGAATCGCTGGGCGGCGTCGAAAGCCTGATCGCGCATCCGGCCACCATGACCCATGCGGCGATGACCGCCGAAGCGCGCGCCGCCGCGGGCATCAGCGAAGGGCTGCTGCGCCTGTCGGTCGGCATCGAGGCCGAGCGTGACCTGCTGGCAGATCTGGGCGCCGCGCTGCAGCGCGCCGAAGCGGTGATTGATGCGGCCGCGCGTCGCAAACAGGTGGTGGATGCATGAGCGCGCTCGCCGCTGACATTCCTGCGCTGGGCGTGGGACGCCTGGCGCTGCTGGGCACTGGCACGGTCGGCTCGGCCTTCGTGCAGCGTTACCAAGCATTGCGGGCGCGTGGGCTGGAACTGCCCAGCGTGCAGTGGCTGGCCAATTCACGCACTGCGCTGGAGATCGATCGTGACCTGGTGTTGCCGCTGGAGCTGGCACGGCGTGCACCGCGCGATGGCCAGAGTTCGCCGCCGTGGGCCAGCGCCGAAGGACTGGAACGTGGCGATGTAGTGGTCGATGCCACCGCCAGCGAAGACGTGGCCGCACGCCACGTGCAGTGGCTGGCGCGCGGCGTGCACGTGGTGACCGCCAACAAGCTGGGCCGTGGTGCGCAGCTCGCACGCGCGCAGGCGATTGCCGAAAGCTGCGCAGACAGTGGTGCGCGCTATGGCGACAGCGCCACCGTCGGTGCCGGCCTGCCGCTGTTGAGCAGCCTGCGCGCGCTGGTGGCCGGTGGCGATCACATCCATGCCATCAAGGGTGTGCTGTCCGGTTCGCTGGCGTGGCTGTTCCATCGTTACGACGGCCAGTCGCCGTTCTCGGCGGCGGTGCGCGACGCGTTGGCGGCCGGCTATACCGAGCCCGATCCGCGCCTGGACCTGTCCGGCGAAGACGTGCGGCGCAAGCTGCTGATCCTGGCCCGCAGCAGCGGGCTGGCGCTGGATGCTTCGCAGGTGCAGGTGGATTCACTGGTGCCTGAAACGCTGGCAGCGTTGCCGCTGGAGGATGCACTGGCGGCACTGGAGCAGCTGGATGCGCCGTTGCAGGTGCGTTGGCAGCAGGCGCGCGACAACGGCCACGTGCTGCGTTTCGTTGGCCGTGTCGATGGCGCGGGTGCGCAGGTGGGCCTGCGCGAGCTGCCGGCCGATCACCCGTTGGCGCAGGGCGCGGGCACCGACAACCGCGTAGCCATCCACAGTGACCGTTATCAGCGCCAGCCGTTGTTGATCCAGGGCCCGGGCGCTGGCGCGGAAGTCACCGCCGCCGCGCTGCTGGATGATGTGTTGCGGATCGTGGGTTGATCGCACCGCTTCTGTAGAGCCGAGCCCACGCACGGCTCTACAGGGGCACGCCTGCCGGTCAGCGAGACTTCAACGCCTTCAACAGTGCGCTGTTGAACTGCTTCGGGTCCTGTACCTGCGGCGAATGCCCCAGTTCGGCGAACTCGACCAGGTTCGAGCCGGAAATCGCTGAGGCCGCGGCCTTGCCGAGCACCCGGTAATTGCCCAGCGTCGCCTTTACTGCAGGTGGTGCCAGGTCACGGCCGATCGCGGTGCGGTCCTTCTGGCCGATGAACAACGTGGTCGGCACCTGCAGGTTCTTCAGTTCGTAGACCACCGGCTGGTTGAACACCATGTCCGAGGCCAGCGCCTGGCTCCATGCAACGGCCTGCTTGCCCGGGCCTTCGTACATGCCCGACTGCATCCGCGCCCACGGTTCATACGCCGGTTTCCATTTGCCGTCGTAGTACACCTCCAGCTGGTAGCGGCGGATGCTGTCATAGCTGATGTTCAATTCGCCGGCGTACCACGCGTCCACGCTGCGCCACGGCACGCCCAACGCCTTCCAGTCTTCCAGACCGATCGGGTTGACCAGCGACAGGCTGCGCAGGTCCTGCGGGAACATCAGCGCGTAGCGCACCGCCAGCATGCCGCCCATCGAATGACCGACCAGGTGCACCGGTACATCACCCAGTTGCAGCTGATGCAGCAGGGCATGGGTGTTGGCGGCCAGCTGCGCGAACGAATACTGGTAACGTTCGGGCTTGCTGGATTTGCAGAAGCCGACCTGGTCCGGGGCGATCACCCGGTAGCCGGCGGCAACCAGTGGCTTGATCGATTCCTTCCAGGTGGCGGCGCAGAAGTTCTTGCCGTGCAGCAGCACCACCACACCGATGGGCGCCTTCTTCGGCGCGATGTCCAGGTAGGCCATTTCCAGCGGCTGCCGCTGCGATTCCAGTGCGAAGGTCTTCACCGGATAGCCGTAGTCGAAGCCTTCCAGGCGTGGCCCATAGGTCGGCGCAGCCAGGGCAGGCAGCGGCAGGCAGGCAAGCAGGGCGGCAGCGATCACGCGCATGGGGCAGTCCGGGGGCAAGGGAGCCCCGAGCCTAACCGGAACGCGGTGACGGTGCCGTCCGGCGTTACGACTCAGCACTCGATGACGTTCACCGCCAGCCCACCGCGGCTGGTTTCCTTGTACTTGTCCTGCATGTCGCGGCCGGTATCGCGCATGGTCTTGATCACCTTGTCCAGCGACACCTTGTGCTTGCCGTCGCCACGCATCGCCATGCGCGAGGCATTGATTGCCTTCACCGCGCCCATCGCGTTGCGTTCGATGCAGGGGATCTGCACCAGGCCGCCGATCGGGTCACAGGTCAGGCCGAGGTTGTGTTCCATGCCGATTTCCGCGGCATTCTCGATCTGGCTGGGGTTGCCACCCAGCGCCGCGACCAGGCCACCGGCCGCCATCGAGCAGGCCACGCCCACTTCGCCCTGGCAACCCACTTCGGCGCCGGAAATCGAGGCGTTTTCCTTGTAGAGGATGCCGATCGCTGCCGAGGTCAACAGGAAATCGAATACGCGCTGCTCGTTGGCGCCGGGGCAGAAGCGGTCGAAGTAATGCAGCACCGCCGGCAGCACGCCGGCCGCACCGTTGGTCGGCGCGGTCACCACACGGCCACCGGCGGCGTTCTCTTCGTTCACCGCCAGCGCGTACAGGTTGACCCAGTCCAGCGTGGTCAGCGGGTCGCGCATTGCCGCTTCCGGCTTCGACGACAGCTCGCGGTACAGCGCCGGTGCACGACGGCCCACCTTCAGGCCACCCGGCAGCACGCCTTCCTCGCGGATGCCGCGCGCCACGCACGACTGCATCGCACTCCAGATCTCGCGCAGCTGCGCGCGGATCTCGTCTTCGCTGCGCCAGCACTTCTCGTTCTCGAACATCAGCTGGGCAATGCTCAGGCCGCTGCGCGCGGTCTGCGCCAGCAGCTCGTCGCCGCTCTTGAACGGGTAGGGCAGCGGGGTTTCGTCGGGCACGATGCGGTCATCGGCCGCGTCGTCCTGGTTGACCACGAAGCCACCACCGACGGAGTAGTAATCGCGGGTGGCGATCACTTCGTCCTCGGCGTTGTACGCGGTGAAGCGCATGCCGTTGGTGTGGTACGGCAGCTTCTGGCGCTTGTTCATGCCCAGGTCGCGCTTTTCGTCGAAGGCGATCTCGTGCTGGCCCATCAGCTGGATGCGCTTGCTGCTGCGGATGCGCTCCAGCGTGGCCGGGATGATGTCCGGGTCGATCAGGTTGGGCCGCTGACCTTCCAGGCCGAGCAGGATCGCCTTGTCGGTGCCATGGCCGCGGCCGGTCAGCGCCAGCGAGCCGTAGACATCGGCACGGATGCGCGCGACCTCGTGCAGGCGGCCCGGATCGAGCAGCCAGCGGTGGATGAATCGCTCGGCGGCCTTCATCGGCCCGACGGTGTGCGAGGAGCTCGGGCCAATGCCGATCTTGAAAACGTCGAACGTGCTGACAGCCATGGTTGCCGTACTGCGGGTACCGGAAGAGACCGCTATTCTAGCGGTTCATGCCGCACTTCCATGGCTGCGGCGCAGCATTTCGGCAGAGGGAGCAAAACCGGTGTTGACCCTGTTCCAGCGTGACGACTGCCACCTGTGCGACATGGCCCTGGCCGAGCTGGCCAAGGCCAGGGCGCCGGAGTTCGAATCGGTGTTCCTGGATGACCAGCCGGCGCTGGAATCGCGCTATGGCGCGCGGGTGCCGGTGCTGCGCGACGAGCGCGGTGACCGTGAGCTGGACTGGCCGTTCGACGCGGCCACGGTTCAGGCCTGGCTGGCTGAAAGCTCACTGTAGAGCCGAGCCATGCTCGGCTGACGCGCGCAGCGCGACCTGGACGGCAGCCGAGCATGGCTCGGCTCTACAGGATGCGGCCGGAGCCGTGCCCCGGCCCATTGCTCATTTCGCGTCGAACTTCACGATCGTGCTGATCGCGGTTTCGTCCGGGATGGTCTTGGTGTCGGCCCAGTCACCGCTGCCGACGCCGAAGTCCAGGCGCTTGACGGTGGCCTTGCCGGTCAGCACCGGCTGGGTGCCCGGCTTCCAGGTGAAGGTCAGCGTGACCGGCTTGCTGACCCCGCGCAGTTCCAGGGTGCCATCGGCGGCGAACTGGTCATTGCCGACGGCACGGAAGCCCTTGGCGGTGTAACGCGCGGTGGCGAACTTGCCGACGTTGAAGAAGTCGGCGGTCTGCAGGGTCGAATCGCGGTCGCTGTTGCCGCTCTTGGCGCCGGCCAGCGGGATCACCACGTCCAGCGAACCGGCGGCCGGGTTGGCCGGGTCGAAGCTGAGCTTGGTGGCAAAGCCCGGGAAGCTGCCGGTGAACACTTCGCCGTCGTACTTGGTCGCGAACACCAGGATCGAGCCGGCGCCGGGGGCCTGCGCGTAGTCGGCAGCGAGTGCCGGAGCGGTGGCCAGCATGCCTGCCAGGGCGGCGGCCACGGCGGCCGGAGTGGTCAGTTTCAGGTTCATCGGTCAGTCCTTCTGAGGGGAGGTGAGCCAGCCACGCGGCAACATGCGGGACAAGGTTGCATCGCGCTGGAACAGGTGGTGGTAGAAGGCAGCGCCGGCATGGGCCAGCACCACCGCGATCAACAGCCAGAAGCCGTATTCGTGGATGGCATGGGACACCGCAACGACCTGCGGGTCTGGGCCGCTCAGTTTGGGCACGTCAACCAGGCCGAACCAGCGGAACGGGCGCAGGCCGCTGGCCGAGTCGTACAGCCAGCCCGACAGCGGGATGGCAAACATCAGCACATACAGCAGCACATGGGTGGCACTGGCGATGCGTTCCTGCCAGCTGGGCACGCCCGGCACCGGCTTGGGGGCACCGGCATACAGGCGCCAGCCGAGGCGGAACAGCACCAGCGCCAGCACGGTGATGCCGATCGACTTGTGCGCGGTATAGACCCAGAAATACTTGGGGGTCTTGGGCAGTTCGCCCATGGTCAGGCCGACCACGCCCAGGGCGAGGATCAGCAATGCGATCAACCAATGCAGGATCTGGCTGACACTCCCCCAGGCGGCGGGGGTGTTCTTGGCGGTCATGAAGGGTCCTCTAGGGGGCCGTCTTGGGGTCGGAGTGTGGAACGGGAGCGGGAGTTCCCGGGGCGGCGCTGCGGTCGAGGGTGGCTTCAGCCTCGATTCTCAGCTGTACTGCATCACCGATGACGCCCGGCCAGGCGGTGATGCCGAACGCGCGCCGGCTCAGCGTGGTGCTGGCGGAAAAACCGGCGGTGCGTCGGAACGGGGGCAGGGGATAGCGCTTGATGGCGTTGAGGGTCACGTCCAGCGTGATCTCCTGGCTGACCCCGCGCAGGGTCAGGGTGCCGATCACGTGGGCCCGCCTGGCATCGATCGGTTCGATCCGGCTGGAGACGAAATGTGCCTTCGGGAAACGCTCGCCATCCAGAAGGCTGCGGGCCAGCGTGGCCTGGTTCCACTTGGCATCACCCAGGTCCAGTCGCGACACGGGGACCTCGACATCCAGTGTGGCCTCGCGCCAGTTGTCGGGATCGAACTGCAGGCGGCCCTCACTGCCGGAGACCGTGCCCATCGCCTGCGAGTAACCCGCGTGGTCAATGGTGAACAGCACACGCGTATGCACCGGATCGAGGCGATAGGTATCTGCATCCGCCCAGGCGGGGGCGGTGGCGAGCAGCATCGGCAGCAGGGCCAGGCAGGGACGCATCGATGGCGGGCTCCGGAAAGGGGGACGTTGCGATCATACGCACAGCCCCCTGCCAACGTTGCGTGCATGGCTGCAACAGTTCGTGGTGGGTCCACCGGTGGAAACAGGCTGTTGCAGCCATGAAGCCGGCCCTGTGTGACAATCGGGACAGGACAGGGGGTTCAGGATGACGAGCGGTTGGCGCCGGTGGTGCCGAGGCATCGCGGGAATGGGGCTGCTGCTGATGGCGTTCGCCACGGCGGCCACGGCCCTGGACATGGCGGAAACACCGCGCCTGCGCCGTTTCGGTGCCGCCGAAGGCATGCCCTCGCGCATGGTGCTGGCGTTGGCCGAAGACCGCCAGGGCCATATCTGGGCTGCCACCGATGGTGGCCTGGTGCGCTATGACGGCGGCAGCCTGCGGGTCTGGGAACATGATCCGGAGCAGCCGGGATCGCTGCCCGGCAACGAGATCGAGACCCTGCTGGTCGATCCCCTGGATCGCGTCTGGGTCGGCATCAATGGCAAGGGCGTGGCCCGGCTGGATGCTGACCGCGAGCACTTCAAGACCTTCGATGCGGTCAACGGCCCCTGCATGAGCCAGTTCTGGACGTTGGCCTACGCCGAGGATGCACTGTGGATCGGCACCAGTGGGCATGGCGTCTGCCGTTTCGGTGAAGACGGCAGCCTGCGCTTCTTCGAGCATGATCCGGCCCGTCCTGGCGGGTTGCCCAGCAATACCATCTACAGCAGCCTGGTCGATGCGCAGGGGCGCCTGTGGATCGGCACCGAGGCGGGCATTGCGCGCTGGAACGGGACTGGATTCGAGGCTGTCGCACCGCGCGAACTGGGGGCGCTGAGTGTGTTGCGCCTGAGCCGCGACCCCGATGGCTCGATCTGGGCCGGCAGCCAGAACGACGGCCTCTACCGTATCGACGCGCAGGACCGGGTCAGTCGTCCGCGCTGGACCGACAGTGCACGCCTGCGTTCGGCCCTGGTGCTGGCCGATCGCCAGGGGGGTTACTGGGCGGGCACCTCCGATGGCCTGTTGCGCGGAGATGCCAGCATGCTGCGGCGGCTGGACGGCGACCGTGGCAGTGGTTTCCTCACTGCCCAGAGCGGTGTGCTTGATCTGATGCAGGACCATGAGGGCGGATTGTGGGTGGCGCTGCTGACCCAGGGCCTGGCCTACCTGCCGCCGGACTGGCGCCGGTTTTCGATCTGGAACCAGCTTGACGGCAAGCCGCTGGACAGCCAGTACCTGTTGAGTGCAGCCAGTGATGGCCGGAATTACTACGTCGGCTCAGCGCATGGCGTGTACCAGCTGGACGCGCAGGGAGTGCTGAAGTTGTTGGCCAGCGATCGCGAGATCGGCAGCGGGGCGGTGTGGTCGGTGCTGCCGCGGCCGGACGGGCGCCTGTGGCTGGGGCGTGCCGGCCGCATCAGCGTGTACGACCCGGCCACCCGCGCGCTGCACGATTGGCATATCGATGGAGGGGCCGACCTGCGCCAGCGCATCGATCTGATGCGGCAGGCCCCCGATGGCACGGTCTGGCTGTCGGTGATGAACCTGGGCCTGCAGCAGCGCAGCGCCGATGGCCGCGTGCTGCGTAGTTTCCCGCTGGAGGATCTCCGCAAGACGGCCGATTCACCGGTTGAGCAGATCCGCTTTGATGCCCAGGGCAAGGCCTGGGTGATGGGCGACATGGGGATCTGGCGTGAACAGGCCGGGCGTTTCGAAGCGGTGCCGGGCGTTTCGCGTGGGCTGATCTACGATCTGGTGTGGGTGGATCCACAGCAGCTGTGGCTGGCCCGCCAGGGCGCGCTCGAGCGCTACCAGTGGGATGGCATGAGCCTGCGCCTGATCCAGCGCATCGATGGCAGTGCGGGCGTGCCGTCGGTGAGCATGGGGGGACTGGCGTTGGCCGAAGATGGCCGCCTGTGGGCGACCACGCCACGTGGCCTGCTGCGGTGGGACCCGAAGGCGCGCCGCCTGCAGCAGTTCAACGAACGCGATGGCCTGCCCGACGCCGAGTTCACCAGCCGGCCGCCGGCGGTGAATGCCGATGGTCGCGTGCTGGCGGTGGCCCAGACCGGCCTGGTGGTGTTCGATGTGAATGCTGCCGATGCCGTGTTGCCGCCGTCGTCGCTGGTGATCGCCGAGGTTCGCGTGCGGCGCGATGATGCCCGTGGCTGGCAACCACTGCCGACCACCGGCACGCTGTTGTTGGGGCCGGACGATCGTGATCTGCAGATCGATGCGCGACTGCTTTCCTATGCCAATCCGGAGGGCAATCGTTACCGCTTCCGGGTGCAGGGCTACGACCAGAACTGGGTGGAGCAGGGCGGTGACGGCCAGCGCACGCTGTCGCGGCTGCCGACCGGCAGCTACGTCATTGAAGTCCAGGCGGCTACGGCCAGTGGCGCGTGGACGCCTTCGCAGCAGTTGCAGGTGAAGGTGCTGCCACCCTGGTGGCGCAGCGGCATGGCGATCTTCGGCTACCTGCTGATCGGCTCGCTGCTGCTGCTTATCCTGGTGTGGTCGATCCGCGCGCGCCTGCGCCGCCGCCAGCAATGGCAGTTGACCGTGCACAAGCAGCAGCTGGCAGAGCAGGCCTCACAGGCCAAGAGCCGGTTCCTGGCCACGCTGGGCCATGAGGTGCGCACGCCGATGACCGGTGTGCTCGGCATGAGCGAACTGCTGCTGGCCACCCCGCTGGATGCGGTGCAGCGCAGCTATGCAGGCTCGATCCAGCAGGCTGGCAGCCACCTGCTGCGGCTGGTCAACGACGCGCTGGATCTGGCCCGCATCGAGGCCGGCCGGCTGGAGCTGGACCTGCGCCCGTTCGATCTGGCCGGCCTGCTCGACCAGGTGCAGGCGTTGATGCAGCCGATCGCGAAGCAGCGCAACCTGGAGTTCCAGCGTGGGAGCGATCCGCCGGGGCCGGTCAGCGTCAGCGGCGACGAGATGCGCGTGCGGCAGATCCTGCTGAATCTTCTGGGCAACGCAATCAAGTTCACCGAGCGTGGGCACGTCGGCCTGGCCGTGCGACTGGAGGAGAATGGCGGCGGCCTCTGCTTCGAAGTGCATGACACCGGCCCGGGCATCAACGCCGAGCAGCAGGACCGCCTGTTCCATCGCTTTGAACAGGCGGACGGCCCGCGCACTGCGTCGCGCTATGGCGGCAGCGGGCTGGGCCTGGCGATCTGCCAGGAGCTGGCCGTGGCCATGAACGGACGCATCGAAGTGGACAGCCAGCCGGGCAAGGGCGCGCGTTTCCGGGTGTGGTTGCCACTACCCTGGATCCGGCAGGCCACCAATGCGCCGGGCGAATCGCCGGTGCTGCCGATGCTGCCGCCACTGCGCATCCTGCTGGTGGAGGATGACGCGACCGTGGCGGAGGTCATCGCCGGCCTGCTGCGTGGCCGTGGGCACGATGTGGTGCACGTGCTGCATGGCCTGGGCGCGCTTTCGGAGATCGCCACCGATGGCTTTGACGTGGGCCTGCTGGATCTCGATCTGCCGGCGCTGGACGGCACCGCCATCGCCCGCCAGCTGCGCACCATGGGCTATGAACTACCCCTGGTGGCGGTCACCGCACGCTCCGATGCCTACGCTGAGACCCAGGTCCTGGCGGCCGGGTTCGATGGCTTCCTGCGCAAGCCGGTGACCGGTGACATGCTGGTGGCTGCCATTGCCCAGGCGCGCGCAAAACGGCAGACCACCCTTTGAATGCGGCAGTGCCGGGCGTGAACGGCGCGACTTTCGGTTTACCATGCCGACGCCCGTAGTGCGGGAATCATCAGAAGCAGCGTGAGGAGGCAATCGGTGGTGTATCTGCGGGCGGCGATGCTGCTGCTGGTCCTCCTGTGCTGCCTGTCGCCCGCTGCGGCGCAGCCGGTGCCACCGAGCCCGCGCCAGGTGACGGTGTTCGACGGCTTGCCGTCCAATACCGTGAACCGCATGGCCGAGGACCGTTACGGTTACCTGTGGATCGCCACCAACGACGGCCTGGCCCGCTACGACGGGCGCAACTACCGGATCTGGCGTTCGGAAGACGGCCTGCGCGACAACCGCATCTGGACGGTGCTGGTCGATGCCCGCAACCAGCTCTGGATCGGCACCGAGAACGCCGGTCTTGTACGGATGTCGGCCGATCGCCGCCAGCTGCATTTCTACGACCGCAGCAGCCAGCCGTTGATGGGCACCAACACGGTCTGGAGCCTGGCCACGACGCCGGATGGTTCGGTCTGGTTCGGCACCCACGAAGGTGGTCTGTACCGCCTGGACAACCAGGACCGGCTGCAGCGCTTCCTGCCCGAAGCGAACAACCCACGCAGCCTGCCGGCCGCATCGGTGCCGTACCTGGCAACCCTGGCCGATGGCAGCCTGTGGATCGGCACCAAGCATGGCGTCGCGCGCTGGACCGGCACAGACTTTGAACGGGTCGGTGCCGGCATCGTTCCCAGCCAGCTGATCAATGGCCTGACGGCCGAGCCCGATGGCAGCCTCTGGATCAGCACGATGGCCGGTGCCGTCGTGCGTCGCCCCGACGGTCGTTTCGAGGCGCCGTCCTGGAAGCTGCCCGAAGGCGAACAGGTGCTGGGCATGATGCTGCGCGACGAGCAGGGCGGGCACTGGCTGGACACCCGCACCGGCCTTGGCCGGGCGGTCGATGGCCAGTACCAGGCCGTGCCCCTGTACAGCGCCGTGGCGCGTGGTCCGGTGCGCCCGAACTGGACCGGCGCCTACGAGGATCGCGAGGGTGGTATCTGGCTGGCCAGCACCAACGCCGGCCTCTGGCACCTGCTGCCGCGTTGGTGGCAGTTCTCGGTGCTGTCGCGGCTGGAGGACGACCCCCGCTCGCTGCGCAACGCTTTCGTGCTGGGTACCAGCCCGTCCAGCAACGGCGGCATCTGGACGGTCGGCAGCCACGGCGCGCTGGACCGCTTCGATCCGAAGACCGGCAGCATCGAACAGCATCGCACCTGGGTCAACGGCATGCACTGGCTGACCTCGGTGCGCGAGGATCGCCGCGGCCAGGTCTGGATCGGTTCCAACGACGCACTGCTGCGCTATGACCCGAAGCGGCGTGATCTGCGCCGCTGGGGCCGGGATGCCGGCGCCGACGCGACCATGGAAGGGGTCATCGAATCGATGATGACCTGTGATGGTGACAGTCTCTGGCTGATGCTGTCGGCGGGTCTTCAGCAGCGCGATCTGGATGGGCGCCTGCGGCGCCAGCTGGACAATGGCCAGCGCGGATTGCAGCAGGGCCAGCTCAATCTCGACGTGGAATGCGGGCCTCAGGACCATATCTGGCTGGCCAGCAGCCGTGGCCTGCTGCAGTGGCTGCCGGAAAGCGAGCGTTTCCAGCCGGTGCCGGGTGCACCGGCGACCGCGATCCATGCTCTGCACGTGGGAAGCGATGGCCAGGTCTGGCTGTCCGAGGATGGCCGCCTGTCGCGCTACCGCTGGAGCCAGGGCCGGCTGGAGCGGCAGGCCGTGATTGGTGCCGAGCAGGGCTACCCGGCGATCTCCGCCTCGGGACTGGTGGTCGATGCCCAGGGGGTAGCGTGGGCAACCAGTGCGCGTGGCCTGGTGCGCATCGGTGCCGATGGCCAGAGCGTGCGCCTGTATGGCGTGCACGACGGCCTGCCGAGCCAGGAATTCCGTGAGCACACGCTGGTGATGTCGGGAGACGGCCATCTGGTGGCGGGTACGCCGGCCGGTGTGGTGGTTTTCGACCCGGAGCAGGTGCGGCCCTCGATGCGGCGTGCGCCGCTGGTGATCGAGCGGGTGGAGGTGCGCCGCAACGAGCAGGTGCTGGACCTCACCCACGACACGCCGTTGCAGATCGCCGATGGCGACCGCGATCTGCGCATCGTCGCGCGCCTGCTGTCATTCGCCGATTCGGCGTCCAATACCTATCGTTACCGGTTGGCCGGCTACGACCCGGACTGGGTGGAAGTGGGACCGGCCGGTGAGCGCCTGTTCTCGCGGCTGGCACCGGGCAGCTATCGGCTGGAAGTGCAGGCGCGGTCGGCCGACCATGTCTGGTCACGGGTGCAGAGCCTGGAATTCCGCGTGCAGCCACCGTGGTGGCGCAGCTTGTCCGGCCTGCTGGTGCTGGCCTCGTTCGCGCTGCTGCTGACCAGCTGGTTCGCTTGGCTGTACCGTCGTCGCCTGCAGCGCCGCCACGCCTATCAGCTGGCGCTGCACAAGCAGGAGCTGGCCGAACAGGCATCGGCCGCCAAGACCCGCTTCCTGGCCAACCTTGGCCATGAGATCCGCACGCCGATGACCGGTGTGCTGGGCATGAGCGAGCTGCTGCTGTCCTCGCCTCTGGATCCGCAGCAGCGCGGCTATACGCAATCGATCCGCCATGTCGGCGAGCACCTGCTGCACCTGGTCAACGATGCGCTGGACCTTGCGCGGATCGAATCGGGTCGTCTGGAATTGCAGCACAAGCCGTTCGCACTGAGCAGCCTGCTGCAGGACCTGGCCGCGCTGATGGGGCCGTTGGCGGCGCAGAAGGGCCTGCGTTTCACCCTCGACAACCAGCTGCCCCCCGGCCTGCAGGCCACCGGCGATGCAATGCGGGTCCGTCAGATTCTGCTGAATCTGCTCTCGAATGCGGTCAAGTTCACCAGCCGCGGCACCATCACCCTGCACGCGCGCGGCGACGCCGAGCTGCGATCGCTGCATTTCGAGGTGCGCGACACCGGCCCCGGCATCAGCCAGGAGCAGCAGCAACGCCTGTTCCGCCGCTTCGAGCAGGCCGATGGTGCACGTACCGCCGCCCAGTACGGCGGCAGTGGCCTGGGCCTGGCGATCTGCCGCGAACTGGCGCATGCGATGCAGGGGCGCATCCAGGTGGAGAGCCAACTCGGTCGCGGCACCTGCTTCGGTGTGACGTTGCCGTTGCCGATGGTGGTCGATGCCAATGCCGAAGCAGATGGCGAAACGCACCGCGAGGACGCGGCCAACATGCCGCCATTGCGGGTACTGCTGGTAGAGGACGATGCGACCGTGGCCGACGTGGTGCGCGGGTTGCTGAGTGCGCGCGGGCACGAGGTCGTGCATGCGGGGCATGCGCTGGCGGCACTGCGCGAGATCAGCGCCGGTGATTTCGACGTCGGCCTGCTGGATCTTGACCTGCCGGGCCTGAGTGGCTTCGAGCTGGCCCAGCACCTGCGCAACCAGGGCTACATGCTGCCGCTGCTTGCCGTGACCGCGCGGACCGATCCGGACCTGCAGCAGCAGGTGGAAGCGGCCGGCATCGGCGGTTTCCTGCGCAAGCCGGTGACCGGTGAGCTGCTGGTGGAAGCGATCGCCCGGGTGATGGGCAGGTAGGGGTTCGGCAGGGCCTGCGGCCCTGCACCCGCTACACGCAACGGCAACAGCTGAAGCAACAGCCGAAGCAAAAGCTGGCTTCCTGTGGGATGGCGGGGTGGATCCGGTTGTGGGAGACGCCGTAAACCCATCCATGGGGGCTTGGCCGCGGCATCCATGCCGCGGACACTCCCGCAACCGGACCCACCCCGCCTTCGACAGAATCCTGCGATCTGCAATAGATCCACGCCATGCGTGGATGCGTTTCGATTTCAATTCGAAATATTCGATCTCGATGGAGATTCATCCATGCATGGCGTGGTTCTACAGGCCACCGGGAAACTGTCGAAGGCGGGGTGCCGTGGGTTTGCGGGGTGTGAGCCGCATGGATGCGGCGACCAAGCCCCCATGGTGAAGTGACCCCCGAGACTTGGACGGGGTCAAGCGGCCGATTGGGCCTGCTCCCGGTACTTTACCGGGCTCAGGCCTTTCAGTTTCAGTTTGATGCGCTCTTCGTTGTAGTACTGGATGTATTCCACCAGCCCAGCCTCCAGACTCTCGATGCTGTCAAAGCTGTTCAGATAGAAGAACTCCGACTTCAGCGTCCCGAAAAAGCTCTCCATTGCCGCATTGTCCAAGCAGTTGCCACGCCGGGACATGCTTTGCTTCAACGAGTGCTTTTCCAGCATGTGCCGGTAGTTTTCATGCTGGTACTGCCAGCCCTGGTCAGAATGGATCATGGGGCGCTCATCCGGGGAAAGCTTGCTGATGGCCTCCTCCAGCATCTGACCCACCAGATCGAACACGGGCTGGCGCTTGATCTGATAAGCCACGATTTCACCGTTGTAGAGGTCCATGATCGGCGACAGGTACAGCTTCATGCCCTGCACCTTGAACTCGGTCACGTCAGTCACCCACTTCTGGTTGGGCCGCTCGGCCTGGAACTCACGATTGAGGTCATTGCCAACCACAATATTGGCCGCTCCCTTGAAGGCCCGATAGCGCTTCACGCGCACGCGCGATTTCAGGCCCATCTCCCCCATCAGGCGCTGTACCCGCTTGCGATTGGTCCGATGGCCCTGATTGGCCAATTCCAGCGTTACCGTGCGATAGCCATAGCGCCCTTGGCTTTGATCGTAGATTGCACGGATGCGCTCGCGCAGATCTGCCTCGTCCTGATCCGGATGGGCCAGGACATGGTTCTGGTAATAGAACGTACTGCGTGACAGCTCTGCCGCTTCGAGCAGAAGCGACAGCGTATGAACCTGCCTCAATCCTTGGATGGCTTGCGCTTTGCGTCTCGCGCCGCCTGCTCTTCCCGGATCAAGGCATCGAGTTTTTTTAGGTAGTCGGTCTCCGCGCGCAGATAGGCGACTTCCTTGAGCAGCTCATCGCGGCTCATATCCTCAGGTGGCTTGGACGAACGGGTCTTTTTCATCGGCTTTCGGGGCGGCGGCAGGGGCGGTGCCAACGCTTGGGCACCGCCCTGAGCATACAGGCGCCGCCACTGCCCCACTGCGCCGGCATCACCAATCTGAAAGTAGGTGGTGGCTTCGCGCCCGGACATGCCGTCCTGGCTCATCTTCTCCAGGACAGCCAGCTTGAACGCGAGGTCATAGGACCGGGCCTGGCGGTGAAACCCGCGCCAACCGTGCAGCCGATAGGTCGCCACCCAGCGCCTGACCGTGGAAAACTCCAGGCTGTGGCGACGAGCAACGGCTTTGACCGATGTGGAGGTCTTGCAGGCCTCTTTGGCGACCTGCAGTTTGAAACGCGCGTCGTATCTGTTCATGTATCCCTCGGGGTTGGATCTGGTGTCCAACTCCCGGGGGTCACTTCATGGACGGGTTCACGGCGGCCCCGCAAACCCACGGTACCCCGCCATCCCACGGAATTCTGCTTTGGCTGTTGCTTCAGCTGTTGCCGTTGCGTGTAGCGGGTGCAGGGCCGCAGGCCCTGGCGAACCCCCTTATTCCGCGACGTGCTCGACCTGCCGTGGCTCCGGCTTGGTATCGGGCAGCTGCCAGAAGATCATCGTCGAAGTCAGCGTGATCGCGCCCACGCACAGGAACGTCGCATGTAGCGCCGCGGTCGCGCTGTTGCTGTCCAGGTGGTTGCCGAACGCGGCCAGCAGGCTGCCCGCAGCGGCGGCACCGAAACCAGCGGCGAGCATCATCACCATCGACAGCAGGCTGTTGCCGGAACTGGCGAATTCGCGGTCCAGGTCGCGAAGGGTCACGGTGTTCATCACGGTGAACTGCAGCGAATTGACCGCACCGAAGAACGCCAGCTGCAGCAGGCGCCACGCCAGGTGCTGGCCCGGTGTCATCAGGATGAAGCTGGCCATCGCCAGGCCGACCAGCACGGTGTTGACCATCAGCACGCGGCGGTAGCCGTAGCGCTCAACCAGCTTTACCGCCAGCTTCTTCGACACCATGCCGGCCGCTGCCACCGGCACCATCATCAGGCCGGCGTTCATCGGGCCCAGGCCCAGGCCGACCTGTAGCAGCAGCGGGATCAGCATCGGCATGGCGCTGCTGCCGATGCGCGAGAACAGGTTGCCGAGGATACCGATGCGATAGCTGGGCACGCGGAACAGGGCCAGCGAGAACAAGGGAGCGGTGGAGTTGGCGGCGTGCAGCCAGTAGCCCACCAGCGCAGCCAGGCCGGCCACGGTCATCAGCATCACCAGCGCATGTGGCGTGCCGAGTCCAGAGATGCCGTCCAGCGCCAGTGACAGCACCACCATCGCGAAGGCCAGCATGATGTAGCCACGCAGGTCGAAGCGGGTGCGATGGCTGGCGTAGTGGTCGGGCATGATCTTCATCGCGGCGATGAAACCGATCACGCCGATCGGCAGGTTGATCAGGAACACCCAGTGCCACGAGGCGATCTCGACCAGCCAGCCACCCAGCGTGGGACCGATCAACGGGCCGACCAGCGCGGGGATGGCGATGAAGCTCATCGCACGCAGGAAATCCTCGCGCGGCACCGAACGCATCACCGCCAGGCGACCGACCGGCAGCAGCATCGCACCGCCGATGCCCTGCAGCACGCGCGCACCGACCAGCTGGTGCAGGTGCTGGGCCAGCGCGCAGGCCAGCGAGCCGAGGGTGAACAGGATGATCGCCACCAGGAAGGTGCGGCGGGTGCCGTAGCGGTCAGCGATCCAGCCGGAGGCGGGAATGAAGGTAGCCACCGCCAGCGCATAGCTGAACACCACCGATTGCATCTGCAGCGGGCTTTCGCCCAGGCTGGCGGCCATCGCCGGCAACGCCGTGTTGACGATGGTCGAGTCCAGCATCTGCATGAAGATCGCCAACGAAACCAACCACAGCAGGGGGCGCTGGCGGTTGTAGGTCGATGGCGATGTGGACATGGGGCGCGGCCGGTGCAGCGTTGGGGAGACCATGATCGCGCACTGCGGGTCACGGCGCGATCAACATCGCGCCGCAACCGCATGCGCAAGGTTCAGCGCTGGCTGTGCGCGTGCACCGCGTCGACCAGCACCTGCACGTGCGCCGGGTCCATGTCCGGCGACATGCCGTGGCCAAGATTGAACACATGGCCCTCGCGCGAACCACCGTTGCCCGCGGCATAGGTGTCGAGCACGCGTGCGGCAGCGGCGGCGATCGCATCCGGCGAGGCGTACAGCGTGGTCGGGTCGAGGTTGCCCTGCAGGGCAACGCGGCCACCGGTGCGGCGCATGGCCTCGTCCAGGTCCAGCGTCCAGTCCAGGCCCAGCGCATCGGCGCCGGTCTGCGACAGCGCTTCCAGATGCAGGCCGGTGCCCTTGCCGAACAGGATCAGCGGCGTGCGCTCGCTGCCTTCGCCACGCTCCAGGCCCTCGGCAATGCGCTGCAGGTAACGCAGCGAGAACTCGCGGTACATCGACGGCGACAGCACGCCACCCCAGGTGTCGAACACCTGCAGCGCCTGCGCACCAGCCGCACGCTGCGCGCCGAGGTAGGCGATCACCGCTTCAGTGGTGACCTCCAGCAGGCGGTGCAGGGCCTGGGGGTGGTTCAGCGCCATCGCCTTGATGCGCGCAAAGTCCTTGCTGCCGCCGCCTTCCACCATGTAGCAGGCCAGCGTCCACGGGCTGCCGGAGAAGCCGATCAACGGCACCTGGCCATCCAGTTCGCGGCGGATCAGGCGCACCGCGTCCATCACATAGCCCAGGTCCTGTTCCATGTCCGGCACGGCCAGCCTGGCGATGGCCGCTTCATCACGCACCGGGTGGCGGAACTTCGGGCCTTCGCCTTCGACGAAGTACAGCTCCAGGCCCATCGCGTCGGGAATGGTGAGGATGTCCGAGAACAGGATGGCCGCGTCCAAGGGGAAGCGGCGCAGCGGCTGCAGGGTGACCTCGCAGGCGATCTCCGGATTCTTGGCCATGGCCAGGAAGCTGCCGGCCTTGGCCCGGGTCGCGCGGTACTCCGGCAGGTAGCGGCCGGCCTGGCGCATCAGCCAGACGGGGGTGCAGTCCACCGGTTCGCGGCGCAGGGCGCGCAGCAGGCGATCATTGCGGAGAGGGCTGGTCACGATGGGCATTCCTTGGACGAAAGTTGGCAGCGGCGTCAGTCGCCGTGCGAAAGGATCTGGAAGCCGCGATGCAGTTCGGCATCGCGGGCCTTCTCGAAAGCATGGCGGGCTTCGTCGGCCTGCAGGAACAGCTCGCGCCGCAGCTGCGAGCGGGCACCGACGCGGCCGCTTTCGCGCAGCAGTTCCCAGCCGCCGAACAGATCCGGCTGCAGGCTCAGGCGCAGGAAGCGCGGTGCCTGCGCACCGGCGTCGGGATGTTGCAGGTAGACGTGCATGGCGCCGATTGTATCGCCCCGGGGCGGCACGGACCTGTAGAGCCGAGCCCACGCTCGGCTGCGCTTCATGCCGCAGCACAATCCGTCAGCGCCGGGCCATGCCCGGCGAACGCGGAAAGGTCAGCCCGCGCCCAGCACCTTCAGCACAGCCTTCTCATCCACGTCCGGCACCACCTCGGCACGGCCCATGCCGCGCCACAGCACCAGGCGCAGGCGGCCGGCCACGTTCTTCTTGTCCAGCCGCATGCGGCCGAGCAGGGCCTGTGGGTCCAGCCCGGCCGGAATCGCCACCGGCAGGCAAAGGCGCTCCAGAAGCGATTGCAGGCGCGCGCGGTCGGCATCCTCGGCCAGGCCCAGGTGGGTGGACAGCTTCGCCGCCAGCACCATGCCCACGGCCACGGCCTCGCCATGGTTCAGTGCATCGCGGCCCGGGGCCGAATAGCCCTGTTCGGTCTCGATGGCATGGCCGAAGGTATGGCCGAGGTTGAGCAGGGCGCGCTCGCCCTTCTCGAACGGATCGCGCTCGACGATGGCAGCCTTGTGCCGGCAGCTGCGCGCGATGGCTTCGGAAAGCACGTGGTCTTCGCCGGCGATCAGCGCATCGGCATGCTGCTGCAGCCATTCGAAGAACACGGCATCGCCCAGCGCGCCGTACTTCACCACTTCGGCCAGGCCGGCACGCAGTTCGCGCGGCGGCAGCGTAGCCAGCACGCGGGTATCGGCTATGACCGCGCGCGGCGGATGGAAGGCGCCGACCAGGTTCTTGCCGGCCGGAATGTCGACCGCAGTTTTGCCGCCCACCGACGAATCGACCATCGCCAACAGGGTGGTCGGCAGCTGCACGCAGTCCACGCCGCGCATCCAGCAGGCGGCTGCAAAACCGGCGAGATCACCGACCACGCCGCCGCCGAGGGCGAACACGCAGGCGTCGCGGGTGGCGCCAAGCGCGGCCAGTGCTTCGATCGCACGGCCGAACTCGGCCAGGGTCTTGGAGGCTTCGCCTGCGGCCAGCACGTGCTCGCCGACGATCAGGTCGGGGCGTGCGGCCAACAGCGTCTGCTTCACGGCGTCCAGATAGCGTGGGGCCACTTCGCTGTCACTGAGCAGCAGCACGTGGCGGCCGCGAACATGCGAGGCCAGCGCAGCGCCGTCGGCCTGGGCACCGGCGCCGATGGTGATGGTGTATGGGCGGTCGCCGCCAACGGCGACCTGCAGCAGGGCGGGGGAAGTCATGCGGTCAGGTCCTGGCGCTGCCATTGCGTGGCCAGCTTGACCACCAGGTGGGCGGTCGCGTCGGCAGCGGTATACGGGTCGGTATCGAGGGTGAGGTCGGCCAGTTCGCGGTACAGCGGGTCGCGGTGTGCGGCCAGATCGTGCAGCACCTGCTCGCGGTCCGGGCGCTGCAGCAGCGGCCGGCCCTTGTCGCGGGCCAGGCGTTCCAGCTGCGCGGCCACGCTGACCCGCAGGTAGACCACGAAGCCGCGCTGGGCGATCAGTGCACGATTGCCAGGATCCAGCACCGCGCCGCCACCGGTGGAGACCAGCTGGCCGCGGCCTTCCAGCACGCGCGCAAGCGCCTCGCGTTCATGGCTGCGGAAGCCGGCTTCGCCGGAGTGCTCGAAGATGGTCGGGATGCTGGCGCCGGCGGCATCGACGATGGCCTGGTCGACGTCGACGAAGTCCAGCGTGAAGCGCTCGGCCAGGCGGCGGCCGATGCAGGTTTTGCCGGCGCCCATCGGGCCGATCAGGATCAGGTTCGGAGCAGGATTCATGCATCTCTGATGCTAACACCTCCGTGCCCTGGCCTTTACGTTCTTCACGTCAGGGTAGGCGTTCATGCGGGGTCTCCCGCGCCAGCCGGAGTACAGGCCATGACGGTCGCCAAGGTCATCGAAATCACCGCCTCCTCGCCGAAAAGCGTGGAGGACGCCGTGCGCAGCGGGCTGAAGAAGGTCTCCGGGACGGTCAAGGGCATCCAGGGCGCCTGGGTGAACGAGACCAAGGTGGTCACCAATGGCAGTGGCGAGATCACCGAATGGCGGGTCAACCTGCGGGTGACCTTCCTGGTGGAATAGGCGCGCTCAGCGCACGTCCTGCACCTGTCGCTGGCCGTCCAGCACCACTACGTGGTCGGCCAGGGCGGGCAGGGCACGCAGCGCCTGGCGGCTGACCCGCTCGTAATACTGCACGAAGCGCTCCAGCTGTGGCCGGCTCATGCCGTGCCGGCCCGGCTGTGCGGCCTGCAGGTTCTGCTCCTGCTGCCAGCGCCAGCGTGGTACCACCGAGAAATCCGGTGGCTGCAGGAACCACAGGCGGGCGCAGCGCTGCCACAGCGCCGGATAGTCGCGGGCCAGCGCCTGGTTGCACCAGCGCCGCCAGTGGCCATCGGCGTCGGCCTCGCGTTCCAGCGCGTTCAACGGGCTGACCAGCGCGTCGTCATCCTGCGCAGGCGTGCCCAGAAACCAGCCTTCGAATACCAGCAGGTCCAGCGGTTGTTGCAGCTGCGGCCATTGCGCTTCAGGCAGGCGTTCATCGGCCAGCTTGTCGAAGCGCGGCATCGCGAAGGGCTGGCGTGCGGCCACTGCATCCAGTACCGCGTGGGCCAGCGGCAGGTCGTGGGTGCCGGGTGGGCCGCGGGTGATCAGCAGTGGGTGCACCTGGCGGGCCAGCCGTTGGCGCTGTGCGCGGGTCAGGTAGACATCGTCGATCGACAGCGTGGCTGCGTTCAGGCCGCGTGCCTGGGCACGTGCCACCACCTGCGCGGCCAGCGTCGATTTGCCGCTCCCCTGCAGGCCGCTGATCGCCAATACTGGAACTGCTGCGTCGCTGCCCAGTGCGTCGTCCAGCACCTGTTCGGCCAATGTTTCGGGGAATCCTTTCACCTGGGGCATATACGCAGCAGCGGCCATGCAGCCACAATAGCCCAATCCGTGTGAGAAGAACGCAATCATGAGCGACCTGTACGCCGAAGCCCTGTCCACGTTTGCCGGCCTGTTCGAAGAGGCCAAGCAGAGCCGCGAGGTCGAGCCGAATGCGATGACCGTGGCCACCGCCGATACGCAGGGTCGTCCCTCGGCACGCACCGTGCTGCTGAAGGCGTTCGATGAGCGCGGCTTCGTGTTCTACACCCATCTGGACAGTCACAAGGGCCAGGAACTGCAGGCCAATCCGCAGGCGGCGCTGTTGTTCCTGTGGCGCAGCCTGCGCGAGGCCGGCATCCAGGTGCGCATCGAGGGGCGCGTGGAGCAGGTGGCCGACGCCGAAGCCGATGCCTATTTCGCCAGCCGTCCGCGGATGAGCCAGATCGGCGCCTGGGCCTCGCAGCAGTCGAAGACGCTGGCAACGCGTGAAGAGTTCGACGCGCGCGTTGCCGGGATCGAAGCCCGCTTCGAAGGCAAGGACGTGCCGCGCCCGGAGGGTTGGAGCGGCCTGCGCGTGGTGCCCGACCGCATCGAGTTCTGGTACGGCGCGCAGTTCCGCCTGCACGAACGCTGGTGCTATGAAGCCGGTGCCGAAGGGCGCTGGAGCAAGCGCCTGCTGTATCCGTAAGTCGGGGCGGTGCCGGGGCTGCGGTAGAGCCGAGCCCATGCTCGGCTGTTGTCCCTGCAGAAGCCGCCGAGCATGGGCTCGGCTCTACAGACCCTCCGCGCGCAGCCAGCGCCATAGCGTGGTGCGTGATACGCCCAGCGCCTGTGCCATGCCCTCGCGGTCATTGCGATGTTCCTGCAGCAATGCTTCCAGCTGCGCACGCGGCGGGCGTTTGCCGTTACTTTCCAGCGGCAGTGCCGTCGCGCCTTCGCTTGCCAGCTCGGGCGCAAGCTGCAGCAGTCGCGAAGCATCAATAGGCCCTTCAGCCGGCTGCCAGTGGATGCGCAGGCGATCCACCAGATTGCGTAGTTCGCGCACGTTGCCGGGCCACTCGGCCGTGGTCAGCACCGCCAGTGCATCCTCATCCAGTGGCGCGTCGATGCCACGCAGCTGGCGGAAGAAGTGCTGCGCCAGCAACGGGATGTCACCGCGCCGGGCACGCAGCGAGGGCAGGGCAATGCGTAGTGCGGCCAGTCGGTAATACAGATCGCGGCGGAAGCTGCCCGCTGCCGCGCGCTGCTCCAGCGATTGCAGGGTGGCGGCCACCACGCGCAGGTCGACCGGGGTCGGTTCGGTTGCGCCCACGCGCAGTACCTCACGTTCTTCAAGTACACGCAGCAGGCGGGTCTGCAGTGGCAGTGGCAGTTCGCCGATCTCATCCAGGAACAGGGTGCCGCCATCGGCGGCCTCGACCAGGCCGACGCGGCCGCCACGACGTGCACCGGTGAAAGCGCCATCGCTGTAGCCGAACAACTCCGCTTCCAGCAGCGATTCGCTGATCGCGCCGCAGTTCAGCGCGACGAAGCGACCCCGCCGGCCGCTGGCGGCGTGCAGCTGGCGCGCGACCAGTTCCTTGCCGGTGCCGGTTTCGCCACTGACCAGCACGGTGCTGTCGTGCGGTGCATAGAGCGCAATCTGTGCGCGTACCTGTGCCATCGCATCGCTGTCTCCGAGCAGTTCATGCGCGTCGGCACGTACTGCCGGGCGCCGGCGTGGGGTGGATCGGTTGCCACTGGAGCGGGCCAGCGTCTGGGTCAGTTCCAGCGCATGCTCGAACGCCTGCCGCACCGAGTCGGCCGAGTACAGCAGCACGCCGGGCAGGCCGGCCTGTTCGGCGTGATCGATGGCCATGCCGGTGCCGACGATCACTTCGATGCCATTGGCGCGCAGGTCAGCGATGCAGTCGCGGGCGTCCTCGCGGGTGACGAAACGGCGATGCTCGATATCCAGGCCGAAACTCTGCTGGAAGTTGCTGAACACCGGTACGTCGCTGGCGTGGGTGACCAGGCCGATGCGGCTGGCGATCCGTCGTGCCCGGGCCAGCGCTTCCATCAGGTCGAAGCCGTTGGCCTGGATCGGCACCAGCGGCAGCTCCAGCCGGCCGCGCAGCCAGGCCGCGTTGGAGCCGCCTGCGATGACCACGTCGCAGTGCTCGCGGCGCAGGCGCTGGCCGATCACGTCCACGGCTTCCTCGAAACCGAGGTTGATCTGCTCGATGCGCGCGCGGCGGTCGAACTCCGGAATGACGTCGCCGAGCAGACCGGTCAGCCGCGAAACGCTGACGGTCCAGATCACCGGGCGACCGGGGTCGGCGTCGGCGTGGCGCAGGGGCGAGCGGGGCAGGTACATGGTGGCTCGGACCGGGAAGGGTGTTTCATGATACATCTGTTTCAGTGTTTCATATGTTTCACTGATGCGGGTCAGTCATCCCCGTGAAATCAAGCGCTTGCAGGTTGGCATGGTGTTTGCGCCTACACACACACGTTCTCCAACCTGGATTGCCGCATGACCGCTTCCACTCCTTTCTCTGCCGGTGCCCGCTTCCGTGAGGCGCTGGCTGCCGAATCGCCGTTGCAGGTGATCGGCGCGATCAACGCCAACCACGCCCTGCTGGCCAAGCGCGCCGGCTTCCGCGCCATCTATCTGTCTGGTGGCGGTGTTGCCGCCGGCTCGCTGGGCCTGCCGGATCTGGGCATCAACACCCTGGAAGACGTGCTGGTGGACGTGCGCCGCATCACCGATGTCTGCGACCTGCCGCTGATGGTCGACATCGACACCGGCTTCGGCCCGAGTGCGTTCAACATCGCGCGCACCGTGAAGTCGCTGATCAAGGCCGGCGCGGCCGCCTGCCACATCGAGGACCAGGTCGGCGCCAAGCGCTGCGGTCACCGTCCGGGCAAGGAGATCGTGTCGCAGGGTGAAATGGTCGACCGCGTGAAGGCGGCCGCCGATGCCAAGACCGATCCGGACTTCTTCCTGATCGCGCGCACCGACGCCATCCAGGTGGACGGCGTGGACAAGGCCATCGAGCGCGCCATCGCCTGCGTCGAGGCCGGTGCCGACGGCATCTTCGCCGAGGCCGCCTACGACCTGGATACCTACCGCCGCTTCGTCGATGCGGTGAAGGTGCCGGTGCTGGCCAACATCACCGAGTTCGGCGCCACCCCGCTGTTCAGCCGCGACGAACTGGCTTCGGCCGGTGTTGCCATCCAGCTGTTCCCGCTGTCTGCCTTCCGCGCCGCCAACAAGGCCGCCGAGAACGTCTACCAGGCGGTGCGCCGCGATGGCCACCAGCGCAACGTGGTGGAGACCATGCAGACCCGCGAAGAACTCTACGACCGCATCGGCTACCACGCGTTCGAGCAGCAGCTCGATGCACTGTTCGCCGCCAAGAAATAAGCAGTACCCTGCACCATCAAGTTTTCGGAGGGAAACATGAACGATACGACCGCAACCCCGACCTTCAAGCCGAAGAAGTCCGTCGCCCTGTCCGGCACCGCTGCCGGCAACACCGCGCTGTGCAGCGTGGGCCGCAGTGGCAACGACCTGCACTACCGTGGCTACGACATCCTGGACCTGGCCAACACCAGCGAGTTCGAGGAAATCGCCTACCTGCTGGTGCACGGCAAGCTGCCGACCCGCGCCGAGCTGGTTTCCTACAAGGCCAAGCTGAAGTCGCTGCGTGGCATTCCGGCCGCGGTGAAGGCCGCGCTGGAAGAGCTGCCGCCGTCGGCGCACCCGATGGACGTGATGCGCACCGGCGTGTCCGTGCTTGGCTGCGTGGCACCGGAGAAGGACGATCACAACCACCCCGGCGCGCGCGACATCGCCGACAAGCTGATGGCCTGCCTCGGTTCGATGCTGCTGTACTGGTACCACTGGAGCCATAACGGCCGCGCCATCGATGTGGAAACCGATGACGACTCGATCGGTGGCCACTTCCTGCACCTGCTGCACGGCGAGAAGCCGCAGGAGTCGTGGGTGAAGGCGATGCATACCTCGCTGATCCTGTATGCGGAACACGAGTTCAACGCCTCGACCTTCACCTGCCGTGTCATCGCCGGTACCGGCAGTGACATGTACAGCGCGATCTGTGGTGGCATTGGTGCCCTGCGCGGTCCGAAGCACGGTGGCGCCAACGAAGTGGCGTTCGAAGTGCAGAAGCGCTACGACACCCCCGATGAGGCCGAGGAAGACATCAAGGCCCGCGTCGAGCGCAAGGAAGTGGTGATCGGTTTCGGCCACCCGGTCTACACCGTCTCCGATCCGCGCAACAAGGTGATCAAGGACGTGGCCCGCGAGCTGTCCGAAGAACAGTCCAGCATGAAGATGTACGACATCGCCGAGCGCCTGGAATCGGTGATGTGGGACATCAAGAAGATGTTCCCGAACCTGGACTGGTTCAGCGCCGTCAGCTACCACATGATGGGCGTGCCGACCGCGATGTTCACCCCGCTGTTCGTGATCGCCCGCACCGCCGGCTGGAGCGCGCACATCGTCGAGCAGCGCATCGACGGCAAGATCATCCGCCCGAGCGCCAACTACATCGGCCCGGAAGACCGCGACTTCGTCGCCATCGACAAGCGCGTCTGATCCACCTGCTGTACCCATCCGGCCGGCCGCGTGCCGGCCGGATGCTTTCGCCGCCGCACCGCCGGCACCCGGCCCGCCTCAAGCACTCCGCCAGCCCATGAATACCGATTACCGCAAGAACCTCCCCGGCAGCGCGCTGGACTATTTCGACGCGCGTGCCGCTGTCGATGCGATCCAGCCCGGCGCCTACGCCACCCTGCCGTACACCTCGCGCGTGCTGGCCGAGAACCTGGTGCGCCGCTGCGATCCGGCCACGCTCAGCGATTCGCTGAAGCAGCTGATCGAGCGCCGTCGCGACCTTGATTTCCCGTGGTTCCCGGCGCGCGTGGTGTGCCACGACATCCTCGGCCAGACCGCACTGGTCGATCTGGCCGGGTTGCGCGATGCGATCGCCGACAAGGGCGGCGACCCGGCCAAGGTCAATCCGGTGGTGCCGGTGCAGCTGATCGTCGATCACTCGCTGGCGGTGGAGTGTGGCGGTTTCGATCCGCAGGCGTTCGAGAAGAACCGCGCGATCGAAGATCGTCGCAATGAAGACCGTTTCCACTTCATCGACTGGACCAAACTGGCCTTCGAGAACGTGGACGTGATTCCGCCGGGCAACGGCATCATGCACCAGATCAACCTGGAGAAGATGTCGCCGGTGGTCTACGTGCAGGACGGCGTGGCCTTCCCGGATACCTGCGTGGGCACCGACAGTCACACCCCGCACGTGGATGCACTGGGCGTGATCGCAATTGGTGTTGGCGGCCTGGAAGCAGAGAACGTGATGCTGGGCCGCGCGTCGTGGATGCGCCTGCCCGACACCGTCGGTGTCGAACTGAGTGGTCGCCCGCAGCCGGGCATCACCGCCACCGACGTGGTGCTGGCCCTGACCGAGTTCCTGCGCAAGGAGCGCGTGGTCGGAGCCTGGCTTGAATTCTTCGGCGAGGGTGCTGCGGCACTGACCATCGGTGACCGCGCCACCATCTCCAACATGTGCCCCGAATACGGTGCCACCGCCGCGATGTTCTACATCGACGCACAGACCACCGATTACCTGCGCCTGACCGGCCGCGAGGAATCGCAGGTGGCGCTGGTGGAAAACTATGCACGCACCACAGGCCTGTGGGCCGACGACCTGGCCACCGCGCAGTACGAGCGCGTGCTGCGCTTCGACCTGTCCAGCGTGGTGCGCAACATGGCGGGCCCGTCCAACCCGCACAAGCGCGTCGCCACTTCCGAGCTGGCCGAGCGCGGCATCGCCGACGAGGCCAAGCTGGCAGCGGGCAAGGCCGAGCAGGCGCAGGGCCTGATGCCGGATGGCGCGGTGATCATCGCCGCCATCACCAGCTGCACCAACACCTCAAACCCGCGCAACGTGATCGCCGCCGCACTGCTGGCGCGCAAGGCCAATGAACGTGGCCTGCTGCGCAAGCCGTGGGTGAAGTCCTCGTTGGCGCCCGGCTCGAAGGCGGTGCAGCTGTACCTGGAAGAGGCCGGCCTGCTGCCGGACCTGGAAAAGCTGGGCTTCGGCATCGTCGCCTTCGCCTGCACCACCTGCAACGGCATGAGCGGCGCGCTCGATCCGGCCATCCAGCAGGAGATCATCGACCGGGACCTGTACGCCACGGCCGTGCTGTCGGGCAACCGCAACTTCGATGGCCGCATCCACCCGTATGCGAAGCAGGCTTTCCTGGCGTCGCCGCCGCTGGTGATCGCCTATGCCATCGCCGGCACCGTCCGCTTTGATATCGAGAAGGACGTGCTGGGCGTGGACGCCGATGGCAACGAGGTGCGCCTGAAGGACATCTGGCCGAGCGATGCCGAGATCGACGCGGTGGTGAAGGCCTCGGTGAAGCCCGAGCAGTTCCGCAAGGTCTACAACCCGATGTTCAACGTGCGCGTGGAGAACGGTGCCGCGGTCAGCCCGCTGTACGACTGGCGCCCGCAGAGCACCTACATCCGCCGTCCGCCGTACTGGGAGGGCGCACTGGCCGGTGAGCGCACGCTGGCCGGCATGCGCGCGCTGGCGGTGCTGCCGGACAACATCACCACTGACCACCTGTCGCCGTCCAACGCGATCCTGGCCTCCAGCGCCGCCGGCGAGTACCTGGCGAAGATGGGCCTGCCGGAAGAGGACTTCAATTCCTATGCCACGCATCGCGGTGATCACCTGACTGCGCAGCGCGCCACCTTCGCCAATCCGAAGCTGTTCAACGAGATGGTGCGCAACGACGATGGCAGCGTGAAGCAGGGTTCGCTGGCGCGCGTGGAGCCGGAAGGCAAGGTGATGCGCATGTGGGAAGCGATCGAGACCTACATGGAGCGCAAGCAGCCGCTCATCATCATTGCCGGTGCCGACTACGGCCAGGGCAGCTCGCGCGACTGGGCCGCCAAGGGCGTGCGCCTGGCCGGCGTGGAAGCGATCGTGGCCGAGGGCTTCGAACGCATCCACCGTACCAACCTGATCGGCATGGGCGTGCTGCCGCTGGAGTTCAAGCCGGGCACCACCCGCCTGACCCTGGGCATCGATGGCACCGAGACCTTCGACGTGGTGGGCGAGCGCACCCCGCGCGCCGACCTGACCCTGGTCATCCACCGCCGCGACGGCCAGGACCTGATCGTGCCGGTCACCTGCCGCCTGGACAGTGACGAGGAAGTGGCGATCTACGAAGCCGGCGGCGTGCTGCAGCGCTTCGCCCAGGACTTCCTGGAGGGCGCCAAGGTGGCGTGATGCCGGCCTGAATGCCTGCCCCCGGAGGCCGGGGGCGGGCTTGTCCGACACCTGGGCAGGGCGCACACTGACTTGGCAAAAACTGCCAATGGAGAGTCTCATGGCCACCATGAACATTTCGCTGACCGACCCGCTCAAGCAGTTCGTGGACGAGGAAGTGCGTGAAGGCGGCTATTCCAGTACGTCGGACTACGTGCGTGACCTGATCCGCCAGCGCCAGCGCAGCAAGGCCGAAGAACTGCTCAAGCAGCTGATTGCCGAGGGGCTGGCTTCTGGGCCTGGCGTCCCGGTGACGGCCGACACATTCGAGCGCATGCGTCGTGAACTGACCGAAAGGATGGAGCGTGAAGGCGATTGAATGGCGACCCAGGGCCGAAGCCGACGCAGCCGATGCCGCGCTGTGGTTCGCACGGCAGGGTGGGCTGATACTGGGTCGGCGCTTTCTCGCCGAGTTGGAGGCCACGCTTCAACGCATCGCGGTATTTCCAGGCTCGGGTTCCACCCGGCACGCCGACCTCGCAGCACAGCTGCCGGTGCCGTTGCGGTTCATGCTGGTTCCGGGCTTCGAACGGTACCTCGTCTATTACCTCGATCTACCGGACCGCGTGGACATCATGCGTGTGTGGTGCGTTGATCGTGGTCTTGACGCACTGATGCAAGACATTTCCTGAAATCCAAACGCGTGGATCCGACGATGACCTTCCTCCCGCAACTCCGTATTCCCGCCACCTACATGCGCGGCGGCACCAGCAAGGGCGTGTTCTTCCGCCTGCAGGACCTGCCCGAGGCCGCGCAGGCGCCGGGCGCCGCACGCGATGCACTGCTGATGCGCGTGATCGGCTCGCCCGATCCTTATGGCAAGCAGACCGATGGCATGGGCGGCGCCACCTCCAGCACCAGCAAGTGCGTGATCATCTCCACCGCCTCGGTGCCAGACCACGACGTGGACTATCTGTACGGCCAGGTCTCGATCGACACCGCCTTCGTCGACTGGAGCGGCAATTGCGGCAACCTCAGCACTGCGGTCGGCCCATTCGCGATCGCCAACGGGCTGATCGATCCCGCCCGCGTGCCGCGCGATGGCCTGTGCACCGTGCGCATCTGGCAGGCCAACATCGGCAAGACCATCATCGCCCACGTGCCGATGCGCGATGGCGAAGTGCAGGAAATCGGCGATTTCGAACTGGATGGCGTGACCTTCCCGGCCGCCGAGATCCAGCTGGAGTTCATCGATCCGTCCGATGACGGCGATGCGGGCGCGATGTTCCCGACCGGCAACCTGGTCGACACCCTGGACGTGCCGGGCGTGGGTAGTTTCGAGGTGACCATGATCACCGCCGGCATTCCGACCATCTTCCTCAATGCGGCCGACCTGGGCTACACCGGCACCGAACTGCAGCCTGCGATCAACGAGGACAAGGGGGCGCTGGAGCGCTTCGAGAAGATCCGCGCCTACGGCGCCTTGCGCATGGGGCTGATCAAGAACCTGGAAGATGCGGCCACGCGCCAGCACACGCCGAAGGTGGCCTTCGTTGCACCGGCGCAGGACTATGTGTCGTCCAGCGGCAAGGCCATCCCGGCCTCGGCCATCGACCTGCACGCGCGTGCGTTGTCGATGGGCAAGCTGCACCACGCGATGATGGGCACTGCCGCCGTGGCGATCGGTACCGCGGCGGCGATTCCGGGCACCCTGGTCAATCGCGCCGCCGGTGGCGGCGAACGTGAGGCGGTGACCTTCGGCCATCCCTCGGGCACGTTGCGCGTGGGTGCGCAGGCTGGTCTCGTTGACGGCCAGTGGACAGTGACCAAGGCCATCATGAGCCGCAGCGCCCGTGTGCTGATGGAAGGCAAGGTGCGGGTGCCAGCCGAATAGTGCTCTGGTAGATGCCAACCTTGGTTGGCATGGTGCACGGGCAACCGTGCACCGCAACGAGGAGATCGACGATGTCCGACAACCACACCCCATCCAACGAGCGTGCAGCGTGGGATGCACTGCTGGTGGATATCGTCGATTACGTGCGCGATGCCCGCATCGACTCACCGCTGGCGTTCCAGACCGCGCATCACTGCCTGCTTGATACGCTGGGCTGCGGCCTGGAAGCGCTGTCCTTCCCGGCCTGCAGCAAACTGCTCGGTCCACTGGTGCCGGGCATCAGCGTGGTCGACGGCGCGCGCGTACCGGGCACGCACTACGTGCTGGACCCGGTGCAGGCCGCCTTCAACATCGGCGCAATGGTGCGCTGGCTCGATTTCAACGACACTTGGCTGGCCGCCGAATGGGGCCATCCATCGGACAACCTGGGCGGCATCCTTGCCGTCCTTGACTGGCTGGGGCGCAACGCGCAGGCCCTGCGTCGTCCGCCGCCGACCGTGCACGACGTGCTGCTTGCGATGATCAAGGCGCACGAGATCCAGGGCGTGCTGGCGCTGCAGAATTCCTTCAACCGCGTCGGGCTGGACCATGTGGTGCTGGTCAAGGTGGCCACCACCGCGGTGGTCTCGCAGCTGCTCGGGCTGGATCGCGAACGCATGCTCAATGCAGTGTCGCTGGCCTGGATAGATGGCCAGGCGCTGCGAACCTACCGTCACGCGCCCAATACCGGCTCGCGCAAGAGCTGGGCCGCTGGCGATGCGACCAGTCGTGGCGTGCGTCTGGCGCTGATGGCAGCCAGCGGCGAGATGGGCTATCCCAGCGTATTGAGTGCACCGACATGGGGTTTCGAGGCCGTATCCATGCACGGTCAGGCACTGACACTGGGGCGACCGCTGGGCAGCTATGTGATGGAGAACGTGCTGTTCAAGATCAGCTACCCGGCCGAGTTCCACGGCCAGACTGCAGTGGAGGCGGCGGTCACGCTGCACCAGCAGCTGCGCTCGATGGAACGGCGGGTCGAGGACATCGCGCACATCGCCATCCGCACCCAGGAAGCCTGCATCCGTATCATCGACAAGCAGGGGCCGTTGCATAACCCGGCCGACCGCGATCACTGCGTGCAGTACATGGTCGCCATCGCGTTGCTGCACGGGCGGTTGGTGGCCGAGGATTACGAGGACGACGTTGCCGCCGATCCGCGCATTGATGCGCTGCGCGCGAAGATGGCCTGCCATGAAGACCCGCAGTTGAGCGCGGATTATCTGGATCCGGACAAGCGCAGCATCGCCAACGGCCTGAGCGTGCGCTTTACCGACGGCAGCGAGCTGCCCGAGGTACTGGTGGAATACCCGCTCGGCCACGCCCGGCGCCGCGAGGAAGGCATTCCGCTGCTGATGGACAAGTTCCGCCGGCACCTGGCCCATCGCTTCCCGACCGCCCAGCAGCAGCGCATCTGGGCCGCTTCACTGGACCCGGTGACGCTGCCGGCGATGCCGGTGACCGACTACGTGGACCTGTACCTGCCAGGGTAGGAGGCGCCTTGGTGGGC
This sequence comes from Stenotrophomonas sp. NY11291, assembly GCF_023277365.1. NCBI lineage: Bacteria > Pseudomonadati > Pseudomonadota > Gammaproteobacteria > Lysobacterales > Lysobacteraceae > Stenotrophomonas > Stenotrophomonas sp. NY11291. Next base: position 3,572,199 of record NZ_CP096975.1, on the reverse strand, counting down.
GCCGGCCCGCCGGGCATGGCCCGGCGCTACCGCTCCGATGCATTCCCGCCGGACTCGTGTCAGCGCCTGTACCTGCCGGGGAGGCGCGCTTTGGTGGGTGCCAACCTTGGTTGGCACGGGCCCAACGCCAACCAAGGTTGGCGACTGCCGATACTGCCGGCCAGCGGCCGGCACTACCTGCACCCGGGGCACTTGCCGAATCCGCGTCAACACCTTGACGCGGCCTGCCTATAATGACCACCTCGATCAAGGAGTGACGACATGAGCGGTCCGGCACGGCGGAAGCGGTGGGGATGGGCGGCGGCGGTACTGGCAGGAGGCCTGTTGCTGGGTCTGGCCGGCTGCCGCAACGACAGCGGGCAGCTGCCCAAGGCCAGCGGTGAAGCCATCACCACCAAGGCCGAGCAGGTGAAGGAGTTCACCCTGCTGCGTGCCTACCCGGACCAGAAGAATGACGGCTTGTCGCTGGCGCTGGAGTTCTCGCGCCCGCTCGTCGGCACCCAGGATTTCGACAAACTGGTGCGCTTCGAGGAAAAGGTCGGCACCGACGACAGCAGCTGGACGCTGTCCGATGACGGCCTGACCCTGCGTTACCCGTTCGTCGAGGCCGGCAAGGAGTTCAGCCTGGTGGTTTCGCCGGACCTGCTGGCCGCCGATGGCAGCCGCCTGGGCAAGGAACTGAAGCAGAAGGTGTTCAGCGGCGAACTGAAGCCGGTGGTCGGCTTCGCCTCGCAGGGCAGCGTGCTGCCGGCCAAGGACAGCCGTGGCCTGCCGGTGGTGTCGGTGAACGTGCCGGAGGTCGACGTCGAGTTCCTGCGCGTGCGCGAGAAGGACCTGCCGACCTTCTTCAGCCAGTACCAGCGCGGAGGCCGCCGTGGCAGCTGGGAGCTGAGCAGCGACTACGAGCGCAGCCCGATCAACAAGCTGGCCGAGCCGGTCTACGTCAACCGCTTCATCCTGGGTGGCAAGCAGAACGAGCGGGTGCTGACCTACCTGCCGACCCAGGACATCAAGGAACTGCAGGAGCCGGGCCTGTACTTCGCCCTGCTCAAGCGCACCGGTGACTACGAGGGCGAGTTCGATACCGCGTTCTTCTCGGTCAGCGACATCGGCCTGCATACCCGCGCCTACAAGGACAAGCTGTTCGTGCACACCGCCGGCCTCAAGGACGGCGCACCGCTGAAGGGCATCGACCTGCGGGTTCTCGATGCCAAGGGCGAGGTGGTGCTGAAGGGCAGCACCGACGGCAATGGCAATGCGCTGCTGAACTACACGCTGGATGCCACCCACGTGCTGGTCGCCAGCACTGGCAAGGACACCAGCTTCCTGCCGTTCAACCAGCCGGCGCTGGACCTGAGCGAATTCGCCGTGGCCGGCCGTGACAATGCCTGGTTCGACGTCTACGCCTGGTCCGGCCGCGACCTGTACCGCCCGGGCGAGACCGTGCGCCTGTCCGCGCTGCTGCGTGACAACGATGGCAAGCCGGTCAAGGCGCAACCGGTGTTCCTGCGCCTGAAGCAGCCCGACGGCAAGACTTTCCGCGAGACCCGCCTGCAGCCGGGTGACCAGGGCTACATCAATTTCGAGCAGGTGATCCCCGCCGAGGCGCCGACCGGGCGCTGGCAGATCGAGTTCCGCACCGACCCGGCCAGCAAGGAGGCGATCCAGGGCATGACCCTGCGCATCGAGGAGTTCCTGCCCGAGCGCATGAAGCTGGATCTGGACAGCGCGCAGAAGACGCTGAAGCCGGGTGAGGACCTGCGCCTGCAGGCCAATGGTGCCTACCTGTATGGTGCGCCGGCCGATGGCAACCGCTTCACCGCGCGCATGGCAGTGGCGGCCGAGCAGCAGCCGGTGGAGGGCCTGCCGGGCTACTTCTTCGGTGACCCGACCCTGCAGCTGCCGCGCGAAGCCAAGGACGTGATCGACACCACGCTGCCGGCCAACGGCCAGCTGCGCGAGGATGTGGCATTGCCGGAGGAGGCGGCCAAGGCCAAGGCACCGATTGCGGTGGTGCTGTCCGGCAGCCTGTACGAGACCGGCGGCCGTACCGTCACCCGCACCTTGAAGCGGGTGATGTGGCCGGCCAATGCGCTGGTGGGCGTGCGCCCGCTGTTCAATCCCGAAGACGGTGCCGATGCCAACGGCAATGCGCGCTTCGAGCTGATGCGCGTGGATGCAGCGGGCAAGCCGCAGCCGGCCAAGGGCCTGAAGATCACCCTGGTGCGCGAACTGCGCGACTACCACTGGACCTTCAACGACAACCGCTGGGACTACGACTTCACCCGCCGTTTCGAGAACAAGGAAACGCGCACCGTCGATGCCGGCGGCAGCGCGGTGGCCTTTGATTTCCCGGTGGAGTGGGGCGAGTACCGGGTGGACGTGTTCGATCCGTCCACCGGCCTGACCAGCCGCTATCCGTTCCGTGCGGGCTGGAGCTGGGGTGATGACAACCGCGGCCTGGACGCGCGCCCTGACAAGATCAAGCTGGGCCTGGACAAGACCGGCTACAAGGCAGGCGACACGCTCGAGGTGACGGTGACCCCGCCGCACGCCGGCAAGGGCATCCTGATGGTCGAGACCGACCGCATGCTGTACGTGCAGGGCATCGACGCCAAGCCGGGGTCGACCTTCAAGATTCCGGTTACCGCCGACTGGGAACGCCACGACGTGTACATCACCGCGCTGGTGTTCCGTGGCGGCAGTGCGCCGAGCAAGATCACCCCGGCCCGTGCTGTGGGTGTGGTGCACGTTCCGATGGACCGCAAGGGCCGCACCGTGGCGGTTGGCCTGGCTGCGCCCAAGCAGATGCGGCCGGAGCAGGACCTGCCGGTGACGGTCAGTGCACCGCAGCTGGCGGGCAAGATGGCGCACGTCACCGTCTCGGCGGTGGATGTAGGCATCCTCAACATCACCCGCTTCCCGGTGCCCGACGCCGGCGCGCACTTCTTCGCCCAGCGTCGCCTCGGCATCGATGCCTACGACATCTACAGCCGGGTGATCGAGAGCTTCGATGGCGGCAGCGGCAAGCTGAAGTTTGGTGGCGACATGGCGCTGCAGGCGCTGCCGCAGGCCAAGCGCCCGACCGCACGCGTGCAGACCGTGGACCTGTTCTCCGGCCCGGTGCAGCTGGATGCCAAGGGCATCGCCCGCATCCGCCTGAAGGTGCCGGACTTCAACGGCACCCTGCGCGTATCGGCGCTGGTCTACAGCGATGACCAGTACGGCAAGCGCGATGTGGAGACCGTGGTGCGCGCGCCGATCCTGGCCGAAGCCAGCATGCCGCGCGTCCTGGCCCCGGGCGACCGCAGCACCGTGACCCTGGACGTGCAGAACTTCACCGGCAAGCGGGGGCAGTTCAACGTGAAGGTGGAAAGCGAGGGCCCGTTGAACCTGGGTGAGGGCAGCCGCAGCGTGCAGTTGAATGCCGATGCCAAGACCACGCTGAGTTTCCCGCTGTCCGCGCGTGAGGGCCACAGCGTAGCCAAGGTGCGGGTGCGGGTGGACGGCAACGGATTCAAGGCCGACCGCCGCTACGAGCTGCCGGTGCGTGCGGCGTGGCCGCAGGTGCTGCGCTCGCAGGTACGCACGCTGGATCCACTGGCCGCGGTCAGCCTCGACAACAGCCTGACCGACGGCCTGATGGCCGAGTCGGTGAACGCGCGCCTGCTGGTCAGCCCGCTGCCGCCAATCCCGTTCGCCAGTGCCCTGCAGGGCGCGTTGAACTACCCATACGGCTGCGCCGAGCAGACCACCAGCAAGGGCTACGCCGCACTGATCCTGGACCAGGCGACGTCGTCGATGCTCGGGGCTGACGGGTTGGATGCCAAGACCCGCCGCGAGCGCATGGAAGGCGCGTTCGGTCGCCTGGCGTCGATGCAGGTGGCCAACGGCAACTTCTCGATGTGGGGTGACGACGGCTACGTGAACCCGTGGCTGACCCCGTACATCACCGAGTTCCTGCTCGATGCCAAGGACGCCGGCTTCGCGGTGCCCGACAACGTATTGCAGAAGGCACTCAGCCGCCTCAGTGAGGACCTGCTGTCCGGTGGCAATCAGTTCTACGGCCAGGATGACCGCGAGAAGCTGAAGTTCGCCAACCAGGCGTATTCGGGCTATGTGCTGGCCCGGGTCAACCGGGCGCCGCTGGGTACCCTGCGCACGCTGTACGACAACGAGCGCAGCAAGGCGGTCGGTGGCCTGTCGCTGGTCCACCTGGGCGTGGCGCTGTCACTGCAGGGTGATGCCAAGCGTGGCCAGGCGGCACTGGCGGCGGCGTTCGCCAAGTCCAGCAGCGAGCGCCCGTCGTACTTCGGCGACTACGGCAGCGCGATCCGCGATGACGCACTGATGATCGCGCTGACGCACGAGAACAAGCTGGCCAAGCCCGCCTGGGACGCACGTGCGGTCGATCTCGGCCGTGGCCTGGATGCCCGCCGCAATGCCGGCTGGATGTGGCTGAGCACCCAGGAGCAGGTGGCGATCGCCCGCCTCGGCAAGGCCCTGGCCGCCAACCAGAAGGCGCTGGTGGCCGGTGAGCTGGTGATCGGTGGCAGCACCGAGGCGATCAGTGAGCGCAAGCTGTTCGGCCGCAACTTCACCGGCAGCGAACTGGCCAGCGGCGTACGCTTCACCCCGCAGGGCCAGCCGCCGATGTTTGCCAGCATCGACGTGGCCGGCATCCCGCGCAGCGCGCCGGCACCGGACAACAGCGTGCTGGGTGTTGAACGCAGCTACTTCGGCACCGATGGCAAGCCGTGGACGCCGCGGCCACTGAAGGAAGGCGAAGCGCTGATCGTGCGCGTCACCGTCACTGCCGATACCACCATGCCGGATGCACTGCTGACCGACCTGCTGCCGGCCGGCCTGGAGATCGAGAACTTCAACCTGGGCGACGCCAAGCAGTGGGCCGACGTGGTCGTGGACGGCATCACCATCAGCGATCGTGGTGAAGCCGCCGATACCAAGCACGAAGAGTTCCGCGACGACCGCTATGTGGCCGCGCTGAAGCTCTCGCGTGGCAGCAAGGCCAACGTGTTCTACCTGGTACGCGCGGTGACCCCGGGAACCTACTCGGTGCCGCCGCCGCTGGTGGAGGACATGTACCGGCCGCAGCTGCGCGGCGTCGGCCGCAGCAACCCGACCACGATCACGGTGGTACAGCCGTGACCGCGCGGACGGGCCGCGACGGCGCGGCCCGTCCTGATGGCAATTCGCAATGAATGACGCAATGAAGACCCGGCTGGCGGCTCTGCGCCGCCGGCTGCGGCCGCTGTGGCCGTGGTTGCGCTGGGGCACGGCCGCCTCGCTGGCGCTGCTGCTGGTGCTGGACTTCGCTTTCCCGCCGCCGCTGCCGAAGCAGCGTGATACCAGCACCCTGGTGGTGGCCGCCGACGGCACGCCGCTGCGTGCCTTTGCCGATGCCGAGGGCGTGTGGCGCTATCCGGCTTCGATCGACAGCGTCTCGCCGCTGTACCTGCAGGCGTTGCTGACCTACGAAGACCGCTGGTTCTGGCGCCATCCGGGCATCAACCCGCTGGCGATCCTGCGTGCCAGCGGCCAGTTGCTGCGCGGCGGCCGCATCGTGTCCGGTGGCTCGACCCTGACCATGCAGGTTGCCCGCATCCTCGACCCGCATACGCGCACGCCCTGGGGAAAGCTCAAGCAGATGCTGCGCGCGGTGCAGCTGGAAGTGCATCTGAGCAAGCAGCAGATCCTGGCCCTGTATCTGGAGCGCGCGCCTTACGGCGGCACCATCGAGGGCGTGGAAGCGGCCAGCTGGGCCTACCTGGGCAAGCCGGCGGCGCAGCTGTCGCATGCCGAGGCCGCGTTGCTGGCGGTGCTGCCGCAGGCGCCAAGCCGGCTGCGCCCGGACCGCCATCCGGAAGCGGCGCAGAAGGCGCGCGACAAGGTGCTGTCACGCATGGCCGAACTGGGTGCGTGGACGCCGGAGGAAGTGGAGGACGCGCGCATCGAGAACGTGGTGGCGCGCTCGCTGCGGCCGCCGCTGCATGCGGCACTGCTGGCGCAGCGGCTGCATTCAGCGCAGCCGGGCAAAGCGCGCATCCAGAGCAGCATTGATATCGGCCTGCAGCGCACGCTGGAAGAGCGCGTGGCCAGCTACTTCTCGACGCTGCCCGAACGCACCTCGGCCGCCCTGCTGGTGGTCGACAACCAGACCCTGCAGGCACGTGCCTATGTGGGCACGCTGGCGTTCGGTGACCGCCAGCGGCTGGGGCACGTGGACATGGTGCAGGCCTGGCGCTCGCCGGGGTCCACGCTCAAGCCGTTCCTGTATGCGATGGCACTGGATGACGGCCTGATCCATTCGGAAAGCCTGCTGGTGGATGCGCCGCAGAGTTTCGGCAGTTACCGCCCCGGCAACTTCGACATGGCCTTCAACGGACCGATCGGCGCTTCCAGTGCATTGCGCCTGTCGCTCAACGTACCCTCGGTAGATCTGCTGCAACGGGTCGGTGCTGCGCGTTTCGCCGCTCGCCTGTCGCACTCCGGCATCCAGCTGCGTTTCCCGCCGGGCAGCACGCCTAATCTGTCGCTGATCCTGGGCGGCACCGGCGCGCGGTTGGAAGACCTGGTCGGCGCGTTCGCCGCGCTCAACCGCAATGGCATCGCCGGGCGCGTGCGTTACACCGACGATGAGCCAATGATCGAGCGGCGCCTCGCTTCGCCCGGCGCAAGCTGGATCGTCCGCGAGATGCTGGAATCGAATCCGCGGCCGGGCTATGGCGTCGGGACGTTCGATGTCGGTGGCCGCCCGCGTGTGGCGTGGAAGACCGGCACCAGTTACGGGTACCGCGATGCGTGGGCCATCGGCAGTACCCGTCACTACACAGTGGGCGTGTGGGTGGGGCGACCAGACGGCACGCCGTTGCCGGGCCAGTATGGTGCGGTTACCGCACTGCCGCTGATGTTCGAAGTGGTGGACAGCCTGCCGCGCCAGCGTGGCGATTCCGCTGCTGCGCCAATGCCGGCCAGTGTCAGCCAGGAAGACATCTGCTGGCCGACCGGCGAACGTGCCGAGGGACTGCCAGCTGCGCTCTGCCAGCGCAGGATGCAGGCCTACCTGCTGGACGGTGCAGCACCACCGACCTTCCCCGAGCGCGAGGCGCGGCGCTGGCAGCCGGGGCGGCAGCGCTACCTGGCCGATGCGCGGACCGGTCTGCGTGTCTCCGCTGATTGCCGTTTGCCGCATGAGGAAGTCGCGCGTGAGATCGCGCGCTGGCCGGCGCTGTTGTCGCCGTGGTTGTCCAAGGCCACGCGCGAGGCCTCGCAATTGCCAGCGCTATCGCCTGACTGCCGCGACGATGGGCGTGAGGCCAGTGTCGCGTTGCACATCGATGGCCTCAATGATGGCGCAGCACTGGCGCGTGCACCCAACGCCGAACATGGCGTACGCCTGCAGCTGCGCGCGCTGGGCAGCGAGCAGGCGGTGGACTGGTTGCTGGATGGACGCTGGATTGCGCAGACCCACGGCGCGCAGTTGATGCAGCGCGAGTTCGCCGATCCGGGCGCACACACCCTGACCGCGCTGGCGGCAGATGGCGCGTGGACCCAGGTACGGTTCAACGTGCTGCGGTAGGTGCCGACCTTGGTCGCCGCTTTCCGTATATTTGCGACGCTGTTGTAGAGCCGAGCCCATGCTCGGCTGCTCTTGTGACGTGCGTGGTGCAGTCAGCCGAGCATGGGCTCGGCTCTACAACGCGGCAGATGGCAGCGAGCGTGTGGCGTAACCGCTATTCCCCGATCCACCCATCCAGCAGGTCGGCGAATTCGTCGGCGTGTTCTTCTTCCTGCGCCAGGATCTCTTCGAGGATGCGTTTGGTGGTGGTGTCGCGGTCGCCGATGAAGTTGATCATTTCGCGGTAGCTGTCGATGGCAATGCGTTCGGCCACCAGGTTCTCGCGCACCATGTCGCGGAGGTCGCTGCCTTCCTTGTACTCGGCGTGCGAGCGCGCGGTCAGCGTATCCGGGTTGAAATCGGGCTCGCCGCCGAGCTGGACGATGCGCTCGGCCAGCTTGCCGGCGTGTGCCTGCTCCTGCTGTGCGTGCTCCAGGAACTCGGCCTTGACCGCGTCGGCCAGCATGCCCTTGGCCATGAAAAAGTGCCTGTAGTAGCGCAGCACGCACACGTACTCGGTGGCCAACGCGTCGTTGAGCAGCTTGATCACTGCCTCGCGGTCGGCATTGTAGCTGTCGGTGATCGCACCATCTTCGATGTTGCGCCGGGCGCGTTCGCGCAGGGTCTTGCGGTCGCTGATGCCGGGAACCTTTGCGGCAGGCTTTGTGGCTTTGGCTGGCTTGCTGGACATGGCTGGCCGTTTCCTCTTGCGGTGGAAGATCAGGTGGGCACGTGCTCCAGCACGTACTCGGCTGAAGAGACTTCGAACTGGCCCGGCTGTTCGACCCAGGCCGCACGCACCACGCCATCGACCACGTACAGCGCGAAGCGGCGCGAGCGGATGCCCATGCCCGAGGCGCTGGCGTCGAGCTCAAGGCCGAGCGCGCGGGTCAGTTCGGCGTTGCCGTCGGAGAGCATCAGCAGGCCGTCGGGCACGCTCTGGTCGGCAGCCCAGGCCTTCATCACGAACGGGTCGTTGACGGCCATGCAGTAGACGTCGATGCCGCGCTGGCGGAAGTCCTGGAATTTTTCGACGTAGCCGGGCAGGTGGCGCGCCGAGCAGGTCGGGGTGAACGCGCCGGGCACGGCGAACAGCACCACCTTGCGCGCATCGAACAGCGAATGCGTATCGAGTGTTTCGATGCCCTCGCGGATGCGCTTGAGGGTCACTTCCGGAATGCGGTCGCCGACATGGATGGTCATGGGGAACTCCTTGCTGGGGCAGGCTAGTGGGCCGGATGGGACAGGGGCGTCAAGACATTGGAAAACCTGCGTGCAGGCCCCATCTTCGGGCTTTGCGGCAGGGGCTTCCAGCCACAGCGTGGGGCATGGGGATGGCAGCCGCATTGCGCAGGATCAGTCGGCCTCACCGGCGCCGCACGAGGCCCGGCGTAGCATCGCCGACGCGTAGAATGAACCCGGGGCGGCGCCACCGGCGCGGCCGAAGCGAATCGAGGTAGCTGGATGGAATTCAAGGATTACTACGCCACCCTGGGGGTGGAACCGAGCGCGGGCGAGGCGGAGATCAAGACCGCCTACCGCCGGCTGGCACGCAAGTACCACCCGGACGTCAGCAAGGAGGCCGGGGCCGAAGACAAGTTCAAGGCGGTCAACGAGGCCTATGAGGCGCTGCGCGACCCGGAGAAGCGCGCGGCCTACGACCAGCTGCGCGCGCAGGGCTATCGCCCGGGCGAGGAGTTCAACGTGCCGCCGAACTACGGCGGCGCCGGGGGGTTCAATTTCGAGGAAGTGTTCGGCGGCGGCGGCCCCAACGGCGGCTTCAGCGACTTCTTCGAAAGCCTGTTCGCGCGCCAGCGTGGCGGTGGCGGCGCTGGTCCGGGGCCGGGCTTCAGCAGCCAGGGCCATGCGCCCAATCGCGATACCCGCGCCAAGCTGTCGGTACCGCTGGAGGCGGCCTACAACGGTGACAGCCTGCGCATCACCGTCAACGGCAAGCAGCTGGACGTGCGCGTGCCCAAGGGCATCCGCCCGGGCCAGGTGATCCGCCTGGCAGGGCAGGGCAACCATGGCGGCAACCTGCTGCTGGAAGTGGAATACGCCGCGCACCCGCAGTTCGAGGTCGATGGCCGCAACATCCTCTATACGCTGCCGGTCACACCGTGGCAGGCCGCGTTGGGGACCAGCATCAGCGTGCCGACCCTGGGCGGTGCGGTGGAGCTGAAGATTCCGGCCGATTCCGATGCCGGGCGCAAGCTGCGCCTGCGTGGCCGTGGCCTTCCTGGCAGCCCGGACGGCGACCAGATCGTCGAAATCGAGATCGTGGCCCCGGCTGCGACCGACGAGGCGCAGAAGAAGGCCTATCGGAACCTGGCCAAGGCGTTTGGCGAAACGATCTGAGATCGATTCTGGTGGGTGTGGACCTCGGTCCACACGCCTTTCGGCCGTTCAAGGCGTGCCAACCAAGGTTGGCACCCACCGGAATGTTTCAGCCCTGCCCGGCGAACACCCGTTCCAGCACCTCGGACAGTTCATCTTCCGAGAACGGCTTGGTGATGTAGGCCTTGGCGCCCTGGCGCATGCCCCACATGCGGTCGGTGTCCTGGTCCTTGGTGGTCACCAGGATCACCGGAATGTGCCGGGTCGCCTCGTCGCGGGCGAGGGTGCGGGTGGCCTGGAAGCCATTGAGGTTGGGCATCACCACGTCCATCAGGACCAGGTCGGGCAGCTCGGCCTTGGCGGTTTCGACCCCGGCGGCGCCATCGGTGGCGGTCAGGATCTGGTGCCCGAGCTTCTCGACGATGCGCTGTATCCCCAACAGCTGCGACGGTGAGTCGTCGACGATCAGAATGCGTGCCATGTTGTTCCCCATGTAATGCCCGCAGTGTAGTGCGGGCACATTACCGGCGGGAGGGGCGCGTCTGCCGTCCGTCGCCTGCCTGCGACGTTCAGTCGATCCGCACCACCGTGCGCCCCAGCGAGCCGCCGGCCAGCATCCGCTGGAACACGGCGGGCAGGCCATCCAGGCCGACTTCGGCAGTGCAGATGCGGTCCAGGTGCTGCGGCTTCCAGTCACTGCCCAGTCGCGACCACACCTCTTCGCGCAGCCCGCGCGGCGCATTGGCCGAGGACACCCCCAGCAGCGAGACACCGCGCAGGATGAACGGCATCACGGTCATGTCCAGCGTCGGGCTGGCGGCCAGACCGGCACTGACCACGCTGCCGTAGGGCACGGTCTGCGCCAGCAGGCTGGCCAGCATGTCGCCTCCGGCATTGTCGAGGCCACCGCCGAAGCGCGCCGACTGCAGCGGGCCGGTATCGGCCAGCGCGTCGCGTGGCAGTACCTCGGTGGCGCCGATGCTGCGCAGGAAATCGGCCTGGTTCTGCTTGCCGCTGACCGCGTGCACGCTGTAGCCGGCACGGCTGAAGATCGACAGCGCCAGCGCACCGACGCCGCCGCTGGCACCGGTGACTGCCAGCGGGCCGAGTTCCGGGGTCTGCCGGTTGTCCTGCATGCGCAGCAGGGCCAGCGCCGCAGTGAAGCCGGCGGTGCCCAGCACCATCGCCTCGCGCGGGGTCAGCCCGGCCGGCTGGGCGATCACCGCGCGCGATTCCAGCCGCACGTACTGGCTGTAGCCGCCATCACGGGTCTCGCTGAGGCCGCAGCCGGTGGCCAGCACCGCATCGCCTTCACGCCAGTCCGGGTCGGAGCTGGCGACCACGGTACCGGCCACGTCGATGCCGCCCACGAGCGGGAAGCGGCGCAGGATTTTCCCCTTGCCGGTACCGGCAAGGGCATCCTTGTAGTTGACCGAGGACCAGTGGGCGCGGATCAGCACCTGTCCGGGGTTGAGGTCGTCGATCCGGAGCTGGGCAAGGCCGCTGCGGTAGCCGGCGTCGTCGTTTTCGATGCGGAAGGCGGTGAACGGGGTGGTGGGGGCCATCGGCGTTGCCTGACTTCGAGGAAAACGCCACCTTACCCCGTTGCCCCCCTTTCGATCCTGCCGATCCGCCCCATCTTGTATGATCGGTGATGGTTTCACGGCTGGCGGTGCGGGAAGGGCCCGCGCCGCAGCCCAAATCTTGATGGAGCGTGCATGGCCTGGAATACACCCGGCGGCAACAAGGGCGGACAAGGCCCCGAGGACAATCGACGCGGGCCCTTCGGGTCGCGCGGCGGTGGCAATGGTGGTGGCTGGGGCGGACTGCCCGGGCCGCTGAAGGACCTGTTCGACGGTGGCATCGTGCGTTGGGTGGTGGCAGCCGTGGTGTTGCTGGTGCTGTTCTCCAGCTTCCAGCTGATCGGCGAACAGCAGCGTGGCGTGGTGCTGCGCTTCGGCCAGTTCTCGCGCATCCTGCAGCCCGGCCCGAACTTCAAGCTGCCGTGGCCGATCGAATCGGTCACCAAGGTCAATGCCACCGAGATCAAGACCTTCTCGATCCAGGTGCCGGTGCTGACCCGCGACGAGAACATCGTCAACGTTTCGCTGAACGTCCAGTACCGCATCGACGACCCGCAGCAGTACCTGTTCGGCACGGTCGATGCCAACCAGGTGCTGGAGCAGTCGGCGCAGAGCGCGGTGCGCGAGGAAGTCGGCCGCGCCGACCTCAACGCCGTGCTGAACAACCGTGGCCCGCTGGCCGTGGCCGCCGAGGAGCGCCTGCAGGCGCTGCTGAAGGCGTTCAAGACCGGCCTGACCGTGACCGGCCTGACCCTGCAGGACGCCCGTCCGCCGGAAGAAGTGAAGCCGGCCTTCGACGAGGTCAACGGCGCCCAGCAGGTCAAGGAACGCCTGATCAACGAAGCCCAGGCCTACGCCGCCAAGGTCGTACCGGAAGCCCGAGGCCAGGCCTCGCGTGCCCGTACCACCGCCGAAGGCTACAAGCAGGCCGTGGTGTCCAAGGCCGAGGGTGACGCGCAGCGCTTCAGCCTGTTGCAGGCCCAGTACAAGGACGCTCCGGAAGTGACCCGCAAGCGCCTGTGGCTGGAGACCGTGCAGCAGGTGCTGAGCGAGAACCGCAAGGTGATCGGTGGTGATGGCCGCCAGCTGATCTACGTGCCGATGAACGGCGATACCCGTCCCACCACCTCGGCTCCGCCGGGAGTGACGAACCCGGAGGTGGTGATGCCGTCGCTGCCGGGTGCAGCGGCGGAAGCTTCCCGTGATCCGGGCCGGCCGGTGGGCCGCCCGACCGGGCGACCGAGCGGCCGTGAGGAGGGCAGCCGATGAAGAGTCCTATCTGGATCGCCGTGATCGTGGCGGTGGTGCTGGGCCTGCTCGGCTCGGTGTACGTGGTCCGTGAGGACCAGACCGCCATGGTCCTGAACCTGGGCAAGGTGGTGCGTTCGGACATCAAGCCGGGCCTGCACTTCAAGGTGCCGGTGGTGGAAACGGTGAAGGTCTTCGACCGCCGCTTCCAGGTGCTCGACACCGCGCCGGCGCGTTACTTCACCGCCGAGCAGAAGGACGTCAGCGTCGACTTCTTCGCCATCGGCTACATCTCCAACGTGGGTGACTACTTCCGTGCCACCGGCGGCGATCCGCGGATCGCCAATGCCCGCCTGGCACCGATCATCACCGACTCGCTGCGCAACCAGATCAACTCGCGCACCCTGCAGCAGCTGGTCTCCGGCGACCGCAGCGAGCTGATCGCCGAGCAGCTGAAGGGGATCAACGAAGCCGTGGCCGGCCTCGGCATGCAGATGATCGACCTGCGCATCAAGCAGGTGGACCTGCCCACCGACAGCCAGGTGATCAATGACGTGTACGAGCGCATGCGCGCCCAGCGCAAGCAGGAAGCCGCCAAGCTGCGCGCCGAGGGCGAGGAGCAGTCGCTGACCATCCGTGCCCAGGCCGACCGTGACAGCACCGTGCTGATCGCCGAGGCCGAGCGTGATGCCCAGCGCCTGCGTGGTGAAGGCGATGCCGATGCCGCCCGTATCTACGGCAAGGCCGGCTCGGCCGATCCCTCGTTCTACGCGTTCTACCGCAGCCTGGAGGCCTACCGTGGCTCCATGACCGACGGCAACGGCGTGATCGTGCTGGACAAGAACGACCCGTTCCTGCAGTACCTGAAGAACGACCGCTGAGGTCGCAGGGCACTACCCCACGGGGCCCGGCCAGACGCCGGGCCCCGTGCTTTTTCCGGAGTCCCCCCATGAAAGATCTGTTCGCCGCCGTCTGCCTGGTCGCGGTGCTGGAAGGCCTGTTCCTGTTCGTCGCCCCGTTCGCCTGGAAGCGCATGGCCGAGCGCCTGCTGGACCTGCCCAGCCCGGCCCTGCGCAGCTTCGGCGGGCTGGTGCTGCTGGCCGGGCTGAGCCTGCTGTGGTGGGTGCGGCACTGAACCCCGCCCTGTAGCGTCCGAGCCCATGCTCGGGCGGCGCCGCGCAGCGGCGGGAAGGCAGCCGAGCATGGGCTCGGCTCTACATGAGACGCCGGCCTGACCGGCCGGTGAAGCCGTCCGTCGGAAAGGTGGCACCTGACCCCGGAAACCCGGATAATGCACAAAAGCCGGACGGGCCTCCCCGTTCGGCTTTTTCCGTGTCTGGGCCTTCCATCGCCGGCTGCTCCCCGTTTGGAGCCGCCCTCCAGGTGCTGGCCAGCCCCGCCACGGTTTACCCGTCCGCGGCCCCGATGGCCGCAACATATGAGGAGCCCGTCATGGGTCAGTCTGTCGTAGTGCTTGGTGCCCAGTGGGGCGATGAAGGCAAGGGCAAGATCGTCGATCTGCTCACTGAGGAAATCGGCGCCGTCGTGCGCTTCCAGGGCGGCCACAATGCCGGCCACACTCTGGTCATCAACGGCAAGAAGACCGTCCTGCACCTGATCCCGTCGGGCATCCTGCGTGACGACGCGCTGTGCCTGATCGGCAACGGCGTGGTGATCTCGCCGGCCGCGTTGCAGAAGGAAATCGCCGAGCTGGAATCCTCCGGCGTGGAAGTGCGTTCGCGCCTGAAGATCTCCCCGGCCGCGCCGCTGATCATGCCGTACCACATCGCCCTGGACCAGGCGCGCGAGCGCGCTGCCGGTGGCAAGGCGATCGGTACCACCGGCCGTGGCATCGGCCCGGCCTACGAAGACAAGGTGGCGCGTCGCGGCATCCGCATCGCCGACCTGCACTACCCGAAGCAGCTGGAAGAACTCCTGCGCACTGCGCTGGATTACCACAACTTCGTGCTGACCAAGTATCTGAACACCGATGCGGTCGACTTCCAGAAGACCTTCGACGAAGCGCTGGCCTTCGGCGAGTACGTGCAGCCGATGAAGTCCGACGTGGCCGGGATCCTGCACGACCTGCGCAAGCAGGGTAAGCGCGTGCTGTTCGAAGGCGCGCAGGGTGCGCTGCTGGACATCGACCACGGCACCTACCCGTACGTCACCAGCTCCAACACCACCGTCGGTGGTGCGCTGGCCGGTTCTGGCGTCGGCGCCGATTCGATCGACTACGTGCTGGGTATCGCCAAGGCCTACGCCACCCGCGTCGGCGGCGGCCCGTTCCCGACCGAACTGGACGACGAAGTCGGCCAGGGCATCCGTGACCGCGGTGCCGAGTACGGTGCCTCGACCGGTCGCCCGCGTCGCTGCGGCTGGATGGACATCGTCGCGCTGAAGCGCGCCGTGGCCATCAACGGCATCAGCGGCCTGTGCATCACCAAGCTGGACGTGCTCGATGGCATGGAAAAGCTGAAGGTCTGCATCGCCTACGAATACAACGGCAAGCGCACCGAGTACGCCCCGCTGGACGCACAGGGCTGGGAAGACTGCACCCCGGTGTACCTGGAGTTCCCGGGCTGGAGCGAGAACACCCACGGCATCACCCACTGGGACGACCTGCCGCCGGCCGCACGTGCCTACCTGCGTTCGCTGGAAGAGCTGGCGGGTTGCCCGATCAGCATCGTCTCGACCGGCCCGGACCGCGACCACACCATGGTCCTGCAGGATCCGTTCGCCTGAGTGCGTGACCGGTAGCGCTGGGCCATGCCTGGCGTCGCAGAAGGAAGAAGCCCCGCGAACGCGGGGCTTTTTCGTTACTGTGTCGCCAGTCCAGTGCCGGCAAGGAAGCGAAGCGATGACCAGGATGTCAGCGTGAAAGGCGAGACCGTGGTGCGGGTCACCCTGTGGGTGTTGTGGAGCCTGTGGGGCATCGCCTGCGTGGTTCTGGCGCTCGGCGCCATCGCCAACCATCTGGCCTCGCGCACCCAGACTCTGCCGCTGCTGCTCAGCCCCGGCGCGACGGCCGAGGTGACGGTCTACCGCTTCATTGATGACCAACTGCGGCTGCGACTGCGGTATGCCGCAGACGGTACTGAGGCTGACCCTGAAGTGCTGCTGCGCATCGACACTCCCACCGATCATGGGGACTTCCGCGCAGGAGAGCGTTCGGGAGTGGCCGGGCAGGGTATCAACCGCAGGCTGGCATCGGTTGAGTCCAGCGGGCTCATGGCGTCCTACTTTGGATATGGCCGCGGTGATGCATTGCCACGCGGACGCTCATGGCTGCGGGTAACCGTACTGGAGGTGGACCCGGCGCTGGCGGGCAGGGCGGCCGTGATCGAACTGCAGCCCCCGCTGGACCTGCTGAAGCTGACCGACCTGGATTACGTCTGGCTGTGGCCGTTCTTTTTCTGGAAGGTGGCGGCACTGTTCCTGCTGATTCCCGGGGGCGCGTTGGCGGTGTTCACGTTCACCTTGCGGCGCTGGCAGCGCCGGGCGTCGAAGCAGCCGATTTCAGCAGCGGATACGGATTGATCGATTCCCCCTTCCACCACTGCTTCTCCGGCCCCAGTACGTGTACTTCGAAATGCAGGTGCGGGGCCTCCGCGCTGGCATTGCCAGTGCTGCCCACATAGCCAATCACATCCCCGCGTTTGATCACCTGCTTTTCGCTCAGGCCATCGGCATAGCGCTGCAGATGCGCGTAGTAGTAGCACCAGCGTCCGCTGGGCTCGAACTGGTAGATGGTCAGCCCACCGCGCTTGCTGTCGAACAGCTTCTCCACCGTGCCGTCGGCCACCGCCAGCACCGGCGTACCGGCATCGGCCATGATGTCGATCGCATCGTGCACGCGGCCCTCGCTGCGTGCATCAGTGAAGGTGTCGCGCAGTTGAGAGGGCAGTACCCCCTGCACCGGCAGCAGCAGGGTGCCCGAGGCTGCGTCGATGCCAGTCGGTGCCGTCGCGCGCGGCGCGGCAGCTTGCATCGACGGCGTTGTGGCCACGCTGGGCTGCGCTGCAGGAGTGGACGCGGCCACGAATTCGCCAGCATCGCGGCGCAGCCACCAGCCCAGTCCCATACCCAGCAGCACGCCCAGCACGATCAGCTGCGAAAAACGCATCGGCTCACTCCTGCATCACCACGGGGACGGAGGTATCCACCGCATCGGCCACGCGCAGCGCATCCCAGTTGGTCATGCGTACGCAGCCATGCGATTCGGTCTTGCCTACATGGCCCGGTACCGGCGTTCCGTGGAGGCCATAGTGGGGCTTGGACAGGTCGATCCAGACCCGGCCGACCGGATTGTTCGGGCCTGGCGGCAGCGTGGCTTTCTTCTCGCCTTTGCGCGCATCCCAGAACAGCTTGGGGTTGTAGTGGAACGGCGGGTCGCGATAGACGCCGAGAATCTTCCATTCACCGATCGGCAGCGGATCATGCTGGCTGCCGGAAGAGACCGGCACCTGCGCGATCACCTTGCCCTGCACATCCAGCAGCTGCAGGGTGGAATCGGACTTGTCGACCACGATCTTCGCCGCCTTCGGCAATGCAGCCGGTGCGATGTTGGGCACCTGGATGCGGCTGCCGGCCTTGGCCAGATCGACGCCGGGGTTGAGCGCCTTCAGCAATGCCGGCGACGCATGGAAACGCTCTCCCAGTGATTCCTCGACGCTGCTGTAGCCCAGTGCCTTCAGCTTTGCCTGCGCGGCGGGCGTCTTCGGAACGGCGATGAACGGCCCGGCCACGTCCTCGGCGGTCAACGTGTAACTGGCAAGCGGCGTGGTCGCATCGGCCTGCAGTGCTTTCCAGGTGGCATTGTCCAGCTCTCCGCTCACTGTCAGGCCGTGGGCCGCCTGGAAGCCTGCCACGGCCCGGCGCTGATTGCTGCCGACTTCACCGTCGATCTCGCCCGGGGAGAAATTGGCGCGATCCAGAAGCACCTGGGCGTGCAGTGGCGAGCGCGCCGCGGTATCGGGTCCGGCCTTCTCGGCAATGGGCTCCGGCAGCTGGTCCGGCGGCGGCACCTGCGCGAAGGCGGGGGACATCAGCAATGACAGGGCGAGCAGGGCGGGGCGGTGTACGGGCATGGAGATCTCCGGCAGATGGCAGCTCCACCCTGCCCGGAGAGGCTGCGCAGCCCCCGTGAAAGCAACCTGATGCCGGCATGAGCAGTGCGGTCCCGGCGGGCGGTTGGACCTTGCCGCAGAAGCGCGGCGCGTGGCCTCACCAAGGTGAACGGCTGCCGACGCGCGTGCGTGTTGCCGATCAAGATTGCCGGTGGCACGGCCGATAGGGGCGCATCCCCCCGTTTTGGATGTACCGATGAACTACTTGAGGAATGTCAGGGTTGCCTGGCGTCTTGGGCTGGGCTTTGGCCTGCTGTTGTTGCTGGTTGCCGCCGTGGTGGCCACCGGCGCCACCGCCAGTGTCGTGCAGAAGCGCGCGATGCAGCAGGTGGTCGACGTCAGCGTGACCAAGGTGCGTCTGTTGTCGCAGATGCTCGATGCCAACAACCAGATGATGGTGGTGCGCCGCGAGATGCTGATCCGCCAGGGCGAAGACCGTGGCCACGACGAGCAGCGCATCGCCGATCTGGTCAAGCGTTATGAGGCCAGCTGGACCGCCTATCAGGCACTGCCGGGTGATGCGGAGGGCAAGGCCATCGCGGAAACCATCGCGGCCAAGCGCGCCATCGCGCGCCCGCTCAACAAGCAGACCAGCGAACTGATGGAGCAGGGCGACTACCCGGGCGCCGTGGCGCTGACCCTGGGCCCGGTGCAGGACGCGGCCAATGGCTGGAACAAGGCGCTGTCCGACGGCGTGGACTTCGAAGAGAAGGAAAGCCGCGATGCAGCCGCCGAGGCGATCAGGCTGGGCGAGCGCAGCCTGCTGCAGCTGCTGGTGCTGGGCGGCGTCGCACTGCTGGTCGGCATCGGCGCCTCGGTGATGATCGGCCGCAGCCTGACCGGCCCGCTGGCCCGCGCGGTGAACCTGGCCGAACGGCTGTCCAAGGGCCAGCTGGACCAGGAGTTCCGTCTGGGTGGCCGTGATGAGCTGACCCAGCTGGGCGAGGCGATGGCCAGCGTGCGGCAGAGCGTGCAGGCGGCGATCGGCGCGCAGCTGCAGATGGCCGAACAGCATGAGGCGGGCGCGATCCGCTATCGCATGGACGCCAGTGCGTTCCCTGGCGATTTCGGCCGCATGGTGCAGGCGACCAACAGCCTGGTCGAATCGCACGTGCAGGTGGAACTGCTGATGGCTGAAGTGATGCAGCGATACGCCATCGGTGACCTCAGCCGCGACCTGCCGGACTACCCGGGCGAGAAGGGCACGCTGACCCGCACCCTGGCCGCGGTGAAGCAGAGCCTGATGGCGATCAACGCGCAGATCGATGAACTGGCCCGCGCCGCGCGTGCCGGTGATTTCAGCATGCGTGGCGATGCCACTGCGTTCCAGTTCCAGTTCAAGGCGATGGTCGAGCACCTCAACGGCATGATGGCCAGTTCGCAGTCCAGCATTGCCGATGTCTCCGACGTGCTGCGCGCGATCTCGCACGGCGACCTGACCGCACGCATGGATGGCGAGTACGACGGTGTGTTCGCCCGCATGCGCGACGACGCCAACACCACCACTGCGCAGCTGACTGGCATCGTGCGGGGCATCCAGGTGGCTGCCGACAGCATCAACAACGCGGCGCAGGAACTGGCCGCCGGCAACAACGACCTGTCGCGCCGCACCGAGCAGCAGGCCGCCAATCTGGAAGAAGCGGCCGCATCGATGGAGGAACTGACTTCCACCGTACGCCAGAACGCCGAGCTGGCACGTCAGGCCGACAGCGAAGCGCATGCCGCCGGTGCCGCGGTGCGCGAGACCGAGCAGGCGATGGCACAGATGGCATCGGTCATGGGCGAGATCGATCAGTCGTCGGCCCGTATCTCGGAGATCTCCACGGTGATCGACGGCATCGCGTTCCAGACCAACATCCTGGCGTTGAATGCTGCAGTGGAAGCTGCGCGCGCAGGCGAGCAGGGCCGTGGTTTTGCCGTGGTCGCCAGCGAAGTGCGCACGCTCGCGCAGCGTGCCGGTGTCGCCGCCAAGGAGATCAAGGAGCTGATCGAAGACGCCGCTGCCAAGGTGAAGAGTGGCCTGGCGGTGACCGTTGAATCGGAGGCCGCGATCGCGCGCGTGGCCCAGGCCAGCTCGCGCACCACCCAGCTGATGAGCGACATCGCAGCGGCCAGCAAGGAACAGGCCGCCGGCATCGAGCAGGTCAACCAGGTGGTGGTGCAGATGGATCAGGTGACCCAGCAGAACGCCGCGCTGGTGGAAGAAGCCACTGCGGCGAGCCGCGCGCTGGAAGAACAGGCGCATGCGCTGACCACGTCGGTGGCGGTATTCAAGGTGGAAGGCGCGGCGGTCTCTGCTGTGCCCCGTCGCGCAGCCTGAGCGGGCAGTGCAGCGACAGGAATACGGCCGCCTTGAGCGGCCGTATTTCGCTGGAAGGAGCCCGTCTACTGCTGAAGGCCGTGCTGACGCAGCCGAAGTTGCCGCATGGATGAGGACGCTCCCCCCCCCTGACCGACGCTTCAGGCGCGCGCACGCGTACGCGTAGCTTTCTTCGCCGCCGCCTTGCGCACGGTCTTCTTCGCGGCCCGCGTCTTGGCTGCCTTCTTTGCGGCGGCGCTCCGCGAGGCGGCCGTACCCGTCTTCCTGGCCGCAGCCTTCTTCGCCGTCTTCTTTGTGGCCTTCTTTGTCGCGGTCTTGCGAGCCGGTGCCTTCTTCGCCACCGCCTTCTTCGCAGGTGCCTTCTTCGCTGCCGTCGCCTTGGTCGTGGCCTTCTTTGTGGCCGACTTCCTGGCAGGCGCCTTCTTGGCAGCCTTCTTGCTGGTCGCCTTCTTCGCGCCCTTGCGGGCACTGCCGCTACGTTTGCCGCCGCCGTCCTGCTTGTTCACGGTGGCCCAGGCAATGCGCTCGGCGGTGCCTTCACTCGCGCCGCGATCACGTTCGCTTTCCTCGATGTGCTCGGCCTGGCGCTTCTGTTTTTCGGTATATGCGGATTTGTCACCACGGGGCATGACGGATCTCCTGTCGTAGTAGTCAGGCCAGCAGGCGCAGCTTCGGTTCACGCGCCCATTGGCGGGTGGCGGCCGCCGCCAGGAAGGCCTTGGCGTCTTCCGCTTCGACGATGCCGGCATCGTTGCCGACCCGCGCCGCCTTCAGCAGCGTCTGGCCGCCTGCGTCGCTGGCGATGGCCTTCAGGTGCGCCCACGCCTGGCTGACGAATTCGACGGCTGCACTCTCTTTCGACAAGGCCTTCGCGGCTTCCGGGCTGAGCACCACGGCCACCGCATCGAACACAGCCGATGGCGTGCCCGCCAGTTGCCCATCCGCCGCCTGCATCGCCCCATCGCTCAGCGTGGCGCCGCCTACTTTGGGCGCGACCAGCTTCACGTCTGCACCCGCCTTCCGGGCCGCTTTGCTCAGGCTGGCCATCACGCGCGCGTCGGAGCCCTCATCAAACAGAATGCCGATGCAGCGACCCTGCAGGGTAGGCTTGTTGCGTCCGATCACACGCACCTCGGGAGCGGGAGGCATGTCCCGCGCCGGGGTGGCGGTGGGTGCCGGGTCGGGCAGGGCGGGCAAGGCCAGACCATCGGCCACGCGCCGCGCCAGTGAGTCATCGATGTTGCGCAGGTGGCTGACGGTACGTACCCGCACCTTCAGCGTTTCCACCTTGGACAACTCGAACACCAGCGCCGATGCCAGGTGCGCCTGCTCCGGCGTTTCAAGGCTGCGGAAGAACATGCGGGCCTGGCTGTAGTGGTCGGCGAAACTCTCCGCGCGGGTACGGTCCTTGCAGCCATCGTCGGCGCTGGCGTGGCTGCGGAAACCCGCAGGCGTCTCACGCGGTGAGTCCTCCTGCAGCGAACTGGGATCGTAGGCCACCCGGCCCTTGGGCACGTGCATCTGCATGTGGCCATCGCGCTGATGATTGGCGAATGGGCACTTCGGGGCATTCACCGGGATCTGGTGGAAATTCGGGCCGCCAAGACGCAGCAGTTGGGTGTCCAGGTAGGAGAACAGGCGGCCCTGCAGCAGTGGGTCGTTGCTGAAGTCGATGCCCGGCGGCACGTTGGCCGGGCAGAACGCCACCTGTTCGGTCTCGGCGAAGAAGTTGTCGGGCCAGCGGTCCAGCACCATGCGCCCGATCACCTGCAACGGCACCAGCGATTCGGGAATGATCTTGGTCGGGTCCAGGTGATCGAACGGGAATGCGTCGGCTTCTTCTTCGGTGAACAACTGCACCGCCAGCTCCCATTCGGGAAAGTCGCCGCGCTGGATGGCCTCGAACAGGTCGCGGCGATGGAAGTCATTGTCGGCTGACTGCAGCTTCAGCGCTTCGTCCCAGACCGTTGACTGGATGCCCAGCTTTGGCCGCCAATGGAATTTGACGAAGGTCGACTCGCCTGCCTCGTTCAGCAGGCGGAAACTGTGCACGCCGAAGCCTTCGATCATGCGCAGCGAGCGCGGAATGGCACGGTCGCTCATTGCCCACATGATCATGTGCATCGACTCGGGCATCAGCGAAATGAAGTCCCAGAAGGTGTCGTGGGCCGAGGCGGCCTGCGGGAAGGCACGGTCCGGTTCCATCTTCACTGCGTGCACCAGGTCCGGGAATTTCATGGCGTCCTGGATGAAGAACACCGGAATGTTGTTGCCGACCAGGTCCCAGTTGCCCTCCCTGGTATAGAACTTGACCGCGAAGCCGCGCACGTCGCGCGGGGTATCCACCGAGCCTGCGCCACCGGCCACGGTCGAGAAACGGGTGAATACGGGTGTCTTCACCCCTACCTCGGTCAGGATGCGCGCGCGGGTATGGGCGGCCAGTGACCGGGTCAGCTCGAAGTAGCCGTGTGCTGCGCTGCCACGTGCGTGCACGATGCGCTCGGGAATGCGTTCGTGATCGAAGTGGGTGATCTTCTCGCGCAGGATGAAGTCCTCCAGCAGCGTGGGCCCTCGGGGCCCCTGCCGCAGTGAGTTCTGGTTGTCCGCCACCGGGATGCCCTGATCGGTGGTCATCACCGGATGGGTGCCCCCGGCCTGCTGGTGCAGTTCATCGCCGTCGCCCCGGCGGTGGTTTTCGGCAGGGGCGGTTGCGCGCTTGCCGGTCGGCTTGCTGGCGGCCATTGACGTTGGCTCCGGATCATCAGAAGGAACCACGACACTGGAACCAGCCCCGTTAAACCGAGGTCCGGCAGAGGTGAACGTACAGGCAAAAGCAGGCTCGGGTATGCTTGCTGCATGCGAGTCGAGCCCGCCGACATCGAAGCCCTGTTCGACGCCATCCCGGATGTGCTGTTTTTCATCAAGGACCTTCAGGGGCGTTACACCCACGTCAACCAGACCATGCTGCGGCGGCTGGGCCTGCGCGCGCGCAAGGACGTGATCGGGCGTACCGCGGCCGAGATCTACCCGACCGGGCTCAGTGCGGACTACGTCGATCAGGATGCCCGAGTGCTGTCCGGCGAGGTGATCGAGAACCTGATGGAGCTGCACCTGTTCGCCAACCGCGAACCGGGCTGGTGCCTGACCTGCAAGCGCCCGCTGGTGGTCGATGGGGCCATCGAGGGCCTGATCGGCATTTCCCGCGACCTCGGCCAGAAGGACAGCCTCGGTACCCAGTACGAGCAGCTACGGCTGGCCCTGGCCCACCTCAATGCGCACTACGCCGAGAACGTGCGCATGCAGACCCTGCTGGACATCACCGGCTTTTCGCTGTCCAAGCTGGAGCGCAGTTTCCGCAAGGTGTTCCAGATGACCCCTCAGCAGGTGCTGACCCGGCTGCGCATCCAGATGGCCATGCACCTGCTGCACGGCGACGACAGCATCGCCTGCATCGGCCAGGCCTGCGGTTTCAGCGACCAGAGCGCCTTTACCCGCAAGTTCAAGGCTGAAACCGGTTTCTCGCCGCGCGCCTACCGCGCCCGCATCGGCGGCAGTGTCGGCGAGCCAGCGCTGGCCTGAGCCGCCTGCTGCGCTGTGCCTATCCCCGCAGGCATGGGACAGGGTAAGGTGTCGCCCCTGTAGCCCGCCGCCAGCCCCGCCGATGCCCAACTCGATTCCGACCGCTTCGCCGTCCCGCCTCGGGCATTCGCTCAAGCCCCGCCAGCTGATCATGATGGGCCTGGGCAGCGCCATCGGCGCCGGCCTGTTCCTCGGTTCGGGCGTGGGCGTGCAGGCGGCCGGTCCGGCAGTGCTGGTGTCGTATCTGGTCGCAGGCGCGCTGGTGATCATCGTGATGAACGCACTGGGCGAGATGGCGGCGGCCAAACCGACCAGCGGCGCGTTTTCGGTGTATGCGGCCGACGCCATGGGCGCCACCGCCGGTGCCACGGTCGGCTGGTTGTGGTGGGTGCAGCTGGTGATCGTGATCGCCGCCGAGGCGGTGGGCGCGGCCGGGTTGCTGGCCACGGTCTGGCCTGCGGTGCCGGTACCGATGGCAGCGCTGGCCTTCATGCTGTTCTTCACCGCGATCAACCTGCTCGGGGTGAAGAACTTCGGCGAGTTTGAGTTCTGGTTCGCCATCCTCAAGGTCGCGGCGATCCTGGCGTTCATCGCCATCGGCGTGGCGCTGCTGATGGGCTGGCTGCCGCAGGTGACCTCGCCGGGCTTGAGCAACTTCACCGAACATGGCGGCTTCGCACCCAAGGGTCTGGCCGGTATCGGTGCCGCGCTGCTGGTAGTGGTGTTTGCCTTCGGTGGTACCGAGATCGTGGCCGTTGCGGCGGCGGAGACCGAAGATCCGGAGCGCAGCATCGCCCGTGCCATCCGCACCGTGGCGTGGCGCATCCTGGTGTTCTACATCGGCTCGCTGAGCGTGATCATCGCTGTGGTGCCGTGGACCAGCGAGGCGCTGAAGTCGCCGTTCGCCGCCGTGCTGGATATCGCCCGTATTCCGGGTGCCGGCACTGCCATCACCCTGATCGCGGTGATCGCGCTGCTGTCGGCGCTCAATGCCAACCTCTACGGCGCCTCGCGCATGATGTACTCGCTGGCGCAGCGTCGTGAAGCCCCTGCCGTGCTGGGCTGGACCGACCCGCGCCAGGTGCCGGTGATCGCCGTGCTGGCCAGCGTGCTGTTCGGTTTCGCCGCCACGGTGATGGAGCTGCTGTTCCCGGACCGGGTGCTGCCGGTGCTGCTGAACATCGTCGGTTCCACCTGCCTGCTGGTGTGGACGCTGTCGCTGGTTTCGCAGCTGGTGCTTCGCCGCCGCGCCGATCGCCTGGGCACTCGCCTGCCGTTCCGCATGGCCGGTTTCCCGTGGCTGACCTGCTGCGCACTGGCGATCCTGGCGCTGATCTTTGGCCTGCTGCTGAGCGAGTCGCACACCCGCCTGCAGTTCCTGTCGATGGTGGCGCTGACCGCCACGATCGCCGCCGGCAGCGCCATCGCGCGGCGCATGCGCGAGGCGTGATTCTGTAGAGCCGACCCTGCGGTCGGCCGCTGTTCGCGCGGCCGCCAGCCGAGCATGGGCTCGGCTCTACAGCAAGCATACATCCGCCGTGCCATCCTGATCGCGTGGGCCGCCAGCGGCCCGTCGACCGGGAGTACCGCATGCTGCGCAGCCGTCCTTTCCTGATGTTCACCGGCCAGGCCGAGGCCGCCCTGGCCCTGTACGCCGAAGCCTTCGCCGATTTCCGCCTGCTGGCCCTGCAGCGCCACCCCGAGGGCGCCGGTGCCGGTGTGCCCGGGCAGGTCCGCCAGGCCATCTTCCTGCTGGGCGGCACCCACTACCTGTGCTTTGACAGCCTGGACGTGCACGACTTCACCTTCAGCCCGTCGATCTCGCTGTTCGTCGAGTGTTCCGGTGCCGAGCAGTTCGAGCGCGCCGCGCGTGTGCTGGGCGAGGGCGGCCACTGGTTGATGCCGGTGGGCGACTATGACTTCAGCAACCGCTACGGCTGGGTGCAGGATCGCTTCGGCGTGTCGTGGCAGTTGAGCCTGGGGCAGATGCCGGACCCGTGATCGGATGTTTGTGGGTGTGGACTTTGGTCCACACACCCTCATGAAAACGGCCCGCTTGCGCGGGCCGTTCTCTTTACCGATGCAGCGAGGAATCAAGCCTCGACTTCATCATCCTTGTAGGCATCGACCGGAATGCAGGCGCACATCACGTTCTTGTCGCCGTACACGTTGTCCACGCGCGCCACCGGCGGCCAGTACTTGCTCTGCTTCAGGCTGGCCAGCGGGAACGCAGCCAGTTCACGGGGGTAGGCGTGGGTCCACTCGCTGGCGGTCACCGCGGTGGCGGTGTGCGGCGCGTTCTTCAGCGGGTTGTCCTCGCGGTCCAGGCGGCCGTCTTCGATCGCGGTGATCTCCTCGCGGATCTGGATCATCGCGTCGATGAAGCGATCCAGCTCGTGCAGCGATTCGCTCTCGGTCGGCTCGACCATCAGCGTGCCGGCCACCGGGAAGCTCAGGGTCGGGGCATGGAAGCCGAAGTCGATCAGGCGCTTGGCCACGTCCTCGGCGCCGATGCCGCTGGTCTTCTCCAGCGGGCGCACGTCCAGGATGCACTCATGCGCCACCAGGCCGTTGCGGCCGGTGTACAGGGTCTTGAAGTGCGGTGCCAGGCGCTTGGCGATGTAGTTGGCGTTGAGCTGCGCGACCTGGGTGGCCTTGCGCAGGCCTTCGCGGCCCATCATCGCGATGTACATCCAGCTGATCGGCAGGATCGAGGCGCTGCCGAAGCTGGCCGCGCTGACCATGCCGACCGGGCCGTTGTCACCCAGCTTGCCCGGCAGGAACGGCGCCAGGTGCTCCTTGACCGCGCACGGGCCAACTCCCGGGCCGCCACCGCCGTGCGGGATGCAGAAGGTCTTGTGCAGGTTCAGGTGCGAAACGTCCGAACCCCACTTGCCCGGCTTGGCCACGCCGACCAGGGCGTTCATGTTGGCACCGTCGGTGTACACCTGGCCGCCGTGCTTGTGGATGATCTCGCAGATCTCCACCACCTCTTCCTCGAACACGCCGTGCGTGGACGGGTAGGTCATCATGATCGCGGCCAGGCGGTCGCTGTACTTCTCGGCGTTGAGGCGGATGTCCTCGACATCGACGTTGCCGTTGGCATCGGTCTTGGTCACCACCACCTTCATGCCGCACATCTGTGCCGAAGCCGGGTTGGTGCCGTGTGCCGAATCCGGGATCAGGCAGATGTCACGGTGATCTTCGCCGCGCGAACGGTGGTAGGCGCGGATCACCAGCAGGCCGGCGTACTCGCCCTGCGCGCCGGAGTTCGGCTGCAGGCTGACCGCGTCGTAGCCGGTGCATTCGACCAGCATCGCTTCCAGCGTGTCGATCAGTTCCTTGTAGCCCAGCGCCTGGTCGGCCGGCACCAGCGGGTGGATCTGCGAGAACTCCGGCCAGGTCACCGGGATCATCTCGGCGGTGGCGTTGAGCTTCATGGTGCACGAGCCCAGCGGGATCATCGTGCGGTCCATCGCCAGGTCCTTGTCGGCCAGCGAACGCAGGTAGCGCAGCAGTTCGTGCTCGCTGTGGTGGGTGTTGAACACCGGATGGGTCAGGAACGCGGACTGGCGCAGCAGGCCGGCCGGCAGCGCGTCGGCGGTGCTGGCATCCAGCGCGTCGACGTCCAGCGAAGCACCGAACACCGCAGCCACGGCGACGATGTCGGCGCGGGTGGTGGTCTCGTCCAGGCTGATGCCGACCGAGTCGCTGTCGATCGCGCGCAGGTTGTAGCCGGCGGCGCGGGCCTTGGCATGGATCTCATCGGCGTGCACGCCGGTGACATGCAGGGTGTCGAAGAAGTCGCCACCAACCTGCACGCCGGCATTGCGCAGCGCTGCGGCCAAGATCGAGGCCAGGCGATGGGTGCGGCGGGCAATGCGGGTCAGGCCTTCCGGGCCGTGGTAAACGGCGTACATCGAGGCCATCACCGCCAGCAGCACCTGCGCGGTACAGATGTTGGAAGTCGCCTTCTCGCGGCGGATGTGCTGCTCGCGGGTCTGCAGGGTCAGGCGGTAGGCCGGGTTGCCCTGGGCATCGACCGAAACACCGATCAGGCGGCCCGGCATCGAGCGCTTGTAGGCGTCACGGCAGGCCATGAAGGCGGCGTGCGGGCCACCGAAGCCGAACGGCACGCCGAAACGCTGGCTGTTGCCGACCACGATGTCCGCGCCCCATTCGCCCGGGGCGGCCAGCAGGGTCAGGGCCAGCAGGTCGGTGGCCACGGCCACCAGGCCGCCGCGTGCGTGCACGGCATCGACCAGCGCCTTGTAGTCGCCCACCTGGCCGAAGGTATCCGGATACTGCAGCAGCAGGCCGAAGGCTTCCGCTTCCAGCGCTTCGGCCGGGGTGCCGACGCGCAGCACGATGCCCATGGGCTCGGCGCGGGTACGCAGCAGTTCCAGCGTCTGCGGATGCACGGCGTCGTGCACGAAGAAGGTGTCCGACTTGGACTTGGCCGAACGCTTGGCCAGGGTCATCGCTTCAGCAGCAGCGGTGGCTTCGTCCAGCAGCGAGGCGTTGGCGATTTCCATGCCGGTCAGGTCGGCGCACAGGGTCTGGAAGTTGATCAGCGCTTCCATGCGGCCCTGCGAGATTTCCGCCTGGTACGGAGTGTAGGCGGTGTACCAGGCCGGGTTTTCCAGGATGTTGCGCAGGATCACGTTCGGCGTGTGGGTGCCGTAGTAGCCCTGGCCGATGAAGCTGCGCAGCACGGTGTTCTTGTCGGCGATCGCACGGATCTTCGCCAGTGCCTGTACTTCGGTCATCGACTCCGGCAGCGCCAGCGGTGCCGGCGACTTGATCTTGGCCGGTACGATGGCATCGGTCATGCCATCCAGCGACGCGTGGCCGACGACATCGAGCATCTGCGCGATCTCGGCGTCGTTGGGGCCGATGTGGCGCTCGACGAACGCGTTGTGGTGCTCGAGCTCACGCAGGGAAGGGGTGTTCTGGGACATGGCGAAGGATCCGTCAGGAAAGGGCACACGCACGGGCACAAGCCGCCGGTCGGCGGTCTGCGGGGCGCCCCTCTGTCCTTTTGCCTGAGAGTTTAAAAGCGCGGAAAACCGCAGCTTCGTGCCCCTTCGGCGCCGGATCGAACCGGTCTCTCCAGAGTTGTGTTACGGGTGGTATCGGGCCTGAGCGATTACGGGCGTTGCGCCTTCGGCAGCGGTGTTCCGCTTCTCCCACCGTGTTGCCCGCCGATTATAGCCCGTTGCGGGCCCGGCCAGCGGCCGCCGGTCGGTGCCGCCGCGCCTGAATGGCCGATGGCCCGGCCGTGCGTTTTGTGCAGTGCTGCATGGCATCAGGCGCAATCCCCACCTATGATGGGCGGATACCCGAATTCATCTGGCGCCGTCCCCGTTGTTGCGGGACCGGCGCCCGCCGTGCGTGCCCCGCATGGCCCTGCCGGACGCTTCCTCCATGACCGCCGCTGTTGCCCCTTCCACCCGCCGCATGGCCCTGCTGCTTGCCGGCCTGGCCATGTTCGGCCCGTTCTCGATCGACACCATCTTCCCGGCGTTCCCGCAGCTGGCCCAGCGCCTGGCGGTGGACGAGGTGGCGGTGCAGCAGACCATCAGCGTGTACCTGCTGTTCTATGGCCTGATGAGCCTGGCGCACGGCCCGCTGTCCGATGCCTGGGGCCGCAAGCGGGTGATCCTGGGCGGCCTGGTGGTGTTCGTCGGCGCCTCGGTCGGCTGCGCGCTGTCCACCGACCTGTCCACGCTGCTGGCGTTCCGCGCGCTGCAGGGCCTGTCGGCGGGTGTCGGCATGATCGTCGGCCGCGCGGTGATCCGCGACCTGTACCACGGCCACGATGCCCAGCGGCTGATGAGCCAGGTGTCGATGCTGTTCGGCATCGCTCCGGCCATCGCACCGATCATCGGTGGCTGGATCCTGCTCAGTGGCGCCGGCTGGCCGCTGATCTTCTGGTTCCTGGTGGTGTTCGGGCTGGTGCTGTTGGCGGCCACCGCGCGCTTCCTGCCGGAAACCCATGCGGTCGAGGCACGGGTGCCGCTGTCGCCGCGCGTGCTGCTGCGTGACTACGTGCGCATCGGCTTCAACCCGCGCTTCCTGCGCCTGGCGCTGGCCGGCAGCATCGGTTTCGGCGGCATCTTCCTGTACATCTCCTCGGCACCGGTGTTCGTGATGCAGCACCTGCACCTGGGCGAGGGCGGTTTCGCCTGGTTGTTCATCCCCACCATCGGTGGCATGACCACCGGCTCGTTCCTGTCCGGGCGCATGGCCGGGCACACCACGCCCACACGCCAGGTCGCCATCGGTTTCAGCCTGTGCGCGCTGTCGGCGCTGCTGAATGTCGGCTACGTGGCGCTGTCGCCGCAGTTCGTGCTGCCGTGGGCGGTGCTGCCGATCTTCCTGGGCGGCATGGGCATGGCCCTGATCTTCCCGATCCTGGCCTTGGCGGTGCTGGACATGTACCCGCACCAGCGCGGCCTGGCCTCGTCGCTGCAGGCCTTCGTGCAGCTGATGATCAGCACCGTGGTGGCCGGCGTGGTGTCGCCGCTGCTCAGTGCCAGCCCGCTGCACCTGGCGCTGGGCCAGGCCGCGTTCTTCGGCGCCGGATTCGTTTTCTGGTACTGGGAACACCAGCGTGAACGCGCGGCGCAGGCAGCCTGCACGGGCCATTGAGCAGCGCGCAGGGGTAGGGCAGGCCGCGATGCCCGTAACGCTTGCGGCGAGGAACGACCGGACTAGGCTAGGGACTCCAGCCAGCCGGTGCGTGGATGCACGACAGCCAGCCGATCCGATGTCGTTGCATGAGGTTCCCCCATGGCTGCGCAGCAGACCTATCGCCTGTTCGAGGTGGCGCTGAAGGAGCGCCGCGTTCTCTCCCCTTCCCTGGACCGCATGGTGTTCACTGGTGCCGACGTGGCGCGGATGAAGACCGAAGGCCCGGACCAGCGCATCAAGGTGTTCTTCCCCTTGTCCGGCCAGGACGTGCCGCAGGTGCCCAGCGGCGAAGACTGGTATCCGCGCTACCGGGCGCTGCCGGACGACCAGCGCGCGCCCATGCGCACCTACACCATCCGCCACCTGCGCGCCGAGCAGGGCGAGGTCGACGTTGATTTCGTGCTTCATGGCGAGACCGGGCCGGCCTCGCGCTGGGCCATCCACGCGCGACCGGGCGACCGCGTAGTGCTGCTGGCCCCCGATGCCGACTGTGCCGACAGCAGCGAAGGCTGGGAATGGAAACCGCCGGCGGGAGTCGGCCAGGTGCTGCTGGTGGCGGATGAAACCGCGCTGCCGGCGGTGGCCGGAATTCTTGAGGAACTGGCGGCCATGGTCGACCCACCGCGCACGCTGGCGCTGCTGGAGGTGGCGCAGGCCGGTGATGCGGTGCACCTGAAGGCGCCCTCCAGCGCCGAGCTGGTCTGGCTGCCGCGCGGGCAGGCCGCCTACGGACAGCCGTTGCTGCAGGCGGTCCAGGCGCGGTTGGCAGCGACCTCGAGCGTGGCTGCCGGCGATGCGCTGGAGGAGATCGACGTCGATACGCAGATCCTCTGGGAGCAAGCTGATACCCGCGTGGCCGGTCCGCTGTATGCCTGGGTGGCGGGTGAGGCGGGGGCGGTGATGGCGATCCGCCGCCACCTGGTGCGCGATTGCGGGCTGGACCGCCGCGCGATCACCTTCATGGGCTACTGGCGGCATGGCAAGGTGCTGGACTGACCTGACTGGATCGAGCACGCGTGAAGCAGCGCTGCGGGCGGGGTGCGCTATCCTTGCGCCCCCCTTCGCAGCGGTACCGCACCATGTCCACCAGTTCCAAGACCCGCCGCGACCAGCGCCGTCGCCAGGAAAAGCAGGCCGCCAACAAGGCCGCCGCGCAGGCGTCGCCGGTGGAACCGCATGCCGAACTGCGCGATGCTCAGCGCACCCTGCTGGCCGGTGTCGTGCGCCGCGACGGCGAATGGGTGCTGGGCATGGGCGGCCGCATCGCGGGCCACAGCGAGAGCGCTGCGCAGGTGCTGGCGCTGATCATGCAGGCCGGTGAGCTGCACGAGCGCAATGGCACGCCGGTGCGCCTGATGTACTCCGATGCACTGCGCGATGCCGCACAGGCCGAAGCGCAGGAGAAAGGCCAGACCTTCGAGGAATTCAAGGCCGAGCTGGCCGCGGCGATGGCGGCGAAGAAGAACAGCTGATCGCGCCCAATCTGTAGAGCCGAGCCGTGCTCGGCTTGCCGTGCGCAGCACGGTGGAAACGCAGCCGAGCATGGCTCGGCTCTACAACACGGAGAAGGGGCGGATCCTCGCGGACCCGCCCCTTTTCTCATTTTGCTGCCGGGGCCGCGTTGGCCTGCCAGCCGCACATCTGGCCTTCGTTCTGCTGCTTCAGCCACTCGTTGACCGGGGTGAAGTACTCGATCATCGGGCCGGC
Source organism: Stenotrophomonas sp. NY11291 (assembly GCF_023277365.1). Lineage (NCBI taxonomy): Bacteria > Pseudomonadati > Pseudomonadota > Gammaproteobacteria > Lysobacterales > Lysobacteraceae > Stenotrophomonas > Stenotrophomonas sp. NY11291. The sequence goes on along the minus strand of NZ_CP096975.1, from coordinate 3,539,961 downwards.
ATCGAGCTTGTCGGTACCGGTCAGTTCCTTCAGCGTGGCCTGCCACGGCTGGCTGGCACCCTTGCTCAGCATCGCCCAGTACTTCTGGCCGGCTTCCTTGTTGCCGTAGAAGGTGCACTCATGCAGCGGGCCCTTGTAGCCGGACGCGTCGCACAGGCCCTTGTAGAACTGGAACTGCAGGATGCGCGCCAGGAAGTAGCGGGTGTACGGGGTGTTGCCCGGCACGTGGTACTTCGCGCCCGGATCGAAGAACTCTTCGCCACGGGTGGCGGCCGGCGCCACGCCCTGGTACTTGGCTTTCAGGTCCCACCACGCCTTGTTGTAGTTGTCGGCGGTGATCGAGCCATCGAACACGCCCCAGCGCCAACGGTCGATCATCAGCCCGAACGGCAGGAACGACACGCCCGACAGCGCCATGCGCATCTGGTTGTTGATGACCGCCTCGCGGCTTTCGGTCGGCGCATCGACCAAGCCGATCGAGCTGAGGTACTTGGGCGTCATCGCCAGCACGATGGTGTCGCCGATTGCTTCATGGAAGCCATCGTTGGCACCGCCCTGGAACAGCGGCGGCAGCGGGTTGTAGGCCAGGTCGTAATAGATGTGGCCCAGCTCGTGGTAGATGGTGGTGAAGTTCTCTTCGTTCGGCTTGATGCACATCTTGGTGCGCACGTCGCCTTCCATGTTCATGTCCCAGGCGCTGGCGTGGCAGACCACGTCGCGGTCGTCAGGCTTGATGAACTGGGTCTTTTCCCAATAGGACTGCGGCAGCGACGGCATGCCAAGCGACACGTAGAAGTCCTGCGCGCGCTCGGTCATCTGCTTGGCGGTACGCAGTTCGGCCTCACGCTGCGCCTTGTACTGGGCGGCCACGTTGGCGTCCTTGCCGGCCTTGGCCAGCGCCGCGCTCAGGTTGGTCTGGTACTGCTTTTCCAGCGCCGCGGTGATGTCCAGGCTGCCAGCGCCGGGGTAGGGTTCCAGCTGGTCCCACAGGTTCGACCAGTCCTGCTGCCACATGTTGCCGAGCAGGTGCGCGGCGATCAGGCCGTTGCCCACTTCGGCCTTGTCCTTGCCGTAGGTCTTGTCCAGCTTGCCGCGTGCGTAGCAGTGCAGCTGCTCGTACATCGGCTTGACCTGTTCCCACAGGCGATCGGTTTCCGGGCCGATCTGCTCCGGCGGCATGTCGTAGCCGCTGCGCCACATCTGGCCGGCATCGGTGAAGCCCATGCCCTTGGCACCTTCGTTCACCAGGCCGACGAACTTCTGGTAGTCGCCGCGCATGCTCTTGGTGGTGCTGTGCCAGCCCTGCCAGGCGTCGAGCTGCTTGTCGTAATCGCGGCTGCGTGCCAGCACCTGTTCCAGCTCGCCCAGCTGGCGGCAGGAGTTGGGATCGTTGGCGTCGGTGCAGTACTTGCCGGCACCGTAGCTGCCTTCCATGCGGGTGGCGATCTGGGTCAGCTCGGCCAGCTTGGCCGGATCGCGTGGCGCCGGCATCGAGGACATCAGTTTCAGCAGGTGGATCGCGCGCTTGCTGTCCTCGCTCATCGGCTTGCCATCGAACTTGGCGGCCTGCTCGATCCAGCTGTTGAGCTGGGTCAGCGAGCGCTCGTTGGCCTTGGCCGCGATGCGTTCCGAATCACTGTTGATGTAGGTGGAGGACAGCCACTGTGCCGAGGTCATCTCCGGGTAGGCGGCCTTGAATTCGGCATTGATGCGGGCCACGAACTGGTCGGCGGTTTCGCCGGCCGGGGCGCTGCTGCTGGCGGTATCGGTGCCTGGGGCAGCTTCCTTCTTGCAGGCGGCCAGGGCCAGCGTGGCGACGGCGACTGCCGAGGCCAGCAGGAGATGACGGTGTTTCACGGGCGGTCCTTGGGTGGTGAACGACGGCCGAAGGCTAGTGGGCCGTCGCTGCCACCGCAAGTGGCGGAAGTCGGCCGGGCGGCGCCCGGCACCCGCAGAGGCCTTCGAGCAACGGCAAAGCCGAAGCAACAGCAACAGCGGACTATCCGTGGCTTGGCGGGGCGGTGTCGGAATGCGGGGACGCCGCAAGTACGTCCGTGTAGGCTTGGCAGCCGCTTGCTCGTGTGCGCTTTCCTGCGCACACGGCAAGACCGGGGTTGGGCGTCCTGCCCAACCCGCCCGAGGCATGCCTCGGGCCCATGCGGCTGACACCCCGGACTCCGACACCGCCCCACCTCCGACAGATTCCGTGTGCTGTCGGTAGGTGTCGACCTTGGTCGACACATCTGTCAGATATCGACAATCAAAATGGGGTCGGATCCGTTTTCCTACGGAAAACGGATCCGACCCCATCGGCATGTCCAACAGAGCGCGGAAAACTGTCGAAGGCGGGGTGGGTCCGGTGGCGGGAGTGTCCGCGGCATGGATGCCGCGGCCAAGCCCCCATGGACGGGTTTACGGCGTCTCCCGCCACCGGACCCACCCCGCCTACCCTCAGGAAACCCGCTTCTGCTGTTGCTTCAGCCGTTGCGGTTGACGTTGCCTCTGCAGGTGCAGGGCTGCAAGCCCTGCCAAACCACCCTCAACCTTCGCAGTTGGCGAACACGTCGCGATCGCGCTCGTACAGCGCCGTCTTCACCTGCATCAGGCCCAGCACCGACGGGAACAGGTTGTCGTGGTCGGTATAGGCCGCCGAACGCCTGCGCACGCATTGCAGGTCCAGCCCGCGGCTGCTGGCGAAGCCCGGCGAGAACCACATCGTCATCGGCACCCGGGTCTGCTCGGCCGGGGCGATGGCGTAAGGCACGCCGTGCAGGAACAGGCCCTTCTCGCCCAGTGACTCGCCGTGGTCGGACAGGTAGATCATCGCCGTGTCGTAGTCCTGCATGCCCTGCAGCGTACCGATGGTCTTGCTCAGGAAGTGATCGGTGTACAGCACGGCGTTGTCGTAGCTGTTGGTGATCTCTTCGCGCGAGCAGCGGCCGATGTCACGGGTATCGCAGGTTGGCTTGAAGCGGGCGAAGGCGGCCGGATAGCGCTCGAAATAGGCCGGGCCATGGTTGCCCAGCTGGTGCAGCACCACCACGCGGTCGCCGGGCTTGGCACGCACCTGGGTGGCCAGGTCCTGCAGCAGGATCTCGTCCATGCAGCGGCCGTCGGCGCACAGGCCCGGGGTGGTCGCATCGGACAGCGACTGGAACTCCAGGCCTTCGCATACGCCCTTGCAACCGGACTGGTTGTCACGCCACAGCGGTGCGATGCCGGCACGGTCCAGCACATGCAGCAGCGACTGGTGTGCACGGATCTTCTTCTCGTCGTAGTCGTGGCGTCCCCACGGCGAGAACAGGCATGGCAGCGACACTTCGGTGCTGGTGCCGCAGGAGTGCATGTCGGGGAAGTTGATCACCGGTGCCTGGGCCAGTTCCGGGGTGGTGTTGCGGCCACCGTTGAGGCCCCAGTTCTGCGCGCGCACGGTCTCGCCCATCACGATCACCAGCAGGCGTGGCTTGCTGGCCGCAGCGCGCGGCGTGGCCTTGGCGTCGGTGCCGATCGGCAGCTTCGGCGCGCGTTGCACCGGGTTGTCGCCACGCAGTGCACGCGGCAGGCCCAGCAGCACGTTGGCCGGGGTGGCGAGGTAACGCACTTCACGCTGGTTGCGCATCAGTGCGGAGACATCCTGGAACGAGATCAGCGCACCGCCAACGGCGGTCACCGCTGCCACGACCAGGAAGCCGAGGCGCCACAGCAGGCTGCGGCCCCAGCTGCGGCGGCGCAGCTGCACGCGCCACAGCACGACCATCGGCAGGATGGCCAGCAACAGCACCGGCCACAGCAGCGACACGGTCATCAGCTCGCGGCTTTCCTTGGGGTCGGTCGCCAGCACGTTGCGCAGCATGTCCGCATCCAGGTAGATGTGGTAGCGGCTCATGTAGTGCGCAGCAAACGCTGTCACCAGCAGCAACAGGCTGATCACCACCTTGGCATTCCAGCGCCAGACCAGGATGCCCAGCAGCACGCCGTGTGCACCCAGCAGCAACAGCAGCAGCGAAAGCCCGTAGCGCAGGCTGCCCGGATGGCTGGCCATCGCGCTGTGCCAGAACAGGCCGTTGCCGGCCACCGCAAAGAACAGGCTGGTCAGCGCGATCAGTGCTTCGGTGGAAAGCTGCGGCCGCCAGTTGCGAAGACCCGCAAGCGCGGGGAGGCGGGCGGGGCGTTGGACCGATGCACTCATGCGTTTGCCTCCTGGCGGTTGGGACGGTCCAGCTGACGGCGTGTCAGGACGCGTTTGACGATCAGATACAGGCCCAGCGAAAGCAGCCAACATATCAACGCAGTGGCAACGTCATGCGAAAGGAAATGGGCGCCCCGCAGCTGCTGGCTGATGCCGAATACCTGGCCGGTGCCGAGGCCGATCCACAGCCCGGCCCAGCGCCATGAAGGGCGCCACAGCAAGGCAAAAAAGTACAGGGACAACCATGCATACCCCGCGCTGGCGTGGCCCGCCGGGAAGCAGGCCTGCGCGGCCATGCCTGCGGGGCGCGCCGTGAAAAGCCCGATGAAAGGCTGGTGGCCGCCGTAGCGCAGCAGGTCCCAGGGGCATTCCATCGGCACCAGCGACTTCAGCAGGGAGATCACACCCGTGCCCAGAGCCATGGCAATTACGACATAAAGCAGCGCCCACCGCAGGGTGCGATCGCGACCCTTCCGCCAGTGGTGGAAGCACAGCAGGATCGCAACCAGCGCCGCTGCCGTGCTCAGCCATTTGCCGCCCTTGTGCACCAGCGTGCGGGTGACCCAGGCGTCCTGCAACGCCCAATGGCCGCCCTCAAGACGGAACAGGTGGTCGGCCACCCATTGATCGCCGCCGAATCCCATCAGCAGCGTAAACACGGGCAGACCGATTGCGACAGGCAGCCAGAGGTGAGTTACGGCAAATCGTGACGCCAGTGGCGATGTCGCAAGCGGCGCTACCGAATCAAGGGGACGGACGGGCATGCTGGGAACGAGCGGTTCGGGAATCCGCGGTCATGCTCGTCACCTTGATGTCGGAGAAGGGTCGGACGCTCGTTCGTGCTGGGTTAATGGTTGCCCGGCGGGTGTCAACGTTCAGTCTTCTTCGGCGGTCGATCCTGTCCGCTCGGCATGGCAGTCCGGGTTCCATGCGGTACCGGGAAGCAGTTGCCAACGATTCCTGTTGGCAACACCGATATCGATCACCTTGGCCGGGTCAACGCAGGGGCTCATCGCGTCGTCCAGCACCAGCAGCCAGCGCTTTTCAGGCGCCTCGGCCAGCCACGGGCCGGCGTCATGCCATTGCTCGGCCCATGGGCGCTTGAAGCCGAACTCGCGTACCGGGCGGTCGGCCTGCAGCAGGTTCTGCTCGCGCCAGGCCACCAGCGCCAGTTCCGCATCCGGACCGATCCGCGCGCCGACCCGGCGCATCAGCGCCGATGCCGAGGCGAAGGGGTCCAGTGCAGGCATCAGCACCAGGCCGTAGAGCATCCACAGCATGCCGTGGGTCAGCAGCACCAGCGTCGCGGCACGACGTACCCGCAGCCACACGATCAGCGTGGCCAGGGCAATGGCGAAGGTCAGCAGGCCATCGCCCAGCACCGGCAGCAGCGTATCTGGCATGGCGCGGCGTTCCAGTTGCGCCAACGCCCACGGGTGCTCGGTCATCAGCATCACGCCGAGCACGCCGGTGGCCAGCATCAGCACCACGCTGTAGCCGAACAGGTAGCGGCGCACGCACAGGCGGCGCAACAGGCCGGGCAGCAGCGGTGCCACGGCCAGTGCCATTGCCGGCAGCATCGGCAACAGATACACCTCGCGCTTGCCCGGGCTGGCACTGAAGAACACCAGTACCAGCACCGCCCAGCCCAGCAGCAGCCATTGGCGACGGTCGCCACGGCGGATACGGCGCCACCAGGGCTTGAACAGCATCGGCAGCAGCAGGCTGCCCGGCAGCCATAGGGTCAGGATCACCTGCAGGTAGTACCAGGCCGGCTGCCGGTGGTGCCAGGCATTGGCATAACGGGTACCGGTCTGCTTGAACAGCAGCTCATGCGCGTAGGCCTGCAGTTCGGCGCTGGGCGTGTGCAGCAGGGCCCAGCCCAGCGGCGCCAGCCACACGCCCACGCCCAGCAGGAACGCCGGGATCAGCCACAGAAGCGTTGCCGGGTGCGGACCCTCCACGCGGTACCCGCGACGGCGCTGGTACAGCCACCAGCCGAACCAGGGCAGCACCATCAGCAACGGCAGGAAACCCACGCCCTTGGTCACCGTGCCGACGCCTGCGGCGAAACCGGCCAGCCACAGCGCGGGCAGGTTGCGACGTTCGCACAGGTGCCGCATCAAGCCCCACACGGCCACGGTGGTCATTCCCACCAGCACCATGTCGATCTGCGCACGCTTGGCCATCAGCCCGAACTGCAGGGTGCAGAACAGCGCCGCGAGGGCATAGATGGAATGCCGCGGTGACCACAGCCGCCGTGCCAGATCCGACACCAGCCACAGGCTCAGCAGGGCGCCCAGCAATGACGGCAGCAGGAACGACCACTGCCAGCTGCCGACCACCTCGTAAGCGGCCGCCTGCAGCCACATGAACACCGGTGGTTTCTCGGCATACAGCTCGCTGCCACGATGCGGCAGCAGCCATTGCCCGCTCTCGACCATGGTCCTCGCGGCCAGCACGAAGCGCGGCTCGTCCGGCGGCTGCGGCTGCCGAAGGCCGATGCCCGCTGCCAATGCAGCAATGATCAGCAGCCACAACAGGGGCAGGCGCCAACGGCGGGGCAGGGCTACGGGCACGGCAGGCTCCGGGAGCAAAACGGCCATTCTGAGGTGGCGGGGGTGGGAAAAGCGTCAGAAGGGGGCGGGACGACCGCATTCCGACATGGGCGGCGCTACCATGGTACGAACTTCTGTGGATGTTTCGTGCATGCGTCTGTTGGTGATCGAGGACAACCGCCAGCTGGTGGCCAACCTGTTCGACTATTTCGAGTCGCGCGGGCATGTGCTGGACGTGGCCCCGGATGGCATCACCGGTCTGCACCTGGCCGGAAGCCATCTCTACGACGCGGTGATCCTGGACTGGATGCTGCCGCGCATGGAGGGGCCGGAAGTGCTGCGCCGGCTGCGCGCCGAGCACGCGTCCGAGGTGCCGGTGATCATGTTGACCGCGCGTGATGAACTGCCGGACAAGATCGCCGGCTTCCGCGCCGGTGCCGACGACTACCTGACCAAGCCGTTCGCGCTGCCCGAGCTGGAGGTGCGGCTGGAAGCGCTGCTGCTGCGTGCGCAGGGCCGCAACCCGCGCAAGCGCCTGCAGGTGGGCGACCTGGTGCTGGATCTGGCGACGCTGGAGGCCCAGCGTGAGGGCCAGGTGCTGCACCTGTACCCGGCCTGCCGCAAACTGCTGGAAGTGCTGATGCGGGCCAGCCCGGGTGCGGTGACACGACAGCAGCTGGAGTTCGCCCTGTGGGGCGACGAGCCGCCGGATGGTGACCTGCTGCGCTCGCATGTCTACGAGTTGCGTCGCAGCGTTGACGGCCCGTTTGCCGAGAAGCTGATCCACACCCTGCCGCGGGTGGGTTATCGGCTGGCCGTGACCACCGGCAGCGACGCTGGCAAGGATACTGATGAAGGCGCGTAAGCCCGGGCCGCTGTACCGGCGCGTGCTGTGGTGGTTGCTGGGCTACCTGGCGCTGCTTTCGCTGGCGGTGTTCAGCGTCGGCAATTACGTGCATGAGCATGCCGAGCACGCTGCCTGGCGCGCGCTGCTCAATTCCGAACTGGACAGCATCGTCGAACATGTCGAACACGAGCCGCACTACCGCTGGCAGGATTCGGACACGCTCAGCCTCTACCGCTTCGACGCGGTCAACCTGCCCGACAGCCTGCGTACCCTGCATCCCGGGCTGCATGACGGGGTGATGGTGAAGGGCCGCGAGACGGCGGTGATGGTGCGCGAGACCGAATCGATGGGGCGGGTCGCGCTGGCGCTGGATATCTCCGACTTCCACGATCTGGAGCAGTTCGCCACGCGCTGGGTGATGCTGGCGGGCGTGATCATGATCTTCGTCACCGTGCTGATGGCGTCCTTCGGCATGGAGCGGATGGTGCGACCGTTGAGCCTGCTGGCGCAGCGCATCGCCGATCTGCGGCCCGGTGCGCAGGGGCAGCGCATAGAGGTCGACCCGCGTGGCAGCTCCGAGCTGCACACGATTGCCGGTGCACTGAACGATTACCTGGACCGCAACGAACAGTTCGTCGAACGCGAGCGGGTGTTCATCAGCACCGCCAGCCATGAACTGCGCACGCCGATCGCGGTGATGACCGGTGCCGCCGAACTGGCGCTGGAGCAACCGGGCCTGCCCGAGCGTGCGCGCCAGCAGATGCAGCGGGTACTGCGCACCGCGCAGAGCGTGGAGCAGCTGATCGAACTGCTGCTGGTGCTGGCGCGTGATCCGGCACGACTGGCGGCGCGTGCCGAGCGCATCGCGCTGGACCAGCTGCTGCCGGAGATCGTCGACGACCATCGCCATCTGTTGGGCGACAAGGACCTGAGCATCGGCATCCAGGCTGCGCCGGTGGACATCGTCGCGCCGCTGGCAGTGGTGCAGGCGGCGATCGGCAACCTGCTGCGCAACGCCATCGAGAACAGTGGCCGTGGCCACATCGAATTGCGGCTGAGTTCGTCGGCGGTGCTGACCCTGCAGGACCCCGGGCATGGCATGAGCCCGGAGGAGATCGCGGCCATCCACGCGCGGATGGCCCGTGGCGAGCGCGCCGATCGTGGCGGCGGCATCGGGCTGGATCTGATCGCGCGGCTCTGCGAGCACCTGGGCTGGACCCTGCAGCTGCAGCCCTGCGAGCCGCGTGGCACGCGTGTCACGCTCGATTTCAGTGCCTCGCGACCGGGCTGATCCGGCCGTCCTGGTAGATGCCAACCCTGGTTGGCATGCTGCCCGTCGACCAAGGTCGACGCCTACCCACGCAATGGCTGTCCGCGTCAACGCCCGTTCGGCCGCGCCACATGCTGGTCGATCAGGATCACGTTGCCGTCGGGATCGGCCAGCTGCAGGTAGCCGGTCCCCTGGCCATCGGGATCGGTGCGGACTGCCAGCGCGATGCCCCTGGCGTCCAGCTCCGCCTGCAGCTCGCGCACATCCTGGAAGTGGGTCAGTTCCTGCTTGTGCTGGTCCCAGCCGGGGTTGAAGGTCAGCAGGTTGCCCTCGAACATGCCCTGGAACAGGCCGATCACGGTGCCGTTGCTGCGCAGCACCAGCCAGTTCTGTGCTGGATCGCCGCCGGTGACCGAGAAGCCCAGGGCTTCGTAGAAGGCACGGGAGGCCGCGAGATCCTTCACCGAGAGACTGACCGAAAAGGCGCCAAGCTGCATGAGTGGGCTCCCTGAGGGGATGGAGGCGTGGTCGGCACTGCAGCATGACCCGGCGTGAAGACAATGTTAATCTCGACCTGCGCCGCTTTATGCGGCGCTTTTTTTTCTCCGCTCTTTCGATCGACAGAGGATCCCGTGCCGACCGAACCCGCTACTGCCCTGATCAGCAACGACATCGTTGGACTGGGCCTGATTGCCGCCACCCTGGCCCTGATCTTCTGGGCCGCCAGTGGTCCGACCCCGCTGCTGAAGAAGATCTTCGCCTGGGTGCCGGCACTGCTGCTGTGCTATTTCATCCCCGCCATCTACAACACCGCTGGTGTCATCGATGGCCACAACACCTCGCTGTACAACCCGGTCGCGCGTGACGTGCTGCTGCCGGCCGCGCTGGTCCTGCTGACCCTGTCGATCGACCTGAAGGGCGTCATCAAGCTCGGGCCGAAACTGCTGCTCGTGTTCTGCGCCGGTACCGCCGGCATCATGCTCGGCGCTATCGTCTCGTTCCAGCTGATGAAGCTGATCCATCCGGAGACCGTGGCCGGTGATACCTGGGCGGGCATGGCGGCGCTGGCCGGCAGCTGGATCGGTGGCGGCGCCAACATGGTCGCCATGCGCGAAGTGTTCGGCACCGATGCCACCACCTTCGGCCAGTTCGCCGTGGTCGACGTGGCCTGCGCCAGCCTGTGGATGGCGATCCTGCTGTTCCTGGCCAACCGCGCACAGCAGATCGACACCCGAAATGGTGCCGACACCCGTGCCATCGACGAGATGAAGGCGCGCATCAGTGCCTACGAGGCGCAGAACGCGCGCATTCCCAGCATGACCGACCTGATGGTGATCGTCGGCGTGGCCTTGGGCGGCGTCGGCCTGGCGCACGCGATCGCCGCGCCGCTGGCGGGCTGGTTCAAGGCCCATGTCAGCTGGGCCAGCCAGTTCAGCCTGGACAGCCAGTTCGTGTGGGTGATCCTGCTGTCCACCGCGATGGGCCTGGGCCTGAGTTTTACCCGCGCACGTCGGCTTGAAGCGGCCGGTGCATCGCGGCTGGGCACAGTGTTCCTGTACTTCCTGATCGCCTGCATCGGCATGCAGATGAACCTGCTGTCGCTGCTGGACCGGCCATGGCTGTTCCTGCTCGGTGCGATCTGGATGGCCACGCACGTGCTGGTGCTGTGGGTCGTGGCCAAGCTGCTGCGCGCGCCGCTGTTCTTCTTCGCCATTGGCTCGCAGGGCAACATCGGCGCTGCGGCCTCTGCGCCGGTGGTGGCAGCGGCGTTCCATCCGACGCTGGCCCCGGTGGGCGTGCTGTTGGGCACGGTGGGCTATGCCACTGGTACCGGCCTGGCGTATGTCACCGGCCTGATCCTGAAGTGGATGGCCACCGGCTGAGGAGGCCAGCCAGGCGCCCGGCACCCGCGGTAGTGCCGGCCGCTGGTCGGCAACCTCAACATCAAAAGCCAGAGCGGCATTCCGTGTGATGACGGGGTGGGTCCGGTTGAGGGGGACGGCGTGAATACGTCCATGTAGCCTCGGTCGCGCCATCCATGGCGCTCACGCCCCCTCAACCGGACCCACCCGCCTTCGACAGGTTCACGCGGCTGTGGGTAACGGCGACTGCTGGTACGCGCGGCTTTTGGTAGGTGTCGACCTTGGTCGACACCATTTTTCTGTCAGATATCGATAAATAAAATGGAGTCAGATCCGTCTTCTTTCGGAAAACGGATCTGACCCCGCATGTATCTCGCCGTCACCGGCAATCCGACACCGCCCCGCCAAGCAAACAGAAACCCAGAGCCGACGCTCCAGCAGTTGCAGTTGCAGTTGCAGTTTGTAGTTGCTCGGGCTTCTGCGGGCGCCGGGCTGCAAGCCCGGCACCCAACCCTCAACAGCAGCGGCCACCGTTGCGACCGCCGTAACGCGCTTCCTGGCGTTCGCGGAAGAACGTCTTGTAGTCCATCGGCTCCTGGTCCGGATGCTTTTCCAGCATGTGCCGGACGTAGTTGTCGTAATCAGGAATGCCACAGCACAGCCGTGCGGTCTGCACCAGGCGCCGCCAGATGCGGCGGTGGGCCTGGTACTGGCCGGCGGGAACCAGTTGCGTACTCATCACAGATCCACCATTTCATGCGGTTTCAGTGCCACGTACGGGGTCTCGCGGTCGCTGCGCTGCGGATTGCGGCGGGCCGCCAGGATGGTCTTGATCGAATACACCAGCACCGCGCCCACCACCAGCAGGAACAGCGCGGTCAGGCCGGTGTTGACGTAGGCGTTGACCACGATCTGCTTCATCTGCGCCACTGACTTGGCCGGTGCGGTGATGGTGTCGCTGGCGAGCGCGGCCTGGAACTTGTGTGCCTGTGCCAGGAAGCCCTGTGCCGGGTTGCTGTCGAAGATCTTGATGAAGCCGGCGTAGGTGGTGCAGATCAGCAGCCACATTGCCGGTACTGCGGTAACCCACGCATAGCGGTCACGCTTCATCTTGAACAGCACCACCGTGCCCAGCATCAGCGCGATACCGGCCAGCATCTGGTTGGAGATGCCGAACAGCGGCCACAGTGTCTGGATGCCACCGAAAGGATCGACCACGCCGGTGTAGAGCAGGTAGCCCCACAGCGCCACGCAGCCTGCGGTACCGATGATGTTGGCGGTCCACGACTCGGTCTTCTTCAGGGCCGGCACGAAGTTGCCCAGCAGGTCCTGCAGCATGAAGCGTCCGGCGCGGGTACCGGCGTCCACCGCGGTCAGGATGAACAACGCCTCGAACAGGATCGCGAAGTGGTACCAGAACGCCATCATCGCGTCGCTGCCACTGGGAATTGCTTCGTGCAGGATCTGCGCGATGCCCACCGCCAGTGTCGGCGCACCACCGGCACGATGCAGGATGGTCGGTTCGCCGATCGCCGCCGCGGTCGCAGTCAGCTGTTCGGGGGTGATGGTGAAGCCCCAGGTGTTGGTGATGTAGTGCGCCGCCGAGGCCGCGTCGGCACCGATCACCGCGGCCGGGCTGTTCATCGCGAAGTAGATGCCCGGGTCGATGATCGATGCGGCCACCAGTGCCATCACCGCTACGAACGATTCCATCAGCATGCCGCCGTAGCCGATGTAGCGCATGTGCGCTTCATTGGCCAGCAGCTTCGGCGTGGTGCCCGAGGAAATCAGGGCATGGAAACCAGAGACCGCACCGCAGGCGATGGTGATGAACAGGAACGGGAACATGCCGCCCTTCCACACCGGACCATCACCGCTGGCGGCGAACTGGGTCAGCGCCGGCATCTTCAGTTCCGGCATCACCACCAGGATGCCGATGGCCAGCGCGATGATGGTGCCGATCTTGAGGAAGGTCGACAGGTAATCACGCGGGGCCAGCAGCAGCCACACCGGCAGCACCGAGGCGACGAAGCCGTAGCCGATCAGCATCCAGGTGATCTGGGTGCCGGTGAAGGTGAACGCCGGGCCCCAGACCGGGTCGGCGGCGACCTTGCCGCCGTACCAGATCGCAGCCAGCAGCAGGATCAGGCCGACCACCGAGATCTCGCCGATCTTGCCGGGGCGGATGTAGCGCATGTACACGCCCATCAGGATCGCGATGGGCATCGTCGCGATCACCGTGAACATGCCCCACGGGCTTTCGGCCAGCGCCTTGACCACCACCATCGCCAGTACCGCCAGGATGATGATCATGATCAGGAACGCACCGAACAACGCAATGGTGCCGGGCACCTGGCCCATCTCTTCCCGCACCAGATCGCCCAGCGAGCGACCGTTGCGGCGGCTGGACAGGAACAGGACCATGAAGTCCTGCACCGCACCGGCCAGCACCACGCCCACCACCAGCCACAGCAGGCCCGGCAGGTAGCCCATCTGCGCGGCCAGCACCGGGCCGACCAGCGGGCCGGCACCGGCGATGGCGGCAAAGTGGTGGCCGAACAGCACGTGCTTGTTGGTCGGCACGTAGTCCAGGCCATCGTTGTTGATCACCGCCGGGGTGGCCCGGGTCGGATCCAGCTGCATCACCTTGTTGGCGATGGACAGGCTGTAGAAGCGGTAGGCGACCAGGTACAGCGAAACCGCTGCCACCACGATCCACAGTGCGTTGATGTGTTCGCCGCGGCGCAGGGCCACGGTGCCCAGACAGAATGCGCCGAGCAGGGCGAGTACCGCCCAGCCCAGTTTGGAAAACCCTTTCATGAGGTGCTCTCTCCCGGAAAGACAGACAAAGAGTCCCGCGTGCCCTCGACAGGGTCAATTGGCACAGGACGAATCGGCGGTAGTACTTTGGTCGTACGTTTGTTGTGCTGACGTGCAGCGAACATCAGGGATGGAACAATCGGTTGCGGCGCCGTCCATTGGCGTGCAGCCGTGTGGCGTCCATCTTCAGTGGCATCCATCCAACAGGAGTCGCCATGAGCTTTCCCGAACCGGTCCGCGTGCTGCGGACCATCCGTGGCATGCCCACCTCCGACGGTGCCGGCGTGCGCCTGACCCGCGTCATTGGTGGCCCGACGCTGCCGGACCTGGATCCGTTCCTGCTGCTCGATGAATTCGGCACCGACCGTGCCGAGGACTACATCGCCGGCTTCCCGGAGCATCCGCATCGTGGTTTCGAGACCGTCACTTACATGCTCGACGGCCGCATGCGGCATCGCGACAACCACGGCAACGAAGGCCTGCTGACCCCTGGCAGCGTGCAGTGGATGACCGCAGGCCGCGGCCTGGTGCATTCGGAAATGCCCGAGCAGGAAAGCGGGCAGATGCGCGGCTTCCAGTTGTGGGTGAACCTGCCGGCGAAGGACAAGATGACGGATCCGAAGTACCAGGAATTCGCGCCCGAGCGCATTCCCGTGGTGCACCCGGAGCCGGGCGTGGAGGTGAAGGTGATTGCTGGCAGCGTGGACGGCACCGATGGCCCGATCGTGCAGCCGGCCACCGATCCGCTCTATCTCGACATCACGCTGGCGCCGGACCGTGCCTGGACCTATGCGCTGCCGGAAGGGCACAACGTGTTTGCCTACGTGTTCGAAGGTGCGATGACCGTGGGTGAGCAGGATGCCGCGCGCGACGTTGCCCGCCAGGAACTGGCGGTGCTGGGAGGTGGCGAGCAGTTGCACATCTCGGCCGGCAGCGAAGGTGCGCGGTTGATCCTGGTGGCCGGCCGTCCGCTGCGCGAACCGGTGATGCGCCACGGGCCGTTCGTGATGAACACACGGCAGGAACTGATGCAGGCCTTCGTCGATTTCCAGGAAGGCAAGTTCTGAGGGAGTGCCGGCCGCTGGCCGGCAACCTCTTCTGATCGGGATCGAAGCGTTTGCCGGCCAGCGGCCGGCACTACCGTCGGATCGGGTCGCATTGCGGGGATGCTGCCAGGCAGTCATCCCCGTCACCTTCAGCGCCCCGCGGCCACGGCCGACGGGGTCAGGCTCATGCCCTGCGCCAGCTGCTGCAGCGAGCCCAGTTCCTGGGCGCTGTCCGGATACAGCGAAATCTGCGCGTAACGCCCTTTGTCGAGCTTGACCACACTGATGCGGCGCTCGGCATAGCCGGGCGGCTGCTGGCCTCCCAGATCGGGCTGGTACCAGTACAGCGACTCACCGCCGAAGCTGCCCTTTTCCTGGCGCAGCGAGCGGTTCAATGGAAGGTTGGGATCGCGCGCACTGAGCATCAGGCTCAGTACCTCGCGGCCGTCCCCGGTGCTGGCGCGGCAGACCAGGAAATCGGCCTGTGCCTGCTGTTGCCACTGCAGGCCACTGCTGGCCGGCAATGAAGGACATTCGGTGGGAGCCTGCGCAGCGGCCTGGGCCGCAGCGAACAGCAGGCTCGACAACACTACAGGCGCGAACTTCATGCATCCCCCAAGGTGGTGTGTCGTTGGCTCCGCCGGATGGACCGGCAGCCTTGGCATCCCATCCCCGGATGCCACCCCGGCCGGCATGTGCACGGACGGTCAACTCAACCTTAACGGAACGTGAGCAATCGCACAAATTGCGGTTACAAGCGTAACCATTGCGGCCGAAGGTCGGCCGCAATGGTCCGCAGGCCTCAGCGGTCGTTGCCGATCCACTTGTAAATGATGCCGCCGATCGCGCCGCCCAGCAGCGGAGCGACCCAGAACAGCCACAACTGGCTGACCGCGCCGCTGCCGGCGAAGAAGGCCACCGCCGTGGAGCGGGCTGGGTTCACCGAGGTGTTGGTGACCGGGATGCTGATCAGGTGGATCAGGGTCAGCGACAGGCCGATCGCCAGCGGCGCGAAGCCGGCAGGCGCCTTGCCATGGGTGGCGCCCATGATCACGATCAGGAACACCGCCGTCAGTACCACCTCGCACAGGAAGGCGGCCGCAACGCTGTAGCCGCCGGGCGACAGCGCGCCATAGCCGTTGCTGGCGAACGCACCGGCCTGGCTGCCATCAATGGCGAAGCCACTGGCGCCGGAGGCGATCTGCAGCAGGATGAAGCCGGCCAGCAGGCCGCCGGCGACCTGGGCGATGATGTACGGCACCAGGTCCTTGGTCGGGAAGCGGCCGCCAGCCCACAGCCCGACGCTGACTGCCGGGTTGAAGTGCGCGCCGGAGATGTGGCCGAACGCATAGGCGCCGGTCACCACGGTCAGGCCGAAGGCGAGCGCCACGCCGAGGAAACCGATACCCAGCGGATTGCCGTCACCACCGAACTTGGCGGCCAGCACCGCGCTGCCACAGCCACCCAGAACCAGCCAGAACGTGCCGAGGAACTCGGCGGACAAGCGTTTACCCATGCTCATGTGTTGCACTCCTTTGACGGTTGAAAGTGTGATTTATGTCACATTTCAGTGATCAGCGGGTGACTGTAGTGTCAACGCCGGGTGCAGGGATACACCTTCGGATGTGTGCAACACGCGATGTTCAGTACTGCGGCAGCGGGATGAACTCCTTGTCGTCGCCCGGGATGGTGCCGAAGCGACCGGCCTCCCAGTCGTGCTTGGCCTGCTCGATGCGCTCCTTCGAGCTGGACACGAAGTTCCACCACAGGTGACGCGGGCCATCCAGCGGCTCGCCACCGAACAGCATCGCCTTCACCGGCGTCTTCGCGCGCAGGCGACCTATCGCACCGGCTTCGGGGATCACCGGGTGCTGGGCGGGGATGTCCACGCCGTCCAATTGCGCATCGCCTTCGAGGATGTACAACGCGCGCTCGCGGTGGCCATTGTCGATATCGATCTCCGCATCCGGGTCGAGGTCGATCGCTACGTTGAGGGTGTCGGCGAACACCTTCACCGGCGATTCCTCGCCATAGGCGCGCCCGGCGATCACCCGCAGCCAGGCACCATTGCGGCGCTGCTCGGGGAGGGTGGCCGCGGCATGGTGGTAGAAGGCCGGTTCGATTTCCTCATGCGACTTCGGCAACGCCACCCAGGTCTGCATGCCATGGATCGGGTTGTCATGGTCGCGGTCCGGTTGTGGCGTGCGCTCGGAATGGGCGATGCCGCGGCCGGCGGTCATCCAGTTGACGTCACCGGGACGGATCACCTGGTCCGACCCCAGCGTGTCGCGGTGGCCGATCGCGCCCGACCACAGGTAGGTCACGGTGGCCAGGCCGATATGTGGATGCGGGCGCACGTCGATGGCGGTGCCGGGGTGCATGAGTGCCGGGCCCATCTGGTCGACGAACACGAACGAGCCGATGCTGCGCGCCTGCAGGGTGGGGACGGCGCGACGGACTTCGAGGCCGCCGATGTCGTGCACGCGCGGGGCGATGATGGTGGTCATGCGGGCGTTCTCGCTGGCAGGGATCAGGTGATCAGCATCGCATGCAGCTGTGACGGGCACATGCCCCGTATGGGTAACAGGTTGTTCCAGCCAACGGCGCAGCCCCTCGTGGCTGGCTGGTTGGTCGCTGAAGGCAAAAGCAGAAGCCGCGCTTGGCCGGGCGGGTGGGTGGCGCAGGGGGCGCTGCAAGTACGTCCATGTAAGCTCGATCGCCGCATCCATGCGGCTCACGCCCCTGCGCCACCCACCCGCCCGGCCTCTGACAGTTTCCGTGTGCGTCCAGCCACGGAGAAGAAAAAAGAAAATCAAAGTCAGAATCAAACGCCGGTCGCTTCGCTCCTGGTGTCGACCAAGGTCGACACCCACCAGTTCGTAATGATCCGTGCCGACCAACGTCGACATCTACCAGCCATCGCAGTTCACCCACCGTCACCGGGAAACTGTCAGGGGTGGGGCGGTGTCGGGTTGCGGGGTGTCCGCGGCATGGATGCCGCGGCCAAGCCCCCAAGGACGGGTTTACGGCGTCCCCGCAACCCGACACCGCCCCGCCCAACAAACAGAAAAGCCAGAGCCGCTTTGGCTCTGGCTCTGGCTTTTGCTTCGGCGGTTGCCTCTGCGGGTGCCGGGCCGCAGGCCCGGCCGATAAACTCAAACCACTGGTTCGCGCAGGGCGGGGTTGTCCCAGCCGGGGCGCGGGGCGAAACGGTCGCCATGGCGCTGCTGCAATGCCTTCAACCGCTCGACAATCGCATCGGCACCCACCGCACGGATGTGCTGGATCGGACCGCCACGGAACGGGGCGAAACCGGTACCGAAGATCACGCCCGCATCCAGCAGGTCCGCATCGGCCACCACGCCCTCGTGCAGGCACGCCACGGCCTCGTTCAACAGCGGCAGGATCAGGCGGTCCTCCAGATCGGCCGGGGCCTGGTAATCGCTGGCCACGTCCGGCTTCTTCGGCTTGCCGTTTTCCCAGGTGTAGATGCCCTGGCCGTCCTTCTTGCCACGCTTGTCCGGTTCCACCGTCTGCAGTGCGGCCGGAATCTGCAGGCCCAGGAACGGCGCCAGTTCGCGGCCGACGCCTGCGGCCACGTCCAGGCCCACGGTGTCGATCAGTTCGATCGGGCCCATCGGCATGCCGAATTTCACTGCGGCCTTGTCGATCACCGGGCCCGGAATGCCCTCGGCATACGCGGTGGCGGCTTCCAGCATGTACGGGAACAGCACGCGGTTGACCAGGAAGCCCGGGCTGCCGGCCACCGGCACGGGGAATTTGCCCAGCGCCTTGCAGAACGCGGCCAGGCGGCGCTCGGTCTCCGGCGCCATGCCGTCGTGATGAATGATCTCCACCAGCGGCATCTGCGCAACCGGGTTGAAATAGTGCAGGCCAGCGAACTGCGCCGGGCGCTGGATGTGGTCGCGCAGTTCCACCAGCGGAATCGACGAAGTATTGGTGGTCAGCAGCGCGTCCTGCTTCATCTTCGGTTCGAGCGTCTGGTACAGCGCACGCTTGGCTTCCGGGTTCTCGATGATTGCTTCGATCACCAGGTCGGCCTCGGCCACGCCGTTGCCTTCCAGATCGGCACGCAGGCGCGCGGCCACGGCGGGGCGCTTGCTCTCGTCGCGCACCTTCTTGGCGAACAGCGCCTGTGCGCGTTCCATTGCCGGGTCGATGAAGCGCTGCTCGCGGTCCTGCAGAGTCACCTCGAAGCCCTTGTAGGCGGCCCACGCGGCGATATCGCCGCCCATCACGCCGGCGCCGACCACGTGCACGTGGCGGATGCCGGAGTCACCGCCGCCCAGGCCCTTCAGGCGCTCGGTCAGGAAGAAGATGCGGATCAGGTTGCGCGCGGTCGGCGTGCTGGCCAGCTTCACCACTGCGCGGCGTTCGGCATCCAGGCGCGCCTGGATCGGCTTGCCGCCGCTGCGCTGCCAGGTGCTGATCAGCGCGTAGGGCGCCGGGTACTGGTCCTTCTTGGCTTTGCGTGCGACCTGCTTGACCATCTGCGGTGCCAGCAAAGTGCGTGCCAGCCAGGTGTTGGTGGCCCAGGCCGTCGCGCGCTGCTTGAACGGGCGGGTGGTGCCGGACAGCGCCAGCGCCACGGCGGTGTCGAGCACCACCGCCGGCGCCACCACCTTGTCGACCAGGCCGATGCCACGCGCGGCCGAGGCCGACAAGGTGCGGCCGGTCAGCATCATGTCCATCGCTGCCGGCGCACCGACCAGCTGCGGCAGGCGCGCGCTGCCGCCCCAGCCGGGGAAGATGCCCAGCTGGGTTTCCGGCAGGCCGATGCGCGTGCTGCTGTCATTGGAGGCCACGCGGTAGCGGCAGGCCAGTGCCAGTTCGGTGCCGCCGCCCAGGCAGTGGCCGTGGATGGCCGCCACGGTCGGGCAGGGCAGCTCGGCCAGCTTCTGGTAAGTGGCCTGGCCGCGGCGGATGGCGTCGTTGACGGTGCCGCGGCGGTCGAACTCCTGGAACTCCTTCAGGTCCGCACCGGCAATGAAGCCGGCCTTCTTCAGCGACTGGATCACCACGCCCTTGGGCGGGTCCAGTGCAATGCGCTCGAGCAGGTCGCCCAGTTCCAGCAGCACGTCCTGCGACATGGCGTTGACGCTGCTGTCCTGACGATCCAGGGAGAGAACCACCACGCCGTCGTCGCGGATCTCGGGGTGCCAGTGGCTGAAGCGGAGACCATCGAAGCCTGAGAGCATGGACGTTCCATCCGGTTGTGTATGGAGAAGCGGCTATGATCCAGAGGTTGTTTCCCCCGCGTCAAATCCCAATAGCAGGGGAGTGGCGACCCCGGATCCATGGCCGTGGACCGGAACGCTAACGGAACGGTGGTTAAAAGCTGGTGCGGCGCCAGGTGATCGGCGACTGAACTTTTCCCGGGATTGGCAGTCTCATTGCCCGACGTCGGTTGGGCTGACAGGAGTGCGGCCCCTCATGGCCGATGTTGATACACCTCAGGAGCTGGATCTGGAACTGGTCCGGCGCGTGCAGCACGGCGAGAGCGCCGCGTTTGATGTCCTGGTGCGCAAGTACCAGCATCGCGTGGTGGCCCTTGTCGGTCGCTACATCGCCGACTGGAGCGAATGTCAGGACGTCGCCCAGGACACTTTCATCCGTGCCTACCGCGCGATCGGAAGTTTCCGTGGCGATGCCCAGTTCTCAACCTGGTTGCATCGAATCGCCGTGAATACCGCCAAAAACTACCTGGCTTCACACAATCGCCGACCGCCGACCGATGACATCGACATCGGGGATGCCGAACAGTTCGACAGCGGGACGCGCCTGCGCGACACCGACACGCCCGAACGCGAGTTGATGCGCCAGGAACTGGAACAGACGGTAATGAAGGCCGTCAACGCGCTGCCGGAAGAGCTCCGGTTGGCGATCACCCTGCGCGAGGTGGAAGGCCTGAGTTACGAGGATATCGCGCAGAAAATGGGGTGCCCGATCGGCACCGTGCGCTCACGGATCTTCCGGGCGCGCGAGGCGATCGACACCGAACTCCGGCCGCTGTTGGACATCGGCAGCGCCACCCGTGAGAAGAGCCGCGTATGACCAGTAATCCGTTCAACGAATCGCAGAACCACCAATCGCCCGCCGGGCAGCGCCTGGACCAGCGCCATCGCGAGCAGCTGTCGGCCCTGGTCGATGGCGAGCTGGGCGCCGATGAAGCGCGCTTCCTGCTGCGCCGGATGGAGCACGACCCCGAGCTGGCCGGCTGCCAGGAACGCTGGCAGCTGCTGGGCGACGTGATGCGCGGACAGGCCTCGGCGCTGGCGCCGGCCGGCTTCAGCGCGGCCGTGGCCGCCGCCATCGCCGCCGAACCGGCGCCGCAGGCCGAGCCGCGTCGTCAGGTACGCCGTAGTGGTTGGCGGGCCTGGGGCGGTGGCGCCGCACTGGCCGCATCGGTGGCGGCGGTGGCCCTGTTCATGGGCGGTGAGAAGCTGAAGGAGGCCACCCCGGGCGAGCCGTCGGCACCGCAGGTGATCGCCAGCCAGGCCGAACTCGCGCCGGCACCGACGACGCCGGCTCCGGTGACCGAAGCTTCGGTGGATGGCGCCGCAATGGCCGTGGCCGGTGTACCGGCAGTGGCCATGGCTGCGTCCAGCCGTCGCCAGGACACCCGTCGCGCCAGCGTTACCCGCAGCCAGCAGGCCGCGCGTGCCGCCCAGCGTGAGGACATGCCGCAACGCGCTGTGGCCGCCGCACAGGCACCGTTGACCCCGACCGTGCCGGCCAATGCCAGCCGCAACATGCCGTTCGGTGAGGTCGGTGGCCTGCAGGCGCGACCGTGGCCGCGCTCCAGCCTGGCGCCCGCTGCCGGCGGCGCGCTCAATGCGAGCTTCCCGGCCCATGCCGGGGGCGCGGCGTTCTACCCGTTCGAGCCGCGCCTGCAGGACGACCTGCCGGTGCCGCCGCGCCCGCGCGACTGAGCCGGGCGCTTTCATGCCCCGCCGTCGGCGGGGCCCGTATTCCTCTTTCCATCCGATCCGGAGGTTGCCGTCCGATGACTCCCCGACTCCGCACGCAGGCCATGGGCCTGCTGGCCCTGACCCTGCCGTTGATGGCCTGCGCGCAGGCCCCGGCTCCGGCCGCCCAGACCCAGGCCGCGCCGGCCGCCGCGCCGCGGGCGCCGGCCCAGCCGCTGGTCACGGGCCTGCCTGACTTCACCAATCTGGTCGAACAGGTCGGGCCTGGCGTGGTCAACGTCGACACCACCATCGTCCGCAACAACCGCCAGGCCTCACGGGGCCCGATGGGCGGCGGCGATGACATGCCGGAGTTCTTCCGCCGCTTCTTCGGTCCGGATTTCCCGATGCCGGGGCAGGGCCCGGGCGGCCCGGACGGTGGCCCCAGCATCAAGGGCCGCGGCATGGGCTCGGGCTTCATCATCTCGCCCGATGGTTATGTGCTGACCAACTACCACGTGGTGGCCGATGCCAGCGAGGTGAAGGTCAAGCTGGGTGACCGCCGTGAGTTCACCGCGAAAGTGGTGGGCAGCGACCAGCAGTACGATGTCGCACTGCTGAAGATCGACGGCAAGAACCTGCCGACCGTGCGCGTTGGCGACTCCAACTCCCTCAAGCCGGGTCAGTGGGTGGTCGCGATCGGCTCGCCGTTCGGCCTCGATCACTCGGTCACTGCCGGCGTGGTCAGCGCCCTCGGCCGCAGCACCGGCGGTCCGGACCAGCGTTACGTGCCCTTCATCCAGACCGACGTGGCGATCAACCAGGGCAACTCCGGTGGCCCGCTGCTGAACACCCGTGGCGAAGTGGTCGGCATCAATTCGCAGATATTCTCCGCGTCGGGCGGCTACATGGGCATCAGCTTCGCGATCCCGATCGACCTGGCGATGAGTGCGGTCGAGCAGATCAAGAAGACCGGCAAGGTCACCCGCGGCCAGCTCGGCGCGGTGGTGCAGGAAATCGACGGCCTGAAGGCGCAGGCGATGGGCCTGCCGGACAGCCGCGGCGCCCTGGTCAACCAGATCGTGCCGGATTCGGCTGCAGCCCGGGCCGGGGTGAAGATCGGCGATGTGATCCGCTCGGTGAACGGCGCGCCGGTCAACAGCTGGTCCGACCTGCCGCCGCTGATCGGCGCGATGGCACCGGGCAGCCGGGTCACCCTGGGCGTGATCCGAGATGGCAAGCCGCGTGACCTCAGCGCCACCCTGACCGCCCTGACCGAAGACGGGCAGGCCAGTTCGCGTGGCCCGGCCACCGGCGACAGCGATGCGGCGCCGCAGGCCGGCGCCAATGCCCTGCTGGGGCTGGACGTCAGTGACCTGACCGCGCCGCAGCGCAAGCAGCTGGGCCTGGAATCGGGCGAAGGCGTGCGCATCACCGGGGTCAAGGGCCAGGGCGCGCGTGATGCGGGCCTGTCTCCGGGCATGGTGATCCTGCAGGTGGCCAGCACCCAGGTCGGCAGCGTGGACGCGCTGAACCGCGCGCTGTCCAGCTACAAGAAGGGCGACGTGGTGATGCTGCTGGTACGCACCGGCAGCGGCAACAGCGCGTTCGTAGCGGTCAAGGCCGGCCAGTAAGGCCTGCCGGGGCCGCTTCGGCGGCCCCTGCTTCTCCTCCGAAGCCCCGCCCCGGCGGGGCTTCGGCCGTTCCGGACCCGGTCCGATGAGGCCGTTTTCGCGGGCGGGCGCCGGGCATGCGATAATCGACCGTTACCCTGACGACGCCGCGCGCCGCCGCCACCTATGTCTTCTGATTCGATGCGGAACATCCGCAACTTCTCCATCATCGCCCATGTCGACCACGGCAAGTCCACGCTGGCCGACCGCATCATCCAGCTCTGTGGTGGCCTGCAGGCCCGCGAGATGGAAGCGCAGGTGCTCGACTCCAACCCGATCGAGCGCGAGCGTGGCATCACGATCAAGGCGCAGTCGGTGTCGCTGCCGTACCTGGCCAAGGACGGGCAGACCTACCATCTGAACTTCATCGACACCCCCGGCCACGTCGACTTCTCCTATGAAGTCAGCCGCTCGCTGGCCGCCTGCGAAGGCGCGCTGCTGGTGGTCGATGCGGCCCAGGGCGTGGAAGCGCAGTCGGTGGCCAACTGCTACACCGCCGTGGAGCAGGGCCTGGAAGTGGTGCCGGTGATCAACAAGATCGACCTGCCCACCGCCGACATCGAGCGCGCCAAGGCCGAAATCGAGGCCGTGATCGGCATTGACGCCTCCGACGCCGTGCCGGTCAGTGCCAAGACCGGCCTGAACGTGCAGGACGTGCTGGAAGCGATCGTGCACCGCATTCCGCCGCCGAAGCCGCGCGACACCGAGAAGCTGCAGGCGCTGATCATCGACTCCTGGTTCGACAACTACCTGGGCGTGGTCTCGCTTGTGCGCGTGATGCAGGGCGAGATCAAGGCCGGTGACAAGCTGCAGGTGATGTCCACCGGCCGCAACCACCAGGTCGACAACGTCGGCGTGTTCACCCCGAAGCGCAAGGTGCTGCCGGCGCTGCGTGCAGGTGAAGTGGGCTGGGTCACCGCCAGCATCAAGGACGTGCACGGTGCGCCGGTCGGCGACACCCTGACCCTGGCCGGCGACCCGGCACCGAAGCCACTGCCGGGCTTCCAGGAAATGCAGCCGCGCGTGTTCGCCGGCCTGTTCCCGGTCGATGCCGAGGACTATCCGGACCTGCGCGAAGCGCTGGACAAGCTGCGCCTGAACGATGCCGCGCTGCGCTTCGAGCCGGAAAGCTCCGAGGCGATGGGCTTCGGCTTCCGCTGCGGTTTCCTCGGCATGCTGCACATGGAAATCGTGCAGGAGCGCCTGGAGCGCGAATACAACCTGGACCTGATCAGCACCGCGCCGACGGTGGTGTATGAAGTCCTGAAGACCGATGGCTCGATCATCAACATGGACAACCCGGCCAAGCTGCCGCCGGTGAACCAGGTCGAGGAGATCCGCGAGCCGATCATCCGTGCCAACGTGCTCACCCCCGAGGAGTACATCGGCAACATCATCAAGCTGTGCGAAGAAAAGCGCGGCAGCCAGATCGGCATCAACTACCTGGGCAGCCAGGTGCAGATCAGCTACGAGCTGCCGATGGCCGAAGTGGTGCTGGACTTCTTCGACAAGCTGAAGTCGGTCAGCCGTGGCTATGCCTCGCTGGACTACCACTTCGTGCGCTTCGACGCCGGTCCGTTCGTGCGCGTGGATGTGCTGATCAACGGTGACAAGGTCGATGCGCTGTCGCTGATCGTGCACCGCAGCCATGCCGACCGCCGCGGCCGCGAGCTTTGCGAGAAGATGAAGGACCTGATCCCGCGCCAGATGTTCGACGTGGCCATCCAGGCCGCCGTCGGCTCGCAGATCATCGCCCGTACCACGGTCAAGGCCATGCGCAAGAACGTGCTGGCCAAGTGCTATGGTGGCGACGTTTCGCGCAAGAAGAAGCTTCTGGAAAAGCAGAAGGAAGGCAAGAAGCGCATGAAGCAGGTCGGCCGCGTGGAGATCCCGCAGGAAGCGTTCCTGGCCGTGCTGCAGATGGACAACAAGTAAGCCCGCACCGGCCCTGCGGGGCCGGTCGTCCGGTGACGTTGCAAAGGACCCTGAATGAAACTGTTTGAGATCCTCCTGGTCGTGCTGACCCTGGCCTCGGGCCTGATCCTGCTCGCGGACAAGCTGTACCTTGCCAAGCGGCGCGCCCAGCGCGCCGGCCTGCTCGATTCCGAGCCGGTGCTGGTGGACTACTCGCGTGCGTTCTTCCCGGTGCTGGCGATCGTGCTGATCGTGCGCAGTTTCATCGCCGAGCCGTACAAGATCCCGTCCAGCTCGATGATGCCGAACCTGCTGATCGGCGATTTCATCCTGGTCAACAAGTTCTCCTACGGCCTGCGCCTGCCGATCAGCAACACCAAGTTCGTGCCGGTTGGCGAGCCCTCGCGTGGTGACGTGGTGGTGTTCCACTTCCCCGGCCATGGCGAGAACGATCCGGCCAAGGGCGAGAATTTCATCAAGCGCGTGATCGGCGTGCCGGGTGACACCGTGGTCTTCGAAGGCGACGGCGTGATCCTCAACGGCGAGCCGCTGAAGTACGACAACAAGGGCATCTACGCCGGCCACAAGGGCCAGGGCGAGGGCGCCAACCTGCTGGTCGAGCACCTGCCGGGCCGCACCCACACGGTGCTGGAGACCGACTATCCGCGTGGCCAGGGCCAGTGGACCGTGCCGGCCGGCAAGTACCTGGTGATGGGCGACAACCGTGACAACAGTGACGATGGCCGTTTCTGGGGCCTGCTGCCAGAAGAGAACCTGCGCGGCAAGGCCTTCCTGATCTGGCTGAACTGCCAGGGCTGGTTCTGCAAGGATGGCTTCGAGCCGTCGCGGATCGGCTCGAGCATCAACTGACCGGGCATCAACCGGGTATTTTCACATCCAACGCGTATCTGGGGAGAACGCAATGAAGACGATGAACACGCAGCGTGGCATGACCCTGACCTCGTTCCTGACGGTCCTGATCGTGGTTGGCTTCTTCCTCTACATCGGCATGAAGCTGTTCCCGATGTACCAGGAGTACTACGCGGTGCGCTCGGCGATGAAAAGCCTGGCCAACGAGCCGGGCGTGGGCAGCATGGAGCCGGCGCGCATCCAGGACCTGTTCTTCAAGCGCCTGTACATCAACTACTCGGACAATGTGAAGCCGGCCAACGTGAAGTTCGACCGTCGCGACAATGGCTGGACCCTCAAGGTCAACTACGAAGTGCGCCGTCAGCTGATCGGCAACCTCGATGTGGTTGGCAAATTCGATTCTTCCCAGGACCTGACACGAAGCGGTGCCCAGTAAATTCATCCAACGTGGCGACCTGATTGGTCATGCCTTCAGCGACCCGGCCCTGCTCAAGCAGGCGCTGACGCATCGCAGTGCCGGTGCGCCGCACAACGAGCGCCTGGAGTTCCTCGGCGACAGCATCGTCAACATGATGGCGGCCGAGGCGTTGTACCGACGTTGGCCCAAGGCTGACGAAGGGGCGATGACCCGTGCCCGTGCCGAGCTGGTGCGTGAAGGCGCGCTGGCGGTGATCGGGCGCACCCTGGAACTGGGCGAGCGGCTGACCCTGGGCCCGGGCGAAATGAAGTCCGGCGGTCATCGCCGCGACTCGATCCTGGCCGATGCGGTGGAAGCCGTGGTGGCCGCGATCTACCTGGATGCCGGCTTCGAGGCCTGCCGGGCGGTGGTACTGCCCTGGTTCAGTGCTTCGATCGAGGCGCTGCCGGCCTCCGGCCGACCCGAGAAGGACCCCAAGACCCGCCTGCAGGAATGGCTGCAGGCCCGACAGAAGGCGTTGCCGCAGTATGAACTGGTGTCAGAATCCGGTGACGACCACGCCAAGCACTTCCGGGTACGCTGCAACGTAGCCGACCCGGCCGCCAGCATCGAGGGCGAAGGCGCCTCGCGGCGGCTTGCCGAACAACAGGCGGCTGCAGCCGTCCTAGAACAACTGGATTCCAAGTGAGCGAACAAACTTCCCATCATTGCGGCAGCGTGGCCGTCATCGGCCGCCCGAACGTGGGCAAATCGACCCTGACCAATGCCCTGGTCGGCGCCAAGGTCAGCATCGTTTCCAACCGCCCGCAGACCACGCGCCATCGCCTGCTGGGCATCGCCACCTATCCGGAAGGCCAGTTGGTGCTGGTCGACACCCCCGGCCTGCACAAGGTGCAGAAGCGGGCGATGAACCGGGTGATGAACCGCGCCGCGCGCGGCTCGCTGGAAGGCGTCGATGCCGGCCTGCTGGTGATCGAAGCCGGTCGCTGGGACGAAGAAGACAGCCTGGCCTTCAATGTTCTGCGCGACGCCGGTATCCCGGTGGTGCTGGTGGTCAACAAGATCGACCGTCTGAAGGACAAGGGCGCGCTGCTGCCGTTCCTGCAGGAAGTCACGGCCGGCCGCGACTTCTCGTCCGTGCACCCGATCTCGGCGCAGAAGCGCAACGGTCTGGAAGCACTGGTACGTGACGTACTGGCGCTGTTGCCGGAAGCGCCGCCGATGTTCGGCGAAGACGAGATCACCGACCGCAGCCAGCGTTTCCTGGCCGGCGAGCTGGTGCGTGAGCAGCTGATGCGCCAGCTCGGCGAG
The DNA here is from genome assembly GCF_023277365.1 of Stenotrophomonas sp. NY11291. NCBI lineage: Bacteria > Pseudomonadati > Pseudomonadota > Gammaproteobacteria > Lysobacterales > Lysobacteraceae > Stenotrophomonas > Stenotrophomonas sp. NY11291. Next base: position 3,512,254 of record NZ_CP096975.1, on the reverse strand, counting down.
GAACTGCCGTACGCGACCACCGTGGAAATCGAGCGCTTCACCGAAGATGGCAACCTGCTGCGCATCGGCGCGGTGATCTGGGTCGAGCGCGAGGGCCAGAAGGCGATCGTGATCGGCAAGGGTGGCACCCGGCTGAAGGAGATTGGTGCCAAGTCCCGCCTGCAGATGGAACGTCTGTTCGGAGCCAAGGTGTTCCTGGAGACCTGGGTGCGCGTGCGTGAAGGCTGGTCCGACGACGAGGCCGCACTGAAGGCCTTCGGTTACGAGTAAGCCGTTGCGGTCGCTTCGATGATGATCGAGGACGACACTGGCTTCGTGCTGCACGCACGGGCCTACCGCGAGACCAGTCTGCTGGTCGAAGTGTTGAGTGCGCAGCATGGCCGGATCGGCCTGCTCGCGCGTGGCGTATCCACCGCCAAGGGACAGGTGCTGCGCGCTGCTCTGCAGCCGCTGCAGTGGATCCGCTTCAGTGCCCAGCAGCGGGGCGAACTGGCCCAGCTGCGGGGTGCCGAGGCGCTGGATGCCGCGCCACGCCTGGTCGGCCAGGCGATGCTGGCCGGCTTCTACCTGAGTGAACTGACCCTGCGCTTGGCCCCGCGCCAGGACCCGCTGCCTGAGTTGTACCTGGCCTACGGCGAGGCACGTGCGCGGCTGGCCGTGGGCGCCGGCCTGGCCTGGACCCTGCGTCGCTTCGAACGCGAGCTGCTGTCCGCGCTGGGCCTGGGTTTCGATCTGGACAGCGCGAGCGACGGCCAGCCGATCGACCCGGCCGCGCGCTACGAACTGGATCCGCAGGAAGGCGCGCAGCGCCTGCTGAGCGAGCGCGGTGGGGAACGCCGGGCGGCGGCGACTGGCTCGGCGCTGCTGGCGTTGGCGGCCGACGAAGAGCCCCATGCCGCCGACCTGGCCAGCCTGCGTCTGCCGATGCGGCGGGTGCTGGCCCATCACCTGGGCGCCCGCGGCCTGAAGTCCTGGGAAATGCTCGAGCAGCTCGCGCCCCGCAGGTAGGGGATGTTCGGCAGGGCTTGCAGCCCTGCACCTGCCGAATCAACGTCAACGTCAAAAGCAAAAGCTGGTTATCCGTGGGTCGGCGGGGTGGGTCCGGTTGCGGGAGACGCCGTAAACCCGTCCTTGAAGTGACCCCCGGGAGTTGGACACCAGATCCAACCCCGAGGGATACATGAACAGATACGACGCGCGTTTCAAACTGCAGGTCGCCAAAGAGGCCTGCAAGACCTCCACATCGGTCAAAGCCGTTGCTCGTCGCCACAGCCTGGAGTTTTCCACGGTCAGGCGCTGGGTGGCGACCTATCGGCTGCACGGTTGGCGCGGGTTTCACCGCCAGGCCCGGTCCTATGACCTCGCGTTCAAGCTGGCTGTCCTGGAGAAGATGAGCCAGGACGGCATGTCCGGGCGCGAAGCCACCACCTACTTTCAGATTGGTGATGCCGGCGCAGTGGGGCAGTGGCGGCGCCTGTATGCTCAGGGCGGTGCCCAAGCGTTGGCACCGCCCCTGCCGCCGCCCCGAAAGCCGATGAAAAAGACCCGTTCGTCCAAGCCACCTGAGGATATGAGCCGCGATGAGCTGCTCAAGGAAGTCGCCTATCTGCGCGCGGAGACCGACTACCTAAAAAAACTCGATGCCTTGATCCGGGAAGAGCAGGCGGCGCGAGACGCAAAGCGCAAGCCATCCAAGGATTGAGGCAGGTTCATACGCTGTCGCTTCTGCTCGAAGCGGCAGAGCTGTCACGCAGTACGTTCTATTACCAGAACCATGTCCTGGCCCATCCGGATCAGGACGAGGCAGATCTGCGCGAGCGCATCCGTGCAATCTACGATCAAAGCCAAGGGCGCTATGGCTATCGCACGGTAACGCTGGAATTGGCCAATCAGGGCCATCGGACCAATCGCAAGCGGGTACAGCGCCTGATGGGGGAGATGGGCCTGAAATCGCGCGTGCGCGTGAAGCGCTATCGGGCCTTCAAGGGGGCGGCCAATATTGTGGTTGGCAATGACCTCAATCGTGAGTTCCAGGCCGAGCGGCCCAACCAGAAGTGGGTGACTGACGTGACCGAGTTCAAGGTGCAGGGCATGAAGCTGTACCTGTCGCCGATCATGGACCTCTACAACGGTGAAATCGTGGCTTATCAGATCAAGCGCCAGCCCGTGTTCGATCTGGTGGGTCAGATGCTGGAGGAGGCCATCAGCAAGCTTTCCCCGGATGAGCGCCCCATGATCCATTCTGACCAGGGCTGGCAGTACCAGCATGAAAACTACCGGCACATGCTGGAAAAGCACTCGTTGAAGCAAAGCATGTCCCGGCGTGGCAACTGCTTGGACAATGCGGCAATGGAGAGCTTTTTCGGGACGCTGAAGTCGGAGTTCTTCTATCTGAACAGCTTTGACAGCATCGAGAGTCTGGAGGCTGGGCTGGTGGAATACATCCAGTACTACAACGAAGAGCGCATCAAACTGAAACTGAAAGGCCTGAGCCCGGTAAAGTACCGGGAGCAGGCCCAATCGGCCGCTTGACCCCGTCCAAGTCTCGGGGGTCACTTCACCTTGGGGGCTTGGCCGCGGCATCCATGCCGCGGACACTCCCGCAACCGGACCCACCCCGCCTTCGACAGATTCTTGCGAGCTGTTGGACATGCCGACGGGGTCAGATCCGTTTTCCGAAGGAAAACGGATCTGACCCCAGTTTGAATTTCGATATCTGACAGAGATTCATCCACGCATGGCGTGGATCTACTGGCCACCGGTCAACTGTCGAAGGCGGGGCACTGTGGGTTTGCGGGGTGTGAGCGCCATGGATGGCGCGACCAAGGCTACATGGACGTACTTGCGCCGTCCCCGCATACCCACAGTGCCCCGCCATCCCACGGGATGGCTGCTGTTGCCGTTGCTTCGGCTGTTGCTCTGGCTTGAAGCAGGTGCAGGGCTGCAAGCCCTGCCGCCCCCCCCTCAGTGCAGGAGCGCTGCCACCGCCGCGCGGAACCCGTCCTGGGCCTGCCCGGACTCCGGCGCGTGATGCAGCTGCCGCACCGCGCGTCCCAGCCGTGCCGCGCCGACGAAGCCACAACTGGCCTGCAACCGGTGCAGCTGGCTGCGCAGCTGGCGCTCGTCGTGCTGGTCCACGGCCTGCTCGACCGCGTCGCGTACCCCCGGCAACTCGGCCAGGAACAGCTCGCGCAGGGCTATCAGGTGGTTGCGCTGGCCATTGAGCGCGGCCAGTGCCGCGGTCTCGTCCCAGTCCTGCACCTGCAGCTCGACCGCAGCCGGAGCCGGCGCAACGAAGATCCCCGCGGGGCTGTTCACCAGCGCGCGGCGCACGGCTTTCAGCAACTGGTCGCGGCCCAGCGGCTTGACCAGCGTGTCGCTGAAGCCAGCTTCACGCAGGCGGGCATGGATGGAGGTGTCGCCGTCGGCGGTATGCGCCAACGCCGGGGTATCGGGGTGTGAACGGCGCAGTTCGCGCAGCAGCTGCGCGCCATTGCCGTCCGGCAGGTTGACGTCGATCAGCCACAGGTCATGCGCGCCGGGTTCGGCGCTCGCCAGCGCACTGGCCAGTGAATCTGCGGTGTCCACGTCCGCCGGTAACGTTTCCAACGCCGCCTTGAAAAAACCGCGGCTGATGATGTCGTCCTCGACAAGCAGGAAGCGGGGCCGGCTGGCCCGCGGGGTCATCTGCATCAGGGCTGCCTCCATGTCAGCTGTTGCAATCATCAAGCACGGCGGCGGCGGGCGCAAGCGGGTCCGGGCCCTGCCGGTCAGGATCTGCGACAATACGCCCCCATTTTTGCCCGCAGCCTGTTGCCACGTGGCCCGATCCCGCTCCCGCATCGACCGTACCCCGTTCCAGACCGAGATCCTCGACCTCAGCCATGATGGTCGCGGCGTCGCCCGCCGTGAGGGTGAGGGCGGCAAGGTCACCTTCGTCAGCGGCGCACTGCCGGGTGAGGTGGTCATGGCCGAACAGACCGCCCGCAGCCGCCATTTCGACGAAGCGCGCACGGTGGAAGTGCTGAAGGCCTCGCCGCAGCGCGTCACCCCGAAGTGCCCGCACTTCGGCACCTGTGCCGGCTGCGTGCTGCAGCACCTGGACGAAGACCAGCAGATCGTGGCCAAGCAGCGCGTGCTGATGGACAACCTGGAGCGCATCGGCCACGTGAAGCCGGGAACCGTGCTGGCGCCGCTGGTCGGCGAGAGCTGGGGCTACCGGCGCAAGGGCCGCTTCTCGGTGCGCCGGGTCGAGAAGAAGGACAAGACCCTGGTCGGCTTCCGTGAACAGGATCCGCGTTTCGTCGCCGACCTCAGCCAGTGCCTGACCGTGATCCCGGAGATCGGCACCAAGGTCGAGGCGCTGTCCACCTTCATCGAATCGCTCGATGGCAAGTGTGACATCCCGCAGATCGAGTTCATCGCCGGTGACCAGGCCGTAGTCCTGACCGTGCGCCACCTGCAGCCGCTCAGCGACGCCGATCGTGCGGCCTGGGCCGCCTTCGGCCAGCAGCATGGCTTCGTGATCTACCTGCAGTCCGGCGGCGTGGACACCGTGCAGCCGCTGGACGGGCAGGGCGTGCCGCTGTCGTTCCGGCTGGCGCCGTGGGACGTGGAACTGGCGTTCCGCCCGCTGGACTTCATCCAGGTCAATGCCAAGCTCAACGAGAAGATGATCGCCCACGCCCTGGACCTGCTGGAACCGGGTGAGGACGAGCGCGTGCTGGACCTGTTCTGCGGCCTGGGCAATTTCACCCTGCCGCTGGCGCGCCGCGTGCGCGAAGTGGTCGGCGTGGAAGGCGATGCCGGCCTGGTCGCGCGTGCCCGTGAGAACGCCGAGCGCAATGGCCTGGCCAACGCCCAGTTCTTCAGCGCCGACCTGACCCAGGACCAGCGCAGCACGCCGTGGATGCGCCAGGGCTTCGACAAGCTGCTGCTGGACCCGCCGCGCTCGGGCGCGATCGAAGTGCTGCAGCAGCTGCCGCTGAAGCAGTTCAAGCGCATCGTCTACGTCAGCTGCCACCCGGGCTCGCTGGCCCGCGATGCCGGCTATCTGGTCAACGAACAGGGCTTCACCCTGGTCAGCGCCGGTGCCATGGACATGTTCCCGCACACCGCACACGTGGAAAGCATCGCGGTGTTCGAGAAGCGCTGATCTGTCATGCCCATCGCGCATAATGGTGCGATGGGCATCGAAATCGAACGCAAATTCCTCGTCAGCAGCGATGGCTGGCGCGCCGCCGCGCACCGGGTGATCCCGATGGCGCAGGGCTACATCAACGACATGGGGGCGCTTGACCGCGGCACCCAGAACGCCTCGGTGCGGGTGCGCATCGAAGGCGACCACGCCGCGTTGAACCTGAAGTCGCGCACCATCGGCCATACCCGCCAGGAGTTCGATTACCCGATCCCGGTGGACGATGCACGCGCACTGCTGGCGTTGTGCGTGGGTGGTCTGATCGACAAACGCCGTCATCTGGTCGAACACGCCGGCCTGACCTGGGAGGTGGACGAGTTCCTCGGCGACAACGCCGGCCTGGTGGTGGCCGAGGTCGAGCTGGACAGCGCCGACCAGGCGATCGACCTGCCGGATTGGGTGGGTGCCGAAGTCACCGACGATGCGCGCTACTACAACGTCGCGCTGGCCAGTCACCCCTATTCACAGTGGTGAACCCCAAAAAGGGGACGGAGGGGATTAAGTCGTCTTTACCCCACCTGTGCGGGAACCGACTTAGTCCCCTCCGTCCCCTTTTAACGAGGGAGGCGGGCCCCATGTCGTGGGGATGAGAATCGATATCTACTCCGACGTGGTCTGCCCCTGGTGCTGGATCGGCAAGCATCGTTTCCAGCAGGGCGTGCAGTTGCTGGGCGCGAACGCGCCTGAACTCGATATCCACTGGCAGCCGTTCCAGCTGGATCCGGATGCGGACGCCACCCCGGTGCCGCTGCGCGAGGCCTACGTGCGCAAGTTCGGGGGCGTCGAGCGTACCGAGCAGATCCTCGGCCAGACCCAGACCACCGCGCGTGCCGAGGGCCTGCCGATGGACTTCAGCCAGGGCCAGGTGCGGGTGACCACGCTGCCGGCGCACCGGGTGCTGTGGCTGGCCGGCGAGCATGGCGTGCAGGATGCGGTCGGCGAGGCTCTGTTCCGCGCTCACTTCGAGCACGGCCAGAACCTGGCCGACCCCGCGGTGCTGATCAAGGCCGGCGTGGCGGGCGGCCTCGACGCCGGCGAAATCGCGCAGATGCTGGCCTCCGACCGCGGCCTGGCCGAGGTCGAAGCCAAGCTGGCGCAGGCCCATGCATTGGGCGTTTCTTCGGTGCCGACCTTCGTCATCGATGGGAAGTGGGCCATTTCCGGGGCACAGCCGCCGGAGGCCTTCGCCAACGCCCTGCGCCAGATCGCGGCCGAACAGGGCGCTCCGGCAGCGTCGGCTGACGGCGACGAGGCCTGCGGCCCGGACGGCTGCAAGGTCTGACCTGCCCCCCCCAAAAGGGGACGGAGGGGATCAAGAGGTATCCAGCCCACCTGGGTCGATTGCGCCTTGATCCCCTCCGTCCCCTTTTTCTGACCACTGCGCCTGTCGGCCGGTTCTGCGACAATGCGGCACTGCGCCATGCGGGCGCGCGTTGTGGAGATCGACCATGCTGCTGATCGGCGTTGCCGGTACCGAACTGACCGCCCAGGAACGTGACTGGCTGCAGCACGATGCCGTGGCCGGGGTGGTGCTGTTCAAGCGCAACTTCGCCTCGCGCCAGCAGGTGACCGATCTGAGCGCGGCCATCCGCGCCGCTGCCCCACGCCCGCAGCTGATCTGCGTGGACCAGGAAGGCGGCCGCGTGCAGCGTTTCCGCGAGGGTTACAGCGATCTGCCGCCACTGCAGGACATTGGTGCGCTGTATGCCACCGACCCGCAGCAGGCCTTGGCATTGGCCGAACGGCACGCCTGGCTGATGGCCAGCGAGGTACGGGCCAGCGGTGTGGACCTGAGCTTCGCGCCGGTGGTCGACCTTGGCCGTGGCAACCGTGCCATCGGCAACCGCGCCTTCAGTGAAGACCCGCAGGTGGTGGCCGCGTTCACCGCCGCCTACGTGCGCGGCATGCATTCGGTCGGCATGGCCGCCACGCTCAAGCATTTCCCCGGCCACGGTACCGTGCTGGAAGACACCCACGTGGATACCGCGATCGACCCGCGCGCGCTGGACGAGCTGCGCGCGCAGGACCTGGTGCCATTCCAGGCCGGCATCGCCGCCGGTGCCGACGCGGTGATGATGGCGCACGTGATCTACCCGCAGATTGCGCCTGAACCGGCCGGCTACTCGCCGCGCTGGATCCAGGACATCCTGCGCGGCGAGCTCGGCTTCCGCGGCGTGGTGTTCTCCGATGACATCGGCATGGCCGCCTCGCACAGCGCCGGTGGTGTGTCCGCGCGCGTGCACGCGCATCTGGATGCCGGCTGCGACGTGGTGCTGGTCTGCCACCCGGAACTGGTCGATGAAGCCCTGCACGCGGTGCAGGGACGCTCCCTCAATACTGCTGCGCTGCTGGGCCTGATCGGCCGTGGCGCGCTTGGCTGGGATGGCCTGCTGGCCGATGCCCGCCATGGCGACACCCAATCCCGTCTGCTTGAAACCCTTGGAAGAACCGTCTGATGCCCAACCTCACCATTTCCCAGGCCCTGGCCCAGGCTGACCTGCTGGTCGACCGCCCCACCATCGACAAGGCCATCGCTGGTATCGCCGACGCCATCGCGCGCGATTACAAGGGCGAGGTGCCGCTGTTCCTGTCCATCATGCACGGTGCGCTGCCGTTCGCCGGCCAGCTGGCGCTGGAACTGGGCGCGCGCGGCCAGGACGTGCAGTTCGATTACCTGCACGCTACCCGTTACCGCGGTGAAACCACCGGCGGCGACCTGGTCTGGAAGCACAAGCCGGCCACTTCGCTGTTCGGCCGCCGCGTGCTGCTGGTTGACGATATCCTGGACGAGGGCTACACCCTGCAGGGTGTGCGCACCTGGTGCCTGGAACAGGGCGCGACCGACGTGCGCATCGCCGCGATGACGGTGAAGAAGCACGACCGCGCGCTGCCGGACGTGACCGCCGACTACGCCGGCATCGAACTGCCGGACCGCTACGTGTTCGGCTTCGGCATGGACGTCAATGAAACCCTGCGCTGCGTGCCGGCCATCTACGCGATGAAGGAATAACGGCGCAGCCGCCCGCGGCGCGTCTTCTTCTGCCGCCGGCATCCTCGGGTGCCGGCGTTCGTCTTTTCATGGAGTGCTTCGAATGCAACAGATCGCCCTGGCCGTGATCGGCGGTACCGGTGTCTACAATCTGGCCAAGCTTGACGATGTGCAGACCCACGAGGTCGACACCCGCTTCGGCCGCCCGTCGGGCCCGGTGCGCGTCGGTACGCTGCTCGGCCATCGCGTGGCGTTCCTGGCGCGGCATGGCGAAGGCCATTCGCTGCCGCCGCACAAGATCAACTACCGCGCCAACCTGGCCGCGCTGCAGCAACTGGGCGCGCAGCGCGTGCTGGCGTTGAACACGGTGGGGGGCATCACCGAACACTTTGGTCCGCGCGTGCTGGCCTGCCCGGACCAGATCATCGACTACACCTGGGGCCGCATCAGCACGATCTGTGAAGAAGAAGGCACCGACGTGGTCCACGTCGATTTCGGCCACCCGTACACGCCGATGCTGCGCAGCAAGATCCTGGCCGCGGCCAAAGTGACCGGTGTCACGGTCCATGACGGTGGCTGCTACGGCGCAACGCAGGGCCCGCGCCTGGAAACCATCGCTGAAATCGCCCGTATGCGCCGCGACGGCTGCGACCTGGTGGGCATGACCGGCATGCCGGAAGCCGCGCTGGCACGCGAGCTGGGGCTGGATTACGCCTGCCTGGCGATCATCGCCAACTGGGCTGCCGGGTGTGGTGATGGCGAGGAGATTACGATGGCCGAAGTGCTGGCCAACGTGCAGGCGGCCGGCAACGGACTTCCGGAACTGGTGGGCGAATTGGCACGGGGGTGATTGTCTTCCCCGAGCAAGCTTTGCATACTCAGCTTGTGCGCGGGTTCAGCGTACACCACCCATTCATTGCATAAGGTCTCGCATCACCATGCCGAACGGTACCGTCAAGTGGTTCAACGACGCCAAGGGATTTGGCTTCATCTCGCCGGAGGATGGCAGCGCCGACGTGTTCGCGCACTTCTCCGCCATCAACTCCAAGGGCTTCCGCAGCCTGCAGGAAGGCCAGCGTGTCACCTATGACGTGACCCAGGGCCCGAAGGGTGCCCAGGCTTCGAACATCACGCCGGCCGAGTGATCCACTCGACAGTGCGTTGAAAACCCCGCTCCGGCGGGGTTTTTTTTTGCGCGGCATGCCTGCGGCCCGTTCGCGATCCACCCACCTCGGGCACAATGCGCCCATGAAGGAACGACTGCGCATCGCCGTGATCGGCTACGGCACCGCTGGACAGGCAGTGTCCATCCTGCTCACCCGTGACGGCCACGAGGTGGAGATCTTCGAACGCGTGCCCACGCCGGGACCGGTTGGCGCCGGCTTCCTGCTGCAGCCCAGCGGCCTGCAGGTACTGTGGCAGATGGGCCTGCTTGATTCCGTGCGCGCACATGCCGCGCCGGTGCACCGCCTGTATGGCGACACGCCGTGCGAGCGCGCGGTGATGGACATGCGTTACTACGGACTGGATGCGCGCCTGCACGGCCTGGGCATGCAGCGCGGGGCCTTGTTCTCGCTGCTGGATGAAGCGCGCGCGGGTGCAGGCCAGTTGCATGCGGGCGTCAGCATCGCGGCGGTGGATGCCGAGCAGGGCCGCCTGCGCGACAGCGACGGTCGCATGCACGGTCCGTTCGATCTGGTGGTGGCCGCCGATGGCGCCGCCTCGACGCTGCGCGGCACGATCGCCGGCGGTGCCGGGCTGGACCGCGTGTATCCGTGGGGGGCGCTGTGGTGCCTGCTGCCGGCCGAAGACTGGCCGCACGTGCGGGAGCTGCGCCAGCGCTACGTGGCCGCGCGCAAGATGATCGGGCTGCTGCCGGTCGGTACGCGCCCCGGTGATGACACGCCGCGCCTGAGCTTCTTCTGGAGCCTGCCACGCGCCGACTTCGAGCGCTGGCAGGCCGACGGCATGGCCCCCTGGCTGGATGAACTGCATGCACTGTGGCCGCAGGCCAGTGCGCGCTTCGCCCATCTGCGCGATGCCGGCCAGATGGCGCGCGCGGTCTACCGTGATGCGGTGATGACGCGCTGGCACCAGGGCCGCATGGTGCTGGCCGGTGATGCCGCGCACGCGATGAGCCCGCAGCTGGGGCAGGGGGTGAACATGGCGCTGCTCGATGCGTTGGCATTGCGCGATGCCGTGCGCGCGCAGGGGGGCGGTGCCGGAGCGTTGCAGGCGTACCAGGCGCAACGCAGGGCGCACGTTGCGGTGTACCAGCGCTGGAGTCGTTGGCTGACACCGCTGTTCCAGTCCGACCGCGACGCCTGGGCCAAGGCGCGTGATGTGCTGCTGGGCCCGATGGGGCGCCTGCCCGGTGGCCGTGGCCACATGCTGCGCGTGCTCAGTGGCACCCAGCACGGCTGGTTCGGTGCGCTCGCACTGGATCCGGCTTTCGTCGACGCATTGGCCACCGCAGCGGAGACACCTCGCATCAACGCGATCACGGCCAATGCGTGAAGCGCGTCGTCACGTGAATTAACGGTTGCCTCACCGCGGATATGCGAGAAGTAGGTTGCACGCGATTGCGCGTCGCCCGTTTTCCTTTCCGTGATCGACATCGCGCGTGGCCCGGGCGGCGCTGCCGTTGCGGCCTGTTGCGGCCCGGACGTGCCGCCTGTTGTTGAAGAGGAGGACGCCATGTTGTTCGCGGTCGAGGAGCTGGAATCGGAAATCTGCAAGCTGCGCGGATTGCTGCAGATGCTGCACGAGGACCAGCCCGACGTACTGGAGGACGTATTCGAGTTCCATGTCGGCAGCCTGATCAGTCATGCATCAGCGGAGCACCACGCACGCATCCGTACCTGCGCGCAGGAGATGCTGGCGGCGATCCAGGCGTTCCCGCGGCGACGTGAAGATGACACGCCTGATTTCCGGTTGATGCCGCAGCTGGGTATTCGTCCGGCCTGATTCAAGCCTCCGGCAGTTCCACCAGGCCGCCCTGCACGCAGACGATCATCTGCTCGCCAGGGACGGGGGCAGGGACGATTCCGGCGGTAAACGCGGAGAAGGCGGGCAGGATTGTCGTCCGGTCGCGCAGCCAGAACGCGGCGAAGCGCCGCCGCAGGGGCGGCAAGGCAACCTGCGGATGCAGATGCCCGGCGATCACATGCAGCTCTGCATCGGGCATCGGCTCATGCCGAAGCAGGAATGGCCCCAGCCGTACTTCATCGTGGATCTGGACCTGCAACTGCGCATGCGGCAGCTGGCGGTCGTGATTGCCGCGCAGAACATGCACGTCCAGTGCAGCATTGCGTTCACGCCATCCCAGCCATTGCTGGTACCAGGCAGCGCGATGCGCTGGCCCATGCAGGATGTCGCCCAGGATCCACAGCTCGCGGCAGGCATGCCTGTCCAGCAGCCCCTGCAGGCGTTGCAGGTCTTCGCCGGTGCCGCCGCTGGGCAACGCGATGCCGGCACGACGGAATGCATCGGCCTTGCCCAAGTGCAGGTCGGCGATCAACAGTGCCTGCCGCGCAGGCCAGTACAGTGCACGCGCGCCAAGCAGAATCAGCGATTCGCCGGCGCGCAGCAGCGGCAGTTCATCGGCCATGGCGGCGCTCCAGCTGCTGGGCCGCGCGTTGCACACGGGTGCGCCAGTCTTCGTTGCTGAACTGCCCGCGCAGGCGTTCGGCCCACAGTGGAAAGCCCAGCGGTGTGAGTGATGCCGGGTGCTGCACCGAGAAGACCTGCATGCCGATCCTTGCCAGTACCTGCTGCAGCCCTGGGAGGTCCAGGCTGTCGTGCAGCACTTCGCGTTCGGCCAATGCCAACAGCAGGTGGCCGGGGTCATGCTCGCGCAGTACGTCGTAGAGCAGGCCCGCCGAGGCCTGCAGCTGGCGCAGCGACCGCGGCATGCCGCCGGGCAGGCTGGGCACCAGCAGGCCGGCTACGCGTGCGATGCCACGGAACTGGCGCCGCGCCAGCTCGCCCAGGTTCACTGCCGCGCGCAGATCGTCCAGCAGCTGATCGGGGGTGAACAATGCGCGCCATTGCGCCGCATCCAGATCGATCGCCTGCGCCGGTGCCAGCACCAGGCCATGATCGTTCACCGCATAGCCGATGCTGTTGCGCTGCCAGCGGGTACAGCGCAGTGCCAGCAGGGCGGCCAGCGCCTCGTGCACGTGGCGGCCGGCAAAGGGGTAGACGAACAGGAACTGGCCTTCGCGGCGCCGCACCTCTTCCACCAGCAGATGTTCCGGGCCGGGAAGCGCCGACAACTGCTGCTGCAGTGCCAGCAACGGTGACAACCAGCGTGATTCGGCACTGTCGTCGGCGCCGGACAGTACCCACTCCAGCTCACGGCCGAGCGGCATCGACAGCGGCAACTGGCCTCCCTGCCAGCGTGGCACCACACCATCACCGCGCCCTCGTGCCAGCCGCACGAAGGCGGTCATGTCGCGCAGCTGCACCAGTTCCAGCAGGCGCCCGGCGAACTGGAAGCGATCACCACGGCGCAGGCGGCTGGCGAACTGTTCCTCCACGGCGCCCAGGCCACCACCGCGCAGGAACTGCACGCGCACGCTGCCATCGCTGCTGATGGTGCCGATCGACAGCCGATGGCGCAGTGCCTGGCGGCGATCGTGCATGCGGTAGCAGCCGTCGTCATCGCGCACGACCTTGTGGAAATCAGGGTACTGGGCCAGCGCCTGGCCGCCCTGCACGATGAAGGTCAGTACCGCCTGCCATTGGCCGTCGCCGAGCGATGCGAAGGCGTGGGTGCGCCGCACCTGCGCCAGTAGCGCATCGCTGTCGAAGCCACCGGCCAGCGCGCGGCTGACCGCATGCTGGGCCAGCACATCCAGCGACAGCGTCGGCGGCCTGCGTGCTTCGACCACGCCGGCGGCCAATGCACGGCGCACGGCGGCGTACTCGGCCAGTTCCAGCGCATGACTGGGCACGCACAGGATGGAGCCGCTGGCGCCCGGGCGGTGGCGCGCACGTCCGGCGCGTTGGCGCAGGCGGGCCACACCCTTCGGGCTGCCCAGCTGCAATACCTGCTCAACCTCGGGGAAGTCCACGCCGAGGTCGAGGCTGGAGGTGGCCACCACGCAGCGCAGCACGCCCGCGCGCAGGCCATCCTCCACCTGCTGGCGCAGCGCCGGATCCAGTGAGCCGTGGTGCAGCGCAAGCGTGCCCTGGTCTTCGGGCCAGACTGCGGCCAGCGCCTGATGCCATAGTTCCGCCTGCGCACGCGTATTGGTGAACAGCAGGCTGCTGCGTGCCTGCATCAACGCGTCCAGCACGCGCGGCAGTTGCGCCAGGCCAAGATGCCCGGCCCAGGGGAAACGTTCGCCGGGGTCAGGCAGCAGGCTGCGCACGCCGACTGCGCGCGGGCGCACGCCCTGCACGATGGGCGCGTCGGGCTGCCCGGGCAGCAGCACGTCGCGTGCTTCATCAAGATTGCCCAGCGTGGCCGAGAGCCCCCACAGCTGCAACGCGGGGGCGATGTCGCGCAGCAGCGCCAGGTTCAGTTGCAGCAGCACTCCCCGCTTGTTGCCCAGCAGTTCATGCCACTCGTCCACCACCACGCAGCGCAGCTGGCGCATGCGTGCCACGGTATCGGGATAGCTCAGCAGCAGCGCCAGCGATTCGGGCGTGGTCACCAGCACGTCGATGCGGCCTTCGCGGGCCTGGCGCCGCTCGCGGTTGCTGGCGTCACCGCTGCGCAGGCCGACACGCCATCCCAGTCCCAGGCCGTCGACGACGGCCTGAAGGGCGCGGGCGGTATCACTGGCCAACGCGCGCAAAGGCGTCACCCACAGCACCTGCAGTGGGCGCACCGCGCTGGCCCTGCGGGGCGGTGGCGGTGGATCGATCAGCGCCTGCAGCAACGGCCCACCGAACATCGCCAGCGTCTTGCCGCTGCCCGTGGGCGTATGCAGCAACCCGGATTCGCCGGCCAGGTAGTGGCGCCACATTGCGCGCTGGAATGGCAGTGAGCGCCAGCCGCGTGCCGCGAACCAGTCTTCCAGCCTGCGCAGCGCCTGGCTGCGGTTCATCGCGCCAGCGCCTGCAGCGTAGCCAGCTGATCGGCCTCGCTGGCAGGCTTGTCGTGGCGCCAGCGCAGGATGCGCGGAAAGCGCACGGCGATACCGGATTTGTGCCGGCTGCTGCGGTTGACCGCTTCGAAACCCAGTTCGAACACCTGTTCGGCGCGCACGCTGCGCACTGGACCGAAGCGCTCGCGGGTGTTGGCGCGGATCCAGCGGTCGAGCGCGAGGATCTCCTTGTCGTCCAGGCCCGAATACGCCTTGGCCACCGGCACCAGCGTGTCTCCGTCCCAGACGCCGAAGGTGTAGTCGGTGTACAGCGTGCTGCGCCGCCCATGGCCGGCCTGGGCGTACAGCAGCACCGCGTCGATCGTGAGTGGATCGACCTTCCATTTCCACCAGTCGCCGCGTCGTCGCCCGGTCTGGTAGGGCGAGACACGCCGTTTCAGCATCAGACCTTCCACGCCGCGTTCGCGTGCCACGTCGCGCATCGCTGCTGCCCGTTGCCAATCGTCGGCGTCAACGTCGGGCGACAGCTGGATCCGCACATCGTCCAGCGCACCGATGACCTCAGTGAGCCGCGTACGCCGTTCCTGCAACGGCAGCTCACGCAGGTCCGCGCCATCGACTTCCAGCAGGTCATAGGCGAGCACGCGCACCGGCGTGTTGCGCAGGGTGGCCGCACCGGGTTTGCGGCGCTGGATGCGGGTCTGCAGCGCGGTGAAGGCACGCGGCAGGTTGGCGTTTTCGTCCCAGGCCAGCAGCTCGCCGTCCAGTACGCAGCCATCGGGAAGCGCCATCGCCGCCTGCTCGATTTCGGGGAAGCGGCCATCCAGCCGCTCTTCGCCACGCGACCACAATGCGACCTCGCCACGCCGGCGAAGCAGCTGCAGGCGAATGCCATCCCATTTCCATTCCAGCAGCCAGTCATCGATCGGGCCGAGCCGTTCGGCAGGTTCACCTTCCAGTGGCGATGCGAGGAAGAACGGGTAGGGCTGCTGACGGTCCAGCGGAAGCTCATCCGGCGACAGCAGCTGAGCCAGCAGCCCGGGCGAGGGCACCCACTCGCCAAGCATGCGCTGGGCGATGCGTGCGATGTCCAGGCCGGACCATTCGGCCAGCGCCTGCTGTACCAGCCGCTGCGAAACACCTACGCGCAGGGCACCGGTCAGCAGCTTGTTGAACACCAGGCGTTCGCTGCTGCACAGCTGCTGCCAGCCTGCGACGACCGCCGCACGGCGCACTGCTTCGGCTTGATTGGCCACCGCCAGCAGATGTTGTTCGATCCATTCGGCCAAGGGGCGGTCGACAGCTGGCCGGGATGGATCATCCAGCAGCAGGGTCAGCGTTTCGGCCAGGTCCCCCACCTGCGCATAGCTGTCCTCCACCAGCCAGGGCGGCAGGCCCGATTCCTCGCTCACCCACGCGCGCAGTTCGCTGCTGGCGGCGATCTTCCGGCGTGCGCCGCCCACCTTGCCGCCGCTGAGCAGGTACAGCGCCCATGCCGCGTCATGCGCACGCGCCTGGCGGAAGTAGTCGACCAGCGCCGCACGCTTGTCCAGCGTGGCGGTGCTGCGATCCAGGCGCTGGTAGAGCGCAGCGAATGCCTTCATTCTTCGCTCCCGAAATCGGTACGGAAGGCTTCGGCAGCCACGCCGCGCTCGCGCAGGAACGGAATCAACGCATCGGTATTGCCATGGGTGGCGATCACCCGCTGGGCGCCCGTCTGTTCGATGGTCTGCAGCAGTGCTGGCCAGTCGGCGTGATCGGAAATGACAAAACCGCGATCGACATTGCGACGCCGCCGATTGCCGCGCAGCTGCATCCAGCCGGATGCGAAGCCCAGCTGGTGGCGGCCGAAGCGACGCATCCAGGGCGTGCCCGCAGCTGACGGCGGCGCGAGGATCAGCTGGCCGGCGGCATCCGGCTGACGGCCCTGTTCGGCCATGGTGAGCGTCTCCAGCATCGGTACGCCGGCCTGCCGGTAGACCGCCACACCATTGGCGATGGCGCCATGCAGCCAGGCCGGGCGATCGTCCAGTGGCCGCAGTTCGGCCAGCACCCGTTGCGCCTTGCCCAAGGCATAGCACAGCAGGATCGCCGCTTCGCCACGTTGTTCGCATTCGCGGCGCCACGCCACGATTTCCGCCGCCACCGCCGGCGTGTCCGGCCAGCGGTAGATGGGCAGGGCGAACGTGGCTTCGGTGATGAAGGTATCGCAGGGCACCACTTCGAACGGCGCGCAGGTCGGGTCGGGCTGGCGCTTGTAGTCGCCCGAGGCCACCCAGACCTGCCGGCCGTCGTCGATGCGTACCTGCGAAGAGCCGAGGACATGGCCGGCAGGGTGCAGCGATACCTGCACCTTCCCCAGGCGGAACGGCACGCCCTCGACGTGCGCCTGCACCGGCACGTCACCCAGGCGCCAGCGCAGGATCGGCAGGCTGCCTTCGCTGCAGTGGTACTCGCCCATGCCCGGACGGGCATGGTCGCCGTGGCCATGGGTGATGACCGCGCGCGCTACCGGTCGCCACGGGTCGATATGAAAATCGCCGGCGGCGCAGTACAGCCCCTCCGGGCGCAGCACCACCAGATCGTCGTTGCCTGCCATGCGGTCACTGTGGCCTGCGTCTCGTGCAGAGGGTGAGAACCGGCCTGAACACGGGCTTGGCAGGCGATGCGGCACAATCGGGCCGCAGACCTCTTGCCGCCAGGATGGACCGGATGAGTGGACCCAGCTTCAGCAGCAACGCGCCGTATGAAACCCATGTGGTGCTGAACCAGCCGCCGCCGTTCGCAGGGCGACAGTTGTGGACCGACGACGTGGCGCTGATGGAAGCCGTGCAGCGCGAAGGCGCCGCCAGCTTCGCGCCGCGGCTGGGTGTCTATGGTGCACTCGCCGGTGATGAACTGTACCGGCTCGGCTTCGATGCCAACCGTGATCGTCCGCGGCTACGCACGCATGATGCACAGGGCCATCGCATCGACACGGTGGAGTTCCATCCGGCCTATCACCGGTTGATGGACGCGGCCAAATCGCACGGCGTCGCAGGATTGTCCTGGCATGAGCCGCAGCCTGGCGCACACGTGGCACGTGCGGTGTTGAGCTACCTGCATCACCAGGCCGAGGCGGGCACCAGCTGCCCGTTGACCATGACCCATGCGGCGGTGGCGGTGCTGCATTCGCAGCCGCATCTGGCCGAGTGGTCGCGCAAGGCCGCTGCACCGGTCTATGACCCGCGCGACGTGCCGGTGGCGGACAAGGCCGGCATCACCCTGGGCATGGGCATGACCGAGAAGCAGGGCGGCTCGGATGTCCGTGCCAACAGCACGCGCGCCGAACCGATCGATGGCGAGCGTTATCGCCTGGTCGGCCACAAGTGGTTCTTTTCCGCGCCGATGTGCGATGGCTTCCTGGTGCTGGCGCAGGCGCCGGGAGGACTGACCTGCCTGCTGATGCCGCGCCGGCTGGCCGATGGTGACCGCAATGCGTTCCGGTTGATGCGGCTGAAGGACAAGCTTGGCGACTGGGCCAACGCCTCCAGCGAGGTCGAGTTCTGCGGCGCACAGGCATGGCGCGTGGGCGAAGAGGGGCGCGGCGTGGCCACCATCATCGGCATGGTGATGATGACCCGCCTGGACTGCATGCTGGGTGCGGCGGCAGAGATGCGCATGGCGCTGGCGCAGGCGCTGCACCACGCACGCCATCGACGCACCTTCGGCAAGCTGCTGGTCGAGCACCCGTTGATGACCAACGTGCTGGCTGATCTGGCGCTGGAGTCGGAAGCGGCCACGGTGTTGGCGATGCGCATCGCACGCGCGGTGGATCGTGCCGGTGTGGATGCCAATGAAGCGGCGATGGCGCGGTTGGGGACGGCACTGGGCAAGTACTGGCTGTGCAAGCGCGCACCGGCTTTCGTCAATGAAGCGCAGGAATGCCTGGGCGGTGCAGGCTACGTAGAGGAGTCGATGCTGCCGCGCCTGTACCGGCAGGCACCGTTGAATTCGATCTGGGAGGGCAGCGGCAACATCCAGTGCCTGGATGTGCTGCGCGCGCTGGCGCGTGAGCCGGAGGCGATGGCGGCGTTGCGCGGTGAGCTGGCGTCGGTGGCTGATCGTGATGCGCGCTATGCAGCGTCATTGCAGCGTTGGGCAGCGGCGCCGCCACCGGAGGAAGCGCAGGCGCGGCTGTTCTGCGAGCGTACCGCGCTGCTGCTGCAGGCGGCGCTGCTGCTGCGTGCGCGTAGCCCGATGGCGGAGGCGTTCGTGCGCAGCCGGCTGGAAGGGGAGCATGGGCTGGCGTTTGGGACGCTGCCGGCGGGGCTGGAGCTGACGGCGATGCTGGCGCGCGCGCTGCCGTAGGGAATGGCCAACGGCGGTGCCCCTCGTGGTGGGCGCTGATACTGATGGATGGGCCGCGCGGGTAGGTCGCGCAGGGGGCGCCGTGAATACGTCCTTGTAGGCCCGGGCGCGCCATCCATGGCGCTTACGCCCCTGCGCAACCTACCCGCGCGGCCTTGGACGGTTTCCGTGCGGTCCACCACGGAATCAACAGAAAGAGCGGAGAGCGAAAAGCAGAAAAGCCGCGGCAGTGCCGCGGCTTTTCCAGTAGCGCCGAGCCGATGCTCGGCTGCCGATACACCTCAGTGCTTGGCTTCTTCCTTGGCGGCGTTGGCCTTGGCGTCATTGGCGACATCACGTGCCTTGTCGGCAACCTTCTGCGCGGCGTTGGCGGTCGCGTCGCTGGCGTGTGCGGCGGCGTCGGTTGCGGCGTCCTTGGCCTTGTCGGCAGCGTTCGCGGTGGCGTCTGCAGCCTTGTCCAGCGCCTGCTGGGTATCGGCGGCGGCCTGCTCGGAAGCGGCAGCGGTCTTGTCGGCGGCTTCGCGGGTGGCGGCAGCAGCCTTGTCGACGGCGTCGCGGGCGGCAGCGCCTGCGCTGTCGGCCGCCTGCTGTGCGTCCTGCTTGGCCTGTTCGGCTTCCGGGCCCTTGCAGGCGGCCAGGGCCAGCAGCAGGGAGGCGGCCAGCAGGGTGGTAGTGATCGGACGAATCTTCATGGCGGTCTCCGGTACTGCAATGGATGGGGACGCCAGCCTATTCATGCCGTTGTGAAGACGGGGTCGCGATGCAGCGGCTCAGTCGCGCGCATTTCGACAAAAGAAAAAGCCGCTGGCGAACCAGCGGCTTTTCCAGAACAGCGTGAAGAAAGAAGTTATTACTTCTTGGCTTCTTCAGCAGCGTCCTTGGCCTTCTCAGCGGTGCCTTCAGCAGCCTTGGCAGCGTCAGCAGCGGCGCCGGCAGCGGCGTCGGTGGCAGCAGCGCCAGCCTGGGCAGCAGCGTCAACCGAAGCGTCAGCAGCGGTGGCGGCGGTGTCAGCGGCCTGCTGGGCAGCGTCGGCGGTCTGGGCGCCAGCAGCGGCGGCCTGGTCGGCAGCAGCCTGGGCTTCGGTGGCGGCTTCGTTGGCCGAAGCAGCGGCGTCCTGGGCAGCTTCCTGCTTCGAGCAGGCGGCCAGGGCCAGAGCCAGGGACATCGCGACCAGCAGCTTGTTGATGCTCATTGTGTGAATCCTCGTCGTTAGAATTAGGCAACGCGCATGCTGCGCGCCGACAACATGATGACAAGCCAAGATTGGGTGTCAAGCGATCCCGCATTCATTTTTGCGAAATCATCGTTAAATCCATTTAAATCAATTCGATGGCGATAGCCGTTGCTTCGCCACCGCCGATGCACAGGGTGGCAATGCCGCGCTTGCCACCGTGCGTGCGCAGGGCGTTGACCAAGGTCACCACCAGGCGTGCACCGGAGGCGCCGATCGGATGGCCCAGTGCGCAGGCACCGCCATTCACGTTGAGCTTGTCATGCGGGATGCCCAGTTCGCGCATCGGCGCCATCGCCACCACGGCAAAGGCTTCGTTGATTTCAAACAGATCGACCTGGTCCAGCGACCAGCCGGTCTTGTCCAGCAGCTTGTGCAGCGCGCCGATCGGGGCGGTGGTGAACCACTCCGGTTCCTGCGAGTGGGTGGCGTGGCCGACGATGCGGGCCAGCGGGGTGATGCCACGTGCAGCTGCGTCTTCCTCGGTCAGCAGGACCACGGCGGCGGCGCCGTCGGAGATGCTGGAGGAACTGGCGGCGGTGACGCTGCCGTCCTTCTTGAAGGCCGGACGCAGGGTCGGGATCTTGGCGATGTCCGAGCGGCCGGGCTGCTCGTCGGTGGTGACCTCGACCTCGCCCTTGCGGGTGGCGACCTTCACCGCGACGATTTCATCGGCGAACGCACCGTTGGCCTGGGCCGCCTGCGCGCGCTTGACCGATTCGATGGCGTAGGCGTCCTGCTCTTCGCGGCTGAACTGGTACTTGTCCACGGCGCATTCGGCGAATTCACCCATCGCCTTGCCGTCGTATGCGTTGACCAGGCCATCGTGGGCCATGTGATCGACCGCCTGGAAGTTGCCGAAGCGGTTGCCGGTGCGCGAGTTGGGCAGCATGTGCGGCGCGTTGGACATCGATTCCATGCCGCCGGCGACCACGATGCTGGCCGAACCGGCCTTGATCAGGTCATGGCCGAGCATGATGGTCTTCATGCCCGAGCCGCACACCTTGTTCAGCGTGGTGGCACCGGTTGACAGCGGGATGCCGGCAGCGATCGCCGCCTGGCGGGCCGGCGCCTGGCCCAGATTGGCCGGCAGCACGCAGCCCATGAGGACTTCGGAAACGTCGCTGGCCGGGATGCCCGACTGTTCCAGGGCGGCGGCGATGGCGGCCGCGCCAAGGGTCGGGGTCGGCACGCCGTTGAACTGGCCGAGGAAGGAGCCGATGGCGGTGCGCTTGGCGGCGGCGATGACGATGTTGGACATGGCAATCTCGTTGATGCGTAAGCAATGTTCGGAAAGGAGACCGTGGGCCGTTGGAAGCGCCCCGGTTTCCCGGCAGACTGCGTGGGGGTCGGCCCAAGTATAGAGGGTCGGGGAGGGCCGCCGTTGGACGGCGCCGCATGCCTGCCGGCACAAGGGCGGGCCAACGTTCATGGGAAGGAATCGATGAAACGCACGACGACGGTGAGATCTGCCCTGGCAACCGCGCTGGCACTGGCGCTGACGGCCTGTGGTGGAGGTGGCGGGGGCGGCAACGTGCGCATCGATACACCGCCACCACCGCCGCCACCGACTACCCCGCCACCGACGCCGCCGCCCCCGGTCAAACCACAGGAGCCGGCTTTCGACGCGCATCTGTCAGTCACCAATGCGCGCGCCGCACAGGCTGCCGGCCTGACCGGTCAGAACGTGCGCATCGGCATCGTCGACTCCGGCGTGCAGCGCAATGCGGTGGCATTGAATGGCCGGGTGCTGGCCAACCTCAACTACATCGATCCGGCCAGAAACAATCTGGGTGTCGATGATGTGGTCGGCCACGGCACCGCCGTGGCCAGCCTCGCCGCCGGCGCGGCAACGGGCTCCTGGCCGGGCGGCATCGCGCCAAAGGCGCAGATCGTGTCGGCACGGATCATTGCCGACAAACCGCCGACTGACGACGGCAGCGGACGCGGCAATGCATTCAGCGGACCGCTGGGTGTGGCCCAGGTCCACCAGGACCTGATCAGCTACAACGTGAAGGTGATGAACAACTCGTGGGGCGGCCTGTACTGGACCGACCTGCCGACCACCGCGCAGGTGGCCGCCGAATATCGTCCCTTCGTGATCAACCACGGCGGGCTGGTGGTGTTTGCCGCGGGCAATGATGGCCGCAGCGAACCGAGCAGCCTGGCCGCGCTGCCCAGCCAGCAGGGCGTGGCCGGCACGCTGCCGGCCGCCGATCTGGAGCGCGGCTGGCTGGTGGCCACCGCCGTGGATCCGTATGCGCCCGGTACGCTGGCCAGCTATGCCAACGCCTGCGGCCAGGCAGCCCGGTACTGCCTTGCGGCGCCAGGCAGCGCGGTCTATCCCGATGCCAATGGTGGCAGCTACTACTGGAACTACGGCACGTCATTTGCGGCGCCCTTGATTTCCGGCGCGGCGGCGCTGGTCTGGGAGCGCTTCCCGTACTTCAGCAACGATCTGGTGCGGCAGACCCTGCTGGGCACCGCCAAGGACATCGGCGTGCCGGGCGTGGATCCGGTGTTCGGCTACGGCCTGCTCGACATCGGCCGTGCGATCAACGGTCCGGGCCGTTTCGACTGGGGGGATGTGGTCGCCAACGTGGATCTTGCTTCGACCGGCTCGGCGTGGCGCAACGATATCGTCGGCAGCGGCGGCCTGGTCAAGCAGGGCGGGGGCACCCTGGTGCTGGCCGGCAACAACAGTTACACCGGCGCCACCCGCATCGAACGCGGCATCCTGTCGCTGCAGAACGGTGGTGTGGTCCGTTCCAATGTGACCATTCTCGGCCAGTCCGATCCGGATTCGACCGGCCTGCAGTTCAATGGCGGCACGCCCCGCGTGATCGGCAATGTGGTCAACGGCAGCAGCGTGTTCCTCACCACCGGCAACACCACCGGCACGATCGAGGGCAACTACACCCAGCAGGCCGGTGCACAGCTGATGATCGCACTGGGCGCCAATGCGCTGCAGGTCACCGGCAATGCCGCGATCGACGGTGGCGTGCGCGTGCATGGCTTCGTTTCCGGCTACGTGCCGCAGAACGGCAGCCGCCAGGACCTGATCCACGCGGCAGGCGGACTCAGTGGCACCTTCAGTACGCCGGCTACCTCCAGTGGCCTGCAGGGGCTGACGTTGCTGCAGAGCAGTTACGGCTACGACAGCAACAACGCCTGGTTGAACCTGACCCAGGTCAGCGTCACCGCAGCGGCCGGCGGCCTGGGGGCGTCCGCCCAGGCGGCAGCACAGCGCCTGGAAGGTGCATTCGCAGCACTCGACAAAAACGCAGGGCTGCAGGGATCGGCCTTTGGTGCAGCGGCCGGCGCCCTGCAGTGGACCGGCGGTGGCCCGCAGGGCCTGGCCGCCAGCCTGCAGAGCCTGTCCGGTCAAGCGCACGCCCGTGCCGAAGCGGCGACCTTCGACAGCATCGACATGTCGCGGCGTGCGATCGCCGAGCGCTTCGATCGTGTACAGGCCGCACCGCGCCTGCGCGGTAGCTGGCAGAGCGCGTTGGGTGAGGCGGGGCAGGGCAGCTTCGCCGGCAACGCCGCCGACAGCCGGGGCTGGATGGCCGGCCAGGATCTGCCACTGGGCAGCAACGGCCTGATGGGCGTGGCGTTTGGCGAGACCCGAAGTAATGGTGGAAGCAGTTTCGGCGGCGATCGTGGGCGTGATCGCCAGGCGCAGGCGCAGCTGTACGCGGGCTGGAATCTGGGGCGTGGCTACGCGCTGGCCCAGGTCGGCAGCGGCCAGTTCACCCGCGCACTGGATCGTCAGCTGCTGCTCGGTGCGGGCGCCTATGGCGTCTCTGCGCGGTATGGCGGCCGTTTCAGCAGTGCCAGCGTGGAGGGCGGGTACCGGCTGGGGCGTGCAGGCGCATCATTGACGCCCTACGTCGGCGCCAGCACCACGCGCGTGGATACCGACGCCTTCAATGAGCTCGGCGGCTTCGGTTTCGGCCTGCGGGGTGATGCCAATCGCGTGCAGCGCAGCCAGATGCTGGCCGGTATCCGCGGCGAGCGTGGCTGGGGGCGTTGGACGCTGCGTGGGCATGCCGAATGGCAGCAACGGCTTGATGGTGCGGATGCGGACTGGCAGGCCAGTTTCGTCGGCGTGGATGCCTGGGCACCGCTGGCGGGCTGGAACGCGCCGCGCGGCAGTGCGCTGATCGGCGTGGCGCTGGAATCGTGGTGGGGCCGCACTGGCCGCCTGAGCCTGGGCTTCGACCAGCGCGTCGGTGGCGAAGGTGCGCGGCAGGCAGCCTTGCGCTACAGCACCGGCTTCTGAAGGACAGGTCGCGCCGGTCATGCCCGGCGCGACGTCGGCTGGCTCAGCCGCCGCGCAGGTTGCCCAGGCGCGGGGTGCTGCGGCCCAGCGGCATCTTTAGCTTGCCGATCGACAGGATGCGGCTCTCGGCGATGCGGTCGGCGGCACGCTGCGGCGCGATGTTCTCGCGCTGCGACAGTTCGAAGATGCGGGTGAGGTTGTGGTAGATGCTGCGGATCAGGCGCATCGCGCGTTCGCGGTTGTAACCGTCGATCTCCAGCGACACGTTCATCACGCCGCCGGCATTGACCGCATAGTCCGGTGCATACAGGATGCCGCGCGCATGCAGCTCGTCGCCGATCTCCAGGCTCGACAGTTGGTTGTTGGCGGTGCCGCAGATGATCTTCGCCTTGATCCGCGGCAGGGTGTCGGCGTTGATCGCGCCTTCCAGCGCGCACGGTGCGAACACGTCGGCGTTCACTTCATGGATCTCATCCGGCTTGACTGCTTCGGCACCGAAATCGCTGACCGCGCGATCAACCAGCGCGCTGTCCAGGTCGGTGACGTAGAGCTTGGCGCCGCGGTCGCGCAGCAGCTTCACCAGTTCCATGCCGATGTGGCCCAGGCCCTGCACAGCGATGCTGGTCTTGCCCACTTCCTCATGGCCGAACTTGAAGCGCATCGACGCCATCAGTGCCTGCAGCGCACCGTAGGCGGTGAACGGAGCGGGATCGCCGGAGCCACCATGGACCTGGTGCACGCCGGTCACGAACTGGCTTTCCAGGTAGATGTTCTCCATGTCGTTGACGTCGGTGCCGACGTCCTCGGCAGTGATGTAGCGCCCGCCCAGGGAATCGACATAACGGCCGAAGGCACGGAACAGCACCTCGGTCTTGTCCACTTTGGGGTCGCCGATGATCACCGCCTTGCCGCCACCTACGTTGAGGCCGGCCAGTGCATTCTTGTAGGTCATCGTCCGGCTCAGCCGTAGCGCATCGGCCAGCGCCTCGTCGGTGCTGGCGTAGGGGCGCATGCGCACGCCGCCCAAGGCCGGGCCGAGGGTGGTGTTGTGGATGGCGATGATCGCCTTCAGGCCGGCGTCGTGGTTGTGGCAGAACACCACCTGTTCGTGGCCGGTGGTGGCGAGGGTTTCGAATAGCATGGCGTCTCCGATGGCGCGATCAGCGGCGAACTGCAGCGAACGGCCAGTGAACGGTAGGGTCCCAAAACAAAAAAAGCGACGTCGTCGGTGCAGGGGGACGGGTCGCGCGGCGCCATTCTAGTCCATTCCCCCGGCCGGTGCCGTCGACATCGGCGACCTTCCGGTTAAAGAAGATGAAAGTGCGGCCGATGCTGCGACGACGGCGGGTGGCCGGATTCGCGTGAAGAGGCAGGGCGGTCAGTGACGGCAAGGGCACCACAACGACAGGGCGGGCGGCGATGACGCCGGCCTGGTGGCGATCGCTGCGCGGCTGGCTGGCGCGCTCGACCGGGGCCGCGCCGTCCCGGTTGGCGGCGGTGTCGCGGCAGGCGGTGGCGGCGGCTGCGGCCAGCCTGCAGGGTGAGGCGCTGCCTTCGGCCGAGATCGCTGCACATCTGCAGCGCGGCCTGCATGCGCTGGCCCTGTACCCGCGCCTGGCCGGTGGATCCACGCCGGTGCAGGCCGCGGGACTGGGCGAGGCGGTGGCGCGCGCGCTGCAGGACCGGGACTGGGCGGCCCGTCAGTTGCCGCGCCGCCCGCAGCTGCTGCCGCAGCTGATCCAGACGGTCAACGACGATGCGGCATCGGCGCGGGTGATGGCGGCGATCATCGGCCAGGACCCGGTGCTGACCGGCAACCTGCTGCGCATCGCCAACAGCCCGGCCTACAAGGTGCACGAGCGCCCAGTGGAAAGCCTGCAGCGGGCGGTGACGCTGGTCGGAACCGAAGGCGTGCGGCAGATCATCAGCGCGGTGCTGGTACAGCCGGTGATGCAGGTGCAGTGCGAGGTGTTTCCGCAGTTCAGCACGATCATCTGGGAGCACGCGCTGCTGGCTTCGCGCGCAGCCGCTGACCACGCGCGCACGGTCACCTTCGGCGATGCCTTCGCCGCCCAGTGGCTGGGCCTGGTACAGGGGCTGGGGGCCGCACTGGTGATGCGCCAGCTGCTGCAGGAAGCGCAGGCACGCGATGAGACGGTGGAGCCGGCGCTGGCGCTGCAGCTGCTCCAGCAGTGGTCGCTGCCGTTGGCGCAACGCGTGGCTGCGGCCTGGGAGCTGCCCGAGCCGGTGCACCAGGCACTGGCGCCCGAGGCGGATGGCCCGCTGGCTGACAGCCTGCGCCTGGCCAGTGCGGCCGCAGCGGCCAGCCTGCTGTGCCGGCATGGACATGCCAGCCAGAGCCGCATGCTGGCCCTGCTCGAACAGTTGCCTTCGGCGCCGCCGCATGCCCTGCGCTGGATCTGGCGGCGCCTGCACGGGCGCAGCGTGGAAACACGCGATGACGCTGGACAGGAAGAGGCGGGTCCGGCGCCCTGAGCGTTACAGCTGCGATTCCACCGGCAGCCAGCTGATCACCCGCGACAACCAGCGCTTGCGCGCCGTTGCCCCTGGCTCGGCCTCCACCCAGTGTGGTGGTGGTTCACGCTCCAGCCAGCGCAACCGGTGACGGTCGTCCAGCGCCAGCCACCAGCTGTGCCTGGGATCGGCCAGGCGCAGGTACTCGTCCCGCAGCTGTGCGCCCAGTACCGGATCGTCGAACAGCACGCCCATTTCAGTGTTCAGATAGGCCGAGCGCGGGTCGAGGTTGAACGAACCGACGAAACCGCGGCGGTCGTCGACCAGGAACGCCTTGGTATGCAGGCTCGCGCCGCTGCTGCCGAACACGCCGGCATCGGCGGACTGCCCCTGCGCTTTCAGTTCGTACACGTGGACGCCAGCTTCGAGCAATGGCACGCGGTAGCCCATGTAGCCACCGTGCACGGCGGCAACGTCATTGGCGGCCAGTGAGTTGGTGACCACGCCGACCTGCACGCCCCGCCCGGCCATGGCCGAAAAGCCATCCAGGCCTTCGTTGCCGGGTACGAAGTAGGGCGAGATCAACAGGACCTTGTGCCGGGCGGCCTGCAGCTCACTGATCAGGGTCGACACCAGCCAGGCAGCGCGATCGTCCTTGCGGTGCTTCATCGGCGGGTCCGACACGATGCGCACTGCACCGCTCCAATGTAGCGGCCCAGGGCTTGGGCGCTGCCGTTTGCGCGATTCGGCCACGCGCGCAAGGTAGGGCCGGGCCACGTCGCGCTGCGCTTCGTGATCCGATTCGCGGACCAGCAGGCGTAGCTGTGCATCGGTATGGAAGGCAAGCGCCGATACCGGTATGGCCGCTTCACTGTTCCAGTAGTCGTCGAAGATGCGGTTGGCCTGCTCCACGGCGGGGCCGGCAACCAGCAGATCCAGGTCCTGGAAATTCACATCGGTGCGTGCGCTGAAGTACTCCTCGCCGATGTTGCGGCCACCGACGATCGCGACTCGGCCGTCGGCAATCCAACTCTTGTTGTGCATGCGGTGGTTCACGCTGAAAGCGCGCTGCACCAGTTCCAGCGTGCGCGCGATGCCGCTGCGGTTTCGGAACGGGTTGTAGAGGCGGATTTCAATGTTCGGGTGCCGGTCCAGCGCCATCATCAGCGCGTCCTTGTCCTGGGCGTTCATGTCGTCAAGCAGGATGCGCACGCGCACACCGCGCTCGGCGGCGTCGTACAGCGCCTTGGCCATCAGGTGGCCGATCAGGTCGTCGTGCCAGATGTAGTACTGCAGGTCCAGGCTGCGGCCCGCGTGCGTGGTGATCATCGCGCGTGCGGCGAAGGCATCCATGCCATCACTGAGGAACGCCACGCCGGACTGTCCGGGGTGTGCGTCCTGCAGCGGCACGATTTCCTGGTCGATGCGGGTCTGCGCCGGCTGCAGTGGCAGCACATGCGAGGGTGCGCCCTGCGCCCGTGGCGTGAGATGGTCGGCCAGCAGCAGCCCGGACAGGACCAGCAGCAACAGCGCGGCGAGGATGATTGCAGCGACGCGCAGCAGGCGTCGCCACAGGGGCTTGGGCAGGCTCATGCCCCGATGGTAGAGCCACGCCATGCGTGGATGAAAGCCAACAGATTCATTGCAGTAGATCCACGCCATGCGTGGATGCCTTCTTCAGGCAATGTCACGCCATGCGCGGATGACTGGAACTTCGCGGTCAGAACCGCTCGTCGCTGCCCAGGTAACGCCACTGCCGCGCGGGCAGCGGTCCCAGTGCCACGCGGCCAATGCGCAGCCGGCGCACGGCCGTCACCTGCAGGCCGGCAGCGGTGACCGCCACGCGCAGGCCCTTGGCCGTCAGGCCCTTGCCCGCGAAGCGCAGGCGCTGCTCGCTCTGCCAGCTGACCTTGGCGCCGCCCGATTCCTGCTGCAGCCGCGCCATCAGCCACGGGCCGCGCTCGGGCCCGCCTTCGGCCACTTCAATCAGGTATTCCTGTTCGGTGCGGCCCAGATTGCGCTGCAGATGGGCCAGCGTGGCCGGATCCTGGCTGACCACCACCAGGCCGCTGTCGCTGGCCGGAAGCGAGGCGGCCAGCTGCAGTCCGTGGAAGTGGCGCTGCAGCGGACGGATGTCGCTGGCGTCGAGTTCGCTGCGGCTGTCACTGCTGACCAGCGCGCACAGGGTTTCGGCGGCAACGCCAGCCGGTTTGTGCAGCAGCATGCTGACCCGCTCGGCCTTTTCATCGCTGGCCTGCTCGGCCACGACGATCACCGCGCTGTCATCGACCGGACGCTGCGGCTGTTCTACCACGTCGCCGTTGACCGTGACCCAGCCGCCTTCGATGTAGCGTCGCGCTTCGCCGCGCGGGATGCCGAGCAGGGCGGACAGGCGTTTGTCGAGACGGATCGGTTCCATGGCGGAAAGGTCAGGCAGGGGGCGCGCAGTGTAGCTGCTGCGGCCGGTCAGCGCTGGCCGCGGTTGGCCAGCTCGGTCAGGTACAGGCGGGTATCGAACTCCAGCTGCAGGTAATCCGGCTCCATGTGCTGGCACAGCTGGTAGAAGGCCTTGTTGTGGTCGGCTTCCCTCAGGTGGGCCAGCTCATGCACCACGATCATGCGCAGGAACGCGGCCGGTGCCTGGCGGAACACGGTGGCGATGCGGATCTCACGGCTGGCCTTGAGGCGGCCGCCATGCACGCGGGAGATGGCGGTATGGGTGCCCAGCGCGTGCTTGATCACTTCCAGCGTGTTGTCGTAGCAGACCTTGTTGAGCGGCACCGACTTGCGCAGGTAGCGGTCCTTCAGGTCCTGGGTGTAGTCGTACAGCTGGCGGTCGCTGCGCACTTCGTGCGGGTCGGGGTAGCGCTGCTGCAGCCAGGGGCCGAGTCTGCCCTGTGCCAGCAGGTCGCTGACCTGGGCGACCAGGGGTTCGGGATAGCCGTTGAGGTACTTCAGGACTGCCATGCAGGGGCGGCGGGGCGTCGGTAGAATGGAGCATCCAAGATTACACGCGGTACGCATCGACCATGGCAAAGCCCAACGCGCTGCAGGAACAATTGCTCAAGGCCGGCCTGGCCAAGAAGTCGCAGGCCAGCGCTGCCGCGAGCGCGCAGGCCAAGGCCCGGCAGGGCAAGGCCGAATCGACCTCGGCCGACGTCCAGCGCGAGGCTGAACGGGCCCGCGCCGAGAAGGTCGAGCGCGACCGCGCACTGGCCGCCGAGCGCAATGCCCAGGCCCGTCAGGCTGAACAGAAGGCGCAGGCGAAACAGATCATCACGGCCCATGCCGTGCCCCACAAGGGCGACGACGAGTACCGCTTCAGCGATGGCGCGGCGATCCGCACTCTGCTGATCGACCCCAAGCTGCGCAAGGCGCTGTCGGTCGGCGTGCTGGTCATTGTCGCCAATGGCGAGGGCTACGCCCTGCTGCCACGTGCTGCTGCCGAGAAGGTGCGTGAGCGCGCCCCGGAGGCGATCATTGTCGACCATGGCCAGCCGGGCTCGACCGCCGAGATCTCCACCGGCAACGCCGAGGACGACGCCTACTACGCGCAGTTCCAGGTGCCGGACGACCTGGTCTGGTAAACAAGAAGGGGACGGAGGGGATTAAGTCGCAATCGGCTTGATCGAACCCATCCGCGCTCTGTTCGTCTTCCTGAAGAGCAGCCGAGCGTGGCTCGGCTCTACATTAAGGCGTGCCTTTTTGCCGGGGTGTATCGTCTCCATATCAGGCGACACACCTGCGGAGGATGGCCATGGCTACCGGTTGGGCGGGAGACGGCGCGGTCCAGGACCAGATCGACGCCACCGTCGACGATGCGATCGCCCGCGCGCGGCGCCAGCTGCGCGAGGGCCCGGGTCTGGAGCACTGTGAGGAATGCGACGCGCCGATCCCGTTGGCGCGGCGCCAGGCCGTGCCCGGTGTCCGGCTGTGCGTGGCGTGCCAGCAGGCGCATGACGACGAAGAACAGGCGCATGCCGGCTACAACCGGCGTGGCAGCAAGGACAGCCAGCTGAGGTAAAGGGGGTTTTTATTGCAGGGCTGCGCCCTGCACCTGCCGAAGCCAGAGCTAGAGCCAGAGCAACGTCAAAAGCGGGCATTCCGTGGGATGGCGGGGCGGTGTGGGTGGTCAGGACACGCCGTAAACCCATCCATGGGGGCTCGATGGCGCCATCCATGGCGCCAACGGTCCTGCCCACCCACACCGCCCCGCCTCTGACAGATTCCGTGCGCTGTTGGCGGGTGCCGACCGTTAGTCGGCACATCTGTCAGATATCGAATGAATTCATTCGTGCCGACCAACGGTCGGCACCCACCAAAGCAGAACGCCGTTCCGACAGCTCGCGGAAATCTGTCGAAGGCGGGGTGGGTCCGGTTGAGGGGGCGTGAGCTGCATGGATGCGGCGACCGAGCTTACATGGACGTACTTGCAGCGTCCCCCTCAACCGGACCCACCCCGCCATCCCACGGATAGCATGCTTTTGCCGTTGCCGTTGCTCCGAGCAGGTGCAGGGCGCAGCCCTGCCGAAAACCCCACCCTCAGCCGTCGCCCTGGATGCCACCGGGGGCCTGTGCCGGGTCGCGCCAGCGGCGGACCGTGCGCTGGAAGAACAGGTTGTTCGGCAGCTGCAGCACCGTGCCTTCGTGGCCGTCGCCGGTCTCCTGCAGCGTGGTGTAGATCAGGTTCACGTCGATCACCCGGCCCTTCAGGCCCGGCTTCTCGCCGTTCTCCAGCACCTCGATGTAGTCGTGCAGGCGGAACGGGCGGGTGGTGAAGATCAACAGCGTGCAGAAGATGTTGGACAGCACGCTCCACGCCGCGAAGAAGGCCACCGCGCCCACGGCGGCGAAGCCGGTAAACGCGGTCCACAGCACCGACGGCTTCGCGCCGAGCAGGCTGAGGATGTAAAGCAGGGCACTGAAATAGACCACGAAACTGGTGATCCGGCGTGCACCCATCACCATTTCGGGCGGCAGCGTGTAGTGCTCGGCGAAGCGGCGGATCAGGCGACGGGCGAGCACGCGCAGGAGCCACGCAACCAGCAGCACCAGTACGATCTGCACGGCGACGCCGGCGTAGTTCAGCCACGGGTGGGTCCAGGCGGGCAGGTGATCCTTCAGCGACAACATCATGGGGCGACTACGGAGGGGGAAACGGCCCCCGATGTTACCCGGCGCGTGCGGGGGATTCGACCGCCGGGGTCCAGGCCAGGCACACCAGCTCCTGGCGGTGCTGCTGCAGGCAGGCGCGGCCGTTGTCGGGGCGCAGCTGCAGTGACAGGCCCAGCGCCTGCAGCAGGACGCAGGTGGTGATCACCAACAGGGCGGCGCAGGATG
Organism: Stenotrophomonas sp. NY11291; assembly: GCF_023277365.1. Classification (NCBI taxonomy): domain Bacteria; kingdom Pseudomonadati; phylum Pseudomonadota; class Gammaproteobacteria; order Lysobacterales; family Lysobacteraceae; genus Stenotrophomonas; species Stenotrophomonas sp. NY11291. Next base: position 3,480,328 of record NZ_CP096975.1, on the reverse strand, counting down.
GGCTGGACATGGCAGGACTCCTGGACGGCAATTTTGCGAAGGACCTTCCATGGATGCAGCAGCCATCAAAAAGGTTGCATGGCATCGATCGTGGATGAGCTCTAAACCTTTTTCCGGGTTGCCGCATCCAAGCGATATGCTCGACACCACCATGCCCGCGCTGCCTGCCGCCAACGACGCCGTCGACGAACCCGCCCTGGTGCGGGCGGCCGCCGCCGGCGACACCGCGGCCTATGAACTGCTGTATCGGCGCCACGCGCCCCGGGTATTCGCTGTGCTGTGGCGGCTGTGTGGCGGCCAGCAGGCACGCGCCGAGGACGCGCTGCAGGAAGCGTTCCTGCAGGCATGGAAGGCGCTGCCGGGCTTCCGTTTCGAGAGCAGCCTGTCGACCTGGCTGCACCGGCTGGGCGTCAACGCCGCGCTGATGGAACTGCGCGGGCGTGCTGCCGGGCAGGACCATGACAGCCTCGACGAAGTGGACGGAGGGTTGCAGGAACTGGCGGTACACGACCGCTGTGCCGGCACCGAACGCGACCTCGAACGGGCGCTGTCGACACTGCCGCCACGGGCACGTGCGGTACTGGTACTGCACGACATCGAAGGCTGGAAACACCAGGAAATCGCCGAACAGCTGCAGATGGCCGTCGGCAGTTCCAAGGCACAGTTGCATCGTGCGCGCGGCCTGTTGCGCGCACGGCTGGGAGACATGACATGAATACACACGACCACGATTGCGACCACGATCTACTGGCACGGCTGCGCGCGCTGCCAAGCGAGCGCGACGTACCCACCGATGGCTGGACACGCCTTTCGGCCCAGCTGCCGCCGCGTGAGCCGCAGGCGGCGCCTGCGCCGGGCGACAACGTGGTGGCCCTGCCGAACCGTTCGCGTCGGCGTTGGTGGTTGCCGGTGGGTGCGGTGTTGGCGGCCAGCCTGGCGGTCTACGCCGTGGCGCTGTGGCGCCATGCGCAGCCAGAGGTGCCGGTACCTTCAGCACTGCAGCTGCAGGCGGCGGCGATGACCGAGCAGTACCAGCAGGCCGTTGCTTCGCTGCCCGATGGACGGGCGCCGGAATGGCAGCCGGCCCTGCACGAACTGGATGAAAGCGCGGCGCAGATCCGTGCCGCCCTGGCGCAGGACCCGCGTGCGCCGCACCTGCTTGGCCAGCTCAAGCGCACCTATGCGCTGCGGCTGGAACTGACCCGGCAGGCGGCCTATGCCGCCGAGTCCGGCTTGACGACCTGAGGAGACCCCCATGACCCGAACCCTGATTTCCTGCTGTGTCGCGCTGCTGCTGGCCCCTGCCGTAGCACTGGCCGACACCCGCATCGACGAGCGCCACACCCTGGCCGCGGGCGGTCGCATCGAGCTGAGCAACGTGGCCGGCAAGGTGACCGTGCGCGGCTGGGACCGCAATGACGTGCAGCTCACCGGCACGCTCAGCGACGGCCTGCAGTTGCGCCAGGAGAAAAGCGCCAACCGGGTGCGCTGGGAGATCGAATATCCGCGCCGCAGCAACAATGGTGGCGCGACGCTGGTGCTGAACGTGCCGCGCTCGGTGGAGCTGCTGTTGAGCACGGTCAGCGCCAGCCAGGACATCAGTGGCATCGATGTGCGACGGCTGCAGGCCGACACGGTCAGCGGCAGCCTGAGCGCAGCTGGCCGCAGTGGCGACAGCAAGCTCAACACGGTCAGTGGCAGCGTCAGTGCACGCCTGCAGACGCCGAAGCTGGACGTGAACACGGTCAGTGGCCGGATCGAGGCCGGCGGCGGGGTATCCGGTGATATCGGTGCGCAGACGGTGTCCGGCCGGGTCGAGGTGGACGCCGGGCGCGTGCAGCGGCTGGCGGTGGAGACCGTCTCGGGCAGCATCGATCTGGCAGCAGCCGGATTGGCACCCGGTGGCCGCATCAATGTCGAATCGGTCAGTGCCTCGGTCACGCTGAGCCTGCCGCGCACGGTGTCGGCACAGCTGTCGGTGAACAGCTTCAGCGGGTCGATCAACAGCGATGCCGGGCAGGTGGAGCGGCCGCGCTATGGGCCGGGCAGCCACCTCGATACGCGGCTGGGCGCCGGCGACGGTGACATCCGCATCCAGTCGCATTCGGGCAGTGTGCGGGTACGCCTTGACCGCTGAGCGCGATCCGGTAGGCCGCGGCGGCAGCGCCGCCGCGGTCAGTGTTGGGTCAGCTGGCTTTCTTCAGCGCCCAGGTGGTGCCGAGGACTTCGATCTTGCCACCGGCCTTGCGGAACGCTGCCAGGTCCGAAGCGATCGAATCGCTGCTGACCACGGTGCTGGCGGCCGCGCCCTTGCGTTCGCTGCGGATGCTGTTGCTGGCCTTCGCGGGGGTCTTTGCCTTGCGGGGCATGGTTGCTCCTGTCAGGTGGAAGGGGAGGAAAGCGCCCAGGCATCGGCCTGGCGCAGGTAGTCCTGCCGCTCGCGGCGGCAGTCATCGCCGCCCATCGAAAACTGGCGGCAGATCGCCGGGCGCTGCGAATAGATCGTGCAGCGCAGGTGATAGGGATCGATCGCCGCGCACCAGCCTTCCTCGTTGCGCGCCATCACGGCACGGCCGTGGGTGTCGCGTGACAGGAACTGGCCAGGCACGTGGTCGCCGGGCTGCAGCAGCACGGGCAGCCGGCAACAGACCGCGTCACAACGGCGGCAGTCGATGGGTGCAGGTGCTGCGTCAGGTTGTAAGGCCACAGGGGCCTGGCGGGTGCCCAAAGCGGGTCTCGATGGCGGCTCAGGTGCTGCGCGGACCATGAACGAGCCAGGAAGGCATGGCCGCTAGGCCCGCAGGGCGGGCCAGGCTGCACCGTGGACACACACCGGCGTGGCCGGTGGAAGGTGCAGCGAAGTTCTAGCCGACCAAGAGTAACTTAGACCGCGTAACGTTTTGTTAATCCTGGCTGGCTGCCGCCAAGGCCAGGCCCTGGACCACGCCCAGCGAGGGCTCGCCGTGGACCATGCGGGCGCCCGGAAAGGCCTCGGCCACGGCCTGGCGCAGGTAACCGGCGCGGGACATGCCGCCGGTGAGGAACACCGCATCCGGGTCGCCCCCGATGTCGCTGCGGACCTGGGCCAGCAGTTCCCGGATCTGCTCCAGGTAGCCATGGGCGGCGGCGGCCAGGCCATCGGCGCTGCTGTCGGCATGCAGGTCGCGGGCGATGTAGTCCAGCGTGCTGCGGTGCTCGCTGGCGGCGCTGAGGGCGATCTTGGCGCGCTCGACATCGCGGTACAGCCGCGCGGTGTTGCCGGTGTCCTGCAGCGCCTGCAGGCGGTCGCCCCACGGTGCGTCCACATGGTCGTACTTGTGCAGGCGGAACTCGCGCTGGCGGGTCATGTCCTGCACGGTGGCCGCTTCCACGTAGTGGTGGGCGGGCACGCGGGTGATGCCGCGGCCGAACAGCGGCATGTAGCTGGACAGGCTCAGCGCCAGGTCGATGTCGGTACCGCCGCGGGCGATACCCCAGGCGCGGTGGATGCGCGGGGCGTCGTCGCCGCCGACTTCGGCATGCGCGATGTCGGTGGTACCGCCACCGATGTCGACGATCACCGCCTGGTGCCGCTCGCGGCTTTCGGCGTGGTAATGCATGGCCGCCGCGGCCGGTTCCTCGAGGAAATCGATCTGGTCGAAGCCGGCCTGGGTGGCGGCCTCGCGCAGGATGTCCAGCGCCTGGTCGTTGCCGGCCGCACCGATCGAGCTGCGGAACTGCACCGGGCGGCCGAGCAGGGCGGCACGCAGCGGCTGGCCGAGCTGGGCGCTGGCGGTCAGGCGGATGTGCTCGAGGATGTGTGCGGCGATGCCGGTGATGGTCTGCTTCGCGCGCGGGTGCAGGTTGTAGCCCAGCATCGACTTCGGGCTCTGCACCAGGTTGCCTTCGTGTTCCTCGAAATAGGCTTCCAGCGCGTCATCGCCGTAGACCGCGTTCTGCAGCAGGTCGCTGGCGCTGCGTTCCTTGCCGGCGCGGGCCTCCATCCATTCCCGGCGCAGTGCGCGCAGGGCTTCGCGGCGCAGTGCCTGTGGCGTGCGTTCCTGGCCGGCGGCACGGGCTGCGCGCGCGGCGCTGTCGATCATCTGCTGCAGCTGGTGTTCCTGGCCGTCATCGAGCTGGAAGTCGTCCGGGTCGGGCACCACGCCGGGGAAATACACGCTGGTGCGGAACTGCTCGGCATCGCCGAAGCGGATCGGCAGCAGTTTTCCCTCATGCACGATGGCGGCGGCGGAGTTGCTGGTACCGAAGTCGATGCCGAGGCGCATGGGGAGTTCCGGGGGCGATCAGGGGCCGCGCACTCTGCTGCAGTTCGCCGCCGACTGCAAGTTCCAGCGGGCGTGCTGTTCTGGTCCGGGTCCAGTGGGCAGCCGGAGCCTGCCCGGAAAAGGGCCGGGGAAGCCAGCCGGTTACAATGGCGGCTGTTGATTCACTTTGAGGTACTTGCTGATGTCTTCTGCCCCCGCCTGCCCGCAGTGCACCCTGGAAAACACCTACGCCGATGGTGCGCTGTGGATCTGCGCCGACTGCGGTTTCGAATGGACCGCCGAGGAAAGCGCCGGGTCCGCCCTGGTCGTGCGTGACAGCAACGGCAATACCCTGCAGGCCGGCGACACCGTCACTGTGATCAAGGACCTGAAGGTCAAGGGCTCCTCGATCCCGCTCAAGCAGGGCACCGTGATCCGCAACATCCGCCTGGTCGAGGATGATGCCGAGCACATCGAAGGCAACTCGGACAAGATCAAGGGCCTGGTCCTGAAGACCTGCTTCCTCAAGAAGGCCTGACCGCCTTCAGCGCCTGGCCTGCTGCTGCGCGCGCCAGCGGGCCAGGCTGTCCAGCTTGGCCTGGTAGCGCGCCTGCTCCGGCGCGCCCCCCAGTTCCTGTGCACGCAGCAGTTCGCGATCGGCGCGCTTGAGCTGGCCAGCCAGGAAATAGACCCGCGCCAGCCCGAAGTGGAACTGATGCGCGGTGTCATACAGGCGCACGGCCTGCCGGTAATAGCGGATCGCCTGGTCCAGCTGGCCGGCCCGTTCGGCCTTGGCGCCTAACATGTACTGCGCGAACGGGTCTTCGCGCTGCACCGACTTCAACCGGCGCTCAAGTGACTGCGCCTGCGCGGTCAAGCCCAGGCTGCGGAACAGCGCGGAGGCATTGGTCAGTGCGGCATCCTGGCGGCCGTCCAGCTGCAGCGATCGATCCAGCGCCTGCCGCGCCGCCTCGTTGTTGCCTTCGCGGTGGTCGAGCACGCCGAGGTTGTTCCACACCGGAGCGAATCCGCTGTCCTGAGCCAGGGACGCGTCGAAGAATGCACGGGCGCCGCCGAAGTCCCCGTCGGCGAGGCGCTCCGCACCCCGGTTGTTGTAGAAATGCGCCAATGCCCGCGCACGGCTGACGGGAACCGGCCCGCGGCGGTCATAGAGCACATTGCGATCCAGGTCGACGGTACCGAAGCGGCCGCCGACATCGACGCCGGCGTTGACGTGACCAACGCTGTAGACCACGCCCGCGTCCTGGTCCTGGTACCAGGACACCACCTGCCCCACTTCCTGCACGCGGGCCTGGATGCCCGCCTCCCGCGCAAGCGTTACGAACAGCAGGGTGAAGGCCAGGCAGTTGGCGCGGCGGTGCTGCCAGATATCGCTGACGGTGTAGGTCGCATTGGCGTCGTACTGCAGGTCCAGCCCGTGCTGGTCGAAGATCATCTCCACGAGCGCCTGCAGGCGCTGGTCGCGGGAGTAGCTGCGCTGGATCACCTGCTTCTGGAGCATCGCACGCAGGTCCGCGGGAATGGCGAACACTTCTTCCGGGGTCGGCACGCGTGCGGCCGACACGGTGATGGTCGGGGTCGTCACCACATCGGCGGGCGGTGCCTGGCCTGCGCCGAAGGCAGGAGCACAGAAGGCCAGCAGCGAAAGGGTGAGGCAATGGGCGGCAGAACGGTACATGACGGTTCCCGGCAGCGGCGGGCGCTCCCGCCTGTGGCGAGTGTATTCCCATGGATGTCCAGCTGCAGCGACCGTTGGTCGGCGCCGCGTTCATCCACAACCGATGTGGACCAGCGCGCGACAAAGCTGTGGACAACTGGCTCCGGGCCTCGCCTGGCAAGCGTTGTGAGTGCGTGGTGAAAAAACCGCCAGCTTGCCCGGCGCCGGCACAGGCGGGATGATCCGGGCATGGACTTCTCACCGCTGACGCTTGCCCCGGCGCAGTGGCAGGCGCTGCAGGACAGCTATGCCACGCCGCCACGCGCCTACCACCACTTCGGCCATGTGCGCGCGGTGCTGCAGCACTGCCAGGAGGTGGCCGATGGCCCCGGCTGGAAGCAGCCGGCCGAGATCTATCTGGCCGTGCTCTATCACGACGCGATCTACCAGGCGGGGCGCAAGGACAACGAGGCGCGTTCGGCGCAGCTGGCCCTGCAGGCGATCGCACAGGCGCCGGCGCTTGCCGGTGTCGACGCTGCTCGCGTGGAGCAGTTGATCCTGCTGACCGCCCGCCATGGCGCGCTGGGTCCGGAGGATGTGGATGCCGAGGCGGCGCTGTTCCTGGACTGCGACATGGCGATCCTGGCTGCACCGGAGCCGGTGTTCGCCGCCTATGACCGTGGCGTGGCCGAAGAATACAAGGGCGTGGTGCCCGGCTTCCTGTACCGTGCCGGCCGCCGCCGATTCCTGCAGGGCCTGCTGCGCGCACCGCGGATTTTCCTCAGTGAGTTCTTCCATCAGCGCCTGGACGCGGCCGCGCGTGACAACCTGCGTCGCCAACTGGGTGGTTGAGCTGGCCCGTTACACTGGTGGCCTGTTTCCAATGATTGTTGTTTCCGACCGTGTCCGTTCCTGATCCCGATCCCCGCCCGCTGCCACCGGAAGAGCCCGGTCCCAACGAATGCTGCGGCAGTGGCTGCCCGCTGTGCGTGCTGGACCTGTATTCCGATGAGCTGCAGCGCTACCGCAAGGCACTGGCCGAGTGGAAGGCGCGACATCCCGAGGCCGCACCATGAGCCGTGCGCGCCCGGCGGCGGTGCTGGCACTGGTGGCGCTGCTGCTGTTCGTGGCCACCGCGCTGTGGACCCAGGTCGCGCGCAGTGATCTGGACTGGGTGCGGGCGACCTTGAGCCTGTACCTGCACGGGCCGTGGGGGCTTGCATTGCGTGCTGCCTACTGCCTGCTGGCGCTGGCCATTGCCGCACTTGGCATTGCGCTGTATCGCGGCAGCATCGGCCCGCGGCGCAGTGCGGCCGCCCCCTTGCTGTTCACGGTTTCCGCGCTGGGCCTGGCGACGGTGGCGATCGGCGACAGCTGGCTGCCTGAAGCGACGCCGTTGCTGGCACCGTTCATCCATGGACTGGCAGCCAACACGGCGTTCCTGTGTGCCAGCGTCGGCATGCTGCTGCAGGCCTGGTACCTGCGCCGCGAACCGGGTTGGCAGTCCGCCGCGGGCCTGCTCTGGGGCTGGGCATGGCTGGCCTTCGTGCTGCTGTGGCTGCATGTGCTGTGGCGTGGTGGACCACCGCGTGGGCTGGGACAGAAAGTGGTGATCGCGGTGATCGTTGGCTGGCTGCTGTATCTGGCGATGGCCCTGTACCGTCGCAGCCGCCAGGCCGCGGCCCACTGAATCCCCAACGGCCTGCGCCGGTACGTGCCGTGCACGCGGCGGCGGCGTATCGTGTGCGCATTCCATCGGGGATGCGATATGAAGCGTGCAGGGCTGGGCAGGGCAATGGGTGTGGTACTGGCGCTGGCCGCGCTGCCGGCGACGGCGGCCGTGACCCCGCAGCAGTTCAGCCATGGGCGGTTCGAGCAGATTCCGGTGCACATGCCGGCCGGCACGCCGCAACGGGTGGTGATCTGGTTCCACGAACCCACGGCCGGCGGTGACACCAGCCGCCTGCCGATCGAGGCCCTGCGTGCCGATGGCGCGCTGGTCGCGGCAGTGGACATTGCGCACCTGCGCGGTGTGCTCAAGCGCGAGGGGGACCCGACCTGTTCGTTCGGTTCCGGTGACGTCGAGAATTTCTCACGCTGGCTGCAGGCCTCGCTGCATCTGCCCGGCTACCACCTGCCGCTGGTCGGCGGTGATGGCGAAGGTGCCGAGATGGCCTATTCGCTCGCGGCGCAGGCCGATACCCAGGTGTTCGCCGGTGTACTCACCACCGGCTTCTGCCCGGACCACAACCACCAGCGCATGGTCTGCGGCGATGGTGTGAAGCACAACAGGCTGCAGCCTGCCGAACTGAATTTTCCGTGGTTGAGCGCGGCAGGTGATCACGGCTGCAAGGTGGGCCAGGCCAACCAGTTCGTGCAGCAGGTCGCCATGGCGCGCGAGTTCAAGCGCACTGCGCGCGGTGATGCGTCACCGGGCCTGGTGGCTGCGGCACGGGTGATCGGCGCGCAGGCCGGCGTCAGCCTGGCCCCCCCGCCTGCTGCACTGAAGGGCCTGCCGGTGGTGGAAATGCCGGCGACCGGCAACGGCGATACGCTGGCGGTGTTCGTCTCCGGCGACGGTGGCTGGGCTGGCCTGGACAAGAACGTGGCGTCGTCACTCAACGAGCATGGCGTGGCGGTGGTCGGCATCGATTCGCTGCGTTACTTCTGGAGCGAGCGCACACCGAAGGGCTTTGCGGGCGACCTGCAGAAGATCATCGACCACTACCGCCAGCAGTGGCACCGCGACAAGGTGATGCTGATCGGTTTCTCGCAGGGCGCCGACGTGCTGCCGGCCACGATCAACCAGCTCGACGCCGGTACCCGCGAGGCGCTGGAGCGCATCGTGCTGCTGTCGGTGGGCAGGAAGGCCGACTTCGAATTCCATGTCAGCAACTGGCTGGGCGGTGGCGGCGACGGCCTGCCGATCGCGCCGGAAGTGGCCAGGCTGCCGGCGGAAAAAACGTTGTGCGTGTACGGCGACAAGGATGAGGACGCACTGTGCCCGGACCTGCCGGCCAATGACGGCGTGAGGAAGGTGAAGCTGCCGGGCGATCACCATTTCGGGGGTGACTACGATCGCTTGGCTGAAGTGATCCTCAAGGGCGGGGCGTAGCGTCAAGCCATGCCCGACGCATCGCGGCTTCAGTTCCGCCGCGGATCCAGCGAGATCAGGCGCGTGGCATCCAGCAGCGCGGCCGGCAGATGCATGCCGCCGGGCGCCGCGAGATAGCGTGGCCGCCACTGCGGATCGAACTTCGACTTGAAGCGGCGCAGGCCACTGAAGCCATAGAAGCGTTCGCCATGCCGCGCCAGCAGGCCGGCCAGGCGGTTCCAGCGACCGGCCAGCCGATGCTGGGCCAGACCGGACAACGGCGCCATGCCCAGCGAGAAACGCGCATAACCCTGCGCGCGGCCCCACAGGAACAGTTCGATGAAGAGGAAGTCCATCGTGCCCTTCGGTGCTTCGTTGACGTGGCGCATCAGGTCGACCGACAGCTCGGCGCCGGCCGGTGCCTGCCACAGGTTGGCGAACGCCACGATCTGGCCTTCGGCCTCGACCAGCGCTACCGGGAAGCGCACCAGGTAATCGGGGTCGTAGCTGCCCAGCGAGAAGCCCTTCTCATCGCCGGCCTTGTCTTCCAGCCATGCATTGGAAATTGCGTGCAGGCGCGGCAGCAGGCTGGGAATTTCCTCCACCGGTGCCACGCGGAAGGACAGGCCGCTGCGCCTGCCCCGGTTCCAGGCCTGGCGCAGATCAGCGCGTTCGCGACCTTCCAGCCCGAAATCATGCAGCGGCACCATCGCTTCCTCGCCCAGCTTGACCAGGCCCAGGCCCAGGTCGAGGTAGGTCTGCCAGTAGGTCTCGCCGACCTGGTAGAACACCGGGCGCAGGCCCAGCCGGTCGGCCTCCTCGCGGAAGCGCCAGATCAGCGCGCGCGCCACGTCAGGCGGGCCGACCGGGTCGCCCATCGCGATCAGCGAACCGCCGTAGCGCTGCATCATCACGAAGCCCTGTTTCGCATCATCGCGCAGCACCGCCTTGTCGGCGGTCAGTACCAGGCAGGCCTGGGTATCGGTGGCGCCGGCCAATACCGGCGCCAGTGATTGCAGCGTGGCTTCGTCGGCGGCCGGCAGCGGGCTGCGGGTGCTGTGCAGCAGCCGCGCCAGGCCGAACATCACCAGCGCGATGGCTACCACCAGCAATGCACGCAGCGCGCGCGGTGCGTTGCCCGACACCGCGAACTGCCACCACAGCTCGTTCTGGTACTCGACATGGCTGTAGGTGAAGAACAGCAGCCAGGTGACCGCGACCAGCACCAGGCCGAGATTGCGCAGCCACGGCCACGACCAGGCTTCGTCCAGCAGCGCACCTTGGCGGTAGAACTCGCGGCGTGCAGCCCACAAGGCCATCGCCACCAGCACCGCCGAGACAGCGATCAACAGTTGGCCACCCCGCAGCCACAGTGGCAACGGGGTGATCACGCACACCGCCATTGCCAGCATCCACGCGGCGTGGCTGCGCCGGGCCAGGCCCTGGCCGATCAGCAGCAGGGCGACGCCGCTGAGGCTGCCGATCAGGTGCGAGGTTTCCAGGATCGGCAGCGAGGCGTTCACCAGGTGACGGCGTGGCGTCGGCAGCGTGCCGTCGATGACCAGCGCGGCGCCGATGCTGAACACCGCCAGTGCGATGATCTGCGGCAGCCATGGGCGCAGCGCGTTCCAGCCAGCACGGGTTGCCCCGGCGCTGGCCTGCAGCGGCTGACGCAGGGCGGGCGCAAGGGCGAGCAGGGTGGCCAGCACCAGCGGCAGCACGTAGTAGGTGACGCGGTAGATCAGCGCTGCCGCCAGCACCGCTGCCGGTGCCACCTGCGGCAACAGCTTCAGCAGGCTCCACTCGAACACACCCAGGCCTGCGGGCACGGTGGAGACCAGGCCGGCCAGCACTGCCACCAGGTAGAGGCCGACGAAGCCCGGCAGGCCGGTCGGCGTGGAGTCCGGCAGCAGCACGTAGAACGCGGCACTGGCCAGCACCAGCTCGATGACGCTGAGTACGGTGACACCGATCATGGTGCGGCGATCGGGCAGCCACAAGGCGTGACCGAGCACACTGAACTGCCGTCCATCGCGGCCGACCAGCAGCACGGTGCCGAGATAGGCGAGCAGGGCAACGATGCCGACGATGCGCACGGCATCGGGATTCAAGGGCAATGCCAACGCTGCCGCCGCCGGTTCCATGCACAGGGCCACGCTGATCAACAGCCATGCACCGAATACGAAACCGAGCGTGCTCATCAGCACCACCTGGCCAATCTGCGCCAGGTCCAGGCCGGCGCTGCGGTAGCCGCGCAGGCGCACCGCGCCACCGGTCAACGCGGCAAAGCCCACGGTCTGGCCCAGCGTGTGCGCAAGGAACGCGGTGATGCCGACGCGCGCGGGGTGCACGCGGATGCCGCTGCGACGCAGGCCGATGGCATCGAAGCCGATCAGGCAGGCGTAACTGGCCAGGCCGAGTATCACGGTGAGCGCGATCTGCGTGCCGCTGAGCTGCCGGAACGCCTGGCGGATCGCACGATAGCCGTGCTCGTCGAACTCATTGGCCAGGCCGTGCAGGGCCAGGGCGAGGATCAGCAGCGGGATGACGATGGTGGCAACCCGCTTCCAGGTTGGCGTGGAAGGGGCAGTGGTGGAATCGACGGAGGCGGTCATCGGCGCAAGGGTGCGGCAGGAGGGGCGAGGGCGGTGTCAACGCGGGCGTGGCGCATCGTGCGCCTGTCATCGTCATTTGACCAGTGGGACCGTCGGAGCCCGGTAGTGACGTGTCGCGGAGGGTACCCGTGCACCCACCGTCGACCGGTTTGGAGGACAATGCAGGCCTGATCAACCGCAGGAGCCACGCCCATGATGGAGCGTTACGACGTCGGACCGCGCATGTCCGAAATGACCGTATACAACAAGGTCGCCTACCTCTCCGGCCAGATTCCGGAAGACACCAGCCAGGACATCACCGGCCAGACCCGGCAGGTGCTGGCGGAGATCGACAAGCTGCTGGCGCTGGTCGCCAGTGACCGCCAGCACGTGCTGCGCGCCGAAGTGTTCCTGGCCGACATGGCCGACTTCGACGGCATGAACAAGGCGTGGGACGAGTGGGTGGTTGAAGGCGCGACCCCGGCACGTGCCACGGTCGAGGCCAAGCTGGCCCACGCTGACTGGAAGGTCGAGATCGTGGTGACGGCGGCAGTACCGTAACGATTGAATGGGGTCAGATCCTTTTCGCTCAGGAAAGCGGATCTGACCCCGTTACAGCGGCACCAGCTCGATGCAGTCCACCGGGCATGGCGGGATGCACAGCTCGCAGCCGGTGCACAGATCGGCGATTACCGTGTGCATGTACTTGGCGCCGCCGACGATGGCGTCCACCGGGCAGGCCTGGATGCACTTGGTGCAGCCGATGCAGTCGGCTTCCACGATCAGCGCCACCTGCGGCGCCTTGTGCTCGCCGCGCGATCGATCGAAGGGAATGGCAGGTACTCCGAGTACCTGCGCCAGTGCGCGCGCGCCGGTATCTCCGCCCGGCGGGCAGCGGTCCACGCCTGCCTCGCCGCGAGCCATCGCCTGCGCATACGGGCGGCAACCGTCGTAGCCGCATTGCCCGCATTGGGTCTGCGGCAGCAGGCGGTCGAGGCGTTCGGTCAGGGGCGGGATCAGGCTCATGCGTGGCGAAGGCTGCGCGTTGGGGTCATTTCAGGGGTTTGCCACGGAACCAGCGCTCGTGGGCCAGGGCCAGCATCGGCTTGTCTTCGGAACTGTCCCCGTAGGCATGGATGCGCACGTAGCGCGAAAGGTCGAACTGGCGACGGATGTGCTCAACCTTGCGCGGGCCACAGTCGCCACCGGCATAACGGCCTGTGAGGCGGCCGTCCTGGCTCTCCAGCCGGTTGCAGATCAACTGCAGGCCCAGCTGTTCGCACCATGGCCGCAGGTACAGGTCCAGCGAGCCGGACACGATCACCACGGTGTGCTGCTGTTCCTTGTGCCAGCGGATCTGCTCCAGCATTTCCGGGCGCACCACGTCGGGCAGGAACTCACGCGAGAAGCCGGCGGCCAGCGTGGCGATGTCATCGCTGTGGCGGTCGCTGAAGGTCAAACGGGTGACGCGCGCGCGGATGCGCTCGGCCGAGATCAGTTTCAGCTTGTACGCGGCCAGCCATGGACCAATCTTCCACCACGCCTGTGCCAGCTGTTCGGCGGTGGCCACGCGGCGCAGGAAACGGCCGTAGGTATCGCAGGTGGTCACGGTGTGGTCGAAGTCGAACAGCGCCAGTTCCATTCCGTTGCCTCCCATCGCGTTGCCCTGTGGCCGGTGCTGCCGGCGGGCGTGGCCGCAACCACGCCCGCTGCAGGCATCAGCGGACCGGCATGCCCGGCTGTGCGCCGCTGTCGGCGTCCAGCAGCGCCAGTGCGCCGCCGTCGAAACCGGCCGACAGGATCATGCCTTCGCTCAGGCCGAAGCGCATCTTGCGCGGGGCCAGGTTGGCGATGAACACCACGCTGCGGCCAACCAGCGTTTCCGGCTCGCCGTAGCTGCCGCGGATGCCGGAGAAGATCTGGCGCTTGCCCAGCTCGCCGGCGTCCAGTTCGAAGCGCAGCAGCTTGTCCGAACCTTCCACGAACTCGCAGACCAGCACCTTGCCGATGCGCAGGTCGAGCTTGGCGAAATCGTCGATGCCGATGTAGGCCGGGGCGTCGGCGCTCTTTGCGTCGTCCTTGGCCGGGGCCGAGGCGGCCGGCTTGACCGCTTCGGTCTTGGCGGCGGGGGCGGCGGCAGCGGCCGGCTGCAGGGTGTCCTTGGAGGCGTCGATCATGGCGTCAATCTTCTTCGGGTCGATACGGGTGAACAGCGGGGTGTAGTCGGTGATGCGGTGGCCCAGCAGCGGCTGCGCCAGTTCGGTCCAGTCGTTGACCGGCGCGGCCAGGAAGGCCTCGGCCTGCGCGGCGGTGGCCGGCAGCACCGGCTTCAATGCGGTGACCAGCACGCGGAACAGGTTCAGGCCCTGGCTGCACACGGCCTGCAGCTGCGCGTCGGCGCCTTCCTGCTTGGCGATGACCCATGGCTTGACATCGTCGATGTAGCGGTTGGCTTCGTCGGCCAGGGTCATGGTCAGGCGGATCGCTGCGGCCGGGTCGTTGCGCTCGTAGGCTTCACGGATCGGCGCCAGGCCGTCGACGAAGCGCTGGTACTGCGCGGCATCAGGCAGCTGCGCGGCCAGCTGGCCGTCGAAGCGCTTGCTGATGAAGCCGGCGCAGCGGCTGGCCAGGTTGACGAACTTGCCGACCAGGTCGGCGTTGACGCGGGCGATGAAGTCACCCAGGTTCAGGTCGAGATCGTCGACGCCTCCGCCGGACTTGGCGGCGTAGTAGTAGCGCAGCGCTTCCGGTTCCAGGCCGGCGTCGAGGAAGGTGCGGGCCATCACGAAGGTGCCGCGCGACTTGCTCATCTTGGCGCCGTCCACGGTCAGGTAGCCGTTGACGTGCAGGCGGGTCGGCGCGCGGTGGCCGGTACCGTGCAGCACCGCCGGCCAGAACAGGCCGTGGAAGTTGACGATGTCCTTGCCGATGAAGTGGTGCAGCTCGGTGGCGGTACCGGCGCGCAGATGCGCTTCGAAGTCCTCGCCGATCCTGCCGCACAGAGTCTGGAAGCTGGACAGGTAGCCGATCGGCGCGTCCAGCCAGACGTAGAAGTACTTGCCCGGCTGGCCGGGAATCTGGAAACCGAAGTACGGTGCATCGCGCGAGATGTCCCACGCGCGCAGGCCACCTTCGGCATTGAGCCACTCACCGAGCTTGGCCTTCACGCCCGGCAGGGCGACGTCGCCGGCCAACCATTCGCGCAGGAACGCGTCGAAGTGGCCCACCTCGAAGAAGAAGTGCTCCGAATCGCGCATTTCCGGCGTGGCACCGGAGATCACCGAACGCGGTTCCTTCAGGTCGGTCGGCGCATAGGTCGCGCCACAGACTTCGCAGTTGTCGCCGTACTGGTCGGGGCTGCCGCAGTTCGGGCAGATGCCCTTGACGTAGCGGTCGGGCAGGAACATGCCCTTGGCCGGGTCGTAGAACTGCGCCACCGAACGGCGGCTGATGTGACCGGCCGCTTCCAGCTTCAGGTAGAACTGCTCGGTCAGCGCCTTGTTGGCCGCCGAATTGGTCGAGTCGTAGTGGTCGAAGGCCACGCCGAAGGCGGCGAAGTCACGTTCGTGGCTGGCCTGGATATTGGCGATGAAGGTTTCCGGGGTGACCCCGGCCTTCTCCGCGGCCAGCATGATCGGCGTGCCGTGGGTGTCGTCGGCGCAGACGAACCAGGCCTTGCCGCCGCTCATTCGCCGTGCACGCACCCAGATGTCGGCCTGGATGTAGCCGACCAGGTGGCCCAGGTGCAGCGGGCCGTTGGCGTAGGGCAGGGCGGTGGTGACGAGCGCGGTACGGGTCATGGTCGCGGGGTGAAGCCGAGGGGAACCGCAGAGTATCGCATGCCCGCAACGAGGTGACCCGGCCGGGGCCGGGTCACGGGGGTGAAGCAGGGGGGGGGGGCGCTTATTCGCGCTGCCAGGTCTGCGCGCGGCAGATGAAGGCGATGCAGCCGGATACGTCAAGCCTGGTTCCGCCGGGCTGCAGTTCCATCTTCGACTTGTAGGTCTTGCCATTGGCCGGATCGAGGATGGTGCCGCCGGACCACTTGTTGGCGCCGTCGGCCTTCAGGTTCCAGAGGATGGTCATGCCCTTCACCGGCTTGTTCTTGTTGGCGCCTTCACAGCCGTCGCAGACCGGGTTCGGGCCCTTGTCCGAGTGCAGGATGTCGACCACCTTGCCGGTCAGCGTGCCGTTGGCGGCCTGGGTGATCTCGACGATCGACTTCACCTTGCCGGTCTTGTCGTCGATGGTCTTCCAGCGGCCGGCGGCGCCATCGGCGGCCTGCGCCGAGAGCGCGGCCAGGCACAGCGGCAGTGCCAGCAGCAGGGTCTTGAAGGTCTTGCGCATGGTCCCCTCCCAGGGTTCATTCCGGCACGGTGCCGGTACGGGTCGACTGTATACCCATTCGGCGGGGTATGGGGAAGGGGGGGGCTTGCAGGGCTGCGCCCTGCACCTGCAGAGGCAACGGCAACAGCCGAAGCAACCGCAACAGCGAGCTATCCGTGGGATGGCGGGGCGGTGTGGGTGGGCAGGACACGCCGTAAACCCATCCATGGGGGCTCGATGGCGCCATCCATGGCGCCAACGGTCCTGCCCATCCACACCGCCCCACCTCTGACAGATTCCTGCGATCTGCCGGAATGGCACGGCCTGCTCTCGGTGGGTGTCGATCTTGGTCGACACGTAGATCCATGCCGTGCATGGATGAATCACGATTGAAAAACGCTCAACCGACTTCGTACAGCTCCAGCGGCAGGCCATCCGGATCGGCGAAGAAGGTGAAGCGGCGGCAGGTGTATTCGTCCACGCGGATCGGTTCGCAGGCGACGCCATGCGCGGCCAGGCGCTGGATGAAGGGTTCCAGTGCAGCCACCCGGAACGCGAGGTGGCGCAGGCCCTGGGCTTCGGGGCGGCTGGGGCGCGGTGGTGGTGAGGGGAAGGAGAACAGCTCCAGCTGGCCGCCGTCGGGCAGGGCCAGGTCCAGCTTCCAGGAGTCGCGCGCGGTGCGATGGTTCTCGGCCAGCACGCGCAGGCCGAGGATGCGCACGTAGAAGTCCTTCGAGCGTGCGTAGTCGCTGCAGATCAGCGCAGCGTGGTGGAAACCCAGCAGGGCGTCGGAACCGGG
Organism: Stenotrophomonas sp. NY11291; assembly: GCF_023277365.1. Classification (NCBI taxonomy): domain Bacteria; kingdom Pseudomonadati; phylum Pseudomonadota; class Gammaproteobacteria; order Lysobacterales; family Lysobacteraceae; genus Stenotrophomonas; species Stenotrophomonas sp. NY11291. The sequence continues at coordinate 3,463,593 of NZ_CP096975.1, read as the reverse complement.
GGTCATTGCAGGATGTCCAGCCAGCGCTGGGCGATCTTCTGCGCCAGCGGATAGGGTTCGGGATCGTTGCGGTTGGTCAACACGATCACGGTCAGGTGCTTTTCCGGGTGGCGCACGATCACGTTGCGAAAGCCGATGCTCTCGCCGCTGTGCCATTGCACCGGGCCATTCAAGCGCCAACCGAAGCCGTAGTGCGGCACGTCGGCTTCGGGCGTCGATGTGGCCGGGCTGAACATCGCCCGGCGCGAGGCCTTCGACAGCAGGCGGTCGTCGTACAGCGACGCATCCCAGCGGGCGAGGTCGTCCAGCGAGGAATAGATCCCGCCGTCTCCCAGTACGGCGCTGGTGGTGCTCTGGTCGGTGCGCTGCCAGCGGCCGTCGATCCGGCTGTAGCCATAGGCGCGTGCGGCGACCGTGTCCACGCCGTCCTGGTGGGCCACGGTATGCGCCATGCCCAGCGGGCGGAAGATGCGCTCCTGCAGGAAGGTCGCGTAATCTTTCCCGGACGCGCGGCCGACGATCAGTGCCAACAGCGCGTAGCCGCTGTTGCTGTAGCGGTACTGCGTGCCGGGTGCGAAATTCAGCCGGTCCTCGTGCGACAGCAGGGTCAGCACGTCGGCGTCATGCACCTGCCGAGGGTCAGCCGGATCCATCAGGTCTTCGTAGTCGATCAGGCCGCTGGTATGCGAGAGCAGCTGGCGGATCGTGATGGCCGCCGCTGCCGGCGGCAGCTCGGGCAGCCACTGCCGGGCAGTCTGCTCCAGCCCGAGCCGGCCGTCTTCCACCTGCAGTAGCACCGCCGCGGCGGTGAACTGCTTGCTGACCGAGGCCAGCCGGAAGTTGCTTGCCGCGGTGACCGCGGTACCGTCTTCCACTACCGCCAGGCCGTAGCCGCGGCGGAACACCGGTTGCCCGTCGTGCAGTACCAGTACCGCAGCGCCGGGTACCTGACCGTCGTAGGCCTCCATCAGGCCGTCGATGCCCGCATCCGGTGGAGTCAGCACCGGTGCGGCGCCGCCCGCCACTGGCAGCAGGCCCAGCACGACGGCGAACAGGGCGACGGCAGGGCGCATGGCGGCTCCGGAGGGGTCAGGGTGAAGGGGCAGGTGTGGCGCTGGCGGGCTGCGCCATCCAGCGTTCCATCTTGCGGTCCAGCACGTCCAGCGGCATCGATCCGTCCTTCAGCAGTTCGGCGTGGAAGCGGCGCAGGTCGAAGGCGGCGCCCAGACGGCTCTTGGCCTTGTCGCGCAGGGCGACAATGGTGGTCAGGCCGGCCACGTTGGACAGCGCCTGGCCGGGCTGGGCCATGATCCGCTCGACTTCGGCGTTGGCGTCGTCACTGCTCATGTCCACGGTCTTCTGCAGGTAGGCCACGGCCTGCTGCTTGCTCCAGCCCTGGGCGTTCACGCCGGTGTCGGCCACCACGCGGGCAGCACGCAGCAGGCGCGAATACAGGTAGCCGATGCGGTCGTAGGGATCGGTGTAGATGCCGAGGTTCTCACCCAGCGTTTCGGCATACAGGCCCCAACCTTCGACGAAGGCGAGGTCGCCACCGAGGCGGCGGAAACGCGGCAGCTTGGCCAGCTCCTGCTGCAGTCCCAGCTGCACATGGTGGCCGGGGATTGCTTCATGCAGGTACTGCACCGGCACGTTCCAGCGCTTGCGGCTGGGCAGGTCGCGGGTGTTCACGTACAGCACGCCCGGTTGCCCGGCCGCAGACGGCTGGTAGGCCGCTGCTGCAGCCGTCAGCGCACGCTCCGGTTCCACTGCGCGCACGTCCAGCGTGGACTTGGGCAGGGTATCGAGCACCTGCGGCAGGCGTGCGTTGACCTGCTGCTGCACCTGGCGGTAGCGGTTGATCAATGCGTTGGCGTCACCGTACTGGAACTGGCGATCGTTGCGCATGCTGCGCAACAGCTTGGACGGCGTGCCACGCAGCTTGGCATCCTTCATCACGGTGGCGATCTGCGCCTGCAGCTCCTGCACGCGCTGTTCGCCCAGTGCGTGCAGCTGCGCCGCGGTCTGGTCGCTGGCAGTGGTCTGCACGATCAGGTTGGCGTACCAGGCCTGGCCATCGGGCAGTGCGCCCAGGCCGCTGCTGGCGCGCGTGGCCGGCAGGTATTCGGTGGCGATGAATCCGCGCAAAGCACGGTAGGCCGGCATGATGCGCAGCTCGATCATGCGCTTGTATTCGGCGCTGATGCGCGCCTTGTCCTCGGCCGCGATGGTGTTGGGCATGGTGCGGATCGGCGACCAGAAGATGCTCTCTTCAGCGGTTGGCTTGATCACCGCATCCAGCTGCGGCAGCACCTTCTCCATCAGGTCGCGCGGCTGCACCACGCCGGCCTTCATGCCCTGGCGCATGTTGTCGATGGCCTGGTCGAACAGTTCGGGAATGCCCAGCGAGCGGCGCGACCAGGTGTCGTAGTCCTGCACGGTGTTGAACGGCTGCGCGCCGGCGCCGGCACCGAGGATCGCCATGATGCTGCCGATGTTGTAGTACTGGCTGATCGGCATCATCCAGTTTGGATAGCGCTCGGCGGCCAGCGAGGCGCGCGCGTCGCGCACGAAGATCTCGTAGCTGAGCAGGTCCTGGCCCTGCAGGCCGTCGCTGCCGAGTTTCTCGACCTTGCCCAGCCACTCGGTGGTGAAGTCGTGCGATTGCTGGCGCCATGCGGCGGACAGGATGTTGGGCAGCTGGTCGTTGTAGCGGGCCTCGCCCTGGAAGGTTGCCTGCAGCGGATTCAACCGCATCGAGGCATCCCAGTACTCGTCGTACAGGCGCTCCAGCTGTACCTGCTTGGGCACGGCGCGGGCTGGTGCGACCGGACGCGGCGCGGCCCGGCGCGCCGAGCTGCCACGGGCCGGTGCGGTGGCACGGGCGGGCCTGGCCTTGGGCTTGGCGGCCTGGCGGGTCTGCGCAGCGGCAGGGCGGCTGGCCTTCTTCTTCGCTGCTTCGGCCGGCGGCACGGCACTGAACAGGAACAACGCGGCAATGGCAGCGGCCAGGACGCGGGGGGAATACGGCATCAAGAAGCTTCCGTGGAACACAGACCGTGGAGCTTGCACGATCCGGCCGCGTACGGCCAGCGTGAAGGCGCAGTCAGCTTGCCGTCGCTGGGGCTTCAGTCAGCCGCGGCGGCGGCCCGCAGCGCGGCCGCCCTGTCTGCGCCCAGATAGCGGGTGATCGCACGCCGCATCAGGTACAGCAGCGGAATCAAGGCAATCGCAAAACCCATCTTGTAGATGTAGTTGACGCTGCTGACGGCCAGGAACAGCGAGGTCGGCCAGTGCTGCGGGCCGAGCACGAAGGCGATCCAGATCACCACGAAGCTGTCCACCACCTGCGAGATCGCGGTGGATCCGGTCGCACGCAGCCACACGTGGCGCTCGCCGGTGGCCTGGCGGATGCGGTGGAACACTGCCACGTCGATCAGCTGGCCGAGCAGGAAGGCCACCAGCGAACCGGCGATGGTCCACATGCCCTGGCCGAACACGGCTGCGAACGCGGCCTGGTAATCGGGCACGCCGTGGCCATCCATCGACGTGACCCACCAGCTGGCCGGCGCCAGTGAAATGGCGGCGAAGGCGAACAGGAAGCCGTAGCCGATCAGCACCACCGCCAGCCACGAGATGAAGCGCACGCCGCGCTTGCCGAAAAACTCGTTGATGGTGTCGGTCATGATGAACACCACCGGCCACAGCAGGGTGCCGGCGGTGAAGCTGAGCGAGCCGGTCTGGCCGAACAGGTTCCAGTTCAGTGGAGCGATGCCGAGGGTGTCTTCCAGCGCGAAGATCTTCACCCCGATCAGCTCGGCCAGCACCGCATTGCCGCAGAAGAACGCGGCCAGCACGATGAACAGCAGGACCGCGCGGTCCTGCAGCGGGCGCTCGATCGGCGCCGGGGTCATTCGGTGCGTTCGCCGGTGCGTTCGCCGGCGCGGGTGAACGGCACGCTGGACGGCGCCACGGCTCCGCCGGAAATGATGAAGCTCATGGCCTGGTCGACGGTCCAGTCGGTCGGGGTCAGCAGTTCCACCGGCACGATTTCCAGGTAGCCCGAGGTCGGGTTCGGCGTGGTGGGCACGTACACCGCGGCCAGCTCACGGTCGGTGCCGTGTTCCTTGATCACGCGGGTGACCAGGCCGACCGATTTCATGTCGCGGTGCGGGAAGTCGATCAGCACCACGCGCTGGGTGCTGCCCGGCTCGGTCTGCAGCATGTCCAGCAGCTTCTTGGCACTGTCGTAGATGATGCTGGCCAGGGGGATGCGCTTGATGACCGCGCCGACCCAGCGCAGCAGGCGCTGGCCAAGCACGCGGCGACTGGCCACGCCCACCGCCAGGATCACCAGCAGGGTGGCCAGCAGGGCGATGGTGTCCTGGATCCACTCGGCGCGGACCCAGCCCAGATAGTGCGGGAAGCTGGTTGCGATCTGTTCGGACAGCGGCACCACCAGCGGGCTGGAAATACCCGACAGCAGCACGAACACGAACTTGACCACGACCCAGGTCAGCCAGATCGGCAGCAGGGTGAGCAGGCCGGTCAGGAACAGGCGCTGCAGGGAGGGGCGGGGGACCAGGGCGGGGGCTTCGAGCGACATGCGCGCATTGTAGCGGTCACTGCAGGTCGATTACGCTGGGAAATCGACTGCGGCAACGGCACATGGAAGGGAAGCTGTGTTGAAGATTCTGCGCGGACTGGGCTGGACCCTGGCAGGCCTGCTGGTGCTGGCCATCGTGGTGTGGTGCGCCTCGCGCATGTGGCCGGTACCCGAATCGCGGCTGCAGGCGCAGCAACGACTGGAAGCACGCCTGCCGGCGACCGGGCACAACGGTTATGCCTTGTTGTGGACGCTGCCATTCGACGACCTGGATGCCCAGCAGCGCGAGCAGGCGCTGGCCGAGGATGTACGGCGCTGGGAGGCCGACCCACACGGTGGAGGCGGCGGCCGGACACACCTGGTGGCCAACCATGCCGAGCTGCACTCGCGGCCCGGTGCCAGTTGCGGGCCGGCCGCCAGCGGCTGTCTCGTCCAGGTCCGCGCGGACCCGCAACGCTTCGTGGAGGCCCACGCCGGCCACCAGCAGTTGCATGCGCGGCTGGATCAGCTGGCCGAAGCGGACTACTTCGTGTCGCCGTTCCCGCCGAAGGGCGAGGGCATTCTGGTCCCGTTGCCGGCCTATGGCGTGGTGATGGACGCCACCAGCGCACGCGCGCTGGCGTACGTGCAGGGCGATATCGACGGTGCTCTGCGAGGTGCTTGCCGTGGCCTGCAGCTGGGCCGGCGGCTGGTGCCCGGCAGCAGTTATCTGGTCGAGAGCATCATCGGTGCCAGCCTGGTGCAGGCCAATGCCCAGCTGCTGGCCGACATGCTGGTTGAACTGCCTGCCGACCATCCGTTGCCAAGGGAATGCGAACAGGCGCTGCAGCCGCTGCGGGCCGAAGAGCAAAGCCTGTGCCGGGCAATGCAGGGCGAGTACGCGATGAGCCGGGCGGCGATCGAGACATCGGCGCGGGAGTTCGGCGGCGTGCTGGTGCTGGATCGCAGCAGCACCCGGGCCCGCGCGGCCGGCAATCTCGGCTGGGCCTGTGGCGCGGCAGCCACAGCGGCACTGGAAGTGGATCGCCCGTTGCCAGTGCCGGCGCCACCGCAGCATGACTTCGGTTGCCTGTCGAACGTCATGGGCTGCGTGCTGACCGATATCGCCGCGCCGATCTATCCTGCCTATTCGTCACGGCCACAGGATGCTGCGGCGATGGTGCGGCTGCTGGGGGCGCAGCGTTGGCTGCGGCAGCAGACGGATGATCCGGTGCACGCCCTGCAGCGGCTGCCGGCGCAGTTCCGCTCGCCGGTGCGGTCGCCGCAGCTGTCCGCCGATGGCCACCATCTGCAGGTGCCGCGTCGTTCGCCGCCGCGTGGCAACGCTGAGAGCCCGTGGTTGTCCGTACCGTTGGTGGCCGGCGCCGGCGCAACCGCCGCTGCCCGCGACTGAGCCGTGGCTCAGTCGGTGCCGGCCTGCGGATCGAATGCCCAGCCATCGCCGACCGTCTGCAGCGTCCAGCGACGGGTGCCGCGCAGTGGCTGCCAGCGCACGCTGTCCTTGTCGTTGTCGATGCTGCCTTCGACGCGCCTTACCTTGCGCGTGGAGAAGTTCACGCTCAGCGATTCGGTCTTTCCGGAATTGCGCATCACCGAATCCTGGTCGTAGCCGATCAGCGCGAACGCGCCGTCCTGCCAGCGGAAAGTGAAGGCGGTGGTACCCATCGACCAGCTTCCGGCGCTGGCGAATGAAAACAGCGCGACCTTCAACGTGCCACGCTGGATGCTGACACCCCCTTCTTCAAGCGGATCGCTCATCACCGGGTTCTCCGGGCGCGGAATCAGCTGATGGTCCTGCACCGCCAGCACATAGCCGGTTGGCCGTGACCACGCCACGGCGAGAATGCGCGGGTTGCTGTCATGCGGGGACGGGCCGAAGCCGTCGTGTTCGATGACGTTGCGCGGGTCCTGCTGGCGCAGTACCAGGACCAGATCAGCGCGGCCATCCTGGTCGAGATCGCCTTCGATGCTGGATTCAAGCGTCCAGCCGTTGGGCACGAAGCCGGCGGCAGTGGCAGCCTGTGCCGGCAGCGTCGGGTACTGCACCGGCGGCAGGTCCAGCGCATGGGCCGCGCACGGCAGGGTGCTCAGCAGTGCAGCAAGGGTGTACGGGCGCATCGGGGCCTCCATGGCAGAGGCCAGAGGATAGCGCCCAAGCGATGATCAGCGTGCGTGTGGCTTCAACCGCAGGTAGACCTGCTTGCGCACCTGGGCGACCACCTCGCCACTCTCATCGATCACGTCGTTGCTGAACCAGCGCAGCACCTTCTCGCCACTGGCCGCTTCGGCGCGCAGTTCGTCCAGCAGCGCGTCGTCGATGCGGAACGACGTCCGCACGATGCCACGGCCCGGCTTGAGGAAGTCGATGGCGCCGGCGCGGTCCCACACGTAGTAGTCGCGGCCGAGGATGTGCAGCAGGCCGAGCATCCAGAACGGATCGGTCATCGCGAACAGGCTGCCACCGAAGTGGGTACCGACGTAGTTGCGGTTCCATGGTCGCAGGCGCAGTTCGACATCGATCTGCCGGTAGTCCGGCGTGATGCGGGTGACGTGGATGCCGGTGAACAGGAACGGCGGCCAGAGATTGATGCCAAAGCGGAACAGGCGGGCGTTCATGCGGATCCGGGAGCGCAGGGCGAGGCGCCCAGTCTAACCATTCGCATGCGTATGTTGCACCCAGGGCGGCGAGGGTCATGCCTCGCCGTCGATCACATACCCGTCGCGGCCGTTGGCCTTGGCCTGGTACAACGCGGTGTCGGCGCCTTCGACGAAATGGTGCGGTTGCAGCGTGCCGTCGGGTACGCGGGTGAACACGCCGATGGTGAGGGTGACGCCTGCTTCGCCGCCGTCACCGGGCGCCGGCAGTGCACGCACGCAGGCGATCAGGTCCTCGATGACCTGGCGTGCGCCTTCGGCCGGGGTATCCGGCAGCACCAGTGCGAACTCATCGCCACCGTAGCGCGCGGCCATGTCGCGTGGACGTCGCGCATGTGCACCGATCAGGCGCGCGACATCGCGCAGCACGCGGTCACCGACCTGATGCCCGTGGCGGTCGTTGTGGCGCTTGAAATGGTCAACGTCGATCAGCGCGAGGCTCAGGGATTTGCCACTGCGTCGCGCGGCATCGCATTCCTGTTGCAGCGACTGCTCGAAACGCAGGCGATTGCCGAGACCGGTCAGCGCATCGCGATTGGCCAGGCGGTGCCAGGCCGAGACTCGCCAGATCGCCCAGGCCAGCAGCACCAGCAGGATGCCCAGCATTGCGCTGGCCGGTGCCCACCACAGGTCACCGGCGCGCAACAGCAACCAGCTCAGCAGCGGTGGAAGCGGCAGCGAGCACAGCGCAGCAAGCCATGGCAGGCGCAGGCCGAGCAGGATCACGCACAGCGCCACCAGCACGCCGCTGATGGCGTGCTGCCAGAGGCGGGGCAGCAGATCGATCTGCTTGTGCTGCAGCAGCATCGACGCGATGTTGGCCTGGTACTCACTGCCGCTCATCCAGAACTCGCGGGTGGTCGGGGTCAGCAGCCGCGGTGCGATGCCGCTGGCGGTCATGCCTACCACGATGCGGCGACCATGCAGCATCGCCATGTCCACGTGACCATCCAGCACGTCGGCATAGGACACCTGTGGCAGGCGCTCGGGCGGCCCGGCATAGCGCACGCGCACGTAGTCGTTGCGCCGCCATTGGTAGGGCGAACCGATCTGCGGATCAGGGTCGGGCAGGCCGTGCACCGCGCCCGGCGGCAGGGCGGCCAGCGCCAGGCCCAGTGCCGGCCAGTGAGCCTGGCCGATGCCCGCATGCAGATACACACCGCGCGCGACGCCATCGCCATCCACTTCCACGTCGGTATGGCCGATCGCCGCGGCACTGGCCGCGATCTGCGGAATCGGCAGCATTTCCTCGGCCATGCGGTCGCCGGCGGCCGGCGCCGCGAGTACCGGCAGCACCACCCGGCCATTGCGGCGGATCGCTGCGGCCAGTTCATCGTCCTGGCGGCTGTCGCGTCGATCAGGTTCGGACAGCATCAGGTCCAGTGCGACGCGCTCGGCACCGGCGTCGGTCAGCCGGTCCAGCAGGCGGGCATGGATCGAGCGGGGCCAGGGCCATTGGCCGATGCGCTGCAGGCTGCCCTCGTCGATGGCCACGATCAGCACGCTGGGGTCGGGGCGGTAGTCCCAGTTGCCGACCATGGCGTCATAGGCGGCTTCGTCCTGCCGCCACAGCCACTGGCCCTGGCTGGCGATCACCGTCAGTACGCCGGCCAGCAGTGCCAGCAGGATCCGCTTCGACCACGGCAGCGGCGAGCGCCTCATAACAACAGCAACAGCAGCAGGGCGCCACCACCGGCGCCGTAGCACAGGCGGCAGGGCAGCTTGATCTGCTGGGCCGGTGAGTACTCGCCCGCATGACCGTCGTCGTCGATGTACTGCACACGCACATGCAGGGTGCCGCTCCACGGCCGCTTGAAGCTGACCTGCGGCTCACTCACGGTCTGGTCGACCAGGGGCGTCCTGAAGTCGCCACGACGGTCCACCTGCACCCGGTACTGCTGGCCTTCGCTGCCGGCCTGCCAGCGCAGGGTCAGCTCGCCATGCGCGGCTTCAGGCGGCTGCAGGGCAGGGTCGACCGGTTCATTGCTCAGTTGCAGGGGCAGGGCCTGGCCGTAACGGCCCTGGTGGCCGTTGCCATCGCGCGACGCCACCCGCCAGAAGTACTCGCCGGGCGGCAGCGGCTGCGCCAGGCGCAGGTCGGTGCCTTGGGTGCTCTGTTCCTGCAGCGGCTGCACGAAGCTCGGCTCGGCGGCGATCTGCAGCACGCTGCTGCGCGCGCCCGGCGCCTGGCTCCAACGGAAGCGCGGGCGGTCGCTGTTGACGGTCTGCCCATGCAGGGGGGTCACGGTGAGCGGCGGCGGGGGCTGGTCGCTGAGTTCGAAATCGGCGCTGGCGTCGAGGCCTTCCACGCCCTGCGCATCCACGGCGCGCAACAGGATGCGCAACTGGCCGGGGGGCAGGTCACCGATCGCCAGCCGGGTGTCGGCAGTGGTGGCGGCAAACAGCAGGATTTCCGGCGTCGCTGCCTGCACCACTTCCACACGGTAGCGCGCGGCGCCGTCGACGGGGTCCCAGGCGAGCAGGGTCGGCAGGGGCGCCAGGCGCACATCGTCGCTGCGCAGCTGCGGCGCGGGAAGAAGGGCGGAGACAGCGTCCGGTGCGGCATCGGCGCTGATGCTGCGGCTGGCCTGTCCAGGCAGGACCAGGCGTTTGCCGTGGGTGTTGCCGACCTGCACCTTGCCCTGCAGTACCTCGGTGGCAGCGACGTGGCCGGTGTCACCGGCGCTGACCCGGAATACGGTACCGCGCACGCTGCTGGTCGCCGTAGGTGCATCGATGATGTAGCGCGAGGCCGGGCCACGGGCAGGTGTCACCCGGTTGCTCGCGCGGCCCTGCTGCAGGCGCAGGCGGGTATCGACCATGCCGGTGTGGCCGTAGCGGCTGAGCTGGTCCAGGCGCAGCCGGGAATACTCGCGCAGCTGCAGGCGCGAGGCGTCGGCGAATTCAAGCGTGACGCTGGAGTCGCCTTCGGTCTGCACGGTGTCACCAATGCGAAGTTGTTCCCCGGCGAGTATCGCGCGCGTGGCGCTGCCATCGGCGCCGGACAATTCCACCTTGCCGCGCACCGACAGCACCCGGGCAGGTGCCGGTTCGATGCGCAGCCAGCTGATCGGGAAGCGCAGCAGCTGGCCCGGCGGCAGCTGGTAGGGGTTGTCGATGCGGTTGTGCTGTTGCAGCTGCTGCCAGCGCACCGAGGGCTTGAGGTACAGGCCTCCCAGATCCCACAGGGTATCGCCGGGACGGACCCGGTAGTTCCAGTCCTGGGCGGCGGCGATGGCCGGCAGGAAGAGAAGAGCGCAGAGCAGCGCGCCCTGGAAGCGCATGGCGAACGACAGCGAGCGGACGAAGGTCACAGTTTGCAATCCCGGCAATGCGGGGGCGCAGCTGCAAGACCCCATGGCCCCGACCTCATCCCCCCGAACGGATCGTGGCGGCCGTACGGCCGCCATCCCGCGCATTATTGCCCGCGTTCAGTGCAGGGATTCTGAACGAAGTGGGTTTCCGTTCAGAACAGCAGGGAGGCCATCCGGCGGCGGTACTGGCCGACCAGGTCCTCGTCGGAGATCACATTGAAGGCGTCGATCAGGGCCTTGCGCGGCAGTCCGTCCTCGAACGTGCGGTCGATCCGCAGCATTTCCAGGAACTGGGCCAGCGCGGCTTCGTCGTGGCCACCGAGCAGCAGCTGTACGCCGCGCAGGTGGCGTGCCTTGAGGTCCTTGCCATCGGTGGCGATGCGGGCGTCCAGCACTTCAGCGGCCGGGGCGTCCTTCAGGGCCGAGGCGAAGGCCAGCCGGGCGCGTGCACGCACAGCCCGGTCGTCGGTGGACAGGTTGGCGGGCAGGCCGTCAATCAGCAGGCTGGCTTCATCGACGCCACCGATCTGCAGCAGGGCCAGCGCCAGGTCGAGTTTCAGCTCGTCCTTGTCCGGCTCGGCGGCGATCTGCGCGCGCAGTACGTCTACCTGCGCCTGCGGGTCCAGCGGGGCTTCATCTTCGGCGACGGCGTCGCCGATGTCGGCCGGCACGATGCCGTGCTGGGCCAGGAACTCACGCAGTTGGCCTTCCGGGATGGCCCCTGGGAAGCCGTCCACCAGCTGGCCGCCCTTGACCAGGAACACGGTCGGCACCGAGCGGATCTGGAAGGCGGCGGCGATCTGCTGTTCCTTGTCGACGTCGACCTTGGCCAGTTCGAAGGCGCCGTTGTACTCGGCAGCCAGCTTTTCCAGCATCGGCCCCAGAGTCTTGCACGGCCCGCACCAGGTGGCCCAGAAGTCGACCAGCACCGGCGTCTGCAGCGACTTCTGCAGGACTTCGGCCTCGAAGGTCGCAGTGGTGGCGTCGAATACGTAGGTCGTCTCGGTCATGGGGGGAAGCATCGTTTGGCGTCTGGAGACCGATTCTATGGTGACGATCGATGCCGGTCTCAACCCGGGTTGTAGTAAATGCCTGACAATGCAGGCTTCCTGTCGCCGTTCTTTCCGGAGCCTGCATGTCGTCCCTGTCCCCGTTGCTGCGCCTGTCCGGCCTGTCCGGCCTGGTCGCCGCGCTGCTGTTCGTGCTGGCGGTGCTCGGTTTCGGTGCCGGCCTGGACGGCTACGCGCAGGCCCGCCACCCGGTAGCGCTGCTGGGGGCACAGGGGGTGCCGCATGCGCTGGCCTTCAATCTGCTGGGCTTCGTGCTGCCGGGGCTGCTTGCGGTGGTTGTGGCCGAGTGCCTGCGCCGCAGGCTGCCGGCAACCGCCGGCTGGGCGCCGCGGGTGGGCAGCCAGATGCTGCTGCTGGCCGGGTTGGCGTTCGCCGCGATGGGGTTGCTGCCGCTGGATGTGGACGACCTGCACGGGCCGGCCAGCCAGCTGCATGCCAGCGCCTGGATGATCTGGGTGCTGGGTTTTGTCGCCGGGACCTTGTTGCTGGGCACGTCGCAGGTGCGCCAGGCGCATGGGCGCGCGCTGGGCGCCGTGGCGCTCGCCTGTGGTGTGCTGGCCGCGCTGGCGGCGTTTGCCCTGCAGGGCGTGCTGCCGGCGCCGCTGGCACAACGGCTTGCGTTCGCCTGCTGGGCGGTCTGGCTGGCCTTGGCGCTGCCACTGTCGCGACCGCGCTGAGACCGGCGCCGGACGCCCGCGGCGCCGGCATCCGGCAGGCAGGATTGGAGACGTTTGCCGCACTGCGGTACGCTGTACCGCTTTGCCGCCGCAACCGCGTGTTCCATGACCAGCGCTGAAACCAACGCCTACGACCCGCAGCAGGTTGAATCCGACGCCCAGCAGTACTGGGACGCCACCCGTGCCTTCGAGGTCGACGAGACTTCGGACAAGCCGAAGTACTACTGCCTGTCGATGCTTCCGTACCCGTCCGGTGCGCTGCACATGGGCCACGTGCGCAATTACACGATTGGCGACGTGATCAGCCGCTACAAGCGCATGACGGGTCATAACGTGCTGCAGCCGATGGGCTGGGACGCGTTCGGCCTGCCGGCGGAAAACGCCGCGATCAAGAACAAGACCGCGCCGGCGGCGTGGACCTACAAGAACATCGACCACATGCGCAGCCAGCTGAAGTCGCTGGGCTATGCCATCGACTGGTCGCGCGAGTTCGCCACCTGCCGCCCGGACTATTACGTCCACGAGCAGCGCATGTTCACCCGCCTGATGCGCAAGGGCCTGGCCTACCGCCGCAACGCGGTGGTGAACTGGGATCCGGTCGACCAGACCGTGCTGGCCAACGAGCAGGTCATCGATGGCCGCGGCTGGCGCTCCGGCGCCCTGGTCGAGAAGCGCGAGATCCCGCAGTGGTTCCTGCGCATCACCGATTACGCCCAGGAACTGCTGGACGGCCTGGACGAGCTGGACGGCTGGCCGGAATCGGTCAAGACCATGCAGCGCAACTGGATCGGCCGCTCCGAGGGCCTGGAAATCCAGTTCGACGTGCGTGATGTAGACGGCGGCATGCTGGATCCGCTGCGCGTGTTCACCACCCGCCCGGACACGGTGATGGGCGTGACCTTCGTGTCGATCGCCGCCGAACATCCGCTGGCGCTGCATGCGGCGAAGAACAACCCGGAACTGGCCACGATGCTGGCCGACCTGAAGCAGGGCGGTGTGTCCGAGGCCGAGCTGGAAACCCAGGAAAAGCGCGGCATGGACACCGGCCTGCGTGCGCTGCATCCGGTCACCGGCGAGCCGGTACCGGTGTGGGTCGCCAACTTCGTGCTGATGGGCTACGGCACCGGTGCGGTGATGGCCGTGCCGGGGCATGACCAGCGCGACAACGAAGTGGCCAACAAGTATGGCCTGCCGATCAAGCAGGTGATCGCGCTGAAGGATGCGCGCACCGAAGAAGAGCGCACCTGGGATGGCAGCCGCTGGCAGGACTGGTACAGCGACAAGAGCCGTGCCTTCGAGCTGGTCAACTCGGCCGAGTTCGATGGCCTGGATTTCCAGGGCGCCTTCGAAGCCCTGGCCGAACGATTCGAGCGCAAGGCCCAGGGCCAGCGCCGCGTCAACTACCGCCTGCGCGACTGGGGCGTGAGCCGCCAGCGCTACTGGGGCTGCCCGATTCCGGTGATCTACTGCGCCAAGTGCGGTGCGGTGCCGGTGCCGGAAGAACAGCTGCCGGTGGTGCTGCCGGAGGACGTGGCGTTCTCGGGTACCGGTTCGCCGATCAAGACCGATCCGGAATGGCGCAAGACCACCTGCCCGGACTGCGGCGGTGCGGCCGAGCGCGAGACCGATACCTTCGACACCTTCATGGAGTCGAGCTGGTACTACGCCCGCTACACCTCGCCGGGTGCCCGTGACGCGGTCGACAAGCGCGGCAACTACTGGCTGCCGGTCGACCAGTACATCGGTGGCATCGAGCACGCGATCCTGCACCTGATGTATTTCCGCTTCTACCACAAGCTGCTGCGCGACGCGCGGATGGTGGACAGCAACGAGCCCGCGCGCAACCTGCTGTGCCAGGGCATGGTGATTGCCGAGACCTACTACCGCCCGAACCCGGACGGCTCGAAGGACTGGATCAACCCGGCCGATGTGGACGTGCAGCGTGACGAGCGCGGCCGCATCACCGGCGCCACCCTGATCGCCGACGGCCAGCCGGTGGTGGTCGGTGGCACCGAGAAGATGTCCAAGTCGAAGAACAACGGCGTGGACCCGCAGGCGATGGTCGACAAGTACGGCGCCGACACCGTGCGCCTGTTCTCGATGTTCGCCGCGCCGCCGGAACAGTCGCTGGAGTGGAACGAAGCCGGCGTGGATGGCATGGCCCGCTTCCTGCGCCGCCTGTGGGCCCAGGTGCAGAAGCATGCTGCCGACGGTGCCGCTCCGGCACTGGATGTTGCAGCACTGGATGCCAACCAGAAGGCACTGCGCCGCAAGACCCACGAGACCATCGGCAAGGTCGGTGACGACTATGGCCGCCGCCACAGCTTCAACACCGCCATTGCCGCGGTGATGGAACTGATGAACGCGCTGGCCAAGTTCGAGGACGGCAGTGCGCAGGGGCGTGCGGTGCGCCAGGAAGCGCTGCAGGCCGTCGTGCTGCTGCTCAACCCGATTACCCCGCATGCCAGCCATGCCCTGTGGCAGGTGCTGGGCCACGGCGAGACCCTGCTGGAAGACCAGCCGTTCCCGCAGGCCGATGCCGGTGCGCTGGTGCGCGACGCGCTGACCCTGGCCGTGCAGGTCAACGGCAAGCTGCGGGGCACCATCGACGTGGCGGCCGACGCCGCGCGCGAGCAGGTCGAGGCACTGGCCCTGGCCGAGCCCAACGCGGCCAAGTTCATGGAAGGCCTGACGGTGCGCAAGATCATCATCGTGCCCGGCAAAATCGTGAACATCGTCGCCGCCTGATGTACCCCGCACCGGCCACCCGTATGGTGGCCGGTGCCATTCCGGTGCAGGGCCAAGCGTTTGATGGCCCTGCATTCACGCGGCTTCGGGCACGCTGTGTGTTGCCGTGATCGCCCGGCTCCGCCAGACTGTCTCCATGACCCGAATCCTGCTTGCCCTCGTTCTTGTCCTCGGCCTTGCCGGCTGCGGTTTCCATCTGCGCAACAAGCTGATGCTGCCGACCGACACGGCACCGGTGAAGGTGGTTTCCACTGCGCCGTACAGCGAACTGGTCAAGCTGCTCAACCGCAGCCTGCTGGCGTCCGGCGCAAGGCTGGCCGATGAGGACAGCAAGGAACCCAGTACCCAGCTGCAGGTGCTGTCCGAACGCTGGGGCGACCTGCCGATCGCCATCGACTCGCAGGGCCGTGCGCAGGAATACAGCCTGCGCTACGCGGTGATCTTCATCTTCCGTCGCGAAGACGGCAGCGAGCTGGTGCCACAGCAGGTGATCGAGCTGTCGCGCGACTACGTGTCACCGCCGACCGACGCCACCGGTACCACCACCGAACGTGAAATCCTGGCCAATGAACTGCGCCGGGAAATGTCCGCCTCGATCATCCGCCGCATCGACAGCGTGGTGCGTGCCGAGATCGAGAAGGGCGGCAGCCTGTCGGCGCCGAAGGACAAGCCGGTTGAAGGCGTGGAGCCGGCCGGGCCGGTTCCCGCAGCCAAGCGCTGAGTCGCGACGATGGAACTGCGTCCGGAGCAGCTGGCCAGCCAGGGCGCTGATACCGCGCTGGCGCCGGTCTACCTGATTGCCGGCCCGGAAACCCTGCGCGTGCTTGAGGCGGCCGACGCCATCCGCGCGCGCGCGCGCGCCGCCGGCATCGGCGAGCGGGAAGTGTTCGATGCCGATGGCCGTGATTTCGACTGGAACCAGCTCGACGCCAGCTTCAACGCGCCCAGCCTGTTCAGCGCCCGCCGCCTGGTCGAGGTGCGCCTGCCCAGCGGCAAGCCGGGCAAGGACGGGGCCGAGGTGATCAGCCAGTTCTGCGCCAATCCGGCGCCGGACGTGGTGCTGATGATTACCGCCAACGAATGGAGCAAGGCCCACCAGGGCAAGTGGGCCGAGGCGGTCAACCGCATCGGCGTGCTGTCGGTGGCCTGGGCGATCAAGCCGCACGAATTGCCGGACTGGATCGAGCGCCGCCTGCGTGGCAAGGGCCTGCGCGCGGACCCGGCCGCCGTGCAGCGCCTGGCCGAGCGGGTGGAAGGCAATCTGCTGGCTGCCGCCCAGGAAATCGACAAGCTGGCGCTGTTGGCCGACGGCCAGCCGCTGGACGTGGAACGGATGGAATCGCTGGTGGCCGACGCCGCGCGCTATGACGTGTTCCGGCTGGTGGAGGCGACGTTCTCCGGGCAACCGCCGGCGGTGCTGCGCATGCTGGCCGGCCTGCGCGGCGAGGGTGAGGCGGTGGCTGCACTGATGCCGATGGTGATCCGCGAACTGCTGGCGGGTGCAGGCCTGGCCCGGGTGCAGGCCCGTGGCGGCAACCTGGCCGCCGAAATGAAATCGCGCGGCATCTGGGAGTCGCGGCAGGCGCCGTACAAGCGCGCGCTGCAGCGGCATCCGGAAAGCAAGCGCTGGGAGCGCTTCGTGGCCGAAGCCGGGCTGGTCGACCGCATCGCCAAGGGGCGCGCCGACGGTGATGCCTGGCTGGCGCTGGAGCGCCTGCTGGTGGCCGTGGCCGAACCGCGTGCCGTGCGCCTGCTGGCGCGGGCCTGAGCAATGAGCCTGCGGATCTATTACGGGGGCACCTTTGATCCGGTGCACCTCGGGCACCTGGCGATCGCGCGGGCTGCCCGCGACGAACTGCAGGTTGCCGTGCGCATGCTGCCGGCGGCCGACCCGCCGCACCGAGCGGTGCCCGGTGCCACTGCCGAACAGCGCTGCAGCATGCTGTCTCTGGCCATCGGCGACGAACCGGGTCTGCTGCTGGACCGTCGCGAGCTGGACCGTGCAGCGCGTTTCCCCGGTCGGCCGTCCTACACCGTGGACACCCTGCGCGAGCTGCGTGGCGAGCTGGGTCCGAGCCGGCCGCTGGCCTGGCTGGTCGGCGCCGACAGCCTGCTTGGCCTGTCCCGCTGGCACGAGTGGGAGGCGCTGTTCGGGCTGGCTCATTTCGTGGTGGCGGAGCGCCCGGGCAGCCCGTTGCAGGCTGCGGTGGATGGAGAGCTGGGCCGGGCGCTGGAAGGGCGCTGGGCCGACACCGAGCAGGCCCTGTTCGCCAGCCCGGCCGGGCGCATCCTGCGCCTGCACCACCCGCTGCGCGAGGAGTCGGCCAGCGCCGTGCGTTCGCAGATCGCCGGCGGCGGCCCCTGGCGCGCCCTGCTGCCACCCGGCGTGGCGGACTATGTGGCTGCACACGGGCTGTACCGCCCGGCCACAGCGTGAATGGCGTAGCGGCGCCATCCCCGTATAATCGCCCCCACGTTTATCGAGTCGATCCACTTTGAGCAACCAGACCCAGCCCCAGACCATCAAGGTCGATCTGCCCAGCCCGCCGCCGTCCGTGCCGGAACTGCTGGCCAGCGTCCGTCAAGCCACCGAAGACCTGAAGGCCAAGGACCTGGTCGAGATCGACGTGCGCGGCCGGTCCAGCGTTGCCGACTACATGATTGTCGTTTCGGGCACCTCGACCCGCCACGTCAAGTCGATTGCCGATGAAGTGGTGCGCTTCGCCAAGAACATCGACGTGATGCCGCTGGGCGTGGAAGGCGAGCGCGAAGCCGAGTGGGTGCTGGTCGATCTGGGCGACGTGATCGTCCACGTGATGCTGCCGCGCGTGCGTGAGTTCTACGCTCTCGAGCGCCTGTGGACCGTCGGCGACCAGCCGCCGTCCAGCGACGACGAAGTGGCCTGAGCCGCACGTTGACGCATCCCCTCGACGGCGCCGATGGCGCCGTCGACGTTTTGGAGGACCGTTGATGAAAGCCCGTCTGATCGCCACCGGTGAACGCGCGCCCAGCTGGGTGGCGCAGGGCTTCGCCGAATACCAGAAGCGGTTGTCGCATTGGCTGCCGTTCGAGCTGGTGGAAATCGAGCCCGGCCTGCGCGGCAAAGGCCGTGATCCGCGCCGCGCCACTGAAGATGAAGGCAAGCGGGTGATCGCTGCGCTGCCGAAGAATGCCTATGTGGTGGCGCTGGATGTGCCGGGTCGCCAGCTCAGTTCCGAACAGCTGGCACAGCGCCTGGAACACTGGCGCGGGCAGGGCAGGGACCTGGCGTTCCTGATCGGTGGTCCGGAAGGGCATTCGCCGGAAGTATCCGCGCTGGCCGACGAGAAGTGGTCGATCGGACCGCTGACGCTGCCGCACATGCTGGTACGCCTGGTGGTGGCCGAGCAGCTGTATCGAGCTGCCGCAATGATTGCCAATCACCCCTACCATCGCGCGTGAAGAGTGGTTATACTAGTCGTCTGCCCGAATAGCTCAGCCGGTTAGAGCACTTGACTGTTAATCAGGGGGTCGTTGGTTCGAGTCCAACTTCGGGCGCCACCTTGAGAAACCTGCATCGCGAGATGCAGGTTTTTTTTTGCGTCTTTGTGGAGTCGAGCTTGCTCGACTGCTGTTGTGGAGCCGAGCCGTGCTCGGCTGCCTGTGCGAAGCCGAGCGTGGGCTCGGCTCTACAGCGCCAGCGCTCCTCGCCAGAACGCCACCATCGTGGCGATCGCCACGATCAGGATCGCACCGAACAGCACCCATTCCCATCGCGTGAATACCTGTTCGCCGCGTTGGCGCCGGGTCAGTGCGAACAACACCACACCGGGCACGTACAGCAATACCGACAGCAGCAGGTTGTCCAGGCCACCGGCATACACCAGCCACAGCGCATACGCACTGGCCAGCAGTGCTACTCCGAAATCACGCCAGCGCACACCCGGCTCACCGGCATAGGCCTGCCCGCGCCAAGCCAGCTGCACGCCGAATGCCGTGGACAGGAAGTAGGGCACCAGGCTCATCGACGCGGCCAGCAGCACCAGCCCGGTGTAGCTGCCGGAACTGACCAGCACCAGCAGCAGGAACAACTGGATCAGGCCGTTGCTCAACCACAGTGCATTGGCCGGCACGCCGCGCGCGTTCTCACGGCCCAGGAAGGCGGGCATGGTGCCGTCACCTGCGGCGGCATAGAGCACTTCGGCGCACAGCAGCACCCAGGCCAACAATGCACCGAGAACGGAGATGATCGAGCCGATGATGATCACCGTCGCGCCCCATTCGCCGACAATGGCGCGCAGCACATAGGCCATCGACGGATTGGGCAGTCCGGCCAGTTCCGCCTGCGACAGCACGCCCATCGACAACAGGCTGACCAGCACCAGCAGCAGCCACACGCCAAGGAAGCCGATCACCGTGGCGCGACCCACGTCGGCGCGGCGTGCCGCGCGCCGCGAATAGATGCTGGCGCCTTCGATGCCGATGAACACCCACACGGTCACCAGCATCATGCCGCGCAGCTGCTGGCCAAGGTCGCCGAGTGCAGGCGTGCCGAGGAAATCGGCGCGGAACACGTCCATGCGGAACGCGCCGGTGGCCAGGATCAGGAACAGCGCGATCGGCAGCAGCTTGGCCACGGTCACCAGGCCGTTGACGATGGCTGCAGTACGCAGGCCGCGCAGCACCAACACATGCACCGTCCACAACAGCAATGACGATGCGGCCACGGCGGCCGGGGTATTGCCTTCGCCGAACACGGGCATGAAGTGGCCAAGGCCGCTGAAGATCAGCACGAAGAAGCTGGCGTTGCCGAGCACCGAGGCAACCCAGTAACCCCACGCAGCGGAGAAGCCGATGTAATTGCCGAAGCCCTCGCGCGCGTATGCGTAGATGCCGGTATCGAGATCCGGTCGACGGTTGGCCAGCGCCTGGAACACGAACGCCAGCATCAGCATGCCCGCGCCGCTCACCGCCCAGCCGATCAGCGCGGCGGCCGGACCGGCGCTGCGCGCTACGTTCTGTGGTAATGAAAAGATACCGGCGCCGACCATCGAGCCGACCACCAGTGCAGTCAACGCGGGCAGGCCCAAGCGCTGCGATGTCGCGGCCATGGAGATCCCCTGCGGCGGTGATGCCGCGTGCACACGGTAGCCCTGTGCCCGTGAACATGCCTGCAAGGGGCAGAACGACGAAGGCCCGGGCAGTTGCCCGGGCCTTCGAAGTTGCTGCGTTGAAGCGTGTTGCCTGTATTACTTGAAGGTGTACTTGGCACCGACGGTGAAGTAGCGGCCGATGGCACCACTGAAGTGCATCGGGTTGTAGTTCACGCCGCCATAGGTCAGCGGATCCAGCGGAGCAATTCGGTCGAAGACGTTCTCGACCGAAGCATTCAGCTCGAACGCTTCGGTGATTGCCCAACGGCCGGAAAGGTCGAAGGTGGTGAACGAAGAGATCTTCTTCACCGGCGATCCATCGGCATAGAAGAACTGGTACTTGCCGCCGCGCTTGTCAGTGTTTTCCATGCTGGAGATGTAGTTGGCCACGCCGCTGACACTCCACGGGCCCTGCTTCCAGGTGGTACCGAAGTTGATGCGGTCCTTCGGCGTGCCGATGCAGTTGGTCACGTCGCAGTTGCCGTGCGTGCCCAGGAAGTCATCGGTGCTGGTACCGCTGGTGCGCTCGAACTTCAGCAGGTGGCTCCACTGCAGATCCATCTCCAGCTGGCCCGGGCCGATGTCGAAGGTCTGGCGGATGTCGGTGTCGATACCGCGAACGCGCGAGGAACTGGCGTTGATGTAGGCGGTGTTGACGGCCAGGATGCTGCCGGTACCGGCGACGCCGTTGAGCAGGTTGTTGTCGCGCAGGACATTGCCAGCCCGGATCGCATCATCGGTATCGCCCTGGGCGATCTCGTTGGTGCGCTTGATTTCCCAGGCATCGACGGTCAACGAGGTGGAGCGGGTGGGCTGCAGCACGATACCCACCGAGTAGCTCTTCGACTCTTCCGGCTTCAGGTCCTTGTTCGGGCGGGTGATGATCGCAACCGACTGCGAGCCGCAGTCGTCCGGCGAAGCACCCGGGGCCGGGTTTTCACCGTCCGGGCAACGGATCGGATCCGAGGCAGTGGAGAAGGCGGCCAGGCCACCATCGCCGTTCTCGGCCGGGTTCGGCGCACGGAAGCCTTCGGCGTAGCTGGCGCGCAGGGCGATCCAGTCGGCCGGCGTCCACTTCACACCCAGCTTCGGCGTGGCCTTGCCTTCACCGCTCTCATACTTGTCGTAGCGCAGTGCAGCGGACAGTTCCAACTGCTCCAGCACCGGTGCCGACAGTTCGACGTAACCGGCGTACACGTTCTGCGTGCCGTCATAGGCCGAGTAGCCCAGGCCGATGATGTCACCCGTGTCGGTGTAGGTCTGCGGGGTCAGGCTGTTGCTGGTCTTGCGCCACTCGGTACCGATCGCCAGGCCCAGCGGGCCACCCTTCAGGTCCATCAGGCTGCGCGACACGGTGAAGTCGAACATGTCCAGGCTGGACTTGGCACGTGCGCTGATCTTCGGCGAGATGTAGTCGTACAGCGCCTGGGAGTTCAGGTTGGCGTTGTCGCCGATGCGCCATACGCCACCGGCACAGTTCGCGTCACCCAGTGCACACTTCACGGCGCTGTAGCGCAGGAAGCCGGTGCGCTCGTTGACCAGGTCGGTGCCCGAGTGCAGGTAGGCGGTGTCGTAGCTCCAGTCACCCCAGTTGCCCTTGACGCCGACCAGGAAACGATTGAACTCGTTGGTGTTGTCGGTCACGCGGGGGCCGACGTCCCAAGCGCTGTAGCGCAGGCGCAACGGGCCGGTACCGAGGCCGGCAGGCCGGTCAGGATGATTGGGGCCAAGCACCACGGCGCCCGGACCGCTGTTGCCGTTGACCGGGCCGCCGGGATAACCCCAGCCGCCGGACGCGGCGGACGGCGTGTTGCTGAAGGTGGTTTCCTTCTTCGAGTAGCCGATCTCGGTGTAGATCTCGCCACCTTCACCAAACGCGAAGCTGGCGCGGCCGAACACATTGACGTACTTCTCTTCCGGCGAGATGTCGCGATACAGCTGTGCCGGATCCCACAGGCAGCCCTGCGCGGCGACCGAGGCGTCGGTCTGGCCACCGATGGTGGTCAGGCCCTGGCAGCCAGGCAGTGGCACGAGGGTGGCCGGATTCGTGTCGGTGACATTGCGGTCGTCGTACACCGAGCCATTGGGACCAACGCCGCCGCGGGTCTTGCCGCTGAGGAAGGCGCCACCCAGGAACTGGGCATTGTTGCCATAGCCCCACTGGCGGGTGTCGCCGGTACCGATCCACTTGCGGTTCTTGCGGTCGCTGATCTTGATCGCGTCGCTCTTGCCGACATCCAGGCTGAAGAAGGCGTTCCATCCGTCGGTGGCCATGTCGCCGGTACCGGCGGTCAGGGTCGCTTTCTTGGTATCGCCATCGCTGTCGCCGGACAGGCCGTAGGAGCCACGAAGGATCGCGCCCTGGAAGTCGCTGCGCAGGATGATGTTGACCACGCCAGCGATGGCGTCGGAGCCATAGATCGCCGAGGCGCCGTCCTTCAGCACTTCCACGCGTTCAACGGCGTCGAGCGGGATGGTGCTCAGGTCGGTGAAGACCTTCTGGCCGTCATCTGCCAGGCCGTAGGTGGCCATGCGGCGACCATTCAACAGGACAAGGGTTGAACCCGCGCCCAGGCCACGCAGCGAAATGCCGGCGCCACCGCCGGCGAAGCCGTTGCCGAACGATTTGGGAATAGAGCCGGCGCCATTGGCGGTGATGGTCTGCAGGTACTCGGCAACCGTGGTCTTGCCGGTGCGGTCGATTTCCTGGCGGGTCACCACCTGCACCGGGGACGGTGTTTCAGTGTTGGTGCGCGGGATGTTCGAACCGGTGACCGTGATGCGGTCCAGGTTGGTGGCCTTCTCCTGCGCGAAAGCGGAGGTGGAAGCCACGGCGCCAACCAGCAGCAGGGTGCCGCCGGTAAGGATATGGGTGATGGACGATGCCAGGGTGGTGCGGCGGCGGCTGGCGGGCCGTTGGATCAGGTGTTTCACAGCTTCTCTCCTAACTGGAAAACCGTAGCGTTGAGGGCTGTCTCCGGTAGATTCCGGGACGGACCAATCTAGGTTTCCGGCGGGTGACGAAGTCGTGAATTTTTGCTTAATCAATAACAGTTGATCCTGTTCCGTCCGTGCCCGCCCGGACGGAAGGGCCGGCCCGGCAGATGGCCGGGCCGGCGATCACTTCAGTCCGGCAGCGAGAACTGCACCGGCACCATGCCGATGGCCGGCACGGCCACGCCATCACGCTGGGCCGGCTCGAAGCGCCAGTGCCTGAGCACCTGCTGGCGTGCGGCCTGGTCCAGGCTGCGCGAGCCACTGCTGCGCTCGATGCTGACCACCGCCGGCTGCCCGTGGGTGTCCACCTCTACCCGCAACAGCACCGTACCCTGCTCGCGGTTGCGCAGTGCCGCCAGCGGGTAGGCCGGCGGCGGGGCGCTGCGGTATTGCAGCTGGGCGCCGGCCAGTGGTGTGGCGGTATCGATGCTCGGTGCGAGCTGGGGCGGGGCCGGTTCGGCGGCCGGCAGTGCGATGCCCTGGGTTTCCTCTACGGTCGCGGTGGGTGCGGGCAGCGGCGGTACCACCGGCTGCGTCCGCGGTTTGGGCACCACCTGGACGATCTCTTTCGGCGGGATCGGAACCGGCGGCGTGGGCGGTGGCGGGATCTTCTCGATCAGCCTGACCGCAGTCTTGTCACGCGGGACCTGCACAGCCTGGTAGGTCGCCGGGATCAGCAGCAGCAGGAAGGCCAGCAGATGCAGGGCGATGGCCGCGCTCCAGGCGGCAACGCGGGCGGGGTCGAACTGCGGGGATGCAACGGGATACGTACG
Organism: Stenotrophomonas sp. NY11291; assembly: GCF_023277365.1. Lineage (NCBI taxonomy): Bacteria > Pseudomonadati > Pseudomonadota > Gammaproteobacteria > Lysobacterales > Lysobacteraceae > Stenotrophomonas > Stenotrophomonas sp. NY11291. The sequence goes on along the minus strand of NZ_CP096975.1, from coordinate 3,439,624 downwards.
AACCATGGTCCACCTCCATGCCAGTGACGAAGTCCTCAACGCACCAGGGCCCGTGGCGGGGTTGCCGCACGCGGCTGGCAGTCCATCAGTAGCGCGACATGGCGGCCACTGCCTAGAGGCAGGGGGGCGATCGTTGGGCTGGCCTTCAGCCAGTGCCGGCTGCGGACATGAAAAAAGGCGGATCCCCTGCGGGATCCGCCTTTGCCGGCAATGACGAACGGGATCAGCGACCCAGTTCGAACACCACGTCCAGGTTGACCGAGACGGTCGATTCACCCGGTGCGACCGGGGTGGCCTTGTCCATCGCCGCGCCGGCCGACATGGCCCGCATCATCGGCATCGGGCGGTAGCCGCCGCCGGCGTTCTCGGAAATGCTGACGATGCGGCGCACCTGCAGGCCCAGCGACTTTGCATAGGTCTGGGCGCGGGCCTGGGCCTTCTTCAGTGCAGCCAGGCGGGCTTCGTCATAGACCGGTTCCGGCTGGTCGATCTCGAAGCTGGGGCCATTGATCTGGTTGGCGCCCTGCGCAGCCAGTGCGTCCAGCACCTTGCCCAGCTTGGCGATGTCGCGCACCTTCAGGCTGACCGTGTTGCTGGCCTGGTAGCCGGTGATCTTCGGCGCTTCGTTGTCGGCATAGCGGTACTGCGGGTTGAGGCTGACGCCACTGGTCTGCACGTCGCGCTCGGCGATGCCGGCGGCCTTGATCGCGGCCAGTACCTTGTCCATCTGCTGGGCGTTCTGGCGCATGGCGCTGTTGCCATCGGCGGCCTGGGTGACCACGCCGGCCGACAGGGTGGCCACGTCCGGCACGCGGGTGGCCTCGGCGTTGGCCGAGATGTTCAGCAGGGTGCCTTCGGCCGGAGCGGCGATCGACGGCGACGACGGGGCAGCATGGGCGGTCATCGAGGTTCCAAGGGCGAGGGACAGGGCGAGCAGCAGCGGGGTGGCGGTCAGGCGCATGGAGAACTCCTTGTTGTGCCGTTGAGGGTGGTGTCGTAGCGATGAACGCGCTGTGAGCCCGTTCGGGGTTGAGTGCGTTCCAGAACGGGTTGCCGACGATTCAGGTGGCAGCCTCAGGTTATGCTGTGCCGATGCTCTACCTTGCTTCCCGCTCCCCCCGACGCAACCAGCTGCTGGCCCGACTCGGACGCCCCTTCCAAGCCTTGGACCTGGAGGTCGTCGAGCAGCGCGCGCCCGCTGAAAGCGCCGAACAGTATGTCTGCCGGGTCGCCGCCGACAAGGCGCGCGCCGGCCTGGCCCGGGTGCTGGCCGATGACCCGCAGGCGCGGGTGCTCGGTTCGGACACCGAGGTGGTGCTGGACGGCGACGTGTTCGGAAAGCCCACCGACGCCGCCGATGCGCGGGCGATGCTGGCGCGTCTTGCCGGGCGTACCCATCAGGTGATGACCGCGGTGGTGGTGGTCGGCGCGGACGGGCTGGACAGCGAGCTGGTCATTTCCGAAGTGACCTTCGCCCCGATCGACGCCGCCGACATCGCCGCCTACGTGGCCACCGGCGAACCGCTGGACAAGGCGGGGGCCTACGCCATCCAGGGCGGGGCCGAGCGCTGGATCGAGCACCTGTCCGGGAGTTACTCCGGGGTGATGGGGCTGCCGTTGCTGCACACCGATCGTTTGCTGGCGCGCTGTGGCGTGCCGGCCCCCACTGCCGATGCCGCCAGGGAGGCTGCCGATGTCTGAGGAAATCCTGGTCAATGTGACCCCGCGCGAGACCCGGGTCGCGGTGATCGAAAATGGCATGCTGCAGGAACTGCACATCGAGCGCGGCTGGCGCCGGGGTGTGGTCGGCAACATCTACAAGGGCAAGGTACAGCGGGTGATGCCCGGCATGCAGGCGGCCTTCGTCGAAGTCGGGCTGGAGCGTGCCGCGTTCCTGCACGCCAACGACGTGGTGCGGCCGGCGCCGGTAGCCAGTGCCGACACCGAGAACACCACGCTGCCGCCGCCGTCCAGCGTGCCGATCGTCGAGCTGCTGCGCGACGGCCAGGACATCGTGGTGCAGGTGGTGAAGGATCCGATCGGCACCAAGGGCGCCCGCCTGACCACCCAGATCAGCATTCCCTCGCGCTACATGGTGCTGCTGCCGCAGTCCAAGGTGGTGGGCGTGTCGGCGCGCATCGAGGATGAAACCGAGCGTGCGCGCCTGAAGGCGCTGGTGACCGAACTGTCGGCGCAGCACGGGGGCTACGGCTACATCGTGCGTACCAATGCCGAGGGCCAGCCGGCCGAAGCCATCGCCGAGGACATCGCCTACCTGTCGCGCGTATGGAACGTGGTCGAGCGTCGTGGCCGCGAAGCGGCCTCGTGCAGCAACATCTATGAAGACCTGAGCCTGCCGCTGCGATCGGTACGCGACCTGATCCGCAAGGATGTGGACAAGGTGAAGGTGGACTCCAAGGAGACCTTCGCGCAGTTGCAGGCCTTTGTTGCCAAGTACATGCCGGTGCTGGCGGAGAAGATCGAGCTGTACAGCGGCGATCGCCCGATCTTCGACATGTTCGGGGTGGAGGACGAGATCGGCCGCGCGCTGGACAAGCAGGTGCCGCTGAAATCCGGTGGTTACCTGGTGATCGACCAGACCGAGGCGATGACCACCATCGACGTCAACACCGGTTCGTTCCTCGGCCAGCGCAACCTGGAAGAGACGGTGTTCCGCACCAACCTGGAAGCGGCACAGTCGGTGGCACGGCAGCTGCGCCTGCGCAACCTGGGCGGCATCATCATCATCGACTTCATCGACATGGATGATGCCGAGCACCGCCGCCAGGTATTGCGTACGCTGGAAAAGGCGCTGGCCCGTGACCATGCCAAGACCACGGTGTACGACTTCTCGCCGCTGGGCCTGGTGGAGATGACCCGCAAGCGCACGGTGGAAAGCCTGGAGCGCCAGCTGTCGGAAACCTGCCCGCAGTGCAGCGGCCGCGGCAGCATCAAGACCACCGAAACGGTGACCTACGAGATCTTCCGCGAGATCACCCGTGCCGTGCGCCAGTTCGATGCCGCGCGCCTGCTGGTGATCGCCTCGACCAAGGTGGTCGCGCGCATCACCGACGAGGAATCCGCGGCGGTGGCCGAGCTGGAGGAATTCCTCGGCAAGAGCATCCGCTTCCAGGCGGACGAGCAGTACCTGCAGGAGCAATTCGATGTTGTTCTGCTCTGATCCTCGCCGGCCGCAGGCCGGCGGTGGCCGATGAGCGCGCCGCCGCGCCTGCGACTGCGAAGGATCCGCCGTCATTTCATTGCCGCCTGCGCGGTGGGCCTGGTCGGGCTCGCACTGCTGGTGGGCACCCTCAGCCAGCTGCTGCCGCTGGCCGAGCGCCATCCCGACAGGATTGCCGCCTGGTTGAGTGAACGCGCCGGCCAGCCGGTGCGTTTCGACCAGTTGCAGACGGCCTGGACCCGGCGTGGTCCGCTGCTGCAGCTCAAGGGCCTGCGCATTGGCGCCGGCCAGGGCCTGGCGATCAGCGAGGCCGAGGTGCTGGTATCGATGTACAGCGGGCTGCTGCCCGGCCGCTCGTTGACCGAACTGCGCCTGCGTGGCCTGGCACTGGACCTGCAGCAGGGCGAGGACGGCCGCTGGTCGGTGCGTGGCCTGCCGCAGGCCGCCAATGGCGGGGACCCGCTGGATGCGCTGCGCCGTCTGGGCGAACTGCAGGTGATCGGGGGCCGCCTGGGCGTGCATGCGCCGGGGCTGGGGATCGATACCACGCTGCCACGCATCGACGTGCGCCTGCGGGTCAATGGCGACCGCCTGCGTGTAGGCGTGCGCGCCTGGGCCCAGACCGAAGCGCTGCCGTTGACGGCGGTGCTGGACGTGGACCGCGTGCGCGGCAACGGCCAGGCCTGGCTGGGCGCCGATCCGGTCGATTTTCATGCCTGGTCGCCGCTGCTGGCGGCCGGCGGTGTGCGCCTGCGCGAAGGCAAGGGCGAACTCAACCTGTGGCTGACCCTGCGCGATTTCGCGCCGGTGGCGGTGACCACCGATTCGGACCTGCGTGATGTCCGCATCGATGGCGCACCGATGCCCGCGATGGCGGCTCCGCAGCTGCAGCTGCAGCGGTTGCAGGCACGCCTGCGCTGGCAGCGCCAGGCCGATGGCTGGGCATTGCAGGTGCCGCGCCTGCGCCTGAAAACCGAAGAAGGCGAGCAGCAGCTCGATGGCCTGCAGCTGCAGCTCGGCAAGCAGATGCGGGTCAGTTCTCGCGAAGTGCAGGCCGGCATCGCGCTGCGTGCGCTGGCCCTGAGCGATCGTCTTGAACCGGGCCTGCGTCGCTGGCTGTTCCTGTCCAGGCCGCAGCTGGACGTGCGCGAGCTGCAGCTGGCGGGCGAACGCGATGGCCCGCTGTGGGCGCAGGGCGAACTGCAGTCGCTGGGCTTCGCCAGCGTGGGCAATTCGCCCGGCCTGCGCGGCCTGGGCGGGCGCTTCGAAGGCGACGCGGATGGCTTCAGCCTGCAGCTGCAGTCGCAACGCCAGCTGCAGTTCGATTGGCCGACCGGCTTCGGCGTGCGCCACGATCTGCACCTGGCGGGCCAGGTGGTGGGCTGGCGCGATGAAGGCGGTGGCTGGCGCATCGGCACGGCAGCGATGCGCGTGGAAGGCACCGATTATGCGGCGGACGTGCGCGGTGGTGTCTGGTTCCAGGGCGACGGTACGCGGCCGTGGCTGCAGCTGGCGGCCAAGCTGGACGACGTGCCGATGACCGCGGCCAAGCGCTTCTGGATCCACTCCAAGATGAGCAAGGGCGCCACCGACTGGCTGGACATGGCGCTGGCCGGTGGGCAGGTGCGCAACGGCATCGGCCTGGTCAGTGGCGACCTGGACGACTGGCCGTTCGACAACAACGATGGCCGCTTCGAGGCGACCGGCCATATCACCAATGGTGACATCCGCTTCCAGCACGACTGGCCGTTGATGCGCCAGGTCGATGCCGATATCGCCTTCATCGGCCCCGGCTTCGACATGCACGGTCGCGGCGATCTGGCCGGCGTGGCGGTGCAGAAATTCGAGGCGGGCATCCAGGATTTCGGGCAGCAGCCGCTGTACGTGCGTGCCGATGCGCAGAGCGAGGCCGGCAGGCTGCTGGCCATGCTGCGGCAGAGCCCGCTGCACAAGGATTATGGCGACACCCTGGACAACCTCACCGCTGCGGGCCCGGCGCATGTGACCTTCGATCTGCTGCAGCCGCTGCACCACGATGAAGGTGGCGGCCACCTGCAGGGAACGGTCGATCTGGCCGGCGTGAAGCTGGTCGACAAGCGCTTCCAGCTCACCTTTGACAACATGCACGGGCAGGCGCGCTACAGCAACGGCGGTTTCGGCGCCGAGGAACTGGCGGTGCGCCACCTCGGCCAGGACGGTCGTCTGAGCCTGCGTGCCGGTGGCTACGTGCACGACAGCAAGCTGGCCTTTGAATCGCAGTTGTCGGCCAACCTCGATGCTGGCGTGCTGATCGACCGCGCGCCGGAAATGGCGTGGCTGAAGCCCTACATCGCCGGCACCTCGCCGTGGACCATCGCGGTCAATCTGCCCAAGGTCGCTCCGGGGGCGCCTGCGCCGCCCAGCGAGCTGCGGTTGAGCTCCGATCTGGTCGGGACCCGGCTGGACCTGCCGGCGCCGCTGGACAAACCGGCTGCCGAGCCGTTGGCGACCACCGTGGCTGCACAGCTGCCGATGGGGGCCGGCCGCATCGACGTGTCGTTCGGCCAGCGCCTGGCGCTGGCTGCGCGCAGCCACAACAACCAGACGGGTGTGCAGGTGACGCTGGGCAGCGACCATGCCGATCGCGAGCCGCCACCGAGCGGACTGTCCGTGAATGGCCGCAGCCCGACCCTGGATGCGCTGGAGTGGATCGGCCTGGCCCGTGGTGGCAACGACGATGACGGCATGCCGCTGCGTGCGGTGGACGTGCAGGTCGGCAAGCTGATGCTGATCGGTGGTGTGTTCGAGCAGACCCGGTTGCAGCTGCGCCCGGGAGCGCAGGCACTGGATGTACGCCTGGACGGCCCGTCGCTGGCCGGGCGCCTGACCGTCCCCAATGCAGACGGCGGCACCATCAGTGGCCAGCTCGACCGCGTGCACTGGCAGTCATTGCCGGCGGCTCCAGGTGTACCGGCCGCACCGGCACGGGTACAGGCAGGCGCCAACGACATGGACCCGGCCAAGCTGCCGCCGTTCGCGCTGGACATCGCCGACCTGAAGTTCGGCAAGGTGGTGCTGGGCCAGGCGGTGCTGCGTACGCGGCCGCTGGCCAATGGCCTGAACGTGGATGAGCTGCGCTTCCGTGCGCCCGACCAGGAGATCGACATCAGCGGTCGCTGGCTGGGCCGCACCGGTGGTGCCCGCACCGAACTGACCGCGCAGGTGCGCAGCGAGGACCTGGGCGGACTGATGCAGAACCTCGACTACGGCGGCCAGCTGCGTGGCGGTTCCGGCCAGGCGCAGCTGCAGGCCACGTGGAGTGGGGGGCCGTCGGACTTCCAGCTGGGCAACCTGCAGGGCCGCCTGGACCTGCACGCACGCAACGGCCAGCTGCTGGAGCTGGAACCGGGCGCCGGCCGCGTGCTGGGCCTGCTCAGCGTGACCCAGCTGCCGCGGCGCCTGATGTTCGACTTCCGCGACTTCTTCTCCAAGGGCTTCGCGTTCAACCAGATCGACGGCAGCATGCAGTTCGGCCAGGGCATGGCGCGCACAGACAAGGTGCTGATCGAAGGCCCGGCAGCCAACATCACCATCCGCGGCCAGGCCGACCTGCGCAACCAGCAGTTCGACCAGACCATCGACGTCAACCCGCGCGCAGGCAATCTGCTGACCGTGGTGGGGGCGGTGGCCGGTGGCCCGGTGGGGGCGGCGCTGGGCGCGGCCACCAATGCGGTATTGTCCAAACCATTGGGCGAGATTGGCGCCCGTACCTACAAGGTGACCGGTCCATGGAAGGAACCGAAGGTGGAAGTGATCGAGCGCAGCCGCGACAAGGCTCCGCCACCCGCGCCGGCACCGGCACCGGCCATTCCGCCGACCGTCACCGGCCTGCCGCGCGCGCGTTGAGCGCGGCTTTCCTGTTCACGGGGCTTGCCTGAGCGCCCCCGCATCCCCAGATCGAGAACCATGACTGATATCGCCCTGACGCTTGCCCAAGACCGCCTGCTGCGCCCTGGTGGCCTGGATACCGCTGGCCTGGAGCGCACCTTCGGGCAGTTGCTCGGCCCCGGTGTGGACTTTGGTGACCTTTACTTCCAGCACGCCCGCCGCGAGAGCTGGAGCGTGGAAGACGGCATCGTCAAGGACGGCGCGCATTCCATCGAGCAGGGCGTAGGCGTGCGGGCGATTTCCGGCGAGAAGACCGGTTTCGCCTACTCCGACGACATCCATGCCGATGCGCTGCGGGTGGCGGCGCAATCGGCACGTGCGATCTCGCGCGAAGGTGGTGCCCAGACCGGTCGCTCGCTGCTGCGTGGCAACGCGCGCGCGCTTTACCCGGCGCTGGACCCGATCGACGGCATCGGCAACGAGGCCAAGGTCGAGGTGCTCAAGCGCCTGGACGGCTACCTGCGTGCCGCCGACCCGCGCGTGAAGCAGGTGATGGTCAGCCTGTCCGGCGGCGTCGATACGGTGCTGATCGCCCGCAGCGACGGTGTGCTGGGCGCTGACGTGCGCCCGCTGGTGCGCCTGAACGTGCAGGTGATCGTCGAGCACAACGGCCGTCGCGAGTCCGGCTATGCCGGTGGCGGTGGCCGTTACGGATATGAGGAACTGTTCGCGGACGGCCGCCCGGAAGCCTTTGCCCGTGAGGCGCTGCGCCAGGCGCTGGTGAATCTTGAGGCGGTACCGGCACCGGCCGGCGTGATGCCGGTGGTACTGGGCCCGGGCTGGCCCGGCGTGCTGCTGCATGAAGCGGTCGGCCACGGCCTGGAAGGCGACTTCAACCGCAAGGGCACCAGCGTCTACGCCGGCCGCATCGGCGAACGCGTGGCCGCCCCGGGCGTGACGATCGTCGATGACGGCACGCTGGATGGACGCCGTGGTTCGTTGAACATCGACGACGAGGGTCATCCCAGCCAGTGCACCACGCTGATCGAGGACGGCATCCTGGTCGGCTACATGCAGGACAGCCTCAACGCGCGCCTGATGGGCGTGGCGCCGACCGGCAATGGTCGCCGCGAATCGTTCGCGCACATGACCATGCCGCGCATGACCAACACCTACATGCGCGCCGGCCAGCATGACCCGCAGGAGATGATCCGTTCGGTGAAAAAGGGCCTGTACGCGGTCAACTTCGGCGGCGGCCAGGTCGACATCACCAGTGGCAAGTACGTGTTCTCGGCCACCGAGGCCTACCTGATCGAGGATGGCCGCATCACCACGCCGGTGAAGGGCGCGACCCTGATCGGCAACGGTCCGGAAACCATGCAGAAGGTGCGCATGGTCGGCAACGACCTGGCCCTGGACGAGGGCGTGGGCATCTGCGGCAAGGACGGGCAGAGCGTGCCGGTGGGTGTCGGCCAGCCCTCGTTGCTGATCGAGGGCATCACCGTCGGCGGTACCCAGGCCTGAGCCGGGCGATGGCCAGTGCCACCGCCCCTGCCGGCGAGGACTCAGTCCTCGTCGGCTTCGTCGGTTTCAATGGGGTCGGCGTCTTCGGCGCTGGCCTTCAGGCCCAACGCGGCCGGCAGCATCAGGGCACGCAGCACCTGGAAAATTTCGCGGTAGGCGCGCGGCGGCTTGTTCTTCGCCTTCTCGGCCTGGGCATTGCGCACCAGCGTGCGCAGCTGCTGGCGGTCGGCCTGCGGGTAGTCGTCCAGCAGTGCCGCCAGTGCCTTGTCACCCTCGGCCAGCAGGCGCTCGCGCCAGTCTTCCGCGCGGTGCATCATCGCCACTTCGCGGCGGCCGGTTTCGCTGTTGGCGTCCAGCGCATCGCGGATCGCATCCAGCGTGGCGTCTTCTTCGCGGCGCATGTGCTTGGCCAGGAACGCCAGCTGGCGCTTGTGGGCGATGTGGGCGGTGATGCGCTTGCACTCGGCGATATGCGGCAGCAGGTCTTCCGGAATCGGCAGGCGCGCCAGCTGGGCCGGGGTCAACGACACCAGCTTCTCGCCCAGGGCCAGGACGTCGAGCGCATCGCGCCGGTTCTGGCTGCGGCTCTTGTCGTGGAATTCACCGGTTTCTTCGTCGCGTCCGCGCATCGTTCCTACCTGATCTCAAAAAAAGTCGCCCGGCGTGAGGCCGGGCCCAACCCGTACAGGATAAAGCATTGAACGTGATCGCCCCTGAAGTCGCTGTCGGCGACGACAGCCCGGCCCGGCTGGAACGGCTGGCCGACCTTTCCCAGCAGCTGCTCGACCGTGCCCGGGCGCTGGGCGCCAGCCAGGCCGAGGTCAGCTGCAGCGAGGACCGTGGCCTGGAGGTCAATGTCCGCCTTGGCGAGGTTGAGACCGTGCAGTCCACCCGCGACCGCGGTATCGCCGTCACCGTCTATTTCGGCCAACGCAAGGGCAGCGCCAGCACCGGCGACCTGAACGAGGCCAGCCTCACCGCCACGGTCGAGCAGGCCTGCGCGATCGCCCGCCATACCGAGGACGACCCGGCCGCCGGCCTGGCCGAGGCGGCGCTGATGGCGACCGACTTCCCCGACCTGGACAGCTGGCATCCCTGGGCGCTGCAGGCCGACGAGGCGGTGGACCTGGCCCTGGCCTGCGAGAACGCAGGTCGTGAGGCCGATGCGCAGATCCGCAACTCCGACGGCGCCTCGGTGTCGAGCATGCAGAGCCTGTCGGTGTACGCCAATTCGCATGGCTTTTTCGGCCGTGAGCGTGGCACCCATCATTCGGTGGGCTGTGCGCTGATCGCCGGCCAGGGCGATGGCATGCAGCGCGATGGCTGGTACACCAGCGCGCTGGCCCGCGAGGACCTGGAGGAGGTGGGCCTGGTCGGTCGTCGTGCCGCCGAGCGTACCGTCGCCCGCCTGCAGCCTCGCTCGATGGCCACCGGCAGCATGCCGGTGCTGTTCGCCCCGGAAGTCGCGCGCAGCCTGGTCGGTCACCTGCTGTCGGCGGTGTCCGGCGGTGCCCTGTACCGCCAGGCCAGCTTCCTGCTGGACAGTGTTGGCCAGCAGCTGTTCCCGGACTGGATGCAGATCGAGGAACTGCCCCACCTGCGCCGTGGCCTGCGCTCGGCCGCCTTCGACGGTGACGGCGTGGCCACCCGTGCTTCGGCCCTGGTCCGTGACGGCGTGCTGCAGCGCTATGTGCTGGGCAGCTACTCGGCGCGCAAGCTGGGCCTGCAGACCACCGCCAATGCTGGTGGCGTGCACAACCTGCAACTGGCCGCCAACGCGGGCTCCCTGCAGGAGATCGCCCGCCAGATGGGCGATGGCCTGCTGGTGACCGAGCTGATGGGGCAGGGCGTGAACGGGGTGACCGGCGACTACTCGCGCGGTGCCGGCGGCTTCCGCGTCGAGAATGGCGAGATCCAGTACCCGGTGGATGGCATCACCATCGCCGGCAACCTGCGCGAGATGTTCAGCAGCATCGAAGCGGTCGGCAGCGACGTCGACCCGCGCTCGCACATCCGGACCGGTTCGATCCTGCTGGGGCGGATGACCATCGCCGGTAATGATTGATGGCGTCGATGGCGTAAGCTATGCCCGCCTGACGCAACCAGCTTGGTGCTGGTGGGTCAAGACCACCCAATGAAAAGGAGTTTTGTCGTGAGCGAATTCGATAACGTCCCGCCGCCGCCGGCCACCACCGACGTGCCGGCCGACCAGCGCACCATGGCCCTGGCTGCCCACCTGCTGGGCATCTTCACCGGCTTCATCGGCGCACTGATCATCTGGCTGATCAACAAGGACGATGCTGGCAAGGCTTTCGTGACCGACCAGGCCAAGGAAGCCCTGAACTTCCAGATCACCGTGACCATCGCCATGGTCATCAGCATGATCCTGACCATCGTGATCATCGGCGTCTTCCTGGCCCCGATCGTCGGCATCATCAGCCTGGTGTTCAGCATCATCGCAGCGGTCAAGGCCAACAACGGCGAAGCCTATCGCTACCCGTTCGCGCTGCGCCTGATCAAGTAATACCGGCTGCATGCGGAACTGAAAACGCCCGGCATTGCCGGGCGTTTTCATGTGCGGGGAGCGACGGGCGGTGCCCGGCGAGCGATCAATGATCGCGTTCGACCGCCAGCGTCGCCAGCGCACGCAGCGCATCGGCTTCCTCGCCATACCCGGCCAGGATCGACTGCATGCGTGCAGCGAGTTCGTGCAGCTGGGCCTTTGCGCCGTCCATGCCAAGCAGGGCGGGAAAGGTGCTCTTGTCCTGCGCCTGGTCCTTGCCGGCGGTCTTGCCCAGCTGCTCGGAACTGGCCTCGACATCGAGGATGTCGTCCCGTACCTGGAAGGCCAGGCCGAGTGCATCGGCGAAGCTGTCCAGCTGGGCCAGCTGCGGTTCGTGGGCCTGGCCGCACAGCGCGCCCATGCGCACTGCCGCGCGGATCAGCGCGCCGGTCTTCAGCGCATGCATGCGGGTCAATGCCGCCAGCGTCTGCTGCTGGCCGGTGGCATCGATATCCAGGGCCTGGCCGCCGCACATGCCGGACGCGCCGGAGGCGTGGGCCAGGGTCTGCAGGCAGGCCACGCGCAGCGTGGCCGGCAGCGGTGCATCGGCCAGCAGGCCGAAGGCACGGGTCTGCAGCGCGTCGCCGGCGAGGATCGCGGTAGCTTCGTCGAAGGCGATGTGGGTGGTCGGCTTGCCACGGCGCAGCGCGTCGTCATCCATCGCCGGCAGGTCGTCATGCACCAGCGAGTAGGCGTGGATGAGTTCGACGGACATAGCCGCCGCATCCAGGCTTTCCAGCTGTGCACCGAACAGGTGGCCACTGGCGTAGACCAGCAGCGGGCGCATGCGCTTGCCACCGCCCAGCACCGAATAGCGCATGGCCTGGTGCAGGCGCTGCGGTGCTTCGGCAGGCGAGGGCAGGGCAGCGTCGAGCTGGCTTTCGATACGGTCGCGCCAGCGCGCGAACAGAACCTCAGCCGTCATGGTTGGGCGGATCGAAGGGCTCGGATGCTTCCGGCTGCGCCGGATCGCTGAGCAGGCGCACGCGCAGTTCGGCCTGCTCCAGCGCCTGCTGGCACTGGCGATACAGACCGACGCCACGTTCGTAAGCACTGAGCGAGGCTTCCAGGCTCAGCTCGCCGGTTTCCATCTGCTCCACCAGCTGTTCCAGCGATTCGAGCGACTGCTCGAACTGGGCGACCGGGGAGGCGTTTTCGGGGGACTTCTTGGCCATGTGGCAAGTGTGGACGGGCCGCGCGCGGGGGTCAATTCACCAGCCGCCGGGACGCCACTGCAGCTGTGCCTGGTGGGCCTGCAACCAGGCCTGCAGTGGCGCGGAGATGACCACGTCGGCGGCGGCCAGCAACTGCGGGCCATCAAAGATCAGCGGCAGCTGCGCGCGTCGCCAGGGGGCGAGATGTTCGCGTTGCAGGCAGTCCTTCAATGCGTGCGAATGCTGGCGACCTGGCAGCAGGATGCGCTCTCCGCCCACGCGTGCACGGACCTGCAGCGGGCGCTCGAAGGCGGCGCCGCCCTGCAGCCGCAGCTGGCCGCCATCGGGCAGCGGCAGGGGAGCATGCCCATCCCATTCGGCCTGCCACGCGCGGGGCAGCGATGGCAGCTGCGCGGGTAGCAGATAGGCATGCTCGCGCCATTGCTGGATGGCATGATCGTGCCAGCGCACCCGCGCCTGGCGATCATTGCCGGCCGGCAGCAGTTCGTCCAGGCCTTGCTGCAGCACCGTGGCCGGCAGTGGGGCGGCACCATGGCCGATCACCCAGGCGCGCAGCACGCGCGCGGCGCGTCCCGGTGACACCTGACGCAGCAACTGCAGCGACAGCACGCGTGGAGCGACTTCCAGGTGTGTGATCAGCTCGGCGTCTTCTTCATCCAGCAGTTCGCGGGTCTGCCGGCAATGCAGGACGCTGCCGGCCAACGCGGCGGCGGCGTGCGGCCAGCGCTGGCGCAACAGTGGCAGTACCTGCAGGCGCAGGAAGTTGCGATCGGCGTGGTCTTCGGCGTTGCTGGGATCCTCGATCCAACGCAGCGCGTGTTGCCGGGCATAGTCGAGCAGTGCGGTGCGCGGTACGTGCAGCAAGGGACGCCACAGGCGGTGCGTACCGAACTGACTGTCATCGGCCATCGCGGCAAGGCCATCGACACCGGAGCCGCGCAGCGCGCGGAGCAGGAAGGTCTCGGCCTGATCGTCCTGGTGCTGTGCCAGCGCCAGTGTTTCGCCTTCGCGCAGTTCAGCAGTGAACGCTGCACGTCGTGCTTCGCGCGCTGCGCCTTCGAGGCCCAGGCCTGTGGTTCTGTCGATCTGTACGTGGCGCACGGCCAGCTTGACGCCCAGTGCTGCGCACTGCTGCTGGCAATGCCGTACCCAGTCGTCGGCTGCTGGTTGCAGGCCGTGGTGTACGTGCACCGCACGCAGCGCCGTGCCGGAAGCCTGGGCGCAGCGCCACAGCCAGTGCAGCAGCACGGTGGAGTCGACACCACCGCTGTAGCCCACCAGCAGCGGCGCATCCAGCGGAACAAGGGCAGGGAAGGCAGTCACGGCGGCAAGTATAGGGTTGCTCGGCAGGGCTGCGCCCTGCACCCGCTACGATCCAGAGCAACAGCAACAGCAACAGCAACAGCAACAGCAGAAGCTGGGTTCCTGAAGGATGGCGGGGTGGGCCCGGTTGCGGGAGACGCCGTAAACCCATCCATGGGGGCTTGGCCGCGGCATCCATGCCGCGGACACTCCCGCAACCGGACCCACCCCGCCTTCGACAGTTTCCTGCGAACTGTCGGAATTGCTCTTGGGGTCAGATCCGTTTTCCTGCGGAAAACGGATCTGACCCCGGATTCAATTCGATATCTGACAGATTTCATCCAGGCATGGCGTAGATCTACTGGCCACCGGAAAACTGTCGAAGGCGGGGCACTGTGGGTTTGCGGGGTGTGAGCCGCATGGATGCGGCGACCAAGGCTACATGGACGTACTTGCGCCGTCCCCGCAAACCCACAGTGCCCCGCCATCCCACGGAATGCACGCTGTTGCTGTTGCTTCGGCCGTTGCCGTTGCCGTTGCGTCTGCAGGTGCAGGGCGCAGCCCTGCCGAAAACCTACTTCACCCGACGACCCGAGCGGTCGATCCGGAACCGCTCTCCGCCTTCCATCGGCGTGTGGCCATCGGCATCCGGCGTGCCGCGACGGCAGCCGTTGCAGACCTCGGCCACGCCGCCGCGGAACGGCCAGGCGAAATCGAAGGTGCCGGGCACCACCTGGCGGAATGTCAGATCGAAGTAGCCCACGCGATTACCGACGCGGCCGCGCAGCAGGCCTTCTTCCGGCATCTCCGGGCCGTTGTCCCAGGTCAGCACCGGCAGGCTGCGGCCCTTGCGGTCGACGTAGTGGAAACCCTGGTCGGCATACACCACGGCCAGGCCGTGGTCATCAAAGTTCAGGTCTTTCAGGGTGTCCGGCTGGATCTTCGGCCGGTGGTCGACCACTTCGCAGTTGGGCAGCGGCCACAACCCGTGTTCGTCGGTCAGCAGCTTGCACGCCGGTGCCTGCGCCAGCGCGTTGGCACTGACCAGCACGCCGAGCAGGGCCAGCGACCGCGCGAAGCGGCCGCTGGCAGGCGCAGGGCGGGCCTGCAGTGCGATCACTTGGCCTCGGCCTTGCGTTCGAAGGCCGTCGGCGCCGGCAGCTGCACCGGCACGCCCTTGTCATCGCAGGTGCCGGCCTGGCACAGGCGCTCGCGCAGGGCCGGGGTGGCCTGCACGATCATGTGGTAGATCGCGTTCTGTTCCAGCGTGCCGCGGATCGCCTTGCTGCCCGGGCCGCGTGCCCAGATGCCGACGTCTTCGCCGCCGTGCGACTCGGACTTCATCGGCACCAGTGCTTCCTGCATGTAGTCCGGATGCTCGGTGTCGACCTCGCGCAGGTTCGGGCGGCCGTTGGCCGGTTCGAAGCTGCTCGGGTTGTGCGGGTAGCGCTTCGGGCCGGCCGGCTGCTGGTTGCTGCTGCCGGTATGGCCCGGGCCATTGGCGTAGCTCAACGTGGTGTACGGCTGGCCGGTGCCGTCCAGCGCGTAGTCCAGCTTGCCGGCGCCATCTTCGCCACCCTTGTCCTTCACCTTGCCCAGGATTGGATTGCCGCGTGCCGGGTAGCCGACGAAGTTCAGCGTGTGCGAGTGGTCGGCGGTGACGATGATCAGGGTGTCGTCGGCCGAGGTCAGTTCGTTGGCCACGCGCACTGCATCGGACAGGGCCACGGTCTCGGTCAGTGCACGGTAGGCGTTGCCGCTGTGGTTGGCGTGGTCGATGCGCGCGCCTTCGATCATCAGCACGTAGCCTTCCTGGTGCTTCGACAGATTCCTGATCGCCGCAGCCGTCAGTTCGGCCAGGCTCGGCTCACCGCCCGGATCCTGCGGTCGCTCGTACTCGTAGCGCATGTGGTCCGGCTCGAACAGGCCAAGGATGGCCGGCGCATTGGCGGCGGCGGCCAGCTGCTTGCTGTTCCAGACGTAGGCGCCCTGCGGATGGGCCTGCTGCCATTCCTGCACCAGGCTGCGGCCGTCCAGGCGCTGGCCGACCTTATCGTCGTACTCCGGATCGCGCTCTTCCACGGTGGTGAATTCTCCGCGGCCACCGCCGAGGGCGACCAGCGGGCCGCGGCCATAGCGCGAGGTCGACAGCAGCTGCTGGGCGATGTCCTTGCAGCCTGCCGCCTTGGCCGCTTCAGTCAGGTCGGTGTCGTTTTCCCAGTTGCGCTCGGGTGAATGTGCATAGGTGGCGGCCGGGGTGGCATGGGTCAGGCGTGCGGTGGACACCACGCCCGTGGCCAGGCCGGCGCTGTCGGCCAGCTGCAGCCAGGTCAGCAGGCCCTTGGACAGGCTGTCGGCGCAGTCGGTGCGGCTGCCGGCGCTGACGCCGATCGCGCCCATGTGGGTCTTCACGCCGGTGGTGATGGCGGTCATGGTGCCGGCCGAATCAGGGGTCTGCGAATCGGTGTTGTAAGTCTTGCTGAACGCCGTGGCCGGGAAGCGTTCCCAGGACAGCAGGTTCTCTTCGCCCGAGCCACCCTTCTGCTGGCCTTCGTAGATGCGCGAGGCGGCCACCGTGGTCAGGCTCATGCCGTCACCGAGGAACAGGATGACGTTCCTGGCCTTGCCGGACATCGCACCGTTCGCTGCGGCCTGGGCCGCGCCGCTGCGGTACCACCACTGCGGCGTCTCGCCGGCCGGGTGGGTAACGGGATCGACGGCGACCTTCAGGCCGGCCGGAGCGGACGCGGGGGCGGTGCTGGCGCAGGCGCCCAGCAGCAGGGTGGTGGCGCAGGCGGCCAACAGGGAGACGGAACGGCGCATGGACGCTGGGATCTCACAAACTGTAACGGGACGTTCATTATGCCCGCCCTCGCAAGGCACGCCGATGACACACTGATTTGCCGGCCGGGCGGTCGTTCTGCGGGCCGCCTTGGGCTATCGTGCCACCATCCCTTCCTTCCCCTCTGGATTGCCTATGAAGCTGGTCTCTGCCTGGCTGCGGATTCCATTCTGGCAGCGCGTGGTCGGTGGCTTCGTGCTCGGCGCGCTGGCCGGCTGGGCGCTCGGCCCGGCCGCGGAAACGTGGTTCGGCCCGCTCGGCGAGCTGTACGTCACCCTGATCAAGATGATCGCGGTGCCGCTGGTGTTCTTCGCGGTCATCAACGCGATCTCGTCGCTGCACGGCCAGAAATCGGTCGCCGCGCTCAGTGGCCGCACCTTCCTGTGGTTCGTGATCACCGCTGCGCTGGCGGTGTGCGTCGGCCTGGGCGTGGGCACCGTGCTGCAGCCCGGCGCCGGTGGCCTGCAACTGACGATGGCCAGCAACTACGTGCCGCGTGAAGTGCCCAGCGTGGTGCAGGTGCTGCTGGATGTGGTGCCGGCCAATGTCTTCTACGCGCTGTCCGGCATCGGCACCAAGGTCAACGCCGCCGGTGAAACCGTGCTGGCCGCGGGCCGTGGCTCGATCCTGCCGGTGATCTTCTTTGCTGGTCTGGTCGGTTTCGCCATCGTCAAGCTGGGCGAGAAGGTGACCGAGGCGCGCAAGCTGGTCGGCCAGATGAGCGACATCATGATCCAGGTGACCCGCTTCGTGCTGGAAGTCACCCCGATCGGCACCTTCGGCCTGATCGCTGGCCTGGTCGGCAGCTACGGCTTCGAGAAGCTGCTGCCGCTGGGGCATTTCGTGCTGGCCCTGTACGTGGCCTGCGCCCTGCACATCGTGGTGGTCTACAGCGCGCTGCTGCTGGCGCACGGCCTGAACCCACTGAAGTTCTTCCGTGGCGCCGCGCCGGGCATGCAGGTGGCGTTTGTCAGCTCGTCCAGCTTCGCCGCGATGCCGGTGGCGCTGCGTTCGATCACCCACAACCTGGGTGTGAACAAGGACTACGGTTCGTTCGCGGTGCCGCTGGGCGCCAGCATCAAGATGGATGGCTGCGGCGCGATCTACCCGGCGCTGTGCGCGGTGTTCATCTCGCAGTACAGCGGTGTGCCGCTGACCCCGGAACAGTATGTGGTGGTGCTGATCGCCTCGGTGCTGGGCAGCTTCGGTACCGCCGGCGTGCCGGGTACTGCGGTGATCATGGCCACGGTGGTGCTGAGCGCGGCCAACCTGCCGCTGGAGACCATCGGCTACCTGTATGCCATCGACCGCATCCTGGACATGATGCGCACGATGACGAACGTGACGGGCCAGATGCTGGTGCCGGTGATCGTGGCCAAGGAGACCGGGCTGCTCGATCAGGCGGTGTATGACAATCCGTCCAGCAATGTCGGGGTGGACGATCCAGACCCGACACCGCCACGCGCCTGAGGTTGCGTGGAGATGTAAAAGGCCCGCCCTGACCCGGCGGGCCTTTTGTTTGGGAGCTGGTTGGCGCGGTGGCGGCCAAGGCGGGTCCTGGTAGATCCACGCCATGCGTGGATGGAGGCAGTGCCGACCAACGGTCGGCACCCACCAGGGCAGGCGGCGCGATGCCGACCAAGGTCGGCACCTACCGGGGGCGCAAACAAAAAAGCCGCTGCGGGGCAGCGGCTTTTTGTCTTTCAGGCGGCGCCGTAGTGCCAGCGGGTCAGAGGTCGACCCGACGAGCCTGCATGAACTTGTTGCCCCAGTAACCACTGAGCAGGGTGTCCACGCGGACGTCCTTGCCCGAGCTCGGGGCGTGCAGGAAGCGGCCATCACCGACATAGATGCCGACGTGGTCGACGCGGCCCTTGCGGCCGAAGAACACCAGGTCACCGGCGGCGAGCGCAGTGCGGTCGTTGATCAGCTCGGCGTTGTCATCGTGGGCCATCTCGCGCGAGACGCGCGGCAGCTCGATGCCCAGCGCCGAGCGGAACACGTAGCCGACCAGGCCGCTGCAGTCGAAGCCGCTGTCCGGGTTGCTGCCACCCCAACGGTACGGGGTGCCCAGCAGGGTCATCGCTCGGCGCAGCAGCGACTGCACCTTGCCGTTATCGGCGGCGGTGCCGACAACGCTGCCATTGGCGGCGCTGCTGGTGTCGTAGTTAGCGAGCAGGCGGCTGAGATCGCCCGCCACCACGGCCGAGCGGTCCATCAGCGGAATGGTGTCATTGGCGGCCAGGTGCGGCAGCAGGGCGGCCAGCGTGGCACTGGCGGCGGCATCGACGCGGCTGCGCTGCGGAGCAGCGGCCTCGGCCTTGGTGGCCGGTCGGGCGGTGCTCTCAGCCACCGGGGCCGGGGTCACATCGGAACGATTCGGAGCAGTCTGCGACCAGGCCGGAAGGCTGGTCAGACACAGTGCCAGGCCAAGCAACAGCGGGCGGGCACTACGTGAAGATACGGAAGTCTGGCCTTCGCTTTTCAGGTCGTCAGTCGTCACGCGTCGGTCACAGGAAAAAAACGATGGGGCATCATGCCCTGTAAAAGCGGCAATAAGTTAAAAATTCCGTTAGTAAATCGTTAGTTTCGTGGTGATGGGCGTCACAGTTTTGAACATATCGCCTGTTCATTTTAGCGAAGGACGCGTTTCGCCCCTGTGTAGTGGTCCTTCCAGTAGGGACCGCTGAGCGAGTCGAGGCGTACCGTGCCGCCGGTGCTCGGCGCGTGCACGAAGCGCCCTTCACCCACATAGATACCGACATGGGTGACGCTGCCGCGGCTGCCGAAGAACACCAGGTCTCCGGTGGCCAGGCGCTGCGGGTCGATCTTCGGTCCCTGTACCGCCGCCAGGTCGCGGGAGGTGCGCGGCAGCCGCAGGTCCAGCATCTCGCGATAGACATAGGCGACCAGGCCGCTGCAGTCGAAGCCCGAATCCGGGGTGTTGCCGCCATAGCGGTAGGGCGTGCCGACCAGGCTGATGGCGCGCATCAGCACCGAGTTGGCCGCCTCGGGGTTGTCCGGCACGGTCTTTGGCCAGTTCGCCGTCGACGGGGGGGGCGCGGGGCGGGGGGCCTTGCCGCCGCCGCAGGCGGTCATCAGCACGGGCAGGGCCAGCAGCAGGGCCGGGGCGAGGAGCCGGCGCAGGCCGGACGAAACTGGCGTGATGTGCATGATCTCCGGATAATGCGCCACCTTAGGATTGGCCGTCATGATGGCGGCGTCCCCGCCGGGCGACAACCCGCCCCAACCCGCCTGCCTTCGGCAGATCCAGACAGAGTTGCGCATGAAGATCGAAAAAGACCGCGTTGTCCGCTTCCACTACACCGTTTCCGAAGTCGGCCAGGAGCCGATCGAATCGTCCAAGGACCGCGGCGAGCCGCTGGCGATCCTGATCGGCCACGGCAACATCATCCCGGGCCTGGAAAACGCCATGATGGACAAGGAAGCCGGCGCGACCTTCAGCGTCGACGTCACTGCCGCTGATGCCTACGGCGAGCGCCGCGAGGGCCTGTCCCAGCGCGTGCCGAAGAAGCACTTCGGCAACACCAAGCTGGCCCCGGGCCAGCAGGTCGTGCTGCAGACCAACTTCGGCCCGCGTGCGGTGACCGTGCAGAAGGTCGGCATGAGCGTCGTCGACGTCGACCTGAACCACCCGATGGCTGGCAAGGACCTGCATTTCGACGTCGAAATCGTTGACGTGCGTGAAGCCGGCAAGGAAGAGATCGACCACGGCCACGTCCACGGCGACGGCGGCCACCACCACTGATCGCAGCGCGATCGTGATGGCAGCAACGGCCCGCTTCGGCGGGCCGTTGCGTTTCTGGAACACGACGCGGCCATCCATGGCGTGTGGGCCGGCGGCATAATGGCGGACCTGCCTGACGGATGCCCCGTGAACGCCGCTTCTCCTTCCCTGCAGCCGATGGCTTCCGGCGAACGCATCGCCCTACTGGACGTGCTGCGCGGTGCGGCGTTGCTGGGCATCCTGCTGATGAACATCGAGGCCTTCAGCGGACCGCTGGACCTGGCCTTTACCGGCATCGACACGCACTGGCAGGGCATCGACTACTGGGCTGATGCGTTCGTCTACGTGTTCGTGCAGGGCAAGTTCTTCACCCTGTTCTCGTTGCTGTTCGGCGCCGGCTTCGCGGTGATGGCGCAGCGCGCCGAGGCCGCCGGGCGCGACTTCACCCCGTTCTACCTGCGCCGCAGCGCCGGCCTGTTGCTGATCGGCCTGTGCCACGCGCTGCTGGTCTGGTCCGGCGACATCCTGGTGATGTACGCGCTGGTCTCGTTGCCGCTGCTGGCCTGCCGCGAGGCGCCGCGCAGCTGGCTGCCGTGGATGGGCGTGACGGTCTACCTCGGCGGTATAGCGATGATGCTGCTGGTGGGCGCGATGGTGTCGATGGCTTCGACGGAAGACGTACAGAAGATGCTCGCCGACGCGCAGCAGAGCATCGAGCTGCAGCGCCTGGTGTACGGGCACGGCAGCTGGATGCAGGCCAATGCGCAGCGGCTGAGCGAGTTCGGCACGTCGATGGGCGCGCTGCTGATCACCGGCCCGGAGGTGCTGGGCATGTTCCTGATCGGCAGCTGGTTTGCCGGCAGTGGCGCGCTGGCGGCGCCGGAGCGCTTCCCGCGGCTGTACGCGACGCTGCGCTGGATTGCGTTGCCGCTGGGCCTGCTGGTCACGTTGATCGGTGTTGCCTGGAAACCCTACCTTGCACCGGGTGCCTACAATCTGCCGGTGACAGCCGCAATGGCACTGGTGACGATCGGTGGCCTGCCGATGTGCCTGGGCTACCTGGCGTGGATCGTGCATTGGCGTGCGCGGTTGGCCTGGCTGGCACCGGTCGGGCGCATGGCGTTGACCCACTACCTGGGCCAGTCGCTGCTGTGCACCTGGGTGTTCTACCACTACGGCCTGGGCGCGTTCGAAATGATGCCACGCAGCGTGCAGCTGCTGTTCGCACTGCTGTTGTTTGCCGTGCAGGTGGCCCTTTCACACGTCTGGTTGCGCCGCTTCCGCTTTGGCCCGATGGAATGGTTGTGGCGCGCGATGACCTACCGGCAGTGGCCGCCGATGCGGCGCGAGGCCGGGCAGGGCTGATCGATGCAGGGCGCGCGCGAGGATGTGATCGTGGTGGGCGCCGGTGCCATCGGCCTGGCCACCGCGCTTGCGCTGTGCGCGAACGGCCGGCAGGTCCGTATGATCGAGCGGGGACGCGTGGGTGCGGCGACTTCGCATGGCAACTGCGGCACCATCACCCCCAGCCACGCGCCACCGCTGGCAGCGCCTGGTGTGCCGTTACGGGCGCTGCGCTGGATGCTCGATCCGCGTGCGCCGCTGTACGTCCGTACACGCCTCGACCCTGCATTGTGGCGCTGGCTGCTGCAGTTCGGGGCGCGCTGCAACGCGCGTGACTGGCTGCACTCCACGCGGGCACGCGGCGCACTGTTGAATGATTCACGGCTGCGCCTGGCGCAGTGGGTGCGGACGCATGCGCTGGACTGCGAGTTCGAGGCGCGCGGTCTGGACTATGTGTTCGGTGACGCCCGCAATTTCGATCACCATGCAGCCGAGTGTGAGGCGCTGAACGCGCAGGGCATCGCCACGGTGCGCATCGATGGGGCCGACTACGCGCGCGACAATCCAGCGTTCCATGATCGCCTTGCCGGTGCGATCCACTTCCCCGGCGATGCGCAGCTGCGTCCGGACCGCTACACCGCCGAACTGGCGCGCGTGCTGCGCGCACAGGGCGTGGTGATCGAAGAGCACTCGGACATGCGGGATTTCAGCGCCGACGCGCAGGGTGTGCGCGTGCACGTCGGCGAACGCACGCTGCACGCACGCGAGCTGGTGCTGGCGACCGGGCCGTGGTCACCGCGCTGGGCACGGCAACTGGATCTGCGCGTGCCGATCCAGCCCGGCAAGGGCTATTCGCTGACCTGGTCGCGACCGGCGCAGGTGCCGCAGCGCCCAGTCGTGCTGAAGGACCATTCCGTGTTCGTGATTGCCTGGCGTGAAGCACTGCGACTGGGCGGCACCATGGAATTCGCCGGTGCCGACCCGCAGCTGCGCACGACCCGCCTACAGGCCCTGCAGCACGCTGCCGACCACTACCTGCGCGCGCCGCGTGGTGCGCAGCTGCAGGAGCAGTGGTGCGGTTGGCGTCCCATGAGCGTGGACGATGTGCCGTTGATCGGCCGCGCGCCCGCACATCCTCACGTCTGGCTTGCAGCGGGGCATGGCATGCTCGGCATCAGCATGAGCGCCGGCACCGGCCAGCTGATCGCCGATCTCGTCTGCGGCCGCACGCCGGCGATCGATCCTGCCCCTTACCGACCCGAGCGATTCCGATGAGCACTGCACCCTATGATTACGACCTGATCGTCCTTGGCGGCGGTTCCGCCGGCCTGGCTGGCGCGATCCGCGCCGCGCAGCACGGCAAGCGCGTGGCGATGCTGGAGCCTGGCGAACTGGGCGGAACCTGCGTCAATGTCGGCTGCGTGCCGAAGAAAGCCATGTGGCTGGCGGCCGACCTGCACGAGCGCATCGGCCTGGCCAGTGCGATGGGCTTCGATGTCGAAGCGCGCCCGGCGCTGTCGTGGAAGGAACTGGTGATCCATCGCCAGGCCTATATCAGCAACATCCACACCAGCTACCACAAGCGCCTGGACGAAACCGGCGTGGTGCGCATTCCGGCGCGTGGTCATCTGCTCGATGCCCACACCGTGGCCTGCAGCGATGGCGTGCGCTACAGCGCCGAGCACATCCTGATCGCCACCGGCGCGCACCCGCTGCGGCCCGACATTCCCGGCGCCGAACTGGGCCTGGTCTCCGATGATTTCTTCGATCTGCGCGCGGCACCGGCCGAGGTGGCGATCATCGGTGGCGGTTACATTGCGGTGGAGCTGGCCGGCCTGCTGCAGGCACTGGGCAGCAAGGTCAGCCTGCTGGTGCGCGGCCAGCGGCTGCTGGATCGCTTCGACTACGAGCTGACCGATCAGCTGGCCGAGAACCTGAAGCAGCAGGGCGTGCGCATCCATTTCGGCTATCGCCTGCGCGAACTGCAGCGCGATGGCGAGCGTGTGCGTGCATTCGGCCATGATGGTCCGCTCGACAGCGTATTCGATGCGGTGTTCTTCGCCACCGGCCGTCGCGGCAACAGTCGCGACCTGGGCCTGGAAGCGCTGGGCATCGGCATCGGTGAGCACCAGCAGGTGGAGGTGGACGAATGGCAGACCACCAGCGTGCCGAACGTGCATGCGGTGGGTGACATCGCAGGCAAGGTTGGCCTGACCCCGGTGGCGGTGGCTGCATCGCGGCGCCTGATGGATCGCCTGTTCGGCGGCCGCCCGCAGTCGAAGATGGACTATGAGAACGTAGCCAGCGTGGTGTTCTCGCATCCACCGCTGGGCGCGGTGGGCATGAGCGAAGAAGAGGCGCGCGCCCGTTTCGATCAGGTGAGCGTGTATCACAGCCGTTTCCGCCCGATGCTGCAGGCGCTGGCCAACGGCACCCAGCGCAGCCTGTTCAAGATGGTCTGCGTGGGCCCGGAAGAGCGGGTGGTGGGCATCCATCTGCTGGGCGAAGCAGCCGACGAGATCCTGCAAGGCTTCGCGGTGGCGGTGAAGATGGGGGCGACCAAGGCCCAGTTCGACGACACCGTGGCGATCCACCCGACCTCGGCCGAGGAAGTGGTGCTGATGCGCTGAGCCCGCAGTTGTAGAGCCGAGCCTATGCTCGGCTGCATTCCGTGCAGACATGGTGCAGCCGAGCGCAGGCTCTACAGGGCACCTGGCGCCCCCATGCGATACTGGGCGCCCCCCCAATGCGTTTCCGGGCCGCCCTATGCGGCCCGCCGTCGTCCTGATGTCCAGCCCCGCTTCCCGTATCGCCACCGCTTCCCCGCGCATCGCGCTGGGGGGTATCGGCCTGGCCGCGATCGGCGCCATCGCCGCCTCCGGCAAGGCCATCATCGTCAAGCTCGGCCTGCGCCACGGCGTCGATGCCACCACGCTGCTCGCCCTGCGCATGCTGATGGCGCTGCCGCTGTTCGTGCTGATGGCACTGTGGGCTGCGCGCCGGGCAGAGCCGCTGTCCTGGGCCGACCGCGCCCGCGTGCTGTGGCTGGGCTTCACCGGCTACTACCTGTCCAGCCTGCTCGATTTCCAGGGCCTGCAGTACATCAGCGTGACCCTGGAGCGGCTGATTCTTTACTTGAACCCGACCCTGGTGCTGCTGATCAACGTGCTGCTGGCACGGCAGCGCCCGGGCCGCTGGCAGATCGGTGCGCTGGTGCTGAGCTATCTGGGCGTGCTGCTCGCCTTCGGCCACGATCTTCAGCGCGAGGGCGGGCAGATCATCGTCGGCAGCCTGCTGGTACTGGGCAGTGCGCTCAGCTACGCGCTGTACCTGTTCGGCAGTGGCCAGGTGGTCGCGCGCATCGGTGCGGTGCGCCTCACCGCCTACGCCAGCTGCGTGGCCAGCGTGCTGGTGCTGCTGCATTTCGCGGTGACCCATCCGCTGCCGTTGCTGTGGCAGGCACCGGCGCCGGTGCAATGGCTGTCGCTGGTCAATGCCACCGTGTGCACGGTACTGCCCGTGCTGGCGATCATGCTGGCGGTGCAGCGCGTGGGTTCGTCGCTGGCCGCGCAGGTCGGTATGCTGGGCCCTGTTTCCACCATCGTGATGAGCCTATGGCTGCTCGACGAACCGATGGGGCCGGCACAGATCGCCGGCACCGTGCTGGTGCTGATCGGCGTACTGCTGGTGACCCGCCTGCGGCGCTGACGCCGGAGCAGGCGCGGGCGCGCATCCTGGCGGTGATCCGCGCGATCCCGGCGGGGCAGGTGATGGGCTATGGCCAAGTGGCGATGCGTGCCGGCCTGCCGGGGCGTGCGCGCTTGACCGCGCGCATCCTCGGCCAGAACGACGATCCCGACCTGCCCTGGCATCGCGTGCTGCGTTCGGACGGGCGCATTGCCATGGAAGAAGGGTCGGCTGGTTGGCGCGAGCAGTCACAACGGCTGCGTGCCGAGGGCGTGGTGGTGGAGAACGGCCGGGTGCGGATGCCGGCCACCGATCCGGCCGTGGCGCTGGATGCCGCCGTGTGGGGCCCGGGCTGAGCACCGCTGGCGACTGAACAGGCTGCGCCTGCCGGTCGCCAACAACACACGGTGCTGCGGCTATGATGGAGGCCGTTCCATGCCGGTGCTCCCATGTTCCCGCGACTGCCTACCGTCACCAAGGCCCTGCTGATCGCCAACGCGATCCTGTTCCTGCTGCAGCAGCCGTTCCTGCTCGGCATGCAGACCTTCGAGCCGTTCATGCTGCAACCGCTGCAGCAGGGCTTCGATGCGTTCTCGCCGGGCGGCAACTTCCAGCCGTGGCAGCTGCTGACCTATGGCTTCCTGCATGGCAGCTTCGGCCACCTGTTCTTCAACATGCTGGCGGTCTTCATGTTCGGCGCGCCGCTGGAGCAGACCTGGGGCGAAAAGCGCTTCCTGCTGTACTACCTGGTGTGCGTGGCTGGCGCCGGTGTCTGCCAGCTGCTGGTGGGTACCCTGCTGGAGAATCCGGCCACGGTGCTGGGCGCCTCCGGCGGCGTGTTCGGCCTGCTGCTGGCCTACGGCATGTTGTTCCCGAACCAGCGGGTGATGCTGCTGTTCCCGCCGATCCCGATGAAGGCACGGACCTTCGTGATCCTGTTCGGTGTGGGTGAGCTGGTGCTGGGCATGACCGGTTGGCAGCCGGGCGTGGCCCACTTCGCGCATCTGGGCGGCATGCTGTTCGGTTGGCTGCTGATCCGCTACTGGCGCGGGCAGCCGCCATTCAACAAGCGTCGCCCGCCCGGCCCGCCGAAGCGCCCGAACCATCTGCGCAGCGTGAAGTGAGGCGCGATGTGCCTCGCTTCACGCGGGTAGGTACCAACCTTGGTTGGCACACCTTGGCCAGGATCATTTGACGCGGTAGGTGCCGACCATTGGTCGGCACGCCTTCAGAGATCCTGCAACACCACCTGCGCCGCATTGTGACCTGGCGCGCCGGTCACGCCACCACCGGGATGGGTACCCGACCCGCATAGATACAACCCGGGCAGGGCACCGCGATAGCCGGCCTGGCCAACCATGGGCCGTGCCGAGAACAACTGGTTGGCACTGAGCGCACCGTGGAAGATGTCGCCCCCGATCAGCCCGAACGTGCGCTCCAGATCCAGCGGTGACAGGACCTGGCGGCCCAGCACGCTGTCAGCGAAACCCGGTGCATACCGCTCAACGGTGGCGATCATCAGATCGGCCACTGCTTCACGACGATCATCCCAGTGACGCCCGTCGGGCAGCACCGGCGCCACGTGCTGGCAGAACAGGCTGGCGACGTGCTGCCCCGCTGGCGCCAGTGAGTCATCCAGTGTGCTGGGAATCAGCATCTCCACGATCGGTTCGCGCGACCAGCCGTCGCGCCGCGCATCCAGCCACGCGCGATCCATGTAGTCCAGGCAGGGGGCCAGGATGATGCCCGCGCTCAGGTGCGGGCCGGGGCCGGGCAGGGCGCGGAAGTCCGGCAGCCGCGACAGCGCCACGTTCATCCGGAAGGTGCCCGAGCCACAGCGCCACTGCGCCATGCGCTCGCGTGTGGCAGCCGGTACCTGCGCCGGCTCCAGCAGCTGTTCGTACAGCAGCTTCGGATTGACGTTGGCGACCACCGCGCGTGCACGCAGGGTTTCGCCGTTGGCCAGTTCCACCCCCACGGCGCGGCCCTGTTCGGTCAGTACCCGTTGCACGCCGGCATCCACGCGCAGTTCCGCACCGGCCTCGCGTGCAGCGGCGGCGATGGCCTGGCTGATCGCGCCCATGCCACCGATCGCATGGCCCCACGCACCTTTCACGCCATTGCACTGGCCGAACACGTGATGCAGCAACACGTAGGCACTGCCCGGCGTGTACGGACTGGCGTAGTTGCCGACGATGCCATCGAAGCCGAACAGCGCCTTGATCGGCTCGCTCTCGAACCAGCGGTCCAGGTACTCCGCCGCCGACAGCGTGAACAGGTCCAGCAGCTCCTGCCGCAGTGGTGCATCCAACGCCGCCAGTTCGCGGCCGAGCTTTCCCATCTGCCACAGTGCGGGTAGTGCGCGCCAACCACCCGCCACGCCCAGGTCCGGTGGTGTACGCAGGGCCCACGCACGCAGCATGTCGGCGAAAATCTCCAGTCGCGCTTCATATGCGGGCAGGCGCTGTGCATCCCGCTCGGAAAATTTCGCCACCTCGGCTTGGGTGCGGCCGGGCGCGGATAACAGGTAGCGGCCGTCGGGCAATGGCAGGAAGTTGTTGGCCGGGCGCGCGACAATGCGCAGCCCATGCGCATGCAGCTGCAGGTCGTCGATCACCTTCGGCTGCAGCAGCGAGACCGTGTACGACGCCACCGAGTTGCGGAAGCCGGGATGGAACTCCTCGGTGACCGCGGCGCCGCCGAGCACACCACGCCGTTCGAGCACCAGCACCTGCTTGCCGGCGCGTGCCAGATAGGCTGCACAGACCAACCCGTTGTGGCCACCGCCGATGATGATTGCATCCCAGGACATCAGCACCTCGGAAAAAGGGGACGGAGGGGATTAAGTCGCAATTCGCATAGGGCCGGCGGTAATGGGGAGAAACGACTTAATTCCCTCCGTCCCCTTTTTTGATGGCGGCTTCGATGGTGGCGATGTCGATCTTCTTCATCGGCATCATCGCGTTGAAGGCGCGCTTGGCCAGTGCCTTGTCCTTACTGGTCACCGCTTCGATCAACATGCGCGGGCTGATCTGCCAGGAGATGCCCCAGCGGTCCTTGCACCAGCCGCATTGGCTCTCCTGGCCGCCATTGCCCACGATCGCGTTCCACAGGCGGTCGGTCTCGGCCTGGTCCTCGGTCTGGATCTGGAAGGAGAAGGCTTCGTTGTGCTTGAACGCGGTGCCGCCGTTGAGGCCGACGCAGGGGATGCCGCAGACGGTGAATTCGACGGTCAGTACGTTGCTTTCCTTGCCGTCGGGATAGTCGCCCGGTGCGTGATGTACGGCAATTACTGCGCTGTCGGGCAGGATACTGGCGTAGAAGGTGGCGGCCTCTAGCGCGCCGTTGTCATACCAGACACAGATCGTGTTCTTGTGTGCCATGTCGGGGCTCCGCGATGGACGAAGCCGCAGCGATAGCATGCCGGGTGTTAACCCGGGATCGTGCTGCACCCGCAAAAAAGGGCGCCCGAAGGCGCCCTCTGCATTACCCGTGTGGCAGCGGGTTCAGCGCCAGACCTTGATCTGTTCCGCTTCGCTGCGCTGCATCGGCTGGCCGGCCTTGCAGCTGAAAGTAGCACCGAACGCTGGCAGGTTGGCCAGCGTGCCGTTGCTGCGCCACAGGCCCGGTGCGCGGATGTCGGCGGTCAGGCGGCGCACGGCCTCGTTCGGCGCCAGCTGCTGCGCCCACAGTGCAGACCAGGCGCGGAAGAAGCCCTGCTGCTGCGCCTGCTTGGCCTTCGGCTCCTGCGCGACATACGCCGCCCAGGCCAGTTCCAGGCCTGCGATGTCGGCCAGGTTCTCTTCCTGGGTGAGCGTGCCGTTGACCTTGGCACCCTTCACGCCCGGGAAATCGTAGGCGCTGTACTGCGCGGCCACGCGGCTGCCGAGCAGGGTCCAGGCGGTCTTGTCGGCCGGGGTCCACCAGCTGCGCAGCTCGCCCTTGGCGTCGACCAGCGCGCCCTTGGCATCGATCGCGCGGGTCAGCTCATGGCCGACCAGGCCACCGAAGCTGCCGAACTTGTCGGCAGCATCGGCCTTGGCGTTGAACACCGGGCCCTGCAGGATCGCGGCGGTGACGATCAGGCGGTTCTGCGCCAGGTCGTAGGCCAGCGACGGCTGCTGCGGCAGCACGTCCCAGCGACGGTCGGCGTTGCCCTTGCCGATGCGCTTCATTTCTTCGCGATGGCGCCAGGTCGAAGCAATCAGCATGTTGCCGCCGAACGAGCCGCGGCCCATCGGCTGCACGCTGTAGTCGAGGTCGCGCAGCGGGGTGCCGATCTCGATCTTCAGCGCGGCCAGCTTGGCCTGCGCTTCGGTCTTGGCTTCGGCGCTCATCCAGCTGCTGTTCTTGACCGCCTCGATCTGCACTTCGCGCACCTTGTCGACGATCCACGCCGCCTGGCGGCGATCTTCGGCGGACAGGTAACGGGCAGCGTACTCGCGACCGACCATCGGGCCGGCGGCCACGTTGATCGCCTCCAGCACATCTTCCCAGCGCTGCGGCGGCAGGGTTTCGCCACGCAGCACGCGGCCGCGGAATTCGAACTCGGCGTCGCGATAGGCCTTGGACAGGTACGGTGCCATCGAGTCGCCCACGCGCCAGCGCAGGTAGGCCTTCCACTGGTCCGGCTTGAGCTTGGTGACCATGCCGTCGAGCTGCTTGAACAGGCCCGGGTCGGCCAGCGAGACCAGGTCGTCATCCACGCCCTGTGCCTTCAGGAAGGCATCCAGCTGCAGGTTGCGGTAGCGGCTGTTGAGCTCCTTGGTGGAGATCGGCGCGTAGTTGTTGAACGGGTTGTTGATGCCGGCCAGCGACTGCGCATTGCGTGCCAGCTCGGTTTCCAGCGCGATCACCGCCTGCGACTCGGCATCCAGCTTGGCAGCCGGGGTGCCGGTCAGCGCCAGGATCTGCTTGACGTAGTTGCGGTAGCGGCCCATCAGCGCCACGGTGTCGGCGTCGCTGCGGGTATAGAACGCCGGGTCCGGCAGGCCCATGCCGCCCTGCATGAAGTAGCCGATGTGGCGGTCCAGCGCCTTCAGGTCCACGTCCGGGCCGAAGTTGAATGCCACCGGGATGCCGACCTGGTGCAGTGCGGCGATCGAGGCCGGCACATCCTTGGCCTTCTTGATGGCATTGATGCGGGTCAGCAGCGGGGCGATCGGGTTGGAGCCGTCTGCTTCCACGGCGGCTTCGTCCAGGCCGCTGGCCCAGAAGTCACCCAGCAGTTTCTGCACGTTGCCCTGCGGCGCCTTCATCGCGGCGTCGAGCAGTTCACGCTGCTGCTGGCGGCTGCGGTCGACAAGCTGGCCCAGCGCGGTGGTGGCGCCGGTCTGCGGCACCGGGTTGGCCTTCAGCCAGCCTGCATTGGTGGCGTCATAGAAGTCGCTGCACTGGGCACTGACAGCCGGGGCACGCGCAGCCTTTTTCTTGGCAGCGAACGCGTCGTGGGTCGGGACCAGGGTCGCCAGGCTGATGCCCAGGGCGATGGCAAGCGGACGGAAGTTGGGCATGTGGAACGAATCCGTGATGGATTGAGGGCGCGCGCACTATAGCAAGCCGGGCATCGACGCGGCATGCATGCGTCGCGGTGCATTCGCCGACCAAGGTCGGCAGCTACCGGGGAGCGCCGGGATCAGTAGATCCACGCCATGCGTGGATGAAAGACACCCCAGAACAACAAAGGCCCGGGAATTCCCGGGCCTCTGCAGGTCTGCCTTGGCGTCAGCCGTGGCTTACCAGATCACCACCTGCTGCTCACCAGTGCGGGCCATCGGCGAACCGGCCTTGCACTGGAATGCCGCGGCGAAGGTCGGCAGGTTCGACGGCGCACCCATGGCGCGGAACTGCGCCGGCGCGTGCGGGTCGGTCGCGAGGCGGACCTTGGCGTTTTCCGGGGTGTACTTGGTGCGCCACACGGTAGCCCAGTTGAAGAAGAAGCGCTGGTCACGGGTGAAGCCATCGACCTTTGCATCTTCCTTGCCGGCGGAGGCCTTCTGCAGCGCGTCGTAGGCGGTAGCCAGGCCACCCAAGTCGGCGATGTTCTCGCCCAGGGTCAGGTGGCCGTTCACGGCCTGGCCGTCGACCTTGTACTGGTCGAACTGCTTGACCAGCTTGCCGGTCAGGCCTTCGAAGTTCTTCTTGTCAGCAGCGGTCCACCAGTCTTCCATGTTGCCGGTCGGCCCGAAGCGTGCGCCCTGGTCGTCGTAACCGTGGGTCATCTCGTGGCCGATCACCGCACCGATGCCGCCGTAGTTCAGCGCGTCATCGGCCTTCGGGTCAAAGAACGGCGGCTGCAGGATGGCGGCCGGGAACACGATCTCGTTCTGCAGCGGGTTGTAGTAGGCGTTGACCGTCTGCGGGGTCATGCCCCACTCGGTCTTGTCCACCGGCTTGCCGATCTTGGACAGGTTGAACTTGTAGTTGAACTCGCTGGCAGCGCGCACATTGCCCAGGTAGCTGTCGCGCTGGGTCTGCAGGCCCGCCCAGTCACGCCACTTGTCCGGGTAACCGATCTTCGGGGTGAAGGTTTCCCACTTGGCGATGGCCTTGGCCTTGGTTTCATCGCTCATCCAGCTCAGGCCCTGGATGCGTTCCTTCAGCGAGGCGGCCAGGTTCTTTACCAGCTCTTCCATCTTCGCCTTGGCTTCCGGCGAGAAGGCAACCTTCACGTACAGCTGGCCGAAGGCTTCGCCGGCATCGTTCTCGATGGTGCCCAGCACGCGCTTCCAGCGCGGCTTCTGTTCCTTCTGGCCGTTGAGGATCTTGCCGTAGAACTCGTAGTTCTCCTGCACGAAGGCGTCGGCCAGATACGGCGAGGCGCTGTCCACGGTGTGGAAGCGCAGGTAGGCACGCCACACCGACGGATCTGTGTCGCCCAGTGCCTTGCTCACTTCCTCATGGAAGGCCGGCATCGCCAGCGAGAACTTCTCCGGTGCGGCCACGCCCTGCGACTTGAAGAACTCGGTCCAGCTGAAGTTCGGGGTCAGCTTGTCGGCGTCGGCCAGGGTGACCGGGTTGTAGTACAGCTCGACGTTGCGCGACAGCTCGACGCGCGACTTGGAGGCCTTGGCCAGGCGGGTCTCGAACTTGACCACGTCCTCGGCCTGCTTGGCAGCGTCGGCAGCGGCGACGCCGGACAGCTCCAGCACCTTGGCGACGTGCGCCTGGTAGGCCTTCAGCTTGTCGGCGTTCTTGGCGTCGGTGTAGTAGGTGCTGTCCGGCAGGCCGAGGCCGCCCTGGCTGGCGTAGGCCAGGTTGACGGCCGAGTTCTTGAAGTCGGCTTCGGCGCCGAAGCCAAACAGGACGTTGTCACCCTTGGCCGCGCTGCTGCGCAGGTAGTCGGCGATGGCCGCCTTGTCCTGCAGGCCGTCGATCGCCGTCAGGTCGGCCTTCAGCGGCTCGATGCCCTGGGCGTTGATCTTGGCCTCGTCCATGCCGGTGGCCCACAGGTCGCCGACGATCTTCTCGATGTGGTTCGGGTTCTTGACCTGCGCGACCTGTTCGGCCAGCTGGTGCTGCACGGCCACCGAACGCTCGTCGAGGATGGTGAACGCGCCCCAGCTGGTGCGGTCGCCCGGAATTTCATTGGCGGCCAGCCACTTGCTGTTGACGTAGTCGCCGAAGGCGCCGCAGGCGTCCTTGCTGGTATCCAGATCGCTGGGCTGGAAGGCGTTGTAGGCCGGCAGCTTGCTCTCGTCCAGGGTGTACTGGGTGGCTTCGGCCGCAGCCGGCGTGGAGGCGGTGGCGTCCTTGGCCGGGGTTTCGTTCTTGCCGCAGCCGACCAGCGCGGCCGAAACGGCCAGGGTCAGCAGCACGATCTTGGGAGTACGGGTCACTTTGATGGCCTCCAGGCCGAGTGAGTCAGGGAAGGGCCGCGGGACGGCCGTGGGCCGAACAATACGCCGCCGGCCTGCCCTGCAAGGGTGTCGAAGGTCATGGGCGGGCGCAAGGGGGGCGTTAGGTGGCCCGGAAAAGACAGACCCGGCAAAAGCCGGGTCTGTCGGGGTGCTGCGATCAGGCGTGGATCAGAACTTGTACTTCAGACGCACGAACGGGGTGCGGCCGTACAAGTCGTACTGGGTCGCGAATGCCGCAATGTTGCCGTAGCGGGCATCGCTGACGCCGGTGGAGATCAGCGGCGGGGTCTTGTTGAAGATGTTGCTGACACCCACCAGGATTTCCCAGTCGGCCTGCGAGTAGCTGACCGATGCGGTGTGGTAAGTACGCGAATCGACCACGATGTCACGGTAGGAGTTCGGACGGCCCTGGTAGATGAAGACCGGATCCAGGTCGATGTCCTTGGTCTTGTGGATGTAGGTGGTCAGCCAGTTGAAGGTCCAGTCTCCACGGGTCAGGCTGAGTGCCAGGTTGCCCACAACCTTCGGACGCCCGATGTCACCAAGAAGCTCATTGGACGAAAGGCCACTTTCTTCGGCGCTGGAGAAGACCTGCTGGGTATCCTCGATGGTGTAAGTGACCTGGGTTTCGGCAGAGAACTTACCGAACGAGAAGTCGTGGTCGAAGTTCGCAGTCAGGTCGTAGCCGCGAGTGCGCTGCTTATTGATGTTGACGTACTGGTTGTACACATCAGTGATGTTCCAAGCCTCGTCGCCGGTACCGGGGTTGCGGACCAGCAGGCCGCAGAAGGCGTTCGGATACACCGCAGCGCCATAGCAACCCTTGACGATGTCAGCCGTGGTGATCTGGCCGATCTCGTTCTTCACCTGATAATCGAAGTAATCGATTGCCACACTCAGATTGGCAAAAGTGGGGGTGAAAACGATACCTGCGGTCTTGGCACGGGAGGTTTCCGGAATCAGCTGGCCTGCACCGCCGCCCGAATACACAGTTGCACTGCTGCCGGCGCCTGCGTAGTCGGCAGGAATGCCTGCCGCGGCACAGTTGCGCTGGTAGTTGGTGTTGGAGCTCTCACCCCAGCGGATGCAGGGGTCGATGCCGGTCTGTCCCAGGAAACCGGTCTGGTTGCCCAGATAGAGCTCATACAGGCCCGGAGCACGGTAGGAGGTGCCGATCGAGCCGCGCAGCCGCAGCGACGGAATGACCTGCCAGTTGAGGCCCACCTTCCAGACCTCGTCGGTGCCATCCACCGAGTCGTACTGGAATGCGCGGCCGGACGCGTTCAGGCTCAGCGACTCAATCGCCGGCAGGCCCTTCAGCAGCGGGACATCGAATTCAACAAATGCTTCCTTGACCCTGTCGTCGCCCTTGGTGACATTGGCCGAGCTCGAGCCCCAAAGGTCCTGTGCCTTTGACAGTTCACCCGGCTGATCATCGATCGAGTAGTAGCGGTACTCCAAGCCCGCGGCTACGCCCACAGCACCTGCCGGCAGCTCGAACAGGTCGCCGCTGACGACGGCATTGATCGTGGCCTGCTTGTAGATCGTCTTACCCCAATCCCACTGTCCCAGCAGATTACTGAGTTCATCGACTTTGGCCCCGCTCAGGTAGCCCGGATCGAGGTAGTTCAGTGTCGGCGCGTTGTCAGTGTAGTCAACGTCGCCGGTCTTGGAGGCCTGGATGCCAAAGTTGCCGTATTTGCCCTTGGAGTGGCTGAAGTTGGCATTGACTTCCCATGCCCAAGTGTCAGTGCCCTTGAACAGACCATCGAGCTTGGTGGCGCCGTAGAAGTAGTCGACCGTGACGTCCTGCTGTGACTTGAACGGCATGATCGGACGGATGACGCCGGTGAAGCCTGAACCTGCCGGTGCTTGGATCCGCGGGAAGAACTGGCGCCAGCGGAAGGATTCGGTCTCGCGACGGTTGAACAGCCACTGGGTCTTCCAGTTGACGGAGTCGAAGGCGAAATCGGTGGCTACGAAGACGCTCTTGCGCTCCTGCTGGTTGATGATCTGCTCTTCACCAAAGCGTGCGAAGTTCAGCGGCTCATCATAGTAGGCCTGGCCGCCGCCTGCGTAGGTACGGGTGGTACGCGGGCGATAGCCGGGCAGTGGGCCGATGGTGTTGCCTTCCGGTGAAGGAACATAACGGATGGCACCTACGTCGACGACGTTATGCAGCAGGTTGTTGCAGTTTGCCAGGTTGGTGCCGGCAGTGATCGAGCGATCCTGACGGTCGATGCGGTTGCCATCGGCATCCTTGACCAGATCATTGCTGCAGTTCAGGTAGTCACGGTCGTTGCGGTTCAGTTCGTAGTGCTTGTACCACTCTGCCGCAGCCACGATGCTGCCTTTCTCGAAGTTCCAGCCGTTGGCCAGCGAGGCAGCGAACACTTCGCCGCCGCCTTCGGTCGGCACGCGACCGGTGACGGTCAGCTCCGGGCGCTCGATGTTCTTCTTGGTGATCAGGTTGACCACACCGGCCACGGCGTCGGAACCATAGATGGAGGACGAACCGTCCTTCACGATCTCGGCACGCTGCAGGATGGCGGTGGGAATGACGTTCAGGTCGAAGGCGCCGACAGCACCACGGGTACCGGCCGGGCCGGGGCGCTGGCCATCGAGCAGCACCAGGGTGCGGTTGGCGCCCAGGCCACGCAGCGAAACCGTCTGCACACCGGTACCGCCGTCCACGACGAAGCCGCCGAACTGGTGGGTGATCTGGGTTTCGGCCGAACCGATGGCCGACTTCTGCAGGAACTCGGCCACGTTGACCTGGCCCTGCTTGGCATTGGTTTCGGCGTTGATGGTGAACACCGGCGAGGTGGTCTCGTAGTCCGCGCGGCGGATCAGGGAGCCGGTGACAGTAATCTTGTCAAGATCCGTCGCGCGCTGGGATGACGAGGAGGTGCTTGACGCCTTTGCTTCCTGCTGGGTGGATTCCTGGGCCAGAGCCGGTGCGACCTGCAGGCAGGCCAGCACAGCAAGAGTCAACGGGACGCGGCTTGGCTTGGTTTGGCGGTTGGCGGTGCGCATTTCGTTTTGATCCCCACTTGTTATGCTTCGGTTAATGGAGTGTATGTGTCGCGTAAAGTAAATGCAACATGAATGATAGGGATCCTTAACTTGTTGTTAGTAAGGGGAAATTCAGGGGTTCACGCATGAAAAAGCCCCTGCCGCGCGGGCAGGGGCTTGGAGGGAGATGCTGGATGCGGGGGAGAGATCAGAGGCCGCCGGGGCCGCAATCCTTGCTCAGGTAGTCGGCCATGAGCGTCAATGTCGTCCGGAAGTGCACGGGGTACCAGGGCATGCTGTGCGGCATGTCGGGGATCAGCTCGAACCGGGCCGGCACCTTGCCCTGTACGCCGTTGTAGAAGTTCCTTGCATGGAAGGACGGCGTGCGTACGTCACGGTCGCCGACAAACGTCAGCAGAGGAAACGTGGCCTTCGCGGTGTTCTGCATCGGGTCCATGCCCTTCACCGTGCGCCCCTGCAGGATGCGTTGCAGGCGGTTCTGGCTCCAGGAGGTGCCCAGCCGGCCAAGATCGGTGACCGGGGCACCAGCGATGGCGCACTGATAGGGCGATGGGCTCCGGACCGTTGCAGCGGCAGCCGCGAAACCGCCATAGGAATAGCCGAAGATCGCGATGCGGTCCTTGGCGGCGATGCCTTGCGAGACCAGCCAGGCAGCGCCGTCGTCCTTGTCGTCCTGCATCTTCTGGCCCCACTCGGCGTCACCTGCCAGCCAGAGCTTGCGGCCAAGGCCAGAGCTGCCGCGGTACTGCGGGCGCAACACGGCATAGCCTCGCGAAGTGAAGAACGGTACCCAGCCTGATGCATCCCAGCCGGTGTAGTCGCGCGCCCACGGCCCGCCGTGCGGATGCACGAGTGCCGGCAGCGGGCCGTCGCCCTGCTTCCAGCCCGGCGGGAGGTCCAGAATCGCCGGGATCTGCAGGCCATCGCGTGCGGTGTAGGTCACCCAGCGTTGTTCGCCAATCTGCTTGCTGTCCACCCAGGGCCGCTCATTGCCGAGCGGCACGACATCCTTGCGATCGGCCAGGATGAAGTAGCTCTTCGGGTTGCGGTTGCTCTCCGTGGTGAACAGGACGCGCGAAAGGTCGTCGTTGTAACCGGTGATGTAGACGCTCAGGCCGGGATAGGCTTTCTGCAGGCCCTCCTGCAGGGCTTTCATCTGCGGATCCACGTACACGGCCTGCCGCTGGGGGCCGTCTATATAGAAGCCGAGGACCTGGTTGAAGTTGCTCTTGCGCGTGCCCAGGATCAGTGAACTGATCGAGAAGGATGGATGGGCGGCCAGGGGCTCCTTGTCGAATTCCTTCTTGGCGGGATCGTACAGTCGCGCCTGCACCAGGTCAGAGAACTGGTCGGTCAGCACGTACAGCTTGCCGCTGTCATCGTCTATGCCGACGATTTCCACCGTATAGCGTTCGCTCAGTCGGGTGGTCAGGGGGGCGTGCACTTCGAACTGGCCGGCGCTGTTCTTGATCAGAATGCGCTGTTCGAAATCGTCGGAGCCGGCGGATTCGACCTGGGTCTGCGTCAGGACTTCACCTGTCCGGGGGTGGAACAGGCCAGGTGATGTGCGCGAGCTGCCCTTGAACAGCAGTTCGGTCTGGCCGGTGCGCAGGTTGAAGCGGTAGTAGTTGGCCTGCAGCGTGGCTTCGTTGAGCTGACTGATGATGACCCTGTCTGCATCCAGCGGCAGGCCATGGACCAGCGAGGCGGTACCCGCAAGTTCGAGGCAGCGAAGGGTCTCGGGGCTGACCCCGAGCGTGCGGGTGTTGTTGGCGAAAGCCTCGTCGAACTTGGTCTGGGTGGCGTCGGTGAGGTAGGCCTTGGTCAGGAAGGTCTTGGTGGCTCCCGTACTGTTGCCTTCACCGCAGCCGCCGAGTTTTCCTGTCCATTCCTGGCGTCCGATGACGAGGTTGCGTCCCGCCTTCAGTGCGCTTGCCGCGATGAACTTCATCCGGTCACCGGATGGCGTGATGGCGACTGGACCGGCGCCGAGGTTGTCCAGGTTCCAGTTGGCCAGAGCGGTATCACTGTTGTTGCTACCAGGCGCGGCGACGATGGCCACCAACTGCTTGCCGTCGGCGCTCATGGTGACCGACTGGATGGTTGGGATCTTGGCGAAATCCTCGGCTGGCAGAGGGCTTGCTAGGGCAGGGGCAATGCACAGCGCCGCCAGAGCGGCGGCGCCAAGGCGGGCGGGGGTCAAGCGCAGTTCCATGGTCGGCAGGGTCCTTGTGGCGGGCACATCAACATGACCTGAAGATGAACGAAGGCGTGGGGTTAGTCAACTTGGCGTGAAAGCCCTGTGGATTTGTCCTGCCGGGGGAGTAAGCCCAAAGAAAGACCCCGCCGGGGCGGGGTCTTCGGTGTGGCGAGGGCGGAGATCAGTTGCCGCCGAACTCGTACTTGGCCTGCACGTAGATGGCACGCCCGTAGGCGTTGTACAGGTAATTGTTGTACGGCTGGCCGCTGGTCCCGGCGAAGCTGAAGCGCTGGTTGTCCGGCATCTTGTTGAACACGTTGTTGACCATCAGCGACAGGGTCAGGTTGTCCAGCGCGCGATAGTTCACGCTCAGGTTGTAGGTGGTGTAGGACCCCCACTTGCCTGCCTTGTAGCCGGAGCTGTGGACGTAGTCGTAGCCATTGCCCACGTAGGCCATGTAGTTCGGCGTCTTGCCGATGTAGTTGGCATACAGGGTGGTGGTCCACTTGTCCTTGGCCCAGCCGACCGAACCATCGGCGCGCACCTTGGCGTACGAGTCGTATACCCACATCGCGTACGGGTCACGCAGCAGGTCCAGGAACTCATCGCCCGGCTGCGGCTGCAGTTCGCGCTTGAGCATGTCGGTGTAGTTGCCCGAGAACTGCAACGAACCGAAGCGGCCCATGTCGTGCACGTACTTGAAGCTGGCGGTCAGCGCTTCCAGGTTCTGGCGGGCGACGTTCATCTTCGGGGTGTAGATCTCGTCCAGCACGCCGGACGCATCGCGGGTGATCCAGTCGTCGACGTTCTGGCAGCTGGCCGAGGTGTTGTTGGCCTGGCCGCCACGGCAGTAGTACTCGGCCAGCAGCAGCTGGTCGGAGCTGAGCGTATCGACCTCGTTCTTGATCTTCCAGTTGTAGTAGTCCACCGACAGCGACAGGTTGTTGATCGGTGCCCACACAACACCTGCGTTCCAGACGTCGGCGGTGATCGGTTCCAGGTCCGGATTGCCGGCGCGGGTGCCGAATACCGAGACGCTGTCATACGGGCAACCGGTGGTGTTGGCCGGGTCGTAGCCCAGCTGGCCGCAACGGTAGTAGTCGGTGGAGCCGTTGGCATAGTAGCCGCTGCGGCCCTGGAATGCGTCGGACAGGGTCGGCGCGCGGAAGGCAGTGCCGTACTTGCCGCGGAACAGCAGGCTCTCGATCGGGCGGAACTCGATGCCGATGCTGTAGGTGGACTTGTCGACGGTGTTGCTGCCGATCTTGAAGGCGTCGTAGCGGCCGGAGCCGGTGACTGTCAGCGTGTCATGCAGCGGCAGACGCAGCTCACCGGTCACCGCATAGTTGCTGCGGTGGCCGGCGCCGGAGACCGCCGTGGTGCCCCAGACGCTGCCATCCATCAGGCCCGGATCGGGGCTGTAGTCCCAGCCTTCACTGCCACCTTCAACGACCACGGCCAGGCCGGCGTCGCCGCCCGGCAGCTTGAACAGTGAGCCGTTGGTGACCTGTGCACGGGCCAGGTTCTGCCAGGTACGGCTCTGGCTGTAGCTGTAACCGGTGAAGGTCTGGAAGTCTCCGGCCGGCAGCGGCGCGTAGAAGGCTTCCCAGTTCGGGCTGTAGATGTCGTAACCGGTGCTGGTGGTGCCCAGCACCGGGCCGAGCACGCGCTGTTCGAAGTAATCGTTGATCGGGTCATTCCAGCGCACGAAGTTGCGCTCGGTCAGTTTGTACTCGCCGCGGGTGAAGCTGAGGCTGTAGTCCCAGTTGCCGGCCGTGCCGCGGCCGCCCAGCGTTACCTGGTAGGCCTTGTTGCGGTCGGTGTTCATGATGTCGCGGTAGCCGGCGCCACCGATGTCTTCCGGGGCGAACACCCGCTGCAGGTTCATGTACTGGCCGCTGGCCTGGTCATAGAAGCGGCCCCAGCCGGACGAGGTACCCCACCAGGTGTAGCCGGAACCGGTCGCGTACTTGACCTCTTCCAGGCTGTACAGCGCATCGCCGAACAACTGGAAGTTGTCATTCACGTCGAAGGTGGCAGAACTGTAGATCTGCGCGCTTTCCTTGCCGTTCTTGATGGTCTTGTAGCCGGTGCCATAGGTGGAGCCACATGCCTGGCCGGTGGGCCGGGTGCCGAGCACCGTGGTGCCATCGAACTGCCCGGCCACATTGGCGCACAGGTTCGGGTCCATCATCGCGTAACGGTTGTTGTTGGCCGGCAACAGCACCAGGAAATCGTTGGAGACGTACTGCGGGCTGTAGCCGTCGGGATTGTTGACCTTGGTCAGGTCGCGCTGGTAACCCCAGATCGGGCTGGTCTTCTCATACTGCACGTTGACCAGCGCATGGAAGCGATCATCCACGCCATTGAAGCCGCGGGCGCCGCTGAGGCGGAAGCTGTTGCCGCCGCCTTCACTGTAGGCGCCACCACGTACGTTGAGGACGCCACCATCCATGCGTTCCTTGAGGATGATGTTGACCACGCCAGCGATCGCATCGGAGCCATACAGTGAGGACTGGCCGCCCGGCAGGATCTCGATGCGCTCGACGATGTCGATCGGAATGCCGCTGATGTTGTTGAACGTATCGCCGCCGTTGTACAGCGCCGGATACGAAAGCATCGGGCGACCGTTGATGAGGTACTTGGTGTAACCCGGGCTGAGGCCGAACATGCCGGCGGCTTCGGCGCCCTGGGTGAACGACGCCGAGGTCTGGCCGCCCTGCAGGCCACCCGTGGACAGCGAGGACTGCTGCAGGACATCGGCAACGCTGGTGAAGCCGCGGGTCTGGATGTCCTCGGCGGTCACGGTCAGGACCGGTGTGTGGTTCTCGATCTCGGTCTGCGGAATCAGCGACCCGGTGACCGTCACGCGGTCAAGCTGGGTCGGCGCATTGTTGCTTTGCGCCAGGGCCGTGCCGGAGGCGAGCAGCGTGCCGAGGAGGGCGAGGGTCAGTGGGTGGCGCGAGAGTGTGGAACGATGGCGAGACATGGAAAATCCCCGTAGTGAGATGTCTTGGCGACCGGCTTCCATGTCGGTTTAACGATCTGTTCAGTTGCATTCCATTCAGCCGGACCGTAACACGCACTTAACGCAGAGTGCACACGATCGTCATTTCGTCAATCGGCGTTTGGCCTGAAAAATGTCGGCAGATCAATGGTTAACGCCAATTGTTTTGGTGTGTTTCAAAAGATGGCGATATGAAGGTCAATCTGTCGTAGTGCATTTGCTGCTTCTGCATCAGTGCTTTACCGAAGGCTTCCTGGAACCAAAAAAAAGGCCCCGCCGAAGCGGGGCCTGGTCCAGACACGGAGTCCGGAAAACGACGGGATCAGAAGTTGTACTTGACCTGGGCCGAGATCTGGCGGCCGTAGACGCTGTAGAAGCCGTCGTTGAACGGGGTCGATTCGTTGCCCGGGTAGTTGTAGCGCTGGCCTTCCGGCAGCTTGTTGAACACGTTGTTGACCATCAGCGACAGGACCAGATCTTCCTGTGCCTGGTAGTTCATGCTCAGGTTGTACGTGGTGTACGAACCCCACTTGCCGGCCTTGGCGCCGGAGGAGTGGACGTAGCCGTAGCTGCGGCCGGTGTAGGCCAGGTAGTTCGGGGTGCTGCCGACGTAGTTGGCGTACACGGTGGTGGTGAACTTGGCGATGTTCCAGGCCACCGACAGATCGCCGCGGACCTTGGCGAAGTTGTCGTAGTACCACATGTTGTACGGGTCGCTCAGCAGGTCGAGCTTGGCGGCGCCCGGCATCGGCTGCACTTCACGCTTCAGCATGTTGGTGTAGTTGCCGGAGAACATCAGCGAGCCGAAGCGGCCGATATCCTGCTGGTACTTGGCCGCCACGGTCACCGCTTCCAGGTTCTGGCTGGCAACGTTGAGCTTCGGCGTGTATACGCGGGTCAGGTTGCCACCGGCGTCGCGGGATATCCAGTTGGTCACGTCACCGCAGCTGGCCGAGGTGTTGTTCGGCAGGCCGTTGTGGCACTGGTACTCGGCCAGCAGCAGCTGGTCCGAGCTCAGGGTCTTGACCTCGTTCTTGATCTTCCAGTTGTAGTAGTCGGCCGACAGCGAGAAGTTGCTGACCGGGGCCCACACCACACCTGCGCTCCAGACATCGGCGGTGATCGGCTTCAGGTCCGGGTTGCCGGACTTTTCGCTGTACACCGAGGTGTTCTTGTAGAACGAGCAGGCCTCATCACGCAGGCCATAACCCATCTGGCTGCAGCGGTAGTAGTCGTTCTGGCCGGACGAGTACGAACCGCTCATGCCCTGGAAGGCATCGGACAGGGTCGGTGCGCGGAAGGCGGTACCGTACTTGCCGCGCAGCAGCAGGCTCTCGATCGGACGGAATTCCAGGCCGATGCTGTAGGTGGCCTTGTCGACGGTCTTGTCGGCGATCTTGAAGGCGTCATAGCGGCCCGAGGCGCTGACGGTCAGGGTGTCGTGCAGCGGCATGCGCAGTTCGCTGGTGACCGCGTAGTTGCTGCGGTGGCCGGCGCCGGCGACGGCGGTGGTGCCCCACACATTGCCATCAACGAACGCCTGGTCCGGCGAGTAATCCCAGCCTTCGCTGCCACCTTCCAGCACGACGGCCAGGCCGGCATCACCGCCCGGCAGGCTGAACAGCGAGCCGTTGGTCACCTGCACGCGACCCAGGTTCTGCCAGGTCTTGCTGCGGTGGGTACCGTAGCCGGTGAAGCTGGCGAACTGGTCCGGGGTGATCGGCGAGTAGAAGGCCGCATAGTCCGGGTTGTAGATGCCGAAGCCGCCAGCCGAGGTGCCCAGGCGCGGGCCCAGCACGGTCTGGCCGAAGAAGTCTTCGATCTTGTCCTTCCAGCGCACGAAGCGGTTCTGGTCCAGGCGGTACTCGCCACGGGTGAAGCTGGCGCTGTAGTCCCAGTCGCCGACCATGCCCTTGCCGCCCAGGGTGACCTGGTAGGCACGGCTTTCGTCGGAGTTCATGATGTTGTTGTAGTGGCCCGGGCCGATTTCTTCCGGCGCGAAGGCGCGCTGCAGGTTCACGACCTTGCCCAGGCCCTGGTCGTAGAAGCCGCCCATGACCGACTTGGTGCCCCACCACAGGGCGCTCGAGCCGGAGGTGAACTCGGTCTTTTCCTTGCTGTACAGCACGTCGGCGAACAGCTGGAAGTTGTCGTTCACGTCGAAGGTCATCGACGAGTAGAACTGGCCGCTGTTCTTGCCGTTCTTCAGGGTCTTGTAGCCGGCGCTGTACACCGAACCGCAGGACTCGCCCGACGCGCGCTGGCCGACCACGGTGGTGCCGTCATACAGCCCGGCGACGTTGGCGCAACGGCTCGGGTCCATCATCAGCAGCTTGTTGTCAGCGTTGGTGATGACGGCGAAGTCGTTCGACGGAACCTGGGCGGTGTAGCCGACCGGGTTGTTCTGGCGGGTGATGTCGCGCTGGTAGCCCCAGATCGGGCTGCCGTTCTCGATCTGCACGTTGAACAGCGCATGGAAGCGGTCGTCGAAGGCGTTGATGCCCTTGGCAGCGCTGAAGCGGATGTTGCTGCCGCCGCCTTCGGTGTAGGTGCCGCCACGGAGGGTCATGGTGCCGCCGTCCATGCGCTCCTTCAGGATGATGTTGACCACACCGGCGATCGCGTCCGAGCCGTACAGCGAGGACTGGCCGCCCGGCAGCACTTCGATGCGCTCGACGATGTCGATCGGAATGCCGCTGATGTTGTTGAAGGTTTCGCTGCCGTTGTACAGCGCCGGATACGAGAGCATCGGGCGGCCGTTGATCAGGTACTTGGTGTAGCCCGGATTCAGGCCGAACATGCCGGCGGCTTCGGCGCCCTGGGTGAACGAACCCGAGGTCTGGCCGCCCTGCAGGCCGCCAGTGGTCAGCGACGACTGCTGCAGCACTTCAGCAACACTGCTGAAGCCGCGGGTCTGGATGTCTTCGGCGGTGATGGACATCACCGGGGTCTGGGTTTCAACCTGGGTCTGCGGGATCAGCGAACCGGTGACGGTGATCTTGTCCAGGTTGGTCGCCTTGTCCTGGGCCATTGCCGGGGCGGCGGCCATCAGAGCGGAAATCAGGGCGACGGCGAGCGTGTTGCGACGTGCGGTGTTGCTTACGTAGTTCATGTAGTTCCATTGGAGAGCAAAAACAAAAACGGCACTGCGCATGCGCCATCGCGCGGGCTGGAAATGCCAGCTCCGCAGCCCAAAACAGTGCGGGTCGAACGTAACATGAACTTAACAATCTGTGCACGAATCTGTAGCAATCCTGAATTTCAGTCAGGTTACGTCCAGCTTGTATGATGCT
This sequence comes from Stenotrophomonas sp. NY11291, assembly GCF_023277365.1. Classification (NCBI taxonomy): domain Bacteria; kingdom Pseudomonadati; phylum Pseudomonadota; class Gammaproteobacteria; order Lysobacterales; family Lysobacteraceae; genus Stenotrophomonas; species Stenotrophomonas sp. NY11291. The sequence goes on along the minus strand of NZ_CP096975.1, from coordinate 3,394,996 downwards.
CGGTTATTCCCCCTGACCCCGCCGGTGCTCGTTGTGAACAGTTCTCCCCGCCGTCCCCATGCAAGCCAGGTCCAGAAGGGACTCACGCCGCATGCCCGCATCCGCAATGTGATCGCGGTTGGTTCGGGCAAGGGCGGCGTCGGCAAGTCGACCACCGCGGTCAATCTGGCCGTGGCGCTGCAGCAGCTCGGCGCGCGCGTGGGCGTGCTCGACGCCGACATCTATGGCCCCAGCGTGCCGGCCATGCTGGGCCTGTCCGGCCGTCCGGAAAGCCCGGACAACAAGAGCATCGAGCCGCTGCGTGCGTTCGGCGTCGACACCATGTCGATCGGCTACCTGATCGAAGAGGACACGCCGATGATCTGGCGTGGGCCGATGGCCACCTCGGCGATGACCCAGCTGTTCAACGACACCTTGTGGGACGACCTGGACTACCTGCTGATCGACCTGCCGCCGGGCACCGGCGACATCCAGCTGACCCTGACCCAGAAGATCCCGCTGGCCGGTGCGGTGATCGTCACCACGCCACAGGACATCGCCACGCTGGACGCGAAGAAGGCGCTGAAGATGTTCGAGAAGGTCGAGGTGCCGGTGCTGGGCATCGTCGAGAACATGGCGGTGCATACCTGCAGCAGCTGCGGGCATGTCGAGCACCTGTTCGGCGAGGGCGGCGGCGAGCGCATGGCCGCGCAGTACGGCGTGCCGTTGCTCGGTTCGCTGCCGCTGCAGATCGGCATCCGCGAGCAGGGCGATTCCGGTACCCCGATCACCGTGGCCCAGCCGGATTCGGTCCCGGCCCAGGCCTACCGCCATGCCGCGCAGCGCCTGATCGAGGAGGTTGGCAAGCGTCCGCGTGCCTCGATCCCGATCCTGTCGTCGCTGCTGTAAGTGCCCGGGCAGGGGCCGCCGGCGACGCCCGGCCCCCTGCTAGAATCCTCGCGCCCCCTCGTACCCCAGGACAAAGCATGAGCATCAAGAGTGACCGTTGGATCCGCCGCATGTCCGAGCAGCACGGCATGATCGAGCCGTTCGAGGCCGGGCAGGTCAAGCAGGCCAACGGCGAGCGCATCGTCAGCTATGGCACCTCCAGCTACGGCTACGACGTGCGCTGCTCGCGCGAGTTCAAGGTGTTCACCAACATCAACTCGACCATCGTCGATCCCAAGCACTTCGATCCGGGCAGCTTCGTGGATATCGTCGGCGATGAATGCATCATCCCGCCCAACAGCTTCGCGCTGGCGCGCACCGTGGAGTACTTCCGCATCCCGCGCGACACCCTGGTGGTGTGTCTGGGCAAGAGCACCTACGCGCGCTGCGGCATCATCGTCAACGTGACCCCGCTGGAACCGGAATGGGAAGGGCACGTCACCCTGGAATTCAGCAACACCACGCCGCTGCCGGCGCGCATCTACGCCAATGAAGGCGTAGCGCAGATGCTGTTCTTCCAGGCGGCCGCCGACGACATCTGCGAGACGTCGTACCGCGATCGTGGCGGCAAGTACCAGGGCCAGACCGGCGTGACGCTGCCGCGGACCTGAAGATTGCAGGCGATTTGTGAAGCCGAGCATGGCTCGGCTCTACATGAAGGAGGGCGGCGCAATGCGCCGCCTTCTTTATTTCCCGCGACCGAACAGCATCGCGATGCCGACACCCACCAATGCCACCGGCCACCAGGTCAGCAGCAGCTTGGACAGGTTCAGGTGCGTCCAGCCCAAGTTGCTGGCGAGCATGAACAGGCCGATCAGGATCAGCAGGACGGCGGCAACGAGGTTGAATCGCATCGGGTCGGCAAACGCTCAGGACTGGGCTGGATATCCTAGCCGTTCCTTCCAGTAGGCGACATGCTGGTCCAGCGCACCCGGCTCGTAGCGGTGCGCGGGGCCGCTGCCCCAGACCGGGCCCGGCCACGCGGGGTCGCCGTCATGGCGGCCGATCACATGGAAATGCAGCTGGCGCACGATGTTGCCCAGCGCACCGATATTGATCTTCTCCACCCCGTCGGCGCCCTTCAGGGCCTTGCAGGCGCGGTTGAGCTCGGTGCGCAGCTTGTCCTGCTGCTCGCCGTCCAGCTCGATCCACTCGGTCACCCCGGCCAAGCGCGGTACCAGCACCAGCCAGGGGAATCGTTCGTCGTTCATCAGCCGCACTTGCGACAACGGTCCTTCGGCCACCAGCACGCTATCGGTGGCCAGGCGTGAATCGAGTTCGAAATCGCTCATCCAAGATGCTCCGAGAAGAAGTCCAGGGTGCGTTGCAGCGCCAGGCTGGCGCTGTCTGGATCATACGCATGTCCGACCTCCCGGTTGAAGGCGTGGTCGGCCGGATAGACGAAGGTGGCCATCTGCGGCAGCTTCTCGCGATGGGCCTGGACCGCCTCCGGCGGGATGCTCTTGTCCTGGGCGCCGAAGTGGAAGATCACCGGGGCCTTGGGCGTCTCATCCAGGAACTGGACATTGCGCGCACCGTAATAGCTGACCGAGGGCAGGCCCAGGCGCAGGGCCGACAGCATCGCCACCGTGCCGCCCCAGCAGTAGCCCACCGTGCCGACCTTGCCTTGGGGCGCCAGCCGGGTGGCGGCTGCACGCACGACCTCCAGCGCCTTCTCCATGCCCAGTTCGGTCACCCGTTCCAGGCCCTGCTTCACGCCTTCGGCGTCATAGGGCAGGGCATCCGGATCGGCTTCTGCACCGTCGACCAGGTCGAAGAACGACGGCGCCAGCACCGCGTAGCCTTCGGCCGCGAAGCGCTCCGCTACGCCGCGGATGTGCGGGTTGGCGCCGAAAATTTCCTGCACCACCACCAGCCCGCCACGCGGGGTGCCCTCCGGCAGGGCCTGCCAGGCCCGTACCGGGCCGTGATGCGTATCCAGGGTGATCCACTCGGCCATCGTTTCCATCTCGTTGTGGGGAACAGAACGGCATTGTCGGTGCAGCGTGGGTTAGCGCGATGTCAGCGGCTGTGCGGGATCGGGCGGCTGGCCATTCAGAGCGCGGCCGCCAACCCCGGTATACTGGCGCCCTTTCAGGCCCCGGCCCCCAGGAACCCCTGCCACGACGGCAGGGGCCCAGGCCCCCAGAGTCCCGCTATTCCATGTCCCAGCTGAACCCCAAAGTCGGCTTCGTCAGCCTTGGCTGCCCGAAGGCCCTTGTCGATTCCGAACGCATCCTTACCCAGCTCCGCTCGGAAGGCTACGACATCGTGCCGTCCTACGATTCGGCCGACGTGGTGGTGGTCAACACCTGCGGTTTCATCGATTCGGCAGTGACCGAATCGCTGGACGCGATCGGCGAGGCGATGAACCAGAACGGCAAGGTCATCGTCACCGGCTGCCTGGGCAAGCGCCCGGAGCAGATCCGCGAGGCGTACCCCAACGTGCTGGCGGTGTCCGGCCCGCAGGACTACCAGAGCGTGATGGAAGCGGTGCATGAAGCACTGCCGCCCAAGCACGACCCGTTCGTGGACCTGGTGCCCGACTACGGCATCAAGCTGACCCCGCGCCACTACGCCTACCTGAAGATTTCCGAGGGCTGCAACCACAAGTGCAGCTTCTGCATCATCCCGTCGATGCGTGGCAAGCTGGTCTCGCGCCCGGTGGATGAGGTGCTGCGCGAAGCCGAGCGCCTGGTGCGGGGCGGCGTGCGCGAGCTGCTGGTGGTTTCGCAGGACACCTCGGCCTATGGCGTGGACGCGAAGTACGCCGAGAAGATGTGGCGCAACAAGGCCTACCAGACCCGCCTGAAGGCGCTGTGCGAAGGCCTGTCCGAGCTGGATGCGTGGGTGCGCATGCACTACGTCTACCCGTACCCGCACGTGGACGAGGTGGTGCCGCTGATGGCCGAGAACCGCATCCTGCCGTACCTGGACATTCCGTTCCAGCATGCCAGCCCGCGCATCCTGCGCCTGATGAAGCGCCCCGGCGCGGTCGAGAAGACCCTGGAGCGCGTACAGAACTGGCGCCGTATCGCCCCGGACATCACCGTGCGTTCGACCTTCATCGTTGGCTTCCCGGGCGAGACCGAGGCCGAGTTCGAAGAGCTGCTGTCGTTCCTCGACGAAGCGCAGCTGGACCGCGTCGGTGCGTTCGCCTATTCGCCGGTGGAAGGCGCCACCGCCAACGACCTGCCCGATGCGGTACCGGAGGAAGTGAAGCAGGAGCGCCTGGCCCGTTTCATGGAAAAGCAGGCGCGGATTTCCGCGGCACGCCTGGAAGCCAAAATCGGCACCGTGCAGCAGTGCCTGGTCGACGCCATCGAAGGCGATATCGCCGTGGCCCGCTCCAAGGCCGATGCCCCGGAGATCGACGGCCTGGTGCACATCCAGAATGCCGACCAGGTGCCGCTGCGCGTGGGTGAGTTCGTCGACGTGGAAATCACCGAGAGCGACGAGCACGACCTGTACGGTGACGCGCTGCCGGCCGCTAACCGCCCGGCATTCGATCTCAAGATGCTGTGACCACAGCGACGACCGCCGCCGGTGACGGCAGCGGTGTCCGCCGCTTCGTGCCGCCGCCGCGTGCGGCGGTCGATCCGCAGGTGTTCGCGCACCCGGTGTTTGCCGGATTGCGCGACGTTCGTGATCTGTTGGAAGGCCCGGAGTGGCCGTCCATTGCAGCGCTCGAGGCACGCCTCACGCTGCCCGGCAAGCACCTGGTCGAGCAGGATGCCGCGCTGCTGGCTGACGGCCTGCACTACGAAGCCCGCATCGCGCAGGGGCTTATCGCCACCCGCGCCGACAACTGGCACGACCTGTTCAATGCACTGGTGTGGGCCCGTTACCCGCAGCTCAAGCAGGCCCTCAATGTGCAGCAGTGCCGGCATATCGAGGCGATGCCGCCGGGCCAGCGCAACCGTGCGCAGGCCGCGTTGACCCAGTTCGACGAGACCGGCGTGATCGTGCGCGTGCGCGATGACTCGTTTATGCGTGCGTGGGATGGGCATGACTGGCATGCATTGTTCGAGCCAGCGCACTGGCTGAGCGGCGATATCGCCATCGCTGCGGTATTCGGGCACGCGCTGATGGAGCAGGCGCTGCTGCCGGAACGCCGTCTGGTGGGCAAGTGCGTGGTGGTGCGCGACGAAGTCGATGATGCCTGCGTTGACGCAGTGACCGCGGCCATCGCCGAGGGCAGGGCAGTGACCGATCCGCTGCAGCTGCGGCCCCTGCCATTGGCCGGTATTCCCGGCTGGCATGGCGTGCAGGATTCCGCCTTCTATCGCAATGCCGATTATTTCCGCCCGCTGCGTGCCGGTCGCCAGTATCCGTTGCCGCTGGTGGGGTTGCCGTTGTAGAGCCGAGCCCATGCTCGGCTGCGTTTGCCCATCAGCCGAGCATGGGCTCGGCTCTACAAAGGGCAGGCAGTCGAGCCATGCTCGACGCTACACAGGCTCGTACTCCACCCCGATCACCGCAAAGGTGAACTGCCCGCCGGGCAGCTCTACCGAGAACTCATCATCCAGCCGCTTCTTCAGCAGCGCACGTGCCAGCGGCGAATCGATGCTGATCCAACCCAGGCCTGCATCGGTCTCGTCCGGGCCGACAATGCGATAGCGGCTGGTGTCGCCACTGTCCACGTTCTCCAGTTCCACCCACGCGCCGAAAAACACCGCCTGCGGATCAGTCGGCGTGGTGTCGACCACGCGCAGCGATTCCAATCGCTTGGTCAGGTAGCGCACGCGACGGTCGATCTCGCCCAGCTGCTTCTTGCGGTAGGTGTACTCGGCGTTTTCCGAACGATCGCCTTCTGCGGCGGCTGCGGCCAGTGCCTTCACCACCTCGGGGCGGCGCACCCGCCACAGGTCATCCAGTTCGGCCTTCAGCCGTGCGTGGCCGGAGGCGGTGATCAGGGCCGTGCTTTTTTCTGCGGGGGGACGCCAACGGGACATGCGGTAAGACTTCTTTTCAAAGGAACGATGGGGTCGGAGCCCTTTCCCGTGGAAAGAGCTCTGACCCCAGTGGCGGTGAATCAGCGCTTGCCGCCGAAAATGCCGCCCAGAATGCCGCGCACGATCTGGTTGCCCAGCTTGGTGCCGACGGTACGCGTGGTCTGCTTGGCCATGGTCTCGATCATGCCCTGGCGGCGCTTGGTGCCGAAGATCGCATCCTTGATCGACTGGCCGAAGCCTCCCTCCTGCGCCTCGTCCTGCTCGCGACTGCGCGCGGCAGGTGCTTCGGCCTTCTCGACCGCCTTCTGCGCGCGCTGGGCCAGCAGCTCTGCTGCCGACTCGCGGTTGATCGCGGTGTCGTAGCGGCTGCCGACCGGGCTGCCGGCGCGCACCTGCGCGCGTTCGGCCTCGGTGATCGGTCCCATCCGGCAGCGCGGCGGCGCGATCATCGTCTGCTGCACCGGCATCGGCACGCCCTTGTCCTGCAGCGTGGACACCAGCGCCTCGCCGGTGCCGAGCTGGCTCAGCACCTTGGCCACGTCCAGCTTCGGGTTTGGTACGAAGGTCTCGGCAGCGGTCTTCACCGCCTTCTGGTCGCGCGGAGTGAAGGCACGCAGCGCGTGCTGCACGCGGTTGCCCAGCTGGCCGAGGATGTTGCCCGGCACGTCGTCGGGGAACTGCGAGCAGAAGTACACGCCCACGCCCTTGGAGCGGATCAGCCGAACCACCTGCTCGATGCGCTGCACCAGCGACGCGGGCGCGTCGTCGAACAACAGGTGCGCTTCGTCGAAGATGAAGACCAGCTTCGGCTTGTCCAGGTCGCCCACTTCCGGCAGCTGCTCGAACAGTTCCGACAGCAGCCACAACAGGAAGGTGGAGTAAAGCTTGGGCTTGAGCACCAGCTGGTCGGCGGCAAGGATGCCGATCATGCCGCGGCCGTCGTGATTGACCCGCATGATGTCGGCCAGTTCCAGTGCTGGTTCGCCGAAGAAATTCTCGCCGCCGTCCTGTGCCAGGCGCAGCACCGAGCGCTGGATCGCGGCGATCGACTGCGCGCTGACCAGGCCGTACTCGGTGGAGATGTCCTTGCGCTCCTCGGCCACCAGGCCGAGCAGGGCACGCAGATCGTCCATGTCCAGCAGCAGCAGGCCACGGTCGTCGGCCAGCTTGAACACGATGTCGAGCACGCCGGACTGGGTGTCGTTCAACTCGAGGATGCGCGCCAGCAGGGTCGGGCCCATCTCGCTGACCGTGGTGCGCACCGGATGGCCGAGCTTGCCGTACAGGTCCCAGAAAATGGTGGGGCTGGCGGCCGGCGCATAGTCGGCCACGCCGATCTCGGCAGCACGCGTCAGCAGGTTCTCGGCACCGGTGCCGGGAACAGCCAGGCCGGACACATCGCCCTTAACATCGGCCAGGAACACCGGCACGCCCAGCCGCGAGAAGCCCTCGGCCAGGGTCATCAGGGTGACCGTCTTGCCGGTGCCGGTGGCGCCGGCCACCAGGCCGTGGCGGTTGCCGAGTTTCGGCAACAGGGTGACGGCAATATCGTCGGTAATGCCTTTGCCGAGCAGAATCGGATCCATGGTCCAGCCCTTGTGGTGAATAGCCCAATGTTAACCGCCGGCGGTGACGGGCCGAAGGTCGGCTTGCCCGGACCTTGGCGGCGCCGCTACTCTGCCTGTCTGTTTCGCACACAGTGCCATCAATGCCCGTTCCTGTCCTGATTTCCCGCGGTTGGCCGCTGCTGGCCCTGGCCGGCCTGGTTTCCCTGGCGCCCGACGCCCATGCGCAGCGGGTTTCGGCCCGGGACAAGGTGAAGGTGGATGCGCTGCAGCAGCGCATGACCGTCGCCGAAAAGCGTTACAGCGACGCCCTGCTGCTGGTCGCCAATGCCGACCCCAAGGGCAGCAACGAGGCCGATGCCGCGCTGGAAGACATGGAAGATGTCCTCAACGACTGCGTGAAGCAGAAGGGCTGCCAGATGGGCACCCTGCTTGCCAGCTACAAGCGCCTGCTCAAGCACGACGCTGATGCCGCTGCCAGCGACGACGTGGCCGACGAGGGCGGTGACCGCCTGGAAGCCGACCCCGACCATATCGGCCCGCTCACCGCCGACGTGCCGGAGGCCGCGCGCGCCGCCGCGCTGCTCAACGACAAGCGGCATGCCTTCGACAGCATGGTCGAGTACAACCCGGCCGTGCAGGCCGGCATCCGCCGTTGGCTGACCGACATGCGTCCCGCGCTGCTGACCAGCTACGAGAACTACCAGAACCTGCGTGCGGTGATGTGGCCGGAGTGGGAGAAGCGCGGCCTGCCCGAGGCGCTGCTGTTCGGCATCATGGCCAAGGAGTCCAACGGCCGCGTGCATGCGTCCTCGCGCGCCGGCGCCGCCGGCCTGATGCAGTTCATGCCGGCCACCGGTCGCCGCTTCGGCCTCGGCCCGGACGGCACCGGCTTCGATACGCGCTTTGACGCGCGCAGCGCCGCCGAGGCCAGCGCCAGTTACCTCAACGAGCGTCTACGCGAGCTGAACAACAACGTGGAAATGTCGGTGGCCGCCTACAACGGTGGTGAAGGCCGTGCCGCGCGCGTGTTCAAGCAGAGTGCTGGCCAGAGCTTCTGGACCGACAGCGTCTACAACCAGTTCCCGGGCGAGACCAAGGACTACGTGCCGATGGTGATCGCCGCCGCCTGGATCTTCCTGCACCCGCAGCAGTACGGCGTGGAATTCCCGAAGATCAGCGCGCAGCCGGCCACGCTGCGCCTGGCCAAGTCCACTACCATCTACGAACTGACCATCTGCCTGGGCAGCCACGGCACCCGCGATGGCTACATGCGCGCGCTGCGCAACCTCAACCCGCGCTATGAAGCCGACGGCTGGATTCCGGCCGGCACGCTGATCAATGCCACCACCCGCATCGCCGGCCTGTACCAGCGCAACTGCGTCAGCGGCCCGCGTGCCGATCTGGCCCGCACGCTGATCACCGCCGATCTGAACGCAGCGATCAAGCGTCCGACCGCTGCCAGCTACACCGGCAGCGTGGCCGTGGGCGGTGTGGTGCCGGTGGCCGATGCCGCCGCGTCCACCAGCGTGCCGACCACACCGGCCGCTCCGGTAGCTACGCCGCGCCCGCCGGCACGGCCGAAGCCGGTGCGCAGCCACAAGGTGGGCCGGGGTGAGACCCTGGGCGCCATCGCCGCGAAATTCCAGTGCGACGTGCCGACCCTGGCCCGCGCCAACGGCCTGAAGGCCCCGGCCTACAGCCTGCGCCACGGCCAGACGCTGAAGCTGCAGGGCTGCGACAAGTAATCCTCCCGACCCCTGGAATCCGCATGGACCTCGAAGACACCCGCAACCTGTTCGCCAACCTCCGCGAAAACACCGACTGGGACATCACCGGCCCGTTGCTGTGGGGGTATTTCTTCGTGCATTCCACTGCTGAGCCGTTGCAGGTACTGGCTGAGCATCTGCAGGCGCAGGGCTACTCCTTTGTGGAACTGTTCGAGCAGGAGCCGGAAGAAGGCGACGCGCCGTTCCACGTGCTGCATGTGGAGCGCGTGGAGATTCACGACGAAGCCTCGCTGGACCGTCGCAACCAGGAGTTCGCGGCGCTGGCCGCGGAGAAGGGCGTGGAAGACTACGACGGCATGGACGTAGGTCCAGCCCCGGCCCTGCAGTAGCGCGCTTCTGGCTGTAGAGCCGAGCCCATGCTCGGCTTCCTTTGCCCACAGAAATGCATGACCGGTTGCAGCCAGCAGCCGAGCATGGGCTCGGCTCTACATGTACCTCAGCGCAGCGTCGCCAGCGCCTGGCCCAGCTGCACCGGGCTTTCGGCGCCCAGCTGCGGCGCGAACTCGGCCACGCCCGGCGGCAGCAGCACGATCACGGTCGAACCGTAGTTGAAGCGCGCCATCTCGGCGAAGCGCTCCAGCTGGATGCCCTGGCCGCGGTAATCCTTGCGGGTGATGCGGTCACCGTAGGCCGGGATCTCCTCACCGCTCCATACGGTCTCCACGCCGGACACCAGCAGTGCACCGACCATCACGCTCACCATCGGGCCGAAGCTGGTATCGAAGTGGCAGACCAGGCGCTCGTTGCGGGCGAACAGGCGCGGCACGCCGTTCACCGCGGCCGGACCGACGCTGAACAGGCGGCCCGGCACGTGCACGGTCTCGCGCAGGGTGCCGGTCCACGGCATGTGCACGCGGTGGTAATCGCGCGGCGACAGGTACACGGTGGCGTACAGGCCGTCGTTGTACGGCTTGGCGTCTTCGTCGCTGCCCAGCAGTTCGGCGGCGGTGAACGACTGGCCCTTGGCCTGGAAGATCCGGCCGGCCTCGATCTTCCCCAGCTGGCTGATGCGGCCGTCGGCCGGCATCACCAGGCTGCGCGGATCGGCATCGGCCACGCGCGCCCCCGGCTTCAGCGCACGCGTGAAGAACTGGTTGAAGGTGGCATAGCTGCGCGGGTCCGGGTTGGCCGCTTCGTCCAGGTTGACGTTGAACTTGCGGGTGACGGTGTCGATCAGCCAGCGCGACACGCGCGGATCGTCCGAGTACGCCAGCGAACGCGCCATCGAGGACAGCAGGCGGTGGGGCAGGGCGTACGTCAGGGCGGTGGTGAGGCTCATGGGGCGGTTTTCTCGGTCAGCTTCTGCAGGTCGCGGGCAATGGCCGGCGCGTTGAACGGGGGCCGCACCAGGCCGGCAAGGCGGCCCTGCGGGTCGAGCACGGCCAGGCTGGCCGAGTGCTCGACGGTGTAATCCTCAGGGTTCTCGTCGAAGTGCTTGCCCGGCACCTTCTGGAACACGAAACCCAGCGACGTGGCAAAGCGCTCCAGCGACGGGATATCGGCGGTGGCGGCCAGGGTGTCCTTGTGGAAGCCGTGCACGTACTCGCCCAGGCGTGTGGCGCTGTCACGGTCCGGGTCGACCGAGATGAACAGCACGCGCGGGCGCAGGCTGTCGGGCAGGGCCTCCCACTGGTTCTGCGCGCCGGCCAGCTCGGCCAGAGTGGTGGGGCAGACGTCGGGGCAGAAGGTGAAGCCCAGGAACACCAGGGTCCAGTGGCCCTTCAGCTCGCCCGGAATCAGGCGGGTGCCGTCGGACTGGGCCAGGTTGAAGTCGGGCAGTTCGCGCGGCTGCGGGTACAGCGTGATCGCTTCGGTGGCCGGGGCGTTGGCCGGTGGCTTCGGCGCGAACACCTGCTGGGCGGCCAGCAGGCCCAGGCCCGCCGCCAGGGCGATCAGCAGGATGATGCCGGCGTTGCGATTGAACATGGGAGCCCCCGCGCGAAGTGGGCTCCATCATACCGGCTGCGGCCCGATCGTTTCTGCCGCAACGGATGCCGCCGCGGGCGCCAGCCCCTATAATCGGGGGCCACTTTGCCCGCAGTACCGCCATGACCGCTGAAACGGCCGCCGAACTCCACACGATCATCGATCTGATCCGCTACGGCACCAGCCGTTTCAACGAAGCCGGGCTGACCTTCGGTCACAGCTACGACAATGCGCTGGACGAGGCCACCCAGCTGGTGCTGCACAGCCTGCACCTGCCGCACGATCTGGGCCCGGCCTATGGCCAGGCGCGCCTGCTGCAGGCCGAAAAGCTGCGCGTGCTGGAACTGTTCCAGCGTCGCATCGATGAACGCATCCCGGCCGCCTACTTGACCGGTGAGGCCTGGTTCGCCGGCCTGAGCTTCAAGAGCGACAAGCGCGCCCTGGTGCCGCGTTCGCCGATCGCCGAACTGATCGAATGCGGCTTCGAGCCGTGGCTGGCCGGCCGCGATGTCAGCCGCGCGCTGGATCTTTGCACCGGTTCGGGCTGCATCGCCATCGCCATGGGCCATTACTACCCGAACTGGGAAGTGGATGGCGTCGACCTGAGCGACGACGCGCTGTCGCTGGCCGAAGAGAACAAGGAACGCCTGCAGGCGCACAACGTCACCCTGCTCAAGTCGGACCTGTTCAACGGCCTGACCGGCCGCCACTACGACCTGATCGTCACCAACCCGCCGTACGTCACCAACGACGAGACCGATGCCCTGCCGCAGGAATACTCCTACGAGCCGGAGATGGGTCTGCGTGCCGGCGATGACGGCCTGGACCTGGTGCTGAAGATCCTGCGCGATGCCCCGCTGCACCTGAGCGAAGACGGTCTGCTGATCTGTGAAGTGGGCGAGTCCGAACAGCATCTGGTCAAGCTGCTGCCGGAAGTCGATTTCGCCTGGATCGAGTTCAAGGTTGGCCAGATGGGCATCTTCGCGGTCGAGTGCCGCGAACTGATCGCCCACAGCGCCCGCATCACCGAACTGGCGGCGCAGCGCCCGTGAGCTCCAATTCGTTCGGCAAGCTGTTCACCGTCACCACGTTCGGCGAGTCGCACGGGCCGGCCATCGGCTGCGTGATCGATGGCTGCCCGCCGGGGCTGGCGCTGGACGCGGCCGAATTCGCCCACGACCTGCAGCGTCGCGCAACCGGCAAGAGCCGGCACACCTCGGCGCGTCGCGAAGCCGATGAGGTCGAGATCCTGTCCGGCGTGTACGAGGGCCTGACCACCGGCACGCCGATCGCGCTGCTGATCCGCAACACCGACCAGCGCAGCAAGGACTACGCCAACATCGGCCAGCAGTTCCGGCCGGGTCATGCCGACTACAGCTACTGGCACAAGTACGGCATCCGCGACCCGCGCGGTGGCGGCCGTTCCTCGGCACGCGAGACCACCATGCGCGTGGCCGCCGGCGTGGTCGCCAAGAAGTGGCTCGCCGAGCGCTTCGGCGTGACCGTGCGTGGCTACCTGTCGCAGCTGGGCGACATCACGCCGGCCGGTTTCGACTGGTCGGCGGTGGAAGACAATCCGTTCTTCTGGCCGCACGCCGCACAGGTGCCGGAACTGGAGGCGTACATGGATGCGCTGCGCAAGTCCGGTGATTCGGTCGGTGCGCGCGTGGACGTGGTCGCCGACAACGTGCCGCCGGGCTGGGGCGAGCCGATCTACGGCAAGCTCGATGGCGAACTGGCCGCTGCGCTGATGAGCATCAACGCGGTGAAGGGGGTGGAGATCGGCGACGGTTTCGCCAGCGCAGCGCAGAAGGGCACCGAGCACCGTGACCTGCTGACCCCGCAGGGCTTCGCCAGCAACCATGCCGGCGGCATCCTCGGTGGCATTTCCACCGGCCAGCCGGTGGTCGCCTCGATCGTGTTGAAGCCGACCTCCAGCCTGCGCCTGCCGGGCCCTTCGCTGGACACGGCCGGCAACGTGGTCGAGGTGGTCACCACCGGCCGCCATGATCCCTGCGTCGGCATCCGTGCCACCCCGATCGCCGAGGCGATGGTGGCGATGGTGCTGATGGACCAGGCGCTGCGCCATCGCGCGCAGTGTGGCGATGTCGGCACGATCACCCCGCGCATTCCCGGGCAGATCGATGGCTGACACGCGGCCGACGGTGTGGGTGAGCCAGCCGCTGATCGACGCGGCCATCGCGCCGTTGCGCGATCGCGTACAGCTGCGCAGCACCGACACCGTCACCGCCTGGTCGCCCGATCAGATCGCCGAACAGCTGGCCAGCGCCGACGGCGCCATCATCACCCTCAACGAGCGCATTGGTGCGGCCCAGGTGGCCGACGCCGTACAGTTGCAGGTGATTGCCAATGTCGGCGTCGGCTACAACAACCTGGACGTCGACGCGCTCAGCGCGGCCGGCATCCTGGCCAGCAACACGCCGGACGTCCTTACTGAAACCACCGCCGATCTCGGTTTCGCCCTGTTGATGGCGACCGCACGCCGGATTACCGAGTCCGAGCGCTGGCTGCGCGACGGCCAGTGGCAGCAGTGGTCGTTCCAGACCATGCTCGGTGCCGACATCCATGGCAGCACGCTGGGCATCCTCGGCATGGGCCGCATCGGCCAGGGGATCGCCCGCCGCGGCGCACACGGTTTCGGCATGAAGGTGCTGTACCACAACCGCTCGCAGCTGCCCGCCGCGACCGAGGCCGAGGTGGGGGCCCGTTACGTTGACCTGGACACGCTGCTGGCGCAGTCCGATCACCTGCTGCTGGTGCTGCCGTATACCCCGGCCTCGCACCACCTGATCGATGCCGCCGCGCTGGCGAAGATGAAGCCGTCGGCGACGCTGGTGAACATCGCCCGCGGTGGCCTGGTCGATGAGATCGCGCTGGCCGATGCGCTGGCCAACGGTCGCCTTGCCGCTGCCGGCCTGGATGTCTACGAAGGCGAGCCGAAGGTGCGCCTCGAACTGCTGGCGCTGCGCAATGTCGTGCTGACTCCGCATATCGGCAGCGCCTCGCTGGCCACGCGCACGGCGATGGTACAGCTGGCCGTGGATAATCTGGTTGCCGGGCTAGGCCTGGACGGCGGCCTATCGCGCATGCCGAGCGCGATCAACGCTGACGCGGCGATGGCCGCGCGCGTGACTCTGGGCAAAAAAACCGGGAAACGATAGGGAACCTCCGCGCGCCCCGCTTGAGGAGGTTCCCCGAACCCAGCTGTCGTGCGTGTTTCTTCCCCATCCCCGTTTTCGTGAGAGTTTCCCCCATGAGCAATGCACAGCGCAGTTTCCACGTCGCCGTCGTCGGTGCCACCGGTGCGGTCGGCGAGACCATGTTGTCGATCCTGGCCGAGCGTGATTTCCCGGTCGGTACCCTGAGCGTTCTCGCTTCCGAGCGTTCGGCTGGCGGCGAGATCGAGTTCAACGGCCAGAAGGTCAAGGTCCAGGACCTGGCTACCTTTGACCCGAGCGGCGTCGAGATCGCCCTGTTCTCGGCCGGCGGCAGCGTGTCCAAAGAATACGCGCCGAAGTTCGCAGCAGCGGGCGCTGTGGTGATCGACAACTCCTCGGCCTTCCGTTACGACGATGACGTGCCGCTGGTGGTGTCCGAGGTCAACCCAGAGCAGGTCGCCAACCGTCCGCGCGGCATCATTGCCAACCCGAACTGCTCGACCATGCAGATGCTGGTGGCACTGGCACCGCTGCACCGCAAGTACGGCATCGAGCGCATCAACGTCTCCACCTACCAGTCGGTGTCTGGCGGCGGCCGTTCGGCAACCGAGGAACTGGGCAAGCAGACCGGCCAGCTGCTGAGCTTCCAGGAGATCGATCCGCAGCGCTTCCCGGTGCAGATCGCCTTCAACCTGATCCCGCACATCGATGACTTCCAGGACAACGGTTTCACCAAGGAAGAGATGAAGCTGATCTGGGAGACCCGCAAGATCCTCGGTGACGACAGCATCCTGGTGAACCCGACCGCGGTGCGCGTGCCGGTGTTCTACGGCCACTCCGAATCGGTGGCGATCGAAACCCGCGACAAGGTGACCGTGGCCGAAGCGCGCGCGCTGCTGGAACAGTCGCCGGGCGTTGAAGTGGTGGACCGCCATGAAGCCGGTGGTTATCCGACTCCGGTCACCCATGCCTCGGGCACCGATGCGGTGTATGTCGGCCGTATCCGTGAAGACCTGTCGCATCCGCGCGGCCTGAACCTGTGGATCGTGTCGGACAACGTGCGCAAGGGCGCGGCGTTGAATGCCGTGCAGCTGGCCGAGCTGGTCGCCGCCGAGCAGCGCTGATGGAGAGGCCGGGCAATGCCCGGCCTTTTCTGTAGAGCCGAGCCTACGCTCGGCTCAGGCCATGCAGCCGAGCATGGGCTCGGCTCTACATGGGTGCGGACCCCGGTCCGCACGCTTTATAGTGTCGCCCATGAATAAACGGGCCAAGGGCGCAAAGCGCCCGCTCACCTATCTGTCCGCCGCACTGCTCGCCTTGGCCAGCAGTTCGGCGCTCGCCCTGGGGTTGGGTGACATCCGGGTCCTGTCCAAGCCGGGCCAGCCCCTGCTGGCTGAAATCCCGGTGGTCTCGGCCGATCCGTCCGAGCTGGAAAACCTGCGGGTGGCGCTTGCCTCACCGGTCACCTTCGAACGTGTCGGCCTGCAGCGGCCAACCGGACTGGTCAGTGAACTGCAGTTCGAACTGACCCGCGACACGCAGGGCAGGGCAGTGGTGCGCGTCACCTCGCACGCGCCGGTGGAGACGCCGTCGCTGAGCTTCCTGATCGAAGCCGACTGGGGTCAGGGCCGCCTGGTGCGTGAGTACTCGGCGCTGGTCGATGCGCCGCCCAGTGCGCTGGCCGTGGCCGAGCCGGAGATCGTCGCACCGGCCGGCACGCTCTCCAATACCATCGTGCGCGAACCTGCACCGGCTTCGGCAACGGTGCCGGCAGCAGAGACGCCCACTACGCCGCCATCTGCGGTGGTGCCTGCACCGGCACGCCCGCGTGCGGCCTCCGCGCCGGTTGCTGCACCGGCGGCCGATGGCAGCATCACCGTGCAGCGCGGGCAGACCCTGTCGCAGATCGCCAGTGCAGTGGCACGTGGCAACCAGGTCAGTCGCGACCGCGCGATGATCGCCCTGCTGCGTGCCAATCCCGAAGCCTTCATCCGGGGCAACGTCAACCTGCTCAAGCAGGGGGCGGTGCTGCGCATGCCAGGCAGCGATGCGCTTGCTGCGGTCGACGCTGCCGAAGCGGCGGCGCTCGTGCGCGAGCACGCTGCGCAATGGCGGCAGGCGCGTACCGTGCCGCAACCCGCGGGTACCGTCGCCCCGGTCGCCAAGGCCGCAACCACGAACGCTTCTTCCCCGCCTGCCGCCAACGGGGCACGACTTGAGATCGCTCCGGCGCTGGCGTCCGACGCCGCGCACGCGGGCACAACCACCGGCACCGCTGCCGGCAGCGAGGGTGACATGCTGGGCAACGAACAACTGCGCCAGGCGCGTGAGGACATCGCCACCCGCGATGCCGAGATCGGCGAGCTGAAGCAGCGCGTGGCCGACCTTGAGAAACTCAAGGAACAGCAGCAGTCGCTGATCGCGATGAAGGACAACGACCTGGCCGCCGCGCAGCAGCGCCTGGCGCAGGCACCGGATGCCCGCGATGCGGCAACGCCGTGGTACTGGCTGGGGCTGCCGGTACTGCTGCTGGCGGCGGGCGCGGCCTGGCTGCTGCGTCGTCGCAAGCCGTCGCCGCTGCCGCCGCTGCGTGAGGAAGACGATGCCGCCGGCCTGACCGCGGCGGTGCCGGCGGGTGCGGCGCTGGATACGCTGGCCGAGCAGTCCTCATGGTCGTCGGCTGTTGCCGACAATGGCCGCCAGGAACCGGCGATGCCCGCCTGGGCCACCGAAACCGAAGTGCATGACGTGGTGGTCGCCGAACCCGTTGCCGAGGACCTGGCGCGGGCCGGCTGGCAGACCGACACGCTGCGCGAGGAGGACGCGGTGGCATTGCCCGAAGCGGTGACCGATCTGCCGCGCTGGGACGATCCCGCAACCACCGGCGACGAGGGTGTCGTCGCCGAGCCGCTGCAGGACGAGCGCGTTGCACCGCAGGCGCCGGTCGAAGTGGTGGTGCCGGACTACGCACTGCATGCCGAACAGCAGCCGCAGTTCCGCGGCGTGTTCGATCTGCCGGCCGACGCGCATGAGAACGAGGCTCCGGTGGACGCCGCCCGTCGCGAAGCCATCGACGGCATCGACCATGGCGCCGTCGAGGCCTCTCATTCCGACGACATCGCGTCGAGCGCGGCTGCGCCTGCCGGCGACGCGGGCTGGTCGCCACGTGCCGGCCAGGAGCGCCTGGAACTGGCCATTGCCTACCTCGATCTGGGCGACGCACAGACCGCGCGCACCCTGTTGCTGGAAGTCGCCGAAGGCGGCGACCTGCACAGCCAGGCCCAGGCCCGCGAACTGCTGGCGCGCCTGCCGTGACCGAACCTGCCGACAAGGGCCTTGCCATGAGCCGCGAACGCCGCATCGACTACGTTGAATTCGCGTCCAGCGACCCGGCCGCCAGCCGCGCCTTCTTCGAGAAGGTGTTCGACTGGTCGTTCGTCGACTACGGCAGCGACTACACGGCGTTCGACGATGGCCGCCTGCAGGGCGGCTTCTTCCGTGGCCAGCCGCAGCGGGCCAGCGACAGCGGTGCACCGCTGCTGGTGCTGTATGCCGACCAGTTGGCACCGGTCGAGGCCGCCGTGCGCGACGCCGGCGGCGAGATCGTGCGCCCGGTGTTCTCCTTCCCCGGTGGCAGCCGCTTCCAGTTCGTCGAGCCCGGTGGCAACGAACTGGCGGTCTGGTCCGAACGCGATCCGGCCTGAGCGCCGCCCCATCCGCAACATCGAGGTAGCACATGCGTTATGCGCTTGGCGTCGAGTACGACGGCAGCGATTTCAGGGGCTGGCAGAACCTGGGCGAGGGTGGTCCCAGCGTGCAGGCCAGCCTCGAGCAGGCCCTGTCATCGGTGGCTGATGCGCCGCTGCAGGTGGTCTGCGCCGGCCGCACCGATGCCGGCGTGCATGGCCAGTGCCAGGTCGTGCATTTCGATACCGACGTGGTGCGCGATCCGCGCGCCTGGATGCTCGGCACCACCACCCGCCTGCCGCGCTCGATCGCGGTGCGCTGGTGCGTGCCGGTGGCCGATGATTTCCACGCCCGCTTCTCCGCACGTGCGCGCCGCTACCGCTATCGGCTGCTCAACCGTGAGGTACGGCCGGCACTGGACCGGCAGACCCTGAGCTGGGAGCGCCGGGCGCTGGACGAGACCCTGATGCACGCCGCCGGCCAGGCCCTGCTTGGCGAGAACGACTTCAGCGCGTTCCGTTCGGTGCAGTGCCAGGCGCTGCATGCGCGGCGTGAACTGCAGTCGTTGCAGGTCAGCCGCGATGGCGAAGTGATCGAAGTCGCAGTACGTGGCAATGCATTTCTTCATCACATGGTCCGCAATATCGTCGGATCGTTGATCCTGGTGGGCAGCGGTGAAAAACCGGTGGAATGGATCGCCGAACTGCTGGCCGGGCGCGACCGCACCGTAGCTGGTCCCACCGCACCGCCGCAGGGCCTGGTGTTCCTTGGGCCCCTGTACCCCGACAACTGGCATCTGCCCGCCGAGGTCACGCTATGAGCCGTTCCTACTACCGTACGCGCATCAAGTTCTGTGGAATGACCCGTGCCGGCGACGTCCGCCTGGCCGGTGAGCTGGGCGTGGACGCAGTGGGTTTCATCTTTGCCCGCGAGAGCAGCCGCCGGGTCGCACCGGCTGAGGCCCGCGCGATGCGCCAGGCGATCGCACCGATGGTCGACGTGGTGGCGCTGTTCCGCAACAACAGCAAGGAAGAAGTGCGCGAGGTCCTGCGCACGGTGCGGCCGACCCTGCTGCAGTTCCACGGTGAGGAAGACGAGAGCTTCTGCCGCAGCTTCAACATGCCTTACCTGAAGGCGATCGCCATGGGGGGTCGTGAAGAGGTCAACGCCCGCACCCTGCAGCTACGCTATCCCAGCGCTGCCGGCTTCCTGTTCGACAGCCACGCCCCGGGTGGTGGCGGCGGCACCGGCGTGGCATTCGACTGGGGCCGCGTTCCGACCGGATTGCACCGGCCGTTCCTGCTGGCCGGTGGCCTGAACCCGGAAAATGTCTACGACGCCGTGCTGGCGACGCTGCCGTGGGGCGTGGACGTCTCCAGTGGCATCGAACTGGAGCCGGGCATCAAGGACGGCTACAGGATGCGCACCTTCGTCGAGGAAGTGCGTCGCGCGGATTGCACCGTTCTGGAGTGATCCGCGTCACCTGGGTGTGATGGGAGTCACGCTTCCGGGTAATTCAGGTTCCAGCGCCAAAAAGTCGACACCCCCCGAACATCTGATCGGACACAATGCGCCCAGCCTTACCTGGCCGGGTGCGATGCCGTGTGCGTGTCGCTGGCCGCACCCTTGAGATATGCCCTACCTTTCGAACGAGGACGCAATGGATATGCCCCATCTTTCTTCCCACCGTCTCCGCCTGGCCCGCCTGACGCTCGTGCCCGGCCTGCTGCTCGCCTTGGGCGCATGTGCGGCCGGTGACTCATCCGTCCCGACAGCGTCGGCACCGGCCGCTGCAGCACCGGCGGCCGCACCTGCCGCAGCGCCGGCCACGGCTCCGGCTGCCGACGGCCTGGCTGCGCTGATCCAGGCCAGTGGCGTGAAATGCAGCAACGCCAGTACGGGCAGCGGCTGCACGGCCGGTGATGTGGACAGCGGCGATTTCTACGATGTTGAACTGTCGCCGGACTGTGGCGACCAGGGTTTCTTCGCCGGCGTAGCCGACGCCAAAGGCGTGGAAACGTTGAATGCGGTGCCATCCACCGGCAGCAAGGCCAGCGTGACCGCGAAGCTGTCGAAGGGGCAGCTGGTCTGCGTGCAGGGCATCGGGCGCACCGGACAGAATCCCCTGTTCTATTACGTCGTTGCGGTTCCCGCCGCGACGGTCGGCAAGTGCAAGGGCAACACGTTGTGTGACACCTATGGCGACAGGCCGATCACTGGCTTGGCCAGCACAGGGGGCGAGGCCTGCCATGCGGCGGCGCCGGGACGTTACGCCGGGAACTGCGCACAGGGCTGGGTCAGTGCGGACGTGCTCGACGTGTTTTCCAACGGAATGTAATCACCGCCAGGGGAGCGGTCCAATCAACCACTGGCAAAGGAACAGCTCATGTCGGATCCAAAAATCACCCGGCTGGTCAGCAGCGTAGGTACCACGCGCACGCTGGAAATGGACGATGGCAGTGTCATCGAACGATCAGGTGGCAGCGTCTCGTGGCGCAACAACAATCCTGGCAATCTCAAGTTTGAATTCGCCGGCAGCGCGGACAAGACGGTGACCAATCCGCGTACCCGCGAGCAGGCGCTGGAATCGGCGCAGGGGCGCTACAAGGGCGTGGTCGATCTCGACCAATGGGGCAACGCGGTCTTCGAAAGCTATGAAGCGGGCCGGGTGGCGAAGATCCAGCTGCTCGAACGCCGGTTCGGCGACAAGACCGTGGAGGAAATGCTGCCGAGCTACTCCACGAAGGATTACAGCGGCACCACCCACCACAAGGAGCAGGCGGCCACCATCTATGCCGAAGGCGATCGCCAGGGTGTCGATCTGCGTTCGAAGACCGTCGGCCAGATGAGCGTGCGCGAGCGTGAAGTGCTGGCCGACGGCATTCGCCGTTTCGAGGGCTGGCAGCCGGGTGAGGTTGCCACGCAGCAGCCACCCACGCGCGCACAGGCGGCCACGCCCGTGCAGGCCCAGGCCCAAACGCAGGTACAGACGCCTTCGGCAGCTGCGCCCGCGGCGGGCCAGACCGCGGCTGCAGTCGGCAGTGCCGCGCTCTACAACGAGGCCTATCAGCATTTCATGGCCTCGGGCCGCCAGTACGAATACGGGCGCCCCGACCATCCGCGTCCCGGTCGCGACAGCAGCCGGCTGGAGCGTGATCTCGATGGTGACGGACGCTTGGGCGTGGATTGCTCGGCATTCGTATGGCGTGGCCTGAAGAACGCGGGTTACGACGTGCGTGGCGAGAACGCCGCAGGGTTCACTACCTCGACGCTGTTCAATGGCGCGAACACGACCGCTTACGCACGCGAGCATTTCGACGTGACCTCGGCTGCCGAAGCACGCAAGCCGAACGGATCGCTGAAGCAGGGCGACATCCTGATGTTCTCCTCGTCGCAGGGCCAGCATGTCGGTATTTTCAAAGGCTACGACGCGCAGGGAAACATCCAGTTCATCGGTTCGCAGGGAAGCACGGGGCCGGCCGAAGTCACCATCCGGCCGGGCGGGTACTGGGATGGCGGAAGCACCCGCATCGTTGGTGCGCTGACACCGAAGCCGGAATTCCAGGTGCGCGCGCCGCTGCATGGCAATGGCGAACCTGCGCTGTCCCGGCCTGGCGCCACCGTGCAGCCGGCTGCATCACACCCGGCGGCCAGCGAGGTGATGAAGCAGGGGCAGCGTGGCACCGACGTGCAGGCGTTGCAGCAGACCCTCAATCAGCTCGGCGTGCGTGATGCGCAGGGCCATCGGTTGTCGGAGGATGGCCGTTTCGGTGACCACACCCGCGAAGCGGTGATCGCGTTCCAGAAGCAGCAGGGGCTGGCGGCCGATGGAATTGTCGGTCGCCAGACCACTGCCGCACTGGCGGCGGGCCGTGCGCAGGGCCATGAACCTGCAGCGGCTGCGCCGAAGGGGCCGTCGCTGAACGATGCATCGCATCCGGACCACGCACTGCACAACGCCGTCCGCAGCAAGCTTCCCAGCGTGTTTTCCGAAGAGGCTGCGGCCAATATCACCCTGCATGCAAAGCAGAACGGTATCGACGCGGCCGACAAGCTGCAGAGCATCACGGTGCAGGATGGCAAGGCGTTCGTGATGGGCACGACGCCGGGCTTCCGCACCGCTGTCGATCTGGCCCAGGCGCCGCCGTCGCTGGAGCAGACCAGTGCCAAGCTGCTGGCAGATCCGTCGCACCAGCAGCAGGTGCATGAGGAGCAGCAGCGGGTCGCGATGGGCGGTCGCTGAGGCCTGCGTTGCCGGCTCCGGGAGGTGAATGCCGCCCGGGGCCTCGTCTCATCGCAGTTGCGCTGCTGCCCACTCGGCCAGGGCGTCCACCCTTGCATCGGCCGGGCCATCCGGCCGCGCCAGCACCCAGAAGCCGCCGGTGGCGGCAAACCCCCACGGTGCGACCAGCCGGCCTGCTGCCAGATCTTCGGCTACCAGCGGCTCGGGCGCGATCGCCGGGCCCAGCCCGGCGACTGCTGCTTCCAGCAGGTAATAGAGATGTTCGAAAGCGGTGCCCAGCTGCAGCTTTGCTGGG
This sequence comes from Stenotrophomonas sp. NY11291, assembly GCF_023277365.1. Classification (NCBI taxonomy): domain Bacteria; kingdom Pseudomonadati; phylum Pseudomonadota; class Gammaproteobacteria; order Lysobacterales; family Lysobacteraceae; genus Stenotrophomonas; species Stenotrophomonas sp. NY11291. The sequence continues at coordinate 3,372,429 of NZ_CP096975.1, read as the reverse complement.
TCCAGGCGATGTGCCTGCGCCCATGCCGGCCACGCCTGTGGCCGCGAGCTGGTGTGCAGCACTGTTTCCTGCAGCAGTGCCGAGGGCGGTGCCTGCCGCAGGCGCTGCGCCGCCGGATGTGACGGGGCCACCACCACGCCAACCCGCTCCGGTGCCAGCTCGCGGACCTGCCAGCCCCGTGGCCACGGACCCTGCGCCAGCAGCAGCACGGCGTCCAGCGCCGCCTGCGCTTCGGTGAAGCTGCCATCCAGCGCCGACCACTGCAGGCGCACGCCGGGCAGGGCGGCCTGCAGCACGGGCAGGCGCGGAATCATCCAGCGCGCCAGTACGCTGCCGCTGCAGCCCAGTACCAGTGCTGGGGAGGCCGCTGGCCGGCGCAGCTCGCGCACGCAGTCCTCGATCCCGCCGAAGGCCTCGCTGCACGCCGCCTGCAGGCGGGTGCCGGCCGCTGTCAGGCGCAGCCCGCGGCCGGCACGCTGGAACAGTGCCAGGCCCAGGTGATCCTCCAGCAGCTTCAGTTGCCGGCTGACCGCACCGTGGGTGACATGCAGGTCCTGTGCGGCGCGGCCCACGCCACCGAGGCGTGCGGTGGCCTCGAACGCGCGCAGTGCATTGAGCGGCGGAAGCAGGGAACGGCTCATGTGAGATTTCCTGACGATATGCGCCAGATAATATCCATTTTCCGGTCACGACCCGTGCGCTAGAGTATCCACCTGTCTGAACCACCGGTCGTATCCATGTCTGCCTCCCCCATTGCCGACTACCACGCCTTCCCGGATGCCCAGGGCCACTTCGGCCGCTACGGCGGCAGCTTCGTTGCCGAAACCCTGGTCGGCCCGCTGCAGGAACTGGCCCAGGCCTATGACCAGGCCCGCCAGGACCCCGAATTCCAGGCGGCCTATGACCGCGACCTGGCGCATTATGTGGGCCGGCCGAGCCCGATCTATCACGCCCAGCGCCTGAGCGATCACGTCGGCGGCGCGCAGATCCTGCTCAAGCGCGAGGACCTGAACCACACCGGCGCGCACAAGATCAACAACACCATCGGCCAGGCGCTGCTGGCCGCGCGCATGGGCAAGAAGCGCATCATTGCCGAGACCGGTGCCGGCCAGCATGGCGTGGCCAGTGCCACGGTTGCCGCGCGCCTGGGCCTGGAATGCGTGGTGTACATGGGCGCCACCGACATCGAGCGGCAGAAGATCAACGTCTACCGCATGAAGCTGCTGGGCGCGACGGTGGTACCGGTCACTTCCGGCTCGGCCACCCTGAAGGACGCGCTCAACGAAGCGATGCGCGACTGGGTGACCAACGTGCAGGACACCTTCTACATCATCGGCACCGTGGCCGGCCCCGATCCGTACCCGCGCATGGTGCGTGACTTCAACGCCATCGTCGGCCGCGAAGCGCGTGAGCAGATGCTGGCCGAATACGGTCGCCTGCCCGATGCGATCACCGCCTGCGTGGGCGGCGGCAGCAATGCCATCGGCCTGTTCCATGCCTTCCTCAACGATCGCCAGGTCGAGATCGTCGGCGCCGAAGCTGCCGGTGATGGCATCAGCACCGGTCGCCATGCCGCCTCCATCGCGGCGGGTCGCCCCGGCGTGCTGCACGGCAACCGCACCTATGTGCTGTGCGACGACGACGGCCAGATCATCGAGACCCACTCGGTGTCGGCCGGCCTGGACTACCCGGGCGTCGGCCCGGAGCACGCATTCCTGGCCGATACCGGTCGTGCACGGTACCTCGGCATCACTGACGAGGAAGCGCTGCAGGCTTTCCACCTGCTGGCGCACACCGAAGGCATCCTGCCGGCACTGGAATCCAGCCATGCGCTGGCGCAGGCGATCAAGCTGGCGCGTGAGCGTCCGCGTGACCAGATCGTGCTCTGCAATCTGTCCGGCCGTGGCGACAAGGACGTGCATACCATCGCCGCGCGCGAAGGGCTGGTGCTGTGAGCGCGCTGCTGCGGAACAGTGGCGTGCTGCTGCTGGCACTGGGGTTGGCCGCGTGCCAGCCGCCGGAGCCGCCGGTGCTGGCACCGGCCGCCAAGGCCACCACGCAGCCTGTGCAGCAGGCTGCCAACGATGATCTTGACCCGATGGCGCGTACGCCCATTGTCGATGCCCCCTCCGAAGAAGGGACGAGCGGCGATGACGCGCCCGCGGTGGCTTCGGTGGCACTGGACCATGCCGGTGACGTGCTGGTTGGCCAGCACATGACTGACCTGAAGGCGCTGGGTCCCTGGAAGGCGCAGGGCGCGAAGGAATTCTTCGAAGGCGACTGCGAGTACTACGACGGCAAGGGGCTGCCGCCGGGCGTGTCGATGATGACCGACGACGACCGCGTGGTCCGTTTTGATCTTAAGCCGGGCGATGAGCCGGAACTGCCGGTCGAACAGCCGGGGCCGTTCGGCCTGCGCATCGGCATGACCCGAGCCCAGGCCGTGGCCCAGTTCCCGAAACCGCCGGTGTCCAGCCCGCATGCCTACGACGGTGACCAGGGCGAGTACCTCACCTGGCAGGACCCGGGTTCGGACCTGGGCATCCGCCTGGAACTGTTTGAAGGGAAGGTCACCCGGATGTACTGGGGGACCAGCGATGCGATTGAACTGATTGAAGGATGTGCCTGAGATGCCTGTATCCCGACTCGATGCCTGTTTCCAGCGACTGCGCGAGCAGCAGCGCAAGGCGCTGATTCCCTTCATCACTGCCGGTGATCCCTCGCTGGAGGCCACCGTGCCGGTGATGCACGCGCTGGTCGATGCCGGTGCCGACGTGATTGAACTGGGCGTGCCGTTCTCCGACCCGATGGCCGACGGCCCGACCATCCAGCGCAGCTCCGAGCGTGCGCTGGCACGCGGGGCGGGCAGCCGCTACGTGCTGCAGGCCGTGGCGCAGTTCCGCGAGCGCGATGCGCAGACCCCGGTGGTGCTGATGGGCTACCTGAACCCGGTGGAGATCCACGGTTACGCGGACTTCGCCAAGGCCGCCGTGGACGCAGGCGTGGACGGCGTTCTGCTGGTCGACCTGCCACCGGAAGAAGCCGGTGAAGCGCAGCAGGCCTTTGATGCAGCGGGCCTGGCACTGGTCCTGCTGGCCTCGCCGACCACCAGCGAAGCGCGGGCCGACAAGCTGTTGGCACTGGCCCGTGGCTACCTCTACTACGTCAGCTTTGCCGGTGTCACCGGCGCGTCCGAGCGGCTGGACAGTGATGCTGCCAGCGCCCGCCTGCAGGCCCTGCGTGCGCGCGCGTCGGTGCCGGTGGTGGCTGGCTTCGGCATCAAGGATGCCGCCAGTGCGGCGGCGATGGCGCGCCAGGCCGATGGCGTGGTGGTCGGCAGCGCTCTGGTGGCGGTGCTGGCCGAAGCGGGCTCGGCTGAAGAGGCCGCGCAGCGCGCTGGAGCCTTCCTGGCCCCGCTGCGGCAGGCGCTGGATGCGTAACGGTGGTGCCGGCCGCTGGCCGGCATCCTCCTGACGGCTCGCATGCAAGGGCTGCCGGCCAGCGGCCGGCACGACCCAGCACCTAAACGTACGTCCCAGCATGGTTTTTTCAGGCTGCCCCGTGGCCGGCAAGGGGGTGCACGGGCGGGGAAAGCGGAGCTAGACTGTCCGCCTTTGCGGCCCTTGGGCCGCCCTGAACGGAAGTGTCCTCCCGCATGAGTTGGCTCAGCAAGTTGATGCCGTCCGGCATCCGCACCGACAACACCCCCAGCAAGAAGCGCAGTGTCCCCGAGGGCCTGTGGGAAAAGTGCAGCAACTGCGGCAGCGCGTTGTACCGTCCGGAACTGGAAGAGAATCTGGAGGTCTGCCCGAAGTGCGGCCACCACATGGCGATCCGCGCGCGCGCGCGCCTGGCCGCCCTGTTCGACGCCGACAGCACCACCGAGATCGGTGCGCGCCTGGGGCCGACCGACCTGCTCAAGTTCAAGGACCAGAAGAAGTACAGCGAGCGCATCAAGATCGCGCAGAAGAACACCGGCGAATATGACGCGCTGATCGCCATGCGCGGCCTGCTCAAGGGCCGTGCGCTGGTGGCCTCGTCGTTCGACTTCGCCTTCATGGGCGGCTCGATGGGCTCGGTGGTGGGGGAGCGTTTCGCGCTGGCCGCCGAAACCGCAGTCGAGATCGGTGCCCCGTATGTGTGCTTCTCGCAGAGTGGCGGCGCGCGCATGCAGGAAGGCCTGTTCTCGCTGATGCAGATGGCCAAGACCTCGGCCGCGCTGGGCAAGCTGCGTGAAGCTGGCCTGCCGTACATCTCGGTGCTGACCCACCCGACCACCGGTGGCGTGTCGGCCTCGTTCGCAATGCTGGGCGACATCAACATCGCCGAACCGCAGGCACTGATCGGCTTTGCCGGCCCGCGCGTGATCGAGCAGACCGTGCGCGAGAAGCTGCCGGAAGGCTTCCAGCGTTCGGAGTTCCTGCTGGAGCACGGTGCCATCGACCAGATCTGCGACCGCCGCGAGATGCGCGACCGCCTGTCCGATCTGCTGGCGATGCTGGGCCGTCAGCCGGCGCCGGAGGTGGCTTGATGGGAGGCCGCAAGTACTTCGGTACTGATGGCATCCGTGGGCGGGTCGGCCAGGGCGTGATCTCGGCCGACTTCGTGCTGCGCCTGGGCAACGCCCTGGGCCGTGTCCTGGTCGCCCAGCGCGGCCAGGACGGGCGCAGGCCGATCGTGGTGATCGGCAAGGACACCCGCATTTCCGGTTACATGTTCGAAGCGGCTCTGGAAGCAGGCCTGGTGGCCGCCGGTGCCGACGTGCAGCTGCTCGGCCCGATGCCGACCCCGGCGGTGGCGTTCCTGACCCGTACGCTGGGTGTGGACGCCGGCATCGTCATCAGCGCCTCGCACAACCCGCATTACGACAACGGCATCAAGTTTTTCTCCGCCCAGGGCGAGAAACTCGACGACGCCACCGAACTGGCCCTGGAAGCGGCGCTGGACATTCCGTTCACCACCGCCGAATCGGAGAAGCTGGGCAAGGCGTCGCGCGCGCGCGAAGCGGTCGGCCGCTACATCGAGTTCTGCAAGGCCAGCGTGCCGCGCGCGTTCGACCTGCGTGGCGTGCGCCTGGTACTGGATTGCGCACACGGCGCCACCTACCAGATCGCACCGCTGCTGTTCCGCGAACTGGGTGCCGAAGTGATCGGCATCGGGGCCGAGCCCAATGGCGTCAACATCAACGCCGGCGTGGGCTCCACCCACATCGACAACCTGGCGGCCAAGGTCCGCGAGACCCGCGCCGATCTTGGCATCGCCTTCGATGGTGATGGCGACCGTGTGCTGATGGCCGACGACCAGGGCAACCCGGTCGACGGCGATGACCTGCTGTACATCCTGGCCCGCGCCTGGAAGGACGAAGGCCGCCTGCGCGGCCCGGTGGTCGGCACGCTGATGAGCAACTACGGTGTGGAGAAGGCCTTCGCCGATCTGCAGATCCCGTTCGTGCGCAGCAACGTCGGTGACCGCTACGTGCACCAGGCATTGGTCGAGGGCGGTGGTGTACTCGGTGGCGAAGCCTCGGGCCACTTGCTGTGCCTGGACCGGGCCACCACCGGCGATGGCATTGTCAGCGCCCTGCAGGTGCTGGTCGCGCTGCGCAACAGTGGGCAGACCCTGCGCCAGGCACTGAAGGGCCTGGTACGGGTGCCGCAGAAGACCGTCAACGTGCGCCTGGGCAATGTCTCGGCCAAGGCCACGGTGCAGTCTGAAAGCGTGCAGTCCGCGCTGGCTGTGGCGCAGCAGGCCGTAGCCGGCCGTGGCCGCGCGTTCCTGCGTCCGTCCGGTACCGAACCGGTGGTGCGGGTCACCGTGGAGGCCGATGACGCCACGCTGATGCAGCAGACGCTGGACCGCTTGTCCGCTGCGGTGCGTGATGCCGCCAGTTGAGGCGCCTGCCCGTCGGTACAGGAAAAAAAACGCCCCGGAATCCCGGGGCGTTCTCTGTTTGCGGGCAGGGCTGTGCCGCGCCTACGGCCCCGGCACCATCTTTTTCTGGCGTGCCTTGAACCCATTGAACAGCGGCGCGATCAGCGGGTTGTAACTCAGGCGGATGCGCTTGCGCAGCCAGTTGGCCGGCCGGTTGCGGATCGCGAAACGATAGATGCGTTCCGGGTCGCCGCCGATCACGTTGCGGCCGAACGGGTGGGTGGTGTGCAGGTAGCGGAAGCCCTGCTCGCGCGCCACTTCGATGTGATCCTGGTCGAAATCACCGTACGGCCAGCACAGCGTATCGGACACGTCGCCGAGCTTGTCCTGCAGGACTTCGCGCGAGATCGCCAGATCCCGGCTGAGGCCTGCGCGGCGCTGCGCACGGTCCAGATCGTCGCGGCGCAGCCAGCGGGTATGGGTATGGGTGTGGCAATGCACTTCGAAGGTGCCGGCGGCGATGGCCGCACGTGCTTCGCTCCAGCGCATCATCACATCGTCACTGCGGTCCTGCTCGTAGATCGCTGCTTCGCAGCTACGATGGTCCGGCGTCGGCGGCAGCGTCGCCCCGGCAATGCCCGCGTGCGGACGTTCCGGGCCTTCGCCCATCCAGCCGGTGACCACGAACACCACCGCATGCATGCCGTACTTCTGCAGGATCGGATGGGCATACACCCAGTTGTCGAGGTAGCCATCGTCGAAGGTGATGACGATCGACCTGCGCGGCACCGGCTTGCCGGCCAGGAAGCCTGCGTACTGGTCCAACGTCAGTGAGGTCCAGCCATTGCCTGCCAGCCACGCGATCTGGCTTTCGAAGTTTTCCGGCGACACGGTGATCATGCCCGGCGAGGGGCTGACATGGTGGTGCATCAGCACCGGAACGGTTCGCGCATTAGCCATGTCCCAGCTCCTTCAGCCACTGGTGGTAGTAGTGTTCGGTGGCTTCACCGTGGCCGTCCGGCGTGAAGCGATGTGCGCCGTGCATCCAGTCCCAGCCAGCGCGCCCCATCTGCCGCCGCCGTTCCGGGTCGTCCACCAGCAGGCGCAATGCACCTGTCAGGGCGGCATTGTCACCCAAACGGGTGAGGATCGCATTGCTGCCATCGACCACCATCTCCGGCACGCCACCCACTCGCGTGGCCACGATCGGTACGCCCACGTAAGCCGCTTCCAGGAACACGGTGCCGGCTGCTTCCTTGTGCGAGGCCAGTGCGAAGATGTCGAAGCCGGCCATCAGCCGGCAGGCTCCATCGCGGTAGCCGAGCAGGTGCACCTGGCGCTGCAGCCCGTGCTCGGCGCACATCGCCTGCAGTCGTTCCGCCACGGCCTGGCCATCGCCGACGATCACCAGGTGCAGGTCCGGGTTGGCCTTGCACAACGGCACCATCGCCTGCAGCAGGTCGGCGTGGCCCTTGGGCTCGCGCAGCACCGCCACGCAGCCGACCACGATGTCCTGTTCGCCGAAGCCGAGCTCGGCACGTACTTGCGCGCGCACCTCCTGCAGGCACTGCCAGGGGTCGGCCTTGCGGATCTCGCTCCAGCGCGGCGGAACCGCGATCGGCGGCACGATGCCGATGCGCTCGGTCGGAATGCCGCGGTCGGCCAGCAGCTGCTTGACGAAGCTGCTGACGGTCAATACCCGGTGTGGAAGCCCGGTATAGGTCAGCAGCGAATTGACCGGGCTCATCAGATGGCGCGAGCGCACCACCAGCGGCGTGCCGCCCAGGCGTGCACCGGCGGCGGCGATCAGCGCATCGCGGCGGCTGGTGGTATTGACCACGTCGTAATGTTCGCGGCGCACCAGTCGCGATACCGACCACACGCCACGCAGCAGGCGCGCCAGGCCTCCCATGCGCAGCGTATGCACGGTGAAACCGTCATCGCGTGCCAGTGTGGCCAGGCGCGCATCGGGCTGGCACAGCAACGACACCTCATGGCCACGCGCGCGCATCACCTGCATGTGCCGGAAGATGTAGATCTCCTGCCCGCCCATTCCCTTGGCGGCTTCGGTATGCAGGATGCGCAGCGGACGGTTCATGCAGGATCGGCCCTTGAAAATCAGCGGTTGCGGAAGCGGGTCAGCGCTTCCCATGCGGAGCGGATGGCGGAGGCGTCCGGAGCCTGCTGCGGCAGCGGGCGGTAGTGCCGGTCGAGCGCGGTGGCGTTGCCGAACTTGTCGAATACGTAGATGGCATCGCCATGGCGTACCGCGCGCTGCGACCAGCTCTCCACCACCAGCGCACGTTTGCCGGTGGTGGGTGCCGCCAGCAGGTCCTGGCCAGTACTGAAGTCGCTCAATGCGTTCTCGCAGCCCAGTGCGTGGCGCATCAACGTCGGCACCCAGTCCTCATGCGAACTGGTGCGCGCCTCATGGCCGCTGGCCTGGCCGGGCCAGTGCAGCACGAACGGCACCTGCAACTGGTAGTCGGAAAAATTGCCGTTGTGGCCCCAGTAGTTCAGCTTGAGGTCGTTGAACTCTTCGGCATGGTCACCGGTGACCAGCACGATGGTGTCGTCGGCCAGGCCTTGCGCGCGAAGGTCGTCCAGCAGCGAGCCGATCAGGCTGTCGGCGTAGTGCACGGCGGTGTGGTAGCGGTTGAGCTCCGGCGTCGGGTCGTGGTCCGGTCCGAAGGACAGGAAGTCGATCTCCTTGGCCATCGGTGTGGCCACCGGCGGGTAGCCGGTGGGCAGGTGGTAGCCGGCGTGGGTGGAGTCGAGGAACACGAAGCCGAACCACGGGCGCTGCGCGGCCTGGCTGGTGCGGATGTCGGTCTGCAGTGCGGCGACGATGGCTGCGTCACGCTTGTCGGGCGTCAGGGCGGAGGGGCCCTGGTGCAGCTGGTCGCGCACGTCGGCGAAGGCCGTGCGATCGAACTCCGGACTGTACAGCGGTGCACTGCCGTACAGGTGCAGGTCGTAGCCCTGCTGGCCCAGCACCTGGAACAGCTGCGAGCCGCGCTGTTCGTCCAGCATGCTCTGCCAGTAGCCGCCGGGGAGGCCGTAGAGCAGGCCGAACAGGCCGTAGCGGGTGGCATTGCCGGTGCTGAAATGCTGGTCGTACACGCGCGCGGTCCGGGCCAGTGCCGTCGTGTTGGGCATCAGCTCGGGGGTCATGGCGTCCTGACGCAGCGACTCCAGCACCACCATCAGCACATTCGGCCGGTGTGGGTTCTGGCAGCGCAGGGGGTGCAGCGGATACAGCAGCTGCGCATGGCGCGGGTCGGGCAGGCCGGCCTGCTGTTCGCTGATGACCCCGAGCCTGCGCATGAAGCTCTTGGCGGTGATCGGCTGTGCCCAGGGCAGGTAGTTCCACTGCGCGATGACGTCGCGGTCGCCGCGGGCATCGTAGTAGGCCGTGGCGACCTGGCCGCCGGCCATCAGCAGTGCAACCACGGCCCAGGCCTGCAGGACCCGGCGGCGGCGCGGCGGGGCAGGCAGCAGCTTCCAGCAGGCCCAGGCCAACAAGCCTTCGGCAGCGAAGATGGCGGCTACCAGCAGTCCGGCCTGCAGCCAGGTTTTCCACGACAACGCGACCTGGTCCTGCAGCGCACCGCCGAACACCATGTTCACGACCATGGCATTGAGGTGGAACCGATACAGAGTGAAAACCTTCGCATCAACCAGCAACAGGCACAGCCACAGGCCCTGCAGCAGCACGGCGCTGATGCTCAGCGTGCGTGCGCTGCGCGGCCACAGGCCCAGCAGCAGAGGCAGCAGGCCGGCAAGGGCGCCGAAGGCCAGCAGGTGGCCGGGCAGGGCGACGGCCAGATAGGCCAGGCCCACGCTGCCACCTGGGTTGTCGGCCAACGGCACGTTGCCGAGCGTGATCGCCATGGCCAGCAATGCGTTGCCGGCCACGAACAGCGACCACCAGGCCAGTCGTCGCCAATGGCGTGCCGGGCCGGAGGGCAGGGAGGTGTCGGCAGAAGGAGCAGCAGGACGCATGAAGGACGGAGGGGGCAGGTGGAACAGGGCGGGAGTCCCGGTTGTGACGGAATCGTTAATCCGCGCGCGGGTTGCGCATTGTATCGGTTTGTTTCTTCGTATCGAGTGGCGTCCCCGGGGCGATCTGTCACAATGTTCAGGTGGGCCATGAATGCGCTGGCCCTCCCAGACCCAACGACAAGCCAGGAACCGCTGTGAGCCAGATCCCCACCCTCGACATCACCCGTTTTGACAGCGACCGCGAGGCCTTCGTGGCCGAGCTGGGCGCGGCCTACCGCCAATGGGGATTCGCGGGCATCCGCAACCACGGCATCCCGCAGGCCGACATCGACGCTGCCTACGATGCCTTCAAGGCCTTCTTTGCCCTGCCGGAGGAGGTCAAGCGCAAGTACCACGTGGCCGGCAGCGGCGGCGCCCGCGGCTATACCCCCTTCGGCGTGGAGACCGCCAAGGGCTCCAAGCACTTCGACCTGAAGGAGTTCTGGCACATCGGTCGCGAGATCGCCGACGACTCCAAGTATCGTGACGTGATGGCGCCGAACCTGTGGCCGACCGAGGTCGAGGGCTTCCGTGAGCGCGGTTACGGGCTGTACCAGGCGCTGGATAATCTGGGTTCGCGCGTGCTGTCGGCGCTGGCCCTGCACATCGGCCTGCCGGAAGACTTCTTCGCCGACAAGACCAACTTCGGCAATTCGATCCTGCGCCCGATCCATTACCCGCCGATCACCACCGACGACATCCCGAACGTGCGTGCCGGTGCCCATGGCGACATCAACTTCATCACCCTGCTGGTCGGTGCCAGCGCCGCGGGCCTGGAAGTGCAGTCGCATGAGGGCGAGTGGGTGCCGTTTACGTCAGACGCGGACACGATCGTGGTCAACATCGGCGACATGCTGCAGCGCCTGACCAACCACGTGTATCCGTCGACGATCCACCGTGTGGTCAATCCTCCGGGTGAGCTGGCGCGCCAGCCGCGCTACTCGGTGCCGTTCTTCCTGCACCCGAACCCGGACTTCCTGATCGACGTGCTGCCGTCCTGCATCACCCCGGAGAACCCGAGCCGGTACCCGGAGGCGATCACCGCCCACGGCTTCCTCGAGGAACGCCTGCGCGAGATCAAGCTGAAGTAAAGAGAAGTGAGGCCGCCGAAAGGCGGCCTTTTTCTTTGCAGGGTTGCACCCTGCACCCGCAGAGGCCGAAGCCAAAGCCAAGGCCCAAAGCCAGATCGGCTCTGGGTTTCTGCGTGTTGGGCGGGGCGGCGTGGGTTGGCAGGACACGCCGTGAACCCGTCCATGGGGGCTCGATGGCGCCATCCATGGCGCCAACGGTCCTGCCAACCCACACCGCCCCGCCTTCGACAGTCTCCCGGTGACGGTGGGTAGGTGTCGACCTTGGTCGACACGGTAGATCCACGCCATGCGTGGAGGAGATCTGTCAGATCGAAGCGGGGTAGGGGGCTGGTCCAGCCCGGCAGCCACCCGCAATGCCGCTTTTGCTTTTGATCTTCTTTTTCTTTCCGTGGCGGGCGGAACCGCCGGAATGTGTCAGGGGCCGGGCGGGCGGGGCTGGCGGGGGTGTCCGCGGCATGGATGCCGCGGCCAAGCCCCCAGGGAAGGGTTTACGGCGTCCCCCGCCATCCCCACCCGCCCGGCCAAGCCCACCCATCCAACCGGGCTCTCCGCGACCAACCTAACCAAGCCCCGCCACGAGGGGCCGCGCCGTTGGCTGAAAATCCATGTAACCGCTTACACGGAAACGGATTTTTGCCGTAACGGGTATCATGACCGGCTGACTTCACACAGGAGCCACCCGCTCATGCGCCGCAAGATCGTCGCCGGAAACTGGAAGCTGCATGGCAGCCGTCAATTCGCCAATGAACTGCTGGGGCAGGTGGCCGCCGGGCTGCCGCTGGAGGGGGTGGACGTGGTGATCCTGCCGCCGCTGCCCTACCTGGGGGAGCTGGTCGAGGACTTCGGCGAGGCCGGCCTGGCCTTTGGCGCACAGGACGTGAGCAGCAACGAGAAGGGCGCCTACACCGGCGAAGTCTGCGCGGCCATGCTGGTCGAGGTCGGGGCCCGCTATGGCCTGGTCGGCCATTCCGAGCGTCGCCAGTACCACCATGAAAGCAGCGAGCTGGTCGCACGCAAGTTCGCCGCCGCCCAGCACGCCGGCCTGGTGCCGGTGCTGTGCGTGGGCGAGACCCTGGAACAGCGCGAGGCCGGGCAGACTGAAGCGGTCATCGCCAGCCAGCTGGCGCCGGTGCTGGAGCTGGTCGGCGCGGCCGGTTTCGCCAAGGCCGTGGTCGCCTACGAGCCGGTCTGGGCCATCGGTACCGGCCGTACCGCCACCAAGGAGCAGGCGCAGCAGGTGCACGCGTTCATCCGTGGCGAAGTCGCGCGCATCGATGCTAGAATCGCTGATTCACTGCCCATTGTTTACGGCGGTAGCGTGAAGCCCGACAATGCCGGGGAACTGTTCGCGCAGCCGGATGTCGATGGTGGGCTGGTCGGCGGCGCCTCCCTGGTGGCCGCGGACTTCCTGGCCATCGCAAGGGCGGCGGCCGCGAACTAATCCTAGAAGTTTTGTCCGAGGGCGGTTTCCAATGCTGATGTTGATCCTCAATGTCGTCTACGTGCTGGTCGCTGTGGCCATGATCGCGCTGATCCTGATGCAGCGTGGTTCGGGTGCGGCGGCGGGTTCGGGCTTTGGTGCCGGTGCCTCGGGTACGGTGTTCGGTGCGCGTGGCGCCTCGAACTTCCTGTCCAAATCGACCAAGTGGCTGGCTGTCGTGTTCTTCGGCATCAGCCTCTTCATGGCCTGGTATGCCGGTCATGGCAGCCGCCCGGCGGCCGACCAGGATCTGGGCCTGATGTCCGCTCCGGCGGCCGTCGCTCCGGCGGCTCCGGCGGGCGAGCTGCCGGCCGTTCCGAAGGCCGATGCGGTCCCGGCCGCCCCGGTTCCGGCCGCGAATGTGCCGGCTCAGGCGGAATCTTCGGTTTCTGGTGAAGAAAAGCCTTCGGAAGGCTCCCAGAAAGACTGAAGCCGGTTACAATACGCGGCGCATCGGGAAGATAGTCTGATGTGATCGTTTGCCCAGGTGGCGGAATTGGTAGACGCACTACCTTGAGGTGGTAGCGACGCAAGTCGTAGGGGTTCGAGTCCCCTCTTGGGCACCATTTGTAAGTAAAGCGGGTTCGTCTGGCGCGCAAGGCGCCAGGCAGATTCCCGTCCACTCCCCCATGCCAAAGCGCCTGCAGGCGCGGCGGCAGAGGCAAGAGAGAATCGCTGTGCTGGCCGAATATTTGCCGTCTCTGCTGTTTCTGATCGTTGCCACCGGTATCGGCGTTACGCTGATGCTGGTTGGTCGATTCCTCGGTCCCCGCCGCCCCGATCTGGAAAAGCTGTCGCCGTACGAGTGCGGCTTCGAGGCCTTCGAAGACGCGCGCATGAAGTTCGACGTGCGCTACTACCTGATCGCGATCCAGTTCATCGTCTTCGACCTGGAAATCATCTTCATCGTGCCGTGGACCCAGGTCTTCATGGAGCTGGGTGCCCGTTCGCTCATCACCATGGGCCTGTTCGTCGGCATGCTGTTCCTCGGTTTCATTTACGTCTGGAAGAAGGGAGCGCTGGAATGGGAGTGATTCAGACTCTCGATGGCCTAATGAACAACCCCACGCCGGAAGGCCGGGTTGATGACATCCTGCGGCCGGAAGGCGACAACCCGCTGCTGGAAAAGGGCTTCGTCACCACCAGCGTCGATGCACTGCTGAACTGGGCGCGCACCGGCTCGATGTGGCCGATGACCTTCGGTCTGGCCTGCTGCGCGGTCGAGATGATGCACGCCGGCGCCGCGCGCCTGGACCTTGACCGCTACGGCGTGGTGTTCCGCCCGTCGCCGCGTCAGTCCGACGTGATGATCGTGGCCGGTACCCTGGTTAACAAGATGGCCCCCGCGCTGCGCAAGGTCTACGACCAGATGCCGGACCCGAAGTGGGTCATCTCGATGGGTAGCTGCGCCAACGGTGGCGGCTATTACCACTACTCCTATTCTGTGGTGCGCGGCTGTGATCGCGTGGTGCCGGTGGACGTCTACGTCCCGGGCTGCCCGCCGACCGCCGAGGCGCTGGTGTACGGGATCCTGCAGCTGCAGAAGAAGATCTGGCGTACACAGACCATCGCCCGCTGACCCCTTCACCTGACAAGAGCGCGCCAAGCCCCCATGGCAGAGCAAGCATCCTTCATCGACCGACTGTCCGCACGTTTCGCTGGTGCGAAAGTCATCGTGGTCGAACCCCGCGGCGAAGTGACGCTGGAAGTGCCTGCCGCCGAGTGGCACGCCACCGCCCTGGCGCTGCGTGACGAGTTTGGTTTCGAACAGGCCGTGGATCTCTGCGGCGTCGACTACCTTGGTTATGGCTCCGACGAATGGGACACCGCCGACGTGTCTTCTCAGGGCTTCAGTCGCGGCGTCGAAGGCAAGGCCCAGGGCCGCTTCGCGTGGGGCGAGTTCCCCACCGAGGAAAACGGCGCCGACGGTGCCCGCCCGCAGCACATGCCGACCCAGCGCTTCGCCGTGGTCGCCCAGCTGCGCTCGTACCAGCACAACCTGATGATGCACCTGCGGTGCTTCGCCCCTGACGAAGCGCTGCCGGTGGTGTCGTCGCTGACCAGCATCTGGCCGGGCCTGAACTGGTTCGAGCGCGAAGCGTTCGACCTGTACGGCGTGATCTTCGAAGGCCACCCGGACCTGCGCCGGATCCTGACCGACTACGGTTTCGTCGGCCATCCGTTCCGCAAGGACTTCCCGTTGATCGGCAATGTCGAAGTCCGCTACGACGAAGAAAAGAAGCGCGTGATCTACGAACCGGTCACCTCGGTGGAGCCGCGCGTCGGCGTGCCGCGCGTGATCCGCGACGACGCCCGTCTGCAGACCGCAGAAGGTGAGCGCGCGCAGGAGGCAGTGAAGTGAGCCACGTACACCAGGCCGGCGAAGCATTCGCCAGCAACGCCGCCGAAAGCCGGCAGGAAATCCGCAACTACACCATGAACTTCGGCCCGCAGCATCCGGCCGCGCACGGTGTGCTGCGCCTGATCCTGGAAATGGACGGCGAAACCATCATGCGCGCCGACCCGCACGTGGGCCTGCTGCACCGTGGTACCGAAAAGCTGGCCGAGTCCAAGCCGTTCAACCAGTCGATCGGCTACATGGATCGCCTGGATTACGTGTCGATGATGTGCAACGAGCACGCCTACGTGCGCGCGATCGAGACCCTGATGGGCATCGAGGCGCCGGAGCGTGCGCAGTACATCCGCACCATGTACGACGAAATCACCCGCATCCTCAACCACCTGATGTGGCTGGGCTCCAACGCGCTCGACCTGGGTGCGATGGCGGTGATGCTGTACGCCTTCCGCGAGCGCGAAGAGCTGATGGACTGCTATGAAGCGGTCTCCGGCGCGCGCATGCACGCGGCGTACTACCGTCCGGGCGGTGTCTACCGCGACCTGCCGGACCACATGCCGAAGTACAAGGAATCGCGCTGGCACAAGGGCAAGGCGCTGAAGCAGCTCAATGCTTCGCGTGAAGGCTCGCTGCTCGACTTCCTGGAGAACTTCACCGTCGAGTTCCCCAAGCGCATCGACGAATACGAAACCCTGCTGACCGACAACCGCATCTGGAAGCAGCGTACCGTCGGTATCGGCGTGGTCACTCCGGAACTGGCCCACCAGTGGGGCATGACCGGCGTGATGCTGCGCGGCTCGGGCATTGCCTGGGACCTGCGCAAGAAGCGTCCGTACGCCAAGTACGATGCCGTCGATTTCGACATCCCGCTGGGCAAGGAAGGCGACTGCTACGACCGTTACCTGGTCCGCGTTGCCGAAATGCGCGAATCCAACCGCATCATCAAGCAGTGCGTGGCGTGGCTGAAGGCCAACCCGGGCCCGGTGATGGTGAAGAACTTCAAGGTCGCTCCGCCCAAGCGCGAGGACATGAAGGACGACATGGAAGCGCTGATCCATCACTTCAAGCTGTTCAGTGAAGGCTATTGCGTGCCGGCCGGCGAGACCTATGCGGCAGTGGAAGCGCCCAAGGGCGAGTTCGGCTGCTACCTGGTCTCCGATGGCGCCAACAAGCCGTTCCGCGTGCACCTGCGCGCACCGGGCTTCGCCCACCTGTCCTCGATCGATTCGGTCGTGCGCGGCCACATGCTGGCCGACGTGGTGGCGATGATCGGTACCTACGACCTGGTGTTCGGCGAGGTTGACCGGTAATGCCGTCCGCCACGCCAACGCCCGCTGCAGGCAGCCGGCGCAAGCCGGCGCCGCAGTTTCTGGAATTTCACGTTATGCATTTCGCTGAGGTCGGCCGATGAAGGCGACAGGTAATTTCGAGGCGGCGCGCGACGTCGACCCGATGGTGGTGCTGAGCGACAAGACCCGCGCTCACATCGATCACTGGCTGTCCAAGTTCCCGCCGGACCGCAAGCGCTCTGCCGTGCTGCAGGGCCTGCATGCGGCCCAGGAACAGAACGAGGGCTGGCTTACCGACGAGCTGATCGCCGGCGTGGCCAAGTACCTTGATCTGCCGCCGGTGTGGGCCTACGAGGTCGCCAGCTTCTACTCGATGTTCGAGACCGAGAAGGTGGGCCGCAACAACGTGGCCATCTGCACCAACATCAGCTGCTGGCTCAATGGCGCCGAGGACATCGTCCGCCATTGCGAGAAGAAGCTGGGCATCAAACACGGTGAATCGACCCCGGACGGCCGCGTCTACCTCAAGCGCGAGGAAGAGTGCCTGGCCGGTTGCGGTGGCGCGCCGATGATGGTCATCAACGGTCACTACCATGAGCGTCTGACCCTGGAAAAGGTCGACGAGCTGCTGGACGGGCTGGAGTAAGGGCATGGCACATCACCACGAATCCAAGGGTCCGGTCGGCCCCGCGCCGCTGCCGCACCAGGTGGTCTACACCACCCTGCATTACGACACCCCGTGGTCGTACGAAAGCTACCTGAAGACCGGTGGCTACGCCGCCCTGCGCAAGATCCTCGAAGAGAAGATCCCGCCGGAGCAGGTCATCGAGATGGTCAAGGCCTCGGGCCTGCGCGGCCGCGGTGGCGCAGGCTTCCCGACCGGCCTGAAGTGGTCCTTCATGCCCAAGGGCAACATGCAGAAGTACATCCTCTGCAACTCGGACGAATCCGAGCCGGGCACCTGCAAGGATCGCGACATCCTGCGCTACAACCCGCATTCGGTGGTGGAAGGCATGGCGATCGCCTGCTACGCCACCGGTTCGACCGTGGGCTACAACTACCTGCGCGGTGAGTTCCACCATGAGCCGTTCGAGCACTTCGAACAGGCCTTGGCCGATGCCTATGCGAACGGCTGGCTGGGCAAGAACATCCTCGGCAGCGGCGTGGACATCGACATCTACGGCGCGCTGGGCGCTGGCGCCTACATCTGCGGCGAAGAAACCGCGCTGATGGAATCGCTGGAAGGCAAGAAGGGCCAGCCGCGTTACAAGCCGCCGTTCCCGGCCAATTTTGGCCTGTACGGCAAGCCGTCGACGATCAACAACACCGAAACCTATGGTTCGGTGCCGGCGATCATCCGCAACGGACCGGAGTGGTTCAAGGGCCTGAGCCTGACCGCCAACGGCGGCCCGAAGTGCTTCTCGGTGTCCGGCTGCGTTCAGAACGGCGGCAACTTCGAAGTGCCGCTGGGCACCAAATTCCACGATCTGCTGGAAATGGCCGGTGGCCTGCGTCCGGGCCGCACCCTGAAGGGCGCGATCCCGGGCGGCGTGTCGATGCCGGTGCTGACCGCGGCCGAGCTGAAGGACCTGCCGATGGACTACGACACCATCCGTGCGCTGGGCTCCGGCCTGGGTTCGGGTGCGATCGTGGTGCTCGACGACAGCGTGTGCTGCGTCAAGTTCGCCTGCCGCATCAGCCAGTTCTTCCACAAGGAATCCTGTGGCCAGTGCACCCCGTGCCGTGAAGGTACCGGCTGGATGCACCGCGTGCTGGAGCGCATCGTCGCCGGCAAGGCCACGATGGAAGACCTGCACCAGCTGAAGGCGGTGGCCGGCCAGATCGAAGGCCACACCATCTGTGCGTTCGGTGAAGCGGCTGCATGGCCCATCCAGGGCTTCCTGCGCCAGTTCTGGGACGAATTCGAGTACTACATCGTCAACGGTCATTCGATGGTTGACGGCAAGAAGGTGGAGGCAGCCGCCGCATGAGCGCGCAACCCGTAAACCCGAACGTGCCACCGGATCACGTGACCATCGAAATCGATGGCAAGTCCCTGGTCGTGCCCAAGGGTTCGATGATCATCCAGGCGGCCGACAAGGCCGGCATTTCGATTCCGCGCTTCTGCTACCACGAGAAGCTGCCGATTGCCGCCAACTGCCGCATGTGCCTGGTGGACGTGGAGAAGTCGCCGAAGCCGGCGCCGGCCTGCGCTACCCCGGTGATGGACGGCATGAAGGTCGCCACCCGCAGCGAAAAGGCACTGAAGTTCCAGCGCTCGGTGATGGAGTTCCTGCTCATCAACCACCCGCTGGACTGCCCGATCTGCGATCAGGGCGGCGAGTGCGAGCTGCAGGACGTGTCGCTGGGCTATGGCCGTTCGGTCAGCCGCTTCAACGAGCGCAAGCGCGTGGTGCCGGACGAGGACATGGGCCCGCTGGTCGCCACCGAGATGACCCGCTGCATCCAGTGCACCCGCTGCGTCCGCTTCACCGCCGACGTTGCCGGTACCTACGAACTGGGTGGCATGTACCGCGGTGAGAACCTGCAGATCGGTACCTTCGACGGCAAGCCGCTGACCACCGAGTTGTCGGGCAACGTCGTCGACGTCTGCCCGGTCGGTGCGCTGACCAACAAGGTGTTCCAGTTCCGCGCCCGCCCGTGGGAACTGACCGCGCGCGAATCGCTGGGCTACCACGACGCGATGGGTTCGAACCTGTTCCTGCACGTACGTCGCGGCGAAGTGCTGCGCACCGTGCCGCGCGACAACGAAGCGGTGAACGAGTGCTGGCTGTCCGACCGTGACCGCTATTCGCACCAGGGCCTGTACAGCGAAGACCGTGCGGTCAAGCCGCTGCGCAAGGTCAATGGCGAGTGGAAGGAAGTGAGCTGGGCCGAAGGCCTGGCCGCGGCCGCCGAGATTCTCAAGACGAACCAGGGCGACAACCTGGGCGTGCTGGTGCATCCGTCCACCTCGAACGAGGAAGGTGCGCTGCTGGCCCGCCTGGCCAAGGGCCTGGGCTCGAGCAACATCGACCACCGCATCAACAACCGCGATTTCTCCGACGCCGCCACCGCCGAAGTGTTCGGCCTGCCGCTGGCCGAAATCGAAGGCGCCGACCGCATCGTCGTTCTGGGCAGCAACATCCGCCACGAACTGCCGCTGCTGCACGCCCGCCTGCGCAAGGCGCAGACCACCAACGGCGCGAAGATCCACGTCGTCAACCCGGTGGACTTCGACTTCGCCTTCAGCATCGCCGGCAAGCAGATCGTTGCGCCGTCGAAGTTCGTCGACGCGCTGGCCAACGCAGAGCTGCGCTCGGCAGTGCAGGGCGGCAACAACACCGTACTGATCGTCGGTGGCATCGCCGAGAACCACCCGCAGGCTGCCGCGATCCGCGCCGCTGCGCGTGATTTCGCTGCCGCCACCGGTGCCAAGCTGTGCCGCATCCCGCAGGGCGCCAATGCCGTGGGCCTGACCCGCGCCGGCGTGCTGCCGGCCGGCAAGGACGTGGCCGCCATGCTGGCGCAGCCGCGCCAGGCCTACGTGGTGTACGGCCTGGAGCCGGGCCTGGACTTCGCCGACGCACCCGCCGCGCGCAAGGCGCTGGTGGGTGCCCAGGTGGTGGCCTTCAGTCAGTTCGCCTGTACCTCGACCCGCGACGTCGCCGACGTGATCCTGCCGATCGGTGCGCTGCCGGAAATCGACGCCACCCTGACCAACCTCGATGGTCGCGAGCAGTTGGCCCGTGCCGGCGGCAAGCTGCCGGGCGAGGCCCGTGAGGGTTGGCGCGTGCTGCGCGCCCTGGGCGGCGAGCTGGCCGTGGCCGGTTTCGACTTCACCGACCTGGCCGGCCTGCGTGCCAGCCTGGCCCCGGTTTCGGTCGCCGTTGCCGCTTCGGCGCAGCCTGTGGTCGCCGGCGAAGGCCTGGAAGTGGCTTCGACCGCCGCGATCTACCGCACCGATGCGGTGGTCCGTCGCGCCCCGGCGCTGCAGTCGCATCCGCTCAACAACGCCCCGCGCATCGTGCTGAACGCTGAAGATGCCGCTCGCCTGCAGCTGCAGGAAGGGCAGATGGCCAAGGTCGGCACCGATGCCGGCAAGGCCACCCTGCCGGTGGTGGTCGACGCCCGCGTCGCTGCGGGTTCGGTCTGGATTGAATCGGGCCACGGCGCGACCGCGCCGCTGGGTGCCGCTCGCGTATCGGTGGTGGCTGCATGAACGAATTGCTGTTGAACGCGGTCGACCCGCTGCACCAGTGGCTGCTTGGCCTCGGTGACATCGGCGCGCTGATCTGGATCATCCTGAAGATCCTGGTGATCACCGTTCCGGTGATCATCTCGGTGGCCTTCTATGTGGTCTGGGAACGCAAGCTGATCGGCTGGATGCACGTCCGCCACGGCCCGATGTACGTGGGCATGGGCATCTTCCAGGCCTTCGCCGACGTCTTCAAGCTGCTGTTCAAGGAAGTGGTCCAGCCGAGCAGTGCCAACAAGGCGATCTACCTGCTGGCACCGCTGATCACCCTGGCGCCGGCCTTCGCGGCCTGGTCGGTGGTGCCCTTCGATTCGCAGATCGTGCTGTCCAACGCCAACGCCGGCCTGCTGTATCTGCTGGCGATGACCTCGCTGGGCATCTACGGCATCATCCTGGCCGGTTGGGCATCCAACTCGAAGTATGCGTTCCTGGGTGCGATGCGCGCCTCGGCACAGATGATCAGCTACGAAATCGCCATGGGCTTCGCCCTGGTTGGCGTGATGATCGCGTCGGGCAGCCTGAACCTGAGCAACATCGTGATGGCGCAGGCCGGCAATTCCGGTTTCTTCGACTGGTTCCTGCTGCCGCTGTTCCCGCTGTTCGTCATCTACTGGGTGTCGGGCGTGGCTGAAACCAACCGCGCGCCGTTCGACGTGGTGGAAGGCGAGTCGGAAATCGTCGCCGGCCACATGGTCGAGTACTCCGGCGGTGCCTTCGCCCTGTTCTTCCTGGCCGAATACGCGAACATGATCCTGATCAGCTTCCTGATCTCGATCTTCTTCCTCGGCGGCTGGCTGAGCCCGATCCAGGGCTGGGTCAACTTCGGCGATGTCTCGCCGCTGGTCGACTGGATCTGGAAGGGCGGTGCACCGTGGCTGTTCGTCAAGGTGTTCTTCTTCGCCAGTGCCTACATCTGGTTCCGTGCCAGCTTCCCGCGCTTCCGCTACGACCAGATCATGCGCCTGGGCTGGAAGGTCTTCATCCCGCTGGCCATTCTGTGGATCGCGGTTACCGCCGTCATGGTGTTCTTCGGCGTGATTCAAAAGGGCGTCTAAAGTGATGAACAGGATTACCCATTACTTCAAGAGCCTGCTGCTGCTCGAACTGCTGGCCGGTCTCTGGCTGACCTTGAAGTACAGCTTCAAGCCCAAGTACACGATGATGTACCCGATGGAGAAGTTCCCGCAGTCGCCGCGCTTCCGTGGCCTGCACGCCCTGCGCCGTTACCCCAACGGTGAAGAGCGCTGCATCGCCTGCAAGCTGTGCGAAGCGGTGTGCCCGGCACTGGCCATCACCATCGACTCGGCCAAGCGCGAAGACGGCACCCGCCGTACCACGCGCTATGACATCGATCTGTTCAAGTGCATCTTCTGCGGCTTCTGTGAAGAAAGCTGCCCGGTGGACTCGATCGTCGAAACCCACATCCTCGAGTACCACTTCGAGAATCGTGGCGAAAACATCGTTACCAAGCCGCAGCTGCTGGCCCTGGGCGACCGTCTCGAGTCCGAGATCGCCGAGCGTCGCGCCGCCGATGCCGCTTACCGCTGAGGTCGAGAGATGGATTGGGTAAATATCGCTTTCTGGGTGTTCGCCATCGCGGCAACGGTTTCGGCCGGTGCGGTGATCAGCGTGCGCAACCCGGTTCACGCCGTGCTCTGCCTGGTGCTGACCTTCTTCTCCATCGCCTGCGTCTGGCTGCTGGTCGGCGCCGAGTTCCTCGGTGTGGCACTGGTGCTGGTGTATGTCGGCGCGGTGATGGTGCTGTTCCTGTTCGTGGTGATGATGCTGGACATCGATCCCACCAAGATGCGTGAGGGCTGGGTCCGCTACCTGCCGGTCGGCCTGATCGTTGCCGTGGCCATGCTGGTCCAGATGCTGATCCTGATCGGCGTGAAGGGCAGGGCGGTTACCCCGTTCCCCGCCGACAACGCCGCCGCGGTCGCTGCCGACAGCTCCAACGTCACCTGGCTTGCGCGCACGCTGTTCACCGAATACCTGCTGCCGTTCGAGTTCGCTGCGGTCATCCTGACCGTGGCCGTGGTTGCCGCCGTGATGCTGACCCTGCGTCGCCGTACCGGCGTGAAGAGCCAGAACCCGGGCGAGCAGACCATGGTCAAGGCCGGCCAGCGCCTGCGCATGGTCAAGATGGGCGCCGAAGCGCCGGTCGTGCACAGCAACAGCAAGCCGGCCACCGGCGAGGAGACCCAGCCGTGATTACCCTTGGCCACATGCTTGCGCTGGGCGCGGTGCTGTTCGCCATCAGCCTGGCCGGCATCTTCCTCAACCGGAAGAACGTCATCGTCCTGCTGATGTCGATCGAGCTGATGCTGCTGTCGGTGAACGTCAATTTCGTCGCGTTCTCGCGTCAGCTGGGCGATCCGTCCGGCCAGCTGTTCGTGTTCTTCATCCTGACCGTCGCCGCCGCGGAAGCCGCCATCGGCCTGGCGATCCTGGTGACCCTGTTCCGTACCCGCCGCACGATCAATGTCGGCGAAGTCGATTCGTTGAAGGGCTGATCCACAGATGGAAATCACTCTCTCCAAGAGTCTGTTGATCGCAGTGGTGCTTGCACCGCTGTTCGGCAGCATCATCGCCGGCCTGTTCGGTCGCCAGGTCAAGCGCTTCGGCGCGCAGACCATCACCATCCTCGGCGTTGCGGTTGCCTGCGGCCTGTCGATGTACACGCTCTACCAGCTGCTCTGGGGCGGTGCGCAGCCGTTCAACCAGAACATCTACACGTTCTTTGAAGTCGGCCAGTACTCGGCCCACGTCGGCTTCATGGTCGACAAGCTGACCGCGATGATGATGGTGGTGGTGACCTTCGTGTCGCTGCTGGTCCACATCTACACGATCGGCTACATGCAGGACGATCCGGGCTACCAGCGGTTCTTCAGCTACATCTCGCTGTTCACCTTCTCGATGCTCACCCTGGTGATGAGCAACAACTTCCTGCAGCTGTTCTTCGGCTGGGAAGCGGTGGGCCTGGTGTCGTACCTGCTGATCGGCTTCTGGTTCAAGCGCCCGACCGCGATCTTCGCCAACATGAAGGCGTTCCTGGTCAACCGCGTCGGTGACTTCGGCTTCCTGCTGGGCATCGCCGGCGTGCTGTGGGTGTTCGGCACCCTGGACTACTCGCAGGTGTTCTCGCAGGCCGGCATGCTGGCTGACCCGCGCGCCCAGCTGCAGATCTGGGACGGCACGATCCTGGGCATGCAGCTGCTGAACGAGCCGGTGATCTGGTCGATCGCCACCGTCATCTGCATCTGCCTGTTCATCGGCGCCATGGGCAAGTCGGCCCAGGTCCCGCTGCACGTGTGGCTGCCGGACTCGATGGAAGGCCCGACCCCGATCTCGGCACTGATCCACGCCGCGACGATGGTGACCGCCGGTATCTTCATGGTCACCCGCATGTCGCCGCTGTTCGAGCTGTCGCAGACCGCGCTGAACTTCGTGCTGTTCATCGGTGCCACCACCGCGTTCTTCACCGGCCTGATCGGCATCGTGCAGAACGACATCAAGCGCGTCGTCGCGTACTCCACGCTGTCGCAGCTGGGCTACATGACCGTCGCCCTGGGCGTGTCGGCCTATTCGGCGGCCGTGTTCCACCTGATGACCCACGCCTTCTTCAAGGCGCTGCTGTTCCTGGGCGCCGGCTCGGTCATCATCGCGATGCACCACGAGCAGGACATGCGCAAGATGGGCGGCCTGCGCAAGTACATGCCGATCACCTTCGTCACCATGTGGATCGGTACGCTGGCCCTGGTCGGTACGCCGTTCTTCTCCGGCTTCTATTCGAAGGACACCATCATCGAGGCGGCCGAGATCCACGCCCACATGCAGAACAGCTGGGTGGCCACCTATGGTTACTGGGCAGTGCTGGGTGGCGTGCTGGTGACCAGCTTCTACAGCTTCCGCCTGCTGTTCATGACCTTCCATGGCAAGGAACGCTTCCGCGACGCGCACGACGATCATGGCCATGGCCATGACGATCACCACGCCGCCGACGCCCACCATGGCGATGCCCATGACGACCACGACCACGGCCATGGCCACGGTCCGCATGAGCCGCACGAAACCCCGTGGGTGGTGACCCTGCCGCTGATCCTGCTGGCCATCCCGTCGATCGCCATCGGTTTCTTCAGCATCGGCCCGATGCTGCATGGCACCGATTGGGCGGGCCAGCATGCGCACGAGGCGATCAAGGGCCAGGCGCAGACGTTCTTCACCGGCATCGTCGACTTCTACGATCCGGCCAAGAACACCGTCGCGTTCCTGGGTGAAGAGTTCCATGGTCCGGTCGCGTTCGCGCTGCACGGCATGATGCTGCCGCCGTTCTGGCTGACCCTCGCGGGCTTCCTGCTGGCCGCGCTGTTCTACCTCTGGAAGCCGGACCTGTCGGGCAAGGCGCGCAAGACCTTCGCCCCGATCGTTTCGGTGCTGGAAAACAAGTACGGCTTCGACAAGCTGTGGATCGATGGCTTTGCCGGCGGCAGCGTCAAGCTGGGCAAGGTCTCGCGCTGGATCGACAGCAACATCGTCGACGGCGTGGTCAATCTCTCGGCACGTGTTGTGGACGTTGCAGCCGGCGTGCTGCGTCGTACCCAATCCGGTTTCCTCTATCACTACGCCTTCGCGATGATCATCGGCCTGATTGCCCTGCTGGGCGTGCTGATGCATTACCTGCGTTGATGACCTGTACGGAATAAGAAGACGTGTCGAACTGGCCTCTACTCAGTGTCCTCATCTGGCTGCCGATCATCGGTGGTGCCCTGATCCTTGCGATCCGTGATGCGCAGACCGCCCGCTGGGCGTCGCTGGGTGTCGCGGTGCTCACCTTCGTTGCAAGCCTCTCGCTGCTGAGCGGCTACAACGCGGGCATCGACGGCCTGCAGTTCGTCGAGACCCATGCCTGGATCCCGGCGTACAAGATCGGCTACAACCTGGGCGTGGACGGCATTGCCGTGGCGCTGATCCTGCTGACCACCCTGGTCAGCGTGCTTGCCCTGATCGGCGCCTGGAGCGCCATCGACAAGCGCGTGAACCAGTACGTGGCGGCCTTCCTGATCCTGGAAGGCGTCACCGTCGGCATCTTCGCCGCGACGGACGCGATGCTGTTCTACGTGTTCTTCGAGGCGATGCTGATCCCGATGTTCCTGATCATCGGTGTCTGGGGCGGCCCGCGCCGCATCTACGCCGCGCTGAAGTTCTTCCTGTACACCTTCCTCGGCTCGGTGCTGATGCTGGTGGCGCTGATCTACCTGTACATGAAGGGCGGCAGCTTCCAGCTGGCCGACCTGTACGCGCTGCCGCTGTCGGCCAAGGAACAGACCTGGATCTTCTTCGCCTTCCTGATCGCCTTCGCGGTCAAGGTGCCGATGTTCCCGGTGCACACCTGGCTGCCGGACGCGCACGTGGAAGCGCCGACCGCCGGTTCGGTGATCCTCGCCGCCATCGCCCTGAAGATCGGTGGCTACGGCTTCCTGCGCTTCAACCTGCCGATCGTCCCGGACGCGTCGCAGGAATGGGCCTGGCTGGTGATCGCGCTGTCGCTGATCGCGGTGATCTACGTCGGCCTGGTCGCTCTGGTGCAGGACGACATGAAGAAGCTGATCGCCTATTCGTCGATCGCGCACATGGGCTTCGTCACCCTGGGCACCTTCATCGCCCTGTGGCTGGTGCGTGAGGCCGGCAACGCCGATGCCGCCCGCCTGGGCTTGCAGGGCGCCATGGTGCAGATGATCTCGCACGGCTTCGTGTCCGGTGCGATGTTCTCCTGCGTCGGCGTGCTGTACGACCGCATGCACAGCCGCCGCATCGCCGATTACGGCGGCGTGGTCAACGTGATGCCGTGGTTCGCCACCTTCGCCATGCTGTTCTTCATGGCCAATGCCGGCCTGCCGGGCACCAGCGGTTTCGTCGGTGAGTTCATGGTCATCCTGTCGGCCTTCCAGCGTAATCCGTGGATCGCACTGGGCGCGGCCACCACCCTGATCATCGGTGCCGCCTACACCCTGTGGCTGTACAAGCGCATCTTCTTCGGCGAGGTGGCCAACAGCCACGTGGCCGAACTGAAGGACATCAACGGCCGCGAATGGCTGGTGCTGGGCGTGTTCGCCATCGGCGTGCTGGCGCTGGGCATCTACCCCAAGCCGCTGACCGACCTGATGGAGCCCTCGATCGCGAAGCTGGCGATGCAGATCGCATCCAGCAAGCTGCTGTAATTCCAGGATTTGATGATGACCACCTCGCCGCTGCTGCCATTGACCGCCGCTGACCTGCCACCGCTCGCTCCCGAGCTGGTGCTGATCGGCAGCGCTTTCGCCCTGATGATCCTCGACCTGTTCGTCAGCAACCGGAACAAGATCGTCACCCACCTGTTCTCGCTCGCTGCGCTGGCCGTGGTGCTGTTCATGCTGGCCACCGGCGTGGGCGGGCAGGGGGAGGTCTTCCATGGCATGTTCGTGCGCGATACCGCTGCGGACGTGATGAAGACCGGGATCGTGCTGCTCAGCGGCCTGACCCTGGTCTATGGCTGGCGTTACCTGCGTGACCGCAACCTGTTCCAGGGCGAGATCCCGGTGCTGATCCTGTTCGGCACCGCCGGCATGATGATCCTGGTGTCGGCCGGCAGCCTGCTGATGGTCTACCTGGGCCTGGAACTGCTGGCGCTGTGCTCCTACGCCCTGGTCGCCAGCAACCGTGAGAACGGCCTGGCCTCGGAAGCGGCGATGAAGTACATCGTGCTCGGCTCGCTGGCCTCGGGCCTGCTGCTGTACGGCATGTCGCTGATCTACGGCGCCACCGGCAGCCTGCACCTGGACGTCATCCGCGACGCCATCCCGCACTCGGAAGAGCGCGTGCTGCTGATCACCGGTGCGGTGTTCATGATCGCCGGCGTCGCCTTCAAGCTGGGTGCCGCACCGTTCCACATGTGGCTGCCGGACGTGTACCAGGGTGCCCCGGCACCGATCGCGCTGTTCATCAGCTCGGCGCCGAAGCTGGCCGCTTTCGGCATGGCCTACCGCCTGCTGGAGATGGGCGTGGGCCCGCTGTCGACCGAACTGCAGCTGCTGATCGCCGGCCTGGCCGCGGTCTCGCTGGTCATCGGCAACCTGATGGCCATCGCGCAGAGCAACCTCAAGCGCATGCTGGCGTTCTCCACCGTCTCGCACATCGGCTTCCTGCTGATGGGCATCGCCGGTGGTGGCGCGCAGGGCTATGCCGCAGCGCTTTTCTACGCACTGGCCTACGCCATCATGTCCACCGCCGCCTTCGGCGCGATCATCGCGCTGTCGCGTGCCGGCTTTGAAGCCGAGAACATCGAGGACTTCAAGGGCCTGAACGCCCGCAACCCGTGGATGGCCGGCCTGGTGCTGTGCATCATGGCGTCGCTGGCCGGCATCCCGCCGTTCCTGGGCTTCTGGACCAAGCTGGCCGTGCTGGGCGCTGCCGTCAATGGCGGCCTGCTGTGGCTGGCCATCCTCGGCGTGCTGTGCGCCGTGGTCGGCTGCTTCTACTACCTGCGCGTCATCAAGGTCATGTACTTCGATGAGCCGGTGGGCGAGGCCATGCCGCGCAGCAACGACCGCGTGCTGGGCCTGGTGCTGGGCGTGAACGCGCTGGCACTGCTGGCGCTGGGCCTGGCCTGGAACCCGATCATGGTCTGGTGCCAGCAGGCATTTGCGCATCTTGCATAAAAGTTGACACAAAGCTGCGCGATTCGTGTAATATGCGCAGCCTGAGTTGTCACTGCAGCGGTTCAGCCAGAACATCGTTGCGGTAGCCCTCCTCGAAAGAGCAGGGCAGCAGTTCAAACACTTCCGGTGCGGGGTGGAGCAGTCTGGCAGCTCGTCGGGCTCATAACCCGAAGGTCGCAGGTTCAAATCCTGCCCCCGCTACCAACTTCAGATCGGCGCCAACCGGTCTGATGAATGAGGGAAAGCTTGCATGTTTTGAAGTTATCGCTCATAATTCCGCTTCTGATGCGGGGTGGAGCAGTCTGGCAGCTCGTCGGGCTCATAACCCGAAGGTCGCAGGTTCAAATCCTGCCCCCGCTACCAAGTAAAGAAATCGCCTTCGAAGTCCTGCTTCGAAGGCGTTTTTCTTTGGGGCGGTGCTCGATCCGCCGGGCATGGCCCGGCGCTACCCGTACGCCGCACGGTGGTAGCGCCGGGCCATGCCCGGCGAGCGCAGCGGACGCTTCGGGGTAGCCCCGCACCTTGCACCAGCGCGGTGCAGCCGCTATCATCAGCGACCTAGCAATACCCCTGAAGGTGGCCTCCCCAGCGGGAGTCCAGACCCGGAAGGAGGGCCGCAACCGGCAGGCAATGCGGGTTGCAACCGGAATCCAGTCACCGGAGTCTTTCCGGAAAAAGGGGCCCAGCGGGCCCTTTGTCGTTTCCGGGGCGTCATGTTTTCACGCCGGCCAAGGCCGGCACCCAACCAAGAGATCAAGGCAGGCTGTGAGCGACAAGGCAACCGACATCGCGAATCTGCTCGCCCCGACCGTTGTGTCGCTGGGCCTGGAGCTGCTGGGCGTTGAGTATCTGCCGGCCCCCGGCGGTGCGACCCTGCGCCTTTACATCGACGTGCCGCTGGCTGAACAGCCCGAGCGCATCATCAATGTCGACGACTGCGAGCGGGTCAGCCGCGAAGTGTCGGCGCAGCTGGACGTCGAAGACCCGATCAGCGGCAATTACACGCTGGAAGTGTCCTCGCCGGGCGTGGATCGCCCGCTGTTCAACCTGGAGCAGTTCGCCCGCCACCAGGGTGAATCGGCCAAGGTCACGCTGAAGCTGCCGCAGGACAACCGTCGTCGCCTGCAGGGCCGTATCGAGGCGACCGACGAGGCCGCTGGCACCATCACCTTCATCGTCGACAAGACCGAAGTGGTGGTGTCGGCCGACAACATCGACAAGGCACGGATCATGCCCGACTGGGTGGCGCTGGGGCTGGCCCCGAGCAAGCCGACCGGTCCGGCACCGAAGCGTCCGAAGCCGAACACGAATTCTTCTTCCAACGAGCCGGCGGCAAAGAAGCCGCGCGCGGAGTGAGCCAATGAGCAAGGAACTGTTGCTGGTAGTCGACGCAGTCGCCAACGAGAAGGGCGTGCCGCGTGAAGTGATCTTCGATGCCATCGAGGCCGCCCTGGCCTCGGCAGCGAAGAAGCGCTATCCCGACGAGGAAGTGCTGACCCGCGTGGTCATCGACCACAAGGATGGCAGCTACGAAACCTACCGCCGCTGGGAAGTGGTGGCCGATGACGTGGTCATGGAATCGCCGGATCGCCAGATCCGCCTGATGGACGCGGTCGATGAAGCCGAAGGCGTGGACGTCGGCGACTACATCGAAGAGCAGATCGAGAACCCGGATTTCGGCCGCATCGCTGCCCAGGCCGCCAAGCAGGTCATCGTCCAGCGCGTGCGCGAAGCCGAGCGCCAGCAGGTCGTGGATGCATGGAAGGATCGCGTGGGTGAGCTGATCACCGGTGTGGTCAAGCGCGCCGAGCGCGGCAACATCTACGTCGACCTCGGTGGCAACGCCGAAGGCTTCATCCCGAAGGACAAGGGCATTCCGCGCGACGTGCTGCGCGCCGGCGACCGCGTGCGCGGCTACCTGGCCGAAGTCCGTTCGGAACCGCGTGGCCCGCAGCTGTTCATCAGCCGTGCCGCCCCGGAATTCATGATCGAGCTGTTCAAGCTGGAAGTGCCGGAAGTCGGCCAGGGCCTGGTGGAAATCAAGGCCTGTGCCCGCGATCCGGGCGACCGCGCCAAGATCGCCGTGCTCGCCCACGACCAGCGCACCGATCCGATCGGCGCCTGCATCGGCATGCGCGGTTCGCGCGTGCAGGCCGTGTCCAACGAGCTCAATGGCGAGCGCGTGGACATCGTGCTGTGGAACGACAACCCGGCCAACTTCGTCATCAACGCGATGGCGCCGGCCGAAGTGCAGTCGATCATCGTTGATGAAGACAAGCACTCGATGGACCTGGCTGTCGCTGAAGACCGCCTGGCCCAGGCGATCGGCAAGGGCGGCCAGAACGTGCGCCTGGCCAGCCGCCTGACCGGCTGGCAGCTCAACGTGATGACCCAGGACCAGGTCACCGCCAAGTCGGAAGCCGAGCAGGCGTCGGCCCGCCAGCTGTTCATGGACAAGCTGGAAGTGGACGAAGAGATCGCCGGCATCCTGGTCAGCGAAGGCTTCGGCACCGTCGAGGAAATCGCTTATGTCCCGGTCGGCGAACTGCTGGCCGTGGAAGGTTTCGACGAAGACATCGTCGAAGAGCTGCGCGCTCGTGCCCGCGATGCGCTGCTCAATGAGGCCCTGGCAGTCGAAGAAGGCCTTGAAGACGGCCAGCCGGCGCAGGACCTGCTGTCCCTGAAGGGCATGGACGAAGCCACCGCATATGCGCTGGCCGGCCACGGCGTGCGTACCAGCGAGGACCTGTCCGACCTGGCCGCCGACGAGGTCATGGACTTCGGCATCGAAGGACTGGATCAGGCGCGCGCCGCTGCGCTGATCCTGGCCGCCCGTGCCGAAGAGATCGCCCGACTGGAACGCGGCGAATGAGCCGGCAATGAACAGGGCCCTGAGCCGCTCAGGGCGTAGAATCCGCGCCACCTCCAGATGCGGGGGGGCGCCCACAAGATCATAGGATCCGAATGTCGCAGCAAACCACCATCCGCAAGCTTGCCGAACTGGTCAACACGCCGGTCGAAAAACTGCTGGAACAGCTGGCCGGTGCCGGCATGAAGTTCAGCGGTCCCGACCAGGTCGTGACCAGCTCCGAGAAGGTGAAGCTCCTGGGCTTCCTTCGTCGTTCGCACGGCAAGCCCGAGCAGGCCCCGGAAGAGACCGATCAGTCTGCAAAGAAGATCACGCTCAACCGCCGGAAGCAGCAGGAAGTGACGGTCAATTCCGGTCGCAGCAAGACGACCGTGAATGTCGAGGTGCGCCAGAAGCGCACCTACGTCAAGGATGGTGCGCGCGCCATGACGCCGGACGAAGAGCGCGCCGACATCCTGCGCAAGCTGGAAGAGTCGCGCGCGCGCAATCTCGCCGAACAGCAGGCGCTGGCCGAAAAGGATCGTCTGCGTGACGAAGCCATCGTCCGTGCCCGTGAGGAAGAGATTGCGGCCAAGGAACGCGCAGAGGCCGAGAAGAAGGCGGCCGAGGAAGCTGCGGCCGCCGCCAAGGCTGCCGAGGCACTGGCTGCCACCAAGCCCAAGCGCGCTCCGATCGATGAAACCGCGCCGCGCCCGCCGCGTGCTCCGGCCGCCGCGCCGGCTGCGCCGCGCAGTGCGCCGCCGCCGCCGCGCAACGACGACCGCAACAACCGCAGCGCGCCGCGCAACGAGCGTGGCCCGGGCGACCGTTTCGCCGGCCAGATGCACCTGTCGGCGGCCGACCGCGCGCGTCGTGGCAACAGCAACAACAGCAACACCCGTGGTCGTCCGGGCGGGCGTAACCAGGCGGGTGGCCGTCGCGACATGTCGCGCGGTGGCAACAACGCCGGTCCGCACGCCTTTGAGCGTCCGACCGCGCCGGTGGTGCGTGAAGTGGCGATCGGCGACACGATCACCGTGGCCGACCTGGCGCAGAAGCTCGCGCTGAAGGGCGGCGAGGTGGTCAAGGCGCTGTTCAAGATGGGCGTGATGGCCACCATCACCCAGTCCATCGACCATGACACCGCTGCGCTGGTGACCGAAGAGCTCGGCCACAAGGCGATCCGTGCCAATGACAACGACGCCGAAGACGCACTGCTGGCCTCGACCGGTGAAAACCAGGGCGAAGCCACCCAGCGTCCGCCGGTGGTCACCATCATGGGCCACGTCGACCACGGCAAGACCTCGCTGCTGGATTACATCCGCCGTACCAAGGTCGCCACCGGCGAAGCCGGCGGCATCACCCAGCACATCGGTGCCTACCACGTGGATACGCCGAAGGGCGTGATCAGCTTCCTGGATACCCCGGGCCATGCTGCCTTCACCTCGATGCGTGCCCGCGGCGCCAAGCTGACCGACATCGTGGTGCTGGTCGTGGCCGCCGATGACGGCGTCATGCCGCAGACCAAGGAAGCGATCCAGCACGCCCGTTCGGCGGGTGTGCCGCTGATCGTGGCGATCAACAAGATCGACAAGTCCGACGCCGACCCGATGCGGGTCAAGAACGAACTGCTGTCCGAGCAGGTCGTGGCCGAAGACTTCGGTGGTGACACCCAGATGGTGGAGATCTCGGCCAAGACCGGCCTGGGCATCGACGACCTGCTGGACGCCATCTCGATCCAGGCCGAACTGCTGGAACTGAAGGCGGTCGACGAAGGCCGCGCCGCGGGCGTGGTGATCGAATCGTCGCTGGACAAGGGCCGTGGCCCGGTCGCGACCGTGCTGGTGCAGCAGGGCCGCCTGAAGAAGGGCGACTACCTGGTGTGCGGCATCCAGTACGGCCGCGTGCGTGCGCTGTTCGACGAAACCGGCAAGCAGCCGGAGTTCGCCGGCCCGTCCATCCCGGTGCAGGTCCTGGGCCTGTCCGGCGTGCCGGAAGCCGGTGACGACTTCGTGGTCGTCGAGGACGAGCGCCTGGCCAAGGACGTTGCCCAGCAGCGTGAGACCAAGCGCCGTGAATCGCGCCTGGTGGCCACCGCTGGCAGCCGCATGGAAGACATCATGGCGACCCTGGGCAAGGGCGAGGGCCAGCAGGTCCTCAACCTGGTCATCAAGGCCGACGTGCAGGGTTCGGTGCAGGCCTTGAGCCAGGCACTGGTCGCGCTGTCCAACGACGACATCCGCATCAACGTGATCCACTCCGGCGTGGGCGGCATCACCGAATCGGACGCCAACTCGGCGGCTGCTTCGAAGGCCACCGTCATCGGCTTCAACGTGCGTGCGGATGCTTCGGCCCGTCGCATCATCGAATCCAACGGCGTCGACTTGCGTTACTTCTCGATCATCTATGACGTGATCGATCAGGTGAAGCAGGTGGCCTCCGGTCTGCTGGGCGTGGAGATCCGCGAAGAGATCATCGGTATCGCCGAGGTCCGCGACGTGTTCCGCAGCTCCAAGCTGGGCGCCGTTGCCGGCTCGATGGTCATCGAGGGCGTGGTCAAGCGCAACAAGCCGATCCGCGTGCTGCGCGACAGCGTGGTGATCTTCGAAGGCGAACTGGAATCGCTGCGCCGCTTCAAGGAAAACGTCGAGGAAGTCCGCAACGGTACCGAATGCGGTATCGCGGTGAAGGCCTACAACGACGTCAAGCCGGGTGACCAGATCGAGTGCTTCGAGCGTATCGAAGTGCCGCGCACCCTGTAATGCTGCAAGGTGGCCCGACCAACGGTCGGGCCCTACCATGTACCTGTAGCGCCCGACCGTTGGTCGGGCGACAATCGAATCAAAGGTAGCGCCCAACCGTTGGTCGGGCGACAACTGAACCAAGAGCTCCTCGTGCCCAAGACTTTCCATCGAACCGACCGTGTCTCCGCCCAGCTGCGCCGTGAACTCGGCACCCTGGTGCACAACGCCGTGCGCGAGCATGGGTTGCCCTCGGTGAGCGTGTCCGACGTGGAAATCACCCGCGACATGGCCCATGCCAAGGTGTTCGTCACCGCGCTGATGCCGGAACGTTCGGCTGAAGCCGTGGCAGGCCTGAAGGAGCTGGGCTACCGCCTGCGCATGGATCTGGCCCGCGCGATGAAGCTGCGCCACGTGCCGGAGCTGCATTTCCACTACGACGACTCGGTCGACCGTGGTGAGCACATCGACAACATCCTGCGCGACCTGCCCGATACGCTGGCCGCGGAGAAGCGTCGCGAGAGCGACGAAGAATAAGCCAGCGCCGGGCCCATGCCCGGCGTCTTTTCATTCCGGCAACGCGACGCCTGTGCGGGCCGCGTTGCGGCAGCCGGGCATGGCTCGGCTCTACAACGTCCTGTCATGACCCGAATTCAGTTCCGCCGCCTGGATGGCATCCTGCTGCTAGACAAGCCGACCGGCATGAGTTCCAACGCTGCCCTGCAGGTGGCTCGTCGCCTGTTCCGTGCCGAAAAGGGCGGCCATACCGGCAGTCTCGACCCGCTGGCCACCGGCCTGTTGCCGCTGTGCTTCGGCGAGGCGACCAAGATTGCCGGCCTGCTGCTCGGCTCGGCCAAGGCCTACGACGCCGAGATCATGCTGGGCCAGACCACCGACACCGACGATGCCGAAGGCCAGGTGCTGCTGCAGCGCCCGGTGCCTTCGATCAGTGCCGAGACCCTGCAGGCGGCGCTGGCGCCGCTGACCGGCAGCATCCGCCAGCGCGCCCCGATCTATTCGGCGCTGAAGCAGGGCGGGGAGCCGCTGTATGTGAAGGCCCGCCGCGGTGACGTCATTGAAGCGCCGGAGCGCGAGGTGCAGGTGCACGCCATCGAGGTGCTCGAGCAGCAGCCGGAGCGGTTGCGGCTGCGTGTGACCTGCGGTTCGGGCACCTATATCCGCAGCCTGGCCCGCGATCTGGGCGAGGCGCTGGGCTGTGGCGCGCATATCAGTGCGCTGCGCCGGCTCTGGGTGGAGCCGTTCCGTGAACCGGCGATGGTCACCCTGGATCAGCTGCGGGCGATGGTCGAGGCGGGTGACGAGGCGGGCATGGACGCGCTGCTGCTGCCGCTGGCGGCCGGCCTGGCTGAATACCCGCGGGTCGACCTCGATGCCGACCAGGCCCACCGCTTCTGCGTCGGCCAGCGCCAGCGCGATCTGTCGTGGCCCCGTGGTCTGGTGGCCGTGTTCGGTCCGGACGATGCTGTCCAGGGGTTGGGTCAGGTCGATGACAGTGGCCTGCTGGCTCCGCAGCGTCGTTTCAACCTCTGACCGGGCCCGGACGGTTCAGCCCCGGACCTTGTTCCGAGGCCCCCCGACCGTTACAATTTCGCGGCCGTTTTCCGGCAGCCTGCCTCGCGCAGGTTTCATCCTCGTAGTCCACGGCGAGCCTGGCGGTGCGCGAAGCGCGTTCCTGCCGGCCACGCATCACAGAGAAAAAAGAAATGTCGATCGACACCCAGAAGGTCATTGAAGACAACAAGCGCAGCTCGGCTGACACCGGCTCCCCGGAAGTCCAGGTTGCACTGCTGACCGCCCGCATCGAACTGCTGACCGGCCACTTCAAGACCCACAAGAAGGACCACCACAGCCGCCGCGGCCTGCTGCAGATGGTCAACCGCCGTCGCAGCCTGCTCGACTACCTGAAGAAGAAGGACGTCGAGCGTTACAAGGCCCTGATCGAAAAGCTTGGCCTGCGTCGCTAAGCAACGAATCCCCCGCGGCGCAGCGATGCGCCGCGGTTTTGTTTTGTAGCACCGCAATCCCCGATTCAGGCCGGAACGATCCGGCCACCCGCTGGCGGCAAGGGTCGCCGACGGTCCAAATTCGCAGACAGCATCCCCAAGGACACCCTCCGTGGCAAAAATCACCAAAACCTTCCAGTACGGCAAGCACACCGTCACGCTCGAGACCGGCGAAGTCGCCCGTCAGGCCAGCGGTGCCGTCATCGTCAAGATGGACGACACCGTACTGCTGGTCACCGCCGTCGCCGCCAAGAGCGCGCGCGAAGGCCAGGACTTCTTCCCGCTGACCGTCGATTATCAGGAAAAGTTCTACGCCGGCGGCCGTATCCCGGGTGGTTTCTTCAAGCGTGAAGGCCGTGCGACCGAGAAGGAAACCCTGATCTCGCGTCTGATCGACCGTCCGATCCGCCCGCTGTTCCCCGAAGACTACAAGAACGAAGTGCAGATCATCGCCACGGTCATGTCGCTGAACCCGGACGTGGACGGTGACATCCCGGCCCTGATCGGCGCCTCGGCTGCCCTGGCCCTGGCCGGCACCCCGTTCATGGGTCCGATCGGCGCTGCCAAGGTCGGTTACAGGAACGGCGAGTACATCCTGAACCCGACCGTCAGCGAACTGGCTGACTCGCAGCTGGAACTGGTCGTCGCCGGCACCTCCAACGCCGTGCTGATGGTTGAATCCGAAGCCGCGCTGCTGTCCGAAGAAGTGATGCTGGGCGCCGTGACCTTCGGTCACCGCGAGATGCAGAAGGTCATCAACGCGATCAACGAGCTGACCGTCGAAGCCGGTACCAAGCCGTCGACCTGGGAAGCTCCGGCCAAGAACGACGCGCTGATCGCCGCCCTGAAGGAAGCCATCGGCCCGCGCCTGGGCGAAGCCTTCCAGGTGCGCGACAAGCTGCAGCGCCGCGACGCCATCTCGGCAATCAAGAAGGACGTGGTCGAAGCCCTGGCAGGCCGCGTGGCCGCCGAAGGCTGGAACCCGGCCGAGCTGTCGAAGGAATTCGGCGAGCTGGAATACCGCACCATGCGTGACTCGGTGCTGGACACCAAGGTGCGCATCGACGGCCGTGCGCTGGACACCGTCCGCCCGATCACCGTGAAGACCGGCGTGCTGCCGCGTACCCACGGCTCCTCGCTGTTCACCCGCGGCGAAACCCAGGCCATTGTGACCATCACCTTGGGCACCGCCCGTGACGGCCAGGTCATCGACGCCGTTGCCGGTGAGTACAAGGAAAACTTCCTGTTCCACTACAACTTCCCTCCGTTCTCGGTGGGTGAGTGCGGCCGTATGATGGGCCCGAAGCGCCGCGAAATCGGCCACGGTCGCCTGGCCAAGCGCGGCGTGCTGGCTGTCATGCCCTCGCTGGAAGCCTTCCCGTACACCATCCGCGTCGTCTCGGAAATCACCGAGTCGAACGGTTCCTCGTCGATGGCCTCGGTCTGCGGCTCGTCGCTGGCCCTGATGGACGCCGGCGTGCCGGTGAAGGCGCCGGTTGCCGGTATCGCCATGGGTCTGGTCAAGGAAGGCGAGCGCTTCGTCGTCCTGTCCGACATCCTGGGTGACGAAGATCACCTGGGCGACATGGACTTCAAGGTGGCCGGTACCGCTGAGGGCATCTCCGCCCTGCAGATGGACATCAAGATCGAAGGCATCACCGAAGAGATCATGAAGCAGGCGCTGCAGCAGGCCAAGGCTGGCCGTCTGCACATCCTGGGCGAAATGGCCCATGGCCTGACCGCTCCGCGTGAAGAGCTGTCGGACTACGCGCCGCGCCTGCTGACCATCAAGATCCACCCGGACAAGATCCGCGAAGTGATCGGCAAGGGTGGTTCGACCATTCAGGCCATCACCAAGGAAACCGGCACCCAGATCGACATCCAGGACGACGGCACCATCGTCATCGCATCGGTCAACGCCATCGCTGCCCAGGCCGCCAAGGCCCGCATCGAGCAGATCACCTCGGACGTCGAGCCGGGCCGCATCTACGAAGGCAAGGTCGCCAAGATCATGGACTTCGGTGCGTTCGTCACGATCCTGCCGGGCAAGGACGGTCTGGTCCACGTGTCGCAGATCTCCAGCGATCGCGTCGAGAAGGTCGGCGACGTGCTGAAGGAAGGCGATGTGGTCAAGGTCAAGGTGCTGGAAGTCGACAAGCAGGGCCGTATCCGCCTGTCGATGAAGGCCGTGGAAGAAGGCGACGCCGTCAGCGCCGAATAATCGGCGGTGGGTGTCAACCTTGCTTGGTTGACACGCTCCTGGAATCGCTGAAATGAAAAAGCGGGCTTCGGCCCGCTTTTTCTTTGCCTCGAAGTTGCGAACAACCGCTCACCCAGGTCGCCGCATGTCCTGCTGCGGTGCATGAGAGGCGCTACGCAGCCATTGTTCTGTCACCGTTGCACGGATCGCGCCTGTCCATCGGACGACATGCCACGACATCGGTCCCACAGCCCCATCGGTTTGCTAACGTGGCGGCGCCTTCGAACCGGGAGATTCCATGTTCCGCCAGACTGTGGCCGTCCTTGCCGGACTGATTGCCGGCGCCCTGCCCATTGCCGCGCACGCTGCGCCCGCGCAGCCGCCGATCTTCGGTGCCTACTACCCTGGTGGTTCCGCCGAGCGCTATCCGGTGTCGAGCATTCCGGCCGAGCGCCTGACCCACCTGTTCTACGCGTTCTCGACCATCGAGGACGGGCGCTGCACGATCGGTGCGGAAGCGCCGAAGCATTTCGCCGCACTGGCCGAACTCAAGAAGGCGCATCCGCACCTGCGCACGCTGATTTCGATCGGCGGCTGGGGCGCAGGCGGGTTCTCCGATGCGGCACTGACCGAAACCAGCCGCAAGCGCCTGGTCGACTCATGCATGACGCTGTTCTTCGAGCGCCATGCAGGCAGCTTCGATGGTGTGGACATCGACTGGGAATTCCCGGTCAGTGGTGGGCCGAAGGAACTGGCGCACCGCCCGCAGGATCGCGCCAACCTGACCCGGCTCGCGCAGGCGTTCCGCGTGGCACTCGATGCGCGCGGTCGCAAGGCGGGGCAGCCGATGCTGCTGACCGCCGCGCTGGCCGCCGGTCGCCTGCAGACGGATGGCCCCTACGATCCGGCGGCGAGCTACGACCTGCCGGCGCTGGCCAAGGTGTTCGATTTCATCAACCTGATGAGCTACGACATGGGCACCGGCTTCTCGGCGGTGTCGACCTTCAACGCACCGCTGCTTGAGGTGGCGGCCGATCCACTGGCGCCGGAGCTGCGCCGTTGGAACAACGTGGCCGGTGCTGTGCAGTTTTACCGCGACCACGGCGTACCGGCCCACAAGCTGGTGCTGGGCGTGCCGTTCTACGGGCGCGGCTTCAAGGTTACAGGTGATGCCCCGGATGGGTTGTACCAGCCCTACAGCGCACCGGCCGATGCAGGCGACTGGCGGGTGATCAAGGCGCGCTATCTCGACCAGCCGGGCTGGACGAAGCACTGGCAGCCGCAGGCGCAGAGCCCGTGGCTGTACAACGCCGAACAGAAGGTCTTCATCAGCTATGAAGACCCGCGCTCGATCGGGCTGCGTGCGCAGTTCGCCCGCGAGCAGGGCCTGGCCGGTGTATTCATGTGGGAGCTGACCGGCGACGACGAGCAGGCCAGCCTGCTCAACGCCATGCTGGGCCCCTGGCAGAAGGCGCGCATCGGCGATTGAGCTGCATCAGGCGATGCCCGGCGCAATGCCGCAACGCCATCGGCCCAACCCCGCACAGCATGTCCACGCCCGCAGCGTTACGCTGCGGGCATGATCCATCTCGAACGCCTGGACCATCTGGTCCTCACCGTCGCCGACATCGACCGCAGCTGTGATTTCTACCAGCGCGTGCTCGGCATGCAGGTCGTGCGCTTCGGCGCGGGACGTACCGCGCTGCAGTTCGGCCAGCAGAAGATCAATCTGCATCCGGCCAGTGCCCCGCTGCAGCCGCATGCGTTACGACCCACGCCGGGCAGCGCCGACCTGTGCCTGGTCACGCATACGGCGGCAATCGATGTGCTGGCACACCTGCAGGCGCAGGCCGTCGCGGTGGAGGAGGGGCCGGTGGCCCGCACCGGCGCACTGGGTCCAATCGAATCGGTGTACTTCCGCGACCCGGATGGCAACCTGATCGAAGTCAGCCGCTACCTGGACCCAGCGCACCTGCTCCGGTAGCGCCGGGCCATGCCCGGCGAAGGCTCAGTTGGCCCAGACGCTGTTCGGATCGCCGTTGCGGGCGCGGCGTTGACTGGCCACTGCCAGGCGGGCGAAGCCGAAGGCCATGGCCAGCGCGATGGCATCGACCCAGAACAGCGGCCAGTGGCCACGCGCGGCCGCACGCCACAGCCAGTCACCATTGAGTGCGCCGTGCAGGATCGGCACCAGCGCGGTACTGATTGCCGCCGCCCACAGCAGCTCGCGTGCGGCCTGTGCCGGGCGACGCAGCGCGGCCCACAGCGCACAGGCCGCCCAGCTGCCGAAGCAGGCCCAGCGGATGCCGTGGTCGACCGCCGCCGGCGCCAGCCGTTCCAGCACCAGCGCGGTGAGGAACGCGACCGAGATCGCCACGCACAGGCCGATGCACACGCCGACCGTGGCCCGTGCCATGTTCACTCCGGCACGCGGTTGCTGCGGCTGGCGACGCTTGCGCCGCGACTCGATCCACAGCAGGTTGCCCGAGTAGAACAGGAACGCACCGCCCAGGCCGAGCAGGAAGTACAGCCAGACCACCACCCCGTTGCCGAACTCGCCGAAGTGCAGCGCATAGGCGGCGCTGAGCGTGGCGTGGTTGGCGTCGCGCTGGCCTGGCAGCTGGGTGGCCAGTACCTGGCCGGTGGCGACATCCAGCGCCACGGCGCCGAGCGGGCCGAGGGTGCCGGTGGATTCGCCGGTGATCTCGATGGTGGCGTTGGTGTCGCCCGCGTTGGCCAGCTTCAGGTAGGCCGGCTCGAAGCTGGTCACGCCCTGTGCGCGCGCCACCTCCAGCGCCCGCGCCTGCAGCACGCGCAGGCTGCCCGGCGGCGAGGGGATGCCGGTCGCTTCACGCACCGGTGCGGTGTCCATCGCTGTTGGCACGGCCTGCAGGGCCTTGCCGTCGAAGATCAGGGGGTTGAGCAGGGCCATCTGCACGAACACCAGGCAGAGCAGGGCGCCGGTCACCGCGAACATCAGGTGGAAGGGCAGGCTCAGTACGCCGATCACGTTGTGCGCGTCCTGCCACAGCTGTTTCAGGTTGCGCCCCGGACGCAGCGCGAACAGGTCGCCGAGCGGCTTCGGCAGATGGATCACCAGGCCGCTGAGCAGCGCCATGCCGTACAGCAGGCTGACAATGCCCATCACGTAGATGCCGGCCACGGGCAGGCCCAGGCTGTAGTGCAGCTCGTTGACCAGCTCGGCCAGCCCGGTCTGCGGCGGCGTCGGGCTGCCGCCAATCTGCCCCGGCCAGGCATAGCGCCAGCTGCCATCATCGGCCTGCCAGTACGCAAGTGGCTGCGGGTGGTCGGCGCCGGGGAAGGTCATGCCGACGTGGCGGCGGGCTTCCGGGTGTGTCGCCAGTACGTCTTCCAGCAGGTACTGCGCATCGTCCAGCCCGGCTGGCAGTGCGGTGGCCGCGCCCGGGGTCTGCCACAGCGGCAGGTCGTGATGGAACAGGGTCAGCGCACCGGCGTAGAAGGCCACGAACAGGCCGAACCCGGCGACCAGGCCGACCCAGGTGTGCAGGGTGGTGAACGTGCGCAGCGTCTGCGAACTGAACTTCATGGGAGAGGTCTCATTGCACCGCGCCGGTCAGGCGCAGCAGCCCGAGCACGGCGAAGCCGGCGGCGGCGCTGCCGCCCAGCACGAGCCAGGCACGCAGCGCGCTGCGGAAACTGAACGCCCACAGGGCGGCCAGCATCCACAGCGGGATGAAAGCGATCAGGGTCGGCACCAGCGCCCGCTGCCAGGGGCCGGGCGGCAGCCATGCCAGCAGGCCGGTCGCGGCCGCGGCCAGGAAGAAGCCGGCGACGATGCCGGCGAAGGCGCGCGGCCACATCAGGGCGACTCCGTGCCCGGGCGATGCCAGGCGGCCAGTGCCGGCAGCAGCATCGCCGCCAGCATCCAGGTGCACAGCATGGCCACCAGGCCGGCGGCAAAGCCGAGCTCGGCCATCCAC
The DNA here is from genome assembly GCF_023277365.1 of Stenotrophomonas sp. NY11291. NCBI lineage: Bacteria > Pseudomonadati > Pseudomonadota > Gammaproteobacteria > Lysobacterales > Lysobacteraceae > Stenotrophomonas > Stenotrophomonas sp. NY11291. The sequence goes on along the minus strand of NZ_CP096975.1, from coordinate 3,330,568 downwards.
AGCCACAGCGCGGCGGCGGCCGCGACCAGGCCGATCTGGCGGCCCAGGCGGCCGGCCCGGCGCAGGCGCGGCCAGCGGCAGTGCGGCGAGGCGGCATAGAAGGCCAGCGCGGAGAACATCGCCGCCAGCATGCCCAGGCTGCAGAAGCCCAGGGTGGAAAGGCCGACGGTGATCATTGCGGGCGGCCGCCGTGGCAGCGGGCCAGCGAACGCGGGGCACGGGCGGGGCCGGCGGGAGCCGGTCGGAGCGGGTGGCGCATCACGAGGTCCTGGGGGGAAGCGGGCAGGCTGGCACGGGGCGGGCTGCGCGGACATGGTAATCATTGCGTTTTCACGCCGCCAGCGAGGGCCATTCAGCGTACCGTACGGTAGCCCTTGGGCTTTCCGGTGCGCTGGTTTAAGATCATCACACTCCCTGACTGGAACAAGGTGGCCCGCGCCCAGCGCCGGCCGAGCGTGCGACATGAGCACTACCACCGCCCACTGTTGACCTGCCCCCGAAGGCCCTGTGTCCCTGGCGCCCTCGTGGCGCTTTTTTATTGCCCGGGCGCCGCCCCGGGAGCGCTTTCCAGCCCGCCCAGCGGGCCCCGCACGAAGCCACTCCGATGATCAACATTACCCTCCCCGACGGCAGCCGCCGCGAGTTTGAAAACCCCGTCAGCGTCATGGACGTCGCCCAGTCGATCGGTGCCGGCCTGGCCAAGGCCACCATCGCCGGTGCCGTGGATGGCGTGCTGGTCGATGCCAGCGACGTCATCGACCACGATGCCAGCCTGCGCATCATCACCGCCAAGGACGAGGAGGGCGTGGAGATCATCCGCCACTCCTGCGCCCACCTGGTCGGCCACGCCGTCAAGCAGCTGTACCCGGATGTGAAGATGGTGATCGGCCCGGTGATCGCCGAAGGCTTCTACTACGACATCTACTCCGAGCGCCCGTTCACCCCGGACGACATGGCCGCGATCGAGAAGCGCATGGGTGAACTGATCGCCCAGGACTACGACGTCATCAAGAAGATGACGCCGCGCGCCGAAGTGATCGAGATCTTCAAGGCCCGTGGTGAGGACTACAAGCTGCGCCTGATCGAGGACATGTCCGACGACATCCAGGCGATGGGCATGTACTACCATCAGGAATACGTGGACATGTGCCGCGGCCCGCACGTGCCGAACACGCGCTTCCTGAAGGCCTTCAAGCTGACCCGCATCTCCGGCGCCTACTGGCGTGGCGACGCGCAGAACGAACAGCTGCAGCGCATCTACGGCACCGCCTGGGCGGACAAGAAGCAGCTTGAGGCGTACATCAAGCGCATCGAGGAAGCCGAGATGCGCGACCACCGCCGCATCGGCAAGCAGCAGGACCTGTTCCACCTGCAGGAAGAAGCGCCGGGCCTGGTGTTCTGGCACCCGAAGGGCTGGGCGCTGTGGCAGGTGGTCGAGCAGTACATGCGCAAGGTCTACCGCAACAGCGGCTACGGCGAAGTGCGCTGCCCGCAGATCCTGGACGTGAGCCTGTGGAAGAAGTCCGGCCACTGGGACAACTACCAGGACAACATGTTCTTCACCGAATCGGAGAAGCGCACCTACGCGGTCAAGCCGATGAACTGCCCGGGCCACATCCAGGTGTTCAACCAGGGCCTGCACAGTTACCGCGACCTGCCGATCCGCTACGGTGAGTTCGGTTCCTGCCACCGCAACGAGCCGTCCGGCGCGCTGCACGGCATCCTGCGCGTGCGTGGCTTCACCCAGGACGACGGCCACGTGTTCTGCACGGAAAACCAGATCGAGTCGGAAGTGACGGCCTTCCATCAGCAGGCGCTGGCGGTCTACCAGCACTTCGGCTTCGACGACATCCAGATCAAGATCGCCCTGCGCCCGGAATCGCGCCTGGGTGACGATGCGACCTGGGACAAAGCGGAGGGCGCGCTGCGCTCGGCGCTGACCGCCTGTGGCGTGGAATGGCAGGAGCTGCCGGGCGAGGGTGCCTTCTATGGCCCGAAGATCGAGTACCACCTGAAGGACGCCATCGGCCGTACCTGGCAGCTGGGCACCATGCAGGTCGACTTCATGATGCCGGGCCGCCTGGGCGCCGAGTACGTGGACGAGAACAGCCAGAAGAAGCACCCGGTCATGCTGCACCGGGCCATCGTCGGCTCGATGGAGCGCTTCCTGGGCATCCTGATCGAGCACCATGCCGGCCAGTTCCCGGCCTGGCTGGCCCCGACCCAGGTGGTGGTGGCCAACATCACCGACGCCCAGGCCGACTACGTCTCGGGCGTGACCAAAACCCTTGCGGAGCAAGGCTTCCGCGTCAGCTCGGATTTGCGTAACGAGAAGATCGGCTATAAAATCCGCGAGCATACGTTGCAGCGCGTGCCCTACCTGCTGGTCATTGGTGACCGCGAGAAGGAAAATGGGGCTGTGGCGGTGCGTACGCGTTCTGGCGAAGATCTGGGCAGCATGAGCCTGCAGGCCTTCATCGAGCGGCTCCACGCCGAGGGCGCGTAAGCAAAGGTCCGGTCCGGGCGCACAGGCACCCGGACCGGTTCGATACCCTTGGGAGAACGTAATATCAGCACCCCTGACAACAAACAGAACCGCAAGAATCAGGAAATCCGTGTGCCGCGCGTCCGCGTGATCGGCGGTGACGGAGAAATGATCGGCGTGTTGTCGCGCGACGAAGCGCTGTCCATGGCCGAAGATGAAGGCCTGGACCTGGTCGAAATCCAGCCGCAGGCCGATCCGCCGGTCTGCAAGATCATGGACTTCGGCAAGTTCAAGTTCGAAGCGCAGAAGAAGGCCAGCGAGGCCAAGAAGAAGACCAAGCAGGTCGAGATCAAGGAAGTGAAGTTCCGTCCGGTCACGGACGAGGGCGACTACCAGATCAAGCTGCGCAAGATGCGCGGGTTCCTTGAGGATGGTGACAAGATCAAGGTCAACATCCGCTTCCGTGGCCGTGAAATGAGCCACCAGGAACTGGGCCGCGAAATGGCCAACCGGATCGAGACCGATCTGGGCGAGGACATCGTCATTGAATCCCGTCCGCGCCTGGAAGGGCGTCAGATGGTCATGATGATCGCGCCGAAGAAGAAGACCTGAGGCCTGACGGGCCGCCCTCCGGGGCGCCTGGCTGAACGGTTCAGGGTGAAGGGGCGCCATCGGCGCCCCTTCGCTTTTGCGGCATGCCGGTGAATTGCCGTGAAAGGGTTGCAGGGGCTGGTGGCAGGGCGGTTTTGCCTGTATCATGCCCGGCTCGACCCACCCAGGACGGGTCGTACGCCGATCATGGCAGGACGGAAAGAGCGGCCCAAGCCGCCGCCAGATCAGTCAGAAACCAGGGTCATATCCCATCAAGGACATTGCAATGCCCAAGATCAAGACCAACCGGGCAGCGGCCAAGCGTTTCCGCAAGACCGCCTCGGGCAAGTACAAGTGCGGCCACGCCAACCGTAGCCACATCCTCACGAAGAAAGCGACCAAGCGTAAGCGTAATCTGCGTCAGACGGGCCATGTCCGTGCAGAAGACGCAGGCCGTCTGGACCGCATGCTCCCTTACCTCTGAGGAACTGAAAAATGGCACGAGTTAAGCGTGGCGTACAGGCGCGTCGCCGCCACAAGAAGATTCTGGATCTCGCCAAGGGCTATTACAACGCCCGTCGCAAGGTCTTCCGCGTCGCCAAGCAGGCGGTCATCAAGGCTCAGCAGTACGCCTACATCGGCCGTAAGCAGAAGAAGCGCAACTTCCGTTCGCTGTGGATCACCCGTATCAATGCGGCTGCCCGCATCAACGGCCTGAGCTACAGCCGCTTCATGAACGGTCTGCTGAAGGCCGGCATCACCCTGGATCGCAAGGTCCTGGCTGACATCGCCGTGCACGACGCAGCCGGTTTTGCTGCGCTGGCCGAAAAGGCCAAGGGCGCGCTGGCGGCATAAGTCCTTCCCGATGCCGTAACCGTTCACTCGGAACGGTGTCAGGTCAAGGCAATGCATGGGGAAGGGCGCAAGTCCTTCCCCATTCTTTTTTGGGTCCCGGCGAGGCCACGATGGCAGCGCGGGGACGGCGGTGGCGACAGGGGTCGGCCCTTCGCGCATCGCGATGGCAGATCGACTGGAGTTCCGGCCCCCCATGAGCGACATCCAATCCCTCACCACCCAGGCGCTGGCCGATGTGGCCGCCGCACAGAGCCCCGACGTGCTGGAACAGCTGCGCGTGGCCCTGCTTGGCAAGAGTGGCAGCATCACTTCGCAGCTCAAGCAGCTCGGCGCGCTGCCGGCCGACGAGCGCAAGGCCGCCGGTGAAGCGATCAACCAGGCCCGCGATGCGCTGACCCGCGCGCTGGGTGAGCGCAAGGCACTGCTGGAAGACGCGGCACTGGATGCGCGCCTGGCCGCCGAAGCCATCGACATCACCCTGCCGGGTCGCAACGGCGACCGCGCCGGCCTGCACCCGATCACCCGCACCCTGGAGCGCATCACCGGCATCTTCGGCCGGCTGGGCTACGAGCTGTCGGAAGGGCCGGAGATCGAGGACGACTGGCACAACTTCGAGGCGCTGAACTTCCCGCCGCACCACCCGGCGCGCGCCATGCACGACACCTTCTACTTCGGCGACGGACGCCTGCTGCGCACGCATACCTCCGGTGTGCAGGTGCGCTACATGGGCGACCACGCGCCGCCGCTGCGCATGATCGCCGCCGGCAAGGTGTACCGCAGCGACAGCGACCAGACCCACTCGCCGATGTTCCACCAGGTCGAAGGCCTGCTGGTGGACGAGCATTCGACCTTCGCCGACCTGAAGGGCACGCTGGCCGAGTTCGTGCGCGCGTTCTTCGAGCGCGACTTCGAGATGCGTTTCCGTCCCAGCTACTTCCCGTTCGTTGAACCGGGTGCGGAAGTGGACATCGCCTGGCAGCAGCCCGACGGCAGCACCCGCTGGCTGGAAGTGCTGGGCTGCGGCATGGTCCATCCGAACGTGCTGCGCAACGTCGGCATCGATCCGGAGCGCTACACCGGCTTCGCGTTCGGCATGGGCGTGGAGCGTTTCGCGATGCTTCGTTACGGCGTCAACGATCTGCGCGCGTTCTTCGAGAACGACGTGCGATTCCTGAAACAGTTCGCGTAAGTCGCAACCATGTAGAGCCGAGCCATGCTCGGCTGCTCCTAAATTCGCAGGCCCAGGCGCATGCGCCGGGCCCACCAGGGTGACACCATGAAATTCTCCGAAAACTGGCTGCGCAGCCACGTCCCGACCTCCGCCTCGCGCGATGAGCTCAGCGCGGTGCTGACCGCTATCGGCCTGGAAGTGGAAGAGGTGACCGCGCTTGGCGAAGGCCTCGAGCACGTGGTCGTGGCGCGCATCGTCGAAGCGGTGCGCCATCCCGAAGCCGATCGCCTGCAGGTGTGCAAGGTCGATGCCGGGCAGGGCGAGCTGCTGCAGATCGTGTGCGGCGCGCCGAACGCGCGCCCGGGCCTGGTCGCGCCGCTGGCGATGGTCGGCGCGCAGATCGGCGAGCTGAAGATCAAGCCGGCCAAGCTGCGCGGCGTCGAGTCCAACGGCATGCTGTGCTCGGCCAAGGAGCTGGGCCTGGACAACGATGCCTCCGGCCTGCTGGAACTGCCGGACGACGCACCGGTCGGCCAGTCCCTGGTCGAGTATCTGGGGCTGCCGGACGCCAGCATCGAGATCAAGCTGACCCCGAACCGTGCCGACTGCTTCAGCCTGCGCGGCATCGCTTACGACGTCGCCGCCGCCACCCGCAGTGAAGTGCTGGACTTCGCGGCCGACGCCATTGCGCCGGTCGGCAGCCGCGAACTGTCGATCCAGCTCGACGCCGGCGCCGAAGCACCGCGTTACCTGGGCCGCGTCATCGAAGGCGTCAACGCCGCTGCCAAGACCCCGCTGTGGATGGCCGAGCGCCTGCGCCGCAGCGGTGTGCGTCCGGTCTCGCTGCTGGTCGACATCACCCAGTACGTGATGCTGGAGCTGGGCCAGCCGATGCATGCCTACGACCTCGGTACCCTGCAGGGCAGTATCGCCGTGCGCCGTTCGCGCGCGGGCGAGAGCCTGAAGCTGCTGGACGGCCGCGATGCCGCACTGGACGACAGCTTCCTGGTGGTTACCGATGCTGACCGTGCGGTCGGCCTGGCCGGCCTGATGGGCGGCTTCGACACCCGCGTCACCGACGCCACCACCGCCGTGTTCCTGGAAGCTGCGCACTTCGCGCCGGCCGCGATCATGGGCCGTGGCCGCAAGTTGGGCCTGCATACCGATGCAGGCCATCGCTTCGAGCGTGGCGTCGACCCGGCATTGCCGCGCACCGCCATCGAATACGCCACCCGCCTGGTGCTGGACCTGGCCGGCGGTACCCCGGCGCCGGTCACCGAGACCGTGCGTGCCGATGACCTGCCGCAGCCGGCGACGATCGTACTGCGCCGCGCTCGCATCACCCGCGTGCTCGGCATCACCATCGACGATGCCGAAGTCGAGCGCATCCTGCGCGCGCTGGGCATGGACGTGGTCGCAACCGCAGACGGCTGGCAGGTGGCTGCGCCGAGCCGGCGCTTCGACATCGCCATCGAAGAAGACCTGATCGAAGAACTGGCGCGTATCCACGGCTACGAGCAGATCCCGACCACGCTGCCGGGCGGTGCCTCACGCGTGGCGATGCCGAGCGAGACCCAGCTGGACGCGCTGAGCGTGCGCCGCCAGCTGATCGCCCGTGACCAGCAGGAAACCGTCAACTTTGCCTTCGTCGACGACGCGCTGCTGACCCAGTGGCAGCTGCGCGATGGCCTGGTACCGCTGGCCAACCCACTGTCGGCCGAACTGGCGGTGATGCGCCCGTCGCTGCTGCCGGGCCTGGTCGCCACGCTGGGCCGCAATGCCGCGCGCCAGTTGGGTCGCGTGCGCCTGTTCGAGCTCGGCCGGGTGTTCACCCAGCAGGCCGGAGATGGCCAGCCGGCGCCGCTGGAAACCCCGCGCGTGGCCGCCGCGGTCTGCGGTGATGCGCAGGCGGTGCAGTGGGGCCTGCCGACCCGCAAGGTCGACTTCCACGATCTGAAGGGCGATCTGGAATCGCTGGCCGCTGCCAGTGGCGCGCAGCTGGAGTTCCGCCCGTCGGCCCGTCCTTACGGCCACCCGGCGCGCTCGGCCGAGGTGTTCCGCGATGGCGTGGCGATCGGCTGGATCGGTCAGGTCCATCCGCGCCTGGTCAAGGCGATGGACATCGAATCCGACGTCTACGCCTTCGAACTGGATCTGGAACCGCTGACCGCCCGCCGCCTGCCGCGTGCGGGCGAGCTGTCGCGCTTCCCGGCCGTGCGCCGCGACCTGGCGTTCCTGGTGCCTGAACAGGTGGCCTGGGCCGATCTGGCGGCGACCGTCCGCCAGGCCGCCGGCCCGCTGCTGCGCGACCTGAACCTGTTCGACCGCTATGTCGGCCAGGGCGTCGAGCCGGGATTCAAGAGTCTCGCTATGGGCTTGATTTTGCAGGACAAGTCGCGCACTCTGACGGACCGCGACGTGGATGCGGTGGTGGCCGAGGCGGTCACTGCCATCGAGCGTGAACACCACGCCCGGATCCGCGGCTGAGCGGGCAGCACTCGGGGGTAGCAGGCAATGGCATTGACCAAGGCGGAGATGGCGGAAAAGCTGTTCGACGAAGTCGGTCTGAACAAGCGGGAAGCCAAGGAATTCGTCGACGCGTTTTTCGATGTGCTGCGTGAAGCATTGGAACAGGGACGTCAGGTGAAGCTGTCGGGCTTCGGTAATTTCGATCTGCGGCGCAAGAACCAGCGCCCGGGTCGCAACCCCAAGACCGGCGAGGAAATTCCGATTTCCGCCCGTACGGTGGTCACCTTCCGTCCGGGCCAGAAGCTCAAGGAGAGGGTGGAAGCTTATGCTGGATCCGGGCAGTAACCGCGAACTACCGCCGATCCCGGCCAAGCGCTACTTCACCATCGGTGAAGTCAGCGAGCTGTGCGACGTCAAGCCGCACGTCCTGCGCTACTGGGAAACCGAGTTTCCCAGCCTTGAGCCGGCCAAGCGCCGAGGCAACCGCCGCTACTACCAGCGCCACGACGTGCTGATGGTGCGGCAGATCCGCAGCCTGCTGTACGAACAGGGCTACACCATCGGTGGTGCACGCCTGCGTCTGGACGGCCCCGATGCCCGCGAGGAATCGGCGCTGAGCAACCAGATCATCAAGCAGGTACGCATGGAGCTGGAAGAAGTGCTGCAGTTGTTGCGCCGCTGATCCCATTTCCATCGTAATCCGCTATACTTCACGGCCCGCCGCACTGGCGGGCACATCGCAGCATCAGTCGGGGCGTAGCGCAGCCTGGTAGCGCATCTGCCTGGGGGGCAGAGGGTCGTCGGTTCGAATCCGGCCGTCCCGACCACTGTGATGAATCAAGAAGCCTGCGCAGCAATGCGTGGGCTTTTTTGTGCGCGCTGCTGATGCCGATGATCAGTCTTCAGCGAAGCGGTAGATCAGCTCCGGGTCGCCGTCATCCAATCCGTGCACGATGCCGCTGTCGATGAAGCCCGACGCAACGAGCAGGCGCTGCATGCCGATGTTGGAGGCATTGGTCGAGGTGAACAGCTTGCCGCGACCGCGCCGTGCGATCGCGTGTCGCAGCAGTGCGGTACCAATGCCGTGGCCGCGGCGTTCGCGCGCCACCATCAGCATCTCGACGAAGGCCTCGCCGAAGAAGTGGTGAGGCATGACCAGGTAGCCGACGACCCTGCCGTCCTGCTCGGCGACATACAGGCCGCCGTGTGCCAGCCAGTTGCCAATCTGCATGATCCGCTCTGGATCAATGGCTGCCACGCTGTCGAGCGCGATCAAGGCATCCGCGTCCTGGGGGCTGCCGTTACGCAGGCGCGGAGAACGGGACGTCCGGCTCATCGCGGGCGGAGCTGCAGCAACAGACCGCCACCCGATACAAAACAGGCGAGCAGGACGATGATCGACAGCGGCAGGTGGAATTCATTGCGACCGAGCAGGGCAAACGCCAGGTGGATCAGCGCCGTGCCAATGCCGAGCGCGCCACAAACCAGTGCATAGCCGCGCGCCGTGGATGTACCCAACAGGGCATGGCGATAACCCCCAAGCACGGCGCCGACTGCGAACAGGTTGAACAGCAGGAAGCCCTGGATGCCGCCGGGCACATGGAACATGGTCCATTCCTGCCAGAACGCAGCGTCGATCTGATGCAGGATCAACGCCAGCAGCGTCGCCAGATACCATCGTTCCATGTCGTGCTCCCTGCCATGCAGGCCATAGTCTATCGACTCCGCCTTGCACGCACGTCTACTCGTTGCAGCCAGCGCGTGGCAGGCAGTCAATACACCCGGAACTCGGCACGGCAGCCGTCGCTGACCCATACGCCGCGACGGTCCCAGCCCCAGTTGCGGTCCTCGATGCAGGTCGTCACCGATTTCTGCTTGACCAGCCGTACCTCGTGACGAACGCGAATCCGGCACTCCTTGTCCTTGTTCTCGTAGGACTCGCAGACCAGGCGTTCACCCTCGTTGTCGCGGTCACGGCCGCGGCCACGTCCCGGCCAGCGCCCGTATCCATCGGCGACGAACTCGGCGCGGCAGCCGTCGGTCACCCATAACGTGCGGCGGCTCTGGCCCCAGTTCTGGTTCTCCACGCAGCGGGTGACCGACAGTTGCCTGGCCAGGCGCATCGGGCCCTCGATGGGGCATTGCTCGGTCTTGTTGAACTGGGATTCGCAGCGCAGCGCTGGAATGTGATCAGTGTCGTAGTCCTGGGCGGCCACGGCGGTGGCGGCCAGCAGCAGGACAAGGGCGGCGCCGGTGATCGGCAGCAGCGGGCGAAGGGTCATAGGGAGCCTCGAGCGTGGATTCGGGCGGCAAGAATGACCCAGCACGGGGCCGTCGGAACGCATCGTTCCGGAAGTGGCTCAGTAAGGATTTAGTAGTGCGCACGGGCCCATGCAGAGGCTTACATCCCGTATCATCGCTGCACATCCGATCGCATCGGTTTACACCTTCTTACATGTCTTCCACGCCTGTCGGCGCAGCCTGTGGCTGCCGTCACTGGTGTGCGGGCGGCCTGTGGGGGAGGATGCGCGGACCACGACGACCACAGGGGGTTGCGTTGATCAGCAGTACCGTCATTCATCGCTCGGCCGACGCAGGCGGCGCCGAGGTGCGGGTCCTGGACACCACGTTCAAGGGCAAGCACGTGTTCATTGCCTGGGGTCTGCGCGGGCCGGAACTGACCCGCAGCGCGGACCCGGCTGCGACCGTGGCCGCACGCAAGGCGCTGCACGCGGTTGCCGGCCACAGCGAAGGGCCGCGCAGCCCGGAAGTGTTCATCGCCAACCAGTCGGCGGTGGCGATCACGGTCTATCGCCTGCTTACCGAAGCGCGCTCCGGCGATGCCATCTTCTTCCTGTGCGATTCCCAGGCGGTGGTCGAGTGGCTGATCACCGCGCTGGAAGTGCAGGGCGCGGACTGATTCCGCGTTCCGGCGCGCATTGATTCACGCCAGCGCCGCATCCACGGCGGCCCGCGCATGCAGTGCAGTGGTATCGAACAGCGGCACTGTGCTGTCCTCCGGCCGTACCAGCAGCATGATCTCGGTACAGCCGAGGATGATGGCCTCGGCGCCGCGCGCGACCAGTCTCTCGATCACGCCGGCGTAGACCTGTCGTGAGTGTTCGCTGACCACGCCGGCGATCAGTTCCTGGTAGATGATGTCGTGCACGCTGCGACGATCATCGGCTTCGGGAACCAGGACCTCCAATCCGAAGCGATCCTGCAGCCGGCCGCGGTAGAAGTCCTGCTCCATGGTGAAGGCGGTGCCGAGCAGGCCCACCTTTCGCGCGCCTGCCTGCACGATGGCCTGGGCGGTGGGGTCGGCGATATGCAGCAGTGGCAGTGGGCAGGCCGCCTCGATGCGGTCGGCCAGTTGGTGCATGGTGTTGGTGCAGACCAGCAGCAGATCGGCACCACCGGCCTGCAGGCGCCGTGCGGCCTCAACCATGTGGTCGCCCAGTGCATCCCAGTCGCCGTCGTGCTGCAGCTGCTTGATCGGGGCGAAGTCCACCGACCACAGCAGCAGCTGCGCCGAATGTGCGCCACCGAGGCGCTGCCGCACGTCCTCGTTGATGAGCCGGTAATACTGCGCCGAGCTTTCCCAGCTCATGCCGCCGATCAGGCCAAGGGTCTTCATGCACAGCTCCATGCCGGGGAGCCGTCATTGCAGCACAGCCGATGAGGGAGTTGCACCACACATTAGCGATTGCTAATGTGTTGACCATGATCGAGAACGCCCTGTTCAAGGCGCTGGCCGACCCGACCCGCCGCCACATCTTCGAAAAGCTGGCCGAGGGCGGGCAGCATGCCAGCGCGCTGCGCGAGGGCGTGGCGATCAGCCAGTCTGCGATGTCCCAGCACCTGGCAGTGCTGCGCGATGCCGGGCTGGTGAGCGAACAGCGCCAAGGCCGCTTCGTCTACTACGAGGTCGATCCGCGCGGACTGGCCCACATCGGCAACTGGCTGCAGCGCTACCGGGCCTACTGGCCCGCGCGTATGGATGCCTTGCAGGATCTGCTGAAGGAGATGGATTGATGGACGACGTTCTGAACGAAGCGGCTCCTGCGTTGGTGATGGAGCAGTGGCTGCCAGCGCCACCGGAACGGGTCTGGCGCGCACTGTTGGACCCGGCGCTGCGTGAGCGCTGGTTGCCCGCAGCCGATCTTGCCGACCCGCAGCCCTGCCTGTGCGAGGAGGGACGGGAGCTGGGCTTCCGCTTGCGCGATGCGCAGCCCCCACATCTGCACAGTCTGGTGTGTTTCCGGCTGCGCGCGGATGGGGGTGGAGGGACGGTGCTGACCATCGTGCATCGGCTCACTGACCGGCGTTCTCTGATCCCGCCGGCTTCCAACGATGAGCATCGCACGGTGATGCGCGCGGCTTGAACCAGCGCTTGGATCGAACGCTATAGGGAGCAGGCACATGCGGGACAGGATGCAGCTGGTACCGATGGTGGTGGAACGCAGCGAGCGCGGCGAGCGTTCCTATGACATCTACTCGCGGCTGCTGCGCGAGCGCATCATCTTTCTCAACGGCGAAGTCGATGACACCGTGTCGGCGCTGGTCTGCGCGCAGCTGCTGTTCCTGGAATCGGAAAACCCGGAGAAGCCGATCCATCTGTACATCAACTCGCCAGGCGGAGTCATTTCCAGCGGCTTGGCGATGTACGACACCATGCAATACATCTCGGCCCCGGTGCATACGCTGTGCATGGGCACCGCGCGGTCGATGGGGTCGTTCCTGCTGATGGCCGGCGAGCCCGGTCACCGCGCGGCGTTGGCCAATGCCAGCCTGCACGTGCACCAGCCGCTGGGCGGGGTGCAGGGCCAGGCTTCGGACATCTTCATCCACGCCGAGGAAATGCAGCGCACCAAGCAGCGCATCACCCGGCTGTATGCGCAGCATTGCGGACGCAGTGTCGAGGAGGTCGAGCAGACCCTGGACCGCGATCATTTCATGAGTGCCGAGCAGGCATGCGAATGGGGCCTGATCGACCAGGTACTGGTACGGCGCGACGCGCACGCGGCCTGAGCCTGCCTCTGTAACCACCACATCCACGCTGTGCTGTATGTGCCGCGCGTTGCAGACGCACTCTATGCTGGTACGGTCTTCTGAAGTGGATGTGCGCCATGGCCCTGCATACCTGGTGGTGGTTCCTGGCCACGGTGTTTGTTCTGTGTGGCACGCCGGGGCCGAACATGCTGCATATCCTCGGCCGCAGCGTCGGACTCGGCTTCCGCGGCAGTGTGCCGGCGATGGCCGGCTGCCTGCTGGCGATGCTGCTGGTGCTGGCCGCGTCCGCTGCTGGCCTGAGCGCATTGCTTCATTCCTCGCCGATGCTGTTCGAAGTGCTGCGCTATCTGGGTGTGGCCTACCTGGCCTGGCTGGGCCTGAAGGCATGGCGCGATAGCTGCCGTCCCGCGCCTGCGGTGACGGTGGATGCCGCACTGCCGATGACGCCGACGCTTGGTGCCTGGACCGTGTTCCGTGGTGGCCTTCTGGTGGGCCTGAGCAATCCCAAGCTGCTGCTGTTCGCGGCGGCGTTCCTGCCGCAGTTCGTCGATCCGTCACGCGGCCAGGCACTGCAGTACAGCGTGCTGGTGGCCACCTTCGCCGCCTGCGAACTGTTCTGGTACGTGATGTATGCAGCCGGTGGCCATGGCCTGCGCCGCTGGCTGGCCAAGCCGTTTGCGCGACGCTGGTTCGAGCGGCTGGTGGGCAGCGTGTTCCTGGCGTTTGCCGTCGCGCTGCTGCGCTTCCGTCCGCGCTGATTCACGCCGCGCACGCGGCCTGTTCACGACTGCCGCATCGGCCACGGCCTAGCCTGATCATCCAGTACGCAGTCCCCGCGGGGAAAGGTTTGACATGATCAAGTGGGCCATCATCTTCGCCATCATCGGCGTCATTGCGGGCGTGCTCGGCTTCGGCGGCATTGCCGGTGCCGCGGTGGGCATCGCCAAGTTCCTGTTCTGGGCCGGCATCATCATCGCCGTGGTGCTGTTCCTGCTCGGCATGACCGTAGCGAAGAAGGTCAGCTAGCGTGTGTCGCGCAGCAGCGTGCTCAGTGTGCGCTGCTGCGCGAGAACAGATTGATCACCAGTACGCCGGCGCAGATCAGGCCGATGCCGATCAACGCGGGTGCATCCAGGCGCTGCTTGAACACCACCAGCCCGATCAGCGAGATCAGCACGATGCCGACGCCGGACCAGATCGCGTAGGCGATGCCGGTCGGGATCGACTTCATGGTCATCGACAACAAGTAGAAGCACAGCCCGTAGCCGACCAGCGCGCCCAGCGTCGGCGCCAGCCGGCTCATGCCGTCGGAGGCCTTCAACAGTGATGTGGCAATCACTTCCAGCATGATGGCTGCAGCAAGGTAGAGGTAGGGATTCATTGCGCGCTCCAGCTCACTGCGGGTCGCACAGTTTCAGGGCCTGTTCGGCCATGGCCAGTGCGTTGATGCGTTCCTCCTCGTCCAGCGGCCGGCCGTAGGCCGTGGCCCAGTAGCCATCGGCCGCGCAGCGCGCCGCATACAGTCGGGGATCGTTGGCTTCGCCGGCGAATTCGGCCAGCATTGCACGCTTCCAGGTGCGCCAATGCGCGAGCAGGGCCGGTTCCATCAGGTTGCCCAGGGTCAGGCCGATGTCGTTGTCCTGTTCCTGCTGCAGCAGATGCTCGAAATTGGCCTGTACATAGGCGCGGCTGAAACGGCCATGGCCTTCGGGATTTTCCTGCAGCAGGGCGCGTACCCGCGCTTCGAACTCGCCGATGAGCGCGCCGACGGCTTCATCCACCAGTGCATGCTTGCTGCTGAAATGATGGAACAACGCACCCTTGCTGACACCAGCGGCCTGCGCGACGTCCTGCACGGTCAGCGCGGCCAGGCCGTTACGGCCGATCACTTCAATGGTGGCCTGCAGCAGTGACTGGCGCACGCTGTCGGGCGCCTTGCGGCGCGAACGGGAGGGGGATGCGGACATGGTGGGAAAAACCGACTGGACGGTACGATTGTAGCGCAGGCCCGCTGTGTTGCCGCGCGCTGCCGGCCTGGACCGGCAGCGGAACCGTCATGCGTCGATGCGGGCGAAACGTGGCTGCGGTCCGTGCTCGCCGGGCACCTGCTCGACGAACATGGCGTACGGGCGTACCCACAGACCGCCTTCGCCATACAACGCGCGGTACAGCACCATCGGCTGCAGGGTCTCGCTGCTGCGGACGATGTCCAGCACTTCGTACTCGCCGCCCTTGAAGTGGCGGTAGCGGCCCGGGGCCAGGGGGGGGAGCGGACTCAGCTCAGCCATGGTGGGCGCGACTCACTTGCGCGCCGGGCTGGCCGGCTTTGCGCAATAGGCGTTGATGGCTTCGGCGGTATTGGCCAGGCCCTGTGCCTGCGCCAGTTCCCACGGGCGTTCGCAACGCTGGCTGTGCTCGCACCACTGGTAGCCGGCCGAACCGATGCAGCCATGCGCATCGCGATCACCGCCGACCACCGGCGTGGCTGTCGCTTCGGCGTGCGTGGGTGCCTTGTCCGGGCTGGCGCAGGCGACCAGGACCAGTAGCGCGGGAATCAGAAGAAGGGATTTCATCGGCGGAGCTCCGTGCCTAAAGCAACAGTGTCGGCCGCAGGAAAAACGGCAGCAAGTGCTCAGTGCAGGGCGGCGCGGATCAGTTCCTCGATCAGCACCAGATAGCTGGCCACGAAGTAGAACTTCAGCAACGTCCAACGCTGCTGCGAGAAGAAGGTGCGCATGTGGAAGGGGCCCCTGTTGGTGACGGTAGTGTGAAGCTCTGTCAACTCCGTGACAAGGGTCACGAAAGGGATTCACTAAACGGCCTCAGGGATGTGAGGGCGGGGCGGTCCGACAGTCCGGCGCGGCATTTTCGTACAAATCTGATAGGCCATCCCGGAGGTGCTCGCTAGCCTGATGGTGTACCGGCGCTCAGGGGCTTCCGCTGCCGGCATGCCTTCATTCCGCAGGAGTCTTCCAATGGTCATTACCGTTCAATGCAACGCCCGGCACTGGTCCGTACTGGATCCGCAGGCGCATGACGCCACCCGTTATGCACGGGGCGCCGAGGCTTTCGATGTCGCTGCGGCGCGGGCCCTGGAGCACCACCGCCGTACCGGCCAGCGCAGCACGGTACGGGTCGAGGCGCTCGGCAATTCGGTGGACGCACTCCACGTCGGAAGTTGACGCCACCGGCCGAGGCGCAGTCAGCCACGGTTGAGTTGTTTGAATGGGGAAAAAACCGCCGTAGGGCGCCCCCTGTGCGCCGCGCAACGAATCCCGGATGCTTGCGCCATCGTATTCATCCGGAGATCCCGATGGGCAAGGCACTCACCTGGCGTACCCTGGCCTGCACCCTGCTGCCAATGCTGGCGGCCGCGGGCGGCGCGCAGGCGCAGAGCTATGGCTACGGGTATGACGACGATCGCTATGGCGGTCGTGATGGCGGCGGCATCGTACGCTGCGAATCGATCAAGAACCGCAGCAATGAATGCCGCCTGGAAGGCCGTGCCCGGATGATCCGCCAGTTGTCGGGCTCGCCGTGCGTGGAAGGCGAGACCTGGGGACAATCGCGCTACGGTGTCTGGGTCACCCAGGGCTGTCGTGCCGAGTTCGTTGGCGAGTACCGCCGCGGCGGTGGCTGGGGTGGTGGCCATGGCAACGGCTGGGGCAATGGTGGCAATGGCTGGGGTGGGGGTGAGGTGATCACCTGCCATTCCAACGGCCATCGCCAGGAGTACTGCGATGCGCGCATCCGTCGTGGTGTGCGCCTGGTCCGTCAGGATTCACGCAGCGCTTGCATCGAGGGCCAGACGTGGGGCTGGGACCGCCGTGGCATCTGGGTCAGCGACGGTTGCCGGGCGCAGTTCCAGGTGAATTGAGCACGCGCCTCGAAAATCAGAATAATCTGATACAGCTCACATTTTGAACGTCGTATCTTCTGCGATCAGGGCACCTCTGCGTGCCCCTGATCCGCCGCGATGAAGTCTGCCGTAACCGGCACGCCCATCCCGCCACCGTCGATACGCTGCCTCAAGGAGTGAGCTGCATGTTGATCCGCCTGCAATGCGAGCAACGCCAATGGCGCGTGCTGCACCCGGACCGGCCGGAACCGATCGAGTTCCGCGATGGTGCCCGGGCCTACGATTTCGCTGAAACCCTTGCACGCCTCCACTTCGTCGACACCGGTCAGCGCGCTGCGGTGCGGGTGGAGGCCAGCGGCGCGTTCGTGGAAGCGGTCAGCTACGGCTGAGGGCTGGGGCTCCCTGATCTGTCCCCACGCATGGCGTGGATCGACCCCTGTTCCGCAGTGGATCCACGCCATGCGTGGATCCACTGGGTGGTGACCGGTCTCAGCCTGCCGCGCTGAGCGGCGGGGTCCCGGCAGCCAGCTGCGGCCAGCGCTTGAGTACGGCCGCGCGGATGCCTGCGGCGTCGATGCCGGCTTCGGCCAGCAGGTCCTCGCGGCTGGCGTGGTGCTGGTAGCTGTCGGGCAGGCCCAGGTGCAGGATCGGGCGCAGCACGCCTTCGGCATTGAGCAGCTCACCGACGCCGGAGCCGGCGCCACCGGCCACCACGTTGTCTTCGATCGTCACCAGCCCCTCGTGCTGGGCGGCGACAGCCAGCACCAGCTCGCGGTCCAGCGGCTTGATGAAGCGCATGTTGACCACGCTCAGGCCCAGTTCGCGGCCAACCTGTTCGGCGGCGGCCACGGTGCTGCCGAAGGCGAGCAGGGCGATACGACTGCCCTGCAGGCGAAGCTCGCCCTTGCCGATCGGCAGGGTGGAAAGGTCGGTGCCTGCGGCGACGCCGGTGCCGGTGCCGCGCGGATAGCGCACGGCGGCCGGGCCCGGGTGCTGCAGGCCGGTGCTGAGCATCTGCCGGCACTCGGCTTCATTGGATGGCGCCATCACCACCATGTTCGGCACGCAGCGCAGGAAGCTCAGGTCGAGATTGCCGGCGTGGGTCGCACCGTCCGGACCGACCACGCCGGCGCGGTCGATCGCGAACAGTACATCCAGGTCCTGGATGGCCACGTCGTGCACCAATTGGTCGTACGCGCGCTGCAGGAAGGTCGAATAGATCGCCACCACCGGCTTGCCACCCTGGGTCGCCATGCCGGCGGCCAGCGTGACCGCGTGCTGTTCGGCGATCGCGACGTCGAAATAGCGCTGCGGGTATTCCTTGCTGAAGCGCACCAGGCCGGAGCCTTCGCGCATCGCCGGGGTGATGCCGTACAGGCGCGGCTCGGCGGCGGCGGCATCGCACAGCCAGTCGCTGAACACGTCGGTATAGGTGGGCTTCTTGGCGCCAGCCTTGGCCACCAGGCCCTTGTCCGGATCGAACGGACCCACCGCGTGGTAGCCGATCTGATCGCCTTCGGCCGGCTCGTAGCCCTTGCCCTTTGTCGTCATCACGTGCAGCAGCTTCGGGCCCTTGGAGGCGCGCAGCGTCTTCAGCGTGGACAGCAGGGCGGGCATGTCGTGGCCGTCGATCGGGCCGGTGTAGTGGAAACCCATTTCCTCGAACATCGTGGACGGCACGAACATGCCCTTCCAGTGTTCTTCCCAACGCTTCACGAAGCGCGCCGGGTTGTTCTTCTTGTCGCCGAGGATCTTCTTGCCGCCTTCGCGCAGTGCATTGAGCGTGCGGCTGCCGGTAGCACGGCCGAGCATCTTGGTCAGGCCGCCGACCGCCTCGGAGATCGACATGTTGTTGTCGTTGAGGATCACCAGCAGATTCGGTTCCGGCTCCATGCCGCCGGCGTGCATCAGCGCTTCGAAGGCCATGCCGGCGGTCATCGCACCGTCACCGATCACCGCAACGACCTGGCGGTTGTCGCCTTCGGACTGGCGAGCGATGGCCATGCCGAGCGCGGCCGAGATCGAGGTCGACGAATGGCCGACGCCGAAGGTGTCGTACTCGCTCTCTTCACGCTTCGGGAACGGTGCCACGCCGTCCTTCTGCTTGACGGTGTGGATCTCGTCGCGGCGACCGGTCAGGATCTTGTGTGGGTAGGTCTGGTGACCGACGTCCCAGACCAGCTGGTCCTGCGGGGTCTGGTACAGGTAGTGCAGGGCCACGGTGAGTTCGATCACGCCCAGACCGGCGGCGAAGTGGCCGCCGCTCTTGCCCACCGACTCGATGAGGTAGGCACGCAGTTCGTCGGCGACCGCCCTCAATTCGGATTCGTCGAACGTGCGCAGGTCATCCGGTGTCTGGATGCGCGCGAGGCGGGGATAGCGGGCAGAGTCGATCATCATGTTCGCACTTGTTCTGAACGCCCATTTTCGCCCTCAAACGGGGGTGGGGCAAGCAAACGCCGCCGCCCGTGACAGGACGGTGAGGGTTGCATTTTCGGCGATTCAGGTGCTCAGTTTTGAGCGCTTCGGCAATTGCG
The DNA here is from genome assembly GCF_023277365.1 of Stenotrophomonas sp. NY11291. NCBI lineage: Bacteria > Pseudomonadati > Pseudomonadota > Gammaproteobacteria > Lysobacterales > Lysobacteraceae > Stenotrophomonas > Stenotrophomonas sp. NY11291. Next base: position 3,311,588 of record NZ_CP096975.1, on the reverse strand, counting down.
CCTTCAGGAAGGCCATCTGGTCGGCCAGGATGTTGCGGTTGGACAGGATCAGATGCTCGATCCAGCTGGGCCGGTAGGGCACCGCCAGCAGTGGCATTCCGGCCTGCTGCGGGGTGCGGTCGCTCTTGCGCGAGTTGCAGTGGAAGCAGGCGGTGACCACGTTTTCCCAGCAGTCCAGGCCGCCCTTGGACAGCGGCATGACGTGGTCGCGGGTGAGCGTGGGGCGGTTGAACTGCTGGCCGCAGTACATGCACAGGTGGGCGTCGCGGGCGAACAGGGCCGGGTTGGTCAGGTTCGGCGTCGGGTCGATCGCGCGGGAGCGGGCGTGGCCGCGCGCGGCGATGATCGGGTGCAGGTCCATGCCGCTCTGCAGGCCGCTGAAGCGATTGGTGCCGCCGTGGATGTGCAGGCAGGGATCGCCGAGTGTCCAGGCGACGGCTTCGCGGGCGTAGAGGCACGCCGCATCCTGCCAGGTGATCCAGTCCAGTACGCGTCCGTGGGCATCAAGCGAGAGCAGCCGGACCGAACCGGGGCGATGCAGCGTCGTGGCGTTGGGCGATGCTTCGGCGCCCGGAGCAGAAAACGGAGCTCCGGCTTCGATCAGACCCAAGCGTGTAGTGTCTGTCTCCATCGGGAGAACAGCTTATACCTGAATTGTTGCGTTTTGGGTATCGCCCAAGTGGCGATACCCAAAACGCAACAATTCAGGTCCGCGCATTCCTCCTATCCCCCGCACCTGTCGGTGCGCCCCCCTTAACAAAGGGGGGCTCTTCTCCAGAGGGATTTCGGTGGCTTTCATCCACGCGTGGCGTGGATCTACGCAGATCGCGGGGAACTGTCAGAGGCGGGGCGGCGTGTCCTGCCAGCCCACACCGCCCCGCCATCCACCGGGATGCAGCTGTTGCTTTTGCGGTTGCCGGCCAGCGGCCGGCGCAACCGCGGGTGCCGGGCGGCAGCCCGGCTCAGGCGCCGAAGCGCTCGTCGTCCATCGCCATCAGCGGGGCGGCGCCGGCCTGGATGGCGGCGGCATGGCTGAGCGTGCGCGGCAGCACGCGGGCGAAGTAGAACCGCGCGGTCTCGCGCTTGCTCTGGGTGAAGGCGGCGCCGTGCGCGCTGGCATCGGCGGCGGCCACGCTGCGGGCCCACCAGTAGGCCAGCACCACATACCCCGAATAGAACAGATAGTCGTAGCTGGCTGCACCCAGTTCGTCCGGGTTGGCGGCCGAACGCTGCAGCACGTCCATCGTCAGCTTGCCCCACTCGGCGGCCTTGGCGCGCAGCGGGCCGATGAACTCGGCCAGGCTTTCGTTGCCCTCGTTGGCCTTGGCGAACGCTTCGATCTCGGCCAGCATCAGCTTCAGGCCAGCGCCCTGGCTGGACGCGGTCTTGCGGCCGATCAGGTCCAGCGCCTGGATGCCGGTGGTGCCTTCATACAGCGTGGTGATGCGGGCATCGCGGGCCAGCTGTTCCATGCCGTGCTCGCGGATGTAGCCGTGGCCGCCGAAGCACTGCAGGGCGTTGTAGGTGTTCTCGATGCCCCATTCGGTCTGGCAGGCCTTCGAGATCGGGGTCAGGAAGCTCACCAGGGTGTCTGCGCGCTCGCGTTCGCCGGCATCGTCTGCATGGTGGGCGACGTCGATCAGGGTGGCGGCGTGCAGCGCCAGCAGGCGGCTGCCTTCCACCAGCGACTTGATGGTCAGCAGCATGCGGCGCACGTCCGGATGCACCAGGATCGGGTCGGCCGGCTTGTCCGGGAACTTGGCGCCGCTGAGCGAACGCGACTGCAGGCGCTCGCGACTGTACTTCAGCGCGTTCTGGTAGGCGCGCTCAGACAGGCCGATGCCCTGCAGACCGACACCCAGGCGAGCAGTGTTCATCATGGTGAACATCGCCTGCAGGCCCTTGTGCGGCTGGCCGACCAGGTAGCCCTGGGCGCCATCGAAATTCATCACGCAGGTGACCGAGCCCTTGATGCCCATCTTGTGTTCGATGGAGCCGCAGCGCAGCGCATTGCGCTCGCCAACGTTGCCGTCGCGGTCGACCTTGAACTTCGGGGTGACGAACAGCGAGATGCCCTTGGCGCCCGGGGGAGCGTCGGGCAGCTTGGCCAGCACCAGGTGCACGATGTTGCCGGTCAGGTCGTGCTCGCCGGCGGTGATGAAGATCTTGGTGCCGGTGATCGAATAGCTGCCATCGGCGTTCGGCTCGGCCTTGGTCTTGAGCAGGCCCAGGTCGGTGCCGCAATGCGGTTCGGTCAGGCACATGGTGCCGGTCCAGCGGCCCTCGATCAGTGGCTTCAGGAAGGCCTCGTGCTGCCAGGCTTCGCCATGCTGCTTCAGTGCTTCGATGGCGCCGTGCGACAGCAGCGGGAAGTTGCCCCAGGCCAGGTTGGCGGCGTTGATCATTTCGTTGAGCGGCACGCCCAGCGTATGCGGCAGGCCCTGTCCGCCCAGTTCCGGCGATGCGGTCAGGCCGGTCCAGCCGCCGTCGACGAACTGGTCGTAGGCCTGCTTGAAGCCGGGTGGCGTGGTCACTTCGCCGCTGGCCTGGTCGAGCACGCAGCCGATCTCGTCGCCAACGCTGTTGAGCGGGGCCAGCACGCTGGCGCTGAAGCGGCCGGCTTCTTCCAGCACGGCATCGACGACATCGGCGGTGGCGTCGGTGAAGCCCAGGCGGGCGAACAGCGGTTCGACCTTCAGCACATCGTGCAGGGCGAAACGGAGGTCGGAAAGCGGGGCGGTGTAGCTGCTCATCGGTACGTCTCGATTTGATCAGGGACAGGGGGAGCGGCGCCGGGCGCCGCGGCGGAAAGCGGGAGTCAGCGCAGCACGCCCGGCAGGCCCGGGGCCTGGTTGAGGGTGCTGCGGCTGCTGATGTCGAAGCTGCGTTGCTTCTTTTCCTGCGGCGTGGCCGCCACCGTTCCCTTCAGGCCGTAAGCCAGGGTGCGGTTGCTGGCCAATGCGTCGGCCACCACCAGGCGTGCGGCCGAGCTGGGCACCAGGTCGACATTGATGACATCGGCCGAGGTGCCGCCGATGGAGATGCCCGGCTTGGCCTGCAGGGTGCCGGCGTCGCTGTCGCCCACGGTCAGCGCCAGCGCGACGTCATCGAAGGTCATGGGCATGGAGCTGTAGTTCTGCAGGCGCAGGGCCACGGTCCAGTTGCCGTCGGCGCGCACGGTCAGCTGCTGCAGGCTGGCCGCCGGTTCCGAAACACGCTTGACGATGCCGTTGTTGCAGGCAACAAGGGCGAGGGTGCACAGGACGATCAAGGCGATACGGAAGCGGTGGAGCATGGGCGCAGGTCCTCTGGAGGGGTGCGTTGGATAAGCATACTACGGCGTATGGTCGTTTGGATCGCCTGTGGCGACCCGTCGCAGAGGGTAGCGCGTGAAGATGGCGGCCGGGCGTGCGCAGCGCCGGATGGCGCACGCGTGGTGCGCTGGATGCCGGGCGGTTCAGTCGGCGGGCGTATCGCGAATCGGGGCCATCAGGCGCAGTGGGCCGAGGTCGTAGCCCATGGCTTCGGCTTTTTCTTTCAGCTGTTCGAACCGGGCGCGATCCATTTCCGGCAGGCGCGAGAGAATCCACAGGTACTTGCGGTCCGGTTCACCGACCAACGCCCACTGATAGTCCGGATCCAGTGCCAGGACCCAGTAGTCGGCCCAGACCAGCGGCACCCAGCTCAGCCAGTCCGGCACGAAGCGCACCTGCAACTGGCCGGGATGGCCGGCGACCGGGCGTGCTACGCCTTCGGCAACCACACGTTCTCCGTCGCCGTTGCGGCAGGCGTTGGTGACACTGATGCGGCCATCGCGGCGCAGCCCGTAGTTGGCGGTGATCTCGCCGACGCACTGCTTCTGGAACGACACCGGAAGATGCGCGATCTCGTGCCACTGGCCGGCATAGCGATCGATGTCCAGCATGTCGACCGCGCGCACCGGCTCGGCGGCGATCACCGGCAGGGCGGCCAGCAGCAGGCAGGCGAGCAGGGCGGGGCGCAGATGCATCGACAGGCTCCAGGCAGGAGTCTGGAGCGTAGGTGCCGCGGCGCGCGGCGGTGTAAATGTTTCGTCAACCGGACGGCGGTGGGCTGGCATGTATCGAGGCCAGGGGGGGGGGGATCGCAGATCGCAGACAAAAAAAAGACCTGCATTTCTGCAGGTCTCTGAAGATGGTGGCCGAAGACGGAATCGAACCGCCGACACGGGGATTTTCAATCCCCTGCTCTACCAACTGAGCTACTCGGCCAAATTGTGTGGCAACCGTCATCAAACCCGGTTTCCGGAAAAAAAAGACCCGCATTTCTGCAGGCCTTCGAAAGTGGTGGCCGAAGACGGAATCGAACCGCCGACACGGGGATTTTCAATCCCCTGCTCTACCAACTGAGCTACTCGGCCACATGTTTCGTTGCAGCGAGGTCGCTGCCAAGGACGCGTATATTACGGAGGTCGGCTGCCTTCGGCAAGCGTTTTGCCAAGATTTCTTCACATTGCCGTCTGCGCGCTCGCAAGTGCTTGATCCTCCGTCGTGGGGCGGGGCGTGGTCAGTCGATCATCGTCTGCGGTGGAAATCAGCAGATCGCCGCGATCGTCAAAGCTGCAAGGGCAAGGGCTGCGCCGGACCCGTGCCGCGCCGGTCCATGGAACGCTGTTTTCGTGGCCGCCATCGGGGATGGCTGCGGCGTAGTGTCGGCACTCCTTTCCTGATGCTGGCAGCAGCAGAGACCTGGCCATGTCCGATTCCTCGACCACCTCCCGCATCGTGCTTGCGTCGCGTCCGCAGGGGGCGCCAAGTGCAGCCAATTTCCGCCTGGAACAAGTTGCGTTGCCGACATTGGCCGCTGGCGAGGTGCTGCTGCGCAACCGCTACCTGTCGCTGGACCCGTACATGCGGGGACGCATGGACGAGGGCCCGTCGTACGCCGCGCCGGTGGCGGTGGGCGCGGTGATGGAAGGGCAGACCGTGGCCGAGGTGTTGCAGTCGAACGCCGAGGGCGTAGCCACAGGTGAGCTGGTGCTGGCACCGGGTGGCTGGCAGACCCACGCGGTGCTGCCGGCCAAGGCACTGGGGCGCCGGCTGGATCCGACCGGGCTGCCGCTGAGTACGGCGCTGGGGGTATATGGCATGCCCGGCTTCACCGCCTATTCCAGCCTGCATGAAATCGCCCGTTTGAAGGCGGGCGAGACGTTGGTGGTGGCTGCCGCGACCGGGCCGGTGGGTGCGACCGTGGCGCAGCTGGCCAAGCTGCAGGGCGCGCGCGTGGTCGCCATCGCCGGTGGCGAAGCCAAGCGCGCTTACCTGCAGACGTTGGGGGCGGACGTGGCGCTGGATCATCGCGCCGCTGATTTCGCCGCGCAGCTGCGCGCAGCGGTTCCTGCGGGTATCGACGTGTATTTCGAGAACGTGGGCGGGCACGTGCTGGATGCAGTGCTGCCGCTGCTCAACGACTTCGCCCGCGTTCCAGTGTGCGGCACCATCGCCACCTACAACGAGCGCGGCGTCGAGCAGCCCGGTCCGGACCGGTTGCCCGCACTGTTCAGCCAGATTCTGCGCCAGCGCCTGACCGTGCGCGGTTTCATCGTGCACGACTTCAACCACCTGTGGCCGGACTTCGAACGCGAGATGCCGCAGTGGCTGCGCGATGGCCGCATCCAGTACCGCGAGGATGTGGTGGAAGGGCTGGAGAATGCGCCGGAGGCGTTCTTCGGGCTGCTGAAGGGGCACAACTTCGGCAAGCTGGTGGTGAAGCTGGATTGAGGGCTTGGCGGTGTGCCGACCAAGGTCGGCACCTACCGGAAGCTGGGCGTGCCGACCAAGGTCGGCACCCACGTCAGACAGTCGAGGCCTTTTCCCGGCGCAGCAGTTCGCGCTTGCGCGCTACACCCCACGCATAGCCGGACAGGTCCCCATCGCGACGTACGACGCGGTGGCAGGGAACTGCCACCGCCAGTGGGTTGCTTGCGCATGCACGTGCTACGGCACGGCTCGAGCGGGGCGCGCCGATGCGTGCGGCGACATCCGCATACGACGCGGTCTGCCCGCGCGGAATCTGCTGCAGCGCCTGCCATACCCGTTGCTGGAACGCGGTGCCGCGGATGTCCAGCGGCAGCGTGGCGCCCCGCGTGGGATCCTCGACCAGGCCCACCACCTGTGCCACCAGTTGTTCATAGCCCTGGTCGGCGCCGACCAGTTCGGCCTGGCGGAAGCGTTGCTGCAATGACTGCAGCAGCGTCTCCGGATCGTCGCCGAGCAGGATCGCGACCACGCCGGTCCCGCTGCTGGCCACCAGCACGCTGCCCAGTGAACTTTCGGCAAGCGCGAAGTGGATGACTTCGCCACGCCCCCCTGCGCGCCATTGCTTGGGAGTCATGCCCAGCAACTTCGGTGCGTTCTCGTAGAAGCGTCCGCTGGAGCCGAAGCCGGCATCGTGGAAAGCGTCGGTGATGCGTTCCTGTTGTTCCAGCCCGGTGCGCAGGCGGTCGGCGCGCAGCGCGGCAGCGTACTGCTTCGGGGTCAACCCGGTTGCTTCCTTGAAAAGGCGATGCAGGCGGGTTGGGCTGCAACCCGCGATCCCGGCCAGTTCCTGCAGCGAGGGTTCGTCGTGGCTGGCCTGAAGGTGGCGGCAGACCCGTTCGACGCGGGCATCGAGGGCGGTGGTGGCGGTACTGTCCATGGCCGGATTCTGGCACGCGCCGGTGCTGCGGAAACTCCGTTTCCTGCACCGATGGGCCAGGCCCGGAAACGGAGTGTTGGCAGGGGAGAGGCGCGGCATCGTGGCGGCCACTTCACAACCGGTACCACGACCATGCGCCTGAACAACAAGATCGCTCTCATCACCGGTGCCAGCGCCGGCATCGGCCGCGCCAGCGCCCTGCGCTTCGCTGCCGAAGGGGCAAAGCTGGTGCTCAACGCACGGCGGCCGGAGCCGCTGCAGGCGCTGGCCGAGCAGATTCGCGCCGCCGGTGGCGAAGCCGTGGTACATGCCGCCGACGTGGCCGACCCGGGTACGGCGCAGGCGCTGGTCGATCTGGCCCAGCAGTCATTCGGCGGCCTGGATATCGCCCTCAACAATGCCGGCATGCTTGGTCCGGGCGTGCCGGCGGCGGAGTTCCCGGTGGACGCCTGGCGCGAAGTGATGGCGACCAATCTGGATGCCGCCTTCCATGCGGCACGCGCGCAGTTGCCGGCACTGCTGGCGCGCGGCGGCGGCTCGCTGGTGTTCGTCGGTACCTTCGTCGGCCACACCGTGGGATTCCCGGGCATGGCGGCCTATGCGTCGAGCAAGGCCGGGTTGATCGGCCTGAGCCAGGTGATCGCTGCCGAATACGGCGCGCGCGGCGTGCGCAGCAACGTGCTGCTGCCCGGTGGCACCGATACCGAGATGGGGCGGCAGGCCGCACCCACCGGCGATGCCCGCGACTTCGTGCGCTCGCTGCACGCACTGAAGCGCATGGCCGAGCCGGAGGAGATCGCCAACGCGGCGCTGTTCCTGGCCAGCGATGAAAGCAGTTTCGTTACTGGTACTGCGATGCGCGTGGAGGGTGGGGTGTCGATCACCCGTACCTGAGTCACGAGCGTGGCGCGTAGCGGATACCGCTGCTGGCCATGAAGCCTTTCGGATCGAAACGGGCCCAGGCTTCGCCCCAGTCGAACCGGGCGTGGCCGCCGGCCAGCTTGTGACCCAGCGCGGCACCCAACGTGCGGCGCATGAAGGCGACTTCGGCATCGATCGCGGCCTGGGTCGGCCAACCGTCTTCCAGTGTTGCACCGGGCAGATCGACGCCCATCGTCACCATGTCGAGCTGCTGCCCGTGGAAACACAGGCTGATGCCGGCGGGCGCACCGCCCAGACGGAGCCGGTGCAGGCTGAGCCAGTGATAGCCGGTGCCGACATCGCGCTCTCCTCGCATCAGCGTGGCAAAGGCGACACGCGCCTCATCCCGTGGCAGGGTGGGGCCGATCAGTGTCGGCAGGTTGCCGAGCTGGATGCTGCCGTCTGTCGCATTGAGGAGCATCGGCAACGCGTGGGCTGCGTGCTGGGCAGAAGAGGGCATGGCATACCGGTGGGCGTGGTGCCCCGGATTCTGGCTGCGCGGGGCCGTGGCGGCAAGCCAGTGCCTGCACATGACGTTGGCGCAGGACTGACCTGCGGCTTACCCGGCAACCTCTAGCGTGGTGGGCAACGTGGGCCCGCCGCCGGCGTGGGAGATTTCAATGAACGAGCGAGGCAAGGATCAGGACCCGAAGCAGGGCATCCAGGAAAGCCGCCAGGACAGGAAGCAGGACGATGTGGCCAAGCAGCGGCCGGGGCAGCGCGATCAACAGGTGCGCGATAGGCACTCGCGCAGTCCACATCGCAAGGATGGCGGTGAGGAGCCGGCCTGAGCCCCGGGTGCTGAAAAGAAAAAACCCGCAGATCGCGGAGATCTACGGGTTCTTTCCGAATAGTGGTGGAGCCAAGGAGGATCGAACTCCTGACCTCGTCATTGCGAACGACGCGCTCTCCCAGCTGAGCTATGGCCCCACGGCAGGCTTTCAGTGTAGCGCTGCCCGGCGGGCTTGCCAAGCGTCGGGCCGGACCGGAACAGCGGCAGCCGTGCAGCCACCACCGTCCCACACTGATTCAGGCCAGGGCCTGGCGTAGCAGGGCGCCCGCGCGCTGTACCGCCACGCCGGTAGAAACAGCCACCCCCTGCAGGTGGATGCAGGCATGGATCATCCCGGGCAGTTGCTCCAGCGTGCAGTCGACACCCGCAGCCTGCAGGCGATGCGCGTACTGCTCGGCTTCGTCGCGCAGCGGGTCGTGTTCGCAGCTGAGTACGGAGGCTGGCGCCAGCCCCTGCAGGTCTGTTGCGTGCGCGGGCGAGGCCAGTGACGGCGGCTGATCCAGATTACCCAGATAGGCCTGCCAGCAGCGCTGCATCAGTTCGGCGCTGAGGTAGTAGCCCGTGGCGTAGTCGCGGTAGGAATCGCTGCCCATGCCGGCATCCAGCGCCGGGTACAGCAGCAACTGGTGGCACGGTTGCGGCAGGCCGAGATCGCGCAGCAGCAGGCAGCAGGCGGCGGCCAGATTGCCACCGGCGCTGTCGCCACCGATCGCCAATCGCTGCGGGTCCAGGCCGAGGCGCTCGGCGTTGTCCTGCAACCACTGCCAGGCGTCGGCGACGTCATGCAGTGGAACCGGGAACGGGTGTTCCGGCGCCAGCCGGTAGCCCACGGCCACAATCACGCAGCCGCTGGCATTGGCCAGCGCACGGCAGGGGCCGTCATAGACCGCCAGCGAACACTGGAACCAGCCGCCACCGTGGGCGAACAACAGGGCCGGCGCCGGCCCGTCGGGCAGGCCTTCCGGTGTGTAAAGGCGGACCTCCAGCGCCTGCCCGTCGCGTGCGATCACCGCATGTTCGATTACACGCGCAACCGGCTGCGGCGCACCCTGCAACTGTGGCAGCGCACTCTCGCTGATCGCCCGCAGTTCGCGCAGCTCCTCCGGCAGCGGATGCGCCGCGACGGCATCGACGAACTGCTGCAGCGCCGGTTCAAGCTGCATGGCGCACCTCCTGCAGGAACGGCAGCAGCTGCGCCAGGAACGCCTGCGGCGCTTCTTCCATGATGAAGTGGCCGCAGCCCGGCACGATGCTGCCGCGCACGTTGTCGGCGTGCGGTTGCAGGGTCAGCATCGGCGCATCGGCGGTGGCGTGCTCGGCGCCGATGGCCAGCACCGGCATCGCCAGCCGGCGCTGTGCACGTTCCTTGTTCTGGCGGATGGTTTCCGGGATCGCGCGGTACCAGGCGAAGCCGGCCCGCAGTGCGCCGGGCCGGCTGTAGGCGGCGATGTAGGTGTCGGCAGCCACCGCGTCACGGCGGTACGACCAGCGGTCGAACATGAACTCCAGGTAGGCGCGTTCGCGGCCACTGATCAGTGCTTCAGGCAGGTCCGCGACCTGGTTGAACATGAAGTGCCAGAGGAAGATGTTGTCGGCCGGGGCAGCGAAGATGCCCGGTTCCGGCGCCAGGCCGGGAATCACCGCTTCGGTAACCGCCAGCTGGCGCACCGCCTGCGGCTGGTCGCTGGCCAGTGCATAGGCAATCCACATACCGATGTCATGTCCGACTACCTGGTAGCGCTCGTGGCCCAGCGCCTGCATGGTCTGGTGCAGGACGGCGGCGGCACTGCCGGTGTCGTAGCCGTGGCTGGGGCGATCGGATTCGCCGATGCCCGGCGGATCGACCGCGATGGCTTCGAAGCCGGCTTCGGCCAGGGCGTGCAACACATGGCGCCAGGCGTACCAGGTCTGCGGCCAGCCGGGAATCAGCAATACGGGTTCACCGTGACCCGCGGACACGCAATGCACGCGCTGGCCGTCGATGCGCAGGTAATGGTGGCGCAGGGGAGCGTCGCCGGCAGCGCCAGCGGAAAGGGAAGTGGTCATGAGGGAGTGCTCCGTTGGGGCTCAGGCGATGCCGAGCATCTGCTGCATCTGCGCGGTGCTGATCGGTGCACCGGCGAAGTCGTCGAAGATCTTGTCGGTGACCGGAATGATGTGGTCGTGGATGAATGCAGCGCCTTCGCGCGCGCCGGCTTCCTGGTCCTTCAGGCAGCACTCCCATTCCAGCGTTGCCCAGCCCTGGTAGTCGTACTGGGCCAGCTTGGAGAAGATCGACTTGAAGTCGACCTGGCCGTCGCCCAGCGAGCGGAAGCGGCCGGCGCGCTCGGTCCAGTCGGCGTAGCCGCCATAGATGCCCTGGCGGCCGCTGGGGCGGAACTCCGCATCCTTGACGTGGAACATGCGGATCAGCGGGTGGTAGATGTCGAGGTACTGCAGGTAGTCGAGCTGCTGCAGCACGAAGTGGCTGGGATCAAACAGGATGCGGCAGCGCTCGTGCTGGCCGACGCGCTCGAAGAAGCGCTCGAAGCTGGTGCCGTCGTGCAGGTCTTCGCTGGGATGGATCTCGTAGCAGAGGTTGATGCCATTGTCCTCGCAGCTGTCGAGAATCGGCCGCCAGCGGCGGGCCAGTTCATCGAAGGCGGCATCGATCAGGCCCGGCGGGCGCTGCGGGAACGGGAACAGGTAGGGCCAGGCGAACGAGCCGGAGAAGGTGCCCATGTCCTGCAACCCAAGACGGCGCGAGGCGCGAGCGGCCAGGTGCAGCTGCTGCTGTGCCCATTCCGTGCGGGCCTGCGGATTGCCGCGCAGTGCTTCCGGCGCGAAGCCATCGCAGAGTTCATCGTAGGCCGGATGCACGGCCACCAGCTGGCCGAGGATGTGGGTGGTCAGCTCACTGACCTGCAGGCCGTGCTCGGCCAGGGTGCCACGGATGTCGTCGCAGTAGTCCTGGCTGTCGGCGGCGGTGGCCAGGTCGAACAGGCGTGCATCCCACGCGGGAATCTGCAGCGCCTTGAAATCGTGGCCGGCGGCCCACGCGGCAATGCTGGCAAGTGAGTTGAACGGGGCCTGGTCGCCGGCGAACTGCGCCAGGTGCAGGCTGGGGCCCTTGAGGGTCTGCATGTGTTGCTCCACTTATTTGTCGATCGACAAAGAATAGGCGCGACTCTCGCGATGGTCAACACCCGCGTTACACTGCGCGCCTCACTGGAGCAGGCAGGCAGATGGCAGGGCGACCGCGCGAATTCGACAGGGACCAGGCGTTGCGCAAGGCGATGCTGCTGTTCTGGCAGCACGGCTATGAAGGCACGTCGATGTCGGCACTGGTCGAAGCACTGGGCATTGCCTCTGCACGCATCTACGCCGCGTTCGGCAGCAAGGAGCAGTTGTTCCGCGAAGCCGTGGCGCTGTACGAAGAAGGCGAGGGCGGTTTCGCGCCGCGCGCGCTGGAGCAGGCAACATTGCGTGAGGCGATCGGTTCGATGCTGCGCGAGGCGGTGATGACCTACACCCGTCGCGGGCGCCCGCATGGTTGCCTGGTGGTGTCCTCGGCCAGCAGCGTGTCGCCCGATGGCGAAGGCGTGCGGGACTGGCTGGCCAGTCATCGTCGCCAGCGCACGGCGGCGATCATCGCGCGGCTGCAGCAGGCGCAGGCCGAGGGGGAGCTGGCCGACGACGCGGAGGTGCAGGCGCTGGGCGACCACTTCGCCACGGTGCTGCATGGCATCTCGGTGCAGGCGCGTGACGGCATCAGCCGCGAGCGCCTGCTGGCGATGGTCGATGTCGCGTTGACCCCGCTGCCCTGAGTCAAGCCTTCAGGGCGTGCGGAATGCCCTGAAACTGTGCCGAAAGCGCTTGTTTCGCCGGGTTTTGGTGCTGCGCAACGAAATCGTAACAATTTGGGGGATAATGGCCGCTTGCGCAGTTTTCCTCCTTTTTGCCGCCCGGCCCGCGCAGGCCGCTCGGACGCCTCCTCAGAGCATTGCATGCCCTCCCATACCGATTCCCGCCGCCTGTCGGGTCTGTCGTCTTCCCTTGTTTCCTTCCGCCGCCACCCGCTGGCACTGGCCTGTGCCGGTCTGGCCCTGGTCGGCAGCTTCGGCGCCGCCGCGCAGGACAGCGCGCCGACCCCGACCGGCCTGGACACGATCACCGTGACCGCCGAACACCGTGAGCAGAACCTGCAGGAAGTGCCGGTTTCGGTCGGCGTGGTGCAGGGCGAGCGCATGCGCGACTTCACCGCTGGCGGCGACGACACCCTGCTGGCGCTGTCCGGCCGCGTGCCGAGCCTGTATGCGGAAACCACCACCGGCCGTATCTTCCCGCGCTTCTACATCCGCGGCCTGGGCAACATCGACTTCTACCTGGGTGCCTCGCAGCCGGTCTCGATCATCCAGGACGACGTGGTGCTGGAACACGTGGTGCTGAAGTCCAACCCGGTCTTTGACGTGGACCAGGTGGAAGTGCTGCGCGGCCCGCAGGGCTCGCTGTTCGGCCGCAACACCACCGCCGGCATCGTCAAGTTCGACACCCTGAAGCCGACCCAGGACTATACCGGCCGCGTCAGCGCCAGCTACGCCACCTACAACAGCGTGTCGATCGACGGCGGCTTCGGCGGCCCGATCAACGACATCGCCTCGTTCCGCGTGTCGGCCCTGTACCAGCACCGCGACGACTACGTCGACAACACCTACAGGGGCCCGAGCGCCGACGGCACGGTCAGCCCGAAGAAGAACGCCATGGGCGGCTTCGATGACCGCAACGTGCGCGCGCAGCTGCTGCTGACCCCGAGCGACCAGTTCTCGATCCTGGCCTCGGCCCATGCTCGTGATTACGAAGGTACCTCGACCCTCTTCCTGCGCGGTGCGCTGACCAAGGGCTCGAACAAGACCGACGTGCCGCGCGACAAGGTTGCCTACGACGAAGCCGACAACAATCCGCAGGCCTACAAGACCTACGGCGGCTCGGTGAAGGCACGTTACGACTTCGGCGCGATCGACTTCACCTCGATCACCGCCTACGAAACCACCTCCGGCTACAGCCGTGGCGACACCGACGGCGGCGCTGCGGTGAACTTCCCGGTGAACGGCGTGCCGAACGGCTACGGCCAGTCGATGGGCCGCATCCGCGACCTGGACCAGTGGACCCAGGAATTCCGCCTGGCCAGCCATGACGACAGCGCGCTGCAGTGGCAGGCCGGTGCGTTCTACTTCAACGGCAGCGACACCACCGACTTCTACCAGCGCGCCTGGTTCCTGCAGGGCGCGGCACGCAATCCGAACAACTGGGTGCGCCTGCGCAACAAGAACACCTCGTGGGCCGGTTTCGGCCAGCTGAGCTACGCCTTCACCGACAAGTTCACCGTCACCGCCGGCCTGCGCCAGACCAGGGACGAGAAGCACACCCGCCTGCTGAAGACCGCCGACACCGCTGCCGGCGTGGTCACCTACAAGGGCCGCACCGACGTCAAGATGTCCGACACCACCCCGAGCTGGGATCTGAGCGCGATGTATCAGATCACGCCGGACGTGAGCGTCTACGCCAAGGTCGCGCGTGGCTTCCGTGGCCCGACCATCCAGGGTCGTTCGGCAGTGTTCAATGCCGACTTCACCACCGCCGATTCCGAGACGATCCTGTCCTGGGAAGCGGGCGTGAAGAGCAGCCTGTGGGACAACCGCCTGCGCCTGAACGCCACCGCGTTCACCTACACCGTCAACGACATCCAGCTCAACGGCAACGATTCGGACGGCAACGGCGTGCTGTTCAACGCCGACAAGGCCAAGGCCTACGGCTTCGAAGCCGACATGGAGCTGCGCCCGATCCCGAACCTGACCCTGAGCGCCGGCTTGAGCCTGCTGCACAGCGAGATCAAGGACAAGCGCGTCTACGCGCAGGTCTGCGGCCTCAACGGCCAGGTGGTCTGCACCGTCGGCGACCCGACCATCAAGGTCGGTGCCAACACCTTCGCGCAGATCGACGGCAACCCGCTGCCGAACGCGCCGAAGTACAACGTGAACCTGGCCGCCCGCTACGACTTCCCGGTCAGCGACGCCGGCACCATGTTCGTCTCCACCGACTGGAACAAGCAGGGTTACACCAGCTTCGTGCTGTACGACAGCAAGGAGTTCAACTCCAAGGGTGACTTCGAAGGTGGCCTGAAGATCGGCTACTCGGGCAACTACGGTGCCTACGAAGTTGCGCTGTTCGCGCGCAACATCACCAACGAGAAGAACCTCAAGGGTGTGATCGAGAACTACATGGCGGCGGTCTACAACGAGCCGCGCACCGTGGGTGTCTCGCTGAACATGAACTGGTAAGGCTCTGGCGCGGTGGCGGGGCCTCCCGCCATCGCACTGCTGAAATGAAGAGGGCGGCCCGGTGATCCGGGCCGCCCTTTTTCATTGTTTCAGACGGCGGTGAGGTCGCTGTCCTGGCTGCGCTGGCCGAAGGTCAGGGCCCAGGTGGCGCTGTCCACCTGCTGGCGGTCCTGTTCCTGCTGCTTGCGCGCGCGGCTGGCGCCGAACCAGCGGCCTTCGCCGTTGATCAGCGGCGTCATGCGTACCACGTCCACATACTCCGGATCGATCTCGCTGGCGCGCTGCAGCCAGGTCAGCGCCAGGAACGCATTGGCCGGCACGCCATTGCCGAAGTGGTAGATGTCGGCCAGATAGCCGGCGGCCCACAGCTTGTCGTCGTCATCGCCGCGCCACCACAGCGGAATCAATGCACGCTCGACCGCTTCGCGCTTGTGCGCGTCGTTCTGGCCGTCCAGGGCCAGGCAGGCCAGGTTGCGGCAGGTGGGGGCCCAGACGCGTTCACCGGTTTCCGCTTCATCCAGGCAGCGCAGATACAGCTCACGCGCGCGGGCTTCATTGCCGGCGCCACCGGCAGCGACCAGGCGCACGGCCAGGTTGTAGGTGGCAATCAGGTCGCCGCCTTCCACCGCACGCTCCTGCCAGTGCGCGGCCTTTTCTGCATCAACGAACTGCGGCTGGTCACGGCCACCCAGGCGGCCCTTGTACAGATCGCACAGTGCCGACATCGCGCCGGCGTCGCCATCGTCGGCCATGCGCTGCAGCAGCGACAGGCCGGCCGTCTGTGAGACATCGCAGAACAGATTGGCGGCGAAGGTGACAGCCGAGGTATTCTCCCGCGGCGCCAGTTCCAGGGCGCGCTGCAGCAGGGGCGCGGCACGTGCCGGGTCGGCGGTCTGGCCGAGCAGTCCATGCTCGATGGCGGTGGCTGCCCAGAGCAGGCCGATCGCCGAGTCGCCTTCGCGCGCCGCGTAGTCTACCGCCTGGGCGAACAGCGCTTCGGCACCATCGACGTGGGCAAACCAGGTGCAGGCCTCGAGATTGCTGAGGCCTTCATGCAGGACCATGTCGCGGTCCAGCGTCCAGGCCTGCTGCAGGTCCTCGAACACTGCCTGCATGTGCTGGGCGTCCCACTGGACGTCGTTCTCGACATCCTCACGGCGCCCGAGCCGGTAGCGCAGTCCGGCACGCTGGGTCAGCACCTCCGCGCGCAGGGCACGGTCCAGGTGCCAGTCGAGGATCTGCGCGTAGGCGTGCTCGTGCGCCGCGACGGTTTCGCTGTCGTCGCGCTGTGGCAGCTCGGCCAGCCAGTCCTGCGCCTTTCGCCAGCGCAGCGCATTGCTCTGCGTCAGATCAAGGCCGCGGCACCAGCTGCCCTCGATGAAGTCTTCCATCGCCTCGTGGCTGCCGCCCCAGCGCGGGTACAGGAAATACAGGGTGCTCTCCAACGTGCTCAGGTCGTCGGGGCGCTGCTCCAGCACCAGCCGCATCCAGTACGCCAACGGCGCATCGAAGTCGTCCTGGCTGCGTTCGCGCAGCAGCGGCGGCAGCGTGGCGGGCAAGGCCTGCAGCGGTGCACCGAAGCGCGACAGCAGCTGCAGTGCCTGCGGCCAGGCTTGCGGATAGTGCTCGGCCAGCGCGGCATCATCGGATTCCGGCGGCTGGCCGGCCTGCAGCGCACGCAGCCAGTTCGGTTCGCGCAGGTAACTGATGATGCGTTTGATGCCGTCCAATGCCAGTGCGGGCCGCGGCGACAGCGCGATCGCCTGCAGGTAAGCATGTACGGCATGGTCGCGGGCCAGCTGTGCGGCCAGCCACTGGCTGTCCTCCACCAGTGCGGCCACGTCGGCGCTGCGCAGTTCACCGGCAGCGTCCTGCCAGCAGGCGCCCAGACGCAGCCAGGCGTAGTAGCTGCCGGGGGCGGCCGAGACCCACTGCTGCGCCTGCTGCAGGCGCGCTTCCAGCGTCAGCGTGGCGTCGTGCAGGTTGCGCAGCCGCCAGCGGATGCCCGGCAACGCATTCTTTCCCTGCAGCCAGGCCAGCTCATGCGGAGCAAGCAACGCATCCAGTTCGGCATAGCGCCGCTCCTGCAGTGCGCTACGCGCCTGCACGCGCCAGGCGAGGTCTTCGGGGGAAAGCCCGTCTTTTGCAAATCCGTTTGTCATTGATGCAATCCAGCGAGTACGAGGCTGGACATTAGAAGCGCGGTCGTTACCGGCGGCAAGCAGGACATGCGGCTGCCGTGTCGGTGGCATTCAGCAGGAGCCTTGCTTGAGGCAGAGATTCAATCCGGATCGGCTTCGTCATCGTGCAGGGCTTCTCCGTGGACCTGATAGCCCGCTGCACGCAGATGTTCCGGCCAGGGCGGCGTCGCCATTTCCTCCAGTGCCATCGACAGCCGCGAGGCGAGATGCAGCGGGGGCGCATCCAGCCAGTCAAGATAGGCGTCGCTGTGGATGAGTGTGCGCAGCGCGGTGCGGTCGTGCCATTGGGAGGTCGGCAGCAAGGCGAATCCTGTCACCCGGAACAGGCGTTCGCGTTGCGGATCGTCCATGTGCAGCGGAAATGCAAGCAGCAGTTCGGGCCGGTAGGCGAGGGTGCCCTGGCCCTGTCGCCACGCCTCGATTCCGGCGCGATCCACGCCGGGCACGGCGCCGTCCAGGGCCAGCCCGCCACCGGCTTGGAAATAGCCGTGCATCAGGGCATGCGGATGCAGCCAGGGTTCGAGCTTGTCCTGCTCGCTGGCAGCGGGGTCCTGTTCGATCAGGCGTGCCGACAGCGCGAGGTAGTGAACCGAACGGGCAAGATCCAGTCCGCCGGTCAGTGCCGCGTAGGCGTTGAGCTGGCTGCTGCGATCGATGCAGGGGTGCTGCTGCGCGTCATCGGCGACCTGCTGCGCGAGAGCGAGGTAACGTTCTGCCCCTTGTGGATCCTTGAACAGCGCACGGTAGCGCTGTGGTTCCCGCATCACTTCGATGGCGGCCTCACGATTGCCACGCGACAGCGCATCGTGCATGTACTCGAGTGTCTGCACTACAGGAACTCCAGAGGAGGATGGACAGGACGCCGGGTACGCTGCTCTGACCGTGGCGGTGCTGCCGGCCAGCAGCAGCGAGCCGATCATCCATCGTGACATGCCGGAAAAGGGCCATGCAGGCATGCAGTAACGTCCTTGTCGAGCATTGGCAAGGCCGCCCCGTGAGGCGGCCGATGCGGGTCGCTAATTCGCCGGCAGCAACGCCTGCAGCCGCGACTCCAGTTCCTGCTGGCGCCAGCCCGCCAGTGCGGCCGGCCATTTGCGGCGTTCCAGATAGCTTTCCAGATGCTTGCGGGAGGCCAGCACGCCATCCGGCAGGCCCAGCTCGCGGCTGCGTTCGGCCACCGCGTCCTGCAGCTTCTTCACTACCTGCTTGTTGCTGTCGTTGGCGGGCAGTGCCAGCGGTGCCTCGGCTTCATCGGCCAGCGGCGTGGACAGTGCCTGCCAGACCGCGCCTGCCAGCTTGCGCGGTGCCTTCGGGAACTGCTCGAACAGCCTGCCCAGCGCCGTCTCGTCGGCCGGTGGCGTGCGCGCCAGGGTGGCGGCCAGTTCGTTGTCCAGGATCCAGCTTCGCGGGCGGTCGCTGCTGCGTGCCTGCACATCACGCCAGCGCAGCAGGCGCAGCAGGCGGTGCTGTGCGGCCGCGTCGAGGAACTGCGCCGAGCGCATCGCCAGATGCGGCCAGCGGTCCTCATCGTTGGCGACGCTGGCCAGCAGGCGCTCGCCATCGTCGTGCAGCCACTGCTGGCGGCCAAGCGCCTGCAGCTTGGCATCAATGGCGTCATGCAGCGCGAACAGGTGCTCGACATCGTCGGCGGCGTACTGCAGCTGCGACTCCGAAAGCGGGCGGCGCATCCAGTCCGAACGGGTTTCGCCCTTGGCCAGGGCGACGCCGGTGATTTCCGCCACCAGCTTCTGGTAGCCCATGCCGCCGCCGATGCCGGCCAGCGCGGCACCGATCTGGGTGTCGAACAGTGGTCGCGGCAGCACGCCGCACGCCCACTTGAAGGCGACCAGGTCTTCGCTGGCGCTGTGCATCACCTTGATGATGGATTCATCGGCCAGCCACGGTGCCAGCGCCTCGGTCATGCCGGGAATCAGCGGGTCGATCAGCAGGATGTCCTGCCCGACCGCCATCTGCACCAGGGCCAGCTGCGGCCAGAAGGTGCGTTCACGGATGAATTCGGTGTCCAGGCCGATGCGGGTCGGGCGCTGCTGGAAGTACGCATCCAGCTCGGCGGGGGTGGTGATCCAGGTTGCCACGGTTCAGGGCCTACTACTCGGGTTTGCTCAGGCAGGGGAGAATAGCCTAACGTCGGTGCGCGTCCGTGCCGAAGGAGGCTCCGCTTGCGTTTTCCGTTGTCGTCCGCGCTGTGCACCGCCCTGGCCATGGCCCTGGCAGGCTGCACGCCGTCGCCCCCCACGGCAGTGGACCGGAGTGCCGGGGAGGAGGCGCGCCCGTCCGCGAACGCAAACAGCGATGAGCGCCCGCAGGCCGGGCAGGGCAGCGTGACCATCGCCGGTGAGGATGCCGCCGAGGATGTACAGCAGTGGACGCCGCCGCGGGTGGACCGCCAGGGCCGCAGCCTGGCCCAGTTGCGCCGCGCGGCCGGGCAGGCCTTCACTGAGGGCCGGCTGTATGAGGATGCCGATGCCGCCATTCCGCTGTGGCTGGCAGTACAGGAAGAGGACCCGGATGACCGCCAGGCCCGCCAGGGCCTGCAGCGTGCCCGCCAGCGCCTGCAGCAGCAGGCGGATGCGTTGCTGGTGCGGCCGCTGAAGCAGCGCGAGGCGCTGGCCGAGGCCAGCCGCCAGGCGCTGGTGCTGCTGACCCTGGCGCCCAAGGACGAGAAGGTACGCGCACTGCAGGGTCGGGTGGAGCTTGCCCAGCGGGTGGTCGCTTACAACCGCGCCGGTGAAGAGGACCTGCGCGCGGACCGGATCGGCGAGGACGGGGATGGCGCCATCGGCAACTTCCGCGAGGCGCTGGCACTGGACGAGAACAACAGCCGTGCACGGCAGGGACTGGCCGCGGCCGAAAGCGGGTTGATCCGTCGTGCCGAGGACGCTGCTCGCACGCGCGATTTCGCCAGCGCGGGCACCTGGCTGGCCGAAGCCAGCAAGGTGCGCGACTCGTCGCCGACCATTGCCGACGCGTTCGAGCGCATCGAGCAGATCCGTGCGGCGGCATTGCTGCAGTTGCGCGATGACGGCCTGCGCGACCTGTCCACGCCGCAGGGCCTGAAGCCGGCACGCGAGAAACTGGCCGAGGCCCTGCGCATCGCCCTGCCGGGAGACGCGGTGGTGGCCCAGCTGCGTGAGCGCATCGACCTGGCCACCCACTACGGCAGCTTCCGCCCGGGACAGGTGTTCAGCGACGCCATGCGTGATGGCGGACGCGGTCCGCAGATGGTGGTGGTGCCGCATGGCGGTTTCCAGATGGGCGCCGGTGATGCCGAACCGGGTTCGAGCGATGCTGAGCGACCATCGCACTATGTGCGCTTTGATCGAGGCTTCGCGATGGCGATCACCGAGGTCACGGTCAGCGATTTCCAGCGCTACGTGAAGGCGACCAACGCGCGCCCCCGGGCGACGCGGCGTGGCCATTCGGTGGTCTATGACGAACGCAGCGGCAATTTCATCCGCCGCAGCGGCGTGGACTGGCGCTCGGATTACGACGGTGGCCGCGCGATGGCCAATTCGCCGGTGATGCACGTCAGCATCCGCGATGCCGAAAACTATGCGGCGTGGTTGTCCGAGCAGACCGGGCGCAGCTACCGGTTGCCCAGTGAAGCAGAGTTCGAGTACGCGCTGCGCGGCGGCAACAGTGGTCGCTACCCCTGGGGCGATGCGGGCACGCCGCCGCCGGGCAGCGGCAATTTCACCGGCAGCAAGGATGTGTCGCCGTCCGGGCGGCATTGGCACAACGCCTTCATCGGCTATGGCGATGGCTGGTGGGGGCCGGCACCGGTAGGGAGTTTCCAGGCCAATGCCTTCGGCCTGCACGATATGGGCGGCAATCTCAGCGAATGGGTGGCCGATTGCTGGCATGCCAGCTACCGGCGCGCGCCCTCCGATGGCGCCGCCTGGTTCAACCCGGGCTGTCGCGCACGGGTGATCCGGGGGGGCAACTGGGCCAATGCGCCGGAGCAGACCCGCGCCGCCTGGCGGCAATCCCAGGACTCGGATACCACCAACGCGCGCATCGGCTTCCGCCTGGTACGCGGCATCTGATCGGCAGCCGGCTTCACCCGTTGCTGGCATCGGCGCACTAAGATTGCGCCGTGCCCGCCGGCCGGCGGGGCCCGCTGGAAGCCGACCCGATGCGCAACGATCCCTTTTCCCGCCCGCCACAAGGCTCGCAGCGCCGCGGCCTGTTCGGCAACATCCGCTGGTGGGTGCTGCTGCTGGCCGCCGGCTACGCGGTCTTCTACTGGTTTTCCAACCGCACGGTGGATCCCTATACCGGCGAGAAGGTGATGATCGACAGCAGCCTGGACGCGCGCCAGGAGACTGCTTTGGGGCTGCAGGCCTACCAGCAGATCCTGTCGCAGGAACGGCCGATGGACCCCAATGCACCGATCGCGCGTGATGTGCGTGACATCGCCCAGCGCCTGATCGCCAAGGTCGATGTGGTGGAGACCGCGCTGGCCCAGGAGCATGGCGTGCAGCCGGCGCACTTCGCGCAGGATTTCCAGTGGGAAGTGAACGTGATTCCGTCCGACCAGGCCAATGCGTTCTGCCTGCCGGGCGGCAAGATGGCGGTCTACACCGGGCTGGTGCCGGTGGCGCGCACCCGCGATGCGATGGCGGTGGTGATGGGCCACGAGATCGCGCATGCGCTGCTGCGCCATGGTGCACAGCGCATGGCCCAGCAGAAGCTGACCCAGATCGGGCAGGTGGCCGGCGCCGCCAGCGGCATGGATGCGCAGCAGCAACAGATGATGATGTCAGCGATGGGCTACGGTTACCTGTTGCCGTATGCACGCAGCCACGAGACACAGGCCGACGAAGTGGGCCTGATGCTGGCGGCGGCGGCGTGCTTCGACCCACGCGAGGCGGTGCCGCTGTGGCAGCGCATGGGCCAGGCCAGTGGTGGCCAGTCACCACCGGAGTTTTCCTCGACCCACCCGAACCCGGGCACCCGCATCCAGAACCTGCAGGCGCTGATGCCGAAGGCACTCGAGTACCGGCAGAAGTTCTGCGAGCAGGCAAAGTAGAGGGTGTTCGGCAGGGCTTGCAGCCCTGCACCTGCCGAATCCAGAGCAACAGCAACCGCCGAAGCAAAGGCTGGCTATCCGTGGGATGGCGGGGTGGGTCCGGTTGCGGGAGACGCCGTAAACCCGTCCATGGGGGCTTGGCCGCGGCATCCATGCCGCGGACACTCCCGCAACCGGACCCACCCCGCCTTCGACAGATTTCTGCGACCTGCTGTAGATCCACGCCATGCGCGGATGCTTTTCGATCTCGATTCGAAATATTCGATTCCGATGGAGATTCATCCACACATGCGTGGATCTACCGTGTCGACCAAGGTCGACACCTACCAACAGCCACCGGAATCTGTCAGAGGTGGGGCGGTGTCGGAGTGCGGGGTGTCAGCCGCATGGATGCGGCTGCCAAGCCTACAAGGACGTACTTGCGGCGTCCCCGCACTCCGACATCGCCCCGCCATCCCACGGAATGCCTGCTTTTGACGTTGACGTTGCCTTGGCTTGAAGCTTCTGTGGGTGCAGGGCGCAGCCCTGCCGAACAACCCTCTACTTGACCTGCACGTCGATCACGCCGTCGCCGACGCGCGCCTGCAGCGCATCGCCAGGCTGCACCTGATCGACCTTCCGCACCAGAGTGCCGTCGTCGCTGCGGGTGAGGATGCTGTAGCCGCGGGCCACGGTCGCCAGCGGGCTGACCGCTTCCAGCGAACGCGCCAGCCCGCGCAGGTGCAGTGCATCGCGTTCCAGCAGGCGCTGCATTGCAGCCTGCGGACGCCCACGCAGGGCGGCGAGGCGGCGCTGCATCGCGTCGAGCTGGCGCTGCGGATGGTGCCCGCGCAACACCGCCGCTGCATGGCGCAGGCGTGCGGCACGGCGTTCCTGCTGCTGATTGAACGCGGCATGCAGGCGCCGGCCCAGGTCCAGCTGGCGGCGACGCAGCAGATCCAGCCTGGCCTGCGGGCTCTGCGCGCTGAGGCGCAGCAGCGCACGGTCGGCACGCTGCATCGCCTGCTGCATCGTGTGCCGCTGCAGCTGCACCATGCGTGCCGCCGTGCGGCGCAGGCGCAGCGCCAGTTCGCGCTGGTCCGGCACCAGCAGTTCGGCGGCCACCGACGGTGTCGGCGCGCGCAGGTCGGCGGCGAAGTCGCTCAAGCTGAAGTCGGTTTCGTGGCCCACCGCCGACACCACCGGGGTGCGGCTGGCGGCGATCGCACGGGCCAGTGCTTCATCGTTGAAGGCCCACAGGTCTTCCAGTGAACCGCCGCCGCGGGTCAGCAGGATCACGTCGTAGCGACCACTGGCATCGGCGGCCTGCAGCAGGCGGGTGATCTGTGCAGCGGCGCTGCTGCCCTGCACCAGGGTCGGCAGCAAGTCCACTTCAAGCAGCGGGAAGCGGCGGGCCAGCACGCTCAGCACGTCGCGCACGGCGGCGCCGGTGGGCGAGGTGATCACTGCCAGGCGCTGCACGTGCGCGGGCAGCGGCCGCTTGCGCGCCGGGTCGAACAGGCCCTCGGCCTCCAGGCGTGCCTTCAGCTCTTCGAAGGCGCGGCGCAATGCGCCTTCGCCGGCTTCCTCCATGTGGTCCAGCACCATCTGGTACTCGCCACGAGCGTCATACAGGGTCACCTTGCCACGCACCAGCACGCGCATGCCTTCGCGCGGCACGAACTTCAGGTACTGCGCCTTCATCCGGAACATCGCCGCGCGCAGCTGCGCGCGTGCGTCCTTCAGGGTGAAATACAAGTGCCCGGAGGAAGGACGGGCCACGCTGCCCAGCTCGGCCTCGACCCAGATCGCCGGGAAGCTGCCTTCCAGCAGGTCGCGGGCCAGGGTGTTGAGCTGGCTGGGGGTGAGGATGTCGTTGTTGCGTGGCTGCATGGGAACGGCGTGCTGCGGGTGGAGCGGGTGCTCAGGATCGCACGTCAGCGCGCCGTGTGCTGGCCCAGTCCCCACTGCACGTGTTCACGCACCAGCGGCGAGGGATCGTCGATGCGGGTCTGCAGTGCAGCGAGCGCTTCGACCGAAGAGGGGGCATTGCCCAGCGCCACGGCGATGTTGCGCAGCCAGCGCTCATGGCCGCTGCGCCGGATCGGGCTGCCTTCGGTGCGGCGCAGGAACTCGGCTTCGTCCCAGGCGAACAGCTGGTCCAGCCGCGCGGTATCGAGGTTGTTGCGTGCGCGGAAGTCGGCTTCGTCGGTGCGCTTGGCGAACTTGTTCCAGGGGCACACCAGCTGGCAGTCGTCACAGCCGTAGATGCGGTTGCCGATCAACGGCCGCATGTCTTCGGGGATGGCACCGTCGTGCTCGATGGTCAGGTAGGAGATACAGCGCCGCGCATCCAGGCGCTGCGGGCCGGTGATGGCCTGGGTCGGGCAGACATCGATGCAGCGCGTGCAGGTACCGCAATGTGCAGTGGCCGGAGCATCGATCGGCAGCGGGATATCGATGTAGATCTCGCCGATGAAGAACCATGAGCCGCCATGACGGTCGATCAGGCAGGTGTGCTTGCCGATCCAGCCGAGACCGGCATTGCGCGCCAGTGCGCGTTCCAGCACGGGGGCCGAATCGACGAACACGCGGTAGCCCAGCGGTGCCACTTCATCGTTGATCTGCGTGGCCAGCTTCTGCAGGCGGTTGCGCATCAGCTTGTGGTAGTCGCGGCCCAGCGCGTAGCGGGCCACGTAGGCCCGTCCCGGGTCGGCCAGGGTCGCCCAGGCTTCGGTGTCGTCCTTGTGGCTGTAGTCCATGCCTACCGAGATCACCCGTACGGTGCCGGGCAGCAGCTCCGCCGGGCGCGCGCGCAGGGTGCCGTGGCGCGCCATCCAGTCCATCGTGCCGTACAGGCCCTGGCCCAGCCAGTCGGCCAGGTGCGCTTCATCCTCGCCCAGCTCGATGCCGGCGATGCCGCAGCGCTGGAAGCCATGCGCACGGGCCAGTTCGCGGATGCGCTGCACGGCCTGGGCCGGATCGACAGGGGTGGG
The DNA here is from genome assembly GCF_023277365.1 of Stenotrophomonas sp. NY11291. Classification (NCBI taxonomy): domain Bacteria; kingdom Pseudomonadati; phylum Pseudomonadota; class Gammaproteobacteria; order Lysobacterales; family Lysobacteraceae; genus Stenotrophomonas; species Stenotrophomonas sp. NY11291. The sequence goes on along the minus strand of NZ_CP096975.1, from coordinate 3,286,653 downwards.
GGCAGGGGACATGTGCACCAGTATAAAATCCCTGCATGGCCAACCTCGCCGATCTGTTCGATTCTGCTGCCGCGCGTGCGCTTGATGCGCAGGCCTCGGCACTGGCTGCCGAGGGCGGCTGGGGCCTGATGGCGCAGGCCGGCCAGGCTGCCTGGCAGTGCCTGCTGCAGCACTGGCCGCAGGCGCGGCGGATCGGCGTGGTGGTCGGAGCGGGCAACAACGGTGGCGATGGCCATGTGCTGGCCCGCCACGCGCTGCAGGCCGGGCGTGAGGTGATGGTGATCGCCTTGCCGGGGAAGTCACCGTCAACCGTGCTGGCACAGCGTGCGGCATCGGAATTCAAGTCCGGCGGCGGCACCATCACCGATTTCGACGGCGCGCTGCCCGAGGCTGATATCTGGGTCGATGCCCTGTTCGGTCTGGGCTTCGATCGCGCGCCGGAAGGCGTGGCGCAGGCGCTGATTGTCGCGCTCAACGCGCAGGCGGTACCGGTATTGGCGCTGGACGTCCCCAGTGGCGTCGATGCCGATCGCGGTGCCGTACCGGGCGTGGCCGTGAAGGCCGCTTTGACCCTGCAGTTCATCGTGCCGCATCGCGGGCTGTATACCGGCGACGCGCTGGATCATTGCGGCCAGAAGGCGCTGGCGCCGCTGCAGCTGCCCGCGGCCGCACGGCAGGGCGTGTCACCCGCCGCGGAGCACTGGACCCAGGCCCGCTTGCCGGCACTGCTGCCGCCGCGCCGCGCCAACACCCACAAGGGCGAATCCGGGCACGTGCTGTGCGTCGGCGGCAACCATGGCAGCGGCGGCGCGATCGCCATGGCGGCCGAGGCCGCTTTGCGTGCGGGCGCGGGATTGCTGAGCCTGGGTACCCGCCGCGATCACGTCGGTCCGTTGCTGGCGCGCCTGCCGGAGGCGATGACCCATGCGCTGGAAGACGGCGATGTGCTGCCGGCGCTGCTGGACAAGGCCAGGGTGGTGGCGATTGGCCCCGGTCTGGGCCAGGACGAATGGGCGCGTGCACTGTTTGCGCGGGTGCTGGCCAGCGCCAAACCGCTGGTGGTCGACGCCGATGCGCTGAACCTGCTGGCGCAGGATCCGCGCGCGCTACCGGACGCCATCCTTACGCCACATCCGGGCGAGGCCGCGCGCCTGCTCGGCTGCAGTACCGCTGACATCCAGGCTGATCGCTACCGCTGTGCGCAGGCGTTGGCCGAACGCTTCCACGCCGTGGTGGTGCTGAAGGGCGCAGGCAGCATCGTGACGGCCCCCGGGCAGGCGCCACGGCTGATCGGTGCAGGCAATCCCGGCATGGCTGTGGGAGGCATGGGCGACCTGCTCACCGGCATCATTGCCAGCCTGCGCGCGCAGGGGCTGGCCGCCTTCGACGCTGCCGCCGCTGGTGCACTGCTGCATGCGCTCGCGGGCGACGCCGCGGCCGCCGATGGCGCGCGCGGCCTGCTTCCTACTGATCTGCTGTCGCCGTTGCGGCGACTGGCCAACCCGGACCTCTCTCGATGATCGATTTCTTCCTTGCCGACAGCGATGCCACTGAACTGCTCGGGCAATGGCTGGCGGCCACCCGGCCGCCGCAGGCGCTGGTCGAACTGCGCGGCGACCTGGGCGCCGGCAAATCCACCACCGCCCGCGCACTGCTGCGCGCGCTGGGCGTGCAGGGCGCGATCCGCAGCCCGACCTACACCCTGGTCGAGCGCTATCCGCTGGCCAGTGGCGGTGAGGCGTGGCACTTGGACCTGTACCGCATCGGCCAGGCCGGTGAGCTGGATTTCCTCGGCCTGGACGAGGGCAGCGCGGTGCTGTGGCTGGTGGAATGGCCGGAACGCGGCGCCGGCGCGCTACCGCCGACCGACCTGGTGGTGGCGCTGGAGATCGAGGGGCAGGGGCGTCGCGCGCGTCTCACTGGAGTAAGCGACGTCGGACATGAATGGCTGAAGCGGCTTCCCAAGGGGGGCGACTTGCAGGCCACTTCTGTCGGCTGACGAGAACAAAGACCGGCAGGTTACGGATTATTAAGGAAAAAGGTGTTGCATTCCGTTCAGCGCGGTGATTGAATCCTGAGCCATGCGCCCGGGGAACCGTCTCATCGCTATCTGTGCCGCCGTCGGACTGGGTCTGGCGAGCGTCAGTGCGTGGGCCGGTGAAGTCCGCCAGGTCCTGCTGAATACCGGCGCTACCGGCACCCGTGCCGAAATCTCGCTGGTCGGCAGTGGCGGCTACAAGACGCTTTCTCTGGCCGGTCCGAACCGCCTGGTGGTCGATTTCCCCGACTCCAGCGCCATACGCAACCTGAAAATGCCGGCTGCGCAGGGCGTGGTTACGGCGGTGCGTACCGGACAGCCGGTGCCGGGCACCTTCCGTGTCGTTTTCGACCTTGCTGAATCGGTGGCGCCGTTCCGCCCACAGATGCAGCGCGAGGGCAATGAATCCAAGCTGGTGATCGAATGGCCGGGCGATGGCCCGGCCGTGGCCGCCAGCCGTCCTGCAGTGACGCCGGCGGTGCAGCCACAGGCACCGGTCAACACGCCTGCACCGACGCCGACGCCGGCGGAGAGCGCGCAGTCGCGTTCCGATGCTGCGCGTGCCACCGCGCTGCTGACTGCCCAGGTTCGCCAGCAGGCCAGTGCCACTGCCGCCGCGCCGGCCACGCCCACCCCGGCGCCGTCCACTGCACCGGCCCAGGTCGCGGCGGCCGGTACCGTGGCCAGCAGCTCGCCTTCTTCGTCGCCGGCCGCGATCCTGGCTGGACAGCGCACCGCAGCGGTGGTGACCACGCCGCCGGCTACGGTGCCTGCACCGGCACCGACGCCAGTGGAACCGCCGCGTCCGGCCATGCCCAGCGATGCGTCGCGCATCCGCATGCAGGCTGGCATGCGTCATCTGGTGGTGGCCATCGATCCGGGTCACGGCGGCCAGGATCCGGGCGCGATCGGCCCGACCGGCAAGCGCGAAAAGGATGTCACCCTGGCGGTGGCGCGTGAGCTTGCCCGCCAGGTCAATGCGACGCCGGGCCTGAAGGCGTACCTGACCCGCGACAGCGACGTGTTCATCCCGCTGCCGATGCGCGCGCAGAAGGCGCGTGCGAACAAGGCCGACATCTTCATTTCGATCCATGCCGACGCGGCCGAAAACCGTTCGGCCACCGGTTCGTCGGTGTATGTGCTGTCGACCAAGGGCGCCTCTTCGCAGCGCGCCCGCTGGCTGGCGGACAAGGAAAACGCGGCCGACCTGGTCGGTGGCGTGCGCCTGCAGCAGACCGAAGGCACGCTTGCCAACGTGCTGCTGGATCTGGCCCAGAGCGGCTACATGAAGGCGTCCGAGGACGCGGCCGGCCACGTGCTGGGCGGCCTGAAGCGGATCGGCAACAACCACAAGCCGAACATCGAGCGCGCCAACTTCGCGGTGCTGCGCACCTCGGACATGCCGGCGATGCTGGTGGAAACCGCGTTCATCTCCAACCCGGATGAAGAGCGCCGCCTGATCGACCCGGCCTACCAGCGCAAGATCGCCGGTGCCGTGCTGGACGGTGTGCACACCTTCTTCAGCCGCCAGCCTCCACCGGGCACGTTGTATGCCGCCCGCGCCCAGGCCGAGATCGACGCAGCCGGCACCATGGCCGGCGGCAGCAAGTAACCCGCCGAAGGCGGTTTACTGCTTTCTGTAGAGTCGAGCCGCGCCCCATGACCGATGGGCGCCCTTCTGATGAACGCAACGCCATGCGCGCGGACCCTGCCGCTGGGCACGCGGGATGATTCATGCTCGACTGGGCCTTGCCGGTAGCCCGTCAGTCGAGCATGGCTCGACTCTACCCTCGGCCGCTCCGTTATCATCCCGGCATGACGTCTGCTACCCATCCGCGCCCGATCCGGCCGTTGCCGGAGATCCTCATCAACCAGATCGCCGCCGGCGAAGTGGTCGAACGTCCCGCGTCGGTGGTCAAGGAGCTGGTCGAGAACGCGATCGACGCCGGTGCCAGCCGCGTTGATATCGATCTTGAAGAGGGCGGTGTACGCCTGATCCGCATCCGCGACAACGGCAGTGGCATCGCACCGGAACAGCTGCCGCTGGCGGTATCGCGCCATGCCACCAGCAAGATCGCCGATCTGGACGACCTCGAATCGGTGGCCACGCTCGGCTTCCGGGGTGAAGCGCTGCCGTCGATCGCCTCGGTCAGCCGTTTCACCCTGTCCTCGCGTCGCGCACATGACGAACACGGTTCGGCGCTGCAGATCGAAGGCGGCAAGATCGGCGAAGTGACCCCGCGCGCGCATGCGCCGGGCACCACGGTAGAAGTGCGCGAGCTGTTCTACAACGTACCGGCGCGGCGCAAGTTCCTGCGCGCCGAGCGTACCGAGCTGGGCCATATCGAAGAATGGCTGCGTTCGCTGGCGCTGGCGCGGCCGGATGTCGAGCTGCGCGTGTCGCACAACGGCAAGGCCTCGCGCCGCTACAAGCCGGGCGATCTGTATTCCGATGCGCGATTGGCTGAAACGCTGGGCGAGGATTTCGCCAACCAGGCCGTGCGCGTCGACCACAGTGGTGCCGGCCTGCGCCTGCACGGCTGGATCGCGCAACCGCATTATTCGCGCGCCAGCGCCGACCAGCAGTACCTGTACGTCAACGGCCGTTCGGTGCGCGACCGCAGCGTCGCCCATGCGGTGAAGTTGGCTTACGGCGACGTGCTGTACCACGGTCGCCAGCCGGCCTATGTGCTGTTCCTTGAGCTCGACCCGACCCGCGTTGATGTCAACGTGCACCCGGCCAAGCACGAGGTGCGTTTCCGTGATTCGCGGCTGGTGCATGATTTTGTCTACCGCACGCTGAAGGATGCGCTGGCCGATACCCGTGCCGGCATGTCGGCGCAGGACATCGGTGCCGGCTCCGCGCATCCGGCGGATGCAGGTGCGGCATCGATGGTCTCCAGTGCGGGCGCCTCCGGTTTCGGTCTGGTCCGCGGTGCCGCACCGGGTGCCGGTTCGAGTGGCGGCGGTGGTGGATTCTCTGGCTGGCGCCCGCAGCAACCGCTGGGGCTGCAGGTGGCCGATGCTCCGGCTGCCTATGCCGCGCTGTATGCCGCACCAGCCGGCGCCGAGCGCGGTGCTGCGCTGCCGCCAATGCCGACCGAGAACGGACTGCCGGTCACCAGTGCCGACGCAGGCGTGCCGCCGCTGGGCTACGCGATCGCGCAGCTGCATGGCATCTACATCCTGGCCGAGAATGCAGAAGGCTTGATCGTGGTCGATATGCATGCCGCGCACGAGCGCATCGGTTACGAGCGCCTGAAGAACGCGCACGACGGTATCGGCCTGCAGTCGCAGCCGCTGCTGGTGCCGATCACGCTGGCAGTGGGCGAGCGTGAGGCCGACACTGCCGAAAGCGAAGCCGACACACTGGCGGCGCTCGGCTTCGAGGTGACCCGCGCCGGCCCCGGATCCCTGCATGTGCGGAGCATTCCAGCGCTGTTGGCGCATGCCGAACCGGAAGGGCTGCTGCGCGACGTGCTGACCGACCTGCGCGAACACGGCCAGAGCCGGCGCGTGGCCAGTGCGCGCGATGAACTGCTGTCGACCATGGCCTGCCATGGTGCGGTGCGCGCCAACCGGCGCCTGACCGTGCCGGAGATGAACGCGCTGCTGCGCGACATGGAAATTACCGAGCGGTCTGGCCAGTGCAACCACGGCCGACCGACCTGGGCCCGTTTTTCGCTGGCGGAGATCGACCGCTGGTTCCTGCGCGGACGTTGAGGGGAGCATCGATGCGTTATCGGGGAGTGGGCGGCCTGCTGGCCGCTCTGGTGTTGGTTGCCTGCAGCCCGGCGACACCGCCGGCGCCGAAGGTCACTGAAGATCCGGCCTACGCGGCCACGCAGCAGCAGTGGCGGGTAGCGCGCTACCAGGATCTGACCCGGCCGGACGGTTGGACAGCGCTGGTCGGCCTGCATTGGCTGCAGAACAAATCGCACTTCGTCGGCAGCGGCGCGACCAATGGCATCCGCCTGGCGGTTGGGCCGGACAAGCTGGGCCTGCTGCGCCGCGAAGGCAGCCAATGGTGGTTCACACCTGAGGCCGGCGTTGACGTCAGCCATGACGGGCAGCCGGTGCGCGGCCGCATCCGTGTCGACACCGACAAGGATCCGCAGCCGACGCTGCTGGCCTTCGATGGTGGCAAGGGGCAGCTCAGCATCATCCGCCGCGGCCCGCGCGATGCGCTGCGGGTCAAGCATGCCGATGCGCCGGCACGCCGAGATTTTGCAGGACTGGAGTACTGGCCGGGTGGTCCTGACTGGCAGGTGCAGGCCCGCTTCATCGCGCACTCGCCGGGCAAAACCCTGCCGATCGTCGATATCACTGGCCTGACCACCGAGATGCCCAACGCAGGCGCGGTCGAGTTCCAGCGTGATGGCCGCAGTTGGCGGCTGGAGGCGATTGGTGCGCCCGGTCAACCGCTGTTCCTGATCTTTGCCGACCGCACCAGTGGCCGCGGCAGCTATCCGGCGGGGCGTTACCTGGATACCGATGCGGCGGCAGCCGATGGCACGGTACGCATCGATTTCAACCATGCCTACAACCCGCCGTGTGCGTTCACCGCCTACGCGACCTGCCCGTTGGCGCCGCCGGAAAACCGGCTGGACCTGCGCGTGGAAGCGGGCGAGAAGGCTTACCACCTGCCTGAAGGAGAAGGCTGATATGCCGATCAGATCCCTGTTGCGTACCGCCGTTGTACTGGCGGCCTGCGCGCTGGCACCGCTGGTTGCAGCGCGTACCGCGCAAGCCGACATCGCTGGCGCAGCGGTGGCCAAGCCGCCGGTGCCGTTGCTGTGGAAAGTGACTGGACCGGGCGACTCGCGCCTCTACCTGCTCGGTTCCTTCCACCTGCTGAAGCCGCAGGACTACCCGTTGTCGCCCGATGTCGAACAGGCGTTCGAGGCCTCGCAGCGGGTCGTGTTCGAACTGTCGCCGGAAGACATGCAGTCGCCACAGCTGGCCAGCCGCATGGTGCAGGCAGCGGTCCGCACCGATGGCAGCGAGCTCAAGCGTGACCTGGATGCTGCGACCTGGCAGAAGCTGCAGGTGTTCGCCACCGAGAACAAGCTGCCGCTGGCGCAGATGCAGGGCATGAAGCCGTGGTTTGTCGGCCTGAGCATTTCGGTCGGGCAGATGCAGAAGCTGGGCTTGGACCCCGCACTGGGCCTGGATCGTCACTTCATGGAGCGTGCGCAGAAGACCGGGCGCAAGACCGCGGGACTGGAAGACATCGATACCCAGATCGGCATGCTCGACGGAATGACGCTGCAGGAACAGCGGCAGATGCTGGCCGAAGCGCTGGACCAGGCTGGCAAGGCCGACGAGCAGGCACGCCAGCTGCATGATGCCTGGCGCCGGGGTGACGAGCGCCTGTTGTGGACCAGGATGGCGGCGGAAATGCGCCAGCAGTATCCACAGCTTTACCAGCGCATCAATACCGGCCGCAATGACGCCTGGGTGCCGAAGCTGCTGCCGTACCTGCAGGCCGGGCAGGGCGGCACGCTGGTGGTGGTGGGCACGCTGCACCTGCTGGGCAACGACGGCGTGGTCGAGAAGCTGAAGGCGAAGGGTTACAAGGTCGAGCGCGTATGCACGGGGTGCAAGGCGAAACGCTGATGTATCGCCGGCGCGATTCAAACAAAACGGCGCGCCAGGGGCGCGCCGTTTTCGTATCAACCGTTGCTGCAGCTCAGCGGCGGGTCTTGCCGCCGGTGCCGGCGCCCGGTTCGTTCGGCTTGTTGCCGGTACCTGCCCCGGTTCCCGTTCCGGTGCCGCCCGGGCGCGGGCCACCGAAGCCCGTGCCCATGTTGCGCTGGAATTCCTGCCACAGCTCCAGGTTGCGCTCGGTCAGCTGGTTCATCATCGCCCATGGGGTCTGCCCCAGCAGGTTGCCCATCTGCTGGCGGAACTGCTGCTGCTGGTCGAGGAAGACCTGCATGCTGCGCTCCAGGTAATTGCCCATGAAGCCCTGCAGGGAATCGCCGTAGAAGCGGATCAGCTGGCTCAGCAGTTGGGTGGACAGCATCGGTTCGCCGTCCTGTTCCTGGTCGGCGATGATCTGCAGCAGGACCGATCGCGTGAGGTCGTCGCCGCTCTTGGCGTCGCGGACTTCGAAGTCTTCACCGTCCAGGATCAGCTGGCGCACGTCCTCGATGGTGATGTAGCTGGAGATCTCGGTGTCGTAGAGACGGCGGTTCGGATACTTCTTGATGATGCGGGTCGCAGCCATGAAGCGGTACTCGTCACAGTAGACGCGCAGCATGGCGCAGTGCAGCAGCCGTTGCAACCGCCTGAGCCCCCGCCAGGCTTGGCTTTCGGCGGCGATCATGTTGCGCAACAAGGGTTTGCGTGCTGCGCAGCATGACTCCTGGCAGGGGCCGGCGGCGGCTGCCGCGAGGGTCCGCTGCGCGGCTTACCAACCCATATGGTGGCCGCCGTTGATGTCCAGGTTGCTACCGGTGATCCACGAGGCTTCGTCGGCAACCAGGAACGAGACGCCGTAGGCGATTTCCTCCGGCTTGCCGAGGCGTCCGGTGGGGATGTCGGCGATGATCTTGGCACGCACCTCCTCCGGAACCGCCATCACCATGTCGGTGGCGACGTAGCCGGGCGAAATGGTGTTGACGGTGATGCCGAAGCCGGCGTTCTCGCGCGCCAGCGAGATGGTGAAGCCGTGCATGCCGGCCTTGGCCGCCGCGTAGTTGGCCTGGCCATACTGGCCCTTCAGGCCGTTGATCGAGCTGATCTGGATGACCCGGCCCCAGCCGCGCCGGCGCATGCCCTCGATGACCGGGCGGGTGACGTTGAACACCGAATTGAGGTTGGTATTGATCACATCGTGCCACTGGTCCGCGCGCATGCGATGGAACGTGGTGTCGCGGGTGATGCCGGCGTTGTTGACCAGGATCTCGACCGGGCCCAGCTCGGCTTCGACGGCGCGCACCAGCGCTTCGGCGCTGCCCGGATCGGAGACATCGCCCGGGAAGATCGACACGCTGTAGCCGCGTTCGGTCATCGCCTGCTGCCAGGCGCGGGCCTTGGCCTCGTCGCGGTAGTTGGTGGCGACCCGGTGGCCCTGGTCGGCCAGGCGTTGGCAGATGGCGGTACCGATGCCGCCGGTTCCGCCGGTGACCAGTGCGACGCGAGATGTCATGGAGTGCTGTCCGGGTATCAGGTGGGGGAAGGGTGATTCTGCAACATCGGCGCGGAAAGTGCGCCGGCTGGCAACAGGATGTCGCTACGCGGCAGCCGGGCGGGGTCGAAGGCCTGCCGAGCGGTGGCCAGCAACGTGTCCAGATCGTGCGCAGGTTCCAACGCTTCAGGTGCCTGGCCGAGCAGCTGCCAGAGCTGGCGCAGCACGGGCAGCGGGCGCGAACTGTCCACCGGCAGCGCCGCCAGCGACTTGGACAGCTTGTGGCCTGGGGCATCGAGCAGCAGCGGCAGGTGCCAGTAGCGCGGTACCGCCAGCCCCAAGGCCTGCTGCAGCAGGATCTGCCGCGCGGTGGAGTCGAGCAGATCGGCGCCGCGCACCACTTCGGTCACCCCCTGCGCGGCGTCATCGACCACCACCGCCAGCTGGTAGGCCCAGCAGCCATCGGCGCGGCGCAGCACGAAGTCGCCGACCTCGGCATGCACGTCCTGCTGCTGCGGGCCGCGCAGGCCATCGTCGAAGTGCACGATGCTGCCCGGTGGCACGCGGAAACGGACGGCGGGGTCCGGTCGCGGTTGCCGGGCGACGCAGTGATGGTGGATGCCGCCGCTGGCGGCCAGGTCGCCGCGGCTGCAGTGGCAGACAAAGGCCTGGTCGCTGGCGAGCAGTATGTCAAGCGCAGCCTGGTAGGCCTCGCCGCGCGCGCTCTGCCAGAAGATCGGGCCATCGTGGGCCAGACCGAACGCCGTCAGTGCCTGCAGTTGTGACTCGGCGGCACCGGGCACGGTGCGCGGCGGGTCGACGTCTTCGATGCGCAGCCGCCACAGGCCGCCGTGATGGCGCGCGAGCAGCCAGCTGCCGAAGGCGGCGAGCAGGGATCCGGGGTGGAGCAGGCCGGTCGGCGAGGGCGCGAAGCGGCCGCAGGGAACATTGGCGGTCATGCAGGCTGAATCGTCGGTCAGGTTGGCGCTTGAATTCAAGCTGACCACACCGCAAATTGACCGGTATCGACCCCTTCCGAGCCGGATTTTCCCATGTTTACCCGCATTGCCCTGTTCCTGGCGACCAATTTCGCGGTCCTGATCCTCGCCAGCATCGTGATGTCGTTGCTGGGGGTCAATTCGAACCAGATGAGCGGCCTGCTGGTCATGGCCGCGATCTTTGGTTTTGGTGGCTCCCTCATCTCGCTGCTGCTGTCCAAGTGGATGGCCAAGCGCTCCACCGGTGCGGTGGTGATCACCGAGCCGCGCAACCAGACCGAACGCTGGCTGCTGGCCACGGTCGAGCGCCAGGCCAAGGCGGCCGGCATCGGCATGCCGGAGGTGGCGGTGTATGAAGGCCCGGAGATCAACGCCTTCGCCACCGGCGCCAACCGCAACAATGCGCTGGTGGCGGTGTCCACCGGCCTGCTGCACAACATGAGCGAAGATGAAGCCGAAGCGGTGTTGGGCCACGAGATCGCCCACGTCGCCAACGGTGACATGATCACCATGGCGCTGCTGCAGGGCGTGCTGAACACCTTCGTGATCGTGCTGGCCCGCGTGGTCGGCGGCATCATCGACAGCGCGCTGTCGGGCAACCGCGAAGGTGGCGGCCGCGGCTTCGCCTACTACATCATCGTGTTCGTGCTGGAGATGGTGTTCGGCCTGTTCGCCACGATGATCGCGATGTGGTTCTCGCGCCACCGCGAGTTCCGCGCCGATGCGGGTGGTGCCTCGCTGGCCGGTCGTCAGAAGATGATCGCCGCGCTGGAGCGCCTGCAGCTCAACCACGGCCAGAGCACGCTGCCGACCCAGATCGCGGCGTTCGGTATTGCCGGTTCGACGGCGAAGAAGCTGTTCATGAGCCACCCGCCGCTGGAAGAGCGCATTGCCGCGCTGCGGGCTTCGACGGTGGCGTAAGCCTCCGCTTCACGGTAGTGCAGGAACGCCTGGCCTCGCGCCGGGCGTTTTTGTTTGTGCGCCGACGCGTTGGTGACGCCGTCTATGACCCGGCGAGAGTCATTTCCGCGACTGCGGAGGGGTGTCACTTTCTTTGCGCGCAAAGAAAGTAACCAAAGAAACGCTCCGCCAGCCGCGAGCCGACGCGCTGCGCACGCCGGTGCCCTGTGCTCCTCGGTCCGTCGAGGGACGGTGCGGGAACTCGCTGCGCTCAGACACCCGCACCTCTTCGCCCTCGCCGGACCTGCGGTGCTCGGCTCGCTTGAAGGCGGACTGGAAGGTCAAGATCAAGGGCAACAGCATCCACGCACGGATTGGACCTACTGGGTGCAGCTGTGGCATTTGACCTTGGCTCCGCCTTGAGCGAGCCGAGCATCGCAGGGGAATCAGGGGCGAAGAGGCGCCGATGTCTGAGCGAAGCGAGTTCGGCGCCGCCCCCTGATTCGCCGAGAAGCGCAGGGTACCGATGCGCAGCATCGGCTCGCGCCCTGGCGGCGTGTTTCTTTGGTTACTTTCTTTGCACGAGCAAAGAAAGTGACACCCCACCGCGGTCGCGGAAATGATCCCCAGGCATCGCCTGGCGCGCCAATGCGTCGGCGCACGAACGAAAACGGCACCTTCGCAGGTGCCGTCTCCATGAACCGCTTTACACGGAACCTCAGAACTTCGCGTCGAACTCCGCCGCGTAGCCGGTGTTCACCAGCACCTTCTGCAGCGACTCGGCCACCTTCAGGTTGCCGGCCACGATCTGGTGGGTCTCCGGGCCGCGGTTGTCCATGCGGCCCAGGGTCGCGCCCTTGAAGTCGCAGACCTTGCCGCCGGCCTCGCGGACCAGCAGCAGGCCGGCAGCGATGTCCCATGCCTTCACGCCGGCTTCGAAGTAGGCGTCGGCGCGGCCGCAGGCCACGTAGGCCAGGTCCAGTGCCGCCGAACCGGTACGGCGGATGTCCTCGCCGTGCACCAGCAGGGCGTCGACTGCCTTGAGCTGGGCGCTGGCGCGGGAACGCTCGCGCGGGGCGAAGCCGGTGTGGATCATCGTGCCTTCCAGATCCTTGCGGTCGGCCACGCGGATGCGGCGGTCGTTCAGCACGGCACCCGCGCCACGGCTGGCGGTGAACAGTTCATTGCGCAGCGGGTCGAAGATGACCGCATCGGTCGGCTCGCCGTTTTCGACCAGGGCGATCGACACGCAGTAGTGCGGCACGCCGCGCAGGTAGTTGCTGGTGCCGTCCAGCGGGTCGATGACCCACATCTGGCGGCGCTCGCCCTGCACGCCACCTTCTTCACCGAAGATGCCGTAGTCCGGGTAGGCGCGCTTGAGTTCCTTGACGATGACCTTTTCCGCGTCCGCATCCACTTCGCTGGCGTAGTCCATCCGGCCCTTCTGCACCACGTTCAGTGCCTCGAGCTTGTTGATGTTGCGCAACAGGACGTTGCCGGCGAGGCGGGCGGCCTTGACCATGACGGTTACGGCGGGTTTCTGCATGGCGTGGGCTCCCGGAAAGGCAGAAGAGATGGACTGGCGGGGGAAAAGAGCGGGTCCGGCGCAGTGGCCGGCCGCACAGTTTACCATTGCTCATCGTCCAGCTCGACCTTTTCCCTGTTCATGTCCCAGTTTCCCGCCGCCACCCGCCTCCGATTCGTCCTGGTCGGTACCCAGCACCCCGGCAACATGGGGGCCGCCGCCCGTGCCCTGAAGACCATGGGCCTGGCCCGCCTGGTACTGGTCGCTCCCGAAAAGCCGCTGGACGAGGAGGCCTTCCGGCGCTCGGCCGGTGCCGAAGACGTACTGGGGGACGCCCCGGTGGTGGCGACTCTGGCCGAGGGCGTGGCTGACTGCCGCCTGGTGCTGGGCTGCACCGCCCGTGCCCGCCGTGTCCAGCTGGAGGAGTACCTGCCGGCCGATGCCGCCGCCCGCGCGGTGGCCAAGGCCGGCGAGGGTGCCGAGGTGGCGCTGGTGTTCGGCCGTGAGCGCACCGGCCTGACCAACGAGGAACTGCAGCTGTGCCATGCAGCGGTGCACATCCCGTCCGACCCGGAGTTCAGCTCGCTCAACCTGGCTGCTGCCGTGCAGGTGCTGGCCTATGAAACGCGCATGCAGCTGCTGGGTGCGCAGCCTGCAGCCGACGCCGAGCCGGGCTTCCGCGAACAGGCGGCCAGCCACGAGCAGATGGAGAGCTTCTTCGCCCAGCTTGGCGACACGCTGGATGAGATCGATTTCCACAAGGGCCGCGCCCCGGAATCGGCGATGCGCAAGCTGCGCCGCCTGTTCCTGCGCAGCGAACCCAGCGAGCAGGAAGTGCGCCTGTTGCGCGGCATCCTCGCCGACACCCAGCGCATGGCGCGACTGGCACAAGCGGGCAACAAGGACAGCTGACGACGTTCTCATTTTTTCGGGTAGTCTGTCTGGATACCCAGGGGGGATGAAGCCTGTGTCGGGTCTGCGAAAGGCAATGCAGGGGGGACTGCTGAGCCTGGCCATGGTCCTGCTGGCCGGGACGGTGCGTGCAGCACCGGACCCGGTACTGGTGCTGGGCCGGATCAGCGATGATCCCAAGGCGCATTACGAACAGCTGCAGCCCTTGCTGGACTACGTGGTGGCGCGCATGCACGACGTTGGCATCAAGGAGGGGAGGATCCTGATGGCACGCGACCCGCAGCAGATGGCCAGCTATCTGCGGCGGGGCAGGGTCGACTGGGTCACCGAAACCTCGGGTACGGCGGTGGCGCTGGGCCAGCGCAGTGGCGCCCGCCCACTGCTGCTGACCGAGCGCAACGGCGTGCGTGATTACCAGACGGTGTTCTTCGTGCGCCGCGACAGCCCGATCCAGCGCGTACAGGATCTGCGGGGCCATCGCCTGGCCCTGCAGAACACGGCGTCCACCAGTGCCTATCTGGTGCCGGTGATGACGTTGCTGCAGGAGGGCCTGTCGCCGCAGATCCTGGCCGGTGCATGGGACATGCCGGGCCGGGACAGTGTGGGTTACGTATTTGCACGCAGCGAGCTGAACATCGCGACGTTCGTGCACAAGGGGGTGGTTGACGTGGGAGCGGTGAGCAGCGTGGACTGGAATGACGAGCGGCGGATGCCGGCAGCGTTCCGGCGCGACTTCCGCGAGCTGCTGCGCACCGAACCCTACCCGCGTGCGGTGGAGATGGTCCGCGCCGACTTGGATCCACGCGTGCGCGATCGCCTGCAGGAAGTGCTGCTGCAGGCAGCCAGCGACCCGCAGGCGCAGGGGGCGCTGCATCGGTTTTTTGGCACTTCCGGGTTCCACCGCGTCGATGCGCATGCGCAGCAGCGGTTGGATGAATTGAAACAAGGATTGACGCGCGTGCGGATGGAAGTGGAATGAAGTGGCTTGGCTCGGGGATGCAGGCCCGGTTCCTGCTCGCGATGGGCGGGGCGATGGTCGTGGTGATCGCGATCCTTGCGGTGTTGTTGGGGCGGCAGACGGCGATGCAGAGCGAGGTGCGCAACCTCAGCGGCGGCGTCATCCATGAACTGTTCGACCGCAGCGTGCGCAGCCGCGGCGAGGCGATGGCGCGTGAGTTGTCCGACGCCCTGGCCAACCCGTTGTACTACCGCGATCTGGACCAGGTCGGCGTACTGGTACGCAGTACCGCGCGCCAGCCCGTGGTGCGCTATGTACTGGTGTTCGACGAACGCGGCCGGCTGGTACACGACGGCTCGGTCGAGGTGTCCGGATTCGGCCAGCCGATGGCCGATCCCCTGGCACCCAAGGCTGCAGCCGCGCAGATGCTGGTCGTGCAGGAATCGCCGAAGGTGCTCGACAACACCATGCCGATCATGATCGGCAACCAGCGCATTGGCGGCGTCCGGGTCGGCATGGCGCTGGATGAGGTGCAGCAGCGCGAGCAGGCGGCCAACGCCACCCTGGGCGAGCGCCTGCAGCAGGTCGGCAGCCGTCATCTGGGCTGGCTGCTGCTGATGCTGGGCCTGCTGGTGGTGATCGGCGTGGTGGTGATCCTGTACGTGCAGCGCACCCTGGTCGCGCCGATCCGTGATCTTGCCGTCGCCGCCCGTCGCATCGAGGCCGGCGACTACCAGACGCCCCTGGCCGAGAACACCCGCGACGACGAGGTCGGCGAACTGGTACGTGGTTTCGCCCGGATGCGCGATGCGATCGCCCGCCATGACCGCGAAGTGCGGCGCATGGCCTATACCGACGCGCTGACCGGGCTGACCAACCGGCTGGCATTCCGCGAGGCGCTTGATCATCGGTTGATGGCCGCCCGTGCTGCCAATCACCGGTTGGGCCTGCTGTTCGCCGATATCGACGACTTCAAGCGGGTCAATGACACCCTTGGCCACGAGGCCGGCGATGAGGCATTGCTGCAGTTCGCCCAGCGCATCGGCCGCGCGGTCACCGAGGCCGGGGGCGATGAAACCCTGCTGGCGCGCTTCGGCGGAGACGAGTTCGTGATCCTGGTGGGCGACGGTGATGTGGCCGCCAACGCGCGGCTGCTGGCCGAAGTGCTGGTGCGCGAGCTGGGCAAGCCGCTGGTGGTGCAGGGCAGGGAACTGTTCCTGGGCACCTCGATCGGCGTGACCCTGTTCCCCGACGATGCAGCCGATGCGACCACCCTGCTGAAGAACGGCGACATCGCCATGTACCAGGCGAAGATGGCCGGCAAGAACTGCTATCGCTATTACAGCCGGGCGATGGACCATGCGGTCGAGCGTCGCGTGCATATGGAACAGGAGCTGCGCGGTGCCTGGGAGCGCGGCGAACTGCGCCTGGCCTACCAGCCGATCTTCCGCATGCGCGACCGCCGGATGGTCGGCGTTGAAGTACTGTTGCGCTGGCAGCACCCGACCCTGGGCACGATTCCGCCCTCGGTGTTCATCGAGGTAGCCGAGCAGAGCGGGCTGATCGAGATCATCGGCCCGAAGGTCCTGCGTGCGGCCTGCATGGAGGCCTCGCAATGGCCGCGCGGGGCGGCCGGGGACGACCTGTTCGTGTCGGTCAACGTGTCGCCAAGGCAGTTGCGCGGCGGTGAGCTGCCGGCACTGGTCGCGCAGTGCCTGCATGAGTCCGGGCTGCCGGCGTCGCGCCTGCATCTGGAGCTGACCGAAACCGCCGTGATCGGCGACGAGATGGTTGCCGCGCAGCTGCTGGACAAGCTGCACCGCACCGGCGTGAAGGTCTGGCTGGATGATTTCGGGACCGGCTTCTCCGGGCTCAGTCATCTGCGCCAGGTACCCGTGGACGGCGTGAAGATCGACAAGAGTTTCGTGGCCGACATGCAGCGTGACCCCGATGACCTCGCGCTGACCACGGCGATCATTGCCATGGCCCACGCGCTGGGCATCACCGTAGTGGCCGAAGGCATCGAGCAGCAGGCGCAGTTCGAGCTGCTGGCGCAGCGCGGCTGCGACCTTGGCCAGGGCTATTGGCTGAGCCACCCGGTGACCGCCACCGAAGTGGTGCGGATGATCGAATCGGGCATCTGACCGACACAAAAAAGGGACGGAGGGCATGAAGTCGCTTATGCATTTGCGACTTCATCCCCTCCGTCCGTTTTTTGGGGCTACACCGGGCGCTTGCTCGGATCGCCGGGCAGTTCGCGCACCAGCTTGGGGATCAGGTAGCCGGACAGGCGTGCGGTCAGGCCTGCAATCAGTGCCTTGGCCTGGGCATCGTCCACTTCGAAATGGGCCACGCCCTCGACCCGGTCCAGCTGGTGCAGGTAGTAGGGCAGCACGCCGGCGGCGAAGCTGCGCTCGCTCAGGTCCTGCAGGGCCTGCACGCTGTCGTTGACCCCGCGCAGCAACACCGCCTGGTTCAGCAGCTGGGCGCCGATGCCGCGCAGGCGGACCATCGCCGCGTCCACGCTGGCATCGAATTCATTGGCATGATTGGCGTGGACCACGATCGCCAGCGGCCACGGCAGGCTGCCCAGCCAGGAGACCAGTTCATCGTCCACGCGCTCCGGCAGCACGATCGGCAGCCGGGTATGGATGCGCAGGCGGCGGATATGCGGGATCGCGCGCAGGGCGTCGGTCAGCTCGGCCAGCTTGTGCGTGGCCAGCGACAGCGGGTCACCGCCGGACAGGATCACCTCGTCGATGTCCGGGTCGGCGGCGATGGCGGCTACGGCCTCCTGCCAGCCACCCTTGGCGGCGTTCTCCGCCCCATAGTCGAAGTGGCGGCGGAAGCAGTAGCGGCAGTTGATCGCGCAGCTGCCGGTGGCGACCAGCAGGGCACGGCCACGGTACTTCTGGATGACGCCGGTGGCCTTCTTGGCGGCACCGTCGCCCACCGCATCGAAGCTGAACCCGGGCACCGGGCGCATTTCCTCGTCGATCGGCAGCACCTGGCGCAGCAGCGGGTCGGCCGCATCGCCAGGGCGCATGCGGGCCACGAAGCCTTCCGGCACGCGTAGCGCGAACTGGGCCATGGCCGCCTCCGAGACGCCCAGCGCGGCCGGGTCCAGCTGCAGCCGGGCCAGCAGCGCGTGCGGGTCGCGCACCGCCTGGCGCCAGAGCTGCTGCCAGCGCGCGGGCGCAGCTGGCGACTGGGGCCGTGGGAAGGCGGAAAGCTGCATGGAGAGGGGGCCTGCGGTTATCATGGGGGCAGAAAAACAGTCGCCCACCGGCATCCGGTGGGCTTTCCATTCTAACGGCTCGCCGCACCCGCGGCGTTTTTGCCACTCAGGAGTTTACGCATGGCCAGCTACGGCATGAACGACGTCAAGAACGGGATGAAGATCCTGGTCAACAACCAACCGGCCGTCATCATCGACACCGAATACGTCAAGCCGGGCAAGGGCCAGGCCTTCACCCGCGTGAAGTACCGCCTGATCAAGGACGGCCGTACCCAGGAAGTGACCATGAAGTCGACCGACTCGCTGGATGCAGCCGACGTCGTCGATACCGACATGAACTTCATGTACAGCGACGGCGAGTACTGGCACTTCATGGACCCGGAATCCTTCGAGCAGGTCCAGGCCACCAAGGCCGGCATGGGCGGCGCCGAGAAGTGGCTGAAGGGCGAAGAGTCCTGCGTGGTCACCCTGTGGAATGGTGAGCCGATCTTCGTGCAGCCGCCGAACTTCGTTGAACTGAAGATCACTGAAACCGATCCGGGCGTCCGTGGCGACACCTCGGGCGGCGGCGGCAAGCCGGCCACCTTGGAAACCGGCGCCGTGGTCCGCGTGCCGCTGTTCGTCAACCAGGACGAAGTGATCCGCGTCGATACCCGTTCGGGCGAGTACTCCGCACGCGTCAAGTAAGGTTCCGGCCGCAGGTCGACCAGACTGTAGAGCCGAGCCCGTGCTCGGCTTTCCGGGCATCGCCCGGACCCGTTGCTGGCGCCCATGGCGCCGCAGCGGACAGCCGCCGGGCATGGCCCGGCGCTACCGCCTCCCGCCAGGCCCTTCTCCAATAGCCAGTGAGCCCGCATGAGCGATAGCCCGCACCTCCCCGAAGCCTGCGACCTGCTCATCGAAGCCGGTTACGTCGTTCCGATCGAGCCGCATGCGGTAGTGCTGGAAGACCACGCCGTCGCCGTGCGTGGCAGCGAGATCATCGCGATCCTGCCGCGTGCCGAGGCGCGTGCGCGTTTCCGCGCCGCACAGGTGGTCAGCCGCCCCGAGGCCGCGCTGATGCCGGGCCTGGTCAACGCGCACACGCACAACCCGATGACCCTGCTGCGCGGCGTCGCCGACGACCTGCCGCTGATGACCTGGCTGCAGCAACACATCTGGCCGGTGGAAGCGGCGGTGATCGGCCCGGAATTCGTGGCTGACGGCACCACCCTGGCCATCGCCGAGATGCTGCGCGGTGGCACCACCTGCGCCAACGAGAACTACTTCTTCGGCGACGTTCAGGCCGCGGTCTACAAGAAGCACGGTTTCCGCGCGCTGGTTGGCGCGGTCATCATCGATTTCCCCACCGCCTGGGCCAAGACCGACGACGAGTACTTCGCCAAGGCCGGTGAACTGCATGACCAGTGGCGCACCGATCCGCTGATCGGCACCGCGTTCGCGCCGCATGCGCCGTACACCGTCAACGATGCCAACTTCGAGCGGGTGCGGATGCTGTCCGACCAGCTCGACATGCAGGTGCACCTGCACACCCACGAGACCGCGCAGGAAATCAACGATTCGATCAAGCTGCACGGCCAGCGCCCGCTGGCGCGGCTGGATCGGCTCGGGCTGGTCAACGACCGCCTGATCGCGGTGCACATGACCCAGCTGACCGACGCAGAAATTCACCTGTGCGCCGAACGTGGCGTCAGCGTGGTGCACTGCCCGGAATCGAACCTGAAGCTGGCCTCCGGTTTCTGCCCGGCCTGCGCCCTGCAGCGCGCCGGCGTGAACCTGGCGATCGGCACTGATGGCTGCGCCAGCAACAATGACCTGGACATGTTCAGCGAGAACCGCACCGCGGCGATCCTGGCCAAGGCCGTGGCCGATGACGCAACCGCGCTGGACGCGGCCACCACGCTGCGCGCCTCCACCCTGGGCGGCGCCCGCGCGCTGGGCTTCGGCGACCGCATCGGTTCGATCGAAGTCGGCAAGCAGGCCGACCTGGTCTGCGTCGACCTGTCGGCGCTGGAAACCCAGCCGCTGCACAACGTGCTGTCGCAGCTGGTGTACGCCACCGGCCGCCAGCAGGTCAGCGACGTCTGGATCGCCGGCAAGCCGAAGCTGGTGCAGCGCGAGCTGGTCGGCATGGACCTGCCGGGCATCATCGCCAACGCGCGCCAGTGGCGCGAGCGCATCCGTCATATCCGCGCCTGATCCCTGGCGCCGCAAGGACCCCTCATGACTGCCCCCCACGCTTCCTCCAATTTCGATCAGGCCGAGCTGGACAAGTTCGCCGCGCTGGCCAACCGCTGGTGGGACGCTGACGGCCCGCAGAAGCCGCTGCACGCACTGAATCCGGTACGCCTGAAGTACGTGGCCGACCGCGTGCCGCTGCGCGGCACACGCGTGCTCGACATCGGTTGCGGTGGCGGCCTGTTGAGCGAAGCGCTGGCCCAGGCCGGTGCGGACGTCACCGCCATCGACCTGGCCCCGGAGCTGGTCAAGGTCGCGCGCCTGCATGCGCTGGAAAGCGGTGCGAAGGTCGACTACCGGGTGCAGGCCGCCGAGGATCTGGCCGCCGAGCAGCCGGGCAGCTTCGATGTGGTCACCTGCATGGAAATGCTGGAGCACGTGCCGGACCCGGGCGCGATCATCGAGGCCTGCAAGCGCCTGCTGAAGCCGGGCGGCCACCTGTTCCTGTCGACCATCAACCGCACCGCTGCCGCCTTCGCGGTGGCGATTGTCGGCGCCGAATACGTGGCTCGGCTGCTGCCCAAGGGCACCCACCACTACCAGGAATTCATCAAGCCGGCCGAGCTGGCACGCTGGCTGCGCGAGGCCGACATGCAGCTGGTGGATGTCAGCGGCATGGCCTACGAGCCGTGGCGCAACCATGCCCGCCTGAGCAGCCGCACCGACATCAACTACCTCGCCTACGCGGTCAAGCCGGCATGACCTCTGCCCGCTTCCCGCGCGCGGTGCTGTTCGATCTGGACGGCACCCTGCTGGACAGCGCGCCGGACTTCGTCGCCACGTGTGATGCGATGCTGGCCGAGCGTGGCCGTGCGCCGATCGATCCGGCACTGCTGCGCCCGGTGGTGTCCAAGGGCTCGCGCGCGATGGTCTCGGCAGCCTTCCCCGAACTGGACACGGCGGCGCGTGATGCGCTGATTCCGGAGTTCCTGCAGCGCTACGGGGCGTTGATCGGCCAGCATGCGGTGCTGTTCGATGGCGTGGCCGGCATGCTTGCTGCACTGGATGCCGCCGGTACGGTGTGGGGCATCGTCACCAACAAGCCCGAGTACCTGGCGCGCCTGATCCTGCCGCAGCACGGCTGGCAGCAGCGCTGTGCGGTGCTGGTGGGTGGTGACAGCCTGGCCGAGCGCAAGCCGCATCCGCTGCCGCTGCTGCACGCGGCGCAGGCGATCGCCGTTGCCGCCGAAGACTGCGTGTACGTAGGCGACGACGAGCGCGACATCATCGCCGCGCGTGCCGCGGCCATGCCGTCGGTGGCGGCACTGTGGGGCTATCGCCTGCACAGCGACGACCCGCTGGCCTGGCAGGCCGACGTGCTGGTCGAGAACGCCGGACTTCTGCAACTGGCCAGTCTCTGGCCGACCCGGCCGGCAGCCCCGGCCCAGCCGTAAGGAATGACGTAGTGAGCAGTACCGCGCTGGACAGTTTCCTCGACAAGTGGCGCAGCCGTTGGCCGGAATGGTCGGTGGCCGCCCCGTTCGTGGCCGAATCGCAACGCGAGCTTGCGGTGGCGTGGTTCGCGCTGCTGCAGGAATTCGACGACATGCTCAACACCGGCGGCGATCCGTTGCCGGCCGACGCCAAGCTGGCGTGGTGGGGCGAGGAGCTGCGCAGCTGGGCTGCGCACAGGTCGCGCCACCCGTTGGGTCGCTTGCTGGAACCGGTGCGTGCGCCGTGGGCGCAGCTGGCCGAAGCGCTGCCCGATCTGGTTGAAGCGCGCTCGGTCGCGCTGGATGCGGCCGGTGCCGAGCGTGCGCTGGCCAATTACGCCGACGCGGTTGCCGCGGTGGAAGCGGCGCTGTTCAACGACAAGCCGCGCACCGGCGCTGGTCGTGCGGTGCAGCTGCAGACCCTTGCCCAGCGCCTGCAGGATGCCGGCGTCGCCGGTGTACCGCGCAGCCTGCTGGATGGGGATTCCAGCACGGCCGCGCAGCGCTGGGCGCAGTACCTGCTGAAGGGGTGGGGCAGCCGCGTACCCGGGCCGCGCCCGCGCCGCGTGTGGTCCAGCCTGGCGCGCGCCCGCGTGGCGGCGCAGGCCGCAGGCAAGCCGATCGAAGCCACCCCGGTGCGCACCCTGCTGCGCGTGTGGTGGGCTGCCCGCGGTTGATCGATTCTGGTGGGTGCGGACCTTGGTCCGCACGCTCCATGAGGTTGTGCCGACCAAGGTCGGCACCTACCACAGCGCGTTGCGCGCGTTATTTACGTTCCAGCACCAGCAACGGGTCGATGCGGGTATCGAACCAGTTCATGCCCCAGTGCAGGTGCGGGCCGGTGGCGCGACCGGTGGCGCCGACCGCGGCGATCACCTGGCCCTGTTCCACCCGGTCGCCGACCTTCACGTCGATGCGCGACAGGTGAAGGAAGTTGGAGCTGACCCCGAAGCCGTGGTCGAGCAGCAGCGTGCCACCGGTCAGGTACAGGTCCGGGCCGGCGAAGGTGACGATGCCGGCGGCCGGTGCCTTCACCGGGGTGCCGGTCGGCACCGCGATGTCCATGCCGGAATGACCGGCACCAGGTTGACCGTTGTAGACACGCGCATTGCCGAAGCGGCCACTGATGCGGCCCTGCACCGGCCAGATGAAGGTCTGGGTGAAATCAGTGCGGTCGTCATCGCGGGCACGTGCCGCGGTCACCTGCGCCTGTTCGCGCTTGATCCGCTCGGCAATCGCCGGCGGCGGGTTCACCGTTTTCGGCGGCACGCCGTTGACCCGCTCGGTGGGCCAGTCGCGCGGCGTCACCGCAATGGTCGCCGTCTCGCTGCCACCATCGGGGCGCTGTACCTGCACGCGCAACGGGCCCTTCTCGTCGCGACCGATGCCGAACACCACACTGCCATAGCCGCTCACCCGCAGTTGGCGGCCGGCGTACTGCACGCGGCTGCCGGCGGGCACCTTGCCGATCACCAGCGCGCCCTGCGACGCGCTGGCCGGAAACACCACGCGACTGTCGATCAGGCTGCCGATGCCATCCTGCGCCTGCGCCGCCGGTGCGGTGAACAGGGGCGCGGCCAGCAGCAGCGCCCCGAACAGGAATACCTTGCGCATCAGCGGTCGTAGGTCATGCGCTGGCCGGCCGGTTCACCCACCAGTTTGCTGCCGTCCCACACCAATTGGCCGTTGACCCAGGTCGAGGCCACGCGCGAACGGAAGGTGGTGCCTTCGAACGGCGACCAGCCGCACTTGGACAGCACGTCCTCGCGCTTGACGGTGAATGGCACGTCTTCCACCAGCACCAGGTCGGCGAAGTAGCCTTCGCGCAGGAAGCCGCGTTCTTCCACGTCGAACAGCTGTGCCGGTGCGTGTGCGAATTTCTGCACCACCTGCTCGCGGGTCAGCTTCCCTTCGTGCACGCGCTCCAGCGCGGCCACCAGCGCGTACTGCACCAGCGGCAGGCCCGACGGCGCCTGCGCGTAGGGCTTCTGCTTCTCTTCCCAGGTGTGCGGGGCGTGGTCGGTGGCCAGCACGTCCAGCACGTCGTCGGCCAGCGCAGCGGTGATTGCTTCGCGGTCGGACACTTCCTTGATCGCCGGGTTGCACTTGATCAGGTTGCCCTTGGTCGCATAGTCCGGGCGCGCGAAGTGCAGGAAGTGCACGCAGGTTTCGGCAGTGATCTGCTTGCGGCTGCCGTCGGCGCGGATCAGTGGACCCTTTTCGAACAGCGCCAGCTCGTCGGCGGTGGAGATGTGCAGTACATGCAGGCGGGTGCCGTGCTTGCGCGCCAGCGACATCGCCAGGCGGGTCGACTTGATGCAGGCCTCGCGCGAACGGATATCCGGATGCATGTCCGGGGTCAGCTCGTCGCCGTACTTTTCCTGGAAGGCCTTCAGGTTGGCATCGATCATCGGCGTGTCTTCGCAGTGCGTGATGATCGGGGTCGGGCATTCGCGGAAGATCGCATCCAGCGTTTCCGGGTTGTCCACCAGCATGTTGCCGGTGGAGGCGCCCATGAACACCTTCACGCCCGGGGCCTTCTTCGGGTCCAGCGCACGGATCGCGTCCAGGTTGTCATTGCTGGCGCCATGGTAGAAGCCGTAGTTGGCCCAGGCGCGGCCGCGCGCGAGTTCGTACTTGGCTTCCAGGATGGTCGAATCCAGCGTCGGCGGGTTGGTGTTGGGCATGTCCATGAAGCTGGTCAGGCCACCGGCCACGGCCGCCGCCGATTCGCTGGCGATGTCGCCCTTGTGGGTCAGGCCCGGTTCGCGGAAGTGCACCTGGTCATCGATCATGCCGGGAAGCAACCAGCGTCCGGCCGCGTCCACCACCTGCTCGCCGTCGCGCGGCGCCAGCCCATTGCCGATCTGCGCGATGCGGCCGTTCTCGATGCGCAGGTCGCCGTCGAAGGTGCGGCCTTCGTTGACCATCCGGGCGTTGGTGATGAGGGTGGAGGACATGTCAGTGTTTTCCTGTGCAACGGCAAGAGGGGGCGTGGTTGGATTCGGGCACCGGGTCGAAGCCGCCGGGGTGGAACGGGTGGCAGCGGCCCAGCCGGCGCGCAGCCAGCCAGCTGCCGCGCAGCGGGCCGTGCCGCGAGATGGCTTCCATCGCGTATTCAGAACAGCTCGGCACGAAACGGCAGCGTGGCCCCAGCAGGGGGCTGATGAAGCGCTTGTAGAAGCGCAGCAGGGCAATGAGCAGGCGCGAGATCACCCAGTCATCTTATGCCAGTTGGCATGAAGGCCGCATTTGTGCAGGATGGGCCGTTGGTCGCATGTCGCCGATGGCCTGCGACCGGTACCAGCACCTTCGGGTGCTGGCCAGGTTCCGTACCGCGCAAGGCGGTCCGTGTTCGTCGGACTGCCTCCAAGGGCGCCTTGACTCCAGGACTGAATGGAGCAGGGGGTCGAGGTTGCTGCTGCGGGTCGGGTAGGCTATAAAGGCCCGCTTTCCCGGGCCCCGGGGAATCCAAGGAAGAGCGTTTCGTGGCTGCTAAAAAAACTGCAAAGAAGGCCGCAACGGCCGCCAAGAAAACCGCCAAGCCTGTTGTGAAGAAGTTGGCGGCAAAGCCCGTTGCCAAGAAACCGGCCAGCAAGCCGGCGACCAAGGCAGCGTCCTCGCAACCGGCGGCCAGGAAGGCCACCGCAAAGAAAACGCCGGTCAAGGCAACCAAGCCGGTGGCGAAGAAGGCTGCTGCGCCCGCCAAGGCCAAGCCTGCCGCTGCCAGCAAGAAGGCGCCGGTGATGAAGAAGGCCGCCAGCAAGGCCGCGCCGGTGAAGAAGGCCGCCGCCAAGCCGGTGGCGAAGAAGGCCGCAGCCAAGCCGGCGCCGAAGGCGGTGGTGAAGAAGGCTGCAGCCAAGCCGCTCGCCAAGCCCGCGGCCAAGAAGGTCGCTGCGGCTAAACCGGTTGCCACGCCTGCCGCTGTAAAGAAGGTTGCCAAGAATGTTGCCGTGCCGGCCGTGAAGCCGGCCCCGGCCCCAGTAGTGAAGTCCGCACCGAAGCCTGCTGCCAAGCCGGCTCCGGCCAAGCCTGTCCCGGTCAAGACCGTGGCAGTGGCAGCAGCCCAACCGGCTTCCAAGCCGGCCCCGGCCGCCGCTCCTGCCGCTTCGAAGGCCCCGCAATCCAAGAATCCCGTGCCCGTTTCGAAATCGCCTGCCAAAACCGCCGTGAAATCCGATTCCGCCCCGAAGACCGTGTCGCGCCCTGTCGGCAAGGTTGCCGTGGCCGTCGCCGCCCGCTCGGCTGCACCGGCCCCGCGCAGCAAGTACAAGGTGGTCGAGTACAAGACCGACGAGGCCACCGGCCGCCCGATCCTGCCGACTGGCTACAAGCCGTCCTCGGAAGAGGAATACATGAGCCCGCTGCAGCAGGAGTACTTCCGTCAGCGTCTGCAGAACTGGCGCGCGGACCTGGTGGAAGAGTCCAAGCAGACCATCGAGAATCTTCGTGAGGAAGTGCGTGACATCGGCGACGAAGCCGAGCGCGCGACCCGCGAGACCGAGAACTCGCTGGAACTGCGTACCCGCGACCGCTACCGCAAGCTGATCGGCAAGATCGACAGCACCCTGAAGCGCCTGGAAGCGGGCGACTACGGTTACTGCGTCGACACCGGTGAAGAAATCGGCCTGGAGCGCCTGGAAGCGCGCCTGACCGCCGAACGCACCATCGACGCCCAGGAGCGTTGGGAGCACCTGCAGAAGCAGCAGGGCGACTGATTCCTGCTCGTTGTATGGTCATGCGAAAAACCCGGCCTCGGCCGGGTTTTTTGTTGGGTTCGAGTTGGCTGTGTAGAGCAGCGCCTTCCGGGTATCGGGTGGAGCCTGCGGGTGGGGCCGGGCAGGACACGCTGCAAGTACATCCCTGTAAGCTCGGCCGCGGCATCCATGCCGCGGACGGTCCCGCCCGGACCCACCCGCAGGCTCTCGACGGTTTCCTGCGTGCGCGGCCGATGTAGAGCCGAGCCCACGCTCGGCTCAGGCCGACAGGAGCGGTCATGCGTGCGCTCGCGGCAGTTGAGTCCGCCTTGTAGCGAGCCGAGCACCGCAGGGGAATCAGGGGCGAAGAGGCGCGCTGTTTGAGCGCAGCGAGTTCGGCGCCGTCCCCTGATTCACCGAGGAGCACAGGGCACCGGCGCGCAGCGCCGGCTCGCGGATGGCGGAGCGTTTCTTTGGTTACTTTCTTTTCGCGAAAAGAAAGTGACAAGCCCAATCATCGAGGGAGAGCAACGGCCCCAGCCAAACACCCGGCGCCGCCGAATCCGCTGTTAGCAGCGTCACTGCAGGTCGCGAAGATTCAATTTCCGCAATGTCGGGTTCTTCCACGCGGTGATCCCGGCCACGCTCAGCACCGCGAACCCACCCAGCACCACGGCCGGCACCAGGCCGAGCAGCTTGGCCATCGTGCCGGCATAGAACGCGCCCAGCTCGTTGGACGAACTGATGAAGATGCCGTTGATTGACGACACCCGTCCGCGCATTTCTTCCGGCGTGGCCAACTGCAGGATGGTCGATCGGATCACCACCGAGACGCCATCGAAGGCCCCGTAGAATAGCAGGATCAGCGCCGACAGCCAGAAGTGCTGCGACAGGCCGAAGCCGATCACGCACAGGCCGAAACCGGCCACCGCGAACAGCAGTACGCGGCCGGCATTGCGGTGCAGCGGGTGGCGGGCCAGCCACAGGCCCACGCACACCGAACCGAGCGCCGGCATCGCGCGCAGGATGCCCAGGCCTTCCGGGCCGTGGTGCAGGATTTCGTGCAGGAACGCCGGCAGCATCGCCACCACGCCGCCGAGCAGGACCGAGAACATGTCCAGCGCCATCGCCCCGACCATGATCCGGTTGCCGACCACGAAGCGCGCGCCTTCGGCGATGCTCTTGAAGATCGGCGCGGCGGGACCGGTGTGCACCGGTTCTTCCACCTTCAATGTAGCTAGGCAGGCCATCGCCACCAGCGCAAAGGCCGTAGCCACCGCGTAGGAGAGGCCCTTGCCGCCGAAGCCGACCAGCACGCCACCCAGTGCCGGACCAGCCACCATGCCGGCCTGGAACACCACCGCGCCGAGGCCTGCGCCGCGCGCGAACTGATCGCGGGCCAGCACGCGGGCGAACAGCGCGTTGTAGATCGGCGACAGGAAGGCGCGGACCATGCCGGTCAGGGCGATGGCTGCATAGATGGGCCACACGCCTTCAAACGGCAGCCAGCCCTTGGCCACGCTGGTCAGTACCAGCGCGGTGGCGATCAGCCCGGAACAGGCCGCCATGCCCAACCGACGCCGCGGCAGATGGTCGACCAGGTAGCCGGCAAATGGCGCCACGCAGAAGAACGGCAGCACCTCGGCCAGGCCGATCAGGCCCAGCGAGAACGGATTGCGGGTGACTTCGTAGATGTGCCAGCCGACGGTGACTGCCACCACCTGGTAGGACAGCATCGCGAAGATGCGGTAGGCCAGCAGCTTGGCGAAGCCGGGTCGGGACAGCAGGCCCAGCGCGGTGTCCTCGGCTGTGGCAGGCTCGCTCACGGCGGATCGCGCTGCAGCTGGGCCTGCGCGGTCTCGCGGATGAAGGCCAGCATCGCTGCCACACCATTGCTGCGGGTCGGAGACAGGTGGCGGGCCAGGCCGATGTCCTGGATATAGCTCGGTTCGGTGGCCAGGATCTCCTGCGCCGAGCGCCCGGAGTACACGCGCAGCGCCAGGAAGATCAGGCCGGAGACGATGGCCGAATCACTGATGGCATGGAAGCGCAGCGACTGCGCATTGCCTTCCGGCACGATCCAGACCATCGACTGGCAGCCGAGCAGGCGATGCTCTTCGGTCTTCCATTCTTCCGGGAAGGCCGGCAGCTTGCGGCCGAGGTCGATCAGGTACTGGTAGCGCTCGGACCAGTCGCCGAAGAAGCCGAATTCCTCGGCGATGGCGGTCTGTGCCTCGGCGGCGGTGGGTTCAAGCGGGAACGGGGAGTCGGTCACAACAGTCTCTACGGTGGGGCGTGGCCGGCGTACCGGCCACGGGGCAGGGCAGGTCAGCCGCGCTTGCGCGACCAGCGCACGCCCTGCGGGGTATCTTCCAGCACGATGCCTTCGGCGGCCAGCTGGTCGCGGATGGCGTCGGAACGGGCGAAGTCGCGGGCCTTCTTGGCAGCGGCACGCTCGTCGATCAGGCCCTGGATACGGGCATCGTCGCCGTCATCGCCCGCAGCGGTACCGAACCATTGCGCCGGATCGGCCTGCAGCAGGCCCAGGGCCAAGCCGGCACCGAGCAGCTCGCCCTTCAGGCGCGCCTGTTCGGCCGGGTCGGTGGCTCGGCGTGCATCGGCAGCGATGCGGGCCACTTCGGCCAGCGCCTGCGGGGTGTTCAGGTCGTCATCCAGGGTCGCCTCGACCGTGGCCGGGATCGCCACGACCGCGTCGACCGACGCCAGTTCGCGCAGGGTGCCGTACAGGCGATCCAAGGTGCGCACCGACTGCTCGATCAGGCCATCGGACCAGTCCAGCGGCTGCCGGTAGTGGGCCGACAGCAGCGCCAGGCGCAGGGCTTCCGGCGGATGCTGGCGCACCAGGTCGTGCACGCGCTCGATGTTGCCCAGCGACTTGCTCATCTTGGCGCCGCCGAAGTTGAGCATGCCGTTGTGCAGCCAGAAACGGGCGAAGATCCTGCCGCCGTGGGCGCATTCGCTCTGCGCGATCTCGTTCTCGTGGTGCGGGAACTGCAGGTCGACGCCGCCGGCATGGATGTCGATGGTCTCGCCCAGATGGGCGGCGGCCATCGCCGAGCATTCGATGTGCCAGCCCGGGCGGCCACGGCCCCACGGCGATTCCCAGCCGGGCAGGTCGTCGCTGGACGGCTTCCACAGCACGAAATCGCCGGGATCGCGCTTGTAGGGGGCGACATCGACACGGGCGCCGGCCAGCATCTCTTCCGGGTCGCGGCGCGAGAGCTTGCCGTAGCCGTCGAAGCTGGCCACCGCGAACAGCACATGGCCCTCGGCGGCATAGGCATGGCCGTTGGCGATCAGCTGCTCGATCATGGTGATGATCTGCGGCATGTGCGCCGTCACTTCCGGTTCGATGTCCGGCGGCACCACACCCAGCGCGGCCATGTCTTCACGGTAGGCGGCAGCGAACCTGTCGGTGATGGTGCTGATCGGCACCCCCTGCTCGCGCGCGGCGGTGTTGATCTTGTCGTCCACGTCGGTGATGTTGCGCGCGTAGCGCAGGCCACCGAAACGGCGCCGCAGCAGGTCGGCCAGCACGCCGAACACCACCGGGCCACGGGCGTTGCCGATGTGCACGTAGTTGTAGACCGTGGGGCCGCACACATACAGGGTCGGACAGGCCGGGTCGAGCGGGGTGAACGGTTCGAGCTGGCGAGTCAGGTTGTTGTGCAGGCGCAGGGTCATGGGGCTGTGGCTGGGGGACAAGCCTGTGATTTTAGAACGTGTCGGCCTCCTTTGGGGGCACCGCCTGCCACCGGTGGACGCCGGGTCCGTCCAAGGTGGGGTGGGCAGGAGCAGCGTGGACGGGTAATGTTCAGCCCCTTGCGCTCGCCACTGCCTACACTATTGCCGTGTCCTTGCTCCCTTCGCCAATGAAATCCACCGCGTTGCTGACCCTGGCCTGCCTGTCGGCGCTGGCCGCCGTGGCCCAGGCGCAGGAGGCCGAGCCCCGCAACCGGGTGGTGATCGTGGAGAACGTGAAGTTCGACTACGCGCAGGTGCTGAACGTCGAGCCCGTGTTCCAGACCCTGCGCGCGACCCGCACCGAAGAACACTGCGAGCCGGTCTCGACCCGGACCCTGGCGCCGGTCAATGTCACCGGTGAGGAGCCGGTTGAGGACAAGGGCCGGATCAGCCGCTTCTGGGACTCGGTGCGCTCGATGTTCAAGCGCAGCGATGAAGAGGTCTCCGAGGACACCGCCGCCGAGTCACCCGCCCCGGCGCCGGCACCGGCCAACAATGGCCCGATGCTGACCCGTGACTGCCGTATCGTGCCGGTGGGGCGTGAATTCCGCAGGCCCATCGCCTACGACGTGGATTACGTCTACAAGGGCACCAAGTACCGCTCACGGCTGCCGGAAGACCCCGGCAACCGGCTCAAGATCCGGGTGTCGATCACCCCTTGGGTCGGCCCCGAGCAGGGCGCCACGGGCAATCCCTGATTCTGCGACCCCGGCCCCTTGCGTCGGCCCCGGCCGCATGCAAAGATGGCTGACCATGAAGCTCACCGACTTCCAGCACGACAGCAGCGCAGCCCGACAGGCGTCGGGCATGACCTCGCGTGCGCGTCGACCGGAACCCCACATTCTCGCTGGGTAACCGGAGCTTTTTGCTGTTCGTCCGAAAAAAACCCAGCCGCCCGGCTGGGTTTTTTCGTTTCTGCGTTCTGAAAGCTGCAACTGCAACCTTTTCGTTCCACCTTTGCTTCCTGTTTTCCCTTCCACCGCGTCGAACCCGGCGCCGCCACGCAAGGAAAGATGATGTCCCCCAAGCACTTCCTGAACACCCAGGACTGGAGCCGCAGCGATCTCGACGCGCTGCTGACCCAGGCCGCGCTGTTCAAGCGCAACAAGCTCGGCGACCAGCTCAAGGGCAAGTCGATCGCGCTGGTGTTCTTCAACCCGTCCATGCGCACCCGCACCAGCTTCGAACTGGGCGCGTTCCAGCTCGGCGCCCACGCGGTGGTGCTGCAGCCGGGCAAGGATGCGTGGCCGATCGAGTTCAACCTCGGCACGGTGATGGACGGCGATACCGAAGAGCACATCGCTGAAGTGGCCAAGGTGCTGGGCCGTTACTGCGACATCATCGCCGTGCGCGCGTTCCCCAAGTTCATCGACTGGGCCTACGACCGCCAGGACATCGTCCTCAACAGCTTCGCCAGGTACTCGCCGGTGCCGGTCATCAACATGGAGACCATCACCCATCCGTGCCAGGAGCTGGCCCACATCATGGCCCTGCAGGAGCACTTCGGCACCCAGGACCTGCGTGGCAAGAAGTACGTGCTGACCTGGACCTACCACCCCAAGCCGCTGAACACCGCCGTGGCCAACTCGGCGCTGACCATCGCCACCCGCATGGGCATGGACGTGACCCTGCTGTGCCCGACCGCCGACTACATCCTCGACGACCGCTACATGGGCTGGGCCGAGCAGAACGTGGCCGAGAGCGGCGGTTCGCTGAAGATCAGCCATGACATCGACAGCGCCTACGCCGGCGCCGACGTGGTCTATGCCAAGAGCTGGGGCGCGCTGCCGTTCTTCGGCAACTGGGAGCCGGAAAAGCCGATCCGCGACCAGTTCAAGCACTTCATCGTGGACGAGCGGAAGATGGCGCTGACCAACAACGGTGTGTTCAGCCACTGCCTGCCGCTGCGCCGCAACGTCAAGGCCACCGATGCGGTGATGGATTCGCCGCAGTGCATCGCCATCAACGAAGCCGAGAACCGCCTGCACGTGCAGAAGGCGATCATGGCCGCCGTTGCCGGGCGCTGATTTTTTCCGATTCAATCATTTCCGCCGGGCACGGCCCGGCGCTACCAGGACATACCCTCCCCATGAGCAACAAAGACGTCGTTCTCGCCTTCTCCGGCGGCCTGGATACCAGCTTCTGCGTGCCGTACCTGCAGGAGCGTGGCTACAACGTGCACACCGTGTTTGCCGACACCGGCGGCGTGGATGATGAAGAGCGCGATTTCATCGAAAAGCGCGCCGCCGAGCTGGGCGTGACCAGCCACGTTACCGTCAACGGTGGCCCGGCCATCTGGGAAGGCTTCGTCAAGCCGTTCGTGTGGGCCGGTGAAGGCTACCAGGGCCAGTACCCGCTGCTGGTGTCGGACCGTTACCTGATCGTCGATGCGGCGCTGAAGCGTGCCGCCGAACTGGGCACCCACATCATCGCCCACGGCTGCACCGGCATGGGCAACGACCAGGTCCGCTTCGACCTGGCCGTGAAGGCACTGGGCGACTACCAGATCATCGCGCCGATCCGCGAGATCCAGAAGGAACACACCCAGACCCGCGCCTACGAGCAGAAGTACCTGGAAGAGCGCGGCTTCGGCGTGCGCGCCAAGCAGCAGGCCTACACCATCAACGAGAACCTGCTGGGACTGACCATGTCCGGCGGCGAGATCGACCGCTGGGAAGCCCCGGGCGAGGGCGCCCGTGGCTGGTGCGCACCGCGCAGCGAGTGGCCGGAGCAGGCGCTGACGGTCACCCTGAAGTTCGTCGAAGGCGAAGCGGTTGAACTGAACGGCAAGGCGCTGCCGGGCGACCAGATCCTGGCCCAGCTCAACAAGCTGTTCGCCCCGTACGGCGTTGGCCGCGGCGTCTACACCGGCGATACCGTGATCGGCCTGAAGGGCCGCATCGTGTTCGAGGCACCGGGCCTGGTTTCGCTGCTGGCCGCACACCGCGCGCTGGAAGATGCGGTGCTGACCAAGCAGCAGAACCGCTTCAAGCCGGACGTGGCGCGCAAGTGGGTGGAGCTGGTGTACGAAGGCTTCTACCACGACCCGCTGAAGACCGACATCGAAGCGTTCCTGAAGTCCTCGCAGGCCAAGGTCAACGGTGAAGTGGTGCTGGAGACCCGTGGTGGCCGCGTCGATGCAGTGGCGGTGAAGTCGCCGCACCTGCTCAACACCAAGGGTGCCACCTACGCGCAGTCGGCCGACTGGGGCGTGGAAGAGGCCGAGGGCTTCATCAAGCTGTTCGGCATGAGCTCGACGCTTTACGCGCAAGTCAACCGCTGAGCGGTTGACCACGCATTCCGCCTCGACCCTGCGCCGTTGGCGCGCCCCCTTCAACAAGAAGGGGGCTCTCCACCAGACGCATCACGGTAGCGCCGGGCCATGCCCGGCGGAATCCCACAGGATTGTTGATTCATGCTTGAACAGACGCTCGATCACCTGCAGGCCCTGGTGTCCTTCGACACCCGCAACCCGCCGCGTGCGATCACCACCGGTGGCATCTTCGATTACCTGCGCGCGAACCTGCCCGGCTTCAACGTCGAGGTGATCGACCACGGCGCCGGTGCGGTCAGCCTGTACGCCGTGCGCGGGACGCCGAAGTACCTGTTCAACGTACACCTTGATACTGTGCCCGATTCGCCGCACTGGAGTGCCGACCCGCACGTGATGCGTCGCCTGGACGACCGCGTGGTCGGTCTGGGCGTGTGTGACATCAAGGGCGCGGCCGCCGCACTGGTGGCCGCAGCCAATGCCAGCGACGGTGACGCAGCCTTCCTGTTCTCCAGCGATGAAGAAGCCAACGATCCGCGCTGCATCGCTGCGTTCCTGGCCCGTGGCCTGCCGTATGAAGCGGTGCTGGTGGCCGAGCCGACCATGAGCGAGGCGGTGCTGGCGCACCGTGGCATCAGCTCGGTGCTGATGCAGTTCGCTGGCCGCGCGGGGCATGCCTCGGGCAAGCAGGATGCAGCCGCCAGCGCGCTGCATCAGGCCATGCGCTGGGGCAACCGCGCGCTGGACCACGTGGAATCGCTGGCGTCGGCGCGCTTCGGCGGGCTGACCGGCCTGCGCTTCAACATCGGTCGCGTCGAAGGTGGCATCAAGGCCAACATGATCGCGCCCGCTGCCGAAGTGCGCTTCGGTTTCCGTCCGCTGCCGTCGATGGATATCGATGCGTTGCTGGCGACCTTTGCCGGCTTCGCCGAGCCGCAGGCGGCACTGTTCACCGAAACCTTCCGTGGCCCCAGCCTGCCGGCCGGTGACATCGCCGAAGCCGAGAACCGCCGCCTGCTGGCGCGCGACGTGGCCGATGCGCTGGACCTGCCGATCGGCAACGCGGTGGACTTCTGGACCGAGGCCTCGCTGTTCTCGGCCGGTGGCTACACCACGCTGGTGTTCGGCCCGGGCGACATCGCCCAGGCCCACACCGCCGACGAGTTCGTGACGCTGGAGCAGCTGCAGCGCTACACCGACGCCGTGCACCGCATCATCGCCGCCGGCGCCTGATTCTTCCCTTTTCGACGAAACTGAAATGTCTCCTGCCCTCCAGCCCCACCGCCAGACCCGCCAGACCATCGTGCGCCTGCTTTCCAGCATGGCCAGCGCGAAGGAGATCAGCCAGTACCTCAAGCGCTTTTCGCAGCTGGATGCCAAGCGCTTCGCCGTGGTCAAGGTCGGCGGCGCGGTGCTGCGCGACGACCTCGACGCGCTGACTTCCTCGCTGTCGTTCCTGCAGGAGGTCGGTCTGACCCCGATCGTGCTGCACGGCGCCGGCCCGCAGCTGGATGCCGAGCTGTCGGCCGCTGGCATCGAGAAGCAGACCGTGAACGGCCTGCGCGTGACCTCGCCGAAAGCGCTGGCGATCGTGCGCCGGGTGTTCCAGCAGTCCAACCTGCGCCTGGTCGAGGCGCTGCAGCAGAACGGCGCGCGCGCCACCTCGATCACCGGTGGTGTGTTCGAGGCCGAGTACCTGGACGTGGACACCTACGGTCTGGTCGGCGAGGTGAAGAAGGTCAACCTGGCGCCAATCGAGGCCAGCCTGCGCGCCGGGTCGATCCCGGTCATCACCAGCCTGGGTGAGACCGCCGGCGGCCAGATCCTCAACGTCAACGCCGACTTTGCCGCCAACGAGCTGGTGCAGGAACTGCAGCCGTACAAGATCATCTTCCTGACCGGCACCGGTGGTCTGCTGGACGAGGCGGGCAACGTGATCGATTCGATCAACCTGTCCACCGAGTACGACCATCTGATCGCGCAGCCGTGGATCCACGGCGGCATGAAGGTGAAGATCGAACAGATCAAGGATCTGCTTGATCGCCTGCCGCTGGAATCGTCGGTGTCGATCACCCGTCCGGCCGACCTGGCCAAGGAACTGTTCACCCACAAGGGCTCGGGCACGCTGGTACGCAAGGGCGAGAAAGTACTGCGCGCCACCGCCTGGGACGAACTGGACCTGCCGCGCCTGAAGGGCCTGATCGAATCCAGTTTCGGCCGCACCCTGGTGCCGGACTACTTCGAGAAGACCAGACTGTTGCGTGCCTATGTCAGCGAGAACTACCGCACCGCGGTGATCCTCACCGACGAGGCAGAGGGCGTGTACCTGGACAAGTTCGCCGTGCTCGACGACGCGCAGGGCGAAGGCCTGGGCCGCGCAGTATGGAACGTGATGCTGGAGGAAACCCCGCAGCTGTTCTGGCGCTCGCGCCACGGCAACCCGATCAATCACTTCTACTACGCCGAGTCCGATGGCTGCTACAAGCAGGATCAGTGGAAGGTGTTCTGGTTCGGTGCCGATGACATCGACCGGATCAAGACCTATGTCGATCATTGCGCGCAGCGCACCCCGAGCCTGCAGGGCTGAGCGATGAGCAACCTCGATGCCTGGAACACGGTTCCCACCCTGCGCGGCCAGCACGTAACCCTGCAGCCGCTGCAGATGGAGCACGTGCCGGGCCTGCGCGATGCGCTTGAAGGCAGCGGCCTGGACCAGCTCTGGTACACCCAGGTGCCGTCACCGCAGCGGGCCGAGCACTATGTGCAGGCCGCGCTGCAGGCGCAGGCTGAAGGCAAGGTGCTGCCCTTCGTGATCCGCGATGCGGCGGGTGAGATCATCGGCAGCACGCGCTTCTACGACATGGATGCCGGCGTGCCCAAGCTCAGTCTCGGCTACACCTGGTATGCGCCGCGTGTGCAGCGCACCGGCGCCAACACCGAAGCCAAGCTGTTGCTGCTGCAGCACGCCTTCGAGGCCATGAGCTGCATCAGCGTGGTGCTGGAAACCAGCTGGTTCAACGTCACTTCGCGTACCGCCATCGCCCGCCTCGGCGCCAAGCAGGACGGCGTGCTGCGCAACCACAAGCGGCATGCCGACGGCACGCCGCGCGACACCGTCATCTTCTCCATCATCGATGCGGAATGGCAGGGCGTGAAGCGCCACCTGCAGTACCGCCTGGACAGTCACGCATGAACGATTCGACTTTCACCCTGGGTATCGTCGGTGCCCGCGGCCATACCGGTGCCGAGCTGATCAAGCTGGTGGCCGCCCATCCGCGGCTGAAACTGGCTTTCGTCTCCTCGCGCGAGCGCGCCGGGCAGCGCCTGTCCGATCACCATCCGGAATTCCAGGGTGACCTGCAGTACGAGAACCTGGACGCCGACGCGGTGGCCGCCAAGGGCGTGGATGCGGTGATCCTGGCCCTGCCCAATGGCCTGGCCGCGCCGTTCGTGGCCGCGCTTGAAACCGCGAAGCCGGACACTGTCATCGTCGATCTCTCGGCCGACTACCGCTTCGACAACAGCTGGTACTACGGCCTGCCGGAGCTGACCCGCGGCCGCTACAACGGCCAGAAGCACATCAGCAACCCGGGCTGCTATGCCACGGCAATGCAGCTGGCGGTGCATCCGCTGCTGGACCTGCTGGCCGGTCCGCCGCAGTGCTTCGGTGTCTCCGGCTACTCCGGTGCCGGTACCACGCCGTCGGACAAGAACAACGTTGAACTGCTGGCCGACAACCTGATGCCGTATGCGCTGACCAACCACGTGCACGAGCGCGAAGTGTCCGTGCAGCTGGGCGTGGCGGTCGAGTTCATGCCGCACGTCGCGCCGCATTTCCGTGGCATCACGCTCACCGCCAATCTGTGGCTGAACCGGGTGCAGACCCGCGAGCAGATCGTCGAGCGCTTCCAGCAGGCCTATGCCGGCGAACCCTTGATCGAAGTGGTGGATGAAGCGCCGTGGGTCAGCCGCACTGCCGGTCGCCACGGTGCCCAGGTCGGTGGCTTCACCCTGGCCCCGGGCGGCAAGCGGGTCGTGGTGGTGGCGACCCTGGACAACCTGCTCAAGGGCGCGGCCACCCAGGCCATGCAGAACCTCAACCTCGCGCTGGGCATCGACGAACTGACGTCGATCCCGCACTGAACACGTATTCCGGAGCCCCCATGGCAGACCTTCTTTGGCAGAAGCCCGGCGTCGCCGTCGACGCCCAGATCCAGACCTTCCTCGCCGGCGACGACGTGATCCTCGATCGCGAATTCTTCCTGCACGACATCGCCGCCAGCGCCGCGCATGCACAGGGCCTGCAGCACATCGGCATCCTCAGCGCCGACGAGCTGGAAGGCCTGCTGCGCGAACTGGAGATCCTGGCGCAGGACTTCCGCGAAGGCCGCTTCGTGCTGGATACGCAGTACGAAGATGGCCACTCGGCGATCGAAGCGCGGTTGACCGAACGCCTCGGCGACGCCGGCCGCAAGATCCACACCGGCCGCAGCCGCAACGACCAGATCCTGGTGGCCACCCGCCTGTGGCTGAAAGAGAAGCTGCAGCGCGTGGCGCAGCTCAGCGCCGAAGTGGCCAAGGTCGCGCTGGACCGTGCGCAGGCCGAGAAGGACCTGCCGATACCCGGCTATACCCACATCCAGCGTGCCGTGGTGTCCTCGGCCGGCATGTGGTGGGCGGGCTGGTCCGAGGCCTTCATCGACAATGCCATCCGCGCCCGTGACACCCATGCACTGATCGATGCCAACCCGCTGGGCACCGCCGCCGGTTATGGCGTCAATCTGCCGCTGGACCGCGAACACACCACGGCTGCGCTCGGTTTCGCGCGCATGCAGATCTCGCCGATCTACGCGCAGCTGTCGCGGGGCAAGTTCGAGCTGGCCGCGCTGGAAGCACTGGGTGGTGCCACCCTGGACCTGCGCCGCATCGCCTGGGACCTGTCGCTGTTCACCAGCGCCGAGTTCGGCTTCGTCGCACTGCCGGCGCAGTACACCACCGGCAGCTCGATCATGCCCAACAAGCGCAACCCGGATGTGATCGAGCTGATGCGCGCCACCCATGCCAGCGTCGCCGCCGCGCGCACCGAGATCGAGCAGCTGCTGTCGCTGCCGTCGGGCTACCATCGCGACCTGCAGTCGTCCAAGGGCGCCATCTTCCATGGCTTCGGCCGTGGCCTGGCCGCGCTGGAGCTGCTGCCGGCGCTGCTGGCCAATCTGGAGTGGCGTGACGACAGGCTGCGCGCAGCGATCGACTCGGGCATGTATGCCACCGACGTTGCCGTGGAAGCGGCCGTGGCTGGTGTGCCGTTCCGCGAGGCCTACAAGGCCGCTGCGGCCGGTGCCGATAGTGCAGGGCAGGGGCGCACGCCGGAAGGCAGCCTGGCCGCTCGCGTGTCGCCGGGTTCGGCAGCCGACCTGCGCCTGGATGAACTGCGCGCGCGCTGGCAGGCGCTGTCCTGATGGCGGGCACGGTCTACCTGGTGTTGGCCATGCGCCGGCCCGGTTTCAATGCCGCCGCCGTGCAGCCGCATCGTGATTTCCTCGATGCGTTGCAGGCGCAGGGAAAGCTGCAGCTGACCGGCGGCTTCGCCGATGGCAGCGGTGGCGCCTATGTGCTGTGCAACGTGGACAGCCTGGCGCAGGCACAGGCCATCGTCGCCACCGATCCGCTGGTGACGATGCAGGCCTCCGACCTGACCGTGCACGAATGGAACACTCGCTGAGAGCCTGACCGATGATCCAGCACGCTGCCCACGTCGCCTCGCCGTTCCCCGAACAAGCGCTGCCACCATGGCGGCGTGCAGTGCTGAAGGTCGGCAGCAGCCTGCTGGCAGCCGATGGCGGCGGCCTGTCGCCACGCCACGCGCTGGGCCTGGCACAGTTCGTCTCTGCCAATGTACTGGCCGGGCGTGAGGTAGTGATCGTATCGTCCGGCGCGGTCGCTGCCGGGCGCGCGATCCTGCCGCGGGCCGATGAGCCCGGCGCGGCGATGGCGGCGCGGCAGGCGCTGGCCGCGCTCGGCCAGGCCCAGCTGATCGGGCTCTGGCAGCGCTTCTTCGAGCGCCCGGTGGCGCAGGTGCTGCTGACCCACGACGACCTGCGCAACCGCCGCCGCTACCTCAACGCACGCGCTACCCTCAACGAACTGCTGCGGCTGGGTGCGTTGCCGGTGGTCAACGAGAACGACACCGTGTCGGTGGACGAGCTCAAGCTCGGCGACAACGACAACCTGGCCGCGACCGTGGCGGCGCTGGTCGATGCCGATGCACTGTTCATCGCCACTGACATCGACGGCCTGTACAGCGCCGACCCGCGCACCGTGGCCGACGCGCGGCCGTTGCACGACGTGCCGGAACTGAGTGACGAGGTGCTGGCGATGGCCGGTGGCGCCGGCTCGCGCGCTGGTACCGGCGGCATGCGCACCAAGCTGGAGGCGGCGGCGAAGGCCGGTCGCCTCGGCATAGAAACCTATCTGTTCAATGGCCGCAGTGGCGACGTGGTGCGCGCGCTGGCGCAGGATCGCCTGTTCGGTACCCGTATCCACGCCGCACGCAGCCGCGAGGCCGCACGCAAGCACTGGCTGCGGCACGCGCCGCTGGTCGAGGGCGCGATCGTGATCGATGCCGGCGCGGCGCAGGCCATGCGCGAGAAGGGCGCCTCGCTGCTGCCCGGTGGCATCACCGGCGCGGAGGGCGTGTTCCGCCGTGGCGACATGGTGCAGGTGTGCTGGAACGCGCCGCAGGGCCGTGTCTGCGTCGCGCGCGGCGTCAGCCAGTACGCGGCCGATGATGTGCGCCGGATCGCCGGCCGCCATTCGCGCGACATCGAGGCCGTGCTGGGCTACAACTACGGCGGCAGCGTCGTCCATCGCGACGATCTGGTGCTGCCATGACCGGTTTGAAGGACTCCCCGATGAGCGACATCGAAACGCAGGCGCGTGCCTGCCGTGACGCGGCCCAGAACGTTGCCGGCCTCGACAGTGCGGCCCGCCGCACGCTGCTGCTGGCCATGGCACAGGCGCTGGAAGTGAATGCCGGGCTGATCCTTGCCGGTAATGCACGTGACCTCGCCGCCGCGCGCGACAAGGGCGTTGGCAGCGCCATGCTCGACCGCCTGGCGCTGGACCCGGCACGCCTGTTCGCGATGGCCGAAGCCGTGCGTGAGGTCGCCGCGCTGCCCGATCCCGTCGGCCAGATCACCCGCGACGATGCGCGTCCAAACGGCATCCGCGTGCAGAAGGTACGCGTGCCGCTGGGTGTGATCGCAATGATCTATGAGGCGCGCCCGAACGTGACCGCCGAAGCGGCTGCGCTGTGCCTGAAGGCCGGCAATGGTGTGATCCTGCGCGGTGGCTCCGAAGCCATCCATTCCAACACAGCCATCGCCCAGGCGTTGGCGGGCGCGCTCAAGGCCAATGGCGTGCCACCGGCGGCGGTGACCGTGCTGACCGACCTGCGCCGCGAAGCGATGCTGGAACTGCTGCAGCTGCATGAACTGATCGATCTGGCGATTCCGCGCGGCGGCGAAGGCCTGATCCGCTTCGTTGCCGAACATGCGCGGGTGCCGGTGATCAAGCACTACAAGGGTGTCTGCCACCTGTTCGTGGATGCCAGCGCCGACCTCGGCAATGCCATCGATCTGCTGGTGGACGGAAAGTGCAGTCGTCCGTCGGCCTGCAATTCGCTGGAGACCCTGCTGGTGCACCGCGATGTGGCCGAAGCGTTCCTGCCGCGCGTGGCACAGGCGCTCGGCGAGCGCGGCGTGGAGCTGCGCGCCGACGCGGCTGCGCAGCCGTTGCTGCCGGGTAGCAACGCAGCCACCGATGCGGATTACGCCGCCGAGTTCCTGGATCTGGTGCTGGCCGTGCGGGTGGTGGATGACCTCGATGCGGCCATCGCGCACATCCGCCGCTATACCTCCGACCATACCGAAGTGATTGCGACCGAAGACGCGGTCCACGCCGAGCGCTTCGTCAACGCGCTGCGTTCGGCGGTGGTGATGGTG
The DNA here is from genome assembly GCF_023277365.1 of Stenotrophomonas sp. NY11291. NCBI lineage: Bacteria > Pseudomonadati > Pseudomonadota > Gammaproteobacteria > Lysobacterales > Lysobacteraceae > Stenotrophomonas > Stenotrophomonas sp. NY11291. The sequence continues at coordinate 3,245,542 of NZ_CP096975.1, read as the reverse complement.
AATGCCTCATCGCGCTTTTCCGATGGTGGGCAGTTGGGCCTGGGCAGCGAGATCGGTATTTCCACCACGCGCCTGCACGCCTACGGCCCGATGGGCCTGGAAGCACTCACCGTCGAACGATTTGTCGTGCGCGGTGAAGGGCAGACGCGCACGTAGATCCACGCCGTGCGTGGATGCTCTTCGCGGTGGACCCCGGTGCCGACCAAGGTCGGCATCTACCAAAGCAAGTGCCGACCAGGGTCGGCACCCACCGGGTTGTCGGGTTACACCACCTCGCGGCGGATGCCGATCGGCCGCGCGTGATCGTCCATGTGCAGCGTGGCGGCCTTGCAGCCGAGCAGGCGCTCGGCCAGCCCGGTGCTGGCCCCCAGGTCGGCGGCCACTTCGTTGAGGCTGGCCAGCGGCCGCGGCAGGCGCCGGTCGTGGCCGCGGAAGCGCGCGCGGTTGTACTCGGCCCAGCCGATCAGCAGCACGCTGGCACACAGCAGCATCAGCGGCAGCGCCACCAGCACATAGGGGTCGAACTGGTTCTTGCGCTCGTACAGCTGCTGCCAGGCCATCTGCCCGCCGATCAGCCACGAGAGCAGGGTCACCAACGGTGCCCACAGGTAGAAGTAGAACCCCCAGAACGCGAGGGTGACGAAGCCCCAGGCGGTGCGCTGGAAGCGTGGTTGGCGATACGGCTTGCGGATCATCCGCGAGTCGAAGCGGTTGGACGGGCGTTGTGCGTTCATCGGATCCCCCGATCGGGACTGGTCCAGGTGGCGCGCTTGCTGCGACGGCGCAGCAGGGTTTTCGGCAACGCCACCAGGGTGGTGGAAAGGCTGATCAACCAGTACGCCATCGGGTACCAGATGACCCAGAAGTAGTTGCGTCCAATCTGTGTTTCGTAACGACGGTCGATGATCAGGCTGCTGGCGAACTGCAGCAGGCAGACCAGGGCCAGGATCACGCCGTGCCATTCCGGCAGCAGGCTGGCGATATGCAGCTGCGGCGGCAGTTCGATGAACTTGCCCAGCGCCCACAGCACCACGATGAACAACATGGTGTAAGCCCAGATCACGCTCAGCACGTACTCCAGCAGTACGCCCCACATGCGCCGCTCCTTCCAGTGCAGCAGCGAGCGGGCGTGGCGCAGCATCACCTCCACGCCACCCTGGGCCCAGCGCAGCCGCTGCCTCCACAGCCCCTTCAGCGTTTCCGGCATCAGGATGAAGCACAGTGCGTTGGGTTCGTAGCGAATGTCCCAGTGCGCCCGTTGCAGGCGCCAGCTGATGTCGATGTCTTCGGTCACCATGTCGTCCGACCACCAGCCGACCTGGTGCAGCGCGGTACGACGGAAGCCAGCGATCACGCCGGAGATGGTGAATATGCGCCCGTATACCCGCTGCGCGCGCTTGATCATGCCGATGATCGAGGAGAACTCGGCCACCTGCAGGCGTCCGAGCAGGGTGGAGCGGTTGCGGATGCGCGGATTGCCGGTCACCGCGCCGACCCGGTTGCCGCTGACCAGGTGCCAGATCATCCAGTGCAGCGCGTGCTCCTCCAGCATCGCATCGCCGTCGATGCACACCAGGTACTCCGAACGCGCGGCGAGTGCACCCATGCGCAGCGCATTGGCCTTGCCCAGGTTGCGGTCCAGGTGCAGCACGCGCAGCCGTGGGTGCTTTGCCGCCAGGGCGTCCAGCCGCGCACCGGTGTCGTCGCTGCTGCCGTCGTCGATGGCGATCACTTCGTAGTCGGCCGGGTAGCGCTGTGCCAGCGCCGCGCCGAGCGTGTCGTCGAGGTTCGCGGACTCGTTGTGACAGGGAATCAGCAGGCTCGCGAACGGTGGATCGACCATCAGCGGCGGGTCGTTGCGTGGACGCGAATGGCGTTCGCGCCGGAAGTAGTAATACAGGCCGCCCGACATCCAGAAGAACGCCATCACCATCGGGTAGTAGAAGGCGAACTGGAACAGGACCTGCAGCAACGGATGCATGTCCATGTCACTTCTCCGGGTACGGGAAGTTGCCGGCGGACATCGCCGCGCGGGCATCGCGGGTGGAGGGCTGGTCGGCGATGAAGTCGTCCGGGTACCAGGCGAAGTGGTGCACGCCCTGCGCCTGCAGCTGGCGGATCTGCGCGCGCAGGCGCTCGGCGGGAATCGGTTGCCCGCTGCGCCAGTCGACGGTCTGCAATTCGAACAGGGTGTGCTGCAGCTGTGGATCATGCGCCCGCACCGCGCCCAACAGCTGGTCGAGCCAGCGTTCCGGATGCTTGCTGCCTTCCATCCACGGCATCGCCATCAGTGCGGTCTGGTCGTAGGCCTTGTTGAACAGGTCCAAGCGCTGCGCGAACCAGGCTTCGCTCTGTGGGCGCAGCACCGGTTCGGCGTACAGGTTGCGCACCGTGGCCAGCTTCGGCCGCCAGTGCTGCGCGCTGTTGCGCAGTGCCAGGGTGAAGTCGATCAATGCCTGCGTGCGTGCGCTGCCTCCATCGCCGGCCGCCAGCGTGGGCAGCTCGGTGTCGCGCAGATAGCCATCGTCATGGAACAGCAGGCCCTCGAGGTACGAGTTGACCGCCAGGTCCTCGTAGATGTCGAGCATGATCTGGCGCGCTCGCGGGTTGGTGAAATCCAGCCGGTACATGCCATCGGCATCGCCGTTGCGGATCGCCAGCGCCTTGCGCTGCGCCGGGTCGGGCAGCTCGAAGCCGAGCACCGGCAGCCATGCGTAGACCTTCACCCCCGCACGCGATTTCAGCTGCCAGGCAACGCGGCTGAACAGGTCCGCGCGCATCGGCATGTGGCGGTTCGGGAAGTACAGTGCATCGGCGGTGTTGTTGCCGTCCGGATCGGCGAACGCCTGCAGGTAGACGTGCGTCGGTGCGACGCGCTTGACCCGCTCGATCAGCGCATCCAGATTGCGCGCCTGCTGTGCGGGGTCGGGGTCGTACACATCATCCAGGTCGATCTGCAGGGCACGGATGCCATCGAGCGCGACGTCGCGGCGCAGTTCGTAGGCCAGCGCCTCCACGGTCGGGTTGTCGCTGACCAGGAAGCGCGCCAGGCCATGCAGGTCGCTGGCCACCGGCGTGCTGCGGCCTTCCAGATCGAAGGACACTGGCATGCCCAGCTGCTCGGCAATGTCGTTGCTCAGCTGGTTGTAGGCGGCATAGGGCCAGACGATGGCGCGCGGGCGCACGCCCAGGTGCTGCTGGATGCGTTGCACACTGCGGCCGAGATCGGCGCGCAGGCGCTGCTCGTACTGTGGCTCGCTCTCGTAGCTGTGCGTGGCCGGTCGGTAGATGCGGGTCACGACAGCAGGGGTGGAATTTCCCTGCGGGTTGGCAAGCACCCCGTGGTGCAGATCGTCGGTATGGCTGGCCACCTCAATCAGGCCGCTGTCGTGCATCTGCTTCAGCTGTGCCCAGGTGATGAAGTCGTCGCGGCCGAACGGGCGGTAGCCATAGTCGATGGTGCGGCCCGGTGCCATGTCCACGTAGTCGGTGATCACCGCCACCAGCGCCGGATAGCGGTAGGCCTGCAGCAGCGGGAAGGCCTTGTCGTAGACGCTGCGCAGGCCGTCATCGAAGGTCAGCAGTACCGGTTTTGGAGGCAGCGTGGCGCGCCCCTGTGAGGCCGCGATCACCTGCGACAGCGACACCGGGTGGTAACCGTGTGCCCCCAGCCAGTCCAGGTGGGCGGCGAAGTTCTGCGTGCTCACCGCATAGGTATCGGCATCCCCCTTGGCTGCGACCTGGTCGCGGATGTCGTGGTAGCTGAGGATCAGCAGGCCGTTGTCGATCGCATCGAGATGCAGGGCCTGCTGCGCGAAGGCCGGCGGCGCAGCCGACAGCAGCAGGAGCACGATCAGGCGCAGGATGCGGGTCATGTCAGTCTCCCCAGCGCAGTGCGGCTTCGAAGCCGATATGGCGTTCGCGATGGCCGTCGTAGACCGGCCGCGACCAGCGCACGCCATACTCGAACACGCGGCCCTGGCCCAGCTGCCACTCGTGCATGTACGACACCGACGGCACCAGCGCACTGCCGAAGCCGTCCTGCCAGTAGTCGCCCAGCGAGACGGTCAGCCGGTGCCGGAAGTGGCGTTCGTAGTGGCGCCACAGCTGCTGGTCGATGCGCAGGCCGATCTCGACCATGCGGTCGCGCTTCGGGTTGAAGTAGGGGGCATCGTCGCGGCTGCCACGACTGGTGTAGGCACTGGCCAGGCCATCGATCAGCCACCGTGGGCGGGTCAGCAGGCGCTGTTCAAGTGCGGTGCTGAACAGTTCGCGATGGTTGCCATCGTCGTAACGGAAGCGACTGGCGCCGAACACCCAGTGCGTGCGTTCGCTGCGCCGATAGTCGACCTGCGCACTGACGCTGTCAGCGGTGATGCCGGCCACGCGCGCCTGCATCGATGCCTCCGGATCATTGCGTGCGGCAATCAGTCCGGCATGCCAGTAGTCGTTGAACTGCCAGCCCACGCCGACGCGCAGGCCGGTATCGCCAATGTGGTCGTTGGCGCGCAGCACGGCCGCTTCCGCATCCAGCCGGCCGAAGCGGTAGCGTACGCCCGCGCCCAGCCACAGCGGGTCGATGCGCTGGTCCTGGAAATCGACCGAGCGCCGGTCGGCGAAGGCGAACAGCCGCCAGCGATCGTCGAGTACGGGTGTCTGGACCTCCATGCCATAGCGGCGATCATCGTTGCCCAGCGGCGAGGTGCCACCACCGCCGGAACTGCGTCCGATGTCGGTCCATGCCTTCAGCTGCCAACCGCGATGCGCGCGCCAGGCCTGGTCCATGCGTTCGACGGCGGGCTGGGTGGGGTAGCGTGCGACCAGATCGTCGTGCAGCGGTCGCGCCAGGTCATCACGCTGCAGAGCGACGTAGGCTTCCTGCATGCCCAGCCGTGGCTCGATGTCGCGCGGGTCCAGCGCATGCGCCATCTGTTGCCGCTGCAGCGCCCTGCGTGGCCAGCCGCGCATCATGTAGACACTGCCCAGCGCACTCTGCAGGCCGCCGTTGCCCGGTGCGATGTCGACCATCGATTCCAGATCGCGCTGCGCGGTGGGCAGGTCACCGCTGTAGGCGCGCACCATCGCCAGGTTGAGGTCGGCCTCGTAGCGCGACCAGTTTGGATACGGCGACTTCCCGTTGCTCCAGCGCCAGGCAGGTTCCTTGTCGCGCCACGCCTGCAGCAGGTCGACGGCCTTTTCCTGCTGCTCGCTTTCCAGGTAGGCGTATGCCAGTTCCGAATGCGAGGCGTCGCGCGTTGGATCGCCAGCGACCGCTGCCTGCAGCACCGGAATGGCTTCCTCCGGGTGCAGGGTGCCCATCAGCGAATCGCCCACTGCGGGCAGCACATAGTCGGGCAGGGCATGGCCTTCGGCCTGCAGTGCGCGGGCTTCCTCGCGCACCTGCGCATGGCGGCCCAGCCGGTTGAGCAGGATCAGCCGGTCCATGCGGATGCGCAGTGGCGCCTGCGCGGGTGGAGTGCCTTCGGCGCCCAGGTAGCGCTGCATGCGCGCCAGGGTTGATTCGGCCTCTTCCAGCCGGCTGTCTTCGCTGCTGCTGTAGGCCAGGCTCCAGACCACCAGCTTGGCCAGGTAGTCGCCTTCGATGCGCTGCTTCTGTGCAGCGTCGAACAGCTGCGGGCGCTGCTGGTACAGCGCCCAGGCGCGCCACGCATTGCCGATGTCGCCCAGGGTCAGTACGCGCAGCTTGAACAGCAGATCGTCGTTGGGCTGCTGCTGGCTGGCGCGCTCGATGGCGCCGAGGGCATCCAGCCAGCGGGCCTGGTCGCGGTAGCGGCCGATCTCGGCCAGGGCCGCCTCGCGGTCGGGCGGGGCAGCACTGCTGGCCCAGGCCAGGGCGGTACAGGCAAGGCCGACGCAGAGCGCCAGCCGGCGGTGGACAACCATTGGGGACCCCCTTGGCTTCCGAACCAGACAACCTGAAAAATGTGACGCACATCACATGCCAGATTTTGGGGTGGCCGTGGCCTGCGTCACTCCCCTCGCGAACTCCCATCCAGCAGGGATGGGCGAAACCAGGACAGCGACCTGCAATGTCTTGTCTGAAACGAGAGTCCCCCGCGCACCGAGTGGTGGCCTGGGCGGCGCTGCCGCCCCCATGCCCGATGCCGGCACGCGGCAAGGATGGGCATTCGTGGGCACTATCCGCCCGGAATTGTCAGCCCGGCGTCAAAATGCGCAAACGGGCTGACGAGCGGTAGGTGGGGCCGGTTGCTGGCCCCATGCGGCTTACCAGAGGTCTTCCAGCTTGCGCGGCTTGCAGGCCACCCAGGAAGCGCACAGCATCAGGGTGGCGCAGCCGAACAGGAAGCTGAACGGGATCGTCCAGCCGTCGCTGACGGTGTGCAGCCAGCCGACCAGGAACGGCCCCAGGCAGCTGAAGCTGTAGCCCACACCCTGCATGAACCCGGACAGCGCCGCCGAGCCGGTGGGGGTGCGGGTGCGCAGGTTGATCAGGGTCAGCGCCAGCGGGAAGGTGGACGGACCGACGCCGAGCAGGCAGGCCCACAGCAGCGGGGCCTTCATCGGTGCCAGCAGCAGGCCGGTGAAGGCGATCACGAACGAGAAGAAGCCGATCAGCACCAGCGGGAACGGGTTCTGCAGGCGCACCGCCATCGACGGGATGACCAGCGACGGTAGCAGGCCCAGTGCCGAGAACACGGCCACCATCACGCCGCCGAACGCGGGCGTGCCACCGGCCTCGACCACGATGCGCGGCAGCCAGGTGAACATCGAGTAGGTCATCAGCGAGGTCATGCCAAACATGAGCGTCATGCTCCAGCCCAGCGACGTGCGCCAGACCTTGCCATGCGGCTGCGCGGTGGGGTCGGTGGCGTCGGCCTGCGGCTTCGGCGCGCGCTTGGCCAGCACCAGCCAGGGCAGTGCGGCGGCCAGTGCCAGCAGCGCCCACATGCCCAGCGACACGCGCCAGCCGGCAGCGTTGGCCATCGGCACCGCGAGCAGCGCCGGCAGCATCGTGCCCAGCTGCAGCACGCTGATGTAGAGCGTACTCATGGTGCCGACCTTGTTGGCGAAGTAACGCTTCACCAGCGGCGGCACCACCACGTTGCCGATGCCCATGCCGGCCAGCGCCAGCACCGAACCCAGCAACAGCGTGCCGACGTTGCCGGCGCTGGAGCGCAGCAGCAGGCCGGCCATCGCCATCACCATCGCCAGCAGGGTGGTGCGCTCCAGGCCCAGGCGCCGCGCCAGTGCCGGCGTGGCCACGCCGAACAGCGCGAACGAGGCGGTCGGCAGCATGCCCAGCACGCCGGTCATGGTGGTGCCGAAGCCGAACTGCTGGCCGAGCACGTCCAGCAGCGGGGTGATCGAGGTGACCGCCGTGCGCAGGTTGACCGCTGCCAGCAGGATCGCGGCAAACGCGAGGACGCGACCGTGCAGCAGCGACGGCGAATCGGAAGTGGAGGAACTCATCGGTGGTCCTTGCAGGTGTCGCACGCCGCAGCAACGGCATGCAGCGCCGGCATCGGTCTACGCCGAAGCGGCAGGTGGGGGTGGGGGCTGCAGGGTGGGCCGGCAGCGCGGCCATTGTACGTGCGCTGCCGGGCAAGGTCCCGTCATGCGGGTGGCCCGGCGCTTGGCACAAAAAAACCCGGAGGACAGTGATGTCTTCCAGGCTTCTTGGTGACCACCGAAGTGGTCGGGGAGACAGGATTCGAACCTGCGACCTCTACGTCCCGAACGTAGCGCTCTACCAGACTGAGCTACACCCCGAAGGGAGCCGCCTATTCTAGCGATTCACCCCGATGGCGGCAAGGGGTGAATGCTGTTTTCTTCACACTGCCGAAGCAGTGCCACTTCAGGGAACAAAAAAGCCTGGACGACTTCACCAGGCTTCAATGCGACCACTTGAGTGGTCGGGGAGACAGGATTCGAACCTGCGACCTCTACGTCCCGAACGTAGCGCTCTACCAGACTGAGCTACACCCCGAAGGAGCCGCCTAAGATACCGTGTGAAGGCCAAGGCGGCAAGGTTTTTTTACAGCTCAGCGACGATTTTCTTTCTCGATACGGTTCTGCTCGCGGGCTTCGAACCACATGCCGTTGAGGATGGCCACCGTCGAGGCGAGGCCGGCGCCGAGAATCCAGGCGAAATACCACATGGTCGATCTCCTTTGTTCAAGGGTGTGCCGGCCGTGGGCCGGCACACCGTCAATCAGTAAGCGTTCGGGTTGTTGCCCATCTCTTCGGTGGTGGTCTTGCCCTTGAGCACGCGGTACACCCAGGTGGTGTAGGCGAGGATGATCGGCAGGAACACCGCCGTGGCCAGCAGCATGATCCACAGGGTCAGGTGGCTGGACGAGGCGTCCCACACGGTCAGGCTGGAGGTGGGCTGGCTCGAGGACGGCAGCAGGAACGGGAAGATGGCGAAACCGACGGTCAGGATGATGCCGGCGATGGCCGCACCGGAAGCGATGAAGGCCAGCCCGCCGCGACGGGCACGCAGCAGCACCGCACTGGCCAGCAGGCCGGCCAGGCCCAGCAGCGGTGCCAGGATCGTGGCTGGCATCGCGCTGTAGTTGCGCATCCAGCCACCGGCGGCGCCGAGTTCGGCGGTCTTCAGCAGCGGATTGGTGGCGCCATCGGTAACCACCTGCGAGGTGATCTGGTAACCCGGCAGGCCGAAGGCCACCCAGGCACCGCCCACTGCGAACAGCACGAAGGCGATGATCGCGGCGATGCTGCCGAAACGGGCTGCACGTTCGGCCACCGGGCCGTCGGTCTTCAGCACCAGCATGGCGGCACCGTGGGCGACCAGCATCGACACGCTGAGCAGGCCGGCCAGCAGCGCGAAGGGCATCAGCAGGCCGAAGAACGAGCCGGTGTAGAAGATGCGCATGCTGTCATCGAAGTGGAACGGCACGCCCAGCACCACGTTGCCCACCGCCACGCCCATGATCAGCGCCGGGATGAAGCCACCGATGAACAGCGCCCAGTCCCAGGTGTTGCGCCAGCGTTCGCTGGGCATCTTGCTGCGGAACTTGAAACCGACCGGACGCAGGATCAGCGCGAACAGGATCACGAACATCGCCAGGTAGAACCCGGAGAAACTGACCGCATAGAGCGGCGGCCAGGCGGCGAAGATCGCGCCGCCGCCCAGGATCAGCCACACCTGGTTGCCTTCCCACACCGGGCCGATGGTGTTGATCACCAGCCGGCGCTCGGCGTCGTTGCGGGCGACGAAGGGCAGCAGGGTGCCCACGCCCAGGTCGAAACCATCCATCACGGCGAAACCGATCAGCAGGATGCCGAGCAGCAGCCACCAGATCACGCGCAGCGTGGTGTAGTCCAGAAGAATGAAATCCATCTTGGTTCTCCTGCCTCAGGCCTGGCCGGCGGCTGGCGCCGAGGCATTGTGGGAAGCATGCGGCTGGGGCGACTGCAGCGACGGCAGCACCTCGTCCGGACCCTTGCGGATCGCCTTGAGCATCAGCTTGATCTCGACCACGATCAGCGCGGTGTAGATTGCGGTGAAGCCGGCCAGGGTCAGCACGATTTCATGCAGGGCCAAGCCCGACGCCGCATAGAAGGTCGGCAGCACGCCATCGACCGCCCACGGCTGGCGACCATACTCGGCCACGAACCAGCCGCACTCGATCGCGATCCACGGTGCCGGCAGCGTCCACAGGGCCAGCTTGAGGAACCAGCGCTTGTCCTGGAAGTTGTTGCGGCAGGAGTAGTAGAAGGCCAGTGCGAAGAAGGCGATCAGGTAGAAGCCGAGGCCGGCCATCACGCGGAAGGTCCAGAACAGCGGCATCACGCGCGGCACGGTGTCCATCGCCGCCTGCGAGATCTCCTGCGGGGTGGCGTTGAGGATGTCGTCGCGGTAGCGCTTGAGCAGCAGGCCGTGGCCCAGGTCCTGCCAGTGGCGGTCGAACATCTCGCGTGCTTCAACGTCGTTCTTGTTGGCGCGCAGGCGTTCCAATGCACCGTAGGCCAGCTGGCCGCCACGCACGCGGTGTTCGGCGCGCTCGACCAGTTCCAGGATGCCCGGAATCGGCTGGTTCAACGAGCGGGTGGCGATCAGGCCCATCAGGTAGGGGATCTTCACCGCGTAGTCGTTCTGGTGGGTTTCCTGGTTCGGGATGCCGAAGGCGGTGAAGTCGGCCGGCGCACGCTCGGTCTCCCACATCGCTTCGATCGCGGCCAGCTTCATCTTCTGGTGTTCGCTGGCGGCGTAGCCGCTCTCGTCACCCAGCACGACCACCGACAGTGATGACAGCAGGCCGAACGCCGCGGCCACCGCGAACGAACGACGGGCTAGGTCCTTGTGCTTGTTGCGCAGCAGGAACAGCGCGCTGATCGCCATCACGAACACCGCACCGGTCACGTAGCCGGCGCTGACGGTGTGCACGAACTTGGCCTGCGCCACCGGGTTGAACACCACCGCCATGAAGTCGACCACTTCCATGCGCATGGTTTCCGGGTTGAACACCGCACCGGTCGGGTTCTGCATCCAGCCGTTGGCAACCAGGATCCAGATCGCCGACAGGTTGGTGCCCAGTGCCATCAGCCAGGTCACCATCAGGTGCTTGACCTTGCTCAGGCGGTTCCAGCCGAAGAAGAACAGGCCGACGAAGGTGGCTTCCAGGAAGAAGGCCATCAGGCCTTCGATCGCCAGCGGCGCGCCGAAGATGTCACCCACGTAGTGACTGTAGTAGGACCAGTTCATGCCGAACTGGAATTCCATGACGATGCCGGTGGCGACGCCCATGGCGAAGTTGATGCCGAACAGGACGCCCCAGAACAGGGTCATCCTGCGCCAGATCTCCTTGCCGGTCATCACGTACACGCTCTCCATGATGGCCACCATGAACGACAGGCCAAGGGTGAGGGGTACGAATAGGAAGTGGTACATCGCGGTCAGCGCGAATTGCAGCCGCGACAGCTCTACGACTGTCTGATCAATCATGGCCTGGCTACCTCGTTGGATAGTGCCGTTGCAGGTGGCGGGAAGGGTGGTCTACGACGTGAATGATGTGACCGACTACTTCAAACAGCCTTGATCCAGATCAATGTATGAACAGGTGCCCCGGTTGATCGTATGCCAACCCGATGAAGACTGCGACCGCTGGCCGCAGAGGCCGGCCATTGCCTGCGCCTACAATGCCGTGTCTCCCCCGTTGCCCGTGAAGACCCCTTGAGCGCTGCCGAAACGACCCCTGACAGCCTGTCCCCGGAAGCCGAAACTGCCCGCCAGCGCCGTGTCCGCGCGGCGTGGCTGGCTGATCTGGCCCATTCCGCCCGGGGGCGCCAACGCCTGGCGGCCCTGTGCATCAGCCTGTCCGGTGCGTTGCTGATCGGCCAGGCCGCCGCGATCGCCTGGCTGGTGCAGCAGGTGCTGGTGGAGCGCGCGCCGCTGGCCTCGGGGCTGCCAGTGCTGGGCGGGCTGGTGGTGATCCTGGTGCTGCGCACGCTGCTGGGCAGCGCCACCCAGGCGGCTGCCGGGGATGTAGCCGATGCCGCGCGGCTGGCCCTGCGCGAGCGAGTGTTCGCCCGACTGCTCAGCCATGGCCCGTTGTGGCTGCGCCAGCGCCGCACCGGCGAACTGGGCGAACTGATGCTGCATCACGGTGATGCGATCGAGAGTTATTACAGCGGGTTCCTGCCGGTGCGCACCGAGGTGCTGGTGGTGCCGCTGCTGATCCTGGCCGCGGTGGCCTGGGTTGACTGGGTGGTGGCGTTGATCCTGCTGTTCACCGCGCCGCTGGTGCCGTTCTTCATGATGCTGGTGGGCTGGGGCGCCGAAGCCGCCGGTCGCGCCCAGTTGGGGGAGCTGGCGCGGATGAGCGGCCACTTCGCCGACCGCATCAAGGGCCTGGGCCTGCTGCGCCTGTATGGCCGCGGCGAGGCCGAGCTGGAGGGTATCGAGGCGGCCGCCGAAGGTGTGCGCGTGCGTACCCTGAAAGTGCTGCGGATCGCCTTCCTGTCGTCCACGGTGCTGGAATTCTTTGCCTCGGTGAGCGTGGCGATGGTCGCGCTGTACCTGGGCCTGAGCTATCTGGGCATGATGTCGCTGCATTCGGCGGTGCCGACGCTGGGCGCGGGCCTGTTCTGCCTGCTGCTGGCGCCGGAGTTCTACGCGCCGCTGCGGCGGTTGGCTGCGCACTACCACGACCGCGCCAATGCACTGGCCGCGGCGGCCGAGGTTGAACGTCTGCTGCAGTCATTGCCGGACGAGCAGGGCCTGATCGAGAACGAGAGTGCGCCGCTGGCTGTGGAACCGGCCGAGGCCGCGTTGCCGCCGCTGCAGGCGCAGGGGCTGGTGCTGCGCCCGTTGGGCGCGCCGCACGACGTGCTGCAGGATCTGGATGTGCTGCTGGAACCGGGCCAGCGGCTGGCCCTGGTCGGCCCCAGTGGATCCGGCAAGAGCACGCTGCTGGAAGCACTGGCGGGCTGGCTGCCACCGCGTGCCGGCAAGCTGCACCTGCGGCCCGGCGTGCAGGTAGCCTATGCCAGCCAGCGGCCGTACCTGTTCCACGGCAGCATCGCCGACAACCTGCGCCTGGCCGATCCCGGCGCCAGCGACGCGCGGTTGCGCGCAGTGGCCGAGGCCTCACAGGTGCTGCAGTTCGCGCAGCGCCTGCCACAGGGACTGGATACGGTGATCGGCGAGCGCGGCTTCGGCCTGTCCGGTGGTGAGGCACGTCGCATCGGCCTGGCCCGCCTGCTGCTGCGCGACCCGCAGGTGCTGCTGCTGGACGAACCCACCGCGTTCCTCGATGCCGATACCGAAGCGGCGCTGCTGCGCAGCCTGGCCGCCTATGCACGCGGCCGCAGCGTGGTGGTCGCCACCCACAGCCCGGCGGTGATCGCCTGGGCCGACCGTTGCCTGTTGTTGCCGGAAGGTCGGTTGGTGGAACCGGCACAGGCGGTGCGCGCATGAGCCGTTCGCCTGATTCGCTGCGTGCGGTGTTCCTGCGCCATCGGCCGCGCCTGCTGCTGACGATCCTGCTGTTGTGGACCACCATGCTGGCCGGCACCGCACTGCTGGGCCTGTCCGGTGGTTTCCTCACCGCAGCTGCATTGGCCGGTGCGGCCGGCCTCGGCCAGGGCTTCAACTTCTTCTCGCCGTCCGCGGGTATCCGCGGGCTGACCATGGCGCGCATCGTGTCGCGCTACTTCGAAAAGCTGGTGGGCCACGACGCCACCCTGCGCATCGCCCGCGACCTGCGCGTGTGGTTCTTCCGCCGCGCGCTGCCGCTGGCACCGGCACGGCTGGGGGCGACGCGCACCGGCGATCTGCTGGCCCGCCTGCTCGGTGACATCGGTGAAGTGGACGGCCTGCTGGTGCGTGCGATCGGGCCGCTGGTGGCGCTGGGTGCGCTGACGCTGGTGGCGGTGGCCTCGGCGGCGCTGATCCTGCCGTCGGCAGCGGTGTTGCTGGCAGTGCTGGCGCTGCTGATCGCTTTCGGCGTGCCGTGGCTGGGTGTGCGCGGTCGTGACGATGAAGAGGCGGACCGTGCCGCGCATCGCGCCGCACTGCGCACCGCCGCCTTTGAAGGGTTGGAGGGCGCGGGCGATCTGGCCGCGCTGCATGCCGATGCGGCGTGGCAGCTGAAGGTGCGCGTGGCCGCCAAGCAGCTGGCTTCGCGGGATCGTCGGCGCCGCTGGCGCCTGATCGCGGCCTCGACCCTGCATGGCCTGGTCGCAGGGCTGGGGCTGGTGGCGATGCTGGCACTGGCGCTCCACGCGGCCGAACAGCAGCGTATCGCGCCGGAAATGGCCGCGGGCCTGGTGTTCCTCACCGTCGCGCTGATCGAACTGTGGGCCGGGATGGGGTTGGCGTGGCAGTCACTGCAGTCCGGGCGGATCGCCGCTGATCGGTTGCAGGCCATCGTCGAGCAGGCGACGACGGTGGAGGATCCGGCAGCGCCACAGCCGGTACCGCAGGCCGCGCGCGTGCACTGGGATGACGTGCATTTCCAGTGGCCAGGCGCGGTGCGACCGGTGCTGTCCGGCCTGCGGCTGACGTTGGCGCCTGGGGAACGCATCGCCATCCGTGGCGACAGCGGCAGTGGCAAGACCACGCTGTCCAGCCTGCTGCTGCGGCTGTGGGATCCGCAGCAGGGGCGAATCACCTATGGTGGCATCGACCTGCGTGATTTCAGCCAGGCCGACTGGCATCGGCAGCTGGCCTGGTTGCCGCAGAACGCGCCGGTGTTCGCCGGCACCGTGGACGAGAACCTGCGCTTGGGTGATCCCGATGCCAGCGACGCCGCCTTGTGGGCAGTGCTGCGCCGCGTGCGCCTGGGCGAATGGGCCGAGCGCAATGGTGGCCTGCAGGCCTGGGTGGGGGAGAACGGCGCGACGATGTCGGCCGGCCAGGCGCGGCGGCTGGCGCTGGCCCGTGCACTGCTGCGCAATGCACCGATCCTGTTGCTGGACGAACCGACCGAAGGCCTCGACGTGGATACCGCACGCGCGCTGTTGCGGGACCTTTCCGGGTTGCTGGACGGGCGCAGCCTGCTGATGATCACCCACGACGACCTGCCTGAAGGCGTGGTCGATGCGCAGTACCGGTTGCGCGATGGGGCGCTGGTCCGCGAACTTTGACCGATGCACATCCGCGCGTGGCGTGGATCTACTGTAGAGCCACGCCCATGCTCGGCTGCCTCTGTACGGAGCCGAGCATGGGCTCGGCTCTACAGGTTGGCTATCGCGAAAACTCGCGCAGCATCACCGCGATCGAGGCCACGTTGGCCAGCACGCACAGCCAGAACACCCACTGGAACGAGGCTTTGCGGTGCTTGTGGCGGAACATCGCCTGGCCCAGCAGCGCGCCGGGCCAACCGCCGGCAAAGGCCAGCAGCTGTAATGTGCGCTCCGGAATACGCCACTGCTTTCTCTGCGCCGCGCGCTTGTCGTGGCCGTACAGGCCGAACGACACCGCGCTGGCGAGCAGGCACCACCCACCCAGCCACAGCGGCAGCACGCCGCTGACCGTCAGCGCGATCAACGCGCCGAACGCGGCCAGCGCGAGATGACGCCGCCATGCCACCTACAGCGCGTCGAGAAAGCCGCGCACGGCCGGGCCGAAACGCTCGAAATCGACGAGGAAGGCGTCATGGCCCTGTGGCGATTCCAGGCCGATGAAGCGCGCATCGGCGCCGCCGGCGCGCAGGCCGTCGGCGACCTGTTGCTGCTGCTGCACCGGGAACAGGATGTCGGTGTTGGCGCCGATCGCCAGCGCCTTTTCCACCCGGATCTTCGCCAGCCCGGCCAGCACGTCGCCGTCGGCATATTCAGCCAGGTCGAACCAGTCCATCGAGCGGCTCAGGTACAGGTAGCAGTTCGGATCGAAGAAACGCACGAAGCGCCGTGCGTGGCCTTCCAGATAGCTTTCCACCTGGAACTCCAGGCCGAACGGATCGTCGTCGGTCTGGTCCGAATCCAGCCGCACGCGGCCGAAGCGGCCATCCCATTCCAGTGCGGAGCGGTAAGTGATCACGCCCAGCTTGCGCGCCATGCGCATGCCGGACTCGGGGTATTCGGCATCGTCGTAGTGGCCACCATTCCAGCGCGGATCAAGACGGATCGCCTCGCGCTGCAGCGAACGGATCGCGATCGAGAACGGCAGCGCCTGCGCACTGCCGGAAATGTTGACGTGGCTGCGCGCGATGCCCGGCTGCAGCATCAGCACGGCCAGTGCGGTCATGCCGCCCATCGAATTGCCGACCACGCAGGCCAGCTGCTCGATGCCCAGGGCGCGCACGACCTCGATGGCGGCGCGTGCGCCGTCTTCGATCGACAGCTCGGGGAAGTCGAGGCGATACGGTTCGCCCGTGGCCGGATTGAGCGAGGCCGGACCGGTCGAACCCTTGCAGCTGCCCAGCGAGTTCACGCAGACCACGAACCAGCGGTCGGTATCGATCGGCTTGCCGGGGCCGACCATGCCTTCCCACCAGCCCGGTGCCGGATTGGCGTCGTTGGCCGCGGCATGCGCATCCGGCGAGAGGCCGGTGACGATCAGGATCGCATTGCTGGCGTCGGCCGCCAGTGTTCCCCAGGTTTCGTAGGCCACGCGCGCGCCGTGCAGGGCGCCCCCGCGCTTGAACGGGAAGGGCGAGGGCAGGGCGTGGAAGCGGGTGCCGGGCGGGATGAATTCGGTCATGCAGCCATTCTAGCGGGGCCGCATGTGGAGCTGGCGACACGCTGGTTTCCAGCAGCGGTTGGACGCGGACCGGACCGTCGTATCCACGCATGGCGTGGATCTGCTGTAGAGCCGAGCCGATGCTCGGATGGCGGGCGCCGGCAACCCAATCGCAGCCGAGCGTGGGCTCGGCTCTACAAGTCAGGGAAACCGCAGCTCAACCACGCCGTCATGCGGCAGCGTCACCCGCACCACGTCGCTTTGCAGGTCCCCCTCGCTGCGATTGGCGCTACCAGTACGCGAGATGCGTGCCAGCACTTCCACGTCGCGATGTGCCGACAGCGGCGCGGTCGGCATCGGGCTGTCAGCGTCGCCCAGCCCGACCGTGGCCGGGAAACCGGCCAGCGGCAGCTTGCGTGCGGCCACCGGCATCGGCGGTCCACCCACGGCGCGGGCCAGCACGAATACCCGGGTGCTGGCCGGCCACTCGGCATTCTCCAGCGCAGGCAGCTGCACGCGTACCTGCAGCAGCGCCGCTGGTGCTGCAGGGGCGGCATCGGGTGCCAGGCCTGCGGCTTCGCGGGCGATGGAGATCTGCGCCTGCAGCGCCTGCGCGGCGCCGGGCTCAAGCCGTGGCAGCAGGCCGCTCCACACATCCGCGGCCTCGGCATTCTTTCCGCGCTGGCGCAGGGCGATGCCCAGCAGCCAGCTGGCGCGCTCGGCATCGGGTGCCTGTGCACGCGCCTGCTGCAACCAGGCCATCGCGGTGTCATCGAACTGCTTGCCGGCATCGGCCTGCGCACGTGCCTGCGCCGCTTCCACCAGCACGCCGGGGTCTTCCGGGGCGAGAGCGGCGGCACGTGCGAAGGCGTCCGCCGCGGCTGCGGCGTTGCCCAGTTCGGCCTGCGACCGGCCCAGCAGCGCCCAGCCATCGGCCCGCTGTGGGTCACGCTCCAGTGCATCCTGCAGGGCCTGCACGCCATCGCGCAGGGTGGCTACCGACGGCGTCGGTTGGACCTGTGCTGCACGCGGATCACCGACCAGCAGATACAGGCAGGCACCGGCCACGCCCAGTGCGAACACGCCGACCGCGAAACCGCGACGACCGTGGTGGCGCAGCGGCCACAGCACCAGCGCTGCCATCAGCGCAGCAACCAGACCGGCCAGCACCGGCAGCCAATGGCTCACCATCCGTCTCCTTCATCGGCCTTGCCGGCCGGTGCTGCGCCGACCGTACGGCCACGACGGCGGACAATGCCCAGCACCACCAGTGCGCCGGCGCCGAGCATCAGCAGGGGACCGCCCCACAGCAGCCAGGTGCCCGGCTGCAACGGTGGTTGATAGAGCACGAACTCACCGTAGCGGGCGACCAGGAACTGCTTGATCTGTGCATCGTCGTGGCCCTGCTGCATCAGCTGCAGCACCTCGCGGCGCAGATCCTGCGCGATCTGCGCGTTGGAATCGGCCAGCGACTGGTTCTGGCACTGCACGCAGCGCAGCTGCGCGGCCAGGTCATGGAAGCGGCGTTCTTCGGCGCCATCGCGGAACTGCAGCGGCTGCGGATCGTGCAGCGGCTGCTGTGCCACTGCGGCCAGCGGCAGCATCGGAAGCAGCAACGCCAGCAGCCAGCGCATGGGCTCAGGGCGCCGTGTGCAGCGTGCTGCCGGCATTGCCCTGGGCCTTCTCGATCTTTTCCAGCGCCGGGATCAGCTTCTCGTCGACTACGCGCTGGGTCATCGCACCGCTGTACTTCCAGCGCACGATGCCGCTGCCGTCGACAAGGAAGGTCTCCGGTGCAGCGGTCACGCCCCAGTCGATGGCGGTGCGGCCTTCAACATCACTGAGCACGACCATGAACGGGTTGCCCAGCTGCTCCAGCCAGTGCAGGGCATCGGTCGGCTCGTCCTTCCAGTTGTAGCCGATCACGCGCACGCGCTTGCTCTCGGCGAAACGGGTCAGCACCGGGTGTTCCTCGCGGCAGGCCGCGCACCAGCTGCCCCATACGTTCAACAGGTAAGGCGCGCCGCGCAGTTCGTCGCTGTGCACGATCATCTCCGGGTCGTGCAGCACCGGCAGGGCGAACGCCGGCGCCGGCTTGTCGATCAGCGCCGAGGGCAGCACGTCGCGCTGCGGATCACCCGATTTCATCACCCCGTAGATCATCAGCCCGAGCAGGCCGAAGAAGAACAGCACGCCGATCACGATGGCTACCGGCGGCAGCGGGCGGGAGGGGCGCGGGGCGGGGGACTCGGACATGGAAACTCCTACGGACGACGGAAACGGCGGTCGGCGGCGGTGATGAATCCGCCCAGGGCCATCAACAGCGCGCCCAGCCAGATCCAGCGCACGAACGGCTTGATGTGCACCCGGACCGCCCATGCATTGTTGCCCAGCGGCTCGCCCAATGCCACGTAGACGTCGCCGTCGAAGCGTGCATCGATGCCGGCCTCGGTCATCACCTGGCCGCCGCTGGCGTACTGGCGCTTCTCCGGATGCAGCAGGGCCAGCTCGCGGCCGTCGCGGAACACGCGCAGGTGGCCGCGGTCGGCGATGAAGTTGGGGCCTTCGCGATGGTCCACGCCCTCGAAGCGCACCTCGTGGCGACCGACCACCAGCTGCTGGCCCGGTGCCAGCGCCACTTCGCGTTGCACGTTCAGTGCCTCTACCAGCAACGCGCCAGCCAGGAACACGGCAATGCCGGTGTGGGCGACGATCATGCCGAGCATTTCGGTGGTGAAGCGGCCATTGCCACGCAGGCGCTGCCAGACGAAGCGTGCGGTACCGAATCCGACCCAGGCCGCGGCGGCGACACCGAGACCGGCCTTCCAGCCGTTCTGCGGCGCCTGCCACCAGGCCAGCGCGCCCAGCAGCACCGCCAGCCCCAGCCAGGGCGCCAGCAGGGCGAATGCACGCGAAGGTTGGTCGCGCTGCCACTTCACCAGCGGGCCGAACGGCAGCAGCAGGATCATCGGCGCCATCAGCAGCAGGAACAGGCTGCCGAAGTAGGGCGGGCCGACCGAGATCTTGCCCAGCGACAGTGCATCTGCCAGCAGCGGATACAGCGTGCCGAGCAGGACCATCGCGCAGGCGGTGGCCAGCAGCAGGTTGTTGGCCAGCAGCAGGGTGTCGCGCGAGGTGGCGGTGAAGCCACGGCGTGGGTCGTCGGCGTCCACGCTGAGCTGGCTGGCGCGCAGCGCGTACAGCAGCAGGCTGCCGCCGATCAGCACCGACAGGAATACCAGGATGAACAGGCCGCGCGACGGATCGGCGGCAAACGAATGCACGCTGGTCAGCACGCCCGAGCGCACCAGGAACGTGCCCAGCAGCGACAGCGCAAAGGCGGCGATCGCCAGCAGCAGGGTCCAGCTGCCGAACGTGCCGCGCTTTTCAGTGACGGCCTGCGAATGGATCAATGCCGCACCGACCAGCCAGGGCATGAAGCTGGCATTCTCCACCGGGTCCCAGAACCACCAGCCGCCCCAGCCCAGCTCGTAGTAGGCCCACCAGCTGCCCAGCGCGATGCCCAGGGTCAGGAAGCCCCAGGCGACGTTGGTCCACGGCCGCGTCCAGCGCAGCCAGCGCGCATCGATGCGCCCCTCCAGCAGGGCCGCCACCGCGAATGCGAACGGAACGGCAAAGCCCACGTATCCGATGTACAGCATCGGCGGATGAATGATCAGCCCTGGGTCCTGCAGCAGCGGGTTGAGGTCGCGGCCTTCCAGCGGCGCCGGGTTCAGGCGCAGGAACGGATTGGAGGTGAAGATCAGAAAGGCGAGGAAGCCGACGCTGACCACGCCCATCACCGCCAGTACGCGCGCCTGCACGTGTGCCGGCAGGTGCCGCGAGAACAGCGCCACCGCGCCGGTCCACAGCGCCAGCACCAGCGCCCACATCAGCAGCGAGCCCTCGTGGGCCCCCCACACCGCCGAGTAGCGGTAGATCATCGGCAGCAGCGAATTGGAGTTCTCGGCCACGTAGCGCACCGAGAAATCCTGCTGCACGAACGCGGCGGTCAGCACCGCGAACGCGCCGGCGAGCAGCAGCAGCTGTGCGAAGGCGGCCGGCCGTGCCACCGCCATCCATGCCGTATTGCTGCGATGCGCGCCGACCAGCGGCAGGCCGGCCTGCAGCAGCGAGGCCAGCAACGCGCACAACAGCAGGATCTGACCCAGTTCGGGCAGCACTCAGCGCACCTCGGGTGCCGTCACCGGCACGTCATGCTTGCGATGGGCATCGCCCATCTTGTCGGCCACTTCCTTCGGCACGTACTTTTCATCGTGCTTGGCCAGCACTTCGTCGGCAACGAAGACACCATCCTGCAGGCGGCCACTGGCGACCACCGCGGTGCCTTCGGCAAACATGTCCGGAAGAATCCGCGACGTGGTCACCGCCAGCTGGGCATCGCCGTCGGTTACTTCGAAACGTGCTTCCAGCGAACCGACCGGGCGGTTGAAGGAGCCCTTCACCACCATGCCGCCCAAGCGGAACCGCGACTGTGCATCGACATCCCCGCGCAGCACTTCCGAGGGAGTGTAGAGGTAGGCGATGTTGCGTTCCAGCGCCATCGCCACCAGTGCGGTGGCCAGCCCGGAGGCGAGCAGGGCCAGCAGTACCCAGGCCAGGCGGCGGCGTTGTACCGGCGTCATCGTTCCAGCTCCGTCGACAGCGGCGCCGCAGCTTCCTGTTTGACGGCGCGGGTCTGCTGCCGCTGCTGGCGTGCCAGCGCCAACCGGCGTGCCATGCGCAGGCGCAGCCACGAACCGATGGCATCGGCGCCGAGCACCAGCACGAACACGGCGTACGCGCCGATCACATAGGGCAGGTGGGTCATGGCTGGGCCTCCCCGGCCGCGCGTGCGGCATCGACCCGGCCACCGACCCAGGCCTTGCCGGCCTCGCGGTCGAGATTGTCGGCGCGGGCCTTGGCCAGCACCGAACCGGCGAACCAGAACTTGGTGCCGATGACCATCCACCACAGTGGCGCGATCATCGCGCTGCTGATTGCCGATTCACCGAACACGTTGATCGACTGGCGCTGATGCAGGCCGCCCCACCAGTCCACCGAATAGCGGATCACCGGCAGCAGGCTGACACCGACGATGGCCAGCAGGCCGGCCGCGCGCGCGGCGCTGCGGCGGTCCTCGATGGCGTGGTACAGGCCGATCACGCCCAGGTACAGGAACAGCAGCACCAGTTCACTGGTCATGCGCGGGTCCCAGTCCCACCAGGTACCCCAGGTACCCTTGCCCCAGATGCTGCCGGTCAGCAGGGTGATCAGGGTGAAGCCGGCGCCCATCGGCGCACAGGCCATGGCCAGGATCTCGCAGACCTTGATCCGCCAGATCAGGGCGATGGCGGCATACAGCGCCATCAGCGCGAACACGAACAGGCTCATCCAGGCACTGGGCACGTGGATGTAGAGGATGCGGAAGCTGTCCAGCTGCTTGGCTTCCGGCGGCACCACCAGCAGCGCCTGCCACATGCCGACCAGCAGCACCGGCACCGCCGCGAGGTAGAACACCCGCGACCAGCGGGCAGCGAATCGGTCGAACGTGGGGGGCGAACCGAGTTGGTGGAACCAGCGGACAATCGGATTCATGCGTGGCGGCTATCCAGCAGGGGTGGATTGGCTCTCAGCTCGGTCAACTCAGAGAAATACGTATTGCAGCGGCGGTGGCCAACGGCGCCAGCACCAGCGCGACCAGCAGGCCGGCGCCAAGCATCAGCAGCGCACCGACCGGATCCTGTCCGCGTCCGGCTGCCGCCAGACTGCCTGCGCCGAACACCAGTACCGGCACGTACAGCGGCAGCGACAGCAATGCCACGAGAATACCAGAGCGTCGGATGCCGACGGTCAGTGCAGCGACCACGCCACCAATCAGGCTCAGCAACGGCGTTCCCAGCAGCAACGATGCCAGCAACATCGGCAGCTGGTCATGCGGCAGATGCAGCATTTCGGCCAGCAGCGGACTGACCACGATCAACGGCAGGGCGGTGGTGGCCCAGTGCAGCAGCACGCGCACCAGCACCAGCCAGGCCAGCGGCACCGGCGCCAGCAGCCATTGTTCCAGCGAGCCGTCTTCGGCATCGGAGCGGAACAGTGAATCCAGCGACAGCTGCCCGGCCAGCAGCACCGCAAGCCACAGCACTGCGCCTGCGGTGGCGGCCAGCAGTTGCGGCTCGCGACCCTGCGCCAGCGCGAACAGCACCACCACCAGCACCGCGAACAGCAGCGGCTGCAGCGCATCGCCGCGGCGGCGCCAGAGCAGGCGCAGGTCGCGCTTGAGCAGGGCGCCCGCGGTCTGCCACAGGCCCGGTTCGGTGCCTGGCGCGATCATGCGGCACCGCCGAGGTCGAGCTGGCGGGTACGCACCGGCGGTGCGGCATAGGCGCCATGGGTGGTGACCAGTGCCGCGCCACCGGCGCGCAGGTGCGCGGAAATCATCCGGTTGACCAGGGTGATGCCCTCCAGGTCGAGGTTGGCATAGGGTTCGTCGAGCAGCCACAGCGGCGCCGGCGACAGCCAGATGCGTGCCAGAGCCAGCCGCCGCTTCTGCCCGGCGGACAGATGCCGAACAAGGGTGTCCTCATAACCGGCCAGGCCGACGATGGCCAGCGCGTTGCCGGGCATCTGCCGCGCACGGCGGCCGTGCAGGCCACACAGGAAGTGCAGGTTCTCCAGCGTGTCCAGATCGGGCTTCAATGCGGGCAGGTGGCTGAGGTAGGCGACATAGCGCGCGCGCTCGGCATTGCCGGCCGGTCGGCCATCGATCTGCACCTGCCCGGCACCGGGCCGGGCCAGGCCGGCCAGCACGCGCAACAGCGTGGTCTTGCCGGCGCCGTTGCCGCCCTGCACCAGCAGGGCTTCGCCGGCGTCCACATGGAAGTCCAGCGGGCCGAACACCGGCTCGTCATTGCGGGAGAAGCTCAGGCCGCTGGCGGCCAGCAATGCAGGGGTGTTCAAGGGGCAGGGGTCTTCATGCCGGAGTGCGGCGGCAATTGTAGCGGTGAATGCTGTCCCGGTAGCGCCGGGCGATGCCCGGCGGCCGCAAGGCATATGCAAAGAGCCGCCGGGCATGGCCCGGCGCTACCGGCTGAACCCACAGTCGCAGCGTGGATTTCGTACACTTCTGGGCCTCGTTCCCCCAGATTCCAGGCCGATGCAACCCAACACCAAGCTGCCCAAGGTCGGTACCACGATCTTCACCGTGATGTCCCAGCTCGCCGCCGAACACGGCGCGGTCAACCTGGGCCAGGGTTTCCCGGACTTTTCCGCGCCGCAGCGCCTGATCGATGAGACGGCCAAGGCGATGGCCGCCGGGCTGAACCAGTACCCGCCGATGACCGGCGTGGCGCCGCTGCGCCAGGCCATCGCACAGAAGGCGCTGGACTGCTACGGCGCACAGGTCGATGCGGACAGCGAGATCACCGTCACCAGTGGCGGTACCGAGGCCATCTTCAACGCCATCCACGCCGTGGTGCGTGCCGGCGAAGAAGTGATCGTGCTCGACCCGGCCTATGACTGCTATGAACCGGCGATCGATCTGGCCGGTGCCAAGGCCGTGCATGTGTCGCTGGATCCGCAGACCTTCGCCGTCGACTGGGACCGCGTGCGTGCGGCGATCACCCCGCGCACACGCATGCTGATCGTCAACACCCCGCACAACCCGTCCGGCGCGATGCTGTCGGCGCAGGACATGCAGGCGCTGGCCGAGCTGCTGCGCGGCACGCAGATCTACCTGATCTCCGATGAGGTGTATGAGCACATCATCTATGACGGCCGCCGCCATGAATCGGCGCTGCGCTACCCGGAACTGCGCGAGCGCGCGTTCGTCATCTCCAGTTTCGGCAAGACCTACCACTGCACCGGCTGGAAGATCGGCTATGCGATCGCCCCGCCGGCGCTGACCGCCGAGTTCCGCAAGGTGCACCAGTACAACACCTTCACCAGCTTCGGTCCGGCGCAGTATGGCTTCGCCGCGATGATCCGCGATGAGCCCGAACACCACCTCGAGCTGGGCGCGTTCTACCAGGCCAAGCGCGACCGTTTCCGCGAGCAGCTGTCCAGCACCCGCCTGAAGGCGCTGCCGGTCCCGGGCGGCTACTTCCAGCTGGTCGATTACTCGGCCATCAGCGACCTGCCGGACCACGAGTTCGTGAAGTGGCTGACCATCGAGAAGGGCGTGACCGCCATCCCGCTGTCGCCGTTCTACGAGAATCCGCCGGCCGGTCAGCGCCTGGTGCGCCTGTGCTTCGCCAAGAATGAAGCGACCATGGACGCGGCGATCGAACGCCTGCGCCTTCTTTGAGCGGAGCAGTGACCATGCAGGACCTGCGCATTTCCCTCGTCCAGGGCGACACCCGCTGGCATGATCCGGCGGGCAACCGTGAGTACTACGGCGCACTGCTGGCACCGCTGGCCGGCACCACCGACTTGGTGATCCTGCCGGAGACCTTCACCAGTGGCTTCTCCAACGACGCCATCGCCCAGGCCGAAGGCATGGACGGCCCGACCGTGGCCTGGGTGCGCGAGCAGGCCAGGGCCTTGAACGCGGCGGTGATCGGCAGCGTGCAGTTGCGTGATGGCGAAGGCGTCTACAACCGCCTGCTGTTCGCCACGCCCGATGGCAACCTGGAGTACTACGACAAGCGCCACCTGTTCCGTTACGGCGGCGAGCACGAGCGCTATGCTGCCGGTCGCGACCGCCTGAGCGTGGAATGGAAGGGCTGGCGGATCAATCCGCAGGTCTGCTACGACCTGCGTTTCCCGGTGTTCTGCCGCAACCGCTACAACGTGGAGCGTCCGCAGCAGCTGGATTTCGACCTGCAGATCTTCGTTGCCAACTGGCCGTCGGCACGCGCCTATGCGTGGAAGACACTGCTGCGTGCACGTGCGATCGAGAACCTGTGCTTCGTGGCGGCAGTGAATCGCGTGGGCGTCGATGGCAACCAGCTGCATTACGCCGGCGACAGCGCGGTGCTGGATTTCCTCGGTCAGCCGCAGGTGGAGATTCGCGAACGCGAACAGGTGGTCACCACCACCGTCTCGGCCGAGGCGCTGGCAGCACACCGCGCGCGCTTCCCGGCCATGCTTGATGCCGATGCCTTCCATCTGGACGAGCAGGCCTGAGCGACGGCCTGAACGCCGCCGCACCAGCGCGCGCGCCTGCATTCAACGTGCACGCGCGCGCTGTTAGATTCGCCGCCAGTCCGACCGAACTGGAAGTCCCGCCATGAACAAGCCCTTCGCCCTGCTACTGGCGCTGTCCGCCGCAGCGTTGGCCCCCGCCGCGCACGCTGCCGGCAACCTCGATTGCGAGCTGCGCTACAACCTGTCCGGCTGGTCGTTGATCTACAAGACCGCATCCGGTAATGGCACGGTCACCTGCAGCAACGGCGCCAGCCTGCCGGTGCGCATCCAGATGAAGGGGGGCGGCCTGACCGTCGGCAAGTCGAAGATCACCAACGGGCGTGGCAGCTTCACCGGCGCGGTCAGCGTCAACGAGCTGCTGGGCACTTACGCCTCGGTCGGCGCGCATGCCGGTGCGGTGAAGTCCAGCAACGCGCAGGTGATGACCAAGGGCGACATCTCGCTGGCCCTGTCCGGTACCGGCAAGGGCTGGGACCTGGGCGTGGACGGCACCGCGTTCACCCTCAGCCGGCGCTGAGGCGCGACGGCGCGGCAGTTCCCCAGTTGATGCGGATGTAGTGCTGTTCGGAATCGCTCAACAACCGTTCAACACCGAAACCATTCTTCAGCAACTGTGCGACCACGTCTTCGACGAGCTGCTCGCTGGCCATCACCTGGCTGAAGCCGAACACGACGTAGCGGCGGCCATTTTCCGAGCCGATCTGGATGGCGTTGTCGAGATCGCGGTAGAACAGTTCGATCGGGCGCTTGGCGGCATCGACGTTGGCGCGGGCCTGTTCGGCGGTGATGGTGATCATGGGCATCTGCCTTGTGTGTGAGAGCGCGCACGATAGCCAGGGAATCAAAGCCGTTCCCGGAAGGCGCGCACAGTGCGCTGCTTTTGCAGCAATTCCTAGGCTGCAGCGGGACGCTGCCGCTGCAGCCACAAGGCCAGCAGGCCGCACACGATGAGGGTCGGTGCCAGCAGCTGCACTGCACCGACCAGCGCCATTGCCGCACCGATCAGCAGGTAGTAGAGCAGGCCGAACAGCGCGCCTGCGCTGCCGAGACAGTGTGGATAGCCGCGCAAGGCCTGGCCGAGCACATTGGGAATGGCAAGGCCGAAGCCCGTCACCACCGGCACCATCGCCGCGACCAGGGCAGGGTGATCATGCAGCAGCGCGGCCAGCAGGCCTCCCGTCAGAACCAGTCCTGCGGCGATGCGGATGCGCGTGGTTGTGGCAACGCCTGCACGCAGCAGGCGGCCATTGCCCCACGCGCCCAGTGCCGAGCCCAGTGCCAGCACCGCGCCGCTGGCGCCGAACCAGGTGGCTGGCCAGTGCAGGCGCGCAAACACGAAGGGGCCGAGCACATACCAGCTGTACATCGCCACGTTGAAGGCCATCACCAGCAACGCGTGTGACCAGATCCAGCGATCGCGCAGCAGTTCCCGCAGCAGCGGCAGCATGGGCGTGTGCGGGATATGTGCAGGACGGCTTTCGCGCAGGCCAGCCAGGCATGCGACTGCCAGCAAGGCAGCAACCAGCAGCAGGCCGGACTGTACGCCGGCATAGCCATGGGCGGCGACCAGCAGCGTGCCCAGTGCAAGGCCGATGGCCGGGCTCAGGGCCAGGGCCATGCCGATCCAAGAGAATGCCTGCGCCAACGCTGGACCCTGCAGATGGTCGCGCAGCACGGTCTGGGTCACCACCGAAGCGGCGGCGGCGCCGACTGCGGCCAACGCCTGGGCCAGCAGCACCTGGCCGAAGCTGCCAGCCATCAGCCCACCCAGTGCAGCTACTCCGAAGACGCCGAGGCCACAGAGAAGGGCGGGGCGACGACCGATACGATCGGCCAGGCGCCCCCACAGCAGCACGCCTGCAGCGAAGCCGAACAGGTACAGGCTCATGGCCTGGCTGGCGGCACTCGGCGGCAGGGCGAAGCGTTCGGCCAGATCGGCCAGGGCCGGGCTGTACAGGGTCTGTGCCAACTGCGGAAACATCAGCAGTGCAATGGTGAGCAACAACAGGCGGCGCGACATGCGGGCGCTCCAGGAACAGGGCCGCGCATTGTGGTCGCGCCCGCAATGGCGCACTCTGTCTATCCTGTCATCAGATATATGAAATCAGACATGGCCTGGTTGCAGCCGGATGCGCACTTCGACGCCGATGCCTGGGGCGCTCCGGTGTTGGGGATCGCGGCCTCACTGGCGGATCACGACTCGGGTTGGCACCAACATGCACGCGCGCAGCTGCTGTACACCCGGCAGGGCTGTACGCGCCTGACCTACGGTGATCGCGTCAGCCTGCTGCCGCCCGCGCGCGCGGCGTGGATTCCGGGTGGGCTGCGCCATCGTGCGCAGATGCGCCAGGCAGTCGACTACCGTTCGTTGTACTTCGACGCCACCCTGTCGGCCCAGCTGCCCCGGCAGCCGGCGATCATCGGCGTCGGTCCGCTGCTGCAGGCCTTGCTGGAGCCGATCGCGCAGGCGCCGTTCGACCATGACTGGCAGTCGCCGCGCGCGCACCATCAACTGGCGTTGTGCGTGCTGGAAATCGCCGCTGCACCGGTGGCGCCGATGGACCTGCCTTTACCGCGTGATCCGCGGATCGCACGTTGCCTGCCGCTGGCCGAGCAGCTGCCGCCCGAACTGGGGGAGCTGGCCGCGCGCACGGGCCTGAGCGCGCGTACTGTCGGCCGGTTGATGCAGCGTGATACCGGCATGAGCTACCAAGCCTGGCGCCAGCAATGGCGACTGATGCGGGCCATGGAGTTGCTGCTGCTGGGCCAACGCGTGGCGCATGTGGCGCAGGACACCGGCTTCTCCGCCGAGAGCCCGTTCATCGCCTTCTTCCGCAGCATGACCGGCACCACGCCCGCCGCGTTCCAGCGCCACGCAAAAGGGGACGGAAGGGATTAAGTCGCTTTCGCCTCTTCGACACAGGCCGTGGCAAGAACGACTTAATCCCCTCCGTCCCCTTTTCAACGAAAAACCCCGGCCTGCGCCGGGGTTTTT
This sequence comes from Stenotrophomonas sp. NY11291, assembly GCF_023277365.1. NCBI lineage: Bacteria > Pseudomonadati > Pseudomonadota > Gammaproteobacteria > Lysobacterales > Lysobacteraceae > Stenotrophomonas > Stenotrophomonas sp. NY11291. The sequence continues at coordinate 3,217,265 of NZ_CP096975.1, read as the reverse complement.
CATTTCAGGCGTGCCGGTGATCAGCCGCCGCGCGGGCCGCTGCGGCGCGGGCCGCCCGGACCGCGATTGCCGCCGGGGCCACCCGGGCCACGGTTGCTACCCGGACCACCCGGGCCGCGATTACCGCCCGGACCGCGGTTGCCGCCGCCCGGACCGCGACCGCCCGGACGGGCGCCCTGTGCCGGCTTCGGGCTGCCATACGGGTTGAAGCCCGGCGTGGCGTGGTCGGACGGGAAGCTCGGGGCATTGCCCGGATGGCCGTACGGGTGCTTGTTGCCCTGGCCCTGCGAGCGGTTGCCCGCACCGGCCGGACGACCCTGGCCGCCTGCGCCGCCACGGCCTTCACCGCCGAAACCGCCACGGCCCTGGCCGCCACCGGCGCCTGCGCCCGGACCCTTCGGCTTGCCATACGGACGGCCCTGGCCGCCTGCACCCGGACCACGGGCACCGGGGCCACGCGCGCCCGGGCCGGCATTGCGATGGCCGCTCGGGCCGGTGCTCACGCCATCCGGCACGTACCAGGTGCGGAACGCGGCCGGGTTGCCTTCCGGCAGCGAACGATCGTTCTTCTGGGCGCGCTGCTTGAACGGCTTCTGCGACTGCTTGGCTGCCGCTTCACCGCTGACCGTCAGGCCACCCTTGAAGCCGCCGCCCTTGCCGCCGCGACCACGGCCGCGGTCTTCGCGGACGTTATCGAAACGACGCAGCTCGCGGCCCTCGTCGGCGGTGTTGTGGCCGTTGACGTAGGCGTTGCCGCGGCCACCTTCGCGCACGCGCACGGTGGTCTTGGCGGCGCGGCGCTGGCCGATCACCGGCTGCAGCGTCAGTGCCGACGGCGCGCCTTCTTCCAGCTTCAGCTGCGCGCGCAGGGCTTCAACCTGCGTGGTGCCCAGTTCCACCGAATGGCCGCGGGCCAGTTCGCGCGGCAGGCTCACCTTGCCGTAGCGGGTGCGCTTCAGGCGGCTGACCTGGCAGCCCTGCGACTCCCACAGGCGGCGCACTTCGCGGTTGCGGCCTTCCTTCACCACGACGCGGAACCAGTCGTGCGAGTCGGTGCCGCCGATGCGTTCGATCTCGTCGAACTTGGCCGGGCCGTCTTCCAGTGCCACGCCACGGGTGAGGCGGTCGACGATGGCGTCGGAGACCTTTTCCTCGCCTTCCGGCGCACGCACGCGGACCACGTATTCGCGCTCGACCTCGAAAGACGGGTGCATCATGGCGTTGGCCAGTTCACCGTCGGTGGTGGCCAGCAGCAGGCCGGTGGTGTTGATGTCCAGGCGGCCGATCGCGATCCAGCGCGCGCCCTTCAGCGGCGGCAGCGATTCGAATACGGTCGGGCGGCCTTCCGGATCATCGCGCGTGGTCACTTCGCCTTCCGGCTTGTTGTAGACCAGCACGCGCGACGGCTCGGCCAGGGCGGTGGCGACGAAGCCACGGCCATCCAGTTCGATCTTGTCGCCACTCTTGACCGACATGCCGGTCTGCGCGACTTCACCGTTGACCTTGACCAGGCCTTCGGCGATGCGCTGTTCCAGCGCGCGGCGCGAGCCGAGGCCGGCCTGGGCCAGCACCTTGTGCAGGCGCTCTTCCAGCTTGAACTGTTCGGAGGTGGCTTCGCGCTTCAGCGAGAGCTTGTTACGGGGGGTGTCACTCATCAGTTTTGCTCCGGCCGACGGTTTCGAGGTCGGCCTCTGGTTCGGAATCGGCTTGGTCAACAGCCACGGTCGTCATCGCGACGGCGTTGTCTTCGCGTTCGTTCACTGGCACCGCGCGCTCGCCCGGCGCGGAATCGGGGTGCCCATCATCGAGGGGCGAAGGTGCTTGCTCATCGATAGCCGCCGCAGGAGCTGCGTCGGCGGAATCGGGGGTGTCACTGCCGGCCAGGCCGGCATCATCGTTCGCGGCAGCGCCTTCGTCGCCGGCCGAGATGTCAGGACCGTCGGCGCTTGCTGCTGCGGGCGCATCGCGGTCCAGGGACAGCTGGGGTTCCAGCTCGCCCAGGTCCTTCAGTTCCGACAGAGGCGGCAGCTCATCCAATCGCTTCAGGCCGAAATAATCCAGAAAGCCCTTGGTGGTGCCGAACAGCGCAGGCTTGCCGGGCACATCGCGGTGGCCGACCACGCGGATCCACTCGCGTTCTTCCAGCGCCTGGATGATGTTGCTGCTGACCGCCACGCCGCGTACCTGCTCGATCTCGCCGCGGGTGATCGGTTGCCGGTAGGCGATCAGCGCCAGGGTTTCCAGGGTGGCGCGGGTGTAACGGGTCTTGCGTTCGGTCCACAGCCGGCTGATCCAGCCATGCACTTCGCCGGTCACCTGGTAGCGGAAGCCGGAGGCGACCTCGACCAGTTCCACGCCGCGGCCTTCGCAGGCTTCGCGCAGGCGTTCCAGCGCGCGTTCGATGCTGCCCGGCGGTGCCGGTTCCTCTTCCGGGAACAGGTCCTTCAGCTGGGCCAGGGTGAGCGGCTGACTGGAGGCCAGCAAGGCACCCTCGACAATGCGGTTGATCAGCAGTTGATCCATCGGCAGTCAGCGCTCACTCGTCTGCATTGGCGGCGTCGTTGTCGTCGAACTCGCTGCTGAACTGCAGCGGGGCATTGGTGTTGCCGGCGGCCAGCGATTTCACGTAGATCGGCGCCAGTGGTTCTTCCTGGACGATGTCCAGCAGCTGTTCCTTGGCCAGTTCCAGCACCGCCAGGAACGTGACCAGCACGCCCAGCTTGCCTTCTTCGGCCGTGAACAGCCCTTCAAAACGATAGAACTTGCCATCTTCCAGGCGTCCCAGCACTTCGCCCATGCGTTGCCGCACGCTCAGTGCCTCACGCTTGATGGCGTGACCGCTGAACAGCTCGGCGCGCTTGAGCACGTCGTGCAGGGCCAGCAGCATCTCCTTCAGGTCCACCGGCGGCGGCAGCTTCACCGTGGCGCGTTCGGGCATGAAGGCGTGCGCCACCGTAGTGTCGCGGTCCTGGCGGGGCAGGGCATCGATGTCCTCGGCGGCCTGCTTGAAACGTTCGTACTCCTGCAGCCGGCGCACCAGTTCGGCGCGCGGGTCGGCTTCATCGCCTTCCTCGCTGACCGGGCGCGGCAGCAGCATGCGCGACTTCACCTCGGCCAGGATCGCTGCCATCACCAGGTACTCGGCGGCCAGCTCGAAGCGCAGCTCGCGCATCACGGTGATGTATTCCACGTACTGCCGGGTGATCTCGGCTACCGGAATGTCCAGGACATCCAGGTTCTGGCGGCGGATCAGGTACAGCAGCAGGTCCAGCGGGCCTTCGAAGGCATCCAGGATGACTTCCAGCGCGTCCGGCGGAATGTACAGGTCCTGCGGAATCTGCAGGACCGGTTGCCCATGCACCACGGCCAGCGGCATTTCCTGCTGCTGTGGGGCGGGCGGCCGGGTTGGCGGGTTCGCGTCGAGCGCGAGTTCGGAAGTCATCTAATGGACATCAGGATTGCAACGGACCAGTCGCGGCACCGGGTTCGCCGGGCCAACGCCACGGAGCCCCAGGGCACCAGACACGCCGGGATCGGCGCGATTCCACACATATCAAACAGCAGGACGTGCCGCACGAAACGGCGGCGACGGAACTACGGGGAGGTCGTCTACGTGGCCCGGCCAGGTGGACCGGTTTGAAGCAGCGGGACGGTCGTCGGGGGCTGCGTTGGCCGCAAAAACCGACGGGCTGCTGCATCCAGCCACGTGCAATGGAGTCTAGGGTAAGCCTTTGTTGCGCCAGTGTCCAGCCGGGCCGGGGCAGGGGTCGCATTGGCTAGAATCTGCGGACCCGACAACGCAAGCGAGGAAATGCCGGTGTGGTATGTGATCGAAGGGTATGACGGCCAGGATGTGCTGGCGCAGCGGCTGCAGGCGCGGCCGGAACACCTGGCGCGGTTGCACGCGCTGCGCGACGAGGGACGCCTGCTGCTGGCCGGCCCGTGCCCGGCGGTGGACAGTGAAGACCCGGGCCCGGCCGGTTACAGCGGCTCGGTGGTGATCGCGCAGTTCGAGTCGCTGCTGCAGGCCCAGGCCTGGGCCGACGCCGACCCGTACGTGGCCGCCGGCGTCTACACCCGCGTGCAGGTGCGACCGTTTCGCAAGGTGTTGCCGTGAACGCGGAACGGATCTCGCGAATGCGTGATGCGCTGCAGCATGCCCTGGCGCCGAGCGTGCTCGAGATCGAAGACGACAGTCATCGCCACGCAGGCCATGCCGGTGCGCGCGATGGCCGCGGACATTTCAACGTGCATGTGGTGAGTGAACGCTTTGCCGGACTGGGCCCGCTGGCCCGGCATCGCGCGGTGTACGCCGCGCTGGGGGCGATGATGGAGACCGACATCCACGCGTTGTCCATCCGCGCGCAGACCCCGTCAGAACAGGGCTGAGCCCTTGTCCCACGCTGTCCTGGCGGGTCCCCGCGGGGGCTCGCTGCAGACAGATTTCCATGTCCATTTCGGGACATTCGCCTAACGGACTGTTTACAAGCCCAGATGGAAACGCTTACATTCCGCGCCAATGCTGGTAGGTCCAAGCCGTGGAGGGCGGCTTCGTGAACAAGGCAGCTATCACAATCAAAGACGTCGCACGCGAAGCCCGGGTCTCCGTGGCCACGGTTTCCCGCGCGCTCAACGGGCATGAAAATGTCGCCGAACCGGTCCGCCAGCTTGTGCTGGAGGTCGCCGCACGGCTGCGTTACACCCCGCACGCCGCCGCCCGCAGCCTGAGCAGCCGCCGCACCAATACGGTGGGCGTGGTGCTGCCTGACCTGTACGGCGAATTCTTCTCCGAGCTGATGCGTGGCATCGACAATGTCGCCCGTAGCCGCCGCCAGCACCTGCTGGTGTCCAGCTACCACGGTGACCAGGAGCAGCAGGGTGCGGCCCTGCGCGCCATGCGCGGCCGCGTCGACGGCCTGCTGGTGCTCTCGCCCTATGCCGAGAGCCCGGGCTTCCTGACCGACAACCTGCCGCAGTCGTTGCCGACGGTGTTGATCAACACCTATCTGCCCGGGCAGGACCACCCGGTGCTGAGCATCGACGACCATGCCGGTGCGATGGCGATGACCCGTCATCTGCTTGACGCTGGCCACCGTCGCATCGCTTTCATTTCTGGCCCGGATCTCAACTTCGACGCGCGCGAGCGCCTGCGCGGCTTCCGTGACGCGCTGGCGGCTTTTGGCGGTGGCGCCGAAGGCATCGAGCTGCCCGGTGATTTCGACGAAGCTTCCGGCCATCGCGCCGGTCAGGAGTTGCTGGCAGCCGGAGCGCTGCCTGATGCCGTGTTCGCCGCCAACGACATGATGGCGCTGGGCTGCCTGTATGCGTTCACGCAGGCAGGGGTCCGTGTCCCGGCCGATGTGGCCCTGGCGGGTTTCGATGATATTCCACTGGCGCGTTTCGTCCACCCGTCGCTGACCACCATGCAGGTCAGCATCGCCGAGCTCGGCGACCGGGCCATGACGCGCCTGCTGCAGTTGATGGACGGCACCTCCACGGACGGGACAGGGGACAAGCAGACCCTGGTTCCCCGCTTGATAGTTCGCGATTCCACCACTCCGCCATCGGGCCGTTGAAGCCAGAGGCGTTCCTTCTTTTTTGATTGATCGCAGGGACCGCGCAAGCGGTTACCGCCACCCGGAGATTGAGTTGATGATGCACACCACCTTCCGCACGCCGGCACGCCGGCTGCTGAGCACCGCACTGGTCAGCTGCCTGATGCTGGCCGCCGCTCCGAACGTCATGGCGCAGTCGGCCAATGCCAGCTTGCGCGGCCAGGTATCCGGCGCCCAGGCCGGCGCCGAAGTGACCGCCACCAACGTCGCCACCGGCACCGTCCGTCGCGGCACCGTCCGCGCCGACGGCAGCTACTCGCTGATGGGCCTGGACCCAGGCACCTACGACGTGGTCGCCAATGGCCAGACCCAGAAGGTCACCGTCACCGTGGCCTCGACCGCCACCCTGAACTTCGCCGGCGCGGCCAGCAGTACCCCGGGTACGACCGCAGCCACCAACCTGGACACTGTCAACGTCGTCGCGCCGACCCTGCTGCAGGAAGTGCGCACGTCCGAAGTCGGCAAGACCGTCAGCCTGCAGCAGATCCAGACCACCCCGCAGGTCTCGCGCAACTTCCTGGAGTTCGCCGACGCGGTGCCGGGCATGATCTTCACCCGCGATGCCAAGGGCAACACCTCGCTGCGCGGCGGTGCCACCAACTCCGACGGCACCAACGTCTACATCGACGGTGTGGGCCAGAAGAGCTACGTCAAGGGCGGCGGCGTGGCCGGTCAGTCCGGCAGTGCCGGTAACCCGTTCCCGCAGCTGGCCATCGGCGAGTACAAGGTCATCACCGGCAACTACAAGGCCGAGTACGGCCAGGTGTCCAGTGCAGCGGTCACGGCCGCGACCAAGTCGGGTACCAACGAGTTCAAGGGTGAAACCTTCTACCGTTATACCAACGACAGCATGCGCGCGATGACCCCGGCCGAGCGTCAGCCGGGCAAGGGCAAGGAGGATTCGGCCGAGAAGGAATACGGCTTCGCCCTGGGCGGCCCGATCGTCAAGGACAAGGCCCACTTCTTCGTGACCTATGAAGCCAAGCGCTTCGATCTGCCGGTGACCATCGCACCGCATGGTGCGGTGACCAACAAGGCCAACCGCGTCCCGGCTGATGCCCAGGCCGGCCTGGGCCCGGCCAGCCAGCCGTTCCAGCAGGACCTGATCTTCGCCAAGGTCGACTTCGAGCCGACCGACAACGATCGCCTGGAACTGACCTTCCAGGACCGTGATGAAACCCAGCAGCAGTTCTCGGACCAGACCGCGCCGATGCACGGCAAGGAAACCAAGAACACTGACCGTCGTTACGCGCTGCGCTGGAACCACAGCGGTGAGCGTTACTACAACGAGCTGATGGTTACCCACGAGGACTCGTTCAACAATCCCAAGCCGCTGAGCATGGGCAACGGTTTCAACTACACCGCGCCGGACGGCAAGAGCGAGGAGCGCGCCATCGTCTCGATCGGTGGTTCCTCGGCAATGTCGTCGCAGGTGAAGGGCCAGAAGGGCTGGTCGATCGAAGACAACCTGACCCTGGATGGCATCGAGTGGGCGGGCGACCACACCATCAAGATGGGTGCCAAGTACAAGCAGATCGACCTGTACGCCTCCGATGCGGCGCAGATCAATCCGCAGTTCTACTACACCATCGACAACCCGACCTTCCCGGACAGCATCCCGTACAAGGCACAGTTCGTGAAGCCGGTCACCGGCGTGTCCGGCGTGTCTGGCGAAGTGCGCTCGAAGGTGAAGCAGATCGGTCTGTTCATCCAGGATGACTGGCAGGTCAACGACCATCTGCAGCTGAACCTCGGCCTGCGCTGGGACTACGAGAAGAACCCGTCCTATCTGGACTTCGTGACCCCGCCGGAAGTGGTCAATGCGCTGTTCGCGCAGGATCCGCGTGCCGCCGCTGGCCAGAGCTACGCCGACACGCTGGCGCTGAGCGGCCTGAACATCAACGATTACATCAGCAACGGCCACAACCGCAAGGCATTCAAGAATGCCTGGCAGCCGCGTCTGGGTTTCTCGTATGACATCAATGCCGACGAGCAGCACGTGATCCACGGCGGTGCCGGTCGTTCCTACGACCGCGACCTGTTCGACTACCTGCAGCTGGAAACCACCAAGCTGGCCCTGCCGCAGCCGACGATCTACTTCCGCAATCCGGCAACCGGTCAGTGCTTCCAGGGCAACGCCGCGTGCTATGACTGGAACCCGAATCTGCTCAACGGTATCGGCAACCTCCAGAGCCTGGTCGGTTCGACCAGCAATGCCGGCCTGGAAGTCGACCTGCTGAACAACAATCTGAAGGTCCCCTACGCTGACCAGTTCAGCCTGGGCATGAGCAATCAGATCGGCGACTGGCTGACCGACGCCACCATCTCGCGCACGCTCACCTATGACGGCTTCGCCTTCACCCTGGGTAATCGCTACCCGACCGGCAACTTCTTCGACGATCCGCGTCTGTGCGGTGGCACCGAAGCCGGTCTGGGCCAGGCGTGGAGCTGCAACGTGCCGGGCTTCGGCAGCCTGATCATCGGCCAGCAGGGCATCAAGACCCGTGCTACCCAGATCCTGTTGTCGGCGCAGAAGCCGTTCACCCAAGAAAGCGGCTGGGGCACCTCCATCGCCTATACCTGGACCACCGCCCGCCACAACCGTGACATCAACGAGCACTACGCGTTCGACCGTGGCGTGATCGGTGATTATCCGACCATCCGCTCCAACGGCGCGCCGCGTCACCGCCTGGTGGTGACCGGTTCGTATGCGGGCTTCTGGGGCATCACCTTCGGTGGCAAGATCACCCTGGCCACCCCGACCGCGATCAACGACTGGTACGGCGTGCCGCAGGCCAATGGCTTCGACCTGCCGACCCCGATGGCGGCGGTTCCGGGTGGCAACGGCAAGTTCCTGCTGGGTGGCAAGATCTTCGGTTATCGCTCGGTCGACCTGCAGGCGACGAAGACGTTCAAGATGCCGGGCGATACCGAGCTGTATGCGCGTATCGACATCATCAACGTGTTCAACTTCGACAATTTCTCGAACTACAACTACTACAAGAATGGCAAGTTGACCGCGAGCTACAACGAGACCGGCGACATCGTCGGTACGCCGCGCCAGATCAAGGCCGAAGTGGGCTTCCGCTTCTAAGCCCGGATGTAGATGCACGACCCGATGCCGCCGTTCCGCCGGCGGCATCGGCTGCTTGAAAACGGCAATGGCCGGCCCCGCGCCGGTCCATTGCCCATGCCGCTGCCGGCCAGGGGGCAGCGGCATGGGCAATGATCGCGGTGTCAAACCACGTTTTTCGTGGTTTTTTCAGAACGCATCTTGTAAACGATTTCAGATCATTGGACGGTATGCTTTCCCATCGATCAGACCACCGGAGAAATCGCGCCATGCAGGCACGCCATCTGTTGTCCGCCGCAGCGTTGAGCCTGGCCGTGGCCGCCTGCCAGCCGGCCCAGCAGGAGCCTGCCAAGCCGCGGCCGCCGGTGATCCTGATCGAGGCCGACGCACCGCCGCGGCCGATGAAGCCGGTGCTGCCGCCGTTGTTCGATGACATCGAGCGTCGTACCTTCCAGTTCTTCTGGGATACCACCAACGAGATCAATGGCCTGACCCCGGATCGCTATCCGTCGCGGCCGTTCGCCAGCATCGCCTCGGTCGGCTTCGCACTGACCGCGTACCCGATCGGCATCGAGAACGGCTGGGTCAGCCGCAACCAGGCGATCGACCGCACCCTGACCACGCTGAAGTTCTTCCGCGACGTGCCGATGGGCCCGCAGCGCACCGGCAAGGCCGGCTACAAGGGCTTCTACTACCACTTCCTGGACATGCAGGAAGGGCGTCGCTACGACAGCTGGGTTGAGCTGTCCTCGGTGGATACCGCGCTGCTGATGATGGGCGTGCTGTTCGCGCAGTCGTACTACGACGGCGACGATCCGCGTGAGAAGGAGATCCGCCAGATCGCCGACACGTTGTACAAGAAGGTCGACTGGCCGTGGCTGCAGCAGCGTGCACCGCTGATCTCGATGGGCTGGTTCCCCGAGAGCGGCTTCATCGACCACGACTGGATGGGCTACAACGAGGCGATGATGGTCTACATCCTTGCCCTGGGCTCGCCGACGCACCCGGTCAGCCCGGATGCGTGGACGGTGTGGACGCGTACCTATGACAACGACTGGGGCGTCTACCAGGGCCAGGAATACCTGTCCTTCGGCCCGCTGTTCGGCCACCAGTACAGCCACGTCTGGATCGACTTCCGCGATATCCAGGATGCGTACATGCGCGAGCGCGGCAGCACCTACTTCCTCAACAGCCGCTCGGCCGCACTGGCCCAGCGCGAGTACGCCATCGCCAACCCGATGCAGTGGAAGGAGTATGGCGAGAATGTGTGGGGCCTGACCGCCAGTGATGGACCACAGAACACCACCCAGGACTATCGCGGCGAGCAGCGCCAGTTCCGCCATTACTCCTCGCGCGGCGCCGGCCTGCGCGAGAACTTCGATGACGGCACCATCGCTCCCACCGCTGCGATCGCGTCGGTGGTGTTCGCGCCGGAGCAGGTGATTCCGGCCACGCTGGAGATGCACAAGCGCTTTGGCGATTACATCTACTCCAGCTACGGCTTCCTGGATTCATTCAACCCCAGCTTCAACTACGACATCCCGATCAAGACCGGCCGCCTGGTGCCGGATCGCGGCTGGGTCGCCAGCGATTACATCGCCATCGATCAGGGCCCGATCCTGACCATGATCGCCAACTACCGCGATGACTTCGTCTGGGAAGTCATGAAGAAGAACCCGTACATCCGCAAGGGCCTGGAACGGGCCGGGTTCAGTGGTGGCTGGCTGGCACCGGAAGGTTCGTTCCAGCCGCTGGAACTGCAGAAAGACGAAAAGGCCGCGGCGGCACGCGCGGTGGGTATCGCCGAATCACGCGCGGCTGCCGCGCAGGAACAGAAGAACAATGCCAACCGCACCACAGGCCAGGGCAAGTAACCCGATGCCGAACTGGATCGACCGCCTGCGCCGCTGGGCGCTGCCTGCCTTCGCCGCATTGGCCGTGGCCGGCTGTGCCCGTACCGATCCGGGCACCACCACCGTACGTTTCTGGGCGATGGGCCGCGAGGCGGAGGTGGTCAGCGAGCTGATCCATGAGTTCGAGGCCGAGAATCCGGGCATCAAGGTGGATGTGCAGAACATCCCGTGGACGGCCGCGCACGAGAAGCTGCTGACCGCGTTCGCCGCCGACGGCCTGCCGGACGTGTGCCAGCTGGGCAACACCTGGGTACCGGAGTTCGCCGAGCTTGATGCGCTGACGCCGCTGCAGCCGTTCGTGCAGCGCTCGGCCGTGGTCGACCCGAAGGACTACTTCCAAGGCATCTGGGATACCAATGTGATCCACGGCGAGCTGGTGGGCGTGCCGTGGTATGTCGATACGCGCCTGATCTTCTACCGCAAGGATCTGCTGGCCAAGGCCGGTTACGACCACCCGCCGCGCACGTGGCAGGAGTGGGACGAACAGATGGCGGCGATCAAGCGCATGCAGGGCCCGAACCGCTATGCGGTGCTGATGCCGATCAACGAGTTCGAGCAGCAGCTGTCGCTGGCGCTGCAGCAGCCCGATCCGCTGCTGCGCGACGATGACACGCGCGGCAATTTCGCCAGCCCGGGGTTCCGCCGCACGCTGGCCTTCTACGCCAACATGTTCGAGCAGGGCTGGGCGCCGAAGATGTCCGAGACGCAGATCTCCAACGTCTGGGACGAGTTTTTCCGTGGCTTCAATGTGTTCTACATCTCCGGCCCCTGGAACATCCGCGAGTTCAAGAAGCTGCAGCCCAAGGAGCTGGAAGGGCAGTGGGGCACGGCCGCGTTGCCGGGTCCGGACGGTCCGGGCGCCGGTATTGCCGGTGGCACCAGCCTGGTGATCTTCCGCAAGTCGCAGCAGAAGGAAGCCTCCTGGAGGCTGATCGAGTTCCTGTCGCGCCCGGAAATCCAGGCCCGCTTCCATTCCATCATCGGCGACCTGCCGCCGCGTCGCAGTACCTGGAACGCACCGTCGCTGGCCAATGATCCTCTGGCCGCTGCGTTCCGTGACCAGCTGGAGCGGGTCAAGCCGACGCCGAAGGTGCTTGAGTGGGAGCGCATCGTGCAGGAAATGCGCATCGTCACCGAGAAGGTGGTGCGTGGTGGCCTGGCGCAGGACAAGGCCGTGGAAGAGCTGGACCAGCGCGTGGACAAGGTGCTGACCAAGCGCCGCTGGATGCATGAACAACAACGCCTGCAGCAGCGCGTGCCGTCGCCGCAGTCCAGCAGTGCCGTGGCCGCCGGGAGCGCGCAATGAAACGTACTTCGCTTGCCGGCTGGATTTTCGCCGGCCCCTCGCTGATCGTGCTGGGCATGTTCTTCGGCCTGCCGGTCGCCTCGGCGCTGGCGCTGAGCGTGACCGACTTCGACCTCTATGCACTGGCTGACAGCAGCAACCTGCGGTTCGTCGGCCTCGGCAACTACATCGACCTGCTGCAGACGCCGATGTTCTGGAAGTCGCTGTGGAACACCACCTACTTCGTGTTGATCGGCGTGCCGTTGTCGATTGGCGTGTCGCTGGGTGCGGCGATGCTGCTGAATGCACCGGCCGCACGCTTCAAGGCGCTGTTCCGCACCGCCCTGTTCGCGCCGGTGGTGACCACGCTGGTGGCGGTGGCGGTGATCTGGCGCTACCTGTTCCATACCAGCTACGGCCTGGTGAACTACGGCCTGGGTCATCTGGGCATCAGCCCGATCGACTGGCTGGGCGATCCCAACTGGGCGATGCCGACCATCATGCTGTTCGCGGTGTGGAAGAACTTCGGCTACAACATGGTGATCTTCCTGGCCGGCCTGCAGGCCATCCCGCATGACCTGTACGAGGCGGCCCGTATCGACGGTGCTTCGCGCTGGAAGCAGTTCCTGCACATCACCCTGCCGATGCTCGGCCCGGTGCTGCTGGTGGTCGGCGTGATCACCGTGTCGGGCTACTTCCAGCTGTTCGCCGAACCGTACGTGATGACCCGCGGCGACCCACTGCAGAGCACCGTCAGCGTGCTGTATTTCATGTTCGAGGAAGGCTTCAAGTGGTGGAACCTGGGGCGCGCCTCCGCAGTGGCGTTCCTGCTGTTCCTGATCATCCTGGCGGTGACCACCGTGATGCTGCGTTTCGGCCGCAAGAGGCAGTTGGTATGAGTCGTGAAATCGGCCAGTCGCGCTGGTACCCGTGGTTGATCAATGGTGCGTTGCTGGTGCTGGCGCTGGTCAGCCTGGCGCCGCTGCTGTGGATGCTCTCGGTCTCGTTCATGCCGCAGGGCGAGGCGACCCACTTCCCGCCGCCGCTGCTGCCATCGAGCATCACCACGCGCAACTACCATGAGTTGTTCGCGCGCACCGGCATGGGCGGCAACTTCGCCAACAGCCTGCTGGTGTCGGTCGGTATCACGCTGGGTTCGCTGCTGCTCAACACGATGGCCGGCTATGCCTTCGCCAAGCTGAACTTCGTCGGCCGCGAGCGCCTGTTCCAGGTGCTGATGGCGGCGCTGGTGATTCCGGCGCAGGTGGCGATGCTGCCGCTGTTCCTGCTGATGAAGCAGCTGGGCCTGGTCAACAGCTTCGGCGGCGTGATCGTGCCGGCGCTGGCCAGCGTGTTCGGCATCTTCCTGGTGCGGCAGTACGCGCGTTCGATTCCGGACGAGCTGCTGGAAGCGGCCCGTATCGACGGGGCAGGGGAGCTGCGCATCTTCTTCCAGATCGTGCTGCCGATGCTCAAGCCCGTGCTGGTGACCCTGGCGATCTTCACCTTCATGGGTGCATGGAACGATTTCATGTGGCCGTTGATCGTGTTGACCGATCAGGAGCACTACACTTTGCCGGTGGCGCTGGCCACCCTCTCGCGCGAGCACATCATGGACGTGGAAATGATGATGGCCGGCGCGGTGGTCACCGTGGTCCCGGTGCTGGCGCTGTTCCTGGTGCTGCAGCGGTACTACATCCAAGGTCTGTTGCTGGGGAGCGTCAAGGGATGAAGCGAGCGATCGCCGTTGGACTGGGCCTGTTGTGGACCTCCCTGGCGATCGCCGCACCACCGGCGCTGCCGGCACCGAAGGTGCTGGACGACTTCGACGACATCGCCGCCTGGAAGCTGGTGCTGTCCGACCAGGTCAGCGGTTCGCTGCGGCCGGTCAGCGGCGCCGGTGGTGGCCGCGCGTTGTGCCTGGACTATGACTTCCACGATGTCTCCGGCTACGTCGGCATCCGTCGCGCGCTGAACATCGAATACCCGGTCAATTACCGCTTCGGTTTCCAGCTGCGCGGTGATTCGCCGGGCAACGACCTGCAGTTCAAGCTGATCGATACCAGTGGCGACAACGTCTGGTGGGTCAACCGGCCCGGCTACAGCTTCCCCAGGGCGTGGACGCCGGTCGAGTACCGCCGCCGCCAGATCGACAAGGCGTGGGGTCCCTCGCCCGAGAAGGAGATGGCACGCAGTGCTGCGGTCGAGTTCACGATCTACAGCAAGGTCGGCGGCCGCGGCACGGTGTGCTTCGACAAGCTGACCCTGCAGGGCCTGCCAGCTCAGGATGATTCGGCGCTGGTGCCATCGGTGATTGCCGATACCGCCACCGCGCTGCAGGACCGCATGATCGACGGCAAGAGCGATACGTTCTGGATCAGTGGTGGCGTCAAGCAGCAGACCATCAGCCTGGACCTGCACAAGAGCCGCGAGATCGGCGGTGCGGTGATCGACTGGCTGCCGAATCTTGAAGCCCGCCGCTATACCGTGCGCACTTCCGAGGATGGCCGTGACTGGCGTACCGTGCGTGAAGTGACCAGTGGTGCCGGTGGCCGCGACTGGCTGGCGCTGCCGGACACCGATGCGCGCTACGTGCGCTTCGATCTGCAGGACGGGCCGAACTGGCGCTATGGCATCCGTGACATCACGCTCAAGCCGCTGGCCTTTGCCGCCACCCCGAACGCTTTCCTCTCCTCGGTCGCCGCCGACCTGCCACGCGGCTCGCTGCCACGTGCCTATGTGGGTGAGCAGCCGTACTGGACCCTGCTCGGCCTCGATGGCGGCCAGGAACAGGCGCTGATCAGCGAGGACGGCGCACTGGAGCCGGCCAAGGGCAGCTTCAGCATCGAACCGTTCATCCGCCTCGATGGCAAGCTGCTGGACTGGTCGAAGGTGGCGATCACCCAGTCGCTGCAGGATCATTACCTGCCGATCGCCAACGTCGATTGGGTGCATGAAAAGGTTGGCCTGGCGGTGACCGGCTTCGTGCAGGGCACGCCGGAGCGCGCGCAGCTGATCGGCCGCTACCGGCTGAGCAATCCGGATAAGGTCGCACACGAATACACCCTGGCACTGGCGATCCGTCCGTGGCAGGTCAATCCGCCCACGCAGTTCCTCAACACCGTCGGTGGCTTCAGCCGCATCGATGCACTGGATGTCGGCGAGCAGCTGGTGCGGGTCAACGGCGAGCCGCGCCTCTATCCGCTGCAGGTGCCGGACGCGCGCTTTGCCAGTACGTTCGATGGCAAGCTTGATGCGATGCACCTGGCGGACGGCAAGTACCCGGCTGAGACCGCGGTGAAGGACAGCACCGGCATGGCGTCGGGCGCGTTGATCTATACGATCAAGCTCGAGCCTGGCCAGAGCCGCGAGGTGGCGGTGGTGCTGCCACAGACCGGTGGCTGGGCGCCGCAGGCGCTGGACGTGGCCAAGGCGCAGGCGCAGGTGGCCGAACAATGGCGCAAGAAGCTGGGCGTGGTCTCGCTGCAGGTGCCCGCTGCAGGCCAACCGCTGGTCGACACCCTGCGCACGGCGGTCGCGCACATGCTGATCTCGCGGGTCGGGCCGCGGCTGCAGCCGGGCACGCGTTCGTATGCGCGCAGCTGGATCCGAGATGGCGCGATGATTTCCGAGGGCCTGCTGCGCATGGGCCGCAGCGATGCGGTGCGTGACTACATCAACTGGTATGCGCCGTACCAGTTCGAGAACGGCAAGGTGCCGTGCTGCGTCGATGCGCGCGGCAGTGATCCGGTGCCGGAGAACGACAGCCATGGCGAGCTGATCTACAGCATCGCCGAGTACGGGCGTTACACCGGCGACAGCACCTTCACCGAGCTGATGTGGCCGCACGTGCAGGGCGCTTACAGCTACATGGAGCAGCTGCGCGCCAGCGAGCGCACCGAAGAGAACCGCGCGCGCAACCCGGCGTTCTACGGGATGATGCCGGCCTCGATCAGCCACGAAGGCTATTCGGCCAAGCCGATGCACTCGTACTGGGACAACTTCTGGGCGTTGCGCGGCTACAAGGACGCGGCGCTGCTGGCGACCCAGCTGGGCAAGGTCGAGGCGATGCAGATTGCCGAATCGCGCGACCAGTTCAGGGATGACCTGCAGGCCTCGCTGTTGTCGGCGATGCAGCAGCACAGCATCGACTACCTGCCGGGCTCGGCCGAGCTGGGCGATTTCGATGCGACCTCGACCACGATCGCACTGGCGCCTGGCGGCGAGCAGGGCCGACTGCCGCAGCAGGCCCTGGAGGCGACCTTCGAACGCTACTGGAACGAGTTCGTCGCGCGGCGCGATGGCAAGCGCGAGTGGAAGGACTACACCCCGTACGAATGGCGCAACGTGGCCGCGTTCGTGCGCCTGGGCTGGCGCGACCGCGCCTGGCAGGCCACCGAATTCTTCTTCAAGGACCGCGCACCGCAGGCCTGGAACCAGTGGGCCGAAGTGGTCTCGCGCACGCCGCGCAAGCCGTTCTTCGTCGGTGACCTGCCGCATGCCTGGGTGGCCTCGGACTTCGTGCGCTCGGCCTTGGACATGTTCGCCTACAACCGTGACATGGACGATGCGCTGGTGCTGGCCGCCGGCGTACCGAGCGCGTGGCTGCAGGGTGAGGGTGTCGCGGTGCAGGGCCTGCGTACGCCACAGGGCCAGCTCAATTACCGCCTGCAGCGCAGCGACAAGCAGCTGGTGCTGGAGGTGCTGCCGGGCCTGGTGCCGCCGGTGGGGGGCGTGGTGCTGCCATGGCCGTACGCGGGTGATCCGGGCGAGGTGACGGTCAACGGCGAAGCCGCCGAGTGGATCAACAAGGAACTGCACGTGCACCAGCTGCCGGCGCGGATCGAGATCGAAGTGCCGAGCGCGGTGCGCCGCGCCGAGCGCAAGGGACAGTAACGATGAAGCAGCAGGGGGCGAGGGTGCGCACATCGGTGCGTGCCCTGGGGCTGGCCATTGCATTGACATTGCCGGGCGTGTTGATGGCGGCCGAACCGGCTGCCACGACCGCGGCGCCCGACGTTGCCAGCGCGCCGGGCATGAGCATGGTCACCTTCAACCTGCATCATGACCGCGAAGACTGGCCGAGCCGGCGCCGCACCATTCTGGCCGAACTCAAGCGCCTGCAGCCGGATGCGGTTGCCCTGCAGGAGGTGATCCAGCGCCGCAACGTGCGCAACCAGGCGCAATGGCTGGCCAGCCAACTCGGCTACAGGTACGTGTTCGTGTCCACCGATCCGGTTGGGGCGCCCAAGCGCTACGGCAATGCGCTGCTGACGCGGCGGCCGATCCTCGCCCAGGGGGATCATCTGCTGCAGCCGTTGGACGACTACCGCACGGTTGCTCACCTGCGCATCGACGTCGATGGCACGCCGGTGAACGTCTATGCCACGCACCTCAACGAGCGCAGTGACGAGAGCGGGCAGCGCATCCGCCGCAGCCAGGTCGAGGACCTGCTGCGCTTCATCACTGCAACGTCGGCCGGTGCTCCGGTGGTGATCGCCGGCGACTTCAATGCGCTGGTGGATGCTGGTGACCTGAGCGAGCTGCGCAGCCACTACGGCGACAGCTACGGCAGCGTGCATGTCAACACTGACCTGGCCGAGGTCAGTACATTGAACCGGCACTACTACCAGGCACCCTCGCGGATCGACCACATCTTCTTCCAGCAGGACGAGATGGTCGCGCGTGAGGCCAAGCTCCTGTTCGACCAGCCCGATGACAGCGGTCGCTGGGCCTCGGACCACTACGGCGTGTGGACCCGTCTGCAGTTCGCACCGAAACCCTGACGGAGCACGCTTCGGTAGGTGCCAACCTTGGTTGGCACGGACGTGTCCGCGTCCGCTCCAACAACGGCGCCGACCAAGGTCGGCCTCTTCCAGAGCGCTGCACGCGCCCGAGGCACAAACAAAAACGGCGGGGATCATTGATCCCCGCCGTTTCGTTTTCATGCGATCAAAGAGCGATCAGTTCGCCGGCGGGGTGCGCTTGGCAGTCTCTTCGTCTTCTTCGCCGGCCTTGGCTTCTGCAGCCTGGGCTGCAGCGTCGGCATGGCCATCGGCGACCGGGTCGATCAACGGCGTCACCACCGCTTCGGCGACCGGGGCAGCGGCTTCGATCGGCGCGGCTTCCACCGCCACCGGAGCGACCGGCTGTTCGGCGGCTACGACGGGTTCGACGACCGGCTTGGCTTCAACCACCGGCGCAGCCTCAACGGCCTCCGGATTGGCTTCAACCATCGGAGTGGCTTCAACGATCTCCGGCTTGGCTTCAACCACCGGCGCAGCTTCGACCGCCGCCGGCTTCGCTTCGATCACCGGAGCGGCTTCAGCCACCGGGGCTGCTTCAACCGCGACCGGCTGTGCTTCGGTCACCGGCGCAATGACTTCGATCACCGGCGCGGCAGCGGCTACCGGCTGGGCCGGGGTCGCGGCGTCGATGGCATCGAGCATGCTGGTCTGCACCGGCGAGGACACCGCTTCGGTCTTCGCAGCAGCTTCGACCGGGGCCTGCACTTCAGCCACGACCGGGGCGGCGGCTTCGACCACGGCGCTGCTCACCACGGCAACCGGTGCGGCGGCAACGGCGGCGGCAGCACGGACCGGCTTCGCGGCGTCGGCAACGACCGGCTCGACTTCGTCATCGAAGTCGAACTCCGGCTGCGAACGGGCCGGCTGCGCAACAGCGACCGGCGCAGTGCCGGCAGTACTGTCGACGTTCGGCTCGGCGCCGTCGGCGTCATCACTGTCATCACCCTCGTCCTGGTCATCACCCAGAGCGTCGCTGCCGGCGGCGTTCTCGGTGCCACCGCGACGACGACGACGGCCACCACGACGGCCACGGCGACGGCGGGTCGCGCCTTCGCCTGCCTGCTCGCCATTGGCGTCGGTTGCGGCCTCTTCACCGGCAACCGGAACCACCTCGGCCTCGTTGGCACCGGTCTCGACCGCTACTGCGGCGTCCACCGGAGCGGCGGCCACCGGGGCGACCGGTGCAGTGGCTTCCTGTGCGGTCACCCCATTGGCGGCGGCGGCCGTGGCGGCCACGGCTGCTGCCGCGGTCACGGCGTCGACCGGTGCATCGGCGGCACCGCGCTGCGGCTTCTCGGTCGGCTTGTCACCGTCCTGCTGCTGCGGACGCGGCTGCTTGGGCTGCTTGAGCTTCGGCTGCTGCTGGTTCTGGTTCTGGCCCTGCTGCTCGTTGCGCGGCTTGTTCTGCTGCTGCGGCTGCTGCTGGCCATCCTTCTGCTGCGGCTCCTTCTGCTTGCCCTGCTGCGGCTGCGACTGGGCATTGCCGTTGTTGCCGTTGCGGCCATCCTTGCGCTGCTCACCGCGGTCCTTGCGGTTGCCGCCGTCCTTCTGCTGCTGCGCGTTGCCGTTGCCACGATTGTCGTCGCGACGGTCCTTGCGGTCCTTGTTGCGATCCTTGTTGCGGTCCTTGCGGCCGCCGTCCTGCTGCTGGCGTGCAGCCGGGGCTGCCGGCGCCGGCGCCGGGGCCGGTTCGCCACCGAACACGCGCTTGAGCCAACCGATCACGCCGCCGCTCGGGGCCGGCGCCACCGGCGCTGCCACGACCGGGGCCGGGGCAGTTGCGGCCGGCTCCACTTCCTCGCGCACCGGGGCGGGGGAGGTGTGCTTGACCTGGGTCACCGCCGGCGGCGGGATGTTCAGCTGGCCCTTGGTCAGCGCGTGCACCGGCAACTTGCGCGGGGTGCCGCGCTGGTAGCTGGGCTTGTTGCTCTCTTCACCCAGCTCGTTCTCGCGCAGGCGGGTGACGGTGTAGTGCGGGGTGTGCAGCTGCTCGTCGGCGACGATCACGATCGGCGCCTCGTGGCGCTGCTCGATCTCGCGCAGGGCGCTGCGCTTTTCGTTCAACAGGTAGTTGGCGATCTCCACCGGGGCCTGGACCAGCACCTGCCCGGTGTTTTCCTTCATCGCATGTTCTTCGGCGACGCGGATGATCGACAGCGACAGCGACTCGACGCTGCGCATGCGGCCGTGGCCGTCGCAACGCGGGCAGACGATCTGGCTGGACTCGCCCAGGCTCGGGCGCAGGCGCTGGCGGCTCATTTCCAGCAGGCCGAAGCGCGAGATGCGGCCGACCTGAACGCGCGCGCGGTCGTACTTCAGTGCGTTGGCGAGGCGGTTCTCGACTTCGCGCTGGTGCTTGTTGGAGGCCATGTCGATGAAGTCGATCACCACCAGGCCGCCCAGGTCACGCAGGCGCAGCTGGCGGGCCACTTCTTCGGCCGCTTCCAGGTTGGTCTGGAACGCGGTGTCCTCGATGTCGCTGCCCTTGGTGGCGCGCGAGGAGTTCACGTCGACGGCGGTCAACGCTTCGGTCTGGTCGACCACGATCGAGCCGCCCGACGGCAGGCGCACGTTGCGCTCGTAGGCGCCTTCGATCTGCGATTCGATCTGGAAGCGGTTGAACAGCGGGATGTCGTCCTTGTAATGCTTGAGCTTGCGCAGGGTCTGCGGCATCACCTGCTGCATGAACTCGCGGGCGTGCTCGTACATCTCCTCGGTGTCCACCAGGATCTCGCCGATGTCGGCGCGCAGGTAGTCACGCAGGGCGCGCACGATCAGGCGCGATTCCTGGTAGATCAGGAACGGGGCCGGCTTGCTCAGCGCGGCTTCGGCGATGGCACGCCAGACGTTGAGCAGGTAGTCCAGATCCCACTGCAGCTCTTCCGCATCGCGGCCGACGCCGGCGGTACGGATGATCACGCCCATGTCGTCGGGGATGTTCAGCTTGTCCAGGGCGTCCTTCAGGGCGGCACGGTCTT
Source organism: Stenotrophomonas sp. NY11291 (assembly GCF_023277365.1). NCBI lineage: Bacteria > Pseudomonadati > Pseudomonadota > Gammaproteobacteria > Lysobacterales > Lysobacteraceae > Stenotrophomonas > Stenotrophomonas sp. NY11291. The sequence goes on along the minus strand of NZ_CP096975.1, from coordinate 3,196,594 downwards.
CGCCTTCGATGCGACGGGACACGCCGCCGGCGCTGGGCGAGTTCGGCATCAGCACCATGTAGCGGCCGGCCAGCGAGATGAACGTGGTCAGGGCAGCGCCCTTGTTGCCACGCTCTTCCTTGTCGACCTGGACGACGATCTCCTGGCCTTCCTTCAGCAGTTCGCGGATGCCGGCCTTGTTGTGGTCGACACCGGCCTGGAAGTAGTCGCGGGAGATTTCCTTCAGCGGCAGGAAGCCATGGCGGCCACCACCGTACTCGACGAAGGCCGCTTCCAGCGAGGGCTCGATGCGGAAGATCCGGCCCTTGTAGATGTTGGACTTCTTCTGTTCCTTCGACGGCTGTTCGATGTCGATGTCATACAACGACTGGCCATCCACGATGGCAACACGCAGCTCTTCAGCCTGCGTGGCGTTGATCAGCATTCGCTTCATTGTTGCGTTCCTCGCAAGCGGCTACCGCGCGGAACGCCATGGGGTTTCGCCTCTGGACACGGTTCGCCGCCCATTCGCGCAAGCGCGGGGAGGGCGGCTTGGGTTTCCAGCGCTACGACACCACGGCAGGCCGCGGGAGCGCTTCACTCTTATGGGTTTTGGGGTGTTACAGGCCGCAGGCAGCTGTCAGCCAGGCTGGAGCGCCACGCGGGACATGTTCAGCACGGTTGCGTGTCAGGCATCCGGCGATGGCCGGGAAGGCCGGTGAGCCGCTAACATGGCCGCCCCGCGGGCGGTGGTCGCGCACTGTGCCGGATTCGTCGGAAGCTGGGCTTCTGGCCCTGAGTAACTTCCAACGAAATCAATCCCTTATCTCGCCCCCCGAGTGTAACAGAATAAACAGCCTGATGACCGCCCAAGACCCGACCAAACCCGCTGGCGACAAGCCTTCCGTGCGCATGATCACCGTTCCCGCCGACCGCGCCGGCCAGCGCCTGGACAACTTCCTGCTCGGCCAGCTGAAGGGCGCCCCGCGCAGCCTGGTCTACAAGCTGGTACGCAGCGGCCAGGTGCGGGTGAACGGCGGCCGTGCCAAGGCCGAACGCAAGCTGGAGGCGGGCGATGAGGTGCGCGTGCCGCCGGTTCGTCTCAGTGAAGAAGGAGACAAGGCCGGCCCGCCGGAGGCGTTCATGCGCCGCCTGGAGCAGGCCATCGTCTTCGAGGACGCCCGCCTGCTGGCCCTGAACAAGCCCACCGGCGTGGCCAGCCACGGCGGCAGCGGCATCAGCTTCGGCGCTATCGAGACCCTGCGCGCGCTGCGCCCGGGGCAGACCCTGGAACTGGTCCACCGGCTGGATCGCGACACCTCAGGCCTGCTGATCGTGGCCAAGAAGCGCTCGGCGCTGAGCGAACTGCAGGCCCTGTTGCGTGAAGACCACGGCGCTGGCATCCGCAAACGCTACCTGACGCTGCTGACCGGGCGCATGCCCGATGGCGTGATGACGGTCGACGCGCCGCTGCACGTGGGCCTGCGCCAGGGCGGCGAGCGCCATGTGCAGGTCAATGCGATCGGCAAGGAATCGATCAGCCACTTCCGGGTACTGGAACGTCGTGGCGGCCATTCATACTGCGAGGTGCGCATCGAGACCGGCCGCACCCACCAGATCCGCGTGCATGCCCAGCATCTGGGGCATCCAGTGGCCGGTGACGACAAATACGGCGATCCGGCGGTCAACAAGCGGCTTCGTGAGCAGATCGGCCTGAAACGCCTGTTCCTGCACGCGGCTTCGCTGGAGTTCGCGCTGGACGACGGCAAGACCCCGTATGTGCTCAATGCGCCGCTGGCCGATGAGCTGGCCGAGGCGCTGGACCGCCTGAAGTAAGGAACCCTTGTAGAGTCGGGCCATGCTCGACTGGCGTTCCGCGCGAGCCGACCGGAGAGCAGTCGAGCGTGGCTCGACTCTACAGGGCGAGCCGGGAGTCCCTCACCACTTGAACAGCACCAGGCTGATCGCCAGCGTGCCCATGCCGGCCACCAGCCCGTACACCGTTTCGTGGCCCTTGGCATAACGCTTGGCTGCCGGCAGCAACTCATCCAGCGCAAGGAACACCATCACGCCGGCGATCAGTCCGAACACCCAGCCAAACGTGGCGTGCGACAACGATCCTGACAGCAGCCAGTAGCCCAGCGCCGCGCCCACCGGTTCGGCCAGGCCGGACAGCAGGCTGGCACTGAACGCATAGAACTTGTTCTGGGTGGCGAAGTACACCGGCACCGCGATCGCGATGCCCTCGGGAATGTTGTGGATGGCGATGGCGAAGGCCAGTGGCATGCCCACCGATGGGCTTTCCAGCGTGGCAAAGAAGGTTGCCAGCCCTTCCGGGAAATTGTGCGCGGTGATCGCGACCGAGGTCAGCAGCGCGACCCGTTTCAGGTATTCGCGGCTGTTCTCGCGGAACGCGGGGTCCTGCTTGTCCAGGCTGTCGTGCGGGTTGGGAATGAAGTGGTCGATCAGCACGATCACGATCACGCCCAGCAGGAAGGCCAGGGTGCCGTAGGTGAAGCCGGTGCGCTCGCCATAGGCCAGTGCGAACGAAGCAATGGACTTGTTGAGGATCTCCGACAGCGACACATAGACCATCGCGCCGCCAGCGAAGGCCAGGCCGAACGCCAGCAGGCGCGGGTTGGGGCGCCGTGAGAACAGCACCAGCAGGCTGCCGATGGCGGTGGCGAGGCCGGCCGCAAGAGTGACCGCCAGTGCGATCCAGATGTTTTCGGGAGGAATCTGCAACATGTACCGACGCGGTCCTGGTCAATAGACAACCGCCCCGGGCAAGGCCGGGGCGGCGAGGGCGAGGCGGGCGTCGGCTGGCCTCGTCGGGGCGCGGGCGATCAGCCGCCGCGGCGCAGGCGTTCTTCGATGGCGAAGCACTGGTCCGGCTTCGGCTGCGGCGGGTTGAAGCTGACCGGTACCTGGATGGTGGCCGGCACTGCAGCGCCGTTGCGGGTGGCAGCCTTGAACTGCCAGCCCTGCACGGCGGTCCTGGCCAGTTCGTCCAGCTGCGGGTTGCCGGCCCCGGTCAACAGCGCGACCTCGCTCGGCTTGCCGTCGGCGCCGATGGTCACCTTGAAGGTGCTGGTGCCGCCCACGCCCATGCAGGCCAGCTCAAGCGGGTACTGCGGCGGCGGCGTCTTCACCGCGGCCACTTCGGTCGGCGGCGGCGGTGGCGGTGCCGGTGGTTCGGACGGGCCACAGCCGGCCAGGCCGGTCGCAGCGATCAGGGACAGGCTCAGCAAACGTACGTTCATGGCAGTTGCTCCGTCAGGGCCGAAGTCTTTGCCGCGCAGATGAAGTCGTTCTCGCTCAGGCCGCCCACATCGTGGGTGGAGAAGCGCACGACCGCGCGGTCGTAGTGCACGCCAAGGTCCGGATGGTGGTCCTCGTGATGGGCGATCCAGGCCAGCGCGTTCACGAAGGCCATGGTGGCGTAGTAATCCTTGAAGCGGAAGGTGCGCGTCAGGGCCTGCCCGCCCTCGCTCAGCTCCCAGCCGGGAACCTGCGGCAGCAGTTCGGCCAGGCGGGCCTCGCCAAGCTTGTGGTCGCTGCCTTTGCGCGGCACGCAACGGGCCTGGGCCAGTGGAATCAGGTCGGCCATGGGAATCTCCACCTCGTGTTGACTGAACAATGCGCCGGACGGTGTATAAACCGAATGAGCGGCTGACGCTTACTTGGCTAGAATAGCCTGATGATCCAGATCTCCGACACTGCCCAGACCCATTTCCGCAAGCTGATCGAACGCGAGGGCGTGCCCGGCATGGGCGTGCGCCTGAGCGCGGTCGACCCCGGTACCCCGCGCGCCGATGCCCGGCTGGAATTCGCCGAACCGACCGACCTGCTCGGTGACGAGTGGGCGGTGGACTGCGATGGCTTCACCCTCTACGTCGATGCGAGCAGCGTCGGCTGGCTCGACGGTGCCGAGATCGACATCGTCGCCGGCACCGCCGGTACCCAGCAGCTGACCATCAAGGCACCGCGCATCAAGGGCGAGGCCCCCGGTGATGCCGCGTCGCTGGTCGAGCGCGTGCACTGGGTGGTGGAGAACGAAGTCAATCCGCAGCTGGCCTCGCACGGCGGCAAGGTGGCCGTGCAGGAAGTTTCGGCCGACGGCGTGGTGCTGCTGCGCTTCGGTGGTGGCTGCCAGGGCTGTGGCATGGCCGACGTGACGCTCAAGCAGGGTATCGAGAAGACCCTGATGGGCCGCGTGCCGGGCGTGACCGCCGTGCGCGACGCGACCGACCACGACAGCGGCCACGCGCCGTACATCCCGCGCGGCAACGTCGCCTGATCGCTGACGCGTGCCTCTGACCCGGGCCGAGCAACTCATCGAACTGCTGCTGGCCCGCCAGCAGCCACGCGCCGTCCTCGAGAAGTCCACGCGCCTGCCCTATGGCTGGGCGCTGTGGCTGCGCTCGCTGGGCCCGCTGCCGCGGCCCTTCCACGCCCGCGAAGTGATTGCAGTATTGCTGCCGCGCCCGCTGCCTGGACCGCCGGGTCAATCGCCCCGGCTGTCACCGTGGCAGTCGCTGCGCCGGTTGTTCTGGCAGGACTGGGACGCTGCGCCGCGCGATCAGCGCTGGATGCGCTGGACCTCGGCGTTTGCCAGCGCGCTGCTGCACCTGCTGTTCTTCATGCTGCTGCTGTGGGTTGCGGTGATCCGCACCACGGCACCGGAAGCAGAGGGCGCCGAAGGCGAGCGTGTGCAGGTGGAATTCGTCGGTCGCGCCAGCCAGGAAGGTGGTGGCGATCAGCCGGGTGCCGAAGCGGCTGCGGCTGCACCGGCGGGTCAGGTTGCCGCCGGCCAGGAAGCAGGGGCAGCGACGGCACCTGAGCCGCGTCCTGCGGCCGCGTCGGCGCCTGCGCCCGCACCGGCTCCGGCACCGACAGCCAGCGTGCCGTCGCCGCCGGCCGAAGCCGAGCCGGCCCCGCTTGCGGCCCCGCCACCCTCGCCGGTGCAGGCCACCGAAGTAGCGCAGGCCAGTACGGATTTCGTGGTACCGCCGGTCAGCGTGCCGCGCACCGAGGTCAGCATCGTGCCGCGCGACACCACGCCCACAGTGCGCGAGCGCAGCGTGCAGCCGGTGCAGGCGCCGCCAACCCCAACCGCACTGCGTGCGCCGGAGATAGCGGTGCGGGCGCCGCAGCTGCGTGACATACAGGTGCAGGAGCGCGAGGTCAGTACGGTCGATGCACCGGCGGTGTCGCAGCCGCTGCGCACGGCCGATGTGCAGGTGCGCGTGCCGCAGCGCGACGTGCAGGTGCGCGAGCGTGAAGTGCAGGCGGTGGTCGATCCGCAGGTGCGGGTGGCAACCGTTGCCGGTCGTGATCCGGCGGTGCGTGCGCCGGCGGGTCGTGACGTACAGGTGCGCGAGCGCGAAGTAGCCTCGGCACCGGCCGCAGCCCCTTCGTCTTCCAGTGGCAATGCACCCGCGGCAACACCCGCGCCGGCAGCCAATGGCAGCGCGACGCAGGCGAGCAGCAGCACTGCGCGGCCTGCTGCATCCAGCACGACCCCGGCTCAGGCAGGTGCGCGCCCGGCCCCCAATCCGGGCAACTGGGCCACGCCCCCCAAGGGTGATGACTGGGGTGCATCGAGCCGCAACCATGACGGCGCCGACAAGGGCGCCCGCCAGGCCAGCACCACCGGCAAGGGCAGTGGCCTGTTCAATGCCGATGGCAGCGTGCGTGTGCCGGGCCAGGAAGGCGAGGGTCGTGCCGAGCGCGGTGCGCCCGGTGGCGCCAACGATGGCTGGAGCAAGGAACGCATCGCGCAATCGGGCACCTGGTTGAAGCGACCGCCTTACGACTACACGCCCACTTCGTTCGACAAGTACTGGGTCCCGCAGGAATCGCTGCTGGCCGAGTGGGTGCGCAAGGGGGTCAAGGCAATGGAGATTCCGTTGCCGGGTACCAGTACGAGGATCTCCTGCGTGATCTCGATCCTGCAGGCCGGTGGTGGCTGCGGCCTGACCAATCCGAACATGCAGGACCAGCCGGCCGTGGCACGGCCGCCGCCGGACATCCCGTTCAAGAAGGAACTGCAGGAAGATAACGGGAGCCGCTAGCCAAGACGGGCGCGCCACACGCTGGCCGGCTCGCGCTTTGGTAGGTGCCAACCTTGGTTGGCACAGAGGCGCCGACCAAGGTCGGCCTCTACCGAGGCATCAGCGCATGCCGACCAAGGTCGGCATCCACCAGGGCAGTGACCTCACGCGCTCTGCGAGAGGAACACCCAGAACGGCACGTCGCGGCCGACCCAGTCGCGGCTGGCTTCGTCCATCACGTCCAGCAGGGTGTCAAAGTCCTTCTGCGTGGAGGCGCGCAACGTGTCCACGTCGGCCAGGAACAGCGCGTAACCGTTGGCCGGCAGCCACTGCAGGTCGCGCAGGTTGTCCGACAGCGCATCCCAGTTGCCGCCGAAGCCGGTCGGGAAATCCAGTTGCGCGGCCAGCCGGGCGAGCAGGGTGCGCTTGTCGCCCACGCCTTCCAGATCGATGCGGATCACCTTCAGCCCGGCATCGCGCATCGCTGCGGCCAGTGCGCCGATGTCGTCGCTGTCGATGGCGTAGACGCCAGCATTGTTGATGTCATGCAGGCCGAGGCCGAAATCATCGTGGCTCATCACTGCGCTCCCTGGGCCGGTACGGTGAAGCTGCGGAACGATTCGTAGTGGTCGTCGGTGTAGTACCACGCCTCCGGCGGATCGCCGCCGGTGACGATGCGGCGCGTGCCACGGGTGCGGGCGCCGGGGGTATCGACGGTGTATTCGCGGTAGTAGCCGCGCGGGCGCTGCGGCAGCTGCTGCTCGCGGTTGCCGAACGTGCTGCCGTCCTGGCGGTGCGGGAACGGGCCGCCACGCTGGATCAGGGCGATGGTCTGCCGGGCTTCAGCGGGCAGGAACGCGGGAAGTCCGCTGTTCTTGCCGGGCGAGGCGGTGGCCGGCGCGCGCGCGGCAGGCGCACCCTGCAGGTCCGGCGCGAACTGCGGCGCCGGCGGGCGCTGCATGAAATGGTTGACGACCAGGCCGAGCAGCAGCAGGGCGATGGCGGTGATCAGCAGCCGGGGGTTGCGCATGGGCAAGGAGCGGGCGAGGGCGGTGCAGGCACTGTAGCGCCTGTGCGCTGCACGGTGCATGAGGATGGCATCGCGTCACTGCTGCGTAACAATTGCCGTCGTGCTCACTGGCAGGACGCAATTTCCTTTACATCCCCCTTGGTAATCTGGCGGTCTGTCCCCATCATTCACCGCGCAACGCCCGACACCGTCGGGTGCCCTCGCAATCAGGAGATGCATCATGGCCTATACCCTGCCCAAGCTGTCCTACGCCTACGACGCGCTGGAACCGCATATCGATGCGGCGACGATGGAAATCCATCACACCAAGCATCACCAGACCTACATCAACAACGTCAACGCGGCGCTGGAAGGCACCGAGTACGCTGACCTGCCGGTCGAGGAACTGGTGAAGAAGCTCAAGTCGCTGCCGGAGAACCTGCAGGGTCCGGTGCGCAACAACGGTGGCGGCCATGCCAACCACTCGCTGTTCTGGACCGTGATGGCTCCGAATGCTGGCGGCAACCCGGTGGGCGACGTGGCCAAGGCCATCGACAAGGACCTGGGCGGCTTCGACAAGTTCAAGGACGCCTTCACCAAGGCTGCGCTGACCCGTTTCGGCAGCGGTTGGGCCTGGCTGAGCGTAACCCCGGACAAGAAGGTCGTGGTCGAGAGCACCGGTAACCAGGACAGCCCGCTGATGGAAGGCAACACCCCCATCCTCGGCCTGGACGTGTGGGAACACGCGTACTACCTGAAGTACCAGAACCGCCGTCCGGAATATATCGGCGCGTTCTTCAACGTCATCGACTGGAACGAGGTCGAGCGCCGTTACCAGGAAGCGATCGCCTGATCGCGGTGATGGGATGAACGGAGAAGGCCGGGGAAACCCCGGCCTTTTCTGTTGCAGGAGTCATTCGGTAGTGGCGGTATCACCCTGCAGGCGCAGGGTGGCCATCACGCCCAGGCGCAGGCCGGGCAGGTCGCCGTCGGCCGGCAGCAGGATCGGCTGCTGGCGGATGCCGCCGAAGTGCTTGACCTGGAACAGCACATCCAGGCCATGACCGCTGCTGCCGCCACCACTGGCCGCAGGCGCCTCGACGCGACCGCCGGGATTGCGCCGGGCGGGCTGGAACCCCGGGGTGCTGCGCACGAGCTCGACGGTGGTTGCCGAGAAATCGCCGGCGATCAGGCTGGGCATGCCCTCGGCGGTGGCGCCGATCCAGGTCATCAGGTCGCTGGTCTGATGCTGGCGGGCGGTGGCCTCGTCCGGGTCCGGGCGCAGCCGTGCCACATAGATGTTGACCAGTGCCTCGCCCAGCTTCAGCCGCATCATGCCGGCGGCGCTGAAGATGCCGGGTGGGTGCAGCAGGGTCACGCCATCCTCGCTGACCGGCAGCCGGGTCAGCATCGCGTTGCCATGCCGCAACGGCTGGCTGGGCGGATCGGCGGTAACGAAGTCGCAGCTGTAGCGCAGCCGGGTGGCGAGCCAGCAGGCCGGGTTGCGGCCCTGCTGCTGCAGCACCTGCTGCACCGAGATCACGTCCGGTTGCAGGTCGGTCAGCAACTGTGCGACCTGTTCGCGGCGCAACTTCCATTGCGCATCATCGCGGCTGGGCAGCTCCAGCGCGGCCACGGTCAGCTGGCGGGGCTCGCTTTCGCTGGCCGTTGTGGCCGGTGCCTGCGGCCGCGCCTGCGCCTGCAACGCCATCAGCAGCACCAGGCAACTGAGCAGGAGACGGGCGGGGGCGAGGGGGCGCATAACGATAAGTTTACGCTTTTGTCGTGCAGGTGCCGTGACTTCCGGCATGGCATGCGGTGTCTGCCATGGATTGGCACCGTTGTCATGCAGCCCTGCAGCGTGCTTCGCAAGCCCTGCTTCCGGTAATCTTGCGCCTTTCGCTTTGCAGGATTGCCTTACAGGATGAGCCACGACGCAGTTGCCCCCATCGCCGGCCAGGGAAAGATGCCGCGCCAGATCCCGTACATCATCGGCAATGAGGCCTGCGAGCGGTTCAGTTTCTACGGGATGCGCAACATCCTGGTGCAGTTCCTGATCACCTCGCTGCTGCTGCAGGAAATCACTGCGGAAGGCCGTGCCGGTGAAGCCAAGGACATCATGCACAGCTTCATGATCGGCGTGTATTTCTTCCCGCTGCTCGGAGGCTGGCTGGCCGACAGGTTCTTCGGCAAGTACCACACCATTCTCTGGTTCAGCCTGGTCTACTGCGCCGGCCACTTGTGCCTGGCGTTGTTCGAGAACAGCCGCGAGGGCTTCTTCCTCGGCCTGGGCCTGATCGCGCTCGGTGCCGGCGGCATCAAGCCACTGGTGGCCTCGTTCATGGGTGATCAGTTCGACCAGAGCAACAAGCACCTGGCCAAGATCGTCTTCGACGCCTTCTACTGGATCATCAACTTCGGCTCGCTGTTCGCCTCGCTGCTGATCCCGCTGGTGCTGAAGAACTGGGGCCCGCAGTGGGCGTTCGGTATCCCGGGCATCCTGATGTTCATCGCCACCTTCGTGTTCTGGCTGGGCCGCAAGCGCTACGTGCTGGTGCCGCTGCCGCCGAAGGATCCGCATTCGTTCGCCAACGTGGTGCGTACCGCACTGACCACGCGCGTGACCGGCCAGGGCCGTCCGGGCCTGGTGATCGCCGTGCTCGGCCTGGTGCTGGCAGCAGCCTCGTTCAGCCTGGTCGGCTCGCTGGGCATCGTCATCTGCCTGTGCCTGGCGCTGGTGTCGATCCTGGCGGGCATCGGCGGCGGCACCTGGCTGCAGCTGGAGCGTGCCCGTGGCCAGCATCCGGCCGAAGCCGTGGAAGGCGTGCGCTCGGTGCTGCGCGTGCTGGTGATCTTCGCGCTGACCACGCCGTTCTTCTCGCTGTTCGACCAGAAGGCCTCGACCTGGGTCCTGCAGGGCCAGCAGATGCAGATGCCGAGCTGGTTCACCGCCTCGCAGATGCAGGCGCTGAACCCGCTGCTGGTGATGATCCTGATCCCGTTCAACAACCTGGTGCTGTACCCGGCCCTGCGCCGCTTCGGCTTCGAGCCGACCGCGCTGCGCCGCATGACCGCCGGTATCGCCTTCAGCGGCCTGGCCTGGATCGTGGTCGGCGGCATCCAGGTGGTGATGGACGGGGGCAACGCCATGTCGATCTTCTGGCAGATGCTGCCGTACGCGCTGCTGACCTTCGGTGAGGTGCTGGTCTCGGCCACCGGCCTGGAGTTCGCCTACAGCCAGGCGCCGCAGGCCATGAAGGGTGTGGTCATGAGCTTCTGGAACCTGACCACCACCATCGGCAACCTGTGGGTGCTGCTGTCCAATGCAGCCGTGCGCAATGACGTGGTGACCCACAAGATCGCCAGTACCGGCCTGAGCGAGGCGGCATTCCTGATGTTCTTCTTCGCCGGTTTCGCCTTCGTCGCGGCGTTGGCCTTCGGTTGGTACGCAAAACGCTATCGTATGGTCGACAACTACCGTAGCGCCTGAGCCTGACATGACCCCCGTCAATCTGCTGTTGATCGCCATCACCGCCATCCTGTCGTGGATGGCGTTCAACAACCGCAAGCTGGCCGACCGCCTGATCCTGTGGCCGCCGGCCATCGACCGTCACCGCCAGTACGACCGGCTGGTGACCTATGGCTTCATCCATGCCGACTGGTCGCACCTGATCTTCAACATGATCACCCTGTTCTTCTTCGGGGGATTCATCGAGAGCGTGATGGTGCAGCTGACCGGCAGCTACCTGACCTACCCGGCGTTCTACATCGGTGCGCTGCTGGTCTCGATCCTGCCCAGCTACCTGAAGAACCAGAAGAACCCGAACTACCTCAGCCTGGGTGCGTCCGGGGCGGTGTCGGCGGTGCTGTTCGCCTTCATCCTGATCAAGCCGTGGTCGATCATCCTGGTGTTCTTCATCCCGGCGCCGGCCATCGTCTACGCCGCGTTCTACGTCGGCTACAGCATCTGGATGGACAAGCGCGGCGGTGACCGCATCAACCACAGCGCCCACCTGGCGGGCGCGGCGTTCGGCGTGATCTTCATGCTGGCCATGCAGCCGAGCATCTTCACCCACTTCCTGCGCGAGCTTTCCAACCCGACCTTCCGCCTCGGCGGCGGTTGATGGCGGGAGCGGGGCGGATCGGCAGCGATCCGCCCCGGCAGGCTCAGATCGCGGTCTGCTGGCCGTAGGTGTCCAGCAGGCGGGCGAACACTTCCTCGCCGATGCGCTGGAAATCCTGGTCTTCGGTCTGCCCTTCCACCGCCAGTTGCAGCAGGCCCTCCAGCAGGGCGCGGTCGGTATCGGAATGGGGATCGCTGGGGTGCATCGGTGCCTCCGCGGTGGTGCGCATGATCAACGGTCGCAAGGGCCGTGCCAGCCTGGCCGTACCCCTCCACAGGCGATAGCGGCCGCCGGCCCTCCAGCTTGAGGGTCGAAAACTGACGTGAACGGACTGGACTTGCCCCTGTTCAGGCTTCACGCGATCATGGCGCCCGGCTGCGCACCATCCACGCAGTCGCCGCAGGAGACAGTTCCATGGCTTCGGTCACGCCCCCCGGTCTGGCCTACGAGGTCGAACACGACCTGGCCAACCATCGCTTCACCGCCCGTGTGCGCGGACAGCTGGCGGTGCTGGATTACCAGATCAAACGCAGGCGCATGGTCATCACGCATACCGAGGTGCCCGAGCCGATCGCCGGCCGGGGCATTGCCGGTGAGCTGACCCGTGTGGCGCTGCGTTTTGCCCGTGAGCAGAAGTACAAGGTGGTGCCGGCGTGTTCCTACGCCGAGGCCTTCCTGCAGCGGCATGAGGAGTACCACGACCTGCTCGTTGGCTGAATGCCAGCGGGCCACGCTTCAGCCATGGCAGGCGATGATGTACAAACATGAACAGGGGATCCCGATGAAGATTGGAAACAACCGGCCATTGCACGGCAGCGTGCTGGCCGGCGTGGTGGGCGTGCTGTTGCTGGCCGGTTGCCAGCGTGAGAGCGAAAAGGCACCGGTGGCCGACGGGGCACCTGCCGCCGAGACCACCGCCGCAGGCGAAACGCCGGCCACGGAAGCGCCGCTGGACCTGCGCGACGTGATCGAGAACAACGAACGCGAAGTGGTGGGCATCAGCTACCCGGCCGGCATCGACCGCTACCCGGGCCTGGCACGCGCGCTGCAGGACTATGCCACCAGCGCTCGCAGCGACCTGCAGCAGGCACTGGACGGGCTGGGCAATGACAAGCCGACCATGCCCTACGAGCTGTCGCTGAGCTTCGAGAAGCTGCTGGAAACGCCACAGCTGGTGGTGGTCAGTGCCGATGGCAGCCGCTATACCGGTGGCGCCCACGGCGAGCCGCTGGTGGCGCGTTTCGTGTGGCTGCCGGCGCAGCAGCAGATGCTCAGCGCCGACAAGCTGGTGGCCGATGCCAAGGGCTGGAAGGCGATCAGTGATTTCGTTGCCGACCAGCTGCGCGAACGCGTGGCCACGCGGCTCAGCGGCGAGGACATGGACCCGGCCCAGCTGCAGGAATCGCTGCGCAACGCATCGCGCATGATCGCCGACGGTACCGGCCCGCAGGCCGACAATTTCAGCCAGTTCCAGCCGCTGACCGACGACAAGGGGCAGATCACGGCACTGCGCTTTGTTTTCCCGCCCTACCAGGTGGGTCCATACTCGGACGGCACCCAGACCGCCGATGTACCGGCGGCGGTGCTGTTGCCGCACGTGGCCAAGGACTACGTGGAGCTGTTCGCACGCGGTTGACCGCAGTCGAGGAGGTGGCGTGGATACAGGGTTGCAGGAGCGGGTCGCCGGCCTGCTGCAGGAAGCCGGGGTCCGCATCGGCGGTACCCAGCCACAGGATATCCAGGTGCATGACCCGCGCTTCTTCGCGCGGGTCATGGGCCAAGGCTCGCTCGGCCTCGGCGAGAGCTACATGGAGGGTTGGTGGGATGCCAACGTCCTGGATGAATTCCTCGTCCACCTGATGCAGGCGCACCTGGACGAACGGGTGCACGGTTGGCGCGAAGTGGCCGATGCGCTGAAGGCGCGCCTGTTCAACCTGCAGGTGGGGCAGGGCAGCTACGAAGTCGGCCGCCGCCACTACGACCTCGGCAACGATCTCTACCAGGCCATGCTCGGCCAGCGCCTGGTCTACAGCTGTGGCTACTGGCGCAATGCCGACGATCTCGACACCGCGCAGGAAGCCAAGCTCGACCTGGTGTGCCGCAAGCTGGGGCTGCGCCCGGGTCAGCGTGTGCTGGACATCGGCTGTGGCTGGGGCGAAGCCCTGAAGTTCGCTGCCGAGCGCTACGGCGTCAGCGGCGTCGGCGTGACCATTTCGCAGGAACAGGCCGAGTTTGCCCGCGAGCTGTGCGCGGGGTTGCCGATTGAAATCCGCCTGCAGGACTACCGGGAACTGGACGAACCGTTCGATGCGATTTTCTCGATCGGCATGTTCGAGCACGTCGGCGACAAGAACTACGCCAGCTTCTTCGAAGTGGCCAAACGCTGCCTGTCGCCGCGTGGCCTGCTGCTGCTGCACAGCATCGGCACCAACATCTCCCGGCATCGCACCGATCCGTGGATCGCGCGCTACATCTTCCCCAACTCGATGCTGCCGTCGGCAGTGCAGATCACCCGGGCGTTCGAAGGCCGTTTCGTGCTGGAGGACTGGCACAACTTCGGCACCGATTACGACCTGACCCTGCAAGCCTGGCGGCGCAACGTGGAAGCGGCATGGCCACGGCTGGATGCGCGTTATGACGAGCATTTCCGCCGCATGTGGCGGTTCTACCTGGCCGGATCGATGGCCACCTTCCGCTGCCGGCATGCGCAGTTGTGGCAGCTGGTGCTGTCGCCGGAAGGCGTGCCGGGCGGGTACGTGGCGCCACGCTGATCTGCAAGAGCATCCACGCCATGCGTGGATGACCCAACAAAAAAACCGCCCGGTTTCCCGGGCGGTTTTCGTTTCAGGCTGCCGCAGCGGCGATCAGTTGCCGGCGCCGGTCAGGCCACGCTTTTCCAGCAGCGGTTCGATCTGCGGCTCGTGGCCGGCGAAATCGCGGAACAGCTGCATGGCATCCACGCTGCCCCCCTTGGACAGCAGCGTGGCGCGGAAGTGGTCGCCGTTCTTGCGGCTCAGGCCGCCGTTGTCCTTGAACCACTTCTGGGTGTTGGCGTCGAGCACTTCGGACCAGATGTAGGCGTAGTAGCCGGCCGAGTAGCCACCCATGATGTGGCTGAAGTACGGGGTCTTGTAGCGCGGCGGAACCGGCGCGTAGTAGATGCCGTCCTTCTCCAGCGCGGCGCGCTCGAAGGCCATCACGTCCTTGGCGGCCGGCACCTGGTCGGCGCCGATCTGGTGCCAGCGCTGATCAAGCATGGCTGCACCCAGGTACTCGGTGGTGGCGAAGCCCTGGTTGAACTTGGCCGCCGCCAGCACCTTGTCCAGCAGCGCCTGCGGCATCGCCGAACCGTTCTGGTAGTGCTTGGCGTAGTTCTTCAGGATGACCGGGTTGTCGGCCCACATCTCGTTGACCTGCGAGGGGAACTCGACGAAGTCACGCGGCACCGAGGTGCCCGAGAAGTACGGGTACTTCACGTTGGAGAACATGCCGTGCAGGGCATGGCCGAACTCGTGGAAGGTGGTGTTCAACTCATCCCAGGTCAGCAGGGTCGGCTGGCCGGCCGGCGGCTTCGGGATGTTCAGGTGGTTGGCGACCACCGGCTTGAAGCCGGTCAGCTTGGACTGCGAAACGTAGGAATTCATCCACGCACCACCGCGCTTTGAGGCGCGTGCATACGGGTCGAAGATGAAGATCGCCAGCTGGCTGCCGTCGGCGTCGAACACGTCGTAGACGGTGACGTCATCGTGGTAGACCGGCAGGTCGGTGCGCTGCTTGAAGGTCAGGCCGAATTCCAGGTTGGCGGCATGGAACACGCCGTTCTCCAGCACGTTCTTCATTTCGAAGTACGGCTTCAGCTGCGACTCGTCGAAGTTGTACTTGGCCTGGCGCACCTTCTCGCTGTAGAAGGCCCAGTCCCACGGTTCCAGCTTGAACGTCGGCTTGCCCGCGGCCTTCTGTTCCTGGTCGATCATCGCCTGCAGGTCGGCGGCTTCGCGCTTGGCGTTGGCCACGGCGGCCGGGGCCAGCTTGCCCAGCATCGCATTGACCGCTTCCGGGGTCTTGGCGGTCTGGTTGGTCAGGTTGTAGGCGGCGAAGTTCGGGAAGCCCATCAGCTTGGCCTTGTCGGCACGCAGCTGCATGATGCGCGAGACCAGCGCGGTGTTGTCGAACTCACCGCCACGGCTGCCACGGCTGACCGACGCTTCGTAGATCTTCTGGCGCAGGGCGCGGTTGGCCAGGTTGGTCAGCGGCGGCTGGCCGGTGGTGTTGAGCAGGGTGATCACGTACTTGCCGTCCTGGCCGCGGGCCTTGGCGGCTTCGGCAGCGGCGGCGATCTGCTCCTTGGACAGGCCGTCCAGCTCCTTGACGTCGTCGACGGTGATTGCCGAAGCGTTCACTTCCGACTGCACGTTCTGGCTGAACTTGGTGCCCAGGTTGGCCAGCTCGGCGTTCATTTCCTTCAGCTTGGCCTTGTCGGCGTCGGACAGCTTGGCGCCGGCGCGCACGTAGTTGTCGTAGTACTTCTCGACCAGGCGCACGCCTTCGGCGTCCAGGCCCAGCTGGCTGCGGGTGTCGTACAGTGCCTGGATGCGCGCGAACAGCTTGCCGTTCAGCGCGATCGCATCGCTGTGCGCGGCGAACTTCGCCGAGTAGTCGGCCTGCAGCTTCTTGCGGGTGTCGTTGGTATCGGCGCCCACCAGGCTGAAGAACACGGTGGTCGCGCGGTCGAGGATGTCACCGCTCTTTTCCAGCGCGATGATGGTGTTGTCGAAGGTCGGCTTGGCCTTGTTGTTGGCGATGGCCTCCACTTCCTTCAGCTGCTGCGCCATGCCGGCGTCGAAGGCCGGGGCGAAGTCGCTGTCCTTGATCTTGTCGAACTGCGGGAAGTGCAGCGGCAGCGGGCTTTCGGCGAAGAACGGATTGGCCTGCTGGGCATGGGTGCTGGCAGCCGGGGTGGCGGCGCCGGCGGAGAAGGCGGGCAGGGCAAGGCCGAGGGACATGGCCACGGCAAGGGCAAGGCGAGTGGTCAAGGTAGGAACTCCGGTAAGGCAGACAAGGGCCCGAGGTTAACCCGGCCGGCCGCGCCCGCACTTGTGTCAAAAGGCATGCTGGTGGGGCCGGGCGCGGGTACCATGCATTCACCGCCCACGGCCCGCCATCATGACCAGCGCCTACGATTTCAGCTTCCGTGACCTCGACGGCCAGCCGCAGGTGCTGGATCAGTACCGGGGCCGTCCCTTGTTGCTGGTGAACGTGGCCAGCCGCTGTGGTTTCACCCCGCAGTACACCGGGCTGGAGCAGCTGTGGCAGGACTACCGCGAGCGTGGCCTGGTGGTGATCGGCTTCCCCTGCAACCAGTTCGGCGCACAGGAGCCGGGGGACGCGGCGCAGATCCGCCAGTTCTGTTCGCTGGATTACCCGGTCAGCTTCCCGTTGTCGGAGAAGATCGAGGTCAACGGCGAGGGCGCGGATCCCTTGTGGGCCTGGCTGTCACGCGAGAAGCGCGGCCTGCTGGGCAGCACCCGCATCAAGTGGAATTTCAGCAAGTTCCTGGTCGATCGCCAGGGGCGGGTGGTGTCGCGGCATGCGCCCACCACCAAGCCGGAGCAGCTGCGCGACGAGATCGAAGCGCTGTTGTAACACGCCCTTGTTCGCGCTGGAGGCGATGTACGGCGTCAGTGCCCCAGCGGCGCCGCCCCTGCCTCGCGGTTGCGCACCTCTTCGGGCAGTGCATCGATCACCTGTTGCATGATCTGCGGCAGGCTGGCCTCGCTGTAGCCGCGGTGGGCATGGGCGATGGTGCCGTCGCGGCCGACGATGAACATGTGGGGTACTGCGACGATGCCGAATTGCTCGGCCAGCGCGCCGCCGGGATCATGCAGGTACTCCAGCTTCGGCCAGTCGCGCTGACGGATCAGACGGCTGACTTCCAGTCGGGGTTCGCCCCAGTTGACCGCGTAGACCTTCAACGCGTCCTCGCCGACCACCTGTTGCAGATGGGCCAGGATCGGAAGTTCCTTGCGGCAGGGGCCGCACCAGGAGGCCCAGAAGGTCACGATCACGACCTTGCCGCGCTGCTCGGCCAGATTGACCGGATTGCCCTTGCGGTCGTTGCCCAGTGCCTGCGGCGGCACGTCGCCACGGGCGGGCGGCGCAGCCCACGCCGGAGCCGCCGCCAGCAGAAGACCGGCAATCGCCCACGCCCGCATCCGGTGCGGGATCCATGTGTCCATCATCCGTGTATTCCCCAGGAGGGCCATCGGCCCGTGTGTGGCGGACCATGCCGGCAATGCGCAGGGCATGCAACAGGTCGGGTGCAGAGGCGGGGGCGGTGCCCCGCGCTTTACTTCTCGACGAACGCGCGCTCGAACACGTAGTGGCCCGGCTGGCCGATGCGCGGCGAGACCTGGAAGCCACGCGCGTCGAGCACGGTGCGCAGGTCGGCCAGCATCTGCGGGCTGCCGCAGATCATCGCGCGGTCGTTTTCCGGGCTCAGCTCCGGCAGGCCGAGGGTGCGCTGCATCTCGCCGCTCTCCATCAGCTGGGTCAGGCGGCCCTGGTTGGCGAACGGTTCACGGGTGACGGCCGGGTAGTACAGCAGCTTGTCGCCGATCATCTCGCCCAGGAACTCATGCTCACGCAGTTCCTTCTCGAAGTAATCGCGGTAGGCCAGGTCCTTTTCGTAGCGCACGCCGTGGCACAGGATCACCTTCTCGAAGCGCTCGTAGGTTTCCGGGTCCTTGATGACCGACAGCCACGGTGCCATGCCGGTGCCGGTGCCCAGCAGATACAGGTTCTTGCCCGGGTGCAGGTCGCTGATCAGCAGGGTGCCGGTGGGTTTCTTGCCAACCAGCACCTTGTCGCCCGGCTTGATGTGCTGCAGGCGCGAGGTCAGCGGTCCGTCCTGCACCTTGATGCTGAAGAACTCCAGATGCTCTTCCCAGTTGGCGCTGGCGATGGAATAGGCGCGCAGCAACGGCCGCGCCTCGGTTTCCAGGCCGATCATCACAAACTGGCCGTTCTCGAAGCGGAAGCCGCTGTCGCGGGTGGTGGTGAAGCTGAAGTAGGCGTCGGTCCAGTGACGGACCTCAAGCACCGTTTCGGCGCCGAAAGCGGAGGACATGGGCGTATCTATCGAAAGTCGTCGGGGGTGATTCTATCTCAAATGAGACGGGTTCTCATTAGGCGGAACGAGAGGCGTTCTCAGCGGTAACCCGCCGCCTGCAGCTCGAACAGCTCGGCGTACCGTCCTCCCTGGGCCATCAGCTGCTCATGGGTGCCGCTGGCCTCGATGCGGCCATCGGCCAGCACCAGGATGCGATCGGCCATGCGTACCGAGGAAAAACGGTGGGAAATCAATACTGCGGTGCGATTATCCGCCAGTTCCCTGAACCGCTGGAACACTTCAAACTCACTTCGGGCATCCAGCGCTGCGGTTGGCTCATCCAGGATCATCACCTGCGCATTGCGCATCCACGCGCGGGCAATGGCGATCTTCTGCCATTGGCCACCGGACAGGTCCACGCCCTGCTTGAAGCGGCGGCCGATCAGCTGGTCGTAGCCGCCGGGCAGGTCGTCGATCACGTCCTCGGCCATGCCGCGCCGCGCGGCGTCGGCGATGCGTGCCTGGTCGTCCATCGCCTCGACCTGGCCGACGCCGATATTCTCGCCGGCGCTGAGGTTGTAGCGCACGAAGTCCTGGAAGATCACCCCGAGGTTCGCGCGCAGGTCGTCCAGGTCGTAGTCGCGCAGGTCACGGCCATCGAGCAGGATGCGGCCCTCGTCCGGTTCGTACAGCCGCGCCAGCAGCTTCACCAGCGTGGTCTTGCCCGCTCCGTTCTCGCCGACCAGGGCCAGCACTTCGCCGGCGTGCAGCTGGAAATCCAGATGGCGCACCGCCCACTGTTCGGCATCGGGATAGCGGAAGCCGACGTTCTCGAACACGAAGCCCTGGCGGATCGGCTGCGGCACGCGCACGGCGCCTTCCCGCGAGTGGATTTCCGGCTCGATCTGGAAGAACGAGAACAGGTCATCCAGGTACAGCGCCTGGCTGGCCACCTGCGAAAAGCCGATCAGCAGGCCTTCCAGCAGCTGGCGCAGGCGCAGGAAGCTGCCGGCAAGGAAGGTCAGGTCGCCGATCGAGAAGTCGCCGCGCACCGTGCGCCAGGCGATGTAGGCATAGGCGGTGTAGTAGCCCAGCGTGCCCAGCGCGGCCAGCAGCGTGCCCCAGAACGCACGCCGCCGGGCCAGCGCCCGGTTGGCCTGGAACAGCGCCACTGACAGCCGCCGGTAACGCTCTACCAGGAAGCGGTGCAGGTTGTAGATCTTCACTTCCTTGGCCGTTTCCACGCTGGCGCCGAGCTGGCGCAGGTAGTCGAGCTGGCGGCGCTCGGGCGTCCACTGGAAATTGAGGCTGTAGCCGGCCGCGTTGAAGTGCGATTCGCCGATGAAGGCCGGCACCAGCGCCAGCGCCAGCAGCAGGATCAGCCACGGCGCGTACACCAGCAGGCCGACGGCGAGGCTGGCCACGGTGATCGCGTCCTGCACCTGGCCGAACAGTTGGCTCATCAGGTTCATCCGGCCCATGGTCTGGCGCCGCGCGCGGTCCAGCTTGTCCTGCAGGTCCGGATCCTCGAAGTCCTCCAGATCCAGCGTTGCCGCGTGTTCCATCAGCCGGATGCTGGTGACGTTGGCGAACAGTTCGGAAAGCAGGGCGTCGGCATAGCTGACCAACCGGCCGAGCAGGTCCGAGGCGATGGCCAGTCCGAATTCCAGCGCCAGCAGGCCCAGCAGTGGGTTGAGCAGGCCGCTGGACAGCGCTTCGCCCAGCGGCGGGAAGCCGGCATCGTGCTGGCTCAGGTGCAGGGCGCTGTCGATGATCAGCTTGCCGACGTAGAGCATTGCCACCGGCAGCAGGGCACGGATCAGGCGCAGGCCAAGGCTGGCCAGGGTAAGCGCGGGGCTGGTCTTCCAGACCATGCGCAGGAACGGCGGCAGGTTGCGCATCGCCCTGAAGCGCTGGCGCAGGCTGGGTTTCTTCGCGGCGTCGGCGCCAGCGGTGGGGGGAGCAGGCATGCCCGTATTGTGCGCGCCTGATACGTGCAGAGGGGGTCAGTGCAGCCGTGTGGCCGGCACCGGGATCAGATCCCTTTGCAAAGCGAAGGGATCCAGCCCCCCGTATCCACGCATGGCGTGGATCTACCGTGTCGACCAAGGTCGACACCTGCCATCAGCAGTAGAAGTCTGTCGAGGGCGGGGTGGGTCAGGTCGCAGGGGCGTGAGCCGCATGGGCACGAGGCATGCCTCGGGCGGGTTGGGCAGGACGCCCAACCCCGGTCTTGCCGTGTGCGCAGGACAGCGCACACGAGCAAGCGGCGACCGAGCTTACATGGACGTACTTGCAGCGTCCCCTGCGACCTGACCCGCCCCGCCAACCCACAGTAGCGCCGGCTTTTGATGTTGCTCTGGTTGTTGCCTCTGCGGGTGCCGGGCGGCAGCCCGGCCAACAAAACCCTCTTACGGCAGCGGTGGCAGCAGGCCCGCGCCCAATCGGTTCCAGGCGTTGATCACCGCAATGCCCATGCTCAGATCACTGATGCCCTTCTCATCGAAGTGTGGCGCCAGCGCGTCGAACGCTTCCTGCGACGGCGCACCGTCGGTCAAGCGGGTCAGCGCCTCGGCCCAGCCCAGCGCTGCGCGTTCGCGTGCATCGAAGAAGCGGCTTTCGTGCCACGCGGGCAGGGTGTCCAGCTTGCGCGGCTCGATGCCGCCCTTGCGCAGCGCGGTGCCGTGCATGTCCATGCAGTAGCCGCAGCCGTTGAGCTGCGACACGCGCAGGAACACCAGTTCCATCAGGGTCGGGTCGATCGAACTGTCATGCACCGCCTGGCTGGTGGCCAACAGGCCCTTGAAGGCCTCGGCGGCCAGGCGGGTGTAGGGGACGCGGGGAGAGGCGTGGTCGGACATTTTCGGCTCCATGGCGGCCACGTTGGCCGCCTTTCATTACCAGGACGCCGCACCGCCATCGCGCGTGACAACCGACGGCAGTTTTTCCGGATTCAGCACGCTGTACACGTTGGCGATGCGGCCATCGGCCACTTCGATGGTGGTGACCGAGTGCAGCCGATCGCCATGGAAGCGCAGGATCGCCGGCTCGCCGTTGACGTAGCCCAGCTGCGCCGGATGCACCGCGCCACGACGTGCGATGGCCCAGAACAGGCGGCCGATGCGCTCGGCGCCCAGCAGCGGGCGTACCGCTGCGGTGACCACGCCGCCGCCGTCGGAGACCAGCTGCGCGTTGGTGTGCAGCAGGGCCCGGATTGCTTCGCTGTCGCCACGCTGCGAGGCATCCATGAAGCGCGCCAGCAGCTGCCGGTGCTGGCTGGCATCGGCATTGAAGCGTGGGCGCCCGGATTGCAGGCGCTGCCGGGCCCGATGCACCAGCTGCCGGCAGTTGGCTTCGCTGTGGCCGATCAGGTCGGCGATTTCGCGGTAGTCGTGGTCGAACGCCTCCTTCAGCAGGAAGGCGGCGCGTTCCTCGGGGCCGAGCTGTTCGAGCAGGGTCAGGAAGGCGACCGAGACATCGTCGGCCAGCGCATGCAGCTGCGCCGGGCCGGGCGCCGGGTCGGGCTCCAGGGTGACCGCCAGTGGCTCGGCCAGCCAGGGGCCGACGTAGTGCATGCGCTCGCGCTTGGCCGCGCGCAGCCGGTCCAGGCCAAGCCGGGTGGTGGTGGTGACCAGCCAGGCTTCGGGGTCGCGGACGGCCGCCGGGTCGGCGCCGGACCAGCGCAGCCAGGCATCCTGGACGACGTCTTCGGCGTCGGCGCGGCTGCCGAGCAGGCGGTAGGCCAGGGCCATCAGGCGCGGGCGGTGGGTCTGGAAAGCGGTTTCAGCGTTCATGTGGGCAAGGACGCCGCAGTGGCGCATGGCGTGACAGAGGGCTTGCGCGGATAGTGCCGGCCGGCGGCCGGCACTACCACCCCGCGGCCGGGGGAGGGGGTAAAATGGGCGGATTACCCCCGCCAGCCTCGAGCAAGCGAGCAAGACGTGACATCGATCAAGCAGGAAGACCTCATCCAGTCCATCGCCGACGCGCTGCAGTACATCTCGTACTACCACCCGGTCGACTACATCAAGAACCTTGCCGCCGCCTACGAGCGCGAGGAGTCACCGGCCGCGAAGGAGGCGATGGCGCAGATCCTGATCAATTCGCGCATGTGCGCCGAAGGCCACCGTCCGATCTGCCAGGACACCGGCATCGTCACCGTGTTCCTGGAAATCGGCATGGACGTGCGTTGGGATGACGCCACCATGGGCGTGGAAGACATGGCCAATGAAGGCGTGCGCCGCGCCTACATGCACCCGGACAACAAGCTGCGCGCCTCGGTGCTGGCTGATCCTGCCGGCAAGCGCATCAACACCAGGGACAACACCCCGGGCGTGGTCAACGTCAAGGTGGTGCCGGGCAACACGGTCGACGTGATCGTCGCCGCCAAGGGCGGTGGCTCGGAAGCCAAGACCAAGTTCGCCATGCTCAATCCGTCCGACTCGATCGTCGACTGGGTGCTGAAGACCGTGCCGACCATGGGCGCCGGCTGGTGTCCGCCGGGCATGCTCGGCATCGGCATCGGTGGCACCGCCGAAAAGGCGATGCTGCTGGCCAAGGAAGCGCTGATGGAGCCGATCGACATCACCGAGCTGCAGGCCCGTGGTGCGTCCAACCGCATCGAAGAGCTGCGCCTGGAGCTGTACGAGAAGGTCAATGCACTGGGTATCGGTGCGCAGGGCCTGGGTGGCCTGACCACCGTGCTCGACATCAAGATCAACGATTACCCGACCCACGCGGCCAACCTGCCGGTGGCGATGATCCCGAACTGCGCGGCCACCCGCCACGCGCACTTCACCCTGGACGGCAGCGGCCCGGTGATGCTGGACCCGCCGTCGCTGGAAGACTGGCCGAAGCTGACCTATGACGCGTCCAAGGGCACCCGGGTGGACCTGGACACGATCACGCCGGAGGACGTGGCCAGCTGGAAGCCGGGCCAGACCCTGCTGCTCAACGGCAAGCTGCTGACCGGCCGTGACGCCGCGCACAAGCGCATGGTCGACATGCTCAACAAGGGCGAGGAACTGCCGGTCGACCTGAAGGGGCGTTTCATCTACTACGTGGGCCCGGTTGATCCGGTGCGCGACGAAGTGGTGGGCCCGGCCGGCCCGACCACGGCGACCCGTATGGACAAGTTCACCGAGCAGGTGCTGGCGCAGACCGGCCTGCTGGGTATGGTCGGCAAGGCCGAGCGCGGCCCGGCCGCAATCGAGGCGATCAAGAAGCACAAGTCGGCCTACCTGATGGCGGTCGGCGGTTCGGCCTACCTCGTGTCCAAGGCGATCAAGGCGGCCAAGGTGGTCGGTTTCGCTGATCTGGGCATGGAAGCGATCTACGAGTTCACCGTGCAGGACATGCCGGTGACCGTGGCAGTGGATTCCACTGGCGAATCGGTACACAAGACCGGCCCGCGCGAATGGCAGGCCCGCATCGGCAAGATTCCGGTGGTGGTGGAGTAAGTCTTCCGCTTCCGTTTCAGGCAACGGCGCCCGCGTGGCGCCGTTGTTGTGTGCAGCCTGCCCGCGCGCGGCCTGCTCTGCTAGCGTACTGGCCGGCGTACTGGAAGGGAGTCCATCGTGCTGCGGTGGTCGCGTGTTTTCGTGTTGCTGGTCGCTACGCTGGCGTGCAGCGCCTGCGGGCCACGTTATTTCGTCGAGCCACCCACCCACGAAGCGGGGAAGATCTGCGCGTCGGTCTGCGAGAGCCAGAAGGCGACGTGCGACTTCCACAACCGCGCCCGTGCCGAATCGGATCAGCGGAGCTGCGAAAGCGAGAAGAGCCGGATCATCAGCCGTTGCAGTGGTATCGCCGACGACAAGCAGCGGCACAACTGCGAAGGGGGCAACGGTGCCGGCAACTACTGCGGTCCCCCGGCGCTTCCTTCATGCAGTGCCCCGTACGCCCAGTGCCTGCTCTCCTGCGGCGGTACCGTGAATGACGTCCGCACCGACACCGGTACTCCCGTGTACTGATCGCGGCACGCGTAGGTGCATGCACGAGTAACCGTAGTCTGCTAGGGTCGGCACTCCCCTGCACTGGATGTGCCCATGCGCCTGCATCGATCCGTCGCGGCTGTGTTCTTGCTGGTCCTGGCCGGCTGCAGCACAACGTCATCCTATGAAGGTGCGGATTTCTCCGCCTCCTCGCAGTGCCGCATGCAGTGCCAGGCCGACTATCGCAGCTGCATGGCGCGGGGCAGCACCGGCAACAGTGCCTTCAGCTGCGAGCAGCAGGCGGTGCCTGCGCCGGACAAGCGCTGCAAGGACGTTGCCAACCCCGAACTGCGCCGTGCCTGCGAACTGAAGGCGCATGACTGCACGATGCGCGCGCCGATGATGTCCTGTGGCGAACGCCGGGATTCCTGCATGAGCAGCTGCGGCTGAGCAACGATCGCGCGCGCGGGCGCATAATCGGCGGATCCACCTGCACAGGATCTTCCGCATGAGCACCACGCTGTATGGTTCGACCAGTACTGCCGCCCTCGTGGTGCATTGGCTGTTGATCGAGCTGGGCATCGAGCACGAGTTGGTGCTGCTGGATTTCGACGCGCGCGAGCACAAGTCGGCGGAGTACCTGGCGCTGAATCCGGCCGGTGTGGTGCCGACGCTGCTGATCGATGGCTTGGTACTGACCGAAGCGGCGGCCATTGCGTTGTATCTGGCTGATCGCCATCCGGGCGCCAACCTGCTGCCCCCGGTGGGCACGCCACAGCGTGCCGAGGCCTACCGATGGATGTTCTGGTGTGCCAATACGCTGCAGCCCGCCTATCGCGCCTGGTTCTACCCGCATGAAATGGCGGGGGAGGCGAATATCGAGGCGAGCCGCGAGATGGCCCGTCAGCGCCTTGAAGCGGCCTGGCAGCATGTCGCCACGCACCTGCAGGTGCATGGTCCCTACCTGCTGGGCGCCACGCCCTGCGTGGTCGACTACATGCTGGTGATGCTGATGCGCTGGTCGCGCGGCATGCCGAAGCCCAGCGACACCTGGCCGGTGCTGAAGGCGCATGCCACGTCGATGAAGGCGCGCCCGGCGTTCGCCGAGGTGTATCGCCGCGAGGGCATCACCGACTGGCGATAACCAAAAAAGGGGACGGAGGGAATTAAGTCGTTTGTGCACAAACGACTTAATTCCCTCCGTCCCCTTTTTCGGGCTAGAGGATCTCCAGCACCGTTTCCGGCGGGCGGCACGTCCGTGTGCCCTTGGGCGTGCGCACCACGGGGCGGTTGATCAGGCGCGGGTGTTCGGCCATCGAGGCCAGCAGCGTGGCCTCGTCCGCATCTTCCAGGCCCAGTTCGGCGAACTGCGATTCCTTGCTGCGCACCAGATCACGCGCGCTCAATCCGGATTCGGCCAGCACCTGGCGCAGTGTGGCCACATCGGGGGGATTGCCGAGGTACTCGATCACCTCCGGCTCGAAGCCCGCATCGCGGATCAGCTTCAGGGCGCCGCGCGAATTGCTGCAGGCCGGGTTATGCCAGATCGTCACGTCCATCAGAACCACTCCAGCAGCGACACGCCCACACCCACGTAGGTGGCTTTGTGGTTGTAGTCGATCAGGCTTTCGCCGTAGCCGTCGAAGATCTGCACATGGCCGCGCAGCAGGTTGCTGATCGGGAAGCCGTAATCCAGCTGCAGGGCGCCGTGCGAGCGGCTGCCGGTGCGCAGCGAATGACGCGCCATCAGCGAGACTTCATGGCCGTTGCGGTTCCAGGTCAGGGTCGCGTCACCGCGGCCCATGTAGTCCTCGATGTCCGGATTGTTGTCGTCGCTGCGGGTCTCGGGAATGCGGTACCACGGACGCAGCACCAGTGCCCAGTTCTCACGGTCCAGGCCGATGTTGAGCATCACCCGGTTCCAGCTGCGCGACAGCGGATCAGCGCGGCCGTTGGACTGATGGTTCAGTGCGATGCCGGTCATGCGCCCGCGCCAGCCACCGATCGAGTAGCCGTTGCGGAATACCATCATCACTTCCGGCTCGTAATTGGTTTCGCGGAACGGGCGCGAATCCTCGCCGTTGTAGGCCTGCCAGCGCGAGCTCTGGGTGTAGCCGGCCCAGATATCGCCGTTGTCGCCGAACAGGTTCTCGGCGATCTTGGTCTTGAAGCTGATCTGGAACTTCAGTTCTGCACTGTCGAGCACCTGCGGGGTGGTGACCGTGTTGGCCGGGTTCGGCGAATGCGGCGTGGTGTTGCGGTCGCTGGTCCAGAACGCCGGCAGCAGGTATACCGGCTTGTAGGCACGCAGCTGGAACGGGCCCAGCTTGGAGTCCTCGGCCAGCTCCCAGCGGCTGTCCAGCAGCGAACCGCGTCCGGCGTTGGCCAGCGCGCTGTCCGGTGCTGCCGGACGGAACAGGTCGCTGACCCGTTCGCGCAGTTTCTCTTCGCCCTGGCTCACGCGTGCGGTCTGGCGCTCTTCGCGACGGGCCTGCGCGGCCGCCTCGGCAGCGGCGTCGGCAGCGGCCGTGGCCTGCGGGGTGTGCGCGAACAGGCGGTCATAGCAGGCCAGGCGCGCGGCGTCGGTGGTGATGGCGGCACACGCCGCCGGCGAGGTGTCGGTGCTGGGCACGAATTCCTGCGCGGCCAGCGGCGCACTGGCCAGGGCCAGCGCCAGCGGCGCGAGGCGGGGAAGCAGCGGGGGGAGGGTCATTCCAGCAGGCCCTTCGGTGAATACGGGAATTGCACAGTGTGGCGGCTGTACCGGATCGCGGCCAGCCCCTACGGTTTATGCACGGCCACTGCGTGCGTGTAGCGTGAAGGCTGCACTGGTCACAGGAACCAGGCGAAGGCGAACAACCCCAGCATCGCGATCACCACCGCCAGCTTCAGCGCCAGGCCGAGCAGGATGCCGAGCCAGGTGGCCAGGCCGACCTTGGTCGAGCGGCCCAGCTCGCGGGTGTGCCAGTACTCGCCGAGCAGGGCGCCGATCAACGGGCCGGCGAACAGGCCGATCGGCATGAAGAACAGGCCGACGATGCTGCCGAGGAACGTGCCCCATAGCGCCCTCCGGCTGGCGCCCACCCGTTGTGCGCCCACCACTGTGGCCAGCACGTCCACCAGCAGCGAGAGCACGGTCAGTACACCCAGTGCGACCAGGGTTGGCCAGCCCACATGGGCGAAGCCGTCGGCCCAGGCCGCCAGCAGCAGTCCGATGAATACCAGCGGGATGCCGGGGAGGGCTGGCAGGATGATCCCGGCGATGCCGACCAGGACAAAAATGACCGCTAGCAGATATAAGATGAATGAGAGTCCCATGCTGTCCCGTATGGTGGCCGTTTTGGGGTTGACAGTGAAAGATTTTGCCAGTTGCTTTTTCGTTTTGGGCGGGTTAAGTTGCAGTCGCTGAGCTTGGCAAGGTCACCGTGGATCGTGGCCTGATGAAGCAAGATCTTCCCGATCCGCTGCATCGATGCACCTCGCTTCCCCCTTGCTTGTCAGCCGCCCACCAGGCGTTTCCAACAACAAGAGAGAGTCAAAGGGAGTTAGTGAGATGGCTGATCGCGAGACCGGTACCGTAAAGTGGTTCAATGATGCGAAGGGCTTCGGCTTCATCAGCCGGCAGAATGGCGAGGACGTGTTCGTGCACTTCCGCGCCATCGAGACCCAGGGCTTCAAGAGCCTCAAGGAAGGCCAGACTGTGAGCTTCGAAGTCGTGCAGGGCCAGAAGGGTCTGCAGGCTGACAAGGTGCAGCCGGTGTAATGCCCGCCGCCTGTCGGCATGAAAAAGGCCCGCGCAAGCGGGCCTTTTTCGTTGCGCATGGCCCGGTGCGGATCAGCGCAGGATGACCTTGCCGTTGACCACGCGCACGTAGGTGTTTTCGCGGATGCCGCCGAGGTCACGCTGGTTGACCACGATGGTGCGGCCATCGTCCATGCGCACGCTGATGTCGTAGGTGTCGCTGGTCACGTTCTTCTGGATCTGGTTGCCGGCCAGCGCGCCACCGACTGCGCCCGCAGCGGCGGCGATGTTCTTGTTGCCACGGCTGCCACCGGTGTGGTCGGAGATCTCGTGGCCGGCCACGGCGCCGACGATGCCGCCCAGGATCGCGCCGGTCGCGCTGGGGGCGGTACGGCCGGACTGCACGGTGTTGATGCGGGTGACGATGCCGCAGTCAGCGCAGCGGCCCTGGTTGTAACCGCCGTTGTTGCCGTAGCCGCCATTGTTGTAGCCGTTGTTGTAACCACCACCGCCGTAGCCAGGCGAGGTGGCACAGCCTGCCAGGGCGAGGGTAGCGATGGCGCTGGCGGCAATGAGCTGGATCTTCATGGGGCGTCTCCTGGCCGTGAAGGCGGGTGTCTGGGGTGGTACTGCGTCATGCAGCAGGGTGGACGAATCGTCTCCTTTCGAACGTGAACGACGCGCCAACCGTGCATGCCTTGCCCGGCTGCAGGATGAATGCGGCTCAGCGGAAGTCCTGGTGGCAGGCGCGGCAGTCGGCCTGCACGGTTTCCACCACTTGGGCCAGGGCCGTGCAGTCGCTGGGCGGCGCGGCCAGGGCGGCGTTGAGGTTGCCACGCAGCTGGCTGGCATGCTGCTGGAACTGCGCGTTGTCCTTCAGCCCGGGAAAGGCCAGATCGAGGTCGTTGGACAGCAGGCGCAGGGCCTGCAGGCGCGGCACGCTGTCGGCCAGGCTGCAGCGGTTCTGCTGCTGGGCCTGCTGCAGCAGCTGCGATTGCCGTTGCATCACCTGCATCAGACTGTCCGGGAACGGGTCGCGGCGCGCCTGCAGGGCGCGGCCCACCATCACCGTGGCGATCAGGCCGATCAACAGTCCCAGGCCGAGCACGAACAGATAGCGGTAGGCGGTGGACGGACGGCGGGGTGGGCTGGCGTTCATGGCGGGCTCTCCGGGCGTGCAACGGTGGGTTCGATGCCGGCGCGCTGCAGGCGCTGGCGCCTGCACGTTAAAATAGCGGGATGAATGAACAGGTCAAACAACGCTTCGCCGGCATCGAACGGCTGTATGGCGTGGGTGCGCTCGAGCGCTTGCAGGGTAGCCGCGTGGCGGTGGTGGGCATGGGCGGCGTCGGCTCATGGGTGGTGGAAGCGCTGGCCCGCTCGGCGGTGGGCCACCTGACCCTGATCGATGCCGATGACATCTGCGTCTCCAACACCAACCGGCAGCTGCCGGCGATGGAAGGCAACTACGGCCGCAACAAGGCCGAGGCGATGGCCGAGCGCTGCCGCGCGATCAATCCGGACATCGAGGTCGATGCCGTGCAGGCGTTCCTGACCGTGTCGAACATGGCGGAGCTGCTGGACCGGGGCTTCGATCTGGTGATCGATGCCTGCGACAGCTTCCGGGTCAAGGTCGAGACGATTGCCTGGTGCCGTCGCCGCAAGCTGCCGCTGCTGACCGTCGGTGCCGCCGGTGGCCGTACCGATCCGACCCTGGTGCGCATCCGCGACGTCTCGCGCACCGAGCACGACGCCATGCTGGCGCTGATCCGCAAGAAGCTGCGCAGCGAGTTCAATTTCCCGAAGAACGCCAAGCGCTATTTCGGTGTGCCGGCAGTGTATTCGCTGGAGAACGTGAAGTATCCGCAGGCTGATGGCAGCGTCTGTGGCATCCGCCCGAACCTTGGCGCCGATGCGGCGTTGAAGCTGGACTGCGGCGCCGGCCTGGGTGCGGCGACCCATATCACTGGCGCGTTCGCGTTCGCGGCGGTGGGCAAGGCGCTGGAAATGCTGCTGGAGCCGAAGAAAGTGAAGGCCGAAGCGGTAGAGGCCAGCGAGGTGTGATGGATCGTGCCGGCCAGCGGCCGGCACCTGCCGTTACATTGCCGGCAGCGCGAACAGGCGTCGTGCATTCTCCGTCGTGGCCTGGGCCACTGCGTCCAGCTCCATCCCGCGCAGCGCGGCCACGTGGCGGGCGATGACCGCCAGCCGTGCCGGTTCGTTGCGCTGGCCGCGGATGCCGGCGTCAGGCTGGTCGGGCGCGTCGGTCTCCAGCAGTAGCTGTTCCAGCGGCATGTCGCGCACCAGTCGCTGCAGGCGCTGCGCGCGTTCGTAGGTCAACGGGCCGCCGAGCCCGAGCAGGAAGCCCTGCCGGTGCAGTTGTGCCGCCTGTTCCGGACTGCCGGAAAAGCTGTGCACCACGCCGCGCAGGCCGCCGATGCGACGGATCGCGGCGATCACCACGTCCACCGCGCGCCGTGCATGCACGATCACCGGCAGCTCGAACTCACGGGCCAGTTGCAGCTGGCCGAGGAAGTACGCCTGCTGCGTCTCGGCATCCAGGCCTTCGACAAAGAAGTCCAGGCCGCATTCGCCGATCGCGCAGGGGCGTTCGCGCTCGATCCACTCGCGCAGCAGCGGCAGGTGGCCGGGCCGGTGCTCGGACAGGAACATCGGGTGCAGGCCGTAGGCCGGGTAAAGCCCCGGCGCCTGCTGGCAGACCTCGCGCAGCGTCGGCCAGCTGGCCGCGGTCACCGCCGGCACCACCTGCAGGCGCACGCCAGCGGCCTGCGCGCGTGCGATCACGGCGGCGCGGTCACTGTCGAACTCGCCGGCATCGAGGTGGCAGTGGCTGTCGACCAGCAGGCTCAACGCTGTTCCAGCGACGGCGGCGCCGTGGCGGTGTTGCGGCTTTTCCAGTTGGCCAGCAGCAGGGTGCCGAAGCCGAGCACCAGTTCATCGACGAACGGGATCGGGTCGGGGATGAACAGGGTCAGTACGAACAGGCCTGCGGTGAGCTTGAACAGGGTGGGGTAGCGCAGCCGGCGCGCCCATTGCAGTACCGGCAGCAGCATCGGGTTGGCCATGGCGGGGGTCCTCCTGGGGAATATGCAAACGCTACCACGGGCCCAGCATTTCCCGATGCTGAATGGGTTACGGGAATGAGCAGGAAATGTGGAGATTCCGTTCAGGCAGCGCATGCTGCAATCTGGTCCGAGAACGTTGCGGATGGTCCGCAAGGAGCAGGTCATGAAAAGCACAACTACAACTGTCCTGGTCGCAGCGGGCGCGCTGCTGGTCGGTGGTATCGCCACCGCCGCCTTCATGAAGAGCGGCGACACGTCGCCTGATTCCATTAGCGCCGGAACCCCCAATGGCGAATCGCGCCTGGTCGATGGCAACGCCACTGACGATGGCGCGCGTGGTGACACGCTCGACCCGTCGGCACCGCGTGGGCTGGAATATGCCGATGTGCTGAAGGTCGACCCGATCACCGAAAAGCAGAAGGCCTACGCCACCGTGATCGGCACCGATGCGGTGCGCGAGACCTCCACGACCCAGACCCCGCATGAAGTCTGCCAGGACGTGACCGTGCAGGAGCGCCTGCCGGAGCGTGACGGCAACGTCGGCGGCACCGTGGTCGGCGCGGTGGTCGGCGGCCTGCTCGGCAACCAGGTTGGCGGTGGTAACGGCAAGAAGGCCGCGACCGCGGCCGGTGCCGTGGCCGGTGGCTTCATCGGCAACCAGATCGACAAGCGCCATGTGGGTGGCCGCGTGGTCAACCGCACCGAGCGCCAGTGCCACACCGAGACCGCGACCTCCGAGTCGAGCCGCGTCACCGGCTACAACGTGACCTACCGCAACGAGGACGGCACCACCGGCACCATGCGCATGGCCAGCAAGCCGGGCAACCGCATTGCCATGGGCACCAACGACGTGGTGAAGGGCTACAACGTGACCTATCGCTACGACGGCGCCGAGAAGACCGTGCGCATGGACAACAAGCCGGCCAGCGATCGCCTGCCGGTGGTCGATGGCCAGCTGGTCACGCAGACCGCTGCCGCCGGTGCCACTGCGGCCACCACGCGCCAGTAATCTGGAAGCAGCATGCAGTACCCCACGGGCCGGCTCATGCCGGCCCGTTTCGTTGCAGCCGGCGAAATTCATCCGTGCGGAGCGCGAATCCACCATCATGGACGCTTCCTTCGACATGGAGCCGGCATGAGCATCTTCGACCTGCGCATCGAAACAGAGCGCCTGATCCTGCGCCCGCTGCTGCGCGAGGACTACGAACCTTACCTGGCGTTCTGCGCCGACGAGGAAACGATGCGCACCCTCGGTGGCGTGCAGCCGCCTTCGGTGGCCTGGCGTGGCTTCTGCAGCCTGGCCGGCGCCTGGCAGCTGTTTGGCTTCTCGATGTTCAGCGTGATCGAGAAATCCAGCGGCGACTGGATCGGGCGCATGGGTCCCTGGCAACCGCAGGACTGGCCCGGTACCGAGGTCGGCTGGGGCATCCGCCATGCCAGCTGGGGCAGGGGCTATGCGCCGGAAGCTGCGGTCGCCGCGATCGACTGGGCGTTCGACACGCTCGGGTGGGATGAGGTGATCCACACCATCGCCGAGAACAACGACAACTCGCGGGCGGTCGCGCGCAAGCTCGGCAGCACGATGCTGCGCATGGGGGAGCTGCCAGCGCCGTACAACGACAAGCCGATGCAGATCTGGGGCCAGTCGCGCGAGCAGTGGCGGCAGCGCCGTTGACGGTTGTAGAGCCGAGCCCACGCTCGGCTGCCGTTCGCCAAATGCAGCCGAGCGTGGGCTCGGCTCTACAGATTGTCCGCATGCTGCACCCGCGCTTGGCATTCACCGGCGTGCTTGCCAGACTGCACGCAGCCGGCCGCCGGCCGGACGTGATGGAGCAGGCAATGGTGGAAGCGCGCGTCCCGCTGACGGTGCATGGCATGTCGGTCTCGGGCAATTGCCACAAGGTCCGCCTGTTGCTGGAGCAGCTCGGCAGCCGTTACCGCTGGGTGGAAGTGGACAGTGCCCACGGCCAGACCCATACCCCGGAATTCCTGGCGCTCAACCCGAATGCCAAGGTGCCGCTGATCGTCCGCGACGATGGCCGCGTGCTGACCGAATCCAACGCGATCCTGTTCTGGCTGGCCGAAGGCACGCCGTACCTGCCCACTGATGGCTGGGAGCGCGCGCAGGCGTTGAGCTGGATGTTCTTCGAGCAGTACACGCACGAGCCGTGCGTGGCAGTGGCGCGCTTCATCCGTGGTTGGACCGCCCCCGATTCGCCGCGCCGCGCCGAACTGCCACGGCTGCACGAGCGCGCGGCCACCGCGCTGGCGGTGATGGAGCAGCACCTGCGCCAGGCGCAATGGTTCACCGGCAGCGGATACGGCATCGCCGATATCGCCCTGTTTGCCTATACCGATGTGGCGGGCGAGGGCGGTATCAGCCTGGAGCCGTTCCCGGAAGTTCGCGCCTGGCTGCAGCGCGTGCGTGAGCAGCCGCGCTTCCTGCCGATGCCGGCGGTGACCGCCGAAGTGCGCTCGCGATTCGAGGCCGCGTGACTCTCACCAAGGTAACCCCCACAGGGTAGCGCCGGGCCATGCCCGGCGGAATGCAACAACGACACGGAGGGTGTTCGATGTTCGCTGTGGTTCCAGATCCAATTCCCGCACGCATGCGCGTGCTCAACCGCGCCGAAGTGTGCGACGTCAACTTCCTCGATGCGGTGCGTGGCTGGCGCGGCACCCCGCGTCCGCGCCCGGCACCGGATGCGCCGATCCTGCCGGGCAGCACGCTCACCGCCGCTGCTTTCGGCGAACTGTTCGACTCGCAGCTGGCCAGCCGCCAGCTGGACCTGATGGCACGCGTGCTGCGCGTGCAGAACAAGGTCTTCTACACCATCGGTTCCTCCGGCCATGAAGGCAATGCGCTGCTGGCGCGGGCCTGCCGGCATACCGATCCCGCCTTCCTGCACTATCGCTCCGGTGCCTTCATGGCCGAGCGTTCACGCCAGGTGCCGGGTATCGACCCGCTGCGCGATGCCGCGCTGTCCTTCGCCGCCAGCGCGGATGATCCGGCCAGCGGTGGCCGCCACAAGGTGTGGGGCAGCAAGCCATTGTGGGTGCTGCCGCAGACCTCGACGATTGCTTCGCACCTGCCGAAGGCGCTGGGCACCGCGCTGGCCATCGAGAGCGGCAAGCGGTTGGGGCAGGCGCTGCCGGTTCCCACCGATAGCATCGTGCTGTGCTCGTTCGGGGATGCCTCGGCCAACCATGCCACCGCGCAGACCGCGTTCAATACCGCGATGTGGTCGGCCTACCAGAAGCTGCCGGCGCCGATCCTGTTCGTCTGCGAGGACAACGGGCTGGGCATTTCGGTGAAGACGCCGGACGGCTGGATTGCCGAGCGCTTCAGCCGGCAGCCGGGGCTCGACTATTTCTTCGCCGATGGCCTGGACCTGGCCACCGGGCACGCCCAGGTGCAGGCCGCGGTGGAACATTGCCGGCGCACGCGGCGGCCGACCTTCCTGCATCTGCGTACCACGCGCCTGATGGGCCATGCCGGCACCGACTTTGAAGTGGAATGGCGCGCGCTGCCGGAGCTGTGCGCGGCCGAGGCGCAGGATCCGCTGCTGCGCTCGGCGCAGATCGCGATGGAATCGGGCTGGATGGATGCAGCCGCCATCGAAGTGGCCTACGAAACGATGCGCGCGCGCTGCATGGCGGCGGCCGCCGACGCCGAAGGCCACCCGACGCTGCAGTCGCTGCAGGACGTGATGGCGCCGCTGGCGCCGTACACGCCATCGGCGGTGCAGGCCGAAGCATGCCGCGAGGTGTCCGCCGAGACGCGCGAAGCGCTGTATGGCGGTGCGGAGACCCTGCCCGAGCGACAGGCACCACGGCACCTTGCCATCCAGATCAACCACGGCCTGCAGGAGCTGCTGGCGAAGTATCCGCAGAGCCTGCTGTTCGGCGAGGACGTCGCGCAGAAGGGCGGTGTCTACACCGTCACCAAGGATCTGCTGCGCCGCTTCGGCCCACGCCGGGTGTTCAACACCCTGTTGGACGAAACCATGATCCTGGGCATGGCGCAGGGCCTGGCCAACATGGGCATGCTGCCGATTCCGGAGATCCAGTACCTGGCCTACCTGCACAACGCCATCGACCAGCTGCGCGGCGAAGCGTGTTCGCTGCAGTTCTTCTCCAATGACCAGTACCGCAACCCGATGCTGGTGCGGGTGGCCGGGTTGGGATACCAGAAGGGTTTCGGCGGCCACTTCCACAACGATAATTCGATCACGGCGCTGCGCGACATTCCCGGCCTGGTGGTCGGTTGCCCGTCGCGTGGCGACGATGCGGTGATGATGCTGCGCACGCTGGCGGCGCTGGCCCGGGTGGATGGGCGTGTGGCGGTGTTCCTGGAGCCGATCGCGCTGTACATGAGCAAGGACCTGCATGAGCCGGGCGATGGCCAGTGGCTGTTCGACTACCCGGACCAGGGCCAGGCGCTGGTACCGGGTGAAGGCCGGGTCTATGCGCCGGAGGCAGGCGACCTGCTGGTCTACACCTATGGCAACGGCGTGCCGATGGCGCTGCGCGCGGCGCGGGCGATCGAGCAGCAGCTGGGCTGGCAGGTGCGGGTGGTCGACCTGCGCTGGCTGGTGCCGCTGGATGCCGGCTTCATCGCCAGCCAGGCCGCCAGTGCACGGCGGGTACTGGTGCTGGACGAGGGCCGCCACAGTGGCGGGGTGGGCGAGGGCGTGGTCACGGCACTGGTCGAGGCCGGTTTCGGCCACCTGCCGCTGCGCCGGGTCTGCGGTGCCGATACCTATACCCCGCTGGCGGGGGCAGCAATGTTCGGGCTTCCAAGCGACAATGCGGTGATTGGCGCCGCCCTTGAACTGGCGCAGGAACCTTGATGCATGTGTGGATTGGCGGGAATGTTGTTGCCGGCGCCTGTGGCGTCGGCCGAAGTGCTGCAGGCGCAGGTCCTGGCCATGGGCGAGGCGCTGCACCACCGCGGGCCGGATGATGGCGGCAGCTGGGCCGATGCCGGGGCAGGCATCGCGCTGGCGCACCGTCGGCTGAGCATTCTCGACCTGTCGCCGCTGGGCCACCAGCCGATGGCCTCGTCCGATGGTCGCTACGTGATGGCCTACAACGGCGAGGTCTACAACTTTGCCGCCCTGCGTGCCGAACTGGAGCCGCTGGGGCATGCCTTCCGTGGTCACTCCGACACCGAGGTGCTGCTGGCAGCGATCCTGCAATGGGGCATCGAGGACACCCTGCAGCGCTGCAACGGCATGTTCGCCATCGCGCTGTGGGACCGCCAGCAGCAGTGCCTGTGGCTGGCCCGCGATCGTGTTGGCAAGAAGCCGCTGTACTACGGCTGGGCCGGTGACACCCTGGTGTTCGGTTCCGAACTGAAGGCGCTGTGGCAGCACCCGGCGTTCGACAACGACATCGACCGCGACGCACTGACCCTGTTGCTGCGGTTGGACTACATTCCGGCCCCGCACAGCATCCACCAGCGCTGCTACAAGCTGATGCCGGGCCGCGTGCTGCGCCTGGATGCCGAAGCCGTCGCGGCGGGTGCATCGGCGCATCGCCCGGAACAGGCGCAGCGTCCGTACTGGGATGCGCGGGCACGCATGCAGGCGGCGCTGGCCGCGCCGTTCCAGGGCCGCATCGAGGAGGCCGAGGAACAGCTGGACGGGCTGCTGCGCGACGCAGTGGCGCTGCGCATGGTGGCCGACGTGCCGGTGGGGGTGTTCCTGTCCGGCGGCACCGATTCATCGCTGGTGGCCGCGCTGATGCAGGCACAGAGCGGTCAGCCGGTGCACAGCTTCAGTATCGGCTTCACCGGTTCGGGCCACGACGAGGCGCCGCTGGCCAAGGAACTGGCCGCGCATCTGGGCTGTGACCACACCGAACTCTACGTCAGCGGTGCCGATGCACTGGCGGTGGTGCCGCAGTTGCCGGCAATGTTCGACGAACCCTTCGCTGATGCCTCGCAGGTGCCGACCGCGCTGGTCGCCCGCCTGGCGCGGCAGGGCGTAACCGTCGCGCTGTCCGGCGATGGTGGTGACGAGCTGTTCTTCGGCTATACCCGCTATGTGCGCGCGCTGCGCAACTGGCAGATGCTGGGCCGCGTGCCAGGGCCGCTGCGGCGTTGGATGGGCGCGCGCTCCCAGCAGCAGGGCGAGGCCTCGCGTACCGGCGGCCTGGCCGCGCTGTTGGCCGAGTCCGGCGCGCGTGGCATCGGTGACGTGTACCGCAACCGCATTTCGCGCTGGCGCGACCCGACGGCGGCAGTGCCGGGCGCGCAGGCTGCCGGCAGCTTCTACGACCTGGCCGATCCGTTGCACGGCGCCGGCACACCGGCCGACGCGATGATGCTGGCCGATTACGTGACCTACCTGCCGGATGACCTGCTGTGCAAGGTCGACCGCACCTCGATGGCAGTCAGCCTGGAGGCACGCGCGCCGCTGCTGGACTGGCGCGTTGCCGAGTTCGCCTGGTCGCTGCCGCTGGGCTTCAAGCGCAGCGAAACCACCAGCAAGGTGCTGCTCAAGCGCGTTCTTGGCCGCTACGTGCCGCAGTCGATGGTGCACCGGCCCAAGCGCGGGTTCGGTGCGCCGGTCAGCGACTGGCTGAAGGGCGACCTGCGGCCGTGGGCCGAAGACCTGCTGCAGCCGGCTCGCCTGGAGCGCGAAGGCGTGTTGTCGGCGGCGGCGGTGCAGCCGCTGTGGCAGCAGTTCCTGGGCGGCCAGCGCAAGTGGCATACCCACCTGTGGAACGTGCTGATGTTCCAGGCTTGGCAGGCGCATTGGCGGCAGGTGCGGGCCGGCGTGACCGGCGGCTGATCTTCACCGGACGGCACGGGCCCGGCGTCTAGGCTGGGCCTCCCGCACCGTGAGGAGTATGTCCCTATGTCCGTCCCCACCATCGCCGTGTTCGTCGGCAGCCTGCGCAAGGAGTCCTGCAACCGCAGGCTGGCCCATGCGCTGGAGAAGATCGCTGGCAACCGCGCGCGCTTCCAGTACGTGCAGATCGGCGATCTCCCGCTCTACGACCAGGATTTCGATGGCCAGTACCCGCCGCAGGGCACCCGGCTGAAGGATCAGGTGCGTGCCGCTGACGCGGTGCTGTTCGTGACCCCTGAATACAACCGGTCCGTGCCCGGCGTACTGAAGAACGCCATCGATATCGGCTCCCGCCCGTATGGCGACAGCGCGTTTTCCGGCAAGCCGGCGGCGGTGATCGGCGCCTCCATCGGCCAGATCGGCACCGCCGTGGCCCAGCAGCACCTTCGCAACAGCCTGGCCTTCCTGGACATGCACGTGCTCGGCCAACCCGAGGCGTTCATCCATTTCAAGGACGGCCTGATCGATGCCGACGGCACGGTCCACAACGAAGGCACGCAGAAGTTCCTGCAGGACTATGTGGACCGGTTCCTGGCGCTGATCGCGGTTCACGTCAAGGGCGATTGACGCCAGCGGTTGCCACCCCCATCTGCGATAATGCCCGCTCGGGTGCCGCAACGGCGCCCGTCGCAGGCAGTGCGACGCCCCCACGCCAATCTGGCCAGGCACCGGCGGATATCCCCCGTTTCTCCACGGCTTATCCACAGGCTTGTCCATGGCCGCCGGGGTCGGCGCATGCCTACACTCGTCCGGCCCACTTTTGCAGGAAACACCGCAGCATGTCCGCTCGCCCCGGCTTCCGTTCCAACCGCAGAGAGCGCGGTGATGGCTTCGATCGCGATCGCGACGAATCGCGCATCGACCAGTTGCGGGTACCGCCCCATTCGGTGGAAGCCGAGCAGGCGGTGCTGGGTGGCCTGATGCTGGCCCCGGAGGCCTATGACCGGGTCAATGACCAGCTGACCGAAGGCGATTTCTACCGCCGCGACCACCAGATGATCTACCGCGCGATCCGTGAGCTGTCCGAGCGCGAGCGGCCGTTCGATGCGGTGACCCTGGGCGAGTGGTTCGAATCACAGGGCAAGATGGAACTGGTGGGCGATGGTGCCTATCTGATCGAGCTGGCCAGTACCACGC
This sequence comes from Stenotrophomonas sp. NY11291, assembly GCF_023277365.1. Taxonomy (NCBI): domain Bacteria; kingdom Pseudomonadati; phylum Pseudomonadota; class Gammaproteobacteria; order Lysobacterales; family Lysobacteraceae; genus Stenotrophomonas; species Stenotrophomonas sp. NY11291. Next base: position 3,157,560 of record NZ_CP096975.1, on the reverse strand, counting down.
CGTCGGCGGCCAACATCGTGGCCTACGCCGAGATCGTGCGTGACAAGGCGGTGCTGCGGCAGCTGATCCAGGTGGGCACCGACATCGTCAACGATGGTTTCCAGCCTGAGGGCCGTGAGAGCAGCGAGCTGCTGGCATCGGCGGAAAAGAGCGTGTTCGCCATCGCCGAACAGGGCGCACGCGGCCGTACCGATTTCGTGGCGATGCCCGGTGCACTGAAGGATGCCTTCGAAGAGCTGCGCAGCCGCTTCGAGAACGGCGGCAACATCACCGGCCTGCCGACCGGCTACAACGATTTCGATGCGATGACCTCCGGCCTGCAGCCGACCGACCTGATCATCCTGGCTGCGCGCCCGGCCATGGGCAAGACCACCTTTGCGCTGAACATCGCCGAGTACGCGGCGATCAAATCGAAGAAGGGCGTGGCGGTGTTCTCGATGGAAATGTCGGCATCGCAGCTGGCGATGCGCCTGATTTCCTCCAACGGCCGCATCAACGCGCAGCGCCTGCGTACCGGCCAGCTGGAAGACGAGGACTGGAGCCGCGTCACCAGTGCGATCAAGATGCTGAAGGAAACCAAGATCTTCATCGACGATACGCCGGGCGTGTCGCCGGAAGTGCTGCGTTCCAAGTGCCGCCGCCTCAAGCGCGAGCACGACCTGGGCCTGGTGGTGATCGACTACCTGCAGCTGATGAGCGTGCCGGGCAACAGCGAAAACCGCGCGACCGAAATCTCGGAGATCTCGCGTTCGCTGAAGGGCCTGGCCAAGGAACTGCACGTGCCGGTGATCGCGCTGTCGCAGCTCAACCGCTCGCTGGAAACACGTACCGACAAGCGCCCGGTGATGGCCGACCTTCGCGAATCGGGCGCAATCGAGCAGGACGCGGACATGATCGTCTTCATCTACCGCGACGATTACTACAACAAGGAAAATTCGCCGGACAAGGGCCTGGCCGAGATCATCATCGGCAAGCACCGTGGTGGCCCGACCGGTTCGTGCAAGCTGAAGTTCTTCGGCGAATACACCCGCTTCGACAACCTGGCCCACGATTCGGTCGGCTCGTTCGAGTAACAGGCGTGCCGGCCGCTGGCCGGCAATCTCCTCCTGGCCGGCAAACCATTCCAAACACCAAACGTCCGTATGTGGCGTGTAAATGACATGTAACGCGACGCTTCTACGATTCCGCCGCTGCTGCCCTTCGACGCCGCCCTTCGGCGTCCAGCGTGCCCAAGGAATCCGCCCCCATGCCGTCCCACGCTCCGCTCCGCCGCAATCTGCTGGCCCTGCTGGTCTGTGCTTCGCTGCCGTCGCTGGCTGTCGCTGAAACCGCCCCCACGACCGACGCGCCGTCGGCCACCACCCTCGATTCGATCTCGGTGATCGGCCGCGGCGAAGCCCGCCAGGTGCAGCGTGTGACCGCCGAGGACATGAAGATCCTGCCGCCGGGTGCCAACCCGCTGAAGCTGCTGGCCAGCAAGCCGGGCGTGCACTTCGAATCGGCCGATGCCACCGGCGCCTACGAATGGTCCACCAGCATCAGCCTGCGTGGTTTCAACCAGAACCGCCTGGGCTACACCCTTGATGGCATCCCGCTGGGCAACATGGCCTACGGCAACAGCAACGGCCTGCACATCAGCCGCGCGGTGATCAGCGAGAACCTGGGCGGCGCGGAGGTTTCCACCGGCATTGGCGCGCTGGGTACGCCGTCCACCAGCAACCTTGGCGGCGTGTTCCAGTTCTATTCGATCGACCCGTCCACCGAATACGGGGTAGTGCTGGCACAGAGCTTCGGCAGCGACAACGCGCGCCGCAGCTATGCGCGCCTGGAGACTGGTGAACATCAGGGCTTCGCGGCCTACCTGTCCGGCGCATACTCGGAAGGCGACAAGTGGAAGGGCAAGGGCTCGCAGGAGCTGAAGCAGTTCAACGGCAAGGCCACCTACAACTTCGGAACGGACAGCAGGATTACCGCGCTGTTCAACGCCTCGCGCCGCGTCGAGGCCGATTACCAGGACCTGTCGCTGGAGATGATCGATCGTCTCGGCTGGGACTGGGACAACTACGCGCCGGACTGGAACCGTGCCGTGGCCGCTGCACGCGGCACGTTCAGCGGCGGCGTCAACAGCCCGTGGGATGCGTACTACTCCGGCCACGGCCTGCGCAATGACGACCTGTCCAGCATCGCCGGCGATTTCGGCCTGAACGAGTCGATGCGCCTGAAGGTCAACGTCTACAACCACAGCAACCGTGGCCAGGGCCACTGGTTCAGCCCGTCCAATCCGTCCAACCCGGGTACCAGCCGCGAGATCCCGATCTCGATCCGCACCACCGAGTATGCGATCGACCGCACCGGTGTGACCTCTGCGTTCACCTGGAACGTGGCGGGCCACGAGCTGGAAGCGGGCCTGTGGTACGAGGACAACGGCCACAGCGTGCAGCGCAACTTCTATTACATCGACGGCCCGATCACCGACGATTTCTTCCTGCGTAATCCGGACCAGCGCGTGTGGCACCAGCGCTACACCACCATCACCCGCCAGTTCTACGTGCAGGACCGTTTCCGCCTGTTCGATGACCGTCTGACCATCGACATCGGTGCGAAGTCGCCGCACACCCGCACCCGCGTGCGCACACCGCTGGGCAGCTATGCCAACAACAGCAGCCTGACCTCGAAGAAGGGCTTCCTGCCGCAGGCCGGCTTCAACTTCAAGCTCAACGAAGGCAACGAGATCTTTGGTTCGTTCGCCAAGAACATCGCGGCCTATGCACTGGGCGTGGGCAGTCCGTTCAACGTGCCGCAGGCCGCGTTCGATGCCAGCGCGAAGAGCCTGAAGCCGGAACAGTCGCGCACCCTCGAACTGGGCTGGCGCGGCTACGGCCAGGGCTATGAAGCCTCGGTGGCGGTGTATGACGTGAAGTTCGACAACCGCCTGCTGGCCATCGCGCAGTGCGTGGGCATCCTCGGTTGCCCGGCGCTGTTCTCCAACGTTGGTTCGGTGACCAGCCGCGGTGCCGAGGCGACCCTGCAGTTGAAGCCGATGCAGGACCTGACCTGGTCCAATGCGCTGTCGTGGAATGACAGTACCTACGACAACGACTACGTGAACAACGGCGTGGTGCCGACCCGCGGCAAGACGACCGTCGACACACCGGAGTGGATGTTCGCCAGCACCCTGGCCTGGACCCCGGGCCCGTGGGACCTGCGACTGGCCGCCAACCATGTCGGCAAGCGTTACGTGACCTATACCAACGATGTGTCGGTGCCGAGCTACTGGCTGGTCAATGCGTCGGTGGCCTATGACTTCGGCACGCTCGGCCCGGCACAGAACCTGACCGTGGCGCTTAACCTGACCAACCTGACCGACAAGCGTTACCTGTCTTCGATCAACACCAACGGCACCTACGCCGCCGACCCGACCCGCAGCCTGGCGACCATGCAGGTCGGCGCGCCGCGGCAGGTGATGGCCACTGCCACCGTGCACTTCTGATGCGCGGGCCTGTCGATCCGGAAAGCCGTCGTCGCCTGCTGCGCATGGCGTGGCAGGGGACAGGGGCGGCGATCGCACTGGCGGCGATGCCGGGGCTGGCCACGGCCGGCCCACGGCCGCGGCTGGGGCGTGATCCGTTCACCCTCGGTGTCGCCGCCGGTGATCCGGATCCGCAGGGTGCAGTGCTGTGGACGCGGCTCGCGCCGGACCCACTCAACGGCGGCGGCATGCCGTCGCGGGCGGTGCCCGTGCGCTGGTTCGTGGCCGAAGACCCCGGCATGCGCCGGCTGGTGCAGCGCGGCGTTGCTGCGGCTGTGCCGGAGCTGGCCCATTCGGTACATGTGGAGGTCAACGGCCTGCGTCCCGGCCGCGATTATTACTATCGTTTCGCCTGCGACGGCGATGAGGAAAGCGTGGTCGGCCACTTCCGCACCGCGCCGCTGCTGGACACGCAGTTGCAGCAGTTGCGGTTGGCGCTGTGTACCTGCCAGGCGTGGAACAGCGGCTACTACCCGGTGCTGCGTGACATCGCGCAGAGTGATGTCGACCTGGTGCTGCATGCCGGCGACTACCTGTATGAATACAGCCCGCTGCAGAACGCGCGTGGCAGCACGCTGGATGCGGCGCGGTTCAGTGGCGAGACGGTGAGCCTGGAACGTTACCGTGACCAGTACGCGCTGTACAAACTCGATCCCGACCTGCAGGCCGCGCACGCCGCACACGCGTTCGCGGTGATCTGGGATGACCACGAAGTGCAGAACGATTACTCCGGCATCCACCCGGAGAAGCCCGGCGTCTCAATGGAGGATTTCATCATCCGCCGCGCGGCCGCGTATCGTGCGTTCTACGAGCACCTGCCGATGCGCAGCACGCCTGCGGGCAACGGTGGCCTGCGCGTGCATCGGCGCCTGCGTTACGGCGATCTTGCACAGCTGACGCTGCTCGACTGCCGCCAGTTCCGCCCGGCCAATCCCTGCGGTGTGGGCGAGTCACCGCGCTGCGAGGCGGCGCTGGATCCACGCATGAGCATGCTCGGCACGGGCCAGGAGGCGTGGTTCGCGCAGTCGATGGCCGTCGCGCGGGGCACGCGCTGGAACGTGGTGGTACAGCAGCTGCTGATGGCGCAGCTGCGGCTGGACGGTGGCACACCGCGCGAGCGCTTCTGGAACGACGCCTGGGATGGCTATCCCACCGCACGCAACCGCCTGCTGCAGGCCTTGCAGGCGGGCGGGCAGGGCAATGCCATCGTGCTGGGCGGTGACTGGCATTCCACCTTCGTCAACGACCTGAAACTGGATTTCGACGCGGCCAGTGCGCCGGTCGTGGCGACCGAATTCATCGCCCCGGCGATCAGCAGCGGCGGCGACGATACGCCGTATGGTCCGTATTACGGGCCATCGATACCGCAGAACCCGCACATCCGCTATTTCGATGGCGACCGCCGTGGCTGGTGGAAGCTGCAGCTGAACCGGCAGACCGTGGACGCCGAGCTGCGCTTCGCCGACAGCGTGCTGCGTGCGGATGCCGCAGTGCGCACTGCGGCGCGCTTCCAGGTGACCCACGGCCGCCCGGGCGCATCGCAGCTCCTGTAGAGCCGAGCCCACGCTCGGCTGCTTCTGGAAAGCCGAACGCAGGCTCGGCTCTACAACGGCGGTGGACCGGTTTCATCGCCCCCAGCCCGGTTTCGTCGCAAACCGTTTGTGCGTGGCAAGGGCAGGGCGCCAAGGTGTCCGCAGGCGGCAAGGTGCCGCCACAAGGAGACCGTGATGAAGACCCTGTTCGCGCTCGGTGTGTGGTGCCTGCTGTTCGTGCTGTGCTGGCCGCTGGCGATCCTCGCCCTGATCGCCTGGCCGTTCGTCTGGCTGCTGAGCCTGCCGTTCCGACTGGTCGGCATCACCTTCTCGGCGCTGTTTGCGTTCCTGCGTGCGCTGTTCATGTTGCCGGCACGGTTGCTCGGCGGCCGGGCGGTGGCGGCATGAGGGCCGTGTTGCTGATGGGCCTGGTCCTGTTGTCAGGCCCGGTGCTGGCCACACCGCCCGCGCCGCCATCGGCGTGGCTGGAGCGCCAGCAGGCAGCCGGTGCCGACGAGGCGAATGCTGCGGGGGCGACGGCTTCGACGATACCCGAGGCCAAGGCGCACTGCCGGGTCACGAAGGAATGGAAGGTCGGCGAGACGGTGGTGCAGCACAGGGTCTGTGACGATCCGCCGAAGAAGCCAGCTGAAAAGGTGTAGCGCCGAGCCCATGCTCGGCTGGGCCTTCACGGACCGCCAAATGCGCAGCCGAGCGTGGGCTCGGCTCTACACCAGGGTAGCCAACAAAAAACCCCGCCGAGGCGGGGTTTTTTGATTGCTGGAGTGTGCCGGCCAGCGGCCGGCACTACCCGCGAACGATCAGTTCGCCTTGTGGATGGCGCGCTTGCTGACCGCCATCGCCGCGTCGTGGATCACTTCCGACAGCGACGGGTGGGCGTGGCAGATGCGGGCCAGATCATCGGCCGAGCCGCTGAACTCCATGGTCAGCACACCTTCGTGCACCAGCTCGGAGACGTTGGCGCCGACCAGGTGCATGCCGAGGATGCGATCGGTTTCGGCATGGGCCAGGATCTTCACGAAGCCTGCCGGCTCGATCATCGCCACGGCGCGGCCGTTGGCGGCGAACGGGAAGCTGCCGGCCTTGTAAGGAATACCTTCGGCCTTCAGCTGGGCTTCGGTCTTGCCGACCCAGGCCAGTTCCGGCTCGGTGTAGATGACCCACGGGATGGTGTCGAAGTTGACGTGGCCCGGCAGGCCGGCGATCAGCTCAGCCACCGCGATGCCTTCCTCGAAGCCCTTGTGCGCCAGCATCGGGCCGCGCACGCAGTCGCCGACCGCCCACACGCCGTTGACGCCGGTGTGGCAGTGCGCATCGACTTCGATCTGGCCGCGCTCGTTGACCTTCACGCCGGTGCCTTCGGCCAGCAGGCCCTTGGTGGCGGCGCGACGGCCGACGGCCACCAGCAGCTTGTCCACGGTCAGGGTCTTTTCGCCTTCGCTGTCGGTGTAGGTGACAACGACTTCCTTCTTCTTGCCCTTGCCGATGATCTCGGTCTTGGAGACCTTGGCACCGAGGCGGATGTCCAGGCCCTGCTTCTTGAATTCCTTGGCAGCGGTCTTGGCCACTTCGGCGTCGGCCACGGCCAGGAACTCCGGCAGTGCTTCCAGGATGGTGACTTCGGCGCCCAAGCGCTTCCACACGCTGCCCAGTTCCAGGCCGATCACGCCGGCGCCGATCACCGCCAGGCGGTTCGGCACTTCGGTGAAGTCCAGGCCGCCGACGTTGTCGACGATGGTCTCGCCGTCGAACTTGGCGAACGGCAGTTCGATCGAGTCCGAACCGGCCGCAATGATGACGTTGGTACCCTTCAGCTCGACGATGGAACCGTCATGCTGGGTGACCTTGACCACGTTGCCCGGCTGCAGTTCGCCGAAGCCGTAGTAGGCGGCGACCTTGTTGGCCTTGAACAGCATGCCGATGCCGCCGGTGAACTGCTTGACGATCTTGTCCTTGCGGCCAATCATCGCCTCGACGTCGATCTTGGCATCCTTGAAGCTGATGCCGTGGTCGCCAAAGATGTGGCCCATGTTCCAGAACTGGCGCGAGGAATCCAGCAGCGCCTTGGACGGGATGCAGCCCACGCGCAGGCAGGTGCCGCCGAGGGCCGGCTTGCCGTCCTTGCCCAGCGCTGCGTCGATGCAGGCGGTCTTCAGGCCCAGCTGGGCCGCGCGGATGGCAGCGTGGTAACCGGCCGGGCCGGCACCGATGACGACGACGTCGAATTGTTCAGCCATTGAATTATTCCTTGATGCATTACCAGAACCCCTCCGCGCAGGCGCGGAGGGGCGGGAGGTGTCTTACAGGCCGAACAGCATGCGGCCCGGGTTTTCCAGCTGGTTCTTGATGTCCACCAGGAACTGCACCGAATCCTTGCCGTCGATGATGCGGTGGTCGTACGACAGCGCCAGGTACATCATCGGCGCGATCACGACCTGGCCGTTCTGGGCGATCGGACGCTCCTTGATGGCGTGCATGCCCAGGATGGCGCTCTGCGGCGGGTTGATGATCGGGGTCGACAGCAGCGAACCGAAGGTGCCGCCGTTGGTCACGGTGAAGGTGCCGCCCTGCAGTTCTTCCAGGCTCAGCTTGCCGTCACGGGCCTTCTTGGCGTAGTCGGCGATGGTCTTCTCGATGTCGGCGAACGACATGCGCTCGACGTTGCGCAGCACCGGCGTGACCAGGCCCTTCTCGGTCGACACGGCGATCGAGATGTCCGAGTAGCCGTGATAGATGATGTCGTCGCCGTCGATCGAGGCGTTGACCAGCGGGAAGCGCTGCAGGGCATTGGCCGCGGCCTTCACGAAGAAGCTCATGAAGCCCAGCTTGATGCCGTGTGCCTTGACGAACTCGTCCTGCAGTTCCTTGCGCGCCGCCGAGACCTTGGACAGGTCGACTTCGTTGAAGGTGGTCAGCATGGCGGTGGAGTTCTTCGACTCCATCAGGCGCTCGGCGATGCGCTTGCGGATGCGGGTCATCGGCACGCGTTCTTCCGGACGTGCGCCACCGGCCTTGCCGGCGCCGCCGTTGCGGGCGAAGTTGACGATGTCTTCCTTGGTCACCGCGCCGCGACGGCCGGTGCCGTCGACGTCGGCCGGGTTCACGCCTTCGGTGATGGCGGTGAAGCGGGCGCCCGGCGGCAGGGCGTCGGCGGCCGACTTGGCAGCCGGGGCCGGAGCGGCGGCTGCGGCCGGAGCAGCGGCGGCCGGGGCAGCGGCGGCCGGGGCAGCGGCAGCCGCCGGAGCGGCTTCAGCAGCCGGAGCCGGGGCAGCAGCCACGGCGCCTTCTTCGATGATCGCCACGACCTGGCTGGAGGTCACGGTATCGCCTTCCTTGAACTTGATTTCCTTGAGCACGCCGTCGACCGGCGACGGCACTTCCAGGACGACCTTGTCGGTTTCCAGGTCAAGCAGGTTTTCGTCGCGCTTGACGGCGTCGCCCACCTTCTTGTGCCAGGTGGCGATGGTGCCGTCGGCGACGGATTCGGGCAGTACCGGGGCTTTGACTTCGGTGGCCATTGCGGGAGCTTCCTGGTTTGTCTTCTAAATAGGGGGAGGATTATTCAGCGAACGTGTCGTTGAACGGGTTGACCAGTGCGTCGGCGACCAGCTGCTGCTGTTCGCGGACGTGGTCAGCCATGTGACCGGCAGCCGGCGAAGCCGAACGTGCGCGACCGGCGTAGTGCAGGTTCTGGCCATCGGCCAGGCAGAACTGCAGGTGGTGGCGGATCTGGTACCACGCACCCTGGTTCTGCGGTTCTTCCTGCGTCCACACCACGTCGGTGGCCTTGCCGTACTTCTTCAGTTCGGCAGCCAGCAGCGCACGCGGGAACGGGTACAGCTGCTCCACGCGGATGATTGCCACGTCGTCCTGGCCACGCTTGGTCTGGTCTTCCAGCAGGTCGTAGTAGACCTTGCCCGAGCACAGCACCACGCGCTTGACCTTCTTGGCGTCCGCATTGGCGTCGCCGATCAGGTGCTGGAACTCGCCGTTGGCCAGCTCGTCCAGGGTCGACACAGCCAGCTTGTGGCGCAGCAGTGACTTCGGCGACATCACCACCAGCGGCTTGCGGGTGGTCATGTGCAGCTGGCGACGCAGCATGTGGAAGGCCTGCGCCGGGGTCGACGGCACGACAACCAGCATGTTCTCCAGCGCGCACAGCTGCAGGAAGCGCTCCAGGCGCGCCGAGCTGTGTTCCGGGCCCTGCCCTTCATAGCCATGCGGCAGCAGCAGGGTCAGGCCGGAAATACGGCCCCACTTGGCTTCACCGGCGGCGATGAACTGGTCGATCACCACCTGGGCGCCGTTGGCGAAGTCGCCGAACTGACCTTCCCAGATGCACAGCGTGTTCGGATCGGTGGTGGAGAAGCCGTACTCGTAGGCCATCACCGCTTCTTCGCTCAGCAGCGAATCGATGACGGTGGCCTTCTCCGGCGAATCCACCAGCTGCCGCAGCGGCATGTAGTAGTTGTCGGTCTTCTGGTCGTGCAGGATCGCGTGGCGGTGCGTGAACGTACCGCGGCCCACGTCCTGGCCGACCAGGCGCAGTGCATGGCCTTCATCGAGCAGGGTGGCATAGGCCAGGTTCTCGGCAAAGCCCCAGTCGCCCGGGATCTCGCCGGCGGCCATCTTGCGGCGGTCGTCGTAGACCTTGGCCACGCGCGAGTGCAGCTGCACGTCTTCGGGAATGGTGTTGATCAGCTTGGCCAGCTCGACCAGCTTGTTCTTCTCGACCTTGGTCGAGATCGGATCGGACAGCTTGCCTTCCAGCAGCTTCGGCCAATCGACGAACAGCGGGCTGGTCGGCGGGGTCTTCTCGACCTTGGCCAGCTCGGTGGTCACTTCACCGGCGTCCAGCTTCTCGCGGTAGGCATCGACCATCGCCTTGCCGGCGCCGGCGGCGATCACGCCCGCCTTTTCCAACTGCTCGGCGTACATCTCGCGGGTGGTGGCGTGCTTGCGGATCACCTGGTACATCAGCGGCTGGGTGATCGCCGGTTCGTCGGCCTCGTTGTGGCCCCAACGGCGGTAGCACATCAGGTCGATGACCACGTCCTTGGCAAACTTCTGGCGGAACTCGAAGGCCAGCTGCGCGGCGAACACCACCGCTTCCGGATCATCGCCGTTCACGTGCAGCACCGGGGCGGCGATCATCTTCGCCACGTCGGTGGCGTAGCGCGTGGAACGCGTATCCAGCGGGTTGGAGGTGGTGAAGCCGACCTGGTTGTTGACCACGATGTGCACGGTGCCGCCGACGGCGAAGCCGCGGGCCTGCGACATCTGGAACAGCTCCATGACCACGCCCTGGCCGGAGAACGCCGCGTCGCCGTGGATCAGGATCGGCATGACCTGCTTGCGGGCGGTGTCCTTGCGGCGCTCCTGGCGCGAACGCACGGAACCGGCCACGACCGGGTCGGCGATTTCCAGGTGCGACGGGTTGAACGCCAGCGCCAGGTGCACCGGGCCGCCTTCGGTGGCGACGTCGGCCGAGAAGCCCATGTGGTACTTCACGTCACCGGCCGAGGCGTGCTCGTCGTGCTCGAACTTGCCTTCGAACTCGTCGAACAGCTTGCGCGGGTTCTTGCCCAGGGTGTTGACCAGCACGTTCAGGCGGCCGCGGTGGGCCATGCCGATCACCACGTCCTTGACGCCATCCTTGCCGGCGCTGCGGATGATGGTGTCCATCATCGGGATCAGCGAGTCGCCGCCTTCCAGCGAGAAGCGCTTCTGGCCGACGTACTTGGTGTGCAGGTAGCGCTCCAGGCCTTCAGCCGCGGTCAGGCGCTCCAGGGTGCGGCGCTGGGTGTCAGCGTCCAGCTGGTAGTTGCCACCGGCCGCTTCCAGCTTCTTGTAGATCCACTGGCGCTGCTCGACCTCGGAGATGTGCATGAACTCCGCACCGATCGAGCCGGTGTAGGTCGCCTTCAGGCGTGCAAGCAGGTCGCGCAGCTTCATGCGCGGCTGGCCGCCGACGCCGCCGGTGCTGAACTCGCTGTTGAGGTCGGCATCGGACAGGCTGTGGAACGGCAGCCCCAGGTCCGGGGTGTTGACCGGTGCGGCCAGCCCCAGCGGATCAAGGCGCGCGTCCAGGTGACCACGCGAGCGGTAGGCGGTGATCAGGCGACCGACATTGCGCTCACGCTCGTCGCCCGCACCGCTGCCGGTGCCGGCTTTCAGCGCATCCTTGGCCGCGTCCGCGATGTGGGAGATGACAGCCGAGTGCGGGATGTCACCTGCTTCGCGGCCCTTGAAGCCGTCGAAGTAGGTTTTCCATTTGGGATCGACACTATCCGGGGAGACCAGGTACTGCTCGTACAGGTCCTCGACATAGGAGGCGTTGCCGCCGGCGAGTTGCGAAGATTGCGCAAACTGCTTCAGTTGATTGTCCACGATGGAGGGTGCTGATTCGCTTTGTGGGGTATGGCTTCAGAAGGACCCGGCACGAAGATGAATAGCCATGCACGGGCGCGTTCAAACAGCCAAATTGTACCCCCAACCGGACACGAAGGGGCATCACCAGAGGCATCGCGCGTCCCCCGGTGCCGCTTCCAGACAGGTTGGCGCGGTGGCCCGCGCTCAGATGCCGAGCGCGCGCAGTTCGCTGCAATCGCGCGAACGGTCCCAGACACGCTGCAATTGCTGCTCGAACGGCTGCGAACGTGCCGGCAGCGCGATGCCGGCTTCGCCGTCGAGGCGATGCCCGATCAGACGAAAGTAGAAGTCGCCGGCATCGTTGAGCAGGCAGGCCGAGGCCAACGCACGGTCGACCGGGTCGGTGACCTCGCGGAACTGGATCACGCTTGGCAGGCGCTGGGCCAACGCCAGCAGCGGTGCCCCGGCAGAGGCAACGGCAGCCGCATCGTGCACGATCACCCGCAGCTGCTTGTCGTGGCGGGCGGTGACGAAGCGGCGCAGGGCGGCCTGCACCTGCGGTGCGTCAAGCAGGCCGGGGTCCAGCTGGCGGCTGTGCAGCCACAGTTGGCGGCGGGCGCGGTGGATGATGGCGGTGGTGATCGCCACCGCCTCGGCGCGGCCGTCGATGGCGCGGGCCGCGCCCAGCCGGCGACGCATCTGCTGGTGGCCGATGCCGGCCTTCTCGAACACCTCGCCCTCGGGCAGGAAACCCTGGCGGGCATAGAAGTCACGGGCCGGCAGCTGCGCGTGCAGGTGCAGTTCGGCCAGGCCGAGCCGGCGCCCGGCCTCGACCAGTGCCTCCAGCAGGGCTTCACCGACGCCGCGGCTGCGATGGCTGGCCAGCACCGCCATGCGGCCGATGCGGCCGTCCGGGGCCAGTCGGCCGGTGCCGACCGGTTCGCCGTCGGCGTCCAGCGCCAGTACATGGGCGCTGACCGGGTCCAGCGCGTCGCGCTCCAGTTCGGCGGCGATGCCCTGTTCCTGCACGAACACCCGCTGCCGCACGTCGTGGATGGCGACGTGGGCGTCGGCGTGGCTGACCTGCTGGACCCGGACCATGGCGGCGACTCAGGCGCGGCCGACGTCGCTGTCGTCTTCCTCGTCGTCCTCGAAGTTGACGATGACCTCGATGCCGTCGTCGTGCACGGTCACGGAGTGGACATCGTCGGACACCGCATCGGCGTCGATCGCATCCACGCGGTCACGGCCTTCGACGACCTCGCCGAGCACCGCGGCATCTTCGCCGTCGTCCTCGTCTTCGGCCTCGTATACCTCATTCGGGTCGATCAGCTGGAACACCCCGCCGACCAGCAGCTGCTGGACCACGGCACGGCCCTTGTCGGACAGGCCGCGATAGGCGGCGGCATCGAGCTGTTCGGCGCCGGCCAGACGCTGGGCGTCCTTCACCGGCAGCGCGAAGTCCTGGCCGCTGACGTACAGGCTGGCGCCGCGCTTGGCCCGGCGCCAGGCCAGGCGCGCCCACGGGTGGCGCTGCAGCAGCAGGCCCGACGCCAGGGCCTGGACCACTTCCTCCGGTGCCGGTGCTGCCTGGTGGGCCATCACTTCGCCCGCTGCACGGTAGGTGGTGATGAAGCGGCCGAACCAGTCACCCAGCTTGTCCGGGTCGTTCATGCGGATGGCGTTGAGCGCGGTGATCACCCGCGCCATCGCCACCGTGTCGATCTCGTTCGGGTCGGCCGGCACCTTGAGGTCGGCATCCTGGTAGCGGATGTTCTCGTCGGCATCGGCGATCAGGGTGTCCAGGTAGTCGCTGATCAGCTCGGCCGAGGACGGCGCGCGCATGCCGAAGGAGAAGGTCAGGCACGGATCTTCGGCGACGCCGTGGTGCGGCACGTTCGGCGGCAGGTACAGCATGTCGCCCGGCGCCAGCACCCAGTCGTGGGTCGGCTTGAACACCTTCAGCAGCTTCAGCTCCACGTCCGGGCGGAAGCCCAGCGGCGGCTGCTTGCCCTTGATCGATTCGCTGGCATCGATCTGCCAGCGGCGATGGCCGTGCGCCTGCAGCAGGAACACGTCGTACTGGTCGACGTGGGCGCCGACCGAGCCGCCGGTAGCGGCGAAGCTGATCATCACGTCATCCATGCGCCAGCGCGGCAGGAAGCTGAAGTGCTCGATCAGGGCGCGCACGTCCGGGTCCCACTTGTCCACGTCCTGCACCAGCAGGGTCCAGTCGTGGTCGGGCAGGGCGGGGAACACGTCTTCCTGGAATGGGCCAGTGCGCACGCGCCAGCCGTCCTGGGTCTTGTCGTGCTCGATCAGGCGCGCCAGTACACCTTCCTCGCAGGCCAGCCCGGCCAGGTCTTCCGGCTGCACCGGGGTCTGGAAGTCCGGGAAGGCGTTACGGATCAGCAGCGGGCGCTTCTGCCAGAAATCGCGCAGGAAGGTGGCCGGCGCCATGCCCAGCGGCTGGCCGGGACGGGCGGTGACTTCGATGAGGGGGGCGGAGGACTTGCGGGCGGCCATGGGGGAATCCTTGCAGCGGAAAGCGGGAGGGGCGGCGCGGCGGGCCGCCAAGGTCTCCATTGTCCGACGTTCGTTGGGATTGCGCACGTGCGGTGGTTTGTCGCGGGGTTCCGGCCAACGGCGGAGCCCCTCGTGGCGGTGTGGGTTCACAAGCAAAAGCCGCGCTTGGCCGGGCGGGTGGGCTGCGCGGGGGACGCTGCAAGTACGTCCATGTAAGCTCGATCGCCGCATCCATGCGGCTCACGCCCCCGCGCAGCCCACCCGCCCGGCCCCTGACAGTTTCCTGCGCGGCCCGCCACGGAATGGAAGAAGATCAAAGGCAACAGCGGGTCGCGCGCTGCGCTTGCTCGTGTAGAGCCGAGCCCACGCTCGGCTTGCCGTTGCCATTGCGAAAGGCAGCCGAGCGTGGGCTCGGCTCTACAGCGATCCCAAGACAAAAAGGGACGCGGCGAAGCCGCGTCCCTCTTTCAAATTCCGTCCCGACAACCCAACGCTCTTCGATCCGTCACCGGGAATCTGTCAGAGGCGGGTCGGGATGGGCCAGCGGGACCGTTGGCGCCATGGATGGCGCCATCGAGCCCCCAGGGACGGGTTCACGGCGTGTCCCGCTGGCCCATCCCGACCCGCCCAGCTAGCAGCAATCCAGAGCCGCTCTTGACGTTTATGTTGCTGTTGCCGTTGCCTGCCGCAGGCAGCGCCCGCGGCCGCCGCCGCAGGAAAACCTTAGATCTTCTTCGCCAGCGATTCCGCCAGACCGGTGTAGCTGCCCGGGGTCATCTCCAGCAGGCGCTGCTTCGCATCCGCCGGCAGCTCCAGCCCCTGCACGAACGCACGCATCGACTCGGCGGTGATGCCCTGGCCACGGGTCAGCGCCTTCAGCTGCTCGTACGGATTCGGCAGGCCATGGCGGCGCATCACCGTCTGCACGGCTTCGGCCAGCACTTCCCAGGCCGCGTCCAGATCCGCGTCCAGCCGCTGCGGGTTCACTTCCAGCTTGCCCAGGCCCTTGGCCAGCGAATCCAGTGCCACCTGGCTGTGGCCGAACGCGGTGCCCAGTGCACGCAGCACGGTGGAATCGGTCAGGTCACGCTGCCAGCGGCTGATCGGCAGCTTCGCGCTGAAGTGCTCGAACAGCGCGTTGGCGATGCCGAAGTTGCCTTCCGCATTCTCGAAATCGATCGGGTTGACCTTGTGCGGCATCGTCGACGAGCCGACTTCGCCTTCCTTCAGGCGCTGCTTGAAGTAGCCCAGCGAAACGTAGCCCCAGATGTCACGGGCCAGGTCGATCAGGATGATGTTGGCGCGGCGTGCGGCATCGCCGATCTCGGCGATGTTGTCGTGCGGCTCGATCTGCGTGGTGTACGGGTTGAACACCAGGCCCAGGCCGGTCACGAAGCGCTCGGCGAAGGCCGGCCAGTCCACGTCCGGATAGCTGGCCACGTGCGCGTTGTAGTTGCCTACCGCGCCGTTGATCTTGCCGGTCAGCTCGACGGC
Organism: Stenotrophomonas sp. NY11291; assembly: GCF_023277365.1. Classification (NCBI taxonomy): domain Bacteria; kingdom Pseudomonadati; phylum Pseudomonadota; class Gammaproteobacteria; order Lysobacterales; family Lysobacteraceae; genus Stenotrophomonas; species Stenotrophomonas sp. NY11291. Next base: position 3,142,086 of record NZ_CP096975.1, on the reverse strand, counting down.
AGCGATCTGCCTGCGCTGGCGCTCCAGGCGCGCGACCACGTTGGCCAGTTCCTTGCCCAGGGTGGTCGGCGAGGCGGTCTGGCCGTGGGTGCGCGACAGCATCGGCTGGCCGGCCTGGGCGTGGGCCAGGCTGCGCAGGCTGTTGGCGATGCCGTCCAGGGTCGGCAGCAGCACCTCGCGGCGGGCCTGCTCCAGCATCAGGCCGTAGCTGAGATTGTTGATGTCTTCGCTGGTGCAGGCGAAATGCACGAATTCCAGCGCCGGTGCCAGCTCGGTGTCGTCCTTCAGCTGTTCCTTGATGAAGTACTCCACCGCCTTGACGTCATGGTTGGTGGTGCGCTCGATTTCCTTCACGCGCGCGGCCTGGGCCGGGCTGAAGCTGGCGGCCAGGGCGCGCAGGCGGGCGACGGCGGCGTCGGAGAACGGGGCCAGCTCGACGATGCCCGGCTCGGCGGCCAGGGCCAGCAGCCACTCCACTTCGACCGTGATGCGGGCCTTGATCAGGCCGTACTCGGAGAAGATCGGGCGCAGGGCATCGACCTTGCCGGCATAGCGGCCATCGAGCGGGGACAGGGCGAGCAGGGCGGAATCGGACATGTCGGCAGGGCTGGGACGAGCGGCGGGGGCCATATTCTACGACGTGCCGGGCAGGCGTGCCCTGTAGAGCCGAGCCCACGCGCGGCTGCTCCGGGTAATCCAGCGCCCACGGGCCAGCCGAGCGTAGGTTCGGTTCTACAACACGGCCCTGCGGATGAAACGATCTGGCCCGCGCTCGTCATCCCACGCTGCGGGCAAGGGAGTATCGTTGGCGCAGCCGCCAGCCCGGGAAGCGACACCCTGCCAGCCGCCGCTTCCCTTTCCCCAACTGAAGTAGTGCGGAGTTGATGCAATGAGCAAAGCTGCAAGCAAGGGTTTCAGAATCGAACACGACAGCATGGGCGAGCTGCAGGTGCCTGTGGACGCCCTGTGGGGCGCCCAGACCCAGCGTGCCGTGCAGAACTTCCCGGTGTCGGGCCAGCGCATGCCGCGCGGTTTCATCCGCGCCCTGGGCCTGGTCAAGGGCGCCGCCGCGGGCGTCAACGCCGAGCTGGGCCACCTGCCGAAGAATGTGGCCAAGGCCATCCAGACCGCCGCCGCCGAAGTGGCCGCCGGCACCTGGGACGCGCAGTTCCCGATCGATGTCTACCAGACGGGTTCGGGCACTTCCTCGAACATGAATGCCAACGAGGTCATCGCCACCCTGGCCAACCGTGCCGGCAAGGCCGGCAAGGCCGCTGTGCATCCCAATGACCACGTCAACCAGGGGCAGAGCTCCAACGACGTGATTCCAACCGCGCTGCGCGTGTCGGCGGTACTGGCGACGCATGAGCAGCTGCTGCCGGCGCTGGTGCACCTGCGCAAGACCCTGGACAAGAAGGGCCGCAGCCTGCGCAAGGTGGTCAAGACCGGCCGTACCCACCTGATGGATGCGATGCCGCTCACCTTCGAGCAGGAGTTCGGCGCATGGTCCGCACAGCTGGCCTCGGCGCAGGAGCGCATCGAAGACAGCCTGAAGCGCGTGCGTCGCCTGCCGCTGGGCGGCACCGCCATCGGCACCGGCATCAACGCCGACCCACGTTTTGGTGCACAAGTGGCCAAGGCGCTGAAGCAGCAGACCGGTGTCAAGTTCGACAGCGCCGAGAACAAGTTCGAAGGCCTGGCCGCGCAGGACGATGCAGTCGAGCTGTCCGGCCAGCTCAATGCGCTGGCCGTGGCGCTGATCAAGATCGCCAATGACCTTCGCTGGATGAACGCCGGTCCGCTGGCCGGTCTGGGCGAGATCGAACTGCCGGCGCTGCAGCCGGGCAGCTCGATCATGCCGGGCAAGGTCAATCCGGTGATTCCGGAAGCGACCGTGATGGCCTGTGCGCAGGTCATCGGCCACCACACCGCGATCACCGTGGCTGGCCAGACCGGCAACTTCCAGCTCAACGTCACGCTGCCGCTGATCGCGGTGAACCTGCTCGATGGCATCGGCCTGCTCGCCAACGTGTCGACCCTGTTGGCGGACAGCGCGATCGCCGGGCTGAAGGTGCGTGAGGATCGCGTGGCCGAGGCGCTGGCGCGTAATCCGATCCTGGTCACCGCACTGAATCCGATCATCGGCTACGAGAAGGCTGCGGCGATTGCCAAGCGTGCCTACAAGGAACAGCGCCCGGTGCTGGACGTGGCACTGGAGGACAGCGGGTTGGCCGAAGCCGAGCTGCGTCGTCTGCTGGACCCGGCCGCGCTGACGGCCGGTGGCATCCAGGCCGGTGGCGGTGGCGGCGGTTGATCCGGATTCTGTAATCTGTAGAGCCGAGCCCATGCCCGGCTCTACAAAAGGAAACGCCGCCCTCGGGCGGCGTTTTTCTTCAGCGACGGTCGGCGACGATGTTGCCGAAGGTGTCGGTGTAATCCTTGAACTCGGGGATGCGCTGGATCAGGTCCGTCGGAATCACTTCCATGCCCTCTGGCGGCTGGATCTTCACCGGCTGCATGTTGGGATCGGCCGGTGCGGCCACCAGGGTGTTCTGGCGCAGCACCTGCAGCTTGCCGAACATGGTCTGCAGCATCTGCTTCTGTCCGTCGTCCAGCGGAATCTGGATCTCGTCCATCTTCATCGTGCCATCGGCGAGGATGATGATGTTCGGTGCCGGCGGGCGACGCACGGTGACCATGCCTTCGCTGACGGAAATCTTGGGCTTGCCGCGCTCGGCACGGTGGTTGCGGTATTCCTGGTCACAGCCGACCAGGCCGAGGCAGAGCAGGGCGGTCAGCAGCAGAAACAGCTTCTTCATGACATTCGGTTCGGGGGCGTCCGGGGCCGCCATTGTAAGCCGGACGGCGCACTACGGCCGGCAGCCGGACGCCGCTGCCGACCGGGTGCGCTGATCTGTCACAGGCCTAGCGCTGGACCACGGTGTCCTTGCCGCAGTCGTCCACGTCGCCCTGGTCCATGGTCGCGTAGGGCTTGAACGCCGGCAGTTCGCGTGCGAGCGCCTGCTGGCTGGCCAGCATCGCCGGAAGGCGGTCGCAGATGCGCTTGGCCTGGGCTTCGATCTTCTCGGCTTCGGCATTGATGCGCTTTTCGACACCTTCGCTGTCGCCGCTGAAAATGCCCTTCAGCGCTTCGCCGGCCGCGCTGGCACCCAGTTTGGCGCCTGCCAGGCCGACATCCATGCCGTCCATCGCGATGGCGACCACGTGGCCGCGGTAGTCCTGCAGATGGCGGCGCTGGATATCGTTGGCAGCGATCTCCTTGCCCGCGATCAGCAGGCGGCCATCCGGGGTGATCTCCGCACGCGGCTGCTTGTCCGCCGAGATCTTGATGTTGCCCTGGGCGATATCCTTGCGGGCATCGTCCATGGCGTTTCTGACGGTCTCGCCAACGCCACCTGTGGCTTCGGCGACGCTTTTGCCGACGGTCTTGTCGGGCGCGGACGACGTGCCGCCGCAGGCGATCAGCGGCAGGGACAGCAGCACAGCGGGCAACAGGCGCAACAGGTTCATGGTGTTCCCCTGGTAGTGTCTGGAAGAGGGTTACTTGCTGCGCGGCAGAGTGACCCGCCCGCTGACGTTGCGATGATCGACGTCACCGCTGCCGCTGTGATCGACGGTCAGGGTGCCGCGCACGCCGTCGACGTGGATGTCGCCCGAGCCGTGGCTGCGGACGTGCACATTGCCGCCGATGTCGGCCAGGTCGACGCCGCCGGAGCCGACCACGCCCACTTCAACGTTGCCCTGCACGCGCTTGAACTCGATGTCACCCGAGCCCACCGTGTCCAGCCGCGCGTTGCCACGTACATCGGTGATCTTCAGGTCACCGGAGCCGACGGTACCGGTGCTGGCGTCGCCGCTGATGTTGCGTACGGTGACGTCGCCGGAACCCAGCGACAGCAGATTCAAGGAACTGCCGCCATCGATGTTGAGGTCGCCGGAACCCACTGCAGCGTGGATGCTGCCGCGGGTGCCGCGGGCCACCGCGTCACCTGAGCCGACGTCCACGCTGAGCGACTGTGCGTTTTCCACGCTGGCATCGCCCGAGCCGACCTTGAACTGCAGCGGCAGGTTGTCCGGCACGCTGCCGCGGATATCCAGCCAGGCGTAGCTGTTGCCCAAGCTGATGCCGCTTTGGCGGCCGTCGCGGCGCAGGCTCACCACCAGCTTGTCGCCCACCTTGCGCTGGTCCAGTACCAGCTGGTCCAGCCATTCCTGGCTGGACGCGCAGGCGCGGCCGTCCAGCTGGCCGCCGCCAGCGCTGGCGACCACCTTCAGATCATGCTGGTTGACCTCGAACACCACCGTCTTGGCACCGGCCACGTCCAGCTTCAGCGCGCGGGCAGCAGTGAACTTGCAGTTCGGAGCATCGGCGGCCAGCGCCGACAACGGCAACAGCAACAACGCAGAACAGGCGAGCAGGGAACGCATGGGTAATGCCTCCGGATGGATGGGATCAGATCTCGCCGGCGCGCTTGCGCAGGCGGATGGCAAGGAAGATGAACACTGCACCGACGACGGCGCCGATCCACAGTTCCGGCATCGCCAGCGACTTCAGCTGCGAGGCGGGGGACATCAGGCTGACGACCGAGTCCAGATCGCGGCGCGAGGCTTCGTCGGCGCCGAGGCGATACAGCAGGTCCATGCCGGGTACGCCCCCCAGCAGCAGGCGGCCGACGATGTTCTGCCAGAACCAGCCGGTGGTCAGGCCGAACAGCGGCATCATCTTGGTGGAGCTGACAATGATGCCGGCAAACAGCGGCAGCATCACCGCCCACAGGAACGGCTTGCTCTTGGCCCATGCCGAGCACAGCAGCAGCCAGCCGGCGGTGGGCAGGGCCCACAGGGCATAGACCGGAATCCAGGCCAGGTGCCCAGCGGCCAGGGTCAGCGGGCTGGCCGGGCCCCAGATCAGGGTCATCGGGCTGCCACCGTGCAGCAGCGCGACGGCACTGATGATCAGCATGAAGCCGAACATGGTGAGGATGCCGGCGATCACCGCGATCAACGGTGCCACGATCAGTGCGCTGATCACCTTGGACAGCACGGTCTGCGTGTCCGACAGCGGCAACGATTTCCAGAACAGGATGCTGCGGTCGCGGCGATCGTCGTACAGGGCGCCCAGGCAGTAGAAGAACACCACGAAGGCCAGCACCAGGAACGGCCAACTTGAACTGAGCACCAGAGTCAGGTCCAGGCCGTTGCCAAGATCAGCAAGGTCCTTGGCACTGATGTCACGGGTGAGCAGGGCCAGGTTCAGGCCATTGATGTTCACGTTCTCGCCATCGATGTGCAGGCCGCCGTCGCGCGCTGCACGGTTCAGTGCGAAGAGGCCGAAGGCAATGCCGGCGATGCTCATCACCAGCGAGATCAGGCCAGCGATCAACGGGGCATACAGGAAACCGCCGCGGTTCTCCCAGTACTCGCGCTTGAGCAGCCAGCGCAGGGTGCCGATCGGGCTGACGGGGTGGTTGACGGCATTCATGCGTAGGTCCCCTTCATGATGGCGACGAACAGGTCGGCCAGGCCCGGGATGCGGGTCTCGCCGAGGGAGGAAAGCTGGGCGCGCGGCACGCCATCGAACAGCATCACTGTCTTGCCGAACGCCAGGCTGCGCTCGTCGATCGGCTTCAGGGCGCGGGCGGTGTCCAGCTGGTCGGCATTGACCAGCAGCTCGGTGTAGCGCTGGCCGACGTCGTCCATTTCCGCGTCGAGCACGATGCGGCCGTCGCGGATGAACATCACGTCGCTGAGGATGTGCTCGATCTCCTCCACCTGGTGGGTGGTGACGATGATGGTCTTCTGTTCGTCGAAGTAGTCTTCCAGCAGGCGCTGGTAGAACTCCTTGCGGTACAGGATGTCCAGGCCCAGGGTCGGTTCGTCCAGCACCAGGATGCGGGCATCGATGGCCATCACCAGTGCCAGGTGCAGCTGCACGATCATGCCCTTGGACAGTTCGCGCACGCGCTGCTTCGGCTGCAGCTTGGTGTTGGCCAGGAAGCGCTCGCAACGAGCGCGGTCGAAGCGCGGATGCACGCCGGCGACGAAGTCGATCGCCTCGCGGACCTTCAGCCAGCGCGGCAGTACGGCGACGTCGGCGATGAAGCAGATGTCGTTCATCAGTTCGTCGCGGTGCAGTCGCGGGTCGCGGCCGAGCACGCTCAGTTCACCCTCCACCGAGGTCAGGCCCAGAAGGGCCTTCAGCGCGGTGGTCTTGCCGGCGCCATTGGGCCCGATCAGGCCGACGATACGCCCGCTTGGAATGCTGAAACTGGCATTGTCGAGGGCGACCGTGGTCTTGTAGGCCTTGCGCAGGCCTCGGGCGGTGATGACCGACTCACTTGCAGTGCTATTCATCAGACTTTCCCCTGGGGCAGCAATTCGTCGAGGCTCAGGCCCAGGCGCTGGATGCGCTCCAGAACCGCGGGCCATTCTTCGTTGAGGAAACGGTCGCGCTCGCTGCTGCGCAGCTGCGTGGCCGCCTGCTCGGTCATGAACATGCCCAGGCCGCGGCGCTTCTCGACCAGGCCTTCGTCGGCCAGTTCCTGGTAAGCGCGCGAAACGGTGATGGGATTGAGTTGATAGTCGGCGGCCACCTGGCGCACCGAAGGCAGGGCATCGCCCGGCTTGAGGATTCCGTCGAGCATCATGGCGATCACGCGCTCCTTCAACTGACGGTAGATGGGAGCGCCGTCGCTCCACTGGATGTCGCTCATATTCAGCTCCGTGGGGTCAGCGGCTGGGCGAACGAGAAATACGGCATGGACAGCGCGCTGTGCAGCCGACGCGGGGGAGGGGGGGAGGAGGGGGCGTTCCCTGCCGGGGAGAGCGTTGCGTCCTGCGGACTTTCAGCAGCGGCAGAAGCAGGGGCGGTGGGCGTGGCCCACCAGGCCAGCACGAGCAGGGTCGAAACAGCGACGGCCGCGGGTGCGGTGAGGTTGCGACGGATCCGGACGTTCATGGCTTCCCCCTGTCTCAGGTGACTGGTGCTGTATGCAACTATAACACCGGCACGCCTACGTGCAACCCCTTGCCGCCCCCAACTGATGGCAGGGGTGGTCAGATTGCTGAAATATCCCTTTATTTGATTGATTTAAAAGGGAAATAAAACTGCCGCAGGGGTCTTCCCGGGGCCGCCTTCCATTCAGTGATGTCCATGCTATGTCATCGCTGCGCCATCGATGGCGCCCGGGCAGCGCATCCGCCACGCAGCGCAAAGCCCGTGTGGGCCTGTGCCATCAGGGGTGCCGGAGCCCGGTGCTATAGTTCGGCCGATTCCCGGCCAGCGCTGGCCGGGCCTTGTGAATGGCTACCGCGGACCGCCTCTGATGCCCCTGCCGACCGTTTCCCCGTGCCGCCTGCGCGGCCTGTCCCTGCTGGCCCTGATGGTGGCCGGTGCCGCCGGTTCCGCCAGTGCGCTGGCGGCCGACCTGCTCGATCTGGAATACCGGCCGTTGGCCAGCAAGCAGCAGGTGAATCTGCAGCAGCGCTATCACGGGCAGGTGCTGCTGGTGGTCAACACCGCCAGCAAGTGTGGCTACACGCCGCAGTACGAAGGGCTGGAGGCGCTGCAGAAGCGCTATGCCGGCCGCGGTTTCGCGGTGCTGGGCTTCCCTTCCAATGACTTCAAGGGCCAGGAACCGGGTGACGAGAAGCAGATCCAGGACTTCTGCACCCTGACCTATGGCGTCAAGTTCCCGATGTTCGAGAAGGTGCATGTGGTCGGTACCCAGGCCACGCCGCTGTACCAGCGCTTGACCGCAGCGACCGGCGTTGCGCCGGCCTGGAACTTCCACAAATACCTCGTGGGCCGCGATGGCAAGGTCATTGCCCAGTTCGCCAGCAAGGTGACGCCGGACGATCCGCAGCTGACCGCGGCCATCGACAAGGCGCTGGCGGCAGCCGCCACGCATTGATATCCGGCACGCATGCCTCGACATCGACGGCATGCGTGCGACAATGCTTCTTTTCGCGCCGACGTCGGCGCCCAGACACTTCCAGGAATGCAGCGAATGAAGATGGGAATGCGCGGCGCCGCGGCGTCGGTTCTGATTCTGGCGATGGGCACTTCGGGTGTCGCTCTGTCGCAACAACCGGCTGCCCCCGCAGCCGCCAAGGAGACCGCAACCTTGAATTCCCCCAAGCAGAAGCTCGGCTATGCCATCGGCCTGGACGTGGCCAAGTCGTTCACCCCGATCGCCGAAGAGATCGATGTGGCCGCCCTGCGCACCGCCGTTGAGCGCTCGTTCGAGGGCCTGCAGCCGCAGATCACCCAGGAACAGGCCAAGGCCACCGATGCCGCCCTGCGCCAGGTCGTGATGGCCCGCAGTGGCCAGCAGGTGCCGGGCGTGGCACCGGGTTCGCAGCCGCCGAAGGTCGACCGCGTCAAGGTGTCGCAGATGATCGGCTCCTACTCGGTGGGCCCGTCGCTGGCGCAGCTGAAGGACGATATCGATGTCGCCTCGCTGTTTGACGCGATCAGCACCGGCCTGACCAAGGGCCAGCCGAAGATGACGGAAGCTGACGCGACCGCCACCATCCAGGCCTTCATGGGTGCCAAGCAGGCTGAAATGCAGGCCAAGGCCGCCCAGGCTGCGCAGACCAACCGCACGGAAGGCAACGCATTCCTGGCCAAGAACAAGACCCAGCCGGGCGTGGTGACCACCTCGTCGGGCCTGCAGTACCAGGTGATCCGCCCGGGTAGCGGCGAGCGTCCTCTGCCGAGCAGCAAGGTGCGCGTGAACTACGAAGGCAAGCTGCTCAACGGCACCGTGTTCGACAGTTCCTACGGCCGCCAGCCGGCCGAGTTCGGCCTGGACCAGGTGATCAAGGGCTGGACCGAAGGCGTCGCGCTGATGCCGGTCGGTTCGAAGTACCGCTTCTGGATCCCGGGCGAACTGGCCTACGGCGAGAACGGCACCCCGGGCGGCCCGATCGGCCCGAACGCGACGCTGACGTTCGACGTCGAGCTGCTGGGCGTTCTGCCGTAAGTCATTCAGGAGCGAATACGGATATGCGCGTTGCGATTTTTGGTACCGGTTACGTTGGACTGGTGACCGGTACCTGCCTGGCCGACGCAGGCCACCAGGTGGTCTGCGTGGACATCGATCAGGCCAAGGTCGATGGCCTCAACCAGGGCATCATCCCGATCTATGAGCCGGGCCTTGAGCCGATGGTGAAGGCCAACCACGCCGCCTCGCGGCTGGCGTTCACCACCGATGCGGCGGCCGCCATCGAGCATGGCCAGGTGGTGTTCATCGCCGTTGGCACGCCCCCGGACGAGGATGGCAGCGCCGATCTGCAGTACGTGCTGGCCGTGGCCCGCACCATCGGCCGGCACATGAGCGTGCCGACCGTGGTGGTCAACAAGTCGACGGTGCCGGTCGGCACCGCTGACAAGGTGCGTGCAGCCATCGCTGAAGAGCTGGCCGCGCGGGGCGCGGACATCGCCTTCGACGTGGTGTCCAACCCGGAATTCCTGAAGGAAGGCGACGCAGTCGCCGACTGCATGCGCCCGGACCGCATCATCATCGGTGCGACCAGCGAGGAGTCGGTGGCGGTGATGCGTCGCCTGTACGCGCCGTTCAACCGCAACCACGACCGTGTGGTGGAAATGGACGTGCGCTCGGCCGAGCTGACCAAGTACGCCGCCAACGCGATGCTGGCGACCAAGATTTCGTTCATGAATGAAATCGCCAACATCGCCGAACGCGTGGGTGCCGACGTCGAGCAGGTCCGCCAGGGCATCGGCTCGGACCCGCGCATCGGCTGGCACTTCATCTATCCGGGCGCCGGCTACGGTGGCTCGTGCTTCCCGAAGGACGTGCAGGCACTGGCCCGTACCGCCCAGCAGTATGGCCTGGAGCCGAAGCTGCTCAATGCGGTTGAAGCGGTCAACGATGCACAGAAGGGCCACCTGTTCGCCCTCATCCAGCGCCATTACGACAAGGGCGAGGACGAAGGCGTGCGCGGCAAGACGTTCGCCGTATGGGGCCTGGCCTTCAAGCCGAACACCGACGACATGCGTGAGGCCTCCAGCCGTCGCCTGCTGGCCCAGCTCTGGGAAGGCGGTGCCACGGTGCGTGCCTACGACCCGGAAGCGATGCATGAATCGCAGCGCATCTTCGGTGAGCGCGACGACCTCACGTTCTGCAGCACGGCAGGCGAAGCACTGCAGGGCGCCGATGCACTGGTGGTGGTCACCGAGTGGAAGCAGTTCCGCAGCCCCGACTTCCAGAAGCTGCGCGAGCAGTTGAAGGACGCAGTGGTGTTCGACGGCCGCAACCTGTATGAGCCGGGCGAAGTGGAAGCTGCAGGTCTTGCGTACTACGGCATTGGCCGGGGGCGCTCGTTGCATGTCTGATATGCCCACTGAACGCGAGCAGGCGCTGGAGGCGCGCCTGGTCGAGCTGGAAATGCGCGTGTCCTTCCAGGAACAGGCACTGGCCGAACTGAGCGATGCGCTGGCTGATGCCCGCATGCAGGGCATGCGCAACGCCGATGTGCTGCGCGTGCTGCTGGAAGACCTGGGCAAGGTCCGCAACGCACTGAATTCTTCTGATCCGGCGAGCGAACCGCCGCCGCCGCACTACTGATCCGAATCCTATGAGCGATACCCTCCGCGACCAGCTGATGGGCCTGGGCTTCAAGCCCGCGCCCAAGCCCGAGCGCAAGAATGATGGCCCCCGCCGTGATGGCCGCCCGCAGGGCAAGGGTGGCAACGGCAATGGAAAGCCGCAGGGCGCAGGCAAGGGCGAGCACAAGCCCGGCGAGCGTCGCGGGCACGGTCATGGTGGCGCGGGCAAGCCCGGCGGGCATGCGCGCGGTGGCCAGGGACAGCAGGGCCCGCGCAAGCCGCGCAGCGCCGAAGAGATGGACCTGGCCAAGGCCTATGCCATCCGCGCGCAGCGGGAGAAGGAAGAGCGCATCGAGACCGAGCGCCTGAAGCAGGAAGAAGCACGCGTTCGCCGTGAGGCGAAGGCCAAGCTGGAAGAACTGCTGAAGGACAAGAGCCTCAACGCCGAGGCGGCGGACATCGCCCGCCACTTCCCGTACGGCGGCAAGATCAAGCGCATCTACGTGACCGCCGAACAGCTGACCGCGCTCAATGCCGGTGAGCTGGGCGTGGTGCAGCTCAATGGCCGCTACCTGCTGGTGACTGCCGAGGTGCTGGCACAGTCCGAAGCGGTGTTCGCCGCCTCGGTGGCGCTGAAGGTCGATCCGGATGCGCCGGCCGAGGAAGATCCGTACGCGGACCCGCAGTACCAGGTGCCGGACGACCTGATCTGGTAACTACACCTGCTGCACGATGAAAACGCCGGGCATTGCCCGGCGTTTTCGTTACCGGGCGCGCGCAATGCTGCGGCGTGCACGGATCAACGGCATGCTCAGTGCGAAGAAGCACAGCAATGCGCCGACCAGGGCAAACCCGCTCCCCGCCAGGAATGCGGTGCGGCCATCGTCGATCTTCCACAGCTGGCCGGCAATGAGCGCGCCCAGCACGCCGCCGGCACCGGACGAGAAACCGTACAGCAGGCCCTGGCCATGGCCGTTGAGGCGGCCCGGGAAATAGGTCGCCAGCATCTGCATGGTTGCGGCGAAGAAAGCAGCAAAGCCGAGCGCATGCGCGGTCTGGGCCAGCAGCATCACCGGCAGGTTCTCCGGGAACAGCGCGGTAACCGCCCAGCGCAGGCAGGAACTGACCAGCGCGATCAGCAGCATCCAGCTGGCGTCGTAGCGACGGAAGAAACGGCCGATGGTGAAGAACACGCCGACCTCGAACACCACGCCGATGGTCCACAGCAGGCCGAGCGTGGATGTGCGGTAGCCGTGATGGTCCATGTAGACCGAGAAGAACGTGTAGTACGGTCCGAACGAAAGCTGCTCCATGAAGGCAGCGAGGAAGAACGCGAGTACCGGAGGGCGGCGCACGATCTGCCAGAAGCCGCTGGCGTCGCCTTCGGTCCGGCCGATGCCGCGCGCGTAGTGATTGCTGAAGGCGGAAGCGACCAGCAGGACGAACAGCGGCAGCATCATCCACGGCAGCAGCCCGGCGCGGCTGGAGGTGCCGTCACCTTCGATCAGCCAGCCGAACAGGGTCACGATGGCGATGAAGCCCAGTGAGCCCCAGACCCGGATCAGGCCGTAGCGATGGCTGTCGCTGCCGAGATGGGTGAGGGTGATCGACTCGAACTGTGGCATTACCGCGTTGTAGAAGAAGCAGAACACCACCATTGCCGGATACATCCACGGCTGCGGCAGAGGAAGCAGGAACGCGGCGAAGCTGATCAGGGTCAGCAGGCAGCCGATACGCAGCAGGCGGATCGGCCGTGGCGAGGCCGCCGCCAGCGAGGTCCAGGTGCTGGGCGCAACCACACGCGTTGCATACCACAGGCCCATCATCACGCTGATCGCGGTCACGCTCATGCCGCGCGCAGTGAGGAACAGGCTCCAGTAAGGGGTGAACGCACCGAGCGCTGCGTAGTAGAACAGGTAGAAGCTGGAGAGGCGGGCAACGGGGACAGTCATCGCGAGAACAACGCAGGGTAGCGCCGGGCCACGCCCGGCGGAGAGGGATGACGCCGGGCATGGCCCGGCGCTACCGTGTCATTCGGGATCGTAGTCGAGGTTGGAGGCCAGCCAGCGCTCGGCCTGGGCGCGGTCCACGCCCTTGCGGCGTGCGTAGTCGCCGACCTGTTCGCGGCTGAGCCGGCCGACCACGAAGTACTGGCTCTGCGGGTGGCTGAAGTAGTAACCCGATACCGCTGCGGTGGGCAGCATCGCGAAGCTCTCGGTCAACGCCATGCCGGCGTTCGCTTCGGCTTGCAGCAGGTCGAACAGGCAGCGCTTTTCGCTGTGCTCCGGGCAGGCGGGATAGCCCGGCGCGGGGCGGATACCGCGATACTGTTCGTCGATCAGTGCCTCGTTGTCCAGCGTCTCGGCGTGGTCGTAGCCCCAGAATTCCGTGCGTACGCGCTGGTGCAGCCGCTCGGCCAACGCTTCGGCGAAGCGGTCGGCGAGGGCCTTGAGCAGGATCGCGTTGTAATCGTCATGGTCGGCCTCGAAGCGCGCCACGTGGGCGTCGATGCCGATGCCGGCGGTCACCGCGAAGGCGCCGATCCAGTCCTGCTGGCCACTGTCGGCCGGCGCGATGAAATCGGCCAGGCAGAAATCGGGGCGCTCGGCCGGCTTGTCCACCTGCTGGCGCAGGAAGTGCAGCGTGGTCTCGCCCTGCGGGTGCTGCACGCGCACGTCGTCGCCGACGCTGTTGGCCGGCCACAGGCCGAACACGGCCTTGGCGGTCAGCCACTTTTCGCCGACGATGCGCTCGAGCATCGCGCGGGCATCCTTGTACAGATCGCTGGCCTGAGTGCCGACGATCTCGTCGGTGAGGATGGCCGGGAACTTGCCGGCCAGCTCCCAGGCCTGGAAGAACGGCGTCCAGTCGATGTAGTCGACCAGTTCGGCCAGCGGGTAGTCGTCGAATACGTGCAGGCCGGGCTGGTTCGGTGCCGGCGGCGTGTAGCTGTCCCAGCCGCCCTGGAATTTCTGCCCGCGTGCATGTTCCAGCGTGACCAGGCGCTTGGCATCGCCGCGATTGCGGTGGCGCGCGCGGATCTCGGCATAGTCGGCCTCGTTGGCGGCAACGAAGGCTTCACGCAGGTCACGCGAGATCAGCGACTGGGCCACGCCGACCGCGCGCGAGGCATCTTTCACCCACACCGTGGGGGCCTTGTAATGCGGGTCGATCTTCAGCGCGGTATGCGCACGCGAGGTAGTGGCGCCACCGATCAGCAGCGGCAGCTCGAAGCCCTGGCGCTGCATCTCGCGGGCGACGTGGCTCATCTCCTCCAGCGACGGAGTGATCAGCCCGGACAGACCGATCAGGTCGGCGTTGTGTTCACGGGCGGCATCGAGGATCTTCTGTGCCGGCACCATCACGCCAAGGTCGACTACTTCAAAGTTGTTGCAGGCCAGGACCACGCCGACGATGTTCTTGCCGATGTCATGCACATCGCCCTTCACCGTGGCCATGATGATCTTGCCGTTGCTCTTGGCGGTGTCGCCGCTGCGCGCCTTTTCCGCTTCGATGTACGGCAGTAGGTAGGCCACCGCCTTCTTCATCACGCGCGCGGACTTCACCACCTGCGGCAGGAACATCTTGCCGGCGCCGAACAGGTCGCCGACCACGTTCATGCCGTCCATCAGCGGGCCTTCGATCACATCCAGCGGGCGGCTGGAGGCCTGGCGGGCCAGTTCGGTGTCCTCTTCCACATAGGCGTCCAGGCCATGCACCAGCGCGTGCGCCAGGCGCTGCGCCACCGGCTTCTCGCGCCAGGCCAGGTCCTCGGTCTTTGCCGCGCCCTTCTTGCCCTTGTAGCGCTCGGCGATTTCCAGCAGGCGCTCAGTGGCGTCGCTGCGGCGGTTGAGGATCACGTCCTCCACGCGCTCGCGCAGTTCCGGCTCCAGCTCGTCGTAGATCGGCATGGCGCCGGCGTTGACGATGCCCATGTCCATGCCGGCGGCGATGGCGTGGTACAGGAACACCGAGTGGATGGCCTGGCGTACCGTTTCGTTGCCACGGAACGAGAACGACACGTTGGAGACACCGCCGGACACATGGCAGTGCGGCAGCGTCTGCTTGATGATGCGGGTGGCTTCGATGAAGTCCACTGCATAGTTGTCGTGCTCTTCGATGCCGGTGGCGACGGCGAAGATGTTCGGGTCGAAGATGATGTCCTGCGGCGGGAAACCGATCTCGTCGACGAGGATGCGGTAGGCGCGGGTGCATATCTCGACCTTGCGCGCGCAGGTATCGGCCTGCCCGCTTTCATCGAAGGCCATCACCACCGCGGCGGCGCCATAGCGCAGGACCTTGCGTGCGTGTTCGCGGAACAGTGCCTCGCCTTCCTTCAGCGAGATCGAGTTGACCACGCTCTTGCCCTGCAGGCATTTCAGGCCGGCCTCGATCACGCTCCACTTGGAGGAGTCGACCATCACCGGGATACGCGCGATGTCCGGCTCGGACATGATCAGGTTGAGGTAGCGGGTCATCGCCGCTTCCGAATCGATCAGGCCCTCGTCCATGTTGACGTCGAGGATCTGCGCGCCGCTGGCCACCTGCTGGCGGGCCACGTCCACCGCTTCTTCGTAGCGGCCTTCCTTGACCAGCTTGCGGAACTGCGCGCTGCCGGTGACGTTGGTGCGTTCGCCGACGTTGATGAACAGCAGATCCGGGGTAATGACCAGCGGTTCCAGCCCGGACAGGCGGGTGTAGGGCGAGGTGCTCATGCGGCCTGCTGCTCCTGGGAACCGGGCAGGGCGCGCGGCGGCAGCCCGGCCACGGCCTCGGCAATTGCACGGATATGGTCCGGGGTAGAACCGCAGCAGCCGCCGACCAGGTTCAGCAGGCCATCTTCGGCGAAGCCTCGCAGGGTACTGGCCATGTCCTCCGGCGTTTCGTCGTACTCGCCGAAGGCATTGGGCAGACCGGCATTGGGGTGTGCGCTGACATAACAGCCGGCGACCTGTGCAAGGGTTTCCACGTGCGGGCGCATGGCATCGGCACCCAGCGCGCAGTTCAGTCCGATCGACAGCGGTCGTGCATGCGCCAGCGAGGCATGGAAGGCTTCCGCTGTCTGCCCGGACAGGGTGCGTCCGGACGCGTCGGTGATGGTGCCGGAGATCATCACCGGCAAGCGCGCGCCACGCGCATCAAAAGCCTCTTCCAGCGCATACAGCGCCGCCTTGGCGTTGAGCGTGTCGAAGATGGTCTCGACCATGAGGGTGTCGGCACCGCCGTCGATCAGGCCCTCGATCGCTTCGCGGTAGGTGTCGCGCAGCTCGTCGAAGCTGGTGTTGCGGAAGCCCGGATCATTGACGTCGGGACTGATCGAGGCGGTGCGGCTGGTGGGGCCGATCACCCCGATCACGAAGCGGGGCTTGCCCGGCGTGGTCGCAGCCACTGCATCACAGCAGGTTCGCGCAACTGCGGCACCGGCCTTGTTCAATTCGTACACCAGGTGTTCGAGGTGGTAGTCGGCCTGGCTGACCGACGTGGCGTTGAAGGTGTTGGTCTCGACCAGATCCGCGCCCGCTTCCAGGTAGGCGGTGTGGATGTCGGCGACGATCTGCGGCCGGGTCAGCAGCAGCAGATCGTTGTTGCCCTTCAGGTCATGGCCTTCCGGTGTTGCGTGATCGCAGCCGGGGCCATGCAGATGGTCGTAGCCATCGGCGAAGCGCTCGCCACGGTAATCGTCTTCCTGCAGGCCATGGCGCTGGATCATCGTACCCATCGCGCCGTCGATGATCAGGATCCGCTCGCGCAGGGCGTCGAGCAGGGCGTTGGCACGATCAGGATGCAACCAGGGCAGGGCAGGCATGGCGGTCTCGGCTCAGGGCTTGTTGGCGATCAGTGAAATCACTTCAAAGTGCGGCGGACGCTTTTCGCGGGTAACCGTCTCCAGGCTGGACACCTGCAGGCCGGCCTTGTCGACGAACCTGCGCAGTTCCTTGTCACTGAAACCGAGGTTGACGTGGCCGTAAGCCTCCACTGCTGCCTTGTGCTCGTGGCGGGCGAGGCTGCACAGCAGCAGGCGGCCACCGGGGCGCAGCACGCGTGCGGCTTCGGTCACCGCCTGCGCCGGTTTGCTGGCGTAGGTCAGCGCATGCATCAGCACCACCAGGTCGAAGCTGCCGTCCTTGAACGGCAGGGCATGCATGTCGCCCTCGCGCACTTCCACATTGGGCAGGCGGCGCAGGCGCTCGCTGGCGGCGGCGACCACGCGTGCGCTGGTGTCGATGCAGATGTAGCGCTTGGCATGCGGGGCGACGAGTTCGGCCAGCACGCCATCACCGGAGGCAATGTCCAGCACGTCGCCGGTTTCCAGCAGTGGCAGCGCGGTGCGCGCAAGGGCCTCCCAGGTCCGGCCTGGAGAGTAGTGGCGCTCCATGTCGCCGGCCACGCTGTCGGCCCAGTTCTGGTCGGAGGCGCGGTGGGCCAGCACGGCGGCGACGCGTTCGGCGTCCTGGCGCAGCAGCGGGTCGTCGCTTCCGTTGCTCAAGGCATGCCACAATGCACGCTGCGCCGGGTCCAGCTGGGCCTCGTCGAAGCGGTAATAGGCCGACACGCCGGCACGGCGGTCGCGAACCAGGCCGGCTTCCTTCAGGCGCGCCAGATGGGTGGACACCCGCGGCTGTGCCAGCCGGGTGATCGCCGACAGTTCGGCCACGGTAAGTTCCTCCTGCTCCAGCAGCGCCAGCAGGCGCACGCGGGTCGCATCGGCGAACACCTTCAGGCGGGTCGACCAGTCTTCAAGATCCATAAATATCTACCTATCGCGATATAGAGATATATTCGCTGAGAAGGCCTGCCGCGGTCAAGTCGCTGGCGTACGGAAACCGCCGGGCCCCGGTACAATCGGGGCACCTGGGCACGCCGTGCGCGGCCCATAACATCATGTACCCGGGAGGGTGTTGTGGATTTCAGCTTTACTGAAGAGCAGTTGATGTTGCAGGACGTTGCGCGGCGCATCGCGCAGGAAAAGATCGCCCCGAGCGCGGAGCACCATGACCGCACCGGCGAGTTCCCGCTGGACAACATCCGCCTGCTGGGCGAGAACGGCCTGATGGGCATCGAAGTGCCGACCGAATACGGTGGCGCGGGCATGGACCCGGTTGCGTACGTGCTGGCAATGGTGGAGGTCGCTGCCGCCGACGCTGCCCACTCGACCATCATGTCGGTCAACAACTCGCTGTTCTGCAATGGCATCCTCACCCACGGTACCGAGGAACAGAAGCAGAAGTACGTGCGTGCCATCGCCGAGGGCGAGGCCATCGGCGCGTTTGCGCTGACCGAGCCGCAGTCCGGTTCGGACGCCACGGCCATGCGCTGCCGCGCCGTGAAGCAGGCCGACGGCACCTTCATCATCAACGGCAAGAAGAGCTGGATCACCTCCGGCCCGGTGGCCAAGTACATCGTGCTGTTCGCGATGAGCGAGCCGGACAAGGGCGCGCGCGGCATCACTGCCTTCCTCATCGATACCGACAAGGCGGGCTTCGGTCGCGGCAAGACCGAACCGAAGCTGGGCATCCGTGCCTCGGCCACCTGCGAGATCGAGTTCAACGATTACGTGGCGCAGGCTGAGGATGTGCTGGGCCAGGAAGGCGAGGGCTTCAAGATCGCCATGAGTGTGCTCGATGCCGGCCGCATCGGTATCGCCTCGCAGGCCATCGGCATCGCCCGCGCCGCCTATGAAGCGACCCTGGAATACGTGAAGGAGCGCAAGGCGTTCGGCGCGGCCATCGGCACCTTCCAGATGACCCAGGCCAAGATTGCCGACATGAAGTGCAAGCTGGACGCAGCACTGCTGCTGACCCTGCGCGCGGCGTGGGTGAAGGGCCAGGGCAAGCGCTTCAGCACGGAAGCGGCGGTGGCCAAGCTGACCGCTTCGGAAGCCGCGATGTGGATCACCCACCAGGCGGTGCAGATCCATGGCGGCATGGGTTATTCGAAGGAAATGCCGCTGGAGCGCTACTTCCGTGATGCTAAGATCACCGAGATCTACGAAGGCACCTCGGAAATCCAGCGCCTGGTGATCGCCCGCAACGAGACCGGACTGCGCTGAGTGGAAAGGGCCGCGCCGCTGCAACGGCGGCGCGGCCGGTAGATCCACGCCATGCGTGGATCTACACGGTCTTCCTGGCCGGGCGATACCCGATCTGTTCCAATACAGGTCGTTTATTACGCGGTCTGCAAAGATGATCTATCGAGGTTGGGGATTCATGACGCTGGTGACGCCGATCGCAGCCATCCTGCTGCTGGCGTACTTCTTCCCGCATGAAGGCTCCAAGGGCAACACTCCACTGCCCCAGGTGCTGCTGGGTGCAGGCATCGGCGCAGCGGTGAACGTACTGCTGGGCCTGTGGCTCAATCGTGTGCCCCGGCAGAAGGGCGAGGCCGCACCCCATCACTTCTTCTTCCTGCCGATGCAATGGCCTGCGCTGGCTCTCGTGGTGGTGTGCGTGGTGATTGCGCTGCTGCGCTGAGACGTGGCCCGAACGGCGCCAACCAAGGTTGGCGGCTACCGGGCATGCCGCAGCTCTGGTGATTGCCAGCCGTCGGGCATGTCGTTGCCCTGGTAGATGCCAACCTTGGTTGGGATGCATTCAAAAGCAGAAAAAAGGCCCCGGATCGCTCCGGGGCCTTTCTCGTTTCAGCTCACCACCGGATCAACGATCCGGGCGGTGTGCAGCATCCGCATCACGCTGGCGTTCCATGAACTCCTTGGACGGTTCATCCAGCTTGTCGCCCAGCATGCGGCGCACGACCACGAAGAACACCGGGATCATCAGCAGGCCGAGCAGGGTGGCGAACAGCATGCCGCCGATCACGCCGGTACCGATGGCGTGGCGGGAGTTGGCGCCGGCACCAGTGGAGATCGCCATCGGGATCACGCCCATGATGAACGCGAACGAGGTCATCAGGATCGGTCGGAAACGCAGGCGTGCCGCCTCGATGGTGGCATCACGCAGGGTCTTGCCTGCTGCGCGCTGCTCCACCGCGAACTCGACGATCAGGATCGCGTTCTTCGCCGCCAGGCCGATCACGGTGATCAGGCCGATCTTGAAGAACAGGTCGTTCGGCAGGCCACGCAGCATGGACAGGCCGAGGGCGCCGAGCACGCCCAGCGGCACTACCAGCAGCACCGCCACCGGGATCGACCAGCTTTCATACAACGCGGCCAGGCACAGGAACACCACTACGATCGACAGCACCAGCAGCAGCGTCGCCGCGTTGCCGGCCAGGATTTCCTGGTAGGACATGCCGGACCAGTCGTAGCCGAAACCGGCCGGCAGGTCGTCGTTGACGATCGCCTCCATGGTCTGCATCGCTTCACCCGAGCTGGTGCCCGGTGCCTGCGAACCGACGATGTTGATCGCCGAGTAGCCGTTGTAGCGGCTCAGCGACGGCGGTGCCGACACCCATTCGGACTTGACCACCGTGTTGAGCGGGATCATCGCGTTGGTACCGTCGGCATTGGTGGTGAGGCTGGACGGGCTGTAGAAGCTCTTCAGCGACTCCTGGCCGGTGCGGTACGGGCCATCGGCCTGCATGGTCACGCGCTTGATGCGGCCTTCATAGAAGAAGTCATTGACGTACACCGGGGCCAGCATCAGCTGGATGGTGCTGTACACGTCCGACACCGACATGCCCATCGACTGCGCCTGCACGCGATCCACGTGCAGCTGCAGCTGCGGCGCGTTTTCCAGGCCGTTCGGGCGCACACCGACCAGGTGGTCCGGTTTCTGCGCGGCCTGGCCGAGCAGGATGTTGCGGGCCTGGGTCAGCTGCTCGTAACCGGCACCGCTACGGTCCTGCAGCCACATGTCGAAGCCACCGAACTGGCCAAGGCCCTGCACGGTGGGCAGGTTGACCACGAAGATCTGCGCTTCCTTGATGCCATAGAACGCGCCGTTCATGTTCTGGATGAACTCCGGCGCGGTGAACTTGCGTTCCTCCCACGGCTTCAGGCGGATGAAGCCCATGCCCACGTTCTCGCCGGAACCGACGAAGCTGAAACCGGCCACCTGCAGCATGCCTTCATAGCCATCCTGCTTTTCCAGGATGCCACGCATCTGCGCGAACACTTCGTTGGTCTGGCCCTTGGTCGAGCCCGGCGGCAGCTGCACGATCGCCAGCGCATAGCCCTGGTCTTCTTCCGGCAGGAAGCTGCCCGGCATGCGGGTGAACAGGAAACCGCACAGAGCGGTCAGCACCACGAACAGGATCATCCAGCGCGGCGCATGCCGCACCGCCGAGGTGATGTGGCCCACGTAGGTGTGGCTGATCTTGTCGTAGTACTTGTTGAAGGTGCGGTAGATGATGTTCGGGTTGTCGTTGTGCGTCGGCTTGAGGAAAGTCGCGCACAGCGCCGGGGTGAAGCCCAGGGCCAGGAACGCCGAGAACGCCATCGAGATGGCGATGGTCAGGGCGAACTGCTTGTAGATCTCACCGGCGGCGCCGCCCTGCAGGGCGGACGGGATGAACACCGCCGCCAGCACGACGGTGATCGCCACCACCGCGCCGGTGATCTGGGTCATCGCCTTCTGCGTGGCCGGCTTCGGCGCCAGGCCTTCCTCGGTCATGATGCGTTCGACGTTCTCGATCACCACGATCGCGTCATCGACCACGATGCCGATCGCCAGCACCATCGCGAACAGGGTCAGCTGGTTGATCGTGAAGCCGATCATCCACATGCCCAGGAAGGTACCGAGCAGGGCCACCGGGATGACCAGGGTCGGGATCAGGGTGGCGCGGAAGTTCTGCAGGAAGATCAGCATCACCAGGAACACCAGGAACACCGCCTCGAACAGCGTCTTGACCACTTCCTGGATCGAGATCTTGACGAAGGTGGTGCTGTCGTACGGCGAGAACCAGGTGACGCCGGCCGGGAAGCTGGGCTGCAGTTCGTCCATCTTGGCGCGCACCGCATCGGCCACGTTCAGGGCATTGGCGCCCGGCAGCAGCTGGATGGCGAAGGCGCCGGTCGGCTTGCCGTTGTACTGGGTGTCGAAGCCGTAGTTGTTGGCACCGAAGGCAACGCGGGCGATGTCCTTCAGCAGCACGCGCGAACCGTCAGCATTGGCGCGCAGGATGATGTTCTCGAACTCCTGCGGCGAACTGAAGCGGCCTTCGGCCGAGACCGTGGCGGTGAAGTGCTGGCCTTCCGGCGACGGGTCCGAACCCAGCGCACCGGCGGCGAACTGCACGTTCTGCGCGCGCACCGCCGCCAGCACCTGGCTGGCCGACAGACCATAACCCTGCATCTTTTCCGGGTTCAGCCAGATGTTCATGGCGTACTCGGAACCGAACTGCTGCGTGCTGCCGACGCCGGGGATACGCGAGACCTGGTCGAGCACACGCGAACCGACGATGTCGTTCAGGGCGTCACGGTTGATGGCGGGGGTATCGGACTGCAGCGCCACCACCATCAGGAAGCCGGCGTTGGCCTTGGCCACCACCACGCCCTGCTGGGTCACTTCCGAGGGCAGGCGTGGCGTGGCCAGCGAGACCTTGTTCTGCACCTGCACCTGGGCGATGTCCGGATCGGTACCGGTCTCGAAGGTCAGGGTGATCTGTGCACGGCCGTTGGAGGCGGACGAGGAGCTGAAGTACAGCAGGTGATCGATACCGGTCAGCTGCTGCTCGATCACCTGGGTGACCGACTTCTCCGTGGTGTCGGCACTGGCACCCGGGTAGGTGGCCGAGACGGTGACCTGCGGCGGGGCGATGTTGGGATAGGACTCCACGCCCAGGTTGAGGATCGCGATCACGCCGCTGAGCGAGATCAGGATCGCAACCACCCAGGCGAAGACTGGATGTTCGATGAAAAATTTAGGCATGACGGAAGGTTCCCGTTACTGCTTGTTCGAATCGGTGGCTGCCGGCTTGGCCGCATCGGCCTGCTCGGGCTTGGCCGCGTCGGCCGGTGCCTTGCCTGCGGCCGGTGCCGCGCCCGTCGGAGCGGCGCCGCCTGCGGCAGGCTTGCCGTTGGCGTCCTGCCCCGGGGTCCACGGCTTGGCGACTGCCGGTGCGCCTTCCTTGACCTTCTGCACGCCGGCCACGATCACCTTGTCACCGGCGGCCAGGCCGTCGCTGACCAGCCAGTTGCCGTTCTGCGCACCGTCGGTCTTCACGTTCTTGCGGATGACCTTGCCGTCGGCACCGACCACCATCACGTAGCCGCCGGTGGTGTCACGCAGCAGTGCCTGCTGCGGCACCAGGTAGGCGTTGTTGCGCTCGCCCAGGTTGGCCTGGAAGCTGACGAAGGCACCCGGCAGCAGGATCTGCTGCGGGTTCGGCAGCAGCGCACGCAGCGACACCGCGCCGGTGGCCGGGTCGACCGTGGTCGAAGAGAAGTCCAGCGTGCCCGGCTCGCTGTAAGTGGTGCCGTCGGCCAGCTTGACGTTGACCGTGGCCTTGCCGTCACCCGACAGCGCCAGCGCGCCCTTGGCCTGCTGCGCACGCAGCTGGGTCAGCTCATCCACGCTCAGCGAGAAGTTCACGTACAGCGGGTCGAGCTGGTCGACGGTGGTCAGCAGGGTCACATCGCCCTGGCCGACCAGTGCGCCCTCGGTGACCTGCTGCTTGTTGGCCACGCCACTGATCGGTGCGGTCACTTCGGTATAGCCCAGGCTGATGCGCGAGGAGGTCACCGCCGCTTCGGCCTGCTTGACCGCGGCCAGCGCGGTGCGTTCGGCCGATTCGGCGTTGTCCAGGTCGGACTTGGAGACGAACTGCTGCGGCGCCAGCGAACGGGCGCGGTCGGCGGCCACCTTGGCATTGGCGTAGGTGGCGCGGGCCGAAGCCAGCTGGGCCTCGGAGGCATTGAGCGAGGCACGCAGCGGCGCCGGGTCGATCAGGAACAGGGGTTGCCCCTGCTTGACCTGGGAGCCTTCCTGGTAGACGCGCTTGAGCAGTACGCCCGGCACGCGCGCACGCACGTCGGCGCTGCGGAACGGCGACAGGCGGCCGACCAGCTCACGCTGCAGCGGCAGGGTCTGCGGCTTGGCGTCGATCACGCCCACCTCCGGCGGCGGGGGCGTCTGCTGTTCCGGCTTCTTGCAGGCAGCCAGCGCGACAGCAACGGCGCACGTCAAGGCAAGGGTGCGGAGTGGGGCGGTCATCAGGAGGAACTCCGGGGTTGGTTTGAAGACGGGGCCGGCGACGGCTGAGGCGCGAAGGCGCGCAGGAAGCTGTCGACGGAGAACTCTGCCCAGCGCCGACGCAGCTGCGCGTCATCACGATGGGGGGTATGGAAGCGCCGTTTGTCGAAATCCTGACCGGCGATCATGCTCAGCAGCAGTTCGGCCATGAAGTGCGGGTCGTCATGCCGGAGCTGGCCTCGCATGCAAACGGTTTCAATCCATTCAGCAAGATGAAGCGTCAGCGCGCCGGCACCATGCCGGTACAGCGTACGCGCCTCTTCGGGAAACTGGGATGCATCGGCGGCGATCAGCCGACAGGCCTGGCCCACGTGCGGTTGGTTGAAGTGCTCCAGAAAGTCGGTGGCGAACTGGAGCAGGCTGGCACGCAGGTCGTCAGTGCGGAGTGCACGAACCATGGCGCCGGTGGCGTGGCCGACGTGGCGCTGCATCACCCGGCGCAGCAGTTCCTGCTTGCTGCCGTAACGCGAGTACAGGGTCTGCTTGGAGCAGCCGGCGTGCTGGGCCACCGCATCCATGCTCATCTGCATGCCCTGCTGGGCCAGCAGCTCGCGCACGGCATCGAACACGCGCTCATCGCGTGCGTCGAGGGCAACGGGGAGGTAGGCCGGATTCACGCGGTGGACTATACCGTCCAGTTCAGGATTGTGGAATCGAATCGGTGTCGCCGCGTGTGTCTTCCGGTAACGCGCTTTGCCGATCCTGTCGGCAGTGCTGAAGCGGGCGCCAGCACCATACCGGTGCGAACTGAATAGGCGTCTAAACCGCAGCAAACCCGAATCTGGTTATTCCGTCCTGCAGCAAGGCCTTTTCGTGCGGTAGGGCTACAATTTCATTTTCCCAACTGAGCAAGCGCATCGCTCTGCCATGAAACCGCAAAAAACCGCAGCCAAGACCGTGAAAAACAAGACCAAACCAGCAGAAGCGGAGGTCGCAGTGACCGCTGGTTTCTCCCTGGAGCCGGTGTACACGGCCTTGCGCAAGCGCTACCCCGCGGCCGCACAGGCCGAAGCAGTGGCATTTGCCACTGACTTCTACAAGCGCATGGAGTCGGACGAGTTCCCGCACCACAGCGCTGAAGAGTGGGCCGCTCTCGCGGCTGAGACGCTGGAATTCGCCCGTGCCCGCAAGGCCGGCAAGGCCAACGTCCGCGTGTTCAATCCGACCGCGAAGGCCAACGGTTGGGAGTCGCCGCACACCGTGCTGCAGATCGTCAACGACGACATGCCGTTCCTGGTCGACACCGTCACCATGTCGCTGGCCGAACAGGGCGTGGGTGTCCACGTGCTGGGCCACCCGGTGCTGCGTTTCACCCGCGACAAGGCCGGCAAGCTGGTCAAGGTCGGCGAAGGCGATGCCGAGTCGGTGATGCTGCTGGAGATCGACCGCCAGCCGGCCGACGCCATGGCCGCCATCGAACAGGCCATCAACAAGGCGCTGGACGAAGTGCGTGCGATCGTGCGCGACTGGCAGCCGATGAAGGACAAGGCGCTGGCACTGGCCGACGACCTGGGCAGCCGCCAGCTGCCGGTCGACGACGCGTCGCGCAAGGAAGCACAGGAGTTCCTGCGCTGGGCCGCCGACAACCACTTCACCTTCTTCGGCTACCGCGAGTACCGCGTCGAGAAGCAGGGCAAGGAAGACGTGCTGGCGCCGCTGAACGACACCGGCCTGGGCCTGATGCGCGGCAAGGACAAGTCCGCCGCCCGTCCGGTCAAGACCCTGGCCGCGCAGGGCCTGAACACCACGTCCGGGCTGAAGGACGCGCTGATCCTGACCAAGACCAATGCCCGTTCGCGGGTGCACCGCGCTGGCTACATGGACTACATCGGCGTGCTGGAATTCGACGCCAAGGGCAAGATCATCGGCGAGCAGCGCTTCCTTGGCCTGTTCACCTCCAGCGCGTACAACCGTCGCCCGTGGGAAATCCCGCTGGTGCGCCAGCGCCACGAGCACGTGATGAAGCAGTCCGGCCTGGCTCCGGCCAGCCACAGCGGCAAGGCCCTGCGCCACATCCTGGAAACCCTGCCGCGCGAAGAACTGTTCCAGTCCAGCGAGGACGAACTGTTCCGCACCGCGATGGGCGTGCTGGGCCTGCAGGAGCGCGTGCGCAGCCGCCTGTTCCTGCGCCGCGACAAGTACAGCCGTTTCATCTCCGCGCTGGTCTACCTGCCGCGCGAGCGCTTCAACACCGACGTGCGCCTGCGCATCGAAGCGATGCTGAAGGACGCGCTGCACGGCGAGTACGTGGACAGCTCGGTGGTGCTGGGCGAATCGCCGCTGGCCCAGGTGCACCTGATCGTGCGCCCGAAGCCTGGCGAAATGCTCGACGTCGATACCGCCGAACTGGAGCAGAAGCTGGCCCAGGTGCTGCGCAACTGGCAGGACGACCTGCGTGAAGCGCTGGTGTCCCGCCATGGCGAGACCGAAGGCCTGCGCATCGCCGCCCGCATCGGCAAGGCGCTGCCGGCCGGCTACATCGAAGACAACAGCACCGCGGTTGCCGCCAACGATGTCAGCCAGCTCGACGCCCTGACCGGCCCGGACGACCTGCGCCTGAGCCTGCAGGCCGTGCCGCGCGAAAGCGGCGATGGCCTGCGCCTGAAGCTGTATCGCCAGCTGGACGACATTCCGCTGTCGGATGCGCTGCCGATGATGGAAAACATGGGCCTGCGCGTGATCGCCGAGCGTCCGTACCGCCTGTCGGTCGACAACGCGCCGGTGTACGTGCAGGACTTCGAGGTGGAATCGACCGCCGGCGCGATCGATGCCGCCAGCGTCGATGAAGCCTTCGGCGAGACCTTCGCCCGCGTCTGGCACGGCGATGCCGAGAACGATGGCTTCAACCGCCTGGTGCTGGCTGCCGGCCTGCATTGGCGCCAGGTCGCCATGCTGCGTGGCTACTGCAAGTACCTGCTGCAGACCGGCGTGCCGTTCTCGCAGGCCTACGTGGAAGGCACCTTCGCGCGCTACCCGCTGCTGGCCCGCCTGCTGGTCGAGCTGTTCGAAGCGCGCTTCGATCCGGCCACCGGCCACGAGAGCAAGGACGACATCGCTGCCGGCCAGGCCCAGCTGAAGGCCCACTTCGATGTGCTGGCTGCTGGCGACGACGCCACCCTGAAGGTGCTCAAGACCGTGGTCGACGCCCGCAAGGGTGACCGCGACGCACAGATGCAGGCTGCGCGCGATGCGCTGCTGAAGCTGATGGACCGCGTGTCCAGCCTGGACGAGGACCGCATCCTGCGCTCGTTCATGGGTGTGATCGACGCGACCCTGCGTACCAGCTACTACCAGACCGATGCCAACGGCCAGCACGGCCATGTCATCAGCTTCAAGTTCGATTCGGCGCTGGTGCCGGACCTGCCGAAGCCGCGCCCGTACCGCGAAATCTTCGTCTACGGCCCGCGCGTGGAAGGTACCCACCTGCGCTTCGGCGCCGTGGCCCGTGGTGGCCTGCGCTGGTCGGATCGTCGCGAAGACTTCCGTACCGAAGTGCTGGGCCTGGTCAAGGCGCAGATGGTCAAGAACACCGTCATCGTGCCGGTCGGCGCGAAGGGTGGCTTCTTCGCCAAGATGCCGCCGGTGAATGGCGATCGCGATGCGATCTTCGCCAACGGCGTGGCCTGCTACAAGCTGTTCATCCAGGGCCTGCTGGACATCACCGACAACATCGTCAACAACAAGATCGTGCCGCCGGTGGATGTCGTGCGCCACGACATGGACGATCCGTACCTGGTGGTGGCCGCCGACAAGGGCACCGCGACCTTCTCCGACATCGCCAACGGCCTGGCCATCGCGCACGGCTTCTGGATGGGCGATGCGTTCGCCTCCGGTGGTTCGGTCGGTTACGACCACAAGGGCATGGGCATCACCGCACGTGGTGCGTGGGAGTCGGTCAAGCGCCACTTCCGTGCGCTGGGCCGTGACAGCCAGAGCCAGGACTTCACCGCGGTCGGCGTCGGCGACATGTCCGGCGACGTGTTCGGCAACGGCATGCTGCTGTCGCGCCACATCCGCCTGGTCGCCGCGTTCGACCACCGCCACATCTTCCTGGACCCGAACCCGGATGCGGCCACCACGTTCGTCGAACGTGAGCGCCTGTTCACCGTGCCGCGTTCGAGCTGGGCGGACTACGACGCCAAGCTGATCAGCAAGGGCGGCGGCGTCTATCCGCGCAGCCTGAAGTCGATCGAGATCACCCCGCAGGTGCGCGAAGCGCTGGGCCTGGACGACAACGTCAAGGCGCTGTCGCCGAACGATCTGATGAGCGCGATCCTGAAGGCGCCGGTCGACCTGCTGTGGAACGGTGGCATCGGTACCTACGTCAAGGCCGCCAGCGAGCAGCACAGCGATGTCGGCGACCGCGCCAACAACGCGCTGCGCGTGAACGGTGGCGAGCTGCGCTGCAAGGTGGTGGGCGAGGGCGGCAACCTGGGCATGACCCAGCTGGGCCGCATCGAAGCCGCGCAGGCTGGCGTGCTGCTCAACACCGACTTCATCGACAACTCGGCCGGTGTCGACACCTCCGACCATGAAGTCAACATCAAGATCCTGCTCAATGATGTGGTGCGGGCCAAGAAGCTGACCGTCGAGCAGCGCAACAAGCTGCTGGCCTCGATGACCGATGAAGTCGCAGAGCTGGTGCTCAACGACAACTACCGCCAGAACCAGGCGCTGAGCCTGATGGAGCGGATGGCGGTCAAGCGCCTGGGTTCCAAGCAGCACTTCATCCGTACCCTGGAACAGCAGGGGCTGCTCGACCGCCAGATCGAGTTCCTGCCGTCCGACGCCGAGCTGTCCCAGCGCAAGGCACGCGGCCAGGGCCTGACCCGTCCGGAGCTGTCGGTGCTGCTGTCCTACTCCAAGCTGGTGGCGTTCAACCAGCTGCTGGATTCGGACATCCCGGAAGATCCGTACCTGTCCAAGGAGCTGCAGCGCTACTTCCCGACCCCGCTGCAGAAGAAGTACGCCGACGCGATGGAGCGTCACCGCCTGAAGCGCGAAATCATCGCCACGGCCGTGACCAACCAGACCATCAACCGCATGGGCGCTACCTTCCTGATGCGCATGCAGGAAGACACCGGCCGTTCCATCGCCGAGGTCGCCAAGGCCTACACCATCAGCCGCGAAACGCTGGATGCACGCGCGCTGTGGGCGCAGATCGATGCCCTCGACGGCAAGGTGCCGGAGTCGGTGCAGATCGATGCGCTGGAAGTGATCTGGAAGCTGCAGCGCTCGTTCGTGCGCTGGCTGCTGTCGCGCCCGGGTGCGATGCCGGGCATCACCGAAGCGGTCAACCGCTACCAGGGTCCGTTCAACGACATCCGCGTTGCTTCGGGTGTGCTGCCGGATTCGCAGCGTCCGACCTACGAAGCCCTGGTGGCCGAGTGGAAGGAAAAGGGTCTGCCGTCCGCGCTGGCGCAGCAGCTGGCCGAACTGCACTTCCTGGAGCCGGCGTTCGATATCATCGAACTGGCCCGCACCCGCAAGCTGAAGCCGGTGGACGTGTCCAAGGTCCACTTCCGCCTGGGCGATGCCCTGCAGCTGCCGTGGCTGTTCGAGCAGGTCGACGCGCTGGAGGTCAACGGTCGTTGGCACGCCGTGGCACGTGGCGTGCTGCGTGACGAACTGGCGGCCAACCACCGCAACCTGGCCGGCCAGGTGCTGGGCACCAAGGGCAGTAGCGCGGAGGCCAAGGTCGCAGCCTGGATGGGCCGTGACGACAACAGCCTGCGCTTCACCCTGGCGATGCTGGCCGAACTGGCCGAGCAGAAGACCCTGGACTACCCGACCGTTTCGGTCGCAGTCCAGCGCCTGGGCCAGCTGGCCGCGCACGGTGCGTAAGTGATGTAACGCCGGGCGTGCCCGGCATGCGTGAAACACAGCGGCCCCGCGAAAGCGGGGCCGTTCTGTTTTTGCCTGTCTTTTCTGCGATCACTGACCCGACGCCGGCCGTCGATCTGTCATCCGCCCCGCGAGGTCCAACCCCCGGCGCTCGGTTATGCTCTCCCTCATGCCTTCCCCCCGGATCCACCGATGAGCGACACCCCCCGCATCGCTTTCCTGGCCAGTACCACCGAGCCCGCGCAGATGGCCCGCGCGGCCATGGTGTCGCGCTATGGCGACTACACGCCCGAGCAGGCCGATGTACTGTGCCCACTGGGCGGCGATGGCTTCATGCTGCAGACCCTGCACCGGCATGGACACCTGGGCAAGCCGGTGTTCGGCATGAAACTGGGCACGGTCGGCTTCCTGATGAACCAGTATCGCGGCGACGAGGACGTGCAGGCGCGCATCGCCCGTGCCGAGCCGGCCAACCTGCGTCCGCTGGAGATGGTGGCATTGACCGAATCGGGCACCAGCACCGGCTCGCTGGCCTACAACGACGTCTCGCTGCTGCGCCAGACCCGGCAGGCGGCGCATATCGGCATCGACCTCAACGGCCAGGAACGCGTGGCCGAACTGATCGGTGACGGCGTACTGGTCGCCACCCCGGCTGGCAGTACCGCCTACAACTATTCCGCGCACGGCCCGGTGCTGCCGCTGGGCTCGCATACCATCGCCCTGACGCCGCTGGCCCCGTATCGGCCGCGACGCTGGCGCGGGGCGATCCTCAAAGCCGACACCGAAGTGCGTTTCCGCGTACTGGACCCGTACAAGCGCCCGATCAGCGTGACCGCTGATTCGCACGAGACCCGCGACGTGGTCGAAGTGACCATCCGCGAGTCGAAAGACCGCCGCGTGACCCTGCTGTTCGACCCGGAGCACAACCTGGAAGACCGGATCCTGAGCGAACAGTTCGTTTTTTGAAGACAATAGGCGGCCGGCCATGCCGACCGCTTGAAGGACCCCCACCGATGGGCGACAACTCCCCCCGTTTGCTGACCGTCGCGGTGACCTCGCGCGCGCTGTTCGACCTCGAGGAAAGCCACGCGTTGTTCGAGAGCGATGGCGTGGCGGCCTATGCCGAGTTCCAGCGCCAGCACGAAGACGACATCCTCGGCCCGGGCGTGGCGTTCCCTGTGGTGCGCAAGCTGCTGGCACTGAACCAGGGCGCCAGTCCAGAGAACCCGCGGGTCGAGGTGATCCTGCTGTCGCGGAACTCGGCCGATACCGGCCTGCGCATTTTCAACTCGATCCAGCACTACGGCCTTGGCATCATCCGCGCGACGTTCACCGCCGGCGAGCCGACCTGGCCCTACGTGAAGCCGTTCGGAACCGACCTGTTCCTGTCGGCCAACCCGGAATCAGTGCGCAGCGCGCTGCGCCATGGCATCGCCGCGGCCACCATCCTGCCCAAGCCGCCCGGCGAAACCGCCGCGGCGGCAGCCGATCAGATCGACATCACCCGCCCGGCCGGGCAGCTGCGCATCGCCTTCGACGGTGATGCGGTGATCTTCGGTGATGAGAGCGAGCGAATTTCGCGCGAGCAGGGCGTGGAAGCCTTTGGCCGCCACGAGCGCGAACGGGCCCGTGAACCGCTCAGTGGCGGCCCTTTCCGCGGCTTCCTGTCGGCGCTGCACACGCTGCAGGAAGTGTTCCCGGCCGGCGAGAGTGCGCCGATCCGTACCGCACTGGTGACTGCGCGTTCGGCACCGGCGCATGAGCGGGTGATCCGCACCCTGCGCGAGTGGGGCGTGCGCCTGGATGAGGCGCTGTTCCTCGGCGGCCGCCACAAGGGCCCGTTCCTGCAGGCGTTCGGCGCCGACATCTTCTTCGACGATTCGCAGCACAACATCGACAGCGCCCGCGAGCATGTGGCCGCCGGCCACGTACCGCACGGCGTCGCCAACGAAGGCTGAAGCCATGCCGGGTAGGTGCCGACCTCGGTTGGCACTGCCATGCATCGGCGCCCACCAAGGTGGGCATCTACCAGAGCCGCATGCCCCGGTAGTTGCCAACCTAGGTCGGCATCGCCCTCAGGCCCCGGGTACGATCAAGGGCTGCCCGACATCCCCAGCTGCAGGTCCACCACCTTCCAGCGCAGGCCCTGCGGCTCCAGCACGACCTTCATCGGCGCCTGGCCGGGGCCGCGATCGACATCGATCACGAAGCGGTCCAGCGCTTCGAAATGATGCTCGGCATTCTTCAGCGGTCGCGCCGGCTCGGTCGGGCCGAAGGCATCGCCGCCCTGCAGTTCATTGCGGCCGCGCTTCCATAGCACGTGGCCCTGCAGCATCGCGCCGATACCGGTCGGGGTCACCATGGTGTCCACCGCGGCACCGCCTAGCTGGTCGCCCAACCCATACAGCAGGGCACCGAAGGGACTGGCCGCCACATCCGGGCCGGCCTGGCGCACCAGGTAGTCGTTGAGCTGCGCCCGCAGGCTGCTGCGCACGCGCGGGAAATCCACATAGCGCTCCAGGCGTGCGGTGTCGCGCTGTTCAATGGCCTGGGACAGCCCGCGCACGGTCATGTAGGGGCCACCGAACCACCAGGCGGCCAAGGCCAGGACCAGCAGCACAACGAGTAGAGTGAGTTTCTTCATGCCGCACAGACTGCCGCAACCGCAGCGGCATGGGGTGAAGACTCAATGACTGGGTGATCCGCGCCCATCACCGAAGGCGTTCACCAGCTGCTGGCGTTCGGCTGCGGTCAGTGCCTCAAGCCGCGTCGCCAGCACTTCGTCCAGGCTGACGGTGCGGGTGGTGCCGAGGATGCCGCTGGCCACGCCGGGATGGCCCAGGGCGTAGGCAAACGCGGTTTGGGCGGGGCGCTGGCTGCGGATGGTAGCGATGGCGTGGCGCATCCGGCGTGCACTGTGCATCAGTGCGCGGCTGCTTGGCTTGAGCCAGGCTCTGGCCAGGTACCAGGCGTCGGCCGGGCGCGGCAGGCGGGCGCGTGACGGCAGCAGATGGCCCTGCGCCAGCACGGTGCCGGCGAGCACGCCGATGCCCGCCGCGTGCAACTGGTCGATCAGCGGTTCACGGTCCTGCTGCAGGGCGTTGTAGTCCAGAAGCACCACATCGAACAGCATGGGATGGTCGATCATCCAGCACAGGGTCGACGCCGTGTGCGTATTGATGCCGGTGTGCCGGATCAGCCCGCGTTCGCGCAGTCGCTGCAGTGCGGCCAGCAGGTCATCGTTGATGTCGTGCTGGCTGGCACCGTGCAGCTGGTAGATATCGAGGTAATCCAGGCCGAGGTTGCGCAGCGAGGCTTCGCAGCTGGCGGTGATGGCGGCGGGCGAGAAATTGCGCTGCTCGGCGCCGCTGATGCCGGCCTGGCCGGTCAGCGTGCCGCCCTTGCTGGAGATCACCAGCGACTCGCGCGGGTATCGCTTCAGCAACGGGCGCAGGATGCGGCCCAGCCGCGGCTCGGCGTGGAAACCGGAGTAGTTGTGACCGGTGTCCAACAGGTTGACGCCCTGTGCCAGTGCATGCTCGACCACGTGCGCGGCCGACTGTTCCGGGAACCGGCGATGCCCCCAGAAGCCGGAACAGCCCAGGCCCACCGGCGAAACCGCCAGCCCGGTGCGGCCCAGCGTGCGGCGTTGGTGCGCCAACGGCATCAGAATTCCAGGTCCAGCGCCGCGCACAGATAGTCGACGAACGGGCCCAGCCCTGCCAGATCCCTGCCGAGCGTGGACAGCAGGCGAGGGCCGGTCATGGTGGCGTCGTCCAGCGAGCGCCACATCACCCAGTTGCGATGCTTGAGGTCGTCGATGAACTCGAAATCGGCCGGGAAGCCGCGCGGTGGACGCACCAGTTTTTCGCTCTCCTCGAAGTCGAAGCGCTTGCGCAGCGCGGGAGCATGCGCGGCCGCCTTCCAGCTGCCCGGGTTGTCGAGGATGAAGTGGCGCACGCGGCGCTGGGTCTCCGGTTCTGGATGCCACAGGCCGGCGCCAACGAAGCTCTCGCCCGGTTGCAGGTGCACGTAGAACGAAGGCGCGGCCACTTCGCGGCGGCGCTCATGGAACAGGCGCGCACCCTGCCAGGTTTTGTACGGGGATTTGTCGTTGGAGAAGCGCGCGTCGCGGTGGATGCGGAACAGCGAGCCACCGACGCCACGGGTATCGGCGCGGAAGTGGTCGCTGATCTCCGCCAGCGCTGGCTGCAGGTCACCCAGCAGGCGCAGGAACGGCTGCCGGACGTGGTCTTCATACTGCTGGCGGTGATCGTTGAACCACGCCTTTTCGTTATGCCGCGCCAGGCTGCGCAGGAACTTGAAGCTGGCGTCCGAGAAATAGGTACTCACAAGGTCTCCTGCAGCTGCTGGCCCCAGTCGCGCAGCGATTGCAGCAGGGCCTGGCGCCGGGTGTCATCGGGCGCTTCGGCGGCCAGTGCATCGAGCTGCTGCTGGTACTGGGGCAGGTTGAGTTCGCCCAGGCCGCCGTCTCCGAGCAGGCGCTGGCGGCGGTAATCCTGCCAGCGCTGGCGTTCAGGCGGCGCGAGGCTGTCGGGATGATTGCGCGCGCGGTAGCGGAACAGCAGTTCGGGCAGGCGCGGGTCGCGGAAGCGGCCTTCCAGCGCGGCCAGCTGTTCCGGCGCTGTGGTGCGGGCCAGCGCCAGCAGCGGCTTGTCGCCATTGCCGAGGAAGCCGTCGTACAGCGAGGCATCGACGTCGGCCACGGTGGCCGCACGGGGCTGGTTGTAGACCTGGCGCGCCTTCTCGGCCAGCTGCGGGGCGAACGCGCGCAGGCGCTCGACCTTGGCCTCGATCGCGGCCACGTCCAGGCCGAGTCGCGCGTGGTCATCGGCGCGCAGGTGGTTCCAGGCGATCAGTGCTGGCACCTTGTTCAGATGCACTTCCTTCAGTGGCACCCGCGCGGCGCCTTCGGGCAGTTCGCTGGCGCGCATGTACAGGCGCTGTGCGATCACCTCGGCCGGCAGTGCCACCAGGTCGTCGATGTCGCCATCCAGGTCGAACACGATCACGCGGTTGTTGATGGTGGGATGCACGGCCAAGGGCAGCACCGGCGCCGCGCACAGGCGACTGGCGGGGTAGCGCATGGAAATGTGCAGCACGGGTTTCATCGCGGTCACGTCCAGCAGGCTGCCGACGAAGCGCTTGTCGCGCAGCTTCAGCGCGTACTCCCACAGCCGCGGCTGCGACTGCTTGAACAGGCGTGCCATGCCGATGGTGGCGCGCACGTCGGACAGCGCTTCGTGCGCGTCGCCTTCGCGCACGTTGTTGGCCTCGGCCAGGTGCTCGAGCTTGAACGAGGTGGCGCCGTCCTCGCGCAGCGGCCACTGGATGCCGTCCGGACGCATCGCGCGCATGAGTCGCAGCATGTCCAGCAGGTCCCAGCGCGAATTGCCGTTGCGCCACTCGCGTTCGTAGGGGTCATGGAAGTTACGGAACAGGCCGTAGCGGACGAATTCATCGTCGAAGCGCAGGGTGTTGTAGCCCAATGCGCAGGTGCCGGGACGCGACAGCTGCTCGTTGATACGGTCGAAGGCTTCGGCCTCGCTGATGCCCTCGGCCAGGGCCTGCTGCGGGGTGATGCCGGTGACCAGGGTGGCCATCGGCGAGGGCAGCAGGTCGTCGGCCGGGCGCACGAAGAAACTGACCGGGGTATCGATCTCGTTGAGGTCGGCGTCGGTACGGATGGCGGCGTACTGGGAGATGCGCGTGCGTCGCGGGTCCTGGCCGAAGGTTTCCAGATCGTAGAACAGGAAGCTGTCAGCCATCAGTGCGCGCCCTCCAGGATCGGCAGCTGCGCGTGGATCTGCGCTTCCAGTGCCGTCCAGTCGATGTTGTCCAGTGAGTGGTGACCTGCAGTGGCCGCCGCCAGCATCTCGCGCTGCAGTTCGGTGCGGCGCAGCGCCTCGGCGTAGGGCGTGTGCAGGAAAGTGACCATCGTGTAATGCGGTACGAAGCGGGTCGGCCAGCGCCGCTGCAGTTCCTGCTCCAGGTCGCGCTGCAGAAGGAACGCAGGATCGGCCACGCGGTCGCGCATCTCCAGGTAGTTCTCCAGCGCCATCTGCTGGATGGCACGTGCATTCGGCTTGCGCTCGGCTTCGAAGGCTTCGAACGCGCCTTCCAGATCGTCCGCTTCCATCAGATGACGGGCCAGAGACACGCAATCCTCGAATGCGCAGTTCATGCCCTGGCCGTGGAACGGCACCATCGCATGCGCAGCATCGCCGATCAGTACGGCGCGGCCCTGCTGATGCCATCGGTCCAGGGTGAGCGTGCCGAGCAGGCCCGGCGGGTGTTGTTCCCAGTCCGCGCGCAGGTTCGGGATCAACGGCAAGGTGTCGGCGAACTCCCGCACGAACAGCGCCTCGGCCTGTACGCCGGTGTTGACCGTGGCGAAGCTGGGCTCGCCCTGGTTGGGCAGGAACAGGGTGACGGTGAAGGTGCCTTCGTGGTTGGGCAGGGCGATGCACATGTAGTGGCCGCGCGGCCAGATGTGCAGTGCGTTGCGCTCGATGCGGAAGCTGCCATCTGCGGCCGGCGGGATCTCCAGCTCCTTGTAGGAGTGGTCGAGGAAGGCGATGTCCTCTCCCAGCGGCGCACGGCGGTTCATCGCCGCGCGCAGCGCCGAGCCGGCGCCGTCGGCACCGATCAGGGTGTCGAAGCGGATGTCGTGCGGGCTGTCGTCGCGATCATCGATGAAGCGCGCGTAGCCGGCATCGAAATCGACGGTGTGCAGGCGGCGATGGAAGTGCACGGTGGCGCCGGCCTTTTCGGCCAGTTCCAGCAGCGTGGTGTTCAGGTCGCTGCGGTGGATCGACCAGATCACTTCGCTGTCATCACGGCCATAGCGCTGCAGCTGCGGTTCGCCTTCGCGCGGGTGCACCATGCGGCCGCGCATCATCACCGCGCGCGCCATCACCTCGTCTTCCACGCCGGCCTGGCGCAGCGCATTGCGCCCACGCTCGGCCAGCGCCAGGTTGATCGAGCGGCCGCTCTCGTAGTCGGCCACGCGCGGATCGCCGCGGCGTTCGTACAGGGTGATGCGCCAGCCTTGCCGTGACAGCAGGATGGCCAGCAGGGACCCGGCGAGGCCGGCACCGATAATGCTCAACGAGCGGGAGGCGTGTGCGATCAACGAACTGTCCAGCAGTAGGAGAGGGACCGGCTTAAAGGCCGGCCCAGGCTTCCACTTCCTCGACGAAATGGTGCACGTCCAGGTAGCGGTTGTAGAGCGGGGTGGGCGAGATGCGGATCACGTCGGGCTCGCGCCAGTCGCCGAGCACGCCGATGCCGCGCAGGTGTTCGAACAGGGCACGGCCACGCTCGCGGCCACCGATCACGCGCAGCGACAACTGGCAGCCGCGGCGCTGCGGGTCGGCCGGGGTGATGATGTCCAGCACCTGCGGCAGGCGCGCGCGTACCAGTGCTTCGAGCATGCCGGTCAGCGCCAGCGATTTGCTGCGCAGCGCCTCCATGCCGGCACGTTCGAACAGGTCCAGAGAGGCGCGCAGCGGTGCCAGGCCGAGGATCGGCGGATTGCTCAGCTGCCAGCCTTCGGCGCCGATGGCGGGCGTGAACTGCGGCGCCATCTGGAAGCGGGTGGCTTCCTCATGGCCCCACCAGCCAGCAAAGCGCGGCAGCGTGGTATCGCGGTGGTGGCGCTCGTGCACGAAGGCGCCAGCCACTGCGCCCGGGCCGCTGTTGAGGTACTTGTAATGGCACCACACGGCGAAATCGGGAGCCACGTCATGCAGGCGCAGCGGCAGGTTGCCGACCGAGTGCGCCAGGTCGAAGCCGATGCGTGCGCCCTGCAGGCGTGCGGCGCGGGTGATCGCATCGAGGTCGAAGGCCTGGCCGGTGCGGTACTGCACGCCGGGCCACAGGACCAGCGCCAGGCGCGGGCCGTGCTCGGCAATGGCGCGTTCGATCGCGGCCAGTGAGATCGTGCCGTTGGCTTCGTCCGGCTGCACTTCCACCAGGCACTCCGCCGGGTCGAAACCATGGAAGCGGATCTGTGCTTCCACCGCATGACGGTCGGTCGGGAATGCACCGGCCTCCATCAGGATCACCGGGCGCTCGGCCGTTGGCCGGTAGAAGCTGACCATCATCAGGTGCAGGTTCACGCTCAGCGTGTTCATCGCCACCACTTCGCTGGGCAATGCTCCGACCACGCGGGCCAGCTGCGCGCTCACCAGACGGTGGTAGGACAGCCACTGCGTCGGGCCGGTGAAGTGGCCTTCCACGGCCAGCTCGCCCCACTGCTTCATCACTTCCTGCACGGCCGCCTGTGCGCCACGCGGCTGCAGCCCCAGCGAGTTGCCGACGAAGTAGGTCTGCTCGCCGCCACCATGGCGCGGAATCAGGAATTCATTGCGCAGCGGGCGCAGCGGATCGGCGGCGTCCAGGGCGATGGCGTGGGTGCGGCTGAGCAGGTCGGACATGGTCGGGCAACAGGCTGCAACGGGACCGCCAGTGTAGCGCTTGGCGGCGTGCCTGCCGCCGAACCTGTAGAGCCGAGCCCATGCTCGGCTGCCGGGCCACGAAGCCGAGCATGGGCTCGGCTCTACAGGGGCAGGTGCTCAGCCCGCCGCAGGCACCGGCAGCGGATCCACGTGCCCGCACTGGCTGCAGGTACGCAGTTCCAGGCTGGCGTGGTAACGCGCGAACACCTTGGGCAGGTCGGTTTCGATGTTCTGCAGCGGGAAGTACTCTTCGTGCAGCTTGTGGTTGCAGTGTTCGCAATGC
The DNA here is from genome assembly GCF_023277365.1 of Stenotrophomonas sp. NY11291. NCBI lineage: Bacteria > Pseudomonadati > Pseudomonadota > Gammaproteobacteria > Lysobacterales > Lysobacteraceae > Stenotrophomonas > Stenotrophomonas sp. NY11291. The sequence continues at coordinate 3,103,731 of NZ_CP096975.1, read as the reverse complement.
CAGATCACACCGTCCATCTCATGCGGCAGGCGCTTGCGCTCGACCACCAGGCCGATGCCACCGGGCGGACGCCGCGGCGAGTGCGGCACCTTCGCCGGCAGCAGGAAGATCTCGCCGGCGCGGATCGGAATGTCGCGCACCGCGCCGTCTTCCTGCACCTTCAGCACCATCTCGCCTTCGAGCTGGTAGAACCACTCCGGGCCTTCGTCGTAGTGGAAGTCGGTACGCGAGTTCGGCCCGCCCACCACCATCACGATGAAGTCGCCGTTGTCGATCATCTTGTTGCCCACCGGTGGCTTCAGCAGGTGGCGGTTTTCTTCGATCCAGGCGTGCAGGTTGATCGGCGAAGCGAGCATGGTGGTCATCCGTAAGGGATCAGTCGCGCTTGCCCTTGCGCGGAATGTAGGACAGGGCCTTTTCATACGCCGGCTGCAGCTCTTCCTGCGAACCGACGTCGATGCCCATCTCGCGCACGCGTCCGTCCTTCAGACTGTAGACCCAGCCATGCACCATCAGCTTCTGGCCGCGGGCCCAGGCATCCTGCACGATGGTCGAGCGGCACAGGTTGGCAACCTGCTCGATCACGTTCAGTTCGCACAGGCGAGCGTGCTTGAGCTCATCGGTCTCGATCGCATCGAGGATGCCGGTGTGCTTCTGCATCACGTCGCCCACATGGCGCAGCCAGTTGTCGGCCAGGCCGACGCGGGTGTTGTGCAGGCAGGCATGCACACCGCCGCAGCCGTAGTGGCCGACGATCAGGATGTGCTTCACCTTCAGCTGGTCCACCGCGTACTGCACCACGCTCAGGCAGTTCAGGTCGGTGTGGGCGACCACGTTGGCGACGTTGCGGTGCACGAACACTTCACCCGGGGCCATGCCGATGATCTGGTTGGCCGGCACGCGCGAATCGGAGCAGCCGATCCACAGGTATTCCGGGTGCTGCTGCTTGGCCAGCTGGTGGAAGAACTCGGGGTCTTCCTTCTCGATGCGGTCGGCCCAGTCGCGGTTGTTCTGCAGCAGCTTGTGGATGTCTTTCATGTACGGGTCCCTGGCGTCGGGTGGGGGCGCGCCGCAGCCATCCGGCTGCGTCGTCGCGGGAATCTGGGGCGTTCAGTCGCTGCGGGCGGCCTGTTCGCGGTGCCAGCGCATCCACTGCGCCAACTCGGTGGAAGAGGGGGTGCCGAGCTGTTCCAGTTCGGCGATCACGGCGCGCTGGTTGGCGTCGGGATGGTTCTGGCTCAGCTTGAGCTTGAGCTGCACCTGCTCGACCTGGAAACGGAAGCCGACGATGGCGCGCAGCTCCGGGCCGTGTTCGGCACGCGTGGCATCGAACTGCCAGGCCTGGCCGACACTGGCTTCGAAACGGTCGCTGATCGTACCGACCAGTTCGGCCAGCGCATCAGTGTCGTCGAAGGTCTGCAGCTGGCCACGCAGTTCGGCGGCGGCGTAGTTCCAGGTCGGCACCCGCGCCGCAGGTTCCTTGTCCGGGTGCCAGCTGGCCGAGACATAGCCGTGCGGGCCGTCGACCAGCACCTTGGCCGCGCCGCTGTGGCGCGACTGCGGGTTGGCGCGGGCCCAGTGGCCGCGCAGTTCGATCTGTTCGCCGTCACGCCGGTACAGTACCGGCATCCGGGTCAGCTCCGGCAGGCCATCGCTGCCGGGGGTGAGCACGGTGACGAATGGATCGCGCGCCAGCAGGCGGTCCAGCCAGAGCAGGTCGGTCTCGGCGAAGGCGCGCGGGGTGAACATGCTGGGTTCAGGCGCGCCCGCCCAGCGACTGGATCATGCGGCCACGCAGGCCCTCGTCGCTGTCGGCCTGCGGCGGCTGCACTTCGTGCAGGCTGAAGCCGCGCACCAGCGCGTCTTCTTCGTCGAGGCCGTCGTACTCGACGAACTCGGCGTCGAACAGCTGCGAACGGGCGGTGTCTTCGCTGTCATAGCTCAGCGTGTTGCCATCGCTGTCGAGCACTTCGGCGGTGCCGGCCGGGCGCACGCGCAGGCGCGCCCAGATCAGGGTGTTGCCGAGGCTGGCCAGCCACCAGCTGTCGCGCGAGGCGGTGATGTCATTCATGGGTGTGTTACCAGAGCGAGGCCAGCCAGAGCAGGGCGGCCATGCCCAGTCCGGCCAGCAGGGTCAGCAGCGATACCCAGGCCGGCGTCGCCAGCCCGGACAGCGAGCGGTCCGGCTGCTTGCGATAGTCGCGGCGCAGCAGCCAGGCCAGGGCATCGGGTTTGAGGAAGGCGCCGCTGCCGAAGCGCTCGGCGAGCGCCGGATGGCGGTCGCGCACATGCACCAGGGTCAGCGGCCAGAAGATCACGAAGGCACTGAACCCGGCCACTGCAACGCCGACGAAACAGAGGGCGAAGAACAGGGTCATGGGGCAGTACCTCCGTGGTCGTGTGGGGCTTAGAAGTCCGCGCTGCCGGGGGCGCGCGGGTAGGGGATCGCATCGCGGATGTTGGACAGCCCGCAGACGTAGACCACCAGGCGCTCGAAGCCCAGGCCGAAGCCGGCGTGCGGCACCGAACCATAGCGGCGGAAATCGCGGTACCAGCTGTAGTGCTCGCGATCCAGGCCGAACTGGGCCATGCGCGCATCCAGCACGTCCAGGCGCTCTTCGCGCTGGCTGCCGCCGATGATCTCGCCGATGCCCGGGGCCAGCACGTCCATCGCGGCGACGGTCTTGCCGTCGTCGTTCAGGCGCATGTAGAAGGCCTTGATGTGCTCCGGATAGTTGGTCACCACCACCGGGCGGCCGACGTGTTCCTCGGTCAGCCAGCGCTCGTGCTCGGTCTGCAGGTCCAGGCCCCATTCGACCGGGAAGTCGAACTTCCTGCCGGACTTCTGCAGCAGGGTGACCGCATCGGTGTAGTCGATGCGCTCGAACGGTGCGTTGATGAAGTCTTCCAGCTTGGTGATTGCGTTCTTGTCCACGCGCTCGGCGATGAAGGCCAGGTCGTCGCTGCGCTCGTTCAGCACCGCGCGGAACAGGTACTTCAGGAACTCTTCGGCCAGGCGTGCGTCTTCAGCCAGGTCGGCGAAGGCGATTTCCGGCTCGATCATCCAGAATTCCGCCAGGTGGCGGGTGGTGTGGCTGTTCTCGGCGCGGAAGGTCGGGCCGAAGGTGTAGACCTTGCTCAGCGCCAGGCAGTAAGCCTCGACGTTCAGCTGGCCGGACACGGTCAGGAAGGTTTCCTTGCCGAAGAAGTCACGGCTGAAATCGATCGCGCCCTTCTCGTCACGCGGCAGGTTCACCATGTCCAGGGTGGACACGCGGAACATCTGGCCGGCGCCTTCGGCGTCGGAGGTGGTGATGATCGGGGTGCTGATCCAGTTGAAGCCGTTCTCGTGGAAGAAGCGGTGCACGGCCTGGGCCAGGCAGTTGCGGATGCGGGTGACCGCACCGAACAGGTTGGTGCGCGGGCGCAGGTGTGCCACTTCGCGCAGGAACTCCGGCGACATCGGCTTGGGCTGGATCGGGTAGGTGAGCGGGTCTTCGACCCAGCCGACCACTTCCAGTGCGCTGGCCTGGATCTCGAACGACTGGCCCTTGCCCTGCGACTTCACCAGGGTGCCGGTGGCGATGACCGAGCAGCCGCTGGTCAGGCGCTTGATCTCGTCGAAGTTGGCCAGGCCGTCGCCGGCCACGACCTGGATCGGGGCGAAGCAGGAGCCGTCGCTCACATTCACGAAAGCCAGATTCGCTGAACCGCGCACCGTGCGCACCCATCCGCGTACCGTGACTTCGCCGCCTTCCGGGATCTTCCCGGCAAGCGCATGTTCAACGCTGACCACCGTCATGACTTGAATCCTCTGCTGATCGACTCGATCTGTGAACACGGGAGTTTACCGGTTGCAGCGTTCTGCTTGCGAGGCATTTTTCGCGGCAACGGCTCCTTATAATGTCCCCGTACCTCTGGAGTAGCCCCATGGCCGTCAGCCTGACCCCCATTGCCTTCGAGCGCGTGCAGCGCTTCATCGCCCAGACCCCCGGCGCGCTGGGCCTGCGTTTCGGCGTGACCAAGACCGGTTGCTCCGGCTGGGGTCACATCACCGACCTGGCCCGCGACGAGCGCGAGGGCGATACCGTGTTCGACCAGGACGGCGTGAAGATCTACGTCGACGCCAAGAGCCTGGCGCTGGTGGACGGCACCGTGATCGACTTCGGCAAGCACGGCCTGAGCGAGACGTTCACGTTCAGCAACCCCAATGCCACCGCCGAGTGTGGCTGCGGCGAGAGCTTCACCACCGACGCCGACAAGGCCTGACGGCCGGCCGCCGGGCATGGCCCGGCGCTACCCGCCTGGTGGGTGCCGACCTTGATCGGCACCGGGGCAGGGCACCCCGGTTCAGCATGTCGGGTACCCCCGGTTGCCCATCCTCCCCATCTGCGCCATAATGCGCGGCTTCCTGCCTACCCGGCGGGAACCCTTGCCCCACCGCGGTCTCAACGGCGGGGGGCTGTCCGGCCGCAAGGCCACATCCGAAAGGTAGAAAAAACATGAGTCGTCATTACGAAATCGTGTTCATGGTCCACCCGGACCAGAGCGAGCAGGTCCCGGCCATGATCGAGCGCTACAAGTCGCTGGTCGAGAACGGCAACGGCACCATCCACCGTCTGGAAGACTGGGGTCGCCGCCAGCTGGCGTACCCGATCCAGAACCTGGTGAAGGCCCACTACGTGCTGATGAACATCGAAGCCGACCAGGCCGTTCTGAACGAACTGACCGAGAGCTTCCGCTTCAACGACGCCGTGCTGCGCAACCTGGTCATCAAGCGTGACGAGGCTGACACCGAGCAGTCGCTGATCATGAAGAGCAAGGACGAGAAGGGTGACAAGCCGGAGCGCGGTGAGCGCCGTCGTCGTGACGACGAAGAAGGCGAGTCCACCACCACCGCTGACAACGAAGCCGGCGACGACGCCGCTTCTGCCGCCTAAGGAGCCTTCCCATGTCCAAGTTCTTCCGTCGCCGCAAGTTCTGCAAGTTCACGGCTGAAGGTGTGAAGGAGATCGACTACAAGGATCTCAACACCCTGCGCCAGTACCTGACCGAGAACGGCAAGATCGTGCCGAGCCGCGTCACCGGTACCAAGTCGAAGTACCAGCGCCAGCTGGCGACCGCCGTCAAGCGCGCTCGCTTCCTGGCCCTGATCCCGTACACCGACAACCACGACGTCTGATGCCCGGCGGGGCGGCCCGGTGCCGCCCCCGCTGTGCCAGCTATTCGGACAGCCTTTGTTGCGGGGCATCGCCTCGCTAACGAATAACTCATCTGGAGCAATACCATGCAGCTGATCCTCCTGCAGAAAGTCACCAACCTCGGCAACCTGGGCGACCTGGTCGACGTGAAGCCGGGCTACGGCCGTAACTTCCTCGTGCCGCAGGGCAAGGCCGTGCCGGCCACCGAGAGCAACAAGGCCGAGTTCGAAGCCAAGCGCGCCGAGTACGAAGCCAAGGCCCAGGCCATCCACGCCGAAGCTGACGCCCGCAAGGCCAAGCTGGACGGCGCGAGCGTGACCATCCCGGCCAACGCTTCGACCGAAGGCAAGCTGTACGGCTCGGTCGGCGCCCGCGAAATCGCCGATGCCTTCACCGCTGCCGGCCTGCCGGTCAGCAAGAGCGAAGTCATCCTGGGCGAAGGCGCCTTCCGCAACATCGGCGAGTACGACGTGCTGATCCACCTGCACGCCGACGTCGAGACCACCGTCAAGGTTGTCGTCGTCGCCGAAGCCTGATCCCACGCCGCAAGGCCTGGCATCACCGCAGAACGGGCGCCCGCAAGGGTGCCCGTTTTGTTTTATGGCTCCGTTTCGTGGTGTCGGGCCACCTCTGGCCGACGGGGTGGGGCTGGACAATGTTCCACGCCCATTCGTAGAACACGGCCACATCGGTATACTCAGGGCGTCACACCCGTTCCACGGGCATCGATCCCAACAGGATCAATGGCTTGGAGGGTAAACGCAGGCCGCTTGCCGGCCCCAGTCCGGAACCCCTATGCGTCTTTCCACGATCAAGCTGTCCGGCTTCAAGTCGTTCGTCGATCCGACCACCCTGCACCTGCCGACCAACATGACCGGCGTGGTGGGGCCCAATGGTTGCGGCAAGTCGAACATCATCGACGCCGTGCGCTGGGTCATGGGCGAGAGCTCGGCCAGCCGCCTGCGTGGCGACTCGCTGACCGACGTGATCTTCTCCGGGTCCAACGCGCGCAAGCCGGTCTCGCAGGCCACGGTCGAGCTGATCTTCGACAACTCCGACCACACGATCTCGGGCGAGTACGCCTCGTTCAACGAAATCTCGGTCAAGCGCACGGTCAGCCGCGACGGTACCAGCAACTACTACCTCAACGGCACCAAGTGCCGCCGCCGCGACATCACCGATCTGTTCCTCGGCACCGGCCTGGGCCCGCGCAGCTACTCGATCATCGAGCAGGGCATGATCAGCCAGATCATCGAGGCACGCCCGGAAGACCTGCGCGTCTACCTGGAAGAGGCGGCCGGCATCTCCAAATACAAGGAGCGCCGCAAGGAGACCGAGACCCGCATCCGCCACACCCGCGAGAACCTGGACCGGCTGGGCGACCTGCGCGACGAGATCAGCAAGCAGCTGGAGCACCTCAAGCGCCAGGCCAAGCAGGCCGAGCAGTACCAGGCCCTGCAGGAAGAGCGCCGGGTCAAGGATGCCGAGTGGAAGGCGCTGGAATTCCGCGGCCTCGACGGGCGCCTGTCGAAGCTGCGCGAAGGCCTGTCGCAGGAAGAGACGAGGCTGCAGCAGCTGATCGCCGACCAGCGTGACGCCGAGGCCCGCATCGAGACCTCGCGGGTACGCCGCGAAGAGGCCGCCGATGCGCTCAACACCGCGCAGGCGGCGGTCTACCAGGTCGGCAGCACGCTGGCGCGCCTGGAACAGCAGATCCAGCACCAGCGCGAGCTGTCGCAGCGCCTGCTCAAGGCACGCGACGAGACCCGTCAGGCATTGGCCGAACTGGGCCAGCACATCAGTGGCGACGAGGCGAAGCTGATGGTGCTGCGTGAGGCAGTGGAGGCCGCCACTCCGCAGCTGGAAGCACTGCAGGAAGAACACGAGATCAAGCAAGAAAGCCTGCGTGAGGCTGAAGAGCGGCTGGCCAGCTGGCAGCAGCGCTGGGAACAGCACACCTCGCAGAGTTCGGAAGCCTCGCGCGCCGGCGATGTCGAGCGCACGCGCGTGGACTACCTGGACAAGCAGATCCTCGACGCCGACCGGCGTCGCGAGGCCCTGGCCGCCGAACGCGCCGGCCTGGACGTGGATGCGCTGGAAGAAGCCTTCGAGCAGCTGCACCTGCAGCACGACACGCAGAAGACCGCGCTGGATGAATTGAGCGAAGACGTCGAGCTGCGCAAGCAGGGCGTGGCGGCCGTGCAGGAGCAGCAGCGGAATGGCCAGAACGAACTGGCTGAACTGCGCAAGCAGGCCAACGGCCTGCGCGGTCGCCTGGCCTCGCTGGAAACCCTGCAGCAGGCCGCACTGGGCCAGGAGCAGGGCGCGGCCGTGGCCTGGCTGAAGGCGCGCGGGCTGGATTCGGCGGCGCGCGTCGGCGAACGCCTGGACGTGGATGCCGGTTGGGAAAACGCGGTGGAAAGCGCGCTTGGCCAGTTGATCGAAGGCGTGCTGGTCGATGACCCGGCCAGCCTGGTCGACGCGCTGGGCGAACTGGGCGAGGGCCACATTGCACTGGTCGCCAACGATGGCGCGGACCTGAAGGTCGCGCCGACCTCGCTGGCTGCACGCGTGCGTGGCCCGGCAGCGATCCGGCGCCTGCTGGCGCACCTGCACGGTGCCAGGGATCTGGCCGAAGCCAAGACGCTGCAGGCCAGCCTGCCGGAAGGCGATTCGATCATCACCCAAAGTGGCGAGCGCCTGGGTCAGGGCTGGCTGCGCGTATCGCGTTCCGGTGCGGCCCAGCAGGGCGCGCTGCTGCGCGAACGTGAGATCAACGAACTGCGTGAGCAGATCGAGCAGCTGCAGGACCGCGAGGCCGAGCTGGAGGAACAGCTGGCAGGCTTCCGCGAGCAGTTGCAGGCCGCCGAACAGCAGCGCGAAGACGCGCAGCGTGCGCTGTACCAGGCCCATCGCGCGGTCTCTGAACTGGCCGGCCAGCTGCAGGGCCAGCAGGGCAAGGTGGAGGCCGCGCGCACGCGCATCGACCGCATCGAAGGTGAGCTGAAGCAGCTGCAGGACACGCTGGAAGCCAACAACGAGCAGGCGCGTGAGGCGCGCTCGCGGTTGGAGAACGCGGTCAGCAGCATGGGCGACCTGGAATCGACCCGGCAGCGGCTGGAGGGCGAGCGCCGCCAGCTGACCGAGGCCCGCGACCTGGCCCGCGACGCTGCACGTGCGGTGCGCGAGCGGTCGCACTCGCTGGCCCTGACCCTGGAATCGCAGCGGGCGCAGCTGGCCTCACTGAGCCAGGCACTGGAGCGCATGGGTACCCAGCGCGGGCAGTTGGATTCGCGCCTGGGCGAACTGCATTCGCAGCTGGATGAGGGCGATTCGCCGGTCGAATCGCTGCAGGCCGAACATCAGAACGCATTGGAAGAGCGCGTCCGCGCCGACCGCGTGCTGACCGAGGCGCGCACGTTGCTGGACGGCATCGATGCCGAACTGCGCAACTACGAACAGACCCGCCACCAGCGCGACGAACAGGCGCTGGCCCAGCGCGAACGCATTTCGCAGCGCAAGCTGGACCAGCAGGCGCTGGTGCTCAGCGCGGAGACCCTGCAGGGGGCGGTGGAGAAGGCCGGTTTCGTACTGCAGGACGTGCTCAATGCGCTGCCCGAGGATGCCCGCCTGGGCGACTGGGAGCAGGCCGTGCACCAGATCGATGGCCGCATGCGCCGGCTGGAGCCGGTCAATCTGGCCGCCATCCACGAGTACGGTGAGGCGTCGCAGCGCTCGGACTACCTGGATTCGCAGCACACCGACCTGACCACGGCGCTGGAAACCCTGGAAGATGCGATCCGCAAGATCGACCGCGAGACCCGTGGCCGCTTCAAGGACACCTTCGACCGCGTCAACGCCGGCGTGCAGGCGCTGTACCCGCGCCTGTTCGGCGGTGGCCACGCCTACCTGGAGCTGACCGGTGAAGACCTGCTCGACACCGGTGTGACCATCATGGCGCGTCCGCCGGGCAAGCGCGTGTCCAGCATCTCGCTGCTGTCCGGCGGCGAAAAGGCGATGACTGCGGTGGCGCTGGTGTTCGCCATCTTCCAGCTGAATCCAGCACCGTTCTGCCTGCTGGACGAGGTGGATGCGCCGCTGGACGAAGCCAACGTCGGCCGCCTGGCCAACATGGTCAAGGAAATGAGCGAAAAGGTGCAGTTCCTGTTCGTCAGCCACAACAAGGCGACGATGGAGGCCGCGCACCAGTTGTCGGGCGTGACCATGCGCGAGCCGGGCGTCAGCCGCCTGGTCAGCGTGGACCTGGAAGAAGCCGCGCGATTGGCGGGCGCGGCCTGACGTGCCATCCTAGTTACCTGAATGAACTAGCCGGAGAACCTATCGAATGTCCGACACGGCACTGTTGCGCATCGGCATCCTGGCCGCCGGCCTGCTGTTGATCGCCGCGATCTTCCTGTTTGGCCGTCCGAAGAAGAAGCCCCAGGGCCGCCGCGTGGAAAGCGCGGAACCGAACAGCGGCGAGCGCCGCGAGCCGGTGCTGGGCGAAGACGGCGTCACCGTGGCCGATGGCCGCGTCGAACCGGGCATGGGCACGGAAGGTGAGCAGGCCGAACTCGGCCTGGGCGAAACCGATCCGGGCGCCAGCGACCTCGGCAAGCGCGCCACCCAGGACTTCGACAAGATCGTCTCGCTGTTCGTGGCCGCTCGGGCCGGCGAACAGCTGCGTGGCGAAGACATCGTGGTGGCGGCCGAAAAGACCGGCCTGGTGTTCGGCCACATGAACGTGTTCCACCGCCTGGTGGAAGGCCACCCCGAGCGCGGCCCGATCTTCTCGATGGCCAGCATCATGAAGCCGGGCAGCTTCGACATGGCCAACATCCGTGCCATGGAGACCCCGGCCATCGCCTTCTTCCTGACCCTGCCGGCGCCGCTGACCGCGCTGGATGCCTGGGAGAAAATGCTGCCGACCGTGCAGCGCATGGCCGAGCTGCTGGATGGCGTTGTGCTGGATGACAGCCGCAACGCCCTGGGGCGCCAGCGCATCGCGCACATCCGTGACGAGCTGCGCGCCTATGACCGTCAGCACCAGGCTCCGCCGTTGACCAAGACCCCGCGCTGGTAAGCGGCATGGCGTGCCGACCAACGGTCGGCACCCACCCCGACCAACGATTGGCACCCACAACAGTAGATCCGCGCCATGCGTGGATGGGGCGAACCAAGGTTCGCCCCCACCAACAGGGTCAGGCCGGTACGCCGGCCACCTTCGCGAACGCATTGCGGAACGCGGCCATCTCCTCTTCGGTGCCGACGGTCACGCGCACGCGCTGTGGCCAGATCGGCCAGCTTCGCCCGATCACCACGCCGTTGTCGGCCATTGCCTTGGCGAACGCGCTGCCATCGCGCCGGACGTCGACCACGAAGCAGTTCGCTTCCGACCGCACGCAGCTGAAACCACGCTTGCCCAGCCACGCGATGGTGGCCTGCCGCACCTTGGCATTCTGCAGGCGGCGCTGAGGAATCAACTGCGGATCGCGCAGGCTGGCCAGTGCAGCGGCCAGTGCCGGCACGGGCAGCGGGTTGTCGCCCAGGCTGGCCAGTTCGCGCAGGCGGTCGGGATGCGCGGCCGCCACGCCCAGTCGCAGGCCGGCCATGCCATAAAGCTTGGAGAACGTGCGCAACACGATCAGGTCGTCGCGCTGCGCCACCTGCGCAATCAGGCTCGGCTGCTCGCTGTACTGCAGGTAGGCCTCGTCCAGCAGCACGCGGGTGGAGGCGGGCTTGTGGGCCAGCAGCCAGGCAAGCTCATCCGGTGGGCTGATCGAGCCGGTCGGGTTGTTCGGGTTGCACACATACAGCAGTCCGGTCGGGCGTGCATGCGCGGCGGCAACCATTGCACGCAGGTCATGTGCGCCGTCGTCGCGCAGCGGCACTTTCTGCACGTGCGCACCGTGTGCGGCGGCGACCTCGCCCAGCGTCTCGAAGGTCGGGTCGGCGACTACCAGTCCCGCCAGCGGGCCGGTCCATAGCACGGCGGCACGGTTCAGCGGTTCGCTGGAACCCGGATACAACCGCACGTGATCAGCCGGAATGCGTGCCTGTTCGATGAAGGCGTCGCGCACCTGTCCGGCCAGTGCGAAACGGTAGCGGCCGCAACCGGCGATGCTGTCGCGTGCCGCCTGCTGGGCTGCGGGCGAGGGGCCGTAGGGGCATTCGTTGAAATTCAGCAGCACCGCACCTTCGGCGGGGGCGGGGGCGGGGGCGGCGGCTGTCGCGGGTTGGGCATGGCCGAGCTGCGGCAGCCCGCTGCCGGCGACGGCGAGGCCAGCACTGGCCAGTTGCAGGAAGCGTCGACGGGAAGCGGGCAGGGGCACGGGCAGGATTCCGAAGGGCAGACCGTCGCACGCTAGCGCCGGTGAGGGTGGGCGGCAAGCTGCATTTGCAGCGTCGAGCCGTGCTCGACTACAGACGTGCCAACCAAGGTTGGCACCTACCGGAGCGGGGAGAAGGTTGGCACCTACCGGAACGAGGGAGACGGTTGGCACCTGCCAGAGCGGAGGGGGGAGCAGTCGAGCATGGCTCGACGCTACAGAAGCGGGGCCGTTACCGGGCCTGACGGCCGGGCGCGGTAGAATTCCCGGCCATCCCAGAACCACCGGATCCCGATGAGCCCCAGCCCAGCCGAACGCGCCGAAGACCTCCGCCGGCAGATCGCCCAGGCCAACCGCGCCTACCACGAGCTGGACGCGCCGGAGATCCCTGACGTCGACTACGACCGGATGGTGCGCGAGCTGGAAGCGCTGGAGCGCGAGCACCCGGAACTGGCCCGTGCCGACAGCCCGACCCAGCAGGTCGGTGCGCGGCCCTCCGGCCGTTTCCCGGAGGTGCGCCACGCGGTACCGATGTTGTCGCTGTCCAATGCCTTCAGCGATGAAGAAGTGGCCGATTTCGTGCGCCGCATCGATGAGCGCCTGGGTCGTCGCAGCCTACGGTTCTCGGCCGAGCCGAAGATGGACGGCCTGGCGATCAGCCTGCGCTACGAAGAGGGTCATTTCGTGCTCGGCGCGACCCGTGGCGATGGCAGTACCGGCGAGGACGTGACCGCCAACCTGCGCGAGATCGGTGACATTCCCAAGCGCCTGCACGGCAAGGACTGGCCGGATGTGCTGGAAGTACGCGGCGAGGTCTACATGGCGCGCGCCGATTTCGAGGCCTACAACGAACGTGCACGCCAGCACGGTGGCAAGGTGCTGGCCAATCCGCGCAACGCCGCGGCCGGCTCGCTGCGCCAGCTCGATCCGAAGATCAGTGCGCAGCGCAGGCTGAGTTTCTTCGCCTACGGCACCGGCGAAGTGCAGGGCGGCGAACTGCCGGACACCCATTCGGGCATCCTGGCCCAGCTCGGTACCTGGGGCTTTCCGGTCAGTGAGCTGTGCAAGGTGGTGGACGGCACCGACGGCCTGCTCGGCTACTACCGCGACATCGGTGAGCGCCGTGATGGCCTGCCGTTCGATATCGATGGCGTGGTCTACAAGCTCGATGATCGTGCGGGTCAGCAGGCGATGGGCTTCGTTTCGCGCGCGCCGCGCTGGGCCATCGCGCACAAATTCCCGGCGCAGGAACAGAGCACCACGGTGGAGGCGATCGAGATCCAGATCGGCCGCACCGGTGCGGCCACACCGGTCGCGCGCCTGGCGCCGGTGGCCGTGGCCGGCGTGATCGTGTCCAACGCCACGCTGCACAACGCCGACCAGATCGCACGCCTGGATGTGCGCGTCGGCGACAGCGTGATCGTGCGGCGTGCTGGCGATGTCATTCCCGAAGTGGTCAGCGTCATCCTCGACCGCCGCCCGCAGGGCACCACGCCGTGGCAGATGCCGACGCGCTGCCCGGTCTGTGGTTCGGAGATCGTGCGTGAGGAGGGGGCGGCGGCGTGGCGTTGTTCGGGCGAACTGTCCTGCCCGGCGCAGCGCAAGGAAGCCATCGCCCATTTCGCTTCGCGCCGCGCGATGGACATCGATGGCCTGGGTGACAAGTACATCGAAACCCTGGTCGACGCCGGCATCGTCAAGAGCGTGGCCGATCTGTACCGCCTCAGCCGTGACCAGCTGCTGCACCTGAAACTGGTACTGGACGCCGAGGATCCGTCAGCACTGGCCGCTGCGCTGAAGCTGCATCTGCCCGCCGAGGGCAGTGGTGCGGTGCTCAATGCAGTGCTGAAGCTGGACGGCAACGATCCGGGCTGGCGCGCGCAGGCGCTGGTGCAGCCGGCCAGCTTCGAATGGAACACGAAGAAGATCGCCACCAAGTGGGCCGACAACCTGATCGCGGCGATCGACGCCAGTCGTGCTGCCACGCTGGAGCGCCTGCTGTTCGCGCTCGGCATCGAGCATGTGGGCGAAAGCACGGCCAAGGCGCTGGCGCAGTGGTTCGGTGACCTGGAGCTGATCCGCCATCTGCCGTGGCCGTTGTTCAAGCGTGTGCCGGACATCGGTGGCGAAGTGGCGCGCTCGCTCGGCCATTTCTTCGAGCAGCAGGGCAACCAGCAGGCCATCGATGACCTGTTGCAGGTTGGCCAGGTGCGCATCAGCGATGTGCACGCGCCCAGTGCCAAGCTGCGCGAGGGCCTGGATCTGGCGCAGCTGTTGGTCGAGTCGGAGATCCCCGGCATTACCCGCCTGCGCGCGGAAAAGCTGGTGGCTGCGCTGCCTGGCGCGCAGGCGGTGCTCGACGCCGAGCATGGCCAGTTCGTCAACGCCGGCCTACCGGACGACACTGCGCGCGGTCTAGCGGAGTGGCTGGACGCCGAAGGCCATGGCGCGATGCTGTTGGCCGCCGAGAAGGCGATGCAGCAGATCCTGGCCAAGGCGCCGGCGCTGGCCGAGATCGTTGCGGGCCCGCTGGACGGGCAGACCGTGGTGCTCACCGGCACCCTGGCGCAGCTCACCCGCGATGCCGCCAAGGAGCGCCTGGAGGCGCTGGGCGCCAAGGTCTCCGGCAGCGTCTCGAAGAAGACCAGCTTTGTGGTGGCCGGTACCGAGGCAGGCTCCAAGCTGGACAAGGCACAGTCGCTGGGCGTGCCGGTGTGGGACGAAGACCGCCTGCTGGCCTATCTTGCCGAACACGAATGATGACCCCGCCGGGTGCCCCTGCGCCCGGCATGAAACACAAAGGAACACCGATGCAGACCGCCCCGCTGGATTTCCGCCTGGCTACCCGAGCTGACGAAGAGCCGCTGATCGCGTTGATGCGCGAGTTCTACGCCGAAGACAGGATCGACTTCGATGACGCGCGCGTGCGTCGCGGTGTGGATGCGCTGCTGGCTGACCCGCGCAATGGCGAAGTACTGCTGTGGCTGGACGAGGCGGGCGAGGTGGTCGGCTACGCAGTGATCGCGATGGGCTTCAGCCTGGAGCAGGGCGGCCACTTCATGCTGCTGGACGAGCTGTACCTGAGCCATCGCGCGCGCGGTCGTGGCCGCGGCAAGCAGGCGCTGGCCATCTGCGAACAGCGCGCACGGGGTCGTGGCGTCAGTCGCCTGCGCCTGGAAGTGAACCACCACAACGAACTGGCCCGGCGCCTGTACCTGGCCAGCGGCTACATCGATGACACCCGCGATCTGCTGACTCTGCCGCTGGACCACCCGCGCCCGGAGGGCATCCTGTGAGCGAGGCCCTGCTGCGCATGCTGCAGCAGCGCGCCGCGCTCAATGCGCTGGTGCGCCGCTTCTTCGCCGAGCGCGACGTGCTGGAGGTGGAGACGCCGATCCTGTCGGTGGCCGGCAACACCGAGCCGAACATCGACAGCTTCCATACCGATTTCACCGGCCATGTCGATGCCGGCGGACGCCGCCGCTGGCTGCGCACCTCGCCGGAGTATCCGCTCAAGCGCCTGCTGGCGGCGGGCGTGGGTGACTGTTACGAACTGGGCCGGGTGTTCCGCAACGGCGAGGCGGGCGGCCGCCACAATCCGGAATTCACCATGCTGGAGTGGTACCGGGTCGGTTGGGACCACCATCGCCTGGTGCAGGAAACCGCCGAGCTGGTTGGCCAGGCGCTGGCCCTGGTCGGGCGCAGTGCGACGCTGCGTGTGCTCAGCTACCGCGAGCTGTTCCAGCAGTACGTGGGCGTGGATCCGTTCGATGCCGATGAGGCTGCGCTGCGTGCCGCGCTGGGCGAGGTGCACATCGACCCGGTCGGGCTGACCCGCGATGACTGGCTGGATCTGCTGATGACCCATCATATCCAGCCGCATTTCGATGACGCGGTGATGACCGTGGTCCACGATTGGCCCGCCAGCCAGGCCGCATTGGCACGCATCCGTGCCGGCACGCCGCCACTGGCGGAGCGTTTCGAGCTGTACCTGGGGGCAGTGGAACTGGCCAATGGCTATCACGAACTGAACGACGCCCACGAGCAGCGTGCGCGTTTCCAGCGCGACCTGCAGCGCCGCCATGAGCGCGGCCAGGTGCAGCCGGCACTGGACAAAGCATTGCTGGCCGCATTGCCCTCGATGCCCGCCTGCGCCGGCGTGGCGGTGGGTGTTGATCGGTTGCTGATGGCGATGAACCGCACGCCGCGTATCGCCGATGTGCTGGCCTACGACTTCGCCCACGCGTGAGCGCGGTGCGCACGTTCCTGAACATCGAAGACTGAACGGAATTCCGCGTTTCTGCGCTTGCTTCGGTAAGCGGGATGATGCTCTTATCACGGCAGATGCCGGACACTGGCACGCAGTTCATCCATTCCTGCTGGGGAAGGCTTTGGTCAAGTGGTTTGCGGTTGTCGCTGCACCGGTGTACTCCATCGCGCTCTGGGGTGCCTGGCTGCCGTCATCGGCGTCGGCCCAGCAGGCGGGCTATGACGGCGAAGTGGTGACCTGCGAATCGCGCGACATGGGCTGGGTGCATTGCGATATCGACGTCAGCAATGGCATCGACCTTGTGCGCCAGCTGTCCAGCAACAGCTGCATCCGTGGCAGCGAGTGGGGCACCGACCGCAGTGGCGTGTGGGTTACCCTGGGCTGTCGGGCCGAGTTCCGTGCGCGTCGAGCGCAAGGTGCAGCGCCTGCGGCAACGGAAGGCAAGCGCCTGGTCCGCCGTGTGGTGCGCTGCGAATCCAATGGCCGCCCGCAGAGTTGCCCGGTGCGCCTGGACGGGGCGCCGGTGCGCCTGCTGCGCCAGTTGTCGGTGCTGCCGTGCCGCGAAGGGCAGGGCTGGGGCTACAAGCGCAATGAAGTCTGGACCAGCCGTGGTTGCCAGGGCGATTTCGAAGTGGCGGACGAGGACGGCCGTTTTGTCGACGTGCCGCGCCGCCTGACCTGCGAGTCGAAGTCGAAGAAGCGCCGCTTCTGTGGCGCGAGCATTTCGGTCGGCGCCGTCGTCACCGAACAGTTGTCCAGCACCCCGTGCGAGGAAGGCAACACCTGGGGCTGGAACCGCAACGGGATCTGGGTGGACGGCGGCTGCCGCGCCGAATTCTCGGTGAATTGAGCCGGGGCAGGCTCCAACCGCGCGGGGCGTGGCCCTACAATGGGGCCATGAACACTGCCTCCGACATCGACTACGCCCGTTATGACCACATCCGCCCGATCCTCTGGACCGGCGATGCCCTGCAACTGCTGGACCAGCGCAAGCTGCCGTTCGTGGTCGAGCACGTGGTCTGCCATGACAGTGACGAGGTTGCCGCCGCCATCCACGCGCTGACCGTGCGTGGCGCGCCGGCCATCGGCATTGCCGCGGCCTGGGGCGTGGTGCTGGCCGCACGTGACGTGCAGGCCGCTGATGGCGCGCATGCGCTGCAGCAGCTGGAGCCGGCGCTGCAGCGCTTGAACGCGTCGCGCCCGACCGCTGTCAACCTGGCCTGGGCGCTGGCGCGCATGCGCCGCTGCCTGAATGCCGCCGGTGCCGACTGGAAGGCCGCGCTGGAAGCGGAGGCGCAGGCCATCGCCGAGGAAGACCTGGCGGCCAACCGCCACATGGGCGCGCTGGGCGCCGGCCTGATCGAGGCCGGTAGCGGCGTGCTGACCCATTGCAACACCGGCTCGCTGGCCACCGCCGGCTTCGGTACCGCGTTGGGCGTGATCCGTGCCGGCATGGCCCAGCACCGCATCGCCCGGGTATTTGCCGGCGAGACTCGTCCGTGGCTGCAGGGCGCACGTCTGACCGTGTGGGAGCTGCAGCAGGATGGCATCGACGCCACCCTGATTGCCGATTCGGCCGCCTCGCACCTGATGAAGACCGGTGCCGTGCAGTGGGTGATCGTGGGTGCCGACCGTATCTGTGCCAACGGCGATACCGCCAACAAGATCGGTACCTACCAGCTGGCCATTGCCGCCCGCCATCACGGGGTCAAGTTCATGGTGGTGGCGCCGTCCTCGACCGTGGACATGGAAACCGTGGACGGCAGCCAGATCGAGATCGAGCAGCGTGACCCGGGCGAGCTGTATGGCGTGGGCGGGACCCGCACCGTGGCCGAAGGCATTGCCGCCTGGAACCCGGTGTTCGACGTCACTCCGGGCGAGCTGATCGATGCCATCGTGACCGAGCGCGGGGTGATCCTGAACCCGACCGCCGACAACATGCGCGCCGCCTTCGGCGGCTGAGGCGGGCAGGGTCGCGGATGTCTGTAGAGCCGAGCCCACGCTCGGCTCAGCCAGCAAATCCGCCGCAGCCGAGCATGGGCTCGGCGCTACAGGGGCGGTATGGGGCCCTAAGTTCCTGATTTGTGCCGGTAAAATCCCCGTAAAGGGAGGCGGAAAACGGCCTGTTGTGGTAGTATCCACAGGTTGAATCGAGGTTCCGGCACGACCCCCTCCCGCAGAGGGCTGCGCCGGACTGGACCGCTACCAGACAACGGAACCCGAATGGCAGAAACCGCCAAGGAAATCATCCAGGTCAACCTGGAAGACGAGATGCGCAAGAGCTACCTCGATTACGCCATGAGCGTGATCGTGGGCCGCGCGCTCCCGGATGCGCGCGACGGCCTCAAGCCGGTGCATCGCCGCGTGCTGTTCGCGATGAACGAGTTGAACGCGCACAGCAACAAGCCCTACTTCAAGTCGGCACGTATCGTCGGTGACGTCATCGGTAAGTACCACCCGCATGGCGATCAGTCGGTGTACGACACGCTGGTGCGCCTGGCACAGCCGTTCTCGCTGCGCTACATGCTGGTCGATGGCCAGGGTAACTTCGGCTCCATCGACGGCGACTCCGCCGCAGCGATGCGATACACCGAAGCGCGCATGTCGCGCCTCGCGCATGAGCTGATGGCCGACATCGACAAGGAAACCGTCGATTTCCAGCCCAACTACGACGAAAAGGAACTGGAGCCGACGGTCATGCCGACCCGGTTCCCGAACCTGCTGGTCAATGGTTCGGCCGGTATCGCGGTGGGTATGGCGACCAACATCCCGCCGCACAATCTGAGCGAATCGATCAACGCCTGCATCGCGCTGATCGACAACCCGGAAATCGACGTCGACGGCCTGATGGAATACATTCCTGGCCCGGATTTCCCGACCGCCGGCATCATCAATGGCACCGCCGGCATCGTCGCCGGCTACCGCACCGGCCGTGGCCGCGTGCGCATCCGTGCCAAGGCCGATATCGAAGTGGCCGACAACGGCCGCGAATCGATCATCGTCACCGAGATTCCTTACCAGGTGAACAAGGCGCGTCTGATCGAGAAGATCGCCGAGCTGGTCAAGGAAAAGAAGATCGAAGGCATCAGCGAGCTGCGCGATGAGTCCGACAAGGACGGCATGCGCATCTACATCGAGATCAAGCGCGGTGAATCTGCCGAGGTTGTGCTGAACAACCTGTACCAGCAGACGCAGATGGAATCGGTGTTCGGCATCAACATGGTGGCGCTGGTCGATGGCCGCCCGCAGTTGATGAACCTCAAGCAGATGCTGGAGGCGTTCGTCCGCCACCGTCGCGAAGTGGTCACCCGCCGCACCGTGTTCGAGCTGCGCAAGGCGCGTGCCCGTGCCCACGTGCTGGAAGGCCTGACCGTCGCGCTGGCCAACATCGACGAGATGATCGAACTGATCAAGACCTCGCCGAACCCGAACGAAGCACGCGAGCGCATGCTGGCGCGCGTGTGGGAGCCGGGCCTGGTCGGTGCGATGCTGGGCGCCGCCGGTGCCGAAGCCTCGCGTCCGGAAGACCTGCCCAAGGGCGTGGGCCTGATCGAGGGCGGCTACCAGCTGACCGAGATCCAGGCCACCCAGATCCTGGAAATGCGCCTGCACCGCCTGACCGGGCTGGAGCAGGACCGCCTGACCGACGAGTACAAGCAGCTGCTGGAAGTGATCGCCGGGCTGATCCACATCCTGGAAGACCCCGACCGCCTGCTGCAGGTGATCCGCGAAGAGCTGGTCAGCGTCAAGGCCGAGTTCGGCGACGAGCGTCGTACCGAGATCCGCCACAGCGAAGAAGACCTGGACATCCTCGACCTGATCGCGCCGGAAGACGTGGTGGTCACCGTGTCGCACGCCGGTTACGTGAAGCGCCAGCCGGTGAGCGTGTACCGCGCGCAGCGCCGTGGCGGCCGTGGCCGCAGTGCGGCGGCGACCAAGGAAGAGGATTTCATCGAACAGCTGTGGCTGGTCAACACGCATGACACGCTGCTGACCTTCACCAGTTCGGGCAAGGTGTTCTGGCTGCCGGTCTACCAGCTGCCCGAAGCCGGTTCCAACGCTCGTGGCCGTCCGATCATCAACTGGATTCCGCTGGAACCGGGCGAACGCGTGCAGGCCGTGCTGCCGGTGCGCGAGTACGCCGATGGCCAGTTCGTGTTCTTCGCCACGAAGAACGGTACGGTCAAGAAGACCCCGCTGGGCGAGTTCGCCTTCCGTCTGGCCCGCGGCAAGATCGCGATCAACCTCGACGAGGGCGATGCGCTGGTTGGCGTCGGCCTGACCGACGGCGAGCGCGACATCCTGCTGTTCGCCTCCAACGGCAAGACCGTGCGCTTCGGCGAGGACAAGGTCCGCTCGATGGGCCGTACCGCGACCGGCGTGCGTGGCATCAAGATGCCGGCCGGCGAGGAAGTGGTCAGCCTGATCGTGGCCGAAAGTGCCGGTGGCATCGAGGACGAGAACGAGGACGACAACGGTGTCGAAGAAGCCGCCGCCAATGGCGATGCGGTGATCGACGGCGCTGACGACGCCAGCGTGCAGTACATCCTCACCGCCACCGAGAACGGCTATGGCAAGCGCACCCCGCTGCCGGACTACCCGCGCAAGGGCCGTGGTACGCAGGGCGTGATCGGCATCCAGACCACCGAGCGCAACGGCAAGCTGGTCGCCGCGGTGCTGATGGGCTCCAGCGACGAAGTCCTGCTGATCTCCGATGGCGGCACCCTGGTGCGTACGCGTGGCTCGGAAATCAGCCGCGTCGGCCGCAACACCCAGGGCGTCACCCTGATCCGCCTGTCCAAGGACGAGAAGCTGCAGGCGGTGGAGCGCATGGATGCCTCCATCGAAGAGGACGAGGACGAGGTGGCGGCTGCCGCCCCGGCCACGACCGACGGCGCCCCGGCTGCGGCCAGCAGCGAGGACGCCGCGCAGGAGTGATCCTGCCGCGAGCCTGAAGTACCCGACGACGCCGGCCCTGTGCCGGCGTCGTCGTAACCGGACGCCACACATACGCGCGCGCTTCACGCCGGCGGTGGGATAAGGGCGCATGCTGCCCCCGGAGATCGACGATGTCCGTCACGCCGCCGTCCGATCCTGCTCCTGTCCGAACCCCGCGCCATCCGCTGGTGACCGTGCTGTCGCTGTTGCTGGTCGTGCTCGGCCTGGTCATCGGCGGGCTCGGCGCATGGCTGCTCAGCCTTGGCGGCTCGGCGTACTACGCCATCGCCGGGCTCGGCCTGCTGGCCAGCGGCCTCCTGCTGTTCGGCAACCGTCGCAGCGGCGCGCTGCTGTACGCGCTGGTGTTCATCGGCACACTGCTGTGGACCTGGTGGGAGTCGGGCAGCGACTACTGGCGTTGGGTGCCGCGCCTGGGCCTCGTTACGGCCCTGGGCATCGTGGTGGCGCTGCTGGCACCGACCCTGCGCGAACCGGTGTCCAAGCGCCTGTCGCGCAGCGTGGCGGGCGTGCTGATGCTGGTGTTCGTAGCTGCCTTCGGCCTGGCCTTTGCGCCGCATGGTGAAGTGGACGGGCACCTGCCGTTCCCGGAAGGCGCGGTCAGCGCCGGACTGGAACCTACGCGCGATACCACGGGCCTGCAGCCGGCTGACCAGCCCGCCGAGGGCGACTGGCCGGCGTGGGGCCGCAGCAATGCGGCCACCCGCTATTCGCCGCTGCAGCAGATCACCCCGGCCAATGTGGCCACGCTGCAGCCGGCCTGGCAGTTCCGTACCGGCGATATGCCGAGGAAGCGCTGGGGCGCGGAAACCACGCCGCTGAAGATTGGCGGTCGCCTGTACCTGTGCACCGCGCGCAACCGCCTGATCGCACTCGACGCCGCCAGCGGCAAGGAGCTGTGGCGGTTCGATCCAAGGGTGAAGGATGCTTCGATTCCCTATACCGCTGCCTGTCGCGGTGTGAGCTATTACGAGCAGCCCAGCACGCCGACCGTTGCTGATGCGGCATTGGCCGATGTCGCCGCTGATCTGGCGCTGCCGGAACCGCCGCCCAGCATCACCCGCAGTGTTGCACCGGGCAGTCGTCCGGCATGCTGGGCGCGCATCATCGAAGGCACGCTGGATGGGCGCATCATCGCGGTGGATGCGGACAGTGGCCGCCCGTGCGCGAATTTCGGCAACAACGGCCAGGTCGACATCACCCTGGGCATGGGCGAAGTGCCGCCGGGCTATGTGTCGATCACCTCGCCGCCGGCCATCGTGCGCGGCGTGATCGTGACCGGTCATCAGGTGCTCGACGGACAGCGCCGCGATGCGCCCTCGGGCGTGATCCAGGCCTACGATGCCATCACCGGCAAGCTGCGCTGGGCATGGGACATGGACCAGCCCGAGCGCAGCGGCTTGCCGCCGCGCGAGCAGACCTATACGCGCGGCACACCCAACATGTGGACCACCGCCACCGGTGATGAAGCACTGGGGCTGGTCTACCTGCCGCTGGGCAATTCTGCGGGAGACTATTGGAGTGGCTCGCGCACGGAGAGCCAGAACCGCTATGCAACCTCGCTGGTGGCGATCGACGTGGCCACCGGCAAGCCGGTCTGGCATTTCCAGGCGGTGCGCAAGGATGTGTGGGACTACGACCTGGGTTCGCAGGCCAGCCTGATCGACTACCCGACGGCGGCGGGCAAGGTGCCGGCGATCCTGTTGCCGACCAAGCAGGGCGACCTCTATATCCTCGATCGCCGCAACGGCCAGCTGCTGACCGCCGCCGAAGAGCGCAAGGTGCCGGTCGGCGGCGTCGAACCCGAGCAGCGTTCACCCACCCAGCTGTTTTCGCTGTACCACACGCTGCGCCGCGAACATGACCTGACCGAGCGCGACATGTGGGGCATCACCCCGATCGACCAGCTGGTCTGCCGCATCCAGTTCCGCAAGGCGTACTACGAAGGCTTCTACACGCCGCCGAGCAGCGAGCGCCATTCCATCGAGTACCCTGGCTACAACGGCGGCTCGGACTGGGGCAGCGTGTCCATCGATACGCGCCGCGGCGTGATCGTCGCCAACTACAACGACATGCCCAACTACAACCGGCTGGTGCCACGCGCCGAGGCCGACCGGCTGGGCTGGCTGCCACGCGAGAAGATCCGGTTCGACAAGGGCGGTGCAGAAGGCGCGGGCGACCCGCAGGTGGGCACGCCGTATGGCATCCAGGTCAACGCTGGTTGGCGGCTGCCGTTCACCGGCCTGCTGTGCAAGCAGCCGCCCTATGGCGGTATCCGTGCCATCGACCTGCGTACCGGCAAGCTGCTGTGGGACCGTCCATTCGGCAGTGCGCGCGGCAACGGACCGTTCGGCATCCGTTCCGGCCTGCCGATCGAGATCGGCACGCCGAACAATGGTGGTTCGGTGATCACCGCCAGCGGCCTGATCTTCATCGCCGCTGCCACCGATGACCTGCTGCGTGCCATCGACCTGAAGACCGGCAAGGAACTGTGGCATGCCAAGCTGCCCGCGGGCGGCCAGGCCAACCCGATGGTGTACGAGCAGGGCGGGCGCCAGTACGTAGTGATCATGGCCGGTGGCCACCATTTCATGGAAACCCCAAACGGCGATTATGTGATGGCGTTTGCGTTGCCGAGATAGGGCCGACGGGTAAAGCCGGCTGGGTAGAGTCGACTGGGTAGAGTCGACTGGGTAGAGTCGACTGTTAGTCGACCGCTCTTCTCTTCCGCGTTGGAAAGCCCGCGCTTCGCGCGATAGTCGACTAACAGTCGACTCTACCCGGGCGACTCCACCCAGGCGACTCCACCCAGGCGACTCCACATACCCTGACGCTGTATCGAGAGGATCCCTGATTCTGGCATTGGCAGGGAACCGATGCCGGAAATCCATGCGGGCGGGCATTCTCGAACTCATGCCCAGCCCTCAACTGCTTGCCGGCCGCCGATCCATAGTCGGCAACGTCTACACCATCACCATGGTGTGCCGGAATCGCTATCGCGTATTCGATTGCCCTGCCAATGCCCACCTTGCCATGCAGCTCCTCGGATCGATGGATCGGGAAGGCCTGACTGCATCACTTGCCTGGATCATCATGCCGGATCACATTCACTGGCTGGCTCAACTTCGCAGTCACTCGTTGGGCTACTGCGTGCAGCGCTTCAAGGCGCGCAGCAGCTTTCTAATCAACCGGCGGCGAGGGAGCCGGGGTGCAATCTGGCAGGCTGGCTATTACGATCATGCAATCCGCAGTGATGCGTCGCTTCACAGGCACGCTTGCTACATTCTGGCAAATCCCGTTCGAGCCGGTCTTGCCGCGCAGATCGGTGACCATCCGTATGGATGGTGCCGCTGGCCGTTGAGCGAGCTTGAGCCGGCAGGCGAGCGCGAATGGTGATGGCACCGGCCGGGTGGCGTCTACCGGGTAGAGTCGACTGGGTAGAGTCGACTGTTAGTCGACTGCCTTTCTCAACCGCAGCCAAAGAGCCCACGCTGCGCGCGTTAGTCGACTAACAGTCGACTCTACCCGATCGACGTTACTCGGATGGTGCCGGTACCCGCACCATCTTCGTCATCAAGTGTTCCACCACGCCCGCCGGGTCCGCAGTGCGGCCCACATGCGTGCTCGACATCTGCACAACCGAACTGCGCTTGGCGGTAAGGAAATGGAAGCGCGCACGCGCGGGCAGCTGCGCGATGGGGCCGGCGCTGGCGTCGCCGCGGCAGATGGCCACGATCGCATCCAGCCACGGCTGCAGCGCCTCCTGGTCCAGCGCCGGCGCGAAGGCGCGCAGGCGCGCAGGATCGATGTCGATGGCCGCCTCCAGATGACGCGCGCCAGGACAGGAGACGATCACCCCGACGTTGATGAATTCCTCGCGTTCCACCCGCGGTACCACGCGGATGACCGCGTAGTCATACGTGTGCAGCGTGGGCACGGATGGCCTCCTGCACGAACACCGCACGCACTTTCAGGCGATGCTTGAGATAGTCGATGTAGCCTTGGCGATAGGCCTGCGGACTGTCGAATGCCGGCTCGTTGACCAGCCAGCTGTCCGGCACCAGGCCGACGATGCGCTCGATCTCGGCATCGGTCAGGCGCGCGGCCAGTTCGGCATCCACCTCGGCGATGCGGCTGGCGAACGACAGCAGCACGTGGTCGCGGATCAGCACGAACGGCTTTTCGCAGGCATCGCCGGCGTTGGCCCAGTCGTGATGGAAGTACATGGCCGCACCGTGATCGATCAGGTACAGCTTTCGATGCCACACCATCAGGTTCGGATTGCGCGTGGTGCGATCGACATTGCTGGTGAGCGCATCGAACCAGACGATGCGCGAGGCCAGATCGGCATCCACCGGCATCGCCGCCGGGTCGTAGTTGATCGCACCGGGCAGGTAGTCCAGGCCCAGGTTCAGGCCCTCGCTGGCACGGATCAGCTCCTGGATTTCCGGGTCCGGTTCGGTGCGGGCGAACTCGCGGTCCAGCTCCACGAACAGGATTTCCGGAATCGGCAGGCCCAGCGTGCGCGCCATTTCGCCGGCGATCAGCTCGGCGATCAGCGCCTTCGGGCCTTGGCCGGCGCCACGGAACTTCAGCACGGCCATGCCGTCGTCGTCGGTCTCGACCACGGCCGGCAGGGAGCCACCTTCCCGCAAGGGAGTGATGTAGCGGAGGGCATGTACGGTGCGCATGGGCGCATTCTAGCGTGGTGCAGGTGCAACCCCCTGATCGGCGAGGACCGAGTTCGGCCTTCACCTGTCCCTTCCGCCTGTGATGGCAGCATCGTGCTCCAGGAACCCTTGGGTTCATGGGCGTACTGGCACTCTCGATGCAGAGGCTTCAGGCCGGGCATTTGCTCGGCTGCCAGCGACGCGCACTGCGAAGCGGAAACCTCATCCACGATGTCCTGCAGGCTACGGAGGTGCACCGATGAGCGACGAATTCACTCCCATGCTGCCGCCCTTGGACGACGCCAAGGTCGAGGAAATGATCGGCAAGGTCGTACTGGTAGGGGTGACCCGCTATGGCGGCGACGGCCAGGTAAAGGGGCTGGAGCAGTATGCCGGCACGGTGCTGCGCATCAGCGCCGACGAGGGCGTGGTGCTGGCCGACGAGAATGATGGCCACGAGCGCTACCTGCCGCCGATGCTGGACCAGTACCAGCCAGCCGAGCCCGGGGAGTACCGCATGCACACCAGTGGCATGATCGTGGTCGACCCCGACTACCTGGCCACCTGGGACCTGCACGCGCAGCAGTAGTGCCAAGCCATGCCTGGCAGGTGCCGGCAGTTCCCGGCACCTCCCGGAGCTGCACTTTGCCCCATCCGGCCACTAGCCCTTCCGGCCCATTCACGACAACCCCTGCGGTGCTAGATTCGGGTCCATGCCCGATTCCGGGTACCCATTCACACTCCAGGGGATAAGGATGCTGATCCGTCGAACCTCTCTGGCGGCGGCCGTTGCCGTTGCCACCGTCGGCCTGCTGGCCGCTGGCCCGGCGCTTGCCGACTACGCCAAGCCACCGGAACACCTGCTCAAGGTGCTGAAGGCGCCGCCGCCGCCAGCGCCGAACGTGGCCCCGGGGGGGCAGCGCCTGCTGCTGACCACTGCGCAGACCTACCCTTCGATCAGCCGTGTCGCCCAGCCGTATCTGAAGCTGGCCGGCGTGCGCCTGGAACCGAAGAACCGCAGCCGCCATGACACCCCCGGTGGCTACGGCATTCCGGCCTGCGTGGCCGACTTCACCCTGGTCGATATCGGCAGCGGCAAGGAGACCAAGGTCAACCTGCCGCAGGGCTGCGCCACCGGCGCGCTGTGGTCGGCCGATGGCAGCCACTTCGCCTTCCAGAATGCGGTCGATACCAGCGTGCAGCTGTGGGTGGGCGATGCGGCCACCGGCCAGGTGAAGCAGGTGCCGAACGTGCAGCTGAACCCGATCTTCGGCTACACCGTGCAGTGGCTGGGCGGCAGCCAGAACCTGCTGGTGAAGCTGGTGCCGGCCAATCAGGGCCCGGCGCCGTCCAATGGCGGCGTGCCGACCGGTCCGGACGCGCAGGAGTCGCTGGGCAGCAGCGGCGAAAGCAGCACCTACGAAGCCCGCGACACGCTGACCAGCGTCCATGACGAGAAGCTGTTCGCCTATTACGGTACTTCGCAGCTGGCCGTGGTCGATACCGTCGCCAACCGCGTGCGCCCGGTCGGGCAACCGGCGCTGTTCAATGAAGTCAGCGCCGCGCCCGATGGCGTGCACGTGCTGACCGAATCGATCAAGGCACCGTATTCGCATGCGGTGACCTACCAGCGCTTCGCCAACGACGTGGCCGTGCTGGACATCGCCAGCGGCAAGTCCACGCCGATCGCCAGCCTGCCGCTGGCCGACCGCGTGCCGGTGCACGGCGTACCGGAAGGTCCGCGCGGTTTCGACTGGCGTGCCACCGATCCGGCCACCCTGGTCTATGCCGAAGCGCTGGACAAGGGCGACTGGAAGGTCAACGTGCCGCATCGCGATCGCGTGCTGATGCTGAAGGCGCCGTTCAACGGCAAGCCGGTCGAGATCACCCGCACCGCACAGCGCTTCGAAGGCTTCGCATGGACCGCCGATCCGGCCGTGGCGTTCCAGTTCGAGAACGACGAGAACCGCCACTGGATGCAGACCCGCATCGTCGATGTGGACCAGCCGAAGAAGGAAGGCCGCCTGCTGTGGGACATGTCCAGCGATGAGCTGTACGGCAACCCCGGCAACCTGGTCTTCACCCGCCTGCCGAATGGTGCGCAGGTCGTGCGCCGTGAGGGCAACCATGTGTTCCTCAGCGGCCGTGGTGCCTCGCCGCAGGGCGACCGTCCGTTCCTCGACCGCCTCGACCTCGGCACGCTGAAGAGCGAGCGCCTGTTCCGCAGCAGCGCCGATGCCTACGAACAGTTCCTCGGTTTCAGCAACACGCCGGGGCGCTACCTGACCTGGCACCAGTCGGTGATCGATCCGCCGAATGCCTTCATTCGGCAGCAGGGTGAGGCGGTGGCCGACGCGAAGGCCGGCGAGGCGCAGTTCGCGTCCACCACGACCGCGCTGACCAAGCTGGTCGACCCGACCCCGGAAGTGCGCCAGATCAAGAAGCAGCTGGTGACCTACAAGCGCGCCGACGGCGTGGACCTGTCGTTCACCCTGTACACGCCGCCGGGCTACAAGGAGGGCCAGCGCGTGCCGGCGATCCTGTATGCGTACCCGGCCGACTTCGCCAACGCCGCGCAGGCCGGCCAGGTATCCGGTTCGCAGCAGACCTTCACCCGCCTGCAGCCGTACCGCCTGATGCTGCTGGCCGGCTACGCGATCATCGACAACGCCTCGTTCCCGATCGTGGGTGACCCGAAGAACGCCTACGACACCTACCTGGAGCAGCTGGAAGCCGACGCCAAGGCGGCGGTGGACAAGGCCGTGGACATGGGCGTGGTCGACCGCAACCGCATCGGCGTGACCGGTCACAGCCATGGCGGCCTGATGACCGCCAACCTGATTGCGCACACCAAGCTGTTCAAGGCCGGTGTGGCGACCAGCGGTTCGTACAACAAGACCTTCACCCCGTTCGGCTTCCAGAACGAACGCCGCTCGGTCTGGCAGGCGCAGGACGTGTACCTGAAGGCCTCGCCGTTCTTCTATGCCGACAAGATCAAGCTGCCGCTGCTGCTGGTCCACGGCGAGGACGACGCCAACCCGGGCACCGAGCCGTTCCAGTCGCGCAAGCTCTACCAGGCGATCCGCGGCAACGGCGGCACCACCCGCCTGGTGATGCTGCCGAACGAACCGCACTGGTACACCGCATTGGAATCGAACGAGCAGCTGGTGGCGGAAATGCTGAACTGGTTCGACACCTACGTGAAGAACGCCAAGTAGCGTCGAGCCTGCTCGACCGCTTTGCAGAAGGCCGCCTTCGGGCGGCCTTCCTGCATCCTGCTGTAGAGCCGAGCCCACGCTCGGCTATCCGTTGGCCTGTAAACAGTTGCAGGTGCTCTGCAATCAACTGTGGAGACTCGGTAACGACGTGTTACCGGCACATTCGCACGCCGCGCAAATGGTCTAGGCTGAACCTGATAGCTCGTTCCAGGTCGGTGCAATGAAAGCCATCCTTCTTGCTGCAACGTTGTCCTTGGTCCTGGTCTCAACTGCAGGTGCGCAGCCATTGCCCACCGAATTGGCGCAGCTGGGGATCATCGCCGGCATGCCTTACGCCAAGGCCAAGCGCCTGCTGGATGCCGCAGGCTGGCGGGCAAAACCTGCGCAGGGCGCGCCGGAATCGCTGGACGGCTTTCCGGAAGTCGGATGCCAGAAGGATGGAAAGCAATGTGCGACGACCTTCGAAAAGGACGGTCAACAGATCGCGGTGCGGCTGGGCACTACCCTGGCAGGGCAGCCGTTCGTGCAGAGCGCTGACTGAGTACCCGCCCTCACGCCAGCGGTAGGCGGTCCTGCGCGCGCGACAGCCGGTCATGCAGGTCGCGCACATGTTCTGCCTTGGCATGCACCCGGGTGGTATCGCCGAAACTGCGTAGATAAGCGCAGGCCGCGAAGCCGGCGCTCTTCTTTTCGTACTCCGCAATCCAGGCCAGACGATCCGGGTTGTTGGCCTGTTCGGCGGACCACGCGGCCACCGGCGGGCGGATGCGATAACGCAGGCCGACGCGCCACGGCTTCGGTGTCAGCCGCGCACGGAAGCAGTGCTGCAGTCGGCACATGCGCGCGTACAAGGTGTCGGTGCCCAGTGCCTTGAAGAACGCCTGCAGCTGCTCGTCCTCGGGCGAGAAGGTGGCATGCATCGCCAGCACGCGCAGTCCCGCAGGCGTGCGGTAAGCGCGCAGATGCCAGTCGGGGTGTTGTTCGCTGAAGACTTCCACGCGCCGCAGCGCAAGCCCTTCGGCCCCCCCGGCGGCGGCCAGACGCTGCCTGCGGCGCAACAGCAATGCGGCATTGACCAGAACTACCGCCGCCACGCCCAGCACCAGCCCCACCAGCCAGTGCCACAGCAGCGTGCCGGTGACGGCGCCGGCAAGCAGCACGACCGCCGCAACAATGGCCGGCATCACGCAGCCGGCTGGCGGCTGCGCATGGTCGATGTCGGCGAACAGCACGTCCGGGCTGTTGAGGCACAGTGCGCCATAGCTGTTGCGGGTGATGATGACGTCGCCGTCGCGCTGCACGATCTGCTCGCGGATCGGCACGCCCTCCACGCCGTAGTTGCTGCGCACTTCGCGGCGCGGCAGCGCCTGCCCGGCGAGGATGGCATTGAGGGCTTCGTTGGCGCGGCGGTCGGCGTGCACCTGCGCCTCTGCAGGGCCTTCGTCGGACCAGCCGAAGCGGCGCACCACCACCGGCCGGCCACGGAAGCGGGCCTGCAGGCGGGCTTCAGCCCAGTACGCGGGAACGATCATCATCGCGGGGTGCTCCATCTTCCGTGGCAGGTGCCGAATCGAGTCTGGCACAGCGCCGGAGTGCCCGCATCTGCTTGCTGCGGCGGCCGGGCCGGGGTGATAGATTGCGCGCTTCGCCTGCACTCCACCAAGGACGGAGCGATGTCCATGATCCTGCGCGGCCTGTTGGCCCTGGCCTGTGCCGGGGCAGTTGGCATGGCCACGGCGGCGGTACCGGCCGGGCCTCAGATTGTCACTGACGATGTCAGTCGCTTCTACGCGCTGTACGACAACGCAGGTGGCAAACCCAGCGTTGCGCAGTTGCGTGGATACATGGCCGAGGGTTCGGCGGGCCTGGCCGAACTGGCGAAGGCGCGCCGGGTCACCCCCGAGCGCATTGCCGAGTCCATCGCCAACCAGCCGGAACT
Organism: Stenotrophomonas sp. NY11291; assembly: GCF_023277365.1. Classification (NCBI taxonomy): domain Bacteria; kingdom Pseudomonadati; phylum Pseudomonadota; class Gammaproteobacteria; order Lysobacterales; family Lysobacteraceae; genus Stenotrophomonas; species Stenotrophomonas sp. NY11291. The sequence goes on along the minus strand of NZ_CP096975.1, from coordinate 3,073,148 downwards.
GTATGCGCAGGGACGAAGCTGCCTGGCCGAACTGCCAGCGGTGAAACAACGCCTGACGCAGGTGTTTTCCAACCTGCAGGCGATCTACCCGCAGGCTGCGTTTCCGCCGGTGACCATCGCGGTGGGCCGTGGCCGTCCGGTCGGGCTGACCTCGAAAAGCGGGGTGATCATCGGCCTGGAAGCGCTGTGCGCAGCCGATTTCATGAATCCCAATGTGCAGGACCGCTTCGTGCACGTGATTGCGCACGAGTACGTGCACATCCAGCAGACGGGCCTGACCGACTTCGAGCCGGGCGACCCGCATGCGACGGTGCTGCGTGTTTCGCTGGGGGAGGGCATCGCCGAGTTCATCGCCGAACTGATTTCCGGCAACGTCGGCAACGGGCGCCACGCGGCCTGGACCCGTGGCCGGGAAGTGCATATCGAAAGCGCGTTCGCGCTGGATCTGGACAGCACCGATCTGTCGCCATGGCTGTACAACTACAAGCCGGGCTCGCAGGAGCCTTACGACCTCGGGTACTGGGTGGGCTACCGCATCGCCAAGGCCTATTACCTGCAGGCCAAGGACAAGCGTGATGCGGTGCGTGCGCTGATCCAGCAGGACAACCCGAAGGCGATCCTCGCTGCCAGCGGCTGGACGCCGGGCATGTGGATGCCGGCGAAAGTCACGGGTGTGGCGGCGCGTACGGCTGCACGCTGAGCACAGGGCGGGGCGTTAGACTGCGGAAGATGATTTCAGGAGTACTCGCATGCGTGGATCTGTTGAGCTTGCCGCTGCCACCGTCGTGACGCTGGGCCTCGCGTTGGCTTCTCCGCTGGGCGCTGCACAAGCCGTCGCAGTCAATCCGCTGCTGCAGACGCCGATCGACCAGCTGCGCCCCGACGAAGTTCGTTTCATGCAGCAGCGCCTGGCCGATTGGCCGCAGCTGCAACGCTATCGTGACGCGAACGCGCGACTGCCTGCGGCAGTGCCGGGCCAGCCACGCGTAGTGTTCTTCGGTGACTCCATCACCGAGGGCTGGGGCAGGGAAGGCAGTGCCGGTTTCTTCCCCGGCAAGGGCTGGCTCAACCGCGGCATCAGTGGCCAGACCACGGCGCAGATGCTGGTGCGTTTCCCGCAGGACGTGCTGGCACTGAAGCCACAGGTGGTGGTGATCCTGGCCGGCACCAACGACATCGCCGGCAACACCGGCCCGTCCACGCAGGCGATGATCGAAGACAACCTGCACGCGATGATGGAGCTGGCCCGTGCACATGGCATCGCCGTGGTGCTGGCCTCCGTGCTGCCGGTGAGCGAGTACCCGTGGATGCCGGGCATCACGCCTGCGCCGAAGGTGCGCGCATTGAACACGGCGTTGAAGCGCTATGCCGAGGCGAAGCAGCTGGTCTATCTGGACTACTACACGCCGATGGCCAATGCGGCTGGTGGCCTCGATCCGCAGCTGGCCGAGGACGGCGTGCATCCCACGGCGAAGGGCTATGCAGTGATGGCGCCGTTGGCCGAAGCGGCGGTCAAGCGCGCGCTGCAGCAGAAGTAGCTCCCGCGGGCAGACTCGCCAGCAGCCACTCGCAGAAACTGATCACCAGCGGATCGGCCGCGCTGTCCTGGTGCACCAGCCAGCTCCAGCGCGGGCCGCGCACGCGCGCCTCATCCAGCGGTAGCAGCAGGCCTTGATCGCAGGCGCGGGCCGCCAGCAATTCGCTGACCAGGGCAATCCCCAGGCCCTGGCATGCGGCATCCAGCAGCTGCCCGGGCTCCGAGAAATTCATGCCTTCGCGGCGCTGGCCGACATCCGCACCGCCTTGGACCTGCCATTGGCTCCAATCCATTTCGCGCTCGCCATGCAGGGTCAGGCGTTCATGCGTGGGCGTGGCCAGCAGGTCGGGATGGCAGGCCGGAAAGAGGCGATCCTGCAGCAGCACGCGGTGCTGGCACTGCGCCTGTGAGTCGAGGTCATCGCGTACCGCTACGTCCAGCGTCTGAGTGGTCATGTCCGGCGCGTCCTCGCTGGTCAGCAGCCACAGGTCGGCACCGGGATGCAGGCGATGGAACCCGGCCAGGCGTGGCACCAGCCAATGGCGCGCAAAGGCCGGGCTGGTGTTGACGATCAGTTGATTCGGCTTGCGGTACTGATCGAGCCGGCGGATGCCACTGGCCAGCTGCCGCAGCAGGGACTGGGTGGTTTCCAGCAGGTCGATGCCGGCGTCGGTGAGGGTGACGCTGCGGCCCTGCCGGAAGAACAACGGCTGCTGCAGCGAGGCTTCCAGGCCCCGGATCTGCTGGCTGATGGCCGACTGGGTCAGATGCAGTTCCTCGGCGGCCCTGTGGAAACTACCCAGGCGGGCGGCGGCCTCGAAACCACGCAACGCGTTCAGCGGTGGCCAATGCTTGAGCATTTCAGGTAAGTAAAACTGTTCAATTGATGGCTGAATCTATCGTTTGTTCTTATGGATGGGCAAGCGCAGCATAGCTTCCATCCCACACCGGCCCTGGAGCCCGTCATGAGCAGCCGTCGTCACTTCCTCACCCAGCTGGCGGGCGCCGCCGGTCTTGGCGGCCTGGCCGCCCTCGGTCTGGCGGGGCTGCCGGCTCGCGTATCCGCAGCGGGGCCAGCTGCGGGCGCCTGGCGCATGCCGGACGAGCACGGGCCGCAGGAACGTGTCTTTCTGGCCTTCGCCGCGCAACCGCGGGTCTGGGGCGCGCAGGCCGATGCGGTGAACACCGCCGTGGCGCGGCTGGCCCGTACCATCGCCCGCCACCAGCCGGTCAGCGTGCTGTGCCGCCCGGACCAGCTGAAGCAGGCGCAGGACCGCTGCGGCCGCGACAACATCGAGTTCCTCGAGGTGCCGCTGGATGACATATGGGTGCGCGATTACGGCGGTTGCTTCGTCACCAATGACCGGGGCGGGCTGGGGCTGGTCGACTTCAACTTCAACGGTTGGGGAGGCAAGCAGAGCGCACGCAACGATGGCGCGGTGGCGCCCTGGCTGGCACAGGTGACCGGCGCGACGCTGCTGGAAAGCGATCTGGTGGGCGAGGGCGGTGGCATCGAAGTCGATGGCCATGGCACCGCCATCCTCACCGAAAGCTGCTGGGTGAACCGCAACCGTAATCCGGACTGGTCGCGCGCGGAGATCGAGGCCGAGCTGAAGCATCACCTGGGCCTGCGCAAGGTGATCTGGCTGCCCGGCATCGCCGGCGAGGACATCACCGACGCGCATGTGGATTTCTATGCGCGCTTCGTGCGCCCGGGTGTAGTGATTGCCAACCTGGACAATGATCCGGAGTCCTACGACTACGACCTGACCCGCGAACATCTACAGATCCTGCGCGAGGCCACCGATGCCGATGGCCGTCGCCTGCAGGTGCATACGCTGCCGCCGCCGCGGGACGGGCGCGACAACGTGCATACCCGCGACAACGACGATCTGGCGACGGGCTATATCAACTACCTGCCGATCAACGGCGCGGTGGTCGCGCCGCAGTTCGGTGACGACGCAGCCGATGGCTACTGCCGTGAACTGCTGGAGGACTTGTATCCCGGCCGCGTGATCGAACAGGTGGATATCGATGCGATCGCCGGCGGCGGAGGTGGCATCCATTGCGTGACCAAGAACATGCCGAAGGTAGGGTGACGTGCCTCAGGCATCGTCCAGCTTCAACGCGGCATCGGCCGCCAGCAACGCCTCGGCGGCTGCACTGAGCGACGGCGACGGTGGGGCGACCACGCCGATCGCTTCCATCATCTTCGGCATGCCCAGGAACTGGCGCGCGCGACGGTCGTAGATGCCGGTGACCAGCAGCGCACGTGTGGCGATCTTCTGGTCGGGCCCGATCAGCACGCGCTGCTCCATGATGCCGCGCGAGCCGACCCAGCCCACCAGGCGCGTTTCCAGGGTGAAGCGCTGGAACGGCTTGAGTTCGCGGCGGAACTGGATGGTGCCGGCACCGACGATCGGTGCCCACTTCTCGCGCAGCGCCACCCGGCCCAGGCCCATGCGCAGGATCAGGTCCAGCCGGCCCAGATCGAAGATGTTCCAGTAGCGGCCGTTGGTCATGTGCAGGTTGCTGTCCAGGTCGTTGGGCAGCACACGGAACTGCAGGCGCGAGACCCCGAACGGGGCCTCCAGCTTCGGCCGGAACAGGCTGCAAAGCAGCAGATGGAGCAGGCGGAACCAGAGATTCATGGCTATGACGACTGTTATAGAACGGCCGGTACGCTAATCTATGACGACTGTCTTAGCAAGGCGATCGCCGTGAGCCCACGACCCTCTGATGCCCCGCAACGGGTGATTGATGCCGCAGCACAGATGCTGGCGCGGGTAGGCCTCAATGCCACCAGCATTCGTGAGGTGACCAAGCTGGCCGAGGCGCCGCTGGGCTCCACCTACCACCATTTTCCCGGCGGCAAGCAGGAGCTGCTGGCGCGTGCCACCCACATGGCTGGCGACAAGGTGGAAGCGCTGCTGGTGGAGCTGCTGAAGGGCGGGGCGGTGCAGGGCCTGCAGCAGTTCCTGGCAATGTGGCGCGAGCGCCTGCTGCGCTCCGGGTTCCGGGCGGGCTGCCCGGTACTGGCCGCTGCCGTGGAGGAGCCGGTGGAGGCAGTGCCGAGCCAGCCCCGTGCAGCAGCTGCTGAAGTGTTCGCACGTTGGCAGGCCCATCTGGCCGCAGCGTTCATCGCCGACGGCCACGATCCGGTCGCCGCGGGTGGGCTGGCCAATCTGGTGATTGCCAGTGTGGAAGGTGCGGTGGCGATGTGCCGCGCACTGCAGGACATCGCCCCGTTCGACCAGGTGGCCGCGCAGTTGCTGAAGGCCGCCGCGCCTCCTTGATACGGCTGAACGGTCGCGGGAGACTCGGCGCAGGCCCTGACTGGACACCGCCGTGGACGAATCGCACTGCCGCCATCTGATCGAGCACTACCTGCAGGCCTACAACCGCTTCGACATCGACGCCATGCTGGCGGTGCTGGCGCATAACGTGCGTTTCGAGAACCACAGCGGTGGGCAGCTGACGATGGTCACCGAAGGCATCGATGCCTTCGGCGAACTGGCACGGCAATCGGCGCCGTTGTTCCGCGAGCGCGAGCAGCGGTTGCTGGAGCTGATCTTCAAGGATGGCGTGGTGCTGGCCAGCATCGGCTGGCGTGGCGTATTCGCGCAGGACATTCCCGATGGTCCCGGCGCGGGTACGGAACTGGCACTGCAGGGACACAGCGAGTTCGCTTTTGAGGACGGTCGCATCGTGCGGATCGTCGACCGCAGTTGATGATCAATGGCCTCGGCCCGTCGCCTGGACAGAGGCCCCGGCCGCGGTAGAATCCGCGCAACACCACCCGCGCGTGCCCGGCAAGGATGTCCGCATGCTGTATCAGGTTCTTGAGCTTCCACGCTCCACGATCCGCGGCACCCGGTGGCGCCGATGAAACGCACCCGTTTCTTTGCGCGGAGCCCGCTGAAGTTGCCGGTGAACCGCGCCGGGGAGCTTGTGCGCGCACGGCAACACCTGCGGGAACGCGGCTGGCCACGCCTGCAGATGGCACTGATCGTGGCCCTGACCGGTGCGGCCGGTTTCCTTGCCTCGCACCTGCTGCGTCTGGCCGGTATCGACGCGATGCTGCTTCGTTACCCGATAGCCGTATTGCTGGCCTATGGCGTGTTCCTGCTGCTGATGTGGATCTGGATCCGCTGGCGCTGGGACAACGTGCTGGATGGCCTGTCGCCGGATGTGGGCAGTGGCAGCCCTTCACCTCGCGGAAGTGCCGTGGAATCACCGTGGGGCGGCGTCGGTGGCCGTTCTGGAGGTGGCGGCGCGTCAGCTTCGTGGAATGAGTCGGCGCAGGCCGGCGGCGGCGATGCCGGTGAGCTGCCGTTGACCGGCCTGGCCGAAGACGAAGCAGGCCTGCCGTTGCTGGCGATCCTCGGCATCGTCGCGCTGGTGGCGTCCGTCCTGCTGGCGAGCGTGTGGGTGGTGTGGTCGGCACCGGTGCTGATGGCCGAATTGCTGGTGGACGCGGCCATCGCCAGTGGCCTGTACCGGCGCATGCAGGGCATGCACGAGCAGGGGTGGTGGCGGGTATGCGTGACGCACACGATCTGGCCGCTGCTCGGCCTGCTGCTGTTCTTCGTGGTGCTGGGCGGGCTCGCGCAGGAACTCGCGCCAGATGCGACCCATCTGCTGCAGGTCATTCAAGCGCTGTAGCGTCACGTCCCCGGCCGATATCCCAACCTGCTTCATTTCTTCCAGGAACTTCATGCGACAGCGCATTGCACGGAAACGCGTCCTGGCCACAACGGTCGTTCTATCGATGGTTGCAGTCGTAGCGCTGATCGTCAGCATGCGCTCGCAATGGGGGCAGGCAGTCGGCCCGCCTCCGATCAATCTGGGAACGGCACGGATGCAGGCCGAAGTGATGGCAGAGCTCATCGACCTGCGACCGACACCACCAGGGAAGCCGCCGGAACCACCGATTCCAATCAAGGGAATCTTCTCCCCGATGCTGACCGGTAACAGTGGATCCGCGACCGCGGCAGTGCCGCTGGAAGATGTCGCGCCAGCACACTTCGAGCCGCGCGGCTGGGAGCCCGACATGCCATTTGTCGTGATGGAATGGACTGCGCCTACCTGTGGCGAAGGAGACCCCGCCCCTGTCTGCCAGGTTCGTCACAGCGTCGTGGAATGGCGTGATGATGACAGTGCGGCGTCCTTTCAGCTGCAGCAGCATCTGGAGTCGATGCTGCAGGTTGCGAACCGCCGGGCTGTACGCGTACCCGACCTTGCGTTTGAGCTTGCGCATGTGCGAGCGCAACGGATGACGTGGGACGAGCTTCAGCAACGGCGTGCGCGTGGCATCGAGGGATGCACGGGTGGCCCGGGCAATCCCGATCTGGGCGTTGTCTATCTGCAGCGTCCTGTGTTCAGCCAGGAGGGGAACTGGGCAATGGCATCGGTCGCCTCGGATCTGTGCAGTGGAGGAACGGCGATGCGCGTCCTCTACCTTCTGCACCGCAGGAAGAGCGGATGGGAGCGTATTCGAGTGGAGCCTGTCCGCCATATGAGCGTTGGACACGGCCTGTGGCCCGCGTTGGCGGAGTCGTGATGACAGATACCTCGTTCAAGCCAGCCCGTGAATGCCAACAACGGATCACCTGGCGACGCATTGCATCGCTGGCGGCGGCGCTGTCGGCTTTGGCTCTTGTGGCCGGGATCTGCAGCCTGCGCCCGAGGTGGCAGCAGGAGATCGGTCGGCTACCGATCAACCTGGGAACAGCGCAGATGCAGGCGGAGGCGATGGCGCTGGCGATCCGGCAGAGCCCCCCATTCCCCCCTCCACCCCCGCCAGTGCCGCAGCCAACGCCAGTTCTGCCATCGTCGCTGAGCGAGGTGCCCAGCGCACCGCAGACACCGTCCACGCGCGTTGATCAATGGCGCCCGCAGGAACAGCCGCAGTTGACCGACCCGGTGGGGGAGGACATCTACGTGATGGAGCAGACCTTGCCCTATTGCTGGCCGGGCAGCAGTGCCTCCATCTGCCAGGAGGTGGACGATCTGGTCCTGCCACTGGACGATTGGTGGCCGCCGGACATCCATGCGCTGCGGTTGCAGCTGCAGGCGGACCTGGTTCCCGCCAATCGCCGGTCCACGCCAGTGCCTGCGGCCGCATTGGCCGGTGCGCAGCGGATGGACGGCGCGGGGCTTCGAGCGCTGCGGGAGCAGGGGTGCGGGGCAACGGCGCATGGGCCGACTCGGACATACGACCACGTCGCCTATCTGACCCGGCCTGTTTTCAGCGTCGATGGGCAGTGGGCTATGATTGCGGTCGCCTGGGATTCGTGTTCCGACGATTTCGTCTACCGGGAGCTTGTCGTGCTGCATCGGGAACAAGGACGCTGGATGGCCGAACCCCCGGAACGGGGTCTGGGCGGCGTATGGGACGGCCGCATACTGCGGCCCTGGACGTACAACCACTGACGAGGAAGAGCGCATGGATGTCGCTGCACGCAGGAACAGGACGTTGTTTCGTTGGATCATGGTGACGCTGCTGGCGGTACTGATGCCGTTTGCAGCGCTGGCGCAGCCCGCAGCCGGGCAGGCCGATGGCGCCGAAGCTGCCACTGCCACGGAAGAGGCGCAATGCCGCGCCTGCAGCTATGAACGCATCGGGCCCAAGGTCGATATCGGGCTGGTTGCATTGGTGTCGCTGCTGGTGGTGGGTCTGCTGATCGCAGCGTCGCGGGAATGGGGCACCACGTCGCAGCGCTGGACCTGCCGCACGCTGGCCCTGCTGCTGGTGGGTGTCGGTGTGGCGTTGCTGTGGTGGGCTGGCAGCGTCGTCTACCTGGGCTACAACCCGTGGCAGGAAATGGCCGCCCCCGCCGATGGTTCGCTTACCTCGACACTGCTCAACACCTCACCGAAGTGGCTGGCGGCGCTGGTGTTGATTGGTTTCGCGCCTTCCATCTGGAAGCGTAGCGAACGCCTGCCGGCCTGGCGTATCGGCTGACCCTGGAACGACGGCGCCGGGTCAGACCCGGCGCCGCCTGCGGCCATCAGTCAAAGCGCCAGCGCACGCCCGCATAGACGCCACGGCCTTCGCCTGGCGTCGAGCGCGCGACATCCTTGCCGGCGTCGTCGTAGCCCGGCGTGACCGTGGCGGCGTAGTGGCGGTTGCCGATGTTGCGCATCTCCGCCCACGCCTGCCAGCGGCCACCGGGTGCGTCGTAGCCGATGCGGCTGCCGAAGATCGCATGGCTGTCGGCCCAGTAGCTATTGGCGTAGTCCACCGCGATGCGCGAGGCGTATTCGGTGTTCAGCGCGGCGTACAGGCCGGAGGCATGATCGAAGCGCAGCTCGGCCTGGTAGCTGTGGCGCGGCAGGCCGGGCAGGCGGTTGCTGCCGAAGCGTGCATCGTGGCGATAACGGAAATCACTGAAGGTGTACGCCTGGCGCAACGACAGGCGCCCCGGCGCGGCCTGCCACAGTGTGCTGTCCAATCCGGCTTCGATGCCACGGTGCACGGTGGGGCTGGCGTTGTTCTCGGCGATGAAAAGGTTCGGCACCGGTTGCAGTTCGACACTGAGCAGTTCGTGGTTCACGTGGGCGTAGTAGCCGGTCAGTTCCCAGCGACCCAGCGCCGCGTCACCGCGCGCGCCCAGTTCCAGCGTGGTGGCGGTCTGGTTCTGCATCGGCACCGGCGCGCGCTGGCGGCCGGTAGACGGGCCATTGCCCGGCCCGAAGTACTGGTTCGAGCCCCAGATCATCGACCACGGGTGCGGCGCCTCCACCGAACGGCTGAGGTTGCCGAACCACTGCGTCTGCGCGCTGTGCTGCCAGGTGAAGCCCAGTCGCGGCGCGTAGTCCCAGTCGTGGTCGCGCAGGCGGCCGCCGCTGCTCGGCCAGGTCACCTGCACATCGCGGCGGGTGCTGATCAGTGCCAGCCCGGTCTGCATGCGCAGGCGGTCGTTGAAGGTGAGGGTATTGCCGACGTGCAGCGTACTGTCGGTGCCGTGGTGGCGGAAGTCACGCGTGCGCGTACCGGCGGCATAGCCGTTGCTGGCAAAGCGCAGCGACTCGCGCACATCGGCGTCCAGATCGTGGGTGGCGCGCAGGCCGACCGTGGTCTCGCTGTCCAGGCCGAACAGCCGGTGGCGATGGCGGTAGTCCAGCGTGGCGTTGAGGTTGGCGTAGTCCAGCTGCTGCCGGTACAGGCTCTCGTTCAAGTCCATCGGGTACGTGTGGTAGACCAGCCCGGCCTGCAGCGAGGAGTCCTCATCGATCTGCAGCGTGGTGACATTGCCCACCCAAGTGCTGCCCGGTTGCGGGCGGCGAGCATCAATGGCCAGGTTGGACGCATTCGCGGCGTGCGGATCGTTGCGGATCTGATCGCGGGTCAGGCGGCCGGGCGTTTCATGATTGGTTTCGCGGTAGCGCACGAAGAAACGCGTCTGCAGATCGGGGGTGATCTGCCAGCCGATGTTGGCCATCGCGCCCTTGCCGTCGCCGCGCGCATGGCGCTGATAGCCATCGAACTCGGTATCGGTATAGGCCAGGAAGTAATCGACATCGCCACTGACGCCGCCCCAGCTGATGCCGTGCTTCTGGTAGCCACGGCTACCCGCTTCGTAGTGCAGCTGCACGCCGGCCGAATCACGGCCGCTGCGGCTTACATAGTCGATGGCACCGCCCAGCGCCAGCGCGCCGCGCTTGAAACCATTGGCGCCCCGCAGCACTTCCACGCGTGACAGCCACAGCGGTTCGAGCAGCTCGTAGGGCGTGCCGCCCGGTCCGGTCAGCGGCAGCCCGTCGATCGACACTGCGATGCCCGAAGCATGCGCGCCCGGCCCGCGATTGATGCCGGAGCCGCGGATGGACACCTTGGTGCCCTCGTTGCCCGGCGACTGCGCGCTGATACCGGGCTGGTAGGCCAGCACATCGGCGCTGCTGGACAGGCGGCTGCCGGCCTTGGCCACGTCGATGACGTTGCTAGCGCCGGGCACGCGCTTCAACGCCTCGCGCGCCTGGGCACTCGCATCGGCGGCAGCGGTGACCCGTACGGCATCGAGGGTGGTGGCCTGGGGGGCGGCGACGGCGATGGAGGAAAGGCCTAGGGAAACGGTCAGGAATAGCAGCGAGGGAGTGGGGCGGTACGGCGAGAGCGACATGCGGAAATGCTGTAAACCACGAAAGTGTCGCGCAAGTTAACAGGTCGGCGCCGTCACGTCACCCGTCGCTCGCGTATGGCCGCCCGCAACATCCATGTAGAGCCGAGATCCTATGTTCGCGGTCAAGCCTGCTGGAAGCAGGCTTGACCCACTTTCAGCATGGCTGGGTCAAAGTCCCGACCGCTCTTGAAGACGCCCCAGGCGATCTTGGCTAGTTTTCTCGCCAGAATGTTGAAAGTGGCAGTACTGCTGTGGCCGCGCTCGCGGATGGCGTTGTAGAGAGGCTTGCCACCCTTTGAGCGGGTCAGGCCCATGGCCGCCATGTAGAGGATCTGACGCAAACCGGCGCTGCCGCGTTTGGACAGGCGACGCCGACCGATCCGTGCGCCGGATTCGTTGGGTCGCGGATCCAGGCCGGTGCAGGCAATCCAGGCGTCCGAGCTGGCCAAGGGCCAGCGCGTGATGTGATGGGTAATGAAGGCCGCCACCGTCGGTCCGATCCCCGGAATGGTCATGATTCGTCGATACAGATCGTGCTGTTCACCACTGCGGCACAACCGTTGGATCTCTTGATCCAGCAGGGCGATGGCCTCTTTCAGGCTACTGAAAACCCCTCCGAAGAGTGCGGATTCTGATGCTCCCGACCCCAGCGAGAGATTGAGCTTCGTCTTGCTCCTGACCAGGCTGTCACGTTGCTGGAGCAGTACATGCAGCCGCTCCTGCGCAGGCGAACGAGCGACATGCTCGTGCAGATTGTCGGCCTCCTTGGCGATGTAGCGCGCGATAACCTGTGCGTCGCCAGAGTCGGTCTTGCCGCGGCAAGCCACCCCCTTGGCGTAATGCTTGATGTCGCGCGGATTGAGCACAAAGACCGCGTGGCCGGCCTTCTGGGCAGATTGAGCCACAAGCTCGTGGTAGCGATTGGTCGCCTCCACCCCAATGCGAGTCCTGGTCGGCAGGCCGGACAGCCACTTACCGATGGCCGACGCTGAATTGGGGATTCGAGTGCTGCCCTTGGTGCCATGGCGCGCCACCACAAGGCTCTTTGAGTCGGCATCGATGCCGACGGCTAAACGATCTGACATCTGCGTAACTCCCAGCTATTGTTGAGGGGCTGGGGTGGTACCGCACCACGTTGGCTTGCCTCCATCGGCGGTCCTCAAAGGCCGCTAGATCCTTTATCGACGTTAAGGTGCGGGATGGGGATCGCTCGGCTCGTCTGTCGGCTGCTACCCGCAGATATCATGTTGACGGTCCCTCCACCCTGGCTCCTACATACCGCGTAGGAGCCGGGAGGAACATACAAGCCCATGCTCGGCTATCGCGCGCAGCGCGCGCGGGTCTCCTGCGATCGCAACGAAGAGCAGCCAAGCATGGGCTCGGCTCTACAGCAGGGTTTAGGGCGAGGGCTTCGCCAGCGCCTTGGCCTTCGCATACAGCCGATCAGCCGCTTCCCTTTCGCCCAATGCCGCATGGCACTCGGCCAGGCTGTCCCACGCGTTGGCCGAATCCGGATACAGCTCGGTGTTGAGCGTGAACACTTTCAGCGCCTTGCCAGCACCCAGACTCTGGCGGATGGCATAGCCATCGGCATTGATCGCGCGCTCCAGTTCGCCGGTGGGAACGCCATTACTGTCGCGCAGCCAGCTACGCATCTGCGGTTTCGCATCGGTGCTGTCATCCAACGCATAGCCGATCAACCGCTCGGACAACACCGCATGCGGGAATTCCTTCGGCGCGGCCACCGCCATCGTGCTTTCCACCAGCGTGCTCGACCAGACATTGCGGGCGCTGCCGTTGGTCAGGTAAACGAATACCCAGTAGCCGCTGGCCAGCGTGCCCTTGTAGGCCAGCCGCGCACGTACACGGGTGCCGCCATCGTGGCCAACCTGGGTGTAGCCGTCGCTGCGGGTGGTGTCCCATCCCGTGGAGAAGAAATTGTTGCCGCCACCGGCCAGTTTCTGCGGCTGCCAGAGTTTTTCCAGGGTCGCCGTGCGCACCAGCTTGCCGGTCGCAAGCGCCTGCAGGAAACGGTTCATGTCGCCTACGGTGGTCTGCAGATCGGCATGGCCCCAGCCGTAGTCCGGCCAGGGGTCTTCATTGGCGGGCTGCAGTTGGCCGTCCCTGCCGATGTAAGGCACCGCCGCGCGCGTGGCCGGCACGCTGGCCACGCCCCACGAGGTGCTGGCCATCTTCAAAGGCTGCAGGATGCGTTCGCGTGCGATGGCCGGGTAGGGTTTGCGATAGTGCGCTTCCAGCAAGGCGGTCAGTACCAGGTAGTTGGCCTGGGTGTACTGCACGCGGCTGCCGCTGGCGAACTGCATCGGCGCGGTCGCGGCGACCTTCAGTGCAGCGGCAAGATCAGGCGCCACACCGGTGTAGCCCTTGCTGACCCAGCGGTTCTCCACCCGGTCGTAGTACTCGCCGATACCCGAGCTGTGGTTGAGGAAGTCGCGCACCGGGATCGTCTTCCATGCGGCCGGCAGGTCCGGCACATAGCGGCTGGCCGGCGCATCCAGATCCATCTTGCCTTGGTCGACCAACTGCATCACCAGCGTGCTGGTCAGCAGCTTGGCCATCGACTGCGCAGTGAAAATGGAATTGACGGTGGCCGGTGCGTGGGTAGCGGGATCCCGTTCACCGCTGGCGCCCTGGTACAGCGCCTGGCCGTTGTGGGCGACCAGTACGGCCTGGCCGGCGATGCCGTAGCGTTCGCGGTTGGTCTGCAGTTGGGTATCCAGCTGGGACGAGAGGTTGTCGGGAGCACTGCGCGCCGAAACGGGCAGGGTGGCCATCAGGAAGCAGGAAAGTGCAACGGCAAGAGCGCGATGCATCGCAGTGGTCCGTCAGCGGTGATGGCGCATCTTGGCATGTAGAGCCGAGCCCATGCCCGGCTGCCTTCCGGTCAGGCGTGGTGACCCTGGAAGCACTGAGCCGAGCATGGCTCGGCTCTACAGGTGCCTTGCGGTAGTGCCGGCCAGTGGCCGGCACCCCTGCGATCAGCCGAGAATCCCCGGCAGATCCAGCCTCTTCTCCTTCGCGCAGTCGATCGCGATCTCATAACCCGCATCGGCATGGCGCATCACGCCGGTCGCCGGGTCGTTCCACAACACGCGGCCAATCCGCTTCGCCGCTGCCTCGGTGCCATCGCACACGATCACCATGCCGGCATGCTGCGAGAAGCCCATGCCCACGCCACCGCCGTGGTGCAGCGACACCCAGGTCGCGCCGCTGGCAGTGTTGAGCAGGGCGTTCAACAGCGGCCAGTCGGAGACCGCATCGGAGCCGTCGGCCATCGCTTCAGTCTCGCGGTTCGGCGAGGCCACACTGCCGCTGTCCAGGTGATCACGGCCGATCACCACCGGCGCCTTCAGTTCACCGTTGGCGACCATCTCGTTGAACGCCAGGCCCAGACGATCGCGGTCGCCCAGACCCACCCAGCAGATGCGCGCCGGCAGGCCCTGGAACTTGATCTTCTCGGCGGCCATGTCCAGCCAGCGGTGCAGGTGTGGGTTGTCCGGAATCAGCTCCTTCACCTTGGCATCGGTCTTGGCGATGTCTTCCGGGTCGCCACTCAGCGCCGCCCAGCGGAACGGGCCGATGCCACGGCAGAACAGCGGGCGGATATACGCGGGCACGAAACCCGGGAAATCGAAGGCATTGGCCACGCCTTCTTCCAGCGCCATCTGCCGCAGGTTGTTGCCGTAATCCACGGTCGGCACGCCCAGTGCGTGGAAGCCGAGCATGGCGCGGATGTGGTTGGCCATCGAGGCACGCGCAGCCCTTTCCACTTCCTTGGGGGCGGAGACACGTTTCTCGTCCCACTGCTCGACGGTCCAGCCCTGCGGCAGGTAGCCGTTCACCGGGTCGTGTGCGGAGGTCTGGTCGGTCAGCAGGTCCGGCTTCACGCCGCGCTTGAGCAGTTCGGCCAGCACGTCGGCAACGTTGCCGAGCAGGCCCACCGACTTCGGCGTTCCGGCCTTGCACGACTCCTCGATCAGGCGCAGCGCTTCGTCAAGATTGTCGGTCCAGGTGTCCAGATAGCCGGTGCGCAGGCGCATGTCGATGCTGCTCTTGCGGCACTCGACGGCCAGGCAGGAGGCGCCGGCCATCACGGCAGCCAGCGGCTGTGCACCGCCCATGCCGCCGAGGCCGCCGGTGAACAGCCACTTCCCGGTCAGGTCGCCACCGAAGTGCTGGCGGCCCATTTCCACGAAAGTCTCGTAGGTGCCCTGCACGATGCCCTGCGCGCCGATGTAGATCCAGCTGCCGGCGGTCATCTGGCCGTACATGGCCAGGCCCTTCCTATCCAGCTCGTTGAAGTGGTCCCAGTTGGCCCAGCGCGGTACCAGGTTGGAATTGGCGATCAGCACGCGCGGTGCATCGGCATGGGTGCGGAACACACCCACCGGCTTGCCCGACTGCACCAGGAGAGTCTGGTCGTCGTCCAGGCGCTTGAGCGTTTCGACGATGGCATCGAAGCTCTCCCAGTCACGCGCGGCGCGGCCGATGCCGCCGTACACCACCAGCTCCTGCGGCCGCTCGGCCACGTCCGGGTGCAGGTTGTTCATCAGCATGCGCAACGGCGCTTCGGTCAGCCAGCTCTTGGCGTTGAGCGTGGTGCCGGTCGGCGCGGCGATGGTGCGGGACGGGTCGTTGCGGGTCATGCGGCGCTCCGGTTCGTAGCGAATTCAAGGCAGGCATTGAGCACCTGCGCCAGGGTGTGGCGCAGTGGTGCGGCGTGGTCGGGGTCGAGCGGGGTGGGCCAGCTGTGTTCGTCCACCTGATCCGGCAGGGGTTCGTGCATGTAGCCACGGCAGGCCAGCTCCATCTGCAGGCTGTGCACGCCGCCGGCGATGTTGCTGTAGTGGCGGGTGATCCAGCCGCCCTTGAAGCGGCCGTTGCGCACCTGGCTCATGCCACTGATCTTCAGCAGGTTTTCCACCACATCGCTCAAGGCGTTGTCGCAGGACGTGTCGGGTGCGCCGGACGGCCCGGCGGTACCGAGGTTGAACTGCGGCAGCTCGCCATCGAACAGGTGCGGAATATGCGAGCGGATCGAATGCGCGTCGTACACCACCACCGTACCGTGCTGCGCGCGCAGGCGGGTGATCTGTGCGGCCAGCGCATCGTGGTAGGGCAGGAAATACGTGTCGCGGCGCCGCGCGATCTCGGCGTCATCCGGCTCGCGGCCCGCGTGGTACAGCGGCTGGTTGTCGAAGGTGGTCAGCGGGCACAGACCGGTGGTGTTCTGGCCCGGGTACAGCGACACACCGCTGGGATCGCGGTTGAGGTCGATCACCGAACGTGAGATCGCCGAGCGCACCGTGGTCGCGCCCATGCCGCGCACGAAGTCGTACAGCTCGTGCACCCACCAGTCGGCATCGCGGCGTGCCAGCCACGGCGAGTGGTAGTCGCCGATCAGGTCGTGCGGCAGCTCGCTGCCGGTATGCGGGAAGCTGACGATGAGGGGGGCGTCGCCCTCGTGCACCGTCAGCCAGTCGGGATGGGTATTCATGCCTGCGGTTCCACGGTTGGCAGCTCCACGCCTGGCAACAGATGGGCCAGGCCCTGCGCCAGCGCGCCACTGCGCACCAGATTCGTGGCGGTCACCATGTCCGGATGGAAGTAGCGGTCTTCTTCCAGCGTCGGCACCTGCGCACGCAGCGTGGCGCGCACGGTTTCCAGCGCGGCACTGGAGCGCAGCGGCGCATGGAAGTCGCAGCCCTGCGCCGCGGCCAGCAGTTCGATGCCGATCACGTTGGCCGCGTTCTCGGCCATCTGCATCAGGCGCCGCGCACCGTGCGCGGCCATCGACACGTGGTCTTCCTGGTTGGCCGAGGTCGGGATCGAATCAACGCTGGCCGGGTAGGCGCGCTGCTTGTTTTCAGAGACCAGCGCGGCGGCGGTCACCTGCGGAATCATGAAGCCGGAATTCAGGCCGGGGCGCGGGGTCAGGAACGCGGGCAGGCCGGACAGCGCCGGGTCCACCAGCATCGCCAGGCGACGCTCGCTGATCGAACCGATCTCGCACACGGCCATCGCCAGCATGTCGGCGGCGAAGGCCACCGGTTCGGCGTGGAAGTTGCCGCCGGACAGCGCTTCGCCGGTTTCGGTGAACACCAGCGGGTTGTCGGTCACGCCGTTGGCTTCGATTTCCAGCGTGGTCGCGGCCTGGCGCAGGATGTCCAGCGCCGCGCCCATCACCTGCGGCTGGCAGCGCAGGCAGTACGGATCCTGCACGCGTACGTCGTTGTCACGGTGCGACTCGCGGATGCCCGAGCCCTGCATCAGGGTGCGCAGCGTGGCCGCTGTGGCGATCTGGCCGCGCTGGCCACGGATGGCATGGATGCGCGGATCGAACGGGGTGTCCGAGCCCTTGGCCGCTTCCACCGACAACGCGCCGGTGACAAGTGCCGCCTGGAACACGGTTTCGATCTCGAACAGGCCGGCCAGCGCGTAGGCGGTGGAGAACTGGGTGCCGTTGAGCAGCGCCAGGCCTTCCTTCGCGCCCAGTTCGATCGGCTGCAGGCCGGCACGCGCCAGTGCGTCGGTTGCGGGCAGGCGTTCGTCACCAATGAACGCTTCGCCGACGCCCAGCATCACGCTGGCCAGATGCGAGAGCGGCGCGAGGTCGCCCGAGGCGCCGACCGAACCCTGCGCCGGTACTACCGGCAGCACGCTCTTGACCAGCATCGCTTCGAGCAGCAGCAGGGTTTCCTCGCGCACGCCGGAAGCGCCCTGCGCGAGGCTGACCAGCTTCAGCGCCATCATCAGCCGCACCACGCTGGCCGGCATCGGCTCGCCCACGCCGGCAGCGTGCGAGAGCACGATATTGCGCTGCAGAGTGGCCAGGTCCTCGCGCTCGATGCGCACGCTGGCCAGCTTGCCGAAGCCGGTATTGATGCCATACACCGGCGCGCCCTTGGCGACGATGGCGGCGACGGCGGCGGCGCTGGCACGCACCACCGGCAGTGCGGCCGGGTCCAGTGCCAGCGGCGCGCCGCGATAGACCTGCCGCCACTGGGCGAGAGTGACATGGCCGGGGCGAAGAACCAGGGTGTTGCTCATGTGTTGCTCCAGGAGGCAGGCAGGTCGGGCTGCCCGCGCACCACGCGCGCGTGCAGCGGGTTGAATCCAATGCGATAGACCAGGTCGGCGGGGGCGTCGATGTCCCAGATCGCCAGGTCGCAGTCCATGCCGACGGCCAGACGGCCGATACGCTCGCCATGGCCCAGTGCGCGCGCCGCTTCACGGGTGAAGCCGGCGATGCATTCGTCCACGGTCAGGCGGAACAGGGTGGCGCCCATGTTCATCGCCAGCAGCGGGCTGGTCAGCGGCGAGGTGCCGGGGTTGCTGTCGGTGGCCAGCGCCAGCGGCACACCCGCCGCGCGCAATGCAGCGATCGGCGGCAGGGTGGTATCGCGGGTGAAATAGAACGCGCCCGGCAGCAGCACAGAGACAGTGCCGGCCGCCGCCATCGCGGCGATGCCGGCGTCATCCAGATGTTCGATATGGTCGGCCGACAGCGCGCCGAAACCAGCGGCCAGTTCGGCGCCGTGCTGGTTGCTCAGCTGTTCGGCATGGATCTTCACCGCCAGCCCGTTCGCACGCGCCGCTTCGAAGACCTGGCGCGCCTGCGCGGGCGAGAAGGCGATGTTCTCGCAGAACACGTCCACCGCTTCGGCCAGGCCTTCGGCGGCAATGGCCGGAATCATCACCTCACACACCTCGTCGGTGTACTCCTGCGCCTCGCGGCCTGGCGGAATCGCGTGCGCGCCGAGGAAGGTGGTCACCACGTTGACCCGGCATTCCTCGCCCAATGCGCGTGCGACCTGCAACTGCTTGCGTTCGTCGGCCAGGGTCAGGCCGTAGCCGGACTTGATCTCGATCGTGGTCACGCCTTCGGCGCGCATCGCCAGCAGGCGCGGGCGGCTTTCGCTGGCCAGTTGCTCGGGTGTGGCGGCGCGGGTGGCACGCACGGTGGAGACGATGCCGCCGCCGGCACGGGCGATGTCGGCATAGCTGACGCCCTGCAGGCGCTGCTCGAATTCGTTGGCGCGGTTGCCGGCGTAGACCAGGTGGGTGTGGCAGTCGATCAGGCCCGGCGATATCCAGCGGCCCTCGCCGTCAATGCGGGTGGTCGGCTGCAGGTGGGCGTCGCTGCCGGCCGGGCCGACATGGACGATGCGGCCGTCGGCGCAGGCCAGCACGCCATCGCGGATGACACCCAGGCCCTCGCCATCGAGGGTGATCAGGTGGACGTTGGACCAGAGGGTTTCGACGTGCATGGCATCCACAACGCGGCTGTGCTTATATGTCTATACAATATAGGCGTCCATTTCGGGTTGTCCAGCCATGTCCGATTCGCGTTCCCCGCACTGTTTCCATGCCGCCCACGCCCTGCTGGCCGAGGGCTGGGCCCGTGATGTCCGCCTGCAGGTTCAGGACGGCCGCATCACCTCGATCAGCACGGGGCAGGGCGCGCAGGACGGTGACACCCGCGTCGGCATCCTGGTGCCGGGCCTGCCCAACCTGCACAGCCACGCCTTCCAGCGCGGCATGGCCGGCCTGACCGAGATCGGCGGCGGTGACGGTGACAGCTTCTGGAGCTGGCGCGAACTGATGTACCGCTTCCTGGCCCATCTGCGCCCGGACGCGGTGCAGGCCATCGCCGCCCAGGCCTACATGGAAATGCTGGAAAGCGGCTTCACCCGCGTCGGCGAATTCCACTACCTGCACCACGATGCCGACGGCCGCGCCTATGCCAACCGCGCCGAGATGAGTGCGCGGATCGCGGCGGCGGCCGATCAGACCGGCATCGGCCTGACCCTGCTGCCGGTGTTCTATGCGCATGCCGATTTCGGCGGGGCAGCGCCGAATCCCGCTCAGCGTCGCCTGATCCACGATGTGGACGGCTTCGCGCAGTTGCTGGATGCCGCCAAGCCGGCATTGGCCGCGCTGCCCGATGCGGTGCTCGGCATCGCACCGCACAGCCTGCGCGCTGTCACGGGCGAGGAACTGGGTGCGTTGTTGCCGCTCACCGATGGCCCGGTGCACATCCATATCGCCGAGCAGATGCGTGAAGTCGAGGCCTGCCTGGCGTGGAGCGGCCAGCGCCCGGTGCAGTGGCTGTACGACCACGCACCGGTCGATGCGCGTTGGTGCCTGGTGCACGCCACCCACATCACCGACGACGAGCGTGCCGCCATCGTGGCCAGCCAGGCCGTGGCCGGCCTGTGCCCGATCACCGAAGCCAACCTGGGCGACGGTCTGTTCCCGATGCAGGCGTTCGCGCGCGAGGGTGGCCGTTTCGGTGTCGGCTCCGATTCCAACGTGCTGATCGATGCCGCCGAAGAACTGCGCCTGCTCGAATACGGCCAACGCCTGACCCTGCGTGGGCGCAATGTGCTGGCCCCGGACGCCACCCGCAGCACCGGCCGCTTCCTGTTCGAAGGCGCACTGCACGGTGGGTCGCAGGCGCTGGGCGTGGCCGCTGGCCTGCAGGTCGGTGCCAGTGCCGATCTGGTCGAACTGGACGCCGCGCACCCGGCGCTGCAGGCGCGACAGGATGACGCATGGCTTGACAGCTGGGTGTTCGCCGCACGTAATGGCGCGCTGCGATCGGTCTGGCGCCATGGCCGCCAATGCGTGGCCGAGGGCCGCCACCTGCAGCGCGAGGCGATCACCACCGCCTTCGCCGCCGCCCTGAAGGGCGTGCTGGGCTGATCGCCTCCGCCACCGGGACCCCATTACGTGAAGGCCAGCAAGTCCGCCACGCTCAACCAGCGTATCCGCAGCGATCTGGAAAGCCGCATCCTCAGCGGAGAATGGGCGCCGGGCTTCCGCATTCCATACGAACACGAGCTGATGGAGCAGTACGGCTGCTCGCGGATGACGGTGAACAAAGTGCTGACCGCGCTGGCCGAGAGCGGCATGATCGAACGTCGCCGTCGTGCGGGTTCGTTCGTGGCGCGGCAACCCCCGCACCTGGAGCAGGTGGCGTTGGAAATTCCGGACATTGCGATGGAGGTCGGTTCGCGCGGGCATCAGTACGGCTACCGGCTGCTGCAGCGCGAGCTGCGTCTGGCTGAAGTGGGCAATGCCGGCGAAGTGGAACTGGCCGGCAGCGAAATGCTGTTGGCGATGCGTTGCCTGCACCTGGCCGATGGCCGCCCGCTGGCGCTGGAGCATCGCCTGATCAGCCCCGTCGGCGTGCCCGAGGTGCTGGAGGTCGATTTCAGCACTACCGCGCCGGGCAGCTGGCTGCTGCAGAACGTGTCGTGGACCCGCGCCCAGCATCGCATCAGTGCCTGGGGCGCGGATGCTGTCACCGCCAAGCTGCTCGATGTGAAGCCCGGTACCGCCTGTCTGGTGATCGAGCGCTTGACCTGGCGCGGTGAGCAGCCGATCACCCGCGTGCGCCAGGTGTTCCTCGGCGATGCCTGGGACCTGGTTGCGCGCTTCGCGCCTGGGGCGCGCTAGAGGCGTATCCACGCATGGCGTGGATCTACTGAATCCCGGTTGGGATTATCCGACGCGTGTGAATCCCTGGTAGATCCACGCCATGCGTGGATGCTGCCCCATCAATACGTGGCGCATTGGCGCCAGCGCACCGGCTCATCCACACCGGGTCGGGCATTGAGCTGGATGCGCACGTTGCGCAGGGCGGGGTAGTGCAGCACTTCCTCGCAGACCTGCGGCCACACCGCGTCCAGCTCGCCGGTGCGGTTGATCGCCAGCGTCTGCCGGGTCAACCAGACACCGCTGGCGATGCCGGGCTTGCCGGCCAAGGCACGGGACAGATCGGCCTGGAAGCGCTCCAGCGTAGCGGCATCCGGGTTGGGGTTGCTGCGCGCATCGGTTGAGGGCGCGGCCGGTGCAGGCGTAGCGGCCGGCGGCATGGTGGCGGGGGCCGGCGCCGGTTCGGGCGCCGCTTCAACCGCAGGCGCAACCGGCGCGGGGGCGACCGCCACCTCGGCAACGGGCGGGGCGTCCTGCACGTGCAGCCCTTGCAGGCTCAATCCCACCAGCAGGCCCAGCGTGACCGCGCCGAGCGCGGCAATGGCGATCCGGCGCAGGGCTTCATGGCGGGCGCTGGCGCGCACACGGGTTTCGATTTCCGCCGGTAGATAGGGTTGCAGCAGCGGCCACAGGCGCGGGCCGTCCAGCACCTCGACCGCCTGCTTCTCGGCGGCGCTGCGGCCGTCGCGTTCCATCCGGCCTTCGGTCAGCAGCACGCCGCCCTTGGCGCCGGCCAGGCGCGCGGCTGCACCCAGTTCGTTCACTGCAGCGGTGCCGATGCGGTAGGCCAGGCCGTGCTTGCACGACACCAGCCAGCTGTTGGGGCCGTCACTGAGCAGGAAATCGCTGCTGGGCTCACGGGATTCCTCGCCTGGGTCATCCAGTTCGCGCAGGCCGCGCTGCTCGCGCAGCATGCGCTTGACCAGTACCGAGAATTCGCGCCAGTGCATGCCAGCCAGGGCCTGCAAGCCGAGTTGCATCTCCTTCTGCCGCCGTTTGATCCACCACAGATAGACAACGGCCAGGGAACAGGTAAGCAGGGCCGACAGCAGGGCCAGGATCCAAGGGAGCATGCAGGAGGTGCGCGGAAGGGGCGAATGCGAAGGCGACAGTGTAAAGGTCGCGCCGTGCCGCTGAGTCAGGATGTTCCTGACAGGAAGCGTGATGGAACGCGCAGTTCGGAATACCGCAGGCACGAAAAACCCGCCAATCCTGAAGCCGTGAGGGGAGGGAACAAACGGCAGCCGAAGCGATTGGCGGGTTGCTCGCGATTGTCAATCAAAATTTATTGCATTGCAACAATGGCCGGTCAGGGCACGCTGCCTGGCGACTGATGGCTGCCCGGTGCAGGTGCATCAGTGCCCGAGGCGTCGCGATTCTCCAGCTTGGCCAGGCGCGCCTGCAGGGCATCGATGCGAGCCTCCAGCGCAGTCACCTCGTCGGCGGTGGGTACGTGCAGGCGCTTGAGTACGCCCTGCACCTGATCGTCGAACGCCTTTTCAACCTTGTTCCAGGTGCCGGAGGCCTTCTCGCGGGCCTCGTCCAGCGAGGTTTCAACGTTGTCGCGCCAGCCCGGGCCCTGTTCGCCGTTGCGTTCACGGCGGCGGGCTTCCCAGGCTTCGCCTTCCTTCACCAGGCCGTCGAAGAAGCGGCTGCCTTCGGCCTGTGCACGGCCAAGAGCGCCCAGGCCGGCCAGCCAGACCTGCTGCGCCGAGTCACTCAGCTTGCGCGAGAAGCGCTCGGCCTGGTCACCGAACGAGGCGTCGTCGTTGCGGCGGTCATCGTTTTCGTACTGGTTCATCGCACTTCCCGTGGGAGTTGGGCCTGCCCCCGAGAGTAGCGCGCGTTGGCGTTGCACGGCCGTGATGGCCGCCGCCGGGGTTCAGCCCAGCTTTTCCTTCAGCACGCGCTGGATCTCGCCTTCGACCATGCCCTTCATCGCCGACAGCAGGAAGCCCAGCTTGGCGGTCACGCGCACGGCGCCCGGCTGCAGTTCGATCGCACCGTCCACGCCGCTGCCGGAGAAATTCAGTACGTCGGCAGTCCAGGACGACTTCAGGCCGAAGCGCTCGGACAACTTGGCGGCAACCTGTTCGATCGCGGTGCGCGCCTGTGCGTCGGGCAGGGCGTGGGCGTGGCGGACATCGATGGTGGACATTCAGGCTCCTGGCGCAGGGCGGGGATGATCAATGAGGGCGAGCATTGTGCGCATCGAGGGCCTCCGCGCCAAGCACTCATCGTGGGTTCTTCTTCGTTGGCGGCCAACCTGCTAGGCTGCGCCGCGTGCAGAACCTGCTTGTCCACTTCAGTCAGCAACAACAGCCCGACCAGCCGCTGCGGCCCGGGGTGCAACGCATCGTGCGCCAGGCCAACGGCAGTGTGCGGCTCGGCGATGCCGGCCACGGTGCCCTGCTGCTGGCGCAGTTCTGCGTGGATGATCGCGGCCTCTGGCTGCAGGTCGGCAACGGTATCCGCGGCATTCATGTGAACGGTCGCCCGGTGCGGCGCATGGCGCTGCTGCGTGCCGGCGATGCGGTGTATGTGGACGGCGTGGAAATGGTCCTGCAGGGCGAGGTCGAGAGCCTGCTGCAGGCGCCTGCGCCGAAGAACGACGACGGCTCCGATGAGCAGCAGCGCCTGCTGCGCGGTGTCGGTGGCCTGCACCATGGCCGCAGCTTCACGCTGTCGCGGTCCCGCCTGATCGGCCGCGGCGGCGACGCTGACATCGAGATCAATGAACCGGCCTTCGCCGAACAGCACGCCCGCGTGGAAGTGCACGGCGAGCGCGTGCTGCTGCGTGACCTGGGCAGTGCCGACGGCACCCGGGTCAACGGTGTGGCCGTGCGCCACTGCTGGCTGCAGGCGGGCGACCAGGTCGTGTTCGATGGCCAGCACCGGTTCGTGCTGGAAGTGCCGCATGACCCGCGCCGGCGCCCGCTGCCGGATGAAGACGAGTCCAGCCAGGACGCCGAGCAGGCGCCGGTGCTGCCGGCCGTGCCGCGCAAGGTCCGGCGCTGGCCGTGGCTGCTGGTCAGTGCGCTGCTGCTGGCCGCGCTGCTCAGCCTGCTGCTCTGGTTCGGCGCGCGCTGATCTGAATCCGCCGGGCATGGCCCGACGCTACCCCCCCCCCCGGCGTGTGCCCACCCGCTTCCGGTAGGTGCCGACCTTGGTCGGCACGCTCCTTCGGCGGGAATGACGCCTGACGGCGTACGCCGACCAAGGTCGGCGACTACCGGCGCCATGCGGGTGGCCAATGGATTCCAATGAAACCAAATTTCCCTTGCGCCACAAGGCCGCAAGGCTGGTGCACTGCGGCATACTAGGGGTCTTGCCCCACAGGTGTGACATGACGCGCGCGTTCAACTTCAGTGCCGGCCCTGCAACCTTGCCGGAATCGGTCCTGCGCCAGGCGCAGGCGGAAATGCTGGACTGGCACGGTACCGGTGCCTCGATCGTGGAAATGAGCCATCGCGGTGTGGAATTCATGTCCGTGGCCGCCGAGGCGGAAGCCGATCTGCGACGCCTGCTCGACATCCCCGACGACTATGCGGTGCTGTTCCTGTCCGGTGGTGCGACCACCCAGCAGGCGCTGATCCCGCTCAACTTCGCCGCCCCCGGCCAACGTGCCGACTACGTGGTCAGTGGCCACTGGGGCAAGACCGCGGTCAAGCAGGCCGGTGTCTACGTCGACGTCAACATCGCCGCCAGCAGCGAGGCCAACGGCTACCGCGAACTGCCGGCGCGTGCCGACTGGCAGCTGTCGCCCGATGCCGCCTACGTGCACATCACCGCCAACGAGACCATCCACGGCGTCGAGTTCCGTGATGTGCCCGACACCGGCAACGTTCCGCTGATCGCGGACTTCAGCTCGTCCATCGCCAGCGAACCGCTTGATGTGCGCCGTTATGGCGTGATCTACGCCGGCGCGCAGAAAAACCTCGGCCCGGTCGGCATCGCGGTGATGATCATCCGCCGCGACCTGCTCGAGCGCAGTGGCCAGCCACGTGCGGACATCTTCGATTACCGCTCGCACGTCGCCCGTGATTCGATGCTCAACACCCCGCCGACCTGGAACTGGTACCTGGCGGGCCTGGTGTTCAAGTGGATGCTGGCAGAAGGTGGGGTGGCCGAGTTCGCCAAGCGCAACGCCGCCAAGGCCGCGCTGGTGTACGGCGCCATCGACGGCTCCGGCGGCTTCTACCGCAATGAGGTCGCACATGCGGCCCGTTCGCGGATGAACATCCCGTTCTTCCTGCCCGATGCCGAGCTCGATGCCCGCTTCGTCGCCGAAGCCAAGGCCGCCGGCCTGCTGGCGCTGAAGGGCCACAAGGTGGTCGGGGGCATCCGTGCCTCGCTGTACAACGCCATGCCGCTGGCCGGGGCCGAGGCGCTGGTCGCCTTCATGGCTGATTTCCAGCAGCGTCACGGTTGAGCAATGAACGGCGCGCACCGTCGGGTGCGTGCCCCGCAACAAGGAACTCCGATGGCAAGCAGCAAATCCAGCAAGAAGGCGCCGAAGAAGGCCGAACCGGCCAAGGACAGCGCCTCCACCAAGGCCAAGGGCAAGAGCACGTCCAAGGCCGCGTCGAATCCGGCGCCTACCCTGGCGCCGCTGGCGCTGGCCGATGTGCGCTCGAAGATCGACCAGATCGACCGTGACATCCAGAACCTGATCGCTGAGCGCGCGCGCTTCGCCCACCAGGTCGGCAAGGCCAAGGGCAAGCTCGCCGCCGCCGTCGACTACTACCGCCCCGAGCGCGAAGCGCAGGTGCTGCGCATGGTGGTGGACCGCAACGAAGGCCCGCTCAGCGATGAACTGCTGGTGCACGTCTACCGCGAGATCATGTCGGCCTGCCTGGCCCAGCAGGAGCCGCTGAAGATCGGCTACCTCGGCCCGGAAGGCACCTTCAGCCAGCAGGCGGTGCTCAAGCACTTCGGCCGCTCCGCGCTGGGCCTGCCGATGGCCAGCATCGAGGAGGTGTTTCAGGAAGTGGAAGCGGGCAACGCCGATTTCGGCGTGGTGCCGGTGGAGAATTCGGGGCAGGGCACCATCCAGATCACTCTGGACATGTTCCTGACCTCCAACCTGAAGATCTGTGGCGAAGTGGAACTGCGCGTGCAGCAGTACCTGATGTCGCGCAGCGGCCGCCTCGAGGACATCGAGCGCATCTACGCACACCCGCAGTCGTTCATGCAGACCTCGGCGTGGCTGCGCGCCAACCTGCCGAAGGCCGAGAAGATTCCGGTATCCAGCAACGCCGAAGGCGCGCGTCGCGCGCGCAACGCCGATGATGCGGCGGCCATTGGTGGCGAGAGCGCCGGCCACGTGTACGGCCTGAAGAAGGTGGTCACCAAGCCGATCCAGAACGATGCCGACAACACCACCCGCTTCCTGGTGGTGGGTCGCAACATCTTCCCGACCTCCGGCCACGACCGCACCTCGGTGCTGGTGTTCATCCATGACAAGCCCGGTGCGCTGTTCGACGTGCTCAGCCCGTTCGCCCGCCACGGCATCAGCATGAACCGCATCGAGTCGCGGCCGTCGCACCACGGCAAGTGGGAGTACGGCTTCTTCATCGACCTGGCGGGCCACATCGACGACGCGCCGATGCAGGCTGCCCTGGCCGAACTGGAAGCGCACTCGGCGCAGATCAAGGTGCTCGGCTCCTACCCGGTGGCCGTGCCCTGAGTGCTGCTGCGGCGGCAACAGCCGCCGCTCCCTGATGCATCGCCGGCGCTGCCGGTGTTTACGGAATGATCGAACGATGAGCAACGCGCAACACTGGATTGCCCGCAAGGGCCAGCCGCTGCAGGGCAGCCTGACCATTCCCGGCGACAAGTCGGTCTCGCACCGCTCGGTGATGTTCGCCGCGCTGGCCGATGGCACCTCGCATATCGAGGGCTTCCTGGAAGGCGAAGACACCCGCGCCACGGCGCGCATCTTCAGCCAGCTCGGCGTGCGCATCGAAACCCCCAGCCCGTCGCAGCGCATCGTGCACGGCGTCGGCATCGACGGCCTGCAGGCACCCAGCGCACCGCTGGACTGCGGCAACGCCGGTACCGGCATGCGCCTGCTGGCCGGCCTGCTGGCAGGCCAGGCATTCGACTGCACGCTGATCGGCGATGAATCGTTGTCGGGCCGCCCGATGCGCCGCGTCACTGGCCCGCTGTCGCAGATGGGCGCGAAGATCGACACCCAGGATGACGGCACGCCGCCGTTGCATGTGCATGGCGGCCAGTCGCTGCACGGCATCGACTTCGCCTCGCCGGTGGCCAGCGCACAGATCAAGTCCGCAGTGCTGCTGGCCGGCCTGTACGCGCAGGGCGAAACCAGCGTGCTGGAACCGCATCCGACCCGTGACTACACCGAGCGCATGCTGTCGGCGTTCGGCGTGGACATCGAATTCTCACCGGGCAAGGCCCGCCTGCGTGGCGGCCAGCGCCTGCGCGCCACGGACATCGTGGTGCCGGCCGACTTCTCGTCTGCGGCGTTCTACCTGGTGGCCGCCAGCATCATTCCTGGTTCACAGCTGCGCCTGAAGCAGGTCGGCCTGAACCCGCGCCGCACTGGCCTGCTGCACGCGCTGCGCCTGATGGGGGCGGACATCACCGAAGAGAATCCGGCCGAGCAGGGCGGTGAGCCGGTGGCGGACCTGGTGGTGCGCTACGCCCCGCTGAAGGGCGCGCGCATTCCGGAAGCGTTGGTGCCGGACATGATCGACGAGTTCCCGGCGCTGTTCGTGGCCGCCGCCGCCGCAGAAGGCCAGACCGTGGTGAGCGGTGCGGCCGAGCTGCGGGTGAAGGAATCCGACCGCCTTGCTGCGATGGCCACCGGCCTGCGCGCGCTGGGCATGCAGGTGGACGAAACCGAAGACGGCGCCACCCTGCATGGTGGCGTTCGCCTGGGCAGCGGCACCATCGAAAGCCACGGTGACCATCGCATCGCCATGGCGTTCGCCATCGCCGGCCAGATCAGTGACGGCGAAGTGCGCATCAACGATATCGCCAATGTCGCCACGTCCTTCCCGGATTTCGATGGCCTGGCGCGCAGCGCCGGGTTCAACCTGGCCTGATCGTCACAGCAACCTCCGGGCCACGCCCGGCGGATCGCATTGCACGGTAGAAGCCAACCTCGGTTGGCGCGCTCACCTCATCCGGTAGGTGCCAACCTCGGTTGGCACGCTTTTCCGCATAAAAGGACGGAGGCCGAAGCCTCCGTCTAAACATCACGAACCCCTCGTCCGCGATCAACGCTGCTCGGTACGGAAATCCACCGGGACCCGCACCACGCTGGCGACGGCACGGCCCTCGTGCATCGCCGGCTGGAACTTCCAGTTCTGCACGGTGTTCAGCACCGCGCGATCCAGATCACGACTGCGCTCGCCGCTGCGCGAAACGATCGCAGCATTAGCGACATTGCCGTGGGTATCTACACTCAGGCTGGCGATCACGCTGCCCTGCACGCCACTACGCAGCGCAGCGGCGGGGTAGGTGGGCATGCGGTTGCTGGCCAGCGGGCGGGCCTCACGATTGCGCGCTACCGGCGCGGCCTTCCGCGAAGCAGTAGCCGGGGCTCCCTGGCGCGCGGCAGGGGCCGCTGCATCCGTCACCGCGGCCTGCTCGGGGGCTGGAAGCATGCGCTCACCGACCGGCGCTGGCGCCACATCTTCCTGGTTGGAATGACGCAGCCAGAGCAGGGCGGCAGCAAACATCGCCACGATCAGCGCGATCCACATCCAGGGCGACGTGGGTTTGTGCTGCAGGCTGGAATCCTCCTGCAGCTGCGGCGAATGAAGGTCTTCGTGGGTGGTGGCAGTCATCGCTAACTCCTTCCGTCAATGGACGACGTGGGAAGTGTTGCGCGAGCCACGGACGAGAAGTGTCAGCGTTGCGTCAACGCCACCGGCAGGGTTCAGTTTGCCTGCCGGGAAGTGTTCAGTTACTGGGTCTTGAAGTCGAACGGCACTTCAATGCTCCCGGGGACGGGCTGGCCGTTGCTCTGCGCGGGGGTGAAACGCCAACGGCGTACGGCGTCGGTGGCGGCACGGTCGAGGTCGCGTGAACCACTGCGCTGGATCACCGTGGCGTTGTTCGGATAGCCGGTGGCGTCTACATCCACGCGTACCACCACGGTACCGGTTTCGCCGGCGCGCAGGGCGGCGGCGGGGTACGACGGCGGCGGCGACTGACCGGCAATCGGCATCGGTTGGCTGTTGCCGGTCGTGGCCGGGGCAGCGCCCGGGGTGGCCGGGGCCGGCTCGGCGATCGGGGCGGGCGGTGGCGGGGCGGTTTCGACCAGCTTCGGCGCTTCTTCCTCGACCGGGGCCGGCTTGGCATCGGGCATGTCGCTGGAGCCGGCCGCAGCGGCCAACGGTTCCGGCAGGGGCTCGACCTGGGCGGTTTCCTGCGGGGTCTGCGCGGCCGGGTCGGCGCGGAAGAACTCCTTGTCACGGCCGGTCAGCCAGACCAGCACGAACAGCAGCACGCCCACGCCGAAGGCGATGCCGGCGATCTTCAGGGCGTTGCGCGGGATATGCACAGTAAACGACTTGGCGGACGACGAGCGGGGTGCAGACATGGACCGGACCAGTACGGAATAGCCCGATTCTGCCACGGCGGGAATGAACCGGGCGGCAGAAATCCGTATAACAAGCGATAATCCCATCCCTGATACCCACCACGACACCTGCCATGCTTGATCCAGCCCTGCTCCGCCACCAGCCCGCCGACCTCGCCGAACGCCTGCGCACCAGCCGCGGCTTCGAGCTCGACGTGTCTGCCCTGGAGTCCCTGGAGGCCGATCGCAAGCGCATCCAGGTGCGGACCCAGGAGCTGCAGAGCCTGCGCAACAGCCGTTCCAAGGCCATCGGCCAGGCCAAGGCCAAGGGCGAGGACGTTTCGGCCATCATGGCCGAGGTTGCCGCCTTCGCCGACGAGCTGAAGGCCTCGGAAGTGGCGTTGGACGAGCTGCGTGAGAAGATCGAAGCGATCTCGATGGGCATTCCGAACCTGCCGGCCGATGACGTGCCGGCCGGTGCCGACGAGAACGACAACGTCGAGCAGGCACGTTGGGGTACCCCGCGCCAGTTCGATTTCAAGGTGCTCGACCACGTCGAGCTGGGCGCCCGCAACGGCTGGCTGGACGGCGAGACCGCGGCCAAGCTGTCCGGCTCGCGCTTCACCGTACTGCGCGGCCCGATCGCGCGCCTGCACCGTGCGCTGGCCCAGTTCATGGTCGACCTGCACACCGGTGAGCACGGCTATGAGGAAACCAACGTGCCGCTACTGGTCAACGCCGATTCGCTGCGTGGCACCAGCCAGCTGCCGAAGTTCGAGGACGACCTGTTCAAGACCGCCGTGGGCGACTCCACGCGGTACCTGATCCCGACCTCGGAAGTGCCGCTGACCAACATCGTGCGCGACGAGATCGTCGAGGCCGAGCGCCTGCCGCTGCGTATGACCGCCCACTCGATGTGCTTCCGTGCCGAGGCCGGCAGCGGCGGCCGCGACGTGCGTGGCATGATCCGCCAGCACCAGTTCGAGAAGGTCGAGCTGGTCTCGATCAGCCGCCCGGAAGACAGCGACGCCGAACACCAGCGCATGACCCGCTGCGCCGAAGTGGTGCTGGAGAAGCTGGGCCTGCCTTACCGCAAGGTGCTGCTGTGCACCGGTGACATGGGCTTCTCGGCCATCAAGACCTACGACCTGGAAGTCTGGCTGCCGTCGCAGGAAACCTATCGCGAGATCTCCTCGTGCTCGAACTGTGGTGACTTCCAGGCCCGCCGCATGCAGGCGCGCTGGCGCAACCCGGCCACCGGCAAGCCGGAACTGGCGCACACGCTGAACGGCTCGGGCGTGGCGGTTGGCCGCGCGATGATCGCAGTGATGGAGAACTACCAGAACGCCGACGGCAGCATCACCGTGCCGGAAGCGCTGCGCCCGTACATGGGTGGGCTGGAAACCATCGCCTGATTCTCTGATCGGGTGGGTGCCATGCATGCATGGCACCGAATCCACGCATGGCGTGGATCTACTGGAGGATGTTGCACGCGCCCGGCATGAATTCACCGATGCCTCAGTAGATCCACGCCATGCGTGGATGAACCCCGCGATTACCGCATGGCCCGCAGCTTCTCCAGCGGCACCCATCCCGGTTCGCCGGTCTCCGGCACGCACCACGCCCAACCATTGAGCGTGCGCTGCCCACGCAGCACCTGCCCGGGATCCACATCCAGCTCCCGTGCGCAGTAATCCTCGGTGGCAAACGCGTCACCCTGCGCAGTGCGACCGATCACGGGCGCCGGCACGAAACCGGGCTGCTGCCCTTCGGCCTCGCACAGGAACCAGTCGTCCCAGCCCTCCGGGCCTTCATAGCGTTCGCCCACCACCAGCGCCTGGCCACGGCGCAGGGTGATCGGGTGCGGAAATTCGCTGCGGTGTGCAGTGGTCACGATGTAGTTCATGGCCCCAGCCTAACGTTCTGGTGAGCGCCGCGCATGGCACCGAATCCACGCACACGTGCAGTAGATCCACACCGTGCGTGGATGGCGAGCCCTCGGGCCAGACACAGAAAAGCGGCCCCGCAAAGCGGGGCCGCCAGGGTGGGCCGGGATGGGGGAGGGGATCCCGGCCCGCGTTCAGCGCCCAGACGAGGAGAGAGGGGCACCGAACGCTGGAACGCTTATGCAGCGGCGGCTTCAGCCGCTTCGTGCGACGGCAGGGCCGCCAACGCGCCAGCGATGGCGTCTTCACGGTGCTGCGGCGAGTAGGCGATGCCTTCGGCACGTACGAACTCGATGTCGTTGATGCCCCAGAAGGCGAACGTCTGGCGCAGGAACGGTTCCTGGAAGTCGGCCGGCGAATCGGTGTAGATGCCGCCGCGGCTGCTGACCACGATCACGCGCTTGCCGCCGGCCAGGCCGATCGGGCCGTTCTCGGTGTACTTGAAGGTGCGCCCGGCCACGGCCACGCGGTCGATCCAGGCCTTCAGCGTGGACGGGATGCTGAAGTTGTACATCGGCGCGCCGATCACCACGATGTCCGCGGCAAGGAACTGCTCGAGCACCTGTTCAGCATCGGCGGCTTCGGCCGCGTCCGCCTTGGCCAGCGAGCTGCTGCGAAGATGCGGTACCGGATTGGCGTCAAGATCGCGATAATCGATCTGCAGGCCTTCGATCTGCTGCTTGAAGCGGGCCACCACGGCGGCGGTCAGGTGGCGGGAGACGGAGTTCTCGCCAAGCACGCTGGCGTCGAGATGCAGAAGCTTCATGGTAGTCACCTATGTTCTGAGAGGGAGGGGCGGGGTGGCCCCGCCGACGGAGAGAACGATAGGTTGTTGCAAATGCGGGATAAAGGTGGTTGAATGCCACGTATTGTTCTAGATATGGAACTCGGGCATGCATGACCTGAATGATCTGTACTACTTCGCGATGGTGGTCGACCACGGCGGATTTGCCGCCGCCGAGCGTGCGCTGGGCATCCCCAAGTCGCGCCTGAGCCGCCGCATCAGCCAGCTGGAGACCGACCTGGGCGTGCGCCTGCTGCAGCGCTCCACGCGCCGTTTCGCGGTCACCGACGTCGGCACCAGCGTGCACCGCCACGCGCAGACGATGCTGGCCGAGGCGCAGGCCGCCCGCGAAGTGGTCGACCGCCTCAGTGCGGAACCGCGCGGCGTGGTGCGCGCCAGCGTGCCGGTGTCGCTGGCGCAGATGCAGCTGCCCAAGCTGCTGCCCAAGTTCCTTGAGCAGTACCCGAAGGTGCGCCTGCAGCTGAACATCAGCAACCGCCGCGTGGACATCATCAACGAAGGCTATGACGTGGCCCTGCGCGTGCGTTCGCGCCTGGACGACGACGGCAGCCTGGTGATGCGCAGCTTCGGCCAGGTGCAGGAACTGCTGGTGGCCAGCCCGAAGTACCTGGACCGCGCTGGCCGGCCGAAGGACCCGGAAGAGCTGACCCAGCACGTTACCCTCAGCATCAGCGAAGACGAAGCACGCCAGCGCTGGGAACTGCATGGTCCGGAAGGCGAAGTGCGCCGGGTCGACCTGCAGCCGCGCGTAGCCGGCTTCGATTTCCCGCTGCTGCAGAGCATGGTGAAGGACGGCTTCGGCATCACCATGCTGCCGGAAACCGTGTGCGCCGATGCCGTGCGCAATGGCGAGCTGGAAGTGGTGCTGCCGGACTGGTCGCTGCCGCAGGGCGTGTGCCATGCCGTGTTCGCCTCGCGCCGTGGCCTGCTGCCGGCGGTGCGCGTGTTCATCGACTTCCTGGCCGAACATCTGCCGCCGCAGCTGGAGGCCTCGCGCCTGCATTGCGATGGTGCCTGCGAGAAGGCCAAGGAGCGGATCAAGGCCAGTGCACTGGGTGCGCTGGCGGTGGATGCCGGCTGAGGGACATCAACGGTAGCGCCGGGCCATGCCCGGCGTTGCTGTTTCCGGGCGTCGATCACTTCCGCCCGAACAATCGGTCCCAGAAGCTGCGTCGCGGGGCTGCCTGCGGTGCTGGCTGGGCTGCAATGACCGGTGCCTCCAGCACCGCTATCAGCTCCGCGCTGCGTGGCTTCTTCAGGAAGCGCGCGTAGTCCAGGTAGCTGGTCACCTTGCTCATGTGCAGGCGCTCCGGCATCGCCGGCAATGCGCCGCCCTGCAGCAGTACCCGCAATGCCTGCGGACGGTCCAGCCGGATCGCCTCGAACACCGCGGTGCCGCCGCAGTCCGGTTCGATCTGATTGGCGCGCTGCGGCGCATCCTTCAACAGGTCGCGCAGCGCATCCGCGTCGTCCCGCTCCACGGCCGCCACCAGCCGCGCCAGCGCTTCCGCTTCTTCACGTGGAAGGTTGTCGCGATAGGCCTGGTCGGCGATCTCGCGCTCGTCGCGCCCGTCTCCGCGCTGGATGCACAGGAAATCGGTGACCAGAGCGACCGGAATGCCGGACGTATCCAGCGCCCAGTAGCTTGGGTAAACGCCGTCGCCCCAGCCGCTGGTGAATACGACCAGGCCATGCGGTGAGTCCTCGCCCCAGGGGCGGTATTCGGTGCCTTCGTCCAGGCCATCATGGTCGATCAGCGCATCCGACCACTCGCCGCCTTCGTCGCCATCGGCCCGTTCGATCAGGGCCAGCAGTGCCTGCTGGGTGTCGGTATCCATGAAGCAGCCGATGCCGGCGTCGACCGGGTAGCCGATGAAGCTGTCC
This sequence comes from Stenotrophomonas sp. NY11291, assembly GCF_023277365.1. Classification (NCBI taxonomy): domain Bacteria; kingdom Pseudomonadati; phylum Pseudomonadota; class Gammaproteobacteria; order Lysobacterales; family Lysobacteraceae; genus Stenotrophomonas; species Stenotrophomonas sp. NY11291. Next base: position 3,038,770 of record NZ_CP096975.1, on the reverse strand, counting down.
TCATCCAGTCCGGTCAGGTCCTGCGTGGTCCAGCGCGCCATCTGCCAGTGCAGCGCAGACGCGGTGAGTGCCTGACGCGGCTTGAACCAGACCACGGCCAGGGCTGGGCGGCCGCTGTGCACGATGATTTCCACCGGATGCCGACCCAACGGGGCGGTGTAGTCGGCCAGCGCAGGCGCCTCGGCCTGGACCAGTGGATCGCAGACCACCAGATGCCCACTACTGACCGGCAGGTGCCCAGCGAAAGTGCGATGCAGGGCCACTGCGGCCAGCTGGGTGTCGTCCAGCAGGGTAGTGCGCAGGTTGGCCAGGTCGAGGTGGGCCATGGGGGCTCCGATTGCAGTGAAGGCCCCACCGTGCCGGATGCGAAGGGCGGGGGCAAGGGTGGTCTTGGGCAAATGCCCTTCACGTGCGAGAATACGCCGCTGCCCGGGCGACCGGGACCCGATTGGAGAGATGGCCGAGCGGTTTAAGGCACCGGTCTTGAAAACCGGCGAAGGGTTAAACCTTCCGTGGGTTCGAATCCCACTCTCTCCGCCAAGGTAATTCCTAAGCCCCTGTTCTCAGGGGCTTTTTTCGTTTTTAGGCAGCGCGTCCCATGCTTTGACCCACATTCTGTGGATACGTGATCGAAGCAATGAAACGGTCGATGTCCTCTTTCAACCATACCGCACGTGCGCCGATCTTGTACGACTTCGGGAACGTCCCTTCCTTCACCCGGCGATAGATCGACGAGTGGCCCAAGCTGGTGCGCACTGCGACGACTTCAATTGGTTGCAGGTCGGCGTGCAGTTCCGCGACAGTGATCTCGCGCGTCTTGTTTGTAGCCATGTTGTCCTCCTTCAGTTGGTGGCCAGCGCAGCGCGCAGCTGCTCGGTGGCGGGGTTCATGCGATTGCTTCCAGCGGCAGCCCGCGCTGGTGGCCAGAATCCTGGGCTGCGGGGGAGATCCACAGACATTCGGTGCGGATCGCTCCGCCACGTCCCGCGGCGATGCGTGCCGTTATCTCTACCCGTTGCCGTCCGGTCAAGGTGTCGTCGTACAGCTCCGTTCGATATCCACTGACAGCAACCATTCCACGTAGTGCGAGCAGCGCAGTCAGTAGTTCCTGGTGATCCTGGAAGGCCATTTCGTGCCTGTAATAGCCGGCCTTTCCGGCCTGCATCACCCGAGTGCTGTGCACGTAGGGTGGGTCGACGTAATGGAGCGTCTGCGGTGTGTCGTGCTGCCTCATCACCTCGATCGCCGGCCGGTTCTCGATAAGGACGCCGCTGAAGCGATCCGCGATCGCAGCCAACCCATCGGGGAACTTCTGCCACATATGCTGCGCAGTGCCATAGGTACGCTGCGAGTCGATGCGGAACCCGGTCTTTCCTTTGTCGCACCCGCAGAACCAAAACCCATCTGCGCACGTAATACCAAGCGGCGGGCACGCTCAACCGGATCTGCTGTAGGCTCCCATGCCTGGTCGAACTCGGCGCGGGCATAGGGAGTCAGCCTGCAGGTCTCGATCAGTGATTCCCGCTGCGCGATGTCCTGTAGGACGCGGAAGAAATTCACAACGTCCCCATCCAGGTCGTTGTAGACCTAGGCGTAGCTGCGGGCCTTCGTGAGCAGCACGCCTGCGGCACCGCCGAACGGTTCCACGTAGGTGCGGTGTGCAGGCAGGTGCTGGTGAATCCAGCCAGAGATTCGGAACTTCGCGCCGTGATATCGGAATGCCGGCGTAGTGATCATGCGGCGCACCTCCGCCAGCACCAGCGCAGCCCTGCGCGCGCGGCGCGGCATGCGCGGCTGATCGCCCACAGGGTAGCGATGCGGGCCGCAAACCCGACCAGGGCGAACACGTGGACCATCGCAGCGGTGAGCAGTTGGTCAGCCATGGGGCTGCTCTTGCGAGAATGGCGACGTGGCAAAATGCGGATCCGCATACTCGACGGTCATGAGATGGATTGGTGGAATGGAATCAGCACTTGTTCGCCGTTGGGGGCCGACCGGTGCGTGCTTTGGTGGGACGCATGGGCAGTTGTGGCCGCAGTGTTCGGCGGCATTGGGAGCTGGTTGGCAGCGTTTGCAACCTATCTCGCGGTAGTGCGCCCTGCGCGACGCCTGAGAGCCGAGGAGCTTGTGATAGCGGAGACTGCGATGGAGCATTTCGCAGCCGACTTGATCGAATTCCGATACCGTCTTGGAAGTGTTGGATTCTCGATCCAGATGGTGAAGGCGAAATCGCCTCCAGAGAGCACGAAGCAGACCGTGCGCGGCTGGGCTCGGCACAATCTTGTGGTTCCAGAGCTGAGGGCCACCCCAGAAACAGCGGGGCTCGTCAAATCGCTGAATAGACTTCGGCGTGCCATTAGAACCTGGCTCAAGACTGTTGAGACGTTTGATATGTCGCCGATGGAAGAGTTTCATGCAGAATTGGCAGAGTACGAAGTGGATGCTCTCCACTCGCATTTCGCCCAGCTGATGGATGAGATTCGAGCGATGGCGGAGATGATCAAACCCATGGCCCCCGTTTTCCGGCGTGATCTTGATCTGGTCGTCAATGGCGGTAATAACTTCCTTCCAATGCCCAGTCCGCCCGATAAGTTGTGAGTCGAAGCTCATTTGCCCACCGCCTGGCTGTCGATCAGGTCCAGCACGGCCGCCGCTTCAATCTCGATGGCGTCGATCCCTGATTCCTCAGGCGTTTCGGCCCAGTCATCAATCCAGTTCAGCAGCGCCTGCACCGTCGAACGGATGCGGCCCAGGTCTACGGCCTGCGCGGGCCGGGCGGCGTAGAGCGGCACGACGCGCGGAGGGTGGGTCAACGCACTCACTTCCGCGATGCGAGATGCGCTTCTTGTCACCTCGGGCGATTCCATCGGCATATCGGACCAATGGACAAGCCACGCTACCGGCTCCCCCACCGGCTGGCGGGCGGAGAGGTACTGCCATGCTTCCCATGCTCCTGCTGTAAGCTCGCTGGTGTATTCGCCGACCACGAACGTAGGGCCGCCAGCGCTACGGTGCATGTCGTAGTTCTGTGACTTCGCCCACGTTTCAAACGGGATTCGCCCATCCCCCTGACCACCCGGGGAGGGCTGGGCGGAGAGGGCGCGACGGTTCCAGTTGGAAACGAAGTTCTCTTTGAAGCCAAACTCAATGGGGCCGCTGTGCTGGCAGACGGTGCAGGCGATACACGAGCCGCCCTCGTTCTCCCCCGACCCGATACCGAAGTCGATGCGTTCAGCGGCTGCACCGCAGAACGGGCAGGGCAGTAATCCATCCTCCAACTGCACGAGGCCGCCATGCTTCGGGGGCGGCAAGGTAACGGGAGCGGACCCAGCCTGGAGGATATCGTTCGAATCAATGTCGGTCATGGCAGAATCGGCTCCTACAGGGAGGGTCTATGGCGATTGAGTTCTGTCCGCTTGCGGACGAGGTGGGGAATCTGGCTGACTGGTTTGCAGTCGGGATCGGCGCGGTCGCGGCTGTGAGCACTACGGTCGTGGCCTTCTTGGCCTACAGGACATCTGATCGCGCTGCAGGTATCGCCGAGGAGGCGAAGCGGATCGCGCAACAGCAGCACGGGGAAGCAGTGAAACTGCGGGAGGAGAATGCGCGGATCATTGGCCGACTTTTGCTCTATGAAGTGACCGCGCTGCCCGTGCGGATGGGCGTAATGGTCAAAGATCTCGATACGGGCATCGACGTGCACGCTCGCAGAATTCGCGACGGTGGGGCTATGTGTCGCGCTCTCGACGAAGCAGAGCGTGCGCTGCTTCCAGGCGCAGAGCGCGTTGAGGACAGGATCCACAACTTGCCCGACAGCATCGGCGCAGATCTGGCTACCCTCATCGGTGGAAGCCGCACGCTTGGAGATTTGGTTCGAAAGATCCGGGAGCGAGTGATCAAGCCGACCGGCGTCAACCCGACGTGGCGTTATGGAGCTGACTATGCAGACTTTCAGTTTTTGCTTGGTCAGCTCGAGTGGCTGCGAGGAATAAGCGAGCAATTTGCGGCCGAGTTCCGCGAATTTGTTGGCGTTCCTGCGGAGGAGCAAATCGGCCCAGCGAACCCCGAAGCTACGCCGTAGGCTGGCATTTGCGCAGTCAACCATGGCCCGCGTTCCTAGCTTCCATCACGCCGATTGCTAGCGGCCGCACGAACCATGCACCGAGGCCGTCCTCAGTCTCGCCGAACCAAGCTAAGCGCCAGTCTTCGCCCGGTGCTGCAGGGTTCCAGTGATGCAGCTCTTGGGCGGCGCTGTAGACATCAGATCCGATACCTTCGTCGGAGAATTCGCCCTCAACCACCACCAGTTCGAAACCCTGCGCGAGGAAAAGAGGGCGTAGCGATACCTCGCGGCCGTCGGCCCACGCCGGCACGTCCGGATGGCACAGGATCTCTCCGTCGGCGTTGCGCGCCGGGAGGCGACTGGGGTGGTACAGGTCCCGCCACGGGTCGGCCGGATCGACCACGGTGCGACTCTGACTTCTGACCAGCTCCAGCAATTCGGTCGCCTGCGCCAGCCGGGCACGGGTGGTATCGCAGAGCGGCGTGTCGCCATCCTGCATGCTGCTGCGCAGAGTCGCCACATAGGCGGTTATGGCGGCTTCGAACACGCGCAGATCCTGCAAGCGCGGCAGGCGGTGGTGCAGATCCCGCAGCACGGTCAGGGCCTGCGCGAGGGTGATGGCCTTCGCCTGGTTGGGCATCGAGGAAGAGCTGAGCGCTGTACAACTGCGCCTGGCGAACACAGTTATCGAATGCCTGCCATGGCAAGAGTGCGTGCGGCGCTACGATCGGCCGGGGACGCTGTTCTACCTCGATCCGCCGTATTGGGAAACGGAGGGTTACGGCGTCGAGTTCCCCTTCGCCGAGTACGAGGCCATGGCCGAGCTGATGCGCGGCTCGGTCGGGCGCTTCGTGGTCTCGATCAACGACCACCCTGAGATCCGCGAAGTGTTCGCCGGCTTCGACCTGGTGCCGCTGCAGCTCGACTACACCATAGGTGGCGGGCAGGGGAGAGGGAAGAAGTTCGGAGAGCTGATCATCAAGAGCTGGGACGACAGCCAGGCCACCCTGCTGTAGACGTCACGCAACTTGCTGGAGCAGGTCCTCGCGATTGTTGCGTGGCGTGTTGACGGCGCGGCTGACCCTGTACGCCTCCATGGACGGAGGCGAGCTTGCCAGCAGCATCGCCATGGCATCGTCGGGGCTGGCTGCCATCCACTCATCGATCTGACCGGCCTGCAACCAGGCCGGCATGCGGTCGTGGATGTCGGCGGAGACGCCGCTGCTGTCGCTGGTGATGATGGTGAAGGTGCCAAGGTTCCCGTCGGGTAGTAAGGGGCCGGTGTCCTCCCACAGACCTGCAGCCAGCAGCGGTTGCGCCGCGTGGATGAACCACGGGTCTTTTTTGCCGTCCTCGGGGCTGACCGAACACTCGTAGTACCCGGCCATGGGGATCACGCACCGGCGCTTCTTGAACGCAGACCGGAAAGCGGGCTTGGTGGCCACCGTCTCGATCCGCGCGTTGATGGTCGAACCCTGCAGGCCCTTGGCCTTGGCCCAGAACGGCAGCAGGCCCAACGCCAGCCGAGTTACCTGCCGGCCTTCGCCCCGGTCCAGGATCACCGAGGCGCGCTGTGTCGGCGCGAGGTTGTAGCTTGGCTGGATCTCGGCCAGGCCAAGGGCAAGGTCAGCCAGGCCGGGCTGGCCGAAGTCGACAACGGGGAGCTGGACGAATCGGCCGCACATACAACAATGATAGGTCGGCTAACCGTTCGAAGCGCGTATACGACTTGCTCAGATCGAGTGCCGCGATTGCTTATTCGCCGCCGGCTCTACCGTAAGCAACTGCCCCTCGCCGTAGAGCTAGAACGTCCAGCAGTTTGTCGGATCTGGGCGCTGTGCGGTGCAGGGGGAGTCGACGCCCCAATCTGCATGACGCGCAACTGCTGCTATCATCCGCCGACCCAATTCGAACGCAGGGATGCAGTCGTGGCAATTACAAGCATTATCGTACGTGGCTCGCGCGCAGCAGCACTGGGTTTGCCTGAGCAGACTTTGTACCGTTTAGGTTCTTACGTGGTCTTTGCTGGGAAGAATGGTAGCGGCAAATCTAGGTTGCTGCGTTATGTTTCTGAAATTATTAACTTTGCTAAGTCGGTGGACAAGGAAAAATACAAAGCGCAGCTCGAGGGTATGAGAAGTCAGTCGGCGACCTATCGCGCTCGTCCGGAGATGATACAAAATATGGAGCAGCTGGAAATCCTGCTGTCTGACGTGGGGGGAGTGGTGTCGGATGGCCCCCACGGCCACGCAGTGAGTTTTCTTCCATCCTCAGGTGATCTGGCAAATCCTGACGATATGGCGAGGAGCACGCGCGAGACGCACGCCTCCAACCTTAAACAAGGTGATGCCACTCATTGGAACTCGAGTGTGTTGGCATACATTGCTAAACTTCAGGACGAATGGCGAGAAGCTACACATCAACATTCAACGCATCAACAGGCGGACATTGATCGAGCCATTGAGCGCTATGAATCTTTGAACGAAGCGGTGGAGCAGTTCTTTGGCCAGCGCTTGGAGCGAGGATTGGACGGAACGCTTACGATGTACGGAAAGAACATCGCACGCGCCGAATTGTCTTCGGGGCAGAAGATTGCGCTTCAGCTCATAGCGGCGCTTCACGCTCAAGCTGACGAACTTGGGCCGTCTGTCCTTGTCTTGGATGAGCCCGAGAATCATCTGCATCCTGCTGCGCTAGTACACCTCTTGTCGCGCATTCGTAAGAACGCTCCAGACGTTCAAATTTGGATTGCTACTCACTCCATCCCACTTTTGGCTTACATCAACTCCATACAGCCAAGTGCCATTTGGGGTGTCGACGATGGCAAAGCCGAATTTGCAGGCCGCAAGGCAGAGGATGTGATCAAGAGCCTTCTCGGTAATGACGAGAATATTGGCCATCTGACGTCATTTCTGAGTCTCCCATACCATTTGGCATCAAATAATTATGCGTATCAATGCCTGCTTCCCCCGGAGGTGGTATATACCGGCCAGGCGGATTCTCAGCTGCAACAAATACGTAGATCGCTGAATGATCTTAGGGGGTCGGACGCCCTGAAGGTCGTCGATTTTGGGGCGGGGAAAGGTCGCTTGGTTGAAGCTCTGGCGTCAGACGATGATGAGGGGGCGCTCTTCGATTACATCGCATTCGATCCATGTTCGGACGACGCCGCCGTTTGCCAGGATGCGATTAAGCGAAAGTATGGATCTTCAGAGGGTAGGTATTTCAACGATGATGAAGCACTAATAGCGTCAAGGGGGGCATCTTGGGCCGACTGCGTCGTAATGACAAACGTGCTCCATGAGGTTCCTGTCGAAGATTGGTTGCGGCTTTTTTCTCCCTCCGGCCTCATTTCGAGAATTCTTAAGTCGGGTGGATACGTATTGATTGTCGAAGATCAGCGAATACCCGTGGGTGAGATGGCTCATCAGAACGGTTTTCTTCTCATGAGTACGAATGAGCTGATGGAGTTTTTTGCCATAACTGCCGATGATAGAGCGGCTGGAAATTTCAGGGCAAGTGACGATCGTGATGGGCGGCTGACTGCCCACTTGGTCTCTAAGCACCTATTTCAGAGGGTTACGGCGGGCAGTCGGCGGGCGGCGGTTGAAGCTATTAGAAATTTGGCGATCCGGAATATAGTCAAGCTGAGGGTGGCTGAGAAGTCCTATGCCAATGGTTTGCTGCACGGGTTATGGGCCCAGCAGTTGGCAAATGCAACGTTGGCATTGGAGCAAATTTGATCGTGGCCCAATTCGCTGAGGGGTCGAGCCTTGCTCGACCATGCCAAATCAGGCGCTCAGCGTCCTTATATCCTCTAAGGATACGGTCTAACCGGCCCGCGATTGACTTCGAACAGCAGCAGTTCCATGGCCTTGATCGCTGCCTCGCGCCGGATCTCACGCTGGCTTCCCCGATTTCCTGGCTTGTTCAGAATCACCGTCACTTCAACGTCGCCGGCCACAGAAAGGGTCAGTGTTGAGGCCGTATCGTCACCAACAAATCTGCCGTTCACTAAGGTTTCGTCGCTCATTGTCTGTTCCAGGGGCGTGGGAATCCACACCGTAGCGAAGTTCAATCGCGCCAGTTGAGACGATGGCGGCGCGCTTGGACGCAGCGCCGTTCCGGTAGGCCTGGCGAGCTTCGCCATGTGAGACTATTGCTTGAAGCCAAAGGGATAAAGGCATGGACCTCGATTGGAAGGTCATCATCTCAACACTAGTTGGCGGCGCGATTACGTTCGCAGCGACCACTGGGCAGGAGATGCTTAGAAATCGACGGGTAAGAAGGGCGACAATGCTGTCCGTCGGAGCAGAGATCGCTGCAGGGCTCGATATCGCGCGGGCTCGAGGTTGGGCAAAGGACGTCGAAGACTGCATCGAGCAGGCCATGCAAGGAAGGGTCGTGCGGCTCACCATTTTATTGCCGAAGGAGACGATCCCCTCGTGCCGTGCTGCTCTCGCACAAGGGGCCTTGGGGGACGGTGAGCTAACCGGGCTGGTAACGTGCTTTGTGATTGCTGTCGATGGCCTGAAAGCAGACCTGGATCGCCTGTTCGAGTACGACTTCGATAGTCCAAGATGCATGGTCTCGGCGGATGACCCAGAACACGCAGTGAAGTTGTATGTGGAAATGCTTGGGTTGCTGATCGCGATCGAGAACTTCGGAGCGGATGCCATAGCCTTGGCTGCCAAACGGCTGGGCCGAAAGGGCAAGTGGTTGCGAGAGAAGTTCGAGCGTTTGGCAGCGCCTGAAACGTTAAGGTAGCTTTCTCAGCCTCTGAGACGCGGAGCCGTATCCTTCGGCTATGCGCTCTTCCCACGGCTTCCGCACCGCCCCGATCCCGTCTGGCTGAGTCCAGACCGGTGAGCGCTGGGCGCTCTGGTACAACGGCCGCGTGACGGCCAGCGTCACGCCCGATGGCGGTTCTGGGGTCAGGCTATGGATGGAGGACCAGAAGATGTGGGAGGTGAAGGAAGTGCGGGCCGCCAATGTCCGACAGGCAAAGCGCTACGGCGAGCGCTGGTGCGCCGCCAGGCTGTATCCCGATCTTCCTTTGCGCGAGGCAGTCGCCCGGCTGACTGACACCACGCCGATCCAGCTGCCGCCGCCGCTGCCAGGACTGCCGCCGACCCGCGAGCAGCAGCAACAGGCAAGGCGCCTGGCCGAGGCCGGAGCGAAGGAGGTCGAGCGGATCAAGGCGGCGCTTGAGCCGCGCAAGCCGCCGGCAGAGACCAAGCCCCGAGCGAGGGACGTCCGCACAAAGGCGTGGATGAGAGCAGGGCTGCAGCAGATGCGACGCTAAGCCGAATATCGACAGGCATGGTGGGATCACCGAAATCTGCTTGGTCGATCAAAAGCACTTGCGTAATTTATCTCGGGCCACTAATTGGTGCGTGATAGTCCGCGTATATTTTTCCATAAAGGCTGGACACGGAGATGTTGAATTCTATTGACTTAATTTTTTGGCTAATTAGGCGCTTGTCAGTATCACCCAGATTCTTGGTTAGAAGGATGGTGTCAATAGATAGGCCTGGTGCGATGTAGCTGCCGACTACCATCATATTTCTCTCTGTAAAAATTGGCTCTACCGCGTCCTTCATAAGCCAATCGCAGAATTTCTCGAATTGGGATGGTTCCAAAAGATTGAGAGTCCCACCTTCCGTGGTGGCGCTAAAGGCGACAAGCCGCGCGACGCCGGGACCGTGGTTGGTTACCCTTAGAACGTAAGTGACAACGCCCAGAGAAATGTCCATGTGGGGGCGCGCTACTCTAATGTTGTGACGTCTTTGGACTTCAGCAAATGCGATTGAGAATCCAAGGGCTAGTAGAGCAACAACGAGCGAGCAGATCGCCACGATGTCTGATGCCGATTGTCCGGCTGAACTGACCGCTGGTTCCGCAAACACAATCGTTTTGGCAATCACGCTGATCATCCCTGAAGAAAATTCGCCCAAGCATCCATTAGGGGGCGCCGCTTGTCCAGAAGGTGCCCTCGGCGATATGCCGCCTCTGCTTTGTTCTTGATGGCATGCGCCATCGCCATCGCCATCTCCACCACCTCGTTTGAATAGTCCGTGGTCTCGGCAGCCCAGTCTCGGAAGCTAGATCGGAAGCCATGGACGGTGAATGGCAGCCCCAAGCCTTTCGGTGCGGGCTTCTGCACCAGGTAGAGCATCGCGTTCTCGGACAACGCGAACGGTGGCTCCTTGCGGGACAGTGGTTCCAGGATCGCCAACGCAGCGTTGGTCAGTGGCACGATGTGTTCCCGGCCGCCCTTCATCCTGCTGGCCGGGATGGTCCACAGTCGGTGTTCCAGATCGAATTCTGGCCAATCCGCGCCAGTTACCTCGGCCGTCCTGGCTGCGGTCAGGATGACGAACTGCAGCGCCCGTCGGCTGCGCGCCTCTCGCCCGGCAAGGGTGGCCATGAAGGCAGGCACATCCGCGTAAGGCATCGCGTCATGGTGCTTGGGCTTGGTCACCTTGGTGGGCTTGGGGAGCAGGTTCTCCAGATGGCCGCGCCAGCGCGCCGGGTTGTCTCCGTCACGCTGCCCGTGGACCTTCGCCCAGTCAAGCACGCGCTCGATACGTCCGCGCACGCGCGTGGCTGTCACCGTCTTTTCGGTCCAGATGGGGCGCAGGCAAGCCATCACCAGGGGAGTATCGACGTTCCCAACTGGCGTATCTCGCGCCGGTCCGTAGGTTCGTAAGGATTGCTCCCACTGCTCGGCCTGGGCCTCGTTCTTCCAGCCGGCGCGGTGGGAGGCGATATAGGCATCTGCCGCATCGCCAAAGGTGGTGCCGGCTGACCGGCTCATTCGGCGGGCCTCAATTGGGTCATCTCCCGCGAGCAGCTGGCGGCGGTGCTGGAGAGCTGATGCACGAGCCTCCTGCAGGCTGACCAGCTGCGTGGGCCCCAGCCCCATCTCCCGGCGTCTGCCGGCGCGCTGGTAGCGCAGCACCCAGGACTTTGAGCCGGTTGGTCCGACCAGCAAGTACAGGCCGCCGCCATCTGCGTGATAGCCTACCTTGGTCGTGGTCTGCACGGCGCGCGCGCTAAGTCGATTGGTCGGTCTTGCCATCAATAGTGCCCCACAGTTCGCCCCATGTTTGGGGTCCTGATTCCGCGAGACTCGATGGTATGGGTGTGGAGTCTCAGGCGTTGATACGCCTAGGTTTCTGGACTCCCTGAGAGATTGTGAGAGTGTCAAATCGGCCGCTCTCTCCGCCAGGATTCCAGAAGGCCCCTAGAGATAGGGGCCTTCTTGCTTTCTCAGGCGTCTCTACCTGTGCAGCTGTCTTCAGCTGAGGACAGGGATGGAAGCAAGAAACTCCTGGCACAGCATCGAGAAATCGTTTCGGACCGTTGCGATCCCGCTGTTTCACGCGGACTCTACTTGCGCCGTATCCTTGGGGCGCCAGCACAAAACACCGTTCACTGAGCTAGTATTCAGGTTTCACGGACAGGACTGATCATGAGTGAAATGGGTGCGGTGGACCCGGCGTCGGCAGAACGGTCACGAGTAGAGAGTGAGACGCTGCCGCTTGTCATCCAGACGGTCGGAGGTTTGTCGGCCGCGGTTGGCGTCATCAGCATCGCGTTGGCGCTTGCTGGCATTGTTCCCTGGCTTTTGGGATCAGGCGTCTCCGCGCTTCTCGCTGCGCCTTTCCTTTATGGCTTTGCAGACATCGTGTTGAGCTTGAGAAAGTTGTGCTCAAAGCGTTGATGCGGGTGCTGGAAAAAGATCTATAAGCCGGCCCAGTGCCGGCTTTCTCTTTGTGGGAAAGTGGGAGTCGGTAGCCCTGCCGCCCGCTACAGCCGGCCGCCCACCGCTGAGATGCGGTGTCTGCGCGTTCGAACGGATGGCAGATCCTGGACGGCTACCCGCGACGCCCATCCTTCGGCTTGTTATGGCACAACGGATAGCTGGAGCACGACCGGAAAGCCCCATGCGGTCCATTGCGGTCCACGAACACGCCCACCTTGCACACCGGGCAGCGCTCTTCCGAAATGGCCGCGCCTGAAATCGCGGTCACTTCTACTGCCCCGTCCTTCACCAGCTCATCCAGGAACGGCGAGTGCTTGCCCTGCAGGGTGAACATCGCAACCGACCGTCGCGCTCGCGTAAGCGCCACATAGAACAACCGCCGTTCTTCGCTCAGTGGATAGGTGTCGCCATCCGGCATCGCCAGCGAAAGCACCGGGTCATCCGGCCGTAGGCTGGGGAAGCCTCGGTGGATCATCCCCGGCAGGATCACGTAGTCCGCTTCGCGTCCCTTCGATCGATGTGCCGTAAGGAACTCTACATCCATCGTGCTGCCGAAGGCTGTCTTCCAATCCGGTGGCACCGCGCTGCGATCGGCGCGGTAGCGCCCCAGGATGAACACCGTCACGCGTCCATTGCGCCCTTGTGGCACCGCCCCGGACAACAATTGCTGATGCAGCTTGGTGAGGTACTGGCGAACGCCATACTGCAGCTCCTCACGCCGATTCATCTGGAACGCCTGCAGCACCGGGCCCATTGCCGGTGCAGTGGAACGAACCTCCTTGACGATCTGCGCGGGGTTGCGGCTGATGAAGCGGCTGGAAACATCACATAGCGCCTGCGGGCAGCGGAATGTCTGCTCCAGTTTCAGTACCTGGCCATGCCCCATCCATTGGCGGAATCCGGTCATCACTGAAACGTCTGCACCGGCGAAGCGATTGATCGACTGCCAGTCATCGCCTACCGCAAACAGGTAGCGCCCTGGTTGACTTACCAATGCACGGCAGAGGCGTGCACGGGCGCGCGAGGCATCCTGGAATTCATCGGCCATCACCAGCTCGTAGGGCGATTCATAGCGGCCCTGTTCCAGCAGCCCGGCCGCCATGTTGAGCATGTCTTCGAAATCGATGCCGTGCTCGTCAGCCAGTGCGTTGTCCCAGGCCTGGAAAACAGGGCTGGCGATCTCCAGGAAGCGTCGATGCCGTTCCTTGAACTGATCTTCGGGCATCTGCCGCAGGCGCGCGGCCATATCGTCCAGCGTCAGACAGTTGCTCTTGGCGTGGGCAATGAAGGTGCGCATCAAGCCGATCAGGTCTGCATCCGGCATCGGCTTGGCGCCCTGATCGGGCAATTCGCGGTCCGGGTTCGGGTCGAGTTCGACATCAGACGCGCCAAGTCGCTCCGCAAGATCCTGCAGGGCATGTCCACTGCGCAGTCCAAACGACGTCGTCTCGACCAGCGCGGTGCCGCGCGCTGCATGCTGCTGGCGCTTCCAGTGCATGCCTTCGCTGTAGTTGGCAAAGTGCTTCGGCGGCTGTCCATCGGCATCCAGCGCAAAGTGCTCGTGATACAGTCCGGCGCCCGGATAATAGAAGTCGGGGCGATACTGGCGGTGGGTGTCGGTCGCCGTATCAAATTCGTAGCGTCGCTCGTAGTCGTACGTCACGCCGTTGTAGAACAGCCAGTCGGCGATCACGCATTCTTCCAGGCTCTTCACCCGCTCACCCTGCAGGGTGCGGATGTAGGGTGTGCCATCGCGTTCGTAGCCGTCGGCCTCCATTTCCGCGCCGAATGGCGGCAGGTCGCGCCCGAATACCAGGCGGAACATGTCCCATTGGGTGCGGAAGTGGGTCGAGCGATCCTTCAGGTCGTCCACCAGTTCGGCCAGCTTGTTGAAGCCCAGCGTGGCGTCAATGGCCCATTCCGGGATATCGGGCTTGCGCCCCGTGGCTTTTGCGATGATGGCCAGGCCGAGTGCATGGAAGGTCCGTACCTCAATCGTGATGTCGCCCATGCCTAATCGGTCGAAGGAACGCTGTGCGCGTTCTTCAAGCTCTCTGGCGGCATCCTTGTTGAAGGCGAGCATCACGATGCGTTCGGGTTCGACAAAGCCGCGGTCAATGGCATAAGCGGCCTTGGCGACCATCGTGGAGGTCTTGCCTGAGCCGGCCGCGGCCACGACCTGGACCCGGTTGTCGAAGCAGATGACGGCGCGGGCCTGTTCCTCGGTCAGCGGTCTACTCTCGACCCGGTCCAGGAAATCCTTGGCCAACACCAGCTCGCGCCGGGTCATGGCCTCGTTGGCTTCGGCCCAGGCAGCGGGCCAATCCAGGTTCCAGTCGCGCAGGACGTCCAGCGCTGCGCGATGGCTGTCCGCATGCAGATCTTCATGCACGTCCTCATCGCGGAACAGCTGCTCCAGCTCCAGCGGCTGCAGGGGCAGGGCGGAGCGCTTCGCCAGCAGCGCCTGCTGCTGCTCGTGGGTGATCCAGCGGCGGCCGGCATTGCCTCGGTCGATGAGGGCGTCCGCGTCGTTCAACCACGACTGAATCTGTTGCAGAACGCTGTCAAACAAGGCATTGCGCCCACGCGTGGTGCGCGCAAAGAGCATGTGTTTCAGGGCCGCAGCAAGCCGGGATGCTTGTCCGTTGGGGAGCCCGTCTACGCACAGCCCAGCGGCATCGCCGGTCTGCAGCTCGACCCGTGACCAGAAGACCCCTGGATGGATCTGCACCTGCTGGTCCTCATCCACGCGCTGCCGGAACTGCTGGCCGGACACACTGAGTTCAACATACTCGCCATCAAGCCGCAGCGACCAATGGGGCGAACGGGTCACGCGTCGGCCCCAGCCCGAGGGGCACCATTCCATAGACATCCAGATACTGCCTTGCAAGCGTCAATAGGGCTTATTGGGCCCTTGAGCCCACATGATAAGGGCCCTAGACGATGCGTGCTGCCTTGCCTGCAGGCACGGCGTCACTCGTAGGCGCGATCCTGCTTCGTTGGCGGGACCTCCACCACATCACCGCGCCGGATCAGCTCATCCAGATCCACCGCCGAAGCGGCCAGCGCGTCCTGCGCATCGAAATCCCACTTGTCCTTGTACTCGCGCGCCAGCAGATCGCAGACCGCCTTGGTACGCGGATAGGCATCGTCCTTGCCCTCGTTCTGCTTCAGCGCATCGCGATGGATCTGGCACAGCATGAGCTGGTGCGCATCCTCGGCGCGCTCGCGCTCCCAGGTGATGTCGGGCAGGCCCGAAAGCGCAGCGGCAAGTGCGAACGCGGTCATTGGCATGTCAGGTGTCCAGGTAGCGATGGGAACCCGAGCGTATGCGAGCGGCGTTGGCTTGAGGTCACCGCCGCCCGCGTCGTTTCACTGCGTGTTCACCATTCGCCGCAGCATGGAAACTGCATCAGATGCAGTGGATCCAGACGATCTGCTCACGCATTCACATCCACAACAATCCGCCCACGCACCTTGCCCGGAATGATCTGGTCGTAGACGTCCAGCACCTCGGCAAGCCCGATCAGCTGCACGGTGCTTTCCAGCTTCTGCGGGTCCAGGTCGGTGGCAAGACGATCCCACGCGCGCTGGCGGACGGCCTGCGGCGCATTCACCGAATCCACGCCGGCAAGCGTCACGTTGCGGAGAATGAAGGGCAGCACCGAGCCATGCAGCTCATCACTCTGCGCCAGCCCGCACGCGGCCACTGCGCCGCGGTACTTCGTCTCGGCAATGGCGTTGACGAGGGTAGGGCCGCCTGCCACATCCACCACGCCGGCCCAGCGCTCGGCACTCACCGGCCGTTCGCGCGGTTCTGAAAGCTGCGCGCGGTCGATGATCTCGGCGGCGCCCAGGCTGTGCAGATACTCGGCGTGTTCCGGGCGCCCGGTGGCAGCCACTACGCGATAACCCAGCTTTGAAAGGATCGCCACCGCAATCGAGCCGACGCCACCGTTGGCGCCGGTCACCAGCACATCGTCCTTGTCCGGCATCACGCCGGCATCTTCCAGCGCCAGCACGCACAGCATCGCGGTGTAGCCGGCGGTGCCGATGGCCATGGCGTCGCGGGTGCTCAGGTTGGCGGGAATCCTGTTGAGCCATTCGCCGCGAACACGGGCGCGCTGGGCGAGGCCGCCGTGGTGGCCCATGCTGAGGTCCCAGCCGTTCAACACCACGCGGTCACCGGGTTGGAAACCGGCATTGCCCGACTCCAGTACAACGCCAGCCAGATCGATGCCAGGGATCAACGGGAACGTCCGGATCACCGGGCGCGTGCCGGTGAGGGCCAGCGCGTCCTTGTAGTTCAGCGTGGAGTACTCGACCTGCACCAGCACGTCGCCATCCATCAGGTTGGCTTCATCGAAATCGACCAGCTCCGTGGAAACGCCGTCGTTGGTCTTGCGGGTCAGCAGTGCCTTGAAACTCATGGTGCGGTCTCACGTTCAATGGATGAGCCCATGCTAGGCTCGCACCACTATCGCAACAAGAACGATGATTTTCCGTAGGTACTATGGTTTTCCGGAGTATGCATGCGTAGCAGGCGTTGGGACGGCAAGAGCGGTTGCGCGGTGGAAGTCACGCTGTCGGTCATGGGCGGCGTGTGGAAGCCGGTCATTCTGTTCCACCTGATGACAGGCAAGCGACGCTTCATGGAGCTCACGCGGCGTGTGCCCAACGCTACCCAGTCCATGCTGACCAGCCAGCTGCGGGAACTGGAAGCCGACGGGGTGGTGATCCGCCACGTGTACCCGGAAGTGCCGCCGAAGGTGGAATACGAGCTTTCCGAGTTCGGGCGCACGCTGGTTCCGGTGCTGCTGGCCATGCGCGAGTGGGGTGAAACCTATCGTGGTTTCAAGCGTTCGCCCTGAGGTGATTGTCGGCCGAGCATGGAATATGGCGCGCACCAATGCCAGCCCCCGGAGGGGGCCGGCATGAATCACGGCAGTGCGTGACTTACGGGATGGTGCAGCCGCTGTTCCGTAGGCAGCGGGCAAATGCCGGGTAGCACACCTTCTCGCCATTGCCCGCCGCCAGACAAGCCTCGTAGGCGGTGTAGCACGGGGTACAGCGGGACTGCGCGGAGGCACTGCCGATTCCCAGGGTCAGTGCAGCAGCCGCAATAGCAACAGACAGCTTGAATCCAATCTTCATGCTTCACTCCGTTGATAGCCCTCCTTGGGCATCTCGGAGGCTAACGTGGGAAGAGGGTGTGTTCAACCCGCACCGCGTCCGGATGGGCATCCATCTTCAGCGCCCCGCCCTGGATTTACTTTGTTGGCGCGTCTGCAGTCTGAGCGGCCACCATGGCTTGTTGCATTTCCTTCAGTGACAGATAGCCATCACCATCGGTGTCCAGGCCCGCAAAGTACTTCGCGATCTCCGGCACCACGATGGCTTCCTCCTTGCTGATCCGTCCGTCTTTGTTCTTGTCCATCGCGGTGAATGCGGCGTCGATTGAATCGGCCTGCTTGTTGAAACGGCCCTGCTGAAATTCTGCGTACTCGGACTTGTCGACGCGTCCATCCTTGTTGGTATCCATCGCGGTGAACGTGGAATCGATGTAGGCCTGTTTCGGATCGGCCGGTGCGGCCTCGGCCAGTAATGGGGCAGCGCACAGGGCAATCAACAGAGCAGTTCTGGTCATGGGGTGTTTGTCCTTGTTGAGGGGCAATCAGCGGCAGGGATAGGTGTAGCCGTCGGTGCTGCGATAGGTATCGTTGCGGCGGTCGTAGTTGCCGTAGCGGTTCATGCAGTAGTCGGCGCGCTCGCGGACTTCGCGTTCGCGCTTGGCAGCAGCGGCAATCACGCCGGCCACCACCGCTGCACCCACCACGCCCACTACCACGCCGGTGGCTTTGGCGTCGTGCCGGCGCTCGCGTTCCCGCTCACGATCCCGCTCACGTTCGCGCCGCTCCCATGCATCGCGCTCCCGATCGCGGTAGTCCTGGCTCCAGTGCGGGCTGTAGCGATCGCCACGCTGTGCGCGGGCGTCGCTGGAGTAGGGCATCAACACCAGTAGCTGCGCGGCAGCTACCAGCAGCAGCGCGGGCTTTCCTGTTCTAAGAAACATCGTCCAGCTCCTGTGCGGACATTCTCGGTAGCCGTAGTACACACTGCGGACATTGCGCGAACCTGCTGTCAACACAGGTAGATGCATTGGCTATTGGACCAGTGCCTCCACCGGATCGAGCCGTGCGGCACGTCGTGCCGGCAGGAATCCGAAGCCAATACCAATCAGGCTGGAACAGGCGAAGGCGGCGAGAATGGAATGGACGGAGAACACCAGGCTGAAACCCACCTTGGCCAACTCCAATGCGGCACCCAACGCCAGGGCCACGCCGATGCCGAGCACGCCGCCGAGCAGGCACACCAATACCGATTCGATCAGGAACTGCTGCAGGATGTCGCTGCGGCGCGCACCCACCGCCATGCGTACGCCGATCTCGCGGGTTCGCTCGGTCACCGACACCAGCATGATGTTCATCACGCCGATCCCGCCGACCACCAATGCGATGGCCGCGATGGAGCTGATCATCATGGTCAGGATGCCGGTGGTCTGTTCGATGGATTCACGGATCTGCGCGTTGTTGCTCATGTAGAAGTCGGTGCTGCCATGGCGCCGCGTCAGCAATCGTCCGATGGCCTGCTCGGCCGCTTCCATGCTGATCGCATCGGAAACGCGTACGGTGATGCTGGACACGTGGCTCTGCCCCAGCATGCGTGCCATGGCGGTGGTGTAGGGCAGCCATACCCGCAGCAGTGACGCATCGCCGGCAGCACCGGCATCCTTCTTCACCACGGCCACGATACGCACAGGCACGTTGCCCAGCAGCAGGGTCTGGCCGATGGGATTGTCCGCGGCAGCGAAGAAGCGAGCGCGGGTATTGGCGTCGATCACCACGACCTGCTGGTAGCCGCTCACACCCGGTGGGCCGAAGAAGGCGCCTTCGCCCAGCTTCAGGCCATGCACGCGGAAATACTGCTCGCTGACGCCCTGCACCTGCACGCTGGCCGAACGGTTGCCGCGCAGGGCAGTGCCGCTGGTGGCAACACCGGGGGTGGCGCTGTCCACGAATGGTTGCCGGGCCAGGGTCACACTGTCGCCGGGGGTGAGTGTTTCCACCCGCGCCGAGTGCAGGTCGCCAAAGCCGGAACCGGGATAGATCTCGATCGTGTTGGTACCCAACGAGGAGATGTTGGACAGGATGGCCTGCCGTGCACCGGTGCCCAGTGCTACCACCGCCACGACCGAAGCAATGCCGATGATGATTCCGAGCATGGTCAGGAAGGTGCGCATGCGGTGGGCATTCATCGCACGCAGTGCCATGCGGAAGGCTTCAGTGAAACGGTCCCGCCAGACCTGCCAGCCGCTGTTGCCCGCAGGCTGGGGCACGGCTGGCGTCGCCACGCCCGCTGACAGACCAGTACCGGTGGCACGATCACCCACAATCCGCCCATCGCGGATTTCGATGATGCGCTGCGCATGCTCGGCCACGGCCATGTCATGCGTAACCAGCACCACGGTATGGCCCTCGGCATGCAGCTCGCCGAGGATCTTCATCACTTCTTTGCCGGAATGCGTGTCCAACGCACCTGTAGGTTCGTCAGCGAAGATCACCGCGCCACCATTCATCAGGGCCCGTGCAATCGAAACGCGTTGCTGCTGGCCACCCGACAGCTCACCAGGAAGATGCTGCATGCGCTCGCCCAGGCCAAGCCGCGACAACAGCGTGGCCGCACGCGCATGGCGTGCCTCGGCAGGCATGCCGGCGTAGATCGCGGGCACTTCCACATTGCTCAGTGCAGTCAGATCGGTCAGCAGGTGGTAGCGCTGGAAGATGAAGCCGAAGTGCTCGCGGCGTAGTTCGGCCAGTTCATCAGGCGACATCTGCGCGGTCTCGCGCCCGGCGATCTGATAGACGCCGGCGGAGGGGCGATCCAGGCAACCCAGGATGTTCATCAGCGTGGATTTTCCTGAGCCGGATTGGCCTACGATGGCCACCAGTTCACCTGCGTGGATATCCAGGTCGATGCCGTCGAGTACTACCAGTGTCTGCTCGCCCGCGGCAAATTCACGGCGTACGCCGCGAACGCGCAGCAGTGGCTCGTTCATGGTCGTACTCATTGGGGTTGTGCAGGCGCGTTGGTGGCTTCGACGTTGGCCTGCGCCAGCACGACCTGTTCGCCTTCCTTCAGCCCGTCGCGTACTTCCACCTGGATCTGGTCATCCAGCCCGGTGGTGATGCGCCGCGTGCTGGCGCGGCCGTCGGCACCGCGTACCTGCACGCTGTAGCTGCCATCGGCGGCGCGTGCACCCAATGCGACCGAGGGAATGATCAGTACGTCGTTGGCGCGGCCCAGCACGATGCGAACCTGCGCGGTCATGTAGCTGCGCAGGCGGCCATCGGCGTTGTCCACGTCGAACTGGCCGTTGTAGTACATGGCCGTGCGACTGCCACCCGACACCGCCGGTGCGGCGAGGCTGGAACTGTCTTCGTTGGTGATCGATTCCGGCGCTGGCGCGATATCCCGCAACGTGCTGCTGTAGCGGCGGCCAGCATCACCAAGAATGGTGAAGAATACCTCCTGCCCGACAGACGTGTGTACGACGTCGGCCTCGGAGATCTCAGCGTACACCGTCATCACGTCCTGGTTGCCCAGCATCACGATGGTCGGTGCGCTCTGCACCGCATTCACGGTCTGCCCCTGGCGCGCGACCACGGCCAGCACGGTGCCGTCGGTGGGGGCGGTGATGCGGGTGAATTCCAGATTGGTCTGTGCGACATCGACGTCGGTCTGTCGGCGCGTCACTTCACCGTCCAGCGCAGCGATTTGTTCCCGGGTGGCATCGACCTTGGCCTTGGCTGCATCGAAGTCGGCGCGGGCCACCAGTTGCGAGGCCGCCAGTTGCTGCTGCCGATGCAGTGTCAGCTCGAACTGGCGCAAGTCGGTGGCCAGCGCATCGCGGTTGGCGCGCGCGGTGCGCTGCGCGGCCTGCGCGCTCAGCAATGCATTGCGCTGAGTGCGCGAATCGATATCGGCAATGAGATCGCCGGCTTTCACCTTGTCGCCCAGCTTTACATGCAGAGTATCGATGCGGCCAGAGACCTGTGCACCCACGCTTACCAGTCGCGAGGGCTTCAGCGTGCCAGTGGCCTCCACCACCTGTTCGATGTTGCCGCGAGCGACCGGTGCAACCTGCAGGTGCGGAGGTGGTGCGGGCCGCAACCACGCGAACAGAATCAGCGCGCTGCACAGCAGGCCGGCAGCAACGATGAGCGCACGGCGGCGCTTGCGCGGTACGGCGCTCATCGGCGCAACATCCAGAACAGACAGGTCATCGGGGGTCCTCACGGCAGTAGAAACACACGTCTGTCGTGGCATCGGCGCAACATCCAGAACAGACAGGTCATCGGGGGTCCTCACGGCAGTAGAAACACACGTCTGTCGTGGCAGACGTGGTTGACCGTCGAGTCTTCATGCGCTGGGTTGCGCGAACCTTGCGGAGCGATCGTTGTGTCAGCGCGCGGCGTGAAGAGCGAGCAGTGCGACGGCGATGAACTGCAGGGCGCTACCGAGAACCAGCAGTGCATTTCGCAGCCGGTGACCTGCGATGCGCGCAGTGCAGAGTTGAATCGCAGCACCGGCCAACAACCAGAGGAAGGTCGAAGCATGCAGCTTCGCCATTCCTGCACCGATGGTGATCAGCAGCGCACTGGCAATCATTATCCCAGCGGCATGGCCGTCCAGGGCGCGCAGCAGCGGTGGCGTTGGGTGCGGGGTTGCCGCCCGCCATGCCGCCAGCCCGTGCAGCGCGGCATGCACGGCAACGAACAGGAACACGGCCGCCGCCGCCGCGGTGCTCGCGTGCCGATACGTTGAAGCCACCAGCGCAAGGCCGGGCAGCAGCAGAAACAACGCGCCGAACAGTCGCATCAACACACCAGCGCGCTCGATATCGGGAACTGTCCGCAGCCAAAGCGGCCAATGTTGCAGGCCGGGCGCGCGGACATTGTGTGGGCGGCGATTCCATGCGGCAGCCGTAAGTCCGGGCGAATTCCGCGGTGGCACAGTGCGTGCGGAAGGGGACGGTGGGGGAGCTCCCTGGGTCACATGCAGGCTTCCTGTCAGATAGGAACGCGGTGGCACGGCAGGTGCCACACCCCGATGCTGTCCAGCGAACATTGCCGCAACCTTGCCTGTCCTCGCTCCCGGCCACGCATGGACAGGCGCCGGTTACACAGGTGCATGCGATGTGTTCAGTGCTCCAGCGGTGGCGTGCTGGTCACGCCCGGATGCAATGGAAACTCGACACGGATCAATGCACCACCACCCGGCGCATCCAGAATCGTGACGTGGCCGCCGTGGCGGTCGATCACCTGGCGCACCAGGTTCAGCCCCAGGCCCGCGCCTGTCTGCCGCGGCCGCAACCGCTGGAAGGGTTCGAAAACCCGTTCGCGCTGGTCGACCGGTATGCCGGGGCCGTCGTCCTCGACCTCCAGGCAGCTGCCTTGAACGCGCACGATGATCTGGCGTCCGCCATGTTCGGCAGCATTCAGTACCAGGTTGGAAATTACCCGCTCCACTGCGCCGGTCTCGCCGAGCACCGGGAAATGTGATTCCACCGCCACGGCTACGGTCTTGTCCGACTGGATCAGCAGCGGCGCCAGATCGGCGGCCACCCGTTTGGCCACCCGCGCCAGGTTGATGGTTTCCTTCGGCCCGTCTTCGTCCATGCGGTGCAGATCCAGCAGCTGCTCTGCCAGCGTCGCCAGCCGCGCCACTTCCACGGCCAGGCTGCACGAGGTGGCGTCGTCGGCCGCATCGACCTTTACCCTCAGAATCGCAATGGGTGTGCGCAGCTCATGCGCGGCGGCGGCGATGAAGCGGCGTTGCCGTTCGTGCCCCTCGTCCAGCCGCTCCAGTGCTTCATTCACCGCCGTCACCAACGGAGCGATCTCCACAGGCACAGCGGTTTCTGTCAGGCGGACACCGCGGCGGCTGGCGGAGATGTTGCGGGCTTCCTCGGCGATGCGCTCCACCCCGGCCAGGGCCCGTCTCACGATGATCGGTGTCAGGACGATGGTGGCCAGGCCCAGCAGCAGGAAGATCGGCAGGGTGATGATGTGTGCCGCCAGCGCCATCTGCCAGGTCAGCGTATCGGTTTCGCCATGGGCCATGATGGTCAGCTTGCCGGCCGGCCCGCTGTGCTGGCGGACCACGACGGCCAGGCCATCGCTGCGATCCCGCCCGCGCAGGTCGCCAAAGGGGATGCCATCCAGTGCGCCTACCAGCGAGGCATAGGCCGGCGGCACAGGTCCGAACGTAACGTAGTGGCCATGCTCATCCTCGGCGATGAACCATGCACCGGGAACGATCTTCAGCAGTTCGGCCAGTTCCGGTGTGTTCTGCACGTACAGTTCGCCATTGCGGTCGCGGTGCACCGCGTCGGCGGCCACCGGCGCAAAGGTCTGGATGGTGTAGTAGCCACCGCTGTCGGCACGTATCAGCACCATCAGCAGCGCGAAGAACGCCACCAGCAACGCCATTAGCTGATAGATCAGCGTTTTGACGATCAACGGACGCTTCAGCGATGGACGACGCGCCATTATTTGGCTTCCCGCATCAGATAGCCGACACCGCGGATGGCGTGTATCTCTACTCCTGCGTCGGCATCGGCCAGCTTGCGGCGAAGGCGCGATACGTGCGAATCGAGCGTGTTGGAATGGATGCCGTCATCGAATCCATACACCGCCATTTCAATCGACTCGCGCAGCACGGTGCGACCCAGACGCCGGGCCAGCGCGGCCAGTACACGTATCTCACGGCGCGGCAGCTCCAGCCGCTGCCCGCCCACGCTCGCCTCGCCCGATGCCGGGTCGAACACCAACCGGCCGATGCTCACCAGTTCCACCTGCATGCCGCTCGGCCGGCGCCCGGCAGCGCGGATGCGGGCGAACAGCTCCTCCAGTGCGAAGGGCTTGGCCAGATAGTCGTCCGCGCCCTCATCCAGGCCGGCGATGCGGTCCGGCAGCTGCCCCAGCGCGCTCAGCACGATGATCGGCACCCCGGGGTTGCGCTCACGCAACAGCGAAATCAATCCCAGGCCGTCGCCGTCGGGCAGGGTGCGGTCCAGCAACACCAGGTCGTGCGATCCGCACAGCGCCGCTTCGCGGGCCAGCGCCAGCGTGTTGGCCAGGTCCACCACGTAGCGCTCGCGCTGCAGGGCGGACTTCAGGGTAGCGGCCAGTTCGGCTTCGTCTTCGATCAGCAGGATGTGCATCGGCGGGGTTTGCGCAGGAAGGGGGCGTGGCGGGGCGGTTCGGCACGCGCCGGCACCGTATTACAGGAACATTGCGTGAACATGGCGTGCCTTCCCGATGTCCCGCAAGGCTGTAATGGACGCAGGAAAGCGGATGTCGGCGCAAGGTTCGCGCAATCCGGGCACTCCAGCCTTGGCGCCCTTCCGCTGATCCCACCCCCTGGAGTACCCATGAAGTTGTTCGTTCCGTTGTTGTTCGTGGCCGCGCTGAGTGGCTGCACCACCGCCAGGATGACCGTTACCCCCGATGGCCGACGCGGCGTCTCCATCGACTGCAGCGGCTCCAGCTCCTGGAGCGGCTGCTACGAAAAGGCCGGGCAGATGTGCCCAGGCGGCTATGTGGTCTTCAGCAAGGATGGCGACGACGGCAACGCCATCGCGGTGGGCAACAAGAACGGCTTCACCTCCACCCAGATGGCCACCCGCTCGATGCTGGTGGCCTGCTCGCACTGACACCGGGAGGGGAGGTGGGCAGCCACCTCCCCCTGTCATCATGGTTCGCAGCCCTGTGTCAGAAGCTGTAGGCCGCCTGCACATACACCCGCCGTGGCTCGCCGGGGAAATGCCCGTTGCGTTCAATGAAGCCACTGGCCGCGTACACCTTGTCGAACAGGTTCTTGACGTTGGCCTGGAAGTGCCACTGCCTCCACGTGGTCTTCCAGCTCACGTCGAACACGGTGTAGGCCTTGACCGTCTGCCCATCCAGGCTGAGGCGTTCGTCGACGTGATCGGCGCCAAAGCCGATGGCGGAGTTGATCGCCGGCAGGTCATAACGCGTCCACAGTCCCAGCTTGTTGCGCGGCGCATTGGCGAATCGGTCGCCGGAGGCGTTGGTGATGCCATTCGGGCCGGCGTCCTTCACCCGCGCATCGTTGTAGGCGTAGGTCAGGTTCAGCACCCAGCGCTCGGTGAGGTCGGCCAGAAGGTCCAGCTCCATGCCGGTGCTACGTACCAGGCCCAGCGCGGCCAACTGGTTCACGCCACCGATCACCTCGCCGGTGGCCTGCACGATGTTGCTGCGGTCGATCCGGTAGGCCGCCATGTTCAAGGTCACACGGTCGGCCAGCAGCGACTTCATGCCCACTTCCCACTGCTTGCTGCGCTCGGCATCGAACGGTCCGCCAGCGGCCGGGTTCTGGTTGGCGGCACTCTGCGGCACGAAACCATTGGCGATGTTGGCGTAGACATTCAGGCCCTCGCGCACGGTGAACGTGCTACCCAGCCGCCAGCTGAGATCGTTGCCATCCACGCTGCTGCCACCCATGCGGTCCTCATCCTTGAAGCCATCCCAGCGCAGTCCGGCCAGCACATGCCAGCGTGTGCCCAGTGCCAGTTCGTCCTGCAGGTAGCCGCCATAGCGCTTGCTGCGGGTGGACGTGCTGCGCCAGGGCAGGGCCGCCAGGTTGTAGTCGTGCCAGGTACTGGCGCCGTACACGGGATTGAACAGGTCGATGCCGCGCACCGGCCCGGCGCCACGCGCAAGGTCAGCGCTGTTCGCGGTCTGTGCGGTGAAGTACGCGTCCAGCCGGTATACATCGGCGCCGAACAGCACCTTGTGCTCCACCGCGCCGGTGGTCACCCGCCAGACTGCATTGCCGTTGGCAGTGAATGCGTCGTTGTCGCGGATCTGGTTGCGCAGCTGGCGGGTCATCCATTCGGCCACGCCATCGCGGTCACGATCGAGCAGGCCCATCGGCTCGTGGTACATCTGGTGCTCGTTGTTGCTGAACCAGCGGGCGGCGAAGTCCAGGTCCAGCGTGTCGAGCGGCGCGAAGCGGTACTGCGCCAGCGCCACCTTGGCGCGCATGTCGAGAAAGTCGCTGGCCTCGTTGTGGTTCCAGCGGCGGTCGGTCAGGAACGTGCCTGCATCGTTGACCGGCACGCCGCGCAGACGGTTGCCGCCAAGGTTCTGGGTGATGTCGGTGAACTGCAGCACCAGTTCGCCGGTCTGTCCGACGTCGAAGGCCAGCGAGGCATCGCCGATCACGCTCTCGCTGTCGGTGTTCCAGCGCACGCCCTTTTCATTGTCGGCATAGAGCCCGGCGCGATAGCGCACGCTGCCGGCGGCATTCAACGGCCCGGTACCCTCGATCGATCCGGCACGGAAGTCCTTGTCGCCCAGCTGGACCTCGATGCGGCGCTCGGCAGCGGCTTTGGGCTTGCGGGTTACGTAGTTGATGACACCGCCCGCATCACCCCCGCCATAAAGCGCGCCTGCCGGTCCCTTCAGCACTTCCACGCGCTCGATGTTGAACAACTGCGGCACCGAGAATCCTGCATACGGGTCGCCGCGCAGACCGTCATACAGCACGTTCTCCTGGCGGAAGCCGCGCAGGGTCACCCCGGCATAGCTGAAATAGCTGATGCCGCTGATGCTGCGATAGAGATCGGTTACCTGACGCGCCGCCTGGTCGTCGATCAGTTCACGCGGGATGACCTGGATCGACTGTGGGACCAGCTCCAGCGGTGTATCCGTGCGGGTGCCGACCGCAGCATCGTCCACCCGGTACAGCGCCTGTGCACGTCCGCGAACCTCGACCTTGTCCAGGTCCTTGGGCGCGGCAGTAGAGGACTCGGCAGCATGGGCAAGCGGTGCCAAGGGCAGGGTCAGTGCCAGGTACAGGGCGCGTTGCAGGGGTGTGGGAAGGGGCATTGGGGAGGGGCTATGTGTCTGCAAATGAGAAAGATTAGCATTTGCAACACTTCGAAACCTATCCCCCGAATGCGCTATGGACGCGCGCCGGGGTCCGTATATGGGGTGCCCGCCAAGGCCACCAGTACCCCGTTGGCGCCGCGCACGATCAGCTGCAGCATGGCCTCGCGCGGGTCCTCGCCCTGCAGTTGGCTTGCCAGTCCCTTCTCATAGGCCGCCACCATCGACGCCAGCAGCATGGCCGCGCCCAATCGCCCTTCGGCGTCATGTCCGGGCCGGCCGACAGCGTCGGCCATCAATTGCGCCAGATCGTCAGTCAACTGCGCCTGCAGCCGTCGCGCGTGCGCGACCAGTACCGGGCTCTCCGCCACGGTGCCCCAGAAGGCGGCAGCACCGGCATTGATGCGCAGCAGTGGATGGCCCGCCTCCAGCAACTCGCGCACGAGTGACTGGAAGGCCATCAGCGGGGTCATTCCGCTGCGCGCCATCATGCCCTCGCGCAGCAGCGTGCGCGCCTCCTCATCGCGATCGAACACCAGGTCTTCCTTGCTGGCGAAGTAGTTGAAGACCGTCTTGCGTGAGACGCCCGCGGCTTCGGCGATCTCGGACATGGAGACGGCCTCGAAGCCCCGCCGGATGATCAGCTCGGTGGCGACGTCGGAAATCGCTTGTCGGGTCTTGGCTTTGCGCTGCTCGCGACGGTCAGGAAGCGGGGTCATGGGTGGTTCATGTGTGAAAACGTACACCGAGTGTAACATTTGTCCCGCCAGAGCGCCGACCCGGCGCTCACAAGGAATCTCCATGCTGTACGACGTCGTCATTGCCGGTGCTGGCCCGGTTGGCTTGTTCCTGTCCTGCGAACTGGCCCATGCCGGGTGTTCGGTGCTGGTGCTGGAACAGGCCGGGTCCGCTGATTCGCCGTTGAAGCGCCTGCCATTCGGGCTGCGCGGCCTGAACGTCCCCACGCTGGAGGCACTGGATCGGCGTGGCCTGTTGGACGCGGTCGTCGCGACTCAGGTGCTCAAGCCCGACAAGGGCGCGCCGCCGCTAGGCACCGCCCATTGGCTGGCGCAACCGCGGGCGCTGGGTGGCCACTTCGCCGGCATTCCGTTTGCGTTGGACGACGTCGACCGCACGCGCTGGAGCTGGCGCCTGCCGACGCCAGTGGGCACTCAGATGGCGGTGGAGCTGCAGGCCCTGGAAACGGTATTGGCCGAACGTGCGATTGCGCTGGGCGTGCGCATCGAACGCGGGCGTGCGGTACAGGCGGTGGATGCGCACGAGGCGCAGGTTGCCGTGCACATCGGCTCCGGCAGGGTCCACGGCCGCTGGCTGGTCGGTTGTGATGGGGCCCGCAGCACGGTACGCAAGCAATCGGGCTTCATCTTTGCCGGAACCGGGCCGGAGTTCACCGGTTACACGCTGCTGGTCGAACTGGCAGATGGGTGTGTACTCACACCGGGCCGACAGTTCACCGATCACGGGATGTGCAATTTCAACCCGCCAGGCCTGCTGGCGCTGGCCGATTTCGACGGTGGCGCGGGCCATCGCACGCCACTGGACCGGCACTCCGCGCAAGCGTTGCTGCGGCGGG
This sequence comes from Stenotrophomonas sp. NY11291, assembly GCF_023277365.1. Classification (NCBI taxonomy): domain Bacteria; kingdom Pseudomonadati; phylum Pseudomonadota; class Gammaproteobacteria; order Lysobacterales; family Lysobacteraceae; genus Stenotrophomonas; species Stenotrophomonas sp. NY11291. Next base: position 3,010,364 of record NZ_CP096975.1, on the reverse strand, counting down.
TGTCTGGCCGCGAGGCAACGATCACTGCATTGCACCTGGCCACGACATGGACCGATGCTGCGCGCCAAGCGACGGCCTATCGCAGCGGCCGTGTGCTGTTGGCAGGTGATGCCGCGCACATGCATTCACCGTTGGGCGGCCAGGGGCTGAACCTTGGCATCGGCGATGCGATGAACCTCGGTTGGAAGCTGGCCGCCGTAGTGCGGGGCAAGGCTGATGAGGCGCTGCTGGACAGCTATCAGTCTGAGCGCCATCCGGTGGGCACCAAGGTGCTGGACTGGTCGCGCGCGCAGGTTGCGCTGATGCGTCCCGGGGCCGGCTCGCGCGCGCTGGCAGCGATCATGGCCGACCTGGCCGGCACCCGCGATGGGGCCACGTATCTGGCCGAGCGGATCTGGGGTGTTTCGCAGCAGCTGGAACTTGGCGGAGAGCACCCGCTGGTCGGCAGGAGCGCGCCGGACTTCCGGTTGGCCGATGGCCGCCGCCTGGGCGAACTGCTGAGAGCGGGGCAGGGGGCGCTGCTTGTTTTCGACCCGGCGTCTTCGCCGCCGCAGCATGACCAACGCTGGCAGCCTTCCATCGCCTGCGCCGCAGATACTGGAGATGTGGCATCGGGTCTGGGGGCGGTGCTGGTGCGCCCGGATGGCGTCGTTGCCTGGACCTGCGGCATAGGAGGAGATATGCCCGGCCTTGATTCGGCGCTTGCTTCCTGGACCGGTCCGACGCGGTGATCTGCCGGCTAAAGCGCAGTCACCATCGTCTGCGAGCGACGGCTGGCCTCGGTCATCACGGAGGCCAGCTGCTTCAGTGAGTAGGGCTTGCGCAGCAGCGTGAAACCGTGGCCTGGATCGCGGGCCAGCAGTTCGCTGTAGCCACTGGTGAGAATGATCGGAAGATCGGGCAGGCGGCTGCGGATGGTGCGGGCGAGATCCAGCCCATTGGTCTCGGGCATGACCACGTCGCTGAACACCACGTGAAACGCGCAGCGTCGCGCTCGAGCTCCGCCAGTGCCTCGTCGGCATTGCGCGCGAGTACGACGTTGTACTCAAGCTCGCGCAGCGCCCCGACTGCAAACTCGGCCACATCCACGTTGTCTTCCACCACCAGTACGCACAATCCGTGGCCATGCAGCAGCCCCTGTTGCGTGGTCGGCAGCTCGATGGTGGCGTTTTCCTGCGCCAGCGGCAGATACAACGTGAAGCGCGTACCGACACCGGCCTGGCTCTGTACGTCCACTTCGCCCTCGGACTGCTTGACGAAGCCGAACACCTGGCTGAGGCCAAGCCCGGTGCCCGCGCCCACTCCCTTGGTGGTGAAGAATGGCTCAAAGATCCGGTCCACCACGGACGGATCGATACCGGCACCGGTGTCGCTGACGCTGATCGCAGCGAAGTTGCCTTTCATCGGCGCCGCGAACCGCACGGAAGGCACCGATGTCAGCTGTTCCACATCGATCGTCACCTTGCCGTGGCCGTCAATGGCGTCGCGCGCGTTCACCGCGATGTTGATCAGTGCGGTGTCGAGCTGGGTCCGGTCCAGCAGTACCGGCAACGGGGCGTCGGGCAGGTTTACTGATACGGAGATGCGCGCACCCAGTACTGTGGTGATGATGTCTGAAAGCGCGCGCACGCTCTCGCAAAGGTCGAACACCTGCGGCGACAGGCTCTGTCTACGCGAGAACGCCAGAAGCTGGGCGGTCAGGCGAGTGGCGCGGTCAGCGGCGGTTTCGATGGCCTGTACATAGCGCAGGCGCGCATCTCCGGCTGGCCAGGTATGCAGCAGCATGTCCACGGAGCCGGTGATGACCTGCAGCAGATTGTTGAAGTCGTGTGCAACGCCGCCGGTCAGCTGGCCGATGGCCTCCAGCTTCTGCGACTGCCGCAGCTGTTCGCGGGCGCGTACCAGTTCAAGGTGGGCCTCGCGTGCCTGCTCGGTGATGGCCGCTACCTGGCGCGTGTGCCGGTCGCGCTCGATCACCCGTTCGGTCTGCTCGCTGACGACGCAGATGATGCCGGCCACGCCTCCGCAACCGGCACGCAGCGGCGAGTAGGAGAACGTCCAGAATGTCTCGCGCAACGTGCCATCACGGTCCATCATCAACGGCATGTTCTTGAAACTGCGGCTCGTGCCGCCGAAGGCGTCGTTGACAGCATCGACGACGTCGGCCCAGACGTCCGCCCAGACGTCTTCCAATCGGCTGCCCATGGCGCCGTGGAGCTTGCCGCCCAGCATCGGCAGGTAGGCATCGTTGAAGAAGAACGCCTTGTTGTCGCGGCCCCATGCGATCCACAGCGGCTCCGGAGAATCCAGGATCATCGCCAGCAGAGCGCGAAGTTCGGGAGTAGCGTTGGCGGCGTCGGCGGAACGGGCCCAGTCGCTGTCCTGCAGCAGCCGGTAGGCGAGTTGATCGGGTGCCGAGACAGGAAGGGGGAAGGGATGCATGGCCGTGCGTGAAGAAAGGTGCCGCAGCTTAGCCGAGGTGATGTCATTGCGCTCTGCACAGGTCCTGCGCCCTGGCCGTCATCGGCCCTTCGGGCCGACGAGGTGGCTCACGGGGCGGCCTCTGACTTCACCATCATCCCTGCGCCAACAGCCTGCGTCATGGCACCGTCGTATTCCAGCCTCAGACACCCAGAAGCGAATTCACCTGCCAATCGGCAACCCGCGCATGGCTCACCGCCTGATGACTGCCGCATCCATCGCAGCGGAACAAGGCACCGCCCGGCAGCTGGACCAAGTTGTCTTCGCTGGCCGAGCGGGTTTCAGAACAGTGCCGGCAGATGACAGTGAGCGCCGTAATGCGCTCCACTCCGCCAGACAGGTCGAACACAGCTTCAAAGGCATGGATGACAGGGTGACCAGTGGCCGGCATCGGGAAAGTCGTCGCGGTGGGGAGGCGTTATCCTGCCCTTCTGATCGTGACGGGCTGGTCATCCGCATGCATCGGAACGATCAAGATGCCAGGCGGCTCAGAGATCCTTCTTCCTGCCGCTCAGGTCGATCGGCCTGTCACTGCCCTTGCGCTCGCTCGACCACACTTCCATGCCCTTGTTGCAGCGGCTCTCGCGGGCAGCCACTTCGCGCGGCAGGTCCTTCAGATGCGGTGATTCCTGGCAGGCCTGATACATGTTGCTGTCGTCATAGGTGGCACAGGCGCTGAGCGAGGCCAGGGCAACGGCGGTGAGGGAGGCGCGAAGCAGGGGCTGCAGGGTCATGGGGAGGTCTCGGGTGGTGCCGGGCTGGCCATGGCATTCAAATCCGTGACCCCGGGCACGCACAATCCGACCAACCGCACTTGTTATTCTGTAACAGATGCGCGATAGTCCCGCGCCTGCTGGGATCAGGCGACGCAGATCATCAGCATCATGCTCAGCGCCAGCATCAGCACGAATACGCGCCGGCTCAGCGCAAGGCAGGCCAGGCAGGCGGCCAGTGCCCAGGCAGCCAGCAGCGCGCAGGCCAGCAGCCACAGCCCGATCACCATCAAGGATCCACTCGCCAGTGCGGACAGTGCGATCGCCTTGAACAGCGTCACGCCCAACACACTGCCGAGTACACCGGCCTGAAGGGCGATGGCATCGTGACGGGCAGGGGCGGGTGGGTGGTGCATGTCGGCGGCGTTCGTTCGCTGCAAGGGAGGCGTAGCCACTGTGCCCGACGGCATATCCACGCCATGTGTTTTTCGCGCACGCGATGCGAAGCCGGCGCAGGCTTCAGTCGAACTCGCCCTCGGCCGACTCCAGCCGTTGCCGGTAGGCCGCCCGATGCTGATACAGGCGCTGGCACTCGGCGGACCTGTGGATCCGGCTGGCCGGTTCGTTGGCCACGGCGTCGCACATTCTTGCGATGTGGTTGTTGGACGCCAGTTCGGTCACGAAGAACACGGCAGTGATACCGGTACCGAGCAGCACCACGTAGAGCAGGCGGCTGAGCCAGCGCGTGCGCTTGCGCTCGAAGTGCTGCTGGAGGGTCAGGTCGAAGCGGATGATGCTGAGCACGATCCAGATGATCGCGACCAGGAAGCAGAGGGTGGGCAGCAGGCCACGCCAGAGCCCGGCCTCGTAGACCGATTCGTTGTAGTGGACGGCCGCGCCGGCACCGGCGATGGCGATGGCAAGTGCCCAGTTGCGGCCCAGCGAGAGCAGGTCGTCGAGCAGCTTCTCGCGGTTCCTGGTCGATCCTGCTGCCACGTGGCTTCCATCTCCAAGTTGCGACCGGCGGCGGAGTGCCGCCGATCCTGCAGATGGTGGAGCATCGCTGCGGTGATGAGAAGTCCGCGCGGCTCAATGTGCGAAGACGCGGGCGCCGATCCAGCGCCGGTAGCGGCGGGTCCGACACTTTACGTCCGCCTGTGCCAGCAGCAGTGCCCAGGCCGGTGAGATACCGGGCGCGGTGGGGCGGTGCCGGCTCAACCGGCCCAGCTGATACTTCACTGCGGCCATGTGCGCGCTGGCCGCCAGCAGCTTGCTGCGCCAGTTGATGTTGCGCAGTGTCGGCACCGGGTCGCGGCCCTGCTGCCAGTGCTGCGGCAGATCCGGCTCGATCGCCAGCGCGGTGGCGATGCCGACCATGGCCACGCCGCTGGCCAGCACCTGTTCTGCCACTTCGCGGCGGCGGATGCCGCCGGTGACCATCAGTGGCATCGTTGCCACCGTGGCGATCTCGCGTGCGAATTCGAGGAAGTACGCTTCGCGGGCCACGCTGCGTTCGTCGCGTGCGGCGCCGGTCATGGCCGGTGCTTCATAGCTGCCGCCGGACAGTTCGACCAGATCCACGCCGAGGGGCGCCAGCATCTCCACCACGGCGCGCGCGTCCTCGGGCGAGAAACCGCCGCGCTGGAAGTCGGCGGAGTTGAGCTTCACCGCCACCACGAAGGTGGGCGCCACGGCCGCGCGCACACCCTGCACGATCTCCAGCAGCAGGCGCGCACGGTTGTCCAGGCTGCCGCCCCAGCGATCCTCGCGACGGTTCGACAGCGGCGACAGGAACTGGCTGAGCAGGTAGCCGTGCGCGGCATGGATCTCCACCCCGCTGAAACCGGCGCGCTCGGCCAGCTCGGCACTGCGGATGAAGCGCGCGATCACCGCGTCGATGTCGTCCTCGGTCATCGCCTTCGGCGGTGCGAACTGCTTGGACAGCGCGCCCATCTGCAAAGCAACGGCTGACGGCGCGAGCGCGGGTTGGCCGAGTGCGGCCGGCATCTGCCGCCCCGGGTGATTGATCTGCATCCACATCTGCGCGCCCCGCGAGCGGGCAGTGTCCGCCCAGGCGGTGAAGCGGTCGAGGTGACGATCGTCTTCCAGTACCACGCCGCCCGGCCCGGTCATGGCGCGCCCATCGACCATCACGTTGCCGGTGATGATCAGTCCGGCGCCGCCGTCGGCCCAGCGCTGGTACAACTGCAGCAGCGCTTCGGAGGGGGCGTGGTCGGCATCGGCCATGTTTTCCTCCATCGCCGCCTTGGCGATGCGGTTGCGGATGACGGCACCGGAGGGTAGTGCCAGGGGCGAGAACAGCGACATCGGACAGCTCCAGGACAGGGGAATGGCGCTACGCTAACCTTCAAGTTTGATTGAAGGTCAACAGGTTCCGATGTCGAGGATTCAGGCAGATGAAGATCGGTGAGCTGGCCCGGCGCACGGGTCTGGCAGCGTCGCGCATCCGATTCTACGAAGAGGCCGGGTTGCTGGTGGTCCAGCGGCAGGCCAACGGCTACCGCGACTACCCGGAGCAGGCGGTGCTGTTGCTGGAGCTGATTACCGGTGCACAGCGCGCCGGCTTCAGCCTGGAGGAGATACGCACCCTGTTGCCGCCAGACATGGGCCAGTGGCAGCACGACGCATTGATCACGATGCTGCAGCAGAAGGTGGCCGACATCGAGGCGCTGCAGTTGCGGCTGGCACAGAGCCGGGCCCATCTGCTGGCCCTGATCGAGGACATCCAGGCACGGCCGGAGGGCATCGACTGCGCGGCCAACTCGCGGCGGGTACTGGACCGCGTACGGCGCGGTAAGTTGGCGCGACCGACGTTGGCGGCCGGCGATACGGCGTTGCTGCGACCGGGACGCCGCCGCCGCGTGGGCAGCGACTGACGAGCCGGCGCCGTGTTCAGTGGCTGCCGGCGGTGGCTTTGCGCTTCCTGTCCAGCATCACTGCCACGCACCACAGCAGCAGGCCGCCGATCGCAGTGGCCGCACCGACATAGCCGGTGCTGGCCGGGCTGAAGCCGGCGCTGATCGCCAAGCCGCCCAGCCACGGGCCGAGTGCATTGGCGGTATTGAAGGCGGCATGGTTGGAGGCAGCTGCCAGCGTCTGCGCTTCGCCGGCCACGTCCATCAGGCGTGTCTGCAGCACCGCGGCCAGCGCGCCCATGGTGCCGACGGTGATGATCATCGGGCCGATGGTCCACACCGATTGCGCGGCCAGCGGATACAGCAGCAGCATCACGATCGACCACAGCAGCACCACCGCGGCGGCCTTGAAGTGGAACTTGTCCACCAGCCAGCCACCGGCGATGTTGCCGATGATCGCACCGATGCCGAACACGCCCACCGCCAGCGGCATCCACGATTCGGCTACGCCGGTGACCTGCACCAGGGTCGGCGCCAGGTAGGTGAACACGCAGAACATGCCAGCGAAGCCAACGGCGCCGATTGCCAGCGCCAGCCACACCTGGGTGGTGTTGAAGGCGCGCAGTTCGCGCATCGGCGAAGTGCGCACTTCGTCCGGGTCCGGCAGCAGGAAGCGCGCGATCATCGCCACGGTGGCGATGGCCAGCAGGCTGACCAGGGCAAAGGCGGTGCGCCAGCTCAGCTGCTGGCCCAGCCAGGTGGTCAGCGGATTGCCGACCAGGATCGCAATCGACAGGCCCAGCAGCACCCGCGACATCGCCTGGCCGCGCTGGCCGGCCGGGCTGATCGCCGCCGCCACCAGCATCGCCACGCCGAAGTAGGCGCCGTGTGGCAGGCCCGCGACGAAACGCGCGATCAGCATCGTGCCGTAGTTTGGTGCCAATGCGCTGGCCAGGTTGCCGACGGCATAGAAGCCCATCAGTGCCAGCAGCAGCTTACGGCGCGGGAAGCTGGCGCCGACGAAGGCGAGGATCGGGGCGCCGACCACCACGCCGATGGCGTAGGCGCTGATCAGGTGGCCGACCTGGGTTTCGGAAATCGACAGGCCGCGGCTGATCTCCAGCATCAGGCCCATGCTGGCAAATTCACTGGTGCCGATGGCGAAGCCGCCCAGGGACAGGGCAAGAATGATCAAGGTGCGCTGACGGGGCGTCAGCCGCGCAGCCAGGGAAGCGTTGGGGCTCATGCGGGGGCGCGATGGGGGCGGGGAGCCAGCCATTGTACTGCTGCACCGCAACAGCAGCAGCCACGCCCGGGGCAAATCAGTGTTTGATCGATGGGATTGCGGCACGCCGGGCACGGGCTCGGTGCTGCAGCGCGTGCGGCCCCCTGTTGCCGGCCTCCTGCATGTGATGACGACACGGCGGTCGGCATGATGGGCGTGCAGGGGCTGTGGAATGCTGGAACAAGGAGGATGTCGATGCAGGAGTTCAGGCATGTGCTGGAGACGCGCGGCCGCTATCAGCTGGTAGCGGTGTCCTACGCGCCGGTGTACGCTCCGGGCGATGTGGTCGGCCATGCGGTCGTCGCCGACGATGGGGATCGTCTGACCGACCTGGTATCACTGGCCGAAGCGCGCCAACTGCTGTTGCAACGGGTGCGTGAAGAGGGCGAAGAGCCCGGGCTGGAGAACGAAAACCACCTGCGGAAGAAGGCGTCGCGCTGGCGCCGCCGCTAGGCCGTCGCGCCCTTGTGCGCATCATGGAGGATTCGGGTGTTGCCCAGTAAGAAGTATCTGCTCATCGCCATCACCACGCTGGCGACCCTGTTGCTTGGTTTCGTGTTTTCCGGCTACCTGACGTTGTTGTTCCTGGGCCTGGATACCAAGCTGTTCACCTGGAACACCTATTACCAGTACTTCAATGCGCTGGACCAGCCACAGGTCGCGCCCTTCGTGGGCAAGATCAAATGGGCTGGCTACGTGGGCTTCGGTCTGCCGCTGATGGCCCTGCTGGTGACCGGCCTGGCGCTGCTGCTGAAGAAGGACAAGCGCTCGCTGCATGGCGACGCGCGTTTCGCCACCGGCGCCGACCTGTCCAAGCACGGCATGTTCAAGAAGACCGGCCAGAGCATCGTGGTCGGCAGCCATGGCGGCAAGCTGGTGCGGCTGGACGGCCAGCAGTTCGTGATCCTTGCGGCACCCACCCGTTCAGGCAAGGGCGTGGGCGTGGTCATCCCGAACCTGCTGGAGTACGGCGAATCGCTGGTGGTGCTGGACATCAAGCAGGAGAACTTCGACCTGACCAGTGGCTGGCGCGCCAGCCAGGGCCAGGAGATCTACCTGTTCAATCCCTTCGCCGAAGATCGGCGCACGCACCGCTGGAACCCGCTCAGCTATGTGTCCGATGATCCGGCGTTCCGGGTTTCGGACCTGATGAGCATTGCCGCGATGCTGTATCCGGATGGGGCCGAGGACCAGAAATTCTGGGTCAGCCAGGCGCGCAACGCGTTCATGGCCTTCACCCTGTATCTGTTCGAGAACTGGGATGACGAGCGCAGCAGCGGATTCCCGGGCGGTTCGGGCACGCCCACGCTGGGCGCTGTCTACCGGTTGTCATCGGGCGACGGCACCGATCTGAAGAAGTACCTCAAGGCTTTGTCGGAGCGGTCGTTCCTCAGTGGCAACGCCCGTTCGGCGTTCGCCAACATGCTGTCCCAGGCCGACGAGACCTTCGCTTCGATCCTCGGCACCTTCAAGGAGCCGCTCAATCCCTGGATCAACCCGGTGCTGGACAAGGCCACCAGCAGCAACGACTTCCTGCTGACCGACGTGCGCAGGAAGAAGATGACCATCTACATCGGCATCCAGCCGAACAAGCTGGCCGAGAGCCGGCTGATCATCAACCTGTTCTTCAGCCAGCTGATCAACCTCAATACCAAGGAACTGCCCAAGTCCAACCCGGACCTGAAGTACCAGTGCCTGTTGCTGATGGACGAATTCACCTCGATCGGCAAGGTCGAGATCATCGCCTCGGCGGTGTCCTACATGGCCGGTTACAACATCCGCCTGCTGCCGATCATCCAGAGCATGTCCCAGCTTGATGCCACCTACGGACGGGAAGTGTCACGCACGATCATCACCAACCACGCGCTGCAGATCCTGTACGCGCCGCGCGAGCAGCAGGACGCCAACGACTACTCGGACATGCTGGGCTACACCACCATCCGCAAGAAGAACGTCACCCATGCCCGCGAGAAGACCCACAACTTCACCGAGGAGCGGCGCGCACTGATGCTGCCTCAGGAGCTGAAGGCGATGGGGCCGGACAAGGAAGTATTCCTCTACGAGGGCATACCGCATCCGGTGAAGTGCGACAAGATCCGCTATTACAAGGACCGCTATTTCACGTCGCGGCTGCTGCCGAAGGTCGACGTTCCGATGCTTAACGTCTAATTCACGTCGCTAAATTTGTGACATGTATTCATATTCACTGACATGAAATCGTGACCTGAGTCAAAAATTCGGCATCTGTTCATAGATTTTCAGACTTGTCTGACATGGAATTGACGCGTGGTTGTGTAACTCTGTGTTCGTCATCCAGAAGTGTGTGCTGGATGGCAAAAGTTGTAACGCAGGGTGGCCAGGAGTTTGTGCCATGGAAACAAGGATGGTTTCGACGTTGGTGAGGGTGTGCGGGTGTGTCGTCGGCAACGTCTGGCGGCCCCGCGACCTGGTTGGCAGCTTTCGGGCTGCAGGGGAGCCGGGGCAGGTGTGCTGCATGCCAGCGCGTCTCCCCGATTCCGGCGTGCGCCATGCAGCGCTGGACGACCAGGGAACCAACGCTCGGGACTGCTTTTTCGTACGTCAAAGTGAAGCCCGTATGAATCAGGCGTTTATCGCGAAAATCTCCATCGCCGCAGTCGCGGCGCTGATGGTGGCAGGGTGTGCCACCAAGTCCGCCCCCGATTTCGGTGGGCGCTGGAAGCCGGTCAATCGCTTTGCCGTGGCGACGACCGAGATCCCGCTGTACTCCAGCTACGTCTACCAGGCCTCGCCGATGGATGGCACGCTCAAAGCCATGCTCGAGCGCTGGGCCAAGGATTCCGGACGAACACTGGACTACCGCCTCAACTCGGACTTCACGCTGTATGGCGCGGTCTCGAAGATCGACACCACCAATGCACAGCAGGCTGTGATCGATCTGACTTCGGCGTATTCGGCGCAAGGCATCTCCGTCTCCATTGTTGGCAACCAGATCGTTGTGCAGAGCGCTGGCTCGACGCCCACCGCGTCGGCGCAGGGCGCTGATTCCAACAGCGGCACCTGAGTCCACCTCGAAACCATCGAACGTGCTGCTCCCCGCGCCTGTCGCAGGGGCTCCATGCCCATTGATGTTTCAGCAGTACGGAAGAATCCATGTTCCGCAAGAAGGATCCCGGCAACAGTCCCAAGGTCGAGCAGTCGGTCGCCAAGGCGGTCAGCTACGAGATCACCGTGGCCGACATGGCGCGTCGCAGCGAGCGGCGCGCGTGGTGGGTCGCCACGGGCTCGTTGCTGATGTCGCTCGCACTGGCGGGCGGCTACTACTACATGCTGCCGCTGAAAGAGAAGGTGCCGTTCCTGGTGATGGCCGACGCGTATACGGGTACCGCGACGGTCGCGCGCCTGAGTGGCACGTTCCAGGGCGAGACCATCACCAGCAACGAAGCGATCAATCGCAGCAATGTCGCCCAGTACGTGCTGGCACGTGAATCGTACGACTCGGCGGTAATGGGCCTGCGCGACTGGGAGCTGGTGTTCGTGATGTCCACCGATCCGGTGGCGCAGTCCATGCGCGTGCGCTATGCCGGCAACAACCCGCAGAACCCGTTCGTGATGTATGGCCGCGAGCGCGCCATCCGGGTCAAGATCCTCAGCATCACGCCGCTGGGCGCCGAACCGAACGGCAGCTTCCGCGGTGCGTCGGTGCGCATCCAGCGCAGCCTGTTGGACAAGCGCACTGGCGTTGCCACCTACCTGGACAATCAGCTGGTGACGATGCGCTTCGGCTACAACCAGAACCTCGCGCTGTCCGAGCAGGATCGTATCCTCAATCCGCTGGCCTTCCAGGTCACCGAGTATCGCGTCGACAACGACTATTCCCGTGGCGTCCCGGTGCCGGATGACGGCGCCATGCAGGCGCAGGCGCAGCAGGCTGCACAGGCCGCGCAGCAGGCACAGGGCGTCTACGATCCGAACAATCCGGCTGCGGCCACGATGATCGATCCTGCCACCGGCCAACCGGTCGCGGCTCCGGTCAACGGCCAGGTGCCGGGCCAGCCGATGCCGGGCCAGCCCGTACAGGGTCAACCCATGCCGGGTCAGCCGGTGCAGGGGCAAGTAACGCCGGGGCACGCCATGCCCGGACAGCCGGCCATGAGGCCGGCGCAGAACAATTCCACCGGAACTGCTGATGGAGCAAGCAACCGATGAGTAGTCGAAATATCAGGGGAAGCGCGCTGGCGCTGCTGTCGATGTTGTCGCTGTTGTTTTCAGCAGCGGCGATGGCGCAGGCGGTGGACCACTACGAGTACGAGAAGGACCGCATCTATCCGGTTCGCACCGGCCTGGGCCTGACCACCCAGATCGAGTTGAGCCCGAACGAGAAGATCCTCGACTACAGCACCGGCTTCAGCAGCGGCTGGGAGCTGACCCGCCGCGAGAACGTGTTCTACCTCAAGCCGAAGAACGTCGACGTGGACACCAACATGATGGTGCGCACCGAGACCCACTCCTACATCTTCGAGCTGAAGGTGGTAGCCACTGACTGGCGCCAGCTGGAACAGGCGCGTCGTGCAGGCGTGCAGTACAAGATCGCCTTCGTCTATCCGAACGACACCGTGTTCGGCGTCGCCCAGGAAGCGGTCGAAGAAGAGGCCAAGCCATTGTTGAGCTCTGAACTGGCCAAGGACCGCCAGTACAACTTCAACTACTCCTATTCGACCAGCAAGGCGAAGAAGATGGGGTGGCTGATCCCGGTCAACGCCTATGACGATGGTCGTTTCACCTACCTGAAGCTGCCGAATTCGCCGGAGTACAAGACCGGCATCTTCCCGGCGGTTTTCGGTCGCGAAACGGAATACGGTGAAGACTTCGTGGTCAACACCACGGTTGAAGGCAATACGCTGATCGTGCACGGGACGCACCCGTACCTGGTCATCCGCCACGGCGACTTCGTCGTCGGCCTGCGAAGGAACGTGAAGAAATGAGCCAGCAGAACACTCCCGGAAACGACCCGAACAACGGACGCGACGAGAGCCAGAGCCCGTACGGCGCACAGGGTGCCCCGGACGCGCCGTCGAATCCCTATTTCGGCACGGCCCAGGCCGAGCCGGCGCCGGATCTGGACGCGGCCGCGCCGCAGCTGCGCTCGGCCGAAGAGCAGCGGTTGAACCGCAAGGCGCTGCTGTTCCTCGGCGGCATCGTGCTGCTGCTGATGGCAATGGGCTTCCTGCTGTTCCGCAAGGGCCAGGAAAGTGATGACGCCGTGCAGAAGGTGCCGGATGTCGCACGTGCCAGCACGCCGACATTGCCGGACATTGCGCCGCCTCCGCAGGCGCCGCCGACTGCCGCCGAACCGATTCCGATGCTTCCGCCGATGTCGCAGGACGAAGGTCCGAAGCTGGTGCCCATCGCGTCCCGGCCGGAAGCCATGGGACCCCGTGAGCCGACGCTGGTCGAGCGCCGGATGGCTGGCGTGGATGATGCCGCGCTTGCGGCAGGCAATCGCGCGCAACCGCAGCGCAGTGCGCTCGACGAACAGACCCGCCAGGCGCTGCTTGCGAACATGATGCCCAACCAGCAGGGGCAGCAGAAGATCCGCCGTGGGCCGGATGTGGAAGACGTTTCCAGTGCCGCCTACATCCAGAGCCCCGATGCGCTGCTGGTGCGCGGCACCTACCTGCGGTGCGTGCTGGAAACCCGCATCATCACCGATCTGGCCGGCTACACGTCGTGCCTGCTGACCGAGCCGGTGTACTCGATCAACGGTCGCAACCTGCTGCTGCCGAAGGGCTCCAAGATCTATGGCGCCTATGGCGGTGGTCCGATCGGCAAGCGCGTGGAAGTGATCTGGGATCGCATCACCACCCCCAATGGCATCGATGTTGCGATGTCCAGCCCGGGCGTGGATCAGCTGGGCGGCGCCGGCCATCCGGGCCAGTACAGCGCGCACTGGGGCAGCCGTATCGCCTCGGCGCTGATGATCAGCCTGATTTCCGATGCCTTCAAGTACGCGGCTGCCGAACATGGTCCGGAGACGACCACCATCGCCAACAACGGCATGACGGTGCAGTCGCCCTATGAGAGTGCTACCGCACGCACGATGGAGCGCCTGGCCAACGAGGCACTCAGCAGCAACCGTCGTCCGCCGACCGTCACCATCAACCAGGGCACGATCGTGAATGTCTACGTTGCCAAGGACGTCGACTTCACCAACGTGCTCCACCCCCGCCGGTAACCCAACGAACGATCATGGACGCCGAAGTGTCACCCCTCGCCCTCGTCTCCAGCGATTTCCTGCGCTATCAGTACGAAGTGCTGGGCATCGCCGAGTACATGACTTCCCCGGAAGTGACGGAAATCTGCATCAACCGTCCCGGTGAGCTGTACCTGGAAACCCGGACGGGGTGGCAGCGGGTAGACGTGCCGGGCCTGACCTTCGAGCGGGCCCGGCAGTTCTGCACGGCGGTGGTGAACGAGAGCAACACCGGTCAGCGCATTACCGATGCCGATCCGGTCGTGTCGCTCACGTTCCCCACCGGCCAGCGTGCGCAGTTCGTGATTCCGCCGGCATGTGACGCCGGGAAGGTATCAATCACCATCCGTCTGCCGTCCAAGCACACCAAGTCGCTGAGCCAGTATCACGAAGATGGTTTCTTCAACCAGATCCTGGAAAGCGATGGCAGCATCAGCGAGCAGGACCGCGAGCTGCTGGAACTGCGCCAGCAGCGCGAGTACGCCGAGTTCTTCCGGCGTGCGGTGATGTACCGCAAGAACATCGTGGTGTCCGGTGCGACCGGCAGCGGCAAGACCACCTTCATGAAAGCGCTGGTCAATCATATCCCCGACAACGAACGCCTGGTCACGATCGAGGACGCACGCGAGCTGTTTCTGACCCAACCCAATGTGGTGCACCTGCTGTACTCCAAGGGTGGGCAGAGCACCAGCAACGTCAGCGCCAAGAGCTGCATGGAAGCCTGCCTGCGCATGAAGCCCGAACGCATCATCCTTGCCGAGCTGCGCGGTGACGAGGCGTTCTACTTCATCCGCAACTGCGCATCGGGCCACCCGGGCTCGATCACCAGTTGCCATGCGGGCAGTCCGGAGCAGACCTGGGACCAGTTGGCCCTCATGGTGAAGGCCTCCGCCGAAGGTTCGGGCCTGGAATTCAACGTGATCAAGCGACTGTTGATGATGACCATCGACATCGTTGTGCATATCAAGGCGCACGCCGGTTCGCGCTACATCACCGGTATCGATTTCAATCCTGGGCGCGCCCAGGGGCAGGAGGGCTGAAGGATGCTGCCAGGACTGGAGATGATGGCGTGCCCGGAGATGGCGGTGTCGATGGACGTGATGCAGCACGTCATCAACGTTGAATCGTCACGCAACCCTTATGCCATCGGCGTAGTTGGTGGCGCTCTGGTGCGCCAGCCCAAGGCGCTGGATGAAGCGCTGGCGACGGTTCGGATGCTGGAGGAGAAGGGCTACAACTTCTCCATCGGGTTGGCCCAGGTCAATCGCTACAACCTCGGCAAGTACGGCCTGGATTCCTACGAGAAGGCCTTCCAGCAGTGCCCGAACCTGCAGGCGGGCTCGCGCATCCTGGCCGAGTGCTACAAGCGCTCCGGTGGTGACTGGGGCAAGTCGTTCAGCTGCTACTACTCGGGAAATTTCGAGACCGGCTTCCGCCATGGCTATGTGCAGAAGGTCTACGACTCGATGCGCCGCGGGCAGCAGCTTGCCACCAATGGTGTTGCGCCGATCGACGTGGTGAGTCGGGGTGAACGCCGCAGCGTGAAGGTCGAGCATCATCCGCAGCTGGCCTCTCCGGCGCAGGCCCGCATCGTTGCGCAGTCCAATGGCCCGGTGTACGTGCCGTCGGAAGACCCGGCACGTGCGTATGTCGTGTATCCCTCCACCGGTGCGATGGCGCGGGGCAGCCTGCTGAACATCGCCGACCAGGCGCTGTCCAAGGTAGTGCTGGGTTCGGTGGACCGGATGATGCAGCCACAGCCGCAGCCCACCCAAGGGGCCACGTATCCGCAGCAACAGGCCGGTGGCATGCCGCAGCAGCTGCCTCAGCCGGGTCCGGCGCAGGCAATGGCCATGCCGCAGCAGTTGCCGGGCGCTGCCGGCGCCGACAACGAGGGGCCCGTGATGCTGCGCCCCTGGAGCGAGCGCAATCAGCCTGTGGCCGGTGGCGAAAATTCATTCAACGCACCGGTGCAGGCTGCACCGGTGCAGCAGATTCCCGCAGGGGATGCGGCCTTCGTGTTCTGACGAAGTCGTGGTGCGGCCAGTCCCCCGGCTGGTCGATTCAGTTGTGTTAGTCCATCAACAAGGAAATCAATCCATGAAGCGATCCAATCTCGACCTCGTCCAGGCCCAGCGCACGCTGAAGACCCTGCTGATGGCCACGATCTTCGTTGGCGCACTGTTCGCCCCGCAGGTGTTCGCCACCAACACCGACTTCGGCGGCACCGACAAGAAGGTCTGCGGTTTCTTCTCCAACATCAACGGCCTGCTGAACATGGCCTCGATCGCCGTGGTGACCATTGCGGTGATCTTCGCCGGCTACCAGATCGCTTTTGCTCACAAGCGCATCAGCGACGTCGCGCCGATCCTGATCGGTGGCGTGCTGATCGGTGCCGCCGGCCAGATCGCGCGCATGCTGCTGGGTGAAGGCAGCGACGGCAAGTGCGGTGCTGGCACCAGCACGACCTACTACCTGATCAACAACGCGATCCAGTACTACAGTGCATAAGAACGTCGTGTTCCGCGGCTGCACGCGCCCAGCGATGTTCCTGGGCGTGCCTTATCTGCCATTTTTCATGGTGGCAGGCGGGCTGTTGCTGCTCAGTGTGTACACGAACTTCTGGTTCCTGCTCACCATTCCGGTGGCGATTTTCATCATGCGGCACATGGCCAAGCGTGACGAAATGATCTTCCGCCTGCTGGGCCTGCGACTGATGTTCAAGCTGAAGGTGCGCAACGTGCCGGAACACGATGGCATGTGGGTGTTCAACCCCAATCACTACCGCAACAAGCCGGCCCGAATGGATTGAGGTCCGGATCCGGCCTGGCGGGCGTTCTCGCCCGCCAGGTCTCTTGAAACTCCTTGGCAGTACCTCTTTGGAAGCAGTCGTATGTTCAGCCCTGACACCTCCATCAGTGAGTTCATCCCGTTGTCGTCGCATGTCGCTCCGAACGTGGTCAAGACCACGGGCGGCGACTACCTGATGACCTGGCATCTGGAAGGACTGCCGTTCGTCGGCCGTGAGGAGTGGGAGCTCGAGCATCGCCACAACACGTTCAACCGCCTGCTGCAGACCCTGCGCGCCCCGGACTTCGTCAACGTCGCTTTCTGGGTGCACGACATCCGTCGCCGCCGCACGCTGAAGGGCAAGAGCAGCTACAAGCAGCGCTTCAACCAGGACGTGTCCGACCAGTACATGGGCATGTTGTCCTCGCAGCGCATCATGCAGAACGAGCTGTACCTGACCATGATCTACCGCCCGGTGGTGGCCGGTAAGCGCTTTGTCGAAAAGTCGGCGAACGTAGACAAGCTGCGCGCCGAGCAGGAACAGGCGGTCGAGAAGCTGATGGAACTGGCCGGCAACGTCGAGGCCGTGATCCGCGACTACGCGCCGTATCGCCTGGGCATGTACGAAGCCAAGAACGGTGTGGTGTTCTCGGAAACGCTGGAGCTGTTCGGCTACCTGATCAATCGCATCGATGAGCCGGTGCCGGTGCTGTCGGCGCCGATCAAGGATTACCTGCCTGTCAGCCGCCACATGTTCTCGGCCAAGACCGGCGATTTTGCGATCAACACTCCCAATGGCGCCAACCATTTTGGCGCCATCCTGAACATCAAGGAGTATGCCGAGGGGACCTACCCGGGCATCCTCAACGGCCTGAAGTACCTCGACTACGAATACGTCATCACCCATTCGTTCAGCCCGATGGGGCGTCAGGATGCGCTGAAGGTGCTCGACCGCACCAAGGGCATGATGATCTCCTCCGGCGACAAGGCGGTCAGCCAGATCGTCGAGCTGGACCAGGCTATGGATCAGCTGTCGTCGGGCAACTTCGTGCTGGGTGAATACCACTTCATCATGGCGGTCTACGGCGACACGCAGGCCAAGCTCTCGCAGAACGTCGCCTCGACCCGCGCCGAGCTGTCCAACGCCGGTTTCGTGTCGACCAAGGAAGACCTGGCGGTTACCTCGTCCTTCTACTCGCAGCTGCCGGGCAACTGGCGCTATCGCACGCGCCTGGCCAATGTCAGCTCGCTGAACTTCCTTGGCCTGTCGCCGCTGCACAACTTTGCCACCGGCAAGCAGCACAACAACCCGTGGGGCGATTGCGTCACCACGCTGCAGACCACCAACGGCCAGCCGTACTACTTCAATTTCCACGCGACCCATCCGTCGGAAAACTCACTGGGCGAGAAGGCGATCGCCAACACCATGGTCATCGGCAAGTCCGGTACCGGTAAGACCGCGCTGATCAATTTCCTGCTCAGCCAGGTGCAGAAGTACGAGCCGTCGCCGACCATCTTCTTCTTCGACAAGGACCGCGGTGCTGAGATCTTCGTGCGGGCCTGCGGAGGTAACTATCTGGCCCTGGAGAACGGCGCGCCGACCGGCTTCAACCCGTTCCAGTGCGAGAACAACGAAGCCAACGTGCAGTTCCTGGCCGACCTGATCAAGGTGCTGGCCGGCAAGCGCGAGTACAGCGCCCGCGAGGAAGAAGACATCTACCGCGCCGTGGAAAGCATGCTCGATACGCCGATGCATCTGCGCAGCATGACCAACTTCCAGAAGAGCCTGCCCAACATGGGCGACGATGGCCTCTACGCGCGCATGCGCCGTTGGACCTCGGGCAATTCGCTGGGCTGGGTGTTCGACAATCCCGTGGATACCGTTGACCTGAGCAAGGCCAACATCATCGGCTTCGACTACACCGACATCATCGACAACCCTGAAGTGCGCGTGCCGGTCATCAATTACCTGCTGCACCGCCTGGAGTCGCTGATCGACGGCCGTCCGCTGATCTATGTGATGGACGAGTTCTGGAAGATCCTGGATGGCGAGGGTGGCCTGAAGGAGTTCGCGAAGAACAAGCAGAAGACCATCCGTAAGCAGAATGGTCTCGGCATCTTTGCCACACA
This sequence comes from Stenotrophomonas sp. NY11291, assembly GCF_023277365.1. Taxonomy (NCBI): domain Bacteria; kingdom Pseudomonadati; phylum Pseudomonadota; class Gammaproteobacteria; order Lysobacterales; family Lysobacteraceae; genus Stenotrophomonas; species Stenotrophomonas sp. NY11291. The sequence goes on along the minus strand of NZ_CP096975.1, from coordinate 2,991,857 downwards.
GAGCCCGGAGGACGCGCTGAAGAGTGATATCTCCGCCGCCCTGATCGAACAGACCGCTACCCTGATCCTGCTGCCGAACCCGAATGCCAGCAAGAGCGACTACATGGATGGCCTGAAGTTGACCGAGGCCGAGTTCAATGTGGTTACCGCCTTGGACGAGCGCTCGCGTTGCTTCCTGGTCAAGCAGGGTCATGCGTCCAGTGTCTGCCAGCTCAACCTGCGCGGCATGGACGACATCCTGTCGGTGATCTCGGCGTCGACCGACAACATCGACATCATGCATCGTGTCCTGCAGACCGCCGCCGTGCGTGCACGTGTGACGGTGGATGAGCTGACGCCGGAACAGTGGCTGGAAGATTTCTACAAGAACCGCAAGGGCTCCGGAAAGCCCGCATCCAACAGTAAGGAGGTTGCAGCATGACTGTCGCAATGGACGTGAACGCAGCAAGCCCCTTGAATTCGATGGAGAAGAACATGGAAACCACTGCCCGTACTGCCAAGACGCCGAGTGCAGTCTCCCGGCTCCGTTCCACCGCCATGGCGATTTCCGTCGCCGCATTGCTCAGCTTCCCCGTGAAGGGATACACCATCCCGGTGGTTGAGGTTGGCTTGAATACCTTCAACAGCACGCTGACTGAGGTCCATACGCTTGCCGCTCAGGGGGAAGCCTTGCTCGAGTACAGTACCCAGGCGCAACGGTTTCTGGAAACAACTCAGAACTGGGCGCAGAAGCTGGCGAAGTTCAATCAGATCATCGCCTCGCCACTGATGCCTCAAGGCGTGAAGCTGGAGCCGGTTCCGCTTGAGTGGAATGTTGCCGAGCGCTGCGGCGCCGGCAATATCATGAGCCTGAGCGGTATCCTCACTGCGTTGGACTTGAGCCCGGGTGGGGACATCATCGCCCAGCAGCGCAACATCTGCGCTGCAATCCAGGTCATGGAGAATCAGAAGTACAACGAGACCGTGGAAGTTGTGCAGAAGACGATGCCCGACATGCGCAAGGTGCTGGACAGGATCAAGGATATCCGCGATCTGTGGAGCGGCGAGGGTGCGATGGCAGAGGCCTCCGCGAATGCAGTCGTTTCTGACGCCTATATGCAGGCGGATTTTGCGACCTGGGAAAAGAAGACTGAAGGGTATGACAAGCAGATTCAGGCGCTGACCAAGATGCAGCAGATTCTTGCGCAGCGCGCATTGAAGGGTACCGGTCAGTCACCTCTCGGTACCGTAGTGAAGGCCGCGGCACTGAAGGCAGCGCTCTCCAACTGATTAGACGCTGCTCCGGTCGAGCTGCAATCACATTCTAGGTGAAGTTATGGATCTTGGGCTGATGGATGGCATGTTGGGGCAAGGCCCCCTGCACATGCTGCAGAATCTGCACGCGTCATCCTCAATTGGTGACTTTGTGTTCTTCCGGCTGATCCTCGATTACCTGCATAAGGAAATCGCGGAGTACGGCGTCAAGCTGCTTGGACGCATGATGGCGTGGGTCGGTGGCATTGCACTGACTCTCATGACGCTCTGGGTGCTGATTCAGGGTTTCCGGATCGCCACCGGTCGCAGCCGCGATTCGATGATGGTGCTCGTGACCAACATGGCCAAGGCTGCGCTGATCGTGTCGGTTGCCACGACCATGGGTATGTTCGGTCGCGAGATGCATGGCTTTCTCATCAATGACGTGAAGAACGAGATTACTTACGTCGTGACCGGGAAGAAGGACTCGCCGGAGGATCTGATCGATGAGAACCTGGGCTACATGCAGCTGGCGCTATCCAGCGTTGACGCGCTGGACGTGATGAGCGACGTGACGCTGGACAACGCCAAGACCCGTGCCATGTGGTTCATTGGCATGGGCACGGGTGGTCCGGCAGTCACGGCTGGCTCAATGCTTTTGCTGTATGAGGTCGCGCTGGCATTGTTCATCGGCCTGGGGCCATTATTCATCCTGTGCTTGCTGTTTGACCAGACCAAGCAGCTGTTCCAGAAGTGGCTGCTCTACGGCATAGGCACGATGTTCTCCATGGCGGTTCTGGCAGCGATGACCGGCATCGCGATGAAGATGGTGTCCAAGGTTGCGTTCGCCTTCTGGGGAAGCACGTTGACGGGCACGCTGATGGGTCAGAATTTCAGTGAAGGTATGTCGAGCATGGCACTGCAGCAAGGCGGCATGGGCCTGATCCTGACCACGCTGATTCTGACTGCGCCCCCAATGGCGGCGATGTTCTTCCAGGGAACATTGGGCAGCTTCATGGCATATTCGCAGATAGGCGGTAGTGCAGTACCGGCATCGCCGGGCCCGAATGGTCAGCCGCCGGGTTCGACGGGAGGCGGACAATACAAGCCGAACGCACCGGCGACTCACGAATCTCAACCGATGGGTGTAGGCTCTGCAGTCACTCCGAGATTGCAGGGTGCCTTTGACTCTCCGCCACCATCGTCTGGGCTTAGAGGAAATGCGAATGGCAGCGTTGCATAGCGAGTTCGATATGCATGATAAAGGTGGAGTTGGCGGGCGATGAAAATTCTTGTATCGCAAGCGATTCTCGCCAGTTCTTTGATCTTGGGCGTGGCATATCAATCCTTTGCCGAAGGTAATTGCCCTCCTGGTTACTACCCGATTGGGGGGCAAGGGGCACGGGGGTGTGCGCCTATACCCGGGGCCGCTAGTGGAGGTGGTACCACAGCGGAGATTCAGCTTGCCAGTCCTACTGGCAAGTGGGTGCGAACCTGGGGGGCGATAGCGTCTTCCAAGAACACTCAAGACGCAGGAGTGTCGACGGGAAAGAGAGCCAAAGAGCTGGCAGAGCAAGAGGCTCTTTCCAAGTGTGCATCGGGAGGAGCGCGTGACTGCAAGGTCGATTTGGCCTACTTTAATCAGTGCGCTTCTTGGGTCGTTCCAAGTGGGCGTTCTGGGGGCGGGCAGTCGGGAGTGGGTGGTGGGCCCACGCCGGAGCGAGCGCTATTTGTGGCCCAGTTAATGTGCAGGAATGATCAGCCAGGAAAATGTGTGGAGTTCTATGCCAACTGCACGAAACCGATTTTTGAGGAGTTCTAGTTCTCTTAAATAGTTAATTGATGGCCTCGGAAATTGCCATGCCAAATAGCCGCTGGTGGGCGCTATTGGCGATTCGCCTTCTACGAGCGATAGGGCGTGAGGGGCGCCACGTGTGGTGCTGTACCGCGTTACGACTCAAGCGGCAGCGCCGTGTGTGTTTCATCGAGCGACTGGAGCTGCCGGCTTCGCGCGGTATGTGCTCTGATGGAGTGCAATGTAAAGCGGCCTGTTCCGCTTGTTCTGAGTCGATCTATGAGACGAAGGAAATGTCAATCGCGGTGCCGTCTAGCTGGTCCAATGAGAAGGGGGTGAGGACAGTTTCATGAATGGAGCAAAGCAATGGGTGATTCTTTTCTTCTTTCTTCTCGTCTCATTGACCGAAGTTGCGTTCGCTGAAGGCAATTGTCCGCCAGGGTATTATCCAATTGGAGGTCAGGGCGCCCGAGGTTGCGCCCCCATTCCAAGTGGCGCACCGAGTAGCACATCGAGTGGCGGGATTTCCGAATTGCCCGCAAACTCTCCTACTGGGCGATGGACCAAGACATGGGGGGCGATTGCTGAATCGAAAACGACTCAGGACGCGGGCACCTCTGTCGGTAAGCGATCCAAGGAGGAGGCTTCTCGTGAGGCAATTTCAAAATGCGGATCAGCTGGTGCCGCTGATTGTTCGGTTAGCTTCACGTATCAAAATCAGTGTGTCTCGTGGGTCATTCCAAGGGGGCGTTCTGGCGCAGGTCGTGCTGGGATTGGATCTGGTCCCACGCCCGAAAGGGCAAAATTCAACGCGCAAGCCATGTGCAAGAATGATCAGCCGGGATATTGCGAAGAGATCTATTCGGACTGCAGTAAACCGATATTTGATGAGTTCTAAGTTGCAGGCTTATGTCGCGCCCTGATATTCCGGTCCATTGATGTGACCGGCATCGCGATGAAGATGGTGTCCAAGGTTGCGTTCGCCTTTTGGGGAAGCACGTTGACGGGTACGCTGATGGGTGAGAATTTCAGCGAAGGTACGTCGAGCATGGCACTGCAGCAAGGCGGCATGGGCCTGATCCTGACCATGCTGATTCTCTGACTGCGCCGCCCGATGGCGGCGATGTTCTTCCAGGGAACATTGGGCAGCTTCATGGCATATTCGCAGATAGGCGGTAGTGCAGTACCGGCATCGCCGGGCCCGAATGGTCAGCCGCCGGATTCGACGGGCGGGGGGGCAATACAAGCCGAACGCACCGGCGACTCACGAATCTCAACCAATGGGTGTAGGTTCTGCAGTCACTCCGAGATTGCAGGGTGCCTTGACTCTCCGCCACCATCGTCTGGGGTTAGAGGAAATGCGAATGGCAGCGTTGCATAGCGAGTTCGATATGCACGATAAAGGTGGAGGTGGCGGGCGATGAAAATTCTTGTATCGCAAGCGATTCTCGCCAGTACTTTGATCTTGGGCGTGGCGTATCAATCCTTTGCTGAAGGCAATTGTCCGCCAGGGTACTACCCGATTGGAGGTCAGGGCGCCCGAGGTTGTGCCCCCATTCCAAGTGGCGCACCGAGTAGCACATCGAGTGGCGGGATTTCCGAGTTGCCCGCAAACTCTCCGACTGGGCGGTGGATAAAGACTTGGGGGGCAATCGCCGAGTCCCGGTCTACTCAGGACGCAGGAGCATCGACCGGCCTTCGATCACAGCTAGCGGCAGAGCAAGAGGCGTTGCGGAAGTGCAGTTCAACGGGTGCCGCCGATTGCTCCGTCAGTTTGGCGTATCGAAATCAGTGTGTGGCTTGGGTCATTCCAAGTGGGAAGACGGGTCGTGGAATGTCGGCGCTGGGGCGTGGTGCTACGCCGGAAATGGCGCTGATAATGGCGCACTCCAAGTGCAAGAATGATGTGAGCGGGAAGTGCGCGGTGCTGTATGAAAACTGTACCAAACCTATTTTTGAAGAATTTTGATGTAAATGTGTCGGCGGGCACGCTGGTATAGTCTCGAAGAATGTTGTCGTTGGAGAGCCACGGCATAAAATGCTGCGCGCCTACTTCCGGCTGAATGTGTCTCATCAGTCTCTTCTACTGCGCTGATGTTCACTGGGACGAAATACGTTAATGCTAGTACGGTAAGCTGGGCAACTTAGACTGCCTTGCGGGACTGCAGAGCTGCGGCGGGAGCACAATGCAGATCCGTCTACGTCGCGTGTGCTATTTCACTTTCAAGAGATATCAGGCGTACGCGGCCGGACGCTGCCCGAGGCGGAGGAAAAGGCAGTGGGAGAATGTATCGACGCCGATGCGAAAGCCTGTCCTCTGGCATTCAACAACTGCATGTGAAGCTACAGGCGATTTGGGGGTGTTGCGCCGCCTGCGCCCGTCTTGCTTCGTGGATGCGGTCCCCGATTCTGTGACTGGTAGCGCCATTTCAAGCTTTCGCTCTTCGACGCAAGCGACCTCCTCGCGCTAAGCTCTCCTGGCGCCGGAAAAATGGCGCTTCGGCGCTACGATTGCAGGAGCTTTCCCGTCCATGAGGACCCTGTCCCTCCGCTCAACGGGTGACGCATGCCACCGACGCTGCCATGGTGCTCCCGGAGCTATCATCCGCACCTGCAGGGTGACTGGCGCGACTGGGCAACGCCACTATGCCCGCCTACGACGCGGGCATCGGCGGGACGATATTGAAGGAGTGGGAGGGGATGGAAGACAGGGTTGGCGCACACATGGACGATGCCCTGGCATTTGTTCCGTCCGGTGCGAACCTGCTGGAAGCCGTCAGGGGCGAGCTCAACGGCGATGGCATCGAGTATCAGCTGCTGGTCATCGACCAGCCGACGCCGGAAGGGCTGGTGCCCGGCCAACACGGACCGAACCGGGTGCTGCTGTTGCTACGCGGTGACGGGCGCGGGCGCTGGCAGCTGGCCGCGCGCAACGACAAGCTGGTGCCGTGTTCCACCCGAGGTGGCTTGGCCGGCGACCCTTTTGCGTATGCAATGGTCGAGGAGGGCACCTTCAGCGTGATCACCAACGGCGGTAGCCGCGAGCGCTGGAGCAGCACCTACCGGTTCCGCTATGCGCCCGCGGACAAGGCCTGCTGGGTGGACGGGGTGAGACGCAAGGTCGTGGATATCGAGACCGAAGCGACCAACATCCGGGATTACTCGGTGGCGGAGCTGGGCAGGGTGCTGTTCGAGGACTTCGACCCGTCCAGTGTCGCGGAGGTGTCGCTTCCATGAGCCAAGCTCCAACCGGCGGAAGGGAATCCGCGCTGATGAAGATTCAGGAGTTGCACTGTGTCGACCGATAGAGAGTCGCAGCTGTTGCGGCAGGCGACCAAAGCCGGCATCGACTCCCCGCTTGAACTGGCCAATTTCATGGCCCAGGCAGGGCACGAGTCGCGCGGCTTGAGCCGGCTCAATGAAAGTTTCAACTTCACCCTGGGAATCTCGCAGATCCCGGTGGAAGCTGCGTGGCGCAATGGCAACGCTGCGTTGGAGAGCGCCCGCCAGGAAGCGCTGCGTGGCCGCCCGGAAAACCTGGCTGAGCTGATGTACGGCGGACGCATGGGCAATGATGTGCCCGGCGACGCATTGAAGTACCACGGCCGCGGCTATCTGCCGTTGGTCGGCAAGGAGAATTACGAGCGTGCCGGCAAGGCGCTGGATCTGGACCTAGTGAATCAGCCGGAACTGGCCGCGCAGCCCGAGCACGCAGGCCGTATTGCGGTGTGGCAGTGGCAGACACGTGTGCCGGAAGCCGCGCGCGAGGATGTGCGCGAAGCAACGCATGCGCTCAATGGCGCCCTCAATGGCATCGAGGCGCGCCGGCAACGCTTCGAGGTCTGGCAGCAGAAGCTGACGCCGGACGTGATGGCGCGGCTGGAGCGGGGTGAGGTCGGTGCGCCGGCGCAGAGTGTTGCCCGAGACATGTCGCAAACTGGTGAGCCCGGCAACGCGTTGTTCGAGGATGCACGCCGACGCCTGCAGCAGATGGGAGCACAGAGTGGACTGCGCAGCATACAAGAGCTCGACAATACCGCTGGCGTATTGGCGCTGGGGGCGCATAAAGCCGGCCTGTCGCGCATCGATCATCTCCTGGCCGGCAATGACGGTCGCACGCTGTTTGCGGTACAGGGTGGGCTGGGCGATCCGGCCATGCTGCGCGCATCGGTCGATCGCGAACAGGCGGCGCAGCAGCCACTGGCGCAGAGCAGCCAGCAGTTGGCTGCCAGCGTCGCCCAGCAGGACCCGGCGGCTGCGCTTGCCCGCGAGCAGGAGCAGCGTTCTCGATCCCTGTAGCACCTGATGTCTGCGGGCAGGGTGGCCGCAGGCGCTTTACGTACGACGCGTGGCGCCCTGTGGCGCCGACATGGAAACCCACTCGTAAGGACACCACATGCGAATCGTTCCCCCGAATGCCCGGCACGCCGCCGCCCACTGCAGTGCATCCGTGCGCCGCCTGCCGTCACTCTGGCTGCTGTCACTTGGACTCGCCGCAGCGTCGGCACAGGCTCAGGAGGCCGCAGCACCCCTCGTGGAGACGCCCCGCGCTGCCGAGGCGGCCTTTGACGCGCCTGCAGGGACGGCGCACGTTGCAGCACCCACGGCGGCCGAAGCTGTTGCCGCGGCACCGGCTCCCGAAGTGCCGGCTGCCGTGACACCTCCTGCGACACCTGTGGTGGACGCGCAGCCGGCGCCGGCCGCAGGCCCGACGCCTGTGCCCGTTGCACCCGCAACGGTGGCGCCTGTCGCTGCACCGCCTGCCGTCGTCGAGCCAGCCGTCCCGGCGGTAGCTCCCGCGCCACCCGCCTTGGCCATCGTGCCGTTGCAGCCCGAGCAGGCCACCGAGCGCGCGCTTGGCGCCCGCTGCCCGGTGGATCTGGCCGGGCGGCTGGCGACCCAGGGCGAGCTGCTGATCGGCGCGTGCCAGGGCACGATGCCGGCGCATCTGGCCGCGCTGCTGGTCGCGCTGCCCCAGCAGGACATCCACCTGCCGCGCAGCTGGCGCGAGCGTGAGGTGCAGCAGAAGGCGTGGTTCAAGGCGGTGCCGGGCTAAGGCCAGCGCCCGGACTTCATCGTGCGGATGGGCGACATCTGGGTGCGCTCGCTGGAAGGGCGCGACGCCGACAGCACGTTCTATCTGGTGTCAGCACCGTTCACCTGCAGCGACCAGGTCGCCAACCGCGATGAGTACGGCGAGGAGCCGGTCCGCGTGCCAGCGGGTGATTGCCGCGAGGCCTACGTGGCCCAGCGTGTGTACCAGGTCCGCGGGGACGCGGCGCCGAGGGATGTGACCGCCGATGCCATGCCGGCCATGCCCCCGGTCACGGAGGTCGATCGTGCGCGTCAGCTGTCGCGTAAGGGACGGATCAGCCTGGACCATAGCAAGTTGCAGTACGGCCCGGCCATGCGCTGGTTCGTGCAGTACCCGGAGTCTGCGCAGAAGGGCGGTCCGCGCGCCTACGGTGACTGGAACCGCGAGCACATCGCGTTCGTGGTCTGGACGGGGGATCGCTTCGAGCTGCGTGAGAAGGTCGCGCGGGCGCAGTGGCCCTGTGACCCGGTAGCGCCGGGCGATCGCGCCTGTGGTGGCTTCCCGGATTCCGGGCCGGATCTGTTCGTAACCGCCGGTGCGTCGGCGCCGGTCGCGGCCTCCAGCCCCTGACGCGCGATGCTGAAGTAAAGCGGGAGCCGGAATGACCGGCTCCCGCGCTGTTCATCAGGCCTGCATGCTGCGGGTCTGGTTCTGCTGTTGTTCCAGTTGCTGATCGCGGTCCTGTGCCAATCGCTGTCCCGCGGCTTGCTGATCAATCCGCTGGCTGCTCTGCTCCAGCGGCGTGTTCATCGCCACCGCCGTGTCCACCGACACGCGCAGGTGTGCCGGGTCGCCGCCCTGGCCCTGCACCGCGAAGCTGCGTGAGGCGTCGGCATTCATCACCACCTCGTCGATGCGCTTGCCGCCTGCAGCGTGCATCTCCGCCGCCAAGCTACCGGCCAACTGCGTACTCATCACATCCGGGACGCGGCCGACGCGAACGTCCTGCGCGTGCACGCCGCGGATCGCATCGTTGAACAGTGGGTTGCCCAGGTGATTGGCATCGTCCATGCGCAGCATGCTGGTGTTATGGCCGTTCTTCTCCGCTTCGCGGCGTGCCGGTTCACCGGGCTGCAGCGGGCCGCGGATGTGGTCGTACAGATCGATGGCACCGCCCGGGATGCCCCGTGCCGCGCGGGTGACGCCGCGACGCAGTGACTCGACGTCATCGCGGTACTCCTCGATCATCCTGGCGTTGTCTTTTGCCAGCTTCTGGGTTTCCGGATGTTTCAGCACCGAGCCTTCGTCGAGGAAGTTGCCCAGTTTGTGCGCGCCGAACGAGCTGGTCGCCGCAATGATCGGCCGGTCCGGAATCAGATCACGCAGGGCGTGATTGCTGAAGCCGTTTGCCGCGAGCGTCTTGATCTCGTCGGGCTTGGCATAGATGCGGACCTGGCCGAAATGCGGCGAGGCGGCGCTGACCGGATCGGACGCCATGACGTGATTGATCATGGTGTTGCCGCCTTCCGGAATGCGGTAGCTGAGGCTGACCGCGCCATAGGCGTTGAAGGTCTCGCCCTTGACGTTGAAATGGTGCGAGGTGATCTGGGCCAAGGCGCCGCCGAGGGAGTGGCCTGTGACGGTGACCTGAGGCGCGCGGCCTCCAAATGCAGCTTCCTGCTTCGCATAGTCCAGCGCGCTTTTGGTCAGGGCGATGGCATCGGGGGCCTGCACGTTGGTGCGGGCAACGACCATGCCTCCGTCGGTGAGGATTGCATCACGAGCAATCTGTTCGGTGCCGCGATGAGCGACGACGATCTCGTTGGTGTCGGTGCGTTGGTAAATGGTGCCTTGGTAGCCGTTGAGTCGATTGTCGACATGCTCAAGTACTTTGTACTCGTGTCCGTTGAGCGTGACTTTCTCTTCCTGGCCCGGAGCCCGTCGCCCGACTGCACGATCCTTATAGGCGTCATCGGAAAGTGCGGCGTAGTCCTGAGAGGTGATGGTCATTGGGTGACCTCACTGGCGCTGAGGCTCATGGTGAACAGCTTGCCCTGCAGCTCGGCGACGTAGTCTGCAGGATTGGTCTTGCCCGTGGCCGGATAGTTGGCAGCAAGCGGTGCCCGCGGATAGGCCGCGTCCGGGTAGTAGAGCGTATGCGCGCTACCTTCGGTCAGTGGCTTGGCCTCGACGAAGGTCAGGAAGCGCGTTTCGCCTTCAGCACCCGTTGCCTTCAGCATCGCCCCGGCGCCGGTGAACTCCCACTTGCACACGCCACGGCCGTAGTAGTCCTCATCCAGCATGCGGTCCACGTACAACGTGCCGCGGTATTCGCCGTCAGCGACCTTGCGCAGCTCCACCGGCTCCTGGCTGGTGATGCGTGCGGCGGTACCGGTGGCTGGTTCGATGTGGCCGCACTGGTCTTCGTTGGTGACGTCGTACTGCGCTACGCCTTCGACCACTGCGAAATCACCGGGGGCATCCTTCAGGCGCAGCACCAGTTCATAGGCCTTGCGCGGGCTGGGGTTGAGCTTGGCGAGGCCACGCCCACCCTGGGCGACATCGGCTTCAGCAGCGGCACGTTCCTGGTTCATGGCGGTCTCCGGATTGCAGGCGGTCAATAGAAGCAGAGCAAGGCACGGGATCATCTTGTGGCGCAATGTCGGCCTCCTTGGGGGTAGGGATGGTTGAACTGGCAGCTCATGGCGCGAGTTTCTGCACAGTGGTGGTGGTTGAGAACAGCGCGTCGCGCAGCTCTTCCTTGTACTCCGAAGGATTCTCTTTGCCGCTGGCAGGGTAGTTGGCAGCAAGCTCGGCGCGAGGATAGGCAACCCTCGGATAATAGAGAGTCAATGGGCTCCTCGCGTCCATGCGCTCCTTGTCGACGAACGTCAGGAATCGCGTATCCGCCTCGCCGGTCGTAGCGCGCAACATCGCACCGACTCCCGTCAGCGCCCAATGGCAGACACCACGCCCGTAGTAATCCTCGTCCTGCATGCGGTCGAGGTAGAACGTGCCGCGATACTCGTTCTCACCGACCTTGCGCAGCGTGACGAGCTCCTGGCTGGTAATGCGGCTGGCGGTACCGGTCGCCCTCAGGACTCGGCCGCAGTCCTTGTGGTTGCTGACGTCGTACTGGGCAACGCCCTCGACGACCGCGAAGGGACCAGGGGCATCCTTCAGTGTCAGTACCAGCTCGTAGCCCTGCTGCGGTGACGGGTTGAGCTTGGCCAGGCCGCGTCCACCTGCGGCAACGTCACGCTCTGCGTCCGCGTAGGGCGAGCAGGCCGTCAGTGCCAGCAAGAGGCCCATCGGTACCAGATGGCGTCCCTTGCGTGTCGGCTTGCCTACATCCATGGCAGCATCCTGCATCGTGCGTCCGTGTCCATATATCCTTCCCTGGTGACAGGTTTATCGATTATGGAGTGTTCTGGAAACCTGACGCCAGCGACGGCAGGGCGTCTGCGACGGAATTTTGACGCATTCAGCGTTCGGTGGTGTCGCCGAATCGATTGCGGCACGGGCGATTCGAGGTTCGCGGGGCGATTGCGCCTCGCGCTCGACATTTCGCCGCAAATTTGTGACAACGGTCGCAAATTCACCCAATGCTCACGCAAGCGAACATTACGCCATGAACTACACCATCCGTGCCGAAGCCATTGATGATCATGCCACCCTCCGTGCGCTCACCGAGGCCGCATTCCGGGATGCGGCGCACAGCAGCCATACCGAGCAGTTCATCGTCGACGCCCTGCGCGCCCTCGGGGAGCTGAGCGTTTCGCTGGTGGCCGAGATGGACGGGAAGGTGATCGGCCATGTGGCGGTGTCGCCGGTGACGATCAGCGATGGCAGCACGGGCTGGTTCGGCCTGGGGCCGATCTCGGTTTTACCCGCGTGGCAGGGGCAGGGCATCGGTGCGGCCCTGATGCACGCCGCACTTGAAGCACTGCGTCAGCAGGGTGCACATGGCTGTGTATTGCTGGGCGAGCCGGCCTATTACGGTCGCTTCGGCTTCCGTGCCGAGCCGGGCCTGGTCCTGCCGGGTGTGCCTGCAGAGTACTTCCAGGCACTTTGCCTGCAGCCTCCGCTGGCACAGGGCGAGGTGCAGTACTCTCCGGCCTTCGAGGCGACGGCCTGATCCGGGCCTGGCACGTTCCGGCTCAGGGCGCCCGCCAGACAGTCGGTTCGGGTTGCGGCTTCGGAATGCGGTAGCCGCCGATGTGTTCAAGCAGTTCGTTGGTACGGCGCTGCTCGACCAGTACCTCACGCAGCAGGTTGCGCACGGCGAAGATGGCGAATGGCACCAGGATCCAGACCAGGCTGATGCCCAGCGCAAACAGGGTCAGCAGGGCTTTTGCACCATCCATGCACGGCGTTCCTTGGTCGAAAGCAGCCACGCTAGCACGTGGCCGCTGCCGACGGATGTCATCCGTTATGCCGAAGATGGATGAGCGGATACGGACGGCCTTGCGAATCGAGCGGTGAGCGGCCGCTTTCGACGAAGCCCATGCGCAGGTAGAAGCCGACGGCCTGTGCGTTCTGTTCGTTGACGTCAGTGCTCAGCTGCGGATGCTGGGCAAGTGCGTGTTGCAGCAGTTGCCGGCCGATCCCGGTGCCACGTACGTCGGGATCGATGAACAGCGCTTCCATGTGCGTGCCGTCGATCAGCATGAAGCCCAGCGGCCGATCCTGTGCATCGACAGCAACGGTCATCGGCGCCTGCGGCAGGAAACCGGCCACTTCGGCATCGATGGCCTGGCGGTCTTCGGCACTGAGGAAGTCGTGGGTGGCGTCGACGGCGCGACGCCAGAGGTCGACAAGGGCGGCGCCGTCGTCGGCGCGAGAGGGGCGCAGGGTGGTCATGGGTTCACCAAGGTGCTTCGGAAGAGTGCGAAGTATGAGGCTTTCCGGTAGCGCCTGCAGGCGAAGATTCATCCCGCGTCGCGGTGGCGGATGAAGGGGCTGTGCGCAGTCGCGTCCGCGCGCAGCACCACCCCATCCTCGAAGTCATCGCTGTCGTTGAAGGGCACGATTGGCCACTGCCGCCAGTGCGTCAGTCGCTCGCGGTAGGAGAGGGTGGCTGCAACCAGTGCTTCGTCGTGGGCCTGCACGCGTTCCGCTGCAAGCCCGGAACGCACGCCATGCACCACGCATGGCTCCATTACCTCGAAGCCGACGTAGCGCAGGCTGTACATCAACGGCCACAGCAGCAATCGGGTGTCGCCTTCGCGGCCGTCCACCGCGCATGCCCGTGCCGATGAACCGGTGGTGACGCTCAGCAATGCACGCTTGCCCTGCATCACGCCATGTTCGTGGCGCTGACGGCTGTTGTACATCGGCCCATATACCAGCACGCGGTCCAGCCAGCCCTTGAGGATGGCTGGCGCCGCGAACCACCACAGCGGGAACTGCAGGATCACCAGGTCTGCGACCCGCAGCAGGTACAGGTGACGTTGCACATCGGCGGGTAACTGCTCCAGTTCGGCGCTGTGGCGTTGTTCGCGCTGGGCATCGAAGCGCTCGGGCTGCAGGCGCCGTGGATGGTGCCAGGCCGCTTCCAGCGGATCGAAGCCTTCCGCATACAGGTCGACCACATCCACCTGCGAGTGGTCGTGCCTCAGCTGCTCGGCCGCCTGCGCGGCGAGGTGGGCATTGAAGGAGCGGGGCTCGGGGTGGGCAAGCAGGATCAGGGCGTGCATGGGGCGAGGTGTTCGAGGAGTGTGCGACCATCCTCGCGGTGCCGGCATGCCCCGGCAATTACGCACCTTGAGGTAACCATGGCCTATCCCGGAGACGTGTATGCCGCCGACTGCTCGGCGCGCGATGCGCTGGCGCTGATCTCCGGCAAGTGGGTGATGCTGCTGTTGCCGGCGTTGGCGCAGGGCCCTCAACGCAACGGCGCGTTGCTGCGGAAGATCGAAGGCATCTCGCAGAAGGTGCTGACCCAGACTCTGCGACAGCTGGAGCGCAATGGGCTGGTCGAGCGGTGTGACCGGGGCAGCAAACCGCTGCATGTCGAGTACCGTCTGACCGAGGTCGCGCACGGTCTGGTCGAGACGTTGTCCGCCCTGGACCGCTGGGCCGAGCACAATTTCCCGGCGCTGGATGCGGCCCGCGAGCGCTTCGACGCGCGCTAGCGGCGCCTGTACGGCCCGGGGCGTACAATGCGGCCCCGGCGGCCATCCTGGCCCTGCACACACGCGAGAACCGCCATGACCGACGCCCTGGGCGTGCCGGTGCACGACACCGATGAACACTGGATGCGCCACGCGCTGGCGCTGGCCGAGCGCGCGCAGCGCGAGTTCGACGAAATTCCGGTCGGAGCCGTGCTGGTGGGTGCCGATGGCCAGCTGCTGGGGGAGGGCTGGAACCTCAACATCGCCTCGCACGACCCCAGCGCGCACGCCGAGATCGTGGCGATGCGGGCCGGCGGAAAGCTGCTGGCGAACCACCGCCTGCTTGGCAGCACGCTGTATGTGACCCTGGAGCCGTGCGCGATGTGCGCGATGGCGATCGTGCATGCACGCGTCGCCCGTCTGGTCTACGGCGCCAGTGACCCCAAGACGGGCGCCTGCGGCAGCGTGTTCGACCTCATTGGCGACGCCCGCCACAACCATCGCGTCGAGATTCACGGCGGGGTGCTGGCCAAGGAAGCCAGTACACGCCTGACCAATTATTTCCGCGCCAAACGTGGCAAGCCGCCGCTGCTGCTGGAAGACCACGTCGGCGAGGGCTGAGGGGCGAACGGGTATGATGGGCGCCTCTTTCCTTCACCGGTAGGCCGCGCGCCTGCCCAGCAACGAGGCGACACAATGGCGGACACCGGCGCGGCCAACGAGCGACTGATCTGGATCGACCTGGAGATGACCGGGTTGGACACCGACAACGATTCGATCATCGAGATCGCCACGGTGGTTACCGATGCCCAGCTCAATGTGCTGGCCGAGGGCCCTGAATTCGCCATCCATCATCCGCTGGAAACGCTGGAAGCGATGGACGAGTGGAACCGCAACCAGCACCGTCGTTCGGGCCTGTGGCAGCGCGTGGTGGACAGCACCACCACGCTGGCCCAGGCCGAGGCGCAGACCGTGAACTTCCTGGCACAGTGGATTCCGGCCGGCCTGTCGCCGATGTGCGGCAACTCGATCTGCCAGGACCGCCGCTTCCTGCACCGCCAGATGCCCCGCCTGGAGAAGTATTTCCACTATCGCAACCTGGACGTGTCCACGGTGAAGGAACTGGCCAAGCGATGGGCGCCGACCGTGGCCGCCGGCGTCGGCAAGAACAGCAACCACACCGCGCTGAGCGACGTGCACGACTCGATCGCCGAGCTGCGCCACTACCGCCAGTTCATGGGGGCGCTTTCCGGCCTTTCGACGCCTTGATCGGTAGTGCCGGCCGCTGGCCGGCAAGGCGCCGGGGGCGGATGCCTTTCCAGCGGAAAGGGCTCTGACCCCTCTGTCGTGCCCCGCGACGAACCGTTCAACTCCCTGGCGCTAAGATCGGCGCCATGAACGAGCCCATCCTGCTCCCCCGCGACATCGCCCACGACGCCCGCGACTGGTCCGACCTGCAGCGGGCGGTGGCGCTGCTGGAAGCGCCGACCCTGACCGCGCGCATGGCCAACCTGGTTGGCACGCCGCTGGAGTTCGCGGTGAAAGCACTGCCCAGTTCGGTCTCCAACCGCATCCACGGTGCGGTGCAGGCGGCGCTGACCAAATCGGCGCAGGCCGCGCTGTGGAGCATGGACAACACCCCGGGCAAGGGGGCCTCCACCCGCTGGCACAAATTGGCGGCGGCCACCTCCGGCGCGGTCGGCGGGGCATTTGGCTTTGCGGCCTTGTTCATCGAGCTGCCGGTGTCGACCACCATCATGATGCGCGCGGTGGCCGACGTGGCCCGCAGCGAGGGCTTTGACCTGTCCGAGTTCAGCACCCGCCAGGCCTGCCTGGAGGTGTTTGCGCTGGGTGGCAACTCGCCGCGCGATGACGCCAGCGAGACCGGCTACTACCTGGCCCGCGGCTTCACCACCGACGTGATGCGCCACCTGTCGGCCGAATTGGCCGGGCGCGTGGTGACCGGCCGCGACCTGACCCTGGGCGTGGCACCGAAGGAGGCCGGCAAGCTGCTGGCGAAGATGGTGGAGAAAGTGGCGGCGCGTTTCGGCGTGGTGGTCACCGAGAAATTCGCCGCGCAGGCGGTGCCGATTGTCGGTGCCGCTGCAGGTGCAACGCTCAATACCATGTTCACCGACTACTACCAGGACATGGCGCGCGGTCACTTCATCGTGCGCCGGCTGGAGCTGAAGTACGGGGAAGACGTGGTGCGCACCTGCTATGACCGCGTGGCGCATGGCGCGGTAAAGATCGAACCCCGCCTGGAGTAGATCCACGCCATGCGTGGATGAGCCTTCATGCCGGGCCATCCTTGCCTGCCGGGCACAACTGTTTTGCCACAACACGCCTGTTGCCTTTCGCAGGCGGTCCCCATTCTTGCTGGCACTCCCCCCGCAAGAGATGTCCGCCATGTTGTTCACCTCCCACCGTCTGGGCCCGCTGACCCTGCCCAACCGGATCGTGATGCCGCCGATGACCCGCTCGCGTGCGGCTGCCGGCAACGTTGCTACCGCCGAGATGGCGACCTACTACGCGCAGCGTGCCGGTGCCGGCCTGATTGTCAGCGAAGGCACCCAGATCAGCCCGCAGGGCCAGGGCTATGCCTGGACGCCGGGCATCCACAGCCCCGAACAGGTAAAGGGCTGGCGGCAGGTGACCGATGCGGTGCACGCCGCCGGTGGCCGCATCTACGCGCAGTTGTGGCACGTCGGCCGCGTCTCGCATGTGGCCCTGCAGCCCGATGGCGCAGCGCCGGTGTCTTCCTCGGCATTGCTGGCCGATGGCGTGAAAGTGTTCGTCGACCCGACAGGGGCAGGTCCCGAAGCCGGCGTCGGCGAGATGATCCAGCATTCGATGCCGCGTGCGCTGCGCGAAGACGAGATTTCGGGCATCGTCGCCGATTACGCGCAGGCCGCCCGCAATGCGCTGGAGGCGGGCTTCGACGGCGTCGAACTGCATGGCGCCAATGGCTACCTGATCAACCAGTTCATCGACTCGCAGGCCAACCAGCGTACCGATGGCTATGGCGGTTCGCTGCAGAACCGGCTGCGCTTCCTGCGCGAGGTGATGCAGGCGGTGGTCGAGGTTGCCGGTGGCGAGCGTGTGGGCGTGCGCCTGGCGCCGCTGACCACGCTACAGGGGGCGGTGGACGATACGCCGCAGGCGACCTATCTGGCTGCCGCACACCTGCTCGGTGAGCTGGGGGTGGGCTACCTGCACATTGCCGAAGCGGATTGGGATGATGCGCCGCTGATGCCGGTGGCGTTCAAGCAGGCGCTACGCATGGTCTACCCGGGCACGCTGATCTACGCCGGCAAGTACACCGCCGAGCGCGCCAAGCAGGCGCTGGCCGAAGGCTGGGCCGACCTGATCGGTTTCGGCCGGCCGTTCATTGCCAACCCGGACCTGCCTGAGCGCCTGCGTACGGGTGCAGAACTGAATCCGCCGGATCGCGCCACATTTTTCGGTGGTGGTGCGAAGGGTTTCACCGATTACCCGGCGCTGGAAGAGGCCGCCGAGGCCTGATGCCCATCGGTGGGTGCCGACCGTTGGTCGGCACTCCCGGGTTGGATCAGGGCTTGTCGCGCACCAGCGCGTCCGCTTCGACCACGCCGCCATCCTTGCCATGCAGGTACAGGTGCATGTCCTGCTGCGGGTACGGGATGTTGATGCCGGCCTTGTCATAGCCCAGCTTCAGCTGTTCCAGCAACGTGACTTTGGTACCGAACCAGTCGGCCGACTTCACGTAGCAGCGGATGCCGAGGTTGATCGCGTGCGCGCCGAGTTCGTATACCACCACGTCCGGTGCTGGCGTCTGCAGCACGCGCGGGTCGGCCTTCATCAGCGCCAGCGCGGTGTCGCGTGCCAGCTGGATGTTGTCTTCGTAGCCGATGCCGATCACCAGTTCGACGCGACGGGTCGGTTCGGCGGTGAGGTTGATGATCGGCGCGGCGGTGATCAGTGTGTTCGGAATGGTGGTGTGCTGGTTGTCGGCGCCGGTAAGCACGGTCTGGAAGATGCGCACTTCGCGCACGGTGCCGGTCTGGCCGGCCACGGTGACCACATCGCCCACGCGGAACGGTCGCAGCGTCACCAGCATCACGCCCGAGGCGATGTTGGACAGCGAATCCTTCAATGCCAGACCGACCGCCAGGCCAGCGGTGCCGAGCACGGCCAGCAACGGGGTGATCTGCACGCCCAGCGTGCCGATCGCCAGCACCACCACGATCACAAGCGATGCGGCATACACCACGTTGCGCAGGAAGCTGCCCAGCATCGGGTCCACGCCCATGCGCGCGGTCGCCCGTGGCATTGCATTGGATAGACGTCGTGCCACCCACAGGCCGACCAGCAGCACCACGATCGCGGCCAGCAACGGTACGCCGTAGGTTTCCAGCAGGCGCTCCCAGTCGAGCGAGTGGAACCAGGGCGTTGCGGCGGGCGAGGGCGGTGCGGCGGCGATCATGCGGAAATTCCTTTGCTGCTGCGGGACAGGTGCGAGGTACGCGTGGCGTGCAAGGACGCCAGAAACAGCAAGCCCCGCAGAGGCGGGGCTTGCGTGCAGCAGCAGTATCGGCTGACGCCGATGAACACGACGTCAGCCTGCGGCCTTTACGGCATCAGCCGTTGGCCTTCAGCTTGGCCAGGCGCAACCAGGTATCGACCACGGTGTCCGGGTTCAGAGACACCGACTCGATGCCTTCCTGCATCAGCCACTCGGCCAGATCCGGGTGATCGGACGGGCCCTGGCCGCAGATGCCGACATACTTGCCCTTGGCACGTGCTGCCTTGATCGCCATCGACAGCAGCTTCTTCACTGCCGGGTTACGCTCGTCGAACAGGTGCGCGACGATCGACGAGTCGCGGTCCAGGCCCAGGCTCAGCTGGGTCAGGTCGTTGGAGCCGATCGAGAAGCCGTCGAAGATTTCCAGGAATTCATCGGCGAGCAGTGCGTTGGACGGCACTTCGCACATCATGATGATCTTCAGGCCGTTCTCGCCCTGCTTCAGGCCGTTCTGTTCCAGCACCTCGATGACCTTGCGGCCTTCTTCCAGGGTGCGCACGAACGGAATCATGACCCACAGGTTGTCCAGGCCCATTTCGTTGCGCACGCGCAGCACGGCCTTGCACTCCAGCGCGAAGGCGGCCGAGAAGCTCGGGTCGACGTAACGGCTGGCGCCGCGGAAGCCGATCATCGGGTTCTCTTCGTGCGGCTCGTAGTTGCTGCCGCCGATCAGGTTGGCGTACTCGTTGGACTTGAAGTCCGACAGGCGCACGATCACCGGGTTCGGCGCGACCGAAGCAGTGAGGGTGGCGATGCCTTCGGCCAGGCGGTCCACGTAGAAGCTGACCGGATCACCGTAGCCGGCGATCTTCTCGTCGATCTTCTTCTTGGTCGCGGCATCCTGGCGGTCGTATTCCAGCAGCGCGTTCGGGTGGATGCCGATGTGGCTGGCGATGATCATTTCCAGGCGGGCCAGGCCGATACCGGCGTTCGGCAGCTGGCCGAAGTCGAAGGCACGTTCCGGGTTGGCCACGTTCATCATGATCTTCAGCGGTGCCGGCGGCATGTTGCCCAGATCGGTGGTGGTGCGCTCGAAGCCGAGCTTGCCCTCGTAGATGAAGCCGGTATCGCCTTCAGCGCAGCTGACGGTGACCAGCTGGCCATCTTCGATGACCTTGGTGGCGTTGCCCGAACCGACCACGGCCGGCACGCCCAGCTCGCGCGCGATGATCGCGGCGTGGCAGGTACGGCCACCACGGTTGGTGACGATGGCCGAGGCGCGCTTCATCACCGGCTCCCAATCGGGATCGGTCATGTCGGCGATCAGCACGTCGCCCGGCTGCACGCGGTTCATGTCGTCCAGCGTCTTCACCACGCGGGCTACGCCCGAGCCGATCTTGGCACCGACGGCACGTCCTTCGGCCAGCACGTTGCCGCCCTTTTCGGTCAGCGCGAAGCGCTCGATCTGGGTGGCGTGGCTGCGCGACTTCACCGTTTCCGGGCGTGCCTGCACGATGAACAGCTTGCCGCTGACACCGTCCTTGGCCCACTCGATGTCCATCGGGCGGCCGTAGTGCTTTTCGATGACCAGCGCCTGCTTGGACAGTTCCTGCACGTCCTCGTCGCTGATCGAGAAGGTGTTGCGCAGCTCTGCCGGGGTATCCTCGATCTTCACGCGCTCGCCGGGGACGTCCGAATACACCATGCGGATCGCCTTGCTGCCGAGCGAGCGGCGCAGGATCGCCGGCTTGCCGGCCTGCAGGGTGGGCTTGTAGACGTAGTACTCGTCCGGGTTGACCGCGCCCTGCACGACCATTTCGCCCAGGCCGAACGAAGAGGTGACGAACACCACGTCGCGGAAGCCGGACTCGGTGTCCAGGGTGAACAGCACGCCGGAGGAACCGACGCCCGAACGCACCATCAGCTGCACGCCGGCGGACAGGAACACGTCCTCATGCTTGAAGCCGTGGTGCACGCGGTAGGCAATGGCACGATCGTTGTACAGCGAGGCGAACACTTCCTTGACCTTGTGCACGACGTCGTCGGCACCGGTGACGTTGAGGAAGGTTTCCTGCTGGCCGGCGAAGGACGCATCCGGCAGATCCTCGGCGGTGGCCGACGAACGCACGGCCACGGCCACGTCGCCGCCGCCATTGTCAGCGCTCAGCTTGGCGTAGGCGGTGCGGATGTCCTGGTCCAGCTGCGGCTGCAGCGGCGCGTCGATCACCCAGCTGCGGATCTCCTTGCCCGCGGCGGTCAACGCGTTGACGTCCTCGACGTCCAGCGTGGCCAGCTTGTCGAAGATGCGCTTGGACAGGTCGTTGTGCGCGATGAAGTCCTTGAAGGCTTCAGCGGTGGTCGCATAACCTCCGGGAACGGAGACGCCCAGACCGGCCAGATTGCCGATCATCTCGCCCAGCGAGGAATTCTTGCCGCCTACGCGGGCCAGGTCGGCCAGACGCAGTTCGTGCAACCACAGGATGTTCTCGTTCAAGCGCGATGCTCCGTTTGGCCATCGCCCGAGGCGGGCTGAGTGGCCGCGTCCGTAGGAAGAAGCCGATATGATGCCGGGCAGACCGCTGTCGACACAAGCTTGTGTTGGCGGCCCTTTTAGGCTTCGTAGGGGGTAAAAGCGCGCATGTCGACCATCCGTCCGGTGTTCTACGTTTCCGATGGAACCGGTATCACCGCTGAAACCATTGGGCATAGCCTGCTGACCCAGTTCTCCGGGTTCAGCTTCATTACCGACCGGATGTCGTTTGTCGACGACCCCGAAAAAGCCCGGGAAGCCTGTTCCCGGATCCAGGCGGCGGGGGAGCGGTACCAGGTCCGGCCGATCGTGGTGAACTCCTGCGTGGACCAGAGCCTGAGCCTGATCCTGGCCGACAGTGGTGCCCTGATGCTGGACGTGTTCGCGCCGTTCATCGAGCCGCTGGAGCGTGAGTTGTCCAGTTCGCGCGTGAACCGTGTGGGCCAGGCCCATGGCATGGTCGACTTCGATACCTACCACCGCCGCATCAACGCGATGAACTTCGCGCTGACCCATGACGACGGTATCGCGGTGAATTACGACGACGCCGACGTGATCCTGGTGGCGGTGTCGCGCGCCGGCAAGACACCCACCTGCATCTACCTGGCCCTGCATTACGGGGTGCGCGCGGCCAACTACCCGCTGACCGACGAGGACCTGGAAAGCGACCGCCTGCCGCCACGGCTGCGCAACTACCGGCGCAAGCTGTTCGGCCTGACCATCGACCCGGACCGCCTGCAGCAGATCCGCCAGGAGCGCCGCCCGAACTCGCGCTACGCCAACCTGGATACCTGCAAGCGCGAGGTGGCCGCGGCCGAGGTGATGTTCCAGATGGAGCGGATCCCGACGCTGAGCACTACCCATACCTCGATCGAGGAGATCTCCAGCAAGGTGCTGGCCACGCTGGGGCTGCAGCGCGAGCTGTATTGAGGCGCGCGCCACGACCAACGGTCGTGGCCTACCGATGCTGCGGGAAACCCTCGTGCGTGGTGGGTATCGACCGGTGGTCGATACCGGGCCCCTTTGGCCGGGGCGATCCCGCCCCCACGTTGAAGCACCAACGTGTAGGATCGACCCATGGCCCGAGCCTTGCCCCGCACCGAACGCATTCCCCGCCTGAGCCGGCTGAGCTGGCTCATGGGCCTGTACGCGGAGAACTACCGCCACCTGGTGCGCCTGTTCGAACCGGCCGGACTGGTGGCGGGCAGCTACATTTCCTCGATCGGCGACGGCCTGGATGTTCGTCTGGACGTGATCGAGTGCCACCGTTACACGGTGGAACTGCGCCTGACCTATGACCTGGCCGACCCGGTCACCGGAGAGCCGGATCCGTCGGCCTATGTGCGGCTGTACCGTGACGCCCGCCAGGCCGAGACCACCCACTGCTACGTGGGCCGCCGCTGGCAGGACACGATGGGCCTGTACCCGCCGCCGGCAGAGCTGATCAGCCACCGCATGCGGATGAATACCTTCCTGGGCAAGTGGCTGGAATACCTGGCCGAGCGCGGCCACGGCGTCGCCACCCTGCGCCGTGATCCCGATGGTGCCGGCACGCCCACCGAGCGCCGCCTGTCGCTGGTGCGCTGATCGGCCATAATCCACGGCTGACCTGCCGCTGGATGCTGCCCCATGCCGTATACCCCGATCGTCGCCACCCTGGGCTACGTGCTGTCGCCCGATCGTCGCCAGGTGCTGATGATCCATCGCAATACCCGCCCCGGTGATCATCATCTGGGCAAGTACAACGGGCTGGGTGGCAAGATCGAAGCGGACGAGGATGTGGCCGCCAGCATGCGCCGCGAGATCCAGGAAGAGGCCGGCATCGACTGCACCGGCATGCGCCTGCGCGGCACCATCAGCTGGCCGGGTTTCGGCAAGCACGGCGAAGACTGGCTGGGCTTCGTGTTCGTCATCGATGGATTCGAGGGCACCCCGCACGGCGGCAACCACGAGGGCACGCTGGAGTGGGTGGACCTGGACAAGCTGGACACGCTGCCGATGTGGGAGGGCGACCGCAACTTCCTGCCGCTGGTGTTCGATACCGACCCTCGCCCGTTCCACGGCGTGATGCCGTACAAGGACGGCCGCATGGTGAGCTGGTCCTTCAGCCGTCTGTAACCTGGCGAATCGTGTGGGTGCCACCCATTCCGGTGGGGGCCAACCGTGGTTGGCACGCTCTTCTGGTTGATTAATGCCCGGGTAATATTTACGGCCGCAAATTACCCGGGCAATATTGGCGCATCGCCTCTGATGCCATTGCCATGCCTGCGTCCCGACTTCCTCCCTTCAGCTGTTTCGACGGCCATCGCCTGGTCGCTTCCGGTACCCCGGAGGTGGCGGCGCTTGCGCTGAAACAGCTGCGCGC
Source organism: Stenotrophomonas sp. NY11291 (assembly GCF_023277365.1). Taxonomy (NCBI): domain Bacteria; kingdom Pseudomonadati; phylum Pseudomonadota; class Gammaproteobacteria; order Lysobacterales; family Lysobacteraceae; genus Stenotrophomonas; species Stenotrophomonas sp. NY11291. The sequence continues at coordinate 2,968,279 of NZ_CP096975.1, read as the reverse complement.
CGGCAACGTTGCCGGTCCGCTGCTGGTGTTCGACAACGCTACCGGTCGCACCCATGATTTCGACACACGCGGCAGCGACGCAGAACTGCTGGCGCGGGTGGCGGAGGCGTTTCCATCGGCCGTGGAAGCGGACGCCGGAATCGCTCCCGAAGACGCACCTGTTGCCCCGCGCGGTCGCGGCCGCCCCAAGCTGGGCGTGGTTGCCCGCGAAGTGACCCTGCTGCCGCGCCACTGGGCGTGGCTGGCCGAGCAGCCCGGTGGGGCCTCGGTAGTGCTGCGCAGGCTGGTGGAGGCGGCCAGCCGTGCCGGTGCGGACAAGGACCAGCAGCGTCGCCACAGCGAGCGCACCTATCACTTCCTGCAGACCATCGCCGGTGACCTGCCTGGTTTCGAGGAAGCGATCCGTGTCCTGTTCGCGCACGACCGGTCGGGCCTGGAAATGGCGTTGCGCAGCTGGCCCGAGGATGTGCGCAACCACGCCCTGCGCCTGGCATTCGAGAGCGCCGACGGCTGAGCCATCGCGCCGTCGTTGAGCAGCGGCGCCACCTGATCGCGGGCCACGGCCCGCTCCCCTGTGCTTGCTTTGCTGGCGGAAACGCCGGGCAGGGCAGCGCCTTGCCCAGAGAATCCCATGACCACCCCTGTACATCCGACACCCCCGGCCGCACCACCGCTGTGGCGCACCTACCTGGCCCTGCTGCTGCCGATGCTGCTGACCAATGCGCTGCAGCTTGCCGCAGGCACGCTGGACAACATCTACCTCGGCCATCTGCTGGGGACGCAGGCGGTGGCTGCCGCCGCAGCGTTCTTCCCGGTCTTCTTCCTGCTGTTGGCCCTGGTAATGGGCCTGGCGACCGGTGCCATGGTGCTGATCGGCCAGGCCTGGGGCGCGGGCCGGCCGCAGCAGGCGCGCGCGGTGGCCGGCAGTGCGGTGGCACTGATTCTGCTGTTGTCAGTGCTGGTGATGGCGGTGGGCGGCGGTTTCGCACCAGAGCTGCTGGTGGCACTCGGTACGCCGGCCCCGATCCTCGGCGAATCCATCGTCTATGCCCGTGTCCTGTTGCTGGCGGCACCGGTGTTCTTCCTGCTGTGGCTGGCCACTGCGGTGAGCCGCGCGGTGGGTGATGCGAAGACGCCGCTGCATGCGCTGCTGTTGGCCACGGTGGTCGGCCTGCTGTGCACGCCGCTGCTGATCCTGGGCTGGGCCGGCCTGCCGCGGCTGGGCGCAGCCAGTGCGGCAGTCTCGGCGGCGCTCGCCTCGCTGCTGGCCCTGGCCTGGCTGATGTGGCGGTGGCAGCGGATTGGGCACCCGTTGGCACCGGGGCATGAGTTACTGCGATCGATCCGTTTCGATGGAGCACTCATCCGTCCGATGCTACGCATCGGCGTACCGTCCTCGCTGCAGATGCTCAGTCTGGCCGTGGCCGAGATCGTGCTGCTGGGCTGGATCAATCGCCACGGCTATACCGCCACGGCCGCCTACGGCGCGGTCAATCAGTTGATGAGCTGGGTGCAGCTGCCTGCGATGTCGCTGGGCATCACCGCCACCATCCTCGCCGCGCATGCGATGGGGGCGGGACGTACGGCACGGCTGCCCGCCATCGCCCGCACCGGCGTGCTGCTTGGACTGGCGATACTGAGCGGGGTGGTGGTGCTGGTTGTGGCGCTGGCGCCCTGGTTGACTGGCCTGATCCTGGCGGCGACCGACGTGCGCGAACTGGCCACGCAGCAATTGCGCACCGTGGTGTGGGGCGTGCTGGCGATGGGGGGCAGTGCGGTGCTGGTCGGAGTGATGCGAGGCGGTGGCACGGTGTTGTTGCCCGCGTTGCTGGGCATGGCGGCCGTATTGCTGCTGGAGCTGCCACTGGCGATGTGGCTGCAGTCCCGGCACGGTCTGGCCGGGCTGTGGTGGGCGTGGCCGCTGGGGTTGCTGGCCATGCTGGTGATGCAGGTGCTCTGTTTTGCTCGCTGGAGGCGGGTGCAGGCTGGGTAGTGCCGGCCGCTTGCCGGCAATCCGGAATCGTCGGGGCAGCCGGCCAGCGGCCGGCTCTACCACTCGGTCAGGCGGGCAGCTTCAGCGCCGCTGTGCCAACAGCAGGTGGAAGTGCTTTTCGCGGGTCTGGCCGTCATTGCCGGCCGCGGATTCCCGGTGGCTGCGCCAGGCCGAGACACGGAAGCCCGATACCCGCAGTGCGAGCTCCACCACATCCAGCTCATGCAGTTGGAAGTCGGCAGCGAATGGCAGGCTGCGCATGAAGCTGGCGTCGCCAAAGGCCAGGCACAGGCGGCCGCCCCGGCGCAGTACCCGCGCCAGCTCATCCAGCACCGGGGCCAGGTTCGGCCAGAAGTACAGGGTGTTGACCGCCAGCGCGGCATCCATCGCGGCATCGGCGACCGGCAGCGCATGGGCGTCGCCGTGCCGCATCGCCGCACGCTCGGCCAACCCGGCGCTGGCCAGCCGCTGGTTGCCGGCCTCGACCATGGCGGTGGACAGCTCGATGCCCAGATAGTGGCTGCCGGTGGCCTGCAGCATCAGCGGCGCGAAGGCCGCATTGCCCGGGCCGACCTCCAGGACCTGTTCACCGGCGCCGACGGCCAGCAGCCCGATCGCGGCCAGGTTGAGTGCGCCGTTGCTGCGGTTCATCGAGTCGGCGACCGCCAACGCGGCCTCGCCATGGGGCTGCCGCAGTTGTGCGGCCAGGGTGGGAGCATCCAGCATCATCATCGTCCATTACAGAGTTTCGGACGTGGCGGCGGCGGGTCCGCCGGTGACCATAGCGCCACACCTTGTGGCTTGGGAAGTAGGGAAACCCCGATGCAGGGTGATGAGTAAATGTCCAACGTCGCAGTCGGTGAGATCTGGTTGTCCACAGGGGGTGTGGATTACGCGTGGGCAACTTTGTGGATAAGCCGCGACAGGCGCCACCCCCCTAGGCTGTCAAGATGGGTGGCGAAAAATTCACCGCTGGTGAGGACAGGTGAGGGAGCGGTGAAGGCTGGGTCCTGCCAGCGCTGTCGCCAGTGGCGGCGCTCGCGGTAACCTGTGGGCCTTGATGCTCCGTGAGACCCCATGAAACGTCACTTCTCGATGCTGCGCGAATTCCAGCTGGCCGACTGGTTCACCCTGGCCAATGCTTTCTGCGGCACCGGTGCGGTCTTTGCCGCGATGCGCTTCCTGCAGGACGGCGAGCGCGGCTACCTGCTGTTCGGCATGGCGTTGATCCCGCTGGCTTTCATCTTCGATGCCCTCGACGGGCGCATCGCGCGCTGGCGCAAGTCCAGCTCTACCCTGGGCCGCGAGCTGGACTCGCTGTCCGACGTGATCTCCTTCGGCGTGGCGCCGGCGGCGCTGGCCTATGCCTGCGGCATGCAGGGCGGCTGGGACTGGCTGGTGCTGAGCTACTTCGTCTGCTGCGGCGTCAGCCGCCTGGCGCGCTACAACGTCACCGCCGAGGCGCTGGCCGGCGACGAGGGCAAGGTCAGGTTTTTCGAGGGCACTCCGATCCCGACCAGCCTGGTGCTGGTGATCGTGCTGGCGATCGCCGCCGGTACCGATGCCATCGGCCAGGACCTCTGGTTCGGCCAGTGGCAGATCGGTCCGTGGCAGCTGCACCCGATGGTGCTGCTGTTCGCCCTGTCCGGGTCGCTGATGATCAGCAAGACCCTGCGCATTCCCAAGCCATGAGCCAGCCCAGCGGAGGCCTGTGATGACCAGCTCGGCCCATGACGCCGGCAGCAGCGATTTCGAAGCCCTGGCGCGGCAGTACTTCGGCGCCTGGGGCGATGCCCTGCGCCATGCGAGCACGCCCGGTGCGCCGGCCGGTGACGACCCCGGCAGCTGGCAGCGGTTGTTCGACTGGTGGGGCCAGCTGTTGCCCGAACAGGGGCAGGGCGCACCGGAAGATGCCGTGCGCCGGTTCCGCGAACAGGCGGGCAGCTGGTACGGCACCATGCAGGAAGTGGCCGCGCGTTTCGCCGGCCGCGACGCCAGCAGCGCGGACGTGGCACAGGCCTGGCGCGAGGCGGTACAGGGGCAGGGCGACGGCATGCTGCAGTGGATGCTGCAGGGGGCCCGTGGCAGCACCCACGCCGGCGCCGCCGTGCCCGAATTCGCCGCATGGCTGCAGCAGTTCCAGCTGCAGGCTGGCCCGTGGCTGCAGAGCCCGGCATTCGGCCCGGGCCGCGAACACCAGGCGCGCTGGCAGGCACTGCTGCGCGCACAGGAGGAATACCAGCAGCATTCGCGCGCCTACGTTGATCAGATCAGGCAGGCGCTGGATGAGGCCTTTGCGCTGTTCGAGCAGCGCCTGGCCGAGCACGAACAGCCCGGCACCCAGCTGACCAGCGCCCGCGCGATGTTCGACCTGTGGATCGAAGTGGCCGAGGAGGCCTACGCCAAGGTCGCCATGTCCGAGCCGTTCCAGCAGGTATATGCCTCGCTGGGCAACGCACAGATGCGCCTGCGCGCCGGCCTGCAGCGTGAGGTGGAACAGATGAGTGAACGCATCGGCCTGCCGACCCGCAGCGAGATGGATGCCGCACACCGCCGTATCGCCGAGCTGGAGCGCAGCCTGCGCCGCCTGCAGGCACAGGTGGCGGTGCTGGCTGGAACTGCCGAGGTGGACCCAGTGGCGCAGCCGGCGCCGGCGAAGGTGAAGCCGGTCGTACGCAAGGCCGCGAAGAAGGCCGCGCCGGCAAAGAAGGCGGCTGCGAAAAAGGCGTCAGCGAAAAAGGCCGCACCTCGCACTTCCACTCGGACGCGTGACCGATGAAGGGGCCGCTGGGCTTCAACGCCGATGACCTGATGCAGGAAACCCTGGCCATGCAGCGCAAGCTGATGGAAGGGCTGAAGCTGCTGCCGCAGGTGGAAGACGTGGACTATGGCGTGACCGCGCGTGAGGAAGTCTGGCGCGACGGCAAGGTGGTGCTGTACCGCTTCGTCGGCGAACAGTCACCGACCCGGCGTACGCCGCTGCTGATCGTCTACGCGCTGGTCAACCGGCCGTACATGGTCGACCTGCAGGCTGACCGTTCGCTGGTGCAGAAGCTGCTGGCGCTGGGCCAGGACGTGTACGTGCTGGACTGGGGCTACCCGGATCGCTCGGAGCGCTTCCAGACCCTGGAGGACTACCTGCTGCGCTACATCGATGGCGCCGTCGATGCGTTGCGTGCGCGCAGTGGTGGCCCGGTCGACCTGCTGGGTATCTGCCAGGGCGGCGTGTTCGCACTCTGCTACGCCGCGTTGCGCCGGCAGAAGCTGGGCAAGCTGATCACCATGGTCACCCCGGTCGATTTCCAGACGGCCGACAACATGCTCTCGCACTGGGCGCGGCAGGTGGATGTGGACCTGCTGGTGGATACGCTGGGCAACATCCCGGCCGACCTGATGAATGCCAGTTACCTGATGCTCAAGCCGTTCCGCCTCAATGTGCAGAAGTACGTGGGCCTGCTCGACATCCTCGATGACAAGGCCGCGCTGGAGGACTTCCTGCGCATGGAGAAGTGGATCTTCGACTCGCCGGACCTGGCGGGCGAGGCGTTCCGCGACTTCATCAAGCAGTTCTACCAGGGCAACGGATTGATGAACGGCACGGTGCGGATCGGCGAGGAAGCGGTGGATCTGTCGCAGGTGACCCTGCCGGTGCTGAACATCTATGCAGAACAGGACCATCTGGTGCCACCGGATGCTTCGCGCGCGATGCATGGGCGCTTGGGCACGGACGACTACACCGAGTCCAGTTTCCGTGGTGGGCATATTGGCATCTACGTTTCCGGCCGTGCGCAGCGCGAAGTACCGGCTACGATCGATGGCTGGTTGAAGGCGCGTGACCTGTAGAGTCGAGCCATGCTCGACTGACCTGGGGGGATGATGACGTACCGGATTCTGTTGATTCTTGCGGCACTGCTGGCAGCGCCGCTTGCCCACGCCGCACCCAGTGCGGATGCACGGCGGGAGATCGCCCAGCTGATCGCCAGCCTGGACGGCTCCCAATGCCGCTTCCAGCGCAATGGCAGCTGGCACGATGGCAGTGATGCGCGTGCGCACCTGCAGCGCAAGTACGACTACCTGCTGAAGAAGGACATGGTGGACAGCGCCGAGCAGTTCATCGAGCGCGCTGCCAGCCAGAGCAGCATGAGTGGCAAGCCCTACCGCATCCAGTGCCCGGGACAGCCTGAACAGACCGCAGCCGCCTGGTTCGGCGCACGCCTGCAGGCCCTGCGCCACCGCACGCCGTAGACATGGGGGCGGTGTAGAGTCGAGCCATGCTCGACTGCTTTTTCCCGCAGCCCAGGAGAACCGCCATGAACACCACGCCGCGCACGCTGTCGCGTTCGTTGAACGACCGCATGATTGCCGGCGTGATGGGCGGCATCGCCCACCGCTTCGGCTGGAACCCCACGCTGGTGCGGATCGTGTTCGTGCTGGTCTCGATCGGCTCGGCGGCCTTCCCTGGCATCCTGGTCTACCTGATCCTGTGGCTGCTGATGCCGAACGAGGCCGATTGAAGACTGCCCCTGAGCCCTGGCCGATCTGGCTGCGCGCGCTGCAGGTACTGGGCGCGGTGTGGACGTCACCCAATTCCCTGATCGGCCTGATCGGCGGCCTGGCCGGCATGCTCGGCGGCGCGACATTGCGCTGGAGCGGCCGTGACTGTGCGTTGGTGTTCGACCGCTGGCCGTGGGGGCCGGGTGGGGCGATCACGCTGGGCAATGTGATCCTGCATACCGGTCATGATCTGGGCATTTCGTGCCGGACCTATGCGCATCAGGCGGGGTGGGGCGTGGAGCCGCTGATCCGGCTGGACGACCACGAACGCGCGCACGTCTACCAGTACATGGTGCTGGGGCCGCTGTACCTGCCGGTGTACCTGCTGTGTGGCGGGGTGAGTGCGCGGAATCCATTCGAGCGCGCGGCCGATCATTTTGCCCGGTTCGGGCACGGCTGGTGGCCGTAGGTTCCTGCCAACGGCGCAGCCCCTCGTGGCGTGGTCGCGGAATACGTTTCATGCGATTGGGCCGGGCGGGATGGGTTCGCGGGACACGCCGTAAACCCATCCATGGGGGCTCGATGGCGCCATCCATGGCGCCAACGGTCCCGCGAACCCATCCCGCCCGACCTCTGACAGTTTCCGTGCGCGTCCAGCCACGGAGAAGAATAAGAACGGCAAAAGCGGGTCGCGCGCTGCGCTTGCTCGTGTAGAGCCGAGCCCACGCTCGGCTGCTTTCAGGCCAGCCCGCGAAGCCGAGCGCAGGCTCGGCTCTACAACAAAAAAGCGGCCAGCCAGGCTGCCTTTGCTTTTGATCTTCTTTTTTCTTCTCCGTGGGTGGCGGCAGGCACCAGGAATCTGTCAGCGGCCGGGAGGGTGGGTAGGGCGGGGTGTCCGCGGCATGGATGCCGCGGCCAAGCCCCATGGATGGGTTCACGGCGTCCCCGGCCTACCCACCCTCCCGGCCAGCCTGCAGGAAACCGGCTTTCCGCGACCAACCAAACCACCCACGAGGGGCTGCGCCGTTGGCAGGAATCCCCCACCGATTCGTTAGCCGGAAGTTAAAGATCCGTAAGCATTCTGCTGCGATCCCGCCGTCATCTGCATGCAACCGATCGTCATTAGCCTTCGTGACGTTCCAGTCAGGTTCGACGCGGTAAGCTCTCCCTCGATGAGCTCGCAGCATCGCTCATCGAGTGCAGTACGCAGTAGCAATTTGGAGGAATACATCACATGGCAATCGTTCTTTATGTCGGTGGTAGCAAGGATGGCGAGAAGGGCGTGGTGCCCTACGGCTTCAGCAAATCCCGCGCCGACACCGCGCTGGGGCCGGAGTTCTACACGGAGCGGTTCATGGAACTGCAGGGTGTCGGCAAGGTCCGCCTGATGGCCCTGGAAGGCATGCGTGACGAGATCGTCATGCAGCGCGCCGCCCGCCACTACCGCTGACCTCCGCAACACGCGGCAGGGCGCGCCCACCATCGCGCGCCCGCGCCGGCATCCCAGCCCAGGGCCAGTCCGAGCCCTCTCCTTGCCAGGATGCCGGCGTCCAATCCGGCCCCGCCGCTGAACCTCTCCCCCTGTCAATGCCTTGTCCGGCTCCGTCGTGGGTTGCCAGAATGGGGTCTTCCCGAAACGCGGCACAGACCTGAAGCAATGCACGACGCCAAGAACGCACAGAGCGCGCTCGCCCAGCAGATCGCCCAGACCATCGCCGACGAGATCGGTGCCCAGTCCGCCCAGGTACGCGCCGCAGTCGGCCTGCTCGACCAGGGCGCCAGCGTTCCGTTCATCGCGCGCTACCGCAAGGAAGTGACCGGGGGCCTGGACGACACCCAGCTGCGCAACCTGGAAGTGCGCCTGACCTACCTGCGCGAGCTGGAGGACCGCCGCGCGGCGGTGCTGGCCAGCATCGGCGAGCAGGGCAAGCTCAGCGACGAACTGCGCAACGACATCCTCGCCGCCGACACCAAGAGCCGCCTGGAAGACCTGTACCTGCCGTACAAGCCCAAGCGCCGCACCCGCGCCCAGATCGCCCGCGAGGCCGGTCTGGAGCCGCTGGCCGATGGCCTGCTGGCCGACCCGACGCAGGACCCGCAGACGTTCGCGGCCACCTTCGTCGACACCGACAAGGGCGTTGCCGACACCAAGGCTGCGCTGGAAGGCGCGCGTGCGATCCTGATGGAGCGCTGGGGCGAAGACGCTGCGCTGGTCGGCGAACTGCGTACCTGGCTCGGCGAATCCGGCGTGATCCGTGCCCGCGTGGCCGAGGGCAAGGAAACCGAAGGTGCCAAGTACCGCGATTATTTTGAACACGCCGAGTCGCTGGCGAAGATTCCCTCGCACCGCTTGCTGGCGCTGTTCCGCGCGCGCCGCGAGGAGATCCTGTTCCTGGAGCTGGACCCGGGCAATGATGCCGAGGCTGGCCACCAGTACGCCGAAGGGCGCGTGGCGCGCAAGGCCGGCATTGCCGACCAGGGCCGTGCCGCCGACCGCTGGCTGCTGGACGCCTGCCGCCTGACCTGGCGCGCCAAGCTGCATACCCATCTGCTGCTGGACCTGTTCAACCAGGCCCGCGAAAAGGCCGAGGCCGAAGCCATCGCGGTGTTCGGCGACAACCTGAAGGACCTGCTGCTGGCGGCACCGGCCGGCCCGAAGACCGTGCTCGGCCTGGACCCGGGCATCCGGACCGGCTGCAAGATTGCCGTGGTCGATGCCACCGGCAAGCTGGTCGCCACCGATACCATCTACCCACATGAGCCGCGCCGCCAGTGGGACCAGTCGCTGCAGACCATCAAGCAGCTGTGCGCCAAGCACAACGTGGAGCTGATCGCGATCGGCAACGGCACCGCCAGCCGCGAAACCGACAAGCTGGCCGGTGAAGCGATCAAGGCCGCTGGCAACCCGAAGCTGCAGAAGGTGGTGGTGAGCGAGGCCGGTGCCTCGGTGTACTCGGCCTCCGAGTTCGCGGCCAAGGAGTTTCCGGGCCTGGATGTGTCGCTGCGTGGCGCGGTATCGATCGCCCGCCGCCTGCAGGACCCGCTGGCCGAACTGGTCAAGATCGAACCCAAGGCGATCGGTGTCGGCCAGTACCAGCACGACGTGGATCAGTACCGTCTGGCCCGGGCGTTGGACGCGCGCGTGGAGGACTGCGTGAACGCTGTCGGCGTGTACGTGAACACCGCGTCTGCCGCGCTGCTGTCGCGGGTGTCCGGCCTGTCGGCCACGGTGGCCGAGAACATCGTGCGCCATCGTGACGACAACGGCCCGTTCAAGCGTCGCAAAGACCTGCTGAAGGTTGCGCGCTTGGGCGAGAAGACCTTCGAGCAGTGCGCCGGCTTCCTGCGCATCGCCGACGGTGATCAGCCGTTGGACGCCTCGGCGGTGCATCCGGAGGCCTATCCGGTGGTCGAGCGCATCGTTGCCAGCACCGCGCGCTCGATCAAGGCGCTGATCGGTGATGGCAGCTTCCTGCGTGGCCTGAAAGCAGAACAGTTCACCGACGACACCTTCGGCGTGCCGACCGTTCGCGACATCCTGAAGGAACTGGAAAAGCCGGGCCGCGATCCGCGTCCGGAGTTCAAGGCGGCGCGCTTCGCCGAGGGTGTCGAGGACATCAAGGACCTGCGCGAGGGCATGGTGCTGGAAGGCGTGGTGAGCAACGTGGCGGCCTTTGGTGCCTTCGTCGATATCGGCGTGCACCAGGACGGCCTGATCCACATTTCGGCGCTCTCCGATACGTTCGTGAAGGATCCGCGCGACGTGGTCAAGGCCGGCGATATCGTCAAGGTGAAGGTGCTGGAGGTGGACGTGGCCCGCAAGCGCATCGCCCTGACCCGGCGCTTGGACGACACCCCCGGGCAGGCCACCAGCCGCTCGGGCCAGCGCGATGAGCGCGGGCAGGGGCCGCGCCGCGACGCAGGCGGCCCGAACCGCGGGCCGAACCGGGGCCAGGGCAATGGTGGCCGTCCCGCCGTGTCCGCGCCCCCGGCCAACAATGCCCTGGCCGAGGCCTTCGCCCGCGCCAAGCGCAGTTGAGGACCGTGTCCCCCGTCACGCTTGATTCGTGGTGAGGGACTTGTCGGTTTTCCCCGTGATTGCGCACACTTGCGCTTGAGGGGAGGCGTTCGGCCACCCCGCTGTCGCTGGGGAGGGCCATGACGCCAGCAGGACCCGTTGTCTTCGTTGAGGGCTGCAGCGTTGTGCTGCGGCCACTGCCCGCCTGTGCGGGCCGCGGGGCGGGTTGATGGCGGGCCAGGGAAGCAACGGCAACGGGCTGCTCGAACGGCGCCTGCAGGAGCTGGCCGAGGAGCGCCGTCGCCTGGCGATGATCATCGACGGCACCGCAGCCGGCACCTGGGAATGGAACGTGCAGACCGGCGAAATGCGGGTCAATGCGCGCTGGGCGGAGATCGTCGGCTATCGCCTGGAAGAGCTGGAGCCGGTGTGCCAGAAGACGTTCCTGAAGCTGGTCCACCCCGACGACATCGTCCTGTCCGATGCGGCACTGGAGGACCATTTCGAAGGCCGCAGCGACAACTATGTCTGCCTGCTGCGCATGCGGCACAAGAATGGCCAGTGGATATGGATCCACGACCGTGGCCGCGTGTTCGAATGGGACGGGCAGGGACGACCGCTGTGGATGGCCGGTGCACACGCCGACGTGACCGAGCTGCAGCAGGCGCGACAGGATGCGGCCGAGAGCCGGCAGCGATTGCAGGCCGTGGTCGACGCATCCGACGAGGTGGCGGTGATCGCGACCGATACCGAAGGCACCATCACCTTGTTCAATACCGGCGCGGAACGCCTGCTGGGATACAGCGCCGAAGAAGTGGTCGGCCAGCGGCGACTGGGTGATTTCCACGATCCGGACGAGCTGGCGGCCTGGCTGCGTCCGCTGGCGGCTGCGGACGGAAGCCTGCCGGGCGCGTTTGAAGCACTCAGCGCCCGCGCCGATGAGCAGACCTATTCACGGCAGTGGACACTGCGGCGCAAGGATGGCCAGCCACGCCAGGTGCGCCTGTCGATCAGCCGCATGGATGGTGCCGGCGGCGCGCGGATCGGCTATGTCGGCATGTCCATCGACATTACCGAGATCCTGCAGGCGCGTGCCGAAGCACGCCTGTCGGCAGAGAAATTCGCCGGTGCGTTCACGTCGGCGGCGCTGGGCATGGCGCTGGTGTCGCTGGAAGGGCGCTGGCTGGACGTCAATGACGCACTGTGCCGGATCCTGGGCTACCCCCGCGAAGAACTGCTGCAGGTTGATTTCCAGCGCCTGACCCACCCCGACGACCTGCAGACCGATCTGGCCCTGGTGCAGGACCTGCTGGCCGGGCGGCGCAGCCACTACCACCTGGAAAAACGTTATCTCGATCGCGACGGCAAGGTGATCTGGGCACGGCTGTCGGTGTCGCTGGTGCGCACCGAGCACGGCGAGCCGCTGCATTTTGTGTCGCAGATCCAGGACATCAGCGCCCAGCGCAGCAGCGAGCAGCGTCTGTTCGAGAGCGAGCAGCGCAGCCGTATCACGCTTGATGCGGTGGCCGACCTGGTGCTCAGTGTCAGCCTGGATGGCCGCATCGACTACGCCAATGCCGCCGCGGTGCGCACCCTGGCCGGTGATGGCGCGCTGTCGCTGGCCGGGCACAAGGTGCAGGATGTGCTGGCACTGACCACCGAGTACGCACCCGGTTCAGTGCTGGATGTCTCCGTGCTGCTGGACCCGGAAAGCAACGCAGTGGACCTGCACGCCGACCTGTTGCTGCGCCTGGGCACAGCCACGATTCCGGTTGACCTGACCCGTGCCTGGCTGCGTGATGATGAAGGTCATGTACGGGGCGCAGTGTGGGTGCTGCGCGATGACACCCAGCAGCGCGCGCGCCAGCGCGAGGCGCGCCATCTGGCCGAGATCGATCCGCTGACCGAGCTGAGCAACCGCCGCGGCTTCGAGGTGCATCTGCAGCAGGCGATCACCCGCGTCGAGCGTACCGGCCAGGCCGCCTCGTTGATGTACATCGACCTGGACCGCTTCAAGCCGGTCAACGATACCTGGGGCCATCTGGCCGGCGATGCCGTGCTGTGGGCGGTGGCCAGCGTGCTGCGCCACGGCGTGCGCGATTCGGACGTGGTGGCGCGGCTGGGCGGCGACGAATTCGCGGTGATCCTGTCCGGCTGCACACCGCGTCGTGCAGCGCGCATCGGCGGTGAACTGCTGCACACCCTGGCATCGCTGTCGATTCCGTGGGACCGGGATCGCCTGCATGTGGGCGCCAGCATCGGTATCGCGCCATTGGCGGGCGGGATGAGCGTGGACCAGGCTGTAGCGGCGGCTGATGCCCAGTGCTACCGGGCCAAGGCAATGGGTCGCAACAACGTACAGGTGCAGGGCGAGGCCAGTGAGCTGCCGAGCGACGACATCGACCCGATCGAGGGCTGATCTCAGCCTGTGAGAGGGCGTGCGCGAATACTCCGTGCACTTCCCCTCGTACAGGCGATCCCATGAATGTCTGCAACCCGGTGACGGTGCGTGCCTTCGCTCCGGCCCTGGTCGGTTGGTGCCTGGCCCTGGCCGCCTGCCTGCGTGCGGAACAGCTGCGCGGCGACCTGCACGCGCAGGCCCTGCTGCCGGTGCTGCAGGGCGGCGCGGTCGCCCTGCTGGTATTCACGCTGTCCTGCATCGGTGCCGCCTGCATCGTGCTCTGGCGGGCGGGCAGGAACGCGGTGGAGTGATGCGGTGGATGGTCACCGCATCCCCCATGTCATGTTGCGTCAGCGCAGAACTTCATCCGAACTGACCAGCTGCACGTCGTGCATCAGGTTGAGGTAAGCCTCGTAGTAGCCCTTGTGCGAGGCACCGACGATGGTCAGCATGCGGGTGCCTGACTGCTGGCCCAGTATGTCGCGTATGTTGGCGACCATGCGCAGGTTGCGGGTTTCCCAGTAGCCCACGTAGTTGCGGCCGAAGCCTTCCGGCGAGGGTTCGACGAGCGTCGCGCCGAAATCGCTGTTGAAGGCCGCCATCACGGCCTCGGGTGCGTTGTAGGCGCGATACATCGCGAGCAACCCATCCGCTTGGTCAAGATTGGCTTCGAGCCGTTCATCGGCCGCCCTGCGCGCTTTGACGAAGGAATTGTCCCAGGCACCGCGTATGGCGGCAGCGTAGGCCTTCTGCTGCGATTCCGGTGTTGGCGAATCCGCAGTGTGGTCGTCGACCGACCACAGGCGCTCCAGTCCCAGGCGTGCGGCAAGGACGCCGGCCACCAGGCCGGCCTCGTTGCGGCGGGTCATGCGCGTGTCGAGGAACCGCACCAGCTCCGGCGTCAGGCTGTCCGAAGCACGTCGCTCTTCCCTGGGCAGCCGCAGCCATTGGACGACTGCCGAGCTGCTTTCGCCCGCGGCCAGGAAGACTGCGGCCAATCGGCGTCGCTGGGCAGCGGTTGGCGCCTTCGGCCATTCCGCAAGCAGGCGTTCCATCTCCACGTTCGCGCTGGGCACGTCCAGGCCGGTGGCGGCCTGCGCCGGGGCCGGATCGACGCAGTAGTCCGCTACGCTCTCCGCGTATCGGGCTGGATTGCGGCGCATGAAGTCACACTGCAGGCCGGACAGGTTCTCCACTGCGATCGCGGTGGGCCGCCAGGCTTCCAGGCGCTGCAGCAGAGGTTCCAGCATCGCCGGCGTGAAGGTCTCCGGCAGGCTGGACAGGTGCGGGCTGCCCAGTACCAGTACTTCGTTCGGGCGTCCTGCGGGCGGTCCCTTCAGCTGGTCCGGGTGGAACGCCGGTCGATAGGCGGTGTCGTTGGCCAGCGCGCTGCTGCTGCACACGGCCAGGAAGAGAAGGCTGGCAAAGCGAGGGAACATGCGATCTCCATGTCGATAAGCGTCCTGCGGGACCTTCATGCTGGTCATTTTCTCCGGCTGGGGAATCCCGCATTGGTCATGTAAACCTTTCTGCCTTGAGCTGCATCCTTCTGCTGAGCGATGCTGTACTCAGCGCTCAGGCAATGCAGAACATGACATCCGACGACTGGACCATCGACAGTCCGCGGCTGCACCTCCGGCCATTCACGCCCGGTGACGCCGACGAGGCATTTGCGGGAATCACGCCCGGGCTGACCCGCTACATGGCCTTCGAGCCGCCTCCGTCGGAGGCGGCGTTTGCTGCGGTCTGGCAGACGTGGCTGCCCACCATTGCCGACGGGACCGACATCACGTTCGTGATCCGCAGGCGCGAGGATGATGTATTCCTTGGCCTGGCAGGCCTGCATCGAGCCGGGGAAGCAGAACCCGAGCTGGGCATCTGGATCGCAGAAGTGATGCATGGGCACGGCTATGGCCGCGAAGCCGTGGCGGCGGTGTGGTCGGCGGCCTCCGAGCGCCTGCGCTGTGCGGCGTTCCGCTACCCGGTGGCGGAACGGAACCGGTCCAGCCGTTCACTGGCTGAGTCCCTCGGTGGGCAGGCGGTGGCACGTGAGCGGGGCGTGAAGTACACGGCAATCGTCTACCGCATTCCGGCTGCAATGCATGGAGTTGCGACGGACGTCGCGGAATCCCGCTAAAGCGGCCGACGGCATCGCCGATACTCCCTCTGGATCCCGCTCCAGTCACCCGCCGCAGGACCCGGGACTGCCCCCGATGGGCGGTCCGCGCAGTGTGTTCCGCCGCTTCCAGATGCCGATCGCACCCGCAGCAGACGCTCTTGGCAGTCGCTCGAGAGGTGCCGGTTGGCACCTGTAGTCCCTGGCAACTGATGTTGCCGCCGGGCATCCCGCCCGTCGGGTCACAACCGCTTACCGGACACCGAGGATCAGACAATGCTCATTCCAGGCTTCACGGCGGGCGCGCAGGCGCCGGCCGAGCTGCATACCCGTTGGTCGCCGTGGCGTGCGCTGCTTGGCGTACTGGCGCCACAGCAACGCACCCGCACAGAGAAGGCGGTGACCGACCGCACCGAGCTGGAAGCGCAGGTGGCCGCGCTGCATCGCGTGCAGGCCGTCATCGAGTTCGCGCTCGACGGCACCATCCTGCAGGCCAATGACAATTTCCTGCAGGCGATGGGCTACCGGCTGGAGGAGATCCAGGGCGGGCATCATTCCCTGTTCGTCGACCCCGAGCAGGCGCGCAGCGCTGAATACCGCGACTTCTGGGCGCGCTTGGGGCGCGGCGAATATGACGCCGGACAGTACCGCCGCTTCGGCAAGGGCCAGCGCGAGATCTGGATCCAGGCCTCGTACAACCCGGTGCTGGACCGCCAGGGGCGGCCGTACAAGGTGGTCAAGTTCGCGACCGACATCACCGCGCAGAAGCTGCAGGCGGCCGACTCGGCGGGGCAACTGGCCGCGATCGCCAAGTCGCAGGCGGTGATCGAGTTCAGCATGGATGGCCGCATCCTGTCGGCCAATGACAATTTCCTGGCCGCCACCGGCTACAGCCTGGACGAGGTGCGCGGGCAGCACCATTCGTTGTTTGTCGAGCCCGAGCATCGCAGCAGCGTCGAATATCGCCAGTTCTGGGAGAAACTCGGGCGTGGCGAGTATGACGCCGGGCAGTATCGGCGCCTGGGCAAGGGCGGGCGCGAGGTCTGGATCCAGGCATCCTACAACCCGATCCTGGACCTCAACGGCAAGCCGTTCAAGGTCGTCAAGTACGCTACCGACATCACCGTGCAGGTGCATGAGAACCAGGCCATGCAGCGCGCCGTGGCGCAGACCCGCGAGGTGGTGGCTGCCGCCAAGCAGGGCGACCTGACCCAGCGCGTGGCCACCACCGACAAGAACGGACCGATCGCCGAACTGTGCGAAGGCGTGAATTCGCTGGTCGAGGCGATGGCGGCCATCATCGGCCAGATCAAGTTCGCTGCGGACACCATCGCAGTCGGCGCGACTGAAATCGCACAGGGCAACAGCGACCTCTCGCAGCGCACCGAGCAGCAGGCGGCCTCGCTGGAGGAAACCGCCGTGTCGATGAAGGGACTGGCCGAGACCGTGCAGCGCACGGCCACCAACGCGCGCCAGGCCAGCCAGCTGGCCGGTGGAGCGGCCGACGTCGCCGCGCGAGGCGGCAATGTGGTGCATGAGGTGGTCGAGACGATGGCGGTGATCAATGCCTCGTCGCGGCGCATCGTCGACATCATCGGGGTGATCGACGGCATCGCCTTCCAGACCAACATTCTCGCGCTGAACGCAGCGGTGGAGGCTGCGCGTGCCGGTGAACATGGCCGTGGCTTCGCCGTGGTTGCAACCGAGATCCGCGAGCTGTCGCAGCGTTCGGCCAGCGCAGCCAAGGAGATCAAGCACCTGATCGATGAGTCGGTTGCCAATGTGGGCGCCGGCACGGCGCAGGTTGAGAGCGCGGGCCGCACCATGGATGAAATCGTGATCAACGTGCGCCGGGTCAGTGACCTGATGACCGAAATCAGCACTGCCTCGCAGCAGCAGAGCGACGACATCCAGCAGATGAATCATGCGGTTGACCTGATCGATCAGGGCACCCAGCAGAACGCGGCCCTGGTCGAGGAGGCGTCGGCGGCGGCGCGCAGCATGGAAGAACAGTCGGCGCAGCTGCTGCAGACCGTGGCCAGCTTCCGCGTGCAGGGCGGGGCCGGGCATCGGCATGGAGCGGCGGCGCTGCACGCGGTCTAGACGCGGCGCCCGGACCAGTCTTCCGTGGTGCCGGTGTCGCCGCGTACGCAGTTGCGGCCGGCATGCTTGGCGCGATACAGGGCCTGGTCGGCGCGTTCGACCAGGTCGCGCGGATCGCGGTCTTCGCCCGGTGCCTGCCAGGCCACGCCGATGCTGATGGTGACGGTGGCTTCAGGGGTGGGCAGGGCTGCGGCTTCGACCGAAGCGCGCAGCCGTTCGCCCAGGCCCAGGGCGTGGGCGGCATCGGGCGAGGGCAGGGCGGCGATGAACTCTTCGCCGCCATAGCGGGCCAGCAGATCGTCACCCCGTTGCAGGCAGCCATCAAGGATGGCAGCCACCGACTGCAGGCGACGATCGCCTTCCGGGTGGCCGTAGGTGTCATTGAGCCGTTTGAAGTGGTCGATGTCGATCATCAGTACCGCCAGCCCGAGTCCCTGGACGAGGCGGCTGCTGCCGCGTTCGCCCGGGTGATGGCGGCACTGGAGCCGATCCGGCGGCCGGCGGAGACCAAGCCCAGACTGACGGATCCCGCTAAGGCTCGGTTGAGGGAGGCAAAAGTCGGATCAAAGCGGCGCTGACGCGGCGCTGGGCCAATGCCCAGCGCTCGCCGGTGTCGTTACTCGGTAGCGGGCTTGGCACGGGGCTTGAGCCTAAAGCTCACGCCTAGCCGATTGATCGCGTTCATTGCCGCGATGGTGAGCGTAAGATCGACAAGGTCCTTCTCGCTGAAGGCTGCGGCCACGGCCTGATACGCCTCGTCAGATGCGTGGGTCTCGCTGACAAGCGTCACTTCCTCAGACCATGCCAACGCGGCGCGCTCTTGCTCCGAGAACAGGTACGAGGCTTCGCGCCAAACAGGCAGAAGGGTGATTGTGTCGAAGGGCATGCCTTCCTTGAGTAGATCGCGTGTGTGGATGTCTATGCAGTGCGCGCATCCATTCAGTTGAGAAACGCGCAAGAACACCAGGTGGATCAATTTTGAGGGCAACGATGTGCCGGTGGTCACAAAGTGATGGAGCTGTCCAACCGCTTTGGCACCCTCGGGAGAGACCACAAACCAGTTCGCTCGGTTCATTTCTAACGTCCTTTTCCTCTAAGTGTGGGCCGGAGTCGGTCCACTCAAAGGTAGGGACGCCGAGCAGGGACGGTTCGTGACAGCTGATAGCGTGCGCCAGAATAGGCGCTTGGCTGAGCACTGGTGTGCGGTGGGGCTCTACCCGGGCCTGCCGCCGCGCGAGGCCGTGGACCCCCTGACCGACAGCACGCTCATCGCGCCGGCCACGCCTCTGCCGGGCCTACCCCCGACCCGCGAGCAGCAGCAACAGGCCCGGCGCCTGGCTGAGGCTGGGGCGAAGGAGATCGAGCGGATCAAGGCAGCGCTGGAGCCGCGCAAGCCGCCGGCGGAGACGAAACCCCGAGCGAGGGACATCCGCAGCAAGGCGCGGTTGAGGGCGGGGCTGCAGCAGATGCGCGGCGGTGTGTAGCGAGAGAGAATGAAGAAAAAAGGCGGAGCCGGAAGATTCACGACTCCATTACGCCATTTTCTTTTAAACCCTTATGCCGCAAGGGTCTTTGGTGCCGGTGAAAGGACTCGAACCTTCATGGGGTCACCCCCGGCTGATTTTGAGTCAGCTGCGTATACCATTCCGCCACACCGGCAGGCAGCGTGCGATTGTAAACGAGGTCGGCACGGCTTTCATAGTGGGGAGGCCGATCAGGGCGCGTCCTGTCGGCTTCGGCCCAGTGGTGGCTATACTGCGGCGGCTTGAATGCCTCCAGGAGTGGTAGCCGATGACAGTGTTGCAGGACCTGAGGGTGCTGGTGGTCGAGAACGACGAGATGAGTGCCGCACTGCTCCAGATGCAGCTGGTGCATGCCGGTGCAACGGTGGTGGGTCTGGCCGCGAGCGTCGCTGAGGCACTGCGCCTGCTGGAGGCGTCGACCCCGGACGTTGCCCTGCTTGATTACCGCCTGGCCCGCAATGAAACCAGCGAGCCGGTGGCCGCGGCGCTGTCGGCGCGTGGCGTGCCGTTCGTGCTGGCCACCGGCATGCTGGCCGAGCAGCTGCCCGAGCCGATGCTGGCCGGCGTGCTGCTGGTCAAGCCGTATCTCTCGGCAGACCTGAGCCAGGCACTGGTACGCGCAGTGGGCCGCGCCAGCGCCAGGGCCTGATTGGCGCATGCTGAAGCGGTGGGCGTATCCTGCCCGGGCCTGAATGCTCAGGCCTACAAGGAGAGTGGCATGAAGAAGTGGATCAAGCGCATGGTTGCTGCGGGTGTCCTTTCGATGGCGGTCTTCGGTGGTACGGCCTCTGCCGCGTGGTGCGGCCAGCCCTGTTTCCAGCTCTACAAGAGCTGCATCGCGCGGGGTGGTGAGGTCGAACAATGCCTGCAGGAACAGGCCTTCTGCGAAGAGGCGATGTGCGGCGGCAATCCCTGATCCATGAACCCCGCCCAGGCGGGGTTTTTCATCTGTGCGCGGTATTCAGCCCGCTTCTTCGTACACGTAGCGGATCTCTTCGCGGTCGTCGAGGATGCGGTACTGGCGCGCCAGATCATCCGGATCGGGATTGAGCCAGGCATCGAGGTGTTCCCTGCGGATGGGAACGACGCCGCGGTCGTGGCCCGCAGCAGCGACGTCGTGCGGAGGCGTGTCGGTGATGGTGGCAAATGACAGCAGGCGACCTTCCGGTCCTTCCCATTCCGCCCACAGGCAGGCCAGCAGCAGATCGCGCGGAGGATCAGGCCGGAACTCCAGCACCACGTCCTGCTCCTTCTCATCGGCACCCAGCGTGCGGCCGGCGATGGCGTGACGCGGTACGTGCTCATAGAACGCCTGCACCACCACCACGCCGTGGCGCAGGCCGAACGCACCGCGCCAATAGCCTTCCAGGCTGTCGCGCCTCGCGTTGTAGGTGCCGGGATAGAGGATGTCGTTGCGCACCGGCTTGTCCGGCAGCCGGCACTGGTAGCGCATCGGCTTGATCACGCGTTTGCCGCCCTCGCTGACCATGACCGGTGCGTAGGTGCCAGGGAAAATGCGGTTGTCGCGCGGCAGCAGCTGCACCCGGTGCAGGTCTTCCAGCCGGGCCTGCGCACGATCGATGCGGTTGCCGGCTACGCGCAGGTCGTTGCGTGCCTTCTGGGTGGGGCGGGTCGCCAGCGTGGCGTTGGCGATATCGCGTCGCTCGCGCTGGCGGGCCAGCTCCGCTTCCAGATCCTGGCGCTCCTGCGCATGCCATTGCTGGATTTTCGCGACGATGTCGCGGCCCTGCTCGGTGCGCGCACCGGCGAAGCCGTCATCCATGGCCTTGGGAGTTCTGGGGCGCTTCTTGCCGGGATCGTGCGCGTACAGCTCCGCGAATTCTTCCAGCGACAGGATGGCGCCAAACTCGCGCACCAGCTTGGCGTAGTCGGCGCGGATCAGGGCGGAATAGCACATGGGAACTCTGCAGGCGCGGGTCGCAGCAGTTGCGACATGGATGAGGCAGGATAGCCCGACCTACAGGGAGAAAGCGCATGAATGATTCCGTCGCCTGCCAGTTCCGCGACGCCGTGCCCACGGTCGAGGACTATTGCCAGCTGCGTGTGCTGGCGGGCCTCAGTGCCAAGAGCCAGGAGGCGGCGGCACGCGCGCTGCCCAATACCCTGTATGGCGTGTGCGCCTACCAGGGCAACGAGCTGGTGGCGATGGGGCGCATCGTCGGCGATGGGGGCTGCCACCTGCAGGTCTGCGATATCGCCGTGTTGCCGCGCCTGCAGGGGCAGGGCCTGGGCAAGGAAGTGATGCGTCGCCTGGATGGCTGGATGCAGGCAAACCTGCCGCCGTCGGCATACGTCAGCCTTCTGGCAGATGGTGAAGCGCACCGGCTGTACGCGCAGTTTGGTTTCGCACCTACCGCACCTGCATCGATCGGGATGTATCGCCGGTTCTGAGGTGTGTCCAGGCTGAGGCCAGCCATGCGCGGCTCGGGCCTTCCCAGGAATCACAGGCAAAGAAAAACCCCGGCCGAAGCCGGGGTTTTAAAGAATTGGCGTCCCCACGGGGATTCGAACCCCGGTCGCCACCGTGAAAGGGTGATGTCCTAGGCCTCTAGACGATGGGGACGCACGAAAACTTCAAGTTGTAGATCCTTCGACGGCCTAATGTCGAAGTGGTGGAGCCAAGCGGGATCGAACCGCTGACCTCCTGCATGCCATGCAGGCGCTCTCCCAGCTGAGCTATGGCCCCAATGAAACTCCGGATGATCTGCCGGGAGCAGAGTCCGTTTTGAAACTGGCGTCCCCACGGGGATTCGAACCCCGGTCGCCACCGTGAAAGGGTGATGTCCTAGGCCTCTAGACGATGGGGACGCACGAAAAACTTCAAGTTGTAGAACCTTCGACGGCCTAATGTCGAAAGTGGTGGAGCCAAGCGGGATCGAACCGCTGACCTCCTGCATGCCATGCAGGCGCTCTCCCAGCTGAGCTATGGCCCCGTGTTACCGAGCCGCCTATCATACCTGCGTGTTCACGTTTGTGGAAGCTTTTTTTGAGCTTTTTTCGTTCCGGTTCAACCGCGGCCGCGAGGGCAGGGGAACCGCAACGCCACTACCTGACTGCTGGTAGGCGGTGAACAAAAAAGACCCGGTTATCGGCCGGGTCCTCGTTGTTCGTGATGAGTGGCGTCCCCACGGGGATTCGAACCCCGGTCGCCACCGTGAAAGGGTGATGTCCTAGGCCTCTAGACGATGGGGACGCAATTCTCATCAATGTTCTTTAGCGACCTTTCGACGGCCTAATGCCGAAAGATTGGTGGAGCCAAGCGGGATCGAACCGCTGACCTCCTGCATGCCATGCAGGCGCTCTCCCAGCTGAGCTATGGCCCCACGTCGCTGAGGAGCGAAATAATAGCCTTGCCCCAGGGGGTTGGCAAGCATTTGTTGCACTTTTCTTCACGTGCGTTGCGAAGCCGATGTCAGTCGCCTTTCGCCTGTGCAACGTTGTCGGTCAGTGCCGCCAGGATCGGGCACTGGTCCAGCGTGCCGTGACCGGGGCAGGCGTCGACCAGCTGCGAAAGTGCGGTGTGCATGCGCTGTAGCTCGGCCATCCGTTGCGCGATGTCCTGCAGGCGGGCCTGCGCGGTGTCGCGCACGCTGCCCATGTCCTGCGAGTGCTGATCGCTCAGTACGAGCAGCTCGCCGATCTCTTCCAGGCTGAAGCCCAGCGCCTTGGCGCGGCGGATGAATCGCAGCCGGCGCAGATCCTGCTCGCCGAAGATGCGGTAGCCACCCGCCGAGCGGGCCGCGGTCGGCAGCAGCTGCTGTCGTTCGTAGTAGCGCACCGTATCGATCGGCACGCCCGCCTGGCGGGCCAGTTGTCCAATGTTCATGGCGGATTCCTGCGGATGCTGCCGGCCATTGTGAAGCCTGGAGTCTGGTCGAGAGTCAAGGCTTGGACTGGGTGCGCGCATTCAGCGCACTTTGCAACTTTCTTCATAGCCCCGCCGATGGGCCAGTTCCTACCCTTCGCCTGAACCGGCCGTTCGATGGCCTGCAACGAACCGAGGAGGTGGTCTGTGGAAGGATTCAGGAACGAAGGATTCGTCGAGATCGCGGTGGTTGAATACCCGGGAGGTGATCCGTCTGCCGCCTCCGTACTGGCCGAAATGGCGCACGTTGCCAATCGCCTTGCCCAGCAGCAGCGCCGGCCGTTCAAGCGGGTGCTGGTCACCCGCTGGATCGTGCCGGCCAGCCAGACTGGTGTGCACCGTATTGCGGGTGCGGAAATGCTCGATGCGGCCATCCCGGCTGTGATTGCGGTTCCCGGCCAGATCAGTGCCGGCGCGTGCCTGCGCGCGGATGAGGTCCTGCTGGACTGGCTGCGCGCGCACTATGACGGTGGCAGCCTGCTGGCCGCCGCCAGTGATGGCGTCAGCGTGCTGGCACGGGCCGGATTGCTGGCCGGGCGTACGGTCAGTGGCCCCGATCTCGGGCGCCATCCAGGCCTGCAGGCGCAGGCCGCGAGCTGGGTGCCGAGCGAGCGGGCGCTGGTGGATGACGGCGACCTGCTGACGGTCGGCGGGGGCCAGGCCTGGCGCTTCCTGGGCCTGCGGCTGTTGTACCGGCTGCATGGGCAGGGCGTGGCCAGTGCGGTGGCGCAGCAGCTGGGCATCACCGTGCCCGCCACGATCCAGCAGGATCTGGAACGCTTCAGCGCCAACTTCGCACATGGCGATCGTGATGTATTGAAGGCACAGCGCTGGTTGCACACCACGGCGGCACGCGGCGCCACCCTCGCCGCGATCTGCGAAGTCTCCGGATTGGAGCCGCGCACGCTGCAGCGGCGGTTCCTCAAGGCCACCGGCCTGCGGCCGATCGAGTACTGCCAACGGCTGCGCATCGCCAAGGCGCAGACCCTGTTGCAGCAGGGAGCGGGTATCGATGAGGTGGCCTGGGGCGTCGGCTACGCCGATCAGAGTGCGTTTCGCCGGTTGTTCCTGCGCATCGTTGGCATGACGCCGGCGAACTATCGGCGTCACGTCAGCAGCAAGCGCCGCGAGCGGCCCTTGATGCCGTCGGTGGCGGGCAGTCTGCGCGGGCTGCAATCGCCGTCGGTGATGCAACTGGGGCGCAGCGCGGCCTGATGCGGGCAGCATCGTCGGGCTTGCAACCGGAGTGCGACACTTCGACCATGCAGCCAGTGGACGATTGAACAGGTGGTCTGATGTCGAGCGTTGGGCCGGTGCCGATGCCGGTGGTATTGATTCTCGTGTGCGTAGTGCTGGCGATGGCCGTGGCGCGTCTTTGGCCACGCAGGAAGGACGGCATGCCGCTGCCTTCCGCACCCAGCATGGTTCTGGACATGCTGCTGGTGGGCCTGCTGTGTGGTCGCATCAGCTTCGTGGCCTTGAACTTCGCGCTGTATCGCGAGGCGCCGTGGAGCATTCTGCAGATTGCCGATGGTGGCTACCACCTGGTGGTTGTCCTGGTTGCGGGATTGGCATGGGGACTGTGGAGGTTGCGCCCATGGCGGGCGTTGCGCGCCCCGGTGCTGGGCGCGGCGTTGGCAGGTGTGCTGCTATGGGCGGGCGGCAGTCAGCTGTTGTCCGCCTGGCAGGAGCGGCAGATGCCCTTGCCGGTATTGCAGGTTGCTGATCTGCAAGGGGGAAGGGTTGATCTGCAGCAGTTTCGTGGCAAGCCACTGGTGCTGAACCTGTGGGCCAGCTGGTGTGGTCCCTGCAGGCGTGAGATGCCGGTCTTGGCAGCGGCACAGCAGGCACATGCGGACGTGCAGTTCGTGTTCCTCAATCAGGGTGAAACCCTTGAGGAGGTCCAGGGTTTCGTTGCGCGCGAACGGCTCCTGCTGGGCAACGTATTGCTGGACGATGACGCTGCGGCATCCACGGTGCTGGGCGTGCAGGCCTATCCCTCGACCCTGTTCTTCGACGCCGAGGGGCGCCTGCGTGAACTGCACCTCGGCGAACTGACGGCAGCTGGTCTTGAACACAAACTGCGCCGGCTGCGGTAGCCTGCGCGGGCATCTCACTACGGAGTTCCCATGTTGTCGACTTCCCTGCGCACCGCCCCGGCGGTGCTGTTGCTGCCGGTCCTGCTGGCATTGGCCGCCTGCAGCCAGGCACAGACACCGCCGGGCAAGACCGCCGCGGCACCGGCAGCGAGCGCCACAGCCGCTGCCAACAAGGGCGATCGCCCTGCGGTGCTGAAGGGCATCGAGAAGCATGGGTTCGAGGTCGTCGCCGAATTCGATGCCCCCGGTGGCCTGCGAGGTTTCGCCGGCGTGGTCGGCGGCCAGCAGCCGGCAGCGGCCTATGTCACTGCTGATGGCAAGCATGTACTGGTCGGCAGCCTGTTCGATGCGGAGGGCAACGATGTAGCCGCTGAGGCCGTTGAGAAGCTGGTGGCCTCGCCGATGTCGGCCAAGATGTGGACCAAACTGGAATCCAGCGCCTGGGTACGTGACGGCAAGGCCGATGCGCCGCGCGTGGTCTATACCTTCAGCGATGCCAACTGCCCTTACTGCCACAAGTTCTGGGAAGCGGCACGGCCGTGGGTCGATGCGGGCAAGGTGCAGCTGCGTCACATCATGGTCGGCGTCATCCGCGAGGACAGCCCGGCCAAGGCGGCGGCCATCCTCGCAGCCCGTGACCCGAGTGCAGCGCTGCTGCAGAACGAGCACGATTTTGATCGCGGTGGCATCAAGGCGCTGCCGAACATCAGCCGCGAAATTGCTGGCAAGCTCGATGCCAATCAGGTACTGATGATCGAAATGGGCTTCCAGGGCACGCCGGGCATTCTGTTCCAGGACGCACAGGGCCAGGTACAGCGTCGTGCGGGCCTGCCGCAGGGTGCCGATCTGCAGACGGTGCTTGGCCCGCGCTGAGTGGCGCCAGCTTCATGAAACATTGCACAGGCCCGCATGGCAGCATGCGGGCCTGTTGCATTCTGTGGCCGGCCTTCCGGTTGCAGGCCCGCGCAACGTTGGTTCATCGTCACGTCTGAATCGTGACTGACATCAAGCATCACGCCTTGATTCCAATCAAGGCCAAAAACGACAGGCGGATTAGCCTGTGACGCATGGAATACAGCGTCACTGCGCGACGGATGCCGCGCTCGCCACGCCCTGATCAGGGTCGGCCGGCACAGCCATTCACGACATTCTCACTCCGTGCTTGTTACCCAGACCGCTGCGGTCGCCACCTCTTTGGCAGCGCGGCCTTGATGGAGTCGACATCGGTGCGGGCAGGACAGTGTCATCGTCCTGTTGCCTGCAGTGCGCAGGCTGGCCGCCGCCGTCGACGCAGTATCCGCATTTCCAGCAACTGCAACGTGGGGCCGGAGCCGCGCATGCGTGCGTTCGGCCTGCGAGATGAACATGGACGTCCAGGGAGGATGCAATGCGCGTGGCGGTACTGAGTCTGGCCTGCTTGACCGTATTGGCGATCACGCCGGCATATGCACAGGCTGATGACAAGGAGGACGCGCAGGCGCTGCGCCGTGAGATCGCGGCCATGCGTCAGGTACTGGAAGGCATGCAGCAGCGGCTGGATCGGCTTGAGCAGCGTAATGGCGCGGTTGCGCCTGCCGTCGCGCAGATCCCTGCGCCTGCGACCGCACCTGCAGGCGCTACCCATCTGCTGCATCCCACCCAGGTGCCGGGCGTGGCACAACCGGTGCTGCCGCAGCGTGAATCGGTGGCCGATCCTTCCACCGCGGCATCGCGACCGGACAGTGCGGCCGGCCCAACCGACCCGGATCTGAAGGGGTTCTTCGCCATTCCCGGCACCGATACGGTGATCCGCATTGGCGGCTACGCCAAGCTCGATGCCATCGCCGATTCGCGCGCAGCCGGCGACGAAGATCAGTTCATTCCTTCGTCGATGCCAGTGGGCGGCCGTCATCGTGACGTGTCCAATTTCAACATCCATGCCAAGCAGACCCGCTTCAGTTTCGAGGCGCGGCGCCCGACCTCGCACGGGAACCTGCGCTTCTACCTGGAGAACGACTTCTTCGGCAGCAGTGATGGTTACGAATTCCGCCTGCGCCACGCCTATGGCCAGCTTGGCAATACCTACGCGGGCTACGGCTATTCCAGCTTCATGGATCCGGACAGCTTGCCTGACACGCTGGATTTCGCCGGTCCGGGTGGTGCGGGCTATCTGCTGGTGGCCGGCATCCACCACAGCTTTGCGATGGGCAAGGGCAACACCCTGACTGTTGCCGCCGAAGATCCGAAGACTGAACTTGCCGGTGCCAGCGATGAGCGCGCGGCGGTGAACCGGCTGCCGGATATGACGGTGACGGCGCGCATGGAGCGCGACTGGGGCCACCTGCAACTGGGCGCGGTGGCACGCAGCCTGGCGTATGACGGTGACGATGAGCGCGACCGGCGCATGGCCGGTGGCCTGCAGCTGAGCGGATCGGCGTCGGTGGGCGAGCGCGACCTGCTGCTGTTCGGTGCCCTCGGTGGGCGCGGCCTGAGCCGTTACACCGCTGACCTGACCGGCTCCGGGCTGGACGCGGTGGTCGGTGCCGATGGCCGCCTTGATGCGCTGGACCTGCACGGTGGTTTCGTTGGCTACACCCATTACTGGTCCGAGCTGTGGCGTTCGAACCTGATCGTCGGCCAGCTGACCCTGGAGCGGAATGCTGCACTGGCGGCCGACGCATTCCGTCAGAGCCGCTACGGCGTGTTCAACCTGATCTGGAGCCCGGCACCGTCGTGGACGATGGGCATGGAGCTGCTGTACGGGCGCCTGGAACAGCAGGGCGGCGCGCGCGGCGACACGGTCCGGGTGCAGGGCAGCCTGCAATACAACTTCATCAAGTAAGCGCCAGCGGCGTTACGCCAGCGCAACCGTCCCCACGTCCGGCCGCACCGGGCTCATGCCAGTACAGGAGATTGTCATGGCAGAAGCAAAGAAAATCGGGGTGGTCGGAGCCACCTTCCTCGTCGCCGGCAACATGATGGGCTCCGGTGTGTTCCTGCTGCCCTCCAGCCTGGCCAAGATCGGTACCGCCTCGATCTGGGGCTGGCTGATCACCACCGCCGGTGCGCTGCTGCTGGCGTTCGTGTTCGCCAAGCTGGGCAAGCTGGCGCCCAAGGCGGGCGGTCCATACGCCTATGCGCGCGACTGGTTCGGGCCCTACATGGGCTTCCAGACCAACACCATCTACTGGTTCGCCAACTGGATCGGCAACGTCGCCATCCCGATTGCGGCGGTCGGCTACTTCAGCTACTTCTTCCCGATCCTGTCCGAGCCGCTGGTGCGCTGCATCGCGGTGCTGATCCTGGTGTGGGCGCTGAGCTTCGCCAATGTGATCGGCCCGGCCTTCGTCAGCCGCGTGCAGACGGTCACCACCAGCTTTGCGCTGGTCCCGATCCTGGGCATCGCCATCTTCGGCTGGTTCTTCTTCGATGCCGATATCTTCAAGGGCGCCTACAACGTGTCCGGCGAGTCGAACTTCGGCGCGATCTCCAGCGCCGCGGCACTGACCCTGTGGGCGTTCATCGGCGTTGAATCCGCTTCGGTCACCGCCGGCGTGGTGGAAAACCCGGAAAAGAACGTGGCCCGTGCCACCCTGGCCGGTGTGTTCCTGGCTGCCATCGCCTACATCGCCAGTTCCTCGGTGATCATGGGCATGGTGCCCAACGGCGAACTGCAGACCTCCGATGCCCCGTTCGCGCTGGCTGCGGCCAAGGCCGTCGGTGGCTGGGGCGGTGCGCTGGTCAGCCTGTGCGCCTTCATCGGCGCGGCGGGTTCGCTGGGCGGCTGGATCCTGCTGACCGCGCAGAGCGCCAAGGCGGCCTCTGACGACGGGCTGTTCCCGAGCATCTTCAGCAAGACCAACAAGGATGACGTGCCGGTCAAGGGCGTGCTGATCGTAGCGGTGCTGATGACCCTGGCGGTGCTGGTCACCTCCACCTCGGAAACCGCGTCGGCACAGTTCGACGTCATCACGTCGGCCGCCGTGGTACTAACCCTGCTGCCCTACATCTACTCGTGCGTGGCCTGCTACTTCGTGGTCGAGCGTTCGCACACCCTGGTCCATACCGGTGCGTTCTGGACCCTGACCAGCCTGACCGTTGTGTACTGCCTGTGGGCGATCTACGGCTCGTCGGGAACCATCGTGCAGTACGCCTTCCTGTTCGTGCTGTTCATCACCGTGTTCTATCCCTTCTTCAGCGAGGAGCGCCGCCAGCAGCGGCAGCGCGCCCGCGAGGCATCGGCCATCAGCGTCGGCGCCCAGCGTTCCTGAGTTCGACAAGGAGAATCAACGTGTACTTCAAGTCCCTGGACTATCCGGTCATTGTCATCGACAACGACTACGAGTCGCCGCGCATCGGCGGCATCCTGATCCGCGCCCTGGTGGAAGAACTGCGCAGCAACGACCAGCGCGTGCTGTGCGGCCTGAACCTGGATGATGCGCGCGCCGGTGCCCGAACCTACGTGGCGGCCTCGGCAGTGCTGATTTCGATCGATGGCAGCGAAGAGGTGGATGGCGAGTTCCAGCGCCTGACTGCCTTCCTGCGTGAGCAGAGTGCGCGCCGCGCCAACCTGCCGGTGTTCCTGTACGGCGAGCGCCGCACCATCGAGAAGGTGCCGAGCAAGCTGCTCAAGTACATCCACGGCTTCATCTTCCTGTTCGAAGACACCAAGAGCTTCATCTCGCGGCAGGTGATGCGCGCAGCCGAAGACTACATGAAGAACCTGCTGCCGCCGTTCTTCAAGGCGCTGATCCATCATGCGGCCGAGTCGAACTATTCCTGGCATACGCCGGGCCATGCCGGTGGCGTGGCGTTCACCAAGTCGCCGGTCGGCCGTGCATTCCATCAGTTCTACGGTGAGAACACCCTGCGCAGCGATCTGTCGATCTCGGTGCCGGAGCTGGGCTCGCTGCTCGACCACACCGGCCCGATCAAGGATGCCGAGGAAGAAGCGGCTCGCAACTTCGGCGCCGACCATACCTTCTTCGTCACCAATGGCACCTCCACCGCCAACAAGATCGTCTGGCACGGCACGGTGGCGCGCGGTGACGTGGTGTTCGTAGATCGCAATTGCCACAAGTCGCTGCTGCACGCGCTGATCATGACCGGTGCAGTGCCGGTGTACTTCACCCCAAGCCGCAACGCGCACGGCATCATCGGCCCGATCAGCCTGGACCAGTTCACGCCGGAGTCGCTGCAGCAGCGCATTGCTGCCAACCCGCTGGCCAGCCAGGCCTACCAGGCCGGCTCCAAGCCACGCATCGCAGTGGTCACCAACTCGACCTATGACGGCCTGTGCTACAACGCCGAAAAGATCGCTGATGAGATCGGCAGCGCGGTCGATTTCCTGCACTTCGATGAAGCCTGGTACGCCTACGCCGCGTTCCATCCGTTCTACGAGAACCACTACGGCATGGCCAAAGGCAAGCCGCGTGAGCAGGATGCGATCATCTTCACCACGCATTCAACCCACAAGCTGCTGGCGGCGTTCTCGCAGGCCTCGATGATCCACGTGCGCAACTCGGCGCAACGCAACCTGGACGCCGAGCGCTTCAACGAGTCGTTCATGATGCACACCTCGACCAGCCCACACTACGGGGTGATCGCGGCCTGCGACGTGGCCTCGAAGATGATGGAAGGCGAGGCTGGCCGTTCGCTGGTGCAGGAGATGCACGACGAGGCGATCGCGTTCCGCCGCGCGATGCTGCACGTCCGTGACGATCTGGGCCGCGACGACTGGTGGTTCAGTGTGTGGCAGCCGACCCTGGTCGAGCGCAGCCTGGACAAGGGTGATACGCCGGCGCCGCTGGTGGCCAAACGCGAGGAATGGTACCTGCAACCGGATGCCCATTGGCACGGCTTCGAGAACCTGGTCGATGACTACGTGCTGATCGACCCGATCAAGGTGACCCTGCTGACCCCGGGCCTGGCGATGGACGGCAGCATGGGCAAGCTGGGCATTCCGGCGGCGGTGCTCAGCAAGTTCCTGTGGGGCCGCGGCATTACCGTGGAGAAGACCAACCTGTACTCGGTGCTGTTCCTGTTCTCGATGGGCATCACCAAGGGCAAGTGGAGCACGCTGGTCACCGAGCTGATGGCATTCAAGGAACTGTATGACCGCAACGCGCCGCTGAGCCAGGCACTGCCGACGCTGGCGGCCGACTATCCCAATGCCTACGCCGGCTGGGGCCTGCGTGACCTGTGCGATGCACTGCATGCGTTCAACCAGGAATTTGCGGTGGCCAAGGTGATGCGCGAGATGTACGTGGATCTGCCGACCCCGGTGATGACCCCGGCCGATGCCTACAACCACCTGGTCAAGGGCGAGATCGAGCGGGTCGACATCGAGCAGCTCAGTGGCCGCGTCGCCGCGACCATGCTGGTGCCGTACCCGCCGGGCATTCCGACCATCATGCCGGGCGAGCGCTTTGGCGACAGTGACGAGCCGATCATCCAGTCGCTGCGCATCGCCCGCGAACAGAACGCTCGTTTCCCGGGCTTCGAGTCGGACGTGCACGGGCTGATCATCGAGCAGGAGGGTGATGCGGTTTCGTACAAGGTGGAGGTGCTGAAGGCCTGACCGGCAACGGTCGGCCGTTCGGCGGACGATGGATACCGCGCGCGAGCAACGCATCCTGAAGTTCTCCATCGGGGTCACCCTGGCGGTGAGCACGGTCGGCTTCGGCGGTGGCCTGCTGGTGGGATCGCAGGCCATCCTGTTCGATGGCGTGTACAGCCTGGTCGACGTCGCGCTGACCCTGGTGTCGTTGTCGGTGCTGCGGCTGGTGGCGCGGGAGCAGAGCCCGCGCTTCCAGTACGGCTACTGGCACCTGGAGCCAATGGTCGAGGCATTCGGTGGGGTGATCCTGTCGCTGGCCTGCGTGTATGCGCTGGCCAACGCGGTGATTGGCTTGACCACGGGCGGGCATGAAGTGAAATTCGGGCCCGCGCTGTGGTGGGCGGCACTGCTGAGTGCCAGCAACCTGGCGATGGCGCTGTTTGTCGCCCAACGAGCGCGGCATCTGCGCTCGGCGCTGTTGTGGCTGGACGTGCGTGGCTGGCTGCTGGGTGGGTTGATGAGCCTGGCGGTGGTACTGGCCTTCGTACTGGCCCTGGCCCTGCAGGGGGGCGAATGGCACCACTGGGTGCCGTACCTGGATTCGATCGTGCTGGCGTTGATCAGCCTGGCGGTGCTGCCGGTGCCGGCGCGCAGCGCGTGGAAGGCCATGCGTGAAGTACTGCAGGTGGCGCCGGATGATCTGGACCGGCGCGTGCAGCAGGTGATGCAGGCATTCGTGGCCGAGCGCGGTTATGCCGGTTTTACCAGTCACGTGGCGAAGATGGGGCGGATGCGCTTCATCGAGATCCATGTGCTGGCCGACCCGGGTACGCCGCTGGGGTCGGTGGGCGAGGTTGATGCGATGCGCGATGAGATCGCGGTGCGGCTGGATGCGCGCGGCAGCACGTTCTGGCTGACCATCGATTTCACGGCAGACCCGGCGTGGACGTGAGCGGGGAACGGTAGAGCCGAGCCCATGCTAGGCTGCCATTCGCGCAGCGCAGCCGAGCACGGGCTCGGCTCTACACGTCGGCGTGATCGTTGCGCGTGGCAGACCGGTCTGTTGCACCGGATCCGTTTGACCTCAACCTGGGTTGAGGTCACAGACTGCCTGCAACCCCCACGAGGCGCGCGGCATGAACCTGCTGACCACACCGGACCTCAGCCATGGCCTGCTGGAGCTGTCCAATCCTCCCGGCCTCTACGACCCTTCCGCGAACGGCTACTCCCACGTGGCGGTGGTGCGCCTGCCAGCACGGGTGATCCATGTCGCCGGGCAGGGCGGTGAAGATGCCCAGGGCCGTCTCTCGCCCAGTTTCGAAGACCAGGTCGGGCAGGCGCTGGACAACCTGCAGACCGCGCTGCGCTCGGTGCAGGCAAGCCTGGCTGATGTGGCGCGGTTGCGCATCCTGGTGGTGGGCCACGACGAAGACCGGCTGGGCATCATCGCCCATCAGGTGCGGCGGCGCTGGCCGAACCGCGCCGCGCCCACCTGCACGCTGATCCCGGTGCCGCGGCTGGCGCTGGACGGCATGCTGTTCGAGATCGAGGCGGAGGCTTATGCCGCCTAGCGCAGGTAGTACTCCACCGGCACCACCAGCTCCTGCGGTGCCTTCAGTTCATCGGGAATGGGCGGCAGCGGCTGCGCGCGACGGAAGGTCTGCAGCGCGGCGTCATCGAGCATCGGCTGGCCACTGGACTGCTCCAGCCGCAGCGCCAGCAGGCGACCTTCGCGGTCGATGCTGGCCCTGACCCACGCAGTGCCCTGCTGCCGGCGCGAGCGCGCGGCGGCAGGGTAGTAGCGGTAACGCTCCAGCCGCGCCATCAGGCGGGCTTCCCACTGGTCGCTGGCGGCGCCGGCCTGGAAGTCTGCCGGTGGCGCGTCTGGAGCGGGCGGCGCGGCCGTGATCGATGCCGGTGCGGGACTTGCATCGGTCGCGGCCGCAGGCGGGGCGACTGGCAGTGGCTGCCGGCCCGTCCCACCCGTTTCGCTGGCGGCCAGCTCTCCCTCGCGCGCCGCCGTAGGCTTGGGTGGCGGCGGCGACTTCGTGGGCTGCGAGGCGCGGGCCTGCTGCGCCTGGCTGGGGGTCTCGGCCTGGCGTTCCTCCACCGGTTGCGGCGGCGTGGCCGGTGCCAGCAGGCGCAGGCTGATGCGCACGTCCTGCTCCGGCGGCGGCAGCATCGGCGGCATCGCGACCCAGTGCACCAACAGCAGCAGTGGCAGCAGATGCAGGACGACGGTGATCGCGATCGCCTGCCAGTGTTGGCCACGCTCACTCATCGTCCAGCACCCACAGCAGATCGGCATCTGCCGCATCGACGGTTTCACCCGGCGAAGCCAATGCGATCACCAGCGCAGGCGTATCCGGTGACAGGTAGCCCGGTACACCGGTACCGCGCAGTACATGCCAGCGACCTGCTACCAGCAGCGCCGGCGCGGGCGCATCGAGCAGCACCCGCGCCATGCGCGTGTCGCGGGCCTGTTGCACGGCCAGCATTCCTTCCAGCATCGGTGCCGCGTCTGCGTGCTGGGCCAGCACCACCGCCGACAGGCGCTGGCGGGCAGCGGCCACCGGGAATCGCACGCCCTCGGTCGAGGCCAGCAGCGCGTTGACCTCGGTACGCGACAGGTTGCCGCCGAACAACGGCGTGCCTGCATCGGCAGCCTCCCGTACCAGGCCGCCATACGCGGCCCACGGCCAGCGCGTATCCCAGTCCAGCAGTTCCCGCAGGCGTGCACCTTCGGCCTGGTGGCCCTTGGCCAGCCAGCGCTGCACGCGCTGCAGGCGTGGCTGGCGCTCGCTGGCGATCATTTCCAGCACCAGTGAACCTTGCGGGCGCTGCCGCTGCAGGGCCTGCAGCAGCCAGCGCTGGGCGGCGTGGTCTCCGGCGAGATCATGGCGTTCACCCAGCAACAGCCGCTGGGCGTCCGCCGCGCGTGTCACGAATGCGGCTTCGTCCAGGTGCTGGCCAGTGGCCAGGTCGATCACTGTGCCGGGCACCGGCTGCGCGCCAGCCACCGCGGCCAGCGCGAGCAGGCATACGGGCAGCCAGCGACGGCTAGAACGCCACATTGACGCCCATCGAGACGGTGCGGCCACGGCCGTTGCCGCGGTCCAGGATCGGGCTGAAGATGCTGTCGATCGAGGCATTGTTGTCATAGGCCTTGTTCTGCAGGTTTTCGATGTTCAGCCACAGCGTGGTGTTGGCCTGTGGCTTGAAGCTGGCGTAGAAGTCCAGCAGCACACCGGTGCCGCCGGTCTTGCGGGTCTGGAAGAAGTCGTAGCCCTCCTCGGTGGGCCCGGAGTACGCGGCGCGCAGGCCGGCCTGCACGCGCTGCTGCCACCAGCGGCCGCCTGCGTCCAGGGTCCAGTAGCGGTCGGGCAGGGCGGTGATGTCTTCCAGGTTGACGAACTCGATGGCCGGCGCGCTGGTACGCGAGCGGGTCCAGCTGAGCGTGGCGTGGTAGTGCTCGCTGGCGTAATGCGCCTCCAGCTCGATGCCGCGCATGCGCACGACGCCGGGATGGTTCATCCAGCGGGTCGTGGCGGTGAAGTCGTCTGCATCCAGCACATCGGTCCAGGCATTGAGCTGCGGATCGCTGTCGATCGGCACCACCAGCGGTTCCACTTCCGGCGGATGCACGATCAGCAGGTACTGCGGCTTGATGTAGTCGCGGATGCGGTTGTCGAAGCGGGTGATGCGCAGCTGTGCCAGGTCACCGTCGACCAGCAGCGAGTCGATGCTGAGGTTGGCGCCGAACTGCAGGTTGCGCGAGCGCTCGCGGCGCAGGAACGGATTGGCGCCGATGCCGTCGGCGACGCTGGCGTCCTCCAGCGGGATCTTCTCGAAGAACATCTCCTGCACGCGCGGCGGCCGTGATGTGCGCGAGACCTCGGCAAACAGCTGCAGCCAGTCAGTGGCCTGCAGTGAAACCGCCAGGCTCGGGCTGAGTGCGCGCTCGCTGCGCCGCACGTCGATGTCGCCGCCATTGATCTCCGCGCACTGGCCGGGTACATCCGAGCACACCGGGATGTGGCCACGGATGCCGAAGCGGTCCTGGCGCAGGCCGGCAGTCAGCGCGTAGATGTCGTACTGCAGTTCCAGCGTGCTGAACACGCTGTCCAGCTGGCTGCGACCCTGCGGGTTGGCACCGCGCAGGATGGGCGTATCGGCCACATAGATGTCCGACTGGTGCTTGATGCCGGTGTTCCAGCGCGCCTGCAGTGCGCCGATGTCGAAGCGACTGGTGTTGTCGAGGGTCCAGCTGCTCAGGCTGCTGTGGGTGCGGCGGCCGATGTAGCTTGAATCTTCCACCGGCGGATAGAACAGCCGGGTCTTGTTGCTCGCGAAGGTCGCGCGCAGGTCGATCCATGGCGAATAGGGCGTGTAGTGGTAGCTGGCGCGCTGGTTGCGCGCGGAAATCTGCCACGGGTAGTTGTGGTAGAAGTCGTTTTCGTAACGCATGTGGCTCAGGTCGAGCCGATGCTGGTCACTGGGCTGCAGGCGTGCTTTCAGCAGCCAGCTGCTGGGCTGCTGGCTGCCGGGGTCGGCGTTGTTCTTCTGCCCACGCGCGGTCGCGTATTCGCTGCTGCGGCTGCTGCTGGCGGCGGCCAGCAGGCCGAACTGACGGTCGCCACCTTCTTCGCTGTGGCGCCATGCACCGGCGAAGGTGCGGCCGCTGCCATAGCCGTTGTTGCCATGGCGATAGCCGGCGCGCAGGCCCCAGTCACGGCCCTCACCCAGCAGATCGTCGATATCCAGGGTGCGGAAGTTGGCACTGCCGGCCAGCGTACCAGCGCCGTCACCGCCAGCGACCGCACCGCGCTGCACGTCCACACCGGCCAGCAGGAAGGGATCGACATAGGCGAACGGACCGCCCGAACCATGCCCGGCATTGTTGCGGAAGGTCTGGGTGACACCGTCGATCATGGTGTTGACCCGGCCGGCACCGGTCATGCCGCGGATGTTGACCTGCAGGCCCGGCTGGCTGCGCGAATGGAAGCTGTGGGTGCCGGGCATCGAGCGCAGCAGGCTGTTGCCTTCCTGGCGTTCGGCCATCGCCACGCGCTCGCTGCCGACCGAGGGCGCAAAGCCATCGCGGGTGGCCGGTACATACTGGCTGGCGCCGGCGCCCGGTGCCTGGCCGTGCGCGGTAGTGCCCTGCACCCGCAGCGGGCCGGTGCGACGGCTGCCATCGGTGCGTTCAGCCGGCGTCGGTTCCAGGGCGGCGCGGCGCGCATCGACGAAGCGCGGTCGCAGGCCGCTGCCTGCCAGCAGGCGCGACAGGGCCTGCGCATCGTCGAAGTCACCGCGCAGAGCAGGGGCCGAATGACCGGCAGGCAGCGCCGCGCCGATCACCAGGTCGACACCGGTCAGCCGGCTGTAGGCGTCCAGCGCGGCCGCCAGCGGCTGGGCGGGCAGATCGTAGGTGCGTGTGGCGGTCTGTGCGTGGGCACTGCCGGGCATCAGCGGAAGGGCGCTGGTGCAGGCCAGCGACAGGGCAAGGACAAGGGGGCGGGGGCACAGCATCGGGGGCTCCAGGGGCTGACGCAGAACGTCGTCATCCTGGGTAGACGCAGTCGCAGGCCGGATGTCAGGGTCCATCACGCTGCTCCCTGCGTGGCGGCAGCCACACCTGTATGCCCGCGCCGAGGCGCAGCACGCGCACCTGCAGTTGCGTGGCCAGCTGGTCGCGATTGCTGGCTGCACCGTCGGCACTGCCGAGCAGGGTGACCGGCTGCTGGCGCAGCTGCTCGCCGACGACCCACGTATGCCCGCCATGCCAGCGGTCCAGGCCCTGCGTGACGTCGGCCAGCGGGGCCGAGACCCAGTGCAGGCGCCGCTCGCGCCAGGCCAATGTTCCGGGGGCAGCCGTTGTTGCATGGGCTGTTGCCTGCCCATCGAAGCGCAGCTGCTCGCCGTCGTCGGCCAGCATGCTGACGTTGCCGCTGTCCACGCGCACGCGATGCTCGGTAACGGTGACCACACTGCTGTTGCCCTGCACGGCAAGATCGAATGCGGTCCCCAGTGCAGTGACGGTGCCCTGTGGGGTATGCACCTGGAATGGCCGGTCGGCATCTGCGGTGACCTGGAACCAGGCCTGGCCGCGCTGCAGCTGGAGCTGGCGGCGCTGCCCATCGATGCGCACCTTCACTTCGCTGCCAGGTGACAGCAGGACATGCG
The DNA here is from genome assembly GCF_023277365.1 of Stenotrophomonas sp. NY11291. Taxonomy (NCBI): domain Bacteria; kingdom Pseudomonadati; phylum Pseudomonadota; class Gammaproteobacteria; order Lysobacterales; family Lysobacteraceae; genus Stenotrophomonas; species Stenotrophomonas sp. NY11291. The sequence goes on along the minus strand of NZ_CP096975.1, from coordinate 2,930,922 downwards.
AACCATCCGGAAGAGTTTCCTCGCGGATCTCGCCAGCGGCCGTACGCAGTACCTGTGCCACGGGTGGCGAGGCATGGCGGCTGTAGAGACCCAGTGCGCACAGCAACAGAACCGCAATGCCGGCTTCGCGCAGGCGACGGCGTTGCCTGCGCTGCTGTTGCCGCTGCAGGCTGGGCGTCGCCGCACCGGCCTGCCACAACTCCTGCAGGTGCAGGTACTGCGCCGCATGGCGTGGATCGGCCCGGCACCATTGCTCGAACGCGTTCTCATCGCGGTCGCCGTCGTGCGCATCCAGCCACCAGCGTGCAGCTTCGCGTGCAATGGTCTCCTGGCTCATGCGCCCGGCACCTGCTGCAACGCGACCAGGGCGCGCAGCAGATGGCCGTGCACGGTCTGCCGGCTGATCCCCAGCTGGCGCCCGATCTCGGCCAGCGCCAACTGTTCCACACGGGCCAGCAGGAACACCTGGCGCGAGCGTGGCGGCAGCGCGGCGATGATCGCGTCGAGGTGGCGCAGTTGTTCGGCGTCGAGCATTCGCTGCTCGGGCAGCGGCGCAGGATCGGCGATGGCATTCAACTGCGTGTCATCCAGCACCTCTTCGCGACGGCGCTGGCGTTGCCGGTAGTGATCGGCGATCAGGTTGTGGGCGACGCGGTACAGATAGGCGCGGCCATTGCCCAGCAGGCCACTGGTGGCGACTTTGACGACACGCAGCCAGGTTTCCTGGACGACGTCATCAGCGTCGCTGCGTTGCGGGAGTTTGCGGCGGACATGGGCGTGCAGCGGCCGGTAATGGGCCGCGCACAGCTGCGCGACATCCGTCGGTTCGACAGGCGTGGACACGGGGCGGGCGACAACTGGGAAAGGGAACAGCCCGCGGCGGCAAGGGCAGCGGCTGCACCTTACAGCAAAAGAGAATCATTTGCATCTATGGCATGAGGCGCAGCATGCATGGGCCACCGCGGCGTCAGCGCGGGCGATAGTCGCAGTGGATCTGCAGGGCCTCGGTGGGGTTGTGATGCAGCTCGAAGCCGCAATGCTGCAGGCTGCGCTTCACCTGCGCGACCGCTTCGGCATGATGGGCGACGCGACGATCCTGCCAGCGCGGTGGGGTGAACACGCCCAGAGGCAGCAGCCGCAGCCGCTTGCCGTGCAGTACCAGTGAGACATCGATATGACGGCCATCGATGTCGTGGCCGTTGGCACCGAAGATGGCATCGATCTCATCCCGGCGCTGCGGGTAGCAGGTGCGAAACACCGCAATGCCGAGCCGTCGCACCACGCGGCGGAAGCCACCGAGACGGCTGTGGCTGGGTTCGAAGCCACGAGTGAGCAGCAGGCGCAGCCCGGCAGGCAGCATTGCCTGCGCGTCGAGCAGGCGTTGCAGTACCTCTTCTTCCAGTTGGATGCGGGTGGAGGGCCAGCGCGGGGCGATGAGCAGTCCGTGGTGGCGGCCGCGTTGCAGGGTCAGCATCCGTGAAGCTTCGCACGCGGGCGAACAGCCAGGGTAGTGCCGGCCGCTGGCCGGCAAACCTGTTCTCCCGTCGAATGCCGACCAGCGGCCGGCACTACCATCGCCGGGTCAGATGTCGCGGTACTGGATCTGCGAAGCCAGTACGCGCAGGCCATCGGCATTGCTGGACAGGATGCGCTCTTCGCTGACCCCTTTCTGCCGTTTCAGCTGGAAGCCCTGATCGGCAGGCAGCTGTGCGGCGATGGCGTCCATGCGTTGCAGGGCATCGGGGCCGCTGCAGTCGAAGTGACCCCAGTGGGCACCATCGCGGTGGATCTGCAATCGGTAGTTCATTGTGGTGTCTCCGGCAGGTCCTGCAGCCAATGGTCGAACATCGCGGTGGCGGCCGCAGCCAGTGGTGCGCCATAGCGACGCGCCTGCGCGCGAAGGTCGTTGGGATCGATGCCGGCCTGGGCCAGCTCCAGCGTGTGGCCGATCAGCCAACGCTCGAACTGGCGGGCGTCCAGTTCCGGATGGCATTGCAGGGCCAGTGCGTGGCTGCCGATGGCGAATGCCTGGTGACGGCAGGCCGGCGTGCTGGCCAGGCGGCGTGCACCGGCCGGAAGTTCGAACGCTTCACCATGCCAATGCAGTACCGGAATGCCCTGCAGGGACTGCAGCGGAGAACGCTGGCCTTCATCGGTCAGCAGCAGTGGCGCAAAGCCGATTTCCTTGCCACCACTGGGAGCGACACTGGCACCGAGTGCCCGCGCCATCAGCTGTGCACCCAGGCAGATGCCCAGGGTCGGCCGCTGCCGCTGCAGCCGGCGCTGCAGCAGGGCAATGCTGTCGTTGACGAAGGGATAGGTCCCTGTGTCATTGGCACTGATGGGACCGCCCAGCACGACCAGCAGATCGGCGGTTTCGGCGCCATCGAGCACATCGACGCCGGCCTGCAGCACGTGCAGCTGCCAGCCCTGCGCCAGCAGCAACGGTTTCAGGGTGCCGAGGTCTTCAAAGGCAACGTGTTGCAGGACAACCGCGTGCTTCATGCCGGTGCTCCGCTGTTCGGCCAGTAGAAACTATCCGGGGTGGCACGGGCACCGAAGATGGCCTGGCCGACGCGGACCACGGTGGCACCTTCCTCGATGGCCACTTCGAAATCACCGGACATGCCCATCGACAGCTGCGACAGGTCGAGGCCGGGTGGGGCGGTGCGTTGCAGCTGGTCGCGCAGTTCGCGCAGGCGCACGAAGCAGGCGCGCACGCGCTCGACATCGGGGGTGAAGATGGCCAGGGTCATCAGGCCGCGCACGTGCAGGCGATCTAAGGCCGGAAGCTGCTGCACGAAGGCCTCGACCGCGTCGGGTTCCAGGCCGTACTTGCTCGGTTCGGCCGAGGTGTTGACCTGCACGAACACATCCAGCGTGCGGTCTTCCAGTTGCAGGCGCTGCTGCAGGGCCTCGGCTACGCGCAGGCTGTCCAGCGCCTGGAACTCGCTGGCAAAGCGCGCCACGTAGCGCGCCTTGTTGGTCTGCAGATGGCCGATCACCGACCAGTGCACGCCCAGGTCGGCCATCGTTTCAGCCTTGCGTTGCGCCTCCTGCACCTTGTTCTCGCCCAGTTCGTGGCAGCCTGCGGCTACCGCCATGCGGATGCGGGCGTCATCGACGGTCTTGCTGACCGGCAGCAGGCGCACGCTGGCCGGGTCCCGGCCGACGCGGGCGCAGGCATCGGCGATGCGTTGGCGCACCGTGACCAGGTTGGCGGCGATCTGTTCAACGGACTGGGCGACGGGCCAGTCGGCAGCGGCAAGGGGCATGCGGGCACCTCCAATGCAGGGTGACCAGGGTGGGATACACTGGCACAGGACAAGAGATATTTTGGCATAGGACAAAATGAAAATCACCGGGCATAGCGCCGAGTCGATCTTCGACAGCATCCGCGACGGCATCGGCAAGGGCCGCCTTCCGGCCGGCAGCGTGTTGCCGCCGGTGCGTGAACTGGCCGAGCAGCTGGGAGTGAACCGCAACACCGTGGCTGCTGCCTACAAGCGCCTGGATGCGGCGGGCCTGGCCAGCACGGCGGGCCGCCGCGGCACGGTGGTGCGTGGCCTGCCGCCGCCGCTGGCGCGTGAAGGCAGTACGCCCGGGCTGGCCCTGCAGGACCTGGCCGGTGGCAACCCGGATCCACGCCTGCTGCCGAACCTGCGCCTGGCCCCGGCCGCACCACGGCTGTATGGCGTGGGCACGGTCGACCCGAGGTTGGAGGCGCTGGCACGCGCCTCGCTGGATGCGGACTGCCCGGAGGGCTATGCGCTGGAACTGACCCATGGCGCGGTCGATGGCATCGAACGCCTGCTGTCGGCGTGGCTGCTGCCGGGGGATCGCATCGCGGTGGAGGATCCGTGCTTCCTCGGCAGCCTCAACGTGCTCAACGCTGTGGGCCACGCGCCGTTGCCGGTGGCGGTGGACGCGCATGGCATGCAGGTCGATTCGCTGCGGCAGGCACTGGAGGCCGGTGCACGCGCGGTGTTGCTGACCCCGCGGGCACACAACCCGACCGGGGCCAGCCTGGATGCGAAGCGGGCGCGGGCGTTGCGGCAGTTGTTGGCGGCCTACCCGCAGGTGGCGGTGTTGATCGACGATCACTACGCGCTGCTCTCGCAGCAGGCCTATCACTCGGTGCTGCCGCTGGATGGCCGGCGCTGGGCGCTGCTGCGTTCGTTGTCCAAACCGCTCGGCCCGGACCTGCGGCTGGCCTGGCTGGCCTGCGATGAAGAGACCGCGATGCGGCTGCGGCTGCGATTGGCGTCCGGCACCGGCTGGGTCAGTCACCTGCTGCAGGATGCGGCGACCTCGGTGCTGTCGTCGGCAACGCAGCGGGCGAAGATCGCTTCGGCAGGTGAGCGTTACCAGCAGCGCCTGCGCTCGCTGCAGGAGTTGCTGCATGCGCGTGGCCTGCCGACACCGTTGCCGATGGAAGGATTGAACCTGTGGCTGCCGTTGCAGGCCGACAGCCATCCGCAGGTGCTGGCCCTGGCTTCGCGTGGATGGCATGTGCGCGCGGGCGAAGTGTTCTCGGTGGCAGCGCCGGGGCATGGCCTGCGCATCACCTGCGCTGCGCTGGGGGCAGCGCAGCTGCGGCAGCTGGCGGATGACCTGGCGGCGGTGTTCGCTCTGTAGCGTCGAGCCATGCTCGACGTTGCTTCGCCTTTGTAGAGCCGAGATCCTATGTTCGCGGTCAAGCCTGCTGGAAGCAGGCTTGACCCACTTTCAGCATGGCTGGGTCAAAGTCCCGACCGCTCTTGAAGACGCCCCAGGCGATCTTGGCTAGTTTTCTCGCCAGAATGTTGAAAGTGGCAGTACTGCTGTGGCCGCGCTCGCGGATGGCGTTGTAGAGAGGCTTGCCACCCTTTGAGCGGGTCAGGCCCATGGCCGCCATGTAGAGGATCTGACGCAAACCGGCGCTGCCGCGTTTGGACAGGCGACGCCGACCGATCCGTGCGCCGGATTCGTTGGGTCGCGGATCCAGGCCGGTGCAGGCAATCCAGGCGTCCGAGCTGGCCAAGGGCCAGCGCGTGATGTGATGGGTAATGAAGGCCGCCACCGTCGGTCCGATCCCCGGAATGGTCATGATTCGTCGATACAGATCGTGCTGTTCACCACTGCGGCACAACCGTTGGATCTCTTGATCCAGCAGGGCGATGGCCTCTTTCAGGCTACTGAAAACCCCTCCGAAGAGTGCGGATTCTGATGCTCCCGACCCCAGCGAGAGATTGAGCTTCGTCTTGCTCCTGACCAGGCTGTCACGTTGCTGGAGCAGTACATGCAGCCGCTCCTGCGCAGGCGAACGAGCGACATGCTCGTGCAGATTGTCGGCCTCCTTGGCGATGTAGCGCGCGATAACCTGTGCGTCGCCAGAGTCGGTCTTGCCGCGGCAAGCCACCCCCTTGGCGTAATGCTTGATGTCGCGCGGATTGAGCACAAAGACCGCGTGGCCGGCCTTCTGGGCAGATTGAGCCACAAGCTCGTGGTAGCGATTGGTCGCCTCCACCCCAATGCGAGTCCTGGTCGGCAGGCCGGACAGCCACTTACCGATGGCCGACGCTGAATTGGGGATTCGAGTGCTGCCCTTGGTGCCATGGCGCGCCACCACAAGGCTCTTTGAGTCGGCATCGATGCCGACGGCTAAACGATCTGACATCTGCGTAACTCCCAGCTATTGTTGAGGGGCTGGGGTGGTACCGCACCACGTTGGCTTGCCTCCATCGGCGGTCCTCAAAGGCCGCTAGATCCTTTATCGACGTTAAGGTGCGGGATGGGGATCGCTCGGCTCGTCTGTCGGCTGCTACCCGCAGATATCATGTTGACGGTCCCTCCACCCTGGCTCCTACATACCGCGTAGGAGCCGGGAGGAACATACAAGCCATGCTCGGCTGCTGTTGATAGAAGCAGTCGAACATGGCTCGACGCTACACAAGCAGATCAGGGCGCGGCGTTGGCGCCGGGACGCACGTAGTAGGACTGGCCGCTGTCATCGACGAACATCAGCTCCGGCTTGCCCTGCCAGGAGGTGAGCATGGCGCCGGTGTTGTTCTGGTGCTTGACCATCAGGCTGGCGCCGCGGTCCGGGTTGGCGACGACCTTGAATACTTCAGTGGTGCCGGTGGCATCGTCCAGGGTCAGCAGGGCTTCGCCGCCGCGGTCGCTGGTACCGTAGCCGCCGCGTTCGGAACCATCGGGACCGAGCAGGATCAGGCCTGACAGGGCGGTGGCACGCGGCCCCTGGGTGCGGCCCTGGCTGAGCGGATCGGGAACCGGTGCGCCGAGGATCACCCGCGGCTGGCCGCTTGCATCGTGGATGACCAGCCCGCGCGCCTCGATGATGCGCTGGGGTGATTGGCTGCGATGCAGGCTCCAGGCGGTCCAGCCGGAAACCAGCAGGGCGAGGGTCGAGACCACCAGGGTGGTCAGCAGCAGCGCACGGGGCATCGGGTCGTCCTTCCTTGGATGTGCCGACGATAGCGGATGCGGACCGGCAATGGCCAGTTCGTTGTGTGACGTTGTGTATCGTCAGTGGAAATCGCGGCTGTGGCTGCGCAGTCCCTGCAGCAGTTCATCCAGGCAGTGCATGCGCTGCACGATGACGTGCTGCACGCCATCGACGCGTTCCAGGCGGCCATCGATCTGCATCAGCTGGGTATCGACCAGCACCCGGTGCTGGCGATCGGCCAGGTGTCGCCAGACCACGGCGTTGACCATGCCGGTCTCATCTTCGAGCGTGAGGAAGGTGACGCCGCTGGCGGTCTGCGGGCGCTGGCGCATGCGTACCAGGCCAGCGATACGCACGCGACGGCCATGGCCATGCCCGGCCAGTTGTGCAGCGTCCAGACAGCCACGGCTGCGCAGCTGCGCGCGCAGGAACGAGATCGGGTGGCGGCCAAGTGTGGTGCCGGTGCTGCGATAATCGGCCTGCATGTCCTCCCAGGCGCTGGGCAGGGGCAACGGCACGCGGGCTTCGGCAGTGGCGCGGGCCTGGTCGAACAGTGGCAGCCGGTTTTCCACGCCGGAGATATCCCAGCGTGCACGATGGCGATGGCCACTGAGCCCACGCAGTGCACCGGCATCGGCCAGCAGGCCCTGCTGGCGGCGGTCCAGTGCGGTGCGCTGGCACAGGTCGCCCACATCGTCGAACGGGCGCTGCGCACGTTCGCGCATGATGGCCTGCACGACGGGTTCGTTGCAGCCATCGATCAGGCGCAGGCCGAGCCGGATCGCCGCCGGTCCCTTGCTGAAATCCAGCGTGCAGTCCCAGTCGCTGTGGCGCACGTCCACCGGCAGCACGCCGATGCCATGGCGGCGTGCATCCTGCAGCAGCTGGTCGGGGCTGTAGAACCCCAGCGGCTGGCTGTTGATCAGGCTGGCGGTGAACGCGGCGGGATGATGGCACTTCAGCCAGCAGCTGTTATAGGTCAGCAGGGCGAAGCTGGCAGCATGGCTTTCCGGGAAACCGTAATCACCGAAGCCCTTGATCTGCTCGAACAGGTGCTCGCCGTAGTCGCGGCTGAAGCCATTCTTCAACATGCCGGCCAGCAACTTCTCCCGATGCGGTTCCAGGCCGCCACGACGCTTCCATGCCGCCATCGAGCGGCGCAGGGCATCGGCTTGGCCAGGTGTGTAACCTGCTGCTTCCACTGCCAGCTGCATCACCTGTTCCTGGAACAATGGCACGCCCAGCGTACGCGCGAACACGCGTTCCAGCTGCGGTGGGTAGAGCGGATTGTCCGGATCGTTCAGTGCCTCCGGGCCTTGCTCGCGCAGGATCCTCCGCCGTTCCAGATAGGGGTGCACCATGTCACCCTGGATCGGGCCGGGGCGCACGATCGCCACTTCGATCACCAGATCGTAGAAGCAGCGCGGCTGCAGGCGTGGCAGCATCGCCATCTGCGCACGCGATTCGATCTGGAACACGCCGATGGTGTCGGCGGCGCAGATCATGTCGTAGGTCTTCGTATCCTTGGCAGGGATCGCATCCATGCGTCCACTGTGCAGGCCGTGCTGCTGCAGCATCGCCAGGCATTTACGGATGGCGGTGAGCATGCCCAGCGCTAGGCAGTCGACCTTCATCAGGCCGGTGGCATCCAGATCGTCCTTGTCCCACTGGACGACGGTGCGGTCGGCCATCGCCGCGTTTTCCACCGGTACCAGCGTCGACAGCGGGTGCTCTGAAATCACGAAGCCGCCCGGGTGCTGCGACAGGTGGCGCGGGAAATCGATCAGCTCGGTGGTCAGTGCCAGCAGCCGCCGCATCAGCGGTGTTTCCGGATCAAAGCCGCGCTCGCGCAGGGTCTCCGGCAGTGGTACGTGGCCGCCCCAGTGGTCCATCGCCGCGCCGAGTTCGTTGACCTGGTCCATCGGCAGGCCGAGTGCACGGGCCACGTCGCGGATCGCGCTGCGGCCACGGTAACTGATCGCCACCGCAGTCAAGGCGGCGCGTTCGCGGCCATAGCGCTTGAACACGTACTGCAGCACTTCTTCGCGGCGCTCGTGCTCGAAATCGATGTCGATATCCGGTGGCTCGTCGCGCTCGGCGGAGATGAAGCGCTCGAACAGCAGGTTGCTGCGCGCCGGGTCGATCTCGGTCACGCCCAGCACGAAGCACACCGCGGAGTTGGCCGCCGAGCCACGCCCCTGGCAGAGGATGTCCTGGCTGCGGGCGAAGCGCACGATGTCCTGCACGGTGAGGAAGTAGGAGGCGTAGTTCTTCTGCTTGATCAACGCAAGTTCGTGTTCGATCTGCTCGCGCTGTGCCGGCTGGATGCCGTTCTTCCAGCGCCACGGGATGCCACGCTCGACCAGCACGCGCAGCCAGCTGTCCGGATCATGCCCTTCGGGCACCAGCTCACGCGGATAGGTGTACTGCAGCTGTTCCAGGGTGAAGTGGCAGCGCTCGGCGATGCGCAGGGTCTCGGCCAGCAGCTCAGGCGGGTACAGCTGGGCCAGCGCGGTGCGTGGGCGCAGGTGGCGCTCGCCATTGGGGAACAGGCGCCATCCAGCTTCGGCCACGCTGCAACGGTGGCGGATCGCGGTCAGCGTGTCCTGCAGGGCGCGGCGGCGGCGTACATGCATGTGCACATCACCACTGGCCACCAGCGGCAGGCAATGGCGTTCGCCGAAGGACTGCAGCTGCTGCAGGCGGCGTGCATCGTCGTGTTCGTGGTGCAGCTCCACCGCCAGCCACAGCCGATCATCGAAGCCGGCGCGCAGCAGTTCCAGGTCGGTGGCGGCCGGTTGCCGGTCCAGCCACAGGCACAGCAGACCGACGGGCAGGCCGAGAAGGTCCTCGCGCAGGCAGCGGTACTCGCCCTTGGCGGCCCGCCGCCGGCAGGTGGTGATCAACTGGCAGAGCCCCGTATAGGCGGCCTGGTCGGTGCACAGCAGGGCCAGTTTCGGCCCATCCTCGACCTGGAATTCGGCGCCGACAATCAGCGCCACGCCATGCGTCTTCGCCGCCTGCCAAGCGCGTACGATGCCGGCCAGCGAGCATTCGTCGGTGATCGCCAACGCTCGATAGCCTTGGCCGGCGGCGCGCGCGAACAGTTCTTCGGCGATCGAGGCGCCACGCTGGAAACTGAAGGCCGACAGGCAGTGCAGTTCGGCGTAGCCGGGCAGTTCGCTGTGCATGGTGGCTCAGCCGAACCAGCCGTGCAGCATCCACGGCGCATGCGGGTCGTTGCGCTCACGAAAGACCCAGCCGCGCTGGCCGTGAGCAGTTTCCACCACGTAATAGTCGCGCCGTGCATCGGCCTGATCCCACCAGCCCGATTCGATCCGCTCCGGCCCGGTGACGATGCGCAGCCGCGGATCACGCAGTGGTTGCGGCGTGTCCAGCAGCCAGCCGGGGCGCAGTGGCCAGTACGACGGAGGCTTGGCTGGCGGCTGGATGCCACTGGCGCGTTCGGGGCGATGGTCGGCCTGCACCGCCAGCGGCTGCACGGCGTCATCGCCCAGCCGCGCGCGCAGGCGCTCGCGCAGCTGGTTCCAGGGCATCGCCTGTGCCGGCCGGGTATCGAACAGGTCACGCGCGGCGGGCACGAACGGTGGCAGCTGCTCGGCCTGCAGTCGCAGTGCGCGGCTGCCGGCCGGCAGGGCAAACGCTTCCATGCGGTTGCGTGCGATCTCGAACAGCAGCGCGGGATCGCGCTCGGGCGCCAGCAGGCCGATGGTCAGCACGCTGGCCGGCAGCATGTCGTGCTCGAAATGCAGGTCGAAGCGCTGCACGCCGCCATCGCGCGAACACAGGAATGCGGCCAGGTCCAGCAGCAGGCGACGCAGCGGAAACAGCAGGGCCTGGCTGGATTCGATCTCGTATTCGAATTCGATGCGCGCATCGAAACGGTCCGGTGGCTGGTAGTAGCGCAGTGGCGCGGCGGGCAGCCCGCGCAGCGCATCCAGCTGCTGCAGCACGTCCGGTGCGAAGCGCCGGGCCAGGCTGTCGCGCGGCAGCTCGAGCACCGCACCCAGCGTGCGCAGGCCGGAACGGCCGAGTACGGTCACTGCTTCGCTGGGCAGGCCACAGCGCGGCAAGGGCAGCTGCGCCAGTGCCGCTGGCAGCTGCTGCGCATCGATGCTGAGGCCGTCGTGAACGTTGGCCAGCACGCGCGCGGCATGCGCGGTGGGCGCGGCCACCAGGCGATGGCGGAAACCAAGCTCATGCAGTTCGTTGCGCAGCCGCTGCTCGATCGTCAGCCAGTCGCCGAACAGGGCACGGCTGGCACCGATTTCCATGACCAGCGCGTGCGGAAAATCGAGGCTGACCTGCGAGCTGTAGGCATAGGCCCAGCTGGCCAGCAGCTGCCGGGTGTGCTGTTCGGCGCTGGGATCGTAATCGTGCAGATGCAGGTCCTGCACCAGTACCTGCGCAGCCGACAGCAGCATGCCCGGGCGCAGCCCCGCTGCGCGTGCCGACGGGCTGACCGCACGCAGTACGCGACGCTGTGCCGGCCCCTGCAGCAGCACCAGTGGCCGCTGCGGGTCGGGCTGCAGGCGCAGCACGCTGTCCAGCGCCAGCTGCGGCAACAACAGACAGGCCCAGTGCATGGCGCGGCCTCAGTGGGCGATGGCCAGCGGCAACGGCTGCGCCGGCGGCAGGCCGCCACGGCACTTCAGCACCCGCACCTGGCCGTGGTCGAGCTGCAGGCGCAGGCTGGCCGGGGAGGGATTGCGCGCCGCCTGCGCCTCGCGGAACACGAAACCCAGGCACTGGCCGCTGTCGGCCGCCACCTGCAGGCGGCGCAGTGAGCGGTCATCGGCCTGGTGTGGCCAGCACAGCACTGCTGCACAGGCGGCCGAGCGCAGGCACTGTTCGGTGGCCCACAACGCTTGTTTCGGCGCGGCGTGGATGATCTGCAGCTGGGTCAGATCCAGCCCGGCCGCTGCCCAGGCCGGAGCGTGCGGGCGATAGGGTGGGGCGACCAGCACGATCGGGCGGTCGCGCTGGCTCAGCTTCGCCAGCGCTGGCCAGACCAGAGCCAGTTCGCCGACGCCGGGCGCGGCCTGCAGTACCTCGCATAGCCCGCTGCTGGGCCAGCCGCCGCCGGGCAGGCGCGCATCCAGTGCCGGGTGACCACTGGCCAGATGGTCGCTGGCCGGCCCCTGGCGGGCCGGGCCGCGCCACAGCTGGCGGCCGTCAAGCAGCCGGTCGAGGGCGACGACGGCACCCATCAGCGGGTCCTCCAGGGGAGGCGCCGGGCAGGCTGGAAGCGGCAGGAACGGGCGGAAACGGCGGGCATGACGCGAGTATCGACGGGCCGGTATCAGGGGCTGAGACCGGACATGCTACTCGCCTTGTGAGTAGAATTACTAATGAAATCGGAGGATCGGATTTCAGGTTGCTGAAGGGGTAGGGGTGCCGACCAAGGTCGGCCCCCCGGCATGGCCCGGCGCTACCCGGGTATGTCCACGGTTACGGGCGGACCGGCAGCGCGACCGGGCGCAGCGGCGCGGCATCGCCACCGCGGATCTTCAGCGGGCCGCCGATGAAGGCGAACTCGTAGACCTTGTCGCGGGCCAGTTCGTCCAGCGCCACCAGCTCGATGATCGGCGCGCCCTGCTGGGCCAGCAGGTAGGTGTGCAGGGGCACGTAGTCGTCGGACACCTCCGAGGGGAAGGTCTCGAAGCTGAGGTTGTCGGCACCGACGATCATCGCGCCGCTGTCCTCGATCAGGAAGCGCGCCGCGTCCAGGCCCATGCCCGGCGGGTTGGCCATGTAGGCCTTGGGCTGTTCGAACAGGCGCATGCGGCCGGTGCGGATCAGCACCACGTCGCCCTGCTGCAGTTTCACCTTCTGGCGTGCCAGCGCATCCTTCAGGTCCTGGCGGGTGACGCGGTAGCTGTCCGGCAGCATGTCCACGCCCTTGGCGGTGGCCACGTCGATCAGCACGCCACGCGCGATCAACGGCGGGAACTTCTCGATGCCGGTGACATTCCAGCCACGGTCGCCGAGGTGTTTGTCGGCCTCGAAGCCATTCCAGATCTTTCCATGGATGCCGAAGTGGTTCAGCGCATCGATGTGGGTGCCGGTGTGGCTGTACATCGAGAACGCGGTGCCGGTGTAGCTGCGGGTGAGGTTCATGGTTTCGCCCACGCCCATCGGATCATCCATCACCGTGCCGCGCGGGGTGTGGGTCATCCAGAACTGGTAGTGCGGGTCGCCGGCATCCTGCCAGCTGGGCATGCCGACGTAGTACTCGGTGGCCAGGTCATAGGCCTTGCCGCCGCTGACCCGCGACAGGATCGCCGCACGCGAGGCCTCGGTGATCAGGTTGAGGCGGCCGATCTCGTCCTTCGGCCCCCAGGGGCTGGTGCCGACCTGCTGGCCGGAGGGTACGCGTTCGTGCGCGGACACGGTGGTGGAAGCTGCGGTGCCGGCCAGCAGCAGGGCCAGCGCGGTGGCCAGGGTACGTGGGGTCATGGGGAGTCTCCTTGCAGGGTGGGGGGGGGGGCGCGGCTCAGGCCGCGACCAGGTGCGCCAGGGCCTGGCGCAGGTGTGGCAGCGGCAGGGTCTGCATGCGCAGGCCGTTGCCGCCGATCACGGTGGGAATGGAGCGGATGCCGAGGGCAGCGGCTTCGGCGCGATCGACCTGCACGCGCTGGCGTACTGCGTCGCTGCGCATGTGGTCAGCGAAGGCGCCACGCGGGTGGCCCAGCGCTTCGGCGATATCCAGCAGGACTTCGGCGTCGCCGATGTTGCGGTGCTGGTGCAGGTGCGCCCACTGCACGGCATCGAACATCGCGCCATGGGCGTCGTTGCCACCGAGCATGCCGGCGGCCTGGCAGGCCAGTGCGCCCAGCCAGCCGGACGGATACTCGAAGTCCTGCGCGCGCATGCCTTCGATATCGATGCGCGCGGTGTCTTCATGCGCGGCGCAGTCGGTCCAGTGGCGCAGGATGATCGCCTTGGCGCGCTCCATCGAGCCGAACACCTCGACCATCTGTGCGCGCGAGTCCTGCAGCACGAAGCTGCGGTGGCGCACCTGGATGGCGAGTTCGGCGGAGACCTGCTTCAGGCGCGGGGCCAGCACGAAGCACCAGCCGCAGACCACGTCGTGGAAGAAATCGACCACCGGCGCGGCGGTGGCGGGGGAAGGAACGGAAGACATCTGCCTGCCATCGGTGAGAGGGGAGGCGGCAGATTAGGCAGCGCGGCGTGGCCGAAACAGCACGCCGCGGGCAGCTCAGTTTTCGCTGGCGGTTACGAATCCAGGCCAGCGCAGCCGGGCAGCTCGGCGTGCAGGAAATCGATGAAGGCACGCACCTTGGGTTGCAGATGGCGCGACGTGGGGTAGACCGCATGCACGAAGCGCGGCGGATAGCGGTGGTCGGGCAGCACCTGCTGCAGTTCGCCCTGGGCCAGTGCCGGAGCGGCCAGGAACGAGGGCAGGGCACCGATGCCCATGCCGGCCACCAGCAGGTCGCGCAGCAGCAAGCTGTTGTTGACGGTGACGCGCGCGGGCAGGGTGATGGTCACCTGGCCATCGGGACCGAGCAGCGGCCAGCTGCCGGGGGAGTCGGACAGGCTGTAGGCCAGCACGCTGTGCGCCTGCAGATCGTCCACCGCCTGCGGTGCCGGATGCTGCCGCAGGTAGGACGGGGCCGCGCACAGCACCTGCTGCAGCGACGCCAGCCGGCGCGCCACCAGGCGTGAATCATCCAGTTCGGCACGCAGCCGCAGCGACACATCGAAACCCTCACCGACTGCATCGAGCAGGCGATCTTCCATCACCAGGTCCAGCGACAACTGTGGATGCTGCTGCAGGAAGCGCGGCAGCAGCGGCGACAGCGTGCTCAGTGCGAATGACTGCGGCGCGTTCACGCGCAGGCGTCCGGCCACCTCGCCGCGCTGTTCGGCGATGCCGCGTTCCAGCGCGTCCAGCTCGTCGAGCAGGCGGCAGCATTCGCGGTAATAGGCGTGGCCGGTTTCGGTCAGGCTCATGCGCCGCGTGGTCCGCTGCAGCAGCACCACGCCCAGGTGCGTTTCCAGCGTGCGCAACTGCTTGCTCAGGCCGGCCGGCGACATGCCCAGGTCTTCGGCGGCACGAGCGAGCCCGCCGCGTTCGACGATGCGGCGGAAGGCGCGCATCAGGTTGAAGGAGTCCATGCCGGTCCCGGGCGCGATGAGAGCATCATTGTAGATCCACGCCATGCGTGGATGTGGGAAGCGTGGTGCCCGCAGGGTTGCGCCGTTTGTTCAAGCCAGCAACCCACACGCCACGCCAGCATGCAGGCCCCTCACTTCCCGGGTTGCCCATGAAGCACTGGATGCTCCGCCTGTATGCCCCGCTGTTCCTGCTTGGATTCGTCGCCACTGCCGTCGTCTGGGTCGGCCACTGCCATGGCGATCCGTTGTGGCTGCTGGCCCTGCTGGCGATCGCCATTGCGGTTTCGTTCGTCGCCGAGCGCGCCTGGCCGTATGACCCTGCGTTCAACCGCGACCACGGCGACCGTGTGCGTGACGCCCTGCACGCGCTGGTCAACGAAGGCCTGAACCTGTTGTCGATCGCGGCGGTGCCGCTGCTGGCGGCGATCATTCCGTGGCAGTTGTGGCCGCTGCAGTGGCCGTTCGCACTGCAGCTACTGGTGGCGATCATCGCTGCCGATCTCGGCATCACCCTGGTGCACTACGCCAGCCATCGCATCGGCTGGCTATGGCGTCTGCATGCCGTGCATCACAGCGTGACCCGCATGTATGGCTTCAACGGGCTGATGAAACACCCACTGCACCAGGCCGCCGAAGCGGTGGGCGGCGTGCTACCGCTGCTGCTGTTGGGCCTGCCGATGCCGGTGGCGGCGGTGCTGGCCTTCGCCATTGCCATCCAGCTGCTGCTGCAGCACTCCAACGTGGACATGCGTCCCGGCGTGCTGGGCCGGGTGATGGCCTGGGCGCCGCTGCACCGCTTCCATCACATGCGTTACGGCACCGCCGGCGACGTCAACTTCGGCCTGTTCCTGACCGTCTGGGATCACCTGCTGGGGACTGCCTTCGATGCGCCGGGCTATCGGCTGCGCCAGCACGACCTCGGCATCGGCAGCCAGCCGGACTATCCGCGCGATTACCCCGGGCAACTGCTGGCGCCGTTCCGCGAACTGCCACATGGCGAGGTGCCGGAGCTGCCGGAAGGTCTGCGCAGGCGCGGATGATGGGTCGTGTCAGGCCGCGTGCAGCTGCAGGCCCTGCAGTTGCGCGGCACTGATGCCGAACATGCGGCGCAGGCTGCGCGACAGATGGGCCAGATCGGCGAATCCAGCGGCATGCGCACTGTCGGTCAGGCTGTGGCCGTGCAGATGATGCGTGAGTGCATTGCGCAGGCGTTGCCACAGTACCCAGCCGCGGAGTGTCACCGCCAGGTCGGACTGGAAACGCCGGTGCAGCTGGCTGGCCGACAGGTGCGCCGCCTCGGCGATATCGGCGGCCGGCACCGGGTCAGGCAGGTGCTGGGCGATACGGGCCAATGCCGCCTGCACGCGGCGGTCCAGCGGTTGTGGGCGGCTCAGCCGTGGCAGCCAGTCGCAGAGCTCCATGGTATTGCCCGGCAGTGCGTGCAGATGCTGCTGGATCTGCGTGGAATCGGCATGCGCGGGTTCGAGGAACACCGTGCAGCCCGCTTCCGGCGCCGACAGGATCGCATGCGTCTGGAAGGAGGGCAGCCACAGCCGTTGGCCCTGCTGCCGTACGCCATCGACTTCGACCTGCCAGGGCGTACCGTCGCTCAGCAGCAGTTGATGGGCGTAGTGCGCATGTACGCTGCTGTCACCGGCATGGCCCTGCAGCACCGCCACGTGAGCATCCAGCAGCAGCGTGCCATTCCAGGGCAGGGCGGGGGAGGACATGGAGGGATTGTAGATCCACGCCATGCGTGGATGAATCTCCATCGAAATCGATTAATTCGACGATTGATCGAAGAGCATCCACGCCTGGCGTGGATCTACTGCAGATTGCGGCGAATTGTCGAAGGCGGGGTGGGTCCGGTTGCGGGGGCGTGAGCGCCATGGATGGCGCGACCGAGGCTACATGGACGTACTTGCGCCGTCCCCCGCAACCGGACCCACCCCGCCACCCCACAGGAACCCAGCTTTTGCTTCTGCTGTTGCATTGGCCGTTGCCTCTGCGGGTGCCGGGCGCAGCCCGGCCGCGCGCACTCTCACCGCCCGTGCGGATCCGGCCGGTGATGTACGTACTCGACCACCGTGCCATCGGGATGCACCGCATTGAACGCCGCCCCGGTCGGCACCACCTGCAGCGGGAAGATGATCTCGGCACCGGCCGCGACCAGTTTGTCGTGATAGGGCCGAACGTCATCGACCAGCAGCGTCCCCGTGGTCGAAGTGAATGGCGCCAGCGCCTCATCGCAACCTTCGATCAGCAGGAATGCACCGACCATCGCCAGGCGTAGGCCGGCATCGGGAAACGGGAAGCCCGCATCGGCCACCACACCCTGCAACTGCTCGTAGAACGCCACGCTGCGCTCCAGTTCGCCAGGGGCAACGAATACCCGGATCAGCACGCGTGGGCTGCGCTGGGTGGAGGTATCACAGCGGTCACGCCAGAGATGATCGAAGTCGCGGTGTATGTTCATGGGCGGGGTCCAGGGCCGGTGACACCTCATTATCGGCAGCCCCACGCGGCCTGCTGATGACCGCCGGTGATGGCCTGATAACCGCTGGCCGGGTTGCCTCTGTGACTTAGGTCCTGTTGACAGGTGTGAACGCCCTCGCACAATCTTCACAGGATTGGGTCGCCCTGCGCGGCCCGGACAGGCAGGTTGTCACGCCGGGAGGAGGGTCCCAGGCGCAGACCGGCCCGTCCTTCGGCCTGCGGGAGGTTGCCTGGCAATTCCTGCGCGGCATGAACGCTGCACCCTTCGGCGGCACTTTCCCTGGACCGATTGCCTTGGCAACGGAATTACGCCTGCCGATGAAAACGTTTACAAAGCCGCTTGCACTGTCCCTGGCCCTGTCTGTCGCACTGGCCGCCCCGGCCTGGGCCGACCCCGCCGCGTTCACTGTGCTGACCCTGGAACAGGCCCCGACCGCCGAGACGATGCCGGCCCTGGCCGCCCAGCTGAAGACCCTGCAGGTGGACGCGGTGAGCGTGCGCCAGGTGCAGCGCGGCATCGGCCAGGTCGATCCGCTGCAGGTGCTGGCCGATGGCCTGGGCTACGAGTACCGCTTCATCGCCGCCGGCAGGGACGATGGCCAGATCCAGCGCGGCCAGGCCGTGCTGACCCGGCTGCCGATCGCCGCTGAATCCGGCCCGGACCAGCCGGGCCTGAGCTACCTGCGCCTGGACGATGGCCGCCACACGGTGGCGGTCTATACCGATGCCGGTGCAGGTGCCGCGCAGCTGCCAGCGCTGGTCACCCGTTCGCGGCTGGGGGCGCCGGCGGTGCTGCTCGGCGCGGTGGCCGGTGAATCGGCCAAGGCCGCCGGCTTCGATCCGGCGCGTGTCGCCCTGGAAGCCGATGCCAGCTATTTCAGCGACGGCTTCCAGGCCGCCAGCAGTGCGCCGTTCAAGGTGACCGGCAGCACGCTGCGCGCCACCTTGCTGACCCTGGCCTATGCCGCCGACAAACATGGCGACAGGCCGTGGATGGACACCACCCTCAACGCCGATGCGCGCGCTGCGCTGTTGCTGAAGGCGATGACGGAGGACGAGAAGTTCCAGATGCTGCACAGCTACTTCGGGCTGGGCAAGGACGGTGGCCCGCTGCCGGAAGGCGCGGTCGGTTCGGCCGGTTACGTGCCGGGCGTGGCGCGGCTGGGCATTCCGTCGCAGCAGTCGGCCGATGCCGGCGTCGGCGTGACCAATCCGGGCGGCATCCGCCCGGGTGATTTCGCCACGGCGATGCCATCGGGCCCATCCACCGCATCGAGCTGGAACCGGCAGGTCGCCTTCGCGGGTGGCGCGACCATGGGCCGCGAGGCATGGCAGCAGCGCTTCAACATCCTGCTGTCGGGCAGCGTCAACCTGCAACGTGATCCGCGCAATGGCCGCAACTTCGAATATGCCGGTGAAGATCCGCTGCTGGCCGGTTCGATGGTCGGCGCGCTGATCCAGGGCGTGCAGAGCCAGCACGTGATCTCCTCGATGAAGCACTTCGCGCTGAACGACATGGAGACCCGCCGCAACTTCCACGATGTGCGCATTGGCGAACAGGCCATGCACGAGTCGGACCTCCTGGCCTTCGAGATCGCGCTGGAAGCCGGCCGCCCGGGCGTGGCGATGTGCTCGTACAACAAGATCAACGGCACCTACGGCTGCGAGAACGGCTACCTGATGAACCAGGTGCTGAAGCAGGAATGGAAGTTCCCCGGTTTCGTGATGTCCGACTGGGGTGGCGTGCACAGCGGTTCGAAGGCGGCGCTGGCCGGCCTGGACCAGCAGTCGGCCGGCGAAGTGTTCGACGCGGCGGTGTTCTTCGATGAGCCGCTGCGCCTGGCCGTGCATGGCGGCGTGGTGCCGCAGGCGCGCCTGAATGACATGGTCGCGCGCATCCTGCGCACGATGTTCCTGCATGGCAACTTCGACAACCCGCCGCAGCACCAGAAGGTCGATGCCGAGGCCGGCTTCGCCGTCGCCCAGCGCACGGTGGAAGAGGGCAGCGTGCTGCTGCGCAATGAAGGCAACCTGCTGCCGCTGGCCGACACGGTGAAGCGCATCGTCATCATCGGTGGCCACGCCGACAAGGGCGTGATTGGTGGCGGCGGTTCGTCGATGGTGGGCGTGACCGCCAAGGGCACCAATGCAGTGCCGGGCGTGCTGCCGACCACCTGGCCGGGCCCGGTGATCTTCCACCCGTCCTCGCCGCTGGAATCGCTGCGCGCAGCGCGTCCGGACGCGACCATCGAGTACGTGGACGGCACCAACGCCGCCGCCGCGGCCAGGGCTGCCGCGCAGGCCGACGTCGCCATCGTGTTCGCCACCCAGTGGGCCGCCGAATCGGTGGATCTGCCGGACATGCAGTTGCCGGACAACCAGGACGCGCTGATCTCGGCGGTGGCCAAGGCCAACCCGAAGACCGTGCTGGTACTGGAAACCAATGGCCCGGTGCGCACGCCATGGCTGGCGCAGGTGCCGGCGATGCTGCAGGCCTGGTACCCGGGCATCCGCGGTGGCGAAGGCATTGCCGCGCTGTTGACCGGCCAGGTCAATCCGTCCGGCCGTCTGCCGGTGACCTGGGTGGTGGACGAATCGCAGCTGCCGCGCCCGCACATCGACGGCCTCGGCTTCAAGCCGGCCAAGCCGTTCGGTGATGTGTTCGATTTCGATATCGAAGGTGCCAACGTCGGTTACAAGTGGATGGCGGCCAAGGGCCTGAAGCCCACCTTCGCGTTCGGTCATGGCCTGTCCTACACCTCGTTCGCCTATGAGAACCTGAAAGTCAGCGTGGAAGGTTCGCGCCTGGTCGCCAGCGTGGACATCCGCAACACCGGCGAGCGCGCCGGTGCCGACGTGGCCCAGCTGTACCTGAAGCTGCCGGCTGGCAGCACCACGCCGATCCGACTGATCGGCTATGACAAGGTGAACCTGCAGCCGGGCGAACAGCGCCGCATCCGCATCGAAGCCGAACCGAAGACCCTGGCCCACTACGATGCGCAGGCCCGCCAGTGGAAGATCGACGGCGGCACCTACCAGGTGCAGCTGTCGCGCAATGCTGCCGAGCCGCTGCAGACGGTGGACGTGCAGCTGGTGGAGCAGGTGCTGCGCTGAGGCCTTGAAGACACGGCCCCGGAAGGGGCCGTGTTTGTTTGTAGATTGCCGCTGCGCTCGCCGGGCACGGCCCGGCGCTACCGGATATCTACTGTAGCGCCGAGCCCATGCTCGGCTGTTGTAGAACGGAGCCGAGCGTGGGCTCGGCTCCAGAACGCCGCGCCCGGCGGACGCCGTCATCACCCGGGCGCGCTGCCAAACCACCCGCGCAGGAAATCAATCAGCTGCCGCACCTTTGGCGAGGGCTGCGTGCTGTGCGGGTAGACCGCGTACACGCTCTGCTGCGGGAAGCGGTGCTGGCACAGTACCGGTCGCAGCCGACCCTGGGCCAGATCGTCCTCGATCAGCCAGCGCGGCAGCACGGTCACGCCGGCACCGGCCACGGCGAAGGCGCGCAGGCTGCTGGCACCATCCACGCGCACCACCGCGTTGCCGGGGTTGGTGGCGAACAGGGCATCGCTGCCATCCGGTGCCACCACCGGCACATCGGCCAGGCGCGGGTAGCCCAGGCGGGGCAGGGAACCCAGCTGCACGGGGTCATCGGCAGCATCGGCAGAGGGCAGGCGTGCCAACAGGGACGGAGCCGCTACCGCGCACAGTGGATGCCGTTCCAGTTCGCTGGCATGCAGCCCAGAGTCCGGCAGGCGGCCGAGGCGGATCGCCAGGTCGAAGCGTTCGGGAATCAGGTCGGCCGGTGCCGGTGAGGTCGACAGGTGCAGCTGCAGGGCCGGGTGCCGCGCACGGAACGCCTCCAACGCACGAATCAAGCGTAGCTGGGCGTACTCCGGCGTGGTGGTCAGGCGCAGTACGCCCTGCAGCTGGTGCTGGTCGCGGCGCGCGGCATCGATCGCCGCCTGGGCGGCGTCCAGCGCCTGCACGCAGTGCTGCAGGAACTGCTCGCCAGCCTCGGTCAGGGCCAGGTGCCGGGTACTGCGCAGCAGCAGGGTCACGCCCAGCTCCTGTTCCAGCCGCTTCAGGTTGAAGCTGACCACCGCGCGGCTGAGGCCGAGGCGATCGGCGGCGGTGGTCAGGCTGCCGGCCTCGACCACGGCGCGGAAGATATCGAAGCGGTCGAGGCTGACCATGGCGATCCATTGTCAAAACAGATTTGACAGTGTTGCAGCTGTCGTCGTGTTTTTCCAACAAGGCCCGCACGGCATGCTGGCCGCTTCTCTGCTGGAGCGCCGCCGATGCCGTCCCCCCGCCTGCGCCATGAGGCGATCTTCCTGCTGGTGTTCGCCCTGGATCTGGTCAACATGTTCATCGCCACGGTGGCCTATCCGGCCTTGGCGGCGGAACTGCACGCTGATATCAGCACCCTGGCCTGGGTCGGCACCGCCTACATGCTGGGCCTGAGCGTGGTGATTCCGTTGGCGCCCTGGCTGGCTGCGCGCTGCGGCGAGCGTCGCTTGCTGCTGGTGGCGTTGCTGTTGTTCGCGGTTGCCGCTGTGCTGGCTGGCGCAGCGCCGGGTATCGGCTGGCTGCTCGGCTGGCGCCTGCTGCAGGGGCTGGCCGGTGGCCTGCTGATTCCGGTCGCGCAGGCCGCGGCCTACCGGCAATGCACGCCTGACCAGCGTGGCGCGCTGACCCGGCGCATCCTGCTGGTGGCGCTGCTGGTGCCGGCCCTGGCGCCAGCCCTGGGCGGATTGCTGGTGCAGTGGCTGTCCTGGCGCGGTGTGCTCTGGGCCAGCCTGCCCTTGGCGGTGGTGGCGATCGCGCTTGTGCTGGCATGGATGCCGGCCGATGGCGTGCGCAGTGCGCCGCGGCTGCAGGCCTATGCGCTGTCCACCGCGATGCTGGCGCTGGGCGCGCTGCTGCTGGCGCTGACCTGGCTGGGTGAGTCCGGACACCGCGGCGCAGGTGCCGTGTTGTTGCTGGTCGCACTGCTGCTGGCGGTGGCCCACCTGCGGCATGCGCGTCGGCAGGCGCAGCCCCTCCTGCGCTGGTCGTTGCTGTCGCATCGTGGGCTGCGGCTGGCGATGCTGATCTATCTGGCCGTACCCGGTGTATTCATCGGCAGCCAGCTGGTCAGTACCCTGCAGCTCCACCAGGCCGGTTACAGCGCGGCACGCATCGGCGCGCTGATGCTGCCGTGGGCGCTGGCCTCGGCCACTGCGATCACGGCCAGCAAGCGCCTGCTGGCTCGCTTCGGCCCGGCCACGGTACTGCGTACGGGCATGCTGCTGCAGGCCAGCGGCCTGCTGTTGATGGCGCTGCTGCCGCAGCCGGCCTTCGCGTTGGCCGCGCTGTTGTTCGCGCTGATGGGGGCGGGCGGCAGCCTGTGCAGCAGCACGGCGCAGACGCTGGCCTTCCATGGCGTGGAGGGTGAAGCGCTGGGCGATGCCAGTGCCCTCTGGAACCTCAACCGTCAGCTCAGCTTCTGCCTCGGTACCGCCGCCATTGCGCTGCTGCTGGCATTGGCCATGCAATGGCTGCCGGCAAACGCCACGCGCGTGGCGCTGGGGCTGGCCGCCCTACTGACTCTGCTGCCGATGGTATTGCTGCGCCGGCCGCAATCGATCTCTCTTTCCCAACCCGAGACAATGCAATGACGATGACCGCAGAGAACGAGTTCCATGATCTGATCGCCAAGCTGCAGGCCTGGTTCCGTGCGGAAGCAGCCGCCAGTACGCTGGATGCGCTGATGGATCATTTCTGCACCGACTTCAGCATGGTCGGTATTGCCGGGCAGCGCCTGGACCGCGAAGCCCTGGCCGGCATGTTCGCTGGCGGCCATGGTGCCCGCCCGGGCTTGCGTATCGAAATCGATGCCCTGCAGTTCATTGCGGTGCCGGCACCGTTGGTGATGCTGCGCTACCGTGAAGGGCAGGGCGTTGCTGAAGGTGGGATGGCCTGGCGTGAAGCACTGGCCGTGCTGCGGCAGGAAGACGGCCGTTGGCGTTGGCTGGCGTTGCATGAAGTAACGGCAGCCTGATGTTGTAGAGCCGAGCCCAGGCTCGGCTGCTCTTCGGGGAGGTTGCGGTGGCCCCAGCCGAGCGTGGGCTCGGCTCGACAACGGCCAGATGGATGCGTGCCCGTCGGGCAGCACATGTGCCATCAGTCCTGCCTGCATCCACCGAAGAATGCAAAGCCCGCACACACTTCACGGCTCGGGGCAGGAGTAGGCTTGAGGCTTTCCTGCCGGGAGGGGTTGTCCATGCGTGTGCGTGCCGTCGCTGTAGCCATTGCCCTTTGCCTGTCCAGCACCGTGCTGGCCGCCGATACCCCGCCGATGACCCCGGACATCAGCGGCAAGCCCTTCGTTGCCCCCGATGTCGGTCGTGACTACGACAAGCGCGTGGTGATGGTGCCGATGCGTGACGGCACCAAGCTGTATACGGTGATCGTGGTGCCCAAGGGCGCCCGCAACGCGCCGATCCTGCTGACCCGCACACCTTACGATGCCGCTGGCCGCGCCAGCCGCAGTGATTCGCCACGCATGCGCGACCTGCTACCGCAGGGCGACGAGGTGTTCGTCGACGGCGGTTACATCCGCGTGTTCCAGGACATCCGCGGCAAGTACGGCTCCGAAGGCGATTACGTGATGACCCGGCCGCTGCGCGGGCCGTTGAACAACACCAAGGTGGACCACTCCACCGATGCCTGGGACACCATCGACTGGCTGGTGAAGAACGTACCGGAGAGCAATGGCAAGGTCGGCATGCTCGGCTCGTCGTACGAGGGCTTCACCGTGGTGATGGCGCTGACCGACCCGCATCCGGCACTGAAGGTGGCTGCGCCGCAGAGCCCGATGGTCGATGGCTGGATGGGCGACGACTGGCTCAACTACGGTGCGTTCCGCCAGGTCAACTTCAACTATTTCGCGATGCAGACCGAGAAGCGCGGCAAGGGCACGCCGCTGCCCAGCCTCGGCTACGACGACTACAGCACCTTCCTGCGCATCGGTTCGGCCGGCGACTACGCGCGCTTCACCGGTGTGGACCAGCTGACCTGGTGGAAGAAGCTGGTTGAGCATCCGGCCTATGACGGGTTCTGGCAGGGCCAGGCGCTGGATGCGGTGATGGCGAAAACACCGCTGAAGGTGCCGACCATGTGGCTGCAGGGCCTGTGGGACCAGGAGGACATGTGGGGTGCCAACCATGCCTACCAGGCAATGGAAGGGCGCGACAGCGGCAACAACCGCAATTACCTGGTGATGGGGCCGTGGCGGCACAGCCAGGTGAACTACAGTGGCAGCGAACTGGGCGCGCTGAAGTTCGATGGCGATACCGCGCTGCAGTTCCGCCGTGATGTACTCAAGCCGTTCTTCGACCAGTACCTGGTGGACGGTGCGCCGAAGGCGGACACGCCGCCGGTGCTGATCTACAACACCGGTGAGAACCACTGGGATCGCCTGAAGGGTTGGCCGCGCAGCTGCGACAAGGGCTGTGCCGCCAGCAGCAAGCCGCTGTTCCTGCGCGCCGGAGGCAAGCTGGCGTTCCAGGCGCCGGCGGCGGGCGAGGGCGACTTCGAGGAGTATGTGTCCGATCCGGCCAAGCCGGTGCCGTTCGTGCCGCGCCCGGTACGTTTCGGTGACCGCGACATGTGGACCACCTGGCTGGTCAAGGACCAGCGCTTCGTCGATGGTCGCCCGGACGTGCTGACCTTCATCACCGAACCGCTGGCCGCGCCGCTGCGCATCGGCGGCGCACCGGTGGTGCATCTGCAGGCCTCGACCAGTGGCACCGACAGCGACTGGGTGGTGAAGTTGATCGATGTGTATCCGGACCAGGAAGCGTCCACGCCGGAGATGGGGGGCTATGAGTTGCCGGTGTCGCTGGCGATCTTCCGTGGCCGCTACCGCGAGAGCTTCAGTGATCCGAAGCCGCTGGCGGCCAACGAAGTGCTGCCGTACCGCTTCGATCTGCCCAACGCCAACCACACCTTCCAGAAGGGGCACCGGGTGATGGTGCAGGTGCAGTCCAGCCTGTTCCCGCTGTACGACCGCAACCCGCAGACCTACGTGCCGAACATCTACCTGGCCAAGCCGGGCGATTACCAGAAGGCCACGCAGCGGGTCTGGCACAGCGCGGCACAGGCGAGCTACATCGATCTGCCGGTGTATTGAAGCGGCCAGGGTGACGCCGGGCATGGCCCGGCGCTACCCAGGAATGTGCGGTGTCGGTAGCGCCGGGCCATGCCCGGCGGCGTTGGTAGTGCCGGCCGCTGGCCGGCCTCCGCGATGGCACGGGAGCGTGTCGACCAAGGTCGACACCTATCAGGGCACCAGCCTTCAGCCCACCTTCGAGGGGCCCGTGCGCCAGCGGCTGGGTACCAGGCCGAAACGTTTGCGGAATGCAGCGGCGAAGTTGCTGGGGTGGCGGTAACCACTGGCGGCGGCTGCCTGCTCAACTGTCCATCCGTCTTCGCGCAGTCCCTGTTCGGCGTGGCGCATGCGCTGCTCGTGCAGGTAGTCGAATACCGAGCAGCCGTACTGCTGGGCGAAATGACGGCGCAGCGAGCTCGGGCTCATGCAGGCCAACTGGGCCAGTTCGATCAGACTGTGGGCATGGCTGGGATCGTCGTGCAGGTAGGCGCGCACACGCTCCAGCCGCTCGCGCTGGCCCGCGCGCAGCGTTCGTACATGGTCGGTCTGCAGATCCTCGGCCTTCAGGCCAACGGCCAGCAGCTGCAGTGCGACGCCTTCGCGCCACAAGGCGTCGATGCCGTCCTCCCATGGGCTGTCGAACAGCTGGCCCAGCACTGGCAGCAGGGTATGCGGAATGGCCCAGTGGCGGCATTCCAGGTGGGTGTTGAGCGCGGTTTCCAGCTGCGGCAGATGGAACAGGTCCGGGTCGATCTGGCCGGGCACCATCACGCTGACGCCGCGCATGCGCGTTTCGCCGGGATGCGCACCCGTCATCTCGACCTGTTCGCGGTGGTGCGCGGTCATTGCCGTGCCAGCGCGCAGGGTGAAACCAGCGCGTCGCGGAATGCGCACATCGACCTGGCCCTGCAGCATCACGCGGATGGCCAGGCCGGGACTCTGATGGGCGGTCGCCACATAAGGAAAGCGATTATGGACGTCGGAGGCGATCAGGCTCATGCCGCCGCGCAGGAACTGCTCGTTGACCTCGCCATGGCCGGCCCACTGGTCGTCGCGCAGGTGTTCCGGGTCGGCGCGGTAATCGAAGCCATGGCGGTGGCCGAAGCGGCGGTAATCAGCAAAAGTGAAATATCGGGACATCGCTCGGCACGTGCTTTGGAGGTGGACGCTGGCATTACCTCGCCCACGCACTCTGCAACACAGATGCAGATCCGGTCGTTACCCGTGAGACATGCTGGGAAGCAGTGGCATGGGCACTCTGGAGGGTGGGGGGAACACCAGGTTGAATTGAATGTGTCGGAGAAAATGGAAACGTTTCCCATTGTCGCCTCGATTCGCGCGCTTTTGATTTAAATATGGTCAAAACGATTGACGATTACGGCCAAAGTGAAAATGCCGCCGAACATACGCCAGCGTTTTGCATGCATATCCGTACGCAATTCCATACATCAACTTGAGTTGAGGTTTCATGGCTGGAACGATCCGCCATGGACGCGATGTCAGCCAGGCCATCACGGGCGCACGCGTAGGGTGGGGCGGTTGGCTGTTGCAGGCCACTTCGATACCCACACTGATGGAGAACGCAGATGATTGACTACCAGCTCACCGGCAAGACCGCGATCGTGACCGGCGGCGTGTCCGGTATAGGCCTGGCTGTGGCGCAGACCCTGGCGGCGTCCGGCGCGCGGATCTCGGTCTGGGATCTGAAGCAGGATGCGGTCGATGCCACCGTGGCGCAGTTGCGGGATGCGGGTGCACAGGCCATCGGCATCGCGCTGGACGTCACCGACGACGCTGCGGTGGAGGCGGCAGTACAGCGCACGATCAAGGAACTCGACGGCCTGCATGTGGCGGTCAACAACGCCGGTATCGGCGGGCCGGCTGCCAGCAGCGGTGACTATCCGATCGATGGCTGGCAGCGGGTTATCGACGTCAACCTCACCAGCGTGTTCCTGTGCCAGCGTGCGCAGATCCAGGCGATGCGAGCCGCTGGAACCGGCGGCAGCATCATCAACATGGCCTCGATCCTGGGCCAGGTGGGCTATGCCGGTTCCACTGCGTACGTGGCGGCCAAGCACGGCGTGGTTGGGCTGACCCAGACCGCCGCTTGGGAACATGCGGCCGACGGCATCCGTGTCAACGCGGTCGGCCCGGGCTTCATCAGCACACCGCTGCTGGAGAAGATGGACCCGAAGGTGCGCGCCACGCTGGAAGGCCGCCATGCATTGAAGCGGCTGGGCACGGCCGAGGAAGTTGCGGCGCTGGTGGCCTGGCTGGCCAGCGACGATGCCTCGTTCGCGACCGGCGCGTACTACGCCATCGATGGTGGCTATCTGGCGCAATGATGCGGTAATCGCAGGCGACGGTGATGCCGGGCAGGGCCCGGCGCTGCCGGGTGAACGGGCTGTGGTGCGGCCTTCACCGTTGTGCCACGGCTGCCGCGCGACGCTCCGGGAAAATCCCGGAGCCTCTCCCATGGAACTCACCCAGGATGTCTCGATCCTGCTGCGCGTGGCCGCAGCCATGTTGTTCGGCGGCGTGCTCGGCGTCGAGCGCGAGATGGGCAAGCACGCGGCGGGCCTGCGCACGCACATGCTGATCGCCGGTGCCGCCGCACTGATTGTCGGCCTCGGCGACTCGGTGGCTGAGCATTTCCAGCAGGAGCGCTATCGCGACCTGCTGCAGGTCGACCCGGTCCGTCTGATCGAAGCGGTGGTGGCCTGTGTTGGCTTCGTTGCCGCTGGCACCATCCTGCGCGGCTCACGCGAAGACCAGGTCAGCGGATTGACTACCGCAAGCTCACTGATCATGGCGGCGGCCATTGGCATCGCCGTGGGCATCGGTAAATACGTGATTGCGATCGGCGTCAGCGTGCTGTGCGTGCTGGTGCTGGCGGTGATGCGGCGGTTGGAGAAGCGGATCTCGTAAGGAATCTCGAGTTGCCGGCCAGCGGCCGGCATTACCATGGTGGCCTGAATGGTCGGACCAATATGACATCTAGCGCTATGGTCTAATAGGCTCTTCGTCGGAGTGGCGGTTAAATCCGCTGCAAGTGGTCTGATCGAAATCTTTATTGGTACGACCAATGTTCGACAGTCACGGCGACCCACCGCCTGCGGTGGGGCACCTTCCGCATCCAGTCGAGAGTCTTCATGCAGCCCTGGCAACACCTGTACGACCCCGCCGGCAACCTGTGGTTGTCCAGCCTGATCGCGTTGCTGCCGATCGCGTTCTTCTTCATTGCCCTGGCCGTGCTGCGCATGAAGGGCTGGCTGGCCGGCACGATCACCGTGGCCATCGCACTCGGCGTGGCCCTGCTGTTCTACGGCATGCCGCTGAGCCAGGCGCTGGGCGCGGCCGGCTTTGGTTTCGTCTATGGGCTGTGGCCGATCGCCTGGATCATCATCGGTGCCGTATTCCTCTACAAGGTCTCGGTCAAGACCGAGCAGTTCGACATCATCCGCGCCTCGATCCTCTCGGTCACCGAGGATCAGCGCCTGCAGATGCTGATGGTCGGCTTCGCCTTCGGTGCCTTCCTGGAGGGCGCGGCCGGTTTCGGTGCGCCGGTGGCGATCACCGCGGCACTGCTGGTCGGGCTGGGCTTCAAGCCGCTGTATGCCGCCGGCCTGTGCCTGATCGTCAACACTGCGCCGGTAGCGTTCGGCGCTATGGGCATTCCGATCATCGTGGCCGGGCAGGTCACCGGCCTGGATGCATTCGAGATCGGCCAGATGGCCGGCCGCCAGCTGCCGTTCCTGACCATCATCGTGCTGTTCTGGATCATGGCGATCATGGATGGCTGGCGTGGCATCAAGGAAACCTGGCCGGCGGTGCTGGTCGCGGGTGGCTCGTTCGCTATCGCACAGTACCTCACCTCCAATTTCATCGGCCCGGAACTGCCGGACATCACCGCGTCGCTGGCGTCGCTGGTGTGCCTGACCCTGTTCCTGCGCCGCTGGAAGCCGGTGCGGATCTTCCGCTTCGATACCGAAACCAGCGCCGAGGCGGCCGCACAGGCACTGGAAGCGCCCCGCTACAGCGTTGGCCAGATCGCCAAGGCGTGGTCGCCGTTCCTGATCCTCACCGCGATGGTCACGCTGTGGAGCATCAAGCCGTTCAAGTCGCTGTTCGCGGCGGGTGGCCCGCTGGAAAGCTGGGTGCTCAAGATCCCGGTGCCGGGCCTGGACCAGATGGTGCAGAAGATGCCGCCGATCGTGGATGCACCGTTGAGCTACGAAGCCGTCTACAAGTTCGACTGGTTCTCGGCCACCGGTACCTCGATCATCCTCGCTGCGGTGATCGCGATCATCGCGCTGCGCATGCCGGCCCGTTCGGCGCTGCGCACCTTCGGCGAAACCGTGCGCGAGCTGCGCATGCCGATCTACTCGATCGGCATGGTGCTCGCCTTCGCCTTCATCGCCAACTATTCGGGCCTGTCGGCGACGCTGGCGCTGGCATTGGCGCACACCGGCGACGCGTTCCCGTTCTTCTCGCCATTCCTGGGCTGGCTGGGCGTGTTCCTGACCGGTTCGGATACCTCGTCCAATGCGCTGTTCTCGGCCCTGCAGGCAACCACCGCGCAGCAGATCGGCGTGTCCGACGTGCTGCTGGTGGCGGCCAACACCACTGGCGGTGTCACCGGCAAGATGATCTCGCCGCAGTCGATCGCCATTGCCTGCGCAGCGGTCGGCCTGGCCGGCAAGGAATCGGACCTGTTCCGTTTCACGGTCAAGCACAGCCTGATCTTCACCACGATGGTCGGCCTGATCACCCTGGCCCAGGCCTACTGGCTGACCTGGATGATTCCCTGAGCCATGGCACGCTTGGCCGACCACCCGCTGCGCGCTTCGGGCCACAATGGCGCCATGAGCACGCAACGCATTTCCGACAAGGTGGCCGCACAGCTGCGCGGCCTGGTGCATGAACAACAGCTGCAGCCCGGTGACCGGCTGCCGGCCGAGCGCACCCTGGCGGTGCAGCTGGGGGTCTCGCGCACGGCGTTGCGCGAAGCCATCGCGCAGCTGGCCAGCCAGGGCCTGCTGACCGCACGCGTCGGTGGCGGCACCTATGTAGCCGAACCTGCGGCGCGCGCGCGGCAGGCGCTGGATGAACCGCTGGCGCCGTACCTGCCGCTGTTCCAGGGCGACCCGGAATACCGCTTCGACGTGCTGGAGATCCGCCACGCGCTGGAAGGTGCCACCGCCTGGCATGCCGCATTGCGCGCTACCGACGAGGACCGCACGCGCATCGCGCAGGCCTTCCAGACCATGATGGACGCGCACGGCAAGGACGACCCCACCGGCGAAGCGGAGGCCGACGCGGCTTTTCATCTGTCCATCGCCGAGGCCTCGCACAACCTGGTTCTGCTGCAGGTGATGCGTGGCCTGTTCGAGCTGCTGCAGACCAACATCTCGCAGAGCCGCGAAAAGCTCTACACCTCGGCGAGGACCTTCTCGCCGCTGTCCGACCAGCACCGCGAGATGATGGACGCGGTGCTGGCAGGCGACCCCGAACGCGCGCGCGCCGCCGCGCATGCCCACCTCGAGTTCGTGCACACCACGCTGCGCACCCTCGATGACAACGAAGCCCGGCGTGCGCGGGCCTCGCGTCTACCTTCCCCACACGGTTGACCCCATGATCATCTCCGCCTCCACCGATTACCGTGCCGCAGCGCAACGCCGGCTGCCGCCGTTCCTGTTCCACTACATCGATGGCGGCGCGTATGCCGAGCACACGCTGAAGCGCAACGTTTCCGACCTGTCCGACATCGCGCTGCGCCAGCGCATCCTGCGCAACATGTCCGACCTGAGCCTGGAAACCGAGCTGTTCGGCGAAAAGCTGGCAATGCCGGTGGCGCTGGCGCCGGTCGGCCTGACCGGCATGTATGCCCGGCGCGGTGAGGTACAGGCGGCGCGCGCGGCCGACAGCCGCGGCATCCCGTTCACCCTGTCCACCGTATCGGTGTGCCCGATCGAGGAAGTGGCACCGGCCATCCAGCGGCCGATGTGGTTCCAGCTGTATGTGCTGCGCGACCGTGGCTTCATGCGCAACGCGCTGGAGCGGGCGCAGGCCGCGGGCGTGACCACGCTGGTGTTCACCGTGGACATGCCGGTGCCGGGCGCGCGCTACCGCGATGCGCACTCCGGGATGAGCGGCCCGAATGCCTCGCTGCGCCGTATCGGCCAGGCCATCACCCATCCGCACTGGGCGTGGGACGTGGGTCTGTTCGGGCGCCCGCATGACCTGGGCAACATCTCCACCTACCGCGGCAACCCGACCGGGCTGGAGGACTACATCGGCTGGCTGGGCAGCAACTTCGATCCGTCCATTTCATGGAAGGACCTGGAATGGATCCGCGAGTTCTGGAAGGGGCCGATGGTGATCAAGGGCATCCTCGACCCGGACGACGCGCGTGATGCGGTGAAGTTCGGTGCCGATGGCATCGTGGTCTCCAACCACGGTGGCCGCCAGCTGGACGGCGTGCTGTCCACCGCGCGCGCACTGCCGGCGATTGCCGATGCCGTGCAGGGTGATCTGAAGATCCTCGCCGATTCGGGCATCCGCACCGGCCTGGACGTGGTGCGCATGCTGGCATTGGGCGCCGACACCGTGCTGCTGGGCCGTGCCTTCGTCTATGCGCTGGCCGCCCAGGGCGAGGCCGGCGTGGCCAACCTGCTGGACCTGATCGCCAAGGAAATGCGCGTGGCGATGACACTGACCGGCGCGCGCCGCATCGCCGACATCGGCCGCGATTCGCTGGTCAGCCTGCCGTGAGTGGCCACGATGCCGTGCTGGCGCAGTTGCGCGACGCGGTCGGCAACCGCCATGTACTGACCGGCGACAAGGCCACGCGCCGCTTCCGCCGTGGCTATCGTTTCGGCGACGGCCCGGTGCTGGCCGTAGTGCGCCCGGGTACGCTGCTGGAACTGTGGCGCGTGCTGCAGGCAGCGGTGCAGGGTGGGGCGGCGATCATCCTGCAGGCGGCCAATACCGGCCTGACCGGTGGCTCGACCCCGGATGGCAACGACTACGGGCGGCCGATCGTGCTGGTCAGCACGCTGCGCCTGACCGGTATCCAGCTGTTGAACGAAGGCCGCCAGGTGCTGTGCCTGCCCGGCGCCACGCTGGACCGGCTGGAGCAGACGCTGGCACCGCTCGGCCGCGAACCACATTCGGTGATCGGCTCGTCCTGCATCGGTGCGTCGGTGCTGGGCGGCATCTGCAACAACTCCGGCGGCGCGCTGGTGCGCCGTGGCCCGGCCTATACCGAGCTGGCGCTGTATGCGCAGGTCGATGCGGATGGCCAGCTGCAACTGGTCAACCATCTGGGCATCGCGCTGGGTGATACGCCCGAGCAGATCCTGCAGCGCCTGCAGGTGGGCGACTACAGCGCGGCGGATGTTGGCGATGGCAACGGCCGCGCGGCCTCCGATCCCCGCTATGCCGAGGAAGTGCGCAAGGTCGATGCCGATACGCCGGCGCGTTTCAACGCCGACCCCAGCCGCCACTTCGAAGCGGCCGGTTCGGCCGGCAAGCTGGCGGTGTTCGCGGTGCGCCTGGACACCTTCGAAAAAGAGGCTGCCGAGGTCTTCTATATCGGCAGCAATCGCACCGACAGCCTCACCGCGATCCGTCGCCAGCTGCTGACCGGCTTCGAGCGCCTGCCGATCGCGGGCGAGTACATTCACCGCGATGCCTATGACATCGGCGAGCGCTACGGCAAGGACAGCTTCCTGCTGATCGATCGCCTCGGCACCTCCCGTGTGCCCGCGGCGTTCGCGTTGAAGAGCCGTGTCGATGGCTGGTTCGAGCGGTTGGGCCTGCGCGGCGTGACCGACCGTGTGATGCAGGTGCTGACGGGCCTGCTGCCCTCGCACCTGCCCAAGCGCATGGGTGAGTTCCGCCAGCGCTATGAGCATCACCTGCTGCTGAAGGTGTCCGCGCAGGACGCAGCGCAAACCGAAGCCTGGCTGCGCGATTTCTTCGCTGGCCACGAAGGCGGCTATTTCCACTGCACGGCGGAGGAGGGGCGCAAGGCGTTCCTGCATCGCTTTGCCGTGGCCGGTGCCGCAGTGCGCTACCGTGAAGTGCATCGTGACCAGGTGCAGGACATCGTCGCGCTGGACATCGCGCTGCGACGTGACGACGCCGACTGGTTCGAACAGCTACCGGCGGATATCGACGGCCGCCTGCTGCACAAGCTGTATTACGGGCACTTCCTGTGCCACGTGTTCCACCAGGACTACATCGCCCGCAAAGGCGAAGACCCGATGGCGATCGAGCATGCGATGTGGGCATTGCTGGACCAGCGGGGTGCCGAGTACCCGGCCGAGCACAATGTCGGCCACCTGTATCCGGCCAAGCCGGCGCTGGCCGGGTTCTACAAGCAGCTGGACCCGAGCAATACGTTCAATCCCGGCATCGGCCAGACGTCGAAAGCCAAGGGCTGGGGGAGCTGCGACTGTAGTGGGCACTAGCGGCGTACTCTCCGAAAATTCGGATTTCTTGCATTCCGCACTGATCGGGTTGGCACTAGGCTGAGGTCTTGGCCGAGACGGATACAGAACCAATGCAGAGTGCAGATCAGATATGGGCGTCCATCAAAGCGTCGCTTCATGAGAAGAGTTGTCTGGATGAAGTGCAGTTGCGGCCGGGAGCCTCCGAAAGCGAGTTGGTTGAACTGGAGGCTCAGCTTGGAGTCGCTTTGCCAGATCTGCTAAGGCAGCTGCTGATGATTCACGATGGGCAGGATGGGGTTGGGCTTCTGTTCGGCAGTCAGATGCTCTCGTCCGTGGAGATCAGGCGGCAGTGGCACGGTTGGCGTGAGATCGAGGCCGACGGCATGAACGAGGAGTGCGCGGAGTTCATGAAGTCGAGTCCCGCGGGGGTGGTGAAGCCGATGTACACCAATGCGCGTTGGATACCGCTGACTCACGATGGTGGCGGCAATCACATGGGATTGGATTTCGATCCCGACATTGGCGGTGCTGAAGGACAGGTGATTGCCTTTGGTGCGGATGAAGACACCAAGTACCTTCTCGCTCCGACTTTCGCTGAGTTCGCTGAAAAGGCTGTGGAGTGGATCAGTCAAGCAAGCTGGGATGGTGAGAATTTCGAGTCGCCAACTGATGACGGCTTCGCTCCTCCGGCCATTCTCCGGACTGCTGGCGGGGCGTAGTTGGGAGCGCCGTTCTGACAGGTCGCGATCGTCCTGTTACTCCTGCGCTACCATCTGGATTCCACGAGCAGGAATCTCCTCCATGCCCACCATCGTTGTCCGCACGATCGTGTGCGTTGCACTACTGGCTCCCCCGGTGCTGGTGCTGGCCCAGGGCTCGATCCTGCCGCAGCAGCGCGATGCCGCCGGCGACGTGATAGAGCCGCTGGGACAGGTACTGATCGCGAGTGAGACTGGGCCGTCGGGGCTTTATGACTGCACGCGGGACGGCAACTGGTGCGTGCGCGTGCAGCCGGTCGCCGAGGAGGGTGACCGGCCGAGCGTGCTGGAAGTGCTTGAGAAGGGGCCGGACCAGGGCAAGCCGCACACCTACCACGTCAGCATCGACGTGCCGCAGGAAAGCGAGCTGTCACTGTGGCCATGGATCGTGCGGCTGGCTCCAGGCGTGGGCAGCGGTGAACCAGTGACCGATCCGCAGCAGCGCGCCCGCCAGAATGTGCTGGTGGGTGGCATCGTCACGTTCAGCGCCATGTACTCCGGTGGAGGTGCTGACGCGTCCACGCTGCAGCTGGCACGCGTACGCCACCTGCAGGACGACATCCAGGTGGACGACGACGTGCTGACCGTGCCATGGCTGGGCAATGCGATGATCCGCGCCTGTTTCAGCGAGCAGGACGTGAAACAGCGCGCGGGTGCCTGCCACGACGAATACGGCTTCTCGGCGAAGCTGGCGCTGGATACGGCTGCCGAGGGCATGCCGGTGCTGCGCTACCAGACCGTGGCGACCCGGTTCCCCGCCGGCGCTTCACGCTTCGAGGATTCGCTGGCCAAGGGGCCGCTGAAGAAGAAAGACCTGCGCACCGAGCAGGATCCGGCGTGCACCTATACGCGGTTGTTCCACTTCCGCGAGGGCATGTTCCACCCGGACCAGGCGCTGCCGGACTGCGCCGGCTATACCGAACCCTGAAGTGTAGAGTCGAGCCATGCTCGACTCGGGTTCTCGCGTGGCCCGGCCGCAGAGCAGCCGAGCGTGGGCTCGGCTCTACAAAAACTGAGGCGGCGCTTACTCGCAGCGGGTGGCGGTGATGACGTTGTCCTTGTCCACGAACACGCGCAGGCGGTCCTGGCGGATGTCCTTGGTGGTGATGGTGCTGGGGCCGATCGGGTTGACCAGGCCGGCACCACTCTCGCGGGACAGGCGGCGGATGTTGGGCTCATTGGCGGGCTGGCCGATCGCCCAGCCCAGCTGGCTGGCGTCACAACGGCCGCTGCCTTTGACTTCCGGGCCAGGGGTGCTGACGCAGGCCGACAGCAGCAGGGCAGAGGCCGGCAGCAACAGGGACAGACGGAATGCGGACATGCGAGCGCTCCTGCGCAGGGGAAGATGGCGGGAACGATAGCACCGAGCGTGCGAAAGGCGTCAGCGCCCCGGTCATTGCCGGCACAGCGTGGTCATTGCATAGTGGGAGGAATGGCTGGCAGTACGCCAGTGGGCAGGCCGGGCCTTTCCGGCGCAGGTGTTGGATAGGGTATGACGGCAGGCAGTTTCCGCGGCAAGGACAAGACGATGACGGCGCTGGCGTTGTCGTTGCTGGGCGTGGCGTTTGCCGCCTGCGCTGCCGATCCGGAACCCGTGCCGGTCGAATCCCCGGTATTCGGCGCCTGGCGCAACCTGCAGACTGAAGCGGGCTACGCGCCTGCGCAGCGCAATCTGGCGTTTGCCATGCTGCCGCAGGCGGCCACCCGCGGTGACCGATTCGCCATCCTCGATCGTGAGGGCAAGCGCGCGGTGTGCTGCCTGCAGGTGGCCAGCCCCTCGCTGGGCGTGGCCGCGCTGCGCGAGCAGTACCACCTGCCGCAGGCCTGGGTGACCGACCTGAGCAATGGCCGCAGCCCGGCACGTCCCTATGTGCCGCACGTCTATGCGATGCAGCGGGTGGACGAGCTGGCCGACTACAGCTTCGCCGATGTGCCTGGCGCCTACAGCGACCTGGGCGGGCTGCTGATTCCCGAAGGTGCCGCGCTGGAGGCCGACGGCAGCGCCGTCCGCCTGGGGGACATTCGCTATCCGCTGCATTTCCAGCGTCAGCCGCACGCCGATGACGACGGCGCGCTGGATCGCTACAGCCTGCAGGCGGGTGAGGGCGAGGCACCGATCGTGGTTGAAGTGCCGTTCGGCACCTACTGATTGCAGCTTCGCACTGGCTAGAATGCAGCGCGGCGCTGTCTGCCGTGCCTGCTCCGTGAGTCGTTTCCGTGTCCTTGCGCCCCTTCCTGCTGCCGTCCCTGCTGCCGTCCCTGCTGCTGTTGTCCGCCTGCGCCAGCGCGCCGCCGCCGCCGGCCCATTCCGACGCGTTATGGCGATTGATCGAACGTGACTGCCAGGGCGCCGAAGGTCCACGCGGCGACTGCCTGCGCGTGGAGACGGCCGCGGATCGCCGCGATGTGCTGGTCAAGGACGCGCACGGCGACTACCAGTTCCTGCTGATGCCGCTGGACAAGGTCAGCGGTATCGAGAACCGCCGCCTGTACCAGCGTGGTGCACCGAACTACTTCGCTGCAGCCTGGCAGGCGCGCAGCCACACCGAACAGGCCTTGCGGCAACCGCTGCCGCGCAACGTCGCCAGCCTGGCCTTGAACTCGCCGCACGGCCGGTCACAGCACCAGCTGCATATCCATGTGGATTGCCTGCGTGCCGACGTGCTGCAGGCGCTGGACACGCATGCTGCCGCCCTCGGCAGCCGCTGGGCACCGTTGCCGGTGCTGCTGCGCGGCCATCAGTACCAGGCCCGCCTGCTGCCGGGCGCGGAACTGACCGCCAATCCGCTCAATCTGCTGGCCTATGACCTCGCAGGCGTGGATGATGTGGGCCAGTGGAGCCTGGTCGTGGCCGGCCGGGACGCAGTGCAGGGCGGCCCGGGCTTCATTCTGCTGGCGACCCGTGTGGACGCCGGCACCGGCAACGAGGCCAGCGCTGAAGAGCTGCAGGACCACGCCTGCTCGGTGTTGACCGGCGCAGGCGCATCGCTGGAGCGGGTCCGCTAACCCTGGGGCTGCTGGCGGCTTCGCCAGACCGGTGCGGTCAGCGCCAGCAGCTGGCGATCCTGCCAGCCCTCCAGGTCCAGATGATGGTCGCGCAGCAGGCCTTCCTGCTCGAAGCCGAAGGCGTGCAGCGCAGTGGCGAACGGGTCATTGCAGTCCGGTGGCAGCATCACGAACAGGCGATGCAGGCCGACATCCTCGAACAGGAACGGGCACAGCGCCCGCAGCGCCGCGTCGGTATGCGGGTGCCAGTGTTGCAGCGAAAGCAACTCGGCGCTGCGCGCATGCAGCGACTGCAGGCGGATGTGCAGCTGATCCAGCACCGTGCCGTGTTCGTCGTCGAACACCCCCAGCAGCAGCTGGTCGTTGTCCTGCTCCAGACGCGAGCGATGCATGTGTGCGAGAAAGCGTGCCTCCTCGTCGATGTCGCCGGGGTGACGGCGGCCGCGCCGGCGGCGGTCATCGAACAGGCGCCAGCGCGGCAGGTCGGTACGCTGGAAGGGGCGCAGGGTGACCGGTGCGGCCTGCAGCTGCAGCAGGTGACGGCGCAGTACCGGGCGCAACGGGGGAAGGAGGGAGGTGGGATACGGGGTCATCATCCCCGGCACGATGGCCGTGCCCGCAGCGCCACACCATTCAAAACATTGCAAAAGTGTGGCGAATGGCACTGCGGGTCTGATTCGGTTCAGGCATAAGGCCATCAGGCCTGGTCATTTCCGTTGAACCCCCCCATTCAGGACACTTTCGTTACGGGATCGTTATGTGCCGCACAGGCCGCTGTCCCGTACCACCACCCGCCAAACTCCCCAGGAAGCCCATGTCCGCCTCCCACAAGGCGCTGCGCCCGCGTCCGCTGGTGCTCGCACTGTCGTCCCTGATGCTGGTCTCACTGCCGACCTTCGCGCAGGAAAGCGCACCCACCACATTGCAGGAAGTGAAGGTCACCGGCTCGCGTATTCCGCGCGCCAGTGTGGAGGGGCCCTCGCCGGTGACGGTGATCAGCCGGGAGCAGATCGATGCACAGGGCTACCGCAATGCTTTCGATGCGCTGAGCGCGCTGACCGAGAACACCGGCAACGTGCAGGGCGAGGACTTCGGCAATACCTTCACCCCGGCCGCCAACACCATCAACCTGCGCGGGCTGGGCCCGAACCGCACGCTGGTGCTGGTCAACGGCCGCCGCCAGGCCGACTATCCGCTGGCCTACGAGGGCTCGGTGAACGTGGTCAACCTGGCCAACATCCCCAGTGCGCTGAT
Organism: Stenotrophomonas sp. NY11291; assembly: GCF_023277365.1. Taxonomy (NCBI): domain Bacteria; kingdom Pseudomonadati; phylum Pseudomonadota; class Gammaproteobacteria; order Lysobacterales; family Lysobacteraceae; genus Stenotrophomonas; species Stenotrophomonas sp. NY11291. Next base: position 2,892,174 of record NZ_CP096975.1, on the reverse strand, counting down.
CGAGCGCATCGAGGTGCTGGCGGCCGGTGCGTCGGCGGTGTATGGCTCCGATGCCATCGCCGGCGTGGTCAACATCATCCTCAAGGACCGTTTTGAGGGTGTGGACGTGAACGTGCGCGCCGGCGGCACCCAGCAGGGCGGTGGCGACAACCAGCGCGCGCAGGTGGTCGGTGGCAGTTCCGGCGAGCGTTGGGATGCGCTGTTCGGCTTCGAGTTCGATGTGCGCAAGGCGATCCACGCGCGCCAGCGCGACTTCATGGATTCGCTGGATGATGACCCGGTCGGCAAGGCGCCGCAGGCGACCGCGATCGCCTATCGCCGCAATGCTGCCACCGGCCGCAACATCGATCCGGGCGTCAGCGGCTGCGACGCAGCGTCGGAGATCTATGGCGGCAGCGTGTTCCGCGCCAACAACCCGCGCCAGGGCTGGTACTGCGGCAGCAACGAGGCCGCCGCCAGCTACTGGACCGTGCAGACCCAGAAGCGCAACCTCAACGGCTACGGTCTGTTGACCTTCCACGTCAACGAGACCACCGACCTGTTCGCTGATGTCGCCGTGGGCAGCGCGCGCATCTACAACAACACGCGTGCGCCGACCTGGACCTCGGCGCGCAACTACTTCTACAACCAGACCACCGGCAATCTGGAAAGCTGGTACCGCCGCTTCGCGCCGGAGGAAATCGGCGGCCTGCCGCGCAATGCCAACCGCTTCCTGGAAAACTCGTGGTCGTTCAACGTCGGCGCACGTGGTCAGATCGGTGACAGTGGCTGGGACTATGAGGCGGTCTACAGCCGCTCGCGTTACGAGAACCGCACCCGCCGCCCGGTGCTGCTGGCCGGCATCAACGAATACCTGCTGGGTCCGAAGCTGGGCGTACGCAATGGCGTTGAGGTCTATGCGCCGGACCCGGCACGCCTGTTCAAACCGTTGACCCCAAACGAATACGAGGGCCTGTCCGACTACCAGGAAAGCCGCAATGCGGCATGGCTGCAGACCTTCAGCGCCAGCGTCAACGGCCGCCTGTTCGCGCTGCCCGGTGGCGACGCTGCATTGGCAGCGGTGGTCGAAGCCGGCAGCCAGGGCTACCGCAACCGCCCGGACCCGCGCCTGGGAACCGGCGAGTTCTGGAACACCAGTGCAGGCATCGGCGCCGGTGGCGAGCGTGACCGCTACGCCGCAGGTGTGGAGCTGCAGTTGCCGCTGCTGCAGTCGCTGACCACCACGCTGGCCGGCCGTTACGACCAGTACCGTGCGGGTGGCGAGCACATCGGCAAGGCGACCTGGAGCGTTGGCGTCGAGTTCCGTCCGATCGAGAGCCTGCTGATCCGTGGTACGGCGGCGACCAGTTTCCGGGCGCCGGACATGAACTATGTGTTCGCGACGGAGACGCGCGGTTACAACCCGGGCATGACCGACTACTGGCGCTGCCGCACCGCAGGCCAGTCGTACGACAACTGTGACTACAACGGCCTGTCGATCGACTACAGCAACCGCGCCAATGCGCAGCTGCAGCCGGAATCGGCCAAGTCCTATGGCTTCGGCGTGGTCTGGTCGCCGTTGTCTGGCCTGGATTTCAGTGCCGACTACTACGACATCCGCATCGACAACGAGGTGACCAGCCTCGATACCAGCCGAATCCTGCGTGACGAGGCCGATTGCCGCCTGGGCCGCACGCTGGGCGGCGAAGCGCGGGATATCGGTTCACCGCTGTGCCAGGACGCGCTGTCTCGGGTGATCCGCAACCCGTCCAACGCAACCGTGCAGCCGGACCAGGTGACCCGTGTGCTGATCAATCCGATCAACGCCGCCTCCGAATCGGTTCGTGGCCTGGACCTGAAGGGCAACTGGCGTTTCGATGCCGGCCGTTATGGCCGCTTCACCACGCGCCTGGCCTACACGGTGGTGCTGGAGCACAAATACCGGCAGTTCTCCGATGATCCGGAGCGTGACATCCGCAATTCGCTGGATGACTACCAGTGGCGCAGCAAGGCCAACGGCAGCATCACCTGGAACCAGGGTGACTGGACCACCACGCTGTATGGCAACCGCTTCGGCTCGCTGCCGAAGACCGATGGCAGTGGCCGCATCGCGCCGTATATGACGTACAACGCCAGCGTGTTCCGCCAGTTCGGCGAGAACCTGTCGGTGGGCGTGATCGTCAACAACCTGCGCGACAGCCGCCCGCCGGCGGACAAGGACGGAGGCGGCTGGCCGTTCTACCCGGTCGGCAATTACGACCCGTACGGCCGCCAGTACTGGGTGCAGCTGGATTACCGGTTCCGTTGATCCGGCAGGCGAACGAAAGGCCCGGCATTGCCGGGCTTTTCTTTGTGCAGTGCACCGGTGCTGCCGCTGCGCGCGTGGCATGCTGTGGCGATACCCGGAGGATGATGCGCATGGATGCCAGAGTGTGGAGTGTGATTGCCGTGCTGGCCATTGCCGGGTGCAGCAGCAAGCAGGCGGCCAGTGTGGACGATGCTGCGGAGGCGGCCAGCGCCGCGCCCGTGCCGTCTCTTTCCAACGCAGTGACCGATGCTGGATCAGCGCGCGTGCCAACGGCATCGACGCGTGCGACGGCCGGGCAAGGGCCTGCGGATCTGGAGGGACACTTCCTTGAGGGCGAGCGCTTGCTGTTGACTGAAGGAGCACTGTCGGCGGAAAAGAGCGACGTGATCCTGGGCTCGGACAACGCCTTTGCGCAGGCGATCAGCCAGTTCGAGCAGGATGCGGCGGGCCACCCGGAAGTGCAGGACCTGACCCGGCTCTACAGGACGGCTGCGACCCGGCTCATCGGCAGCGACGGCACGCTGGTGTCTTTTGCCTGTGGCTACAGCCTGTGTGTCGGCGAAATCCGCAGCCGCACCGATGAGGATTTCAGCGCCTGGTCCGAGGCGATCGGCATGGACAAGGCAAGTCCGGTCTACAGCCTGACCACGGCACCGATGAGGTGGGGCAGGGACCAGCACGGTGGGCGTTTCGTGTTCTCGGTGGACCCGGCCGCCAACGCCATCACGGGTCGGTAGCGGCGGGACATGCCCGGGACCCACTGCGCGTTACGGCAGCGCCTGCTGCAGGTATGACTCGATGACGTAGCTGAAAGGCTGCTGCTGGCGGTCGCGCAACAAGGCACGCACCTCGAGGATCACGCCGCGGTCGCCTTCACCCCGCGGCGGCCAGAACGTCTGGTCAGCCAGGGTCTGGCGCTGGAAACCGAGCGGGCCGACCACGCGACCGAACGGCTCGTCGGTGCTGTCCAGCACCTGGTTCATGGCCGGGCTGAGGTGGCCGGGCAGGTACCAGTTGTCGGCCTCGGACAGCACGCGGCTGCCGCAGACCAGCTGTACGCGGCGATAGCGCAGTTCGGTACCCGGCTTCGCGCCCAGCGACTGCAGAACGTCGGCGGGGGCCGGCTTGTCCTGGCCGTGTATGCGCACTGCACGCACCCGCGCCTGTTCGGCCAGGCCGTGCTCGGCGCACCAGTGTTCCAGCGTGGCGGTGGCGCTCTGCCCGGACAGCACGCGCTGGTGCAGGCGCTCGACCAGTGCCGCCGGGGCGATGCGCTGCTGGCCCGGCGGCGACTGCAGCGGCGCAGCGGCCGCAGCATCAGTGGCGGACAGGCTGGCGATCGGGGCGGCGGCAAGCAGGGACGCGGCCTGCCAGCGGCGGAGGCGATCGTGGCGGTCGGACGGGCCCATGCGGCATCACAACGGAAACAGGCGCCCATGTTACCCGTTCAGGGCTGTGCACGGCGTGGCTGCGACCGGTTGTCGCAGGGTGATCATCGTTCTGGTGAATGTGTGCCATCCAGATATTTCGTTGGCCGATGGTGGCGGCGGGGCGCACGATGGCGGCAGTCTTGGCATTCCGGGAGTTCCCGATGACCCTCCAGTTCATCCACGGCGGTGTCGACCGCCAGGGTGCGCCGCTGCATTTCCATATCCGTGATGGCCGCATCAGCGGCCTCAATGGCGAGGCCGCGCCGGCGGACGGGGCGGAATACGTCGACCTGCAGGGCTTCACGGTGCTGCCCGGGCTGGTCGACGGCCACATCCACCTCGACAAGAGCTTTGTCGGCGACCGTTGGCACCCGCACCAGCCGGTGAACAGCCTGCGTGAGCGGCTGGCGGTGGAGAAGGCGGCGGTGGCGGGTGCGGCACCGATGGTGGACCGTGCCGAGGCGCTGATCCGCCAGTGCAGTGCTTTCGGTACCGTGGCGATGCGCTGTCATGTCGATATCGACGCCAGCACCGGGCTTGGCCATCTCGAAGCCGTACGCGAGGCGGCGTTGCGCTGTGCGGACATCATGCGCATCCAGCTGGTGGCGTTCCCGCAGGCCGGGGTGATGTCCTGTCCGGGTTCCGCCGCGGTGCTGGAGCAGGCGCTTGCCGCGGGCGTGGAGGTGCTCGGCGGCATCGACCCGACCACGCTCGATGGTGATGCCGAAGGCCAATTGGCGCTGCTGTTCGGCCTGGCCGAGCACTACGGCGTGCAGCTGGACATCCATCTGCACGAGCCGGGCGAAACCGGCCTGGCCCAGCTGCTGCGCATCGCCGCGCGGACACGGGCTGCCGGCCTGCAGGGGCGTGTTGCGGTCAGCCATGCCTATGCGCTGGGCGACGTGCCGCTGGCGCGCGCGCTGCAGGTGGGCGAAGCATTGGCCACCGCGGGTGTGGCGATCATGAGCAACGCGCCGGGGGATCATCCGTTCCCGCCGCTGCGCGCGCTGCATGATGCCGGTGTGCGCGTGTTCGCAGGCAACGACAACATCCGTGACTGCTGGTGGCCGTATGGCAATGGCGACCTGCTGCAGCGGGCGATGTTGCTGGGCTACCGGTCCGGCTTCTACACCGATGCCGACTTGATGCTGGCGCTGGACATGGTCACCACCCATGCCGCGCAGGCGATCGGCCTGCCGCAGCATGGTATTGCCGAAGGCCAGCCAGCCACTTTCGTGGCGGTACGTGCCGACCACGGCCCTGCTGCCGTGGCTGCGGTGCCCGTGGAACGCCGGGTGGTGGTCGACGGCCGCTGGCTGTAGATCCACGCCACGCAATCCCCTGTAGTGCCGAGCCATGCTCGGCGGCCTTTCAGACGTAATCGTCGGCGCGGGTGGCGACGAATTCCTCAAGCCACGCCAGCAGATGGGCGATGTCGATGACTTCGCCCTGTTCGACGCGCTTGAGCAGCAGTGTGCTGGCACCGATCTGCAGGCTGCTGTCGGCATAGCGCAGCACCGCATCGATGCCCCAGGCATCGGTGACCTGCATCCAGGCCAGACCCGGCACGCGCTGGGCCAGGGTGTCACCGAACGCCACGCCCAGCGCTTCCCAGCCATCGCCGTCGTCACGATCGATCAGCTCGGCATCGACCACGCGCTGCAGGGTGGTGGCCGCCAGCGGCCACTGCACCGGCAACGTCGGAAAGCCGGCGGCCACGCGCGCGGCGATCAGCGAACGCTGGTGCTGCAGATGCGTCTGCAGGGCAGCGGGCAGGGGATCGAAACGGGTGGGGATTTCGTCGGACATGGCAAGGCGCCGTGGGGCACGGAAACATCAGGCACTCTACGAGCCGATGTTGCCGGCCGTGCGGCCGGATTGACCATGTTTCGATGCGTGATGCGCGAAGTTCATCCACGCATGGCGTGGATCTACTGTGGTCAGTCCGGTTCGCGTTGCACCTGCCGCCACAGCTCGCTGGCCAGTGCGCGCACGGCATCGTCGGCATCGGCACGGTGCAGCAGGCCGATTTCGTAGTTGTCGATCACCGGCAGCTCACGCTCGCCATCGATGATGCGGTGCTCGCGGCTGACCGCGCGGCGCGGCAGCAGGCTGATGCCGATGCCATCGGCCACGGCGCCCTGGATGCCACTGAGCGACGAACTGGTGAAGGCGATGCGCCAGCGCAGGCCCAGCGCTTCCACGGCGTGGATCATCTCGTCGCGATACAGCCCTCGCGGCGGGAAGGTGACCAGCGGCAGCGGGTCCTGCTGCAGGCAACTGCTGCGCAGGCTGTCGATCCAGTGCATCGGCTCGCGCCGGCAATGCACCGCCTGGCGGTTGTTGCGGCGCTGCTTGACCAGCACCAGGTCCAGCTCGCCGTGGTCGAAGCCCTGCGCCAGGTCACGGCTCAGGCCGCTGCTGATCTCCAGTTTCACCTGCGGGTGGCGGCGGCTGAAGGCGGCCAGCATGCGGGTGGTCTGCGGGTTGACGAAGTCCTCCGGCACGCCGATGCGGACGGCGGTCTCCACCATCGCGCCGGCCAGCGCCTGTGCCATTTCCTCGTTCAGGTCGAGCATGCGCCGCGCGTAGCCGAGCAGGGTGTGGCCGGCGTCGGTGGGGTGAACGTCGCGGTGGCCGCGTTCGAGCAGGCGATGCCCGGCCAGTTCCTCCAGCCGGCGTACCTTCTGGCTGACCGTGGATTGTGTCGAATGCAGGCGCGTGGCCGCCGTGGTGAAGCTGCCGCAGTCGGCCACCATCACCAGCGCCCGCAGCAGGTCCAGTTCGAACAGGGTTCTATTCGATTTGGCACTGTCTTGCATTTGAACATTTCACTTCTGGATACCCAAGCCGACTTCTACCATGCAGGGCAGGGGCCGGCAATGCCCGGCTGTTGCTACCGTCGCCCGGTGCTCCGTGGCGACGGACATGAGGAGTCACTGTCATGCGCGTCCATCGTTCCCCTGGCTGGCGTGCGCCGTTCGCGCGCGTGCTGCTGTTGTGCCTGCTGGCCATGGTCACCCCGGCCTGCACCGCAACGTCCAAAGCCGACGTCGATGGCCGCCTGCGTGATGCTGCCAGCCGCGGTGACGCTGCTGCGGTGCGACAGGCGATCGAGGAGGGCGCCACGCTGGAGGCGCGCGATGGACAGGGCCGCACCGCGCTGCTGCTGGCCACGCATGGCAACAACGTGGATGCCGCGCGCGAGCTGATCGAGGCCGGTGCCGACGTCAACGCCAAGGATGCGTTGCAGGACAGCGCCTACCTGTACGCAGGCGCGCGTGGCCTTGATGAGATCCTGGCGATGACCCTGGCGCATGGTGCCGATCTTCGCAGCACCAACCGCTATGGCGGCACCGCGCTGATTCCGGCGGCAGAGCGCGGCCATGTCGCCACTGTGCGCGCGCTGCTGCGGGCCGGCGTGGCGGTGGACCATGTCAACCGGCTGCACTGGACCGCGCTGCTGGAAGCGATCCTGCTCGGCGATGGCGGCGCGCGCCACGTGCAGATCGTGCAGCTGCTGCTGGAGGCCGGTGCCGACCCGGAGCTGGCTGACGGCGACGGTGTGACGCCGCTGGCGCACGCGCGCCAGCGCGGCTATTCCGGAATTGAAACCCTGCTGCGCCAGCACGGCGCGGTGCGCTGAATGCAAACCCCTTCCACCCGCACGCTGGGCGTGCCCACCAGGATGCTGTCCATGTTCCGTTCCCGTCCGTTGTCCTTCGCCATCCTTCTTGCGGTGGCACCGCTGTCGGCGTCTGCTGCCGAGCGCGCCGACCTGCTGATCCGCAACGCCACCGTGGTCGATGTCGAGCACGCCAGTACCCTGGCTGGTCAGAGCGTGGTGATCCGCGGCGAGGACATCGTCGCTGTCGGCCCGGACGCGCAGCTGCGCAGCCAGTGGAGCGCGACCCGCCAGATCGATGCCAAGGGCAAATACCTGATCCCGGGGCTGTGGGACATGCACGTGCACTTCGGTGGTGGCCCGGCGCTGATCGAAGAGAACAAGGCACTGCTGCCGCTGTACATCGCGCATGGCATCACCACGGTGCGTGACTGTTCCGGCGATCTGCCCGAGCAGGTGCTGCAGTGGCGTGGCGAGATCGCCAAGGGCACCCTGTTCGGCCCGCGCCTGCTGAGTTCCGGCGCGAAGATCGAAGGCATCAAGCCGGTCTGGAAGGGCACGATCGAAGTGGGCAGCGAGGCCGACGCCGACAAGGCAATCGCCCGCCTGCAGCACGACAAGGTCGATTTCGTGAAGATCACCGACAGCACGCTGAAGCCGGAACTGTTCCTGTACTCGGCCAGTGCCGCGCGCAAGGCCGGATTCAAGGCGTCGGGCCACATCCCGATGGCGCTGACCGTGGAGCAGGCGGTCGATGCCGGCCTGGCCTCGATCGAGCACCTGGACTACGCGTTCAAGGCCGGCAGCAAGGACGAGGCGCAGATTGCCGCCGACTTCGGAGCTGGCCGCATCGACCGTGCCGAAGCCAACCGCCGCCTCGACGCCAGCTTCGACCGTGACACCGCAATGCGGGCCTACCGTGATTTCGCCAAGCGCGGCGTATTCGTGACCCCGACCCTCAACGGCGGCCGCATCCTCGACTTCCTCGACCAGGATGACCACGCCAACGACCCGTACCTGGCCTACATCGGCCCGGGCCTGCGCGCGACCTACCAGTGGCGCGTGGACCGCGCGGCGAAGGCGACGCCGGCGCAGATCGAAGCGCGCCACGCGCAGTACCACCAGGTGGCCGCCGTGCTGCCGCTGCTGCAGGAAGCGGGTGTGACGATCATTGCCGGTACTGATGCGGGCTTCCTCAACTCGTTCAACTTCCCGGGCATCGCCCTGCACCAGGAACTGCAGCTGTTCGTGAAGGAAGGCATGAGCGCACCGCAGGCACTGTCGGCCGCAACCCGTTCCGGCCCGGCCTGGTTCGGCCAGATGGACCGTTACGGTGGTGTCGCGCAGGGCAAGGCCGCCGATCTGGTGCTGCTGACCGCCAACCCGCTGCAGGACATCGCTGCCACCGAGAAGATCGACAGCGTGATCCTGCGCGGCAACGTGTATGACCGCGCCGCGCTGGACAGGATGCTGGCCGACACCAAGGCCAAGGTCGCGGCGTGGAATGCCGAGGCGACGAAGGCCAATTGATGGTGCGGCGGGGCGGAATCCACGCATGGCGTGGATCTACCGGTTACCGTCCGGGCATCCATACCCGCGATCAGCAGTAGATCCACGCCATGCGTGGATGATGCGGCCGGTGACCTAGCGCGGCGCCGGCCGCATGCCGTGCAGCTGCGGTAGTGCGGCCTTCATCGCATCGATGAAGGCGCGCAGCCGCGGCGGCTGCTGGCGCGCTGCGGGAAATACCACGTGTACCGGCAGTGGCGGTGCCTGCCAGTCCGGCAGCAGCTGCACCAGCCGCCCTTGTGCGAGGTCGTCGGCCACCAGCCAGGCCGAGACCACGGCCGCTCCCAGCCCGGCACATGCGGCCTGCTGCACCACGAACAGGTTGTCGCTGAGCAGGCGCGGGCTGATCGAAAGGGTATGCGCGTGCCCCTGCGCGTCATGCAGCAGCAGTCGTTCGCGGTAGTAGGTGACCAGCGAGATCCACGGCAGTGACTGCGCCTGTTCCGGCGTACCGACCGCTGTGACGTCCACCAGCGAGGGCGCCGCCACGACGATGCGCGGTACTTCGGCCAGCGGCAGCGCGACCATGCGCGGTTCGTCGACCGGGCCCACCCGCACCGCGCAGTCGATGCCTTCTGCAATGAAATCCGGACGCCGATCTTCAAGGATCCACTCCAGGCTCAGCTGCGGATGCCGGGCGAGGAATGCGAGCATGGTCGGCAGCAGCTGCGCCTGGCCGAAGGCATGCGGCACCATCACCCGCAGACGGCCGCGCAGTGTTTCCGGCTCGCCGTGGAGTTCGGCCTGCAGCGACTCCCATTCGTCGACCACGCGTTGCGCATGGCGCTGGCAGCGCAGGCCATCCTCGGTCAGTTGCAGGCCATGGGTGGAGCGCAGCAGCAGGCGCAGGCCGAGCTGCCGCTCCAGTGCCTGCAGGCGTCGGCTGACCGTTGGCTGGGTGGTGCCCAGCTGCGCGGCTGCGGCAGACAGGCTGCCGGCATCGACGATGCGCAGGAAGGTGCGCAGCAGATCCAGGCGATCGGCGCCAGCGGTGAGGTCGGTCATGCGTATGGCGTATGAATTATATGTATTTCAGCTTGCTACAGACGTTGGGCGAATGCGGGCAGGATACGCCCACTTCTTCCACCGGACTCCCCCATGTCTACCCCTTCGCTGTCCGTCGCCGCCGCACCCGCGACTGCACCCTCCACCCCGCTGGTGCTGGCAATGGCGGCCGGCGCCGGCTTCTCGGTTGCCTCGCTCTACTACAGCCAGCCGATGCTGGGCCTGATCGCCCAGGATCTTGGCGCCGGTGAGCGCGCCGCTGGCCTGGTACCGACGCTGACCCAGCTCGGCTATGCACTGGGCATCCTGTTGCTGGCGCCGCTGGGCGACCGCTTCGACCGTCGCAACCTGATCCTGTTGAAATCTGCATTGCTGGCACTGGCACTGGGCGCCGCAGCGATGGCCGGGCACCTGCCAGGCCTGCTGATGGCCAGCCTGCTGGTCGGGTTGATGGCTACGCTGGCCCAGGACATCGTGCCGGCCGCTGCGGTGCTGGCGCCGGATGCACAGCGCGGCCAGATCGTCGGCCGGGTGATGACCGGCTTGTTGCTGGGCATCCTGTTGTCGCGCGTGGTCAGTGGCGTGGTGGCTGAAGCGTGGGGCTGGCGCACGCAGTTTGTGCTTGCTGCGGTATCGGTGGCGGCGATGGGTGCGGTGATGGCGCGCGCGCTGCCGCGTTTCGCACCGACCAGCACGCTGCGCTATCCGGCGTTGCTGGGCTCATTGCTGGCGTTGTGGCGCGAGCAGCCGCAGCTGCGCCGTGCGGTGGCCAGCCAGTCGCTGCTGGCGGTGGGTTTCAGTGCATTCTGGTCGACGCTGGCGCTGATGCTGCATGCCCGCCTGGGCCTGGGCAGTGCGGCGGCGGGTGCGTTCGGTATTGCGGGTGCGGCCGGTGCACTGGCCGCACCATTTGCGGGTCGATTCGCCGATCGCTTGGGTTGCCATGCAGTGGCGCGGCTGGCGATCGCGGTGGCGTTGCTGGGCTTCGGCCTGCTGCTGGCCGAGTCCTGGCTGCCGGCCGCCGCGCTGCTGCCGCTGCTGGTGGTGAGTGCGCTGCTGTTCGACTTCGGCTTCCAGTCGGCGCTGGTGGCGCACCAGACGCTGGTCTATGGCCTGGTGCCGCCGGCACGCAGCCGGCTCAATGCGTTGCTGTTCACCGGCATGTTCATCGGCATGGCTGCCGGTGGTGCGCTGGGCAGCCTGGCGCTGGCGCAGTGGGGGTGGCACGGTGTGGCCTGGTTGGCGGTGGTATGCGCGGGCGGCAGCTTGCTGCTGCGTTTGAAGTAAGGGGGGCCGTTCGGCAGGGCTTGCAGCCCTGCACCTGCTGGAGGCAACAGCAACAGCGGGTTCCTGTAGGGAGGCGGGGTGGGTCCGGTTGCGGGGGACGCCGTGAATCCCCAGTCCGGCCCAACCGCTGGCGGCTGTGCGTTCGGGCGCTTGCGAAGCAATGCTTCGCAAGCGAAGCGCCCTCACCCATGGAGGCTCGGTCGCGCCTTGCTCGTGTGCGCTGTCCTGCGCACACGGCAAGACCGGGGTTGGGCGTCCTGCCCAACCCGCCCGAGGCATGCCTCGGGCCCATGGCGCTCAGGCCCCCGCAACCGGACCCACCCCGCCTTCGACAGGTTCCTGCGGTCTGTTGGAACGGCTCTTGGGGTCAGATCCGTTTTCCTTCGGAAAACGGATCTGACCCCTGATTGATTTCGATATCTGACAGAAGTGTCGACCAAGGTCGACACCTACCAACCGCCATCGGAATCTGTCAGAGGTGGGGCGGTGTCGGAGTGCGGGGTGTCAGCCGCATGGATGCGGCTGCCAAGCTTACAGGGACGTACTTGCAGCGTCCCCGCATTCCGACACCGCCGCGCCACCCCACGGAGAGCCCGCTTTTGATTTTGCTGTTGAGGTTGCCGGCCAGCGGCCGGCACTACCGTGGGTGCAGGGCGCAGCCCTGCCGAACAACCCCCTAATCGTGACCGCTGTCGTCCAGGCTGATGATGCCGCGGCGCAGCGCCTGGGTTACCGCATGCGTGCGATCACCCACGCCCAGCTTGTCCATCAGGCTCTTCATGTGCGCCTTCACCGTCTGCTCGGAAATCTGCATGCGCTCGCCGATGCGCTTGTTCGACAGGCCACCGGCCACGTGCCGCAGTACCTCGGTCTCGCGCGGTGACAGGCGGTCTTCGATCACATGCGCGGCGATGCTGGCAGCCACCGCTGGAGGAATCGGCGCACGGCGGCCACCGGCCACCATGCGGATGGTGTCGACCAGTTCGTGGCGCAGCATGTCCTTCAGCAGGTACGCGCTGGCACCCGCCTGCAGGGCCCGCACCGCGCGTACATCGCCGCGGTAGGTGGTCAGCACGATGATGCGCGCACGCGGGTCCATCGCGCGGATCCGTACGATCGCTTCGACGCCATCCAGGCGTGGCATCTGCAGGTCCATCAGCACCACGTCGGGCTGCAGCTGCTGGTAGCGTGCGATGGCTTCCTCGCCATCGGCGGCTTCGCCGAGCAGGCGCAGGTCGGAATGGGCGCCCAGCAGCGCCGCCAGGCCGTCACGCAGCAACGGGTGGTCGTCGACCACCAGCACGCCGATCGGGGCAGGGGACTCAGTCATGGTTTGCTTTACTCCAGGGCCAGCGCCAACGCGATGGGCGGCGGTGATACAGGCGCCGGGCGGGAACCGCCAGCGCGACTTCGGTCCCCAGCCCGGCGCGGGTCCACAGCTGCAGTTCCGCACCAAGGCGCTGTGCGCGTTCGCGCATGCCCTGCAGGCCCCAATGACCATGGCCGGCGTTCTCGTCGGCGATGCCGAGGCCATCGTCGCGCACGTGCAGCAGGAAGCAACGCGTGCCGTACGACAGCTCCACTTCGATGGCGCTGGCGTTGGCGTGGCGCAACGCGTTGCGGATGGCCTCGCGACCAATCAGGAACACTTCCTCCGCGGCATCGGCCTGTAGTGGTGGCGTCGCGCCCTCAACGGTCAGGCGCAGAGGATTGGTGCCATGCCCCGCGTACTCGGCGTGCACATCGGCCAGTGCCGAAGCCAGGTCGCGGCCGGCGAAAGGGCCGTCGCGCAATGCGTTGACGCGTTCGCGGCCCTCGGCCAGATTGCGCTCGGCCAGCTGCATCGCCGACTCCAGCTGGCCGCGCACTGCTTCTGGCGTCTGCGCGGACTGGCTGATTGCATGCAGGCGCAGGATCAGGCCCTGGCTGCCCTGCAGCAGGGTGTCGTGCAGGTCGCGCGCAATGCGTTCACGTTCGCCATTTCGCTCCTGCAGGCGGGCGCGGAACAGCGCGGCGAGCTGGCCACTTCGGATGCGCACGGCCAGTACGAGCAGCGCCAGCACGGCGGCCACGCACAGCAGCTTGAACCACACGGTCTGGATGAAGGTGGGCGCGATGCGGAAGCTGCGGCTGGCCGGGACCGTGCTCCAGATGCCGTCCTCATTGGCGGCTTCCACGTCGAAGCGATAGCTTCCCGGCGCCAGGTTGGTGTAATAGGCGCGGGTGCTGCTGCCTGCGTCCTGCCAGCCGTCATCGACGCCGGAGAGTCGATAGCGATAGCGGTTGCGCTCCGGGCGGGCCAGTGAAAGCGCCACGTAGTCGATCTGCAGCTGGCTGGTGCCGGCCGGCAGGCGCAGGCCGTCCCGCAGTGGTTGCTGTTCGCTGCCATACAGCACGTCGCCGATGCGAACGCTGGGTGCCAGTGTGTTGACGTGCGAACGCTTAGTGTCCAGCCAGGCCAGGCCCTGGTTGGTCGCCAGCCACAGAAGACCGTCGTCGGCCAGGGTGGCGGTGGCGATCGGCCCGCTCTGCAGGGCAATGCCGGGCATGCCATCCACCGCATCGAACAGGCGGGGCGTCACCTGCTGCCCTGCCTGCATTGCTCGGCGCAACAGGCTGCTCTCAAGACGCACCAGGCCACGGCTGCCATTGAGCCACAGATGCCCGCCCGCATCGGCGACCATGCCGGTGATGCCTTCGAGGACGCCGGCCATGTCGGTGCGCACTGCAACGAAGGGCCCCTCGCCGATGCGTGCGGCGAGTCCGGCTTCGCCGGCTACCAGCAGCAGGTCCTGATGCTGCAGCAGGGCGGTCACCGGCCCTACCGAAAGGCCCTGCGCTGCGCCGAAGGCATCGATGGTCGTGGTGCCCATCCGGCGCACGCGACCATCGGCGTAGCCGAGCAGCAGCTGGCCATGGGCGTCCAGCGCCAGGGAGGAGCAGGCCTGCTCGGGCAGGCGACTCGCCCGCTGCCATTGCTCGTCCCGGTAATGCAGCACACCGCGTTCGCCCGTGCATACCCAGGCCTGCGTCTCGTCGGGAAACAGCAGGGCGTGCAGCGGCTGCCCGGTGAACGGCGCGGGCAGCGGAATCAGCGTGGTACGGCCTTCGACAGTGCGCGCCAGATTGACCCAATCGAACTGCCAGATCGGCGCAGGTGCCTGCCGCGCTGCGGCCTGCAGCTGTGCGGCGCTGCCTTCCAGCAGGGACCGCCGCAGGTCGTAGGGCTTGAGGTCTTCACCGTAGCCGTACACCCGTCCGTCAGTGGTGCGCACCAGCGAGCGGTAGGGATCACTGGGGCCGACCGCCAGGGTGTGCACGCTGCGCGCGCGGAAGCGGTTGAGGCCAAGATTGGTACCTACCCAGAGGTTGCCTTCGCGGTCGGCGATGATCGGCACCGCCGAGGTGGCCGTCAGGCCATGCGGTGAATCGAAGCGCTCCATGCGCACGGCTCGGGTGCCGTCGAACGTGACCCGGGCGACGCCTCCATGCGGGCTCATCGTCGCCCACAGCGCGCCGTCGGTGGTGAACTGCATGCGGGCAGCGACCAGGTCGGGCAGGCGCCTCGCCTCACGTTCGGGCCCGGTCAGCAGACCATGTGCGTTTGCCAGTGGCGAGGCGCCACGGACGCGGTCGGCCAGCCACACCTCACCCTGCGGGTTCTCCACCAGTGTTGCCATCTGCGAGACGGCGATGCCGGTATCAATGAAGACCGCCTGGTGGGGTCCGCGCATCCATATCTTCAGATCCGCCAGTACCCAGAACGTGCCACGGCTGTCATGCAACACCCATTGCACGCGGTGTTCCGGCAGCCCGGCGGAGGCCGGCGGGGGTTGCCAGCGCCGGCCATCGAACCAGCGCAGCCCACCATTGATCGCTGCCCAGAGGCGGCCCTCGCGGTCCTGGCTGAAGTGCGGCACCACGCCGACCGGTACGCCCTGTTGCCGACCGTAGCTGTGCAGTTGGCCGCGTGCGAGTTGGCTGATGCCGGCCTGGAAGTAGCCGATCCACATTGCGTCATCGCGCCCGACTGCCAGGGTGACCATGTTGGTGGACGGGAAGCTGCTGCCCGGTGGTGGCGCCTGGCGTTCAAAACGGCGGCCGTCGAAGCGGTACAGGCCAGAACCGGTCGCCAGCCACAGCAGTCCATCACGGTCCTGCGCAATGTCCCATATATCGCCAGGCGCACCCTGGCCGACCCGCCATGCGGTGTGCTCGTAGCCGGGCAGTCCGCTGCTCAGGGCGGGACGCTGCACGGCGAGCGCGGGCAGGGCGGTCATCAACAGCAGGCACGTCAGCAGCGCCGGTAAGCGACGCAGGAACGGGAAGGGGCGGCCACGCATGGTGCGCATTCTGGCAGGTGCGGGGCAGGCCAGGGTGACCCGAACGGGGTAGGCGGCACGCGGTCCGTTTCGATATCACGCCGGCATGCCCCGTGGAGCCCGGTCATGCAGCGCCTGTTCGTGATGTTTCCCGACCGTGGCCCGGGCCTCGGCCTGCTGTGGCTGCG
This sequence comes from Stenotrophomonas sp. NY11291, assembly GCF_023277365.1. Lineage (NCBI taxonomy): Bacteria > Pseudomonadati > Pseudomonadota > Gammaproteobacteria > Lysobacterales > Lysobacteraceae > Stenotrophomonas > Stenotrophomonas sp. NY11291. Next base: position 2,876,461 of record NZ_CP096975.1, on the reverse strand, counting down.
GCTGTGCGTTGCGGCCGCTCTTTGCGGGCCCGGTATGCCAGGCGGCTGGTGGTCGGCCTTGTACCTGCTGGCCGTAGCGATGCTCGCACTTGGTGTGCTGACACCACTGGCGGCAGTGATGACGGCCGCGGGTCTGTCCACGCTGCCCGGGCCTTGGCCACTGGCGCTGCTGCCTCTGGCCCTGCTGGTGTTGGGGCCGGGCGCCTATTCGCTGGACGCACGGCTGTTCGGTCGCCGCGTGATCGGCCGCCGGCCTCCCCCATTCGGGTAGGTGCTGGCCTCGACCGACGGGGGTAGGGCATCGTGCAGGCGCCCCGCACCATGGGCCACCCCCTCGCGGCGACCTCGATGGCCACCGTTACTCCACAGGAATTCCCCGCTGCGTCGCTGGCACCACAGCAGGTCGCAGCATTGCAGCGTGCATTGCGCTATGTCGATGAACACCTGTCGCAGCCGCTGCGGGTGACCGAGCTGGCGGCGGCCGCCTGCGTCAGCCGCTTCCATCTGGTGCGCCTGTTCCGTACCGGTACCGGTGCCAGCCCGTTGCGCTATGTGCGTCGCCGCCGCATCGAGCGTGCGCGCCAGCTGCTGCCGGGTGCGCAGTTGCCGATGGCCTGCCTGGCCCAGCAGCTGGGCTTCTTCGACCAGAGCCATTTCGTCCGCAGCTTCCGCGCGGAGACCGGCTGCAGCCCCGGCCAGTACGTCGCCGGCGATGCCGCCCTGTTGCTTCCCCTTGATCGTGTTTCCAACGGAGTCCATCCATGAGCCTTGCCACCGCCACTCCCGCCCCGGCGCTGCTGTCGCCGACCGACCACGCCCTGGTGCTGATCGACCTCCAGTCGCAGATGGCGTTTGCCACGCACACCATCGACATCTCCGCGCTGCGCAACAACGTGTCGCTGATCAGCAAGGGTGCCAAGGGCTTCCACGTGCCGGTGCTGCTGACCACGGTGGCGGAAGCCTCGTTCTCCGGCCCGATGTTCCCCGAACTGCCGCAGATCTTCCCGGGCCAGACGGTGTTCGACCGCACCTCGATGAATACCTGGGAAGACCAGCCGGTGATCGACGAGATCAACCGTATCGGCAAGCGCCGGCTGGTGATGGCCGGCCTGTGGACCAGCGTCTGCATCGTCGGCCCGGCGCTGTCGGCACTGGCGCAGGGCTTCGAGGTATATGTGATCACCGATGCCTGTGGTGATGTCAGCGAAGAAGCGCACGAGCGTGCGATCACCCGCATGGTGCAGGCCGGCGCGGTGCCGATGACCAGCGTGCAGTACCTGCTCGAACTGCAGCGCGACTGGGCACGCGGGGAAACCTACGACCTGACCACCGGCATCGCGCGCGATCACGCGGGTGGCTATGGCATCGGCATCCAGTACGCCAAGCGCATGTTCGGCGCGCAGGAAGGCGGGCACTGAGCATGCTGGCTGGCCATGGCCTCGACCTGGCCCTGCTGATGCTGCGCGTGGCGGCTGGAGGCTTCCTGCTGCCGCACGCGCTGGGCAAGCTGTTCGGCTGGTTCGGCGGTCCGGGGCTCTCTGGTTTCGCCACCGAGCTGCGCGGCTTCGGGCTGCCAGCGGTGGCACCTTTGCCACTGTTGCTGGCCCTGTTGCAGGTGCTGTCCGGGCTGGCCGTGCTGCTGGGATGGCAGACCCGTATCGCCGCGCTTGCGGCGGCCGCTTTCATCGGCTTCACCGTCCTGTTGGCCCTGCCCAGGGGATGGTTCTGGATGCGCGGTGGCAGTGAGTACCCGTTGATGTGGACCACGGTACTGCTGGCCATCGCGCTGGCCGGGCCCGGCACCTGGGCGCTGGACGTCCACCGACTTCCGGGAGACCTCGCATGAGTCACGATCCACTCGATCACGGCCGCCGCAACGTGGTGCTGGCCAGCGGTGCCGCTGTTGCGCTCAGCCTGGCCGGTCGCGCCGGTGCTGCACTCGATTCCACTTCCAAGGAGCGTCGCATGAGCACGCTGGTCATCCGCAATGCCCGCATTACCACGCTCGATCCGCAGCAGCCGCATGCGCAGGCGCTGGCCGTTCAGGACGGGCGTATCGTCGCCGTTGGCAGCGACGAGGACATCATGCGTGGCTGGGGCAATGAAGCGACCCTGATCGACGCGCAGGGCCGGCGCCTGCTACCCGGCCTCAACGACAGCCACACCCACCTGATCCGTGGTGGCCTGAACTACAACCTGGAACTGCGCTGGGACGGCCTGCGCTCGCTGGGCGACGCCCTGGACATGCTGAAGGCCCAGGTCGACCGCACGCCCGCACCGCAGTGGGTACGCGTGGTCGGTGGCTTCACTGCCGCGCAGTTCAACGAGAAGCGCCTGCCGACGCTGCAGGAGCTCAATGACATCGCGCCGGATACGCCGGTGTTCCTGCTGCACCTGTACGACCGCGCGCTGCTCAACCGTGCCGCGCTGCGCGCGTGCGGCTACAGCAAGGACACGCCGGATCCGCCGGGCGGGCAGATCGTGCGTGATTCGCTGGGCAACCCGACCGGGCTGCTGCTGGCCAAACCCAATGCGTTGATCCTGTACGCCACGCTGGCCAAGGGCCCGCGCCTGCCGATCGAATACCAGGCGAACTCGACGCGCCACTTCATGCGCGAACTGAACCGGCTCGGCATCACCTCGGTGATCGACGCCGGCGGCGGCTTCCAGAACTACCCCGAGGACTACCAGGTCATCGAGCAGCTGCACCGCGATGACCAGTTGACGGTGCGCATCGCCTACAACCTGTTCACCCAGAACAAGGGCAGGGAAGTGGATGACTTCCGTGGCTGGAGCGAGATCCTGCAGCCGCGCCAGGGCGATGACCTGCTGCGCCACAACGGTGCCGGCGAGATGCTGGTGTTCTCCGCGGCTGATTTCGAGCTGTTCAACGAGCCGCGACCGGAGCTGCCACCAGAACTGGAGCCGGAACTGCACGACGTGGTGAAGCTGCTGGTCGAGAAGCGTTGGCCGTTCCGCATCCACGCCACCTACGACGAGAGCATCAGCCGCATTCTCGATGTCTACGAACAGGTCAACCGTGAGGTGCCGTTCGATGGCCTGCACTGGTTCATCGACCACGCCGAGACCATCACCCCGCGCAACATCGAACGCATCCGCGCGCTGGGGGGCGGCATCGCCGTGCAGCACCGCATGGCCTACCAGGGCGAAGCCTTCGTCGAGCGCTATGGCGTGCAGGCCGCACGGCATACGCCGCCGGTCAGGCGCATGCTGGCCGAAGGCGTGCCGGTCGGTGCCGGTACCGACGCCACCCGCGTGGCCAGCTACAACCCGTGGGTGGCGTTGTCCTGGCTGGTGACCGGGCGCACCGTGGGCGGGCTGGCCCTGTATGGTGATGAGAACCTGCTTGAACGCGAACAGGCCCTGCGCCTGTGGACCCAGGGCAGCGCCTGGTTCTCCGGCGACGAGGCGGTGAAGGGCACGCTGAAAGCCGGCCAGCTGGCCGACTTCATCCTGCTCTCGGCCGACTTCTTCCGCGTCGACGATGCGCAGATCGCCGACATCACCAGCGTGCTGACCGTGGTCGGTGGCCGCATCGTGCATGCCGACGGCGACTACGCCGGCCTGGCGCCGCAGCTGCCGCCGGCGATGCCCAACTGGTCGCCGGTCAACCGGTTCGGTGGCTACCATGTCGGCGGTGCTGCCACCGGGTTGGCCGCCGCCCATCGCCACCATCACGGCGTGGCCTGCAGTACGCATGGTGCTCACGGTCATGCCGCGCAACATGCGGCGCCCACCGATGACCTGGCCGCCTTCTGGGGCGCGATGGGATGCTCGTGCTTCGCGTTCTGAGCCTGGTGCTGCTGGCCGTGCCATCGCTGGCGCTGGCCTGCGAGGGTGGCCGCTGCACTGACGCAGGTGACGGCCAATTGCAGTGGGATGCCTCACTGCGCCTGCGTGGCCTGTACTACGACCCGACCCGGTTCGGTATTGGTGGCAGCGAAGATGGCTATGGCCTGCTGCGTGCGCTGGCCTCGGTCACCTATGTGGAGGACAGCTGGCAGGCAAAGCTGCAGTTGGGCGCGCATGCTGAGAATGGCAAGGCAGGCGGCCCTGGCCGCACCGACCGCAGCGCGCTGGACGTGCAGCAGGCGTACTGGCGCTGGCAGCGTGGCAGCTTCCACCTGCAACTGGGCCGGCAGGAAGCCGGCTATGGCAGCTCGCGGCTGCTGTCGGTGCGCGATGGGCCGAATATCCGCCTGGCCTTCGATGGTGCGCGCCTGGGGTGGAAGGGCCGCCTCGGCACGCTTGACCTGATGGCGCTGCGGCCGGTGCAGAACCGGCCGGGAGCCTTCGATGATCATGGCGAACACGGTGCCCACCTGTGGGGTGCCTATGCCATCACGGCACGCGGGCAGGGCGCAGGACAGTGGGATCTGTACCTGCTGGACTATCGCCGCGAAGGTGCGCGCTTCGCGGCGGGCTCCGGCATCGAACGGCGGCAGACCGTGGGTACGCGCTGGTTCGGCCAGTCCGGTTCACTGGACTGGAACAGTGAACTGGTGGCGCAGGGCGGTGAACTGCGCACCTCGGCAGCTACGCTCGACATCCGCGCCTGGACGCTGGCCACCGACACCGGCTGGCGCTGGACGGACCTGCCGCTGCAACCGCGGTTGGGGCTGAAGGCGGACATCGCCAGTGGCGATGGCAATCTGCATGACGGCCGCCTGGGAACCTTCAACGCACTGTTCCCGAAATCGGCCTACTTCAGCGAGGCCAGCCTGCTGGCCCCGGCCAACCTGATGGACGTCCAGCCGACCCTGACCCTCCGCCTGCACGACGCGGTGACGACGGAGCTGGGCGTACAGATGGCCTGGAAGCATCGTCGTGCCGATGCGGTCTACACCACGCCGGCACCCCTGGTGGCCTTGCCCGGCACGGCCGGAGGTGCACGCCGGATAGGCACCCAATACAAATCCGAAACCCGCTGGCAGGCCAGCGAACACTGGCAATGGCAGCTGCAGCTGGCCTGGGTCGATGCGGGTCCTGCGCTGAAGCAGGCCGGTGGCCAGGACACGCTGTTCGCCTCGATCGTTGGAGCATGGCAATGGTGAACGCAACCGCGTCGCAACCCCCCGCACAGGCCGCAGGTGCCTGGTCCCCGCTGAAGATCAGGATGTTCCGCTCGATCTGGCTGGCGATCCTGGCCAGCAACATCGGCACCTGGGTCAACGACGTGGCCGCCGCCTGGGTGATGGCCGAGCGTACCGGCTCGCCGTTGATGGTTGCCCTGGTGCAGTCGGCCACCACCGTGCCGATCGTGCTGCTGGCGCTGGCCGCCGGAACGCTTGCCGACATCGTCGATCGCCGCAGGTACCTGCTGGCGACCCAGGGCTGGATGCTGCTGGTCGCCGCGATAATGGCGACACTTACCGCGATGGACATGCTCACCCCGCAGCTGCTGGTGCTGCTGACCTTCTGCATGGGGTGCGGTGCAGCGATGGCGATGCCGGCGCAGGCCGCGATCGTGTCTGAACTGGTGCCGCAACCGATGCTGGCTTCGGCAGTGGCGCTGAACTCGATCGGCATCAACATCGCGCGCTCGATCGGCCCGGCTATCGGCGGTGTGATCGTGGCGCAGCTGGGTGCGGTCTGGGCGTTCGGCTTCAACGCCATCACCTTCGCCGCGATGCTGTTCGTGGTGTGGGGCTGGAAGCGCGACCCGAAGCAGTCGAGCCTGCCGCCGGAGGGTTTTGGCGCAGGGCTGAAGGCGGGCCTGCGTTATGCCAGCCGTGCCGGACGCCTGCAGGCGGTACTGATCAAGTCGGTCGGCTTCTTCTTCTTTGCTGCGGCGATGAATGCACTGCTGCCGGTGGTGGTACGCGGCCAGATGCAGGGTGGTGCCGGGCAGTACGGCATGCTGCTGGGCTGCATCGGTATCGGTGCAGTGGGCGGTGCCTTGCTGCTGCCGAAGCTGCGCGCGCAGATGGATCGCGACCTGCTGGTGCTGCTGGCCACGCTCTCACTTGCGCTGAGCCTGGTCGGGCTGGCGCTGACCCGCAGCTGGTACGTGCTGCCATTGGTGATGCTGATCAACGGTTTTGCCTGGATCACCGTGCTGTCGTCACTGCAGATTGCCGCCCAGACCGCGGTACCAGCGTGGGTACGCGCGCGTGCACTGGCGCTGTACATCATGGTGTTCTCCGCCGGCATGGCGGCCGGTGGCCTGAGCTGGGGTGCGCTGGCTCAGCGTACCTCGCCGGAGCTGGCGTTGCTGGTGGCTGCCGCAGGTGCGGTGATCGGCGGATTGCTGGTGTGGCGCGTGCGCATCGCCGGTACCGAAGACCTGAACCTGCGTCCGGCCGGGCACTGGCCGGCACCAGAGCTGTCGGTACCGGTGTCGAATGATCGCGGCCCGGTGCTGGTCACCATCGAGTACCGCATCGACGATGCTGATCGTGCCGCGTTCCAGGCGCAGATGCGCGCGCTGGGCACGATCCGCCGCCGCGATGGGGCCGTGGTCTGGGGCGTGGTCGAGGATGTGGCCAGCCCGGGCATCCACCTGGAGTATTTCGTGACCCCGTCGTGGCTGGAGCACCTGCGCCAGCACGAGCGCATCACCGCCGACGACAAGGCGATCCAGGAAGTGCTGCGGGAACTGCATCGCGGTGAGCGCGCACCGGTGGTACGCCACTTCGTGGGTGGGCATGACCCGCTGCCGAAGACCGGGGTCCCGCACCACCACAGCGACATCTGACAAAAAGGGGATGGAGGGGATCAAGTCGTTTGTGCACAAACGAGTTGATCCCCTCCGTCCCCTTTTTTGTGCGGCGGCGCTGGGTAGCGCCGCCGCGGTGAATCACTTACGCGCGAACGCCAGCAGGTCGGCGTTGAACTGGTCGGCGTGGGTAACGGTCAGGCCGTGCGGCGCACCGGGGTACACCTTCAACTCGGCGTCCTTGATGATCTGCGAGGACAGCTTGGCCGAGGCATCGAACGGCACGATCTGGTCGTCATCACCGTGCACGACCAGCGCCGGCACATCGATCTTCTTCAGGTCCTCGGTGTAGTCCACTTCCGAGAACTCGTGCACGCAGTCGTACTGACCCTTGACGCCGCCGAGCATGCCCTGCAGCCAGAACGCATCACGCATGCCCTGGGTAACGGTGTTGCCGTCGCGGTTGGCGCCGAAGAACGGCGTGGTCAGGTCCTTGAAGAACTGCGAGCGGTCGCCGCCGGTGCCCTTGCGGATGCCGTCGAAGACTTCCAACGGGGTGCCGGCCGGGTTGGCTTCGGTCTTCAGCATCAGCGGCGGCACCGCGCCGACCAGCACCACCTTGGCCACGCGCTTGCTGCCGTGGCGGCCGATGTAGTGGGCCACTTCGCCGCCACCGGTGGAATGGCCGACCAGGATCGCATCCTTCAGGTCCAGTGCTTCGATCACTGCGGCCAGGTCATCGGCGTAGGTGTCCATGTCGTTGCCGTCCCAGGTCTGGCTGGAGCGGCCGTGGCTGCGACGGTCGTGAGCGATCACGCGGAAGCCGTTCTGGCCCATGAACAGCATCTGCGGGTCCCAGGCATCGGACGACAGCGGCCAGCCGTGGGCGAACACGATCGGCTGGCCGGTACCCCAATCCTTGTAGAAGATGCGGGCGCCGTCGGCGACGGTGACGAAGTTGCTCATTGCGGTTTCCTTGGCGGAAGGGAGGGAAGGCACTGGCAGTTGTGCCGGTGCCTCCGGCAGTACAGCGCAGCGCCAGGCCGGCGACTTGCACGGCTGTGCTGGATTACACCGGATGTGACGCATATCGCTCTGGCACGAAGCCGTTCCGGCATTGAGGATGGCGGTAGCCCTGCTGAGGAGCCTGCGATGTTGAATGCGTATTGGAGTCCGCTGTTGTGCCTGCTGCTGGCCGCGGGCGCGCACGCTCAGACCAACGTCTACAAATGCGTGGACGGGCCGCATCCGGTCTACCAGCAGACGCCGTGCCAGGGGCATGCGGAATGGCGCTGGGAGGTGCCGGCGGAGCCGGCCTCAACGGGTGCAACCGTGGCCAAGGCGGCGAGCCCAGCCTCAAGCCGTCCGCGTGTGGTACCGCAGGCGCGTGCGCGGGCTGCACTGATATCGATCAGCGCGGATCCTGCCGCCTGTGAGCGCGCGCGGCAGCAACGCGCAAAGGTGCTGGCCAATGGCAAGCGCATGGACTTCGTGCAGCGCCGGCAACTGGACGATGCCGTGCATGAGGCGTGCCGCTGAAACGAAATGGTGCCGGAAACGACAACGGCGCCCGCAGGCGCCGTTGGACAGGATGCGAGGTGCTGGACCTCAGCGACCGTCGCTGGCAGCCGCCGGTGCCGGCGAGGGCACGCTGTCCGGCTTGGGCAGGCTCAGCTCCGGGTTGCCCTGTTCGGCCTGCAGGATCTGGATGCGGCGCTGCAGGGAATCCAACTGGCTGTTGGTGCTCTGCACGTCGCTGCTCAGGCTGACCGCCTGCTGCTGGGCCTGCTGAAGGGCGGCGCTGACCTGGGCCGACTGTGCCTGCTGCTGTTCCATTTCCTGCTGCAGGGTGCGCAGGCGTTCCTCGTTGTAGGCCACCAGGCGCTCGGTATAGCGCTTGCCGGCCTCCAGGCGGGTGGTGTCGATGTAGACCTGGGCCAGCTGCTCGGACTGCTGCGCGAAGGTGCGGTAGACACGCTCGGCGTTGTCGACGGCATCGGTCTTGATCACCCGCCAGAAATTCTTCTCCTGGAACAGGGCGACGTAGTAGGTCAGGGTGTTGGCATTGAACAGCAGGCTGGCGCCGTAATTGCCGTTGTAGGTGGTGCGCAGCTCGGTCAGCTGGCGGGCATCCATCAGCTGCTTGAGCTCGTCAACGGTGTTGCGCACCACCGGTGCGGTACGTGCGGCCGGCTCTGCGGCTGCTTCGCGGTCGCTACGGGCAGCCATCGCCGCCGGTGCCACCAGCATCATGGCCACGGCCAGCAGTGCCGCGCCGCGCGCGTGCCGGGCGAAGACCGCGCCCCCTGAAGTTTCTCGCATGTCTAGACCATCCACGGATGAGTGTGGGTTGAGATGAAGGTGGTTCCCCGCCGGGAGTCTAGCATGTGCGCGGGCGCCGCCAAGGGCGCCCGTCACGGGTCAGTAGACCAGTTGTGCGGGCGTGCACTGGATGGACTGGACATGCACATCCGTACGGCCCAGTTCCAGGCCCAGTACCTGGGCAAGCAGTGAGCGCAGCAGCGAGCCGACACTGTTGAGTAGCGGCTTCAGGACGTCCAGGGCGGGCTTCAGCAGGAAGCACAGCAGGCCCGAACAACTGACCGGGCCATTGCCGGGGGCGGTGACGCCGTCGCCGGCGAACTGGTCCAGGAAGCCGGCATCGGCGGTCTGCAGGTAGGAAGTCAGGTTGTACTTCATGCAATTGTTGTAGGTGGTGTCATCCAGGGCGCCGATCAGGCTGTTGCACTGCTTGACCAGCAGCCCACCCACAAGCGCTCCCAGGACGCCATCGAGGAGCCCCGAGCCAACCCCGGTCACTGCGTTGCGGAATCCTTGCCAGACCTTGCCGTCGACCATGCAGGTCACCAGCACACAGCTGGTCGGTACCCCCTTGGTGATGTCCCAGTTTCCCAGTGGTTTCAATCCCTGCGTACTGTCTCCGAATTCCAGCAGCTTGATGGTTGCGTCGACATCGTATCGCTTGCGACCAACGTTGGCTGCTTTCAGGTAGCGATCGGCCAACTGCGCTGCGGTCGAGCCCTGGCTCATGCCATCGTCGCGCGGATCGAGCACCCCGGACAGTACGCGCAGCAGTTCGCTGACCAGCTCGGACACGGCGGTGCCCACCTCCAGGGAGTTGACCTGGGTTGAACCGGTCGCGCCGGCGGGGAGGGTGAGGCTTTGCGTGTCGGTCAGCGTATTGACCTTGATGCTGTCATTGATCAACGGGGCGCCGAGCAGTGTCAGCATCTGTTCCTTCTGCAGGGTGTCGCCACAGACATTCTGCTTGGAAAACCGCTCGCTGTCGGCCACCTTGCCGACGCAGGCGCGCAGCACGGAGGACTCGACCTTGATCGTCGCCGTGGGAGGCGTGCTGCCACATTGCAGGCTGGTCAGGGTCGCCATTGCATTGGTCACGTCTGCATGGACCGGCAGCTTCAGGCGGATGCCCAGCAGTGAAAGTACGCCGCCTGCAACGGGGATGTTGTTGGTGTCGATGTCGAGGAAGACGCGGATCTGCGCGTTGTAGGCGCGCGAGCCAATGCCTCCGATGGCGATCGACGGCGGCTCCACCACGGCGGCTTTCGCATTGACCAGGCCCAACAGGTTGAGGTCATTGACCGAGACCGCGCGGCCGCCATTGGCTATGCTGATGCTGGTCCCTATGAGGTCCAGCACATTGACATCGGCCTGCAGCGCGCTGGAAATCGTTCCATCCGGCGCGACCACGCGTGCGAACAAGCCGCCGCCGCTGTCATCGGAGCCGAGTTTCACCTCCAGCTGCTTGAGGTCGATGCCCTGCACGACCAGGGCATTCTCCAGCGCACTCAGGTCCACGTGGGCAACGCCCTGCTGGGTGAGCAGGTCAACGGTCGCCTGAAGGATCTTGCCCAGCTTGACCTTGCGGCCCGCCAGCAGATTGTTGAACTCGGCCACGCCCATGTTGACGTCGATCGGAATGCCCAGTGCCCGCAGCAGTCCGTTCGGGGTGATATGCGCCTGTGCAAGGCCGTCGTAGCCGAGCAGGGTGGTCTTGTCGAGGTCGGCACCCACTAGTTTCAGGACATTTCCCAGTGGTGAGTTGCCGTTGATGCGGAGCAGTTGCGAGCCGACACTGAAAACCGCCGTGGGCTCTGCACGGCGCGCCACGGCCTGGGCGGTCACGGTCGGCAGGCTGCTGTTCTGCCCGAAGAAGGGAAGCACCGCGCGGCGGGTGATGACACGAACGGCGTTGCGTTGATTCGCAGCATCGACGGCCGGGCTGAAGTGCCCCTCGGTGGCCCGGGTCACGTTCCAGTTTCCGCAACGGATTTCCAGGCTCCCAGCGAACCTGTTCTGGGTGAGTGCGCTCTGCCGCGCAGCACTGTTGTCGCTGTTGTCCGAGGTGCACAGCTCCAGCCGTTGCGCTCCAGCCAGTGCGGCCAGATCAGCGACTTTCTGCGCATCGCGCTTGGCCCAGAACAGGTAACCGATCTCGATCAGGCCCAGCATCGCCAGCAACGCCAGCATGACCAGCATCATGGTGATCGACATGCCGCCCCGTGGGCGGCTGAAACTGAACTGGCGTGGGCGTTTCATGGCCTACCTCAGCGTCCGGATGAGGATGATCCCTTGGACTTGGCGACATCGGTTTCAAAGAAGTCCGGGATCTCGTGTTCGAAGCTCTTCATGTAGCGGGCGTAGCTCAGCGTCGCCTGGTCGCCGAGGATCGGCAGGTGCTGCCCGGCCTGTTGCCCCGATGCCTGCAGGCGGAACAGGTTGCGCGTGGTATCGCCGATCTGGCTGCGGCCGGGTCGCGCGGCTGCAGTATTGCCATCGGTGATGGCCACTGCTGCGGGCGCCGCCTGCGGCACCGGTGCTGGCGGGGCCATCAGGTCCACGGTGGCCAGTGACTCGGACTGCAGCGGCTGCGACGTCGGCACAGTCGGCGTGCTGCCGCCAAGCATCTGACCGGTCAGCGGCTGTTGCTGCGCCTGCACGGCAGTGGCCGGTAACAGGCAGATCAGAACGGGCAGCAGGCGTCGGGTCAGGGGCGTCGCGGTCATGGTGTGTTCCCGTTCGGGTGGTCGGAGGTGCTGAAGCGTTCCAGCATCGAGGGCGGCAGGCGCTGCGGATCGCGTTCGTCGTGGCTGTCGCGGCGTGGTTCCGCCGCCAGTCGCGTGGCGGCGGGCGGGTTGCCGACGGCATCTCTGGCGAGAGCACGCGCAGTGGCCGGCACGGCTGCGGCAGCGGCCGATGCGGCCTGGCGTTGCTGCAGGCGGGCACGGATCTGCGCCGCCTGCTGCTGGATGCTGAGCCGGGTCTCGTCGTTGAGGTTGGCCTGCTGGGCGAGGCGTTCGGCGGTGGTGGTGTCGCCACGCAGCACCGCCCACAGCGCGAGGTTGGCAGTGGCCTTGGCATTGCCCGGCGACAGCTCCAGCGCCTTGGCCAGGGGTTCGCGCGCGCGCTCGAACTGCCCGGCGCGCAGCCGCGCATAGCCGAGGTCGCCGAGATAGCTTGTATTCAATGGCTGCAGTTCGGTCGCCCGCGCCAGTGCCTGCTCACTGCCGGCGTCGTCGTCGCGGCGCGCGGCAATCAGGCCCAGGCCATGTGCGGCCGCGGCGGCCTGGGGACCACTGGAAAGATCGCGGTACAGGGCGATCGCAGCATCGGCCTGGCCGGTCTCGCGCAGCGCGTCGGCCTGCAGCAGACGCAATGCCGGCGGATCGCCGTAGCGCTGACGGAAGGCGTCGACGTGGGCGAGCGAGGCATACCATGCGCCTTGCTGCTGCATGCGTTCGATCAGCTCCAGGTAGGCATTGCGGCTGTCCTGCGGCGCCGGTTCGGGCGCGGCCAGGCTGGGCGCGCGCAGGTACTTCGGTGTGGTCGATGCACAGCCGCTGGCGCCGGCAACGGCGGCCAGGGCAACAATCAGGCAGGAAGTGCGCAGGGCAGGCATCAGGGGGACCCCATCTTGGACATGGTAGTGGCCAGCGCGACCAGCGCCGGGCCGGCAAGGACCAGCATCAGCGCTGGCAGCAGGGTCAGCATCATCACCACGGTCATCTTCACCGAGAGCTTGCCGACCTTTTCCTTCAGCGTGTTGCGACGCTGTTCGCGCAGGCGGATGCTGAACTGCCGCAGCGGCTCCTGCACCGCGCCGCCATGGGCGTGCACCTGCAGGATCAGCTGCATCAGGCTGGTCAGGTCATCGTCTGCATAGACCTCGCTCAGCCGGCGCAGCGACTGCGCGCGCGTGCGGCCATGGGTATAGGCGACGTTGGCCTCCTGCAGCTCGCCGCCGAGGACCGGCAATGCATCGCGCAGCTTGTCGCCGAGCGTCTGCAGGCTCTGGTCCATGCTGAAGCCCACGCCCTGCAGCAGGCGCAGCAGGTCGATCAGCAGCGGCAGCTCGTTGTCGACCGCGCGCCGACGGCGCTTCACCCAGGAGGAGAGAATGAACTTGGGCAGCAGCAGGCCAGCGGCCAATGCGCCGATGATCACCATGATCCTGGCCAGCCCGGTGACGCTGCTGAATGTCAGCACCAGTGCCAGCACCAGCACGGCCAGCAGCAGGCGCAGGCCGAGGTAGATGGCCGTACCGCGGTGGGTGTTCCACCCGGCCAGATCCAACAGCAGCCGGTCTTCATTGGCCAGCAATGCCGCTTCCAGGCGGCCGCCGCTGAGGGCACGGCCGAAGCGTTCGAGCCAGCCCAGCGAATCGTGCCGTGCAGGTTCGGGGTCACGGGACGCCTCGCGCGGCTGCAGGGCGGTCTTCAACGTGGCCGTTGTACGCTGCTCACGATGGCTGCGTACCCAGCCGCCGATACCCAGCAGGGCGATACCTGCAGCCAGTACGAGCAGGGAGAGGGCGAACCAGGCGCTGGCGCTCATCGGTCGTCTCCGGCGGGGCGGGGGTGGTTCATAGCGATTTGGCCAGGCGATACAGCAGGAAGCCACCGACAAGCTCCATGCCCAGTGCAAGCAGCAGGATCTTGTGGCCAAGCGGATCGTGCAGCACCGGCTGGAAGAAGTCCGGGCTGGCGATCGCCATCAGCACCGCGCAGGCCGGTGGCAGCAGGCCCAGCACCCAGGCTGACATGCGCGTCTCCGAGGTCGTTGCCGCAAGCTCCTGCTGGGCCTGTTCCAGATCGCGCATGAAATCGCCCATGCGCTGCAGGATCTGGTCGGAGCGCCCGCCGATGCGCACGCTGACACCGATCACCACCGACAACACCTTCAACACATCCATGCGATAGGGATGCGAGGCCTGTGCGAGTGCACGGTCCAGCTCCATGCCACTGCGCGCAAAGCGCACCGTAGTGTCCAGCAGCCCGCGCAACGGCGCGCTGGTCTGCATCGAAGCAACCTGGAACGCGGCCTGCAGGCTGTTGCCCAGTGCCGTCAGCCGCACCAGGTTGTCGAGGAAGTCCGGCAGCTGATGCAGCAGTTGCGCACGCAGCTTCGTGGTCCGCCGCATCACCCACAGCCAGCAGCCAAGCAGGTACAGCAGCAGGGTCAGCGGAAACATCCATGCGGTGCCCAGCCGCAGCATCGCCACCACCGACAGTACCAGCCCCGGTACCAGCAGCATGATGGGAATTTTCCAGCCGGTCTGCAGCCCTGCGCGCTGCAGCAGGCCATCCAGCGGCAGCACGCGGCGCCCGGTGCTGGCGGGCCGCGCCGGATCGTTGGCAGCGGTGACGGACGGCCCGGCGGGTGCTCCGCCCGTGGCGCTTCCGCGCGAAAGCTGCTGCTCGGCGTGCCGCATTGAAACCTGGCGTTGTTCACGGCTGCTGGCCGTGCCCCACAGCCAGGCTGCCAGCGCCAGCAGCACCGCGATGATGCTCAACATGCCCAGCAGCGCGCCGGTTCCCATGCTCAGAAGTCTCCGTAGAGCGATTCGCGCAGTTGTTGGCGGAACGGCTCCAGCTTGTGTGAGTGCGGATGGAAGCCCAGCCCGACCCAGCGATCGATCTCTTTGCCGTTGCCGTCGATCTGCAGCTCGTGGCGGAACATTTCCTGGGTGGTGATCAGGTTGTCGCTCACACCGGTGATCTCGGTGATCGATACCAGCACGCGGCGCCCGCTGCCCAAGCGCGAGATCTGCACGATGAAGTCGATGGCACTGGCGATCTGCCGGCGCAGGCTGTCCTCGCTGCCCTGGAAGCCGGCAAAGCCGGCCAGCATCTCGATCCGGTACAGGCAGTCGCGCGGTGAGTTGGCGTGGATGGTGGCCATCGAGCCGTCGTGGCCGGTGTTCATTGCCTGCAGCATTTCCAGGACCTCGGCGCCGCGCACCTCGCCCACCACGATGCGGTCGGGGCGCATGCGCAGGCTGTTGCGGACCAGATCGCGGATGCTGACCGCACCGTGGCCTTCGGCGCCACCGATACGGCTTTCCAGGCGGACCACATGCGGGTGGTTGAGCGAGAGCTCGGCGGTGTCCTCGACGGTGATCACGCGCTCGTTCGCGGGGACGTAGCTGGCCAGGGCGTTCAGCAGCGAGGTCTTGCCGGAGCTGGTGCCGCCGGATACCAGGATGTTGCAGCGGCCCAGCACCATCGCCTTCAGCAAGGCCTGCATCGGCGCATCGAAGGTGCCCTTGGCCAGCAGTTCATCGGGGGTGAACGGGTCCTTGCGGAACTTGCGGATGGACACCATCGGTCCATCCACCGCCAGTGGCGAGATGATCGCGTTGAGACGGCCGCCGTTGGGCAGGCGCGCATCGACCATCGGATTGGAGTCATCCAGCCGGCGCCCAAGCGGGGCGAGGATGCGGCGCAGGATGCGCAGCAGATGCGTATCGTCGGTGAAGCGCTGGGTGGCCCGCTGGAGCTGGCCGCCCTGGGACACGTGCACATCCTTGAAACCGTTGATCAGGATGTCTTCGATGGACGCGTCGTGCAGCAGGTCGTCCAGCGGGCCAAAGCCGGTCAGCTCTTTGACCAGGCCGTTGGCCACCACCTGCATTTCCTCTTCGTTGATCGGGATGCGCCACTCCTGGATGAAGCCCACCGTCTGCACCTGCACCCAACGGGCGATGGTGTCGGGGGCCCAGGAATCGATGTCGATGCGCTCGTCCTCGATGCTGTTGAGCAGGTGCTCATGCGCGGCCGAGAGCACCTTCTGGTACTGCTCGGTCTGCGCGAACGGCTGGTGGCCCGGCGAGCTTTCGGGCAGCACCGGCCGGGCAACGGCATGCGGGAACGGGGTTACCTTGTCTTCCATTGCGATCCACCCAGGGCAAGGGAGAGTCTTTCCCGCAGGCCCTGCGCCTGGATCGGGCAAGCAGCCGGATCCAGGCGCGAAACCAGCGGAGCGAGGGCACGCAGGTAGGGGTCGCGCGGTGCATCCTGCAGCAGCAGGTGGCCCTGGCTGGCAGCCAGGCGCACGCGCGGTCGTTCGGGAAGCGTCGCCAGCAGGGGCACCTCGAAGCGGCGCGCGATCTGCTCCGGGCTCATGCCGCTGCTGTCATCGTGGCGGTTGATCACCAGCTGCAGGCGCTTCTCGCGTTCGCGCTGCCCGGCAAGATGCTTCAGTGCCTGGTCGAGCGACACCAGTGTGGCGATGGAGGCATCGGTGACCAGCCAGATCTCGTCGGCCTGGTCCAGCAGCAGCGGCGGCAGCTGACGCAGCGGGCAGCCACCGGCATCACACAGCACGCTGGCGAACACGGTGCGCAGGCGCTGCAGCAACGCACCCGGATCGGACGGCGGTACCGCATCGCTGCCGCTGGCGCGGTCCAGCAGCACCAGCCCGGAATCGTGACGGGCCATGGCCGTGCGGGCGAGGGTGGCATCGATGCGGCTGGCGTTGCGCAGCGCGTCTTCGTAATGGAAGCGGCTGTCCAGGTTGAGGTACAGCGCGAGGTCACCCGAAGGCTGGGCCAGCTCCATCAGCAGGCCGTCCTGAAGCAGTGCCTCG
Organism: Stenotrophomonas sp. NY11291; assembly: GCF_023277365.1. Taxonomy (NCBI): domain Bacteria; kingdom Pseudomonadati; phylum Pseudomonadota; class Gammaproteobacteria; order Lysobacterales; family Lysobacteraceae; genus Stenotrophomonas; species Stenotrophomonas sp. NY11291. The sequence continues at coordinate 2,859,873 of NZ_CP096975.1, read as the reverse complement.
CCCTGTGCCAGCGCACGGGTCTGCTGTGCAAGCACCGAGAGATGTGCGGCCAGCGTACTGGTCCCGACCCCGGCGCGCACGCCCAGCAGCACGATCAGGCGCGCCTTGTGCGCGTGCTGCGCGGCGGCAGCCGGTCGTGGCGACAAGGCGCGGCGCAGCGCGGCCTCGATGCCGACGTTGTCGCTGTCCAGATCCAGCACATCACGCAGGCCCGCCCGCAATGCGATGACGACGCCTTCCACCTGGCCGGCGCTGGTGGCACCGACGGCAACCAATGCCAGATCCGGCTCTGTCTGTTGCAGTTGCTGCGCCAGCACGCTGGAGGCGGCCGCATGCTCGGGGCGGAAATCGAGCAGCACAAGGCTCTGCGGCCCACGTTGCAGATCCTGGGCGGAGGTCGGCGTACTGCTGTCCTGCCAGTGCAGGGTAGTGGTCGGCGGCAGTTTGGCCGCCAGCCGGGGCAGCAGTTCGCGATCCATTCCATACAGGACCAGGTTCATCGGCGGTCCTTGCGGATGCAGCGGCTGGGCAGTGGCATAGGGCATGGGCGTGGTATCGCAGGCATCATGGAATCAGCGTGAGAAGCCGGGCACCGGGTCCTGGCTGATCGGACCCAGCAGCCAGGCGCCCCATTCGGGCATGTGCGGCTTGGCTTCGCGGTCACCGGGCAGTGGCAGGTCGGTGTTGCGTGCCAGCGGCTTCACCAAGCGTGGCGTGACGATGATCACCAGTTCCTTGTCCTGGCGCTTGTAGTCGAAGTTGCGGAAGAACGAGCCGATGATCGGCAGGTCACCCAGCAGCGGGATCTTGCCGACGCTGGACACCACGTTGGAACTGACCAGGCCACCGATCACGAAGCTCTCGCCATCGCCCAGCTCGACCGTGGTGTCGGCACGGCGGGTGGTGATCGAGGGAATCTGCACGCCGTTGAGCGCGATGGCGTTGCTGTAGTCCAGGTCACTGGCTTCCGGTGCGACTTTCAGGGCGATGCGGTTCGGCGCCAGTACCGTCGGTGTCACGGTCAGGCCGATGCCGAAGGGCTTGTAGGTGATCGTCGTGGTGCCCAGCCCCTGCGGTTCCAGGATCGGCAGCTCGCCGCCGGCCAGGAAACTGGCGCTCTGCCCGGACAGCGCGACCAGTGTCGGCTCGGCCAGCACGCGCGCCATGCCATTGCTCTGCAGCAGGTCGACGTCGGCATTCCACAGGCCCTTGGTCGAGCCGAATACCAGGCGGAAGGCCGAAGAAATGGGTGATTCGGCTTCGTTGCCGGAGTTGCCTTCCTTCATGCCGGGCAGGATGCCGGTGTTGCCCGGCAACTGGCCGCCCGGGCGGGCGAAGCCGTAGGCGAAGTTGCCGTTGCGGTTCTGGAAGCTGATGCCGATCTGCTTCAATGCGGTCTTGTTGAACTCGACCACCTTGACCTCGACCTGGACCACGCCGCCGCTGCTCACCGTGGATGCGTCGGCAAGCAGGCCCTCCTTGCCCAGCGCCATGGCGGCGGTCTTCTGTTCCTGCATGTGCGAGAGCACGCTGTCGGTGCTTCCCTGCAGCAGGCCCTGATTGTCCTGCTGAGTGAATACCAGCCCGTTCGCGCCGGTGTCGGCCGCACCCTGCACCGCGCTTTGTACCCGCACCTGCAGGCGCTGTGGTTCGGCCTGCTTTCGGTGCCAGAGCAGCAGCGTGGTAGTGCCAGGCGCCTTGCCGACCAGCAATGCCTGGCGCTGGCCGCGCAGCATCACGATATCGGCCACGCCCGGATCGGCAATGGCGACCCGCTCCAGATCGCCCGGCAGGGTCCAGGGACGCTGCTCACGCGCCTGCAGCACCAGGTCGTCGGCGGCCACGCTCGTCGCCGGTGCCAGCAGCACCAGCAGCAGGGCCAGCCAGCGCTGGCGGGGGGAAGGGCGTGGACTGCGGCGACGTTCGGTCATGGATGCGCTCGATGCAGGTCAAAGGGAACCACGGGGGGCGGAGCTGTCGCCTCGGATGATTTCGATACCCGATGCGCGCGGGGCACTGCGCCGCGGTGCGGGTGCGCGTGCCGGGGCATCCTGGGCGCTGCGCGCCGGTGTGTTGCTGCGCCCGGCCAACGCATCGCCGTCGATGCCGGCGAAGGCGTGATTCTCTGGCCGTTGCAGCGCAAGCTGCTGCTCCGCATCAAGCCCCCGCAGCGGATCGATCACCCCGCGTGCCTGCGGGAACAGCGCCAGATCGGGCTGGCCGGCATCGGCAGGGTTGCGCAGGGCCAGGAACAGCTTGCCCTGCTGTGCACCCAGCAGCAGCCGGTTGGCGTCGGCCACCGGTACCGCCAGTACCGCGCTGCGTGCGGGCTGGGCAGTCTCGCTGCCCGTGCTCTGGGTGCTGCTGCTTCCGGTGATGTCAGCGGCGCGCGGATCGTTGCGGGCATCGGCTTCAGTGCTGGCAACAGCGTCATGGTTGGCCGGGGCGATGTCCTGCTGGCCATAGCTGAGCACGCGCAGGCGTGACAACAGCAGGCGCGTCTGTGCCGCATCGGCCGGGCCGCTGGCGCTGGATTGGGCAGTGCGCAGGTTGAGGAACACGTCGACGAAATCACCCGGAAGGATGCGGTTGCCGGCACCCACCAGCTCGTCCACCGGGACCGCGAGTGCGCGTTCCCCGGGGCGCAGCTGCAGCGAGAATCCCTGCGCGAGTGCATTGCTGCTGATCGCCGTGCCTTCGGCGATGTCCTGCACCGGTACCTTTCCGACCACGGCGGAAATGCTGGTGGCGGCACCGGCAACCGGGGCGCTGCGCTGTGCCAGACGCAATCCGTTGGCAGAGATCGGTTCGCCGGCCGGCAGGCGTGCCACCGCCTCCACCACGGTGATCGCCTGGGCATCGCTCCGCGCGACCGGGGCAACCGTGGCCGGCGCGGCCTGCTTGCGCCCGATCATCAAGGCGATCACCGCCAGCAGCACGGCCAGCCCGATCAGGGCGACGGCAGCAATGCGGGTCAACTTGAGCATGGAACCGTCTCCTGTACCGAACGTCAGTTGCCGCTGCCGAGGTCGAGCTGAGCGACCGCGACGCTGCGGATGGGAGCCCGCATCACCCACTTGTAGAGCGTGGCGGTGCCGGGCAGGAAGGGGTGGCTTGCGTAGTCGTAGCTGACTGTCACGGTCATGCACTGGGCGCTGGCCAGTCCGGCGCAGGGGGCCTGCGCCGAAACCAGAATGGCGTTGCTTCCGCCATTGCTGCAGTCGACCGGCTGACCCGAGAAGTTCAGCAGCCACTGCATCGAACTGCGCGCCGCAACACAGGCTGCAGTACGGCGTTCGTTGGCGCTGCCATAGCGCAGCGATGCGCGCGCACCCTCGGCCGAGGCGGTTGCCAGGGTCTGCTGGGCCGCCATGATCATCACGCCGGAGAACGTGAACAACAGCAGTGGCAGCAGGCCCAGCATCAGCATCAGTGCGAACTCGATGCTGGCCACGCCGCGTTGCCGGCGTGGGTTCTGGATGTTCATGCCACACCTCCGTACGTGCTGATGAGGATCCAGGCGATGGCGGATACCGCCAGGTAGGCGGCGTAGGGAATGCCTTGGCGTCCCTGGCGGGCGCTCTGCATTCCGCGTAGCGCCGGGTGCGAATGCCATTGCGAACTTGCCCGATGCATATGGGCTTGAAGGCCGATGGGCAGTGCTGGACCCAACCGGCGTGATACCAGCACCAGTGCGGCATGTGCGCCCGCTGCCAGGCTGGCCGCGATCCAGATCGGCAGCAGTGCCTGCCAGCCCAGCATCAATCCCAGTACCGAAAAGAATTTGACATCGCCGGCACCCATCCAGCGCACTGCATGGAAAGGCAGCATTGCGACCAGGCCGAGCGCCGCGCCGGCAATGTGGGAAGCCCACGGCAGGCGCGGCGCGTTGAACTGTCCGGCGATGAGCACGACAACGGTGATCGCGCATGCGGACAGCAGCCAGGCGTTGGGCACCCGACGGGCGTACAGATCGCTGATCGCGATCCGCAGGCACACACCGATGGCCAGCAATCCCAGCAGTGTCATCGCACCCTCCATTGTCCGTCAGTGGACGGTCAGCAGTTGCTGTCCCTGATCAGCCTGGGAGCGGCTCAGGCCGGTGGGTTGCCTGACGCCTTGTCGGCAAGCTTGGTGAGATTCTCAAAGAGCGTTTCGAAGAAATCCTTGATCTGCGTGCTGCCCAGTGCGATCAGGACACCCGCAATCACAGCCGCCAGCAGGCCGTACTCGAGTGCGGTAACGCCATCTTCTTCCTTCAGGAACTTGCGGATCGATGCGTTCATGACGTTTGTCTCCCTCTACCTGTCTGCTACAGGACACCTGTTGGGCGGTGGCCCGGCTCCGCCGGGATCGTCCGTGGACCTCCGCACGTCCTGGCGGAGGAGGCACGGCGGGACGGACCCGCCATGCTCAAGCAGGGTGATCGATTCCAGGCGGGACGCCGTTCGCGCAACCGCGACCGCACGGCGCGGAGCCGGTGGTCGAGGTGTCGAGCGATACGTGCATGGTCATGCTGTCCCCCTGGGTGCGGTCATTATCAAAGACCGGATCACCGTGTTATCGACTTTGCCTGAATGGCGGCCGGCTGCAACCGGAACCTATATGCAAATTCGGCAGAATCCCTTCGGTCCTTAATTTTTCACGCGGGTTCTGTGACGGAAATCCGTTCGTTCGCAAAACGATTCATCGACGTGCAGATAATGTGAGGCGGGTTTTTCAGTCGCATGCGAAAACTGTGCCAAACACCACGACCTTGTTTTCACGTCTGTATCCATCTTATTCAATGCAGTGCAGATGTTTACCCCGTTGAATTATCGGGCATACTCGTATTCAAGTACTCGCGTTTCTTTTGGGGTGCGCACTTTGCTGGCGCGCATCCCGGCGATGGAAGAGATTCCATGAGAGGTGCGCGCCCTGTCAGGCAGTGGGGGCCGTATCGCACGACGGATAATCGGGGGACGACACTGTCATGGTCGATGGTGGGGTAGGAGACAGCGACGACAGCGGCCTGCGGTCGATCGACCTGGCGACGCTGAGCGGCGTGCTTCGTGTATGTGATGTCGAACTGCTACTGCTCGATGGCAATGGGCCGCGGGCGGCCTTCGCTTCACGCGTGCACGAGGAGGCGTTGTTCTGCAGCATCAGCTGTGGATTCCATTGCCGTGGACGATTCATGCTGCCGCCGGACTGGGCGATGCTGGGGTATCTGCACGCGACCGATGAAACCCTGAGCTGGTGCCACGGTGTACCGCTCGTGCCTGGAATGGCGTTGACCGTGATGCCGGAGGGTATCAGCGAGTTCACCCTGAGCCCGGGCACGCACATGACCCTGATGCTGGTGCCGGTGGCACGGGTGCAGCGCAAGCTGACCGAACTGAGCCTGCGCAGTACACCGCCGGCCGGACAGGCACTTTCGCTGTTCAATCTCGCCAGCGAGGCCGCCCCGCTGGCACAGCACTACCAGCAGCTGCACCTGCAGCTGGGCCAGGGCACGGGCCTGCAGCCTGAAGAAACCGAGCGGCTGCTGCACGAACACGTGCAGGCACTGCTGGGCGCGGGTTCCGCCGATCGCCCGGGTTGCAGCCGTGCGCGGCGCACACATTATCTGATCGCACAGCGGGCGGAAAACTTCATGCGCCTCAACCTGCGCCGCAATATCTACATGAATGAGATCTGCGATGCTGCCGGTGTCAGCGAGCGTGGGCTGCGCTACGCGTTCGAGGACCTGTTCGGCACGTCGCCCAATCGTTACCTGTCGATGCTGCGCCTGTGCGCGGCCTGCCGCAGCCTGTCGATGGCTGATTCCAGCCGCCGTTCGGTCAAGGCCATCGCCCTCAGCTGTGGCCTGTGGGACCTGTCGCGCTTCGCCGACAACTACCGCAAGGTCTTCGGTGAACTGCCGCGTGACACGCTGATGCGCGCTCCCGCGCAGATCGGCCAGCCAGCTTGATTCAAGCCCCGTAAGGGTTTCCCGGCAGTTCCTGCCGGAATTGCATATCCGCTTGCCGATATGGTTGCCGCTTCTGCATAACCGGCTGCCGATTCCGACCGTGGATTTGCCGGAATGCGCGATTTCCGTGCCGGAATGAAGTGCGCAGCCGCCGTTGCAAACGCTGAAATGTCAGTCACCTGCCTAACGGCAAGTCCACTGACATTCCAGTTGTTCGCCTACGGGGGAAATGCTCATGAACCGCATCTACCGGCGTGTATGGAACCGCCAGCTCAATGCTCTGGTTGTGGCCTCGGAACTGGCCACCGGCGACAGCGGCGGCAGCGCCGCCCGCGATCCGCGCAGTGCACTGCTGATGCCGACCGCACTGGCCCTGGCCCTGCTGTGCGCGCTGGCCAGCGGGCATGCAGGCGCGTCCGAATCCAATCAGTCTCTACGTGACCTGCAGGCACTGGCCGCGAAGTACGCGCAGCCGATGCCGGTCAAGGTCGACGCGGAAGTGGCGCTGGCCGCCGCATCGCGCCAGGCGCAGAGCAGTCCGGCGATCAGCGCTGACGCGCGTGTCAGCCTGCAGCTGAGTACGAACTCGCTGCCGATCGTACGCGACGTGCTGCCGGCCACCGTGCAGGTGAAGCTGGCGGCGAACGCCGCGCCGAAGCAGGTCGCGGTTCCTGCGCTGGCTGCCGATGTCCGCGCCAATGTCGGGCTGGGTCATGCAGCGTCCCATATGGCGAAGATTGATGCATCGCTGGCGGCCAACGTTGCGCCGTCCGCGCATGCGCCGCTCGGTGTGGCTGCGGATGCCCAGGCGAAGGCCGGCGTTGGCATCGCCGGTACCCAGGTGGCCTCGATCGATACCGGTGCCAAGGCGGCCGCCGCTGTTGCTGGCGCACCGGCTGGCTCGTTGTCCGGCCTCAAGGCGTCCGTTGACGGCAAGGTGGATTCGCAGCTGAAGCTGGCGGGCCACCAGATCGACGGCCAGGGGCAGGTCAAGGCGACGGCGGCGGTCACGCTGCCGGCCAAGGAGGAGCTGCCGGGCGAGACTCATGATCGTGCGATCACCGCGGCCTTCGATACCGGTGTTGCCGGCAAAGTGCGCGTGCAGGCGCCGGATGGCCAGGAGGTCGTGGCCGACCGCAATCTGAAGCTGGCCGGCCAAGCCACCGTGGCAGCGCAGAACAGCGCGCTGGGCGTCGGTGGCCTGGTGGGCGGCGTTGTCGGCGCAGCAGGTGGCGCCGTGGGCGGCGTGCTTGATGGCACCGTAGGCAACACGGTTGATGCGGTCGGCGGCGCCTTGCACGGCACGGTTGGAACGGTAGGCGGCGCAGTGGGCAGCACGCTCAATGGTGCCGTTGGCACGGTTGGCGGAGCCGTAGGCGGTGCGCTCAACGGCACCGTTGGAACTGTCGGTAGCGCGGTGGGCGGCGCGCTCAACGGTGCGGTTGGCACGGTCGGTGCAGTTGGCGGCACCGTGGGTGGTGCACTCAACGGGACGGTCGCTTCGGTCGGCAGCACCGTCGGTGGTGCGCTCAACGGTGCGGTTGGCACGGTCGGTGCAGTTGACGGCACCGTGGGTAGTGCACTCAACGGGACGGTCGCTTCGGTCGGCAGCACCGTCGGCGGCGCGCTCAACGGCACGGTCGGTTCGGTTGGCGGTGCCGTGGGCGGCACGCTCAACAATACGGTGGGTGCAGTAGGCAGCACCGTCAGCGGTGTACTCAACGGCGCAACAGGTGGCAGCACCGGCGGCCTGGGTGGCCTGCTGGGCGATACACTCGGCAATGTCGGCGGCGCCGTCGGTAACCTGCTCAATGGCAACCTCAACGGCACCATCGGCAATCTCGGCAGCGCCGTAGGCGGCCTGGTCGGTGGCACGCTCGGCGGCCTCGGCCTGACCAAGCCCTCGGCGATCCCGCCGACCAGCCCGAAGGCGCCGGCTCCGGCCGACCCGAATGCCGGCCTGATCATCGGCACCGGCGGCCTGGTCGGTAATGTCGGGCAGCTGATCGGCCCGACCACCACCAGCCTGTTCGGCGGCAACGGCTATCTGAGCAACGGCAACCTCAAGCTCAGCAACGCCAACGTGATGCAGACCTACTCGACGGTCAATGTGCTGGGACTGCCGGTGGTCAACCTGTCGCCGGTCGGCAGCACCCTCAATGGCCTCGGCGGCGCCGTCACCGGCGGCAGCTCGCACCTGACCCTGATCGGTGGCGTCACCTCCGACAGCTACATCTACAACATCAACAACGGCAATCCGGGCGGCCTGCTGGGCCTGTTGCTGCCGAAGGATTCGCCGGCCTGGGCCGCCAAGTGCCTGGACATCGCCCTGGCCGACATCTCCTGCTGGGCCGTCAACGCCGCGCAGGACTACCAGGTGCTGATGGGCGACGGCGCCTTCGCCAACGGTTCGAAGGAAGTGGTGATCGGTGCCAATGCACGGCACGAACTGCCGAAGGTCGATGCCAACGTGGCCTTCCCGGGTGCAGGCACCAATGACCCGAGCAACCCCACCGGCGTGCCGACCGCGGACTACGCCGCACGCATGGGCCACTCGGTGATCGTCGGTGACAGCGCGGTGGGTACTGCCAACGGGCAGACCCTGCTCGGTGCCGAGGCCACCTCGAACCAGGCCAACTCGGTCGCACTGGGCTACCGCTCGGCCGCGCTGCGCGGTGCCCAGGCCAGCTACAGCGCCTATGGCCTCACTGCACCGCAGGTCTCTGCCGGTGAAGTGTCGGTGGGTACCGCCGGTGGCGGTGAGCGCCAGATCACCAACGTCGCGGCGGGTAGTGTCAATACCGATGCGGTCAACGTGGCCCAGCTGAAGGGGGCCATCAGCCTGATCGATGATGTGGCTGCCGCTGCGGTGACCTATGACCTGGACGGTGCCGGCAACCCGAACTATCGCCGTGTCACGCTCGGCGCGGGCACCGGCACCACCACCATCGGCAACCTGGCTGGCGGTGCGGTCACGGCCGGCAGCCTGGAAGCGGTCAATGGTGGCCAGCTGGCGGCGACCAATGCTGCCATCGCCAGCTTCTTCGGCGGCCGCGCAGCCTTCGATCCTGCCAGTGGCGCGTTCACTGCGCCCCTGTTCGAGATCAGCACCATCTCCACCGGCGGCGCCATCGCCAAGGGCCTGTATGAGAACGCCACCGATGCCTTCGCTGCGGTGGATGGCTCGCTGGTCAACCTCAACACGCAGATCACCGACATCCGTAACGGTGGCACCAAGTACCTGCGGGTGAACTCGACCGGTACCGAGGCCCTGGCCAGCGGCGCCGACTCGATCGCGGTCGGTACCAATGCCCGCGCCACCGCTGCCAACAGCATCGCGGTCGGTGCCGGCAGCCTGGCCGATCGTGCCAACAGCGTGTCCATCGGTGCCGCCGGTGCCGAGCGTCAGGTCACCAACCTGGCGGCCGGTACCGCAGCGACCGATGCAGTCAACCTGGGCCAGCTGCAGGCCTCGGAGCAGGGCGCCCTGCGCTATGACCTCAACGGCGACGGCAGCGTCAACTACGCCAGCGCCACGCTGGGCCAGACCGGTACCGCCACCACACTGCGCAACCTCGGCCCGGGCCAGGTCAGCGCCACCAGCAGCGAGGCCATCAACGGTGCCCAGCTGTTTGCGGCCAACCAGGCCGTGGCCACTCATCTGGGAGGTGGCGCGGCGGTCAACGGCAGCGGCGTATTGACCGCACCGACTTACTCGATCAACAACGTCGCCGCCAACGGCACCGTCACCAAGGGCAGCTACAACGACGTCGGTACCGCCTTCGATGCCGTCAGCAACTCGCTGGCCAACGTCGCCGACCAGACCGGCGAGATCGACAAGCTGGCCGTGAAGTACGACGTCGACGGCAGCGGCAACGTGCTCAACAGCGTGACGCTGACGGGTACCGGCACCGGCCCGGTGAAGATCACCAACGTCGCCGCCGGCAGCATCCTGGCCGGCAGCAGTGATGCCATCACCGGCGACCAGCTGTTCAGCACCAACAGCACCATCGCCAACTACTTTGGTGGCACCACCGCGTACAACGGCACCACCAATGTGTGGACCGCGCCGAAGTTCAGCATCTCCAGCATCGCCACCGACGGCACCTTTACCAGCGGCGACTACAACAACGTCACCGCCGCCTTCACTGCGGTGGACGGCTCGCTGAAGGTCCTCAACCAGCGCATCAGCAACGGCGGCGGTGGCAGCGCCTACCTGGCGGTGAACTCGACCGCAGCGGCTGCAACGGCTGCCGGTGCGGAGGCGGTGGCGGTGGGGCCGCAGGCCAGTGCGGCCGGTGCCAACAGCGTGGCGGTCGGCAACGGTGCCAGCGCCAGTGCCGGCAACAGCGTCGCCCTGGGTGCCGGTTCGGTGGCCAGCGTTGGTGCGCAGAGCGGTTATACCGGCGCTTATGGCCAGACCGGCGCCAGCAACTCGGCCGGTGAGGTTTCGGTCGGCAGCACCGGCAGCGAGCGCAAGATCACCCACGTTGCCGATGGCTCCGACACCTACGACGCAACCAATGTTGGTCAGCTGAAGAATGGTGTGAACTACGCCATCGATGAGTCGAAGAAGTACACCGACCAGAAGATCCAGAACATCACCAACGTGGCCGGCAGCTTCCGCGCCAACAACACCAACAACCTGGCCGATCCGTCCGCCAGCGGTGCCAACTCGGCCGCCGGTGGCGCAGGCTCCACCGCCGCCGGTGCCAACTCGACCGCACTGGGCAACGGTTCGCAGGCGCAGGCCGACAACTCGGTGGCGCTGGGTGCGGGTTCGGTGGCGAACCGGGCCAATACAGTCTCGGTCGGTGCCAGCGGCGCCGAACGCCAGGTCGTCAACGTGGCTGACGGTTCGCAGGCCACCGATGCGGTCAACGTGCGCCAGCTGCAGGCCTCGCAGCAGGGCACGATCCGCTACGACACCACGGTGAACGGTGCGACCAACTACAACAGTGTCACGCTGGGCAGCACCAACAGCGGCCCGACCACGGTGCGCAACGTCGCCGCCGGCACCGCCGGTACCGACGCAGTCAACGTGGACCAGCTGAAGTCGGGCATGGCGCAGACCCTGGACTGGTCGAAGGCCTACACCGACGAGCGCATGGGCGGCTTCGAGCGCGACCTGCGCAAGACCGACAACCGCGCCTCGGCCGGTATCGCTTCGGCGATGGCCACCGCAGCCCTGCCGCAGCCCAGCGAAGCGGGCCGCAGCATGGCCTCGGTCGCAGCCGGCAGCTACAACGGCGAATCGGGCGTGGCGGTCGGTATCTCCGGTGTCTCCGAGGGAGGGCGCTGGATCTACAAGTTCAGCGGCTCCACCAACAGCCGTGGCGAGGCCGGTGTGGCCGTCGGTGCCGGCATCCAGTGGTGATCCCCGCCGCCGGGCCGCACGCGCGGCCCGGCATCGCGGAAACGTCCAAAGGGGGAATGACATGAAACAGCATCGCATCGCCCGCACTGGCCAGATGGCCGCAGTGCTGGGCCTGGTCCTGGGGATGGGCCTGCTGGCCGCCTGTCGCAGCCATGCGCCGGCCGCCGAGGGTCCTGCCGAAACCACCGCCGTGCAGTTCCCGGAGGCTTCGAAGGCCTCGCTGAAGGAAGGCATCTATCCCGACGTCGCCGACCTGCGCCGCTTCGCGCCGGGCATGAGCAAGCGCCAGCTGTATACCTTGCTGGGCACGCCGCACTTCAATGAAGGCATGTGGGGCGTGCGCGAGTGGAACTACCTGTTCAACTTCCGCACCGCGCAGGGCGCGGAGTATTTCACCTGCCAGTTCCAGGTGCGCTTCGACAGCAAGGGCATCGCCCAAGGGGGCTACTGGAAGCCGGAATCGTGCGCGGCGGTGCTGGAACCGCCGCGGCCGCCAGCGCCGCCAGCACCGGCAGCGTTGCCGGAGCAGCCGCTGCGGTTGTCGGCGGATGCGCTGTTCGGGTTCGACAGCGCGGTGCTCAGTGCCGAAGGCCAGCAGGCCGTACAGGGCGTGCTGGCGCAGGTGCGCGAGGCCAGTCAGGTGCAGTCGATCCGGGTGACCGGGTACACCGACCGTATCGGCAGTGCCAGCTACAACCAGACCCTGTCGCAGCGACGTGCCGAGGCCGTGCGCAGCGCGCTGGTGCAGGGCGGGGTGCCTGCGGCCAGCATCAGCGCCGAAGGGCGGGGCGCAGCCGAGCCGATCGTGCAGTGCGAGCAGCGCAACCGTCGCGAGCTGATCGCCTGCCTGGCGCCGAACCGGCGTGTGCAGATTGCTGGAATGGCCCAGCCGCGCTGAGAGTCCAACACCGGGGTCATGCCCCGGTATCCCGAGTCCCCCCTGACCGTCGGCAGGACGTGGTTACGTCTCCCCCGTTGACCATGCCTGCCGGCGGCTCAGGTTTTCCATGGTGCACGCGATGAACGCCCAATTCCTGCCTCTTTCCATGAAGACGGAAGCCACATTGAGTGTGTACGGCCAGCTCGGCAACCATGCGGTGGTGCGCATTCCCGGGCGGCGCCTGCCGGGCTTGATCCTGCAGGCAGACACCGTGGCCGGCTTCCTTGCCCAGCTGCAGGAAGCCCAGGCCTGCCTGCGCAGTGGTCGCGCACAGCGCACCGACGCCGAACTGGACATGCTCATCGACGTGTTGCAGCAGTGGTATGCGCTGATCGAATCGCGCCTGGCCGACGCCGGCGAGGCACTGTAGAAGAAAAAGGGGACGGAGGGGATTAAGTCGTTCCCGGCACGGCAGGGACATGGACGACTTAATCCCCTCCGTCCCCTTTTCTGTGTCATGCGCGTGCGCGGATCAACCAGCAGGCAGCATCCACGCGGACCCGATCGCCCTCGATGAATGGTGTGAATGCTGCCAGCGCCTGGTCGCGCAGCCCGGCGGCCTCCGCTTCGGGCAGCGCCCGCAGCGCCTGGCCCACCGGGCCCAGCTGGCCGACGTAGGTCGGCAGCTCATCGCGTGCGATCGAACACGGAAGGTCCACCGCAACCACCTCCACATCCTTCCAGCCGGCAGCCTGCAACAGGCGCTGCACGCGTTGGCCATCTGCGAAGGCGAACTGTCCCGGGGCACCGGGTACGCGCGGCGGAAGCTCAAGCGCATCGCCGACCGCGCGCTCGGCCGTGGTCATGAATGGATTCTCGTCAGCGCTGCGCCAGGCAATGAAACGCAGGCCGGCACCGGGCCGCGTGGCGCGGTGCAGGTTGGCGAAGGCCGCACCGGTATCTTCGAAGAACATCACGCCCAGCCGCGACTGGATCCAGTCGAAGTGCGTGGAGGAAAGCGGATGCTGCTGCGCGTCGGCGACGATGAAGTCTGCGTCCAGTCCTGCCGCCTCGGCGCGCTGACGGGCCATTGCCAGCATCGGTGCCGAGATGTCCAGGCCGGTGCAGCGGGCGGCCGGGCGTGCCGCACCGGCGGCAAGCAGGCTTGCGCCCGTGCCGCATCCGATGTCGAGCAGTTGCGTGACGGTTTCTGGCAACTCGGCGACCAGCAGGTCGGCCATCGGCTGGAACAGGCCATCGAGGATAGCCTGCTGGGCGACCCAGATCTGGCCGCCGGGGCCGTTCCAGAGGGTGTTCTGATCAACGGGGGATGTGCTGGCCATGGCCTTGCCTTGTCGGGAAGTGGCCCATAGGTTGCTGCTTGAAGACGACTTGAGGTCAAGCCCATGCGTGAACTGGATATCGGCGAGGTGGTCAAGCGCAGCGGGGTGCCGGCCTCGACCCTGCGCTACTACGAACAGCTGGGGCTGCTGCAGGCACTTGGGCGCCGTGGCCTGCGCCGGCAGTATGACGAGCAGGTGCTGGAACGGCTGGCACTGATCGGTCTCGGCCAGGCGGCCGGGCTGTCACTGCAGCAGATCGGGGCATCGCTGCCGCCGCAGCGTGGATGTATCTCCCTGGACCGTGAGGCGCTGCTGGCGCAGGCCGATGTACTGCAGAGGCAGATCACCCAGTTGCAGCGGGTGCGCCGGCACCTGCAGCGCGCGGCGGCCTGCCCGGAAGCACAGGATGCGCGGCAGTGCGGTTCATTCCGCAAGCTGCTGCGGGCACAGCAGCGCATGGCGGGTGGGTGAGTTGCCGGTACCGGCTTAATCGCGAGTACTGACTTCCCAGGTGGCATGCAGCACGCCCTGCACGTGCTCCATCCGCGCCAGCACCACGTCCAGCTCGTCGGCACTGACCGCCGTACTGACCAGCACCGCGATCACATCGGTGGGTGCGTCGGCATGTTCGACCACCTGCACGTCACCGACCGGATACTGTGCCGCCTCCAATGCATCAACCAGCCGTTCGCGCACCCGCGGCACCGCTTCGGCGTCCACGCTTAGGCGCACCTCATAGGTGGCCTCGGTGGCAGCCTCGTTGATCGGAATGCGGTTGATCGCATTCACCAGCGGCCGCAGCAGGGTGTTGCCGGCGATGATCAAGACCGTCAGCAGCACGCCTTCGGCCAGCATGTCCGCGCCGGTGCAGCTGCCGACCGCGGCCGAGCACCACAGGGTGGCGGCGGTGTTCAGGCCGCGCACGTTCATGCCTTCCTTCATGATCACGCCGGCGCCGAGGAAGCCGACACCGGAGACCACGTAGGAGATCACCCGCACCGCTTCGGCGCTGCCGGCGATACGCATGCCCAGATCGACGAAGGCGGCCGCGCCCACCGCCACCAGGACGTTGGTGCGCAGGCCGGCGGTGCGTTGCCGGTACTGGCGCTCGGCGCCGATCAGCGTGCCCAGTACGAAAGCGGCCAGCAGGCTGACCACGGTGTCGGCGAAGGGGCCGGCCTGGAAGGTTTCGATGAAGCGCATGGCCGGAGTCTACCCCGGCCATGTGACGGTAGATCCACGCCGTGCGTGGATGCCCGGATGGGCCACAAACGACTTAATCCCCTCCGTCCCCTTTTTCGGGATCAGTCGGTGTCGTCGACGCGCTCGCCCATCAGCTCGCGCTGGCGCTTGTCCAGTTCTTCGGCGTAGCGCTTGCGCACGAAGGCTTCGGAGACGACACCCAGCACCTGGCCATCGGCGCCGACCACCGCCAGTTCGTCGGCCTGGGTCTGGTCGAAGCGCTGCATCACGCTGACCACGTCGGAGGACGGTGCCAGCGAGACGTCGCGGTTCTCGGCCAGGTCGCCGATCGGGGTTTCCGGCTTCACGCCATCGCCGTAGACCCGTGGAATCTGCACGATGCCGGCATAGTGGCCCTCGCTGTCGATCAGGATCACCCGGGTGCCCGAGCCCAGCGGGAAGCGCTCGCGGAACGCGGCGGCATCGAGATCGGCCGGGGCGGTCGCCACGCCCTTGCGCATCAGCCGGCCGGCGTTGAGGTTCTGCACCCAGCCGACATCGCGGGCGCTCTTGATGGTCTCGCCGCGCAGGTGCATGCGCCAGGTCGAGAACGAGTAGCCGAACCACTGCCGCACCAGCGTGCTGGACACCAGTACCGCGCTCATCACCACGCTGGTCAGCAGGAAATCGTGCGTGCCTTCCAGCACCAGCATGGCCATGGTCATCGGCGCGCCAACGACGGCGGCGGCCAGTGCGGCCATGCCGGCCAGCGCGGCCGAGGTGGCGTCGATCACCGGAACGCCGGTAGCCATGCCCAGCAGTCCAGCGAACAGCGCGCCGACCAGGGTGCCCATGAACAGCGAGGCGAAGAACAGTCCGCCACGGAAGCCGAAGCCGAGCGAGATGCCCGAGGCCAGGCACTTCAGGGTCAGCAGGCCGCCGATCCAGATCAGCGGCAGGTGCGTGGTCAGGTCCAGATGCAGCGCGCCGTGGCCGGACGAAAGCACCTGCGGGCTGGCCAGGGCCAGGGGAATCAGCAGCAGTCCACCCACCACCGGCCGTCCCCACGCGGGCAGGGGGCTGCGCTTGACCGTGCCTTCGATCGAGGCGATCAGCCGCATGATGGCGATGCCGACCATCGCGCAGCAGCAGCCGAGCAGGCCGTAGATCGCGTAGTCGGCGGCGCGCACGTCGATGGTCGAGGCCGCTGGCAGTAGATAGGCTTCGATGCCGGCCTGGTCGGCCACGAACGCGCCGGCCAGCGCTGCGACGGCCACCGGTGCCAGCGCAGCGGGGGTGTAGGCGCCGATGACGATCTCGAAGGCGTAGAACGCACCGGCCAGCGGCGCACCAAACGCAGCGGCGATGGCACCGGCGGCACCGGCACCGACCAGGATGCGCACGTCGTTGCGACGCAGGCGCATCACCCTGCCCAGTTGCGAGCCGCTGCCCGCGCCCATCTGCGTATACGAAGCCTCAAGGCCGACCGACGCGCCGCAGCCGTTGGACAGCAGGGTCTGGGTCAGCACGATCAGGTTGTCGCGCATCGACATGCGGCCGCCGTGCAGCGCATTGGCTTCCACCGCATCGAGCAGTGGCCGTTTCAGTCGCGTCGCCGCCAGGCTGACCAGGCCGACCAGCAGCCCGCCCAGTGGCAGCACCAGCAGCGCGGTCCAGGTCAGCGAGGGCAGGGAGCTCAGGCGCATGCCGTCGTCCAGCCCATACAGCGTGCCCTGCAGCCAGCGTGCGATGCCCGACTGCAGCAGGGTCAGGTAGCCGGCGATCAAGCCAACCAGCAACGCTAGCGCGATGAACCACAGGTCGCTGCCACGCAGGCGCAGGCGCAGGCCCTGGAAGGCCAGATGCAGGCGCGATGGCGAAACGGGCGAAGACATGGTGGCGGCATGATACGCCGCCACCGTGAGCGCCACCGTCACTGCATCGGGCGGTTACCGCTTCAGAAGCGGTAGCGGCCCTGCACGTAGAAGGTGCGCGGTGCGGCCACCATGCGGCCGGCGTTGCCATCGACATTGCGGGTGTACCAGCGCTTGTCGGCCAGGTTGTTCACGCCCAGCGCGATCTCGCTGTCACCCAGCCCCGGCACCTGCCAGGCCACCTGGGCATTCCACAGGCGTACGCCCGGCACGCGTCCCACGCGCGCGTCAGCGCTCTCGGCCCAGGTGTTGGCGGCGTCGGAGAACTGGCCGCTCTGGTGGGTGCTGGAGACGTTGAAGGTCCAGCCGGCCAGCGCGTAGCGGGCGCCGATGCTGTCGGTGTCGCGCGAGTAGAACGGCACGTCCAGGCCGCGGTTGTCACCGGACTGCTGGATCGCCTTGGTCCAGGTGTAGTTGGCGTACAGCTCCAGCCCGGCCAGCGCGCCGTCCTCGGCGAAGTGGTACTCCAGTGCGCTCTCCACACCCTTGTGGTCGGTGGCACCAATGTTCTGGAAGGTGGGCGGGGTGATGCCCGGCACCTGCAGGATCTGGTTGTCGAAGCGCATCTTGAACACGGTCACTTCCGCGCGCAGTGCCCCATCCTGCCAGCGTGCGCCCAGCTCGGTGGTCCTGGCCACTTCCGGGTTCAGCGGATTGCTGGCGGTCTGCGAATTGAGCTGGATGTTCTGTACCGGTCCGAACGAGGTGGTGTAGTTGCCGAACACGGTCAGCTGCGGAGTCAGCAGGTAGGCGATGTTGATCGAGGGCAGGGCCTTGTCGTTGCGGCTGCTGAAGGTCGCCGTGCCTCCGGCCTGGCGGCGGTCCATGTCGATCCATTCCATGCGCACGCCGGGCGTGATCCGCCACTGGCCGATCGCAATGCGGTCGTCGATGTAGAGGGCGTGCGCGTCGGTGGCGTTGTCGAAGCGGGTGGTGGCACTGGCCGCGCCGGTGCGGCGGGCGACGGTGTAGCTGCGGTCGTTGCCGCGCTCGCGCAGGAAGCGGTAGCCGGCGGTGATGTCATGCACCGCGCTGCCCCAGTGCAGGCGCTGGGTATAGCGCGGCTCGATGCCGAGCACGCGGTAGTCGCGCGGCTGCACGGTCAGCTGGGTGTTGGCGGCGTTGATCAGCGAGCTGGCACGGGTGCTCTCGTTGTAATAGGCCAGCACCTCGAACTCCCTGTTGGCCGACAGCGTGTTGGTGTAGCCCAGGTCGATGCCGGTGCGGTGGCCCTTCCAGAAATCGGTCGGCCGGGTGTTCTGGAACGGATCGGCCTCGTACTGCGCACGGGTCAGGCCGCCCGGCGTCAGCGAGCGTACGTCGTAGTAGGACAGCTTGGCACGCAGCTCCTGCTGTTCGTCGATGGCGTAGGCGAACTTCAGCGCGAGATCGTTGAAGCGGTCATCGCTGCCCTGGCGCCAGCCGCGACCATCCTGGCCGGAGTACAGCAGGGCGGCGCCCAGATCGTTGTCGCCGGTACCGCCAAGGAAGGCGTTGTACTGGGTGCTGTCACCGCCGCCATGGTCGTAGGCGGTGTAGCGGACGCCGGCTTCGCCGTGCAGGCCGGCCTCGGTGGGAATGGCGCGGGTGCTGAAGTTGATGATGCCACCGACGTTCTGCGGCCCGTAGCGCACCGCGCCGCCGCCGCGCACCACGTCGATCGACTCGATGTTGGACAGGCTGGTCGGCGCGAACGACAGCTGTGGCTGGCCATACGGCGCCACCGCCAGCGGCACGCCGTCCAACAGGACGGTCGAGCGCGGCGAGTAGCGCCCGGTGAGGCCGCGCACGCCGATGTTCAGCGACACCGAACTGCCAGCGGTGCCGGAGTTGTCGGTGACCTGCACACCCGGAATACGGCGCATGGCATCGCCGAGGCTGGCCGCGCCGCTGGCCTCGATGCGCTGGCGGTCGACCACGGTGCGCGCGCCGGCAAAGCGCTTGACGCTGTCATGCAGGCCGGTACCCAGCCAGCTGCCGGAGACCTGGATGCTGTCCAGCGTGGTGGCGCCGTCCTGGGCGAAGGCACGGGTGGTCGGGAGCAGGCACAGGGAGAGGGCGGCGGCCAGGGGTAGGCGGGCCGGTTGCAGGGCGAGGATGGGCATCGGTGCAGGCTGCGGAAGGTCGTAAATGAGAATTATTGCTGATTCCATTCGCTATTGGAATGCGCCTTCGGTTCATGCCGATGCCCCGGTGATACAGTGGGCGATTGCTTCCTGACTCGCTGAGATCTGCCATGTCCCAAGCCGCTTTCTACCCCGTCGGAACCCCTGGCCAGCCGTGGGGAGCGGCGGAACGGGAGGCGTGGCGTGGCCGCCAGCAGCGCCTGCGTCGCTATGACGAGGAGGTGCTGCCCCGCATCGAGGCGCTGGCTTCGCGCTTCGACAAGGTGGCCTATGGCCAGCTCGACTACGCTGGCGAGACCTACACTCTGTTCGCCCTGCGCAGCCGCGATTGGAACCCGGCGCTGCCGGCTGCCCTGGTTACCGGTGGCGTGCACGGTTATGAGACCAGCGGCGTGATGGGCGCGCTGGAATTCCTCGAAAGGCACGCCGCCGACTACGCCGGCAAGGCCAATCTGCTGGTGGCACCGTGCGTGAATCCGTGGGGCTTCGAGCGCATCAACCGCTGGAACTTCGATGCGATCGACCCGAACCGCAATTTCCGCGCCGATGGCCCGGCCCGCGAGTCGACCGCGCTGATCGAGCTGATCGCACCGATCAAGGACCAGTTCGTGCTGCACATTGACCTGCACGAGACTACCGACAGCGACGAGAGTGAGTTCCGCCCGGCGTTGGCCGCGCGTGACGGCAAGCCGTTCGAGCCGGGCCTGATTCCGGATGGCTTCTATCTGGTGGACGACAGCGAGAACCCACAACCGGCCTTCCAGCAGGCGGTGATTGCCGAGGTGGAGAAGGTCACCCACATCGCGCCGGCCGACGACAAGGGCGAGATCATCGGTTCGCCGGTGGTCGCTCACGGCGTGATCGAGTACCCGCTGGTGAAGCTGGGCCTGTGTGCCGGCATCACCGGTGCGACCTACACCACCACCACCGAGGTCTACCCGGACAGCCCGCGGGCGACCCCGCAGCAGTGCAACGACGCCCAGGTGGCAGCGGTGTGCGCGTCGCTGGATTACGCGCTCGCCCATCGTTGATTTCGGTTCACCCCAACGCGTCGGCCCACCACAGCGCCGCTGGCCCCGGCGGCGTGTCGCGGCGCCACAGCAGGTCGCTGTGGATGCGTCGTGGCCAGCCGGGCAGAGTCAGTTCCACCAGCTGCCCGCGGTCGTAGCGCTGTACCAGCGCGCGTGGCAGCTCGGCCCAGCCGATGCCGTCCTCGGCCATCTCCATCACCATCAGGTAGTCGGTGGCGGTCCACGCCAGCCCGGTAACCGCCCGCGCATGGTCGACCTCCGCGCTCAATCGCACCTGCCGGTACCGTGCCAGCTGGGAAGCTGCGCGACGGCCGGCGTCGGCCAGCGCATGGTCTCGCGCCACATACACCGACAGCTCGCTGTGATGGGCCAACGGCCGTGCCACCAGACCATCCGGGTAGCTTTCCTGGCGCGGCAGCAGGCCCAGCGCGGCGCGACCACTGCCGACCAGTTCCAGCACGTCTTCGCCTTCGGCATCCAGCCATTCCAGTTCGATCTCGGGGAACGCTTCGGCAAAGCGCTGCAACACGCGCTGCTCCGGATCGAGCTGATACACGTCGGAGAACACCACGGTCAGCCGCGCTTCGACCGGGGCGGCCAGCCGCACGCTCAACTGCTGCAGGCGGGTATCGGCGGCGAGGATTTCCTGGGCATGGCCGAGCACCTGGCGCCCGGCTTCGGTCAGCTGCGGGTAGCGTCCACTACGGTCGAACAGGCTGACGCCCAGGTCTGCCTCCAGGTGGGCGATGGCGGTGCTGACCGTCGATTGGGTCTTGCGCAGGCGACGCGCCGCCGCCGAGAACGATCCGAGCGCGGCCGCTTCGACGAACGCCTGCAGGGATTCAGGGGAATAGGGCATTGATCCATCGCTCCTGTCGATGGTATCCATTTTGAATCGACCGTAAAAGGCGATGATACTGTCCGCCGTCGCCCCTGTCTGCGGGGCATCCACGCATGGCGTGGATCTACTGAGGGCGGGGCGCTGTCCGCGTCCCGCAAGGAGTTTCACATGTCCCGTACTGTTCCCGCCCGTGGCGCGTTGGTCGCCTGGGCCTGCCTGACCGTGGCGATCGTTGCCGAAGTGGTCGGCACCTCGTTCATGGCCCATGCCGCCCGCGATGGTGGCTGGACCGGCTACCTGATCATGGCCGGGGCGTTGGCGCTGTCCTACTTCTTCCTTGCTCAGTCTGTGCGTCGCATCGCCGTGGGTGTGGCCTACGCAGTCTGGGAAGGCCTGGGCCTGACCCTGCTGACCGTGGTCGGTCTCACCGTGTTTGGCGAGAGCCTGTCGCTGCAGCAGCTGGCCGGCCTCGCGCTGGCGGTGGTCGGCATCGTCTGTGTCACCCTCGGGGAGGCGCACTGATGAATACCCTGGCTCTGTTTTTCGTGATCTGTTCTGCGCTGATCGACGTTGCCGCCAACATGATGGTGGCCAAGTCGGAGGGCTTCCGCCGCTGGCGCTGGGGCGTCGGCGCGGTCGTCATGGTCTGGATCGCCTTCGCCCTGCTGGGCCAGGCGGTGCGCTACATGGACCTGGCCACCGCCTATGCGATGTGGGGTGCAATCGGCGTGATCGGTACCGCCACTTGCGGCCGCCTGCTGTTCGGCAACCGCCTGCGCCCGATCGGCTGGATCGGCATCGCGCTGGTCACTGTTGCGGTGCTGCTGCTGAGTACCGCGAAGTAATGCGTCGCTGTGCCAACCAAGGTTGGCACCTACCAGTGCTGAAAGGTTGGCACCTGCCAGCGCGTGAGCCGCCACGTGCAGGCGCCCCGGGGATGATCTCCCCGGGGCGTTGCCGTTTCTGGCGGACTCAGAAGCGTACGGTGAAATTCAACCGCGTGGTGCGCCCCGGGCCGGGCATCAGGCTCATCGCCAGCGTATCCATGTAATAGGTGTTGCGCAGGTTGCTGACCACCAGTTCCACCTCGGTCTTCGGGGTGAACTGCCAGCGCGCGTAGAAGTCATAGATCGCGGTCGGCAGGTAGATGTTCTGCAGCCCGGTCGAGCCGGTGGTGTTCCAGGGTTTGTCCAGTTCGTGGGTGGGGCCGCTGTTGTAGGTGCGGCGGATGCCGGTATCCAGCCGCCTGTCGAACAGGCGGAAGCCCAGCGTGCTGTGGATCGAGTACTTCGGCGGATTCTGTGCGTTGACGAACGAGGTGCCGAAGCCGCCGTCCACGCAGTCCGGCGTAGTGTCCAGCTTGCTCCACTTCGCATAGGGGTCTTCACGCAGGCGCTTGGCGGTGGCCGCGTCGCAGGTGCGCGCGCGCTGGTAGTAGCTGGCCGACAGGTCCAGGTAGGCGATGCCGGCGTCATAGCCGGACTGCAACTCGTAGCCGGATACCGTGTAGTTGTCCACGTTGTCGACATAGAACGCCCAGTTGCTGGAGTCGAAGCGACGGGTGATCGCGTTGTCGATATCGTTCTTGAACCAGGCCACCTTGAACGCCAGGCGGTCGCCATCGCGCCACAGGTCCTGCTTGAGCAGGCTGAAGCCGATGTCCCAGGAACGGTTCTTCTCCGGCTTCAGGTCGGCCACCGGTGCCGAGGTGCTGTTGCCCAGCGTCGATTCGAACAGACTGGGCATCTTCCAGCCCTGCGCGTACTTCACGTAGAAGAACATGTCCTGATCGAGGTTGAAGCGGGCCTCTGCGTACGGCGCGAAGCCGTGGCCGGAACGGCGGATCGCCGGCTTGTAGTCCCAGGCGGTGGGAATCTGCCTGGTATAGAAACCGTTGGCGCCGCGCGGGTCGGGGATGAAGCCATCGAAGTCGTAGCTCTGGCCCAGCGTGCTGTCGCCGTAGGGCGTAGCGCGCAGCGAGTCGTAGGTGTAGTTGCCCTGTGCATCCGGGTACCACTCCTTGTACCAGCCCGGCAGCAGCTGGCCGCCCTTGCTCAGGCGCGCGAAGGTGTAGCGCAGGTCGCGCGATTCGCTGACGAAGGCCACGCGGTTGCGGTCACGGGTGCGGTAGTCGATGAAGCGACCGCCAGCGGTCAGCGACAGCCAGTCCCACGGCTGCCATTGCAGCGAGGCGACAACGCTGGCTTCGCGGCGCGTGCCCGAGCGCAGGTAACGGTTGTTGTTGTAGTCCACCGGCAGCACCGGCGAGTTCGGTGCGGTGTCCTCATGCTGGAACGCAGCGCCATAGCGCAGTGTCCAGTCACCCAGGCTGTTGCTGAAGCGGGTGGTGTTGCTGCTGTCCACGCCCCAGCGCCGGGTCTTCACGTTCGACTGCAGGCCCGGGCCATAAGTTTCGCTGAGCGTGTCCGGCATCTGGTCGTTGGGCACGTCCTTGAACAGTGGCGTGTTGGCGATGTTGCTGTTGAACATGCGGCTGGTGGCGGTGGTGAACCACAGCGTGCTGCTCAGGTCCAGCCACGGATGTGCTTCGGGCCGGTAGCGGTGGCGCAGCGAGGTGGCATTGACCCGCATCTTCCCGGGCTCGAACTGGAACATGGTGTTGGCCTTGTCCACGTAGGTCACCCATTCGTTGGACTGGCCCACGCGACCGATCGCCGACGGCATGATCTCGCCGAAGCTGGAGTTGAAGTAACGATGGCTCAGCTCAAGCCGCTGGTCGGGGTTGGGCGTCCAGGTGAATTTCAGCAGCGCCGATTCGTTGTCGGTGTGGGTGTTCAGTACTTCGTCGCCGGGGTGGTACAGATTGGAAACGGCCTGGCTGGACATGCCGGTACCGCCGCTGGACAGATGCTGGTCGTCGTAGCGGTGCGCGCCATTGCTGCCGGCGAAGTAGTTGCCCTGGCGGCGACGCGCGTAAGCGGCCACCAGCTGCCAGTCCTCGCCGCGCTGGGCGAAGGCCACGCTGCCGTTCCAGTCGCGCGGGTCACGCAGGCTGTTGCGGTTGTCGCTGCCGCGCGCGATCTGCTTGAAGGTACGGGTGCGGTCGATGCTGTTGTCGGCCACGCCACCACGCACGCGCAGGCCCCAGGCCTCGCCCTCGTCGAGGATGTCATCGACGTTCAGCGTCTCCATGTAGACCACGCCGCCGATCGCGCTGGCGGCGTTGGCGGCCAGGCTCGGCCCCTTCTCGATGCTGATCGCGCTGATCAGGTCCGGGTCGAGGTAGCTGCGCTGCTGCACACCGGCATAGCCGCGGTACACGTCGATGGCCTGCTGGCCGCCGTCGATGATCACCGGCACCCGGTTCTGGCCCTGCAGGCCGCGGATGTTCACGTCCAGCGCACCACCATTGCGTACGTCTCCGGTGTGCACGCCGACTGCGCCGGCCAGCACATCGCCGATCGACTGGCCGCGGAAGCGTTCCAGCTGCTGGTGGTCCAGATGCACGCGCGAGCCGCTGTCGCGGTATACGGCATCGGCATCGGCCAAGCCCCACGGCGAAGCACCTTCGTTGGCCTGGCCGGCTACGCGCAGGGTGCCGATCTGGCGCACACCAGCTTCGGTGGCGGGGGCGGCCTGCAGCACCACGCCGCTGGCATCACGCTGGAACGACAGGCCGGTGCCGGCCAGCAGCTGCGCCAGCGCGGCCTCGGTGTTGAGCGAGGCCTGCACGCCGCTGCTGTGGCGGCCGCGGGTCAGGCGCGCATCGGTGGCGATGGACAGGCCGGACTGCTGGCCGAACGTGGTCAAGGCCTGGTCGAGCGGTCCGGCCGGGATCTGCCAGCGAACGGCAGCGGCTGCATCCTGTGCGTGGGCGGCCGCCGGCAACAGGCACGGCGTGGCCAGGGCCAGGCACAGCG
This sequence comes from Stenotrophomonas sp. NY11291, assembly GCF_023277365.1. Classification (NCBI taxonomy): domain Bacteria; kingdom Pseudomonadati; phylum Pseudomonadota; class Gammaproteobacteria; order Lysobacterales; family Lysobacteraceae; genus Stenotrophomonas; species Stenotrophomonas sp. NY11291. The sequence continues at coordinate 2,835,325 of NZ_CP096975.1, read as the reverse complement.
CGATGGCAAGCGGGCGAGGGGAAGGGCAGGGTCGTTTCATGGGGGCGGCAACATCCGCAATGGGTTCCCTTGTAGTGCCCGCCGAGCGCGCAGAAAGGGAACCGCGATTTCAACGCGGACGCACAACGGTCCACCACGGCCAACGCTGCTCGATGCGGATCGGCAGGGCGCGCGCCAGCAGTTTCAGGGCCTGCAGGCTGTCCAGGCGCGGCAATACCGCGGTGACATTCAATGCGGACAGTGCCGGATCACAGCCCAGATAGCCCTGATGGTGACGGGCCAGTTCGTCGATCACCCGGATCAACGGCGTGTCCTGCACCTGCAGGCGTCCGTCCTGCCAGTCGCCGCGCAGAGGATCGGCAGCGACCGTTGTGAGTCCCCCCATCGGTCCGATCTGCAGCGCACTTCCCGCAGGAACATCCAGCGCCGCACCGAACATCGGCAGGCACCGCACCACACCCTCGAACACGTCCAACCGGCCGTCCTGCGCTTCGCGGCCGACCGCGAAGCGGGTGCCGATCGGCTGCAGGCGCGCCCCGGGCACATGCACGGTCAGGGGCAGGCCGACCAATGCAGGGTAGTGGCCGGTCTGCAGCAGCAGTTCGCCGCGCAGCAGATGCAGGGCGCGGTGGCCGTTGCCGATGTCGACGGTCACTTCGCTGCCGGCGTTGAGCCACAACTGGCTGCCATCGGCCAACGTCCAATGACCGGTACGCCCGGCAGCGGTGCGCTGCGTCTGCAGGCGGCGCTGCGCCTGAAGCCCATGCAGGCCGAGCAGGGAGACCGCGCCGATGCCGAGGGCGCCACCGATGCCGCGCAGCGCCCGCCGCCGGCGAAGGCGCGCAGCATCAAATGCAGTTGCGGCTGCCGGAGCCGACAGCGGGGCGAACGATTGCCAGACCGCCTCGACCCGTCGCCAGGCGTCGGCGTGACCAGCATCGGCCTGCAGCCAGGCGTGCCAGCGTTGCTGGTCGCCGTCGCTCCAGCCCTGTTGGCGCAGCGCGAACCATTCGGCAGCCTGTTCCAACGCAGGGCCGGCCAATGCCGCGCTCATGCCGCCGCGTCGCCGGACAGGCGCAGGCAATGCAGCATCGCCTGCGCCATGTACTTCTTGACCATGCGCTCGGACACGCCCAGCTGCACGCCGATCTCTGCATAGCCAAGGCCGGACAGCCGCGCCAGCAGGAACGCGCGCCGTGGCCGCTCGGCGAGGCCGGACAGCATGTCGGCGACGGCGTGCAGCAGCTGCAATGCCTGTGTGCGCTCCTCGGCAGAAGGGTGCGCCGGCTCCGGTTGCGCGGCCAGCGCGGCCAGATAGGCGCGTTCCAGGTCCGCGCGCTGCCAGTGGTTGACCAGCAGGGCGTGCGCGATGGTGCTGAGATAGGCGCGCGGCAAGCGCAGTTCTGATGGATCGACACGACGGCTGAGCAGGCGCAGGAAGGTGTCCTGGGTCAGGTCGGCGGCGCAGTCGGCGTTGTGCGTGCGGCGGCGCAACCAGCCGAGCAGCCAGCCATGGTGTTCGCGGTAGAACCCCGCCAGCGCAGTGCTGGAGGCGGCGGGCACGGCCATCGGCATTGATCATTAATGAGAATGATTCCCATTATAGGGTGATCGAGCGGCGCGCGACAAACGTTGCGCGGGGCGCAGCGGGGGAGGTCGCCGGATTTGCGATGCCCGACGTGCTCGCCGACACTGCGGTTTTCCACAGGGAGTGCCCGCATGTTCAGCCACATCACCGTTGGAACGAACGACATGGACGCCGCGCATCGCTTCTACGATGCACTGTTCGGTGCGTTGGGCGCACGTCCGGGCGTCTTCGATGACAAGGGCCGTCTGGTGTATTTCAAGGATGGCCGTATGTTCATCGTCACCGCGCCGATCGACGGTCAGCCGGCATGCCACGCCAACGGCGGCACCATCGGCTTCACCCTCGACAGTGCTGAGGCCGTGCGTGGCTGGCAGGACGCCGGCGTGGCCCATGGCGGCACCGCCATCGAAGACCCGGCCGGCATCCGCAGCATGGCCGGGCGCCAGCTGTTCCTGGCCTACCTGCGCGACCCGGATGGCAACAAGCTGTGCGCGGTGCATGTGATGTCGTAATTGGACAGTACGCGCGTGGCCGCGTCGCAGGCAGTGCGCGCGGCTGTGCTCGCAGGCGTCTGCCGGCGCGCGCGTGATAACACGTAATGGTGGATCGGGCCTGTGACCGCTGGCCACAACTTCATGCTCTGTCCACTGCGGTTCAGCCACAATCGGTCGGCTAACCCTTTGATCTACCGGAGAACGCCGCCCCATGGATGTACTGGAGCCGCAACAATCCCCGGTGCGCACCCTTCGGCCTGTGTTCGCCTTCGCGGCGATCGTTGTCGTGGCGTTCGCGCTGTTCGTCAGCCTGTTCCCGCTGGGCGCAGGCCGCCTGCTGCTGAAGGCGCAGGACTGGGCCGCACTCAACGTCGGCTGGTACTACCTGCTGGCCATGACCCTGTACCTGGTGTTCGTGGTCGGCGTGGCGCTGTCCAAGTACGGTGGCATCAAGCTCGGTGCCGACCATGACGAACCGGAGTTCAGTTACCTCTCCTGGGCCGGCATGCTGTTCGCTGCAGGCATCAGCATCACCCTGTTCTTCTTCTGCGTTTCCGAGCCGCTGACCCACTACCTGCAGCCGCCGCAGGGCGATCCGGCGGCGGGCGAGGCCGGCGCGCGCCAGGCCATGCAGCTGCTGTTCCTGCATTGGGGACTGCATGGCTGGGGTGTGTTCGCGCTGGCGGCGATGGCGATGGCCTACTTCGCCTACCGCCACAACCTGCCGCTGGCACTGCGCTCGGCGCTGTACCCGCTGATCGGCAAGCGCATCAATGGCCCGATCGGTTACACCGTGGACGCGCTGGGCATCGTCGCCACCGTGTTCGGCATCGGCGCCGACATGGGCTTCGGCGTGCTGCACCTCAATGCCGGATTGGCGCACCTGTTCAACATCCCGCATTCCAACCTGGTGCAGATCATGCTGGTGGTGGCGATGATGGGCGCGGCGGTGGCCGTGGCCGTCTCCGGCGTGGAGAAAGGCGTGCGCTGGATGGCCAACATCAACATGCTGCTGGCGATCGCGCTGGTGCTGTTCATGCTGTTTGCCGGGCCGACGCAGTACCTGTTCAGCACCTTGATGCAGAACCTGGGCGACTACCTCGGCAGCGTGGTCGGCAAGAGTTTCGATGTGTATGCCTACGGCGGCCGACCGGAATGGCTGGGCGGCTGGACGGTGTTCTACTGGGCCTGGTGGATCGGCTGGGCGCCCTTTGTCGGGCTGTTCATCGCGCGCATCTCGCGCGGCCGCACCATCCGCGAATTCGTGTTCGGCGTGCTGCTGATTCCGCTGGGCTTCACCCTGGCCTGGCTGTCGATCTTCGGCAACAGCGCGCTGGACCAGGTGCTGCACCACGGCCAGCAACAGTTGGCGCAGCTGGCGGTGGATGATCCACCGACCGTGCTGTATGCGCTGCTGGACGGCTACCCCTGGAGCCGCGCGGTGATCACGGTGACAGTGCTGGTCAGCTTCATCTTCTTCGTGACCTCGGCCGACTCGGGGGCGGTGGTGTTGTCCACGCTGTCCTCGCACGGCGGCGCACCCGAGGATGATGGTCCGCGTTGGCTGCGGGTGTTCTGGGGCACGGTGATCGCGGTGCTGACCGCGGGCCTGTTGCTGGCCGGCAGTATCGACGCACTGAAATCGGCGGTGGTGCTGGCGTCGTTGCCGTTCTCGGCGATCCTGTTGTTGATGATGTGGGGGCTGACCCGCGCCTTCAGTGACGAATCGCACCGCAAGCGCGCGCTGCAGTACCGGCCATCGCCGCTGATCGGCGACGATCGCCACCACCAGGGCTGGCGCCAGCGCCTGAGCCAGGCGATGCATTTCCCGGTGCGCGACCAGGTCTACCGCTTCATGGATGACACGGTGAAGCCGGCGATGGAAGCGGTGGCCGAGCAGCTGCGCGGGCAGGGCTGGGACGTGGCCACGCGCTTCGAGGCGGGCGACATGGAGTTGACGGTCAACCATGGCGAGCAGCAGGACTTCCTGTACCGGGTGATCCTGAGCGGTTACCTGACCCCGTCGTTCGCCGCACAGCAGCTGCGCAACCAGCGTTACTACCGCGCCGAGGTGCACCTGTTCGAAGGCAGCCAGGACTACGACCTGGTGGGCTACAGCCGCAAGCAGATCATCAACGACATCATCAGCCAGTACGAACGGCACCTGCAGTTCCTGCACCTGAGCCGGTGATGCGGTGGGTGCGGACCGTTGGTCCGCACCCACCTGTAGAGCCGAGCCCGCGCTCGGCTCCTCGGTGTCGGAAGAGCAGCCGAGCATGGCTCGGCTCTACAGTGGCAATCAGAACCTGTAACGAGCGCCCAGCGAGACGAACTGCCCACGCAGGTTGTACTGGCTGATGTCGAACCCATTGGAGCCACCGGCCGGGTCGAACGGCGGGTCCTTGTCGGTCAGGTTCAGCACCGACAGCGACAGCGTGGTGTTGGGAATACCTTCGTACGCTACGTACAGGTCCAGCTGGTGATACGGCTTGATGCGGTCGCGCAGGCCCGGGTTGCTGGTTGCCGTCGCCACACGCTGGTCGTAGCCACTCACGTACTGCAGGCTCAGCGTACTGCTCCAGTCGCCCACCGCCCAGTTCAACGAGGTGGTGCCGCGGGTACGCGGCAGCGCGCCGTGGCGGTTGTTGCCGGCGCCGTCATACGGTGCCTGTCCAGCCACCAGCGGCTGCTTGAAGCTGAGCAGGTGGGTCCAGCTGCCGGCCACGGTGAAGTTGCCCCAGCCCACGGTGCGGAAGGTGCGGTTGGCGTCCAGGTCCAGGCCCGAGGTGGTCAGTTCGCCCTGGTTGGCGTACTGGTTGGTGATGAACTGGATGCGTCCCTGCGCATCACGTTGCACGCGACCGGGGAACAGCGTCGGGTTGTCGACGATGAACTGCGCGCTGTCCGGCTTGACCAGGTTGTCCTGCTCGATGCGGTACCAGTCCAGGCCGATGCTGGTATCACCATCCGGCGACCACACTGCACCCACGTTGAAGTTGCGCGAGCGCTCCGCCTTCAGATCCGGGTTGCCGGTGCGGATGTTGGTCACGCCACGGCTGCCGCCCGGTTGCAGCGGATCCAGCGGATCGATCACCGAGCCGTAGCTGACGGTCTGGCCCGGCGCGATCTCCGGCAGCGAGGGTGCCCGGAAGCCGCGCGAGAACGAGCCGCGCAGCAGCAGGCTGTCCAGCGGCTGCCAGCGCAGCGCCACCTTCGGCGAGAACGCCTTGCCGAAGTCATCGTAGTGATCGCCGCGACCGGCCACCTGCAGCTCCAACGTGCGGTGCAGCGGCACGCTCAGTTCGGCATAGGCGGCGCTGACCTGGCGCTCGCCATTGACCACGTTGATGGCCGGACGCAGTTCGGTGCCCGACAGCACCTGCGCACTGGTGCGCGCGTCCAGCGATTCCTTGCGGAACTCCGCACCCCAGGCAAAGCCGACCGTACCGGCGGGCATCTCCCACAGCGAGGTGGAGGCCTTCACGTTCAACGCGTGCAGCTTGTACCAGCCCGGACGCTTGGTCTGCAGGCGCAGTGCATCCAGCGCGCCCGGCGTGCTGGACGGGTTGAGGAAGTTGTAGCTGCCCTCGCGCAGGATCTGCTCGAACGCATAGCGATTGACGAAGTTGTCGACGTACTCGCGCTGTGCACTCTGCGAGGTCAGTGCCACCACTTCCCAGTCCCAGCGTTCGCCGCTGCCGCGCACGCCCGCCAGGGCACGGTAGAACACCTGCGTGTTGTCCTTCAGGCGCGGGCCGAGATCGAAGAAGGTGTACTCGAACGGCAGTGGCGTACTGCCCGGGTTGTTGGGATGGCCGACCGGCAGCACCGCCGGCACGTCGATGAGCGTGCCGGTAGCCGGGTTGTAGGCACGCAGGCCCGGGCCAACGGTCAGCGGCGCACTGAAGATCTGGTCGGCCTTGTTGTGGCTGTACAGCACGTCGGCGAACGCTTCGACACTGTCATTGAAGCGGTAGGTCGCACTCAACGACGCCTGCAGGCGCTCGGCGCCGGGCTGCAGGGTCTTGAACGGCTGCGCGTTGAAGGCGCAGGCCTGGCCGGGCAGGGTGCTGCCGAAATCGCTGTAGGGACGCAGCTGACTGCCATCCGGGCAGTTGGCGAACGGTTGCGGCGCGCGCGGGTTGGACAGCCAATTGCCACCGGCGGTGGACCAGCCGGCCAGGCGTCCGCCGGGCTTGTCGCGGAAATCGCCGCTGCGGGTATAGGCGCGCTGGTCGGCGTCGAGGCGATCACGCTTGAGCAGGTCCAGCCCGAACAGCACGTTCCAGCCCTGCTGCTCCAGGTCGCCGAAGCCGGCCAGCAGGTTGGCCTTGCGTTCGTCCAGGCCGCCCTGGGTGGCGGTACCGAAGCCGCCGCCCACTTCCACGCCCTGGAAGTTCTTGCGCAGGATGATGTTGATGACACCGGCGATGGCGTCGGAGCCATACACCGCCGAGGCGCCGTCCTTCAGCACTTCGATGCGTTCCACCGCGCTGATCGGCAGCGCGTTGAGGTCGACGAAGGTGTCCTGGGTATTGAGCGCGAAGCCGAAGTTGGACACGCGGTAGCCATTGACCAGCACCAGCGTGTTCTTCGGCGACAGGCCACGCAGGCCGATCGAAGCCGAGCCCGCGGCAAAGCTGCCGGTGTACTGCTCGTCGAAGCTGTTGCCGGCATTGGCCGACAGGTTGCGCAGCACGTCGGTGAGGGTGGAGCGGCCGGTCTGCTCGATCTGTTCGCGGCTGACGATCTGCACCGGGTTCGGCCCGGCGGTATCGCTGCGTTTGATATTGGAACCGGTCACCAGCACGGTGCCGAGGGTGGTGCTGTCCTTGCCGGTGTCGGCGGATTCAGCGGCGCCGGCAGCGCCGGCGGTGAGGCCCAGCGCAATCGCGCCAGCAAGCAGGTTCAGGGTGGTGCGGTACATGGAAGCGACAACGCCGAACGGGGGAGGAGCCGTCAGTACCGCATGCAGGTACATGCACCTTCCAATGACGAAAGCGCATTCAGTTATGCATCACAGGTTCTTAACGAACCGGCTCGGTGCGTGCGGACCGTTGGTCCGCACGCACCTGTAGAGCCGAGCCTACGCTCGGCTCCACACACTGGCCGGAAAGCAGCCGAGCATGGCTCGGCTCTACAGAACGCAATGTCAGACCATCACGGCCGCAGCAGCACCTTGCCGTTACGGCCCGAACCCGCACCGGCCTTCGCTGCCCGGGCGATATCGTCCAGTGCGAAGATCTGCTCCACCGGCAGCGTCAGCTCGCCGCCAGCCGCACGCTTCAGCAGTTCGCCAACCAGCCGGCGCTTGTCCTCCACCGCCATCGCCTGGCTGACCTTGCTGCCCCAGAAACCCTTCACCGTGGCTTCCTTGTAGATCAGGCCGCCGGCGGGGATGCGCATGGGTTCGCCGCTCATCACACCGAACGACACCAGCGTGCCGTGGTGGCCGAGCAGGTCGACCAGGTCACCGCTGGCGTCGCCGCCGATGGAATCCACGGCGGCCGCGGCCTGTGCTTCGCCGGTCGCTTCACGCACGCGATCCTTCCAGCCGTCCACCGAGGTGTCGAACACATGATCGATGCCCAGCGCCTGCAACTGTGCGACGGCATCCGCATTGCGCACCAGGTTGGCTACATGCACGCCACGCGCCCGCGCCAGCATCGCCAGCGACTTGCCCACCGCGCCGTTGGCGGTGTTCTGCACGATCCACTGGCCCGCCTCGACGTGCAGGAACTCCAGCAGCATCAGCGCGCTCAGGGGCATGGCGATCAGCTGCGCGGCCATTTCGTCGGGGATCGCCTCCGGCATCGGAATCACCATGCGTGCCGGCGCGATGAACGCTTCGGCCCAGGTGCCGTGCACCGAGGCGGCGGCAACCCGCTGGCCGATCTGCAGGCCGTCGACACCGTCGCCGAGTGCATCGACCACGCCCAGCGCTTCACTGCCACCGATCGCCGGCAAGGTCGGCTTGTAGCCGTAGAGGCCACGCACGGTCAGCAGATCGTGGTTGTGGATCGAGGCCAGCACGGTGCGGATGCGCACTTCGCCGGGGCCGGGCTCGGGCAGGGGCGCATCGGCAATGGCGAGGACGTCGGCCGGGTTGCCGAAGGAGGGGTACTGGGCAGCGCGCATGGGCGGTGTTCCGGGGAAAGTTGATGTTGTACCGAACTGGGGACGCAGGGGCTGTCGACAAGGCGCCGCAGCTGCAACACGGCATCCTGCGACTGATCGTCGCGACATGTGCTGATTACCGCATCTTGTGTTGACGGTTCGGGATATCCCCACTATGTTGTGGCCGTCACTCCCGGTCAGCCGCCGCCGCCGGACATGCAGCAAACGTCCCGCGGCCCGCCCCTGAAGGCTTGCCGTGTCGACGCGGCCGCCATCGTGCGGACGCAGGTCGCCCCCACGGCCCGGATACCGGCCGCAGGCGCAGGCAGATGCCGACGACCTACGTTCCCGTGCCCTGGCAATCCATCCGTTCGCCCCGTGCGCCGGTATCGCGTTCAGGGCCGCCATGGCATCGACCGCCAAAGCGCGTGCGAGCCTGGAGTTTCACCACCATGACCGACAGTACCTTCCGCGTGGCCGATCTGGCCGGCGCTGGCGACGCCTTGCGCGCCGGTGGCGAGCGCGTGCCGACCTGGATCACCAAGGAGGCCGGCAACCGCCGCCTGCCGTTCGAGGCCGAGCGCCTGCAGCGCAGCATCGATGCCGTGCATGCCGAGTTCCCGCAGCTGGACGTGAGCGACTACCGCCGCGTAGTGCAGTCGATGGTCGAACGCAAACCGAGCATCAGCGCCGATGACCTGGTTGATCTGCTGATCCGCGAGGCCGAGTCGCGGGTGGACCTGGTTGCACCCGAGTGGGAACAGTTTGCCGCGCGCATCTACCTGCGCCGCCTGTACAAGCGCGCCAGCCGCAACCGCTTCTACGATGTCGGTCTGAAGTACGGCTCCTACGTTGGCCTGCAGGAAAGCCTGGCCGACCGTGGCATCTACAGCAACGACATCCTGCGTTGCTATTCGAAGGAAGAGCTGCAGCAGGCCGGCGAGATGATCGACCCGGAGCGCGACCGCCTGTTCGCCTACAACGGCCTGTACCTGCTGGCCACGCGCTATCTGGCCAGCGACCGCAGCCGCGAGGTCTTCGAACTGCCGCAGGAGCGCTGGCTGACCATCGCGCTGTACCTGATGCAGGAAGAAAAGCCACGCGAACGCCGCATGCAGCTGGTTGGCGAGGCGTACTGGGCGTTGTCCAACCTCTACATGACGGTGGCCACGCCGACCCTGGCCAACGCCGGCAAGGTCGGCGGCCAGCTGTCCAGCTGCTTCATCGACACGGTGGACGACAGCCTGCAGGGCATCTATGACTCCAACACCGATATCGCCCGCGTGTCCAAGCACGGTGGCGGCGTCGGCGCCTACCTGGGCTATGTGCGCAGCAGCGGCGCACCGATCCGTGGTGTGGCCAATTCCTCCGGTGGCGTGGTGCCGTGGATCAAGCAGCTCAACAACACTGCAGTGTCGGTTGATCAGCTTGGCCAGCGCAAGGGCGCGGTGGCGGTGTACCTGGACATCTGGCACCGCGACATCGAAGCGTTCATGGACCTGCGCCTCAACAACGGCGACCAGCGCCTGCGCGCGCACGATGTGTTCACCTCGGTGTGCGTGCCCGACCTGTTCATGGAAGCGGTGGAGCGTCGCGCCGACTGGTACCTGTTCGACCCGCACGAGGTGAAGCAGGCCAAGGGCTGGTACCTGCAGGACTTCTACGATGAGACGCGCGGTGCGGGCAGCTTCCGCGACCGCTATGCCGAACTGGTGGCCGACGAGCGCATCAGCCGCCGCACGGTGAAGGCGATCGATCTGTTCAAGCGGATCATGCTCAGCCAGTTGGAGACCGGAAATCCGTTCCTCTTCTACCGCGACGAGGTCAACCGCCGGAACCCGAACAAGCACGCGGGCATGATCTATTCCAGCAACCTGTGCACCGAGATCCTGCAGAACATGAGCCCGACGCGGATGATCCAGGAGATCGTCAGCGGTGACCAGATCGTCACCACGCGCCGCGCCGGTGACTTCGTGGTCTGCAACCTGTCCTCGATCAATCTCGGCCGGGCAATCAGTGCGCCGGATGACCTGCTGGCCACCGACGTGCTGGAGCGCCTGATCCCGATCCAGGTGCGCATGCTCGACAACGTGATCGACCTCAACGCGCTGCCGGTGCCGCAGGCCACGATCACCAACCGCAAGTACCGCGCCATCGGCCTGGGCACGTTCGGTTGGCACCACCTGCTGGCGCAGCAGGCAATCCAGTGGGAATCACCGGATGCCGAGGCGTTGGCCGACCGTCTCTACGAACGCATCAACTTCCTGACCATCCAGGCCAGCGCGCAGCTGGCGAAGGAGAAGGGCAGTTACCCGATGTTCGCTGGCAGTGACTGGCACAACGGGCGCTACTTCCGTGACCGCGATTACACTGGCGCCGCGTGGGACAGCCTGGCCCACGAGGTCGCCACGCACGGCCTGCGCAACGGCTGGCTGCTGGCGGTGGCGCCGAACATGAGCACCGCGCAGATTGCCGGTTCCACCGCGTCGATCGACCCGATCTACAGCGCGTTCTACTACGAGGAAAAGAAGGACTTCCGGCGGCCGGTGGCTGCGCCGGGCCTGTCGCTGGAAACCTGGCCGTACTACGAGAAGGGTGCCTACAAGGTCGACCAGTTCGCCAGCGTGCGCCAAAACGCGCGCCGCCAGCGCCATGTCGACCAGTCGATCAGCTTCAACCTGTACGTGCCGAGCACGATCCGCGCCAGCACGCTGCTGGAGCTGCATCTTAGCGCCTGGCGCGAAGGTCTGAAGACCACCTACTACGTGCGCTCCAACGACATCGACATCAGCGAGTGCGAGTGGTGCTCCAGCTGATCGCTGCGCCCCCAGTAGAGCCGAGCCCACGCTCGGCTCAGAGGCGAAGAGCAGCCGAGCATGGGCTCGGCGCTACATCCGCAACGCACGTAATACGAAGGTAAACGACCATGGCAACCCCCCTCGACCGCATCAAGATTCTCGAACCGCGCCATCCCAACCGCAGCACCGGCATCATCAACGGCCGTACCAGCGGCATCCTCAACTGGAACGATATCCCGTATCCGTCGTTCTATCGGGCCTACAAGGAGCTGTCGACCAACTTCTGGATTCCCGACGAGGTTGACATGAAGCTCGATGCCCGCCAGTACGGCGAGCTCAACGCACGTGAAAAGAACGCCTACGATTCGATCATCGGCCTGCTGGCCACGCTCGATTCGCCGCAGACGCGCTTCATCTACAACGTGGCCGAGTACATCACCGACCCGGCCGCGCATGCCAATGCGGCGATCATCGGCCAGCAGGAAGTGATCCACAACGAGAGCTACAGCTACGTGCTGGCCTCGATCACCGACCTGTCGAACCAGAACCGCATCTTCGAGATCGCCCGCACCCACCCGACCATCATCAAGCGCAATGCCCCGATCATGGGCGCGTATGACGACTTCATGCGCGAGAAGACCGCCGAGACCCTGCTCAAGTCGCTGATCCAGTCCTCGATCCTGGAAGGCATCAACTTCTATTCCGGGTTCGCGTACTTCTACAACATGGTGCGGCAGAACCGCATGAATGGCACCGGCAAGATCATCAGCTTCATCAACCGCGACGAGCTGGCGCATACCAAGTTCATCAGCGAGCTGATCCGCGCCATCATCGGCGAGAACCCGGAGCTGCAGACCAACGAGTTGACCGCCTACGTGCACCAATCGTTCGAACATGCGATCGAGCTGGAGACGCAGTGGTCGTCGGAGGTACTGGATGGCATCGATGGCATCGACGTGGACGAGATGGTGCGCTACGTGAAATACCGCGCCAACAAGATGGCCGGCATGCTCGGCATCGAGCGCCTGTACAGCGACACGACCGACAACGTGATGCCGTGGATCAAGGCCTACGCCGACAACTTCACCGAAACCAAGACCGACTTCTTCGAGATGCGCAATGCAAGTTACAAGAAGACCAACGTCGACAACGGCTTCGACGATCTCTGAGCCTGGCGCCGTGCTGAGCATCCTGATGGTGGTCGCCTCCTTGAGCGGCAACACCCGCGAACTCGGCCGGCAGATTGCCGAGCGCTGCCGTGCCGTGGGGCATGCCGTGCACTGGCAGGAGGCCGACGACCTGCGGCAGGCGCCGCCGCTGGCTGCCGGCGAGGCCGACCTGGTGCTGCTGGGCTGCTGGACCGACAACGCCGGCCGCACGCCGGCGGAGATGAAGGCGTGGGTGGCCGGCATTGCCGAGCGCGGCGAGCGGCCACGGCAGCTGGCGGTGTTCGGCACCGGCGAAACGCAGTGGGGGCAGGAGTACTACTGCGGTGCCGTGCACCGGCTGATCCGCTATTTCCGCAGCGACTACCCGCCGCTGGAGATCGAACAGATGCCGCATGGCGAGCGTCATGCCGAAGCCATCGACGCCTGGACCGATGCGGTCCTGGCCCACTACTGGAGAAACAGCGATGCAGATCATCGACGCCACCACGCCTGAGCAGTTCCAGCAGCTGCTGGCCGAGCACCCGCGGGTGCTGGTGGATTTCCACAAGGACCAGTGCCCGGGCTGCCGGATGCTGGAGATGTCGTTGCACCGGGTGGCCAACAGCGTGGCGGGGCAGGGCACGACCTTGCTGCGCGTGCAGCTGGAGGTGCTGGGTGAGGCGTTCTTCAGGGAGCTGGGACTGCGGCAGACCCCGACGTTGTCCCTGTTCCGTGACGGTGATGAGCGCACGCGCCTGGCAGGGTTCCAGTCACCGCAGCAGATCGAGGCCGCGATCGCGTTGCATCTGTAGAGCCGAGCCCATGCTCGGCTGCCGTTCGCGCGGTGAGCGATGAGTCGAGCATGGCTTGTATGTTCCTCCCGGCTCCTACGCTGTATGTAGGAGCCAGGGTGGAGGGACCGTCAAGCATGCATCTGCGGATACCAGCCGACAGACGAGTCGAGCGATCCCCATCCCGCACACGAACGTCGATAAAGGATCGTACGGCCCCCAAGGGGATCGTCGATGTAGGCAAGCTAACGTCGGTGCGGTACCACCCCAGCCCTTTAAAGATAGCTGGGAGCCGTACAAATGTCTGATTCTCTCGATATTGGCGTGGACGTGGACTCCAAGGAGTTCGTGCCGGCGGTGGCCGACCGCAAGGCCGGTGACAGGGTCGCCAACACCCGGGCCGGCATAGCCAAGTGGCTCAAAACCTTGCCCCAGCGATGCCGGATTGGCATGGAAGCGACGGGGCGGTACTACGAGTTGTTGGCTCGGATGGCTGGCCAGGCGGGCCACGTTGTCTATGTAATCGATCCACGGCTGATCAAGAACTACGCTCGGGCGACGGGCTCGCGCGGCAAGACAGATGCCATGGATGCCCAAGCGATCGCCCGCTATGTGAAGAAGGAGAGCGACCGCCTGCGTGAATACGTACCGCGTACCGACGAGCAGCAGCAGATGCATGATTTGCTGCGCAAGCGGCGAGCGCTGGTGGAGACGCGCGCGCGCCTGGAGCAATCCTTCGGGGTAAGCAAAAGTGACCCTGGGGAGCTATCAGATCTGTTCTGCGCTCTGGCTGGGACGCTGTCCGAGCTGGAAAGCGAACTGCAGCGCTTGGGCCGCGATGGAGAGCATGGCGCACTCTACAAGCGCCTGCTGACCATCCCGGGTATCGGCCCTGCCGTCGCGTCCCACCTGATTTACTACATGACGCGCTGGCCGTTGGCCAACGCCAACGCGTGGATCGCCTGCACTGGCCTGGATCCTCGGCCCAACGAGTCTGGCGGTAGAACTGGACGGCGTCGGCTGTCCAAACAGGGCGCACCGATGCTGCACCAGATGCTCTACATGGCCGCAATGGGGCTCAAGCGGTGTCGCCGGGGGCAACCGCTCTACGACGAGCTGTCAAAACGCGGTCACCCCAGCACCGCCGTCTTCAACATTCTGGCAAGGAAGCTGGCCAGGATCGCCTGGGGCGTGTTCAAAAGCGGCCGAGACTTCGATCCGGCCATGCTGAAGGTCGGTCAAGCCTGCTTCCAGCAGGCTTGACCACGAACATAGGATCTCGACTCTACAAGGGCATCCACGCATGGCGTGGATCTACCGGGGCAGGGTCCGTGGTTCGGCGTCAGGCTCCGCTGAAGGTATCCACCAGCAGCTTCACGTTCAACACCACGATCACCAGCGCGATCACCCAGGCAATCGCGCCCAGCCAGCGTGGTGCCACCAGCGCGCCCATCGTCACTTTGTCGGTCACGATCCGCACCAGGGGAATGATCGCGAACGGCAGCTGCATCGACAGCACCACCTGGCTCAGCACCAGCAGCTTCACCGCGCCCTGGTCGCCGAACAGCATGATCACCACCACCACCGGAATGATCGCCAGTGCGCGCGTGATCAGCCGACGCAGCCACGGCGGCAGGCGCAGGTGCAGGAAGCCTTCCATCACGATCTGGCCGGCCAGCGTGGCGGTCACTGTCGAATTCAGGCCCGAGGCCAGCAGGGCAATCGCAAACAGTGTCGCCGCCGCGCCCACGCCCAGCATCGGCGCCAGCAGCTGGTGCGCCTGCTCGATGTCTTCCACATCGAAACGGCCATTGGCATGGAACACCGCCGCCGCCAGGATCAGGATGCTGGCGTTGATGAACAGTGCCAGCGTCAGCGCGAGGGTGCTGTCGGTCACCGCCCAGCGCAGCGCGCTGCGACGGCCCTCGTCGGTGCGCGGATAGGCGCGGGTCTGCACGATGGAAGAATGCAGGTACAGGTTATGCGGCATCACCGTGGCGCCGATGATGCCGATGGCGATGTACAGCGCGTGCGGATCAGTCACTACCTGCGCGCGCGGAATGAATCCGCCCAGCACGTCCATCACCGGCGGTGCGGCCAGCGCGATCTGCACCATGAAGCAGCCGAAGATCACCATCAGCAGCGCGATCACGAAGGCTTCCAGCGCACGGAAGCCGCGGTTCATCAGCAGCAGGACCAGCAGCGTATCCAGCGCGGTGATCACCGCGCCCCACAGCAGCGGCAGGTCGAACAGCAGCTTCAATGCGATCGCGGTGCCGATCACCTCGGCCAGGTCGCAGGCGATGATCGCTGCCTCGCACAGCGCCCACAGCGCCAGGTTCACCGGCTTCGGGTACCGCGCGCGGCAGGCTTGCGCCAGGTCCATGCCGGTGGCGATGCCCAGCCGTGCCGACAGCGCCTGCAGGATCACCGCCATCAGGTTGGAGATGAGGATGACCGACAGCAGCAGGTAGCCGAAGCGCGAACCGCCGGCGAGGTCGGTGGCCCAGTTGCCTGGGTCCATGTAGCCGACCGAGATCATGTAGCCCGGGCCGAGGAAGGCCAGCAGGCGGAACCACCAATGGCCCTTGTCGGGAACGGCGACCGAGGCGTTGAGCGCGCCCAGGCTGGCCGGGGTGGAGGCCGAAGGGTCGTGGGGCGCCAGGGTGTTCATGGGTCCGAATATAGCTCCTGCTATAGTCATTAGCAATGCGAAACAATCGTCTTTATCGCGTTACTGGTCCAGAATTCAGTTTCAAACCCGGAGTAGACCGGAAGGACAGGCGCAGGCGTGGGCAAGACCGACGATTCGACATCGCTGAAAAGCACCCCCTTGATCGAGGCTGAGCGCCAGGTCGAGAGCTTCCGGCAAGTGCGCGAAGCGCACCGGATGGAGCTGGTGGAGGACTATGTCGAGCTGATCTCGGACCTGCTGGCCGACGGCGGCGAGGCCCGCCAGGTCGACATCGCCACCCGCCTGGGCGTGGCCCAGCCCACCGTGGCGAAGATGCTGCGGCGCCTGGCCCGCGATGGCTGGGTGGTGCAGCGGCCGTACCGCGGCGTGTTCCTGACCCCGGAAGGCGAGGCGCTGGCCCATGCCAGCCGCCAGCGGCACCAGACCGTGGAGCGTTTCCTGCTGGCGCTGGGCGTGGACCCTGATACGGCACGGCGTGATGCGGAGGGTATCGAGCACCATGTGAGCGAGCAGACGCTGGCGCTGTTCGAGGCGTTCGTGCGCAAGGCCGAGGGCGAGGCGCCGTAACGGTAGCGCCGGGCCATGCCCGGCGGCCGTTCGCGCGATCCCGGTTTTTGTAGAGCCGAGCCATGCTCGGCTGCCGTTTGCACGGTGATGGAATGCGTCGAGCATGGCTCGACGCTACAGGTCAGGCGGGCAGCGGGCCTGTTCCTGCGCGCACGCCCGTTTCGTCCATTCCTTCAACACCGGCTGCAGGCCTTGGTAACGCCGGCCTTGCCAGCCATTGGCCAGCACCGTGCCGTCGGCATCGATCAGTACCAGATTCGGCGGTGCCAGCCCGGCCAATGCCTGCAGGGCCGGCATGCGCGCAGCGCGGCGCGGGTCAAGCACCGGCCACGGCATGTCCTGCGCGTGCATGTAGCGGCGCAGCGCGCTCTCGCTCTCATCCTGGCTGACGTACACCACTTCGGTATCGGCGCCGGCTTGGCGCAGGGCATCACGCACGCTGCGCAGCGTGGGTACGAAGGCATGGCACGGTGCACACCAGTCGGCACCGAAGTACAGCGCCACCAGTTTCGGCGCCTGTGTCCATTGCATCGGTCGCAGCGAGCGCTGTTCCGGCCGCATCAGCGAGGCCGAGACCTGCGCGTGCAGGTCCGCAGCCATCGCCGGTGCGGCCAGCAGCACGGCACAGGCCAGCAACAACGCTCGCAGAGCTTCAGAACGCATAGCGCAGGTTGACGTACCACGATCGCGCGAAGCGCGGCCCGTAGACATAGTCGCTGTCACGCAGCGCGCCCACTTCCAGATCTTTCTGGCGCTGATCGAACACGTTCTTGACGCCCGCGGCCACCGACACTTCCTGCTGCGCCTGCGCGCCCAGATGGCGGTGCCAGCGAGCACCAAGATCGGTGACCAGGAAGGAACGCGTACGGCGCAGCTCGCCCAACCGGTTGTTCAGCACCGACATCGGCCCGGTATGGCGCAGCGCGACGAAGGTTTCCCACGGCTCGGCGGGCATCCAGCTGAGCTGCGCCAGGCCGGTCCAGCGCGGGGTCTTCAGGTAGTCGCGGCTTTCGATGATGGTGTCGCCACCGTCGCCGGTGTCGTCGAAGATGCGCTGCGGTTCGCGGAAGCGCGAGCGGTACCACGAGGCACCGGCGGTCAGGCGCCACTGCGGCGACGGCTGCCAGCCGAGGTTGGTTTCCGCCCCCAGCACGTTGGAGCCGGAGGCGTTGTAGCGCAGCTGGCTCAGTTGTCCGTCATCGCCGCGCTGGATCTCGCCCAGCGCGAAGGTGTCGCGGATGCGTGCATAGGAGGCGGTAGCATCCCAGCTCCACACTGGATTGGCCGGGTCCGAGCGCCAGTCGAAGCCGAACAGGGTGGTCAACGCGCGCTCTTCCTTCAGGCCATCGGTGTTGCGCACGCGCACCTGCTCGCCACCCAGCGTATCGACGTGCACGTCCTCGACGAAGATCTCCGGTGCACGGAAGCCGGTGGCGATGCCGGCTCGCCATTTCAGGTTGGGCGTGGCCTGCCAGGCCAGGGCGATGCGCGGCGAGAGCACCGCGCTGTCCAGCTCCGAGCTCTTGTCCACGCGTGCGCCCAGTACCAGGTCGACGTTGTCACGCAGGCTCCACTCGTCCTGGATGAAGGCGCCCAGATTGTGGAAGGTTGCATCTTCCAGCACCGCCAGGCGCTGCCCGTCACCGGTGCGGTTGTCGTCGCGCAGCGCCTCGTGCTTGTACTGCACGCCGAAGGCCAGCGCGTGCGCGCCCAGGCGCCAGTTCAACTGGCTGTCGATGTAGTGCAGCGGGTTGTGGGTGCGGCCGTATTGGCGCCACGAACGCGAGGCCGCGCTGCCGGCCACGTTGGGATCCAGCTGCGACGGGTCATGGCCGGGGGCAGACGGATCGGTAACCACGTCGCCAAGACCGCCGTAGAAACTGTCGCGGTCGATGTCGGCGAAGGCGTAGGCCAGGCGGAAATCGGCGTCGGCATTGATTTCCTGATCCCACGACACGCTGCCGCGCCGGTATTTCGTATCCAGCGATTCGGCGATGTTGGCCAGGTATTCGGGCTGATCCAGTCGATTGCCGCCACGCCGGGTTTCATCGGTCACCTGCAGGTCCAGGCGCAGCCGCGTGCCCGGCGTGGGCGCGTACCAGGCCTGCAGCCCGCCGACCTTGAGGTTCTTGCGGGTGATCTCGGTGTAGCCGTCACCGTTGTAGTCGATGCCGCTGTTCCAGTTGCGCTGGGCGATCACTGAAAGCCCGGCGTCGGCATCTTTCGCCACCAGGTCCAGGCGCACGTCGGCATTCTTCTGCGGTGTGCCCTTCAGGACATCCACGCCGGCCTGCACATGGCCACCGCTGCGCGCCGGCAGCGGCGGAATCAGGTTGATCACACCGGCCACCGCACCCGGGCCGTACAGCGCCGAGCCGCCGCCCTTGACCACTTCGATGCGGTCGACGAACCCGGCCGGGATCTGTTCCAGGCCGTACACGCTGCCCAGCGTGGACAACAGCGGGATGCCATCGAACAACAGCTGGTTGTAGGCACCGGGCAGGCCCAGCAGCTGCACTTCGCTGGTGTTGCAGTTCTGGCAGTTGCTTTCCACGCGCAGGCCGTTGATCAGCTCGGCGGCGCGCGAGAAGTCGGTGGCCGCGCGCAGCGCGATGTCTTCCTTGCGCAGCACTTCGGTGCGGATCGGGACATCGGATAGCAGGCGTTCGCTGCGGGTGGCGGTGCTGACCTTGACCTGCACGCGGTCCAGCTCGGTCGGCTTCGAGGTGGCGGCCAGTGCAGGCAGCGGCAGGATCAGGGCAATGGCGGCGGCCAGGGGCAGCCGATGGAAGAGGGGCGTGGCAACGGGCATGAGGGCGTCGTCCTTGGGAGAAGAAAGGCGGCGAGGGCGACCTGGCTGACGCACATGAAAGCAGAGGCTTATTAATATAGCAATTGCTATATAACGAGGCCGAGGCCATTGCGCGTGGGGCACCAGTCGAGCCAGATCATGCGAGTGTTATAACATTACATAATGCGACCACACCCCTGCCGGTGGTCATGTCCATAGAATGGAGTTGCCGTGTAGGCGCGGTCGGATCGTCAGCCGCGGCGGAATGCGGCGGGGGTCCGGGCGCCGACGATGATCATGCGGATCATCGTGGAGATCTGTTCGACCAGTTCCGGATCCTTCTCCGGCGGCAGGTCCATGGCGGTGGCACCCATCGCGAACACCAGCCGGGTGATGGCCTTGGCCACCAGCTCGGGGGCATGCAGCACGGCGCCGTCCAGTGCAGCCAGGCGCACCAGGTCGTGCTGCAGCTCTTCTTCGAAATAGTGCAGTTCGCGTTCGACCGCATGCTTGAAGTCGTCCGAGCCGACCGCGCCTTCGCGCAGCAGCACGTGCAGCAGCTTGTCGTCGGCGCGCAGCTGTTCCATGAAGGTCTCCACGGAAACGCGCACCACGCTGGTGGCGGTAGACGTGGCGCGCTGGCGGGCCTCGCCGATGATGGTGCGCAGCGAGCGGCCGGCCGCGTCGATCAGCGCCACGGCCAGTTCGTCCATGTCGCGGAACTGCCGGTAGAAGCTGTTCGGCGCAATGCCGGCCTCACGTGCCACTTCGCGCAGGCTGAGCGTGGACAGGCTGCGGTGCGGCCCGATCAGCTTCAGGGCGGCGGCCAGCAGATCCTCGCGGCTCACCGTACGGCGGGCCGGGCTGTTGGCATCTTCAGGCGTCGACAAGGCGGTGGCGGCGGCCATGGGGGTTCCGGTGGGGCGAGGCTGAATCATACCCAATCCGGTTCAATATACACATGTATACACAGGTGTATGTGCGCCCGTATAGTGCGCCCATGAGCGCTGTCGTCCGTCCGTCCCTGTTCTCTCCGTACCGCTGGGTCTCGCCGTCGCTGTTCGATTTCTGGGCGGGCCAGCTCAATCCCCTGTGGACCCTGCGCGAGCCGGTGGCCCGACTGGTCCGGCGCGAGCCGGCCGGCGAGGGCGCGGCGACCCTGGTCCTGCGCACCAACCGGCACTGGGCCGGCATGCGCGCCGGCCAGCACGTCACCCTGGGCGTCGAGATTGAGGGGCGCCTGTGGCAGCGCAGCTACAGCCCTACCGCACTGGGTCGGCGCGAGCTGGCGATCACCGTCAAGGCGATCGATGGCGGCCGGGTCAGCCAGCATCTGGTCAACCATGCACAGCCGGGCGAACTGTTCCGCCTCGATGCCGCCTTCGGCGAGTTCCATATGCCGGCCGCGGCGCCGGTGCTGCTGCTGGCTGCCGGCAGTGGCATCACGCCGATGCGCAGCCTGTTGCGCGACGCCTGCCAGCGCCCGCTGGCAGCACCGGTGGACCTGTTCTATTGGGAGCGCACCGCCGCCCATCTGCAGTTCCGTGATGAACTGCAGGCGCTGGCCGCGGCACATCCGAACCTGCGCGTGCATCTGCTGACCACCCGCGAGGGTGAGGCGCCGGCCGCGCGCATCGATACCCATGGTCTGCAGGTGGCCGGCGATGACACGCCGCTGGCGCAGCGCCATGTGCTGGCCTGCGGTCCGGATGGATTCGTTGCCGCTGCGCGTGAACGCCTGGCGCACCAGGTGGCTGGCTTCCAGGCCGAAGCCTTCACCCCGCCGGCGCCACTGCGCGATGCCAGCAGCGAAGGCGAGGTGTCGCTGACGCTTGCGCGCAGTGGCCGCCAGCTGAGCGTGCCGCGAGGCCGCTCGCTGCTGGAAAGCCTGGAAGCGCATGGCATCAAGCCCAAGCACGGTTGCCGCATGGGCATCTGCAACACCTGCACCTGTGATCGCGTCAGTGGCGCCACCCGCCACCTTCGCACCGGCGACCTGCAGTCCGAAACGGCACAGCCGGTGCGGATCTGCGTGAGCGCACCGACCACCGACCTGACTCTGGATCTCTGAGGACGCCTGCCATGACCCGCGCTACCGACCGTGCCCTGAGCACCGCCGAGATGCATGCTTTCGGTGAGGAACTCGATGCGATCCGCGACCGTGTGATCGGCAGCCTCGGCGCCTCCGATACCCGCTACATCCGCCGTGTGGCTGCTGCCGTGCGATGGTTCGGCGTCGGTGGCCGTGGCCTGCTGTTCCTGGCAGCATTCTCGCCGCTGTTCTGGATGCCGCTGCTGTGGCCGGCCGCGATCACTGGCACGCTGCTGCTGGCGCTGTCGAAGATCCTGGAGAACATGGAGCTGGGCCACAACGTCATGCACGGCCAGTTCGACTGGACCGGCGACCCCAAGCTCAATGGCAACACCTACGAGTGGGATATCGTTGCCACCGCCGACAACTGGCGCAAGACCCACAATTTCCGCCACCACACCTACACCAACGTGCGTGGCATGGACGATGACATCGGCTACGGCCTGCTGCGCATCTTCCCGGAACAGCGCTGGAAGCCGTTCTACCTGCTGCAGCCGATCATCGCGCCGATCTTCGCGCTGCTGTTCCAGTGGGGCGTTGCCGCGCAGGACCTGCGCCTGGGTCGTTGGCTGAAAGGTCGCATCAGCGGCCGTGCGATGTGGATGCAGACCCGCCCGGTGGCGCGGAAAATGGCCCGCCAGGTGCTGAAGGACTACGTGTTCTTCCCGTTGCTGGCCGGCCCGTTCTTCCTCACCGTGATGCTGGGCAACATGGTGGCCAACGGCCTGCGCAACATCTGGACCTACGTGATCATCTTCTGCGGCCACTTCACCGCCGAGTCGGAAACCTTCCCGAAGGAATGCCTGCGCAATGAATCGCGCGGCCACTGGTACCTGCGCCAGCTGCGCGGTTCGTCCAACATCAGCGGCGGCTTCCTGATCAATGTGCTGTCGGGCAACCTCAGCCACCAGATCGAGCACCACTTCTACCCGGACCTGCCGGCCAACCGCTATGCGGCCATTGCCAAGGAAGTGAAGGACATCTGCCGCCGTTACGGCCAGCACTACAACAACGGCTCGCTGCCGCGCCAGTTCGGCCAGGTGGTCTGGCGCATCCTGCGTCACGCATTCCCGAGCAAGCCGCGCCGCCTGCCGATGTCGGACATCATGTCCGCACCGGCATCGGCCAACGCGGGCTGATCGACTCAGCCCGCCTTCGCCAGGGCCGCCTGTTCGCGGTCCAGGCGGCGCAGGAACACCTGCATTTCCTTGCGTGCCTGCTGGTCACCCTTGCTGCCGGCCACGCTCAGTCCACGCTGCCACGCCTCGCGCGCCGCCTGCGGTTGGCCACCGGCAAGCCAGGCTTTGCCGAGCAGCTTCCAGGCGGCCGAGTACTGCGGATCAAGGACCACGCAACGGCCCAGATGGGTGGCCGCGCGCACCGGGTTGCCGGCATCCAGCCAGCCCTTGCCCAGGCCGAAGCGCAGCAGCGCGCCGTCCTTGCCGGCCGCAAGCATGCATTCCAGGGCTTCGATGTTCATCCGCGCACCTCCACCAGCAGTTCGGTGGGGCCGGGCTGGAAGCGGCCGCGATGGAACAGCAGCGGCGCGCCGCCGTTCTCGTGCACCTCGATGATGCGTCCGGCCAGCAGCAGGTGATCGCCCACCGGCCACATCGCGTGGCGGGTACAGGTGAGATGGGCGACTGCACCGGCGATGCGTGGTGGGCTGTCCTCGTCGTCATCCAGCATTGCCAGGCCGTCGAAGCGGTTGCGTACCTGTGGATCGGCAAAGCGACGGGCCAATGCTTCCTGGTCGGCTGCCAGCACGCTGATCGCAAAGCGGGTGGCGCGCTGGAAGGTGGACAGGCTCTGCGCGTGCAACGCCAGGTTCCACAGCACCAGCGGCGGCTGCAATGACACCGGCACGAACGAATTGATGGTCAGGCCGATGGGTTTGCCCTGCGCATCGCGCGCGCAGACGATGGCCACGCCGGTAGGAAAGTGGCCGAGCAGCCGCCGCAGGGCCCGCGGCGGCATCTCGACCGACGGCACCGGGGCCGGGGCGGGGAAAACCCCCGCCCACGGCCCGGCGTACGGCAGTGTCTCGCCGCTCATGAGGCCCTGGCCTGGCGGTAGCGCCGGCCGACCTCGGCCCAGTTGATGATGTTGAAGAACGCACCGATGTAGTCCGGGCGACGGTTCTGGTAGTGCAGGTAGTAGGCGTGTTCCCAGACATCCAGTGCGAGGATCGGGGCATTGCCGGACAGGCCGACGGCTGCACCCATCAGCGGGCTGTCCTGGTTGGCGCTGCTTTCCACCTGCAGGCGGCCATCGCGATCGCTGGTCAGCCACACCCAGCCGCTGCCGAAGCGGGTCTGCGCAGCCTTGGTGAACGCATCCTTGAAGGCATCGAAACCGCCGAGATCGCGGTTGATGGCGGCGGCCAGTTCATCATCGGGTGCACCACCGTTGGTGCTGAGTACGGTCCAGAACAGGCTGTGGTTGGCGTGGCCACCGCCGTTGTTGCGGACCGCGCCACGCTGCGCCTCGGGCACGGCATCGAGGTTGGCGATCAGCGCCTCGATCGGCTGCTCGGCGATGCCGGCCTGCTCGATGGCGGTGTTGAGGTTGTTGACGTAGGTCTGGTGGTGCTTGCTGTGGTGGATCTCCATCGTGCGCGCATCGAAGTGCGGCTCGAGGGCGTCATAGGCATAGGGAAGCGGGGGAAGCGAGTACGACATCGAAGCAATCTCCGTGGGGAAGGCCAGAGGGCTGGCCGTGGGGAGACTGTTATCGCACCTCAACATTGGTTGAGGTCAAGGGGCGGGATTGGGATGCGCGCGCGTTCGCCGCTTTGATTCCCCCGTCAACCTCTGCAGGACAGTTCCCTGCGGCGGCGTGGAAACGGAGTCAAAGGCAAGAGGAAGAGCGGCTTCAGTAGTGCCAGCCCATGGCTGGCAGCATTCATGCAATGCGAGCTGCCAGCCATGGGCTGGCACTACTGAACCCGCTTTTCGAACCTCACCGGCGCGCTGATGTGCTGCCCGCGCTCGCAGGAAACTGTCCGGTGGCGGGGGGAGGGGCTGGCTGGGACCGTTGGCGCCATGGATGGCGCCATCGAGCCCCCAGGGATGGGTTTACGGCGTGTCCCGGACAGCCCCTCCCCCCGCCACAACCGATATCAACAAAAGCGCCGGCATGCGAACCAGCCGCCAGCGTTTTCATCAACTCAACTCAACCAATCCTTGCACGCGCCATCTACCTGATCGCCGCACGCCTGCTGCATCCTCTGCTGCAGCCGCGCCAGCGTCTCCGCGCCCTGGTGCTTGCCGCTCCACGTCTTCAACTGTCCTGCCAGGCGTTCGAAACGCTGGCGGGTACGCTGGTGGTAACCGGAAGGCTGCGCTTCCAGTTCGGCGATCAGCGAGGCGGTGGCCTGCTCGATGCGTGGTGCGTCGTCCGGCGCCAGCTTCAGCAGGCCCTCCACGTACAGCACGCCCCACTGCACGCGGGTGGCCGGGCCCTGCGCACCGTCGTAGGCACGCTTCAACCACTCCAGCGCACCGGCGGTGTCGCCGCGCTGCTCGGCCAGTTCGGCCAGCTCGGGCATGTAGTAGTACGGCTGTTCGCTGCGCTTCAGTTCCGCCAGCAACAGCGACTCGGCGCCTGCGTCGTCACCGACCTGGCGTAGTGCGTAGACCGCGCTGCTGATCGTGGCCTGGCGCGCATGCGCATCGGTGGCGGCAGCGTCGGCAGCAGCCACGCGCTGCTTGACCCGATCAACCAGGGCCGCGGGCAATGCGCCCTTCGGCTGCTGCTGGCGGGCCAGCGACACTTCGGTCAACGCACGCGACAATGCGTCGTCGGCGCGGTCGCCGCGCTCGGCGTCTGCCCGCTCCAATGCCACCAGCAGCTGCTGTCCCAGCGTGTTGCTGGTGGCCGGCCCGGCACTGGCCTGCTTGACCAGCTGTACGCCTGCATAGCCCAGCAACTCACGGTTGCGGCGGACTTCGGCGGGCTGCGCCAGCACGGCCTGCAGCAGCTCGCGTACTTCGGTGGGCGAGGCATCGGGCTTTTCGGCCGTTGCCAAGGCCAGCAGGGCGAAGCGGCGCTGCAGGGCAGCGTCGGGTGCGGCCTTGGACAACTGGCGCAGCACATCCTCGCTGCTGCGCTCGCCGGCCAGGCGGTTGGCGTCCACTTCCCAGCCGTAGTCACCCAGCACCTGCCAGTCTTCTGCGGCCAGTCGGTCCGGCGTTGCCAACGCGGTGGCCAAGGTGGCGGCAACAGCACTGCGGCGGCCCGCGGCGACGGTCAGTGCCCGGGTCAGTTCGGTGGCATCATTGCCGCCGGCCACGCGGGTGATTTCGTTGCGCTGTGGGTCCAGCACGATCAGGGTCGGGTAGCCGCGCACACCGAAGCGCTCGCCCCAGGCCTGCGCACCTTCCTCGTCGCCATCCAGGTAGACGGGAACGAATTTGCTGGTCAGCGCGATGAAGGCCGGGTCCTTGAACAGGCCCGCCTTGAGCTGGTTGCACGGCGGGCACCAGACGGCGCCCCAGTACAGCAGCACCGGCTTGCCGCTGTCGGCGGCCTCGGCGAAGGCATCATCGACGTCGCCCTGGCGCCAGGCGATTCCCTTGGCCGGCGCGGGCGCCTCGGCGGAGTTGGCGGTGGAAACCGGGGCCGGGGTGCAGGCGCTCAGCGCCGAAGCCAGCAGCAACACGGAAAGCGCGACGCGCATCGGCAGCATCTCGAAGGGCAGGGTGACAGGGCATTGTAGGAACGGCCGGGGAGCCTGCTGATTCAGTTTGCTTATGACGGGCGTGCGGCAGGGCATGACGCCCGCCGGGCATTGGCCGGCGGATGCCTTCAGGCCGCTGCCCGCACCATCTGCTGATACACCAGCCCATTGAACTCGCCGACGTCACCGTCCAGCGTGAAGCCGTAGCGCAGGTAGGTTGGTACTGCATTGAGTGAGGCGCGCACGGTCAGGACCGGCTCGCGCACCTTCGGCAGCACGGCTACGAACAAAGCATGGCCGATGCCCTGGCCCTGGCAGGCGGGATCGACGAACAGCATCGCCAGGTGCCGGCCTTCCTTCAGTTCGATCACGCCGACGACGCGGCCGTCCTGCTCGGCCACCAGGATGTGGTTGTCGCCCTGCAGGCGCGTACCGAATGCTTCGGCCGCGGCGATATTGCCGAAGGTGGCGATGCCGGCGGCGCTGAGCGAAGGTGCGACCGCCGCAGTGAATGCAGCCAGGCACACCGCGCTGATCGCGGGCAGGTCATCGACGTGGGCAGGGCGGATCCTCGGCATGCAGTGTTCTTCCAGTGGTGGGCGGCGCGTCATCGTTGCCGCAGGCCTGCACGCTAAGCTGGCGGCATGAGTGATTTCAATCCCGCGTACGCTGCCTTGTTTCGGCAGCAGGGTCTGAGCCTGGGCCTGATGACGCCCGTGGCGTCGCATGGATTGGCCGATCCACGTGAGGCGCGACGTATCGCGCGACTGGCCGATGACCTGGGCTTTGCCGCGTTGTGGACGCGCGATGTGCCGTTGATGGTCCCGCAGGGGCCAGATGCGACAGCCAGCGCGCTGGACGATCCGTTCCTGTGGCTGGGCATGCTGGCTGCGGCGACCGAGCGGATCGTGGTTGGCAGCGCGGCCATCGTGCTGCCGTTGCGCCAGCCGCTGCAGGTGGCGAAGTCGGCCTTGAGCCTGGACCGGATCAGTGGCGGCCGCTTCGTGCTGGGCCTGGGTTCGGGCGACCGCCCGGAAGAGTTCGCCGCATTCGGCGAGGATCTGGAGGGCAGGGCGGCGACGTTCCGTGAGCGCTGGACATTGTTGCGCGCGGCGCTGTCACCGGAGGCCGATGAGCGGGCCGCCGTGCGGCAGGCGACCGGTGGCTTCGACGTGCTGCCGGCCCCGGCCACGCGCATTCCGATGCTGGTGGTGGGCACTGCGCGGCAGAGCCTGCAGTGGATCGCGCGCGAGGCCGAAGGCTGGGCTACCTATCACCGCGAGGAAGCCGCACAGGAAGGGCGCATCGGCCTGTGGCAACAGGCGCAGGCGCAAGGCGCTGGGCCAGGCAAGCCGTTCGTGCAGTCGATGCTGCTGGATCTGCAGGCCGATCCGCAGGCGCCACCCGAGCCACTGCCGCTGGGGCTGAAGGTTGGCCGCGATGGCTTGCGCGACTACCTGCTGCGCGTACATGTGCAGGGCGTGGCGCATGTGATGTTCAACCTGGTCGACAACGGGCGACCGATGGACGCGGTGCTGCGCGAAATTGGAGAGCAGGTGCTGCCACATATGCTCCGGTAGGTGTCCACCTTGGTGCACACGTTCCAGCAGTCGAGCACGGCTCGGCTCTACATGGGGCGTGCATCTGCGTATCATTCGCATTTGATACCCCGATGCCGGAGCCCCGCGTGACCCAACGTTCCCCCATGCACTCGACCGGACGCCTGTTCGCCGCGGTCGCTTTCATCGAGGCCGTGACCTGGGCCGGCCTGCTCATCGGCATGTGGATGAAGTACGGCCCCATGACCAACGTGGCGCTGGTGAAGCTGTTCGGGCCCCTGCACGGCGTGGCCTTCCTGGTGTACGTGGCGGTCACGCTGTTTGCGGCGGTGCGCCTGCGCTGGCCGTGGTGGGCCAGTGCCCTGGCCCTGCTGGCGGCCATCCCGCCGTTGGTGACGCTGCCGCTGGAGTGGTGGTTCAAGCGCCGTGGCTTGCTGGGCCTGCGTGCAATGCGCTGAACCCACTGTTGCATGCCCATTCAAGAGAATGGGTATCAAATGCAAATACGAGCCGTTATCATTTAAGCGTGGCATCCGGTCCTGAGTGGGGCGGGTGCCGGGCGGGGCGTGCAGACGCGCCCGGCCAATCCTTTCCTGTTACGGCTGGTGTTTCATGCACGCACGTCCCGTCGTTCCCGGCTTGCCGGCGCTGGTGTTGGCTGCCCTGATCGGCACCATGGCGATGATGTCCTTCGTCGCTGTGATCGGCCCGGTGGTCCGCATGCTCGGCCTGTCCGAGTGGCATGCCGGCCTGTCGGTCACCGCCGCAGGCGTGCTGTGGATGCTGGCCGCGCGCCCCTGGGGCCAGCTCAGCGACCGCATCGGCCGCAAACGCGTGCTGATGCTGGCGATGAGCGCCTACACCGTCGTCTATATCGCGCTGGCGGTGTTCATCGATGTCGCCCTGCAGGCAGCGCCGCCGGTGCTGGTGTCAGTGCTGGTGCTGGTCGGTGCGCGTGGCCTGATCGGCCTGTTCTACGCGGCTGTGCCTCCTACCGCAGCCGCGCTGATCGCCGACAAGGCACCCACCGGACAGCGTGCAAAATTCCTCGCCCGCCTGGGCAGTGCCAACGCGCTGGGCATGGTGCTCGGCCCGGCCGCCGCGGGCTGGCTGGCCTATACGAATCTGTCGCTGGCGCTGTACGTGGCCGCGCTGCTGCCGTTGCTGGCACTGGCATTGCTGGCCTGGCGGCTGCCGGCTACACCGCCCGTGGTGGGCGCGTCCGCACAGCGCCGCACGCCGATGAGCCGCCTCGACGCGCGCCTGTGCCTGCCGCAGCTGGCAGCGTTCATCGCCATGGTCTCGGTGACTATCGCGCAGGTCACGGTCGGCTTCTTCGCAATTGATCGCCTGGGTCTGGATGCGGCGACCGGCGCGCGCATGGCCGGCATTGCACTCACCGCCGTTGGCGTCGGCCTGATCCTGGCGCAGGCGCTGGTGATGAAGCTGGAGGTGCATCCACGTCGCTGGATCGTCCTCGGCGCTCTCATTTCCGGCATCGGCTTCACTTCGGTGGCGGGCGTGCAGCAGGCCTGGCAATTGCCTGCGGCGTATGCGCTGGCTGCGTTCGGCATGGGCTTCGTATTCCCCTCGTTCCAGGCGCTGGCCGCCGATGCGGTAGAGGCGCACGAGCAGGGCGCCGCCGCAGGCACCGTGGCGGCCGCGCAAGGGCTGGGCATGGTGGCCGGGCCGATGCTCGGCACGCTGTTGTATCGCGGCGGGCCAAGCCTGCCTTACCTGCTGGTGGGCGCGCTGCTGCTGTTGCTGTGCGCGCTGGCCGCAGCGCATCGGATGAAGGAGACCCCATGAACGATTCCCTGATGCAGGGCGCGTGGCCGGAGGCTGCGCCAGCACCACAGGAGAGCACCGACGACGCGTCGCTGTTCCTGCTGCAGCATGCCGGCCAGCACGTGCACGCCCGCGGTTGCCGCGCCACGTTGCCAGCCGGTGCACTGGCGACGTTGGCAGAACGCGTTTCGGAGTTCTTTGCCCAGCAGCGTGGCGGCCCGGGCCTGCTGGTTGGCGCGGTGCCGTTCGAGCCGCGTGCCGACGATGCGCTGTACCAGCCCGAGCGCCTGCTGCCGGCGCTGGCACTGCAGCCGCAGGCCGCACCGCCGCTGGACGGCGCCCTGCGGGCCGAACCTGTGCCGCAGGACTATGCCGCTGCAGTCGCTGCGGCAGTGCAGGCCTTGCGTGCGCCCGAGCAGAACCTGCATAAGGTGGTGCTGGCGCGCAGCCTGCTGGCACGCACCCGCCAGGCGCTTTCTCCGGACGTGCTGCTGGCACGCCTGGGCGCGGATCCGTCGGTGGCGACCTACGCGGTGCCGCTTCCGGTGGAGCTGGGCCAGGCACCGGCATGGCTGGTCGGTGCGACGCCGGAGCTGCTGCTGCGCAAGCGCGGCGCCGAACTGTTGTCGCATCCGTTGGCGGGTTCCGCGCGGCGCAGTGCCGATGCCGCCGAGGACGAGCGTGCGGCGCAGGCGCTGCTGGCCTCGACCAAGGACCACGACGAGCACCGCCACGTGGTCGAAGCCATCGTCGAAGGCCTGGCACCGTACTGCAGCCACATCGATGCACAGCCGCGCCCGGTGCTGCATGCCACCGCCAGCATGTGGCACCTCGGCACCCGCATCCACGCCACCCTGAAGTTTCCGCAGACATCGGCGGCCGAGCTGTTGGCACAGCTGCATCCCACGCCGGCGGTCTGCGGTACGCCGCGGTTGGCGGCGCTGCAGCGCATCCGCGAGCTGGAACCTGTACCGCGTGGCTTCTATGCCGGCGCCGTGGGTTGGTTGGACGCGCAGGGTGACGGCGACTGGTACGTGGCGATCCGCTGCGCGCGCCTGCAGGGCACGCAACTGCGCCTGTATGCCGGTGCCGGCATCGTCGCCGAGTCGCACCCCGAGGCCGAGGTGGCTGAAACCGCAGCGAAGTTTGCTGCCCTGTTGAACGCGCTGGGTGTCCATGAATCCGCGCCCGCCATCGAGCCTGCCGCATGAATGCTTCCGTTGAATCCTCCCGCCTGCCACTGCAGCAGGTGTGGCCCGACGCGCTGGTGGCGCGCTATCGCGAGGCCGGTCACTGGCGTGGCGAGACCTTCCCGGCGTTCCTGCGCGACCGTGCAGAACGCTATGCCGATGACATCGCGGTGGTCGCCGGCGACGTCCGCCTGAGCTATGCACAGCTGTGGCACGAGGCCGGGCGGATCGGCGCCGGCCTGTTGGCGCTGGGCCTGCAGCCAGGGGGGCGGGTGCTGGTGCAGCTGGGCAACACGGCAGGCTTCATCACCACGGTCTGTGGCCTGTTCCGTGCCGGGCTGGTGCCGGTGTACGCGTTGCCGGCGCACCGCATCACCGAGCTGGTGCACTTCGCCAGCAAGGCCGAAGCCAGTGCCTACATCACCACGGCACTGCACGACGGCTTCGATCACCGCGGGCTGGCGCGGGCGCTGCAGGCCGAGGTCCCGGCGGTTCGCCATGTGGTGATCGACGGCGATGCGGCGGAGTTCGTCGCGCTGGAGGCGCTGCAGGGCGATCGCAGCCAGCTGCCGGTCGATCCGGACCCGCAATCGGTAGCGTTCCTGCAGATTTCCGGAGGCAGCACCGGGCTGTCCAAGCTGATTCCGCGTACCCACGACGACTACATCTACTCGTTCCGCGCCAGCAATGACCTCTGCGGCATAGACCGCGACAGCGTCTACCTGGTCGCGCTGCCGGCTGCGCACAACTTCCCGATGAGCTCGCCCGGCTTCTTCGGCGCGCTGTACGCCGGTGCCCGCGTCGTGCTCAGCCCCGGCCCCGGACCGGATGTGGCCTTCCCGCTGATCGCCCGCGAACAGGTGACCTGCTGCGGGCTGGTGCCGCCGCTGGCGCTGCTGTGGGCGCAGGCGGCCGCCACCAGCAGGCATGACCTGTCCAGCCTGCAGGTACTGCAGGTGGGCGGCGCCAAGCTGGTGCCGGAAGCCGCGCGGCGGGTGATCGACGGCCTCGGCTGTACCTTGCAGCAGGTATTCGGCATGGCCGAAGGGCTGGTGAACTACACCCGCCTGGATGATCCGGAAGAACTGATCGTGGCCTGCCAGGGGCGACCGATCAGTCCGGATGATGAAGTGCGCGTGGTCGATGACCATGACCAGCCGGTGGCCGAGGGCGAGGTGGGGCATCTACTCACCCGTGGCCCGTACACCATCCGTGGCTACCACAACGATGCGGTGGCCAATGCGCGCTCGTTTACCGACGACGGCTTCTATCGCACCGGCGACCGCGTACAGCAGCTGCCCGGAGGCTACCTGGTGGTGCAGGGCCGTGCGGGTGACCACATCAACCGCGCTGGCGAGAAGATCTCCGCTGAGGAGATCGAGGACCACCTGCTGGCGCACCCGGGTGTGTTCGACGCCGCCGTGGTCTCCATTCCCGATGAGTATCTGGGCGAGCGCAGCTGTGCGTTCGTGATCGCGCAGGGCGAGCCGTTCAAGGCCCCGGCACTGAAGGCCTGGATGCGCGGGCGCGGCTTGGCGGCGTTCAAGGTGCCCGACCAGGTCGTGTTCGTCGACAGTTTCGATACCACTGCGGTCG
Organism: Stenotrophomonas sp. NY11291; assembly: GCF_023277365.1. Taxonomy (NCBI): domain Bacteria; kingdom Pseudomonadati; phylum Pseudomonadota; class Gammaproteobacteria; order Lysobacterales; family Lysobacteraceae; genus Stenotrophomonas; species Stenotrophomonas sp. NY11291. The sequence continues at coordinate 2,803,430 of NZ_CP096975.1, read as the reverse complement.
GCAAGATCAGCCGCCGCGAACTGCGCGCGCAATTGCGTGCGCGTCATCTGCAACAGACAGGAGGAACGCGCTGATGGCGCTGCCCCGTATCACCGATTATCCCTTGCCGACTGCCGCCGAACTGCCGCAGGCGCGTGGCCCGTGGCGCCCGCAGCGCGCTCGTGTCGCGCTGTTGGTGCACGACATGCAGCGTTACTTCCTGGCCGCCTTCGACGCCGGTAATGCACCGCTACGGCCGGCCGTGGACAACATCGCACGGCTGCTGGCGCACTGCCGCGCGCACGGCATTCCGGTGTTCTACACCGCCCAGCATGGTGACCAGGATCGCCGTGACCGTGGCCTGCAGGCCGATCTGTGGGGGCCGGGCATGCGCCGCAGCGCCGACCACGAGCCGATCATCGAGGCGCTGGCACCGCAGCCAGGCGAGCACGTGCTGGTGAAGCACCGCTACAGCGCCTTCCAGCGCAGCAACCTGGAGACGCTGATGCGGGTACGTGGGCGCGACCAGCTGCTGGTGACCGGCGTGTACGCCCATATCGGCTGCACCGCGACCGTGGTCGAGGCCTTCCAGCGTGACATCGAGGCTTTCATCGCCGCTGACGCGGTGGCGGACTTCTCGCGCGCCGATCACGATCAGGCGCTGCACTGGATCGCACGCACCAGCGGGGTGCCGATGACCACCGACCAGCTGCTGGAGGTGCTGTGATGGCTGCCACGGGTGAGGTGCTGGATCTGGAGCGGATGCGTGCCGATGTGGCGCGCGTGCTGGAGTGCACACCTGCCGAGATCGGTGACGACGACAACCTGATCGACCTGGACCTGGATTCGATGCGCATGCTCGGCCTGGTCCTGGCCTGGGGCAACACCGGCCTGCCGCTGGAGTTCTCGCAGCTGGCCGAACACACCACGCTGCGCCAGTGGTGGAACGTGGTGCAGACGCTGCAGGCCGCGCAGAACGCATGAACGCCGCCGCGCTGGCCACGCCGGTGGCATTGACCGAGGCCCAGGCGGGACTGTGGTTCGCACAGCGGCTGGCACCGGACAACCCGTCATTCAATACCGCGCACGCGGTGTGGATCGATGGCCCGCTGGACGTGGCCGCGTTCGTCGCAGCGGCAGACCAGGCTGCAGGCGAGGCCCAGGCCTTCGCGCTGCGCTTTGCCGAAGGGGCCGATGGCCAGCCGCTGCAGTGGCATGACCCCGCACACGTGCCGTTGCTTTCGGTGCGTGATGTGTCCACCGAGACGGATCCCGCCGCTGCGGCCCGCAACCTGATGCACGCCGACCGGCTGAGCCCGGTCGATCCCACCCGCGACCGGATCAGTCAGCAGGTGCTGCTTGAGCTGGGCGGGCAGCGCTGGGTCTGGTACCTGCGTGTGCATCATCTGGCCACCGATGGTTACGGCATGGCGCTGTTCACTGATCGCGTGTGCGCGTTGTATGCCGGTCGTACCGGTGAGCCACTGCCGGGGCTGACTGGCGTGCTGGCCGATGATGCCGCCTATCGTGCCGACCCGCGCCGCACGCAGGCCGGGCAGTGGTGGCGCGAGCACATGCAGGGGGCACCGGCGGGCGTCGGCCTGGCCGGTACGCTCGCGGCCAGTGACGACGCGCTGCGCTGGGTGCAGCCGCTCGATGCGGCATTCCGTGAGCAGTTGCTGCCGGCATCGGTACGTTGGTTGCAGCCCTGGCCAGACGTGCTGGCCGCGTTGTCGGCCGAGTACCTGCGGCGGATGAGCGCGGCCGATGAAGTGGTGCTGGGCGTGCCCTACATGGGCCGGCTTGGCAACGCGTCGGCACGGGTACCGGCGATGGTGATGAATGTGTTGCCGCTGCGCGTGGCCGCCGGCGAGGGCAGCGTCGAAACCTTTACCCGCAGCCTGGGCCGGCAGCTCAGCCAAGGGCGCAAGCACGGCCGTTACCGAGGCGAGCAACTGCGCCGGGATCTGGGCCTGGTGGGCGCGCAGCAGCGCCTGCACGGTCCCATGGTAAATGTGCAGCCGTTCTACAAGCCGCTGGCGCTGACGGGCGTGCAGGCGACGCTGGAGGTGCTGTGCACCGGGCCGGTGGATGACCTGACGCTGGGCTTCCGCGGCGATGGCCAGCGTCTGCTGGATCTGGAGATCGAGGCCAATCCCGCGCTGTACAGTCGCGAGGATGTCGAGGCGCACGCGGCGCGGTTGCTGCATTTCGTGTCGGCGGCACTGCAGGCTGACGATATCGCAGCCGTACCTCTGGCGACGCCCGAGGAGGCGCAGCAGGTGCTGCACGGTTTCAATGCCACCGCGCACGCGCTGCCGGAGACGACCCTGGTCGAGCTGCTGCAGCAGGGCATGGATCGGGACCCGCACGTGCCGGCACTGGTGTTCGGCGACACTACGCTGGACTACGCAACGCTGGAAGCGCGCAGCTTCGCACTGGCGGCACAGCTGCGGGCAATGGATGTCGGCCCGGGCAGCGTGGTGGCGGTGGCATTGCCGCGCTCGCTGGAGCTGGTGATCGCTCTGGTCGCGGTGCTACAAGCAGGCGCGGCCTACCTTCCGCTGGACCTGGCCCATCCCGATGAGCGGCTGGCACGTATTTTCGCGTCGGCACAGCCGGTGTGCGTACTGGCTGCGGCGGACGTATCGGCGCGCGTGGCCGGCGTACCGGTGCTCGCGCCGGAGCAGTGGACTGCGCTGAGTTTTGCCGCACCGTGGGCCGATCCGGCACCTGACGATGCGGCCTACGTGATCTATACCTCCGGCTCGACCGGCGAGCCCAAGGGCGTGGTCATCGAACACCGTGCCATCGTCAACCGCCTGCTGTGGATGCGCGAGCACTACGACATCCGCGCCGATGACCGCGTGCTGCAGAAGACCCCGGCCACCTTCGACGTCTCGGTCTGGGAGTTCTTCCTGCCGCTGCTGTGCGGGGCCACGCTGGTGGTCGCCGGGCCGGACGCGCATCGCGATCCCACTGAACTGGCGCGGCTGATCCGCGAGCATGGCATCACCACGGCGCATTTCGTGCCATCGATGTTGGATGCCTTCCTCGCTGCACCGGCCTCCGAAGGGCTGCAGCTGCGACGGGTGTTCACCAGTGGCGAGGCGCTGGATGCTTCGTCCCGCGACCGCTTCCACGCGCGTGTGCACGCCGAGCTGCACAACCTGTATGGCCCGACCGAAGCTGCGGTGGATGTCAGCTACTGGCCGGCGTCGGCGCAGGATCGTTCGCGGCCGGTGCCGATCGGGTTCCCGGTCTGGAACACCCGCCTGTACGTGCTGGACGCCCGGATGCAGCCGGTGCCGGTGGGCGTGCCCGGTGACCTGTACCTGGGTGGCGTCCAGCTGGCGCGTGGCTATCTCGGTCGCGATGATCTGACCACCGAGCGCTTCCTTGCCGATCCCTTCCTGACGGGCGAGCGCATCTACCGCACCGGCGACGTAGCACGCTGGCGCCGCGATGGTGCGGTCGAGTATCTCGGCCGCAGCGACCACCAGGTGAAACTGCGCGGCCTGCGCATCGAACTGGGCGAGATCGAGGCGGCACTGCGCGAACTGCCTGGCGTGGAGCGCGTGGAAGTGCTGCTGCGCCTGGACGCGCCCGGCGATGCCCGGCTGGTGGCCTATGTGCCAACCGCGCTTGCCGATGCCGTAATGCTGCGCAGCCACCTGGCCACGCGCGTGCCGGACTATATGGTGCCCTCGGCGTTTGTCGGCGTGGACCACTGGCCGGTGACCGCCAACGGCAAGCTCGACCGCAACGCGTTGCCGAAACCACCACAGCATGACGTCGCTGGATTGGCACCGCGCACGCCGCTGGAACAGGAGCTGGCGTTGCTGTTCGCACAGGCGCTTGGGCGTGAGGCGCCGGTGGCGGTGGATGCAGATTTCTTCAGTCTCGGTGGTGATTCGCTGTCGGCGGTGCACCTGCTGCTGGCGATCGAGCAGCGCTGGCGCTGCGATCTGGGTCTGGGTGCCTTGTTTGCGCAGCCCACCGTGGCCGCACTGGCGGTTCGTATTGCCGAGCCTCCCGCGCTGGCCGATCATGCACTGGGGCCGGTGATCGCATTGGCCGCAACCGACGCCGCCGGGCCCATGCCGCTGTTCGTGCTGCATCCGGCCGGGGGCATTGCCTGGAACTACCGCACCCTGGCCCGGGCACTGCAGCCGGCACGCCCGGTGTACGGCCTGCAGTCGCCGGCACTGGACGCGCGGCAGCCGCTGCCGAGCAGCATCGAGGCGATGGCCAACGACTACGTACAGCGCGTGGTCGCATTGCAGCCAAAGGGGCCGGTGCACCTGCTGGGCTGGTCGGTGGGGGGCATCCTCGCCCAGGCGATGGCAGTGCGCCTGCATGAAATCGGTCGCGACGTCGGCGAGCTGGTGCTGCTGGACGCGTATCCCAGCGAGTGCTGGCGGGCCGAACCGGAACCCGATCCCATCGCCGCATTGCGGGCATTGCTGGCGATTGCCGGCCACGATCCGGATGCGCATCCGGAACTCGACAGCCGTGAACGCATTCTGGCGTTCCTGCGTCGTGGCGGCAGTGCACTCGGCAGCCTGCCGGATGTGGTGCTCGATGGCTTGGTGCGCGCGGTGACCGGCACCAATCGACTGATCCGCGAACATATTCACCAACCGTTCGACGGCACGCTGGTGCACGTCCGTGCTGGTCGGGATCATCAGGCGCGGCCACAGCTGCAATCGACGTTGTGGCGGACCCACGCGCGCAGGGTGCAGGCGCTGGAACTGCCGTTCCTGCACGTCGAACTGACCGGCCGCGATGCGGTGGCGCAGCTGGCGCCGTGGTTGTCGGCGCGGCTGCGCCACTGGGATGAGCAACAGGAGATCGCAACATGCAGTTGACCGGTTTCGACGGCCGCGTGGCGTTGGTTACGGGTGCATCCGGCGGCATCGGCGAGGCGTTGGTACGGCTGTTGGCCGAGGCCGGCTGCACGGTGGTGGCGACCGATCGCGAGACGCCGCGCGTGGCCGATACCCGGGTGAAGTCGCTCGCACTCGATGTAACCGACAGCGCCGCCGTGGACGCCTTGGTGGATCAGGTCGAGTCCAGCATCGGGCCGATCATGCTGGCCGCCAGCGTGGCCGGCGTACTGCATGTGGGCGGCGTCACCGGGACCACCGACGACGACTGGCGCCGGGTGTTTGCAGTCAATGCCGATGGCGTGTTCCATGTCGGAAGGGCGTTGGCGCGGGTGATGTCACCGCGTCGGCAGGGCGCGATCGTTACCGTCAGCTCGAATGCGGCCGGTGTACCAAGGCACGGCATGGCGGCCTATGCGGCCTCCAAGGCCGCCGCCACGATGTTTACCCGCTGCCTCGGGCTGGAACTGGCGCCGCTGGGCATCCGCTGCAACATCGTGGCCCCGGGTTCAACACTGACCCCGATGCAGACCGGCATGTGGCTGGACGAGCATGGTGCCGAGCGGGTGATCGCCGGCAACCTTGAAACCTACAAGGCCGGCATTCCGCTGCGCAAGCTGGCCACCCCGGAGGACATCGCGCACTCGGTGATGTTCCTGCTCTCCGAACAGGCCGGGCATGTGGCGATGAGCGACCTGTATGTGGACGGCGGCGCCACCCTGCGTGGGTGAGCTTTTGTAGAGCCGAACCCATGCTCGGCTGTTCCTTCAGAGATACGGATGCCTGAAGGAAAAGCAGCCGAGCATGGGCTCGGCCCTACAACAAACAGCGGGTTGATCCGGTAGCGGCGGGCCAAGCCCGGCGACGATTCAAGGCAGGGTCAGGCGGTACACCAGCACGCGGTTGTCGTTGTCGTACGGGCTGTCGCAGGCCTGGCCCTGCATGCGGCAGTGGCGGGCGATGAAGTCGTTGTCGTTGCCGATCAGCAGCAGTACGTCGTTCGGGTGCTGCGGGTCCAGCGCCGGCAGCACGTCCATGGCTTCCCACTTCTCTGACAGCAGTCCGGCATGTGGGCCGCGCTTTGTGTCCAGGTCCAGCCCGGCACGGGCCAACTGCGGGCGGTCCAGCAGGTTCAGCAGTTCGTCGCTGCGTGCTGGCATGATCTCCGGCTTCAGCGCGGTGTCGGTCGGGTCGGCCCGAACCGAGGCCGTGCCGGTTTCATAAGCACTTTCGGCCAGGTTGGTGGCATCGGCCACATCGACCAGCAGCACCGACTTGTAGACGATCGGGTCGTCGCCGTCCTTGCCCAGCCCGTTTCCGTCGCGGGCCAGCAGCAGAAAGCGATGGCCGTCCAGCGCGCGCAGCTCGCTCTGCGCCGCGGTTCGGTCCAGCTTGCCCTTGCCGTCGTGCGCGTAGGCAGGCAAAGCCATCACGTAATGGCCGATCGGCTGCTGTGGCGTTGGCGAGGCCGTCACGTCGTAGACCAGCACGCGGGTGTTGATGCGGCCCGCCGCGTTGCCCTGCGCGCTGTCCTGCAGCGTCGCGCTCTGCAGGGCGACGAACAGGCGGCTGCCGTCGGGTGACAGGCCCATGCCTTCCACGCCCTGGTTGTTGCGTCGGCCGGTCTGCGGTGGCGCCAGCGAACCGAACGCCGGCTTGCCGTCGCGCTGCGGACGGATCGCGGGCGGTGCCACGATCACACCCTGCACCTGGCCCTGCGCATCGAAGTAGTAGACGTTGGCGGTGTACTCGTCGCCGATATAGAAGTGGCCATCTGCGGTGAACTGCAGTGACTCAGCATCCAGCGAGACCTTGCCCGCACAGGCGCCGCTGGCCGGCGAAGGCAGCACCACCTGGCGCTGGGTGACCGTGTGGTCGCCCGGGTCGGCACCGGTGAACGGCTGCCCGTTGAAATCCTTCAGTACCACGCCCTTGTCAGGCGCCATCGTCAGCGTGCCAAGCTCGGGCTTGCCCGGGGAAACGTCGATGCGCAGCTGCATGCGCTCGACGCGGCCGTTGTAGTCGTAGAACAGGCCAGCCCCGGGATCGTTGCGGCCGCGGTCGGGCAGGGTCCACAACACGCCTTCGTAGCCGTTGGCAGTGCGCTTCCAGGTGCCGGGCTGCACCGCCAGCGACGAGAACGATCCCAGCGTGTCGCCCAGGAAGTCCACCGTGCCCGCCGACAGCCGCCCGGCGGCGACCAGGCCTTTGTCCACATAGCTGCGACCGCCCAGCTGCAGGGTACGCGGCGCTGCGCCCGTTGCCTCATGCGGAGTGGAGTATCCGCTGGCGGAGAGAGTGGCCAGCAGCAGGGCGGTCGTGAGCATCGGTGGACTCCGGGCGGTCAATCAGAAGCGAAGGTCGATCGTACCGAACACCTGGCGTGGTGCCGAGGCATGGAACACGTACAGTTTGCCGGCCGGGTCGCTCGGGGCGAACACGCTCGAATCCAGGTTGCTGGCATAGCGCTTGTTGGTCAGGTTGGTCACGTTGAACGACACGCGCATGCCCTTGGCGAAGCCGACCTGGCCGAAGTCATAGCCACCGGCCAGATCGAACACGGTAAAGCCGCCGAAGCCCTGGTCGTTGGTGTAGGTGTAGAAGCGTTCGCCGGTGTACTTGCCGCGCAGGCTGGCGAACCAGCCGTTGTCGCGCCAGGTGATCTCGGTGGCCAGCAGCTGCTTGGGTGTATCGGTCTGGATCTTGCCCTTGATCTGCTGCTCGACGCCGGCCTGCACGTAATTCGACGCATAGGTCGAGCGGTTCAGCGAGGCCGAGGTGTACCAGCTGAAGTGCTCGTTCGGGGTCCACAGCACGGTCAGCTCGGCACCACGGCTGTCGACGCCGCCCACGTTGTAGAAGCGGTTGCCGCAGGTCGGGCCGACCGGCTGCCGCGAGTCGCAGGGGTTGTACTGCAGCAGGCGGTTGTCGAAGCGCACGCTGTAGGCCGCGACCGAGGCCTGCAGGGTATCGGTGACGAAGCGGTAGCCGGCCTCCAGCGAGCGGGATTCTTCCGGCTTCAGGTTGCCCTGCGCGTTCCAGGTGGCCTGGCTGACTGCCTGAGGGCCCAGCTTGAAGCCGCCCTGGAACATGGCGATGTTCTCGGCGTAGCTGGCGAACACTTCGTGATGCTCGGCCAGGCGGAAGTTGGCGCCGATGCTGGGCAGGAAGTTCTTGCTGGCCTTCAGTGAGCCGGTGGCGAACTGGTTGTTGGAGGTCGGCGAGATCGGCGCCTTCGCGTCGCCCGGCAGGGCCTGCGCATCGGAGGTGGCATGCGGGCTCTTGGCGCCGAACTCCAGTGTCAGGCGATCATCGAGCAGGCGCCAGGTGTCCTTCAGGAAGAACTGGTGGGTCTTCCAGCGCGTGCGCTGGGCGAACACGCCGACGTCGGAGGGCAGGGTGTTCATGCCACTCAGGTCGCGCGGGCCGTCCACGGCGGTCTGGTAGCGCTCGGCGCTGCTGGTGTTGCGCTCGTACCAGACGCCGCCCTCGATGCGGTGCGCGCCCAGTTCCCAATCGAACGACAGCGTGCCGCCATCGCGGTCGATGGTATAGATCGTGTTGCGGAAGATGATCGGGATTTCCTGCGCGGTGCCCTTGTTCGACCACGCTCCGCTGTTCCAGTTGTGGCCTTCGCCGCGGTCGTCGTGGTGGTAGGCCAGGGCACGCAGGCTGAAACCATCGGCCAGGAAGAAATCGCCGGCCAGGTAGTACAGGTTGTCATCGCGCAGGATCTGCCCGGCGGTGAACGCACCGTCGGCATCCTTGTCCGGGCCGCTGCTGTCGCACTTCTTCGCGTTGAAGCTGGCGGTATTGCAGTAGGCCTTGGCCACGGCCTTGTTCCAGTCCGGCGCATAGCCGCCCCAGTCCCAGCCCAGCCCGCGCGACATCTCGTCCTTGGAAAGGTAGAAGTAGTCGGCCTGGGTGGTACGTGACGTATCGACGAAACCGGTGATCTGGCCGCGGTCGAAGTTCCACACGCCCTTGGCGTTGAACTGCTTGGTGGTGGATTTGTTGTAGGCGGTCTGGTCGTTCCACAGATCGGAGACCGCGTTCATGCCGGAAACGTAGCCGGAGAAGCCGTTGTACTCGCCGCTGTCCACGCGCACGAAGGTGCGGCGGTTGGCATCGCTGCCGAAGGTCTGCACCACGCGGCCGCCGAGTTCCTGGGCCGGGCGGTCGGAGGTGTACGAGATGGTGCCACCGAGGTTGCTGGTGGACGGCGTGCCGAGGCTGCCGATACCCACGGCCAGTTCGGCGCCGGCCATGTTCTCGCTGATCAGCGCACGGTTGATGCTCAGGCCGTTGTAGTTGTTGTACGCGCCATCGCCCAGCGGCACGCCATCCAGCGTGTAGCCGAGGCGGGTGGAGTTGAAGCCACGCAGGCTGAGGGTCATCGACTGCTCGTTGGTGCCCAGCGCATCGGCCGACTGCGCGTTGACGCCCGGCAGCAGGTTCAGGGTCTTCTGCAGGCTGGTACCCGGCGGTAGGATGTCGAGGTTCTCGCGGGTGATGCGCTGCACCTGGCGCGCTTCACCGCTGCCGATCACCGAAACCGCATCGAGGTCGGTGGCGGACGTGCCATGGGAGGTCGGGGCAGCATCCTGCGCCCAGGCCGCGGGAGCAAGCGCGATCGACAGCGCGGCGGCCAACAAAGTCTTCGTCATGTTGCAGACACTCAGGCAGGCACGAGCCACCGCGCTGGCGCGGAGCTCATGGAATTAAAAAAGGGGAGACAAGCGATGCGACTGCAGGCGCTGCACGCGCCGTGGGTCCACGTGAAAATGGTGCGCTAGACAGATGACTGTCTGGTGACACCGCTACACGCGTGGCATGCCGGAGCATGCATTGATATATGCCAACCTTGGTTGGCATGCGCGGCGTCGTTGGTGGAACGCCAACCAAGGTTGGCGTCTACGGGGGCGCCGAACGAGGTCGGCGTCACTGTGCGATCAACCCGCGTTGCGCGGCTTGCGCGTGCGCTTCGGCTTTGCGGTGTCACCACTGCTCACGGCACCGTCCTGCAGCGCCTGCAGCCAGGACAGGGTGTCCACGTAGTCGATGAAATGGCGCAGGTAACCTGGGCTGGCGGCCTGCAGCGTGTCCAGCATGCGCTGCACCAGCACCGCCGAGTTCAGCGGGCCGCCGTCAGCCGGAGCCTCGGCGCGCAGCGAGCGGCGCACCTGCAGTTCGCTGCGCAGTTCCGACCACTCGCGCTGGACCTGCTGCAGCATCGGCACCCGCGGGTAATGCGGCAGCGAGCGCGACCCCGCATCGAGGTCGCGCACCAGTGCGCGCAGTCCCTCCAGTGCGGGCGGCTTACTTGGCATCCGGGGCCTTGGGCTTGGGAATCGGCGCGATCTCCACGCGACGGTTGCGTGCGCGTCCTTCCTCATTGGCATTGGAACTGACCGGCTGCTCGCTGCCGAACGCGGCGGCGAACACGGCGTCAGCCGGTACGCCATCGGCAATCAGGGTACGGGTCACGGTCAGCGAACGTTGCGCGGACAGCTCCCAGTTGTCGGCGAAGCGGCGGTTGCCTTCGCGCACGGGCGCGTCATCGGTGAAGCCGCTGACCATGAGGATTTCTTCGCGACTGCCCAGATAGGCGGCCAGCGGTGCCGCCAGGCTGCGCAGCAGCTCCTGGCCTTCCGGCTGCAGCTGGTCGGAGTTGAGCGCGAACAACACGCTGCCGCTGATGCCGATGCGGCCGTCAACCAGCGTCACGCGACCGGCAGCCAGCGGGCCAGCCAGTGCCTGTTCGAGCGTCTGCAGGCGCTTGGCTTCGGCCTGGCGCTGCTTCACTTCCTGGTCCAACCGCTGCGACAGCTCCAGCTGCACCGCGACCACACCCACCAGGATCAGCACGAACGCACCCAGCAGCACCGACATCAGGTCGCCGAAGGCGGCCCAGATCGGGGCGTGTGAGCCGCCATCGACCTCCAGCTCGTCGCTCATGCGCTGCCGGCCTTGCCGCGGCGCGTGGCCAGCTGCTGCAGTTCTTCCATCACCTGCTTCTGCGACAGCAGGCTGAGGTCGACCACCTCGCGCGCCTGCGCCACGTAGTAGGCCAGCTGCTCATCGCTGCGGGCCAGCGAGGCATCCAGTGCGCCGCCAATCTGTTCCAGGCGGCCGGAAAGCTCGGTGGAGGCACTGCCGAACTGCGCGACCGCTTCACCAAAGGTGCTGGCCAACAGGCCCACTTCACCGGCGCTGCCGTTGAGCGCTGCGGCGATGCCGTCCAGCTTCCCGGTCTCGGCGGCGATATGGTCGGTGAAGCGGTTGCCGACGCGCTCCAGCAGCTCGGCCGATCCGCCAACCAGCGCGTCCACGGCGGTGCGCTGTTCGTGCGAGGCATGGTTGATCGCATCGAGCAGGGTCTGCACGGTGGCCAGCAGGCGACCGCGTTCTTCCAGCATTGCGTTGTCACGCACCAGGCTTTCAGAGAGCGTGCTGCGCAGTTCGTTGATGACGTCGGCAGCGGCCCTCGGCGCGGCTGCCGCGGTCTGCAGCAGGGTGGAGACTTCGGCCAGCGTTGCGCTGGCCTGTGCACGACCGTTCTCGCCGATCTGCTGTGCGGTCGCCGCCAGCGTGTCGCAGACCTGCTGCTGCTGCGCAGCCAGGCGCTCGCCGTTGGCCCGCAGGCGCTCGGCCAGGTCGGTGGAAACGTGCTGCAAGGCATCGCTCCAGCGCTGCAGGCGCTGTTCGTCGCCGGCCTGCAGCTGCGCATGCAGCGCGGCGTGGGCTTGCTGCAGTTCGGCGCTGACCGCGTCCCAGCGCGCCTGGCGCTGCTGTTCGCGAGTGTCCAGGCAGGCCTGCAGTTCGGCGTGCGCAGCTGCGGCGGCAGCCTGGGCGGCCTGCCACTGCTGCGAGCGCTGCTGTTCGTGGTCCTGCAGCAACGACTGGCTGGCGTCGTGACGCTGCTCCAGTGCCCGCAGCAATGCCTGCGCATGCTCGTCCAGCTGCTGGCCGGCCGCCAGCAGCGCCTGCTGCTGGCGCTCGACCAGCGCGCTGTTCAGTGCCTGCTGCTGCTCGATGGCGGCGCGCCAGGCCTCGGCGTTGCCGTTGGCATCGACCTGCAGGCGCTCGCCGATGCGCGCGACCAGTGCTTCGGCCTGCGTGCCCTGGCCATCGCTGAAGGCCTGCAGGTGCTGGCGCAGATCGTCCACCAGGGCCTGCTGTGCCTGGCTCTGTTCACTCACCACCTTGGCCCAGCTGGCTTCGGTCGCAACGCGGCTGCGCTCGAAACCGTCGCTCAGGCCAGCCAGCTGCTGCTGCACGGCCTGCTCGACGCGGGCGTGCAGTGCTTCGCTGTGACGGGCCAGGCCAGCCAGCGTGGTCTCGGCCATCGGCTGCAGCGCACCGCCGATGGCGGCGGCGCTGGCTTCGGCGCCTTCGCGCAGCGACTGCTGCAGCGAGACCGCCAGACGCTCCTGCAGCGCCTGGCTCTGGGTCAGGAATTCGGCCTGGCCGGCCAGCAGGCGCTCGTTGGCGGCCGTGCTGTGCTGTTCAAAGGTCTGTGTCATCGCCTGTAGGCGGTCGACCAGTGCCGGCAGCGCGGCGGACTGTGCCTGCAGCAGGCGCAGCGACTCGGCGCGCTGCCAGGCCTGCGAGTAGGGATGCAGGTCGCCTGCAATGGCCCGGTCCAGCTGCTGCACGGCCTGCAGCCGATCCCGACGCAGCAGCGCCGCCAGCAGGCCGAGCATGGCCGAGCTGGCCACACCGGCGATCGAGGTACCGAATGCCACCGCCAGGCCCTGCACCGGCGAGGCCAGCGAGCCGCGGATGGCGGCCATGTCGGTCGCGCTCTGCAGGGCCAGTCCGGTGCCACGCAGCGTGTCCATCATGCCCAGCAGGGTACCGAGCATGCCCAGCAGCACCAGCAGGCCGACCAGGTAAGGGGTCAGCACCGGTGCGGGCAGGGCGGTGCGCTCGCCCTCCACGCGCAGGCGCACGGCGTTGCGCAGGCCTACCGGCACGCGCTCCAGCCAGGGGGCGAGGCTTTCCTTCGCGCTGGACAGGTCGTTCAGTGCGGCGCGCAGGCCGTTGCTGGCCTGGCGGTAGCGGTACAGCTCCACGCCACCGGCGATGTAGCAGGCCGCGATGATCGCCGCCACCGCTGCACCCAGCGGATGCACCGAAACGTAGCCAATGCCGATCCAGCACACGGCCAGCAGGCCGACAAGGAAGACAACGACATGGAAAGCAGTTCTGGACATGGTGTTCCGGTCAGTGGGAGCGCAGGGCGTCTTGCAGCCCTTCGATCGGGTGGAAGCGCAGCTGCAGCTCGGCGAGCAGCAGCGTGCGCATGTCATGGCGGAAGGCCGTGCGCCAGCCGGGCTGGCCGTGCACGCGTTCAAATCGGGCGCCGAGCACGGCCGGCGCAGTGGCCAGCAGGCTGTGCTCGCGCGGGGTGAGGGTCTGTTCCATCACCGCATCGACCTCGGCCAGCCGCGCCAGCTCGGGCGAAACCTGCACCAGCTGGTCGCGCAGGCGGCCGCGCAGGCGGCCCGTGGCGGTCTGGATGGCCTGCTGCAGTACCCGGTAGCGCTGGCGCAGCGAGGCGAAGTTGGGTGCGGCGGCAGCTTCGGCCAGGTCCAGCAGGCGCTCGGCCTCGGCATCCTCGCGGATCGAGGCCAGCAGGCTGGCGTGCGCCTGCGCGCAGTCGGCCAGTACATCCTCGACTGCCTCGGCGGCTTCACCGGGCTCGGGCAGGCGTCCGCCGAGCGCCCCGGACAGGGCCACGGCACGGCTCCAGTCCACCCACTGGCCGAGGCGATCGGTCAGGGCGGGACTGGTGGCCGGCATCGCGCCGTCGCTGAGACGGGCGAGCAGGCGGAGGAACTCCGGTCCACCCAGGACCGGCTGCGCTGCGTTCGCCATCAAGGGGTGAGGGGCCAAAAACCATTGATTTTACAACCAGATGACCCCGGCTGGATGAAGGCGGGGCGGGGCGGGGGCGCCCGCAGGCGCGACAAGGCTTAGAATGTCCGGCTGCACCCATCCCGTTCGACCCCTGGAGTTCCCCAATGACCGTTGCGCAGTTCTACCCGATCGGCACCCCCGGACAGCCCTGGGGCGACGCGGAACGCGCACAGTGGCGGGCCCGCCAGCAGCGCCGGCGCAGCTACCACGACGACGTGGTGGCCGCGCTCGAGCGCCTGGACGACAGCTTCGATGTGATCCAGTACGGCCAGCTGGACTATGCGCCGGACCATTACCCGCTGTTCGCCGTGGTCAACCACGACTGGAACCCGGCGCTGCCGACCGCGCTGATCACCGGTGGCGTGCATGGCTACGAGACCAGCGGCGTGCACGGTGCCCTGCAGTTCCTGGAGCAGCAGGCGGAGCGTTACCTGGGCCGGCTGAACCTGATCGTGGCGCCGTGCGTCAGCCCATGGGGCTACGAGCGCATCCAGCGCTGGAACCCGGATGCCATCGACCCGAACCGCAGCTTCCGTGACGGCGGCCAGATCGAGGAAGCCGCCGCGCTGATGCGCTGGGTGGCCGAGCGCAAGCCGAACCTGCTGGTGCACCTGGACCTGCACGAGACCACCGACAGCGACCTGCAGGAGTTCGATCCGGCGCGTTGTGCCCGCGACGGCAAGCCATTCGAGCGCGACACCATTCCGGATGGTTTCTACGTGATCGGCAACAGCGAAGATCCGCAGGCCGAGTTCCAGAAGGCATTGATCACCGCCGTGGCCCCGGTCACCCATATCGCCCCGGCCGATGCCGAAGGCAACCTGGTCGGCCTGCCGCTGCAGTCGCCGGGCGTGGTCTGGGGTGAATCGCGTTCGATCGGCGCCTGCGCCGGCTTCACCGACGCGCGCTTTGCCACCACCACCGAGGTCTACCCGGACAGCCCGCGCACCAACCCGCAGGAATGCAACGACGCCCAGGTGGCGGCGGTGTGTGCGGGCCTGGATTTCGCCCTGGCGGCGCAGTAGCGCGCCACGTTCCGGGCAGCGACCGGCATCAGCCGGCGCCTTTCTTTGGCCGGTGAGGTGGCCACAGCCGGCGAAGCCGACGCGCGGCAACCTGCGAACACATCCAGATCGTGCTGGTACACCCCGCTGTTGACCGCGAACAGGCCCAGCAGCGAGTGGAAGAGGTTGTCGTGGCTGTGCGCCCGGTGCAGGGCATTCTGGTGCAGGCAGGCCAGGTCCAGGCCTGCGTTGCGGCTGAATTCCGGTGAGAACCACATCACCATCGGCACCTGGGTCTGCTCGCGCGGGGCGATGAAGTAGGGCGTGCCGTGCAGGTACATCCCGCGTTCGCCCAGCGACTCGCCATGGTCGGACACATAGATCAGTGCGACATCACGCTGGTCCGCATAGCCCTGCAGCAGGTCGATGGCCTTGCCCAGCAGGTGGTCGGTGTGGACCAGAGTGTTGTCGTAGGTGTTGACCAGCGCCTCGTTGCTGCAATGCTGGATCTGGTTGCTGTCGCAGGTCGGGCTGAAAGCCCGCGACGCTGCGGGATACCGTTCAAAGTAGGTCGGCCCATGACTGCCGAGCTGATGCAGCACGATCAGGGCGTCGCCGTTGATGGCATCGATGCGTGCGCCCAACTGGTGCAGCAGCACGTCGTCGTAGCAGGTGCCGTCGGCGTTGACGCACTGGCCGGCCACCTTCAGCGCAGGCATGTCCTCGGTCGGTACGCGTTCGCACACGCCCTTGCAGCCGCCGTTGTTGTTGTTGCGCCAGAGCACGCGGATGCCGGTGCGCTGCAGCATGTCGAGCACGTTCTCCTCGGTTGCGGCGCGCACGTCGTCGTACTGGCCTCGGGTCATCTGCGAGAACATGCACGGCACGGAGATGGCCGTGGCGGTCCCGCATGAGGAGACATCATTGAAGCTGATGACGCCTTCCTTGCGCGAGAGCCGGGGATTGGTCGCGCGTGGGTAGCCGTTGAGCTGGAAGTTCTGTGATCGCGCGGTCTCGCCGACGACCAGGATCACCAGCTTCGGGCGCGGGCCCGGCGCGCGCCGTGCGTCCATGCCAATCGCGCGCAGCGGTTGCTGGCGGGTGCTGTAGAGGCTCTTCAGGTAACCGTGGGTATGCCGCACCACGTTCAACGGCAGCACCTGGTCGCGGATGTAGCGGTTGTTGCGAAGCAATGACGAATAGTCCTTGTAGAACGCAAAGCCGATCGCCAGCAGCACCATCATGGATACCAGGACGTTGACTGGCCACACCAGGAACGAACGTATCGAGCCCGCCCCGCTGGCGGTGCGCACCAGGGCCAGCCCGGTCGCGGGCAGCCCGCCCAGCGCCAGCAGGGTCAACAGCAGTGGCAGCGACAGATAGGCGTTCAGTTCAGCCTGGTTGGTCTCGAACACGTTCTGCACCATGCTGCGATCGATCAGCACGTTGTAGTGCAGCATGAAGTAGCTGCAGGTGGCGCTGACGACAACGAGCAGCACCAGCAGCGGCCTGCGCAGGAACGGCAGTGCCAGCAGTGGCGTCAGCAGCAGGTTGAACAGGCAGAAAAGCACCACCGGCAAGCTGGCCAGGAACAGCACGCTGCGCAGGCTGTTGAGGTCGATCAGCCCCCACAGCGTCTTCCAGAGGGCGATGTTTCCAATCGTGGTGAAGAACAGTGCGGTGGCCCAGACCAGAACGATCGGATGGGGCCGTGGAAAACGGCGGCGTTGACGCACGAGCAGGTTCCGTGGAGCGGGAGTGCGCGCAGTATCGAAACCGCTTTATCAGGAAGTTGTCAGGTTGGGCGGACTAGCCCAGCAGGATCACGCCCCACACCGCGCCCACCATCAACAGTGCGGTGGTCTGCGCGGCGCTGCCCATGTCCTTGGCGTTCTTGGACAGTGGATGCTGTTCCAGTGAGATGCGATCGACCACTGCTTCGATCGCCGAGTTGAGCAGTTCCACCAGCAGGCTGATGAAGCAGACCGCCAGCACCAGCGCCCGTTCGAGCTTGCTGATGTCCAGCACGAACGCTGCAATGATCAACAGCGCGTGCAGAAGCAGCAGTTGGCGAAAGGCCGCCTCGCCGCGGAAGGTGGCGATGAAACCATCGCGCGAATGGATGAGGGTGTGGAAGATGCGGCTCAGGCCGCTCTTGCCGTGCGGGTACTTGCCGCTGTCCTTGGGGTGCTGCATGCCGTTTCCGCCGTGAAGTGAGCAATCCCCAGCATGTGCAGGCGCGCGTCAGGAAACCGTCAGATGGGCCACTCCAGTCTGAACCGGCAGCCCTGCTGCGAGGAACGCACCGTCATCCTCCAACCCAGGTGCTCGACGATGCGCTGCACGATGGACAGCCCCAGTCCCTCGCCACTGTGCGGGCTGCCGGGCACGAAGCGCTGGAACTGCTGTGGGTCGATACTGGAGGGCAGGCCGGGTCCGGTGTCGGCGAAGGTGAGTGCGGTGTCGTGGAGGGTGATCCTCACTTCGCCCCTTTCGGTGTACTGGCAGGCGTTGCGCAGCAGGTTCCAGATCACGCTGTGCGCCAGATCTGCGTTGGTGTCCAGCACGGCGTCATGCCGGGCATCAAACGCAACGATCACCGGCTTGCCGGAAATCCACGGCTGGCAGCGCTCCATGCAGGATTCGATCAGCGGGCGCAGCGCCACCTTGTTGCGCGGCACGGTACTGGGGGCGCGTGAGAGCAGCAGCAGGCAGGTCAGCTGGCGCTGCATCTCCTGGGTGGTGCGCAGGATGCGCTCCGCGCTGGGAACCAGGTGGCTGTCGGCCGGAAGCTGGCAGGCGAGCGTCTCCGCAGCGCCGCCGATGATGGCCAGCGGCGTGCGCAGCTCGTGGCTGGCATCGCCGCTGAAGCACTGTTCGCGATGCAGGAACCGTTCGAGCTCGTCACTGTGTCGGGCGAAGGCGCGGGCGAGTACACCGATCTCATCGCGCGCGTCCTGGTAGGGAAAAGGCTTCTGGCCGTCCTGCACCGCGTCCGCCAATCGCGTGATGGGTGCGATGACGTGCGTCGCTACCTTGCGGCCGATCAGGAAGGCGCCGAGCACGCAGATCGAAATGACCAGTGCCGCAAAGGCGTTGATCAGTTGTTCCAGATAGCCATAGTGCGCCGCATCCTGCAGCAGGTAGTAGCGCTGGTCGCCGTTGTTGAAGACGCTCAGGTGCCACTCGTTGGGCGCCTCTTCGCCGTGATGGCCCGGGCCGTACTGGCGCAGCACGACAGGCGCGTCATGGGCATCGAACAGCTGGGTCCCCGGTGGCAGGGCGGGGCGTTGGCCACGAGCCAGCGCGGCCTGCAGCCTTTCCACTTCACCGTGCTGGGTCCGCGCGACGACAGCAGACCGGACCTGGTCGTAGTCGACCTGTTCGGCCAGAACGATGAAACCCATGGCACCGGCCATCAACAGCACGAACGAGATCGTGATGCGGGCACGCAAGCTCAGGCGGCGGTAGAGGGAGGCAGGGCTCACGCCTGCATGCGCCAGCCGACGCTGTGCACCGTGGTGATCAGCGCGGCGTCGAAGCTGCGGTCCACCTGCAGGCGCAGCTCATGGATGTGTGTTCGCAGCGCGCCGCTGTCCGGTGGCTCGTCGCCCCAGACCAGGTATTCCATCTCCTGCTTGCGGACCACAGCGGGCGCCGCGCGCACCAGGCACATCAGCAGCTTGTGCGACGTGGGTGTCAGCGCAATGCGGCGGCCTTGCCGCCAGGCCTGCGGCGAGCGCGTGTCCACCTGCAGATCCTTCCACGCCAGCACGCTCTGGACCTGGCGGCCCTGGGCGCGTCGTACCAGGGCCTTGATCCGCGCATCCAGTTCCGTCAGCGAGAACGGTTTGACCAGATAGTCATCCGCGCCCAGGGCCAGGCCCTGCACGCGGTCTTCGACCGGATCGCGCGCGGTCAGCATCAGGATCGGTACCGGGTTCTGGAACTCCTGGCGCAGCTTCTGGCACAGCGTCATGCCGTCCAGCCGCGGCAGCATCAGGTCCAGCAGGATGGCGTCGTAGTCGTGCTGCGTGGCCCGGCGCAGTCCGCTGGCGCCGTCGCGGGCGTCGTCCAGGACGTAGCCCAGCGGTTCAAAGAAGGCATACAGATTGGCAACCAGCTCGGGGTTGTCTTCGATGATCAGCAGGCGGGTCATGGCGTGCGTCCTTGCGCGTGGCCGAACTCTGCCCGATCTCTTGCCGGATGCCAATGCCCTGGCTGAATGGATCGCAATCGGCAATCGGCGCTCAGCGTCCTCAAGCGACGTTCAATCGGCCGGGCTGCGTGAGTCGCGGATCGAATAGATCACCGAAAAGATCTTCCAGCCCTGTTCGGTGCGGATCAGCTGCCACATTTCCTTGCCCCAGTTGGTCTTCCCCCCATCGTCGTGGAAGCTGTAGTCGAACGACACCGAGGCCACGTCGCCGTCTGTCTCGATCTTCGTGTTGGAGAACGTCTCCTCCTTCGGCTTCGGCGAGGCCACCGCTCCATCGATCAGCGCGATGAAGTTGTTGGCGGGAATCTGCCGCGCCTTGATCGCATCGGGCTTGGCCTTGCGGATGTCCTGCAGGCGCACGTCCTCGGAAACATACTGCCAGCCGATGTCTTCCGGCTTGTCCGAAAAGAACAGGTCCATGTAGGTCGGCTTGTCCTTGTTGATCAGCGAGGTCCGGAAGGATTCGACAACCTGTTCGATCGCTTCGATGTCGGCGGGGGCGTTCTGCGCGGCGTAGGCCGGCAGGCACGCCGCGAGAGAGAGGGCGAGGGCGGCGAAGCGTGCACGCGCGTTGGGCATCACGGGTTCCTGAGAAGAGGGGCGACGGTGCGGGCGCATCACCGTGCGTAGGTTCGCCAGAAGAGCACGCGGTCTTCGGTCCTGTTGATGGCGACGAAGACCGATTTTCCGGATTCAGGTGCGCAGCGAAAGACGCGGTACGACGCGCTGAGCGTCGCGTCGCCAGGCCACCAGTGTCGATTGAACGCAACAGGATCGCGGTCGTTGAATGTGGTTGCCTGGCAATCCGCAGGCAGCTGCAGTGGTATCGCAGGGGGCTTGGTGAAGGCCAGCGCGCTGGTGTTCGAGTCGAGGTCGTGTACCTCGCGCAGGTCGGTCGCCTCGTGGGGTACCCAATCGGGAATCCATCCCTTGTTCACCATGTCGGCGTCAAGCGCCTCGCACAGAGTGTCGAACGAACTGTCCATCACCAGTCCGCAGGCGCCGAGCGCGCTACAGAATGTCACGACGATGGCGCGCCTGGCCATTCCGGCGGGGCTAGTCATCGTCGTCCTCTTCTCCGGAAAGCAGCCTACCCAGTTCTTCCGGTGGCAAGCGCTTGAGCCGCGCTTCCAGTTTCCGATCGTACGGCCGGTCGTTGGGTTCGGTATGGCGCTGCGCCTTGCGCGCGTACTGCTGCATGAACAGGCCGATCTCCTGCGCGATCCTGTCCTTCCGGCGCTTGCCTGCCATCGACGGGCGTCCCTGTGTTCATCCTGAATCATCGGTCGGCGCACGCTAGCACGGATGCCGGGCGCTGCAACAGGCCCGCTTGTCGAGGTTTGACGTTGAAGAAGGTCTGCGCGGATGATGCGTGGGCGCGAGGCGCAGGAGGGGGTCTGTCAATGAGGACACTGATGGAGGGGCTTGCCGGCCTGTTCGTGGCGTACGTTGCCAGTTGCTCGGCGATCTCAGCGTGGCATTCCCACGCGCTTGCCTCGGTCCCGGTCGGGGCGAGCAGGGCCGAGGTACTGCGGGTGCCGGGGCAACCTGACGTGGTGGAGCATGCCGGTGCTCCCTTTACCCGCATGCCAGCAGTGGATGCGGTGGTCGCTGTGCGCAGCGACGGTGGTATGAGAACCGGCTGGGCCTGGATACCCAAGCCTGGTCGGTAGAGCTGGATGCCTCCGATCGCGTGCTCGCAACGTCGCGCTGGACATCACCGTAGAAGACCGCGACGAGCGCATGCGTATCCATCGACCTTTCATCTTCATCGCAAGCTTGGCCCTGATGGCGTTGTGCGGGCTGATGGGCGTAATGGTGCTCATTTATGGCTTCAACGAGCACGGCCTGAGCTGCGGCAGGCTGTGCTCACTGGAGATCTCCATCCGCCTGCTCTTTGGTGATTGGGGATTCGAAATACTGGTTGCGATGGGGCTCGTTGCCGCGGCGCTGATGTTCGGGCATATCGCACTGCGGGAGGGCATGCATGCCGGGCGGCAGCGGAGGCATGTGGGGCGCGGTGGGCGCAAACACCGCCGACCGGAGCGACCCCGGTCGTAGGGTGTCTGCACCGGGGTAAATCGCTCCATGTGGGACGCTGCAGGTCGCTTCAGCGATGCAGGGCGTCGATGATCAGCCCGGTGGCGATCTCCACCAACAGGTACTCGTTGTCGGACTGGCGCACCCAACGCCGGTCGCGGCCCGGCTCGCGCAGGTCATAGCGCGCGTAATCGTCTACCCAGTAGCGGCGGTCCACTTCGGCCCACGGCAGGCGCTCGCCACGTCGCCAGGCCTTCTTCTGCCAGCCCGGCGGCGGCGCATCACGGTTATGCGGGCCGCCCGCATGCGGTGGCGGGCCGTTGCCGCGGGCGTGGTGCGGCGGATCGGCGAAGGCGGGCGCTACGGCGAGTGCTGCGGCCGAGCCCACGGCAATGGCAAGAAGACGTATGGATGTCATCGGGATGCCTCCGTCATGGCCGCGATATGCGGCGCTGTGAGCGCGAATATAGGGCAGGCCGTGTGAATGAATACGGATGTGGACAGGGCTTTCATGAACAGATCGGGTAGCGGCTGCTGCTGCGAAGACGACGTCAGCGGGCCGCACCAATGGCGACGGCCCCTGCAGCCCAACCGCCACCCAGTGACAGGAACACATCCATCTGACGGTCGACCCGCTCCGCGCGGGAGGCCGCCAGTGCGGACTCCGCATCTGCCAGCGCGGCCTGGGCCGAAAGCACGTCGAGAAAATCGATCCTGCCGAAGCGGTAGAGCTGCTGTGCCTGTCCGGCTGCGCGCGCCGCGTCCCTGCGCGCCTGCGCCAGGCTGCGCTCGCGTTCAAGCTCCTGCGTGCAGGCAGAAAGCGCGGTCTCGGTCTGGCGCAGTGCCTGCAGCACGATGCCGTCAAAGGAGGCAAGAGCGGCATCCACATTGGCGCCGGCCGCCGCGATGCGGGCCTTGGCCACGCGGCGGTTGGGCCAGTGCCATGAGAGCAGCGGCCCGACGCTCGCCCCGAAACCGTCGGCCGAAAGCAGCTGCCCTCGCGTGCCTGCTGTGCCCAGGGATGCGCCCAGGGTGACCCGCGGATAAAGTTCCGCGGTCTCTACGCCGATCATCGCCGTGGCCGCGGCAAGGCTCCGCTCGGCGGCACGGATGTCAGGGCGCCGCTGTAGCAGCTGCCAGCCCTCACCGACCGGCAGCGCCTGCTCCAGCTCCGGGGGGCGCGGGCACGCTTCCGCCTCCCTCGGATAGTCTGCCGGCACCCTGCCCATCAATGCGGCCAGTTCGAACAGTGCGGCCTGACGTTCGGCCAGCAGGTGCGGTATCCCCGCCGCGCTGCGGTTGACGGCGGCACCGGCACGGCTGACATCGAAGTCCGTTCCTCGGCCGCCTGCGGCGAGGCGGCGGGTTGCCTCCAGCGTGGCGTGCTGGATCGCCAGCACCTGCCGGGTTGCGGCGAGCGTGTGATTGCGGGTGCACACCTGGAGATAGGCACGCGTGACGGCAGCAGCGACGACCACGCGGACCTGGTCGCGTGCCGCAGCGACGGCCTCGGCGTCCGCGTTGGCGGCTTCGATGCCGCGGCGGATGCCGCCTGCAAGATCCAGTGGATAGGAGAGGTGAAGGCCCAGCGCATACGACTGCGGCGCGGCCGACGCTTGGGCGTAACCACCTGTATGGGTGAGCGTGCCCGATGCATCCACGTCGGCTTGCACGGCACCGCGCGCGCGGTACTCCAGCACGGTTGCGCTGGCGCGCCGAAGGTTGGCATCGGCGGCGCGCAGGTCGGTATTGGCCGCCAGTGCTTCGCGTACGTAGGCGTCAAGCCGGGGGTCGCCGTACAGGTGCCACCATTGATCTGGTGGCGCGTCCTGGCTGAACGATGCCTCCTGGCCCGAGACGAACGCCCGCGCCACCTGGGGGGAGGCCGCGACCGCATTCGCAGGCAGGTGATAGTCGGGGCCGGATACGCAGGCCGTCATGGGCAGCAGCAGGGCAAGCAGCCCACCGCGTAGTGTTCGCACGCTCACTTGCAGGCTCCCGGTGCCGAGGGTGTGATGGTCACACTCGCAGTGCGACCCACGATCAGGCGGATATCCGACGGCGCATCATCGATGCGGATGCGTACCGGGATGCGCTGCGCCAGCCTCACCCAGGTATAAGTTGGCGCCACGGCGGGCAGCAGGTTGTGTGTGCTTGAGCGCTGATCGTCGGCAATGCCGGCGGCGATGGTATCCACGTGTCCGCGGACGTCGTGGTTGTCGCCCATCAGCCGGGCCACGGCGGCATCGCCCTCGGTGATGCAGGCCAGTTTGGTTTCCTCGAAGTAGCCCTCGATACGCAGGCTGCCGGTGTCGATCAGCGCCAGTGCCTGCGCACCGGGTTGCAGGTAGTCGCCCGCGTGCAGGTCGAGGTTGGTGATGATGCCATCGGTGGTTGCGCGCACCTCGGTGCGTTGCACGTTGAGCTGGGCAACGCGCTGTTCAGCCCGTGCCTGCGCCAGCGCGGCCAGCTCGGTATCGACCTTGGCGGCATTGCGTTCGCGGGTTTCCGAAGCGACCAGGTTGCCAAGTGCGTTGTCCCGCGCCGATTCGCGGCGGGCCAGCGCCAGCGTGGCATGCGCGCTCCTGACCGCCGCGTCTGCCTTCTCCAGCGTGGCGGCGAAGCGTGGCTGATCGAGCACCAGCAGCAGCTGGCCGGCACTGACCCGCTGGTTGTCGCGCACCAGCACCTGGGTGACCAGCCCCCCCATGTCCGACGCAACGCGAACCACATCGGCGCGCACCCGCCCATCCCGCGTCCACGGGCGCATTTCGTAACGATTCCAGAGGGAGAGCGCGGCAATGGCGGCAAGCGCACACACGCCCAGCGTTGCGCTCCAGCGCCCGATGACAGCAAGCAGGTCTTTCATTTCATTTCTCGAGCAGGGGCGAGAGCCGGATCATCAGCTCCGCCAGGATCACGAACAGGGACAGGCCCACCAGCGGCCGCGCGGCGAACAGCCGGTACAGACCGAGGCTGGCGAGCAGGCGTGAGGTCAGCATCGACAGCGCCAGTGCGACGGCGGCCACGGCGAGCAGGCCGGGAATGAGCACGCCATCAATGGAAAGATCGGAGAGCATGCGGTCAGTGCCGATGGGTGAGCGGTGAGGCCAGCAGGTCGCGGCGCAACCCGCTGAGCAGGTGCAGCAGATTCCCTCGATCGGCCTCGGCGATGGCTGTTGCGGCCTCGCGCATGCAGTCCAACAACTTCAGAAGATGGGCATCGACACTGCGTGGCGCGTGGGCGCGAACCCTGAAATGTGCGGCGACGCGTTCGACCAGCGCCGCGTGTAGCGCCCGAACGTGCGGGTTGTCCAGGTACTTGTCCAGTGTGCGGAGTTGGCTGGATGCATGTGCCGCACGAACGTCCGCAAACAATGCCCGCAGCTCGTGTACTGCGCTGGAACGGCCCTGCAACCTTGGAGCGAGCAGCCCGATTCGATCCAGCATGCGGCTGAGCCAGGCGCGGGTCACATCACCTCGTCCGGCGGTGTGTCGTGCGATATCCCGACGGATCGAATGCTCCAACCGTGCGCGGTTGCGGCCCGCGTCGGCGGTCTGGAACAGCTGCATGCTGCACAGTGCCACCGTCGTACCCACGAACAGCGCAACGCTGTTGTTGAGTGCGCCGACGATGTTGACCGAATTGGTCGCGCCCAGGCCTGCGATGATCGGGAAGGTCAGCACCACGCCCAGGGCGGCCATGATGAAGGGCGGCCGGGCCAGGAACGATCCGCACAGCAGCAGCACCGGCGCGAGCGCGGCAATCAGGCCGGTGATATCGGACAACGCGGGGAAGATCAGTAGAGCGTAGAGCAGGCCGACGGCCACGCCGATGCACGATCCCACCAGGTAGCGCATGACATGCGGTGCCGGCGCTTCGATCGTGCCGAACAGCACGCACGCCGTGCCGATGATGGACACCGCCGTGGCGCCCTCCGACCAGCCGGTGACGATCCACAGAACGCAGCTCAGCAGGATGCCGGCGAATGCGCCCAGCGCGCTGCGCAGGGCAAGCCGATGATCCCGGTGAAGTACCGCACCCTGCACATGTCGTGCAAGGCGGGCAGGTACATGCCGACGCCAGTCGGGACGGGCAGTGTGCAGTTGCGCCTGCAGCACGCGGCAGTCGGCGTGGGCGAGGTCGAGCTCGGCCTGTTGCGCGGCGAGGCCTGCCTGCAGCAGATCGCGCCAGCCCGTTGCATCCATCGCGCAGGCCTGTGGTGAACGCAGCCGGTCGATGGAATCTTCCACCGCGCTGGACAGCATCAGGACGTCCAGCATCCGGTCGTGCAGGGTGCGCAGGATCTGCACCTGCGCCACGCCGTGGGCGCTGTCGTAGGGCAGGTGGATCGACAGCACATGCAGCTCGAGCAGGTCGGCGGCCACTTTCGAGCGGTCCGTCGCCAGTACCGTGTCCGATGCACCGGCGCGCGTGTCCCGTGTCCATCGTTCCGCATCATCCAGCACGGCAGCAACCCGCGCGTGCACGCGCATCGAGACCCGGCGCGGCAGCACCAGCGCATGTACCAGCGTTGCAGCCAGGATGCCGATGGCGATTTCCTGCACCCGCGTGATGGCAATGGTGAACACGTCTCCCGGCACCATCACCGCAGGAAATCCAATCAGGCTGGTGGTATAGCCGGCCAGCAGGAACGCATAGGCACGTGGCGTGCGGTCGAGCATCGCCAGATACAGGCACAGCGCCATCCACGTGGCGAGTGCGGCGCTCAGCACCAGGGGGGCATTGGCGAAACGTGGCACCAGCACGACGGTGGCGACGGCCCCGCCCACGGTACCGAGCAGGCGGAACAGGCCGCGGCTGAGCGTTGCCCCGGAAAGGGGCTGTGACACCAGATAGACCGTGCCGATCACCCAGAACGGGCGATTCAGGCCGACCCTTAGAGAGACATACAGCCCCAGCGACGCGGCGAGCAGACATTTGAGCGAGAACAGCAGCGCTTCCTGATCGGTCCTGAGGGCAGGGTTTTTCAACCGGGCAAATGCCTGGCGCATGTAGGGGCGGAACGGGGTGGGGGAGTGCATGCGGCTCATGCTAGTGATCGGCCGCACTGGCGAATTTCGCTACAATGACAATCAATCGCTAAAACCGGCCAATGTGAGAATGGCTCGCATTTCGCTCCCCGGCTTTGACCTGGACCCGGACGAGACCGATCGCCCGGCGGTCGCCAGCCGCCTGCAGGTGGCCGAGCACGACGCGGAGATTCCCGTGCATGAGCACCGCAAGGGTCAGCTCATTCTTGCGCTGCATGGGGCGGTGACCTGCGAAGTGGCCAATGCGTTGTGGATCGTGCCGCCCCAGTGTGGCGTCTGGATTCCGGGTGGCATGCCGCACAGCAACCGCGCCACCGCCAACGCGCGCCTGTGCTACCTGTTCGTCGAGCCCGGCATCGTCGATCTGCCCATGCAATGCGTGACGCTGGCGATCTCCCCGATGCTGCGCGAGATGATCCTGCACCTGGCCGACGCGCCGCTGGACTACCCGCATGGCAGCCACACCGACCGGCTGGCGCGCGTGTTGCTGGACGAGCTGGTACAGATGCCGGCCGAGCACCTGTCGTTGCCGGTCAGCCATCACCCGAAGGTGCGTGCGCTGGCTGCGGCGCTGTCGGCGGATCCGGCAGACCGCAGCACCATCGGCCAGTGGGCCTTGCGCCTGGCCCTGGGCGAGCGCACGTTGACCCGGCTCATCGAACGGGAAACGGGCTTGTCCTTCGGGCGCTGGCGGCAGCAGTTGCATCTGCTCATCGCCATTCGTGAACTCGCCGCGGGTGCACCGGTACAACGCGTTTCCGAGACGCTGGGCTATGAGTCGGTGACGGCCTTCATCACGATGTTCAAGAAGGCGCTTGGCCTTTCCCCGGCGCGGTACTTTGCCGTGCGGCTGCGCGGGCAGTAGCGGGGAACAATGGGGGAAGCCGTTGCCCGGAACGGCTACTTCGCGGTGTCGCAGACCGATTGAATCGCGGTCACCACCGCAGCAGGGTCCTCGCGCTGGAGGGTGTGGCCGGTTGCCAGGTAGCGGTGCGAGCCACGCGTGAAGCCCGAGAAGAGCAGGGCGTGTGCGGCAGTTGTGCTGCTAGTGTTGTGAGCTATGAACACGGCCTCCCTGTAGAAGAAGTCATGGGAGCGGGGCGTAGGCCGCTGAATGGCCACGGATGCTTGAATCTGTGACCGGTTACGCGACTCCACACTTGAATATGCAAGCGTCCTCAACGATAAAGGCCGCATGTGGCACTGCCGCATTCCGGACCAGGGACGATCCGAAGCATGACGCGGGGCACAGCTCCGCGTTCTCGTTCCCGCCGGCGCTGTGTTCGTCCAGGAAGGAGAACAGGGATGTTGGAACGACTGAAGACCATTTCGTGTGCCGTGCTGGCGATTGTTGCCGTCGGCGGCTTCGCCCCTGCCGTGGCACAGGCGCAGGAAAGCAGGATCACCTGGCGTATTTCGCAGCCCGGCGGCGATGCGACTCAATACAAGACCCAGCAGGCGGCGGTGGCTGCCATCAAGAACCTGCCCGCACCCAGCCCGTTCCCGCCGGAGTTCCAGTTCGGCTGGCAGTACGTCGACAAGATCAAGTCGAAAGTCGTGGACTTGAACGGCAACACGTCGATCACCTACTGGATGGGGAAGGCGCAACCCTCCGATCCGGACTGGTCCTACATTGGGCGTGACATATTCCCGACCGAAGAGGCGATGGTTGCTGATTTTCTTGCGGACCAACAAGCCAACAATCCCGTGTGCCCCGGGGCGGCGGTCACTCCGTCTGGCGATTGGTTTGCAGCCTCGCCCGATCAGGAAGGTGTCATGGAGTCACGCTACTACGATCTGACTTCAATGGCTGGCAACAATACGGCTGAATCACCCTGCACGCCGTACACCGGAACGGTGGCGGTCGCGCGTACCCGGCGCTTGAACTGCCCGATCCCATTCACGCAGTGGTCCAACAAGCACAACGCCTGCGTCAGCGAAGAATTCGTTGCTACCATCACCTCGAAGTCGCAGAAGTGCGACAAGGACAGCGCCGGTACGAATTGTCCCTCGGAAGAGGACAGCGAGGCGACGAATAAGGCACCTTGCGACGGCAATGTCGGCAATCCGTGTGACGTCAAAACCGGCGAGAAGTACGAAATCGCGCAGGACTTTGATCTGGGCTGGATCGCACTGACGCGTTTCTATCACTCCGGCATCTCCACCTCATCCGGTGGCTTCGGTTATGGCTGGACCCATTCGCTGGGCGCCCACCTGGCACTGGATGGTGTTGACAGTGTGGGCCTCATTGAGAGCACCGGCTTCCAGCGGGCATTCAAGAAGATCGGCCAGGCCTATGAGGCGGACGACGACAGTGGCGATCGTCTTGTCCAGAACGGCAGCTGGACGCTGTATTCAGCGGGCTCCATCTCGACCTTCGGCGCGGACGGGCGTCTGGCCGCCAAGCGCTTCCCGGATGGCACGTCGCTGACCTACATCTACGATGACAGCGACCGCCTTGCGGCTGTCACCCACAGCAGTGGGCGCACACTGGAGCTCGTCTACCAGTCCAACGACTATGAGGCGCTGATCAGTTCGGTGCTGGTTGAAGGCATTCCGCTCGCCACCTACACCTACACGCCGCAGAACCAGGTTGCTACGGTGACCTATGCGGGTGGCGGCGTGCGCACGTATCACTATGAGAACCAGGCTTTCTCCCAGCACCTGACCGGCATTACGGCGGAAGACGGGCGTCGCTACAGCACTTTTGTCTATGATTCCGACGGTCGTGTTATTTCCAGTCAGCACGCTGGCGGTGCCGATGGCGTGACGCTGGCCTACAGCCCCAATGGCGGTGCGGTGGTGACTGACGCGCTTGGGCGGCAGACCGACTACACCCTGACACCCGGAGGCGATAGCGCTCCGTCGCGCAAGGTGACCGGCCTGACGGATTCGCAGGGAACGGTCAGCCGAACCTACTACGACCAGAGTGTCGACTTCCGCCGGCGTCTGGATACCTACACCGATCGCCGCGGCATCCAGACCAAGCACACCTATGCGCAGGGCACCGATCCGGTAAGCGGTCGTGCCGTCAGCATCCATACCGTGACCGAAGCGGTCGGCTTGCCCGAGCAGCGTGTGGTGACCACGGCGCGCGACGTCGAAACCAATGCGGTACTGACCACCCGGATCGGTAGCCGCGAAACCCGCACGGCCTTCAATGCCCGACGCCAGCCGACGGCCAACACGGTGACCGACACCGCTTCCGGTCAGACGCGCATCACCAGCTACACGTACTGCGAAGCCGCTGATGTGGCAGCGGCAGGCAGCTGCCCGGTGGAGGGGCTGCTGAAGAGTGTGGATGGCCCGCGCACGGATGTGGCCGATGCCGTTACCTATGCCTATTACTCGGCGGATGATGCAGGGTGCGCGACCGGAGGTGCCTGCAGCTATCGCAAGGGCGACCTGCGCAGCGTGACCAATGCGCTGGGCCAGACGGTCGAGACCTTGGCCTACGACGCTTTCGGGCGGCCGTTGTCGGTCAAGGACGCCAACGGCGTGGTGACTGATTACACCTACCATCCCCGCGGCTGGCCGACCTCCATCACCGTGCGCGGCGCGACCACTGCCGAGGATCGGGTCACCCAGCTGAGCTACTGGCCAACCGGCCAAGTGCAGAGAATCACCGAGCCGGATGGCAGCAGCGTGTCCTACGTCTACGATGCGGCGCTGCGCTTGACCGGCATCGAGGACAACGCCGGCAACACGATTCACTACACGCTGGACAACGCCGGCAATCGCCTCAAGGAAGACACGCTCGATGCAGGCGGTACCCTGCGCCGTACCCTGGCACGGACGTTCAACACACTCGGCCAGCTGACCGCACTGAAGGACGCAGGCAACCACGCTACCGGCTTTGCCTACGATGCCAACGGCAACCCGCAGACCGTGACCGACGCCCTGCAGCGCGTGACCAGCCAGCAGTACGACCCGTTGAACCGCTTGGCGCAGACCCTGCAGGATGTCGGCGGCGTGGCGGCGGAGATCCGCAGCCAGTACAACGCGCTGGACCAGGTCACCCAGGTCACCGACCCGAAAGGCCTGCATACGACCTATGCCTACAACGGTTTCGGTGATCTGACCGGGCAGGTCAGCCCGGACAGTGGCGCCAGCAGCTTCACCGTGGATGCCGCCGGCAACCGCAAGACGGCTACCGATGCGCGTGGCGTCACCGCCACCTATCACTACGATGCACTCAACCGCCTGATCGGCATCGCCTACCCGGATCCCAATCTGGACGCGGGCTACAGCTATGACGTGGCGCCTGCCGCCTGTGCCGCCGACGAGCGCTTCGCCAAGGGGCGTCTGGGGCAGGTGCTGCACGCCAATGGCAGCACCCAGTACTGCCATGACCGCTTCGGGCAGGTCACCCGCAAGGTGCAGACCGTTAATGGTGTCGCCAGCACGCTGCGCTATGCCTACAGCAAGTCGGGTCGCCTGACCGCGTTGACCTACCCCGACGGCACCGTGGCCGACTACGTGCGCGATATTCAGGGCCGCATCAGCCAGGTCGGCCTGACCCGGCCCGGCCAGGCACGCCAGATCGTGGTGAACAACGTGACCTATGCGGCCTTCGGCCCGGCGACGGGCTGGACCTATGGCAATGGCCGACAGCTGCAGCGTCCGCTGGACCTGGACTATCGCCCGCAGGCGGTACACGACCCGGCCGCAGGTGGCCTGTCGCTGGGCTATGGCTACGACCCGGTCGGTTCGATCACCGAGCTGAAGAACGGCACAGGCTCAACGGTACTCGCCAAGTACGCCTACGACACGCTGGGCCGCCTGACCCAGACCCAGGACGGCACGACCGGCACGCCGATCGAAACCTATGCCTACGACGCCACCGGTAATCGGACCGCGCTGACCACGTCGGCAGGCACCGCCAGCTACACCTATCCCGCAACCAGCCATCGCCTGACTGCGGTGGATGGCGAAGCGCGCACCCATGACGCGGTGGGTAACACCACCAGCATCGGCAGCAAGACGTTCACCTACAGCGATGCCAATCGCATGAACGCGGTGAAGCAGGGCAATGCGGTGCTGGAAACCTATGGCTACAACCATCGTGGAGAGCGCGTGCTGCGCACCCCGGCCGGTGGCGCGGCGCAGATCACGCTGTACGACGAGGCAGGACAGTGGCTGGGCAACTACTCGGCCACGGGCCAGGCGCAGCAGCAGGCCATCTGGCTGGACAACTACCCGGTGGCGCTGATCAATGTGCAGAGTACCGGCGTGCCGGAACTGGCCTACGTCCAACCAGATCACCTGGGCACACCGCGCGTGGTGATCGACCCGGTGCGGAATGTCTCGATCTGGGAGTGGAGCAACAAGAGCGAGGTGTTCGGCAACCAGATTCCCAATGCCGATCCGGATGGCGATGGTGTGGCATTCGAACTGGCGCTACGCTTCCCGGGCCAGCAGGCGACGGATGCGAGCGGGTTGTTCTACAACTACTTCCGTGACTATGACCCGGCGTCGGCTAGATACGTGGAGAGCGATCCCGTTGGGTTGAGCGCGGGCGTCAGTACGTATGGCTACGTGATCTCGAACCCCGCCCGATTTACTGATCCGCTTGGGCTGACGACGACGCTAATAACGACATACGATTTCGGTATTGCAAGCCATTCGGCGATTCATGTTTCGATACCTGGCAAGCCTGATTTCCTCTACGACCCTTCCGGCAGCTACGCACCTGGTGGTCGTCGAGGAACCGGTGGGCTATTTGAGGGGCGCGATGCCAGCTTGGCCAGCTACAAAAAGTATCAGGTGGGAACTGGTAGTCGAGTTGAATTAACGGTGATCCCTCTGACTCCGGAGCAAGAGTTAACTCTCATTGCGAACGCGGAGGAGTGGGGGGATGCACGTGGCTTCTGGTGTGCGAGCCACGTGTCCGGCGCGTTGGATGGAATGTGTGGGATAAAGCAAACACTCTTCCCGGGTGTTCTTCAAAAGAGTACAAAGGCGGCAGAATGTCCAGTCAAGTGAAGGATAGGCTCATCTCATCATTGATATGCTTCACTCTATCTGTCTCTCTGAATTCTGCGGGATGGATATGGATATCCGCTTTCATGAAGATAGGGGCGATGCGAGTTCCATACGTACTGCTTCTCTCACTACTTCTTTCGGTTACATTCTATGCGCTCTCTCGATGCGAAAGTATGCGCCGCATCCCGCGAAGTTTAGTGGTGGGGTTGATCGCTGGTCTTGTACTCGGGGTCGTGGCTGTAACTTCTTCCAATCTGGCAGTTGATGGGGGGGGGCGCTTGCTTCTACAGAGCCTTGAGAGATTCGGAGCAACGGCGTTGGTAGCAGACCTTTGGCCGTCGCTATTACTTGGAAGCTGGCTTGTGGGGGCGGTCGCATTTTGCGGGTCGTCGGTTTACTTAAGGCGAGCGTTCCTGAGGACGCCCTGAATAATCGCCGCAGAGCCTTGGATTTCGACCGCGCTGAATTGATCCTATGCCTGCGGCGCCACCGGTAATGGCCGCGCTGACCACCTCGACGGGAACTACCGGCTACACCTATCCAGCATCCAGCCATCGACTGACTGCAGTGGATGGTGAAGCGGGCAGCCATGACGCGGCCGGCAACACTACCAGCGTCGATAGCAATGCGTTCACCTACAACGATGCCAAACGCATGAATGCACGGTGATGCGGTGCTAGAAAGCTATGCCTACAACCTTCGCGGTGAAAGCGTGCTGCGTACCCGACCGGTCACGTTGTACGGCGAGGCTGTGCAGTAGCTGGGCAACTAGTCGCCACGGGCCAGGCGCAGCAGTGGGCCATCGCGCTGGACAACTATCCGGTGGCGATGATCAGCGTGCCAAGCGCAGGTGTGCCAGAGCTGGCCTACATCCAGCCGGATCATCTAGGCACGCCGCCGCGCGGTGATCGACCCGGTGCGGAATGTCGTGATCTGGGAGTGGAGCAACAAGAGCGAAGTGTTCGGTAACCAGATTCCGAGTGCCGATTGGTGCTGCTGATCCGTTTGGTCTGTGCGAGGATGATCACGTCTACTGCATTGATCGATTCAGTCTCTGCTCTCCGCAGTCCGCATTCAGAGCTGCGAGAGTGGTAAGTGCTCCAGGTGCGCCGCCGGCCCGAGAGGGGTTCACTCCGGACGTTGAGCTTGTCGGGAACGGTGGACGAAACCCCATTACTCAGTGGGTGGACTCAACGAACATGACGATCGTAAATTCAACGCGTCCTGGCCATCAGTTCCATCCAGGCACGGTATCGTGGAAGGTGGCGCCTGGGCCGCTGGGAATCGGGTCGCAGATCACAATCGTGGGCGATGGCTCCGGGCCCAATCCGATACTCAACGATGCGCTTGGTTTCCTGATTTTTGGCCCTGCGGCGACGTTGGCCGCCACACTCTGCATACTTGGACCTCGATGATGGTGAGGCTCCTGACAGCGCTACTTCTGATTGGAGCGGGACTTGGATTCTCTGGCGGCGCATGGGCTGTAGGAAAACGGCCCTTCAAGATGATCCAGTTCTGCGTGCATGACCAAGAGGGCATGAAACGGTTCAAGCAGACCCTCAGCGCCATTGCCCAGGACGAAAAGATGCAGTTCTTTGATGGCAGCGCGGAATTGGATCGCCAGCTTGCCAGGTCAAAGGTGGACGTGAAGCGTCCTGTCGTCTACGTCGGAGTCAAGCGGGAAGATGGCTCCGGAATGGAGGCGGGGAACCTCGGATTGGATCGCTTCGAAATAGCCATCGGCTTCTCTGAAGGGAGGAAGCCTGCCGAGGCCCAGTCATTTTCTTCCCGTGTCGAACGCACCTTGGCCGAGCGCTGGAATGTACTCGCGATTCCACCGGACAAGGGCGCTACGCCGCTGGCATGTCGGGCGGGCAGGCCACAATCGGTCGCGCGATGAAAGAGCCTATGTCGGATGATGGAGGGAGCAGCCTGATCGTCCGCTGCCATTACGGATCAATCTGCAACCGCCCCACCGCCTGGGCGCACAACGACTGGCAGGCCATGACCAACCCCTCCATCACCCGGTCGCCCACGTACTGCCCGGGTTCGCCGTTCTGCCGGGTGCGTTCCGCCGCCAGCAGCATTTCCAGCACCACCCGCAACCCGCTCAACGCACAATCGGCATCGGCCAGGGCCAGGCAGCGGCCGGGCAGTTGATGCCGCTCCGGCCAGGGCTGTCCGTCGGCCGCCGCACCGGAGCCGATGCGGTGGAGATTGGCAATGAAGGTGTTCCTGTCCACCGCAGGCGCAGCCTGTGGCGAACCGTCGTCGCCGGCGGTGCTGCGGTAGGCGTGCAGATGCGGGAAGTCCGATTCGTTCATGGCGAGGCTCCGTGCAGGGCAATCGGTAGCCGCCACCCGAAAGGTGGCGGGCGGTACGTGGTTCGAATCCGGGTTGGCCTCAAGCCGGCGGGCGCGAACGCCCCCAACGCACCGCCCGCCATAGCCGGCAGTCGGATTGCCAGCCGGCGCCACGCATGGTGACGCCGGCTGGCAAGCGCACTTACTCAAGGCCAACACGGGATTCGAAGCCCGGCCACCCTTTTCCGGTGGCACGCCATCTGAGCCCTTGGCGCTGTGCAATGCCAATCAGAAGAGTTGCAAACATCACTCGATTGGAGACGCTTTCGGCATTCTCCCACGCTGTTAAGCACTGCCAGCACAGGCTGGCGCGGTGATTCGCCCGCACCGTGCAATCTGCGACAGGTGTCGGGGTTGGAAGGAGGAAGGGGGCGGGTGGGGAGGGGCGATGGCGACAGGGATAACAGGACCGGTAGCGCCGGGCCACGCCCGGCGAGCCGACGGCGCATGAACATGGAGGATTCCGCCGGGCATGGCCCGGCGCTACCGATTCCGTTGTTCCTTGACGTTCCCAGCCACCAAGCGCAGGCTTGTTCAGCACGTTTCCTAAACAGAAGGAGACTTATGACCGCGACCGCTTCGCTGCACCCAACCCCCGACACTCAGGGCCGTTCCCGCCTTTGGAGTGTTTTCTGGCTGCAGGGCGTCATTCCCAGCAATATTCTGTGGGCGGTGGCCCTCTGGGCCCTGGCCAACCAGCGCACCCCGCTGCTGCTGGGGGTATTTGCCGTGCTGCTGCTCTATACCGGCTGGATCATCCCGGCGGTCTGGCGGGCGGCGCCCGCCGCGCACAACCCCAACCTGGGCGTGGCGGCGCGCGGGCTGACCGTGGCCTGGGGGCTGAACACTGTGCTGGTGATCTTCTTTCTGACCCTGCAGCTGGTGGCTCAATAGAACTGAACAGGCTCGCCGCCCCGGTCGAAGGCGGCGAAGCGGCCGATCTGACCGTCGTGGATGGCGTTGACCATCAGCTTCAGCGGGCGCGCGGCTTCGTCGCTGTTGGGTGCGAAACCACCTCTGCCATCCAGTGCCGCCACGAACACCAGGTCCCAGTCGATGCCGGTGGTGGTCGACTCGGCCGCCAGCGCCTGGAAGCTGGGCACCTCGTCCGGCAGCTTGTCCACGCACAGTACCGGCGACAGGGTGCCGCCCTCGCGGCGGTCATGCCGGTCGCGCTGGTCACCGGTGGGCGATTCGGGCAGCTCGGCGCGCACGAATACGAACAGCAAGCGTTGCGGTTCAGCCTGCTGGCCGGCGGCATGCAGCAGTTGCTGGAAATCGTTCATCATCATGAGGGTTGTCACACGCCCGCTGCACGGAAAGCCGCATGCTGCCATAACGCCTGCCGCGCGGGGCCGAAGACGATTGATTTAAGTCATGCCCATGGAACTGAAGGCCGCGTACTCTGGCAATCGTTCCAGCAGGCGAGGGTATCCGGGCCGTTCCGGGCACAGGCAAGACGGTGGAGCAACAAGGTGGACCAGCCATGAGCCAACTCACCGACGGTTTCGGACGCAGCTTTCCGTACCTGCGCCTGTCGTTGACCGAAGCCTGCAACTTCCGTTGCAGCTACTGCCTGCCCAACGGTTACCAGGCCGATGGCCGCCCGCGCTTCCTGCAGGTGGATGAAATCGCGCGTCTGGTGCGTGCGTTTGCCGCGCTGGGCATGAGCAAGATCCGCCTGACGGGTGGCGAGCCCAGCCTGCGCAAGGACCTGGATGAGATCATCGCCACCGTGGCGGCGGTGCCGGGCATCCGCAAGGTGGCCATCACCACCAACGGCACGCTGCTGCCGCGGCGCCTGCCGGGGTGGCACCGCGCCGGCCTGACCGCGCTGAACGTGAGCATGGACAGCCTGCAGCGCGAACGCTTCAGGACCATCACCGGGCATGACCGCCTGCCGGAGATCGAACAGGGCCTGGCCTTGGCGCAGGCGCTGGGCCTGCCGGCGATCAAGCTCAACGCGGTGCTGCTGCGTGGCCTGAACGACGACGAGCTGCCGCAGTGGATGGACTACCTGCGCGATCGTCCCTTCAGCGTGCGCTTCATCGAACTGATGCGCACCGGCGACAACGAAGCCTATTTCCAGCGCCACCACCTGCGCGCCGACGTGGTGATCGAGCAGCTGCTGGCGGCTGGCTGGCACGAACGGCCGCGCGCCGCCGATGCCGGTCCGGCGCGCGAGTTCGGCCACCCTGACCATCGCGGCAGCATCGGCATCATCGCCCCGTATTCGCGCGACTTCTGCAAGGGCTGCAACCGCCTGCGGGTGACCGCCAAGGGCGACCTGCGGCTGTGCCTGTTCGGCGAGTTCGGCGTGCCGCTGCGCCCGCTGCTGCAGAGCGACGACGACCATGACGCGCTGCTGGCACGCATCACCACACAGCTTGGCCTGAAAGCGGCCGGGCATGGACTGCACCAGGGCCAGACCGGGCTGACCCCGCACCTGGCCTCCATCGGAGGATGAGCAACACGATGAGTGGGGAATTGAATGCGGCCTTCCATATGGCCGATGTCCGCGACAAGCGCATCACCCGCCGACGTGCGGTGGCGGTGGGCGAGCTGCATGCCGGTCCAGTGGCCTATCCGCTGATCGTCGAGCGCCGCCTGCCCAAGGGCGATGCGCTGGTGATGGCCGAGATTGCCGGCCTGCAGGGCGCCAAGATGGCCTCGATGCTGATGCCGCTGTGCCATCCGCTGCCGCTGGAACTGGTGCAGGTGTTCTGCACGCCGGTACCGGAACGGCAGGCGATCCGCGTGTGGTGCGAGTGCGCCAGCGAGGCGCGCACCGGCGTGGAGATGGAGGCACTGGCCGGCGTCAACGCGGCGCTGCTTACCCTGTACGACCTGAGCAAGCCGGTGGAACCGGCCCTGCGCATCGAAGGCATCCGCCTGCTGTTCAAGGAAGGCGGCAAGCGCGGTGTCTGGCTGCACCCCGACGGCATGGACGATGCCGAGCGCACGCGTTTCAAGCCGCGTGCGCCGAAGGGCCTGGAGGGCGCGGCCTGCGCGGTGATCACGCTGAGCGATCGCGCCAGCGACGGCACCTATGAGGATATCTCTGGCCCGACCCTGGTGACCGGCCTGAAAAAGCTGGGCGGCGAGGTGGTGGCCGCTGAGGTGTTGCCCGATGGCATCGAGCCATTGGCGGGCCGCCTGCAGGCCTTGGCCGCCGAGGGCGTGCGCCTGTGCCTGTGTACCGGTGGTACCGGGCTGGGCCCGCGTGACCTGACCCCGGAGGCGCTGCGTTCCCTGAACGCGCGGCCGGTACATGGCCTGGCGCAGATGGTGCGGGCACTGAGTGCACAGCACACGCCGATGGCCTGGCTGAGCCGCGCCGAGGTGGTGCAGCTGGGCAACATGCTGGTGTTCGCGCTGCCCGGCAGCCCGAAGGCGGCGGCGCAGTGCCTGGACATCCTGGCGCCGGTACTGGGCCATGCCCTGGCGATGGTCGAGGGTGGTGGCCACTGATGATTGCCTACAGCGAAGCCCTGAAGCACCTGCTGGACGCAGCCACGCCGCTGCCGGCCGAGCGCCTGCCGCTGCATGAGGCCGGCGGCCGTACCCTGGCCAGTGACATCCACAGCGGGCAGTCGTTGCCGCCGTTCGACAACTCGGCGATGGACGGCTTCGCGCTGCGCGCCAACGGCGCGGCGTTCGAGGCCGGCACCGAATTCGCGGTGCAGGGCTGGCAGGCGGCCGGCGATGCCGGCGCCGAAGGCGGCGAGGGTGCATGGGAAATCATGACCGGTGCACGCATGCCGTCCGGGCTGGATACGGTGGTGCCGGTCGAGAACGTGGAGATCCTCGCCAGCGAGGAGGGACGCCCGACCCGCATCGCCTTGAAGGCATCGGTGAAGCCGGGCCAGCATGTGCGCCTGCGCGGCCAGGACGTGAGCGAAGGCGAGCGCGTGCTGCAGGCCGGGCAGGTGCTGGATATCAATGCGCGCACCCTGCTGCATGCCATCGGCGTGGGCCAGGTGGCGGTGGTGGCGCGGCCGAAGGCGGCAGTGATCGCCACCGGCAAGGAGCTGGTGACCGAGGCGGCGCAGACGCTGGAATCCGGGCAGATCCGTGACAGCAACCGGCCGTACCTGGTCGGCCGCCTGCAGGCCGCCGGTGCCGAGGTGGTCTGGCAGGGCACGGTGGGCGACGACGTGGCCGCGTTCAATGCGGTGCTGGATGAAGCGCTGGCCGCTGGCGCGCAGGTGCTGATCAGCACCGGTGCGGTGTCGGCCGGCCGCTACGATTTCGTTCCCGATGCGCTGCGCGGCCGTGGTGCGCGCATCGTCTTCCACAAGGTGGCCATCCGCCCGGGCAAGCCGCTGCTGTTCGCGGTGCTGCCCAATGGCGCACTGTACTTTGGCCTGCCGGGCAACCCTGTGTCGGCGGCCGTGGGCCAGCGTTTCTTCGTCGAGCCGGTGCTGCGCCGCCTGTTGGGGCTGGCGCCGGAGCTCATGTTGCAGCTGCCGCTGCAGGCCGACGTGCGCAAGCCGCCGGGCCTGCGCTTCCACGCGCGTGCGCGGGTGGAAATGGACGGGCAGGGGCGCCTGAGTGCGCGCGTGCTGTCCGGGCAGGAGTCGTTCCGTTTGATGTCCATGCTGCAGGCCAACGCCTGGGTGGTGCTGGAGGCCGAGGGAGACCTGGCCAGCGCTGGCACCTTCGTGCGCGTGCAAGGCTGGGGTCACCACGAACCGGTGCAGCTGGTGAGCCAGGAGTCATGATGAAACAGGTGAATCTGCAGTTGTTCGGTGCGTTTTCCGATCTGGATGCCAGCCGCGAGATCGCCGTGGATGTGGCCGGTGGCACCGTGGCCGATCTGCGCCAGGCGCTGCGCGAGCTGCTGCCGCTGCGTTGGCCGGGTTTCCGTGCCGGCCTGCTGGATTATTCGGCGTTTGCCGACCAGCAACGCGTGCTGCGCGATCACGAGGCGCTGCCCGACGATGGCCGGGTGGCGATCCTGCCGCCGGTGAGCGGGGGCTGAGCGATGAACGAGAAGATCATCGCGAAGGTGGTGGACCGCGCGCAGGCGGCGATCGATCCGGCCGAAGGCATCGCGGCGGTATCCGATCCGGGCTTCGGTGGCATCGATGTGTTCATCGGCAAGGTGCGCGACGTCAACATCGGCCGGCCGGTGACCGGGATCACCTACGACCTGTTCGAGCCGCTGGTGTTGAACGAGTTCAAGCGGTTGGCCGCCGAGGTCGAGGCGACGTTTGGCCCGAAGCTGAAACTGTATGTGGCCCATGCCAAGGGCCGGTTGGGCATTGGTGATGTGGCGGTGGTGGTGGCCGCCGGCAGCCCGCACCGGGACGAGGCGTTCCGCGCCTGCCGGCAGTTGATCGAGGTGGTCAAGCACCAGTGCCCGATCTGGAAGCAGGAGCATTACGAGGACGGCGACAGCGAGTGGAGCGAGGGTTGCAGCCTGTGTCACGTGGACAGCGAACCCGGACATGCCGATGACCATGCGCATGATCATCAACATTGATGCCGACGCAGCCACGCATGGCGTGGCTCTACTGCGATGAGCATCAACGGCATCGTACTGGCCGGTGGCCTGTCCAGCCGGATGGGTCGCGACAAGGCACTGCTGCCGTGGCAGGGCCGCACGCTGCTGGAACACATGCGTGGCCTGTTGATGCAGGCTGGCGCCGAACGGGTATGGGTAAGCGGTGACTATCCGACCTTCGGTGGCATCCCCGATCAGGTTGCGCGCTGCGGCCCACTGGGAGGGTTGCACAGCGTGATGCAGCAGATGCCCGACAGCCCGGCCTGGGTGGTAGCGGTGGATACGCCGTTGCTGGCGCCACGGCTGCTGCAACGGCTGGCTGCCGAGGGGCGGGGCGCGTGCACGATCTTTGACGGGCATCCCTTTCCCATGCTGTTGAATGTGGACAATGCCACTCGTAGCGTGCTGGCCGCGATGCTGGATGATGCGGAAGGGCCGCGCTCTGTACAGGCGCTCCAGCGTCGCCTGCAGATGCACGTGCTGGCGCTTGAAAGCGTTGACGAAGCCTGCCTGGTCAACTGCAATACCCCCGAACAATGGGAGGATGTTGCGTCATGAAAGTGCAGTTGCAGGACCAATCGGTACGGCTTCGCCTGGATGAGGCCGAACTGGCGCGCCTGCTGGCCGGTGAATCGGTCGAGAACATGACCCGCTTCGGCGGTATCGAGGGCTGGGGCATGGCGGTGTCGCTGCATGGCGGCGATCAACCGGTACTGCTCGATGGTGGCACCTTCTGCCGCCTGGTACTGCCGCGCTCGGCAGTTGAGGCCTTGGCGGCACGGCTGCCGTGCCGGGATGGCCTGCCATTCGACATTGCCCTGGAAGATGGCAGCCAGCTTCAGCTGCAGTTCGATGTGGACGTGCGCGATAGCGTGCGCCAGCGCGGAGTCACGCGCCGCAATACCGCTTCATCGATTTGACATTTGTCAGGGGCAGGGTGGAAACCGGCTCCTGATTGATCCAGATCAACCCCGTCGTAGTTGCTGCACGGCCTAATGGCTGCATGACGACGGGTCACAACTTGAAAGCAATACTCACGTCATTCCACAGCCTTGGAGCCATGTATGACCGTCGGTAGCGATCCTGTTGTCCGCAGCACTGCCCGTCCGGGTCGCGTCATCAGCGACTGGACGCCGGAGGACCCCGGCTATTGGGAGCGCACCGGCAAGCGGGTTGCCACCCGCAACCTGGTCATTTCGATCCCCTCGCTGCTGCTGGCCTTCTCGGTATGGGTGCTGTTCTCGGCGGTGTCGATCAGCCTGCCGAAGATCGGCTTCAACTTCAGTACCGACCAGCTGTTCTGGCTGGTGGCGCTGCCCAGCCTGTCCGGCGCAACCCTGCGCATCTTCTATTCGTTCGTGATCCCGATCTTCGGCGGCCGCCGCTGGACCGCGCTGTCCACCGCGTCGCTGCTGGCGCCGACGCTCTGGCTCGGCTTTGCGGTGCAGGACCCGGCCACCCCGTACTGGGTGTTCGTGGCCATCGCGGTCCTGTGTGGCTTCGGCGGCGCGAACTTCTCGTCGTCGATGTCCAACATCTCCTTCTTCTACCCCAAGCAGAAGCAGGGCCTGGCGCTGGGCCTGAACGCCGGCCTGGGCAATGTGGGCGTGTCGGTGGCGCAGGCGGTGATCCCGCTGGTCATCACCGTGGGCGTATTCGGTGCGCTGGGTGGTGCACCGCAGCCCGCGGTGGAGGGTGGGGCTGCGCTGTTCCTGCAGAACGCCGGTTTCATCTGGGTGCCGGCCATCGCGCTGTGCGCCATCGCGGCCTGGTTCGGCATGAATGACCTGACCAGCGCCCGCTCGTCGTTCTCCGAGCAGGCGGTGATCTTCCGCCGCAAGCACAACTGGCTGATGTGCTGGTTGTATATCGGCACCTTCGGTTCCTACATTGGCTTCTCGGCCGGCTTCCCGATGCTG
Organism: Stenotrophomonas sp. NY11291; assembly: GCF_023277365.1. NCBI lineage: Bacteria > Pseudomonadati > Pseudomonadota > Gammaproteobacteria > Lysobacterales > Lysobacteraceae > Stenotrophomonas > Stenotrophomonas sp. NY11291. The sequence goes on along the minus strand of NZ_CP096975.1, from coordinate 2,761,543 downwards.
GTGAAGAGCCAGTTCCCGGACGTGAATCCGCTGGCCTACGCCTTCATCGGCCCGCTGCTGGGCGCTCTGATGCGCTCGGTGGGTGGCAGCATGGCCGACCGCTGGGGTGGCGCACGCCTGACCTTCTGGGTGTTCGCGCTGATGATCGCGGCGGTGTTCGGCGTGCTGCACTTCCTGCCCAGCGATGGCCAGGGCGGCAACTTCCATGGCTTCCTGCTCAGCTTCATGGCGCTGTTCGTGCTCAGTGGCATCGGCAACGGCACCACGTTCCGCATGATCCCGGTGATCTTCCGCACCCTGCATGAGCGCTGGTCGGCCAACGACAACGCCGAGGGCAAGGCCACGGCCGCACACCAGGCCAGCATCGAGTCGGCCGCGGTGGTCGGCTTCTCCGGTGCGATCGGTGCCTACGGCGGTTTCTTCATTCCCAAGAGCTACGGCTCGTCCATTACGTTGACCGGCAGCCCCGACATGGCGCTGTACGGATTCGTTGTTTTCTATGTCACCTGCCTGGCCGTGACCTGGTGGTGGTACTACCGGCGCGGTGCCGAGACACCCTGCTGACGACATGAAAACGCACCGCAGCCAGATGACACACACAGCCACGATGCCGATGTCCGCAAAGGGAGATCCCCGATGAGTTATTTCCTCGATCGCTTGCAGTTCTTCAAGCGTGACCCCCAGACCTTTGCCGATGGCCATGGTTTTGCCAAGAGCGAGGGCCGCGACTGGGAAAACAGTTACCGCGCCCGCTGGCAGTACGACAAGATCGTACGTTCCACACACGGCGTGAACTGCACCGGCTCCTGCAGCTGGAAGATCTACGTCAAGAACGGCCTGGTCACCTGGGAAACCCAGCAGACCGATTACCCGCGCACGCGCCCGGACCTGCCCAACCATGAACCACGTGGCTGCCCGCGTGGCGCCAGCTATTCCTGGTACCTGTACAGCGCCAACCGGCTGAAGTACCCGCTGATCCGCGGCACGCTGCTGCGCCTGTGGCGCGAAGCCCGCAAGAGCAAGGCCCCGGTCGATGCCTGGGCCAGCATCGTGGAGGACAAGGAGAAGGCGCGCTCGTACAAGACCCGCCGCGGCATGGGTGGCTTTGTGCGCCTGCAGTGGGAAGAGGCCAACGAGATCATCGCCGCCTCCAACCTGTACACGGTGAAGCAGTACGGCCCGGACCGCGTGGTCGGGTTCTCGCCGATTCCGGCGATGTCGATGGTGTCCTACGCTGCCGGTGCGCGATACCTGTCGCTGCTGGGTGGCGCCTGCCTGTCCTTCTACGACTGGTACTGCGACCTGCCGCCGGCCTCGCCGCAGATCTGGGGCGAGCAGACCGACGTGCCCGAGTCGGCCGACTGGTACAACAGCCGCTACATCATCGCCTGGGGTTCGAACGTGCCGCAGACGCGTACGCCCGATGCGCACTTCTTCACCGAGGCGCGCTACAACGGCACCAAGACGGTGGCGATCTGCCCGGACTATTCCGAGCTGGCCAAGCTGACCGACCACTGGCTGCACCCCAAGCAGGGCACCGACGCGGCGCTGGCCTTTGCCTTCGGCCATGTGATCCTGCGCGAGTTCCATGTCGATTCGCCCTCGCAGTATTTCCAGGACTACTGCCGCCAGTACTCGGACATGCCGATGCTGGTGCGCCTTGAGCGCCGCGACGATGGCCGCCTGGTGGCGGGCCGCTTCCTGCGTGCCAGTGAGCTGGGCGGGCTGGGTGAAGCCAACAACCCGGACTGGAAGACCCTGGCCTACGACGAGAACAGTGGCCAGATCGTGGTGCCCAATGGCTCCATCGGTTTCCGCTGGGGTGAAAAGGGCCGCTGGAACATCGAAGAGAAGGCCAGCAATGGCGCCGACACACGCCTGCGCCTGAGCTTGTCCGACGCCAACGACGGCATCGAGGCGGTGAGCTTCCCGTACTTCGGTGGCATTGAAAGCGACGGCTGGACTGCCGCGCCGGCCGAAGACGTACTGGACCGCAACATTCCGGTGCGCCGGCTGGTCACGGTCGACGGCGGCGAGACGCTGGTGGCCACGGTCTACGACCTGCTGCTGGCCCAGTACGGCGTGGACCGTGGCTTTGGCGGCGGCAACGTGGCATCGAGCTTCGATGACATGGTGCCGGGCACGCCGGCGTGGCAGGAGCGCATCACCGGCGTGTCGCGCGCCGAGGTGATCGAGATCGCCCGCGAGTTCGCGCGTACCGCCGACAAGACCCATGGCCGTTCGATGATCATCGTCGGCGCGGGCATGAACCACTGGTTCCACAACGACATGAACTACCGCGGCCTGATCAACATGCTGATCATGTGCGGTTGCGTGGGCCAGACCGGTGGCGGCTGGGCGCATTACGTGGGCCAGGAAAAGCTGCGCCCGCAGACCGGCTGGCAGCCGCTCGCGTTTGGGCTGGACTGGAGCAAGCCGCCGCGCCACATGAACGGCACCTCGTTCTTCTACTTCAACACCGGGCAGTGGCGCTACGAGAAGCTGCAGGTGGACGAGCTGCTGTCGCCGCTGGCCGATGCCAGCAAGTACGGCGGCAGCCTGGCTGACCTGAACCTGCGCGCGGTGCGCATGGGCTGGCTGCCGAGCACCCCGCAGCTCGACCGCAACCCGCTGCAGCTGGTACGCGAGGCCGAAGCGGCCGGCGTGGCCCCGGCGCACTACGCGCTGGGCAAGTTCAAGGACGGCTCGCTGGACTTCGCCTTCGCCGACCCGGACGCCAGCCAGAACCACCCGCGCATGATGTTCATCTGGCGCTCGAACCTGCTCGGTTCCTCGGGCAAGGGCCATGAGTACATGCTGCGGCACCTGCTGGGTACGCGCCACGGGCTGCAGGGCAAGGACCTGGGCGAAATGGGCGCAGTGAAGCCGCAGGAGGTGAAGTGGCGCGACGAGGCGCCGGAAGGCAAGCTGGACCTGCTGGTCACGCTCGACTTCCGAATGTGCACCACCGCGCTGTACTCGGACATCGTGCTGCCGACCGCGACCTGGTACGAGAAGGACGATCTCAATACCTCGGACATGCACCCCTTCATCCACCCGCTGTCCAAGGCGGTGGACCCTGCGTGGGAATCGCGCAGCGACTGGGACATCTTCAAGGAGGTGGCCCGCACCGTGAGCGAGATGGCGCCCGGCGTGCTGGGTGTGGAGAAGGATCTGGTGCTGGTGCCGACCCTGCACGACACGCCCAACGAGCTGGGCATGCCGTTCGGCGTGGCCGACTGGAAGAAAGGTGAGTGCGAGGCCATCCCTGGCCAGACCATGCCGTCGATGACGGTGGTTGAGCGTGACTACCCGAACCTGTACCGCAAGTTCACCTCGCTCGGCCCGCTGCTGGACAAGCAGGGCAACGGCGGCAAGGGCATGAGCTGGGATACCAAGCACGAGGTCGAATTCCTCGGCAAGTTGAACCACACCGTGCACGAAGAAGGCGTAAGCCAGGGGCGCCCGGCCATCTCGACCGCGATCGACGCGGCCGAAGTGATCCTGCACCTGGCGCCGGAAACCAACGGCCATGTGGCGGTGAAGGCCTGGGAATCGCTGGGCACCTTCACCGGGCGCGAGCACACCCACCTGGCCGTGGGCAAGGAGCACGAGGCGATCCGCTTCCGTGACATCCAGGCACAGCCGCGCAAGATCATTTCCTCTCCGATCTGGTCGGGCCTGGAAGACGACAACGTCAGCTACAACGCCGGCTACACCAACGTGCACGAGCTGATTCCGTGGCGCACGGTGACCGGTCGCCAGCAGTTCTACCAGGACCACGAGTGGATGATCGACTTCGGCGAGGCCTTCATGAGCTACCGGCCGCCGGTCAACACGCGCACGGTGGAGCCGCTGCTGAACCAGCGCCCGAACGGCAACAAGGAGATCGTGCTGAACTGGATCACCCCGCACCAGAAGTGGGGCATCCACAGCACCTACAGCGACAACCTGATCATGCAGACACTGTCGCGTGGCGGCCCGATCGTGTGGATCAGCGAGGACGACGCGCGCAGTGCCGGCATCGTCGACAACGACTGGATCGAGCTGTTCAACGTCAACGGCGCGATTGCCGCGCGTGCGGTGGTCAGCCAGCGCGTGATGCCGGGCATGGCGATGATGTACCACGCCCAGGAACGCATCATCAATGTGCCGGGCTCGGAGATTTCCGGTACCCGCGGCGGCATCCATAACTCGGTGACCCGCATCGTGCTCAAGCCGACCCACATGATTGGTGGCTACGCGCAGCTGGCCTACGGTTTCAACTACTACGGCACCTGCGGCACCAACCGCGACGAGTTCGTGATCGTGCGCAAGATGGACAAGGTGGATTGGCTAGATGGCGAGGCCGTACCGGCCGCCGCCAAGGAGGTGGTGTGATGAAGGTCCGTGCACAGATCGCGATGGTGCTGAACCTGGACAAGTGCATCGGCTGCCATACCTGCTCGATCACCTGCAAGAACGTCTGGACCTCGCGCGAGGGCGTCGAGTACGCCTGGTTCAACAACGTGGAAACCAAGCCGGGCATCGGTTACCCGAAGGAATGGGAAAACCAGGACAAGTGGAATGGCGGCTGGGTGCGCACCCGCGCCGGCAAGCTGGTGCCGCGTGCCGGTGGCCGCTGGCGCATGCTGGCCAAGATCTTCGCCAACCCGGACCTGCCGCAGATCGACGACTACTACGAGCCGTTCGATTTCGATTACCAGAACCTGCATACCGCCAAGGACAGCCAGCACCAGCCGACCGCGCGCCCGCGTTCGCTGATCAGTGGCGAGCGCATGCAGAAGATCGAGTGGGGCCCCAACTGGGAGGAGATCCTCGGTTCGGAGTTCAGCAAGCGCTCGCGCGACTACAACTTCGACCAGGTGCAGAAGGAGATCTACGGCGCCTTCGAGAAGACCTTCATGATGTACCTGCCGCGTCTGTGCGAGCACTGCCTGAACCCGGCGTGCGTGTCGGCGTGCCCGTCGGGTGCGATCTACAAGCGCGAGGAAGATGGCATCGTGCTGATCGACCAGGACAAGTGCCGCGGTTGGCGCATGTGCGTGTCGGCCTGCCCGTACAAGAAGATCTACTACAACTGGAAGAGCGGCAAGTCGGAGAAGTGCATCTTCTGCTACCCGCGCATCGAGATGGGTGAGCCGACCGTGTGCTCGGAAACCTGCGTGGGCCGCATCCGCTACCTGGGCGTGATGCTGTACGACGCCGATCGCATCGCCGAGGCCGCCTCGGTGCCGGCCGAGAAGGACCTGTACCAGGCCCACCTGGACATCTTCCTGGACCCGAACGATCCGGCGGTGATCGCCGCCGCGCGCAAGGAGGGCATCCCGGACAGCTGGCTGGAGTCGGCCAAGCAGTCGCCGGTGTACAAGCTGGCGATCGACTGGAAGCTGGCGCTGCCGCTGCACCCGGAATACCGCACGTTGCCGATGGTCTGGTACGTACCGCCGCTGTCGCCGATCCAGTCCGCCGCCGAGCGTGGCCGTGTGGGCATGAGCGGCGAACTGCCGGACGTGGCGTCGCTGCGCATCCCGATGCGCTACCTGGCCAACCTGCTGACGGCCGGTGACGAGGCGCCGGTGGTACGCGCGCTGGAACGGCTGATGGCCATGCGTGCCTGGCGCCGGGCCAAGAACGTGGACGGCGTGGAAGACACCGCGGTACTGGAGCAGACCGGGCTGAGCATCGCCCAGGTGGAGGAGATGTACCGCTACCTGGCCATCGCCAACTACGAGGACCGTTTCGTGATTCCGACCGGCCACCGCGAGTACGCCAACGACGCCTTCGGTGAGCGCGGCGGCTGCGGCTTCACCTTCGGCAACGGCTGCAATGGTGACAGCCCGGCCGACCTGTTCGGCCAGCGCAAGAGCACCACCTTCGTGGTCGACAACGGTCCCAACCACCGCCGCAAGGAGGTGGTCTGATGAGCGTGCTCAAGCTGGTCGGGGTGCTGCTGGACTACCCCCGTGAAGAACTGTGGCAGCACGGCGAGGAACTGCTCGCCGCCTGCGACGCCCCGGCGTTGAATGCCGCCCGCCGCCAGCAGCTGCGCAGCTTCGTGCAGCAGCTGCTGGCCACCGATGCGCTGGATGCGCAGGCGGCGTGGCTGGCCAGTTTCGATCGCGGCCGCTCGATGAGCCTGCTGCTGTTCGAACACATCCATGGCGAGTCGCGCGACCGCGGCCAGGCCATGGTCGACCTGATCGAAACCTACCGCCGCAACGGCTTCGAACTGGATGCCCGCGAGCTGCCGGACTACCTGCCATTGCTGTTGGAGTTCCTGGCCCATCGCCCCGGCAGCGAGGCCCGCGAGTGGCTGCACCACATCGGCCATATCGCCGGGATGCTGGCGGCGCGTGCCGCCGAGCGTGAGCTGCCGCACCGGGTGCTGTTCGAGATCCTGGTCGAAGCCGGTGACGGCAAGGCCGATCTGCAGGCGCTGCGCCAGCGTGCCAGCGAGGAAGTCCGCGACGATACCGCCGAGGCCATGGATCGCTTGTGGGAGGAGGAGGCGGTGCGCTTCGGCGCCGAAGCCCCCGCCGAAGACTGCAAGCCGCCCGTGCGTTCGCCGGCCCGTCCTTCGCATCGAGAGGTCCAGCCATGAGTTACTCCCTGCATCAATTCGCCTTCCAGTACTACCCGTACATCGCCGTGGCGGTGCTGCTGATCGGCAGCTGGGCCCGCTATGACAAGGCCATGTACACCTGGCGCACCGGCTCCAGCCAGATGCTGTCGGACAAGGGCATGCGGATCGGCAGCAACTGCTTCCACATCGGCATCCTGGCCATCCTCGGTGGTCATCTGGTCGGCCTGTTGACCCCGCACGCGGTGTACGAGCACTTCATCACCTCCTCGCAGAAGCAGATGCTGGCGATGGTGGTTGGTGGTGTGTTCGGCGCACTGTGCTTCATCGGCATCAGCATCTTGCTGGTACGCCGCCTGTTCAACGCGCGCGTGCGGGCCACCGGCAGTTTCGGTGACACCCTGGTACTGGTGCTGCTGTTCGCCCAGCTGTGCCTGGGCCTGTACAGCATCCGCATCTCGTCCGGCCACCTGGACGGCGGGGTGATGGTGCAGCTGGCCGAGTGGGCGCAGCACATCGTGACCTTCCGCGCCGGTGCCGCTGATTACATCGAGGGCGTCAGCTGGGTCTACAAGATGCATATCTTCCTGGGCCTGACCCTGTTCCTGATCGCGCCGTTCACCCGCCTGGTGCACGTGTGGAGCATTCCGATCAGTTACCTGTGGAGGCCGTACCAAGTGGTGCGCCGCCGCCAGGCCACGCTGCGCTACGGTCCGCGGGAGTAAGCCATGGGCAGCCTGCCGAAATTCCTGCCGATCACCGTGATCGACTCCGCTGCGCCGGTTCCCGCCGAGGCGCATTCGCACCACCATGACGCGGCAGCGCAGGGGCCGCGCTCGCTCGGGCAGCCGGCACCGTGCCGGCTGTTCGTGGACGAGACCGCGATCAGCGAGGCTGACATCGCCCGCGAGATGCAGCACCACCGGGCGATGCGCCCGGAGCAGTCACGTGCTGAAGCGGCACGTGCACTGGTGGTGCGTGAGCTGCTGCGCCTGGAAGCGCAGCGGCTTGGGCTGCAGGCGCCGGAGGGCAACCGGGTAAGCGACGAGGAAGTGCTGATCCAGCAACTGCTGGAAGATGCGATCGAAGACCGCGTGCCGACCGATGAAGACTGCCGGCGCTACTTCGAGCAGAACCCGGAGCGCTTCCGCTCCCCCGACCGCGTGCGCCTGCGCCATATCCTGCTGGCTGCGCCGGCCGATGATGTGGCCGGGCGCTTTGCCGCACGCACCGAGGGCGAGCGACTGGTCGGGCTGCTGAAGGAGTCGCCGCACCTGTTCGCCGATTTCGCCCTGCGCCATTCGCGTTGCCCATCCAGCAGCGAGGGCGGCGACCTGGGCTGGTTGCAGCGTGGGCAGACCACGCCGGAGTTCGACCGCCAGGTGTTCCGCCTGCGCGAGGGCCTGGCCGGTTTCCCGGTGGAATCGCGCTGGGGCTACCACGTGGTCTGCGTCGATGCCCGCGAGCAAGGCCAGCCGCAGCCGTTCGAAACGGTGCTGCCGCAGCTGCGTGACTACCTGGAGCTACAGGTACGGCAACGCGAGGTGCAGGCCTACCTGCTGCAGCTGCAGGAGCGCTACCCGGTGCGCGGGCTGGATGAGATCGAAGCCGAAGCGGATATCGGCTGAACCCCCTTGAACGAGGAAAATTCATGAACCAGGCCCTTGCCCCCGCCAGTGCCGGGCAGCAGCAACGTGCGCTGTGGCTGAGCACGTTCGCCTTCACCGTGTGCTTCGCGGTGTGGATGATCTTTTCGATCATCGGTATCCAGATCAGTCAACAGCTCGGATTGAATGACACCCAGTTCGGCCTGTTGATCGCCACGCCGGTGCTGACCGGCTCGGTCAGCCGCGTCTTCCTCGGCATCTGGTCCGACCAGTTCGGTGGCCGCAAGGTGATGGTGCTGGTGATGCTGTGTGGCGCAGTGGCCACCTGGATGCTGACCTACGCACAGACCTACACCCAGTTCCTGATTGCCGCGCTGTGCGTGGGCATCGCCGGCGGTAACTTCTCGGTGGGCGTGGCCTACGTCTCGAAGTGGTTCCCGGCCAGCAAACAGGGCACCGCACTGGGCATCTTCGGTGCCGGCAACATTGGCTCGGCGGTGACCAAGCTGCTGGCGCCGCTGGTGATGGTGGCGGCCGGCTGGACCATGGTCGCCAAGGTCTGGGCCGTTGCGCTGGCAGTTACCGCGGTGCTGTTCTTCCTCTTCAGCAAGGAAGACCCGTCGCTGGAGCAGCGCCGCCGCGAGGGCGTGAAGCCGGTCCCGTTCGCCGAGCAGATGGCGCCGCTGAAGAACCTGCAGGTCTGGCGGTTCTCGCTGTACTACTTCTTCGTGTTCGGCGGCTTCGTGGCGCTGGCGCTGTGGCTGCCGCACTACCTGGTGGGCGCCTATGGCATGGACGTGGGCCACGCCGGCATGTTGGCGGCGTGCTATTCGATCCCGGCCAGCCTGTTCCGCGTGGTCGGTGGCTGGATGTCGGACCGGATGGGCGCGCGCCGGGTGATGTACTGGACCTTCGGCGTGTCGGCCATCTGCACCTTCCTGCTGGCCTACCCGGATACCGAGTATGTGGTGAAGGGCATCCATGGCCCGATCCACTTCCATCTGGCCATCGGGGTGGTGATGTTCACCGTGCTGGTGTTCGTGCTGGGCTTCTTCATGTCGTTGGGCAAGGCCGCGGTCTACAAGCATATTCCGGTGTACTACCCCAAGCACGTGGGTGCGGTGGGCGGCGTGGTCGGCATGATCGGTGGCCTGGGTGGCTTCATCCTGCCGATCGTGTTTGGCGCGCTGAATGACGCGGTGGGCATCTGGAGCAGCTGCTTCATGCTGCTGTTCGTGCTGGTGGCGGCTGCACTGGCGTGGATGCACTTTGCGATCCGTCGCATGGAACGCCGCCACTTCCCGCAGATCGACCGCGAAACCGATCTGCCCGAAGCCATCGATGCGGCCGCCGCCGAGCGGGTGCGCGGCGGGTGAAGGTGTTTGCCGGCCAGCGGCCGGCACTACCAAATGGTGGGTGAAGGGGTAGTGCCGGCCGCTGGCCGGCAGCAACCATCAGATGCGCCGCGCTTGATTTCAATCAGGGCCACGCGAAGAGGAACGCGCGAAGATGTCTGCCATGAGCTTCCACGTTGACGAGAGCGAGGACACTGCGCTGCAGGCGGCATTGCTGCGGCAGCCCCGGCACGTGCTGTTTCCGCCGGCTGACCAGTTCAGCACCGGCTTTGGCGAAAGCGGGTGGCGCGCCGCCGTGCGCGCCAGCAACGAGCACCTGATTCCGCGTGGCTTGACGCTCGGCTTCCAGGCCGGCCGTGGCGGACGCGATGCGCCACCGCAGGCGTATCTGGATACCCTGCTGCTGGCGCTGCGGCTGCAGGCCGACGCGCTGGCCGAGGACCGTGAAGTGGTGGCGATGGTGCTGCAGCTGGGGCTGGCCGAGACGTTGCCGCCGCCGCAGCTGGGCCAGCTGCTGGATGCGGTGCCGCAGCACCTGCGCACCGTGGCGCGGCCCCAGGTGGAGGTGCGGCTGGACGCAGGCAGCGCGCTGGCGCCGGCGCAGCTGCGTGCGGTGGGCTGCACCCGCTTGAACGTGATCGATCGTGCCGATGCACCGGGGCCGACCCTGCTGGCACAGGCGCGACAGGTGGGCTTCACCGCGCGCTACTACCAGTTGCGGGTACCCGGCAGCGAGGACGCCGGCTTCATTGAACGGCTGCACGAGGTGCTGGCCGAGGCGCCGGAGCGCATCCTGCTGCCGGCGCCGTGTGCGCTGCCGGAACATCCCTCGGCCGTCCATTGGCTGCAGGCCTGGCGCCTGCTGCGCGCTGCGGGTTACGAACCGATTGGTGGCGATCACTATCAGCGCGGCGATCTGCCGAACCCGCACGGTCCGGGCGATGGCCAGCGCCATTGCGATCTTGCCGGTGTGCCACGCCGCGACCGCAGCGATTTCATCGGCCTTGGGCTGTCCGCCTGCAGCCAGATCGGCGAGGTGTTCTACCGGCTGGAGGACGAACTGGGCGAATGGCGTGCGCGGCTGCAGGCCGGGCACATGGGCGTGTCTGCCGGGTTGATCCTGTCCGAGGACGAGCGGTTGGTGGCCGAAGTGGCGCAGAGCATTGCCTGTGACCACGCCCTCGATGCGGCTGCCTTCGAGTGGCGCAACGATGAACCGTTCGAGGAATGTTTTGCCGACCAGCTGCCCGCGTTGTCGCCGTTGCTGGCACGCGGCTGGGCGCAGTGGGATGCGCGCGTACTGCGCCTGGCCGAAGAAGGGCGCCTGCTGTGGCGTATGATGGCCGCATGCTTCCGGCCGGCGGCCGCCATCGCTTGAGTCTTGCACCGATGTCTTCAATTCCGCCTTCGCAGGGCCGTCTCGGCCGGGCCACACCCAACCCCGCCGCCGCCGATGATGGCGACGCACTGCACTTCTGCAGTACCTGTGCGTTCTCCGACGCATGCATGTCGCAGGGTTACGACAAGACAGCACTGGGCGATCTGCACGTGCTGGTGGACCATGTCGGTCCGTTCCATGCGGGTGACTACATTTTCCGCGCTGGCGAATCGTTCGATTCGATTGCTGCGGTGCGCGCTGGCATGGTCAAGACCTTCGTCGATGACAGCCAGGGCAACGAGCAGGTGCTGGGCTTCAGCCTGCCGGGTGAAGTGATCGGCCTCAACGCGATCCACGGTTCACGCTTTCCCTGCAATGCGGTGGCGCTGGACACCGTGCACCTGTGCCGCATCTCGTTCCCCAAGCTCAGCCTGTTGGCCACCCGCATGCCGGGGCTACAGGCCAAGCTGTTCAGCCTGCTCAGCGCGGAGATCGGCAAGGTCGCGACCCTGGCCGCCAACCACCGTACCGAAGAACGCATGGCTGCGTTCCTGCTGGACATGTCCGAGCGCTACGCGCGGCGCGGCTTTTCCGCCACGCGCTTCAACCTGACGATGGCGCGTACCGAGATCGCCAATTACCTGCGGATGGCGCCGGAAACCGCCAGCCGCGTGCTGCGCCGCCTGAGCGATGATGGGATCATCGTGGTGAAGCAGCGCGAGATCCTGCTGCTGCAGCCCGAGCGCCTGGCAGCGCTGGCGGTGGCCGACGAATCCGATCCGAACTGAACCTGGCCGGGAGCCGACGATGAAGCGAGCTGGACTGTTGTTGCTGGGCCTGCTGTCCACGGTGCCGGCCTGGGCGGCCGAGCTGACGGTGTCGGCGGCATCAAGCCTGACCGAGAGCTTCCGCGAACTGGGCGCGGCCTACGAAAAGGCGCACCCGGGAACCAAGGTGGATTTCAACTTCGCTGCCTCCGGCGTGCTGCTGCAGCAGATCAGCCGCGGCGCACCGGTGGATGTGTTCGCGTCGGCCGATGAAACCACGATGGACCAGGCCCAGCAGCAGGACCTGCTGGCGGCCGGCACCCGCGAGGTGTTCGCGGTCAATGCGCTGTGGGTGGTGGTGCCGCCGCAGGCCAAGGCTGCGCCGCATACCTTGAAGGACCTGGCCGGTGCTGGTGTGCAGCGCATCGCACTGGGCAACCCGGACAGCGTGCCGGTCGGCCGCTATGCCAAGGGTGCGCTGGAAGTGGCAGGCCTGTGGCCGCCGCTGCAGGGCAGGATCATCACGACGCAGAACGTGCGCCAGTCGCTGGATTACGTGGCGCGGGGTGAAGTGGATGCCGGCTTCGTCTATGCCACCGATGCGCAGGCGATGCCCAACCGCGTGCGCCGCGCCTTTGCGGTGCCGGTGTCTGGGCGCATTGCCTATCCGCTGGCCGTGATCAAGGCCAGCCCACAGCAGGCGGAAGCCAGGCGCTTCACCGCCTTCTTGCGTTCGGCACAGGGCCAGGCGATCCTGGCCAAACACGGGTTCGGCACGCCCTGAGGCATGGATCTGGACTGGAGCGCATTGGGGTTGTCGCTGAAGGTGGCTGGCTGGGCCACCGCGATCAATCTGGTGCTGGGCGTGGCACTGGGCGCGCTGCTGGCCCGTCGGCGCTTTCCAGGCCGTGAGCTGCTGGATTCGCTGCTGACCCTGCCGATGGTGCTGCCACCAACGGTGCTGGGCTACTACCTGCTGGTGCTGATCGGTCGCAACGGCCCGATCGGTGCGTGGCTGCAATCGTGGTTTGGCATCAACCTGGTGTTCACCTGGCAGGCCGCGGTGATCGCTGCGGCGGTGGCCTCGTTGCCGCTGGTGTTCAAGCCGGCGCGCGCGGCGTTCGAGGAAGTGGACGGGCAGCTGGAGCAGGCCGCACGCACGCTCGGAGTGTCCGAAGCGGCGGTGTTCTTCCGCATCACGCTGCCACTGGCCTGGCGTGGCATTCTTGCCGGTCTGTTGCTGGCGTTTGCACGCGCGATGGGCGAGTTCGGCGCGACGCTGATGGTGGCGGGCAGCATTCCCGGCCGGACGCAGACGCTGTCGATTGCCATCTACGAGGCGGTGCAGGCCGGTCAGGATGGCAGGGCCAATGCGCTGGTGATCCTGACCTCGGTGGTCTGCATCGTGATCCTGTTGCTGGCTGCGCGGCTGGTGGGCGGACGTCGCCGGGAGCTGCGTGATGTGGCTTGACCTGCAGGTGCAGCGCCGCCTGCGGGCGGCCGGCCAGGATTTCGTGTTGGACGTATCGCTGCAGTGCACGCAGCGGCAGGTGGTGCTGTTCGGACCCTCGGGTGCCGGCAAGAGCCTGACGCTGAAGGCGGTGGCCGGGCTGCTGCGGCCCGGGCAGGGACATGTGCGCGTGCAGGGGCAGACCTTGTTCGATGCGGCCAACGGCGTGGATCTGCCGCCGCAGCGCCGCCGGCTGGGCTACGTGTTCCAGGATTACGCGTTGTTCCCGCACCTGAGCGTGCGCCAGAACGTGGCGTTCGGGCTGGAGCGCGGGTGGTTGAATCCGCGCGCGCGCCAGCGCTTCGATGCGGTGGAGCAGTGGCTGCACGCATTCCGCATCGACACGGTGGGCGATCTGCTGCCCTCGCAGGTCTCCGGTGGCCAGCGCCAGCGCACTGCATTGGCGCGCGCCCTGGTGACGCAGCCCCAGGCGCTGCTGCTGGATGAGCCGTTCTCCGCACTGGACCACGACCTGCGCCAGCACCTGCGCCAGGAGCTGGAAACCGTGCTGGACCGGACCGGCATCCCGTTGTTGTTGATCAGCCACGACCCGCAGGACGTGGCCATGTTCGGCCAGCAGGTGGCGCGCGTGGTCGACGGCCGCATCGTCGGCGATTGACCTGCACCTGTAGAGCCGAGCCCATGCTCGGCTGCTCTGCGCGACACCGCCAACAGCAGCCGAGCGTGGGCTCGGCTCTACAGGATCAACGGATCAATACAGTTCACAGTGCGTGCGGCCTTCGCCCCGCAGTGTGTCCCAGTGTCCTTCACCACCGATGGCATCGATGGCCTCGCGCACCGCGCCCTCCAGGTGGTTCTTGTTGCCGCACAGGTACAGATGCCCGCCGCGGGCCAGGACATCGCGCACTTCACTGGCGTGCTGCTGCAGCACGTGCTGCACATAGACCTTTTCGGTGCCATCGCGCGAGAACGCGGTATGCAGGCCGGCCAGCACGCCACGCGTGTGCCAGTCCTGCAGCTGGTCGCGGTACAGGTAGTCGTGCTGGCGATGCTTCTCGCCGAACACCAGGTGCACTTCACGTTCGCAGGCGTTGGCCTGCAGCTCCTGCATCAGGCCCATCAGCGGTGCGATGCCGGTGCCGGTGCCGACCAGCAGCAGCGGCGCTTCGCCGGTGTCAGGTAGATGGAATCCGGGGTTGGAGCGGCAGTACACACGGGCATGGTCGCCGCCATGCAGCAGGCTGCCGGTGGCAGTGCCGAAGCGTTCGCGGCCGCGCAGGGTGTAGCGCACTTCGCGCACGCATAGGCTCAGCTGGTCGTCGCACGGGTGCGAGGCGATGGAATAGGCGCGCGGCAGCCGCGGTGACAGCAGTTCGCGCAACCGGGCCAGCGGCACGCTGTCCGGCGTGGCGTGGTCCTGCAGCACATCCAGCAGGTCCAGGCCGTGCAGGTAGGCGTCCAGTTCAAGCTTCTGGCTGACCTTCAACAGGTCCTTCAGCAATTCGCTGCCACTGAGCCGGGCCAATTCGCGCAGCACCCCCTTGCTCAGCAGGCGCAGCTCGCGGTCATGCAGGGCGGCCACGGCGGTGGTGTCGCCGTACCAGGTGGCCAATGCCTGCAGCAGGGCAGGATCGTTCTCGGGTACTACGTGCAGGGTGTCGCCCGCGCGATAGGCCATGCCACTGCCGGCAATGTCCAGTTGCAGGTGCCACGCGGCCGGGTCGCTGCTGTTCAGGCGGCGACGCTCGAGAATGGGGGCGGCAAAGGCATTGTCTTCGCCATAGGCGGTGACCTGCAGGCGCAGGTCCTGGCCAGCGCTGAGGTCACCCTCCAGCACCTGGCCCAGCACCGGCTGCCATTGCTGGAAGAACTGCTCGTAGCCCAGATCGGCGTCCACGCGGTGCAGCAGCGGCTGGGCCTGGCGCTCGCTTAGTGCTACATCCAGCGCCTTGGTGAAGCCGCAGAAACTGGGGTAGCCGGTGTCACCCAGGCCGAACACCGCATAGCGCAGGCCGCGCAGCGTCGGGGTCTGGCGCAGTGTTTCGAAGAACTGCTCGCCATTGGCCGGCGGTTCGCCATCGCCGAACGAGCTGGAGATCGCCAGCAGCACATCGCCGTGGCCGAGACTGGCCACGTCGATGTCGTTGAACGGGAGCACCTGCGGCCCGTGCGGCTGCAGGTCCGCGCCCAGGCGCTGGGCCAGGGCGCGGGCGTTGCCCGACTCGGACGCGAAACCCACCAGCAGGCGGCTGAAGGGCGTACTGGCCGGGAGGGCGTTCACGCGGCCTCGTAGAAGTCGTCGAACTTTTCCTTGCTGAACTCGACCAGGTCGTAGTTCTGCATCAGGTCGTTCACCACGCGGCGGATGCTGATGTACGAGGTGATGTTGCCGTCGGCGTCGAACAGCGGCTGCACGGTGGTGTCTACCACGTAGAGCACGCCGCCCTTGCCGAGGTTGGGCACGATGCCGGTCCAGGTCTTGCCGGCCTTGATGGTGTCCCACATGTCCTTGTAGACCGCCTTGGGCACATCCGGGTGGCGCACGATGCTGTGCGGCTGGCCGATCAGTTCCTCGCGGGCGAAGCCGGTGAGCGTGCAGAACAGGTCGTTGGCATAGGTGATATTGCCCTGCAGGTCGGTGGTGGAGATCACCATGACGTTCTGCATGGCGTTCAGAAGCTGGACGTTGTCGGGGATGTAGCTCATCGCAGGGTCCTTGTGGATGCCGGCAGCGCCGGCGTGTTCGGGTCCTGCATAGAAATACGCCCGCGCGGCGGCGGGCGGTTTGACATTGATCAAGCGGATGGCGCGACGGCCTGCGACGGGGTGTCGCAGTGGGCGTTCACTGCTGCAGAGGAAAACCGATCGTCTCGTGGCAATGCTGCACCAGGTGGCGGCCTCCCTCATTGATGCGCAAGGTTTCCGCGTCACCGAAGAACCGCAGCAGCGCTGTTGCGGTCGTACTGCCCGCATGCGCGGAGTGCCTGGCCGCGGGTGGCAGAAACGGATCAGCTCGGGGGTCGTGTCCGCCAGGGAGGTCCGCACGTGCAAGGGCGCCTTCGATCAACAGCTGGGCACATGCACCTGCCAGATAGGCGTCAGGTTCACGCTGACTGCCGCGCCGAGGCTGCCCTGACAATACAGTGGCGATATGCTGGAACTCGTGTGCGGTGGTGGCGATCGCGCGCCTGCGCAGCGAATCGATTTCGGGGCTGGAGGGAAACCAGAAGCTGACCATCTGGCCTGACTGCTCTGGTCCTGGCAGTTGTCGCCAGATGCCACCTCCGTCACTTACGATCGTGAGCTGATAGCGCACAGGCGTCCGTTCAAGCCCATTGGCCTGGAGCGGCAGTCCAGCGGATCGTGCGGCGGCCTTGCAGAGCCGAGACGCCTGCGCGGCCGAGAGCGCTCCATCTGCCCAGAGAACTCGAGTTGCGACGGATGACCACCTGCACTGGATGGATCGATTGGGATGCTCCGAGCTTTCCGGGCCGGATAGCACCGACACTGTGCTGATCTTCAGATGTGAGGAAGGGCCTCGCAGCAGTGTGGCATATGCGCCATCGTTGCCGACCAGGTTCCGGGGAGGCAGCTGAATGGATTGGCACGCACTTGTGGCCAGAAGGATTGCCGTCAGGCCAGCGTAGTGCCCAAGAATGGAGCCCGGTTGGGTACGCTTGGACTGACGGCGTTGCATCAAGGGGTCAGCCCGCACTGATACGGCGATGGATACTTCGTACAGACTTGAAAGTCCGAGACTGAGGCCGCCTTGGTGGCTCCTCTGTATCGAGAGGCCGCCGCAATGGTGTTTGGCCCAGGAGCCGCACCTACATCGAATGTTGCGAGGTCGTACCTCAACTCGGTAGCCGGACCGGCCGCAGCTGCGGCCCACGCGTTCGCACCATCCGGATCGACAAGTCGAAGGAGGGTTCCTGTTCGATGCCATTGGAACTGCTTGGCGGCGATGGTGGATCCTTGCCGGCCATCGAACAGCAGCAGAGTTACAGATCCATTGGCTGGGAAGGCTATGGATGAACCCGAGACGTCGATTTCGAACTGCGCGGCATCTGGCACTTCTGATGTCGACGCCTGCAGAATCCGCTCGAACCAGGGTAGGCCATTGCGTTCTCCTCCGCCGATCTTGCCACCGATCCTGCCTTCTATCCGGCACTTCTTGGTTTCTTCACACGATGCACTCAACTGCCACTCCATTGGCCCGCAGCCGGCAGAGGTGAGAGTGATACCTATTGCCACCACGATAGTTCGTAGATTGCTCATTGGTATTCTCCGTGTAGGACTTCGATTGACCGATCAGCTCGACCAGCCGACTCGGCAATCAATGCGTATCGACTCCGGCTCGATCAGGCAATCGGAATTTTTTCAAACACCTCCAGCAGGTGGCTCCGGGCCACGTTTGAACTGCCAGACGAACGCTCAGGTCGTGCCAATGGCGACATTTGAGTCTCCAGTCGCAACACGTGGTGAATGCGTTCTTGCGTTCAGCCCATCAGATAGCGCAGCACGCCGGCCGAGGCCACGCCGATCAGCACCGTCGGCAGCATCGACAGCCGCGTGGCGGCCAGCAGGGTGATCGCCAGTGCAGCCAGGTCGGCGGGCTTGTCGGCGACGAAGTCCGGGGCGATCACCGAGATCAGCACGCAGCCCGGCGCAGCTTCCATCACCGTCACGGCGCGCCTGCTCAACGTGCGGTTGCGCAGCGCGAGGAAGCCGACGATGCGGGTCAGGTAAGTGGCGGCGGCCATCAGCACGATGGTCAGCACCGAGGTCCAGTGGATCAGTCCATTGAAGATCATTCCGCGTCCTCCGCCAGCAGCCAGGCGGCCGCCAGGCCGGCCAGTGCGCCGCTGGCCACGTACCACGCGCCCGGGATCAGCAGGTAGGTGGCGGCGGCCACGATCAGGCTGACCAGCCACGGCCGTGCTGCCTTCATGCCCTGCCACATGCCGCGCAGCAGCACCAGGAATACCGCAGGGAAGGCCATGTCGAAACCGTAGGCATGGATGTCGCCCAACATCGGGCCGACGATCGCGCCCAGTGCCGTGCAGGCCACCCAGACCGTGTACAGCCCTGCCGAAACGCCCAGGTAATAGGCCAGGCTGAAGCCGAGCGCACGGCGGCGCGCATCGGCAACCCCCATCGCCCAGCTTTCGTCGCACATGAAGAACAGCGCCGGCAGCACCCGGCGGCGCGGCAGATGCTGCAGCAGCGGGGCCAGGCTGGCGCCCATCAGCAGGTGGCGGCTGTTGACCAGCGCGGTGATCGCCACGATCAATGCGATGTGCGGTGGCGAAGTCCACAGTTCGACGGCGGCGAACTCCGAACCGCCAGCGAAGTTGAGGCCGGTCATCAGTGGCACTTCCAGTGCGCTCAGGCCCTTCTGGGCCGCCTGCGCGCCGAGCACCAGGGCGAACGGAATGAAGCCGATCATCACCGGCACGGCGGCACGCAGGCCGCGCAGGAATTCGGCACGCGGGGCGGTATCGCAGGTGTCGGGCAGGGGGAGGGTGGTACGGGCGTCCATGGAGCGGCACAACGAGGTGGGGGTGGCCCATGCTAGCGGTCCAATCGCGAAATCGGGTTGCGTTGATGCCACTTGATTCTGGATGATTGAAATTTCATGCGGCTGAAGGCGTCAAGGGCGAAATTGCATGCAGTATCAACTCGACAACCTCGATCGGCGCATCCTCGACGCCCTGCAGCGCGACGGCCGCCTGCAGAACCTGGAGCTGGCCCGGCTGGTCGGGCTGTCGCCGTCGGCCTGCCTGCGGCGGGTACGGCTGCTGGAGGAGGGCGGCTACATCGACCGCTACGTTGCCCTGCTGAATGAGGCCAAGGTGGGCCGTGGCTTCACGGTGTTCGTGCGGGTCTGGCTGCGCGGGCAGGACGAGGACACCACCAACCACTTCATCAACAGCATCAAGTCTTTCCCGGAAGTGCTTGAATGCCATCTGATGGCGGGCGACTGCGATTTCCTGCTGCGGGTGGCGGTGGCGGACCTTGATGCCTACCGGCAGTTCCAGATGCAGCACCTGAACCGGATTGCCGGGGTGCAGAACACCAAGACCGAGATTCCGATGCAGCGGATCAAGCAGACGACCCAGCTGCCGCTTTGAGGGATGGGTGGTTGCGGCCGGGTTGCACCCGGCACCCGCGGGTAGTGCCGGCCGCTGGCCGGCAACCTCAGGAGCAACAGCAACAGCAACAGCAACAGCGATGCTCCGTGGGGCGGCGGGGCGGTGTGGCCAGGCAGGACACGCCGTAAACCCTTCCTTGGGGGCTCGATGGCGCCATCCATGGCGCCAACGGTCCTGCCTGGCCACACCGCCCCGCTGCCTGACAGTTCCCCGCGATCTGTCGGGGTTGGATCCCGTTGCTTCGCAATGGGCTCTGACCCCCATGCGGAGATGGCGTGGTCTGTTCGATTCATTGATTCCTGATGCGTGACTGGCTCTACGGAGCCTGGCTCGACGCCAGGCTGTGGGCGGCGGTCATCGCAATGACATGTGCCCCCGGTACGGTTTGAGCCCGCTTGCGGGTCGCGCGCGGGCCGGGGTTCCGGTCGTGGTGCGCGTCCACTGCAGCTGCTGTCGCTGCCGAGGGTCATGTGTTCTACGTCAGGGGGCTGAATGGACACCATGCGGTCAGAACTTGGAAGGTGGCCATCGCCGCATGGCTGCTGCTGTCCTTTGCCGCCGCCGCGCAGGACGGTGTTCATGCCTACGACATCCCCGCGCAGCCGCTGGAACAGGCGGTCGAGCGCTTCAGCGTCATCAGCGGGTGGTCGGTGATGTACCCGGGCGATCTTGCTGCGGGCCGCAGCAGCCATGCGCTGCGCGCCAGCCTGGCGCCGCTGCCTGCGCTACAGGTGCTGTTGCAGGACTCCGGTATCGAGGCCGAGGTGATCGGCGAGCAGCGTGTGGTGCTGCGCCGGGGCACGTCCTCCGTCGCCGAACCCGGTGTTGGCGTCGATCTTCCCGATGCCGAGCGCCGGCGTCGCTACGGCGGGCTGCAGCAGCGCCTGCGCGCAGTGTTCTGTGACGACCCGGAGATCGCGCCCGGCCGCTATGCCGCGACGCTGCGTTTCCATGTCGACAGCGAAGGCCGGGTGCATGCGCCCGAGCTGCTGTCAGGCAGTGGCAGCGCCCGTCGCGATGCACGCCTGCTGCAGGCGATGCAGGGCCTGGTGCTGGCGGCCGAGGCTGGCGCGCTGGCGCAGCCGGTAACGCTGCAGATCCGACCTTCCGGCACCGACCACGACTGTGGCCGGCGCGCGCCCCTTCCATGACTTCAAGGATTCGAACATGAGCAACGGTACGGCTGGGGCAGTTGACCTGATGGACCACCTTCTGGGTGCCTACGATGAGTTGAAGCGCCGGCTGGTGCGCAAGCTGGGCTCGGAAGAGCTGGCTGGCGACGCGTTGCAGGACACCTGGATGCGCCTGAGCGCGCGCCGTGACCGCCTGGACGCCGTGCAGAACCCCGCGGCCTACCTGCTGCGCATGGCAATGAACACCGTGATCGACCGCCAACGTGCTGACCACCGCCTGCTGAGCCTGGAGGAGGTGGATACGCTGATGGACATGGCCGACCCGGCACCCGGCCCGGCGCAGGCGGCCGAACTGGACTTCGCGCTGGAAGACATGGTCGGCCTGCTGCAGCGCATGCCCGAGCGTCGTCGCCGCATCCTGCTGGCGATCCGTGTCGACGGCCTGCAGCAGCGCGACGTGGCCGACCACCTCGGTGTGTCGCTGCGACTGGTGCAGCGTGAGCTGAAGGCGGCCCAGGACTACCTGGCCGAGCGCAGCGGGCAGGGGCGCCAGGTGCGGTTCTGAGCGACGGCATCCGTCTACACTTTGACGCCGAGCAGAACCCCGCAGCGTGCGGGTCCGGCATGAGCCCCCATGGATCCTGACGATCGCCCGCAACGCCCGTTGGATGCCGTTGAGCGTCAGGCGCACGCGTGGGTGGTGCGGCTGACCTCGGGCGAGGCGACCGCCGCCGACGGGCGCCGGTTCCGCGCGTGGTGCGAGTCCGACCCGCGTCATCGTGAAGCGTTCGGACGTGCGCGCCGGCAGTGGGAGCAGGTGCGGCTGGCCGGCGAGCAGCTGCCCGCCGCCGCGCGCCAACCGGTCGCGCCGTCGCCGGCCCAGCGCTGGAGCCGGCGTGCCTTCCTGGGCGCGGCGATTGCCGCGCCGGCCAGTCTGGTGGTGGTGGCGGCGATCCGTCCGCCGCTGGGATTATGGCCCTCGGTGACGGCGATGGCGGCCGATTTCCACACCGGCACCGGTGAACGGCTGCAGATTGCACCCTTGCCGCAGCTGAAGATCGAACTGGATACGCAGAGCAGCCTGCGCCGCCGCGCGGACACGCAGGGCGAAGGCTTCGAGCTGGTGCAGGGCCAGGCCGCGATCGAGACCCAGGCCGGCCTGCGCCTGGCGTTGTTCGCGGGCCCGGGCTGCGTGATTGCCGATGAGGGAGCGGTGCGCCTGGACGTACGCAACACCCATGGCCAGGTGCGGGTGACCTGCCTGCAGGGCAGTGCCCGCATCGAGCATCCGCAGGGCCGGCTGCAGCTGCAGCCGGGCCAGCAGACCCAGTACGACGAGCGCCTCGGTGGTGTGGTGACCGAGGCCGTGGCGTCGGAAGTGAGTGCCTGGACCGAGGGCATGCTGGTGTTCCGCCGCGCACCGCTGCGTGAGGTGGTGGAGGAGATCAACCGTTACCGCCGCGGCAAGGTACTGCTGGGCGAATCGGCATTGGCGCGCGCACCGGTCAGCGGTCGCTTCCGCATCGATGATCCGGACGCGGCACTGGAGCAGCTGCGACTGACGATGTCGCTGGATCTGCGTCGCTTTCCGGGTGGCATTGCCGTCCTTGGATAGATGAAGACGCTGGCCGTGCGCACCGCGCAGGGCTGTTGCAAGCAAGGAGAAGCCAAGGATGCGCAACGAGACCATCGGTGTGCTGGATCTGCGTCGCAATCTGTCGGCGTTGCTGGAAACAACCCAGCGACGGCCGTTGATGGTGCACCGCTACGGCTCGCCATGGGTGTGCGTGGTGTCCGACGCGCAGTGGCAGGAAAAGGCTGTGCTGCTGGACTTCGATCCGCAGTCGCACCCGCTGGCGATGCTGTTGCGCCTGCAGCAGCAGGCGCTTCCCCTGTCTGAAGCCGGTGCGTTGTCACCTGCGGCCCTCGCGCGCGCACTGCTGTTGACGGGGGTTCATGGCATTGACGATCTGGCGCAGCTGCATGAGCAGGTGCTGCACCATCGGCTGTGGCACTGGTTCGTGGCCGGTACCCACGGTGTGATGGACAGCTGGCAATTGCCGGCGCTGCGCGTTGCGATGGGGTCATGGTGCGATGACGCGGAGATGACCGATGCGCTGGCCGCGTTCGCCGCGCGCAGCGATGTGGCGATACTGGCGCGCCGTTGCGGGGGCGACGCACCGCGACTGGAGCGCGAAGCCTGCAGGCGGATGACGCTGCGATGACGTTGGCGATGAAGCGCCACGCAGCGCACAGAGCTGCATGTGCGCTGTCGCTTCACCTGCCTTGCTGACGTCTTCTCCAGAGTACGGCGCACCACGCGTCGCGGAGCACGGGCGGCGCCGATGGCAGACAGTCGCAGGATCAGCATGCTGGAGCTGGATCGTCACCTGAGCCAGTCACTGGAGCAGGCGCGGCATACGCCATTGAACGTGCAGCGCTATGGGCACTCCTGGGTCTGGGTGCTGTCCAGTGACGCCTGGGCAGATGCGGCGCGCTGGGCGGCGCTGGATGGTAGTGCGCACCCACTGGTGGCGCTGCGAAAAGCCATCGATCTGCAGCTGCGGCCCTGGCCCGAAGCGGCCATGAGCCCGCTGCCGCTTGATGCAGGCGATGCGCGGCTGCTGCAACGCGCGGCCCTGCTGGTGGTCATGCGCGATCTGAATAGTGCCCAGCGCGTGTACGACGACCTGCGCTATCACCAGGCCTATCGGATGTTCATCGGCCTCGATCATGGAACAGCGTGGTCTCCGATGCAGTGCGTGCGGCTGCTGCAGGCCTGCGCGCATCCGTTGCTGCGCGGCTGCATCGACGATGCGCTGGCCAGCGTACCGCGGCATCTGTTCGAGTCTGCATGTGCACCGGCTGCGCGTGGTGCGCCCGTACAGGCACACGCGCAGCGAATTGCCGGCGGATGTTTATCGTACTGACACATGCACCGCTGACCATGGCGCAGCGGTCTCTTCCAGGATGACGAGGGCGGAACAATGGCAAGGCAGGTTCGTGGTCGCAAAGCTCGGCAGAAGGGTTTCAGCCTGATCGAGATCATGGTGGTGGTGGTGATCATCGGCATCCTCGCCGCGCTGATCGTGCCGCGGTTGATGGACCGTCCCGACCAGGCACGCGTGGTGGCGGCGCGCCAGGACATTGCCGCATTGATGCAGGCCTTGAAGCTGTTCAAGCTGGACAACGGTCGCTATCCCAGTGCCGAGCAGGGCCTGCAGGCACTGGTGAAGCCCCCGCAGGGCGGTGGCACGATGCCGGTCACGCCCTATCTGGATCGCCTGCCCAATGACCCGTGGGGCCATCCGTACCAGTACCAGATTCCCGGAACCCATGGCGACATCGATGTGTTCTCGCTAGGCGCGGACAGCAAGCCCGGCGGCGACGCCGGGAACGCGGACATCGGCTCCTGGCAGCTGTGAGGCAGGCCGATGTCAGCCCAGATGCGTTCTGTTTCGAGTGTCCGTCAACGTGGCATGGCGGTGATCGTCGCCCTGCTTGTGGTGGCACTGGTGGCGGTGATTGCCACGGCACTGCTGACCCGGCAGTCGGCGCAGCTGCGTGCGTTGCGTGGTGACCAGCTACGCGCGCAGGTGCGCATGGCGGTGGACGTCACGCTGGAGCGTGCGGCGCAGCAGCTGCGTGAGGATGTAAAGGAACAGCTGACCACGGTGCGCAGCGGGCGCTGGGCGCGCCCGTTGGAACTGCAGGCGCCGTTGCCGGTGCAGCTGCAACTGGTCGATGCGCAGTCGATGTTCAACCTGCGCAACCTGCTGGCACATGGCAGGCCGGACCCCGAGGCGCGGCGCGCGTTCATCGCGTTGTGTGCTGCACAGGGGTTGGGCCAGGGTGCCTGCGCATCCGCGGCGGACCACATCCAGGCGCGCCTGCGCGACGGTGACATCCAGGCACAGGCCCCACTGCCGCGCGAATCACTGATCGCGCAGGCACTGGCCGGTGCCGATCCGGTGGCACTGCAGGCGCTGGCGCGACGCACCGTGGTGCTGCCGGCGCAGACCCTGGTCAACGCCAATACCAGCGACCTGAGCGTTCTGCAGGCGGTGACGCCTGCGGTCGAGCCCGCACGGCTGCAGGCGCTGCTCGGTGAGCGCGACGGCGGTCATTGGCTGCTCAACCGCGGCGACATCGCCAATCGACTTCAACTGAGCAACGAACAGATGGCCGTGCTTCCCCTGGGTATCCATAGCGAGTGGTTCCTGGCAGTCGGCCAGGTGCAGGCTGACGGCAGCGCGGTTGATTTTCGCGCGCTGCTCTGGCGCGAGTACCGCGACGATGGCGTGCGTGTGCAACGCGTGTGGACGAGGATCGGCGCATGACCGTGCAGCTTCGGGTGCGCTTGCCGGCGCTTGAGCGTCTGCGCGCCGACAGCGCGGTGGACTGGGCGCAGCTGCACAAGGGCGAGGTGCTGGCTCACGGCCGCGACACGCTGGCGGCGCTGGGCCTGCGCCATCCGCAGGCTGCGGTGCATGCCTGCCTCGATCCGAACGACCTGATCCTGCTGGAACTGCAGTTGCCACCGTTGTCCGGGCGCCGTCTGCAGTCGGCGCTGCAGGGTGAGGTGGAGGCGATGCTGCTGGATGACCTGCAGGAGGTAGCGCTGGCCCACGGTGTGCAGGCGACGGACGGCACGGTTCCTGTGGCCTGGCTGGGCCAGCAGGCGCTGCTGCAGGCGCAGCAGCTGCTGGCTTCGTGTGCACTGCGGTTGCAGGCGCTGTATCCGACGCCGCTGCTGCTGCCCTGGCAGGACGGTCATGCCACGCTGCAGGCCAGCGGCGAGCACCTGCTGGTACGCAGCGGGCGCGACCGGGGTTTCGTTCAATGGTATGGCGGACGTGATGCCTGTGCGGTGATGCATGCGTTGGCAGTGCGCCTGCAACAGGCCGGCATGCAGGCCGTGCAGTGGATCGATGGTGTGCCGCCCACGTGGCCGGACAGCCTGCCGGCCACCGCCATCCCCCATGAACGGCAGGCCTCTGGCCCCTTGCCAGGCTGGTCATTGCCGCTGCCCGGGGCGAGCCAGCAAGCGCCGCGGCTTGCGATCGGGCTGGCATTGGCGGCGATGTTGCTGGCCGCGCTCGGTCTGCAGCTGCAGGTCTCGCGGTGGCGAAGTGAGGGCGAGGCCCTGCAACAGGACATGGCACGCCAGTTCAGCGCACGCTTCCCGGAGGTCACCGATGTGGTGGACCCGGTGTTGCAGGCGAGGCGAGCACTTGCGGTGCCACCGCCGGCGCCGCCATTGCCGCCGCTGCAGCGCCAGGTTGCCAGCACGCTGCAGGCGGTCCCGGAGCTGGCGGGGCAGGTGCGCAGCCTGCATTACCAACCGGGCCAGCTGGACATGGAGCTGGATGCCGATGCCCAGGCATTGGCCGATGATCCACAGCGACTTGAACTCTGGCAGCAGGCGGTGCGGGCGCAGGGCCTGCAGCTGGCGCGCGAAGCCGGTGGACGCCTGCGGGTGAACGGGGCTGGACAGTGACCACCCGAACCTTGCGACTGGGCGAGGGACTGGCAGGCCTGCAGCAACGCTGGCAACGCCTGCCACCGCGCGAGCGGCTGATGCTGTGGGTGATGGTGGTGGCGCTGCTCGCGGCGGGTCTGTGGATGTTGTGGCTGGAGCCGCTGCTGAAGCAGCGCACGCACTGGCAGGCCGAGCTGCCGCGGCTGCAGGCACAGGCGCGTGTACTGGCACCACTGCTGCAGGCACGCGAGCGCCAGCAGCAGACGCAGGGGCAGCGCCCGACGATGGCCGGGTTGCGTGATGGAATCAAGTCAGCCGGCCTCGCCGACGGACTGCATATCGAAGCGCGCGACGGGCGTTGGCACCTGCAGGTGCACGCGGTGCCCGCTGACGCGCTGTGGAACTGGCTGCTGCCCGTGCTGGCCGATCCGGCCATCGAACTGCAGCAGCTGCAACTGACACGCACAGGGGATGCGAACATGCCGGCGGCGCGGATTTCCGGAAACATCGTGATGGCGCTCAACGTGGGTGCCCATCCATGAGGGCGATGCGCAGCCTTGCCTGCAGTACCGCACTGGCCTTGATCGTGTGCATGGCCCACGCACCGGCGTCGGTGCTGGCGCAGGACGCCCGCGATGAGCCGGTGCAGTTGAACCTGGTCGACACCGATATCGGTGGCGTGTTGCGCATGGCCGCACGCTTCACCGGCCGCCAGTTCCTGGTCGACCCACGGGTGACCGGCAAGATGACAGTGGTTTCCGATGGCCCGGTCAGCCGTACCCAGGCCTACCAGTTGCTGCTGGGCGCACTGCGCATGCGTGGCTTCGCCGTGGTAGAGAACGGCGGCGTCAGCCGGGTGGTGCCGCAGGCCGATGCCAAGCTGTTGGGAGGACGCGTCGGCACTGGTGGTGCCAGCGGTGAGGTGACCACCCGCACCTTCGCGCTGCGCTACGAGAACGCAGCGGCGCTGGTGGCGGTGCTGCGTCCGATGATCAGTCCGGACAATCCGATCACCGCCAATCCAGGCAACAACACCCTGGTGATCACCGACTACGCCGACAACCTGGAGCGCATCGCACGGGTGATCGCCAGCGTCGATACACCGGCCGGCATGGATACCGATGTGGTGAAGCTGCAGCAGGGGATTGCCGTTGACGTCGCGGCGATGGTCGCGCCGCTGCTGGATGCGCAGGGCGCCGAGCCCACCCAGAAGGTGGTGGTGATGGCTGACCCGCGCAGCAACAGCGTGCTGCTGCGTTCCAGCAGCCCCGGGCGCACCCGCCTGGCGCGTCAGCTGGTGGAGAAGCTGGACCGCGCGCAGGACGAGTCCGGCAACCTGCATGTGGTCTACCTGCGCAATGCCCAGGCCAACCAGCTGGCCGGTGTGCTGCGTGGCGTGGTGGCCGGGCAGAGCGATGCACCAGCGATGGGCAGCAATGAAGGCATCACGCCACTGCCGGGTGACGCCAATCGTTCCCCGCCAACGCAGCCGTCGCAGCCACAGCAGGCCAAGACCGGAGGCAATGCGCTGGAATCGCAGCGCCTGGACCCGAGCCGCCGTGACCCGATCGATGCGGGAAGCACCGGCTTCAGCCAGAACGGCATCTCGGTGCAGGCGGACGTGGCCACCAATACCCTGCTGATCTCGGCACCGGAGCCGGTGTACCGCAACCTGCGGCGTGTGATCGACCAGCTCGACCAGCGCCGTGCACAGGTGCTGGTGGAAAGCCTGATCGTGGAGGTCAACCAGACCGACGCGGCTGAGCTGGGCGTGCAGTGGATGCTGGGCAATGGACGCACCTTTGGTGGCACCCACTTCGGTGGTGCCACCGGCGGCAGCGGGCTCAATACCGGCGCGCGTACCACGCTGGACGTGCTGCCCAAGGATGGCCTGAAGATCGGCGTGATCGACGGCACCATCAACCTGCCCGGTGTCGGCCAGATCCTCAACATGAAAGCGCTGGCCAACGCGCTGCAGAGCAAGGGCGGCGCCAACATCCTGTCCACGCCGAACCTGATGACGCTGGACAACGAGGCAGCCAGCATCATGGTCGGCCAGACCGTGCCGTTCGTCAGCGGCCGCTACGTCACCGACGGCGGTGGTGGCAGCAACAACCCGTTCCAGACCATCGTGCGCGAGGACGTGGGCCTGAAGCTGCGGGTGCGCCCGCAGATTTCCGAGGGCGGCACGGTGAAGCTGGACATCTACCAGGAAGTCAGCAGCATCGACGCGCAGAGTGCCAACAGTGCCGCCGGCATCATCACCAACAAGCGTGCGCTGGATACCAGCGTGCTGCTGGACGATGGCCAGATCATGGTCCTGGGTGGCCTGCTGGAGGACAACGTCAGCCACGGTCGTGATGCGGTGCCGGGGCTGGGCAAGCTGCCGGTGCTGGGGGCGCTGTTCCGCAGTGATACGCGCAAGCGCTCCAAGACCAACCTGATGGTGTTCCTGCGCCCGCACGTGGTGCGTGACCCCGCCGCCGGCCAGCGTTTGACCCGCGACCGCTACGACTACATGCGCAATGCGCAGGCCGGTGCGCAACCCGTGCAGAGCTGGGCGTTGCCGGCGCTGTCGGCACCGCAGTTGCCGCCGCAGGACCTGTCTGTGCTCGGCCAGGGCAATGCGCGCGATGGCCAGGGCCAGCCGTTGCAGAACACCAGCCTGGCAGCGCTGTATCCGGCCGGTGACGGCGATGCTCAGCTGGTGCAGTTCGCACAGGGGCTGGACCCGGCGCGTGCCAGCCAGGGCGTGGCGCAGGTGCGGGCACTGGGCTTGCAGGCCTATGCCGAAGCGACGCCGGGCGAGAGCGGGCAGCGCCTGCGCGTGCGATTGCCGCGCGATCCGGCAACGCTGGACCCGGCACTGCAGCAGCTGCGTGGGCTGGGCTACACGCCGGAACTGGTGATTGGGCCGTGAGCGCCGCCGCGCCGCTGCCGTACGCCTGGGTGCGCAGCCATGGCGTGATGCTGTCCGAGGCCGGCGGCGAGCCGGTGCTGCTTGGCACCGCCGACACCGCGGCGTGGGCCGTGGCCGAGCTGCGCCGCCGGCATGGACCGCTGCCGTTCCAGACACTGGATGCCGCGACCTGGCAGCAGCGGCTGGGTGAGCAGTACCGTGACGGCGGTGATGCCGCTGCCGTGGTCGGTGCCGCCGAAAGCGAAGTCGACCTGGACCGGCTGATGCAGGACATGCCGGAGGTCACCGATCTGCTGGATGCGCAGGACGATGCGCCGGTGATCCGCATGATCAATGCGCTGCTGGCACAGGCTGCACGCGATGGCGCCAGCGATCTGCACATCGAGCCGTTCGAGACCCATTCGGTGGTGCGCTACCGCGTGGACGGCACGCTGCGCGACATGGTGCAGCCCCGGCGCGCACTGCATGCGGCGCTGGTGTCGCGCATCAAGATCATGGCCCACCTGGACATCGCCGAGAAGCGCCTGCCGCAGGACGGGCGCATCGCGATCCGTGTGGGCGGCCGGCCACTGGATATCCGTGTCTCCACGGTGCCGACGGGGCATGGTGAGCGTGCTGTGCTGCGCCTGCTGGAGAAGGATGCCGGCCGGCTGCAGCTGCAGCGACTCGGCATGGCCGATGACACCCTGGCCACGTTTACCGGGTTGATCCGGCAGCCGCACGGCATCGTGCTGGTCACCGGGCCGACCGGCAGCGGCAAGACCACGTCGCTGTACGCCGCACTGGGCCAGCTCGACAGCAGCACCAGCAACATCCTCACCGTGGAAGACCCGGTGGAGTACGACTTCGCCGGCATCGGCCAGATCCAGGTCAACGCGCGCATCGGCATGAGCTTTGGCACCGCGCTGCGCGCGATTCTGCGTCAGGATCCGGACACGATCATGATTGGTGAGATCCGCGACCTGGAAACCGCACAGATTGCGGTGCAGTCGTCGCTGACCGGGCATGGCGTGCTGGCCTCGCTGCACACCAACGATGCGATCTCGGCGGTGACCCGCCTGGCCGACATGGGCGTGGAGCCGTTCCTGCTGGCTTCGTCGTTGCGCGGCGTACTGGCGCAGCGGCTGGTGCGGCGGCTGTGCACGCAGTGCCGTCGTGCCGAGGTGGACGGCGAGGGTCGCACCGTATGGCGCGCGGTGGGCTGCGCGGCCTGCGCCAACAGCGGCTATCGAGGACGCACCGGCATCCATGAGTTGTTCGTGGTGGACGACCGCGCGCGCGCGTTGATCCATGAAGGGCAGGGCGAGCCTGCGCTACGAGAGGCGGCACGGCGTGCCGGCATGCGGACCCTGCGACAGGACGGCCAGCGCTGGGTCGACAGCGGGGTGACCACGCTGGAAGAAATCCTGCGCGTCACCGGCGACGACTGAGGTCTGCATGGCACTGTTCGACTACCAGGCTGCCAACGCGCAGGGCCGCATCGAGAAGGGTCAGCTGGATGCCGACAGCCCGCGCGGTGCGCGCCAGCTGTTGCGCGGGCGTGGGCTGACGCCTGTGCAGGTCAGCGCGGCGCGCAGTGCCGGCAGTGGCTGGGGCGCTCGGCGGCTGTCCGCCAGCGAGCTGGCCTGGGCCACGCGCCAGCTGGCCAGTCTGCTGGCCGCCAGCCTGCCGTTGGAAGGTGCTTTGAGTGCGGTGATCGAGCAGGCCGAGCGCCCGCATGTTGCGCAGGCACTCACTGCCGTGCGTGCGGATGTACGTGCTGGTCAGCGCCTGACCGTGGCACTCGCCGCGCGGCCTCGCGATTTCCCGCCGATCTATCGGGCACTGGTGGGGGCGGGTGAAGACTCCGGCGACCTGGCGCGAGTGATGGAGCGCCTGGCCGACTACATCGAAGAACGCAACGCGCTGCAGGCCAAGGTGCTGACTGCCTTCATCTATCCGGCGGCGATTAGCCTGGTATCGGTGGCGATCGTGATTTTCCTGCTCAGCTACGTGGTGCCGCAGGTGGTGACCGCGTTCGTGCAGGCGCGGCAGACGCTGCCGATGCTGACCCAGGTGATGCTGGCGGCCAGCGCCTTCGTGCGCAGCTGGGGCGTGTGGGTGGGTCTCGGCATCGCTGCGCTGGTGGTGGCCTGGCGGTTGGCCCTGCGCAGGCCCGAGTTGCGCCTGCGCTGGGACGCGATGCTGCTGCGGCTGCCGATGATCGGGCGCTTCGTGCTGGGGGTGAACAGTGCGCGCTTCGCCTCGACACTGGCGATCCTGCTGGATGCGGGCGTGCCGCTGCTGCGCGCGCTCGAAGCTGCCCGGCAGACGCTGAGCAATGCACTGCTGGCGCGCTGTGCCGATGATGTGTCCGCACGCGTGCGCGAAGGTGCGGCGCTTGGCTCTGCGCTGAAGGTGCAGAAGGTGTATCCGCCGATCCTGGTGCATCTGGTAGCCAGTGGCGAGAAGACCGGCGCATTGGCACCACTGCTGGATCGCGCGGCACAGACGATCTCGCGCGAGATCGAGCGCCGCGCGATGGCACTGACCGCGTTGCTGGAGCCGACCATGATCCTGGTGATGGGCGGCGTGGTGCTGACCATCGTGCTGGCCGTGCTGATGCCGATCATGGAAATGAATCAGCTGGTGCAGTAGATCCACGCCATGCGTGGATGGATCAACCGACGCGCGACATGGGCGGCACATCCACGCATGGCGTGGATCTACTGGTGCCTGGATTTCTCCACACAATCCTCCACACCTTTTTTCGATCTTCCACAGGTTTCTTAAGCGGCCTGTCATCGGCACGGACCAGCATAGCCACGTCGTCGCAGAGCGGGCTGGGAGGCCCCTGGCGACAGCAGGCGTGCAATGACCGTTCCTCCCTTGGCGTTTCCCTTCGCAGTAAACCCTTCAGGAGAAGATCATGACCAAGTACAAGACCCTGGCCGCGCTGGTTGCCACCGCGCTGCTCGCTACCGTGGGCGCCGCCTCGGCGCAGACCGTTACCGGCGGCGGTGCCTCGCTGCCGGCCGACCTCTACAAGGGTTCGGCCGACAGCATCCTGCCGGCGAACTTCACCTACGCCGTGACCGGTTCGGGCACCGGCAAGAAGGCGTTCCTGGAAAACAACTCGGCGCTGTTCTCGACCACTGGCACCGTGCATTTCGCCGGCAGCGATTCGGTGCTGAGCAGCACCGAGCTGAGCACCTACACCACCAACTTCAACCAGCCGACCAATGCCAACCGCTACGGCGCACTGATCCAGGTGCCGTCGGTGGCCACCTCGGTCACCATCCCGTTCAACAAGCCGGGTTCGGCCGTCAACCTGAGCGTGGCACAGATCTGCGGCGTGTTCTCGGGTGCGATCAGCGACTGGTCGACCATCGACGCCAACCGCAGCGGTCCGATCCGTGTGGTCTACCGCACCGAGAGCAGTGGCACCAGCGAAATGTTCACCCGCTTCCTGGCTGCCGCCTGCGCGGCCGAGCCGGCTGCGACCTCGAACCTGGTCGGCGGCACGTTCGCCGTGAAGTCGACCTTCGCCGACCTGTACAAGCGCGATGCCAACAACAATCTGCCGGCCTTCCTGGTTGCCGCGCCGGCCACGGGCGGCACCTCGCTGTACAACGCTGTCTATGCGGTGGATGGCCGCATCGGCTACGTCGGCCCGGACGTGATCCCGAGCCTGACCGATGCGACCAAGGTTGCCAAGGTCAAGGGCTTCTCGCCTGACCAGGTGAGCGTGCAGGCCACCCTGGATACCGTCGCTCCGCCGACCGGCACCGCCGCCGAGAACCCCGCCAACTGGGTGCCGGTGTTCGGCAACCCGTCGGCCGGCTATCCGATTGCCGGCTACACCAACCTGGTGATCGGCCAGTGCTACAAGGATTCGGCGGTTGCCACCAGCCTGCGCGGCTTCCTGGCCCGTCACTATCCGGCGACCTACCCGACGGCCTACGAGGCGTCGATCACCGGCCACGGTTTCATCCCGCTAACCAAGGCCTGGCGTGATGCGATCCGCAACCGCTTCGTGCTGGCCAGCAGCGCGGCCGGCCTGAACAATCCGAGCACCTGCTCGGGCATCGGCCGTCCGCTGTAATCCGCAGCACCGCGTGAACCCTGCTTGACCCGGCGCCGGCCCCTATGGCCGGCGTCGCCATTTCCGCCGTGCGGCGTGCAACGTCATGGTCCGCTGCACGCTGTCGGCTTCATGTCACGCGAACCGTCTATCAGTGGCAGGGCATGCGTTGCGCGTGTCTCCGATCACCGCCGCCAGTGCGGTCCAGTGCGCGGTCACTCGCATCAGGCGAATGCACGACGTCGGACGCCTCCAGCTGTGGTTGGTGGTCCGGCAACACGGGGCTGCGCTGCAGAGCTCGCGTAGGCACGAATGAGGATGGACGTGTCCTCATGCAGCGGGCTGGGAGATGACAGCAGGCGTGCAGTAACGGTACCTCCCTTGGCGTTTCCCTTCGCAGTAAACCCTTCAGGAGAAGATCATGAGCAAGTACAAGACCCTGGCCGCGCTGGTTGCTACCGTGCTGCTCGCTACCGTGGGCGCCGCCTCGGCGCAGACCGTTACCGGCGGCGGTGCCTCGCTGCCGGCCGACCTCTACAAGGGTTCGGCCGACAGCATCCTGCCGGCGAACTTCAGCTACGCCGTGACCGGATCGGGTACCGGCAAGAAGGCGTTTCTGGAAAACAACTCGGCGCTGTTCTCGACCACCGGCACCGTGCATTTCGCTGGCAGCGATTCGGTGCTGAGCAGCGCCGAGCTGAGTACCTACACCACCAACTTCAACCAGCCGACCAACGCCAACCGCTACGGCGCGCTGATCCAGGTGCCGTCGGTGGCCACCTCGGTCACCATCCCGTTCAACAAGGCCGGTTCGGCGGTGGACCTGAGCGTGGCGCAGATCTGCGGCGTGTTCTCGGGTGCGATCAGCGACTGGTCGACCATCGACACCAACCGCAGCGGCCCGATCCAGGTCGTGTACCGTCCGGAAAGCAGCGGAACCAGCGAGATTCTCACCCGATTCCTTGCCACTAACTGCGCCCGTGAGCGGGCTGAGACCTCGAACCTGGTGGGCGGCAAGTTCGCCATCAAGTCGACCTTCGCCGA
Organism: Stenotrophomonas sp. NY11291; assembly: GCF_023277365.1. Lineage (NCBI taxonomy): Bacteria > Pseudomonadati > Pseudomonadota > Gammaproteobacteria > Lysobacterales > Lysobacteraceae > Stenotrophomonas > Stenotrophomonas sp. NY11291. The sequence continues at coordinate 2,727,585 of NZ_CP096975.1, read as the reverse complement.
CCTCTACAAGCGCGATGCCAACGGCAGCCTGCCGGGGTTCCTGGTGGCCGCTCCGGCCACCGGGGACACCTCGCTGTACAACGCTGTCTACGCGTTTGAAGGCCGTATCGGCTACGCCGGGCCGGACGTGATCCCGAGCCTGACCGATGCGACCAAAGTCGCAAAGGTCAGAGGCTTCTCGCCGGATCGGGCGCAATGGGAATTCATCCTGACTGTTTTCGATCCTCCGTCCGGCATCGCTGCTCAGGATCCTGCCAACTGGGCTCCCTACATGGGCAATCCTTCAGTCATCTACCCCATCATCGGCTACACCTACCTGTTGATTGGTCAGTGCTACAAGGATCAGACGGTTGCCAACAAGCTGAGAGGTTTCCTGGCTCGCCACTATTCGGCGACCTACCCGGCCGCCTACGAGGCATCGATCATCGGCCATGGCTTTGCCCCGTTGCCCAAGAAGTGGCGCGATGCGATCCGCAACCGTTTCGTGTTGGCCAGCAGCACTGCCGGCCTGAACAATCCCAGCACCTGCGCCGGCATCGGTCGTCCGCTGTAATCCGCAGCACTGCTTGAATCCTGCTTGACCCGACGCCGGCCCTGGGCCGGCGTCGCCATTTCCGCGACGGTGCCGCCGCCGCAGTGTTTCGCTGTCGGCTTCGTGTCACGTGAACCGTCTATCAGTGGCAGGGCATGCGTTGCGCGTGCCTCCCCGATCGTCGCCGCAGCCGCGGCCCACCAGGTTGATGAGGTTCCGATGTCGCACCCGCTCCCGTCCGCTGTTCATCCGGCCGCGCCGATGCGCCGCAATCATCCGATGGCGTGGGCCATCGCGGTCGCCCTGGGCAGCGTGGTGGCCCCGGCCAGCCAGGCGCAGCAGGCGTTCAGCCCGGGCTGGTTCGCCGAGCGGGGCGCGGCCCAGGGCAGCGCGGCACAGAGTGGCCGGATGCCCAACGGTGTGCCGATCCAGTTCCAGTTGCCGGCCCAGCAGCAGGATGCAGCACGGCAGAAGCTGCAGCAGTCGATCGACAACCTCGGTACAGCGGCGCAGGCGATTGCCCTGCAGCAGCGCTTGCAGGAACAGGCGCGGCAGGCGCGCCGCGAGGCTGGCTTCATCGTTGCCGATGGCCTCGGCAAGGATGGCCTGAGCGTCGACCAGAACCCGCTGACCCGCGGCTGGCTCAATGCGCGCGACGCAATCCAGTCGCAGGGCAGCGACGGGCGGGTGCAGGTCACGGTCGAGCAGACCGCGGACAAGGCGATCCTGAACTGGGAGACCTTCAACATCGGCGGCAACACCACGCTGAACTTCCTGCAGAATCCTGACTGGGCAGTACTGAACCGCGTCAACGATCCGCAGGCGCGGCCCAGCCAGATCCTGGGCCAGCTGAAGGCCAATGGCACGGTGTTCGTGGCCAACCGCAACGGGGTGGTGTTCGGCAACAACAGTCAGGTCAATGTACGCAATCTGCTGGCGGCTGCAGCACGGATCAGCGATGCGCAGTTCCGCGACAATGGCCTCTACAGCCCCGACGCCAGCAGCAGCGCGCTCAGCGATGCATTTGGCAAGGTGATGGTGGAGCAGGGCGCCCGCATCGCGACCCATGAGCCGACCAGTGCGACGCGCGGCGGTGGCTACGTGCTGCTGGCTGGGCACAGCGTGGAGAATGCTGGTCATATCGAGGCGCGCAAGGGCCAGGCGCAGCTTGCTGCCGGTGACAGTTTCGTGATCCGGCGTGGCGTGGGTACGGCCACCAACACCAGCTCCACCACCCGGGGCAATGAAATCGCGCCGCGCTTCATCGCTGGCAGCACGGCTGGCAGCGTGCGCAACACCGGCCTGATACGCGCGCTCGAGGGTGACGTGACTCTGGCCGGGCGCAGTGTGGAGCAGGCCGGTGTGGCCGTGGCCAGCACCACGCTGGCACAGCGCGGCACCGTGCATCTTCTGGCCTCGGCCAGTGATACCGCCAGCAGCGTCACGCTTGCCGATGGAGCCACCACGGCGGTGCTGATCGAGGACGATGGCAAGGCCACGGTCCTGGATACGCAGCGTGACAGCCTCATCAAGGAGTCGGCAGAGCAGGACGCGATCCGCGCTGGCACGCGCTCGGCAACCTTCGACAATCTGTCCCAGCACAATGATCGCCGCGACCAGTCGCGGGTGGAGATCGTCTCGGGTGGCAACATCCGTTTCAGCGCGGATTCGCTGACGGTTGCCACGGGCGGCCAGATCATCGCCGATGCGGCGGCTCGCAGCTACGTAGACGACGCCGCGCGCGTGGACGTGTCCGGCGCAGTGGGCGTACAGGTGTCGATGGAGAGCAACAATGTCCAGGTCAAGGTGCAGGGCAACGAACTGCGCGATGCCCTGGACAACCGCGACAGCGGCAAGCTGACCAGCAGCGAAGTCTGGGTCGACCGCCGCAGGCTCGTCCACGTTCCGGCCGGTACCGGGGGCTACGAGGGTGAGCGTTGGTACGCTGCAGGCGGCCTGCTGGAAGTGGGTGGCTATCTCGACAACCAGGGGCACTCGATCGGCGAATGGGCCGCGCAGGGAGGCACCGTCCTGCTGGGCGGCAGGGAAGTGATCACGCACGGCGGCTCACGCATCAACCTTGCCGGTGGCAGCTTGGATGTGCAGAGCGGCGCGATCCGGCAGAGTTGGGTGCGCGGCGTCGATGGCCAGGTCTACCGCCTTGACGACGCGCCGGGCGAGATGCTGTTCGATGGCCTGTACAGCGGCCATGAAGTAAAGCAGGAGCGCTGGGGCATCACCGAGACCTTCCGTGATCCGATTGTATTCGCGGCGCAGCGTGTCGATAACGGATACACGGTCGGCCGCGATGCAGGACGCCTGATCATCTCCGCACCGACCGCGGTGCTGGATGGGCAGGTTGAGACTGCCACCTTCCAGGGCGCGCAGCAGAACCGCAGGCCGGATACCGCGTTGGACGGTTATGCGCAGGCGCAGACGGCGGTCGCGCGCAATGCGCAGCTGTACCTGGGGCGCTACGACGGCCAGGGCCGCAGTGGTGTGTTCGTCTCGGATGTGCGCCTGGATGACAAGGCGCCGACGAAGGCGGCATGGTCACTGCTGGCGCCGGTCAACGAGGAGCGGCGTGACACGGTGTGGCTGGATATCGCAGCGCTGAGTGCCCAGCAGTGGGGACGGATCGACCTGGCGACCGCCGATCGCATCCGCATCGACGGCAACCTCCGGCTTCAGGCAGGTGGACAGCTCAACCTGACCGGCAGCGAGGTGGAACTGGCAGGCGACATCGGCATTGCCGGCGGCCAGCTGTCGGCGGGCAACCTGCTGGATGTCCAGGGCCGGCCGACGGCGCTGCTGCACGATGGCCGCGCCCGCACCGCCATTGCCGACGGCACGCGGATCGATCTCTCCGGTGAATGGAGCAATGCAGCGCTGGGGGTGCCACTGGATGCGGGTGGTGCCTGGACGGATGGCGGCCGTCTGAGCCTGAGCAACAGCCATGACGTGAGGGTGGGTGCCGGGGCGACGGTCGACGTCGAGGCCGGCGCCGCGCTGGACCTGCGCGGCAAAGGTCGTATCGGCGCAGGGGGCAGCATCAGCCTGCAGGCGAACAGCAGCACGGTTGCAACGGACGGCAGCGGCCGGGTGCAGCTGGGCGAGGGCAGCCGGTTCAGCGGCCGTGGCCAGGGCAGCGGCACGTTCTCGCTGGGCACCGGTGGCCGGGTGCGGGTGGGCGATGCGGATCCGGCGGACCCAGCAGCGCTGCAGGTGGATGCCGGCCTGTTCGGCAGTGGCTTTGCCCAGTACGACATCAATGGCCATCAAGGGCTGGAGGTTGCCGATGGCACGCAGCTGGCAGCGCGCATGCCGGGCCTTCGGATGACCGCAGACGCGCGCGTCGCGACGGACCGGAAGAAGGCACTGGAGAGCTGGCTGGCACCGCTCTACAGTGCCGATCCGATGAGCGGGCTGGTCCGCCAGCGCAGCGGTGCCAGCGTGAGCGTGCGCTCGGATCGCAACAGCGTCGGCGGCGACCTGCGGGTGGGCAAGGCCGCACTGATCGAGGTCGACCCGGGGCAGGCGATCTCCCTGCTCGGCGCCGGCAACATCGATGTGGAAGGCACGCTGCGTGCGCAGGGAGGACGCATCAGCATCGACGATGTGCGCCTGCCGACCACGCTCTATGCCGGGCAGCGGAGCGAGCGGACCTGGCGGTTCGCCGACGGTGCGCTGCTGGATGCCAGTGCGGATGCGGTGTCACTGGCCGACGCCGGTGGCCGCCTGCAGGGACAGGTGCGGGCGGGGGGGCGCATCGAGATCGGCGGCGCGCTCGACTGGGAGAGCTCCGCGTCGGTGGACAACCGTCCGCCTGAAGCCTTCGTCGTGCTCGAGCGTGGCGCGCAGCTGCGGGCAGCGGGCGCCTCGGCGCCGTTGGATGTCGACGGGAAGGGGCGCACCCGGGTGGACAGCGACGGCGGGCAGATCGTGCTGCGTTCGGCCAACGCTCTGTATCTGGACGGCGCAATGGATGCCTCTGCCGGCGGCAGTGGCGCGCACGGCGGCACCTTGGGCGTGGCCTTTGGTGGCAGCGTTCATGCGCGCGGCGCGAGCGAGGAGGTGCTGCGCGCGCGCGGCATTACGCTCAGCCAGCGCAGCCCGGCCGACGCGGTGCTGCCGGACCGGCTGGAGTATGGGCACGCGGCGCTGTCGGTGGAGCAGATCCAGGCCGGTGGCTTCGACACCCTGTCCGTATTCGGTGACGTCCGCGCGGAGGGCGATGTCGACCTGCGCATGGGCCAGAGCCTGCGCATATACGGACAGGGGCAGTCAAGCCTCGGCATGGCCTTGGCAGCACCGCAGTCCAGCGGCATTTCGCTGAGCGCTCCGCACCTGCTGCTGGCACAGTCGCACTGGCAGTCGCTGCCGGGTGAGAACCTGGTGGTCACCGATACCGTGGCGTCGGCTGCGGAAGGCGACCACGTGCTGTCGGCGAGGGCTGATCTGATCGACATCCGTGATGTCACCTGGCTGCCCGGCTTCAACCAGGTCGTGCTCGACAGCCGCAGCGACGTGCGGCTGCTCAACGCGGTGTCCAACGGCGGATCGATCAGTGCGTTGATGGCGAGCGGGTCGATGGACGTGAGTGCCGCCCGGCTGTACCCCACCTCCGGTGCGACGGGCTATCTGGTCGCGGGTGCGTCTGCGGCGACCGTGGCGACGCCCGGATACTGGTCAGATCCGGATGCGGTGCTGCGCATCCGGGGTACGGGTACGGCGGCGACCACTCCGCCCGAGTCAGCGCTGGGCGCGTTGCAGCTGGTGGCAGCCACCGTGCAGCAGGGCGGCAACGTGCAGGCGCCGATGGGGGCGCTGCAGCTGGGCGGCCTGGTCCTGGGCGGCACACGTGCCAGTCGGGTGGAGCTGCTGCCGGGCAGCATCACCTCCACCAGTGGCGCAGGTCTGGCGCTGCCCTACGGCGGTACCGTGGACGGTGTGTCGTGGAGAAGGGGCAGCAGCAGCCTGGAGTCACTGACGCCGGCCGGCATTGCGTCCAATGGCGTGACCCTTACCGCCAACGACGTGGATGTGCATGCCGATGCGCTGCTGGACGTGTCAGGTGGCGGCGAACTGACCGGCGCGGCATTCGTCTCAGGCCGCGGTGGCTCCGTCGACGTGCTGCGCACCGCGTTGGCCGATGCCAACCCGCGCTATGCGTTCAGTGCCTCCGGCAACCCGGTGTACGCGATCGTGCCGGGACGTGCCGGCAGCTTCGCACCCAGCAGTGATGATGGCTTCGCTGCTCCAGCGGTGGGCCAGCAGATCACCGTACCCGCCGGCGTTCCCGGCCTGCCTGCGGGCACCTACACATTGCTGCCGGCGAGCTTCGCGCTGCAGCCGGGTGCATTCCGCGTCGAGCTGGGCGCGACGGGGACCTCCGGCGTGCCACAGCCGATCCAGACCGGCACCGGTACCTGGCGCGTGTCCGGCCGGCAGGGATCGGCACTGGGTGGGGTGGCGTCGCCGCTGCTCACCGACATCCTGCTGACGCCGGCGGCGGTGGTACGCCGGCATTCCGGCTACAACGAAACCAGCTACAACAGCTTCGTGCAGGCCACCGCCGACCGTCGTGGCGAGGCGCGCGGCTGGCAGACCATCGATGCGCTGGGCCTGACCCTGGCACTGGGTGAAGGCGCTGGTCGCGAGGGAATCGCGGCCATCGACTTCGCCGGCACGGCGCGTTTCTCCGCGGCCAATGAAAAGGGGCGCGGCGGTACCCTGGTCGCCACGCTCGCCAGCCCGGCCGTGGGTTCGCTGGAGGTCGCTGCTGCCGGCAGTCCGTTGCAGGCGCACGATCGCGGCGCGACCTTCACCGACGACGCACTCAATGCGCTGCGGCCGGAACGCATGGTGATCGGCGGACAGTTCAACGAGTCGGCTTCGCTGGTGGCGGTGTCCGGCTCGGTGCGCGATGTGGCGATCCGCTCCGGTGCGACCCTGCAGGCGCCGGAGATACTGGTGGCTGCGGCGTCCGGTGGCAGCGGCATCCTGGTCGAAGCCGGGGCGACACTCGACACCTTGTCTTTCGCACGCGACAGCGCGTCCGCGCCGACCGTGCCCTATCAGGTCAATGGCGGCCTGCTGGCCGTCTCGAACCAGCGCCTGAACCTGATCACCGGTACGACCGGTGTGGCGGCCGGGCCGGTCGCGATCGACATCGGCGGCTGCCAGACCGACTGCGAAGGCGAGGCACGGCTGGTGTCCGATGGCAGCATCGGGGTGGCCACCGATGGTGTGCTGCAGATGCGCGATTCCGCCCGTTATGGCACGCGCCAGCTTGGCGTGAGCATGGCGGCGCTCAACCTCGGCAGCGCCGAGGCGATCGCGCAGGCGGCGGCCGCAGGGGCGTTGCCAAATGGCATGACCATGAACCAGTCCGTGCTGCAGCAGCTGCTGCGCGGCAATGATGCCACCGGCGCACCGGCGCTGGATACGCTGAGCCTGGTCGCACGGGATTCGGTCAACGTCTTCGGCAGCGTCGACCTGGATGCGCGCGACAGTGCCACCGGCCGCGGTGGCCTGCAGACGCTGGTACTGGGCGCGCAGGCCATCCATGGCTATGGTGCGGCGAGCGACCGTGCGCGCATCCTGGTGGACACACTGGTCTGGGACGGTTCGCTGGCGGCGACGCAGGCGCCGGGCAGCGATGCGTCGGTGCCGCCGGCCGATCCGATGGTGGACCGGCTCGGCGCGGGGCAGCTGGACATCGTCACCCGCAACCTGCAGCTGGCGCGCGCCCCGTTCAGCCGTCCCAGCTCCGAGGTGCCTGCCAACCGTCAGGTACTCGGCTTCAGCGCCCTCAACCTCAGCGCGTCCGGGCAGCTGCTGTTTTCCGCGCTGGGCACGCTGGACGTGTACCAGCAGCGCGGCGACTATCTCGCGGACAAGGGTTGGCAGTACAGCGGTGGCAGCATCGGCATCGACACGCCGCTGCTGACGGCCGATCCCGGTGCGCAGCTGCGGGTGCGGACCGGCGGCGACTTCCGTCTGCAGGGCGGCCGCGGCACGACCCGCGGCGACGCGCTGGGCAGCGAACTGAGCATCGATGCGCAGCGGATCGCGCTGGACAGCTCGATCGCACTGGCCTCTGGCCGGCTGTCAGCGAGCGCGCGCGAAGGCATCGCGCTCGGCAGCCAGGCGGCGCTGGATCTGGCGGGGCGCAGGGTCACGCTGTACGACGTGGACAGGTACAGCTGGGGCGGCGACGTGCTCCTTTCCAGCGATACGGGGGACGTCAGCACTGATGCCGCCTCGCGCATCGATCTCTCGGCGCGCAACAACCGCGGCGGACGGCTGACGGTGAACGCGCTGGCCGGGCGGGTCGATCTGGCCGGCGGCATCGAGGGGGCTGCCAGTGGACGTTACGACGCAGGTGGCACCGTGGTGCCTTACGGCGGCGCAGACCTCGTGGTTCGCGCCGGCACGTTGCAGGACTTCGCAGGCTTGAACCAGCGCCTGAACGCAGGAGGTGTCACCGGCGGGCGCACGTTCCGGATCGGCGAGGGTGATCTGCTGATCGGTGACGAGGTGAAGGCGCGTAGGGTCGACATCAGCCTCGACGCAGGCAGCCTGCGCGTAGCGGGGCGCATCGACGCCAGCGGCGAACAGGTCGGTGCGATCCGCCTGTACGCACGTGACGGTCTGCAGGTGGAGGGCACGCTGGATACGCATGGCACCGGCCTGCGCGTGGACAGCCAGGGCAAGATCATCGACAGCCCGAACCGGGCTACGATCGAACTGGGCAGCGCCGCCGGCGGGATCGACATCGGCGCCGGCGCCCACATGGACCTGCGCGCGGGCACGGCTGTGGCGGCGGGCGGCGGCCGCGGGAAGAACGACGGCGTGGCCCGCGGCACCCTGAAGATCGATGCGCCACGCATCGGCAGCAACGATGCGGCGATAACGGTCGCCAGCGGACTGCGCGTCGAAGGTGCGGCCGATATCCAGGTCAATGCGGTGCGACGCTATGAGGACGCCCCCTTGGCGGACAGTGTCGACATCAACGGCAACCGCGCGCAGCGCGTCACTCAGCAATGGCTGGACCAGATCGTCGATCCGGACAACCGCACGTGGATGGACGGCGCGCTGGCCAATGCGGACCTCCGACAACGCACGGCTGCGCTGGGCGCGCACCGCCTGCGCCCGGGCGTGCAGATCCTCGCCCGCCGCAGCGAGGCCAATCCCGGAGGTGACCTGACCGTATCCGGTGACATCGACCTGTCCGGCTACCGCTATGGGCCCGATGCCGATCGCAGTGATCCGGCGCGGCGCGGCTTCGGCGAGTCGGCGTCGCTGGTGCTGCGCGCGGAGGGCAACATCAACGTGCACGGCAGCATCAATGATGGTTTCGCACCGCCGCCGTCCACGCCGGACGAGGGCGGTTGGCAGTTGTATGAGGCTCGCAATGGCAGCGCCGGGCACACCCCCTTCGGTGGCGACCTGGTGGTGCCGGTGGACGGGGTGAAGCTGCAGCCGGGCACCGAGTTCCAGGCCGGCACCCGCCTGAACTATGACGTGCCGGTCGAATCGGTAACGCTTCCGGTCGGTACCGTGCTGCCCGCGCCGATGGTGATCTCGCAGACCCTGCGCCTGCCTGCGGGCACGGTGCTGGGTGCGGCGGTGACCACCCAGTCCGGGCAGACGCTGGCGGCGGGCACCGTGCTGCAGGAGCCGCTGGTGCTGGCGGCCGGCGCGCGGCTGGGCGCCGGCTTCCGCCTGCGCAGCGCGGTCCAGATGGCGGCACAGGAGTGGCCCGCCGGCGCGGTGCTGCCGGTTGCGCTGCGCCTGGCGCGGGAAGTCGAGCTCAAGGTGGGCGCGTACATCCCATCGTTGACCAAGGTGGAGCTGCCCGGCGACGCGCCGGTGAATCTGCGGCCGGCCGATGCCAACGGCAACCAGGGGCGCAACTGGGCGCTGGCGCCGATGCTGGCCGAGGGCACCACCTCCTGGGACCTGACCGTGGTTGCCGGTGCCGATTCCGGGGCAGCCGATCCAAGCAGCCGGCGCTGGGGCAGCGAAGGCAGCGTGGTGCTGGCCGACACCCACCAGGGCTCGATCGGTACGGTCAAGACCGAAATCATCTGGGTGGGTGATCGTGCGTTGACCGAGCGGGCATCGCTGGACTGGATCGGCGACACCTCCTATGCGGGCCGTCCGATCGCGGAGCTGGCCGACATGTACGGCTTCACCGAAGATGAGTTCTGCGCGATGTCGGCCGACTACTGCGGCCCGGCCCCCCGCCAGGTGGCCGCGCAGGGCTCGCTGGATTACTGGGGTGACGAGTCCTACGTGGGCACCCCTGCGAAGGACTTCGCGGCGATGTTCGGCATGACCGAAGACCAGTTCTGCAGCACCGCACCCAGCTACTGCGCCGGCGGTGGCACGCAGACCGAAGTGACAACTTACGGCAAGCGCGCGGGCACGCCGGCCTGGAGCGTGCTGCGCACCGGCAAGGGGGACCTGGAACTGCTCGCTGCCGGTGATGTCGTGATGAAGTCCGGCTTCGGTGTGTACACGGCGGGCACTCCCACCACGCTGGGCGAGGGCCGCGACGCTGCCTTCAATTCGCCCCGTGCAGCAGCCCCCAGGAACACCGCACTGCTGGGTCCGAACCTGGTGCCGGGTAGCTATGATGCCGCGTTGGCCGGCTACCAGGCCTGGTATCCCGATCATGGCGGCAACCTGCGCGTCGAAGCCGGGCGAGATATCGTCGGTGACGTCTGGACCGGGCGCGCAGAGTCGGGCACCAGCGAGCGCGACTGGGCGCTGTACTCCAGTGCCGCGGTCGGCAATTGGCTGTGGCGGCAGGGAACCGGCAGCACCACCGGTGTGGAGCCGGTGCCGACCAGCTGGTGGGTGAACTTTGGCGCCTACACCAACGTGTCCGCTGCTGCTGGCGCCTCTCCGCGGATGGTCGGCTTCACCGGCTTCGGTACCTTGGGCGGCGGCAACTTGACGCTGGAGGCCGGGCGTGACGCCGGCGTGCGCGATGCGATAGGTGACGCGCTGGACTCGACGATCGCACCGCGCTCGGGTGCGATCATCGCGGCGGTGGGATCGACCGGCCGGGTCAGCGATGGCCAGCTGCACCTGACCGGCGGCGGCGACCTGCAACTGCGTATCGGTGGCGCACTGAATCCGAATCTGCGGGCGACGTTCTCCAGCCTCAATGCCTCCAGGGCGGGACAGAATCTCGACCTCAACGGTACCTTCAGCAATCTGCGTGGCAGCCTGCAGCTGGATGCGGGACGCATCGGTGCAATGGGCGTCACCCTGGAAAGCTACGCGACGCTGGGCCAGCTGCGTGCGGCCGATCTGTTCGCCGCCGACGCCGCTCGCCCGATGGGCGGGCCGGTGCTGGTGCTGGGCGATGCGGTCGCGCAGCTGCAGGCGCGGGGTGACGTCGTGCTCGGCGGCGTCGCCGATGCCGGTCGGGTTCCACTGGCCAACTACAGCGCGGTGGTGCAGGACAACGGCAGCCGCGCTGCGGGCAGCACCTGGTTCTCCCTGTGGACCGACACGACCGCCGTGGACCTGTTCAGTGCCGGTGGCGACCTGGCGCCGGGCCTGGCCGGGCCGGAGAACGTGACCGGCAGCAATCTGTGGCCCGAGCAGGTTGCGCTGGCACCGGGCAGCCGGGAGGAGCTGCTGAACTACTGGCTCTATCCTTCGCGCTTCAGCGCCGTTGCTGCGCGGGGCGACGTCAAGCTGGACCGGATCAGCACCACGCCGGGGACGCAGGATGTGATCCTGCTGGCACCCTCGGCGACAGGACGGCTGGACGTCCTGGCCGGTGGCGGCATCTTCGCCCAGCGTGGCGCGACCCAGATCGCGCGCTCCGCCAGCGACGCGCGCCTGCCGGGACCCTTCGACCCTGCATTCATGGCCGAGCAGGGGGATTCCAGCGGCAATGTGACCCGCTCGCGTCACAACCTGTCGGTGGACGGCAACATTGCATCGCCGCAGGCATCGCTTCCGCTGTTCGCCTTCGGCCCCAGTACACCGCTGTCCACGGTCTCTGCGGCACTGGCACCGAGCCGCTTCTACGCGGTGCAGGGCGACATCATCGGTCTGGCCACCGGCGCCCAACGCACGCTGACTCCCAACGGGGGGCAGCGCACGCAGCTGAACTGGTTCGAGGCCGCCGGCGCCGTGCAACTGCGGGCAGGCCGGGACATCCTCGGGGTGTCGATGACCGCGTTGAACACCGCGCCCACCGACATCACGGTGGTGGCGGCGGGCCGCGACATCGTGCATCTGAACGCGACCATCGCCGGCCCCGGCAACACCGAGATCAGTGCCGGCCGCCAGCTGCGCCAGGAGGATGCGGGCAGCATCGTCAGCCTCGGTGGCATCGTGCAGGGCGATACCCGTCCCGGCGCCAGCATCGCGCTGACGGCCGGCAACCAGCAGATCGATTTCGCGGCCCTGCGTGCCCGCTATCTGGATCCTGCGAATCTGGCCGATCCCGCGCAATCGCTGGCATCGCAGTCGGGCAGGGCAGTCAAGGTCTACGACCAGGAACTGAAGCAGTGGCTGCAGCAACGCTTCGGCATGGCCGCCGATGGCGACGCGGCGCTGGCTGCGTTCGATGCGTTGCCGAAGGAACAGCAGCGCATCTTCCTGCGCCAGGTCTACTACGCCGAACTGCGTGAAGGTGGCCGCGAGTACACCGATGCCGAAGGCCCGCGTTTCGGTTCTTACCTGCGCGGCCGCGAGGCCATCGCCACGCTGATGCCGGACAAGGATGCGACGGGGGCGACGATCCAGCGCACCGGCGACATCCTGATGTACGGAGGCTCCGGCGTGCGTACCGAAGCCGGCGGCAACATCGAGCTGATGGCGCCGGGCGGACAGATCGTGGTGGGTGTGCAGGGCGTGGTGCCGCCGGCCAGTGCCGGGCTGGTGACCCAGGGGCAGGGTGACATCCGTCTGTTCAGCCAGGACAGCGTTCTGCTGGGGCTGTCTCGGGTGATGACAACGTTCGGCGGAGACATCCTGGCCTGGTCGGAGCAGGGTGACATCAATGCCGGTCGTGGTTCGCAGACTACGTTGTTGTACACGCCACCGCGTCGCGTCTATGACGGCTGGGGCAACGTGATGCTGTCGCCGCAGGCCCCGGCCAGCGGTGCAGGCATCGCAACGTTGAACCCCATTGCCGAAGTACGACCGGGCGACGTCGACCTGATCGCGCCGCTGGGCACCATCGATGCGGGCGAGGCTGGCATCCGCGTCTCGGGCAACATCAACCTGGCCGCGCTGCAGGTGCTCAACGCCGCCAACATCCAGGTACAGGGTGAAAGCAAGGGCCTGCCCGTGCTGGCCACGGTGAACGTCAACGCGCTGGCCTCGGCCAGTGCAGCAGCCAACAGCGCCAGCCAAGCGGCACAGGATGTGATGCGCAAGAGCCAGGATGATGCGCGGCGCAACCAGCCTTCGGTGATCAGTGTGCAGATCCTCGGCTTCGGCAGCGGCACCAGCAGCATCAACCCGCCGGCGCGTGGCAATACTGCCAACGCTGGCTATGACGCCAACAGTGCCTTCCAGTTCCCGCAGGCAAGTCGCGACGAGGGCACGCAGCGCCGGTAGGCCTCTTGCAAGCGTGCCGACCAACGGTCGGCACCAAGGTAGATCCACGCCTTGCGTGGATGCGATCGGGCCGGAAGAACGGACAGCATCGGGCCAGCCGCCACGGAGCGGTGGCGGCCCCAGCCAGGACGGCACGGAGGGCAGGGAGCGGCCATCAGCGGTGAGGACCACCGACACAACGCCGCCGGGTGCAGGAGAGTGCCCGGCGGCAGGCGGGGGGATCCATGCAATGCGCGGATTCCGGAGCCAACAACAATGCCGACCAACGGTCGGCACCCACCAAGGCACGGTCGGCACCCACCGTAGATCCACGCCGTGCGTGGATGCCTTGCCTGGGAAGAATCCTAAAGCTCCAGCACCCGCCGGTAACTCAGCGGCCCACGCCCATCGCGCAGGCCCAACCGCAGTTCAAGTCCGGTGGCCGGCATTACCTCGCCTTCGCTCGGCAACACGGCCCATCCCGTTCCTGGCTGCCAGGCCCGCACCTCGAACCGCTGTACCTCGCGCGCCACGGCAATGCCCTTCGACAGATCCGGCGCCGGCAGGGGATACCGATCCGTCGCTGCGCCGCTGGCCCGCCAAAGCGTACTTCCCTGCCGCCACCAGCGCACCCGCTGCCAGCGCAGCCCATCGCTGCCGACACTGCGGGTGATCTCCAGCGCGAAGCTCCCATCCGGATGCCGCTCGCTCACCAGCGAAGGCGGCAGCAGCCGCTGCGGTTGATCGGCCGGCCGCACTGCACCATTCATCAACGCATCGTCTGCGCGCATTTCGATATCACGCTGGAACTGCTGCAGCACGCGCAGCGCCGTCGTGGTCTCGGCATCGGCCTGGCGCAGGCGCTGGTCGCTGTTGGCCACGCTGTCGAGCGCCCGCCAGCAGATCAGTGCCAGTACGCCCATGATGGTGATCGCAATCATCACCTCGATCAGGGTGAAGCCGCGGACGGCGCGCCTCATTGCGCCGCCGTCCACGGCAACTGCATCCTCGCCAGCGACTGCCGGGGAGCATCCTCGGCAACCACGCTCAGTTCCAGCTGCGGCTGGCCGTCGCTGCCCGTGCCCAGATGCTGAAGCACCAGAAAGCTGCTGCGCCCCTGCACACAGCGTTGCCGGGCATCCTGCGGTGCCTGTCCGCTCAGGCGCAGTTCCTGCCAGCGATCCTGCGCACACAACAGTGCCAGGCGACGATCACGCAGCCGTGACTGATCGTCGGTCGCCACTGCCACCGAGCGCATCACCGCCGCCAGTGCAATCGATACGATCGCCAATGCGATCAGCACTTCGATCAGGGTGAATCCGCGCGCCGCCTGCTTCATTGCACGACCTGCAACTGTCCGCTGCCATCATCACGAAGGCGCAGTTTGCGACCCTCCAGCGACAATCCAAGCTCCCAGGCGATACCGATCCACTCCGGGCTCAGCTCAATGGGGTTGGCGGGCTGCACCGCAATGCCCGTTGCCTGCCACTTCTGCGGACGCAGCAGATCATCGTGTTCAACGGTCACCCAACCGCTGCCTTCGCGGCGGCTGAAACGATAGCCGTTGGCGTCGGCCTGCCAACGCAGGGGGCGGCCATCGATGCGCGCCTCATCGCGCGCCACCTGCAGGCGCTGCGCCAACCGCTCGGCTTCCTGCCGCAGCTGCCGGCCCGGGTCGAGCAGGCTGCCCAGGCCCAGCCCGATTCCGGCCGTGCAGATGCCGATGATCACCAGCACCACCATCAGTTCCAGCAGGGTGAAACCACGCGGCACGCGCTGCATCGACGTTGCCTCCTGTCCGGGTCGATACCTGCCAGCGTAGGCCGGCATGATGAAACAAAAGCGTCAGCCACAGCTGCTAGCGTGGGCGGACACGAACGTGGCGGTGGTGCGGAACATGGATGGCAGGCGCTGGGATCGCAATCGCATACTGACCCTGCTGGCGGCGACGCTGCTGCTGGCCGTGGTGGCCTATTGGGGTGTCACCCTGTCTGCCGTGGCGCCAGCGGCCGCGGCCAGCGAGGCGAAGGCCGTGGCGCCGGTACGGCCGATGTTCGATGCAGTGGCTAGCCTGCCGCTGGTGCGGCTGCTGTCCCCCGGTGCAGTGCAGACCGAGGTGGTGGTGCTGGGCGTGATGGCCGGTGACCATGCGCCATTGGCCCTGCTCTCGGTGGATGGACGCCCGGCGGAAGCGTATGCGCCCGGCCAACGGCTCGGACCTTGCACGGTGCTGGCCAGCATCAGTGCCAGCGCGGTGGAACTGAACCAGGCCGGGCAATCGCGCAGCCTGCCGGTGCCCGAGCTGCCGCCCGTGCCGAGCGATGGCATCGTGCCGGCCGCACTGTAGAGCCGAGCCTACGCTCGGCTGCGCCTGCAAGAACAGTCGAGCATGGCTCGACGCTACAGAATCCTGCCGGGCTGGGGCTTTGCACCGCGACTGTGCAGGCTCAGCGCGCCGGGCGCTGCGGTACCACCGAACGACCAAAGGCATCGCCCATGCGCTGTCGTGTGCCTTCCAGGTTGTACTGCATCAGTTGGTTGCCGGGCTGCCGCATCAGGCGTTCGGCCTCCGGCAGCGCCGGTGATTTCGCCGTTTTCGATGCCGGCGCAAGTTTGCGCTGCAGGCAGTCCCAGGCCGGAATGCGCTCGCCATTGACCTGTACTTCGATGCAGGGCGCGGCGCCTTCCTGCTTCTTCGCCTCGTCGGCGCGAAGCGGGGCCAACACCAGCAGCAACGCAAGGGTGAGGGCAGCGCGCAGCTCCATTATCAATGATTCACGCATCTCGAACTTCCCGCGGCAATCGACGTTCTGCAATGAAGACGTGTGGCGAAGGCAGGGTCCGCCTGCGTGCGTTGCGGCGCTGTCAAAAGATGACAGTGCTGTCATAAAACTGTTGGCGGTTTTGACGCGACGTGCACGTCCTGTTGGTAGACCCACGCGCCGCTCCATGGCCATTACCTTCGATACGACGCGATGCCTTCGATGACTCCTGTTCCGTGCCGAGCCGTCCGCCTTCCCTTGCGCCTGCATCCCTTGGTGCTGGCCCTGGCCGCGATGCCGCTGCCGTTGTTCGCGCAGGAGGCAGCGCCTGCGCCCAGCGTGAACATCAATGAATACATCGTACGTGGCAATACCGTGCTCGATCCGCGCCAGATCGAGCGCGCGGTCGAGCCCTTCCTCGGCCCGGGAAAGACCCTGGCCGATGTCGAGAACGCACGCGATGCAGTCAATGCGCTGTACCAGCAGGCGGGCTACCAGTCGGTCTATGTGGAGCTTCCCGAGCAGCAGGTCAGTGGTGGCGTAGTGCTGCTGAAGGTACAGCAGACACCGATCGGCCAGCTGCGGGTCGTGGGAACGAAGCACGAATCGCCCGAGCGCATCCGCGAACGCGTACCAGCGCTGGCGGAAGGCAAGGTGCCGGACTTCGACCAGGCCCAGAAGGAACTGACCGCGCTGAATGAGGGCGGGCGTCGCCAGGTGATGCCGCTGGTGCGCGAAGGCCAGGTGCCGGGCACGATGGATGTGGACCTGCAGGTCGAAGAAAAGTCGCCGTGGCGTGCCAGCGCGTCACTCAACAACGACCACAGCGCCGACACCGAGAAGCTGCGCCTGAGTGCATCGCTGGCCTACGACAACCTGTGGAAGCGCGGGCACAGCGCCAACATCGGCGTGTATCTGGCACCGGAAGACACCAAACAGGCCAAGGTGTTCTCGGCCTCGTACACGATGCCGTTCGAAGGCACGCCGTGGAGCCTGGAAGCGTCCGGCTACAAATCCGACAGCCGCGTGCTGAACGCGGGTGGGCAGGTGGGTACCGGCACCGGTACCAACGTGATCGGCAACGGTCACTCGATCGGCCTCAAGCTCAACTATCGACTGGCCGGCAGCAGTCAGTGGTGGCGCCAGCTCAGCCTTGGTGTGGATTTCAAGGACACCGAGGAAGATACCCAGATGGGCAAGGACAGCCTGAAGACGCCGCTGAAGTACGCGCCTATCACGCTGGCCTTCGTGGGCGTGCGCCAGGGCGAGCAGGATCAGCTGAGCATCAACACACAGCTGGTGGCCGGCACCCGCCGCCTGTTCGGCTACGGCAGCGACGCCACCGCCTTCGGCCAGAAGCGCTATTGGGCCGACCCGAGCTTCGTGGCCTTCAAGGCCGACGTGGCCAACACCCACACCTTCGGCAACGACTGGCAGTGGTACGCACGTGGCTCACTGCAGGTGACCGACGCGCCACTGGTGTCGGCCGAGCAGTTTGCCGCGGGTGGCATGTACACCGTGCGCGGCTATCTGTCGGCCGAGGCGATCGGCGACTACGGCGGCCTGGCCAGCCTGGAATGGCGCACCCCGGCGTGGTCGCTGTGGAGCGGCACTGATCTGCGCGTCTACAGCTTTGCAGATGCGGCCTACCTGCGCCTGCGCCAGCCGCTGCCCGAACAGCGTGACAAGTACAACCTGGCCTCGGTCGGCCTGGGCGCGCAGATGCGCCTCGGCGAACACCTGCAACTGCGCCTGGACTACGCCTGGCCTTATGCCGATGGCCCGGTCACGCGCAAGGACGACCCGCGCCTGCATTTCAACATCAGCACCAGTTACTGACCCTTCCCTTGAACATGCGTTCTCCGGAGACCCTTCGCATGGACCGTTTGCTTTCCCGAGTGTTGTTGCTGCTGGCCGCGCTGGTTGCGCTGCCGGTCGCTGCGGCCGATGCCAATTGGTGGCAGGCCGAATGGAAATACCGCAAGCCGATCACCGTCGACGCCGGCCCGCAGGGCGCGGGCCTGGCCGGTGACCCGGGTCGCACGCCGCTGCTGCTGCGCCTGCATACCGGCAACTTCGGTTTCGACGGCACCCAGGACGCGGGCAACGACCTGCGCTTCGTCTCGGGTGATGGCCGCACCGTGCTGGCCCACCAGATCGAACAGTTCGATCCCAGGCTGGGCCTGGCCCTGGTCTGGGTGGACGTACCGGCGGTCAGCGCCGCAGCACCGCAGACGATCTGGATGTACTACGGCAACGAGAAGGCCCCGGCCAGCGGCAATGGCCAGCAGGTGTTCGACCCGGACTACACGCTGGTCTACCACTTTGCCGAGGCCAATGCGCCGGCACGCGACACCACCGCGTATGGAAACAACGCCGGGGCCGTGGCGCCGCCGTCGGAAGGCTCGGTGATCGGCCGCGGCGTTCAGTTGGGCGCAGCCCCGCTGCCGCTGCCGGCCAGCGCATCGCTTGCGCAGGAGGCGGGCGCGCCGCTCACCGTCTCGGCCTGGATCAAGCCGGGCAGCAACAACGCCGCACAGGCGATCTACGCCCGTCGTGACGGTGCTTCCGAACTGGTGCTGGGCATCGAGAACCGGGTGCCGTTCGTGCAGCTCAATGGCCATCGCAGCACGCCGGCACAGCCGATTCCGGAAGGGCAGTGGGCGCATGTGGCGCTGACTGCGGAGAAGGGCGCTCTGCAGCTGTACCTCAATGGCCGCGTGGTCGCACAGCTGAGCGGCGAATTGCCGGCGCTGGGCGCCGCCCCGGTGGTGGGCGCCGATGCTCCTGGCGCGGCGCAGCCGCTGGCCAATTTCGAGGGCGCACTGGATGAGCTGCGTATCTCTCGCGTGGCACGACCGGCGGCACTGCTGCTGGCCGATGCCACCGCACAGGGCGCCGACTCGCGCCTGATCAGCTACGGTGCCGACGAGCAGTCCGCCGGTCAGAGCCACTTCGCCTTCATCCTCAAGGCAATGCCGTTCGACGCCTGGGTGGTGGTGGCGATCCTCGGCCTGATGATGCTGCTGTCGTGGGCGATCATGATCGCCAAGGGGCGCCACTTCGGCCGTACCAGCAAGGCCAATGCGGTGTTCACCGAGAGCTTCGGCAAGTTGTCCGGCGTGCCGCTGCGCACGCTGTCCGACATGGACCGCCAGGGCAAGGCGCCGACCGCGATGCACGACGGTTCGCTGTGGCGGATCTACCAGGTGGCCATCGATGAAATGCAGCAGCGCCACCAGCGCGATGGCAACAGCGGTTACCTCAGTGGCGCCACCATCGCCGCGATCCGCGCCTCGATGGATGCGGTGATGGTGCGCGAGCAGGAAGCGATGGCACGGCGCATGAACTGGCTTTCGACCACCATCGAAGGCGCGCCGTACGTGGGCCTGTTCGGTACCGTGATCGGCATCATGCTGGTGTTCGTGGTGGCGGCGATGGCCGGCGCGGTGGACATCAATTCGGTGGCACCGGGCATGGCCGCGGCGCTGCTGTGTACCGCAGCCGGCCTCGGCGTCGCGATTCCGGCGCTGTTCGGCTACAACTACCTGGGTGCACGTGCCGAGGCGATCGGCGCCGACATGGCGGTGTTCATCGACGAGTTCGCCGCGCGCCTGGCCGAAGAGCAGGACGGGCGCGGCCCGGCCGCGGTCCAGGGCTGAGGGGCGCGCCATGGGCCAGAAGGCGAAGTTCGGCATCAAGAAGCGCGAGAAGGGCATCAACGTAACGCCCTTCGTCGACGTGCTGCTGGTGGTGCTGGTGATCTTCATCCTGACCAGCAACGCCTCCATCCCCGGCATCGAGGTCAACCTGCCGAAGGCCAGCAACAGCGTGGCACTGGAGAAGCCGAAGACCAAGGCGATCACCATCGACCCCAGTGGTCAGGTGTTCCTGGATGCCTATCCGGTGACGATGGCCGAGCTGGAAGATCGCCTGCGCACCGAGCGCGCGACCACCCCGGATTTCCCGGTGATCGTGCGCGGTGACGCGCAGGTGCAGTACGCCCGTGTGGTCGAGGTGCTGGACCTGCTGCGGCGGCTGGAGCTGGCCCAGGTCGGGCTGGTCACCGGCAAGGCGCAGGGCTGAGGCATGACGGCCCATCAATCCCCTCGGCCGGAGCCCGGCATGCGCGGTCGTCAGTTGCTGGTGACCGTCGCGCTGGTGCTGGCCGCCTTGCTGGTGCTCGGCATCGCCGTATGGTGGATGCTGTTCAAGGACACCGCCAGCACCCGCAGGCCGGTGGTGCAGCCGCCGATGCTGGCATTGCCGCCCCCCCCTCCGCCGCCGCCACCGCCGCCGGAAAAGCCACCGGAGCCGGAGACGCCGCCGGAAGAGACCATTCCCGAGCCGGAGCCGCTGGATCAACCGACGCCGGCGGAAGAGCCGACGCCGACCCCGGACAACGCCGACCCGGTGACGATGAATGCCGATGCGCAGGCCGGTGGTGACAACTTCGGCATCCAGTCCGGCAGTGGCGGCGGTTCATCCGGCGTGGGCCGTGGCGGCGCCGGCAATGCCACCTATGGGCGCTATCTCGGCTACCTGATGCAGCAGGCGATCTCGCGCGACGACAAGGTCAAGCGCCTGGCGTTCCAGCTGCAGGTGAATGTGTGGCTGTCCAACGATGGCCGCCTGGAAAAGGTCGAGCTGGTGCGTGGCAGTGGCAACGGGGAGGCCGACGCGGCCGTGCTCGATGCACTGCGACGCATCGGCAAGGTCGACCAGGCACCGCCGCCGTCGCTCGATTTCCCCGCCCGCGTGCTGATCCAGGGCCGCCGGCCCGGGGCCTGATTCCCGACCTCCGTGATTTCCCTTCTTTCGATGAGAACCGTGATGAACGACCACGTCCGCGCACGAACCGACTCCCGCTGCTCGCGGCCGGCCCGACGGGCGCTGCTGTGCTGCGCCGTGCTGCTCAGCCTGGCCGCCCCGGCCGGTGCGATGGCCGCAGAAACCACCATGGTCAAGCTGATCAAGGGCCTGATCGCCAGCGGCGCGCTGAAGCCAGAAGACGGCCAGGCATTGCTGGTGCAGGCCGAGGCTGAAGCAGCGGCCGCATCGCGCACTACAACCACCGCACCTTCGGCCGCCAGCGGTGGCGTGGCCCTGGAGGCCGGCGACGTGCGCGTGCCCTACGTGCCGCAGAGCGTGCGCGACGGCATCCGTGACGAAGTGCGCCAGGATGTGATGGCGCAGGCCAGGTCCGAGGGCTGGGCGGCACCGAACGAAGTGGCTGAGTGGACCAAGCGCATCAAGGTGACCGGTGACATGCGCGTGCGCAGCGAGTCGCGCTTCTTCTCCGAACGCAACAGCGACATCGTGAGCAACTGGTCGTCGATCAATTCCGGCAACGGCTTCGACACCAACACCAACACCAACCTGCAGCTGCCGCCGCTGCTGAACACCCGCCAGGACCGCCGCAACCTGTGGCGCATCCGCGCCCGCCTGGGCATCGAGGCGACCATCGGCCAGCACACCACGGCCGGTGTGCGCCTGGCCAGCGGCAGCAGCAATGGCCCGGTGTCGACCACCGAGCAGCTGGGTGGTGGCCTGAGCAAGAAGGACGTGTGGCTGGACCAGGCCTGGCTGGCCTACAGTCCGGCCGACTGGGTGACGGTGCGCGGCGGCCGCTTCGGCAATCCGTTCTGGACCAGCGACACGCTGTTCTCCAACGACCTGAACTTCGACGGCCTGGCCGCCAACCTGCAGCATGACTTTGACAGTGGTGACCTCGGCCTGTTCGCCAACCTGGCCGTGGTACCGCTGGAGTACACCTCCGACAGCGCGCCCAGCCAGAGCCGGGTCAAGACCCCGAACGAGAACAAGTGGCTGTCCGGTGCACAGGTCGGCATGAACTGGCGCTTCAACGACGACAATGCGCTGCGTGCCGCACTGGGCTACTACGATTTCAAGAACATCAGCGGCCGCCTGTCCTCGCCGTGCGCGCTATATGCGGGCGCGGTGGGCTGCGATACCGACTGGTCGCGCCCAGCGTTCATGCAGAAGGGCAATACCCTGATGCTGATCCGCGACATCGCGCGCAATCCGCTGGACCCGGCCAACACGCCGACCCCGCAGTATGTCGGCCTGGCCTCGGCATTCCGCCTGGCCACGCTCAACCTGCGCTGGGATACGCAGCTGGCCCAGGGCATCGGCCTGCGCCTGGATGGCGACTACATCCGCAACCTGGCCTACGACAAGCAGGCCATGTTCAGCCGCGCCAACAACGGCATCGTCAACAACTACGGTGCCGGTGGCGCCGCCAGCATCGATACCTTCCGCAGTGGCGACACCGCCTGGATGGTGCAGGCCACCTTCGGCGCCACTGACCTGAAGGAGAAGGGCCAGTGGCAGGCGCTGCTGGGCTACAAGCATATCGAGGCCGATGCGCTGCCGGACGCGTACAACGACCCGAACTTCCACCTCGGCGGCACCAACGCCCGTGGCTACTACGTGGGCGGCGCCTACGCGCTGGATGCGCGCAGCTGGATCAGCGGCAAGTGGATGGCGGCCAAGGAAGTGTCCGGTGCGCCGTTGTCGATCGACGTGTTCCAGCTGGAGTTCAATACCGGGTTCTGAGTGGCGGGCGTGATGCGGATCACGTCGTGCGTGGCGGGGGCGCAGCGATGCGCCCGTCTAAGGAAGGGAGACCACGCGTTGTTCAAAAGGAGGAGTGGATGAGCCGTCGCAAGCTGTTCGAGAGTCCTGAACCGTCCAGCCAGATGCTGGGTGTGGGACCGGCCTATGTTTCAGTGGAGGGGCTGCGCCAGCACCTGGCCGAGTTCCTGCTGTATGCGGGCCGGCCTGTGGTGATCATGCGCGGGCGCAGCGAAGTAGGCTATTTCCTGCCGGCGCGCTGCTGGCGCCAGCGTGACGATGATCCGCTGGCGGCGGCCGCCGCCGACCAGCTGCTGGATGCGGCCGGGTTCCAGGCCGAAGACATCCAGCAGGTGGAGCAGGAATTCAACGCGATGCGCCAGCGCACCGTGCTGCATTCACGGCGCTGAGTGGCCGCCGGGCATGGCCCGGCGCTACCCGATGGCCCCGCGCCGCTCCGGTAGCGCCGGGCCATGCCCGGCGAGCGTCGTCTGTAGATCCACGCCAGGCGTGGATGGGGTTACGCTGCAGCCCCACGCTCACTGGAGATGCGTGCACCTTCGCGCATCACCAGGGTCACCGGGGTCTTTTCCACCACCTCCAGCAACCGCTGCCACTGCGCATCGCTCAGCTCGGCGCTGGCATGCAGCACGCGGTGCACGTGGAAGCGTCCATCCGCGTCACGTTCCGAGCGCAGCTCGGCATGGAATTCGCCCAGCTCCCAGCCCTTGCGCTGCGCGTACATGCGCAGGGTGATGGCGGTGCATGCCGCCAGCGAGGCCAGGTACAGGTCGAACGGTGCGAAACCCTTGCCCTGGCCGCCCAACGACGCGGGCTCGTCCGCATCCACATCGAAGCTGCCATTGCTGATGTGGTGCAGGTAGTTGTCGGCGGTCGAAACAATGCGTGCGTAGGCCATCGGGATCTCCTGTTGTCTGTAGGGCCGAGTCATGTTCGGCCAATCCCACTGTGGCGTCGAGCCATGCTCGGATCTGCCCTGCATGGATGATGTGGGCGGCGGCGGCTTGCCGCCTGCGGCCCGGCAGCCCACAATCCACGTCCGGACCGTCGCCATCACGCCCATCATTCCCCGGTCCGGCCTTGGCACCTATGTCTCCCAATGCCCTGGCGCTGGTCGAGCTGCTGATTCGCGAGCGCCGTGCGTTGTCTCGCTTCATCGCGCGCTATCTCGACCCGGCCAGTACCGAGGACACGCTGCAGAACCTGTACCTGAAGGCCAGCAGCGTACCCGGCGATCCCCCCATCCTCGAGCCGCGCGGCTATCTGTACCGGATGGCCTATCACCACGCGCTCAACCGCAGTCAGTCCGACGCCCGCGAGCGGCGCGCAATGGCCGCGTACGCCACCGACATGGCCGATGCAGGCCACGACGGTGAGGCACAGGCGCTGGACCAGGCACAGCTGCGCGAGATCACCCAGACCATCCTTGCCTTGCCGGCGCAGGTGCGCGAGTGCTTTGTGCTCAATCGATACCTGGGCCTGAGTGAGCGCGAGATCGCCACCCGCCTCGGCATTTCCAAGAGCGTGGTCGGCAAATACGTAATGCGCGCGGCACTGTTGATCCAGCAGCACCAGCAGGCAACACGCCGATGAGCCGTGATTGCCGTGGGCAGATCGCGCCCGCCGTTGTCACAACAGGAAGGCGCACCCGTTCGCGGTGCGGCAGGCCACAACCATGACCACGTCCGAACCCTCGCCGCGTCAGGCCAGGCAGGCGTTGCGCTGGGTGATCCGGTGCAGTGCAGGCCCGCTGCCGGAACGCCAGCAACGAACCCTGCAGCGCTGGCTGCAGGCCGATCCCCGCCATGCGCTGGCATGGCGCCAGCAGCAGGCCTTCTGGCAGAGCCTGGATGCCGCCGGGCCCGAGGTGCTGGCCGCGCTGCCTGGGTTGACGGCTGATCGCCAAGGGCTGCGCCCGATCGCGCAACGCCGCCGACTGCCGTGGCTGCTGGCCAGTGCTGCCGCCGTGGTCCTGATGGTTGCCGCTGCGCCGCACGCGCTGCTGCTGGCACGCAGTGACCTGCACAGCACCGATGCACCGCGCATGGTGCAGTTGGAGGACGGCAGCACCGCGGTACTCGACGCCGGCACCGCACTGGCGATTGAATTCGATGGCCAGCAGCGCCACCTTCGTCTGCTGCGCGGCCAGGCCTGGTTCCAGGTAGCGCACGAGGCGCGCCCGTTCCAGGTGGAGGCGGCGGGCGGCCAGATCCGTGACATCGGCACGGCCTTCAGCGTGTCGATGCAGGACACCACGGTCCTGACCCAGGTCAGCGAGGGCGGGGTCGATGTGCGCCCGGGTGATGGCAGTGTGCAGCGCCTGCATGCCGGGCAGGCACGTGTGTTCCGTGACGGTCGCTGGCTGCAGCCGGTGCAGCTGGAAGATACCGCGACCATGGCGCCGTGGCGGCGTGGCGAGGTAGTGATCGACGATCAGCCGGCCGCGCAGGCCATCGCCGACCTGGCGCGCTACCGGCGTGCCCCGGTCTGGGTACTGGGCGGGCAGGGCGCGAGCGTGCGGGTCAGTGGCCTGTTCCACCTGCAGCAATCGGAGACCGCCATCAATGCGGTGGCCGCGCAGGCAGGACTGCGTGTGCAGCGCTTGCCCGGCGGAGCGCTGGTGGTGTGGTGAGGTGCCTGCGGCACAGCGCACAGCGCGCCACATGGAAAAAAGCATGAAAAAACCGTGGGCACTCGCTGTGCCCTGCTGTCTATAGAGGTATAGCCAGAGCGAAACACCGTTTCTCCTCAAGCCAGACATGCCACCGGCACTGGATGTGCCCGTGGTTCCGCCACGCTTGAGGAGTTCCTGTCCATGCCGTCCACGGCATCCGCCTGTCATCGTCGCGCCACCGTCCTGGCTCTTGCCATCTCCACCGCATTGCTGCCGCTGGCCTGGGTGCCGGCCGTGCAGGCGCAACCGGTGGTCGTCGCACCGTTGCGCCAGTACACCATTCCGGAACAGCCCCTGGCCGACGCCGTGCGTGCCTTTGGCCGCCAGGCCGATGTGCAGGTGGTGTTCCGCAGTGACCTGGTGGAGGGCCGCCGCTCCAGTGCAGTGAGTGGTGAGTACAGCCAGATGCAGGCACTGCAGCAGCTGTTGCGCGGCAGCGGCGTGCGTGCACAGCGCGGCATGGACGGTACCTGGAGCCTGCGGGCCGCAGCGGAGGCGGGTGAGGGGGAAGGGGTGCGGGTGACCAAAACACTGGACGTGGCCGGCCGCCTGCAGTCGGAAGGGGGCGAGGCGCGTGATCGGCGCGGCTACGATGATGTGTTCGCGCTGGACCTGACCACGGCGTATTCGGGGCGCGACCGGGTGGAGCGCTATCGCGGCTCCAACCCGGCCGACGTGGTAAAGGATCTGGTCGGTGTGTTCAGTGGCGATGCGCGCAACAGCGGCGCGCTGGACATCAACATCCGCGGCATCCAGGGGCCGGGGCGGGTGCCGGTCAGCATCGACGGTGGCGAACAGGCGCTCACGGTCTGGCGCGGCTACAACGGCGTCAGCAACCGCAATTACATCGATCCCAACCTGATGGGTGGCATCCAGGTCATCAAGGGGCCAGGGCTGGTGCGCGATGTGCACAGCGGGATCGGTGGCGCGCTGGTGATCAAGACCATCGACGTCGATGACATCGTGGAAGCGGGTGAGCGCTTCGGCGGGGAGCTGAAGATCGAAGGCAGCAGCAATGCGGTGGCGCCACGCCTGCCGCGGCTGCACACCGGCGAGGATTACCGCACCGTGCCGGGGTTTCCGCAGGGCTCGCCGAACTCGCCCTACGACGACCGCACCCTGGTGGTGCCGGTGAAGTCGCGCAGTGGCAACAACCCCCTCGATGGCGAGGACCAGGCCTGGCGCCTGGCGCTGGGCGTGCGTGGCGACAACGTCGACCTGATGGCCGCCTACGCCTGGCGCAAGCGCGGCAACTACTTCTCCGGGACCCAGGGCAGCGCCTACTACGACCAGGACCGGCGCGAGCAGTTCGAGTACCAGGGCATCGACTACATCACCACGCTGGCGCGCTACTTCAAGCCCGGCGATGAAGTGCCCAATACTTCCAGCGAACAGGAGTCCTGGCTGGTCAAGGGCAGCTGGCAGATCAACGATGACCAGCAGTTGAAGGCGACCTGGCGGCGAACGCTGTCGCACTACGGCGAGATCATGCCGTCGCGCATCCTGTCGGCACCGGACTATGGGCGCATCCAGTGGCCGCTCAGCCGGGTTGCGTCCGATGCCTGGAACCTGGAGTACCGCTTCCAGCCGGCCGGCAGCCGCTGGCTGGACCTCTACGCCAACCTGTGGCGCACAGAGACGGACAGCGATACATACACCGCAGGCGGCTTTCCGAACTTCGCCCCGGGCAATCCGGACTGGAATGCCGGCGCCAGCCCGATTCTGCGCAACACCGCGCTGGCAAATGCGAGCAACGACCGGACCGGCCTGACCCTGAGCAACCGCTTCGCCCTGCATTCGACCCTGGACCTGACCGTGGGCGGCAACTGGCAATACGAGAAGCTCGGTTCGCGCGACCCGTATTTCGGCCCGTCCGACGGCTGGCGCATGTACCCGCGTGCCGGCCGTCGCCAGGAGGGCGAGGGCTACCTCACGCTGGAATGGCGTCCGGTCGACTTCCTGACCCTCAATGCCGGCGTGCGTTACAGCCGTTACTGGGCGTTCGACGACTTCCTGCAGGCCCACCCGGAACTGCAGACGACCTCGATCGTGCCGCGCGAAGCGCAGTACCGGGTGAATGAACTGCCACCGCGGCCGGACAGCCTGCAGGGCGAGATCGACGCACTCGAGAGCGAGCGGGAATTCTGGGACAGCATCGGCATGGGCTGGATCGTCGATCAGTCGCTGGCCGACCTGCTGCGCAAGTACGAGACACCCAGGGAGGTCCAGCACGGCGTTCCCTGGTTGCCCGATGCAAACGGCAACTACAGCCGAGCCACCAATCCCTGCCTCAACGGCCAGGTCGCCGCCATCCCCGGGCTGCTGCCGATGGTCCTCGGCACCGACATCCGCTGCAGGATCGGGGGCGGGGCGATGCAGTCGGTGGCCGGGCGCAACGAACGGCACCGCGATCACGCCTGGTTGCCGACGTTCTCGGCGACGGTGCGTTTCTCGCCGGCCGCTCGTGCCTATCTGCGCTACAGCGAGGCGGTGCGCTTCCCCAGCATGTTCGAAAGCACCATTGCGTTCTCCAGCAGCCTCAATCCGCTGTATCCACTCAAGCCGGAGCATGCCTACAACTACGAGCTGGGGTACGTGCACAACCTTTCCGGGCTGTTCGGCAACACCGCCGATGCCGACGTCAAGCTGGCCTACTACGTGCACAAGACCCGCAATGTCATCGAGCGTGATGCGTACTTCATGTTCGACAACATCGACAAGCAGACCATCCGCGGCATCGAGCTGCAGGCGCGCTTCGACAACCGGCGCTTCTTCACCGATCTGGGCATCAGCCGCATCCTTGAAAACGAAGTCTGCGATGAAAGCTCGGCGGTACGGCTGGATGCGGACCAGGGGCGGGTGCCCAACTGCGTCCAGGATGGCTTCGTCAGCGGCTATCTGCTGACCCAGGCCACGCCGAAGCTGTCGGTGAACTGGTCACTCGGCACCCGCCTGTTCGATGAGCGCCTGGAGCTGGGCAGCCGCATCGTGCACTACCAGCGGCACGACAATCCGGACCTGCAGGCCTACCGCGACCGCCTGATCGCCGGGGGCAGCAGCCTGCTCTGGCAGAACGTGCCCTTCACCTGGGGAAACATCACCACGGTGGATGCCTACGCCCGCTGGCGCTTCAACCAGCACGCCAGCGTCGAGCTGGTCGGCAGCAATCTCGGCAACCGCTATTACGTCGACCCGGCAACACGCTCAACGCTTCCGGCACCGGGCCGCACGATCAAGCTTGGCATCACCGCGCGCTTCTGAGTCCGTATTCGACAGGGAGAATCAACCGTGAAACAGCCCCGCACCCTTGTACTTTCGATCGGCCTGCTGGCTTCCATGCCGGTCATGGCTGCCGACATCGCTGGCGGGCAGAGCCCGGCCCAGGACGGCGTCCATTACATCAACGCAGGCGAATCGACACTCAATGCCGGTCCGCACCGTTCCGGTCGCGCAGGCATTTCGTTGGGGCCGTATGCCAACGCGGCGCGAGTGGACGTGGCCAGCCTGGCGCCCTACGCCACCACGGTGGTGCGTGGCGCAACCACGGTCCGCACGCTGGGCCCGGACGCAGGCCTGCCGTTCGCCACCGCTGGCGTGGGCCACTTCAGCTTCGTGCAGGTGGGCAATGCAGATGTCTGGTTCGGTGAATGGTCATCCAGCGGCGCGCAGGCGGGCTTCAATCACCGCCAGGTGTTCTTCGTCGGTGACCGTGCCGGTACTTCGCTGCCAGCAGGCATCGTGACCTACACCTTGGCTGGCATCAACCGCTTTGATGGCAGCGGCGTGCTGGAAGGTGCACTGCGGGCGAATTTCGATACCGGCACCGTCACCGCCGGCCTGGTCGGGACCGGATACAGGCTCGCCGCGAGCGGCACGCTGGATCGCGCCACCGGTGCGTTCAGCGGTTCGGCCATCGCCAATGGTTCGATCATCGGTACCAGCAGCGGCCAGTTCTTCGGCGCCGGTGCCAGTGCGGTGACCGGCATCGCAACCTTTGCCGGCAACAGCCAGTTCGATACGTCCTTCGGCGGTCAGCGCAACTGATCCGCCGCCGTTCCTTTTTGTGTTGTACCCGTAGTTCCCTCAACCCAAGGAGCAATACCATGAAAACGATCAACCGTTCCCTGTTGGCCGTCGCCGCTGCACTGGCCCTGGCCGGCACTGCGCAGGCGGCCGACATCGTCGGCGCTGCCAGCCCGGCGACCGATGCGCAGCTGTACGTCAAGGTGGGTGCGTCGGAAGTCAACGGCGGCCCGCACTCGGCCGGCAAGGCCGGTATCGGCGTTGGCACCGTGTCCAATGCCAAGCCGGTCGATTTCCAGGGCCTGGCGGCCTACTCGGCCCCGACCACCGTCAATGGTGTCACCGTACGCACACTGGCCATGCCGATCACCGGTACCCCGGGCAGCCATTCCGGCATGGGCCACTTCAACTTCGTCAAGGTCGGCAGCGGCGATGTGTGGTTCGGCGAGTGGTCCAAGGATGGCGCCGCTGGTGGCTTCAACAACCGCCAGGTCTATTTCGTCGGTGACCGTGCCGGCACCACGCTGCCGGCCGGCGTGGCCACCTACAGCGTGGCAGGCCTGAACAAGTTCAATGGCAGCAACCTGCTGTCGGGTACGTTCCGCGCCAACTTCGGCAATGGCACCCTGCTCGGTGGCCTGAGCGGTGGCGGCCTGTCGATCAACGTCAACGCCAACATCAACAGCGCCAACGCCTCGTTCGCCGGCACCGCCACCGCCAACGGCAGCGTTGCCGGCACCAGCCAGGGCCAGTTCTTCGGCGCCAACGCGGCCACCCTGGCCGGTATCGCCACCTTCAGCGGCAACAGCCAGTACGACACCGCCTTCGGCGGCAGCAAGAACTGATCGCCACGCCCCTGACGGGGCAGGGCAGGGACAAGCCGCGATCCGCCAGTCCCTGCTTCGGCCCGCTGCATGCACCACCACGGATCGACCATGCGCCATTCCATTTTCCTTGTCGTACTGCTGTTGGCTGCCACCGAGGTGCGCGCCCAGCAGGACGATCTTCGTCGTGTGCTTGAACAGGGCACCGAACTGCGCCACCAGCAGCAGGACCAGCAGCGCCTGCAGCAGGCCGAGTCGGAGCGGCCGACCATCACCATCGACGGCCAGACGCGGCGCGTGGAGCGCACCGTCGATGATCTTGGCCAGGCCCTTTACCTCTCTCTGCAGCATCAGCAATGGCAGGCCGCCGCTGCGTTCCTCGATGAGTACATCGAACTGCCGGGGCATGACCCCCTGCTGCGCCACTATGCGCAGGGGGCGCTGGCGCGGGTGGCAGGCGACCATCGTCGCGCGGCGATGGAGTACGAAGCGCTGCTGGCGGCGCAGCCGGATTTCCTGCCGGCCCGCCTCGAGCTGGCACGTGTCTATGCGGAAGACCAGCGCGATCGCGATGCGGCCGCGCTGTTCACAGCCATCGCTGCAGGCATCAATGCCGATGATCCGGCCACGGCCGGCGTCCGCGCGCGCGTGGACGGTTACCTGAGTGCTCTGCAGGCGCGCCAGCGCTGGAAAGGCGCGCTGTCCGCCGGCCCGGCATGGAGTGACAACATCAACCGCAGTTCGGCCAGTCGCACCTGCCTGTTCGGCGTGGGCGACGCCTGCATCATCGAACGGAAACTGCCGGACGCCCAGCGCGCGGCGGGCCTCGACTACGACGCCAGCCTGGAACGGCGCTGGGTGCTCGGCGGGCATCATGGGCTGTACGTGCGCGGTCTCGCCTTCGGCCAGGCATGGCGCGGGCACAGTGCGTACAACGAGCTCAATGCCAACGTGCAGGCGGGTTACAGCTGGCGTAGTGCACGGCAGACCGTGATGCTCGCCCCCAGCTATGACTACCAGGCACTGGGCAACCATGCGCTGCAGGGCGGCAGTGGCGTGCACGCGGAATGGCAGTACGCCCTGGATGCACGCAGCCTGCTCAAGCTGGAGGCTGACTGGAAGCGCCAGCGCTACCGCCAGCAGGGCCTTGCCAGCAACTACGACGGCGAGCTGGCATCGCTGTACGCCACCTGGTTCCGCGCGCTCAATCCACGCTGGACGGTCTTCGCCGGGCTGGATGTCACCGACAGCAGCGCAGCCGACCCGGCCAACGGCTACCGCCAGCGCGGCCTGCGGCTGGGCGCGGCGCGGCAGTGGAGTGGCACCACGGCCACCGTATTCGTGTCGCTGCGCCAGCGCGACTACGACACCTGGAGTCCGTTGCTGGAGGCGCGCAGGCAGGACGACGAACAGAACCTGATCGCCATCGTGCGCAGCGAGCGCTTGGCCGTGGCCGGGCTGGTACCCAGCCTGAGCCTGCGCTACGCGCGCATCGACAGCAACGTCGGCTGGCTGTACAGCCACGACCGCAGCCTGCTCAGCCTGAAGTGGGAACGTGCCTTCTGAACGCGGCGTTGCAATGCCGCGGTGAACGCGCCGTGGCCGCGACCTTCATCCATCATCACGCGCTCTTGTAGCCCGGTTCGCGCATCCTGCAGGCGTTGCGGCAGAGGTGGGCCGCGTGTATCGACGAGCGCCGGTCGTGCTGGAAGCGGGCAACAAACCAGAGGGCCTGAAAGGGCTGCGTGTACTGGTGGCGGAGGATGAATTCGCCATCGCGATGTTCCTGGTCGACTATCTGGAGCTGAAAGGCGCACAGGTGGTGGGGCCTGCCGGTGACCTGCAGGCGTTGGGGCAGCTGGTCGATACCCATGCCATCGATGTGGCGTTGCTGGACATCAACCTGGGCGGTGAGCAGGTCTATCCGCTGGCCGATCGGCTGGCCGAAGCGGGTACGCCCTTCCTGCTGACCTCCGGTTACGACGACAACCTGCCCAGCCGCTTCGCCAGCGCGCCGCGCTGTACCAAGCCTTATCACATCGAAACCCTGGTGCAGCAGCTGGCCGGGCTGGTGGCGGCGCCGCAGGTCTCTGCGGGCATCGCCTGATTGCGCGGCATGTCGCGCCGTCCTGAAGGCATCCACGCCGCCACGCTGCGTGGCGGGATGCCACCTGCGCCGCGCCTGCATGCGCGCCACGATGGCATGGCCGCGCGTATCGCCCGCCATGACTGGTCATCCACGCCCTTGGGTGCCTGCGCGCAGTGGCCGCCCCACCTGCGCGCTACCGTGGACCTGATGCTGGCCCATGGCTTCCCGATGATCGTGCTGTGGGGCGAGCAGCTGGTGCAGCTCTACAACGATGGCTATGCCGAGATCCTGGCCGACAAGCATCCCGGTGGACTCGGCCAGCCGACCCGCGAGTGCTGGCCCGAGGTCTGGCACATCAACGGGCCGCTCTATACCCGGGTTTGGCAGGGCGAGACGCTCACCTTCGAGGACAAGCTGTATCCGCTGGTCCGCCGGGGGCGTCTGGAGGACATCTGGTTCACCATCACCTACAGCCCGATCCGTGGTGAGGAAGGGCGCATCAACGGCGTGCTGGTGACGATGTTCGAGACCACCGCCGCGCATCTGGCGCGGGCCGCGCGCGAGCGCGAGGAACTACGGCGGCGCGAGAGCGAGCGACGCCTGGAGCTGGCCTTCAGGATGCTGCCGGTCGGCCTGTGCATCGTCGATCTGCAGGGTCGCATGCTGCTGTCCAACGACCAGATGCGTGCCTACCTGCCCAGCGGCAAGGTGCCTTCCACCGATGAGGCCAACCTGCATCGCTGGCGTGGCTGGCATGCCGACGGTAGCGCCATCGGGCCGGAGGATTTCGCCATCGCCCGTGCGATGCGCGGCGAGACCGTGGTGCCGGGGCTGGAGTTCCAGTACCTGCACGACGATGGCCGCGCGCGCTGGACCCGGGTCGCGGCCGCGCCCCTGCGCGATGGCGATGGCGAGGTCAGCGGGGTGTTCGCCATCGCCGTGGACATCGACGATCTCAAGCGTGCCGCCGAGCGCCAGTCGGTGTTGCTGGCGGAGCTGCAGCACCGGGTGCGCAACATCATGTCGACCATCCATGCCATTGCCTGGCGGACCCGCGAGTCGGTCAGCAGTGTGGATGAATACGCCGAACGGTTGTGCGGGCGACTGATGTCGCTGGCACGCACGCAGAGCCTGCTGACCCGTGGCGCCAATGCCGGGGTCTGCCTGCGTGGCATGATCGATGAGGAGATCGCGGCGCAGACGCCAGCAGCGGCCGCCTACCGCCTGCAGGGCGAGGACGTGCTGCTGCCGCCGAAGGCGGCCGAAGTGCTGTCCTTGGCGATCCACGAATTGGCGACCAACGCCCTGCGGCATGGTGCACTGACCCATGAGGATGGCCGGATCGAGGTGACCTGGCACCTGCAGGTGCAGGGTGGGCAGCCGTGGCTGGGGCTGCACTGGTGTGAACGCCATGCCGCCGTGGAAGACTGGGAGCTGCCCCGGCAGCGTGGCCTTGGCCGGGCGCTGATCGAGCAGCGCGTGCCGTACGAGCTGGCCGGCAGCGGCGAGCTGCGCTTTGGCCCACAAGGCCTGGATGCCTGGATCCGCTTCCCGCTGCGCGAGCGTGACAGCCTGCTGCAGACCGATGCGCCGGGCGCAGCGGCGGACGGTTCCGGCAGGTAAAGGTCCATTTATCCCCAATTGGGCCAAATTGGGTATAGTGGCCATTATCCACCCTGCCCGGAGCCGTGCCATGACCCTGCCGCTGGATCTGCCTGGCCTCGAGAAGGCCCCAGCCTCGTCGGTGAAGACCCGGGGCTGGCCGAGCCTGATGCGTACCGTGCGCGAGAAGCAGGCGCTGGTCATCACCAACCACAACCACCCCGAAGCGGTGATCGTGGACATCCGCACCTACCAGGAGCTGCTGGCCAAGGCCGCCGGCAGCGATGCCGGTGAGCGCAGTGAAGAACTGCTGCGCCTGCGCGGCGAATTCGACCAGACTCTGGCTGGCCTGCAGCGCGGTGAGGGGCTGGGCAAGGTGCTGGGCCAGCCGATCCGCCGCGGCCGCAAGGTCACCCTCGGCCGTCCGCTCTGACCGATGGGGCGGATCCTGGTGCTGGCCGGCGTCAACGGCGCCGGCAAGAGTTCGCTGCTGGGAACCTGGCTGGAAGCCGAAGGACTGGGCTGGTTCAACCCCGATTCGTTCACCCGCCGCCTGGTAGAGGCGGGCTGGCCGCTGCCCGACGCCAATGCCGAGGCCTGGCAGGAAGGCACCCGCCGCCTGCGCCAGGCCATGGCCGATGGCACGGACTTCGCCTTCGAGACCACGCTGGGCGGCAACACCATTCCGCGCCTGCTGCGCGAGGCCTGCGAGCACCATCACGTCGCGATCTGGTTCTGTGGCCTGGCCACGGTGGACCTGCACATTGCCCGTGTTGCAGCGCGGGTGGCCGCCGGTGGCCATGACATTCCGGTGGAGAAGATCCACGCCCGCTTCGATTCGGCACGCGAGAACCTGCTGGAACTGCTGCCACACCTGGCCGAGCTGCATGTCTACGACAACAGCGCTCCCGCCGACGCCGACGGCTGCGTCGAGCCGCTGCCGGTGCTGGCGATGGCGCACGGCCAGCTGCAGTACCCGGTCTCGGTGGCCGAGCTGCTGCACACGCCGGACTGGGCCAAACCCATCGTGATGCGTGCGATGGAGTTGAACGCTGCGCGCGATTGAGGGCGCGTACGTTGTAGAGCCGAGCCCACGCTCGGCTGATCCCTCGAAAGGCAGCCGCGCGCGGGCTTGGCCGTACGACAACGCCGGCTTCGCCGAGCCTCAGGCCGGCTTTACCTGCTCAGGCTCCGCAGTCTCCGGCAGTGGCGGCAGGCTCGGGTCCACCGTCACCGGCACATCGCTCTTCAGCAGTGCGGCGGCTTCCTTGTCGCTGCCGACCGCCGGCGGTGAACCGCGCAGCGGCAGGCCGGCGGTTTCCTTCACGAACAGCATCGTGATCAGGCCGATCACCGCCGCGCCCATCAGGTAATAGGCCGGCACCAGCGGGTCGCCGGTACGTTCCACCAGCCATGCGGTCACCAGTGGCGTGGTGCCACCGAACAGCGACACCGACACATTGAAGGCGATCGACAGTGCGCTGTAGCGCACCGGGGTATAGAACAGCGCCGGTAGCGTGGACGGCATCGAGCTGGTGAAGCACACCAGTGCCAGGCCCAGCAGCATCAGGCCGAGGAAGATCAGCCAGTCGTTGCCGCTGCCGATCAGCAGCAGGCAGGGTACGGCCAGCACCAGCAGCGCGATGCAGGCACCGATGATCATCGGGCGACGGCCAAGCTTGTCACTGAACAATCCGCCGACGATGTTCAGCGGCATCATCACCAGCATCACGATGATGATCAGCAGCAGGCCCTTGCTCTCGGCATAGCCCATGGTGACGCTGAGGTAGCTGGGCATGTAGGTCAGCAGCATGTAGTCGGTCACGTTGAACACCAGCACCAGGCCCATGCAGACCAGCAACTGGCGGCCATGTACCTGGAACAGCGCGGCGAGCCCGGGCCGGTCGTGCTCGCGCTTCTCGGCTTCCTCGGCGAAGGCGCGGAAGGCCGGCGTTTCCTCCAGTTTCATGCGCATGTACAGGCCGAGCAGGCCCAGCGGGCCGGCCACCAGGAATGGAATGCGCCAGCCCCAGTCCAGCATCTGTCCGCTGCTCAACAGCATGTGCAGCGCGGTCACGGTTCCGGCGCCGGCGATGTAGCCGCCCAGCGTGCCGAACTCCAGCCAGCTGCCCATCAGGCCGCGGTTGCGGTCGGTGGAATACTCGGCGATGAAGGTGGCCGCACCGCCGTACTCGCCGCCGGTGGAGAACCCCTGCACCACACGTGCCAGCAGCAACAGCACCGGTGCCCAGATGCCGATGCGCTCGTAGGAGGGAATCAAGCCGATCGAGAACGTGCCCAGCGCCATCAGGATCATGGTGAACGCCAGCACTTTCTGGCGCCCATAACGGTCGCCGAGCGGGCCGAACACCAGGCCGCCGAGTGGACGCACCAGGAATGCCACGGTGAAGGTGGCGAAGGCGGCGATCACCTGTGCCGTGGGGTTGCTGGACGGGAAGAACACCTGGCCGATGGTGACGGCCAGATAGCCGTAGACACCGAAGTCGAACCACTCCATGGCATTGCCGAGTGCGGCGGCGCCCACGGCGCGCTTGAGCATGGGCTTGTCGACGACGGTGATCTCATCGACCTTCAGATGGCGGCGGCGTTTGAACCAGCCGAAGTGGGCATGGGTATCGGGCGTGTCCTGCATAGGGGCTCCCTTGTAGGTATGGAATAGGGGAATGGGTGCTGTGGTGTGTCCCGGAAATCGGAAACGGCGATGCAGGCGCAAGTGGCGCAGGGGCATCGGAAGGCGGCGTGGGGGCCGGGGAATGTGTGCAGGCGGAATGCCACGCGCACGGCGAAGCACCGCCGCAGAGGCAGAGACGC
Organism: Stenotrophomonas sp. NY11291; assembly: GCF_023277365.1. NCBI lineage: Bacteria > Pseudomonadati > Pseudomonadota > Gammaproteobacteria > Lysobacterales > Lysobacteraceae > Stenotrophomonas > Stenotrophomonas sp. NY11291. The sequence continues at coordinate 2,691,047 of NZ_CP096975.1, read as the reverse complement.
GACAACGGGATAACAGCGGCCGCGCAGTCAGCGGTCGGGTATCACATCAGCGTAGGGGTGCAGGCAGAGGGCCTGCGGGCGTCATCCGCCGGGATCCAGCGCGAGGCGATGGAAATGCAGGGCGGGAGCATTCGTGGCAAGCGAAGCGCCGGTCGGCAGTGCTTCCCACGTAACAGGTGCGCCCGTCACGTAGTGGGTCGTGTCGATCATCCGTTCATCATAACGGCATCGGCGTGAGCATGCAGCGAAGCAGGCTGATCTGCACGCTGTGTTCCACCTCGCCTGTTCAGAAGGCTCAGGCCGACTTCGCCACCAAACCGAACACCGTGCAGGCCATCGCCAAGGCGCCCGGCAGTGCCAGTTTCCGCGTGACCAGTGCGGCGCCGATCATGGTGAGCACCGAGAGCATGATGGCCAGGGCGAAGAACGGTTGGCCCAGCAGGAACTGGTGAATGCAACCGGCACAGCCGGCAATGGCCAGGCTGGTGGCAAAGCAGACGTGGAACAGTGAGCCAGCGTACACAGAGGTTCCTCGCGATGATGGAGGCCATAGCGGCAGGCAGGCGGACAAATTTAGCGCTGATTGCAGATTGCGATGACGGGATCACATCCTGTACCCGCTCTGGTGACATCGGCGTGCATAAGGTGGAGCGCACACCCACTTTTCGGATTGATGGAGGATGCAATGGCGCGGACGATTCCCGAAGGAACTCTGATCGTGGTAGCCGACGGTGGTTCGGCGCGGGTGTTCACCAACGTGGGCAGCAACCACCAGTTGACCCTGAAGCAGGAAGGCGAACTGCGCCTGCAGGACATCAGCGAGCAGGGTGTATCCGGGCAGGGGCCTGCGGGTGCCGTGCCGAAGGACATGTCAGTCTCGCAGCTCAATGAGGCCACGTTCGCCAAGCAGGTGGCCGAACAGCTCAACGAAGATGCCTTGAAGAACCGCTATGCGCACCTGGTATTGATCGCCGACCCGACCACGCTGGGTCGCATTCGTCCGCTGCTGCATAAAGAGGTCCAGGCGCGATTGCTCGGGGATATTGCCAAGGATCTGACCAACGCGCCGCTGGAAGACATCCAGAAGGCACTGGCGGCGTAGCGCTCATGCCGTTCATGCGTGATCACCTTGCGAACGGGCCCACCTCTGCGGAGGTGGGGGCGCAGCCTGGCTGGCAGGTGCTGGAGTTCGGTGCGCCCTGGTGTGGTCATTGCCAGGCCGCGCAGCCCGCGTTGCAGGCCTTTGTCGAAGCGAACGATCTGCCGCATTGGAAGATCGAGGATGGCAAGGGAAGGCCGTTGGGGCGAGCGTTCAAGGTGAAGCTGTGGCCGACGGTGGTGCTGCTGCGCGATGGAGAAGAGATCGCGCGGGTGGTAAGGCCGCTGGACAGCGCGGATCTCATGTCGTTGCAGAGCGCGCTTCCCGGTTGAAGATTGAACCGGGCGTGGGAAGCCGGGCAGTCGCACTGCAGCATGCGGCGTGGCAGGCCCGGTGCTAGGATCCGGCTATCACCTGAATCGATCCAAATGCCGATGCCCACGCTGGACCGTCGTCTCCTGATCGCTGTCGCCGCCACGGCGATGTTCGCTTCCGGCCTGGTTTCGGCCGCGCCTGCCAGAACCGCCGCCGACAAGGCCTATGCCTCGGTCGACCCGTTCATTGGTACGGGTGGTGAAGGCCACACTTACCCGGGTGCCACGGTGCCGTTCGGCATGGTCCAGCTCAGCCCGGACACACGCATCCAGCCACGCGAAAAGGCCTATGGCTGGGCAGCCGGCTACCGCTACGACGACAGCAGCATCGTCGGCTTCTCGCACACGCATTTTTCCGGCACTGGCCATTCCGATCTGGGCGACATCCTGCTGATGCCGTTCACCGGCAGTCCCGGCCTGGAGCGTGGCGATCCTGAGAAGCCAGGCAGCGGCTATGCCTCTCGCTTCCGCCATGACGATGAGAAGGCCGAGCCGGGCTACTACGCCGTCACCCTGGACGACTACAAGGTGCGCGCCGAGCTGACCACCAGTGCGCGCGTGGGCGTGCATCGCTACGCCTTCCCCAAGGGCGCCGACGCCAAGGTGCTGCTGGACATGCGCACCAGCATGTACGACTACCCGGGCAAGGTGCTGTGGTCGCGGGTGCGGGTGCGCGCCGATGGTACCGTGACCGGCTTCCGGGAGACGCGCGGCTGGGCGCCAGGTCGCCAGCTGTACTTCGCGATGCGTTTCTCGCGGCCGCTTTCCGGGCATGAGCTGCACAACACCGAGCAGGACATCGTCTACAAGGGCTTCCCGCCGCCGGGCGAGAAGGATCCAGCGCAGCGCGCACAGGTCGAGGGCCGCCAGCTGGTCGGTACCTTCGCATTCGGCAAGCTGGATGCACCGCTGGTGGTCAAGGTCGCGATCTCGCCGGTCAGCGAAGCCGGCGCCATTGCCAACCTCGACGCGGAAGTGGCCGACTTTGATTTCGACCGCGTGCGTGCGCAGGCGAAACAGGAATGGACGCAGGCGCTGTCGGTGCTCGATATCGATGCGCCCGAGCACGCCCGCCGCAGTGCCTATACCGCGCTGTACCACACCCTGCTGGGGCCGACGCTGTTCATGGATGCCGATGGCCAGTACCGCGGGCCGGACAATGCCGTGCACAAGGCCGAGGGCTACACGAACTATTCCACGTTCTCACTGTGGGACACCTACCGTGCGCTGCACCCGTTGCTGACGCTGGTGCAGCCGGAGAAGCGCAACAGCGACTTCGTCAATTCGATGCTGGCCCACCACGAGCACAGCCCCTACGGCATGCTGCCGGTGTGGTCGTTCCATGGCCTGGAAGACTGGTGCATGATCGGGTACCACGCGGTGCCGGTGATTGCCGATGCCTACGTGAAGGGCATTCGTGGCTTCGACGCCGACAAGGCACTGAAGGCGATGATCGAGACTGCCAACTACGGCCCCTATGACGGCATCGCGCAATACCGCGAGCTGGGCTATGTGCCGATCGACGAGGAAGGCGAGGCCGCCAGCAAGACGCTGGAGTACGCCTTCGATGACTGGACCATCGCGCGCATGGCGCAGGCGATGGGCAAGACCGATGTGGCGGCGACCTTCGACAAGCGTGCCGGCAACTGGCGCAATGCCTTCGACAAGGACACCGGTTTCATGCGTGCGCGCAAGCGCGATGGCAGCTTCCGCACTCCGTTCGACCCCAGCGCCAGCGGCTATGGCACCGACTACACCGAAGGCAACGCCTGGCAGTATTCGTGGTACGTGCCGCAGGATGTTGCCGGACTGGCAGCAGCGCACGGTGGCAGCGACAAGCTGCTCGCGCGCCTGGACGATGTATTCAACGCCAAGGTGGATCCGTCCATCTTCGAGCACATGGAAGACATCACCGGCCTGATCGGCTGGTATGCGCATGGCAACGAGCCCAGTCACCATGTGGCCTACCTGTATTCGTACGCTGGCCAGCCGTGGCGCACCCAGGCGCGCCTGAAGCAGATCATGGACACCCAGTACGCCGATCGCCCCGATGGCCTGGCCGGCAACGATGATGTCGGCCAGATGTCGGCGTGGTACGTGTTCACCGCCCTGGGCTTCTATCCGGTGGCCCCGGGCTCGGGCGAGTACATCCTCGGCCGCCCGTTCCTGCCGAAGACCGCGATGCGCCTGCCGAACGGCAAGGCGTTCACCATCGTGGCCGATGGGCTGGATGACAGGCACACCTACGTCGGCAACGTGAGCCTCAACGGCAAGCCGCTGCAGCGCACCTTCCTGCGCCATGACGAGATCCTGGCAGGTGGCGAGCTGCGTTTCACCATGCAGGCCGAGCCGAACAAGGATTGGCCGGGGCAGGGCGCGCAGGCGCCGTACTCGATGACGACGCCATAACGGTAGCGCCGGGCCATGCCCGGCGGACTGCATTGATGCGCCTTTGGTAGGTGCCAACCTTGGTTGGCACGTGGGAGGTCAGCGGCGCCCACCAAGGTGGGCGACTACCGGAATCTTCCGGCCGGGGTGCCTCTGGTAGGTGCCAACCTTGGTTGGCACGCAGGACGTCAGCGGGAACGGAACCTCAACCCCACCCGCGCGCCACCGATCGGAGCGGTCTCAATCATCAGGGTCGCGCCATGCCGCTGCGCGATCTCGGCCACGATCGCCAGCCCCAGCCCGCAGCCGTCGCCCTCGCTGCTCGCCCGGTAGAAGCGTTCCGTGACGCGCGCGCGTTCGGCTTCGGCGATGCCGGCGCCGTCATCGTCCACCCATACCTGCATGCCTTCGACCTCCTGCCGAACGCCGAGGGTGATCACACCGCGCGAGGCGCCATAGCGAAGCGCGTTGTCCAGCAGGTTGCCCAGTGCCTCGCGCAGCAGCTGTGGATCGCCCTGCACCTGCACGCCGTCGTCGGGTCCGTCGTAACCCAGGTCCACGCCCGCAGCCAACGCGCGATCGGCGTAACGCTCGACCACGCCGCGCGCCAGCGCGGCCAGATCCAGCGGCTGCAGCGGCAGTGCACTGCCATGTGGATCTTCCGATCGGCTGAGCATCAGCAGCTGGTTGACCAGGTGCTGCAGCCGCGCCAGCCCGGCCAGCGTGCCGGACAGCGCCAGTTGCTGGGCCTGCGGATCGTGCTGGCGCAATGAACTCTCAAGCTCCACCTGCATCGCTGCCAGCGGCGTGCGCAGCTGGTGCGCGGCATTGCTGACGAAGCGCCGCTGTGCATCCTGCATCGCGTCCAGGCGCTGCAGCAGCGCGTTGTAGGCCTCCACCGCCGGCCACAGTTCGCGCGGAGCTTCCTGCGCCGGATCCAGCGGCGCCAATGGATCCGGCCGCGGGCTGGCCAGCTTCCGCGCAACCAGGTTGGCATGGCGTGCGGCAGCGCCTGTACCGGACCAGGCCAGCCATGCCGCCAGTGCCAGGATCGCAGCCTGGAACGGAACGCTGGTCAGCAGCAGCTTGCGCTCCAGCCGGTGCCGCTTGCGCAGTGTCTCGGCCACGCGCAGCCGGATGTCATGACCCGGCCCGGCGCTGACCACCACTTCGACCATGCGCACGGCCTGCCCACGCAGCCGCGCATCATAGTAGACCGGGTCGTCGCTGCCGGCGGACATCGACGGGCGTGGCAATGCCTCGGGCAGGTCGCCATACAGGCGCCCACCCGCGGCGTCGACCACCTCGCCATGCACTTCGTCGGCGGTGTCCCAGGTGAACATGCGCGACACCGCCGGGGTGATCTCGATGGACGCGCGGCCGTCCTGCACCGTCACCAGCTCGGACAACGACATCGCCGAATCCAGCAGCCAGCGGTCGTAGACCTGGCCGGCGTAGAAGCGCGCCAAGGCGAATGAACCCACTGCGCTGCACAACAGCAGTACCAGCAGTGGCAGCCACAGGCGTCTCAGCAGCAGGCCACGCAGGCTGTGCACGCGCTCAGTCACCCACGGCCTCCAACCGGTATCCAAGCCCACGCAGCATGCGGATGCCGACGCCGGCGTGGGTCTGTTCCAGTTTGCGGCGCAGGCGGCTGACATGCACTTCGATCACCGACAGGTTGGCCTCGTGGTCCCAACTGTACAGCGCGTCGAACAGGCGCTGCTTGGTAACCGTGCGGCCGGGATGCTGCATCAGTGCCTCGACCAGCGACAGCTCGCGCGCGGTCAGCTCGATGCGCTGACCGTCCACCTGCACTTCATTGCGGACGCTGTCGAAGCACAACCGGCCCAGCCGCTTCTGCGCCGGTGCATCGCTGCGGCGGCGCGACAGCGCACGCAGGCGCGCTTCCAGTTCTCCCAGGGCGAAGGGCTTGGCCAGGTAGTCGTCGCCACCGCGGTCGAGGCCGAGGATGCGGTCCTCCACACCATCGCGTGCGGTCAGGATCAGCACCGGCAGGGTGACGCCGTCGTTGCGCAGGCGTGAGAGCAGGTCCAGGCCATCGACGTCAGGCAATGAAAGGTCCAGCACCATCACGTCATACGGTGCGCTGGCCAGTGCCGCCGGCGCGTGCAGCCCACGCGAGAGGTGGTCGCACAGATGGCCGGCGCCCTGCAGGGCGCGGATCAGTCCATCGGCCAGCGCGGCGTCGTCTTCGATCAGCAGGATTCGCATTGCAAGCTTCGTGCAAGGTTGGGGCAAGTTTGGCGCAAGTGCATCACCTTACCGTGACGTGCATGAATTTCTCCCCTCGTTTTGCGGCCGTGCTGGCCACTCTTCTGTGCGCGCCCACCGCTTCGGCGCTGTCCCTGCAGGAAGCGCAGCGCGCCATGGAAGCACACAACCCGGACCTGCGTGCGGCGGCACTGGAGCTGCGCGGCGTGCAGGGCGATGTGCAGACGGCGGCGTTGCGCCCGGCCACCGAGTTGTCGATCGGCACCAGCAAGATCAGCCCCAAGCATGGCATCGGCTCCGGACGCTGGCAGGACAAGCGGGTGGACAGCACCGTGGGCCTGGGCTGGACCTGGGAGCGCGGTGGCAAGCGTGCGTTGCGTATCCGCCAGGCCGATGCGCTGCTGGAAGTGGCCGGGCTGGAGATGCTCGATGCGCGGCGCCGCCAGCAGGTGGCGCTGCATGAAACCTATTTCGCTCTGAAGGGCGCACAGGAGCGGGCGCAGATTGCCGATGCCAACCGCCAGAGTTCGGCCGAGCAGATGGCGGCGGCGGACAAGCAGGTTGCCACCGGGGCGATGGCGCCGGTCGACCGCGCGCGGCTGGCAGTGGACGACCTGGCGGTGGCCGACGCGGCGCGCGAGGCGTCGCTGGATCTGCGCGATGCGCGGCATGCGTTGGGGCTGCTGCTCGGCCGCGACGACAGCCATGACCTCAGCGCCGATGATCCTTGGCCGGAGGCCAGCAGCGTGGCCAGCGTGCGTGCGTTCGATCCGCAGCAGCGTGCCGATCTGCGCGCGGCACGTTCGCGCCTGGCCGCGGCCGACGCCGGTGTGGCACTGGCGCGCAGTGAGCGCCACCGCGACATCCAGTTGGGCGTGGAGGCCGAGCGCGAGCCGGCTGACATCAGCGGCGTCACGTGGGGTGTGTCATTGACCATACCGCTCGGCGGCCCGTCACGTGCACGCGGCGCGATCCAGCGTGCCGAGGCCGACCGTGACAGTGCCGCGCTGGAGCTGCAGGTGCTGCAGCGCGAAGCGCGTGCCGAACTGGACCAGTTGCAGGCCAGCGCGCAGTCCGCCGCGCAGCGCCGGAGCGACTACGAAGGACTGCAGTCCGGCGCCGCACGCAGGGCGGTGCAGGGCATCGAGCTGGCCTACCGCCGCGGCGCCGCCAGCCTGACCGATCTGCTGGATGCGCGCCGCAGCTGGCGCGAGTTCGAGGCCGCGTTGATTGAAGCGCGTGCCGACCATGCCATTGCCCTGGCGCGCTGGGAAGCGGCCACATCCGTTGCTGAAGGAGAGCCCCGATGAAGTCCACCGTCGCTTATCGACCGCAGGCGCGACGGGCCGTGCTGCCGGCCTTGCTGGCGCTGGCCCTGCTGGGCGGCTGCGGCCGCGAGCCGGCGTCGTATACCGAGGACGCGCCGAAGGTCAGTGCTGGCCAGATCCAGTTTCCTGCCGGTAGCCGCCAGCTGGACGTGCTACGCAGCGAGGCGGTCACCGCCGGCGCCAGCGCCAGCCTGCAGCTGCCGGGCCGGGTGGTCTGGGACGAGACGCGCTCCAGCGCGCTGCGTACGCCGTTGGCGGGGCAGGTGGCGCGCATCGAGGCACAGCCGGGGCAGAAAGTGAAGGCGGGCCAGGTGATCGCCTGGATCACTTCGCCCGAATTCGGCCAGGCCCAGGCGGAGGGCGTGCGCGGCCGTGCCCAGCTGCAGCAGGCGCGCAAGGAGCTGGAGCGCACCCGCGAGTTGCATGCGGCAGGTGTGGCGTCGGGCCGCGAACTGGACGAGGCCGAGGCCAATTTCGCCGGCAGCCAGGCCGATCACGCGCGTGCGACCGCCTTCGCCAAGGCCTATGGCAATGGCCAGCACGTCGACCAGCGCCTGCCGTTGCGCGCGCCGATCGATGGCGTGCTGGTGGAGCGGCGGATGAGCCCGGGCATGGCGGTCAGCCCCGACAGCGAACAACCGTTGGCGGTGATTGGCGATCCTGACCGCTTGTGGCTGCTGCTGGATGTTCCCGAGAGCCTGGCCGGACGCTTGAAGGCGGGCATGCAGGTGAGCGTGCCCGGGGCCGATGGACAGCCGCTGCGGGCGACCCTGCAGCACGTGGATGACTTCGTCGACAGCGAACGCCGCGTGGTGCAGGCGCGCGCCGAGCTGGACAACCGCGCACGCGGTTTCAAGGCGGGGCAGTACGTGCGCGCCCAGGTGGCGTTGCCGGCCGAGGGCGGTGTCTCGCTGCCCGATGCGGCCGTGTTGTTGATCGACGGCAAGCAGGTGGTGTTCGTGGAGGAGGGCAAGGGCCGCTTCGTGCGTCACGCGGTGCATGCCGAGGAGCTGGGCGATGGCCGGCTGTGGGTGCGTGAGGGTCTGGCCGCAGGCGCCAGGGTGGTGGTAGAAGGCGGCCTGCTGCTGCAGCAGCTGGCGGACAGCGCACCGGCCGCCGCCAGCACCGGCACGGGGCACGCCGCTCCATGATCGATCGCCTGATTGCCTACTGCCTGCGCCAGCCATTGATGGTGATGCTGGCACTGCTGCTGTTCATGGGTGCTGGCATTGCCGCGTTCCGCGTACTGCCGGTGGAAGCCTTCCCGGATGTATCCGACACCCAGGTGACCGTGGTGTCGCTGCACCCGGGCCGTGCCGCCGAAGAGGTCGAGCGCGAGGTGACGATGCCACTGGAGGTGGCGTTGTCCGGCATCCCGCATTCGGTGCGGGTGTTCTCGCATACGCAGTTCGGTCTGTCGATGATCATCCTGACCTTCGATGACAAGGCCGATGACTACTTCGCGCGCCAGCAGGTGCTGGAACGCCTGCAGGGCGTGGAACTGCCGGAAGGGGTAACGCCGGAACTGGAGGCGATGAGCTCGGCGGTAGGTGAGATCTACCGTTATGTGCTGAAAGGCCCGCACATGACGCCGACCCAGCTGCGCACCGTGCAGGAATGGACAATGGAACGCAGCCTGCGCACCGTGCCGGGCGTGGCCGATGTGATCAGCTTCGGTGGCTTCGCGCGCACCTTCCAGGTCAAGCCGGACCTGGACAAGCTGCGTGACCGTGGCATCAGCCTCGGTGAGTTCGCCGAGGCGCTGGAGAAGGGCAGCTCGAATGCGGGCGGCGGCTACGTGGAGCGTGGGCAGCAGCAGTTCCTGATCCGTGGCGTGGGCCTGATGCGTTCGCCGGCGGACATCGGCAACGTGGTGGTGGCGCAGCGCGGGGGCACGCCTATCCTGGTGCGCGACCTGGCCGGCATCGCCGACACCGGCCTTCCGCGTCAGGGCCTGGTCGGCCAGGACGACAATGACGATGCGGTGTTCGGCATGGTCCTGATGCGCAAGGGCGAGAACCCGTCCGATGTGCTCGACGCCCTGCATGCGCGCATCGCCGAGATCGAGGCCAACCAGTTGCCGGCCGGGGTCAGCATCGAGCCGTTCTACGACCGCTCGTGGCTGGTCACGACCACGTTGAAGACGGTCTTCCGCAACCTGCTGGAAGGCGCAGTGCTGGTGTTCCTGGTGTTGTGGCTGTTCCTGTACAACGCCCGGGCCGCGCTGATCGTGGCGGCGATGATGCCGCTGGCCCTGCTGTCGACCTTCCTCGGCCTGCATCTGTGGGGTGTGCCGGCGAACTTGCTCTCGTTGGGTGCGATGGATTTCGGCATCATCATTGATGGCGCGGTGATCGTCACCGAACACATCGTCTCGCGACTGTCGAAGCTGCCACCTGCGGCCGATCGGAAGACGCGGTTCTCGACCATTCTTTCAGCCGCATCGGAAGTGGGTCGCCCGACGTTCTTCTCGATGCTGATCATCATCGCCGCGCACATCCCGATCTTCACCCTGCAGCGCCAGGAAGGCCGCATGTTCGCACCGATGGCGTACTCGGTGACCTCGGCCCTGATCGGTGCGTTGATCCTGGCGCTGACCGTGGTGCCGCTGTTCTGCTACTGGTGGCTGCGACGGGACCGCATGCGCGATGGCAATCCGCTGATGGACCGCCTGACCGGCTGGTATCGGCCGATCCTGGAGCGTGCATTGGCCCGCCCGCGTGCGGTGGTACTGACCGCGGTTGCGCTGTTGGTCGGCACGCTCGCACTAGGCACCCGGCTGGGTTCGGAGTTCCTGCCGGAGCTGGACGAGGGCTCGATTTGGCTGACCGCCACGCTCGACCCGAGCACCAGCCTGGCTGAAGCACAGCAGCAGTCGCGGCGCATCCGTGAGCTGGTCGGCACCTTCCCGCAGGTGTCGACGGTGGTGGCCAAGCTTGGCCGCCCGGAAGACGGCTCCGACGCCAAGGGCGCCAACCAGATCGAGGCGCTGGTGGCGTTGAAGCCGGAGAAGGAGTGGCCGAAGGGCGTGGACAAGCGGCAACTGGTGAGCGACCTGCAGCGCACGCTGGAGCAGCGCATCCCGGGGCCTGAGTTCTCGATCTCGCAGCCGGTGCGCGACAACATCCTGGAGAGCATCTCGCAGATCAAGGGCCAAGTGGTGATCAAGGTCAGCGGCTCGGACCTTGACGTGCTGAATCAGCAGGCGCAGGCGATCCTGGGTCAGGTGCGTGGTGTGGAGGGCGTGGAGAGCGCCTTCATTGACCGTGACGGGTCGTTGCCGCAGCTGCAGATCGAGATCGACCGCGACCGTGCCGCGCGCTATGGCCTCAATGTGCGCGACATCGACGAGGTGATCGAGACCGCACTGGGCGGGCGCCAGGTCGGTGAACTGTGGGAGGGCGACCGCAGGTTCCCGATCACGCTGCGCCTGGACGACGCCGACCGCGACCTGCAGCGGCTGCGCACGGTGCCGGTGGGCATCGGCGATGGCCACACCGTGACGCTGGCCGACGTGGCCGACTTCCGCATGGCCAGCGGCGCGATCAACATCTCGCGCGAGAACGCACAGCGGGTAAAGGCGGTGAGCATCTTCATCGCCGGGCGTGACATGGGCAGTGTGGTGGCCGACATGCGCAAGCGCGTGGAGGCCAGCGTGCAGCTGCCGGAAGGCTACCGGCTGGAGTGGTCCGGCGAGTTCGAGAACCAGCAACGTGCGATGAAGCGTCTGGGCTGGGTGATCCCGCTGTCGGTGCTGATCATCTTCGTACTGCTGTTCGATGCCTTCAAGGACGTCAGCAGCGCCGCACTGATCCTGGCCAACGTGCCACTGGCGATGATCGGCGGCATCCTCGCCCTGTGGTTGACTGGGATTCCACTGTCGGTGTCGGCGGCGATCGGCTTCATTGCATTGTTCGGGCAGGCGGTGCTGAACGGGGTGGTGATGCTCAGTCGCTTCGCGCAGCTGCGCGAGCAGGGCATGGACCTGCTGCAGTCGGTGGTACAGGGCTCGCTGCAGCGCCTGCGCACCGTACTGATGACCGCACTGTTGGCGATGTTCGGCCTGCTGCCGATGGCGACCTCGCATGCGATTGGTGCCGAGACCCAGAAACCGCTGGCGGTGGTGGTGATTGGCGGCCTGCTGTCGGCGATGCTGCTGACCCTGTTGGTGCTGCCTACGCTGTACTACTGGGTACACCAGCGCCGCGAGGCCCGGATGGGCTGACGATAATGTAGAGCCGAGCCCATGCTCGGCTGCTTCTGGCTTCTGCGCGAAGAGCAGCCGAGCATGGGCTCGGCTCTACAGCAGCGCTACGTCACCACGCCACGCCCTGCCAGGCAATCATCATGGGTACGATCAGCAGGCCCAGGCAGCTGACGCACAGCATCGTCGTGGTGATGTGGCAGAGCCAGAAAACTCGCGGCCTGTCCGCACGCCAGACTTTCCTGCCGTGGTTGACGCCCCGGATCGTAAAGCCAGCGACGATGCCGCCCAGAAAGAAGCAGGCTATGGCCAGTGCCCACAGCCCCCAGGTCAGCGCCATGGCCAGATTGCGAACGTCGCCAGGCAGCCGGGTCCACAGTACCAGCGTCGCCAGTGCCAACAGACCTCCCATCAGGAGGGTGATCATCCATAGCCAATACCAGATGCCCGGCTTTCCCATGCGCGTGGCTCTCGTCCGTTTGAGCGAGGATAGCCAGAGAAAGGGTCTTCACACCATCCCGCCGTTGGCGCGCAGGACCTGGCCATTGATCCACCCGCCGTCGGTGCCGGCCAGGAAGGCCACCGCACCGGCGATGTCCTTCGGCGTACCCAACCGCTCCAGCGGGTTCATCTTCGCCAACCGCTCGATCAGTTCCGGTGACTTGCCGTCCAGGAACAGGTCGGTAGCGGTCGGGCCTGGGGCCACTGCGTTCACGGTGATGTTGCGCCCGCGCAGCTCCTTGCTGAGGATGGCGCCCATCGTCTCCACCGCTGCCTTGCTGGCCGCGTACACGCTGTAGTTCTCCAGCTTGATGCCGACCACGCTGGTGGACAAGGTGATCAGCCGGCCACCGTCGCGCATCCGTCGTGTGCTTTCGCGCAGCACGTTGAAGGCACCCTTGAGGTTGATGCCGATCACCCGCTCGAACAGGGCGTCGTCGGTGTCGGCGAGCGGCGCCAGCTGCAGCACGCCGGCGCTGTTGACCACCACGTCGATGCCGCCGAAACGCGCCTCGATGGCATCGAAAAGCTGCCGCACCGCCTGCGGATCGGCGACATCGGCCTGCAGCGCGATCGCCTGCGCGCCGGCTGCGTTGAGTTCGGCCGCCAAGGCTTCGGCGTCGTCGCGGCGGCCCGCATAGTTGATCGCGACCGCGTGGCCATCGGCGGCGAGCCGGCGGGAGATGGCGGCGCCGATGCCACGGGAGCCGCCGGTGACCAGGGCGACAGTGCGGGCGGGGGAGAGGGTCATGGTCGGTTCCAGCACAGCGCGCCCGAATGGCGCAGGGCCATCTTCGTCATCTCTCCCGCCCGGATAATCATGCATAATCCGCCAACATCATTCGGGTAGCCGAACAATGGACCGCTTCACGGCCATGCGCGCCTTCGTCCGTATCGTCGAGCGTCGCAGCTTCACCCGGGCCTCCGAGGACCTCGGCCTGCCGCGGGCCACAGTGACCGACGCGATCAAGGCGCTGGAACAGCGGCTGGGCGTGCGCCTGCTGCACCGGACCACGCGGGTGGTGGTGCCGACGCTGGAAGGCGAGGCCTTCTATGGCCGTTGCCTGCGCCTGATCGCCGACATGGATGATGCCGAGGCTGCGTTCCGTGACGCGCCGCCACGCGGCCCGCTGCGTATCGAAGTGCATGGCACGCTGGGCCGGCACCTGCTGTTTCCGCACCTGCCGGAATTCCTGCAGCGCTACCCGGAGATCGAACTGGACGTCAGCGAGGGTGACCGCTATGTCGACCTGCTGCGCGAAGGCGTGGATGTGGCGTTGCGGGTGGGGACGCTGGCCGACAGCGATCTGGCGGCGCGACGGTTGACCATGCTGCGCGAGGTCACGGTGGCCTCGCCGGGCTATGTGCAGGCGCACGGCCTGCCCGATACCATCGAATCGTTGCAGGACGGCCACCAGATGGTCGGCTACCGCTCCAGTGCCACCGGCCAGCTGATTCCCCTGGAGTTCCAGCAGGGCGGGCAGGTGCGCTACGTGCCGCTGCCGGCACGGGTGCGAGTGTCCGGTGCTGAGGCGTTCCTTGGTGCCGCGCTGGCGGGCCTGGGCATCATCCAGGCGCCGCGCTACCGGATGGACCCGTACATCGCGCGCGGACAGTTGGCGGAGCTGTTGCCCGAGACGCCACCGACGCCGAGTCCACTGAGCCTGGTCTACCCACGCAACCGCACGCCGTCACCGCGCTTGCGGGTGTTCATCGATTGGGTGGCCGGGGTGTTTGAGCAGACCGGGGTTGCCGGCCAGCAGCCGGGACTACCGGGCTGAGGTGCTCGGCAGCACCAGCTCGAACAGGGTGCCGGTGTCATCCGAGACAACACTCACGCTGCCGCCGTGCGCCTGTGCGATCGCGCGTGTGATTGCCAGGCCCAGTCCGGCACCTTCTTGGCGGCCACGCTCGCCGCGGTAGAAACGATCGAACAGGCGCGGCAGCGCCTCGCTGGCGATCGGCGTGCCAAGGTTGTGCACGCTGACCCTGCACACGCCATCGGCCTCGACCAGCCGCACCCGCACTTCGCTGCCCACGGCTGCGTACTTCAACGCGTTGGACAGCAGGTTGGCAATCGCCCGGTGCAGCATCAAGCGGTTGCCTTCCACGCTCGCCACACCTTCGCGGCGCAGGGTCAACTGTCGGTCCTCGGCCAGAAGCTCGTAGAACTCCAGCAGCGAATCCACTACCGCATCCAGCGCCACTGGCTCGCGCGAGGGCAGTGCACCCGGCGCTTCGGCCTGCGCCAGGTACAGCAGGTCACCCACGGTCTGCGCCAGCTGCTGCAGTTCCTCGGCGCAGGACGCCAGCGTCTCGCGATAGGCCTCATTGCTGCGCGGGTGCGCAAGCACCACCTGCACCTGGGTCAGCATGTTGGTGATCGGTGTGCGCAGTTCATGGGCGAGATCACCGGAGAACTCGGTCAGCCGCGCGAAGTCCTGCTGCAGGCGCGCCAGCATGCCGTTGAGCGTCTGCGCCAGCTGCTCCAGTTCGGCCGGTGCGCTGCGTGCACTCAGTCGGCGCTGCAGCCGGCCGGCGGTGATTTGCCGGGCCTCATCGGCCAGCGTGCGCAGCGGCCGCAGCGTGCGCCGCACCACGTAGCCGCCGAGCAGGCTGCTGGCCGCGGCGGCGCCGATGATGGCGATCGCCAGCAGATGGCGGAAGCGCTGCAGGAAATCGGCGTGGCGGTCGTCATCGATGGCCAGCAGGGTGACCAGCTCGCTGCCGTCGGCCAGGGTCTGGCGCAGGTGCAGGGCATGCATGCAGCGACCATCGGCGAGGATCCAGTCGTGCCGCCGTGGCGCGGCGTCGATCGGCTGGCTGCGTGCATGCTCGCGCAGCAGTGCCGGTGCGGTTGAGAAGAGCACTGCGCCGCTCCCATCAACAATGTGGAAGGCGATATCCGGATGGTGGCCCAGTGCGTCCGCCAAGCGCTGCCCGCGTGCGGACGCAGGTCCGTTGCCGGCCAGGTCACGGATCAACGCAACCTTGTTCTCCAGTTCGCTGAAGTCCTGGGCCACCAGGTCGTGGCGGGCGCTGACATAGATCGCCACGCCCAATGCGGCCAGCACCAGCGTAGCCACGATGGCGAACAGCAGCGTCAGCCGTACCGCGATGGAGCGACGCAGGCTCATCCGCTGTGCAATGCACCGTCGTCCGGCGCCTCCAGCACATAGCCCATGCCGCGCACGGTGACGATCAGCTTGGCGTCGAAGTCATCGTCGATCTTCGCGCGCAGGCGGCGGATCGCCACGTCGATCACGTTGGTGTCGCTGTCGAAGTTCATGTCCCATACCTGCGAGGCGATCAACGAGCGCGGCAGCACTTCACCGCGTCGGCGCGCCAGCAGTTCCAGCAGGGTGTATTCCTTCTGGCTGAGGGCGATGCGCTGGCCGCCGCGTTCGACCCGGCGGCGCAGGGTATCCACCACCAGGTCGGCGATGACGATGCGCTCGGCCTGCGGCAATGCCTGGCCGCGGCGCAGCAGGGTACGCACGCGCGCCAGCAGTTCGGCGAAGGCGAACGGCTTGGCCAGGTAATCGTCGGCGCCCAGCTCCAGGCCCTGAACGCGGTCGGCGATGCTGCTGCGCGCGGTGAGGAACAGCACCGGCACTTGCCATCCGGCCTCGCGCAGCCGCGACAGCACGTTCCAGCCATCCAGGCCGGGCAGCATCACGTCGAGGATGACCAGCTGGTACTCGCCGCTGCCGGCCAGATGCAGCCCGTCGATGCCGTTGCAGGCGAGATCGACCACGTAGCCGGCCTCGATCAGGCCCTGGCGCAGGTAGTTGCCGGTCTTGGGTTCGTCTTCGACGATCAGCAGTTTCATGGTGTGCCCATCATCGCAGCTTGGGCCCGTGCTGGAACGGATGAGTCATGCCAATGGGTCCAGAGTGCCGAGCACCGCCACGCAGGCCAGCACCAGCAGCGCCAGCACCGATTCGCAGGCCAGGCTGTGGCGAAGTGAGCGCAGCGGCCTGGGTTGCCAGCCGCCGCGGATGGAGACCGCCAGCGCCGGCACCAGCCGCCAGCGATGCAGCGCGGCAAGCCCCAGCATGCCACCGACCAGCGCCAGCTTGAGCAGCAGCCAACGCCCATGTGCGGCGCCGGTCAGGGTCTGTATGGAACCGCCGAGATCGACATAGGTATAGGTGCCGGTCATTGCCAGCAGGGCGACGATGATCGTGCCCGGCACGGCGAAGCTGTGCGCGGCCTGCCACAGTTCGCGGGTACGTTCGTGCAGGCGCAGGCCCTGTGGACGCAGCGCCAGCTGCAGGATGGCGGCGATCGCGCCGGCCCAGGCACCGGCGGCCAGCAGGTGCACGATGCCGGCCACGAGCCGCAACGTCCCGCCGAATCCATCACCGGCGGCGGCGTGACCATTCCAGGCGAGGCTGGCCAGAGCTACCGCCGTGAGTATCAGCAGCGCCAGACGGCGCAGGCCCAGCACCGGGCGATTGACTGCCAGCAGCGGCAGCATTGCCAGCAGGGCCAGGATGCGCAGCAGCCCCGCCTCACCCACCGGCGTACCGGTGAGGAACCAGTGCGCCGTTGCTGGGTCGATATCGGCTGCCGGGATGCCGAGCACGCCCGACAACCGGTTCACGGCATCGATGACGACCAGGATCAGCGCAACCACGGCGAGCGCCAGCGAGATGCCGCGTGGCAGCCCGGGGCGGACGAACAGCAGCCGCCCGAACAGCAGCATCAGTACCAGGTACAGCGCCAGCCGCAGCGCATACGGCGAGAGCTCGGCCATGGCGGCAGCCTTACTTCACGGTGAAGCGGTAGCTGCCGGTCATCGGATGACTGTCCTGACCGACCGCGCGCCATTGCAGTGCGTAGCTGCCGGCGGGCAGCGGCTTGGCGAAACGCGCGCGTAGCGTGTGGCCATCTTCGGAAACGTCCTGCGCGACGGTAGGCATGGCCATCTTCATGCGGCCATGGTCCATGCTCAGTTCGATGCGGGTGGCACGCGGCATCACCTTCTCACTGAACTGCAGCGTGATCTCGGTCGCCGGGGCTACGGTGGCGTCGGCGGCCGGCGTCGAGCGCACCAGGCTGGGATGGGCCAGCGCCAGCGGCGCAACCGCGAGGCCGGTCAGCAGGACAGCAAGGACGGTGGAGCGGAGCAGGGAGCGGGCCATGCGTGGGACACCTGTGGAAGACGTGGCCCACAGGGTGGAGGGCAGCGCCTTTCGCTGCCCTGACCCGCACATTACCGATCTGTAATGTGCGGCCCACTAACAAGGTAGTGCCGGCCGCTGGCCGGCATCACAGCGCGTGCAGCGGCCCCTGCATGCGATGGAAACTGCCATCGGTGGCGGTGAACCAGGCCAGCGAATGCCCGCCCACGAAGTCATCGACATGCACGACCGTTGCGCCATCGGCTTCCTGCCACGAAATGACATAGACCCCTTCGCTGATC
The DNA here is from genome assembly GCF_023277365.1 of Stenotrophomonas sp. NY11291. NCBI lineage: Bacteria > Pseudomonadati > Pseudomonadota > Gammaproteobacteria > Lysobacterales > Lysobacteraceae > Stenotrophomonas > Stenotrophomonas sp. NY11291. Next base: position 2,673,487 of record NZ_CP096975.1, on the reverse strand, counting down.
TGCTGCCACTCGCAGGCGGCTTCGCCCTGTGCACCGGCATAGGCGCCTGAGACGATGGCGTACTGCACATGGCGGCCATCGGCACTGTACGCGTTGTCTGCCGTCAGGCCGTCATAGCTGACGCGGAAGCGGCGGCCGGCGAACAGTGGCAGGGTGGACGCCGCGTTCATCGGATCGCCACCGGGTTGATGTTGACCTGGGTCGAGCCGACGTACAGCGGCTGGCCGAGCACGAACAGGAATTCCCAGGCCTTGTCGCGCACCAGCGCACGGCTGTCGATCAGCTCCAGGTTGTAGATGCCGCGCTTGGCCAGCATGTACTGGTTGATCGGGAACTCCTCGGCACCGTTCGGGTTCGGGTAGACCTCCGAGGCCCAGGTGTCGCCACCGAAGGCGACGATGCCCTGGTCGGCCAGCCACTTCGCGGCCTCCATGCCGATACCCGGTTCCACTTCCAGGAACTGTTTGTCGTCCTTGCCGATCAGTTCCAGCCAGCCGGTGTTGAACAGCACCACGTCGCCCTTGCGCAGGCTCAGGCCCTGCTTCTTCAGCACGGCCTGGATGTCGGCCACGGTGAACTCGGTGCCGCCGGGCACGATCGCCTTGCCGTAGTGCGCGGTCATGTCCAGCACGACGCCGCGGGTGACCATCGGCGGCACCTTCTCGACGCCGAGCTTGCGCACACCGTCCACGGTGACGAAGTCGGCGGCCTTGTTGCCGTTGTAGTAGACGTTGTCGATGCCGATATGGCCGATGCCGTTGAGCTGGGTGCCAACGCCGGTCCAGGCGTTCACCAGTTCATCGTTGAAGGTGAACCTGTTGGGGCCCAGCGACTTGCCGGCCTGCTGGCCGACCTGCACGTTGTACAGGCGGAAGCTGCGGTGGCGGAACGCGGGCAGGTTCTTGTCCACCGGCACCGCCAGCGGATAGGTCTTGCCGGTCCTGACCAGCGATACCGCGTGCTTGACCACGTCCGTGGTGAGCAGGTTGGCGGCGCCGATCTCGTCGTTGGCGCCGTAGGCAGAGGGGTACCAGTCCTCGGCGGTGGCCTGGAAGGACAGCGGCAGGGTGGCCAGCGCAAGCGCGGCCAGGGTGTTCATTTTCATGGCAAAGCTCCGGTAACTGTCTGGCCGTCGCGGGGGCGGCAAGCGGGGCATGCGGCGCAGCGGCGTCGGCATGGGCCGGGAAGTGCGGCAGCACGTACTCGGCGATCTCGTGGAAGGTCTCGGCCAACGGCCGTTCGTTGCGGCGGAACTGCAGGCCGATGTGGTCGACACCGGCCGCCTGCATGGCGTGCAGCTCGGCCAGCAGGGCGTTGCGGCCGCCGCGCAGGCCGAATCGCCAGCGCTGAAGGGGGGCATCGGCATTGGCCACCAGGTCCAGGTGGATGAAGCTGGCATACGGCTTGTTGCCGGCCACGGCGCGCCAAGCCGCCACGCGTTGCGCATGGTCCTGTGGCGTGCCCGGGTAGGCCAGGCAGCCATCCATGTGCTGGCCGATCCACGCCGGTTGCTGCTGGGCCAGGCCGGCCACGAACAGCGGCAGGGCCGGGCCATCCGCAGGCAGCACGTCCAGGCCCTGCGGCAGGTGCGCGGCGGCGCCTTCGCGCAGCAGTGCGATCTGCTCGCGGAAGCGGCTGCCGCGGGTGTCGAAGTCGCGGCCGAACAGCGGGTACTCCACCGGGCGGTCGCCACTGGCCACGCCCAGCAGCAGGCGGTCACCGCTGAGCCGCTGCACGCTGCGCGCCGACTTCAGGGTCAGCAACGGCTCGCGGATCGGCAGCACCACCGCACCAGTACCCAGCAGGATGTCCTTGGTGATGCCAGCCAGATAGCCGAGGTAACTGAATACCTCGAACACCTGTGCCGCATCACCGAAGGCCGGGTCGTACACCGGCACGTCGCGCACCCACAGCGCACGGAAGCCGAGGCGGTCGGCCAAGCGTGCCAGTTCTGCATGGCACTGCAGGTCCGGTTCGCCGGGCAGGCGTCGCGCGGCGCGTCGTGCCTGTTCGCCCAGCGGCGTCCAGTCATTGTCCAGCGGTGCTTCGATGCCGATGCTGAAACCACCGGCCTGCAACCGGGTCATCGCACTGCCCATGGCCTGGCGCCTCAGTCCCAGGCCGGGGCCAGGCCCGGCGGATCGACTTCGCGGCCGTTGCGGTCAAGCGCGGCGATCGCGGCCATGTCATCGGCATCCAGGCGCAGGTCCTGGGCGAGCAGGTTGCTGGCCAGGTTCTCGCGCTTGGTCGAGGACGGGATGACCGAGTAACCGCGCTGCAGCGCCCACGCCAGCGCAACCTGGGCCACGGTGGCCTGGTGCTTGCCGGCGATGGTGGCCAGCACCGGATCCTTCAGCACCTTGCCGTAGGCCAGGGTCATGTAGGAGGTCACGGTGATGCCCTGGTCCTGCAGGAAGGTGGTCAGTGCCGGGTTCTGCAGGTAGGGGCTCAGTTCGATCTGGTTGGTGGCGATCTCGCCGGCACCGACCACCTCGATGGCCTGCCGGGTCAGCTCGATGTTGAAGTTGGACACACCGATCTGGCGGGTCAGGCCCAGCGTCTTGGCGTCGGCCAGCGCGGTCATGTACTCGCGCAGTTCAACGCCATTGCCCGGCGCCGGCCAGTGGATCAGCAGCAGGTCGACATAGTCGGTGCGCAGCTTGGCCAGGCTGTCGCGCAGGCTTGGGATCAGCTTGTCGGCGGCGTAGTTGTCCACCCAGATCTTGGTGGTCAGGAACAGCTGGTCGCGTGGGACGCCGGATTCGGCGATGGCCTGGCCGACTTCGGCTTCGTTGCCATAGATCTGCGCGGTATCGACCGCACGGTAGCCGACCTCGAGGGCGTTGCGCACCGAGTCGATGACGGTCTGGCCGGTCAGGCGGAAGGTGCCGACGCCAAAGGAAGGAACGCTCATGATGGACTCCAGGGACTTCGTTGGGAGCCGGTGGGCTCGGGACAGGGCGAAGTGTGGGCGCTTTACATTTGTTGATTAAGCTGTGTATACGGGAAACGCTTTTGCGCCGAGGTAAAAAATGAAAACCACCCTGGATGAGCTGAAGGCCTTCGTGGCCGTGGTCGACAGTGGTTCGATCACGGCGGCGGCCGAGGCGCTGGAGCTGACCATCTCCGCCACCAGCCGCACCCTGGCGCGGCTGGAAGACAAGCTGCAGACCACGCTGCTGCGGCGGACCACGCGGCGGCTGGAGCTGACCGAGGAAGGCGCGGCGTTCCTGGAGTACGCGCGCACGATCCTGGCCACGGTGGACGAGGCCGAGGACCAGATGGCCGCGCGGCGGCTGCAGCCGGTCGGGCGCCTGCGCGTGGACGCCGCCACGCCGTTCATGCTGCACGTGATCGTGCCGTTGCTGGAGGGCTTCCGCGAGCGCTACCCGCAGGTCGAGCTGGAGCTGAATTCCAACGAGGGCATCACCGACCTGATCGAGAAGCGCACCGACGTGGCGTTCCGCATCGGCGTGCTGCGCGATTCCACCCTGCATGCGCGGCCGATCGGCCACAGCCGCATCCGCGTCGTCGCCAGTCCCGAGTACCTGCGACGGCATGGCACGCCGACACGCGTGGAGCAGCTGCGCAAGCACGATCTGCTGGGCTTCACCCAGCCCAGTTCGTTGAACGAATGGCCGCTGCACGATGCCGATGGTGGGCCTTTCGTGATCGAGCCGGCGATCGCTTCATCCAGTGGCGAGACACTGCGGCAGATGGCGGTGGCCGGGCTGGGCATCGCCTGCTTGTCTGATTTCCTGACCCGCCAGGACCGGCGTGATGGCCGCCTGGCGCAGCTGTTTGCCAAGCAGACGCAGGAGGTGCGGCAGCCGATCAATGCGGTGTACTACCGCAACACCGCGCTGGCCGCGCGCATCACCTGTTTCGTCGACCACGTGACGCAGACGCTGGGACAGCGACCGTTCGACGAATAGAGAAGGGTAGAGCCGGCCGCTGGCCGGCTGCCGGAAGTGCATCAGTAGATCCACGCCATGCGTGGATGGTGTTTTTCCGTCCGGCCAGCGGCCGGCACTACCGTTTGCGCAGCGCCCGTCGGTTGCCGATGTGAGCGAACGCCAACAGCACGCCACCACATGCCGTGGCCACGCCATGCCAGAGCAGCGATTCCTTCAGCGGCAGGTACAGAGAGGCCGACAGCAGCAGGATGGCGCCGGCGCAGGCCAGCTGCACAGGCCGCCAGCGCCGATGCCGGTGCACCCCGGCCGAGGTACTCGCCAAGGCCAACGAGGAGGCCAGCAGCGCGAACAGCCATTCCCAGCGCGACATCATCAGCAGCAATGTCATCGCGCCATGGCCGGGATGCTGGAACGAGCGCAGCGCCATCATCGCTGCCGGCACGAAGGCCAGCAGCAGGGGCAGGGCGATGCAGTGGGCGGCGCAGGCCAGGGACAGCCAGGCACCGGCAAGATCGAAGCGGGGGTGCCAGCGTGCCGAAGTTGGCGGCTGGGCCAGGGCCCTTGCGGGGGTCGTGGGAATGTGGTCCATAATGTTACATAGTAACAATTGGAGTCTTTCCCATGAAGCTTCCCGCTGCTCTTTTCATGCTGCTGGCTGCCAGCGCCGCGCAGGCCCATGACATCCGCCAGCACGCACCGCATGTGCACGGCCAGGCGACCGTCGATGTTGCGCTTGAACAGCAAACCCTGGAATTCGGCCTTCAGGCCCCCGGCATCGGCATCCTCGATTACGAGCGGCCGCCGGCCAATGCAGCCGAGCAGGCCGCGCTGGCACGGGCGACGTCATTGCTGAAGGGCGGCAACTGGGTCACCTTGCCCACCGCTGCGGGCTGCCGTCTGGCCACCAGTAAAGCCGATGCGGAGGGCTTCGACGCGACGGCCGCCGCGCCGCCGCCGGGACAGCACCGGCACGCAGGTTTCAGCGCAACGCTGCAGTACCACTGTGCCAAACCTGCCGCGCTGCGCGCCATCGTCGTGCGCCTGCCCGTACTTTTCCCGGGCCTGCACGAAGTCATCGTCAACAGCGCAACCGCCAATGGCCAAAACCGCAGTGTGCTGACGCCCGACAACCTGCGCGTGGTGCTGGCACCGTGAGCGCGGCACCGGTGATCTCGCTGGAAGACGTGCAGTTCGGCTACGGCACGCGGCTGGTGCTGGACATCCCGCGGTTGTGGGTCGAGCAGGGCAGCAGCGTGTTGCTGCGCGGAATCAGCGGTGGCGGCAAAAGCACCCTGTTGGGCCTGCTGGCGGGCGTGCTGCTGCCCGGCAAGGGCCGTGTCGAGGTGGCCGGCCACGCACTGCAGGACATGGGGGGTGCGGCGCGGGATCGTTTCCGTGCCGACCAGCTGGGCGTGATCTTCCAGCAGTTCAATCTGCTGCCGTTCCTCACCGTGCGCGACAACATCGCGCTGGGCCTGCGCTTCTCGCGCCTGCGCAGCGCACGCATCAGCGGGCCGCTGGATGCCGAGATCGCCCGCCTGCTGCAGGCCCTGCAGCTCAATCCTGAGCTGATGCAGCGGCGGGCGGGTACGCTCAGTGTCGGCCAGCAACAACGCGTGGCGGCAGCGCGCGCCCTGATCGGCCGGCCGGCGTTGCTGCTGGCCGATGAGCCCACCTCGGCGCTCGACCGCGAAGCGGCGAGCGCCTTCCTGCAGCTGATGTCCGCGCAGTGCCAGGCGGCCGGCACCACGGTGCTGGTGGTCAGCCATGACGACAGCCTGCAGCCGTTGTTCGATCGCACCATTTCACTGTCCGAGATCAACCAGGCAGGTGCCGGCCATGCTTGAGCTTGCCTGGGCCAGCCTGCGCAGCCGCGCGTTGAGCGTGGGCCTGACCGTGCTGGTCATCACCCTCAGCGTGGTGCTGCTGCTGGGCGTCGAGCGTGTACGCACGCAGGCGCACGAGGGGTTTGCCAGCACCGTATCGGGCACCGATCTGATCGTCGGTGCGCGTTCGGGACCGGTGAACCTGCTGCTGTATTCGGTGTTCCATATCGGCGACCCGACCAACAACGTGTCCTGGCAGTCCTACCAGGAGCTGTCCGCATTGCCGCAGGTGAAGTGGTCGGTGCCGTTGTCGCTGGGCGATTCCTGGCGCGGCTACCGGGTAGTGGGTACCACTGGCGGCTACTTTGAACACTATCGTTATGGTTCCGGCCACGCGCTGGCCTTTGCACAGGGGCGGCCCTTCGATGATCTGTATGACGCGGTGATCGGCGCGGAGGTGGCTCGCGCGCAGAAGGTCGGCCTCGGCGACGAGATCGTGCTGGCGCACGGCACCGGCGCGGTCACGCTGGCCACGCATGCCGACAAGCCGTTCCGCGTTGCAGGCATCCTGCAGCGCACCGGCACGCCGGTGGATTCGTCGCTGCTGGTCTCGCTGCCGGCCATCGAGGCGATCCATGTTGACTGGCGATCGGGCGTGCAGCTGCGCAGCCAGAGCGTCAGCGCCGAGCAGGCGCGCCACCTGGACCTGACCCCGACCAGCATCACCGCCTTCATGCTCGGCCTGAACTCGCGCATCGCCACGTTCTCGGTACAGCGCAGGATCAACGAGTATCCGGACGAGGCGATGCTGGCGATCCTGCCCGGCGTGACCCTGCAGCAGCTGTGGCAGTCGCTGGGCACCGCCGAGCGAGCCCTGCAGCTGATCAGTGCAATGGTGGTGCTGCTGGGCATGGTCTCGCTGGTGGCGCTGCTGGTCTCCACCCTGCAGGAGCGCCGGCGCGAGATGGCCATCCTGCGTGCCACCGGTGCGCGACCGGGCTACATCGCGGGCCTGCTCGTGGTGGAAGCGGTGGCGACCAGTGCGGTGGCCAGCGTGCTGGCCCTGTCGCTGCTGGTGGTCGCCAGCATTGCCGGGCGCGGCTGGGTACTGGCCACCTTCGGTCTGTCGATCACCCATGTCTGGCCGGATGGCCGTGAACTGGCATGGGCAGCGGGCGTGCTGCTGATCAGCGCCGTAGCCGGGCTGGTCCCGGCGTTGCTCGCTTACCGGCGCACCTTGGCCGATGGCCTTTCACCGGGAGGTTGAGCATGCGATGGATGCGGGTAGTGGCAATGGTGCTGGCGCTGGCCGCCTGTGAGCGGCCGGTGGATACCGGCGTACAGGCCTTGCCACCCTCGCCGGTCGTCGACCGCGATGACCCTGCAGGCGCTGTGGAGCAGGAGCTGGACTGGTTGCAGATGATGCCGAAGGACGAGCTGGCCGCACTGGAGCGGGGCGAGGGCCCGGAGGTCGAGCACAACGGCAACCGGCGCATGCCGCAGTTCGGCACCTTCCGCACGGTGGACACGGTCCTGCAGCGGCCGGTGCGCCTGCCGGGCTACGTGGTACCACTGGCCAACGCGCAGGACGGGCGGCTGACCGAATTCCTGTTCGTGCCGTACTACGGCGCCTGCATCCACGTGCCACCACCACCACCGAACCAGATCGTGCACGTGGTGCTGCCGCGCCCGATCGAGATGCCGGACATGTACTCGCCGTTCTTCCTGGCGGGCACCCTGCGCGCCGAACGGTTGGATGACGATCTGGCCGGTTCGGCCTACACCATGCGTGACGCAGAGCTGAGGCCCTATGAACAGTAGTCACCTGTTGCTGGCGTTGGGATGCCTGTGGTTGGCAGGCTGTACGGCGCCGGGCGGCGATGCCTTGGTGGTCGGGCCACAGGACAAGCCGACGCCCTCCGCCACGGCCGAAGCCCCCATCGACCGTTGGGACGCGTTGCGGCCCGACGAAGTGACCTACCAGCGCCCACCCCCGCAGATTGGCCTGTCACGCAATGGCATGGAGGGCGTGGGCGGCCTGATCGACGACACCGGCTCGGGCACGCCACCGGGGCTGGAGATCGACCATTCCAGCCCGGACCGCGCCAAGCAGTTCGGCTCCTCGCGCGTGGTCGACGCTGTCGACGGGCGCGCGGTGGACCTGGATGGCTACGTGGTGCCGCTCGGCACCAACGATGCCGGCCTGGTCGATGAACTGCTGTTCGTACCGTTCTATGGCGCGTGCATCCACGTGCCGCCGCCGCCGCCGAACCAGATCATCCATGTGACCCTGGCGACGCCGATTGCGCTGGGCGATCTGTGGGATCCGTACCGGCTTGCCGGCCGCCTGCAGGTGAAGCGTTTCGACGCGGATATCGCCAGCGCGTCCTACGATGCCGCGGCGGCGACGCTGACGGCGATCCGCAACTGATGCGCAGGCGCTGGCTCATGGCTGCCGGGGTGCTGCTGGGCGCGGTGGTGCTGCTGGTGTGGTGGCAGCGGCAGCGCGCACCCACCGCGCCGCCGGCGGTCGCGTTTCCGGCACCGGCGTCCGATGCCAGCCAGCGTATCGAACAGCGCCTGGCCGATGACCACACGTTTCGCAACGACGTGCTCTTCCTGCTCGCAGCAACATTGCGCGACCGCTGCCAGCCGGCGCAGGCCGGGCTGCTGGCGCGCATGGCCAATCGTGCATCGCTGCCGGTGCTGGCGGCAGTCAGCGCGGTGACCCAGCAGGACCCATCGCTGGATCGGCCGATCTACCAGTACATCCAGCATCGCGCCGATGCGACGCAATGCGGGCAGCCGCTGCAGATGCCGCTGGCCGGTGGGCGCCGCATGGCCGTGGACATCGAACAGTACGCGCGCACGTTCCCGGACAGCTACTTCGACCCGCAGCGCAGCAGCGAACCACGCGATTTCGGTGGACTGTCGTTGCAGCAGCGCGCCGGCAACGCCTGCAACAGCGTGGTGTACTCGGTGCTGCCGTTGGGTGGTGTCGACTGGCGTTGCAGCAGCCTGCGCGCGAATGCCCGGGCGCGGGTGCGCGGGGTATGCGAAGACGAGCTGCGGCGCCAGCATGGGGGGACTGGTGGGGAGCTGGACATGGCCGTGGGGCAGGGCATGCAGGCGGCGGTGGTATCGGCGATTGCCGCGCTGCCGGAAGACTGCCGGTGATGATCCCTGACGCCGGCCACGGCCCGGCATGAGGGGCACGACAACATGAACATTGCCCGGGCCCCAATCTGAAACGGCGGCGCTGTTTTCATAACTATACAGGACATCCTGTATAGTTATGATCGTACTCCACCCCCATCAGGTTCTCCCATGGCTTTGTCCCAGCCCTTGGCCGGTGCTCCGGCCCTGTCGCGTGCCCGTCGCTGGGCACTGTTGTTCACCGTCGCCGCTGGCCTGCTGCTGGTTACGCTCGACAACTCCGTGCTCTACACCGCACTGCCCACCCTGACCGAGGAACTCTCGGCCAGTGCCGGCCAGGCACTGTGGATCATCAACGCCTATCCGCTGGTGATGGCCGGCCTGCTGCTGGGTGCGGGCACGCTGGGCGACCGCATCGGTCACCGGCGCATGTTCCTGATCGGCCTGGTGGTGTTCGGCGTCGCCTCGCTGGCAGCGGCGTTCGCTGACACCGCAACGCAGCTGATTGCCGCGCGTGCATTCCTGGCGATCGGTGCGGCTGCGATGATGCCGGCCACGTTGGCGTTGATCGGACTGAGCTTCCACGAAGAACGCGAACGCAACATCGCCATCGCGATCTGGGGTTCGGTCGCCATCGTCGGTGCGGCGCTCGGCCCGATCATGGGCGGCTGGCTACTGCAGCACTTCTGGTGGGGCTCGGTGTTCCTGATCAACGTGCCGGTGGTGGTGGTCGCGTTCGTGGCCACGCTGCTGCTGGCGCCGGAAGGACAGCGCGACACCTCGCGGCCATGGGACCTGGTGTCGTCAGTGCTGGCATTGGCTGCACTGTCCGGCCTGGTGCTGGCGATCAAGTCGCTGATCGCCACGCCGCCCTCATATGCGCTGGGCGCAGCCGCGCTGGTGTTGGCCGTCATCAGCGGTGCGGCGTTCGCGCGCCGCCAGCAGCAGCTGCCGTACCCGCTGCTGGACTTTGCGATCTTCCGTAATCCGGCGTTCCTGGCCGGCACACTGTCGGCGGTGTTCACCCTGTTCGCGATGGCCGGCCTGCAGTTGGTCACCACGCAGCGCTTCCAGCTGGTGGCAGGTTTCACGCCGCTGCAGGCGGGCCTGCTGGTGTCGGTGGCGGCACTGGGCAGCCTGCCCAGTGCGCTGCTCGGCGGCAGCATCCTGCACCGGGTGGGCCTGCGCCCGCTGATCTGTGGTGGCCTGGCCGCAGGTGCGCTGGGCGTCGGCGTGGTGGCGTTCGGCTTCCCGCACGGCCTTGGTTGGGTGGTCGCAGGCATGGCGATCACCGGCTTCGGCATGGGTTCGGCCATCTCGGTGGCGTCCACCGCCATCCTCAACAACGTGCCGGCGCACCGTGCGGGCATGGCCTCGTCGGTGGAAGAAGTGTCCTATGAGTTCGGTGGCCTGCTGGCGGTGGCGATGCTGGGCAGCCTGAGTGCCGCGATGTACAGCGCGTTCCTGCCGGTCTCGGCTGACATGCCGGAGCTGGCCCGTGAAGGCTTCACCCAGGCGCTGCATGCCGCGCGCGAGAGCGGGCAGGGCGAGTGGTTCGTGCTGGCTGCGGCGGCGTATGACCGCGGCTACCAGATCGTGCTGTTGGTGATCACTGTGGTGCTGGCGCTGGGCGCGGCGGTTCTGGCGCGGCTGCTGCGTGGCCGCGTTGGCAGCCGCGAGGGCGCGGCCGATCGCGTAAAATGAAGCGATGAGAACCAGCAAGCGCGATCGCATCCTCGACGCCGCCGTCAACGTGATCAATCGTGACGGCGTGCGCGCGGTGACCTTCGAGTCGGTGGCGGCCGAGGCCAAGCTGACCCGCGGTGGCCTGCTGTACCACTTCCCGTCGCGCGAGGTGCTGCTGCGCGGCATCGACGAGCACCTGGTGCAGGCCTGGGAAACGTCGATGGAAACGCTACTCGGCAAGCGCGCGGATGAAGCGACGGCATTGGAGCGCTACCAGACCTTCGTGCGTGTCTCGGCGCAGAGTGCCACCCGTGCCGAACTGATGTTCATGCTCGAATCGGCCGACCCGGACGCCGATGAGCGTCCGTGGGGGCCGGCGGTACGTCGCTGGGCACCGCTGCCGCCGGAGGCGGGTGCAGCGGAAGATAGCGCCGCGCTCGACAATTTCGTGGCGCGGCTGGCCGCCGATGGCCTGTGGATCTACGAGGCGATGTACGAAGGGCAGCTGGATGAAGGCGTACGTGCCCAGGTTGCCGAGCGCATCGCCGGGCTGCTGGCGAAGCCTGATGGGTCACCGCACTTGTAGCGTCGAGCCATGCTCGACTGCTCTTCGGTCAGGCAACGAAAACCCCGCGCTTCGCGCGATAGCTGACCCGCGGTCGACTCTACCCGCTACCTATTTACCCAGCCGGCGCTGCGCTCGCCGCCAACCACGCCCGCGGCGAGACCCCCAGCCGCTTGCGGAACGCCTTCGACAGCGAGGCGGTATCGGCAAACCCCACCTCGATCGCCACCTGCTTGACCGCCACGCCGGCCCGCAGCTGCGCGCAGGCCAGGCTCAGCCGCCAGTCCAGCAGATAACTGGCCGGCGTCGCCTGCATGACGTCCTTGAACACGGCCGCGAAGGCACTGCGCGACATGCCGGCGGTCGCGGCCATGCGCGGCAGCGTCCAATCGTCCTGCGGCGCCTGGTGCATCGCCACCAGCGTACGGGCCAGCCGCGCATCCGACAGCCCCCGCATCAACCCATGGCTGACGCCGGCCGCATCCGGGTGATCGACCACCCAGCGCAGGATCTGGATCAGCGCCACCTCGAACAGGCGGTTGGTCAGCAGCCGTGAACCGCATCGCTGGCGATCGGCCTCGGCGAACAGCAGGTGCAGGGTGTCATCCAGTTCGCCGATCGCGGCCAGTGGCACCACCATCACCGGCGGCAGCGACTGCACGATCGGATTACGCGCGCCGCCATCGAAATCCAGCGTGGCGCAGGTGAAATCCGGGCCATCCAGCGGTGCATTGAAGAACACATGGTGCAGCGGCTGCGGATACAGCAGCAGGCTGGGTGTGTCGATCTTCAACCGGGGCAGCGCGATATCGCCGCCTGGTTGGCGGACCTCCATTTCACCCTGGCGCAGGATGTGCAGGAAGGCACGACCGGGCTGCGGCTCGAAGACATGGCGCCCGCACAGCGGACCGCTGTGGAACAGCGCGGCCTGCACCCGGAAGCGTTCCAGCAGGGAGGAGAGACGGTCGGGTGGGGAGGTATCGGTGGGCGTGCTCATGGATGAATGGACAACATGTGTGGCTGATTGCGCCTGAATCGTCCAGCGAGTCTACCTAGGATGAGCGGGTCGTCCAATCCCGGGCGCTTTCCCAAGGAGATCCACCATGTCCCGTGTCCCCCTGATCGATGCCGCCAACACCACCGCCGACCGCGAGGCCCTGCTGGGTCAGGTCCACGCTGCCTTCGGCGCCACCCCGGCCATGTTCCGCGCCGTGGCCAACTCGCCAGCCGCCCTGCAGAGCATGTGGGGTTCGTTCGGCGCGCTGGGCGGCGGTCGCCTGTCGCCGCTGCTGGGCGAGCAGATCGCCGTGGCCATCGCCAACCGCAATGCCTGCGAGTATTGCCTGGCCGCACACACCGCGCTGGGCCGCAAGGCGGGTGCCAGCAGCGAGCAGATGGCCGCTGCACAGATCGGTCAGTCCAGTGACCCGGCTACCGCCGCTGCCCTGGACTTCGCGCTGAAGGTAGTCGAGCAGCGTGCGCAGGTCACCGATGGCGATGTGCAGGCGCTGCGTGCGGCCGGCTTCGACGATGAGCAGATCGTTGAGATCCTCGCCCACGTAGCGCTCAACCTGTTCACGAACTACGTCAACGTAGCGTTCGACGTGCCGGTGGACTTCCCGAAGGTGGCGCTGCGCTGAGCTGTGCCAGACCGGGGGCGTCGTGCTCCCGGTCGTTCTCAGTCGTCCCGGTTATCGTTCGCCTGCAGCCGCTCGGGATGGGTATACACGTTGAATCCGCGCTCCCGCGCGAACCCGACCAGGCACAGGCCTGCACTACGGGCAAGGTCGATCGCCAGCGCGGTCGGTGCCGAGACAGCAGCCAGTACGCTGACGCCGGCCCGTACGGCTTTGCTGACCATTTCGTAGCTGGCGCGGCTGGAAATCACCAGCAGCCCCCCCTCGATCGTGTGTTCATTGTGATGCAGGGCGCCGATCAGCTTGTCCAGCGCGTTGTGGCGGCCGACGTCTTCGCGCACCCAGCCGATGCGACCGCTGGCGTCGGCCCAGGCCGCGGCATGGGTCGAACCGCTCACCGCATTCATCGGCTGATGCTGCACCAGCGTGGCCAGCGCCCGTTGCAGGGCTGCTGGCGGGTAGGTTCGCCGTTCGCGCACCTCGGGCAGCGGCCGCAGCACTTCCTCCAGCTGACGCGTGCCGCACAGGCCGCAGCCACCGCGGCCGGGCAGCAGGCGCCCGTTGGCCGGATCCAGGTCGGCACCGGGTGCATCCTCGGTCACGGTCATCTGCAGCTCGATGCCTTCCAGTTGCGGTCGTACCTCGATGGCCAGCAATTGGGCAGGTGTAGCGATCAATCCCTCGCTGAGCGAGAACCCCAGCGCAAAGTCCTCCAGGTCGCAGGGTGTGGCCATCATCACCGCGAAGGCGGCGCCGTTGTAACGCAGCGCCACCGGCACTTCCTCAGCCACCACGTCGACCAGCGGCTGTTGCCCCTCGCTGCGCCAGCGCTGCAACGGGCGCAGGGCCGTGCCGGCAGGCGGGGTGTGCGGTGGGGTCGAATCAGGCATGCAGCGCGTCCGGACTAAGGAGATACGCAGGTGGTGGATCACCCATGGCGTCGAGAATAGCGCAGTGGCCATGCGCTGACGCGGGTGTAACCGTTGTCATGGCAGGCTGCGCTGAAAACAGCGTGCACCCACTGGCGAAGCCGTGCAGGCCGTGTTTGACTGTGGGGCTGGCCGTGCGTTGGAAAGCACCGCCGGACCGCGTTGTGCCCATTGTTACCGCGTTCCTCCCGCCAGGTTCCCGAACATGTCCGAGCAGAAGCCACCGCGTTACAAGCCGTACAACCAGCCGGCCGGTGGCTGGGGTGCCGCCGGTGCCACGGCCAAGGTGCTGCTGCAGCAAAGCGTGATCGGCAAAGGCTCGAAGGCGTTGCTGGCGATGAACCAGCCGGGTGGCTTCAAGTGCCCCAGCTGCGCGTTCCCCGACGCCGACGAACGCAAAAAGCTGGAGTTCTGCGAGAACGGCGCGAAGGCGCTGGCCTGGGAGGCCACCCAGTTCCGCGCCGGCCGCGAGTTGTTCGCCCAGCACACCGTTACCGAACTGATGGCGCAGACCGACTACTGGCTGGAGATGCAGGGCCGGCTGACCGAGCCGATGCGCTACGACGCAGCCACCGACCACTACGTGCCGTGCAGCTGGGATGATGCCTTCGCGCTGATCGGCCGCCACCTGCAGGCGCTGGACAGCCCGCACCAGGCCGAGTTCTACACCTCCGGGCGCACGCCCAATGAAGCGGCGTTCCTGTATTCGATCTTCGTGCGTGAGTTCGGTACCAACAACTTCCCGGACTGCTCGAATATGTGCCACGAGCCGACCAGCCGCGGCCTGCCGCCGGCCATCGGGGTGGGCAAGGGCACGATCGTGCTGCAGGATTTCGAGCACGCCGAGGCGATCTTCGTGATCGGCCAGAACACCGGCACCAATTCACCGCGGATGATGAGCAACCTGGTCGAGGCGCGCAAACGCGGCATCCCGATCGTGGCGGTCAATCCGATGCCCGAGCGCGCGCTGATCCGCTTTGCCGAGCCGCAGGACGTGGTGCAGATGGCCACGTTCGGTTCGACCGAGATCACCAGCGAGTTCGTGCACATCCGTATCGGCGGCGACCTGGCTCTGATCAAAGGCATGATGAAGGTGATGTTCGAGCGCGAGGCGCAGGGCGAGCGCGTGCTCGACCATGATTTCCTGTCAGAACACACGGTGGGGCTGGAGGCGCTTCGCGAAGACGTGATGGCGCAGGACTGGGACGAGATCGTGCAGGTGTCCGGCATTTCGCAGGCGCAGATCCGACGCTGTGCGGAGATCTACATCCGCTCCAAGGCCACCGTGATCTGCTACGGCATGGGGCTGACCCAGCACCAGTATGGCTCGCGCCTGCTGCAGCAGGTCGCCAACCTGCTGATGCTGCGCGGCAACTTCGGCAAGCCCGGTGCGGGCATCGGGCCGATCCGTGGGCATTCCAATGTGCAGGGCGACCGCACCGTCGGCATCGACGAGAAGCCCAAGCCGGCCTATCTGGACCGCGTGCAGCAGGTGTTCGGCTTCGATCCGCCGCGTGAGCATGGCCATCATGTGGTTGAATCCATCGAGGCGATGCTGGACGGCAGCGCCAAGGTGTTCATCGGCCTGGGTGGCAACTTCATCCATGCGGTGCCCGATACGCCTCGCGCGTATGAAGCGATGCGTGGGCTGGACCTGACCGTGGGCATCGCCACCAAGCTCAACCGCGGTCATCTGGTTCATGGCCGCGATGCGCTGATCCTGCCGGTGGTGGCGCGCTCGGAGCGCATCGTCACGCCGGCCGGCGATCAGTTCGTCACCATCGAAGACGCGATGTCGAACGTGACCGCCTCGCGCGGCGTGCTCGAACCGGTCAGCACCGAGGTGCTGCCCGAGGTCGAGATCGTCTGCCGCATGGCGATGGCCGCACTGCCAGACAGCAAGGTCGACTGGGCGCGGTGCATGCACGACTATGCGCCCATCCGCGATCTGATCGCTGCCGTGTACCCGGAGATCTACACCGGCTTCAACGAGCGCATCCAGCAGCCACACGGCTTCCATCTGGACATTCCGCCGCGCCGCCGCGTCTGGCCCACGCCCAATGGCAAGGCCAACATCCTGGTGATGCCCGGCCTGGACGTGGACGATCCGGTGCACGATCCGGACATGTTGCGGTTGGCCACCGTGCGCTCGCACGACCAGTACAACACCACCATCTACAGCTACAACGACCGCTATCGCGGCGTGTACAACGATCGCATGGTGCTGTTCATGAATATCGAGGACCGGCTGGCGCGCGGACTGCAGAAGGAGGCGCTGGTCAGCCTGGAGACGATCAGCGGCGATGGCGTGCAGCGGCGCATCGAGGGCCTGACCGTGCTGGACTACCCGATGCCGCGCGGCGCGCTGGCCGGTTACTACCCGGAGCTGAACCCGTTGTTGCCGCTGGACTACTACGACCGCATCAGCGGCACGCCCGCCGCCAAGTCGATTCCGGTGCGGGTGCAGGCGATGGCCGCGGCGATTGCGTAGCGCGCATCGGCTATCATCGGCGTGTGAACCTGTCTGGCCTGCTGCTGCGATGGATGTTGCTTGTCGCCCTGGTGCTGAATGCACCGGCGCTGGCGCTCGCCGCGTCTTCGTACAGCGGCCCTGCCAGCCAGGACCATTGCGTTGCACCGCATTCGGCGGCCATGGCCGGATGCTGCGACGATGCAGCATCAACGGTCTGCCAGAGCAATGAGTGCGAATGCCCGCCGGCCAGCCTCGGCATGCTCGCCTCCCTGAGCGGAACGCCCGCCTCGCCATGGCGTGAGGCGCCTTTGCCAGCCAGCGCCCAGCAACGCGCACCGCCGCCGTTGCCGGATCCGCTACGACCTCCCATCGTGTGATTCCCTGCAGGCCTCAAGTACCTGCCATAGCTGCTCGACTCATTCTCGACTCTGCCTGTGCCTTCGATGCGCAGGCAGCGGGCCGCGTTGCCCGCATCTGCAAAGGAATCAACACCATGAACCGTTCTCTCTCCCTCGGCCTGCTGCTGGGCACCGTGCTGGCCACCACCGCCTGCGCGCGTGCCGCTGAAGAATCCGCCGCCACGCCGGTTGCCAGCGAAGCCCCTGCGGCACCGATCATGGCCGGTCCGTCGCAGGTGGATCCTGCACTGCCCATCGCCATCGTGCACAAGACTGCCAGCTGTGGCTGCTGCGGCATCTGGGTCGATCACCTGAAGGCCGAAGGCTTCCAGGTGGATGTGCGCGACACCGACGACATGAACCCGATCAAGGTCCGCCTGGGTGTACCGGTCGGCAAGGCCTCCTGCCACACCGCCGAGATCGGTGGTTACGTGGTTGAAGGCCACATTCCGGCCGAGGACATCAAGCGA
Organism: Stenotrophomonas sp. NY11291; assembly: GCF_023277365.1. Lineage (NCBI taxonomy): Bacteria > Pseudomonadati > Pseudomonadota > Gammaproteobacteria > Lysobacterales > Lysobacteraceae > Stenotrophomonas > Stenotrophomonas sp. NY11291. The sequence goes on along the minus strand of NZ_CP096975.1, from coordinate 2,656,430 downwards.
CTGCTGGCCGAGCGACCGGCGGTGCGCGGGCTTGTGCTGCCCGGAATGCCGGCCGGTTCGCCGGGCATGGAAATGCCGGATGGCTACGTGCAGCCGTATACCGTCGAGCTGGTGCGCACCGACGGCAGCACCGAGCCGTTTGCCCAGCACGGGCAGGGTGGCTGATGGTCGCAGGTGCCGGTCGCCCTGACCGGCACCTTCCCACGTGTCCTGTGTAGAGCCGAGCCCACGCTCGGCTGTTTTCTTCCGGCAAGCCGAGCGTAGGCTCGGCTCTACAGGATCAGCGGTGTGCCGCAGATTCCTTGGCCAACTGCGCGTCGAACGTCTTCTCGGCCGCATCCGCGTAGGCGCTGCAGGTCAGTGCCTTGGCGCCGGCCTTGCTGCCGGCGGCATAGTTCCAGTTGCTGGCGCCAGGGTGCGGGGTCAGCAGCAGGTCGCAGGGCAGGCCACGCACGGTGGTGAAGCTGCGCTTGTAGTCCTCGATCAGGCGCGGATAACGTGGATTGCCCTTCAACTGATACCCCGGTGCACTCAGGCTGTCGGCGTAGGCGATGCGCACCGGCTTGCCGTCGCGCGTATCGGTCCAGGTCCAGGCGGTGCTGCCCGGGGTGTGCCCCGGCATGAAGTGCGCGGTGAATGCGATGCCGCCCACCGTGACCACTTCGCCATCCATGATGATGCGGTCGGCGCTGGTGGGCGGATAGGTGATGCCGTCGCCAAAGTGCAGGTCGTTGCTGCCGCCGCGCGCCAGCAGCACCGCTGATTCGGCATTGGCCACCACGTGCGCGCCGGTGCGACGCTTGAGCTCGGCCACCGGGCCGGCGTGGTCGGCATGCGCATGGCTGAGCAGGATCAGTCGCAGGTCCTGCGGGGCCACGCCGCGCACCTTCATGTTGTCCAGCAGGTGGCCGGCCATCTGTGGCATGCCGCCGTCCAGCAGCACTGCGCCCTCGGCGGTCTGCACCAGCAGCGCGGTCAGGTTTTCGGTACCGATCTGCCAGGTGTGGTCGGCGATCTGCAGCGGTGCCATCGGCTGCAGCCAGGAGGTGTCCACGGTGTAGGCCCGCAGCTGCGGCAGTGGTGCGTCGGCGGCACTGGCGTGCGCGACCGGAACAGCAGCGGTCAGGGCGAAGGCGAGCAGGGAACAACGCATGGTTCACGTCCGTTTGAAGGAGGCCCAGAAACTAGCATGGGCCCCCTTCATCGCGTCTCGCATAGATTTCATGGCTCCCATAAGGGCGCCATGGATCAGTACCGGTACTGCCACCCCAGCGTCAGCACCCGGCCGCGGCCGGAGAAATAGCTCGGATTCGACGGCGTGGTCTGCGAGTAGTAGCTGATGTACTGCTTGTCCGCCAGGTTCTGCACGCCCAGCGTGAAGGCGTGCTTGTCCAGCGTATAGCGCGCGACCAGATCCAGAGTGGTGTAACCCTTGAACTCCGCCACCTGCGCGCCACGCAGGTCGAAATCGCGGTCGAAGGCATGGCTGGCCTGCAGGCGCGTGCTGAGCTGCGGCGTCCAGCTCTGTTCCCAGAACGCGGTCAGCCGGTTCGGTGCGATGTTCACGCCGGCGAGGTCGCTGTCGAGACGACCGTCGACGTCGGCGTCGTAGCGGCCGTTGGCGCGCGCATAGCCCAGGCCAAGCCGGCTGTCGCCCAACCGCAGGCGCAGGTTGCTTTCAAAGCCTTCCACGCGGGTGGCCTGGCGCTGCACCGCATAGGCATCGATGCCCGGATCGTAGATCAGTACCGAGCCGAGCTTGGATTCGGAGGTGTAGTAGGCGATGTCGCCGCTGAAGCGGCCATCGTCGTACTCCAGGCCAATCTCGCGGTTGTCCGACACCACCGGTGACAGGTCGATTAGGCTGTCCACGCGTTGTCCGTCGCGGTTGATCGCGCGCAGCACGCGGCCGACGTCGGCCACGGTGTAGCCTTCCGAATAGGAGGCGTAGGCGTTGAGGCGGTCGTTGATGTACCAGACCGCGCCGAAGTTGGGCAGGGTCTCGCTCATGGTCGGCTTGCCGCCGGCTACCTTGCGTGCGCCGTAACGGGGCAGCGTGGTGTAGTCACCCACCTCCAGCTCGCCCTTCTCGTAACGCAGGCCGCCGGACAGCATCAGGTGATCGGTCGGCCACCAGTGCAGCTGCAGCAGCGGTGACAGGCTCTGGTAGGTGGTCTGCGGCACCCAGTTCATGCCACTGGCCAGCAGCACCTGGTGGGTGCGGTCGCGCAGGCCGTCCAGGCCCAGGGTCACGTCCAGCGTGGTGTCGGCGACGCGGGTCCAGCTCTGGGTCAGCTTGAAGCCGCGCTTGTCCGATTCGTTCTGGGTCTGGTCCCAGGCGGCGTTGGCGCCGGTGTTGCCCCACGGGTCCCACTGGCTGGCACCGTAGCGGCCTTCGAAATCCACCGCGAAGGCCTGCGCCTGGAAACGGCCACCGAGCAGGTCGGCGGCGCTGTAGTCCACCGTCAGCGAACGCGAGCGGTTCATCGGCGGATCGAGTGGCGTATCGCCGGGGACCGAAATGGTCGGGCGACCGGTCCGATAGTCACCGTTGATGGCCAGGTAGTTGTCCATCCCGCGCAGTTCGTAGCGGTTGGCCATGACCTGCAGGCGATGGCCCTCGGCAATGTTCCAGCCCAGCTTGGCGAACACGTTCGATGAGGTCGAGTCCATCAGCTCGCCCTGCGCGTTGGTGCCGATCGATCGGCCCTCGCCGTCGTGGTACAGGCCCTGCTTCTCATAGGCCAGGCCAGCCACCAGGTCGAACTGCTCGCCGCGCACGCCCACCAGGGCCGAGCCGCGCTGGCCATTGTCGTCGTGGCGGCTGGGCAGGGCAGCACTGTAGCTGACGTTGGTGTCGAGCAGGAACGCGCCCGGCTCACTGGGCGCACTGCGGGTGATGATGTTGACGATGCCGCCGGTGCCGCCGATGCCCTGCAGCGCGTTGGCGCCGTGGATGACCTCGATGCGTTCGATCATCGCCGGGTCGATGGTGTGCGAATCACGCGAGCCATCGCGCAGCGGCGTGGACTGCGGCACGCCGTCGACCATGTACAGGATGCCGCGGCCACGCAGGGTTTCGCCGTAGTTGGACATCTTTTCGCGCGCCGGGGCAAATGCCGGGATCTGTGACGACAGCACCCGCGACACATCCGAACCCAGCGCCAGCTGCTGGGCGATGTCCTCGCGGGTCAGCACCGTGATGGTATTGGGCATGGCGGTCTCGCCCTGCGGCATGCGCGCGGTCGAGGCCGAGACCGTAACGCGGGCCAGCGACGTCGTCGTGGCGGATGACGGCGCCGATGATGCGGCCCGGGCCGGGGTGCGCGGCTTCGCCGGCGCTGGCGCGGCACTCACCACGAACACACCCGGCGAACGTTCCTGCATCGCCAGGCCTTGCCCGGCCAGCAGCCGCTGCAGGGCCTCACGCGGGGTGTAGCGGCCATCAACAGCCGGGGCGCTGCGGCCGCTCACGCTGTCGGCGGCGAACAACAGCTGGATGCCACTCTGCCGCGCCAGCGAGTTGAGCGAAGCCTGCAACGGGCCGGCCGGCAGGTGCAGCTCGATGGGCGCTGACGCAGCGGTCTGCGCCGTGGCGGGCAGGGCCGCACACAGGCAGGCAGCGAGCAGGGTGGGGGCCAGCCGGCGCAGAGCGGCAGGCGGAACAGGGCGGGTCATGCGGGGGTCCTTCGGAAGGTTTCAAGCACTTGCCGGATGGGACGGCGCGCAACCCACCCTCGGTGTGGCATTCAATCGCGGGCGCGCAGATGCAGGCTGCCATCGGTGCCGGCATGCACCTGCACCGGCAGGATCTCGGGCAGCAGCGCGAGTACGGTCTCGGCGCGGTCGGCATCGAAGACGCCCGACACCTGCAGGGGCCCCAGCGCTGGGTCGTCCAGCACGATGGGACGGTCGTGATAGCGCTGCAGGATGCGCAGGACCTCGGTCAGTGGCATGCGGTCGAACTGCAGGCGTCCGGTGGTCCAGTCCGCCTGCTCTGGATCGATGGCTTCCGGAGGTGACAGCGAACCGCGCTGGGCCAGCAGGCGCTGCCCTGGCTTCAGCCGCTGTTCGCTGCCGCCCTCGTCGACGCGCACGCCGACCTCGCCGCGCCACAGTGTCACTTCGCTCAGTTCCCCCTGGCGGTCGACGTCGAACACCGTGCCGTAATTGCGCACGTGGACCGGGCCGGCATCCACCCCGAAGCGTCGCCAGGCCGAGTGCTGCACCTCGAAGCGTGCCCGCCCTTGTTCCAGCAGCACCTGCCGGGAGCGCAGATGGCGGCGCACCTGCACGCGGGTGCCTGCATCCAGCTGTACCCGACTGCCGTCGGCCAGGACGAGTTCACGGCGTTCGCCCACGCCGGTCTGGTAATCGCGGACCTGCCAGGCCGGGTCGGCCACGAGTACGGCGCCGGCCAGCACCAGCAACACGGGCAGTACCCGCTTCGCGCCGCCACCCCGGCGGCGCAGCGTTTCCGGGTCGGGCAGCGGAAAGCGTTGCTTCAGGGCGTCCCGATGCTGGTCCAGGATCTGGTCGGTGCTGGGGACTTCGGGTGGCGGCGGTGGTGCAGGTGCATCGCTCATTGCAGCGTGCCCTGCTGGCGGCAATCGGCCATGGCCAGCCGCAGGTGACGCTCCACCGCCTTCAGGCCGATGCCCATGCGCTGCGCGACGTCGGCCTGCGGCAGCGCGTGAATCTTGTGCAGGATGAAGACCTGCCGGCGCCGGCAGGGCATGCGCTCGATGGTCGCGCTCAGGCGCTGCAACGCCTGCTGTCCCTGCGCCTGCTGCTCGGGGCCTGGGCGTGGGCAGGCATCATCGGGCAGTTCGGCACGCGACTCCACCCAGTGCCGGCGCAGATCCTCGGCGCGGCAGCGGTCCACCGCCGCATCGTGGGCGATGCGCCGCAGCAGTGCGATGGGTTGCCGTGCATCGTAGGCGGCGGGGCGTTCCAGCAGCCGCACGCAGACGTCGTGCACCACTTCACGGGCCAGCCCTGGCGACCGGAAACGGCAGCGCAGGTACTCCACCAGTTCCTCGTAGTGGCGCACCAGCGAGGACACCAGCGGCAGCGCAGGAGGGTGTGGGGAAGGTAGTTGGGACATCCGGACCGGAAGCAGGGGCAAGGGGCGGGCACGGGGAGGGCATCCCTGCGCGATGACGCAATACTAATGGGAACCGTTCTCGTTTGCTATGTGGTTCGGGGATCGGGATTGTTCGGCGAGGCTGGAAAGTGAAACCACGATCATCGGCTGGAGCGCAGAATCGGCCGCGGCTAGCCTGCCAGCAGGCTCAAGGAGATGGACCATGCACGTGCTTCTGGTGATGGTGGGTGGGGTGCTGTTGTTGGGGGTGTTCCTGCTCTTCGGGCGGCTGTGGAGCGTAGGCCAGTCACAGCTGCCCACGGCCCTGATCGCGTTCATCGCCACCTGGCTGCTGGTGACGGTGGCCAACATGTGGGTGGGCGTGAGCAAGGCCGGCTACGCCGTCCGGGAGGAACTGCCGATCCTGCTGCTGGTGTTCGCGGTGCCGGCCTTGCTGGCCGGTCTGCTGTACTGGCGCCTGGCGCGCTGAAGGACGGCCATGAGCACACGACTGCGACTGCCTGCCCTGCGCCAGCGCGATGGCCACCACGCCCGCGTGACCTACGAAGAGCTGTTCTTCGACCTCGTCTACGTGTTTGCGGTTACCCAGCTCAGCCACCATCTGCTGCATCACCTGGATCTGGTCGGGGTGATGCAGACCCTGGTGCTGTGGTTCGCGGTCTGGCTGGGCTGGCAGTACGCCTGCTGGGTCAGCAACTGGTTCGATCCGGAGACGCCACGCATCCGCAGCCTGCTGTTCGTCACCATGCTGCTGGCGTTGCTGATGTCCTCGTCCATTCCCGAGGCCTTCGCTGAACGCGCCTGGGTCTTCGCGGGGGCCTACGCCACCATGCAGGTCGGGCGCACGGTGTTCGTGCTGCTGGAGGTCGGGCGCAACCATCCGCTGGCGCCCAATTTCCGCCGCATGCTGGCGTGGGTGAGCGTGTCGGCCTGCTTCTGGCTGGCAGGCGCTGCTGCCGAGGGCAACCTGCGCCTGGCCTTGTGGGCGGTGGCGGTGGCCTGCGAGTACATCTCGCCGATGTTCGGCTTCGCGTTTCCGGGGTTGGGCCGTTCGCACACCCGCGAGTGGACCATCGAAGGCGGGCACCTGGCCGAACGTTGCCAGTTGTTCGTCATCGTCGCGCTGGGTGAAACGTTGCTGGCCACTGGCGGCGTGCTCAGCGAGGTCGAGCACTGGAGCGGCGATGTGGTCTCGGCGGTGCTGGCCACCTTCGCCGGCACCATCGCCATGTGGTGGTTGTATTTCGGCATCTCCAGCCGCGATGCCACCGCGGCGATCACCCATTCCGAGGACGCCGGGCGGATGGGGGCCAACTTCCACTACGTGCATGCGCTGCTGATCGCCGGCATCATCGCCACCGCGGTCGGCAATGACCTGGTCATGGACCATCCTGGCGCGGCGGTGACCCTGGTCTACGCTACGGTGCTGGTTGCCGGACCGTTGATCTACCTGCTGGGCAGCGCCTTGTACAAGCGCATCGTGTACGGGCGCGCCCCGTATTCGCATCTGGTCGGTGCAGTGGCGTTGGTCGTGTTGGGGGTGGTTTTGCCGCACACCCATCTGCTGGGCGCCGGCTGGCTGACCAGCGCGGTGCTGCTGGCGGTGGGCTTGATGGATACGCAGTTGAAGCGTCGCCTGCGGCGCGCATGATCCGCACGTGCCGTTGCCGCATTATCGACGAGGGAGAGCAGGATGCAGGGCGAAGCGCGCGGAACCTTTGAAGTGAAGCTGCTGCCGATCGGTGGCAACGACGGCCCGATCGGGGTGATGTCGATCGACAAGGTCTTCCATGGTGACCTGCAGGGCAGCAGTGTCGGCCAGATGCTGGCATTCCGCAGCCCGGTGCAGGGCTCAGCGGGCTATGTGGCGATGGAACGGGTAACGGCCACGCTGGCTGGGCGTCAGGGCGCTTTTACCTTGCAGCACAACGGTCTGATGACTCGGGGAACGCCGGAGCTGAACGTGGTGGTGGTGCCCGATTCGGGCAGTGAAGGACTGCTCGGTCTGAGCGGCACACTGGAGATCTCCATCAGTGAAGGCCGCCACGACTACCGGTTGGTCTATGTGTTGCCGGAGCCGGAATAGACCGTTCCCGGAGTCAAGCGCTGCCGGCCTGCAGGCGGTCATACATCCGCACCAGGTCGACCAGGGTGCGTGCGCCCATCTTGCGCATCACCTGCGCACGGCGCACCTTCACCGTGATCTCGCTGACGCCGAGGTCGCCGGCGATCTGCTTGTTGAGGCGGCCGCGTACCACGCCATCGACCACCTCGCGCTCGCCCGCGTTCAGCGAATCCCAGCGTTGCTGGAGCGCGCCGAGCACGTCGCCGTCGCGGCGCCGCTGGCGGTCGATCTCGATGCCCTTGTGGATGGCATCCAGCAGTTCCTGGTCGCGGAAGGGCTTGGTCAGGAACTCGATGGCGCCGTCCTTGATCGCGTTGACGCCCATCGCAATGTCGCCGTGGCCGGTGATGAACACCACCGGCAGCTGCAGACCGTGACTGCCCATCGTGCGATGGAATTCAAGCCCACTCTGGCCGGGCATGCGCACGTCCAGCACCAGGCAGGCCGGCGCATCTTCCAGTTCGTGTTCGAGGAAGGCCTGGGTGGAAGTGAACGCCCGCACCTGCAGGCCCATTGAGGCCAGCAGGTCTTCCAGTGCGGCGCGCACCGACGGATCGTCGTCGACTACATAGACGATGGGTGCTGGGTCGATGGCAGGGGCAACGGGCTTACGCATGTTGAACGTCCGTGGCGATGGGCAGGTCGAAGACGAAGCAGGCACCGCCGCCTGCTGGTCGTTCGGCGCGGATCTGGCCATCGTTGGCCTCGATCATCGAACGGCTCAGGCTGAGGCCCAGTCCCAGCCCGTGTGACTTGGTGGTCCAGAAGGCATCGAATACACGCTCGGGATGATCGGCGGGCAGGCCGACGCCGCGGTCGCGCACGCTGAGACTGACCCGCTGACCGTCACGTCGGGTCAGCAGCGACAGGCGTCGGTCGGCGGGAGGCACGGTTTCCATTGCGTCCACCGCATTGAGAATCAGGTTGCCGATCACCTGCTGCACCTGCACACGATCGGCCTGCACCGGGGGCAGGTCGGCATCCAGCAGCAGGGCCACGGCCACGCCGTGCTGGTCCAGTTCACTGCGTGACAGCGCCAGCATTTCCTCCACCGCGTGGTTCAGGTCGAAGGCGTGCCGTTCCGGAGCGGCGCCTTGGGTAAGTCCGCGGATGCGGGCGATCACGTCACCGGCACGGTGCGCGTCGGCCAGGATGCGGGCCACGGTCTGCCGGGCCTTGTCCACGTTCGGCGGATCCTGCGCCAGCCAACGCTGGCAGGCTTCGGCACTACTGGCGATGGCCGCCAGCGGCTGGTTCACTTCATGCGCGATGGAGGTGGTCAGCTCGCCGACGGTGGAGGCGCGGGCAACCCGCAGCAGGCGGGCCTGCGCATCCTGCACCGCGGCCTTGGCCGCTTCCATCTTCAATGCCAGATACGTGGTGATGCCGATCACCAGCATGCCGATCGCTGAATTGACCAGGCCGATGCGGTAGGTGCCGAAGCGGGTCAGGAAGAAACTGAGGCCGGTCAACGCGATGCAGACCGCGGCAAGCAGGATGAGACCGCGTGCGGGCAGGCGCCGTGACGCCGCCAGGATGACGGCAGCGTAGAAGCAGGCGGCGGCAACGGCGTAGTCGGTAACCGTATCGACCAGGAAGATGGCCGCCATCACGATGATCAGGGCCAGCACGACCAGGGGGCGGCGGGGCGACAGCGATGGCATCGGGATGGCTCCCTGGCGTGGGTGGAAAGGATAGCAAAGCGCTGTTCGGTAGATGCCGACCTTGGTCGGCATGGGTTGTGCGCGGTCATGGTGCCTGACGGATTGTGCCGACCACGGTCGGCACCTACCAAGGCGGTGCACGGTAGCGCCGGGCCATGCCCGGCGGGATGCGTCCATCAGCGGCCGGCACTACTCCTCCAGGCTGGCGTTCCAGAACCCCTGCAGTACGCCGGGCGTGGTCGCCAGCGTGGCCAGCACGGCATCGAGCTCACCGGCATGCACCGTGGTGGCATACAGCACCGCTTCGATCTCCACGTCACGCTCGCCGAATGGCCGCTGGTCCACCGCGCGCACCGGGTACTGCGCCTGCTCAAGCAGCAGCAACAACCGGTCCAGTACCTCGGCCTGCTGCTCGCGCTGGCAGACCACGTTGATCGCATAGGTCGCCTCGCTGAACGCTTCCGGCAGCGGCTGCCGCTGGATGCGGTTCACCACCGGCCGCAGCAGGGTGTTTGCGGCCAGCACGAACACTGCCGCCAGCACCGCCTCGGGCAGCAGCTTGATACCGGCACACGCACCTACCGCCGCCGAGCCCCACAGGGTGGCGGCGGTGTTCAGGCCGGACACCTGGGCGCCGTCCTTTATGATCGCACCGGCGCCGAGGAAGCCGACGCCGGAGATCACATAGGCCACCACATGCAGCGGCGAGGGTGGACCGCCGTACAGGTCATGGAAGCGCACCGCCAGATCGACGAACACTGCCGCGCCCACCGCTACCAGCGTATTGGTGCGCAGGCCGGCGGTGCGTTGGCGCAGCTGCCGCTCCAGGCCGATGATCGTGCCCAGCACGAACGCCACCGACAGGCTGATCAGCGAGCTCAAGGTCGCGCCGGCGTTGAAGGCCGGCAGGTTGGGATTGATGTCCATTGTGTTTCTCCCTGGACAAGCGGCGGGCGTTTACTGCCAGCCGTACCGGCGGATGTAGAACTTCTTCAGCGCGGTGGTCAGCACCGCATAGCCGAACAGGATCGCCACCAGGAACGGCCAGTAGCCAGCCGGCAGCGCCTGCAGCTTGAAGTAACCGGCCAACGGGCTCATCGGCAGGGCCACGCCGATGGACATGATCAGGCCGGTCATCAGCAGCAGTGGCGGCGCGGCGATGCTCTGCAGGAACGGTACCTTCGGCGTGCGGATCATGTGCACGATCAGGGTCTGGGTCAGCAGGCCGACCACGAACCAGCCGGACTGGAACAGGCTCTGGTCGCCGGCGGTGCGCGCATCGAACACGTACCACATCAGCGCGAAGCAGGTCAGGTCGAAGATCGAGCTGATCGGCCCGAAGAACACCATGAAGCGGCCGATGTCCGCCGGGTTCCACTTCAGCGGCCTGCGTACCAGTTCCTCGTCCACGTTGTCGAACGGAATGGCGATCTGCGAGATGTCGTACAGCAGGTTCTGCACCAGCAGCTGCAGCGGCAGCATCGGCAGGAACGGCAGGAAGGCGGAGGCCACCAGCACCGAGAACACATTGCCGAAGTTGGAACTGGCGGTCATGCGGATGTACTTCAGCATGTTGTTGAACGTGCGCCGGCCCTGGATGACACCTTCCTCCAGCACCATCAGGTTCTTTTCCAGCAGGATGATGTCAGCCGCCTCCTTGGCGATGTCCACGGCACTGTCCACGCTGATGCCGATATCGGCCGCACGCAGTGCCGGGGCATCGTTGATGCCGTCACCGAGGAAGCCGACCACCTTGCCCTGGGCGCGCAGCTCGCGTACCAGCCGTTCCTTGTGCAGCGGCGTCAGCCGGGCGAACACGCGGTGGTGGTGCAGTGCCCGTGACAATGCGCCATCATCCATGCGCTCGATCTGCGGGCCGGTCAGGATGGTGTCGGCGTCCAGCCCCACCTGCGCGCAGACGCGGGCGGTCACCAGTTCGTTGTCGCCGGTGAACACCTTGACCTCCACGCCATGCGCGGCCAGCGCCTGCAGCGCCTGCGCTGCCGATTCCTTCGGCGGGTCCAGGAAGGCGACGTAGCCGACCAGGGTCAGGCCACATTCGTCGGCCTGCGAATAGGTGGTCTGGCTGGCGGCGGTCTCTTTCATCGCCACCGCCACCACGCGCAGGCCCTGTTCGTTCAGCTCTTCGGTGGTCTGCCGCACGCGGGCCAGGCGATGTTCATCCAGCGGCATGTCCTGGCCGTTCTCGCGCACGGTGCTGCACACCGCCAGCATTTCTTCCACCGCGCCCTTGCAGATCAGCTCATGATGGTCCTCGCGCTCGGACACCACCACCGACATGCGGCGGCGCTCGAAGTCGAACGGGATCTCATCCACCTTGTGGTAGTCCTGCGACAGCCGCAGCGAGCTTTGCAGCTCCACGTGCTCCAGCACCGCACGGTCCAGCAGGTTGATCAGCCCGGTCTGGAAGTGGCTGTTGAGATAGGCGAACTTCAGCACGTCTTCCGAATCGTGGCCGAACACATCGGTATGACGCTCCAGCGCGATCCTGTCCTGGGTGAGGGTGCCGGTCTTGTCGGTGCACAGCACTTCCATCGCGCCGAAGTTCTGGATTGCATCCAGGCGCTTGACGATCACCTTGCGCCGCGACAGCAGCACCGCACCCTTGGCCAGGGTGGAGGTAACGATCATCGGCAGCATTTCCGGCGTCAGGCCCACTGCCACCGACAGTGCGAACAGGAACGCCTCGGTCCAGTCGCCCTTGGTCCAGCCGTTGATCAGCAGCACGAACGGCACCATCACCAGCGCGAAGCGGATCAGCAGCCAGCTGACACTGTTGACGCCGGCCTGGAATGCGGTCGGCGCGCGGTCAGTGGCGGTGCTGCGCAGGGCCAGCGTGCCGAAATAGGTGCGGTTGCCGGTGGCCAGCACAACGGCGGTGGCAGTGCCGGACACCACATTGGTGCCCATGAACAGCAGGTTGTGCTGTTCCAGCAGGCCAGCCAGGCCGTCGCCCGGGTGCGCGAACTTCTCCACCGGCAGCGACTCGCCGGTCATCGCGGCCTGTGCCACGAACAGGTCCTTGGCAGTCAGCACGCGGCAGTCGGCCGGAATCATGTCGCCGGCCGACAGCACGATGTGGTCGCCGGGCACCAGTTCGCGGATCGGCAGGTCCAGCAGGCGCGCCGGGCGCCGGCTGTGCAGGTGCGCACCGAAGTACTGGTCGGCCACATCGGCGGCCTCGGTACCGGGATTGCGGCGCAGCACGCGCGCGGTATTGCCGACCAACGCCTTCAGCCGCTCGGCTGCACGGTTCGAGCGGCCCTCCTGCACGAAGCGGATCAGCGTGGACAGCAGCACCATCGCACCGATCACCATGGTGGCCTTGATGTCCTCGGTCAGCCAGGACACCGCCGCCAGCACGGTCAGCAGCAGGTTGAACGGATTGCGGTAGCACTGCCAAAGGTGCCGCCACCACGGCAGCGGCTTTTCGTGATCCACCTCGTTGGGGCCGAGCGTCGCCAGCCGTTCCTCGGCCTCATGCGGGCTGAGGCCATCGGCATGCGACCCCAGCGTGGCCAGCAGCTCGGCTTCCTCCTGCTGGGCCAGGGTGACCAGGCCGGTGGTGAGCGCGAACGGTGCCGCGTCGGCGCTGCCCGGGCCAAACCCGGCTTCGGGCATCGCACGGCGACGGAACAGGTTGCCTGCGCGACGGCTGCGCAGGAAGGCATTGAACCAGGCGTTGAGCAGGCTCATGGGACTCTCCTCGAATGTCAGAGCCGGCCGGGGCCGGAACACGAACGGAACGGATGCAACCGATCAGGCGTGGCGCATCGCCAGCACCGCCGGCGACCACGGCTGCATGTGCAGGCGCTGGCTGCCGCCGATGCACAGCGGCTTCATCGCATCACGCAGCGGATAGGGCAGATGACGCAGCACGGTGATGCGCTCGCTGATCGGCAGCAGCGACAAGGCGTCGGCCACCACGCGTGGCGAACCGAGTGACAGCGAACGGGCAAACATCACGGGGCCGTGCTGCAGCAGCTGGCTGCGCAGCGCGGCAACATCGCGCTCGCCGATCAGGCGGCGCAGGGTGATGTAGAGGATCTTGTAGGACATGGGGCGATCTCCAGGCAAGCGGCGCCTGGCGGTCCCCCGTCACTCAGGCAGGCAGGGACCGGCGGGCAGGCGCCAGGAACAGGCAACAAGCGGTCATCCGGGGCGCGGTGCGCCCGGCAGGGTCGGGGTCCATCTGCGTCTCCATGAGGGGAGGGTGCCGGCCAGGATTGCCCTGGCCAGTGGCGCTATTGTCCGCCCCTGAATGGGACGGGCCTAGAGGCTCGTGGGTTAGCCCGGCTATACCTTGGTATAGCCGGCATGCGCAGCGTCAGTCGAGGGCTCAATGATGGATCAATGCGAAGCGCTGGTCTGCTTGCACACGTCGTACTCGCCACGGCTCAGCGTCTTGTTGCGGTCGGTGTCGCAGGCGTGCAGTCGTTCGGCCCAGTCCGGTGCCACGGCATCCACCTCGGCCAGCGTGACGATGCCGTCCTTGTCCTTGTCCAGCGATTCGTAGGCAGGGATGAGCCTTACTTCTGTCACGTCCTCGGCGGCGGTGGCCTTGCTGGCCTCCTGCGGATTGGTACAGGCGCCCAGCAGCAGGCCCGCAGATAGCGAGAGAGCGATGGGAAGGCAGCGATAACCGGTCATGGCGTGCTCCTGGGGAAAGGGCGAACCACCGGTGCGGTGGTCACCGCCGGATCTTCTGCGCGGAGCTGTAAGCGGGCTGCGAAGAATGGGGCCGTGGACCGTTGCCGGTGGGTCGCCATTCACCTGGCCGCGCAGCAGCGATTGCGCGGAGTCGACGCTACCCTCGAACGGTGGGATGCCGGCCAGCGGCCGGCACCACCATCTGCTCAGAAACGGTCGGCAAAGGCGTCCGTCGCCCGCACAAGCGCATCCACCGTGGCCGGCTCGTTCGCGCTGTGGCCGGAGGTCACCATCTCCAGCCGGGCTTCCGGCCAGGCCTTGGCCAGATCCCACGCACTGCGCGGCGGGCAGATGATGTCGTAGCGCCCCTGCACGATCACGCAGGGCAGGTGGCGGATGCGATCGATATCGCGCAGCAGCTGGTCCGGCTCCAGGAAGATGCTGTTGCGGAAGTAATGCGCTTCAATGCGGGCCTTTGCCAATGTTTCCAGCGGGTCGTCGGTGGATTGCGCATCCACGTCGTGCTGCAGGGTGGCGGCGTTGTCTTCCCAGCCCAGCCAAGCCTGCGCGGCTTCGATGCGGGTCGCTTCATCCGGGCCATCCATGCGCGTCCAGTAGGCCGCGATCATGTCGCCACGCTCGGCTTCCGGGATGTAGGCCTCATAGCGTTCCCAGCGTTCCGGGAAGATCCAGCGCGCACCGCCGTTGGCCTCGGCGAACCAGCGGTTCTCCATCTCGCGGCCGAGGAACACGCCACGCACGATCAGGCCGGTGGCGCGTTCGGGATGCGCCTGCGCATAGGCCAGCGACAGCGTCGAACCCCATGAGCCGCCGTAGACCAGCCAACGCTCGATGCCCAGGTGCTCACGCACCTTCTCGATATCGGCCACCAGATCCTGCGTGGTGTTGTCGCGCAGTTCGCCGAACGGTGTGGAGCGGCCGCTGCCGCGCTGGTCGATCAGCACGATGCGGTACCGCGCCGGATCGAAGAAGCGGCGGTGGGTGGGCGAGATGCCAGCACCCGGGCCGCCGTGCAGGTACACCACCGGAATGCCCTCTGGCGTGCCGCACTCTTCGATGTGCAGCGTGTGCAGATCGCTCACCTTCAGGGTGAACTCGCGGTACGGCTCGATGGCGGGGTATAGGGTTCGCACGGCGGACGTCTCACAAGCAGGGGCGGCCAGCATAGCGCCCCCGCCTGCTGCCTGCAGCGTCGTGCTCCTGCGCGGCGCTGGAAATGCGCTGGCCGATGCGCATAAGCTTCCGCGATGCAAGCGACCACGACCGGGACGTCAACCTTCTTCACCCTCAGCAGCGGCGCGCGCGAGCTGCTGAAGTGGATCGCACTGCTGGCCATGACGGGTGACCACGTGGCCAAGGTGGTCTTCGGCGGCTACGTGCCGGTGGTCAGCGAACTGGGGCGCATCGCCTTCCCGCTGTTCGCGCTGGTGATGGCCTGCAATCTCGCCCAGCCGGAGGCCGACCTGCGCAAGTCGATGCGCCGATTGGCACTATGGGGCTTGATCGCGCAGCCATTGCATGCACTGGCGTTCGGTTTCTGGCTGCCGCTCAACATCCTGCTCACCTTTACAGTTGCAGCAGTAGCCGTACATGCGCTGGCGAACAATCGGCCGGTGCAGCTGTTACTGGCTGCCGGCGTGCTGCCGATGTTCGTGGACTATCAGTGGGCCGGGGTTGGCAGCGTGCTGCTGGCCTGGATCGCGTTCCGGCACCGGGCGTGGTGGCTGTTGCTGGTTGCGCTTGCAGCGGTGTGCTGGGCCAACCACAACGGCTGGGCACTGCTGGCCATTCCGGTAGTGCTGCTGGCGGCGCGGGTGCCGTGGCAGCTGCCGCGCTGGCGGTGGGCGTTCTACGGGTATTACGTGGGGCATCTGGCGGTGCTGGCGTTGGTTGCCCATCTGCTTGTGTAATTTCGGAACTGGCATGTCGAGTGTCTTGAATGCCGGATGCGGTCAAGGAATGCGCGTCGCAGGTGGGGGTGAAGCATGCCGCCATCGGCGTGTGTAGAGTCGAGCCATGCCCGACTCAGCGGGCGAGCCGGAGCCGAGCATGGCTCAGCTCTACACGTTCTGGGAAATCCACGCCATGCGTGACCGGCAAAGCGAGCCGAGCAGGCTCGACTCCACAGGTGATGCATGTCTGGCGTGGAGGCGCCTGCCTCAGAAGTCCATCGTCGCCGACACCAGCGCCGTTCTCGGCGCTCCCAGCGCTAGACTGGAAAGCAACGGCATGCCCCAATACGCCTTGTTGGTCACGTTGTTCACACTGGCTCTCAGCGCAAGCGGTCGACCCGCCACGGTGGTGCTGTAGCGCGCCCCGACATCGAACAACGTGCGGCCCGGCACCGACAGGCTGTTGTCGGCACTGATGTACTGCTTCGACATCGCCGTGGCATTGCCGGTCAAGGTCAGGCCCTGCAAGGTCGGTACATCCCATTCCACCCCCAGCTTGGCCTGCCGTTGCGCTACGGCGGTGGCGATGCGTCCCTCATTCACGCCACCGGCCGTGCGGGTCAGTTTCGGCTGCACGTAGGCCACGCCACCGAGCAGGCGCACGCCATCCAGTGGCGTGCCGAAGAAGCCCCATTCCACGCCGCGATTTCGTTGCTCGCCACCGAACGAGAAGATATTCGTGACCGGGTCGGTGTAGCTGCTGGGCCGCTTGATTTCATACACACTGAAGGTGTGCGCGAAGCTGCCCAGGTCCAGCTTCAGGCCCAGCTCCTTCTGCCTGGTGCGGAACGGTGCGAACACATCACCGGCATTGGCAGCGGTCATCGGCGCGGTGGCGCCCTGGCTGAGGCCTTCGATGTAGTTGGTGTAGATGGAGACCCTTCCGGTGGCCTTCACCAGCAGCGCCGCTGCCGGCGTGTTGGCGCTCTCGTCGTAGCGCGAGGTGCGCGCACCGCTGGCGACATTGAAGGTCTCACTGACCACCTGCTGGCGGCGCACGCCCAGGGTCAGCTGCACGCGGTCATCGGCGAAGGCGAGGGTGTCGGCGAAACCGAGGCTGTCCAGCCGCAGCTCGGTGTGCGAGATGTGCGGCGCTACGAACGGTGCCGCCGGGCCCCATGCCGGGTTGTACAGATTGGTGGTCCAGTCCCAGCCCGGCACGCTGCGGCGCCCGTAATCGTTCTGGGTGTGCTGGTAGTGGGTCACGTTGGCGGCCCACTGATGGCCGATGCTGCCGGTGTGGAACGAGCCGCGCAGGCCGGCATCTGCGGACTGCTTCTTGATATCGAAGGCGAGCTGGCCGATCACTGTGGTGAAGTCGCCGGCTGGATTGAGGATCTGCGCGCTGATCGAACCATTGTAGCGGTAGTCGGTCTTGCTGGTGCCGTAGGCCAGGTAGGCCATCAGGGTGTCATTGATGTCCAGCTCGCCCCGCAGCATCGCGCCCTTGTCCTGGCTGTCCACGTAGGCCCAGTCCGGGTTGATCAGCGTATCGCCACGCGGCGGCCGCGGAATGGCCACGCCCGGTGCCAGACCGACGCCGCGTGCCGGGCCGTCCACGCGGTCATCGGCGCTGTACAGATCGGCCGACAGCCGCGCACGTTCGCCGCGCCAGTCCACTGCCAGTGCGCCGAGCTGCACCTTCTTGCTCTGCTTGCCGACCGCGCCATCACCATCACGGTACGCGCCGTTGAAGCGGATGCCGAACTGCTTGTCCGCGCCCAGGCGACGCCCCGCATCCACATGGGCGCCAAACTGCGCATCGGAGGCGAAGTTGGCACTGACCCGCAGCAGCGGTTGATCGCCGGCACGCTTGGGGACCAGGTTGACGCTGCCACCGACCGAGCCGCCCGGCGGCATGCCGTTGAGCAGCGCGGAGGGGCCTTTCAGCACCTCGATGCGTTCGAACATTTCCGGCGAAGTGCGGTAGTACGGCGCCATGCCGCTGAGGCCATTGAAGGTGGTGTCGCTGGTGTTGGAGGCAAAGCCTCGGATCGCGTAGTTCTCGCTCCACGAACCGGTGACGCCGTTGCTGAACACCGTGGGGTCGGTGGCGGCGATGACGTCGGTGAGGTCCTTGGCCTGGCGGTCGCGGATGAAGGACTCGGTGTAGCTGACCGTATTGAACGGCGTGTCCATGAAGTCCTTGTCGCCGAGCAGGCCGACGCGGCTGCCAGCGGCCACTTGCCCGCCCGCATAGTCTGCAGTGACCCGGCGCTGTTCCTGCACCTGCACCGAGGGCAGGGTGGACGGCGCGGAGTCGGCCAGCGCGGCAAACGAGGCCAGCAGCCCTAGCGCGAGGGCCGACATCCGGTAGCGCCGGGCGATGCCTGGTGGATGCATCGGGCCGGAAGATGCGGCGGCAGCGCGATGCTGCAGAGAAGAGAAGTTGTACACGGTCATGCCAGATTCCTGTGAATCGCAGGCGCGAGCGCGCCTGGCGCGCTGCCGACGGCAAGCACGGGGAGAGGGCGCAGCGCAGGGTTGTTGGCTGGGTGGGGACCTGGCGGAAGGTGAGCCATGGGCTCGACTACGGGCAGCGTGCTGGACGCATTCCGAATTAGTTGAGTAAATTAAACTAAATCAATCGAAGCGGACAAGAGGGTCCCTTTGCTGGCACCCTCAGCAGGGTATGAGCACGCACCGTATGAGCCCTCACTCCGATCCAACGGCGCCGCCCCGTGGCCGCCCGCCCACCATCACCCCGGAGCGCCTGGCCGACATCGGCATCCGCCTGGGCCTACCCAACCTGACCATGGCCAACGTGGCCGCCGAACTGGCGGTGACCCAGGCGGCGCTGTACAAGCGCGTGGCCAACCTGGAGGCGTTGAAACGCCTGGTGGCCGAGGCGGTGTTCCAGCGCTGGCAGATTCCGCGCGCGTCGGTCGACGCACCGGGTGGGCTGGAGGCCTACCTGATGCGGTTCGTGGAGTCACTGTGCGAGGTGGTGAAGGCGCATCCCGGGCTGCCACCGTACCTGTTGCGGCGCACGGTGGCGACCGCGCCGATGCTGGAAAAGATCGCCTCGCACCAGGCACACGTGGCTGATGTGTTCGGCCTGCCGGTGGACAAGGCGCGCTGGCTGCTGGCCACGATCGCGTTCTATTGCATCGCCGGCGCCGATACGATCTATGCGATTGCGGACGACGAGGAAGGACAGGTGATCACCGAGTTCAAGCAGGGCATGCGGGCGCTGGTGATCGGTTCGCTGGAGGTATCGCGGCTTCGGTAGATGCACGCCATGCGTGAACGATCCTGGCCTTTCACCCTGACGCCAGCCAGGCATGGCCTGGCTCTACTGGACGGATCGCGTGGTGTCGAGAATACAATGCGGCCATGCCTGCCACGCCTACTCTCGATGATCTTCGCCGCTACGCGGTGGCGCGCACCCTGTTCAAGCCGACTACGCTGCTGACCGCGATACGACGGCTGGGCTTCGTGCAGGCCGACCCGATCAGGGCACCGGCGCGCGCACAGGACCTGACCCTGCGCCACCGGGTGAAGGACTACCGCGCAGGCGATCTTGAGCGGCGCTACACGCGCCTGCCGGTGGAAGAGGATTGCCTGGTGAACTACGGCTTCCTGCCGCGCGAGCATCTGGCACTGATGCACCCGCGCGTGTCCAAGCGCGAATGGGACGCCGAGACCCATCGCCGCGCGGCCGACGTACTGGCCTTCGTGCGCGAGCGCGGCAGCGTGCACCCGCGTGAGGTGGACCAGGCGTTCGCGCATGGGCGGGTGACCAATTACTGGGGCGGCACCAGCAACGCAAGCACGCATCTGCTTGACGGCATGCACTACCGTGGCCTGCTGCGGGTGCAGCGGCGCGACAGTGGCACCCGCATCTATGCAGTGGCCGAGCACGCCGAGCCGGACGCCAGCGAGCAGGCGCAGGTTGAACGGGCCGCCGCCCTGATCGATCTGGTGGTGCGCAAGTACGCGCCGCTGCCCTCGGCCAGCCTGACCTATCTGGTGCGCCTGCTGGGCTATGGCGCCCCACATCTGGCCGAGCAGACCCGGCAGGCGTTGGCGTTGGCCAAGCAACAACTGGCCAGCTGCACGCTGGAGTGCACCACCTGGTACTGGCCGGTGGACGAGAATCCGCGCTCGCGCCGCCATGCACCGGACGAACAGGTGCGCCTGCTGGCGCCGTTCGACCCGGTGGTGTGGGACCGCCGCCGCTTCGAGCTGCTGTGGGGATGGGTGTACAAGTTCGAGGCGTATACACCTGCACCGAAGCGCCAGTATGGGTACTACGCACTGCCGGTGTTGTGGCACGACCAGGTGGTGGGCTGGGCCAATCTCAGCGTGCACGAGGGTGAGTTGGCATCAAGTGTGGGCTATGCCGGCAAGTCGCTGGCCCGCGACAGGGTGTTTCGTGGCGCGTTGGAAGACGAGCTGCAGCGCATGGCGGAGTTCCTGTAGCGCCGAGCGGCGCATTGGTAGCTATCGCTCCCGGTAGTCGCCAACCTTGGTTGGCCCCGCGATGTGTCGGTGCCCATCAAGGTGGCATCTACCGGTCAAGCGGCGTCCTTGTGCTCCGCGTCGTCCATCCCGGGACTGACTCGCCGGCCGATGTCCTTCAGCCGTGCAAGCTGGTCCACCATCGACGGCGCATCGTCCAGGCTGCCGACGAAGGTCCACAGATAGGTCATCACCGCGTAGACGTGGCCCGGCGTGACACCCTCAGTGGTGGCGAGGCGGCCGATGGTCAGCGCGAACAATGCCGCGGCAGCCAGTCCGATCACCACGTAGGCGCCGGCCTCGCGGTCTGACAACAGGATGCGCAGGCGCGACAGCGTGGTGTAGTGGCGGCGCAGCACCGAGGGACTGACCCGGTCGACCAGCCGGATTTCGTGTTCCAGGCGGTTGTTCAGGCGGCCATGCAGCTGCTCGTTGCGGCGTGCGAACGAGGGCAGCACCAGCAGGGCGCCGAGCAGGGTGACCAGGCCAGCGGCACCGACCATCGGCTCGATCGCCAGCAGCATGGCCACCGCACCGAACATCGATGCCAGCGCGGTGGCGATGATCGGCACGTGCTTTTCAAAAAAGTCGACGAACTCGCGGGCCAGCACCACGCGTGCCGCCGAGGTGGACGTGGCCTGGCCCAGCCGACGCTGCGCCTGCACCACGTTCACCGCCAGATCGGCATAGATGCGGGTGAAGGTGCGTGTATCGACCGCTCGACGGGCGGCACCGACCAACCAGAACATCAGTACCACGCCGGCATAGGAGACGGCATGGCCGATGTTGCTGCTGATGATCGCGTCCACCGCGAAGCCGGCGAACAAGGGATAGGCCAGCAGCAGTGAGTTCTCCAGTGCCACCAGCGAGAACGTGCCGGTGAGCTGCCAGGGGTAGGTGCGCAGGATGGCCTTCAGGGTGGCGGCCGCATTCTGCTGGCCGATGCTGCCGGCGGCGGCCGCTGGATCATGGGGGTGTTTCATGGGGTGCCTGGGTGGGTCGGGGACAGGGCAGGGGACGATGCCTGCCATCTCCCGGGTCGCGCCCAGTATCTGCAGCCCTTTGGAGCGGGCATGGAGGGACGATGGAGATTGCGTGGAGGAACCGGCGGCGTTCAGCGGAGGGCGTGGTGCCCAGCAAGGTGGGCAACTACCAGAGTCGTGGTGGTCGCCAACCTTGGTTGGCGCCGCAGTGTGCCGATGCCCACCAAGGTGGGCCGCTACCAGGGCAGCGTCTGCCGCAACGCCGCGCTCTCAACGACGCGCGTGCACCGGCCAGCGTATTTCGAAGGCACTGCCGCCACGTTCGGTCGCCCGGCATCGCGCCTTTCCGTGATGGGCCACGGCAATCGCCCGCACCACCGCCAGGCCGAGACCGGAGCCGCCGCTCTGCCGCGAGCGCGATACATCGGTGCGCTGGAAGGCTTCAAAGATGCTGTCGCGAAGGTCGTCCGGCACACCGGGGCCACCATCCTCAACGGTTACGGTGCAATGGCCTTCGGCCAGCGTCACGTGTACTCGCAGCGGGCAGGGAATGGCATGGCGGCGTGCGTTTTCCAGTAGCGCCAGCACCGCCTGGCGGATGCGCGCCGGGTCGCAGTCGGCCAGCGAAGACCGTGCGTCCAACGTCACCGAGAAACCACTCTCGGTCAGCGCCTCCGACATCGCTTCGACCACCGCTGCCACCTGCACGCTGACGTCGCTGCGCTGCAGGCGCAGATCGAGGTGGCCGCTCTCGGCCAGGCTGACCACGCGCAGGTCTTCGATGATGCGGGTCAGGCCCTCCAGCTGGGTGAGCATGCTGTTGAACTGCTCCGGCCCCGGCTCGAACACGCCTTCGGCGATGCCCTGCAGGCGGCCGCGCAGGATGGTCATCGGCGTGCGAAGTTCGTGTGCGATCGCCGCGTTCCAGAACACGCGGTTCTCCGACATCCGGCTCAATCGCTCGGCCATGGAATTGAAGTCGCTGACCAGCGTGGCGGCCTCGGTCATCGAGGTGTCACCGCCGCGCGCACGCGCCTCCAGATCACCGCTGGCGACGCGACGCAGGCTTTCGGCGACCGAGTTCAGCGGGGTGATGATGCGCCGGGTCAGGCGCGAGGCGATCAATGTGGCCAGCGCAACGACCACGGTGGCGGTCAGGCCGATCCACAGCCATTCCAGGCCTGACGGCATGATGGTTTCCGGTTCGTCGTACCAGCGTGGATAGAACACCTCCATCAGGTAATAGAACAGGTAGAAACCACTGATCGACAGTACGGTCGAACACAGCGACGCGACCGTGATGGAGAGCGTGATCTGGCGCCCGATGCTCTTGCCTTTGGGGTTCATCGGCTCAGTCCAGGAAGCGGTAGCCGACACCGCGGATGGTGGCGGGAATGCCGATGACGCCTGCTTCCTCCAGCTTGCGGCGCAGCTTGCTGACGTGGCTGTCCACGGTGCGCTCCTGCGCATCGCCTTCCGGCAGGCAGCTCTGGAGCAGATCCAGCCGGCTGTGCACCATGCGCGGTGCGCGCGCCATGTGTACCAGCAGACGGAACTCGGTGAGCGTGAAACTCAGAGCATGCACGTGGTCATCGGTGCGCACGGTGACTTCATGGCTGCGCAGGTCGATCTCGAACGGCCCCTGCCGGATCAGCCCGTTGGGCTCTTCTGCAATGGGCTTCGCGCTACGGCGCAGCACCGCCTGGATGCGGGCGACGATCTCGGCGGGATTGAATGGCTTGGCCACGTAGTCGTCGGCACCGACGCGCAGGCCAGTGAGCTTGTCCACGTCCTGGTCCAGTGCGGTGAGCATGATTACCGGGGTGTTGCCGCGCCGGCGCAACTCGCTCAGCACCTGCCAGCCGTCCATCTTCGGCATCTGCACGTCCAGCAGCACCAGGTCGGGGCGCAGCTGGCGGTGGCTGGTGAGGGCGGCTTCGCCGTCGGCGGCGCGGGCGCTGCGCAGCCCGGAGCGGGCCAGGTAGGCGCCGAGAATGTCCGCGATTTCGCCTTCATCTTCGGCAATGAGCACCAGGGGCGCCAGGTGTGTGCGGGCATCGGATTTCATTGCATGCTGCGGTTTCAAGTAAGGAATGGGAAACGCCGGCGACGGTGTCATCGTGGCCGTTCCAGGGTCTGCGCTTCTTCGTGGGCGGCCCAGGCCAGGGTGGCCAGCACCAGCGTGTGCTGCAGGGCGGGCGCCAGTGTTGTGGTGGCGCGCAGGTGCTGTGCGAGCAGGGTCGATACGGCCGCAGGCAGCTTGCTCCACCGCGATTGCATGCCCGTTGCGTCCACCCGGTCCTGCAGGCGACGGGCCATGCGGACCACGGCCCGCAGGCGCAGGGCAAGCAACGCAGCCACCAGGACAGCCGCCATCCCTGCTGGCATGAGGCTCACGTCAGCGGCGGAGGCGGACCAGGCCGCGAGGCCGATCAGCGACGCCGACGCCAGGGTGCCCGCGCGCGCCGAATGACCGGGGCCTTCGCTGCGGAACCACACCAACGCGGCGGCACAGGCGCCCGCCAGCAGGGGCGGCGCCGGGTTCGCGCTGGCAAGCATCCAGGCACTGGTCGACGCCAGCACCAGTGCAAGCAGCCACGGCGAAGGCGCGCACCAGGCAAGGTAGGCGCGGCGGATATCGATGGGAGGCAGGTCTGGAAACGGAAGGGACACGGCGGGAGCGCAGTCGGCGAGGCCGACAAGGCTAGGAGCCGTTGATGGAGACTTGGTCGAGATTGTGTCGAGATTTCGTGGACGCGATCCGTGCCGTTCAGGAGCGGGCCCCGTGCCTGAACGGATGTGCGGCCTCCATGCAATCTCCACAGTGGCTCCAAGAAACATCCACCACCACCTTCCAGACTGCGGCTTCTGCGGTCACATCCGGTGGCTGCGTGCATGCGAGCCTTCCGATGAACAACCGCAGGACCTGGATCATTGCCGCAATCGTTGTACTTCTTGCAGGCGGCACCGGTGGGTGGCTGTTCGCCGAAGGTGATGATGCCGCGCTGATCACGGCCCCGGCAAGGGTGGCGGACCTGGAAAAGACTGTGCAGGCAGTCGGCCGGGTCAACCCCAAGGAACTGGTGGCGGTGGGCGCGCAGGTGTCGGGCCAGGTCACGCGCCTGCATGTGGTGCTGGGCCAGCGCGTGCACGCTGGCGACCTGATTGCCGAAGTGGATTCGCAGCCGCAGCGCATCGCCCTGCGCAGCGCCGAAGCAGCCACCAACACACTGCGTGCGCAGCACGCGGCCAGCCAGGCGCGTTACAGCCAGGCCCTTCGCACGTACGAGCGCCAGTCGCAGCTGGTGGCATCGCGGCTGGTCTCGCAGGAAGGCTTCGAAGCGGCCCGTGTGGCGCGCGATGCGGCGCGCGCGGAGGCCGCCGCGTTGCAGGCGCAGATCGACCAGGCGGTGACCCAGGTGGAGACCGCCCGTATCAACCTCGGCTACACCCGCATCGTCTCACCGTCCGACGGCTACATCGTGGCCATCGTCACCAATGCCGGGCAGACGCTGAACTCGATGCAGACCACGCCGACCATCGTGATGCTGGCACAGATGGACACGATGACCGTACGCGCCGAGATCGCCGAGGCCGACGTGGAACTGATCGCACCCGGCCAGCCGTTGTGGTTTTCGACGCTGGGGCCGAGCGGGCGCCGCTATGAATCGCGCCTGCAACAGCTTGAGCCTGCGCCGTCGTCGATTGCCGATGTGGCCAGTGGCAACAGCGGTGGATCGGCGCAGACGCCGAAGGCGGTGTACTACGCCGGGTTGTTCGACGTGGCCAACCCGGGCTTGATGCTGAAGCCCTCGATGACGGTGAAGGTGACGATCCAACTGGCACGCGTGGCCAATGCACTGCAGGTGCCGCTGACAGCGCTGGGCGAGTCCGACGACAAGAACAGCAACCGCGCAACCGTGCAGGTGGTCGATGCGAAAGGCCGTGCCCGCGAGCGCGCAGTGACCACCGGGCTGCGCACCGCCACCGCCGTGCAGATCCTGTCTGGCCTGGAAGCGGGCGAGAACGTGGTGGTCGGGCAGGCGCCCAGCGGCGCGGAAGCCGAGCCCACCAGCCTGCTGGGGATGTGAGCATGGTCGACGCGCTGCTGGAACTGCATGGCGTATCGCGCGCCTACTGCTCGGCCGCCGGTGAGGTGGTGGTGTTGAAGGACGTGTCGCTGCGCATCGAGGCGGGCGAGTTCATCGCCATCATCGGCCCGTCCGGCTCGGGCAAATCCACGCTGATGAACATCCTGGGCTGCCTGGACCGGCCAACCGAAGGCAGCTACCGCGTGCAGGGCGTGGCAACCGAGCAGATGTCACCCGATGAACTGGCGCACCTGCGCCGCGAGCATTTCGGCTTCATCTTCCAGCGCTACAACCTGATGGAGAACCTGAGCGCCACGGAGAATGTGGCGTTGCCGGCGGTCTATGCGGGCGTGGATGCCGATGCGCGCACCGCCCGTGCCCGCATGCTGCTGGAAACGCTGGGGCTGGGTGAGCGCACCACGAATCGGCCCAGCCAGCTGTCCGGCGGCCAGCAGCAGCGCGTTTCCATTGCGCGTTCGCTGATGAATGGCGGCGCCATCGTGCTGGCCGATGAGCCGACCGGCGCGCTGGATCATGCCAGCGGCCGGCAGGTGATGACGGAACTCAAGCGCCTGCATGCACAGGGCCATACCGTGATCCTGGTGACCCATGATGCAGCGATTGCCGCGCACGCTTCACGCGTGATCGAGATCGCAGACGGTCAGGTCGTATCCGACCGTGGCATGGGTGATCCTGCGGTTGCACGCAGTGCCGCTGTGCCCGAGCGCCGTCCAGAACCGGCCGCCGAGCGCCGCGCGCGCCTGGATGCAATCAGGGAAGCTGCACGGATGGCGGTGCGTTCGATGCTGGCCCACCGGCTGCGCACCCTGCTGACCATGCTGGGCATCATCATCGGCGTGGCTGCGGTGGTGGCCGTGGTTGCGTTGGGCAAGGGCGCACAGGCACAGGTCGAGTCACAGATCAACGAACTGGGTGCCAGCACGCTGGACATCTTCCCGGGCGCGGACTTCGGTGACCCGCGCTCGGGCGAGATTGAAACGCTGGTGGTGGACGATGCCGATCACCTGGCCGCGTTGAGTTACGTGGATAGCGTAAGCCCCAACCTGAGCGGCTCGGTGGCCGCACTGCAGGGCAACCGGCGCGCCAACACGCAGGTGCTTGGCGTGGGCGCTGATCTACCACGTGTGCGCGGGCTGCGCCTGAAGGCGGGCCGGTTCTTCACCGATGCCGAGGTGGAGGCACATCGCGCGGTGGGCGTGGTCGACCAGAAGGCGGCCAAGGCATTGTTCAGCGGCAATCCGATCGGCGGCACGGTGCTGCTGGGCGGCATGCCGGTGGAAGTGATCGGCGTGGTTGGCCCCAACGCATTCGCCGGCGGAGCGACGCCGACGGTGTATGCGCCGTACACCTCCGCGTCCTCGCGTCTGCTTGGCAGCCAGCGGCTGGAGAGCATTACCGTACGCGTGCGGGATGACGTGCCAACCACCGCCGCTGAAGCCTCGCTGGGTGCGGAGCTGCAACGCCTGCACGGCCGGCGTGATTTCTTCATCTACAACGCCGACCAGATCCGCAAGGCGGTGATGAAGTCCAGCCAGACCATGGCGGCACTGGTTTCGGCCATTGCAGCGGTGGCGCTGGTGGTCGGTGGCGTGGGGGTGATGAACATCATGCTGGTGTCGGTGAAGGAGCGCGTGCGCGAGATCGGTGTGAGGCTGGCGGTGGGTGCCCGTCAGGGCGACATCCTGCGCCAGTTCCTGATCGAGGCCGTGTTGATCTGCCTGTTCGGCGGGGTACTCGGGGTGTTGTTCGCGTTGGCTGTGGGCGCCTTGTCCAGCCTGCTGTCGCTGGGGGTGCCGTTCCTGTTCACGCCTGGGCCGGTGCTCGCCGCGCTGGCATGTTCGTCTGCCATCGGGCTCGGTTTCGGCTACTTCCCGGCGCGCAGTGCCGCACAGCTCGACCCGATCCAGGCGTTGGCGGCGGAGTAGGGTCGCGCCCGCTGCGGGGAGAGTCTCAGGTTGCCGGTCGCGGGTGCGTGCGCACGCGTGCGCGCTCGCGGTACAGGCGACTGTCGGCGCGCTGCAGGGTGTCGGCCACCGACTCACCCGGGGCGTGGTGGGTCGCACCCAGTGAGAAGGGCGTGGGTGACCGACCGGCCTGCTGCGTATACCACTGCTCCAGCGCGGCCAACCGCCCCGGCTCCGGGCAGGTCAGCACCACCATGAACTCGTCGCCGCCCATACGCACTACGCTTTCCATTGCCCCCAATGGAGCGCGCAGGAAGGCGGCGAACTCGACCAGCACCGTGTCACCTCGCGCATGGCCCTGCGTATCGTTGATCTGCTTGAAATGATCCAGATCGAACATCAGGCAGGCCCAGGGTTGATCAACCAGCTCGTCCAGGCGCGGCAGGAAGCGGCGGTTGTAGCTCTGGGTCAGCGGATCCTTGAAGGACATCTCGCGCAGCTGCTGCTCCTGCATCCGCAGTGCAGTAACATCCTGTGCATGGCCCAGCACATAGGGTGGGTTCGCCTCACTGTCGAGCACGTTGTGATACGCCCAGAAATGGCGGGTGCCATCGGCAGCGATCAGTTCGATGACGCCGGCATCGGTGTGGTTGACCGTGATCCGCGCGAGATAGGCCTTGAATGCAGCACGCTTCTCGGGAGGCATCAGATCGCACAGGCTGCGCCCGATCATATGAGTCTCATCGAAGCCCAGCGACTGCACGGCCGCCGGGTTCACCGATGTCAGCACGCCCTCCAGCGTGTGCGTGCAGATCAGGCCGAGGCTGTAGTGGAACAGGCGCCGGTAGCGCGTTTCGCTCGCCTCCAGGGCATCCAGCGCGGCACGCTCCTCGGTGATGTCCTGGATGGCGCCGACCAGGCGAGGGTGCCCATCCACCTGCTGACGGCCACCGACCACCCGGGTCCAGATGGAGCGCCCATCGGCGGTGGTCATTGGCAGCTGCACTTCCCATGAGGTGCCTTCCTCGATGCAGCGCTGGACCGCGCTGCGGATGATGTTGCGACTGTCCTCCCGATAGAAGGACAGTGCGGTGTCGAACGTGGGTTGATAGTTGCCGCGCACGCCGTGGATCTGCTTGGTTTCGCGGGTCCAGCGTACTTCGTGGGAGAGCAGGTCCATCTCCCAGCCGCCCACCCGTGCCGCGCGGTTGGTGCGTTCCAGGAAGTCCTCGCTGCGTTTCAGTTCGCGGTGCAGTGCCTTGGCCTGGCCGACCTGTGCCATCAGGGTGCTGCGCTGTTCCAGCACCTGGGTGGTGACCCGCGCCAGATGCACCATCAGTTCGCGCTGCGAGGGCGACAGTACGCCCGGCATCGGATCGAGCAGGCACAGTGTTCCGATACGGGCACCCTGCGCTGACCCAAGCGAGATTCCCGCGTAGTGGCGGATGCGCGGGCCACCGGTCACCAGGGGGTTGGTGGAGAATCGCGGGTCCTGCCGGGCATCCGGGATCTCGAACAGTTCGTCCTGCTCGATGGCATGAGTACAGAACGAGATGTTGCGTGCAGTCTCGCTGACACCTTCAAGGCCGATATTGGCCTTGAACCACTGGCGCTCCTCGGCGACCACCGAGATCAGGCCCATGGTCATGCCAGTCGCTGCGCGGGCGGCAGCAACGATTGCATCGAACACCGGTTCGGCTGGCGTGTCGAGCAGGTGCAGGCGATCGATTTCAAGCAGGCGGTCGGCTTCGTCCATGGCGCTTTGCAGGGCTGGGTGGCGAGGGCGGCTTCGGCGGCTGTCAGGTACTACGCTAGTGCGCACCACGTTATGTATCGCTACGGTGAGGTGATGCCGACGTGACGCGCTTCCGCCTGCGTTTGCGAACTGCACGCGAGGGGTGAAAAAGCGTGACGGTGGTCGCGAACGAGCGCGCGCCGGCGGAGCTTGCATCGGAGGATCTGCAGGGCAAAGCGCGTACAGAGACATCATCAGTCCGGTGCTGGCGGCGTGGCCAGTGCAGCGCGCCGGGCAGCATAGACCTCCGGCGTCTGCGGCTTGACGAACAGTGCCACCAATTCCGGAAACTCCTGCTTCACTGCAGTTTCGATGCGGGTGATGCAGGCCTCGATCTGCGGCGTGCGCCGGTCATCCTCGAATTCCGCGCTGAGCATGGCCACGACCTGCTGTGGTCCCATCTGCATGGTGGTCACGCCATTGGCGCGGCGCAGGTCTGGATCGGTTTCCGCCACGGCCATGATCCGCTCGGCCACGGCCGGGTGGGCCGGCTCACCTACCAGCAGTCCCTTGGTTTCGCGTGCGAGAAGAAAGGCGGTGGCGGCAAGCACGCCGGCGATGCACAGCGACGCCACACCATCAAGCACCGGCATGTCCAGGGCCTGGGCGGCCACGAGCCCGATCAATGCGAAAACCAGGCCCAGCAGGGCCGCGCTATCCTCCAGCAGCACGGTAAAGGTGGACGGGTCCTTGCTGCGGCGGAATGCTTCGAAGTAGCCAAGTCTGCCCTTGGTGCGCCGGAACTCACGCAGCGCCACCCACCAGGAAGCCCCCTCGAACAGGATGGAGATGCCCAGCACGCTGTAGCTCAACGCGTGGTTGGTAGCTGGCTCCGGCCGGCGGATGTGCTGGATGCCTTCGTAGGCCGAAACGCCGGCACCGGCGGCGAACACCAGCAGGGCGACAATGAAGCTCCAGAAGTACAGCTCGCGGCCATAGCCAAAAGGATGTACCGGGTCAGGGGCCTTGCCTGCACGACGCAGGCCGTAGAGCAGCAGCACCTCATTGAGGGTGTCTACCAGCGAATGCACGCCCTCGCTGAGCATGGCCGAGCTGCCGGAGATGCCTGCGGCAATGAACTTGGCGATGGCAATGGCCAGGTTGCCCGCGAGGGCGGCGTAGATGACCAGACGGGAACCGGTGGGGACTGACATCAAGGCAAGGGGGAGGGCAGGTGGATGCCTGATCTTCCGGACGGGGATGTTCCCGGGATGTGCAGGTGTCCGATGTGCCGGGGCCGGGCTGGCGCCTAACTGCCACTGCGATCAAGCCGGTTAGACGACGTGACTGCGGACGCCAGGCCCTACGCTGGGGTCAGTCCTCGTTGCCAACCCTGTTCGAAGCGACGTTGACCATTTTCCATAACCTGAAGAGACTTCGATGAATCACAAATTTCCCTGGTGCGCCCTCCTCATTCTGTTGCTCTGCGCCAGCGTCGCGCGGATCTCCAACACCCTCCTGCTCGCTGCGGGTGGCAAGTTTCTCGTAGCGGCAAGTGCAGCCCCGATCGCAAGCTGGGGACCCCCTGGATACGGGCTGCTGATCGTCATGGGGTTTCTTGCGCTGGCGTCCTGGTACTTCAGGGCGAGCGCGCAGGCCGCGCAGAAGGCTCTGCCGGCCCGCTTCTTCATCTGATACCACCGTTTGGGCCCGGGGTGCCGGCCAGCGGCCGGCACTACCGTTCAATCGGCCATCACGCGCCCAATGGCATCGGCCAGCAGGGCGCGTACCCGCGCCGGCGGCAGGTCCGGATCGCGCACGGCACGCATCGCCAGTCCCTCCACCAGCAACCGCAGCAACAGGGTGCGGCCGGCAATCCGTTCTTCGTCCAGCGCCCGGCCAAGGCTCGCATCACGCTGTCGCAGCCAGGCCTGGATGGCGGCGCTGGTCTGCTTGTCGTGGGTACGCAGCACAGCGGCCAGCTCCGGATCGCGATGGGCCTCGGCATTGATCTCCGCATACAGCGCAACGCTGGCAATCGCGTTGCCGTGAATCGGCAGTACCTCACCACGCGCCCATTGCTGGTAGCACTCCAGCAGCCCGTCGACCAGGTCGGAGGCTGCGGGCATCTCGCTGATCGAGGCCTGGTCGTGGCGCAGCTGGCGCTCGATCAGGGCCAGGATCAGGGCGCGCTTGTTGGCGAAATAGCGGTACATCAGCCCCTGGCTGATCTCGGCCTCGGCAGCGATGTCGCCGATGGATCCGGCATGGAAGCCGCGGGTGATGAAGCACTTCTGGGCGGCGTCGAGTATGCGGCGGCGCTGGGCCTCGGCATGGGCCGCAGCGGGATCTTCGGAGGTCGGGGCTACGGTGGATTTCGGCGTCATTGCGTGAGGTCAGGGCGTCCAGAGGCGGGATAGTACGTCACAAAAGATGTGAATGAACGGTCATTCATTTGTAATTCCCGCCTCCCAGACTGCGCCGGCCTTCTCCTTCCGCGAATGAGTCCGATGCGCCACGCCACGTTGCACCGCCCGTTGCTCACCCTCGCCATCGCTGCCGCTCTGCCGGCGCTGGCCCATGCCGAAGAAAGTCCAACTGCGGATGCCAGCGCATCCGCTGATGCAGCGCGCACCGTGGTCGCCCTCGACCAGGTGATGGTGACCGCGCAGAAGCGCGCTACCAACCTGCAGGAGACGCCGATCTCGGTGTCGGTGGTCGATGCCGAAGCGCTGAAGGATCGCAGCGCGATCTCACTCGGCAGCCTGTCTGATGGTTCCATCCCGTCGCTGCGGGTCACACCGTTCGCCACCCGCAGTTCTGCACTGAACATCGGCATCCGTGGCATCGGCGCCTCCGGCGACGCCAACCAACCCGCACGCGATGCCGGCGTCGGCATCTACGTCGACGGTGTGTTCATGGGCCGTGCGCAGGGCCTGGGCAGCATGCTCTACGACGTGGAGCGCATCGAAGTGCTGAAGGGCCCGCAGGGCACGCTGTTCGGCCGAAATACCGAAGGCGGTGCGGTGAGCATCGTGACCAAGGCGCCGACCGGCGAGTTTGGCGGCAGCGTCAGCGCGGGGGTGTCCAACTTCAGCGGCTACAACAGCGCGCTGCACCTGGACCTGCCCAAGGTGGGCGATGTCAGCTTCAAGATCGACGCCGTGCAGGCCAAGCGCGGCGGCACCACCGACAACCCGATGCGCGGCGAGCGTGACTTCAACAGCTATGACAAGCGCGGCGCCCGCCTGAGCGCGCTGTGGCAGCCAAGCGATGACTTCTCGCTGCTGTACGCCTTCGACCGCTCCTACGATGCCACCACGCCGTACCACACCCAGGTGCTGGCATCGGGCGCCTACCTCAGCCCGCTGCAGAAGGCCGGTGCCAGCCAGGACCGTCGCGGCAGCGCCATCCTGGGTGGACCGCAGGAAGACAACATCGGCCGCACCAGTGGCCATCTGTTGAACCTGTCGTGGGTATTGAATGACAACCTTGAGCTGAAATCGATCAGTTCCTACCGCGAACTGACCCAGGGCCAGTTCGACATGGGCCTGGTCGATGCGATTTCGGCCTACGGCGGCGCCGGCACGCCCTTCGGCCGTTACAGCCTGGCGCAGGTCTACCAGCACCAGTACAGCCAGGAGCTCCAGCTGATCGGCAACACCTCGCAGGTGCAGTTCCTCGGCGGCGCGTTCTACTACCACGAAACCGCAGGCGACAACGCGCAGACGCCGAACATGCTGGTGTGGGGGCCGGGCGGCAACAGCTATACGGTGAACCCGGCGACCAGCCCGCTGGATCTTTCCCGTGTACGGATCGACCGCGCCAGCAAGGCGTGGACCGACAGCCTGGGCGTGTTCGGCCAGGCCACGTGGACGCCCGAAGCGCTGCAGCGACTGCACCTGACTGCCGGCGGTCGCTACACCCGTGACGACAAGAAGGGCAGCCTGTACATCGTCAATGGCGCGGCAACGAACCTTGCGTTCAAGGACCGCTGGAGCCGCTTCGACCCGATGGTGAACATCGCCTACGACCTTGGCGAGCACGCAATGGTCTATGCCAAGTACAGCACCGGCTTCAAGGCCGGCGGTGCCAACTCGCGCTCGACCAATTACACCGCTTTCGGTCCAGAGGAAGTGACGGCCTATGAGCTGGGCTTCAAGTCTCAGTTCTGGGACAACCGTGCGCGCCTGAACCTGGCGGTGTTCGATTCGACCATCGCGCACAAGCAGATGGACTTCTCGCTGCCGTTCGACCCGAACAGCGGTGAAACCCGCACCACCATGGTCACCACCAATGCGCTGAGCGATGGCAAGTCCCGGGGTGCGGAGCTGGAGTTCAACGTGATGCCGATGGACAACCTCACGCTCGGCCTCAACTACGCCTACACGAAGATCGATGCGCAGACCGCAACGGACCCGTTCGGCGCCGGCGTGCAGGTGACCGTGCAGCCGCTGCTGGCCCCGAAAAATGCAGGAAGCCTGTCGGTGGACTACCTGGTGCCGTTCGCCAACTTCTCGGCACTGAAGTTCCATGTGGATGGCAACTGGTCCGATGGCTACTACTCCAGCGAGTACGACCAGATGCTCACCGACAGCTCCTTCGTGGTGAATGCACGGGTGGCACTGGTGGATGTTCCGGTCAACAGCACCGGCACCACGATGTCGTTCTCGTTGTGGGCACGCAACCTGCTCGATGAGCAGCACCTGTTCTACAAGATCAACAGCGCGGCGCTGGGCCAGAGCGGCATCTTCAACGACCCGCGTACTTTCGGCCTGGAAATGGCCGTCAATTTCTGATTCGAACGGAGAGCCCCATGAAGATCCGCCATACCGAACTCGCCCTGGCCCTGATGCTGAGCCTGCCGATGGCCGCAACCGCGGTTGCCGCCGACGCATCGCAGGCGGCCTCCACGAAGGCGACGACCGCCGCCAATGTGAAGCCTGTCGCCGCCGACACACAGCGGGTGATTCCGCTGCAGGGCGCCTGGAACGTACGTACGTTCGCCGGCCTGCAGGGTCGCCACGGCCCGATTCCAGCCAATGCGTTCGTGCGTACCGCCGACCTCGGCCGCCTCACCGATGCCGACCGTGATGCCCTGGTCGCCGCGGGCGTGAAGCTGGACATCGACCTGCGCACCGCCGATGAGGAAGCACAGTCGCCGGACCTGCTGGCCGGCGATGATCGTTTCGATTATCAGCGCATCTCGCTGATGGGCACCGAGAAGATGGACCTGCAGAAGATGATGGCCAGCTTCCCGGATTCGTTGGGCGAAGCCTATGTGCAGTGGCTGGACCACAGCCAGCCGCAGTTCAAGCAGGTGTTCCGGCGCATCGCCGCGCAGCAGGATGGTGCGGTGCTGTTCCATTGCACGGCCGGCAAGGACCGCACCGGCATCATCGCCGGCCTGTTGCTGGACCTGGCCGGCGTGTCGAAGGCCGAGATCGTGCACAACTACGCGATCTCCGCGCATTACCTGGAAGGGCAGCCGAAGGACAGCGCGATGAACGCGCAGCTCATGGCGCTGGTCAAGCAGAACCCGGAGATCGGTCGCAAGATGGCGGGCATGGCAGGTACTGCGCCGGACAACATGGAGCAGTTCCTGGCGGCGCTGCACAGCCAGTATGGTGGTGCGGAGGGTTACCTGAAGGCGATCGGGGTCAGCGAACAGGAGATCCAGCAGTTGAAGGCGCGGCTGGGGCAGGCCGGCTGATAGGTAGTGCCGGCCGCTGGCCGGCTCCCCTTTGACGTCCAGAGACCGAAGGGATGCCGGCCCTCGGCCGGCACTCCCCGCCGCCAGGCATGGCCTGGCGCTACCGTTCGGGCTTCACCCTTACTACCCGTTTCCGGTACTCGTACACGTTGTCACCGCGGATGCGCTTCTCCTCGGTGCCGGTGACCCGGCCGACTTGCTGGTCCGAACCAGTGACTGGCTTGGCCTCGATCTCGGTCTCGTGCTCGAAGGAGTGCGATTTGTCGGTGTTGCGGTAATAGCGGTACAACGCCCAGTACAGCGCGGTTGCGCCGGCCGGACCTGCCGCCAACAGCCAGAGGCCACTGTCGTCACTCATGTCGATGCCACCAGGAAGGCAATTGCGAGGGCTTCAATGACGGTGCCGGTGGCCAGGGCCGCCAGCAGCATCTTCCATTGCTGCACGGGCACGCTGCCCATGGTTTCGCCGGTACGGCCGTTCACTGCGATGTAGTGCAACATGCCGCCGTTCTTGCCGGGCTGGTGGTACGAATACAACCACACCGGCAGGTACATCGACACCCAGCGGGTGCCATGCACCTCCAGTTGTTCCTGCTCCCAGCGCACGCCACGGTTGTAGCGCTTCACCGAACCTTCCACCTGTGCGCGGGCAATTGACAGCAGCTGGTCTTCCAGCCGCGGCCGCAGCTTCTCCACGTCGAGGTTGCGCTTTTCAGAGGTGAAGCCGGCCAGGTACGAAGCGTTCCATTTCACCGCGTTCTTGGTATCGAACGGCAGGATGGTGTTGATGATGTTGTTGGTGTTGGCGCGGGTATCCAGATTGCCGCGCTCGGCCGAGGATTCCAGCGGAAGGTCATCCACGGTGAAATCGACCTGGCGTTCGACCTGGTAGACGTCGGCGTCATACAGGGTGCGCTTGTTTTTCTCGCTGCCTACGGTGTACTGCCGGGTCTGGATCTCGCCCTTGCCGGCCACAGCCGCGCTGACATTGCTGTCGACGATCATGTAGGGCAGGAACACGCCCACCACGTTCTCCGGGGTGAACTGGTCCTTGAATGCCTTCAGCGCGAACATGCGGCGCTTGTCGACGAACTGGCGGATGCGCGCGACCGCATCGTCCTTCTTGATATGGAAGGGCAGCACCGCATCGGGCACCGCGCCGTTGGCGATCTGCTCGTTGACGCCGAAGACGTGGCGGCACCAGTGGCAACGCGCCGTCATCGTACTCTCGGTATTGACCGTGACTTCGGCGCCGCACCCGGTGCATTTGAACGTCATCAGTGCCGAGGTGTCGGCATCGATGTCACGCGCGCCGGAGGCGATGACCGTACCGCGCAGCTGGTCGATGGCTTCGCCAAGGCCGAATTCTTCCTCGACCCGCGCGCCATGCCATTCGTGACGGCAGTACAGGCAGACCAGGATATCGGTCCCGGCTTTGGGCCGGATGTCGGTGGCGCCGCACTTCGGGCAGCGGTTGAGACCGTCCTTGAGCTCGCTGGCCGAGGTATCGATGGCAACAGGATCGGGCGCTTCCACTTCATCGCGGATGGCCTGCGGCAGTTTGGAGGTGTCCAGCGGGAAGCTGCCGGGCAGGGGAGGGGCGTCCTGCGGCGAACCGGGCCCATCCAACGACGCCGCCGGCAGGGGCGGCGGCGGCGCGGGCGCGGATCCGGGCAGCGGCGGTGGGCCGTTTCGGGGATCGGACATGTTGGGTGTGCGTCCTGCCGTTACAGGCCCAATGCCTTGGCCTTGAGCGCGTCGTAATCGCTCTGGGTGATCAAGCCCAGATCGAGCATTTCCTTGGCCTTCTTCAGCTTGGCGACCGGATCGTCGGCCGCCGGGGTGGCCGGCTGCTGCATGCCGCCGACACCGAACATGCCAGACGCCATGCCGACACCGACCAGACCTGCCGCGCCGCCGTTTTCGCCGGCCGACTGGATGCCCTGGGCGACGCTGGCCTGCAGGTTGGAATTGCCGCGCGAACCGGACAGCGCATCGGCGCGCTGCACGGTCTTCAGCAGCTCGCGGGTGTTGGCGTCGTACTCGATCGAGACGATGGCGGTCTTGACGATGGCCAGGCCGCGGTCGGACTTCCACTGGTAACCCTGTTCGACGGCGGCCGACAGGCTCTGCGCGAAGCCCAGCGAGTCCTGCTGCAGCTTGGTGATGCGGTTGCCCTTGCCCGGATCGTTGGTATACAGGCTGAAGGCCGGCGCCAGCGAACCGACCACTTCATTGAACAGCTGGCTGGCGGCGGCGTTGTCCAGATCGGTGAAGTCGAACACCTGGCCCGGCTGCAGGTAGCTGGCCGGCACGAAGTTCTTCACGAACAGGATCGGGTCGACGATCTTCAGCGTGTACGAGCCACGGGTGACCGCGCCTACCTGGGTGTTGAGGAAACCGTCGTCCCAGTAGATTTCCGACTGGGTGCCGAAGCGGTTGTCCGGCAGCTCCTTCAGCGAGACGAAATAGGCCGCCTGCTGCGAACCTGGCTGGCCGCCGAACTTGAAGCGTTCCCAACTCTGCTTGATGAAGGTGCTGACCAGGCCGTCGCCGGCAAAGATCGACTGCGAGTTCAGATCGTCCGAGCGCCACTCGTAGCCACCCGGTTCGGCGACGAACGCGGTGATCGCGCCGTCCTGGAACAGCAGCAGGCCGTAGCCCTCCGGCACGATGATCTTCGAGCCGTTGCTGATGATGTTGGACGAGCCGCTGGTGTTGGAGCCGCGGCCGGCGTTGGTGCCCTGCGGCACCGCCGCGAACAGGGCGGCCGTGGACGGCAGGCCCGCCGGCACGGTGTAGAAGTCCTTCCACTGGTCGGCCAGCACACCGCCAACCGCACCCTTCACCGCCTGTACCAGACCCATGACCAACTCCCTGTGATTCGAAGGCAGGCACCATGCCTGCCGAGCTGGACTGAATATAGCAGCGGTGGAGGACGGCAGTAGTGCCGGAACATGAATCCGGATCAGCGCCGGCCAGTGCCGGTTGGCCCGGCCCGTACCGCCTGCAGCACGGCCGCCATGTCCAGCGCCCCCGATCCGGACGCCAGTGCCTGTGCGAACAGCGCGTCGCTGGCGTCGATCAAGGGCGCATGCATGCCCACCTCATGGGCGGCAGCGGCTACCAGCCCACTGTTCTTGCGCACGTCGGTGATCGACGCCTGCACGCTGAAGTCACCACGGATCATTTTGTCCAGCTTGATTCGCGATACTTCGCTGGCCATCGGCCCTGCGTTGAGCACCTGCGCGAAGCGATCAAGCTCGATGCCGTGTGCTTCGGCGAAGTACACCGCTTCGGCCAAGCCGGTGACCAAGGTGATCAGGTACAGGTTCACCGCCAGTTTCATGCGCAGTGCGGACGGCACTGCACCACAGCACACCGTTTGCCTGCCCATCGGTGCAACCAGTGGGGCGGCTGCCGCGAGGTCGACATCGGCACCGGCCAGCAGGATCACCAGCTGCGCCGCTTCGGCCTGCACGCGTGAGCCAGACACCGGCGCTTCCACGTAGCGGCCGCCCGCGGCGCGGATCTGTTCGGCCAGCGCCTGTGAGTACGCTGCCGAGCTGGTACCCATGTTGATCAGCAGGCGGTCCTCGACCCGCTCGCCAAACGCCGCGCCATGCCGATCGAGCACGCTGTCGATGGCATCGTCATTGGCCAGCATCAGGATGAGGGTGTCGCAGGCCGCGAATACCTCGTCCACCGCCTCGCAGACGTTGATGCCGGCGGTGCGCGCGGCCGCATGGTTGCGGTCGGAGCGCGACCAGCCGCATACCTCGTAACCTGCGCGAGCCAGATGGGTCGCCATGGGCGTTCCCATCACTCCAAGTCCCAGGAATCCGATGCGCATGATGGACGTCCGCTGGCCGCAGATCGCCCATCATGCCATGGGCAGTGGCCGCTAGAGCATGTAAGGAATCTTGAACGCCAGCGTGAAGTCCGGTGCGTCCGGGGTCAGTCCGATGCCCAGCAGTGTCACCAGCGTGGTGTGCTGGTTCAACGCATAGGTCACGCCCAGGTTCAGTGATGCCGCATTGGCGTCACTGCCGATCACCTTCATCCACTTGCCGCCCTGGAAGCGGGTGGAGGCGCGGGCGCTGATGCGGTCGCTGAAGGACAGGCTCAGGCTGGTCCGCTCGTTGAATGCGAAGGCAACACCTGCACCGAAGTACACCGAGCCGCCCAGCTTCACGTCGCCTGGGCTGACCGTATCCGGATTGCTGTCGATGTCGCTGAAGCCGCGAGGGATGGAGTGCACGTACCCGATGTTGGCGAACAGGATGGCCGGGTCAGCGGTCTTCACCATCGACAGGCCGAGGTTGGCCTGCCATACGCCGTTGCCAGTGGGCTGCTCGCGCGGCACGGCGAAGCGGATGTAGTCGTCGTCATCGCGCTCGATCACCTTCCAGTCCAGGCCGTAGGGTGCGCGCCCGGTGGGGGCGGTGACACCGGCCGTGAGCACGGTCTCCGGGCGCCAGCCGCGTTCGCCGAACAGCCGGTAGTTCGCGCTCAGTGCAATGTCGCCCAGGCCGTTGCCGTTGGTCTGCTCCTGCGCGATGGCGGCCGCTGCACCGCCGGCGCCGCCTTTCTGGTATACGGTGCGCCGCGCCAGGTAGGGCACATCCAGGTTGAGGGTCAGGTTCGGGCTGACGCCCCAGCGGGCCGCCACGTTATAGGTCAGCGAGTCGGACTCCACGTTCTCGATGGCGATATTGCCGAGGAAGATGGCGTCCAACGCGAGGAAGCCGTTGAGGGTGAGCTGCTTGCGGTCATAGCGGGCGTAGGTGAGGCTGTTCTCGATGGTGAAGCGACGGGAGAACAGGGCCGATTGCTGCTGCTTCACGTCGTCCACGCTGCGCCGCGACTCCTGCTTGGCCTGTTGGGCCTCGGCAGCGGTACTGGCGTAGCCCTCGCTGCTCGGTGGAACCGCGGCGGCCGCTGCCTGCGCCAATGGTGCGGCCGGTGGGGTCGAGGCTGGGCCAACCCGCCCGCCCAAGCGTGCCTGCATGGCCTGCACCTGCATGTCCAGTTCGCGCAGCCGCCGCACTTCCTGTGCGTAGTTGGCTTTCAGCTGTTCCAGCTGGTTGGCCAGGGCCTGCACGTCTGCGCCATCGTCAGGCGTCGGCGGCACGGCAAGGGCGGTGCCCGCCAGCGCCGCCAGCGCCAACGGGGTGATCCTCATCAGGGTGTGCATGTTCGTGTCCTGCGTTGTGGAGCGTTTCCCCCAATGCCAGGCCCTGCTACTGGCCCGGCCCCATGCCGCGGTTCAACGCAATCGCCTGGGCCACGTTCTGGCTCAACGGCAGGTTGCCGCCCACGGCGTTGCGCACCAGCTCCAGCCGCAGCTGGTTGCTGGCGATCTGGCCGTCACCAGCGAGGGCGATGCCCTGGCCGACGCTGCCATTGCGGATCCACTGCTGCACCAGCCCCTGGCCATCCACCTGCAGCAGCAGGCGTGCCTGGTTGCCTTCCAGCACGGCCGTCGCGCTGGCGCCGGCTTGCTGCGCGGTGATGTTGCCTGCGCCATCAGAGAGAACAGCCGGCACGCCACCCTCGCGGACGGTCAGCGTGGTGACGTTGCGCGCGACATTGCCATCGCCGGCCACCTGCACGCTCTGCACCAGGCCGCTGGCGTTGGCCAGGCCGCTGCTGTCGATGCTGCGTCCGTGGGTATCGGGCAGCGGCGCATCGGCTGCCGTGACATGCACGCTGGGCTGGAAGCTGAGCTTCGGCGCGCCACCACCGCGGAAGTCCATGCCCAGGGTCAGGCTGCCCTGCAGGGTCGTGCCGTTGCTGGCCTGCCACTGCGACACCATGGTGACCCCGAACCAGGCAACGTTGTTGCCACCCACGGTGTAGCGCCCCCGCATCAGGCTCAGCTCCGGGTCGGGGATTTCCGTGAGTCCACGCCCGGTCCTGCCGTCGGCGGCCTGCAGGGGCAGGGCAGGGGCCATCAGCAGCAGAGCCATCCATACGTGTTGACGGAACATGGTCGTACCTCCTCAGAACAGGTCGGCGTGGCTGAAGCCGAAGTCGACCAGTTCGGCATCGGTGATCGGCCCTTGCCGCGCGTAGAGCGCGCGGGCGCTTGGCCGTTCGCTGGGTTGCAGAAGAACGGTGTTGCGATCGAAGTCGCTGCCGATCACCACGAAGACCGCGCGCGATGGCCAGGCGGCCAGGAACTCCGGCAGCGCCAGGCTGCGGTTGCCGAGGATCGGGTCAGCCACTTCCACGATGCCGTTGCGCACCTGCTTGAGCACCACGAAATGGCGGAAGCCGCGCAAATCCATCAGCACCAGTCCTGGCACGCGGAGGGTGCGCAGTCGTGTTTCATCGATGCGGTAGCCCCGGCCACGCATGCCCAGCGATTCCACGTAGCGCTTGATGTCGAGCAGGGAGAAGCCGCGTTCGGCCACCAGCGCTGGATCGGAAACCCCCATCATTCCTTCGATCACCGTCGCTTCGTCGGTCTGCAGGTGATAGGCATGGCGCAGGATGGTCGCCAATGCGGCCGCCCCGCAGCTGTAATCGGTGTGCTGGCGCACCACGTTGCGGTAGCGCCGCTCCTGCATGCTTTCCACCTTCTGCTGCAGCAGCGCGCCATTGGGCAGCACGCCGGCGAAGTGGACCTCGCCCGCCCATGCCGATGCGGTGCCCATCAGCAACAGGAAGGCAAGCAGGCGCATCGATGGAGGGCAACGGATCATCTACGTTCTCCGGCAGCAGGGGGGAGCCCCTGTCCCAAGGGGGAGGAGGAACAGGGGCTCCCGGGGACCCGGCCATTGGCGGACGGCCGGGGTGTTGCGCTTACTCGCCGCTGCCACCACCGCCGCCGGTGCTGGGCTGGGCCACTGCCAGGGCAAGGCTGTTGGCCTGCAGGTTGCCGGTGCCCGCAGCAACGTTCACGCCGATGTTGCCGGAGGCGCCCGAGAAGGCACTGCCGGACAAGGCCGAGGTGTTGGTCGCATTGACGTTCACCCAGCGCGTGGTGCTGACCGTGCCGCTGAGGCTGGCATACAGGTCAGCCACGCCCAGTTCGACGAACTGGCTGGTGCCACTCTCACGCGTATCGAAGCCCAGGCCGCCCACCCCTGGCCGGTTGGGGTTAATCGTGGCGTTCTGGATCTGGTTGTCCAGATCGATATGGCCGGTGCTGTTGCCACCCGGGTGCGGCAGCTCGCCACTCCACGTATCCAGGTAGTAGTTGGCCATCTGGTAGGCGTTGCCGGTGCCGCGGTAGGTGCCCGCGCCATAGGCCAGTGTCAGGCCGCTGACGCCGCCACGCATGCCGACCTGCACGGTATCGGTGTAGGACTGCACGAAGCCGGCGTTGCTGACCGTGTTGCCGGTGGAGACCTGGTTGGAGCTGATGCTCGACTGGGCCACCGCCGTGGTCGCTACCGACGCCGCGAGCGCGTTCTTCTGCTCATTGTTGTTGCCCGAGGCGATGTTCACGCCGATGTTGCCGGACGCGCCGCCAAAGGCGTTGCCGCTGAGACCTGCGGCGTTGGTGACACCGGAGTTCATGGTGGCGTTGCCGAAGCCGGCCTGGTTGACGAACACCTCGGCGTCGGCCATGCCGAAGCTGAAGGACGCATCGGCCGCAGATAGTGAGGCCGCGTTGTCCTGCGCATTGTTGTCGCCGGAGACGACATTGAAGCCCAGATTGCCCGAGGCACCGGCGCCGACGCTGTCACCGATCGACGCGCTGTTGGTGACCAGGCTGTTGCTGGTGGCGTTGTTGCTGATCGACTGCCGGTTGTCGATCACGGCAATGGCCGCCGAGTCGAGGTCGATGTCGCCGGTGATGTTCGGGTCGCCGGAGAAATTGATGTCGGTGCTCAGGCGCAGGTCCTTCTCCAGGTTCACGTCGACGCCGTGGTTGTTCTTTTCCTTGCGTTCGTCGGCCTGGATGTTGCTGTGCTTCTGCACATTGACGTTGACGGTGCGGTTGCGCACGTCGTTGTCGGTGTGGTTGTGCGTGTCGTTGCGGGTCTCGCTGACGGTGTGGTTGTGGTTGATGTTCGCGTTGGCGTTCTGGTTGTCCCAGCCATTGGCCGCAGCGGCGGTCGAGGCAGTGGCAATCGCCATGGCGAGCATGGTCTGTTTGACGGTCGCTTTCATGGTGCCCTCTCTCTCATCAGGTGGTGCATCGGTTGGGTGGTTGTCACGGGCGGTCCTGCACGACCAGGCCCAGTACGTTGGCCGTGTCGTTGCCGTTGCCCGCGATCTGATTGAGTTGCAGGACCCCGTCGAATCCCCGCAGTGCGGTGCTGGCTACACCGGCGCTGCGGGTGCCCGTCGCGACGCCGCGACCGGTGTCGTCCCGCCCCCCTGCCAACGCGGAACCCTCGGCGGCCAAGGCCGTATCGTCGGTTTCGCGTATGCCTTGTCGGGCCAGCGTCGCGCTGACGACGTTGAGCGTCGTGTTGGCGATGCCGCTGGCCTGGTTGATGGATGCGA
Organism: Stenotrophomonas sp. NY11291; assembly: GCF_023277365.1. Lineage (NCBI taxonomy): Bacteria > Pseudomonadati > Pseudomonadota > Gammaproteobacteria > Lysobacterales > Lysobacteraceae > Stenotrophomonas > Stenotrophomonas sp. NY11291. Next base: position 2,613,513 of record NZ_CP096975.1, on the reverse strand, counting down.
TGCCACTGGCACCGGCCAGTGCGTCACCGCCAATGAGCGCGGTGGCCTGCAGCGGCCCGGACAGCACGCGGTTGCCCTGCTGCAGTTGCCGGGCATTGATCGCCACGTCGGCGCGATCGCCCTTGGCGATGCCCCGCAGGTTGGCCTGCACGTTGAGGTCGCCGGCGGCCTGGTTCACGGCGATGGCACCCGTCGCCCCGGCCAGTGCGTGGCCGTCGATGTGGGCCACGTCGAGATAGGCGAGCATGCCGCTGTAGTCATCGGCCCGGGTTGCCCAGGGCGCGGCGGCGAGCAGCAGGAGCAACCCGTGCAGGGCCTTCATTTTCCACCTGCCGGGGCCGTGCCCTGCAGGGGGAACTGGGCCAGTGCGCCGCGCACGGTATCGGCGATACCGCGGGTGCTGCTGCCGACAGCACCGAGCGGACCACTCATGGCGCCCCCCAGGTTGCTGCCGACCATGCCATCACCACTGCGGCCAAGCGTCCCGCCCAGGGCCTGCTGGGTGACACGTTCAACGGTGGTACCGCCCGGCGCCGCGATGGACGCTGCCTGGCCGGCACCCATGCCGGCATAGTCCTCATCGCTCAACTCGTCCATGCCGTTCGTCGTGCCACCGGCGCCCAATGCGGTGGCGATCTCGTGCTGTGGCTTCGGGTCGGCAATCAGCGCCATGCCCGGTGGTGCCATGCGATAGGCAGGCCGCGCGGATACGTCCCGCAACAGGACGATTTCGCCCGGCTGTGCCTTCACGCCCTGGCGGGCGCCCGATGCGGACGCGACGGTGCCAACCGACAGCAGGGCGATTGCCAGTGCTGCGGCCAGGCCGCGAATCAGGGTGATGCCGTCCATGCCGATCTCCCGCGATGGGTGCGGCGGAACCACGCATCAACCGTGCCAACCTCGAAGTGCCCACCCGCCAACAATGGGACCGTGCAGTACCTGACCGGGCTGCTGCCGCGCTGTTACAGGCACGTCGCGGAATTGTTGGGATTTCGAAGCCCCAGGCACCACAGGGTAAGGGCGGCGTGCAACTGTTGCATGGGTGTTACAGGCGGCGTCGCCGTCTGCAACGGTGCCGCTTCAGCCTCGAATTCCTTGACGCACTGCTCATTGCGTCGCTGTTTAGGGAAGCGCTAGGATCCGCCCAACAAAGGCCGCCCCGGTGGCCGTAGAGGTCCCGGCGGGGGGGCGGCACGCCGGTGATTGCCTGACAGTCCGCCGACGGTGTCCGGATGCTGGGGGAAGCATGGCAGCGGTCCCGGAGGCTTCTACGTCACGTTGCGTGCTCTGGTTTGGCGAGCCGTTGGCGAACGAGCGCAGTGCGCTGGCGGCAGCGGGCTGGTACGTGCGCAGCATCCATCCCGATCCCGCCATGGCGATAGGCCTGCGTGGACGCGATCGATTGCTCGCCGTACTCGATCTGCGCCATCTCGATGCGGCGGCGCTGCAGCTGCTGGCACCGTGGATCGAGCAGCACCAGCATCTGCCCTGGCTGGCGGTACTGCCTCCGGGGGCCGGACCCACATCGCCGGCCTGGCTGCCGTTGCTGCAGCGATGCGGCGCGCGCTTCACGCTGCCGTTCGGCCTGCAGGACCTGGTCTGCGCAATGCGCCAGCAGTTCGATGCGGATGATCCGCCTGTCGATGCAACCTGCAGTGGATACGGACCGCACGCATTGATTGGCGAAAGCGCTGCGCTGCATGCGGTGCGCACGGTGCTGCACAAGTTCGCGCCGGTGGAACTGCCGGTGCTGGTCACCGGCGAAACCGGTACAGGCAAGGAACTGGCTGCACATGCGCTGCATGCGCTGTCGGGGCGCGCCGGCAGGCCTTTCATCGCGGTGAACTGTGGTGCGATTCCGGCCAACCTGGTGCAGTCGGAGCTGTTCGGCCACGAACGTGGCTCGTTCACCGGTGCCGACAAGCGGCAGATCGGCGTGTTCGAATCCGCCCATGGCGGTACGGTGTTTCTTGATGAGGTAGGCGATCTGCCGGCAGAAGCGCAGACCAGCCTGCTGCGCGTGCTGCAGGAGGGAACCTTCGAGCGCGTGGGCAGCAGCCAGCCGCTGCGCGCGGACGTGCGGGTACTTGCCGCGACCCACGTCGAACTGGAACACGCGGTGGCGCAGGGGCGGTTCCGCAGCGATCTCTACTACCGCCTGAACGTGCTGCGCCTGCTGATGCCACCACTGCGCGAGCGCGGTGCCGACGTGCAGCTGCTGGCCGAGCACTTCCTGCGCTGCTTCCGGTTGCGCCACAGCGTGCGTGCACGCGGCTTCGCACCGGCCGCACTGCAGGCGATGCGGCGCTTCGACTGGCCCGGCAACGTACGCGAACTACTGAACCGTGTGCAGCGTGCAGCGATCATGGCCGAGGGCGAGCTGATCAGTGAGCGTGACCTGGAGCTGGGCGCATTGGCAGCGGTCCTGCCCGCGGCGATGCTGCACGACGCGCGCGGCCAGGCCGAGCGCGATGTACTACTGCAGACCCTGCGCCAGACCGGCTACAACGTCTCCGAGTGCGCGCGGCAGATGCAGATATCGCGGGTCACGGTGTATCGCCTGTGCCGCAAGCACCGGTTGGAACTGCCTGCACAGCGCTGATCAGCCGGCCGCCAGGTGCTTGAACAGGCGCAACGGTTTGCCCGCGACGCGCTCGATCACGCCCTTGGCTTCCAGGTCCAGCTGCACGGCCTTCAACCACCAGCCGGCGGTGGCACCTGCTGGGAACAGCGCGGCGGGCAGGTGTGGCAGCAGTGCCTGTTTCGCCTGCGCGACAGTCAGGCCGGGCGGTTGCGCGGGCAGCGCCCGCAGCAAGGCATGGCGCATGGCGAGGTACTTGGCGCGATCCACGCGCTGGATGTGCCCGGGCGTGGTGATGCTTTCGATCTCGATCCGTCCGGGCTCAGGCATGGGTATCTCCCGCGACCTCGATGCGTGGGCTGCGGAAGCCCATGGCGATCCACGCCTTCATCAACCGCGCATAGAAGCGCAGCGACCGGGTCTTCAGGTTCGGCACATCGTCAGGAAGCACAGACGCATCAGGAAGATCACTGACCATGGTCCGCATCTCCACGGCAGGTCTTGTCGATGCCGGCCACAACAGGCCATACAGGCTCAGCCAATGGCCGCCGCTGAACTCCAGGAAGAGCGGCGTATTGCAGCAGCCCGCCAGCACGCGGCGGCTGCCGCCCCTGCTGGACAATCGCAAGGCACGCAGCATGGCATGCCCGGCATCGATGCTGACGCGATCCTTGCGGTGCATTACGAAGAGCGTTTGGCCGTGCGGGCCCAGCACGGCCGGTGCTCGGGGCATCGACTGCAGCATGGCGCCGGCCTTGCGGCAGCTGTCGCAGCAGCATTCGACGGTGGCAATGGGTTGGCCCGTGGCGGTCAGGCGGACCTGGCCGCAGGCGCAGGCAAGGGACTGGTGTGAGACCATCTGCGTTTTCTCCTGGGGTAGTCATCCTCTCGACGAATCGGGGCGCCGGGAATCGACAACATCTGCCTTCAAGGGCGCATCATCCGATAGCGGATGCGGTACAGGTCCAACCCTGCACCGTCCGCGCGCCGCGCCGAATAGGTCAAGGTGTCGGGTTGCGATCCATCCAGCATCGCGCCGTAGCTGTCGCCGGAGGCCTCGTTCAAGGGCGAGGGCAATGCATGGCCTGCGTCATAACGGCCTCCACGCGCGTAGGCAATGAACTGGCGCACCGGTGCACTGCCGAAGTCCTGGGCGCGGGCAAACACCACCGTTCGGCCGTCGCCCAGGAAGGTGGCATCGAACTCCTGCGCTGCGGTATTGAGGTCTCCCGCCAGCGGCCGTGCCAGCTGCGCCACGCCGCCGATCATCGTGGCGCTGTAGAGGTCATGGCCGCCGGCACCGCCCGCACGATCGCTGGAGAACAACAGCGTACGACCGTCCGGCGAGAGCATCGGCGCGAACTCATCGGCCGCGCTGTTCACTGCGGGGCCAAGATTGACCGGCTCCCCGAATCGACCGTCGCTCCCCATGCTGACCCGATACAGATCGTCGCCGCCCTGGCCGCCTGCGCGATCCGAACAGAAATACACCACGCGGCCATCGGCGGAAAAGGCGGGATCGAAGTCGCGCCCCGGCGTGTTGAACGGCACCGGCGTCGCCGGCCGCCAGCGCTGCCCATCGTTGCGGGAGACCCAGATGTCATACCCGCCCGGACCGCCGGGCCGGTTGCGGCTGAACCACAGTGCGGTTTTCCCGTCCGGACTCAAGGTCAGTCGAATCTCGTCGTATTGCGTGGATGCAACGCCCGGGGCAAAGCGCTCGGCGGGGCCGACGATCCGCAGCACCCTTGATGGAGACGCGGGAGGCGACGCAGCAACCAGCAGCATCACGGCCAGCAGCGCCTTCATGCCTGTCGCTCGAAGTCGCTGACCCAGTTGGTTTCCCAGCTGCGCCCACCATCGGCCGAGGCCGCCTGTTCCCAGCGCGCCGAGCGCGGGGTAACGCGTGACCAGATCACCCGCGTCTGGATTGATCGACCGTCGTGCTGGTCTTCGCCGAAGAAGCGGCCGACACCGGCTTGGAAACCACCACGCAGTGGCGCGCCGATCCGGGTCGGCTCGCGGCCATCCAGCCACCAGCTCAGCCAGTGCCGCTCGGTCGCATTCCAGGCACGGATGCCCATGCCGCGCAGCGGTGCTCCAGGCACGTCCATCAGGTTGTCACCCACGTTGCCGAATCCTCCCAGGACCGGCCAGTTGTGCAGGGTGCCGTTGAACGCGTCCCACGCATCGCTGCCTGCCAGCCGAGCGCGCAGGCGACGATGGCGCACGTTCCAATGGCCCACCAGGAAATCAAAGTCGCCCGGTGCATCCGGCAGCTTCGGAAGCGGAGAGGGGGCCGCAGCAGTGCGGCGGAACCAGTTGCGCCAGTTCACTTCCCAGTGCGCACCGGCATCGTCGGAGAACGCCTGTTCCCACCACGGCTCCTCGCCGTGGATGTCATGCCAGCGGAACCACACATCGATGGGGCGCCCGTCGATCCGGTCGGTGCCACGGAAGCTGCCGGCATCGCCCTCGAAGCCCCCGCGCACGGGGGCTTCGATATGGGCAGGATTGCGGCCATCGATCCACCAGATCGACCACATGGAAGACACCGGATCAAATGCACGCACGCCCAGGCCCCTGTAGGGGCCCGAAGGCAGCGCCATGACGTTGTCATCGATGGTGCCGAGTCCGCCCAGGGTGAGCCATACCGCGCTGGAGCCGGTGAAAGACTCCCAGCGGGTATCGCCCACCAGGCGCTCCTTCAGGCGCTGGTGCCGGACCCGCCAGTTGCCCTGCAACCATGTCCAATCTTCGCTGTGGCTGGCCAGGGCCCACCCGGAGGGCAGGGCGGTGGACGCTGCCGCGGCGGCCAAAGTGGCCAGGAACTGCCGTCGATCCATGTGCTGATCCGCTACCGAAGGTGCCTCCATCGTTGCGGGCACGAGGGGGGATTGACCACGCAGGTATCGGGGCTCAGGCTAAGCCACACTTATGGTGACCCAACGCCAGCTTCCGTCGCTTGCCGCCATCCGTGCCTTCGAGGCGGCGGCGCGGCTGGGCAGCTTCGCGCGTGCCGCCGAAGAGCTCGACACCAGCGCGGCATCGGTGAGCTACCACGTGCGGCGGCTGGAAGCCCAGACCGGTACCTGCCTGTTCCTGCGCCATGCACAGCACGTAGAACTGACGGCGACGGGGGCCAGCGTCGCGCAGGAGGCCACCCGGGCATTCGATGCACTGCGCGCCAGCTTCATGCGCGCCGCAGACATGGATGCGGCGCGACTGCGCCTGTCTGTACTGCCCACGCTGGGCACCAGTTGGCTGACGCCGCGGCTGGGCACGTTCCGCGCCCGCCACCGGCAGTTCGTGCTGGAGCTGGACCTGTCGGCAGCGCCGCAGGATCTGGCCGCCGGTCACTTCGATGCGGCCATCCGCAATGGCCAGGGCGAATGGCCAGGTCTTCAGGCAACTCCTTTGTTTCCCAGCGTGTTCACACCGTTGTGTGCGCCGGCGCTGCTGCCAGCGACCCGTGGGCTGGGCAGCAGCGCGCTGGAAATTCCCCTGCTCGGGCGGCCGGACTGGTGGGCCCTGTGGTTTGCCGCGCACGGGGACCTTCCACCGCCGGCACCGGAGAGTTTCGTCGCGCCCTTTGCCGTCGAGCATCTGGATGTCGGCGCCGCGATCGCAGGGCAGGGCATCGCCATTGGTTCGCCGATCCTGTTCCAGGCCGAGCTGGACAGCGGGCGTTTGGTGCAGGCGCATCCGGGGGTGGCCAGCGACGGTCGCAGCTTCTGGTTCGTGGCACCCACGGCGCGAGGTGGCAGTGCCAAGGTCATTGCATTCCGTGACTGGCTGGTCCAGCAGGCCGCCGAGGCGCGGCATGCAGCCCGCCATTACCTGGCCCGGGCGGTAATGCCATGAGCCAGAGCCCCGAACTGCTGCGGCGACTGCTGCGCGCCAAGGACCGGATGGATCGGGCCAGCCATGAGGAATGGCCCGTCGCGCGCCTGGCTGAGGTCAGTGCGGTGTCGCCGGCGCACTTCGCCCGCTCGTTCAAGCAGGCCTTCGGGCTGCCGCCGCACCGTTATCTGCTCAGCCGCCGCATCGAACGAGCGGTGGCGCTGCTGCGTGATACCGATCTGGCGGTGACCGAAATCGCCGCGCAGACCGGGTGGCGCAGCCTGGGCACCTTTGGCCGCATCTTCCGTGACATCACCGGTGACAGCCCGGGTAATGTGCGCGAGCGTGAGCGTGCAGCCCAGGCGGCGTCGGCCAGTGTGCCGGAATGCCACGCACGCGCCGCGCAGCGCCCCCGCCTGGACACATCCGTGCTGGAACAACGTCGCCGTCGCGCGCCGGCGGTGGCACTCGCCGTGGAGCGTCAGGCCGGCACGGCAGGAGCGGTACGAGGACTGCCGGCATCGGCTTCAGGGTCACTCGCGGCGAGCACACCTTCAAGACCAGAAACGTCGGTGTCCAGGAGGCAGGTCGCAAACATCAGGAAGCGGTAGGCGTCGGCAAAATTCGAACCGAGCCCAAATGAAATCCTGACCGCGCCACAATCTCCCTTGTCCAGGATCTTCTCATCGAAGGCGGTGCAGTCGAGGATCTTCCCGGTCTTGTCCAGTTCGCAGTGCTCGGCACCCGCAGTTGCATAGGTTGCCTGCTGGACAGCTCCGAGGTTGCAGAAGCATCCGTTGCGCAGGGTGATGCCGAAGCGGTCGGCGAGGTGCTTGACGCGGGCATGCGGCACGATCGAGCCATAGCAGTCGAAAAAGTTGAGCATCACCGTCGCTCCTTTCCGCTGTGCCGGCGGGCCGTACACGCGGCACAGTGGTGTGTCGCCGCGCACGGTATGGCGAAGCGCGGCAAGACGCACCTCGATCCACCGGGCCAGTGCAGTGGAGTGCAGCGCGAGGGCTTCGGCGCCGCCCATCCGTGCCACGAAGGCAAAGCCCCGGGCGATCGCCGGGAACGCGGCGTAGTTGGGTGTTCCCACCTCAAAACGTTGCCCGGCATCGCGATACAGCAGCCGCTCGGTGGGCGACCAGGGGCCTGAGTAGTAGCAGACTCCGCCACCGGCAAAGGACGGTGGCCTGAGCAGTTGCAGCGACGAGCGGCGGGCAAGCAGGCAGCCTGCGCCGGTGGGGTAGCCGAAGATCTTGTAGAACGAGGCCACCACAAAATCCGGTTGAAGGGTGCCGCAATCCAGCCGCGCCTGCGGGACCAGTGCGGCTGCATCGCACAGCACCATCGCACCGTGCGCCTGCGCGCGGGCGATCCAGGCGAGGTCATGCCGCGCGCCGGTCGCGTTGGACTGGGCGGGAAAGGCCAGCAGGTGTGGGGCGCCGTCGCCCAGCCGCTGCAGCGCACGCCGCATCAGGTCGTCGTGCAGCAGCAGATCGTCGTCCAGAGGGATGTACTTCACCGAGGCGCCCTTGGCCCTGGCGTATTCGCGCAGTCCATGCACCGACGTGTGATTGTCCTTGGTCAACAGCAGCTGCGTGCACGGTTGGAACGGAAACGATTCCGCCACAAGCCGGATCGCGCTGCTGGCGTTCGCAGTGAATATCACTTCGTACTCGTCCGGAGAGCAGTCAAAGAAGGCGTAGATGGCATCCCGCGCCTCCTGGTATGCCGCCTGCGAGGCCTTCGATCCGCTATGCGGATTTCCCAGGATTGCGTGCTTCAACGCCTGCAGGTCCTGTTCGAGCAGGCTTTCGGGTGGCAGGGTTCCGCCTACATGATCCAGATACGTAACGTGCTGCTCGTCCAGCCGTGCGTACTCCTCGTTGCGCATCTTCTCTACCGATGCGTCGGGGAAGCCGGGATACTCAGCCAGGAACTCCGCCTTGGCAGCGGTGAATGCAGCGAGCCCCTGTGCCTCCTGCACGGAGATTGCGCACTCGACGCCCGCGCTGGACGCGCGATGGGTCAGCTGCTGGCAGCGCACCAGCGGCGAGAAGTCGGGCGACGCGATGTCCACCGTCGTGCCCGCATTGGCGGGATCGGCCTGGCCGCGCAGCAACCATGCCTCCACCCGGTAGCATTGGTCAGGCACGTCCTTGCCGAACTGCGCCAGCATCAGGTCCAGGTAGTGCTCACGGGTGCGGGTGTCGCACTGGTTGAACTCTTCGAGCAGGATGCAGGCATTGAACAGGAACTCGCGCGCACCGGCTGCGTCGAGCGAGAACGACAGGGGATGCAGCCCAGCAGGCACGTCGTTGGCCCGGGACAGCCCTTCGATCGCGAAGGCGCGGGTGATCGGCGACGGGTCGGTCAGGCTCAGCGCCGCGTCCATCAACCGGGAAGGCATGCCGAAATGCAGCTGCGATTGCTGGCGGGTGAGTTCGAAGAGCTGGTTGTAGTGGAACATCGTCGCGTAGACACGCCCCCCCGGCCGCAGCACGCGCCGGAACTCCCTGGCCACGCGCGCCTTGTCGGGCGGGAACATCAGGCCGAAGCCGCAGACAATCACATCGAAGCTGTTGTCATCGAATGGAAGCTCTGCCATGTCCACGTCGGCCAACAACGGAACGTTCTGCTGGATCTCGGGGTTCAGGACACGTCGGGCCATGTCCACCGCAATCTGCGAGAGATCGCTGGCCACCAGCCGCAAGCCCCGTGGCCGCGCAAGATCCTCATACAGGCTGGCGGTGATCACCCCGGTGCCGCATGCCACTTCCAGCACGTCCTTGACCGCGAACCCTGCATCGATGTCGCTGGCGATTTCCCCGGCCAGCAGCATCCCGTAAGGCTGGAAAATGCGAGGGCTCAATATCCGCTCATAGAATTCCATGAAGGTACTGAGCGACCAGCGGCTGTCGGACACAACTTTGCATTGGCGTTGCGTTACGTCCTGCATGATGCGCTCCCTGTCGGCGTGATGGTACCGATGAATCCCGGTCCGCGCGGTTATCGCATGCGCCCTCAGGCGCGTGCGTGATTGGCATCACATTAGATTGACTTAATGCCGGGGCGGATTATCCGCCGTCGCGGAACTGCGTATTCATCCGCTTTTGGGGAGGCCATGTACTTTTGATTCCTTCACGTTCGCCGTCCCAGCCATTGGCGCAGTTTTGGAGAAGCAGAACCGCCTCGTCGGGGCGTAACGTAGGCGCACTTGAGAGGAGGTGCTGCATGTCAGATATGGTGAACACGGTCGGCCTGTATGTGCGCGACCAGGATGAGGCGCTGGCGTTCTACGTCGGCAAGCTCGGTTTCGAAGTGCATACCGACGTGCGCAATGGCAGCTACCGCTGGCTGACGGTACGCAGCTCAGGCCAGGACGGTTTCCAGCTGGGCCTGTTCGTGCCGGGTCCGCCCACCCACGATGCGGCCACCGCGCTTTCGCTGCAGCAGCTGGTGGCCAAAGGCGCAATGCCGCCCCTGGTGCTGGCTGTGGATGACTGCCAGGCGCGTTACACGCAGTGGTTGGCACAGGGCGTGGAATTCACCCAGGAGCCGATCGAGCGCTTTGGCGCCGTCGACGCCGGATTCCGCGATCCATCGGGCAATGGCTGGAAGATGATCGAAGCCCGTTCCGAAGCGAGGCGCCGGCAATGAGCCGCGGTGGCTGGGCACGGCCCGTGCATCGTTGGACCTCGATCGTGTTCACCCTGGCGGTGATCGCCAACTTCGTGGTGCGCGGGCTGGGGCAGGGCGAGCCTGCGGCGTGGATCACCTATTCGCCGCTGCCGCCGTTGTTCCTGCAGCTGTTCACCGGGTTGTACCTGTTTGCGCTGCACTACAGCGGCAGGTGCCGCAGCGCCGGGCAGGGCGCTGCGGGTTGACGCCGGGTCAGGCGGCAGCGTCGGCAGTGTAGGCCGCCAGCAGTGCGGGAAGATCTTCCATGCGCTGGAAGATCACCTGGGCACCGGCCGCGCGCAGAGCCTCGGGCGTGCTGTGGTGCGGGCCGCCCTCGCTGAAGCCGAACACGGTGGCACCTGCGGCCACACCGGCGGTCGCACCGGTCACGGTGTCTTCAATGACCGCGCAGCGCTTCGGATCCACACCCAGCGCGGCAGCGGCCGCCAGGTAGACGTCCGGGTGCGGCTTGGTGTTCGGCATGTCCTGGCCGCTGTAGACGTGGTCGCCGAAGGCATCGAGGATGCCGACCTTGCCCAGCTGCAGTTTCACCTTTAGCAGATCGGCGCCGGAGGCGCAGGCGATCCGCCCACCGGTGGCCGCAGCGATCGCACGCACGGCCTCGGGTGCCCCCTGGATCGCTTCCAGGTCACGTTCCAGTGCCCGGTTGCGCTGCTGGCGGAACTCTTCAAGCCACGCCTCGGTGAACGGCTTGCCGGTGCGTTCTTCGATCAGTCCGGCCAAGTGGGCAACGGATTGGCCAAGGAAGACTTTACCCGCCTGTGCCGGAGTCAATGGCCAGCCACGTTCGGTCAGCATCTCGGAGAGGACGCGGGCCACCAGCGGCTCGGAATCAACCAATACGCCGTCGCAGTCGAACAGCACGGCATCGAAGGGAAAACGGGACATCTACAGCTCCAGGGGGCAATGCGGTGGTGCAATTGCCCGTCATTTTCCCACAGCCATCCTTGCGTGGCACCCGGGCAGGGTGCCACCCATTCCCGGCAGGCCGGTCAGCCCAGGTCACACCCCGCCGGCTGCGGCCAGGTGCTGGCCGGCAGCATGTTTTTCAGCGAGGCCGGTGCGTTGATCGCGACGTAGCTCGCACCCAGCAGCTCCTCCAGATCGGCGATGGTCACCAGGTAGCTGTCGAGGCTGCCGAGATTGGCTTCGTTGGGAATGATCCAGCTGATCGCCTTGGCCGTGCCGGTGTTCGGGTCACGGGTGATGATGGTCTTCCAGAAGAACTCCGGTGTCGGGATGCCGTGGCTGGAAAGGAAGTAGTCGTTGGAGGCGTCGCCGTAGACCACGCCACCGTAGACATCCACCGGCGCGATGTCGCGGTAGCACTCGGCCACGTTCTCTGCCTTCACCCAGATGCCCTGGTTGAAGCTGGACACCTGCGGAACGATGTTGGTCATGTAGTTGGCGCGGCGGATGTAGGTCGCGTTGTAGTCCATGTGATTGGACGTGACGAGATGGCCACGGTCGTAGCCGGACTTGATGCTGGCGTAGGAGGCGGTGCTGGTCTGGCCGAGGCAGCCTGCCGGCAGGTCCGGATCCTTGTAGAAGCTGGACGGGCGCGCGGCCGAGCCGGTGTCGGCGGTGAGCGTGTACTCGTAGCGGGTGGCGCTGTGGATGCTGCAGTCGTAGGTGAGCACGAAGCCGCCCTTGTTGAGGGTGACGACCTGGGCCTGGGCAGCGCCAGCGAAGGCACTGAGGACGAACGCGAAGAAGAGGCTTGCAAGGCGCATTGCGGTTCTCCAGCAGAAGTTCAGGGCGCAGCCGTCCGCCACGACCGGGCCGAGGCGAGGTCATGGGGGACGTTGCGGAGACGGGTGCTACGGATTGCGGTGAGACGTGACCGCGATGACAGGGCCGTGGAGGCCGTGCGGTGTCGTAAGCGTCACAAGCTGTCGTCTTTCGGTCAACGATGAAAAGACGAAGCTGTGACAGCGCGCAAGCACTGGAGATGTGTCAAATGGAGCAGGACGTGGCTGAAACGCTCGCGTGCTAGAGCATCGCGATGCCTGCGGGTGTTGTCAGGGGGTCGCCTTCAACACGTAATCGCCGTTGCGTGTTCCCGGCACCAGTAACCATCCTGGTTTCAGACTCAGCGACCACCCTGGACCCTGTAGCGGCGGGTGGGCAGTTGCGGGTGCCTGCACGAACACGGCCTTCCAGTCGCTCTGCATCAACGCTCCGTCGGTGACGTCCAGGCTGCCCCAGGTGTCGGTCAGCCGCATCGTTGGATATACCGTGCCACGGCCCGGCAACGACTGCATCGTGTTGGGATTGAACTGGATGCGCATGCTGCGCAGATCCAGCCGCACGACCGGGCCTGTCACGAAGCGCGCACGGTTGTGTTCCAGCTGCGCAATGCGCTGCCGTTCGCGCAGCATTTCGGCTTCGCGCAGTGCCCGTCCGCCGTAGCGCGCAGCAGCGGCCCGCAGCTCGGTCGCACCCCGCTGCATCGGGGTCCGGGTCACTTCGGCCAGATGCGTGCCGAGGTCCCGGGCGGGGTGGGCGAGATGGTTGCGCCAGCCGGGGGCCGCCTGGTCCAACAGCAGGCCATAGGCCGGACCGGTGGCATAGGCGAAAGAGCGGACGAAACTGCGATCGGCAACGTGCGCGCGAAGGTCATGCAGCGCCGCCTGGATACGTGTGGAGCGCGTTGGGTTGCCGACGAACACGCCGGTGTACTCGGCCAGGCCCTCGTTCAATTCCAGCGCCGCTTCTTCCTGCGCTGCCGCAGGGAACTGGCGGTGGCGCTCGGCGCGGAAGGCGAGTGCGTCGTTCACCGCAGTGTGCTGCGCCATTGCATCGGTGGCCGTGAGCGCATCTGCAAGCGCGCGCCATTCCAGCTGCAGCCAGTAGCGTCCTTCAAGTGTGTCGAGGTGCTCGTTGCCGCCTTCGGTCGGCGCGGTGATGGGCAACGCCGGTTGCAACCGATGGAACATTTCGTGAGCCAGCAGCGTACTGCGCCTGGACACGTCCTGCGGCAATGGCCAGAGCAGTTGCGTCCAGCGTATGCCGGACCATTCCACGGCGGTGTTGGCAACGATCGCATCGGGCGGAAGCTGGCCCACGAACACCTCGCCACTCCCCTTCAACGCGCCGTGTACATCCGCATGCGAGGCGGTGACCTGGCGGCTCTTCGGATCGACCAGCATCATCGGCCCGCACAGGGATTGCCCCCACAGCTGGCCGCCATCGACCTGGCACAGGTGCTGTGCTTCGATGAAGATTCCGCGCGCGTCGGCGTCTGCGATCGGTGATTCAGCGGACCATGCCGGTCCTGCTGCACAGGCAACACCGGCAATCAGTGCAGTGCGGAAAATATCCATGGCATCCGTGCGTTGATGGGCGCAGGCAGTCATAGCACTGGACACCGTTGCCCTTCAACGACGGGCAACGAACGCGTTGCCGCTTCGGCGGCCGGGGCCATGGCTACGCCATGCAGGCGCGCATCCATACTTTCGCGTACTGATCTCTGTCTTGCCGCTGTCACGAAAAACTGTGCGCCGCGTCAAATTTTGAGGTAGTGTCGATTCTGCTGCCGGGGCGCAGCGGGGTGCAAGGCGTCGGGGACTACGCGCCGCACCCGCAATTGAAGCACCAGACATCACAGCGCCGGCGTTGACGCCGGCGTGCATCTCGGGCTTTCAATGAAAAGGGGGTATTCGATGCGCAATGCATGGATCAAACGAAGCAAATGGGTTGCACTGACCCTGGTGGCGGGTGCCGCACTGGCCGCCGCTGCCGTGGGCATACGCAGTACCGGTGCCCAGTCAAAGACCGGCAATCCCTCGGTGGACGCGCGCGCCGGCAATCCGTCCGGGCCTGCGGCACGCGGTCCGGGTAGCGGCTTCGCCGAGCTCTCCAACCGCTATATCGTGGTCTACCGCGAGGAGCCGCTGGCCACCTACAAGGGCGACATCCAGGGCCTCGCGGCACCGGAACGCATGCGCCCATCCGCCAGCGCCGCGCGTGCAGCGGCAGCCACCGGCAATGCGCCGACACCGCGCATCGCTGTAAAGGGGGCACGCTCGCAGGACTATGTGCGCTTCCTCGCTGACCGCCAGGTACAGCACGAGGCCCGCATCAATGCAGCATTGGGTCGCAGCGTAAAGGTCGAACGGCGCATGCAGCATGCGATCAACGCATCGGTGCTGCAGATGAACCCGCAGGAAGCGGAGCGCGTGCGCGCACTTCCCGATGTGCAGCTGGTTGAAGAGTACAGGGAGTATGAGCAGGACACCGACGTCGGACCGGGGTTGATCGGCGCACCTGCGCTGTGGAACGGCACACCTGCGCCGTTCCGTGGCGAAGGTGTGGTGGTCGGCGTCATCGACTCGGGCATCAACTTCGGCAGCCCGGCCTTCACCGCCCGCGCCGAAGATGGTTACGAGCACGTCAATCCGCTGGGCGCAGGCAACTACCTCGGTACCTGCGCGCCGGGCGGCATCGACGAAGGTCGCTGCAACAGCAAGCTGATCGGCGGCTACGACTTCGTCTGCGGTGCGCCGGGCAACCAGTGTGGCGTTGCGGACGTACGCGAGGAGCCTGGATTTGGTGACACCAACGGTCACGGCAGCCATACCGCTTCCACCGCCGCCGGCAACCCGCACACTGCGTCCTACCGTGGCAACCAGATCCACATTTCCGGTGTTGCGCCGCGCGCCAACATCATCGCCTACGACGCCTGCTACACCGAGGTCTCTACCGGGCGCGGCTTCTGCCCGAACACCTCGACGCTGGCAGCGGTCAACCAGGCCCTCGCCGATGGCGTGGTCGACGTCATCAATTACTCCATTGCCGGTGGCACCGCGCCGTGGGGAGAGGCGGTCTCGCTGGCGTTCCTCAACGCATCCGATGCCGGCATCTATGTGGCCACTTCGGCCGGCAACTCCGGCCCAGGTCCGAACACGATGGGCCATCTGGAACCCTGGACCGGCAGCACTGCGGCGGCCACGCATGGCCGCGGCGACATCGTGCTGTTCGCTGCGGTCAGCGGCCCCGGCAGCGTGCCGCCGGCGCTCACTGCCATCCTGCTGACCGAAGGCTCGGGCGGCGTGCCGTTCGCAACGCCGATTCCTGCAACCACGCCGCTGCGTGTCAGTGCAGGCATCGACAGTGCCAACGATGGGTGCGCGCCGTTCCCGGCCAATACCTTCCAGGGCGCCGTTGCGGTGATCCGCCGTGGCTCGTGCAACTTCAGCGACAAGGTCAACAACGCCGCTGCAGCGGGTGCGATCGCCGTGCTGATCGGCAACAACCAGCCGGCCCCCATCCTGCCCAACGTGGCCGGGGCGACCATTCCCGCCTTCGCCATCGACCAGTCGGACGCCAATGCACTGCGGACCTTTGCGTCGAGCGTTGGCAACAACGCAACCGCCGGCATTGCCTATCCGGCCAGCAAGATCAGCAATACGCCGGATGTGCTGGGCGACTTCAGTTCGCGCGGCCCGGCCGGGATCTTTGATCTGGTCAAGCCGGACGTGACCGCCCCGGGTGTGCGTGTGCTGGCCGTGATCGCAGGCAATGAGGTGACCGGCTCGGAGAACGCCGTCGGCCTGATGGACGGCACCTCGATGGCATCACCACATCACGCCGGTGCCGCCGCGCTCCTGCGCCAGGCGCGTCCTGACTGGACCGTGCAGGAGACACGCTCGGCGTTGATGATGACCGCGCGGCAGGAGGTGCTGAAGGAAGATGGCGTCACACCGGCCGACGCATTCGCGATGGGCGCTGGACGCATCCAGGTGGACCAGGCACTGCGCGCAGGGCTGGTGCTCAACGAGACCAAGACCAACTTCCTGGCCGCCAATCCAGCCAATGGGGGTGAAGTGTCGTCGCTCAACATCGCCAGCCTCGGCAAGCGCAGCTGCGCGGACAGCTGCAGCTTCACCCGCGTGTTCCGCAATGTGCTGCCGACCCGGCAGACGTGGACGGCGAAGGTGCAGGGCCTGACCGCGGTTGTCTCGCCATCGGTGTTTACCCTGGCGCCGGGTGAAAGCAAGTCGGTGCGGGTCATCGTCACCACCGGTTCGGTACCGAACGATGGCAGCTGGCGCTTTGCCAGGCTCACCCTCTCACCGCAGGGCGGTGATACCAGCCAGCCGCTGCTGCGCCTGCCGATCGCCGTGTCGGTGCCGCCGCCGCAGATCGCCGCCACGCCGCCGACGAACTCGCTGACCCTGCCGGCCGGTGGCAGTGGAACGGTGAACCTGCAGATCGCCAATACCGGCGGCTCACCGCTGGAATGGCAGATCGACAATTCCGGAGTGGGCACCCGCACGCTGGTAGCGCAGGCGCCAAACAACGCCAATGGCCGTCGCTCGACGCGCTTCACCGATGCGGCGACAGTGGGTGCACGTGCACAGCTTGGTGCCGATGACTTCACTCTGGGCGAGGCCACCGGCATTACCCGCATCGTCGCTGACGGCTTCGTCAACGGTGGCTCGCTGGCAACTTCGACCAACATCAACTGGTCGATCTACCGGGATGTTGGCGGCAATCCGGAGGGCAATCCGGAATCGAGCCCGCAGCTGGCGCTGTGGAGCTACACCTCCACCGTCAGCGGTCCGGGCATAAGAACGTCGGCCACGCTGGCCACCATCAACCTTGACCTGGCCGCTGCAGGCCAGAACGTGAACCTGCCGGCAGGCCGCTACTGGCTGGTGGTCTCGGTGCGCGCGCCGCTGGCTACCAGCTGGTTCTGGTTCAACGCCACCAGCGGCGACAGCGTGTACCGCAGCGCGATCATCAATCCCGATGGCAGCGGTGCCTGGTCCGCCACCGCCGGCGCGCCTGGGTTGGCCTATGGGCTGGGCGGAAGCAATGCGTGCGGCGCCGGCTGGATCGGCACACCGACCCGTGCCCTGGGCCGCATCTCCGCAGGCGGCAGCCAGAGCACGCAGGTGCAGATCAATGCCAGCGGCCTCGCGCCGGGCAGCTATTCGGGCTTCGTCTGTGTCGGCAGCAATGACCCGAGCACGCCGAAGACTGCTGTCCGTGTCGCCTTGACCGTAACGCCGTAAGGCGCCTGCAGCATCCCGGCCGCCCCTGTGCAGGGGCGGCCGGTTTCCCACCGTTTCCGGCGCTTGCCGGGAACCCTTCCTGATGGACCTCGGGGGTACCGTGAAGACGATGCACAAGCACATCCTTGCCGTGGCACTGGCCATGGCAACCGCACCGGCGTGGGCCGGTGATACCTGCCAGCTGGACGATGGCTTCGGCGGCGTGTCCAACGGTGGCGCCAGCGCCGGTGGTGCCGCCTCGCTGGCGTGCGGCAGTGGTGCCGATGCCAGCGGTGATCTATCGGCGGCCGTCGGAACCGGCGCCAGTGCCAGCGGCACCGGCAGTACGGCGATCGGCGCAGCCAGCAGCGCCTCCGGCGACCAGAGCGCAGCCGTGGGCGTGGGTGCTTCCGCCTCCGGCGCCAACAGTGCGGCGATCGGCGACAGCGCCACCGCCAGTGGTGACTTCAGCAGTGCCAGTGGCTCGGGCAGCTCCGCAACGGGCTCGTTCTCCACCGCGTCAGGCGCTGGCAGCAACGCCACGGGCGAAAACAGCACCGCGCTCGGCAGCTTGTCCGAAGCCAGTGGCAACAACAGCAGTGCCGTGGGCAATGGTGCCATCGCTTCTGCAAACGACAGCGTTGCACTGGGCAATGGCTCCGTCGCCGACCGTGCCAACTCGGTATCGGTAGGCAGCGCCGGCAACGAACGCCAGTTGACCAACGTGGCCGCCGCCACGCAGGGCACCGATGCGGTGAACCTCAATCAGATGAATACCGCCAACGCCAATACGCTGACTTCGGCCAACAGCTATGCCGATGCGCGGGCCACGGCGACCATCAACTCCGTCAACGCCTACACCGACGCGAGCAGCGCCGCGGCAGTGACGACCTCAAAGGCCTATACCGATGCCAGCAGCGCCGCGGCAGTGACGACCTCAAAGGCCTATACCGATGCCAGCAGCGCCGCGGCAGTGACGACCTCAAAGGCCTATACCGATGCCAGTAGCGCAACCACGCTCTCCTCGGCCAACTCCTATACCGATACGAAGTCCGCGCAGGCGGTGACGACGGCCAATGCCTACACCGACCAGCGCCTGGCGCAGTTCGCGCTGGACAACAACGGGCTGAAGCAGGAGATGGAACGCCGCCTGCGTCATCAGGACCAGCGGATCGATCGCATGGGCGCGATGAGCTCGGCGATGTTGAACATGGCCATCAACGCCGCCGGCTCACAGAGCCCGCGCGGTCGCATTGCGGTGGGTGCCGGCTTCCAGGGCGGCGAGCAGGCGCTGTCGATCGGATACGGTAAACGGATCGGCGAGCGTGCTTCCTTCTCGCTGGGTGGTGCCTTCAGCAATGGCGAGAGGTCTGCCGGCATGGGCTTCGGCGTAGACCTGTAAGGCAATGCAGGGCAGGGGGCGTGCAGCGCCCCCTGTTCAGCCAACAAGCGCTGCGAACGTGCAGCAAACGTCATGCTGCGTCGCAAGGTGCCACGCACCATTCGCACTGGTACGGTCCAACCCGTTGCACCACCACCGACGGGGAGAGACGACGATGCGCAAGGTATTGCTGCTGTTGATCCTGCTGACCGGCCTGGCGCCCACTGCCTGGGCCGCGACGGTCAAGACCACCCATCGCACCATTGCCGGCTGGGATGGAACGCCTCTCGGGGCCTTCGTCATCGAACCGCAGGATGCGGGCGGCGGGCGCTATCCGCTGCTGGTGATGCCCAGCAGCTGGGCGGTGCCCAGCGTGGAGTACGTGGGGGTGGCGCAGTCGCTGGCACAGCGCGGCTATGTGGTGATCAGCTACAGCTCGCGTGGCTTCTGGGAATCCGGCGGCAGCATCGACATCGCCGGGCCCTCCACGGTGGAGGATGTCAGCGCGCTGATCGACTGGGCGCTGGACAACACCCGCGCTGACCCGGACCGGATCGGCGTTTCGGGCATCTCCTACGGTGCGGGCACGAGCCTGCTGGCGGCGGCACGCGATCCGCGCATCAAGGCCGTGGCCGCGCTCAGTGGCTGGGCCGATCTGCAGGCCTCGCTGTACAGCAACGACACCCCGAGCGCGCAGGGCATCGCACTGCTGGTTGCGGCCGGCCTGGTGACCGGACGCCCTGGCGCGGAGCTGGCCACGATCAACCGCAATGTTCTGGCGGGCAACTACCAGGGCGCGGTGGATTCGCTGTTGCCGGTGGCGGCGCAGCGCAGTCCCGCGGCCAGCATCGACGAGATCAACGCCAACCAGCCGGCGGTGTTCCTGGCCAACGCCTTCAACGACAGCCTGTTCCCGCCGGGCCAGCTGGTTGATTTCTTCAACCGGCTGAAAGGCCCGAAGCAGCTGCAGCTGCGCCACGGTGACCACGCGCTCAACGAAGCGCTCGGTGCACTGGGCATTCCCAACGAAGTCTATGACCAGGTGGGTGACTGGTTCGATCACTATCTGAAGGCAGTGGCCAACGGCATCGACCGCCAGCCGGCGGTGCAGCTGAAGTCACAGAAGGGCAGCTGGAGCAGTTACCCGGACTGGCAGGCGACCAGCAAGGGTGCGGTCAGCTACGGCCTGACCGCACCCTCTGGTTTGCTGCTGCCGACCGGCGGCCTGGCCGAGCACGGTGGCGGCACCGGCTGGAACTACCGCATCGGCAGCGGTTTGCTGACTGCGGCCAATTCCGGCGTGGCGATGGCCTCCGGCGCGCTGCAGATGATCAACCTGCCGCCGGGTGCCTACGTACCGTTTGTTGGCCGCAGTGCCGCCGGTGTCTGGCAGGGGCCGATCCAGTGGAGCGCCAAACGCCTGGACGGTGCGCCGGAAGTGCGCCTGACGGTCACGCCCAGCCGTGCCAACACCACGCTGTACGCCTACCTGTACGCCGAGGATGTGCTGGGCAATGGTCAGTTGATCAGCCACAAGCCGTACACCTTGCGCGGTGCCACGCCGGGCCAGGCGAAAACGCTCGACCTGCGGCTGGAAGCGAGCAGCTGGAACCTTCCAGCCGGCAGCCGCCTGACCTTGGTGGTCGATACCGTGGACCTGCGCTATGCGGGCATCAGCCAGC
The DNA here is from genome assembly GCF_023277365.1 of Stenotrophomonas sp. NY11291. Taxonomy (NCBI): domain Bacteria; kingdom Pseudomonadati; phylum Pseudomonadota; class Gammaproteobacteria; order Lysobacterales; family Lysobacteraceae; genus Stenotrophomonas; species Stenotrophomonas sp. NY11291. The sequence goes on along the minus strand of NZ_CP096975.1, from coordinate 2,593,317 downwards.
TGGGTGGGGCGGTGACCTTCACCTCGCCAGCCAATGCGCCGTCGGTGCTGAAAGTGCCGCTGCATTGATGTGCGGCCGCGCCCGTTGCGGCGGGCGCGGTACACCGGGCCGGAAAACTGCGAGACTCGTGTTTGTCCCGGCAAACGGATGAATCCATGGTCATTGCATGGCTGCTGCTCGGTGCGGTGCTCGCGGCACCCACCGCGAAAGGTGCGCCGATCGATTGGCCGGACACGCTGTTGAAGGATCTGGACGCTGCCGACGCCGCCCTGCGTGGCAGTCATCCGGGCGCAGTGGATCTGCGGAATCCCGGGTTCGGCGCGCAGCTCGACGAGGCCCAGGCGCTTGCACGTTCGCGTGCAGGTCGGGTCACCAACTACCAGGGCTACTGGTGGGCGATGAAAGGCTATGCGGCGTTCTTCAACGATGGGCATGTCAGCCTCAACGCGCTTGCCGACGCTCCCGATGTTCCAACGCAATGGCCCGGGTTCCTGACCGGTTTCGACGGCGATGCGCAGTTGGTCATGACCGTGGATGGTGGCCATGGCCATCCGCCACTTGGGGCGCGATTGCTGTCCTGTGATGGCATCGATGCACAGACGCTGGCTGCGCGCCGGATCGGGGACTTCAGCGGGCGCTGGAACCTGCAGGCCAGCCGCATCCACGGCGGTGGCGAAGTGCTGCTGGATCAGGGCAATCCGTTCGTGCCCACGCTGCGCACCTGCGTTTTCCAGGTGGATGGACACGAGAAATCCTACACACTGCAGTGGCAGCCACTGCAGGCGGCACAGCGCAAGGAGCGTCTGGCCGATACCCGGCGCAGCTTCCGCCCGGCCAACGGCTGGCACATCATGCCCGATGGCGGCTACTGGATCACCACCAGCAGCTTCAATGCCGACCCCACGGAGCAGAACTTCAAGGAACTGACCGCCCTGCTTGAGCAGCTTGCTCCGAAAGCCGAAGCACTGCAGCAGGCACCGTCGGTGGTGCTGGACCTGCGCGGCAACAGCGGCGGAGCTTCGCAATGGAGCATCGAACTGTCGCGATTGATCTGGGGCCGGGCCGCCGTGGACGTGCTGCCCGACCCCAGCTGGGTGGAGTGGCGGACCTCCGAGGCCAACATCGCCCAGTTGCGCAGCTTCCTGCAGAAGCTGGTGCAGGCGCCCGACGCGTCGCCAGAGCTGCGTCGTATGCTGGAGTCGGTGACGGCGGGCATGGCACAGGCACGCGGCCGGGGTGAGGCATTGTGGCGCGAGCCATCCGAGGCCAGCGCAGATACAGCACCAACCTCAGGCCCGGCCGCACCGCTGCGCAAGGGCAGGGTGGTGATCGTGGCTGATGCCGCCTGTGGTTCGGCCTGCCTGGATGCGCTGGACCTGTGGAAGCGGTTGGGCGCGGTGCAGGTGGGCGTCGAAACATCGGCCGACAGTCTCTACATGGACGTGCGGCCAGAGCGGCTGCCAAGCGGGCTGGCCAGGATTTCGGTGCCGATGAAGGTGTTCCGGGGGCGGGTGCGTGGTTCGAACGAACCACACGTGCCCGATCATCGCTATACCGGCGACATGCGGGACACCGCAGCACTTGAGGCGTGGATCTCCGGACGATGATCCCGTCCTGGTGGCGTACCGGTGAAGCAGTTCCGGCGCATTAAACCTTTTCACCGGCAGCTGCATCCAACCCGCAATGAGCCCGGCAACCGCTGCTGCAGCTCTACTGACCGAAGGAGCCCTCGGATGTGCGAACTGCCTCGTACTGCGCTTCAATGCGCGATGTTGATCATGCTGGTGCCTTTCGCAGCAGGTGCTGCGGTCACCGAAGTTCCGTTCGAGCTGGGCAAGGATCACCGGATCTACGTGGAGGGTACGATCAACGGCTCGCGACCACTGCGCTTTCTCGTCGATACAGGCGCGTCGGCCATCGCCGTTGCCAGGCGCATCCAGCAGGACGCGAAGCTGGTCATTGACGACCAGAGTGAGAACACCGGTTCCGATGGCGTCACGCTTCTCGACTACAGCACGCACAACGCCGTGCAGATCGGCGGCGTGCAGCGACCGATGGGGGCCGTGGTGATCGACTACACGGGGCGCCCCTTCGATGCAGTACTGGGCTGGACCTTCTTCCAGGGCAAGGTGCTGGAGATCGACTACGACCGCAGCCTGCTGCGCGTGCACGACGATGTTCCCGACCTTGCCGGGTATATCCGGGCCAACGTGCGCTGGATCGACAATATCCCAGCCATCCAGGTCACGCTCGGCAACGGCAGCAGCACTTTCGCACCCTGGCTTACCCTGGACACCGGCAGCAACGGCAACATCGACCTGTCCTACGCCTTCGGCAGCGCCCACCGCCTGCAGGAAGCGTTTCCGGAACGACTTGGAACATCACAGTTCAGCGGCAGCGCGGGCCGGAAGATCCGCGCGGTGGACGTGCGCGTGCCCGTGGCCAGCATCTCGACCCTGCAACTGAAGGGGCCGAAAGCCTCGATCACCGTCGATGACGATGGCTCCACGGACGACGGGACGCTTGGCAGCGAAGTCCTGCAGCAGTTCAATATCCTGCTGGATGCCCGTTCCGGCAGCATCTATCTGCGTCCCAACCGTCGCTTCGTCGCCACCCCGGCGGGGTGACCACGCGCGTTCGGCATTCAGCGCTGGACATCCGCACCTCCATCGCCCAGCAGGGCCAGCACCTGCGCCTCAGCTACCGGGCTGAAGTCACCGGGAATGGCGTGCTTCAACGCGCCCGCAGCCAGTCCGAAGCGCACTGTGCTTTCTGCGTCGAGCCCGGACAGCATTCCGTGCAGGATGCCGGCGGCAAAGGCATCGCCGCCCCCGATGCGATCAACGATACCGGGGAGCGGGCGCGGTGGTGCCTGCGCCCGCGAGCCGTCGCGGCCGAGCAGCAGCGCGCCCAGGATGTGATGGTCTGCGCTCACCACATCGCGCTGGGTGCACGCCAACCACTGCAGATGCGGGAATGCGGCAAAGGCGGCGGCCGCAGCGGCTTCGGTTCGGGCGACGGCATCGTCCAGCGGAAAGTGCAGCCCCAGCACCAGTTCGATGTCCCGATGATCGGCAAAGACAATGTCGGCCTCGGCGAAGACTTCGCGCAGGATCGCCCCGGCGTCGCCGCCCCAACGTCGCCACAGTGAGGGACGGTAATTGCCGTCGAAGGACACCTGGACGCGCGCCGCGCGCGCCGCACGCACGGCCCCCAGCACGGACCCGGCCACGTTGTCGCCCAGCGCCGGGCTGATGCCGGAGACATGCAGCAGCTGCGCGCCGGACAGTAGAGCGGGCCACGCATGATCCTCGGCGCTGCTGTTTGCGAATGCAGACCCCGCCCGGTCATACACCACTTCACTGGCGCGGTGCACCGCACCGGGCGCCAGGAAGTACAGGCCCATGCGGTCGCGATCCACTTCGCGCACGCCGGCCACGCCTACGCCATGCCGCCGCAGCTCGGCCACGGCATGCCGGCCCAGCGCGTTGCCGGGTACCGTGCTGACCATCTGCACATCGTGGCCCAGGCAGGCCAGCGAGACCGCAACATTGGCCTCGGCGCCTCCTACATGGACCTGCAGCTGCGGCGTCTGCAGCAGCAGTTCACGACCCGGCGCACCCAGGCGCAGCAGCAACTCACCGAAACAAACGACGCGGCTCATCGGTTCCCTCTCAGTCGGCGGTGGCGCAGCCCAGCATGCGCAGATCGATGGCATCGGCCATGCGCCGGTAGCCTTCGTCGTTGGGATGCAGATGGTCGCGGGTGATCTCGTTGGGCAACGATTCCGCCGCTTTCGGATCACGCAGGGCGGCATCGAAATCGATGATGCCATCGAACCCGGTCTGCCCACCGCGTGCCCACTGGTTGATCGTGGTGCGGGTGGCTGCGGACACGGGCTCATAGCGCTCGGAGCCGCCGAATGGGGTCAACGTACCCAGCCAGGCGCGGATGCCATGCGCATGCAGCCGCGCCGCAACCTGCTGATAGCCCATCAGCATGTCCGCCGCGTTGCGGCCAGGCAGCGGCTGCGCGCCACCACCGTGGCGGATGTCATTGATGCCTTCGAACAGGATCACCTGATCGGCATCGGCCGCCGCGATCACATCGCGATCCAATCGTGACAGTGCGCTGTGGCTGCGGCCATGGTCAAGCAGCTTGTTGCCGCTGATGCCCTGGTTGAGCACCACGAACCGGTTCGGGCAGGCCTGCTGCAGGCGCTGCGCCAACCGCTCCGGCCACTGGTTGAAGGTGCCGCGACGGGCTGTGGCACCTTCCGTGATGGAGTCGCCCAGCGCCACGATCACCTGGGGACGATCTGCGCGCTGCACCATCACCGCCGAGAACACGTTCTGCTGGTAGCTCAGCCGCACGCTGTCGGCAACGGTTGCCTGCCTGCCGTCCGCTACCCGCAGCTCGGTGCGGCGCACGGCGGGACGGGTGGGCTGCGGGAAATAGGCACTCACGCTGATTTCCTGCAGCGCCGCCACCGGCATCCGCACCGGATCGCTCAGCAGCGCTGCACCCACCGGCACCTCGATGACCGCGCGGCCATCCACCGTTACCGGCAGCGGTGCGGCCTTGCCGTTCTTTACTCCCACGCGCAGGTCCTCGACCCGCAAGGGTGCCGTGCCGAGCTCGTTGCTTATGCGCAGGCGCAGCGCATCGCCACGGCTGCCGATACGCATGTCCTGGCGCACGGTCTGTGCGGCGAACTGTACGGGTGCCTCGGCGGTGCCATCCTTGCGGTCAGGTGCCGGCGAGGCGGTCCAGGCGGTGACCCAGACCGGTGCAGCCAAAGCGGCAGGCGCGGCCGCGGCGGAACAGATCGTCAATGAAAGCAGGAGCGTCCAGCGCTGCATGAGCAGGATTCCAGTCAGGAGAAGTAGGTGCCGCCGTTGACGTCCAGATTCGCACCGGTGATGAACGCCGCCGCATCCGAGGCCAGGAATACAGCAGCGTCAGCGGCTTCGTCCGGCGCACCCTGGCGGCGCAGCGGGGTGGCGCCGGCAACGGCCGTGCGCACTTCCGGCTTGGTGAATTCGTCGTGGAAGCGGGTGGCGATCATGCCGCAGCACAGTGCGTTCACCCGGATACCCTTCGGCCCCAGCTCCTTGGCCATGGCGCGGGTGAAGGTCATCACCGCCGCCTTGGCGGTGGCGTAGATCGATGCGCCCGGGCCGCCGCCATCACGACCGGCCTGCGAGGCGAAATTGACGATGGCCGCGCCTTCGCGCATGTGCGGCACCACCGCGTGCGTGGTGAGATAGGTGGAGGTGATGTTGAGGTCCATCACCGTGTGGAAGAACGCCGGGTCGATCTCGGCCAGCGGGCGACGCTGCACCATGCCACCGGCCACGTTCACCAGCAGGTCGATGCGCTCACCGAACGCGGCCTGTGCCGCAGCGACCAGGCCGGCGACGGCAGCGGCATCGGTGACGTCGGCGCGATGCACGATGGCCTGGCCACCGGCCGCCTGGATCTGCGCCAGCGTTTCCTGGGCACTGGCTTCATCATTGGCGTAGTTGATGCAGACGCGTGCACCGGCGGCAGCCAGTTTGATCGAAACGGCGCGGCCGATATCGCGGCCGCCGCCGGTGACAATGGCCACCTTGTCCTGGAACGACATGCGGAAAACTCCTTGGTTTGCGGGGGAATGGATGTACTTGGAAAAGAAGGAGACCCAGGCTCAACCGGCGCGGCGGTCGAGCTTCTGGATAGGCCCGGTCCACCACCACAGCGCAGCCAGCGACAGCGGCACCAGCGCGGCAACGAGGATGAAGATCGGAGCGTAGGAATGGCGGGTCAGCACCGGCACCAGCCAGGTGGTGATCAAGGTGCCGGCCACGGCCGCGAGGCCACCGAGGCCCGCCAGCGTGCCCACCGAGCGGCCGTCGAACAGGTCGCCCGGCAGGGTCTGGATGTTGCCGATGGCCACCTGGAAGCCGAACAGCACGGCAGCGATCGCCAGCACCGCCAGCAGCGGCTGGTTGGCCAGCACGGCAGCCAGCAGGGCAGGGGCCATGATTACGCAGCCCAGCGTGATGGCCAGCTTGCGGGCGCGGTCCACGCTGTGCCCGGCGCGGATCATCCGCCCGGACAGCCAACCGCCGCTGAGGCTGCCCAGCATCGCGCCGACAAACGGCACCCAGGCGAACAGGCCGATCTGCTTGATGTCGAAGCCGAAGGTTTCGGCCAGGTAGATCGGCAGCCAGGACACGAACAACCACCAGATCGGGTCCAGCAGGAAGCGGCAGGCGAGCATGCCCCAGCTCTGCCGATGGGCCAGCAGCGAACGCACGCTCACCTTCGGCGCGGCGACATCCTGCTGCCCGGTCTGGTCTTCCATGATCAAGCGGCGTTCCGCATCGCTCACCCACGGATGCTTGTCCGGCCCGGCGCGGTAGACAAACAGCCATGGCAGCAGCCACAGGAAGCCGATCGCACCGACGAGCACGAAGGTGCCGCGCCAGCCCAGCCACAGGTACAGGCCGGCGATGGCCGGTGCGGAGACAATCGCGCCGATCGACGCACCTGCGTTGAACACGCCCTGCGCCAGTGCGCGCTCGCGTGCCGGGAACCACTCGGCATTGGCCTTGACCGCGCCTGGCCAGGCACCGGCCTCGCTGATGCCGAGCATCGCCCGCACCAGGCTGAAGGACAGCATCGAATGGGTGACCGAATGCAGGGCGATGGAGATCGACCACACGCTGATCGACAGAGCGAAACCCAGGCGCGTTCCGATCATGTCGAACAGGCGCCCGAACAGGAACTGGCCGGCGGCATAGAACAGCATGAACACCGTCACCAGCAGCGCGTAGTCATCCTTGGTCGCGCCCACTTCCCTGGCGATTTCCGGCCACATCACCGCCAGTGCGTTGCGGTCGATGTAGTTGATGACCGTAGCCACGGCGATCAGGCCCACGATCAGCCAGCGCACTGTTGAACGCACCGGCACCTTGCGCAGGTTGGCCACCACCGCAGGGCCGTTCATTTCGCGTCCCCCTTGCTGCGGTCCATGCGCGCGTGGCTGCCGCTCCAGCGGTAGGCATGGCCGTCGACGGTCACGCTGTGCTCGCCCTTGGCGCTGCTGTCATCGGCCACGCCCAGCGCGATGCGGGCTCCACTGGCAAGGCGCAGTTCGATCACCTCGGCATCGCTGCCACGGGTGCGCACGATGTCCTTGATGCGGCTGTCGGCGCCGTGCACGTACTCGGCGGTGCCGTTGTACTCGCCGTGCGGCTCCAGCACGCTGAAGAAGGTCACGTCCTTCTGGCCTTCCACGCGCTGCAGCAAGGCCGGTTCGCGGCGCAGGTTGAATTCCGGGTCGTTGGCACCGCTTTCCACCAGCAGCGCCTGCGCGGGTGCGCTGCTGCCGAAGCGGTAGGTGTAGAAGCGGCCGTCCAGCAGCCAGGCCAGCGAACGCGGTTCGCTGCCGGGTCTGCTGCGTGCATCCAGCCACAGGTGCTGGTAGCCGTTGTCCTTGCCCAGCACCGGGCGCTGGGCGGGGAAGTGTTCGGCCTCGAAGCCGGTGGTGACGATGTGACCGTTGAAGTGCAGCGGCAGGTCGTAGCGCGCGGCCTTGTTACCGTGCACCTGCAACAGATCCAGCACCACTGGCAGACCCAGGTCGGGGTGGCGCAGCAGCGCCTGGGTGCGGGTGAAGATCACGCCTGGATACGCATCGCGCATGGTTGCCGAGGCGACCTGGGTATCGGCATCGGCCTGGAAGAAGCGCACCTGCGGGGCATGCTCCTCGCCGCGCTTCCAGTCGCCCTTGAAGTGGCTCTGCTCGTCCACCACCAGGGTGTTGTGGGCCACGGTCTGCTTGGCCCAGCTGCGGTTCTCGGCCAGGTAGATGCCGCCGCGCTTGGCTTCCACGTTGAGGAAGCGGGCCGCGCCGTAGTCGGTCACCACCGGGTTGCCGTTGTCGTAGAACAACCAGCTGAGCTTGTCGAAGTGGCCGTGGCCCATGCCCTGCATGGTGTCCTTCTGCACCAGCGCCTGGCCGCGCTCGCCGTTCATGCGCAGAATGGCCAAGCCGCCGCGGTCGCCGTCAGGGCCGTCGCGCAGCAGCATCGGCCTGTAGTCGAAAGGCTTGGCCTTGTTCGCCGCCAGCGCCTGCGCCACCTCCAGCCCTTCGGGCGAAAGCAGCAGGCGCTTCTGCTGCTGGGCCACGGACAGCAGGCGGTCATCACCTGTACGCGCATAGGCGATGCCGATGCCGGCCACCAGCTCTTCGGTGTCGATGCCTTTGTCCAGGATGGCGTCGTTGATCGGGAAGAACAAGCCGTTGTAGCTGGACTGCACCAGCACATCCACGGCCTTCAACAGCACGCCGTCACGGCGCGCGAAGATCTTCCGCTGAGGTTCGTTGCGTTCTATGGCATTGGCGAACAGCAGGAACGGCGCCAGTGCATAGCGCTGGTAGTAGGGGCCTTCCTCGTAGTAACCATCGGGCGAGAACAGCAGGTCGATCTGCCGAAGAAAGCCGAAATGATCGTCCTTCCGACTGCCGCGCAGGGATTTCTCCACCAGCTCAGGGTCGCGCAGCACGTAGCCGGTCATGCCGGTGGCGGCCACCGCCCAGGTGGCGTGGTTGTGGATCTGGTCGTAGTTCTTCGGCTCGCTGACGAGGAACTCGGCCATTGGCCGGAACACCTTCGATTCGATGGTGTTGCGGTCTTCGGCGGACAGCGCGTCGCGGATCGCGTCGTAGCCCTGGATGGCGTTGACCAGCCATACCGAATCGTTGAGCACCTGCCAGAACACGCGCCCGGGGATCTGCCCACGGCCTTCCGGGTGCGGGCCCAGCGTCGGGTAGAGCTGGGCATACTGCAGCAGCATGTCGCGCGCATAGTCCACGTAGGCCCTGTCGCCGGTCAGCCGGTACAGCGTGCCCGCCGCCAGCAGCGCCTGGTAGTTGCGCTTGTGCTGTTCATGGGTGCGCCCGCCGCCCTTGTCCTTGGGTACCGGCACGTCGATACCGGCTTTCATCATCTTCTTCAGCGTCGCCTCGGTGCGCGCCTGTTCCTTGGAAAACCACGGGTAGCGGCGGCCTTCGCTGGCCATCTGCTGCCACTGTGCGGCGGTGACCAGCACCGGCGCGGCCTCGGCCTGTCGCACGGCAGCAGTGGGGGCTGCGAACAGCGATGCGCTCGGCAGCAGGGCGAAGGGGGCGGCCAAAGCCAGGGAAATGAACAGCGGCTGCAACCTCATCGATCAACTCCATTGCGGGTGCGTGGCAGGGCAACTTCGCCCACCTTGGGATACCAGGCAACGCCGGTCGCCTCGCGCGCGGTCATTGCCAGGGCAGGATCGGCACCCACGGCGGGCAGGGCAGGCGTGGCAACCCACAATCCGCTATCAGCCTGCTGCAGGCTGACACCACGGCTCTCTACGCCTCCCGGGAACACAGTGCTGGCTGCCGGCGACTGCACGTTGCCACTGAAGTCGATACCGGCCAGCGAACTGGCGGCATTGGGCGGGTTCCTGCTGGTGCGGTTGACGATCAGGTTGCCGGTGAAGCGGCTGTTGCTGGCGGCCACCACGATGCCCTTTGCCTCATCATGGCCGACGCCGAAACTGATCTTCGCCACGTCCACGAAGGTGTTGCCGCTGATCGTGGTATTCACCACCGGCGCATAGCCGGACAGCGGCGGATTGGCCTGCGCATCCATCACCGCCAGTGCCGAACGGTTGCTGGACCCGGCCAGCCGTTCAAAGTAGTTGTTGCTGACGGTCTGGTCGGCGTTGATGATGCGTACGCCGCCGGTGCCGGCCTTGTCATCGCCGAGGAAGACATTGTCGATGACCCGGTTGCCATTGCCGTGGCGCAGGGTCAGTGCTCCGGCCGAACGATAGAACACGTTGCCGCGGAAGGTATTGCCGCCAGACTTGTTGGAGACGATTTCGGTCTCGCCGTCGCAGCCTTCGAACCAGTTGTTCTCCACCGTGCTGTTGGAATTGCTCAGTGAGGTGTCACTGGTGCCGACGCGAATCGTTTCACCGCCGTTGACGCCCAGCGCTGGGCGTGGGCCGAACCAGTTGTGGTCGATGCGGTGCTGGTTGTCCAGGCCCTGGGTGGCATCGCGCACCACCACCACGGTCGGCCCGGCATTGGTCTTGCCGCGCAGCTGGCTGTGATCGAGGCGGTTGTGGCTGCCATAGAAGGAAACCCAGTAGTCCTGGTCGCTGGCATCGGGGTTGGTGTAGTCGTCGATCACCAGGCCGGTGACGCGGCTGTTGCTGGCGACGGCCTTGCTCGATTCGCGGAATGCCACCACCGCATCACCCGGTGCGTAGCCGTTGCGGAACACCAGGTTGGACACCTGCAGGTAGCTCCCTGCCAGGCGCAGGTCCGAGCGCCCGCTGAAGACGACCTTGCCGGCGGTCTGCGCGCGCAGCGTGATCGGCGCGGCTGCCGTGCCCTGGCCCTTCAGCAGCAACCGGGCGTCGGTCCAGATGCCGTCAGCCAACACGATCTCATCGCCGGGCTGCAGCGCCGAGGCGGCGGTAGTGAACTCAGCGACATCGTGGACGAGCCAGCTGGTAGCACTTGCCGCTGAAGTGGTCAGGCACATGACCAGACCAGTGGCCAGGCAAAACAGTGATGGATAGTTGGACGGGTGACGTGCCAGCGAGTGAATGCGCATGAAATCCTTCCAGGGACGGCCCGGCCGTCGTTTCAGGGTGGGTCTGCATACCACTTTCGGGTCTGTTGTAAGCCAGCTTTCGCGCAAAGTCATGCTGCAGAAGCACATTAAATTGCGATCAACTGGTATGGATCAAAGGCATTTGAACATTCACATACCAATTGGTTGACATTTTCATGTCGCCGTGCCGAAGCTGCGTCCCACGCCTGGCATGCAGGCGATCCTTTGGGAGGAGGAAACCATGCGGCGACCCGCCGGAGCAGTGCATAGCATCTCGTTGTCCCCCACACCCCTGATCGTGGCGCTGCTCGCCGTGCTGGCGGGCCTGCCCACGGCCCAGGCGCAATCCAGCAAGGAGGCAGCAGGGCAGGATCCCACCACGCTGGACCAGGTGCAGGTCACCGGCATCCGCGAATCGATGCAGAGTTCGATCAACAAGAAGCGCGACGACACGGTCATTGCCGATGTGCTCTCGGCCGATGACATCGGCGACCTGCCGGCGCCCTCGCTGGCCGACGCGATCGAGACCCTGACCGGCGCCGCCTCGACCCGAGACAAGACCGGGGCCTCGGAAATCTCCATCCGTGGCCTGGGCGCCTTCCTCAGCAGCACCAACTTCAATGGCCGCGAGATCACCAACGGCAGTGGCGACCGCTCGGTGAACTTCAACATGTTCCCCGCCGAGCTGATCAATACGGTCGCCATCTACAAGACCCAGCGCGCCGACATCATCGAAGGCGGCGTGGCCGGCACCATCGGCCTGGAAACAGTGCGCCCACTGGAGTACGGCAAGCGGGCGGCGCAGATCGATCTGCGTGGCAGCTGGGCCGAGTATGACAAGAAGTACCGCGACGACGACGGCATCGGCTACCGCGGCACCGCCAGCTACATCGACCAGTTCGAGTTCGGCAACGGGCAGAAGCTGGGCATTTCGCTGGGTTTCCAGCGCCTGGACGGCACCGATCCGGAAGAGAGCATCACCAGCGGTTCCACCTGGTATGCCTGCGATGGCACGCAGAACGTGGGCAATGCCAACTGCAATGAAGTGTCCGCGCAGGCCATCGCCAACGGCGCACCGTACTACCTGGTGCCCAGCAGCCGCATCTACCGGCTCAAGCAGGAGCGCAACGACCGCCAGAGCGAGTTCGCTGCCCTGCAGTGGCGGCCCAATGACGTGGTTGAAGTGAATCTCGACTTCGAACACACCGAGCGCAACTGGTACGAGAACCGCAGCGATCTGAGCCTGTCCAACGCACGTCGCGGCATCACCCAGCGCGACGTGGACGCAGACGGCATCGTGCGCCACCTGCATGGCAGCACCTCGATCGACTCCACCTCCAACCGCTACTGGCGTGGCGAGGAATACACCGGGGGTGGCCTGAACCTGATCCTGCGACCGACCCCGGCCTGGGAGCTGTCCACCGATCTTTCGTACTCGCATACCAATCGCCTCGATAGCGAGCGCATGACCCGCCTGCGCGCGAACCAGCGCGACGTCAACAATGCCGCCGTGCCCGGCATCAGCAGTGGTGCCACCGGCTACGTGGACTATGACTGGGACTGGCACGGCGAAGTGCCCAGTGTCGCGCTGGCGCCGAACTTCGACCCCACCAACTGGGACGCCTACACCGGGGCGGCGCGGGTGACCTCAAGCGCAACGGAGAATGACCACAAGATCAAGGCCGGCCGCTTCGATGCCAGTTTCATGCCCGAGTCCGGTTTCTTCACCCGCATCAAGGGCGGCGTGCGCGCCAGCCAGGCCGACTACCGCCTGCGCGACAACACTCTGGTAACCGACTACGACCAGCGCGTGGCGGCCGACAAGGCGAAGATCATCGCTGCCAACCAGGCCTGCCGTGCACCATTCCCCCAGGATGACTTCATGGATGCCGCCAGCGGCAACACGATCTCCTCGTGGGCGTACTTCGATCCGAACTGCCTGTACCAGTCGTTCCGTGGCAGCCTCGACAGCGGGCTGGATCCGGGTTTCCAGGATCCGAACAATGTCGATATCACCGAGAAGACACGCGCGCTCTATCTGCTGGGTGAGTTCAGCAGCAGCCTGTTCGGTTTGCCGGTGACCGGCAACCTCGGCCTGCGCTGGGTCAAGACCGATGTTCGCTCCGAAGGCGTGCGTACCGGCCTGCGTATCGAGGACAACGGTGACGGGACGATCCGCCTGCAACCCACCGGCGAGTACAGCACGCAGGTGTTCAAGGCGGGCAACGACAAGCTGCTGCCCAGCCTCAACGCGGCCTTCGAACTGCGCCCGGATGTGTTGCTGCGGGTCGGTGCATACCGCGCGATGTCACGGCCGGACATCGCCGCGCTGGGTGCGGGGCGCACCATCAACGTGAGCAGTGATGCCACCTACGGCAACCTGGCCGATGCGCTGGATGACATCAGCGCCAGTGGCAACCCGGCGGCACAGCCGCTGATGTCCTGGAACGGCGACCTGTCACTGGAGTGGTACCCGAACCCGGACACGATGCTGGCCGGCGCGGTGTACTGGAAGCAGTTCAACGGCGGCACCGCCACCGCGCTGGTGCCGGAGACCTACACCATCGACGGCCAGAGCGTGACTGTGCCGGTGCGGCAGCAGGTAACCACCGACGAGGACAGCACGCTGACCGGCTTCGAGCTGACCGCCACCCATCGACTGTCGTACCTGCCCAAGCCGTTCGACGGGCTGGGCTTCAAGGTCAGCTACAACTACGCCGATGCCGACTACCGGACCCAGGACTCACGACTGGGCGAGCAGCTGGCCAGTGATGGCACGATCATTCCGGCGATCGTGCCGCCGGCGGGTCTCAGCGGCTTCTCGCGGCACGTCCTGTCCGGCTCGATCTACTGGGACGTCGGGCGCTTCAACATCCAGGCCATCGGCAAGTTCCGCTCGCACTACTACCAGGACTTCACCGGCAACACCGCGCAGCAGAACCGCTACTATGATGACAACACCAGCGTGGACCTGCGCCTGCGCTACCGGGTGAACAAGCAGTTGTCGCTGTCGCTGGAGCTGATGAACCTGACCAACGAGCCGCGCGTGGCCTACCAGCCGCTTTATGGGAACTTCCGCGAAGTGGTGACCTACGGGCGGCGTGCGTATTTCGGTGTACGATACAAGTTCTGAACAGGGCGGCGCGGCCAGTGGTCGCGCCGTCGCTCCAACCGGACCCTTGCCGGCCGCGGTGGCAGGGCAGGGACCCGGAGGGAATCGCCAAGGGTCAGCCGCATGTCCGCCAACCGCCTTTACCAGACCATCGCTGCCAAGCTCCGCAAGCTGATCGAGGACGGCGAATTTCCGCCGGGCTCGCGGCTGCCGGGCGAGCGTGAACTGGCCGAACGGTTCGGTGTCAGCCGGGTCACCATCCGCGAAGCCGAGATCGCACTGGAAGCACAGGGCTGGATCGCCATCCGCATCGGTTCGGGCGTGCATGTGAAGCCGCGCCCGACGCAGGCGTCCGGCGGGCTGCCGGTTGTCAGCGCCTTCGACCTCACCGCTGCCCGCGCGGTATTCGAAGCCGAGGCTGCCGCGCTGGCTGCCAGCAATCTGGATGATGCCGGCATTGCCGAATTGCAGTCGTTGGCCGAAGCGCTGTGCCGTCGCGACCTGAGCGACGCCGAAGCCGGCGAGTACGACCGCCGTTTCCACCTGGCCATCGCACGGCTTTCCGGCAATCCGGTGGTGGAATTTTTCGTGCAGCAAATCTGGCGCATGCGCAGCGAACTGCCGCGGGTGAGCGAGGTCTATGCCCGGGTCTGCCACGATGATGGCGCCAGCCGTGCCGACGAGCACATGGCCATCTTCGAAGCCCTGCGTGCGCGTGATCCGGTGGCCGCACGCAATGCGATGCGCCATCACTTCCAGCGCCTGTTCGAAGCCATGCTGCAGGCGACCGAAAGCCAGGCGCTGGAGGAGATCCGCCGGCGCACGCAGCAGGATCGTGAACGGTTCATGGCGACGACGCGTATCTGAAAGGCGTTCTGCGGGCGACGACCTGATGTGGCTGGCTACCGCCGTCGGGCTTGATGCCCACGGCCTTTCTACACCGCTGGAACCGTGATCCGCTGCAGATCCAGCTTGGCCCTGAGCGCATAGTGCTTGCGGGTGACCGGCACGGTGCAGGTCAGGCGTGGATCCAGGTAGTCCTTGAACATCGGCGGTCGCGAAGCGCCCAGATAGAACGGCCGATCCTGCTTCACCGCGGCGGGCAGCAACACGTCGGACAGATCGCTGTCGGACGCATCGGTCACCAGGCAGGGGGCATGGCGGAAGCCGAGCCTGCGCAGCAGGTACAGCCGGTGCGAGCCGTTGGTCAGGATGATCCGGCGGCCAATGCGTGTGGCGCTGATCAGGTTGTCGCTGAAACCGAGATAGACGACAAGGGCGTGGCTGGCTGCGCCGAACGGCTCGTAACCGGCGATGGTGCGAGGGTCAATCGTCGCCACGTCGAGGAAGCGCAGGTCGTTGGACGCAGATGCGAACGTGTAGATGCCATCGGACTGGGTAAAGCGCACATCCGGATGTGTGTGGCGTCCACGTCGCGCCACCAGCTCCATGATCTCGCTTGCATCGGGTGACGCGGCCGTGGCCGCTGCAAGCTGATCGATGTGGCGCAGGTTGATGCACTCCTGGAAGACCACCAGCCGGTCGATCTCCACCATCTTCCAACTGCGTGGGACCATGCTCGTCATGCGGTGCATCGAGGGTTGGCGAAGCGCCTGCTCGGCCAGTGGCCGCATCTCTTCGGGCAGGTCGAGGACGTCCATGGCATCGGCGTCGTCTGCTTCGTCGTGATGAAGGTGACGCACGAGGGCGCGGGCATCCCGCCACTGCTCCACCAGCATCGCTTCATCAAAGCTTCCTGGTGGGCAACGCTCCCTGACGAAGCGGATGAACTTCGGCAGCGGAAACAGGCCCTTCAGCAGAAGGGTGGAATCAAGGCCATCGTCATTGATCTCGGTGGGCATCCATCTCGCTCTCTTGGGAGTCGCTGCAGCGACGCCCGATCACGGTCGGCCGTCACACCAAAATAATATGTTATATCGTAACATTTACGTGCCTTGGCGGCAATCGTCCTGAAACGCGCAGGGCGACGCTGGCCTGGCCGCTGTGCATCCGCTGCATCGCGTGGGTGCATCCACTGACTAGAGGAGATGTTCATGAACGAACTGATTGAGCTGGGCGTAGTGGCTGGTGAGCAGAATCACGAAGATCCGAGTGAACTGATCGAGCTGGGCTCGGTGGTTTCCGAAACGAAGGCGCACAACCACGGCACGTTGTGGGATGGCGTCTTCCCGACCACCTCGCCCTGATCCATCGCACCCTGCATGACCTGCGGTGCATGCCCCCCGCATGCACCGCTCTGATGCCTGCAGCAGCATGAGATCACGCTCGCGATGGACCAGCCTGAAACCACCTACTTTCTTTCGAAGCACGCACATGTCTGTGTGACCGGTGACGCAATGGTCATTCTTGATCAGGCCTCCGGCAGCTATCTCTCCATCGATCGGCGCGGAGCGGCGGCGCTTGGCGGGCTGGTGCAGGACTGGCCCCTGGCTTCCGATGGAGCGCCGAGGCCGAGGATGCTGCAGTCGCTGCTTGATCGGCGCCTGATCACCCAGGATCCGCTGCGTGGCAAATCCGCAGCAAGCGCCGAAATCGCGTTGCCCCGGCACTGGGTGCGCGAGGGCGAGTCCCGAGGATGTCCGCCGATCACGGCCCGCGATGTGCGCCGGTTCCTGGCCTCGGTCACGCGCGCGGCCTGCAGCAGGACGTTCCTGCCTTTCAGCTACACGGTGTCGGCAGCCCGCAGGCGCGGTCAGGAAGCTACGCCGGGCGAGGTGGATCTGCAGCAGCTGGCCCTCCTGGTCCGGGTGTTCGATTGGTTGCGACCGATCGCCTTCAGGAAGACCGATGAGTGCTTCCTCTACTGCCTGGCCATGCGTGAGTTCCTGTCGCGGTACGGCATCGTTCCCGCGTGGGTGTTCGCGGTGCGCACCCAGCCGTTCGCAGCGCATTGCTGGTTGCAGCACGGCGACCAGGTCCTGACCGACATCCCCTTCAATCTGCGCCGGATGACGCCCATCCTGGTGCTGTAACCGGCTTGAGGCATGTACCGATACATCGCTCTGTTCTGGAACGAACATTCCGAATCCGCTCGTGCGCAGGCTTTGCAGGCCATGGAACGGATCGAGGCAGACCGCCCCGGAATCGCCTGCGTGATGAAGGGCAGCGGCGGCGCCATCTATGCCCAGACCGACAACCCCGGCTACTTCGAGTACAGCCGGTCCGGCCCGCTGGTGATACTCGGCAAGCTGTTCCACAAGGTGTTCGCCGCCGATACCGTTCCCGCACAGGCATTTCCCGATGCTGCATCCGCAGACAGCGCCTGCAGTACGCAGGGCAGGAGCCTGGTGGAGCAGTACTGGGGGCGCTACGTTGCCGTGGGCTACCAGCCGGATACCGCCAGCTGGTTCGTGCTGCGCGATCCGACGGCGGAGATTCCGTGCTACATGACCACGGTCGATCAGTTGACGGTGGTCTTTTCGAGCATGGAAGACTGCCTGCTGCTGGGAGTGGGTGACTTCAACGTCGACTGGTCGTTCCTGTCCTACTCGCTGCTGTTCCCGTTCCGTGACGGCCTGCAGACAGGCTTCGAGGAGGTCACCGCGCTCGAGGCGGGCGAGGCAGTGACGATCCGTGATGGCCGGCCGATCGGCCGGCACTACCAGTGGGATGTGGTGCGGCAGGCCAGTGAAGCGCCCATCGAAGATCTGGAGGAAGCCGTGCAGCTGGCACGTGCAACGCTGCTGGGCTGCATTGGTGCGCTGGCGAGCCAGCATCGATGCATCCAGCTTCAGTTGTCCGGCGGGCTGGACTCCTCCATCGTCCTCGCCGGCCTGCTGCATGCGCCCTCCGCACCGGAGGTGAAGTGCGTCCATCACTACGATGCCGGCATTGGTGCCGATGAGCGCATGTTCGCGCGCATGGCCGTTGCCGGTGCCCGTGAATCCTCCGGAAGGAGCTGCGAGTTCGTCGAGTACCAACGGCAGCCGCACTGCTCGCTGGAAGAGATCATGGACTTCCCGCGAACCGCGCGTCCTGCGCATTGCTCGGGTTACCTGCTGCATCGGCGCGACGTGGATGTTGACGCGGACACGGTGCAGTTCACCGGTGTCGGCGGCGATGCGGTCTTCCTCCGCTTCAAGGGCAATGCCGCTGCCATCGATTATGCGTGGCGGCGTGGGATCGACCGCGACTTCTTCCGTGTCGCGTTCGAAACTGCGCAGTCGGGCGATTCGCTGTACGGGGTATTCAAGGATGCCTTCGTCCATGGCGTGTTCAAGAAGCCAGGCAGCATCAACGGCCGCTGGGGCAACCCGTGCGAATGGGTGAAGGTGGATGCGTCCGAACAGGATGGCCTGCCGCCGGCCTGGCTGCGGCATGCACGCGCACAGGGGTACAGGCTCTCTCCGCACAAGCTGGCGCACATTGGCCGGATGATCTTCGCGACCAGCGTGCTCGATCCCTTCGAGGGTGCAGGACGCTGGCACGGCGTATCCCCCATCAGCGCACAGCCTGTGGTGGAACTGTTCGCCCGCCTGCCGCTGCACCTGCTGATGGCCGGCGCGGAAGACAGGACGATCGCGCGTCGTGCACTGCAGGGCCTGCTGCCGCAGGCGCTGCTCTCGCGCAAGGTGAAGTCCTACCTGGACGATCACTCGGTGGCCGTCACCCAGCGGCATCAGCAGTTCATCAGGGGCCTGCTGGTGGATGGCCTGCTGGCCCGGCGGGGCTACATCGACAGCGCATCGGCCGACGCGGGCATCCGCAGGGTCAGCCCCGATCACTCATCCCAGGTGCTGGGCATCTTCGGTCCGCAGGTCAACATCGAAGCCTGGCTCAGGCGCTGGATGGGCGCGCCAGGCATGCCCGCAGCCGGCGTGGCCTAGGTGCTCCGGCTCATTTCCTCAAGGTAGAGGCTCTCAAGATCATTGGCGGTGATCGTGCTGGCATCCAGCGTCCTGCGCAGCCTGCCGGCCTGCATCAGTCCGATGGTGGTCGCCACTTCGCGGGCACGGAACAGATCGTGGGTGGCCATCAGGATCGCCGTGCCGCGATCGCGCTGGCGCACGATCAGCTCGTGGAACTCGGCCGAGGCGGTCGGGTCCAGGCCGGACGTCGGCTCATCGAGGAGCAGCGCCCTGGCTTCCTTGATGATGGCCAGCGCGATGCCCACCTTCTGGCGCATGCCCTTGGAGTAAAGCCCGACGCGCCGCCCGAATGCCTCGGGTGCCAGGCCAGCGGACCTGAGCGCATCCTTCAGCCGTGCGGACGAGCGCTGCTCCACCGCAGCCAGGCGCGCGAAGTAATCCAGGTTTTCATAGCCGGTCAGTTCGTCATACAGCGCCACGTTCTCCGGGATGTACAACAGGCGCCGGCGTACCTCGTGTGGCTGCTGCCAGGCACTGAGCCCATCAACCTCGGCGGATCCGGAGGTGGGTTCGAGGAAGCCCAGGAACAGCTTGATCGTGGTCGATTTGCCGGCCCCGTTGGCACCCAGCAGGCAGAAGATCTCGCCGGGGCGCACCGTGAAGCTCACATCATCCAGCGCCCGATGCGTGCCGTGTTCCTTGACCAGATGCGTTGCAGTCAGCATGTGTGATGTACCTCAGGGGGTGGCCAGCCGACGCCGCATCGACCACGCCGCGATCAGCAGAAGCAGGGTGGCGACGGCCAATGCGGCCAGGTCGATCAGTACACCGCGTTGCAGGGCGCCCGCCGTGTCCTGGAATTCGAAACGGGGCAGGGCGTCGTACTCGGCCAGCGTCTGTGGCACGTCACGGTCCAGATAGTCCTTGTGCAGCTGCCGACGTGCGTGCCAGTACGCGAGGACCTGCTGCTGGAACGCCAGCGCCCGGTCGGCGTCGGATCCGGCGAGGCGGTCCAGTGCATCCTGCACCGCGACCGAAGGCAGCAGCAGGCGCGCCCGGTCGAGTGCCTGGCGCCGCGCGTCCTCAGCCTCCGTGTGCGCGGCGATCAAGGGCGCGATGGCCTGATCGGCCTGGACAAGATCGGCATAGGCCACGCGCACGGCGTCCGCAATGCGCGGTGCTGGCGAACGCGTGGCGGGGGAGGCTGCCGCGTGGCGCAGCTGCTGCTGGCGGGCAGTGTTGGCCAGCTGCGCCTTCAATGCGGTCGCCAGCTGCATCTGCGAGGGCGGTGGAACCCTCAGGTTCACCGCTGCCAGGACCAGTGACGGGGCCATGACAACGATCAGCAGCCACAGTGCGCCGGAAGCGATCGCGGCCTCGGTGGTGCGCCGGGCGAAGCAGCCGATAAGCACCGCCAGCGCCAGCCAGATGCTGCCGTAGGCGAGCACGATCAGGGCAAGCGCGGCCAGGCCGGAAGGACTCGTGGCCCCCGAACCAGCGGCAACGGCAAGGATGATCGCCAGCGCAGGCAGCAGCACGATGGCAGCGCGGGCCAGCGCCTTGACCGCGATCAGCCGTCCCGCCGCGATGGGCTGTGACAACATCAACGCGGTGATGCCGCGCTCGCGTTCGCGCGACCAGAGGTCGAAGGTGGTCGCCAGGATGACCAAGGGCAGCAGAAACACAATGACGAAGGCCAGGTCGAATCGGCCAGCGGCCTGCACGGCAGGATTGCCGATGTCGGACCACACATGCCTGAGCAGCTGGCTACGGTCGCCCAGCGCAACCACGTCGGCGGTGTAGGGGTAGGCGTCCGCCTGTCCAATCGACAATGCCGCCATCGGGCCGGGAGGGAGCACCGGCTGGACGCGGGGCAGTACCGACGGAGCCTTGCCAACGAATCCCCGGCTTCGGTCCCTGGCATCCTGTTCTTCCGCGTTGATCAGGCTGATGGCTGCCTCGCGCTGCCCGACCCACGTACTGCCATTCCATGCTGCAAAGGCCGCCAGCACTGCCAGCAGGCCAAGCAGCACCGGCAACGCCCGGTCACGCAGCAGGCGACGGATCTCATGCCCTGCGATCGACAGGCTGCTCATGGGGCACTCCCGAGATGCCGCGCCGACGTGAACACCAGCCCCAGGGCCAGCAGCACCCAGGCCAGCAGGATGGCGAAGTTCAACGACTGTGCCGCGGCGATGTGGCCCAGCGGGGGGTGTTGCGGGCTGTACGCCACGGAGCGGGTAAGGGTCGCGATATCGGCCAGATGCTTGCTGCCGTTCGCGGCCTTGTGCTGTTTCACTTCCAGGTTGAGTGCCTGGATCAGCCGGTAGCGATAGTCCTCGACCCCGCGCAGGAACGCCAGATGTGCAGGGAAGTCGGTGCGCGCCAGTGCCCGTGACACGGCCTGCAGCGCGAGGGTGGGGGACAGCGCCGCAAAGGCGCGTTGCGTGATCGCCTGCCGCTGGTAGGTGGCGTAGATGCGCTCGAAGTGGCGGTTGTAGGTCTCGGTGGAATTCGCTTCGGCGAACTCCAGCGCCACACCGCGGAAGTTGACCGGAAGATCGTCCACGTCCTTCACCTGGTAGCGTGCCAGCATCTCTGCTTTCAGTGCGTCCAGCCGCTTGTCCGCCGGGTCGTGACCATCAGCGCCGTGCTCCGCGTCCTCGGTGACCGCCGCCCGGAACGCGGGTGCAGTAGGCGTGGGATACAGCGATTCGGCCAGTGCGGGGGCCACCCGCGGCGCGAGCAGGGTGGCCACCACCCAGAAGCCGAGCAGCACCACCAGCGACGTGCGTGCTGCGCTGAAGCGCGCCGAGACACCGATGGTGATGGCGCAGAACACCAGGAGATAGAGCGCATACGCCGCGAACATCGCAACGAGCGCCATGATGTCGGCCGTGCCGAGGGTGCGGCCGACCATGCCCGGAAGGCTGACCGCCAGCAGGGCGAGGACCAGCAGCAGCGATGCCGTTGCCAGCGCGATCAGGCGGCCACCGATCAGCACGTGGGCCGATGCACCACTGCCGAGCTCCTGGCGGAGGGTCTCGCGGGCGACATCGCCGGAGAGGCTGGCGAATCCGGCAAGGATGATCAGCAGGGGCGCCACGACCTGCAGCGCCCATGCGGCGGAGAAGCCATCGAACCGGCTGAGCGCGGTGCCGGCGTCGATGGGTCGGTGCCGGGCCGGGTTCTGCGCATGGCCTTCGATGAACACCGAGGTGCCGACGAAATCCGTGATGCCCGGGTCGAGCGCCGCCAGCGGCCGCACCGGCGCGGGAATGGCGCGGCCGACGTGCGCGGCAGCATGCGGGTCGATCGTGCCCTGGCTGTCCCACAGCCCGGCCTCCTGCTCCGCTACGATCTGGCGCTCCTGGGCCTGCTGCGCCAGCCGTGCTGCGCCCGTGGTAACCGACGCTCCCGCAAGCAGAAGCAGGGTCAGCGCGAGCCACAACAGGCGCCGTTCGCGCCACATCAGCTTCAGCTGGGTCGCGGCAACGGCCAGCGCCTGGCGCAGGGCGGACGCGGGTCTGGAGAGGGCGGGGGAGGCATCGCTCACGGCGGGCGCCCTACCAGCGATGGGTCAATGTCATGGACAGGAAGCGGCCGAGCGCCGTTGCATTGGTCGGGTCGAAACCGGTGTTGATGCTGTTGACGATGAAGGGCGGATTCCTGTCGAACAGATTCTGCACGTTGAAGGCCAGCGAGGTGCCCTGGCCGGTGCCGGCAGAACCGCTGAAGTCATACCTGAGATTGAGGTCGACCGTCGTCCACGCGTTGACATGGGGGTCGGCGCGGTTGGCGGGATCGCGATAGCTGTCCACATAGTTCACGAACAACCCACCGGCGACCTGCCGGTGGCTTACGGCGAGGCCACCGCGCACCTTCAGGTCGACCGGGAAGTACACCGCGTTCACCGCGTCGACCTCGGGCGAGGTGGCGGTCACGCGGCGCTTGGAATCGATGATGTATTGGCCGGCAAGGTTCAATGCGATACGGGTCTGGCCGGCGTCGAAATCGTAGGAGGCATTGAAGTCGACGCCGCGCTGCGAAGTGAACGCGTTGTTGCGGAAGCGGTTGTCGAGGATGACCTCGCTGCTGGTTTCATCGGTTCCTGGTGTCAGCGCATAAGGGCCCACCCGCGATACGAACAGTCCCAGGCCGGAGGCACCCAGCTGGCGCGCCTGCTGGATCTGCTGCGGCGTCGGGTTGACGGTCAGCAGGTCCGCATAGGGCGCGGTGGACTGCAGGAACAGCGACGGGAAACTGCCGCCGAAACCGCTGCCGATCCGGTCGGCATACTCGATGTGGTAGTAGTTCGCGTCGATCTTGAGGCCCGGCAGCGACGGGGGCGCGAACGAGAAGCCGCCGGTCCAGGTCTTGGCACGTTCGGGCCCCAGGTCCGGGTTGCCGTTGGAGAGCATCATCAGCACCGTGCTTCCGTTGGCCGCGCTCGGGTTGGGTACTTTGGCCACCACCACGGTGTTGTTCAGCTGCATGTCCTGGTAGACCGGCGCCCGGTAGGAGCGGCCGTAGCTGGTGCGGAATGAAAGTCCTTCCGTTGCTTCCCACAGCAGGCCGAGCTTGGGATTGAGGGTGGAACCGAAATCGCTGTAGTCGTCGTAGCGTGCGGCCGCAGTCAGCGACAGCCGGCGAACGCCAGGCATGCCTGCCAGCAGCGGAATGTTGAGCTCGGCGAAAGCGGAACGGATCGTTCGCTGCAGATCCAGCGGCTTCTCAAGCCCACGGTGATCGAGCAGTTCATAGCCATCGCGGCGGTAGCCCGCACCGAATGCCGCGCGTACGCCACCGGCCGGAAGATTGAACAGCTCGCCGTCGGCGATCATCTCCAGGTAGCGCGATTCGGAATGGGTATCCGTCGGCGGTGCGGTGCTGACCGAGCTGCCGGTGATGGTCGTTCTCTCGTAGGAGACGTCGCTTCTGCCGAATCCGGAATTCAGACGGGCCTGCCACTGGCGCGGAAGCTCGAGGGTAAGGCCGGCGAACACATCGAACTGCCGCGTGTGCGGGAACAGGCGGGTCTCGTCGGCAGTGCCGGAAATGGTGGTGTCCATCTCGCGCTTGGCAAAGGAGCCGGTCAGGTTGAGCGTCAGCACATCACTGAGCGCCTGCACGCCGTCCAGATACAGGCTGTGCCGCTTCGAGCCGGGATAGATGTCGTACGGCCTGACCGTGACGTTCCTGGAAAAGTCCTTGTCGACCGCGGCGAGGTTGGACTGCTTCAGGAACTCGTAGCTGGCCATCAGGTGGCCACCCTCCCACGACCAGCCGGCCGACTGCGAGGCCTGGTACTCGTCCATGTTGCCGCGGGTGACGCTGCCATAGCGCAGCGAGGTCTCATAGCCGGTGAAGTCGCGGCGCAGGACGATGTTGACCACGCCGCCGACGGCGTCGGTGCCGTAGATGGCCGAGGCGCCATCGGTGAGGATCTCCACGCGCTCGATGGCGCTCAGCGGAATCAGCGAGATGTCGACGTACTGATAGCGGTTCGAGGAGGTCACACGGTGGCCGTTGATCAGCGTCAGCGTGGTGCCCGTGCCGAGGCCACGCAGGTTGATGGCGGTGCCCTGGCCGAAGTTGTTGCCGGTATCGCGGTCGACGCCGAGGTTGCCGACGTTGGCGCCGTTGGCACCACCGCCGAAGTTCTGCGGCAGCTTCTCGAAGAGCTGCTGCAACGAGGCCACCCCGGTTCGATCAATGGCCTCCCGGTCGATCACGATGACCGGGGAGGCGCCGCCGCCAATGGCATCGCGGATGTTGCTGCCAATGACCATCACCTTGTCCAGCGTGGCGGTATCGGATCGCCGGTCGCCCTGGACAGGACTGCCGGGAACGCTGGCATCCTGCGCCATTGCCGGCGCGTTGAGCTGCAGAGCGGCGGCCAGGCTGGTGACCACCAATGCCGCCGGCCTGGCGGTGGATGCGTTGTTCATGCCCCGGTCCATCGATCTCATCGGATGTTGGTCTGCGGCACGAGCCATCGCGCCTTCAATAGCGATGTTATATCATATCATTCAAGATGCGCGACGATCTCTTGCTGTGCCGAGGGGCGACGGCAGGCGCACCGCCACACAGGAGCCACTGCACCGATGCCGGACCGACGCTGATGAGAATGTTCGCGCTGCCGCCGCCGGTCACCGAGATCCTCACCGCGTACTGGAAGGCGGACCGCAGGCTGCTGCTGTTGATTGCCGCCATCGTCGTTCTTTCCAGCCTGGCCACGGTGGCAGGGCCGTACCTGTTCTCGCGCCTGATCGACCGCATCAGCACGGAAGGCATCCGTGAACTGGCGGGATGGTTCCTGCTCTACGCGGTGATGCTCGGCGCCGCCAGCATCCTGCAGAACACCGTGCAGTACCTGTCGTTCCTCAGTGGCGAGAACCTGGGTTTCATCACCAGCACCCGCTACTTCGCGCGGCTGCTGAAGAAGACACACAGCTTCTTCCTGGATTACAACGCAGCCGAACTGCAGGTGGCCGGGGAGAAGGGCCGCAACGCCCTGAAGATCGTGGTGCAGCTTGGCCTGGTGGTGTTCATTCCCAGCGCACTGCAGATCCTGCTGACCCTGCTGACACTGGGTGCGCTGATCAACCTGCAGATGGTGGCGATCGTGCTGGGCTACGGTTCTGTGGCCGTCACGCTCTCGGCCATCGCTACGCGGCGAGCACGGATCCATCGTGAGGCGGCGGTCGAAGCGGGCCAGCAGAATGCGCGCTTCGTCGGCAATGCGATGAATGCGATGGAGACGCTGCGCCAGTTCGGCGGCAGCGCGTGGATGATCCAGCGCTTCGAGCAGAAGGCCCTGGAGGTCCGCGACAGTTGGCGGGCGTACGTGCTGCAGCGGATCGGTTTCATCGCGCTGCTGGGCATCGGCCTGGCGGTCGAGTTCATCGTCACCTTCGCACTGCTGCTCCCGCGCTATCAGAGCGGTGACCTGAGCGTCGGCGATATCGTGCTGTTCAACCTGCTGTTGCTGCAGCTCAACATGCCCTTTGAAATGATCGCGCGCTCGATCGATGACATTGCCCGTTCGTGGACGCTGCTGACGCCGCTATCGTCCCTGTGGGCGGCACCCGAAGAGCGGCAGGCAGCAAACGCCGGCCGATTCCACGGAGAATGCGGCCGGATCGAGTTCCAGCATGTCAGCCATCGCTACGGCAATGGCCGTGGCGTCCGGGATGCGTCCTTCCACGCCGGGCGCGGCGGCATCAACTTCCTGATGGGGGAGACCGGGGCAGGGAAGTCGACGCTGTTCAAGCTGGCACTGAAGTCGATCGAGCCCCAGCACGGTCGCATCCTGGTGGATGGCATCGACCTGGCCGACATCGACCGTGCCGCGTGGCACGCCGCCGTCGCCGTCGTTCCCCAGGATGTCATCCTGCTCAACGAGAGCCTGGCCGACAACATCCTGCTGGGGCGCCCGCGCGACGACACCCGGTTGCGCCGCGCGACCCACAAGGCGTCGATCCTGGCCTTGATCGACGCGCTGCCCGAGGGCTTTGAAACCACGGTGGGCGAGCGCGGCCTGAAACTTTCCGGCGGCGAACGGCAGCGCATCGCCATTGCGCGTGCACTCTACGGAGAGCCCGCCATCCTGTTCCTGGATGAAGCCAGCTCGGCGCTGGACGAGGCGACCGAGCGCGAGATCATGGGCCATATCCGCGCGCTTGCCGGTGATGTCACGATCGTGGCCATCACCCATCGCCGCAGCGTGGTGACCGCAGCCGACCAGGTGATCGTGCTGGCCACGGGCTGACGGGACCTGGCGGACACCTGCACCTGCAGCTGGGGCGCGATGCTTCTGGGGTACGCTGTGCGCGACCGTTCCCGGTGCCTCCCGCGCTGTCGATGCCTGGCCCGTGACCCCGCACCGACTCATTCCAGGAATCCCGCATGTCCGACAACCCTCCACCGCTGAACATCCTGGCGTTTGCCGGCAGCCTGCGCAGCAACAGTTACAACCGGCGCCTGGTCAGGGCTGCAGCAGGCGCCGCGCCTGCGGGCCTGCTGCTGACCGTGCATGACACCATTGCCGATATTCCGCTGTTCGACGAAGACCTGGAAGCCGCCGACCCGGCCGGTCCTGCCGGGGTCAAGCGCCTGCGCGCGGCCATTGCAGCCGCTGACGGCGTGCTGATCGCCACGCCGGAGTACAGCCAGTCACTGCCCGGCGTACTCAAGAACACGCTCGATTGGCTGTCCCGCGACGATGCCGAATACCGCACGGTCCTTTCGGCCAAGCCGGTGGCGATCATCGGCGCCACGCCGGGTCACTGGGGCACCAAACTGGCGCAGCCGCAGCTGCGCCATACATTGACCGCCATGGGGGCATTGACCATGGCCTCGCCACAGCTCTATGTGGCCGAAGCAGCGGCCGCCTACAACAATGACGCGGACGATTTCGACGCGGCGACGCGCAAGCGCCTGCAGCGCTTCCTGGAGGGATTCCAGGCCTGGGTCCAGTTGCTGCAGGGCAGGGCATCGCGCGGTTGAGCCGTGCCGGCAGAGGGCGTCAGCGCCCGCCGGTGCCAGCGCCCGGATCATGCAGCCCGCGCAGTTTTTTCTTGTTGATCTTGCCCACGCTGGTCCGCTCGATCGCATCCACGAAGCTGACACGCTCCGGAATCGCATGGCGTGAGATGTCTCCGGAACGGCTGCGCGCTGCGACCAGTTCGATGATCTCCGCCTCTGACACATCACGGCCGGGCTGCCTGACCACCAGTGGCAGCGGCCGTTCGCCCCATTTCGCATCGGCGATACCGATCACCGCGACCTCGCTGACCGCCGGGTGCAGTGCGATGATGTCTTCGAGCGCGAGCGAGGAGATCCATTCGCCACCGGTCTTGATCACGTCCTTGATGCGATCGGTGACGCGCAGGTAGCCACCTGCATCGATGTTGCCGATGTCGCCGGTGTGCAGGTAGCCGCCCGCCCACAGCGCTGCCGAAGCGTCCGGATCGTGCAGGTAACCCTGGGTCAGCCAGGGGGCTCGTGCCACCACTTCGCCGGTGGCCACGCCATCGTGGACGACATCGCCCATGTCCGGGTCGACAATGCGCAGGTCCACCAGCGGCACCGGAGTGCCGGCCTTGGTGCGCAGTGACAGCACCTCGTCGGCATCGGTCATGCTGTCCAGGTCGATCTGGGCGATGGTGAGCAGGGGGCAGGTCTCGGACATGCCATAGCCGCCGAAGATGTCGATGCCCCGTGCCAGTGCACGCTGCGCCAGAGAACGGGGCAGGGCCGCACCGCCGATGATCACCTTCCAGCCCTCCAGGTCGGTCTGCGCCGCGTCCGGATGCTCCAGCAGCATGTGAAGGATGGTTGGCACACAGTGCGAGAAGGTCACCTTTTCGCGCGCGATCAACGCCAGCAGCTTCGCAGGCAGGTAGCGCCCCGGATAGACCTGCTTGATGCCCATCGCGGTAGCCACGTAGGGCAGGCCCCACGCGTGCACATGGAACATCGGGGTCATGGGCATGTAGACGTCGTCACGGTGCAGGCGGCCCTGGCGGGGGGCGCCGCCGAGCGCGGCCATCGCCGCCAGCGAATGCAGCACCAGCTGCCGATGGCTGAAATAGACCCCTTTGGGCAACCCGGTGGTTCCGGTGGTGTAGAACACCGTGGCACGGGCATTCTCGTCGAAGTCCGGGAAGCGGACGACCGGCGTGGCATCACGCAGGCCCGCTTCATACTCGGTGGCGAAGCCTGGCGGCAGCGGGCCATCAGCATCGTCCAGCAGAATGCGGGTGCGCAGGTCCGGCAGCTGCTCGTCGATGGCGTCCAGCAGCGGCAGGAACTCGCGGTTGGCCAGGATCGCCCGCGCGCCGCTGTGGTTCAGCGTGTACGCGATCTGCTCGGGGGCCAGGCGCACGTTCACCATCATCAGCACCGCACCGATCATCGGCACCGCGAAGTAGGCCTCCAGGTAGCGGTTGCTGTCCCAGTCCATCACCGCCACCGTGTCGCCGTGGCCGACTCCCAGCGAGGTCAGCAGGCCTGCCAGCTGGCCGATGCGCGCGTGCAGGGTGCGGTAATCGAACCGTACCTGGTCGCCGTAGACGATTTCCTGTCCAGGGCTCACCGCCAGCGGCATCAGCAGCAGCTGCTTGATCAGCAGTGGATAGGCATGGGCATCGGGAGTGGGGGCGGATGACATGGCATTTCCTCGTGGACGGCGTTGCGGTCGCCGGCCTTCTCCGCCCCACACTAGCAAGCCCTTCCTGCTGTACCAGCGTACCTAGGTACCTGTTCCCGCGCGCAGCCGATTTGATAATCTCGCCAGGACATGCCAACCCTGCTCATCGCCGATGATCACCCCTTGTTCCGTGCGGCACTGCATCGCGCGGCGGAAGAGGCGGTCGCCGATCTGCAGATCAGCGAGGCTGATTCGCTGGACGGCGTGCTGGAGGTGATCGAGAACCAGTCGATCGACCTGATGCTGCTTGACCTGCACATGCCCGGCAACCATGGGCTGGCCGGGTTGGCCACGATCCGTGCCCTGCAGCCGGGCCTGGCGATCATCATCGTCTCCGCCAACGAGGAGCCGCAGGTCATCCGGCGTGCCATCGACCTCGGCGCCGCAGGCTACCTGCCCAAGAGCTCGGGCTTGAACGAACTGCAGTCCGCGCTGCAGTCCGTGCTGGAGGGTGAGCGCTGGATTCCAGCGTTGCTGCGCGAGCCGGTGGCGCGGGTGGCACCGTTCAGCAGGGATGCCGACCTGGCCGCACGCCTGGCCAGCCTGTCGGCACATCAGTACAAGGTGCTGGGGCTGGTGGCCGAGGGCCTGCTCAACAAGCAGATCGCCGACCGGCTGGGCGTACAGCTGCGCACGGTCAAGGCACACATGACACGCATCATGGAGCGGCTGGGCGTGCGCAACCGCGCGCAGGCCATCCGCGTGCTGCACGAAATGGGATTGGCCGATCCGTCCCGGCAGATCGAAGAGCTTCCCGAGCCCTGATGGGTCAGGGCGTGGCAGTGGTCGCCAGCAGGTGGTTGATCGCCCAGCGCAGCGCCAACGGCTTGAACGGCTTGTTGAGCAGGGACAGCCCAACGCCGCGCACCGCCTCGCGCGTATCGCTGCCGGTATCGGCACTGAGGATCACCGTCGGCCGCGGCCCATGCATGCCCACCAGCCGCTTCCACAGCGCAACACCGGTATCGCCATCATCCAGGTGATAGTCGAACAGCCACAGCGCCGCCTCGTGCGCTGAGGGTCCGATGTCATCGGCGTTGCCTGCCGCGATCACATCGCAACCCCAGGAATGCAGCAGCTGCCGCATCGCCTCCAGTGCGTCCGGGTCGTTGTCCACCACCAGTACACGAATTCCCTTCAGGGCGCTGCTGCCGCCCGTCGGTGGTGGACTGCGCGGAGTCACAGGGGGGGCTGCGCGTTGCACGCTGATCGAGAAGGCCGAGCCATGCCCGGGTACGCTGCGCAGGTGCAAGGGTGCATGCAGCAGGTCGGCGATGCGGTGCGCGATGGTCAAGCCCAGGCCCAGTCCTTGCCCGTTGCTGCGATCGATCCGGTGGAACTCCTCGAACACCACCGCCTGCTGCTCCGGAGCAATGCCGGGGCCGGTGTCATGCACGCCGATCATCAGTGCCTGCCCCTGGCGGCGCGCACCCAGCAAGACACCGCCATGGCGGGTGTAACGAATGGCGTTGGCCAGGAAGTTCTGCAGCACCCGGCGCAGCAGCAGCGGGTCGCTATGGACCCAGGCCTGGCTCCGCACGTGGCGGAACTGCAGGCCACGCGCCGCCGCCAGCACCGCGAACTCCTGCGCAAGCGGATCGAGCACGGTCGACAGCGCGAAGGGGCGCGGATCGGCCACCAGCCCACCGGCTTCCAGTCGCGAGATATCCAGCAGGCCGGACAGCAGGTCATCAGTGGAATCCAATGCGCCGCGGATCTGCCGCAGGAAACTGTCGAGGAACTCGGACTCGATGTGCTGCGACATCGCCTCGGTCAGCAACTGGGCCGCATGCAGGGGCTGGATGAGATCATGGCCGACCGCCGTCAGGAAGCGCGTTTTCGCTGCGTTCGCGCGCTCGGCCTCCTGTACCGCCTGCTGCAGCCGCGCGGTGCGGTCCTGTACCCGGCGCTCCAGATTCTCATTACTGCGCTTGAGCGCATCTTCCGCGCGGCGGAACGCCGTGACATCGGTGAAGGTGGCTACATAGCCACCGCCCGGCATCGGGTTGCCGCGGATCTCGACGATGGTGTCATCGGGGAAGATCCGTTCGGACAGGTGTGGCGTGCCACGGCGCATATGCGCGACGCGGCGCTGCAATGCCTTGGTCGGCGTGTCGCCAGGGCCGTCGCCGATCTTCAGCTGTCCCAGTGCCCATGCCGTGAGGTTGACCACCGGCTGCCCGACCTGCAGCAGCTCCGGCGGGAACCTGAACAGCGCGGCGTAGCGGCTGTTCCAGGCCACCAGCTGCAGCTGCGCATCGACCACGCTGATGCCCTGGCTCATGTTCTCCAGCGCAGCTTCCAGCAGGCGCTGGTTGAAGCGCAGCACCTGGGTGGCCTCGCCGACGGCGCGGGTCACCGCGTCCAGCGGCGCGGCGCCGCCCTCGCGTGCGGCTTCGACCAACAGCCGTGCCATGCCTGCGCCGACCACGGCCGTCAGCTCACGCTCGACGGCGGTGACCCGGTCGTCATCCAGCATCTGCCCGGCGTGGCCCTCCAGCAGCTGGCGCGCACGCTCCTGGCCAAGGAAGCGTCCGGCGGTCCTGCGCAGGGACGCCGCAGCCACCGCATCCCGCCTCCGCGGCAAGGACGGACGCACGGCCCGCGACACCAAGGCCACGGCCAGCAGGTTGACCGCCAGGCTGGCCCCCATGCTGATGGCGATATGCCCCGGCTGCACGCGCAGCGAGACCACCGACAACCAATGCAGCCCGTCGGCGTCGACCGACGGCGTCGCGGCCGGGATCACCATCGGCAGCAGTACCAGCCACAGCCAGGCCAACGAGCCCAGCACGATGCCGGCCATGATGGCCGCGGAGGGCGTACGTGGGCGATACACCGCCAGCAGCACAGCCGGTGCCAGCTGCGAGAGGGCGGTGAAGGACATCAGGCCGAAATCGCTGAGTGCCTCGGTGCCGCTCATCGCGCGGCTGTACAGCCACGACATCAGGAACACGGCGAGGATGCCGGCACGGCGGAACGCCAGCACGCGCGGGCGCAGATCGGCGTTGGCCACGCCACCCTCGATGCCGCCGAGCAGGCGCGAACCGAATCCATGGTTGCCAAGCATGATCGACAGGGTCAGCCCGGAGAGGATCATCATGCCGGTGGCCGCGCTCAGGCTGCCCAGATAGGCCAGCAGCGCCAGCAGATGATGGCCACCGGCCTGCGGCAGCGCCAGCACGTACAGGTCCGGTGATACCGAGGCCGGCAGCTGCGCAGCACCGGCCAATGCCATCGGCACCGACGGCAGACCGATCAGCAGCAGGTAGACCGGGAACATCCAGCGTGCCGTCTTCAGGTCCGATGTCTGGCGAAGCTCGACCACGCCGACGTGGAACTGGTGAGGCAGGGTGAACGCGGAGATCGCCCCCAGCGCGACCATGGTGAGATAGTCCGGCACGATGGCCGGGGGCGGCAGCTGCACCATCTTCTCCAGCAGCGGTGTGCCGGCCGTGTGCACGGACAGCGCCGCATACAGGCCAATGGCCAACAGCGCCACCAGTTTCAACACCGATTCCAGGCCCAGCGCGACCACGATGCCGCGGTTGGGCTCGGTGGCCGAGGCCTTGCGTGCACCGAACAGCAGGGTGAACGCAGCCATCGTCAGCGCGAACCAGAACGACATGTCCAGCTGCGCACCGGCAGGCGCGAACCGATCACCGAGCAGGGCGCCCAGCCCCTGGCTGACGGCTTTCAGCTGCAGTGCGATGTAGGGAATGATGCCGAACAGCGCCACCAGGGTGATGGTGAAGCCAAGACCACGATCGGCACGCAGTCGTGCAACGACCAGATCGGCGATGGTGGCACTGTTGTGCTGTTTGGCCAGCCGCCCCAGGCGGAGCAGGAACGGCAGGCCCAAGGCGAAGATCAGCGCCATCCCGGCCAGGGTCGGTGGAATCGGAAAGCCCCATTGCAGCCCCTGCGAGGCCGCGCCGTAGTAGGTCCACGCGGT
Source organism: Stenotrophomonas sp. NY11291 (assembly GCF_023277365.1). Classification (NCBI taxonomy): domain Bacteria; kingdom Pseudomonadati; phylum Pseudomonadota; class Gammaproteobacteria; order Lysobacterales; family Lysobacteraceae; genus Stenotrophomonas; species Stenotrophomonas sp. NY11291. Next base: position 2,560,550 of record NZ_CP096975.1, on the reverse strand, counting down.
GCAGTGCACGGCCAGCGACAGTGCATAGATGAGCGGCCATGCCCTCGAAAGCCGGTGCCCCCGGCGCTCGCCCCACAGCGCCACGCCAAACAGCAGTGCGGTCCATGCAATGCAGGCGAAGAGGACGATGGAGGGCGTCAACATCGCTCCAGTGTAGGGAGAGAAGCGGGGAGGGTGGTGCTAGGAGGCGATCACGATCAGTGACAGCTGCTCAGCGACCAGTGCCAGCTCGCCATCAGCAACCCGCTCGACGGCCTTGCGCTGGGTCAGCAGCCATTGGCCGGGCTGCCGCGCGTCCAGTGACACCAGCTGCGAGCGTACCCGCACCTCGGACCCGCTCGGCACCGGCGCCAGGAAGCGGACCTTGTTCAAGCCGTAGTTGAGCACGTGGGCGATGCCGGGGAAGCCAGCGAGGGCGGCCACATCGTCCTCCACCGTCAGCGAGAGCAGCAGGAAGCCGTGTGCGATGGTCTGCCCACCCGGCATCTGGGCCTGCACCCGCGCTGGATCGACATGGATCCAGTTGTGGTCGCCGGTGGCGTCGGCAAAGGCATCGATACGCGTCTGGTCCACGCGGGTCACGCCACTCAGCCGCTCGCTGGCTGCCCACTGCTGCAACGCCTGCAGGGCGGGAGGCAGGTCGCTGTCCGCACTCACGCCACACGCTCCAGCAAGGTCAGGATCGCGTCACGCGCCTCTGGCTCGGACAGCATCGGCGCGTGCCCCACATCGGGCACCTCCACCAGGCGGGCACTTTCCGAGGTGGCCGCCATCTGCCGCGCGACATCGGCCGGCAGAATGTCGGACAGCGCACCACGTACCACCAGCACCGGCACCCGTGCGGTCAGCCCGCGGACCGCACGCCACAGCAGCGGACGCAACAGCCACAGCAACCATGGCCGGGTAGTACGGATCACTGCCGGGTCGTAGTCCAGTTCCAACAGGCCATCGCTGCGCGGGCGGAAGGTGCGCACCGCCATCTGCCGCCAGTCGTCGGTGCTGAAGCGCGGGAACGCAGCCTTGCCGATGGATTCCACGTAGGCCGTGGCCTGCACCAGGTCCATCGGCGGGACCGGCTTGCCGGCGTACTTGCCGATCCGTGCCAGCGCCTCGCGTGGCACCTTGGGGCCGGCATCGTTGAGCACCGCCCCGGAAATCCGCCCGGGCGCGCGCGAGGCGAGGGTGATGGTCACCAGCACGCCCAGCGAGGTGCCGATGAACACCGCCTTGTCGATGCTCTGCGAGCGCAGCAACGCAACCATGTCATCCGCATAGGCACGCGGGTTGTAGCTGGACGGGTCATATGCGCGTTCCGAGCCTGCACGACCACGCAGGTCGACCGCGATCACGCGCCAGCCCTCGGCGGTGAGTACATTGGCAAGCGCATCGAAGTCGGCACCATTGCGGGTCAGTCCTGGAATGCAGACCACTGTGCCACGCGCTGCCTGCCCCGCATCGGGTGCATGGTCGCGCGCATGCAGGCGCAATCCATCATTGCTGTTCCAGTACAGGTCGTCGTAAGACTGCGTCATGCAGAAGCTTCCTGAAGATCGTAACGGATGCGCTAGAAATCGTAACGGACGCTGAGGCTATATTCGCGTGGTGGGCCATAGAAGCCAATCAGCGTGCCGACCGCCGGGATGTTGTAGCCGGTGGTGCGGTATTCCTTGTCGGCCAGGTTGGTGCCCTGCAGCGAGAAGGTCCACGCGTCATCCAAGCGCCAGATGACGCCGGCATTGACCAGCCCGTAACCCTGCTGTCGGATCACCGGGCTGAGGTCGGTGGTCGGCCACACTTCGCTCTGGTAACTGTAGCTCACCCGTGCCGACAGGTTGCTGCCGTTGGCCAGGTCGGTGCGGTATTCCACGTTGAACGCACCAGAGAATTCCGGGGCATTGGTGAACTTCATCTGCCTGGCCACGTTGATGCCGCGGTCCATGTACTCGTCGTACCTGGTATCCAGCCATGCCAGGTTGCCGGAAATCAGCCAGTGCTGGCTGGGCAGGTACTGATACTCGACTTCCAGGCCTTTGACGGTACCGGCGCCGGCGTTGGTGAAGTCGCCGAAGAAGGAATCGTCGATGCCATCGCCGTTGGTATCCAGACCGGTGAACACCGACAGCTGGATGTCCTTGTACTTGTTGTAGAACGCCGACAGGTTCAGGAACAGGCGCTGGTCGAGGAAGGCCATCTTGCTGCCGACTTCGTAGCTGTCCACGGTCTCGTCATCGAACGGCTCCGCCGAGCGCGGTACCGCCGCCGCGTTGGCACGGATGTTGTAGCCACCGGACTTGAAGCCACGCGTCGCCAGGCCATAGACCATGATGTCCGGGGTGATCTGGTAGTCCAGCGAGACCTTGGGCGAGACGTTCTTGAAGTTGGTCTTCTTGTCGAAATCGGCGGTCACCGCCACCGGCCGGCTGAAGCCCGGGTCGGCGTAGAGGCGGTTCAGCACGATCGCGCGCTTGTCCTCGTCGGTGTAGCGGGCGCCGACATCGAGCTTCAGTCTGCTGGTCAGGTCGAAGGTCCAGTCCGCGTACAGCGCGATGCTGTCGGTCAGCACCTTGCCCTGGTTGTCGGCGAACTGCGCACTGAAGTAGTTGTTCTGGATCTGCCCGCCAGCTTCGCCGCTGAACTGGTACAGGCCGACCACGCCGCGCATCCGGCCGCCGGCATCGTAGTTCACCTGCACTTCGTTGCTGACCTGGTCGTCGTGGTAGGTGCCACCCACGTCGGCGAGCTTGACCGGCGCGGTATCGAAGTCGATGTTGGCCTCGCTGTCCGATTCACGCTTGGCGATCACGTACTTCAGTGCGATGTCTTCGTTCGGCCGCCAGTTCACCGTGGCCGAGGCGCCCTTGCTCTCCACGTTGTTGAGGTTGCGCATGCCCGAGCGGATGTCATAGCGACTGTCCATCGGCGGGTAGGCGCGCAGGAACGGATTGGGCGCCAGCATCTTCGAGCCGCGCATGCCGGACTGATCGTCGATCCAGTCCAGTGCGAACTGCACGTCGAGGTCATCGCCCGCATACGCGCCCAGATTCAGGCGTGCCGCGTTGATCTGCTTGTCGCTGACCGGCTGGCCGTTGAAGGTGTTCTCGCCAAACCCGTCGTGGTTCATGCTGGCCACCGCCACACGGGCGCGCAGGCCGCTGTCGGCACCGCCGATCGGGCCACCGATGGCCGCCTTCGCATCCAGCTGGCTGTAGTTGCCCACGGTGATCTGGGCGAAGCCCTCGGTCTGGGTGGGCAGGCCGCGCGAGATGTACTTGATCGCGCCGCCGATGGTGTTCTTGCCATACAGCGTGCCCTGCGGGCCGCGCAGCACCTCGATGCGCGAGACATCGAACACATCCAGCAGCGCACCCTGCGGACGCGCGATATAGACGTCGTCCAGGTAGATGCCCACGCCCGGATCGGCGCCCCAGGTGGGATCGGACTGGCCGATGCCACGGATGTAGGCGGTGACCGTGCTGCTGGCGCCGCGGGCAGCGTAGATGGTCAGGTTGGGCACCTGCGCATCCAGGTCGCTGATGTCCTGGACATTCATCTTGTCCAGCGCCTCGGAGGTAAACGCAGTGACGGCAACCGGCACCTCCTGCAGGGTTTCCTCGCGCTTGCGTGCGGTGACCTTGATGCTGCCCAGGTTGGTGGGTGATGCAGTCCTGCTCACCGTCGGCGTGGCCTGGGGTGCTTCCTGTGCCAGTACCGGCCCGGAGGCCAGCAGCGCGCCGATCATGAGACTCAAACAATTCCGTTTCATTCGGTCCTCCCCCAGGCAGGTGCTTGCAGATGGCCCATTGCCACCCCTGCAGCCAAGGCTAGCGGTGTCATCGGGCAGCGGCGAGTGGACCTAGGTCCAGTCGGCAGCGGCCGCCGGATGCGGATACTGGGCGCGCCCCCAGCCGGAAGCGCATCCCGGTACCCCTTCATCCACGACTCACGCATGAGGATCTGGCCATGAAATCCGGAATCGATTCGATCAAGGTTGTACTGCTGATACTGTGCAGTTGGCTGGCGATGGCGGGCAGCGCCGTTGCCGCAGGCCCGGCCGGGCATTGGGACATTGGCCTGTACGGCAATCTGTTCGGCGCCCGCGAATACCAGGTGTGGGTGCCCGCCGGCTACGACGACACACAACCGCTGCCTCTGCTGCTGGTGCTGCACGGCTGCGTGACCGGGCCGAACCTGATGGGCGAGGCCTCGGGCTTCAACGATGTGGCCGACACCGAAGGCTTCATCGTGGTCTACCCGCGGCAGAACGTCACCTCCAATCCGGCCCGCTGCTGGAACTGGCAGCTGCCGATCAACCAGGCACGCGACAGTGGCGAGCCCTCGCTCCTGGCCGGCATCGTGGAAAAGGTGAAGGCGGCTTACAGCGTTGATCCGCATCGCGTGTACGTCACCGGCATTTCGGCGGGCGGCGCGATGACCTCGATCATGCTGGGCTGCTATTCGGACGTGTTCGCCGCAGGTGCCATCCATTCCGGTGGCATGTTCAAGGGCGCGACCACGATTTCCGGTAGCGCCTACGCACTGTTGGCTGGCAGCATCTACTCGCCGGACAGCAACGGTCGCCTGGCATGGCAGTGTTCAGGTTCGCCGTCGCCGCGACCGCTGCCGGTGCTGGTGTTCCATGGCAGCGCCGACCTCACCGTCAACCCGGTGAACGGGCAGCAGGCCGTGCGCCAGTTCCTGCAGACCAATGACCTGGCCGACGACGGCATGGACAACGATTCGGTGAAGTACGTGCCGACCAGCATCTATCACGGCCAGGTGCCGGGCGGCCGCGCGTATACCGTCGACACCTACGCGTACGGCGGCAGGACGCTGGTCCAGCACTATGTGGTGCAGGGCATGGGGCATGCCTGGAGCGGCAGCCAGTCGGGCCTGCCATTCACCGACCCGAAGGGGCCGGATGCCACGCTGATCACCTGGCTGTTCCTGAAGGACTACCAGCGCTGAGTGGTCGCCGCTGCAGCGTCAAGCCTGGCGGTCGAGACACCATGCTAGCCTTCCCTTTGGCAGGATTGCCTGACAGGGGGAAGGCATGGATACCCGGCGCCGAGATTCCATCGTATTGGCTGCATCCGGCATGCTCGCACTGGCACTGTCCGCCAATGCGCTCGCGCATCCGGGCGGGCTCGACAAGCAGGGTTGCCACACCAACCGGAAAACGGGTGAGTATCACTGCCATCGAGGCGCTCCAGCTGCCCCTCGATACGTCGACACTCCGCGCAGGAGTTTCGCCCCCGCCCCCGCGCGCGGTTCCCGGGCATTTGCCAACTGCGCGGAGGCCCGCGCCGCCGGGGTTGCGCCGGTACGGCGTGGTGATCCGGGGTATGGCCCGCACCTCGATCGTGACAATGACGGCGTGGGCTGTGAACCCTATCGTGGCCGCAGGTAGGGCATGGCCCACCTGGCTTCAACTCCCGTTTCCCCGGGTTCGTCGGCCATCGCCGGGAGTGGTCGCACGATCTCCCCGTATTGCAGGGATATCCCCTAGGCTGTTGTGATTGAACTGCAAGGATGAAAGCAATCATGAACCGCTGGATTTTCCTGGCATTGGCCACGCTCCCGTTCGCCGCCGGTGCCGTGGTCATCCGCGATGATGTTGACGATGCCAGGTACCGGATCGACGCATCGGTGTTCCCGGCACTTGCAGACATGCCGGGCGAGGGGCACGGCGTCCTGATCGCACCGCAGTGGGTGCTGACTGCCGCGCATGCCGCGCCGATGGAGGGGATGGATGCCACGATCACCATCGATGGGAAGGGCTACGGCGTCGAGCGTGTCTTCCTGCACCCCGGCTACCGGAGGATGCCCGAGGCGCTGGGCAAGGAAGCGATGGCAACCGGGAGCGCATCGAAAATCCATGCGTTTCTGGCAGCGTCGGACGACATTGCACTGATCAGACTTGCCGCCCCGGTGAGCGGTGTGCCGCCGGTCGCACTCTACCGTGGCGCCGACGAGGTCACGCAGGTCGCCTCCCTGATAGGGAAAGGCGCCACCGGCAACGGTGCCGTGGGGCTGGCGCCCGGCGGGTCGCATCGTACGACGCTGCGGCGAGCCTGCAACGCGATCACCGGCGGCAACACGCGCTATCTCTGGTACCGGTTCGATCCACCTCCGCAGGGCCTTCCCCTTGAGGGCGTGCTCGGCAACGGCGACAGCGGCGGCCCGCTGCTGATCAGTAAGGAAGGGACCTGGCAGCTGGTGGGCCTCGGCTCCTGGATCACCGCCGTTCCCGAGCATGCGCTAGAGGCGGGCTTCTATGGCCAGGTGGTTTACAACGTCCGCGTGTCCCGCTACCTCAACTGGATCGAAAGCATCATCGAGCGTGATGCGTCACGTTAATGGTGCATCCGGGCAGCCTTCTGCGCAGGTGTTCGCCCGGTCTCAAGTCATGCGACGGGTGTTCGTATCCTTCCCGCCATGGCCTCTTCTTCGTTCAAATTCCCTGCGTGCATGACCGCCTCCCGGCCATCCGGGTGGGTGCAAAGCGGCGAGCGCTGGGATCTGTGGTGGAACGGCCGTTCGGTGGCCAGTATCGTGCCGCATGCCGTGCTCGGGTTCCGCCTGTATCTGGACGCACGCAAGATGTCACAGGCCAAGGTCGTGTCCGCCGCCAGCGCCCGTCAGGCCAAGCGCTACGCCGAGCGCTGGTGTGCTGCACGGCTCTGCCCGCAGTTGCCTCTGCGCGATGCGGTGGCGCGGTTGGTGGCTGTTGCGCCCGGCGCGGGCGCCGTGCCCTCGCAGGTGCTGACGCGGGAGCAGCGGCAGCAGGCCCGGCGCCTGGCTGAAGCCGGGGCAGGGGAGATGGGGAGGATCAAGGAAGCGCTGACACCAAGGCCGCGCATGATGGCCGCCAGGCCCGAGGTGCAGGGACGAGGTGGAGCCTGGTCTGTACCCGGCCAGATTCCATCCTCCTCGCGCCGAAACGGGAACACATCTCCAGCCAGGGCTACACCGAAAGCTCCTCACGCACGATCCGGGCCCCTTCGCTGAGCGCACGCAGCTTGCCCCGTGCCACTTCACGGGCCAGCGGCGCCATGCCGCAGTTGGTGCTCGGGTAAAGCTTGTCGGCATCCACGAACTGCAGGGCCTTGCGCAGGGTGTTGGCTACTTCATCGGCGGTCTCCACCGTGCTGGACGCCACGTCGATGGCGCCGACCATCACTTTCTTGCCACGCACCAGCTCGATCAGGTCGATCGGTACGTGCGAGTTGTGGCATTCCAGCGAGATGATGTCGAGGTTGGAGGTCTGCAGCTTGGGGAACGACTCTTCATACTGCCGCCATTCCGACCCCAGCGTCTGCTTCCAGTCGGTGTTGGCCTTGATGCCGTAGCCGTAGCAGATGTGCACGGCGGTCTCGCACTTCAGTCCTTCGATCGCACGCTCCAACGCGGCTACGCCCCAGTCGTTCACTTCGTCGAAGAACACGTTGAAGGCCGGCTCGTCGAACTGGATGATGTCCACGCCAGCGGCTTCCAGCTCCTTTGCTTCCTCGTTGAGGATCTTCGCGAATTCCCAGGCCAGCTTCTCACGGCTCTTGTAGTGCGCGTCGTACAGCGTGTCGATCATCGTCATCGGGCCAGGCAGTGCCCACTTGATCGGCTGCGTGGTCTGCCGGCGCAGGAACTTCGCATCCTCCACGAACACCGGCTTCGGACGGCTCACTGCGCCGACCACGGTCGGCACGCTGGCATCGTAGCGGTTGCGGATGCGCACGGTCTCGCGCTTCTCGAAATCAACGCCGCTGAGGTGTTCGATGAAGGTGGTGACGAAGTGCTGCCGGGTCTGCTCGCCGTCGCTGACGATATCGATGCCGGCATGCTGCTGTTCCTGCAGGGACAGGCGCAGGGCATCCTGCTTGCCTTCAGTCAGGCCTTCGTCCTGCAGCTTCCAGGGCGACCAGAGTTTTTCGGGTTCTGCCAGCCAGGACGGCTTGGGCAGGCTGCCGGCGGTGGAGGTAGGGAGCAGTTTCTTCGTCGACATTGCGTCTTGTTTCCTGGGGGCGAATGGAAAATCGATGGATCAGCGGGCAGCCCACTGCTCAAGCACGGCGCGATACGGCTTGATGAAGTGTTCTTCGGTGAACTTGCCCTGCTTGACCGCCAGCTGGCTGCGCTCTTCGCGGTCGTAGACGATGCGGGTGGACGAATAGTCCTGGTGCTTCAGGCTGGGCTGGTAGACCTTGCCGGCCACGGAGTTGGCGTTGTAGATCTCCGGGCGGTAGATCTTCTGGAACGCTTCCATCGTGCTGATGGTGCCGATCAGTTCCAGATTCGAGTAATCCCCCAGCAGGTCGCCCTGGAAGTAGAAGGCAAGCGGCGCCACGCTGCCCGGTGGCATGAAGTAGCGCACCTGCAGGCCCATCTTGTCGAAATACTGGTCAGTGGGAGAGAACTCGCCCTGGCGGTATTCCACGCCCAGGATCGGATGGTGGTTCTCGGTGCGGTGGTAGGTCTTGCTGCTGGATACGCTGATGCAGATCACCGGCCCCTTGCTGAAGTTGGCACGGTAGGCGTCAGACTCCAGGAAGTGCTTGAACAGCTTGCCATGCAGGTCGCCAAAGCCCTCTGGAATGCCGAAGGTGGCCTTGCCCTCGTTGCTGGCCGGCAGCACCACGCTGAAATCGTAGTCGCGCACGTAGGACGAGAAGTTGTTGCCGACGATACCCTCGGTACGCGCACCGGTCTGCGTGTCGACAATGGTTGGGCGCAGGACCTCGATCAACGGGAACGGATCACTGCCATCGCTGCCGTCGATGTGCATCTCCACCGAGATGATGTCCAGCTCGACCGCATAGCGATCCGCGCTCGGGTTGTCCCAGTGCGCCAGATCGTTGAAGCGGTTGTTGATCATGCTGATCGTGTTGCGCAGGTTCTCCTGCCGGGATGCCCCGCGCGCCAGATTGGCGAAATTGGTGGTGATGCGCGTGCCATCGGCGGGCTGGTAGTCCTCGTTGAAGGGGATGCGCGTGATGCTGAAGGTGAAGGTGTCGGTCGTCATGGGCGGCGTTCCGTGTTGCGGGGTGGCATCCGGATGCGGGCGAGGGCATCCGGCATTCAAAGCGCTGCGGCGGCCTCAAGGGCGGTGGCACGATGGCGGGGCAGCGCCAGCAGCGGCATGGCCCGCCGTACCGCCAGTCGCGCCCGCTCGATCAGGGCGTCGCTGTGCACGCGGCCGTCGGCGAAATCGCGATCGGTGGCGTAGACACCCAATGGCAGGGTGCGCGCCTGGAAGAAGCTGAAGAGCGGGCGCAGCTGATGGTCGATCACCAGCGAGTGGCGCTCGCTGCCACCGGTGGCGGCCAGAAGGATGGGGGTGTCGACCAGTGCGTCCTGGTGGATGAAGTCGAAGAAGTGCTTGAACAGCCCCGTGTACGAACCGCGGTAGACCGGCGTTGCCACCACCAGTACGTCGGCCTGTTCAACAGCAACCAGCTGCCGCTCCACAGCGTCGGGCAACTGTGAGCGCCACAGTGCGCCGGCCAGCTGCGGCGCCAGCTCGCCCAGTTCGATCAGGTGTTGCTCGCAATGGATGTCCTCGCCGATCAGGTCCAGCAGATGCTCGGCCAGCGTGGCGGCCCTGGAAGGGCGTTGCAATCCGCCGGAGACGGCGACGATTCGAAGGGGGTGGGCAGGTGAAAGCATGACCCGATCCTAGTCAGTGCCTTCCATGACGTAAAATGGTATTACTTCACCAATCCATGAGCGAGATTCATCGTCATGCTGGAACGGATCCACCTCAGCATCGTGCAGCAGGTTGAGCAGCAGGGCTCGCTCACCGCCGCGGCCGGCGTGCTCAACCTGACCCAGTCAGCCCTGAGCCACAGCATGAAAAAGCTGGAGCAGCAGCTCGGCACCGATGTGTGGCTGCGCGAAGGCCGCAGCCTGCGGCTGACCCAGGCCGGGCAATACCTGCTGGCAGTCGCCAACCGCGTGCTGCCGCAGCTGGACCTGGCCGAGGAGCGGCTGGGCCAGTTCGCACAGGGCGAGCGCGGCGCGCTGCGCATCGGCATGGAGTGCCATCCCTGCTACCAGTGGCTGTTGAAGATCGTCTCGCCGTATCTGGCCGCGTGGCCGGATGTGGATGTGGACGTCAAGCAGAAGTTCCAGTTCGGCGGCATCGGCGCGCTGTTCGGCTATGAGATCGACCTGCTGGTCACCCCCGACCCATTGCTGAAGCCAGGCCTGAAGTTCATTCCCGTGTTCGACTACGAGCAGGTGCTGGTGGTGGCCAGCAACCACGCCCTGGCCAAGGTGGACTACGTAAAGCCGCGCCAGCTCGGCCAGGAAGTGCTGATCAGCTACCCGGTGCCGTTCGAGCGCCTGGACATCTACAACCAGTTCCTGCTGCCGGCCGGCATCACGCCGCGGCGCCACAAGGCCATTGAAACCACCGACATCATGATGCAGATGGTGGCCAGCGGCCGCGGCGTGGCTGCCATGCCGCGCTGGCTGGTGGAGGAGTACGCCACGCGCATGGACGTGGTGCCCGTACGGCTGGGCGCCAAGGGCATCCCCAAGCAGATCTACCTGGGCGCGCGCGAGGCCGATACCGGTATCGACTACCTGCAGGCCTTCATCGAACTGGCCCGCAACAGCTCGCCGCTTGCCGGCAATGCACGCGAGGCGCGCTGATGCCGGTCGGTACCTCAGCGCACGCGGAAGCCTTCATCAACGCCTTTTCACTGGAAGTCAGCGCGAAAGCCATGCCTGCGCTGCGCGCCGAGGCGGCCCGCATACCGCGCGGCACAATCATCTCCATTCCCTGGCTGGCCAGCGAGGACGACGACGCACGCCTGGCCGCCGCATGCGCGGTGCGCGAGCTCGGCTTCGAGCCGATGCCGCATCTCTCCGCGCGGCGTATCGGGTCACACGCAGCGCTTGAACGCTTCCTGGAACGTACCGCCGGCGAAGCCGGGGTCGCGCGTTGCCTGCTGATCGCGGGTGACCTGGCCACGCCCATCGGACCATTTGCAGACAGCGCGTCGATCATCGAGACCGGTCTTCTGGAGCGACACGGTATCAAGGTCGCCGCCATCGGCGGGCATCCGGAAGGCCACCCGGTAATGAGCAGTGACGAACGCTGGCAGGCGCTTCAACACAAATGCCAGCGCATAGAAGCACGCGGCATGGCCCCCTTGATCGTCACCCAGTTCGCGTTCGATGCCGATACCGTGCTGACCTGGCTGGATGCACTGCGCACGCGTGGCATCACCGTTCCGGTGCTGGTCGGTGTGCCGGGTCCGGCCAGCATCACCCGCTTGCTGCGTTATGCGGCGATGTGCGGCGTAGGCGCCAGTGCATCGATGCTCGCCCGGTATGGCATCTCGATCGGCCGCCTGCTCGGAACGGCGGGGCCGGAGGTTTTCGTCGATCGCCTGGTGAAGGGGTTGACCAGCGCGCATGGCCAGGTCAGTCCGCACCTGTTCCCGTTCGGCGGTGTTGCGCCCTCGCTGGAGTGGATCGAGCAGTACCGGCAGCGTGGTCGCGGTGCGCGCGGCGTAATCCACGAAGACTGACAGCTGTCACTGGTCGCCATTGGGGCGGAAGCGAATAGTGAGCGCCAAGGCGAGGGCCCCTCGCCACCGCTCACCAAGGGACCGCTCATGTTCGTCGGCAAGTACTGCCGGTACCTGGCCTCGTTGCGGATGGATGCGGCAGGCAAGGGGCTGGAAACCGCAGGCTGATTGACCTGGTAGTGCCGGCCGCTGGCTGGCTTCCCCATGCAGCGTTGCGCGGGGCTGGCGCAGGCGTCACGATGCCCGCCACTGGCCAACACCGGAAACGCTGACGTCATGAAGACCACATCCTGGTTCTGGATCAACGTGGCCAGTCAATTCGGCATTGTCGCAGCCCTGGCTTGGCTGCCCGCACGGTGGACGGGGCAACTTGTGGAAGCCCTGGCCGGGACTCAGCCGGCTATCGGCGACACCCGCCATTTGGCCTTCATAGGCTCCATGTTCGGCTTCTGCGTGACCGCACTGATCCTGATGGGGGTGTTGACTGTCACCGGCGAACTGCTGGGTTTCTCCAGGCCCTATGCGCGACGGTCGGAGGCCCAGAACGAAGCGCAGGCCGTCCACCCGAAGGTACTGCTGACTGCATTCGCCACGCTCTCATGGGTGGCCGTGGGATCGCTTGCAGGTATTGCGTCGATCTTCGCGGCCTCGTCATGAAGGGCGGCCCTGTCAGCGCCCAGTGTGCCGGAACGGATGGGTGCGTGAACTGCGGGGCTGCTCACGCCTCCCCACGCCACTGGCTCATCAGCATCTGCAGGAATCGCTCCGCCGTGGGCGAGAGCAGGGCGCCGCGGCGGCGGACGATGCCGATCGTGCGTGACACCACCGGGTTGCCGATCGCGCGCGTCACCAGGGTGGGGTGATCCCCATCTGGCGTGGCCATCTTCGGCAGCACCGACACCCCGATGCCCGCCTCGACCATGCCCAGTGACGTCGACAGGTGGGTCACTTCGTAGTGCCAGCTCAACTTGAGGTTCTCGCGCGCCAGCGCACCATCCAGCAGCGTGCGGTTGCCGCTGGTGCGATGCACGGTGATCAACTGGTGCTCGGCCAGGTCGGCCCATTCCACCTTGCGCTTGCGCGCCAGCGGATGATCGCGACGGCACGCCAGCACGAACGGGTCCTCTGCCAGTACGTCGAAATCGAGATTCGGATCGTTGGCGCCCATGAAGTTGATGCCGAACTCCACTTCGCCACGTTCCACTGCCTGCAGACCCTCCGTGGCCGGGATATCCAGAATGCGGAAGCGCACGTTCGGGTGCGCTTCGTGGAAACGCGCCATCACGCTGGGCAGGAAGTAGAACGCCGCCGTCGGCAGGCAGGCGATGGTCACTGTCGCGCCGCGGGTGTCCTCGCGGCCGCGCAGCGAGAACAGTGATCCATCGAATTCCTCCAGCATGCGGCGCACCAGCGGCAGCAGGTTCTCGCCGACAGCGGTGGTACTGACGCTGCGCGTGGTGCGCTCCAGCAGCGGCGACCCCACCGCCTGTTCCAGTTTCTGGATACGCCGGCTGAATGCTGGCTGGGAGACGTGCAGGATTTCCGCGGCGCGATGGAAGCTGCGGGTCTCCGACACCAGCAGGAACGCACGCAGATCCAGGATTTCGCAATTGATGCTCATTAGGTATCAATCATCCAAAAATCAGCAATTCACAGATCAATTGGGGTCATGCCAGTATCGAATCACAGAGGGGTCATTCATCCCCTATACGCATCAATCTAGCACACGTATGTCCAACGATCTGCTCAGCATTCCCTGCGTCCTCATGCGCGGCGGCACCTCCAAGGGCCCTTTCTTCCTGGCCAGCGACCTGCCGGCGGACACCGCCGAACGCGATCGCCTGCTGCTGGAAGTGATGGGATCGGGGCATCCGCTGCAGATCGATGGCATCGGCGGAGGCAACGCGCTGACCAGCAAGGTGGCGATCATCGACCGCTCCAGCCGTCCGGACGCCGATGTCGACTACCTGTTCGCCCAGGTACGGGTAGAGCAGCAGGTGGTGGATACCTCGCCCAACTGCGGCAACATGCTGGCGGCCGTAGGCCCGTATGCCATCGAGCGTGGGCTGGTGCAGGCGCAGGATCCGCAGACCGAGGTGCGCATCCACAACGTCAACACCGGCAAGCTGATCGTCGCCACGGTGGAAACGCCCGGCGGCAACGTGGTGTACCGAGGTGACACGCGCATTGCCGGCGCGCCGGGCTCGGCTTCGCCGGTCAGGCTCTCCTTCCTTGATGCGGCAGGTGCCCGCACCGGCAAGCTGCTGCCCAGCGGGCACGCGCAGGAGACCATTGATGGAGTGCCGGTCAGCCTGGTGGACTGCGCGATGCCGATGATGCTGGTGCGTGCCGAAGACCTGGGCATGCGCGGCGATGCCCCGCCCGCCGAACTGAACGCGGACGCGGTATTCATGCGCCGGCTGGAAGCGCTGCGCATCGAGGCGGGCGCCCGCATGGGCATCGCCGACGCCGGCAACAAGGTCATTCCGAAGCCGGTGCTGCTGTCGGCGCCGCAACATGGGGGCGATCTGCAGGTGCGCTATTTCATGCCGCATCAATGCCACACCGCGCTGGCCATTACCGGTGCCGTTGGCCTGGCCACCGCCGCCGTCACGCCGGGCACGCTGGCCCACACTTTGGTCGGATGCCTGTCCGTTCCCGGCCGCATTACCCTCGAACATCCGAGCGGGGCCCTGGAGGTGGGCCTCAGTCGCAGCTCGGGCGATTCGCCGGTGATTGCCAGCGTGGTCCGCACCGCGCGCCGCTTGTTCGAGGGGCGCGTGTACGCGACTTCGCCCGCGCCCACCACGGCCAGTGCCACCCAAGCCCGCCAATGGACGTCAGCGGCATGATCTGAATCCGGACGGGCCGGCGTAGACACGCATGCCCGCCATTACAACGTAGATGCTTCACTCCTGGGAGGGATGATGTACAAGCAGTTCCTGATGGCCGCGCTGTGCGCGGCTGGTCTGGCCGCGGCCGGATGCAGCAACAGCGGCCGCGCCGAAGGTGCGACCACAGGCAGCGCTGACAATGCACCGGTACGCATCAGCGTCGGCTCCTACAACCTCAACAACCTGCCGTTCTTCATCGCCGACGCAAAGGGCTATTTCAAGGATGTCGGTCTCGAAGTGAAGACCGAGAACTTCGCCCAGGGCGGCTCCAAGGTATTGCAGGCGCTGGTGGCCAATTCCACCGACGTGGCCGTCGGCTTCTACGACCACACCATCCAGATGCAGGCCAAGGGCAAGGACGTGGTGGCCTTCGTGCTGCTCTCGCGCAACTCCGGCCTGGTGATGGCCGGCCGCGAGGATGCCACCTTCGATCCGGCCCGCCCGGAGACCATCAAGGGCCAGAAGGTCGGCATTACCGCACCGGGCTCCTCGTCAGACTTCTTCGTCCGTCACTTCCTCGCCCAGCATGATATTCCGGCCGATAGCATCTCGCTGATCGGCGTCGGCTCGGGCGCCGCAGCGGTCGCCGCGCTGGAGCAGGGCAAGATCGACCTGCTGGTCAACTACGACCCGGCCGCCACCCTGATCACCGAGCGCAAGGTCGGGAAGATCCTCCTCGACGCGCGCAGCGATGACGGCGCCCGCCAGGTCTATGGCGGCCTGTACCCGACCTCGGTGATGTACGCCAACCAGAGCTTCCTGGACAAGCGACCGGAGGCGGCCGCGAAGATTGCCCGGGCCGAGCAGATGGCGCTGAAGTTCATCGCCGACAACAGCGCCGAGGAGATCGTCGCGGCCCTGCCGGACAGCTACGTCTCCGGCGACCGCGCCACCTATGCCCGCGCGGTGGAGAACGCCCGCGCGATCTTTACCCGGGACGGTCACTTCACGCCGGCCGACCTGGAAACCCCACTGAAGGTGCTGCGCGAGTTCAACACGGATGTGGCCAAGGCCAACATCGATCTGTCCAGGACCTACACCAATGCCTTCGTCGAGCGTGCCAACGCTGCGGCGCCGGCGGCCCAACCGTAAGCGGAGGTAACCCCATGGCCCTCAATGCCACCGTGCGCCAGCTCAACGGCGCGCCGCAGCTGGAGCCTGCACAGACCATGGTCGCCCTCAACAAGGTGACCATGTCCTTCGGCGAATTCACCGCCGTGCGTGATGTCGACATCCAGGTGGGTGACGGCGAGTTCCTTGCCATCGTCGGCCCGACCGGCTGCGGCAAGAGCACCATCCTCAATTCCGTGGCGGGTCTGCTGAAGCCGTCTTCCGGGCAGGTCAGCATCGACGGCCGCACCGTCAGCGGTGTGCAGGAGTCGGTCGGCTACCTGTTCCAGCAGGATGCGCTGCTGCCGTGGAAGACGGCTTACCAGAATGTTGAACTCGGCCTGCGCTTCCGCGGCGTGCCCGAAGCCGAACGCAAGGCCAAGGCCAACGCGTGGCTGGCCAAGGTCGGCCTGGCCGGTTTCGAGCATCGCTACCCCCATCAGCTGTCCGGTGGCCAGCGCAAGCGCGTGCAGATGGCGCAGGCGCTGATCGTCGAGCCGAAGGTGATCCTGATGGATGAACCGTTCTCGGCGCTGGACATCCACACCCGGCACCTGATGCAGAACGAGCTGCTGCGCCTGTGGCAGGAGGACCGGCGCTCGGTGATCCTGATCACCCACGATCTGGAAGAAGCGATCGCCCTGGGGGATCGCGTGGTGGTGCTGTCCTCCGGCCCAGCCAGCCGCGTGGTGCGCAGCTTCGACGTGGATCTGGAGCGTCCGCGCAATGTGGCCGAGATCAAGCTGGATGACCGTTTCACCGACCTGTACCGCGACATCTGGGCCTGCCTGCGCGGCGAAGTGGAGAAGAGCTATGCACGCCAAGACTGACAAATTCATCCAGCTGGCCCTGGTAGTCGCCGTTTTCGGCGGCTGGGAAGGCGGTATCGCGCTGGGCGTGATCGATCCGTTCTTCTTCCCTTCGCCAACAGCGATCGTGCAGCAGGCCTGGACCTGGCTGTCCGATACCTCGTTCTACCAGCACGTCTACATCACCCTGACCGAAACCGCGCTGGGCTACATCATCGGCACCGGCCTGGGTGTGGCTGGCGGCGTGTGGCTGGGCCTGAGCCGACGCTCGGCGCGTATCCTCGACCCCTTCATCAAAGGCTTCAACGCAATTCCGCGCGTAGTGCTGGCGCCGATTTTCGTGTTGTGGCTGGGGCTGGGCCTGTGGTCGAAGGTGGCGCTGGCGGTCACCCTGGTGTTCTTCACCACGTTCTTCAATGCCATGCAGGGCGTGCGCGAGGTGAATCCGGTGGTGCTGGCCAATGCCCGCATCCTGGGCGCAAGCCGTAGCGACCTGCTGCGCCATGTCTACTTCCCTGCAGCAGCCAGCTGGATCCTGTCCTCGCTGCGCACCTCGGTGGGCTTCGCGGTGGTCGGCGCGATCATCGGTGAGTACCTCGGGGCCTCGGCGGGCCTGGGTTACTTGATCGCGCAGGCCGAGGGCAACTTCAATGCCGTGGGCGTGTTCGCCGGCATCATCATCCTGGCCGCCTTCGTGCTGGTCATCGACGCCCTGCTGGACGTGGTCGAGAACAAGCTGATCACCTGGCGTCCCAACGCCCAGGCACAGGCCACCAGCTGAACCGGCCGCGCTGAGCCGGCCCGCCGCGCCGCCGGACCGATCCGGCGGCGCGCACTTCCTCCCCCGATCTTCCCCCGCACCACCGCAACAGGCCAGCGCCGGGCCAGGGGGCCGGCTGGCCGGAGAGAGAGCCCATGAATCATTCCACCGTGCTGCCGCTGGCAGTGCTGCCGGTCGCGCTTGGCCTGCTGTTGGCCAGTGGCCATGTTGGCGCCCAGGCTGTTTCGTCCCCTCCCGCACCACTGAGCCAGGCCGAACTCTCACGCCTGGTGCAGCAGCAGGCGCTGCAGATCCAGCAGTTGGAGGCGCGCCTGCGTGCCGTGGAAGGCGGGCGCGGCACTTCCGGCGCGGCGGTCGCAACGCAGGCTCCCGCGCTGGACACCCGCATTGCCGCACTGGAATCCAGCCAGGCCAAGGCGCCCAAGGTCACCTGGTCCAAGGGCGCACCGGAATTCAGCAGTGCCGATGGCAGCGTGGTGTTCCGTCCGCGCGGACGCCTGTTCGTCGACGCATCCAGCACCGATGGATCCTCAGTGAGTGACCGCAACATCTCCGGTACCGAGATCCGCTCGGTGCGGTTGGGCGCCGAAGGCCGCTACGGCATCCTCGGCTGGGCGGTGGAAGGTGACTTCGCCGACAACGCGGTGGCGTGGAAGTCGGTCTACGCCACCGTGGACCACCGCCTGTTCGGGCTGCCGGCCGACCTGACCGTGGGCAACCGCCTCAACGACCGGGGTATCGACGGCTCCAGCAGCACGTCCAACACGCCGTTCCAGGACCGCAACGTGGTCGGCACGCTGATGCTGCCGCAGCGCGGCCTGTTCGGTGTCGGCCTGACCGAGCGCGTGTACGGCAAGGACTGGCATGCCAGCCTGTCGGTGGCCGGCAACGATCTCAACAACACCGGCACCGACAACGACAGCCAGACCTGGGCCACGCGCGTGCATTGGAACCCGGTGGCCAACGAAGCGGTCACGGTGCACCTGGGGGCCTGGGCCTTCCACGAGGAGATCGCCGCAGGGGCCAGCGGCGTCGTCCGCAGTTCGGCCATCGCCGGGCACTTCAACGACCTGGTCAAGATCGCGCCGGGCACACTGCTGGGCGCCGAGCGCAGCACGGCCCATGGCGCGGAACTGGCAGGCTTCTTCGGGCCGGCCTGGGCGACCGGCGAATGGGGTACGCGCAACCTGCGCGGGGCCGACGCCAGCGGGCGCTACGATCTGGACCACCAGGCCTGGGCGATTTCGGCTGGCTGGTTCCTGGCCGGTGCAAGGCCGGCCTATTCGGGCAAGGCCGGCACCTGGGGCCGGGTCAAGGTGGCCGATCCTGTCACCCGCGGCGGCGCCGGGGCATGGGAACTGAAGGGGCGCTACGAGGATGTGGACTATGCCGAGCTGCCCAGTGGCGGTACCGGCCACGCGTGGACGCTGGGTGCGAACTGGTATCTCAACGACTTCAGCCGCGTGATGTTCGAGGCGATCCGTTGGCAGGCCCGCAACCGCAGCGGCACCGGCCAGGGCAGGGATGAAGGCACCACCTTCAACACCCGCCTGCAGGTGGCCTTCTAGAAGCGCATGCCGCTCGTGCGCCGATCAGAGCAGCAGCAGTGCTCCGATCAACGCCGGCGGCATCACCAGCGCGCCGACGCGCAGGAAGTCGAGCGCGCTGACATGCTCGCCCTCGCGGCGCAGCGCCACCAGCCACAGCATCGTCGCCAGCGAACCGGTGACCGACAGGTTGGGTCCCAGATCCACGCCGACCAGCAATGCGGCACGGGTCTGCGCCGGCAGGTCGGCCATCTGCCCCAGCGAACCGGCGGCCAGGCCGACCGGCAGATTGTTGGCTACGTTGCTCAGCAGCGCAGCCGCGCCACCGGCCAGCCAGCTGGCCTGGCGGGGAGATGCCTGCGCCAGGGCCTGCAGGGCGCTGGCCGCGGTCTGGATGACACCGGTCTGCGCCACCGCTTCCACCAGCACGAACAGTCCCGCCACCAGCGGCAGCACGCCCCAGGACACGTGGCGCAGCAGTGGCAGCGGGCTGCGCCGCTGACGGATCGCCACCACCGCCACACTCAGCGTGCCCGCGCAGAACGTGGTCAGGCCCAATGGCCCGTTCAAGGCGGACGTGACCAGCAACACGCTGCCGGTGAACAGCACGCCCAGTGCGCTCAGCCGGCCGCCGTCGGTCAACGGGCGATGCACCGGCGCGGCCACCAGCGGCTGGGCGATCTCGCGCCGGTGCACCCAGCGCAGGACCAGGTAGGTGGCACCGATCGCCGCCGCCGACGGCAGCGCGAACTGCGCCAGCCACTGCAGCAGCGGCGGCATGTGCTGGCCGTACACCACCAGGTTGGCCGGATTGGAAATGGGCAGCACGAAGCTGGCCGCATTGGCGATGAAGGCACAGACGAACAGGTAGGGCAGGGGATTGGCGCGCGCCGCCTTGCAGGCGGCGTAGACCGCCGGCGTCAGCACCACGGCCGTTGCATCGTTGGACAGGAACACCGTCACCAGCGTGCCGACCAGGAACACCAGGTCGAACAGGCGTCGCCCCGATCCGCCCGCATGCCGGACCGCGTACAACGCCACCCAATCGAACAGGCCTTCGCGCCGCGCCAGTTCGGCCAGCATCATCATGCCGACCAGGAAAAGGTAGACGTCGCGGCCTTCGGCCACCGCGCCCCATGCGGTGTGCAGCGACACCGCGCCCAGCAACGGCAAGAGGGCGGCAGCGCACAACGCCCACACATATTCGGGGATGCGGAAAGGACGGAACAGCAGGCCGATGGTGGCAACGGCGACCGCTGCCCAGATCACGAGGGGGGCTTGGGGGGCGAGCATGGAGTGGGGCTTCAGCGGCACCGGCAGCGACCCCGGCGCAGGGGGTCCTGGCGCGCGCGATCAGCGGATGGGCGGCCGCTGCAATCATCGCAGGTTCCGGGTCGCCGCATCATACCGTGCGGCGCGGCATGGCGACCGCTGTAGTCGACCGCGCTGCAGGTGGGCCGGAGCGGCGCCCAGCCCACCTTCAGCACTCAAGCGCGGCATGACTTCAGGCACTGCAGTTTGACTACACATGTAGTCAAACTGCACACACGCTCATTGGACGAGATTGCGATGCCAAGATCCTGCTGGTTGTCCTGCGCCCTGGCCCTGGTGTTCGGCATCGCCGGGCCCACCCAAGCGGCGACGCGTGCCGAAGCCCTTGCCGCGATCGAGCGCAACGCGCGCGCCGCGCATTCCGATGCGGTCCTGGTGATGCACGACCGGGAGACGCTGCTTGAGCTGAAGCCCGCCGCGGGGCAGGAATCGGTTCACCTGATGTCGGCCACCAAGTCGGTCGTCGCGCTGGCCATTGCGTTGCTGCTGGACGAAGGAAAGCTGGCTTCGATCGATACGCCGGTCAGCCAGATCTATCCCGAATGGAAGCAGGGCAGGAAGAGCGCCATTACCGTGCGCATGCTGCTGGACCATACCTCGGGCCTGCAGAACGTGGCGAACGCGGGCGAAGAGCTGGAAGGGGCCCCGGACCTGGTCAGGCTGGCACTGGCCGCCGAGCTGAGCGATGCCCCGGGTACCGTGTTCTCCTACAACAACAAGGCCACCAACCTGCTGCCCGGTATTGTCGAGCGCCTGGCAGGCGAGCCGCTGGATGCCTATGTGGACGCGCGCCTGTTCAAGCCCCTGGGCATTGCCCACTACACCTGGATGAAGGATGAGGCAGGCACCCCGCTGGGCATGGCCGGGCTGTCCCTGCGCGCGGCCGATCTTGCCGCCATCGGGCAACTGTTGCTGGAAGGAGGCGTGGCGCCGGATGGCAAACGTCTCCTGAGTGAGCAGTCGGTCGCGTTGATGACGACCGAAAGCGCCCGTGCGCCAGATGTCGGGCTGCTGTGGTGGCGGGTACCGGCCTGGGAACGCTACCAGCTCAAGCCCCGGCTACAGGATCTGCTGGTGCAAAGGAGGGTGGACGACGACGTGCAGCGCGCACTGCAGGCCAGTGCAGGGCGTGCATTCGAAAGCCGCAGCGCGCTGGTGGCCTTCCTTGCCGATCAGTTGGGCGCGGACTGGTCGCAGCGTTACGGCAGCCAGATCTCCGGGCGAGGGCTGAAGCTTGCCGATCTCTACGACATCACACGTGGGCCGGTCGTCGGCTTCGCCGCCAACGGCTACCTGGGCCAATACATGATGATCATCCCGGAACAGCGTGTCGTCGCAGTGCGCCTGATCCACCGGCGCGAGAGCCACAGCGCTCCACAGGACGACTATCCCTCCTTCTTCACCGATGTCCTGCAGTTGGCGCGGACACTGCAATAGGCCCTGTCGTCATCATGTCCACGCGCGCTGAACATCTTCCTGGAGCGTTCTTCACTGTCGTGCCGCCTAAAGTGGGATGACATCTTGGCCGCACACCTACTGAAGCATGTTTGATTATCAGGACTGGACCTTCCACGCCAATGGCCGAACGGTAGTGACGCGGGTAGCGCTGGACGGTGAAGGTGGCGGCACCATCAACCGCTACCAGCTGGTGCCGGGACCGGCACAGTCGGGGTTGTGCATCAAGGTCGCCTCCCAGGACGAGGCCGCGCAGAAACTGGAGGCCGAAGTGACGAAGCTGCTGGGACCGGTGTGGTAGCCACTGCGCCATGCCGGCCGGGCATCCGCATGCGGACGGCGGAATGACCGGCCCGGGCAACGGGCATCGCGCCGGATGCCCGTTGCATGAGGACGCCTACTTGGGCATCAGCACGGTGTCGACCACGTGGATGACGCCGTTGGACTGGCTGACATCTGCAACGCTGATGCCTGCCTTGCCACCCTCTGCATCGATCACCCAGAGCTTGCCATCGTGGAGCGCCACGGTGAGAGGCTCACCCTGTACGGTCTTCAGGGTGGCCTTGCCGCCGTGCTTGCGGGCATCGGCCAGAAGCTGGGCCGAACTGTAGCTGCCCGGGACGACGTGGTAGGTCAGGATCCGGGTCAACCGTGCCTTGTTTTCCGGCTTCACCAGCGTATCGACAGTGCCTGCAGGCAGTTTTTCGAAGGCCGCATTGGTGGGCGCGAAAACAGTGAAGGGCCCGGTGCCGTTGAGGGTGTCGACCAGGCCGGCTGCTTTGACCGCTGCAACGAGCGTGGTGTGATCCTTGGAATTGACGGCGTTCTCGACGATGGTCCTGGTGGGGTACATTTCTGCCCCGCCCACGATGACGGTGTTGGCGGCGAAAACTGAGGAGCCGGACGAAACGAGTACGGCGAAGCCGACTGCGGCGGCGATGCGCTGAAGAGCGTTCACGGTGCGTTCCTTTCTGGATGACCCGCAAGCGCGGGCATCTTTCCTACGGCGGGCGAGCGTGACCGGATGCAGCAACGGCCGAGTCAGCAGCTGTTTCGCGCGCTGCCGGTTTTGCTGCGCTGCATGGTGACAACGGCGAACCTCGGTGATTACTCTCCGCTGCAACGCGATGGTAGCGCTACCAGTCGGACGGGGATCCAGGGTCCGGGAGGCTGCCTTCTTTGCCGCGTGTTTGTCCTGGCAGGCTTGAAAAGCAAGTGTAAGTCGCGGCGTGCCCGAGCACCCGTGCTGTTCGGTTTGGAATGCGGGCCACGCCCGTGCGTGCCCCTGGGAGGGGGCGGTACATCCATTCGATCGTATGTCAGAGGGGACTTTCATGAGCACCTGCAGTTTCCGTGGCACCCCGGGCCCGAGGTCCGGTTCATGAGCCGCGCGTTGGCGAAGTTCCGGTCCCGGGCCATGTTCACCTTCGTGGGTGGTGCCCTGGTCATCAATCCCGCCTTTGCGCAGGACGCCGCACCGGCGACCGGGCAGCAGCCGCAGAGCCAGTCGCAACCCACCCAGCTTGATGCAGTGCAGGTCACGGGCATACGCAACAGCCTGAGCCAGGCCATGGACATCAAGCGCGACTCGGCGGGCGTGGTCGACGCGATCAGTGCCGAGGACATCGGCAAGTTCCCCGATACCAATCTTGCCGAGTCGTTGCAGCGCATCACCGGCATCTCCATCGAGCGCCGTGACGGCGAGGGCGCGCAGGTGACCGCGCGTGGCTTCGGTCCGCAGTTCAACATGGTCACGCTCAACGGTCGGCAAATGCCGGGCGCGGACGCGTTCGGTGCCTCCGGACAGGTGGCCATCGGCGGTGTCGACGGCGGCACCCGCGCCTTCAATTTCGCGCAACTGGCCGCCGAGGCCATCAATGGCATCGAGGTCTACAAGACCAGCCAGGCACAGGTGCCCAGCGGTGGCATCGGTGCGACGATCAACATCCTGACCTCGCGTCCGCTCGATCACGCCGGCATCGTGGCCAGCGCCGGGGCGAAGCTGGTGTCCGACCAGAGCCAGCCGTTCGACAATGACCTGACACCGGAGCTGTCGGGCATCTTCAGTTACAGCAATCCGGAAAAGACCTTTGGCGTCAGCCTCAGCGCGAGCCAGCAGAAGCGCAAGGGTGGCTCGGTGCAGGCCACGGAGAACTACTGGAACGTGCAGCCGTGGACAGGGTCGATGCCGGGCAACCCGACCGTGGTCAATGCTCCGGCCGTCGGCCAGCTTTACGCGCGGCCCAATGACCTGCGCTACGCGTTCTCCGAATTCGAGCGCGAACGCGTCAACGGCCAGGCCGTGCTGCAGTTCGCGCCGACGGACAGCCTGACCCTGACCGTGGATTACACCTACTCGACCAACGAGATCACCGAGAATCGCGGCGAGCAGGGCATGTGGTTGCAGAACAGCAACTACACCAACGTCGAGTTCGACACCAGTGGCGCCGTCGCGACGCCGGTATACATCCGCGAAATCGCCGGCACCAAGGATTTCGGCCTGGAACAGCAGCGCAGCATGCAGGAGTACAAGCTGGGTTCGCTGGGCTTCAACGCCGTCTGGAATGTCAGCGACCGCTTCAAGCTCAGCTTCGATGCGCACAACTCGAAGAACGAGAGCCGCCCGAATGATCCGCTGACCGGCGGTGGTTCGATCTTCATGAGCATCGCCGGCACCAACAACTGTACCCGTGGCCCGCATTGCGGTGGCTCCTGGGTGCAGGAGCTGAACTTCAACAATGGCCTGCCGGTTGGCACCCAGGTCTGGTATCCCAGCACCGCCGATGCGGTCGCCGGGACCAATGGCGTGGTCAATCCGGGCTTCCAGGAAGGCGAGGTTGGCACGCAGGTGCTGCGCGTCAACGCGCAGACCCAGATCAGCGAGATCAAGCAGGCGCGCGTCGATGGCGAATGGAACTTCGACCACGGCCGCTTCCAGTTCGGCGTGGACACCAACAAGTCCACCACCCACCGCATCCAGGCCGCCGAGGCCTACTCCACCCTGGGCGACTGGGGCGTGGCCAACGTGGACCGGGATACCGCCGCGGGCCTGATGGACCTGCTTCAACCGGTCAGCATCGTCGGCTTGTTCGACGACTACAGTGCAAACAGCTGGCCGGCCTGGCGCGGCAATGCCGGGCAGCTCGCGCAATGGGCGTCGCGCGAGTACGGCGTTGGCCTGGGTGTGAACCCGCAACGCGCGGCCGACAATTTCGTGGAAGAGAAGACCAAGGCGGCGTACTTCCAGGTAGAGCTGGACGGGGAACTGGGGGGCATGCGCACCAACACGCGCCTGGGCGTGCGCTATGAAACCACCGACGTGGTGTCGACCTCGGTCATTGCCGTTCCCGAGTCCATCGAGTGGCAGGCCAACAACGATTTCCGCATCGTGCTGTCCGATGAGCAGCAGCCCTTCACGGAAAAGGCGCGGTACAGCTACATCCTGCCCAACCTTGATTTCAGCATCGACCTCACCGAGGAACTGAAGGGCCGTGTGTCGTTCGGCAAAAGCATCGCCCGCGCGCCGTACGGCAATCTCTATGCAGGACCCGGGGCCCAGCAACCGTTCGGCTCGGTGCTGATCGATCCCTCGTCGCGCGCCAGCGGCAATTCCCAGAACCCGAGCCTGAAGCCGCTGGAATCGGACAACCTCGACCTGGGGCTGGAGTGGTACTTCGCCGATGCCAGCTATGTGTCATTGACCTACTGGAACAAGTCGGTCAGCAACTTCATCGGCAACACCGTCGTCCAGGAAAGCCTGTACGGCCTCACCGACCCGACCTCCGGGCCGGATGCGCGGGCGGCGTTGGACTTCCTGACCAGCGGCGCCTGCGTCGCCCAGGTCGGGCCGGCCAACGCAGCCGCCTGCTCGGCCAACGACACCTCGCTGTTCACCGCACTGGCGTTGCTGCGCAACAATCCTGCCGGCCTGGGCGCCTACAACGGAACCGATGCGCAGGTCCTAGCCACCGAAGCGGCCTACGATCTGTATGGGCAGGCCAACGATCCGCTGTACCAGTTCAACGTCAATCGCCCGATCAACCAGAACAAGTCCAAGCTGCACGGCTGGGAGCTGGGCGGGCAGTACTTCTTCGGTGACACCGGGTTCGGCGTACTGGCCAACTACACGGTGGTGAAAGGTGATGTCGGCTACAACAACGGCGGCGATCCGGGTATCGACCAGTTCTCGCTCACCGGCCTGAGCGACACCGCCAACGCCATGCTGATGTACGAGAAGTACGGGTGGTCGGTGCGACTGGCATGGAACTGGCGCGATCAGTACCTGATCCTGGCCAACCAGGGCTCCAGCCGCAATCCGTACTATGTGGAGCCGTACGAGCAGTGGGATCTCAGCGTCAACTACGCGCTCGATGACCACTGGTCCTTCAGCCTGGAGGCGATCAACCTGACCGGTGAGGATGTGCGGTGGCGCTCGCGCACGTCGCAGATGATCGTCAAGCTGGCAGACCAGAGCCCGCGCTACATGCTGGGCGTCCGCTACAAGTTCTGAGCCTGGTTGCCGATGCGTCCGGCACGGCACCGCTGCCCGCCAGCGGTGCCGTGCCGGGACGGTGTCGCCGCACCTGTCGCGCCTGCGCTACCCTGCTGTCCAGCCACCCCGCGCTGGACTGGATATCCTGATGGCCCGCTATGAAATGCTCAACAACATCGCGCATCGGGACCTGAAGGTCGCCACCGGCTTCGGGCCGCAGTTCGGCGATGCGGTGGGCATGGTGCCGGCCTATCCCAGCGAGTTCGCTGAACTGCAGCGTGAGTATCCGATCTTCCTGCGAAGGGAAACCGGGACGGAAGCGTGGCAGTCCGTGGCCCTGCTGGGTTTCGAACAACACGAGAACCTGTTCCTGCAGGACGGGCGCTGGAATGCCTCCTACCTGCCTGGCGCGGCCGCCAAAGGGCCGTTCCTGATCGGGTTCCAGGAGCACTACGTGGATGGCGTGCTCACCCAGGATGCGGTGATGCACGTGGACCTGGACCATCCGCGCGTCACCGCCGGCGCCGGTGAGCCGGTGTTCCTGCCGCAGGGCGGCAACACGCCCTACCTGGACCACATCGCCGGCGTGCTGCGCGGCATCCACGAGGGGAGTGCCTTCGCGGCCAATATGTTCACGATGCTTGACGACTGCGGGCTCATCCAGCCGGTGACGCTTGATGTGCAGCTCGCGCCGCATCACCGCGTGGGCGTGAGCGGATTGCACGGCATTGACCGCGAGCGCCTGGCGGCGCTGGACAGTTCACGCCTGGCTGCGTTGAACCGCGCCGGTTACCTGGAAGGTGCGTACCTGATGCTTGCCTCGCTGCATAACATGCGCCGCCTGATCGCCGAGAAGCAGCGCCGTCTCCGCGTCCAGGACGGCACCACGCAGGCGGTCAGGAACTGACCGGTGCAAGCCAGCCTGCCGATGCGGATCCTGGAAGGCATCGATCCTGCCGCGTTGCCATTGGCTGACCTGGTGGACGCCGGTGAGCCGGTCGTACTGCGCGGCATCGCCAGCGGTTGGCCACTGGTCCAGGCCGGACTGGGCGGCGTGCACGACGCGATGGTGTACCTGTGCAGCGTCGATGCGGGTGCGCCCATCCAGTACTCGTTCGGCGGCCCCGAGATCGCAGGCCGCCCGTTCTACAGCGCGGACTTCACCCGGCTGAACTTCGAAGTGCGGCGTGGCCTGCTGGCCCAGGTGCTGGAAGAGATCGCCACGACGCTGCATGCGCCGCGGCCGCCAACCTATTACGTGGCCTCGCTGCCGATCGAGCGGGCCCTGCTGCCGGCATTCGCGCAGGCCAACGACGCCGGGCTGGCGAAGCAGGGCATCGACGCCACCGCCAGCATCTGGATCGGCAACCGGGTGACGGCCTCGTGCCATTTCGACACACCCGACAACCTCGCCTGCTGCGCGGTGGGGCAGCGCGAGTTCACGCTGTTCCCGCCCGCCCAGATCGACAACCTCTATCCGGGTCCGCTCGATCCCACGCCGGGTGGACAGGTGGTCAGCGTGGTGGACTTCGAACACCCCGACTTCGGTCGGCATCCACGCTTCCGCGACGCGCTGGCGCATGCACGCAGGGCGGTGCTTGGGCCGGGCGATGCGATCTTCATTCCCAGCATGTGGTGGCACCATGTACGCAGCCTGGAACCGTTCAACGTGCTGGTGAACTACTGGTGGCGAAGCTCGCCGGCCTGGCTGGGGGCGCCTCTGGCGGCGCTACAGCACGCGATGTGGTCCGTGCGCGACCTGCCAGCGCGTGAGAAGCAGGCCTGGGAAGGGCTCTTCCGATACTACGTATTCGGCCCCGGCGAGCGCGCCGGGCAGCACCTGCCTGACACGGCGCGCGGGGATCTGGCACCGTTCGACGAGCAGCGCGCCCGCCGCATGCGCGCGATGCTGCTGGGCAGGCTCAACCGTTGAGAGAGGGCACCGTGTTGGATACCGAGAGCACGCCTGCAGGGCGCATCCGTAAAGTGGTCATTGCCGGTGGCGGTACAGCGGGATGGCTGGCCGGCTGCGCGCTGGCGCATCAGTTCCGTGACCAACTGCAGATCACGCTGGTCGAGTCCGAGCAGATCGGCACGGTCGGCGTCGGTGAGTCCACCGTGCCGCCGATCCGCACCTTCCATCGCTTCCTGCAGATCGACGAGCAGGAGTTCCTGCGCGCGGTGGCCGGTACCTTCAAGCTGTCGATCTCGTTCGAGAACTGGCGGCTGCCGGGGGATCGATTCTTCCATCCGTTCGGCACCATCGGCCATGGCACCTGGGCGGCTCCCTTCCATCACTTCTGGCTGGACAGCCTGCGCCGCGGCATGCCCTCGGACCTGGGCGACTTCTGCCTGGAGAGCATCGCCTCGCATGGCGACCGCTTCTCGCTGCACACCCAGCCGCAGGCCAGCTATGCATATCATTTCGATGCCAGCCTGTATGCGCGGTTCCTGCGCCACAGGGCCGAGGCCCACGGCCTGCGCCGGATCGAAGGCAGGATCGCCCTGGTCAGGCAGCACGCACACGACGGCTCGGTGCAGGCGCTGGTGCTGGACGACGGCCAGGTGATCGAGGGCGATCTGTTCATCGACTGCACCGGGTTCCGTGGCCTGCTGATCGAGCAGGCGCTGGGCACCGGCTACGAGGACTGGCACGAATGGCTTCCGTGCGATCGGGCCGTGGCGGTGCAGACCGAAGCGGTGGCGCCGCCGGTTCCCTATACCCGCGCGATCGCCCACGAAGCGGGGTGGCGCTGGCACATCGCGCTGCAGCACCGCGTTGGCTGCGGGCTGGTGTATGACAGCCGCTACCTGTCCGATGACGAGGCCGCAGCGAAGCTGCTGCGCGATGCCGGGGCCCCACCTTTGCGCGATCCATGGAAGGTGCCGTTCCGCAGCGGGCGCCGGCTGAAGGCCTGGAACGGGAACGTGGTGTCGCTCGGGCTGGCCAGCGGTTTCATCGAGCCACTGGAGTCGACCAGCATCCATCTGACGATCAGCGCGGTGGTGCGCCTGATCCAGTTGTTCCCGTTCGACGGCATCCGTGCGTCGCTGGTGAAGCTGTACAACGATGTCAGCCGCCAGGAAATGGAGCACGTGCGCGACTTCATCATCCTGCACTATCACGCAACGCAGCGCACCGAACCGATGTGGAAGGCGTGTCGCGAAATGCGCGTGCCCGAATCGCTGCAGCAGCGGCTGCAGGCGTGGCGCGAGCGCGCACACGCCTGGCAGGACCCCGGCGAGCTGTTCCGCGTGGAATCGTGGACCAGCGTGCTGCTCGGGCAGGGCATCGCGCCCGGTCCTGCCCACCCGCTGGCGCGGGCAGTGAGCGACGCCGATCTGCGCACCCTGTTGAAGGGCATCCAGCAGCCGGTGCAGCAGGCCGCCGCGCAGATGCCGACGCAGGCGGAGTTCATCGCGCAGTACTGCAGGTCCGGCGTTGACGTGTGGCGTTCGACGGCAGCAAACGCGTAGCAGGGTTTTGCGTTGCAGCACGCTTTTTCCGCTGCAGCTGGTTACAGTGCGGCAACACCGGTGGCGATGACGCGAGCGGTGGCAAGGAGGGGCTGAACATCACGCCCCTTTTTTGAGTCCACGGAATGTTAGCGCTACCTTTTTTGAATGGAGGCGGTTTCGATGGGTCTGGTTGCAGGAATCGATGCAGGGACGCAGAGCCTGAAGGTGCTGGTCTATGACCCGCGGAAGCAGGCGGTTGTGGCCTCGGCCAGCGCGCCGCTCGCGCTGGACAGCGGCACCGACGGCAGCCGTGAACAGGCGCCTGCCGACTGGGTGTCGGCCCTGCGCGACTGCTTTGCCCGGATCGATCCCTCGCTGCGCGCTCGCATCGTCGCGCTGGCGGTATCGGGCCAGCAGCATGGGTTCGTGCCGGTTGATGATGCTGGTGAAGTACTGGCGCCGGCCAAGCTGTGGTGCGACACCAGCACCTCGGCCGAGTGCATCCAGATCATGGACGCCGTGGGCGGGTTGCAACGGACCATCGCGTTGGCGGGCAACCCGATCCTGGCCGGCTACACAGCGTCCAAGCTGCCCTGGACCCGGATCCACCGTACCGACGCCTACGCGCGGATGGCGACCATCCTGCTGCCACACGACTACCTGAACTTCGTGCTGACCGGGCAGCGGTTCTGCGAGCTTGGCGATGCGTCTGGAACCGGTTGGCTGGACGTGCGCACACGCACCTGGTCGCAGCAGCTGCTGCGCGCAACCGACCCTGATCGTGATCTTGCCGCCTGCCTGCCGCCCATCGCATCACCCGATGCGCTGTTCGATATCGCGCCTGCTGCGGCAGCCGCGCTGGGGCTGCCGACGGCGGTGAAGGTGGCCGTTGGCGGCGGCGACAACATGATGGCGGCGATCGGCACCGGCTGCGTCACGGAAGGTCGGCTGGCGATGAGCCTGGGAACCTCCGGAACGCTGTTTGCCTACTCCGGATCGCCGGTGATCGATACCGACGGCGCCTGGGCAGCGTTCTGCTCGTCGACGGGGGGCTGGCTCCCGCTGATCTGCACCATGAACTGCACCGTGGCGACCGAACAGGTGGCCCGTGCCTTCGGCTTCAGCACTCGCGACGGCGATGCGCACCTGCGCGCGACGCCACCGGGAGCAGGCGGGCTGGTGATGCTGCCGTTCCTCAATGGCGAACGTACCCCTGACCTGCCGCTGGGCAAGGGCGTGCTGGCTGGCCTGGACACCGCCAATTTCACCCCGGCGCATGTGTACCGCGCCGCCATGGAGGGCGCGACCTACAGCCTGAAGTATGGCTACGACGCCTTTGTCCGCGCAGGCATGCAGTTCGATCGCATCGTGCTCACCGGCGGTGGCAGCAACAGCGCTGCCTGGCGTCAGCTGGTGGCTGATGTGTTCGGCCTGCCGGTGGACGTCCCGGTGCAGGCCGAAGGTGCGGCATTTGGAGCGGCGCTACAGGCGTTGTGGGCGTTCGCCAGGGCGCAGGGAGACGCCACCTCGATCAGCGACATCACCGCGCGCCACGTCACCGTCGATCCCGCGCTGTCCGCACGGCCGGATCCGGACCGCAGCGAAGCCTATGCACGGGCCTACGCACGCTTCCTCAGCCATCTTGATGCCATCACGCCGCTGCAGCACGGCTGATGGCTCCTCCACGACACCCCGTACAACGACAGGAGCACGCACCATGAGCACGCAGCCCTTCATCGGCGCCAAGGAGTACTTCCCCGGCGTCGGCCGCATTCCGTTCGAGGGCAAGGGCTCGGACAATCCGCTTGCCTTCAAGGTCTACGATGCCAACCGGGTCATCGGCGGCAAGACCATGCAGGAGCATCTGCGCTTCGCCGTGTGCTACTGGCACACCTTCTGCAATGCCGGGCACGATCCGTTCGGCCCGGGCACCCGGCAGTTCCCGTGGGAGGCATCGTCGCCGCTGGCCACGGCCGAGGCAAAGGTGGACGCCGCGTTCGAGTTCTTCACGAAGCTGGGCGTGCCGTACTGGTGCTTCCACGACATCGACCTGGCGCCGGATGCCGATGACATCGGCCAGTACCAGAAGAACCTCGCGCACATGGTGGGCCTGGCCAAGGCGCGCCAGGAGGCCACCGGCGTCAAGCTGCTGTGGGGCACGGCCAACCTGTTCTCGCACCCGCGCTACATGAACGGCGCATCGACCAATCCCGACTTCGCGGTAGTCGCGCGTGCAGCCGTGCAGGTCAAGGCTGCACTGGAAGCGACGGTCGAGCTGGGCGGTGAGCATTACGTGTTCTGGGGCGGACGCGAGGGCTATGCGTCGCTGGCCAATACCCAGATGAAGCGCGAGATCGAGCACTTCGCACGCTTCCTGACCATGGCCCGCGACTACGGCCGCAGCATTGGCCTGAAGGGCAACTTCCTGATCGAGCCCAAGCCGATGGAGCCGATGAAGCACCAATACGACTTCGACAGTGCCACGGTGGTGGGTTTCCTGAAGGAGCATGGGCTGGACAAGGACTTCAAGCTCAACATCGAGGCCAACCACGCCACATTGTCCGGGCACACCTTCGAGCACGATCTGCAGGTCGCGTCCGATCACGGCCTGCTGGGCAGCATCGACGCCAACCGCGGCAACGCGCAGAACGGCTGGGACACCGACCAGTTCCCCAGTGATCTGTACGACACCGTCGGCGCGATGCTGGTCGTGCTGCGCCAGGGTGGGCTGGAGGGCGGGTTGAACTTCGATGCGAAGGTGCGCCGCGAGTCGACCGACCTGGAGGATCTGTTCATTGCCCACATTGGCGGCATGGACGCGTTCGCACGCGGCCTGGAGGTTGCCCATGCACTGCTGACCGAGTCGCCCTGGGAGCAATGGCGCAAGGAGCGCTACGCAAGTTTCGACAGCGGTGCCGGCCAGGATTTCGAGCGTGGCACGCTCAGCCTGCCGGACCTGGCGGCACTGGCCTCCCGGCTCGGCGAACCGCGCCAGGCCAGCGGCAAGCAGGAGCGTTACGAAAACCTGCTCAACCAATACCTGCTGCGCTGAGCGCGGCAGGCGAAGGGCGCAACGGTGCACTCAAGGGGACGGGGATGAACCAGGCAGCAGGCAGCGGTGAAAACACACCACTGATCGTACTGATCAGCGTGGTAGCGACGATTGGCGGTTTTCTGTTCGGCTTCGACAGCGGTGTGATCAATGGCACCCAGGATGGCCTGCACCAGGCGTTCCGGTCCGGCGAATGGATGCAGGGGTTCGAGATCGCGTCGATGCTGCTGGGCTGTGCGGTGGGCGCGTTCAGTGCTGGACGGCTGGCCGACCGCCTCGGTCGTCGCAACGTGCTGATCCTTTCGGCAGTGATGTTCCTGCTGTCGGCGCTCGGTGCCGGGGCGGCGGTCTCGTCAGGCTGGTTCATTGCGGCGCGGGTGGTGGGCGGATTCGCGGTAGGCGCGGCCAGCGTGATCTCGCCGGCCTACATTGCCGAGGTCGCTCCGGCCCGCTATCGCGGCCGCCTGGCGACGGTGCAGCAGATCGCCATCATCACCGGGCTTACCGCTGCCTTCCTGTCCAACTACCTGCTGGCGGCTGCAGCGGGCGCGTCGACCGAACCGCTGTGGGGTGGGCAGGCCGCCTGGCGCTGGATGTTCTGGATGCAGGCCGCGCCATCGCTGCTGTTCCTGCTGCTGTTGCTGACCATTCCTGAGAGCCCGCGCTACCTGGTGGTGAAGCGGCGCAAGGACGATGCACTACGGGTGCTGACCCGGCTGCTGGGCAGCGACAAGGCCCGCGCCACGCTCGAGGAGATCGATGCCTCGTTGTCCAACGACCATCATCGCCCTCGACTGTCCGACCTGAAGAGCCGGGCGACCGGGCGGATCCGCCCGATTGTCTGGGTCGGCGTCGGGCTGGCCTGCTTCCAGCAGCTGGTCGGCATCAACGTGGTGTTCTATTACGGCGCCGTGCTGTGGCAGGCGGTCGGCTTTTCCGAAAACGACGCGCTGCTGATCAACGTGCTGTCCGGCGCGCTGAGCATCGGTGCCTGCGTGGTCACGGTGCTGCTGATTGACCGGATCGGCCGCAAGCCCCTGCTGTGGTTCGGCTCGGCAGGGATGTCGCTGTCGCTTGCACTGGTGGTGGTGGCCTTTGCCAGCGGTTCGCTGGCGGACGGGCACCTGCAGCTGCCCGGTCGCATGGGCACGCTGGCGCTGGTGGCGGCCAATGCCTACGTCGTGTTCTTCAATCTGTCCTGGGGGCCGGTGATGTGGGTGATGCTGGGCGAGATGTTCCCGAACCAGATCCGCGGTTCGGCACTGGCGGTCGCTGGCGCAGCGCAATGGACCTCCAACTTCGTGGTCACGGTGACGTTCCCGATGCTGCTGGCCGCGGCAGGGCTGGCAGCGACCTACGGCATCTACCTGGTGGCTGCCGTGATCTCGGTGATTTTCGTGGTCCGGCATGTGCACGAGACCAAGGGCAAGGAACTGGAGCAGATGGAAGGATGAGCGCCATGACATCGCAGGCCTTGGTAATCCGCAGCGGCGCGTTGGTCGCCGCACTGATGCTGGGATTGCTCGGCTGCCGCGGCCAGGACCGGGCTGCCGCCGCCGCAGCTACCGACAATGATCCCTGGCCGAAGGTCGCCTGGCCGCTGGCCGCGGATCCGGCACTGGAGAAGCGCATCACCGACCTGATGGCCGGCATGACGGTGGAGGAAAAGGTCGGCCAGCTGGTGCAGGGCGACATCGCCAGCGTCACCCCCGACGACGTGCGCCGCTACCGCCTCGGCTCGATCCTGGCCGGAGGCAACTCCGATCCCGGCGGCCGCTATGACGCCTCGCCGGCCGAATGGCTGGCGCTGGCCGACGCGTTCTACGACGCCTCCATGGATACGTCCAAAGGCGGCAAGCCCATCCCTCTGCTGTTCGGCATCGATGCCGTGCACGGGCAGAGCAACATCATGGGTGCCACGTTGTTCCCGCACAACATCGGGCTGGGCGCCACGCGCAATCCGGAGCTACTGCGGCAGATCGGTGGCATCACCGCGCTGGAGACCCGCGTCACCGGCATGGAGTGGACGTTCGCGCCGACCGTTGCGGTACCCCAGGATGATCGCTGGGGCCGAACCTACGAGGGCTACTCGGAATCGCCCGAGGTGGTGGCCAGCTACGCGGGCGCCATGGTGGAGGGATTGCAGGGCAGGGTGGGAACACCGGAGTTCCTCGATGGCCGCCATGTAATCGCCTCGGTGAAGCACTTCCTGGGCGATGGGGGCACCACTGACGGCAAGGACCAGGGCGACACCCGTATCAGCGAGTCAGATCTGGTGCGCATCCACGTGGCCGGATACCCGCCGGCAATCGCCGCCGGCGCGCAGACCGCAATGGCGTCGTTCAACAGCGTCAACGGTGAAAAGATGCATGGGCACCGGCATTACCTCACCGATGTGCTCAAGGGCCGCATGAACTTCGGTGGCTTCGTGGTGGGTGACTGGAATGGTCATGGACAGGTCAAGGGCTGCACCACCACAGACTGCCCGGCCACCATCATCGCGGGCCTGGACATGGCGATGGCTTCGGACAGCTGGAAGGGCTTCTACGAGACGACGCTGGCTGCGGTCAAGGACGGCCGGATCACGACGCAGCGGCTGGACGATGCAGTGCGCCGGATCCTGCGGGTCAAGTTCCGCCTTGGGCTGTTCGAGGCCGGCAGGCCATCCACGCGGGCCGTCGGCGGGCAGTTCGCACGGATCGGCGCGCCGGCACATCGCGCGGTCGCCCGGCAGGCCGTGCGCGAATCGCTGGTCCTGTTGAAAAACCAGGACCACGTCCTGCCGCTGTCTCCGAAGCAGCGGATCCTCGTGGCCGGCGACGGTGCCAACGATGTCGGCAAGCAGGCGGGCGGCTGGACGCTCAACTGGCAGGGCACCGGCACCACCCGCAAGGACTTCCCCAATGCGGACACGATCTATGAGGGCATCGCGCGCCAGGCCAGCGCGGCGGGTGGTGAAGCCTTGCTTGCCGTTGACGGTCGCTATGCAGTGAAGCCCGATGTGGCGGTGGTGGTGTTTGGCGAAGACCCCTATGCCGAGTTCCAGGGAGACCGGCCGACGCTGGCGTACAAGCCCGGCAACGAAACGGACCTGGCGCTGCTCAAGCGGCTCAAGGCCGAAGGCATACCGGTTGTTGCGGTTTTCCTGAGCGGGCGGCCGCTCTGGGTGAACCGGGAAATCAATGCCGCCGATGCCTTCGTGGCTGCATGGCTGCCGGGCTCGGAAGGCGCCGGCATTGCCGATGTACTGCTGCGCGGAAGCGATGGCCGCGTGCAGCACGATTTCAAGGGCAAGCTCAGTTTCAGCTGGCCGCGCACCGCCACCCAGTACGCCAACAACGTTGGCCAGAAGGACTACGATCCGTTGTTTGCGTTCGGCTTCGGCCTGACCTACGCCGACAACGGCGACCTGGCCGCGCTGCCGGAGGCATCGGGCGTGACTGGCAACGAGGGCGCGACCGGCGTCTACTTCGCGCGTGGTGACGCAGGCCCTGGCATGGCGCTGCGACTCGAGGATGCCGCTGGCCAGGGCCTGACCGTGACCCGCGTACCGGACGCATTGCCAGATGACCGGCTGAAGATCACCGGCGTGGATCATCTGGCGCAGGAGGATGGGCGACGCCTGGCCTGGTCGGGCAAGGGCGAGGCCGTCGCTGCACTGCAGTCGCACACGGCGGTGGACCTGCAGCGCGAATCCAACGGCGACCTGATGCTGCTGACCACGCTGCGGGTCGACGCTGCGCCGCAGGTTGAGGTGTGGCTGTCGGTCGGTTGCGGCGCGGGCTGCTCGGCACGCATCGCCATCGGGTCGTCGCTGGCGGCGCTTCCACAAGGCCAGTGGAAGCGTGTTGGCGTGCCGCTGAAGTGCCTGGCCAAGGCGGGCGCCAAGCTGGACGCGATCGACCGGCCGTGGTCGGTGGTGACGGGCGATGCGATGACGATCTCCGTGTCACGCGTCGCGCTGGGTGCGCTGAACGAAGCCGAGGTCACCCTAGGATGCGGAGCATGATGCCTGCGCTACCGCCGCCGGGGTGGCGCGGCGACCGAATCGCGTGCGATCAGCCGATGCGGCATCACATGATCGCGCAGCACCGTTGCGTCCGCCGCCGGACGGCGGATGGTGCGCAGCAGGATGTCGACGGCCGCGTTGGCCATCGAGGCGATGGGCTGGTGGATCGTGGTCAGTTCCGGCCACACGGTGGTGGCGGCCGAGGTGTCATCGAAACCCACGACCGACAGGTCGCGCGGCACTTCCAGCCCGCGCCGATGCGCCACCGAGATGGCGGCGGCGCCCATGTCGTCGTTGCTGGCGAAAATCGCGGTCGGTGGCCGGCGCTGGGACAGCAGCTTCTCGGCCGCAGCCAGGCCGGACCGGTAGGTGTAGTCACCGTGCTGGACCAGGCCGGGGTCCACCGCCAGCCCGGCCTCGCGCAGGGCGGTGACGAACCCGTCGTAGCGGAGCGCACTTGCGCTCAGGTCATCGCGCCCACGGATGAAGCCGATGCGGGTGTGTCCCTGCCGGAGCAGGTGATCGGTCATTTCCCTGCCCGCACTGAAATCGTCGATGCGGACGCAGGACAGGGCCTCGCTCAGGCGCCCCGATGCGATGGCCACCACCGGAATGCCAGCCTTGACCAGTTCGCTTACGGCGGCCTGCGATTCGCACAGGGGCGGCGGCAGGATCACCCCGTCGACGCGTCCGGCGAGCGCGCGCGCCGCCCTGCGTTCGGATTCGGCATCCAGGTTGTCCCAGTAGTCGATGACCAGCTGGATGGCGGAACTGGAGGCGACGCGCAGCAGGCCCACCAGCAGTTCACGCAGGTAGGCGCCGCTGGGGTTGGTGTAGATCAGCGCAATGCGCGTGTGCTGTGCGGCGGCCAGCGAACTGGCGGCAAGATTGGGCGTATAGCCCAGCTCACGCACGGCGCGCAGCACGCGCTCGCGGGTGACGTCGCGCACCTTGCCCTGGTTGATCACCCGCGACACGGTCATCGGCGAAACGCCGGCAAGGGCCGCAACCTCGTCGATCGTCACGCCTGCGGTTCTGCGGCGAACCGATTTCTTCGGCTTGTCCAATGCACGATCCCTTTGTTCTTGGTGGCGCTGCCGCGCGGGTGCGAAGGACGATGATGCGCTGTCCCGGGCCCGGACGTAGTCTACAAAGGCGCATGTTAACGCCGTTGTTGCGCGCTGTCGGCACGCAGCTGTGGGCCCTGCTCGTGCTGCTGGCCTGTGTTGGCGGAGCACGGGCGGAGGATGGCTATGCGCTGTGGATGCGCTACCAGCCGGTTGCCGCAACGGTCGCTGCCGATTACCGGCGGCAACTGGCCGAAGTGGTGGCCCCGGATTGCACGCCGATGCAGCGCGCTACCCGCGACGAGCTTGCGCGCAGCCTTTCTGGATTGCTGGGAACGGCCCCGCCAATGCGAACGGCAATCACTACTGACCATGCCCTGGTGCTGGGTACGCCGCAGTCTTCGGCGCTGGTTGCCGCGTTCGGCAACGAGATCGCCACGTTGGGCGACGAGGGCTTCCTGATCCGGCAGGTCCGGACCGGGGGGCGCGATGTGCTGCTGGTGGCGGCACGCCAGGATGTCGGCGTGCTGTACGGCACCTTCCATCTGCTGCGCCTGCTGCAGCGTGGCACGTCGCTGCGGGGGCTGGAGGTGCGTGAGTCGCCTCGGGTCGCACTGCGTCTGCTCAACCATTGGGACAACCTGGATCGTTACGTCGAGCGTGGCTATGCAGGCAGCTCGCTCTGGGACTGGCAGACGTTGCCGCAGTGGCGTGACCCGCGCTACACCGACTACGCCCGTGCCAACGCCTCGCTCGGCATCAACGGCACCGTCCTCAACAACGTCAATGCCAGTGCGATGAGCCTGTCGCCGGCCTATCTGGCCAAGGCCGCCGCGCTGGCCGACCTGTTCCGCCCCTATGGCATCCGGGTCTACCTGAGCGCGCGCTTCAGTGCACCCATCGAACTCGGCGGCCTGGCAACGGCTGATCCCCTGGATCCGGCTGTGCGGCGCTGGTGGCGCGACAAGGTCGATGAGATCCATGCGCGCATTCCGGATTTTGGCGGCTTCCTGGTCAAGGCGAACTCCGAAGGGCAACCCGGCCCGCAGGATTACGGTCGTTCCCATGCCGACGGCGCCAACCTGCTGGCCGACGCGCTGGCGCCCTACAACGGTGTGGTGATGTGGCGGGCCTTCGTGTATTCGCACGAGGTTCCCGAAGATCGCGCCAAGCAGGCATACAGCGAGTTTGTCGGGCTGGACGGCGCCTTCCGCCCCAACGTGATCGTGCAGGTGAAGAACGGCCCCATCGACTTCCAGCCGCGCGAGCCGTTCCACCCCTTGTTTGGCGCGATGCCGCGCACGCCGCTGATGATGGAGCTGCAGATCACCAAGGAGTACCTGGGTTTTGCGACGCACCTGGTGTACCTGGGAACGCTCTACGAGGAAGTGCTGCAGGCCGACACCCATGCACGCGGCGAAGGCTCCACGGTCTCCCGCGTGGTCGATGGCTCGCTGGAGGGGCATGCGCTGACCGGTATCGCCGGCGTCGCCAACATCGGCGTGGACCGCACCTGGAGTGGCTCGCACTTCGATCAGGCCAACTGGTACGCCTTCGGCCGACTGGCCTGGAACCCGCAGGAATCCGCGCGCGCGATTGCCGAAGACTGGGCAGCGCTGACCTTCTCGCCCGACCCGCAGGTGACCGGCCCGATCGTGCGGATGATGATGGACTCGCGCGAGGCGGTGGTGGATTACATGACGCCGCTGGGCCTGCATCACCTGATGGCACGCGGCCATCACTACGGCCCCGGCCCCTGGGTGGACGGCGGCCCGCGTGCGGACTGGACGTCGGTGTACTACCACCGCGCAGATAGCAAGGGCATCGGCTTTGACCGCAGCGCCAGCGGAAGCAACGCCGTGGGCCAGTACGCGTCGCAGGTGGCCGAGGTCTATGGCGACCCCGAGCGGGTGCCCGAGTCGCTGCTGCTGTGGTTCCATCATGTGCCGTGGGATCACCGCATGCGCTCGGGCAGGACGCTCTGGGACGAACTGGTCGGGCGCTATTCGCGCGGCGTGCGCCAGGTGCAGTCGATGCAGGCGACCTGGGCCGGCCTGAGCGACCGGATCGATCCGCAGCGGCATCGGCACGTCGCGGCGTTCCTGCAGATCCAGCACAACGAAGCGCAATGGTGGCGTGACGCCAGCGTGGCGTACTTCCAGTCGCTCAGTGGCCGGCCACTGCCCGCCGGCGAGCGGCCGCCGCCGCATCCGTTGTCGTACTACCAGGCCTTGCAGTTTCCGTTCGCACCGGGGGATGGCCGATGAGCAGGTTCGGAGCGGTCGGGTGTGCGCTGTTGATGATGGCTGCGGCAGTAGTGGCGATGCCGGCCGCGGCGCGGGAAACGACGGGACTGCTGCATCCCCTGTTCAAGGATCACGCGGTCCTGCAGCGCGACCGGCCCATTGCGGTCTGGGGGCACGCAGGCCCCGGGCAGCCGGTTTCCGTGACGTTTGCGGGGCAGGCGGTGAGCAGCCGGGCGGACGCCGCAGGCCGCTGGCAGGCGATGCTGTCCCCGGTCGCCGCTGGCGGTCCCTACACGCTGGAGGTAAACGACGGAACGCGCCGGCAGACGGCGCGCGATGTGCTGATGGGCGACGTGTGGTTGTGCTCGGGCCAGTCGAACATGGAGCTGCCGGTGTGGCGCTCGCTCAACGCTGCCAGCGAGATCGCCTCGGCCACGATGCCACGGATCCGGCTGTTCACCGTGCCGCAGGAGGGGGCCGCGCAGGCACAGGAGAGCTTCAAGGGCGACCCTGCATGGACAACGGCAACCCCCGACAGGGTGCGCGACTTCTCCGCAGCCTGTTTCTATTTCGCGCGCGAGCTGCAGCGCACGGCTGCCGTGCCGATGGGCTTGATCCAGGCGGCGTGGGGCGGGTCCCGGATCGAGGCGTGGACCAGCCCGGGCGCGCTGCGCGGGCAGGGCGGCATGGACGAGCCCCTGGACATCCTTGCTCAGTCTGCCCACGACCCGCAGCAGGCACATGCACGCTGGGGTCGCTACTGGCAGCACTGGTGGGCCACACGCGAGGGCGCACTGTCAGGTGACGCACCATGGCGGACGGATGCCGATGACCGCGGATGGTCGCGCGCACCGGCCACACTGGGCGCATGGGAGCGGTGGAACGAGCCCGCACTTGCCGACTACAACGGCATGGTCTGGTATCGCACGCAGGTGATGCTGAGCGCTGAACAGGCTGCACGCGGCGCGACCCTGGAGCTGGCATCGGCTGACGAGGTGGACGTGACCTGGGTGAACGGGGTCGCCGTCGGCAGCCAGTACGGCGCCGGCGAGAGGCGCTACCCGTTGCCACATGGCCTGCTGAAGGCAGGATCCAACAGCATTGCGGTCAACGTGCTGGACACCTACGGCGAAGGCGGCCTGGCCGGTCCTTCAACGGCACACCGCCTGCAGTTCGATACCGGCGAGCGGGTGCCACTGCAGGGGCCGTGGATGTATCGGGTTGCGCCGGGCCAACAGGCGCCGCCGTTTGCCCCGTGGCAGGCCGCCACCGGGCTGTCGACGCTGTACAACGGAATGATCGCACCGCTCGGGGGCTTCGGTCTGCGCGGCATGCTCTGGTATCAAGGTGAATCGAACACCGGCGATGGTGCGGCCTATGCAGTGCGGTTGCGTGCGCTGCGCGAGGACTGGCGGCGGCAGTTCGGTGCGCGCACGCCACTGCTGCTGGTACAACTGGCCGGCTACGGCCAGCCGCCGGCTGCGCCCGCCGACAGCGGCTGGGCGCAGGTGCGTGAGGCGCAGCGGCGCGTCGCGGCCGAGGATGCGCAGAGCGGTCTTGCCATTGCCATCGACATCGGCGACGCCTACGACATCCATCCGCCGAACAAGCAGGAGCTCGGGCGCCGCCTGGCGCGCGTGGCGCGCCATGTGGTGTACGGCGAGCAGGGCATGGCACCGTCGGGCCCGCGAGCGGTCGCCGCCGTGCGGACGCCCACGGGCGTCGCCATTGCGTTCGAGGATGTCGAAGGCGCGCTCACCGCGACCGGCGCACTGCGTCCGATCGGCTTTGAACTGTGCGAGGCCAGGGGCCATACGCGCCACTGCGAGTACGCCGATGCCGGACTGGATGCGCGCCGGATCCTGCTGCGCGGCCCGCTGTCCACGCGCGCAACGCATGTGCGCTACTGCTGGGCCGATGGCCCGGTGTGCACGCTGCGCGACCGCAGCGGGGCGCCGGCCGGCCCGTTCGAACTTCCCATTGCCGAAGCCGAGGCCCGACGATGATGACGTTGTCCAAGCAGTCCCCTCTGGCCCGCGACAGGGCCGGCCTGAGGTCGATGGCGCGCCACCTGCTGGGGGCGTTGTTCCTGCTGTCGGCCGCAACCACCCGGGCCAGCGCGCCGCCGGATGCTCCCCCGGTGTACTTCGACTGGTTCGAGTACCGCGGCAATGACCAGGCGTTTGAAGTGCCGCTGCCGGCCGGCCACTACCGCAATCCTGTCCTGGCCGGCTTCCATGCCGATCCCAGCGTCGTGCGCGCGAACGGCCGGTTCTACCTGGTCAATTCCAGCTTCACCTACTTCCCTGGCATTCCGGTGTTCGAAAGTGCCGACCTGGTGCACTGGAAGCAGATCGGCAATGTGATTGACCGCCCCACGCAACTGGATTTCGACGGCCTGAGCGTCTCGCGCGGCATCTTCGCGCCGACCATCGAGTACCACGACGGTACCTTCTACGTCGTCACCACCGCCACCGACAGTGGTGGCAACTTCATCGCCACCGCACGCGATCCGGCCGGTCCGTGGTCCGATCCGCACTGGCTGCCCGGTATCGATGGCATCGACCCGTCACTGTTCTTCGACGATGACGGCAAGGTATACCTGGTCAACAACGATGCACCGCCCGGCCCGCCGCGCTACGACGGGCACCGCGCCATCTGGATGCAGCAGATCGATCTGGCGGCATTCAGGCCGGTCGGGCCGCGCCGGGTGCTGGTTGATGGAGGCGTGGAGCCGGCGAAGAATCCCATCTGGATCGAGGGACCGCACATCTACAAGCGGGAGGGCTGGTATTACCTGTCCGACGCTGAAGGAGGTACCGGGCCGCAGCATTCGCAGGTGGTGCTGCGCAGCCGCACGGTGTGGGGCCCCTACGTTCCCTATACGGGCAATCCGATCCTGACCCAGCGAGAACTGCCGGACGACCGTCCACTTCCGATCACCAATGCCGGCCATGCCGACCTGGTCGAAGGCCCGGATGGCTCGTGGTGGGCGGTGTTCCTGGCCAGCCGCAACTACCAGAAGCGGCACTACAACACCGGGCGCGAGACCTACCTGTTGCCGGTACGCTGGCAGGATGGCTGGCCGCAGATCCTGCCGGTTGACCAGGCCATTCCCTACGTGGCCAAGGCCCCCGCGTGGATGCAGGGCGAGGCATCCCAGGCCCCTTCGACCGGCAATTTCGTAGCGCGCGACAATTTCGATGGCCCGACGCTTGATCCACAGTGGCTGCGCGTGCGGGTGCCCAGGCATGCCTGGGCCGACCTGGCCACGCGCCCCGGCATGCTGGCCGTGCACCCGCTCGCCGAGGATCTGGACACGCTGCGCAATCCGGCATTTCTCGGCCGGCGCCAGCAGCATCTGCGCTTCGAGGCGAGCACCGCGATGACCCCGCCAGCTTCCGGAGTCGCCGCCGGCCTGGCGGCGTTCCAGAGCGAGGCGTACTGGTACTTCCTTGGCGTTCGTGACCTTGGCGGGGGGCGCCTCTCGCTCTTCCTCGAAGCGCGCGACGGTGGCCGCAGCACGCGGACGCTGGCCAGCCGTGAAGTACCGGTGCCTGCAGCACTGCGCCTGAAGATTGCCGGCAACGAGGGCGACTATGCGTTCTCGTTCGACACCGGCGATGGGCAGGGCTGGCAACTGCTCGCAGGCGGGGTGGACGGCACCGTTCTGAGTACGGACCGGGCAGGCGGCTTCGTGGGCGCACTGCTGGGTCCTTTCGCGCGCGACGAGCGCACCGGGAGAAGCAAATGAGGCTGTCGATTTCGTCCAAGGCCCGCCGCCGTACCTTGCGCGGTGGGGCCGCCCTGTTCGTACTGACCTGCGTGGCGGCTGCCGCGTCCGCGGCCGCGCCACGGCCCTGGCTGGACGTTTCGGCAAGCTTCGAGCAACGGGCCATCGCACTCGTCGCGCAGATGACCCTGGAAGAGAAGGCCGCGCAGATG
Organism: Stenotrophomonas sp. NY11291; assembly: GCF_023277365.1. Classification (NCBI taxonomy): domain Bacteria; kingdom Pseudomonadati; phylum Pseudomonadota; class Gammaproteobacteria; order Lysobacterales; family Lysobacteraceae; genus Stenotrophomonas; species Stenotrophomonas sp. NY11291. Next base: position 2,516,818 of record NZ_CP096975.1, on the reverse strand, counting down.
CAGAACGCCGCGCCGGCGATCGAACGCCTGGGGGTACCCGCCTACGACTGGTGGAACGAGGGACTGCACGGCGTCGCACGGGCAGGGCAGGCCACGGTGTTTCCGCAGGCGATCGGCCTGGCCGCGACCTTCGATGTACCGTTGATGGGGCAGGTGGCCGCGACCATCAGCGACGAGGCCCGCGCAAAGCACCACCAGTTCCTCCGCGAAGGCTCGCACGGGCGTTACCAGGGGCTGACCTTCTGGTCGCCGAACGTCAACATCTTCCGCGACCCGCGCTGGGGCCGCGGACAGGAAACCTATGGCGAGGACCCGTACCTCACCGCGCGCATGGGCGTGGCCTTCGTACGTGGCCTGCAGGGCGACGACCCCGTCTACCGCAAGCTGGACGCCACCGCCAAGCATCTGGCCGTGCACAGCGGACCGGAGGCCGACCGCCATCACTTCGATGCACGGCCCAGCCGGCGCGACCTGTATGACACCTACCTTCCGGCGTTCGAGGCGCTGGTGAAGGAGGGCGACGTCGATGCGGTCATGGGCGCCTACAACCGCGTGTACGGGGAGTCCGCCAGTGCCAGCCGTTTCCTGCTGCGCGATGTGCTTCGACGCGACTGGGGCTTCAAGGGCTACGTGGTCTCGGACTGCTGGGCCATCGTCGATATCTGGAAGCACCACCGTATCGTCACCACGCGCGAAGCCGCTGCGGCGCTGGCGGTGAGGAACGGCACCGAGCTGGAATGCGGCCAGGAGTACGCCACATTGCCCTCGGCCGTGCGCCAGGGGCTGATCAGCGAGGCGGAGATCGACGATGCAGTGACCCGCCTGTTCACCGCACGGATGCGCCTGGGCATGTTCGACCCACCGGAGCGGGTGCGCTGGGCGCGTATTCCCGCCTCGGTGAACCAGGCGCCGGCCGATGATGCGCTCGCGCTCAAGGCTGCGCAGGCATCGCTGGTGCTGCTGAAGAACGACGGCATCCTGCCACTGTCGCGCAACACCAAGCGCATTGCCGTGGTTGGACCCACCGCCGACGACACCATGGCGCTGCTCGGCAACTACTTCGGCACACCGGCCGCGCCGGTGACGATCCTGCAGGGCATACGCGAGGCGGCCAAGGGCGTTGAAGTGCGTTATGCCCGCGGCGTCGACCTCGTGGAAGGCCGTGACGATCCCGGCGCCACACCGCTGATCGAGCCGACCTACCTGCGGCCCTCGGCGGACTCGCCCGAGCGCGGCCTGCGCGGTGAGTACTTCCGCACGCCCGACCTGTCCGGCACTCCGGCCCTGGTGCGTACCGACGCGCAGATCGGCTTCCGCTGGGACCGCGGCTCGCCGACCGACAACCTGCTGGCACGCGGCGAAGCGGCACCGGGGCAGGGGATTCCCAACGACCGCTTCAGCATCCGCTGGAGTGGCCAACTGCTGCCACCCATGTCCGGCCGTTACCGGCTGGAGGTGGCCGGCGATGATGGCTACCGCCTGTATCTGGACGGCAAGCGTGTGATCGATCATTGGGTGAATACTGATCGCCTGCGTGCCGAGGGCGTCGAACTGGACCTGCAGGCCGGGCGTGCCTATGCGCTGACACTGGAGTACTACGACGACCAGCGCGATGCGGGCCTGCGCCTTGGGTGGCGCATGCCCGGCGCCAAGGCGCCCTTCGACGAAGCGCTGGATGCAGCACGCGATGCCGATGTGGTGGTGTTCGTCGGTGGCCTCACCGGCGATGTCGAAGGCGAAGAGATGACGGTCAACTACCCGGGCTTTGCCGGTGGCGACCGTACCGACCTGCGGCTGCCCGCGCCGCAGCGCACCCTGCTGGAGGCCCTGCACGGCACCGGCAAGCCGGTGGTGATGGTGCTCACCGGTGGCTCGGCCATCGCCGTGGACTGGGCGCAGGCGCATCTGCCGGCGATCCTGATGAGCTGGTATCCGGGGCAACGCGGCGGCACCGCTGTCGGCCAGGCGCTGTTCGGCGACGTCAATCCCTCCGGCCGTTTGCCGGTCACGTTCTACAAGGCCGGCGAAGCGATGCCGGCATTCGACGACTACGCCATGGAGGGCCGCACCTATCGCTACTTCCGCGGCACGCCGCTGTATCCGTTCGGTCACGGTCTGTCGTATACGCGGTTCGACTATGGAACGCTCCGCCTCGATGCAGACAGCCTCCGCGCCGATGGCCGCCTGGGCGTGGCAGTGGATGTCGCCAACACGGGCACGCGCAGCGGTGACGAAGTGGTACAGCTGTACGTGCGGCGCGAGCACGCCGGCAGCGGCGATGCCGTGCAGGAACTGCGTGGCTTCCAGCGCGTCCAGCTGGCCCCGGGCGAACGCCGCACGGTGACGTTCACCCTGGAGGCGGCGCAGGCCCTGCGCCACTATGACGAGGCGCGTGCGGCGTACGCGGTGCAGCCCGGTGCCTACGAGGTCAGGGTGGGGGCGTCCAGTGCCGATATACGTGCGCAGGGCAGGTTCACCGTGGTGCCCGCGCATGACTGATCGCCCCCGCCGGCATCGATTCCCCTTCGACCAGATCCCTTTTCCAGGATGTCCGCTGCATGGCAAGCACTGAACACGCGCTATCGGTACGCGAGAAGCTCGGCTACAGCCTGGGCGATCTCGCTGCCAACCTGATCTTCCAGACCCTGATCACCTACCTGGCGTTCTTCTACACCGACGTCTACCGCCTGCCAGCTGCCACCGCGGCCACGATCATCTTCGTGGTCGGCCTGCTGGGTGCGTTCGTGTTCACGCCGTTGATCGGCATCGCGGCTGACCGAACGTCCACCCGCTGGGGCCGCTTCCGCCCGTGGATCCTGTGGACGGCCATTCCCTTTGGCGTACTGTCACTGCTGGCGTTCAGCACCCCCGACCTGGGCGAGCGCGGAAAGGTGATCTATGCACTGGCCACCTACGCGCTGCTGGTCTGCGTTTACGCCGCGAACAACCTGCCGTACTCCGCGTTGAGCGGCGTGCTGACCGGCAGCATGGCCCAGCGCAATAGCCTGTCGGCCTACCGCTTCGTGGCCGTGATGATCGCGCAGTTCATCATCCAGGTGCTGCTGATGCCGCTGGTGCTGATCCTGGGCAATGGCGACCGGGTGCGCGGCTTTGAACAGGTCATGACCGCCTTCGCACTGATCGGCACGGTGTTCTTCCTGATCACCTTCGCCACCACCCGCGAGCGCATCGTGCCGACGCGCGAGCAGACCGGCGGCATAGTGCAGGACCTTTCGGACCTGCTGCACAACCGCCCGTGGCAGGTGATGCTGGCGCTGACCGTGCTGGTGTTCATCAACCTGGCGTTGAAAGGCGGCACCTACATCTATTACTTCCAGTACTACATGAGCGAAGCGGCGCTGGCCGGCTTCCTGGAAAACTCAGGCTTCAACGGCCTGATCAGTGCATTGAATGGCTCCCTGGCCAGCGCCGGTTTCGCGGCGTTCACCTGGCCGAAGGATGCGGCCACCTCGGCGTTCAGCCTGTTCAACGCGTGCGGCATCCTCTGCATGATCCTGGGTATCGGCGCATCACGGCGGCTGGCGGATCGCTTCGGCAAGCGCGATGTCTTCGGTGGCGCCCTGTTTGTCTCGACCCTGTTCCTGCTGGCCTTCTACCTGTTCCCCCCGACGGCGGTGGCGGTGGCGTTCGCAGCCTTCATGCTGCATGGCTTCTGCTATGGCATCACCATCCCGTTGCTGTGGGCGATGATCGCCGACGTCGCGGACTACTCGGAGTGGAAGAACCATCGAAGGGCAACGGCGATCATCTTCTCGGCGATGTTGTGCGGGCTGAAGATCGGCCTCAGCGTCGGCGGCGCGCTGGTCGCCGCGATCCTTGCCCACTACGGCTACCAGGCAGGACTGGCGCAACAGCCTGAGGGCGTGGTGCAGGGCATCCGCTTGACCGTAAGCGCCTACTGCTCCCTTCCTTTCCTGCTCGCCGTGGCGCTGCTGTTCTTCTACAGGATCGACAAGCGCACCGAAACCCGCATCGAGCAGGACCTCCACCTGCGTCGACGTTCCGCCGACGCCTCCGCGTAACGCCAAGATGACAACCATGATCGACCTCCATGCCGGCGAAGACGGCCAGGCCAGCAAAGCCCGTCTTGCGCAGCTCACCGCGCACGCCATTTCGCAACCGCTGGTGACCCACATCTACACCGCCGACCCTTCGGCGCACGTGTTCGAGGGGCGCCTGTACATCTATCCCTCGCACGACATCGACGGTGGCCAGCCATTCGACGACGAAGGTGGCCATTTCGGCATGCAGGATTACCATGTGCTGAAGATGGATACGCCCGATAGCGCGGCCATGGATTGCGGCATGGCGCTGCACGTGCGCGACGTGCCCTGGGCGCGGAAACAGATGTGGGCCCCCGATGCCGCCTGCCGCGATGGCCACTACTACCTGTACTTCCCGGCCAAGGACGCCGAGGGCCGGTTCCGCATCGGCGTGGCGATCGGTACGCGGCCGGAGGGCCCGTTCGTGCCCCAGCCGGAGCCGATCAAGGACGCGTACTCGATCGACCCGGCCGTGTTCGAAGACGAGGATGGCAGCCACTACCTGTACTTCGGCGGCATCTGGGGCGGGCAGCTGCAGAAGTATCGTGACAACCAGTACAGCGAGGCCCACGAGGAGCCCGAGGGCAGCGCGCCGGCCCTGGGGCCGCGCGTGGGCCGCCTGGATGTCGGCATGACCGAGCTGGCCGAACCCACCCGCGAAGTGCAGATCCTGGATGAGCATGGCCAGCCGCTGCGTGCGGACGACCATGCGCGCCGCTTCTTCGAAGGCCCGTGGCTGCACAGGTACCAGGGTCGCTACTATCTGTCGTACTCCACTGGCAACACCCATCAGCTGTGCTACGCCATCGGCGACAGCCCGTATGGCCCGTTCACCTACGCTGGCGTGATCCTCACCCCCGTCGTGGGCTGGACCACCCACCACTCCATCTGCCAGTTCGAAGGGCAGTGGTACCTGTTCTATCACGATGCGCTGATGTCCGGCGGCATCACCCACCTGCGCTCGGCCAAGTGCACGCCGCTGCACATGGAGCCGGACGGAAGCATCCGGACGATCAATCCGTATGGGGCCTGAGCGCATGCTGCCGGTGGATGATGCGCTGGCCCCGCTGCCGGCCGGTGAACTGCACTGGCTGAGATGCGGCGAACTGGAGGTTGCGCTCGCCGCAGGGGCGGGCGGGCGCGTGGCGCACCTGCGTTACCGGGGCGTGGAGTGGCTGGTGGATGCGCAGGAGGGCGGGGCGGCTGCGATCGCCTGGGGCTGCTACCCGATGGTGCCCTGGGCCGGGCGCATCCGCCATGGAACGTTCCGCTTTGACGACAGGCCGCATCGGCTGCCGCTCAACTTCGACGGGCATGCCATTCATGGGTTGGGCTTCTCGCGACCGTGGCAGATCGACCGGCTGGATGCGGCGGCAGCCAGGTTGTCGCTGGCGTTGCCGCGCGACGGCTACTGGCCCTTCGGTGGCATTGCCATGCTGGACCTGCAGCTGCAGGCCCACACCCTGCAGATGCGCCTTTCGGTCCAGGCCGGCGAGCAGGCGATGCCGGCGGTGCTGGGCTGGCATCCCTGGTTCCGGAAGCCGGACCGGCTGCTGTTCACGCCTCGTGCGATGTACCCGCGGGACGAGGAAGGTATTGCCACGCTGCCCTGTGTGGATCCGACCACCGGTCCCTGGGATGACTGCTTCATCGCCGACAGTGACATCACGCTGATACGTGAAGGCCAGCGCCTGCGGCTGCGCTCGGACCACGACCATTGGGTGGTCTACGACGGCACGCCGCACGCCACCTGTGTCGAGCCGCAGAGCGGTCCGCCGGACGGCTTCACGCTGGCGCCGCACCGGCTGGAGCCCGGCCAGCGCCTCGCGTTGACGTTCGACCTGGCGTGGGCGGCGGACAGCACCTGAAACCCCGGCCAGGGCAGGCGATCATCCGGGTGCCGGACGGTCGGTACGCCGCCTGGACCGGCCGTGGACCCGGTGCCTGACACGGGCCGCGCCCAGGACCACCTGACATTTCCTACAGGTTCCAGTCGATCCGCATGCCCGCGATCAGCGCATCCGGCAGGTCGTGCTGGCGTGCGGGCTCATTGAACTGGTCGGGGTGCACGATGTAGTGCAGGTTCGGTGCAACACGAAGCTGCGGGGTGAGCTGGATGCCATAGCTCAGCTCCATCATCACCTGGCTCCCGTGCGGGGTGCCGCTGCCACCGGCTGCGGCGCGGGCGAGGCGCAGGTCTTCCAGCGCCATGCTGCTGTACTTCTGCTGGGTCACGACGAAAGCGATGCTGTCCTGCGGCCGCCGGGCGAACGTGCCTTTCTGCACCAGCCCGGCCTGCAGGAAATGATCCTCGATCAACTGGCCGGAGGTGCCCTTGAGCGCCGCACCGAAAAAGGTCAGGCCGCGGCCGGCGCCATCACTGGTGAGTTGCTGCTCGAAGCGGGCGAACGCGCCTGAGCGACCGTGACGTGTCGCGTACTCCTGGCCACTGAGCAGCGCGGGAATGCCGTTGGCATCGCGCAGCGGATCGCGATAGGTCGAGTTGTCCTGCCAGCCACCGAGTTCGTAGCGGGCTTTCAGTCGTGCCGAAGCAGGGCTGCGCCAGCCGATCGTGTAGGGCACGATCCAGCCGGTGGCCTGGTTCGTATTCCACTTCAGGCCATGCTGGCCATCCTCGGCCTGGCTGGGATCAACCTGGTAGGCGCCGACGCGCACGTAGACATCGGGCGTCACCCAGACCGTGGCATCGGCCATCCAGCTCGATACCGGCCACCAGGTGAAACTGCTGGTGCGGAATACGTAGGTCGGGTTGCCACAGGCCGAGTTGCCCTGGAAGTACTGGCACAGGTCCGAACCCAGGTGGTGGATGTTGGCGACGCTGCGCCCTGCTTCCAGCACCAGCCGGTCGTTGAACAGCTTCTGTTCGAGGGTCAGGTTGGCCAGGCGCGTGCCTTGGCCGCCGTAGATCTCCTGCACCGAGGTGCTGTTGCCCGTACTGCTGTTGGCGAGATTGGTGCCATGGCGGTTGATGCCGTAGGCCTTGACCGTCGCACCTCGCCAGCCAAACGCCGCGTCCAGGTCCACGTCGGCACCGAACATCAGCTGGCCGGCATAGGCCGTGCCGCTGCGCTTGCCACCGTCGAGCGTGGCGGCTGCTTCGCCGGTGTAGGCGAGCCTGCGAGTGAAGACGTCGCTCGCGTCTGCGGTGGTGGCCAGGGATGGCAGGGCAAGCGCGATCGCCATCGGCAACATGTGTCGGGAAGAGCGGGTCATGGGCGAGGGTCCTTGTGCAGGGCCTAGGTCGCTGCGCCCCTGCGTGCGCAGGGGCGGTGGAAGGGGCTTGGCGATGGGGTGGATCAGGCCGGCGTGGTGACCGGCTTCTTGAGGATGCGCAACGCGACTGCAGTGACGGCCACGCCCGCCAGCAGTGCCAGCAGGTAGATGCCGAGGTGAGTGACTGCGTTCGGGATCGGCAGCACGAACACGCCGCCGTGCGGCACCTTCAGCTCGACGCCAGCGGCCATCGAGATTGCACCTGCCACGGCAGAACCAAGAATCAGCGCCGGAATGGTGCGCAGCGGATCACGCGCGGCGTAGGGGATCGCGCCTTCGGTCACGAAACTGAGGCCAAGCACGCCGGCGGCACCGGCCGTGCCGCGCTCCTCGGCGGTGAAGCGGTTGCTGAACAGCCATGTCGCCAGTGCGATACCCAGCGGCGGCGTCATGCCGCCGATCATCGTCGCCGCCATCGGCGTGTAGACCTGGCTGGAAATCAATGCAGTAGAGAACGCGTAGGACGCCTTGTTGACCGGCCCGCCCATGTCCACCGCCATCATGCCGCCCAGCAGCAGGCCAAGCAGGATCGCGCTGCTGCCTTGCATGCCGCGCAGCCAGTCGGTCAGCCAGGCCAGCAGCCCGGCCACCGGCGTACCGATTACATACATCATCAACAGGCCGACCAGCAGCGTGCCCAGGACCGGCAGGATCAGCACCGGCTTGAGGCCTTCCAGGCTGCGCGGCAGGCGCAGCGCACGGTTGATCCAGTGCACGCCGTAGCCAGCGATGAAACCAGCCAGGATGCCGCCGATGAAGCCAGCATCCATGTTCACTGCTACCAGCCCGCCGATCATGCCGGGCGCAATGCCGGGGCGGTCGGCGATGGAGTAAGCGATGTAACCGGCCAGTGCGGGCACCATCAACATGAAGCCGGACTTGGCGCCGATCTGGAAAAGTGACCAGGCCAGCGTGCCCTTGTGGGCATCGTCGAAGGCATAGATGCCGCCGAGTGCGAATGCCAGTGCGATCAGCAGGCCGCCGGCAGTGACGAACGGCAGCATGAACGACACGCCGGTCATCAGGTGCTTGTAGGGCCCGGTGGCCTTGGTCTTTTCGGTCGTGCGCCCTGAAGTTGCCGTACCTGCCTGCACGCCGGCCTCGGCCAGCGCCTTGCGGATCAGGTTCTGGCCGTCGTTGATCGCCGGTTTGGTGCCGCTCTTGAACAGGCGTTTGCCAGCGAAGCGCGACAGATCGACTTCGCGGTCTGCGGCGATCAGGACGAGGTCAGCAGCCGCGATTTCCTCGTCGCTCAACGCGTCCTGCGCGCCGACCGAGCCCTGGGTTTCGACCCGGATTGCATGGCCCAGCGCTTTGGCGGCCTGTTGCAGCCCCTCAGCCGCCATGAAGGTGTGAGCGATGCCGGTGGGGCAGGAGGTAACGGCAACGATGCGCTTGTCCGCATTCGTGCCGGCGTCGTTTGAATGTGCGGCCGCGAGCGGTGCGAGCGCCGCAACCGGGTCGTCCAGTACTTCGCCCAGGCTGGCATGCGCGATCTCAGCATTGGCGAAGCGCGCGATGTCCGCCTCACCATCACCCACCAGCAGCAGGTGCGTCGCGGCGGCGGCGTTCGATGCAGGCAGTGCGCCGGTCACGCCCTGGTCGCTGCGGATCTCGATCATCAGCTCGAGCCCGCACTGGCGGGCGGCGCGGCGCAGCGCTTCGGCGGCAAGAACCGCCTCGATGCTGCGCTCGCCAGCGGCGATGACTACGGTGGAAGCGTGCATGGGAACTCCTGGAATTCTTCGGGTTCGTCCTTGCCGAGGGCGCTGAGGTTGGCGTGAAGCCAGCCGCCGTGCCTCCGGCAGGAGGGATCAATCCAACCGCTCGATCAGTACATCGCCGGCCCATGCGCGTACCTGCGCCGGGTCCAGCCGTCGTGCGTCACCGCTTTGCAGCCGGCTCATCGAGAACGCGGTCGCCAGCCGTGCGCAACCGGCCAGATCTAGGGAGGACTCCAGCATCGCGGCAGCGATGCCGGCGACCATGGCGTCGCCCGCACCGACCGTGCTGCCCTGGGCCAGTCGCGGCGGTCGTGCGACCAGCGCGCCGCTGCGATCAATGAACAGCGCGCCGTCGGTGCCCATCGAGATCGCTACGAGCGCAACACCGCGTTCGACCAACGCCTGGCCAGCGACACGCAGGGCGCCGCGGTCCGGCAGCTGGGTGCCGGTCCAGGCCTCCAGTTCGTGGCGATTGGGCTTGACCGCGTAGGGCAGCGCACCCGCGGCGTCACTCAAGGCAGCCACAAGTGCGTCGCCGCTGGTGTCCAGCAGCACGCGCGCATCGGCGGTGCCGGCCTGTACCTGCAATCGCGCCCATGCATCGGCCGGCAGCCCGGACGGCAGGCTGCCGGACAGCACCACCGGCAGGCCCGGCCGCAGCAGGGCAGCGAGCCGGCGCGACACCGCATCCAGATCGGCACCGTCGAGTGCCAGGCCGGGCAGGTTGATGTCGGTGGTTTCGCCGTTGTCCTCGTCAACCAGCTTGATGTTGGTGCGGGTGCTGCCCGGAATACGCAGGCAACCATCCACGATGCCACGCGCCGAGAACAACGTGCCGAACACACCGTCGTTGCCACCACCGAGCACGCCCAGCGCCGTGGTCGGCACGCCCCAGTCGGCCAGGCAGGCGGCCACATTGATGCCCTTGCCTCCTGCATCGTCGTGGCTGCTGCGGGCGCGGTGCACCTGGCCCGGCCGCAGGCCGGCCAGCCGCACGGTCTGGTCGATCGCCGGGTTCAACGTGACGGTGACTGCGCGGATATTCATGCGCCTGCTCCATCGAGCGCGCGTACCTGCTCAGCGGTTTCGCAGTCCAGAGCGGTGTCTGCGAGCTTCTGCAGATCGGCCAGCGCAGTGCCGCGCAGGCGTGCCTTCACCGACGGGATGTCGTTCGGGGTCATCGACAGTTCGTCCACGCCCAGTCCCGCCAGCAGCATCGCACCGAACGGATCGCCGGCCAGGCCGCCGCAGACACCCACCCAGCGCCCCTGCGTGCGTGCACCGTCCACCGTGGCGCGGATCGCGCGCAGCACGGCCGGATGCAGGCTGTCGGCCTCTGCGGCAAGCTCCGGATTCTGGCGGTCGATCGCCAGCACGTACTGGGTCAGGTCGTTGGTACCTATCGAGAAGAAGTCGGCGTGGCGGGCAAGCACATCGCTCTGGGCGGCAGCGGCCGGCACTTCGATCATGATGCCGATCGGCACGTCGGGCGCCTCGAGTTCGGTGCGCAGGCGCTCGCAGATGGCGCGCAGAGCGACCAGCTCGGGCACCGAGGTGATCATCGGGAACATGATGGACAGGCGTGCACCGTCCTTGGCTGCGCGATACAGCGCACGCAGCTGCGGTTCCAGAAGATCCGGGCGGCGCAGCAGCAGGCGCGCGCCGCGCACGCCGAGGAACGGGTTTTCCTCGTGTGGCAGCTCCAGGTGGGCGACCTGCTTGTCGCCACCGATATCGAGCGCGCGCACGATCAGCGGACGGCCGTCCAGCGCGTTGGCCATCGCCATGTAGGTTGCGTACTGCTCCTCCTCGCTGGGCGTGCTGCCGCGTTCGAGGAACAGGAATTCGGTGCGCATCAGGCCGACACCTTCCGCGCCCTGTTCCAGCGCCAATGGCACCTGCTCGGGCAGGTTCACGTTGGCGCCGATGTCGATGCGATGGCCATCGGTGGTCTGCGCTGGCTGCGCACGTTGCGCCGCTTCTCGCGCGCGGATCTGCTGCTGCCCAGCGATCCAGGCGCGAGCCGAAGCAAGATCTGCCTCGGAGGGGGACAGGTAGAGCCGCCCGCTGCTGCCGTCGATGATCGCCTCGCGGCCGGCCTGGATCGCCAGCAGTTCGGCGCCACCGGCAACCAGCGCCGGCAGGCCGAGCGTGCGCGAGAGGATTGCAGTGTGTGAGGTGGGACCGCCCAGTGCGGTGGCGAGGCCGAGCACGCGGGTGGTGTCGAGGTTGGCGGTATCCGAGGGCGACAGGTCGGCGGCAAGCAGGATGCACGGCTGCGCCGGCAGATCGGCCAGGCCGCCACCGGCCGCAGAGGGGTCAAGCTGCGCCAGTACGCGCCGACCCACATCGCGCAGGTCGGCAGCGCGCCCGGCCAGCACCGGATTGCCCAGCGCCGCCAGCCCGGAGGCGATCTGCTCGATGGCCTGGTGCCACGACCACGCGACGCCATGACCTTCAACCATCAGCTGGCAGGTGCGGGTAATCAGGTCGGTGTCGTCAAGCAGCGCAGCCTGCGCCTTGAAGATCGCCGCATCCGAGGCGCCAAGGCGGCGCTGCGTGTCGTCCTGCAGTGCGGCCAGCTGCTGGCGGGTGCGGCTGAGTGCATCCTGCAGGCGTGCGCCGCCCTCGCCGAGCGGGGTGGGGCGATCGGCAACATCGGCCTGCGCGCTGGCCAGTACATGCACCGGTCCGATGGCCAGCCCGGGGCTGGCGCCGATGCCGACGATCGCCGCCTGCGCTTCGGGCGGACTCCAGCCCGCGACCGGCGCTGCCTTTCGCTGTGCTGCACGCTCAGCATCAGTCTTTTCCTGCGCCACCAGCCCATCCATGACCTTGCGCAGTGCAGCCAGCAGGGCGTGGGCATCGGCGCCCTCGGCAGAAACACTCACGGCATCGCCCTCGCGAAGCCCGAGCTGCAGCAGCGCCACCAGACTCTTGGCATCGGCCACCTGATCGCCCGCGCGCACCTGCGCACGGGCCGTGAAACCCCGCGCCGTCTCGGCCCAGCGCGTGGCCGGGCGCGCGTGCAGTCCACTGGGGTAAGCGATGGTCCAGTCGAAACGCTCGGCCAGGTCCGCCACCGGCACGTGGGCTGCCGTGACCGCGACATCACTGGCCAGCGCATTGACGATGTCGCTCGCATCGGGGGTGGTGAACAACCGCTGCAGCGCGGCCTCGTCCTGGATCAGGCGGGTCAGCCTGCGCAGCAGGGTGATGTGGGTATCGGACTGGGCAGCGATGCCAACCACAAGGCGGGTGGCCTGGCCGGGGTTCCATTCCACGCCTTCCGGCAACTGCAGCACCGCGATGCCGTCGCGGCGCACCAGGTGGCGGTCCTCGCCGAGCCCATGCGGGATCGCCACACCATGGCCGAGGAACGTGTTCGCCAGCGCTTCGCGGCGTCCCATGCTGGCCTCGTAGCCCGGCGCCACGCAGCCGGCGGCGACCAGCATCTGGGCTACCTGGGCGATGGCATCGGTCTTGTCCTGTGCCCGCGCGTCCAGGCGGATCAGTTCCCGGCTGACGGGGGAGGGGGAGGTCAGGGGCGACAAAGCGGGCTCCGGGAAGGGGTGGCTGGGACGTATTGGGAACGTTCCCACTCCGCATTTCAATGTGCAGTGCACAAAAATCCAATAGTCCTTTGGCGTTAGGATTGTCCTGGACAGCCATTCGGCCATGAACAGCGCACGTTTCCGGGAACGTTTCCAATGAGCATCAGCATCAACGACGTCGCACGCGTGGCGGGGGTCTCCAAATCCACGGTGTCACGGGTGCTCGGGGGCGGTCCGGTCAGCGAGGACGTGCGCCGCAGGGTCGAGCTGGCGATCCGCCAGACCGGCTATCGACCCAACCTGCAGGCAAGACGGCTGCGCTCCCGGCACACCGGCATCATCGGCTTGATCGTGGCAGATATCCGCAACCCGTTCTTCACTGCGCTGATCCGCGCGGTGGAGGAGGTGGCCTATCGCGAAGGATTGCGCGTGACCCTCTGCAACACCGATGAGGACCCGGAGCGGGAGGCGCTGTATCTGCAATTGATGCACGAAGAGCGCATCAGCGGCCTGATCTTCGCGCCGACCCGGACCACGGTGGGTCGACTTGAGCGGCTCACGCTGGACTATCCGACGGTGCTGGTCGATCGTGCCGCACCCGGTGGCTCGATCGACAGCGTCGTCCTCGACAACACAGCGGCGATGGCGGGGCTGGTCGAACACCTGGTCGAGCGCGGCTATCGCCGTATCGGCGGATTGTTCGGCAGCACCAGCACCACTGCGGCCGAGCGACGCGACGGCTATCTTGCTGCGATGCGCACGCATGGGTTGGAGCCGGACTACCGGGAGGTTGAACCCACGGCCGAAGCCGCCATCGCGACAGTCGAGCAGTGGCTGGCCGCGCCATCGCGCCCCGAAGCACTGGTCACCAGCAACAGCCTGCTGTTGATGGGGGCATTGAAAGCCGCCCGCGGCGCAGGGCTGGCGATTCCAGACGCGTTGGCACTGGCCGGCTTCGACAACGAACGCTGGACCGAGCTGGTCGTGCCGGGCATCACCGTGCTTGAGCAACCGGTTGAGGAGATGGGGCGGGCCGCGATGTCGATGCTGCTTGAACGCCTGCGCACGCCGGAGCTGCCGGTGCGCCGACTTGTGATGACGGGCCGGTGCGTGGTCAGAGGGTCGACGGCTGCGCGATAGTTGGACGCCCGATTGCGGCGACCCTGAGAGCGCCGTCCGGGTGTTGGCGGGCCAGCCGTTGTCTGTTACAAGCCATCTGTACACGCAGACACGATGGATGCTCGCCTTGTCAGAGCCTTATTCAGCGCTGCTCCGCCTGCAGTTGTGCCACGAAGATCTCTCCAGATGGCTGGCGGCGCCCATGCCCGCAGCATCCCGATGGTCCGACTGGCGATGCATCGCCGGCCAGTGGCACCTGGGCAACGGCGAATACCTGGCCTCTTCAAGCGACGAGGCGTTGGATCACCTGCTCGCGGACTGCCAGGCGCTGCTGGCTCGCTACCCCGACAATCGCGCCGCATTGAACGCCTTCCTGGCATCTGCACAGGCTGAAAATATCCGGGTTGCCGCCTATGACCACAGCAGCACGCATTTTGTTGCAGGATCGCTGACATATTCGGAAAGCCTCTACGATCTCATCGCGTTTCTCGCTGTGGCACGAGGCGCCGCCGACTTCCTGAAGGCGGGCGACCGGGGCGTGGTACTGATCCACGACTACCTATGGGCCGAGGAAGGTGAGCGGGAGACCGTTGCCGCGATTGCGCTGGTCGGCCAGGGGGACTCCAGCTTCCTGCCTTCCACGGACCTGGATACCGCGACCGCGCCCTTCGAGACATTGGTGGAGGCCATGCTGGAAGCCCAGGACGACCCGGAGTTTCATCCGCGCAACCAGCTCGATCGACTTTGACCAACGCCGCGTGGAACCCACAGAGACGACCACCAAGGGCCCCGACATGAAAGGACATCACCCCCCCCACGTGCGCCGCCGCATGCGTCGGCTCTTCGCATTTGGCCTCTGCGCCCTGGCTGGATACGCCTTCGCCGGAACAACGCAACCGGCACGCACCTGGCTTGTCAGTGGAGCCGAACTCATCACCCTGCTGCAGGGCAAAGGCGCTGATGGGTTCTGCGACGGCGAGCAGTGCCGGAGCCTGTCCAGCGCTCGCGCCAGCGCCTATATCCAGGGCGTTGCCGATGCCAGCCACGGGCAGTGGTGTGGGCAGGGCCAGATCCTTCCACATGAGCTGGTGGATCGTGTTTCTTCCCATCTCCGGCAACTGCCCCGCGAGCGATTGCAGCAGGATGCGTCTCCTCTGGTTGTCGAAGGGCTGCGGGCGGCGTTTCCTTGTGGTCGCGGCGCATCACGTGGTAGCAGTGCCGAGCCCGGCAAAGACGAATGAAGCAGGCCGCGCTTGCTTGGCGACGGTGCGAACGCCCTACACCCGCACGACACGTTGCATTCACGGCCACCGACATCCGTACTGGCCACACTGCAGGTTCATTCCAGAGCAGGAGGTGCCCGATGGCTACCTGTGATGTGTGCGGCAACGACTACGACAAGAGCTTCACCGTGCAGCAGGGCGGGCGTAGCGGCACGTTCGATTCGTTCGAATGCGCGATCCATGCGTTCGCCCCGCGCTGCACCCACTGCGATTGCGCCATCATCGGACACGGTGTCGAGGGAAACGGCCAGATCTTCTGCTGCGCACATTGCGCCAGTCATGCTGGTGTAAAGGGTGTCGCAGACCGGGCTTGAGCGGGATGCAGCTCCATCCCGCTGGTCATGCCGGCACAAGAGAAGCAATTCGTGCCACTCGGGCTGCTCCCGAGTCGGCGAGCAGCGCCATTGCCCGCTGTTTCTGCGACGGCCTCCCCGCCACGGCCTCCCGTGCCAACACGACGTCGAACTCCCTGGCGTTGGCGTCCAACGCGGTTGCCAGCACGCACGAATCGGCTGTCATCCCGCTGAGCCAAAGTCGGCGCACGCTCAGCTTGGCCAGCGGGACCGGCAGCGGGGTGGCGAGGAACGCCGAGTGCTTGGGCTTGAGCACAAAGTAGTGATCGGGCAGGGGAGAGAGCAGCTCGGCTATCCGCCCGGCTGCCCCCCCGTCCCGCTTGCACTGTGCGACCTGTTGGCGGAAGTCACGCTTTCAGTCGGAGAAATTGTCATTGGCATAGATGACCGGCCACCTGCGGTCATCGAAGTGGTCTCTCAAACGCCGGATCTGCCGGGCCGCCCGCTCCGCAGCGGGCGCAAGATCCTGCGCCCCGGGGAAGTCGAAACGGCTGAACATGTCGATGATCAGCAAGGCCGTCGATGGATCATGTCCCATGGCTCAATCACCTGTCTGTGCGTGCGGGGCCTCGACCGGCTTGGACTGCGGTGAATCCTTCTGGCGCAGGAAGATCGTCAGAACCACCAGAGACAGCACGGCCAGGAATTCGCTTTGCCAGTTCTGCATGGATTCGAACCAGAATGTGCTGCTGGCGAGGTGCTCCACAAAGCCTGGCGGCGGCAATCCCTTCAACTGCTGTTCGGCCTCCTCGGCGCGCCAGCTTCCCAATGCATGCAGCGTAAAGCTGAACAGGAACAACAGCCCGAACGCAATCGCCAGCGAATGACCGTAAAGAACCTTCCACAGGCCACCGCGCCTGACCGGCCAGGGCGTGCGGCCGGGTTCGATGCGATTCTGTTCCTGCGCAGGGTCCAGCGGCCGCGATTCGGCCGAACCGCGCTGGCGCAGGCTGACCGTCAGCAGAACGTACATCCCCATCTGCAGGAATTCGCTCTCCCAATTCTCGAACGTAGCGCTGACGAAGTGCCCGGTAGCCAGGTAGTGCCAGAAATCGATCGGCATGCGTCCGCGCTCGACCAGTTCCTGGTTGTGCACGTGATGCCCTGCAACTGCCTGCCCCACAATGTACACCAACGTGAGCGCAAGCAGCACCAGCGAGAGACCGTTGCGTTTCCACATGCAACACCTCGTTCAGGCTGCTCCAAAGACCGTCCATGAAGCTTGCGTGGGCAAAGGGCCTTGCCTCGTGATTGCTGCGCATCCGGAATGTGAGGCGGGCTCAACGCTTGCCTGTCGGGTCAGGATCCGGCCGCTCGTAGTCTTCAGGTACCGCCTTGGGGCCGTCCCCATCGTCGGGCATGTCGTGGTCCTTCCACCTGGCCTGGTCGTTGCGACGTTTGTCCGGCGTATGGGCCTTCGACTGATCGTCCACGTCTGTGGTTGGATTGAAAGGCAGCTTGTCGTTCATGGGCAGCTCCTGCGGCGAGAACCTGAAGCCTGCACCGGTCCGGGTTAACGCCACGACGCCGCGGAATGAACGCTGCGCACACCCGGATGTCACCGCAGTAGGAGGAGCGCCCTGCGATGCTGGTGTTCCGATCTTTCTGGAGCACCGCGATGCAGGCATTGACCTATCACGGCCGCAAGGATGTGCGCGTCGAGACCGTGCCGGACCCGGTACTGGCGGCCGAGGATGATCTGATCCTGAGGGTGACCGCCACCGCCATCTGTGGTTCGGACCTGCACCTGTACCGGGGCAAGATTCCTGACCTGCACGATGGCGATGTGCTGGGCCACGAATTCATGGGCGTGGTGGAAGAGGTCGGCAGCGGCGTGACCCAGGTGAAACCCGGTGATCGCGTGGTGATCCCGTTTGTGATTGCCTGTGGCGAGTGCTTCCACTGCCGGCTGGCCGAGTATGCCGCCTGCGAGACCACAAATCCGGGCAAGGGCGCCGCACTGAATCAGAAGGGCATACTGCCTCCGGCCGCCTTGTTCGGCTACAGCCATCTGTATGGCGGCGTGGCCGGTGGGCAGGCCGAATTCGTGCGTGTACCGAAGGCGAATGTGGGTCCCTTGCGCATTCCGGAAGGCATTGCTGATGAGCAGGTGCTGTTCCTGTCTGACATTCTCCCCACCGGCTACCAGGCTGCGTTGAACGCAGGGGTCAAGGCAGGCTCGACGGTGGCCATCTTCGGTGCCGGGCCGGTGGGGCTGATGAGCGCAGCCTGCTGCCGGCTGCTGGGGGCCGAGACCATCTTCATGGTGGACCATCTTCGCTACCGCCTTGACTACGCGCGTCGCGCCTACGGGGTGACCCCCATCGACTTCAGAGAGATCGAGGACCCGGCCGATTACATCCTGACCCAGACCAGCGGGCGCGGCGCAGACGCCTGCATCGAGGCCGTAGGCTTCGAGGCCGAAGGCAGTGCGCTGGAGTCAGCGCTGACCGCCGTGAAACTGGAAGGCAGCAGCGGGGTGGCGATCCGGCAGTGCATCGCAGCGGCCCGCCGCGGCGGCGTGGTCAGCATCCCCGGTGTCTATGCCGGCTTCATCCACGGTTTCCTCCTGGGCGACGCGTTCGACAAGGGCTTGACGTTCAAGATGGGGCAGACCCATGTCCAGGGGCTGATGCCCGAGCTGCTGGACGCCATCATGGAAGGAAAGCTGGACCCGGGTGACATCATCTCGCACCGGATGCGCCTGGCCGATGCAGCGCAGGGCTATGCGATGTTTGATGCCAAGGATGACGACTGCCGCAAGATCGTTCTGACACCGTGAGCGTGGCGCCATGAGTGCGATTGTCGTGGGCTGTGTGTACGCACTGTGGTTGGTTGCCGGTTCGCTGGACTTCCATTTTCACCGCCGGACCGACCTTCCACACACCTCCGCGATGCGCGAAAGCCTGTTGCATGGGGTGCAGCTGCTTCTGATCGGCAGCGGCGTGCTGGCGTGGCTGCTGCTGGAAAACACGTTGTCGCTCCTCACGTTTCTGGCACTTCTGGTCATCGCACACGCGGTCGCCGGATACTTCGATACCGTCAGCGCGGACGGCCGTCGACGCATCAGCCCGGCGGAACAACATGTGCACAGCGTGTTGGATGCCGCGCCGTGGGTCCTGCTGGGCTGGGTCGGCTGGCAGGTGCACCCCCGGTGGTCGCTCGAAGTGAAATCTGCCGCACCAGACGTCTGGTGGTTCACCCTGTTGCCGGCACTGGGCCTGGTGGTGCTGCCATGGCTGTGGGAACTGCGGCAGTGCGTGCGTGCACGAGAGCAACGCACGCAGACGGGTCCGTGAGGATCACGGTACCGGGCATTCATGTGCCCGCCACGCCGTCAAGACAGGCATGTGACTGCCTGCCGCCTACGTTCATGGCGTATCTCCATTGCAGGTCTGCCACCCATGCAGGATGTGACGTCATCCTCTTCGCTGTTCAATCGCGCACGCCAGGTGCTGGTACAGCAACCGGCATTGCCTTTGCCCGGGGGCGGCCAGACGCTGCAGCGTTGGCAGGCGCTGGCAGCCTGGGGGGCAGAGGATCTCTGCCTGGCCAAGGTACTGGAGGCCCACTATGACGCCCAAGCGATTGCTGCCGAGTTGAGGGTGCCCATCCATGCTGAAGACACGTTGCTGGCGGTGTGGGCTGCAGAGGGTCCGGCCAACACCGTTCGCATCGATGCCGGCGGTGGACTGTACGGTGACAAACCCTGGTGTTCCGGCAGCGCATGGGTGGATTCGGCACTGGTAACGGTTCGCAACGCGCAGGGCGTGTGGCTATGCCAGGTGGCGGCGGAACACTGGCACACACTTGCAGGCGAGCCATGGCCCGCCGTGGGCATGGCCGCAATCCCGTCCACCACGGTGCGCTTTGACGGCGCACCGATGGTGATCCTGGGGACGCGCGATGACTACCTTCAGCGCCCGGGCTTCTGGCATGGCGGGGCAGGCATCGCGGCGGTCTGGTTTGGCGCAGCGGCCGCATTGGCCGAGCGCATGCGACCGGCCTGCACCGAGGGGAATCGCGCGCGGCTGCTGGGTGAAGTGGACCTCGCCCTGGGCCCGGCTGCCGCGCTGCTTCGCGAACTGGCGGCGCGCATCGACGCCGCGCCCGAACTGGCCCATCGCGAAGATGTGGTGCGCCTGCGCTGTGTGGTCGAGCGTGCGGCAACGCGTGTGCTGGACCTGGCGGGTCGCGCGCTGGGCCCGGGCCCGATGTGCCTGGAGGCCTCCCATGCCCGGCGCTGCGCGGACCTGACCGTGTTCCTTCGCCAGAGCCACGCCGATCGCGATTGGGAATGGCTGGGCGAGCAGCGTGCCACACAGGAGGCGACATGGGCGCTGTAGCCAGGACACCCCTGCAAGGGGAAGGAACCCAGGAGAAAGCCTGGCTGCACTGCGATTGGCTCTGGCAGCAACCGACCATACCGGCAACCGCACTCTGCAGCGGGCATGACCGCATGGTGGTGGTCGCGCCGCATCCGGATGACGAAATACTCGGCTGTGGCGGGCTGCTGCATCACGCTGTGGGGCAGGGTATCGACGTCAGTGTCGTTGCGGTGACCGACGGTGAAGCATGCTATCCGGGCGAGCCGTGGTGGACGCCCGAACGCCTGCGATCAACGCGCCGAGCGGAGCTTGCCGCGGCATTGGGCGAACTCGGTATTCCGGTCGGCTCCATCTTCCACCTGGGTATCGCCGACGGCGCGGTCAGCGCGCACGAGCAGGGGCTGGAAGGCTGGCTGCAGCAGTATCTGCAACCGCGCGATCTGGTCCTGGCGCCATGGCGGTTTGATGGCCACCCCGATCACGAAGCCGCAGGGCGCGCTGCCTGCCGCGCCGCGCGGGCGGCCGGTTGCCACCGGCTGGAGTACCCGGTGTGGGGCTGGCACTGGCTTGACCCTGCCTGCGCACATATGGCGTGGGAGGTTCCGAAGCTGATCGACATTTCAGCGGTGGCGTCCGCAAAACGAAACGCGATCGCGCATTTCCGGACGCAGACGGGTGACGTGGCGGGCCTGAACAGCCCGCCGGTGCTGCCCGCACATGTACTCGCCCGATTCTTCCGAAACTACGAGGTGTTTCTGGCATGAGCGCCCAACCGTACTTTGATGACCTGCATGAGCAGGAGGACCCGTTCGGCTACCGCAGCCGGTGGTATGAAGAGCGCAAGCGTGCGCTGCTGCTGGCAAGCCTCAGCCAGCGCCAGTTCGCTCGCGGCTGGGAACTGGGGTGTTCCAACGGCGTACTGACCGAGGCGCTGGCGGCACGTTGCGAACGCCTGCTTGCAACCGACATCAGTCCACGTGCGGCGTTCCAGGCGCGCCGCAACCTGGCCCATCTGCCGCACGTGCAGGTCCATTGCGCCAGCCATCCCGAGCAATGGCCGCCAGGACGCTTCGACCTGATCGTCTGCGGCGAAATGGGCTACTACCTGGGGGCAGGCGCACTGCGCGAACTGCGCGGTGGCATCGATGAAGCACTTCGCGATGACGGCCTGCTGGTCGCCTGCCATTGGTTGCCCTCGTTCCCGGGACGCGCGAGCCGGACCGAGGTGGTGCATCGATGCCTGGGGGAAGGCCTGCAGGAAGCCTTCCACTACCGCGATGCGGACTTCGTGCTTGAGGGATGGACACGGGGCCCCTTGTCATTGGCCCGGAACGAGGGCTTGCGGTGATAGGCGTCCTGATACCCGCCCACAATGAGGCGGACAGTATCGCGCGGTGCCTGCAATCCATCCGGGTGGCGGCCCTGCACCCAGGCCTCGGCGGCGAAGCAGTGGAGGTAATGGTCGCGCTGGACGCTTGTACGGATGCAACGGGCACCATCTGCCACCGATACCGGGTCGGGAGCGTACAGCTGGATGCACGCTGCGTCGGTGTCGCCCGGGCCGCAGCCGCTGCTGAACTGCTGGGGCGGGGCGCCAGGTGGCTGGCAAGCACGGACGCTGACAGTGAGGTGCCTCCCGAGTGGCTGGCCGCACAGGTTCAGAGCAGTTGTGACACTTTCTGCGGACTGGTGGACATAGCGACGACCTGCCAGAGTGAACGGCGCCTGCGCAGGGCATTCCAGGCAAGGCAGCAGTGGGGCGACCATCATGGGCGCATCCACGGTGCCAACCTCGGCGTCTCTGCCTGTTCCTATCGGGCCGTTGGCGGCTTTGCTCCCCTGCACTGTAGTGAAGACGTGGCGCTTGTCAGAGCGCTGCAACGCCGCGGTGCGGAGGTGCGATGGGCCAGCGCTCCCGTGGTGATGACCAGTGCGCGTCTGCAGGGGCGCGCTACAGGTGGATTCTCCGCTTATCTGGCGGCGCTGGGTGGCGAGCGCTCTGGCGCGGAAGCACCCGCCCTGATCACCTGAGGGTCAGCGACTCCGTCACGCAAGGGTCCCGTGTTATGGGAGCGTGCAGTTTAGGAAAGCGTTGGGACAGGGCAGGCCACGAAGGCCCTCATCCCTGCCTACTACGAGATCCGCAGCGTGGCGCGCAGCAACTGGGATGGCCTCTCCCGTGGTGGCGCGCTGCGCCAGCTGAGCCTGGTGGTGGCCCCGTACCTGGGGTGACGGTTGTATGGAGTCAATGCGCGGGCGGCTGCGCGCAGGTATCGCCCAGCACGCGCCGGACCGTGTCCTGCAATTGACTCACATGGAACGGTTTGGCCACGAAGGCTGCGCGCCGGTGGCGCTGCGGCACCAGCTGGTCGTAGACCGCAGAGACAAACAGGTAGGGGATGCCGAGTTCTGCCAGGCGATCAGCGACGGGAAAGACCACACCGTCGCGAAGTTCGACATCGAGCACGGCGCCGTCGAACCGCTGGGTGTCCAGCAGCCCGAGAGCGTCGAACACGCTGTAGGCATGCGTCACCTGATCGCCGACGTCCTCAAGGGCGTGCTCCATGAGTGCGGCCAGGTCGAGTTGGTCTTCCACCAGCAGCAGGTTGCATCTGCGCTGGCCGGTTGCGGATTGCATGCGTGCATGCCTGTGTTGTCCTGGGAACACCAGTTTCTGCTGTGCTGCATCAAGATCCTGCGTGTGCATTGTCAGTCCGGCGCGAAGCTCTGCGCGCGTGGCCAACCTCGTGGAGGAGGCGTGGAAGGCGTTATGGATTTCGTTGACGGCTTCTTGGCATGCACTGTGGATACTGCCGCCGACCCCTTATCGGAGTTTCTGTCATGCCTCAATCCGGAACCGAAGCGGCCTCTCCTGGCGTGCTGCGTATCGAGTGCATGCCGCTCGATTGTGGCGGCGCCGCCATTGTCGTGGAACTGGACCGTACGCCTGATCGGACATGGATGAAGTCGCTGAAGCGAGCGCTGCTGGCCGACGACGCCCTGGACGGTGCACAGGCCAAGTTTGATGGGCGCTTTGTCTATGTCGTGGGCGTGGACGGCGGCGCGCATCGTGCTGAACATCGGGTCATGCAGGCCGTGATGGCGGCAGAGGGCGCTGGCGCCTCCAACGCCAGGCGCCAGCGCCCTGCAGTCAACGTAGGCGTATCCAGCGCCTTGGCGAACTGAGAGCGCCCGGGTCCAGCAAGGGGACGCGGATGTTGTTATCGCCGCATCAGCGCTGCGTGCAGCGCCGAGCTTCGGCGGATCACAGCGGCCGACAAGGCGGTGATTGCCAGCGCTCCACCATGGTCTCCGGAGGCATGTTGCCCCGCACCGGAGATCGAGATGGCAGACCAGAACACCGCCCGAAGCGAGCGCCTGCTGAAGTGGCTGCAGGACGCCTACGCCATGGAACAGGAAGCGGAGACCATGATGAAGGCCATGGCTTCGCGGATCGAGAACTATCCCCAGCTTGCCGCACGCGTCAGCCAGCACGTCCAGGAGACGCAGGGGCAGGCAGCTTCCCTGCGCGAGTGCATTGAGGCGCTTGGGGGAAGCGTGCCGACCGCAAAGGGGCTGTTCGCGAGCATGACTGCCGCCCTCCACGCGGCGGGCACCAGTCTGATGGAGGACGAGGTGGTCAAGAGCGTAGGCCTCTCGTTCGGCTTCGAGAATACCGAGATCGCCACGTACCGAGCGCTGGTGATCGCTGCCGAGCGCGCCGGCGCGCCCGACATTGCGGCCGTGTGTGGCCAGATCCTGCAGGAAGAGGTTGCCATGGCGCGTTGGCTGGAGGACCACCAGGACGGACTGGTCGGAGCGTTCCTCAACCGTGACGAAACGCCTGGCGCCCAGGCCAAGCGTTGACCCCGAAGCCAGCCCACGCCAGCCACCGGAGAAACCCTCATGTTCTTTCATCACAAGAAGCTGATGTACACCGTACGCGTGCGCGAATCCAACCCGCAGCTCGCCAGTCTCATGCTTGAACAGTTCGGCGGCCCACAGGGCGAGTTGGCCGCGGCGATGCGCTACTTCACCCAGGGACTTGGCGAATGCGACCCCGGGCGCAAGGACCTGTTGATGGACATCGCCACCGAGGAGATCAGCCATCTGGAGATCATCGGCACCATCATCGCCATGCTCAACCGCGGGCCCAAGGCGATCCAGTCCGAAGGGCTTGCCGAGGCCGAGGACATGCGCCTGCTGGGCCAGAACAGCACCAGCCACACCGAACAGATCCTGTACGGTGGCGGCCCCGCGCTGGTCAATTCCAGCGGGGTGCCGTGGACAGCCGCCTACATCGACTCGATCGGCGACCCCACCGCCGACCTGCGCTCGAACATCGCGGCCGAAGCGCGCGCCAAGCTGGTGTATGAGCGCTTGATCAACGTCACCGACGACCCCGGCATCAAGGATGCGCTGCGCTTCCTGATGACGCGCGAGATCGCGCACATGAAGTCATTCGAGAAGGCGCTGCACAGCATCCAGCCCAACTTCCCGCCGGGCAAGCTGCCGGGGGACCCTGCATTCACCGATCTGTACATGGGCATGTCGCAGGGCGACGGCGCCGACGACCTGCAGGGCAGCTGGAACAGCGGCGAGCTCTGGGAGCGGGTCAGCGACCGCGAGGCACAGGCCGCTGTGGATGGTGGCGACGGCGGCGGCACGGTGGACCTGGACCCACGCGAACAAGCGGCAGTACAGGCCATGACCCTGCGCACGCTCTCCGACCCGGAAGCGCGGCCGACCACCGGGGCCGAGCTGGGGGCCGGCCCGGGCGCAGGCGCACTGGACCTGCCACCACGCGAGCCGTGAAAGAACCCGGTGCGCCCGTGCGGCGCCCCGGTTGCAACGCCCCTGGGCAGCGTGGGGCATACGAAAGTGGGCGGACATCACGTCCGCCCACGAAGGGATGCATCGGGTTTCAGCGCCGATCAGCGCTGCTGGCCACCGCGGTTGTTGCCGCCGCGTTGCTGCTGTTGCTGCCCGCCTCCCTGGTTACCACCGCCACGGCTGTTCTGGCCGCCTTCGCGGCCGATGTCAGCCATGTGCTGGCGGTCCTGGCTCACCGCTTCGCCACCCTTGCGGCCGGCTTCGCGTGCTTCTTCCGAGCTGAATTCATGGGCGTTGCCTGACTCGTGCGCGGCACGTCCACCCTTGGCGGCGATCTCGCGCTGCTTGTCCTCGTCCATCGAAGCGAAACCGCGGTTGCTGGTGCCCTGGTTCTGGTTCTGGTTGGCCATGGAAAGTCTCCTTGGGTTCAGCCGCCGCATTGGCGGCAGCGACCATCTTCCAGATCCGGCGCTAGACGGCGGTGGCACGACTGCCAACGTCGCGTCATCCCGAAGGCGCTGATTCCTCATCCGGCCTCCACGAACATTCGTGCGTGCGCACAGTGGCAGGCACACGTTCAGCGGCCCAACCGCGCGTCAACGCGATGCGGAAGGTACACGCCACAGTTCGACGCAGCCTCCACACCGGTCTCACCGCGCGTACGATCGGTGTGGCTAAGGTAGAGCGGTCTGCAACAACCGGTGGTGCCATGCCCTTCAGAGCGATTGCCTATGTAAGTGAAGCCTCCCGCAACCTGACGGAACAGCGGCTGCAGGAACTTGTGGCAGAGGCGGTGCAGTTCAATGAGTCCGCCGATGTCACCGGCACATTGCTGTTCGACGGCTCGCGCTTCCTGCAGTATCTGGAGGGCCCGGAGGCCGGGATCAATGCGGCTTACGCGCGCATTCTCGCGGCCGGCAGCCACAGTGGGATCGTCGAACTGAACCGGGGCAGGGTGGGGCGCCGGCAGTTTCCGCACTGGCGGATGCGCAGCGTGCGGGTGGATGAGCTCGCGCTGGGGAAGATCGCCATATCCGACTGGACCGGCTTCGTGCGCAGCGCGTCGGCGCTGGAATCGGGCACCAGCGCCCTGGATCGACTACTGTCGGTTTCGCAATCGCAGACGGAAGCAGGCGCGGGCGGCATCATGGAACCAGACGGGCAGCTGGCACGATGATGTCGTCAGCCGCCCCGGTGGTGCCTGAGCTGCTACGCGTCGGCTGTGCGGGGTGGTCGCTGTCGCGGTCGGATCAGGAGGCGTTCGGCGCGGGCGACAGCGCTCTGCAGCGCTACGTCACACGCCTGCCGATGGTGGAGATCAACTCATCCTTCTATCGACCGCACCAGGCCAAGACCTATGCGCGATGGGCGGCGAGCGTGCCGGAGGGCTTCCGGTTCGCGGTGAAACTCCCGCGCGAGATCAGCCATGAGCATCGGCTGCGTGATGCAATGCAACCGCTCGAGCGGTTCTTTGAAGGCGTGCTGGAACTGGGTGGAAAGCTCGGTCCGTTGCTGCTGCAGTTGCCGCCCAGCCTGGTGTACGACACGGTCACGGCCGAAGCCTTCCTGCGGGGCCTGCGCGCGCGCACGCAGGCCGAAGTAGCGTGCGAGCCGCGCCATCCGAGTTGGTTTACGGCGGACGTGGATGCGCTGCTGAGCGCGCATGGCGTTGCACGGGTTGCCGCAGATCCAGCACGTGTGCCGGCGGCAGCGATTCCCGGCGGTGATCGCACGTGGAGCTACTGGCGCTGGCACGGCCAGCCGCAGATCTATCGCAGTGCCTACGACGAGCCGACCCTTGCCCACCTTGCGCGGCAGCTGCTGGCCGAGGCCGACGCGCAACGACCCGCCTGGTTCGTACTGGACAATACCGCGCTGGGTCACGCCACCGGCAATGCCCTGCACCTGCAGGCGCTGCTGCAGGAGAACGAACATGCCTGAAGGCCCTTCGATCGTCCTGCTGCGCGAAGCAACGAGCCATTTCAAGGGGCACGTGGTCCGCACCGTCTCCGGGAACAGCCGCATCGACCTGTCGCCGCTGCAGGGCCGAAGGGTCAAGGCGGTCCGCAGTTGGGGCAAGCACTTCCTGCTGGAATTCAGCCATCACACGCTGCGCATCCATCTGATGATGTTCGGCAGCTGGCGCATCGACGAGCGGAAGCCAGCCCCGGCGCGGGTATCGCTGGTGTTCGACAACGGTGAGCTGAACTTCTATGCGTGTTCCGTGCGCCTGATCGATCAGCCTCTGGACGACATCTACGATTGGCGGGCGGACGTGATGAACGATGCCTGGGATCCGAAGCTGGCCAGGCGCAAGCTGAAAACCATGCCGGACGTCCTTGTCTGCGATGCGCTTCTGGACCAGACGGTCTTCGCCGGCGTCGGCAACATCATCAAGAACGAGGTGCTGTTCCGGATAGGCGTGCATCCCGCCACCCGATTGGGCGACCTGCCGCCACGCAGGCTTACCGCGCTGATCGAGCAGGCCCGCGCCTACAGCTTCGATTTCCTGGAATGGAAGCGCTGCCTTGAGCTGAAGAAGCATTGGCAGGTGCACACGAAGAAGGTCTGTCCCGTGTGCGGTGGCCCGATCAGCAAGCTCTACATGGGGACCACGCGGCGACACACGTTCTTCTGCCCCAATGATCAAGTGCTGTACGGGCCCTGAGGCTGCCGTCCGTGGCAGCCGGGTTCCGGGGCGCGTCGATCAGGCGGCCTGCGCTGCCTTGGCGTTGCCGCCGCCCTTGGCCAGCAGGGTGAGCTTTTCGTCGGTGGCTTTCTCTTCCTCAAGCGTCTCGAGCAGCAACGGCAGGGCGTCCTTGTAGCCCAGTTGCTTGGCCAGCGCGGCGATGGTGCCGTAGGACGCAATCTCGTAATGCTCGACCTTCTGTGCGCCACCGATCAGGGCGGCATCGCGCACAGGGCCCTTGTCGATGCTGTCGATCACTTCCTTGCCTTCCTCCACCAGGCCCTCCATCGCCGCGCACTTGATGCGCTTCAGGCGAATGCCCAGGATCTCCACAACCTGGTCGATGCGCTCGATCTGGCCCTGGGTTTCTTCCAGGTGCGTTTCAAACGCCGTGGCCAGGTCCGGGTTCTCGGCCGCACGGGCCAGGCGCGGGAGGGCCTTGGTCAGCTGCTTCTCGGCGCTGTAGATGTCCGAGAGTTCGTGGATGAACAGGTCTTCCGCCGTCTTGATAGCCATACTGGGCTCCGCTGTGAATGGAGCACTCAGAGTAGGTCCCGCCCGGTTGCGATCAGGCGGGGGCCAGGTGAAGGCGGCATGTGAACGCCAACGCGAACCTTGCGCGTTGTCTTCACGAGGTGGCGTCTGTCGCCTGCCTGCCGCAGTCCCGATGCCGGCAGGCCTTCGCCATGGCTTCACGGTGACATCGCCTGGTGCCCATGAGCGGGCCGGTACGGTCACTTCACGCCCGATCACGCGTGGAGACTCCCATGAGCGACGACAAGAAGAACACCGGCCGCCCGGACCGGGATCGCATCAACGTCAACGAAGATTACGAGCTGCAGTACTGGACCACGGCGCTGGGCGTGTCCGCCGAGGAACTTCGTGCCGCTGTGGCGGCGGTCGGCCCCACAGCCGTTGCTGTCCGCAAGCATCTGGGAAAATAGCGCGGAGTTGCCCATGTCCCTGGTCGAGTACCGCCGCAAGCGCAGTTTTGACAAGACCAAGGAGCCCGAGCCGGGCAAGGCGCTACCGAAAGGGCAACGCGCCATTTTCGTGGTGCAGCTGCACCACGCCAGCCGCAGGCACTACGACTTCCGCCTGCAGGTGGGTGACGCGCTGAAGAGCTGGGCCGTGCCCAAGGGGCTCAGTTACGACCCGAAGGTCAAGCGCATGGCGGTGGAGGTGGAAGATCATCCTGTCGACTATGCGACCTTCGAAGGCGAAATCCCCAAAGGCCAGTACGGCGGCGGCCATGTCGCCCAGTTCGACCACGGTGTGTGGGCTACGCAGGGCGACCCGGAAGCCCAGCTCGCCAAGGGCCATCTACGATTCGAGCTGTTCGGCGCCAAGCTCAAGGGTGGATGGCATCTGGTCCGTTCAGGCAAGCCAGCGCGCCAGCCACAGTGGCTGCTGTTCAAGGACGACGATGAATTTGCGAGCGACATCGAGGCAGACGATCTGCTGGCGGATGTTGCTGTAGCGCCCCCGGTGGACCTGAAGCGTGCCGGGGCCGGAAAGACCGCGAAGAAGAAACTCACGGTCGTACCCGCCACACGCGCCCGACGAAAGAACTGGGCGAAGAAGGCCCTGGCGCTCAGCAAGGCAAGAAAGGCCGCAGCGCCGTCCGGTCCCTTCGAACCGCAGTTGGCCAAGCTGGGCGAAGCGCCGCCCCAGGGCGAGCAGTGGGTCCATGAGATCAAATGGGATGGGTACCGCATCCTTGCCACGGTGGCCAAGGGCAACGTGCAGCTGTGGTCGCGGAACGCACTGGAATGGACCGGCAGGCTCCCTGAAATACGTGACGCGATCGCGGCACTGGGCCTCACCTCGGCGGCACTGGACGGTGAGCTCATCGCCGGCGCCGGCACCAGGGAGGACTTCAACCTGCTGCAGGCCACGCTCTCCGGCGAGCGCCAGGGCGTGCTGACGTATGCATTGTTCGATCTGCTGCACCTTGATGGCGTGGACGTCGCCGATGCGCCCTTGCTGGAACGCAAGGCCCTCCTGCAATCCGTGCTGGAAGGGCAGGGCAGGCCATTGGCGTTCAGTTCGCATGTACAGGGGGATGGCGACGCGGCCTATCGCCTGGCCGGTGAGCAGCACTTCGAAGGCATCATTTCCAAGCGCGCCGATCGCAGCTACCACAGTGGCCGCAGTGAGGATTGGCGGAAGACCAAACAGCTGGCCAGCGACGAGTTTGCGGTGGTCGGATACACCACGCCGAAAGGCAGCCGCACCGGGTTCGGCTCGCTGCTGCTGGCGCGGCCAGACCCGAAACATGGCTGGCTCTACGTCGGCCGCGTCGGATCCGGGTTCTCGGACGAACTGATCGGCCAAGTCAGCAGGCGCATCGAAGGCGGCGGCGGCCGCAAGCCGACGGCGCACGTACCCACCCAGGACACCGACCTGCGCGCCGCGACCTGGTTCCCGCCGCGTTTCGTGGTGGAAGTCTTCTATCGCGGGATTGGCGGGCAGAAGCTGTTGCACCAGGCGTCACTGAAGGCGGTACGGTCGGACAAGGACATCGCCGATCTCGCAGATTCCGATCGCGCCGGGCCGGTCACGGTCTCTGGTGGGAAGTCCGCAACGGCGCGTCCTGCGCGCGATGCGAAAACGTCACCCGCTACCGACCGCACACCGCCCGCGCTGTCGTCTCCCGGCAAGATCCTGTTTCCTGGCGATGGCTACACCAAGCAGGAGGTATGGGACTACTACGCAGCAGTGATGGAACATCTCCTGCCCGAGGTGGTTGATCGTCCGCTGTCGATCATCCGATGCCCCAGTGGCACCGCAAAACCCTGCTTCTTCCAGAAACACCATACAGCCGGGCTGGAGTTGGTCGACGCAGTAAAGCTCAAAGAAGAAAGCGGTATAAACGCCCATTACCTGGTGGTGCGGGACGCAGCCAGCCTGCTTGAACTGGTGCAGTTCAACGCGTTGGAGTTCCACCCCTGGGGCAGCCACGCCGAAGCGCCCGACAAGGCCGACCGCGTGGTGTTCGACCTGGATCCAGGACCGGACGTACCCTTTGCCGAGGTCAAGAAAGCGGCGACCGACATCCGGAAACTGCTGGCGCAGCTGGAGCTGGAATCGTTCCTGCGTGTATCCGGTGGCAAGGGCCTGCACGTGGTCGTGCCGCTCAATCCGGGATGCGACTGGGACCTGACCAGGCGCTTTGCGAAGGGTTTCGCCGATGCGCTGGCGCAATCCGAGCCCCAGCGATTCCTGGCAACGGCCACCAAAAGCCTCCGCAACAAGCGGATCTTCGTGGACTATCTGCGCAATGGGCGCGGTGCGACGGCGGTTGCGTCCTACTCGCTGCGGGCCAGGCCGGGGGCACCGGTAGCACTGCCGATCGCCTGGGGCGATCTGACGAAACTCAAGCGCGCAGACGCGTTCACGATCAAGGACGTGCCAGCAAAGCTGAAACGGCAGCGCAAAGACCCTTGGGCCGGTATCGGGAAAGTGAAACAGAATCTTGCGCGATGGGCGCAGGCAGACCCGTAGCCCGCGCCTACGCTTCGGGCGCCTGCACGCTACCGGGCAATACATGATCGCATTCGACCAGCCGCGCGTTGCTGACCGTCTGGCGCGACGGACAAGCACCGCACACCAGCGTCGTTCCACCGGGTACCGCCCCCAACGCGTCCCCCGACAACTGCGTAATCCCGCCGCAGGTGTTGCAGCGCACGCGAATGGACCTGACGCGCTCAATACCCTGCACGCCGGAAGCGGCGTCCAGCTCCAGAAAATGGAAAAGGCCGGTATTGGGCATGGGGTGCTCCCGAGTCATCTGCCCCAAGCGTAAACGATCCATGGCATTGGGCGGGGAGGCGTCCTGCATGCCGTTTGTCGGCTGGGTCCCAACTGATTCACAAAATGCACAGGATGGGAACAACTGCGGGGCGCAGGTGGCCTATCCTAGCGGCACGGAATCTGGGGGGATTCACTACAGGAGCAGTCAATGCCGATCAGGGCAGTCGCATACGTCAGCGAAGCGGGCCCCGCCGTTGCGGGTGACCCGTTGGGCCTGCGCAGCGGGAAGCTGGACGATCTGGTCGATGATGCCGCCCGCTTCAACCGAAATGCCGGCGTTACCGGAGTTCTGCTGTTCGATGGCGCCCGCTTCCTGCAGTACATGGAGGGACCCGAGGACGGCTTGAGCGTGGCGTACTCGCGAGTGGTAGGTGCTTCCAGCCACGCAGGGCTCATCGAGTTGCAGCGGGGCAGGGTGGGCAACCGGCGACTCCCGTTCTGGCCGATGCGTTGGCTGCCGACGCAACCCGAGCAGTTGAAAATTCTTGCGTGCGCGGACTGGTCGGGGTTCGCCCAGCACAGCGGTGACGAAGCGCCAACCGAGACGGCGATGGATGTCCTGGCCAGGTTGGTGGAACCCTATGCCGTCGCGGCGTGATCCACCGGCCTAGCGACCTCCATAGCGTTCGGCCCACGGAATCTCGCCGCTGCACACATGGAGGTGCCCGGTGCGCATCACGCAATACAGCCGCGCCTCCGGCTCCGCGCTGGCAGCGATATAGTCCAATGCCTCGGCGAGCATGCGGATGAACTGCGGCTCGGGGTAGAACGCTGCCCAGGTCGGCAGCAATTCCTCCAGTTGCGCGATCATCAGATCGGTTTCCAAGTGCGTGCTCACTGCCTGATCCTCCTTCCAGGCACGTTAGCGACCACGCTGCAAGCAAGGAGTTGCGGTTCGCAGAGGCGACACAGGCGTGTTGCCCACGCAACGCTCACCTGGCCTTGACCATGGCGTTGATCGTGGCAGCGCGTGAGCATCATCTGCACGACCACGCCACCGTCGTTTCACCCGGCAAGGCGTATCAGAGAGGCCTCCCAGCTGAAGCTGCAAGGATCTCTTTCATGTCCGAACCGCGCGCCAGCTTATGGTCAGCTGACACCGAGTCGCACAGCTTCCGCCCCCTTGCCGGCACGACGCGCGCGGACGTGCTGGTGGTGGGCGCCGGCATGACCGGCCTGCTGACAGCGGCCCGCCTGGCCGATAGCGGTCTGGATGTGCTGGTGGTTGATGCGGGGCCCATCGGCGGGCGCAATACGGTGATGTCCACCGGCAATCTTTACGCGCCCGTCTCCCGGCTGGCCGATCTGATCTCCCGTTGGGGCGGCGACACGGCCAGCCGTGTCGTGCAGTGGCGGCAGCAGGCGCTGCGGTCCATCGAAACACTGGTTCATCGCTACGATCTGCGCTGTGGCTTCCAACGCGTGGGCATGCAGTACGGTGTGCAGGATCGCACCCGCGAGGTCACCGCGCAGTTCGAGCGTGAGCTGCAGGCCTATCAGCGCGTCGGCCTGCAGTGCGAACACCGGCAGTCCGGGCTGCCGTTTGCATTGGGCCACGCCTTCCGCGTTCCCGATCAGGCGCAGTTGGATCCTGCGGCGTTCTGCAGGCAACTGGCACGTCATCTGGCAGGTCGCGTGCGCATCCACGACTGGACCCGGATCAACCGCATCGAGGCATCCGCCGGCGTTGCGACAGCCGATGGCGCCCGCATACAGGCCAGGCAGTTCGTGCTGGCTACGCATTCGCCCGCAGGCTTCAACCTGGTGCAGGCCGAGATGGAGGTGTACCGCGAGTACGGGGTGGCGGTGCCGGTTGCCAACCTACCTGCGGCAGGCATTCACTGGATCGCCGACCGGCACCGCTCATTGCGCGGGGTGCACGGCGCTGATGGCCGCGACTGGCTTGTGCTGGTTGGCGAAACACACCGCACCGGCGAAACGCCAGCGGAGGATCCGGCCCAGCATCTGCTAGCCGACGCGCGCCGCAACTTCAACGTGCAGGGCGAGCCGCTGTGCTGGTCGGCCCAGCAATTCCGGCCCGCCGACCAGCTGCCCTACATCGGCAGCAGCGCGCACGATAATGTGTGGGTCGCTACCGGCTATGGGCCGGACGGTTTGACCTGGGCAGGCGTGGCCGCGCGCGCGATCACCGAGGGAATCATGGGCACGGCCAGCGAGATCGAGCAGCTGCTCAGCCCCATGCGTTTCACGCCGGTGCGCTCGGCATCGGGCTGGGCCCGCACCAACGCCACGGTGGCGCGGCACATGGTGGGAGATCGCCTTGCCACGGCGCCGTCGCACTCACCCAGTGAGCTCGCCCGTGGTTGCGGCGCACTGCTGGACGTGGACGGAAAGCGCACCGCGGTCTACCGCGACGAGTGCGGGCGCCTGCACATGATGTCGGCGCTCTGCCCGCACCTGAAGTGCGTTGTCCAATGGAATGGCCATGAGCGCACCTGGGACTGCCCCTGCCACGGCAGCCGCTTTTCCGCCACCGGAGCGCTGCTGGAAGGCCCTGCCAGGCAGGGCCTCACACCAGAACAGCTGTAGGCGCAGGCATCCACCTCAGGCTTCGGCGGCTGCATCCGCATCGCAGGGCATGCAGCGCTCCTTCTTGGACTTGATGTCTGCAGCGGTCTTCGCCAGTGCCTCGTAACGCTGGCGTATCTCTTCAAGATGGGCCGGCTCCATCGACTCCAGGTTCAACAACTCCTGGTTGGCGTCCTTGCTCACCCGGATCAGTTCATCCAGCTTGATGTGCAGCGCAGCGGTATCGGCGTTCTGCGTATGCTGGATCAGGAACACCATCAGGAAGGTCACGATAGTGGTTCCTGTATTCACCACCAGCTGCCACGTGTCATTGAAGTGGAAGGCCGGCCCGCTGGCAGCCCAGGTGATGATCACCCCCAGCGCTGCGACGAATGCCCCCAGGCTGCCAGACAATCGCGCCGTCGCCGCCGCGACACGGGCGAAACCGCGCCGGATCACTGGTCACCTCCCGCGGCCTCCTCATCCGTGTGGCGGTCCGGCAGTTTGACCCGCTCCCCGAGGCGCTTGGCCTGCTCGTCCGGCGTGGGCGCAGCGACGAAGGGGGAGATCGGGTCACTGGCGGGGAAGGTTTCCTGCAGCGCTTCGTCATGATTGCGGCGGTTGTGCAGCGTCGCCTGCAGCGGACTGACAGGATCGGGGCGCTGCGCCTCCGTGTCCGGATGGGGAAGGTCTTTCTGGTCGCGTTGCATGGTGCATCTCCAGGTTGATCACCACCTCGCAGGTGGCGGGCCCAGCATAGGAATGCACTGTGAGCGGCCTCATCAAGGGCGGGGCAACGTGGCGTCAATCCTTCAGGCAACGCGCGTTAACAATCAGCGTGGCGGCGCGGTCTGCGTCGGCCATGGCGTTCTGATGCGGCACGTGGTTGCGCACCCCCTCACGCCATTCACCCCGCAACAGCGAGAATGGCCTACCGGGCGCACCATGCGCGAGCCGCCCACCGATTGCAGGAATGCTGAGATGTCCAACACCCCCTTTGGCGAGTCGTCATGTGCTGCCGCAGCCAGCGGTTGCATCGAAGTCCGCGGTGCGCGCGAGCACAACCTGAAGAATGTCGATGTCTCCATTCCGCGCAATGCACTGGTGGTGTTCTCCGGCGTGTCGGGATCCGGCAAGTCCTCGTTGGCCTTCGGCACGGTTTTCGCCGAGGCGCAGCGGCGCTACTTCGAATCCGTCGCACCCTATGCGCGCCGCCTGATCGACCAGGCGGGCGTGCCCGATGTGGATGCCATCGACGGGCTGCCCCCGGCGGTCGCCCTGCAGCAGCAGCGCGGCGCCAGCAATGCGCGCTCCTCGGTGGGCAGCGTGACCACGCTGTCCAGCCTGGTGCGCATGATGTTTTCGCGGGCGGGAGCCTACCCGGCCCACCAGCCCATGCTGTACGCCGAAGACTTCTCGCCCAACACCCCACAGGGCGCCTGCAGCACCTGCCATGGCCTGGGGTATGTCTACGAAGTGACTGAAGCACTGATGGTTCCGGACCCGTCGCTGAGCATCCGCGAGCGCGCCATCGCGTCCTGGCCACCGGCATGGCATGGCCAGAACCTGCGCGACATCCTGGTCACGCTGGGCTACGACATCGATGTGCCGTGGAAGAAACTGCCGAAGAAGGACCGTGAGTGGATCCTGCTCACCGAGGAGACGCCCACCGTGCCGGTCTATGCCGGCTTCACGCCGGCCGAGACCCGTACCGCACTCAAGCGCAAGCAGGAGCCCAGCTACATGGGCACCTATACCGGCGCGCGCCGTTACGTGCTGCACACCTTTGCCAACACCCAGAGCGCCTTGATGCGCAGGCGTGTTTCGCGCTACATGGAAGGCAAGCTGTGCCCCGCCTGCCACGGAAAGCGCCTGAAGCCGGAGGCGCTTTCGGTCACCTTTGCCGGTGTGGATATCGGCGAGTTCATGCGGCTGCCATTGGACCAGCTGGCGGCGTTGCTCGAGCCCATCGCGCGGGGCGACTTCAGTGCACACAGCCACGGCGCGCGTTCCAGCAGGCGTGCAACGCCCCGCGATCGCGCCAAGCGGGCAGCAAGTGGCCGCGCGACCCACGAAGGCGCACCCGACGTGCGCCTGACCTCAGCCTTGTCTGAGGAAAAGCGCCTGGCGGCACAACGCCTGGCGGGCGGGGTCATGGCGCGTGTACGGCAACTGCGAGAGCTCGGCCTGGGCTATCTATCACTTGATCGCGCCACGCCCACGCTATCGGCCGGCGAACTGCAGCGCCTGCGGCTGGCCACGCAGCTCAGCTCGTTGCTGTTTGGCGTGCTGTACGTGCTCGACGAGCCCTCGGCCGGCCTGCATCCGGCTGACAGCCAGGCGCTGTACGACGCGCTGGACCGGCTGCGCGACGGCGGCAACTCGGTGTTCGTTGTCGAGCACGATCTGGAACTGATGCGCCGCGCGCAGTGGCTGGTGGACGTGGGACCGGAGGCCGGCGAGCGGGGAGGGCGCGTGCTTTACAGCGGCGAACCCGATGGCCTGCGCCAGGTAAAGGATTCGCGCACGGCCCGGTATCTGTTCGACCAGGTGCCTGCGCCTGCCAGCCGGCAGCGCAGTGCCAACAGCTGGCTCGAACTGAAGGGCATCCATCGCCACAACCTGCAGGGCGTGGACGCGCAGGTGCCGCTGGGGCTGCTGACAGCAGTGACCGGCATTTCCGGATCGGGCAAGTCCAGCCTGATGGCACAAGCGCTGCCCGAGCTGATGCTGCTGCACCTGGGGCACGAGCCCGTGGACGACAGCGCCGACAGCACGCCCCCGGATGGGCCGACCGTGATGGAAGCGACGCGGGGCCAGCTGGCCGGCGATGTGGACGCCATTCAACGCGTGGTGCAGGTCGACCAGAAGCCCATCGGCCGCACGCCACGATCCAACCTGGCCACCTACACCGGCCTGTTCGACCACGTGCGCAAGCTGTTCGCCGCAACGCCAGACGCGCGCCGCCGTCGCTTCGATGCGGGACGCTTCTCGTTCAACGTGGCCAAGGGCCGGTGCGAGACCTGCGAAGGCGAGGGCTTCGTCAGTGTCGAACTGCTGTTCATGCCAAGCGTCTATGCGCCGTGCCCGACCTGCCATGGCGCCCGCTACAACGAGGCCACGCTGAAGGTGTTGTGGAACGACCGCAACATCGCCGAGGTCCTGCAGATGACGGTCGACCAGGCGCACGCGTTCTTCGCCGAAGAAGACGCCATTGCCCGCCCGCTGCAGTTGCTGCAGGAAATAGGTCTGGGCTACCTGCGGCTGGGGCAGCCGGCCACCGAGCTTTCAGGCGGTGAAGCACAGCGCATCAAGCTGGCGACCGAGCTGCAGCGCAGCCAGCGCGGGCGCACGCTGTATGTGCTGGATGAGCCCACCACCGGCCTGCATGCATCTGACGCGGACAGGTTGCTGGCGCAGCTGCAACGACTGGTGGAGGCAGGCAACACCGTGGTGATGATCGAACACGACATGCGTTCGGTCGCACAGGCAGATTGGGTGATTGATGTCGGGCCAGGTGCAGGCGGTGCGGGCGGCACCATCGTGGCGAAGGGCACGCCGCAACAGGTGGCCCGCGCCAAGGGCAGCAGGACGGCGCCGTTTCTTGCGCGCGAGCTGGGACAGGCCAGCTGACGCCATCTCATCTGGGGCTGGACGCATTCTGTTGTACTGTGGGAGTACTCGCAGCGCCCATCAGCGAGAGGATGGTCAGGTGAACGCTTCCATGCTCCCAAGAATCGTCGGCTTCGATGTCCCGTTGTTGCATGAGCGTGTAGACGCATCCACCGACGAAGCCATCACCGCGCTGCTGGATCTGGCGCCCGGCGCTCGCTGGACAGAGATGTTCCTCATCAAGTGCAGGGCCCTGGCGTCCCAGCTCCAGCTGGCGGATGTTCGCATTGAAGGCGCCAGGATCTACTTCTACGGATCCATCAGCGATTCTCGTGGACTTGCCGACGCGGTGATGTCCATTGTCCACGTACTGAATGATGAGTTGATGCGCGAGCGGAATCACGCGGCCAGCCGCGCCTAAGCGCAGCCAAGCAGGGACCAGCACCGATCGGCAATCTCTGCTGCGCCAGGGTGGCCGCGCAGGCTCGATCGCTTCGCAAGCCTGTCCTGCAGATCGTCGATCCATGCCGACCGGGTGCCATGCGGATCTCTCACATAAATATCGCAGGCAAGCCGGATAACGGGCGCCACTTCATATCGGAAGCTCATCGCGGGCAGGGCGCCCAGGTTGAACGCGATTTTCCAGTGGGCCAGCTCGCGCTCGACGTCGACAACGTGCTTGCTTCTTCCATGGATCATGGCGTTACCCCTTTTCGAAACTCCACTGTACACGCTTGTTGCTGCGGGCCTGTTCATGACCCTTGTTCATATGGGACGCGTCCCCGTACGTTCCCGTAACGGCGACACGCCCACAGTCAATCGGCAGCAGACTTGCTGCGGCGGAGAATCGAAATGAACAGCGTCCCCGAACAGAACAGGAATGACCGCTCCAACGCGTCCGCTGAAGCAGAACAGCCTGCACAGCAGGGGCAGGGCGAGGGGGGCGAACCCGGCGGGGAGGAGCCCGGTAAGCAAGGACAGCAACAGCAGCAGGACAACAAGGATCGCGAGAGCCCGAAGCCAGCGGATGAAAAGAAGGGCGGTCTCGGCGGCGATACGCGCCGCTGAGGAACAGGAGGAGCCGCGCGCCGCGCGGCTGCTTCCGCGGTAGACAGGGAGCGGGCATGTCCTCGCAAAGCCAGGCGATCAGCCTGATGACCAAGATCATGTACCAATGTCGTCCGGAGAGAACCACGACGATGGCGCAATGCCGTTGCTGCCACGCACCCAGCCCTGGCGGGATGGAATGCGCACGATGCCTGACCGGAAGGCTCGGCGACATGATTCACAATCGCGGCGCAGCATTCAGCTGGCTTGAATCATTCCGCAGGGTCCAGCAGGACGAAGCACACGTATTCGAATGCGCAAAGCGCGTCGACGCGACATCTCCCTAGGCGTCGCATCCGGACCTGACATTGCGCAAGCGTATGCTCGGGTCATTCAGGAGCAACGCGATGAATTTTACGATCTGCATCTACGATAGAACGGGCACGGGCCTCCGTCTGCCCGCGGGATGGTGGATCGACCTTCAGTCCGATCTGCCTGCACTGGTGAAGGGTGCTGCGCGCATCGACCTTCCGCGATCTTCGAAAGACGAGCATCCACGATTGGATCCTGAGGTTCTCAGGGATCTTTTCCGGCGCATTGGAGGCTCGCAGTGGCTAAGTTGAATCCAGCCCCGTCCCTGGGAGTCCGCTGGCTGTTCTTTCGTCTTCGCAACGGGCAGTCCATCAGTCCTGCCCGGTTGATGTCTGTCTGGTCCGAGGCAGCTGAATCCAGCGACTGCGCCGTGCGCCGCGAAATCATCGACGGCGCCGGCTATGTCTATGCCCTGTACGCGCCCAACAGCCTGCTTTCACCCAGGCGCGTGGAGCTACGCATGAGAACGCTGCTGGAGGAAGCTGGCTACGCCTTCACGATGGGCAGCCTGGCGGGCCGGCACCCGGGCGACGGTTGAGGCGCGTAGCTGGCGCTGCGTCCGCAAGCGCCCGGAACGCGCTCGTCATTCCGGAGTGTCTGGTTCCAGAGGTTCGTCAGGCTTTGGATCAAAGAGCGCCAGCATCCGTTCACGGCGGCATTGTTCGAGCCAGTGGTGCCATATCTCCACCTCGTCCATCAGCCCCGTGGCACCGCATGCGGGGCAAGTGAGCGTCGTGCCCAATGGGCTTGTCTGAATGCCGGCGTTCTCGCTCATTGACGAGCGCAGGCCGCAACTCTTGCAGGTAGATCGCAACTGATCAAGGCGAACGATTGCGCCATTGCGCGCAAGAAGGGGCTGGATCGCGTGGATCCGGAAGGCATTGGGAGGATGCATGGCCGTGTCGTCTAAGGCTGGACACGGGAGCAAAGGATTCTGCGCCGGAGAAGAGCCGTGAGGGCGCAGTGTCCTCCGTTGGAGGTTAACCCTTCATCAAAGTGCGGAACGCGCTCCATCGTTGGCCTGAAATCCCACGGCCGCAATCGTGCACTGACGCGGCACCCGGCGCTTCTCCGGTGCCAGCCCTGCTTCTGGGAAGGAAGGGCTCTGCCATCACAACAGAGCCCCGGTCACTCACTTTTCCTGCAGGAACGCCAGCAGATCCTGGTTGACCTTGTCCTTGTGGGTGTCGGTCAGGCCATGCGGCGCACCCGGGTAGACAATCAGCTTTGCGCCCTTGATCAGTTTCGCCGACTGGCGGCCGGAGATATCGATCGGCACGATCTGGTCGTCGTCACCGTGGATGACCAGGGTGGGCACATCGAACTTCTTCAGGTCCGCGCGGAAATCGGTGGCCGAGAACGCAGCGATCGAATCGTAGGTGTTCTTGTGGCCGCCCTGCATGCCCTGCGCCCACCACGCATCGATCAACCCCTGCGACACCTTCGCGCCCGGGCGGTTGAAGCCATAGAACGGGCCCGACGGAATGTCCTTGTACAGCTGCGCGCGGTTATCCATCTGCGCCTTGCGGATGCCATCGAACACTTCAATCGGCAGGCCGTTCGGGTTGTCGGCGGTCTTCAGCATGAACGGCGGTACCGAGCTGATCAGCACGGCCTTCTTCACCCGCCCCGTGCCATGCCGGCCAATGTAGCGCGCCACTTCGCCGCCACCGGTGGAGAAGCCCACCAGGGTCACATCGTGCAGGTCCAGCGTATTGATCACCGTGGCCAGGTCATCGGCGTAATGATCCATATCGTTGCCGTCCCACGGCTGGCTGGAGCGACCGTGGCCACGACGGTCATGCGCGATGACACGGTAGCCATGATCGGCCAGGAAGATCATCTGCGATTCCCAGCTGTCTGAGTTCAACGGCCAGCCGTGGCTGAAGGTGACGACCGGGCCGTCCTTCGGGCCCCAGTCCTTGTAGTACAGCTGCACGCCATCGGCGGTGGTGATGTAGCTGGCGGTGCGCGCGATGCTGGTGACTGCAGCCGGCGTGGCCGGTTCGGCGGCCTGCGCGGACAGGCCGGCCTGGACCGAGAGGGCGAGGGCGGCAACGGCCAGGGTACGGGCGAAGGTGTTCATGCGGGAACTCTCATGGGTGGGTGGTGAGACGTACTTTGCGCCCGCGATCAGGCGCCAGGGATATGACAAGTCCGAATTTCTTGATAGATCGTCCTGAGTGCACGGATCCACAGTGGGGTCGACTGGATGATCATCCGAAGCTGCCCGACCTGGGCCTGCGCGCTACCGAACAAGCCAGAGGCGCTTGCAATGGTGGCATTGCAGCCGGTTCCGCATTGCTTCCCGGAACGCAACATGACGTACCCCTTCACGGCGCTACCGCACCTGCGGCGTACTGCCTAGGCTGATCCCACACGGCACCTGCCGTGTTCCGGGCCCATTGCCCGCGCAGTGGCCCGTCTTCCCATGAACTCCGCAGCGCTGGCCTGCCAGGCAACCGTGCCCTGGCAATGTCACTGCCTGCGCCATGGGCAGGCGCCCGGATTCGTTCGCGCCAGCCTTGCATTGCTGCCCGCCAAATGGCTCTTCGTGGAGATCCCTCATGTTCAGTATGGAAAACACCGCCGCGCCCATTGCCCCCGCCCTCGATGAACTGGTGCCCTCGCGCTACGCCCTGAAAGTGGGCGACGTCGAAGTGCTGGTGATCAGCGATGGCGTCCTGCCGTTGCCCACCCAGATGCTCGGCCACAACGTACCGGCGGCCGACCGTGCCGAATGGTTCGAAGAGATGTACCTGCCGCAGGATGCCTTCGACTGGGCATTGAACGTAATGGTGGTGCACAGCGGGGATCGCACCATTCTCATCGATGCCGGCCTGGGCATGGACCCGGACCTGCAGCTGCCGCGCGCCGGCCAGCTGATCCGTCGCCTTGGTGCTGCCGGTATCAACCTGGGCGAAATCACCGATGTGGTGATCACCCACATGCACATGGACCACGTCGGCGGGCTGCTGGTTGAAGGTGTGAAGGAACAGCTGCGCCCGGACCTGAAGATCCACGTGGCCGCAGCGGAGGTGGAGTTCTGGAAGTCGCCGGACTTCAGCCGCACCAACATGCCGCAGGGTTTCCCCGATGCGCTACGCGCCACGGCCAAGCACTTCTGGGCCGAGTACAGCAGCTATGTGCACACCTTCCAGGACGAACAGCAGATCGCCCCGGGCGTGACGGCCCGCCGTACCGGTGGGCATACCCCGGGCCACTGCGTGGTGCGCGTGGCGTCTGCGGGGCACGCCTTGACCTTTGCCGGTGACGCGGTATTCGCGGTCGGCTTCGACCAGCCGAACTGGCACAACGGTTTTGAGCACGACCCGGAGGAATCCGCACGCGTACGCATCGCTCTGCTGAAGGAACTGGCCGGCACCGGCGAAATGCTGGTGGCCACGCATCTTCCGTTCCCGTCAGTGGGCCGGGTGTCGCTGGAGGGCGAGACGTTCCGCTGGGTGCCGGTGTTCTGGGACTTCTGATCGGATCCTGCGGATACAGCGCAAGCAGGGGTTTTCGACGGGGCGCATCGGCGCCCCGCTCGAATCCCGCAAGGACGAGGCCGACAACGGACGCCATCCACACCTGGCGTGAAACTACTGGATGGCGGTAGGGCGAGCCAACCGCTGCAGCTTGTGCGGGTTGCGCTGCACCAGGATCTGCGTGATCCGTTCGCCATCGGTCTCGAAGGCCATCGCCGCCTCCAGCACGCCATCGAAATAGCGCAGCAGTCCCAACCGTCCGTTGAGCATGGCCGGTACCATCCGCAATTGCGCGCTGCGCCGCAGGTGCGGGGCATACAGCAGCTGGGCAATGCGTGTGCTGCCGAGCAAAGGCCCGGGAAAGCTGGTGACGATACCGCCGCCGTCACCCACCAGCTCGGCCGATTCGGCCATCAACGCCTTCATCGTGCGGAAATCTCCACTGGATGCAGCCTCGGCGAAGCGGCGCAGCAGTTTCTGGTGCACGTCCTGCGGGACGTTGTAGCGCGGGCGCTCCTGCCTGAGCTGACGGCGTGCGCGATGCACGATCTGCCGGCAGGCGGCTTCCGTCTTGTCCAGTGTGCGCGCGACCACTGCGTAATCCTGATCGAACACATCGTGCAGCAGGAAGGCCGCACGTGCATCCGGGGCCAACCGTTCCAGCACACTGAGGAAGGCGACCGACAGATCGCTGGCGGTTTCCAGCACGTACTCGGGCGTGGCGGCGTCATCGGTCAGCAGCGGCTCGGGCAACCACATGCCCACATAGTGTTCGCGCGCATGCCGTGCCAGGCGCAGGCCATCAATGGCGCGACGGGTGGTGGCCGCCACCAGCCAGGC
The DNA here is from genome assembly GCF_023277365.1 of Stenotrophomonas sp. NY11291. Taxonomy (NCBI): domain Bacteria; kingdom Pseudomonadati; phylum Pseudomonadota; class Gammaproteobacteria; order Lysobacterales; family Lysobacteraceae; genus Stenotrophomonas; species Stenotrophomonas sp. NY11291. Next base: position 2,473,873 of record NZ_CP096975.1, on the reverse strand, counting down.
TTCCGGATTCTCGATCTGTGACTGGTCGGCGCCATGCCAGCGCAGCCAGACATCCTGCACCACGTCTTCGGCTTCGTGCGAAGACCCAAGCATGCGGTAGGCCACGCCGAACAGGCGTGGGCGGAGGCGTGAGAACAGCGCAGTGGATTCGTCCATGCCAGCGTAGACGGGACAGGTCCCCGGATTGTGACACCCGGGAACCTGTCGTTGGTGCCAGCGCCGGACGTGCGATCAGTGCGGCGGCAGCACCGCCGGCTTGCCGATGTCCTTGATCAGGAACACCACGAACTTCGCCGGCTCGGTAGCGCTGGCGTTGCGGCCTACGGTGTGCAGATCGGCCGGGCCCTCATGGAAGGCCTCGCCCGGGCCAAGGGTGACTTCCTTGCCGCCGGCCACACCCATCACGATCCGCCCTTCCAGGACATAGACGAAGCCATGGGCATCGTGGCGGTGGACAGGATCGGCGCCACCCGGCGGGTACTCCACGGTAAGGATCAGCGCTTCCTTGCCGTGCTGCTCCGGCAGGGCGCGGGTCATCACCTCGCGCACCAAGGGCTGGGGCGCAGGAGAGGGCGGGGTGGCGGCAGCGCCGCACAGTGGCAGCAGCGCAAACAGGACCAGAACAGAACGACGCATGGCAGGTCTCCAAAGCGGTAGAGGAGGGCCGCAGCATGGGGCAGCGGCGGAAGGATCAGGCCAGGCCGGCCTTGTCCAGGCCAAAGGCCGTATCCAGGGTGCCGGGCGTGGTACGGAAGGCAACGTTGGCGCGGTTCCAGGCGTTGATCGCCATCACCGCGTGGGTGAGGTCGACAATTTCCTGATCGGACAGCGGGCCGCGCACGCGCGCGTACAGCTCGTCGGGCACCCCCTGCGCCGGCAGCTGGGTCAGTACTTCGGTCCAGGCCAGGCAGGCGCGCTCGCGCGGGCTGAACAGCGTTGATTCACGCCATGCCGCCAGGTGATGCAGGCGCAGCGGGCGCTCACCACGCAGGGTGGCCTCCTTCACGTGCATGTCCAGGCAGAAGCCACAGCCGTTGAGCTGCGATGCACGGATGTTGACCAGATCAATGATGGCCCCTTCGATCGAGGCGGTGTGGGCGGCATGCGAGTACAGGCCGAGCTTCTTGAACAGTTCGGGGGATTGCGCGGCGTAATCCAGGCGTGCGGTCATGGTGTGTTCCTGTAGCGTGTGAAGGGCACAGCGAGGCTAGGCCTGCATTCGCAACGCCGGTAGGCGGGGGCCGGGCCGCACGCTGTTGCATGAAAAACACCAATGTCCTGTCACAGCGGCCGATGCTCGGCCGTCTGCCGGGCATGGACACCTCATCGCACGTGCGCACCGCATCGCGCCCTGCCAGCGAACAGGTCTGGCAGGCCTTCCTCGCCGCATTGCGCGAACTGCCGCCCGACGCACGCGCGATCCTGCTGTTGCACGACGTGCTGGGCGCCGGATTCGAGGACATCGTGCCCCTGCTGGGGCTCGACCCTTCCACGTGCAGGCAACGGTTGGCGCTGGCGCGGAGCCACCTGCACGCACAACGTGCCCGCCTGGAGCCAGGCCACCCATGAATGCCGCAACGCCCCGCGCGGCCAGTGACGGCCACGATGCGCTCAATGCGTCCTTCTCCACCAGCTACGCCGGTGTGCTGGCCTTCATTGCAGTGGCGTCCGAGGGCAGTTTCGCGCGCGCGGCCGACCGCCTCGGCATCGGCCGCTCGGCCGTCAGCCGCAGCGTGCAGAAGCTGGAAAGCCAGCTGGGCGTGCGGTTGTTCCTGCGCACCACGCGCTCGACCACGCTCACCCGGGAAGGCGAGCTGTTCCTGGAGGGCTGCAACCCGGGCGTGACCTGCATCCTGCAGGCGCTGGAGGAAATGCGCGACCTGCGCGAGGGTCCGCCGCGCGGGCACCTGCGCATCAGTGCCAGCCACGGCTTCGGCCGGCGGGTGATCGCCCCCTTGCTGGCCGCATTCCGCGCCGAGTACCCGCAGGTCTCTGTAGAACTGCTGCTGGACGAGCAGGCCCCCGACCTGGCAGGTGACCGCATCGACGTGGCATTTCGCGACGGCCTGCTGGAAGACAGCCAGGTGATCGCCAAGCAGCTGGTGCCGATGCAGCTGGTCGTATGTGTTTCACCAGCGTACGTGCAGGCGTACGGTCTACCGGTGTCGGTGGATGCGCTGTCCATACATGCCTGCATCGGGCGGCGCCTGCCGGGCGGACGCATGCAGCCCTGGGAATTCCGTGTCGACGGTGCCGAAGTGCACCTGCAGCCGCCGGCCGCACTGGTGTTCAATGATGCCGACCTGGTCCTGCAGGCCGTCATCGACGGGCTCGGAATCGCCCAGCTGCCCAGCTATCAGGTGCGTGAAGCGCTGTGGGCGGGCAGGGTGGTGACGTGCCTGGATCGGCATGCGCCGCTCGATCGCGGCCACTACCTGTGCTACCTCAGCCGCCGCCAGCTGCCCAAGCGCGTGCGGGCCTTCATCGACTTCAGCACGCAGCGGGTGCGCGCGCTCGAGCTGGATGTGATCTCGCACTGGGAAGCGCGCCAGCAGGCCACGCCTCTGAACCCAGGCGCACAGCCTGCCTGGGCCTGAGCGTACTGGTGCGTGCCGGGCAACAGTGCGCGGCCCGTCACGGACCTACTGCCTCGCGCCCGCGCTACCTACGATGCCTGCGCCCGGCCACACCCCAGTAGCCCTTTCACATTCCAGGAGACATGCAATGAAGTTCCTCGTCATCGGTGGTACCGGCCGCATCGGCAGCAAGGTGGTGGAGCGCCTGCGCGTAGCCGGGCATGAGATCGTGGTGGCAGCGCCCTCGACCGGGGTGGATGTGCTGACCGGTGAAGGTCTGGATGCCGCCATGGACGGCGTCGACGTGGTGGTGGACCTGGCCAACTCGCCCTCGTTCGAAGATGCGGCAGTGCTTTCGTTCTTCGTGACCGCTGGCCACAACATACTTGCGGCCGCTATCCGTGCCGGCGTACATCACCACGTTGCGCTTTCCGTCGTAGGCACCGACATGCTGGCAGCCAGTGGCTATTTCCGCGGCAAGATCGCCCAGGAGCGGCTGATCCGCGACTCGGGCCTGCCGTACACCATCATCCATTCCACGCAGTTCTTCGAGTTCTTGCCGGGCATCATCCATTCCGCCGGCGATGGGGAGACCCTGCGGCTGCCGGCCGCCGACGTGCAGCCGATTGCCGCCGAGGATGTTGCCGAAGCGGTGGCACGCATCGCGCAGCAGCCGCCGGCCAATGGCGTGCTGGAAATCGCCGGGCCGCAGCGTAGCGCGATGGCGGATCTGGCCAGGCAGTATCTGCAAATGACGGGTGATTCCCGGCAGGTCGTTGCGGATGCCCAGGCGCTGTACTTCGGCGCGCCGCTGCAGATCGACACGCTGGTGCCGGTCGGACACGCGTGGCTGGGGCAGGTCGATTTCGACACCTGGCTGCAGCAGTCCGGCCTGTTGCAGCGGCAGCCTGCCTGAGCGGCGAATCGATCACCTGCCGCAGCTGCGCTTGATGGAGCCGCGCAATGACCGAGCTGAAGCCTCCTTCGCCCGCCATGCTGGACCGTTACCAGGGCGACGACGTGAAGCCGCTGTACACCGGCCGCGTGCGGGTGAGCGGTGGCCAGGCCCAGCACGGGCGGGCGTCCGGCGTCGTGCGGTCGGACGACGGTGCACTGGCGGTGGACCTGCGCCTGCCGCCGGAACTCGGCGGGCCTGGCGGCGGCGCCAATCCCGAGCAGCTGCTGGCCGCAAGCTACGCTGGCTGCTTCCACGGTGCCATGGTGCTGGTGGCCGCGCGTGCCGGCCTGCTGCTGCACAACCCCAGCATCGAAGTGGCGGTCACCTTCGCCCGTGATCCGGCAGATGGGCTGTACCTGCTGTCGGCCGAGATCGTGGTACATCTTCCCGGCATGGATGAGAACCTGGCCTGCGAACTCGTTCGCAACACCGAACGCGTCTGCCCATACGCCAAGATGTTCCATCGCGGCGTCAGCCATGTGGTGCATGTTCGGGTCGGCCCGCAGGCTCCGCCTCTGTAGAATCGAGCCACGCTCGACTCCGGGAAGGTCCTGGCCCTGACGATTACACGGCTAGGCCGTATTCCGCCACAACCCAGCTCGGATACGATGGTGGCGCCGGCAACCTGGCCGGTGGGGCAGGGGATGCAATGGACATGCAGGCAGGGGGCGGATTCGATCCGCCGGCAAAGACCGATTCGCAGGAACTGACATTCCACTGGCTCTACCAGCGGGTGCAGGGACTGGTTGAGCACAGCATCTACCCCAAGGCGGGCAGGGTGGAGACGTGGGCGTTTCGCATCGGCGTGGGTGCGGCGATCTTCGGCATTCTCATGGGTCAGCTTCCGGATCGATGGCTGCCTCTTGGCGTAGTGCTCCAGGTGGTTGTTGCCTGCCTGGCAATCGAAGTAGGAGGGTTCATTGTCGGTGGCGTACTGGCCGCCCGCAGGGGCATTCGCCAGTTCAGCCAGCCGCGGCTCTCGCACGCCCGGGAGATGGATGAAGACTTCGCTCACTGGCAAGCGGTGGTGACCGAGCTTCGCGGATTCCCGCGCGTCCAGCGCGAGCGGCGACTCAAGTTCGTCAGCACCTTGCGCACAAACATGATGGAGCGCATGGGCATGATGTATGGCGGCCTGCAGCGGCTGGGACCATTCCCGCTGTTGATTGCCCTCTACCTGCAGTTCCGCGGATGGAAATGGGGCGACTGGGCGGGCGCTTTCAATGTTGGCCCGCTGGGTGCACTACTGATCTTCGCCATGGTGCTGCTGTACCTGCTGGGCTGGATGCTGATCGGCCTTCGCACCAGGCTTGATACCTACGTTGCCTTGTTGGAGGGCTCCATCCACGAACCCGAGCCCTCCCAGCCAACGCCTTTGTAGCGTCGGGCCATCATGTTCCTCATGCTGAGGACTCAAGAGTGCCGCGCTGTGGCTGGATGCAGACGATTTCTTCGGGCGTGCTGCATCATGTTCGTGCATTTCGCCGACTTCACAGGTCTGTGCCCCGCAGAGGGGCATAGTAGCCCTTCGGTAGTGTGAGCGCGTCCATCCAGCCACGGGGTTTCCCCGAACGCCAGGAGGTCACTGTGCCAAGTTGTGATGAAGGAATGAAGTTGACGCGTCGCCAGGTGATCGCCGGCGGCGTCACGACCGTGGCGATGTCCGCCGCACCGGGGGCCTCCTCGCTCGCCGCCGAACTGGCGGCGCCCCCGCCGCCCAGGCCGCCGGTCATCAGCACGGTCGCCTTGACCGTCAACGGCAAGCGGCGGGAACTTGAACTGGACACCCGGACCACGCTGCTCGATGCCCTGCGCGAACATCTGAAGCTGACCGGAACAAAAAAAGGCTGCGACCACGGTCAATGCGGTGCCTGTACCGTGCTGGTCAACGGTGAGCGCATCAATGCCTGCCTCAGCCTGGCGGTGCAGCACCAGGGCGACGCCATCACCACCATCGAAGGCCTCGGAACCCCCGATGACCTGCATCCGATGCAGGCCGCCTTCATCAAGCATGATGGCTACCAGTGCGGGTATTGCACGCCGGGGCAGATCTGTTCGGCGGTGGCGGTCCTGGACGAGATCAAGCGGGGTGTCCCCAGCCATGTGCAGGCGGATGTCAGCGCACGGCCCCGGGCCACCAACATGGAAATGCGCGAACGCATGAGCGGCAACCTCTGCCGCTGCGGCGCCTATTCCAATATTGCCGAGGCGATGGCAGAGGTCGCTGGCGCAACCTCTGCAGGGAGGCGCTCATGAGGGCCTTCAGTTACGAACGCGCCAAATCCCCGGCCGAGGCCGCCAGGGCCGTCGCCGGTACCGAGGGCGCGAAATTCCTGGCTGGAGGGACCAACCTGCTCGACCTGATGAAGCTGGAGGTCGAGACGCCAGCGCACCTGGTCGATGTGCAGGACATCGGCCTGGACAGGATCGAACCCACCGACGAGGGCGGCCTGCGCATCGGCACGCTGGTCACCAATACCGCGCTGGCCTCGCATGAGCGCGTGCGCCGCGACTACGCGGTGCTGACCCGCGCGATCGTGGCAGGCGCCTCCGGGCAGTTGCGCAACAAAGCCACCACCGGCGGCAACCTGCTGCAGCGCACGCGCTGCCCGTATTTCTACGACCCCAATCTGCCCTGCAACAAGCGCCTGCCCGGATCCGGCTGCGGCGCACTCGAGGGGTTCTCCCGGCAGATGGGCGTGATCGGCACCTCGGACAGCTGCATCGCGACCTATCCGGGCGACATGGCGGTGGCCCTGCGGGTGCTGGACGCCTCGATCCAGACCGTCAGGGGTGACGGCAGTACGCGAAGCATCCCGATTGCCGATTTCCATCGTTCCCCCGGCGACAGGCCGCAGCAGGACAACGTGCTGCAGCGCGGTGAGCTGATCACCCACGTCACGCTGCCGGAACCTCTGGGCGGTCGGCACGTGTACCACAAGGTGCGGGACCGCGCGTCCTATGCGTTCGCACTGGTGTCGGTCGCCGCGGTCGTGCAGCGTGACGGCTCGGCGCGGTTCGCCTTCGGTGGGGTCGCGCCGAAGCCGTGGCGCGTCGAGGCAGCCGAACCCCTGCTGCGCGACGGCGTGAAGGCCGCGACCCGGCAGGTGTTCGCCGGTGCCCGTCCGACGCCGGAGAACGCGTTCAAGATCGCGCTCGCCGAGCGCACCCTCGCAGCGGTGCTGGTGGAAGGAGAGCGCTGATGCCCCTTGAATTCAACGCCCCCGCCGGCGACAACCTGTTCGACAAGGCCAAGGTCGTCGGCAAGTCGACGCCGCGCATCGACGGTCCACGCAAGACCACCGGCACCGCCCCCTATGCCTACGAGCGCCATGACGTGGCGCCGAACCAGGCCTACGGCTACATCGTCGGCGCGGGCATCGGCAAAGGGCGCATCATTTCGATGGATGCCTCCCGCGCGCGTGCCGCGCCCGGCGTACTGGCGGTCATCACCGCACCGGAAACCAAGCCGGTCGGCACATCGAACTGGAACAATGCGCCGCTGTTCGGCGGACCCGAAGTGGCCCACTACCATCAGGCCATCGCCTGCGTGGTGGCAGAGACCTTCGAGCAGGCCCGCGCCGCCGCGGCGTTGATCCGTACCCGCTACGAGCGCGGCAAGGGCCGCTTCGATTTCCCGGCCCTTGCACCGTCCGCGCCGCTGGCAAAGGGGCGTGACGGCAAGCCCGACCGGCAGGCGCTGGGCGATTTCGACACCGCCTACGCGAGCGCCGCGGTCAAGCTCGACGAGACTTATCACACCTCCGACGAAAGTCATTCGATGATGGAGCCGCACGCCACCATCGCCGCCTGGGAGGGTGACACGCTCACGTTGTGGACGGCGAACCAGATGATCGACTGGGCCAGGCAGGGCATGGCGGCGATCCTCGGCATCGATCCTGCCAAGGTGCGTGTGGACTCGCCCTATATCGGCGGCGGCTTCGGCGGCAAGCTGTTCATCCGTGCCGACGCGGTGCTGGCCGCGTTGGCGGCCAAGCAGGTCGGGCGACCGGTGAAGATCGCGCTGCAGCGCCCGTTGATGCCCAACAACACCACGCACCGGCACGCCACCCTCCAGCGCGTGCGGATCGGCTGCGGAAAGGATGGCCGGATCTCCGCCATCGCCCATGAGAACTGGTCGGGCAACATCAACGGCGAGGACGGCGAAAACGGCACCCTGCAGACGCCCAAGCTCTATGCGGGCGCCAACCGCCTGGTGGCCAACTACATCGCCACGCTCGACATGCCCGAAGGCAATGCGATGCGCGCACCGGGCGAAGCACCGGGCCACATGGCGCTGGAGGTGGCGATGGATGAAATGGCCGAGAAGCTGGGCCTCGACCCGATCGCGTTCCGCATCCTCAACGAGCCCGAGGTGGTACCCGGCGATCCGTCCAAGAAGTTCTCCGACCGCAACCTGGTGCGCTGCCTGCGCGAAGGCGCGGAGCGCTTCAACTGGAACAAGCGCAACCCCAGGCCGGCGCAGGTCAGGGAAGGGGACTGGCTGGTCGGCATGGGCGTGTCCGCGGGCTATCGCGGCGCACCGACGATGAAGTCGGCGGCGCGGGTCCGGCTTGACGGCCAGGGCGGAGTGATTGTCGAGACCGACATGACCGACATCGGCACCGGCTCCTACACGATCATCGCGCAGACGGCAGCCGAGACCATGGGCGTGCCGCTGGAGCGGGTCCAGGTGACCCTCGGCGACTCCCGTCATCCCGCCTCCGCCGGTTCCGGCGGCCAGTGGGGCGCGGCAAGCTCGACCGCAGGCGTGTACGCGGCGTGCGTCAGCCTGCGCCGCAAGGTGGGCGAGAAACTGGGCTTCGACGGCGACACCGCAGACTTCGCCAATGGCCGCATCCAGGCGGGTGGGCGGACCATCAAGCTGACGGAGGCGGGCACACTGTCGGCGGAGGACGGCATTGCCTTCGGCGACTTCAAACAAGGCTACGACGTCGGCACCTATGCAGGGCATTTCTGCGAGGTTGCCGTGCATGCCTACACTGGAGAGACGCGCATCCGCCGCATGCTTGCCGTATGCGATGGCGGCCGGATCCTCAATCCGCTGTCTGCACGCAGCCAGGTCATCGGCGGGATGGTGATGGGTGCGGGCGCGACCCTGATGGAGGAGCTGGTGGTCGACAAACGGCTGGGCTTGTTCATCAACCACGACCTGGCCGGCTACGAGGTTCCCGTGCATGCCGACATCCCGTACCAGGAAGTGGTCTTCCTCGACACGCTGGATCCGGTGATCTCGCCGATGAAGGCCAAGGGTGTGGGTGAACTGGGCATCTGCGGGGTTGGCGCCGCGATCGCCAATGCGGTCTACAACGCGACCGGCGTGCGCGTGCGCAACTATCCCATTACCCTGGACAAGCTGTTGCCCGGCTTGCCCGACGTGGGCTGACCCTTGCGCATGGACCGTCCCGCAGCCTCGACCACTCTGGAGGCCTCCGCTGCAGGCGGAGGGGAGCCCGGCGATCTTGCCGAGGACCTGTCCGCACCGCCGAGCTTCCTCACCGAAGGCAGCCCGCGCGGCGTGCTCGATACGGCCTTGACGCGCATGCGCGCGGGGGAGCACGCCGTGCTCGCGCTGGTGCTGGAAACCGATGGCTCCACTTACGCCGGTGCCGGCGACATGGTGCTGTTCTGCAACGGCAGCCAGGTCGGCTGGCTCAGCGGCGGATGCCTGGAGCCGGAGCTCGCGCGACGCGCGGAGCAGGTGAGCGCGGCAGGGCGGGTCGACTGGATCGAGATCGACACCCGCAGTGACGACGATCTGTTGAGTGGGTCCGCGCTCGGGTGCCGCGGCCGGCTGCGGATTGCGCTCCTGCCATTGCGTGCCATGGCCGGCATCGACGCCGTCATCGAGGTCTGGCTGCGCGAGGGCGTGTCACTCCAGCGCGACCTTCGTACGTCGGGCCAGGTCGTCTTCCGCGCCGGCCATCGCGAGCAGGCATGGCAGCTGCATCCGATGGAGGGGGCGCAATCCTTTGGCGAGGGCGCATGGCGGTTGCCGTTGCCCCGTCTTCCGCGGGCCCTGGTGTTGGGGGGCGGTCCCGAAACGCCCTTGCTGGTTCCGCTGCTGCGGGGACTGGGGTGGCGGGTCAGCGTGGCCGAACGGCGAGCGCGCTGGGCCTCAGCCGGGCAGTGCGCGGATGCGCATCTTCAGACCAGCCCGGCCGAGGCCCTTCATGGCGACCCGTGCGACGCGGCACTGGTGATGCATCACGATTTCGAACTGGACCGGGAGGCGCTGGTGGCCCTGGCTGATACCAACGTCGCGTTCATTGGACTGCTGGGTCCGCGTCGAAGGCGCGAGGACCTGTTCAAGCTGCTGACACCGGATCAGCGCCTCCGCCTTTCCCCGAGACTTCGATCACCGGTCGGCCTGAACATCGGCGGCCGAGGGCCAGAGGCGATTTCGCTCAGCATCGCCGCGCAGCTGCAGCAATGGCGAAGCGCGCACGGCACGTGACTGACGCGCATGCGGTCGTCGTGCTGGCTGCCGGCGGGAGCACCCGGCTTGGCCAGCCCAAGCAGCTTCTGACCCGGCAGGGCGAGACCCTGGTACATCGCGTAGTGCGCTTGGCGCGGGAGGTCGCGCCAGCGCAGGTCCTGGTCGTGGTGGGCGCGAACGCACAGGCCGTGACATCCAGCATTGCCGGGCTGGATGCCACTCCGGTAACCAACCACCACTGGGAACGCGGCCTGGCGAGCAGTCTGCAGGTTGCCGGCGCACACCTGCTGCCCACGGTGACCGCGGTGATGGTCGTGGCATGCGACCAGCCCGCAATCGAGCGCTCCCATCTGCAGGCGCTGCTTTCGTGTGCCCGCGCTTCGGCGTCAGGGTGCGCGGGTACCCGTCATGGAAACGCGCTTGGCGTTCCTGCAGTGGTGCCGCGCGCTTGGTTCACCCCTGTCGGTGCAGCCGGTGACCGCGGCTTCGGAGCGCGCTTGAGGCAACTTCCTGTCGATACGGTGCATGTCCTACAGGCACCGGAACTGGGCCTGGATATCGATACGCCAGAAGATCTTGCGCGTGCGCGCGATGCGGGCTGGATCGATGCCGGGAGGTGACCCGCATGATCACTGGGCAAATGCCTGTCGCGCAGGCGACGAGCGGCAGAGCTGCAGCCGGAACCCTCGCTGCCCGCAACCCTGTAGAGTCGGGCCATGCTCGACTACGGCACGCCACATCGCGCCCCATCAGGCACATCACCAGCAAGAATCTGCAGCACCCGATCCAACAGAACAGGTTCCGGCACGCCAGCCAGTACCTGCTCCAGGTAATCCAACGGCTCCAACTGCCATTGGAGGAGCGCCTGCAACCGCACAACGGCGGGCGCCCGCTGCTTCGCGTCCAGCGAGGTCCACAACAGCAGATGTTGCGGGCGCCTCTCCAGCAAGAGCACCGGAACGCCGTTGCAACGAATCTGGAAAGCGACATCCCGTTGCCGTTCAACGAACTGGAAGCCCTGTCGTGGCCGAGCCTCCACGAACTGCACGGCTTGGCGCCGCAGTTGTGAGAATCGATGGTCGGTGATGCTTTGGAACGCGACAGGCGAGGGCACCGGCGGCGCCGGCCACAGCGTCTGTGCCGCAACCACCACCACAAGACAGAGCGCGGTGGCCGCCCAGCGCCACCAGGCCACTCAGCCCTCCGGATGCAGTCGGGTACTGGCGTGTGCGGTAAGGCCGATTCCGGCCATGATCAGCCCTTCCATCACGCGCGGGCCAACGTACTGCTCCAGCTCGCCATTTTCGCGGGCGCGCTGCGCGGCCAGCAGGATCTCCAGCACCACCCGAAGGCCGGCCAGCGAGCAATCGGTATCTGCCAAGGCGATGCGTCGACCGGGCATCTGATGGCGTTCTGGCCACGGCTGGCCATCGGAGGCGGCACCGGCGCCGATGCTGTGCAGCAGGGCGATGAGCGTGTTTGGATCCAGCGCAGGGCCGTTCGCGGGCACGTCGTGGATAGGGTGCGGGGCAGGGGAGTGGGGCTGGGTCATGGCGGAGCTCCTTGCGTGCATGCAGAAGCCGCCACCGATAAAGGTGGCGGACGGTGCGAGGTTCGAAACCCGGTGTGCAATCAGACCGGCGGGCGCAAGGCCCCCACGCACCGCCCGCCATAGCCGGCTGACGGATTGCCAGTCGGCACCACGCGGAGTGGTGCCGACTGGCAAGCGCTTTTTACGATTGCACAACCGGGGTTTCGAAGCCCGGCCACCTGTTCAAGGTGGCACAGCAAGGAATACGCCCGGTTGTGCGCGATGCCAATGCAGTAGGGCTGATGCCGACACCACTTTCAACATTTTCAGAATCGTTGCATACGACGCAACGAAGCTGGAGCCTTGCGCTGCAGTGCTATCGGCGATGTTGGTGGTGCAAGCCTAGCGAGTGTCGGCATCCGCCCGGCGAGGCCGCGAGCGAGGCGAATGCGACAGGATTGCCAAGGGCCGCCAGGCGTCAGTAACCCTTCAACGCAACCTTGGCCCGCTCCAGCCATGTGGCATTGTGGCTCCGTGCGTGGCGCGACCAGTGCTGCGCATCGTCGATGATGCTGGCGAACAGTCTGCGGGCTTGCTCGCGATCGTCGCGTTGCGGCTGCGCCATCAGCCATTCGGCGTAGAGGCAGCGAGCGGCCGCATCGTTTCCGCATTCAACAGCGCGCTCGAACGCGGCACGGGTGCCGGGCGCTTGGGCAGCCGCCAGTGCCTGCGCGTAAAGCAGGGTCTGTTCCGGCTTGCGGCGCACATCCGGATGGCGGGCGAACAGGCCGTCCAGCGTCTCGACCGCAAGCGCGGGCTGCCCGGACTCGAGGCGGGCACGGGCAAGGCCGGTCAGGATGTAGGGATCGTCGCCCAGCGGCGAGCTGGCCGCCTGCTCGAGCAGGGTCCTGGCTTCCTCGGCCTGGCCGGCATCCAGCAGCGTCATGCCCAGGCGAACCCGGTTCTGCACGGTGGGCGTGCGGGCCAGTTCGGTGCGAGCGTTGCGCAAGTCCTGGCCCGGGTCCATGAGCTGCTTGGCGGAACGGACGACCTGCCGGGCGCCGCGCGAGTGCCGGACTTCAGGGAAGTAGATCGCCAGGAAGTAGACGACGCTGCCGAGCAGCGGGAACGAGAAGAGCAGGATGAGCCAGTAGAGGCTCTGGCCCGAGCGGATGGCGTGCACCGCGAAGTAGATGGCTGCCAGTACGTGGAGTCCGATTCCGATATAGGGCATGTGTGCCGCCTCGTCCTTGTGAGGGGTGGAACTATAGTTGGGGAGGGGTGGGGCGCCAATAGGCGGGGTGACCGGGCGTGACTCGTCACGTTAATGGGGGTGGATCCTGCAGGACTGAGCGCTGCATGCCACTATGTGGCGGGGCTGCATCGATGGAAGGGGATACATGGAACGTACGCAGAAGACGCTAACGATGGCTGATGTTGCTGGATGGGGTTCGGCGCTCGTCACGTTCGGATTGATTCAAGGGGCCTTCTATTTGAAGGCGTATTGGGGGCACTTCGGCCTGGATCCCTTTCAGTTTGTTGCGGTGAGTGAGCTTGCGCTGGCAGGGCTTGCGGGGATCGGCATGGTGTTGTTCTTCATACTGATTGCGCTGCTGCTTGGAGGGTGGGTCGAAGGGAAGGTGACGGCGAGTCCGTCCCAAGCCAACCTGCTGATGTGGCTGACCCTGGCTCTTTGTATTGTCGGAATGGGCGCTTTGATTTGGTGGTCCAATGGCTGGCCCGTTTTGATAGGTGTGGGGCTGACGGGTATATGTGCAATGGCAGTACGCCTGTCCCCAGTGTTGCCGGCCGCCGTGAAGGACTCGCCGTGGCTGGCCTATGCGCTCGTAATGATTGTCTATGTTCCGATCTCGTCAAACTGGCTTGGCTTCGAACGCGCCAAGGCGATTACTTCCGGCAGCAGCAAGTACACGGTCAATGTGACTATTGATGAGAAGGTCCAGCGCAATCTGAGCCTGGTGGGGCGCTTGGGGGATAGCTATGTGCTTTGGGAGCCGGTCCAGAAGGCTGCAGTTCTTGTGCCAGTGGACAACGTGAGTAGGCTGGAGATTGCGCAAAAATTCGTTCTGCCTGCCAAGTCAGTCCAATCGCGATAAGGGATGTTTATCGGGGGTAGGGGGTGTGGCATCTTTCGACCCAAAGCGGACCTTCGAAGTCCCTAGTGCCGGTCTCGTCGATCCGGTTATACGTCGGCTTGTTAGCCGGATCCAGTCGACCTAAGATAGAGACGTATCAAGGGGATAGCCCACGGCACGTTGAGCTGTAGATAAGTTGTATAACTGGACCCAGGTGCCCGCTATTAGTTAGTTAGCGCTAAGGGGAGGCGATGCTCATTTCCCTACTTGCTGGCGGTTGGCTCATCCTTCTGGTTGGGCTTGGCTTGTTCCATACATGGAAAGCGCGTTCACATGTTGTCGCATTTAGATGGGGCGCAGTCATTGCTGGCGTAAACCTCGCAGCATCGCTAATAGTTCCAACTCTTCTTCCGAAAGGCACCGATGCGCTTCAGATCAGTTTTGTCACCAATAGCTTCTTGTTGGCTGCGGCAATCGGGGCAAACATGATGGCCGGTGCAGCAACATTCAACCTGAAGCGCTAACAATTCATTCAAGCCGACGCCGCTTCGCGGCAAGGCCTAATTCAAGCGTTAGGCACTCCGATGCCCGTTCAAGCAACTAGTGAAAACCTTAATGCCGCTCTTGAACTAGCCGACGCATCGTCGCGGAGCGCTCGTGTGAAGCGGATCGAGTGGCTGGCTCAGCACTACTTCCATCCGGGGGCCGTGATGGGTGAGCTGGCTGTGCTCCACATGCTGGAAGAGGCTCGGCTCTGTTTCATTTCCGGCCACTTCGTCGGCGCATTGCTCCTCGCAACTTCTTTCGTAGAGCAGACCCTTAGCGAAGAACTTGAGAACGTGATGTCTCCGCAAGAGCGGCGCACATTCGAGCTTATGATTAAGGCTGGTCGGAAAAAACTGCCACTGCCTAGCGACCTGTTTGATCGCACAGACAGGCTTCGCCTACTACGGAACCCTTTCACTCATCGCAAGGCGCCTGGTCACCCCGAGGCTTTCGGTACGCGATTCCTGGCAACCAAAGCGCATCCCGCCACGATACTGGAAGCGGATGCGAAGCTTGCCATGGAGGTCATGTATGAGTGGCTCCGGTGTACTCTGCGGAGTGCCTAACACTCATTCAAGCCGACGTTGCCTCGCAACGCGGATTACTTCAGGCGTTAGAAGGCACAGATGGATGCACGCTCCATTCCCGAACATGCTGCTTCCCCCGGACCTCACGTACGAGTTCCTTGGCACTTTCGCGCGGTGCGAATACGCCCTCAAAGGCTCAGGGTTCGTCCGGGGCGGAGGTAACTCAGTAGAAGCCAACTGGGATTCTTTCGCTGCAAGTATCGACTGGCACTTTCGTCGAGTGAAAGACCCTGCATTCAAAGAGGCTGTCGCCTATCTCCTGGCCGAACCACCGAGGAAGCAGGTTCTTAAAGATGGGCGACTGGGCTGGAAGGATTCACCTCCAGACGCCAATCTGCCGAAAGCACAACAGACATTGCTAATGGTTCGCAGGGTTCGAAATAACCTCTTCCACGGCGCAAAGGTCTGGTCACCTGAGTACATGAACCGCGATCGGGACATAAATCTTGTTAGAGCAGGGATTCTTGTCTTGGATCACTGCATTAGGATCAATGATGAGGTGCGTATTTCCTACGAAGTAGGTGCCTTCTAACAACACATTCAAGCTGATGCCCCTTCGCGGCTCGGCTTAATTCAGCCTTTAGACGCCATGGACGGTCGCACGTGAACGATCCGGACTTTCAGAAGCTCCTCTCAGATCACAATGTCGTGATCGTGCATTTTTCTCACTTCGCTGTGATGGGTCACTCGGTTGAGTTCCCAGACGATCTACTCCATGCGATCTGTCATCATGATAAGGAGACACGGTCGTGCTGTGCCCTCTGGCCTGGGCATGAGATGGAACTGCCGGGCTCTATCGGATTGATCGTCCAGCCGAAGATTGATCAGGTTGTATCGGTCTTGGCAGATGACTCTGGATCGTCCGACTTCGGGGGTAAAGAGAGATCAGCGGGTGACGTTCCAACCCGTGAGACCCTTTTAGCAAGTCTCGAAGTTCCATCGGGACGCTACAACGAGTGGAGAGTGCGTGGTGCAAAGCCAACGGGCATCTTTGTGGCGGATGTGTCCAACATTTTCGCCAAGAAGAAGCAACGGCTGCACTTCAACGGCACGTCAATAGACGAGATTGGCTGTATTAGCATCACTTTGCAGTCCGTACTTGATGCATTTCCTGGATGTTCCGTCCACACCCTGCGGCAAGATGGCCTTCACAAGGTCTGTAGCGATGGCTTTTAACAATTCATTCGAGCCGACGCCGCTTTGCGGTTTGGCTTAAGTCAGGCGTTAGGCTTGCAATTCGGACCACGTCTCATGCGAAGGCATCCGCCGACAGCCTCCGGACGAGGCTGTAGCCCTCAGGGAATTGTTGTTGCGAGCGCCAGGAGTCACAGCTGTTACATCCGTCGAGCCACATCGCAAAGGCGGCTTCATTGCATTGATGGACTTCGAAACGGGAGCCTCGGATGGGTTCATCAATCACATCAAAGCAGATGGATGTATGGGCGCCTTATGAGGTCAGGATCCATCGGCCTAGCGAGTCTTTCCAGCGGACGGCCGTCGACAGTCGCTGAAATCAGACGTGGATGATGTCAGCTTCTGGCCGGAAGCGGACGGCACTGGGGCAGGGGATTAGATCGATTTATCGGGGGTAGGGCGGCCTGCCAGCTTTCGACTCAAAGCGGGCGCTAGGCTCAGTGGCCGTGAGCTTTTGCGTACATAAGATTGTGAAAAAACTGTCTCGAGCCTGACGAGGAAGCGGACGAGTCCACTGAGGATCTAGTGGACCTAAACCAAAATACCGGTAGGTCCCACTAGGCAGCCGGAGTCACGAAATCGTCTCGCATCCTGAACGCGGCGGAAGAGCCGCTCTCGACAAGACTATCGAGCACATACAGGATTGGCTCGCGCAGGGCCGGATCGCGCTTGAGTTCCAGCGGCCTTGCGTAGACATGCCGTTGGAGAAGGACTTCGAGCATGACTACAGTATTCGACTTGTGCAGCAAGTCGACAGGGTCGCCGCGTCTAAGCGCATTCGCGATGTGCACAAATGCGATCGGGAGGGAGCGCTCGCCTATGTGGTAGAGGAAGCGGACATAGCTGTCAAGTACGATCCATACCGGCGGCAGCGCGTCGAATAACGCGTCTACATTTTGGGCGTAGCCTTCAAGGCTCCGCCAGTGACGGACGTTGTCCTTCCACCACGCGGTCAGGAATATCGTTGACAGCACCTCGCCGCCGTGAGGATGCTCCCTGTCCAGATGTGTGAGCCACTTGGCGCGCTTGACCCTCTCGGCGAATAGGTTCCATAGGAACCAGTAGTGCGATGTATTGGGGTTCTTGTCCTCGCTGCTTGTGAGCCCCTGGATGACGTTGTGGACCTCACGAGGATGCCGATCTACTGCGTCAAGGATTGGCTGGAGGACCTGCTCCGCATTGGCATCTGATGCGCGCATCACAAATTGCTGAATGCGGTCAGATATGGCCTGCTCCCTGTGAAAATCTCTCTCGCGCCGGTCGGCAGAACGATCGTGCTCACGGTTCCAGCACTCCAAGAGGTCTTCGCTGGCACGTCGGTGTGCGGCCACAGCCAATGGCTCCTGGGGAGCTTGGCCTAGGATCGTGAGGACCTTCGCGTGCACTTCGGCTCCGAATGTCTCGGTGGTGTCGAGCCTGATATATCCGTCTTTCGCGATCTCCCCTTCAGTCCAGAACCGCTCGCGAACTTCTGCGGCCGCCGCAGCGGAGATCGCGTCCGGAGTCCGTCGCTTGTCGTAACCCTTCCGCTCTTCAACGCTCCAATCGCGGTCGGCTAGAGCAGCCTCGGTTGCGAGAGCGTTCGCGGCGCGCAGGGCAAGAGCGGGGTTCACGGCCCACACCTTGTCGTTAATGCCCAGGATGGCGTACCACCGGACCTCGTCGATCGGATGGGTTAGTGCCGCGATAAAGGCTTGCCGCACGCGCGGCGCCTGGGCTTCTGCCAATGGCTTGGAGAGCAGCAGCGTCACCACGAAGGCACAGGGGCGATCAGCCAGCATCGAAAACCGCTGGAAGCGGTTGACTGTTCCCCACTGGTCCGCGTGCCTGGAAATTTCGGAGCAGATGACGTCGACACACCACTCCTTCTCTTCAGGCAACATCTCGTCCCAGTGATCGCGGACGCAGACGGCAGCCACAAATCCTGGAGCATTACGGCTGTTGTCGGGATGTTCCGCGGTGCGATCCATGCCCTTGGCACTTACCAGATTCTCTCGCCACCGCGCCGGGTCAGCAGAGTCCGCCTTCCACTGGAAGATATGGACGCCCCACATGTAGACACCCAGGCGAGCATTCATCTCGCCCATCTTCTCCGTGTTCTCGTCAATGAGTCGCTGAACTTCCGGAGCCGGGGGCTTGGGTTCGAGGCGGATGTAATTCTTCGGACGGCCCCCGCCGTCTGCTGTTGATGTTTCATCCTCTGCGGGCTGGTCGGGGGCCAAATCGTACTGGCGGAAATCCATCCGGTGGAGAGCAAGCTGCCATGTAAGGTCGCGTTTCTCGCGCCGGTCCGGCGCGGGCAGCGCCGCGATATGGTGGTCGATGATGGCCTGAGCCCGCAGGGCTAGAGGGCCGAGTTGCAGGTTTGCGATGGCCGCTTCAAGGTCGTGTTTACGGTGCGGCAGCCCATTCGACTCCTTACGCTCCTCTTCGAAGATCTTGTTTTCGACATGGAGGGCGGGGAACAATCCCGTGACGCTCGAAGCCTGGTGCTCACCGGCCATGCGGCTGCGGTCGATCTCGATGTAGTCCTGCACCGACAGCAGCACGAGGAGGGCCTCGCCTGACCGGTGAGGATGAGCGGTTGCCACGCTAGCAACGACGGCTGCGAGCGCAGCGGAATCGCTGCGTTGGAGGATTTCGAGCAGTACCGCGTCGAGCCCCTCGGGATAGGATTTGGCGTAGTTGAGTAACCACTTCTCGAAGGCCATCAAAAGCGACTGCAGCAAATAGGGTCCAACTGTCATGCCGCGATACAGCCCCCAGAGACGTGGGTTCACCCATTGCTTCCGCCTGGTCCCGTTGGCAAATGTGAGCTCGACTTCCCAAGCGGGTTCGAGGGGATCGCGAAGACGCGGATGCACGTACCACTCGGCGCTATGATTGAAGACCTCGATTAGGAAATCGAGACCCTTTCTTGGATGCTGCGTGAGCAGGTTGATCCACGCCCCTCGCAAGGCACTTGCTGGGAAGAAATCATGGCGCATTTGTTCCTTTATGCCAAAGTAAAGGTCAACGTTGATGGGTGAGCGGCTATAGGGTTCCAACCGCAGACACTCATCCGTGGCGATGAAGGCATCAAGTGCGACGGAGATCAAGAGGTCCGGCAGGTCGCGCGCAGCTGGCGCACCGTCGAGGCCCGCAAGGAGGATGCCGCGGAATTCCTCGGCGATGGAATCGCGGCGGCGCCCTTTCTTGATCTGTCCGCGCAAGACGGCTTCGAAGCGTGCGGGGTCAGCCTTCGGGATCTTGGCAATTACCTTCAGAATGCGTTGGCGCGCGTCCTCTCCCCGGTAGTGGTCAAAGCGCGGGAGGAGCCAGTGGGCAATGCCGGCAATATGTTCGGCCCCTTCGATATCGGGTGCCCACCAGCTTACGCCACGCACAGCATCTTCGATCAATGCGAGAAGCAGCAGTTCGTCGTTCGGTCCGAAATTGACTATGTTGCGGCACACCAGTCTAACCACGGTTGCCCAGGCCGCGCCTTCCGGCACGCTAAGGATCGAGCTATGGCCGCGCACGTCGGCAAGCCACGCGGGCGACGTCACACAGGCGACGCGCAAGAGGTGAATGACCCTCTTAAGGATTGCGCGGTCATTGGCGAGCAGCTCGGCCTCATGCCGTGTCAGGAATTCTGACGCCGACGGCGCCTTGAGCAGCGAGACTAACGTATCGTCGCGAAACTGGGCGGGCACGTCAGCCTGTGCGATCGCTGCACTGAACAGCCGGTGCGCGCCGGCTGCATCACGGTCGACCAGCTCGGCAACCCACTTCCGGTACGAACGGCGCACTGCAGGATGCGGCCCAATCGCGGACGACAGCGCTTTGAAAGACGTTTCATCCGTGAGGTGCTGTTCCTCGATCCATTGCAGGATGGCCCAGTCCTCGAGGACGTCGTGCGCCGTCGCCACGAGCAGGGCATTGGCGTCGGGCGAAACAACGAGGGAGTCCTGCTTGAGGAGAGTAATGGCTGCGGCATTCAGCCCCGTAGCTGGCACGTAATCCGACAGAGCACGCGCCCTGCGGACCGCCAGTTCCTGCAAAGCGACTTCGCGCTGGCGCGGCATGCCGTTCGTCGGATTTTGGTCCGCTCGCACGATCTGCCGCCAAAAGGCAGTGCGGAAACCGCGCTCGTTCTCAGGAAGCGGACGTCCCGCATCCCACGGAATTCGCAATGCCTTGTCGATGAAGTAGGGGTTGCGCAGTATCTCGCGCAGGGCGGGGTTGGCGAGTGGTACTGCCAGTGAAGGAAAGGCCGCTTGGATCTCTAGCAGCTCGGCGTCATCAAGCGGCGGAACTTGGACTACCGCGCAATCAATCCCAGCCGCCTGAAGAAAACTTGCCTGTACCTGCTCCACTGAATAGTCGCGGCATGTCATCAGGATGCCGAGGCCGTCGTCATCCTGGGCGAGCGTCATGAGGTCGCTGAACGCGTCGCGCGTTGGCTTCTCAAGAAGGCGCTCAACGCTTTCGATCAAGAGCAACTTGCGGCCCTGCGATCCAAGAATGGCCTGAAGTTCTGTGGCGCGAGCCGGAATCTGGCTGTTGTGGAGTGTTTCGTCGATGTGGGCAACGGCGAATTCCTCGACCCGGAAGCCGAGAGCGATGAATTCGCCGGAGAGGAAGGCTACTGCTTCCTTGCCGATGACGGACTTGCCGCAGCCGGCCGGCCCTGCTATCAAGACGACCTGCTTCGCCTCGATGGCTGCAAGCACCTTCTGGGTGATGCCGGCGCGACGCAGATTAAAAGCCGGCCCGATCGTCGTGCGAATCTTCCGCAGAACGAACTCCGTGTGGTTCTTCAGCGCCGCCAACACGCGCTGCTCGTTCGCGCCCACCTCGCCGTACGCCTGAACGAGAGTGGCTGGAAGATCGGCGCGTCTCAGGCTCCGCGCGGTAGGTCCAGCCTCGCTGGCAAAGGCTAAGAGGGCGTTCCACGCAGACGTCGCGCTGGCGACAGGAGCCGGATCGGTAGACTTGAGGGCCAGAAGCGTCTTGATGTGCGCCTCGGTCTGGCGGGTGGAGGTGTGTAAGTCGAGGCTCAGGACGTGCAGCAGACGCAAGAAGGGCCACAGGTCTTGGGCTGTGATGGAAGCTCCTTCCAGAGCGCTGACGATCTGGCAGAGCTCGTTGCACTGGTGGACGGACTTCTTCGAGATGAATCCATCGAGAGACAGCCTCCGTTCGAATTCTCTCCCGTCGGCCGCCCCCCGCGCGCAGTCGAGCAGCCCGACCAAATTCTCGAGAAGCGTATTAGTGCCGCGCAGCGTGACGAGCACGAAACGGTCATTCAGAGGATCGAAAGGATCGGCATTCTTGAAATCCCTCCAGAAATCGCCTATGGCCTTCTTGCATTCGTCATCGGCGGCACTGACGGTGAAGCTGCGTTTCACCTGACCTACGAGCTGCGCATTCGCTGCACTTGCGCGCGTGCAGACGACAAGGAAGTCATCCGTATTGAAGCCGAGATGCTCGGTCTGGAAATGGACTTCGGTTACCCCGGCATCGGTCAAGATCGGCGGAATGCTGCGGACAAGCAGCTGGGCTAACCAGTAGGCCGCGACATGTTGCTCGAAGAACACACCCGAACCGCCCGTAGCAATTGGGCTCGACATGCGGTTCGGACCTGGGACATCCACGTTATCCACCGATACCTCCAATGTTCTCCCTGCCGACGGGAATACTCCGTAAGTTTATGTCAGCAGCAGGGACGTGCAGGGATTCGGGCGTCACCTGCTTCAAGTGAGGTTCGGGGGCAGTCGTACTGGCTCGGCATCGCAACAATTGAGGGTCTCGTGCTGGCCTGACACAGACAAGGCGAGCCAGCGATCACCGTTCCTCACTTCAGTAAGCGAGCAGCTGGATTGTCTTCCGCTGCTCCGGCTTGGAAGTACCCGATCACGCTCGCCACCGACCGGTGTTCGGTCATCGCCATTACAGCCGGCAGAGGCACACCTTGCTTGCCTGCTTCGGTCACGAAGCCGGAACGCAGGCTGTGGCCCCCAAAGTCCCCCTCTAGACCTGCCAAACTAGCCCTCCGCTTAACTATCGTCGCTATGGAACCTGGGAGCAGGGGAGGGCCGACCCGTCCCTTCCAAATCCGCCGGAAGACCGCCCCTTCCTGGATTTCTGCCGCATTGAGCCAGGCCGCGAGCGCTTCAGCACTGCGCCCCAGAATCGGTTTGTCAGGCGTCGAATCCGCCGTGACCCCCGCTTGCTGGGTCTTGGAGTACTCCAGCCGGTAGATGTAGCCGTCCTCACCGACCCTGCGCAGGTCCCGCATATCCGCGGCCGCGATTTCACTGCGCCGGCGCCCTCCGCTGGCAAAGCCGAAGCAGAGCAGGGCGCGGTCGCGTAGGCCCTCCAGGGTGTCATCGCAGGTGGCCAGCATGGCCTCAAGCTCGGCACGGGTAATGGCGGTCTTCTTGGTCGGCCGGTCTCCCCGCTTCACCGCGGCTCGTCGGGCGCGGCTGAGCAGGGTGCGGACACTAGGCAACTCGCAAGGATTGGCCAGCCGCTTGAGCTTGTGGGCAGTGGACAGTACGGCCACGCGCTGGACCACGGTCGACAGCTTCAACGGCCCGATCCTAGCCTTGAGCCCTGCGGCCACGAGCGCCTGGTCTAGCGCCGACGGCAGCTCGCTGACCAGTTCGGCCTTGCTCTTGCGCTGAATATGGTCAACCAGGAACTGGATCACCACAGCCTCGCTGACCGGCAGCGCCAGCTCGGTCCCGTAGCGTCCCTGGTGCCAGCCGGCCCAGTAGCGCAGGGCAGTGGCATAGCTGCGTGTAGTGTTGGCCGCAGCCGCTCTCGACCACCTCAGCTGACTCAGGTTCGGAACGGCTGGAATTGGGCTTGACCATGGAGAAAGCGTACTCCAACTGTCTGATGCATAGAATCACAGCAGACCCAGTGGCAGGTGTCTGCCGCACCGAAAACGCCCGGCCTCTAACGCATTGATTTTAGAAGATATGGATGGGGTGAGCTTAGCCTCTTCCTGGCAGCTTCCGTCCACCAAAGATGCCCGATATTTCCGGAAGTCCACCAAAGATGCCCGATATTCCCGGAAGTTCACCAAAGACGCCCGGCATTTCCAGAAGTACATAAATAACGCCCAACAGTTCCGGAAGCCCATAAAACACGCCCACGACTGCCGGGGGTTCATTAGAATTGCCAATTAGCCCACGCGGCGGCAAAGCCTCCCCTTGTGTTGCGTACTCGCATGAAGGCTACTGCCGTTCGCAGTCCGGCACGAGACAGTGCCGTTGCCCCAATGATGGCAAAAATTGCTAAGAACTGCCTGCCTTAGGATTTCTGCTGGATTCTAGCTGTTTTTCGAGGTGTCACCCAGGCGACCCGGACTTCTCTCAAGGAACGGGCGGAACCCTGAAGCTCGATGACCGGATACCCACCTGAAGGCAGTACATCCTTCGGATTCAGCTTGAACACCCTTGCAAGCGTCAACGCCAAGCCTTCCTCATAAGCGGTTGCCAGAACCCACACAAGCGCGTCGACCAAGGCGGATCTTCCCTTAATGCTGTCCAATACCGAAGCGACGATTACGGAAGGGGACCTATCCGGCTTGTCGTTCGCGATACCAAAGGCCGCAGCGGCCAGCTCCAGCGCTGTGCCGCACGCTAACGTTACCATCGGGTCGACAACCGAGAGATTGAGCCAAGTCGCGCCGCTGGCAGAAACACCATAGGGAGCTAGGAACGACTCGTGCCGCTCTACCTCAGTGGGTCCTTGGGTGTCGTAGTGCGTTGAGCGGAAGCTCAGGACAGATAGGCCTTCAAGTCCGACCCTGGCGCATGCCGCTGCAGTGGCCCGCGTCAAAGCATCGTAGGCCATCAATGGGAGCGGAGCGCACATGAGGCCCGAGTTGCCGCCAATCATTGCCCAGCCCCAGAACGCCCCTGGCTCCGGATCGTCAGCGGATGGCTGGAAAGCCTCATACCTTACGTGAGCATTGCCATCGTCCTGGTGGACGGGCGGCATAGGAGTCGTTCTATCAATCAGGCGCGCCAGAGCTGAAGGCCAGCTTTGCGCATCACTGGGGAAGTGAATCACTCGGCCTGCCCGCTGGCGTGATGCCCAATGAAGGTAGTCATCCACCCACTGCGACACTTCACGAGCGGGAAATTGCCTGACGTCCAGTAGCGCTGTGTGGGCGTCGATTGGCTGAAATCCACAAGTACAAGTCCCGAGACCACCGGAGTGGTCAAAACTGGTGCCCAGCGTCCTTCCGCATGCCTCGCAGTGGCTGATGAGCTTCTCGCCATGCCAAGGGCACGCAGAGATGGAAGGAAGGAGAAATAGTGAACAATGGTAGCCGTGAAGTGCGCATGCGGGGCACCGCATATATGGAAGCTCACTACCCGCGAGAAGTCGAAGTGATTGAACTGGAAGCCACGCGGCCGGATTCCATAGATTCTTCGTTGTGACGTCACGGACTTCGATGGCTGACGCAAAAGTATCCTGCACCCGGCCCGGCAGAAGCAAAGGGCGGAGCATGGAGCGCCCAGTCTTACGCCTCACCCCCATGATCATGAGTTGCTCACTTGTTGGCATGCCCAGTGCAACGATCCGCTGCAGCACGCCGTAGCCCGATATGTATGGATAGAACTCATGCTCTGCGCCGACAATCCGAGGCGTAGAAGGATTTACGGCGCGAGAGCTATTCATTGCTTCCCCCTACCTGGTTTGCCGTATTCTGTATCTTCTCAATGATGGCGATTGCCTTGTCGGACATCTTCTCGCGCATGCGAATGAACTCGGTTCGCAGGTACCCGACATGCACAAGCGCAGCACGGACGTCAGATGGAGTGAAGCGTTCGAAACTCTGCTGAAACCAAGCGTTCGTTAGCAGATTCCGCACGGTCGATGTGAAGGAGCACATCGGCCAGCCACTATGTTCGGGAAGTCCCACCTCCCTCCGGAGGGCGGACACAGCATCGCAAATCATCTCCGTTTCAGATTCCAGCCGCCATCCGCGATCAAATGCGTCGGTGGCGAAGTATCTAGAAAATGGCATGTCCTCTGTCGGCCACCATGCTGCGCCGTCGTAGCGCGACAGGGCATGCCTGACCTCATCTCGCGCCGCAAGAGGAAGAAATGGGGCTGAGTCCAGAAACCACCGGCGAACAACATGTGACGGATGGTGCTGCCACATGTCGCCAAGCTCGATGCCCTGCTGGTCACTTTGGTACACAAAGACCAAAAAGAGAGTAAGCCTGTCCTTGCTCATCAAGTTATCAAGATCTTCTAAGCACTGAAACTCAAGATTGGTGAGCCGTTGAGCACTGTCGATGAACAATACGTACCTGCGTACGTCGGCGTGCCCACACGCGGCGCGCATGTGATTGTGTATTCGTGCCCTCAGCTCGTGAGGCCTGGCCGATGACCAGCGCGGCATTCCCAGTTGATGTGAAAGCGCGTGCCAGAAGCTCAGCGGGCTCCTGCATGCATCTGAGGTTGCGACGATTGCCCTGGCCACACCTGCGCGGCGTCCGTCCTCCACGAGCCAGCGCCAGTCGGTTTCGACTAGATAGTCTTGCGCCGTGGATTTGCCAACCCCGCTCTCTGAATAAAGAGAGCACCCATGATGACCCTGCTGAATGTTGTACAGAACGAAATCCGCCATGCGTTCGACAGGCTTCGTGTTGATACGGTAGCCAGACTCAATGAAAAGTGGATGGTCGGGGTCAAGGCGACGGACGGCCATGATGGCCTCCGCAAGGTCCGATCTAGTCATCAAGATTCACCTTGCCTCCCCGGGGGACTCTTACCGGGATGTGAGCTGGCTGGGACCGAATGTCGGGCAGACGGCCGAAGTGCAACTGCTGCAAGCGCGCAAGTTGGTCGACTGCGGGTTGGGACGTGTCTGCAGTAGATCGAAGATGCGCTATGAAGGCTTCAATTGCACACTCCACGCCAGCGATTGAGAAATCACTGCGCTGTTTGGACCAACGACAGATGATCCTTCGCGTCCTCTCGTCATGCGGCGCGCGCGACCAAGGCGCTCGCGCGGTAGCCACTCCGAATGGCACGGTGGCACTTTGAAGTAGCACGATTGAACGAAGATCGCGCCTATTCACGCGCGCAAGAATCCTGGTGCCAATCAGTCCCCATTTATCGTTAAGGGAAGGGGATCGGTAGTCCGCATACAAGTAGGTGACATGGGGCAACTCCCCATTATCCTTGTTGCCTTTTACGGGCAGGCTTACGATTGTCGAAGCCATATCTGCAGCATCCAGGCCACAGGTTTCCGGCGCAAACGCAAACGCTGACTCTTTGCGATTCGTGAGATACGCTAGCGGCGTCATCTGTCCGAGTGCGGAGTGAGGCGTCGCGTTGTAGTTGGCTATGATGACGTCCAGGAGCTCCTCGAGAAGGTGCATCTGGATGGGATGGGCATCCGGAGAGAAGTTGCTGATCCTGATCTTGTTTTCCCCCAGCCGTTTGGCGGGCTCAAAACCGCCGGGGATCTTACGCAGCGCACCACGTTCCAAGCGCGAGAAGAATTGCTCTACAATGGGTCGTGAGCGCGGTGTGTGCGACTTTCCGAAGATCATCACACCTCCCCGAGCCCTGCAGAATGCTGCTTCGAGTGCATGGGCCGAGTGCGCAAGGAAGTTGTCCAGTGCGACAGCGGCCGAGCGCGTGACTATCGGCGTTGCTGCCTGATAGACGGGCATTCCAGCGCCAGGTGCGTAGAAGAGGTCCGGGATCGTCAGGTCCCTGGGAGCCCAGGGTTCCATTGACTTGGACAAGCAGAGCGCTACATCAAGATTGTCATAGCTCTGGCCGACACAGAGAAGCCATCCCGTTACCGCCCTGGATTCAGTCTCTATTTCGATGAGAAGCCATAGCCGTGACACTTTGCGCGTAACACGCGCGCCATTGGGCATATCGATGGAGATCTTGCATTCAACATCGATTTGGTGCGCGTCAAACTCCGTTCTGGCGAACAGGCCCATCCGTACTGCTTGCTCCAAAGCGACAGGAGCGTTCGATGCCGATTGAGGTTCATAAAGGTCCACGTCGGCTACTGCCGACTGCCGCCGCTTGAGCAAAGCAAGCAGCGAGCGCTTCCCCTTGCCAGGATCGTTCAGGGGGAATTTGTCCTCCAGGTTGTGCTGCTTCAGCTCCGCAAGGACTCGTTGGTGCAATTTTACGAACGCGCTTGGAGGGCGGCCCGGCGGCAGATGGGTTGCAAAGCCATCGATCAAGGCTTTAACACTCGGCACAGCTTCGGAGACTTTGTGCCACGCAAATCTTCCTGGAACCAGCGGCAATTCCGCGGGTTCGAAGGAAAGCTCAGTCGAGTAACTGCCCCATGGAATGCATACGCGAAATCCGTGCGGCATGCCATCGTGGGCTATCGTGGGCGCTTTCATTGCCATGCGCTTCAGGCGTTTGTGGCAGATTCCATATCTCCGGGATATAGCGGTGATGGTGGAACGGCCCAGAAGCAAGGCGGTGAGTGCTTCCTTGGCCACGCGGAACTTGGAGAGATGATCTGGTGCAATATCAACCGGATGTGGGGAGTACCACTCGTCGAGTGTCGCCTGATCATAGATTTCGTACCTAGCCATGACGCACCTCCACGAGGGCATCCGGATCCCCTGGGCGATAGTCCACGAGTTGTACGCGGCCGGTGTAGACGAGGCTTGCCACTGCGCAAGCCACTGCGAACCGGGCCTGGCCCGTCTGCAGTTGTAATGCGCTCATGGTGAGGCGCTCAACGTTCTGGAGCATGTCCTCAATCCTCACTTCCAACTGCCTGGCCCCCGCGATCTTTGCATTGGCCCAGACAAGCGGAAGTAGTTCGTAGGCAACAGCGACCTCGCTGGCGCGAGATGCCAGAGAGTTTTCGTGGACAAGTCGCAATACGAGCCCTTGATTCAAGGCCATGTGGATGAGCTCGTCATCTGCGGGAAGCTTGACTAAGCCAACACTCAGTGAAGCCACCCGTTTTGTAGGGATTACAAACTGGTAGTGCTGGGTGCCATCCCTCCGCCCGACCCAGAAGCTCAACTCAAGGTCGCGCTTCTCGCCTACCGTGATTCGACGCGGCCTCTCAACATACATCTCCACCTGGGGGTCAAATTCGAGCATCAGCGCCTGGCAAAAGTTGACCAGGTCGGCCACCGTTACGGTCCGCCCATTCTTCGGGGACTGAAATACAAAGATTTCGCGGCGGTCGCGCTTGCCGCGTGCTAGCTCGAGAGGGGAATGGGGCAGATGCCCCTCACGGCGGTCTTCGTCCGTCGGTTTGGCGGTCGCGCTTTTTCCTGCGGTCATCATCCTGCTCCTCAGCCGTCGGCTTGCGAACGTCTGCCCGGTCTCGAGATTGGAACAAGGTGCCCATTCAGGTTCGCCTCCGCCATATGAGATGGGGAGGAAATGGGCGCACCCCTCCGCGCGAACGGGAAGTCGCTTGACTTTGTCAAGGAAAAGGGTGAGCCTCAGGGTACAGGCTGAGTTTCACCACCATCTGCTCCAACAGATGTCACTTGCCCCCGCGCCAACGGGGGCAAGTCATTTCCAGGGTTCGGAGATGTTAGTTTCCGGCTCTTGGTACTCTCCTCGGCGCTCGGCGAGCGCATCTTCGGGGACGTCTTGAGTCTGTTCTTGAAACGCTACAAGCCCGGCCCCTTGAGTTTGGGTTGTGGGGCGTCATTCCTGGTTGGGCTTCAGAGCAGCCGCTTCATCTTGCGGGGTGCCAGATACTGCCGGCGGACTGATTGCGGCCCTCAGCCCAACCATCCAGTCGGCGATGTCCATCGCAAAGGCAAATTTGCCGCGGCGGCCGGGCACTTTGAATATCTTCACGGGCAAGGTTCCGCGTGCCTCTGCTTGGCGGAGCGCGTGGCTGGAGCGATAGCCAAGAGCTCGCGGCAAGTTTTCATAGCCGATGAGAGGCCCGAAATGAAAGGTCAATTCTCTTTCGATCTCACGGCGTTCCGGGGCCAGGATTGATTCGTTGGTCCGCTCCGTCATGGCGTGGTCACACCCCGTCGCTTGTGTCCTCCTGATTCTGCCCCTCTAATACGGATGGTGGAAGGAGTAACAAACTCGCGTTTCGTTACCCATCAAAGGTGAATGGGGAGGGGCACGGCCATGGCGCTCAAAGAGATACCCTTTTACGGCGAGGCGCGACTTGCCCGCATGCGTGCAAGCACGAGCATACTTCCCGCCAACCGAGCCGTGCCGTACTGCCTGCGATCACTCAGTGTCGGATTGTGGTTTGAATGCTTGCGAAGCCGAATGGGCCTATCCAGCGCATACGCGCTCGGACAGTCGATATCCCCGGAGCGTCCCGGCTGCCACTCCAATGTGTGGGTGAAATACGCCCATGCGGAACACGTCCCGTCCCAGGCGACGCAGGCAGCAGCCGAGGCGCGCTATCCCGGCTCCCGCATGGTTCTATGTTCACCGGTCTGGGCCGCTCTGAATGTCCACGAGGCACTTGGCGGTTGTGGAGAATCAATACTCATGTCGCTCAGTGCACCTGTGCAACTGGAAGTGTTCAGCGGAGCGAGCTTGCGAGCCGGCATGTTTGTCCGCCGAGACCGTCGGTTACGAGAGATCACCGAGGGCTTGTGCGGGCTGGGCACTCTGGATAGCCTGGCGGCACTAGTGGTGATGTTGAGGGTCGCCCATGAGCAGGGCAGACGGCATGACTGCTTTGCCTTGGGGCGTGCACTGCACGATTGCCTGCTACTGGTGGGGCAGGATAGTCCCATCCAGCTTATTGCCGAAGAGCTGTTCTGGTACTTCAGCCATTTCGTGCTTCCTTTCACAGGGTGCCGGGGTGTTCGGATTGCATCGTCGCGACGCCGCTTGCTCCTGCAGCATGAGGTTCTCTCCCGCCTCGTACTTGAGCTTGAAGACAGCGGGTTCGACTATCTCCCAGGCATGCGTCACCCGCTCTTGCGGGTAGTCCGCAATCAGCAGCATGCTCCGTCTTCGCGCTTCTTCTCGCCCGGCGTCGGACCCTGCAGCGCAACATCGCGGCAGATGGCGCGGTAGCGCTATCAATACAGAGTCTTGTTGAGACGAGGAGGCATCCAGGATGGTGAGCGCAGAGACTAAAGGCTCGACCGATTACGAAATGAGCCGCTTGTGGTGGGCGGCACGGCTGTCGCAGTCGAGTAGAGGCTCAAGATGATTGCCTATCTTGGTTGGGGGTCGCTGGTATGGCAACCCGACGGTCTACCGGTTCGTGGACAGTGGCTGGCAGACGGGCCAACGGTTTGCGTAGAGTTTTTAAGGCAATCCGGCAATGGACGGCTTACGTTGGTCATGCATGCGGCCGCGTCTGCTGTCACCTCCTTCTGGGTTGAGGCTGGTACCGACGACGAGGGCGACGCCAAGCGAGCCTTGCGTGAGCGGGAAGCCATTCCCTCAAAGAACATGGAGCGACACTTGGGGGTCTGGACACATGGCTGTCCAGCACCGGCGAGTATTCCTGGGCTCGCTGACTGGGCCGCTGCTCGCGGGATTACCACTGTGCTATGGACGGCGCTGCCACCGAAGTTCAACGGGGAAAATCAACGCGTCCCATCAGTGGAAGAAGCAGTTGCCTACCTCGCAAGCCTCTCAGGGCAAACTGCGACGCTCGCAGAAGAGTACGTCCGGCGAGCCCCGCCCCAGATTGACACCGTCTATCGTCGTGAGTTTGCTGCACGTCTAGGCTGGCATCCCCTTCCGAAAGGGAGCTAACTGCGACGTGCGTGTGATAGCCGATGGCCAAACTCCGGCAATGGCCAGCACCGTTTCTCACCTTGGGCCGACTTGGGCCGGAAGGCCCGGCCCTGTCAGCGCTGCCCGGGGCTCCGGCTCAACAACTGGATGAGCAGAAGCCACTTGTGTGTCACTTTGCCGGCGGAGGCAGCACAACGATGAGTGCCATCCATGGGGCGATTGCCAGAACAGTGGCAATGTACGCGTACTTCAAACAGCTGAATTTTGACGAGAGAATCTTGGAATTGCGCCAACATTGACCCAGGAGGTCTTCCTCGAACTCCATCAGCGTACGCTCCGCGCACTTCTGCAAGAACTCGTGCTCGGCCATGCTCGACACCCGTTCAAAGAAGATGAGCGAATTTGACCCGCCTCGCAGTTCCGGAAAATATCCGTACCACAGGTGCCAGAAGCTAACAGTAAGCGGTGTAAGGAACAAAACGCCCGCAACCGAGATCAGGGCCGTTAGTTCATCAAGTTTCGGCAGCCGCGTCGCGATCATGGCAAGCATGCCCAGGTTGATACCCAGGCCGACCGAGAGTTTTGTGTCTACACGGGAGAAGAAGCCCAAGACCAAATTCAGCTGCTGCCAAGCGGCACTAACGCGGTCGCTTTGATTTGGCGGGTGGCCGCCAGAATTTTGAGGTTCTTGCACGGGGTGAGTTCTCTGTCTTGAGGGATACGGTTTGTGTTCGTTTGATGGCAGATCGAAGACCGCAGATGTCCAGCGTTCCGCAGCAGCGCGCTCCTGCAGCCGCACAATCCTCAAGGAAAGCTGTGTCGGCCAGCGCACATCGGTGCTGTTCCAAGATGAAAGTGACCAGGGCCGCAGCGTGGTCGCCACATGCAGTGATCGCACCGTCAGGATCGCGGCCACATGGGCAGACTGGGGGTCTCCCGACCAAGGTTTCAGTGCGCGTCGACACCCGAGCAAGGAGTAGTTTGCCGTGCCAGAGCTCGAGCCTCCGCTTCTGAGGGCGCGAATCCTTGCGGACCATGAACTGCCCCGCGAGCACATCTGCCTTGAATGCCGGACCCAGTCGTTCGGCTGCCTGCTCAGCATTGGCCTGATGCTGCGCAGCACGACCGTGCGCGCGGCCGTTCTCCGCTCCAGGAAAGACCCGGCGGGCGTTCGCGCCGATCTGGTAGGTCAGGTACTGGTAGACCGTGGCCCACCAATGCCTCGCTGCTGCTTCGTCTTGGATCCGGCTCGGATTGTCTTCTCCCCAGCCGAGGCAGAAGCTACGGTCACCGTTGATATGCCGATCGGGACAGAACCCCGGCAGCATGCCGGGGTCGGCGATCTCGCGCACTGAGACGTGCTCGCCTGCAACGGAGACGAGCAATCTAAATGCGTACTCGGCTCCGCCGGCCCGAACCACTGTGATCCCAACCAGCCCCCCGACAGGGTCTACGATCAACGTGGCACCGTAGTCCGGTGCCACGCGCTGCAGCAGCTCCAAAGGCCTTGGCGTCACGTCGCGGCCACATGAGGACGGATCGGCTGCGCGAGCGCAGGAGCCACTGCGGGTGCCACTTCAGCGTAGTGTGCCTCCAGTGTTGCCTTCGCCACGCGGTCCCCGGATGCGGCGAGTTCCTCCACCGCTGCGGCATAGTCTAGGTTCGCCGCCTTTCGCTTGTCGGTAAAGACGGTCCGTATCGCGGCGCTGGCGGCCTTGTAGGCATTTTCACCAATGGCCGTCTCCACACCGTCGCAGAGTCGTTGTTGGGCTTCAGATTCCAACACCGCTCGCCCCGTGGCACACCGCAGAAGGCTCCCCTTCATGCCCAGGCGGGAAATGGCAAGGGGGCCAAGTTCGAAGCCAATGGCCAATCCCAGCTCTGCCACTTCCGCGCCTTCGGCGCTCAGTTGCTCCAGGGCAGTGGAGAAACTGCTGCGCAATGCACCCGCGCACTGGGCAGCGGTGCTGACCGTGTCCTGCGCATCTGTCGTCTGTGACGTGCCCTCCAGCAGCACCCCATGAAGGCAGTCGCCAATAAAACGGACACGACGCCCTCCAAAATCCTCGTGTACGACCGCATCCAGCTCAGAGCGCAATACGTGCAGTGTTCGAACCAGATGTTCGGGATCCTCCTCTAAGTGCTTGTCCACGAAGTCGGTGAATCCGTCAATGTCGGCATAGATCGAAACGCCATCAAATCGCCTTGAGTTCGCCGCGCTGAGCAGGGAGAAGTCCAGATCAGAAAGCGGAGGCGTCGGTCGACTGAACTTGAATTCGCCGATAGGGAGCTCGGCCTGTTCATCTTTCCAGAGTTCGATGATGCGCGACTTGGAAATGCCGAGTGCAGCGGCCTCGACGCATGCGGAAATCTGAGCATCGGTCAGCGAAGTGGTGCGGTCCTTGTTGCCGGTCAAGGTAGGCAGTTCAAGCACGGCACGTGCGCCGTGCGTCAGGTAGATGCCTTCAGCCCCTCCATGCCCGGCACACTTGGCCGCCTGATTGGCTGGGGAGCCTAAGAAAAGAGGTTCTCGGCTGGCGCGACGACCATTGTTGACGGCCAACGCCATCCCGCTGTCAATGCCGACACGAACCTGGGCATTGGGGATGTGCGCGTCCGAGTCGCCCGTTTCAGCCAGCACATCGATGGCGAGCTGGGCGATCGCAACCGCGCGCTCGATCCGGGCGCGTTCGTTGGCATCGCCGTACGGCTTGGTCACAACCGCATGCAGCCGCTGGTTGTGAAAGTCCACACGGATGGCATCACTTTCAACGAGGATGCGATGGACGGCGCGGTAGTGCTGATTCAGGAATCGAAGGGCCCGCTTGTGGCAGGTTTCGCCTTCGATGTCAGTGCAGCTAAGCATGTCCGCCAGATTGACGATGTCGATGTAGACATGCGCCCCTTGGACGCGATAGGCGCGATTGACTGGAATATCCACCAGCGAGGTTTCCCGCTTGTAATCGCGGATGTCCACGTCGCGGACTTCGGCGTAACGGGTGGCAATGCGCTTCTTGGTGCGATCTTTTTTCCAGCTGTGTCCCATCGTGCTACTCCCTGCGCCCAAGAGGAGGCCAGGCCGGGCGGGTCGCGTCGCCTACGGCGTGGCTGGCAGCCGGATTCATTCCAGCTCCTTTGGGCGTATATTGGGACCCAGTTCACACTTTCAAGGGGGCAGTATGGGGACTGGGATCGTCGAGCGCCTCGCGGCGGATGATGGCAGGCGACTGATCGCCGCCTTGGCTGAGTTCCGCCTGCTGGCCGGCTTGGACGCGGCCGCAGCCCAGCTGGCACAGGCCGGGGAATTGCTCGACGTGGGGACAGGGCAGGCCTTTATCACTCAGGGCGCCCCAGAGACCGACGTTTTCTTCATTGTCTCCGGCTCCGTGGACGTGCTGGTCAACGGCAAAGTGGTTAATACCCGAAGGGCTGGGGACCACGTCGGCGAAATGGCAGCCATCGAACCGGCGCAACTGCGGGCGGCAACTGTTACTGCACGCGAGCCGACCGTAGTGCTAAAGGTGCCGGAAATCGATTTCAGCAGGATTGCGGATTCACACCCCGTCATCTGGCGGCGGCTGGCCGCGACCCTTTCGCGCCGTCTAAAAGAGCGCAATCACATGATTACCCAACCTCGCGGACAGGTCCGGGTCTTTGTGATGTCGTCGGTGGAGGCGCTCCCTGTCACGCGGTTGCTGGTACAGCACTTCGAGCACGACCCGTTCCTGACGGTGGTATGGGACCACGGGGTGTTCCGCGCCGCCAACTACACACTTGACGAGCTCGAGCGCCAGCTGGAACAGGCAGACTTTGCCATTGCCGTGGCCCACGCGGATGACATGGTCATCAGCCGCGGTGACGAGTGGCCTGTCATGCGCGACAACGTCGTCTTTGAACTGGGTATGTTCATTGGATTCCTGGGGCGTCGGCGCGCCTTCTTGATGGAGCCGCGCGAAGACAAGCTGAAGCTTCCCAGTGATCTCACGGGGCTCACGACCGTCCCCTACCGATACACCCCTGGCCCGGACGCCCGGGCTTTGATTGCACCGGCATGCGAACAAATTCGCTCCCGCATTCTCGAAGCTGGGCCGAGGGACTGACGGTGGCACTGCTGGAAGAGATGACGGCCGCCGTGCAGGCGATAGCACAAACCCGATGGTCTACACGGAGAGGTCAAGTTGTACCCGATCCAGAAGATCTGCGATTGGGCAATGACGCAGTGGAGTTTGATCGTGCCACTGTTTTGTACGCGGACCTGAACGGCTCAACGAATATGGTCGACACCGAAGCCTGGCAGTTGAGTGCAGAGATCTACAAAGCGTTCCTGCACTGTGCAGCGACGATCATCAGGAAAGAGGGCGGCAAGATCACCTCCTACGACGGAGATCGTGTCATGGGCATCTGGGTGGGTGACCGGCAAGCCACGCCGGCGGCTAAGGCCGGGTTGAAAATCAACTATGCGGTCAAGATGATCGTCATGCCAGCGTTGAAACAGCAGTACCCCGACTGGACAGGTACCGTGAGGCATGTCGTCGGAATCGACAGCAGCCCAATCCGAGCTGCTCGCACGGGTATTCGAGGCGGCAACGACATCGTCTGGGTTGGACGCGCGGCCAATCATGCGGCCAAGCTCACGGACCTGGACCTTGCCCCGTCAACCTGGATTACCGATGAGGTGTTCATCCGGTTGGCTGATGAGTTGAAGTACGGTGGAACGCCGCCGACTCTGATGTGGGAGGCGTTCCGCTGGAACCGGCAGGGTGGTCGCCGCATTCACGGATCAGACTGGGCTTGGCGCGTCTAAAGCGCCCTCTGCGGACCCGGCATTCGCAGGGCCAGCATGGCAGGGAAAGGGCGCACTGTTAGAGGCCGATTTCATGGCGCGGGAGTCAGGCAGCCGAGTCCTGCCCTCCGATGAGTGCGCGCCGGGAGAGGAACCCGCTGCCATTGCGGAGCTCTGGCAGAGGTTCATCTACGCACCGGCCCCTAGCGCCGCATTGATCTCAGCGAAGGCCTTCTCAAAGCGCTCCAGCGTTTCATTGATGGCCGTAGTTTCCGCGGCCAGCACGTGCTGATTCTGGATGAGCCAGTTGGCGGGAGTGAAATGATCCAGGGGCGGAACGGAAGCCCCCATGACATTAAACAGTGCTTCGGCCTGTTTGACCTGGCGCGTCAGGGCACCGTCTTGGCTGAACTGCCGGGCGGAAATTTGCCCTTTTCCCTTCAGACCGTAGGCACCGTTGAGGATGTCGGCGAAGACGGCGGGTGCGAAGAAGTCCTCAATGTCGCTCTCCGCCTTTCCGGTGAAATCCGTGGCTACCAAGACGCCGGAAGTCTTCATGATCTGAGACTCCCTCAGCCGCTGCACCTTGCCTTTATCGCCATTGCCGTAGTCACACAAGGCGACCATGTGGATGCCCTTGCCAGAGAAGAGCGAGGCGAACGATTGCACTTTGTCTATGCCGCCTGTGGGGCAGATCACCCACCGGCTGTCCAAGCCTTGGCGCTTGCGTTGCTTGAGCGCGTGCGATGCCGCCTGAAGATAGAGCACATCCGAAGGTCCTTCGACCAACAGGGTATGCGCTCCCACAAACAGGCTTTGGGTAACCTCGTAACCGAGATGGGCCTGAAGGGGGAACAGCGTGTCCTGATCGACGCTCAGGACGTCCGCGGAGACCTGTGTGCCCTTAACGGTGGGGCGGCGACGCTGGTCGTAGGTGACAACGTCCTCGACGACGCGAACGTCCGCAAGACGATCGGCCGGCACCATAAAGGGCGAGTGGGTGCTGTAGATGACCTGGGGGTCGGGGAGTAGACGCTCAATGATGTAGCGGAGCAGATCAGCTTGCGCCTTTCCATGTAGCGTCAATCCAGGCTCATCCAGAAGGATGATCGCACCGGGGTTCCTCTTTCGCATCTGCTTGAACTGCGACAGGAAGGAGAAGAACCAGACGAATCCGGCGCTGCGCTCAGACAGGGGCACCGAAACCTTGTGGTTGTCATTCCGAATGCGGATTTTGGCAACAGTCCCGCTATTGAAGGGGGCGGGATCCTCGGAGAGGCCTTGGGCAAGCGCTATCTCTACACTGAGCGCGTCGTTCTGACTCCAAAACTCGAAGATCTCATCGGTAATTTCATTGGAGGCGGCTTGGCAACGTGCGTTGAGCTCTTCCAGGCGTGTGCTGGACTGCAATTCGCTGACCGACGTCCCGGCGTACTCGAGGAAGTCGAGGAAAATCTGGTCACCCGGGGAGATCGTCGCGCCGCTTTGGGTGTCACGAGACAGCTTGTCCAGCGATATCTCCCCGGACATGCGATCAAAGTGAGAGGTATAGAAGAACGCCGGCATCCTTTTCTGCAGGATATCGATGGCCGCCAGCACTGGTTTCCCCTTGCGGAAGCCGCTGATGGACCGCTTGACCGCCTGCAATTGGTCAGACGGCTCGGGGTGCGCATCTATCTCGACCACGAGTCGATCCAGCAATATCTTGGAAAACTTCTCCCGCTCCTCGCCTGCCACACCGTGCTGGTCGAGCAGAAACGCGCGCACCACGTTGGGATCGACGTGAATGCTCCAAGTGCTGTGGCCACTGTAATCTGTCGTTACGTCAACGGTCGTACTACTTAACGCGCCGGCACCCAGGACGTCGGCGACCGCCTTTTGGTCTTCGTGGCTGAGCTCCCAGGTCAGGGTGGCAACCGGTGCGGGTTCGTCGTCGTGGCGTTCCTCATACCGCGTGAGGAAGCGGCGGGGGTAATCGTGCACCGTGTCGTAAGCAAACTGGTCGGCGATGGGACGGGTACCAAACAACGCCGTCAGAATTGCAGTCTTGCCCGCCTCGTTCTTACCGACCAAGCAGGTCAGCTCTCCGACATCGAACGTTCCGGAATCCTCTGCAGAACGGAAGTTTCGGATCCGTGCCTTGACTAGCTTCATGCTGCCCCCTGATTCCTGCCGTGGATGGTGCGCGTCTTGTGCAGGATAGGGCCCGAGCGGGGCACATTCAACGCGCACTGCTGGCCGCTCGGGCCGGAGGCTCAGTCCTCATCCATCAGGCGCGCGGCGGGGTTGCTGCCGACGCCGCCCTGCTGGAAATATCCGATCACGCTGGCCACGGAGCGGTGATCGGTCATCGCCATCAGCGCCGGCAGGGCCACCCCACGCCGCGCACCTTCGGTAACAAAGCCCGAGCGCAGGCTGTGGCCGGCAAAGTCCCCGTCCAGACCGGCCAACCGCGCCCGGTCCTTAACGATGGCGGCGACCGCCTTGCCGCTGAGCGCGCCGCCCAATGACCGTGGCCAGACGCGCCGGAACAGGGGGCCGTCGGTAATCTCGGCCATGTCCAGCCAGTCCTGCAGTGCGGTGGCTGCCTCTCCCAGGATGGGCTTGTCGGGGCTGCTGCCAACCACTGGCCCGGACTGCAAGGTTTTTCCGTGATCCAAGCGATAGGTGTAGCCGCCTTCGGGCAGTCGGGTGAGGTGATTCACCGTCGCCTCGGCGACTTCGCTGCGGCGGCGCCCGCCGCTAGCAAAGGCAAAGTAGAGCAGGGCGCGATCGCGCTTCCCCTTGAGCGAGGTGTCGCAGGTGGCCGCCATTGCGCGCAGATCTGCGGCTGACAGCGCGGTCTTCTTGGCCGGGCGCTCGCCTCGTTTGTGAGAAGCCCTGCGCCCCTTGGACAGTAGGGTCCTCACGGCGCGATCCTCGCAAGGGTTGTCTTGGCGGGCCTGCTTGTGGGCCGCCGACAAGACCGCCACCCGGTGGACCAGGCTGGAGAACGCCAGCGGCCCAGGCTTCTTCTTCAGGCCCGCATGCACCAAGGCACTATCCAAGTCTGCAGGCAGATCCCAACGAAGCCCCAAATCGCCTGAGCGCCCCATGTGATCCACGATGAACTGAACCACTGCCGCCGGGGGGACGGGTAGGGCGATGGGCCTGCCATAGCGCCCTTCGAACCAGCCCGCCCAATAGCGCAGGGCGCCGGCGTAGCTGCGAATGGTGTTAGGCGCTTCGGCCTCCTGCAGGATGTCTCGCACCGCTTCTGCGGCGGAAGTGGCCAGCCGCTCCGGAACCAGCCCCGAAACGAGTTCCCCTGACGCAGCAGTGATATTATTCATATGTACTATGTATTGTGCACTATGATTAGGTTGAGCTACATCTGATAAATATGCCTTATCAGACATGGCCTGCCAATTCTCACCGTTCCGCAGAAGGACACCCAATGGCCAAGGGCATCAGCGAACTGGATGTGCACCAGGCAGCGGACGACATCATCGCCGCCGGCGAACGTCCCACCGTCGAGCGAATCCGAGCCCACTTGGGCACCGGCTCGCCCAACACCGTCACGCGTTGGCTGGAGACCTGGTGGCAGACCGTAGGCTTTCGCCTGCGCCAGCGCGCCATTGAGGCGGCGGTTCCAGGCATCCCAGAGCGGGTAGCTCACCTGAGCCAGCGTTTGTGGCAGGCCGCGCTGCAGGATGCCGGCGAGCTCGCTCAGACCCAGCTGGAGTCGACCAGGCACGCACTGGAGGAACGCGAGCGCCTGCTGGAGGAGGACCGGGTGGCCCTGACGCTGGCGATTGAGGCCAGCCAGAAGCGCGAAAGGGAGGCTCAGGTCCAGACTCAGGCCGCCGCCACCACCGCGGAGCAGTTGGCGGCACAGGTCTCCCAGATGACGGCACAAGTACAAGACCTGCTGCGCCAACGCGATGGAGCCTATGGACGGGCGGAGCGACTCGAGCAGGAACTGGATGCCGTACGCCGCAGTCTGGGCGAGGCCGCGGCCGCTCACGAAGAAGAGAGGAGGGCGCTCCAGGCGCACGTCAGGGCAGTGGAGGATCGTGCCCATACGGAGGTTGACCGGCATCGCCAGGCGTTGCGGTCAGCCGAGCAGGAGTGGGGGCGGGAGCGCATGGCCTTGGCCACCTCATTGCGAGAGAGCGAGCAACAAGCCATTGCTGCTGCCAACCGCGAGCAACAGGCATTGCGCCGACTGGAAGGCGTGAACGCGCGGGCTGATGGCTTGGAGGCGCAGCTGACGTCACTGAAGGAAACCACTCGGCAAGTTACCGAGGCACTCCGACAAGGGAGAGCGAACACGGCAACGCCAAGCAGGCAAAGCAAGCCACGCCGCACCGCGCCCAGAAGAGTGGGCGAGCCGACACAAGAACCCAATAGCAGGAAATCTAAGACTTGAGGCCATCCATTCGATCAAGGCTTCTTTCCCCGAAAGACTTGGAGGACGTACACGCCCCCCCCCAAAGTTCATCCTCGACCGCGCCCGAGAGCACGGCGCGACAGGCCCCGTACGAACGGTAGAAACCAGCACGCCGGAGGAGGAACGCCATGAAGCAGGGAAGAACTGACAGAGATTGGGCGGTGGTCGCTGTGATGACCTTTGCCGCAGGAGCCGTCTTGACTTGGGCACTCATGAGCAAGCCGAGTCCCAAATCCGCCACGTTAGCGCTTGACTGGCCGGCGTGGGTGCAAGCGATCGGCAGCATCGCAGCCATCATCGCCGCGGGACTGATCCCCCTTTGGCACGCCAGAGTCAGGAGACGGGAGGTCACACAGTCCCTCATAGAGCTGATTTCCTATGCGCGATTTCCAGCGACACTGATGCTGGCGCAGTTCGAGGGAGGATTCGGCGGCCCCCGGCTGATCTTGGCGCATCTGACCCAGCTTCATAAGGCTTTCGATTCAGTCAACTATGTTGACGTGCCGAACCGATCCTTGGCGATTGCGCTGCAGCAATCAGCAACGGCTGTGAGTGCACTTAAGGAGATCCAGGAACTCTTTCTGAGAAAAGAAGAGATGAAAAAGGGGCGGGGGAGCGAGATCGTTAAAAAGTACCTGCTCATGCTCGATAGAGCCGTCGAAGAAGCAATCAAGGCAACCGGTCAGCGGCCTCGAGACTTCAACTACGACACAATCGTGCTGCCTAATGAATAGCCCATGCAAATGCTGTTCGTTACAACTACGCGGTAATAGTCACAAACCTCTCTCTAGTAATCCACTGCCGAGGGCTATCCGGCAAATCGTGCGGAGTCGGAGGGAGTAGCTGGCGTCTGAACGGGGGAACTCGCCTGGCGATGTAGCAGGGGCCTGGTGCACTGGACTGTAACAGAGCAGTTTCACTGTCACCGCGCCTTGTTACGGTAAAGAACCTCCGTTACATTCGCTGCTATGAACGACCTCGACGCCGCAGCCCGCTATCTTCAGGGTCTACTACCCGACATGGTCGGTGAGCTCGAGCCCTGGCCCAGCTCCAAGACGCGCGGCTTACCCCACTTCCTCGCCACCCTATTCGGCCTGGCCGAGCTTGACCTGCTCGGCCACAGGGTGCTGCTGGCCACCGTCCCGGCGCAGACGGAACCGTTGCCACCTTTGCGGCTGATCGCGCAGGTGCATCGATTGGCGGAAAAGGCCGGCTTGAGGGTCATTCTCGTGCTCTCCGGCGTTTCGCCCTACATTCGCTCCAAGCTCATCGAGTCTCGGGTGGATTTCGTTGTGCCTGGTAGCCAACTGTTCGCTCCGAGCTTCCTGATGAGCTTACGCGAGCGCGATTCGTCTCCAAGGGTGCTCACATCCGCTGGGGAGCGGTTGAGCCATCCGGCACAAGCGGTTCTGATCGCGGCCCTGTTGCGGCCCGACTTGGAGGAGCGCGGCATCCCTGGCAGCGTCCCGTGGGTGCCGCTCGACCTGGCGCGCGAGGCAGGCTACTCACGCATGACTGCCTCGCGGGTCGCCCGTGAACTGGTGGCGGCTAACCTCGTCAGCGCCCAGCGCGAGGGGCGGGAGACGAAGCTACGGTTCTTGAAAGCGCGCCGCTCCTTGTGGGCGGTCGCGCTGCCGCGGCTGCGCTCGCCGGTGCTGCGCACCACTTGCATCGGCAAAAGTGGCTTGGACATGCTGCTGGCCGATCATTGTCGTGCTGCGGGAGAAACCGGCCTGTCCGTTCTCACCGAACTGGCGGCGCCATCGCGTCCGATCGCTGCGATCGGACGAGACTGCTTCCGTCGGCATCCGGAGCCGGAATGGTTTCCCGTGGCCGGCGAGGGCTATGCAGACGTGCAGCATTGGGCGTACTCCACCCGCCTGGGTGGCGCGGGCACCGTCGTGGACCCGTTGTCGCTGTACCTGTCCTTGCAGGGACAGGGCGACCCGAGGCTGAACGGCGCGCTGCGGGACCTGCTCGATGAGGTCTTCGTCTGATCGCAGGCGCGCGGGAGCTCGGCGAGTGGTGCCTGAACTCCGGTACCAGTCCGCGGTCATCGGGGCCGTTGCGCTGGCCGTCGTAACGCAGGAAGCGAAGCGGCAAGTGGGGCCACGAAGGATCTGGAACGTGGTGCTGAGCGTGGAGGCGCTGACGCTTGCGTTCGGCCAGCGGTTCTCGGGGGGATATCGAGGCAGCGGCTACGAGGTGCGCCAGCCCTCGGACCGACACTCAACGTTCTATCGCTTCCGGCGGCCTGCGCCCAGAAACTGCAGGAGTGGCCGACGGGTCGTTTCGACCTGATCGTCTGCAGCGGGATGGACGACTAACCCGGGCCGGATGCCCTGCTCGAACTGCGTGACGGTGCGCATGGGGCGACGAAGGACGGTAGCCTGCTGGTGGCTTGCCAATGGCTGCCCATCCTTCAAGTAGCAATGCCTTGGGCGCATGCGCTGGCTAGGATTGTGCCGCGCTGAATCTGCTTCTGGCCGGCAGACGATCACCCTCGAAGTCGCAGGGCTAGGACAACTGATCTCAATCATGGAGGGATAGATGTGGCCTAACCCTTAACAACTCCGTGAGGGCGGCTTACATCGCATCCACAGTGATGCCATGAAGGATCATTGAAGCATGCTGGGACGCAAGTTTGTCCAGCGCAGGTGCATGCGGACTCGAGGTCCCGAACAGCTCGTGGAACAGCACACCCATTACGATCGGAGCCATGATTGAAAAGGCCATGAGATTTGAGTCGCCGGCGCGGACGGTCCCCTTGGCCTGCGCCCGCTCGACAGCGCTTGCCACCAGCCGGATCATGCGAGATGCAACTTCGTCATGCCAGATCCTCGCAAGCTCAGGAAACATTCGGCTCTCCGATAGCACCATTCGCAATGCTGCAGACAAGCGGGCATCGCCACCTGATGAGACCGCTCGCTGG
Organism: Stenotrophomonas sp. NY11291; assembly: GCF_023277365.1. Lineage (NCBI taxonomy): Bacteria > Pseudomonadati > Pseudomonadota > Gammaproteobacteria > Lysobacterales > Lysobacteraceae > Stenotrophomonas > Stenotrophomonas sp. NY11291. The sequence goes on along the minus strand of NZ_CP096975.1, from coordinate 2,431,066 downwards.
AGGAGCGTCGGGATTAGCTCCTCAATCGACCCGTCGAAGGTCGCCTGTGCCGTCTCAAGGCCTTCCAGATTTGTGGAGATCAACTGGCGCGCTGCGGCTCGAAACAGCTCTTCCTTGGTTTCAAAGTAGAGGTAGATCGTGCCCTTCGCGACTCGTGCGCGCTTCGCGATATCAGAGAGCTTTGCGGCAGCAAAGCCGTTCTCAAGGAAAACATCTACCGCAGCGTCTACAATCTCGAGCGGCCGCGCCTCCTTGCGACGACTCCACTTAGGTTGCATCTCGCTCACGTGCTCAATCTCTTGCCCATGCGGGAATCCCAATAGCGCTGCAGCTCGTCTAGGGACTGCGTTGGCTGTGCCAATCCCACCCAAGTGTCAGGCCGCAGAACGTAGACAGCGTCCTGCTGACGTCCAGCGCGGCCATGTTCTTCGTGCCAGGTAAACTCGCGAAGAGCCATGCCGCGGCTGTCGCACCAGCCCTTTAGTTCAGTACTGGCTCGTCCATAGACATGGACCTGCCAGCCGATTTGCTCTGAGATCGCGTAGTTGTCCTCACCACGCGTCTTCACCCAGGGCAGGCGATCGCCGCCTTCAATCTTTCCAGCCTTGCCCTGGCTCAAGGGGCTATGCGATCTACAGCATCATCATGATCAACGTTGTCTTCCACGTGATCCCGCTGATTCTCGGGGTCGGCTACGGCGCGGGAACGCTAACTGCGATCATCATCTTCATCCCCCTCTGCGCTTGGATGATCTACACATCCTTTGGCGCGGGTCGTATGAGCTATCGAGCACTAGCCCTTTTGGTTGGTGCGGGAGTGTTGTTCCATGCCCTACTCACTATTCCGATGATTCTCCTGCTGCAAGGTGCAATCTCAGAGACGTCCGTAGTCATGATTCAGGTAGCCAACCCCTTTGTGCTGATGGTCATCTTGTCGGCGGCGGAGCGCTCGCGCTTGAGCATGCCGGCAAGGCAGCGTCGGCCAAGTGCCTCTCGCTAGCTCGAGTCTTCTTCGGCGCCTAGTCAGACCTCCCATCCCGTCTCGCTCACGCAGCCGCTTCGGTGACCCCTGGCGGACAAGGCGGAGCAACTTTAATGGTGCCTGTCCCCGCCTGTGTTGAGGCGGGGTAGCAGCTTGCAATGGCGTTAGGGATTCTCGATGGGAGCCAGATCATTTGCCCCTATTGCTCGATGGAGGAGGGGGCTGGCTCGCTCCTATTGAGCCGACGCCTTGCCCGGGCCTTTGTATCTGCTCAGCCAATAGCTGTAAGGCGTGGGTAGCACGCTGGCTGGGAGCTCCTGGCCAAGCGCAATGGCCATTTGGTACGGATAGTGCGGATTGGATAGGTGGGCCCGCCCGATCATCACTAGGTCAACCTGACAGTCCGCTACAACGCGCTCGGCAGTCTGTGGATCATCGATGCACCAACCTGTGGCCACCGGAAGCCCAGTTTCATTAGCAAATCGCTCAGCAAGGGGTGCCAGGAACGCCTGTGTACCCCATGGGACGCGGCCACCAAGAGCACTGAAGCCAATGCTCACGTTGAGCAGATCAAGCCCCAACTCTCGCATTTCTTTGCCAATCTCAATGGAGTCGACCAGTGCTTGGCCATCGCGCGAGTTGTACTCCACAACTCCAAAGCGCGCGGTCAGCGGCAGATGCTCGGGCCAAACCTTACGGACGGCCGCCAATGTCTCCAGCAGGAAGCGTGCTCTGTTCTCCGCACTGCCACCGTAGCGATCCTCCCGCTTGTTGCTGTCGGGGCTGAAGAAGCTCTGCGCCAGATAGCCATGAGCGAAGTGAAGCTCCAGCCATTCAAATCCTGCAGCAAGCGCACGCTTGGCTGCAGCGACGAAATCCGCTTGAACGCGATGAATGTCCTCAACCGTCATCTCGTTGGGAACTCTATCGAGCGAGCCGCCAAAGGCGATCGGCGAGGGACCAAGGATCGCCCATCCTGCGGGATCATCGGCTGCGATGTGGTCATCGCCTTGCCATGGCCGATTTGCACTAGCCTTGCGCCCTGCGTGGCCGATCTGGATGCCAGCTACGGCACCGCCTTGCTTGATGGCAGAAGCGATGGCTGCCATTCCTGGAATTTGCTCATCACCCCACAGGCCAGCACATCCCGGGGTGATGCGTCCTTCCGGAGACACGGCGGTAGCCTCGACAATCACGAGCCCAGCGCCTCCGCGCGCAAGCGCGGCATAGTGGCTGAGATGCCAATCGTTGATACGGCCGTCCTCCGCACTGTACTGGCACATGGGCGGCACCGCGATACGATTCTTAAGAGTGACACCTTTGAGCTCGAATGGGCTAAACAGGGCAGACATAAACGGGGCTTTGGGGAGAGCAAGAGGAGCAAGCACGGGGATTTACTCCGGCTTAGGACGTTGACTTGGCGGCTCGAGCTGCTTCCACCAGGCCGTCCAGCCAATCCTGGTGACCATTGATCATTGGATTCGGCTTGGCCAGACGCAGGGCTTCTGCAGGCTGTCCCTTCTGCGTCTCCTGCGTGAGGATCCGCACTCGGCCACCATCAAGGTCTTCGACAATCCACGCATGATGAACGTCAAGTCGATCGGCAGACCCGGGCTCACCGGCCCAGCCATGCCAAGCGATCCGGCCCGGACCCTCGGAGGTAGGAGCCTCATGCTCGACGCATTGAGCCTCCACGGGGAAGCCAAAGGTTTCAAAGTAGAATCGATCCCCGTTTCGCAACAGAGGGCCGGCGCCATCGTGGAAGCGCACATTGGCTGAATTTCCGTAGTAGGTCGGCCACAGACGTGGCTCTTCAAGCAACGGCCAAACATCAGCTGCGGCAAGGCCGAGGACGATCAGCTCATTCGAGACAAAGTTTTCGGTGTAACCAGGAAGGTAGCCTTCCGGCCAACGAATGCCGTTCATTTTCATCATATGCTCCTTAGGGCTAGCGGCGCGGCTCGCCGATGAATCGTTAAAATTACGTTCGCCAGCTTCTAACTTGCAGACCTCTGACTTCTACAGCCGAGACACTTGCTCCGTACCGTCGTGTCTCAGTTTGGCGAGGACTGCCTGGCAGTCGAAAGCTGGCTGAGGGTGTGCGTGGAGCTAGACGTACGCGCCAGCTGAATACGTAAGCTCGTAGCTGTGGCTGTAGATCTCCAGGATGTTGCCCAGCGGATCCTCCATGTAAACCATCCGATAGGGCTTCTCCCCTGGGAAGTACTCTCGAACCGGCATTCGCTGCTTTCCACCAGCTGCCACAATCCGAGCGGCCAGGCCTTCAACGTCCGGATCCTGAATACAGAAGTGGAAGACGCCCGACTTCCAGTACTCGAAGTTGTTCGCGGGACGCTCGGCGTTATTGAACTGGAAGATTTCGACTCCAACCCGGTCACCAGTGGATAGATGTGCAATGCGGAAGCTGCCCCATCCAGGCCCAAACACATCCGTGCACATCACGCCAATTGCGCTTTCGTCTTCAGCAATCCTGGTCGGCGGCATGACGAGGTACCAGCCCAAGACTTCTGTATAGAAGGAAACCGCGGCATCGAGATCGGTAACAGACAGGCCGATGTGGGAGAAGGCGCGAGGGTAGGGAGGGGGTAGGGCAGGCACGGCACACCACTGAAGAGAGGGGTAGCCGCAAGATTAGACCCTGCAACTCAACCATGATCTGATCCATTTTTATCAGATTGATAAAATATTCTTATGCTGAATGAGCATTGGCTCCGATCCTTTCGGGCTATCGCAGAGGTCGGGAGCTTTACCAGGGCCGCAGGCCAGCTGCAGCTCACCCAGGCTGCGGTCAGTCAGCATGTACGTCATCTTGAGCAACAGCTGGGTGCCCTGTTTCTGCGCAGACCACGATTTATTGAGCTGACGCCGGCGGGAATGGCTCTATTGCAGTACTGCCAAGAGATGGATTCGGCCGATCGCCGGCTTCAAGCCAAGCTCGCGAGCGCGGACAGCGATCAGGGGGAGTTTGCGCTGATAACCCCCGGGAGTGTTGGCCTTGCTCTTTACCCGGTGTTGCTGGACTTCCAGCGCACCCATCCCGGCTTGATCATTCGTCATCGCTTCTCGCCGGACCCAGAAATCCTATCGGCGGTACTGGAGAAGAAGTACGAGGTGGGTCTACTTGCACTTCGGCCGGATGACCCTCGGCTGCGGGCTGAGCCCTTCACCGAGGAGGCGCTTGAGCTGGTAGTTCCGAGAGGTGCCTGCGCGGACAGCTGGGCGGATCTTCAAAAGTTGGGTTTCGTTGATCATCCAGATGGCCAGGCTATGGCCACCCGCCTTCTCGCCCGCAAGTTCCCAGGAAATCCAGGCGTACGCGCGCTTCCTATACACGGCTTCACCAATCAGGTTGCGCTCATCCTTGAGCCGGTATCGCTCGGGCTGGGATTCACTGTCATTCCGCGACACGCCCGTGAATCCTTCGCTCGGCAAGACGCAATTGAGGTGGTTGACTGTGGATCTCCGGTGGTTGACACCCTCTGGATGATCCATCGATCCGAATGGCCACTGTCTGGGCCAGCTAAATGGTTGACCCAACAGCTTCGAGGCCTGCCTCGATTCAGCGGGAGGAGGGCTCCACCTCTCGCTGGAGCGGACTGAGGCCCCTTCTATACTGGTCTGGGGTCCGGCCAGAGTGTCGCTTGAACATCTCACTGAAAGACGTTGAGTTTGCATAGCCCAGATCGTCTGCAATCTGCGTAATTGATCGGTCTGAACCCAAGGCATCAATTGCCCTCAGAAAACGAAGCCGACTGCGCCACTCTCCGAACCCCATCCCTAGCTCGCGCTTTGCCAAGCGCTCAAGTGATCGAACACTAATGTGGTGGCGCTCTGCGACCTCAAGTGCCGACGGAGAGTCCTGAAGGGAGGTCTCGGCATAGCTCAGAATCCGCTTTAGCACGTCACCGCTGGCCAGCGGCAGGAAGCTCGACATCACCGGCGCGGCCAGAATCAGGTCAAGGGCGACCGCGGAGAGTCGCCGGTCTTCTGGCTTAACGGCCTCGCCGATGTCACGACGGGCCAGTTCGTCCAAGATCTCCCTAAGCAACGAGCTAACCGCTAACGCAGTCGGAATGCTGGGCATCTGCGCCGACGCGCCGACCGAAAGGTATGCGGATCGATAAGCAACCGCACCACGGTTTCGGGATGAGTGGTGAACACCAGGCGGAATCCATATCGCATAGTGGGTAGGGGACACCATCCAGTCCTCGCCTACCTGTAACTCCATGACACCCTGCGCAACATAGTTGAACTGCCCCCACGGATGCACACGAGCATCCCAGTCGGAGGGAGGCAAAGTCCCTTGCCGAACGTAGATGTCTCCAGGGATGGAGCTGAACGAGGGGACGGGGTCCATTGCCATGTCGCATTCAAGATGAAGATTGGCGCAAATTATGGATGTAACGAAATTCCGCCAAGTCTACGCTACTGGCTGTTGATATCCAGTATCTGAGGATGCCATGTACTACCTGCTCCCCCTCCTGGCCTGCCTTCTCCGGGGCGCCAACACCATCGTTACAAAGCTCGCTGCAGGGACCGTCGGCCCGGTCGATATTAGCTTCTGGCGATGGCTTGCTGCGGCCATCATCTTGCTCCCATTCGCCCTGCCGCGCCTGAAGTCGAACCTAGCGGTCCTGAAAGCCAATTGGGCACGCTTCCTCGTGCTCGGTGCTTTGGGCGGTGTCATGTTCCAATGCCTGGCGTACTACGCCGCACATTTCACTTCTGCGACCAACATGGGCGTTATCCAGGCACTCATCCCGTTGATCGCTCTTGCCTTGTCGCGCATCTTCATGGGTCACGCAGTCCGCGGTGGCGCAGTGATTGGTTCGATCATCTCCTTGGTTGGGGTGATAGCGGTAGTGTCCCATGGTGACTTTGAAGCCTTGGTTTCCCATGGAATCAACAAAGGTGACGCCCTGATGCTGCTGGGCGCTTTGGCTTTTGCCACCTACAATTTGCTGATGCACAAGTGGCGCATTCCCGTAACGCTGATCGAATCCCTGTTTCTTCAAGCCATGTCTGCAACGATCCTGCTGCTACCTCTTTTCCTTGTCGCAGGCACTGGCGTCCAGGGTGGCGCAGCCATCGGCTGCATTGCATTCGCAGCAATCGGCGCTTCGATCATGGCACCGTTGGCATGGATGACCGGCCTGCATCGGCTGGGCTCTGCTCGCGTGGCCGGGTTCTTCAATCTCGTCCCGATCGTCACTGCATTGCTTGCGGTGGTGGTCCTCAAAGAGTCTCTGAGCACCTGGGTCGTGGGTGGCGGTTTGATGGCAGTATTTGGTGTGGTACTGGCGGAGTACGCAGCTCGCAAGAAGCCTGACGAGGTCATGGTCGTGGATGACACCTCGACCAAGCGCTGAAAGACAATTGCATAGCTGCAGTTCAAATGAAAACGGGCCGCTTTAGGCCCGTTCTCCTTGTTCGGGGAACGCTTCTTCGGCTAGCCAGGTTCAAAGGGCCCTCTCCTCAAGGTGAAGTTGCATCTAGACAGCGCTCTTCAGCTGAGTTGGGCACATGCCGGTTAGTCGGCGAAACATTGCAATAAAAGGGGAGGGGCCGCTATAGCCCAGCCGCTTGGCAACATCACCAACTTTGCAGTCGCTCTGGAGGAGAGGGAGGGACGCAGCAAGCTTCAGCCTCTGGCGCCACTCACAACATCCCAGGCCAGTAGCGGCAACCCAGCGTCTTGCAGGAGTCCGAGAGGATACGCCAGCAACTTCTGCCCATTGAACTAGTGACTGGCCACTTCCTGGATCGGCTTGTAGCGCATCGATGATGGGGGCTAACAAGCGCGAAAACGCCAAGAATGCGCGGCCAAAGCTTCTGTTCCGGTAACTCAGCGAATGACCGGGGATCACCCCAAAGCGGAAAGGCTAACAGTAGGAACCGGGGATGCTTCGCGGCCCAGCTGCGCATCTTGCGCTGCCGCCGCCAAGCGATAGCCTTTGCGTCTCGAAGCTTGTGTAGGGCGCAATCCTCCACGTCAGACAGTCGCGCCGAAAGGGTATAGGCCCCGCGACAAGCCCATCGGAGGCATTTAGGGGTTCGCTTTAGCGACCTGTGGAGCTGCTGTGGAGTGGGTCGGAGAAATGTCTTCACATCAACAACTGTAAAGACGTCGCTTCACCCGGATCTACACGAGGGTTCAGACCCCACGGTTCCACAAAACAGCCTAAAGTTTCGACCCGGCACGCCGAGGCCGATCTACGTCACGGATTTCCGGCAGGGCGTGCCCCTTCCATCCGGTTGGCCGTCTGTCACTGGCGTGTGCGCCTGGTCCCGACCGGCCGGCAAGAAGCGCGAACCTACCGCTACACCCTAAGGGGCTTTAGTCTTTGATTCGCTTCTCAAAGTTTGTGATCAACTTGCCCAGCGAAAGGCCTGTCAGGCGGGCGATATCTCTCAGCTCCACCACATCAACCCTTCTCTTGCCTGTTTCGACGTCGCTGATGAATGACTGGCTGCGGCCCAGCATGCTGGACACCTGGGCCTGGGTCAGACCGGCAGCTAGCCGCGCCTCGCGAACAGCCTCAATGAGGGCAGCGTACTCTTTTCGATGGATGGACTTCGACACGACCGCGCCTTGGCTGAGCGGCCTAGAAAGCTATATCCAGTTCTCCGATATCTAAAAACCAGATATTCTGTCTTCTTCATTGACAGGGGGACGCATGAGCGAACAGCCATACCGCTTCATCACCGCGGCCAGAAGCAGAGCAACACTGATCCTGGCAGCATCAGCACTGCTAGCTGCCTGCAGCGGTCCGACAGACAAGAAGATGGTTACGAATGGAACCCAGCAGCAATACCGGCAGTCAATTGACGCTATCGACGCGGAACTCAATGCCCACGAAAGAGCGGCCTTCAACTGGGCAGTCGCTGGGATGAACCTTGAAGAGGGTCGGCAGGGAATCATTACGTACAGGGCCAAAAGCTGCCTAAGCGACTGAATTTCAAAGTTGATTGCTCGTCTCTCGATCAGGTTCTCCCCATCTATGGGGTCTGTTCAAGCACCTTGGCTGTGTAGCTCAGCGGCGCCACTTCCCTTTCAAGATCCAGGTGGTAGTCGCCGAAGCGATTGATGTGGCTGGTCCGATAAGGCGACAGGCCGGCCAGGATCTCGGGCGTCAGTTCAATCCCCTCCTTCCTCATCTCGGCCAAGGTCCGGCTCATGCCTTCCACGTTGTGGAGGATGATCATGTTGGCCACCAGCTGGCTGTACTTGATGATCTTGCGCTGCTCGTGTTGGACGTTCTCAGCAATGATCCCCTGGCTGCCAAAGAACACCCATTTCACGAAGCCGTTGTATTCCTCGCTCTTGTTGGTGGCAGCATGGATCGTTTTGCGGATCTCATTGTCATCAATGTAGCGCAGCAAGAACAGCGTTCGAACGGCCTTGCCAAGTTCCCGGAAGGCGAAGTACAGCTTGTTCTTCCGGCTGTAGGTGCCCAGCCGGCGCAGGATCGAGGACGCGGTGATCTTGCCCAATCGGATTGAGATCACCACCCGCAGCATGTCGTGGAGATGGGTGGCGATCAGTTGCCAGTCGATGCTGTCCCCGAACAGTGCCTGGATGTTCTTATAAGCCCTACCCGGTTCGGGCCGAAAGAATGTCAGGTCCTTGATGTTCCGGATCCGGGGCATCAGCTGGATGCCCAGCATGTGGGCCAGGCCGAAGACCGGATAGCTTTGGGCCTGCGTGTCGCCATGGACGATCTCAGGCTGGATGTCGGAAGTGTTGGCCAACAGACCGTCGAGGATGTAGATGCCCTCGTGCACGCCACAGGGAATGAAGTGGCTGAACGGCGCTACGTATTTGTCGGACACGTGGCAGTAGCCGATGCCACCGTAGCCGCCGTAGCGGATGTGATACTCCGACAGCAGGTTGTCCTCGTAGACGCTCCACTTCGTGCCATCAGCTGATGCGCTCTTGCCGCTGCCCCAATAGCCAGGCAGGTCGAATCTGTTGTAGGTATTGATGACCTCCACGATGGCCTTCTCAAGCACATCCTCGGTCACGTATTTCAGGTTGAGCCAAGCGACTTGGCGCCGGCTGAAGCCCTTGATCGACCGCGCCGTCTGCGTCGGCCCCAGGTTGCAGCCATAGCAGAATAGCGTGGTGATCACACGTCGGGGCAGATCTTCGACCTGGCTCTCGGTGCCGGCGATCGGGCGGAAGAAACGGTGCAGATCCAGCCATTGGCTGGCATCGATCAGGACATCGACGATGCTGGATTCTGGAAGCCGTTCGGCGATGAGGCGATCCACCGTGGTAATCGCGCTGGAGACTTCGGCGCGTTGCCCCTTCCGCAGCACCAGGCGCCCATCCAGGATGTCCGCATGTACGTTCTCCGGGAAACGCGCGTCGACCTCATCGGCCAGGGAGGTCAGTTGTGCACGTAATCCCGCCACGAAAGACTCGGCGTCGGTGGGCAGGCCTGACACCTGGCCGTAGGCTTCCAGTTCCTGGGCCAAGGTGGCTTCATCGACCAGCTGCTCACGGTAGTCATCAAACCGTTCGCTGCTGGGAATGAAGAGATCTCCGGACTTCAGTTCGTCCTTGACCTGCACCAGCACGGCCAGCTCGAAGTACTTACGGTGCATCCAGCCGGCGCCGGCTGCACTGGCCCGCTTGCCGAACACGTGCTGACACCAGAGCTTGGACATCCAGTCAAAGTCCTTTTCCGGGTCCAAACCGAGGGAGGCGACCTCGATCAGCTCACGGCGCTGGTTGCGCAGCGAGAGCACCGCTGCGATCAGCGGCTCCATGCCGGCGTCGTGGCTGGTCGCCCGAAGTTTCATCAGCTCCAGCCCATTGAACAGCAGCGGCCTGACCGCGCCATAGGGCTGCAGCATGAAAGGCAGGTAGTTCTTCCCGGCGTAGGCCATATGTTCTTCGCATTCGGCCAGCAAGGTCGACACTTCCGCTTCCAGGCTGTTGTCGATGGCATCCACGCTCTGACTATCGCTGCCGTCTAGCTGATAGGCCTGCAGGATTTCCTTGAGCTGGCCGATGAGGAAGTCGGCCCGTTTGGCATGTTCGAGCTGGTAGGCCAGCAATTTCTGCTGGGCCGTGTTCTCCAGCCCGCGCACCTGCTTGATGAACAACTCGGCTGCATCATCCAGTGTCTTGGCATGCTGGGCGCGAATGAAGATGGTGGCCAGCGCATAGCGCTTGTCCGGAGCCAGTTCGGCCAGCTCGCTGGCGTCATAGGCCCGAGCCATTGCACGGAACTGCTTGAGCTTGGGCACCGGCACATCGATGGGAGGCAGCTGGTCGGCCAACTGCTGCAGCATGCGGATGTGCTGCAGGTAGAACCGAACTTCCTTGTTGGTGGGCCGGCCGGGCTCGCGCTTGAGTGATTGCCAGCCGGTGAACCTGGACCCTTCCGGTGCGCGCAGCAGTTCGTCGATGAGCGTGCGCGTGGCAGGCGTCAGCGCGTGGCTGATGCTGCGGTAGTAGCCCAGATTGACCCGCTCACGGGCGCCGATGGCGGCCAGCTCCAGAGTGCGGAAACCGGGCAGTTCGTAGCGATGGTGCACCAGCTCTTCGAGCAGGACGTTCACGATGTCCGGGATGGTGTGCTTGGTCTGGGCTGCTCCGGTGGCCACTGTGTCCAGCCAAGCCAAGCCCGATTTATCCAGGGGACGTACCCCGATGAATTGCCGAAGCTGCGGCATATGCCGGCGCTGGCTGCCGGAAGCGTCGTAGCGTTCGAGCTGGTCGGTGTCCAATACGCGCCCGAGTCGGGCGGCCTTGGCGATGTGCTTCCGGATCCGCTCGGGTACGTCGGCCAACAGCGTGAAGTAGCCCAAGCGTTGGAAGAGCTTGAGATGAATCAGTACCGCCAGCTGCGGACCCGGCTGGGTGGTCAGCTGCTTGGCGAATGCAATCTCAGCGGCGGTCGGGGTATAGATCTCCTCCAGTTCCTTGGCGGTGGGATCAGGCTTCAGTCGCGGGTAGGCGGTCTCGTGAAGGGTAGCCATTGGATCCGGAGGGTGTGAGGGGGATCAGTCCCAGTGCCGGCCGTCGTCTGTACTGAGCGACGCTTCCAGGAAGCACTGGTGCGTATCGGCCATGCGGTGCATGTCATCGAGCAACGTGGCCAGGATTTCATCCAGATCCCTTTCGGGATCGGTGGGAGCAGTCAACTGGTACTCGCTGCTGGCGGTGTTCAGGCGCACAGCCTGGAACGGGGCCAAGCAGATCTCTTCAATTCGGCCTCGGGCCTTGGCCGCGCCGCGGCCCGTGCAGGCAAACGGGGTCAGCACCATGCGCAGGCGCAGCTGCAGGGCCGATTTGCCCTCCGGCGCCGGCAGTGCCATCGCCGGTACCGGCACGGTTGGACTGGGCAGGCTTGCTTCAATGCGGTCCCGGGCAAACGGGTCACGCCCGTCCAGGTAACGCATGGCCGACTGCACATCGCGCCAGCCCACGTACTCCATCAAGGCCTTCATGTCCCAGCCTTGGTCGTTGGCCCAGCTGGCAAAGCCGCGGCGCAACGAATGGCTGCTGTGGAGCCCCGCATCGGCAAAGCCTGCACTGGTCAGCAACTCGCGCAGCAGGCGCACCAAGCTGTTGGGATGCAGGCCTTCGGCGCTCACCTGGCCCCATTGGTTGACTGCCCGAAACACCGGCCCTTCTTGCAGGTCGGCCGCCTGCAGCCACGCCTGGGTCGCCTCCACCGGACATAACCGCGACAGCGCCGGCACCTTGTAGGTGACGCCGGCTGCTTGGCGATCACCCTTGCTGCGTGGCAAGAAGCAGGTCATCCCCTGTCCCGGCACCAGCGTGAGATGGGCCACGTCCAGACGCAGCAGTTCATCGCCACGGAATCCCCGCCAGAACCCGAGCAGCACCAGCGCTCGGTCTCGTTGATGGCGCAGCGCCGCCGGCCCATCGCCCCGGGCATGTGCCGCAGCGATCGCCGCGGCCAGCCAGTCATCGAGCTCGACCAGCCGCCGAATCTGGAGCGGCGCGGCTTGCTTGACCTGGCCCGGGTGCAGGGTCTGGATGCCTTTGAGCACCTTGCGCACCAGCGGCGATCGGGTCGGGTCGACAAAGCCGTGGTCGCGGTGCCAAGAGGCGATGGCCGCCAGACGTTGGCGGAGGGTGCTGGTCGCCAAGGTCTGCGCATAAGCGGCCAGGTACCGGGCCACGCTGTCAGGTGTCGCTGGGAGGTGGCCTTGCCATTCAACCTCGAAGTGCCGCAGCGCCGACGCATAGCTGCGCACCGTGTTCTGGCGCGTGGCCGCATCGAGGTAGCGGTCCAGTTCGGTCACTGGCGCGTGGCCTCCACCGAGGTCGTCTGGCGCAGCGTCGACAGGATGGTGCATTCCGCCCGCTGCCCGCCATGGCAACTGGCAATCACCCGTTCCAGCTCGCTGGCCATGCGCTGCAGGTCGGCCATGCGGGCGCGCACGTCGGCCAGATGGCTGCGGGCCAACCGGTCCACGTCCCCGCACGAAAGCTCCTCATCGCCGGCCAGCTGCAGCAGGCTGCGGACCTCCTCCAGGCTGAAGCCCAGGTCCCGGCCACGCGCAATGAAGCGCAGCCGCTCGATGTCGGCCGGGCCATAGACCCGGTAGCCGTTGCCCGTGCGCCCCGGGCGCGGCAGCAACCCGATCCGCTCGTAATAGCGAATCGTCTCCAAGTGGCATCCGCTGGCGTCGGCAGCCTCACTGATTTTCATTCGTAGTACGCTTGACTCCGTAGTAGCTACGGACTTTACGCTGAACCCGTATCCGCCGCCACTCCGGCCGCGGCGCTGCATGTGACGACCATGCCACTGCCCATCGCCTTGATTCGCTACTGCCTGATTGCCTTGCTGATCGGCTGGGTTCTGCCCGCTTCTGCTCAGGCGGAGCCTGCCGCAGCAGACCTGCGCCAAACCTGGCAGATGCTCGATTACATCGCGGTCGACTACCCCGGCGCGGTCCAGGCCGGTCGCGTAATTGCCCCCAACGAATACGCCGAAATGAGCGAGTTTGCCGGCGCCGTGCGCAGTCAGCTGGCAGCATTGCCCAGTGGCCAGAACCAGCAGGAGCTGACGGCCCAGGCCGACCGCCTGGTCCAGGCGGTGGCAGAGAAGGCCGACCCGGCGCAAGTGGCAACGTTGGCGCGCGGGCTCGGCACGACGCTGTTGGCCCGCTACCCGATCGGCGCTGTTCCGGCGAGCGCGCCGAAGACCTCCCAGGCCGCGTCCATCTACAGCCAGCAGTGCGCGGCCTGTCACGGCCCCACAGGTCACGGTGATGGCCCCGCCGCGCAAGCGTTAAGTCCGCCGCCGATCGCGTTCACCGATGCCACTCGCGCCGCGCAGCGAACGCCGCTGTCGTTGTACGAGGTCATTTCCCAGGGTGTGCCGGGTACCGGCATGGTCAGCTTCTCTGGGCTGTCAGAAAGTGATCGCTGGGCGTTGGCATTCTATGTGGGCAGCTTGGGGTACTCCTCGCAAGCCAAGGCTCAAGGTGAGGCGTTATGGCGCACCAGTGCCGAGGCCCATACGCACATTCCCTCGCTCGAAGCGCTGACACGCACGCGAGAGGCCGATCTTGCCACCACGATGCCCGCCGATCAGGCAAACGCGATCATCGCCTACCTGCGTTCGCAGCCACAGGTAGTAAACGAAGCGGTACCAGGAGCCGATCGCTTTGCGGTGGCGCGGCAGCGACTGGCCGCCAGCCAGCGCGCTTACGCTGATGAGGACCTGGCTCAAGCCAAAAAGCTTGCGCTCTCGTCCTATCTGGATGGTGTAGAGCCGCTTGAACCCACGCTGGCCACGCGCAATCCGTCATTGCTGCGAGAGATCGAGACGGCCATGGCAGGCTACCGCGCGCAGCTGGATCAGCATGCGCCCGCGGCTGACGTTGCCGGGCAGGCAGCGCAAATTGCCCAGCTGTTTGATCGCGCGGACGTGGCGCTGCAGGACACCCGAATAGGCGCCAGCACCGCGTTTCTAGGCAGCTTTACCATCTTGGTACGCGAAGGACTGGAAGCGCTGCTGATCGTGATTGGTATCGTGGCGTTCTTGCGTAAAGCCGAGCGGTCTGATGTGTTGCCGTATGTGCATGCGGGTTGGATCTGCGCGTTGTTGGCAGGCGCAGCTACCTGGGCGGTGGCCACTTACTTTGTTGATATCAGCGGTGCGAACCGGGAAGTCACTGAGGGCGTCTCGGCCTTGTTCGCTGCCGCTGTCCTGCTCAGCGTAGGCATCTGGATGCACCAAAAGAGCCTTGCAGGGCGGTGGCAGGAGTACCTGCACGCCAAGCTGACGACTGCGCTGACACGGCGCTCGGCTGTTTTCCTGTTCATGCTGGCCTTTGTCGCGGTGTACCGCGAGGTGTTTGAGACGATCTTGTTCTACATCGCGATGTGGAGCGATCAGGCGTCCACCGCCATCCTCGCAGGCCTGGCGGCGGGAATCGCGGTGTTGGCTGCGGTGGCGTACTGGATGCTGCGCATGAGCAGGCGGCTGCCGATTGGCCGGTTCTTTTCGATCAGCTCGATTCTCATCGCGGTGATGGCGGTCATCCTGATCGGTAAAGGCGTGGCCGCGTTGCAGGAAGCGGGCTGGATCTCTCAAACACCGCTCGCGTTGCCGCGCATCGAGTGGATCGGCCTGTATCCCACCTGGCAGTCGCTGCTGGCGCAGGTATTGGTAGGCACCGCCGCCATCGTGGGGTTCCTCGCCAATGCCCGTTCCGGTGTGCGTAGACAGCCAGGCGCAAACAAGCAATGAAACAACACAGCAGAGGACCAAGACATGAGTGATTGCGGGTGCCACCACGAAGCCAAGAACAAGGAGGAGCGACGCATCCTCTGGATCGCCTTGGTCCTGAATGCAGCGATGGCCGTGATCGGCGGCATTGCCGGCTGGATTGCCCATTCCACCGGGCTGCTGGCTGACGCGCTGGACATGCTGTCTGACGCCACCGCCTATGCCATTGGCCTGGTCGCTATCGGGCGCACGGCGCGCTTCAAGGCCAACGCCGCGTGGGTCAGTGGCAGCGTGCTGCTGGTGCTGGGCGTAGGCGTGCTGGTCGAAGTCGGCCGCCGGGTGATGTACGGCGCCGAGCCGGTCAGCGGTTGGATGATCGGTACCGCTCTGGTCTCGCTGGCCGTGAACCTGAAGGTGCTCCGTATGCTCGCCCCCTTGAAGTCTGGCGAAGTGCATCTGCGAGCGACCTGGCTGTTTACCCGCGCCGATGTGGTGGCCAACGTTGGGGTGATTCTGGCCGGCCTGTTGGTGTGGTGGCTGGCCAGCCCCTACCCGGATTTCGTGATCGGCGCCCTGATCGGCCTGTATGTGATCAAGGAGGCTTTCGAGATCTTGGGTGATGCTCGCCGGGCGCGTGCCGACGCGCGCAAAACGCCTGCATGACAGCGCTTGGCCGGCTGAGCTGTGGCCTGCGCTGGCTGCTGCTGGCGCACTTGGCCGTGGGCCTTGTGACGCAGCCGGTGCTGGCAGTGGTTGGCGAGCTCCATGCTCAAACCCATCTGGCCGCGGCCGACCATGACCCGGCAGTGGCATCACCAGCTTCCGAGCGTGGCGTAGACGCCGCGCTGCACCGGCTACAGCAGCTGGTGCTGTGCTGTAGCCAGGCCGCGCCGGCTCCAGAAATAGTGTTGGCCATTGCTCATATCGGCCGGCATTGGCCGTCGGCGACAGCCCATGCGGACAGATATCGGCATGAGCACCTGCTCGCGCCGTTCCGGCCGCCGATCGCAGGGTGATGCGCGCCGGCGTGCGCCGGATCCCTGTTGGCTATCGAAAATTCTGGAGTACTTCATGCATGTGCGATTGGCGGCCCTGGCCGCGTGGCTACTGTTGAGCGCGGCGGCAACGCCGGCGACAGCAGAAGAGCTGATGACCTTGGACGACGCGTTTGCACGCGTGGCCCAAACCCACCCCGAGCTGCGCCTGGTCGATGCGCGAGCCACGGTGCTCGCTGCCGAGCGCGACCAGGCCGTGCAGCGGCCACCGTGGACGTTGGGGGCGGAGGTTGAAAATGCGCTGGGCACGGGCGCGGCCCGTGGCCTGGACAGCGCGGAGTTGACCTTGAGCCTGAGCTCGGTCCTGGAGCGCGGCGGCAAGCTCGACGCCCGCCGCACCTTGGCCCAAAGCCGGATTGATGCACTGGCCGTGCAGCGCGAGACCAGGCGGCTGGACCTGCTCGCCGAGACGGCGCAGCGCTATTTGGCCGTTGTCGGTGCCGACCGGCAACGCAGCCTGACGAACATGGATGTCGGCCAGCGCCAGCGGACCGTCGCCGCTGCCCGGCAGCGCCTGCAGGCTGGCGCGTCTCCCGAATCGGTGATGCTCACCGCACAAGCAGCACTGGCGAGAGCAGAGTTGACCCGTGATCGGGCCGAGCAGCAGCGCATTGCCGCCCGGCAGCACCTTGCTGCCCTCTGGGGCGAACGTGCTCCGAGCTTCGAGGTGGCCGCGGCGGATCCCATGACCCTGCCGGCGATCGCGTCCATGCAGTCGCTGGCCGAGGAATTGGAGCGCACTCCCGAGTTGGCGCAGTTTGCCGATGCCCGCCGGATCGCGCAGGCACGACTGCAGCTGGCGCGTTCGGCGGCCTCGCCGGACTTGTCGTGGCAGCTGGGCGTGCGCCGCCTGCAGGAGACTGACGACACCGCGCTGGTGGCCAGCCTGTCCATGCCACTGGGCAGCCGCAGCCGCGCGCAGCCGGAGATCCGCGCCGGCGAAGCCGAGCTGGAGGTTCTGACGATCGAGCGCGAGGCCAAGGGCCTGTCGCTGTATTCCACGCTGGTCGAAGCCCATGGTCGCTACACCGTGGCGCAGGCCGAGGTGGCACGGCTGCAAGGCGAGGTGCTGCCGAAGTTGGCCCGGGCTGAGAAGGCCGCCGAGCGCGCCTATCGCGCCGGCGCGATCAGCTACCTGGAATGGGCACAGCTGCAGTCCGAACGCACGGCCATGGCCCAGCAGCAGCTGGACGTGGCGCTCGATGCGCAGCGCGCCCTGATCGAAATTCAACGCCTGACCGGCCAAGCGCTTGTCGCGCCGCCGGCGGCTGCTTCCACCGGAGAGACCCCATGAATCGCTTTTCTTGGACCGCACTGGGCATGGCCCTGATGATGCTGGCCGCCTGCAACGCGTCGGCCCCCAACGAAGCGTCCGAAGGCGGCGCCGCCGCTGAGGGCGAAGAGCACGGCGAGCACGAGGAAGCGCCGCTGGAAACCAAGATTGCCGCCAAAGCTGCGCAGGCAGCGGGTATCCAGGTCGCACCGGCAGGCCCCGGTGAGATTGCTGACGAGCATGAGGTGCAAGGGCTGTTGACCCCGATTGACGGTCGCATCGCGCAGGTCACGGCACGCTTCCCCGGACCGGTCCGCTCCGTGCGTGCGGGCGTGGGTGATCAGGTACGGGCCGGCCAGGCACTGGCCACGGTAGAGAGCAACCTGAGCCTGACCACCTATACCGTCACCGCGCCGATCAGTGGCGTGGTCATGGCGCGCACGGCCGCCGTAGGCATGGCCGCCGCTGAGGGCGCGCCGCTGTTTGAGGTCGCCGACCTGTCCACGCTGTGGGTGGACCTGCACATCTTCGGCGCCGACGCCCAGCACATCGGTGCTGGCGTGCCGGTGACGGTTACCCGCTTGAGCGATGGCGTCACCGCACAGACCACCTTGGAGCGCGTCCTGCCCGGCACCGCCACCGCCAGCCAAAGCACCATTGCGCGCGGCACGGTGGCCAACACCGATGGCCTGTGGCGGCCGGGGTCGGCGGTCAAGGCGCGGGTCACCGTGGATCGCCAATCGGCAGCGTTGGTGGTGCCGATCACGGCGCTGCAGACCGCAGAAGACCAGGACGTGGTCTACGTGCAGCAGGGCGAAACCTACCACACCCGGCCGGTGAAGCTGGGGCGCCGCGACGCCGAACGCGCCGAAGTGCTGGAAGGCCTCAAGGCCGGTGAACAGGTGGTGGTGGCCCAAAGCTTCCTGATCAAGGCCGACATCGAAAAGTCCACCGTGGAAGAAGAATGAGGCCCGCCATGCTCGAACGCCTCATTGGGCTGTCCATCCGCCATCGCTGGCTGACGCTAGTGCTCACCGCTGCGCTGGTTGCGCTGGGCGTGTGGAGCTACCGTCACCTTTCCATTGACGCCACACCCGACATCACCAACGTCCAGGTCCAGATCAACACCCAGGCCCCGGGTTACTCGCCGCTGGAGGCCGAACAACGGGTCACCTTTGCCATCGAAACGGCCATGGCCGGTCTGCCCAAGCTGGACTACAGCCGCTCGCTGTCGCGCTACGGGCTTTCGCAGGTCACCGTCGTCTTCAAGGACGGCACCGACCTGTACTTTGCCCGCCAGCAGGTCGCCGAGCGCCTGCAGCAGATCGCCTCCCAGCTTCCCGAAGGGTTGGACCCGGAAATGGGGCCGATCTCCACCGGGTTGGGCGAGATCTTCATGTACACCGTGGAGGCCGAGCCCAACGCTCGCAAGCCCGACGGCACCCCGTACACGGCCACGGACCTGCGCACCCTGCAGGACTGGGTGATCCGGCCGCAGCTGCGCACCACGCCCGGCGTCACCGAGGTCAACACCATCGGCGGCTTCGAGCGGCAGATCCACATCACTCCCGATCCAGCTCAGTTGGTGGCGCTGGGCTTCACGTTGAACGACGTGGTCGCCGCGGTCATGCGCAACAACCAGAACATCGGCGCCGGCTACATCGAGCGCAACGGACAGCAGTTCCTGGTGCGCGTGCCGGGCCAGCTAGCCAATCTGGAGGCAATCGGCAACATCGTGCTGGACCGGCGCGATGGCGTGCCCATTCGGGTGCGCGACGTCGCTAGCGTGGGCGAAGGCAAGGAGCTGCGCACGGGCGCGGCCACCCAGAATGGCCACGAGGTCGTGGTCGGTACCGCCTTCATGTTGTTCGGCGCCAACAGCCGGGAAGTCTCCCAGGCGGCCGCGGCCAAGCTGGATGCCGCCAACGCCAGCCTGCCTGCCGGCGTCCATGCCAAGGCCGTCTATGACCGCACCGCGCTGGTGGATCGCACCATCGGCACGGTGTCCAAGAACCTGATCGAGGGCGCGCTGCTGGTGGTGGTGGTGCTGTTCCTGCTGCTGGGCAATGTGCGCGCCTCGTTGATCACCGCGGCGGTGATCCCGTTGGCGATGCTGTTCACCATCATCGGCATGGTGCGTGGCGGCGTGTCGGGCAACCTGATGAGCCTGGGCGCGCTGGACTTCGGCCTGATCGTGGACGGGGCGGTGATCATCATCGAGAACTGTCTGCGCCGGTTCGGCGAGGCGCAGCACGCGCTAGGCCGCCAGCTCAACGATGAAGAGCGCTATGACCTGACCGCCTCGGCCACCGCCGAGGTGATCCGTCCCAGCCTGTTTGGCCTGGGCATCATCGCCGCGGTCTACCTGCCGATCTTCTCGCTGTCCGGGGTAGAAGGAAAAATGTTCCACCCGATGGCGATCACGGTGGTGCTGGCCCTGACCGGCGCCATGGTGTTGTCGCTGACCTTCGTGCCGGCGGCGATCGCCAGCTTCCTGCGCGGCCGTGTGGCTGAGCACGACAACCGCCTGATGCGCTGGTCGCGTGCCCGTTATACGCCGCTGCTGGATTGGGCCCTGCGTCGGCGCGTGGTGGTGCTGGCCGGCGCGGCCGTGCTGGTGGTGGGCTGTGGCGTGCTGGCCACCCGCTTGGGTTCGGAGTTCGTGCCGAGCCTGGATGAGGGCGACATCACCTTGCAGCCCATGCGTATTCCCGGCACCAGCTTGGAGCAGTCGGTGGCCATGCAGGAAACGCTGGAGAAGCGCCTGGCCCAGTTCCCGGAGGTGGCCAACATCTTCTCAAAGATCGGCACCGCCGAGGTGGCCACCGATCCTATGCCGCCGTCGATGGCCGACACCTTCCTGATGCTCAAGCCCCGCGACCAGTGGCCCGACCCGCGCAAGCCCAAGGCCGAGCTGGTGGAAGAGCTGGAGGCGGCGGCCAAGGAAATCCCGGGCAGCAACTACGAGTTCACCCAGCCCATCCAGATGCGCACCAACGAGTTGATCTCCGGCGTCCGTTCGGACGTGGCGGTCAAGGTCTACGGCGACAACCTTGACCAGTTGACGCGCCTGGCCAGCCGGGTCGAGCGGGTCATGCGTAGCGTCCCCGGCGCCGAAGACGTCAAGGCCGAGCAGGTCTCCGGCCTGCCGCTGCTGACCATCACGCCAGATCCGGCGGCATTGGCACGGTATGGCCTGAACCCGGGCGATGTGCAGGAAACGGTGGCCACCGCCATTGGGGGCAGTGTTGCCGGCCAGTTGATCGAGGGCGACCGCCGCTTCGACCTGGTCGTGCGCCTGCCCGAAGCGCAGCGCCAAGACCCCGCTGTGCTGGCAGATCTGCCCATTCCGCTGCCGGCAAGCACCAGTGTCGATGAGTCCAGCCGTCTGGCCGCCGGCGCCAATGGGGGGCCTCGCACGGTGCCGCTGCGGGAAGTGGCGAAGATCCAGGTAGAGCGCGGGCCCAATCAGATCAACCGCGAGAACGGCAAGCGCCGCGTGGTGATCACCGCCAACGTGCGCGAGCGCGATCTGGGCGGGTTCGTCGGCGAGTTGCGCACACGCATCGGCCAGGATGTCGCGCTTCCAGAGGGCTACTGGATCGATTACGGCGGCACCTTCGAGCAGCTGATCTCGGCCACCCAACGCCTGGGCGTGGTCG
The DNA here is from genome assembly GCF_023277365.1 of Stenotrophomonas sp. NY11291. Taxonomy (NCBI): domain Bacteria; kingdom Pseudomonadati; phylum Pseudomonadota; class Gammaproteobacteria; order Lysobacterales; family Lysobacteraceae; genus Stenotrophomonas; species Stenotrophomonas sp. NY11291. Next base: position 2,410,347 of record NZ_CP096975.1, on the reverse strand, counting down.
TTCCGGTGACACTGGCGTTGATCTTCGCTCTGCTATTCATGGCCTTCGGCTCGGCCAAGGATGCGGCCATTGTGTTCAGTGGCGTGCCGCTGGCGCTGACCGGCGGTGTGCTGGCACTGGCTCTGCGCGGGATTCCGTTGTCGATCTCTGCCGGCGTGGGCTTCATCGCGCTGTCGGGCGTGGCCGTACTCAACGGGCTGGTCATGATCGCCTTCATCCGCCGTCTGCGCGAACAGGGCGATCCGCTAGACGACGCTGTGCGCGACGGCGCCCTTGGACGCCTGCGACCGGTGTTGATGACCGCCCTGGTAGCCTCGCTGGGCTTCCTACCCATGGCCTTGAATGTCGGTGCTGGCTCGGAAGTGCAGCGGCCGCTGGCCACTGTCGTCATCGGCGGCATCGTCTCATCCACCGCATTGACCTTGTTGGTGCTGCCGGTGCTCTATCGTTGGCTGCATCGCGACCGAGCTCCCCGCGCCGGTAGCACTGCTTTGGAGTCCCCATGAACGAGCTCAACCTGGAACAGGTCCGTGCGGCGATGTTTACCGACCCGGGCGTGAAAGCGGTGGACGACCTGCGCCTGGTCGCCGGTGAGCATGGCCGTGCGATCGCGGCCACCATCACGGTCGCGGCGCCCTCGGTCGACCTGGACCTGGTGCATGCTGTGATTGCCCAGGTCCTGGCCGATCAATTCGGCATCGATCAGATCATGCTGTGTTTCAACGACCCGGGCCCGGTACCGCCGCCGCCCACCGCGGCGCCGTTAAAGAAGATGTGATCGCAGCCCCTGGCTCTATGCGTCTGCGCTGGCAGGCGCATAGAGCTGATGACCCGGCAACGCGCACGCGCCGGCATACACAAAGGCCACGCTTTGCCGCGCCCGGGTGAAGGCCACGTAGTATTTCGGCGGCGCGGTGATACGCGCTGCATCGGCCGTGCGCAGGTACTGCGTCAACGGCCCGGTCGGAAAGATGAGGACCCGACTGTAGGTGCGGCCCTTGCACTGCCCAAAGTTCACCGCCGGCAGTCCGTCGCACGCCTGCCGCCGGTCATGCCGGAGCACGGTGGGGGCGAACTCCTGCATGTACGCGGCCACATCCCCTGGAGCGACGAGGTAGATGCCATCGTGTCCGGTGACCTCGCCATTGCCTGATTGGGTCCGCGGCATCTGCGGATAGAGCGTGTCAGCCATATCGCACAGGGCCTGGACGCAGCGCAGACTGGTGAGGCGGTGATCCAGCCGGCATAAGCCGTCGGCCTCCCAAATCTGAAACAGCGCTGCCAGATTCGGACCACGGTATTGGCTGTACCTTTGCGCATAGTTGGTCGCATACGTGGCTTGGCGCGTATCGCCTACCAACGTGATGGCAATCTCGCTCTTCAACAGCCGTTCGACCAGATCCAGATCAAAGCCGGCCAGATCCTGGACTTCGTCGATGTAGAGCTCGTCGTACATCGCCGCCAATCGCGCCACGACCTGGCCTTGGGTCAGCTCATCGCAGCGCACAGCGAAATCGGCCGCTCGGTCCGAATACATCCGGTTGCCCGCCAGGTAGTGGCGCGCCACCTGGGTGCGTGGGGCGCGGTTGTTGGTGACACCTTCTACGAACAGGATGGTCTCGATGCGAGGCTCAGGGCAAAGCGCAGCCTGGTACGGGCGAATGCACTGGCGCAGCAGAAAGCCATACCAGCTGTGCAAGGTGACATGCGCGGGGACCGCGCCTGCGTGGGCCTCAAACGAGCGCCGGATCTCTTCCAGGTTTTCCAGCGTGTAGGTGACAATCGCGATGCGGCGCTCAGGTCGCTCCAAGGCCTGCCGGACCAGCAACGTGGTCTTGCCCGAGCCGGCTGCCGAGAGCAGGACCCGGTTAGGTGATGGCACGCTGGACATAGTCCGGGAACCTGATCGAGTGCGGGCTATTGAAAATCGCCAAGGCCGTATCGGTCTTATGGCCCTTCATGTACTTGAGCAGCGCCACCTCATCGGCAAAGGCCTTGCCCAGCACGGTATTGAGTTCGGCCAGCGAGTTGGCTTTGATCAGCTGCTCTTCCAGCGAAGGGGCGCTCTCGTCGGAATCGTAATAGATCGCGTTGATGTGCTCGGCATAGCGCTCTTGCACAACTGCGATATCACCGTCGTTGTCGGTGATCACCTTGGCCTGAATCCTCAGTCGATCGGCAATCTGCAAGAAGCGTTTGAATGCCAACGACTTGACCGAAATGATGTCTACGCCGTGAGCCATCGGCGCCACGCCGTGATGGTCACTGTAGGCACGCTGCACGATCAGTTCGTCGGAAGGGCCTTCCACCAGGATCGCCTGCTTGGCCAGGATCAACCGCAGCGTGTCGTGGCCCGGCAGCTTCATGAAATAGTCGTGGGTATCGCTGGGCAGCTGGTCCAGCTTCATCTGGCCTTGCGCGCTGAACAGGATCACGTTGTCCACGCCCAGCTTGTTCAACACGAAGCTGCTGTGGGTGGCGATGATCACCTGCTGGGCGGTGGAGAGGGCCGCAATCTTGTCGATCAGCTGGGTCATGCTGGAATAGGACAGATGGTTCTCCGGCTCCTCGATCAGCAGCACGTGAGCCGCGCCGGCCGCGTGCATCGCCAGCTTCATCTTCACCGCGCTTTGCTCGCCCTTGCCGGCCTGGGTGAACGGGAGCTCATCCAGGTAGGGTGACAGGCTGGTTTCCCACGTTGAGCGCGGCGATGTGTCCACGCCTACCGTCAATGCCCTGTGGCTGATGTCCCCGGTGTGCTCGGTCAAGTAGGCATTGATCGCTGCCACATCCGCTTCTTCGGAAAAGCTCTGCCGCATGCGGCGGAAGCTCAGCGACAGCGAGACGCGCTGCGCAGGCGTCAGTGCCTGCTCGATGATGCCGGCGATATAGCGATCGGCACCGGACAAGGTCTTGATGCCGTGCGTGTCGATGATGGTCGAGTCGAACGGAATACTACGGGCGGTGACGCCATTGTTGGCGAAGGAGTACCAGCGCACCGTGTAGTACTCCACCGGCAGGCTGACCGCGCCCTGGTGCTGCTGCAGGTAGGCGTTGAACTCCTCGCGGTAGTCGTCGTTGAGCTCGACCAGCAGCCGGATGCCGGCGGTATCCAGACGCAGGGAGTTGTTGGTGCCGCGTAACGACGCCAGCGCGGCGTCGGCGCCCAGATAGGCTTCGATGGAGATCCGTGGCGGCGAGGCCGGCGTGCCCGTGGCAAGCGCTCCCAAGTACTCCTGCACCGTGGGCTGGTGGAACAGGTAGGGCGTGAGCTCGTAGGCAAGATTGCGCCCATGCAGCTGGCCGGTGACCACCGCGTGGATGGCCTCCAGCAGGGTGGATTTACCGACCTCGTTGTCGCCCACCACCAGGTTCATGTGGGCATTGAGGGGCAGGTCCAGATGGCGAAACGACTTGAAGTTGTCGATGACGATACGTTCGATCGGCATGCACAGTCCTATGATGGCCAACGGGCTCGGTGGCGGAGCCTGCCTGCACCCTGGCTGGCCTCCTTTCCGCTCTGGGCCATACTACCCAGCGATCGCCGGCCCTGGGCGGTTTCGTACTGCTTGGGACGCCGGGAAGGGTCAGAATCCGCCTTACGCGGGATAATTCAATATTATCCCGTATAACTATTTTCGCCGACGAGCGGTCGTCTACCTGCTTTAATAGTATGTAATTACATGGTATGTAATACATTACGAAATAAAGTGAGGTGGCACGATGGCGCGCGCAGGACTCTATAAGAGTGACGTCCAGAAGGCGCGCGACGCGCTGCTGGCCCAACGCAAGAAGCCGTCAGTCGACGCGGTGCGAGTGGCCTTGGGCAACACGGGCTCCAAGACCACGATCCACCGCTACTTGCGTGAACTGGAAGGAGAGGAAGGCGGCGGTCCGGCGAGGACGGTAGCCGTTAGTGATGCTTTGCAGGACTTGGTTGCGCGCTTGGCCTCGCGGCTCCAGGAGGAAGCAGAGGCCATCCTCACCCAGGAGCGTGAGCGCCATCAGGCTGAGCTCCACAGTCGGCAACAGGCGCTTTCCGGTGCCCAAGAGGAGGCTGCCGCCTTGAGCACTCGGCTGCAGCGCACCGAAGCAAGCCTGCACCAAGAGCAAGCTGCTCACGCCCTCCTTCAACAGAATCTAGGTGACAGGATCGCGGAAATCGCCCAGTTGAACGAGCGCATCGCTGGCATGACGGTGCGGCTGGCTGATCATGAGGCGCATACGCGTTCTCTGGAGGACAAGCATGCCCATGCCCGGGAAGCGCTTGAGCACTACCGCACTTCAACCAAAGAGCAGCGTGAGCAAGAGCTTCGCCGTCACGAGCATCAGGTCCAAGAGCTGCAAGTAGCCTTACGTCAGGCCAATGAAGCCTTGGGCGCGAAGAATCAGGAGCTGTTGGTGCTGAACCGCGACAATGGTCAATGGCTGGAGCGCCACGGGCGGATTGAGCGTGAGCTTGCCCAGCTACGACAGGCCCACGAAGGCCAACACAGCGAGGTCGTGGCGTTGCGCCAGACCGCGACGGACTATTTGGCACTGCAGGAGCGCTGGAAGACTGACGCCAAGACCTTGGATACCATGCGCAACGAGCTAGCTCAAGTTCAAGACACCCTTGCGCGGGAGCGTGAGCGCCGCGAGAGCGCTGAAGCCGATGCGTTGCGTGCCAATGCACGTCTTGAAGCGCTAGAGCCTCTACTGAATCAACTGACGCCAGCACAAAATGCGGTGAAGAAAACTCGGCGCGGCCATGCGCAAGATGGGGGAGCCGACTGACGAGGCTGCTCGTTTGTCTGCTAGCGGCTGGGGTGGCGCTCACCTGTCCAGTACGCCCATTCCATAGGGACGACCCAATCTACAAACAGTTTGGCTACTGAGGACTCCGGTGCCAAATGATAGGGCTTGAACATGCCTTGCTCGGGCGAACTGGTCATCAGGTAGCGCAGGCGCTTCTGGACCTCCTGAAAGATGGCTTCCCGCACATGGGCGCTGTCGTGCACGCCAAGACGCATCGCCACCGAGGCACCTTGGCGTACCGCCGCCCAGCAGCAGTAACGCCACCGCGCGATCGGCAAGCCCCGCGGTCCGGATTGAAAGACGAACCCCACATCACGTGCCCAGCCTGGGTCGAAGTGATGTTTGAGCAATTGCTGCTCCAGAAACTGCTCGGTCTCCCAGAGTGCAAGTTCATCCCACAGCTCCAGTTTCGCGTCCGCCAAGTCTACATCGTGTGCCATATCGCCGAGTTGGTCTTCCAGCACCGGGAGCAGGTGCCTGCGCTCGTGGGTAGACCAGGCGAAAGCCCATTGCAGATCTTCGATGGGCGTGACCTCGGCATCGGGGCGGATCTGCCATCGATCCGCTGGCCAGGGAACTTGGATCAAGGCCAAGTCTCGCAGCGTGTCCAGCACCAGCAAGGTGGAGCGGCGTGTGGGCGCCACCGGTAGGTGTCGTAGCTGCGCGGCTAACAGTGCGGCTAGGAAAAGGGTGCCACGAAGGCCCAACTCCTCGATGCTGGCGACCCCAGATGGCGTCATTGACGAGGTTCCGGGCATGCGGTTTCCGGGGATGAGGGAGCGGCGTGGCTCCTGGGGGGGGGGGGGGGCGGCGCTACCGGTGTCGCCGGTTGCCTCAAAGCTAAGAATATCTTAGTATGCAAGGCTGGGTACATCCGCCATCCTTATGGGGTCTCCATGGGGTGCGCGCGTGACTTTGTCCGTCGACTCAACACCGACCTTCGCTCGACGCCTCAAACAAGCCCGCCTGCACACGGGTTTGTCGCAGAAGGAGTTGGGCATCCGGGCCGGTCTGGATCCTCACGTGGCCAGCCCCCGAATCAACCAGTACGAGCGTGGCAAGCACGAGCCCATGCTGGAGATTGCTGAGCGGTTGGCCCAAGCGTTGGGGATCCCCGCCGCCTTCCTTTACACCGACGATGATCTGCTGGCCAAGTTGCTCCTGCGCTGGGGCTCGCTAAGCAAGCAGCAGAAGCGCGAGTTGGTGAAGCTGATCGAGGCCACGCCCGAGAAGTAAACCGAACAAGCGCTCGCCCTATGGGCAACTCTTCGCCTCAACCCGCCCTTTGGGCGCTTCTGGAGGGAGCTGCAGTGTCCGCGGCTAGTGCGACTGACAAGTCGCGACATCTCAGGCTTACTTGAGATTTTGTTCACGACCGATACACACGCGCCTTGTCTAAAGTGATATACCATGTCGCCCGTGTCAGCCTCCTCACTTCTACTGCGACTGTTCCTGATCGCCATGCTCGTGCTTAACGGCGCGTGGTCGGCGTTTGCGTCCGTCAGTATGAACCCGGTCATGGAAGAGCAGGCCAGCGAAGTGGCTGCCGCGGTGCAAGTCGACGAAGACTGCTTCGCCCATCACAGTGCTGAGCATCATCCCGATGCCACATCGATTGAAAAGGCTGGCACTGGGCATGGCGACCATGCCGGTCCCGACTGTTGCAAGTCTTCTGCGTGCCGGTGCGCCTGCGTACACGCTTGCGCGAGCGCACTTCCTGCGCGCCTGCATGTTTCGGTGCAACTGGCCTTGGGCCTGGATGTCATGCCGCTGCCCCTAGGGCATGCGGCACCTGCCTTGCCTCATCTGATCCGACCACCGATCGGCTAAGCGTCCCTAGGCGCCGCAATGGCGCCGTTGGTGTGGCTTGCATGCCTGTTTAGGCCAGCCGCCCGCTCTGTACCACCGCCCGCCGGTGGCAACACGACGCTTGGAGCATTTTCATGTCGCATGATGATTTTCGTGGTCCACGCGGTGGACCGCTGCTGCCTTCGCGGCGGCGATTTGTCCAAGGCTTGGCCTTGGGAGGCGCAGTCGCAGGATTAGGTTTCTGGCCCAAAGCCAGTTGGGCGCTCAAGGGGCCGGGACAACCCAACGTACTATCGGGCACTGAGTTTGACCTGACCATTGGCGAGACGCCGATGAACTTCACCGGCAAGACCCGCACCGCGATCACGGTCAACGGGTCCGTTCCGGCGCCGTTGCTGCGGTGGCGGGAAGGCACCACGGTCAACTTGCGCGTCTCTAATGCATTGCCCGCTAACTCCATCCATGGCGCGGACACCTCCATCCATTGGCACGGCATCATTTTGCCGGCCAACATGGACGGCGTGCCGGGTCTGAGCTTTGACGGTATCGGACGTGGTGAGACCTACCACTACCGGTTCACCCTGCATCAGGGCGGAACCTACTGGTACCACAGCCACTCAGGGTTCCAGGAACAAGCCGGGCTCTATGGCCCGATCGTCATCGACCCATTGGAGCCGGAGCCCTTCAGTTTCGATCGCGACTACGTCGTGATGCTGAGCGATTGGACAGACCTGGACCCGACGGCCCTGTTCGATCGTTTGAAGAAGATGCCGGGCCATGACAATTACTACAAGCGCACGGTCGGCGATTTTGCGCGCGATGTGAAGCGCAACGGCCTGTCGGCCACGTTGGAAGATCGCAAGATGTGGGGCGTGATGCGGATGACGCCCACGGACCTGTCCGACGTCAACGCCAACACCTACACCTACCTGATGAACGGCACGACCTCACTGGGCAACTGGACCGGTTTGTTCCGCAGTGGCGAGAAGGTGCGCCTGCGTTTCATCAATGGCTCTGCCATGACGTACTTCGATGTGCGTATTCCGGGGCTGAAGATGACCGTGGTGGCGGCAGATGGCTTGTATGTCCATCCGGTTTCCGTCGACGAGTTCCGCATCGCGGTAGCAGAAACCTTCGATGTGATCGTGGAGCCCTCCGGGCAGGACGCATTCACCATCTTTGCCCAAGACTCCGGTCGCACCGGCTACATCAGCGGCACGCTCGCTGTGCGCGAAGGATTACGCGCGCCCGTTCCGTCTGTGGATCCCCGGCCGCTGCTGACGATGGCAGACATGGGCATGGATCATGGGTCGATGGATATGTCTGGCGGCAGCAAGGGCATGGAAGGCGGCTGTGGTGCGGCCATGGGCATGCCTGGCATGACCCCACCTGTCAGCGGTAACGCGACCTCGGCCCATGCAGGCCATGCGATGCCCGCCGCCGGCGATGGTGCCATGGCAGGCATGCAGCACGGGGGCATGCAATCACACCCTGCTAGCGAGACCAACAATCCCCTGTTGGACAACCAAGCCATGAGCGTGAGTTCGCGCTTGGATGATCCGGGCAATGGCCTGCGCGATAACGGCCGTCATGTGCTGACGTATTCCATGCTCAAGAGCACCTTTGAAGACCCTGACGGACGCGACCCCGGTCGCGAGATCGAGCTGCATCTGACCGGACACATGGAGAAATTCTCCTGGGGCTTCAACGGTCAGAAGTTTTCCGATGTCGAGCCGCTGCGGCTGAACTACGGCGAGCGTATGCGCATCGTATTGGTTAACGACACGATGATGACCCATCCCATCCATTTGCACGGCATGTGGAGTGACGTGGAGGACGACAACGGCAACTTCATGGTGCGCAAGCACACGGTGGATATGCCGCCAGGTAGCCGACGCACGTATCGCGTGCGTGCCGATGCGTTGGGCAGCTGGGCGTTCCATTGCCACCTGCTTTATCACATGGAAGCCGGAATGATGCGCACGGTGAGGGTCGACGAATGAACATCAATAGACGCGATACCACCCTGACTGCGCTGACGGCTATCTCGCTGGCCCTGGCCAATGCGGCCAGCGCCCAATCTATGCAGCACGGCTCCATGCAGATGGAGCAGGGCGCGCAGACCCAGACTCAGGATCACTCTGCACATCAGGCACCGACATCAAAACCTGCGCCAGCCCAAAAGCCTGCAACACCGGCCAAGACGAGCGAAGCGACGATCGATCATGCGGCGATGGGCCACGCCGAGCCGCAGGCTAACGCAGCCGAGCCTGCCATGCAGGGCATGGACCATTCGCAGATGGGGCACGGCTCGCCCGCGAGCACACCTGCGGCGCCCACAGCGCAGGCGCAGTCGATGCAGGGCATGGATCACAGTCAGATGGCACAGCCCGCTGCAGCCGACACCTCCGGCACGGCCACGCCTGCGATGCAGGGGATGGACCATTCGCAGATGGGCCATGATTCGCCCGCGCCCGCTACACCAGAAGCGGGAATGCAATCGATGGAGGGCATGGACCACAGTCAGATGGGACACGGGCCTGCAGCGCCAACGCAGCCGCGCACCCCGATTCCCGCGGTGACGGACGCGGATCGCAAGGCGGCCATCGCGCCGGAACACGCGCATCCGGTGCATGACAACTCGATCAAGAGCTACGTGCTGCTCAATCGCCTGGAAACCTGGGATGCCGATCCGGGCACCGGGCTGGGCTGGGAGGGCCAGGGCTGGATCGGTACGGACCTCAATCGCGTCTGGCTCCGCAGTGAAGGCGAACGCACGGATGGTCAGACCGAGTCGGCTGATCTGGAAGTGCTTTACGGCCGCAGTATCTCCACGTGGTGGGATGTGGTGGCCGGTGTGCGTCATGACTTCAAGCCTGGGGCATCGCAGAACTTCGCCGCTATCGGTGTACAGGGCTTGGCGCCGATGAAGTTCGAAGTGTCCGCCACAGCCTATCTCGGCGAAGGGGGCCAGACTGCCGCCAATGTCGAGGCCGAGTACGAATTGCTGCTAACCAACCGGCTGATCTTGCAGCCGCTGGTGGAAGTCACCGCCTATGGCAAGAACGATCCATTGCGCGGGATAGGTTCGGGTCTGAGTGCCGCTGAGGCGGGGCTACGACTTCGCTATGAGTTCACCCGAAAGTTCGCTCCCTACATCGGCGTGGTGTACGAGCGCGCGTTTGGCAATACCGCAGACATGCGACGCGAGCATGGCGAGTCCTTTGAAGACACGCGCTTGGTCATCGGCCTTCGTACCTGGTTCTAAGGGGAACTGACAATGAAATCCAACAAAAAGATGTGGGTATGGCTCGGTGCCGGCGTGGCATTGGTTGCGGTGGTCGCAACCGCCACGCTCTCTCTGGGCGTGTACAACGTGGCCGCCGACGATCCGCATAGTCGCCCGGTGTATGCGCTACTTGAAACGGCGCGCGAGCGTTCCATTGAGGTGCGCGCCGCCAAGCTTCAGCTACCCACGAACCTTGATGATCCTGAGCGTATCCGCCAGGGTGCGGGCAACTACAACGCCATGTGCGTGACCTGCCATCTTTCACCAGACGCGGCGGCCACCGAGATGAGCAAGGGCCTGTACCCCGCGCCACCGAACCTAAGCAAACAGCCGGTCGCTCCAGCTGAGGCGTTCTGGGTGATCAAGCACGGCATCAAGGCCAGCGGCATGCCCGCTTGGGGCGGCAGCATGGACGATGAGTTCATATGGAACATGTCGGCCTTCCTGCAGAAGTTGCCCACGCTGGACGCGACTGCGTACAAGGAACTTGTCGACAGCAGCGAGGGCCATTCGCATGGCGGCGGCGAGACGCAAGGCCACCATGACGACGAAAAGGCCGAGGATCACCCTGCCTTATTCGAGCCGGGCAACAACTCCATGCCGCATGCGCACCCGCCGGGCGTGGACGACGATCACCACGGCCCGACACCCAGCGACACGGAAGTCGGGTTGGTGAGCCACGGCCATCCCGACGGCAAGGTGGAGTCGCACCCTGCACCACACACGCCCGTGGCCGATGACGGCCATGCGCACCCCCATTGATCTTCTTGGAGCCCACGCAATGAACGCAACAGCAATCTCGTTCACCCTCGCACTGGCACTGGCCGTCGTGTCCCCCGCAATGGCGCAGGCGACACAGCCGCACGCACATCACCCCGCTGCCGCGGCATCTGCGGACGTCGACGTCCCAGTCACTGCAGAGGCCGCGGTCGCCGTAGCGGAGCGTTTCAACAGGGCCCTGTCTAGCGGCGATCTGGCCACGGTCGAAGCCCTGCTCGCTGCCGACGTTCTCATCCTCGAGTCCGGGGGCGCCGAACGCAGCCGCGAGGAATACATGGGCCATCACGCAGTCAGCGATGCGGCGTTCCTCAAGGGCGCCCATCGCCAGCTGCTCCGTCAGCGCGCACGAGCCGCTGGCGAGTTCGCGTGGGTCGGAACCGAAAGCGAGTTGCATGCCCAGAAGGACGGCCAGCCACTGACCGTCCAGAGCGACGAGACGATGGTGCTGAAGGAGACCGCGGACGGCTGGCGGATCGTCCACATCCACTGGTCCTCGCGGACCAAGCGCTGAGTCGAGAGATTGAAATGACTACGCTCACATTGCACCGTCTGACTTTTGTGGTCCTTGCCGTGGCTGGTCTGGGTGCTTGCACCCAGGATGCTTCATCCGCGCAACCCACAACCTCGCCCTCCGCACAGGTTGTCGTCCAATCAGCCGACGCGACTCCAGCAGCCCTGCCACGCATGACCGTCCACAAGACCCCGACCTGCGGGTGCTGCGGTGTCTGGATCGACCACGTGCAGAAGGCGGGATTCACCGTGGATGTGCACGACATGGATGACCTGGGTCTGGTCAAGGAGCGGTTGGGTGTCCCCTATGCAAAGGGCTCCTGCCACACGGCCGAGATCGGCGGATACGTCATCGAAGGCCACGTTCCGGCCGCGGACATCAAGCGTCTCCTCGAAGAAAAGCCGAACGCACGCGGCCTGGTCCTCCCAGGGATGCCGCTTGGTTCTCCGGGCATGGAGGTCCCGGAGGGACGCCAGCAGCCGTTCACGGTCGAGCTGATACATCGCGACGGAACCACTGAACCGTTCGCACAGCACTGATCCGTCGCAGCAACAGGGGACGGTGTTGCGGGCGCGCCGATTCTCGCCCGCGAGGAAGAAGGAGAACTACATGACTCACCATTCCGCAGCACACCGGCCCCAGGCCATGAACGAGTGCATCGACAACTGCACGCAATGCCATGCGATCTGCCTGGAGACCATCAACTACTGCCTGACCAAAGGAGGTGTTCACGCGGCCCCGGAGCACATCGCCCTGTTGGCGACGTGTGCCGATACCTGCGCAACCAGTGCCGACGCGATGCTGCGCGGTGCCAGCGTTCACGACGTGGTTTGCGGTGCCTGCGCGGAGATCTGCCGCCAGTGCGCCGATGCATGCGACGCCATGAACGACCCTGAGATGACGCGCTGCGCCGAAGTTTGTCGCCGCTGCGCGGAAAGCTGCAGCGCCATGGCAGCGTAATGCGTCGAGGATCCCGCCTGAGCCGGTGGGATCCTCGTCTCGCGAAAGCGGAAGTATCAAGAAAATCCGACAAATCGTGGTTTCAGTGACAGTCCGACATCTAACGCTTGTCGCATCGAACACAGCGCGGCCCCTCCCGAACGGGCTTTGCATCACATTCCAATGAGGATTTATCCATATGAAGTCGTCCAACGTCATTCGCTCCTTCGCGCTCGTCCTCGCAATCGCGGCCGGGCAGTTTTCGCTGCAGGTCGCGCACGCCCACGCCGCGCTGCAGCAGTCCACACCGGCGGCAAATGCGGTGGTGGCCTCGCCAGGCCAGATCGATCTCGTGTTCAACGAGACATTGATTCCGCGGGCGTCGCGTCTCAAGTTGCTCATGAAGCACGGCAGTTCCACCATGCCGATCGAGAATTTCACGACCGAGATCGTCAACAACGGCAAGACCCTGCGTGCCAAGTTGCCTGGACCGCTGGCTCCGGGCGTCTATACCGTGGAATACCGCGCCGTCGGTGGTGACAACCACCCCATGCCGGGCAGCTTCAGCTTCACGGTGCGCTGAGGAGTCGCGAATGTTCGACCTGTCGGCTTATGCACTGAGATTCTTGGAATACCTTGTCATCATGGTTCTTTTCGGGGTTCCACTCTTCGGTTGGTACGGGTCGCGTCGATCGGCACTCGCCGACGCCTTGGCCGGGTGGTCACTCATGGGCGTTCTATTGGCGGGTGCCGTAGCCGGTCTCGTGCTCACCGGGCTCGATGTCGTCTTCAAGACCGCGGGCATCATGGGAATGCCGCTTGCCGAGGTTGATCGCGCATCGCTTGGCTGGTATCTGCTCGAGACGTCCGCGGGCCGGGCAGCCATGGCGAGAGGCGCGCTGCTGGTCGCCCTTATGTTCGTGCTCGGATGGCATCGTCGCCGCGGGAAGGTGGAGACCGCCTTCCCGCTGGGGGCGATGCTGGCGGGCGGCGCACTCGCTTCGCTGGCATGGAACGGCCACGCCGCCGCTGGCGAGGGCTTGGCAGGCGCGGTCCGGCTTGCTGCAGGCATCGTCCATCTTCTCGCGGCAGGCGGCTGGATCGCAGCGGTCCTGATGTTCCTTGCCATGCTGCTGCGCGGCAAAGAGACGAACGGCAGCGGGCGTCTGCGATCAACGCATGACTTTCTGCATGGTTTTTCGACGCTGGGAACGATCTTCGTTGGTGCGCTCATCGTGTCCGGCATCGCGCACTACGGGGATCTCACCGCGTGGTCGTTTTCGGCCCTGTTCCAGAGCACCTACGGGAAGTTGCTGCTTTTCAAACTGGCCCTGTTCGCTGGAATGCTGGGTTTGGGAGCGCTGCACCGATGGACGCTGGTGCCGCGCTTGGAACGAGCGCTGACCAGCGGAGATCCCGCGCAGGAGGTGCGGGCTTTGCGGCAGAGTGTTACGGCTGAGGCCGCGCTGGCCATCTTGATCCTGATTGTTGTTTCAGTGCTCGGGACGCTCAGCCCCGAATAGCTGTGTAACCCGCAATGGCACACTGCCTTGGCAGTCCATCCCCACTAAAGCGAGCATCGGCATGAACTCACCGTCGTCCCATGACCATCACCATTCTGCAGGCGCAGCCCCTGTCGAGGCTGCGGATGGACGGGTCATCACCAATCCCGTCCGCTATACGGACGATGCTCCCCAGCAAGTTGAAGTGACCGCCCCAGCAGCGGTGGCCCAACCCAGCGGTACCCACGCCACGGTCTACACCTGCCCGATGCATCCGCAGATTCGTCAGCCAGGTCCCGGCACCTGTCCGATCTGCGGCATGGCGCTGGAGCCGGAGATGCCCTCGCTGGAGGAGGACGACAATCCAGAGTTACGCGATTTCACCCGAAGGTTCTGGTGGACGTTGCCTTTGACGTTGATCGTCCTGGTCTTGGCCATGCTGGGACACCGTCTGCCCGGCTTGTCCACGCAGGCGCGCACCTGGATTGAGCTCGTGCTGAGCGCCCCGGTGGTGCTCTGGGCGGGGTGGCCTTTCTTTGAGCGCTGCCTACAGTCCATCGGCAATCGCAGCCCCAACATGTGGACGCTGATCGGCATCGGCGTGGCCGCCGCGTTTGGCTACAGCGTGGTGGCCACCGTGGCACCGGACCTGTTTCCGGACTCTTTCCGCGAGCATGGACGGGTAGGGGTCTACTTCGAGGCGGCAGCGGTCATCGTCTCGCTCACCCTGCTCGGACAGCTGCTGGAACTGCGGGCGCGTTCCAAAACCTCGGCGGCCATCAAGTCCCTGCTGGGATTGGCGCCCAAGACGGCTCGCCGCGTCAAACCCGATGGGGGCGAAGAGGACGTTGCGCTGGATCACGTGCACGTGGGTGATCTGCTTCGCGTACGACCGGGCGAGAAGGTGCCGGTCGATGGGGAAGTCATCGAAGGCCGCGCCAGTGTCGATGAGTCGATGCTGACCGGTGAACCCATTCCGGTGGAGAAGGCTGTCGGTGATCACGTTATAGGCGCCACGCTCAACGGGACGGGCGCCTTAGTCATCCGGGCGGACAAAGTCGGATCCGGGACGGTACTGGCGCAGATTGTGCAGTTGGTAGCCCAAGCCCAGCGCTCCCGCGCGCCGATGCAGCGTATGGCGGACAAGGTGGCGTACTGGTTTGTCCTGGCCGTGCTGGCCACGGCGGTGCTCACGTTCTTCGGATGGGGTCTGTTTGGACCCGAACCGTCCTGGACCTTTGCCGTCCTCAATGCCGTATCGGTTCTGATCATTGCTTGCCCGTGTGCCTTGGGTTTGGCTACCCCCATGTCGATCATGGTCGCCACTGGCCGCGCTGCGCAGGTCGGGGTCCTGTTCCGCGATGCTCAGGCGATCGAGCAGCTACGTCTGATCGACACGTTGATCGTGGACAAGACCGGTACGTTGACCGAGGGGCGTCCAGCCTTTCGCGACACGCTCTCCAACGCCGGCTTCGACGCCGATCAGATCCTTTGTTTGGCCGGCAGCTTGGAGCAGGGCAGTGAGCACCCCTTGGCCGAGGCCATCGTGGCTGAAGCCCAGCGACGTGGCTTGAACCTGGTGGCCGCCCAAGATTTTGATTCGCTCACCGGCCAAGGCGTCCGCGGGCGCGTGTCCGATCAGGATGTCGTGCTCGGCAACCAAAGCCTGATGGCGTCGGTTGGCGCCGATGTAGCACCTTTGCAAAGCAGCGCCGAGCGTCTTCGGAAAGAAGGCGCTAGCGTGATGTTCCTGGCGGTCAATGGTAGGTTGGCCGGCGCCATTGCGGTGGCTGATCCCATCAAAGCCACGACCTTGCCTGCCTTGAACCTGCTACGTGCCGATGGCCTGCACGTGGTGATGGCCTCCGGTGACGCACAGGCGACGGCCGAGGCCGTGGGGCGCACGCTGGGCATCGAGGATGTGCGTGGTGGCGTCAAGCCGCAGGACAAGGCCGACCTGGTCCAGCAACTCAAAGCCCAGGGTCGTCGCGTGGCCATGGCTGGCGATGGCATCAACGATGCGCCGGCCCTGGCGGCAGCCGATGTGGGCATCGCGATGGGGACGGGCACGGATGTGGCCATGTCCAGCGCCCAGCTCACCCTGGTCAAGGGTGATTTGAGGCGCATCGTGCAAGCCCGTGCCATCTCGTCTTTGACGGTGGCCAATATGAAGCAGAACCTGGGCTTCGCCTTCGTCTACAACGCCATCGGCGTGCCTATCGCCGCCGGCTTGCTGTATCCCAGCTTCGGCCTTTTGCTCAGTCCGATGATGGCGGCCCTGGCCATGAGCCTGAGCTCGGTTTCGGTGGTCACCAATGCCCTGCGTTTGTCCGGCTCCACCGTTGTTGCCACCCCCCACCCTGACCGCGCCGATGAGCCTGCGCGCGGCCATTCCTGTCACTGATGGCTCATATCCCACAAGGAGTACTGCAATGAAGCGTTATGCCTCCCTCTCGATGATGGCCTTGTTCCTGATGGCGGGCGCGGCCTTCGCCGGCGGCCAGACCACCACGCCCACCACCGACCACGGTCAGCACAAGCCGGCGGCGGCCGATGCCGATTTCACCAAGCTCGATGCCAACAAGGACGGCTCGCTGTCCAAGGAAGAACTGGCCAAGCACAAGCTGGCGCCGCACTTTGGCATGCTCGATAGCAACAAAGATGGCAAGCTGAGCCCGCAGGAATTCGCTGCCGGCAAGGGTATGTAAGTGTTCTCAGCCCGGGAGCTGTTCCAACAGTTCGCGGGTTCTTCCGCCGTTCTGCCATTCCCACGGAGATTGTTATGTCCTCTTCGCACGGTACGCACGAAAACGCGCAAGACCCGCAGTCCCAGCACGCAAAACCGCACGCCTCACACCAACCTGCCCACCAGGCACAACAAGGGCATCAAGGCCATTACGGCCGCCTGTTGTTGATGATGGGCCTGTCTTTCGTGGCCATGTACGCATTGATGTACGCAATGGTCGATCAGTGGGCTAACGTCTATAACAACGTGAACCAGTTCTACATGGCGGGCCTGATGGCCGCTCCCATGCTGCTGATCGAGCTGTGGCTAATGTCCAGCATGTACCCCGATCGCCGACGCAATCTGATTCTGGCTGGTCTGACGGTGGCGTTCATGCTGTTCTGCTGGTGGGGCATTCGCACTCAAGCAGCGGTCACTGACAAACAGTTCATCCGTTCGATGATTCCCCACCACGCTGGCGCCATCCTGATGTGTGAGGAGAATCGTCTGAAGGATCCTGAGTTGGTGAAGCTCTGCCAGGACATTATTACCTCGCAGACACAGGAGATCGCGCAAATGAAGCAGTTGCTGGCTGAGCGTTCCCATTAGCTCACTGCCTTTTGCCAGCCGATATCACTTCACTGAGCCTGCGCACTGACCATTCGGTGGATCAAACGCGCGGCCACACGTGCGGTGGCTTGATCCGGATCCAGGGGCGGACACAGTTCCGCCACGTCGACCACACGTACCTTGCCCGAGGCCATGACCAGATCCAGCAGGGCTTCCAGGACCTCCAGACTCACCCCGCGTGGGTTGGGGGCGCTCACGCCCGGGGCCACCACCATTGAGTACGCCGGCAAGATCACCAGCGGCTTGGGTAGCTACACCCAGTGGCGTGGCTTGGGCTCACTGCGTATGGGCAAGAACCGTTGGACCGGCGTCTATTCGGCGCAGTACATCGGCAGCGCGGACGACATCATCGCCGTGCCCGACACGATCGGCTCGCATGTGTCCAGCGTGGTGTACCACAGCCTGCAACTGAGCTACGGCATCAAGAAGAAGTGGGATATCTCCGCCGGCGTTGAAAAAGTGCTCGATAAGAAGGCGCCGTTCGTGAAGAACAACCCCAACACCGACACCGACACCATGACGTACGACTTGCTGGGTCGTCGCTGGAATGTCCGCTTTGGTTACCACTGGTAAGCCACGATCACGAGGAGCTACACATCATGAGAAACACGCAACTATCCGCCACACTACTGCTGTTCGCTGTGGCCGGCAGTGCCGGTGCGCACGACCTGTTTGTCGCTTTCTCCAAGCCTGGCACCGCAGCGGGCGAGGCGAACACAGCGTTGGTGAACAATGGCACCTTCGATGAAAGTGCAGGTGCAGTCACCCGAGCGCGTCTACAGGACGTTTCGCTGAGTCAGGGCGGCGCTAAGGCTGCACCGGACTTGGCCAGTTGGAAAGAGGTCGGCAAGCAGAGCCAGCTCACCGTGCATCCGGCGGGCGAGGGCACCTATCTGCTGGGGGTCTCGACGATGGCCTCCACCAGCACGCGTACGGCCAGCGAGTTCGGCAAGTACCTGGAGTTGGAAGACTTGCCCGATACCCTGGCCACCTATGATGCGAGCAAGTTTCCCAAAGGGGTCACCTATAGCTATACCAAGCATGCTCGTACCATTGGACAGGTGGGCACAAAACTGACCGACGATTTCGCTGCCTCGCTGGGCTATCCGCTGGAGATCCGCTTGGCCCGCAATCCTGGAAGCGTGAAGGTCGGCGAACAGCTGTCGTTCCAGGTGCTGCAGCAGGGCACGCCAGTGCCCAACCTACGCGTGTACGTCGGTCATCGTGCTGACGCACCGGTCAAGGGTGGGCACGGTAGCGCTACGCTCCTGCGCACCGATGCCCAAGGCCAAGCCAGTTTCCAGGTGACCACCGCCAAGACCTGGTACATCCACACCAATCACATTGTGCCCTCTACACAAAAGGGTTTGGATTTTGTGTCGGATCGGGCGTCGCTGAGCTTTGAGATTTCCCCGCACGCCGGGCACTGATAAGTAAGCATGTAGGCGGTACTCTCCCCTTTGACGCCAGTCATGACTTCTTCCATGACTGGCGTCTTTTTGTGGGGACTTACCTCAAGTGCTCAGTCTGTCTCTCATTGGTCGCCCCGCGCCGCGCGCAATCCACGTCGCCGCACTAGATAGAACGCTGCGGGAATCACCACCATAGAGAGCACCGGTGCGGTGAGCATGCCACCCAGCATCGGCGCGGCGATACGTTGCATGACCTCCGAGCCGGCACCGGCACCGACGAAAAGCGGAAACAACCCGGCCAGGATGACGGCTACCGTCATCGCCTTCGGGCGCACCCGTTGCACGGCGCCTTCGTAGATAGCCTCTTGCAGGGTAGACACATCTTCCGGCGCACCGCTGGCCAAGCGCTGCTCCCAGGCATGACGCAGGTACAGCAGCATGATGACGCCGAACTCAGCCGCAACGCCGCCCAGGGCGATGAATCCGATCATGCTGGCCACCGAAATCGCATGGCCCAGCCCCCAGATCAACCAGAAACCGCCCACCAACGCCAAGGGCAAGCTGAGCAGGATGATGGATACATCGCTAAGCCGGCGAAACACCATCCAGATGACCAGGAAGATGATCGCCAACGCCGCGGGCACCACCCATTGCAGGCGTGCCAAAGCCCGTTGCAGATACTCGTACTGCCCCGACCACGCCAGACCATAGCCGGCAGGCAAACTCACCTGGGTCTGCACCGCGGCTTGCAGGTCCTGGACCACCGATCCCAAGTCGCGATCGGCCACATCCACGTAGATGTAGCCCACCAACCGGCCGTTATCGCTCTTGAGCATCGGCGGGCCTGGGCTGATTGACAGCTCCGCCACCTGGCTCAAGGTCAGTTGCACACCGCCTGGCGCGATCAGCGGCAGATCCTGCAAGGCCTGCAACGAGTCACGCTGGCCACGGGGGTAGCGCAAGACGATGGGATAGCGTTCGCGCCCCTCGATCGTTTCCCCGATTGGATCACCGCCAACGACCGTGGCAATCAGTTGCTGGAGTTGGCCTTGAGTGAATCCGTAACGTGCAGCGATTTCCGGGCGCACCTGTACATCGACATAGCGCCCACCCGTGACGCGTTCGGCCAGTGCCGAACTCACGCCGGGCACAGTCTTGGCCACCTGCTCGATCTGCTGGCTCAGGCGCTCGATCTGCTCCACATCGGGTCCGGAGACCTTGATCCCAATCGGGCTCTTGATGCCGGTGGCCAACATATCGATGCGATTGCGAATGGGCGGGACCCATAGGTTGGTCAGACCGGGAATCTTGACCGCTGCGTCCAACTCCTGGCGTAGCTTCTGGGGGGTCATGCCCGGGCGCCATTGATCCCGCGGCTTGAAGGTCACGGTGGTCTCAAACATTTCGATCGGTGCCGGATCGGTCGCACTTTCGGCACGGCCCGCCTTGCCGAACACGTGCTCAACCTCCGGTACGGTCTTGATCATCCGGCCCGAGAGCTGGAGCAACTGACGGGCCTTGTCGGCGGACAGGCCGGGCAGGGCCGTGGGCATGTACAACAGGCTGCCTTCTTCCAAGGGCGGCATGAACTCACTGCCCAACCGGCTAAAGGGGATCAAGGTGAGCACTAGCAGCAGGCCGCTGAGCAGCAAGGTGACACCGGGATGTTTGAGGACCCACAGCAGGATGGGCCGATAGCCAGCGATCTGGATGCGATTGATGGGGTTCTGCTGTTCCGGGCGGATGCGGCCGCGGATCAGGTAGCCCATCAAGACGGGGATCAAGGTCACCGACAACCCTGCTGCGGCGGCCATCGCGTAGGTCTTGGTGTAGGCCAGAGGCGAGAACAATCGCCCTTCCTGCGCCTGCAGGGCAAAAACCGGCACGAAAGACAGGGTGATGACCAGCAAGCTGGCGAACAGGGCCGGTCCGACCTCGGCCGCCGAGCGGGCCATCAGCTGCCAGCGCTCCTCACCCTGAGGTTCCCGGCCGTGCGCCTCCCGCCAGTGCTCCAGATGCTTGTGTGCATTTTCGATCATCACCACCGCTGCATCGACCATCGCACCAATGGCGATGGCGATGCCGCCTAATGACAGCAAGTTGGCGGAGATCCCCTGGGCGTGCATCACGATGAAGGCCGCCAGGATACCCAAAGGCAGGGTGATGACGGCCACCAACGCCGAGCGTAGGTGCCACAGGAACAGCAGGCATACCAGCGCTACGACCAGAAACTCTTCGCCAAGCTTGTGGGTGAGGTTGCGTACCGCATCCTGGATCAGCTCGGAGCGGTCGTACACCGGCACCACTTCCACGCCCTCGGGCAAGCTGGATTGCAACGCCTGCAGTCGCGCTTTGACGTTCCGAATGGCCCCCAAGGCATCCTTGCCGGTCCGCAGGACGATCACGCCGCCGGCCACCTCACCTTGACCATCCAACTCTGCGATACCACGACGGAAGACCGGCCCGCGACTGATCGTGGCCACCTCGCCGAGCAGGACGGGGATGCCGTCGTTGCCGGTTACCGGCACCTGTTCGAACGCCTCCTGTGTGCGCAGGTAGCCTTCGCTGCGCACCATCAGTTCGGCTTCGCCTTGTTCGATCACCGAGCCCCCGGTAGCGCCGTTGGCCGCATCCACCGCCTCGATGAGCTCGGCCACCGTCAGTCCACGGGCCGCCAACGCCTGCGGATCGGGCTGGATCTGCCAGGCGCGCACCGCACCGCCCACACTGGCTACTTCAGCCACGTCCGGCACGGTTTTTAGCTCATAACGAAGAAACCAGTCCTGCAACGCACGCAGCTGCCCCACATCACGTTGACCTGTCCGATCCACCAAGGCGTACTGGTAGATCCAGCCCAGTCCTGTCGCATCAGGACCCAGCGCCGGATTCACATTCGGCGGAAGTCGATCGCGTACCTGGCTCAAGTACTCGAGCACTCGAGAGCGCGCCCAGTAAAGATCAGTGGCATCGTCAAACAGGATGTAGACGAATGAATCACCGAAGAAGGAGAAGCCGCGTACCGCCTTCACGCCCGGCACGGACAACATCGTGGTGGCCAACGGGTAGGTGACCTGGTCTTCGATGATGCGCGGGGTTTGCCCCGCCCATTGCGTGCGGATGATGACCTGGGTATCGGACAGGTCCGGCAGCGCATCCAGCGGCGTGTTCTTTACCGACCAGATACCGACCACCGCCAGCAGCGCGGCGGCAACCAGCACCAGCACGCGATTGGCGATGCAAGCATGGATCAGGCGCGCGATCATGGTGTGCCCTCCATCGCTTCGGACATGACCTCGCTTGCCTGGCAATCAGCGGCTGCGGCGGGGCCGAACTTGGGTACCAACTGCATATCCATGAACGGTGACTTGCCCGGCTTGTCGAAATGCTTCTCCGGCACCATCGGGTCATACCAGTACTGCACCGGGCAGCGCGGCGGCGTAGAGGTGGAGGTGTCTGGCGCGACAGGCGCCGGCTGTCTGGACGGTGACGGCACGACAGTGCGTGGTTCGTGCCCGGCGTCATGGCGCTCGTGCACACCTGATGCGCTGGCAGGGCGTGTCGGTTGTGCAGCACCCAGGCGCTCCAACGCACCGGAGAGACTGGCTTCGGAGTCGAGCAAGAACTGACCCGAGACGACCACGCGTTCACCACCGGCCAAGCCTGCCACGATCTGCGTGCGCCCTTGCACGCTACGTCCCACACTCACCCGCACTGGCCGGAAGCTCCCGTCCGGATCCTGCACGATGACCCGGCTGTCCCGCCCGGTGGCGATCAGCGCCTCCGTGGGAACGACTGGCAGGGCCTGCTCGGCGTCGGGCTGCACCAGAACCTCGGCGAACATGCCCGGCACCAGCCGACGCTGCGGGTTGCGCAGCACAATTCGCGCCCGCTGCGTGCGACTAGCCATGTCGACCTGGGGAAGCAACGCCTGGATCTGTCCGGCAAAGCGCTCTGCCGGCCAGGCACTGACCGTGGCCTGCACTGAGGTCCCCGGCCGCAAGGTGCCCAGCGCTGCCTGGGGTACCGAGGCCTCCAGCCACAACGTGTCCAGCCCATTGATCTTGAACAGTGGCGTACCGGGCATCACCGTCTGTCCCTCGCGTGCCAGGATCTCGGTCACGACACCACTGTGGTCTGCGCTAAGCACGACGCCACTTCTGGCCGAGGCGCCAGAAGGAACACCCAACGAACGCAACCGTTGTTGCGCCGCACCCTGCAGCTCACGCGCGCCCGCGGACTGAGCTTGGCTCAGGGCATGTGCTTCGGCGATGGCCGCGTTCCATGCCGGGGCCTGCACGGTGGCCAGCGTTTGACCACGACGAACCTCGGTAAACGGCGCCTTTACCTGCACGTGGGTGATCAAGCCTTCCATGCGCGCACTGATCACGCTTTCCTGGGTCAGATCCCACGTCAGTGTGCCCGGCACGCGTACGGCAGTCCCTAGTAACTCTACCGTCACTTCCTGAGTGCGTATGCCCACGTTCTGCTGCAGGCGCGGATCGATCTGCGTTCCGCCCCCTATGGCCTCATCTGCGTATTTGGGCAGCAACTCCATATCCATGAACGGAGATTTGCCCGGCTTGTCGAATCGCTGCTCCGGCGCCATGGGGTCGTACCAGTACAGCACCTTGCGTGCTTGATCTGCGACGCTCGTGCCGGGGGGCGGGGTGGTATCAGAGGTTCGAGTCATCCAGGCGTAGCCGCCGGCAAAGCCGAGCGCCAGCAACCCGAGGGCCACGGCGAGCTGTGTGAGACGCGTCTTGGTCGGGCTCATGGCGTGTTCTCCTCATGGGGTAGCAGATAGGCCAGTGCCGCCCAGGCACGGCCCTGTTCGCCCAGCAGACGGGCGTTCTCCAGGTGCAATTCGATCTCATCGCGCCGCGCTTCCAGCCACGGCTGCAGGTCGGCACCGGCGCCGTAGGCGGCCAACGCCGTGCGTGCACGATCGCGCGCCAAAGGCAGGCTCTGCGTGTTCTGGCGCTCCAACTGGCCGGTTAACCCGCGCCATCGCGCTATCGCGCGTTGCACCGACTCGGCTTGGATGCGCCGGGCCTCATCGCGCTCTGCGGACACCGCCTCCAGCTCGGCCCGCCGTGCCGCGATGCCTCGTGCTTGGCGGTTCTTCTGGAACAGCGGCAGGCCCACACCCACTTCCACCATGAGCATGTCGCTGCGCGCCATGCCGTCGGGTGCGCGCTCGCGACGTCCGTAGGTGAGCTCCACACTCCAATCCGGGCGGGTTTCGGCCACGGCCGCATCCACCTGGGCCTGGGCTAAGCTCTCGCGTGCCTCCCAGCCCAGTAGTGGCGTGTGTTGGTCCAGTTTGGCCAGCAGTTGGGTGGGCTCCAATGGCAACTGCGAAAAATCCGGTGCCGCACCACTGGCCAAGATCGCCTCTGGTGCAATACCCAACCACCGCGCCAGGCCGGCCTGCGCGGCGGCGTGCTCCGCATGTACCTGCTCCAGGCGATTGTCCAACTGCAGTAGGGCGGCCTGGGCGGCAAGCACATCACTGGCCCCGGCCGTGCCGCCTGCCAAGCGAGCACGCGCCGCACGCTCGGCTATACGGGCCGGCTCGCGCAGACCTTCCAACGCATCTACGGCTTGCTGCGTACTCCACAGCTCGATCCAGGCCAGCGCGGCCGCTTGGGCCACCATCTGCTGTTCGGCCATCGACAGTGAGCGCGCTTGCGCCAGCGTCGCTTGCGCCAACGCGTGCTCGGCACGTCGTTTCGCACGCGCAGGAAACTCCTGCATCAGACCGATTTGCTGGGTGGTCATCTCATCGGCCCGCAAGCTGAAGGCATCGGGTCCGCTGACGGGCCAGTTCGCCAGCCCCACGATCAAACGTGGGTCGGGAAGCGCGCCAGCACGCGCGGCTTCTTCGGTACTGGCATCGATCTGCGATCGGCGCACCTGCAGGGTTGGGGCGTTAGCAAGCGCCCGTTGTAGGGCTTCTGTGTAGCTGATCGGGATAGCGGGCGATGCCGCCAGCACAGGACCACTGAGCGCCAGGGCAAACACGAACCCACACGCCATCTTGCGCCTTGCACGCAAGAAGAAAGACATCTCCATAAGACCTCCGGGAAACGACAACGAGCGCGCTGCAACGCATGCAGCACGAGCACGGGTCAATCCAGGAGGGGGCTTAAATCAGCAGGCTACAGAAGCGCTGCAGGGGAGGCGGATCGGACACGCACACCGGAACATCCCGATACAACTGCGCGTGTACCGGTGGCAACAGAGCCTGCACCAGCGCGAAGGCGGCCAGCGCGGGCTGGTAAGGCACTTGAGGGGCCTTCGCATCGGCCGTGGCGATGTGATCGCGCTGGCAATGCTGGTCGCACAACGCCGGAGCATCGGGATCCGGCGTGGACATCTCTTCGCAACCGACCATCAGGGTCGCTTGTCCAGCTTCCACCGATTCCAGCGGACAGGCGTAAGCCACCAGCGCGAGTTGCTGCAGCAGCAGCGCCCACAGTCCCAGCCATGCCAGTCGGGCACGAGAACGGGGTCGCCGCCATCGCCTCAGCAGCCTCACCATGACAGCTCCCGCACGCCCGAAGCAGCGCCTGCGGACGCTGGGCAGATCAGGGCAGGGGACGTGCGAGCTCTCATGATGGCCAGTCTAGCCCTCTTGGGGCCGACTGTCATTGATCAGGATCAAGCCCTCGCGCGGACTCAGCGGTGGCATCCGCCGCAGCAGGAGGATGCGACGGCCGGGGCGGCCGGCGTACCAGCCTCAGAAGGGAGCACCGCAGCGATCACATAGCCTTGCCGCTGGATAGCCTCAACCGCCTGTTCTACGGCAAGCAGGCCCTCGATCTTGACCACGCCACTGCCCAGATCGACGTCCACCTGGGCGTGGGGGTCAAGGGCCTGAATGGCTTGGGTGACCGTTCGGACACAGTGACCACAGGTCATACCTTCAACAACGAGATTC
The DNA here is from genome assembly GCF_023277365.1 of Stenotrophomonas sp. NY11291. Classification (NCBI taxonomy): domain Bacteria; kingdom Pseudomonadati; phylum Pseudomonadota; class Gammaproteobacteria; order Lysobacterales; family Lysobacteraceae; genus Stenotrophomonas; species Stenotrophomonas sp. NY11291. The sequence goes on along the minus strand of NZ_CP096975.1, from coordinate 2,385,010 downwards.
ATGGACAACCCTCCAAAAGCATCGGCGGTTTGCCGACGGCGTGACGATGAGCCTTCCCACGGTGGGAAGGTCAAACGACAGGCAAGTTGAGTGGTAATCCGTCCCGCGTTGTTGACCTTCCCATCATGGGAAGGCTCAGGCTACCTGCTCGTTCCTATTGGCCCTCACTCCATGGACATAACGCTCACTTATGCGAATTAAGTTATTGATTATATTACATTAATACAGGAATCGCAAGGTCTGTAGTTGCACCGTGCCCTGGCCGGCCACAAACGCGATAAGCTAAGCATTCCTTAGTGCTAGTCATTCTTGATGTCATGACGATGCCATCTGAGCGCACCCGCAATGTGCTGCAGGCGGGCGCGTTCCTCAGGCAGCTAGCGGCCAGCCAAGCCGTGCCTAAAGAGGTGCGGCAAGAGGCATATCGACTGCTGCGGCACTATCCAACCGTCAGCGACATCGAGGCGATTGCTGAGCACGAAGAGCGGCTGCGAGCGCTGACCCAGTCGGCCTTCGTACGACCCTACCTGAGCAGCGAGATCGAGGCGGATTGGTTCTCCGGGTACCCGCTCGGCCCTCATCGCATCTGACCATGAAGCAACCGAGCAGGCCGCGTGGAAGAGGGACTACGTCTGCGGAGACAGCGCTGGAGGCTTCCTTTGAACGGGCCCGCGACAGTGCGGCCGAGGAACGCGCATTCTTCAAGCGACTGATGGATGCGATCGTGTACGTGCATGCGCCCATCTCGGACGACGCGCAGACACTGCGGCTGGTCCAGTTCCGCCATCCTGACGGTTTCGATGCGATCCCTTTCTTTACCTCGCTCGACAAGGCGCAGGCGGCCAGCTCGTCTGCTGTCAGAATTCTGGGAGTTTCAGGCCGTGAGCTGCTAACCGGTACTCGCGGCGCGACGTTGATGCTCAATCCCAACTACGGCGGCGTTGTCCTGTACCCGGAAGAGGTTGCGACATTGTTGGATACGGGCTTTCTGGCCAGGGTGGAACGTCTGGCGCCGGCGGAGTTCGCGGTGAGACCTGCCCAGGCCGCGCCGGCTTGGCTCGCTCCGGCCATCAGCGGCAGCCTTGAGCACGCCGACTTCGTCTCGTCGGCCTATCTCCTGGAAACTCACTCGTCAGGGGGCGTCGAACAGCCTCCCGGTCTGTTGATCTGGCTGGTGGTGGACCTGGCTTTCGCCGAGCGGGCGGCTCGTCTGGTGACCACCGCCATACAGCCCTTATGCTCAGATTTGGACGTCATCATCGACTTGGCGGTCCACGACGTATCGCTGCCTTTGCCGGCGGGCTTGGATGATCCCCAGATCCTGCCCATATTTTTTCACGAGAATCAAGCCAACTTGAGCACAGCTCATCGGCCTATGAGCCCTGAAGATAAGCTACTAGCACTCCTTCCGGGATTGACCGAGGAAGAGAAGGAACGGCGGACCCGCGAGGGTATGGCCGACGTCGACGCTGGACGTACGATCCCGCACGAGGAACTACTGCAATGGATCAGGCGACGGTCAGAGCCTTCTTGAAGGTTTCCGTTGGGTCAGGAGCGTGGAAACTCTTGAATCCAATATTCAAGAAGGGCACGCGTGCCTGAGCAGTACTCCAGGAATGCCTGTGTCACGCGGCTTCTGGTTCAATCAAGCCTAGGTCTGTAATCCACGAACTGCCTGACGTCGAGGGGTGTTTCCTCGTTGAATCATGGTGTTAGAGACGATTCGGCTGTTTTTCTCACGAATCCCTGCCGACCTTCTTGAAAAACTGAACCAGACCTACCCAAACGCTTCCGTAAGGCAGGTGGTGAGAGGGCAGGTTAAGCACATCAGGGATAGCAATCCCAAGGAGATAGAAGCGCTACGACAGGAGGCCAACGATCAACTTCCTACTATCGCCGAGCTAAAGAGGGTCAGTGCGGTTGATCCAGAGTTCCGGATGGAAAACAGCTTCTTTGGGCCCAAGCCAGTCATCACCGCCCGCATCATCAACCGCTCAACACTGCCATTGAGCGAAGCGAGCTGGAATGCGGCGCTGTACATCAATGGCGATGTACAGCCTGTAGCCACGTCGAAGGTGCGCAGCGATTTCCGTTCCATCGAAGGCCTCAAGCCCGAACACCATGTTACGGCTCGATTCACTGTCGGATTCGTCAAGGGCGATAAGGCCTGGACCACCTTGGCAATTCGTCAAGCTACATCCACACGCGTCGAGCTGGAGATGATCCCTGAGACAGCAATGGACTTTACGGACAAAGCCTATCTAAGTGCCGATCTTCAGAAGCGCATTGATTTCCTTGAGAACCAACTCAAGCAAGCGAGCGAGTTCGAAGATGTCTGATGCTACCAAGCCCCGCCGGCGGATCACCCTCCGGCGGGGCTTGGTAGCGGTACCGACGTTCACCCCCGCCAAAGAGGACCATTACACAATGCGCCCGTCCATCCTCGCCTTGGACTTAGAAGGAACGCTGATTTCCAACGCTGTAAGCCAGATCCCGCGCCCGGGCCTCTACGAATTTCTGGAGTCGGCAAAGTCGCTCTTTGAGGGTCTAGTCATCTTCACCACAGTTCCGGAGCCTAGATTTCGCGAGATTGCCGACCTATTGGCTTGCGAAGGAGCGGCCCCGGGTTGGTTTGCCCGCTTGCCATACATAGACTGGACTGGGCCGACGAAGGATCTTGCCAACGTTTCCCAGCCCATCGGCTCTGCATGGCTACTAGATGATTACGCCCCCTATGTACAACCGGGACAGGAACATTGCTGGGTCCCGGTTCAACTGTTTTGTTCTCCTTACCCCGAGGACGACGCGGGACTGGACGATGCCATCGAGGCAATCCGTAAGCGACTGAACGAGTACTAGAGGGCCATCTCTTGGCCAGCGTCCAATGGGCCACAGGCTCGCCGGTCAACCAAGGTCCAGCGCTTCGTTGGAGAACCGTCGATATAGACCTGGGGGGGCGTTTACCGCGATAGAGTCCTGAGCCCCCTCAAACCATCTCATGGACCCGTGGCAGCTGGTCGGTCTACTCAGACTAGAAGCTAAAGCTGCCAACTGCCGCTAGGTTCCAGCCAGTACGCCATGCCCAGCGGCAGGAAAGTCTCCATTGCAACGTCCAGGATCAACGGCTGACGCCAACCCTGACCAGGCAAGAAGCAAAAATCCTTCCGGGCGAGGGTTCCAGCTTGCTCGCGTCCAGCTAACCAGATGCATCTGCGTTTTATCTCGCGATCAAGTGCTCGCCTCGCGGCATGCTCATCCAAACCGCTTTGTATGAACTCCGAGGCAGAATTTCGCATGCTCGCCCACAGCACGTAGCGCTTACGCCCCAAGCTGAGCGCATTCCATTCAGGCGATCCAATCGACTGAAGCCCGTCGCCTAGCTTCGGGTCCAACCGATGCTTCCGCAGAAGGTTTGCCAAGTACGCTCGAGCTTCGGTGGATGCCAGTGAAATTCCGAGATTCCGCCTCGCACTGGGCGTGCACTCAGCCGCCCACTGGGTGAGCGACCGGGTCAATGCCGACTCAAGGTTCAAGTCACTGCGAGACCACGGAGATTTGTAGGACCAAGCCAGGGGCTCATACAGAGATCTTGCGGCAAGCCGAGAACATTCGACTGGTTCGCGATGGAGGACGCGCAGCGTCGCAAGCGTGTCAAGTGCCTGCGAGGCCAACCCCTCAGCAGCTACCGGCGAACTAGCCGTTCTTGAGCGCTCTAGCGCGCACCACGCGCACGCAAGAAAGGGACCTATTGAACGAACGAAATTGTCCAGTTCTGGCCAGGGCGCGATGAGGGTCGGTTGGCTAACGACATAGGCCACACAGCCCTCAAATCGCGATACCAGTTGTCAGGATATCAACCTGCCCACAGACTGTCTATCTGACTTTCCGATATTGACCCTTAGGTGTTCTCTCCAGTTCAACGATATCTGAACATCCGATATCCTAGCCGTGCAGCGAATGAGCGGGGAGCGCCCCGGCGCACGACGCAGAACGTTACCGCATGTTGGGAGAGCCGAAATGATGCGCACCAGCGCTAGCCACCCGTTACTGATTGCAGAGTTGCCTGTTGGAGCCCATGGAGGCGGCATAGGGGTGACATTTGCGCCAGGCAAGTACCAGGAAGTCGCCATGACTGGAGCATGGGCGAGAGACCTAGATGTGGACGTCTCGGCTATTCAGGACTGGGGTGCCACTCACCTAGTCACCTTGCTTGAGCCTTGGGAGCTCAAGGACCTTCGAATCGAGAGCTTACCGGCGATAGTGGCGGGGAAGGGCATCTCTTGGCATGGACTGCCAATCACTGATGGAGCCGCACCAGACGACAGACTCCTCAAAGATTGGCTACAGCTAAGTGCTGAGCTCGTCGCTGACATGCTGAGCGGTCAAAGGATCGTGGTCCACTGCAAGGGGGGGTTGGGACGCGCGGGAACGGTCGCTGCCATGCTTTTGCTGCAGTCTGGCGAGGCCAAGCGGGCATCGGATGCCATCCACATGGTGCGGCATGCCAGGCCAGGCGCAATCGAAACGATTGCTCAAGAGGAGTTCCTAGAGTACTGGGCGCAGAGCCTTCACCCGGGCGGAGCTTGACCACTCAGGTGCGCAGTCAGGAACTCAAGGACGAGTTGCCTGTGGATCCAGAACTCGAGGGCTTCTTAGGTCTGGATCCAGAAATCGACGGCGTCTCCATAGTGGATCTTCGCGAGGGTTCAGGGCACATCAAAAATTCGCTGCCTCGAAAGCTAAGAACCTTGCTGTCGCACGAATCAGGGTCTTGTGCTGGGGCCGGACCAGCGCTATCGCTGACTAAGGCAGGGCAACCTCCAGGGACTGTACTGCGACGGCGCGATCAATAGACATCTGTCAGATGTATCGCCACCACTATCGATCTAATGAATGCTGACTCAGCCGATGCGTGCTGCCTTAGGAGTTACGATCTGACTGCACTCGTGGCCGAGGCGAAACGCCACGACGTACAGGACCGTGGCATCCATCGGCATACCTGAGCCCATCCGAATGACGACCTTACGCTGACCGTGCGACAGTGATACTCCCAGTTCCCGCAGGACCTCAATGCGCTGCTGCAGCCCGTCGTAGATGTCTAGCTTGTCGACTTCTGAATACAGGTCTTGGCAGTCGCGATACTCACGGTAGTAGTCGACCAGTGCAGCAAACTCGCTCGCCGCCTCGCGCGACAGCTCGAAAGCCGGTTCGGACAGATCCATGTCGCACGAAACGATCAGGCTGGCCAGCTCGCGCCCAGCAGCAAGCGGGGACACCGCCAGGGTGATGTAGTCGCGCTCAAACTGCGCTTGCGCCGCCTGCAGTTCCTCGTCTGTCGGCAGCGAGAAAGGCTTGTTGAGTGCATCGATGTCATTGAAATCGAAGGCGCGCGCCAGTGCGCGACGGGTGTCGAAACTGGCCGAGTCACCCTGCTCAACCCGCTGAACTGTTCGCACGTTCAGGCCCGAGATCTCGGCCAATTGTTCTTGCGACCAATGACGCAACTGGCGGAACTGGCGAATGCAGGCGCCAACCTCAGCAGCGGTAAGCAGGCGAGGCGGGGTCTTGGTGGTCATAGAAGATAACTCCGGAGGGGTAGGGAGCCCAGATTAGGAGGGTGCCGAACTTGGAAACATGACAGTCGCCCGACAGGCCCCCGACACAGATCAACTGCCAGGACTTGCCCCAACGAGAAATCCGGGGCAACTGCTTATGCGCCCGTGATGTTCTCCCCGTGCCCCCAGAGGGGGGCGAGGCCCAACTGCCTAGTCACTCACCACAGACCCCACCCTAGACGCGCAGGCGATCCGGGACAGCTCTATGGCGAGGGCTGATGGGGGGTCAATGGCTCCAACTCTGGCAAAACACCCCCAAATTGATGATGCAGTGCATTCATCCATGCCAGAACTGGTTCGCCTGGCCACAGGTGCGCCAGATTCAGAAGGGTTAGCATGGCAAGCGCATTGCTGTTCATGGCCACCCCCGCCAGAAGCGCGCCCGGGTAGCCATTTAACTGCCTTGCCAAGGGGTGAATCCCGGCATGGAGATAGGAGTTCAAGCCGACATAAAGGCATTGTCTGGCTCTGCCCAACAACTGTGATGCTCCTCGGGGCCCAGAGGACTCAAGCTTTACGAGCATGTCCTGAACGCCAGGGAGCCTCTTTGCCGCTTGCTGACTCTCCAGAGTCAGGGGCGCAAGAAGCTTCTCGATGTCGGTGTCGGTAGCTGCATAACATGCCCAGGTTGCACGCACGAGGGCCTCATACTGGGGCCGGACCAGCGAGATTGCTGACTGGGGCAGAGTAGCGATCAGGGACTGTACTGCCACGGCGTGATCAAGGGACATCTGGCAAAGTGCCGCCACCGCCGTCGATCTTCGGTCACGTCCATGCTCTATCTCCATCCAAGCGGCTCGAATTTCACCCAAGAGCTCTAAGGAGCCCTCCAGCACAGACGCCCGATCCTGGTCAGCCGATTGAGGCACAAGTCATCCTAGAATCGTGATCTGCAGGCAAGAGTAACGGCTCGTCCATCGGGCAAAGCCCTCAGTTGGCCGGCTGGGCTGCAGCATCTGTTAGCCGGTAATCTCTGCATTGCATCATCCGTGCATCAGCAATTTCTGCGTTGCGTCAGTCGCAAGTCAAATTTTTCTGCAATGGACCGTCTTGCACTGAAATTTTATTCCTCAAAAGCTGAAATCTCTGCAATGGCACCCTAAGAATGTCTGCGATGAACAGCGTTCTGGTCCGCGCGCGATTGCTTCCTATATTGCAACCATACGCTCAGCCAGCCAACCGCCGGGATCCATGATCGCGCGAGCGGACGATCCCGGTCGCAAATGGCTGGCTGCCGTCACTCTCGTGGCTTTGAGCGATCAAGGGGAGCAGTCTGGCCCACGTGTCGAACAGAAGCCTTGGATCTTGGTGGATCAGAAGCGAAACCCGCAGCGCATCTTCCATCGCCTTGAGGTAGCCGCGGCGTATCTCAAGTGCGTTCTCGCAAGCATTGGGGCGACCAAGAATTTGTGTGATCGCGGAGGCCATAGCAGTCTGGACAGGAGGGGAGGGGAAGGCGATAGTCTGCAAACGTCTAGACGATCCCGCAATGAGCATCCTCAACGTTCTCCTCACTCGTGACCACCTCGTCGTCGCAGCGGATACCCTGGCAGAGGATGCTCTCACAGGGGCGTATTCCGCGGGGGCAAAGCTGCTGCTGATCCCTCAGCACAACGTAGTGCTTGCTGCGCGCGGGTCTACGCAATTCTTCCTGGGGGGCTCGCAGAATTCGGAAAAAATCGTACGCTAAGGTTTTCCGGGCATCCGTAGGGGCCGAAACTTCCCGTCTTCCAGTCTGCGGCTCTGCCGCCAGACGTAATCGCCGGTGAGGTTGATGTGCTCCCAGCCCAGCGGCGACAGGAATTGCAGCAGCTCGCCGTCCACCGGCTTGCCGGCCTCGACCAACCCCTGGGTGGCGCGCTCCAGGTACACCGTGTTCCACAGCACGATAGCCGCCGTCACCAGGTTGAGGCCGCTGGCCCGGTAGCGCTGCTGCTCGAAGCTCCGATCCCTGATTTCCCCAAGGCGGTTGAAGAACACCGCCCTGGCCAGCGAGTTGCGCGCCTCACCTTTGTTCAGGCCGGCATGCACGCGGCGGCGCAGCTCAACACTTTGCAGCCAGTCTAGGATGAACAGCGTGCGTTCGATCCGGCCCAGCTCGCGCAGGGCCACGGCCAGGCCGTTCTGGCGCGGATAGCTGCCGAGCTTGCGCAGCATCAGCGAGGCAGTGACGGTGCCCTGTTTGATCGAGCTGGCCAGGCGCAGGATGTCGTCCCAATGGGCGCGGACGTGCTTGATGTTCAGGGTGCCGCCGATCAGCGGCCGCAGCGTCGGGTAGGTCTGCACGCCCTGCGGCACGTACAGCTTGGTTTCGCCGAGGTCGCGGATGCGCGGCGCGAAACGGAAGCCCAGCAGGTGCATCAGGGCGAAGACGTGATCGGTGAAGCCGGCCGTGTCGGTGTAGTGCTCCTCGATCCGCAGGTCGGACTCGTGGTACAGCAGGCCGTCGAGCACATAGGTGGAATCGCGCACGCCGACATTCACCACGCGGGTGCTGAACGGCGCGTACTGGTCGGAGATATGGGTGTAGAACAGCCGTCCCGGCTCACTGCCGTACTTCGGGTTGACGTGTCTGGTGCTCTCGCCCCGGCCGCCAGCCCGGAAACGCTGGCCATCGGAGGATGAGGTGGTGCCGTCGCCCCAGTGGGCGGCGAAGGCATGCTGGTACTGGTGGTTGACCAGCTCGGCCAGGGCCGCCGAATAGGTCTCGTCGCGGATGTGCCAGGCTTGCAGCCAGGACAGCTTGGCGTAGGTCAGACCGGGGCTCGACTCGGCCATCTTGGTCAGCCCGAGGTTGATCGCATCACCGAGGATCGCGGACAGCAGCAACGTCCGGTCTTTGGCCTCGGCCCCGTCCTTCAGGTGGGTGAAGTGGCGGCTGAAGCCCGTCCAGTCGTCCACGTCCATCAGCAGTTCGGTGATCTTGATGCGCGGCAGTAACTGACTGGTCTGGTCGATCAGCGCCTGCGCCCGATCCGGCACCGCCGCATCCAGCGGGGTGATCTTCAACCCGGACTCGGTGAGGATGGCATCGGGCAGCTCGTTGTCCTTGGCCAGGCGGGCGACAGTGGCCAACTGCTCGTCCAGCAGCTGCAAGCGCTCTTCCAGATACTGGTCGCTGTTCGGGTTGATCGCCAGCGGCAGGGCCTGTTCCCGCTTGAGCGCGGCGAACTTCTCGGCCGGCAGCAGGTAGTCGTCGAAGTCGCGGAACTGCCGCGAGCCCTTGACCCAGATGTCGCCGGAGCGCAGGGCGTTCTTCAGCTCGGACAGGGCGCAGATTTCGTAGAAGCGCCGGTCGAGGCCTTCCGGGGTGATCACCAGTGGCTTCCAGCGCGGCTTGATGAAGGCGGTGGGAGCATCGGCCGGCACCTTGCGCAGGTTGTCGGCGTTCATCTCGCGCAGCGTCTGCACGGCTGCCAGCACGCCCTGCGCGGCCGGGGCGGCGCGCAGCTCCAATACCTCCAGCAGAGCCGGCGTGTAGCGGCGCAGGGTGGCGAAGTTCTCGCCGACCAGGTGCAGGTGGTCGAAGCCCTCCGGCCGGGCCAGCAGCTCGGCTTCGCTGACGCTCTCGGTGAACTCGTCCCAGGGGATCACCGCCTCGATGGCGGCATAGGGGTCGCTGCCGGCTTCCTTGGCCTCCAGCAGCGCCTGGCCGATCTTGGAGTACAGGCGCACCTTGTCGTTGATCGCCTTGCCCTGCTTCTGGAACTGCTGCTGATGCTTGTGCTTCGCGCCGCTGAACAGCTTGACTAGGATGCGGTCGTGCAGATCCACCAGCTCATCAATCACGGTTGCAGTGCTCTCCAGCACCACGGCGGCCAGGGTCGCATAGCGCCGCTGCGGCTCGAACTTGCCGAGGTCTTTGGGCGTCATCTGCCCACCCTCGCGGGCCAGCTTGAGCAGGCGGTTCTGGTGGATGTGCCGGCCCAGGACTTCGGGCAAGTCCACCAGCTGAAATGTCTTCAGCCGCTCGATGTGCTCAAGCATGTGCCGAGAGTTGGGTTTCAGCGGTGCCTGGCGCAGCCAGGTCAACCAGGTGATGCTGCTGCCGGCCTTGAGCTTCAACAGCTCGTCCAGCTTGGCCCGATGCGAGTCCGTGAGCGGTTCAACCAGGGCGCGGTAGACCCGCCGATTGGCCCGTGCAATGGCCTCCGAGCAAGCCCGGTCGATCACGCTCAACGCCGGCAGGATGCGTCGCTTCTGCCGCAGGCTCTCCAGCGCCTGGCCGGCCAGCAGCAAGCCCTTGTCGGTCTGCTGGGCCAGTTCGGTCAGCTCGCGCACCAGGGCGCGGAAGTCGGACAGGCCGAACGGGGCCAGTTGAAGGTAGGTGCGCAGTTCCTGGGCGTGCTCGCCACGGGTCACATCGCGCTCGCCGTACTTCGTCCAACTCGCCGGATCGGTCTGGACTTGCTTGGCCACCCACAGGATGACCGGTTCGGGCAGCTCGCTGTCAGTGCCCAACGCATAGCCGGGGTAGCGCAGCAGGCAGAGTTGCACGGCGAAGCCGAGGCGGTTGGCGTCGCCGCGCCGCTGACGGATCAGCGACAGGTCGGAGTCGTTGAAGGTGTAGTAGCGGATCAGGTCATCCTGGCTTTCTGGCAACGCGAGCAGGGTGCCCCGCTCCGTGGCCGAGAGGATCAAGCGACGCGGCATGTGTCAGTCGTCCGTGCGGAGGTACTGGTAGAGGGTTTCCCGGCTGATGTTGAACTCGCGGGCAAGCTGCGCCTTGGGCTCGCCGGCCGTCGCTCGCTGCCGCAGGGTAGCAGCCTGCTCATCGGACAGGGCTTTCTTGCGGCCCCGGTACGCGCCACGCTGCTTGGCCAAGGTGATGCCCTCACGCTGCCGCTCGCGGATCAGGGCGCGCTCGAACTCAGCGAAGGCCCCCATCACCGACAGCATCAGGTTGGCCATCGGCGAGTCCTCGCCAGTGAACACCAGGCCCTCCTTCAGGAACTCGATGCGCACGCCGCGTTGAGTCAGCTTCTGTACCAAGCGACGCAGGTCATCGAGGTTGCGGGCCAGCCGGTCCATGCTGTGCACCACCACTGTATCGCCTTCGCGGACGAAGCTCAGCAGCGCTTCGAGCTGGGGGCGCTGGGTGTCCTTGCCCGATGCCTTGTCGGTGAACACCTTGCTCACCTGTGTCTGTTCCAGCTGGCGTTCCGGGTTCTGGTCGAAGCTGCTGACCCGGACGTAGCCGATGCGGTGCCCCTGCACGATGTCTCCTTGGTTGAAGGCGGCTTAAGTGCTCCTTCTGTTCCGTTGTGCCTCAAACCCCGTTTCTGTCAGGCTGAAATCTATGACCTTCGCAGGCATGTGTCAAAAAATGCGAAAGATGACTCTATTCTGACTAAGCGGCGCGGCCCTGTGTCATTTTCAGAAGGTGACTGCACGGAATATCAAGAGTCGGCTGCACAGTCTTTTCTGATCTGTGGTCGTCTCAGAAAACGGAAAATAAAGCACGCTAAGCTGTGGAAGCCCCTGCCAAGCTCGTTCCACCTTGCAACGACGCAATCAGCGGACACGAAACATTCCCCTGCCGCGAATGGCAGGCGCACACCAGGTCAGACAGCACAGCCTCCATGCGCGCCAAATCGGCCATCTTCTCGCGCACGTCTTGGAGCTTGTGCTCGGCCAGGCTGCTGGCCTCCTCGCAGTGGGTGCCATCGTCGAGCCGCAACAGCTCGGCAATCTCGTCCAGACTGAACCCCAGCCGCTGTGCCGATTTCACGAATTTCACCCGAACCACGTCCGCCTCCCCATAGCGGCGGATGCTGCCGTAAGGCTTGTCCGGTTCCGGCAACAGGCCCTTGCGCTGATAGAAGCGGATTGTCTCCACGTTGACCCCGGCCGCCTTGGCAAAAACGCCAATGGTCAGGTTTTCCAAATTATTTTCCATATCGCTTGACTCCGTACATGAGTACGGAAGTAAGGTTACGCTATCCAATCCAAATTCAAAAGGGCCAACGTATGTCTGAACCACAAAACGGGCGCGGTGCGCTCTTCGCCGGCGGGCTGGCCGCCATTCTTGCATCGACCTGCTGCCTGGGGCCGCTAGTACTGGTCGCCCTGGGCTTCTCCGGTGCTTGGATCGGCAACCTGACGGTGCTGGAACCCTATCGACCGTTGTTCATCGGCGCGGCGCTAGTGGCGCTGTTCTTCGCCTGGAAGCGGATTTACCGGCCCGTGCAGGCATGCAAGCCAGGTGAGGTCTGCGCGATTCCGCAGGTGCGCGCCACCTACAAGCTGATTTTCTGGATCGTGGCCGTGCTGGTCCTGGTCGCGCTTGGATTTCCCTATGTCGTTCCATTTTTCTATTAACCAGGAGTTCATCATGAAGAAACTGTTTGCCTCCCTTGCCCTCGCCGCCGCTGTTGCCCCGGTGTGGGCCGCCACGCAGACGGTCACCTTGGCCGTTCCTGGCATGACCTGCGCGACTTGTCCTATCACCATTAAAAAGGCCTTGAGCAAGGTCGACGGTGTTAGCAAGACCGAGGTCGACTTCTCAACCAAGCTTGCCGTCGTAACGTTTGACGATGCGAAGACCAACGTCCAGGCGCTTAGCAAGGCGACGACGGATGTAGGCTACCCATCTGAGCTGAAGAAGTAAGGCAACAAATAACGGCAGCATCGCTAGAACCACGGCAGAGATGCCGCTCAGGCGATTCTGCCGGTCGTCATCGCGTGAGCAGCCTGTAAACGACCCACGGAGCCTGTTCCCTGAAGCGCACAACCGATTCAGTGACCGAGGCGTCGTACTAGTTGGCTTGGGCACAACGGATAAAAGAGAGAGCGGAATGCAAGAGTTAAACGAAGTTGGTTTGAGCGTGGCGGGAATGACTTGCCCAAGTTGTACAAGGCACGTTGAGGACGCGCTGCTGGCGGTCCCCGGCGTAACGCGAGCGGCTGTCGATTATCCATCGAACAAGGCGCAAGTCACAGGCAATAGGCTTGACGTGTCCGCGCTCGTAGCAGCAGTGGGCGCCCTTGGTTACGGTGCTACGCCTACAGACGAATTTGAAAGCAAAGAGCGCAGTGTTGAACAGCCAGGACTCCTTGGCAAAGCCGCCCAGTGGCTGAGCGGCGAGCGCGCGGTGGAGAAACCGGCAGGTCAGCTGCATGTGGCGATCATCGGTACTGGCGGCGCCGCTGTGGCAGCAGCGCTGAAGGCAGCTGAAAACGGTGCCCGTGTCACCCTGATCGAGCGGGGAACTATCGGCGGCACCTGCGTCAACGTGGGCTGCGTCCCTTCTAAGATCATGATTCGGGCAGCGCATATCGCTCATCTGCGACGCGAAAGTCCTTTTGACGTGGGACTGTCGGCAACGCCCCCAGTTGTCCTGCGTGACCGTCTGCTGGCGCAACAGCAGGCCCGTGTGGACGAGCTGCGTCATGCTAAATATGAAAGCATCCTCGAAAGCAATCCGTCGATCAATCTGGTGCGAGGCAGCGCCCGATTCAAGGATGGCCAAACGCTTATCGTGGAAGCGGCAGAAGGTGACACTCGCGAAGTGGCCTTCGATCGCTGTCTCATTGCCACTGGTGCAAGCGCTGCCATCCCGCCGTTGCCTGGTCTTGCAGGAACGCCATATTGGACGTCCACCGAAGCCCTGGTTAGCGAAGCCATTCCTAAACGGCTGGCAGTAATTGGCGCCTCGGTCGTAGCACTGGAACTGGCACAAGCGTTTGCGCGCTTGGGCAGCGAGGTGACGGTCCTGGCCCGGCGCACCTTGTTTGCCAGTGACGACCCTGCCATTGGCGAGGCCGTGACTGCAGCTTTCCGTGCGGAAGGCATCACGGTGCTGACACAGACGCAGGCGAGTGCCGTGACCTATTGCGACCGCCAATTCATCCTGACGACCGCGCAGGGCGAGTTAAAGGTGGATCAATTGCTTGTTGCCACCGGCCGCACGCCAAATACCGCAAGCCTGAATCTCGAGCGCGCAGGTGTGACGTTTGACTCGCAACATCGCATCCTGATCGATCAAGGCATGCGCACGAGTGCTTCGAACATTTACGCAGCTGGCGACTGCACTGACCAGCCTCAGTACGTCTACGTTGCAGCCGCGGCTGGTACCCGGGCTGGCATTAATATGACCGGCGGCGACGTAAAGCTCGATCTCGACGCCATGCCGGCAGTCGTGTTCACCGATCCGCAAGTTGCCACGGTAGGCTACAGTGAAGCAGAGGCCCAGCGCATTGGTCTGCAAACCGAAAGCCGTACGCTCACGCTCGACAATGTGCCGCGTGCACTCGCCAACTTCGATACCCGCGGCTTTATCAAGCTTGTTGCTGAGGCAGGGTCCGGACGCATTCTCGGAGTCCAGGCTGTGACACCGGAAGCAGGCGAAATCATCCAGACTGCCGCGATTGCCATCCGGGCCCGCATGACCGTCCAGGATCTGGCTAACCAGCTTTTCCCTTACCTCACCATGGTTGAAGGTCTCAAACTGGTGGCACAGACTTTTTCGAAGGATGTGACACAGCTATCGTGCTGTGCCGGCTAAACCTTGGGCACCAAAACAGGGACAGAGGAGTTTTTATGTTTTGTGACATCAGACTTAAATTACGCCGTGTACGCGCGTGCTTGACGATCGTACTGGCAAGTACCGCAACGTTAGGCATGCCAAACCAAGCGTTGGCGGCTTATGATTTTTCTAAGCTCGGCGCCGCGATTGAAACATTGTCGCCAGAGACCGTCAGTGATTGGGAAAAGAAGGCCAGGGCTGGCGATGCCATGGCTCAGAACATCATGGGTCTTGCGTACAAATGCGGTATGGGCGTAAAGCAAAACCACGCGGCATCGATCCAGTGGTTCCGCAGGGCGGCCGAGCAGGGTGAAGCCGATGCACAGTTCAACCTCGGGCGCCTCTACGGAAGTGAAGTCGACGGTATGTATAAGAATGGGCGTGCGGCTCCTGCCAACGATGCAGAGGCTTTCAAGTGGTACCGCCTCGCTGCCGAGCAGGGACACACGCAGGCTCAAGTCAGGCTGGCCCAGCTGTTTGCAAAGGGTCTTACCGACATCGCGCCCGACCAGGTGCAGGCATACCAGTGGATGAGTCTGGCCGCAGCGTCGGGAGAACCGACAGCAGCAAAAGTCGTTGCAGACTATGCAGCTCAAATGAAGCCCGAACAGTTACAGCAAGCCCAGCTGCTGGCCGAGGAATGGCAACGCCGGCAAGGCACAAAGTAATTCGTCTTTGTTAAGCGCAGGACGTAACCGCCGAGTAAGGTTTATCCCGGTTGATCGCTGCCCGATATAACAGGTGGAAAATGGACAAGACTATTTATTCCAAAAAGATTGCCGAAAGCCTTTCATCTGGCAATCATCCTAAAGAGTTCGCAACGCTCTTTGTCGCGCTGCTCCGACAGCTAGCGATGGGGGGACCTGTATCACGCGAAAAGCTCGCCGGCGCACTCGGATGGTCTGGAGCGAGAGTTGCAACGGTACTTGAGCAGGCACCTGGTACGGAATATGACGACGAGGCCAATATCATTGGACTGGGGCTGACACTACGTGAAACCTCTCACGTTTTTGAGGTGGATGGCCGTCATTTGTACACATGGTGTGCGCTGGACACCTTGATGTTTCCCGCCTTGACCGGCAAGATTGCCCGTGTCACTTCCCGCTGCGCCGCCACCGGTAGGCCGATCACTCTCACCGTTGCACCAGAAGCAGTGCTTCATGTCGAACCGGCAGAAGCAATGGTTTCACTGCGAACTCCGGATACTTCGCCCGACATTCGTTGTTCGTTTTGCTGTCATGTGCATTTCTTTGCGTCTCCGTCTATTGCAAATTCGTGGGCTTCGACCCACCAAGGGATTGAGGTCGTGCCTGTCGAGAGTGCGTTCGACCTTGGTCATGATGTCGCGCTTAAGCTGCTAGAGGACTGCGAGGAAAGCCCAGTATGAATGCGTACTCGATATCGAAGCTGGCTGATGATGCTTGCGTCAGCGTGCATGTCGTGCGCGACTACATGATACGCGGCTTGTTGCACCCTGCTCGGCGAACCGAAAGTGGCTAGAACATTTTCGATGACAAAACACTCGGAAGGCTGCGGTTTCTCCGCGCAGCCTTCGAGTCCGGAATTGGGCTCGACGAACTGGCGCGACTTTGCAAAGCATTGGACGCAGACGATAGCGAAAGCCTGGACCGATGCGTCGAGCGCGTGCGATGGAAGATCGACGTGCGTCGAACAGTTTTGACTGTCGTCGAGGCCTCTTTGAATGAAATGGCGGCCGGTGCAGCTACTTGAGGTCCGGCCGGTAAAAGCGTTGGAATTAGCCACTTCGTATATAATATATTGATTAATATAGCTTTTTCGATGAATGTTTGACTAAAGCCTTTATCGCGACAGTGACTCCTGAAGCTGCTTAAACTGCCCCTGAATCACCGCTTTTTCCTGAAGAATCAACTTGTTCTCATCGGACAGAACTTCCGCTCTATTCTGAGAGGCTTTCAGATCCGTTTTGGTGACCTCTAATGCTTGGGATAGTACGGCCACCTGCTTATCGGCATCTGCTTTCTGGCTTGCGAGTGCGGCAATATTATCCGCCAATTGTTTGCTTTCATGCTTCCGCTCCCGGTTTTTTGCCGAGGCGTCGTTAAGTTGATGCTCCAAGTTCTGGATATCGGCCACTTGCCTATCCAAGGTGCTTTTGTGCATCGCATTGGCCTGTTCGAGCTCATGCGTTTGTCGTTGTAATTGCGCATTAGTGTCTATCAGCTCGGACGCTCTTGACTCGGCTTGGATGAGCCGGTTTTGCAGGTCTTGAATCTGGTCTTTCAGGCCCCGGTTAACCATCTGGAATTGCTCGCGCTCCTGCTGCCGGTCTTCGGCGGTGCGTTGCTGGTAGGGGGCACCTCAGAAAACGGAAAATAAAGCACGCTAAGCTGTGGAAGCCCCTGCCAAGCTCGTTCCACCTTGCAACGACGCAATCAGCGGACACGAAACATTCCCCTGCCGCGAATGGCAGGCGCACACCAGGTCAGACAGCACAGCCTCCATGCGCGCCAAATCGGCCATCTTCTCGCGCACGTCTTGGAGCTTGTGCTCGGCCAGGCTGCTGGCCTCCTCGCAGTGGGTGCCATCGTCGAGCCGCAGCAACTCGGCGATTTCATCCAGGCTGAAGCCCAACCGCTGGGCCGATTTCACGAATCGCACCCGTGTCACGTCCGCCGCGCCATAGCGGCGAATGCTGCCATAGGGCTTGTCCGGCTCGGGCAACAAGCCCTTGCGCTGATAGAACCGGATGGTCTCCACGTTGACGCCGGCTGCCTTGGCAAAAACGCCAATGGTCAGGTTCTCCAAATTATTTTCCATACCGCTTGACTCCGTACATGAGTACGGAAGTAAGGTTACGCTATCCAATTCAAATAGGAGATGGAACCATGAAGCTCGCCCCATATATTTTAGAACGTCTCACCCCGACCAACCGGCCCAAAGGTTTTGCGGAGTTCTTGGTCGCGCTACTGGGTGAACTTGCCAAGGGACGCCCGATTTCGCGAACTACGCTTGCCAGGACTCTTGGCTGGCCCGCTGAGCAAGTGGCGGCTGTGCTCGAACAAGCCACCAGTACCGAATACGACAACGATGGGAACATCATCGGCTATGTCCTCACCTTGCGCGAGACGTCGCATGTCTTGGAAATTGACAACCGCCGGCTGTATGCCTGGTGCGCGCTGGACACCCTGATGCTCCCGGCGTTAATCGGCCGTACAGCTCGCGTCTCGTCGCATTGCGCTGCAACTGGAGCACCCGTTTCGCTTACGGTTTCACCCAGCGAGATACAGGCTGTCGAACCTGCCGGCATGGCGGTGTCCTTGGTATTGCCGCAGGAAGCAGCCGACGTTCGTCAGTCCTTCTGTTGCCATGTACATTTCTTTGCATCTGTCCCGACGGCGGAAGACTGGGCCTCCAAGCATCAAGGATTGGAAGGATTGGCGATCGTCAGTGTCCACGAGGCTTTCGGCTTGGGCCAGGAGTTTAATCGACATCTGTTGCAGACCATGTCATCTAGGACACCGTGATCGGATATCGACCCAATGTTCTACGGCACCGGCATCGGATTCGCAGCGCGCGGATTGAACTCGGCGAAACGGTATATGCATTGCCGTGAACCGACCAAAAGGAGGTGTTCGATGAACGCCTACACGGTGTCCCGGCTGGCCCTTGATGCCGGGGTGAGCGTGCATATCGTGCGCGACTACCTGCTGCGCGGATTGCTGCGGCCAGTCGCCTGCACCACGGGTGGCTACGGCCTGTTCGATGACGCCGCCTTGCAGCGACTGTGCTTCGTGCGGGCCGCCTTCGAGGCGGGCATCGGCCTCGGCGCATTGGCGCGGCTGTGCCGGGCGCTGGATGCGGCGAACTGCGATGAAACTGCCGCGCAGCTTGCTGTGCTGCGTCAGTTCGTCGAACGCCGGCGCGAAGCGTTGGCCAATCTGGAAGTGCAGTTGGCCGCCATGCCGACCGCGCCGGCACAGCATGCGGAGAGTTTGCCATGAACAGCCCCGAGCGCATGCCGGCCGAGACGCACAAACCGTTCACCGGCTACCTGTGGGGCACGCTGGCCGTGCTGACTTGCCCCTGCCACCTGTCCATCCTCGCTGCCGTGCTGGCCGGCACAACCGCCGGTGCATTCCTTGTCGAGTATTGGGTCATCACGGCGCTCGGTTTGACCGGCCTGTTTCTTCTGTCACTGGCGCGGGCGTTGCGGGCATTCAGGGAAAGATCATGAGCGCTTCCCGGCCGGATGGATGGACTACGGCGGAGGGCCCAAGCGTTCGAGCGCGGGCAAGGCTTTCTGTTCGCAAAGCCGATGCCGGCGGCGGCATTCGCCGTCTTCGTCAGTCAATGGAGGGGTGCCACCATGAATGCAAATGATCCGACCGCCACCAGTTGCTGCGTGTGCTGCAAGGAAATTCCGCTCGATGCCGCCTTCACACCGGAAGGCGCGGAGTACGTCGAGCACTTCTGCGGGCTGGAGTGTTATCAACGTTTCCAGGCGCGGGCCAGCACTGCGACCGAAACGAGCGGCGAACCGAACGCTTGCGGTTCGCCGCCGTCAAATTGAGACAAACCACGCTTTCGCTACGTCGCCTCATGTCGGCATCAAATTCGGCTGAGTAGCTTCTCGCCATCTGGACGTAGCTCGCCCTTGGGTGAAATATGCCGATACAGGGTCTGCCGCGTGATGCCAAGTTCCTGGCACAGGTCGCCGACCTTGGTCTCTGACTGCCCCATTGCCGCCATCGCCAGCCGCAGCTTGGCGGCGGTCATCTTGAACGGCCGGCCGCCTTTCCGGCCGCGTGCCCGTGCTGAGGCCAGGCCCGCCACGGTGCGCTCGGCGATCAACTCGCGCTCGAACTCGGCCAGCGCGGCGAAGATACCGAAGACCAGCTTGCCGGCGGCGGTCGTGGTGTCAATGGCCGCGCCGTGCCCGGTCAGCACCTTGAGGCCGATGCCGCGTCCGGTCAGGTCATGGACGGTATTGATCAGATGGCGCAGGTCGCGCCCGAGCCGATCCAGTTTCCAAACGACCAACGTGTCGCCTGGCCGTAGTGCCTTCAGACAGCTCGCCAGACCGGGACGATCCTCGCGTTTTCCGGACGCTTGGTCTTCATAGAGATGCGCCGGATCAACACCGGCCGCGACCAGCGCATCGCGCTGCAAGTCCGTCGCCTGGGAGCCATCCGCCTTCGATACTCGCATGTAGCCAATCAGCATCTTGTACCTGTCACATATACGTTCGATTATGTGACAGTTTGCATCGGGAAGCTCTGCACGTCAAAATTTGTCACTTAACCCGTCATTCTGTCTAAGGCATGCAAAGGGTAGGCTAGGCTCATAATGTGACAGAAATTCCGGGGGGATGCCTTCCTTCGCGAAGGTGGCGCGCAACTGTTCCAAGGAAGCGGGGTCGCGCCGACCATAGGAAGCCAACGCGAACAGCGAGCGTGCCGTCTCGGGGTTGTGTCGTGCTTCAATGATGGCCTCATCAATGGCCTGGATTGCACGCTGCCAGTGATCGACGGGTTCGGGCTTCGGCGCTTTCGCCGGCAGGCCACTGGTGAACCCGGTTTGGGGCTCGGACCAGAATAGCTTTGCGTGCTCGCCTGGCGGGCTTATATCCCTCACCTCAATCAAGCTGATTGCCGTTGCCGCCGCCTCCAGCATCTGCAACCGTACTGCCGGGTTCAGGGTTTCATACGGTCGCCACAGACTTTGCCCAGCACGCAGCGGATGCCCGCAGCATTCCCAGATTTGGCGGAGATACCCCGCGTAGGTGCCGCACGTCGAAAGCGGGGTGTTCAGCTCATCGAGCAGCGTGCGTAGCAGCCTAAACCACAATCCGGCGTGGATGCGTCGGCGCGGCAACTCCACGTGGCCGGTCGTCAGTGCCTGCCAGGTACGCTGGTCCATCGCCGCAATCGCGTCGCTGGCAGTGCGCGGTTCGGCGTCGGCGTTCTCCCAGCCGAGAAACCGCCCTGGCACGCCCCAATAGGATTCCAGCCAGCAGCCATGCAGTGGGCAGCTCAGCATCAGGGGCAGCTTCCACGCGAGCAGTACGGCTTGGTTCTCCGGATCGTTCAGACAGAGCGGGCAGGCGCGATGTATCGGCTGGCTGGGCAGCCAGGCACGCCAGCTCGTGATGGATCGCGTCCTACGGCGGAGTTTCGGCAGCAGCACCGAGAGCTGGAACGCATAGGTTTCCAATGCATCTGGAATCTGATCATCAAGGCTGTCCAGTAGCCAAGGCACCCAGCCGGCGAAACTCATGCAACGCAGCCGGTCCGGCTCGATGCCGCTCCGCTGGGAGAGCATCGCCAGCAGCGCCAGTGGTGGCGCGGTGTCCAGGTCATCAACCTGGCCGTGACCAAGATCGTGCTCCAGCAGCTCGGACACCTCCATGTGATAGCAAAGGGCCACGCGGTTGAGCCACGAAGACAAGGCTTCGCCTTCCCTGGGAGCCGGATGCAGTGGCCAGTGTGGCGCTGGCTTCACATCAGTTCCCGCTCGAATTGCCGCCGCCGCTCGCTGGGACCGGTGTAATCGGCCATGCTGAGCGTGCGATGGTTGATCGCTTCCTCACCGCTCTCCACGGCAGCGACGGCCGCCGCCATCAACAGGTGCGCCAGCTCGCCGATGGTGCCCTCGCTGCGCGTGAGCAGGTAGCGGGCCATATCCAGCGTGGCAATCGACGAGGGTCGCCGCAGCGGGAGCGAAGCCGCGAAGCTGGCCAGCAGTGAGCAGCAATCGTCGTTGGCCTCCCACACCGGCAGCATCATCGGCTCGAAGCGGTTTTCCAACTGGTCGTCCGAGCGGATCGCCAAGTAGGCATCGCGTGTGCCGACCCCGACCAGCGGGATGCGCAGCTCGTTGCCGAGGAAACGCAGCAGGTTGAGGAATTCCCGGCGGTTGACGCTGTTGCCGGCCAGGACGTTGTGCAATTCGTCGATCACCAGCATGCGCACGCCGACCTTGCGTAGCAGTGCCAGCGCCAATTGCTCCATTTCCGGCAGCCGTGGGCGCGGGCGCAATGGCGCGCCCATCGCGGCAAGTAGCGCGACGTAGAAGCGGATTACCGACGGTTCGGATGGCATCTGCACGACCAGTACCGGAATGTGCTCCTGGTCGGCGTCGGAGCTGGCCGGGTGGGTGCGGCGGAATTTCTCGACGATCATCGACTTGCCGTTGTTGGTTGGACCGACCAACAGCAGGTTGGGCATGCGTTGTTTGTTCGGCCACGCATACAGGGCTTCCAGCCGATTCAGCGCCTCGACTGCTCGCGGATAGCCGATCCAGCGGTCAGCGCGAAGGCGATGGATGCGTTCGTCCGCCGGAAGACGGGCCAAGCCCTGGGCCACCGGCATCAGGTGGGACAAGTCGATGATGGGATATTCTTCCACGGCTACCACTCCTCAATCTGGTCGAACGGTTTGGCAGGTGGCTGGTTGTCTGCCTGCGGGTCAGCCATGTCCGCGTCCGGTGGTGGCGTGGTTTTGAAAAGAACTGCCGTTGCCTTGAGATGCTGGCGTCGATCCGCGTCGCGCCGCGCCTTGCGCGTAGCTTTCTGCGCGGTGGACACGATTTCGCGCATCTGGCCGATCATGCGAAACAGCGCCGACTCATCCACCTGTTCGCGCCCTTGCTGCCGCAATTTCGCCAGCGCCTGTCGTTGTTCCCAGAGGGTGACAGCCGGGTGCGACAAGGTGCGGTATGGAATTTCCAGATAGTGCTGCCCCTCCGGCTCCAGCACCCAAATGCGGCTGATGTCGCGCGGGTCGCGCCGGATCAGGAACGCAGGCAAGCGGTCGCGCCGAGCTATCCACGGCTTGAGCGCATCGGCGTAGTAATGGATGTGGTCGATGACGA
Source organism: Stenotrophomonas sp. NY11291 (assembly GCF_023277365.1). Lineage (NCBI taxonomy): Bacteria > Pseudomonadati > Pseudomonadota > Gammaproteobacteria > Lysobacterales > Lysobacteraceae > Stenotrophomonas > Stenotrophomonas sp. NY11291. Next base: position 2,363,013 of record NZ_CP096975.1, on the reverse strand, counting down.
AGCCGGTGCGGGTCAGCGTGCGGCGGATGATGGGCAGAAAATCGACCAGAAAAGCCGTGGTGCGAGTGATGACGGTTGGCACGCCGGTCCGCGCGATAGCTTCGGCCCAGCGCGCTGCCGGCGGCTGGAGCAGGCCGTTGTGCACGGAGCCGTGGTAGGTGCCGACCGCCAATGTGAGCCAGCGCTCCAGCTCACGCAGCGTCAGGGCGGCCTTGTTTTCGGAATCGTAGTCGCCGCGCTGGTCAGGGTTGGAGAAGGTCGTCCCTGGCAATTCGTCGTGGATCATCTGCATCGCCGTGCCGATGATCCGTTCCACGATGCCGCCGTAGTGCGGCTGCCCGAGCGGGCGATAGTCAAGCCGGATGCCATGCTGCTCGCAGCCTCGGCGTAGCGCTTCGCTCTTGAACTCGGCCGCGTTGTCCAGGTAGAGCAGCCTGGGCTTGCCGCTCATCGGCCACTCCATTTCTATGTTCAGACCCTCCAGCCAGGGACGCTTGTCGCAGGCGACATGCACAAGGCACAGGCCGACCGAAACAGATGACGGCGCTTCCAGCGTGACGACCATGCCGAGCACGCAGCGGGTAAACACGTCGATGGCGATGGTCAGATACGGACGGCCAATCGGTTGCCGGTCGCGCTCGTCCACCACGATCAGGTCGATGACCGTGTGATCAATCTGCACTTGTTCCAGTGGCGCGGTCACGGCGGGAGGCTCACCACCGACACCTTGCAGGCTGCGGGACGCATCCTGACCTTCCCGGCGGCGAGTGGCCTTGAGCGGATCGAGGCCGGCGATCCGCAGAGCCACGGTGTTGCGCGCCGGCGCCCGCAGCTTTTGCGCTTTGCAAGCCTGCGCGACCTCGCGGTGGAACGCTGCCAGGCTACGCTTCTGCTTGGTCAGGAAGCGCTTTTGCAGCAACTCGCGGATGATGCGCTCAACTGATTCCGGCAAGCGTCCCTTGCCTTTTCCGCCGCCGGATCGGCTGCGAGCCAGGTCCGTCACAAGCCCAGCACCTTGCCGGGCACGGCGGATTAGGACATACACCTGCCGCCTGGACAGGCCAAGCGCGTGAGCAGCGGCATCGGCGGCTTCATGCCCGACCACATCAAGCGCTGCCAGCGGCCCGATGATTTCCGCCCGTTGCCGGGCCTGCGCCCAAGCCGCATCGGGCAGGGTGGCCACGCCTTGCTCGGCAATCAATGATGTGTCTGACGCCATGCTCACACCTCGCTTTGGTGCACACGAGTATTGAGCATAGTCGAGATTGGTGCAGATGACTTCTGATATTGCGTTGTCAGGAGTCGCCTGCACATCTGGCGTTACGCCCCGTCAATTGGTGCAGTCGTCTTCTGAAAATGACACCCTGCCTGACATCCAGTTAGGGTATGCCTCAATCTGACGGTAGCGAGTCGCAGGCGTTCGGATCGGCATCGGTTTCGTTCCCTGTCTTGGCACGCGCTTCGAAGCGTTGATAACACTCCAACCCGCAGAAGTGCTCGACGTATTCCGCGCCTTCCGGGGTGAAGGCGGCATCGAGCGGGATTTCCTTGCAGCACACGCAGCAACTGGTGGTGGTCGAGTCACTTGCATTCATGGTGGCACCCCTCCATTGACTGACGAAGACGGCGAATGCCGCCGCCGGCATTGGCTTCGCGAACAGGAAGCCTTGTCCTGTGTCGCAGTCCGCTTGTCGCAATAGATCAAGACTCGCCGATGTTTCCACGCCTTCAGCCACCACATCCATGCCCAGCCCGTGCGCAAGCTGAATCACGGTGTGCACGATGGTTTGGTCGCGGCGGTCGTTGGCGAGCCCGGCGACAAACGATTGGTCGATCTTGAGCGTGCTGATTGGGCAGCACTTCAGATGTTGCAGACAGGAATACCCCGTCCCGAAGTCATCGGCGGCGAAGCGCACACCGATCTGCCGCAAGGCGTCCAGGGCGGGGAAGATCGCCGGATCACCAAACGCGACCGATTCGGTCAGCTCGATTTCGAGATACTCGGCGGGCAACTCGGCATCAGCCAGCACGCCCTTTACCCACCCGTCGAAGTCCGGTCCCACTTGGCTCGCCGAAACATTGACGGCCAGCCGGAACGGTCGCCATGCCAGCATTCGCCAGTCACGCATCTGGCGGCAGGCTTCGCCCAGCACCCAAGCGCCGATTTCAGGCATCAGGCCGGACGATTCGACCACGGGCAGGAACTGGCCCGGTGGCAATAGTCCAAGCGTCGGATGACGCCAGCGCAACAGGGCTTCCGCGCCGACAATCCCACCACTGCGCAGATCGACGACGGGCTGGTAGTGCAGTTCAAGCTGCCCGCGCTCGACCGCTTGGGCCAGTTCCGGCGTCGTCCATCCATCCGGCTGGAAAGCGCTCATTCTCTTTCCCTGAATGCCCGCAACGCCCGCGACAGGGACAGAAGGAACAGGCCGGTCAAACCGAGCGCCGCGATGACCCAATGCTCGCCGAGGAAAGCACCGGCGGTTGTGCCGGCCAGCACGACAGCGAGGATGGGCAGGTGGCAGGGGCAAGTCAGCACAGCCAGTCCGCCCCACAGGTAGCCGGTGATCGGTTTGTGCGTCTCGGACGGCAAGCGCTCGGGGTTGTTCATGGCAGACTCTCCGCGTGCTGTGCCGGCTCGGTCGGCAGGGTGGCCAACTGCACTTCCAGATCGGCCAACGCTTCGCGCCGACGCTCGACGAACTGACGCAGCAGGGCAAGCTGCGCGGCCGCTTCGTCGCCGTCCGCCGCATCCAGCGCCCGGCACAGCCGCGCCAGCGCGTCGAGGCCGATGCCCGCCTCGAAGGCCGCCCGCACGAAGCACAGCCGTTGCAAGGCGGCGTCATCGAACAAGCCGTAGCCGCCTGGTGTGCACGCCACCGGGCGCAGCAATCCGCGCAGCAGGTAGTCGCGCACGATATGCACGCTCACCCCGGCATCAAGAGCCAGCCGGGACACCGTGTAGGCGTTCATTGAACACCTCCTTTTTCTCACCCGGCGCAGCAGGAAAGCTGCTTCACATCCTTGTTGAAGGTCTGCGCCGCGAGCTTCAACCCCTCGACCATCGTCAGGTAGGGGAACAACTGGTCGGCCAGTTCCTGCACCGTCATGCGGTTGCGAATGGCCAGAGCCGCCGTCTGGATCAGTTCACCCGCTTCCGGCGCGACCGCCTGTACGCCGATCAGCCGATGGCTGCCTTCCTCGATAACCAACTTGATGAAGCCGCGTGTGTCGAAGTTGGCGAGCGCACGCGGCACGTTGTCCAAGGTCAAGGTGCGGCTGTCGGTCTCGATCCCGTCGTGGTGGGCTTCCGCCTCGCTGTAGCCCACGGTCGCCACTTGCGGATCGGTGAACACCACGGCCGGCATTGCGGTCAGGTCGAGCGCCGCATCGCCGCCGGTCATGTTGATCGCGGCACGGGTGCCGGCCGCTGCCGCCACATAGACGAACTGCGGCTGGTCGGTGCAGTCGCCGGCCGCGTAGATGTTCGGGTTGCTCGTGCGCATGCCTTGGTCGATGACGATGGCACCTTGCGCATTGACAGTGACCCCCGCTGCGTCCAGCGCGAGGCTGCGCGTGTTCGGTGTCCGACCGGTGGCAACCAGCAGTTTGTCGGCGCGCAATTCACCGTGCGTGGTGGTCAGCACGAATTCACCGTCCATATGGGCGACCTGGCTGGCTTGCGTGTGCTCCAGCACCTCGATGCCCTCGGCACGGAAAGCGGCTGTCACCGCCTCGCCGATGGCCGGGTCTTCACGGAAGAACAAGGTATTGCGCGCCAGGACCGTGACCTTGCTGCCCAGCCGGGCAAAGGCTTGCGCCAGCTCCAGCGCCACCACCGACGAGCCGATTACGGCAAGGCGTTCGGGAATGGTGTCGCTCGCCAGGGCCTCGGTGGAAGTCCAGTAGGGTGACTCTTTCAAGCCCGGAATCGGCGGGACCGCCGGGCTGGCACCCGTGGCGACCAGGCAGCGGTCGAACATCACGACGCGCTCGCCACCCTCGTTCAAACGGACGGTAAGGCTCTGGTCGTCCTTGAAGCGCGCCTCACCGTGCACAACGGTGATGGCCGGATTACCGCCCAGGATGCCTTCGTACTTGGCGTGCCGCAGTTCGTCGACGCGGGCCTGCTGCTGGGCCAGCAGCTTACTGCGGTCAATCGTAGGCACAGTTGCCGCAATACCGCCATCGAACGGGCTTTCCCGGCGCAGATGGGCGATGTGGGCGGCGCGGATCATGATCTTGGACGGCACACAGCCGACATTGACGCAGGTGCCGCCGATGGTGCCGCGCTCGATCAGCGTGACCTGCGCGCCTTGCTCGACGGCCTTCAGCGCCGCCGCCATCGCGGCTCCACCGCTGCCAATGACCGCTACCTGCACCGGGGGCTCGTTGCCACTGTGCTTTTCGGCGGCGGCCATCCATCCCCGCACCTTGTCGAGCAGTCCGACGCGGTTGTCCGCCAGTGGCGCATCGGCTAGCGTTGCCTTGTAGCCCAGTCCGGCCACGGCGGCAGTCAGCGCGTCCGGCGATGTGCCCGGCACGATGGCGAGTTGCGCTGTGCCCTTCGGATAGGACACCAGCGCCGACTGCACGCCTGGCACTTTTTCCAGCGCTTCCTTGACGTGCGCCGCGCACGAGTCGCAAGTCATGCCGGTGATTTTTAGATGGGTCATGCAACAGATCCTTTATCGTTTGTGGCGCCAGACAATGACGTCCGTTGTGCTGCGGTGCCGTTTTCAGTGACTCACTGCTTGACGCTGGACGGATAGCCCGCGTCTGCGGTTGCCTTGGTCAGCTTCTGCACGCTGGTCTTGGCATCGTCGAAGGTGACGACCGCTTGGCGTGTCTCGAAAGTCACGTCAACTTTGCTGACGCCTTCGACCTTGGAAATCGCCTTCTTGACAGTGATCGGGCAGGCGGAGCAGGTCATGCCCGGTACGGACAGCGTGACGGTCTGGGTGGCGGCCCAGACGGGGGCAACAACGGCGGCGAGGGCGAGGGAGGCAAACAGTTTCTTCATGGTGAACTCCGATCAGTAGAAAAATGGCATGACGTAGGGAAATCCGAGCGCGACCAGAACCAGCGCGGCCACGATCCAGAAAATGAGCTTGTAAGTAGCTCGCACTTGGGGAATCGCGCAGACCTCACCCGGTTTGCAGGCCGCTGCCTGCCGGTAGATGCGCCGCCAGGCGAAGAACAACGCCACCAGCGCCACGCCGATAAAGATGGGGCGATAGGGTTCCAACACCGCCAAGTTGCCGATCCAAGCGCCGCTGAACCCCAAGGCGATCAGAACCAACGGCCCGAGGCAGCAAGCCGAGGCGAGGATGGCGGCAAGCCCTCCAGTGAAGAGCGCGCCGCGCCCGGTTTTTGGTTCAGACATGCGCTTGTCCTTTCGAATTGAAATTGGATAGCGTAACCTTACTTCCGTACTCATGTACGGAGTCAAGCGATATGGAAAACAATTTGGAGAACCTGACCATTGGCGTTTTCGCCAAGGCGGCCGGGGTCAATGTGGAGACCATCCGTTTCTATCAGCGCAAGGGCTTGTTGCTGGAGCCTGACAAGCCCTATGGCAGCATCCGCCGCTATGGCGAGGCGAATGTAACGCGGGTGCGCTTCGTGAAATCAGCCCAGCGGCTGGGCTTCAGCCTGGATGAGATCGCCGAGCTGCTGCGGCTGGAGGATGGCACCCATTGCGAGGAAGCCAGCAGTCTGGCCGAGCACAAGCTCAAGGACGTGCGCGAGAAAATGGCTGACCTGGCGCGCATGGAGGCCGTGCTGTCTGAGTTGGTGCGCGCCTGCCATGCGCGAAGGGGGAACGTTTCCTGCCCGCTGATCGCGTCACTACAGGGTGGAGCAAGCTTGGCAGGTTCGGCTATGCCTTAGCGTGCTTTATTTTCCGTTTTCTGAGACGACCCCTTAGAAAGCCTAGTCAAAGAGCTGTCACGAGAACACCGTTAGCTTAGCGTACGATTTTTTCCGAATTCTGCGGTTCCCCCTTCCTCCGCATCTACGAGCTTGCACTGCAGGCCAGCTTCCGCGCAGATTTCACAATAGAACAGCTATCTGCCGAGCTAGGGCTGGTGGTGGACCAACTCTGGCCGAACTTTGAGAAAGCGGTTAGCGAAGCGGGATTGCCGATCGAGCAACTCGGGACCGAGTTGGTGCTTGGTGGATGGTCGTTGAAGAACGGCCGGATGATGGCCACGGCGTATGCGAAGAGTGACAGCCGGCGCCCTTGCGTTGTCCAGCCGATCGGGGGGCAGATGGCGTCGCCGGGCGAACCGCTCCAGGCCGCGACCCCTAGCATGGCCCAGGTGGATCTGCTGGCCCATGCGCGTCTCCAGGTCAGCTACCTCAATGGGCAATTGGGCCGGAAAGTAGCAGGAGGTCGACTGCTAGTTGGGTTTCTGCAGAAGGGGCAAGCCCTGCTCAAGGATCTAGGAGAGATCTAGGTCGCGGGAGTCAAATACGCTAGGGGCTGAAATCGAAGTTCAGGTCTGGCCCTAAGGCAGAAGGCCAAAGCAGACCAAGGTCGTCCGTGGATTTGGGATGTTTATCGAGGGCAGGGTGGATGTCCGCTTCTGGCCGGAAGCGGACATTGGGCGGCGACCGGCCCGGTGATGGCATCCGCCTTCGACCCAAAGCGGGCATCGTTCTCGACACACCTGAGTTGATCCGTACTCCAAAGCCTGTTTCCGCTACCCCTTGTAGTGCTCGACGTAGAGCCCCAAAGCTGCCAACGACGCATACACGGCGGACCCAGCGTTGGTCGCGTACAAGGCAAAGGGAACCGGAGGATCGCAGGGAACTGTTGCGATGAACCACGGAGCTGAGCTCGTCAAGCTCGTCCTAGGTGATGTGAGGAATCCTAGCTCCCTACGCATACCTAGCGCCTCGCGGACGTACGCCTTGTTCCAGCCGCCAGTCTTGCACGAGACCCCAAGAAGTAACTCCGTAAATGCGGGATAGCGACGGGTCTTAATCGGACGATATACACCGACGTCAATCTCGTGACGGTCAGCCGCTTTGACCACCGTCGTGCCTTTCCAGCTATGGCTTAGTGTGGTGACCTGCACTGAAATCCTAATCTCGAGCTTCTCAGTAGACGTAGATCCACTGATGTAATCGTGATCCGGATGGTTTGCTTTGCATGGAGATCCTCCAAACGTCAGGACGCCTGCCATCTTGGGGGTACACGTGAGCTTGTAGCCCGCACTATCGATGATTCGCAGAAGCCTAAGCAGCACCCGAAGTTCGTAAGCCTTTCCTTGCGCGTAGGGAGACCCGCTCGCCTTAGCACGCGAAATGGCTGCTTTCACAGCGTTGAGGATTGCTAACTTACTGATCGTCACAGTCGCGGTCCTCGTGGCGCGTGTTCCTCGCGAGGGTCGTCCGGTGGCAGATATCGAGCGATATAGGCCTCAAGATCTGCCTGCTCGTGATCCGTCAAACGCTGGGGTGATACAGTTGGTAGATGTGACCGGATTGAGCGAACTCGGCGACCTTCTGGTGTCTCAACAGTGTAATGAACGTCCTCCAGTCCGGTGAGACCTTGGACCAGCTTCCCGATCTCACCCAAGGTTTGCGAGAGGGCGTCTTGGGTCGTCACAGGTCTAAAATCGAGAACCGCCGCAAGTGCGGCTGCAGCTTGTGCATTCGTGTCGTCCTCGTAATCAGACATCGCCTGAACAATCGCGGAGCGAAGCGATCTAACAATTTGTGGATCAAGCTCAGACGCAAGGGCTAGCGCCTTCCCTATCTCCCTAATTACCTCTTCACCACCTTGATCTTCTGCCATTCACAACTCCACAGCTGTAGACATTAACGGGCCGCGCGGGATGAACCGCCCGGATTCTCTAAATTCAATTGCCGAAGGTTGCCGTTGGCAATGTTCCTTAAGAGTAAGGCACAGTGCGGTTTGGTTCCATAAGCGGATCGCGCTGGCTGTATCCCGAAGTGTGCGATGACGCCGAAGCTGGATAGTGTCGCTGAATTGGACCATCAGGCACTTAGGTCTGAGCCCTGATACAGATTGATGATATGACTCCAAGTCGCGTACGGGCTGCGAAGAGCACCGGCTACTTTGGTCCGCTTCTGACCGAAAGCGGACATTCGTTTAACCAAGGGTGAAGGAAACTTTTAGGGCCAGGATGGACTTCAACTCTCTCGTTCGCTCGCTTCTATCCGATGCGAAGATGCGCCGTAACAAGCCTCTGCGAGACTAGTGCGCGAGCCAGGTCGCTGACATTGCTCCATGGCCTATGACGTGCCCCGCACCCGCTGGTCAAATGGAACCGCCCTCGGCACCATGGGCACGACCATCTAAGGAGTTCTTCATGCTCTACCAAGATAAGTACGTCGCCTTCATCGACATGCTCGGGTTCTCCACACTTGTCCAAGAGTCGGCAGCCGACATGAGCAAGCTTGATGAAATAGCAGAGGCCATCGACAGACTAAAGAACACAGCGTGCTGCAACCCAGCAACAGGACTTTTGTTCACTTACTTCAGCGACTGCATCGTCATATCAAGCAGCCGCTCTCCTGCTGGCCTTGCCGACATCCTGAGCTGCATCAGAATGTTGGCCGAGAACCTGCTAGTGGTTGATATATTGATACGTGGAGGGCTCACAGTTGGAAGCATTCATCATGATTCTCAGATGATCTTCGGACCGGCGATGCTGGACGCCTATCGCATGGAATGTAAGGAAGCACGCAATCCCATGGTGCTCGTGAGCGAAGAGGTGCGATCGGATGCTCGCGCTGCGGGGTTAAGCAACCTGTTGACGTGGGATGACGAAGAGCCAGACCGCCACTATGTCCACTATCTGATCTCGTACAGCGCTTATGACTCTAATCCAAGGGCGGGCGTCGTGATTCTCGATAGCCAGGCCGCTCTCATCCGGCATTTCATCGCCAAGAGGCTGCTAGGCGCTCCGGGTAAGATCCTGGATAAAGCCGAGTGGATGGAACGATATTGGAACGAGAAGGTGGCGACAGGTGGAATTCTCGGACGTGTTGACAGGGTCGCAGACCTTGTTAGGCCCAATGCGCGACCATTTCGCAGCAGACTCGCCGTTCTAGCACCGCAACCGGGCGCCACTAGTGTGGACTAGCGAATCAGGCAAGCAGCTGCCGATTCCTTGCAAAGATTCAATTCAATTGGCCATACGGAAGCACGTGCAATCCCTGATGGCAGTCGGGACCACCATCTCCCCATTGCCAGCCGCGTCTGAACCAGCGCCCGGAACGCTTCAGCGGAAGGGGCTGGTCCCTTCCGCTGGTGCCTGCCCTGGTTGCACCGGCTATGCGCGGCCACCACGTTCCCGGACACGTCTCTGCCCCCGTCCTGTTGGGCCACCAGGTGCTCGGCGGTGCATTGAAAGGCTCGGGCCTTACTGGCCTTCAGCCCGAGCTCTGAGGGTGCAGTGAGCCACATCGGCAGGCCGCAATAGAAGCAACGGCCCGATTGGGCGTAGAAGGCAGAAGTGCGAAGGGATCTGCGGCGTTTGGCGGTCATGGATGGCTCCGGAATCGAAGGATTCCCGTGCCCCCATTGGGTGGACCTCGGGCACCCGGAGCCTATTGGCTATGCGGGCACAACACCGGCGCTTTATAGCGACTGGCTAAGGCGTTATAGCTCAGCGCTTGAGCCGCTACAAGGCCCAGATGCCGACCAGAACGGGAGGGAGTCACCGACGCCCAGTTAAGGTCAAAGCTTGGTCAGGGGGCGAGCGACGCGCTTGAGCAGGTGGAGCGGGGCGTGGCGCGTCACCCAGGGAAGTCGCGGTGTTGTAGTCCTGCTCAACCCGCTGAACTGTTCGCACGTTCAGGCCCGAGATCTCGTCTAATTGTTCTTGCGACCAATGTCGCGACTGGCGGAACTGGGAAGTGCAGGCGACAAGCTCTGACCGATCAGGTGCGCAGTTGGGAACTCAAGGGCGAGCTGGATGTGGAGCCAGAAATCGAGGGCGTCTTAGGTGCGGATCCAGGAATCAAGGGCATCTTTGGGGGAGATCTGGAAATCGCGGGCGTCCTTGTGGGGAAATACGGGCGGACAGCTGTGGGATCTTGGGCGTTTCCGTTGTGGCAGTCAGCAGGATTGGAGGCAACTCAAGAGAGAGAGAGAGAGCCAGCATGGATGGGTACGCAGACGTATGGACATTTAACTACTGCGAGGATGGACGACTTCTTCTGAAAACCACACGCGGCAAATGCGATACGCCATTTCGCATAATGTATATTATGTTCAAAGCATCCCCGAGGACGCTGGCGTACCGCTCACCTCAATCACCGGCCTTGCTATGCCAAGCCAAGAAGCCAGCCTCCCCAGCGTGCCCCTCGCGGCCTGGCAGCTACGGCTTCCTCCATCGTCCAATCAGGGTCTTGTGCATGACCCAGGCAATCCAGCCGCAAACCAAGCCGACCCCCGCGACAATGATTTCTTCCTCTTTAAAGGCGGCTCCATTCAGTCCTTGATAGGCCACGAAAGCCAACGCTCTCAATGACAGCAAGGCAAATAAAGCTGTAGGCGCCCAAAGCAGGACCTTCATCGTTCTCCCGCCTCCAATTGTATCGGCCGGCCACTTGCCCTGACAGGAACGTGATTTCCGCCCGGTGTGATGCGTCACGTTAATGGCCTGTGGCAGTCCGCTGGCGCAGGCCCTCTATCTCGACCTGGCACCTCTTCCTGCACTAGTTCGAAAGCAGCCCCTTCGCCAGAAGCGTGATCCGGGTCGCCGCATTGACGTCGTACGCACCCAGATCCTTCGGCTCTACCCAGGCATGGGCATCAAACTCTTCGTTGATCGTAACGTCACGGTTCAGTGCTTCGCAGTCGAAGATCAGGTAGATCATGTGAATCTGCTCACTGGAACCGTCCGGATAGAGCTTGGTGCGGATGTCGTCGCGGAAGGTCCACGGTTGAATGGCGCCGATCCGCAACGCGGGCCCCAGCTCTTCACGGATTTCCCGGCGCAGGCCATCCTCGATGCGTTCGTCTGGCTCCAGCCCGCCACCGGACAGCGCCCATTGGCTTGGAAATGCACCACGATCCAACGGCATACGGCACAGCAGATAGGCGCCCTGGTTCTGGATCAGCGGGCATACGATGACGCGTTGTCTCACAGTGTCTTCCTTGGATGTTGAGCAGGTCCCGGAAGGATTGTATGAAACCCAACCCCATCCCGATGGATTGCAATTGATTTAGCGTGGCACATCACAACGAACCTGCGCAGCGCACCGGCTTCACACGTTGCCGCCGCTCACTTCGCAATAGTGCGGGGGTCCTCGTTGTTCGAGTGGTACATGTCCCCTCCTCCTGCGCCCGCGCTTTACCTGTCACGGCGATGGCGCATTGCCATCTATATCCTGCTGGGCCTCTACGCGCTGTACCTCCTGGCCGGCAACATCTTCCTCAACACGCCCTTGTTCGACCAGGTCACCAACCGCAAACCGCACAAGTTCGTGATGACCACAGGCCCGGCCATCACATTGCTTCCCGGCCACGTGATCGCCTGGAACGTGCACATGCGCGGCCACGTCAACCACACCGTCTACGTGCTGCATGCCGACCGGGCAAGCGCCAGGCTGGCAGTCCTGCCTCTGTTCCAGCGCGAAGTACGGGTTCCGCGCCTGCAGGCCACGGGCGTATCGGCCGAGATCAGCCGCGTTGACGAGGCCATTCCGCCGCCCCCGCGCAGCGACCAGGGCTGGACGCTGCGTTTCGATGCCATCCACAGCGACAGCATCCGCAGCGCCCGTTTCGGCAAGCTGCTGATCATCGGCAAGGGCCAGGGCACGGTCGGCTTCATCAAGCAGCTGCGCGGTGGCCCCTCGGAACTGCTCGATTCAGCCGTCACGTTCAAGGGTGCGGACACCAGCTTCGATGGCGTGCAGGTGCTGGATGACATGAACCTTGCCGCACGCTTCAGCTATCCGCGTCATTACCGGGACCAGGCGCCGGGCCTCGCCAAACTGAAGATCCTGCATGCCCAGCTGGACGTTGATGCACGCAGCCAGGGACTGCGCATGGATACGGATGTCACAAAGCCGAAGATCTCCAGCGCGCCCGTGCCCGGCCGCCTGCAGCTGGCGCTGCACCTGATCGACGGCCAACTGCAGCCCAAGGACCACGCGCTGTGGCAGGTGCCGCTCTATCTCGGTGACGGCGCCCCCGATCGCGGCGTGCTGGCCCTGCAGCTCAACGTGGCCAACGACCTGCGCCTGCAGGCCCGCCTGCCGCCAAAGCCCGGCTCAGGCAGCGAAGTGGACGCGGACCTGCACATCACCGGCCGTGATATCCCCTTCCAGGACCTCGCTCAGTTGTTGGAGCGCAGTTCCGGCACGGTGCGCGGCGAATGGACGTTCACCTCACTCAACTGGATCCCTGCCCTGTTCGTCCGCAAGCCGTGGCTGCAACTGGACGGCGGCGGCACACTGAAGGCCGACCTGCGGCTGCGCAACGGCGAGCTGAGCGAAGGCAGCACGGTGGACATTCCCTCTGCCGAAGCAGTTGCCGAGGTCGCCGGCGTCCGGCTTGCCGGTGCCGCCAGCGCGCACGGGGAACTGAAGTCAGGCGCTCCAAATCTGGCCCTGCTTGCCGTCCGCCTGCCCCGCTTCACCGCGCGTCCCACCGATGCCAAGGACGTTCGGCTGTTCGATGGTCGTGATCTGGCGCTGGATCTGACCGGCGACGGTCGCCTGCAGGAGCTGCGCAAGGGCGTGCGCGCGCACCTGAGCTTCAGCGAAGCCACCATTCCAGATCTGTCGGCCTACAACCGTTATCTCGGTTCAAAACAGGTGCGCCTGCTGCGCGGCACCGGCTCACTCAGCGGTGATGCCACCCTCGATACCGATGGCCGCGTTGGCCATGGCACGGCCCGGCTGTTGGGGCGCAACGCCAGTGCCAAGGTGGCGGGGCTGGACATGGGCGGCGACGTCGACGTGAACGCAACGCTGCGCCGTGGCGACTTCAACCAGCGCCACTTTGATCTGTCCGGCACCACGGTCGAGCTACGCAACGTGCAGGTGGCGGGTACGGAGCGCGCAACCGCCTGGAAAGGCCGCGCGGCCTTCAAACGTGGCCGTATCGATGCGCAGTCGCCATTCCAGGTGGATGCCACCACGGATCTGGATCTCAGCGATGCCCGTCCGTTGCTCGCGCTGTTCGCAGAGCGCACCGACTACCCACGCTGGACGCTGTCCCTCCTCGATTCCGGTCAGGTGCAGGCACAGGCGACGCTGCGCTGGCGCCCCGGCCATCTGGTCATCGATGGACTGCAGGCCGAGAATGATCGCCTGTCGGTACGCGCGCGGCTGGATCTTCTGGAACAGCGCAAACGCGGCGATCTCTACCTGCGCTGGGGACTGCTGGGTGCGGGCATCGAGCTGGACGGTGACCGGCGCCAATGGCATCTGTCCAAGGCACGTGAGTGGTTTGATCAACAGCCTTCCCTGCTGCCGGCAAGCCAGGGCACGAGCACCGCCGGCTCTTCAGACTGAGAAGGCCCGCAGCCTGCATCCATTCGCGGCCTCTGTGCGTATACGGGAGCATGCGCATCAGGGAGCTGTACGGTATGAAGCGGAGTTCACAGATTTCCGGTCTTCTGGGATGGGTGACGATCACCTTCGCGGCGGCCGCCCTGGGCGCGTGGGCATCCACATCGGCGGCCACCTTCTACGCCACCCTTGCCCTCCCCGGGTGGGCGCCACCGGCCAGCGTCTTTGGCCCGGTGTGGACGCTGCTTTACGCCATGATGGCGATTGCCGCGTGGCTGGCCTGGCGCGAACGTGGCTGGCGTGGGGCACGACCCGCGCTGGTGCTCTATCTGGTGCAGCTGGCCGTCAACGCACTGTGGAGCTGGCTCTTCTTCGGCTGGAGGCTGGGCGCGCTTGCCTTCGCCGACATTCTTGTATTGATTGTGCTGGTGTGCGCGACGATCGTCACGTTCGCGCGCACCCGCCCGATTGCGGGGGTGCTGTTGCTTCCTTACCTGGTCTGGATTTCGTTCGCCTCGGCGCTCAACTTTGCGGTATGGCGAGCCAATCCCGGACTGCTATGACAAGGTCGCCTGCCGCTCACGCCTGGGCAATGGCCTGCGGGCGCCAGGTCCGCAGCAGGGCCGGCTTGAATGCCTGCTGGCCGCAGCCGGTGGGGCACCGCACCACCCGTGCCGCAGTATGGCTGACCAGGCCCTGCCCTTCTTCGGCCTTGAAGATCGTCTCGCAGGACAGGCAGCGGGCAACCAGCGAATACAGGTGCAGCAGCCGGCCACTGGCCGGATCCTGCAGCGCATCCACATCCAGCAGTTCAAACTGGCAGCTGTCAGCCAGCATGCGGTACGGGGACAGGGGCGCGGGCTGCAGGTTCACGGGGCGGTCGCTCAGGGAAGTGGATCCACTCTAGGCAATGACCTGTCGAGCTGATGTGCAGCGGAGATGTATTCTTCGCGAAAACTGCAAGTGCTCGACCTCGTCCCCACATGAAGAATTCAGCTTGGACAGAAGCACGCTTCACACGCATACACTGGTAGGCGAATGCATGATTTTGCTTCACCATTGAGGGGTACCGGATGTACCACTGGGCCTTTCCAGCCATCCACAAATGATGAGTCCCGCCCTTGATGCCTTCTGCTGAGTCCGCGCACGACACTGCCTTGTCCAGTTGCGCGCGCGAACCGATCCACACCCCCGGCGCGATCCAGCCCTACGGTGTGCTTCTGGTCGTTGAACCGCAGTCCCTGCAGGTGCGCGAGCGCGCCATCAGCCATCCCGGCCTGCTGCAGCAGTTCGGCGAACCGTTGACGCAGCATGTCAGCGAGGTGTTTGGCGGCGTGCTGGCGCCGTTCCAGGGCCTGTTCCAGCAGGCCGTGATCGGCAGCAGTGCCCATGTCGGTGCCGTGCATCTGGATGGCCTCGGCCGGCATCAGTTGCTGGTGCACCGTTCCGCCAACGATCTGCTGGTCGAACTGGAAGCACCGGTTCCCGGCCAACCGGGCTCACTGGAAGAACTGTATCCGGCCATCCGCGAGCTGATGACCGGCATTGAATCGGCGGCGACCGTGGAAGACCTGTGCAGGCTTGCGGCCGCGCACATGCGGCGGCTCACCGGCTTTGACCGCACCCTGGTCTATCAGTTCGATGCCGGCTGGAACGGCATCGTGGTGGCTGAGGATGGCAACGGCCTGTTGCCGTCCTACCTGGACCTGCGCTTCCCTGAGTCGGACATTCCCGCGCAGGCCCGCGAACTATATCGGCGCAACCGGGTCCGCCTGATTGCGGACAACAACTACACCCCTGCCCCGCTGATGCGGGCCGAGGACCATCGCGACGCGCCGCCCACCGACCTGAGCCTGGCCGTGCTGCGCAGCGTCTCGCCCGTACACCTGCACTACATGCGCAACATGGGAACTGGTGCGTCGATGTCGGTATCGTTGGTGCATGAAGGCCGGCTGTGGGGCCTGGTGTCCTGTCACACCGTGCAGCCGCGCCGCCTGCCGTACCACGTGCGTACTGCCTGCGAGTTCATGGGCCAGATCCTGTCGCTGCAGATTGCGTTGAAGGAGCGTGCGCGTGCGATCGAAGAGCGCGTGGCCCGGCGTTCTGTGCTGGTCAAGCTGCTGGCACGCATGGCCGGTGATGAGGACTTCATGGCCGCACTGCGCGACGACGAGGCCAGCCTGCTGTCGCTGACTGGCGCGGCCGGCGCGGTGATCGTGCACAAGGGCGATTGCCTGCGTGTCGGCCAGTGCCCTTCTGCCAGCGACGTGCTGGCCCTGGCGAATTGGCTGGCCACGCAGCAGGCCGGCCAGGAAACCTACTGCACCGATCACCTGGCAGCCGACTGGTCACCTGCCGCGCACCTGGCCGACGTAGCCAGCGGCGTGCTGGCGGTGTCCATTTCGCAGTTGCATGACAGTTACCTGATGTGGTTCCGGCCGGAAGTGGTGCGCACCGTGCGCTGGGGTGGCGATCCCCGCAAGGAAGCAGCACCGGGCGTGGCGCTGTCTCCGCGCAACTCGTTCGAGGCCTGGAAGGAGACCGTGCAGCAGCGCAGCCTGCCGTGGAGCGATGCTGACTGCGACGCGGCACACGAGATGCGCACGGCCATCGTCGATATCGTGTTGCGCAAGGCCGAGGAAATGGCCGAACTGAACGAGCAGCTGCTCCGCAGCAACAAGGAACTGGAAGCCTTCTCCTACTCGGTCAGCCACGACCTGCGCGCTCCGTTCCGTCACATTGTCGGTTATTCCGAACTGCTGGGCAGCTCGGCGGGCGAGCGCCTGAACGATACCGAGCGCCGCTTCCTGGACACGATCGTGGAATCGGCCAAGTCCGCCGGAACACTGGTGGATGACCTGCTCAGCTTCTCGCAGATGGGGCGCTCCACGCTGGGGCGTGTGCGGATGGACATGACCGCGCTGGCCGAGGATGTGCGCCGGAGCCTGGCCCTGGACTACGCCGGCCGCGACGTGCAGTGGACGCTCGCACCGCTGCCGGAGGTCGAAGCCGATCCGACGATGCTGCGCCTGGTCTGGCAGAACCTGCTGGCCAACGCGATCAAGTTCACCCGCGAGCGCGACCAGGCTGTTATCGAGGTCGGTCACGAACGCAGCGACGACGAAGACCACTTCTTCGTGCGCGACAACGGCTGCGGCTTCGACATGCGCTACGTGGACAAGCTGTTCGGCGTGTTCCAACGCCTGCATCACGTCGAAGAGTTCGAAGGCACGGGCATCGGCCTGGCCAATGTACGCCGCATCATCAGCCGCCATGGCGGCCGTACCTGGGCCGAGGGCGAGCCCGGCAAGGGCGCCACCATTCACTTCACCCTACCCCGTTCCACAGGAGATCACCCATGAGGGACCTGCGGCCGATCCTCCTGGTTGAGGACAGCCCCAAGGATGCAGAGCTGACTCTGGCCGCATTGTCGCGCTGCCAGTTGCTGAACGATGTCATCCATGTACGCGACGGCGCCGAAGCGCTGGACTACCTGCGCTGCGAAGGCAAGTTTGCCGGCGCCATGCACGGCGGCCCGGTGGTGGTGCTGCTGGACCTGAAGCTGCCCAAGGTCAACGGCCTGGAGGTGCTGGAACAGGTGCGTAGCGACCCGGATCTGAGCAGCACGCCGGTGGTGATGCTGACCTCTTCGCGTGAAGAGCAGGACCTGGTTCGCAGTTACGAACTGGGCGTCAACGCATTCGTGGTCAAGCCGGTCGACTTCAAGGAGTTCTTCGACGCCATCCAGGGGCTGGGCATGTTCTGGGGCATCACCAACCAGCCGCCGCCGCATCGGCCCAACGGCTCGGGGCAGCACAATGCGTGATGGATCGCGCCGCAGCGAGCGCCTGCGCATCCTCATGCTGGAGGACAGCGCGCTTGATGCGGAGCTGATCAGCGCACAGTTGCAGCGCGCCGGCCTCGACTTCGAGGCCGAGCGCCTGTGGACCCGCAATGCGTTCATCGAGGCCATCGACAACCGTGCGTTTGACGTGATCCTCGCCGATCAT
The DNA here is from genome assembly GCF_023277365.1 of Stenotrophomonas sp. NY11291. Taxonomy (NCBI): domain Bacteria; kingdom Pseudomonadati; phylum Pseudomonadota; class Gammaproteobacteria; order Lysobacterales; family Lysobacteraceae; genus Stenotrophomonas; species Stenotrophomonas sp. NY11291. The sequence continues at coordinate 2,345,494 of NZ_CP096975.1, read as the reverse complement.
GTCCTGCCAGGCTTCGATGGTGACGCAGCACTTGCCCTGGCACGCGAACGCGTGCCGCAGACGCCTTTCATCTTTGTTTCCGGCACGCTGACCGAGGAACTGGCGGTACAGGCACTCACGCGCGGTGCGCGCGACTACGTGGTGAAGCAACGCCTGCAACGCTTGCCCGATGCGATCCGCCGCGCCCGCCAGGAGGCGCACGAGCGTACCCAGCTGGCCAATGCGCAGGCCGCGCTGAACGAAAGCCAGGCCCAGCTGCAGCAGGTAACCGATGCCGTCCCGGCGCTGATCGCCCAGTTGGACAAGGACCATCGCTACCGGTTTGCCAACAAGGCGTTCCTGGACTGGCACGGATTCAGCCTTGCAGAACTGTTGGGTCGCGCGGCACGGGATGTCAGCGGGACTTCTGCCTTCGAGCACGCCCTGCCCAGCCTGGAGCGGGTATTGCGGGGCGAACGCACCAGCTTCCAGGTCGAACTGATCCACCGCAGCGGCGAATCACGGTTCGTGCAGATGGACTGCGTGCCTGAGCAAGCCGCCGATGGCAGCGTGGTCGGCTACATCTGCATGGGCAGCGATGTTTCACTGTTGAAGAAGGCCGAACTGGCGCTGCGCGAGGACAACCAGGTACTCGAACGACAGGTGCAGGCGCGCACCACCGAACTGAGGGCCAGCAAGCGGCGCCTGCAGGCGATCTTCGAATCCAGCTTCCAGCATCAGGTGCTGCTGGATCTGTCCGGACGCGTGGTTGATGCCAATGACGCGTCACTGGCCGCGGTGCTGGCAGACAAGGGGGACGTCATTGGCCAGCGCTTTGGCGAATCGATCTGGTTCGGCACAACCGATGGCATCGGCGCGCTGATCGACCGGGCCGTCGCCGCAGCCGTACAGGGCCGGAGTTCGTTGCATGCACTGGAGCTGGAGCTCCCGACCGGCCGGCGCAGCTTCGATTTCTCGTTCCGTCCGCTGCTGGATACCGAAGGCGTGGTCACAGCCGTGGTTTCCGAGGCGGTGGAAACCACCGCGCGGCTGCAGGCTGAACATGCGCTGCGCCAGTCACAGAAGATCGAGGCGGTCGGCCAGCTCACCGGCGGCATCGCGCATGATTTCAACAACATCCTTACGGTCATTTCCGGCAACGTTGAGCACGCCATGCTGCTCAACGAGCGCGCAGGCGAACCCGGTGCGATGGTCAGCCGTGCGCTGGACAATGCGCTGAAGGGCGTGGGCCGTGCCGCCAGCCTGACCCAGCGCCTGCTGGCCTTTGCCCGACGCCAGCCGCTGCACAGCCAGGCCGCCAACCTCAACGAGCGCCTGCTGGACATGCACGACATGCTGCAGCGTGCGCTGGGCGAGCTGGTGCAGCTGGAGATCCGCAGCGCCCAGGACATCTGGTGCGTGGAGATCGACGTCAGCCAGCTGGAGGCCTCCGTACTGAACCTGGCGGTCAATGCCCGCGATGCGATGCCACATGGCGGCCGGCTGGTGATCGAGGTCGACAACAGCCACCTCGACCACGATTACGCCGCCCTGTTCCCGGATGCAACGCCGGGCGAGTACGTGATGCTGCGGGTGCGCGACAACGGCCACGGCATGGACGCGGCTACCCTGGCGCGCGTGTTCGAACCGTTCTTCACTACCAAGCAGGTCGGCCGCGGCACCGGGCTTGGTCTGTCGATGGTGCATGGCTTCGTCAAGCAGTCCGGCGGCCACGTGCTGATCGATTCGGTGGAAGGCGGCGGCACCAGTATCACCATGATGTTCCCGCGCTCACCGCTGGCCCTGCCCTGCGAAGCACGTGCGCCGCAGGCTGGCCTGGCCGGTTACGCGCCGCGCGAGGAAACCGTCCTGGTGGCCGAGGACAACGACGATGTGCGCGCGCACACGGTTGATTCACTGCGCCTGCTGGGCTACCGCGTACTGGAAGCGCATGACGGACCATCCGCACTGCGGTTGCTGGAGCGGCCGGACACCAGGGTCGACCTGCTGTTCTCCGACGTGGTGATGCCCGGCATGTCGGGCTGGGAGCTGGTCCGCGAGGTCCGCGAGCGCTGGCCAGAAATTGCCGTGCTTTTCACATCGGGCTATCCACGCGACCACGAAGCGGTGGGCAGTCAGGGGCGGTTCCCAGCGCTGCTGCCGAAGCCGTTTACCCGCAGTGACCTTGCGCAGGCGGTACGCACCGCGCTGGACGCTGCCGCGCACTGAGCTCACGCGGCCGGATCACGCATGCCTGCCGCGATCCGGTTGATGTCCGCGCACTCCACCGTCGCAGGCGGATGCTCTCTTCCGGCCAGTGCGATCATCGCCTGGCCCACCGCCAGATTGCTGGTGACCAGTGAAGGGACGAGTGCGCCAGCCAGTTTCATCAACGGCGCGCCACCCCAGTACAAGGGCTTGAGCACCGCGTGGCGCGTGCCGGTTCCCGATACCGGCCGCACGCCGCCCGGGCGCAGCATCACGGTACGCACCGGCTGGGCCTGCAATGCGACCTCGGTCTCGCCCTTGATCCTCAACGGCATCAGCCGGCTCCGAGGGTCCGCACCGGCACCGGATACATACAAAAAAAACCCTTCGGGATTCGCAGCCGCCCAGGCACGGGCCACCGCCAATGTCGTGTCCAAGGTCACGCGCCGGTATTCGGCCTCAGTGGTGCCGACCGGTGGTGCGCCGGCGCAATAGAAGCAGGCATCGAACCCGGCCAGTTCTTCCAACCGCCCCTGGATACGCAGGAAGTCCGGAACGATCAGTTCGCTGCCGGCACCGCTCAGACTTCCCGGGTGGCGGACCAGCGCTGTCAGGCCGGACACATGTGGTGAGCGTTGGCAAGCCAACGCCACACCCTGCCCGACCAGGCCTGCGGCACCGGTCAACAGAATCCGTAATGCGCCCGTCCCGGCCATCGTCGCCCCCGCTAGAGTTTCACGAAACGCTGGATCTTCCGCGCCAGCCAGCCACTGAACACCAACGGTGCATCCAACGCGGACACGCAGATGCAGGGAACCCCGGGCGCAGTCACCGGCTGATGCTCCACGTCTTCATCCAGATCCGCCACGTCGCCGGGCGCGAACAGCCCCAGCGCATCGTTGTACGAGCCCCGCAGGATCTGGGTCAGCTCGCTGCGGCCGTGGCTGTGCATCGGCAGGCACTTGCCCGGGGCGATCTTCAGCATTATCAGCGAAGGCATCTGCTCTGCACGGATGCAGTGCACACCCGGCGCCATCCAGCGCCAGCGCAGGCCACTGAGCGACGCACCGAAATACGGGTGAAGCGAAGCAGGAAGATGGTCCGGATCGGCCTCGGGCCGCTCCTTCGGCACGGGGCGTGCGACCCCAGCCATGGCCATCGGCGCTTCCGCGGCCAGTTGCATCAGCATCGCCTCACGCAGCTGTTCGCGTCGCGTGTCGGCTGCGGGTGGCTGGGTCTGCTCCAGCAGCACCGAGCCGATCGCCTCTGCGTCGCGCAGGCGGTGACGGCAATGCGGGCACTGCTCCAGATGAGCACCGGCCACGATGCTCAATGGCGCCGGCAGCGCGCCGGCGGCATAGCTCATCAGGGTGGATTCGTGCAAGTGGTGATGCGGGTTCACGACGCACCTCCCACTTTGGCCTGTAGTTGCAGAAACGCACGGCGCAGGTGTGATTTGACCGTCCCCAGCGGCATGCCCAGCGCCTCTGAGATCTCGCTGTGGCTCTTGGCCTCGAAATAGGACATCCGCACCAGCCGCGCCTGCACCGCGGGCAACTCGTTGATGCGCTGGCGCAGCCGTGCCTGGTCTGCGAACTGCTCGGCGCTGCTGCGCTCGATCACGTCAAGTGTGGCAGCATCCTCCACCGCTGACTGCACCTGCATCCAGCTTCGCTCGCGACGGATGCGATCGATATGCAGGTTCCGCGAAATCCGGTACAGCCACGTACTCAGCGCGCCCTGGGCCGCATCGTAGTCGGCCGCTCGCAGCCACAGGCGCAGCAGGCATTCCTGCGCCAGTTCCTCGGCAACCGCATCCGGTGCACCCAGGCCGCGCAGGTACACGCACAATCGCGGCATGAAGTAGTCGTAGATCCGCATGAAACAGTCGCGGTCGCGCAGGCGCGCCACGCCGTCCATGTCACCGGCCCAGTTCGTCGGCTCGCTGCTCGGCTGCTGGGAACTGGACACGGTGCGTGCGCTATCGAAGTTGAGGAGTGTGCTGGCGGCGTCAGGGTACATCTGGGTTCGCAGCGGGCGGGTGAAGGTCTGTCCTCTGTACGCGCAGGGGCAGCAATTGGATGCAGCCGGCGCTGTGCATCCAACCGGCCGCCGCTGCCGTACGCCCTGAGCCCTCCCTTCCGGATCACGACCCATGCGCACTGCCTGGCTGCTGCTGTGCCTGCCTCACGCCGCGCTGGCGGCACCCTGGCTGCGAAGCGAGGGCGTGGCCACCTCCGCGCAGGGCGGCATCCTCTACCGTGAAGTGCACTGGCGGCGCGAGGCAACGGAGGGCGCCGAGCGCTGGGTGCTGTACCAGTGCCCGGGTGGTCAACCCTTCGCCCGCAAGCATCTGCCCGCCAGTGCCCGCCCGCAGGCACGGGGTTACTCGCTGGAAGACCGCCGCAGCGGCCAGGCTGCTGTAGTCGATGCCACTGGCGACTCGGTGTCGATTGCCTGGAAGGAGGATGCCGCCAGCGAGCTGCGGCGGCGCCAGCTTGAACTGCCACCGGACGCGGTGATCGATGCAGGGTTCGACGCCGCGGTGCGCGCGCACTGGCCGGCGCTGCTGCGCGGCGAACGCATCAGCCTGCCCTTCCTGGTGCCGGGACGGCAGCGCTATTTCCCGGTGCAGGTGCGGCGCATCGGTCCGGTACGTTGGCAGGGTATCGATGGCCAATCGATCGACGTCAGTCTGGACACCTGGTACGGCGGCGTCGCGCCCCGCCTGTCACTGGTCTATGCCAACGCCGACCGTCGCTTGCTGGAATTCCGCGGCACCAGCAACCTGCGTGATGCCCGCGGCAGCTACCCGCAGGTGACGGTGCGCTTCAGCTCGCCAGCTGCCGAACGCCCGGCAAGCGACTGGCAGCGGGTATGGACCCAGCCCTTGGTTGACGGCTGCACCGTGACGCCCGGGTGAAGGCGAAATTTTCCGCGTCGCGTCGCATCCACTGCACGCTCTGCTGCGTACAGATAGCCAAGACACCCGCCGAGATCCGCCATGGCCTCTGTAGCGCCCCTCCCCCGTCGACGCTGGCGCCTGCTGCGTACGTTCCAGAGCTGGTTCGATACCGGCAATGGCGTAGTGGCCACCGGTGAACGGCCCGGCCGCATCGACTGGTTGCGCGCGGTACCCTTCGCATTGATGCACCTGGCGTGCATCGCGGTGGTCTGGGTAGGCGTGTCGTGGACGGCGGTCGCCGTGGCCATGGCGCTTTATGCGGTGCGCATGTTCGCCATCACCGCGTTCTATCACCGCTACTTCTCGCACCGCACCTTCCACGCGTCGCGAACGGTGCAGTTCGTGTTCGCTGTCATCGGCGCTTCCAGCGTGCAGCGCGGTCCGCTGTGGTGGGCTGCCCATCATCGCCACCACCATCGTCACGCCGACCAGCCATTGGATCCGCACTCGCCGCGCGAAGGCGGCTTCTGGCGCAGCCACATGGGCTGGTTCCTCACCCGCGAGGCATTCGCCACCGATCTGTCGCGGGTACCTGACCTGGCGCGCTTCCCCGAACTGCGCTGGCTCGACCGCTTCGATACCGCAGTGCCGGTCGTGCTGGCCGCAGCGCTGTACGCACTGGGCGCCGCCCTGGAGCACTGGGCGCCTGGCCTGCACACCTCGGGACCGCAGTTGCTGGTCTGGGGCTTCTTCATTTCCACCATCGTGCTGTTCCATGCCACCGTCACCATCAACTCGCTGGCTCATCGTTTCGGTCGCCGCCGCTTCGAGACCCGCGACGACAGCCGCAACAACCTGTGGCTGGCGCTGCTCACCTTCGGCGAAGGCTGGCACAACAACCATCATTTCTTCCCCGGCACCGTGCGCCAGGGATTCCGCTGGTGGGAAGTGGACCTCACCTGGTACGGACTGCGCGCGATGTCGATGTTGGGCCTGGTCAAAGGGCTCAAGCCCATCCCCGAGTGGGTTCTGGCCAAGGCGAGGTACTGACGTGCGTATCGCGGTCATCGGCTCGGGTATCGCGGGGCTGGCCAGTGCCTGGTGGCTGGATGGCCAGCACGACGTCACGCTGTTCGAGGCCAACGACTACCTCGGCGGCCACACCCACACCCACGACGTGCAGGTGGATGGCGCACGCCTGGCGGTGGATACCGGTTTCATTGTGTTCAACCCCCAGCACTATCCGCTGCTGACGGCGCTGTTCGACGAGCTGGGTGTAGCCTCGCAACCGACCACGATGAGTTTCTCCATGCACAGTGAGCGCAGCGGTGTGGAGTACAACGCCACCTCGCTGGATGGGCTGTTCTGCCAGCGCCGCAATCTGGTATCGCCGCGCTTCTGGGGCATGCTGGCCGACCTGCGCCGGTTCTATCGCGACGCGCCGTTGCTGCTGGCCGAAGAAGACGGTCCCACGCTCGGCGAGTACCTGCGCAGCCAGCGCTATGGCGAGGCGTTCATCGACGAGCACCTGCTGCCGATGGCCTCGGCGCTGTGGTCCTCGCCGACGGCTACCGTGCAGGCGTTCCCGGCGCGCTACCTGGCCCAGTTCATGGCCAATCACCAGATGCTGCAGATGACCGGGAGGCCAAGCTGGCGGGTGGTCAGCGGGGGATCGACGCGCTACGTGGATGCGCTGCGTCGCCGCTGGCGTGTGCATGAGCGGCTGCAATGCCCGGTCAGCAGGGTCGAACGCATGCCCTGGGGTGCACGCGTGCACAGCAGCGCCGGCGTGGAGGCCTTCGACGAAGTGATCCTGGCCTGCCACAGCGACCAGGCACTGGCGTTGCTTGCCGACGCAGATGCCATCGAGCGTGAGGTCCTCGGCGCCATCCGCTATCAGTCCAACGAGGCGGTGCTGCATACCGATGCGTCATTGCTGCCGCGCAACCGCAAAGCGTGGGCGGCCTGGAACGCGCACGTGCCACAGGATCGCGCGGCGCCCTGCACGGTCAGCTACTGCATGAACCTGCTGCAGGGCCTGCCGGGTGACGTCCCCCTGGTAGTGACCCTCAACCGCAGAGAGGCGATCGATCCGGCCAAGGTGCTGCGGACCCTGCATTACGCGCACCCGGTACACGACCACGCTGCAGTGCGCGCACAGCAGCGCTGGGCGGAACTGCAGGGCCGCCGCCACACATGGTTTGCGGGCGCCTATTGGGGCTGGGGCTTCCATGAAGATGGCATCCGCAGCGCCCGCCGCGTGGTGGATGCGCTGGAGGCCTGCGCACCGCATCGCGAGGTATCGCTGCCGGGCGAGGTGGCGGCATGAGCGCCAGCGCACTGTATTTCGGGCAGGTGGTACACCGCCGCCATCATCCGCACCCGCATGCGTTCCGTTACCCCGTTGCGCAGCTGTTGCTCGACCTTGATGAGCTGGAGACCGTGTTTGCCGGGCGCTGGCTGTGGTCGCTCAATCGCCGCAACCTCGCCGAGTTCCGGCGCAGTGACTACTTCGGCGATCCCGCACAGCCTCTGGCCGATGCCGTGCGCGACCATGCCGCGAAGACGCTCGGTCATCGACCTTCGGGGCCGGTGCGCCTGCTCACCCACCTTCGCTTTGCCGGGCATGTATTCAACCCGGTCAGCTTCTATTACTGCTACCAGGCCGACGGCAGCACGCTGGACTGCATCGTGGCCGAGATCACCAACACGCCCTGGAAGGAACGGCACGCTTATGTATTGCCGGTCGCTACGGCCACGCACGACGGCACCTCACTGCGTTGGCAGTTCGACAAATGCTTCCACGTCTCGCCGTTCATGCCGATGGACTGCCGCTACGACTGGCGCTTCAGCAGCCCCGATGAGGACCTGCGCGTGCACATGCAGGTCTGGCGCGACGGCATCCGGCAGTTCGATGCCACCCAGACGATGCACCGCCGCCGCCTGGATGGCCGCGGGCTGGCGCGGCTCCTCGCCTGCTACCCACTGATGACCACCCAGGTGGTGGCCGCCATCCACTGGCACGCGCTGCGGCTGTGGCTGAAGCGCAACCCCGTACACGACCACCCCACCCTTGCCGGGAAACCACGATGAACTCGATGACGCCTTCGGTGACCCTGCCGCGCCCCGGCGCGCTGGACGCCTTCCTGCGCCGCCGCCTGCTGGCGCAGCTTGCCCCCTTGCGCGATGGCCACCTGTGCGTGCGCGATGCCCTTGGCGAGGTCCGGCTGGGCAACGCCCACGCAGGGCTGCAGGTAACGGTGACCATCGATGACCCCGCGTTCTACCGGAAGGTCGCTGCGCAGGGCAGCGTCGGCGCCGGCGAGAGCTACATCCAGGGCGAGTGGCACTGCGATGATCTGGTTGCCCTGATACAACTGCTGGTACGCAACCGCGAACTGCTGGACGGCATGGAGCAGGGCCCGGCCCGTGTGGCTGGCTGGCTGCTGCGCGGATGGAACCGGCTGCACCGCAACAGCCGTGAGGGCAGCCGGCGCAACATCGCCGCCCACTACGACCTGGGCAACGATTTCTTCGCCCTGTTCCTGTCGCCTGACCTGATGTATTCGTCGGCGCTGTTCACCGGCGAATCCGAATCGCTGGAGTCCGCCTCGCGCCGCAAGCTGGACCGCATCTGCCAGCAACTCCAGCTCAAGCCGGGCGATCGCGTGGTGGAGATCGGCACCGGCTGGGGTGGTTTTGCGCTGCACGCCGCGCAGCACTACGGCTGCCACGTCACCACCACCACCATCTCCGCCGAGCAGCACGCGCTGGCTGCCCAGCGCGTGCAGGCAGCGGGCCTGCAGGACCATGTCACGCTGCTGATGCAGGACTACCGCGACCTGCAGGGCCAGTTCGACAAGCTGGTGTCGATCGAGATGATCGAAGCCATCGGCGCGGAATACCTGGACACCTACATGGGCACGCTGCAGCGACTGCTGAAGCCCGATGGTGTTGCCCTGCTGCAGGCCATCACCATCGAGGATCATCGCTACGAGCAGGCCCGGCGCAGCGTCGACTACATCAAGCGCTATGTGTTCCCGGGCAGCTTCATCCCATCGATCAACGCGATCATGGCCGCCAAGACGCGTTCCAGCGACCTGCAGCTGATCGCCCAGCAGGACTTCGGCCATTCCTACGCGCTGACCCTGCGCGCCTGGCGCCAACGCTTCCTTGCGCAGCTGCCTGCCGTGCAGGCGCAGGGGTTCGATGCCCGCTTCTGCCGCCTGTGGGATTTCTACCTGGCCTACTGCGAAGGCGGCTTCCTGGAGCGTTCGATCGGCGTCTCGCATCTGTTGTTGGCGCGCCCGGGCCATCGGCCCGCGGGCGCACCGGGTGAAGGCAACTGAAATGCGCCGGTTCTGGCCCAATCTGCTTGGCAACCAGCTGGTATGGCTGTGCGCGGTAGCCGGCGCGGGCCGCGGCTGGCAGTGGCCTGCGTTGCTGGCCGCGTCGCTCTACATCGGCAGCCAGCTGCTGGCGTCGGCGCATCCGCGACTGGACCTGCGGCTGCTGGTGCTTGCGCTGGCCTGCGCCTGGCTGGTCGATGCCACTGCGGCCGCCAGCGGCACCGTGCGCTACGCCGCTGCCCCGCCGGGGTGGGCGCCACCGCTCTGGATCATGGCCTTGTGGGCGGCATTCGCCATGACCCTGACCACCTCGATGCGCTTCCTTCAGCGACACCCTGCCCTGCCGCCTCTGTTCGGCCTGCTGCTGGCGCCACTGGCCTACCTGTCGGCCGCGCGTGGATTCGATGCAGTGCAGTTCAACAGCCCGATGTGGCATGGCGTCCTGGTGCTGGGTGCAGGCTGGGCCATTGCGCTTTCCCTCTTGTGCCGCGCCGCCCGTGGCGGCCCGCGTACCACGCCACAACCACCTCTGGTCGGAGCGTCATCATGATCAACCTGCTCTGGGTGCTGCTCTACGCGGTACTGGTGATGAGCTGGGGCTGGGCCTGGCAGCGCCGCCACCACAACATCGGCGTTGTGGACGTACTTTGGGCCAAGGGCGTGGGCGCCGCCGCGCTGCTACTGGCGTTGCTGGGCGAGGGTGCGGTCACGCCACGGGTGGCGCTGGCTGTGCTCGGTGGCCTGTGGGGCGGTCGCCTGGCCCTTCATCTCTGGCACCGGGTCCGGCACGAAGAAGAGGACGGGCGCTATCGCTACCTTCGTGAGCACTGGCAAGGACACCAGGGAAAGATCTTCGGGTTCTTCATGGCACAGGCACTGCTGGTGGTGCTGTTTGCCCTGCCCTTCGTCGCGGTCGCCGCCAATCAAACCGCAGGCACGGCACCCTGGGTGATGGCGGCTGCGCTCGTCTGGCTGCTGAGCGTGGGCGGAGAATCGCTGGCCGACCAGCAGCTGGCCCGGTTCCGCGCCAACCCGGCGAACAAGGGCCGCACCTGCCGTGATGGACTCTGGCGGTATTCCCGCCACCCCAACTACTTCTTCGAGTGGCTGCACTGGTTCACCTACGTGCTGCTGGCCGTCGGCTCCCCGCTGTGGTGGCTGGCCTGGCTCGGCCCCGTGCTGATGTATGTGTTCCTGCGCTATCTCAGCGGCATCCCGTTCACCGAGAAGCAGGCCCTGCGCAGCCGCGGCGACGACTACCAGGCCTATCAGCGCAGCACGCCGATGTTCTTTCCCTGGTTCCCCCGCCCTTCCAAGGAGCATTCCGCATGAACGCGATCCCCTCACTGAATCCTGCCGAAGACGCGGAAACCGGGCTGATCGCCTGGGCCGAACGCGGGCTGGTCCCCGATGCGGCGCTGCGTGCCGGCATCCGCCGCTTGTGCGCGCGACGCCTGCATGAGGAAAGCGAGGGTGGCATCGAAGGCCAGTCGGCGCGCTTCAGCCGGAGCATCGCCGAGCTGGCCGACAGCCCACTCGCATTACACACCGACGCAGCCAACCGACAGCACTATGAAGTGCCAGCAGCCTTTTTCCAGGCCTGCCTGGGCAAGCGACTGAAGTACAGCAGCTGCTACTACCCCACCGGGCGCGAAACGCTGGACCAGGCGGAGGACGCGATGCTGGAACTGTACGGCCAGCGCGCAGGCCTGGCCGATGGCCAGCAGATTCTCGAACTGGGATGCGGCTGGGGCTCACTGACCCTGTGGATGGCAGAACGCTACCCGCAGGCCAGCATCACCGCCGTTTCGAATTCGCACAGCCAACGCCAGCACATCATGGCGCAGTGTGAAGCCAGGGGGCTGCGCAACGTCGAGGTGATCACCCGCGATGTCAACCAGCTTGAGCTGCCCGCGGCACGCTTCGACCGCTGCGTGTCGGTCGAGATGTTCGAACACGTGCGCAACTACGAGCGCCTGCTGGCGCGCATCGCGCAGTGGCTGAAGCCAGACGGTGCGTTGTTCGTGCATATCTTTGCCCATCGCACGCTGATGTACCCGTTCGAAACCGAGGGTGGCGACAACTGGATGGGCCGCCATTTCTTCACCGGCGGACTGATGCCGGCCGCCGATACCCTTCTGCATTTCCAGCGCGACCTGCGGCTGGATCAGCGCTGGTTGCTGGACGGCACCCACTACCAGCGCACCGCCGAGCACTGGCTGGCCAATCAGGATGCGGCACGCGACCGGGTGATGCCGATACTGGCGGCGACCTATGGGCCGGCGGCTGCGCGGATCTGGTGGCAACGCTGGCGGATGTTCTGGATGGCGTGTGCCGAGCTGTTCGGCTACGACGACGGCCAGCAATGGCTGGTGGCCCACTACCTGTTCCGTCCCCGCTGAGGTGTGACATGCGCAAGTTTGCACTGCTTCCCCTGATCGCGATCGGCCTGTTCGGTTCCGGCTGCAGCTCCAGCGACACGCGCCCACTGCCGCGTCCGTCAGCGGTGGATGTGCCGCGTTTCATGGGTGACTGGTACGTGATCGCGCATATCCCATCGCGCCCTGAACGCGAGGCCTTCGACGCCGTGGAGAGCTATGCCCTGCGCTCCGATGGGCGCATCCAGACCACCTTCACCTATCGCAAGGGCAGTTTTGATGCGCCACAGAAGTCGATGCACCCCATCGGCCGTGTCGAGAAGGAAGGCAATGGCGCGATCTGGGGCATGCAGTTCATCTGGCCGATCCAGGCTGAGTACGTGATCGCCTGGCTCGACGAAGGCTACCGCCAGACCATCGTGGCGCGAAGCAAGCGTGATTACGTCTGGTATATGGCCCGCACCCCGCAGGTGTCGGACAGAGACTACCAGCAGGCAGTCGAGCGGATTGCGGCGATGGGTTACGACACCCGCACGCTGAGGCGGGTACCGCAGTCGGTGCGATGACACCGCACCCTCGTCCCCGGTGGATCGTCCTGGAGCAACAATCGATCATCAATCATTGCAACGTGGTGCTTTCACCATGCGCCCTTCAGATACGGTGCTGGGCAAGCCAGCAGGGTCTGAACGGATACACGATCGATGGACAGCACTCCGGACAATACCATCACAGCCTCCTGGAATGGCTTCGTCGTCCGGCAGATCCTTCCGTGCGATCTCGACCTCATCTGTGCCCACCGTGAAGCGATGTTCCGTGAAAGCGGCCGGAGCGAAGAGGTCCTGCAGCAGATGGCCGCCCCGTTCCGTAGATGGCTGGAGCCGCGCCTGATGTCGGGCGACTACTTCGGCCATGTCCTTTCCGACAATGGACAACCCATCGCAGGCATCGGCCTGATGCTGATCGACTGGCCGCCCCACCCCGCCCATCCAGAGCAGGACTCGCGCGGCTACGTACTTAATGTCTACGTGGAGCCCGGCTACCGGCGTCGCGGCATCGCCCGCCAGCTGATGAAGCTGGCCGACAACGCGTTCGCCGGGCGAGGGGTGGCCTACGCGGTGCTGCACGCTACCGCCCAAGGGAAGCCTCTGTATGCCGATCTCGGATGGGCTGCGACCAGCGAAATGGCCCGCGACCTGCGCAGCGGGGGCGACGTGCCCTGAAGGGCCTGACTGTGGCCTGACGATCCACTGCATCAATCGGCAACACTGGATTGATGGATCTTGTACATCGACCCTTAGGAATAATCGCAAAAATCCAACAAATTCGATGCTCGACGCGACAGCAGCGCCAGAATGATCGCCACGCCCTTCGGGCGCCGATCACCTCCCAGCGCATGAATGGATACCCTGCACCGCGCCGACTGCGGCTGGCACTCCTCGACGATCACGAAGTCGTCCGCCGCGGCACCGTCCTGCACCTGTCCCGCGACATCCGCTTCGACATCGTCGCCAGCCACACCCGCAGCGATGAGCTCGTTGGCAGCCTGCGCCGGCTGGCAGTGGATGTCGCCATCATCGATCTCACCCTGGCGCCCGGCGACCGCAGCAGTGATGAACTGGTTTCTCTCCTGCGCGAGTGCTTTCCTCATGTTCCCCTGCTCGCCTTCGCCACGCTGACGCCAACCACCCGCATCGATCACCTGCTGACGGCCGGCATCAGCGGCGTGGTCAGCAAGTCCGAGCCCCTGGAGATGCTGTCTGAAGCCATCGTACGCATATCGCAGGGACTGTGCCGCCTGCCCGCCGATTGCCTGTTCCCGGCCAACCGCGAGGAACTCAGTCGCAACGAACGCGAAGTGCTGGACCTGCTTCTGGCAGGCCTGACCGTCTCCGAGATCGCGCTGCACCGCCACCGCAGCGTCAAGACGGTCAGCACCCAGAAGGTCGCCGCCCTGCGCAAGCTCGGGTTGCGCAATGACGTGGAGATCTATGCACTGCGGCGGCAGCTGGGGGGGCGATGAGGCGCCGCGCTCGTCTCCGTCTGCGCACTTCGTGCACCTTGCTGCTGGCCCTGATCCTGCTGCCCGCAGCCTCCGCCGAGGATGCGCAACTGCAGGAATGGTCCGCCGGCCGCGAAGTGCGGGTTGCCACCGCGCCATCACTGCGCCCGCTACCTGCAGCGCTGGAGGATTCACGCACGCCCCCTACCCTCGCCCATGGTTATGCCGACCTTGTCGCTCAGCATTCCGGCCTGCGCTTCCGCGATCTCAACTACACCAGCACGAGCGCGGCGGTCGCTGCCGTCTGCCGGCGCGAGGCTGACCTGGTGCTGGTCATGGGCAATCCTTCGCATCGCCCGCTTCCTTGTCCCGACCTGATGGCATCGGGCGCTTTCCATGGCGGCAGGACGGTGCTGGCCTCGCGTAGAGGCGAGCGCCCACCCCGTGACGTCACCGGGGTGAGGGCGCAGGTGCTGGCCGTCGTTGACGGTGGCCCCTATGCCGACTGGCTGGCGACCCACCATCCTCAGATCCACCTGCTGCACCTTCACGACCGCCATGCGGCGCTGGCCGCCGTGGAGAGCGGTATCGCCGATGCGGCCATCGGCCTGGAAGCAACGCTGCAGTCGATGATCCGGAAGCACTTCGCGGGCAACCTGCAACTGCACCCGTTCGACAGCGATTTTTCCACCGATCTGCACCTGTTTGTCCGCCGCGAGGACCAGCAGCTGCTGGCGCGCATCGATCAGGCGCTGCGCGCCATCACGCTCGAAGAGCACGCAGGGCTGCTGGAGTTGTGGGCACAGCAGATGCTGCCCGCATCCATCGAGAGCCCACTTGACCAGATGCGCCTCCCGCTCCTGCGATGGCTGCTGTGTCTGGCCACGGCACTCATCGGCCTGCCCGTGCTCTGGCAGGCGCTACGTTGGCGAATCGGCCGCACGGAACGCCGCCTGGGGCGCGCGGCGGGGATGATCAGCCATGAGGTGCGCAATTCCGCGCAGACGATTCTGGCTTCGATCGACCTGCTGAGCCAGTCACACCTGCCCAAGGGGCAGCGCGAGCTGCTCGCGGCAGCGCTTGCTGCCGGCCAGTCGCTGCGCAGGCTGCTCGATCGCTCACTGGCGTTCTCGCGCCTTGCCAGCGGCAGCTTCAGGCCGCATCCCGTGCCCTGTGACGTCGGTCAGCTCTGTGCCCGTGCACTGGAAGCCATCCGGCCGGAGGCACTACGGAGAGGCCTGTCACTCCAGCTCGATCGCACGCCCGATCCAGCGCCGGTGGTCGCGCTGGATGCCGATGGACTGCGCCAGATTGTCGACAACCTGCTGGGCAATGCATTGAAATTCACGGATGTCGGTGGTATCGAAATGCGCCTGCAACTATCGCCCGCCCTGTCTCCCCGGGAGCTGTTGCTGGATGTGATCGACAGCGGCATCGGCATTGCGCCCGCTCAACTGGCGCTTCTGTTCCGGCCATTCCAGCAGAGCGAGGTTGGCCAGAGACGTGGCGGCACCGGGCTGGGCCTGACGATCGCGCGCGAACTGGCCGTTGCCATGGGCGGCAACCTGACCGTACACAGCGTGCATGGGCGCGGCAGCCGCTTCACCCTGCGATTGCCGGTCCGCGCCGTCCACGGCGATCCGCCACCCATCGAGCCGCTGCAGCAGACACCACTGGCCGGCATCGACCTGCTCCTGGTCGAAGATCATGCACTCAGCCGGCACATCGTCGCAGAGCAGCTGCGCCGGCTGGGTGCGGATGTACGCGCGGTTGCCGATGCCGACACCGCATTGGCCGAGCACGCGCTACGACCGCGCGCCACGGTCGTGCTGGACATCGGGCTTCGCGACTCGGATGGCTACGCTCTGGCGCAGCAGCTGCGCGCGCAGGCAGAGTCCCCCCTGCGAGTGATTGCCCTGTCCGCCCGCATGGGGCGCCGCCATGCGGCGCGCTGCCGAAGGGCCGGATTCGACGCCATCCTGGTCAAGCCATTGCGGGTTGCGAGCTTGCTGCAGGCGCTGGGCCTTCCGCCCCCGGCGCACCGTACTGCGCCCGATGACGCCCCTGGCGTCGAGCCGGATTACGCTGCGGACATTGCCTATGAGCTGGCCAGGATCGAAAAGGCCGTGCACGACGTCGATGCTGCGACACTACGCCACCATGCGCACCGCCTGCAGGGCACGCTGCAGATGTGCCGGGCAATGGATCAGGCCGGCATGGCGGCCGCTCTGTGGGAGATGGGGCATGAGGCCGCGCCCGACTGGGTCCAGGCGCGGCGGCTGCTGCAGGGATTGCAGCAGTGGCACGGCTCCCGCAGGGCGGAAGCCGCACCATCGGCCTGATCAGGCCGCCAGGCGCTCGACCTGGCGACGGGTCAGGTCATTGAAGCGACCCAGCGACATCAGGTGCTGATGGATCAGCGCCAACCAGCCGCTGCGGTGCCACTCGACCACGGTCGCTTCCGGCAGCGCCACGAACTTCTCCACGTCCACCACCAGGAAGCCGTTGAGATTGAACTCGCGGCCATCCGGGGTACGCACGGTGGCATTGCGCTCGACCAGCAGGCCGTTGTCGATCAGGGCCTTGGAGAAGGCCTGGGTCTGTTCATGCTCGCGGGTGTACTGGCCGCAGAACTCCAGCGCCTGCTGCACCATGTCGGTGGCCTTGCCGTCCACGAACAGCGGCTGGCCTTCGTCACCGCCCTTGACCACGCGCGAACTCTCTTCGTCGATGCCCAGCAGGAAGTCGTTGTCCGCACCGGTGTCGATGAAGATGAAGGGGTGGCGACGCAGATAGGCCGGAATATAGGCCTCGTCTTCCCACAGGCCGTCCTTGATGAACAGGTTCTGGTCGGAAACACCAACGGCGGCCATCGGCACGGCGGTCGGGCCAGCGAACAGGATCGGGAAGTGGTGCAGGGCCAGCGAGAACTCGCCCAGCACCAGCGGAATGGCGTTGTTGCCGGCGGCAAACTCGAGCTTGCCCGGCAGGATGCGCAGATCGGCATGCACATCGGCCTGCAGCGGCACCGGACGGGTGTAGAACAGGGGGGCGCTGCTCGGCGCCGCTTCGGTGGTGGTGTCGCTGGTGGTCGTCATCTTGGGAACCGTTCGATCATGCGCGCCTGCCATCCCGGGCGCGCCAGCGGGAACAACCTGAATCCCGCATTATCAACAAGCTCGATGACAACGGCCACCCCACCGACGGCCTATTTCAGTTGCAGGGGGTAGCGCTGCCAGAGCACGTGGACCAGGAAACCGGCCAGCTCGGTGTCGCGCGCGCTGACTGCGGCGCGGATCTTGTCCAGCAGTACCATGTCCGAGCAGGAGCGCACATCGGCGTGGTTGGCCTGCCCTGCCCGGCGCGCGCGGTAGCGCGCGGCCCGCTGCGCATCACTCATGGCGTACCCGAACTTGGGCGGACGACCGCGCTTTCGCGGCAGGGTCAGCTCCAGGGTTCCGGGGTCTTTGTCATCACGCATGAGAGGGGTGCGGGCGGCGGCGAGCAACGGGGGGTGCGCAATTTATCGTGAGGCATCACTTTAATCCAGCCTTTTCTGCAGTTTTGTTGCAATGCAATGCAAAAAATCGCATGCCGAGGGCTCCATCCACGCATGCATGGATCTACTGCGGAATCGCCGCGCCTTGTGTGGATACGGAAACCCGCCAACTCCCAGTAGATCCGCGCCATGCGTGGATGCGCGTTCCCGACCACAAAAAAAAGGGAGCCCGCGAACGGGCTCCCCTCACCTTCCTCATGCAGCGCGTACCGGCTCATAGCCGTGCAGGTGCGCCTCGCTGCTCGCCCGCCCCTGGCTGAGCGAACGCAGCGACGTGGTGTAACCCACCAGCTGCGCCAGCGGCGCAAAGCCACTGACCTCGGCGCGACCGTCCTGGTCGTCGATGCGGGCAATGCGACCATGCCGACGGTTGAGGTCGCCCACCACATCACCCACCGACGCCGACGGCGAATGCACCGTCACCGCCATCACCGGTTCCAGCAGCTGCGTGCCACCCTCGGCCAGCGCCGTCTTGATCGCCTCGGCACCCGCACGATGGAACGCCATCTCCGACGAGTCCTTGGCATGGGTCTGGCCATCGACAAGACTGACCTCGATACCGACCACCGGATGACCCTGCGGCCCTTCCGACAGTGCGGCACGCACGCCCTTTTCCACCGCCGCGATGAAGCTGCGCGGCACCACGCCACCGACGATGCGATCGTTGAACACGATCTGGTCGTCCTTACGCGGCGCCACGTCCAGCACCACGTGCGCGAACTGGCCCTGGCCGCCGGTCTGCTTGACCAGCCGCCCGACGACGCCCGTCATCGCACGCATCGGCGTCTCCTGGTAGGCAACGCGCGGCGAGCCCACGCCCACGTCCACCTTCCATTCGCTGCGCAGGCGTTCGACCATCACCTCCAGGTGCAGCTCGCCCATGCCCCAGACCAGGGTTTCCGCCGTATCGCGATCGGTTTCGACGCGGAACGACGGATCTTCCTGGGCCAGGCTGGCCAGTCCCTGCGCCATCCGGATCAGGTCAGCCGCACGCGCCGGCTCCAGCCGCCAGGCCAGCACCGGCGCCTGTGCCTGGATGTTCTCCAGGCGCAGCGGCTGCGCACGGCCGCTCAGCGTCTCGCCACTGACCGCATCCTTCCAGCCCAGTACCGCGACGATGTCACCGGCCACGGCCTGTTCGATGTCGTGGGTCTGGTCGGCCTGCACGCGAACCAGGCGGCTGACGCGCCGCCCTTGCGGATGCTGCGAACTGGCCACGGCGTCGCCCACCTTCAAGGTGCCCGAGTACAGCCGCACGAAGCTCAGCGCGCCGTGCTGCTGGTGGGTGATCTTGAACAGCAGGCCCGCCAGCGGACCGTCCGGATCCGGCGGCAGCACCACCTCGCCACCTTCGCTCTCGGCGCTCACCGCAGGGCGATCCAGCGGCGACGGCAGGTAATCGACCACGGCGTCCAGCAGCGTTTCGATGCCCTTGTCCTTGAACGCAGCACCGGCCAGCACAGGCACGCCCGCACCTGCCAGCGTCGCCCGACGGATCGCCGCACGCAGCGTCCCGGCATCGATCACGCGGCCTTCCAGCCAGGCATCGGCCAGTTGCTCGTCGTGATCAGCCACGGCTTCGACCAGCGCATCGCGCTGTGCCTGCCACTGGGCGCGCACCGCGTCGTCCCACGGGGTCATCGTGGTTGCGGCGTCATTCTGCCACTGCAGCACGCGCTCTTCGACCAGATCGACCCAGCCGTTGAAGCCGCTTTCGCTGCCCAACGGCACGCCCAGTGCCCACGGCCGCGCCCGCAGCTTGTCCTGCAGTTGCTCCAGCACGCGCTCGAACGAAGCGCCAACGCGGTCCATCTTGTTGACGAAAGCGATCAGCGGCACGCGATGGCGGCGCGCCTGGCGCCACACCGTCTCGGACTGCGGCTGCACGCCGTCCACGGCCGAGAACACGGCCACGGCACCGTCGAGCACGCGCAGTGAACGTTCGACTTCGATCGCGAAATCGATGTGACCGGGGGTGTCGATCAGGGTCAGCCGATGCGGCGGCAGGTCACGCGGTGCCCATTGCGCCTGCACGGCGGCAGCGCCGATGGTGATGCCACGCTCGCGCTCGATCGCCGAAAAGTCGGTGGTCGCATTGCCGTCGTGCACTTCGCCGACGCGGTGGATCTCGCCGCTTTTCCACAGCAGGCGTTCGGTCAGCGTGGTTTTGCCGGCATCGATGTGGGCAATGATGCCGAGGTTGCGACGGCGGGAAAGGACTTGGGTGTTCATGAGAAAGGTTCCTGCAAAGCCAACTTCGGGGGCCGCGCACCCCGGTTGGCGACAGGGTGCGCGGCTAGCGTTCGGTCTCGGCGATCTGGTGCATGGCACGTTCTCCTTGCGGTACATCGGGTTACGGGAAATGGAACTGCGGAAACGAAAAGAGCGCCCCGAAGGGCGCTCTGTCGAAGGTCCAGCGATGGCCGTCTCAACGGCCTCGTGGGGCTCCAGGCAGACACGCCCGTTCCGCGCTTGCGCGGGTCAGGGTGAAAAACTTCAGGAGCGGCATCCGGTTCATGGGGCGCATTCTAGACCTGCCAATCTGGCGCGCAAGTGAATATTGAGCACATAAATGGAACGATGAGGCCGGCAACGATAGGGGTCAGATCCCTTTGCCCCTGGCAAAGGGATCTGACCCCTGGCGGCCCTTACTTGCAGCCGTGCAGCTTGCGCGCCTCGGCCACCGTCGCAGCCCGGTCATCGCCCATCGAGATCCAGCCCTGCAGCGACATCGCCGGATCCACATGCGGCTGGCGCGCGCCACCGCGCACCACTACTTCGGTCCAGCTGCCCACCGGCGCCAGTTCGGACAAGCGTGCCGCCTGGTCGTCCTCGGTGCTGAACATATCGTCCGGGCCCGCCGGAGGCGTGGTATTCACGGTTTCCGTCTTGCGGGTCCGGACCCGAAGTGCACCGTCCGGCAACCGCTGGGTGATCACCTCGTATCGCTCAACACCATAGGCCCAGCTGTTTTCGCCAACGCTGCGGGTCTCGCCACCGTCATCGGCCACGACTACCACTTCGCCTGCCGGCCCGACAACGCCGGCGACAGCCCCCAGGCCGGACATCAGCGCCTGATAGACGATCATCTGCCGCTGCTCGGCGGTCAACGCTCCGGTCTTGAGCTTGGCGGCAGGAATCTTCAGGTAAGCCGTCTCCCTGCACAGTACCAGCACCTGCTGGTCGTCCCAGCTCACGGACATTTCCTCGTTGGCGAAGTACTGCGTCTTCATCGACGTCACAGCGGCACCGTCGCCACTGGAATGCCGGGTCTCGATCAGCGAGGCGTGCTCGGCCGCATTGGCCAGCGAAACCTGGGAGGTCGACGCTGCATTGGCAGCGCACACCGAAGCAACCATCGCGGCAAGCAGCACGCCGCGCGTAACGGTACGGATCATGGCATCAGTCCATTGAAGAAAACGAAGCAACCATGATACCCGGAGCAACCTGACGGCCTTCGCTCAGGTCACCACCACCAGCGGCACCCCACGTCGTGGATGCTCCAGCACCACCACATCCTGCTGGTACACGCGCTGAAGATTGTCTTCGGTCAGCACCTGCAATGGCGTGCCATCGGCCGCCACCCTGCCCTGTTCCAGCAGCACGATGCGATCGGCATAGCCTGCGGCCAGATTGAGGTCGTGCAGCACCACGATCACGCACGCACCGGCTTCGGCACAGGCACGCACACTGCGCAGCGTGCGCTCCTGGTGGCGCAGATCCAGCGCGGCCGTTGGCTCATCAAGCAACAACAGCGGCGTGTCCTGCGCCAGCACGCGCGCGAACGTGGTGCGAGCCGATTCGCCACCGGACAGCTGCTGCACCTCGCGCAGGCGCAGCGCCTGCAGTTCGGCTGCATCGATGGCCGCTTCCACCCGGGCATCGTCCGTGACCGGGTCCGGCGGATGCGGCAAACGCCCCATCGCCACCACTTCTTCCACGCTGAAGGCAAAGCGCACGCCGTGCTCCTGTGGCATTACCGCGCGCTCGCGCGCCAGTGGTCCGGCCTTGTAGCTGGCCAGCGGCTTGCCCAGCAGGCTCACCTCGCCCACATCAGCGCGCAGGTCACCGGCAGCCACCGCCAACAGCGTGGATTTGCCCGCGCCATTCGGTCCAACCAGGGCGGTCACCGTACCCGGCTCGAACGCCAGCGAGATGCCATGCAGGATCTCGCGCTGCTGGCGGCGCACCACCACCTCGTGCAGTTTCAGTAGCACGCTCATGGGGCCGCCTTGCGGCGCTGCTGCAGCACCAGCCAGAGGAAGAACGGTGCGCCCAGCGCGGCCGAGAACAAGCCCAGCGGAATCTCCGCGGGCGGATCGAGCGTGCGTGCGGCGGTGTCGGCCACCACGATCAGCAACGCGCCGAGCAGGCCGGACAATGGCAGCAGCCAGCGATGGCCTGGGCCAACCAGCAGGCGCGCAACGTGCGGCACCACCAGGCCCACGAAACTGATCGAACCAGCGAATGCCACCGCCGCACCCACCAGCAGCGCACTGAACGCCACCAGGCGACGCCGCGTGCGGGTGACATCCAGCCCGAGATGCTGTGCCTGGCGCTCGCCCAGCGCCAGCATGTCCAGCGGCGTGGCCAGTCGCTGCAACGCGAACACGCCAATCGCAAACAACGGTACCACCGCAGCCACGTCGGCCCAGTTGGCGCGCGCGAGCGAGCCCATCTGCCAGAACACCAGCGACTGCAGTTCGCTTTCGCTGGCGATGTAAGTGAGGAAACCAATCAGCGCCGAGCAGAACGCGGCCATCGCGATACCGACCAGCAGCAGCGTGGCGTTACCCGTGCCCTTGCCAGGCCGGGCCAACGCATACGTCAGGCCGATCGCCAGCGCACCGCCGACGAACGCGGCCACAGGCACCAGCCAGCCCGCCGCACCGGCGGCGCCCAGCACGATGGCGGCCACCGCACCCAGTGCAGCACCCTGGCTGACACCGACGATGCCGGGGTCGGCCAGCGGGTTACCGAACAGGCCCTGCAGGCTGGCACCGGCCATCGCCAGAGACGCGCCCACCATCGCCCCCAGCAGGGCACGCGGAATGCGCAGTTGCCAGACCACCGCCAGATCACGGCTGCTGACCGCCTGCGGATCCAGCAGGCCCAGCTTCACCGCCAATGCCTGCATCACCTCCAGCGGCGGCAGCCGCAGCGGGCCCACAGCGAACGAGGCCAGCACCGCACCCAGCAGTGCCAGCAACGCCACCAGCAACATTGTCCGCCCGCGACGGCGGCGCCGATCCGCCGGACTCATGCCTTGGGCAACGCCGCCAGGGCCTTGGCCAGCGCCAGTGCGCCAGCACCGGAACCGACACTGGTGTACTTCAGCTGCACATCCGGCATCACCCAGACCCGATTGGCCTGCCCGGCCGGGGTCTGCTTCAACGTCGGGTACGCCTTCCACAGGCCCTCGGCACCACCGAACAGCTCCAGGTCATGCTCGGTCACCAGGATCACCTCCGGTGCCGCGGCAACCACGCCTTCATTGCTCAGCTGCGAGTAGTTCTTCACCCCGGCCTCGGTGCCGATGTTGACGCCGCCAGCCAGTGCGATCAGCTGCGCCGATGCGCTGTCGGCACCGGCAACAGTCGGCGAGCCACCGGCACCAGTTGCCGACACGTGGATCACTCGTGGCGCATGGCCCAGGCCCTTGCCAATCGCTGCAGCCTCGTCGAGCTGGCGCTGCACCTGCGTGGCAAGCGCCTGCCCTGCCTCGGCCAGCCCTAGTGCGGCGGCGACCTTGCGCACCTTGTCCGGGGCCGGCTGCAGGTCATCGATGACCACGGCCGGCTCGCCCACTTCGCGCAGCTTCCTGGCCAGCTCGGTGTGGCGGCGCAGGCTGTTGCCGAGGAACAGCGAGCCCTGCAGGCTCAGCACGCCCTCCACGCCGGTAGTGCGGTTGAACAGGAACTGATGCGGTGCGGCCAGGCCGGCCTGGGTGGTGGTGTTGGTCGGCGCGGCAAATACCTGCTTGCCCAGACCCAGCGCCTCGATCACCGCGATGACATCGTCACCACCGGCAATGATCCGGCTGGTGTCGGCCACTTCGACGTCGGCACCATCATCGGAATGCACCTTGGCCGGCAGCACGGCCTTCTGGTCGTGCACGGCCGGCATTTCGGCACCGGCCACGCGCTGCCAACCTGCCGGCAGCGCGGTTTCCGCAGCCGCCGCCGTTGCCGCGGGCGGCTCGGCAGGCGTCTTGCCATCAGGCGGCGTCGACGCACCGCCACAGGCGGCCAGCGCCAGCGAAACAGCCAACGGAAGCGCACACAGGCGCAGACGGGACGCGATGTTCATGCTCGTTCTCCTTGCTGGTGAGGCGACGCACACGCCGCCCCACCGTGTGACTTACTGCTTCGGGGTGATGCGGGTGATGCGGTCACCCTTCGGGTCTTCGGCGCCGCGCGACTTGTTCACCGCGAACACGTTGCCCTTGCCATCGGCGCGCACATGGTTCGGCAGCGTGCCACCATCGAGGTTGGCGACCACCTTGCCGTCACCATTCACCACGGTGACCGTGCCAGCGCCACGGTTGCTGACATAGGCCAGGCCGGAGGCATCATCGAAGGCGACGTTCAGCGCGCCGGCGCCGACCGGCACGTCATGCAGCACCTTGCCGGCAGCCACGTCGACGATCAGCAGGTTGTCGGTGCCCTGCGAGGCCACGTACAGGCGGTTGCGTGCCGCGTCGAAGGCCACGCCCGAGGCACTGATCGAATTGCCCAGGTCGATGACCTTGTCGACCTTGCCGCTGGCCACATCGATCACTGCCGCTTCCGGGGTGCCGATGCTGACGGTGAACAGCTTGCCAGCCTTTTCGTCCAGCACCAGGCTCATCGGGGTGAACTTGCCGTCATCCACGCCGGATTCCAGCGTCACCTGCGCCAGTTCCTTGAAGGTCCTGGCATCGAACACCGACAGGTGGTCCTCACCGGTGGCCGAAGCGAACACCTTGCCGCGGGTGCCGTCGACCACTACGTCGCGCGCGTGCGGCACGGTGTCGACCGGGAACTGGTGGACCAGCGACAGGTCCTTCTGGCGGTAGACCGCGATCGAGTTCTGGCGGGTATTGGTCACCCACACATTGCCGTTGGTGTCATCCACGCCCACACCGTAGACCGCATAGACCGCGCCATTGGTGCTGCCCGGCACCTGCGCCGGGGTGATCGCCTTGGTTACCTTCAGGGTCTTCGGGTCCAGCTTCAGCAGCTGCGACTGGGTCACCGGCGGGCGGCCCACGGCCGAGGTGACGAACACCGCGTTGCTGGCGGCGCTGTAGGCGGACTGGTACAGGCCCGGCACCAGCTTGTTGGACTGGGTGGCGAACTGCGCCTGGCCGGACAGCGGCAGCTGCGGCGAGACGCGCAGCTTCAGCACGGTGGCTGCAGCCGGCTGGCTGGCGCGCACCACCACCGGGTGAGTGCCCGGCACCGCGTCGGTCGGAATGCTCAGCTGGGTCTTGAAGTTGCCATCGGCGTCGACCACCACCGGCTGCGTGTTGAGCACGCTGTCGCCACGCAGCAGGCTGACTTTCTGGCCCGGCACGAAGCCGCGGCCGACCACGTCGGCGGTGCTGCCGGGAACCACGTTCTCACCGCGCGAGACGACCTCACCCTTGAAGGTGGCGTTGGCCGGCTGATCGAACACCGGCTGCGCGTTGGCGGTCACCGCGAGCAAAAGGCCGGCGGCGAGAGAGGTGAGACGGAAAGACGGACGGAACGACATGGAAGGCTCCTTGCACACGTAGGCCGCGCCACGTGGCGCGGGATTCATCGGTTGCCTGGGCCGCTGCACATCGGCAGCCTCGCCTGGGTAGTGGGGTCGCACGGCATCGCGTGCGAAGGGATTCACTCGGCGGCGTTGTCACCGCCCGTGGGGACACCGTCACCGGCGCTGCGGTCGGTCACGCCGTACAACTCATGCAGCGCGGCATGGAACGACGCGGGCAGCATCGGGCCATGGCCGAGGCCGTCGAACTCGCGGTACTGCACGCTCAGGCCCGGCACCTTGGCCAACCGTTCGGACAACTGCATCGCCGCATCCGGGGTGGCGCCACCGATGCGGCGCAGGTGCGCGACCACGCGCGGATTGTTCATGTCGCGCTTGCCACGATCACCGACCCGCTCGGCGCCGCCCAGCATCAGCCAGAGCTTTGCCGACTGGCCATGCACGTTCTGCACGAACTGCTGTTCCGGATCACCCAGCGCCGCGCCCTGGCTCCACCACAGCGACGGGCTGGCCGCCAGGTAGGACTGGAAGGCGGCGGGACGGGTGTACAGCGCATTGAGCACGAACAGGCCGCCCAGCGAGTGACCCCACAGCGCTTGCTGCTGCGTATCAATGCGTGCGCGACGCTCGACTTCCGGCTTGATGCGGCGCTCGATCACATCCAGGAAGGCCGCGGCACCACCACCGACCGCCTGGGTTGTACCGCTCTCGTCGTCGGCACGGTCGATCCACGCGGTGTAGTCGCGGGTGCGCGCCTTGGAATCGATCCGAAGGTCGTTGTCGTAGCCGATCAGCACCAGCACCGGTGGTGCTTTGCGCGTGGCCAGTTCGGCCAGCAGCGGCTGGTCCAGGACCATGGCGACGGCGTTCCCGTCCAGCGCGTACAACACTGGGGAGGGTGTCTTGCCGGCCTTGGCCGGGATTGCCAGGTTCACCCGCCAACGGCGCTGCCGGTCCGGGCTGTCCACCACGAAATGCTCGAAGCGGTAGCTGGCCGCCGGCTCGTCGAGCACGGTGTGGCCGATCTTCTGCAGCGGATTGCGCTGCTGTGCATAGGCATACGGGGTGGCCAGGAGCAGACCCATCATCAAGGCGGCCAGGCCGCGGGCCAGCAGACCACGGCGCGAAGGCGGGACGAAATGCTTCATCAGCGGCAGCAGAAGCGGCCCAGGGCCGCCGGTTCACAAGGGACCGCAGTCTACCTTAAACGCGAATGATTATCACATCGATCGAACGTCACGCTGTGTATCACGCGCGCGATGAAGGCCTTCAGGCTGGATTCGTGCAGCGGGCATGCGGCAAGCTACGCAACATCAACACAAACAGGGACTGTCACAGCGTGTACGCCATTTGCCGTAACCTTGCCCGAAAAGCGCTCGACACCATTCGCCCGCACGTCTTTGCCGTGAGCGTCCCGAGCGCCGAAAGGCCCGCCTGCAACATCTGTGGCTTCCGTTTGCGGGCGTCTCGGGAGGTCATCGCCGAGCGGGAGGCGCGTAGCTGCATCGGCTGCGGATCCACGCTCCGGTTCCGAGCCCTCATGGCGGCACTGCAGACCGAAATGGACGAGGGGCGGGAGGTCCGCGTGCTTGAACGCATCCCCGGTTGCAAACAGCTCAAGGGAATCGGAATGACCGACGCGCACATCTATGCCGTGGCCCTGCGGCGGAAGTTCGACTACATCAATACCTACTTCCACACCCAGCCGATGCTGGACATCCGGCACCCGGCAGAGCAATACCTGGGGAAACATGACTTCGTTGTCAGCTCCGATGTCCTGGAACACGTGGACGGACCGTGCGAACGCACGCTCGGGAACCTGCGGGCGCTGCTGAAGCCGGGCGGACTTCTTGCACTCACCGTTCCCTATGGATATCACGACGTCACGATCGAGCACTTTCCCGAACTCAACGACTACCGGATCGAGGGCACGGGCCCGGACCGGATCCTTGTCAACATCACCAAGGATGGCAGGGAGCAGCGATTCTCTGACCTGTCCTTCCACGGCGGTGACGGCTCCACGCTGGAACTGAGGATCTTTTCATACCCGCACTTGGTGCGATTGCTGGAGGAAGCAGGCTTCGTCGATGTCAAGCTGCACGACAGCCAGTACCCACAATGGGGCATCATCCACAACAGCCCGTTGGGCCTGCCCATAACGGCGCGCGCGGCGTAGCGCCGGCAGCGGCCCGGAAACAATGAAGCCGGCGTTACGCCGACTCCATTCACCTGTGCTGTAGCGTCGGGCCGTGTGCGACTCACGCAGTGTCAGGGCCCGGACGGAACCGGACCATAGACATTCTCCTGCGGCGTGCCCGGCAGCAGCGAGAAGATCATGATCACGATTCCACCGCCCGGCACCAGCGCCAGCAGGAACAGCCAGCCCGACTGGTTGCAGTCATGCAGGCGGCGCACGGTCACCGCGATCAGCGGCACGATCGTCGCCAGCCACATCACGCAGAGCAGCACCACCATCCCGATCAGGATGCCGGCCAGCGCATCGGGACTGTTGCGCAGGAGGATCGCCAGCACGCCGGCCAGCAGCATCACTGCCGTCGCCACCAGGAACAGGAACAGCTGGTACATCCAATACTCGCGGCGGTTGGCGCGGCCCTCGAACTGGGCATAGCGCTTCAACGGCAGAATCATTTCCTGCACGGCATCGATCCTTGAAAAGAGAAGCCGCGCAGTGTGCCAAATGAACGCGCGCAGGACAATGCAGCGCCGAGCCATGCTCGGCTGCTGTTCCAAGAGGTACCTGTAAGCCCATGCAAGAGCGAAGTCGAGCATGGCTCGACTCTACAGAAGCCGGGTCAGCGGCCCTTCGCGGCCCGCGCCGCTTCGCGCTCGGCGCGCAGCCGATCCAACTTTTCCTTCAGCTTGATCTCCAGGCCACGCGGTACCGGGTTGTAGTACACGCGCTCGCCCATCGCATCCGGGAAACCGGTCTGGTCCAGCGCGATGCCGCCTTCGGCGTCATGGTCGTACTGGTACTCGGCGCCGTAGCCGAGTTCCTTCATCAGCTTGGTCGGCGCGTTGCGCAGGTGCAACGGCACTTCTTCGGTGCCGCTTTCGCGCACGTCGGCCTTGGCCTGGTTGAACGCGGCGTAGCCCGCATTCGACTTGGCGGTGCTGGCCAGGTACAGCACCAGCTGGGCGAAGGCGAGTTCGCCTTCCGGGCTGCCCAACCTTTCGTAGATGTCCCAGGCTTCCAACGCCATGCTCTGCGCGCGCGGATCGGCCAGGCCGATGTCCTCGATGGCCATGCGGGTCAGCCGACGCGCCAGGTATGACGGATCGCAGCCTCCATCGAGCATGCGGGTCAGCCAGTACAGCGCGGCATCCGGGTTGGAGCTGCGCACGGATTTGTGCAGCGCCGAGATCTGGTCGTAGAACTGCTCGCCGCCCTTGTCGAAGCGGCGGGTACGATCGGCCAGAACCTGGGTCAGGGTCTGCGGCGTGATGCGGCCACCCTCCCCGCCCGCCAGCTCGGCGGCAATTTCCAGCAACGTCAGCGCACGGCGCACATCACCATCGGCAGCGGTAGCGATTTCCAGCAGCAGCTCAGGCGCGACCTCGATGCCCTCTTCGCCCAGGCCCCGCTCGCGGTCACCCAGTGCACGTTCCAGCGCCTCGACGATATCGGTTGGCGAGACCGCTTCCAGCACATGCACGCGGCAACGCGACAGCAGCGCCGAGTTCAGTTCGAACGACGGATTCTCGGTGGTGGCGCCGACGAACAGGATGGTGCCGCGTTCAATGTGCGGCAGGAACGCATCCTGCTGCGCCTTGTTGAAGCGATGCACCTCATCCACGAACAGCACGGTGCGACGGCCTTCGGCGAAGCGCTGCGCGGCCTCGGCCAGCACCTGGCGCACTTCCGGCAACCCGGAAAGCACCGCGGAGATGGCACGGAATTCAGCGTCGGAGTACTCGGCCAGCAGCAGCGCCAGCGTGGTCTTGCCGCAGCCCGGCGGCCCCCACAGGATCATCGAATGCACGCGCCCGGATTCGACGGCGCGACGCAGCGCACTGTCCGGCGCCAGCAGGCGTTTCTGCCCGACCATTTCGTCCAGGGTGCGCGGGCGCATGCGCTCGGCCAGCGGGCGCAGGTGATCCCGATCAACGCTCAGCAGATCGGGGCCGGGGAAGGAAGTGGAGCGATGTCTTGGCACGCGGCTATTGTACCGCGCCGGGTGACCACGATTCCGGTAGTGCCGGCCGCTGGCCGGCAGTTCAAGAGCGTGTCAACCAAGATTGACACCCACCAAGGCGGTACCGGTTGATACCCACCAGAGCAGGTAGCGCCGGGCCATGCCCGGCGGCCGCCCTCAGTTACCGATGACGTCGGTGCCCTTCGGCGGGGTGAAGCTGAAGGTGCCGGCGGCGAAGCCCGGGTTGCGCTTCCAGCCGCTGAAGCTGATCACGGTGCGCTGGCCGACCGCGTCGGTGATTTCCATCCTGACCAGGCCCTGGGCGTTGAAACCCAGCGCGGCGTACTGGAAGCTGGCTTCGGTCTCCCGCTTCGGCGACAGTGACAGCCACTGCAGGCCGTCACGCTGCGCGGCCTCTTCGCTGACGTCGTACTGCTGCTCCAGCAGCGCCGGGTTGATCAGCGCGGTCAGCGGGCTGTTCTGCTCTTCCTTGCCCTGCTCGCGCACGGTGGCCTGCTCCAGGTCCGGCTCGTACATCCAGACCTTCTTGCCGTCGGCCACGATCAGCTGTTCGTGCGGGCGCACGTACTCCCAGCGGAACAGGCGCGGCGCCGACAGGGCCACGCGGCCGCTGGTCGATTCCTTCACCTTGC
The DNA here is from genome assembly GCF_023277365.1 of Stenotrophomonas sp. NY11291. Classification (NCBI taxonomy): domain Bacteria; kingdom Pseudomonadati; phylum Pseudomonadota; class Gammaproteobacteria; order Lysobacterales; family Lysobacteraceae; genus Stenotrophomonas; species Stenotrophomonas sp. NY11291. Next base: position 2,315,570 of record NZ_CP096975.1, on the reverse strand, counting down.
CACGACTGTCAAACACCTGCTGGCTGAACTGGCCATCCAAGCCCTTTAGGCCGCTGGTGAAGGTCTTCAGGTCATCGCGGGCGCCAGCCCAGGCGCTGCCGGCGGCGGCGCAGGCTACGGCCAGGGTGGTGGTGGCAAGAAAACGGCGGAAGCGGAAGTTCATGCGGGAATCCTGTGGGCGCGGGCGCCAGGAAAGGTGGTTGCCAGTGTGCCCGGGGAAAGATGAATGGGCGATCAGGGCGACATTATGCCGCCCTGAACGTCCATCGGCGATTCAGCCGCCGGATGCCGGCAGCTTGCCGTACAGCACCTGGCCACGGAAGCCGCGCCGCACTTCGCGATACAGCGCGCGGAACGCCGGATAATCCCGCGGCTGGCACAATGCCTCCGGGCCGCGCACCGCATTCTGCTGCAACCGGTGGTGCACGATCACCTCCTGCCCTTCGCGGCTCCAGTCCACGCGGTACTCGCCGGCGGCGTTGGCGAATCGCTGGCTGGCCGGGATGGCGATGATCGGCGCGCTGGCCGGGAACTGCAGGCGGTAGGTCTCCTCGCGCAGGCTGGCATTGCAGTAGAACGGCGTCTCGTTGGCCGGCGCCGAGGCAGTGGCGTACAAGCCACGCACCGACTCGCCACCCGGCGGATCCGGCACGGCCATGCCGCCGGCCACGCTGAAGTCGGCGTAATCCTCGGCCTGGAACGCCATGCGGTAGCCGAACGGCCGGGTCAGGTCGACCGGCACACCCTGGATCTGCAGCTGCCCTCGCCCGTCGAAACCGGAGGCGGCCATGATCTGCTCTTCAGCGCGCGCACGGTTCTGCGCGTTGAGCTGGGAGAACTGGGCGCGCATGCCGATCTCGGCGTTCTCGCCCAGCTTCGGGATCGTCTCGCCGCGCAGGTTGCCGTTGGCGTCGAAGGTGAAACGCACTTCCATCGAGGTGGCGTTGCGCTCCGGCGTGTTGGCCGGGGTGCGTGCCAGCGTGGCGTCGCGTGTGCGCATCACCGGCGCACCCAGGTCACCCTCCGGCAGCTGGCCGAAGCGCGCCCACGCGGTGGTCGAATCGAGGTACAGATCGAATTCGGGGATGTAGGTGATGGCGTGGTTGAAGCGGCCCAGCACCGGAATCTTCGGCAGCGTCGGGCCGCCGCCCGCACCGATCAGCACCGGCGAGCTGGCGATGCCCTTGGCCGCCAGCAGCGCCTCGAGGATCGTCACGTGATCCTTGCAGTCGCCGTAGTGGTTGTCGAGGATGCTCTGCGCGCTGTTCGGTTCCAGGCCACCATTGCCCAGGTACACCGCCACATAGCGGATGTTCTGCGCCACCCAGCGGTACAGCGCATCAGCCTGATCGCGACGGTCGCTGATGCCCGTCGTGATTTCGTCTGCCAGCGCCTGCAGTTCCGGCGTGACCTGCGCCGCCGGGCCAGCCTTGAGCTGGTAGGCGCGCCCCATCTGCGACCAGTCACGATACGTGCTGGCCATGATGTTCGGACCGAACTCCCAGCCCGCCGCCGACCAGTTCTGTGCCGGCATGGCTTCGCGACGCTGGTAGCGCCAGCGCCATTGCGCTTGGCCATTCTTCACTGTCGGGCGATCGCTGCCCTGCACGCCACGGCTGTCGACGAACATCGGCAGGTTGGCCGGCGCACTCAGGGTGACCTCAGCGTCCTCGTACTCGGTAAAGACGTTGAAGGTTTCCCACAGGCCAAAGTAGCCCGGGAAGTACGGCGTGACCTGGGTGCGGCGCACCTGGTAGTACAGGCGCGTGCCCGGGGCCAGGTTCGGGAATACGATCACCCGCACCTTGCGGTCGGCATACATTGCCGCCGAGGCGCTGGAGTAGCTCTCCTGGGTGTAGATGCGGTCGGCCGGCACGTCGCGGCGCTGGCCGTCGGCGGTGATGGTGTAGGCGCCGAGTACTTCCAGCGTCTCCATCTTCTCGCTGTAGCTCAGCCGCACCTGGCTGAACTGCTCGACGGACGCCTTGGTCTTGAGCAGGACTTCGTAGGTTTCGGTCTGCACATTGCCCGCATCCGGCCGCACCTGGTAGTCGGCGCGGTAACGGACAATGCTGAAATTATTGCTGGCTTCGGTATCGCCGCTGGTGGAAGGCGGCGCCGTGGCGGGCGCGGAGGTGGCGGTGTCTGCCAGTGCCGGGCCGGCAGCCAGGAAGGCTGCCAGCGCCAGTGCCAGCGCGCTTGGTACGGGGTGAAGCATGCGTCGGTTCCTTGGACGTCGTGGGGGATACGTCGGGTCTTACTTCGGCGGCGGCGGAGCCAGCACCGTGCGGTCGCCGTTGTGCTCGGGCGAACTGACCACGCCGGCCGCTTCCATGGCCTCGATCAGTCGCGCTGCACGGTTGTAGCCGATCTTCAGCCGGCGCTGCACGCCGGAGATCGAGGCGCGGCGGGTCTCGGTGACCACCCGCAGGGCCTCGTCATACAACGGGTCGGACTCGTCGCCGGACGAACTGTTCTCCGGCAGTCCGGTGGCGCCGACGACCACGCCGTCGCCCATTGTCTGCACTTCGTCCAGCACGCCGTCGACATAGTCGGCCGGGCCCATCGCCTTGAGGTGCTCGACCACGCGATGCACTTCATCGTCGGACACGAACGCACCATGCACGCGCTCGGGCAGCGCGGTGCCCGGCGGCAGGTACAGCATGTCGCCGTGGCCGAGCAGGGTTTCCGCGCCGGACTGGTCGAGGATGGTGCGCGAGTCGATCTTGGAGCTGACCTGGAAGGCGATGCGCGTCGGGATGTTGGCCTTGATCAGGCCGGTGATCACGTCCACCGACGGGCGCTGCGTGGCCAGGATCAGGTGGATGCCGGCCGCACGCGCCTTCTGTGCCAGGCGCGCGATCAGCTCTTCCACCTTCTTGCCGACGATCATCATCATGTCGGCGAATTCGTCGATGAAGATGACGATGAACGGCAGCGTCTCCAGCGGGCGCGGCGCCTCGCCCAGCTCGGGGTTCGGCTTGAACAGCGGGTCCATCAGCGGCTGGCCGGCGTCCTGGGCTTCCTTCACCTTCTTGTTGAAGCCGGCCAGGTTGCGCACGCCGACCGCGCTCATCAGCTTGTAGCGGCGCTCCATCTCGGCCACGCACCAGCGCAGGCCGTTGGCGGCCTCCTTCATGTCGGTGACCACCGGCGCCAGCAGGTGCGGAATGCCCTGGTAGACGCTCAGTTCGAGCATCTTCGGGTCGATCATCAGCATCCGCAGGTCTTTCGGCGAGGCCTTGAACAGCAGGCTCAGCACCATCGCGTTGACCGCCACCGACTTGCCCGAACCGGTGGTACCGGCCACCAGCAGGTGCGGCATGCGCGCCAGGTCTGCCACAGTCGAGCGGCCAGCGATGTCCTTGCCCAGCGCCAGGGTCAGCACGCTGGCCGACTTGTCGTATTCCTTGGAACGCAGCAGTTCGGAGAGGTAGATCATCTCGCGGGTGACGTTCGGAATTTCCAGGCCGATCACCGACTTGCCCGGAATCACGTCCACCACGCGCACCGACTTCACCGACAGGCCACGCGCGATGTCCTTGTCGAGCGAACTGATCTGGCTGACCTTGATGCCCGGCGCGGGCTCGATCTCGAAGCGGGTGATGACCGGGCCGGGGTTGGCGCCGACCACCTGGGCGTCGATGCGGAAGTCCTTCAGCTTGAACTCGATCTGCCGCGACAGCGCGTCCAGGGTTTCCTTGTCGTAGCCCACCGGCTGCGGCTTGGGGTCGTCCAGCAGGGCCAGCGGCGGCAGGTCCGAGCCGTCGCCGTTGACGCCACGGAACATCGGAATCTGCGTGTCGCGCTTGGCCCGATCACTCTTCTCGATCACCGGTTCCGGGCGCGGCTCGATCTTCACCGGCTCGCGCTTGGCACGCACCTCGGCGTCGGCCTTGCGCACTTCCTGTCGCTCCTCGCGCATCACCCGCGTCTGCTGCCACTCGGTGACTTCTTCCTTCTTGCGCGCCAGCAGCGGCGCCAGCGACATCACCCCGCGGCCGATCTTCTCCATCACCGTGAACCAGGACAGCCCGGTGGCCAGCGTGATCGAAGCCAACAGCAGTACCAGCACGAACAGATTCGCGCCCAGCGCCCCGAAGCCCACCGTAAGCGAGTTGCCCACCAGTTTGCCGAGGATGCCGCCGGCACTGGAGACATCGCCACTGAACAGGCGCACGTGCAGGAAGCCGGTCCCGGCGATCAGGAAGCCGACCAGGCCGACCAGGCGCAGCGCCGGGTCCAGGTCGTTCTCGCCCTTGCTCTCGCGCTTGAGGCCGAACATGGCGATCCACGCCAGCGCGCCCAGCACCACCGGCAGCAGGAAGGCGATGTAGCCGAACAGCTGCAGCAGCACGTCGGCGATCCAGGCGCCGGCGCGACCGCCGAGGTTGTGCACCGGCGCGACCACGCTGCCGGTATGCGACCAGCCCGGGTCCGTCGCTGAATAGGTGAAAAGACTGGCCGCCAGGTACAGCAAGGCCGGCGCGATGGCGATCAGGCCAAGATCGCGCCAGAGGCGTTGGCGGCGTGGATTGTCGGTCGTCGCCGCCGCAGCCGTGCGACGTGACGCCTTGCTGTCGTCGGACTTGGAGCGTTCGGGGACCTGCTTCGCCACCTTAGACCATACCTTTGGAATGCGCTGTTAGTGATTGATAATAAATGAGACGGCGTCAGTTTTCAGTTATGCGACATCCGACAGGGCGTTCAGAGCGCCGGAACCATCGCCGGATGACGGCGTTCTGTTCATCGGCTTGAATCGCCCTGCCCCAGCCGCCACTCTATGACCAGCCTTGGATGCTGCGCAAACATCGCCAGCACCTTGTCCCATCTACCTTTTCGCGAGTTTACATGAGCACCAGCCTGCCCTCCCGCCACCAGCGCCTCGTCATCCTCGGTTCCGGCCCGGCCGGTTGGACCGCCGCCGTCTACGCCGCCCGCGCCAACCTGAAGCCGGTCGTCATCACCGGCCTGCAGCAGGGCGGCCAGCTGATGACCACCACCGAGGTGGACAACTGGCCGGGTGATGCCCACGGCCTGATGGGCCCGGACCTGATGGCGCGCATGCAGGCCCATGCCGAGCGCTTCGAGACCGAGGTCATCTTCGACCACATCCACACCGCCGACGTGTCGCAGCGCCCGTTCAAGCTGATCGGCGACAGCCACGAGTACACCTGCGATGCGCTGATCATCGCCACCGGCGCCACCGCCAAGTACCTGGGCATCCCGACCGAGGACGAGTTCAAGGGCCGCGGCGTGTCCGCCTGCGCCACCTGTGACGGCTTCTTCTACCGCGACCAGGACGTGGTCGTGGTCGGCGGCGGCAACACCGCCGTGGAAGAGGCCCTGTACCTGTCCAACATCGCCCGCAAGGTCTACCTGGTCCACCGCCGCGACACCCTGAAGGCGGAAAAGATCATGCAGGACAAGCTGTTCAAGAAGGTGGCCGAAGGCAAGATCGAGACCGTCTGGCACCACCAGGTGGAAGAAGTGCTGGGCAACGACGCCGGCGTGACCGGTGTGCGCGTGAAGTCCACCCTGGACGGCAGCACCCGCGACATCGATGCCCACGGCTTTTTCGTGGCCATCGGCCATCACCCGAACACCACCCTGTTCGACGGCCAGCTGGCGATGAACAACGGCTACCTGGAGATCCGCTCGGGCCTGGGTGGCAATGCAACGCAGACGTCGGTGGAAGGCGTGTTCGCCGCCGGCGACGTGGCCGACCAGCACTACCGCCAGGCGATCACCTCGGCCGGCTTCGGCTGCATGGCCGCACTGGATGCCGAGCGCTACCTGGACGCCCAGGGCAAGGCCAGCTGAGAGGCTGACCCGCTCCTGTAGGGTCGAGCCAGGCCCGACTCCGGATGATAGGCCGACGCCAGTGCGTCGGCCTTTCTGTTTCATCTGCCCTATCCTTCCCCCATGTCTTCCCCCCGCTTCCTCGACTCCCTGCAGTCCATTGCCGCGACCGACTGGGATGCCCTGCACGACGGCCGCAACCCCTTCGTCAGCCACGCCTTCCTTTCCGGACTTGAACAGCACGGTTGCCTGCGCGAGGACTGGGGCTGGCAGCCCCGGCACTTCACGCTGTGGGAGGGCGGCACGCTGGTCGGCGCCATTCCGGGTTACCTGAAGACCAATTCGCACGGCGAGTTCGTGTTCGACCATGCCTGGGCCAACGCGTATGCCCGCCACGGCCGCGACTACTATCCGAAGTGGCTGGGCGCGGTGCCGTACTCGCCGGTCACCGGCCCGCGGTTGCTGGCCCGTCACGATTCAGGGCGCATCGCGCTGCTGTCGGCATTGCGCGAGGCGCTGCCCGCGCTGCACGTATCCTCGGCCCATATCAACTTCCACACCGCCAGCGATGAGGCTCTGTTCGATGACGACTGGCTGCTGCGCGAGGACGTGCAGTTCCAATGGCAGAATCCGGGTGACTGGGCGACGTTTGACCAGTTCCTCGCTGCGATGGACCACAAGCATCGCAAGAACATCCGCCAGGAACGGGCCAAAGTCACCCGCCAGGGAATCACCTTCCGCGTGGTACATGGCGACGAGGCCGGCCGCGCCGACCTGCAGGCGATGTACCGCTTCTATCTGCAGACGTTCCTCGAGTATGGCAACGCCCCGGCCCTGACCGAGGCCTTCCTGCGCCATCTGGCCATTTCACTGGGCCGCGGGCTGGTGATGTTTCTGGCCGAACAGGACGGCGAGCCGATTGCCGGCGCGCTGTGCCTGCGCGGTGGCGATACGCTGTACGGCCGCTACTGGGGCGGCGCCACCCTGCCCGGCCTGCACTTCGAGGCCTGTTATTACCAGGGCATCGAATACTGCCTGCGCGAAGGGCTGAGCCGTTTCGAACCCGGCGCACAGGGCGAGCACAAGCTGGCACGCGGCTTCCTGCCGACGCTGGTGCGCAGCCGACACTGGGTGGCCGATCCGGATTTCGCAGAGGCACTGCAGGACTGGTGCCGACAGGAGCGGCAGAGTGTGCGGCGGTACCAGCAGGAGTTGCAGGGGCATGGGCCGTTCCGCGCAGAGCCGTAGCGTCGAGCTTGCTCGACTTGCGCGGTGCGGAAAAGCGTGCCAACCAAGGTTGGCACCTACCGGGGCAATGAGGCGTGCCAACCGACGTTGGCATCTATCAGAGCAATAGCGATGGCGCTGTGCTCAGGTGCACTGCCAGAAGTGCCCGCTCACCCGGCACTTCGCACACCAGAACGTGTAGAGCATGCCGCCACTGCCCCATAGCAGCGCGCCTCCACTGGTGGTCGGCAGCGTCGAATCCAGCTGCATCACGAAGGGCATCTCCTCACCGCAATCGATGCACGCCGGATACCAGGCACTCTGCACCCAGCTCGGTGCGCCGCCCACGCGCGACAGGTTCTGCCGATGATTGGACTGTCCCCAGTCCTGCTGCCGCCAGCGCGAGGTATCCATGGCGGCCAGGCCGACCTCGGCCTGCATCAGGTCACCGCTGTCGGTCGGCGTCGCCGGCACCTCCAGACGCTGGCTGGGGTGGCAGCTGGGCAGGCCGCTGGCATCGTGGCGATAGAAACGCACGGGCGGATCTTCCCAGCCGCAGCAGTCCAGGCACAGGCCCAGCGTGATCTCACCCGCCGCGCCCGGCTGCAGCGCGGCAGCGTCGGTTCGCAGCAGGCGCTGCAGCGGTGCATGGCAGCTGCCACACAACGATTCCAGCGGCCCTCCCATCTGCCCGGCGTACTGTACCTGCCCGCCATTCCAGGTCGGGTGCAGGCGCCAGATGCGCTTGCGCCAGCTCGGTTCGTCCGCCTGCTGCGCGCGATGCTGCTCGCGGCCGAAGCGGATGTGCAGCGGCCGCTCCCCATGCAGGCGCCGCGGCTGCGGTCCGTCCGCGACGCCGGCCCAGTGCGCCCAGACCTCAGCATCCAGCGCGCCCCAGTCAGCGAGGTAGCCGCGGGCAACGGCATAGCTCTCGGGCTGCGCCGCCAGCAGCAGCGCCCTGGCCCGCGCCATCTCGCGATCGTCGTCGGCCTCAACCAGAATCTGCGCCCACTGCACGGCAATGACGGAGGGCAGGCCCTGCCATACCTGCGAAGCCAGCTGCAGCTCGTCTTCGGTGGCCAGCGCCAGCAAGGCCTCCCAGTCGTCCTGCAGCACCTGCGGCGCCTGGTAGCTGGTGAATTCGATCACGCTGGCCAGCAGTTCGCCGCGCTCGCCATCCCGATAGCGGCGCCAGGCCTCGGCACAGACCGGCACAATCGCTTCATCGGGCAGCAGATCCAGCGCCATGTCGAGAAAGGCCGAGCTGGGTGAACGCCGGGCAAGGGCCAGCAGCATCAGCGCACCGAGCTGGCCGGGCTGTTCAGTGGCCAGCGCCAGCAGCATGCCCTGGCTGTCGTTGCGCGTGCGCGGGATATCGTGCACATCGAGGATGGCGGTGATCGCGTCACTCATGCGTGGGCTCCTTGCCGTTGGACGCTGATGGTGCCAGACATCAGCGATCGCCACGACGAATACAATGGCGGCATGACCCGCCAGCTGCCCTGGCGCCTGGCCGATGCGCCGGACGCTCCCTTCCCTCCGGCTGAAACCGCACTGCGCCAGCCCGACGGCCTGCTCGCGGTGGGAGGCGACCTGCATCCGGTGCGCCTGCTCAACGCCTATGCCGGTGGCATCTTCCCGTGGTTCAGCGAGGGCGAGCCCATCCTGTGGTGGTCGCCAGACCCGCGCATGGTGTTCCGCACCGAGGGCGTGCACCTGTCCAGCCGCTTCCGCCGCCAGTTGCGCGGCAGCACGTGGGAGATCACCGCCGACACCGCTTTCAGTCGTGTGATGCGTGCCTGCGCCGCAGCACCGCGACCGGGCCAGGACGGTACGTGGATCAGCCCGGCGATGGTCGAGGCTTACAGCCAGCTGCACGACCTGGGGTTTGCCCACTCCTTCGAGGTCTGGGACCGGCAGACGCTGGTCGGCGGCATCTATGGGGTGGCGATCGGATCGATGTTTTTCGGCGAAAGCATGTTCAGTGGCGCCAGCGGCGGCTCCAAGATCGCCCTGGCGGCCCTCGCATCCACCCTGCGTGACTGGGGCTGGGAACTGATCGATGCCCAGGTGGAGAATCCGCACCTGCTGCGGATGGGCGCCGAACACCTGCCGCGCGCGGACTTTCTGGAGCACGTCCGTCAGGCCGTACACCGTGACGGCCGTGAAGGCCCCTGGACCCAGGCGGTCGGACGCTTGCCAGCACGGCGTTTGGCCGGGGGTTAACACAAACTTTGCAAGCCGGGCCCATCACGCGTAAAATACCGCGCCTTAGGCCCAGCGTGGCCGTTTTCTGAACCGCACAGGACTACATGTCGAAAGACGATTCCATCGAGTTCGAGGGCACCGTCAGCGAGACGCTGCCGAACACCACTTTCCGCGTTCGTCTGGAAAATGGGCACGAAATCATCGCCCACATCTCCGGCCGCATGCGCAAGAACTACATCCGCATCCTCACCGGTGACCGGGTCAAGGTTGAAATGACCCCGTACGACCTGACCAAGGGCCGTATCACCTACCGCATGAAGTAAGCGGTCGGCGCAATGCGCCACTCCGACAGGGCCGGCCTCGCTGCTGGCCCTTTGTCGTGCGCGGAAGAAAATGCGCGGCACCGAGATCGTTCGATTTTCGTCCTTGTCTGAAATCCGGCATCGCGCCGGGACTCTAGACTCAACGCGTTCTTCACAGAAGGCGCTGCGCGCATGACCTACCTGATCGTCCTGGACCCGCAGTCCGTCACCAGCCGCTGCTAGGCCAGCAAGGGCCCGGACGGCACTTGGTTCGGCCAGCCCTGCCTGGTCTGCACCAGCATGGACGCATCCCACCCACTGTATCTGGCCGTGCAGCGCGAGGTCCCACACATGGGCAGCACACTCAAGCAGCGACTGCACATTCCGCATGAAGCGGTCGCATTCGTCATCGAGGATGGCGGCAACCAGGGGCGCCAGCAGGGATTCCGTTCGATCGCAGCCTGATGCGCCAAAGGTCATCGTGACCGATCTCACCGTGACGTCGGTCAGCCCTGCTTGCGGCAGATTCGCATTTGCAGCGGCGGCGGCATCCTGGGATCCGATCCAGTCCGGATCGCCACCCCCTGCCCCGCCATGAACCTCTCTTCCCTGCTCATCCCCTTGGCCTTGTCTGCCGCCACCCTGCTGGCGTCGCCCGCCCATGCCGCCGACACCCCGCCGGCGCAGTGCGTACCACTGACCGGCGAACAGCAGATCGTTCGTGCCGGCGCCGACAAGAACATCCTGCTTCGCTCCGGCGAAGACCACTATGTCGTGCATTTCCGCAACAGCTGCCCTTCTGCCGTGCTGGCCACCCGCCTCGGCTTCAAGACCGACGGCAAGGAGGCTGGCGAGCTGTGCAGCGAGGGCCGAAGCGCTCTGGACACCGGTCGCGGCAGCTGCGAGGTTGCGCGCATCGAGCCGATCGATGCCGAGCGGTTCAAGCGCGAAGCACGCCGCCGCAGCCGCTGACCCCGGACAGGACAAGGGCGGCCGAAGCCGCCCTTGTTGTTTCCAGTCTTTCACGCCAAGCCTTCAGCTCACTCCACCGTAACCGGCAGCAGCCGCTCCGGCTCGGCCTGGGTCTCGACCACCAGCTCGTCGTCGCGGACATCGATGCTGACCTTGCCACCGTTGACCAGCTTGCCGAACAGCAGCTCGTCGGCCAGCGGGCGCTTGATCTTGTCCTGGATCACGCGGGCCATCGGGCGCGCACCCATCAGCGGGTCGAAGCCGTGGTGAGCCAGCCAGTCGCGCGCGGTCGGGGTGGCCGACAGGCTGACGTGCTTGTCCTGCAGCAGCATCTCCAGCTCGATCAGGAACTTGTCGACCACGCGCAGGATGTGCTCGAAGCCCAGCGCCTGGAACTGCACCACCGCGTCGAGGCGGTTGCGGAATTCCGGGGTGAAGCTGCGGCGGATGGTCTCCATCGCGTCGGTGGCATGGTCCTGCTTGGTGAAGCCGATCGAACGCCGCGAGGCCTGCGCCGCGCCGGCATTGGTGGTCATCACCAGCACCACGTTCTTGAAGTTCGCCTCACGACCATTGGTATCGGTCAGCACGCCGCGGTCCATCACCTGCAACAGGATGTTGAAGATGTCCGGGTGCGCCTTCTCGATTTCGTCCAGCAGCAGCACGCAGTGCGGCGTCTTGACGATCTTCTCGGTCAACAGGCCGCCCTGGTCGAAGCCGACGTAGCCCGGAGGGGCACCGATCAGGCGGCTGATCGAATGCGGCTCCATGTACTCGGACATGTCGAAGCGGACCAGCTCGATGCCCAGCTGCAGCGCGAGCTGCTTGGTCACCTCGGTCTTGCCGACACCGGTCGGACCGGCGAACAGGAAGTTGCCGATCGGCTTTTCCGGATTGCCCAGGCCCGAGCGGGCCAGCTTGATCGCCGAGGACAGCGTCTCGATGGCCGGGTCCTGGCCGAAGATCACCATCTTCAGGTTGCGCTCCAGGTGCTGCAGCACATCCTTGTCGGTGGCACTGACCTGCTTGGCCGGGATCCGCGCCATCTTGGCCACGATTGCCTCGACCTCTTCAACGTCGATCAGCTCCTTGCGCTGCTCCTCGGGCAGCAGGCGCTGGCGGGCACCGGCCTCGTCGATCACGTCGATGGCCTTGTCCGGCAGCAGGCGGTCGCCGATGTGCTTCACCGACAGGTCCACTGCGGCCTGCAGGGCCTCGTCGGAGTAGGTCACACCGTGATGCAGCTCGTACTTGGACTTCAGGCCCTGCAGGATCTCGTAGGTCTCGCCCACCGTCGGCTCGACGATGTCGATCTTCTGGAAGCGGCGCGCCAGCGCGCGGTCCTTCTCGAAGATGCCGCGGTATTCCTGGAACGTGGTCGAGCCGATGCAGCGCAGCTCGCCCGACGCCAGCGCCGGCTTGATCAGGTTGGACGCATCCATGGTGCCGCCCGACGCCGAACCGGCACCGATGATGGTGTGGATCTCGTCGATGAACAGCACCGCGTTGGGCACCTTCTTCAGTGCCGTCAGCACGCTCTTCAGGCGCTTCTCGAAGTCGCCACGGTACTTGGTACCAGCCACCAGTGCGCCCAGGTCGAGCGAATAGATCACCGCGTCGGCCAGCACCTCAGGCACCGAACCCTCGACGATGCGGCGGGCCAGGCCCTCGGCGATCGCGGTCTTGCCCACGCCGGCCTCGCCCACGTACAGCGGGTTGTTCTTGCGGCGGCGGCACAGGACCTGGATGGTGCGCTCGATTTCGTCGGCACGACCGACCAGCGGGTCGATGCGACCGGCCCGGGCCTGTTCGTTGAGGTTGCTGGCGAACTCGGTCAGGGCATCGCCCTTCGGCTCGCCCTCCCCGCCTTCAATGCGGCCTTCGCCCTCGGACGAAGAGGACGGCTGCTCGCCTTCTTCGCCCAGCTTGGCGATGCCATGGGACAGGTAATTGACCACGTCCAGCCGGGTGACGTCCTGCTGGTTGAGGTAATAGACGGCGTGGGAGTCCTTTTCGCCGAAGATGGCGACCAGCACATTGGCGCCGGTGACCTCCTTCTTGCCCGAGGACTGCACGTGGTACACGGCCCGCTGCAGCACGCGCTGGAAGCCCAGGGTCGGCTGGGTATCGCGGCCGTCATCTTCGGCCAGGCGGGACACGGAGGCCTCGATGGCCTGCTCCAGCTCCTGGCGCAGGCGTTCGGCGTCGGCGCCACACGCCTTCAGTACGGCCTGGGCGGACGGGTTGTCGAGCAGTGCCAACAGCAGGTGTTCGACCGTCATGAACTCATGCCGGGCCTCACGGGCGCGCTTGTAGCACTGGCCGATGGTGTGTTCGAGGTCTTTGCTGAACATGGATTACTCCGGCGGCAGATGGGGACAATATGCGGCCTGACTACGCGATTTCCATCACCCTAGCGGATTGCTGCGTTCAGATGGCGTTAGCAGTACACATCGCTTGATCTTCATTCACTCCAGGACAGCCCGCCCAGCATGAGCGAACCCTACCTGAGCCGCTGGCGATTGCGGCGTGATGGCGCAGCCATCGAAACGCCCCATGCCCAGCTCTGGCCAGTGCTGACCATCGCCGGCGAGCCGGCCATGCTGAAGATCAGCAGCGAAACCGAAGAGCAGAACAGCCATCGCCTGCTGCGCTGGTGGGAGGGCGATGGCGCCGCCCGCCTGCTGGCCCACGAGGGACCGGCGATCCTGATCGAGCGTGCCGGCGGCGACTCGCTGCGGCAACGCTCGATCGAGGGCGACGATGACGCCTGCACCACGATCCTGTGCCAGGTCCTGCAGCGGCTGCACCGGCCACGGAACGCGCCGCCAGCGGAACTGGTCTGCCTCCGTAGATGGTTCGCCGACCTGCTGCAGCCAAGGGCTGCGCTGCCGCCACTGCTGGAACAGTGCAGATCACTGGCGGAGGGGTTGCTGCAGGAAGAGCGCGAGATCCGGCCGCTGCACGGCGACCTGCACCACGACAACGTGCTCGATTTCGGCGCACGTGGCTGGCTGGCGATCGACCCGAAGCGGCTGCTGGGTGATCGCGCCTTTGATTACACGACACTGTTCAGCAACCCGGACCTGTGCGGTCCGGGCATCCACGTTGCGACGCAGCCTGAGCGGTTTGCCGCCCGGCTGGAACAGGTCAGTGCATTGGCGGGCCTGGAGCGCACGCGCCTGCTGCGCTGGATCGCAGCCAGCGCGGGGCTGTCGGCAGTCTGGTTCCGGGATGACGGCGCCCCCGCCGAGGTCGACGAGGCCGTGGCGCGTATGGCGCTGGAGGCGTTGGCGGAGGCCTGATCCAGCTGTAGAGCCGAGCCTGCGCTCGGCTGCTGCTGGCAGAGATCTGGATGCCTGGGTGAACAGCAGCCGAGCGTGGGCTCGGCTCTACAGGTCGGGGGCGGTCAGGCCTTTTCCATCGTGCACAGCAGCGGGTGCTGGTTCATCCGCGAATACTCGTTGACCTGGGCAACCTTGGTCTCGGCCACTTCGCGGGTGAACACCCCGCACACGCCGCGGCCGCGGGTATGGACGTGCAGCATCACCTGTGTGGCCTTGTCCAGGTCCATGTTGAAGAACTGCTGCAGTACGTCCACCACGAAATCCATCGGGGTGTAGTCGTCATTGAGCAGCATCACCTGGTAGAACGGCGGCGGCGCCACTTCCGGGCGCGCGGGTTCCACGGCAACGCCGTGCTCGTGATGGGAATCGGGGGAAGACTCGCGGGGCATCTGCTCATTATAGAGGCTCGAGCGGGCCTGCGTCGGCCCGCCGCAGATTGGACGGCACGCACCGCCGCCGTCACAATTGCATCCTCTCTCAACACTGTTTCACAGGATCTTCATGAAAAGGACCCTTCTCTCCGCCCTGCTGATCGCCCTGGCCGCCGCCGGCTCCGCCGCCGCCGAGACCCAGGCCGACAAGGCCGTGGCCCGCCACCTGGACAAGCTGGGCTACACCTACGAGGTCGACGAGGACGGCGACTACCGCATGGTGTTCGACGTCGAGGGTGACCGCACCCAGATGGTCTACGTGCGCTCGTCGGTGGAAGATTTCGGCACCCACAACATCCGCGAGATCTGGTCGCCGGCCTACAACGCCAAGACCAAGCAGTTCCCGGTGGCCGTGGCCAACCGCCTGCTGGAAGATTCGCAGGACGCCAAGATGGGCGGCTGGGTGAAGCAGGACACCACCGCCATGTTCGTGGTCAAGATCGACGCCGATGCCACGGCCGACCAGCTCAGCGACGCCATCGATGCGGCCATCCGCACCGCCGACGCCATGGAGCTGGAACTGACCAAGAAGGACGAGTTCTGAGTTGAACGCTACGCCGGACCCGCGCTGGGCACCGCACGCCACCGTCGCCACCGTGGTGGTCGACGGCGGCCGCGTGTTGCTGGTTGAAGAGACCATCGACGGCCGCCAGGTGCTGAACCAGCCGGCCGGCCACCTCGAGCCGGGCGAAAGCCTGGCCGAGGCAGCCCTGCGCGAGACCCGCGAGGAAACCGGCTGGACCGTGCAGCTGACCCATTTCATCGGCTGCTACCAGTGGACGGCCGGCGACGGCACCCCCTTCCTGCGCTTCTGCTACGCGGCGCGCCCGGTCTCGCACGACCCGGCGCAGCCACTGGACACCGGCATCGACCGCGCACTCTGGCTGACCCCGGCCGAACTGCAAGCCGCCGGCGAGCGCCAGCGCAGCCCGCTGGTCTGGCAGGTGGTGGCTGATTACCTGGGTGGCCAGCGCCATCCACTTTCCCTGGTCCGGGAGGTCGCATGAGCACTCCGCGCGTGATGGTGGGCGTCTCCGGTGGCGTCGACTCCTCGGTCGCCGCCTGGCGCCTGGTACAGCAGGGCGAGGCCGTAGCCGGTCTGTTCATGCAGAACTGGGCCGACGACGGCAGCGGCGACTGCCGTGCCGAGGACGACCGCCGCGATGCGGTGGCCGTCTGCGGCCTGCTCGGCATTCCGTTCCACTTCCGCGATTTCTCCAGCGAATACTGGCAGGGCGTGTTCGAGCACTTCCTGGCCGAGTACGCGGCCGGCCGTACGCCGAACCCGGACGTGCTGTGCAACCGCGAAGTGAAGTTCAAGCACTTCCTGGACGCCGCCCGCGAGCTGGGCGCCGAACGCATCGCCACCGGCCACTACGCGCGGGTGACCCAGCGCGGCCACCAGTGGCTGCTGCTGCGCGGCGCCGACCGCTCCAAGGACCAGAGCTACTTCCTGCACCAGCTGGGCCAGGAACAGCTGGCGGCCACCCTGTTCCCGATCGGCGACCTGGAAAAGACCGACCTGCGGCGGATCGCACGTGACGTCAGCCTGCCGACCCACGCCAAGAAGGACTCCACCGGCATCTGCTTCATTGGTGAGCGCGACTTCCGTGAATTCCTCGGCCGTTACCTGCCGGCCAAGCCCGGCCAGATCCTCGACCCGGCCGACGGCAGCGTCATCGCCGAACATCCGGGCGTGTTCTATTTCACCCTGGGCCAGCGCGAAGGCCTGAACATCGGCGGCGTGCGTGGACGTCCGGCCGCGCCGTGGTACGTGGTCGGCAAGGATGTGGCCAGCAACGTGCTGTACGTGGATCAGGACCGCGACAGCAAGTGGATGCTGTCCGATCGCCTGCGCTCGGAAACCGCGCACTGGATCGCCGGCGCGCCGCCGGCACGGCGCTTTGAATGCACCGCCCAGACCCGCTACCGCCAGCCCGACGAGCCGTGTACGGTCGAGGTGCTGGACGATGGCAGCGTGCTGGTCACCTTCGCGCGCCCGCAGCGCGCCGTTACCCCCGGTCAATCACTGGTGCTGTATGACGGTGACGTGTGCCTGGGTGGCGCGGTGATCGCCGCCACCGATGCGCCGCTGGAACAGCGCCTGCGCACCACCCCCTCCCCTTTTGAGGTAATCGCTGCATGAGTTTCACTGTCGACGACCGCGTCCTGGCCCTGGCCGGCATTGCCCAGGCCCTGCAGCAGGTACGCCGCATCGCCGATACCGGCCATTCCGACGCCGCCGCCGTGCGCACCGCCGTGGACAGCGTGTTCCGTGTCGATGCGTCCTCGCCGCAGGAGGTGTTCGGTGACCGCCATGCACTGAAGGCCGGCCTGCGCCTGCTGCACAACTACTTCCGCAGCCAGGGCCAGGATCCAATCCTGCCCAAGCTGGCCCTGTCGGTGCTGCAGCTGGAGCGTCGCTTCGTGCAGGACGGCGCCACCGTGAACAAGGTCGCCTCGGGCATCGAGCGCGCCCAGCGCCAGGCCACCGAGCTGGGCGACAGCAGCCATCCGGACGTGCTGGCCAACCTGGGCGGCCTTTACGCGGACACCATCAGCCACCTCAAGCCGCGGGTGATGGTGCAGGGCAACCCGCACTATCTGGGCCAGGCTGGCGTTGTGGCCGAGATCCGCGCCCTGCTGCTGGCCGCGGTGCGCTCGGCGGTGCTGTGGCGCCAGCTGGGCGGCAGCTACTGGGACTTCCTGTTCAGCCGCAAGGCGATGATCGAGGCCGTGGACCGGCAGCTGGCCTGAGGTCATGGGGTCGGATCCCTTTCCGGCACGGAAAGGGCTCTGACCCTGAAGCCGCCAAGGCGCCGGAAAACCGGCGCATTCAGAATGCACTTCCGGGCACATCGACGTTAAAGAGAAAGGGGGTACGGCCGATACATCCTCCGTGCACCTCCCGAGAACGTCCATGTACTCACGCATTTTCATCCGTCTGGCCGCCCCCCTGGCTCTGACCCTGCTGCTCCCCTTCGCCATCGGTTTCGAATGGCCGGCCGCCCTGCGCTGGGCGATCCTGACCACGATGACGCTGAGCTGGCTCGGCTTTGCGTGGTGGACCACCCGCGCCCAGGCGCACCGTTCCCCGGAACATGCCCGTGTCCTGCGTGAGCAGGACCAGCTGCTGACCGAACTGCGCAACTTCGTCGGCAACGAGATCGACGGTTCGCGCGGCGAAGTGGAACGTGCCCGTGACCTGATCCGCCAGGCCGTCTCCAGCCTGGGGGGCAGCTTCGATGCCATGAACCGCAAGTCGCGCCAGCAGAGCCAGGCCCTGTCGCGTATCGTCGATCGCGCCGGTGATGAAGGCAATGCCGGCCTCGACGTTGCCCGTTTCGCCCAGCACGCCAGCCACCGCATGGAACAGCTGGTCGAAGCGCTGGAACAGGTCAGCGGCCAGAGCAGCACCACCGTGCAGCACATCGACCAGATGGCGCAGCACCTGGATGGCATCTTCGCGCTGCTGGAAGACGTCAAATCGATCGCCGACCAGACCAACCTGCTAGCCCTGAACGCTGCAATTGAAGCAGCGCGTGCCGGTGAAGCCGGTCGCGGCTTCGCCGTGGTGGCCGACGAGGTCCGCAACCTGTCCGAGCGCTCGACCACCTTCAACGAGCAGATCCGCAAGCTGGCGCACAGCTCCAAGGACGCCATTGCCAAGGTGCGCGAGACGGTCTCGCACATGGCGTCGCGTGACATGGATCGCTCCCGTGAAGCGCGCCAGGAAGCGGCCGCGATGCTCGACAACGTGGCCCAGATCAATGCCTCGCTGGGCGATGGCATGCGCGAAGTCTCCGAGTGTGCCCGTTCGATTGATGGCAGCGTGGCCGAAGCCGTGCGCGCCCTGCAGTTCGAAGACATCGCCACCCAGGCGCTGGGCGGCGTGCACACCCACCTGGACCGCCTGACCGCGATCAACCGCGAAGCAGTCGCCCTGCAGGAACTGCTGCACCGCAACGGCGGCGTGTTCGACGAAGAGATCGCCACCGCCCTGCAGCGCACCGGCAGCCGCCTGCGCGAACTGCGCAGCGAATGGGAACGCCCGCCGCACAAGCCGGTTGCCCAGCAGAGCATGGGCGCCGGCACCGTCGAGCTGTTCTGACCCTGATGTCCGCTGCCCTCGCCGGCAGCCCGCAAGGCCCCGGTTCCTCCGGGGCCTTTGCCTGTGACCCGCCGTTGGATGCATCCTGTACGCGCACCATGACCCTGATCCGTGCCCTGCCCTCCCTCACCGATACCGAGCGCCCGCGCAACGCGAGCGTGCGTGAGCAGCTGCAACAGCTGGAGGATGTGGCACGCGAGGAGATCCGCGAGCTGCAGCAGCTGGCCGATGCGCGGCCGGCGCCGTCCCGCGCGGACGAGGCGCTGCTGGGGCTGGCGTGGGACCTGGGGCTGGATGGGGAAGCGCTGAAGTAGATCCACGCCATGCGTGGATGAAATGGTAGCGGCCACCCACCATTTCAGATTTGTTGCATGGTCTGAATCACCGGCTCCGGGCACACTCATCGCTCTCCCTCCTTGACAGCGTCATGGCATTCAATCCGGAAGAAGCGCAAGAAGCCTTCGAACAGTTTCTGATCATCATGGACGATCAGATTGAATGGCTGATCGAGCAGGCGCAGCAGCGCGGCGTCGACCTAGACGGTAGCCTGGAGAGCCTTGATCGCCTCGAAACCCTGTACACGTTGATGGCCGCAACGTTATCGAAGGACGAGCAGGCTGCCTTGAGAGTTGTGTTTGCACGATATCTTGGGGAAACCGTGTGTCAGCATCACGGCGGCAAATGGACTCTCCCACTGGATGATCCCAAGGACATCAGTTTCAACATGCCGGTTATCGTGGGGCATTCATCCTGCCCGTGGCTGGAGTTCAATCCCATCCACACGATGCGAGCCTATTCACTTCGGCCCAAGCCCGGAATGATCCAAAGCGTCGTTGCGCACAGTGTTGCTCCACGGATTCTGGATCTCAGCGATCTGGTGGAAGAAGATTGAGCCAAATTGATCCGGCAACGCATGTGACCTGTTGCTCGCACTCGAACCCGCAGTGCTAGCGCCGGCCATCCCCATGGCATGATGCCCCGGTCCCGTTCATGGAAGACCGATGGCCATCGCCCTGATCGCAGTGCTGTTGATCGAGACCGTCCTTCTCATGGCGTGGGTGGCCGGCCATTTCAGCTGGGGCATCACCCTGTTCAATGAGCGCATCGCGGCGTCACCGACCATGCAGGCCCGGCTCTCGCTGGGCAGCCTGGAACGTGACCTGCCGCAGGACAGATGGCTGCAACTGGCCTTCCATGCGCTGCCTGACGGCAGCATGGCGTTCCGCGAGAGCTTCGCGCCGAGCTTCGGCCTGCGCTACTTCCCCGTGATGCGCGGTCGCATCGTACTCAACACGCGACGGCACGAGGTGCGGGTGATCGGACTGTGCAGCTGGTTCGTGGCCATCCTGTCGCTGTTGCTGTTGCCGCTGGTGGCGATGCGCCCGATGGTGGCGCCCATGCTGCTGGTGCTGCCGCTGTTCCTGGCCAGCTATCTGGTCCAGAGGCGGCGCTATGCGGCCATCGTCGAAGCGCTGCGCATGCAGTTGAAGGCGGAGTTCCCAAGGTAGATCCACCCCATGCGTGGATGGTCGCGCGTGCAGGAGGCATTCGTGCCGACCAAGGTCAGCAGCCACCAAAACGGGTTGCGGTAGATCCACGCCATGCGTGGATAGACACAGCAGCCAAGGTCAGTTCCAACCAGTGCAGCTGATCAGCGCGCCAGCACCACTTCCCCGCTGGCATCGGTACGCAGCGAAACCGGCTGTGGCTGGCGCAGCCACTGCGCCAGGTCGCGCGGGCTGAGCGGGCGCGAGTACAGGTAGCCCTGGATCTCGTCGCAGCCCTGGCGGCGCAGCATGTCTTCTTCCTGGTGTGTTTCCACGCCCTCGGCCACCACCTTCATGCCCAGCGCGTGGCCCAGGTGCACGATGGCCTGGGTCACTTCGGCCGTGCCCGAATCATGCAGCATGCCCTGCACGAAGCTGCGGTCGATCTTCAGGCGGCCCACCGGGAAGCGGTTGAGATAATTGAGGTTGGAGAAGCCGGTACCGAAGTCATCCACCGCCAGCGGCACGCCGTGCCGTTCCAGCACATCGAAGCAATGGCGCAGGATGTCGGTGTCACGGATCAGTGCCGACTCGGTCAGTTCCAGTTCCAGTCGCTGCGGCGGCCAACCATGGGCGTGGCAGATCTCGATCACGCGCTCGGCGAAACCACGGTCACGCAGCTGCACCGCAGAGACATTCACCGCAATGCGGTCGAAGCGCAGGCCGGCGCGGTCCCAGGCGGTGGCCTGGCGGCAGGCTTCATTCAGCACCCAGTCGCCGATCCGCACGATCTCGCCGCATTTTTCGGCAATGGGGATGAACTCGGCCGGGCTGCAGTAGCCGATCCCGGGCCGGTGCCAGCGCAGCAGCGCCTCGATTGCAGGCGGCTCGCCATGGTGGGCATGCAGCAGCGGCTGGTAGGCCAGGCTGAACTCTTCGCGCTCGATGGCGCCGTGCAGGGCGTGCTCAAGCTCCAGCTTGCGCTGGATGCGGGCCAGCGCGTCCTGGCTGTAGTACTGGTAGGTATTGCGCCCGGCTTCCTTGGCCGCGTACATCGCGGCGTCGGCAGCACGCAGCAGGGAATCAAAGTCGGTCTGCGCATCGCCCAGCATCGCGATGCCGACGCTGGCGCCGACCTTCAAGGTGGTCTCGCCACGGCGCAGCGGCTCGGCCAACGAGGCGATCAGCTTGCGCGCCACGTGGCCGGCGTCTTCCGGCTCGGCCAGATCGCGCAGCACCACGATGAACTCGTCACCACTGAAGCGGCCAAACAGGTCGTTGTTGCGCAGGTTCTGGTGCAGGCGCGTCGCAGCGGCCTTCAGCAGCGCATCACCGGTGGCATGACCGAAGCTGTCGTTGATGGTCTTGAAACCGTCCAGATCGATGAACAGCATCGCCAGCGAGGTGCCACGGTCGCGCGCTTCCTCGATGGCTTCTGCCGTCTGTTCGCCGAGCAGCACGCGATTGGGCAGGCCGGTGAGCAGATCGTAGTGGGCCAGCAGCTCGATGCGCTCATTCGCCTCGCGCTCGCGGGTGATGTCACGGAACAGCACCACGAAGCGCGGCGGCAGTCCGTCGCGACGGTCCAGCTCGATCAGCACCTGCACCCACACGCGCAGGCCGGACTGACGGTAGAAGCACAGGTCCAGCTGTTCGGGCAGTCCGCCGCCGGCAATCCGGACCAATGCGGCGTCGAAGGCATTGCGCGAATCTTCGGTGTACAGCGCCAGCGCCTGGTCGAGGGTGATCGGCTCCTTGCGCAGGCCGTGGATGCGGTAGCACTCCTCGGTCCACTGCATGTGCCGGGTCTGCACCTCGATCTCGCAGCCACCGATGCGACCCAGCGCGGAAACACGGTTGAGCAGTTCGGTGCGCCAGCGGATCAGTGCATCGGTCTGGTGCTGCTCGGTGATGTTCTGCACCTGGCCGAGCAGGCGCTTGGGCTGGCCATCCATGTCCAGCAGCGGCTGCATCCACAGCCGCAGATGCTGCGACGGTTCGTGGCCGCGGGTCAGTTCCAGTTCGATGTTGGCGGCCCGGCCATCACGCCACAGGCGCCGCCAGGCTGCACGCAACGCACCCCGCGAGCGCGGATGCAGCTGCTTCAGCCAGCGGCGCTGACCGGGCGCGCTGCCCTGCTCCAGCGCCAGCATCGAGCGCAGTTCCGGCGACCACCAGAAATGACCACTGTTGGGGTCGAACGACCAGCTGCCCATGCTGGCGATGCGCTGGGCCTCGCTCAGGTGCAGCTGCTGTTCCTGAAGCAGCCCTTCCAGCTGCTTCTGTTGTTCGATATCGGTATGCGTGCCGACCATGCGCAGCGGCTGGCCATCGGCGGTGCGCGCGACCACGCGCCCGCGGTCCAGTACCCAGCGCCACTGGCCATCGGCCTGGCGGAAACGGAACTGTGCGCTGTACTGCTCGCTCAAGCCACGAAGATGCTCGTCCAGTGCGACCCGCACCTGGGCGATATCCTCGCTGTGCACGCGGGCCAGGATCTCGGTGGCGGTTTCGTCACCCAGCGCCGGGGTGCGCACCACACGGTCGCTGGGAATGTCCCAGTCCCAGAGGCTGTGCCCGGCACTGTCCAGCGCCAGCTCCCAGCGCCCACCGCCGCCAAGCGGCACCGGTTCGGGAATGCTCAGCGTGAAGGCCAGCAGATTGCCGGCGCCATCGTGCACGGCCCGCAGGTGGCCGTCGTAGTGCCCGTGCGGGCCACCCGGCAGCGTGCAGGCCACGATGCCGCCATCGGCGGCCATCAGGCGCAGATCTTCCAGCATCGGCGCATACGCAGCCACGGTAGCCGGCAAGCCGTGCTCGCGCGCAGCCGGATTGGCCGCCAGCGGGCGGCCCGTGCGGTCGACGATGACCAGCGCCGACGCAAGCGGGTGCTGCAGCAGGCTGGCGATGATCCCTTGGTCCACGCGATCTTGCTCCGGATGACACGCCCGTCAGCGGGGCACGCAGTGGTTAACGGCGCCTGCGGCGGATAATTGAGTGGTCTGGGCGCACCTGCGCGGTAAGATGGCCGGCGCCCCTTTCTTCCGCCCTGTCCATGCCCGCAGAACCGACCGGCAACGCCCCAGTTCCCGACCCGCGGATGGCGCAGGCGCTGAGCCGCGACCGGCGCCGGGTGGTGCTGAGCTACCTGGCGATGGCGCTGGCCTGGATGATCTCCACCGACAGTGCGGTGCAGGCACTGGTGCCTGACCCGCAGCAGGCGGCCTTGTGGCAGGGCCTGAAGGGCTCGTTCTTCGCCCTTGCCAGTGCGGGCCTGCTGTATCTGCTGCTGCGCCCGCTGGCCGAGCACGTGCTGCACACCCATGCACGCCAGCAGGCCTCGGAGCTGCGCCTGCGGCAGATGTTCGAAGGCAACCCCGGCCCGATCCTGGTCTATGACCTCGATACGCTGGCGATCCTCGATGCCAATCCGGCGGCCTGCACCGCCTTCGGCTGGGACCGTGACGAACTGCTGGAGCAGACCATCGACGCGTTGTGGCCGCCAGGCCAGGACCAGGCACTGCAGACCAAGCTGGAGGCGATCCGCGAGGCACCAGAGGAACTGTGCATCCTGCGTACCCAGCTGCAGCTGCGTGACGGCTCGCTGCGGCAGATGGAGCTGCGCTCCAACGCCATCAGCTACGACGGCCACAACGCCCGCTTGTTGATTGCCATCGACCGCACTGCGGAGGATCTGGCGCAACTGCGCCGCGACCAGGCGCTGGCCCGGGTGGAAGAAGCCCACGAGCTGGCCCGCATCGGCGCCTGGGAGCTGGACCCGTCCACCGGGCTCGGCCGTTATTCCAACCAGGTCTACCGCCTGCTGGGTCGCCGCCCGCCCGAGGCCCGGCGCTGGCATCGCTTCGACGAACTGCTGGTGCCGGCCGATCCGGCCACCGCTACCCAGACCGAACAGCTGCTGGCCGAACTCTGCTCCGGCGATCCCGTGCACGTGGACGTGCTGCTGCCGCTGTTGTCGATGGATGGCCGCGCCTTGATGGTGCATCTGCGTGCTGCCAGCGGCATCGACGAGGCCGGCCGCAATCGCGTGCTGGGCACGCTGCAGGACGTGACCGAGCGCGAGCAGTCGCGACGCCTGCTGCGCGAGCGCGAGGAGCAGTTCCGCGAGCTGGTACGGGTACTGCCCGATGGCGTGGTGATCCTCTCCGACGAACACGTGTTGTACGCCAATGCCTGGGCCGCCAGCCTGTTCGGCTATGGCAGCCACACCCTGCTGGGCGAGCCGCTGTCGGCACTGGTGGACAACGCCGATCTGTCCCGCGTGCGTAGCCAGCTGCGTGCAGGCCAGCCCCATCTGGGGCCCGGTCACAGCAGCGTGGTGGCGATGCAGCGCGCTGATGGCCGCAGCTTCCATGCCGGCCTGGCGGTAGGTGAAGTGCGTTATGGCGGACGCGACTGCAAGTTGCTGATCGTGCGCGACCTGAGCGATTCCGAGCGCACCCGCAGTGCGTTGGAAACCAGCAACCGTGAACTGCAGGCGATGGCCGGCCGCCTGTTCTCGCTGCAGGAGGATGAACGCCGCGCGATCTCGCGCGATCTGCACGACGACATCGGCCAGGCGATCACGGCGATCAAGTTGTCCGCCTACGCAGCACAGGACGAAGATGATCCGCAGCGCCGCGCCGAGGATCTGGCGCAGATCGTCAGTCTGGCCGATACCACGGTGGCCAAGCTGCGCGACATCTCTACCCTGCTGCGCCCGCCGCAGCTCGACGCGCTGGGCCTGGAAGCAGCCTTGAGCTGGCAGGCACGGGTACTGTTCCGTTCGTCGCCGGTGGAACTGCTGGCCGAGATCGAGCCCCTGCCGCACCGTCCCGACAACAGCATCGAGCAGGCCTGCTTCCGTATCGCGCAGGAAAGCCTGACCAACGTATTGCGCCACGCCCGTGCCAGCCAGGTGCAGCTGCAGCTGCGCGATGTCGGCCAGCGCGGCCTGCACCTGCAGATCCGCGACGATGGCGAGGGTTTCGACCCCGATGGTCCGCGCGGGCTGGGCCTGATCGTGATGCGTGAGCGCGCGCAGAGCGTCGGTGGCCATGTGCGGATCGAATCCGCGCACGGCGAAGGCACGCTGATCGACGTCCACCTCCCCTACCAGGCGGCCAGCATGGCCGCCGTTGAGTCACCGGAATACTGAGCCTATGTGGAATCCCAACCAGCCCCCGGTCAGCATCGATGATGCGCCTGACCGCCTTGGCGCCGGCAACCCCGAGCTGCAGGTAATGGTCGCCGAGGCGGCCTCGGGCGGCACCGCACTGATGCTGATGCATGTCGACATCGACCACTTCGCTTCGGTCAACGAAAACATGAGCGCCGAGGTGGGTGACCAGGCCCTGGCGCTGGTGGCGCAGCGGTTGCAGTCCTACCTGCGCGGGCGCGGCAAGCTGTGGCGCCACGGCAGCGATGAGTTCCTGATCGCCGTGCCACGCACGGCCGACGTGCCGCTGCCGGAGGACTTTGCCGAGGAGATCCGGCAGCAGATGGAGCTGCCCCTGTCGGTGCTGCCGTATACGTTGTTCATGACCGGCAAGCTGGGCGTGAGCCTGTGCCCGGACCATGCAAGCAGCGCCTCACGCCTGCTCGATCATGCCGAGGATGCGCTGTACCAGGCGGCCCGCGAAGGCGGCAACGCGGTGCGCATCCACGCCGTGGACACGCCGCCGAGCGCGCACAGCGAGAGCATCATCGCGCGCCAGATCGTCGACGCGATCCCCAATGGCGAGCTGAAGCTTCGCTACCAGCCGCTGGTCAGTGCCCGCGACGGCCACGTGGTGGGCATGGAGGCGCTGCTGCGCTGGCAGTCGCCGACGCTGGGCATGCTGGTGCCGGAGCGCTTCATGCGCACCGCCGAACGGCTGGGCATCATCGTGCAGATCGGCACCTGGGTGCTGGAGGGCGCGCTGAAGCAGGCCCGCCTGTGGCGCGACCAGGGCTTCGACGACTTCACCATCGCCGTGAACGTCTCCACCCTGCAGTTGCTGCGGCCCAACTTCTTCGCAGAAGTCATGGGCCTGATCCAGGCGGCGGGCGTGCCGGCGCAGATGCTGACGCTGGAGATCAACGAAAGCGCGCTGACCAACAACGTCAACTTCGTGCACGAGACGCTGGCCAACCTGCGCAACGAAGGCATCAGCCTGAGCCTGGACAATTTCGGCACCGGCGATTCCAGCCTGAGTGCGCTGGTGCGCTACCCGGTGGACAAGCTGAAGATCGACCGCAGCTTCATCAAGAGTGCGCCGGCCGGTAACCGCGAAGCGGCCATCGCTCGTGCGATCATCGCCATGGGCCACCAGCTGGGCATGACCGTGATCGCCAACGGCGTGGAATCGCAGGCGCAGCTGGGCTTCCTGCGCCGCAACGACTGCGACGTGTTCCAGGGCTACCTGTTCGGCGAACCGATGTCGGCCGATGCCGCCGGCATGACCCTGCGCCGCCGCTACCTGCGCCCGGAGGCCTTTGCCGAGACCCGTCCCGACCGCACGCTGCTGTTGCTGGACGACGAGGAGAACGTGCTGCGCTCGCTGGTGCGCCTGTTCCGTCGCGATGGCTACCGCATCCTGGCCGCCGGCAACGTGCGCGATGCGTTCGACCTGCTGGCGATCAACGACGTGCAGGTGATCCTGTCCGACCAGCGCATGAGCGACATGAGCGGCACCGAGTTCCTGGGCCGGGTGAAGATGCTGTACCCGGACACGATCCGCCTGGTGCTGTCCGGTTACACCGATCTGAACACCGTGACCGACGCGATCAACCGCGGTGCGATCTATCGCTTCCTGACCAAGCCGTGGAACGATGACGAGCTGCGCAAGCACATCCACCAGGCGTTCCGCACCTATGAGGAGCAACGCCGCAGCAACGCCGGTCCGGCGCCGGTGGAGAGCGGAGATGGCGGTGAGGATCGTCCGCTGCGGTGACCCACATGTAGAGTCGATCAGCGCGGCTGCTTCACCGGCAGCACCACGCGGAAGCGCGAGCCCACGCCCGGGGTGCTGTCCAGGTCGATGCGGCCGTGGTGCTTGTTGATGATGCTGTAGGAGATCGACAGGCCCAGGCCGGTGCCGCTGCCAACGGGCTTGGTGGTGAAGAACGGATCGAAGATGCGCTGGCGCAGTTCCGGCGAGATGCCGCCGCCGGTGTCCTCGAATTCGACCCACACGTGATCGCCATCAACGCCGGTGCGCACCGTGATCGTGCCGCGCTCGGCGATGGCATGGCCGGCGTTGAGCAGCAGGTTCATGTAGACCTGGTTCAACTCCGACGGCAGGCATTCCACCAGCGGTAGCTGGCCGAACTCCCGCACCAGGGTGACCTTGTACTTCAGCTCGTTCCAGATGATGTTGATGGTCGATTCCAGGCCTGCGTGCAGGTCGACCAGCTTCCACGATTCGTCGCGGCCGGAATACGAGAAGTCCTTCAGGTCACGCACGATGCGGGTGACCCGCTCGATGCCTTCGCGCGATTCAGCCATCAGCTGCGGCAGGTCACGGCTGATGAAATCGATGTCCAGACGGTCACGGATATCGTCGATTTCCGGAATCAACGCCTTCGGGTCCGGCGCGCGCAGGGCGCGTTCGTAGGCTTCGATCACGGTGAACAGGCTGCGCAGGTACTCCTGCAGGCTGCCCAGGTTGGAGTGCACGTAGCCGATCGGGTTGTTGATCTCGTGCGCGACGCCGGCAGCAAGCTGGCCGATCGAGGCCATCTTTTCCGACTGCAGCAGCTTTTCCTGGGTGCCGTTCAGGCGCAGGTAGGCCTGGCGCAGCTCGGCATGGCGCTGCTGCAGCTCGCGCTCGTAGTCTTCCTGCCCCTCGATATGGCGGAACAACGCCAGGAAGTGCCCCTGGCCCACCGGGCCGTGGTGATACAGATGGGCGATGACCACGCCCTCGCCCAGCGGCAGGCTGCCATTCCAGTGACCATGCTGGCGCGCCTGTTCCAGGGCATCGGGCGGCAGCAGTTCACGCAGGCGCTGCGGTGGTGGCAGACCGCCACCCTCGCCGCTGGCCAGCAGGTTCTGCGCGGCCGGATTGGCCAGCGCCACCTGCCCGTCTTCAGTGAACAGCAGCAGCCCTTCGCGCAGGCGCTCAAGCAGGGCCTGCAGCACCGGCTGTGGCGGAAGGGGGGCGGTAACCAGGGCGTTGGCAGCGGACACGGCGACTCGGGGCATTCGAACAGGCGCCCAATATACGCGGTCACGCAGCGGGCTTCAGCCCGCAGGAATGGGTTGTGCGACCGCCGTCGCGTCAGGCGACGGCGAGTGGACGGCGCGCAGTGACGGTGTGCGCCTGGCCCTTGGCATCGTAGGCCGAGGCATCTTCGGTGCGGCCGAGCTGGCGCAATGCCCAGTTGACCTCGCGGCGGCGGCGCGACAGCAGTACGCCGTTGGCGCGGTTGCGCTCGGCCAGTTCCTGCAGCTGTTCGCCCTCGCCCACCGGCGGCGCGCCTTCCAGCGCACGCAGCGCCTCCAGCTTGGCGCCGGTGGCCCGAATCAGGGCGTGCACGTCGTGCTCGACCAAGGCCTGGCGTTCAACGTCCAGGGCCTGGGCAAGGCGCTGCAGCGGCTCGCTCATCGCCGCGGTCATCCGTGCAGCTGCTGGTCCAGCTCGAGCATGCGCGATGCGATCGCGTCCGGATTGATCTTGTAGGTGCCGTTCTGCAGCGATTCGCGCACGGCGGCCACGCGCTGGGCGTCGATCGCCGGGGCGGTGGTCAGCTCACGCTCGATGGCCTGCAGATTGGTGGCCTCGCCGGTCAGGCGCAGGCTGTCGGCCGCTTCGACCGGACGTGCTGCCGCATCGGTGCTGACGCCGGGCTTGTTGGCCGGGGGCGTCACGCTGCGCAGTGCCTGGGGGACCTGCAGGTTGCCGTCGATTTTCTGGCTCATGGGGTGTCCTGGAGTTGCCGTTCACAAGGGATAACGGCCGCAGGGCCGTGATCTTTAGGGATATTTTGCGGTAAATCAACGCGCCACGATTACGTCACCGGCGGCATCGACCGTGCCTTGCACGATCCGCCGCGAGGACAGGTTCTCTACCGAGACCCGTTCGTTTTCACCGGCATCGCCCATCGCGCGACCGGCAATGCGGACCTCGACCGAGCCGCGACGCGATACCAGGGCCACATTGTCTCCCCTCTTAATGAGACGCTGCACCACCAGATCGTTGTTCGACAGCAGGGCTCCGGCCTGCAACGGACGGCGGGCGATGCGGCCGATCGCCGCGTTGGGATCGGCCAGCACTGCACCGGCAATCCGGGCGGCGTCACGCTGGGCAGTAGTGATATCGGCGGCGGTGAGGGTTTCTCCAGTGCCGATTCCACGATTGAGCACCAGCACGGTCTGGTTGCGCCGCACCTTTACGGGCACGAACAGGCGCCAGCCACCGGCATCCGGGCAGCTGACTTCGACCGTGGTGTTGGCGGTGGGCTGCACCTGCAGCGCGCCACCACACCTGGGTAGGCGCAGCGCATCGGCCACCTGAGCCTCGCCCTCGCTGCCGGCCGGCAGCGTCGACAACGCCGCGGCGCGAATGCTGGCCACCGGCTGCCAGTCGGCGGCAACCGCCCACGGCGAGGCCAAGGCCAACGCGATGGCGAAGAGAGATGTGACCCGGCGCATGGCGCCTCCTGTCGATGGGATCTGGCCCTGGTGCGTGCAAGGGGTGTGCCAGAGGGGCAGAGCTGCGTTTTGTAGAGTCGAGCCTCGGTCGAACATGGCGCGACGCCACAATTGCGGTGCGGACCACGCGGGCGGCAGGGCGCCCTCAAGTTCCGCCACTGCGGCGCCGATACAGCAGCCATGTCCCATGACCTGCTCAACCGGATCGACCAGCGGACCCGTCTGGCCGGCCACAACCGCCTGGCGCTGCTGCTGTTCCGTCTCGGCGGACGTCAGCTTTTTGGCGTCAATGTCTTCAAGGTGCAGGAGGTCCTGCGGCGCCCGGAGCTGTTCCAGGTGCCCGGGCTGCCCAGCCAGTTCTCCGGCGTGGCCGACGTGCGCGGCCGTTCGGTGCCGGTGCTGGACCTCGGGCTGGCGATCGGCCATCCCGAGCGCGAGCCCGATGCGGACACCTCGCCCGGCTATCTGGTCGTCACCGAATTCAACCGTTCGATCCAGGGCTTCCTGGTCAGCGGCGTGGAGCGCATCGTCAACATCGCGGTGGAAGACATCCACCCGCCGCCGGAACTGGGCGCCGAATCGAGCTACCTGACCGCGGTGACCCGCTTCCAGGGCGAGCTGATCCAGGTGATCGACGTGGAAAGCGTACTGGCCGACATCGCCCAGGTCCGTGGCGAAGCGGTGCTGGACCCGACCATGGCAATGCCGGCCGACGGCCCGCAGCTGCAGGTGCTGGTGGTGGACGACTCGCGCGTAGCCCGCCAGCAGATCCGCAGCGTGCTGGACCAGCTGGGGGTGGGCGCCACCCTGCTTTCCGATGGCAAGCAGGCACTGGACCACCTGCTGCAGATCCATGCCTCCGGCGAGAACCCGGCCGAGCGCTACGCCATGGTCATCTCGGACATCGAGATGCCGGCCATGGACGGCTATACGCTGACGACGGAAATCCGGCGCCATCCGGGCCTGGCCGGCCTGTACGTGCTGCTGCACACCTCGCTGTCGGGCGTATTCAACAATGCGATGGTCGAGCGCGTGGGCGCCAACGCGTTCGTCGCCAAGTATTCGCCGCACGAGCTGGCTGACTTCGTGCTGGACCGCCTGCGCAAGGTGGCGATGGCGGCGTAGGGCCGCGTCACGGGTCTCCGCCGGGCATGGCCCGGCGCTACCACAACCTCCCCCACCCCTGGGGTAGCGCCGGGCCATGCCCGGCGGACGCGATGTCGCGCGTGCTTTGGCACACCCCTTGCAGCTTCCCGGGCAACGTTCCCGTGGGAGTGCACCGTGCGCAACCTGATTACCGACTACCTGGGCGTCCACGCCCAGGCCATGCCGTTGCGCGAACAGCGGATGAAGCTGATCGCCAGCAACCTCGGCAATGCCGACACTCCCGGCTACAAGGCCCAGGACCTGGACTTCGATGCCGCCCTGCGCCATGCCCAGGGGCAGGATGCCAACGGCCTGATGACCACCACCAACGAGCAGCACTACGAAATCAGTAGTGGCCTGAATCCGTTCCAGATCGCGCGCGACGGCGTACAGCCCAGCCTGGACGGCAACACCGTCGATCCCGATGCCGAGCGTGCCGCCTATGGCCGCGCCGCACTCGAATACCGCGCTTCGCTCAGCTTCGTCGAGAGCAAGGTGCGTTCCATGCTGACCGCGATCACGGGGCAATAAGCCATGAGCAACCTGCCGATCTTCGATATCGCCGGCTCCGCGCTGCAGGCGCAGTCGGTGCGCATGAGCACCATCGCCTCCAACCTCTCCAACGCCGACACCGTCGCCGGTTCCGCCGACGCCGTGTACAAGCCGCTGGAGCCGATCTTCCAGGCCGTGACCAGCAAGAACGATCCGAACATCACCTCGGTGAAGGTCAAGGAGATCACCCAGAGCGAGGCCGCGCCGATCAAGCGCTATGAGCCGGGCCACCCGCTGGCCGACGGCGATGGCTACATCTACCAGCCCGACGTCGATCCGGTGGCGCAGATGGTCAACCTGATCTCGACTTCGCGCAATTACCAGGCCGGCGTGGAGATGTTGACCACCGCCAAGGAACTGGCCCTGGCCACCCTGACCATGGGCCGCTGAGCCCCGCAGCACCGGATACCGCCATGACCACCGCCGTCAACAACCAGACCAGCCAGGACGTCTATTCCGCGCTGGGCCTGAACGCCCCGAACAGCAACGCCACCAAGAAGAAGAACACGCTGGACCAGGCCGATTTCCTGCGCCTGATGACCGAGCAGCTGCAGCACCAGGATCCGCTGAAGCCGATGGACAACACGCAGATGGTCGCGCAGATGGCGCAGATGTCCACCGTGCAGGGCATCACCGATCTGAACAAGACGGTGAAGGGCTTCCAGGAATCGATGGCCAGCGACCAGGTGCTGCGTGGCGCTGCGCTGGTCGGCCACCAGGTACTGGTGCCATCGGAAAAGCTGGTGCTGGAAAAGGAAGGCAACGTCGAGGGCACGGTGGCCGCACCCTCGGCCGGCATCATCACCGTGGACATCACCGATGCCAACGGCACCAAGGTCACTTCGCTGAGCGTTGAAGCCAAGGCCGCCGGCGAAACCGCGTTCCAGTGGGACGGCAAGGACGCCAACGGCAAGCGCATGGAACCGGGCAAGTACTCGGTCGTCGCCAACCACGTCGACACCGCCGGCAAGAGCACCAAGCTGTCCACCTACGTACAGGCACCGGTGGAGAGCGTGACCGTCGGTTCCGACGGCCTGTACCTGAACCTCAAGGGCCTGGGCACGGCCCCGATCGACTACGTGCTCCGCGTCAGCTGAGCCGCACACCCCGTACTTATCAGGAGCATCCCATGGGCTTCAATGTCTCGCTGTCCGGCATCAATGCCGCCAATTCCGACCTGAGCGTTACTGCCAATAACGTCGCCAACGTCAATACCACCGGCTTCAAGGAATCGCGCGCCGAGTTCGCCGACCTGTTCTCGGCCACCGGCTACGGCCTGTCGAAGAACGCGGTCGGTTCGGGCGTCCGCGTCTCCAACGTCGCCCAGCAGTTCAAGCAGGGCCACAACGAACAGACCGGCCGCAGCCTGGATATGGCCATTTCCGGTGAAGGCTTCTTCACCATGAACATGAACGGCAGCCGCGTGTACTCGCGCGCCGGCAACTTCCAGACCGATCCGTCCGGTTACGTGGTCAACCCGCAGGGCGCACGCCTGCAGGT
Source organism: Stenotrophomonas sp. NY11291 (assembly GCF_023277365.1). NCBI lineage: Bacteria > Pseudomonadati > Pseudomonadota > Gammaproteobacteria > Lysobacterales > Lysobacteraceae > Stenotrophomonas > Stenotrophomonas sp. NY11291. The sequence continues at coordinate 2,282,848 of NZ_CP096975.1, read as the reverse complement.
GTTCGCGCCGAATGCAGACGGCACCAACTTCGATGCCGGCCGCATGGTCGACCTGCAGCTGCTGACCACCGACAGCCCGCCGAAGCAGACCAGCGAAGTAAAGGTCGGCTTCACCCTGCCGGCCAACGCCAAGCAGCCGACGGTCACCACCTTCGATCCGACCGATTCGAACAGCTACAACCACTCCAGCGGTGGCATCACTGTGTACGACTCGCTGGGCGTCAGCCACATCCAGGTCTCGTACTTCGTGAAGGGTGCCAACCCGAACGAGTGGACCGTGCGCAACTACGTGGATGGCCAGCCGGCCGGCGCGCCGACCCCGGTCACCTTCGACAACAGCGGCAAGCTCACCGCGCCAGCCAACGGCAAGGTCAGCCTCGGCACCTTCACCCCGACCACCGGTGCGGGCGTGCTGAACATGACGCTGGATGTGAGCGGCTCGACCCAGTACGGCGAAAAGTTCGCGCTGCGCAACACCCAGCAGGACGGCTACGCCGCCGGCAAGCTCAACGAAATCACGGTATCGGAAACCGGCGTGGTCTACGCCCGTTACTCCAACGGTGCCGACAAGCCGCTGGGCCAGGTCGCGCTGACCACCTTCAACAATCCGCAGGGACTGGAATCGAAGGGCAACAACCTGTGGGTGGATACCTTCAGCTCGGGCACGCCGCGCACCGGCATGCCGGACACCTCCAACCTCGGCAAGATCCAGGCCGGCTCGCTGGAAGCGTCCACCGTCGACCTCACCGAGCAGCTGGTCAACATGATCACCGCGCAGCGCAACTTCCAGGCCAACGCGCAGATGATCACCACCCAGGACCAGATCACCCAGACCGTCATCAACATCCGTTGATGACGCGCTGACCCTGTCACGGAACTCCCCGCATGGATAAAGCCCTTTACGTGGCGATGACCGGTGCCCGCGCCTCCCTGCAGGCGCAGGGCACGCTCAGCCACAACCTCGCCAACTCCGACACCCCCGGCTTCAAGGAAGCGCTGGCCAATACCGAAGCCTTCCCGATCCGTGGCCCGGGCTTTGCCTCGCGGGTGGATGCGCTGCATGTCGACGCCGGATTCAACCGCACGCCCGGCTCGCAGCACATCACTGGCAAGCCGCTGGATCTGTCCCTGCAGACCGGCACCTGGCTGGCCGTGCAATCCAGTGACGGCAGCGAGGCCTACACGCGCGGCGCGGCGTTGTCGGTGACGCCGAACGGCCAGCTGGTGACCTCCAGCGGCCGTCCGGTACTGGATGACAACAACAACCCGATCGCCATCCCGCCCTACCAGGCGATGGAGATCGGTGCCGACGGCACGCTCTCGATCATCCCGCAGGGCGAAGGCCCGCAGACCATGGCACAGATCGGTCGCATCAAAGTGGTGCAGGCACCGGATGAACGCCTGGAGCGTGGCCTGGATGGCCTGTTCCGCAACACCGACCCACGCCAGCCGTTCGTACCGGCACAGGGTACGGCCGTGCACAGCGGCCAGCTGGAAGGCAGCAACGTGGACGCCGCTGGCGCGCTGGTGCAGATGATCCAGCTGCAGCGCCAGTACGAAATGCAGGTGCAGGTGATCAAGCACGGCGACGAGAACGCGCGCAGCGCCAACAGCATGCTGCGCCTGGGCAGCTGACGGAATTCCGGCGCCGGCTGATGCCGGCGCTGGCACACCGCTTGCACACCCGCATTCAAGGGCCGCACCACGCGGCCGGCTTCACCAGACAGGACACCGAAGATGAACCAGGCATTGTGGATCGCGAAAACCGGACTGGATGCGCAGCAGATGCGCATGTCGGTGGTTTCCAACAACCTCGCCAACACCAACACCACCGGCTTCAAGCAGGACCGTGCCAGTTTCGAGGACCTGCTGTACCAGCAGGTGCGCCAGCCGGGCGGTTCCTCGTCGGCACAGACGCAGCTGCCGACTGGCCTGCAGCTGGGTACCGGCGTGCGCGTGGTCGCCACCGCCAAGAACTTCGAACAGGGGGGCCAGCAGCAGACCGGCCGCGCGCTGGACGTGATGGTCAACGGCCGTGGCTTCTTTGAAGTGCAGATGCCCGACGGCAGCTCGGCCTATACCCGTGATGGCTCGTTCAAGATCAACCAGGACAGCGAGCTGGTCACCAACAGCGGCTATCCGGTGCAGCCCGGCATCCAGATTCCCGAAGGCGCGCAGTCGGTGACCATCGGTACCGACGGCACCATCAGCGTGAAGATGGCCGACGGTGCGGCGTCGGTGGAAGTGGGTGCGCTGACCCTGACCGACTTCGTCAATCCGGCTGGCCTGCAGGCCCGCGGCGAGAACCTGTTCCTGGAGACCACCGCTTCTGGTCCGGCACAGAACGGCAACCCCGGACTCAACGGCCTCGGCACTGTGGTGCAGGGCGCGCTGGAAGGCAGCAACGTCAACGTGGTGGAAGAGCTGGTGTCGATGATCGAAACCCAGCGCGCCTACGAAATGAACGCCAAGGCGATCTCCACCACCGATTCGATGCTCGGCTACCTCAACAACAAGCTCTGACCGGCCAAACCGGGAAACCGCCATGTCGCCCATTTCCAACTTCGCCCGCACTGCCCTCGCCTGCGCCGTGGCCGCCCTGCTCGGTGGCTGCGTGATCGCCGGCGACGTGCGTCCCTACCCGACGATGGCGCCGATCCAGCCGATCATGCCGCCGCAGGCCCAGCCGACCGCGGGTGCCATCTATGCCGCCGGCCCGACCCTGCAGCTGTATTCGGACCGCCGCGCACGCGATGTTGGCGATCTGCTGACCATCACCCTGCTGGAAAACACCACCGCCCAGACCAGTGCCAACACGGCCACCAACAAGGAATCCAACCTGAGCCTGGGCACACCGTCCATTCTCGGCGCTCCGGTCACCCTCGGCGGCAAGGACATTCTGAGTGCCACGGCCAAGGGCGCGCGTGACTTCACCGGCAAGGGCAACAGCGCGCAGAGCAACCGCCTGCAGGGCAGCGTCACGGTCACCGTGGTCCAACGCCTGCCCAACGGCAACCTGGTGGTACAGGGGCAGAAGAACCTGCGGCTGAACCAGGGCGATGAACTGGTGCAGGTGCAGGGCATCGTCCGCCCGGGCGACATCAGCCAAGACAACACCATTCCGTCCAGCCGCGTGGCCGAAGCCCGCATCGTCTATGGCGGCCGCGGCCCGGTCGCGCAGTCCAACGCGATGGGCTGGCTGAGCCGCTTCTTCAACTCCGGCCTGACGCCGTTCTGAGTATGGCCATGAAACTCTTTCTCACTTCCTCCTGGCAGCGCCGCGTGGCGTCGTTCGCCGCGCTGATGCTGCTGGCCGTGACGGCGCCCGCCAGTGCCGAGCGCATCAAGGACCTGGCCCAGGTCGGCGGCGTTCGCGGCAACGCGCTGGTGGGCTATGGCCTGGTGGTCGGCCTGGATGGCAGCGGCGACCGCACCAGCCAGGCCCCCTTCACCGTGCAGAGCCTGAAAAACTTGCTTGGCGAGCTGGGCGTAAACGTGCCGCCAAACGTCAACCCGCAGCTGAAGAACGTGGCCGCCGTGGCGATCCACGCCGAACTGCCGCCGTTCGCCAAGCCGGGCCAGCCGATCGACATCACCGTGTCTTCCATCGGCAACGCGGTGTCGCTGCGCGGCGGTTCGCTGCTGATGGCGCCGTTGCGCGGTGCCGACGGCCAGATCTACGCGATCGCCCAGGGCAACCTGATCGTCGGCGGCTTTGGTGCGCAGGGCAAGGATGGTTCCCGTGTCTCGGTGAACGTGCCCAGCGTCGGCCGCATTCCCAACGGTGCAACCGTGGAACGTGCCCTGCCCGATCCGCTGGCCAATGGCGGCGACATCACCCTGAACCTGCACAACAACGACTTCACCACGGTCTCGCGCATGGTCGCCGCGCTCAACAACGCCTTTGGCGAAGGTGCCGCGCGTGCGGTCGACGGCGTGACCGTGGCGGTCACCGCGCCGACCGATCCGGGCGCACGCATCGGCCTGCTGGCGCGCATCGAGAACCTGGAACTGACCCCCGGCAGCGCCCCGGCCAAGGTGGTGGTCAATTCGCGCACCGGCACCGTGGTCATCGGCCAGCAGGTGCGCGTGGGACCGGCTGCGATCTCGCATGGTTCGCTGACCGTGACCATCCAGGAGAACACCAACGTCAGCCAGCCCAATGCGCTGTCCGGCGGCCGCACCGTGGCCAGCCCGCAGTCGACCATCACCGCCACCAACGACGGCAGCCGCATGTTCAAGTTCAGCGGCGGCACCACCCTGGACGAGATCGTGCACGCGGTGAACGCCGTGGGTGCAGCACCAGGCGATCTCATCGCGATCCTGGAAGCCCTGAAGCAGGCCGGCGCCCTGAGTGCCGAGCTCGAGGTGATCTGATATGCGCATCAATCCCGCATTCGATCTGCACCCGGCGCAACAGAACGATCCGGCCAAGATCGACAAGGTCGCGCGCCAACTGGAAGGCCAGTTCGCGCAGATGCTGGTCAAGAGCATGCGTGACGCCAGCTTCGGCGACTCGCTGTTCCCCGGCGAGAACAAGATGTTCCGCGACATGTACGACCAGAAGATTGCCGAGGCGATGACCCGCGGCAAGGGCCTGGGACTGTCGGGCATGATCAGCCGGCAGCTGTCCGGGCAGGCCGCCGAGGGTCCGGCGCTGGATACCCGCGTGGACCCGGCCAAGGCCAGCCGTGCTTACCAGCTCAATGCACCGGCCAAGCCGGCGCCGTCGCTGCCATTGGAAGATGGCAGCCAGGCCGTGCGCCTGCTGCAGCAGATGGCCGCCGGTGCACAGCAGGGTGCACAGGCGGCTGTCGCGCCGATGGAGCAGGCTCTGGACCTGATCGCCGGCCGTGAGAGCAGCAGCATGCACCGCTCGCTGGGCACCGAGGATCCGTACATCGGCAGCCTGCAGGGCGAGGACTGGGCCGCCAGCAGCGATCAGTGGTCGGCTACTGCCAGCAACCGCGGCACGGCCATCAGCCCAGCCGATGCGATGGCTACCCGCACCGCCGTCGCCCAGCTGGGCGAACACACCCCGGAAGGCTTCGTCGCCAGTATCTGGCAGCACGCGCAGAGTGCAGCCAAGGAACTGGGCGTGGATGCCCGCGCCCTGGTCGCCCAGGCGGCGCTGGAGACCGGCTGGGGCAAGCGCCACATCAAGCATGCCGACGGCAGCACTTCGCACAACCTGTTCGGCATCAAGGCCAACGGCTGGAACGGCCAGCGCGCCACGGCCGGCACCCATGAATATGTCGACGGCGTGCGCCGCAACGAGACCGCCAGCTTCCGCGCCTACAGTTCGCCGGCTGAGAGCTTCGCCGACTACGTGCGCCTGCTGAAGACCAGCCCGCGTTACCAGCAGGCCCTGCAGGCCGGCACCGACGTGCAGGGCTTCGCCCGCGGCCTGCAGCGCGCCGGCTATGCCACCGATCCGCGCTATGCGGCCAAGATCGCCGCGATCGCCGGCGGACCGACCATCGAGCGCGCCGTCAGTGCCGTCGCCGATGCCGGCTCGCGCCTTGGCCAGACCTTCGCCAGCACCGCAACCGCGGCGCTGGGTATCACTCGTCGTTGAGGAACCCCATGTCCAGCGTACTTTCCACCGGTACCGGTGCCCTGCTCGCCTTCCAGCGTGCGTTGGCGACCACCAGCCACAACGTGGCCAACCTCAATACACCCGGCTACAGCCGGCAGAAGGTCAACTTCGCCACCGCCGATCCGCAGAACTACGGCTATGGCACGGTCGGCAACGGCACCCGTATCACCGACATACGCCGCACCGCCGACCAGCTGGCGATCTCGCGGCTGCTCGACAGCAGCGGTGAACTGGCGCGCCTGAAGCAGCTTTCCAGCATGGCCGACCGCGTCAACGCGCTGGTCTCCGATCCTGCCACCAACGTCTCCGGCGTCTGGTCGAACTTCTTCGATTCGGTCAGCGGCCTGTCCTCCAATGCCTCCGGCACCGCCGATCGCCAGAACATGCTCGACGGCGGCAAGGCCCTGGCCAACCGCTTCGTGCAGCTCAATACCCACCTGAACAACCTCAACAGCGAGGTCAACAACGGCCTGCTGGCCGGTGCCACCGAGATCAACCGGCTTGCGCAGGAGATCGCGCAGATCAACGGCGCCATCGGCACCAACATCGCCACGGCCGCACCCGACCTGCTCGATCGCCGTGACCAGCTGATCACCCAGCTGATCGGCTACACCGGTGGCACGGCGGTGATCCAGGACGGCGGCATCATGAATGTCTACACCGCCGGCGGCAACGCGCTGGTTGTGGGCACCACGGCGACCAAAGTCACCACCGTGGCCGACCCTTACCAGCCCGAACGCCTGCAGCTCGCCCTGGAGACCCAGGGCAACACGATCCGCCTCGACCCAAAGGCGGTCGGCGGCCAGATCGGTGGCCTGATGGAGTTCCGCGACACCGTGCTGACCCCGGCCCAGGCCGAACTGGGCAAGCTGGCCGTGGGCCTGGCCGAGACCTTCAACCAGGCCCACCACCAGGGTGTTGACCTGTACGGCAAGATGGGCGGCGACTTCTTCAACATCGGCAACCCGCGCGTCACCGCCAACAACAGCAATACCGGCACTGCCAGCCTCAGCGCGACCTATGGCGACCTGGGCAAGCTGGACGCGCAGAACGTGGTGCTGCAGTTCGATGGCACCAACTGGAAGGCCAGCCGGGCCGACACCGGCGCCAGCGTGCCGCTGACCGGTTCTGGCACCGCTGCCGACCCGTTGATGATCAACGGCGTCAAGCTGGTGGTCGGCGGCACGCCGTCGGCCAACGACCGCTTCCTGCTGCAGCCCACCGCAGGTGTGGCCGGCAGCATGGAGATGGCCATCACCGATCCGTCGCGCATTGCCGCTGCGGCTGCGGTCAAAGGCGCGGCCGCGACCGCCAACACCGGTACCGGCAAGCTGAGCGGCGTGACCGTGACCGATGCGAGCAACGCCAACCTGCGAAACCCGGCGGCCATCGTGTTCACCTCGGCCACCACCTACACCATCGACGGTGGCCCGCCGCAGACCTACACCCCCGGCCAGACCATCAGTGCCAATGGTTGGAGCTTCGTGCTGGACGGCGCTCCGAAGGTCGGCGACACCTTCAACATCACCCCGACCCCGGCCGGGTCCTCTGACAACAGCAATGCCGCCAAGCTGGCCAAGGTCGAGAGCGCCAAGGCCTTCAACGCCGGCACGGTGACGTTGAACGGCGCGCTGGGCGGCCTGACCACCCAGGTCGGTGCCGCGGCCCGTTCGGCCGAGTACTCGCTGGATGCCCAGCTGGTGATCAACGACAAGGCGCAGGAAGCGCGCGATGAAGTGTCCGGCGTCAACCTGGACGAGGAGGCCGCCGACATGCTGCGCCTGCAACAGGCCTACCAGGCAGCCTCGCAGCTGATCTCCACCGCTGACAGCATGTTCCAGACCATCCTGGGAGCCGTCCGCCGATGAGCAGCCGCATCTCCACCAGCATGATGTACAACCAGTCGGTGTCGCTGATGATGGCCAAGCAGGCCAAGCTCAGCCACCTGGAGCAGCAGATCGCCACCGGCAGCAAGATCGTCACCGCCAAGGACGATCCGGTCGGCGCCGGCGCTGCGGTCGGACTGGACCGCAGCCTGGCCGCACTGGACCGCATGAAGCTCAACGCCGGCAACGTACAGAACCGCCTGGGTGTGCAGGAAAACACCCTGGCACAGGTCAACGATCTGATGGGGCGGGTCAACGACCTGACCATCCAGGCCAGCAACCCCGCGTTGAGCGCGGCCGACAAGAAGACACTGATAACCGAGCTGAACCAGATCCGCGACGGCCTGCTGTCGCTGGCCAACGCCGAGGACGGCACCGGTCGCTATGTGTTCGGCGGCACCAACGATGGTGATCCTCCGTTCGCCAAGATCGACGGCAAGGTGGTCTACCGCGGTGACCAGACCCAGCGCCAGATCGAGGTCGGCCCCGATACCTACGTCCGCGATGCCCTGCCCGGCAGCGAGATCTTCATGCGCATCCCCACCGGCGATGGCTTCGTCGATGGCGGTGCCGCCGCCGGCAACACCGGCAACGGCGTGCTGACCAACATCACCCGCGATGGCAGCGACAGCTGGAACGGCCAGAGCTTCAGCGTCCGCTTCACCGCCGCCAACCATTACGAAGTGCTGGATGGTGCCGGCAATGTGACCGGCACCGGCACCTACAAGGCCGGTGATGATCTGGAAGTGAACGGCGTACGCCTGCAGATCACCGGTGCGCCTGCCGCAGGCGACAGCTTCAACGTGAAGCCGGCGAGCAGCCGTGACATCTTCGACACCATGGACAAGCTGATCACCGCGCTTGACGCCGACACCGGCACCACCGCGAAGATGAGCGCACAGCAGAACGAATTGCAGAGCGCGTTGCGCGACGTGGCACGGGCGTCGGAGCGGATGATCGACTCACGTGCGGCCGGCGGTGCGCAGCTGAAAGCCCTGGACAATGCCGCCGACATGCGTGAAGCCAACAGCGTGACGTTGAAGACCACGCTGTCGCAGATGCGCGACCTGGACTACGCCGATGCGCTGAGCCAGTACCAGCTGCAGAGCACTGCACTGCAGGCGGCACAGACGATCTTCTCGCAGATGCAGTCGATGTCGTTGTTCAACAAGATCGGCTGACAGCGCTCCCACCTCAGCTCTCAAAGGCCGCGATGCCCTGCATCGCGGCCTTTTTCGTTTCTGGGGCCCGTTGCCGCCGGGCGCGCCGACCCACCTTCCGCGGATTTTCCGTGATTACCCATCAAGCCCGGCCGGAGCCCGCCGATACCTTCATCAGCGCTGGTTGGGCATGCCCGACCGCCCCCTCCGGGGTCGCCTTCACGCCCCTCCAGGGCTGGAAAACCCCGGAAAAACAGCCTCCGGCAACGAATTACGGCTTCAGCGGAATTCACGGCTAAAGGTTGTTGACAAAGCGCCGTTATTCATTTGGCAACAACGAAGCACACAGCCACACAAAAAAACAGGCGGCGCTTCGTTTCATTCACCAACGGGTTCCATATAAGAGGAGACGACCCCATGGCACAGGTAATCAACACCAATACGATGTCGCTCAACGCTCAGCGCAACCTGAGCACCAGCGGCAACTCGCTGGCCACCACCATCCAGCGCCTCTCGTCCGGCCTGCGCATCAACAGCGCGAAGGACGACGCCGCCGGCCTGGCGATCTCGGAGCGCTTCAGCACCCAGATCCGCGGCCTGGACGTGGCCATCCGCAACGCCAACGACGGCATCTCGCTGGCCCAGGTCGCCGAAGGCTCGCTGAGCGAAGTCGGCAACAACCTGCAGCGCATCCGCGAACTGGCCGTGCAGGCCTCCAACGCCACCAACTCCAGCAGCGACCGCAAGGCCCTGCAGGCCGAAGTGACCCAGCTGGTCAGCGAAATCGACCGCGTCGCCAAGCAGAGCGACTTCAACGGCACCAAGCTGCTGGACGGCTCGTTCACCAGCCAGCTGTTCCAGGTCGGCGCCAATGCCGGTCAGGCAATCGCGATCAACAGCGTGGTGGATGCAAAGGCTGAATCGCTCGGCACGACCACCTTCGTCAATGCCGGCTCGATCAACATGACCGATGCGCGCGTCGACACTGCGAAGGGCACTCTCGCGAACGTCACTGTAGGTGGCATAAGCCTTGGCGATGTCAAGTTCGACTACACCACCCCGCCTGGCGCGCCAGCTACCGCACCTGAGATCGCTGCAGTTCGTGCAGCCAATCAGCAGAACGCAACCAAGGCGCTCGCCGCTGCCCTGAACGGGAAAATTGGTGAGACGGGCCTCCATGCTGCCACCACCACTACCGCAGGCGAGATTGCACTCACTTCGGTGAAGGCCGACAACACCACGACGGCCGTAGAGGTGACCATCAACACCGCAACCCCTGACAAGTTGAACAATCCTGCCGCCGGCGCCACTGCCGCCCACGTCGCCGACATCAAGATTGACACTGTAGCGGGAGCCCAGCAGGCGCTGGAAATCGTCGACAAGGCTCTGGAATCGGTCAACAGCGTGCGCGCCGACCTCGGCGCGATCCAGAACCGCTTCACCTCGGTGGTGGCCAACCTGCAGACCTCCTCGGAGAACCTGTCGGCCTCGCGCAGCCGCATCCGCGATACCGACTTCGCCAAGGAAACCGCCGAACTGACCCGCACCCAGATCCTGCAGCAGGCCGGTACGGCCATGCTGGCCCAGGCCAACCAGGTACCGCAGAACGTGCTCAGCCTGTTGCAGCGCTGACATGAGCCGCCCCCGGGGCACGTCGGGGGCGTCTAACCCAACTCACGTGCAACCGCTCAAGGACCTCTCCTCATGGCACAAGTCATCAACACCAACACGATGTCGTTGAATGCTCAGCGTAACCTGAGCACCAGCGGCAGCTCGCTGGCCACCACCATCCAGCGCCTGTCCTCCGGTTCGCGCATCAACAGCGCCAAGGACGACGCCGCTGGCCTGGCGATCTCCGAACGCTTCGGCACCCAGATCCGCGGTACCGACGTTGCGATCCGCAATGCCAACGACGGCATTTCGCTGGCCCAGGTCGCCGAAGGTTCGCTGACCGAGATCGGCAACAACCTGCAGCGCATCCGTGAACTGGCTGTGCAGTCATCGAACGCTACCAACTCGACCAGCGACCGCAAGGCTCTGCAGGCCGAAGTAACCCAGCTGAAGTCGGAAATCGATCGCGTCGCCAAGCAGTCCGAGTTCAACGGCACCAAGCTGCTGGACGGCTCCTTCACCAGCCAGCTGTTCCAGGTCGGCGCCAATGCGGGTCAATCCATTGCCATCGACAAGGTGATCGACGCAACCGTCTCGAAGCTTGGAACCTCCAGCTACGCTGGTGGCGCACTTACCCCTGTAGCTGCCGCGCTGGCTGCTGATAGTGACCTCACGGGCACAATCAAGGTGGGAGGGAAAGACATCAAGCTTGATACCGTCGCACTGAAGAAGGATGCGACTGCAGATGAGCAGAACCAAGCCATCATTACGGCAATCAATGCCAAGATCGGTGAAACCGGCGTTCTGGCTGTCATGGACAAGACTGCCGGCAAGATCAATCTGACCCAGGTCAAGGATGGCGTCGCGATGGCGACCGCCGACATTGATGTCAAGATCGGTGCGACCGCAGTCACATTCGCTGCCGGAACGGCATCGACCGAACACATCTCGGATGTTGACGTTTCAACCCTCGCCGGTGCACAGAAGGCGCTGTCGACCATCGATAATGCTCTGGGTTCGATCAACAGCACTCGCGCCGACCTCGGTGCGATCCAGAACCGCTTCACTTCGGTGGTCGCGAACCTGCAGACCTCTTCGGAGAACATGTCGGCTTCGCGCAGCCGCATCAAGGATACGGACTTCGCCAAGGAAACCGCCGAGCTGACCCGCACCCAGATCCTGCAGCAGGCCGGTACGGCCATGCTGGCCCAGGCCAACCAGGTGCCGCAGGGCGTGCTCAGCCTCCTGCGCTGATCCTAAACCGATGATATGAGGCCGCGTGGCAACACCGGCCTCTAATCCCGGCACTTGAGTACTTAGCCAAAGGAAAAATGATCATGGCACAAGTCATCAATACCAATACGATGTCGTTGAACGCTCAGCGCAACCTGAGCACCAGTGGCAGCTCGCTTGCCACCACCATCCAGCGCCTGTCGTCGGGTTCGCGCATCAATAGCGCCAAGGACGATGCCGCCGGCCTGGCAATCTCCGAGCGCTTCGGCACCCAGATCCGCGGCACCGATGTTGCGATCCGCAATGCCAACGACGGCATCTCGCTGGCCCAGGTCGCCGAAGGTTCACTGACCGAGATCGGTAACAACCTGCAGCGTATCCGTGAACTGGCCGTGCAGTCGTCGAACGCCACCAACTCTGCCAGCGATCGCAAGGCACTGCAGTCGGAAGTCACCCAGCTGAAGGCCGAAATCGATCGCGTTGCCAAGCAATCCGAGTTCAACGGCACCAAGTTGCTGGATGGCTCGTTCACCAGCCAGCTGTTCCAGGTTGGTGCCAACGCCGGCCAGGGCATCGCGATCGACAAGATTGTCGACGCGCGCTCTACCGCGCTGGGTGCAACCGACTTTGCTTCGGGCAAGATCACGGTCGCAGCGGTTGCTACGACTGCTGCAGCCGCACCTGCCACGACCTTCGGTTACAACGCGGTCAGCATGGCCGGCCTGAAGATCAATGGCACTGATATTGGCGACGTCACCGTCGCCGCGAGCTCCACCGATGCCTATGCAAACACGGGCGACGCTGCCGCCGCTGGCAAGCTGGCAGTCGGCAATGCGCTGGCAGCATCGATCAATGCCAAGACCGGCGATCATGGTGTAACTGCAACCGTCGACAGCGCAGGTGACGTGGTGCTGGATGCCTGGAAGGAAGGCACCACAGCAATCACGGCAAACATGGCAACCGGCGCAACCTATGCTGCCAGCACTCCGGCATCCTCGCCGAAGCGCGTGGGTGACCTGGACATCAGCACCTTCGCTGGAGCCCAGCAGGCCCTCCAGATCGTCGACAACGCACTGGGTTCGATCAACAGCACCCGAGCCGACCTCGGTGCGATCCAGAACCGCTTCACCTCGGTGGTGGCTAATCTTCAGACCTCCTCGGAGAACATGTCCGCCTCGCGTAGCCGCATCAAGGATACCGATTTCGCCAAGGAAACCGCCGAGCTGACCCGCACCCAGATCCTGCAGCAGGCCGGTACGGCCATGCTGGCCCAGGCCAACCAGGTGCCGCAGGGCGTGCTCAGCCTGCTGCGCTGATCCACGGCAAGAAGGTGCCGCTACCGTCGGGTCAAACCGACGGTAGCAGCAACCCGGAAGTCACGGTGCACGAAGGCGCGGGCCATGCCCGGCCCGGGATCACTCCCGAACCGGCTTGGCATCGCCCGCTCCTGCGGACCTCTCTTTCAGCGCTGTACCTTTGACTGTACGTACCGGGCGGCTTCGTCTCCCCCCGATTGTCAGTAGCCTGATCCCTCCCCTGCATTGGGGGAGGGTCTTTTGCAGACCCCCGGCAGCCCGCGGTGAATGTCCCCGCACCCTGCCCCAATCCTCCTGCAATCTGCGTGCCAGAACCTGCGCCAGACCATTGGCACGGCGCATGCATCAACGAAGTCCTCAAGACCCAGCGGCGCAGGCCGCTATTTTCGTTGACGACGGGCCAGCACCTAGCGGCCAGGCCCGATACCAGGAGAATCACATGGCAAGCTTTGGATACGGTGGCATCGGCTCGGGCCTGAACATTTCAGACATCGTCAGCCAGCTGGTGGCGGCCGACCGCAAGCCCGCCGACAACGCGCTGAACCTGCAGCAGTCCAAGGCCAAGATGCAGCTGTCGTCAATCGGCACCGTCACCTCGGCCTTTGACAAGCTGAAGACTGCATTGACCGCACTGAAGGCCACGACAGCCTTCGACACCCGCACCGTAACCGCCACCGGCAAGGCCGGACCCAACAATGCCGACGACGTGCTGTCGGCATCGGTGGCACTGTACGACCAGGGTTTGACCAAGGCGGCAGCCGCCAACGGCACGCACCAGGTGGAGGTGAAATCCCTCGCCACAGCACACAAGCTGATTGCCAACGCCTCGGTGCCCAAGACCGACACCTTCGGCGCCGGAACCTTGACGCTGACCGTTGGTGTGGGCGACAAAGCAAAGACGATGAAGGTCGAGGTGGAGGCCGGCGACACGCTGACCACCGTGCGCAACAAGATCGACGCGGCAGGCCGCAAGGAAGGCGTGCAGGCGACCCTGATCGCTTCGGGCGACAACCAGTACCTGTCGATCGCCCAGGAGAAGACCGGCGCCGCCAATGCAATCAAGCTCGAATACGGTGGCAGCGACCCGAAGTTGAGCGCGCTGGTTGGCAGCCTTCAGGAGAACACCGCGGCCGCCGATGCCGAGCTGACCATTGATGGCGTCACGGTGATCAGCGACAGCAACACCGTGACCGATGCCGTACCAGGCCTGACCCTGAACCTCAAGGTCAAGGGCAAGAGCACGGTCGTGATCAGTACCGACACCACTGCAGCCACCAAGGTCATGCAGGACTTCGTCAAGGCCTACAACGATGCGATCGCCGCCATCAATACCGAGACCAAGTACGACGCCAAGACCAAGGAAGCGGCGACGCTGACCGGCGATGCGCAGATGCGCGGCGCATCCAGTCAGCTGCGTTCGATGATGGGCGCTGTACTGAAGGACCTGTCCGCGGATGGATTGGATCCGAAGAAGCTCGGCCTGCAGACCCGTGGCTATCCCAATGCCGACGGTAGCCTGGTGCTGGACGCGACCAAGTTCGCAGCGGCGCTTGCCAGCCAGCCGGAGAAGATCCGCTCGGCGATCACCGGTGATACCGGCGGCGCCGGCAAGCTCTACACGATGGTCGACGGTTACGTCAGTACGACCACGGGCAAGGAGGGCGCCTTCGTCGCCCGTACCAAGGGCCTGAACACCACGCTGGACAACATCGACAAGCGACGCAAGGACCTGGACGTCCGCATGAAGAACGTCGAGGAACGCTACAAGAAGCAGTTCCTGGCATTGGACAGCCTGATGGGCAAACTACAGCAGAGCAACACCGCATTGCAGCAACAGCTGGCACAGCTGAACCGCTAAAGGACTGCGTGCGACGCTCAAGTTTGACGTGTAACGCACCGATAACGGACGCAACAGCAATCATCGCCGCGCCGTCGGCAACGGTCCCCACGATCGCCCGACGGCACCCCGCGCAAGGAGAATCACGAATGTACGGTTCCAGCCGTCAATATGCCGAGCAGTACCGCCAGGTGGGAGTGACCAGTGCGGTCGCCGATGCCGATCCGCACAAGCTGGTGGCGATGCTGCTGGCCGGCGCGCTGGAGCGCGTGCGGCGTGCCCTGGCCAGCCTCGAGCGTGGCGATCAGGCCGGCAAGGGCAAGGCGATCGGCGAGGTCTGCGCAATCGTCGGCCACCTCAACGGCTCGCTGGATCATGAAGCCGGCGGCGAGATCGCCGGAAATCTGTCGGCACTGTATGACTATGTACTGCAGCGCCTGACCGAGGCCAATCTGCACAACGACCGCGCCGCGCTGGACGAGTCGCTGCAGCTGCTGGGCGAGATCGACAGCGCCTGGAATGCGATCCCGCAGGAACAGCGCCGCCCGGCCGCGGTGGCGCCATGAGCCTGCATGAACTGCACGCCCAGCTGGACGCCTTCGAGAAGGCCCTTCGCGAAGAATCCCTTGACCAGGCCGACAGCCTGCTCGACGGCCACGACAGCACGCTGCATGCGCTGCTCAGCCAGCCGCTGACCGCCGCCGACCACGCGCCGCTGACCGCGCTGTTCGAACGCCAGCAGAACCTGCTCGGCCTGCTGCGCCAGCGCCGTGATGCCGTCGCCGCGCTGATGAACGACGGCCAGCGCTCCCTTCGCGCGGCACATGCCTACCTGCAGGCAGAATCGCTGGCATGACCCAACTGCCGACCACGTCGCTGCATCACCCGGCCGAAAGCGAGCTGTTCGACGAGACGCTCAGCTGCGAGCTGGCCCTGCCGGCCGAGTTCCAGGCAGGCAGCGCGGCCGGTCGCACCAGCAGCGCCGAAGGCCTGCTGCGCAGCCTGGCGCTGGTTGAAGACAGCCGCGTGGACGAACATGACGACCGCAATGAAGCCAGCCTGCAGTTGCAGCGGCTGGAAGCCAAGCTGGATCTGGCGATGGTGCTGCTGGGCCGGCTAGTGCGCCAGCAGGGCCAGGAACTGACCCTGCGCCCGGTGCGCTGGTCACGGCGCGGCATCCGCCTGCAGCTGGGTCCGCGCAGCGGTGCCAGCACCGGCCAGGCCGGCGTGGTGCGCCTGCAGCCGAGCGACTGGCTGCCCGACCATATCGACCTGCCCGTGGAAGTGATCGCCGAAGCGGCCGACGGCGGCGGTGGCCACTACCTGTGGCTGCGTTTCCAGCGCCTCGGCGATGGCCTGGAAATGGCGATGGAGCGGCATCTGTTCCGCCTGCATCGCCGCCAGGTGGCCGAAGCACGCCGCGCCCGCTGAAACCTGCCACCATGGCGGCGGATGGGCAAGCCTTGGCGCGCCCGTTCAGCTAAGTTAAGGTGGACTCCCCTACACGGATCTGTTGCGTGCCTGTGCGAGTTCTCATCGTCGACGATCACACCCTCGTCCGCGCCGGCCTGGCGCGGCTGCTGCAGGGGTTTGCCGACGTGCAGCTCGTCGCCGAGGCCAGCAATGCCGAGCAGGCACTGCAGCTGGCCCTGCAGCACGCCCCGGACGTGGTCCTGATGGACCTGTCACTCCCCGGCCGCACCGGCCTGGAAGCCCTCAGTGACATCCGCCTGCGCGCTCCCGGCACGCGGGTGGTGATGATGACCATGCACGACGACGCCGCGCACGTGCGCGATGCACTCGATCGCGGCGCGGTCGGGTTCCTGGTCAAGGATGCGGCGCCGCAGGAGCTGGAACTGGCGCTGCGTGCCGCGCACGCCGGACAGGTGTTCCTGAGCCCACAGATCTCCGCCAAGATGCTGGCACCGATGCTCGGCCGTGAGAAACCCACCGGCATCGCCGCGCTGTCGCCACGCCAGCGCGAGATCCTGCGCCGCATCGGCAAGGGTGAGAGCAACAAGGAGATCGCCGCCGACCTCGGCATCAGCGTCAAGACGGTGGAGACCCACCGCGCACGCATGATGGAATCGCTCGGCTGCCGCCGCGCCAACGATCTGCTGCTGCTGGCCGCGCGCCACCAGCACGAGCTGGAGTGATTGCCTGCGAATGGGGTCAGATCCCTTTCCGCAGGAAAGGGATCTGACCCCTGCCCGGCACTGCACCGGCGACGAATTCCCGTCACCCTGACACGCTCCGACAGGAACCCGTACACGGCGCAGCCCGGTCAACCCGGCAACCACACCGAAAATCAGCAACTTAGGCGCGATCATCGTCAACATTCCGCGCCGATGTAGGGAATACCCCTACATCCTGTCAGGACATTCACGAAGCCCCTCAGGAACCCCCTGATTCCGCCCCCGCCGGATCAAAAGCAAGATGCGTTCCACAAGGCGCCGGGGAGCGGTGCCGGGGAACCACGATGAAGGCTGCACTCTCGACCCAGCTGGGCCAACAACTTCACCTTACCCCGCAGTTGCTGCAGTCGATCCGGCTGCTGCAGCTCGATGGGCTGCACCTGGAACAGGAAATCCAGCGCCTGCTGGACTCCAATCCGTTGCTGGAGATCGAAGAGGCCGAAGCGCCCGCAGCCGATGCCACCGAGGCCAGCGCCACGACGATGGACACCGCCGCCTTCGACGAGCTGCCGGAGTCTTCGATGTGGGACGTGGCCGGCGCCAGCTGGCAGGACGGCGACGACGACCGCATGGCGCGCATCGCCGCCGGCGAATCGACCGACCCGCAGCTGCGTGTGCTTCAGCGCCTGTCGCTGGATATGGACGACCGCGAACTGGCGGTGGCCGCGTTCTGGCTCGATCACTGCGACGAGGCCGGCTACCTGCAGGCACCGCTGGACCAGCTGCAGTTGCTGGCCAGCGCCCAGTTCGATATCGCCGCCGACGGCGTCGAAGCCATCCGCCAGCAGCTGCTGCACGGTGAGCCCGCCGGCATGGCTGCGCAGGACCTGCGCGAAGGCCTGCAGGCGCAGCTGCGCAGCCTGCATGGCGCAGTTCCCGCCCGCCATCTGGCCACCCGCATTCTCCACGGCGCACTCGAAGCACTGGCCGCACACGACTACCCCGCCCTCGCCCGCCTGCACGACGCCGAGATCGACGACGTGCGCGAAGCCGTGCGCCTGATCCTGTCGCTGCAGCCGCGCCCGGGTGACAGCCTGCTGCCCGAACGCAATGCCGTGGTGGTACCGGACGTGGTCGCCTGGCACGCCGACGGCCAGTGGAAAGTTGCCCTCAACCCGGCCACCAGCCGCCGGGTCTCGATCAACAGCCAGTACGAACAGGCCTTGGCCGAGACCAGCGAGGCCGCACCGGCGCTGCGCGAAATGCTGCAGGAAGCGCGCTGGTTCAGCCGCGGCCTGTCGATGCGCTACGACACCCTGCTGCGCACCGCGCGGGTGATCGTCGAGCGCCAGGCCGCGTTCCTGGTGCGAGGCGAGGAAGCCATGGCGCCGCTGACCCTGAAGGAAGTGGCCGAGGAAATCGGCATGCACGAGTCCACCGTCTCGCGCATCACCACCGGCAAGTTCCTGCAGACCCCGCGCGGCACCTTCGAACTGAAGCACTTCTTCGCCGTGCGCCTGGAAGGCGCCAGCGTCTCCGGCCAGGCCGTGAAGGCCATGGTCCGCCGCCTGATCGACGCCGAACCGGCCGGCCGGCCGCTGGCCGACGAGGCCATCGCCGGCCTGCTGTCGCGCCAGGGGGTGAACATTGCCCGCCGAACCGTCGCAAAATACCGAGAACAACTGGACATCGCCCCGGCCCGTGAACGGCGCCGGCTTGGCGCCAGGCAACCGCAGCTGGCCCGGGTGGGCTGAAAAGGATGTTGGACATGAACAAGCTCACGGTCCTGTTGGTCGATGACCACGAGGGCTTCATCAATGCGGCGATGCGCCATTTCCGCAAGATCGACTGGCTGCAGATCGTCGGCAGTGCCGGCAACGGCCTGGAAGCGATCGAGCGTTCGGAAACGCTGCGCCCGCAGGTCGTATTGATGGATCTGGCCATGCCGGAGATGGGTGGCCTGCAGGCCACCCGCCTGATCAAGTCGCAGGACGATGCACCGTACATCGTGATCGCCAGCCACTTCGACGACGCCGAGCACCGCGAACACGCGCTGCGCGCTGGCGCCGACAATTTCGTCAGCAAGCTGTCCTACATCCAGGAAGTCATGCCGATCCTGGAAGGCCTCAGGGAGGATCGATCGTGAGCGAATCGCGCATCCTGGTGCTGGACAACGACGCCGTGCGCGCAGAGCGCACCGTTGCCCTGCTGGAATTCATGGACTTCAACCCGCGCTGGGTGTCCGACGCGGCCGACTTCGACCTGGGTCGCCAGCGCCAGAACGACTGGATGGCCGTGATCGTCGGCAACCTGGACGACAACGCCGCCAGCACCGCACTCTACAACTGGCTGGGCGGCAGCAGCCTGCCACCGCCGGTGCTGCTGGCCGATGGTGACGGGGTAACGTTTGCCCGCCAGCACGGCCTGCACGAAGCCAACATCTGGCCACTGGAAACGCCGCTGCGCCATGCGCAGATGGAAGCCCTGCTGCGACGCGCCAGCCTCAAGCGCCTGGACGCCGAGCACCAGGCCGGCGCCGCGCAGGAGCAAGGCCCGACCGGCAACGGCCCGGCGGTGACTGCGTTGCGCACCATGATCGAGCAGGTCGCCGCGTTCGATACCACCGTACTGGTGCTGGGCGAATCCGGTACCGGCAAGGAAGTCGTGTCGCGTGCGATCCACCAGCGCTCGCCGCGCCGTGATGGCCCATTCGTGGCGATCAACTGCGGCGCCATTCCGCCGGACCTGCTGGAAAGCGAACTGTTCGGCCACGAAAAGGGTGCGTTCACCGGCGCACTGACCGCCCGCAAGGGGCGTTTCGAAATGGCCGAGGGCGGCACCCTGCTGCTCGACGAAATCGGCGACATGAGCCTGCCGATGCAGGTAAAGCTGCTGCGCGTGCTGCAGGAACGCAGCTTCGAGCGCGTCGGCGGCAACCAGACCATCCGCTGCAACGTGCGCGTCGTGGCCGCGACCCACCGCGACCTGGAGACCCGCATCGCCGAGGGCAAGTTCCGCGAGGATCTGTTCTACCGCCTCAACGTGTTCCCGATCGAAGTGCCCGCGTTGCGCGAGCGCCGTGAGGACCTGCCGGCGCTGGTGGAAACCATCGCCGCGCAGCTGGCCCGCACCGGCCGTGGCGAAGTGCGCTTCACTCCCGAAGCGCTGCAGGCGCTGTCCAGCTACGAATGGCCGGGCAACGTGCGCGAGCTGACCAACCTGGTCGAGCGCCTGGCGGTGCTGCATCCGGGCGGTTCAGTACGCGTGCAGGACCTGCCGGCCCGCTACCGTGGCGATGCCGCACTGGCAGCGGTGGCTGCACCGGCACCGGCAGCTACGGTTGCCAACGAAGAACGCCTGGACCTGCGCAGCTTCTCGTTCCACACCCCCGGCAGCGGCAACCAGCCGGCGCTGGAGCACGGCATCGCCGTCAATCGCCCGGCGGCACCGGCCGCCCTGCCCGACGAAGGCATGGACCTGCGCAACCACATGGCCAACATCGAACTGGGCCTGATCAACGAAGCACTGGAACGCACCCAGGGCGTGGTCGCCCACGCCGCCCAGCTGCTCGGCCTGCGCCGCACCACCCTGGTGGAAAAGCTGCGCAAGTACGGTATCGAACGCGAGCAGGCCGAACTGGCCGGCTGAAGCGCGCTACCAGCATGAAGGGGGCACGAACGCCTGGGCTTGCCCGGGCGTTCGTGTTTCCAGAACCCGGGGTCGGAGCCCTGCGCATCTACAGCGCCGGAACGCCGGCCGCTGGACACCGCAGCCGTAGGCCAGAAAACCGACGCCGGTTAAATGGCGCGTCACGGCCCAGAATCGCGCCATCTATCTATCCATGCCGTGGATCAAGCGTGTCGACCAAGGTCGACACCCACCAGGAGCAGCATGCCGACCAACGGTCGGCACCTACCAACAGCAGCGGCCAACTGTCGGAGGCGGGGTGGGTCTGGTTGCGGGGGTGTCCGCGGCATGGATGCCGCGGCCAAGCCCCCAAGGACGGGTTTACGGCGTCCCCCGCAACCGGACCCACCCCGCCAACCCACAGATGCCCCGCCTTTGACGTTGACGTTGACGTTGCTTCGGCGGGTGCAGGGCGCAGCCCTGCCAGCACACCCAACCTCCTCACTTCACTGAATCGAAAACCGGTTTCGGCACGGCACTTGCACTGGCTCCAGCAGACAACCCCATCCCTGTTTCTGGAACCGTTGCAGATGTCCCACTCCGTCACTTCGATCCTTTCGCAGATCCGCTCCTATCAGACCCAGATGGGACAGCCGGCGCTCAACCCGCTGGGCGAAACGCCGCGCAGCAACGCCCTGCCGGGCACGGTGCTGGACGCACCGCAGGCCCAGCCGGCCAGCTTCACCGAAACCCTGCGTGGTGCGATTGCCGGCGTCAACGATGCGCAACAGAAATCCGGCGCCCTCGCCAAAGCCTTCGAAATGGGCGACCCCAGCGCCGACCTCGCCAAGGTGATGGTCGCCTCGCAGCAGTCCCAGATCGCCTTCCGCGCCACCGTGGAAGTCCGCAACCGTCTCGTCCAGGCTTACCAGGACGTGATGAACATGCCGCTGTAAGGAATAGAGACGCATGGCACTGACGCTCTCCAAGGACAGCCTGAACGCCGAAAAGGCCGGGCAATGGTTCGACCGCCTGCAGAGTCTGCAGATCACCCGTCGGCTGGGCCTGATGGCGATGATCGCGGTGGCGGTGGCGGCAGGCCTGTCCGTGTTCTTCTGGTCGCAGAAGCCGGGCATGGTCCCGCTGTACACCGGCCTGGACCAGAAGGCGACCGCTGAAGCGACCGACCTGCTGCGCGCCGCGCAGATTCCGTTCGCGCTCGACCCGGCCACCGGTGGCATCACCGTGCCGGAAAAGAACCTGCACGACGCGCGCCTGAAGCTGGCCGGCTCCGGCCTGACCGACAGCGGCAAGCTCGGCTTCGAGCTGATGGAGCGCGACCCGGGCTTCGGCGTCAGCCAGTTCGTCGAAAGCGCGCGCTACCAGCATGCGCTGGAAACCGAGCTGTCGCGCACCATCAACACGCTGCGCCCGGTGCGCGATTCGCGCGTGCACCTGGCCATTCCCAAGCCCAGCGCCTTCACCCGCCAGCGTGACGTGGCCAGCGCCTCGGTGACCCTGGAACTGCGTGGCGGCCAGCAGCTGGAACGCAGCCAGGTGGACGCCATCGTGCACATGGTCGCGGCCAGCATCCCGGATCTCGCCCCGGAACGGGTGACCGTGGTCGACCAGAGCGGGCGCATGCTCAGCGTCAGCGACCCGAACAGTGAGGCGGCGGTCAACGCTGCCCAGTTCGAACAGGTGCGCCGCCAGGAAACCTCGTTCAACCAGCGCATCCGCGAGCTGCTGGAACCGATGACCGGCCCCGGCCGCGTCAACCCGGAAGTGAGCGTGGACATGGATTTCTCGGTAACCGAGGAAGCCCGTGAGCTCTACAACGGTGAACCGCAGAAGCTGCGCAGCGAGCAGATGAGCGAGAACACCACCAGCACCCCGGGCCCGCAAGGCGTGCCGGGCGCGACCAGCAACAGCCCGCCGGGCCAGCAGGCCGCGCCGGCCACCGCGCAGGCGCCGACCGAAAGCAGCAAGAACGCGACCCGCAACTACGAGCTGGACCGCACCCTGCAGCACACCCGTCAGCCGGCGGGCCGCATCAAGCGCGTCTCGGTGGCGGTCCTGGTGGACAACGTGCCGCGCGCCGGCGCCAACGGCAAGGTCAGCCCGCAGCCGCTGTCGGCCGCCGAACTGACCCGCGTCGAGGCACTGGTCAAGCAGGCCGTCGGTTTCAATGCCGAGCGTGGCGATACCGTGTCGGTGATGAACGCTCCGTTCGTGCGTGATACCACGCCGGTCGAAGGCCCGGCCTGGTGGGAGCTGCCGTGGGTGCACGATGCCGGCCGCATGCTGCTGGGCGCCGTGGTGGTGCTGGCATTGCTGTTCGGCGTGCTGCGCCCGGCATTGCGTGCGATCACCGGCCAGAACAGGAAGAACGACGAACAGGCACTGGAACCGCACACCGCGGACGTGCAGCTGGTCGATGACGATGGCATGCCGCTGCCGGCGCTGGGCGCCGACCGGGCCAGCCTGGGCGGGCCGGATGCACTGGCCCTGCCGGTGGATTCATATGAGGAACGACTGCGGATGGCGCGTGAAGCCGTGAAGACCGACTCCAAGCGCGTGGCCCAGGTGGTCAAGGGCTGGGTGGCCAATGACTGAGGCACAACTGACCGGCGTGCAGCGCGCGGCCGTGCTGCTGCTGTCCCTGGGTGAGCTGGATGCAGCCGAAGTGCTGCGCCACATGGAACCCAAGGAGGTGCAGAAGATCGGCATCGCCATGGCCACCATGACCGACATCACCCGCGAACAGGTGGAACGGGTGATGGACCAGTTCGGCCAGGAACTGGGCTCGAAGACCTCGCTGGGCGTGGGCTCGGACGACTACATCCGCAACATGCTGGTGCAGGCGCTGGGCAGCGAGAAGGCCGGCAACCTGATCGACCGCATCCTGCTCGGCCGCAACACCACCGGCCTGGACGCCCTGAAGTGGATGGACCCGCGCGCGGTGGCCGATCTGGTGCGCAACGAGCACCCGCAGATCATCGCTATCGTGATGGCGCACCTGGAAACCGACCAGGCCGCCGACGCGCTGAAGCTGCTGCCGGACCGCACCCGCGTGGACGTGCTGCTGCGCATCGCCACGCTCGACGGCATTCCGCCGAACGCACTCAATGAACTCAACGAGATCATGGAGCGCCAGTTCGCCGGCAACCAGAACCTGAAGTCGTCCAACATCGGCGGCGTGCAGTGCGCGGCCAACATCCTGAACTTCATGGACAGCGGCCAGGACCAGGCGATCCTGGGCGAAATCGCCCGCATCGATGCGCCGTTGAGCAACCGCATCCAGGACCTGATGTTCGTGTTCGACGACCTGGTGGACCTGGACGACCGCGAGATGCAGCTGGTGCTGCGCGAAGTGAGCGGCGAGCGCCTGGGCCTGGCCCTGCGCGGTGCCGACATCAAGGTGCGCGACAAGATCACCCGCAACATGTCGCAGCGCGCGGCCGAGATCCTGCTGGAAGACATGGAAGCCCGTGGCCCGGTGCGCCTGTCCGACGTGGAAGGCGCGCAGCGCGAGATCCTGGCCATCGTCAAGCGCATGGCCGATGAAGGCACCGTCACCATTGGTGGCAGCGCGGAGGCCATGCTGTGAGCAACGTCGTGCGCTGGCTTGCCCCGGACCTGCTGGCCCAGCCCGACCCGGTGCTGGATCAGGAGGATGCGTTCGAACTCACCGAGCCGGACCCGGAACACGAACCCGAGCCACCGCTGCAGCTGCCGACCCTGGAGGAAATCCAGGCCATCCAGGACAGCGCCGAGAAGGAAGGCTTCCAACACGGCCATAACGAAGGTTACGGCCAGGGTCAGGCGGAGGTGCGTCGCCTCGCCGCGCAGATCGAAGGCATCCTCGACAACTTCAGCCGACCGCTGGTGCGGCTGGAGAACGAAGTGGTCGGCGCACTGGGCGAACTGGCGGTACGCATCGCTGGCGCGCTGGTCGGCCGCGCCTACGAAGCTGACCCGGCACTGCTGGCACAGCTGGTCGGTGAGGCGATCGACGCGGTGGGCGGCAGCACCCGCGAGGTCGAAGTGCGACTGCACCCTGACGACATCGCCGCCCTCGCCCCGCTGTTGAGCCTGCCGCCACAACAGCGCCTGGTGCCAGACACCAGCCTCAGCCGCGGCGATCTTCGCGTGCACGCCGAAGCCGTGCGCATCGACGGCACCCTGGAAGCCCGCCTGCGCGGCGCGCTGGACGCGGTGATCCGCCAGACCGGAGCCAATGCATGACCCCCGATCCGCAGCCGACGCCGCCACCGGCCGACTGGGCCATCGCCCGCAACCTGCGCCTGGCCCGTCGGCTCGATGGCCTGCGCGTGGATACCGCCCATGGCCGTGGCCTGATCCGCGAAGGCGTGCTGCGCCGCGCGGTCGGACTGACCCTGGAAGCGGTCGGCTGCGAAGCGCCGCTGGGTGCCAGCTGCAAGGTGGAAGTGGTCGATGGTGGCTGGGTCGATGCCGAAGTGGTCGGCTTCGCCGGCGAGCGCACTTACCTGATGCCGAGCGCGGAACTGCACGGCCTGCTGCCCAATGCGCGGGTGGTGCCGTCCGCACGCCGTGGCGGCGTTGAAGTGGGCGAAGGCCTGCTCGGCCGCGTCATCGACAGCGACGGCGTGCCGCTGGACGGCAAGGGCCCGATCCGCGCCGAGGGCCATGTCGGCATGGCCGGCGTGTCGATCAATCCGCTGGCACGTGAACCGATCACCCAGCCGCTGGACGTGGGCGTGCGTGCGATCAACGCGCTGCTGCCGATCGGCCGCGGCCAGCGTGTCGGCCTGTTCGCTGGTTCTGGCGTCGGCAAGTCGACGCTGCTGGGCATGATGACCCGCTACACCGCCGCCGACGTGATCGTGGTCGGCCTGATCGGTGAACGTGGCCGCGAAGTCCGCGATTTCGTCGAGACCACGCTGGGCGAAGAAGGACTGCGCCGCGCCGTGGTGGTGGCCAGCCCCGCCGACCGACCGCCACTGGCGCGCCTGCACGGCGCCTACCGTGCCACCGCCATCGCCGAATGGTTCCGCGACCAGGGCCTGAACGTGCTGCTGCTGATGGACTCACTGACCCGCTTCGCCCAGGCGCAGCGCGAGATCGGCCTGTCGGTCGGCGAGCCGCCGACCACCCGTGGTTACCCACCGTCGGTGTTCGCCAAGCTGCCGGCACTGGTCGAACGCGCCGGCAACGGCGCCAAGGGCCGTGGCTCGATCACCGCGTTCTATACGGTGCTGACCGAAGGCGATGATCCGCAGGATCCGATCGCCGATGCAGCGCGCGCGATCCTCGACGGCCACATCCTGCTCTCGCGGCGCGTGGCCGACAGCGGCCTTTACCCGGCCATCGACGTCGAATCGTCGGTCAGCCGTGTGGTCACGGAAATCGCCGACGAGCCGTGGCGCCTGCGCATCCGCAAGTTGAAGCGACTGGTCTCGGCCTACTCGGCCAACCGCGACCTGATCGCCATCGGTGCCTACCAGCGCGGCAACGACGCGGCCACCGACGAAGCCCTGGAACGCTGGCCGGAAATCATGGAGTTCCTCGGCCAGGACGTTGCCAAGGCCGCAGATCTCCCGCACAGCCAGGCGGCGCTGCAGCGCCTGGTGGAACAAGAGAGTTAAGCCATGAACCAGTCCAAGCGCATCGATCCCCTGCTGAAGCGGGCCCAGGAACACGAGGACGCGGTGGCCCGCGATCTGGCCGAACGCCAGCGCGTGCTCGATACCCATCTGTCGCGACTGGACGAACTGCGCCGCTACGCCGAGGAGTATGCGAATGCGCAGATGGCGGCGACCAGCCCGGCGCAGCTGCTGAACCGGCGCGCGTTTCTCGACCGCCTCGACAGTGCGGTCGAACAGCAGCAGGCCACGGTCAATGGCAACCGCGAGAAGGTGGAAGCCGAGCGCGCCCGGCTGATCCTGGCCAGCCGTGACAAGGCCGTGCTGGAACAACTGGCCGCCAGCTACCGCGCACAGGAGAAGGTGGTGACGGACCGCCGCGACCAGCGCGAGATGGATGACATCGGTGCCCGCCGCGCCCGCCTGGTACAGATCGAAGACCAGGACGGCGCCGAGCAGGGAGGCCGCTCGTGATGCCCGCGCCATTGACCAGCAGCGCCAACGCGCAGCCACAGAATTCCGGCAGCAGCGCAACGCGCGCGCCACGCGGTGAGGGCAGCAAGGATTTCAGCCAGCTGCTGCAGGGGGGTGCGCCGGGCGCCGATGGATCCTCCAGGCCCTCGAACATGCCCACGTCGCCTGCACAGGGGCCGGCATCCGACAGCAATGGCCAGTCCAGCGCCGAGCGCAGGCCGGACAGCGCTGCCGTACCCGAAGAGACCGCAGCGACGGTGCCCCCGGTGCAAGCCAGGCCCGCTGCCGAAAAGGACGCCTCGGCGACGACCGAGGAAGCCCCATGGCCGCCGCTCGGCCTGGCAGGACTGGTACTGGCGGTACCGACACCTGCCGATCCTGCCGCCACTCTGCCAGCAGTGGCGACGGCCACCGATGCAGACGGCAACGCACTGCCCTCGCCCGCTGCACTGCCGGTCGCAGCAGCCCTGCCCTCCACAGCAGCGGCGACCGCTACGGCCACCGCCGAAGGCGACGCCCCCAATGGGGCCGACCAGGCGACCACTCTGCCGTTGCCTGAGCTGGTGCTGCCCGGCAAGCGCGGCGAGCGCGGTGAAGGCAGCGACGCAACCCTCATCGGCGACCGCGCCACGGCGCCGCTGCTGCATGCACCGGGCAACGCGGCTGTGCAGGATCTGAAGGCCGCGCTGGCCACGGGCAATGCCATCTTCAATGGCGAACCGACACCGAAGCCGGTGCTCGGCGACGATGGTTTCGACCAGGCCATTGGTGCGCGCCTGGGCTGGCTGGCCGACCAGAAGATCGGCCATGCCCACATCCGCCTGAGTCCGGACGACATGGGCCCGGTCGACGTGCGCCTGCAGTTGAACGGCGACAAGGTGCATGCCAGCTTCAGCAGCCCGCACGTGGATGTACGCCAGGCACTGGAAAGCAGCCTGCCGCGCCTGCGCGAACTTCTCGGCGAGCAGGGCTTCCAGCTGGCTCATGCCGATGTCGGCCACCAGGCCCCCGGTGGTGACGGCAATGCGTCGGGCCAGTCCGGTGGCGGCGGCATGGCAGGTGACGGAGAACCGTCGCCAGGCGACGCCAGCCTGTCGTCCGCGCAGTTGATCCGCCAGCGCGGGTTGCTGGACGCATACGCCTGACACCGCGCGAGCGGGTAGCGCCGGGCCATGCCCGGCGGAGCCCCAACCCTCCGCCGGGCATGGCCCGGCGCTACCGATACAGGCATCCGACGGAATTCCGTCGCATCCCTCCGCCCCGGCTCCGGCACACCCCTTGCATATCCCGGTGAAGCAACCCTCAGGAGCTTCACCCCGTGGCCGCAGCCGCTGACAAAACCAAGAAGACCGCCGAGAAGGACAAGGCCGCCAAGCCGCGTAGTCCGATCCTGATCACCGCACTGGTGGCCGTACTGGCCGCCGCTGCCGCCGGTGGCGGCGTCTGGTTCTTCATCCAGTCCAAGCACGAAGAGAAGACCGCGCAGGCCCCGAAGAAGGCCAGCACTCCGGCACCGGCGCAGTACTTCGCGCTGGACCCCGCGTTCGTGGTCAACCTCAACGGCCCGGTCGACGGCCCGCGCTACCTGCAGCTGGAAGTGCAGCTGATGACGCGTGACCCGACCGCGCTGGAAGCGATCAAGACCCATGCCCCCGCCATCCGCGCACGCCTGCTGATGCTGTTCTCGCAGGTCAGCCCGGACCAGATCGCCGATGTCGCCGGCAAGCAGAAGCTGCAGGCCGCTTCGCTGGCCGAAGTGCAGAAAGTGCTCAAGGCCGAGACCGGCAGCAACGGCGCCGACGATCTGCTGTTCACCAGCTTCGTGACCCAGTAAGGGCGCACCGATGAATGACCTGCTGTCCCAGGACGAGATTGATGCCCTGCTCCACGGCGTGGACAGTGGTGCGGTCGAGACCGATCCGGAACCGCCATCAGGCGAGGCGCGTTCGTACGACTTCGCCAGCCAGGACCGCATCATCCGTGGTCGCATGCCGACCCTGGAAATGGTCCACGAGCGCTTCGCGCGGCTGTGGCGGATCGGCCTGTTCAATCTGATCCGCCGTTCGGCCGAACTGTCGGTGCGCGGCATCGAGCTGATCAAGTTCAACGACTACATGCACTCGCTGTATGTGCCGACCAACCTGAACCTGATCCGCTTCAAGCCGCTGCGCGGTACCGGCCTGATCGTGTTCGAACCGACCCTGGTGTTCGCCATCGTCGACAACTTCTTCGGCGGCGACGGGCGCTACCCCACCCGCATCGAAGGCCGCGAGTTCACCGCCACCGAAATGCGGGTGATCCACCTGCTGCTGAAGCAGACCTTCGCCGACCTTCGCGAAGCCTGGGCACCGGTGATGGATGTCGACTTCGAGTACATCAACTCGGAAATCAACCCGCACTTCGCCAACATCGTGACGCCGCGCGAGTACGTGGTGGTGTGCCGCCTGCACGTCGAGCTCGACGGCGGTGGCGGCGACATCCACGTGACACTGCCGTACTCGATGCTGGAGCCGATCCGCGAGCTGCTCGACGCCGGCATCCAGAGCGACCGCAATGACCGCGACGAGAGCTGGGGCCAGACCCTGCGCGAACAGCTCAACATCGCCGAGGTGACCCTGTCCAGCGTACTGGCCAGCAAGCGCATGACCCTGCGCGACCTGACCCAGCTGAAGGTCGGCGACATCCTGCCGATCGAACTCAGCCCGCAGGTGCCGCTGTGCGTGGAGAACATTCCCGTGTTCACCGGCGAGTTCGGCATCGCCAACGGCATGAACGCCGTGAAGATCACCGCTACCCATCCGCCGGGCACCCGCCCGCGCGCACCCGTCATCCAGGAAGACCCGCAATGAACGATATCGACGCCCTCGAACCGACCCCGGCCCAGTTCAGCAGCCTGCAGGCCGATGAGGCGAACGGTCCTGACCTGAACCTGGACGTGATCCTGGACGTGCCGGTGACCCTGTCGCTGGAAGTCGGTCGCGCCCGCCTGCCGATCCGCAACCTGCTACAGCTCAACCAGGGTTCGGTGGTGGAACTGGAACGCGGCGCCGGCGAATCGCTGGATGTGTTCGTCAACGGCACCCTGATCGCCCATGGCGAAGTGGTGGTGATCAATGACCGCTTCGGCGTGCGCCTGACCGATGTGGTCAGCCCGAGCGAGCGGATCCGGAGACTGCGTTGAGCCTGCTGGCCTCCACCCTGCTGGCGGTCGGCAAGACCGCCGCCCCGGTTGGCCCGCAGGTCGGCCAGCATGCGGCCGCCGCACCCAGCCTGTTCGGTGCGGTGCTGGCGCTGCTGGCCGTGCTGGCCCTGGTCGTCGGCCTGGGCTGGTTGCTCAAGCGCATGCCCGGCAGCGGCTTCCGCCCGGCCGAAGGCATGAAGCTGGTGGCCAGCCTCAGTGTCGGCGCCAAGGAACGCGTGGTGGTGGTCGAGGTCAATGGCCAGCAACTGCTGCTGGGCGTCACCGCCGGCGGCATCAACACCCTGCATACCCTGCCCGAACCGCTGCCGCCGCCGGCACCGGTGCGCGTGCCGGACTTCAAGAACCTGCCGAATTTCGCCCAGCTGCTGCAGCAGCGGCTGCGCAAGGACCCCTGACATGCGTGTCACCCGTACCCGTCTTGCCACCCTGATGCCGTGGCTGCTGATGCTTGCCCTGTGCCTGTTGCCGGCACTGGCCTTCGCCGCCCCGGGCGCCCCGACCACGCCGCTGCCGGACATCAACGTGGGCAAAATCGGCGGTGCGCCGGTCAGCCTGCCGCTGCAGACCCTGCTGCTGATGACGGCGATCACCCTGATCCCGTCGATGCTGCTGGTGCTGACCTCGTTCACCCGCATCATCATCGTGCTGGGCCTGCTGCGCCAGGCATTGGGCACCGGCCAGACGCCGTCCAACCAGGTGCTGCTGGGTCTGGCGCTGTTCCTGACCGCAATGATCATGCTGCCGACCTGGGACAAGGCCTGGAGCACCGGCATGGCGCCCTATCTCAATGGCGAGATCGACTTCCAGACCGCCTGGACGCTGACCACCTCGCCGCTGCGCGCCTTCATGCTTGCGCAGATCCGCGAGACCGACCTGATGACCTTCGCCGGCATCGCCGGGCACGGCACCTACGCCAGCCCCGATGCGATTCCGTTCCCGGTGCTGGTCGCCTCGTTCGTCACCAGCGAGCTGAAGACCGCCTTCGAAATCGGATTCCTGATCTTCATCCCGTTCGTGATCATCGACCTGGTCGTGGCCAGCGTGCTGATGTCGATGGGCATGATGATGCTGTCGCCGATGCTGGTGTCGGCACCGTTCAAGATCCTGCTGTTCGTGCTGGTGGATGGCTGGGTGCTGACCGTGGGTACGTTGGCGGCGAGCTTCAATCCGGCGTGATCGAAAGGCAGTCGAGCCTGGCTCGACTCTACATAAGCAGATGGAATCCGAATGTCTCCCGAACTTGCCTTGACCGAACTGCGTGGCGGCCTGATCACCGTATTGTGGGTGGCTGGCCCGCTGCTGCTCACCGTGCTGGTGGTGGGCGTGGTGGTGGGCGTGGTGCAGGCCGCGACCCAGCTCAACGAACCGACCATCGCCTTCGTTGCCAAGGCGGCGGCGCTGACCGCGGTGCTGTTCGCGCTGGGCAGCCTGCTGATCGGCCACCTGGTGGAGTTCACCACGCTGCTGTTCCAGCGCATTCCACACCTGATCGGCTAGGACACGCGCTTCGATGGACGCCGCCACCCAGATGGCAGCCGACGGCCTGCAGGCCTTCGGCATGATCGGCACCGTGCTGTGGACCATGCTGCGCATCGGTGCCGTGGCCATGGCCATGCCGATGGTCGGCACCCGTGCCGTTCCCGCGCGGGTGCGCGTCGTGCTGGCCGGGACCCTGGCCATCGCGCTGGCGCCGCTGCTGCCGCCAGTACCGGACTGGACGGGCTTCGATGCCGCCACGGTCCTGACCATCGCCCGCGAACTGGCCATCGGCGTGTCCATCGGCTTCCTGCTACGGCTGGTGTTCGAGGCCGGGGCGATGGCCGGCGAACTGATTGCCCAGGGCACCGGCCTGGCCTTCGCGCAGATGAGTGACCCACTGCGTGGCGGCACCTCGGGCGTGATCGGCCAGTGGTTCTATCTGCTGTTCGGCCTGCTGTTCTTCACCGCCAACGGGCACCTGGCGCTGATCTCACTGGTGGTGGACAGCTACCGGGCGCTGCCGATCGGCGCGCCGCTGCCCGACCCGCACGCCTTCTTCAGCATCGCCCCGACCTTCCTGCTGACCGTACTGCGCGGCGCATTGACCCTGGCGATCCCGCTGACCGTGGCGATGCTGGCAGTGAATCTGGCGTTCGGCGTGCTGGCCCGGGCCGCCCCGGCGCTGAACCCGATCCAGCTGGGCCTGCCGGTCTCGCTGCTGCTGGGCCTGTTCCTGCTAGCGTTGCTGGCCGGGGAAATGGGTCCGCCGGTACAGCGCCTGTTCGATGCCGCCTTCCAGGCTGCGGACGCGGTCACACACTGAACTGATCATCACGTTTTACTGCTTGCCATGCCTTTGTTTCTGTAGAGCCGAGCCCATGCTCGGCTGTCTTCGGCAGGAGCGGCAGCCGAGCATGGGCTCGGCTCTACAGGGGCGCAATTTCACGTTTTACTGCTTGCCCTTCCCCCGGGTCTGCGCGTTAGAGTGAATGCGCGGCAACCGGGGGGATGCCGCACGTGGCCGCCGCCCTGCGTCGGCCTGCCTCATGCATGCCCCACCGTGGTTTCCGTCGACAGGCAGGTCCGGGAGACTGACGAATGCTGGTAGGCACGTACAACCCGTGGCTGGTGGCGATCTCGTTGCTGGTTGCCGTAATGGCTTCGTACACCGCGCTGGCGATGGCCGGGCGCACGGTCACCGCACCCGGCAAGGGCGCGGCGTGGTGGTGGCGCCTCGGTGGTGGCTTCGCCATGGGCCTGGGCATCTGGTCGATGCATTTCATCGGCATGCTCGCTTTCGACCTGCCCATTCCGCTCGGCTACGACCTGCCCATCACCCTGCTCTCCCTGGCCCTGGCCATCGCCTCGTCAGTGTTCGCACTGTGGCTGGTCTCGCTGCGCACCCTGCCGCATCCGCGCCTGGCTGGCGGCGCACTGTTGATGGGTACCGGCATCGCCGGCATGCATTACGTTGGTATGGCCGCAATGCGCATGCAGCCGGGCATCGACTATGACCCGGGCTGGCTGCTGTTTTCACTGATGGTGGCAGTCGCTGCGTCGTGGACGGCCCTGTATGTGGCGTTCCGCCTGCGTGCGCAGCGCACCCGTGTCGGCGACCGCCTGGCAGCGGCCGGCCTGCTCGGGCTGGCGATCGTCGGCATGCACTACACCGGCATGGCCGCCGCACGTTTTCCGGAAGGCAGCATCTGTGGCGCGGCGGTCGGCGATGGCCTGCAGAGCGAATGGCTGGCGATGCTGGTGGTGGTACTGACCGTCGCAATCCTGGCCGTGGTGCTGGTGGTGTCCTGGCTGGACCAGCGGGTGGAGGCGCAGCTGCTGCGCCTGCGCAATTCCCTGTTGAGCACCTCGCTGACCGACGCACAGCAGGAACTGACCCAGGCTGCACTGCACGACCCGCTCACCCGCCTGCCCAACCGCCTGCTGCTGCAGCGTCGGATCGTGCAGGCACTGGCCGAGGCCGAACAGGGCGGCAGCCGATTCGCAGTGATGTTCATGGACCTGGATGGCTTCAAGCAGGTCAACGATGCCTATGGCCATCAGGCCGGTGATGCACTGCTGGTGGCGGTGGCCGAACGTACGCGCCAGCTGCTGCGCCCCCACGACATGCTGGCCCGTCTGGGCGGGGACGAGTTCGTATTGGTGGTGCGCATCGAGCATGACGAGGACCTTCCGACCCTGGCCCGGCGCATCCTGCAGGCGGTCGGCAGTGGGCCCCTGCTACCGGACAACGAACTGCAGGTGACCGCCAGCATCGGCGTGGCGATCTGTCCCGACCACGCTGCCAGCGAGCGGCAGCTGATGGCCTTTGCCGATGCAGCGATGTACCAGGCCAAGGAATCCGGACGCAACGCCTTCGTGTTGTTCGCCGACTGGATGAATGACAGCGCCGAACAACAGTTCCGGCTGCTGGCCGACCTGCGCCGGGCCATTGGCAGCGAGCAGCTGTTCCTGCACTACCAACCGAAGATCCAGGTAGCCACGCAGAAGGTGGCCGGTGCCGAAGCGTTGATCCGCTGGCGCCATCCGGAGCATGGCCTGATCCCGCCGGACCGCTTCATCCGGCTGGCCGAGCGCAGCGGCGCGATCAACGACATCGGCCGCTGGGCGCTGGACCAGGCCTGCCAGCAGCTGCGGCACTGGCACGATGCCGGCCACGACGGCTGGACGATGTCGGTGAACCTGTCGCCGGTGCAGTTCAGTTCCCCGCACCTGCTGCAGGACGTACGCGAGGTGATCGAGCGCTACGCGATCGCCCCGCGCAACCTGGTGCTGGAGATCACCGAGAGCACGGTGATGCGCGATACCGATACCAGCCTGCGCATGCTGCAGAGCTTCTCCGCCCTGGGCGTGGGCATTTCCATCGATGATTTCGGCACGGGCTACTCCAGCCTGCTGTACCTGAAGCGCCTGCCGGCCACCGAGATCAAGATCGACCATGCGTTCGTGCGCGATCTGGAGCACAGCGCCGAGGATGTGGTGATCGTCTCGGCGATCGTGGCGCTGGGCCATGCGCTGGACATGGACATCGTCGCCGAAGGCGTGGAAACCGCTGCCCAGCGCGCCTACCTGGAGCGGCTGGGATGCGATTACCTGCAGGGCTACCTGCTCGGCCGCCCGGTCGATGCGGCGCGCTTCATGCAGCTGCACGACCTGCCGCGGCCGCGGGTGGAACTGGCGCAGAGCCTTCGATCGGAGCCTCCTCCGACAGACGCAGGGACCTGAGCGCCTGCAATTGCTGGCTCAGCTATCTGCCAAAGGTGGGGACGACGAAAGCGCGCTTTGGTCGTCGCGACGCTGCGAATTCATCACTGTTGATCCATAGGGCCAAGTCCGATCTTTGAAAGAAGATCATCGAAACCTGCGGGGATTGAACTATCTGCTGTCCACCCGTGGATGCTGCCGACGAGTCTTCCATCCCTATAAAAATAGAAGACAGGCATCTTGGAAAAGTCCAGATCGGGCCATTGAGTGTTGTCATAGCTTACAGCGATCTGTTGCGATGGCATGTTGATGTTCCAGGCTCGGATCGCTTCCAGATTAGGGTTCATGCTCGCCGGTGCCAGCCACAATGCGTTGGCGGCGGACATGGCTTTTTTCAGACGGACATCTTTATCTATATCAGTTGCCGCCAGATCTGAAATCCCGCATCCA
The DNA here is from genome assembly GCF_023277365.1 of Stenotrophomonas sp. NY11291. NCBI lineage: Bacteria > Pseudomonadati > Pseudomonadota > Gammaproteobacteria > Lysobacterales > Lysobacteraceae > Stenotrophomonas > Stenotrophomonas sp. NY11291. Next base: position 2,247,990 of record NZ_CP096975.1, on the reverse strand, counting down.
GCTACAACCACGACTTTCGGCCCTGTTGAGAAATCAATGCTGCTGACAGTCGCTTCACCTCCTTCAAGGCGCACATAGGCAGGCTGGCCTGGCACGTAGCCTTGAAACCTAAGCCTCTCAACTGAGTTAGCTGCGTTCGAACCGGGGTCTACGGCCATCAGCCTATTGGCACTCTCAATGTCCCATGCAGCAAGATGGGCTCTCAGTAAGACGTCGCGATCCTCCCTTGTCCCAGCCCCCCTCGACTCGAGATCATCCAGCAGTCCCACTGCGATTTTTAGATGCGCTTTGAAATCCGGCCCTTTGAAGACAAGATCGTGGGAGAGAACGACATCGAGCATCTTCAATTGATCACGGATTTCTTCTATCCCCGCGCTGTTCGCTCGACCCAAATGACTCTTATTTACCGAATCGACCAACAGCTTCAATCGATAGAGTTTTTCGTCTTGATGCAACGCCTTGTCCTTGGCAATGGCAAGCGCCTGAATGTACTTATTTGAATTCGACGCAGGCGCAACCGATTCCGAGCGGGCAGCTCCTGTTTCCATCATCAATCCGAGCAAAAATACGCTCGCAATTCTTCGCCCTAGCTCAGCTTTCATGATGACTCCATCGTTCGATCACGATTCGAGCTCCGCCCCGTCAGGGGCGGAACCAGTCAGATAACTGCAGGTCCATCGATCAGCGCTTGGGCTTGCACACCGTCCCATCACAGGTGGAGCCGTAGTCATACTCGCACATCGCCAACTTGGGCCCTCGAACCATGCATACCGCGTTCGGATAACGCGTCGGCGGGAACGCTGCGACTTCCACATTGCTCAGCAGAAGCATCGACTCCTCCGACGAGTTCACGGCCTCTCTAGTCTTGTTGAGCGAAAGATCTCCTTGTGCGCCGAACAGAGCCAGAACTCTATAGCTGTCGCTGACAGAGAGATCTCTCAGTGGAAGGTGCGAGTAGGACGCCAGCCCTCCATCCAGGAAGACGAGGGAGTCGACAAACTTCCGCTGAGATTCCGCGGACAGTTTTCTTAGCGGTGAGGATTCATCTGCGGCCAGGTGGCGCTCGAGTTCAGCCTTCGTTCTGATCGGCGCCAGGCTCTTGTGCGTCTCCTGTAACGCGCTGGCAAGCTCAAGCGCGAGACTGCCTGTTTGGTCTTCCGAAGCTTCGACACTGTATGGTCCGAGAATGCATGCGACCAAGCCAATGGATACCAAGCCCAGTGAGCGAAACACGTTCATTGAAACTCCTTTTCATTAGTTTTGACGTTCACATCTTGTGAGCGAATGTCGCCCGCACCAATTTTTATGCGCATGCGAACCATTCGCATTTGCATTTTTATAGCAACGCGAGGTTTATAGCAACCGCCGATTCACCAACTGAATCAAGCAAGGCTCATGTATCAAGTGCATGCAATCCCACCCCACGGTCACATGCGGTAACGCACCAGACCAGGTAATGGGCAGCGGAACAGTTCTTGCACCCACCCCGGCAACCCCTGCCGCAGTGCCCGTGATGTCCGAGAACGAATCCGCCGGCGAAAAGACCGAACAACCTACCGAAAAACGCCTGCGCGACGCCCGTGAACAGGGCAACCTGCCGCGCTCGCGCGAGCTCGGCACCGCCGCCGTGTTCGGCGCCGGCGTGCTCGCGGTGATGGCAATGAGCGGCTCGATCGGCCGTGGCGCCACGGCCTGGATGAAGCAGGCGCTGAGCCCGGAACAGAGCCTGCGGCAGAACCCGAAGGAGCTGTTCGGCCACTTCGGCGACCTGCTGCTGCAGTTCATGCTGGTGATCGCGCCGCTGGTGCTGGCCTGCCTGCTGGCCAGCTTTGTCGCCCCGCTGGTAATGGGCGGCCTGCGCTGGTCGCAGAAGGCGATGCTGCCCGACTTCAACCGCATGAACCCGATGAGCGGGCTCAAGCGCCTGTACGGCCCGGAGGCCATCGCCGAGTTCACCAAGTCGCTGCTGCGCGTGGCCTTCGTCGGCGTCGCCGCCGGCCTGGTGGTCTGGACTGGCTTCGACACCCTCCGCGGGTTGATCCACCACCCGCTGGAGACTGCCATCACCGATGGCCTCGGCTTCACCCTGCGCCTGCTGCTGGCCACCGCCGGTGCGATGCTGGTGCTGGCCGCCATCGATGCGCCGTACCAGCGCTGGAACTGGATGCGCAAGCTGAAGATGACCCGCGAGGAACTGCGCCGGGAGATGAAGGAAAGCGAGGGCAGTCCCGAGGTGAAGGGCCGCATCCGCCAGTTGCAGCAGCAGATGGCCAACCGCCGGATGATGGAGGCAGTGCCCACCGCCGACGTGGTGGTGGTCAACCCCACCCACTACGCGGTGGCCCTGAAATACGAGGGTGGCGCCATGAACGCCCCCACCGTGGTCGCGCTGGGCGTGGACGAGACCGCCCTGCGCATCCGTGAAGTGGCCGACGGCAACAAGGTCGCGATCGTCTCTGCCCCGCCTTTGGCACGCGCCTTGTATCGGGAAGGCCAACTCGGAAAGGAAATCCCCGTGAGACTGTATTCGGCCGTCGCCCAGGTCCTGTCCTACGTCTACCAGCTGCGCGCCTGGCGCACTGGCCCGATGCCGGACGCCCCGCACATCCAGGTGGATGAATTCGGCAAGGGAGGCCGCCCGTGAGCGCCCAGCCCTCCACCGGTTTCAACACCCGCCGCGCTCTGGAAATGATCCGCCAGGGCCTTGGCGCGCCGCTGATCGTGCTGGCCCTGCTGGCCATGGTTGTGGTCCCGCTGGCCGCACCGGTGCTCGATGCGCTGTTCACCTTCAACATCGCCATCTCGCTGATGGTGCTGCTGGCGGTGGTCTACGTGAAGCGCCCGCTGGACTTCACTATCTTCCCGATCGTGCTGCTGATCACCACCATGCTGCGGCTGGCGCTGAACGTGGCCTCCACCCGCGTCATCCTGCTGAACGGCCAGAACGGCCACGACGCCGCGGGCAAGGTCATCGCCGCGTTCGGCGAATTCGTGATCGGCGGCAACTACGCGGTCGGCATCGTGGTGTTCGCAATCCTGACCATCATCAACTTCGTGGTCATCACCAAGGGCGCCGGCCGCGTTTCGGAAGTGACCGCGCGCTTCATCCTGGACGCCATGCCCGGCAAGCAGATGGCGATCGACGCCGACCTCAACGCCGGTTTGCTGACGCGTGAAGAAGCCAAGCTGCGCCGTGAAGAAGTCCGCGAGGAAGCCGACTTCTACGGTGCAATGGACGGTGCCAGCAAGTTCATCCGCGGCGACGCCATCGCCGGCATCCTGATCCTGTTCATCAACATGCTCGGCGGCCTGGCCGTGGGCGTGCTGCAGCATGGCATGCCGTTCGGCGACGCCGCCGCCACCTACACCCTGCTCTCCATCGGTGACGGCCTGGTGGCGCAGCTGCCGGCGCTGCTGGTCTCCAGCGCGGTGGCGATGCTGGTCACCCGCGCCTCGCGCTCGCAGGACATGGCCCAGGCCATGACCGGCCAGGTGTTCGGCCAGTACCGTGCGCTGGCGATCACCGCCGGCATCATCGGCGTGGTCGGCCTGGTGCCGGGCATGCCCAACGTCGCTTTCCTGACGCTGTCCGCGATCCTCGGCTTCTTCGCCTGGAAGGTCTACCGCAAGGGCAAGGCCGAGGCCACCGACCCGGCAGCCGCAGGCAATGACGCCGCCGCGCTCAACGCACTGGGTCGCCCGGCCGCACCGGCGCCCACCGCCGAACTGAGCTGGGACGAGCTGCGCCCGGTCGATCCACTGGGCCTGGAGGTCGGCTATCGGTTGATCCCGCTGGTGGACGCCAACCAGGGCGGCGAACTGATGGCGCGCATCAAGGGCGTGCGCCGCAAGCTGACCCAGGACGTCGGCTTCCTGATTCCGTCGGTGCACATCCGCGACAACCTGGAACTGCCGGCCAACGGCTATCGCGTGCTGGTGCACGGCGTGCCGGTGGCCACCGCCGAGATCCACCCCGACCGGGAACTGGCCCTGGACCCGGGCAGCGCGCTCGGCGCACTGGAGGGCATTGCCGGCAAGGATCCCGCGTTCGGCCTGGATGCCACCTGGATCCAGCCGCACCAGCGCGCCCAGGCCGAAACGCTGGGCTACACGGTGGTCGACCCGGCCACCGTGGTCGCCACCCATCTGTCGCACCTGATCCGCGAACACGCACCCGAGCTGCTCGGCCATGAGGAAGTGCAGCACCTGCTGGCCAACCTGGCCAAGAGCGCGCCCAAGCTCGTCGAAGATCTGACGCCGAAGGCGCTGCCGCTGTCGGCGGTGGTGCGCGTGCTGCAGAACCTGCTGGTCGAGCGCATTCCGATCCGCCAGCTGCGCAAGATCGCCGAGGCACTGGTCGAACATGCGCCCAGCAGCCAGGACCCGGCCGTGCTGACCGCCGCGGTGCGCACCGCACTGGGCCGCTTCATCGTGCAGGAGATCGCCGGAATGTCGGCGGAGCTGCCGGTGTTCACCCTCAACCCGCAATTGGAACGTGTCTTGCAGGAGTCCACGCAGGGCAACGGCGCCGCGCTGGAACCCGGACTCGCAGAGCGACTGCACCAGAGCCTGGCCGAATGTGTCAGCAAGCAGGAAGCGCGAAACGAGCCGGCGGTCGTGCTGGTACCGGGCCCGGTGCGCGCCGCGCTGGCGCGCCTGGTCCGCCACAGCGTCCCGTCGCTGTCGGTCCTGGCCTACAGCGAGGTGCCGGAGGACAAGCGACTGAAGCTGGTCGGAACGATCAGCTGACGCCGCCCACCGATGCGCCAGAAAACAGACACCACTTTCGAACCAACGCAACAGACAGACACCAAGGGGAACCCGCACCGTGCAGACCACCGACCACCCGAGTTCTCCGACCGCCACCCCGCCGTCTTCGTCCCGTGACCACAGCATGAAAATCAAACGATTCGTCGCCGCCGACATGCGCTCGGCCATGAACCTGGTGCGCAAGGAACATGGTCCTGACGCCGTGATCCTGTCCAACCGCCGGATCGAGGAAGGCATCGAGATCGTCGCCGCCGCGAACTATGACGAGAGCGCCGTGCAGCGTGCACTGGAAGCCTCGCGCCGTGACGTGGCACCGCCGCCGGCACCCAAGCCGCGCACCGCCGCCGATGCCGTCATTGCCGCAGTCACCCGCCGTCGCAGCAACACCCCCGCTCCGGAACCGGTTGCCGCGACCACCTCGGCCGTGGCCGCCCTCGCCCGCGCCGCGGTCGGTGCCACCGGCCGTACCCTGGACAGCGCCGACGAGATCGTGCCGACCCGCGGCAGCACCGGCTTCGCCGCGACCTTGGCCCGCGCTGCCGTCAACGAACCGGCGCTGCCCGAACAGATCTTCGCCCCGTTCGCCGAGGCCATCGTTGCACCGGCATCGGCACCGGCCGACAGCGCGCCAGCCAACCGTGCCCGCTTCCAGATCGACCCGCCGCACGAGATGCATCACGAAAGCGCGGCCCCCGCCGTGCAGCCGCCGCCGCTGCCGGGCGCGGCTCCGACCGAAGCACAGCCGGAGATCGCCGCCAGCGAACCGGCAGTGGCCGACGCCGTCATCGAAACCTCGCCGGAGCCCACCCTCGCCCCGGCCCCGGTGCTGACCGTGGTCGCCCAGGACGACGCCGAGATCCGCCAGCTGCGCCAGGAAGTGGCCGGCATGCGCCAGGTGATCGAGCGCGAGATGAACCGCTTCACCGACGAGCGCCTGCGTGGCTGCCCGGTGCGCGCCACCGCGCTGGACCTGATGGACGAGTACGGTTTCGACGCCGGCCTGGCCCGCGACGTGGCCATGCAGATCCCGCTGGAGACCGAAGCCCACCGTGGCCGCGGCCTGATGCTGGGGCTGATTTCGCGCAAGCTGCCGATCGCCCCGGTCGACCCGCTGGAAGAAGGCGGCGTGATCGCCCTGGTTGGCCCGACCGGCGCCGGCAAGACCACCACCATCGCCAAGCTGGCCTCGCGCTTCGCCGAGAAGCACGCGCCGCGTGATGTGGCCCTGGTCACCACCGACACCACCCGCATCGGTGCCCGCGAGCAGCTGTACGGTTACGGCCGCCAGCTCGGCATCGCGGTGCACGAGGCCAACAGTGGCACCGACCTGGACCAGCTGCTGGAACGCCTGAAGGACTACAAGCTGGTGCTGATCGACACCGCCGGCCTGGGCCCGCGCGACCGCGCGCTGGCCGCCCAGCTGCAGTGGCTGCGTGCCGCCCGCCAGGTGCGCACCCTGCTGGTGCTGCCGGCCAATACCAGCTTCGGCGACATGGACGAGGTGGTCCGCCGCTTCGGCGCCGCCAACCTGCAGGGTCTGGTGCTGAGCAAGCTGGACGAGACCGGCCGCTTCGGCAACGCCCTGTCGGTGGCCGTGGACCATGCCCTGCCGATCACCTGGGTGACCGATGGCCAGGACGTTCCGGAGGACCTGCACCGGGCCAGTGCGGCCAATCTCGTACTTCGCCTTGAAGATTTGCGCCGCGCGGCCGATATGCCCTGCAACCCGGAGTTGAACCATGCCGTCGCGTGAGTACGCCAAGCTGACCAAGACCTTCCCGCTGTCGGCCACCCGCAGCGAGCCGCTCGGCCCTGTGCGCACCATTGCCGTCACTGGCGGCAAGGGCGGCGTGGGCAAGACCAACGTTTCGGCCAACCTGGCCGTGGCGCTGGCTGGCATGGGCAAGCGCACGCTGCTGCTGGACGCCGACCTTGGCCTTGCCAACATCGACGTGATCCTGGGCCTGAACCCCACCTTTACCCTGGCCGACCTGGTCGCCGGCCGCTGCACGCTGGATGACGTCATCGTCGAAGGCCCGAACGGCGTGCTGGTGGTCCCGGCCGCGTCCGGTCGCCGGCACATGGCCGAGCTGGCCCCGGCCGAGCACGTCGGCCTGGTCAACGTGTTCTCCGAACTGGAACGCGAACTGGACATCATGGTGGTGGACACCGCCGCCGGCATCACCGATGGCGTGCTGACCTTCTGCCAGGCCGCGCAGGACACCGTGGTGGTGGTCTGTGACGAGCCGGCCTCGATCACCGACGCCTATGCGCTGATCAAGGTGCTGTCGCGCGAGCGCGGCGTGGACCGCATCCAGGTGGTGGCCAACATGGTGCGCGACCCCAACGAGGGCCGCGTGCTGTACGAAAAGCTGACCCGGGTCTGCGAGAAATTCCTCGCCGATGTCTCGCTGAACTATCTGGGCTGTGTGCCGCAGGATGATTGGCTGCGCCTGTCGGTGCAGCGCCAGCAGCCAGTGGTAAAGGCCTACCCGTCCAGCCCGGCCGCGTTGGCGATCACCGAGATTGCCCGCCGTACCGCACGCTGGCAGGCGCCGACCGAACCGCGCGGCGGCGTTGAGTTCTTCCTCGAGCGTATTCTCAAGCAGCGCGGGGTGGCCGCATGAAAGGCGCAGCCCAGTACCGGGAAGTCCAGCGCACGGCGGCCAACGAGGTCATCGCCCAGCATTCGGACCTGGTGCGGCGCATCGCCCACCACCTGGCCGCACGCCTGCCGGCGAGCGTCGAGGTCGACGACCTGATCCAGGCCGGCATGATGGGACTGATCGAAGCCTCGCGCAGCTATGACGCCGACCAGGGGGCTTCGTTCGAGACCTATGCCTCGATCCGCATCCGCGGTTCGATGATCGATGAGATCCGCCGTGGCGACTGGGTGCCGCGCTCGGTGCACCGCCGTGCACGTGATGCCGCCGCCACCATCCGCCGCCTGGAACAGAGCAGTGGCCGTGCCGCCAGCGCCACCGAAGTGGCCGCCGCGATGGAGATGCCATTGCCCGAGTACCTGCGGCTGATGGAAGACGCTGCCCGTGGCCAGGTGCTGAGTCTTGAATCGCGCATCGAGGACCAGGGCGAGCTGGACACCGTGGCCCAGGGCGGCCCGACCCCGCAGCAGGTGCTGGAGCGCGGCGAGTTCGGCCGCGAGCTGGGCAAGGCCATCGGCCACCTGCCCGAGCGCGAACAGCTGGTGCTCTCGCTGTACTACGAGCAGGAACTGAACCTGAAGGAGATCGGCGCGGTGCTCGGCGTGAGCGAGTCGCGGGTCTGCCAGATCCACGGCCAGGCGGTACTGCGCCTGCGTGGCCGGCTGAAGCTGTTCGAGGCCGCCGACGCCGGCCTCGAAGAATGAACATCCCCGAGGCGGCTGCCCCCGGCCGTCCGGAATGAACAACAAAGGAATTCTGCTTTGAACAAGAACATGCGCATCCTGATCGTCGACGACTTCTCGACCATGCGTCGAATCGTCAAGAACCTGCTGGGCGATCTGGGCTTCACCAATACCGCCGAAGCCGAGGACGGGCATGCCGCGCTGTCGCTGCTGCAGAGCCAGCCGTTCGATTTCGTGGTCACCGACTGGAACATGCCGGTGATGACCGGCATCGAGCTGCTCAAGGCGATCCGTGCCGATGCCAAGCTGAAGACCCTGCCGGTGCTGATGGTCACCGCAGAAGCCAAGCGTGAACAGATCATCGAAGCCGCCCAGAGCGGCGTGAACGGCTACATCATCAAGCCGTTCACCGCGCAGACGCTGGAAGAGAAGCTCGGCAAGATCTTCGAACGCCTGGCGGCCAGCGCCTGATGGATACCACGGTCGACAAGAGCGCCCTCGCCCTGCGCCTGCAGGAGGCCCTGGACGCACTCGAGTCCGGTGACGAAGCCGCCTGGCGGCAGCGCATCGACGGACTGGTCGCGCTGCGCACGCAGCCGATGATGAGTGGGCTCTCGCGGCTGGCCCGCGAACTGGGGCAGGCGCTGGGTGAACTGCCGACCGTGCCGAGCGAAGCCGGGGAACTGGACGATGCCTGCGCGCGCCTGGACCACGTGGTGGCGATGACCGAGCAGGCCACGCACCGCACCCTGGACCTGGCCGAGGAATGCCGCAGCCTGACCGAACAGCTGCGCGCCGAAGGCCTGCAGCCGGGCCAGGACGCGCAGCTCGAGCGCATCCGCCACAACCTGACCGAGATCGCCCTGACCCAGAGCTACCAGGACCTGACCGGGCAGATCATCCGTCGCGTGGTGGGCATCGTCCGCCGCGTGCACGAAGGCTTCGGCGCACTCGGCCTGCCACCGGAACAGCATCGCACCGACCCGGAACTGGCCGGGCCGGCACTGAAGGGACTGGACCGCCACGCGGTCTCGCAGAACGACGCCGACGACCTGTTGTCGGATCTGGGGCTGTAAGCATGAGCGCGGTATCCGACGACATCACTGCCGATTTCATCATCGAGGCACAGGAAATCCTGGATCGCCTCGGCGAACAGCTGGTGTCGCTGGAGCAGGCACCGCAGGACAGCGATCAGCTCAACGCGGTGTTCCGCGGCTATCACACGCTCAAGGGCGGCGCCGGCTTCCTCGGCGTCACCGCCATGGTGGAGCTGTGCCATGCCGCTGAAGAAGCGCTGGGCGCCGCGCGTGCCGGCCAGGCGGTGCTGCAGGCCCATCACTTCGACGCGGCCCAGCAATCGCTGGACTACCTGCAGTCGATGCTGGATGCAGTTTCCTCCGGCACCGAGCCGGGCTATGCACCGCCGGACCTGATCGCCCAGTTCGACGTACACGGCGGTACCGTGGCGGCACCCGCCGCCGCAGCAGCACCCGCCGCGGGTGGCAGCGACCTGATCACCGACGACGAATTCGAGGCCCTGCTCGACCAGCTGCATGGTGGCAACGCGCCGACCGCGGTCGCACCAGCGAAGAAAGCCGACGACGGACTGATCAGCGAAGACGAGTTCGAAGCCCTGCTCGACCAGCTGCACGGTGGCGCCGCACCGGGCACCAAGCCTGTTGCCGCCGTGGCACCGGCGCCGGTTGCAGCCCCGCGCCCGGTCGCCGCACCGGCACCGGTGGCAAAGCCGGCCGCCAAGCCGTTGGCCGAGGCCGAACACACCGTACGCGTAGACACCAAGCGCCTGGACGCGATCGTCAACCTGATCGGCGAACTGGTGCTGTCACGCAATCGGCTCAAGACCCTGCGTGCACGCCTGCGCGATGAAGAATTGGACCGCGCCGTGTCCACACTGGACATCGCCACGGCCCGCCTGCAGTCGGCGGTGATGCGTACCCGCATGCAGCCGGTGGGCAAGGTCTTCTCCCGCTTCCCCAAGGTGGCCCGCGACGTCGCCCGCTCGCTGAAGAAGGAAGTGGACCTGGAACTGATCGGCGCCGAGACCGAGCTCGACCGCAACCTGGTCGAAGCGCTGGCCGACCCGCTGGTGCACCTGGTCCGCAACGCCATCGACCATGGCGTGGAAATGCCCGACCTGCGCGAGGCGCAGGGCAAGCCGCGGATGGGCCACGTGCGGCTTTCGGCGCAGCAGGAAGGTGACTACGTCAGCATCGAGGTGCAGGACGATGGCGCCGGCATCGACCCCGAAAAGCTGCGTGCCAAGGCACGCGAGAAGGGCCTGATCGATCCGGAAGCCGCTGCGCGCCTGAGCAGCGAGGAATGCCTGCACCTGGTGTTCCTGCCCGGCTTCTCGACCAAGCAGCAGGTCACCGACATCTCCGGCCGCGGCGTCGGCATGGACGTGGTGCAGTCACGCATCCGCGAACTGAGCGGCCAGATCCAGATCCAGTCGGAGCTGGGCCGTGGCAGCCGCTTCCTGATCCGCGTGCCGCTGACCCTGGCGATCCTGCCGACCCTGCTGGTGCAGGCCGGTGAGGACGTCTACGCGCTGCCGCTGGCGCGCGTGATGGAAGTGCTGCACGCACCGCGCACGTCGCTGGGCTGGTTCGATGGCCGTGCCGTGCTCGACCGCCGCTCGCACACCCTGCCGCTGGTCGATCTCCGCCAGTGGCTGGATGTGACGCCGGCCGCCTCGCCCCTGCTGACCATCGTGGTGCTGCAGGCCGGCGAAGCGCGCTTCGGGCTGGTCGTGGACCAGGTGCGCGGGCGCGAGGAAGTGGTCATCAAGCCGCTGCCGAAAGCCCTGCGCGGCCTGCGTGGTTATGCAGGTGCAACCTTGATCGGCGATGGTCGCATGGCCTTGATCCTGGACGTGGACGGACTGCGATGACCCCCGCCGGGCGTCGCCCGGCGACCCGAAAACTGTGACTACCGTCTGTACGCGATCTACCGGTGTCTCAAGTCCCATTCATACACGCCGATACCGGAACCATGGATAGACTCAGCCTCATTGGACTCTTTCTCGCCCTGGCCTCGCTGGTCGGTGGCAGCATCCTCAAGGGCGCCGGCCTGGCGTCGTTGTGGTCGCCTGCGGCGTTCGTGATCGTCATCGTCGGCACCGTCGCCGCGATCCTGCTGCATACCTCGCCGGCGGTGTTCAAGCATGCGTTCAAGATCGTGCGCTGGGTCGTGCGCCCGCCGCACAGCGATCGCCGCGAACTGATCCAGCAGATCGTCGAGTGGAGCAACATCGCCCGTCGCCAGGGCCTGCTGGGCCTTGAATCGCAGGTGGAAGCGCAGCAGGACCCGTTCCTGCGCAAGGGCCTGCAGCTGCTGGTGGACGGCGTCGAGCCCGAATCGATGCGGCACATGCTGGAAATCGAACTAGGCAGCCAGGAACACCAGGACCAGGCCGGTGCCAAGGTATTCGAGGCGATGGGCATCTACGCGCCCACGCTGGGCATCATCGGCGCCGTGCTCGGCCTGATCGCGGTGATGAAGAACCTGGCCGACCCGAGCAAGCTGGGCCACGGCATCGCTGCCGCGTTCACCGCCACCATCTACGGCATCGCCTCGGCCAACCTGCTGTTCCTGCCGGTGGCCGCCAAGCTCAAGAGTGTGATCTCGCACAACACCCGCGATCGCGAAATGGTCATCGAAGGCCTGATTTCGATCGCCCAGGGCGAGAACCCGCGCAACATCGAAACCAACCTTTCCGGCTTCCTGCACTGACATGGCCCGCCGCAAGCACCACGAAGAGCACGCCAACCACGAAGCATGGGCGATTCCCTATGCCGACCTGATGACGCTGCTGCTCGCCTTTTTCGTGGTCATGTACGCGATTTCCTCGGTCAACGAGGGCAAGTATCGGATCATGGCCGACGCGCTGACCGATGCCTTCGGCGGCGCACCGCGCACCATCAATCCGGTGCAGGTGGGTAACAAACAGGTGCAGGGGGGCGGCTGGGACAGCCCCTCGGTGATCAAGTCCGGCACCAAGATCGGACCCTCAGCGCCTGCACCGTCGCACGACCCGACCCTGCTGCCATCGATGGCCTCGCAGATGCGCATGCCGGTGTCGGTGCACAACCAGGAGCAGATCGCGCGCGCCGAGCGCCAGCTCAACAGCATCGCCGACCGCCTTACCGCTGCACTGGCGCCGTTGATCGACCGCGGCATGATCAGCGTGCGCCGCACCGAGCTGTGGATCGAAGTCGAGATCAACAGCGACATCCTGTTCCCCACCGGCTCGGCCGCGCTGGACGTGCATGCACGGCAGACCCTGGCCAGCCTGGCCGAGGTGCTGCGTGACGTGCCCAACAGCGTGCGCGTGGAAGGGCACACCGACAATGTACCGATTGCTACCGCCACCTTCCCTTCAAACTGGGAACTGTCGGCCGGCCGCGCGGCCAGCGTGGTGCACCTGTTCGCCGACCAGGGCGTGCAACCGTCGCGGCTGGCGATGGTCGGCTACGGCCAGTTCCGCCCGCGCGAAGAGAACGACAGCGCGCAGGGCCGCAACCGCAACCGTCGGGTGATGGTCATCATCCTGGCCGACACCTCGCATTCGGTGGACCCGCTCGGCCAGCGCCTGAACGCAGCCACCGGTGCCACCCAAAGCACCGACACCGAGCAAGCCGCGGCAACTCCGGCTACCGCCCCCACCTCCCCCATCGCACCGGTGAAGTTGCCGCCGGTGCCGGCTGGCAGCCGCGTCGGCGCCGCCGTTCCCCCGGCAATGAAGGAGTAAACCGATGCGCATCTGGGCAGTCGCCAACCAGAAGGGCGGAGTCGGCAAGACCACCACCACCCTCGCCCTCGGCCGTGGCCTGGCCGCGCTTGGCCATCGCGTGCTGCTGATCGACCTCGATCCGCACGCCTCGCTCAGCCGCGCCTTCGGCGTGCCGGTCGATCCGCCGCCGGCCGGCGTGCTGGAACTGTTCGGCGCACCGCCGGCCGATCTTTCCAGCCTGTGCCATGCCAGCAGCATCCACGGCCTGGACTATGTCTGTGCACAATCCGCGCTGGCCACATTGGAACGCCGCAGCGCCAACCAGCCCGGCCTCGGCCTGGCCCTACAGAACGCGCTTGCCCGCCATCAGGGGCAGCACGACTACATCCTGCTGGACTGCGCACCCACCCTCGGTCTGTTGATGATCAACGCACTGGCCGCGGCCGACCGCCTGATCATTCCCACCCAGGCCGAGCCGCTGGCTCTGCATGGCCTGGAGGGGATGGTCCGCACCGGCGAGATGGTCGAGCGCTCGCGCCGCCGCCCGCTGCCGATCTCGATTCTGCCCACCCTGTTCGACCGCCGCACCCGCGCCGGCAACGAATCGCTGCGCACGATGCAGGATCGTCACGGCACCCGCGTTTGGGAAGACGCCATTCCCATCGACACCCGCATCAGCAACGCCGCCGGCCTGACCCTGCCAAGCGTTGGTGAGGACTACCCGGGCCGCGGCCTGGCTGCCTACCGCCGCGCCCTCAACTGGATCCTCGGCGAGGATGCCCGCGCCCTGGAGCAGGCCGCATGAACAGCACCGGCGTACTGGACGACTATCTGGACGAACTGCTGGGCGAAGCGATCGCCGTGGCGCCACCGGCTGCACCGCCGCCGGCCAGCGACGAAGCGTGCCCGGCGATTGCAGCGGACGCCGAACGCGAGCCGACCTGGGACGATCTTCCGGCCGAAGTGATCTACGAGACCGACACCGCAGCCACCACGCGGATTGAGGACGACGCTGCGCTGGAAGCTGCATTCGAGGCCGCTGCTGGCGCGCCCGAGCGCGAGCCGACCTGGGACGACCTGCCGGCCGAGGTGATCTACGAAACGGAGGCTGTTGCTGCTGCCCCGGCAGAGGACGACGCGGCACTGGAAGCCGCCTTCGAGGCCGCCGCAATGCCTGTCGCCGCTCCCGAGCGCGAACCGACCTGGGATGACCTGCCTGACGAGGTGATCCACGAGACGCCCCCTGCTCCGGCTGCTGCCAAGGCAGGTCCGGAACCCACCTGGGACGATCTGCCGGACGAAGTGATCTACGAGACCGATACGGCCGACAGCCATCGCCTCGCCCACACCGACAGCCCCGGCCTGCAGGCTGCATTCGAGGCCGCAGCAGGCGGCGAGGACGTTCCTGCGCCACCACCGGCCGTAGTCGCAGCACCCGCTCCAGCGGCACGCACCGATGCCGCGCCGCCACCGCGCGTGGCCGTGGACGCGCCAGCAGGCAACCGTCCGAACAGCTGGCAGGAACTGCAGGCACAGGCACATCGGCCCGCCAGCAGTCCGCATCCGCAGAACCGACGCGCCGGCGAGCGCACCTCGCGCTGGTTGCGCCTGCGCTGCGGCACCCAGGCCTATGCACTGGAACTGCTGAAGGTGCAGGAAGTGGTGCTGCCGGTGCCGCTGCTGCCGTTGCGCGGCACCGCACCGGCCATGCTCGGCATCATGAACCTGCGCGGCCAGGTGGTGCCGGTGATGGATCTGGGCCTGCACCTTGGAGCCGCGGCCGCCGAAGACGACTCACAGACCCGTATCGTGGTCCTGGAAGAAGACGGCGAGACCATCGGCCTGCGCGTGTCGGCGGTGGAAGATGTCGCCAACCTCACCGATTCGCAGATCGAACCGCCCGATACCGCGCGCATCTGCCAGATCTCCAACGACCTGTTCCGCGGCGTCGCCCGGGTCAGCCAGCGCCCGATGATCCTGCTGGATGCCACGCGGCTGTTGAGCTGAGTCGGCGCTTTGCGCCGACGCGTTGCCTGTCGGGGACGCACCGCGTCGATTCCCCTAAAGAACCCCGCCGGGGTGCCGTTATGGATCACGGAACCGTTTGTCCGGAGCAACGATGAGCACTGTCGAACTGGGTGGGGATCTCGGCATCGAGAGCACCACCGAGCTCAAGAACCGCCTCGCCCCGCTGGTGGCGCAGGCAGGCGAGCTGACCCTGGATGCAAGCCAGGTCGCCCGCATCCACACGGCCGCCGTGCAGGTGCTGTGTGCGTTCGTGCAGGCCCGCCGCGAGGCAGGTCTCGGCACCGGCTTCCACGGTTGCACTGCAACCTTCCGTGACGCCGCGCGCCTGCTGGGCGTCACCCAGGCCCTGGGCCTGGACGTAACCCATGACAACCTGAAATCTGTGGAGAACGCTGCATGAGCGCACGTATCTTGGTGGTGGACGATTCGGCGTCGATGCGCCAGATGGTTTCCTTCGCCCTCACCTCGGCCGGCTTTGCCGTCGAAGAAGCCGAAGACGGCGCGGTCGCGCTCGGTCGCGCCAAGGGCCAGCGCTTCAATGCGGTGGTCACCGACGTCAACATGCCGAACATGGACGGCATCGCGCTGATCCGCGAACTGCGCCAGCTGCCGGACTACAAGTTCACCCCGCTGCTGATGCTGACCACCGAATCGGCCGCCGACAAGAAGTCCGAAGGCAAGGCCGCCGGCGCCACCGGCTGGCTGGTCAAGCCGTTCAATCCCGAACAGCTGGTCGCCACCGTGCAGAAAGTGCTGGGCTGATCGCCCGCCACCGCTCCCCCTCTTCGCTTCCGGACCACCACTGCCATGAGCATGGACCTGCAACGCTTCCACGCCACCTTCTTCGAGGAGAGCCGCGAAGGCCTCGACGCGATGGAGGCTGGACTGCTGGCCCTGGAATCGGGGCAGCAGGACGCGGAGATCATCAATTCGGTGTTCCGCGCCGCCCACTCGATCAAGGGCGGCGCCGGCACCTTCGGCTTCGATACGATCGCCGGCCTGACCCACGTGCTGGAAACGCTGCTCGATGAACTGCGTGCCGGCAAGCGGGCGCTGGAAGGCCACGCGGTCGACGCCATGCTGTCCTCGGTGGACGTGCTGCGCGCCCTGCTGCGCGAAGCCGAACACGGCCAGGCTGCCGATCCGGCTGCAGT
Source organism: Stenotrophomonas sp. NY11291 (assembly GCF_023277365.1). Taxonomy (NCBI): domain Bacteria; kingdom Pseudomonadati; phylum Pseudomonadota; class Gammaproteobacteria; order Lysobacterales; family Lysobacteraceae; genus Stenotrophomonas; species Stenotrophomonas sp. NY11291. The sequence continues at coordinate 2,231,939 of NZ_CP096975.1, read as the reverse complement.
CGCTGCGGTGAAGGCGCGCCTGGAAGCGGTCCTTTCCGGCCAGGCCGCACCGAGCGCCCCCGCTGCCGTCGCGGCCAAGGTGGACGATACGCCGGAAGCCTGGCAGATCGGCTTCACCCCGGCACCGTCGCTGTTCATGAGCGGCAACGACCCGCTGCGCATCATCCGCGAACTGGAGCATCTCGGTTCGCTGCAGGTCGCCGCGCGCATGGAACGCCTGCCGGGCTTCGCCCAGCTCGACCCGCTCGAGGCCCATCTAGCGTGGGATCTGGGCCTGGTCGGCAAGGTGCCGCGCAGCAAGATCGAAGACACCTTCGCCTGGGTACTGGACGACTGCGAACTGGACATCCGTCCGGCCGCACCGCCGAGCCTGGCTACACAGGCGCCCATTGCAACCGCCCCTTCCACACCGGCTGCCGTCGTACCGGCGGCGCCTGCTGCGCCCGCCACCAGCGGCGGCGCCAGCCAGGAAGCCGAAACCTCGATCCGAGTCAGCGTCGACAAGGTCGATGCGCTGATCAACCTGGTCGGCGAACTGGTCATCACCCAGGCCATGCTCAAGCAGGTCTCGCACGCTCTGGACCCGGTCCACGCCGAGAGCCTGTTCGCCGGCCTGGACCAGCTGGAACGCAACACCCGCGACCTGCAGGAAGCCGTGATCGGCGTGCGCATGCTGCCGGTCGATGCGGTGTTCCGCCGCTTCCCGCGCCTGGTCCGCGACCTGTCCAGCCGCCTTGGCAAGCAGGTCCGCCTGCGCACCGTCGGTGAAGGCACGGAACTGGACAAGGGCCTGATCGAAAAGATCGCCGACCCGCTGGTGCACCTGGTGCGCAACTCGATCGACCACGGCCTGGAAATGCCGGACGTGCGTCGCGGCGCGGGCAAGGACGAAACCGGCACCATCACCCTGGCAGCCTCGCATCAGGGTGGCCACATCGTCATCGAAGTCAGCGACGACGGCCGCGGCCTGGACCGCACCAAGATCCTGGCCAAAGCCCACGAACGCGGCCTGGCAGTGCCGGACAACCCTACCGATTCGCAGGTCTGGGACCTGATCTTCCAGCCTGGTTTCTCCACCGCCGATGCAGTCACCGACCTGTCCGGCCGTGGCGTCGGCATGGATGTGGTCCGCCGCAACATCCAGGCGCTGGGTGGCGAGGTGCAGATCGAAAGCAGCCTTGGTAACGGCACCCGCACGCTGATCCGCCTGCCGCTGACCCTGGCCATCCTCGATGGCATGACCGTGGCAGTGGCCGGTGAAACCCTGATCCTGCCGCTGGCCTATGTGCTTGAGGCCCTGCAGCCGCAGGCCGAGGACATCCGCAGCATGGCCGGCGAAGGCCGCGTGCTGCGCGTACGTGGCGAGTACCTGCCGATCCTGTCGCTGAGCGAATACTACGGCTACGGCAACCGTGCGCCGGGCAGCGAATCGCTGGTGGTGGTGGTCGAAGGCGATGGCCAGAAGATCGCGCTGGAAGTGGACGAACTGGTCGGCCAGCAACAGGTCGTGGTGAAGAACATCGAGAACAACTACCGCCGCATCGGCGGGGTGTCCGGTGCCACCATCCTCGGCGATGGCCGCGTGGCCCTGATCGTCGACATCGGCGGGCTGGTGCGTTCGCTGCGGATGCCGCAGGCCGCCTGATCTACGTTGCAGGCGTGTACTGGACCGCCGCCCTTCCGGGCGGCGGTTTTCGTCTGTGCGCGCCCTGCCAAGGGATCTGCCCCCAACCCACTGCGCCCTGCATTCCGTGAACTCCGTCAACGCGACGGTTTCGCGCGCAACTACGTCACACCAGCGCAAGCCCCGCCACGGCGGCACTTTCGCGCCGTCATCCCTACGCAACCGAATGTGATCTGCGTCCATAAAGTCCATCCGGACTGCGCCGCTATTTCGCTTTGACGGCCGTCACCGAACCCCCACCGGGCACCACCGTTCGCTCTGCAACCACCCCCAAACCGGCGCACAGACGCCGGCACTCTGCCCACCTGGAGCACCCTGCATGAAGTGGTTCCAAGATCTGCCCATCGCCCGCAAGCTGGCCGTGGGGTTCACCCTCACCACGTTGATGACCCTGGTCCTCGGCGCGTTCGCCCTGCTGCGCCTGAGCGAAGCCAACGCGCAGCTGCGCGAGATGGCCGGCAACGATATCCCCTCCGTCCAGCACCTGGGCGAGGCGCGCTCGCAGCTCGGTGAGTTCCGTACCTACGAACTGGCCCAGCTGAGCATGCTGGACCAGCCGGAGAAGGTCGCCGACTACAACAAGCGCATGGACGATACCGCCAAAGCCGTGCATGACGAACTGGCGGCGTACTCGGCGCTGCCGGCGCTGGAGAAGGAGCGCGAACTCTATCGCGCGGCCAGCACGCAGCTGGATCGCTACTTCGCCGCCAACAAGGCGATGCGCGACGCCGTGACCGCCGGTGACGGCGCCCTGGCGCAGCAGATCTCCGACGAGCAGTCGCGCCCGGCACGTCGCGACCTGTTCGCTGCAATGAAGGCACTGGGCACCCACATCGCCGGGCAGATGGACGGCAAGATCGCCGACGCCAACGCCACCCATCGCAACAGTATGATCGCCATCATCGGCTGCATCGTACTGCTGTCACTGGTGGCCGCCGCGCTGGCCATCGTCATCTCGCGTGCGGTCACCGGTCCGCTGGGCAAGGCCGTGCATGCCATCCAGGCAGTTTCCCGCGGCGACCTCAGCGTCAGCACCCAGGCCACCAGCAAGGACGAGGCCGGCAAGATGCTGGCCGCCACCGCGGAGATGACCGCGATGCTGCGCCGCTTCAGCGAGCAGACCCAGCTGATGGCCCAGATGCATGCCGGCCCGGACATCAGCCACCGCATTCCGGAAGATTTCCCGGGCGTCTATGGCCAGCTGGCCAACGGCATCAACACGGTGATCTTCGAACACCTCGATGCGATCGTCGATGCCATTGAAGTACTCAACCAGTATGCCATCGGCAATCTGACCCCGGATGCACGCCGCCTGCCCGGCAGCCGCGCGATCCTGCACGAATCCATGGATGCGGCCAAGGCCAGCCTGCTGGCGATCAATTCACAGATCCAGCGCCTGGCTGCGGCGGCCGCCGCCGGTGACTTCAGCCAGCGCGGCGACGCACAGCGCTTCCAGCACGACTTCAAGCTGATGATCGAGCACCTCAACACCATGATGCAGGTGGCTGACGGCAACCTCGGCCAGCTCTCGCAGCTGCTGCAGTCGATCGCCACCGGCGACCTGACCGCGCGCATGGAAGGCCAGTTCAACGGCGTGTTCGCCCGCATGCGCGACGATGCCAACGCCACGGTCACACAGCTGACCCAGATCGTCGGCCAGATCCAGGCCAGCGCCTCCAGCATCACCTTGGCCGCCGGCGAAATCGCCTCCGGTAACAGCGACCTGTCGCGCCGTACCGAGCAGCAGGCCGCCAACCTGGAAGAGACCGCTGCCTCGATGGAGGAACTGACCTCCACTGTGCGTCAGAACGCCGAGCACGCCCGCCAGGCCAACCAGCTCGCCATCGGCGCCCATGGCGTCGCCTCGCAGGGCGGTGAAGTCGTCGGCCAGGTGGTCACCACCATGTCCGCCATCGAAGCCTCGTCGAAGAAGATCGCCGAGATCATCAGCGTCATCGACGGCATTGCGTTCCAGACCAACATCCTGGCGCTGAATGCCGCCGTGGAAGCCGCGCGTGCCGGTGAACAGGGCCGCGGCTTCGCCGTGGTCGCCAGCGAAGTGCGCACCCTCGCCCAGCGCTCGGCGGCTGCCGCCAAGGAGATCAAGGGCCTGATCGATGATTCGGTCGGCAAGGTTGCCGAGGGCTCCAGCCTGGTCCACCAGGCCGGCAGCACCATGGGCGAGATCGTCGCCTCGGTGCAGCGCGTGACCGACATCATGGCCGAGATTTCCGCTGCTTCGCAGGAACAGTCGGCCGGCATTGAGCAGGTCAACCAGACCGTGGTGCAGATGGACGAGACCACCCAGCAGAACGCCGCGCTGGTGGAGGAAGCCACCGCCGCCGCGCGTGCAATGGAAGACCAGGCCGTGCAGCTGGGTGAAGCCGTGGCCCGCTTCCGGCTGGCATCACAGGGCACGACGGCCATCCCGGCACGCCCGCTGGCGGCACCGGTACCGCGCCAGGTTGCAGCCGCCGCACCGGCCGCAAAGCCGGTCCCGGCGCGTACGCTGCGCACCGCGACAGCCCAGCCGGCGCTGGCCGCAGACGGCGACTGGCAGGAGTTCTGATGTACCCGGGGTCGGATCCCTTTCCTTCGGGAAGGGGATCCGACCCCGGACGCATGGAAAGTGATGCAATTCTCACTTCATAATCCGGCACAGTGGCCGATATCCCCATCGAGCCTCGCGCCAACGCGTGCAGGCGCCCGCCCCTGACCGTAGATTCCATGTCCGACGGCAACGACACTGCAGTGCATGATGTCCACGCGGCTGACGCCGCTGACGAACGTTTCCTGGTCCGTAATCCGCGCCAGCTGCGGCAGCTGCTGCGATCGCTGATCGACCAGCGATCACTGATCAATGCGCATATCGACGGCCGCGACCGCTCGTTCCCGACCGCGCTGCTTGAGCTCGACGAGGACGAAGACACCCTGCTGCTCGATGGCAGCCCGCAGGAGGCGTCCAACCGCGCCGCCGAACAGGCCGATCATCTGCTGTGCTTCGCCCAGCTCGAACGCGTGCTGGTGCGGTTCCGCCTGCAGGCACTGCAGCGTGTGGACAATGACGGCCACGTCGCCTTCCGCGCCCCTCTGCCGGACGAGCTGGTCCATCTGCAACGACGTGAGATGTACCGGCTGGAGACGCCCGTCACCGATTCGCCCCAGCTGCTGGTCCCCGCCGGCGAGAGCCGCGCCGAAGCGCTGTCGATGCGGGTGGTGGACATCAGTGGTGGCGGCCTGGCGGTGGCCGTGCCTACCGACTGCGCGGTGTTCAGCCTGCAGAAGCGCTACCCGGCGGTGCTGTCGCTGCCCGACGGCCCGGACCTGGAGATCGAGCTGGTCGTCTGCAACCTGCTGCCGCAGCGCCAACCCAACGGCATCGAGATCAAGCGCGTGGGCATGCGCTTCGACATCCTGCCACGTGGCGCCGACAGCGCCATCCAACGCTATATCTTCCGCATCGACCGCCAGCGCAAGGCGCGCCGCAACGGCGAGCTGTAGGGCTCGTCCAACCGGTAGTGCCGGCCGCTGGCCGGCAACCTCGCGACAACGCGGGGCCCAAACCTAAAGTCCCCCGACGAGGGGCCGATATCGAGCCTGACACCGGGACTTCCGGCAGAACCAGGACCCCTCGATGAACGACAAGACCAGCTCCACCGCCAGCGCCGGTGGCGAATTCCTCAGCTTCACCCTCGGTGCCGAGCACTACGGCGTGGACATCCTCAAGGTGCAGGAAATCCGCGGCTATGACGCGGTCACCCGGGTGCCGGATGCACCGGACTACATCAAGGGCGTGATCAACCTGCGCGGCACCATCGTCCCGGTCATCGACCTGCGCCTGAAGCTGCGCCTGGACGACGCCCGCTACGACGCCTTCACCGTGATGATCGTGCTGAACGTCGACGACCGAGTGGTCGGCATCGTGGTCGACAGCGTCTCGGACGTGATCCCGCTGTCGGCCGAGCAGATCCGCCCAACCCCGGAATTCGGCGCCGCCGTCGATACCCGCTTCATCTCCGGCATCGGCACGCAGGACGACCGCATGCTGATCCTGCTCGACATCGAGACCCTGCTGGACAGCGCCGACATGGGCCAGGCCAACGTCGTTGAAGACGCCGCCGCCTGATCAAGCGGACCTGCTTCACGTTCTGGTCACACAACCCTTCAGTTCCCTCCGGCAGTGCCGATAGGGGGACAGAAGCCGGTCGCGCAGGAGCGCGCAGAACCGGAACGACCATCACCATCCCCGGAGATACACCTCGATGAAGTCCCTGCTTGCGTTCGTTTCGGCCGCTGTCCTGGCCACCACCGCTTCCGCCGCGTTTGCCCAGTCGGCCGACATGATCCCGCCGGAACTGGCACCGCGCTCGGTCGGCAAGGACGGCATGGTCTGCGGCAAGGTCGAGAAGGCCCGCTACGCAGAAGGTTCCGAAGGCCAGCCGACCTTCCTGTACATGGGCGGCGCCTTCCCGCGCCACACCTTCTCGGCGCGCATCGCCGGCGAGAACCGCGGCAAGTTCTCCTTCCCGCTGGAAACCCTGGAAGGCAAGACCGTCTGCGTGATCGGCAAGATCCAGCGCGACGCCTCGCGCGCGGAAATCGAAGTCAGCTCGCCGGCCGGCCTGAAGCTGGCCAACATCAAGTAATCCGCTGTCCGTCGAACCACGCCGGACCTGGTGCCGGCGTGGTTTCTGCTGCAACCGGGCCCGACGCCCGGACGCGTCTGCCTTAGGAGATCGCAACGCCCATGCCGTGGATCAACAACCTCAAACTGATGCCGAAGCTGCTGCTGACCTTCGGCGTCCTCCTGCTGGTGATGTTGCTGCAGGGCATCGTCGCCTATCGTGGCCTGCATTCGCTGAACAATGTCACCACCGAGCTGGCGGGTTCTCGCATGGAGAGCATCCGCATGGCAGGCGAGATGCGCGGCATGCTGGGTGAATACCGCAACGCCGCCTACCAGCAGCTGATCCGCGCCAGCGACGACGTCAAGGCGGATGCACGCAAGCAGGGCGTCGAGCTGCGCGCGAGCATGGACAAGTCGATCAAGGAGTATCCGACCCTGGTCGACAACGCGCAGCAGAAGAAGCTGTTCGACACCTTCGCCAAGGAGTGGAAGGACGCCCTGGCCTCCTATGACAGCGTCACCGAGATGCTGGAACTGGACCTGCCGGACGACGCCATCGATACCTTCGTCGGCGAAACCCGCACCAAGCACCGCAAGGCCGCCTCGGCGCTGGAAGCGCTGATCGCCGAAGACAACCGCCTCGCCCGCGCGTCGCGCGAACAGGCCGCCTCCACGTATTCCGCCTCGGCCGTGCTGACCGTGATCGCCCTGCTGGGCGGCGCCGCGCTCGGCCTGGTGCTGGTCTGGCTGTTCGCCCGCGCCCTGGTCGGCAGCGTGCGCGGCGCCGTGTCGGTTGCCAACGACGTGGCCGGCGGCAAGCTCGATGGCCACATCGACGTCAGCCGCCAGGATGAAGTGGGCGAACTGATGCAGGCCATGCAGCGCATGCAGCGCGACCTGCGCGAGCGCATCGAAACCGACCAGGCCGTGGCGCGCGAGAACCTGCGCATCCGCACGGCGCTGGATTACAGCTCGACCGGCGTGTACCTGACCGACACCAGCAACACCATCGTCTACAGCAACCGCGCCCTGCAGCAGACCCTGAGCCAGTACCAGGACGAAGTGCGCCGCGACCTGCCGGACTTCGACGCCCAGGCCTCGCTGATCGGCAAGCCGGTCACCGTGCTTGAACACCGCGGTGAAATGGACCAGACCCTGCTGGGTAACCTGAAGGCACACGGCGTGGCCCGTCGCCCGATGCAGTACGGCGATGCCCAGTTCGCCCAGGTGGTCTCGACCATCCGCAATGAAGGCGGCGACACCGTCGGCTACGTGGTGGAATGGCGCGACCGTACCCAGGAAGCGCAGGTGGAAGCCGAAGTGGCGCGCGTGATCGCCCAGGCAGCCGCCGGCGACCTGTCCGGCCGCATCGATTCCAGCGACAAGGAAGGCTTCTTCCTGCAGCTGGCCCAGCAGATCAACGGCCTGCTGGACGCCAATGCCGGCAGCATCGAACAGATCTCCGGCCTGCTCGCCGCACTGTCGCAGGGTGACCTGACCGTGCGCATGCAGGGCGACTACCAGGGCGTGTTCGCCCGCATGCGCGACGACGCCAACGCCACGGCCGCGCAGCTGAGCGAGATCGTCACCCGCATCAAGCAGTCCAGCCGTGCGATCAGCTCGGCCGCCGGCGAAATCGCCTCGGGCAACAGCGACCTGTCGCGCCGTACCGAACAGCAGGCTGCCAACCTGGAAGAAACCGCTGCCTCGATGGAGGAACTGACCTCCACCGTGCGCCAGAACGCCGAACACGCCCGCCAGGCCAACCAGCTCGCGATCGGCGCGCATGGCGTCGCCTCGCAGGGCGGTGAAGTGGTCGGCCAGGTGGTCACCACCATGTCGGCGATCGAAGCCTCGTCGAAGAAGATCGCCGAAATCATCTCGGTCATCGACGGCATCGCGTTCCAGACCAACATCCTGGCACTGAACGCCGCCGTGGAAGCCGCACGTGCCGGTGAACAGGGACGTGGTTTCGCCGTGGTCGCCAGCGAGGTGCGCACCCTCGCCCAGCGCTCGGCCGCTGCCGCCAAGGAGATCAAGGGCCTGATCGACGACTCCGTTGGCAAGGTCAACGACGGCTCGGCCCTGGTACACAAGGCCGGCGCCACCATGGGCGAGATCGTCGCCTCGGTGCAGCGCGTGACCGACATCATGGCCGAGATCTCTGCGGCTTCGCAGGAACAGAGCGCCGGCATCGAGCAGGTCAACCAGACCGTGGTGCAGATGGACGAGACCACCCAGCAGAACGCTGCACTGGTGGAAGAAGCCACCGCCGCCGCCCGCGCGATGGAAGAACAGGCCGGCCACCTCAGCGAGGCCGTGTCGATCTTCGTGGTGGACGAAGCCGAGGTCGTGGCCGCCCCGCGCGTCGTCGCTGCCCCTGCCCCGCGCGCCACGGCGCCGGTCGCTCCGGCACCGGTCGCACCGCCGGCCCGGCGCACCGCGGGTGGTCGCCCGATGGCCACGGAACTGGCCGACGGGGACTGGCAGGAGTTCTGATTCCAGCCTGACCTGATCCACGAAGACGCCCTGGCCCTGCGCCGGGGCGTTTTCGTTTACGGGGTATCTGGATATCCAGCCAACGGCGAAGCCCCTCGGGGTGGTCGCGGAGAGCGCTTGGCTACTGAGGGCTGGCCGGGAGGGTGGGCTGCGCAGGGGACGCCGTAAACCCATCCCTGGGGGCTTGGCCGCGGCATCCATGCCGCGGACACCCCTGCGCAGCCCACCCTCCCGGCCACGGAAAATTTCCGTGCGCGTCCACCCCGGATTGAAGAAAGAAGAGCAAGAGCAAGAGCCGCGTTGCTTCCGGGGTCAGATCCGTTTTCCGCAGGAAAACGGATCTGACCCCTCTTTCCACCTGGAAACCCAACGCTCTTGCCGTCCGACACCGAAATGCCGGGAGGGCTGGGCCGGGGTGGGCAGGCAGGACCGTTGGCGCCATGGATGGCGCCATCGAGCCCCCATGGATGGGTTGTGGTGGTCAAGTATTTTTGGACACTCCCAAAGGGAGTTCAGGCCACCTGCTCTTCACAAAGCGCAGGTGGCACAAGGCCGTTGGCACTGTGCGGCCGACGGTGGTTGTACCAGTCCACGAATTGCTCGATGTCTGCTGCAGCCTCCTGTCGAGTGGGGTATTTGGAGTAAAGCCACTCCCCTTTGAGGGTGGCGAAAACCCGTTCCACCACCGCGTTGTCCCAGCAGTTGCCCTTCCTGCTCATGCTTTGGGTGATGCCGTTGTCACGCAGAATTTCGGCCATGGCATGGCTGGTGTACTGCCGACCTTGATCCGAGTGGAAAAGTAGTCGCCCGTTGGGACGACGCTGTTTCAGAGCCCCACGCAGGGCTCTGACGGCCAGCCAGGCATCCCCTTCGTGAGAGTGGGCCCAGCCCACGATCCGTCGGGCAAACAGATCCACCACGATGGCCAGATAGAGCCAGCCTTGCTGGGTCGGGATGTAGGTGATATCCCCTGCCCAAACTTGGTCGGGTGCCTCCGGGTTGAATTGGCGTTCCAACACGTTGGGCGCGGTCAGTGCCTGCGGCCCCAGACTGTGGTACTTGTGCCGCCGGTGCTGCCGCGCCCTGACGCCGGCCCGGCGCATCAGCGTCCGGGCGCGGTAGCGACCCACTGGCAGGCCGCGATTGGTCAGCTCCCTGGCCATCTTGCGAGAGCCACAGCTCCCCCGGTGGGACTGATGAATGCGACGAACCAGATCAACCTGGGCCAGCAGTTCCCGGTCAATCCGGGGCTCCCGGTGCAGCCAGGCGTAGTAGCTGCTACGGGGATAGTCCATCAACTGACCACCAACCGGATCGGAGCGACCTTCCCCAATTCCTGGATCACCTGTTCCGGTGATCGCTGTCCCGAATGAAGAAGGCGATGGATTTTTTTAGTAGGTCGCGCTCCTCCTTGAGCCTGCGATTCTGGGCCTCCAGCTCGGCGATTCTGACCTGGGCATCTACGGGCGGTGCCTCGGCCTGCGGGTCATGTTTTCGACGCCATTGCTCGATCCAGCGCCTCAGCGCCGTCGGGCCGACATCCATCAGCTGGCAGACGTCCCTGACTGTCTGCCCCTCCACAACCACAAGGCGAACCGCCTCGTCCCTCATGCCCTGAGTGATCTGCTTTGCCATGGGTCTACCTCGATGCTTGAAATTGATCCTATCGAGTGTCCAAGTTGATTAGACCACCACAGGTTCACGGCGTGTCCTGCCTGCCCACCCCGACCCGGCCAACCCGTAGCAACCCATCGCCATGACCTGCCGTTGCCGTTGCCGTTGCTTCAAAAGCCTGCCGCAGGCAGCGCCGCAGCCGCCGCTGCAAGGAAACCTGAATACGTTCGGACACTGCGCCTCAATCCCCCGCCCCATCGGCCGATAACGGGGTTGTCACGGCTTGTCCCGCCGCTGACCGGCTCGGCGCCGCCCGCCCGCTTCGACCTGGTCCTGCTCGATGAATCTCCTGCATCGCTGGCAACACTACTTCAGCAACCTCTCCGTCCGGCGCAAGCTCAACCTGCTGACGCTGCTCATCGCGCTCGGCGTGATCGCGCTCTCGGTGATCGCCGCCCGCATGCAGTACCTGGACCTCACCGAGACCCGCAAGACCGCGCTGAAGACCCAGGTCGAACTCAGCTACGGCATCCTCCAGCATTATCACCGGCTGGCCGGTACCGGCCAGCTCAGCGAGGACGCTGCCAAGAGCGCGGCATTGCAGGCGCTGGAAGTGATGCGCGCCGAGAGCGATGCCTACTACTTCAACATCTACGACACCGGCTACCGCCTGCTGATGCACCCGTTCCGCAAGGATCTGGTCGGCAAGGACATGAAGGACTTCCGCACCGACGACGGCGTGCGCATCTACTACGACCAGGTTGAAGCAGCCAAGGCCGGTGGCGGCTTCGTCAACTACCGCTGGGCCAAGCCCGGCAGCAAGGGCGAGGTCGAGAAGGTGGCCTACGCCGGCCTGTTCGCGCCCTGGAACTGGGTGGTCAGCAGCGGCGTCTACATGGACGACGTGCAGAAGCAGGCGCTGGTGTTCACCGCCATCATGGCCGTCTCCGGTGGCGTGCTGGTACTGATCGTGCTGGCCCTGAGCTGGCTCATCGGCAACCGCATCGCCGTGCCGCTGAAGCAGGCAACGGCCGTCGCCGAGGGTATCGCCCGCGGCAAGCTGGACAGCCACATCGGTCCGCAGGCGCATGACGAACCCGGTCGCCTGCTGGACGCCATGTCCGGCATGCAGCAGCAGCTGCACGCAGTGATCGGCGGCCAGCGCGAAATGGCCCGCCGCCACGATGCCGGCGAACTGAGCTATCGCATCGACGCCAGTGCCTTCCCCGGCGAGTACGGGCTGATGGTGCAGGAAACCAACGCCCTGGTAGGCGGCCACGTGCAGACCCTGCATGACGTGCTGGACGTGGTACAGCAGTACGCGGTCGGCGACCTGAGCCGCGACATCGCCCGCTACCCCGGCGAAAAGGCGGCGATGACCACCACCGTCGACACCGTCAAGGCCAATCTCGGCCGCATCAACGCCGAAATCAAGCAGCTGGCCAGTGCCGCCGCTGCCGGCGACTTCAGCCGCCGTGGCGATGCGCAGCGCTTCGATCACGATTTCCGCCTGATGCTGGAAAACCTCAACGCGATGATGGCGGTCAGCGATGACAACCTCGGCAAGCTCTCGCAGCTGCTGTCGGCCATCGCCGAAGGTGATCTGACCGCGCGCATGCAGGGTGACTACCAGGGCGTGTTCGCCCGCATGCGTGACGACGCCAACACAACCGTCGCGCAGCTGACCCAGATCGTCGGCCAGATCCAGGCCAGTGCCTCCAGCATCACCCTGGCCGCCGGTGAGATTGCTTCGGGAAACAGCGATCTGTCGCGCCGTACCGAGCAGCAGGCTGCGAACCTGGAAGAAACCGCCGCGTCGATGGAGGAGCTGACCTCCACCGTACGCCAGAACGCCGAGCATGCCCGCCAAGCCAACCAGCTCGCGATCGGCGCGCAGGGTGTTGCCTCTCAAGGCGGCAGCGTGGTTGGCCAGGTGGTCAACACCATGTCGGCCATCGAAGCCTCGTCGAAGAAGATCGCCGAGATCATCAGCGTCATCGACGGCATTGCGTTCCAGACCAACATCCTGGCGCTGAACGCTGCAGTGGAAGCCGCTCGTGCCGGTGAACAGGGCCGCGGCTTCGCCGTGGTCGCCAGCGAGGTGCGCACCCTCGCCCAGCGCTCGGCCGCCGCCGCCAAGGAGATCAAGGGCCTGATCGATGATTCGGTCGGCAAGGTTGCCGAAGGCTCCAGCCTGGTCCACCAGGCCGGCAGCACCATGGGCGAGATCGTCGCCTCGGTGCAGCGCGTGACCGACATCATGGCCGAGATTTCCGCTGCTTCGCAGGAACAGTCGGCCGGCATTGAGCAGGTCAACCAGACCGTGGTGCAGATGGACGAGACCACCCAGCAGAACGCCGCGCTGGTGGAGGAAGCTACCGCTGCCGCGCGCGCGATGGAAGAACAGGCTGGCCAGCTGGCCGACGCCGTGGCGATCTTCCGCCTGGACAACCAGGTCTCCGCCGCAATGAAGGCGGTGGCCGCGCGTGTCGAACCGGTGCGTGTTGCCACCGCCGTGGCGCGCCCGCAGCCGGTTCCAACGCCGGCACCGGTCCGCCGCACCGGCAGCAACGCCAGCACCTTCGTCGCCAGCGACAGCGACTGGCAGGAATTCTGAGACCCACCCGCGGCGGCTTCGGCCGCCGCCTCTGCCGATGGACACGTCCCCCGTGCAAAGTCCTACTCCCATCGTCACCGGCCCGCGCGAATTCGAGTTCGCCGACCGTGATTTCCGCCGCGTCTGCGACCTGATCTACCAGCGCGTGGGCATCGCCCTTGCACCGGCAAAGCGCGACATGGTCTATGGCCGCCTGTCGCGCCGCTTGCGCACGCTGGGCATGCGCAGCTTCCAGCAGTATCTGGACCATCTGGAGCAGGAAGACGGCGACGAGTGGCAGGCGTTTACCAACGCCCTGACCACCAACCTGACCTCGTTCTTCCGCGAGCCGCACCACTTCGACAAGCTGCGCGAGGAACTGCAGCAGCGCTCCAGCCGCACGCCGCTGCTGCTGTGGTCATGCGCGGCGTCCACCGGTGAAGAACCCTATTCGATGGCGATCACCGCCTGTGAGGCCTTCGGTACGCTGAAGCCGCCGGTGCGCATCGTCGCGACCGATGTTGATACCCAGGTACTGGCCACCGCCGGCCGTGGCGTCTACAACATCGACCGGGTCACCAATCTCGACCCGGATCTGCGCCGGCGCTATTTCCAGTGTGGCAGCGGCCCCAATGAGGGCCAGTGCCGCGTGCTGCCGGCACTACGCGAGCTGATCGAGTTCCGCCCATTGAATCTGCTCGCCCCGCGCTACGACGTCGGCGGACCATTCGACGCGCTGTTCTGCCGCAATGTGATGATCTATTTCGACAAGCCGACCCAGCGTGCCATCCTCGGCCGCCTGGTGCAGCACCTGGCCGATGACGGCCTGCTTTACACCGGACACTCGGAGAACTACCTGCACGCCGCCGACCTGATCCAGCCCTGCGGCCGTACGCTGTATCGCCGTGCGGCAAAGGCCGGCGCATGAACGCCTCGCTGCGTACCGACGATGTGATGCGCTACCAGGATGCGCGCTTCCAGACCATCGCGGCCAAGCTGCTGCCGACCCAGTACCTGGTGGTGGACGACACCACCGCGCTGACCACCACGCTGGGTTCCTGCGTGGCCGCGTGCCTGCGCGACCCGGTACTGAAGATCGGCGGCATGAACCACTTCCTGCTGCCCGAGGGCAATGCCGGTGACGGCGCGCCCGCGCGTTACGGCAGCTATGCGATGGAACTGCTGATCAACGACATGCTCAAGCGCGGCGCCCACCGCAAGCGCATCGAAGCCAAGGTGTTCGGCGGCGCCAACGTGCTCAAGGGCTTCACCAGCAATCCGGTCGGCACGCGCAACGCCGAGTTCGTGCGCCAGTACCTGCAGGCCGAGCATATTCCGATCATCGCCGAGGACCTGTGCGGCATCCATCCGCGCAAGATCTGGTTCTTCGCCGATACCGGCCGCGTGGTGGTGCAGCGCCTGCCGCACGCCCATGAAGCCGAGGTGGCCGCGACCGAATCGGCGGTGCGTGCACGCCTGTCCAAGGCCCCGGTCACCGGCGGCGTGGAGCTGTTCGAATGACCCTGACCGGCAACGCCCCCTGCCGGGTCCTGATCGTCGACGACTCCGCCGTCGTGCGCCAGATGCTCACCGAGATCCTGTCCAGCGATCCGGCCATCGACGTGGTCGGCACCGCCGCCGACCCGTTGCTGGCGCGCGAGAAGATCAAGCGCCTGGCCCCGGACGTGATCACCCTGGACGTGGAAATGCCGCGCATGGACGGGCTGGCGTTCCTGGAAAACCTGATGCGCCTGCACCCGCTGCCGGTGGTGATGATCTCGTCGCTGACCGAACGCGGCGCCGACACTACGCTGCAGGCGCTGGCTCTGGGCGCGGTGGACTTCGTCTCCAAGCCCAAGCTGGACGTCGCACGCGGCCTGCAGGGCTACGCCGACGAGATCATCGCCAAGGTCAAGATGGCGGCGCGCTCGCGGGTGCGCCCGCTGGTGCGCGCTGCAGTCCCGAAACTCATGCTGGACGCAGCCCCCTCGATGCGCCCCGCCTCACCGCAGTTCCGTACCACCGATCGCCTGATCGCGATCGGCTCGTCAGCCGGTGGCACCGAAGCGCTGCGCGTGGTGCTGGAAGGCATGCCCGCCGACGCGCCCGCCGTGGTGATGACCCAGCACCTGCCGGCCAGCTTCAGCAGCGCCTTTGCCGAACGCCTGGACCGACACTCGGCGATGGCCGTGCGCGAGGCCAGCGACGGCGAAGCGGTGCTGCCCGGCCACGCCTACCTCCCACCCGGCGGCAAGCACCTGCGCATCATCCGCGATGGTGCGCGCTGGCGCTGCCGCGTCGATGACGGCCCGGCAGTGAACCGGCACAAGCCCGCGGTGGACGTGCTGTTCCGTTCGGTCGCGCAGAACGCCGGCAGCAACGCCATCGGTGCCATACTCACCGGGATGGGCGATGACGGCGCACGCGGCCTGCTGGAGATGCGCCAGGCCGGCGCGCCGACACTGGTGCAGGACGAGGCCACCAGTGTGGTCTGGGGCATGCCCGGTGCAGCGTTCAAGCTTGGCGCCGCCGAGGAACAGGTGCCGCTGGAGCGGATTGCCGAACGTCTGCTCGCCCTCGCCCGCGGCTGATTGCGCGCCGCGGCCCAAGGACTCCGCGAGCAGTAGATCCACGCCATGCGTGGATGCCGGTGTAGAGTCGAGCCACGCTCGACTCAGCGCGCATCGCACGAACAGCAGCCAAGCATGGACTCGGCGCTACAGGCCATCAGGCAACAGAAAAAGGCGCCGGTTTTCATCGGGGTTCTTCGTTTCAACGCGTTACCCGCATGTGTGCTTTGATAGCGGTATTGCACAAGGAATGCTGCACATGATCAAAGGCATATGGAAGGCCGCCCTGGCGGCCGTACTGCTTTCATTGCCACTGGCACCCGCCAGCGCCAGTGGCGATCTGTTCTACTTCGAGGCCAAGCAGGGTGATGTGTTCTTCATGCTGATGCTGGTGGGTCGCGAAGACCCCGGCGCGGTAAGCGTCAGCTGGAAAGGCGCGTCGATCCCGCCGTACCCCAACGTGCATCGCCGCTACTACATCGAATTCAACCGTGCAAAGCGCCAGGCCTACGTGCGTCCACTTGACCGTGATGGACTGCCCTGGTTCGAGATGGATGTCTCCGGTAAGCGCGGCAACGTGCTGATCGGCGGCCGTCGGTTGCAGGGCAACGCAGACTGGACCGTGCAATAGCGGATGCAGCAGACAAAAACCCCCGGCTTTCACCGGGGGTTCTTCGTTTCAACGGGAGGCCGGCCAGCGGCCGGCACTACCGTGCATCGTCGGCGCACAAAAAAACCCCCGGCGCGAGCCGGAGGTTTTTCGTTACCTCATCAAGCAGCGACCGTCTTGGCCACGTCCTGGTATTCCTCGATCTGGTCGAAGTTCATGTAGCGGTAGATTTCCGCGCCGCTGGCGGCGATCACGCCCACATCGGCCATGTACTCTTCCTTGGTCGGGATGCGGCCCAGGCGCGAGCAGATCGCGGCCAGTTCCGCCGAACCCAGGTACACGTTGGTGTTGCGGCCCAGGCGGTTCGGGAAGTTGCGGGTCGAGGTCGACATCGCGGTGGAGCCTTCGCGGATCTGCGCCTGGTTGCCCATGCACAGCGAGCAGCCCGGCATTTCCATGCGTGCGCCGGTGGCACCGAAGGTGCCGTACACGCCTTCCTTGGTCAGCTCCGAGGCATCCATCTTGGTCGGCGGGGCCACCCACAGGCGGGTCGGCAGGTCACGCTTGCCTTCCAGCAGCTTCGCAGCGGCACGGAAGTGACCGATGTTGGTCATGCACGAACCGATGAACACTTCGTCGATCTTGGCGCCAGCGACTTCGGACAGGGTCTTCACGTCGTCCGGATCGTTCGGGCAGGCCACGATCGGCTCGTGGATGTCGGCCAGGTCGATCTCGATGACGGCAGCGTATTCGGCGTCCGCATCCGGCTCCAGCAGCTGCGGGTTGGCCAGCCACGCTTCCATCTTCTCGATACGGCGCTGCAACGAACGCGGATCCTGGTAACCCTCGGCAATCATCCACTTCAGCAGCGTGATGTTGCTGGTCAGGTACTCGATGATCGGTTCCTTGTTCAGGCGCACCGAGCAACCGGCGGCCGAACGCTCGGCCGAGGCGTCGGACAGTTCGAACGCCTGCTCGACCTTCAGCTCCGGCAGGCCTTCGATTTCCAGGATACGGCCGGAGAAGATGTTCTTCTTGCCAGCCTTGGCCACGGTCAGCAGGCCGGACTTGATCGCGTACAGCGGGATCGCGTTGACCAGATCACGCAGGGTCACGCCCGGCTGCATCTTGCCCTTGAAGCGCACCAGCACCGACTCCGGCATGTCCAGCGGCATCACGCCGGTGGCCGCGGCGAAGGCGACCAGGCCCGAACCGGCCGGGAACGAAATGCCCACCGGGAAACGGGTGTGCGAGTCACCACCGGTGCCGACGGTATCCGGCAGCAGCATGCGGTTGAGCCAGCTGTGGATCACGCCGTCGCCCGGACGCAGCGAAACGCCGCCACGGGTGGAAATGAACTCCGGCAGGGTGTGGTGGGTCTTTACGTCCACCGGCTTCGGGTAGGCGGCGGTGTGGCAGAACGACTGCATCACCAGGTCGGCCGAGAAGCCCAGGCACGCCAGGTCCTTCAGCTCGTCGCGGGTCATCGGGCCGGTGGTGTCCTGCGAGCCGACCGAGGTCATCTTCGGTTCGCAGTACGTGCCCGGGCGCATGCCCTGGCCTTCCGGCAGGCCACAGGCGCGGCCGACCATCTTCTGCGCCAGCGAGAAGCCCTTGCCGGTGTCGGCCGGCTGCACCGGCAGGCGGAACAGGTCGGTCGGGGCCAGGCCCAGCGCCTCGCGCGCCTTGCCGGTCAGGCCACGGCCGATGATCAGCGGGATGCGGCCACCGGCACGCACTTCGTCGAACAGCACGTCGGACTTGACCTGGAACTCAGCGATCACTTCGCCGTTCTTCAGCGCCTTGCCTTCGTACGGACGCAGCTCGACCACATCGCCGTGCTCCATCTTCGACACGTCCAGCTCGATCGGCAGCGCACCGGCATCTTCCATGGTGTTGTAGAAGATCGGCGCGATCTTGCCGCCCAGGCACACGCCACCGGCGCGCTTGTTCGGGATGTACGGAATGTCATCGCCGGTCCACCACAGCACGCTGTTGGTGGCCGACTTGCGCGAGGAGCCGGTGCCGACCACGTCGCCGACGTAGGCAACCAGGTGGCCCTTGTCCTTCAGCGACAGGATCTGCTGGATCGGGCCGCGCTTGCCGTCTTCTTCCGGGGTGAACGGCGCGTCGTCGCGCTTGTTCTTCAGCATCGCCAGGGCGTGCATCGGGATGTCCGGGCGGGTGGTCGCGTCCGGCGCCGGCGACAGGTCGTCGGTGTTGGTCTCGCCCGGCACCTTGAACACGGTGACGGTCAGGCTCTGCGGCACTTCCGGGTTGCCAGTGAACCACTCGGCATCGGCCCAGCTCTGCAGCACGGCCTGGGCGTTGGCGTTGCCGGCCTTGGCCTTTTCCTGCACGTCGTGGAAGGCGTCGAACACCAGCAGGGTCTTCTTCAGGCCGTTGGCGGCGATGGTGCCGACGCTGGCGTCGTCCAGCAGCTGCACCAGCGGAGCGACGTTGTAACCGCCGAGCATGGTGCCCAGCAGTTCGGTGGCGCGCTCGCGGCTGATCAGCGGGTTCTGCTCGCTGCCCAGCGCGATCGCGGCCAGGTACGAGGCCTTGACCTTGGCGGCGTCATCGACGCCGGCCGGCACGCGGTGGGTCAGCAGGTCGAGCAGGAACTCGGCCTCGCCCTGCGGCGGGTTCTTCAGCAGTTCGATGACATCGGCCGTCTGCTGCGCGCTCAGCGGCAGCGGCGGGATGCCAAGCGCAGCGCGCTCGGCGACGTGGTGGCGGTAGGCTTCCAACATGACAACTCCCGGGTAATGCGTAGGTTGAAATAACAAAGTGGGCTCAGGCGTGCGGCACGATCAGCTTCAGGCCCTTGAAGTAGTCGCGGTAAAACGTGTCGTTCCAGGTGATCAGGCCATCGCACTGCAACAGTGCGTGGGCGCCGACCATGAATTCGTCCAGGCTGCGGCGGCTGCCGCTGCGCTGGCGGTGGCGACGGTGCATCTCGCCGGCGCGCAACGCCGACTTGGCTTCCATCGGGTTGAAGTGCACGCCCATTTCTTCCAGCGCTTCGAGCACCTCGGCGCCGCCGCGCAGCGATGCGCAGACTTCGGCCAGGGTCGCGCCGCAGACCACCACGCGGCCGCCGACCAGGCTCTGCCGGAGGATGGCTTCCACGGCATCGGCCTGCGGGCCATTGCTGAGCAGCTCGACCAGTACCGGTGAATCGACGGCGATCATCACGGCTTATTCCTCGTCGCGCACCGCGCGTACTGCCGCATCGGACGACTCGAAGCCGTCCAGCGCGAACTTGCCGCGCGCCCGTGAAATGGCATCGTCAACACTCTTGCGCAGGATGATACGGCTGCCGTCCAGCTCGACCTTCAGCAGCGTGCCCTTGGTCAGGCCGAGGGCATCACGCACCGCCTTGGGCAGGGTGATCTGTCCACGTTCTGCAACAGTGGCTTCCATCGGTAGGCCCTCCAGAGTATGCACAAATTATACATACTTCCCCGGGCATACTTCCACTCTGAACAGGACCGGCGACCCGCCAGCCCTTGCCTCGCAAAGGATCGGCCACAAACGTGACATACGCCATACACCTTCCCCTGTAGTCTGGAACCGATGCCGCAGGCCGGACCCGGCCCGGGTGAATCCATTCAGTTTCGGGTTCATACTGGAACCTCCGGGGCCACCAGGCCCGCGGCGACCGCAAGCAGGTCCGCCCATGCGCGGGCCACTGCAAGCCATCCGCAAGAAGGAGTTACCCCGCATGAGCGATTCGTTCTCCACCCGCAGCCAACTGAACGTCGGCGGCAAGACCTACGACTACTTCAGCCTGCCCACGCTGGGCCAGCACTTCGACATCTCCCACCTGCCCTACTCGATGAAGATCCTGCTGGAGAACCTGCTCCGGCACGAGGATGGCGGCATCACCGTCGGCAAGGACCACATCGAAGCAGTGGCCCGCTGGAACCCGGCGGCCGAGCCGGACACCGAGATCGCCTTCATGCCGGCGCGCGTGGTCCTGCAGGACTTCACCGGCGTGCCCTGCGTGGTCGACCTGGCCGCGATGCGCGACGCGGTGGTCAAGCTCGGCGGCTCGCCGGAGCAGATCAACCCGCAGATCCCCTCCGAACTGGTCATCGACCACTCGGTGCAGGTCGATGTGTTCGGCAAGCCCGACGCGCTGGACCTTAACGGCAAGATCGAATTCCAGCGCAACCAGGAGCGTTACGGCTTCCTGCGCTGGGGCCAGAAGGCCTTCGATAACTTCAAGGTGGTGCCGCCGAACACCGGCATCGTCCACCAGGTGAACCTGGAGAACCTGGCCCGCGTGGTGATGACCGCGGACAAGGACGGCAAGTCCATCGCCTACCCCGATACCGTGTTCGGCACCGACAGCCACACCACGATGATCAACGGCATCGGCGTGCTCGGCTGGGGCGTGGGCGGCATCGAGGCCGAGGCAGCCATGCTCGGCCAGCCCTCGTCGATGCTGATCCCGCAGGTGGTCGGCTTCAAGCTGACCGGCAAGCTGCCCGAAGGCGCCACCGCCACCGACCTGGTGCTGACCGTCACCCAGATGCTGCGCAAGCTGGGCGTGGTCGGCAAGTTCGTCGAGTTCTACGGCGACGGCCTGCAGCACCTGCCGCTGGCCGACCGCGCCACCATCGGCAACATGGCCCCGGAATACGGCGCCACCTGCGGCATCTTCCCGATCGACAACGAATCGCTGACCTACCTGCGCCTGTCCGGCCGTAGCGAAGAGCAGATCGCACTGGTCGAAGCCTATGCCAAGGCGCAGGGCCTGTGGCACGACGTCAACAGCCCGCATGCGCAGTACAGCACCACGCTGGAACTGGACATGGGCACGGTGAAGCCGTCGCTGGCCGGCCCGAAGCGTCCGCAGGACCGCGTGCTGCTGGAAGACGTGCAGAAGAACTACCGCGAAGCGCTGGTCGGCATGACCGCCAACCGCGACAAGCGCAGCGACGACGTGTCCTCGTTCGTCAACGAAGGCGGCGGCGCCGCAGTCGGCAACGAGCAACTGGCCAAGGGCTTCGCCGACATCGAGATCGAAGGCCGCAAGGTCCGGCTGAAGGATGGTGCGGTGGTCATCGCTGCCATCACCTCCTGCACCAATACCTCCAACCCGGCGGTGATGATCGGTGCCGGCCTGCTCGCGCGCAACGCGGCCGCCAAGGGCCTGAACCGCCAGCCGTGGGTCAAGACCTCGCTCGGCCCAGGCTCGCGCGTGGTCACCGACTACCTGGAAAAGGCTGGCGTACTGAAGGAGCTGGAGAAGATCGGCTTCTACGTGGTCGGCTATGGCTGCACCACCTGCATCGGCAACTCCGGCCCGCTGCCGACCGAAGTCAGCGCCGGCATCGCCACCGGCGATCTGGTGGTGACCTCGGTGCTTTCCGGCAACCGCAACTTCGAGGGCCGCGTGCATCCCGAAGTGAAGATGAACTACCTGGCCAGCCCGCCGCTGGTGGTGGCCTATGCCATCGCCGGCACCACCGACATCGACCTGACCACCCAGCCGCTGGGGACCGGCAGCGATGGCCAACCGGTGTTCCTGCGCGACATCTGGCCGAGCAACAAGGAAATCGGCGATGTCATCGCCGCCACCATCGGCCCGGAGATGTTCAAGCAGAACTACGCCGATGTGTTCAAGGGTGACACCCGCTGGAACACCATCGCCTCGCCGGACGGCAACCTGTACGAGTGGAGCGATGCCTCCACCTACATCAAGAACCCGCCGTACTTCGATGGCATGACCATGCAGACCGGCAGCATCGACGACGTGCACGGCGCACGCGTGATGGGCCTGTTCGGCGACTCGATCACCACCGACCACATCTCCCCGGCCGGCAACATCAAGAAGGACTCGCCGGCGGGCCGCTTCCTGCAGGAACGCGGCGTGCAGCCGGCCGACTTCAACAGCTACGGCAGCCGCCGCGGCAACGATGACGTGATGGTCCGCGGCACCTTCGCCAACATCCGCATCAAGAACCTGATGTTCGGTGGCGAAGAAGGCGGCAACACCCTGTACTACCCCGCCGGCGGCGGTCAGCCGGAGAAGCTGGCGATCTACGATGCGGCCATGAAGTACAAGGCTGACAAGGTGCCGCTGGTGGTGCTGGCCGGCAAGGAATACGGCACCGGCTCGTCGCGCGACTGGGCGGCCAAGGGCACCCTGCTGCTGGGGGTGAAGGCGGTCATCGCCGAAAGCTTCGAGCGCATTCACCGCTCCAACCTGGTCGGCATGGGCGTGCTGCCGCTGCAGTTCCGCAACGGCGAAAACGCGCAGTCGCTGGGCCTGGACGGCTCGGAAGTGATCGACATCACCGGCCTGCAGGACGGCGCCAGCAAGCGCGCCACGGTCACCGCCACCAAGGCCAACGGCACGAAGAAGACCTTCGAGGTGTCGGTGATGCTGCTGACCCCGAAGGAAGTCGAGTACTTCCGCCACGGCGGCCTGCTGCAGTACGTGCTGCGCCAGCTGGCAGGTCGCTGAGCCTTCCCCCGGTACCAACGGGCGGAAGCCCGGCCCCCGCGCCAGCGCGGGGGCGCTGCGGAGACGCGCGAACCAGTGGTTCGCAATCGCGCCTCCTCGCCCACCACGGCGGCCTGCTGCAGTACGTGCTGCGCCAGCTGGCAGCCAAGTAGAGTCGAGCTCGCTCTACTGCGACCACCTGCATTACCCAGACGGCCGGATCCAAGGATCCGGCCGTCTGCTTTACACGCTCAAGGTCGCACACCAAAGAGATGCCACGGGGCATTCTGGAGCGGACCATGGGCATCCAGGAAGCCCAGCCCCTCTTCCCAGGCGGTGTGTCCATCGGGTGCGTCGACGTTGACGACCTGCACCACCATCACGCCTCCAGCATGCAGCACGTCCTCGGTGCGATAGCAGACCGCGCCGCGGCCTTCGCCATACAGGTTGGACTGGAAGCCCGGCGGGCACTGCACACTGGTCACCTCGTAGCCACTGACTACTGCGCTGTACCTGCTGTTCGTGTGGATCGAGTAGGCAGCCAGCCCGCCCGCATGCGGAGCCAGTTGCAGGCGTACCGGCGCGGTTTCGCCCAGCGCCAGCACCGGGAAATCAAGCTGCACCGGA
Source organism: Stenotrophomonas sp. NY11291 (assembly GCF_023277365.1). Taxonomy (NCBI): domain Bacteria; kingdom Pseudomonadati; phylum Pseudomonadota; class Gammaproteobacteria; order Lysobacterales; family Lysobacteraceae; genus Stenotrophomonas; species Stenotrophomonas sp. NY11291. Next base: position 2,208,652 of record NZ_CP096975.1, on the reverse strand, counting down.
GGTGCGGCCAACGCCGCAGGCAGGCAGGAAAGGGACAACAGTAAAGAAAGACCCAGCGTGCGAATCATCACTCGACTCCAGCAGCGAAATGTCGAGCGATGATTGCAGCCGGCAGGCGCAGCTGTCTTTCAGACAACAACGAAATCGCGACCTCCTGACCTCAGCGCCGCGGCGCGTCCGGGTCGGTACGCAGCGCCTTCAGCAGGCCCCACATGTAGAACGCCAGGGTGAACGAGAACGGCAGGCCGCACAGCACCACTGCGGTCTGCATCGCACTGAAGTTGCCGGCCAGCAGCAGGCCGACGCTGGCCACGGTGATGCCGGCCGCCCAGAACACGCGCAGCCAGATCGGTGCGTCGTGACCGTCCTCGACGCCGTCATCGACACGACGGGTGCACAGATTGGCGATCATCAGCGTGCCCGAATCGACCGGGGTCAGGAACAGCACGAAACCGATCACCACCGCGGCACCGGCTACATACGGCGCGGCGGGCAGGTATTCCAGCAGCTTGAACAGCGTCATCGCCGCATCGTGCTGGGCCACCTCACCCAGGATCGCCTGGCCATGGTTGAGCACCAGGTCGATGGCGGTGTTGCCGAAGATCGACAGCCAGGCCAGGGTGAAGCCGAGCGGGATCAGCAGCACGCCCATGATCACTTCACGGATGGTGCGGCCACGCGAGATGCGCGCCACGAAAAGGCCGACAAACGGCGCCCAGGCGATCCACCAGGCCCAGTAGAACAGCGTCCACGAACCCATCCACTCACGGCCCTTCGGGTCGTTGAGGTACATGTCGAAGCTCTTGCGCACGAACGCGCCGAGGTAGTCGCCGGTGTTCTGGATCAGGCCGTCGAACAGGTGCAGGGTCGGGCCGGTGACCAGCACGAACAGCAGCAGACCGCACAGCAGACGCACGTTGAGGTTGGAGAGCCAGGCAATGCCCTTTTCCACGCCAGCCACCACACCGATGGTGGCCACCACCATCATCACCAGCACGATCGCCACCAGCACCTGCGGCGTATCCGGGATGTGGAACAGATAGACCAGGCCGGACTGCACCACCAGCGCACCGATGCCGAGGTTGGTCACCATCGAGATCAGCGTAGCCAGGATACCGAAGCCATCCACCATGTCGCCGATGCGGCCATGGATGCGCTCACCGAAGATCGGGTACAGCGCCGAGCGCAACGCCAGCGGCAGGTCGCGGCGGTAGGCGAAGTAGCCCAGCGCCACGCCGACCAGCGCGTACAGCGCCCAGCCGTGCAGGCCCCAGTGCAGGAAGGTCAGCACCATCGCCTCGCGGCCGGCGGCCACGGTGCCGCCGGGCTGCCCGGGCGGATTGAGGAAATGGTCCAGCGGTTCGTAGGCACCGTAGTACAGCAGCGCGATGCCGATGCCGGCCGAGAACAGCATCGACACCCATGCGACGTAGCCGAAGGCCGGTGATTCCTCGTTGTGGCCCAGGCGGATGCGGCCATACGGCGAGAACGCCAGCCACAGCACGAAGCCGAGGCACAGCACGATCAGCAGCATGTACCACCAGCCGAACGCGGCCGACACTTCGGCCTGCGCCCATTGCAGCCAGTGCTCGCTGCCTTCGGGATAGAGAACGGTGAGCAGCCCGAGGATGCCGATCGACACCGAGGAACTGAAGAACACAAAACGGTTCAAGCGCAGGGGCGAACGCTTGGGATGAGCCAGGGAAGACATGGGGTCGTCTCATCAAGTCCGAGGGAGCACATGGGCGGGGCCGGACCGGTAAACCGGGCCCATGGCGTGGGGCGCGAGCGCATCCTAGGGTTTATTGATTGAACGTTCAATCAATAAAAAGCATAATGGCGGGCAGCCCGATCCTTCGGGTCGCAATCCGTGGAGAGACAATGCCGAAGAAAGGCGTGGAACCGGTACGGCGCGAGCAGCTGATCCGGGCCACTTTCCAGACCATCGACGAGATCGGCATGGCCGATGCGACCGTCGCCACCATCGCGAAGAAGGCCGGGCTGTCCAGCGGCATCGTCGCCCACTACTTCGGCGACAAGGACGGCCTGCTCAATGCTGCAATGCGGCAGATCCTGCGCGAACTGAAGGACGCGGTCGCCCGCTACCGGGCCGACGCCAGCGACGACCCGCGCGAGCAGCTGCGCGCCATCGTCGATGGCAACTTCGACGACAGCCAGATCAACGGCACCGCCATGCGCGTCTGGCTCACCTTCTGGGCCGCGAGCATGCACCAGCCGGAACTGGCCCGGCTGCAGCGCGCCAACGACCAGCGCCTGTTCTCGAACCTGTGCCACCAGTTCAACCGCCTGCTGCCCCACCCGCAGGCCCGCCTGGCCGCCCGCGGCCTGGCCGCGATGATTGACGGCCTGTGGCTGCGCGGCAGCCTGGTCGGCGGCCAGTTCAATGCCGAGAAGTCCCGGCGCATCGCTTACGGCTATATCGACTTCCAGTTGCAGGCTGTCGCGCTATAAGCGCTTCAGCACCCGCCCCCTTCCAAGGAGTACGCCCCATGACCACCCTGCCCGTCCAACAGCTCTACATCCACGGCCAGCGCGTCGATGCCACCAGCGGCAAGACCTTCAAGACCATCAACCCGGCCACCGGCGAGGTGATCGCTGAAGTGCAGGTCGCCAGCCAGACCGACGTCGAGCGTGCCGTGCAGAGCGCAGCCGAAGGCCAGAAGGTGTGGGCCGCGATGACGGCCATGGAGCGTTCGCGCATCCTGCGCCGTGCCGTCGAGCTCCTGCGCGAGCGCAACGACGAACTGGCCCACCTGGAAACCCTGGACACCGGCAAGGCGCTGGCCGAAACCACCACCGTGGACATCGTCACCGGCGCCGACGTGGTCGAGTACTACGCCGGCCTGGCCACCGCCATCGAAGGCATCCAGCTGCCGCTGCGCGAATCGAGCTTCTTCTACACCCGCCGCGAGCCGCTGGGCGTGGTCGCCGGCATCGGTGCTTGGAACTACCCGATCCAGATCGCCATGTGGAAGTCGGCCCCGGCCCTCGCCGCCGGCAACGCAATGGTGTTCAAGCCCTCCGAAGTCACCCCGTTGACCGCGATCCGGCTGGCCGAGATCTACACCGAAGCCGGCGTGCCGGCCGGTGTGTTCAACGTCGTGCAGGGCCCGGGCCGCGAGATCGGCCAGTGGCTGACCGAGCACCCGGTGATCGAGAAGATCTCCTTCACCGGCGGCGTCGCCACCGGCAAGAAGGTCATGGCCAGCGCCGCGTCCTCGTCGCTGAAGGAAGTGACCATGGAGCTGGGCGGCAAGTCGCCGCTGGTGATCTGCGATGACGCCGATCTGGACCGTGCCGCCGACATCGCGGTGATGGCCAACTTCTTCAGCTCCGGCCAGGTCTGCACCAACGGTACCCGCGTGTTCGTGCCGCGCAGCATGCTGGCCGCGTTCGAAGCCGCTGTTGTCGAGCGCGTCAAGCGCATCCGCATCGGCGACCCGATGGCCGCCGAGACCAACTTCGGCCCGCTGACCAGCTTCCCGCACATGGAAAACGTGCTGCGCTACATCGAAAGCGGCAAGACCGAAGGCGCCCGCCTGCTGACCGGCGGCGGCCGCGCCACCGAAGGCGCGCTGGCCAATGGCGCCTACGTGCTGCCGACCGTGTTCTCCGACTGCCGCGATGACATGACCATCGTCAAGGAAGAGATCTTCGGGCCGGTGATGAGCATCCTCGCCTACGACGACGAGGACGAAGTGGTGCGCCGCGCCAACGACACCACCTTCGGCCTGGCCGCCGGCGTGGTCAGCAAGGACGTCAGCCGCGCCCACCGCATCATCCACCGCCTGGAAGCCGGCATCTGCTGGATCAACACCTGGGGCGAATCGCCGGCCGAAATGCCGGTCGGCGGCTACAAGGAATCCGGCGTCGGCCGCGAGAACGGCATCTCCACCCTCGGCCACTACACCCGCATCAAGTCGGTGCAGGTCGAGCTGGGCGACTACGCCAGCGTGTTCTGACCGGCGCGCGCTGCGCGCGCCCCATCGTCCGGCCATCGTGCCGATCCGACATTCCGCCGGGACGCGTGCATGCAGCGCGCCCCGGCCTGCAGGAGACACCCATGAGCACCCATAACGAGTACGACTACATCATCATCGGCGCCGGTTCGGCCGGCAACGTGCTGGCCACCCGCCTCACCGAAGATGCCGATGTCAGCGTGCTGCTGCTGGAAGCCGGTGGCCCGGACTACCGGCTCGACTTCCGTACCCAGATGCCGGCGGCACTGGCCTTCCCGCTGCAGGGCAAGCGCTACAACTGGGCGTACAAGACCGATCCCGAGCCCTTCATGAACAACCGCCGCATGGACTGCGGCCGCGGCAAGGGCCTGGGCGGCTCGTCGCTGATCAACGGCATGTGCTACATCCGCGGCAACGCGATGGACTACGACAACTGGGCCAGCATGCCGGGCCTGGAAGACTGGACCTACCTGGACTGCCTGCCCTACTTCCGCAAGGCCGAAACCCGCGACATCGGCCCCAATGACTACCACGGTGGCGACGGCCCGCTGCGCGTGACCACGCCGAAGGCCGGCAACAACGAGCTGTTCGCGGCGATGGTCGAAGCCGGCGTGCAGGCTGGCTATCCGCGCACCGACGACCTCAACGGCTACCAGCAGGAAGGCTTCGGCCCGATGGACCGCACGGTGACCCCGAAGGGCCGTCGCTCCAGCACTGCCCGCGGCTACCTGGACCTGGCCAAGCCGCGTCCGAACCTGACCATCGTCACCCACGCGCTGACCGACCGCATCCTGTTCTCGGGCAAGCGTGCGGTGGGCGTGCAGTGGCTGCACAACGACCAGCCGCAGCGTGCCACCGCCCGCCGCGAAGTACTGCTGTGCGGCGGCGCCATCGCCTCGCCGCAGATCCTGCAGCGCTCGGGCGTCGGCCCGGCCGACCTGCTGCGCAGCCTGGACATCGACCTGGTGCACCACCTGCCAGGCGTCGGCGCCAACCTGCAGGATCACCTGGAGATGTACCTGCAGTACGAATGCAAGAAGCCGGTGTCGCTGGCGCCGGCACTGAAGCTGTACAACCAGCCGGCGATCGGTGCCGAGTGGCTGTTCCTGGGCACCGGCATCGGCGCCAGCAACCAGTTCGAGGCCGGTGGCTTCATCCGCAGCGATGCCGAATTCGACTGGCCGAACCTGCAGTACCACTTCCTGCCGGTGGCGATCAATTACAACGGCTCCAACCCGATCAAGGCGCACAGCTTCCAGATGCACGTCGGTTCGATGCGCTCGCCCAGCCGCGGCCGCATCCATGTGCGTTCGAAGGATCCGCGCGAACATCCGAGCATCCTGTTCAACTACATGTCGCACGAGCAGGACTGGCGTGAGTTCCGCGCGGCGATCCGCATCACCCGCGAGATCTTCGCGCAGCCGGCGCTGGCACCGTACAGCGGCCGCGAGATCTCGCCGGGCAGCGCGCTGCAGACCGACGCGCAGATCGACGCATTCGTGCGCGAGCATGCCGAGACCGCCTACCACCCGTCGTGCTCGAACAAGATGGGCCATGCCGATGACCCGATGGCGGTGGTCGATGGCCAGGGCCGCGTGCACGGCCTGGAAGGCCTGCGCATCGTCGATGCCTCGATCATGCCGCAGGTGGTGACCGGCAACCTCAACGCGCCGACCATCATGATGGCCGAGAAGCTGGCCGACGTGATCCGCGGCCGCACCCCGCTGGCCCGCAGCACCGCGCCGTACTACAAGGCCAACGGCGCACCGGTGCGCAAGCAGGGCTGACGCAAGCGGCCCGATCGAGCGCAGATGCCGGCCAGCGGCCGGCACTACCCAGCAAAGAGGCCCTTCGGGGCCTCTTCGCGTTTTCCCTACGGCGGGGTATGCTGCAATGAACGGCCATTGTCGCTACGCTCAGGGCCGAACCTAATACATCACGATTCCTGGAGGGGGAATATGAGTCTGGATCGTCCCTGGCTGCAGAGCTATCCGAAAGGCGTTCCCGCCGAAATCGACGTCAACGAATTCCATTCGGTCGCCTCGGTCTTCGACGCTTCCGTCGCGAAATTCCGCGACCGTCCCGCCTACTCCAGCTTCGGCAAGGTCCTCACCTATGGTGAGACGGATGCGCTGGTCACCCAGTTCGCCGCCTACCTGCTGGGTGAGCTCAAGCTCAAGAAGGGTGACCGCGTCGCCCTGATGATGCCCAACTGCCTGCAGTACCCGGTGGCCACCTTCGGCGTGCTGCGCGCCGGACTGACCGTGGTCAACGTCAACCCGCTGTACACCGCGCGCGAACTCAAGCACCAGCTGGTCGACGCGGGCGTCAGTGCGCTGGTGGTGGTCGACAACTTCGGCGACACCGTCGAGCAGGTCATCGCCGACACGCCGGTCAGGCACGTGGTCACCACCGGCCTGGGCGACCTGCTCGGCGCCAAGGGCGCGATCGTCAACTTCGTGCTGAAGTACGTCAAGAAGATGGTACCCAACTACCACATCAAGGGCGCCGTCCGCTTCAAGCAGGCGCTCAAGCTGGGCAGCCGCCACGCGCTTCCGCCGGTCGAGATCGACCACGACGACATCGCCTTCCTGCAGTACACCGGTGGTACCACCGGCGTGGCCAAGGGTGCGATGCTGACCAACCGCAACGTGATCGCCAACATGCAGCAAGCGTCGGCGTGGCTGTCCACCTCGGGCATCGAGCCGGGCAAGGAAGTGATCATCACCGCCCTGCCGCTGTACCACATCTTCGCGCTGACCGCGAACGGCCTGGTCTTCATGAAGTTCGGTGGCTGCAATCACCTGATCACCAACCCGCGCGACATGAAGGGCTTCGTCAAGGAGCTCAAGGGCACCCGCTTCACTGCCATCACCGGCGTCAACACGCTGTTCAACGGCCTGCTCAACACCCCGGGCTTCGACGAGATCGACTTCTCTTCGGTCAAGTTCACTCTGGGCGGCGGCATGGCGGTGCAACGTGCCGTGGCCGAACGCTGGAAGAAGGTCACCGGCGTGACCCTGGTCGAAGCCTACGGCCTGACCGAGACCTCGCCGGCAGCCTGCATCAACCCGCTCACCCTGCCCGAGTACAACGGCGCCATTGGCCTGCCGATCCCGTCCACCGATGCCTGCATCAAGGACGACAACGGCAATATCCTGGCGCTGGGCGAAGTGGGCGAGCTGTGCATCAAGGGCCCGCAGGTGATGAAGGGCTACTGGCAGCGGCCGGAAGAAACCGCCACCGCCATCGACGCCGACGGCTGGCTGCACACCGGCGACATGGCGAAGATGGACGAAAAGGGCTTCTTCTACATCGTGGACCGCAAGAAGGACATGATCCTGGTGTCCGGCTTCAACGTGTACCCGAATGAGGTTGAAGACGTCATCGCGATGATGCCGGGCGTGCTGGAAGTCGCCGCCGTCGGTGTCCCGGACGAGAAGTCCGGCGAAGTGGTCAAGGTCGTGATCGTGAAGAAGGACCCGAACCTGACCGCGGAAATGGTCAAGGAACATGCACGGGCAAACCTGACCGGTTACAAGCACCCCAGAATCGTAGAATTCCGAAAAGAGCTGCCGAAGACCAATGTCGGCAAGATTCTCCGTCGCGAGCTGCGTGATACGCCCGCCCAGTAAGGGTTTCCGGGCAACGGGACAATACAGGGACCCCGCCGGAGACGGCGGGGTCTTTCTGTTACCGGAACATGGCCGGTACAGCGCTTGCGGGCGGTTCACGACGGGTGCATAGAATCAGTCGCCGCCGCACGTTCAGCCCGCCCCCTCACTCCTCTCCGTCCGCTCTGCGGTTGGCCGGACGGTCACACGGAGAACTCCCATGTCCGCAGTACGCCCCATCATCACCCGCCCCTCGCAGCACCCTACCCTGCGTATCACCGAGGAGCCCGAGCGGGATGTCTACTGGATCCACATGCACGCCAACCTGGTCAACCAGCCAGGCCGGCCGTGCTTCGCCTCGCGCCTGGTCGATGACATCGTCGACTACCAGCGCGACTTGGGCGACCGCCTCAGCGCCTCGCACGCCCTGTCACCCCATGTCGTTCTTGCCTCGGACAGCGACGTGTTCAACCTGGGGGGCGACCTCGAACTGTTCTGCCGCCTGATCCGCGAAGGCGACCGCGCCCGCCTGCTCGACTATGCCCAGCGCTGCGTGCGCGGCGTGCATGCCTTCCATGCCGGCCTGGGCACCCGTGCCCACAGCATCGCCCTGGTCCAGGGCAATGCACTGGGTGGCGGCTTCGAGGCCGCACTCAGCTGCCACACCATCGTCGCCGAGGAAGGCGTGCTGATGGGCCTGCCGGAGGTGCTGTTCGACCTGTTCCCGGGCATGGGCGCCTACTCCTTCCTGTGCCAGCGGATCAGCCCGCGCCTGGCCGAGAAGATCATGCTGGAAGGCAACCTCTACACCGCCAGCCAGCTGAAGGAGATGGGCCTGGTCGACATCGTGGTGCCGGCGGGCGAAGGCGTTGCTGCGGTCGAACAGGTGATCAAGGAAAGCCGACGCATTCCGCACGCATGGGCAGCGATGCGTGAGGTCAACGAGATCGCCACCATGGTGCCGCTGCATGAAATGATGCGGATCACCGAGATCTGGGTGGACACCGCCATGCAGCTCGGCGAGAAGTCCCTGCGCACCATGGATCGGCTGGTACGGGCGCAGGCCCGGCGCAATGGCGACCCGGCCTGAGCGTCTGGCGGGTCAGGACGGGCTGCGCTCGCTGTCGTCGCGGTGCGGTGCCCCCGCGCCACGGGCAGCCAACGCATTCCTGCCGTTGCGCAGGGCGGTCGCCAGGCTGCCGAGGCGGGCGCTCCATTCACCCTTCAGCTGCCAGTCCGCCATGCGCATGATTTCGCCACTGGAGGCGGCAACCTGGACAAGCCCCAGGTTGCTCGCCACACCGCGCAGCGCGTGTGCGTGCTCGCGGAAATCCTCCCAGGCCTGGCGCTCGCCGCAGCCCTGCAGCTGGCCCATGCTCGCGTCGACGTCCGCCAGGCATTGGTCGATGAACTTGCGTTCGAAGCCATCGCCCATGCCCAGCGACGCCAGCTCGTCCAGTACTGCGGTATCGAGCACGCCATCGCCGACCGGCAATGCCGGCACCGACTGGATGCCGGATTCGGCGCGGGTGTTGGCGGCGACATCGGCCAGCACTTCAAGCAGGCGGGTGGCCACCACGGGCTTGGCAAGGAAGGCGCGGGCACCGGCCTGCTCGCAACGCAGGATGGACTCGGGGGTGACGTCCGCGCTCAGCACCATGACTGGAACGTAAGGCATGCCACTGGCCTGCATCACCCGCAATTGCTTGAGCAGGTCCAGTCCGCTCATGCCGGGCATGTGCAGGTCGACGATCGCTGCGTCGTAACTGGCCTGCTCCAACGCATCCAGCACTTCGGCGCCGCCATTGACGCAGGTGACCTTGTGGCCGGCCTTCTCCAGCAACCGCTGCAGCACCATGCGGTTGGCTTCGTGGTCGTCGGCCACCAGAACCCGCAGGCTGCGCACCCGTGCACGATGGCGCAGGAAGGGATTGGAAAACGCGATGACATTCCCAGCTTCAGCCACCTCGGACGGAACCGCCGGGGCTGATGAGGTGTCTGCGACGTCCAGCGTGATCTCGACCCAGAACACGCTGCCGCGCGGGCTGTTCGGCGCATAGCCGACCTGCCCGCCCATCGACTCGACCAGGCCCTTGGCAATGGCCGTGCCCAGACCGGTGCCTTCATGGCGACGGGCCAGGCCGACATCGCCCTGCTCGAAGGCATTGAACAGGCGCCCGCGCAACGCCATCGGCACGCCGATGCCGGTATCGACGATCTCGAATCGCAGGCGCATCCGCTCGCTGCCCAGCGCATCGGGGCTGGACACGCGCAGATGCACGTAGCCGCTGTCGGTGAACTTGACCGCGTTGCCCATCAGGTTCAGCAGGATCTGCTGCAGATGCCCGGCATCACCCAGCAGGCGCGGCGGCACGTTGTCGTCCACCTGCACGCGATAGTCCAGCGATTTGGAGCGGGTCTGCGGGGTGAGGATCAGGTTGATCGCCTGCAGCACATCGGCCAGCGCGAACTCGTGCCACTCCACGCGCACCTTGCCGGCTTCGATCGCGGAGATGTCCAGCACTTCTTCCACCAGCGCCAGCAGGCTGCGCGTCGAGGCCTGGATGGTGTTCAGGCACTCGCGCTGTTCATCGTCCAGGCGGGTGGTGGCCAGCACCTCGGTCATGCCGGCCAGCCCGTTCAACGGCGTGCGGAATTCATGGCTCATGTTGGCCAGGAAGCGGCTCTTGGCTTCATTGGCCTGGCGCGCCTCGGCCACCGCCCGGGTCAAGGCATGCAGCAGCGAATCGAAGTACAGCGGAATCGCGCCCAGGCCCAGCAGCAGGCCCCAGCCCAGATAGTCGTGGCCGCGCCAGTATGGCGACAGCATCACCGTGCACAGGAAGGCCAGGCAGCCCATGGCAGTGGCCACGCGCAGGTAGGTGCTGCCGTAGCGCATGCCGTTGCCGATCGTGACCCACAGCATCACCGCATACAGCGGTGCCGCCGGCTCGCCCTGGATCGTCATGATCCAGGCCATGCAGGTGTAGTCGGTCAGCATGCCGATCACCCTGCGCACATGCGACACACCCGGATTGACCAGGATCGCGGTCAGCAGGCCGGCGGAAATGGTCAGCTCGAAGGCGAGGATCAGCCACGTCGTCGTCAGCGCTTCACCGCCACCGCTCAGCGAACGCCAGCCGAGATAGCTGATGAACAGCGCCGTGATGATGATGCGGATCAGGTTCTGCGCGTGCTCGCTGTCCTCGCGCCCGGACAGGCGCTGCTTGAAGCGGGCCAGCAGCGAGCGCTTGTCGGAGCCAGCGGCGGGCGTCGTATCCATGGTCGGATGTCGCATCCTTCGGCGCAGCAGGGAGGAGCAGCACAACGGTACTGCCAGCAACCCCAACCACAGGGAAATGGCCAGGCCCAGATTGGCCTGCCAGTAAGGGGTCAACAGCACGGTGGTGCCGAAACTGACCATCGCCAGCACGATGGCAGCGGCCAGGTAGCGCGGCCCGAAGCGCAGGCCGTTGCCCACCGTGACCCACATCACCACCGCGTACACCCACGCCAGCGGCTCGCCCATCTGGATCATGCCGACCGCGATCAGGCCGTAATCGGCCAGCATCCCGGCCACCCGCCGCGGGTCCGAGCGCTCAGGCTTCCACAGCAGCCAACCGCACAGCAGTAGCGACAGGCCCAGCCCGGTCAGCACCGTTGCCAGCACGCCCTGGTACTGGTCCAGCCGGTGCAGGCGGGCACCGGACAACAGTACATAGACCAGGATCAGCGAGATCAGCACCACCCGCACGATCGCCTGGCCATGTTCCGAATCCGGACGCTGCGCCAGCCGACGCCTCACGCGTGCGAACAGGTCCTGCATGTCACCCACCCGGTCGCGTCGATGCCGTCGAGTGCTGGGCGCAGATATCCATCAACTGCTGGTGACCGCGCATCAGCGCATCCACGCAGCGCGGGTCGAACAGTCGGCCACGCTGGGCGTACAGATAAGCCAGTGTGGCTTCCATGGTCCATGCTTCCTTGTACGGACGGGGTGAGATGAGTGCGTCGAAGACATCGGCCACGGCGACGATGCGCGCTTCCAGCGGAATCGCCTCACCGACCAGCCCATCCGGGTAGCCGCTGCCGTCGTATCGTTCGTGGTGGCGCAGCGCGATCAATGCGCCGACCTGGATGAAGCGGTTCTGGCTGCCGCTGAGCAGTTCATGGCCGATGCGCGGGTGCCGGCGCATGATCGCCAGCTCCTCGTCGTTGAGCTTGCCCTGCTTGAGCAGCACGGCATCGGGAATGGCGATCTTGCCCATGTCATGCAGGGGCGCGGCCATCTCGATCAGGCGCACGTCGTCTTCGGGCAGGCCCAGCTGCTCGGCGATCAGCCCTGCCACGCGTGCCATGCGCTCAAGGTAGGCGCTGGTGCCGGCATCACGGAACTCGATCGCCCGCGCCAATCGCGACAGGGTCTCGCGTTCGCGTTCCTCGACCTCGTGCATGCTCGCCAGCAAGCGCTGTTCCAGCGACAACGCGCGTTGCTTCACGTTCTCGGTCTGCTGGCGCAGCTGCAGCAGGTTATAGCAGCGCGCGCGCAGTTCGCGCGGGCGGATCGGCTTGACCAGGAAATCGATGACCCCCGCTTCCAGCGCCGCCTGACGAATCGGCTCGTCGCCGACCACGGTGATCAGGATCACCGGAATGTCGCGATGCTTGGGCAGGCGGCGGAAACGGCGGGCGAACTCCAGCCCGTCCATCTCCGGCATGCGGTAATCGAGCAGCAGCAGGTCGACCGGATGCGCCTCGCACCAGGCCAATGCGGTCAGCGGATCACCGAAGTCATACACGCTCAGTTCGGGCGCGATGTCTTCGATGACGTGACGCAGCATCGTCCGGGCGGACGTCTGGTCGTCAACAATGACGATGTTCAACGCGTACTCTGCCTGGTTTCTCGACCATGCTGGATCATCAGCAGGCGAGGATACCCTGCCGCTGCGAACGCTCGCACCCTGCATCGGCCTGACTCCCGTGTCATGCGTCCCGGTTCATGATCGTCATCACATTGTGAAGCGGACTCTCCACAATGCGTACTCCCCCTGGCGCCGATCAAGCCATAACAGACGTCAAGGTAGTGCATTAACGATACGCCGAGTGCGGGAGGCGTCAATCGCGCCGTCTCATTTCGCGACGGCGCGCACAAACAGGAGTCAAAAAGACGACTTACTGCTCCGGACGCATGTACGGGAACAGCAGCACGTCCCGGATCGAGCTGCTGCCGGTCAGCAGCATCACCAGGCGATCAACGCCGATGCCGAGGCCGCCGGTCGGGGCCATGCCGTACTCCAACGCACGGATGTAGTCGGCGTCGTAGTGCATGGCCTCGTCGTCGCCACCCTCCTTCGCCGCCACCTGGGCCTGGAAGCGCTGGGCCTGGTCTTCCGGGTCGTTCAACTCGGAGAAGCCGTTGGCCAGCTCCTTGCCGTTGACGAACAGCTCGAAGCGGTCGGTGTAGCCCGGATCGTTGTCGTTGGCGCGGGCCAGCGGCGAGACTTCCACCGGGTGGTCGGTGATGAAGGTCGGCTGGATCAGCGTGTGCTCGACAGTGGCCTCGAAGATCTCCAGCAGCAGCTTGCCCCAGCCGTAGGACGGCTTGACGCGGATCTTCAAGCGCTCGCAATGGCGCAGCAGGGCGTCGCGATCGGTGCAGTCGGCCGCGGAGATTTCCGGGTTGTGGTGACGCACCGCCTCGTCCATGCGCCAGCGGCGGAACGCCGGGCCCAGGTCGATCTTCGCACCGTCCCACTCCACCTCGGTGCCGCCGTTGACCGCCTTGGCCACGTCACGGATGACGCCTTCGGTCAGGTCCATGATCTCGTTGTACGTGGCATAGGCCTCGTACAGCTCCATCATGGTGAATTCCGGGTTGTGGCGGGTGCTGACGCCTTCGTTGCGGAAGTTGCGGTTGATCTCGTACACGCGCTCCAGGCCACCCACGGTCAGGCGCTTGAGGTACAGCTCCGGCGCCACGCGCAGGTACAGGTCCAGGTCCAGCGCGTTGTGGTGGGTGGTGAACGGCTTGGCCGCCGCGCCGCCGGGGATGTAATGCATCATCGGCGTCTCGACTTCCAGGAAGTCGCGGTTGTCCAGCCACGCGCGCATGGCGCGGATGATCTTCGAGCGCTTGATGAATACCGCGCGCGATTCCGGGGTCACGATCAGGTCAACGTAACGCTGGCGATAGCGCTGCTCGACGTCGGCCAGGCCATGCCACTTGTCCGGCAGCGGGCGCAGCGACTTGGTCAGCAGGCGGATCGATTCGGCCTTGACCGACAGCTCGCCGGTCTTGGTACGGGTCAGGCCGCCTTCGACGGCGATGATGTCGCCCACGTCCCAGCCCTTGAAGGCGGTATAGGCATCGCCCAGCACCGTGCCCTGCAGGAACAGCTGGATGCGACCGGACTCGTCCTGGATCTGCGCGAAACTGGCCTTGCCCATGATGCGCTTGGCCATCAGGCGGCCGGCCATCTTCACCTGGCGGCCGTTACCTTCCAGGGCCTCGGCGGTCCACTGTTCGGCATCGGCGAACTCTTCCTGCAGGCGGCCGGCGAAGTCCTCGCGACGGAAGTCGTTCGGGTACGCGATGCCCTGCCCACGCAGCGCTTTGAGTTTCTCACGGCGCTCGGCAATCAACTTGTTTTCGTCGACGGGGGGGGTATCGGTAGCTTCGCTCATGGATCTGCGGGAATCGTGTAGTGAGGGGGGATGCTGCGCCGGCAAAGCCGGTTGGACAGCATACCAAAACCGCCCCGCCCCGGCCCCGGCAGCGCCCGGTAGCGCCGGGCCATGCCCGGCGGTCGGTCGGCGCACGAATCCGCCGGGCGTGGCCCGGCGCTACCTCAGCCGTTCCCCGGGAAGGCCTGCCGCAGCTCGTCCACCAGCACCCGCTGGTTCTCCGAGTAATCGATCGGCACCGACACCAGGTGCACGCCTCCCTCGTTGAACGCCGCCTCCAGCGTCGGGATGAACTGCTCGATGGCGGTCACCTCATGCCCCTTGCAGCCATAGGCCCCCGCGTACTTCACGAAATCGGGATTGCTGAAGGTCATGCCGTAGTCGGTGAAGCCATCCACCGCCTGCTTCCAGCGGATCATGCCGTAGGCGCCGTCGTTGAGGATCAGCACCACCAGGTTCAGGCCCAGCCGGCGCGCGGTCTCCAGCTCCTGGCTGTTCATCATGAACCCGCCGTCGCCGCACACCGCCAGCACCCGCCGCTGCGGATACAGGATCGACGCCATGATCGCCGACGGCAGGCCCGCGCCCATGGTCGCCAGCGCGTTGTCCAGCAGCAGCGTGTTGGCCACCTGGGTGCGGTAGTTCCGCGCAAACCAGATCTTGTACATGCCGTTGTCCAGCGCCACGATGCCGTCCGGCGGCATCACCTGGCGCACGTCGTGCACCAGCCGCTGAGGCGTGAATCCAGCCTCCTCGGCACGGTCAGCCAGGTGCTCGAGAATCGTCGTGCGCAGCGGCAGCAGCGCGTCAGCATGCGGCACCGCGCCTTCGATACGGTCGGCCAGCTGGGTCAGTGAACGACCGATGTCACCGATCACTTCCACCTGCGGGAAATACACCTGCTCCACCGCCGCCTGCGAGTAGCCGATATGGATCACGGTCGGCCCACCCGGGCGCATCACGAACGGCGGCTTCTCGGTGACCTCATGGCCGATGGTCACGATCACATCGGCCTGGTCGATGGCCATGTGCACGTAGTCGCGCTCGGTCAGCGCCGCGGTGCCCATGTACAGGCCCGAACCACCGGCCACCGCACCCTTGCCCATCTGCGTGGTGAAGAACGGAATACCAGCACGCAGCACGAACGCCGACAGCGCCTCGCTGGACTGCGGCCGCGACGCCGCTGAAGCGATCATCAGCAACGGTCGCTTGGCGTTGCGGATGATGTCCGCCGCGCGGTCCAGTGCTTCGGGACTGGCAATGGGACGATCCACCGCGTGCGGCGGAATCAGCGCCACGTCCCCGACCTCATCGGCCGCGATGTCTTCGGGCAGCTCCAGCAGCACCGGGCCCGGGCGCTCTTCCAGCGCGGTGCGGAATGCCTCGCGCACGATCGTCGGGATGGTGCGCGCCGAGACGATCTGCCGCGCCTGCTTGGTCAGCGGCTTCATCGTGCTGACGATGTCGACGATCTGGAAGCGCGCCTGCTTGCTGGCGACGATGCCCTTCTGGCCGGTGATCATGATGACCGGCCACGCACCGAGCAGCGCATAGGCCGCACCGGTGGTGAAGTTGAGCGCACCCGGGCCGAGCGTGGCCAGGCACACGCCGGGCTTGCCGGTCAGGCGGCCATAGGTGGCCGCCATGAACACCGCTGCCTGCTCGTGGCGGGTGATGACCAGCTCGATGCTGGAATGGCGGAGCGACTCGACCACGTCGAGATTCTCTTCGCCGGGGATGCCGAAAATGCGCTCGACGCCTTCGTTCTCAAGCGCGGCGACAAGCAGATCTGAACCCTTGGACATTGGAATGCCGTCCTTTTCGCTGGACTGATGATGGATCGTTGCAGGAAGGATGGAAGCTGCGCGTCAACGCTTGTCGAACCAGACCGTCTGCGCGTTGACGAACTCGCGGATGCCGAAGTGGGAGAGCTCGCGGCCGAAGCCGCTCTTCTTCACGCCCCCGATCGGCACGCGCGGGTCCGAAGCAGAGAATCCGTTGACGAACACGCCGCCGGTCTGCAGCCGGCGCGCAAGCTGCATCGCACGGGCACGGTCGCCGGTCCACATGTTGCCGCTGAGACCGAACTCGCTCTGGTTGGCCAGCTCCACCGCATGGTCGGCATCACGAGCGCGGCTGATCGAGGCCACCGGACCGAAGGTCTCGGTATCGAAGGCCTGCATGCCCGGCTCCACGTCGGCCAGCACGGTGGGTGCGTAGAACGCGCCCGGGCGATCCAGCTGATGGCCACCGACCAGCAGCTTCGCGCCCGCGTCCACCGAGGCGCGCACCTGCGCATCCAGCTGTTCCAGCAGGTCCTGGCGTGCCATCGGACCAATGCGATTACCCGCTTCACGACCATCGCCGATGGTCAGCGCCTGCACCTTCTGGCAGAACTGCGCCACGAAACGGTCGTATACCGCGTCTTCAACGATGATGCGCTTGCCGGCGATGCAGACCTGCCCGGTGTTCTGGAAGCGTGAGGCCACCGCCGCATCGACGGCAGCGTCCAGATCGGCGTCGGCCAGCACGATGAACGGGTCCGAGCCGCCCAGTTCCAGCACCACCTTCTTCAGCGCCTGCCCGGCCTGGGCAGCAATGCTGCGGCCGGCGGCCACACTGCCGGTCAGGGTCACCGCCGCGATGCGGTCATCGGCGATCGCCCGGCTGGTGCCGTCGCGGCTGATGTTGGCGGCGATGAAGGTGCCTTCCGGCAGCCCGGCATCGCGCCAGGCGGCATCGAGCAGCTGCGCGGTGCCGACGATGTTCTCGGCCGGCTTCAGCAGGAAGCCGTTGCCGCCCATCAGGATCGGTACCGCCGCGCGCATCACCTGCCAGTACGGGAAATTCCACGGCATGATGCCCAGCACCACGCCCAGCGGCAGGTAGGACACGTAAGCCTTGTCGTCGGGCACCTGGGTCGGCTCGTCGCGCAGGAACTGCGCACCGTGGTCGGCGTACCAGTCGCACAGCACGGCACACTTCTCGATCTCGGCCAGCGATTCGGCCTGCACCTTGCCCATCTCGGCGGTAGCCAGCGCAGCCAACTTCTCACGGTCGCGGCGCAGTACCGCGGCCATCGCACGCAGTACATCCGCGCGCTGTTCGAGGCTCTTGGCGCTCCAGGCCGCGAAGCCGACCTGACCGCGATCGAGGATTGTTTCCAGTTCGGCGTCGGTGGCGAAGGGATGGCTGGCGATCTGTTCACCGGTGGCCGGATCGCGCGAAATGGCAGTGCTGGGGGCAGCGGACATGCGGGGCTCCTGTTGTCTCGACAACGGGCGGTGGCCCGTCTCCTGCACAGGAATGTGGACCCGATTGGCGGAGGCAACAAGGCGTCTGCTTATCCTGTGACATGCACTTACCTGTCTGAATGGGGGCTCTTGCAGGGCTGCGCCCTGCACCCGCAGAGGCAACTGCAACAGCCGAAGCAGCAGCAACAGCGGGCTATCCGTGGGATGGCGAGGTGGGTCCGGTTGCGGGAGACGCCGTAAACCCGTCCTTGGGGCTTGGCCGCGGCATCCATGCCGCGGACACTCCCGCAACCGGACCCACCCCGCCTTCGACGGTTTTCCGCGATCTGTCGGAAATACTTTTGGGGTCAGAGCCGTTTTCCTATGGAAAACGGCTCTGACCCCCGGAATTTCATTCGATATCTGACAGATGTGTCGACCAAGGTCGACACCTACCTACAGCCACGTGAACCTGTCGAAGGTGGGGCGGTGTCGGAGTGCGGGGTGTCAGCCGCATGGATGCGGCTGCCAAGCCCCCAGGGTGAAGTGACCCCCGAGACTTGGACGGGGTCAAGCGGCCGATTGGGCCTGCTCCCGGTACTTTACCGGGCTCAGGCCTTTCAGTTTCAGTTTGATGCGCTCTTCGTTGTAGTACTGGATGTATTCCACCAGCCCAGCCTCCAGACTCTCGATGCTGTCAAAGCTGTTCAGATAGAAGAACTCCGACTTCAGCGTCCCGAAAAAGCTCTCCATTGCCGCATTGTCCAAGCAGTTGCCACGCCGGGACATGCTTTGCTTCAACGAGTGCTTTTCCAGCATGTGCCGGTAGTTTTCATGCTGGTACTGCCAGCCCTGGTCAGAATGGATCATGGGGCGCTCATCCGGGGAAAGCTTGCTGATGGCCTCCTCCAGCATCTGACCCACCAGATCGAACACGGGCTGGCGCTTGATCTGATAAGCCACGATTTCACCGTTGTAGAGGTCCATGATCGGCGACAGGTACAGCTTCATGCCCTGCACCTTGAACTCGGTCACGTCAGTCACCCACTTCTGGTTGGGCCGCTCGGCCTGGAACTCACGATTGAGGTCATTGCCAACCACAATATTGGCCGCTCCCTTGAAGGCCCGATAGCGCTTCACGCGCACGCGCGATTTCAGGCCCATCTCCCCCATCAGGCGCTGTACCCGCTTGCGATTGGTCCGATGGCCCTGATTGGCCAATTCCAGCGTTACCGTGCGATAGCCATAGCGCCCTTGGCTTTGATCGTAGATTGCACGGATGCGCTCGCGCAGATCTGCCTCGTCCTGATCCGGATGGGCCAGGACATGGTTCTGGTAATAGAACGTACTGCGTGACAGCTCTGCCGCTTCGAGCAGAAGCGACAGCGTATGAACCTGCCTCAATCCTTGGATGGCTTGCGCTTTGCGTCTCGCGCCGCCTGCTCTTCCCGGATCAAGGCATCGAGTTTTTTTAGGTAGTCGGTCTCCGCGCGCAGATAGGCGACTTCCTTGAGCAGCTCATCGCGGCTCATATCCTCAGGTGGCTTGGACGAACGGGTCTTTTTCATCGGCTTTCGGGGCGGCGGCAGGGGCGGTGCCAACGCTTGGGCACCGCCCTGAGCATACAGGCGCCGCCACTGCCCCACTGCGCCGGCATCACCAATCTGAAAGTAGGTGGTGGCTTCGCGCCCGGACATGCCGTCCTGGCTCATCTTCTCCAGGACAGCCAGCTTGAACGCGAGGTCATAGGACCGGGCCTGGCGGTGAAACCCGCGCCAACCGTGCAGCCGATAGGTCGCCACCCAGCGCCTGACCGTGGAAAACTCCAGGCTGTGGCGACGAGCAACGGCTTTGACCGATGTGGAGGTCTTGCAGGCCTCTTTGGCGACCTGCAGTTTGAAACGCGCGTCGTATCTGTTCATGTATCCCTCGGGGTTGGATCTGGTGTCCAACTCCCGGGGGTCACTTCAGGGACGGGTTTACGGCGTCCCCGCACTCCGACACCGCCCCGCCATCCCACGGAATGCCCGCTGTTGCTGTTGCTGTTGCTGTCGCTTCGGCCTCTGCTGGTGCAGGGCTGCAAGCCCTGCCGAACACCCCCTACTTCCGCGGCAGGTAAGTCACCAGGGAAAGATCGTGCCGGCTCTCCGGCACCAGCGCCACGTACTGCAGGTCCAGCAGCCCGCGCGTGGGATGGTTCAGCTTCTTCGCACCCTCATCGAACCGGCGCACGTCGTGCTCCGGCCACCACTGGCGGAACTCCTCGCTATGCGCCGCGATGTCCTCCACCAGCGCCAGGAACGGCGCCTTGTCCGGCGCCTGCGCCATCGCCGCACGGAAGCCTGCCAGCAGGCCGCGGGTCATTTCTTCCCAGTTGAGGATCAGCGTGCGGTAGGGCGGGTACAGGAACATCAGCCGCAGCGTGTTGCGCTCATGCGGCGCCAGTTGGCTGTAGTCCACGAACAGATCGGCGATGGCCGGGTTCCAGGCGAGGATGTCGAAGCGGGTGTTGCGCACATAGGCCGGGATCGGCTGCATCGCCTCCACCAGCTGGCGCAAACCGTCGGTCACGCTCTCGTCCGGTGATTCCAGCGGCACGCCGTAGCCGGACAGCGCGAACGCGTAGGCGCGTTCGTCGTCGCTCATGCGCAGCACCTGCGCCAGGCGCTCCAGCACCTCGGGCGAGGCGCGCACTTCACGGCCCTGCTCGATCCAGGTGTACCAGCTGACGCTCACCCCGATCGCCAGCGCGACTTCCTCGCGCTTCAGGCCCGGGGTACGCCGGCGCCCGGCCGGCAGGCCGAGCGTGGCAGGATCGACACGGGCGCGGCAGGCCTTGAGAAAGCCGCCGAGTTCCTTGCGTTCACTTTCGCTGCGCATCATCGCTACCGCCGTACCCGTTGTAGCGTCGAGCCATGCTCGACGCATCTGCTACTGCGCCAACAGCAGCCGAGCATGGGCTCGGCCCCACATCGGAAGCGTGATCAGCCACCCTCGGCGTTGCGCACGAGGGTGACGATATCCGCGCAGGCGCGCCGATCAGGCATCGACGCGCTTGGAGCCCACGGCCAGGCCGGCCTTCAGGCTGGCCTCGACGAACTCGTCCAGGTCGCCGTCCAGCACCTTCTGCGTGTCCGACCGTTCGATGCCGGTGCGCAGGTCCTTGATGCGGCTCTGGTCGAGCACGTAGTTGCGGATCTGACTGCCCCAGCCGATGTCGGACTTGGTGGCTTCCACCGCGTCCTTCTCGGCGTTGCGCTTCTGGATCTCCAGCTCGTACAGCTTGGCGGCCAGCATCTTCATCGCGTTGTCGCGGTTCTGGTGCTGGCTGCGGCCGGTCTGACAGGCCACAACGATGTTGGTCGGGATGTGGGTGATTCGCACCGCCGACTCGGTCTTGTTCACGTGCTGGCCACCGGCACCGGACGAACGGTACACGTCGGTACGCAGGTCGGCCGGGTTGATGGTGATGTCGATGTTGTCATCGATCTCCGGCGACACGAACACCGAGGTGAAGCTGGTGTGGCGGCGGTTGTCCGAGTCGAACGGCGACTTGCGCACCAGGCGGTGCACGCCGGTCTCGGTCTTCAGCCAGCCATAGGCGTAGTCGCCTTCCACGCGCAGGGTGGCCGACTTGATGCCGGCGACGTCGCCACCGGAGACTTCCATCAGCTCGGTCTTCCAGCCGCGCGATTCACACCAGCGCAGGTACATGCGCAGCAGGATCTCGGCCCAGTCCTGGGCTTCGGTGCCACCGGCACCGGCCTGGATGTCGACGAATGCGGCCGCATTGTCCATCTCGCCGGAGAACATGCGCTGGAATTCCAGCTTCTCGACGTGCGACTGGTGCTTGTCCAGGTCGGCGACCACGGCCAGCGCGGTGTCCTCGTCCTGCTCGGACTCGGCCAGCTCAAGCAGTTCGGTGGCATCAGCCAGGCCGTCGAGCACCGAGGCGATGCCGCCCACGGTCTTTTCCAGGCTGGAGCGCTCGCGGCCCAGATTCTGGGCGTACTCGGCGTTGTTCCAGACGTCGGGGCTTTCCAGCTCCCGCGTTACTTCTTCAAGACGCTCTTTCTTGGCGTCGTAGTCAAAGATACCCCCGAAGCGACAGCACGCGATCGGTCAGATCGGTGATGCGCTGGCGGACAGGATTCAGTTCGATCATGTCGGCGGTTATGCATTCAAAAGATGACTGGTAATGATACCGCAGGCCGGGGATGCCCGGAATGAGGGCCTCATCCGGCCCCCAACGCCTGCCGGAGCAGCGGCAGCTGGCGCCGGCTGCAGGGCACCTTGGCCCCGTCGGCCATGTGCAGCAGGGCCTCGCCCCCCTCCAGCGGCTCGATCGAGCGCAGCTGGCCGCGATGGATCAGCCAGCTGCGGTGCGGGCGCAGGAACTCACCCGGGTCCAGCCGCTGCTCCAGCACCGCCATGGTGATCCGCAGCGGGTAGTCGTGCCCGCGTACCCGCAGGTTCACGTAGTTCCCCGCCGCCTGGGCGTACTCCACGTCGGCGGTGGCGACCAGGAACTCCTTGCCCAGCTTGCGCACCAGGAAGTGCTGCGGGCGCTCGACCGGTTCCACCGGCGGGCCGACGTCAGGCTCGGCCAGCAGGCTCGCCTCACCCTGCCTGCGCCGCCCGAACCAGCTGGCGAAGTGCTCCAGTGCCACGAACATCGCGAAGGTGCGGATATCCTTCAGGTATTCGTAGGCAAGACGCTCCAGCCATCCTGCATCGTCCTGGTAGCGGTAGCCCATCGACGCATAGGCCAGGTGCCGCAGCACCATCATCCCCACCACGTGCAGCAGCGACCAGCCCACGCTGGCCAGCAGATACAGTGGCAACCGCCGCTTCCAGGTATCGGCATGCAGCGGCCAGCGCTCACAGCCCCACCACAGCAGCGGCAGGGTCAGCAGGATCAGGGCGAGGCTGCTGAACTCCCAGATCATCGGTTCCCACAGGCCGAGATCGGCGCCGCGGCGACTGGCGTCCATCACTTCCACCAGCGCATTGGTCACTGCTGAAGCCGACAGGATGGTCGCCCATACCAGCAGGCGCGTTGAAGTACGCCAGCGCGATGGTCGGCCCTGGGTCATTGCTGCATCCATGTTGTTGCGGTGCTCCAGCCTGCCTCAAGAGACCAAAGGTAGCCGCTCCATTGGTCCCGCCACCCCCGCCATTGGTCACTGCGCGGGTTCCGGCGGCCCCTTGGCAGTGGCTGCACAGGCCGGACGGCGTCACGTTGGCTCGACCTTCCGGCACACCTCCACCATGACCCGACGCCACGACATCGACGCCCTGCGCGTGTTCGCCTTCGCCCTGCTGATCCTCTACCACACCGCCATGGCCTATGTGGACGACTGGGGCTTCCACCTCAAGAGCGTGCATACCGCCGAATGGCTGCAGTGGCCGATGCTGTTCGTCAACCGCTGGCGGATGTCGCTGCTGTTCCTGATTTCAGGCATCGCCATCGCGCTGATGCGGCCGGAAAGCAGGCTGCTGCGCTTTGCCGGCCTGCGCACGTGGCGGCTGCTGCCGCCCCTGCTGTTCGGCATGTTCGTGATCGTGCCGATCCAGCCCTACTGCGAGGGCGTGGCCAACGGTCATGTTGCGCCCGGCTTCGGGCATTTCCTGCTGCGCTACTGGCAGGTGCGGCCGTGGCCGGAAGGCAGTTTCGCCGGCTGGCAATACGGCATCACCTGGAACCACCTGTGGTACCTGGCCTATCTGTGGAACTACACGCTGGCCCTGGCCCTGCTGATGCCATTGCTGGGAACGGCCGTGGTGCGCCGTGCGATCGCGTTCTGCGCCGCCTCGCCGATACTGCTGATCGGAATTCCGTCTGCGCTGCTGCTGGCCTGGGTGATCTGGCTGGAGCCGGTCTATCCGTCCACCAATACCCTGCTTGGCGACTGGTACCAGCACGCGAAGTACGCGACAGTGTTCCTGGCCGGCTACCTGCTCGGTCGCGAGCCGGTGTTCTGGCAGCGCGTGGTCTCCCTGCGCCGCACCACGCTGTGGCTGGCGCTGGCGGCGGTCGGCTGGTATCTGGGGTTGCGCATCCTCGGCCAGGTGCTGCCGGCTGACTCCTCGCTGCGGCAATGGCCTGAAACGTTCTGGGACCTGCAGGGCAGGACCAGCCAGTCGGTGTATGTCTGGACCGCGCTGCTGGCCATCCTCGGCTGGGGCAAGGTCTTCCTCGACCGCCCGTTCGGCTGGCTGCCGTACTGCACCGAGGCCATCTATCCCTGGTACATGCTGCACCAGAGCCTGATCATCGTGCTGTTGTTCTGGCTCAAGCCATTGCAACTGGGTCCTTGGCTGGAGCCGTCGCTACTGCTGGGCGGCACCGTCGGCGGCTGCCTGCTGATCCACGAACTGCTGATCCGACGCTCCCGCTGGCTGCGGCCCCTGTTCGGCCTGCGCGCCAATCCGCCAGCATCGCCGGTTGCACACGCTGCGCAGTTGTAGAGCCGAGCCAACGCTCGGCTGCCTCTGCCATGAGCCGAGCATGGGCTCGGCTCTACACCAACGTGGTCGAGCGCGCTCGACTCCATACGGGCGTGCGAGCGGTCAACGCACCTCGAACTCGCCCACCAGCACGGTTTCGGCGCGGTCCTTCAACCGCATCGTGACCATCTGGTCCTTCTGCTTCGACGTGCCCCAGTGGGTGGTCAGGCGCAGCATCAGCGTCGTCGCCCCGGTCACCAGCTGCTGGCGGCTGCCGAAGTAGTTCGCCTCCACCTTGTACTTGCCCGGCTTGGCGTTGCGTAGCGAGAACTGCTCGGGACCATAGCCGCCGGTGAAGTCCTGCGACATCTGCCCGCCCTGGTAGGTCAGGCGGTTGCCGTAGTAGGCGCGCTCGCCGTTCGGGTCGGTCACCCACAGGTCCATGTCGCTGTTGTCGGCATCCCACGACAGCACCACCCGCAGGTCCAGCGGCATCGCCTGCAGCAGGCGCGGGTCGATGCTGGTGGTATCCAGCCGGGGCGTGCTGCGGGCCACCAGGTTGGTCAGTTCATCCAAGGCGATCAGGGCGATGCCATCGAAGCGGCTGTCCCACGGCCGCACCACCACCTGGTACAGCGGCGCCAGCGCCTGCTGCGGCTTGCCGGCCGCCGCCAGTGCCAGGCCGAGGTCGCGGAAGCTCTGCGGCTCTTCCTGGCCCATGGCCAGCACCTGCTCGAACACCGGCACCGCCAGCGCGGGGGCATCGGCCTGCATCAGCCGATAGCCGAGCACGCGCAGCAGGTGGCGGTTGTCCAGGTCCATCTCGGCCAGGTTCGACAACACGCGCAGTGCCAGGTCGCGCTGACCCTGCGCCAGCAGCAGGTCGGCCACGTCGAGGAAGAATGCGCTGCTGTCGGCATGGGCATCGCGCTCGGCCAGGTAGCGGTCATACAGTTGCGACGCCGGGCCCTGGCGCAGGCGCCGGGCGATGGTCGAGTCCGGCTGCCAGGCCGCCAGCTGGATGCCGAGCTCGCCCTCGTTGGCGGCAGCGGGCGCAGCGACACGGCCACCCGTGACCGTGATTGAATCCAGGGCCTTGTTCGATGCAGGCGCTGAGCGACGTGCACGCGCGCTGCTGGCTTCCATGCGCTGCTCGGCGGCGGCCATCGGTGCCGGGGCAGGCGGTGCCGCAGGGGCCGGCGCGGCGAGCATCGCCACCGGCGCCGATTCCATCGCGTAGTCCGCGGAGGCCACTTCCAGTGCCCCACCCTTCGGCTGCGGCGGCATTCCCTTCGGCCAGCTGCGGTTCCACCACTGCTGGCGCTCCTTCCAGCGTGCAGCCACTTCATCCAGGCGCTCGCGATCCGCAGCGGCGCGATCCGCCACCTGCACGGCGAATCGTGCATCGTATTCGGTGCGGAGCGTGCCAGACGGACGGATCGCATAGCGCAGGTAGTCGTCCAGTGTCTCCAGCACGATCAGCGAGGTATCCGGCCCCACCAGGCCAAACTGCTGGGACAGGCGCTGCATGGCCTCACGGTTGCTGCGGCGGTCGACGGCCAGTTGCTGCAGGCGCGCCTGCGCCCACAGGCCGGCCAGCAGTTCGCCGTCATCGCTTTTCTGCGTGGCCGGCAGCGCCTGCCATTCGCCGCCACCCACGCGCACCCGCATCGGCACACCGTCGGCGGCCAGTCGTGCGTGCAGCCACAGCCAGCCCTGGGCTTCACTGCGACGATCGATCACCACGTCCTGCACGCCGCGCCCCGCATCGACCTGCACATCCAACGGCGACGACAGCAGCTCGCGCGCCGCTGCATCGACATCCTCACCCAGTGCAACAAAGCGGCCACCATGCGCTTCGCTCCAACCACGCAGTCGCACGGCATCGGTGCGCGCACCGGCGCTGCTGATCGCAAACAGGCGTTGATCCGCCACCATCGCCGGTAGCTGTTCCGGCCCATAGGTCAGCAGGCCATCGCTGACCAGCAGGTATTCCTTCACGCCCGGCTGCGGCTGCCACTGTGCCAGCGCGCTGGCACCGTCCGGGCGCACGGCCTGCAGGGCTGCGCGCAGTTCACTCCAGTTGCCGGCGCGGATACGGAATCGACGCACCTGTTCGGCGCGATCGCGCAGCACGGTCAACGCCACGGTGCCGTCACCCATCGCGGCGAAGTACCGATCCAGCAGGGCGAACTCGCGCGTGCGGTCACGCTGCCCACCCGAGCCGGAGCCATCCCACAGCAGGCCGATCTCGCGGGGCAACGTGCGCGGCGTGCTGCCGGTCGACACCTGCAGCTGCGCCAACAGGTAGTGCCCGTCCTGCCAGGGCGCCACCTGGACCTGCGCCTGACGTGCTGCGGGCAGGCTCCACTGCAGCTGCTTCGGCAACTGCGCGCCCCTGCCCTGCCACTGCAGCTGGCCCGCGCTGATACGGAATGGCGCCGTACCCGCGGCCGTCGCGCCCGGGGCCTGCAGCTTCAGTTCAACCGAGGCTGCACCGGCGGCGAACTGCAGCGGCAGCGTCCATTGCCAGCCGTGGCCGTCGAAGGCCAACGGCTCACGCATCACCAGCTGCACGCGCCGACTGCCGCCGGCCGGCAGCGGGTAGATGCGCAGGCGGAACTGGTTGCCAGCGGTCTGTTCCAGCAGGCCCGGGTCGACGCCGCGGCGGGCAATCTCCTCGAATACCTGACGACCGCGGTCCTTGGGCACCGGCACCGCGTCACGCATCTCGCCGTTGATATCCAGCGCGAAGCCGCTGATCTGCTGACCGTCGCCCAGCGGGAACTGCAGCTCACCTTCCAGCACGCGCCGGTTCGGGTTATGGAATTCCAGGGTGATCCGGGTCTGGGCGATGCCCGCCTGGACTTCGCCCTCGATGCGTGCGCGCTGCAGCTGCACCGGTTGTTCGGCGGCCGGCGCGATCAGCAGCGGCGTGGCGGCCTGCGGCCGGGAGATCGGCGGCGACTGCGCGCCAGCGGGGCAGGCCACAAGGGCCAGCAACAACACAGTGCAGCATCGGGCGAAGACCATGACCGGACTCCAGTGGGATCGTAGACCGTTGAACGCACGAGCTGCCGGAACGGGGTTGGCGGGGTCCCAAAAAAGGGGACGGAGGGGATCAAGTCGCAATGGCAAACAAGGCAAAAACGACTTGATCCCCTCCGTCCCTTTTTCTTCAAGCGGGGAGGCTGTGCTCCACAATCAGCTGGATGGCGCTGCCACCGCGATAGTCATCGCAGGCGAGCCGGTAGGCGAGATGCACGTGGCGGCCCGGCGCGTTCCCGTGCCAGCCGCCGAAGTGGATCGCGTTGATCGTGCCGGGTACGCCTGGCAGGCGCAGTTCCAGCTTGAGGTGGCGTTCCTTCAGCACGCGCCAGTTGGCCACTTCGAAGTGGCCGTCGAACAGCGGCTCGGGGAAGCCTTGGCCCCACGGTCCAGCAAGACGCAGCGCGTCGGCGTGGCGATGGTCGAGTTCGTCCGCCGCCAGTTCGCCGTCGCTGAGTACCTGCTGCTGGAGCGCGGCCGGGTCGAGCATTTCCAGCACCACGGCGACGAAGGCCGCCTTGAAGTCATCGACGTGATCGAGGCGCAGGCTGAGGCCGGCCGCCATGGCGTGGCCGCCGAAGCGTTCGATCAAGCCCGGATGGCGCGCATCGACCAATGCCAGTGCGTCACGGATATGCAGGCCGGGGATCGAGCGCGCCGAGCCACGCAGGGTGTCGGCGCCCGGCTCGGCCGGTGCGAAGGCGATCACCGGGCGATGCAAGCGATCCTTCATCTTCGACGCGACCAGGCCAACTACGCCCGGATGCCAGTCTGCATCGAAGAGGCAGGCCGCCACCGGTCGCTGGCCAGCCATGTCCAGCACCACGCGGGTCAACGCCTGCTCGGCGTCGTCAGTCATCGACTGCTGCACGGCGCGCCGTTCCGCATTGATCTGCTCCAGCGTCTGCGCGATCTCGCGCGCCTGCCGTGGGTCTTCGGTCAGCAGCAGCGCGATGCCCAGCGCCATGTCTTCCAGCCGGCCCGCCGCGTTCAGGCGTGGGCCGAGTGCGAAGCCAATATCGGTGGCCGTCAGTCGCGTGGCGTAACGGCCGCTGGCTTCGATCAGCGCACGCAGGCCTACACAGCCCTGCCCTGCGCGCAGACGACGCAGGCCCGCGCTCACCAATGCACGGTTGTTCGGGTCCAGCGCTACCAGATCGGCGACGGTGCCGACCGCCACCAGGTCCAGCAGCGTGGTCAGGTCCGGTCCCTTGCCATCGGCAAAGACACCGGCTTCGCGCATCTGTCGGCGCAGCGCCATCAGCACGTAGAAGATCACGCCGACACCGGCCAGCGATTTACTGGGGAAGGCGTCGCCGTCCAGATTCGGATCGACAATGACGTCGGCCGGCGGCAGCTGCGGGCCCGGCAGATGGTGGTCGGTGACCAGTACCTGCCAGCCACGTGCCTTGGCCGCAGTCACGCCGGCATGGCAGGCAATACCGTGGTCGACCGTGACCAGCAGGTCCGGCTTCAACTCGGCCAGTTCTTCCACCAGCGACGGCGACAGGCCATAGCCGTGCACCATGCGGTTCGGCACCGCATGGAAGACATGCTGCGCGCCGAGCATGCGCAGGCCACGCACGCCGACCGCACAGGCGGTGGCGCCATCGCAGTCGAAATCGCCGACCACCAGGATGCGCTTGTCGTCGGCGATGGCCTCGACCAGCAGGCCCACCGCATCGTCGATGCCGGTCAGCAGTTCGGGGGCGTGCAGATTGCCCAGCTTCGGCTGCGCCAGCTCCGGTGTGCCCGCGCCCCGGCTGGCATAGAGACGCGCCAGCAGGGGCAGCGTGCCGTCCGGCCAGCTGCCGGGTGCGACCGCATCACGGCGGCGGATCATCGGCGTATCAGAGGACGGCTGCACAGCATCGGCGGCAAGGGACATCGGCATCGCCGGGTGACGGAAGACCCGGGCATGATACCCCGCCCGGCTTGCCGGGCTCTTCCCGGGCTTGGCGCAGAGGTGGCGATCGCCCATGCTTGTTCGCTTCTGAAACGGAATTCGCCATGTATCGCCCGTTGTCCGCACTGATTGTCGGCCTGTTGCTGCCGCTCGCCAGCCATGCCGCAAACACGCCGGTCACAGCCGGTATCGAGTTCGTGCACCACGACTGGTTCCTGGCCTGCGACAACACCGGTACCTGCCGTGCCGCGGGTTATGGCCCCGAGAACGCAGACAGCCTGCTGGGCCTGATGTTGGAACGTGCCGGCGGTCCCGGTACGGCAGTAAAGGCGCGGCTGCGGGTGGGCGAGGATGGCCAAAGCGCAATGCCTGAGGGAGCGATGCGCCTGCATGTGAACGGCCGTGATCT
The DNA here is from genome assembly GCF_023277365.1 of Stenotrophomonas sp. NY11291. Lineage (NCBI taxonomy): Bacteria > Pseudomonadati > Pseudomonadota > Gammaproteobacteria > Lysobacterales > Lysobacteraceae > Stenotrophomonas > Stenotrophomonas sp. NY11291. The sequence continues at coordinate 2,179,328 of NZ_CP096975.1, read as the reverse complement.
GGGCCCGGTGCAGGACACCGGTGCCGACGAGGCCGTGACGCTGCGGCCCGCGCAGGTGGAAGCCCTGCTGGCGGCCCTGCCCGGCCAGGCCCGCATCGAGGTCATCGACAACAACGGCACCCGCTGGCCGATTTCCGACCGTGGGGCTGCCGCCGTACTGCTGAAAATGGACGAGGCACAAGGGCGGATCGGAACACCCGGCGCCCTGGTGCGGCGTGGCACGCATGCCGAAACGAGCGTGCCGGCTGCGCACGCCAAGCCGGTGATCGTGAGCGCGGCACTGGTGGCCCCACACCCTGGAGACAGCGAACTGGGAAGCAGCGAAGCGCTGCGCGACGCGCTGATCGCCACGCTCGGCGACAGTGACGACTGTCCGCGCATGATCGAGTACACGGGCACCCCGGAAATGGTGATCGAGCGGCTGGACGAGCACCACGTACTGGTGCAGGCGCTGTGCCAGATGGGCGCGTACAACTACAGCAATGGCTTCTGGATCGCGCGCGACCAGCCCCCGTTCGCCCCGCAGACGGTCACGATGGAAGCAGAGGGCTTCTCGCGCGGCGAACGCACGCTCTACGCGCGCTACAAGGGCCGCGGTATCGGCGACTGCGTTTCCGGTTCGGACTGGGTATGGGATGGCCACAGATTCCAGCCCAGCAGTGCGTTCAGTACCGGCCTGTGCCGTGGCATGCCGGGCGGGCACTGGATGCTGCCAACCCTGCTCAGCGAGGTGCGTTGAATGGGCGCTCCTTCTCTACTGCAGGCGCCCCTGTTCCTGCTGGGTTTGCTGATGATGCCTTCGGCTGCTTCGGTCACGGATGCGGTGGGCGGATCGTTCGCCGATGGCGACTGGTTCATGGCCTGCGACAACACGCGCACTTGTCGTCTCGCCGGTGTCGGCGCACTGGCGCCGCTGAGGCTGGCCGCGCTGATCGAGCGCAATGGCGGCCCCGGAGCCGCGGTGGAGATCCGGCTGACACTCGCCCGCGACAGCGTTGACGATCCCGAAGCGCAGGCACAGTCCCCTACCGGCGAACTGCAATTGCGGTTGGATGGAACGCCCGCCGGCAGCATCGGCATACTGGAGTCGGCGACGGAGCATGCAACGCTGACACCGGCCCAGGTGCAGGCGTTCAGTGCAGCCCTCATCGAGCATTCACCCATCAGCGTCACCGACAGCAAGGGCCAGGCATGGTCGCTCTCCGCATCCGGCGCAGCCGCGCTGATGCTGAAGATGGATCAGTTCCAGCAGCGCCTGGAGACGCCTGGCGCGCTGGTGAGACGAGGGCATAGACCGGAGTCGCGCGTGCCACCCGCCCTCCCGAAGCCACAGCTTGCCACGCCATCCATGGCGGTCGAGCCGCATGAGGAAGACGTACACCTGGAGGACCCCGAGGACCTGCGCCGTCTGCTTCAGCCCAGCAGCAAGGTCGACTGGGCATGCGCCCCGGATGTGCAGCAGACCGCGCCGCATTCCATCGCCATCCAGCGATTGGACGATCATCACCTGCTCGCCTCTGTTGTCTGCCACACCCAGGCGCTCAACGTGCCGGCGGGCACGTGGGTGATCAACGACCAGGCACCGTTCAATCCCGTATTCATTACCCAGGGCGCACTCTTTGCGCGCTCGCCCGAGGCGGTCTTTCTCGAGGAAACCGTGGAGACCGACCAGGATCGCTGCGAAACCGGGCGCTACTGGTCGTGGGATGGGCAGCGGATGCAGCTGGCCATGGAATACGTCGGCGGCACCTGCAGTGGCTCTGGCGCCTCCACCTGGCAGCTGCCGACCTACGTTTCGGAGTTCCGCTAGGGCACCCGCCGGGCATGGCCCGGCGCTACCTGGATGCTTCAGGCATCGTGAAGCTGGCGCGGCTTTTTCCAGAACTGCCAGCGCTGTCCACGGTCCAGCTGGAACTGCAGGCCGTCCTCGAAATCGAGCACCAGCCGCTGTAGTTCGCCACGCTTGAGCGCGGCCAGCAGCGGACGGATCGCATCATTGCCCAGCTGCTGCAAAGAGCGCAGCTGGCGCAGATCCACCAATGCATCCACCGACTGCTCGCCATCCGCGGCAACGCCCGCAGCCAGGGCCAGACCCTGCAGCAGCGCATCGCGGCTGCGCACCTGTGCGTGCGGCGTGCCGACCGACACCGGCATCACGCCACCGCCCCAGAACCACAGTGAATTGATCGGCTGTTGTCCCTGCGCGGCGCGCTGCTGGTTCCAGGAATGGTTGTGCAGCAGCACCTGTGCCTCGGTCATCAGCGCCCGCCAACGACGGCCGCCCTCGCCTGCCGGCAGGTGCGAGAACAGGTCATCGCCGAGCACCTCATCCGGGCTGTCGAAGTCAGGCAACGCCAGGTCGATCGGAAGCCGCAGGTACCAGCGCGAAGGATCCGGTGCGTCGAGCACGAATCCGGCATCGGCAAACAGCGGCTGCAGCACCGGCAACAGGGCCAGGCAGTCCGCCAGGGTCGGCCGCAGCGTCTCGCCGTAAGCCATCATCCGTGCGCCATGCATGTCCGGCACCATGCAGGCCGGGTCGGCACGCAGCCAGCACGCGCCCGCCGCATCGCCGACGTCGCGCTGGCGGCTCAGTGCGGCCACCGGCCAGTGTGGCGCGGCGACGGTGAAATGGCGCTGCAGCTGTGCCCGCTCGCCGGCTTCGAACTGCGAGACGTTGGCGCGGCCCAGGGCGCGCGCCACGTCATCAGGCAGCGCAGCCGCGGCAAAGCGGCTGCGTGCCGGCAACAGCAGGGTCGCCGTCGCCACGTGGTCAGTCCACGTAGCTGACGCTGACGATCTCGTACTCGCGCTGGCCGGCCGGGGCGTCGATCACGATCGAATCGCCTTCCAGCTTGCCGATCATCGCGCGCGCCACCGGCGAGGAAATCGCGATCAGGCCCAGCTTGATGTCCGCTTCCAGGTCACCAACGATCTGGTATTTCTTCTCTTCGTCGGTTTCCACGTCAGCCAGCGTCACGCTGGCGCCGAACACCACCTTGGAGCCGGCGTTGAGCTTGCTCACGTCGATGATCTCGGCGTGCGACAGCTCACCTTCCAGCTGCTTGATGCGGCCTTCGATGAAGCCCTGTTCCTCGCGCGCAGCGTGGTACTCGGCGTTCTCCTTCAGGTCGCCGTGCTCACGCGCTTCGGCGATCGCGGCGATCACCTTCGGGCGCTTGACCGACTTCAGGTGATCCAGTTCATCGCGCAGACGCTGCGCGCCCTTCATCGTGATGGGGGCTCTCATGCATTCAACTCCTTGTGCAGCTCCTGCAGCGACCAGACGGGGCCGGTGCCGCGGAATTCCAGTGAATCCACCAGCGCCTTGGCGCCGGCAATGGTGGTCGAGTAGGTGACGCGATGCTGCAGCGCCTCGCGACGGATCGAGAACGAGTCGTTGATCGCCGAACGACCTTCGGTCGTGTTGACGATGTAGACGATCTCGCCGTTCTTGATCGAGTCGACGATGTGCGGACGGCCTTCGACCACCTTGTTGATGATCTCGCAGTCCATGCCGTGCTGCTGCAGCCATGCGGCGGTGCCACGGGTCGCGACCAGGCTGTAACCACGCGCCAGCAGGGCCTTGGCCACCGGCAGCACGCGCTTCTTGTCCGGATCGCGCACCGAAACGAAGGCCTTGCCGACCGGCGGCGCCTTGATGCCACCGGCTTCCTGCGCACGCGCAAAAGCGGCGTTGAAGGTACGGCCGACGCCCATCACCTCACCGGTGGAGCGCATCTCCGGCCCGAGGATCGGGTCGACGCCCTGGAACTTGGCGAACGGGAAGATCGCTTCCTTCACCGAGTAGTAGTCCGGCACGATTTCCTTGGTCGCGCCCTGCTCGGCCAGGCTCTTGCCAGCCATGCAACGGGCGGCGATCTTCGCCAGCGGCATGCCGGTGGCCTTGGACACGAACGGCACGGTGCGCGAGGCACGCGGGTTCACTTCCAGCAGGTAGATGGTGTCGGCACCTTCGTCGCTGGTCTGGATCGCGAACTGGGTGTTCATCAGGCCGACCACGTTCAGGGCCTTGGCCAGCTCCACCACCTGGCGGCGCAGCTCGGCCTGGGTTTCCGCCGACAGCGAGTACGGCGGCAGCGAGCACGAGGAATCGCCCGAGTGCACGCCGGCTTCTTCGATGTGCTCCATCACGCCACCGATCAGGACGTTGCCATCCTTGTCGGCAATGATGTCGACGTCGCACTCAACGGCGTTGTCGAGGAAGCGGTCCAGCAGCACCGGCGAATCGTTGGACACCTTCACCGCGTCGCGCACGTAGCGGGCCAGGTCGGCTTCGCCGTAGACGATTTCCATCGCACGGCCGCCCAGCACGTAGCTCGGGCGCACCACCAGCGGGTAGCCGATCTCACGGGCCAGCAGCAGGGCTTCCTGGTCGTTGCGGGCGATACGGTTCGGCGGCTGCTTCAGGCCCAGCTTGTCGACCAGCTGCTGGAAGCGCTCGCGGTCTTCGGCCAGGTCGATGGAGTCCGGGCTGGTGCCGATCACCGGCACGCCGTTGGCTTCCAGCGCTCGCGCCAGCTTCAGCGGGGTCTGGCCGCCGTACTGCACGATCACGCCCTTCGGCTGTTCCAGCTCGACGATTTCCAGCACGTCTTCCAGGGTCAGCGGTTCGAAGTACAGGCGATCGGAGGTGTCGTAGTCGGTCGACACGGTTTCCGGGTTGCAGTTGACCATGATGGTTTCATAACCATCCTCGCGCAGCGCCAGTGCCGCGTGCACGCAGCAGTAGTCGAACTCGATGCCCTGGCCGATGCGGTTCGGGCCTCCGCCCAGGATCATGATCTTGTCGCGGTTGCTCGGTGCGGCCTCGCACTCGTCCTCGTAGGTCGAGTACAGGTAGGCAGTGCCGGTGGAGAACTCACCGGCGCAGGAGTCCACGCGCTTGTAGACCGGGCGCACCTTGTGCGCACGGCGCAGCGCGCGGATGGCCGCCTCATTGGTGCCGGTCAACTGCGCCAGGCGGGCGTCGGAGAAACCGGCACGCTTCAGCTTGCGCAGGCGCGCAGCGTCCAGCGCGTCGATGCCATCGACGGCGACGGCGGCCTCCGCGGCAATGATTTCCTCGATCTGGTCCAGGAACCAATGATCGATGAACGACAGTGCGTAGATCTCTTCAACGCTCATGCCAGCACGGAACGCATCGGCGACGAAGAACAGGCGCTCCGGGCCCGGCGCCTTCAGCTCGCGACGCAGGGTCTGCAGGTCTTCCTCGTTGGCCAGGTCCAGGCCGGTGGGGTCGAAGCCAACCTTGCCGGTTTCCAGGCCACGCAGGGCCTTCTGCACCGATTCCTGGAAGGTACGGCCCATCGCCATCACCTCGCCCACCGACTTCATCTGGGTGGTCAGGCGAGCGTCGGCGGCCGGGAACTTCTCGAAGGCGAAGCGCGGGATCTTGGTGACGACGTAGTCGATGGACGGTTCGAACGAGGCCGGGGTCAGGCCACCGGTGATCTCGTTCTTCAGTTCGTCCAGGGTGTAGCCCACGGCCAGCTTGGCGGCGACCTTGGCGATCGGGAAGCCGGTGGCCTTGGAAGCCAGCGCCGAGGAACGCGACACACGCGGATTCATCTCGATGACGACCACACGGCCGGTCTTCGGGTTGATACCGAACTGCACGTTCGAGCCACCGGTATCGACGCCGATCTTGCGCAGCACGGCGATGGAGGCATCGCGCAGGCGCTGGTATTCCTTGTCGGTCAGGGTCTGCGCCGGCGCCACGGTGATCGAGTCACCGGTGTGCACGCCCATCGGGTCCAGGTTTTCGATCGAGCAGACGATGATGCAGTTGTCCGCAGTATCGCGGACCACTTCCATCTCGAATTCCTTCCAGCCCAGCACCGACTCTTCCACCAGCACTTCGGTGGTCGGCGACAGTTCCAGGCCGCGGCTGACGATCTCGACCAGCTCTTCACGGTTGTAGGCAATGCCGCCACCGCTGCCGCCCAGGGTGAAGCTGGGGCGGATGATGGTCGGGTAGCCGACACGGGTCTGGATCTCCAGCGCTTCGTCCAGGGTGTGGGCGACGGCGGCGGTCGGGCATTCCAGGCCGATCTCACCCATGGCCACGCGGAACAGCTCGCGGTCTTCGGCCATGCGGATCGCTTCGCGCTTGGCGCCGATCAGTTCGACGTTGTACTTCTCCAGCACGCCGTTGTCGGCCAGGTCCAGCGCGCAGTTCAGCGCGGTCTGGCCACCCATGGTCGGCAGCAGCGCGTCGGGCTTTTCCTTGGCGATGATCTTCTCGACCGTCTGCCAGTTGATCGGTTCGATGTAGACGGCGTCGGCCATCTCCGGGTCGGTCATGATCGTGGCCGGGTTGCTGTTGACCAGCACCACGCGGTAACCCTCGTCACGCAGGGCCTTGCAGGCCTGGGCGCCGGAGTAGTCGAACTCGCAGGCCTGGCCGATGACGATCGGGCCAGCACCGATGATGAGGATGGTCTTGAGGTCAGTGCGCTTGGGCATTTTCTTCTCTAAGTCAGTACAGCGTGACAAGGGGGAGTGATCGCACGCTGTCGATCAGGAATCTTGATCCGCAGCGCCGCGCCGGGGGCAGCAGCGATGCGGCGGCTTACGGTCCATCGCGACGCCACCGGGGGGCCGGCGGCGTACTGATCACGCCTTGGCCTGCTCCATCAGCACCACGAAGCGGTCGAACAACGGACCGACGTCGGTCGGGCCCGGCGACGCTTCCGGGTGGCCCTGGAACGAGAACGCCGGCACGTCGGTGCGGGCCACGCCCTGGTTGGTGCCGTCGAACAGCGAACGGTGGGTCACGCGCAGGGTCGGCGGCAGGGTCGCTTCATCGATCGCGAAGCCGTGGTTCTGCGAGGTGATCATCACCCGGCCGCTGTCCAGGTCCTGCACCGGGTGGTTGGCACCGTGGTGGCCGTGGCCCATCTTCATGGTCTGCGCGCCCGAGGCCAGGCCCAGCAACTGGTGGCCCAGGCAGATGCCGAAGGTCGGGATCTTCACGTCGATGAAGGTCTTGATCGCTTCGATGGCGTAGTCGCACGGTTCCGGGTCACCCGGGCCATTGGACAGGAACACGCCGTCCGGCTTCAGCGCCAGCACTTCGGCGGCCGGAGTCTGCGCCGGTACCACAGTCACTTCGCAGCCACGCTCGGCCAGCATGCGCAGGATGTTGGTCTTCACGCCGAAGTCGTAAGCCACGACCTTGAACCGGGACGGCACGCTGACGAAGGCGTTGGCATCCAGGTCGAGCTGGCCCTCGGTCCAGGTGTAGGTCTTCTCGGTAGTGACAACCTTGGCCAGATCCATGCCCTTCAGCCCCGGGAACTTGCGGGCGGCTTCCAGTGCCTTTTCCACGTCGATGTCGCCGGCCATCAGTGCACCGTTCTGCGCGCCCTTCTCGCGCAGGATGCGGGTCAGCTTGCGGGTGTCGATGCCGGCGATGGCGACCACGCCGCGCTGGATCAGCCAGTCCTGCAGCGACACCTGGCTGCGCCAGTTGCTGGGACGGCGGGGAACGTCGCGCACGATCAGGCCGGCCGACCACACCTTGGACGCTTCATTGTCCTGGTCGGTCATGCCGGTGTTACCGATATGCGGATAGGTCAGCGTGACCATCTGCCGGGCGTAGGACGGGTCGGTCAGCACTTCCTGGTAGCCGGTCATGGCGGTGTTGAACACCACCTCACCGACGGACAGGCCGGGCGCGCCTACGGATTCGCCCTCGAATACGGTGCCGTCTTCGAGGACGAGGATTGCGGCTTGGGTCACGGGAATCTCACTTTGGCTACCGAGGGGGCTGCCGAAGTCACGCCTGCGCTTCACGGAAATCCGGTTGCAAAAAAGCGCGGACGTACGGTCTGGGACCGGTCCGGCTTTCGTGATTCGGCGAGTGCGAATTGTAGCGCTGCCGGGGCGCTCGCGCCAGCGGTTATCGCGCTTCATGAACAGGCGATTGCGTATTCATTTCAATCCGGCGGCGTATGCGGCGCCCGCTGGTAGCGCCGGGCCATGCCCGGCGGAACCGACACCGACGCCGGGCACGGCCCGGCGCTACCGGTTAACGCGGCCCGTCCAGCAGATCGCGCACCCGGTAGCTGCCCGGCGCGCGGCCGTGCAGCTGGCGGGCGGCGAACAGGGCGCCGCGGGCGAAGATGTCGCGGTTGGTGGCCCGGTGCACCAGTTCGATGCGCTCGCCCAGCCCGGTGAACTGGACCAGATGCTCACCGACGATGTCACCGGCACGCAGGCTGGCATAGCGCGGCTCCGCCCCGCCCCGCTGCGCGGCAGCACCCAGGGTCAGCGCGGTGCCCGAAGGCGCATCCTTCTTCTGGGTGTGGTGCGATTCGACAATGTCGCAGTCCCAGCCGGCCAACGCCTGCGCCGCGCGCTCGACCAGTTCGTCCAGCACCGCCACGCCCAGGCTGAAATTCGAGGCCCAGACCAGAGGGATCTTCGCAGCCGCCGCGTCCAGCGCCTGGCGCTGCGTGCTGGAGATCCCGGTGGTGCCCGACACCAGCCCGGCACCCCGCTCCACGCACAACGCCAGCATCGGGTCGAAACCCTCCGGCAGGCTGAAGTCGATCGCCACGTCGAACACCGGCGCGCCGGGCAGTTCGCTGGCACCGAAGAACGGCACGCCGTCGACCACGCGCTGCGCCGGCGCACGGCCGGCCACTGCGGCCACGATCTGCAGGGTTTCGGGATGTTCGGCGGCCAGCCGCAGCAGGGCCTGGCCCATGCGCCCGGAGGCACCGTGAATGAGCAATCGCAGGGGAGTCTGGTTCATGCCTGCAGGCTAGCGGCAGCACGCCCGCTCCGGCAAGCGCCATCGCTGCTACGCTGCATGCCCTTTCATGCAATGGATGGCAGCTCCCTCATGCAGATCAGCGAACAGCTGGTGCTGGTCACCGGCGCCGGCCGCGGCCTTGGCCAGCACATCGCCCGCGCCTTCGCCGCACAGGGCGCGCGCGTCATCGTCAATTACCACCGCAGCGAAGGCGCCGCACGTGCCCTGGCTGCCGAGCTGGGCGGACAGGCGATCGCACTGCCGGCCGACGTCACCGACCGCGGCCAGGTCGATGCGATGCTGCAGCAGGCACTGGCCCACTTCGGGCAAGGCGTGACAACCGTGGTCAACAACGCGCTGGCGGCGTTCTCGTTCAATGGCGATGCCCGCGACGGCGCCGCCGATATCGGCTGGCCGGCCTTCCAGGCGCAGTTCGAGGGCAGCGTGCGCGGCGCGCTGAACACCGTGCAGGCCGCCCTGCCCGGCATGCAGGCCCGCCGCTTCGGCCGCGTGATCAACATCGGCACCAACCTGTTCCAGAACCCGGTGGTGCCCTACCACGACTACACCGCCGCCAAGGCCGCACTGCTGTCGCTGACCCGCACCCTGGCCGGCGACCTCGGCCCGCATGGCATCACGGTAAACATGCTGTCCGGCGGCCTGCTGCGCACCACCGATGCCAGTGCCGCTACGCCTGAAGCGGTGTTCGACTACATCGCTGCGAACACCCCGCTGCGCAGCGTCACAACGCCGACCGAGTTCGCCGATGCCGCGCTGTTCTTCGCCAGCCCGTGGTCGCGTGCGGTGACCGGCCAGAATCTGGTGGTCGATGGCGGGCTGGTGCGGGACTGAGCCGATGCGCATCTCCGAAGTCAGCCGCCTGACCGGTGCCAGCGCCAAGGCCATCCGCCTGTACGAGGCGCGCGGACTGCTGCCGCCGGTGCCACGCCTGAACCGCTATCGCGACTACAGCGAACAGGACGTGGCCTGGGTGCAGCTGATCCGACAGGCACTGGGGCTGGGCATCAGCCTGGCCGCGATCTCGCGCCTGCAGCGCCGCGACGGACGGCTCGACTGGCCTGCGGTGCTGGCCTTGCTGGAACAGCAGCGCACACGCATTGCCAGCGAACGGGCTCGGCTGGCGCAGGTCGAGCTCGCCCTGCAGCAGGTCAGCGCCGAACTGCAGCAGTGGCTGCACTCCGGCAGCGGCGACTGCATCCTGGATCCCAGCGGCTGCACCACCCCGGTTTGACTCTGCCCCTGGGGCAGACCCCAACCTCGCGCACTTTCCATTGCCCGAGGTTGCCGTGTCCCGTTCCGTCCTGATCCTGCTCGGCCATCCCGACCGCGACAGCCTGTGCGGCGCCCTCGCCCAGCGCTACGCCACCGCCGCCGAGAATGCCGGCCACCGGGTGCGCCTGATCGCACTGGGCGACCTTGAATACGACCCGGTGCTGCGCCACGGGTACCGCCAGATCCAGCCGCTGGAAGCGGATCTGCAGGACGCCGCCGACGCGATTGAAGCCTGCGATCATCTGGTGCTGGTCTATCCCACCTGGTGGGGCGGGATGCCGGCGCTGTTGAAGGGCTTCTTCGATCGCGTGCTGCTGCCGGGGTACGCCTTCCGCTACCGGCGCGATTCGGTGTGGTGGGACCGGCTGCTGGCCGGACGCAGCGCACGGGTGATCACCACCCTGGACACGCCGCCCTGGTATTACCGCTGGATCTACCGCGCCCCGGGCATCAGCCAGATCCGCGCCACCATCCTGCAGTTCTGCGGCATCCGCCCGGTGCGTGTCAGCCGCCTCGGTGCGGTACGCAGCAGCTCGCCGGAGCAACGCAATCGGTGGCTGGCGCTGGCAGCAGAGCTGGGCTCACGCGCCCGGTAGATCCACGCCATGCGTGGATGAAATGCTGGCCAGTGTTCCGGATGTCGCGTTTGCCAATTGACCGCCAGGCACTGCGCCTCAAGGCTGTGCGCCCTCTTCCGGCCCAGGCAAAGCCCATGAAATCCTCGACCGTCTTCAGCAAGTGCGCCAGGAAGACCGGCTTTGCCGGAACGTCTACGACCCGCTACCGCTTGCTGGATGCCGCCCTGCTTGTCGTGAATCACCAACGCGCCAACGAAAGCCGGGGCTTCTATGTGAATGCTGGACTCTACTTTCCAGAGCTGCTCGAGTATCCGCTCGCGCCTGACGATCTTGAAACGGCCTTCAGGTACCGCTCCAGCATTCCCACGCCCCATGTCGACTGGCGGATCGAAGAGACGCCAGGCCTGCGCCGGACCTTCATCCAGCAGGATCTTGAAGATCTGCTGCAGGCCGGCAACCGCGACGCGCTGAAAGGCCTGCTGCTCTTTGCCCTTGCCGACGTGGCCGGCTTCGCGGCCAGCCATGGAAACCGGGAATCGGTGCGGCGATTGAATCAGGATGGTCGCTTCCGGGCGATCATCCGCAAAGAGGTCTAGTAGATCCACGCCATGCGTGGAATGAACCCCGCAAGCGTGCGAACCAGGGTTCGCACCCACCAGCGCAGGAAAAGCAGCGTCAGTGCTGCTTCGGTGGAGTTGGCCCGCAGCTGTCACAACCACCACAGGCACCACCACCTCCAGTCGCCGGCGGCGCGATCTTCCGCCCCAGCGCCTGCATCCAGCCGGGGCGACCCGGCTTCAGCAGGGCCAGCGCCAAGGCCCCGCGCAGCGTGCGCACGGTGCCCGGGAATTGCTTCTTCAGCACCACCCAGGCACTGACCAGCACGGCCACCGCGATGATCAGGTACTGGATCAGCAGGCCGGTATCCATCAGCCGCCTCCCAGCGCCTTGGTCACCTGGTAGGTGATCAGCGCAGCCACATACGCCGCGGCGAACAGGTAGAACGCGGCGAAGCCCATCTGCTTCCACGAATTGGTCTCACGCTTGATGGTGGCCAGCGTCGAGATGCACATCGGGGCGTAGATGTACCAGACCAGCAGCGACAGCGCGGTCGCCAGCGACCAGCCGTCGCTGATCAGTGGGGTCAGCGCCTGGCTGGCGGCATCGTCATCGGCCGCGGACAGCGCGTAGACCGTGGCCAGCGACGATACCGCCACTTCGCGCGCGGCCAGGCCCGGGATCAGTGCGATGCAGATCTGCCAGTTGAAGCCCAGCGGCGCGAAGAACACGGCCATCGCATGGCCGATCTGGCCGGCGTAGCTGTAGTCGATGGCCGGCATCGTGGCGCCAGCGGGAGCCGCCGGGAACGACAGCAGCACCCACAGCAGGATGGTCAGCGCCAGGATGATGCCACCGACGCGCTTGAGGAAGATCATGCCACGCTCGTACAGGCCCACGGCCAGGTCGCGCGCATGCGGCAGGCGGTAAGACGGCAGCTCCAGCATCAGCGGATGCTCACTCTTGTCGCGACGCCACTTCTTCATGATCCACGACATCGCCAGCGCGCTGAGGATACCGGCGGCGTACAGGCCGAACAGGACCAGCCCCTGCTGGTTGAACACGCCCCACACCGTCTTCTGCGGAATGAACGCACCAATCAGCAGCGCGTACACCGGCAAGCGTGCGGAACAGGTCATCAACGGCGCCACCAGGATCGTGGCCAGGCGGTCACGTGGGTCCTGGATGCTGCGCGTGGACATGATGCCCGGCACTGCGCAGGCAAAGCTGGACAGCAGCGGGATGAACGAGCGGCCGGACAACCCGGCGGCGGCCATCATGCGGTCGAGCAGGAACGCCGCGCGCGGCAGGTAACCGGACTCCTCCAGCACGAGGATGAAGAAGAACAGGATCAGGATCTGCGGCAGGAACACCACCACGCCACCGACACCAGCGATGATGCCGTCGGTCAGCAGGCTGGCCAGCGGACCTTCCGGCAGCACGCTGCCGACAAACTCGCCCAGCCAGGCAAAGCCGGCTTCGATGCCGTCCATCAACGGCGTCGCCCAGGCGTACACCGCCTGGAAGATCAGGAACATCACCACCGCCAGGCTGACCAGGCCGAACACCGGGTGCAGCAGCCAGCGGTCCAGCGCGTCGTCGATCTTCGCGGTCCGCGCTGGCATCCGCACGGCGACCGACAGGATCTCGCGCACCTTGGCATGGTAGTCGATGCCACCTTCCGGGCCCGGCACCGGTGCATCCAGGTGCGGCACCATCGCATCGAGGCGCTCGACCAGGGCCTTGGCGCCTTGCTTGCGCACCGCCACGGTCTCCACCACCGGCACGCCCAGCTCGCGCTCCAGCGCGGCCACGTCCACCTGGATGCCGCGGCGCTGGGCCGCATCGACCATGTTCAGCGCCACCACCATCGGCTTGCCCAGCTCGCGCAGTTCCAGCGCGAAACGCAGGTGCAGGCGCAGGTTGGTGGCGTCGATCACGCACAGCAGCACATCCGGCGCGGCTTCGCCCGGATAGAAGCCCCGGCACAGGTCACGGGTGATCGCCTCGTCCAGGCTGGCCGGATGCAGGCTGTAGGCCCCCGGAAGGTCGAGTACCGCGAACTCGCGGCCGGACGGCGCACGCAGGCGGCCTTCCTTGCGCTCGACGGTGACGCCGGTGTAGTTGGCAACCTTCTGCCGGCTGCCGGTCAGCTGGTTGAACAGAGCGGTCTTGCCGCTGTTGGGGTTACCGACCAGCGCAACGCGCAGGGGGGCGGTAGTGGCAGTAGCAGTCATGCGCGTCGTTCCTGGCTGGCGGCGTCGACCACGACCCGCTTGGCTTCACTGATCCGCAGCGCGAAACGGGTGAACCCGACCTGCACCAGCAGCGGCTCTCCCCCCACCGGGCCCTTGGCCACCAGGCGTACTTCCTCGCCCTTCACGAAACCCAGCTCGCGCAGGCGACGGGCGATGGCATCGTTGGCATGCAGGTCCTGCACGGACTCGACCACGGCCGAGGTGTGCAGCGGCAGTTCGGACAGCGTCATCTAGCGTGTTCTCTGCTGGATGTAAATGGTTCTCGATTCTAACATTCCCGCGTCGCGTCATGGCCCATGACCAATGGCCCGCTATGATCCATACAGGTATGGAGTGACCCTGGAATCCCATGAACGATGCTTTGCAGATCGAGCGCAGCGGCGCCGTCCTCACCCTCTGGCTGAACCGGCCGGAGCTGCACAACGCCTTTGACGCCGGGCTGATCGCCCGGCTGACCGCCGCACTGGAGGCCGCCGGCCACGATGATTCGGTGCGCGCGGTGGTAGTGGCCGGCCACGGCGCCTCCTTCTCGGCCGGCGCCGACATGCAGTGGATGCGCGGCATGGCTGCGGCCAGCGAAGCCGATAACCGCGAGGACTCGCTGGCCCTGGCCCGGCTGATGCGCACCCTGGACGAGCTGCCCAAGCCGACCCTGGCCCGGGTCCATGGCGCGGCCTTCGGCGGCGGCGTCGGCCTGGTCGCCTGCTGCGACATCGCCATCGCCAGCACCTCGGCCCGCTTCGGCCTGACCGAAAGCCGCCTCGGCCTGCTGCCGGCGGTGATCTCGCCCTATGTGATCGAGGCCATCGGCCCCCGCCAGGCTCGCCGCTGGTTCGCCACCGGCGAGCATTTCGACGCCGACACCGCGCTGCGCATCGGCCTGGTCCACCAACTGTTCGAGCCTGAACGCCTGGACGAGGCCGTGCAACGCCAGCTGGCCCTGCTCGACAAGGCCGGCCCGATCGCCTCGTCCACCGCCAAGCAGCTGGTGCGCCAGGTCCGCGACAGCCATGACCGCGACGCCCTGGATCGCGATAATGCGGCCCTGATCGCGCGCCTGCGGGTGTCCGCCGAGGGCCAGGAGGGCCTGGGCGCCTTCCTCGACAAGCGCGCCCCCCATTGGGTCACGGAAGCCTGAACATGCTCGATCATCTTGGTTTGACCAGCGCCGACCTGGCGCGCAGCAAGACCTTCTTCCTGCAGGCGCTGGCGCCGCTGCAGATCGGCGTGGTGATGGAAGTGACCGCCGAACAGACTGGCGCCCACGACCACATCGGCTTCGGCAGCGACGGCAAGCCGTTCTTCTGGCTTGGCAATGGCGGCACTGCCAGCCACGGCGTACACGTGGCCTTTGCCTGCGCCAGCCGCGCCCAGGTGGACGCCTTCCATGCCGCCGCCCTCGCCGCCGGCGGCCGCGACAACGGCGCCCCGGGCCTGCGCCCGTGGTACCACCCCGACTACTACGGCGCCTTCGTGCTCGACCCGGATGGCAACAACATCGAGGCGGTCTGCCACCGCCCCGCCACCGGGGAGGCCGCATGAACGATTACGTCCGCATCGTCGAGGTCGGCCCGCGTGACGGCCTGCAGAACGAAAAGCAGTCGGTATCCACCGCCGACAAGATCGAACTGATCAACCGCCTGTCGGCTACCGGCCTGCGCAGCATCGAGGCGACCAGCTTCGTCAGCCCGAAGTGGATCCCGCAGCTGGCCGACGCCGCCGAGGTCTATGCCGGCATCCAGCGCCGGCCGGGCATCCACTACCCGGTGCTGGTACCGAACGAACAGGGCTACGACCGCGCCCGGGCAGTGGGCGTGGAGGAAGTGGCGGTGTTCACCGCTGCGTCCGAGGCGTTCAACCGCACCAACACCAATGCCGGCATCGATGAGTCGCTGGCGCGGTTCGAGCCCATCCTGCGCCGTGCCGCCGCCGATGGCGTGCGCGTGCGCGGCTACGTCTCCACCGTGCTCGGCTGTCCTTACCAGGGCGAGGTGCCGCTGGCCGACGTGGTGCGGGTGGCGCGCGCCCTGCACCAGATGGGCTGTTACGAAATCTCGCTGGGCGACACCATCGGCGTCGGCACCCCGCGCAAGGCACGGGCGATGCTGCAGGCGGTGGCCGCCGAGATCCCGATGGCGGCGCTGGCCGTGCACTTCCACGACACCTATGGCCAGGCCATCGCCAACATCGCCACCTGCCTGGAAGAAGGCGTGCGTGTGGTCGACAGTGCCGTCTCCGGCGCCGGTGGCTGCCCGTATGCGAAGGGCGCCAGCGGCAACGTCGCCAGCGAAGACGTGGTCTACCTGCTGCAGGGCCTGGGCCTGGACAGCGGCGTGGACCTGCCGGCCCTGGCCGAGACCGGCCGCTGGCTGGCCGGCCTGCTCGGACGCGCCACCGCCAGCCGCACCGGGCAGGCGCTGGCCGCCACCGGGTGACCACCGCACGGCGCCGCCCCGCAAAGGCGGCGCAGTGCACAACAGCGGCGGTCGCGGCTTCCGTTAGAATCGGCGGTTCTCGAACCTGCAGGACCGTTCAATGCAGCTGTCTTCCGTACGTGCCGTGATCACTGGCGGCGTCTCCGGCCTCGGCCTGGCCGTGGCC
Organism: Stenotrophomonas sp. NY11291; assembly: GCF_023277365.1. Classification (NCBI taxonomy): domain Bacteria; kingdom Pseudomonadati; phylum Pseudomonadota; class Gammaproteobacteria; order Lysobacterales; family Lysobacteraceae; genus Stenotrophomonas; species Stenotrophomonas sp. NY11291. Next base: position 2,163,255 of record NZ_CP096975.1, on the reverse strand, counting down.
CAGCACCTCGTCGCCCAGGGCGGCAAGGTGGCCCTGTTCGACCTCAACGACGACAAGGGTGCAGCCGCCGTTGCCGGGCTGGGTGCCGACAAGGCCCGCTACTTCAACGTCAACGTCAGCGATGAGGCGGCCGTGGCTGCGGCCATCGACCAGGCCCACGACTTCCTCGGCGGCCTGAACGTGGCGATGAACTGTGCCGGCATCCTCGGCGCCGGCCGCGTGCTGGGCAAGGAAGGCCCGATGCCGCTGGCTGGCTTCCAGGGCACGGTGATGGTCAACCTGGTCGGCAGCTTCAACGTCGCCAAGGCCGCGGCCAATCGCATGCAGCACAACGAAGCCGGTACCGACGGCGAGCGCGGCGTGATCATCAACACCGCCAGCATCGCTGCCTATGAAGGCCAGATCGGCCAGGCCGCGTATGCCGCCAGCAAGGGCGGCGTGGTCTCGATGACGCTGCCGATGGCGCGCGAACTGTCGCGCTTTGGCATCCGCGTCAACACCATCGCCCCGGGCGTGTTCTGGACGCCGATGGTCGATGGCATGCCCGAGGCCGTGCAGCAGTCGCTGGCCGCCTCGATCCCGTTCCCGTCGCGTCTGGGCAAGCCGGAAGACTTCGCCAGCCTGGTCGGCTTCATCCTTGGCAACACCTACCTCAACGGCGAGACCATCCGCCTGGACGGCGCTACCCGCCTCGCTCCGAAGTGATTCCCCCGGGCGCCGGGACGGCGCCCTCCCCCAACGACCTAGATCACCATGAAAGCCAACGACATCAAGAAGGGCAACGTCGTCGAGTACAACAACGGCGTGTACCAGATCCGCGACATCGAACGCAGCTCGCCGCAGGGTCGCGGCGGCAACGTCCGCTTCCGCTTCATCATGTACAGCGTGCCGGGCGGCAACAAGCTCGACGCCAGCTTCGATGCCGACGACAACCTGGTCGAGGTCGAACTGCTGCGCCGCCAGTCCACCTATTCGTACAAGGATGGCGATGCCTTCGTGTTCCTCGATGACGAGGACTACACCCCCTACACCCTGGACGCGGACGTGATCGGCGATGACGCCGGCTACATCACCGACGGCCTGACCGGCATCTACGTGCAGGTGATCGACGAGCAGCCGGTGGCGATCCAGCTGCCGGCCTCGGTGGTGCTGGAAGTGATCGAAACCCCGCCGGAACTGAAGGGTGGCACCGCCACCAAGCGCCCGAAGCCGGCCAAGCTCAACACCGGCATCGAGATCATGGTGCCGGAGTACATCGTCAACGGCGAACGCGTGCTGGTGAACACCGCCACCGGCGAATTCGCTGGCCATGCCGACTAAGCGCCTTGCGCTGATCGGCTGCCTGTCCCTGCCTGCGGCGTGTTCGCCGCAGGCAGCAAGCAGCGCATCGTTGATAGCAGTGGTGTAGAGCCGAGCCCACGCTCAGCTGCAGTGCCTGTGCAGAGCACAACGCAGCCGAGCGTGGGCTCGGCTCTACAGAGGGCTTACGGCTGCTTCGCGCCGAAATTGCCACAGCCGTGGTACTGGCGCGTGCCGACAGTCAGCATCACCTTGGCCTCGAACGCCTCGCCACTCATGTCGTCCTGGCAGGTGGTGCGCTGGAAGCTGAGCTTGACGTCGGTGCCATCGGATGCCTTGCCACTCCAGCCATCAGCACCTTCGGTGGGCTTGGCGACATCGAAGCGACGCTCACCATAATCCACTTCCACCTGCAAGCCCGGCGTGTCGCCGTCGACAACTGCCAGCCAGCCGGGCTCATTGCCGGTGGCACGGAACGCAGCATTGCCGGCGCTGCCATCGCCTTCAGTGGCTTCGACCGCATGGCACTCGCGGTCCGCCTCGCCCTTCAGGCTCAGCAGGCCGTCATCGCTGCCCCTGGTCCAGAAGCTGTTGCCCTGGCCATCGCCATACTTGGCGCCGGACGCCGCGCGTTCGGAGGTCATGGCAAAGGTGCGCTCGCCGATCACCACCGTGGCCGTATCCTCGCCAGTGAAGGTCGCGCGCACGCTGAGATCCCCACACTGGTAGGTGGTCTCGCTGCCACCTTCGGTGCTGGCACTTGGCTGCGGCGTGGCAGGCGGGGTGTCATTGCCGCCCGCAGCGGGTGCCTGGGCCGGCTGGCACGCAGCCAGCACCACCCCGAGGGAGGCTGCCAACAGACTGGGAACTACACGCATGGCTCGACTCCTTGTCGACACTACAGAGAGGCTCGACCCTACCATCTGCCGGTGAGCGGGGCCTGAAAGCGGCCTGACCGCACTCAGGCGGCCAGCACCGCCATCGACAGCAGCTGTGCGCCACTGCCGCCGGAACTGCAGGTCCAGACGCGCAACAGGCGCAGCTTCACTTCACGCTCCTGGTCCTGCTGCCACACTGACAACCGCACGTTGCTGGACAGCAGTGCCAGGCGACCACACAGCAGCGTTTCAACTGCGTGCAGCTGTAGGCTTCGCACCTGCAGGCCGCCGGCCAGCCAATCGCCCAGCCACGGCAGATCGAGCATGCGCCCGCCTTGGCCATCCATCATGAACAAGGCCGGCGATACCAGCGCGGTCAGCGCATCGTGATCATTTTCCAGCAACGCTGCGCACAGGCGCTGCTCCAGCACCATCAACTGTTGTTCATGCAGATCTTCAACGATGTTCCGTTCCATCCACGGATCCTTCCGGCATCGGCCGGCGCCTGCGCAGGCGTTGCGCGATCCACTGCCGCGCGCCCTGCACTACTACATAGAAGACCGGTACGAAGAACACCGCCAGCACGGTCGCACTGACCATGCCGCCGAACACACCGGTTCCAATCGCCTGCTGGGTTTCCTTCGACGCGCCCTGCGCCAGCATCAGCGGCACCACGCCCAGCGCGAATGCCAGCGAGGTCATCACGATCGGCCGCAGGCGCAACCTGGCAGCTTCCAATGCCGCCTCGACCAGGCCGCGACCCTGCTGCTGCAGCTGGCGCGCGAACTCGACGATGAGGATCGCGTTCTTCGCCGACAGCCCGATCACGGTGATCATGCCGACCTTGAAGAACACGTCGTTGGGCATGCCCCGCAGCAGCACCGCGGCGACCGCACCGAGCAGGCCCAGCGGCACCACCAGCATCACCGCCAGCGGGATTGACCAGCTCTCATAGAGAGCCGCCAGCACCAGGAACACCACCAGCATCGACAACAACAGCAGCCACGGTGCCTGCGCCCCCGACTCCCGCTCCTGCAGCGACTGGCTGGTCCACTGCAGGGCAAAGCCGGACGGCAGCTTCTGCGCCAACCGCTCCATCTCCGCCATGGCCTGGCCGGTCGACACGCCGGAGGCCGGTGCGCCGGACAGGTTCAGCGCCGGGAAGCCGAGATAGCGCTGCAGCTGCAACGGCGCCTCGGTCCAGTGCGGCGTCACCAGTTCCGACAACGCCACCATGCCGCCTTCGCTGTTGCGAACGTACAGCTTCAGCACATCCTCCAGCTCCATCCGGTGCGGTGCATCGGCCTGCAGGATCACCTGCTGCAGCCGGCCCTTGTTGGGGAAGTCGTTGACGTACTGCGAGCCCATCGCCGCCGACAGCGTGCTGCTGATCTGCTCGAACCCCACGCCCATCGCCTCGGCCTTGGCGCGGTCGATGTCCAGCCGCACGCTGGTGCCTGCTGGCAGGCCATCGGCATGCACCTCCGACAGCAGCGGACTGGCCTCGGCCCGCTTCAGCAGCTGCTGCAGGGCCGCGCGCAGCTCTGCCTGGCTCTGCCCGGTGCGCGCCTGCAGCGCCAGTGAGAAGCCGGAGGAGCGTCCCAGGCTGTCGATGGCCGGCGGCATCACGCTCATCACCTCGCCCTCGGCAATCGTCGCCATCGCCTTCTGCGCGGCCTCCACTTCGCCGGCCGCGGTGGCTCCTGCACGCTCGCCCCAGTCCTTCAGCATGGTGTAGGTCAGCGCCGCGCTCGGGCCGGACCCGGAGAAGCTGTAGCCGAGGATCGACTGGTTGGAGCCGATGCCCGGGCGTGACGCCACATGCCTTTCGTAGGCTTCGACCACGGCCAGCGTGCGCTCGGCCGTCGCTTCGGCCGGCAGCTGGATCGAGGTCATGAAGTAGCCCTGGTCCTCTTCCGGCAGGAATGCGCCCGGCAGCCAGTGCAGGCCCAGCAGCAACGCCGCCACCAGCGCGGCGAACACGCCCATGACCCGCCCGCTCCGCTGCAGCACCGACGCCACACTACGCTGGTAACGCCCGGTCATCCGCTCGAAGCCACGGTTGAAGGCGCCGAACAGCCCACCACGACCATGATGGCCATGGCTGTTCGGGCGCAGCAGCGTCGCGCACAGCGCCGGCGTCAGGCTCAATGCCAGCAGCGCCGAGAACAGGATCGACACCGCCATCGCCACGGTGAACTGGCGGTAGATCGCGCCCACCGAGCCGCTGGCCAACGCCATCGGGATGAACACCGCGGTCAACACCAGGGTGATGCCGATCACTGCGCCGGTCAGCTCACGCATCGCCTTGATGGTGGCCTCGCGCGGCGGCAGCCCTTCTTCGGCCATGATCCGTTCCACGCCTTCGACCACCACGATCGCGTCGTCGACGATGATGCCGATTGCCAGCACCATGCCGAACATGGTCAGCACGTTGATCGAGAAGCCCAGCGCCAGCATCACAGCGAAGGTGCCCAGCAGTGCGATCGGTGCGACCAGCGCCGGGATCAGCGTGTAGCGCCAGTTCTGCAGGAACAGGTACATCACCGCGAACACCAGCAGCATCGCCTCCAGCAGCGTCTGCACCACCTTCTGGATCGAGATCTTGACGAACGGCGCGGTATCGAACGGAATGCTCGCTTCCACGCCGCGCGGCAGCAGCGGTGCCAGCTCGGCCATGCGCTCACGCACCGCCGACGCGGTGCGCACCGCGTTCGCGCCAGGACGCAGCTGCACGCCGGCGGCGGTGGCCGGATGGCCGTCCTCGCGGGTGCCCCAGGCATAGCTCTGGGCGCCCAGCTCGACGCGGGCGACATCGCCCAGCAGCACCCGCGAGCCGTCGGCCCCGGCGCGCAGCACGATGGCAGCGAACTGTTCCGGCGTGGACAGTTGGCCGTCGGCACTCAACGGCACGGTAATGCGCTGGCCCGGCACACCCGGCGAATCGCCGATGCGTCCCGGCGAGATCTCCAGGTTCTGCTGCTCGATGGCGGCGGCGACGTCGCCCATGGTCAGGCCGTAGCCGGTCAACCGGGTCGGGTCCAGCCACACACGCATCGCCTGCTCGGCGCCGAACAGCTGCACGCGGCCGACGCCATCGATGCGGCGCAGCTCTTCGATGATGTTGCGCGCCATGAAGTCGCCCAGCGCCGCTTCGCTGACGCTGGCATCCGGCGAACGCAGGCCGACCAGCATCAGGAAGCCGGAATCGGCGGCCTCCACGAACAGGCCGTTCTGGCGCACGCTGCGCGGCAGGCGCGGTTCGATCGCCTTGATCCGGTTCTGCACGTCAACCTGCGCCAGCTCCGGGTTGGTACCCGGCTTGAAGGTCGCAGTGATCGAGGCTTCGCCGGAGGTATCCACCGACGACTCGAAGTACAGCAGGTGCTTGACGCTGGACAGCTCGCGCTCGATCAGGCCGACCACCGCGTCATTCAGCGTCTGCGGGCTGGCACCCGGGTAGCTGGCATAGATGCTGACGCTGGGTGGCGCCACCGCCGGATAGCGCTCAACGGCCAGCCGTGGGATCGCCAGTACGCCAGCCAGGATGATGAAGATCGCCAGCACCCAGGCGAACACCGGGCGATCGATGAAGAAACGTGCCATGTTGGATTTCCCTGGAGGGACCAGCCCGGTAGAGGCTCAGCCCTTGCTGCCGGCCTGCACCGCGCCGGCGCTGGCGACCGGCATCTGCCAATCGCGCGCATCGACCACCACGCCTTCCTGCAGGCGTTCCTGGCCCTCGACCACTACCTTTTCGCCCGCCTTCAGGCCCGTGCGCACCAGCCACTGGCGATCAACGCTGCCGTCGACCTCCAGCGTGCGGATTACCGCCTTGCCATCGCCACCGATCACCCAGGCATAGGCCTGGCCACCGGCGCTGCGCAGCACGGCCTGCTGTGGCACGGTCAGTGCACTGGCCGGCGCACCACGCGGCACCCTCGCGCGCACGTACATGCCCGGCAGCAGCTGGCGCTGCGGGTTGTCGACCAGAATGCGGAGGATCACATCACCGGTACGCGCATCGACGTTGATGCCGGAGAACAGCATCTGGCCGCGCTCGGACAGCGGCTTGCCGGCCGCACCGATGATCGTCACCGGCAGCTCGCCGCCACCGGCAGCGCTGCGCTGCAGTGATTCCAGCTGGGCCGCCGGCTGGCGCACATCGACGTAGACCTGGTCGATCTGCTGCACCACCGCCATCGGCTCGGCATCGGCCACGCCCACCAGTGCGCCTTCGGTCACCAGCGCCTGGTCGATGCGGCCGGCAATCGGTGCACTGACCGTGGCATAGCGCAGGTCAAGCTGGCGACGGGCCAGGATCGCGCGCGCCTCGTTCACCGAGGCACGGGCCTGTTCGTACTCGGCACTGGCATCGTCGCGGTGCTGCTGGCTGACCGCCTGCGCGGCCGCCAGTGCATGCAGGCGCTGTGACTGCACGCGGCTGCGGCCCAGCGCCGCTTCGCTGCGCTGAAGTGCTGCCAGTGCCGAATCCACGTCTGCACGGAATGCCGCCGGATCGATCTGGAACAGCGCCTGGCCGGCGCTCACTTCTGCGCCCTGGTCGAACAGGCGGCGTTGCACGATGCCGCCCACCTGGGCACGGATCTGTGCGGTGCGCACGGCAGCCACGCGGCCGGGCAGTTCGTCATCGCGCTGTACCACCTGCGGGCCGACGGTGACCACGCTGACACGCGGCGTGGCTTCCGGCGTAGCTTCGGGGGTTGAGCAGGCCGTCATGGCCAGGGCGAGGGCCGCGATCAACGTGGCCGGAGTCCTGAAGGTTCTCATTGCTGTGCACAATGCCGCGCAGGCGGCTGATAGGTTCTGAAGCGTGAAGTGTGCGTGGCAATGATGGGGTTTCGATGGAGGAACTGTGGAGATACGATGGAGGCAAGCACCTTAAGGCCCCGCCCCTGCATGCATGCCGCCCCTGCCCTCGCCGCCCTCGTCCTGATCGTCGAGGATGAGGCCGAGATCGCCGATATTCTCACCGCCTATCTGGAACGCGAAGGACTGCGTACACTGCGCGCCGCCGACGGCCACAGCGCACTGGACCTGCACCGCAGCGCCCGCCCCGACCTGGTCCTGCTCGATGTGCAGCTGCCGCGCCTGGATGGCTGGAGCGTGCTGACGCAGCTGCGCCAGCGCGGCGAAACGCCGGTGATCATGCTGACCGCACTGGACCAGGACCTGGACAAGCTGACCGCACTGCGCATGGGCGCCGACGACTACGTGGTCAAGCCGTTCAATCCGGCCGAAGTGGCAGCACGCGTGCGCGCCGTGCTGCGGCGTACGTTGCGCGCCTCGCGCGTGGATGCACCGACCGCGCTGCGGGCCGGCCCGCTGCTGATCGACTCGGCCACCCATGCCGTGCATGTGGAGGGCGAAGGCTACAGCCACGAAGTGCTGCTCACGCTCACCGAGTTCAAGCTGCTGCACTGCATGGCGCTGGCGCCGACCCGCATCTTCAGCCGCAGCGAACTGATGCACGAATGCCTGCCGGAAAGCGAAGCGCTGGAACGCACCGTCGACAGCCATGTCAGCAAGCTGCGCCGCAAACTGGACGAAGTAGGCATGGTCAATGTTCCGGCCAGCGTGCGCGGTGTCGGCTACCGGCTGATGGCCGACCGCTGATGGCGCACCTGCGCCGCTCCGGGCTCAGCCGACACATCATCGTCTCGATGTCGTTGATGGTGATCGGCGTCATTGTGATGATGATCCTGTCGTCATGGCTGCTGTACGCGGTGCTGGTCGAGTTCTTCCCCGGCAGTGCCGAGGAACCGGAAAGCTGGCTGCCGACCGGCCCGGAGCTGGCATGGATGGTCGGGGTGATCCTGACCGGCCTGGCACTGGCCATCGCCGCCTCGTTCCGACTGGCGCATCGCATCCTGTCGCCCTTGAATTCGCTGGTCGACAGCGTGCGCGCGCTCGCCGGCGGCGACCTCGGTGCGCGCGCCAGCGTCGAGGAAAACTCACCGGGCGAAGTGGCAACCCTGGTCGAGGATTTCAATGCGATGGCGCGCCGCCTGCAGCACATGGAGAGCGAGCGCGCGATGTGGCATGCGGCTATTGCCCATGAATTGCGGACCCCGGTGACGATCCTGCGTGGCCGCCTGCAGGGGCTGGCCGAGGGCGTGTTCCAGCCGGACGAGTCGCAGTTCCGCAGCCTGCTTGCCCAGGTCGAAGGGCTGTCCCGCCTGATTGAAGATCTGCGCGTGCTGAGCCTGTCTGACAATGCGCGGCTGGACGTGCGTCGCGCGCGCACCGACGTGGTGGCCGAGGTGCATTCGGTGATGACCCTGGTCGATCCGCAGTTCCGCGCTGCAGGCTTCGTGCTGGAGCTGGAAACCAGCCGCGAGGAACACAACGCGCACTGTGATCCCACGCGCCTGCGCCAGGCGCTGCTGGCGCTGCTGGAAAACGCGCGTCGCTATGCCAGCCCGGGCAAGGTACGGATTGCCGTGCATGACACACCAGGCCATGTGCAGGTAGCAATCGAGGATGAGGGCCCGGGCATCGATCCGGAGCTGCACGCCGACATCTTCAGCCCGTTCATGCGTGCCGACGGCTCGCGTTCACGCCAGGGCGGTGGCAGTGGCCTCGGCCTGGCGGTGGTCAAGGCCATCGCCGACGCGCACGGCGGCCGCGTCTACTGCACGGCGGGCAACGCCGGTGGCAGCCGTTTCGTCATCGAACTGCCGCGCCAGTAGCGGGCGCGGCTGCCTGTTCCCGCAGGCGCGCGCCGAGTGCAGCGAGGTTGGCATCGATCGCATCCATCTCGTTGCGCTGGCCTGCCGGCAACTGCTGGCGCAGCTGCACGCGCAGCGCCTGCCAGGCCGGCACCGCCTGTGCGCTGGCGGTGGCAACCGCTTTGGCCAGCACCGCCTGCTCATCGACCAGCGGCAACCCATAGCCACCGTCCGCCAGTAGCGTACCCGGGCGCAACCATTGCCCACCCTGCTCCAGCAGCTGGCGCAGGCCGCGCGTCTCGGCACTGGCCGGTGCGGCCAGAAGGCGCCGTTTCAGCACATCGCGCGCGCGCAGTTCGGCGCGGCGTTGCGCCGCCTGCTCCAGCAGCAGCAGCCCGGCGCTGGCACGCAGGTCACCCTGCAGCAGCCACGGCGCACGCTGCGGTGCGGGCAACTTCAGCCAGCCGCGCACATCGCGCACCGGCAGCCCCAGCTGTGAGCTCGCCACCGCGAACAACTGCTGGTAGTGGTCGCGCGCCGAAGCAAAGTAGTACCCCTGCGCCTGCGCTGCATTGCGGTCCGTGAGCACCTGCTCGTCCAGCACATGCAGCCTGGACAGCCGACGCTTCAACCCGCGTGGACTCAGCTGGGCCAGGCCCGCCTCACCCAGGCGCGGCACACCCGCCTGCAGCAGCTTTGCGGTTTCCACCGCGCAGTTGTTGCCGACGAAGTAATAGCGCCCGTCATAGCTCCAGTGCACCTGTGCAGTGCGCTCGAGCAGGGTGGCGATCTCGCCGGGCGACAACTGCAACGGCAGCGACTGCACCCCCCGCAGCTCCACCTTGGTGTACTCGTCCACCACCTGCTGCAGCGGCAGCACGAACAGGCGCGACGGGTAGCCACCGGTCAGGCCACGCCAGTTGGAAATCTGCACATCGCCGACGAACGCGCGGAACGACAGCACGCGGTGGTACTCCAGGTCCAGGCGGCAGTCCGGCCCCGGCGTGCGGCCGGGCCGGCAGATCACCAGCCGCAGCATGCTGTGGCCCCAGCGGCTCATCGGCTGCGCACTGCCTTCGGCGAACAGGTAGTCCACGGCATAGACACGCGCGGGGTCGAGCTGCAGCAGCGATGCGGCACCCTCTTCTGAGTCGGCCTGGAGCAAGGGCAGCGTCGTAGCGCAGTGCGACTGCGGCAGCGATGGCGGGGTTCCGAAATGGACCTGGTACCACTGCGCCAGCGCCGGACGCCGGCAGGCGAACTCAGCGTCCAGCAGGAAATGCTCGGCGTTCACCGCCAGGTACTCGGCCGGGTCCTTCAGTTCATACGCATCGGGACTGCGGTCACGGAAGTCGTTGTCGCCACGGCCGAGATGCCAGGGCTTGCGCTGCCATCCGGCCAGATCACGCCAGCGCACACTGCGCGACCAGTTCGCCCCCGTACGGTCGGCGACATGGGCCAGTTCGTGTACCAGCGCGCTGCGGCGTGCGCGACGCGCGCCGGGCACGGCATCATCCAGCAGCTCGCGACGCAGGGCGATGCGCCCGGCGAAGGCCCGGCCGTGCACATCGGCCGGCAGGTCATCACGCCAACGCACCTGGACCTGTGACGGCAATGCACGCAGCAGGCCATCGGGCAGCAGGGACTGCACGTCGGCCAGGGTCTGGCTGGCGAGCTGCTGCTGCGCCGGGTCGAGACCGGACGGATCAAGCAGCAGGCGATCAGCCGCGTGCGCGGAAGGGATGAGCAGCCACGCCAATGCGGCGATCCACCCGCACCGCCCGCTGTGCCTCTGTAGAGCCGAGCCATGCTCGGCTGAATGCCCGGCGCATGCGGATCGCAACAGCAGCCGAGCATGGCTCGGCTCTACAGAAGGCGATGACGCCGAGGTCATGCAGCCTGGATCAACGTGCCAGCAGCGCGCGGGCCAGTTCCAGATCGCTCTGCTGCTGTGCCGCGGCGCTCTGCTCACGCAGGTGGACCAGTGCGGCCTGCAGGCGGGCGCCACGAATCTCGCCATCGCTGGCGACGAATGCAGCCGCATCGTCGCGTGCAGCCAGCACCACCTTGTCATCACCCGAGCTGCTGCCCGAGGAACCGGAGGACGCACCCGTGGCCGAACCGGCCGACGTACCGGCGAAGCTGGAAGCGAAGCCGGCCAGCGGCAGGGACAGCAGGGCGAGCAGCAGAAGCGGACGGGTCATCGGTTCGAAGCCGGTTGTGAGGAAGCGTGGAGCGTAACGGGTGCGTGAAGGATTTGTCCGGCTCAAACGTCGAACAGCTTGCCGGGATTCAGCCGCGCTTGGGGATCGAACGCGCGTTTGACCGCCTTCATCAGCGCGATCTCGGCCGGGCCGCGGGTGCTGTCCAGGTAGCCCTTCTTGACCAGGCCGATGCCGTGTTCAGCCGAAATGCTGCCGTCGAAGCGCGCCAGTACCTGCGCCAACAACTTGGTCACCTGCTCGCACTGCGCCACGAAATCGGCGTCGCTGGTGTCATCCGGCTTGAGCACGTTGATGTGCAGGTTGCCGTCACCGATATGGCCGAACCACACCACGTCGAAGTGCGGGTAGGCCTGCCCGATCAATGCCTGGGTTTCAGCCAGGAACGCCGGCATCGACGAGATCCGCACCGAGACATCATTCTTGTAGGGCTTGTAGCGCGCCAGCGACTCGGTGATGCCTTCGCGCAGGCGCCACAGCTGGGCGGCCTGGGCGTCGCTGGCGCTGATCACCCCATCGCTGACCCAGCCGTTGCCCATGCAGTCCTCGAAGGCCGCCATCGCCGCCGCTTCCTGAGCGTCGTCGCCGGCGGCGAACTCGGTGACCACGTAGTACGGATGCACCTCGTCGAACGGCGCCTGCGCACCGTGCGCCAGCACGTGCTCCAACGCCCGGTCGGTGAAGAACTCGAAGGCCTGCAACTGCAGGCGCGCGCGGAACGCAGCAAATACCTGCATCAGCACTTCGAAGCTGGGCAGTGCCAGCAGCATCACATTGCTGGCCGGCGGCGGGTCGGTCAGCTTCACCGTGGCTTCGACGATCACGCCCAGCGTGCCCTCCGAGCCGATCAGCAGCTGGCGGAAGTCATAGCCGCTGGAGTTCTTGATCAGGCCCTTGTTGAGCTCCAGCAACTCGCCGCTGGCGGTGACCACCTTCAGCCCGGCGATCCATTCGCGGGTGTTGCCGTAGCGGATCACACGGATGCCGCCGGCATTGGTGGCGATGTTGCCGCCGATCGTGCAGGACCCGCGCGCGGCGAAATCCACCGGGTAGATCAGGCCGTGGTCCAGCGCGGCATTGTGCACAGCTTCCAGTGGCATGCCGGCCTGCACCACCAGGGTGCGATCGACCGCGTCGTAGGCCAGTGCCTTGTTCATCCGTTCCAGGCTGAGCACCAGCTCGCCGTTGGCCGCCACCGCGCCCCCGGAGAGGCCGGTGCGGCCGCCGGACGGCACCACGGCCACACCCTCGCCTGCACTCCAGCGCATCACCGCCTGCACCTCCTCGACCGTGGCCGGCAGTGCGATCGCCAGCGGCGCCGGCGTCCAGCGCCGGGTCCAGTCGCGCCCGTAATGCTCCAGGTCGGCCGGGTCGGTCTTCAGCTTCAGGCCAGGACAGGCCAGCAGCAGCGAGGCAATGCGGGAATCAGTCATGACGGTCCAGCGCGGTGCGTGAAGAACGGGCAAGCGTGCCAGCGGCGCGCGCCAGCGTCCAGCCCCGCAGCCGCGCCGATCGCTACGGATGCAACCAATTGCGCACTGCACCATCGGCGGTCCAATCTGGCATAGTGGTCAGCCCCTGTCCCACTGGCCGTGTTGCCCCATGTCGCCGAAGAAGACCTCGTTCCCGAAGCAGGATATCCGCGTGCTGTTGCTGGAGGGGGTCAGCCAGACCGCCGTGGAGGTATTCAGCGCGGCCGGTTACAGCCAGATCGAAGCGCACACCAAGGCGCTGCCCGAGGACGAACTGAAGGCACGCATCGCCGAGGCGCACATCGTCGGCATCCGCTCGCGCACCCAGCTCAGTGCCGAGGTGCTGGCCGAGGCCAAGCGCCTGATCGCGGTGGGCTGTTTCTGCATCGGCACCAACCAGGTGGACCTGGACGCGGCCGAGCTGGCCGGTATCCCGGTGTTCAACGCGCCCTACTCCAATACCCGCAGCGTGGCCGAGCTGGTGATCGCCGAGGCCATCATGCTGACCCGCGGCATTCCGCAGAAGAACGCCGAATGCCATCGCGGCGGCTGGTCGAAGTCGGCCAGCGGCAGCCATGAAGTGCGCGGCAAGACGCTGGGCATCATTGGTTACGGCCACATCGGCACCCAGGTCGGCGTGCTGGCCGAATCGCTGGGCATGCAGGTGATCTTCCACGACGTGGAAACCAAGCTGGCGCTGGGCAATGCCCGTGCTGCCGCCAGCCTGGACGACCTGCTGGCGCGCGCCGACATCGTCACCCTGCACGTGCCGGAAACCCCGTCCACGCAGTGGATGATCGGCAGCACGGAGCTGGCGAAGATGCGCAAGGGCGCGCACCTGATCAACGCCGCGCGCGGCACCGTGGTCGACATCGATGCACTGGATGCCGCACTGGCCAGCGGTCACGTCGGCGGCGCTGCACTGGACGTGTTCCCGGTCGAGCCGAAGGGCAACGGCGATATCTTCGAATCGCCGCTGACCCGCCACGACAACGTGATCCTGACCCCGCACGTAGGCGGCAGCACGCTGGAAGCGCAGGACAACATCGGCGTGGAAGTGGCGGCCAAACTGGTGCGCTACAGCGACAACGGCAGCACCCTGTCGGCGGTCAACTTCCCGGAAGTGACCCTACCCGAACACGAAGACAGCCTGCGCCTGCTGCACATCCACCAGAACGTGCCGGGCGTGCTGTCCAAGGTCAACGAGATCTTCTCGCGCCACAACGTCAACATCGACGGCCAGTTCCTGCGTACCGACCCGAAGGTGGGCTACGTGGTGATCGACATCACCGCCAGCGACGCGCAGGCCGCCGCCGTGCGCGACGAGCTGGCCGCGATTCCGGGCACGCTGCGGACGCGCATCCTGTATTGACGCGCGTCCCGCCTTGCACGTGTAGAGCCGAGCCCATGCTCGGCTGCGGTTCCGGCCCGCATCGAGCCGAGCATCGGCTCGGCTCTACAGGTTGCTAGCGCGCCAACCACCGGCGCGCCATGCGCTGCATCGACTCATCCGATTCCGGATCGGCGGCGACTTCGGTCACCGGCCGCCACGCCAGTTCCAGCGACTCTTCGCTGAGCACGAAGGCCTCGCCACCCAGCGCCCGGATCACGAAACGCACGTCGTAGTGCCAATGTCCCGGCACGTCCTTGCGCTCCGGAATCCAATGCTTGTCCAGATCGAAGATGGCCGGGTCTTCCAGCACCAGGCCGCTCAATCCGGACTCCTCCTCGGCTTCCTTCAGCGCCACCTGGGCCAGGTCGCGGTCGCCGTCGGCGTGGCCGCCCAGCTGCAGCCAGCGCTGCAGCTTGCGGTGGTGGGTCAGCAGCAGGCGCTGGCCATCGGCACTGACCAGCCAGCAGCTGGCGGTGAAGTGGCCGGCCAGGCGCTCGCGGCGGAACGGATCTTCCGGATCGTCCAACAATGTGCCGAATTCGGCAGCCAGTGCGTCGTGGGCAGGCTCGCGGCGGGCATAGTCCCGCAGCAGGCCACGCAGGCGATCGTCAAGCACGGCAAGGGTTTCGGCGGTCTGGCTCATGAATGGGCGGCGTTTGGAAAAATACTGCTCATTATCGCCGTTCATTGTTGCGATTGCGCTTGTGCGTTGGCTTCAGCTTTGGCTAAGGTACAGCGGGCCGTTCGCGCGGCCTTCACCATTCCAGGGTTGCCGGCAACGTATCGGCGTCCCACCCCATCCGATCACTAGGAAGTACTGCATGCTGAAAGCTCTGTTGAGGGTCAAGCCGGTCGAACCGGCCGGGCACGTCGATGCTGGCGAACCCATCGAAGGCAGCCTGGACGGCGAAGCCACGTTGAAACGGACCCTCACGGCTAAACACCTCATCCTGCTTGGCGTGGGTGCGGTGATCGGCGCTGGTATCTTCGTGCTGACCGGCCAGGCCGCGGCCAACCATGCTGGCCCGGCAGTGATGCTGTCGTTCGTGATCGCCGGCTTCGCCTGCGCCCTGGCGGGCCTGTGCTACGCCGAGTTCGCGGCAATGATGCCGGTCTCCGGCAGTGCCTACTCCTATTCCTACGCCACCCTCGGCGAAGGCATGGCCTGGTTCATCGGCTGGTGCCTGGTGCTGGAATACCTGTTCGCTTCGGCCTCAGTCGCGGTGGGCTGGTCGGCGTACCTGATCAGCTTCATCACCACCACGCTGCACATGCCGTTCCCGGATGCACTCAGTGCCGCGCCCATCGCCTGGACCGGCAGCGAGTTCATCGCCTCCGGCAAGCTGTTCAACCTGCCAGCGGTGCTGATCGTGGCGGCGGTGTCCGGCCTGCTGTACGTGGGCGTGACCCAGTCGGCCTTCGTCAACGCGATCATCGTGGCGATCAAGGTCACCGTCATCTGCCTGTTCATCGGCATCGGCGCGGCCCACATCGACCCGGCCAACTGGCAGCCGTTCATTCCGGAAAACACCGGCGTGCCGGGTGAATTCGGCTGGAGCGGCGTGTTCCGCGCGGCCACCATCGTGTTCTTCGCCTACATCGGCTTCGATGCGGTTTCCACCGCCGCCGGTGAAACCAAGGACCCGCAGCGCAACATGCCGATCGGCCTGCTCGGCTCGCTGGCCGTGTGCACCCTCGTCTACATCATCGTCTGTGCGGTGCTGACCGGCATGATGCCGTACCACCTGCTGGGCACCGACAAGCCGGTGGCGACCGCGCTGGAGCCCTACCCGACCCTGTCCTGGCTGAAGACGTTCGTTGAGATCGGCGCCATCGCCGGCCTGTCCTCGGTGGTGCTGGTGATGATGATGGGCCAGACCCGCATCGCCTACACGATCTCCCGCGACGGCCTGCTGCCGAAGTTCTTCGGCAAGGTCCACACCCGCTTCCGCACCCCGTACGTCGCCACCATCGTGGTCGGCGTGATCGCCGCCGCGCTGGCTGGCCTGGTGCCGCTGAACGTGCTGGGTGAACTGGTGTCGATGGGCACCCTGCTGGCCTTCGCCACGGTCTGCATCGGCGTGCTCGTGCTGCGCTATTCCAAGCCGGAGATCCATCGCCCGTTCCGCGTGCCGATGGTGTGGATCATCTGCCCGCTGGGCGCGGCCACCTGCCTGTTCCTGTTCTGGCAGGCGTTCGTGGTGCACTGGCACCTGTTCGTGGGCTGGACGCTGCTCGGCCTGCTGATCTACCTGGGCTACGGCATCCGCAACAGCAAGCTGGCCAAATCGCCCTGATCCGCCTACGGGCCGGCCTCGCGCCGGCCCGTCCGTTTTCCCCGCGCGCCGGTCATGGCGCGCTTCGACAAGACCACCACACATGTTCAAGCAACTGTGGGCCACCAAGCACCCGCATGCCGCCCATGAAGACGCCAACGGCCTGAGCCTGCGCCGCCACCTCGGCCCCTGGGGCCTGACCGCCCTGGGTATCGGCGCGGTGATCGGCGGCGGCATCTTCGTCATCACCGGCCAGGCCGCCGCCAACCACGCCGGCCCGGCCATCATGCTGTCCTTCGTGCTGGCCGCCATCTGCTGCGCTTTCTGCGCGCTGGCCTATGCCGAGTTCGCCTCGATGGTGCCGGTCTCCGGCAGCGCCTACACCTACACCTACGCCACCTT
Source organism: Stenotrophomonas sp. NY11291 (assembly GCF_023277365.1). NCBI lineage: Bacteria > Pseudomonadati > Pseudomonadota > Gammaproteobacteria > Lysobacterales > Lysobacteraceae > Stenotrophomonas > Stenotrophomonas sp. NY11291. Next base: position 2,146,621 of record NZ_CP096975.1, on the reverse strand, counting down.
CGGCGAGCTCTCGGCCTGGTTCATCGGCTGGATGCTGGTGCTCGAATACGGCGTCTCCGCCTCGGCGGTCGCGGTCAGCTGGACCGGCTATTTCCTCAGCCTGCTCAGCCAGTTCGACATCCATCTACCGGCGGCGCTGGTCAGTGCCCCGCTCGACGCACAGCTGCGCCCGACCGGCGCGATCGCCAACCTGCCGGCCGCCGCACTGGTGCTGCTGCTGACCTGGCTGTGCTACGTCGGCATCAGCAAGTCATCGGCGATGAACATGGCAATGGTCGTGCTGAAGACCGGCCTGATCCTGCTGGTCATTGTGGTCGGCTGGAAGTATGTGGACACCAGCAACTGGACGCCGTTCATCCCCGCCAACGAAGGCCCCGGCAAGTACGGCATGGAAGGCGTGCTGCGTGGCGCGGCGATGGTGTTCTTCGCCTACATCGGCTTCGAGGCGGTGTCGGTGGCGGCGCAGGAATCGAAGAATCCGCAGCGCGACATGCCGTTCGGCATGATGCTGTCGCTGGTGATCTGCACCGTGCTCTACATCGCGATGGCCGCGGTGATGACCGGGCTGGTGCCGTTCCAGCTGCTCGGCACCGACGAGCCGGTGGTGACTGCCGTGGCCGCGCATCCGCAGCTGGGCTGGCTGCGCTGGGTGGTCGAGGTCGGCGCGCTGGTCGGCCTGTCCTCGGTGGTGCTGGTGATGATCATCGGCCAGCCGCGCATCTTCATGATCATGGGCCGCGACGGCCTGCTGCCGCCGGTGTTCACCAAGATCCACCCGAAGTACCGCACCCCGCACATCAACACCGTGATCACCGGCATCGGCATCGCGCTGCTGGCGGCGCTGTTCCCGCTGGACATCCTCGGTGAGCTGACCTCGATGGGTACACTGATCGCGTTCGCCGCCGTGTGTGCCGGCGTGCTGATCCTGCGCCGCACCCAGCCGGACCTGCCGCGCCCGTTCCGCATGCCGATGGCCTGGCTGATCTGCAGCCTGGGCGTGCTGAGCTGCCTGGCGCTGCTGTCGGCGATGACGATGCACAACTGGATGCTGATGGGCGTCTGGACCTTCGTCGGTTTCGTGATCTATTTCTGCTACGGCTTCAGGCACAGCCGCCTGCGGGGGAAGTAAGGGGTTTTGCATTGCAGGGCCTGCCGCCCTGCACCCGCCTTTGAAGCCGGAGCAACGGCAAGAGCGGGACTGTGGGTTTGGCGGGGAGGCATGGGTTCGCGGGGGACGCCGCAAGTACGTCCATGTAGGCTTGGCAGCCGCATCCATGCGGCTGACACCCCCGCGAACCCATGCCTCCCCGCCCCTGACAGTCTCCCGGCGCGTCCGGTAGATCCACGCCATGCGTGGATGAATTCATCCGGGAAATGAATTTTCTCCGTTCGATGAATCCTCTGTAGAGCGGAGCCATGCTCCGCTCCAAGCAAGCGCAGCGCCGCGACCCGCTTTTCGCTCTTCCTTCTTCATTCCGTGGCTGGCGCGCACGGAAACTGTCCATGGCCGGGCGGGTGGGCTGTGCAGGGGTGTCCGCGGCATGGATGCCGCGGCCAAGCCCCCATGGACGGGTTCACGGCGTCCCCTGCACAGCCCACCCGCCCGGCCAAAGCAAGAAATCCAGCCCCGCCTCCAGCCACGAGGGGCTCAGCCGTTGGCCGAATCCAGTAAAATCGCCGGCATGAACGCCCCCACCTTCCCGTACGACACCACGCGCCTGAGCGAACTGGCCCAGCTGCTGATCGACAACGTCCGCGAACTGGCCCACGCCGGCTGGACCCCGGCCACCAGCAGCAACTTCTCCCACCGCCTGGACGACCGCCACGCTGCGATCACCGTCTCGGGCAAGGACAAGGGCCGCCTGATCGAGGACGACATCATGGTGGTGGACTTCGACGGCCAGGCCGTCGGCCGCCCGCTGCGCCCGTCCGCCGAAACCCTGCTGCACACCCAGCTGTACCGCCGCTTCCCCGAAGTGGGTTGCGTGCTGCACACCCATTCGCCGGTGCAGACCATCGCCTCGCGCCTGTACGCGCCGCAGGGCCATATCCGCCTGGAAGGCTACGAGCTGCTGAAGGCCTTCGCCGGCAACAGCACCCACGAGATGGCCATCGACGTACCGGTGTTCGCCAACACCCAGGACATGAACGTGCTTTCAAAGCAGGTCGATGACCTGCTCGACCAGAAGAACCTGTGGGGCTACCTGATCGATGGCCACGGCCTGTATGCCTGGGGTCGCGACATGGCCGAGGCGCGTCGCCACCTGGAAGCGTTCGAGTTCCTGTTCCACTGCGAGCTCGAGCTGCGCAGGCTGCGCGGCTGAACCGGCGCGCAGGTGCAGATGCCGATCCGGAATCTGCGCCTCGCCCCCACCCTGCTACCCTGTCTTCCCCCCGAGACGTTCAAGCTGCCGCCATGAGCCGACTGCGCATCTACGACGACACCCGCCCCGAATCGCCGCTGCTGGACACCCAGGACGGCGCGCTCATCGCTGCCGAACTGCAGAAGATCGGCGTTACCTTCGAACGCTGGCAGGCCACCGCACCGGTCGCGCCCGGTGCCAGCCAGGAGGAAGTATTCGCGGCGTACCGCGCCGACATCGACCGCCTGGTCGCCGAGAACGGCTTCAAGAGCGTGGACGTGGCCTCGATCGCCCCGGACAACCCGAACCGCGCCGAGCTGCGCAAGAAGTTCCTCGACGAGCACTTCCACAAGGAAGACGAGGTGCGCTTCTTCGTCGCCGGGTCCGGCCTGTTCACCCTGCACGTGGAAGACAAGGTCTACGAGATCGAGTGCGTGAAGGACGACCTGATCGCCGTGCCCGATGGCACCACCCACTGGTTCGACATGGGTGAGGAGCCGAGCTTCGTGGCGATCCGCTTCTTCACCGAGCCGGATGGCTGGGTCGGTCACTTCACCGGTACCGACATCGCGCAGAAATTCCCCCGTTACGTACCTACCCAGGCGTCCTGATCCATGCAGCCCCGCGTCATCCTGACCGACATCGAAGGCACCACCAGCAGCATCTCGTTCGTCAAGAACGTGCTGTTCCCCTATGCCCGCAAGGCCTTGCCGGCGTTCGTCGCCGAACATGGCCAGCAGCCGGAGGTCCGCCGCTGGCTGGATGCGGTGGCTACCGAGATCGGCGGTGCCTGCCAGGACAGCCTGGTGGCCGAGACGCTGCAGGGCTGGATCGACCAGGACCGCAAGCACACCGCACTGAAGGCGCTGCAGGGCCTGATCTGGGACGAGGGCTACCGTCGCGGCGATTACACCGCGCACTTCTACCCGGAAGTGGCGCCGGTGCTGAAGGGCTGGCACGCCTCCGGCCTGCCGCTGTACGTGTACTCCTCCGGTTCGGTGCCGGCGCAGAAGCTGTTCTTCGGCTTCAGCGATGCGGGTGACCTCAGCCCGCTGGTGTCGGGCTGGTTCGATACCGAAGTCGGCGGCAAGCGCGAGGCCGACAGCTATCGCCGCATCGTGCAGGCCATTGGCGTTCCGGCCGGCGAGATCCTGTTCCTGTCGGATGTGGTGGAGGAACTGGACGCCGCCCGCGAAGCTGGACTGCAGACCCGCCTGATCGACCGCTTGGACGATTACCCGCTGCCGCGTACCGGCCAAACCGCCAACGGCCACGAGCGGGTCGAGAATTTCCAGCAGATCCAGCTGTAAGGGTGTGCGGACCTACGGTCCGCACCCACCTCAACGGTCCACACCCACGCCGGGCATGGCCCGGCGCTACCGTGGTCCATGAATGGTAGCGCCGGGCCATGCCCGGCGGATGCCCTCAACGGTCGTTGAGGGTTTTCACCTTCAGCGCTTCGCGCAGCGTCGTCATATCCACCGGGCCGCGTACGGCGATATCGCGGGTTTCGCCCGGCAGCAGGTCCAGCAGGTTGTCTTCGACCTGCACATCCAACGCACCGAAATCAATCCACGCCGCGCGCACGTACGCCGCGCTTTCCAGCCGTAGTCGATAGTGGCCGCCTTCGATGGACAAGGTGGCCTTGAGCTTCTGCCGCGGCAACACCTGGTCCTTGGCTTCGACGAATCCGACCACCTGCCGCGCGCTCACCGCCCCATTCTGCAGCAGCTCGAACACGGCCACCGTGCGCTTCGGGTCGGCACCGGCCAGCAGCTCCGCTTCGCGGAAATCACCGATCGAGGTGACGCCTGACGCCGTCAACGTCACCGCGTCCTCGCGTCGACGCAGCACCTTGCCGTCCATGTCCATCACCCGCAGCCGCCAACGCGCATCCTGCGCGGCGCCATCATTGATCAGGCGCACCCGCGTGCTGCCCTCGTCACGCAGCGCCGCCACCGTCACCGGCGCGAAGAAGCGCCGCGCGGCGAAATGCAGTGCCTTCCAGCGGCCAAAATAGTCCACGCTGGACCAGGAAGCGCCCGGCCAGACGTCGTTGAGCTGCCAGTACAGCGAGCCCATCGTGTACGGCCGCGAGGCGCGGTGATGCAATGCCGCCAGCGCGATGCCATCGGCCTGCATCACTTGGCTCAGGTAGACGAAGTCCTCGAAGTCCTTCGGCGTGCCGTAACCCAGTTCGATGTAGTGCAGCAGGCGGCTGTTGCCCTCGCCCGCCATGAACTTCTGGTGCGCGCGAATCACCGGGCTGTCGATGCGCTGCTCGGCGCGGGTGGCGATCTGGTCCACCGTCGCCACCGACGGCCACGCCTGCAGCCCGTACTCGGACATGAAGCGCGGCGTCTCGCGCAGGTAGGCCTGCACCGGCAGCGCCGGATTGCCCCAGACCTGCCAGTAGTGCTTGTCGCCACGGTTGGAATCGTTGGCTTTCTCATCCAGGTCGTTGCTGGGCGAGCTGGACCAGTACGGCACGCCCAACCCCTCCTCACCTACTACCTGGCGCAGGTCATTGCCGAACAGGTCGACATAGCCCTGCCACACCTTCGCTGCAAACGCCGGGTCGGCCGCCTTCAGATCGCGACCATGGCCCCAGTCCTTCCAGGCGGTCTCTTCCTCGTTGTTGCCACACCACAGCACGATGCTGGGGTGATGGCGCAGGCGGCGCACGTTGTCGCGCGCCTCGGCCACCACGCTGGCGCGGAACGCCGGATCGTAACCGGGCTGCATGCCACCGCCGAACATGAAATCCTGCCAGACCAGCAGGCCCAGCTCATCGGCGATGTCGAAGAACGCGTCGTCCTCGTAGTAGCCGCCGCCCCAGTTGCGCAGCATGTTCATGTTGGCGTCGCGCGCGGCGGTCAGCACCTGGCGCAATCGCGTGGCATCGACGCGTGCGGGGAAGGCGTCGAAAGGAATGACGTTGGCGCCCTTGGCAAAGATCTCCACACCGTTGATGACGAAGGCGAAGCCCTGCCCACCCTTGCCGTCTTCCTCGCGGCGAAGTTCAACCGTGCGCAGGCCGATGCGCTGCTCGCGCGCCCGCGTTGCATCGGCGCCATCATCCAGGCGGGCCTGCACGGTGTAGCGGTCCTGTGCACCGTGGCCGACCGGCCACCAGCGCTGCGGCTTGACCAGTTCGACCGGTACTTCGACGGCGTTCTGGCCGGGCTTCAGCAGCACCGTGCGCTTCACCCGGGCCACGCTGCGGCCCTGCGGATCCTGCACATCCACATTCACCACGGCCGAGCCCGCCGCCGCGCCCTGCTCCACCTGCAGCAGCACCGTCAGCTTCGCCTGCTGCGCGCTCAATGCATCAGTGCGCACCGCCAGATCAGCCAATCGATGCGTATCCCAGGCCTGCAGGTCGACACCGCGCCAGACGCCGGCCGTGACATAGCGCGGGCCCCAGTCCCAGCCGAAGTGGTAAGCCGGCTTGCGCGCGAAGTTGCCGACCATCGCGTCCTTCGGCTCGTCGCCATACGGCGAAGGATAGTTGCCGGCGATCTTGTGCGGCATCGCCTGTACGCCCGGAAGCAGCGTGCGGATCGGCGAACGGAACACGATCTGCAGTTCATTGCCGTTCGCGCGCAGGCGCCCATCCACGCGCGCACGCCACGTGCGGTGCGCGTTGTCCGCACGCAGCAGCGGCTTGCCGTTGAGGCTGACTTCGGCATAAGTGTCCAGCCCGTCGAAGCGCAGTTCGGCATTGGGCTTGGCCAGCGTCGCCGCATCCACGTCGAAGCGCGCGCGGTACTCCCAGGCCGCCAGGCCGATCCATTGCAGCTCGGCTTCGGGCGCACCCACGTACGGGTCGCGGATCAGCGCATGCGCCAGCAGGTCGGTGTGCACGCTGCCCGGCACCGTGGCCGCACGCCATTGCTGCAGACCCGGGTGGGCGGCGCCCTGCGCGTCGCCCGGCAACATGCGGAACTCCCACTGTGCCTGCAGAGGCACTGCAGTTGCCGGGAAGGCGGAGGCCGCGATCAGCAGCAGGAGCAGGCGGACAACGAGGGGAAGGCGATGCACGGGATGCTCCTGTTTTTCCGCCGGGCATGGCCCGGCGCTACCAATTCAACACGCCACGGTAGCGCCGGACCACGTCCGGCGAGCGCGCAGCGCGGCAGACCTCAACGCACGACGTTCAACACTTCGTAGCACGCACCCATGGTGTGGTAATCCACCTTGCCGGCCGGGCTCTTCTCGTCGCTGTACTTGCGGTTGTCGGCATCGAGGATGCGGAACCAGGCGCCGTACTGATGGTCGACGAAGTGCTCCCACGCGTACGCCCAGATGCGCTCGTACCACTGCCAGTAGCGGTCATCACCGGTGCGCTTGGCCATCAGTGCGGCGGTGGCCAGCGTTTCGGCCTGCACCCAGAAGTACTTGTCGTCGTCGCAGACGAAGCTGTCGCCACCGATCGGCGCGCCATCCATGCCCGGCTGCCGGCGCGATTCCGGTGCGAAGCCGTAGTACAGGCCGCCTCGCGCGTCGTCCCAGTTGCGCGCCACGGCCACGTCGAACAGATGCTGCGCGGTCGGCACCAGCCAGTCGGCCTGCACGTGGCGATCGAGGATCAGCAGCAGCTTGGCCCACTCGGTCTGATGCCCCGGCTGGAAGCCCCACGGGCGGAACAGGTGCTTGGGATCGTCCAGGTTGTAGTCCCAGTCGATCTCCCAGTTGGAATCGTAGTGCTCCCAGACCAGGCCGCCAGCCTTGGCGGCCTGGCGGCGGGTCATGTTGTCGGCCAGCTGCAGCGCACGCTCGACGTAACGCGGTTCGCCACTGGCCTCGAACGCCGCCAGCATCGCCTCGCACATGTGCATGTTGGCGTTCTGGCCGCGATAGCCGGTGAAGTTCCACTGGCCGTCGGCCTCGTCCTTGTACAGGCCGTGCTGCGGCTCCCAGAAGCGCGCTTCCAGCAGTTGCCAGGTCTCGTCCATCCAGGCGCGCGCCTGCTCGATGCCGGCCTTCAGCGCACAGCTGTAGGCCAGCAGCACGAACGCCACGCCGTAGCAGTGGTTCATGTCGTCCTCGACCTTGCCGTCGCGCAGGGTCCAGGCGTAGCCACCGGTGGCCGGATTGCGATGCACCTCGCGCAGGTAGCGCACGCCATGCTCGACTGCGTCGCGGTATTCGGCGTTGCCGAACTCGCGGTATGCCATCGCGTAGTTGAAGACGAAACGGGTGCTGCTCACCAGGTGGCGGTGGCTGGCATCGTAGATGCTGCCGTCATCACGGAAGTAGTGGAAGAAGCCGCCGTTCGGATCGATGCAGCGCGGGTGGTAGAACGCCATCGTGTCGGCGATATGCGCACGCAGGAACGCGGGTGAACGGAAATCGGGCGAGGTGCTCATGCGGTAATGTCCTGGGCCTGCAGCAGCTGCTGCACTTCATCGAGCGAGGGCATCGCGGCGAACGCGCCCTTGCGGGTAACAGCCAGAGCGCCGACCGCGGCACCGAAGCGCAGCGTGGCGGTGATCGCCTCCGGGTCCTGGCAGAACGCTGCAAAGCCTGCACCGGCCCCGCCACGCTCCAGCAGTCCGACCAGCACGCCACCGACGAAGGCATCGCCGGCGGCCGTGGTATCGACGGTGGCCACACGGAAGCTGGTGACCGTGCCGTGGTCGTCGCGCGTATACCAGTGCAGCGTGGCCGCACCATCGGTAACGATTACCCAGCGCGCCTGCGCGGCCAGCAGGCGCTTCAGCACCACTGCCTCGCCATCGGCACCCAGCGGTGTCGCCAGGTAATCCAGCTCCTCGCGCGACAGCTTGACCAGGTCGGCACGTTCCAGCGCCTGCCACAGGCGCGGCGTCGGGTCCTCGTTGGCCGGCCACAGCGCCGGGCGCAGATTGAGGTCCAGGCTGACCACCGCACCGGCGTCACGGGCGCGCTCCATGCCGGCGAAGGTCGCCTCGGCAATGGCCGGCTCGGTCAGGCTGTTGGAGCAGACATGGAAGCACTGCGCGCTGTCGAAGCACGCGGCCTGGAAGTCGCTGTCACGGAACAGCAGGTCGGCCGCCGGCGGGCGGTAGAAACTGAAGCTGCGCTCGCCGCTGGCATCCAGCGCGACGAAGGCCAGTGCGGTCTTGGCCGCATCGGTGCGCACGATGTAATCCGTGCCGACGCCGTGTTCGATCAGGCTTTCGGCCAGGAAGTCACCGAACATGTCGCGGCCCAGCATGCCGACGAACTGGGTCTTCGCACCAAGGCGCGCTGCCGCCACCGCAACATTGGCCGGCGCACCGCCGGCGTACTGCAGGAACGCGCGCGGGGTGTCGGTCGAAGCCGGCGGCTGCGCCAGTAGATCGATCAAAATTTCGCCGAAGCAAACGATGGAACCCATTCCGGACTCAGCCTCCCTGCGTTGCGGAAGCCGGCGTACGTGCGCCGACCAGTCCGTAGAAGATGATGTAGCCGTAGCACAGCAGCGGCAGGATGAAGCTGGCCTGCACGCCGATGTGGTCGGCCAGCACGCCCTGCAGGTACGGCACCACGGCGCCACCGACGATGGCCATGATCAGCAGGCTGGAGCCCTTGTTGGTCAGCGGGCCCAGGCGCTCGATGCTCAGCGCGAAGATGGTCGGGAACATGATCGAATTGAACAGGCCGATCGCCACCACCGAGTACAGCGCGATGTTGCCGGAGCTCAGCATGGTCGTGACCAGCAGGGCCACGTTGACCAGCGCGAAGATCGCCAGCAGGCGGCTCGGCGAGAAGCGCGCCAGCAGCGCGGAGCCCGCGAAGCGGCCGATCATCGCCATCGTCCAGTAGGCCGACACGTAATGGGTGGCCTCCTGTTCGCTGAAGCCACCGATGTTCGGCATCGACAGGTAATTGACCAGGAAGCTGCCGATCGACACTTCGGCACCGACGTAGAAGAAGATGCCGAGCACGCCCAGCAGCAGGTGGCGCTTGCGCAGCGCATCCAGGTAGCTGTGATGGTGGCCCTGGTCGGCCTGCTCGGTGGCGTCGCTCAGCGCCGGCAGGCGGAACAGGAACACGAACAGCGCCAGCAGCACCAGCGCAACCGCCAGGCCCACGTACGGGCCCTGCACCGCCTGCGCCTCGGCGGCGCGGTAGGCCAGCTGTTCGGCGGCCGGCAGCGCCGCGATGTCGTCAGCGCTCTTGACCGTGTTGGACAGGATCAGCATGCCGCCGAAGATCGGGGCGATGGCCGTGCCCAGCGAGTTCAGTGCCTGCGCCAGGGTCAGGCGGCTGGAACTGGTCTGCTCCGGGCCCAGCAGCGCGACGTAGGGATTGGCAGCCACCTGCAGCACGGTGATGCCGGTAGCCAGCACGAACAGCGCACCAAGGAAGGCGCCGTACACGCGCAGCTCGGCCGCGGGCCAGAAGCCCAGCGCACCGATACCGGCGATCACCAGGCCGGCCACGATGCCCTTCTTGTAGCCCAGCGCCGCCACCAGGCGACCCGCCGGCAGCGACATCAGGAAATAGGTGCCGAAGAAGGTGAACTGCACCAGCATCGCCTTGGCGTAGTTCAGCTCGAACACCGCCTTCAGGTGCGGGATCAGGATGTCATTGAGGCAGGTCAGGAAGCCCCACATGAAGAAGATCGTGGTGACGACAGCCAGCGCCTTGCCGTTGGTGACGGCGGGTGCGTTGCCCGAAGATCCCGTTGGACGGGGCGTTGCGGAGATCGGCATGCGGTACGCGCCTCGATGCGCGGAAGGTCGTTGTTGCGTGGAAGGGGTATGTGGAAGGAATCAGTTCGGCCGTGCGGCACTGCTTTCGCGGATGCGCAACTGCACCGGCGCCACCGTGCGCCGTGGTGGCGCGTCCGGTTCGTCCAATCGTTGCAGCAGCAGCGCGGCAGCTTGCCGACCCCGCTCGCGCGGATCGGCGGTGAGCGTGGTCAGTGGCGGTACCGCGACCGACGCCTCGGAAATATCATCGAAACCGGTAACGGCAAAATCACCGCCCGGACGGATGCCACGTGAATTCAAGCCCAGCATCAGGCCCAGCGCGACGGTGTCGTTGTAGCAGACCGCCGCACTCGGGCGATGGCCGTCGGCAAACAATTCATCGGTACGTGCCGCGGCTTCCAGGCGGTTCGGCGCCGACTCGATCATCCAACCCGGCGGCAGTGACAGGCCCGCTTCGGCCAGCGCCTGCTGGAAACCGGCGCGGCGCTGGTGGCACGAGCTCGATGCAGCATGGCCGCCGAAGAAGGCAATCTGGCGATGGCCGCGCTCGATCAGGTGGCGCGTGGCCAGATAGGCACCGTGCTGGTTGTCCAAGGTCAGGAAGTCCCAGTCGGCGCCGTCCAGTTCACGATTGAACAGCAGCACGTTGGCATTGGCACCCAACGCCTGCCGCAACTGCGCGGTATCGCTGCCCTCGGCCGGCGACAGGATCAAGCCGGCCGGAGTGTGTTCCATCAGCGTGGACAGCACCGCCTGCTGGCGCTCCGGCGATTCACCGGTACTGCCCAGCAGGGTCACGTAGCCGCGCCCGCCCAACGCCTCGTCCACGCCGGAGGCGAATTCGGCGAAGAACGGGTTGGACAGATCGTTGATCACCAGCGCGATGCTTGACGACGTTCGACGACGGAGGTTGGCCGCCGCGCGGTTGTAGACATAGCGCTGGCGACGCAGTTCGGCCTCGACCTTGGCGCGGGTATCGACGTTGACCAGTGGGCTGCCACGCAGCACCAGCGACACGGTTGCCCGTGACACGCCGATGGCACGCGCGATGTCGGTCACCGTCACCGCCTTGCCGGCGCGCTTGCTGGGACTGCTGCCGTTGTCGTTCATCGTCTTCCCGGACTCCGCTGGAGGCTCAAGCCTAATGGATCAGGGCCGTGTCGTGCCGTGCCGTTCGCTGGGTGACCGCGAACGGCACAGTCCGGCTCAGCGCAGCTGGCTGCCCGGTGCCGCGCACCAGGACACCGGCAGGTCCTTCACCGCCGTACCCCAGCCCTGCTCCGGCGCCTTCGCATCGAGCGCGAAGTGCAGGCGCGGGCCCTGCTGCAGGCGGTTCCAGTCCAGCCATACCGGTGCATGCGCCTGGCCGTCGACCTGGACGCCCTGCACATACTGCAGGCGGCGGCCATCGGCGCCCGGCGCGTCGATGCGCAGGGTGCGGCCGTTGCCCATGTCCACTTCCACCTTGCTGAAGCGCGGGGTGTGCAGCAGGAACTGGCCGCTGCCGGGCACCGCCGGATACACGCCGATGGCACTGAACAGGTACCAGGCCGACATCGTGCCGAGGTCATCGTTGCCGGTCACGCCGTTGGGCGCGTTGGTGAACAACTGCTGCGCGGCGCGCACCACGGCGGCGGTCTTCCACGGCTGGCCGATCAGCGTGTACAGCCACGGCGAGTGCAGGTCGGGCTCGTTGTTCGGGTTGTAGCGGAACTGGTTGTAATAGCTGTACGGCCCGACCACCCACTCTTTGCGGGCGGCATTGAGCGGGTCGGCCTGCAGCGCGTCCATCGCGAAGAAGGCATCGAGGCGGCGGCCGGCCTGTTCGCGGCCGTCCATCGCCTCGACCAGGCCCGGCACGTCCTGCTGCGCCAGCCACTGGTACTGCCACGCTGTGCCTTCATGGAAACCGTGATGCGAGCGCGGGCTGTAGTGGCCATCGGCCGGCGTGTACCACTGGCCATCTTCGGTGCGCGGGCGCGGAAAACCGGTGAAGCCGGTCTCGGCGTCACGCACCTGCGGGTCCCACACCTTGCGCCAGTTGCGGCCGCGCTCACGCAGCGTCGCCGCGTCCTGCGCGTGGCCGAGGCCATCGGCCATCTGCGAAAGCGCACAGTCGGCCAGCGCGTATTCCAAGGTGGCCGAACCGCCATGGTGCGGATCGACGTCCATGCCCTTGGACGGGAACGCGCGGTCGTAGACCACGTAGCCCTTGTCCAGATAGGTCGGGTTGCCGGAACGGCCGGCCATGCGCGAGTTCAACGGCGGCGTGCCGAAGGCGTTGCGGCGCAGCGCATCCCAGGCCTGCGATTCACGGCCCTTGAGCGCGCCGAAGCGCCACAGGTCGACCATGAACGGGGTGACCGGGTCGCCGGTCATGATGTTGGTCTCGAAGTTGGCATAGCCCCAGCGCGGCAGCCAACCACCCTGCTCGTCGATCGCCAGCAGGGTACGGCCGATATCGCGTGCCACGTCCGGGCGGGTCAGCGCCAGCCACTGGTTCTGCGCGCGGTAGGTATCCCACAGCGAGAAGTACTCGTAGTAGGTCCAGCCGTCGGCACGGTGGATACCATCGTCATAGCCGCGGTAGCGGCCGTCGGCGTCGTTGCCGGTCATCGGCTGCAGCAGCGCGTGGTAGACCGCGCTGTAGAACACCGCGCGGTCGTCGGCGTTGCCACCCTGCACGCGCACCCGGCCCAGCTGCTCGCGCCAGGATTGCTGGGACAACGCACGCATGCGGTCGAAACCGAGCAGCGCCCCATCCTGCATGCCGTCCGCGCGCAGGTTGATGCGCGCGCCTTCGGCATCCACGTGCGAGATCGCGCTGACCGCCGTCACCGACTGGCCCTTGGCCAGATCAAAGCTGAGCCAGGCCCCATTCGGCTTCTGTTCGCCTTCCATGCTGTGGCGTGCGCCCGGCAGGCCACCACCCTCGCCCCAAGTGCCATGCGCCTTGAACGGGCGATCGAACTCGATGCGGAACCAGGTGGTGTACTGGTGGCCGCCACAGAAACTCTTGGTGACCAGCTTGCCTTCCACCACGCGGTCGCCGACCACATCGACCACGCTGCCGATCACCGAATGGCGCTCGTTGGCCTGGCCGACATTGACCAGCACGTGGCCATCGCCCTGGCGCTGGCTGAAGGTGTAGCGCTCGGCTGCGGCGCGCGTACGTGCGGTCGATTCTGCGTCGATGCCGCCGTAGCTGGTCAGCCGCACTTTGTAATAGCCGGCCTGGCCGACCTCGCCGTCATGGGTGTACGACGAGGCATACGCCTTGTGGTCAAACTGCTTGGCGTTGCCGGTATCGAAATCGCCGCCCGGGCCGATCGAACCCGTCACCGGCAGCACCGACACCTGGCCGCCCTGCTCCCAGCAACCTGCGCCGGAGATGAAGGAGTGGCCGAAACCGCGGATCTTCTCGTCGTCATAGCGCCAGCCCGAGTAGTGGCTGCCGATCGGGCTGACCTGGATCAGGCCGAACGGTGCCGACGCGCCCGGGAACGTGTTGCCGTCGTCCTTGCTGCCGATGAAGGTGTTGACCTCGCGTTCCAGCGCAGCCGGCGCGGCCTGCAGCAGCATCGGCGACGCCGACAGCGCGAGCAGGCAGGCCAGGCGCGCCAGCGGGCGCGAAGACAATGGGACGGCGGGAGCGGACGGCACTGGACGCATGTCGGGTTCCTGTAGTCGATGACACGGAGGCAGACGGCCGGGGCGTCCGGCGCCGTTCCGCTGAGCCTCGCCGTAACCGGCAGAAAGCTCCCCCTGGAATGACGCCCGACCCGTGTGACCGTGAATTTAGATCGATTCAAGTAGAGCATGCAGGTTCAGCCGAATGCATTCTGCGGCGCAGCATGAGAGGGGGGTGTTCGGCAGGGCTGCGCCCTGCACCTGCTCCGAGCTGGAGCAACAGCAACAGCAACAGCAGAAGCTGGTTTCCTGCGGGGAGTCGGGCTGGGTCCGGTTGCGGGGGACGCCGTAAACCCGTCCCTGGGGGCTTGGCCGCGGCATCCATGCCGCGGACACCCCCGCAACCGGACCCACCCCGCCTTCGACAGATTTCCGCGATCTGTAGATCCACGCCATGCGTGGATGAATCTCTGTCAGATAGCGAAATCAATTGGGGTCAGATCCGTTTTCCAAAGGAAAACGGATCTGACCCCATGACCCCATGCCGCACCAGGATCAATCCAACCGTCACCGGGAAACTGTCGAAGGTGGGGCGGTGTCGGATTGCGGGGTGTCCGCGGCATGGATGCCGCGGCCAAGCCCCCAGGGGTGAGGGCGCTTTGCTTGCGAAGCACTGCTTCGCAAGCGCCTGAACGCACAGCCGCCAGCGGCTGGGCCGGTCTGGGGGTTTACGGCGTCCCCGCAATCCGACACCGCCCCGCCAAGCCACAGACAACCCAGAGCCGCTTTGGCTTTGGCTTTGGCTGTAGACGTCGCCCTGGCTTGAAGCAGGTGCAGGGCGCAGCCCTGCCGACCCACCCTTCCCCTGCGCACGAAAACGATTTCACTGTTTTCAGCAAACCGTCATCCCTTCGCCACGCCAGTACCATATTGCGGAGCAGCATGCGCCCGCGGGCGACCCATGCTAAAAAACGCCCGCCCATCGCTTAGATCGATCCAAGACGACGTTGCGATGGCCGGGAGTTGGGGGAGCGGCAACAGGACGTACCAGGCCACGTGCACGGTGCAACTGCCACTGCATGGCGATAGCGACAATGTCACTTCAAATTAGATCGATTCAAGTTGTCCGTGCCACGTCACCGGATCAATCCAGGAGAGAGGGAGAGATGGGAATGAAGCATTCAACACGTACGCATGGCCAGGACGCACTGGCGTTGGCCATCGCGCTGGCCTTGGCCGCCGCCGTCATTCCGGCTGGCGCCGCCGCGCAACAGGCCACGTCTACCGGCGCGCCGGATGCCACCACTCTGGACAGCGTCCAGGTCACCGGCTACCGCTACGCCATCGAAAAGAGCCTTGAGCAGAAGCGCGACGCCAACGCCGTGGTCGAAGTGATCACCGCCGAAGACGTCGGCAAGTTCCCCGACAAGAACGTGGCCGACGCACTGCAGCGCGTGCCCGGCGTGGTCATCACCCGCAGCGGCGGCGAAGGCAAGACCGTCAGCGTGCGTGGCCTGGCACCCGACCTGACCTTGACCCAGTTGAACGGCAACTACGTCGCCACGTCGGAAACCAACGACGAAGCGACCCGTTCGTTCAACTACACCCTGCTGCCGTCGAACATGCTGTCCAGCGCGGAGCTGTTCAAGTCGCCGGAAGCACGCATCGACGAAGGCGGCATCGGCGGCACGGTCATCCTGCACACCCGTCGTCCGCTGGACATGGAATCCAACTCGGGCTTCGTCACGCTCGAGGGCACCTCTTCCGATACCCACCACGATATGGACCCGCAGGCCTCGGCCCTGTATTCGTGGCACAGCAAGGATGAGCGTTTCGGCGTGCTGATCGGCGTGACGCAGCAGAAGCGCACCACCCGTACCATGGAAGCCAGCACCGAGGACTACCAGTGGTATGGCGCTGGCAAGGCGCGCGATGCCTATGGCAACGTGCAGGCGCAGGATGGCATCCACTACTGGTGGGGCAAGTCCGGTTTCAACAACCAGACCGGCGGCAACTACAGCGATTTCTTCATGCCGACGTCGGTCAACTTCGCGGTGAAGGAAGAGAAGCGCGAGCGCAAGGGCGGCCAGCTGACCTTCCAGTTCAAGCCGGTCGACAACGTCACGATGACGGCCAACTACTTCCGCTTCGAACTGCAGGGTGATTACACCCAGAACATGCTGAAGATTCCGGAATGGAGCATGGCCCGCTTCAATGGCGATGGAAACTGGGCCGGTGGACGCCTGCTCAACGGCCTGGACTTCGATCCCAGCGGCAACACCGTTACCGGCGCCCAGTTCGAAAAGCTGGCTGGAAAGACCTACTACTGCAATGAAGACCAGGCCAAGGCTGCCGGCCTCAAGCCCGGTGGCTGGGGCCCGGACGACTGCACGGTTCCGACGCCGCAGCTGACCGGTGGCTACAGCAAGGAAAAGGCGCTGTCGCAGACCGCTGACCTGACCATCGACTGGGACATCAGCCCGCTGTGGAAGGCCTCGTTCACCGGCGGCCGCACCTGGTCCGAAGGTGGTCCGTCCATGAACTTCCGGATGTCGGCCAAGCCGCGCCGCAAGGTCGGCAACGATTACCTGTCGGGCAATCTGTACAGCGCCTGGGATCTGACCGGCACGCCTTCGGCCACCTTCTCGCCCGACCTGCAGCAGCAGCTGATGAACGGCATCGCGGAAGTCGACACCGGCTCGACCGATTCGTCGTGGAAGCGCACCGAGGTCAAGCAGAACTACTTCCAGGCCGACGTCACCAAGCTGTTTGAATCCGGCTGGCTGGACTCCATCCAGTTCGGTGCCAAGTACCGTGATGGCAAGGTCCACCGCAACACCGGCAACACCTACTGGGTGTGCCCGGGCCGTGACCCGGCCGACTATGACAACAGCCGCTACCAGAGCGGCTGCGATCCGACTGCCGGCGATGCGCAGCCTGGCTTCTTCCTGTCCAACCCGATCAGCAACATCGCTGGTGGCTTCAATGCCAACGTGTTCCCGGGCATCAACTACCCGGCCTACATCGACTACCTGAACAAGACCTACGGCGGTTCGCACAACCGTACCGAGGAAGACTTCGTCTACAACGTCAACGAGAAGATCTATTCGGGCTACTTCCAGGCCAACTTCCGCACCGAGCGTCTGCGCGGCAACGTTGGCGTGCGCGTGGTGCGCACCAAGCAGTTCGCGCA
This sequence comes from Stenotrophomonas sp. NY11291, assembly GCF_023277365.1. Lineage (NCBI taxonomy): Bacteria > Pseudomonadati > Pseudomonadota > Gammaproteobacteria > Lysobacterales > Lysobacteraceae > Stenotrophomonas > Stenotrophomonas sp. NY11291. Next base: position 2,129,750 of record NZ_CP096975.1, on the reverse strand, counting down.
GTCCTCCGACTCGATCGAGAAGTTCAACGACTACTTCCTGGACAACGCGTCCGGCGCGCCGATGGCGTGCACCGATCCGGCCGCTGCAGCCTACCCGACCTACAGCTGCGAGAGCGGCTTCGTGCGCCTGCCGCACGACCTGGCGCAGAGCAAGACCTACAGCCTGATCGGCGTGGATCGCACGTACACCGACGTGCTGCCGAGTTTCAATATCGCCTGGGACATCACCGACACGCTGGTGCTGCGTGGCGCCGCATCGAAGGTGATCGCCCGCCCCGGCTACACCGACATCGCAGCACCGGGCGCACTGAGCTATTACAGCGAAGAGTACGTCAATGATCGCCGCGTTGCCGGTGGCGCTTCGACCGCAGGCTGGGTGGGCCAGGGCAGCAACAAGCAGCTGGAACCGTTCAAGGCCACCCAGTTCGACCTGGGCCTGGAGTGGTACTTCCAGCCGGGCGCAGTCGCCGGCGTCGGCCTGTTCCGCAAGAACGTGGACAACTTCACTTTGCCGGTGGTGCGCGACACGCCGATGGTCATCAACGGTGAAGCGGTGAACGTGCAGCGCTACGAGACCCAGGCCAATGGCCGCGATGGTGTGTCGCAGGGCGTCGAGCTGTATGGCCAGTACACCTTCGATTTCGGCTTCGGCGTGCAGGCCAACTACACCTACAACGACACCAACCTGGCCTCGATTGTTCTGGACGGCCAGGAAATCGGCTCCTCGCCGCTGGTTGGCAGCGCCAAGAACCAGGCCAACGTCACGGTGTTCTACGAGAACGAGAAGTTCCTCGCGCGCGCTTCGTTCAACCGTCGCGGCCAGGTGGTCGGCGGGCTCAACAATGGCCTCACCGTCTACACCGAACCGTATGACCAGCTGGACCTGAATGTTGCCTACAACCTGACCCCGGACTGGACCCTGACCGCCTCGGTGATCAATGCCACCAAGTCCGAGCAGCGCGTGCACCTGGGCAATGACACCAAGGCCCGCCTCGTCTCCAACACCTACGCAGGCCGCCAGCTGTACTTCGGCGCCACCTGGAAGTTCTGAAGCACGACGGGTTGCGCGGGTACGCCCGGCGCAACCCACGCCCTGCTCCGGCGGGGACGTTCCTCCACGGCAGCCACGCTGGTACAGGTGGCTGCCGTTTTTTGTCGGCGCCTTGCCTGTCGTTCAGCCCGGCGCTTGACCCTGCCATCGTTGGAAGGTGCACACTGACTCCACCCCAAGAGCACCGAAGGAGCTACAGATGGAATTCCATGTTGAAGGCATGACCTGCGGTGGTTGCGCGCGCAGCGTGACCCGCGCGATCCAGCAGATCGATCCGGACGCCAGCGTGGTTGCCGACCCGCCGACCGGCCTGGTCAAGGTGCAGACCACCGCGTCGCAGGAACAGGTGTTCGCCGCGGTGAACGATGCCGGTTTCCCGCCGCGTACCGTCTGACCCCTGCCCTGCGTCCACAACGAAGCCCGCCCCGTGCACTGTCACAGGGCGGGCTTTTTGGTTCACGCGATATCGATTCAATGCTTCTGTGCGCGTCGCCGCACTGCACCGGTCTTCGCGGTATCAACCGGCACCGGCGTCTCATCGTCCTCACCCAGCCGCTGCAGGATCGGGCACTCAGGGCGCTCGTCTCCCGCACAACAGCTGATCAGCGACTTAAGCGTGTCGGCCATCTGCCGCATGTGCTCGATGCGCTGTTCCAGATCGGCGATGTGCTGTTCGGCCAGATGCTTCACGTCGGCACTGTGCCGCGAGGTGTCATTCCAGAGGCCCAGAAGATCGGTGATCTCGGCCACCTGGAAGCCGAGATCGCGCGCACGGCGGATGAAACGCAGGCGGTGGATGTCCGCCTGCGAATACGCCCGGTAGCCCGACTCGGTTCTATCAGCTGCGGGAATCAGGCCGATCTGCTCGTAGTAGCGGATCATCTTCGCCGACACGCTGGAGGCCTTGGCAGCTTCACCGATGTTCATGCGGATCTCCTTCAGTGGGTGGCAGCGGCGGCATCCGCCATCGGCGGCTGGAAGCGGCGCAGTCGCAGCGCGTTGCCCAGCACGAACACGCTGGACAATGCCATCGCACCGGCCGCGAACACCGGCGACAGCAGCACGCCCCACACCGGGTACAGCACGCCGGCCGCTACCGGAATCAACGCGGTGTTGTAGGCGAACGCCCAGAACAGGTTCTGCCGGATGTTGCCCAGCGTCGCCTTGGACAGCGCGATGGCATTGGGCACGCCCTGCAGGTTGCCCGACATCAGCACCACATCGGCCGACTCCACCGCGATATCGGTGCCGGTACCGATGGCCAGGCCGACATCGGCTTCGGCCAGTGCCGGCGCATCATTGATGCCATCGCCGACGAAGGCGACGTGGCCATGCGTGGCCTTCAGGCGGCGCACGGCCTCGACCTTGCCTTCCGGCAGCACCTCGGCCACCACCTCATCGATGCCCAGCTCGCGCGCGATCGCCTGCGCGGTACCGGCGTTGTCACCGGTGATCATCGCCACCTTCAGGCCGAGCTGGTGCAGTGCCGCGATCGCGGCCGGCGTGCTCGGCTTGATCGGATCGGATACCGCGATGATCGCGGCCAGGCGGCCGTCGATGGCGGCATACAGCGGCGACTTGCCCTGCGTTCCAAGCTGGGTGGCCAGCGCCGCGAACGGCGTGATATCCACCCTCAGATCGCGCATGAAACGATCCGCCCCCACCTCCACGCGCGCGCCATCAACGCTGGCACGCACGCCCATGCCGGTGACCGATTCGAAATCGGCCATCGCCGGCAACGCGATGCCCTGCTCGGTAGCCGCATCCACGATGGCGCGGGCAATCGGATGCTCCGAGCGCGACTCCACTGCCGCCAACGCTGCCAGCACCGTGCCGTGATCAAAACCGTCGGCGATCTCCAGGTCGGTCAGGCGCGGGCGGCCTTCGGTCAGCGTGCCGGTCTTGTCCACCGCCACCACCTGCGCGTCCTTCAGCAGCTGCAGCGCTTCACCCTTGCGGAAAAGCACACCCATTTCAGCACCACGGCCAGTACCGACCATGATCGAGGTCGGCGTGGCCAAGCCCATCGCGCAGGGGCAGGCAATGATCAGCACCGCCACCGCATTGACCAGCGCGAAGCTCAGCGCCGGCGATGGACCGAAGATCAGCCAGACCGCGAAGGTCGCCAGCGCGGCCAGCATCACCGCCGGCACGAACCACAACGTGACCTTGTCGACCACCGCCTGGATCGGCAGCTTCGAGCCCTGCGCTTGTTCGACCATGCGGATGATCTGCGCCAGCATCGTCTGCGCGCCCACCGCCGTGGCTCGCACCGTCAGTGCGCCCTTCTGGTTGACCGTGCCACCGACAACGCTGCTTCCCGGCTGCTTCTCGACCGGAATCGGCTCGCCGCTGATCATCGACTCGTCGATGTAGCTGCGACCCTCGACCACCTCGCCGTCGACCGGCACGCGCTCGCCCGGGCGCACTTCCACCACGTCGCCGCTCTGCACTTCATTGACCGGGATGTCGACGGTGCGGCCGTCACGGATCACATGGGCGGCCTTGGCCTGCAGGTTGACCAGGCGCTTGATCGCCTCGGAGGTACGGCCCTTGGCCCGAGCTTCAAGGAAGCGGCCGAGCAGGATCAGCGCGACGATCACCGCCGCCGCTTCGTAGTAGACGTTCACCGTGCCCGGTGGCAACAGCCGCGGTGCAAAGGTCGCTACCACCGAATAACCGAACGCCGCGGCGGTGCCCACCGCCACCAGCGAGTTCATGTCCGGCGCCAGCCGCAGCAGTGCCGGGAAGCCCTTCTGGTAGAAACGGCGGCCGGGGATGGCCAGCACCAGGAGGGTCAGCACGAACTGCAGGTACCAGCTGGCCTGCATGCCGATGGTGGCCATCACCCACTCGTGCATGCCGGGAATCAGGTGCGAACCCATCTCCAGCACGAACACCGGTAGCGCCAGCGCGGACGCCACGATCAGGTCGCGTTTCAGTCCGGCGCGCTCGGCATCCTTCTTTTCTGCAGCCTCATCGTCGGACTGCACGCCGGCCTCGATCAGGTGTGCGGCGTAGCCGACCTTGTCGATGGCCGCCACCAGCGCGTCAACGCCTGCCACGCCGCGCACGGTCGCACGCTCCGTGGCCAGGTTCACGCTGGCCTGGCTGACGCCCGGCACCGCCAGCAGCGCGCGTTCCACGCGACCCACGCAGGAAGCGCAGGTCATGCCTTCCACGGCCAGTTCAACGGTAGCGGCGGGCACGTCATAGCCCACCCGCTCCACCGCCTGGATCAGCGCGGCCCGATCGACCGGGCCCGACGGGCGGATATCCGCGCGCTCGGTGGCCAGATTGACCGAAACACTGCCCACACCTTCGACCTTGGACAGCGCGGCCTCGACCCGGCCGACACAGCTGGCGCAGGTCATGCCCTCGATGGGCAGGCTGATGGTGGCGGGGCTTGCGGGGGCTGCAATGGCGCGGGGCGTGCTCATGATCGGATTCCCGGGGTTCCTTCTGGATGCGGACAGGCTAAACCTTGCCATCGTGGGAAGGTCAAATCCAGCCGCCACGTCCAGCCGGTATCGCCGGGCCAGGCCCGGCGTACCGCCCGCAATCCGCCTCAGAAGGTGAACACGTACTCCAGCGCGAACTCGCGGCCCACCGCGCCGAGCAGGCGGGTCGGGGCGAAGTCATAGTCCAGCTTGTACGGATCCTTGTGGTTCCAGCTGGCCGAATTGAACACGTTGTTGACGTAGACGTTGACCTTGGCGCGTTCGGTCACCTGGTAGCCCATGTTGAAGTTCCAGGTGATGAACGGCCCGACCCGCCCGTAGTAGCGCGTGGTCTGCTGGCCGGCGTTCGGGTTCGGGTTGGGCGAGCCATCCGGACGTGTTGCCGGTTCCAGGCAGTTCAGCGACGGGCTGTCGCTGGGCACATAGCCATCAGCGAACGGCAGACAGCCACCCGGGTTGTTCAGGCGATCGGTGCCCCAGTGGTAGCGCACGCCCGGCACCGAACCGATGCGGTCGGCATAGACATTGGCGTTCCAGTTGCCGCGCTGCCAGGCCAGGCTCGCGCGCAGCTTGCTGCGCAGGTCGCGGTCACGACGCTCCGGGTTCGGGTCGTTGGCGTAGCGCTGTTCCTTGGTCGAGATCTGGTTGGTGTAGTTCAGGCCCAGCTGGAAGCTGCCCCACTGCGCGGTTTCCAGGCGATAGCGCGCGGTCAGGTCGATACCGCGCACTTCGCGGCTGGCCAGGTTGAACGGCCCGCGCTCGATCGATACCAGACGGCCGTTGCTGTCGCGGTTCACGCGGGCCAGGATGCCGGCGCAGTATTCGCCACCGGCCGGATTGGCCCACGGTGTACCGTCGATGTTCTTGCCGGTCAGGCAGCCGGCTTCGCTGGCCAGCACCTCGTCGGCGCCGACGTCGACGATCATGTCTTCCAGCTTGATCGCCCAGTAGTCGGCACTGACCGACAGATTGGGCATCACATCCCAGACGAAACCGACCGTCCACGAATCGCCGGTTTCCGAACGCAGCAGTGGCGTGCCGCGGCGGTTCACGTCGAAGGTGTACCAGACGTCGGTGTTGCCCACGCCGCAGTTGTTGACCAGGTAAGCGCCGCTCTGGATGCAGCGCAGGCGGTCATAGGTCTGCACTTCGGAGCTGCTCGGCTGGCCCAGCAGGTAGTGCATGTCCGGCGCATGGAAACTGGTGGCGTAGGAGCCACGCACCAGCAGCGACTCCACCGGGCGCCATTCCAGGCCGACGTTCCAGGTGGTTTCCTTCTGGCTGCCGATGTCCAGCGCTTCGCCGCTGTTGTCAGCCTTGTAGTTGCCATAACGGTCATAGCGCGCGGCCGCAGTGGCGGTCACGCTCTCCAGCAGCGGGATCTTGAACTCGACGCCGGCCGAATAGCGGGTGCGCTCGCCGCCGCCGCGATCGACGTTCTGCAGGTCGAAGTCGATACCTGCACGCGGATCGGGGCTGAGGTGATAGCCCTGCTGCGCGACTTCGGCCACTGCCGCGAACGAAATCGGACCCACCCACCCTTGGAAAAGCTCGCCGGTGATGTCCGCCGAAGCCTGGTTGACCCACGATGATGCGCGGTTCCTCGCCACCGTGCCCATCTGCCAGTACTGGTCCGGCGTCAGCGGATTCCACCAGCGCGATTCGTTCAGTGCGTAGATCGCCTCGCCATCGGCGGTGGTGCCCAGCTTCGGACCCAGGAAGTAGTCATACGACTTCTGCTTGTCGACCACGTTCTGCCGTTCTTCAACGCGGTAGTAGGAACGCCCCACTGTGGCGCTCCAGTCGAAGCGGTCAGCGAGGCGGCCACGCAGGCCGGCGCTCCAGTCCCAGGACAGTTCGCGGTTGGTGTTGCGCAGCGTATCCACGCCACCGACTTCATTTGGCGTGAACTGGCGCACGCCCAGGATCGGGCGGTTGCGGTTGGCATCCCAGTAGTAGCCGTTGTCGTCGTCGATCAGCGACACGCTCGGCGGATTGGTGCCCCAGATCGCTTCGGAGCGGTAGACGGCCAGGTTGGTCCAGGCCTGCAGGTCATTGCTGAAGTCGAAGGTGGCATACAGGTTGCCGGACACGTTCTCGGCACCGCCCGTAAGCAGCCAGTTCGCATAGTCCGCACGCATGCCGCACAGGCGGCCGGTGTTGGTGATGGTGTTGGCGGCGTAGTTGTAGACCAATCGATCCGCGGTGTAGTACTCGCCATCGAACTTCTCGCAGGTGCCGGTGGGCGGCGCCAGGCGCTGGCCGGTGGTCGGATCGATCAGCGCCAGGCCGGCGGTGGGACGGAAGCCGACTTTGCGTTGTTCCATGTTCCAGGATGGATACGGTGCATCATCGGCGTCGTCCATCTGCGGGCGGTCACGGCCAAACAGCGGGTCGCGCTTGGTGTACTGCAGCGCGTAGGTCACGCTCCAGTTGTCGCCGGTCCTGCCGCCGGCCCAGGACAGATCCCACGTATCGCGGCCGCCTTCGGTGGAGGTACCGCCGCGCACGCGCACTTCGTCGCCGTCGTAGTTGGTCTTGAGGATGACGTTGACCACGCCGGCGATCGCATCGGAGCCATAGATGGCCGAGGCGCCACCGGTCAGCACTTCGATGCGCTCCACCGCCGCGGCCGGAATGTTGCCGTAGTTGGAGAAGTTGGTTTCACCGCCATACGGCAGCGGGTAGTCCGCCACGCGACGGCCGTTGACCAGCAACAGCGAGCGGTTCGGGCCCATCCCGCGCAGATTCAGGCCGCTGGCATTGGGCGTATGCGAGCCCCACTGCGAGGCGGCTTCAACAGTGCCGGTCGCTTCGGTGAGGGTCTTCAGCGCGTCGTACACGCTGACGAAGCCTTCCTTCTGGATCTGCGCGGCGGTGATCACATTGACCGGTGCCGGGCCTTCGACACTGGCGCGCTTGATGCGCGAGCCGGTGACGGTGACCGCATCGAGATCCTTGGTGGACGAGCTTGGGGCTTCCTGCGCACTGGCAGCCAGGGGAAGCAGGGCCAGGACCAGGGCCTGGGACAGCAGGTGACGGCGCTTGCGGACGATCTGAGCCATGGGTGGTTGCTCTTCGAAAGTGTGGACGCACGGACGGGTGGTGGCGCGGCACCACGGCTGATCCGGGCGCTTGGATCGGTTCAAGACCGTCGCGGCGCCCTCCCCTGTGGATCGATCCAAACTAAAGCACAGCTGAACCATGCACGGCATGCGGCGGCGCAGCAACACCCGAGGGAATGCTGCCATCGGCTGCCGGCATCCAGAACAATCAAAGGGTTGCGAAACATCGCTGAGAGAATGGCGCACACGTCAATGACACGATCGCGACAATCGCGCGCGGAACTGTTTTGTCCGTGATGGCGTGTACGGTCGACAGCGCGTCGTTGTAGAGCCGAGCCCGCGCTCGGCTGCTGTTGTTCGCCGCGAAAAGCAGCCGAGCGTGGGCTCGGCTCTACAGAGAAGAAACGGGTTACCTTGCGCCGTCCAGCGCCTGCCGTAGGGCGGCCACGGTCGCGGTGCTGGTCTGGCTCCAGTCCGGATCCAGTCCGCGCAGGGCCGGATTCTGGAACTGCATGGCCGAGCGCCGCAGGCCTTTCGCCGAGGCGTGCAACTCGGCACAGCCGCTCCGTCGCGCGACGGCGGCGATATTGGCCGGGCCCAGTCCGGCGCCGGCCATCACCGTGATGCGCCCCGCCGACTGGGTGACCAGGCCCGCCAGCACCTCGGCACCGGCCTCGGCGCTGACCTGGCCGCCGGAGGTCAGCACGCGCTGGCAACCCAGTTCGATCACCTGCTCCAGTGCCGCCGGCAGATCGCGGGCGGCGTCGAAGGCGCGATGGAAGGTCACCTGCAACGGCCCGGCGGCCTGCATCAGTTCACGGCACAACGCCACGTCAACGCCGCCCTGCACGTCCAGTGCGCCGATCACCACGCCATCGCAGCCCAGCGCGCGGCACTGCGCGATGTCACGCAGCATCAGTTCGGTTTCCAGCGCGTCGTAGTGGAAGTCGCCCGGGCGCGGGCGCACCAGCACGAACAGCGGAATCGACAGGCGTTCGCGGGCAATCGCGATGGTGGCAAACGATGGCGTGGTGCCACCCTCGGCCAGGTTGTCGAACAGCTCGATGCGGTCGGCCCCGCCGGCCTGCGCCGCCAACGCCGAGGCCAGGGAGTTGCTGGCGATCTCCAGGGTCAGCCGCGTGCTCACGCCTGGGTGCTCGCATAGATCGACGGCGAATCGCGCAGGTCATCCTGGCGCTGCGCATCGCACACGGCGTAGACGAAGCCGCGATGCAACGCGTAGGCGCCCACCTCGCCCTGCTTGTTCATGGCCAGGAAGCACACCTGCAGGGTCTTGCTCGCCTCCGGCCGCTTGCGCACCACACGGTCGATTGCCTCGCGGCAGGCCTGGGCAGGCGAGCGCCCCTGGCGCATCAGCTCGACCACCAGGAACGAGGCGGCGTTGCGGATCATCTCCTCACCCACGCCAGAGGCGGTGGCCGCACCCACTTCGTTGTCGACATACAGGCCGGCACCGATGATCGGGCTGTCGCCCACGCGTCCGTGCAGTTTCCAGGCCATCCCACTGGTGGTGCAGGCACCGGCCAGATGGCCCTTGGCGTCCAGTGCCAGCATGCCGATGGTGTCGTGGTTGTCGCTGTTGCCGGGAATACCCCGGCGCTCGGCATTGATCTGTGGCTGGTACTTCTCGGTCTTCAGCCACTCGCGCCAGGCCGCTTCGGCCTGCGGCGTCAGCAGGTGCTTGCGCTCGAAACCCTGCTGCACCGCGAACTGCTGCGCGCCCTCGCCCACCAGCAAAACATGCGGGCTGTTTTCCATCACTTTGCGGGCTACCGACACCGGATGCAGGATGTCCACCAGCGCGGCCACCGCGCCACAACGGCCATCGCCATCCATGATGCTCGCGTCCAGGCTGAGCACGCCGTCGCGATCGGGGTTGCCGCAATGGCCGACGGTGGGGTTGCACAGCTCGCTCTCGGCCCAGCGTGCGCCCGCTTCCACCGCATCCAGCGCGCTGCCGCCCTGCGACAGCACCTTCCATGCGGCCTGGTTGGCCGGCACGCCGAAGTCCCAGGTCGAAACCACCTTGGCCCCACCCTGCGTGCGCGCCTGCACGCCCGGCAAAGCCGCCATGCCTGCGGCCAGTGCGCTGGCCTGCAGGAACTGCCTGCGATCCACCATCTTCCCCTCCCAGTCTGCAATGCACGGCCGGCCCGATGCCGGTCGTGCCGATCAGTCGTGCGTGGGCTGTCGTGCGGCGTGCCAGACCGCTGCACCGAGTACGCCCAGCTGGCCGTGCTCCACGCGCCATACCGGCACCTGGCGCAGCACCTCGGTCAGCACGCCCTTGTTGAGGAAGCGCTCACGGAAGCGGCCATCGGCCAGGAAATCCTGCACATGCGCGGAAATGCCTCCGGCCAGGTACACCGAGCGTGCACCGACGGCGATCGCTGCGTCGCCGGCCAGGCTGCCCAGCCAGGCGCAGAACACCTGCAGCGTCTCCACCGCCAGCAAGTCTTCACCGCTGCGGGCGGCACCGATCAGTGCTTCGGTACTGGTCCACACCGGGGTGACGCCGCGCAGCTCGCACAGGCACGGATACAGGTTCATCAGGCCACTACCGGACAGCACGCGCTCGTTGTCCACGTGCGCCCAGCGCTGCAGCAACTTGCCCAGCACCTGCAGTTCCAGCGCGTTGCCGGCGCCGAGCGCGGCGTGGCCGATCTCGCTGGCCAGCACCGGGCGCCCGCCATCGGCGAAACGCAGCGCGGCGCCCAGGCCGGTGCCCGCGCCCAGCACCAGCGCCGGGAACGCCTGTGCCGGATCGGCGTCGCCGTTCAGTGGCACCAGGGTTTCCGGCTGCAGGTACGGGATAGCCAGCGCCACCGCTTCGAAATCATTGATCAACTGCAGCTCATGCAGACCGGACTGCGCGCGGGTGGCCGACAGCGAGACCATCCACGGCAGGTTGGAATTGATCAGTACATCGCCATCGAGCAGGCCGGCGATGGCCACCACCGCGGCCTGCACTGGCTGGCCAAGGCCAGCGGTGAAATCAGCAAGGATCGCCGCCAGGCTGGGATGCTCGGCGCAGGCGTAGGTGCGATGGCTGCCCAGCAGCGGCGCCTGGCCGGGTTGGGTTCCAGCCAGCGCAAGGCGGGCGAAGGTGCCGCCGACATCGGCGACCACCAGACTGCGCGGAGGACCGCCGCGGGCGGAGTCGGAGGAAACCGGGGACGCTGCTGCGATGGTCACGCTGGCCTGCTTGGATCGATTGAATCGCCCCGATTCTCAGGCATCGGGGCGGCTTTGCCTAGCACGCCGATGATTCAGGTTGGCCTACATGCCTTCCTGTTCGGCCACCTGCACGCCATCCACCAGCACGCGCAGGCGCTGCGGGCGGAAGCCGGCAAACAGCAGCGGCCGGGTACGCTCGACCAGCACTTCGTGGCCTGCGATGTGGCGCAGCCACGACTGTACCAGCGAGAAGGAGAAGTGCGTGCCCGGATGCAGCGGGTGCTGCACCCAGACCTTCTCGGTGGCGCTCTGCAGCAGCATCGCGCCGGTGAACCAGTGGCGGCTGAGGGTCACCGGCGTGGTGCCGGCCATGAAGCGGATATCCATGCGGGGTCCTTTCGCTGGTGCCGTGATGCGGAGGTCAGGGCTCGGCAGTCTGCAGGCTGTAGCGGGTGGTGGCGGTGAACACCGCACCGTCAGGCTGGGTGGAGCGTACTTCGACCTTGTGACTGCCCACCGCCAGATCGGTCGGCAGCGCGCCACGCCACAGGTGCGGCGATGCGGTGGCCTCCGGCGAGCGGTCGTAGCCACGCAGGCTGTCAGCCAGATCGTCGGCCACGTTCTCCACCATCAGGCGCGGATCGGGCTGGCTGACCTGCTTCATCGGCTGCCAGGCGCCGCCATCGACGCGGTACTCGACCACGCTGGCATCCTCACCCATGTAGACGTTGGCATAGATGCCCCACGCCGGGTAGGCCCCCTGGCGGAGCACCTTCGGTGCGTGCAGGCCGATCTGCTCGCTGGCCGGCTTGCCGGCCACGCGGTACTGCAGTTTGTAGCTGCCATTGCCGGCCACGTCGAGCAATGCATAGCCCTTCGGCGTGCCATCGCTCATGGTGCTGTCCGGCACGCCGGCGGCATTCTTCACGCCCGACCAGAACGCGCCGCAGTTGGCACCCACGTTGTATTCGTGCAGCGGCTTGTCGCCGTTCCAGCCCTCGGCCTTGCCGTGGTAGACGTGCTGCTGGGTGTGGCTGTGGCCGCTCAGCACCAGCACGTTGCGGAAATCCTTCAACAGGTCGAACAGGCGCTGGCGGTCAGCATGGCGGAAGGTCTCGCGACCCGGTGCGGCGTCGAAAAGCGGAATGTGCATGCCCAGCACCAGCAGGCGGTCCTTGTGCAGGCCCTTCAGGTAGCTGGCGAGGAAGGCGAACTGGTCTTCGCGCAGGCCGCCGATGTACTTCGGCTTGGCCTTGGGGTCGTACACCACGTCGTCCAGGAACACGAAACTGGCGCCACCCTCCTCCACCGCGTAGGTATCCGGGCCGTAGATGTTGCGCCAGCTGTCCAGCGAGTGCTCATCGCTGGCGGCGTCGAAGTCGAGGTCGTGGTTGCCCGGCACATGGAACCACGGCACGCCAAGTTCGGTGGTGACCTTGTTGATCGCCGGATACAGGGTCAGGTCATCGTTGACGATGTCACCCAGGGTGGTGCCCATGCGCGCCCTGGTCTGGCCGACCAGCGGCGCCACGATCGACTGCTGGTAGTGGCCGATGTCCTTCAGGCTGGCGGTCTGCGAATCGGTGAACACCAGCATCTGGAAACCACGGCGGCTGTCATGGCGATCCGACTGCAGGGCGAAATCCCAGTTGCGGGTGGCGTCGCTGGTGGCGGCGATGCCGCCGTACTTCAGCGCCGGCGAACCGTTCGGACGGTAGTGGCGCCAGAACGAGGGCAGGCCATCGGCCGCCTTCGGGAAGGAATACGCATCGGGCTTGATCACGAACACGGTCTGGCCATCACGCACCGGCAGGCTGTAGCTGCCGTCGGCGGCGGTCTTGACGAGGGTCTCGCCGTTGGAGACCTGCACCCCGGCCAGGCCCGGATCGGTCGCACCGCGACCCGGCCGGCCGTCGCGTTCCAGATAGACCTTGCCGGTGACCACAGTGTCCGCGGCCCAGGCCGGCGAGGTCAGCAACAGGCAGCACAGCCAGGCGGCAGGCAGTTTCATGGGCGGTCCGGGAAAGAAGAAGACCCTGTATTGTAGAGCCGAGCCAAGCTCGGCTGCATTGCAAAGGTGGATGCGGACCGCTGGTCCGCACGCCTTCCTCAACGATGGCGCTTTTCCAGCACCGCCCGCGCATCCTCCAGCGACAAACCACGCGCGCGCAGCAGCACCAGCAGGTGGTACAGCAGGTCCGATGCCTCGCCCAGCAGCGCTTCATCGTCCTGCGCCACCGCCGCCAGGGCGGTCTCCACGCCCTCCTCGCCCACCTTCTGCGCGATGCGGCGGATGCCGCCCTCGAACAGGCTGGTGGTGTAGCTGCCCGGTGGCCGCTGTGCCTCGCGCATCGCCACCAGCTGGCCCAGCCCGCCCAGGAAGTCCTTCGGCGCCTGGTCGAAACAGCTCTCGGCGCCGGTATGGCAGGTCGGCCCGGCGGGACGTGCCATCACCAGCAACGTATCGGCATCGCAGTCGACGCTGATCGACTGCACCACCAGCACGTTGCCGGACTGCTCACCCTTGGTCCACAACCGTTGCTTGCTGCGGCTGAAGAAAGTCATGTGGCCGATGGCCAACGTGGCCGCCAGCGACTCTGCGCTGACATAGCCCAGCATCAGCACCTGCAGGGTATCGGCATCCTGCACCACCGCCGGCAGCAGGCCGTCGCCCTTGCCCCAGTCCAGCGCCTGCAACGCGTCCAAGGACGGCCTGATTTCAATAGACATCCCGCACCTCGATCTGCTGTCCGCGCAGGTAGCGCTTCAATTCCGGAATGGCGATGGCACCGCTGTGGAACACACTGGCCGCCAGCGCGCCGTCGACGTCGGCCTGGTCGAAGGCTTCGGCAAAGTGCTCCATCGCGCCGGCACCGCCAGAGGCGATCAACGGTACCTGGCACAGTGCCCGCGCCTGTTGCAGTTGCACGACATCGTAGCCACGGCGCACGCCATCGCTGTCCATGCAGTTCAGCACGATCTCACCGGCGCCCCGCCGTTGCGCCTCGACAATCCAGTCCAGGGTGCGCAGTGGCACCGCCTGGGTCTTGTCCGGGTCCCCGCTGAAGCGGCGCACCCGCCACTGTCCATCGGTCTCGCGTACCGAATCGACACCGACCACTACACACTGCACGCCGAACTCGTCGGCCAGTTCAGTGATCAGTTCCGGACGGCCCAACGCCGGCGAGTTGATCGACACCTTGTCGGCACCGGCGAACAGCACGCGACGCGCGGTTTCCACGCTGTCGATGCCACCGGCCACGCAGAACGGAATGTCGATCAGCCGCGCGATGCGCTCGATCCAGGCCACGTCCACCGAGCGCGCCTCGGGGCTGGCGCCGATGTCATAGAACACCAGCTCGTCGGCGCCCTGGTCACGGTAGCGCTGCGCCAGCTCGGCGATATCGCCCATGTCGACGTGGTCGCGGAAACGCACGCCCTTGACCACGCGGCCATCGCGCACGTCCAGGCACGGAATGATGCGCCGGCTCAACATGCCAGTGCCTCCGCCAGGTCCATGCGCTGCTCCAGCAGCGCCTTGCCAAGGATCGCGCCACCGCAGCCTGCACGTCGCGCTTCGGCAACGTCGGCCACGTCACGGATGCCGCCGGAAGCCTGCACCGCCACACCCGGCAGCAAGCCCGACAGGTGCTGGTAGAGGCCGATGTTGGGCCCGGCCAGCATGCCGTCGCGGGCGATGTCGGTGCACAGCAGGTGGCGCATGCCGGCGCGCGCGTAGCGCTGCGCCAGCTCATCCAGGGTTACCCCGGCGTTCTCGGTCCAGCCGTGCACCGGCAGCTGCCATTGGCCCTGCGCATCCTGACGAGCGTCCAGCGCAATGGTGATGCGATCGGCGCCGAATTCCTCCAGCCAGCCGACCACTTCATCGGGACGACGCACGGCCAGCGAACCGACCACCACGCGGCCCGCGCCGGCATCGAGGATGCGCGCTACATCGGCGCGGCCGCGCACGCCACCACCGGTCTGCACCTGCAGCGGCGTCTGCGCGCGGATCGACGACAGCAGCGGTGCCAGCGTGTAGCCACCGGCGCGTGCAGCGTCCAGGTCGACCAGATGCATCCACTGCGCACCTCGCGCGGCGAAGGCCTGCGCGCGTGGCAATGGATCGTCGCCATAGGTGGTTTCCTGCGCGTAGTCGCCCTGGCGCAGCCGCACCACGCGGCCATCGCGGATATCCAGCGCGGGGTAAACGATGAAACTCATGCAGCCGTGCCCTCGAGGAAGTTGCGCAGCATCAGCGAGCCGGTCTCGCCGGAGCGCTCGGGGTGGAACTGTGCGCCGTAGTAACGCCCCTGCTCCACCACGGCAGTGAACAGGCCACCGTGGTCGCAGGCAGCGACAGTGTGGGTATTGAGTGGTGCCGCATAGCTGTGCACGAAGTAGGCGCTGGCGCGCTCCGGCACACCGCGCAGCAGCAGCGATTCGCGCAGCGGCAGCAGCCGGTTCCAGCCCATGTGCGGCACACGGATGCCGCAGGCCGGCACCAGCTTGCGCACCACGCCGGGAATCAGCCCCAGTGTCTCCACACCCGCTTCCTCGGAGCGTTCGAACAGCAGCTGCATGCCGAGGCAGATACCCATCAGCGGCACCTCCAGTCGCTGCAGCGATTCCACCAGGCCCTGCGCGTGCAGGCGCTGCATGCCGGGACCGGCGGCGCCGACACCGGGCAGGATCACCCGCTGCGCGCCGATCAGGCCGTCCGCATCGCGCACCAGCCGCACCGTCGCACCCAGACGCTCCAATGCATAGCGCACCGAGCCCAGGTTGGCACCGCCGGCATCGATCAGCGCGACGTCGCTCACAACGCCCCCTTGGTGGAAGGCAGCGCGGTGCCCTGCCGGGCCAACGCCGGACGCAGCGCACGCGCCAGCGCCTTGAAGCAGGCCTCGACCTTGTGGTGATCGTTGTCGCCGCGCACCTGCAGGTTGAGGTTCAGGCCACTGGCGTCGCACAGCGAGCGGAAGAAGTGCGGCACCAGCTCGGTCGGCATATCGCCCACGCGCTCACGCTTGAACTCACCTTCGAACACGAAGTACGGCCGGCCGCTGAAATCCAGTGCCGCGCTGGCCAGCGTCTCGTCCATCGGCAGGGTGAAACCGTAGCGACCAATGCCGCGCTTGTCGCCCAGCGCCTCGCGCAGGGCCTGGCCCAATGCGAGCCCGGTGTCTTCGATGGTGTGGTGCTCGTCAATGTGCAGGTCACCCTCGGCCTGGATGTCCAGCGCGAAGCCACCATGCTTGCCGATCTGTTCAAGCATGTGGTCGAAGAACGGCAGGCCGGTGGAGATGCGTGCATCGCCGGCACGATCCAGGTCCAGCTCAACGCGGATCTTCGTTTCCTTAGTATTGCGCTGGACTACTGCGGTGCGTGGCGCGTCGGCCAGCGCGTGGGCGATGCCCGGCCAGTCCCACTCGCCACCGAACTGTTCGGTGCGCAGCTGGAAGCCACGGATGTTGAGGTTGTCGGCGAACTGCAGGTCGGTGATACGGTCCCCCACCATGCCCGAACGCGCCCAGTCGATGCTGCGGTCCTGCAGGTAGGCGGTCATCAGGCCGATGCCTGGCTTGCGCGTGGGCGCATTGTCCTGCGGCCAGCTGCAGTCGATCAGCACGTCACGGAAGGTGATGCCCTGGCTTTCGAAGATCTGCAGCATCAGCTCGTTGGGGCCATCGAAGCTGGCACGCGGGTAGCTGTCGCTGCCCAGGCCATCCTGATTGGTGACGATCACGAACTGGTAGCCGGCATCCCGCAGCTTCAGCAGCGCCGGGATCACCTGCGGCACGAAGCGCAGCTTCTCGTAGGCGTCGATCTGGAAATCGGACGGCTCCTCGATGAGGGTACCGTCGCGGTCGATGAACAGGATCGGGGTCATGCTGCGGCCCTCCGCGCCGACAGGGCCGCAAGCACGCGGTCATTCTCTTCGGGGCTGCCGATGCTGATGCGCAGCGCATCACCCAGCTGCGGCGCGGCGCGCTGGTCGCGCACCACCACGCCCGCAGCCAGCAGCGTATCGAACGCGGCCTGGGCATCGGCGAAGCGGACCAGCAGGTAGTTGCCGGACGAGCGGTACACGCGACGAACGCCAGGCAGGCCCGGCAGCGCCGTGAACAGGCGCTCGCGCTCGGCGATCACCGTGGTCACGCGCTCGGCGGTGCGTGCCAGCGCGGCCGGCTGCAGTGCCTGCACGGCCAGTTCCGCGCACGGCGTCGGCACCGGGTACGGCGCCTGGCAGCGACGCAGCAGGGCAATCAGCTCCGGGGCAGCGATCAGCGTGCCAATGCGGGCGGCCGCGAGCGCGTGCGCCTTCGACAGCGTGCGCAGCACCGCCAGATTGGCGTTCGCGACCAGCAACGTGGTCGCCGACGGCCGTTGTGCATACTCGACATAGGCCTCGTCCACCACGACCAGCGCCTGCCCGCGCAGCGCAACCGCCACGCGCTCGACCTCATCCAGGGCGATGTCACTGCCGGCCGGGTTCGACGGCGCACACAGGAACACCAGCTTGGCACCCTGCGCCTTGGCCGCGTCGATCACCGCATCCAGATCGGTGCGCAGTCCATCCTCGCCGTCCACCAGCGGCACTTCGATCAGCGGGGCGCCCTGCAACCGCGCACACACGGCGTACATGCCGAACACCGGCGGCGTGACCAGCACGCCATCACGACCGGGCACGCACAGCGCGCGCACCAGCAGATCGATCGCCTCGTCACTGCCCCGCCCGACCAGCAGCTGCTGCGGCTGCACGCCATACAGTGCGGCCAGGCCTTCACGCAGCGCCAGCGGTTGCGGTTCGGGATAGCGCCGGCTGCTGCCATCAGCATCGGCCGGATTGGCCCAGGCCGACTCATTGGCGTTCAACCAGACCTCGCCCTGCACCGCCGCGCTGCGCGCCGAGCTGTAGCCAGCGAACGCCTGCAGATCCGGGCGCACCAGTGCCAGCACGTCATCAATGGCGGCGCTCATGCGGCGGCCTCCATGCGCAGGGCAACCGCACGTTCGTGCGCGTCCAGGCCTTCAGCGCTGGCGATGATGCGTGCGCAGCCACCGATTGCGGCCAGGCCGGCGGCGCTGGCGCTCTGCACGCTGATCAGGTTCTGGAAGCTGGCCACGCTCACGCCGCTGTAGGCACGTGCGGCACCCGCGGTGGGCAGCACGTGGTTGGTGCCGCTGCAGTAGTCGCCCAGTGCTTCGGGGGTGAAGTCCCCCAGGAACACCGAGCCGGCCGCCTGCACCTGGTCCAGCCACGCGCGCGGGTCGCGCAGGGCCAGGATCAGGTGCTCGGGCGCATAGCGGTTGCTGATCGCGAAGGCTTCCTCCAGCGAATCGACCTGGATCAGGCGCGAGGCCGACAGCGCCTGGCGTGCGATCTGCTGGCGCGGCAGCAGGGCCACCTGGCGCTCCACTTCCGCCTCGGCCGCCGCCAGCATCGCGGCATCGTCGGTCAACAGCAGCACCTGTGAATCCGGGCCGTGCTCGGCCTGCGACAGCAGGTCGGCGGCGACGAACGCCGGATTGGCGCCCGCATCGGCAATCACCAGCACTTCCGACGGACCGGCCGGCATATCGATGGCGGCGGCGCCATCCTGCGCGACCTGCTGCTTGGCTTCGGTGACGAAGCTGTTGCCGGGCCCGAACAGCTTGTCGCAGGCCGGAACGCTGGCGGTGCCATAGGCCATCGCGGCGATCGCCTGCGCGCCGCCCAACTTGAACACGCGCTGCACGCCGGTCAGGCGCGCGGCTACCAGCACTGCCGGATCGGCGCTGCCGTCGGCGCGCGGCGGCGTGCACAGCACCACCTGCGGGCAACCGGCCAACTGCGCCGGAACGCCCAGCATCAACGCAGTGGACGGCAATGGCGCGCTGCCAGCAGGTACGTACAGGCCCACCCGGCCGATCGGGCGCAGCATGCGTTCGCAGACCACGCCCGGCGCGGTTTCAACTGCATAGCCTTTACCCATGCCGGCGGCGTGGAAGCGCGCGATGCGCTCGGCGGCGTCCACCATCGCCTGGCGCAGTTCGGCGGGCACGGCCGCTTCAGCAGCGGCGAATTCGGCTTCGGAAACTTCAAGCGAGGCCAGCTCGACACCATCGAAGCGCGCGGTGATCGCACGCAGCGCATCGTCGCCCTGTGCACGCACCTGCGCGATCAGGGCCGCCACGACATCGCGGGTCTGCTGCGCCACGGTCTGCACCGGGCGGGTCAATGCCGCGCTGCGCGCAGCCTCATCAAGTCGGAACCAGATCAGACGGTTCATGCCAGCGACCGCTCCACGCTCAACACCATCAGGCCCTGCGCACCCGCGCGCTCAAGTTCCTCCATGCGCTGCCAGCTCAACGGCCCGGGGCACATGGTCTGCAGGCGCAGCGCGCCGCCATCGGCCGGCAGCCGCACCAGCGGCTCGGCATCGGCCAGCAGCTGCGCCAGCGCGTCGACGCGATCTTCGCTGGCACGGAACATCAGCAGCTTGCGGTCCTGGCGCTGCACCACGCCGTCGAGACGGCGCAGCAGCATCGCCCGCAGCGACGCGCGTGCGTCATCCGGCACCCGCACCGCGCCCGCCAGCACCGCCTCGCTGTCGAGCAGGTTGTGCACCGGGGTCAACTGGTTGGCGCGCAGCGTGGCGCCGCTGGAGACCAGGTCGCAGATCAGGTCTGCGGTACCGAGGCGTGGCGCGATCTCCACCGAACCGGACAGCTCGACCACCTGTGCATCCACGCCCTGCTCATCCAGCCACTGCTTGAGGATGGCCGGATAGCTGGTGGCGATGCGGGTGCCGGCCAGCTGCGCCGGGCCCTGCCACTGCCATTCCTCAGGCACCGCCAGCATCAGCCGACACTGGCCGAAGCCCAGCCCGCGCAGCGCCTGGTAGGCATCGGGCAGGCCGATCTGACGGCGGGCCGCGGCCTGTTCATCCAGCTCGTTGCGGCCGACGATGCCGAGGTCGCAGACGCCGTCGGCGATCAGGCCCGGGATGTCGTCATCGCGCACCAGCAGCAGGTCCACCGGCAGCGATTCGCCGTAGCAGAACAGCTTGTCGCGGCTTTCGCGCCAGCTCAGGCCGCAGGCACTGAGCAGGTTGCGAGCGGGCTCGGCCAGCCGGCCACTCTTCTGGATGGCGATACGCAACCGGTCTCGTGCCGGCGCTGCCTGGGTTGCACTCATGGGGGAGGTCTCGAAGTTCGGAACGGGGCGCGGGTCAGCGCGAAGCAAGGCGGTCGATGGCGGCGGCATAGCCTCGATGGCCATGCTCGAGCGTGCGTGCCACCCGTCCGGTGGTGGTCACGCTGACGCCGGTGCGCTCGTGGATCTCGCGGTACGGCACACCCTGCTGCAGCAGCGGCACCACCTTCCAGCGGTCGGCCATGGCTTCCAGTTCGGCGGGGGTGCACAGGTCGCGCAGGAAGGCCGCCACTTCGTCGGGGGCGCGCAGGGCGGCAAAGGCCTGGGCCAGTGCGTCCAGGTCGGCCTGCGGGTCTTTGGCGGCAATGTCGGGGCGGGCTTTCACGGGGCGGATCTCTTGCGTCAATGTAATAGCGCGTTAGTACATTAGCGCATTCTTGCGCGGTGCGTCAAATCGAGGGTTGGGGGGGATACGGCATGGCTGCGCCCTGCACCCGCAGAAACAAAAGCCAGTGCAACAGCAAAGGCCTGCATTCCGTGGGATGGCGGGGAGGGTCCGGTGGCAGGGGGCGCCGTAAACCCGTCCATGGGGGCTTGGTCGCGGCATCCATGCCGCTCACACCCCTGCCACCGGACCCTCCCCGCCTTCGACAGTTGGCTGCGATCTGGCGGATCTCGCTGGAAAGCTGATCGGAACCGGCTTTTATCGAGTCGAGCCATGCTCGACTGCTCTTTCCCATAAACGCAGAACGCCCACCAAAGGTGGGCGTTCTACTTTGAAATCAATACGCTGGCGACGCTCAGGGCTGGCAGTGGACCTTCGCCTGCAGCGCACCGCGCCGCAGGCATTCGCCGAACAGGCTGCCCTGTCGGCTGGGATGAGACTGCAGGTTCTGCAGCCTCCCTGCCCCGCGCGGGCACGTCCGCGTGGCCAGGGCCTGCAGATCCTGCTCAAGCTGCGCCCGGTCGATCACATGGCAGCGATCAACCACCAGCTGGTACTGGGCCGGGCCGATCCGGGTGCTGCGCAGCGCCGGATCACTCTGGCAACCCGCCAGCAGGAGCAGCGTCAGCGCCCCTGCGGCGGCACGCTTCACGCCATGACCCGCGACTGCTCCAGCTCCACCTGCAGGGTGCTGGCCAGCTCGTCGCGGGAGACTTCGAACTGCTGCTCGCGCAACAGGTCCTTCACCGCCACCACGCCGCGCGCCAGCTCGTCCTCACCGGCCAGCACCACGAAGCGGATGCCGGCCTTGGCGGCGTACTGGAACTGCTTGCCGATCTTCTTCGGTTCCATTTGCACTTCGGTATTGATGCCACCGGCGCGCAGGCGGCGCGCGATGTCCAGCGACTGCGGCATACCCTGCTCGTCCATCAGCGCCACCAGCGCCTGCACGCTGCTGGCTTCGATGCCGTCGATCAGGCCCGCTTCGCGCAGCTGCCAGAACAGGCGCGACAGGCCGATGGAAATGCCCACGCCCGGCAGCTTCGACTTGCTGTAGTGGCTGGCCAGGTCTTCGTAGCGGCCGCCCGAGCAGATCGAGCCGATCTGCGGGTGATCGGTCAGCGTGGTCTCGTAGACGGTGCCGGTGTAGTAGTCCAGGCCGCGCGCAATAGAGAAGTTCAGGCAGTACGCGGTTTCCGGCACGCCCAGCGCCTGCACCAGCTGCAGTACTTCGCGCAGTTCGGCAACACCGGTACGCAGGATCTCCGAAGAACCGGCGTCGGCTTCAAGCGTGGCCAGCTGCGCCAGCGCATCGGCATGACCCTGCGAACGCACGGCCACGAAGGCCAGGATCTTCTCGAGCTGCTCGGCCGGAATCTCGAAGCCCTCGCCCACCAGCGTCTCGCGCACGTAATCGGCACCGCGCTTGTCCAGCTTGTCCACTTCGCGCAGTACCGCCAGCTGGCGCTCGCCTTCGGCCACGCCCAAGCTTTCGAAGAAGCCGCGCATCAGCTTGCGGTTGTTCAGCTGGATGCTGAAGTCACCGATGCGCAGTTCCGAGAACACCGCGTGGATGACCGCCAGCACTTCGGCGTCGTAACGCACGCTCAGGCTGTCCTTGCCGATCACGTCGATGTCGCACTGGTAGAACTCGCGGAAACGGCCGCGCTGGGCACGCTCGCCACGGTACACGCGCTGCATCTGGTAGCGACGGAACGGGAAGGTCAGTTCGTGCTCGTGCTCGGCCACATAGCGCGCCAGCGGCACGGTCAGGTCGAAGCGCAGCGCCATTTCCGGCAGCGAACGGTCACCCGATTCGGCGGCGTTGGCCAGCGCACCGGTGGACTGCACGAAATACACCTGGCGCTCGGTCTCGCCGCCGGACTTGGTCAGCAGCACGTCGGACAGCTCGAACACCGGCGTCTCCACCGGCAGGAACCCGAAGCGCTCGTAGTTGCGGCGGATCACGTCCAGCATGCGCTGGAACGCAATCTGCTCGCGCGGCAGCAGTTCAAGGGTGCCGGGCGGGGTACGGGGCTTGATCACGGGCGGAACTCCTGCTGGAACGGGACGTGGGAGGGGGCGACATTCTAGCGCCCCCGCCTCGGGCAGGGTCGAACGGCCGCTTGAAGTATCATAAGGCCCTCCCTCGCCCGCGATACGCCCCCGCAACATGTCCCGGCCTTCCGGCGCTCCGCCCGCCACCAACGATCCCGCCTCGCCGTCCTGCGCCACGCTGGACTGCCTGCACTGCTCGGTTCGCCACCTTGCGGTGTGCTCGGCGCTGTCGCCCGATGAAGTGCAGGCGCTGGAACAGGTCACCGTATCGCAGCAGGTCAGCATGGGCAGCACGCTGGCCCGCACCGGTGAAGAGCGCGACCATGTCTATACATTGACCGGCGGCGCACTGCGCCTGGTGCGCACCCTGGCCGACGGCCGCCGCCAGATCAACGGCTTCGTGCTGCCCGGCGACTACCTGGGCCTGAGCGGCAGCGACCACCACCGCTACGACATCGAGGCCATCGCCGACAGCCGGGTATGCCGCGTTGCGCTGCCACAGATGAAGGCGTTGCGCAGCCGCTTCCCGCACCTGGAGCGCAAGCTGCTGCAGCGCGCCTGCCAGGAACTGGATGCCGCACAGGATGCTGCGCTGGCACTCGCACGCCTGCAGCCTGCCGAAAAACTGGCCGATTTCCTGCTGCGCCTGGCTGCACGCGAGGCCAAGCTGGGTGGCGACGGCCTGCGCGTGTCGCTGCCAATGGGCCGCGGCGACATCGCCGACCACCTGGGCCTGACCATGGAAACGGTCAGCCGCACCTTCACCAAGCTGCGCCAGCAGGGGCTGATTGCCCTGCCCCACCTGAACGTGGTGGAGATCCTCGACGAGGACGGGCTACGCACGCTGGCGGGTGAAGGGTTGATCTGAGGGTTTCGCAGTTCATGGGGTTGCCGGCCAGCGGCCGGCACTACCCGTGTTGCGCGAAGCGCATTGTAGAGTCGAGCCATGCTCGACTCATCGCGCCGTGCGCGAACAACAGCCGAGCATGGCTCGGCTCTACATGGGAGCCAACACCTCACGCAACGCCGCGTAATCGGCGGCCAAAGGTTCGGCGTGCGCCGGCCGCTGCAACAACGCATCCAATGCAGGCGGCACGGCCACGGGTTCGCCGATCAACGGTTCGACCACAGCCTCGAACTTGGCCGGATGGGCGGTAGCCACCACCGCCCAGTCACCCTTGGCACCACGCGCGCGCAGGTCCTGCAGCACCTTCACCGCCGTCGCAGTGTGCGGGCAGAACAGTTCGCCACTGCTGGCATACGCTGCGGCAATCGTGGCGCGGATGGTCACGTCGTCCACCGCGAACGCACGGAACGCAGCGCGCAGCTCGGCATCATCTCCGTGGTAAAGCCAGCGCAGGCGTTCGAAGTTGCTTGGCGCCCCAACGTCCATTGCATTGGCCACGGTGGCCACACTGGCCTGCGGCTGGTAGTCGCCGCCGCTGAAGTACGCTGGCAGTACCACATTGGCATTGGTGGCCAGCACGATCTGTCCGATCGGCACGCCCAGCGCACGCGCCAGCACCGCAGCCATTGCGTTGCCAAGATTGCCGGTCGGCACCACCAGGTTGAGCCGGCGACGGGTTTCAGCATGATGGGTCAGTGCCGCATGCGCGTAGTAGCTCATTTGCGGCAGCAGGCGGCCCAGGCTGATGCTGTTGGCCGAGCTCAGCGGCACCTGTGCCTGCAGTTCGCGGTCAGCCAGCGCCTGCTTGACCATGGCCTGGCAGTCGTCGAAGGCACCGGCCACGCGCAGCGCCTGGATGTTGTCGCCGAAACAACCGAGCTGGTGCGCCTGGCGCGGTGACACGCGGCCATCCGGATACAGTACCACCACGCGCACGCCGGGCTGGCGATGGAAGGCCGCAGCAACGGCGGCACCGGTATCGCCGGAGGTGGCGACAACAATGGTCAGGTCGCGGTCCTTACCGGCCTGCAGCCGCGACAGCGTTCCGGCCAGGAAGCGCGCACCGATATCCTTGAACGCCGCCGTCGGCCCATGGAACAGCTCCAGCACATGGTCGCCGTCGCCGAGTGCACGCAGTGGCACCGGGAAGTCGAACGCCTCGCGGCAGATCGAAGGCAGCGCTGCCTCCAGAGCATCACCTGCGAAGAACGGTGCCAGCAGATCGGCGGCGGTATCGGCCAGCGTTGCGCCGGCCTGCAGCTCACGTGGCGCCGGCAGCACCTGCGGAACATACAGCCCACCATCGGGCGCCAATCCTGCAGCGATCGCCGCACTGAGGCCGACGGCCGGGGACTGGCCGCGGGTCGAAACAAATTGCATGGGTTGGGTATCCAGTAAAGGGGAAGGATTCAGCACAAGCGGGCTCCCGGTGCATCCAGCGGCGACACCCAGGCATCGCTGTCGAAACCGGCGGCGGCGAATGCCGCCTGCACCGGTGCGGCAGCGGCGCGGGCCTGGTCGGCGTCCTCGAACCAGGCGAACACGCTGGGGCCAGCGCCCGAAATGCCCGCGCCCATCGCATGCGCAGACAGCGCCGCATCGCGGGCGGCCTCGAAGCCCGCAATCAGGCCGGCGCGGCGAGGCTCCACCAGCACATCGCGCAGGCCTGCGCGGACCAGCGCGGCGTCGCTGCGATGGCAGCCACTGAGTACCAGCGCAAGGTTCGCACTCTGTGCCACGAATTCACCCAGCGCATAGCTGCCCTGCAGCGCCTGGCGTGCGCGGCGTGTTTCCAGGACCGCGTGCGGATGCACCAGCAGGCTGTGCCAGGTAGCCGGTACCGGAATCGGCAGCAGGCGGTCGGCCGTGCACAGTGCAAGCCCGCCCAGCAGCAATGGCCCCACGTTGTCACCGTGACGGCCACCACTGGCCACCGCCTCGCCATCCAGCGCAAATGGATACAGCGCCTCGCGCGTCAGCGGCGCATCCAGCAGTGCATTGGCGGCGACCAGCGCAGCGACGCACGACGCTGCCGAGCCGCCCATGCCGGAACCGAATGGAATGCCCTTGTCAATCTCCACCGCGAATCCGAAGTCCAGGGCCAGCCCTGCGCGAAGCGACATCAGCGCAGCACCTGCGGTGTTTCCAGCCGCATCCAGTGGCAGCTCGACCGCACTGCCACGTATCGCATCGATGCGCACCACCGGCTCATCGATGCGGCGCACGCTCACGGTATCGCCAACTCCGGCAATGGCATGACCAAGAATGTCGAAGCCCACCGCCACGTTGGCCACCGAGGCAGGCGCGAACGCACGTGCGATCACAGGCGCGCTCCTTCGCCGGCGGCCACCCGCAGCAGGTCGGCGAACACGCCCGCGGCGGTCACTTCCGGTCCGGCGCCGGGCCCCTGCACCACCAGCGGGTTGTCGCAGTATCGACGGGTGCGGAACTGCACCACGTTGTCGGTCAGCCGCAGGTTGGCGAAGGCGTGATCGGCGGGCAGTTCCTGCAGGCCCACCGAGGCGCCGTCGGCACCTAGCTGCGCCACGTAGCGCAGCACCGCGCCACGCGCCCGCGCGTCCTGCAGGCGCTGAAGCAGGCTGGCATCGGACTCGCCCAGCCGCGCCATGAAGTCATCCACGCTGCCGTCGCGTAGCAGCGCCGGCACCAAGCTTTCCACCTGTACCTGTTCCAGGCTCAGTGCGTGGCCGGCTTCGCGGGCAAGGATCACCAGCTTGCGCGCCACGTCCACACCGGACAGATCATCACGCGGGTCCGGTTCGGTGTAGCCCATCGACCGCGCCTGCGCCACCAACTGCGAGAACGGCTGGCTGCCGTCGAAACGATTGAACAGCCAGGCCAGCGTGCCGGAGAAAATGCCTTCAATCGCCAGCACCTCGTCGCCCGTATCAACCAGATCACGCAGCGTGGTGATCACCGGCAGGCCTGCACCCACCGTAGCCTCGTAGCGGAAGCGTGCGCCACTTGCCGCCGCCGCGGCGCGGATGCGCTGGTAGCGCGGCAGCGGCCCGGCCCCGGCCTGCTTGTTCGGGGTGACCACATGGATGCCGGCCGCCAGCCAGCCCTCGTAGCGCTCGGCCACCTCGGCGCTGCCGCTGCAGTCGATCACCACCGCATGCGGCAGGTGCGCGGCCAGCAGGTGTTCGGTGAAGCGATCCAGATCGCTGCACTCGCCGGCGTCCTGCAGAGCCTCCCGCCAGTCGGCGTGCAGGCCGTCCACTTCCAACCGCATGCGCGAGCGTGAGGCCAGTGCACGCAGGCGCAGGTCGACATTGGCCTTGGCCAGCAGCTGCGGGCGGGCCGCCAGCAGCTGGTCCAGCAGTGCGGCACCGACATTGCCCGGCCCGATCACACCCACCGCGAAGGTCTGCGGCGACAGCCAGAAACCGGCATGCGCCGCGCGCAGCGCACGGGTCGCATCGGCGCTGTCCACCGCCACCGAGATGTTGCGTTCGGACGAACCCTGTGCGATCGCCAGGATGTTCACCTGCGCACGCCCCAGTGCCTCGAACAGGCGTGCGGCCACACCCGGCTGGCCGGCCATGCCGTCACCCACCGCCGCCAGTACGCTGACGCCCTCACTGACCTGCACGCGCTGCACCTGACCGACCGACAACTCGTGCGCGAACGCGTGCAGCAGCGCCTCGCGGCCACGCGCCGCTTCAGCAGCACGCACCACGCAGCAGATCGAATGCTCCGACGAACCCTGCGAGATCATCACCACCGACACCTGTGCCTGGCGCAGGGCCGCGAACACGCGCTCGGCCGTACCGGGTACACCGATCAGGCCGGTGCCTTCCAGGTTCAGCAGGGCCAGCCCGGGGCTCAGGGTCAGGCCCTTCACTGGCCCGCGTGGCGAGCGCTCGGCACTGATGCGCGTACCCGGATGCGCCGGCTGGAACGTGTTGCGGATGAAGATCGGCAGGCCCAGGCGGATCGCCGGCGACATCGTCTGCGGATGCACCACCTTGGCACCGAAGTAGGCCAGTTCGCAGGCTTCGTCGTAGCTCAGCGATTCCAGCTGCACGGCTTCAGGCACCAGCCGCGGGTCGGCCGACAGCACGCCGTCAACATCGGTCCAGATGTGCAGTTCATCGGCGTTGAACAGCGCGGCGAAGATCGCGCCGGAGTAATCGCTGCCGTTGCGGCCGAGGGTGGTGATACGGTCATCGCGATCACGCGCGACGAATCCGGTGGCAACCAGGCGCGATTGCGGGTGCTGCAGACGCCACTTGGCCAGGCGGTCGGCACTGGCTTCCCAGTCGACATCCACGCCCAGTTCACCGTGCCCGACCACCAGCACATCACGCGCATCGAGCACCGCACACTCTTCGCCCAACGCCCGCAGGTGGGTGCCAAGCAGCTGCGCGGAGAACACTTCGCCCAGGCCCTGCACGCGGTCCAGGACCTCGCGCGGCAGTTCACCGATCACCGCCAGCGCGGCCAGCACTTCGGCCAGCTGATCAAAGCGGGCGTCGATCCATTCGACCGTCTCGCCCACCTGCTCGCCCAACAGCGCCACGGCAGCGCCGCGATGTCGCGCGCGCAGCGCATGCCAGGCTTCACGCCAGCTTTCATCACCCTTGGCCGCCAGTTGGGCCAGCTCGATCAGCGCGTCGGTGACGCCCTTCATCGCCGAGACGACAGTGACCTGCAGCGATTCGGGACGGGCCAGCAGCAGGCCGGCAACATGGCGGTAACGTTCGGCATCGGCCACCGAGGTGCCACCGAACTTGTGCACGACAATGGACGGTGCAGCCAGGTCGTCCGGGGCAACGGGATGAGCGGGGGCGTGGGAAGACATGCAGACCTCGGTAGGAGGCCCCGTCGCATGCAGGTGTCGAGTTTCCCCGCCACCTGTATGGTGCGGGGCCGTGGTTTTCGGGAGTTACACGAAGACGACGGGCCGCACCAGGGCAATGGTGACGGTGGTGGTGGTAATGGTGGTGGTGGCGACCGGCGCAGTCGAACGGCCCGCGGTGGCGGGGGCGATCAGGCTGGCGTGGGCGGCATCAAGAACCATGGCGTACAGAAAACACTGCGCGCCGGGCGGCTGTCAAGTGCTGCGATGCAAAAAACCATTGCGGCGATCATCGGCCAACGTGGGGGCATTTGGTTGCATCTGAGACCAAGCCGGCATCAGCACCCATGACTTCCGCATTCAGCCGGCATGTTCGGCGATCGCCCGCGGTGTGCGGTGGGCATGCGCACACAGCATCACGCCGGCTACCAGGAACACGATTGCCAGCGCCTCCAGCAGCGTCGGCCAGCGCTGCTGCCAGGCGAAGGCATACAGCAGCGCGAACAAAGTCTCGAACACGATCATCTGGCCAGTCAGGGTCAGCGGCAGCAGGCGGCTGGCGCGGTTCCAGAATGCGTTGCCGAGGATCGAGGCCACCACTGCCACACCGGCGCTGATCGCCCAGAAACCACTCCACTGTGCCGCTGTGTGCCCGCCGGTGTGACCGATGAAGGCCATCGGCACCAGCAGCAGGGCCAGGCCGCCAGTCGTCACGCCGGTCAGCAGCGACCAGTCGTGGCTGGACAGATCCGGTCGGCGCGCCAGCCAGCGGCTGTTGCCGATCGAGTACAACGCCCATGAGAACAGCGCGCCAAACGCACACAGCAGGCCAATCAGACGCTGCCGCCACGGGGTTGCCAGGTGCTCGGACATCAGTGCTTCCCAGCCAACCAGTCCCACGCCGAGCACGCACAGGCCCAGCGCCGGCAGCAGCTGCCTCAGCGGCACCGCCCCCTGCTCGCGCACGCCAACCAGAGTGACCACCACCGGAATCAGGCCGACAATCAAGGACGCTGCCGCGCCACCGGCCCACTGCACCGCCGTGGCCAGCAACAGGAAATACACCAGGTTCCCGGCCAGGCTCAGCCACAGCAGGCCGATCCATTCGGCGCGGCCCAGCCGCGGCGCCAGCCGCTTCCATCGCGGCAGCAGCAGGGCTACGGCGATCAGGCCGTAGACCAGATAACGACCGGCCGACAGTTGCAGGGCGTTGAACGACTGCAGCACGGCGGGCGCGAGGAAAACCACGCCCCACAGTGCGCCGGCGGCAACGCCATTGGCGATGCCCAGGGCCATCGGGTTGTTGCGCATTCGGGTTCTTCGGGGGAGAGAACGGGCCGCGCAGTGTAAGCGCTGGCCGGTGGGCGCTCTTGACCGAGGCTACTGCCTTGTCACCTCTGTAGGGCCGAGCCCATGCTCGGCTGCGATTCGCCCTTGTGCAGATAAGGGCAGCCGAGCGTGGGCTCGGCTCTACAGATCAGCCGGCGCTCCTGCGCCACGCGGCCGGGGTCTGGCCACACTCGCGGCGCAGCGCACGGGTCAGTGCGCTCTGCTCGGAATAGCCTGCGGCCAGCGCGATATCGCTGATCGGCGCCGTGCTGGTGCGCAACCGATGCTTGGCCCAGCGCAACCGGCACGCACTGAGCCAGGCTTGCGGGCTGAGCCCGAACTCCTGCTGGAACAGCGCGTGCAACCGGCTCTCGCTGACCCCGACGAACGCAGCCATGCGCGCCACCGGCCACGCACGCCCGGGGTCGGCCTGCACCGCCGCACACAGGCCCTGCATGCGCGCGCCACTGCCAGCAGGTGCAAATACCTGCAGCAACTGCGGCAGCAGCGCCGGCATCGGCTGCCCTGCCTGCACCTCGGCCAGGCGCCGACGCAATGCCAGCGGCAGATGCAGCCAGCGCTGCCGGCACAGATGCTCCTGCGTGCCGTCATCGAGCACGCCCGGAGGACAGTCAACGATCACGAACCCATTGGGACCGTCAGCCATCTGGTCATGCGCTTCGCCGGCGGCAACAAAAGCCCCCTGCAGCAGGTCCAGCCGACCACCGCGCCCTTCCATCTCGAAGTGCAGCTCACCCTGCAGCGGCAGCACCCACTGCGCGTAGTCATGGCGGTCCAGGCCAGTGGCCTGCCCGTAGTGCCGCAGATGGAAGATGGCGCCCATCCGTGCAGTGTGCGCGTGTAACAACGGCCGTGCAAACCGCTGCTATAGTCGATCCGTCATCCAACGCAGGGAGTGCAGGACATGACCCATCAGCAGGTGTCCCTGGTGCTGGCCACCAGCCTCGGCCTGATGCTCGCAGCTTCGGCCTCCGCACAGGAGCGTACGCCACCGGCCCCGCACTGCATGGACGCTGTCGGCGTACAGGAAGTGGAGCAGGCATCACCGCGCTCGATCGCACTGCGCGCCGCCTCCGGCCAGGCCTATCGGATCGACTTCAACGAAGATTGTCCCGGCGTCCGCGGTGCCACCTCGTTGAAGCTGGAAGCCCCCGCCGGCTGGGCCTGCGGCCGCCCCAGCGAACGCGTCGTGGTCGACGGCCGCCGATGCGCCATCAGCGCGGTCACCCCGCTGCAGGATCGTGACTACGCCAGCGTCGCCCGCGACAGCGACCGCCTGCGCACGGCCACCCTGCCCGCCGTGACCATCCGCGAACGCAAGGAGGTACGCCGCAGCTTCGGCGGCTCGCCGTCCTACTGCTTTGCCACGCGCAACGTGCGCGCCTGGTCCTCCGACCCGCAGGGCATGCTGGTGGAGACCAATCCGCACCGTAATGGTGGCCATCGCTACTACCGGGTCGAACTCGGCAGCCACTGCCGCCAGCTCGACCGCGCGCCGCAG
The DNA here is from genome assembly GCF_023277365.1 of Stenotrophomonas sp. NY11291. Classification (NCBI taxonomy): domain Bacteria; kingdom Pseudomonadati; phylum Pseudomonadota; class Gammaproteobacteria; order Lysobacterales; family Lysobacteraceae; genus Stenotrophomonas; species Stenotrophomonas sp. NY11291. Next base: position 2,098,750 of record NZ_CP096975.1, on the reverse strand, counting down.
CTGAGCTTCCACTCGGGCCTGCAGAATGGCCTGATCTGCGGCAATCCCGGCGATCGGATCATGGCTGCCGAGTTCGAGACAGACGATCTGCGCAGTGAGAGCATCGCCCCGCTGCCGCAGTACACCCGCGGCAGCTGCGCGATCCAGGCGGTCTACCCGGCCTCCAGCCAGGCGTCGAACTAACCGTCGACGCCGAGGAAGGTGAACGGTGCGCTGGGCACGAAGTGACCCAGTGCATCGCCAGCGAAGGTATTGCGCTGGTCCGGGCCGAGATCGAGCTTGAGCACCTTGCCGCCGAAATCGACCTTGTTCAGATCGACCCAGAAGGTGTTCGGGGTCAGCGCCGATTCGAAGAAGTACAGCCGCCGCTTGTGGTCAGCCACGGTGCGCCAGCGTGTGGATGAGATGTTCGGCTCGCCCGGCGTGGTGATGCCGTACGGCACCGAGGTGTTGCGGATCACGCTGAACACACTGGCCAGCGCCACCACCGGATCCTCGGCCTTGGGAATGGCGTTGATGTAGAACGAGGCGCGCGCGAAGCGGTCAGCGGAGCGGTTGGTACCCGGCAGCATCACCGTGCCGCCGATCTGCTGCCAGTAACTGTTGAGGGCCAGCTGCTGCTCGAAGATCGGCGAGTTGGTCATCACCTGATAGCGCCGGTCATGGTGGATCACCTGGCGACCGCCGATGTACTCGACGATGGCGCTGTCGCCGCTGGCATCGGACAGCGACAGGTGCAGCGTCGCCTGTCGATCTTCGCCGGGCACCTTGTCGGTGACGATCGCGTACGGCTCGCGTTTCAACGCGGTGACCGCCTCCTCCACGGTGGCGAAGTTGTCCAGCACATACTGCGCCCACAGCGAGATGGCCAGGCCCGGCTTGTTGCCTCGCTGCTGCGGATACTCCGACTCGACCAGCCACAGCAGGTTGGCCACCAGGCCCTTTTCGTTCATGCCATCGGTGGTCGATACGTCGTAGCCGGTGGCCACCACCGAACCGTAGCGCGCGGTCCACGCCAGCGACTTCGGGCCTGCCTGGCCGCTGCGTGCGATACCGCGCGGCAGCACGTAGAGATTGGTCGCTACATCGACCTTCCAGTCCATCGAGCGCGCGGTGATCACATCGCCGTTGTCGCCTAGGTACACCGCACGCGTGCAGGCCAGCGCTGGTGCTGCTGCGGCGGCCAGTGCGACCGCAAGCAGTGCCTTTTCCTTCCACTTCATCCGTGCCATGTCGTTGCGCTCCTTTCCCCGTGATCCATGGATATGACCCCATGCAGGGTGACACAGCGGTGAAGCCTCAGCGGACCGCGCGATCGTGCAGCCAGAAACCTGCAAGCATCGCCGGCACGAACCACAGCGCCTCGCGCGATCCCACCGCCAGCCCGGCGATGGCAGGGCCCGGGCAATAGCCTGCCCAGCCCCAGCCGATGCCGAACAACGCCGCGCCCAGCACCAGGCGCAGATCGACACCGCGCGCAGCGGGCAATTGGAAGCGCGTTGCGCAGGACGGACGCGCGCGCCGCAGCACCCAGCGCTGGCCAACCGCGCTGACCAGCAGTGCAGAGGCCAGCACCCAGGCCAAGGTAGGATCGAAATCGCCGGCGATGTCGAGGAAACCGAGGATGCGGCGCGGATCGGTCATGCCGGCCAACGCCAGGCCTGCGCCGAAAAGCGCGCCTGCCGCACCGGCGGCCACCATCGCGCGGCTCATGCCAAGCCTCCGCCGTGACGGATCAGGAACGTGGTCAGCATCGCGCAGGCCATGAACACCAGCACCGCCAGCAGCGACCGCTTTGAGCCGCGGGCCAGGCCGCAGACCCCGTGACCACTGGTGCAGCCATTGCCCAACCGCGTACCGAAGCCGACCAACAGGCCGGCACCGACCAGCTGCCACGCCGGCAAGGCATCACGCAGCAGGGCGCGGGGCGCTTGCCCTGGCGCGGCCTGCCACCACATCACCAACCCTGCAGCAGCCAGCAGGCCGAGCAGGAACGCCCAGCGCCAACCTCGCTCACCTGGCGCGGCACGCACACTGCCAGCAGTGATGCCACTGATGCCGGCCACCCGGCCCGTGGTTGCCAGCAGCACCACCGCCGCCGCACCGATCAATGCGCCCCCCGCCACCGCGGCCCACGGCAGGGTCATGACCTGCCTCCGCCCATTCCGTACATTCGCTTGCCTTTTGATTTAGATTTTTCTAAATTAGCTTTTTCTAAATCCACAGGTCAACCATGGCCCGCCCCCCGCTCGACAGCGCCGCGATGGCCGAGCATGCCACCCAGGCCGCAGCGCTGCTCAAAAGCCTGGCCCATCCTGCGCGGCTGCGCGTGTTGTGCCGCCTTGTCGAAGGTGAGGCGCCGGTAGCGGAATTGCAGGAGTTGACCGCCCTGAGTGCATCGGCGCTTTCGCAGCATCTGGCGGTGCTGCGGGCGATGGAGATCGTTGCGACCCGGCGCGAAGCACAGGCGGTCCACTACCGCGTGATTGAAGGGCCCGCACTGGGCGTGCTGCAGGCGCTGCATGCCGCCTACTGCGGCGGCACCTCGCGTTGACGCTCAGCCGGCGTGCAGGACTGGCTGCACGACGTTGTCGAGCAGATCCACCGGCGTCGGCGCGGAACGATCGCCCTGGAGGGCACGGGTAAAACCCGACCAGTCGCTGGATGACAGCTGGCGCAGCAGCGCCTCTTCCACCGGCAACGCGCGCATCGACCAGTACGGAAACTGGCGCTGACCGAGGCGGCCGCGCGCAAGTTCGATGATGTCGATGTGGCTGCCAGCCTGCAGGATGCGCTCATAGACCGAATCGATACCGTCCGGCGGCCCCTCGATGTACTGCAGGAATCGCCCGCCGTCATGCAGCAGCACACCGGTCACGCCCGCCATCTTGTTGAAGCGGGCTGCATCGTCGACCAGCGCCCGCAACCGTTCAGCGGAAAGATCCGGCAGCGCCTGGCTGACATAGGCGATGGCACGCAGTGGCATGGTGCTTCCTTGACAAGATGTACACCCACGGTAGCAGTTGCGGACGAGTCCGTCTCAACACCCGCGGGCGTTTCCTGAAGAATTCAGGTTGCTGCTGCAGGCAGCCCCTCGACGCGCCTCGGCAGCAGGGCTTCGAAGACCACCTGCCCGGCCTCGTTGCGCGCGGCGATACGCCCCCCATGCGCGCGCACGAACTGATCGACGATGTACAGACCCAGCCCCAGGCCCTTGCTCTGGTGGAAGCTGGCCTTGAACGGCTCGAACAACCGCGGCAGCAGCGCGTCGTCGATCCGGCCGGCGTTGCTCACACGCAACAGCACGCTGCGGGGGTCGCGCCCGTCCACCTCCACCCTCGCCTCGCTGCCGTGGGTCAGCGCATTACCGACCAGATTGGCGGCAACCTGGCCGAGACGGTCCAGATCGCCCTGCAGCCGCGTATCACCGTGCATGTCCAGATGGATCCGGCCTGCCCCATGCGCACTGCCCGCCTCAGCCACCACCGCGCGGGTCACGTCGGCCAGGTCGCAGGCACTGGCCTGCAGGCGCAGGCCGCCGCTGCGGATCCGCGAGAAGTCCAGCAACTGCTCGACCATGCGTGCCATGCGCAGGGTGCTGGCCTCCAGGTACTGCAGCGTCTGCTGCGCGCCAGTGTTGTCTTCGGGAAGATCCAGCGCCAGCTTGTCGGCACACAGCAGGATGGCCGACAGCGGCGTGCGCAGGTCGTGGGTCAGTACCGCGGCCATCGTTTCGTTGAGTTTGAGCGCGCGTTCTAGTGCCTCGTTGCGCGCCTTCAGCAGCTGCCGCTGCTGGTACAGTTCGATGAAGACATTGACCTTGCTCAGGATCACCTGCGGCGCCACCGGCTTGTGCAGGAAATCGACCGCGCCGCTCTCGTAGCCCTTGAACACGCGCAGGGGATCATCCGGGGAGGCGGTCAGGAAGATGATCGGCACGTCGCGGCTGCGATGCGAACCGCGCATCAGTTCGGCCAGGGTGAAGCCATCGATCTCCGGCATGTGCACGTCAAGCAGGGCCAATGCCACCTCGTGCTCGAGCAGCAACTCCAGCGCCTGCGCACCCGAGCCGGCCAGCAGCAGGTTGACCCCTTCTCGCTGCAGCAGGGCCTGCATGGCTACCAGGTTCTGCGGCACGTCATCGACGATCAGCAGGTTGACCGGGGTCTGCGGCTGCGCAGGGTCCGGTGGCAACAGGTTCATGCAAACAACTCCTTCAGGCGGCGACACATCAGTTCAAGGGGCAGCACGGCATCGGCGCCGGCATGCTGCAGGGCGGAAGCCGGCATCATCGACGCCTCGGCCTCCTCGGGACATTGCAGCCAGGCACGGCCACCGGCGGCGCGCACCGCAGCCACGCCTTCACTGCCATCGCTGCTGGCACCGGTCAGCAGCAGGGCCAATACCTGCCCGCCGAACACTGCAGCAGCGGAGTCGAACAGTGGATCGATGGCCGGACGGGAAAACAGCACCGGCGCATCCACCGACAACGCCACCGATCCCTCGTCCTCCACCAGCAGGTGGTAATCCGGCGGCGCGAACGTCACCGTGCCCGGCTGCAACGGCTGCTTGTCTTCGGCTTCGCGCACCGGCAACGCGCAGTACGGCGCCAGCACCTCGGCGATGCGGCTGGTACGGTCACGCGGCAGGTGCAGCACGGCCAGTACCGGTACCGGCAGCGTGCCCGGCAGTGCACCAAGTACCGCCTGCAGGGCGGCTACGCCACCGGCGGACGCGCCGATCACCAGCACGGCTGGACGCGCCGGCAACGCCATCAGGCCACCTTCCGGTACAGGCGATGCTCGCGCGAACAGACTTCGAAGGCGTCATGGTGACACCCGAACTGCAGCGACTCCTTGCTGCCCAGGCCAAGGAAGCCACGGTGCACCAGCGCTTCGCGGAACAGGCCGACGGCGCGGTCCTGCAGATCGCGGTTGAAATAGATCAGCACGTTGCGGCACGACACCAGGTGCACTTCGGAGAACACGGTATCGGTGGCCAGGCTGTGGTCGGCGAACACCACGTTGCGACGCAGCTGGCGGTCGAACACCGCACCATCGTAGGCGGTGGCGTAGTAGTCGGACAGCGACGCCGTGCCACCGGCAGCCAGGTAGTTGCGGCTGAACTGGGCCATCCGGTCGATGCCATAGGCACCCGCCTCGGCGGTGGCCAGCGCGGCCGGATTGATGTCGGTGGCATAGACGATGCTGCGATCAAGCAGGCCCTCTTCGTGCAGCAGGATCGCCAGCGACCACACTTCCTCACCGGTGCTGCAACCGGCCACCCACAACTTCACCGAGGGATAGGTACGCAGTACTGGCACCACCTGCTCACGCAGCTCACGGAAGTACGCGGGGTCACGGAACATCTCCGAGACCTGCACGGTGAAGAACTGCATGGCCTGGGCGAACAGTTCCGGCTCGTGCAGCAGCCGGTACTGCAGGTCGACCAGCCGTTCGCACTCGTAGCGCTGCATCGCCTGGCGCATGCGCCGGCGCAGCGATGACACCGCATAGCTGCGGAAATCGTAGTGGTAACGCTGGTACAGCGCCTCCAGCAGGACCTTCAGTTCCAGGTCGAACAGGGCCTGTTCGTTCATTGCCGCGAGCACCAGACCCGGCACAGCGAGACCAGCTTGTCGACGTCGATGGGCTTGGCGATGTAGTCGTTGGCACCGGCCTGCAGGCAGCGCTCACGATCATCGGGCATCGCCTTGGCAGTCAACGCGATGATCGGCAGGTCCTGCAGGTGACGCTGCGCGCGGATCTCGCGCATCGCGGCCAAGCCATCTTTCTCCGGCATCATGATGTCCATCAGCACCAGGTCGACGTCGCGCTCGGCCAGGCGATCCACCGCTTCCTGGCCGTTGCGCGCGATCTCCAGCGTCACGCCCAGCGGCTCGAGCACGCTGGACAGCGCGAAGATGTTGCGCACGTCATCCTCGGCCAGCAGCACGGTGCGTCCATCGAGCACGGTGTCACGGCGGCGTGCCTCGCGCAGCAGGCGCTGCTGGTCGGTCGGCAGGCTGGCCTCCACGCTGTGCAGGAACAGGGTCACTTCATCCAGCAGGCGCTCGGGCGAGCGCGCGCCCTTGATGATGATGCTCTTGGAGTAGCGGCGCAGGCGCTGCTCTTCCTCGCGGTTGAGCGCACGGCCGGTGTAGACGATCACTGGCGGGAAGCCGACATCATCGTTGCCGGCCATGTGCTCGAGCAGGTCGTAACCACTGCCGTCGGGCAGCGACAGGTCCATCACCATGCAGTCGAACGTGACCGTGCTCAGCTGCTCCAGCGCACCGGCCAGAGTGCCCACCGCGACAATCTGCAGCTGATCACGGCCCAGCAGCAGTTCCAGGTTGTGGCGCAGCTCACTGTCGTCCTCGACGATCAGCAGACGCCGCACGTCGCGCTGGCTGGTCTGCTCCAGCTGCTCGATGGCCGACACCAGACGCTCGCGCGTGGTTGGCTTGATCGCGAAACCAATCGCGCCCAGCTCGCGCGCCACCTGGCTGCGGTCCATCGCCGAGACCACGTGCACCGGAATATGCCGGGTATCGGGGTTGCGCTTCAGGCGCTCCAGTACGCTCAGGCCGGACACGTCCGGCAGGCCGATATCGAGCAGGATGCCGTTCGGGCGCAGTTCGCTGGCCAGGGTCAGCGCCTCTTCGGCGGTCCCGGCCACCACGCAGTCAAAGTCCAGTTCATGGGCCAGGGCCACCAGTGCTTCGGCGAACGTGGCGTCGTCCTCAACGGCCAGGATCAAGCGGCCAGCGCGTTGGCGACGACCGCGGTCATCGGCCACGCTGGGCACCGTCGTGGTCGGCGCCACCGCGGCCGCTGCAGGTACCGGCATCGCCGGCACAGCGGCCGTGGCGGGCGCCGCCACGGGCGCCGCAGAGATGTCAGTGGCGTTCGATGCGGGCGCACCCTGCAACGGCAGTTCCAGGATGAAGCAGCTGCCGCGGCCCGGTTCACTGTCGACCTGGATGCTGCCGCCCATGCGCTCGGCCAGATCGCGCGAGATCGACAGCCCCAGGCCGGTGCCACCGTAGCGGCGGCGGGTGCTGCCATCGGCCTGGCGGAACGCCTCGAAGATGACCTGCAACTGCTCGCGGGCAATGCCGATACCGCTGTCGCAGACCTCGAACCGGATGCGGCCCTGGCCGCCCGCACGCACGTGCAGGCTGACCTTTCCATGCTCGGTGAACTTCACCGCATTGGCCAGCAGGTTCTTCAGGATCTGCTGCAGGCGCTGGCTGTCGACCACCAGCTGGCTCGGCGCCAGCGCATCGGCCTCGATCTGCAGGGCCAGGCCCTTCTGCCGCGCCATCGGCTCGAAGGTCTCGCGCAGGCGCTGCAGCACGCTGTCCGTCACCACCACTTCATCGGCCAGCTCGACGTGGCCGGCCTCGATGCGCGACAGGTCCAGGATGTCGTTGATCAACGCCAGCAGGTCGTTGTTGGACGACAGGATCGCGCGCGCATACTTCACCTGCTCTTCGGTGAGCGTGCCGTCCTTGTTGTCGGCCAGCAGCTTGGCCAGGATCAGCGAGCTGTTCAGCGGCGTACGCAGTTCATGCGACATGTTGGCCAGGAACTCGGACTTGTAGCGCGAGGTGGCGGCCAGTTCGTTGCTGTTGCGCACCAGCTGGCTCTGCGCGACCAGCAGCGCCTGCTTCTGTGCCTCCAGCTCGTGGGTGCGCTCTTCCAGCTGGACGTTGCTCTGTTCCAGCTCGGCCTGCTGTTCTTCCAGATGGCTCTGCGACTGCAGCAGGCTGCGGCTCTGCTCTTCCAGTTCCTCATTGGCCACACGCAGCTCTTCCTGCTGGGCCTGCAGCTCCTCGCCCTGGCGCTGGGATTCCTCCAGCAGCACCACCAACTGTGCACGCAGCAGTGATGCGCGCAGCGCCATGCCGATGGTCTCTGCACAGCGCTCCAGCAGCTCGACATCGAGTCGATCCTGTTCGCCGGCGCGGGTGCGTCCCAGTTCAACGATGCCCACGACCGCACCATCGCTGCTGATCGGCGCCAGGATGCGCTCGCGCACCGGCAAGCGCCCCAGGCTGGTCTGCAGCTCAAGCACCGAATCGTCACCCCCGTGCAGGTGGCGGATGCGTTCGTCCCGCGCCACCTGCCCGGCCACGCCCTCCTGCAATGCCAGCGACGCCGGCATGCCGGACGGCAATGCCAGGCCACCGGTCAGCTGCAGTCGCCCCCCTTCCAGGCGGTAGACGGCGGCGACATCCGCCTGCAGTTGGGCCCCCAGGCTGGTTGCCGCGGCCTCGGCGATCTGCTCCGGACCCAGGTCACCGCGCAGGCTCATCGCCACCGCGTTCTCGGCTTCCTGCAGCCACAGCGCCCGCATCGCTTCGCGCCGCGCCTGGATGGCGCGGGAGACGATCAACGCGATCATCAGGAACGCACAGCCGCCGATGCTTCGGTTGACCAGCGAGAACGCCGAGTTGGAGCTGGCCGGAGCGACGTTGTAGCCAATGATCAACAGGACGCAGGCGACGACGGCCACGATGAACGGCGCGCGCGCACTGCGCTGGAACAGCGTGACGCCAACAGCGAGGAAGTACGCCAGCCAGACGGCATAGCCCAGTGGAACCACCAGTTCCAGGGCGATGGTCGCCCCCAGCAGCACGGCGGAGGTCATCCAGATCCAGCGGTCACGCGTGGTCGCACCAGGACGCATGCAGGTCGGTTCCAGGAAATAAAGGTGGGAGATGGTACCCCGTGTCGTATTCAGCCGCACAGTACGAATGGCACGTGCCATGCCTCCACACACTCTTCACACTGCACTGCCTAGCTTCACGTCCCTCCCAGGGGTAATGCTCATTTCCACGTGGACGCTGCCGCCTCTACGACGTCCGTGCTGACGGACCCTTCACGCCAACTGCGACTGCTGATCGACAGCGTGCGCGACCATGCGCTGTACCTGCTTGATCCTGATGGCATGGTCTGCAGCTGGAACCCGGGCGCGGAGCGCATCAAGGGCTATTCAGCCGATGAAGTGGTAGGCACGCACTTTGGCCGTTTCTATCTGGCTGCCGATCGCGAGGCGGGGGAACCGCAGCGCCTGCTCCGCCATGCAGCTCAACATGGCCACGTTGCCAGTGAAGGGTGGCGGGTACGTCGCGATGGCTCCTCGTTCCGTGCCAGCGTGGTCATCGAGCCGGTCGTCGAGGCAGGCGAGCTGCTCGGCTTCGTCAAGATCACCCGCGACATCACCGAGCAGTGGCAGGCACAACGACTGCTGCGCGACGCCCAGCGTGCGCTGCGCAACACCCAGCAGTTCGAAACCGTCGGCCGCCTCAGCCGCGGCCTTTCGCACGAATTCAACAACCTGCTGACCACCATCGGCAACGCGTTGGACCTGCTCTCACTGCGTGTAAGCGGTGACGATGCGCGTGCCGCCGAGCTGCTGGATGCTGCACAGGCAGCCACCGACCGCGGCGCGCTGTTGACCCGCCAGTTGCTGGCGTTCAGCACCGGCCAGACGCTGATCCGCGAGCCACTGGACATCAATGCCCTGGTACTGCAAGGGCTGCCGGACCTGCAGCGCGCCTGTCCGCCTGCGGTGCTGCTGGAGTTACGGCTCACACCCGGCCTGCCCCTGGTGAACACCGATGCGATGCAGTTGCAGGCTGCGCTGGCCAATCTGGTCGCCAATGCCGCGGATGCTACCCTTGAAGGCGGCCGCATCCTGATCGGCACCGCGCTGGAGCATCGCCTCGACCCGGATGCGGACTCCACGCTGCAACGTGGCTATGTCACGCTCAGCGTCTGCGATGAGGGCCACGGCATGGCGGCCGACATCGCCGAACGGGCGACCGAGCCGTTCTTCACCACCAAGGACATCGGCAAAGGCAGCGGCCTGGGCCTGAGCCAGGTGTTCGGATTCACTACCCAGAGCGGCGGCTTCGTCGACGTGTCCACCACGCCCGGTGTCGGCACCACGGTCAGCCTGCTGCTCCCCGCAATGGAGGACCCTGCCGATGACCGATGACCCGATCCGCGTATTGATGGTGGAAGACCAGACCGATCTGCGTGAAATGATCGGCCTGGCCCTGCGCGACCTCGGCATCGACGTGGCCACGACCGCCGACGCGCATGAGGCCGCCGCCCTGCTGAAGGGCGAAGCACGTTTCGACGTGGTGTTCAGCGACGTCAGCATGCCCAACGGCATGTCCGGCATCGAGCTGAGCGAGCATGTGGCGCGCGAACAACCGCAGGCGCGGATGATCCTGTCGTCCGGTTATGCGCGCTCGCAGCTGCCGCCGCTGCCGGAACAGGTGGAGTTCCTGCCCAAGCCGTATCGGCTGCGCCAGCTGGTGCAGTTGTTGAAGCAGGCGTAAGCCACGGCGCCCCGGCCGCAAGCCCCTGCGGTCAATCCTTCATCGCCCCCCGCTGGAACGACGCGAGCAGCGTGGAGGCCGCCGCGGCCGGCGCCAGCCGACCACGTGCGAGTGACCAGGTGATGCCGTAGAAACAGGTCCAGTAGAAGTCCGCGAGCCACACCGCGGTGAAACCGACGTTGAACTCTCCGGCCGCCTGACCACGCAGGAAAAAGGCCTCGAAGCGCTCGCCGATCGGCGCCCAGCGCTCCGGCAGCAGATGCAGGTCGCCCTGGCGCTGCTGCTCTTCCATCATCCGCGCGAACAGCAGCGTCACCAGTTCCCAGTCCGCCAGCAGCGTGGCGGTGACCTGCTCCAGCACGTGGCGTGCATCACCGCCCTCGTCGAACCAGACCGCCGCCGCTTCCAGACGCTCGAAGCCTGCGGCGAACAGTGCTTCGTCTATCGCTTCACGTGTTGGTGCAAACCGATACAGCGTGGCCCGGCTGATGCCTGCCCCCTGCGCCAGTTCGCTGAGCGTGCAGCGCGGATGGCTGACAAGGGTGGCTGCCAGGGCGTGGTGCAGGTCGCGGCGGGTGCGTGCTGCGGCAGGTCGCATGAAAGCGCTGAGGTGTGGGTTCACCCTCACGCTAGCATGAATCATCAATTAATAAACTGAATCACGGATGATTCATCCGAATCACCAATGCGCTAAAACGGGTGTGCGTCCGGTGCACCCGGGTCGGTGCGCGACAGGGAACGCGTCACAGGCATCGAAGGAGACAACGCCATGCTGCATCCACTACGCGATATCGCTGTACTGTTCGACGCCAGCGACACCGGGAACCGCGTTCTCAACATCGCCGCCCATCTGGCGCAGGCGCAGCAGGCGCATCTGGTCGCAGTCTCCACCGCCCAGCATCCCACCGACATCGCCAACGGCTTCGCGCGCGGCGCCGGCATCGCCGCCGCGCTCGACCATGAGGCGCGCGCGGATGCCGCCTGCACCGCACAGTTGATGCAGAACCTGCGTGCCGTGTCCGAGCCGCTGCAGATCAGCACCGAACTGCGCATCGTCTCGGACTATCTGGGCGGCGCCGACCTGGCCCTGCAGTCGCTGTACTGCGACCTGATCATCGCCGGCTATCCGCGCACGCCCGGCGCCCCTTCTGGCTGGCACCCGCTGGGCACGCTGCGCCAGACCGGCGTGCCGATGCTGCTGGTGCCGCCGCACTGGCAGGGCGATCAGGTCGGCCATCGCATTGTGGTGGCCTGGAATGCCAGCAAGCAGGCACGTCGCGCGGTGGCCGATGCGCTGCCCCTGCTCGCGCGTGCACAAGCGGTGCACCTGCTGATGGTCGACACGCCCAAGGCCGAGGCCACACCCGGCGCAGAGATGGCCCAGCATCTATCGCGGCATGGCGTTGAGGTGGAGATCCAGACGATCAGTTCGAGCCAGGGCGGCGTTGCCGCAACCATCCGCCAGCACGTACTCGATGCCGACGCAGACCTGCTGGTGCTGGGCCCTTACAGCCGCAGCCGGGTGGTCGAGCGCGTGCTCGGCGGAGTCACCGAGGATCTGCTCGCCGAAGTACCGGCGCCGCTGTTCGTATCACATTAGTGCCACCCTGCCCCGCCCGGCGGTAGCCAGTCAGCGATTGACCGGTATGCCGCCGGAAGTAGCGACACAGGTAGGACGCATCCTCGAAACACAGGCGCTCGGCGATGCGACCGATCGGCAATTCGCTGTAGGTGAGCAGTGCCTTGATCTCCAGCACCACCTGACGGTCGATCAATGCCTTCGGCGTCTCGTCGAAGCACTCGCGGGTCAGCTGCGAAAGATAGAACGGGGTGATGCACAGCGCCTCGGCGTAGGACTGCACGTCACGTTGGCGCGTGCTGCGCTGCCCGACCAGCTCCCAGAAGCTCCAGGCCAGGCGCTCGCGTCGGCTGACCTGCGCGGGCGCCCGCTTCTGCTTCGGCAGCAACGTGGCCATCTTCAGGAAGAAACTCTGCAGCAGATTGCGCAGCATCACGTGGCGATGCCGTCCACCGTTGTGCTGCGCGTCCATCATCAGCTGCAACCATCCCTGCAGCAACGGCACATCCAACGGTGATGGCCGGCAGTGCGGCTGTTCGTGCAGGAACTGGAACAGCGCATTGGGCAACACATAGGCCACCTCCGATGCCAGCGCCTTGGGCATCAGGCAGACCATCGCCAGGAAGCCGCGCGAGCGATGCCGCAGCAGCGCCAGCGTGTCCTCTGCCAGCACCAGCACATCATGACGCTGCACCGCTACTTCACGAAAATTCAGTGCAAAGCGCGCGCGCCCCGAGACGCATACCAGTACCGCCAGATAAGCGTGACCGAACGACAACGGGACGCCCTGCCCTTCGGCCAGCGTACTGACCTCCAGCCGCATGGATTCGTCCTGGTCCAGAAGCTGGGGTACGCGGTCCATGGGCCGATCCGGCTGTATTCCGGGCCCCAGCATACCCGGGCTCGACCATCAGTTGTGAAAAGTACCGAAACCATCAAGGTCCCACTCTGGGCCGGCCGCGCCTGGCGACCTAGCCTGTGCGCTCACTTTGTCTCCTTGGAATCGACATGCAGCTGCACACCGAACGCTTGATCCTTCGCCCCTGGCGAGACACCGACGCCGCCGATCTGTACGCGTACGCCCGCGACCCGCGCGTGGGTCCGATCGCCGGTTGGCCGGTGCACACCAGTGTCGAGGAAAGTACCGAAATCATCCGCACCGTCTTCAACCAACCGGAGGTCTACGCTCTGCAGAACCGCGAAGACGGCCGCGCCATCGGCTGTGTCGGCATCCTGATCGGCGCTGACAGCAACTTCGAGATCAGCGACCGCGAAGGCGAGATCGCCTACTGGATCGGCGTACCGTACTGGGGCCGCGGGCTGGTCCCCGAAGCGGTGCGCGAAGTGATGCGGCATGCATTCCTGCAGCTGGAGCTGGAAGCGCTGTGGTGCGGTTACTTCGCTGATAACCTGCAATCGCTCATCGCGCAGAGCAAATGCGGTTTCCAGCATCACCATACCGAATTGAACAAGTTCAACAGCTTCCTTGGCGACTACCGTACCGAGCACATCAGCCGCATCACCCGCGAGCAATGGTGTGCCCTGCAGGCCGCCACACCTGCTTGAACAGGATTCAGCCCGACGTGCGCTGCATGAACAGAAGTTCCTGCGTCGAGGACGCTTCGACCTGCTGGAAACCGAGATCGCGGTACAGGGCCACGGCGGCCGTGTTGTCACGATAGACACGCAGAGTGAGGCGTTGGATACCGCTTTCGCGCATCGCCTGTGCACTCAAGGACTGAACGAGCAGCCGGCCAAGGCCGCGCCCGCGTGCCAGTGGGGAAACAATGATGCGGCCCAGGTGCGCGGTGCCGGCGCCGGTCATCCAGTACTGGCCGAAGCCTACACAAACACCCTGCTCGTCCAGCAGCGCCCAGCCCGGGCGCACCTCGAGCTCAAGCACCTGCGCGAACCGCTCCGGCGGTAGTGGAAACGGCACACCCGGGCCTGCCCAGCGCTGGGTGGCCTCGGCGGAATCAAGCCAATCGGCAATGGGAGCGTAGTGCAAAGGCTGGACGGGGCGAAGGTTGGGCTCCATGACATTCATGGTGCGCCATTTGCACCGGATAGACACTCTGCATGGCGGCACTTGAGTTTTGTCATAGGACAATAAACAATTCCAGACGCCCCAGTCGGCACGCCCCAGGCGCGGCGGCACCCAGCCCATTCCAGTTCCGGGAGATCCCATGTTCAATGGCCTCAGCGCGTTTCCTTTGACCCCGCTCTCTGAAGCCGGCATCGACTTTCGGGCATTTGCGCAACTGATCGAGCGCCTGGCTGATTCCGGTGTTGATTCAATGGGCGTCCTGGGCTCGACGGGCAGCTACGCCTATCTTGAAAAGCCCGAGCGCAAGCGGGTGCTGCGCGAAGCACTCGCGCATGCCGGGGGCGTACCGGTGATCGCCGGCATCGGTGCACTGCGTACCCGCGATGTGCTGGCACTGGCGCTGGATGCGGAGGATGCGGGTGCTGCTGGCCTGCTGCTAGCCCCGGTGTCCTACCAGCCCCTGAAGAATCATGAGGTGCAAGCGCTGTTCGAAACCATATGCGCAGCGGTGCGCACACCGATCTGCGTCTACGACAATCCGGGCACCACGCATTTCCGCTTCACCGATGCGCTGCATGGCCGGATCGCCGCACTGCCCAACATTGCTTCGATCAAGATCCCGCGCCTTGCTGACGATCCGGCCGAGGCGGCCGCGCGCGTCGCTTCACTCCGTGCGTGCGTTCCTGCGCATGTGACGCTGGGCGTCAGTGGTGATGCCTCGGCAGTGCGTGGACTGCTGGCGGGGTGCGATGGCTGGTATTCGGTAACTGCCGGACTGTTCCCCGAGGTTGCGCTGCAGATCATGCGGGCCGTGGGTAACAGCGATGCCGAAGGTGCCATTGCCCTCTCTGCACGACTGGCGCCGCTGTGGTCGTTGTATGACCGGTTTGGCGGGATTCGCGTCATGGCCTGCGCGGCGGCGCTGCTGGGGCTGTGCGGCGAGAACTGCCTGCCGCTGCCGTTGCAGGGGCTGCGCGGTGGTGAGCGCGAGGAGGTGGCGGCGGTGCTGGGTGGGCTGGGGCTGTTGTAGAAGCCCGGCGAGCGGTTGCCGTGCAGTGTGGCGGGTGGTGACCCCGGCCCGATTCGAACGGGCGACCTTCCCCTTAGGAGGGAAAACCACGTTATCCTCAAACCTAAGCCCTGCAAGGCTTTAGGCGCGAAAGTTAGCATCGCTGTGGCGCTCTTGTGGCGAGCGGCCTGAAATGGTGACCCCGGCTGGGTTCGAACCAGCAACCTCGTCCTTAGGAGGGACGCGCGCTATCCAATTGTGCCACGGGGCCTTGCAGCAGTTGCCCGTTAAGGATACAGGGGTTGGACTCGTGAGCAAAGAGAAGAAGGTCGTTAAGAAGGGGCGAATCAAGTCGTTTTCCGGTGCCCTGCCCCCTGGGATCAAGCCCTCTCAGGCCGTGAGCCTTGCGGCTGGCGTGACGCTGCGGACCGATGGCCAACTGCGGTGGGAGGCCCGAATCAGGCGCTCCCTGGACGGCCAGGCGCTCAAATTCCCCCTCAAACGCTACCCAGTCGATCCAAAGGCCAAGCCCGGGACCGAGCACTATATCGATACGGCAAGGCTCATGGCCGAAGCCTACGTGAGCCGTGAACACGCCTCCCTCGAGCTCAGGCAGACCCCTTTCGCCAACACGGCCGACGCCTGGACGTTTGGGGACCTCCTGCGGCGCTATGTGGATGAGATCGATTCGGGAGTGATCAAACACTCTTCTGTGAGGACTGATCGGTCGAACGTCATGTTGTTTTTGGGCACCGGCAAGGGCCTTGGGCTGCACAAAACGGGCATGTCACTGCTCACCAACAAGCTCGCCAAGGACCTCACAAGTGACGATTTCCTAGGCAAGCACTCGACCTCCTTCGTCAATCTCTACGTCAAAGTCCTGAAAGACGGGTCCGTTCGCGAAATTGTGCCAGGGAGCAAGAAACGGGCGTTGACCACAATTCAAACGATCTTTAAGCATGCTTATGACGCTTGGAAGATCGATATCCGCTCACCCATTGCCACACTCAAATCCCTGAACCAAGACGATTCACGATCCAGGACTCTCACAGAAGACGAGTGGAACTCGATCATTGAGCGCTTGGAAAAGGGACGAACAGATCCGGCTACCATTGATGTCATCCGTTTCGCCCGCTTTACTGCGGCCCGACGCTCTGAGTGCATCAAGCTTGATTGGTCAGACATCAACTTTAAAAACAAGACCGCACGGCTGCGAGGGACAAAGGCTAATGATGGCAAATACGTTGAACGGACAATTCCGCTTAACAAAGATGCACTGAGACTTTTAGAAGAGCGGCATACATTTTCCTCAGAAAAAAGAGGCCCGGTCTTCGTATCAAGTCGCGGCAAAAGATCCCGACCAGACACGATCACCCAGGCTTGGGACCGGGCACGTTCTGATGTCGCTATCAGCCAGGACAATCCGGACATCTTGACCGCACGAATTCATGATCTTCGTCATACCCGCATCACGGAACTCGGCCACTACCTCAACCCAGCGGAAGCGGCGAAGATCTCAGGGCACAGAGACTTGAAGATGTTCATGCGCTACTTCAATCCAGATCCCGTAGAGCTCGGAAAGAAGATCGATGAGCTTGAAAGCCGGGGAGATGTTGAGACCAGCATTCAGGAAGTGGTTCGATCCCTGCTTCTTTTGAGCAGTGAGGACATGACTGCCGCTATCTCTCTCGCCTTCAATGCACGCATGAAAAGCAAATAGGATCAAAGTCACACCAGTTCTTAAAGCCGCCATTGACTGGCGGCTTTTTAATGCCCGAGTCCTTGACATTGTGTGACCCCGGCTTATTTGTGATTAACACTCAAATAAAACTGGAGATCCGATGCGCAAACTGCTCTTTAGCTTTCTCATACTCCTTTCACCAACTTCCGTCTTCGCTGGTCAAGAACCTTATTGGTCGAAACTCACTTCATCGAATTTCCTGGTGAGCCCGAGCACAGCTCACGCTCAATTCTTTGATCAAAGTTCAACCGGAATCATCTATGGCTCTTCAACTCCTGCTTCCTATGGAGAAGTCGTGTCAAAGAGCATCTCGTTCCAAGCCGAAATACCAAGATCAAAGAAGAAAGCACGCGGACGCATCTATCGCTTTTTCCACCCAGCTCAAGAACGCGCCTGGAAAGGCGTCCATCCTGATCTCAGAGAAAAGATCGAAGCAATTCAGGAGGTGATGGAAGCGGAAGGGTTTGATCTGAGACCTATAGAGGGATATCGAAGCCCTGAACGCCAAGCCGTCCTCCTCGCGTCCGCGTCTGGTGTCACGAGTGTTGGAGCCTGGTCGAGCTGCCACAACTATGGCTTAGCCCTGGATGCCGCCATCTATGTCGATGGAAAGCCGAGCTGGGATCTGATTGATCCTCATGTTCTGGCCGGATATGAGCGGTTCGGGGAGCTGGCTGAGATCCTCGGATTGAACTGGGGTGGCCGGTGGACCTCTCCCAAAGACTATCCGCACGTTGAGATGAAAGCCGAGTGTGGTCAGTCCAAATGGGCAAAGCGCCACGGCCAACCTCTACCCAATTTCGTCGCGAGCGCTGGCGAACCATCATCTTTGATTCTTGAACGAGCATTGGTATCAACCTGGTGCCCAATGGGCTTGGAAGCCACCTGCATCGCTATGGGTAAAGATCGGTTCCTTTCCTGGGGATGGACTGTTCAGCACCCAAATAGAGCATGCATGGCCCGGCCCGACCTCTTCAAATACACTTTTTCCTAATCGAGCGTTTGAACATAGAGCCGCACATTGTTGCGGCTTCTTTATTGCACACAGCTTGACAATCTTTGGACCCGGGTTATTTGTGAAGGACACTCAAAAAACTCGGAGATCTAATGAAATATCTATTGTTAAGCGCAGCACTAGCGCTATGTCCATTTGCGTCTAATGCAATGCAAGTTTCGCCCCTGGCCCAAACGATTAGCCCAGAAAAGAACAATGGCTCGTTGACTGTCGTCAACACCTCGAATGAGAGAAAGGAGTATCAGCTTCAAGCATTCAAGTGGACCCTGGTTGATGGAAAGCAGGCCCGCACACCTGTTGACGCTATCCGTTTCGCTCCAAGCTCCTTCTATCTCGAAGCAGGCAAATCTCAAGTGGTCCGCTTCATCAACACCGAGACATCCAGCAGTGAGCTTGCTTATCGCGTCGTCGTGAAAGAGAAGAACGTCAAGAAGCTGGAGACGACTGGGATTGAGCCCGTCTTCAACATGAACTTCCCCCTTTTTTGGCGTGCATCTGATAGAGCCACAGTCACCGCTAGAGCGTCTGAATCAGCCATCGTTCTTCGCAATGCAAGCCCGATTACTGCCCAGATCGCGAACCTCAACTATGGCAGCTATCGTCGTGATGGTCTGGTCGGCTACTTGCTGCCTGGGGAGGAGATGGTGATTTCTAAAGGCAACGCGACATCGGTCAAGGCTTTGATCAATGGCGTTGTGACTGAGCTAGTGATTGAGTAATGGCCTGGCGCGCTTTGGCGCTAGCCCCTCTTCTTTGGTGTTCAAGTTCATATGGTGCTGAGAGCATCTATGCCATCTCGATCAATGGGAAAACAGTAGATGAGGCACTTCTAGCAACAACAACGGATGACGGCGATTTGCTCGTCCCATCCGCAAAGCTCAAAAGCTACGGCTTGGTCGGCGACTTCGCCTCTATCCAGAGCATGAAAGCCCTCGGTGTCGGGGTGGAAGTGCAAGATGAGAAGCAACTCGTCACCCTCACAGTGCCTGGCAAATATTTCAGGCCTCAGGTCGTGGGATCAGCGGACGCGCTTGTAGAGGCAGACCCCGCACCGAAGGGCATCTTGATCAACCAAGATCTCGCCGTCATCCGCTCATACCGAGGCGACTGGGCAGCATCCTGGGGCTATGACATGCGAACAGGTCTCGCAGGTGGTGTGCTAATCAACACGGGGCAATTGAACGTTCAACCTGGTGGTTCTTCCAACGCACGGGGGCTCACGACATGGACCAAGGACTTCATCAGGAAGGGACTCTCGGTGGAGATCGGGGATGTCTTTACGCCTACGCTAGGCATCACGTCCACGTCGAATTTGCTGGGCTTCAACGTCGGCACGGAGCGCGAGCTTACGGGCGATCTCTACCCCGTCCCGGTTATCGCCGGCATTGCCGATAGCAGGACCACAGCTGAGATCTATCTCAACAACGAGCGGCAACGCCAGCTCAACCTGGATCGAGGCCCCTACTCCATCGAGCAAGGCTCGATGCTCAATGGCTTGAACTCGTCGTCTGTCGTGTTGAGAGACCAGTTTGGCCGCGAGCAGATCATTCAGAGTGACTTCTATTTTACCAACCGGGCCCTGCGCCCAAGGGCATCAGAATGGGCTGTGACTGGCGGCCTGAGCCGCTTCGGATCCATTGGTAACGACTACCGAGATCTTGCGCTCGCGGGCTTCTACCGCAGGGGCCTGAGCCCTTTCTTTACGCTCGGCTCCTCTGCACAAATGATGGGGCAGAACGCGAACCTGGGGCTGGATGCAACTGTCGTTCTAGGGACCGCTGGTGTCCTCACTCTAAGCAGTCTGGCAAGCCAATCGGATGGGCAAAGCGCCCTCTCATACTCGGCTGGATACAGCTTCCAGACGCGAAATTGGTCGGTCAACGCTCAGACCCAGAAGCGCTCCACTGACAGCTGGCAGCTCAGTGACCAATGGCGCGCCGGATCGGTCATCACTAACAGTAATCTGGCGAGCATCGCCTACACCCATCGCCCGTTCCAAGTTGGATTGTCCTGGTCTTCGAACACCTACTCAACGGGGGCTCAGACCGAGCGTCTGAGCCTCACCGGCCGCTACTCAGGTGCCAACAGCACCCTGAGCGTCCAGCTCTATCGAGACCGCGATGAGAGTGGCTTCTATGTGTTCTACACCCGTCAATTTGGCACCCGGCAGCGAGCGAGCATGTCGCTCAGTGATGACCACAGGAACCTGGCATTCAACGGCAGAGCCGGAAGGATCAACTATGGATTGGGAACGTCTGACACGGGCTCTTACGCCAATGCTGGCCTAGACACCCGCTCAGGACGCTTCCAAGCACAGTCCACGACGCGCAATGGCGATATCGGCGTGACAGGGCGCTACGAGGGCTCAATCTGGCTGGGCGAAGGTGGTGCACTTGTCGGTCGCACTCTCAATCGCTCCTTTGCTCTCGTCGAAGTTGCTGACACGGCGAATGCAAAGCTCAATGCCAATGGCTCGAACCAAGTCACAAATAGTAGCGGTTACGCCCTCTTCCCGTTGTCTGCATACCGAACGTCGAACGTCGGCCTAGACGTAAGTTCTTTGCCTCTGGATGCACAGATCAATCAACGCACCCAGACAACGACACCACCTCGGTTGTTCGGAAGCAAAGTGATCTTTCCAATCTCTTACATCAAACCGCTAGAACTGCGAGCGATGTTCCAAGGGAAGATCGTGCGTGGTTCAGGGGTCGCGGTCGCAGACGACTTGGAAGTTCCAATCGCTGATGACGGCCGAATATTCCTTCCTACCTACAACCCTGGCAGAAGCGTCACGATCAAAACAGATAGCGTCACTTGCAGTGGTGTCCTTCCCATCGACAAGGCGGACAAAGATCTTGTGCAAATTCAGTGCGAATGACTTGCGCAATTTCAAATTCGCCTTAACTTCGATTGGATACTAAGCAATTCCGCTTATCAATGAAGGAGATCAATCGATGTTAAAGAATAAAATTACCATTGCTACCGGCTTAGCATTTGGCTTGGCAATGGCTGCTGCAAATCCGGCTTTTGCTGCAACTGAGACACAGACAATGAATATCACTGCCGTTCAAGCGGCAGTCTGCAAAATGGCAATTCCTGATGATGTATTTATGCAGCTGGGTGAAAAGGACGAGAACAGCGTTATCGTTGCGCTCTCTGCGATCCAGGATCTGACTGTCACCTGCAACAAAGACCTCCCCTACACGGTTGAGATGGATACCGCCGATGCATCGGGCAACTTCGTGATGACTGACGCCGCTACCTCAAAAGAGATCAAGGCGCGCGCGAGCTTTGGCCTGAGCGGTCCGTCGAACTGGCAGCCCTTTAGCACTACTGCAAACAATGCGGCATTGAGCTCTGTCGGCACTGGCGTGGAACAGGTGTTCAGCACTCGCATCACTGTCAACACCGACGCGACATATGCAGCTGTTGGCACTTACACAGCAGAACGTCAAATCACGATTTCTTACTAAGATCGCCAATTTAAAAAAGAAGCCGCCTTCGGGCGGTTTTTTTATGCTCCAACCCTTGCGCAAAAGCCATTTGGTGTTTGACTAAACCAACACCACTCAACAAAGGAGATTCAATGAAACCACTTTTAATACTCGCGCTCATGGCGGCCAGCACATGTGCACAAGCCAGCTCAGGACCAAAGCCCTTACAGCCCAGCGGGATCAGCCTCGACAGATCGTCCAGACCTGTGCCAAATCACTATGAGCTTTACACAATCAGCAATCATGACGACACCACATCGGGCGATGCGAAATGCACTGTCAGCGGACTAGTGTCAACCGGTAGAAAACTAGAATCTAACGCACCGGTGTTATTGACAGACACAAAAGACAAGCGCATTGCCCTTGTCGAGACCGACAACCGTGGCTTCTTCTCTTACACCTACACCCCAACTACGGCGAGCCCTCATCAATACATCAGAGCCAAGACAGCAGATCCAAAACACGCCTTTTACATTTTCGGAGGACCATCTTTGAAGTGCGAATAAAATACAGAATAGAAAAGCCGCCTTCGGGCGGTTTTTTTTGTGATCAACGTCTTGCGCTTTAGATTTTTTCTGTTTTGTTAAAGGCAACTCAACGAGACGGAGATCCAGTGTTTAAATTATTCATCCCAATACTTTCCCTTTTATCGGCACCAGCCTTTGCAACAGTGATCACAACAGTTGATCCACAAGCATTCAATGCGGCCGTCAAGCCAACTGTCACCTATCAAAACAGCGTATGCACAGTTCAAGGTGCACTGATCGTTGCTAACGAACTCGTCTCTGATGCGCATATCGTCATTCGCGCAAACCAAGGGACGTCTCCCGTCGCGGAAGCACGCACAGGCAGAGACGGCCGCTACACCGCAACCTTTGCATCAAGAAAAGGAGCGAGCTTCCAAGAGGTCGTGATCTCCAAGCCAAGTAAAGACGGAAAGATCAGCGCAGTGCCTGGCCCCACCTTCGTATGCGGTGGGGTGAAGCAATGAGCGCTCTCCGCAGACTCTCACTCGCCCTGTCGTTCGCACTTGCGGCCTTCGCTCAGCCGGCTTTGGCTGACACAGTCGGCGACCAAATGATCATCAAGGGGTCTCAGAACGCCACATGCCGGGACAATGGTGTAGTCGGCTGTCTCGTGCTCGGCAACGGCGCTTCGGCGTGGCTGACTACCGGAGGAGTCACAGACAACTCCATCGATGCCAACCCAATCGGAACGGCAACTGTCGTTGGAAATCGGGCTACCAATACAGACGGCGGCGTTGCCTTTGGCGATACGGCCTCATCCGCTTGGGGCGGTTCAGCAATCGGCAATTTTTCTGTCGCTAGCCAGCAAGCGGTAGCCTTTGGATACCGAGCTTACGCCGGCACCATCGGCAGCATTGCCATTGGCTCAGGCGCAGTGGCCAATGGCAGCATGTTCGGTTCTGCAATCGCAATTGGCGGGCAAGCTGCTGGCGCTCGCACAATCGCCATAGGCGGCGAAGCATACTCCCAAAATGCTGTGTCTTTGGGACATGGTTCGACGGATGGCGGAGCCAACACCGTATCTGTCGGCGACAGCAGTTTGCGTCGCCGCATCGTGAATGTTGCAGCTGGTCAGGCCGCAAATGACGCGGTAATCGTGAGTCAGATTGCCCCACTTGCTGCATCACTGGGCGGCGGAGCGAGCTTCACGAACGGTGCTTTCACTGCTCCAAACTATGCTCTTTCAACAGGCACTTACACGACTGTTGGTGCTGCTCTAACTGCCTTGGACAACAAGCCAAGTAGCGGATCGGCCTCGCCCTATTTTAAGGCGACATCTCCCGTATCAGATGGCTCAGATGCCACACAAGCCACAGGCCAGTCAGTCGTAGCAGCAGGAGCCGGAGCGAAGGCAGCTGGCACCTACAACACGGTGATTGGTGCTGACAGCGCGGCTTCGCTCTATGGATCGACGGTCATCGGAAGCCTGAGTTCAGCGGGTGATTCTGCCTTTGCGGGCGGACATCAAACCGTTGCTGGCGACTCGTCTGTCGCTTTGGGTGCTTACGCAACGGCCGGTCAGGACTGCATTGCCATTGGCTACGGTGCATCGTGCACTGAGTCAATGACCGCAAGCTTTGGTAGCGCGGCTGGTCAGCCCGTTCGGTTGACGAACATCGCGAGTGGCCAGGATGAAACTGACGCAGTCAACATGGGTCAGCTCAACAGCGTGGCGGTCCAAGTCACCAACACCCAAAGCGCGCTCTCATCGACCACCAGCTACTTGGGCGGCGGCGCAAGTTACAACGCGATCACGAACACCATCGCAGCTCCAAGCTTCAACTTCCTAAGTGGTGCTAGCTACAACACTGTTGGCGATGCGCTGGCTGACCTGGATGGGAGGGTGACAGGCTTGGAGAGCGCACCAGGTGGCGGTGGATCCAACACTCCTGGACCGCAGGGCGAGAAAGGTGAGACAGGAGCGCAGGGCGACAAAGGCGATAAGGGCGATCCAGGTCAAGATGGGAAAAACGGCTCGGCCAATGTGGCAGCTGGCAAGAACATCGAAATTCAGACCAAAGCAGACGGGAGCACTTCTGTGAGCCTCTCAGATCAAGTCGAGCTGAGCGATCAAGGATCAATCAAGGTAGCTAAGACCATCATCAATGGTGAGGGGATCAATGCCGGTGGCAACCGTGTAACCGGAGTGGGCAACGGCTCGATCTCCCAGGGGTCGACGGACGCGGTCAATGGCGGTCAGCTCTATGACTTGCAGCAGCAGTGGTCTGACCGATGGGAAGACACCAATCGACGCGTTGGCAACCTGGAACGCGAGGTCAAGATTCAGGGGGCTCAGTCCGCAGCATTTGCAAGCATGATGGGTGCACAAAATTCTGGTGTGATCGGCGAAGTGCATGCGATAGCGGGTGTGGGCTTCTATGGCAACAAAGCTGCTGTGGCTGTCGGTTGGAAGGTCCGTGTGAGTGAGAAGGTCAACCTCTCAGCAGGATTCTCCAAGGGCATGGGTGGCGGTTCCATGCAAGGCGGCATCGGTATCTCAGTCAATCTCGGCCGCTAATTACTGTTCAAACCTGGGGAGATCCGATCTCCTTCTTCCCAGGCGGGGGTTCCCTTTTTGAGTGAGGGGGCCCCCATCTTTCTTTCATAGAGCATTGACGAAAGACCAGAACACCTTTGAGTCAGAGCTCCGCTGGCCGGACACTTTGAAATACACTACAGAGGCGCGCCAATCCCCGTGGTGATGGAGATCAGAATGGACGATCACTCAGAGCAGACCCTACCACCGCCTACCCTCCCGAAGGATCTTAGGATCTCACTCATGGGATTCCAAGATCAGGAATTTACGCAGACGTTCGGTGAGCATCTGTGCTCTACCTTAGCCGCATGCAGCCGTGTCCTGGACCTCGAAAGACTGGCAGGTGTGACAGTCGGGTATGACCTTGCATCGGCCATTGCATCCGTTGACATGGGTGAGCCAGGCGTATCACCGCCCTCGTTCACTTCAACTGCGGAAGTCGAATGCATCGCAAAAGCCGTCACCGTGAAGAGAGACGGAATCGAGAAGACACATGTCGTCTACAGCGCAGCCTTCATCCAGGACATCGTTGACAACACGAGCCCTGGCTACCAACAAGCACTGCACTTGATTGCCCATGAGCTTGGTCACGTTGCAGAGCTGAAATGGAGAGACGAATCAGCCCCAGGGCTTGATGAAAAGCTTAAGGACGGCAACTTCGCCGACAACCTATTCCTACACACCGCAACGGCCGTTTGGGAGGAATATGCTGCATGTCGGCTCACCGGATTTATCGGTGATGTTAAGGCATTGAAGGAGCAATACGCGAAGAACTTCGATGAGTCAGCTGGGCTGTATCTTGAGCGAGCAAGGGACAAGATTAAGGACTTCCGCGTTCACGGCAGCGTTGACACGCTCCTGCTACAAGCGGGCACGCACACGGCGATGCCTCTCAAATTGGCCTCGTATCTGCTCGGTCACCTTGATGCCAACCAGGACGAGACGGACCTTAAGGTGCTCTGCCCGACCTATGACGATTCAGGGCTTACTGAGTTGATCCCTCGATTCTGGACAGCACTGCGAAGCACTTGGAATCGGATGGATGACAAGGCAGGACTCGCTGTCTTTGATGAGCTTAAGCAAGTGGTCATCGAGAGCTATATCAATGCCGGCGTCAACATCAGGCCCCAAGATGAAGGCTACTTCGTCAACGCACCATTCACCGCTGAGACCATGCCCAATGGTGAGGCGGACATGCTGATCGTGCGTGCTCGTCAAGCGCTTGGACTGCTCTAAGCCGACCGTTCTGCTTGCGCACAGTCGCAAGTCTGGCAAAGAAAAACCCGTCGTGAAGACGGGTTCTATGAAAGCAGCTGCACTTGCTCTCTACTTCTTTTTGAGCAACTTCTGAGTCAGGAGGGTTCGCAATTCCGACTTCGCTCGGCTAACGAACTGCTCTTTGGTCTCGCCTTCAAGCGGAACCCCGACCTTTTCGCTAAGTCCATCGATAAATTCCGAGGACGTGACGAGATCAACGGCTGACTCTTCGAACTTCTGCTGCTCAGATTTCTTGAGCCCAGAAATCGCCAAGATCGGTGAAATGCCGTCCGTGATTCTTGTCGCCACCTGTCCAAGCTCTCCACTGGATGATGCCGATGGGCCTGGGAGCGCTTTACCAGCTGCGGCACTGCTTTCAGCAATGAAGCTCGACAATGAGAATTTACGATCATTCATGAGTCATCTC
The DNA here is from genome assembly GCF_023277365.1 of Stenotrophomonas sp. NY11291. Taxonomy (NCBI): domain Bacteria; kingdom Pseudomonadati; phylum Pseudomonadota; class Gammaproteobacteria; order Lysobacterales; family Lysobacteraceae; genus Stenotrophomonas; species Stenotrophomonas sp. NY11291. The sequence goes on along the minus strand of NZ_CP096975.1, from coordinate 2,072,758 downwards.
CGAAGCAGTATCGGCGCTGTCGCTTTTAACCCATGCGTGGAACTTGTCAAAAAAAGCCTCGAATGTTTTCGCAAAGCTTTCGACTATAGTTGCGATTATTCTTTCCCGCTGCTTCTCTGGGATGGAATCCCAAATTTTCATCATGATGCTGAAAACCAGCATCAACATTCCGACAATTCCGCCCGAACCCGAGCCCCCCGTTCCTTCTGACACGTCGCGCCCCCTACTTCCACTGTTGGTTGAAGCCCAAGCATACGATGCCGTAGTCTCACTCGTCGAGACGGATGCAGGCACCATCGCTATAGCTTTGTCACAGGCTAGATCCGGTCAAACGTGACTTCCCCACCCTCAGCACAGCTCTCTGCTAACGCGGTCTGATTCAGAGATCGGCGAGAGTAGACCAGCACGCCATTGACGTGGACTTCCGAAAACGGCCTGGCAGAGCTCTGCACCAGCCCTAGGCAAAGTGCGGCCTGGACGGCAGTCGCGGTTATTCGGAAGCCCTGCCCTCCTTGGATGGGTGAAAGCCCGACTTTGCCTAAGCTTCGGGAGTGCAGTCCCTGGCCGACTACCCAGGCAGTCGGGGCCAACTTACGCTCAACGGCACTTGCTGTGCTGACGCTTTGATAGCGCCCTTCTGCAACTGCGTAATCAGCAGCGATTGCGTCAACCAGTTGGGTAAGACTCGCCGTCTCCTGTTGGATCCTAGTGCCTGCGGAAGTTGGGCCAAACGTCATCCAGGCACCTACACCGGCTATCGCAGCAAGGCCAACGACAAGGCTGAGCTCGACGAGTGCGAAGCCGCGAGACTTCATCTCTTCGCTCCTGCCCGTTCTGCAACCATGATCTTTTTGAAGCGCATGAAGCATAGGGTCAGTGCAAGGACAGCTGATGCCATGTATGCAGAGAGTTGAGCACCTGTGGCTCCATAGCTCGGCCAAAACACAAGCATAGTGACCAAGCTCGCCACAATGGATGCGAGCAAATGTGGATGTGGGATGTTTTTCATTGTGATCTCCTCTGATGAGTCTTCTCATCAAAAGGTGAATCAGCCAGGTGTCAATATTTTGGCCGCAATATGCGCGTGCAATCATTGTTAGAGACTTAAGCTCCAAGCCGCAGCGAGCCTGTTGTATAGTGCCCCACAATTATCAATGGATGCTGCAAGGATGCTTGAATTGATTGGGACCGTTGCCCTGTGCGCGGCTGGAATTTGGATTTTGTCCAAGGCTTATGGCTACTACCGTTACAGCAAGGACCTCAATGTAACGGAAGATTTTGCGCGTTGGATGATGGTCTATGCTGGAGTTCAAGGCGCATTCGGCAAGCCTGAGTCAGCGGAGCTCTGGGAAGACATGGGCTCATCGCTGTTCGGTAGCGTCAAGATGCTTCGCGGACTTGCAATCCCCGAATACGAAGAACTGCTTAAGCAGGTTCGGGTGCTTGATCTGTGTATCAGAGAGCGCATGTGGGTCAAGATGTATAACAGCGATCCAGCGTTGATCCTTCTCGCAGGCCGCGTATCAGAAGCCATCCCCCGCGTTCGTGAGCACGTTGTAATGGTTGGACGCGCACGAGTTCCAGGAGCCTGACGCAAAAAAAACCGCCTTTCGGCGGTTTTTTCATTGAGAAGGTGCTCAGTAGAACTCGTAGAAGAATCCACCATCGGGGTGATCAGAGAACTCATCACCCTCTTGGAAAGTGGTGAGTCGATTCTTACCGCCCTGAACAACTTCGGAATTGACCCGCGCCTTGCTCACCTTGTCGTTGACAAGCTCCCGCAGCGCTTCATCGCTCAGATCTGATGGTTGAAGCACACGAATCACGCTTTCGAGCATCGAAATGACCGCATGGTCCCCGATCAAGCACTCTTCGAAGAGCTTTGTCTTCACTCGCTCTTTTGCCAGCTGTGCCTTGACCACGGCAAGCTCCGCAGCTGCATCGTGAACTTGGTTCGCAAGCTGGACGTTTTGGAACTGCGCTGTTTGTGCTTGTCCACGGTAGTCACGCGCTCGGTCCGCTTGATGGGCAACTTGGTCGCGGTGAATGCTATCGAGCCCCTGATCGACCGCCTCCTTGTTTTGCTGGTTCAAGATGTTGGAGAACTTGGTAAGAAAGCTCATGTCCATTCCTTTGACCAGGCCAACCCCGGCAAGGCCATGCTGCACTAGATCTAGAGCAGAATCAACGTGTTAGAGCAACCCGGGCTTGTCTTTGCCGACGAGCGGTAAGGCGTGCCACGAAATCGGAATTGACCTTCAATTTTTGTCCCAGCTGCCGACCCAGCTGCTCAAACTCGTTCTCCAGGTCCGGCTGCTTCATCCGCATTGGTTTCTTCACCTCGATGGCATTCTCTTTGAGCCGTTGTTGCCCAAGCTTCCCTTTGATCTGGTCCAGGCTCATCGAATCGGCAAACAGGGTGTAGCTGCCTTTCGTTAGGCGGGTAAAAGCCACCAGGGCGCTTTGGTTGTCGGTCATCCCGGCGTGTCCCAGATGGAAGATGTCAGTCTTGCCCTGCCCCTGGGCTTTGTGGATCGTCGAGCAGTAGGACAGATCAAGAGCACTGTATTGGTGGGAGTCAAAGCGAATCATCTTCGTGACCCCGTTGCGCTCGATCTCGACGCCAAGGCTCACCCCACCCGCACTGCTTCGCTTGATGCTCTTCACCGTCCCTTTGGTCCCGTTGATCACTCCAAGTTCCTCGTCTTTGACGTTGAAGATGACCTGATCACCGCGACTCAATGTGAGATCACGAAACACCTTGTTCTTCCCAATCGAGCGGAAGGTGAAATCTTCCTTTTCTACCTGCCCACGTGCTTTCAATTCCTGCCGAACACGTCGATTGAGATCCTGCATATCCTCGTTCGAGTGAGCAAGAATGATACGCTCTTGGGTAGGTGCAGAGCTGTTGAAATAGGCTTTGATACAAGCCTTCTTCGCTTGCTCGCCCGTTGCCCATTCGTCCACCTGACCATTGTCTATAAGCGCTTGGAAGATCTTCTTGCTCTTCTCAATGATGTCACTGCGTGACTGCACCTTATCGGCGTTCCGCACTTTGCCGTCAGCGCCATAGTTGTAGAACAGGCCGGCAGTGTGCCGATCCTGGGCATTCTTCTGACGGCGGATCTCCGTGAGCTTTGCGTCGCCAATGGCATCTTTTGCAATGGACATGCCCGAGCCTGCACCGACAGGTTGGATCTGTTCCTGGTCACCCTGCAAGATGAGCTTTGCTCCTGCCTTTTGACAGTGGGCCATCAGGTCACGAGTCTGGCGGCTGTCCACCATCCCAGCTTCGTCCAGGACGACAACATGCTTCTCGGTCAACTTGAGCTTGGATTTGCCCAGGTCACTGATCAGCTTGGCAACACTAGTGCACGCAAGGCCCGATTCCTGGTGGAGCTTTTCGGCCGCATCGTTGGAAACGCAAGCACCAAGCACTGTGCGGCCATCAGCTTTGAAGGCCTCAGCATAGATCTGGCTCACTGTCGTCTTACCAGTCCCAGCAAGCCCTGAAAGCACGCCAACACCGCCCGTGTTGATGGTGAGGTGCTCCACGGCCTCCCGCTGCTCTGGACTGATCTGGAAGCCCTTAGCTGCCTCGAAGGCCTGGATAGCATCCTGGAGCTTGGCGAGCGGCACATGTTGGGAAAACTCGCCTTCACGGCTCAGTGTCTTGTGCAAGATCTCCTGCTCCATGGACACCATCCAGGGTGCTGCAAAGCGCTCCTCCGTGTGTCGGCGTGCCAGCGATGAGCCCATATCGTCAACGTGAATCCGCTCCGGGCAGACACGCACAAGATTGTTGCGCTGGATGAAGTCCGACACCATGACGTCCAGTTGGCTTGAATCGATCATTCCCGAGTTAGCCTGTCCCAACCGAAAACGGAGCTCTTTTTCATCAAAGATTGCTTCGTTCTCATGGAGAAGCTCCAAGATCTCTTCGTCCGTAGCTGGAACGAATTCCGTGGTGATCTTCTGTTGTTTGATCTCGGCAACGGTCGTCAGAAGCTCGGGGTGCTGCTTCTTCAACTCAATAGCATCCTGTTTCCAGGCTTCAACCAGCTCAAGAAAAGTAGGCTCATCTTTATGCTTGCGTGTGGCAAGAGACGCTTGCTGCATCGTCCCGCCGTTTTCTTGTTGATGCTTCAAGATGTCTTCGCGACGACTTGACCAGAGCTTCGATAATTTATCAGTGCCAGGGATTTCCCATGTCCTAACGCCGGTCTTCTCACCGAGTGCATTGACTTCAACATGCTGTTCGATGGCGTAGCCAAGCGCTTTGAGGCCTGCTGCCAGTTCGTTCTTGTAGATCTCATCTGCTGCTTTGCGGTGAGCAAAGATCTCATGACTGTCGTAAGTCCCCCACTTCCCATCGACCCCCTTCGCAACGGCATAGATCAGGACGTGCGTGTGGACTTGAGGGTCCAAATTTCTCGAACTGAGATGCTGGTGTAAGGAGCCGATCAAGCCCTCAACTTCGATAACAGTCTTGCCGGCGTGATCCCTTCGTGTTTCAACCTTGCTCTCGATAAAAGCAAATGCCTTTTCAACGGCCAACCTTTGAACCTCCAAGATCTTCTCTCGCTCTTCTTGATCACCCAAGGCGTAGACAGTTGAGAGCGACTTGGGAGCGCTGAAAGTTAGCTCGTATCCCACTCGGTGACCGCCCTGTTCAATCATGACCTGGTTGCCATCCTCATCCAGGAGCGGAGCGCCCTTAGCGTCGAACTTTGGTTTCAGGACCGGCTTTTCGCCGGCATTCTGGCAAAGCGGTTCATGAGTGAAGGGATGAAAGCCATCGCATAGAGAGAGCATGTGCTTACCGTCTACTGCAATGCCAGCGAGCTTCATTTCATGCGCGAGCTTACCGCCCCAATATGACGCCGAGATCTCTTGAACCTCGCCGTTGTAGTAGCGAATTAGGCCTTCGGTAGCGAGCAGGTATTCAACGACTGCCTTGCCGTCTTTGTTCCTGCCCTGCGCAGTGATTCCTGTAATTCCAATCAAGCCTGATCTCCCATAATTTAATGGGATCAGTCAAAGGCATCCACAGGAAACGTCAAGATCAAAGGCAGTTGTTGGGTATGTATGCTCTGCATCATTCTCGGAAGAACTGATCGATCTCCTCTTTCGTCATCCCCACCCGCTTTGGCTGAGCACTGGAAGATGCAGCAACCTGGGTAGGTGCGGGAAGCGCCGGAGTGTTGCTGTTGCGCTGGTGCGGCTGAGTCATCCATCGAGCGGGGATCTGCCCAGGACGCTTGGTCTTCATGACGACCCCGGGGAAGTCTAGGAGTAGTGGGTCTCCCCCCATCTGGACAATTGCCCTCACCCCAAACCCATGCGGGCCGTATTGCTTGCCTTTGCGCGGGCCAAGGCGGTCTGTAAGCTCACCCGGGCTGATCAGTGCCCTGCTCTCTTCATGAACAACAGCGTTGTCATCGTGCGTTCGATACGCAACACGATGCTTGCCAAGTTGTTGGGCGGCTTTCTCTCTTGTCTCACCGATCTGCAACTGACAGATGACGTGGGTGCCGACCATAGACGACATCGTTTCGGCGAATTTATCGCCATAGACCTGGGCTACTTGGGCGATGTTCTGATAGCACCCTATGAAGACCACACCCTTGCTTCGGCCCTTGTCGATCAGTGGACCAATGTTGAGCCTACCGGCCGTCGCCAGCTCATCGAACACGAAACCGATGAAGCGATCCTTCTCCGCATCTGGAAGCTTGGGCGAGATGATCTCGGGGACGGCAAGGTTGACCAGGGCACTGATGTAGGCCTTCGTCATAGCCTCTTCCGGGCCGCTCTGAACGATCACTTGCTTACGCCCCTTGTAACCGTCCTGAGCCCACTCCGTGATGGAAAATCGGCGATTCTCCTTCCTGACAGGCCAGGCCATTGCAAGGTCGTCAATCAGCTTCGTTTGAGCCACAAGCGTAGAAAGCAAAGAAGCTGTGGTCTGACTCTCAGTGTTCTCCACCAAGCTTGTCGCAGTCGCGAAGTGCTCCTGGATCGTTGGAAGCATGTCCTCAGCGTTGCGGTTCTTGAGCTCAGCAAGATCAGCAAATGTCCATTTGAGAGGCCTCTCGGCTTGTAGAGATCGAATGGCACCGACAAGTAGCTGCCTTGCTGCCATAGTCCAGAAGTCTCCGTTCTTCTGGTCTGCATTACCCGGAATTAGGATCTCGGCCAACATTGCAGCTTGAAGTGGATAGCGACAGTCCGCTGCGATATCCCATACATAGCTCCTTTCGTCGAAGGGACAAACAATGATCGGCTTTTTGAAGTAGCTCGTGAAGTCGCCCTTCGTGTCGAACAAAAACAGCTTGTGATCGGCCCGGATGATCTGCTCAATGATCGGCAACATGATCTGGGTCTTACCGCTTCCCACCGAGCCCTGTAAAAGCGTGTGCCTCGACCAATGGGACTTGGGTAGGTGCAGCTCCGGATGGAGCTTCAAGCTCATCCTAGCCATCCATCCTCCTTAATCATCCGTGGCTTCATCGACCGGCGACGTGCCTCTCGGATTGCCTCCCTCCCTTCCAGGAGCCTTGGGCCCGATACATGCCATGTGTTTGATCGGGGTTGCAGGGCCTTTGCACTTACCCAAGTTGCAAGCGAAAGGCTTAGTGCGAGGGATGGACCAACACGGATCCAGACCTTCCATGGCTCCCACAGGAAGCTTAGGTATTCGTGAGATGGAGCTTTGAAGAGCGAGCCGAGAGACAGCCAGTGTAGGAGCGCAGCTGGCGCGCCAAGGAGGTCGAAGACCAGACTCGGGGTCGCTGGGCTACCGGGCAGCTGCCAGGCTATCCAGGTGAGGCCTGGATAGGTTGTCAGGAGCAGGATCAGGAACAGGGCTACGCCATGGTCAACCCGCCGCACTGGCTGGCTGGGCGGGATGGAGGTCGGGACCTTGCCGAACGCGTTGTAGACCGCAGCCTTCATAGACGCCTGGAAGCTTGTGGCTGCGCCAACACATGCAAAGTGGATCGTTCAAGAGCGGCTCGATCATTGCTTGCAGCCAACGACCTGACATCGTCAGCAGTGATCAACGGTGACCCTGCCAGACTCTCGCAATTCAGTAAGGCGGCGACGAGATCCGCATTCCCGGAGGAGACATCCAGGTTATCGATCTTTGACAGGCAGAGCAGTAGGTCCCCAACAACATCCGCGTCATACTCGTGCTCTAGCGAACGCGCTATGGAGTAATACCGCATGAGTAGTTGAAAATAGCTGCCTTGCTCAGTCATAAATTCGGGATTGGCACCATCAACGACCAGATCCCTCATTTCACGGAACAAGCAGGACTCAGGGCCCTGATGCTGGGATTTGGCAGCCATTTCGGCTAACTCGATGTTCTTTTCTTCGGGGTGTAGCTCTGGACAGCACATTGACAGCTTTTCAGCGAGCTCCTCAACGACGAGCGCCCTCTCAGGCCCACGCCAGCTCACCTGCCTCGAACCACCCATGACGTCGATAAGCCGTCCGTCATGACTATGACGAAGGATCCAAAAGCCGCCCCAGTTCGACACCCTGCGCGCACTAAGCAACCTTTTAAGGGTGTTTTTCATAAGCGCACCGGCTTTTTAACAGCCACTTGATATTTCGGCACTTCTGCCTCCAACGCCGAGCGATCAATAATTGAGTTCAGATGATCTGACTCGTAGTCAATGTGCTCCGGGCTTACCATCCAATAGATGGGCAAAATCATAGCTTTTGCGGCCTCAGGTGATGCATTTGCGCCATGGTTGAAGGCTTTTATTGCCAGATCAGGGATATCTTCACTAACTGACTTCCACAACTGGTAGCGATTTCCAGCCGTAAGAACGTCCATGAGATTGCGACCATTGCTTAAGCGGGCATTTAGGTCCGCTCTGCCGATCAACTTGGTGAGCACATCAACATATCGAGATGAATCATAGCGATGATCACCCATCCACTCGCTCGGATGATCAAGCATCGAAAGGTTATGGAGGAAAACGCATGTGATGTCATCAACGGCATGGGGACCATCCGACCTACCCAAGCACACTGTGTTTGCCACTTCAAAGAGCTTTTGTTGCCAAGGATTAGAACAGGCAATCATCCTGACAAGGTCACGCTGCATGATTGGCACGCGTTCGATAGCATTGATCATTTGTGCATCTCCGTTCTTTGTTTGAGTAAAATCAGTCAAAGGCAGATGCAACTAAAGTCAAGAGATGGAGGTATAAGAAAAAGGCCCCGAAGGGCCTTATTTTATATTGACTGTGCTTTGGGCTTTTGTTCCCAGGGCTTTTCCGACTGAGTCAGCGTTGGCTTGGCAGTGAATTTCTCCATCTCGCCTTCAACCGGAACACGTCCATTTTCACGCATGAAAGCATTGAATTTCTCTTCGTGTTGCTTCTCTTCGTCAATGCCATCTCTGTTGATGAACTGCTTCTGATAGCCGTCGTTGTTCTGACTGCGTGACACGCGCTCCGCGTTCTGCGTTTGCGCATGTATGATTTCTTCAATTTGGTCAGAGCGATAGACCGACAGCTTGCTTTGGAATTCAACCTGACTAACCTTGGATTTAAGCAACTCCGGATCGGAACTCTTAGACAGTGAAGTAAGTTCAGTTCTCAGAGCATCGCTCACATGTGAAGTGATCTTGTGCTCTTCTTGTTTAAATGACTTGACTTGATCAGTCATTGTCACCTGTGGACCGGGGTTGTTTTGATAGAACTCGTTGCGTCTCTTTTGTGCTTCTGCAAAGCTTGTCATGAATGATCTCCAATGTTGGGGTGTAACCAACGTAATACAATTTGGGATCTTGTAAAGCAATTAGCCCCGAGAAATCGGGGCTAATTCTATGGAGACTGAGCAATCAGGCCCTACTGTTCTCTCTCATGAAATCCTCCACTTGATCTGCCTCTAGTCCTCCGACTTCACAGATCTCTGTTCGCGTTGAACCAGCGCGAGACACGACGATCAATGCCTGGCCCTGGAACAGCGTGTTGGCAAAGTCGTCATCGTCCATCACCCAAGACAACTCAGTGCCCTGCACTGTTTCAAGATCAAAGTTCTTGATTCGTGCGATGTCTTCAAAGCGGTGCGCAGCGTCCTTTACGTCGATTTCTCTGGGAGCGGAGTGGACATAGGAGTTCTGTATCGCGCCGACTCCTTTCTCTCTCAACTTCTGCATGAAGACAGCATCGGGATGCTCGGGGTCAACCAGAGCGCTGTTGGCGTAGCGCTGGAGCATAGCCTGGTTGTTGATCCCCACTGACGCGGTCTTGTAGGGCGTGAGCCTAGCTTTGCCCAGCATTTCTTGGAAATACTTATAGGTGCTATGTGAGCTTTCATTCTGCATAAGAACTTTGGTAGCAAAGAGCTCGAACAAGTTGTGCGCCCCGTGCTCGCTGAAATTGGCGAGGAATGAGCTGATGTTCTGCGTCAAGAACACGAAATAGCAGCCCAAGCTTCGGGCCATTGCGATCAAGTCACGTTCCGCTTCTCCGATGACAGATTGTGCTTCATCAATGAAATTAAACACTGGATTATGCCCTTCTAGATCGGCCCAATTAACTGGTCGATTTTTGATGAGGTTGTAGACTCGCATCCGCACGATGTCCGCTGTGATCTGTCCACCCACGCCATGGACCATGGTTGGCAAGTTGACACCGATCCAGAGCTTTTCGGTCAATACGCCTTGGAAGTCGATGCCTGTCTCTGTGTCAGCCCACAGAACTCCATCAGCGTTCTTGAGGTGTCGCCCACGGAAGACATCGTTCAATGCATTGTCGATGTTTGAAGTGATGCTCGTGCGGGTTTCAGGAGCCATCACAGCCCACGTATTCACAAAATACGAGACTGATCCGTTGATCTGATTAGCTGCATCGGCGACTTGTAAGTAACCGGACTGTTCTATGAAGTCGAACGCACCCCGGAATTCCTCGTGAAGCTCAAAACCCTCCTTGGTCTGCTTGATCTGATTGACCACGTTTAAGAAGCGCTGGATCTGCCCAATAGTCCAGTAACACGAGCGTGGTTTTTGCAGAGAGGCTTCCAGCATGCGAATGTTTGCTCTGGTCTCAGCAATTGCATTCCTTGCATGCGTCAATCGCTCTTGATCACCTTCCAACTCAGCCAATCGCTCAATTGCAGTGAACTTGATCAATTGCTGTTCTTCGTCTGAGATCAGCAGTGCCTTGTTGCTGCGAACAAACTTTTCAGCTTCGCATGCCGCTTCAACAATCATGGCAACGTGCTCTAAGACGATGAAACCCATGCTTGTCCAGAAGCTGCTTTCATCCTCCGACATCTTGCCTTTGCGCTTCAATTCTCTGAACGCTTGAACTAGCTGTTGAGCGTTCATTCCTTGGCTGAGGGACAGGTTAATCCCTGGCTCAATCACGATATCCATCAAGCTGATCACTTCGCGAACGAGGACGTTCTTGCCGTCGCCGACAATGGCCCCGGCCCATTTCGTCAGCTTCACCAATGCCATGATTTTTCTCAACCAGAAGGTCTTGCCACCACCGGATTTTCCGATGACTAGGATGTGCTGAGAAGTGTCCTTTAGCGAAGCAACAAGCATCTTTCCTGGAACTGGCGCAAAACGATACATCTTGTTGAACAAGAAGCCAGTGGCTTTTCCCAAAGGGATAAGAGGCGTCTTATCACTGAGTGCACGCAGCGCCTGAGCGATCCACTGCTTCTTCATCATTCCGCGAGCAGTCTTCTCGTGACGACCGACCGTAAAGTGATTGCTGTTTGACGATGTCTCAGACGTGCGAGTTTCGCGCTCAATCTGTGTGTAGCGGATGCAATACAAGTTCGGCACTGCAAAGATAAAGATCAAGCTCAATGGAGCGGGGAGGAGCGACACAGCCACGGCATAGACAACGAATGAGACTTCGACCTTCAACGCTCTCGCGAACAAATCGAGTGCTTTCTCATGCTTAGTTCCTTGCTTGCTACTGAAATAGCAGCAAGCAAACGTGAGGGTAACAACCACCAAAAACACTATTCCTAGAGGAATCAAACCGGGACCGGACAGGAGACTTCTTAGGGCCGTCACGCCTGCACCGCCCAGCGATTGAATGCCAACAAGTAGCGGACCGATCAGCAAGCAAAAGAATGAACCAATGGCATGAGAAGCTGACTTGTCTACACGAATAGCTTTGAGATACGGCACTGCTGCAAGAAGAGCCAGGTATCCATAGATACCGAAGAAGCGACTGAGAATGAAGGCCGCGCAAGCGATAACGGGAAGTGCTGCGAACATTAATGGCATCGCCGAGGAGACGGATCCAGTTATCGTGTCTTGAGGTAGCACTACGCCGTCCATCGGCTTGCCAGAGCGCGTGATCTTGGAATTCTCAAAGCGAACGATCATGTCATCAGTGGCGTCTGGCATCCACGGTTCAAGATCCTTCGAATGCTTCAAATCATCGCTTACGTGCCAGGACCCATCCGGAAATTGGATCGCCCCATACGCCTCAACAATGGCCTGATCTTCCTCTCTGACATCGACCAAGATGTTGCTTGGAACTTTGATGAAGTCATCGAACGCGCCGACAACTTCATGAATTTCTTCACTGGTGCGTTCTTGGATGGACGCTTCAACATCAACAAATCGCTTCAAGCCTGGGACTTTGCCGAGAACACTCAGCACCTGAAAGATAGTCGGGATCATAGTTCACCCGCCTTTTCCATCACCTCTTGGCACTTCGGATTAACATCTGATCCAGTTTCGATTGATTTCTGATACTGCGCCTTGCAAGCTTGATATGACGGCGCGAGACCAACTGCACTACCTACCTTGCTTCCAAGAGAACCCAGGCCCAGCATCATCATGAAGGCAAGTAGCATGGCAGTGATCATGGCTGTGCTAAGCAAGCATGCATAGACACCGACATAACCCGTCTCAACCCGGCGACGTATGTCAGCTCTTTGACAGTCTCTCCCCCATCCCGCCTGAGTCATGACCCCGTCTAGCGGGTAGCGGTCCTTGTGGAAGTAGTAGTAAGTGCGAATCACATCGGGGTGCAACGGACCCAGACCCTTGCTTTCAACGCTTCCGATAAGCAACCTTCCATGAAGGTGCATCCAACGCGAGCCGTCTGCGCTCTTCACCTTTGTTCTGAATTGACTGAATAGACTTTCGAACACACTGATCTCCTGTTTTTTTGAGTGGTAGATCAGCAATAAGCCAAAAAGCAAAAAGCGCAACACGAAGGCTGCGCTTTTTTCTATTTTAATTGTTCTGCGAAGTGATCGAGATCATTGTTAGCTTTGTCTACCCAATCACTCTCCTTTGCCTTGGGTTGTTCAATCTGTTGTCGCAACTCTGATCGTTTTTCGGGTGCGCGAACGACCACATTCGGTGCAGGTGATCGTTCTAACTTCTGGGGCTTCGTTTCAACCGACTTTGGCTGCTCATCGACAATGGGCGTCACAGGCACCTCTTGCACAGGCTCTACGACCAGGACGGGGTCGGCCGCTTCGGGCGCTTCCTGGACCTGAGGTGCTGAGGTTGGTAGCTGAGGCGTCGTTGTGACCTGGTGCTTCTCAGTAGCCTCTTTGCTGTCGTGATGAGCCCAGAGCCATGCGCCAGCTACTGCAAGAGACGTCAAGATCGCTACGGAAACCAGGACTTTGACGGTGGGCTTCGATAGCACTTTGGGGTGGACAACAGGTGTGTTATCGATGGCCGGATTAGGTTCCTCCTGATCAGGCTTAGCACTCTCGATTTGCTTGACCTCTTCCTGTTCTGCTCGCTTCTCATCCAGTGCTTGCTTCCATGCACCTGCCTTTGCGTTGGCCCGCTGCGCTTGATCCTGGGCCAGCTTGGCAGTCGTGGCCGCAACCTCTTTGGCAAATTTGCTCGTGGCTTGTGCAATTGCCTTGGCTGCAACCTGGGTCTGCTCCAAGCGCTGATCCATCTCCCGATCTTGAACTTGCTGCTTGTTTAGAGGACTTGGAAAAGATGGTCCACCTTCTTTTTCAGCTTTAAGCTTTGCAGCTTTTTCCAAAAGTTTTCTTCGTTCGTAATCACTAATACTCATCTTGATCTCCTTTTGAGATAATAAGAGCCCCGAAGGGCTCCACTTATTTCAGCTCCGGCAGTGGGGAGACTAAGATGCGGTGATTCGGAACTTTGCCGCACTGGTTGTCGAGCTTGTGCTTAGTCAAAGCATTGCGTCCGTTCAACTCGCCGACAACAGCCAAGCACCCTGCTCCACCTTCGGTTCGAACAGTCAGCTCATTTTTTGAAGACTTCAAGATCGCGCTCAGCTTGTCGAAGAAGGCTTTGGTCTTTTCGTCAGGCTTGACCACCGATGCGGGGTCATACTCGATCACTAGGCCTTGGAATTTCTCCGTAGCCTTTCCATCAGCAGAGGTCTCAGTCTTCACGTCCACAGTGGCTCTCATTCCGGCCAAGCGAGCTGCATCGGCGGCTTCACGTGCTCGTGCGAGCTCTTGCTTGTAAGCAAAGCCTCCACCGATCAATCCGCCCGCCGCACAGCCTTTCAGTGCACCGTCTTTGCCTGCGAAGATGGCCCCGAGTGCACCACCAGCTGCACAGCCAATTCCTGCACCTTTCGCGACTGTGCCTTTGTTGATCGGAGATGCGCTTCCACCGGCAAGTTGGTCAATGGTGGCGCATCCGGCGAGCGAGAAAGCAAGCATTGCGATCATCGTTAATTTTTGTTGTTTCATTTATTTCTCCTTTGTTAGTTAGTGTTGTTGTTAGTTTTGGTGACGCCTTGACTCTGCATCCCGTTCAATATTTCTCGACTCGACCTCTTGTCCGACACTGCCGGCATTGCCTTTTCTTGGATCGGCTCACCGTTCAATGCATCTGTAAGACTTCGAACAAAGGCCTTTGTCAGATCAGTGCTTCGTTCGATATGCCGCTCTGATGCCTGGTTCATTGCTTGGACTCCCGCACTTAGATCTGCAAGAAGCTCCTTACGAACTCCTGTCAGTCGCTTTTCCTCGCGATCAGCAAAATTCCTAAGCTCTTGCATCGTTTTTTCATGGAGCTCGTTGAACATTTGATCGTCCAACAGTCCATCCACCGCCATCCGCACCAGCTCATTGACACTTGTTCTTTTGCGAATGGCCATTGCGGTGAGCGATCTCAATTGATCACCCTCAAGCAATACATTTCTCTTGATCAGCTTCATAAATTCTCCGTTTGGAATAAATTGACCGTAAGGCGATTCCGTCAATTGGCAAGGGGTCTGCTTAGAATTATTTAGCGAAAGACGCTGAGTGGACTTGAAGGCATTAAAAAAGCCCCTACTCGGGGGCTTCCTTCAATCCTTGCGGTGCAAAGCTCTCAATCGATTTACACAGGGCGCGCGGGGATCAGCGCGGAACACCCCAAGGTGCGTCATGTGTATGATCTAGACTTGTGAAAATGACGATGACTTTGCCGTTCCGCCCGCCGACGCTTCTGCCTTTTCTTTTCGCTCCTGGTCTTTCTTTTCGATGCTGACTCTTGCGCCGATCTCGATTTCTGCTTCACTGAAATGAGATCAGGCATCAACGGGAGACGACAGCTTTTATGGAGACAGCAGACAAAATTGGGATCGAGCAAGTGAACGAAGCGAAGCAAAGTTCTCTTGATGATCCGATTGCGATTTTCAGCCAAGCCATCTCTGAACTATCAGCTCGACAGTCATTCAATCTGCCAGCAAAGCTTCGCCAGCAGTTGAGATCGATGCAGACCTCCTGCCCCATCTGCGCGTGTGACTTCTCCCAGCAATCATCTATCGTCGTTGCTCAGATCGTTCCTGTTGAGCTGGGGGGACCGGATGAGTTCTCAAACTGCTTCCTGTGCTGTGAGCGCTGCAATCGCAAGCGCGGCACTTCAGATTTGCTCAGCCTTGGCGAACCGTTCTGCAGCGCAACCACTGCCCCGCCCCTTCCTTCGCACGGCTGCGCCCTGGGCTTTTCGCCAACAGACCTGATGCAGCGCCGTCTTGAGTTGCTAGCTCGCTCTGCCAACCACTGGACGCCCCATACTCGCAATTCGATGAAGAGCACAGTGTTGAAGCACTTGGCCAGGCGTTGGGCCGAGCCGCGCTTTCGTGTCTTCGCCCACCACTCTTCTGACCTGGCCCTCATCGGATTTGCACGGCACTCTGGTGATGCAGAGAGCTTGGGTGTGGCCAAGATGCTGACCAAGTTTCAGGGTGCCCGCCTGGCGCTGGTGGGAGAAGCTGAGAGCGTCTACCAAGTAGACCCGAAGCACTTCCTGAGGCTTATTTGGTCACTCATCGATCTCAATGCTCTCATCGTGTCTGTGCGCCCCCTAGGCAAAGACGCACTGGCTCCCGGTAACCAGTGGCAAGACTTCTGGCCGGACCATGTGCGGTCTGTCGCTGCTCTCAGATCGCGCATACGGCTTGATCATGCGAGCAAGTTCGGTGAGCTCGCCCGCTGCCCTGATGCAAGACGGGCGCTATCTGAGAAGCCTGACGCACTGCGGAAGCGTCGGAAAAGTGCCGCGAGGGTTGAGCGAAACCGCAGCCAGAGGCTCGCTCTCTATCACCAAAAGCGTATTGAGGAGGCTTCCCAGGACAGCGCTTACGCCGTCCTGGAAGCTCGCCTTTTATCTCTCCACCTCAGCTAAGCATCACTCCTTTTCATGACAGAACCCATCAGATTCTCGCATCGAGAGAGTTCAGCAAGATCAGAATTTTCGTAAAGCATTTTCAAGTGACGATCCGAAATTGATCGATAACTGTATGCGCGCTCAAACATCGTTCGACTATTGCGCGAGAGCAAATACGCGCCGTGCCCAACGAGCAATCGTCTGTTCTGAGCCAAGCGCACAATTCGAGTGCTGGATCTTTTTCCGTAACAACAAGTGATATGAAGAGCTTGAGCAAGAATGGCTGCCGAGATCACCTGTTCGTCAAAAAAGAGTTGAAACGGGTTCTTCTTTGAATAGATCGCTGCAAACCCAAGGATTTCGGCCCTCGCCGACTCATCTTCTTCTTCCAACCAAAACTCGATAAATTCACCACAGCGACATGCATCTTCAAGCACACTTTCAAAATAAAAACTCATTGACCATCCTCCGCGACATCCAAGATGATCCCACAAGCGGAGAGGCAGACTTCAACACGAATTGAGTGCCCAAAAAAATTAAACCCGATGATGGCATTTACAATTTGTCGAGTGCGCAACACCCCCACGCAAATCGCCCACTTAGCATGACGCAGGATTTCACAATAAACATCTTCGATTTCAATATCCAGCGGAAGGAAACGCTGAATGAGGCCAGCCAAATCGTAGTGCATCAGGACGCTAAAATCTTCGGACTGCAACTCAGTCAAATCAATAAAACTCATTTTTGTCTCCGATACTTAGCGGGCTGCTAAGCTTCGGATACAAAGATATGCACCGCATTAAAAAACGTCCACGCGAACGCCGTCCCTTTTCATAAATGATTGTTCAGCATTCGCCGCCGAGCATAAAAAAAGCCCCGCAAAAGCGAGGCTATCAGTTCAGCTGGAGGGCCGAAAAACTAAAATGTCTGCAAAGCTTTTGCAGAGATTTGATCTATCCAAGTCGCTTGGGCAATGCCGGCAGCTGCTTCAATCGCGCAATCGACATTGCGAACACTTATGTGCTCTGTCCCCCGCTTCTCCAACGTGACCAACCCAAACGGTCCATCCACTCCGAACAGCTGGAAGTCGCCCTGGATAGCGCCACAGGCTTGGCAATGGTTGGCAAGGTAGCGCGTGCCCGATCCCTTGGTCGTCGCCATAACCATCCAGGGGGCAACTGCTGTGATGTGCTGTTTGGCTGGGAGGTTGAGCGACTCCACATACCTCAAGACCGCAGGATCTGGGATGGACAGCTCTTCGCTGTCATCGAAGCGCTCAACGAAGCATGGCACCCACAGAGCACTGATCGACACCACGGCTGCGCATGTCCAGCATTCGTGTTTGGTTGTCAGCACTGCAAAGTTTGGGCTAAGGATGATCGAGCTAGGCTCCATCAAGTCATCCGCACTGCCCGACCTACGCTCTTCCATAGCATCCCTCCAACCTATGATCTCCGCACATTTCATCATTCTTAGATCGAGTGATGTTCCGCTGCATCCACCAAGCTGTTGGGGATGGATCTGACCTCATGGATCTCAGCAGTGAACTTGACGGCTTCAATTCGATGCAACTCAAGTGAATCGTGGATGATCGACAAGCTCACGAGCCGCTGGTCAGTTTGTGATGGATCAGACCATGTCACTCGATCTGGTGGTGCACCCCACCAAATGTAAGGCTCCCAGCGAAGACCGTCCTCATCCTCTTCCGTGATCTGTGCAGTTCGGTTCTTCTTGTAGCGCAGCTCAGCCTTGTCCACTCTAGACGACTTGTGGAAAAGGACGACATTTCGTCCAACCTCCCCTTCCTCGGTCTTCGACACCTGGGCAGAACGGAAAACGATGCCATCCAGATTGAGATCAGCATCAGTGGCTAGGTAGTCCGCAATGGCCTGCGTGATGAGGTAGCTGTTCTCTTCATCCTGTGGCATGACAGGCATGGTGAGACGGGTCACGAGTTTTGCAAGGAAGTCGCAACGGCCATGAACGGTCCGTGCAGCTGGATCAAAGAGACTAAGCGCAGGATCTGGTTTTAGCTCGCTCAGCGCATCAAGGTCCAGTAAGCGCGTCGGCCTGACCAAGGCAAATCGCCCAAGCAACACAGTGCTGCCAACTGGTGGGCGAACCTCTGCTCTTGCCACCTCTGCTGAGGTAGCACCGTAAAATACAGACACCCCTGACGCGTTCATCCGACCCGCCCTACCCATGCCTTTGGGGAGAGGGCCCAACTGTGCCTCTGGATGCTCCATGGCATCTTCCAACACTTCCAAGCTCTGAAAGACGCGTGCACGATGAAGCTCTGTCATATCGGTGCCAGGACCAGCAACCTTGATCACCTGCCTGCCTTGCAACGTCGAATCTCTAATGACGGGACCGAAAACACGTTCCAGGGTTTGAACTGCCAATGGGTTACACAGCCGTGCTTCGCTCCTCAGGCTCTCAGACATCCGTTGCCAGTCGGCGCTGAAAAAATGCCCCAGGCGGCTGCGCTGGATGTAGTAAGGATCAGGGTCATTTCCATCTTCTTGATCTAGGCGTAGCAGCAAGAGCTGGGCTAGATCGTCAAGAAGATCAGAGTGCGCAGCGGGAAGGAGGCCAGTGACACACGTATACATGTCGTCGCCATCAGGATCTCTCTCATAGATCACAACCTTCATTTCGTGCCCAGTGGGCTGGTAGAAATCCTCAAAAACAGACTCGCAGTGATTGGCGACCCACTCCAATCTGACCGTCATCATCAGTTCACCACAGTAGTCGCAATTCAAGCGACGGCCGTGCGGATCGACTGGAAACTGCGCAACCAAATAGGTCTCATAAAGGCAGTCCGCACAGACTTGCTTCGCATTGAAGGCGGCAATTTCCGCAGTATTTCTATACATGATGATCCCTGATCAATAGGCATGTTGTGGAGCAGTCACTGCTGCACTCTATGAGGCTGAATCACGCGCTTCACCTAACTTTGGTCTTAGCCCCAGGCTTCAGATCCTGCAACGAATCGTGGTGAGAAGTCACGAACGACAACTTCTCTTGCCCGTCCATCTTCAAGAGTCAGACAAGCGAGCTGAGACTCCACAATCTTTTGGTGGGATGGCTGGCTGACCCAGGCTCCAAGAATGAGAGAAGGTGATATCGGAGACAGCACCTGAATTTCCGCGTCCGGATGGGTGGTGAGGACGGAAGGCAAGCCATGCTCCTCCCTCGAGCCTACACGTGTGGTGCTTTCACTGAACATCTCCTGGAAAGCCCATGGCCCACCCAGGAATCCCCGGTGATCTCGCATCTCTCGCCGCGCGGCATTTCTCGCATAGAACCGACAGGGATGAGTCCAAAGGATCTCGGGCGACAGGAACAGCACCGCCCAGTCACTCCGTCCCGAATCCTTCCGTTTGGAAGCGAACATGTCATGGTTGATCGCGGACACGGAAATCGACGTGGCGGAATGGTTTTCGTCAAGTCGATGGGCGCTGCTCGTGTAGCCAGACGCCTCTTTGGCATACTGCGCTTCTCGCGAAAGGATGCCGTGTTCTACGATTGATGCCAAGTTGGGAAGCGGCGTAAAGTGCAATAGGCACTCAACCCCTCGGCTACGAGCAGCGATCCTAATCTTGTCTTGATTGGTCCGTTTCAAGAGCTCAGCCCCATGTCCTGGACGACAGACCTTGCTCCATGGCCGCAGGCCGGTGACCGCATCTCGGCCCGACTGTCTGATGATGCAACATCTGCCCCGATGGATAGCATCTTCACGTGCCGCACGAACTTCCCCTGTTCCTACTGATGACCGCTCTAGTGTAGACGCGATGGCATTCCAGGCATGGGTCAGAATAGTCTGACATGCCTGGAAACACTCATTAGCTTAAAGACGACGAACCTTGATGGTCCGTCACATCAAATCCTCCGTGACTGACGCTGGTGAGCCACCTCAGCACCGGGTGTTTCGGCCTTAGCAGCACTCACGCACTCCTTAAAACTTGGAGGAATTTTAACGGTGGATGATTGAAGTTCAAACCCTATGATCTCCGCCTGCGCCTTGGCGTCCTCTGCCAACTGGCCTCTGAACTCTTCCACAGTTCTCCCGTAGCTCGAATTTGGGCCTGTGTAGCGTCTGTCTTCGAACGACTCGCCGAGGATCTCTACGCCCCGAGTATTTGGGAGGCGCTTGCCTTCAAGGCCAGCCTCGAAAACATCACGGTCCACTTTTATCAACCGGACGTAAGATGGGTCTTTCCATCCGCCGCCTGAAGAGGCAGACTCGGTGATGGCGTAAACATGATCCTTAGCTTCGAATTTTTCAATGATTTTCATAACGACTTCCTTTTATTGGATGGGATAAATCCAGTAAAAGGCAGGCTCGATTATTGTCAATAACCCCAGGGTAACTTTCTTAATTTAATTTCTCATACTCAAACCCAACTAATGTCCACAGCAGGATTGAATTGCCCGCTTGGCTCGCAGGATCACGCTGCGTGCGCTGAGGAGGTAGAGTAGATGGATGCCAATGAGGCTCCGGAGCCAACTATGTCAGTTGCATCTGTGATCGCGGGCGCTATCAGCACCGCCTCACTCGTCGCCGTGATTCACTATGTCTGGAGTGCTCACTTTGAGCCACAAGCGTTCGTTCGCCGAGCCCACATCCACTCGGGCATGTCACCCCTAAAGTGGATCTACTTTGGCCTGGCGTGGCTGGGTGTTGCCATCTTCATCTACGGGGGCACCAAAACCGCATTGTTTTGGATTCCGTACGATTGGGGCTGGACAGACGATGACGGAGATGTTCAGCCACTTAGATCCTACTTCGCGGTTGCGGCAGCAGTGCTACTGACGTTTCCTGCCTTAGGCTTCATCTACCGTGCGGCAGCGGATCGATGGGACGCCATTGAGCGGAAGAGCTCTGGTTCGTGAGCAAGCGACTCGGGCCCGCCGGGGCGATCAATGATCGCGTCCGAAGCAGCCAAGGCGCGGTGGGCCAGCGGCCCATGTTCATGGTCAAGCCGCTCGAAGCTCTCGAGCGAAGTCCATCTTTGATTTGATGAGCTGCCGGACATCCCAACGCCGACGTTCTTCTCTCTCTACCAGCCGCTGCTTGACCCGTTCAACGGCACGCCATTTATGATCCTCAATCGCTTGGCTCTGCAAGAACAGAGAGCCTTTTCCTGAAATGAGCACCGTGTCTCGTCCGTAGACGTTGACCAGGCCCTTCCGTGCTGCTCTGTCAAAAGCATGCTCGAAGTCAGACTGAGCGTAGCCGGTTAGTTCGTGAAGGAAGTTTGCTGTGGAGCAAAGACCAAAGCTCTCTTTAGCGGCAACGCAAACCTGGACATCTGAAATATAAGCGTTCATTGGATCTCCTTAGTTAGACGAATCGGCGGACGGATTTGGTGCCATCGAAGCAACAGAACTCAACACGAGTCTCTACTTGCGCCTCACTTGTCCGGTTGGTCGTCATCAACCCTTTGAAGCGCTTCCAATAAATTCCTAGCGAAAGCTTGGGAAGTCCCAAACCGTCTTTGCCGATGCGCTCTCTCAGCTGCTCGGCGGTCGTGATGTCTTTGAGCTTAATTTGAGTGTTCATGAGTGATCTCCCTTTGTAAATTCATTGAAAGGCAGATCGAACTTTTGTCAATAGAAGCAGCCATTAAAAAACCGCCTTTCGGCGGTCTTTTATTATACATAGCAATTGAGCTCGTGCTCTGGCCTTTGACCCAGTGGCATAAACAGCCCTTTTTCTGTGTAGATCCATAGCTCTTCGTCTACGACATTTGTAGACGCTGCCTCATCCCAGACAAGCAATTTCTCTTTGATGCTCTTTCCCGTTGAAAGAAAAACCCCCTCTTTGATTGAAATAACTCCTACCTCACGAGCGTTGCAGATGAGTCTCTGAATTGCGTTGATTTTCATGTGATCTCCTTTATTGAGTGGATAAATCAAGCAAAAGGCAGATCCAACTTTTGTCAAGCTTTTAAGATCGAATTAGCATCCTTAACTGGGTGCACCGATGCTTGCTGCAATTACAGCAAGCTCCTGTGAACGTTGGTGCAGGAAGACCGAGGGCTCTCGCCACCTCACATGATTCATATAGCTCGCAACGGCAGCTCGTCGTGTAATCTGTTATCTTGACATGCACTTGAGTGAGGTAATGGCAATGCCACTTATGACGTGGCAAGATAGAGGACAATTACGGCTCCAACGTTCATAGAACCCTTAACGCTGGATCTCCAAACCGAGTAAAAGGACGCTACAAATGACTTCAACCGATAAGAACGAAAAGACCGTGGACACTAAGATGCTCTTAAATTCCGCCCTGGAATTAATCCATGAGTGCAGCCCACATGACGCAGTCCAATCAAAGAAATTTACGATTGATACAAAAAACAATAAAGGATATTGCATCAATGATGCCATTTCATTTTACATTTCATTAGACTCAATCTACAGCGGACACAAAAAAATCAGCTCACGATTCAGCAGAGCAACGGCTTTAAAGATAATTGAAAAGGCAATCTTTGATAAAAAGGTTGCGGGAGGTGATTTCTCGGACGTGGGCACGATGGAGCTACTCAAGGTTTTTACAGATGCCAAGCCAGAGGACGTAAAGGTAATTGCCCCGATATCAGGAATAAGGATTGATTCAGAAGGGCCAATATCCATCGGCCCGTTTGAACTTGGCCTTTCATCCACACTCAAACTCCCCATAGCAAACGATAATGGCTACTACATAAGCTCGGAAATTAAGGATAGCTATGACAACGAAAAATCAATCTCGATTGCTCATGATGAGTTTCAAGAATTTATCAACTTAATCTTCTTCACTGCCGGCAGGAAAGATGATTCCATGTTTGTCAAAACCGGCCTCCCCTCCTATGACAGCATCTCACATCAACAGATGTATGTTGAAACAAGCTCCTATCAAATCCTCAAAAAGAATATTGATTTCCCATCCACCTCAATTAAAAACATGATTGTGGAGAAAGTCCCTTTAGACAATGAATTCTTCGCAGCCAATAAGAACTTTGGCGCACTATGGGATCTATATAAAAATAGAAAGGATGGAAAAAAACTCTCTGATTTTGGATCCAGGATATTGAATTGCTCAATCTCCCTTGGCGAAGCCCTTAAGACCCAAACAGAAAAAGACTCAGTGATCCACACCTGTATTGCCCTGGAAATCTTATTGTCCTACGACGAAGGGAGCCTCTTCCAAAAGAGTATTGGTGATCGTTTGGCGGAGACGTTCGTCTTCATCGTTGCGAAGGACAAAGAATCAAGAATTGAGATGAGCAAACTGCTAAAAAAAGTGTATCGAATGAGGTCCGCCCTTGTTCACGGCGGAAATAAGGAGATAGATCAGAGCTATGCCACAATAATTCAATATTCGAGAGCCGCTATCGCTGAGCTGCTAACATCCGACAAGTATAAGGACATCAAGAAAATTGACGATCTGTACGATATGGTGAAAGCCGCGCAGAACTCTTACTAGCTATATCCTTTGGGCCACGCAATTTTTCTTGCGTAATTATGGCAAGGCTCATTAGAGCCTCCTGGCCTGGGCCCCTTGAACTGTCGCCGTGCCTTGGCAGTCAGACTTAGCGTGATCAACGCATTCATTGAAGCTCTGAGGGATTCTGGTAGTGGATGCTTGAAGCTCTTTCAACTTTAACTTCGCTTCGACAGCTCTTACCATCGCCAACTCCGTTTCATCAAGACTCTCACAAGCGGCGTCTACATCAGATACAGGAATGAGCAACTCAATAATTTCTTGATGCCCACCAAAAGCAGCCCAACCCAATGCTTGCGAGTTATGAGACTTAGGATCTGAGACAGGAATTAGAATTTCAGCGATTTGCAGATATCCTAATTTCGAGGCATCCCATAAAGCATAGCGAATTGACTCAGGGTCAGCGACAGGGATGAGCATTTCAACGATTTCTTTGTGTCCATTTTCTGACGCATACATCAGTGCCCTCGGACCATTTTCTTTGAAATCTGAGACAGGAAGGAGCATTTCAACGATCTCTTTGTGTCCCCTTTCTGCCGCATTCAGCAAGGCCCTTGAACTATCTGCCCTGGGATCTGAGATAGGAAGAAGCATTTCAACGATTTCGCTATGCCCAAAAAAAGCAGCCCAGCCTAATGCTCGTGAGCGATCTTTGAGATCTGAAAAAGGAAGAAGCATGTCAACGACCCTGCTATGCCCTTTTTCCGCAGCTGCCGGCAGTGCGCAGCAGTGATCTGCGTATGGGTCCGAGACTGGTAGTAGCAGCTCGACCATGTCGACGTCTCCATGTCGAGCTGCATAACGCAGAGCTTCCGAATCCAGAGCCTTAGGATCAGTGTATGGAATAAGCATTTCGACCAAATCTTTGTGACCTATTTCTACGGCATGTCGCAGCACGTAAGAGTTGTCTGCTTTGGCATCCGAATAAGGAAGAAGCAACTGGATGATTTCAGTTCTTTGGGTGGCGACTGCGCAACGAAGCGCTGCGGAGTGGCCCGCTCGCGTGTCTGATATCGGAAGGAGCCGTCGAACGTCGTCGGCTCGCCCCTCTGCCACGGCTTCAATCAGCAGACGCTCATTCGTTAAAGGCAGGCTCATCAGAGCCTCCTGGCCTGGGCTCTTTGAATTGTCGCCGTGCCTTGGCTGTCAGACCGTGCTTGATCAACGCATCCTTTAAAGCTCTGTGGGATTTGGACAGTTGAGGCTTGAAGGTCTCTCATCCTGAAATCCGCCTCCATAGCTTTCAGAAGTGATTTTCCTGATTCATCAAGCCGTTCGCAGGCAGCGTCCACATCAGACACGGGAATTAACAATTTAACAATTTCGTTTTGTCTGTAACGCGCGGCCAGAGCCAATGCATATGATTCATTAGCTTTTGCATCTGAGAAAGGAAGCAGCTTTTCAACAATTTCCCTATACCCGCAAGATGCAGCACCCCTCAATGCACCCGAGTCATTTGCCTTGGGATCTGAAATAGGGATTAGCATTTCAACAATTTCCCTGTGCCCGCAAGATGCGGCATGTATCAGTGCTTCCGAGTCATTTGCCTTTGGATCTGAAAAAGTAACTAGAATTTTAACAATTTCTTTATACCCTTTAAATGCGGCACGCGTTATTGCTTCCGACGCATTTGCCTTTGGATCTGAAAAAGGAAGTAGAATTTCAACAACATCTTTATGCCCCTTATCTGCGGCACACCTCAGTGCTTCAGACGCATTTGCCTTTGGATCTGAAAAAGGAAGCAGAAATTCAACAAGTTCTTTATGCCCGTTATTTGCGGCACGCCTCAATGCGCCTGATTCATTTGCCATTGGGTCTGAAAAAGGAAGCAGCATTTCAACAATCTCTTTGTGCCCATTTTCCGCCGCAATCCGCAAGACATGCGAGTCATAGACCTTTGGATCTGAAACGGGAATCAGCATTTCAACGATTTCTTTATGCCCATTGCAAGCCGCATTGCGCAAGGCCGCTGAGCCATCTGCCTTTGGATCTGAAACGGGAATCAGCATTTCAACAATTTCTTTATGCCCTTTGTAAGCCGCATCCCGCAAGGCCTGCGAATTATTTGCCTTAGGATTTGATACTGGAATTAGGGCTTTAACGACATCAATCTGCCCATAGTCCGCAGATCGAATTAGTTTTTCTTCATTAGTCATAGTGATCTCCTTTTTGCTAGTAAAAGGCCAATCGCATTTTTGTCAATACCCATTAATATAAAAACCTCAACCAATACCGGCTAACCAGAGCAAAGACTGTCCTCACAACCGCCGCACCTCAACTCGCACTTTTGCAATTGGTGTCGCACGATGCAGAAAATAGGCTTCCAGCCGCCTAGATGCGGCGAACCAGGCCCTCTCCTGGCAATAGGCGACTGCTTCTGCAGGACAGCAGTGGAGATAGAGAATTCCCATCAGTCCCTCATGCTCCTCCACCGCAGCAATCGCCATGGCCCTGCTGTATTCGCTTGGGCTGCCTGGCCCCACGCTCCCTGTCCTTGCCCACTCGGACATCCGAAGGATCAACTCAGGGTCTGTGCCCCGCCGCAGATGGCACCAGTGTTCGATAGCCTCCGAGTCAGAGAGTGGATAGAGCACCAGGGCGGCTTGGAGTCGAGCGTTCATTGCTGCGACCGCCAGAGCTTTCGATTGCTGAGCCCTGGGGTCAACCTGGGCCAGCAGGGCACGCAACGTGCTCAGGTCACCTGTCCTAGCTGCCTCGATGAACTGCTCTTCCGCTGGGCTACTCACCTTCCTCATCCCCTGATCGAGCACGAGTGACCTTCAAGATCTTCCGCTCGCTCCTCAGCACTTGCGCCCCGTATTCCGCAAGGGCTATCAGCCCGGTTGTCCAAGGCTCGCTAGTGTCTTCCAGGAGCTCCTGGATCGTCGCTTTGAGGCGCGGCGGCACGGTAATCATGGACCGATTTGTGCGAACGCCCTCAGGAGTGCGGTAGTCGCGGAGCCGGGCCGTGCGATGGAGCTGCAACTGGGGTTCTGCTCTTTTCCGACTGTGGACAACCAGGTCAAAGTAGGACGGCCGGCACTCGTGATCCCCTGGCTCCGGTGCAGACCTGAGCTCGACGTTGACCCGCTTCTTGCTGCAATGCCCAGGCTGATGGATGACATCCAGGGCAGCGCCGAGGTCTGGCATCTTGCTCATAGATCGCCCCATCTTTGACTGTCAAAGCCTCTGAGAGCACGAGCAATCGCTTTGATATCCTGCTGAGCGTGGCTGGCTCTGACCCCAACACGATCAAAGACCGTCTCCCCGTAACCATACGAGGAAGCAAAGATGGCCCGATCCCTCACGATCAATGCCCCGGGCGGAAGCTGTGCGAAGCGCTGGCGATGCTCTGATCGGTCCGGATTGAAACGGTTGGCCACAATGATGTGAGGCAAGCTTTTCTTGCGCACGAGCTCCATCGTTTTCAAGAACACGACAAAGCTCACCGCGTCTAGCAGCGTTGGGATGACATAGACGTCAGCCTCAGGAAGAACGCCATTTTCAGGAAGCTTTGGGGCGGTGTCGAAGATATGGAAGTCGTGCTGTGCCTGTGACTTCACGACACCTACCGTGAAGGCCGTCTCCCCGGCCAGCCTTGCCCAGGCGAGGGATGAACCTTGGATGTCCAAGTCAGCGACATAGACGCTGGAACTTGGGTAAGTGCACTGCAAGCAGTGAGATAGATTGAGTGCGAGGGTTGTGCGCCCCACCCCTCCCTTACCGTTCAACATGCAGATCTTCATGCGAGCACCGCCTGCTCTTTAGACGCTTTCTGGCGGTTCCAATGCATGGTTCGACGGCTACGATCTTTAGCTCTGTTCTTTAAACGCGATGCACGCTCCTCTTTTTGATTGAAATACATCTGATAGAACTTGATCGTTGTGTCAATGTCATATTTGATTTTCATACTAATCTCCAATCGGGGTTATTCCCTATATTGAAGAAAAGGCAGTTCAAACTTTTGTCAACAGTTTTGACTCCAAATACTTGACAAAATTGCGATCAGCTTTTCAATACATGAAAGGCACTCAAAGCCTCATCATCAAAAGGAGATCATCATGTTCAAATATCTTTTCAATCACGAAAGCCTCTTAATTTCACTAGGCTCGATGGCAACGTTAGCGGCCTTTGCCTTGCTTGGGTGCTACGCAGCGCTGTCCGGAATTGGCCGCTTGATCAGTAGTGGCCTGGGAACGGGCGCATGAGACGCCTGATCTCATGGCTAGTTCTTATCGCTTGCTTGGTGATCGGACTTGACTACTTCTCGGCGAAGGCTATTGGAAGTATCCGAACTATTGAGTCAAATCTTGCGAGAATTGGATCCAGATAAACTAAAGGCCACTCTAAGTGGCCTTTGTTCCTAGCGCATTGGATATCTCGAATTCAAGGATCTCTCTCAAGCGGGAGTCTCAAATTCAGTGCAGAAGCAACGAGCGATTGAGAGACAGAGAACCGCCGACGAACCTCTGCGTAGGGCATAGACGGATGATCCGCAATAAACCTCGCTACCGTGATACGAGTCTCCTTAATTATTTCCCTCCGCATGCAAGCATTAGACCTCGCCGCGATCTGATGCACACGCTGCCTGCTTAATCCAAACATGCGGGCAAGGTCTGAATGTTTTTCCTTTCCATTCTTTAGCCGTGAGACCAATTTCGCTTTCTTGTTCCTAGTCATGCGCTTCATAGTGGGTTGACCCGTTGGTTCCGGGCCTGATCAATCAGGTTGCGCTTCCTGGCGTGTGCAAGCTTCAATTCGGTAGATTTAGGAATTAGCACTACCTTTGTCGCGCCCTTCTCAGCTGTCAGCTTGTCGTCGCCGTTAATGGCCCAGGACTTGACCAAAGGATCGTTACCTGTGCTGACAATGGCCATAGACTTCTTAAGCTCATAACGAAACTTCTTGAGCTCTTTTTCAGAGCCGCTCAGAACCCGCAACTCATCAACCGAGACGGGATAGATCACTCTGTGAGATGACAAGTAGTCGTGCAGCCAAAGCGCCAACTGATTTTTTCCGAGTGCGACCTTTCTTTCCAAGTCATTGCAGATGACTTCGTTGCCAAGCAGATCCATAACCTTCGGGTTGATTTCGATCTCGAAATGGCCGGTCTTCTCGTGACGCAGTGCTCCAACCAGCATCGTTCCAAAATATCGGTGCGTGTCCGTTTGATACCTGACTGTCGCTCCGACAAGATCTTCAAGCCGCTGGAGAATAAGATCTCTGTTCGTGCCGCTTCTTGAAGACATGCCAAGCATGTCGATGAGACGATCTCCGCTGACTCTCACGACGCATGAGCCCTGCTCTCTCGTGAGAAGCAAGATCGATTGCCATACAATCGCGTGCAGCTGATTCAGTCGTGGCCCTTTATATGCGATCTTAGTCCCCAGAACGTGATGCGCGGCTATGCTTCCGGACTCAATCCGCTCACCATTAAACCGTGCCGTCCCGAAAAGTGCAGACCTTACAAGTCCCATTGGAACCGGCGCAAGCGCAAGCTGTTTTTTATCTTTCATTTTTATCCCCTTATCTGTTCCAATCACAAATAAGGCGAATATGATTTTTGTCAATAACGAAAGGTTTAAAAAGTGGAGACAGCGCTTCATTGACACTGCGCAGTTACGCGGACCCAATGCGCACTTGTGCGGACCCAATGCGCACTTGTGCGGACCAAATGCGCACTTGCTCGGACCAAATGCGCAGTTACGCGGACCCAATGCCGCCGAAAGCCTTGGCACATAAGGCCTGCGCTCGCTTAAGGCTTTAAGGTATAAAGGTTAAAGGGCGCTTCGCGCTTTTTTCGCTATCGCTCAGGGAAAAATCAAAAGCCAAAAGCAAAGCAGTAATCTCTTGTCACCCCTTCCGCCTTTGCCCCCTGCAAGGGGCGGCGGGTAAGCCGGGGCTATCGCTTCACCCGGCAGCTGCGCTGCGGCTTCGCCCGCATGAGCTATGAGGGCCGCTTGGCTCGGCCTGATGATGGGCGATAGCCCGTTCCACAGCCAGCCCCCTGGGGGGGCGTTGGCGCAGGGGGGTTGCAGTCGGGTGTGATCTACGTTGTGATCTGCTTGCTCGCTTTGAGCGACGATGGGATCAAGGATGAAATCACATACCGTATTCGCAACAATTCTCCTGCTGAGCGTAACGCACTCGTCTCATGCCCAGGATCTTGGGAACTTGGCCTTCGATAGGTCCAACAGCTCCGCCAAGGGGTTCTGCGGCCCAGGTATCGTCGAATTGACAGGTGTTGATCAGAACGCAACTGATGGCCGCGTAGGGGGATGGAACTACGGTGGCGACATGACGATGAAGGTCACATCCGGGCGGAAGGTCATCACCCCTCCCCTGGGCGTTGGACGCATTAGCGCAGCCTGTCTGGGTGAGTCTCGGAAGACTCTGCTTGTCATCGAGGACAAGGCACCCGCTACGCGCTACTTCAAGGCCTATGATGCAGTGAGCCTCACGCCGATCAGTGAGAAGGAAGGTTGCGACGCTGCATGCATGGCGCAAGCTGGTGTCAAAGTCCCTCAGAAGCTCGCTTCGTTTGATCCACCCATTGACTGATCCACACACACTAAAGAAGAACTTTCATGTCCTTGACTGAACAACTTGACCTGAAAAACGGCGAAACACTTCGCCGGGAAAGCTCGCGAGAAACTGGACCGCTAGGCAACATTGACATCACCAACTACTCTGTTCTTGACGCCCATGGCGATGTCGTCGGCAAGGTCGAATATACAGAAGATATGGCAATCAAGGGCTTCAAAGTGACGCATAAGGCCGTTAGAACTGACTTGGAAGGTAAGACTGTCCTGCAGAAATTCTGGTAGAGCATGCCGTGATGCAGACGAAGAAAGCCCCGGATTTCCGGGGCTTTTTTGTTGCTCAGTTCCAGCCGAGGTCAACTCGATCAAGATCGTAGTCGCGACCGATTTGGTGAGCAGCTTCAAGAGCTGAAAGATCGCCATAACGCTGTTTGAACTCGGCTTCTGAGAAGCCCGCTTCGTCGATGCTGATGCCAAACATCTTGGTGAAGTGCTCGTTTGCTTCGTTGAAGAATTTCGTGCTCATCATCCTGCTCCAATTGAGCCAATTGCTCGCGATAAGAGCAAGGGAAGCGGTGAGAACGCATTGCACTGAAAGCCGGAACAAAGTGGAGGAGCGCTTGCGCTTGCAATGCGTTTAGCGACCGATCGTTGTCGCTAGCCATTTGCAAATTGGACCAAATAAATTGTGCTAGAAACCCCTTGCCAAACGAGTCAGTTGCCTTAGCTTAAAAACAGGAGGCAATTTATGGCTGATGAAGATCTGTATTTCGAAGAGACGGCGGTAACACCAGAGGATATCTACCCGCCCTTCAAGCGATTCGTCGCAGAACGGCACGGGGACGGCCTGCTCTTTAGCTTAGCCACTGATCAGACAGAGGCCGAAGGCCATTTCAATGACTTCGAGATCATCGATCTTGTCGATCTCGCTCTCATGCAACACCGCAGTATTTGGATTGGCGCATGAGCAAGACAGACGACTACGCGCGCCAATTTGTTGATCTCGTGATCCGCAGCCTGGAGAGCCACACAGCGCCCTGGACGAAGCCTTGGAAACCAGGCGAAGTGCCAGCAGGGCCACACAATGGGGTAACTAACCGGAGTTACCGCGGCGGCAATTACATGAACTTGCTCATGACACAGCACGAACGCGGCTATCAGTCTGCTGAGTGGTTGACGTTCAAGCAGATCGCGGAAGCCGGTGGCAAAGTGCGTAAGGGCCAGAAAGGCACGTCGATCCAGTTCTGGAAGACGACAGAGCCAAGTGCAGAGCAACTGGCTGAGGATCCAACGGCAAAGAAGCGCATGCAAGTCTTCTACTTCACAGTCTTTAACCGCGATCAATGTGATGGCTTGCCTGAGCCGAAAGCTCAGCTTCAAGTTCCTGAGCAATGGCGACATGAGAAGTGCGAGCAGCTGATGAGCGATTCAGGAGTGCCCTTCAATTTCAATGGTGGAGATCGGGCCTATTACCGTCCCGACATCGATCAGATTTTCATGCCATCGAAAGTAGCGTTTGAAATCCAGGACGGCTTCTATGCAACAGCCCTCCATGAGCTCGGGCACAGCACCGGCCACAAGGATCGCTTGGGACGCGATCTATCGGGCAAATTTGGTAGTGAGAGCTACGCTATTGAAGAGCTGCGAGCCGAGATCTTCTCTTTCATGTGCGGCGAACGCTTGGGTATTGGACATGACCCTGGTCAGCACACGGCCTACATCAAATCCTGGATCAAGGTCCTCAAAGATGATCCCAAAGAGATCCTCCGCGCGTGTGCGGATGCAGAGAAGATCTGCAATTTCTTGAAGGTCGAGCGCTATCAAGAGCTTGAGCAGAACAATGTCCAGGCGCGGGAGCTAGCGGGTCAAGAGCCCCGTCAAGAACGGCTGGTGCCTAAGGCAAGGGCGAAACCTGTCGATCCTCTTGCACCCGAACTGCTCGACGATCAGATCAAAGACATGAAGTCCCGGCGCAAGGCCAAAGAACTGGCGGTAGCGCTATGACTGAACGACTGCCACAGATCCATAATTCAGACCGGGAAGAGAGCCGGCAGTGCTACACACAGCCCGGGCAGGAACCCCGCCCCAAGCTCTTCGACTTTGGCAACCTGAGCCCGGAAAGCCAGGCCATCTATGATGCAAGCCGCGCCGGATCGCGTTTCGATCACCTCATCGACCACGCACTACTTCTGGCCCGCATCCGGGGTGACAAAGAACAGCTTGTCTATACGTCTGAGCCGGATGATACGCTGCCTGGAAATACCCTACTAGACGCTGTTAAGAACAAGCGCTGGAACGAAGCCAGGGGTCTTATCCGCTCACATGTAGACGTCAACGCGATCAACGCGTTCGGACAGACCGCGCTGCACCTGGCTGACGACCCCGGAGTGATCGATGCCCTACTTCGCTTTGGGGCGAAGCAAGACATCGTCGATGACTATGGCAACACGCCGATGCAAGCGGCTATGGAGCGCGGTGATCGCGATGCTCAGCACCTGATGGTGAAATACAAGTATCTGACCGGGCACGGCGTAATCGCGAGAAAATAGGCAGGCGAATTCTCTACCACTATGCTGTTTTTACGTAGGTGACGTCATGATCTAGAACGCCGAAGCTGACTGCCTGAACCTCGCGCACCACCAGCGACGCCAGGTCAACCTCAAGAGTGACTTCGCGCGCATCATGCTCTCGCCAATCCACTGCTCGAACGGGCTCCTTCCCATTCCAATGAATACAGGGCTCAATCCTGCTTCCATCCTCGTCCTCTTCCATCAAATACGCGGTCATACCTTCTCGATAGACTGACTCCGCCCTTGCAACTCGTGAGGCCTTGTGGAACAGCACAACGTTCCTCCCTTGACTCTGATGACCGTGGGCAGGAACTTGGGCCGACTTAAAGTAGATCCCATCAAGGTTGAGGTCCTTGTTCGTAGCGAGGTAGTCAGCAATGGCCTGGGTAACGATGTAGCCCATACCCTCATCCTCCGGCATGACAGGCATGGTCACCCGATTCGTCAAATCAGAAAGGAAGTGGCAGCGCGCAATCTGCTCAAGTGCGCTGGGGTCAAATAGGCTCATGTCAGTTCCAGTGTCCACCATACTCAGCTCATCAAGATCAAGCAGACGCAGCTCGCGGATGATCTCGAACTCACCGCTTAGCACCTTGCTTCCTACCGGCGGACGCACTTCTGCCAATGCAATGCTAGCGGTTGTTGCACCGTAGAACACCGATACGCCGGCCACGTTCATCCGCCCCGCTCTGCCCCTCCCTTTTGGGGGCGGGCCCAATTCCCGTGCGGGATGTTCTAGGGCATGTTCAAGTGACTCGTCGCTTTGCAGGACTCTCGCACGGTGCAACCGGTGAAGTGGCATCCCTGGACCTGCAAGCTGGATCACCCCTTGTCCGTAGTAGGTGTGGTCATCACCTACCGTTCCGAAAACCATCTCCAAGGTTTCCAGGGCATCAGGGTTGAACATCCGAGCTTCATTCTTGAGGCTTTCCGACATCCGTCGCCACTGAACACTAATCCTGTCGCCGAGCTCATGTCGCCGGATAAAAAATGGATCAGGGTTCTCACCAGGATCACATTCATAACCGTCCAGGATGAGCTCCGATAGGTCATTGACAACAGGGTCAGTGGATTGGAGCAGTTCTTCCAAACAGACGTTTAGCGGGTCTCCGTCAGGATCGGCACCGTATTCCACAACCTTCTCAGCCAGGCCAGTTGACTCGTAGAAGTTCTCAAGGACATAGACACACCGATCTGCAATCTCTTCAAGGGTCAGTGTCGGTGCAACCGAACCACAGTAGCTGCACGAAAAGACTGACGCCGCGCTTTTGGCGATGAGGCCCGCTAGATATGTTTCACCGATATGCTTGGCGCAAACACGATTTGCAGCTGTCATGGCGTGCCCTCGGGCATAGGCCACATCCTGACCATCTCAGAGAACAGCACTTCACCGCGAGCACGGACTTCATCTTCGCCCCAGGACTCCATCTTGTGGAAATACTGGGTTAGGTTGAGCTTCGAATACCTCAGCAACTCCGGCTTCTTCTCGCCCCAGGCCTTGTGCTGGAGACCACTGTTGAACTCGCCCGTTATGAGTGTGAGATTGCCCAGGGTATGAATGAGTAGGTTGCGCCTCGCAGCAAACTTCATCCTCTCCACATCATCAGTCAATGAAGCAGGGAGGGGCCAGTGCTTCTCCCATTTCTGCGGCATGACATGTTCAACTGTGAGATTTGTAGGCATGGTCAGCGCCTCGCTCTTACCCGACCGGAAACGGTCGTCCAGCGCTTCCAGGACCGTCCTAGACTTCGTGACAGTGCGACTGGTGTAGAGCGGCTTCTCAAACACCGCCACACGCAGCTCATCGTCCGTGGGGAACTTACTGCTATCCCCGACACCACGGATCAGCTGCTCGCTCACGGACCTTGCCGTGAGTTCGCCCGACCTTTCTACGGCCTTGATGAGGTCAACAAAGAATCGGTTGTAGTTCTTCGGTGTGAGATTGACAATCCATCGACGCATCAGGAACGATTCGAGGACTACCAGGATCTTGTTGAACTCAGCCTGGTTGTCCGGCATCAACCGCGCATAGCTGTAGAGCAAGAAGGGGTAGACAGTTGCGGTGTTGATCGCACTCAAGCGACGCAGGAACAGGGCAAGCTCTGGATGATGATCTGGGCTGTAGAATTCCTGGAAGATGTCGCCAAACTTCGCAAGCTGGATGATGTGCTCTGACGGAGTCTTCGGCGTATCAATGCCGACCACCGACACATCGGCCGAGTTCTCAAAGAATCGTTTGTATTCGTTGAACAAGTGCGTTGCTCGCACTTCTTCTCTGAGCATCATGCTCAGATAGTGGTTGATGAAGAGATCGATTCGTGGCCGCTTCAACCGGCCCTGGGTCACCTCCTCACGCCAGTAATCGGAATCGATCCGACGCCAGTGCTTCTCGTGGAGCTTTTCAACGTCTCCCTCCTTAGCCCCTGGCTGCTGGATCGCCTTACGGAACAGGAGGTTCTTGATCAGGTCAGCAGGAAGAAGCGGCTCACCCCGATGGTTGAGCGTCTCAAAGATCAACTGGCTCTCATCCCCAGCGGTAAGGTCGATGACTACTAGGAGCAACCCTTCGGTTACGACCTTCCAGATGCACTCGATGCGGTCTTCCGGCTTGGTCTTTGCAAATTCATCGGCACGATCCACATCCACATCATCGCCATTGACCCAAGCAGCAATGTTCGCAGCGAAGAAGAGATAAGCCTCTACCAGTCGGTTTTCAGCCAGAGTCTTGTCAGCCTTGACCAGAGCTCTGACCTCATCGTCAGACGAGCAGGCATGGATAGCCATGAACGCAGCTCGATCCGCATTTGTCGGAAGGAGCTTATATTTCTCGACCTCTCCATCGATATCGAGCGCACCGTTCTCAACCAACGCGCCAAGTCTATGAGTCTGCTTCTCACTCCCCACCTTCCTGGAGAGGTTGCGTGCAGCCATCAAGAAGAGCTGCAGCGTCGTGAAACGCTGCTGGCCGTCAATCACCAAGCGGGTTTGCACAGCGCCGGACTGGCTGGTTGCCAGCTCAAACACTGCTGCCCCCAGGAAATGCGGATGGGCACTGCCATGGTAGAGATGCTTGTCCAACAGCGCTTCGATATCCTCCCAAAGGGGCGTCCAGTTCTCTTCCTGCTTCCACACATAGGGACGCTGGAAGAGCGGGACTTGATACTGGACCGAAGGCTCCAAGAGCTTCCTAAGATTTCGTGTTGTCGCTTCCATTATTTATGCTCAGTTGTTGCAATCCGCGCCTGCCGCGCGAAACGCGATACTAGAAGTTTTAATTCTTGCTGCGGCCTGAGCGGGTCAGCCGCCCAGCCCGGTCGGTATGTTGAACTCGCGACCAAACCTCTCCAGCACCTCTTGCGCCAGTTCAGGGTTGCTCTCACCCGCAACCATGATTGTCACAAGGACCGAAGTGATCCCGATTGCTTCGATGCTCTCAAGAGCATGGAAAACATCCACATCTGCATATGAGGCACCGATCTCGTTGGTAACCATGTAAGGCAGCGCAATCTGATTTCCGCCATGTGTGAAGCTATGCAGGTGGCTAATTCCGTTCTGGTGCTGCATGGAAAAGATCGGGAAGCTTCGAAACGGCTCTTCTCGCTCTATGGCTTCGACCATCACGTTGGAGGGCGGAAGTCGATCATCCTGGAGAAATTGGTCAGACTGCTCCTCGGTCGCCGCAAGGAAGAACCAACAGCCTCGCCTCAGCTTCTCATTCATGGGCCGCACCAGACTCAGCGCGCTGCCAACCAGGTCCGGCCCATAGTTCCCGATCAATAGGGTGGCTGCTCGTGCATCATCATAAGCCGCAGCGAGAAGGGATACGGCAATTCGGTGAGCAAGGGTTGCATGCTGAGCCAACTGCAATCGCCCACGAATTTCGCCCGCACGGTTTAAAGCGTTGTTGACTTGCAACGACTTGCCATGGCTTCTCGTCACGGAATCACGATCCTATATCGCTCAGCCACGTCGCCCTTCCCTCGAAACCGTGCCCCGTTGAACTTTTTAGCCAGATGAGCGATGCCCACACCCGTTTCTCCACCGCCCAGCAAGGTAACCGTCTTACACCGAGGATGGTGCTCCTTTACGTTTCTCATGAGACCAAGCAAGAGTGCTGTGCCAAACCCCTTGCGATCTTGCATCTTGGATGTCGCGAAATGGCCGATTTGCAGCTCCGTCCCTTGGTCAACAAAAACAAAGTTCTGAATGTGACCAGCATCCAGGATACCAATCCTAAGTCCGATTGAACGAAACGACTTCGCTCCAACCGCACCCCATACGCCAAACTTACCTACTTCATTGCAGAGTGCAGCCCAGTAAGCAAAGTCATCATTCAACGCCCAGCGAATCTCCTCAATGGTCTCGCTGTCAAGATCAAGGATGCAGAATTTCGTCACTGTCTTAGATTTTTTCACAAGGGCTTTCAGACGTTCGCGTCGTGCACGAAGTGCGTGGGCGTCTCGTAACGAAAGAATTCTGCGAATAATCATGCAGCAAGCCTGTGTTCGTAGAAGGGGTGTTGCTTATCGTCCATGATGTCCTCCATGCTCTGTAAATTATTTGGGTCGGGATTGAGCCAAGCCGTGATCTGCTCTGGCTTGAGATTGATGACGGTGCGGTCATGCCCTGCCTCTGCAACCTCAGGCTCCGGATCGTCAGTCACAGCAGCAAAGCTGTAAAGATCAGGCGCTTCACCTTTTGAGTCTGTCCAATGCGACCAAAGACACGCGATGAACATCGGCTCGTGAGTGCTTGGGTTGAACTGAACTTCACGAGTGACACCGTCTCGTTCGACCATCTCATAGAATTGGCTGGCAACGATGAGGCCGTGGGTGTATCCAAATTGTTTGCGCCAAAAGCGGTTCAAGTTGTCCCGGCGAGCGTTGTAGGTGCCCGAGACCTTGCCATCTTTTGTGCGGTCAACGCTGGCCGGTTTGCCAGCAGGACGGCAGTGATAGCGCATTGGCCGCACGACAAGCTTCCCGTGCTCAAAAATCAGCACGGGCACATACCAGTCCGGCCACATGCGATTGTCCTTGACCGGATCGAGCTCAACACGCTTAGCGTCGGCGATCCATCGCTTCATTTGCTTGATCTTGTTCGTTGCAATGCGCTGCTCATTGAGTGCCGTCTTCGTCTCTTTGACTGCAAGCTTCCTTTCGGCATCCGCCAAGCGCTTTGCCTGCTTGAACATCTCTTGTTCGCTGTCGCTGATCAAGCTGCTTTTGTAGTCCTGCACAAGTTGTTGGATCTGCTTCTCCAGATCGGTCTTCGGCTTGTCGAAGGCGCGATCCATGCCCTTCGGTATTTTGATTTTTGGGGAACTCTGCCGAGCGAGGTAGAGCTTGGCGAACTCTTTGGTGTCGACGTCAGCGTTGAACTGATCGACATAGCCGTGGTAGTCCGTCCAAACTTCTGCTGAGTAGCACATGGCCTATGCTCCGAGTTCTGACAGGATTTTCTTTATGCAAGTCTCAGTTGCTTCGACATCATTGAACGCCATGAGTGGCGCGAGATCGAGCGAGAGCTCTCGGTTCTTGTCCGCAATTTGAAAAAGGATCCGCGTCACCGCGTCGAAGTCGGCATCAAGCTGCTCCCAGCTGATCTTAGCTTCGTCAAAGAGCTCTCGATGCTGCTCGCGCTGGGTCGAATTATGAGAGAAGAGCTTGTTGCGAAAGACGCGATATTTCTCGTAGATCACCGCAGCTTCTGCTTCCAGCTCAGCCGGCACTTCTGTGCCATCTGCTCGGATCAAACGAGCGAGCTCGGGGATCGAAGCACTCCCCTTGCTGTCTTCCAACACCGCCACCAATCCCACGAACGTAGCGAGCTGGCATGACCAAAGAATGGGCAGCGTAACGTCCTCCAAACCGCTGAGCCGGTCGGTCAGTCGCCTGGGGCTGTCTTCTCCCAATGCAAGATTGAGTGCTTTGCTAATCGCGTATGACTGCCGTGTATCTACGAGCCTAGAAGTGATCAGGCGATAGACCACCACAGTCTTCGATTCTTCCATGTCCATCCGTGCGCCCCTCTTCCCTAGACCGCCTAGTCCGGCTCATCTTCGCAGGCTATGCCGTGCCTGGTAAGCATGGCACTGATGCGTTGAGCGACCAACTCCTGGTGAGCTCCCGCGTTGTCCTCAATGATGTCTGCAAGGCCTACGAATGCTGCCCAGAGGCCGCCCGAGCTGGAGTGGACCTGGATCAGCACGGGAAGGTCGGTCTCAAGGGCGTTGAGCTGAGCTTCCAGCGTATTCAGGTTCGCAGTCATCGGGCTGGTCCTTCTTCATCAATGACTTATGAAATTTGTTAGTAATTTCACTAACTGAGTTCTAAGCTAGCGCCGTAGCAGCATGCTGAGGCCTGTCAGTCTCAGCCCGTGATTCAGCTTTGTCGGACTCTCCCACTATGCACCCCATCGCCCCTCCAAGCCCCCTGGGCGCTTTCAGCCCCAACGCACCTACCCATGCCCTACCCGTCCTGCGCATGCGCGTCTCGTGCGGCTTCCCAAGCCCAGCAGAGGACTTCTTCGGGGCGGAGGACACGCTTTGCCTAAACCAGCACTGCATCAGCAATCCAGTGGCTACGTTCTTTGCCACGGCCGAGGGGGACAGCATGATTGGGCTCGGGATCGATCAAGGCGACACCCTCGTCATCGACCGCAGCCTGGAACCCAAGCACGGGGACATCGTCCTGGTCCTTTGGGAAGGAGGCTTTATGGTGAAACGGCTTGCGATGAGCCGGAATCGCTTGGCGCTCCACTCGGGACACCCGGACCACCCTCCTATCCTGGTGCCCCCAGACATTGAACTGGATGTCTGGGGTGTGGTGACCTGGTCTTTTAAAAAGCAATTGAGGCGTTAAGCCATGACGACGATAGCGACCAACTTCATCACGCTTCACGGCGAAGAAGAGCGTCTTCGAGGACTTGCAATCCAGGCCATAGAGAACACTCCAGACTTGCTGGTCCATCTCGAAATCACTCATCGAGCGATGGACGTGCTGGACATGCTCCGAAAGCACTTCACTGCTAACAGCGATGAGCTGGCGATTAGTCACCTAGGAATTCGGGTGTTCAACGCCTTTGCATCTGCCATCAAACTTTCCCTCTCGGGCTACTACCAAGCCGGTGTGATGGTCATGCGAGATGTTATCGAGACCTCGGAGCTTGTCGAGCTTTTCCAGCTCGACAGGCAACATCTTGAACGCTGGAAGGTTGCAGATCAGGCAACGTTGATCAGGGAGTTTGGACCGGCAAAGGTGCGCAAGGAGCTGGACAAAGCGGCAGGCAAGGGAAAGAGCCGCAGAGAAGAGATCTATAAGAAGTTCTCACACTACGCCGCGCATCCGAGCGTAGAGGGCTTTGCAATGCTTCGCCCAAAAGGCATGGACAGCAGGTGCGGCCCTTTCCCCGACATCACGGCTCTCCGAGCGGTGTTGGAAGAGATGGGTGAGCTTGCAGTGCGTGCTGGGTTTGCCTTCGCCATCTTCCTAGACAGCAGGATCGGTGAGTGCAACGCCGTCAATCATAAATTCCTGCGGACAGCAATGGACTTCGCTGAGCGCTATCACGGAAAAATCTACTCCGATCAGGATCGCCTGGAAGTAGATCGACTCTTCGGCGACACGCCCCAATGAGCGCTCAACATCAGCCGAATAGCTCCATTGCCCTGCAAGATGGAAATAATTTCTACTGCTCTGTTGAAGCAAGCTTCGATCCGAAGCTTCGCGGAAAGCCTGTGTGCGTTGCAAGTAGCGGGGATGGTTGTGTCATTGCCCGGGACGCATTGAGCAAGAAGCTCGGTGTGCCGATGGGTGCACCAATCCACCAAATTCCGCCAGAAGTGCGCCGCCAGATCACTTTTCGCTCTGCAAATTTCGCGCTCTACGGTGACATCAGCGGCCGGATCGCGTCGATCTTGAGAGGCCTCTTCCCTGCAATTGAGCAATACAGCATCGATGAGAATTTCATTGATTTGACTGGCATCCCTGTTAGGGACCATGAGCGCCTCGCAGCGGAAGCCCGCGCCCGAATTTTGAAGTGGACCGGCATCCCATCATGCGTCGGCATTGGTCCGACGAAGACGCTCGCGAAGCTCAGCAACAAGAGGGCCAAGTCCACCGTGGAAGGTGTCGTTACGACGATGCCTGACGACCCTGCCCTGCTCACTTATCCCGTTGAAGATGTTTGGGGTGTGGGGAGGAAGCTCACTGCAAGATTGGGTG
Source organism: Stenotrophomonas sp. NY11291 (assembly GCF_023277365.1). NCBI lineage: Bacteria > Pseudomonadati > Pseudomonadota > Gammaproteobacteria > Lysobacterales > Lysobacteraceae > Stenotrophomonas > Stenotrophomonas sp. NY11291. Next base: position 2,032,328 of record NZ_CP096975.1, on the reverse strand, counting down.
CGGACGGCATCCTGACCGCAGGTGATCTGGCTGCGGCTGACGTAGACACACTGCGCTCTCGGTATGGTGTTGTGCTGGCACGCACGCAGCGGGAGTTGCAAGGCATCTCGTGTGCAGAACTCGAAGAACACGAGCCGCAACGCAAAGAAATTATGGTGTCTCGCACGTTTGGCAAAGACATCACGTCACAGACCGAGCTGATGCAAGCCATTGCCACTTTTGCCCAACGGGCGTGCGAGAAGCTTCGTTCAAGACAGCTGCAAGCAGCCGGTGTCTGGGTCTTCATCCAGACGAACCCTTTCAAGCACAATTTGACGCAATACAACCCATCAAAGTCGTTTCGTCTGCTGATGCCATCTGCGGACACGAGGGAAATTTTGATGGTCGCCCAGGGGCTGGCAAAGGCCATGTTCCGTCCGGGCTACGGCTACAAGAAAGCAGGTGTCAGCTTGCTTGATCTGAGCCATACGGATGTCCAGCAGGGGGATCTGTTTGCCGGGATTGATCAGCGCAGTAAGGCCATCATGGAGGTGATGGACCGGACCAACCAGAAGTTCGGCCGAGGCTCTATGGGCTTTGCTTCCACGGCTTGGCGTCCAAGGGGAAAGACCCTTGAGAAGCCCGCCTGGTCAGTCAAGAGGGACATGCTCTCGCCGGCTTACACCACGGATTGGAAGCAGCTCATTCGCGTGAGATAAGATCAACCTGAGCTGGGTCGGTTGCTGCTTCGATCACAGCTTCCCGATGACGGCAACGGGTCGGATAGGCCCCACTGCAATTGCACAAGGTGCTCACGATGGATGACATGGAACGCTTTCGTATTCGTAACCTAGTGCTGAATGACATTGAGGCTCAGCTGCATGGGGCTGACAGCTTTCAAGTTGCCAGATACAAAATGTTCTTGGCCATCAGGCATCACATTCCGCAGCTCCCGCACGCACCATATTACCCGCCCTTTGGTAGCTTTGAGAGCATCCCAGGTAAAGCCATGGTTCTCGATAACGCCCTGTCGAGAGCCATGAAAGAGATTGCAAACCAGATCAATAGCTTCGGGCAGATGATACGCAGCCTTGAAGCATGGGATCTCGTAATAGAAGACCTAGATTACAAGCAGATTTTTTCCCTCGCGATTGAGCACATTGAGCCGCTTGCCAATCTCGCCATTTCGGCGACACAAGCAATCCGAGGCCAAATGATCTACGCCACGGTCGAGTGTGGCGCACTGATCAACAGCATCATCGGGCAGCCGCTCCGCTGGGACGGTAGCACCCATGTAACCATGAAGGTTGCAAAGTCCGTGGCTGAGAATTGGAAAGGGTGGCCGGAATTGGCAGAGAAGCTGACCCTCCTTGAGGCCCAGGAACTCAACGAGGCAAGCGGACACTTCCGGAACAGCTTTCAGCACGGCGCGCCTCGCCAGCTCGTCATTGGGCTGACGGAGCACACTGAGTGGACCAAGCATGCTGATGGTTCCTTTTCATGGGGAATTGGGACTCAGGATCCCATCAAACTCAAGGAGATCATTCCCCACTTGAAGAAGGCTCACCACGATCTTCTCAGAGCACAAGAAGCAATCATTGAGCTGACAAAAGAGTGGGAGTCTGCGGTCCCCATAGCAGTTGTCTAAACCACCAACTTCAAGGAATGACAGTGGCCCTAGCATCACATGAAGTGACAGTTGCAGTCATGATCGACTGCGATAACGTAGCCCCAGCAATCATCGACTTTGCACTTCTCATGGCCGCTCAAGCCGGTCGTGTGATCCTTCGCCGGGGCTATGGCAACAAAGCTACGCTCAGCAATTCCTGGGAACAAGCGTTGGTCCGTCAGGCGTTCACTCCCTGCCTCCAATACCAATACGCGTCAAAGAAGAATACAGCTGACATTGCGCTTGCTCTTGATGCTCAAGAAGCACTGTTCGACAAGCGTGCCGAGGTCTTTTGCCTGGTCACCAGTGACTCGGACTTTGCGTATCTCAGCCGCAGACTGAGAGAACGCGGCGCTACGGTCTTCATTGTGGGCGAAGCAAAGACACCAGATGCACTGCGCAATTCGTGCGACCGGTTCTTCGAATGGAGCCCTGAACAAGCCACTGCGGAAGCACCGGACGCCGAGACCCCGGAAGCCAAACCTCGGGCCCCTGCCCAGCCCAAGCACGCCGCTGCTTCCACCCCGTCTGCCAAGATCAAGCGTAGGCCACGATTCGTCGTGGAAGCCGTGTCCCTCCTGGCCGCAGGCACGCCCGATGGCCGGGTCAGCGTAAGCTCGCTGAGCCAGTATTTGAAGCGTGCCGACTCTGCCTTTTCGCCCAGTGCATACGGACATTCGGGGCTTGTAGACATGTTGAAGACCTATGACCTGCTCACCCCTCACTTGGAGGAAGGTGGGCATTGGACGGTGAGTCTCGCTGCTGAGCCTGACGCGGAATAGTCACGAGGTAGGAGCACGGGATCGACTTGCAGCAGCATGCCAGCTGCTCCGTAGGCCAACGATGCCTGTGGGGTCGTCGGTCTACACGATGCGGCCACTAGCCGTGAAAGTCGATCACAGGCAGGTCTTGCAGACGCTTGATGCTTTCAACTATTTCTTCTGAAAACTGAAAGAACTTTTCAGGGTCACGGACTCGATAGCAGAGCTCATAGAACATGCCATATGAGATCACGTAGCAAGGGATGCTGCGCTCCACCATCAGCACATTGAGGATCTTCGCGTATTCTTCGCTCTCTCGTTCGAAGACTTCTTTGATGATCGTGATCGCAAAGAGCTGCTTCTGACTGATATCGATTGACTTCTCTTCGCCGTTGAGGATGTAGCGAAGCGTTCCGTTCCCTGCTTTGATGTAACTTTGTGCACCCCGAACCTGTGCCACAGCTTTCTTGAAAGCGGTCATCGCATTGGTTTGCTTCCGACTAAGCTTCTGCTTTGCAATGCGCTCAACGTTCGGACTGTCCTTGGCTTGGATGATGAGCACTCGATCATCTGCCACCACCAAAACGTCACAAATCTCTTCCTTGTCAGTTGTTCGTAGCGGTCCGTGGTAGATCTGGCTTTGGGGAAAGCACATCGCCAAGCACTTGATGATGTCTTCTTCCTGAAAGTTCCCAGGCTCCTCCCTCTCTAACGTGGAGATGCTGTATCCCTTAGCCCCATGGTGTTGATGGAGCGGATACCGAGCATCTTGTATCGCGAGGCTCTCCCCAAACGAGTTGTTGACCAGCTTGACTGTCAGCGCCTCTTCATCGTCCTGGGGGGTTCGAAGGCCGAACCAGTCGCCGACTCCATGCAGCATGTTCTGAGCCTCGACGAAGTCCGACCCAAGCAGTTTCAACCCATCCAGACGCTTCTTGGCGACGGCTGGGACATCAATCTCGGCTTCGTAGACCAAGAACTCTCGTCCATGCTCATCGAAGAAATGGACGTTGACGGAAGGACTCGTCAGCGCCGCCAACAGCTGGCGACTCTCGGCGTCATCGACCAGAGGTGTGCGAATGATAAGTGGTTCGTCTTCGTCGTCGAAGAACGCGAAGACCAAAGCTAGCGTCTCTCGTCCGCCAAGGTCCGCAGGGCACACATACACCTTGAAGAAGCCACTAAGCTTCGCGGCTAGAAGGACCTCCTTCGTCGCTTTGACGATCAAGAAAGGGTTACCGCCATCAGGATCAGGAGCTGCCATCATGCCAATGGGGAAGCTCAAGACCTGGTGGTAAATCTCGGGGTGAAGGACGGTTAGCATCGGGCGAGCTTAACGCCCCGCCCTTTGCCCGTGAAGTAGGAGCTCATCGGTCCGCAACTCCGTGCGGCGCTCAACCTTTAGTCGATTCCAGCCTCAACCTCCTCAATACTGAGCAAAATCACGAATCCGAGGTCCGGATGCTCTTGATAGATGCCGTCGAAGGTTAGTTCAACGAGCCCCGGCCTCGCGCCATGGACAATCAAAGTTGCGATGCTCTGGTCTTGCAATTTCAGGCGATACTGTTTTCCTAGCTCAATTATGTTTTTCATGTAATTTTTTCTCGATTGGTGTTACATGACTTATATAGGGCTAGGTTTTCCGAAGTGTCGCAAATTTAATTTCAAAGACCTAGTTTATTTAACACTTCACGCACGGCCTTTCGGACTCTATGACCGAATGGGCTTCTAGCAGTGGGCCAGCGGATGGTCTTCGAGAGCTTCAAACTATTAGGCGTCTGCTGACGCCTGCAGTCCACGACGATCCCTGGGGGCTTAGCGAAGATGCGATGCCCGTGAGAGGCTGCGACATAGCGCCAAGCTCTCTCATGATCTTCGGCTTCAAGCTGAGTGCCTTGAATCGTCGATAAGTGCTGGAACTCGAAAGCGCTTGGCCAACCACCAGCGATTGACTCGTGTTCCTTTTGCCGCCGGGCCATGTCAACGGTCTGACCGATGTAGACTGCCCCACTTCTAAATTTGAGAGCGTATAGATGACGCTCCCTGGCATGGTATTTCTGATCACGCTTATACCGCACTGGATATCCTGATTTGCTGAGTTAGAACCAGCAAAACAGAAAATGTAGAGTTGGCAATGGCTATGGACGATCAATAGCTGAGATAGATAAGGGTGTGCGTGCGCAAACACGCACACCCCGGGTGAGAGGACAAGGAGAGAAGCCCCTCACACCCATCAGAAGGCATTTTCCACAGGTGTCAAGCGTTATCCGCAAGCGTTACGCATTCACTGCGAAGCGGCGGCGTGTCCACGATGCAAGAATTCCTCGAAACGCGGAGGCGGGAGCGTCCCAAGCTCCTCTACTGTCGCTTTAAGCGAATAAAAGTCAGTGTAAGATTCGTCAGAACGCACAACCAAGCATGCCCCGTTATCAAGCAAGAATTCAATTAAAAATTCCAGGCATGGTCGATCTTCATCTGCGGGGCTACTGTGAAGGTAAAGATCCAACAAATCATGAAGCTCATTGTCGCTCTTGAAGTGGAAGAACTCGGCCTCTTCAAAATTTGCCCCACTTTTCAACAGCAGAGCGACTGCACCAAATTGTTTGTGGGAATACGCCGTATCGACGGGACTGCCAAAGCCAAAATAAATTCCACTCATGTCATTGATGTCAGCGCCATAGTCCAAAAGCAGCTTGATCTGATCAAGATCTCCAGAACAAGCAGCGTTCGTCAAAGGCGTGGGATATTTATGATAGCCGGTATAGCAATCAACGAAAGCACCCTCCTCTAGTGCAACCTTCAACTCTTCGAGCGATCCAGCCGCTATCAACCGTTCACATGCGGCAACGCGCTGCTTTTCTTCGGCCGGAAATTGAGCGATCCACGCGTTGAACTTTGGCATGAGTATTGTCATCAAATGATCATTGGCGTTGATCGTGCCACTTTGGTCATAGTATGAACTCGGGAATTCCCGTATCTTTGCGTTCTTCTTAGCTAACCATCCGAACATTGGAGCTCCTTGAATAAGTGTATGTTCTTATCAAAAGGCTCAGCCCAATAAAGTCAATGTTTGACGATCAAAAAAAGCCCCTTTCCAGAGGCTTCGAATGCAGGACATGGGTAGGTGCAACTACCTTCTTACCGTTGAAGTGCCAAGCTCTGTCCGATCCGCAATCGCTTTGCTTTGCGCCTCCTCTCGATCAAGCCACAAGAGAGCCACGCGATGCTGGGCTTCAAGATGCTTGCGGTAGGCCTCAATGTAAGCGGCCTTTTCTTCATGCAACGCCCAGGGCTTCTCAATTGCCTTCTCCGGCGTAAGGGCAACGACACGGCAACCAGTTCGGAGCGTGTCGGAAAGAAGCTCGTCTGAGACAGAAGTGATCAGGCTGTTGCAAAGAACAACGGGACTACCCGTTTCCCTGTCTTTGAAAACGATAAAGAGGTTTGGGCTGGGACGAAGATCGAGTCCAGCGCTGCCTTCGATTTCCTCTTCGAGCCCGCTCTTTTTCTTCAAGACCGTGGCCCACCATCGCAAGATCTGATCTTTGCGAGCCGTGTGGCTTTTGGACAGGAAGAAAGGATCGTCATACTTCTTCCGGGCTTCTCGCAAAGCACTACTGGTGATTCCAAGGAAGAACGACGTCATTGATAGCGTGAATAGAGCATCACCGCTCATCTCATGAAGCTTCTTGCGCACTGATGCATAGTCCTGGCTTTCTAATAACTCATCGCGCTTATCCTGATCTGCAAAGATCGACTCCAAGGCGTTCTTGAAGCCTTCTTCCTCAGCCTTCTCGTTTGTCATTCTCGGCATATAAAAAAGCCGACATTGCTGCCGGCTTTCCTAGGTTCAATGAGACATCATGACTTGTGCGGGTATGCCGGATATTCGTGATCCGGATTCGCTTTCTTCCACTCCTGGAAGGCAATGGGGGTGCGGCCACGACCGCTCCACTTCTCGCCGGTCGGCAGCTCATATTTGGGCTGCACACTGCCCTTTTCCTGTGACTGCTTACCGCCCTTCTTGGCTCCGCGCACCTTGTCAGACGGGAAGAAAGACTTCAATTCAGCCTTTTGTTCGGCAGTGAAGTGCTGGAAGAACTCAGACATCTTGCCGTGGATGTCTTCAAAGTGCTTTGTTGCCTCGGCAGCGAGCAACTTCTCCTTGTCCTGTTCAAGCTTCGCCAATGCATCGCGAAGCTCTTTTTCTTTCTTCTGAATATCAGCGTAGCTCAGTGCCATCTCTTTTTCCCATGTAATTTGCCCGCTCGGCAATGTTATCTTATATGCATCTTATTTCGCCTGCAACTCCACTGAGCAGACAGCTTATCAACTCAACGAAAAGCTGAGTAATTCGCGCAATGTCGCAATCGCGAAAATTTTCGAAGACATCTCGACACGTCCACCGGCTTTGGCGCGTTGCTACTTTTTGTTACCCACTCGACTTGAAAGAAGATCGAACCAGTGAACTGGCGGAGCATCATCAATCACAGCGCCACTAGAGGGTCGGAAAAGTGCATGCAAAATCAAGATTCGGTCCTCATCCTTGATCACCGACTTTCCTGTTGAATCATCTTTCATGAGCGCCAGAAAAGTCATCACCAACGTTCTGCGCTCACTTGCATCACGCATGAGCGTCAAACTCTCTGAAAGCAATCTCCCGACGATGCGCAATATCCAGACAGCTGCAAAAGCGGGTATCACCAATGGAGCGAGGGCAACAAAGACATTTTTCTTTTCATTGATCGCCGCAAGATAAGGAACACCTTCGACGACAAACAACCAAGCGAAAAGACCCATGACTAGGGCAAACGCAAATCCATAACTCGCTGCCGCTTTGAGCTGAGTTTTCGCTCGTTCTTTCCAATAAGTTGTAGGCGCCCTGAGGCCAAGCTCAGTATCGTAAACTCTTTTCAGTTCGCTCCATTCATCGGATCGAGTGATGGATTCCTTCTCCCACTCCCCTCTGATCCTGGCGTGGTCTTCTCCCCATGACTCATCACGCTGATGTTCACTGATCTCGAAGTCGCTAGTGATTTTTTCAATGAGCTGAGCCTGCTCTTGAATACGAGCTTCGAGCCCCTCGATGAGTTCAGCCTGTTTCCTGTTCAGCCTCTCGCTCGCCTGCCTAACCTCTTCAACTTGGTCGATGTCAGGATCGAAACGACTTGATGAAAGTAAGACTATGCTGCGGAGCCAATTCAGTTGAGGTGGAGCAAAGCCTGACCGCGCCCATTGTCTAGCGAAGTCGGAGCGAAATGCAGCATAAGCCATCCCAAAAGAGCCCGCGCCCCGCCTGGACATCGCTCTCAGCGCCGGGAAATTAAAAGAACTGTGCGTAAAAATCAGCCCCTTTTTAACGGGCGCAAATAAATCAGTGAGCGTTTCATTAAGGTCAGACGACTCAATAAAACGAGCTAGTGATTCAACAAAATTGGAATGCTCAGTGACATACGGCATGGCAATTTTATCGCCCGCGTCAATTTCAAGAGACTCCCAAGCTTGCGTTTCCTTGTCAATCCAATCTTGCAAGTCAGCCTTAGACTCAAACTGAAGGACGTTGTTTTCGCCATAAAGACTTATCTCGATCATCGCTCCCCCTATCGCATTACTTCCATGAATTATTGACCTACCTTTTAGCGGGTCCGCACTTGTCCTTGATCAATTCAAGCCTGACTCGCTCAGCCTTTCCTTTAGCTTCCTCATACCTGAGATCTCTTATCACCGCACCCCACTCCAAATGCAGCGAATTCGCCTCCTCCGATTCGCCCATGGCCCGGAAGACTTCTTCCCAAAATCCGCCTTGGCGAACGAAGGTCAGGCGAGGGCCAATTGACGAGCGTCTTCTCGAAGGCCTCGGTGTAGCAGCCGGCACGACAGGCCCAGGATTCGGCGTTGGGTCCAAGATCTCCGCTAGATCCTCGAGAGGAAGCTGCATGTGTCCGTCGATCTTTCTAGCACCGGGATACCGACCGGACTTCATGCCTTCCCGGACCGTCTGAACTACGCCCCTGGTCCTAGAGCCCTTGAGAACATGCGCCACCTCATCGGGTAGCAGCGCGTATCGCTGTGGGTAGAGCTGTTCAAGCCTTCTAAGAGCCGTCTCTGACATCCAATCATCGCCCCTGTTTGTGTGCTCAAGCATGCCAGCTTGAAGTGCTCCCAGGGAGACCTAATGCTGTGGCAAAACTGTGGCGATAAAAGGGTGTCTGATGATGTTTCTGGGTGTGTTTTGATGCATTCGAGCGTTAACCCCACTCAACGCACCCTTACAATTCAATGGGTTGCAGGATGGTCACGAAAGCCCTCTTCCTTAGGAGGGGGACGCTCTATCCAGCTGAGCTACGGGGCCATTGGCAGCAGGGAAGGATACCGCGTCTGGCTGAATGGACCAAGCGCGGGGCGTTCTGCACAGCGCCCGGACTCGATATGCTGGCCCGCCGCGACCCGTTGTGAACTGGATGTCCGACGTCTGGCGAACCCTCTCCGCCCTCGGCGACAGCCGCTGGCTGCTGCCGATGGCCCTGGTGCTGCTGATCACCCTGCCCCGCGCAGACGCACGCCTGAAATGGCGATGGCTGCTGGCCATCGCCGTCACCGCCGGCGTCACGCTTGCTTCGAAGCTGGCCTTCATGGGCTGGGGGATTGGCATCAAGAGCGTGCACTTCACCGGCTTCTCCGGGCACGCCGCGATGTCCAGCGTCATCTATCCGGTCGTTGGCGCGCTGCTGGCGGGGACCAGCAAGCTCCCCCGGAGAATCGGCCTGGTCATCGGCGTGCTGCTGGCCACCGCCATTGCCTGGTCACGAATCCCGTTGCATGCGCATAGCCTTTCGGAGGTCATTGCCGGGCTGATGCTTGGACTGGGCTGCAGCACGTGGGCAATGCACACCGCGGGCCCCTCGTCTCGTCCTAACGCAGTGGCAGCCGCTGCTGCCGTACTCGCGGGAATGGTCCTGCCCCTCGCCTTGCCCGATGTCCACACGCACCAACTCGTCATCGCGCTGGCAAAGCTCATCTCTGGCAGGGCCGAGATCTTCCAGCATTTCTGAGAACCGCCAACGCGACTGCACAATTTCTTCACGTTCCTTGACAGAGCAAATGAATAGCAGCCAACATAGCGGTGGAAAAATTTCCCTCACGGAGTAGGAGACCCCGTAGATGAAGAAGATGATTGCCGCCCTGGCCCTGCTGGGCCTGTCCTCGCCGGTGTTCGCCCAGGAAGCTCCTGTCGCCGCCGAAACCAGCGCCGAAGTTGCTGGTGCTGAAGCTGCTGGCGCTGCCGCCACCGGCACCCTGACCACCGTCGCTACCGTGGGCCTGGGCATTGCCGCTGCTGGCGTGCTGTACAGCGTTGCTGCGGACAGCAGCAAGGACGACGCGGGCAACAACGGCGGTACCGGCACCACCAACCCGCCGACCGGCACCACCGGTACGACCGGCACCACCGGCACCACCGGCACCAACTGATCGGTCCGCCGAAGCAGTAACCCCGCCCTCGCCGGGCGACGTTCGGCGAGGGCTTTTTCATGCCCGATCGGGCCAGGAACAGATTTCGATGGACTGCAAGCGTTTCGTAGCCACAATGACGGTGGCACTCACCCTGACCGGCTGCATGTGGGCGCCAGGCCAGCATCTTCGCTCGAGCACCTTCGCTCGCGATGATCAGCCCATTGGCAACGACCAGATCGAACTGATTCCGATCACGCCCAAGTTGATCGCCATGGAGCGCGCCACCCGCGACGTCGCGGCGCTGCCCGCTGCCCTGACCCAGTATCAGCCAGGCCCCTACCGCATCGGTGCCGGCGACATTCTCTACATCACCGTCTGGGATCACCCCGAACTGACCGTGCCAGCGGGCCCGCAGCAGCAGCTGAACGCCGCAGGCCGCCTCGTGCAGTCCGACGGAACGCTGTTCTATCCCTACATCGGCAAGATCACCGCAACGGGCAAGACGCCCGGCGAACTGCGCGAAGAGATCTCCACCAAGCTGGCACGCTACATCGAAGCGCCGCAGGTGGACGTCTCCATGTTGACCTATGCCAGCCAGCGCGTCTGGGTCACCGGCGCCTCGCGCCAGGCCGCCACCGTTCCGCTGACGGTAACGCCGCTGACGATGGGCGATGCCATCAGCCAGGCAGGCCTTGACCCGGCACAGGCCGACCTCTCCGGCATTCGCCTAACACGTGATGGCACCACCTACACCATCGATCTCGATCGGCTGGGTCGCAGCGGCGGCGGCGACACCAATGTGTTCCTCAAGTCCGGCGATCACATCTACGTGCCCTATCTCGACCACAAGGAAGTATTCGTGGTTGGCGAGGTCAATCAGCCGGGTGCAATGAACTTCAAGACCGGCGAAATCTCCCTGAGCCAGGCCCTTGGACGTGCGCGCGGCCTGCTGCAGACCACGTCGAATGGCAACGCTGTCTACGTGATCCGCGGCTCGAACGACCTGCAGAGCACTCCGTCGCAGGTGTTCCATCTGGAAGCCAAGTCACCGACCGCATTTGCCGTGGCCAGCCAGTTCGACCTGCAGCCCGGCGATGTCGTGTTCGTCGGCGCCGCTGGCGTGACCCGCTGGAGCCGGTTCGTGAACCAGCTGCTGCCGTTCACCTCCATCATCAGCAACGCCGCCAGCGCGCGCAGCGACCTGGACAAGTAAGGTGGCCCGCACCATGAGCAGGATCGCTCAGGCCGCCACCCGACACGCAAACCGCCAGCGCCCCGTGGCGCTGGCCTTGCTTGTACTCATCACCGCAACCAGTTGCGGCGTGGTGGGCAAGACCAGCGTCAAGTCGGTCCAGATGGCGCTGCAGGGCAAGCCCGACGTGGACCCCACGGCCGCCGAGGTAGCCGCCAATCGATTCCCGCAGATCAAGGTCACCGGTCCGGCAGGCGGCGCCGTCTTGGTGCTTGGCAACATCGACTCCGGGCGCCAGGCCTGGTACAGCTCCGAGCGAAGCATCGTCTTCCTCCGTGATGGTGTCGTCGTCGGAACCCACGGCAGCAGCCCGGAGCTTCAGGACATGACGCTCGAAGGGGACTCCCCCTTCCACGCGCTGCACCGGATAGCAGACGGCACGACCGTGCAACGCCGATACGACGTGATGCCTGATTATCGTTATGGAATGAAGGTCATCGGCACCCTGACCACCCTGGGCAAAGAGAAGGTCCATATCCTGGAGAGCGAACGCGAGCTGCTGCACGTGCGGGAGCAGCTTCAGGGCGAAGGCTGGAAGCGCGACAACCACTACTGGGTCGATCCTGCCAACGGGTTCATCTGGAAGAGCATCCAGGCCATCGCACCCGACACCAGCCTTGAAGTTGTCCAGCTCAAGCCCTACTCGCAGGACCTGCAGAACCGATGACACTGCGACCGATCATCCTTGGGCTGGCACTGGCGCTGGCCACCCATGCGCACGCCTCATCGCCGATTGGCGTCGAAGCGGTCGGCCATGTCCGTAACCCTGGCGCACACACCCTGCCTGCCCGGGCCCGCCTCAGCGCGGCAGCACTCGCAGCAGCACCGGATACAGAAGCCTACATGCCGGGAGCGGCGCTTCTGCGACAACGCTCATTGCTGCCTCAGACCCGCCTCAAGGCCGGCCTGCTCTTCGACCTTGAAACGCTCGCTTCTCAGCAGGACGCCCCGGAGCTTGCCGAAGCAGCCGCTCTACTGGCGCGCGAACTCGGGGATCTACCCGTAACGGGGCGTGAGCCACAGCTGCTTGATCCGCGCCGCCTTGAAGCAAGCATCACGGAAAATCGGCCCGCACTTGAGGGCGACCGCGTTGTCTATCCCGGCCGACCCGATACTGTGCAGGTGACTGGTGCCGTAGCACAACCGTGCAAGCTCGAACATCAGTTCTCGCTTGACGCACGACACTATCGCAGCGCCTGCCCCATCTTGCCAGCGGCGAGCCGGGATGATCTCTACGTCATCCAGCCCGACGGCAAAGTGCAGCAACTCGGCGTGGCCCTGTGGAACCGCAGCACGCCCGTGCACCTTGCTCCTGGGGCGGTGATCTACGTGCCGCTGGACACCGCGAAGATCCGCACGATTGCCCCCGATGTCAACGAGGATGCCGTGCGCTTCCTTGCCACCCAGGTGCTGGATGCACCCGGAGTTTCATACTGATGCGCCATCGTTCCATCCCACTGGCACGCGCCGGTGTTGCCCTTCTCAGCCTGAGCGTCAGTGCTGTATTGCACGCACAAACTGCCCCAGCTCCCACCGCCAGCGATTGGGGCGGCGTTGGCCTGCTGCAGACCCCCACCGCACGCATGGCCGACGACGGCGAGGTGAGCTTCACCGCAAGCCATACCTCGCCCTACAGTCGCTACAACGTGGTGATGCAGCCCCTGCCCTGGGTCGAAGGCGCGTTCCGCTATGTATCGGTAGCGAACCGACGCTATGGCCCGGAATGGCTGAGCGGCAAGCAGAACTACAAGGACAAGTCGATCGACCTGAAGGTCCGGCTGTGGCAGGAAAGCCGATGGGCGCCCGAGCTGTCCGCAGGCTTCCGCGATATCGGCGGTACTGGCCTGTTCTCCAGCGAGTATCTGGTTGCAAGCAAGCGATTCGGGCCCATCGATGCAAGCCTCGGCCTCGCCACCGGCTACATCGGCAATCGAGGCGATTTCTCGAACCCACTTCGGGTGATCAGCGATCGCTTTGAAGAGCGCCCGCGCGCGCAGGGCACTGGCAACTTCAACAGCAAGGGCATGTTCCGCGGTCCCGTCGGCATCTTCGGCGGCATCGCTTACCAGACCCCCTGGGAGCCGCTGCAGCTGAAGCTTGAGTACGACGGCAACGACTACAAGCGCGAACCACAGAACAACAATCAAGCGCAGAAGAGCCCGATCAACCTGGGCGCAAGCTATGCCGTGAATCCCAACGTGCAACTGCACCTAGGCTGGGAACGCGGCGATACAGCCATGTTCGGCATTACCCTGCGCGGCAATGTGGCACGAGCGAAATCCACGCCCAAGCTGCTGGATCCGCCTCCGGTTGCGCGAGCGTCCGCAGCACCCTCTGCGCAATCAATGGATGACATCGATTGGCCCGCCTTGAGCAGAACCCTGGAAGAGAATGCCGGCCTTCGTGTCACGGGCATCAGCCGACGTGGATCGGAAGTCATCGTCAGCGGCGAACAGCGCCGGTTCTACTACCCGGCGCAGGGAGTTGGCCGCGCGGCGCGCATCTTGGATTCCGAACTGCCATCCGATACCACCTGGTTCACGATCGAGAATACCCGCCTGGGCGTACCCGTCGTAGAAAGCAGCATCGAGCGCAGCACCTTCAACAGCTACCTCGACAATCGTACCCCGCTGAGCGAACTGGCCGGCCACATCGAGCAGGCAGCACCTGCGCAGCAGCGCCGTGAGAGCCTTTATGCGGCGCCACTTCGGCGCTACGATGGCGCGTTCAATATTGGGTACCAGCAGCAACTCGGCGGTCCCGATGGCTTCTTCCTGTTCCAGGTCGCAGGCACCTACTCGGCCAATTTCCACTTCACTCGGAATACCTGGCTGAGCGGAACGCTCAGCTACAACGCGTACAACAACTACGACCGCTTCCGCTACGACGCCCCAAGCAACCTGCCCCGGGTCCGCACGAACATCCGTAAGTACTTGACTACGGAAGACCTGACCCTGACCAACCTGCAGTTCACCAGCAATCATCAGCTGGGCAAAGACCTGTATGGCTCGGCCTACGCCGGGCTGTTCGAGGCCATGTACGGCGGTGTGGGAGGTGAGATCCTCTACCGCCCCCTCAATGAGCGCTGGGCCGTGGGTGCCGAGCTGAACTGGGTGAAGCAGCGCGATTTCGATCAACGCTTCAGCTTCCGCGACTACAGCACCACCACCGGCCACGCCAGCTTCTATTATCAGTGGGGCGATGAGCACAAGATCACCAGCATGATCAGCGCCGGTCGCTACCTGGCAAAGGACTGGGGCGCCACGGTCTCGGTCGCTCGCGCCTTCGACAATGGCGTCAACATGGGCGCATACGCCACCAAGACCGATGTTTCATCCAAGGACTTTGGCGAAGGCAGTTTCGATAAGGGCATCTTCATTTCGATCCCCTTCGACTTCCTGCTGCCACGCTCAACCCGCGCGCGTGCAACGTTCGCTTGGAATCCGCTGTATCGGGATGGTGGCGCGCGCCTGAGCCGAAGTTATGCGCTGTACCAGCTGACTTCAGAGCGGGATCCGGACTTCTTCTTCAACAATCTCGACAGAATCGACGACTGACGACGGGCATCCACCCCACTCGACAGAGACCAAGGAAGGGCCGGCTGCCAGCGCAGCCGGCCCTTCTCGTATGCCTGCGCTGACCTGGTGTCCTGCAGCCAAAAGAAAGGGCCGGTTGCACATGCAACCGACCCTTCCTCTCTCCCGGAGGTGAAAGCCCTTCAGCTCACCCCTTGGAGCAATCACTTCTCGCTTGAAGCGTACTCGTAGTAGCCATAGCTGTAATAGCCCGTGGCACGCTTCTCCACCGCATTGAAGATCGCGCCCTTCACCTTCACGCCATTCTGCTCGAAGCGCTTCATCGACAGCTCGATCTCCTTCGGCTGGTTCACGCCGAATCGCGTCACCATCAGGGTAGAGCCGGCGTGGTTGGCCACAATTGCGGCGTCGGTGACCGCAAGAATCGGCGGCGTATCGACGATCACCAGGTCGTATTCCTTGGCCAGGCCCTCCAGCAGCTGCAGGAAGCGCGGGTGCATCAGCAGCTCGGACGGGTTCGGCGGAATATCACCGCGGGTGATGTAATGCATGTTCTCCAGGCCCGGGACGGAATGAATCGCATCCTGCAGCGTCACCTTGCCGGCCAGCACGTCAGACAAGCCCCCGGAATGCGACACGCCCAGCACCTTGTGCAGGGTACCCTTTCGCATATCAACGTCGACGACAAGGACCTTCTGGCCCGCCTGAGCGACGACAGCCGCCAGGTTAGCCGAAATGAAGGTCTTGCCGACACCGGGCCGCGGGCCCGAGATGGCCAGAATGTTGTTCTTGGCCTCAAGCATTGCAAAGTGCAGGCTTGTGCGGAGGCTGCGCAATGCCTCCACCGCCAGGTCGGCGGGCTCGGCAGCGGCCAGAAGGTGGGACCGGCCATCTGCCACCACGCGCTTCTTGCCACCCTTGCCCTTCTGAACCTTCAGAAGATTCCGCGAGTTGCTGAGCGGAATGGCGGCATAGACGGGCAACCCCAGTTCCTCGATCTGCGCCGGATCCTCCACGCCAGGATTGAGCATGCGGAGCAGGAAAACTGCGGCCGTGGACAGGAATGCGCCCAACAGGAACGACACAAGAACAATCAGCGGCTTGCGAGGCTTCACCGGCTTGCTGATATCAACGATCGCATCATCAACGATCCGGACATTGCCAACCGTACCGGCCCGCGCAACATCCAACTGCTGCGCCTGGTTCAACAGCGCGGTGTACAGCTCGTTGCTGACCTGCAGATCGCGGGTATGTCGCAGCAGTTCCTGCTGCGTATCAGGCAGCGCGCTCACTTCACGACGGAAGCCACTCTTGCGTGCCTCAAGCTCGCCGATCTGGTTCAGCATCGCACGGTAGGCCGGATGCTCGCGCGTGAAGCTGCGATCCATCTCCGCCTGCTTCAGGCGCAGCTGCTGGATGCTGGCCTCAACGGCGACCTCCTGCTCGAGCAGACCCTTGGTCTGCATCGTAATGTCGACGGAATTCGAACGGGACTGGTAAGCCGCCATTGCCGCCTGCGCGTCCTCCACCTGCTTGCGCACGGTTGGGAGCTGATCCTTCACGAAGGCAAGCTGCGTCGCGGCCTCGGCAGAGCCGCGGTCGACGTTCTGCCGGACGTAGGCTTCAGCAATGTTCTGCACCAGCGCCTGCGCACGATCCGCATCGGTGTCTTCATAGCTGACGCGAAGGATGCCCGAGTCCTTGCCCTGTTCGGACGCGCGGATGTCTTCCTGCAGCCCGGCGATGACATCGAGGCGACGCTGCTTGGTCAGCGTGAAGCGCATGCCCGGATTGGCATTCAGGCTCGCGACTTCAATCTTGATCCCGCGCGCCTCGGCGGGCATGCCGACCTTGCCGGCAAGAATGGTTTCGCCCTCGTCATCAAGCAGCGAGTACTCCCCAGCCTTGTCACCTGCAACAAGCATCATCGGCTCGTCGAGCAGCCGTGCCGGAACATCCAGGCGATGGATCTTCAGTTCATCGCCGCCCCAGCCATAGCTGGAAAGCCCCAGAACCGGAGCCGCCACTTCCCCCTCGGTCTCACCCGAGAAACGACGTGCAATCAGCCCTCCCACCAATGGGAAACGCCGGGGCTCGATGACCGTCTCAAGCTGCATCTTGTCGACCGCGGTACCGACGATCGTGCGCGAGGTCAGCAGCGCAACCTCAGTGGTGGACGCGGTACTGCCGCCGCCGCCAAGAGAGGTCAGATCTGCAAGACCCGGAATGGTCGGCATCTTCGACTCAACCTGCACCGTGGCCTCTGCCCGATACACCGGCGGCGTCAGGATCGCGTAGGCGGCGCCAACCATCGCAAACAGGAAGGTTGTTCCCAGGATCCACCACTTGCGGTCAATCAGAACGCCCAGCAGATCCCGCAGATCAATCTCGTCGTCTTCGCGGGTGGGCCGCGCACTGGTTTCCTTGGTCATAGCTTCCGTTTCGTGAAAAAACCGCACCAGTGCGGCAATTACTTGATGTGGCTGGCCCAGCGGGCAACGCCCTGCTCGATCAAACCGTAAACGTGTTCGAACGCGATCCTCTGCTGGCGGTAGGGGTCGGGGATCTCCACCCTTCCATCCCAATGCCCCAGCAGGAATGTCTTGCCGCTTACCTGAGGAACCTCGCGGGCGATTCGCGCCACGTGGGACTGCTCCATCACCAGCACCAGATCAGCCGCCGCCAGCACGGATGGCGTCGCCAGACGCCCTCGATGCGCGCTCGGATCATGCCCCTTCTCCCGAAGCAGCTCTCCCGCGGTCTCATCTATCGGCCGACCGACCAATGCCTGAAGCCCTGCGGAAGAGACATCTACCCCTGTGCGATCCCTGAGTTGGTGCCGCATGAGCACTTCTGCGGTCGGGCTTCGACAGATGTTTCCGATGCAGACCAACAGCACCTTGTTGAACATGGGCCAATCCTCTGGCGGGGCGACGTGAGGTGCATAACGTCAGCCACCAACGCTTCGCATACGAAAGTTAGCCAAGCAGCATACCTGACATGAGGGTGTAACTGAACCCAGCCCTACCAGGCCGATGGGGCGGCGCCCCTAGCCCTACCCCCGGAAATCCGGACGCAGGTCACGCCTTGGTGAAGGTTCTGTTATCATCCTGTGATCGATTGTAACAGCTAACGGGTTGGACTGACGGCCGGATCGGCGCCGCCAGCCGGCCGGACAGCGAGGCGATTGCTGGATGCACGGATCCTCTACAAGGAAGAAATCGACATGTCTTACATGCCTGCACGGCACCACACTGGGCTCTGGAACGCTTCAGGAAACAGGTTTGCTCCTGCGCTCAGCCTAGCTCTGCGGGTCGGAGACCCGATTGTTCTGGTGGTAGCCGCGCTGGCCGCCTACGCGATGAGATTCGGCGATCTGCACATGCCGATGAACTATGCCCGCTTGGTCTCCATCACCGTTCTCTTCGCACTTCTCGTCCTTGGATCCTCATCATTGTACGAGAGCTGGCGTGGGCGCGGGCTGCTCGCAGAGTTCGGCAAGGTCCTGATGAAGCTCGCCGTGATTTTCGGCGGCCTTCTCGCCTACTCGACCGCGATCCAGGTAACCGATGAGCTTTCACGCATATGGCTTGCCTCGTGGTTTGGCATGAGCCTGGCGGGCGTAATCGCACTCCGCATTGGCGTTCGCGGCATCGCCGGCTGGATCCGGGCCCGGGGCGCAGACTTGCGGAGCGCCGTCATCGTGGGCGCCACGACCGATTCGCAGCACATCGTCAGCTCCCTGAGGTCGGCATCCTGGGCAGGAATTGAGGTGCGCGGCTGGTTCGGAACCCCGTCTGACCGCGGCAGCGTGCAGCATGCAAGCAAGCTGGGGGAACTGGATGGGCTCGGCGCGTACGTGGAGGCCAATCATATCGACCAGGTGTGGATTGCCCTGCCGATGCGCGACGAAGACAACATCGCGATTGCCCTGAATCAGTTGCAGCATTCCACTGCCGATATCAAGTTCGTGCCTGACATGTTCGGGCTGCACCTGCTGAACCACTCCGTCGAGCAGGTCGCGGGCCTTCCCGTCACCAATCTTCAGCAGACCCCCCTTCAGGGCGGCGCCCGCCTGATCAAGGCCCTGGAAGACCGTATCCTTGCCGGCCTCATCCTGCTCATGATCTCACCGATCATGCTCGCGATTGCGGTGGCGGTGAAGCTGAGCTCCCCAGGCCCGATCTTCTATCGGCAGGAGCGGATGAGCTGGAACAACAAGACGTTCTGGATGCTGAAGTTCCGCTCGATGCCGGTCGACGCTGAAGGCGCGTCTGGCGCAGTGTGGGCGAAAGCGGGCGAGAATCGCGCTACCCGCGTGGGCAGCTTCCTTCGCAAGACCAGCCTGGACGAACTACCACAGTTCATCAACGTCCTGCTGGGCGACATGTCGATCGTTGGACCGCGGCCGGAGCGGCCGGTGTTCGTGCACAAGTTCAAGCACGAGATTCCGTCCTACATGAAAAAACACATGGTGAAGGCGGGCATCACCGGCTGGGCACAGGTCAACGGTTGGCGAGGTTCGACCGATCTTCACAAGCGCATCGAATGTGACCTTTTCTACATTGAGAACTGGTCGCTTGCGTTTGATCTGAAGATCGTTCTCATGACTATGTTCAAGGGATTCGTGCACAAGAACGCATACTGAGAAACCTGTCACGCCGGACCTACCGACTGAGTTAGCACACATGACGGTGTGTTACAGCGCGAGTTCTTTCGATGTTCCGGCATGCCTGCCAACGTCCCTTTATTGCCCGACATGCTTATTACCCTGCTCATCCTGTTCACAGCCGCCTGCGTTCTGGCAGTGATCTACCCCTACCTCATCTACCCCGCAGTGCTGGCTGCCTGGAAGGTTCGGCCCGTTCGCCAGGGACCACCGGATTGCGGAGATGGCGCTGACTTCACCCTGCTGTTCTGCGCCTACAACGAAGCATCCGCCATGCCACAGAAGCTGGCCAATCTAAGGGAACTGCGCAAGCAGTACCCCGCGATGCAGTTCATGGCTTTCGACGATGGCTCCGCCGATGGAACCGCCGACCTGATCGAGCAGGGTGCGCCGTTCGTCAAGTTGGTGCGCGGCGGCGGCAGGAACGGGAAGGCGCACGGGATGAAGCTGATGGCCGGCCGGGCAACGTCCCGCTACCTCATCTTTACTGACGCCAATGTGCTACTGGATCTTCAGGCACCGCACGCGCTCTTCGCATGCTATGCCGACGAGGAGGTTGGCGGCATCTGCGGCGCCCTGCATTATCTTGGCGCAGATGGATCGGCAACTGCGGCCGTGGGCGGCCTTTATTGGCGGCTGGAAGAGAAGATCAAGGACCTTGAGTCCCGGAGCGGCAGCGTGATGGGCGCAGATGGCTCCATCTTCTCAATCCGCACGGCGCTGTATCCGAGCTTTCCCGATACCGTGCTCGACGATTTCACGGTCTCAATGGAAGTTGTCTTCAAGGGCTTGCGGTTGATCAAGTGCAACGATGTCGTTGCCTATGAGCAACTGGTTTCGGTGCGCGCCGACGAGTTTGCGCGCAAAGTGCGCATTTCCGCGCGCGCGTTTCATACCCACACCGTACTGACCTCAAGGCGTCGCAATCTGAAGTTCGGCAACCGATTCCGCTACTTCTCGCACAAGACGCTGCGCTGGTTCGGCGGGGCCTTCCTGCTGGCGGGCACAGCGGCAGGCGTGGCAACCCTCAGCCTGATCTCGCCCGTGCTTGGAATGGTGAGCGTGCTCGCACTCATCGCCGTGGCTATCGCAGGCACGAAGACGACCAGGGGGCCTCTCTCCTCACTTGTGGAGGTCGTGCTCGCCATGCTGGCCACGCTGCAGGGGGTGGCGCGTGCAATACGAGGTCAGACGTTCGCAGTGTGGAATCCGGCGAAATCACGTTGAAAGCCGGACGCGTGCCAGACGGAAAGATGGCGATGGTGCGAGAATTCCACGCCTGGGAGCTGCGTAGACGCGGGCTGCCGCACGGAAGCAACACAGCTGCACACGATTTGTCGAGAATTTTCCAGGAGAAAGCATGAAAGCAGTCATCCTCGCGGGAGGATTGGGAACGCGTCTGGCCGAAGAGACGGCCGTGCGACCAAAGCCGATGGTCGAGATCGGCGGCCATCCGATCCTCTGGCATATCATGAAGATCTACTCGGCACATGGCATCAACGAGTTCATCGTTTGCTTAGGGTACAAGGGCTACTACGTGAAGGAATTCTTCGCGAACTATGCCCTCCACAACTCCTCGATCACGGTCGACATTGCCAACCGCTCACTTGAATTCAAGGGCGATTCGCAACTTCCACCCTGGAAAGTTCACCTCGTGGATACCGGTACAGAATCGATGACCGGCGGCCGACTCCGCCGCGTTCGCGACTACCTCGACAAGGATGAGCCGTTCTGCATGACATACGGTGATGGCGTTGCCGACATCGACATCACCTCTCTACTGGAGTTCCACAACGCCCATGGCAGGGACGCCACGCTGACGTCGGTACGCCCTGCGGGCCGCTTTGGTGCCACTGTCATCCGAGACGGAAAGGTCACAGAGTTCACCGAGAAACCGGCCGGTGATGGTGCGCAGATCAACGGCGGGTTCTTCGTACTGCACCCCCGCGTCATCGACCGGATCGCGAGTGACAGCACGATATGGGAACGCGAGCCGCTGGAAGGATTAGCACGCGACAGCCAGCTGGCCGCCTTCGAACACAAGGGTTTCTGGCAGCCCATGGACACGCTCCGGGACAAGCAGTCCCTGGAAGCGCTTTGGGACGCCGGCAAGGCCCCATGGAAGATCTGGGACTAAGCATATGCCGAACCGTGATTTTTGGAGCAAGCAACGCGTATTCCTCACCGGGCACACGGGCTTCAAGGGCAGTTGGACTGCGCTCTGGCTGGCCCGCATGGGCGCGCAGGTACACGGCTACTCGTTGGCGCCCGAAACCACCCCTAGTCTTCATGACCTGATCGGCAACGCCACGGGCATGACCTCCACCATCGGCGACATCCGCGACCCTCTCGCAGTCCAGCAAGCGGTGGATACCTGCGACCCGACCGTGGCGATCCATATGGCGGCTCAGCCCCTGGTGCGTCGCTCCTATCGGGAGCCAACAGAAACTTATGACGTTAATGTCATGGGTACGCTGCACGTGCTGAATGCGCTTCGCCGCGCACCTCATCTGCGCGCGATCCTCGTCGTCACCACGGACAAGGTCTATATGAACGACGACTCGGGCCGTCCGTTCATTGAAACCGATCCACTGGGTGGTCACGACCCGTACTCCAGCTCCAAGGCGGCGTGTGAGGAACTGGTTTCCTGCTACCGGCAGAGCTACTTCGAAGAAGCCGGGATCCGTCTGGCCACTGCGCGTGCCGGCAACGTGGTAGGTGGCGGTGACTGGTCAGAGGATCGCCTGATCCCCGACATCTGGCGGGCCATGCTCGCCGGCCAGCCAGTTACCTTGCGCAACCCCGGCAGCACCCGGCCATGGCAGCATGTCCTGGACCCGGTGTCCGGCTACCTGGATTATGCCGAGGCACTGGCATCGGACTCTGCCGCGTTGCTCCCCAATGCGCTGAACCTTGCGCCCGCGACAGATTCGCCCATGAATGTTCAGGCGGTCACTGAGACGCTCGGAAAGGCACTTGGCATGCACGAGACATGGCGCCTGGACGAAAGTGACAATCCGGCCGAAATGAAGATGTTGACCCTGGACGCCTCGTTGGCAACCCGTGTGCTCGGCTGGCATCCGCGCCTGACCGGGCGCCAAGCCGTCGAATGGTCTGCCGATTGGTACATCCGGCAACACCAAGGGCAGGATGCGACCACCCTAACCCTTGCCCAGATCGCTGAATACGAAGGGCTGGCGACGCACTGAGCGCGCGCCCGGAAAGGAAATGACACCATGAAGTTCACCCCCGCCCCACTGGATGGCGTGTACCTGATCGATCTGGAGCCCCGCAGCGATGATCGCGGCTTCTTCTCGCGCCTCTTCTGTCAGGACGAGTTCGCCGCGCATGGATTGGAGACGAACTTTCTGCAGTTCAACACCTCGTTCACCCGGGCGCGCCACACCTTGCGCGGTCTCCACTATCAGCTCGGCGAGTCTGCCGAGGTGAAAGTCGTTAAATGCACGGCCGGCAGCCTGTACGACGTCGTGCTTGATCTACGCCCGGACTCGCCCAGCTTCGGCAAATGGTTCGGCGCAGAACTAAGCGCTGAGAACCGCCGGATGATGTATGTGCCTCGCGGCTGCGCCCACGGCTTCATGTCCCTCACCGACGATGTTGAAATGCTCTATTTCGTCAGTGCGGCATACAACGGCCAGAACGAGCGCTGCGTCCGCTGGAACGACCCACGTTTCTGTGTGGAGTTCCCGCAAACACCGCTCTCGATCTCCGAGAAGGACGCAACCGCCCCGGACTTCGACCCGGCATGGCACCTGAACACTGCCGTCACCAACACCCCATTCCCGCGGAGCTGAAATGCGCGTTCTGCTCACCGGCGCCAGCGGCCTGATCGGACAGGCCCTGCACAAGAATCTCTCCCGGGACAACGAGGTAGTCACCCTCGGCCGCAGCGCAAGCGCGGACGTACGCCTCGACCTGGCTGACGTAGACGGACTGAACTCAGTGGCCCTGCCACCGGCGGATGCCCTGGTCCACTGCGCCGGCATCGTCGACGAAGACTTCCGCGACGATCCCGTCCGTGCCGCCAGAATGGCAATGTTCGGGGCTGGCGCCCTCGCGCGCCAGGCCGTCGCTGCGGGCGCCACACGTCTTGCCTACATTTCCTCGGCCCACGTGTACGGTCCGATGCTGGGCCACATGGACGAGCGCTCACCGCCTAATCCGGTATCGGACTATGCGATCTCGCACTACGCCACCGAACAGGTCTTCCGACGGTACGCACAGGGCCCAGTGACTGCTGCCGCATTCCGGCCATGCGCCGTGTTCGGCACCCTGGGTGATCCCGACGCATTTCGTCGATGGACGCTGATCCCCTTCTCCTTCCCTCGCGAAGCGGTGATGGATCGTCGCATCGTCATCCGCTCGACCGGGCAGCAGCGACGCAACTTCGTGGGAACCAACGACATCGCGGACAGCGTACGACACTGGCTGGATGCCTCATCTTCGGCCTGGCAGGTGATCAACCCTGTCGGCGGAACCTCCTGCACGGTATTCGAATTCGCCCAGCGGTGCGCTGCCATCTCCGATGAACTGGTCGCAGGCACCTGCATCGTCGAGCGTCAGCAGCCGAATGGACCGCAGACCGGGGACGACTTCGAGTACGCTTCCATCCTGCAACCAGCCACGGCTCGTCAGTCCATTGACGAATTCGCCCGTGGATTGATGAGCCAGCTGCTGCTCAAGGCCACGCCATGACGCCGCGCCTGACCATCGGCCTTATCATCTACAACGGCGTGGACATTGCACGCCGCTGTATCGACAGCCTGATCTCGCAGACTTACACAGACTTCCTCCTGCTGATTCATGACAATGGGTCGACCGACGGCACCAGCGAAATCTGCGCCGAGTACGCCGCACGTGACCCTCGCGTGCGACACGTGCGACACCCGCAGACCATTCCGCAAAGCGATAACTTCCGCGGCGTGCTGATGTCTGCGGACAGCGAGTACTACATGTGGGCAGCGGATGACGATATCTGGTCGCCGCAGTTCGCCGAGCTGTGCATCGCCCAGCTCGACGCCAACCCCGATGCGGTGGCGTGCTGCACCGAGGTGAACTTCCGTTACCCCGATGGCGATGTTCGCCGTGCACGCGGTACGTTTCCCATCGTCGGCACGCCCGATGAGCGCGTGCGCACCTACCTGCACAATCCGCGCGACAGCGCCCGGCTTTACGGCGTGTACCGCACCAAGGCTCTCCAGGCCAGCTATCCCGCCGGATTGAACATGTTTGGCTATGACTGGCTGGTGGTATGCCTGAGCATGCTTCACGGCCACCACTTGCAGGTTGACGGCGTGCAGCTGCTCCGCAGCGGACATGCCCCCGGGAAGTACTTCGAGCGGTACGACCGTCATTTCGTCCGCGATACGGGCCTGGTCGGACGCCTATCCTGGTTCCTTCCGCTATTGCCTCTTTCGCAGGCCCTGAAGGCCCACCTTCCCCGCAGCGCATGGAGGGCTTCACGACTTCGTGTTGCGCGACTCAATCTGATCCAGCTTCTACTGTTGTTGAAATGGAAATGGAAGGGAGCTAGCAGCCTGTTCGCACTTGCCAAGGCAGTGGACAAGGCGCTCCAGGGTAGCCGGTAATGGCCAGAATCGAGCTCCTACCAAACGTGCACGTTGCCTCACTGGACTCTTGGCACCGGACTATGCGCTCTATTGGAAGTGGGGCAATCTCACCTACAGCCTTTCCCATCACCCTCACTATCCACCTTGCATTTCTCGCACCACTTCCATCAATCACTTATGCCGCGATTCAGGCTCCCTGCTGAAGGGCTGCATTCAATTGTCTGAAGCGCCGCAAGACGATAGAAGAGGCGATAGCAGCCGTCAGCCCGTGGCGATTAGCGTAAGCACACAATATGGCTCCTGCATCGACGCTAACCTAAGTAGTTCACGAGAGCACCTTCAATTGAATCTCAGAAGAAATTCACTCTTCTCAGCCGCAGAGGTCCTGATCGGAGGAATTGGATTATTCCTGATCTACCGAAGCGTAGTCGCTGAGCTTGGCGTCGCCATGCTTGGCGTCTGGTCGATTGTGCTTGCTACAACGGCATTTGGGCGGATAGCCGATGTCGGCATCGCTGCTGGCCTATCCAGGTTCATTGCTGCTGCACGTGGGCGTGGGGAGCATGCCAAGGTGTCGCTCTACTTCTGGACGGCGCTTTCCACCATCGCCGCTCTCATGGCCGTCATCGCCCTTCTCGGTTGGCTGCCATTGAATGCCGCGCTGGGATTTGCCCTGAGTGGCGTAGAGCTAGATGCGGCCCGGCAACTGCTCCCCTGGGCGTTGTTCACGTTCTGGCTGCTCAACATCAATGCCGGGCTGGCAGCGACGCTGCTCGGCATTCAGCGGTCAGACCTGCGTGCCCTCTCCGCCATTGGAGGCATGATCATCCAGGTGGTCGCATCCTATCTCCTGGTCAAGTCACACGGATTGCTCGGACTTGCCTGGGCACAGGCATCCCAATACCTCTTTACCATTGCGGCATCGGCGATTTTTGCGCGCAGATCCCGCGCCATCCAGGGCCCTCCCCGGCTCTCAGGCCTGATCTTGAAGGAGTTGTTCGGCTTTGGCGCAAAGCTGCAGATCGGTACGATCGCCAACCTTCTCTTTGAACCCCTCTCCAAACTGGTTCTTGGAGCAGTAGCAGGCCCCGCGCCGGTCGGCATCTTCGAAATGGCATATCGAATGGTCTATCAGATCCGGACAGTCGCGATCATGGCACTCCAGAACCTCGTTCCTGCCTTTGCCGAGCTCTCACAGCGCGATTCCACAGCAAGCGGGGCCCTGTTCACCAAAAGCAATCGAGTTGCCGCCCTAGCAGGGGGATCGCTCATGATCGCGGCCATTGGCGTAGCGCCATTGGTCTCCGTTCTCTGGTTGCAGACATACTCAAGCGAGTTCATGTTACTGGTCGCGATGATCTCGGTATGCTGGCTGATCAACATCCTCTGTGCACCCTCCTATTTTTGGGGAATAGCGCACGGCACCATCAATGCGAACATCGGCGGCCAGATTCTCACCGGCATCCTCTCTCCTGCCCTGGCCTACCTTCTTGGCAACCAGCACAGTCCAACTGCGGCAGTGATTGGCATCCTCGCCGGCAAAGCGATCGGTGACATTCTGCCTGCCATATTCAATCGCCCGGCCCCCGCCTGGTCGAGTGCCGGCGTCGCACAGCCGTGGAATCTGCTGGCTCTGGCCGCGACCTTTCTTTCAGCCTCCCTCGCAAATCATCTTTGGGGGAAAATGGCCGGTGACTTCCTCTCATCGCACAACGCTCTTAAGTTGATCACCTCATGATGAACCTTGTCTACGCAAAGTCCAACGCGCACGGGAGCTTCAGCCGCTCTTCAGTAGGGCTAGCTCTGCTGGTCGCGTTCTTCATCGGCGCACACCTCAGATTGTCGATCTATAGCGGCGGCAGCGTACTGGTCCCTCAGTTCATCTGCCTAACGGCCGGCGCTGTGCTTGTAGCTCTATATCACAAGGTGCTTCTTAAGACGCTGCCGCTGATGCTTCTACTTGCTGCGGCATTGGTACTTGCTCCAATTCTGAACTATCCGCTTCTCTCCACCTCCGCAGTATTTGAGACGTACAAGGGCAGCATTCAGTTATTGGTGTCTATGACGCTAATGCTCGCCGTTGTCGCACTGATAACCACCGTAGCGCCAGAGCGACTCGCCAGAATTTCCACGCGTTTGTGGTTTCTCTTCATGCTGCTTGCACTTCTTGAATTCATTGCCTTGCGCGAAGTCTTCGAGATCGTCAGTCAGGCTATCTATTCCGCATCTGGCCGTAGTGTGTACAACGGCATCGAGCGGGATCAGTTCTTGTATGGCCAGATCCGACCCAAAGTCATGGCCACCGAACCCTCGTTTCTCGCCACCACTCTGCTCTGCCTGTCTACCATGGCGACCCTCAGTATGCGCTCGGCAGGCAACCCCCACGCGGTGAGGAACGGCCTGCTCATGCTGGCGGCAACTTACCTTGTCTGCCCCAGCATGATCATCGTCTTCTTCATGGCCGCCATCGCAACGTGGATGTACTGGCCACGGACGAAGAAAGGCCGTGCATTTGTCCTGTTTCTTCTCGGCGGCGCGTTGGTTTCGACACTGATCGCGCAGTCGTACATGACCCAGTTGGCCGCCCTCAGCAAGCTAGTGCTTGGTGATCACGGCGCCACCGGCAGCTTCTTTGGACGCATCGCTGTTGGACCAAGCGTCGGCATCGATGTTCTGGAGCGCTATCCTTTGCTGGGCGTAGGAGTCGGTAATGCAGAGGCTGCGCGCCCGATCATCGACAACAACTGGCTAAACAAGGGAGCTTTCGCCCTGTTCCCCTGGTTCGCAGACCCGACACTGCGCGCTAATGATCTGATGTCGAACGGATTCTGGTGGCAGTGGATCTATATGGGGGCAGTTGGTGGTCTTCTATTCATGGCGCTGACCAAGGCATTGCTGCGCACGATAGGGGTGGTCCTACCGTTCCGGGCGATCGTGTGTGCGTGGATTGTCTGGTACGCCGGTGCGGCGTTCGTCGATCCAATCTCCTGGTTCACACTGGCCATATTCTGTATTCCGCCACGCATAAATGTCGAATCTAGAACCGACCTCTCGAACCTCGATCGCGCTTCTATCGTGCGAGGAGCTATACATGCGCGATAGTTCCCGCACTCAGCATGCACAGTTGGGTCTCGGATGCAGCCGACTCGGATCGATCAATGGGCTAGCCGGCCCAGATGCCACCCGCCTGCTCGCGGCCGCACTGGACGAGGGCTATCGGTTCTTCGATACCTCTAACGTCTATGGCCAAGGCGATAGCGAGCGCCTGATTGGCAACGCTATCGGCAACCGCAGTGACTGCTTGGTGTGCACCAAGGGTGGCAAGTATCTTCCCTTCTCCAAGCGCATCCTGGTACCGGTAAAAGGCCTGATCCGGCTTGTCGCACGCGGATCCAACACAGCACGAAACGGCGTAAGCAGTCTGCGTAGTCAGCCGCTGCCGACGCGCTGGGACACTGATTTCATTTCTGCGGCAATCGACGGCAGTCTCCGTCGACTGCGGCGTGACGCGATCGATGTTTACCTGTTGCACAGCCCGCAGGAAAGCACACTGCGCAATGGGGAAGCCATCCAGGCGCTGCACAACGCCCAGCAAGCCGGCAAGATTCGTGTTGTTGGCGTATCGGTCGATGACGTCCGCACGGCTATGGCGGCACTGGCGGATCCGCGAGTAGGCGCCTTGCAGCTCCCGCTCCATCCAGGCAGCCATGAATACGATCAGGTGATGGCACAGGCCCTCCAGCAGCACGTGAAGATCATCGCTCGTGAAGTTCTGGGAGGTCAGAGCGGGATAGCCGCCGCACAGGATCCCTCGGCATTCGCGACGGCACGCATCCAGGAGCTGCACGATGATCCCCGTATCGCCACTGTCTTGGTAGGCACCACCAAGATCTCCAATATGAAGGTCGCTGCGCGGGCCGCTGGCTTGACCGCCAGCATGCCTGCCTGACTGCAACGCGGAAGCTGAAACGTGAACATTGCAATCGTGGGCTGTGGATTTGTCTTCGACATCTACATGCGGACCATCAAGGCTCATCCGGAGCTGACCATCGTAGGCGTTTTCGATCTCAAGACCGATCGGATGGATCGCGTGTGTGCCTACTATGGCCTTGAGCGCTATGCCTCACTGGACGCCCTGTTGGAGGACGTCCGAGTGGATATCGTGGTAAACCTGACCAATATCGGCGCGCATTTCGACGTGAGCCGTCGGGCATTGATGGCTGGAAAGCACGTTTACAGTGAAAAGCCTATAACCCGGAGTCTGGGTGAAACCCAGGAACTGTTCGCCATCGCCGCGACCAAAGGCGTGCGCATGTACGGAGCGCCCTGCAACATCTACAGCGACTCGGTAAGGACGCTGTTCAAGGCAGTCGGCGACGGCGCCATCGGAAAACCGCTTCTGGTGTACGCCGAGCTGGATGACAACCCCATCCACCTGATGGAGTTCGAGAAGGTAAGGAGTCCTACGGGTGCCCCGTGGCCGCTTGAGGAGGAGATCCTTGAAGGCTGCACCTTTGAGCACGTGGGCTACCACCTTGTCTGGATCTGTGGTTTGCTAGGCCCAGCAACGGCGGTTACCGCCTACTCCAATGAGCTGATCGAGACCAAGTCAGCAGCCATGCCCGGCCGCTCTGGGACGCCGGACTATTCGGTTGCTTGCCTGACGTTCGCCAGTGGCGCGTCGGCACGGATCACCTGTAGCGTGGTGGCGCCCCGCGACCATCGCATGCGCGTGATCGGCACCGAAGGAGAGGTATCGACCGACAGTTACCGCCAGTACCGTTCCCCGGTCCACCTGGAGCGTTACTCCAAAGGCAGCCTGAGCGCGCGGAAGCTGCAGGTGCTGCGCAACAGCCGCCTGCTGGGCAAGCTGTTCGGCATCGGCGGGGATCGCATGCGGCTGGTACGGAACTGGAAGTCCGACGCGGTGGAAAAGGACCAGTCGGTGCGTTCTTCTCTACGAACACGCGTCAAGGAATGGATCCGGCGCAAGGAAGTTTACGCACAGGACAAGTTCGTCGGCATTGCCGAGATGGCGCGCGAGATAAGAAGCGGTCAGCCGCAGTATCTGTCACCCGACTTCATCGCCCATCTGAACGAACTGACGCTGCTGATCCAGGGCGCAGGTCCTGAGGGCTTGGCGACGCGCCCTACCACATCGTTCGCGCCGCTTGGCCCGCTGCCAGGTACGCAGGACTACGGAACCCGGTATCTGGAGCGCCTCCACCCCACCCTGCTGGAGCGGATCGCATCCCGATGAAGAACGTGACGCCGATGACATTCTATCGGCGCTCTCCAAGGACGGATGCAACTGGACGACTACTTTGGAAATCAATCTACGAACTTTGCAAGCCGCATCGCGGCTTGATGCGAAGATGCTTGGATATCATCTCAAGCGCGTGCTTCGCAACGTCCTTGCCCGGCAGTTTCCGAATGCCTACGCGCGACGCCTTGACCGGCTCAGTACGCGTGTGCCGACCATTGCCTCCCGCGGCATCGAAGCAACTGGAACGGCCGTGGCATTCGTCTCCCGGTTCTATCGGGACGAATACCTGGACGATATGGATGAAGTGGCCCATGGGCGCTTCACCTTCTTTGGTCAATCCGTAGATTTCGGCAGCGTTGGAGCAATCAACTGGCATCACACCATTGCCGTAGAGAATGATCTTCATCTCTGGCGGATGAAGCTGGCGCACCTGGGATTCATCTGCCCCATGCTGGTTTCCGGCACGGCCACCCATCACCAGGCCATTGAAGCAATCCTAGCCCGCTTCAATGCCAGCAGCAGCTTCGCGGTGAGCGGATGTTTCAGTTCCTACTGGTTCCCGTACAGCGCGTCGCACCGGATACTCAGTGTACTCAGTGGCTACCTTGTCGCACGCCAGGAACGTACGCTCGCACCTTCACTGGTCGCCGCCATCGAGGCATTTCTCCGTCGCGATGTCGCCTTCGTACTGGACACCATCGAGCATGAGCTCAAGAACAATCACGTCGAACGCAATCTGGCGGCGCTGTGTCTGTACTACAGCCATGCAGAAGAGGTTCCGACGTCGATCACGGCGCGCCTGAACCACGACGTGCGCCGGATCATTCTGGATTGCGTCCTCGAAGATGGACTGCTTTCCGAGCGCTCGGCCATGTACCAAGGCTTGACCGTCATGGCCTTGCGCGTGTTCCGGGACACGCCGTTCCTAGACGACACAACGCGCAGACTTGCCTGCGAGCGTCTCGCTTTAGCCGAGCATGCGTGGGCGGTAATGTCTCATCCGGATGGCGAAATTGCACTGTTCAACGACAGCTGGTTCGGCGAAGTTCCTCCACTCGCTGCACTGACGGAGCCCCCTTCACTGCAGCCGCTTGAAGTGTTGCCGCACGCCGGTTATGCCCGCCTGCAGGATGAAACCTGCTTTGCCTTGTTTGACGCCGGTGCGATTGGGCCGCATTGGAATCCCGGGCACGGGCATGCCGACTTCCTGGCAGTGGAAATCGATCTGCACGGCAAAAGGTTTATTGTGGATCCGGGCACATACCAGTATTCCACAGGCGAGCGCAGACGCTTCGAGCGCTCAGCGGCCAGCCACAATGGCCCAGGCTGGCACGAGGTCGAGCCGGTCGAGTACAGCGGATGTTTCAAAGTGGGACGGATGAGCGAGGCGCAGCTGACCGAGTGTGGCCCGCTCGCGGGCGGACATCGTGTATCCGGGTCACTGAATCTCAAGCATGGCAGCGCAGAGCGCAGTGTCATGCTTCTGAACGGTTGCCTGCATGTGAGCGACCGCTGGCACGGGGATCTTCCCCGGCCGCGCACCAACCTGCTAGTCGCCGCCGATTGGCGCGTGGTCTCGCGCGAAGAGAACTATCTGCAGTTCTCGCAGGATGGGATCATCGTCGATCTGGTGATCCGCAAGGGCCGCGTGGCAGATCTCCGCGCTTCAATCTGGGCCAGCCACTACCTGCAGGATCGGCAAGGATGGTTGATCACACTGGAGCCCGGCGATACAGCCGAGCTGGACTGGGACGTGAGTAGCCCGGTTCCGTCCACAATCTGCACCAAGGAACAACACGATGTCGTCCGTTCGCCGTAAGCGCATTCTCATCCTCAGCCGTCTCTTCCCATACGCACCAGCGCGCGGGGGCGACATGAGCTATTCCAGGGGGCTAGCCACCTCGTTTGCGCAGGTTGCGGATGTGACCGCAGTGGTTGCCACCAATGGCGTGCAGCCTGATGGTCCGGTAGACAAAGACGGGGTCCGCTGGATCATCGCAGGCGCCCCACGCAAGGGACGCATCGGATCGGTCGCCACCCATCTGCCCAACATTGCCTGGCGCGGACAGACCACTGCTTACACGAGGGCCGTGGCACTGGCCCTTCAGGAAGAGTGGGACGTAATCGTCATCGATCACATTGGCTCCTACCATGTTCTCCCCCAAGTATTGACGTACCGCACCCGTCACCCGGCAACACGCATCTCTTATATTTCACATGAGCACGAAGCCTCGGTGCGCGTGGAGAAGTACGCAGCGTATGGTGGCAATCCGCTGCTGCGCCTTGCCCTGAAACTTGATGGCATCAAGGTTGGCAAGGCTGAGCTTGACCTTGTGCGATCGGTGGACCTTGTGTCACTGATCAATCCAGATGATGCCGCGCTCTATAAGGCCCAGGTGCCAAGCTTGCAACACGTCACCCTGACCCCGGGCTACCAGGGCAACAGCATGGTCCAACGCCGGATTGACGCCTCGGTTCCTCGGCGCGTCGTCTTACTGGGCGGGCGTGAATCCCGTCAGAAGCAAGTGATCCTGGAGCGCTGGCTAGAGCATGCAGCGCCCATCTTCCATCGTGCAGGCGTCGAAATGGCCGTGGTTGGGCCGATCGATGATGCGCTCGGCGACACATTGTCCGGCCGCTACCCGACTGTGCGTTTCATGGGCTTTGTCGACGATATCGACGCATTCCTTGCTACCTGCCGTGCAAGTGTAGTCGCCGACTTCCTGGGCGGCGGATTCAAGGTGCGCCTGCTGACCTACGTCTTCAACCGTCTGCCAATTTTTGCCATGAAAGGCGCCGTTTCCGGATTGGGAGTGAGCGCGCCCAGCGCATTCGTCGAATTCAACAACCTTACGGCGCTGGCGCAGGGGGTTTGCGAGCGCATTGATGATTTCGATTACCTCAACAGTCTGCAGAACAATGCCTATGAGGGTACCCAGGGATGCTTCGACTGGACCGATCGTGGCGTGCGCTTTCTGAAGGCGCTGGACGCAGACCAGTGACTGCACAGTTGACGACGGTACCGCAGGGTTCCAGGCGCAATCAGGGCATTGAGCTGGTACGCATCCTCGCCGCGTTCGCCATTGTCTGGTACCACTCGAAAGCGCCGGGAAGTGAGATCAGCTACAGCGGTCTCTCGGCATTCCTTATCCTCACAATGCTGTTCGAGGTGGGCGGCAACTGGTCGCGTCGTGCCCGGATCGCAGAGCTGGCGCGCCGTCTACTGATTCCTTGGGCATTCTGGTTTGGGGTGTTCGGTGCCATCAACCTTGCACGCCATCAGCCCTTCATGTCGCTGGATTACAGCGGAGGCTGGGTCGCTGGGGTACTCGCTGGCAGCAGCATCCACCTCTGGTACATCCCATTCATCTTTGCTCTGATCGTGACACTTGCGGTGATAAAGCGCTCCGTTGATCGCCAGCTGCTGTTCTGGCTGACAATGATGGCGATCGTGGTGAATCTGGCAACGGTCTGGCAATGGGAACCCTGGTCGCGCCAGGTTGGCTATCCCTTGGCTCAGTGGATGCAGGCCTCCACTGCCGTACTGATCGGGCTGTTGATAGGCCTACACCGAAGCACGCGGTGGGGTGTGCAAGCGCTTGCTGTTGCACTCATGCTGGTGGCTGCGACATGGATGCTCTTCCCCTTGCCTGGCGTGGCATTGCCACACTTGATTGCCGCCTTGGTGCTGCTGGCCGCACTGCGCTGGGGAGACCGGATCCCCACGTCGCACGTGATACAGACGCTGGCCAATGCGACGTTCGGCATCTACCTGTGCCACCCGATTTTCCTCGGTGCGGCAAAACAGCTTCCAATCCATGTGGCGCTTCGGGTCACAGTGGCATTCGTGACTTCGGCCCTTTTCGTCATCGCCTACCAGCGCCTGAGGGCATGGCTGAAGCAACCGGCACTGCCCGTCGCCTGACACTTGGTGCCCCTTCATTTTACGATTTGTCGCACTTGGAGCTTGTTCCTTGAGTACTTCCAGCATCCTCATCTGCGGCGGCGCCGGCTACATCGGCAGCCACATGGCCCAGTATCTGGCCGAAGCCGGCCACTCCGTAACCGTGCTCGACAACTTGTCTACTGGTCACCGCGATGCCGTCCGCTGGGGTGAACTGCTGAAAGCTGACCTGCTGGACCCCGAGGCGCTCGAGCGCGCCCTCCAGGGCCGCCATTTCGGTGCAGTGATGCACTTCGCTGCCCGCTCGCTCGTCGGTGAGTCCGTTACTGATCCTTACGCCTACTACGCGAACAACGTCACTGGCACGTTGAACCTGCTGGAGGCCATGCGCCGCCACGACATCGATCGCATCGTGTTCTCCTCCACCGCTGCGGTATTCGGCAATCCACAGTCGAATGTGATCGATGAGGACCACCCCAAGGTGCCCATCAACCCTTACGGCGCCAGCAAGCTGATGGCAGAGCGGATCCTCGCTGACGCAGCCACAGCCTACGGCCTGCGTTCAACCTGCCTGCGCTACTTCAATGCCGCAGGCGCCCTGCCCGACCACGGCATTGGCGAGGCTCATGCCTGCGAAACCCACCTGATCCCCAATGTCCTGCGTGCCGCATTGGGCATCGGCAACGCCATGAAGGTGTTCGGCGATGACTACCCAACGCCCGATGGCACCTGCGTGCGTGACTACGTACACGTGCAGGACTTGGCGCAGGCCCACGCGCTGGCGCTTGAGTACATGGAGCACACGCCCGGTGCGCACGCGTTCAATCTGGGCAATGGGCAGGGTTTCTCCGTCCATGAGGTGATTGCAGCCGCGGCAGCGGTCAGCGGACGCGAAGTTCCGTTTGAGATGGCGGAACGCCGCCCGGGCGATCCGGCCAGCCTGGTGGCGTCCTCTGCCCGCGCTCGCGAGATCCTGGGTTGGCAGCCGCGCTGGACCGAGTTGGCACCAATCATCGCCAGTGCCTGGCAGTGGCATCGCAACCCGCCCGCATGGTCGCCGCAGCCGGTCATTCCTGGCACCGCGCGCGGCCTGGACGAAGCCCTGCCTGCCTGAACAGGCGTCCCGCACTGGGAAAGCGTCTCGGCGTGGCCTCACCCCGCACCGCACCAAAGCCCAACCACCACCCTCTGCTACCATCGGCGGTTCTGTTCATCGCGTCCCCCACCTGCCCGCGATGGCGCCAAACAACGTAACGAAACACAGGAGTCTGCATGTCTTCCGAGCTGCTCAAGTCCCTTGGCCTGGACGCGATCAACGCTGGCACGTACCTGGGCAACGGGGAGTGGTCGAGCGCGACCAGCGGTGAGCTGATCACCCCGGTCAACCCGACCACCGGCGAGCCGATCGCGCAGGTCCGCGCGACCACCGAGGCCGAGTACGAGACCGTCGTCGCCCGCGCCCAGGAAGCCTTCAAGATCTGGCGCACCACGCCTGCCCCGCGTCGCGGTGAGGCCGTGCGCCTGTGCGGCGAAGCACTGCGCAAGCACAAGGATGCGCTGGGTTCGCTGGTTGCCCTGGAAATGGGCAAGAGCAAGCCGGAAGGCGATGGCGAAGTGCAGGAGATGATCGACATCGCCGATTTCGCCGTGGGCCAGAGCCGCATGCTGTACGGCTACACCATGCATTCCGAGCGCCCCGGCCACCGCATGTACGAGCAGTACCACCCGCTGGGCCTGGTCGGCATCATCTCGGCCTTCAACTTCCCGGTGGCAGTGTGGAGCTGGAACTCGTTCCTGGCGGCCATCTGTGGCGACGTCTGCATCTGGAAGCCGTCCAACAAGACGCCGCTGACCGCCATCGCCTCGCTGAAGATCTGCAACGACGCCCTGCGCGAAGCCGGTTTCCCGGACATCTTCTTCCTGATCAACGATGCCGGCACCGCGCTGTCGGAGAAGATGGTCGATGACCGTCGCGTGCCGCTGATCAGCTTCACCGGCTCGACCCAGGTCGGCCGCACCGTCAACGAAAAGGTCGCACGCCGCCTCGGCCGCTGCCTGCTGGAACTGGGTGGCAACAACGCCATCATCCTGGACGAAACCGCCGACCTGAAGCTGGCCGTGCCGGGCATCGTGTTCGGCGCCGTCGGTACCGCCGGCCAGCGCTGCACCACCACCCGCCGCCTGATCGTGCACCGCTCGATCTACGCCGACGTGCTGGCTACCCTGGTCAAGGCCTACAAGCAGGTTGAAGGCAAGATCGGCGACCCGACCGATGCCGCCAACCTGATGGGCCCGCTGAACAGCGACGGCGCCGTGCAGCAGTTCCTCGATGCCATCGCCCAGGCCAAGGCCGCCGGCGGCACCATCGAGACCGGCGGCACCCGCATCGACCGCGCCGGCAACTTCGTACTGCCGGCGATCGTTTCGGGCCTGAAGAACAGCGATGCCGTGGTCCAGCACGAGACCTTTGCGCCGATCCTGTACGTGATGCCGTACGACAGCCTCGACGAAGCCATCGACATGCAGAACGGCGTGCCGCAGGGCCTGTCCTCGTCGATCTTCACCCAGAACCTGAAGACCGCCGAGAAGTTCCTGTCGGCGGCCGGCAGCGACTGCGGCATCGCCAACATCAACATCGGCACGTCCGGTGCTGAGATCGGTGGTGCCTTCGGTGGCGAGAAGGACACTGGCGGTGGCCGCGAGTCCGGTTCGGACGCGTGGAAGGTCTACATGCGCCGCCAGACCAACACCATCAACTATTCGGATTCGCTGCCGCTGGCCCAGGGCATCAAGTTCGACCTGTAACGCTTTCTGTAGTGCCGGGCCATGCTCGGCAGGATGTGCAATGAACACCGCAGGAAATGCAGCCGAGCATGGCTCGGCGCTACAGGGTGGCAAGCCGGTGATTGATTTCACCGGCCGCCGCGTGCTCATCGCCGGTGGCAGCAAGGGCATTGGCCGTGAGATGGCGCTGGCCTTTGCCGGCGCCGGTGCGCGGGTCTCGGTCTGCGCCCGCGGCCAGGCCGGCCTGGATGCCCTGCGTGCCGATGCAAAGGTACAGGGCGTCGAGTTGCACACGTTTCCTGCCGATCTGGGCGAGGCCAACCAGATCCAGGCCTGGCTGCAGGCTGCCGCCGATACACTTGGCGGCATCGATGTGCTGGTCAACAACGCCACCGGCTATGGCATGGCCGATGACGAGGACGGCTGGGCCGCCAGCCTGCAGATCGACCTGATGGCGGCGGTACGGGCCTCGCGCCTGGCACTGCCGTGGCTACGCGCATCCAACGATGCCTGCATCCTCAACCTGTCCTCGATCGCCGCCCAGCAGCCGCGTCCCGGTGGCGCGCCCTACGCTGCCGCCAAGGCCGCGCTGTCGCACTACACCACCTCGCAGGCACTGGCGCTGGCCAAGGACCGGATCCGGGTCAATGCCATCGCCCCGGGCTCGATCGAGTTCGATGACGGCCTGTGGGATCGCCGCCGCACCGAAGATCCCGCGCTGTACCACGGCACCTTGGCGAAGATCCCGTTCGGCCGCTTCGGCCACCCGCGCGAGATCGCCGACGCCGCGCTGTTCCTGTGCTCGCCGCTGGCGCGCTGGATCACCGGTCATGTGCTCAACGTGGATGGCGGCCAGGTGTTGATGGGCTGAATTTGTAGAGCCGAGCCCATGCTCGGCTTGCGCGCAAGACGCGGTCCATACCGCATCGGCCCAGAGTTCAGCCGAGCATGGGCTCGGCTCTACAGGGCACTGCCCATGGGATTGCCCGGGCAGAGGCACTATCATGTGCACACTGCCAAGGAGGACCCCGATGAGCGTGGCACCCCGACAGACAAGCGCCCTGGCCGTGGTCAGCCTGGTCATGGGCATCGCCAGCTGGACCGTCCTGCCCTTCGTGGCCAGCATCGTGGCCATCATCACCGGCCACATGGCCCGCGCCGAGATCCGCCGCCGCCCGCATGAACTGGAAGGCGATGGCCTCGCCGTCACCGGCCTGGTGCTGGGCTGGGTGATGGTCGGCGCCGTGATCGCCGCCATCCTGGTCTTCATCCTGTTCTTCGGTGGCCTGGCCTGGCTCGCCGCGATGTCGAACTGATCATCATGACCACTTCCGACAGCACTGAACGCTTCAGCAGCCGCGTCGGCGACTACGTCCGCTACCGGCCCGATTACCCGCCCGCCCTGTTGGAGTGGCTGCATGGCCCGATGGGCGTCAGCCACGAGGCCGTGGTCGCCGACATCGGCGCCGGCACCGGCATCTCCAGCCGCCTGTTCCTGGCCACCGGCCATCCGGTGGTTGCCGTTGAACCGAATGCGGCCATGCGTGGCGCCGCCGAGGAATGGCTCGCACCGCAGTACCCACGGTTCAGCGCAGTCGATGGCCGCGCCGAGGCCACCGGGCTGAACGATGCCAGCGTTGACCTGGTCAGCGTTGCGCAGGCCTTCCACTGGTTCGACACCGTGGCGGTGCGCGCCGAGTGGCAGCGCATCCTGCGTCCGGGTGGCCTGGCACTGATCTACTGGAACTCGCGCCTGCTCGACGCCAGCCCGTTCCTGATCGGCTACGAGCAGCTGCTGCTGGACTACGGCACCGACTACACCGCCGTTGCCGAGCGCTACCAGGACGACGCCACCATGCAGGCGTGGTTCGGCCCCGGCCTGCGCGGCATGGTGGAGCTGCCGAACGTGCAATATCTGGATTTCGACGCCCTGCGCGGGCGCCTGCTGTCCTCCTCCTACGCACCCCAAGCCGGTCATCCGCGCCATGCGCCGATGATCGCCGCCCTGCAGGACCTGTTCGCCGCCCACGCGGTCGACGGCCAGGTTGCTTTTGAATATCGAACCCGAGCCTTCCTCGGCACGCTGGACTGAACCGACGCATGTATTCGCTTGCCCGCCCCTTCCTGTTCTCGCTCGACGCCGAGCGCGCCCACGGCCTTGGCCTGTCCGCACTGGACCTGGCCTATCGCACCGGCACCACGCCGCTGCTGGCCGCACGCATCGCGCCGATGCCGAGCACCGTGTTCGGGCTGACCTTCCCCAATCCGGTCGGCCTGGCCGCCGGCCTGGACAAGAATGGCGAGCACATCGATGCATTGTTCGCGCTGGGTTTCGGCTTCGTCGAGATCGGCACCATCACCCCGCGTCCGCAGGCCGGCAATCCGCAGCCGCGCCTGTTCCGCCTGCCGGCGCACAACGCAATCATCAACCGCATGGGCTTCAACAATGCGGGCGTGGACGCGCTGGTGCGCAACGTCGAACGCGCGCGCAACCGTCGCGGCCTGCTCGGCATCAACATCGGCAAGAACAAGGACACCCCCAACGAACAGGCGGTGGACGATTACATCGCCTGCCTGGACAAGGTCTATCCGCTGGCCGACTACATCACGGTCAACATCTCCTCGCCCAACACCGCCGGCCTGCGTGAGCTGCAGGAAGAAACCGCGCTGCGCCAACTGGTCAGCCAGCTGCGTGACCGCCAGGAAGCCCTGGCTGCGCAGCATGGTCGCCGCGTGCCGATGCTGGTGAAGGTGGCGCCGGACCTGAGCGAGCGCGACATCGATGCCGCCGCCCGCGTGCTCGGCGAGCTGCAGGTGGACGGCGTGATCGCCACCAACACCACCATCGACCACAGCAAGGTGGCCGGCGACCCGCTGGCCAACGAGGCCGGCGGCCTGTCCGGTGCGCCGGTGCTGGAGCAGTCCACGCTGGTGCTGCGCCGCCTGCGTTCGCGCCTGCCCGAATCGGTACCGCTGATCGGTGTCGGCGGCATCCTGTCCGGTGCCGATGCGGTGGCCAAGATGGCCGCCGGTGCGGCGCTGGTGCAGTGCTACAGCGGCCTGATCTTCCGTGGCCCGGCGCTTGTCTCCGAATGCGTGGAGGCGATCCGTCGCCGCCGCGAAGCACCGAGCCGCGGCGCGGTGGCCCCACTGTGAGCGCGCCCATGGATACCGTCGACGGCAACTCACCGCTGCGCTGGACGCTCACCCGCAATGCGCCGCTGCAGGCGCTGAACACCTTCCATGTGCAGGCCAGCGCAGCGCAGCTGCTGGAACTGCACGATCCC
This sequence comes from Stenotrophomonas sp. NY11291, assembly GCF_023277365.1. Lineage (NCBI taxonomy): Bacteria > Pseudomonadati > Pseudomonadota > Gammaproteobacteria > Lysobacterales > Lysobacteraceae > Stenotrophomonas > Stenotrophomonas sp. NY11291. Next base: position 1,992,178 of record NZ_CP096975.1, on the reverse strand, counting down.
GTGCTGCTGCCGGACGTGCTCGCGCTGCCCGAGGTGGCCAACGGCCCGCTGTTGGTGCTGGGCAGCGGCAGCAACGTACTGATCGCCGAGGACCTGCCTGGCACGGTACTGGTGTTCGGCAACCGTGACATCAGTTTCCTTGAACACCGCGCCGACCATGCGGTGATCCGCGCCGGTGCCGGCGTGCCCTGGCACGGGCTGGTGATGTGGTCCCTGCAGGAGGGCCTGTCCGGCCTGGAGAACCTGGCGCTGATTCCCGGCACCGCCGGTGCCGCGCCGATCCAGAACATCGGCGCCTACGGCGCGCAGGTCGGCGAGTTCATCCAGGCCGTTGAAGCCTGGGACTGCCAGGAACAGGCCTGGGTGCGGCTGGACAACGAACAGTGTGGCTTCGCCTACCGCGACAGCGTCTTCAAGCAGCAGCCGGATCGCCACCTGATCACCGCCATCGAGCTCAAGCTGCCGCTGCTGCACGATCTGCGCATGGACTACGCCGGCATCCGCGAGGAACTGCAGGCGCAGGGCGTGGAATTGCCGAGCGCGGTGGACGTGGCCAACGCGGTGATCGCAATCCGCCGCCGCAAGCTGCCCGACCCGGATGTACTCGGCAACGCCGGCAGCTTCTTCAAGAACCCGGTGCTGCCGCTGGAACAGGTCGACGTGCTGCTGCAGCACTTCCCCGAACTGCCGGTGTTCCCGTCCGACCAGGACGGCAAGCGCAAGGTCTCGGCGGCATGGATGATCGAGTCCTGCGGCTGGAAGGGCTTCCGCGAAGGTGATGCCGGCGTGGCGCCGAGCCACGCACTGGTGCTGGTCAACCACGGCAACGCCACCGGTGCTGAACTGCTGGCGCTGGCGCGACGTATTTCCGCTTCGGTGCTGGAGAAGTTCGGCGTACCGATCGAACCGGAGCCCCGCCTGCTCGGCGCACAGTGGTGAACAGCCCCGCCCTCTCCCCCAGCGCCACCCCGATGCGGGCGGCGCTGCTGATGCTCGGCAGCACCATGGCATTTGGCCTGATGGCGGTGGCCATCCGCTATGCCACGCACTACGTGCCGACCCAGGAAGTGGCGTTCTTCCGCAATGCCTTCGGCCTGCTCGCGTTGCTGCCGATGCTGCTGCGCCCCGGCCACGCGCCGCTGAAGACCCAGCAGCTGCCACGCTATTTCGTGCGCAGTGCGATCGGCCTGGGCTCGATGCTGTGCGCGTTCTGGGCACTGGGCCACCTGCCGTTGGCGCAGGCGGTTTCGCTGTCGTACTCCACGCCGTTGTTCGTCACCATCGCTGCCGTGCTGTGGCTGGGCGAGACCGTGCGCGTACGGCGCTGGGCTGCAGTGGTGGTCGGCTTCATCGGCGTGCTGGTGATCGTGCGCCCCGGTACCGCCGGCTTCACTGCGGGCAGCCTGGTGGCAGTGGCTGCCGCCGTGCTCAGCTCGCTGGTGGCGATCCAGATCAAGCAGCTGACCCGTATCGACAGCGCCGATACCGTGGTGCTCTATACCTACGTGTTCTGGGTGCCGCTGTCGCTGCTGCCTGCCCTGTTCGTCTGGGTCTGGCCCACCGGCGTGGCGTGGCTGTGGCTGTTGGCCACCGGCGTGCTCGGCACGGTCGGCCAGCTGCTGTGGACGCGGGCGCTGCGCCTGGGCGAAGTCTCGGCGCTGACCCCGATCAGCTTCCTGCAGCTGCCGCTGGTGACGCTGTGCGGCTGGCTGCTGTTCAACGAAACGGTGGACCGCTGGACGATCATCGGCGCCGGCATCATCCTTGCCGCGAACGCCTATATCGCCCACCGCGAAGCCGTACTGTCGCGGCGTGCCGCAAGTGCAGCGGCCTCGGCAGCGGCCAAGCCCGCCGAATGAAAACCGCCTCGATGGACAAGCCCTTGGTAGAGTCGACTGTTAGTCGACTATCGCGCGCAGCGCGGGCTTTGCCTATTCCAATCGAAGAGCAGTCGACTAACAGTCGACTCTACCCGGGGCGATCCTGGCAACGGCCCAGTACCTATTCCAGCGCGCGATACACCCGCTCCGCCGCATCGAACACATTGCCCGGTGCGAACTGCTCGCCCAGGTAGTGCAGCGACTGCCTGCGCAGTTGCGGCGAACGCTCCTCACCATCGCTGCCCAGCAGCACCTGCTGGAACTCGATCAGGTCCTGGAGAATACGCCAGTGCCGGTACCAGGCGATCCAGCGCGGGTCGCCGCGGTCGCTGCCGTAGCCGTCCTCGAAGCCCAGCGGATTCTCGCGCCCCCAGCGCCCGCCGACAGCCGCACCGATGAACATCAAGTCGCGCTCGCGCGGTGCCAGCGACAGGCCATCCCAGTCAATCAGGTGCAGGCCCCCGTCATTGCCCATCAGCAGGTTGCCGGCATGCAGATCGGTGTGGCACAGATGCAGCTCTACCGGCGCGTCCTGCAATGCCGCGAGCAGCTCCCGTGCCTGCGCATGCAGCGCCGCGATGCGCGCATGCTGCCGGTCCCATACCGAAACGAAAGCGCGGCCCAGCCCATCCTTCGCGGCCGCCAGGCCCTCGCCAGCCAGCCATTGCCCGACGGTTTCCAGCGCCGCGGTTTCCAGCCGTACGATCGGCAGCGCCTGCAGCAGTTCCGCTGGCAGCTGCGCGCCGTGCAGGCGCCGCAGCACCTCCCCCAGCCGTTTCCACTGCGTGCGGCTCAACGCCGCCTCGAACCCGGACTGGCCTTCCACATAAGGGAACAGGGTGAACTGCAATCCCCAACGCTGCACCGACGCACCACCGGTCAGTGCCGGCCACGGCGCGACGATCTCATCGATGCCCAGCGTGCCGCGCATCCAATGCAGGCTGTCCCACACTGCTGGGTCGACCTGGTAGGTGCGGCATTTCAACCACCACTGCCCGTGCCGCGCATCGACGCGATACACGCTGGCATTGGCGTCGGCACCCACCGGGCGTGGCACCACGGCGGTAGGGGTGATGCCATAGGATTGTTGCAGGACTTCGCCGAGATGCTGCGCCGAAGCGAATGACATGGATGCAAGCGGAAAGTGTTACCTGCCGCCACTATCGCAGATGCACTCGCCACGACACAGACATGTCCGTCACAACATCGCCTCGGCACGAGCAGAGAACTAGCCTGCGATGCGCCGCATCACCGCCTCCAGCGGGCCGCGTGCGAACTGCCACGACCATAGCCAGGCCGCGCCCGTAGCCAGCATCAGGAACAGCAGTGCCCAGAGCAGCACCGACGCGAGCGATGCACGGCCATCGAGCAGGCCCAGGCTTTCCAGCGTACCCATGCCCAGCAGGATGTGGCCGACGTACAGGGTCAGGGTCATGCGCCCGGCCGCGGTGAACGGTTCCAGCCAGTCACCCGGTCGCGCACGCGTCAGCCACAGGCAGGCGGCAATGACACTGCACGCTGCGCCCGCACCGGTGAGTACGTAGGCGGGCCCCGGCGGCATCGGCTGCGTTCCCAGCCACGCCTGCCAGGGCGTTCCCTGTGCAAGCTGCTGCACGCCATGTCCAGCCGCGATCAGCAGCAGGCCCAGCACCAGCAGCGCACGCTGGACCCGCGGTTGCGACAGTTGCAGGCGTGCCAGCAACATCCCCAGCAGGAAGAAGCACAGCCACGGCAGCAGAGGATGGAAGCCATTGAACAGCAGGTTGCGGGCCGCGCCCGGCCATTGCCACAGACCGGCGTACTCCAGCGTCTGCCAGTTCCACCCCTGGCTGTAGTCCCAGTGCAGCAACGCCCAGAACGAACCGGCCGCCAGAGCGATGATGCTGGCCAGCAACACCCGCGGCGAGGCCCGCAGCCACAGCACCGCCAACGCGAAATACACCGCGTAGTAGTGCAGGATATCGGCTGGGGACAGGGTCAGGTTGAGCAGGCCCAGCGCCAGCAGGAACACCGCGCGGCGCCAGGTCTGCACACTGGCCGGCCACCACCCTTGCCGCTGCGTGGCCAGCACCAGGCCAAGGCCGGCCAGCGTGACGAAGGTCGCCGAGGCCTTGCCTTCCAGCAGATGGAAGAACCCTGCCAGCCAACCCTCACCCTCTGCGGGCACGGCCATCGCCAGGCGGAAGTTGACCAGCACCATGCCGGCCAAGGCCAGGTAGCGCGCCAGATCAAGGCCGTGCAATCGCCGGTCAACGGCGCTCATGCGCGTGCCCCGAGCAGCAGCGCGAGCAGGCCAAGATCCAGCGATGCCTCCTCGGTGCCATCGGCTTCGCCCAGCCCCCGACGCAGCGCATCGCTTTCGATGGCATCCAGCAGCACCTGCGCCTGCAGTGCCGCTGCCAGCACGGGGCGCCGCCGCTCGCGTTGCGCCACCTGCTGAAGGGCTTCGGCCAGCGTCGCCTGCAATTGCCTGCGATTGGCCGCAAATGCCTCGGCCACGGCCGGATTGCGTGCGCTCTCGGCCAGCACTTCGACGGCAAGCGTCGCCCATTCCGGCTGGCGGCACAGTGCATGGAAGTCCTGAAGGAAAACCAGTACCTGTGCACGCTCGCCATCGGACGCGGTCAGTCGCTGCAGCAACGGTGCCAGTTCTTCGCTCTCGGCCACCGCCACTGCAAGGATGATCGCTTCCTTGCCCGGGAAGTGGTTGTAGAGATTGCCCAGGCTGACACCGGCCGCCTGCGCGATGTCACGCATGCTGGTCTGGTGGAATCCCCTTGCGACGAAGCACTGCAGTGCCGCCTGCAGGATCAGGATCATGCGCTGCTCATTGCGGTCGATTCTGCTCATGCCACAAATAGTGAACGCACGTTCGTCCATTTTGAAGAGGGTAACCCGGCCACCACCGGGCTTCGTTCAGGCAGCCTTGACCTCAACCGCTGTTGAGGCCCGATGCTGCCCGCCCCGCCCAACGCTCAACCCGGAGTTGCTGCATGCCACGGATGATCTCCACCCTGCTCGACAGCCGCGTGCTGTGGTTCCTCGCCCGACTGCTGCTGGCCGTGGTGTTCCTGTCCTCGGGTCTGGCCAAGCTGCTGGCGTGGGACAACAGCGTGGCCGAAATGCAGGCGGCCGGGCTGCAACCGCCCGCGCTGTTCAACATCGCCAGCGCCGTGGTGCTGCTGGGTGGCTCACTGTGCCTGCTGCTCGATCGCCTGCTATGGCTGGGCAGCGGCGCGCTGGCGGTGTTCATGCTGCTGACCATCGTCATCGTGCATACCTTCTGGACCAAGCACGGCGCGGAACAGCAGCTGGCGATGTTCTTCGCGCTGGAACACCTGAGCGTGGTCGGCGGCCTGATCTGCGCGGGCATCGCCAGCCATGCGCGGGCTCAGAAGAACTCGTCGAGCAACCGGTAGAACGCCAGCCGACGCTCGTCGACCAACGCGCCGTAGCGCTGGAACAACGGCGCCACCCAACGCGTGTCGCCGAAGTTGTGAACCAGGCTGCGCGCGGCCAGCGCCAGGTCCTGGTAGCGGTCGGCCACACCCAGCCGCCCACAGTCGATGAAACCACTGAAACGCCCCTCGACCGCCATCAGGTTCGGCAGGCACGCATCGCCATGGCTGACCACCAGATCTTCATGCTCGGGCCGGGTGCTGCACAGTTCGGCGAACACCTGCTGTGCGCTCTGCCCCAGGCGCTCGTCATCGAAGTCATCGGCGTCGACCAGGCCCGCCTCCACCCTTGCCTGCGCGGCCTGCAGGCGCGAGGCCAATCGCTGGTCGAACGGACAGGCTGCCACCGGCAACACATGCAGCCTGCGCAGCGCGTCAGCCAGCAGTTCCACCAACTGCTGCGGCGCAAGTTCCGGCGACGAGGCCAGGTCGCGGCCGGGCAGCGCGCTCATCAGCAACCAGCGCCGGCCCGCTTCTTCGGCGGTGGCAATCACCGTTGGCGCCGGCACTCCCTGTGCCTGCAGCCAGCGCAGGCGCGCGATCTCATCGCCCAGCTCACTGAAGGCGTCGATCACTTCCGACTTCAGGAAGGCGTCAGCCTGCCCGGGACGATGCACTCGCGCGACATCCGCACGAGACACGCCGATCGACTGCCGCTCGATGCGCGCATCGGCCAACGCTTCCTGCCACGCCCGCGGCAGCGGCAGGCCATCAGTGAAGGGATCGGGTGCTCCCATGTCGGGATGCTCCTGTTGCTGGGGACCCTACGGATTCTCGCCGATCCCGAAGCACACCGCCCAGCAGAGCGCGCAATGGAAGGCCTGACCAAACTGACCCGGCTGTCAGTGGTCAGTACATCCCAGCACCTGCAGCAGCTGCGACGGCTACTACCACAGTACCGTTGCCAGCTCGACAACATCGCCTCGATCATTACCGCTGAACGCAGCAACCTGCGCGCGTTCGCCGACTGGGACACCATTCTGGCTGCCGACTGAGGCCGCCGCAGTACAACAAGGAAGCAACATGAAATTGATGGTCATCGGCGCCAGCAGGGGCCTGGGTCGGGCGTTCGTGGAAGGCCTGTGCAGTGCGGGCGACACCGTCATCGGCGTTTCGCGCAGCCGTCCGCGCGATCTTGAATGCCCCGAGGGTGTCACTCTGCAGTGGATCGAGGCCGATCTGTCCCAGCCCACCCTGGCTGCCAATCACATCGCAGCGCAGGCACCGGCCGATCTGGATGTGCTGATCCACAACCTGGGCATCTGGGAAGAGACCGCCTTCAGCGACGAGTACGCCTTCCTCGACGAGAGCGATGCCGCGCTTACTCAACTGGTCGACGTCAACATCACCGCCACCCTGGTGCTGCTGCAGCGCTTGCTGCCGCGGGTGCTCGGGGCGCCACGCCCGCAGCTGGTGCTGACCGGCTCGACCTCGGCGCTGCCGCGCAGTGGCCGCCCGGAAGTGGCGTTCGGCGCATCCAAGTTCGCACTCAACGGCATCGCCGATGCACTGCGCGAGGGTTTCCGCGATCGCCGCCTGGCGGTGACCAGCCTGCAGCTGGGCTACCTTAACACCGACGATGCACTGTCGGTGCCAGCTGCAGAGGCCGCAGCGCGCGGCGACGGCGAGCTGGTGCCGGTGCACGACGTCGTTGCAATGGTGCGCGCGTTGCTGCAGTTGTCACCGTCCGGCTTCGTGCGCGAACTGGTGCTGCCGGCCATCGCCGACCCGCGCTACTGACTGCAGAGGCCTCGGCCCGGGGCCCTTGGTGGCCGCTCGGGCGCCTGTGGTTTACCCTGCTCCCCACTGGCCGTCGGTCACAGGCGGGAACCTGCTATGGATGCGCTTTCACGGGTCTCGGCCCAGGTCCTGGACAGCGCCCTGCCCAGCCTGCCGCTGTACCTGCTGCAGGCCACGGCGGTGATCGGCATGATCGGCGTGCTGCTGATCGCCACCCGTCGCGCTGGCCATGCCATTGAAGGCCGCCGCCTGTACGTGGGCGTGGCGCTGGGCCTGATCTACCTGTTCAACGCCTGGTTCGTGGCCCGCTATACCCAAGGCGTGGTCAAGCTGCACCTCGGCTTCGACATCCTGCTGGTCAGCGGACTGCTCGGCGGCTGGCGCGGCGGCCTGGCCTGCCTGGGTGCCAGCCTGCTGGCCCGATACCAGTTCGCCGGCACCCAGTATTTTCTGCCAGCCGGCCTCGAGGCCACGCTGCAGATGCTGGCCGGCGTCTGGCTGCGCAGGCGCCTGCACCCGCGCATGCTCAATGAACTCTCGCTGCGCATGATCCTGCAGGCCTGGGGCGTGCGTATCGTCGTCACTGCGTTGGGCCTGGCACTGGGCGTCGCAATCATCGGCGCCAATCAGCTACCCGTGGAGGAGTTGGCAATCCAGTGCCTGCTGGCACTGCCACTATCGCTGCTGATGCTGGGCGCGGTGTTCGCACTGGTCTACAACGATGCGCAGATCGATGCACAGCGTCAGCGCGAACACGCCTGGCTGCGCATCGATCCGATCAGTGGCCTGCCCAACATGCGTGCGCTCGGCGAACGCCTGCAGCATTACTGGCGCGACAACGACGGTATCGGCAAGGCCTGCCTGATCGTGGCCGAGATGGGCAACCTGCGCGACCTGCGCCTGCGCTACGGTCCGCTGCAGGACAACGGCCTGTGGCAGCGCGACAGCACCGAAGAGGTGCATCGGCTGCTGCCCTCGCTGCCGGCCGGGCAACTGGAGATCTACCAGTTCGGCGATGCCGCGCTGGCGATCCTGGTGCGCGACCTGACCTTGTCCGAACTGCGCACGCAACCGCAGATCACCGAGCTGGCCAGCAACCTGGCCGATCAGGTCGGCCGCGATTGGCCCGGCTTCCGGCCGCTGTTCCGCTGCGCGGTAGTCGAACTGAAGCCACCGGCCGCGGCAGACGATGGCCACCTGCCCTTCCGGGCAATCACCGTGGCGCTGAGTGCGATCGAATCCGGCGTCGTGTTCTTCGACGACCCGATCCAGCGCGACAGCGAGATCGACGCCCTGATTGAAGTCGCCCTTGATCGCTGGCTGCAGCAGGGCGACGCCCCGCTGTGCTACCAGCCCAAGCATCGCCTGCAGGATCGCCAGCTGGTCGGCGCCGAAGCACTGCTGCGCATGCGCGACGGCGAGGGTCGGCTGATCGCGCCGATGCGGGTGATCTCGCTGCTGCGCCGGCAGGGGCGGCTGGCTGAACTGGAATGGGCCACGCTGCAGTCGGCCACCCACTTCCTGCAGCAGTGCCGACGCGATGGCACGCAGCTGAAAATCGCCGTGAATGTTTCGGCCGAGTCACTGCGCCGGCCCGACTTCGGCCTGCGCCTGCAGGAACTGCTGGCACTGCACGATGTGCCTGGCGTGATGCTGCGCCTGGAGATCGTCGAATGGACCGAGATCGTCGAGCGCGACGTGGTCGATGCCAACATCGCACAGCTGCTGGCAGCGGAGGTCACGTTGTCACTGGATGATTTCGGCGCTGGCTATTCAACCCTGATCCTGCTCTCGCAGCTGGCCATCGCCGAGGTCAAGATCGAGCAGGCGCTGATCGCCACACTGTCCGACGCCAAGTCGCAGTCGATCGTGCGCTTCATCGTCGAAGTCGCGCACCGCTGCGGTGCCATCGTGGTGGCCGAAGGTACCGAGACCCTGGCGCAGGAACAGCAACTGCGCGCACTGGGTGTGGATGTCGGCCAGGGCTATCTGTACTCGGCGGCGCTGCCGGCCGACGAGTTCCGCCGCTTCGCTGCCGGCTAGGCCGCGTAGAAACCCAGGAACATCGCCACCGCCGATTCGGCCACGCGTGCACGCTCCTGTGCGTTCAACGGCGCCTGCCCCATCGTCACCTGTGGCCAGAACGCAAAGCTCTTCACCAGCCCGTGCAGCTGGTGGCCAGCAAATTCCGGATCGACCTCGCGCAGCCGGCCATCAGCGATGGCCGCGCGGATCCAGGCACTCTCGCCGCTTTCCTTTTCGCCCATGCGGCAGACGATGGCCTGCGCGCGCTCCGGTGAGTGGATGATCTCGGCCATCGCCACCCGCGCCAGGTCAATGAAGTTGGCATCGCTGAGCAGTTCCAGCTTCTGGCCCAGCAACTGCAGCAGCTGCGCCTGCAGCGGCTGGTCGGTGCGGTACGGTAACGCGTCGCTGGCCACGCTGCGTTCCCAGAGCTCCTCCAGGATCATCGAGAACAACGCTTCCTTGCTGGGAAAGTGGTTGTAGACGGTGCGCTTGGAGACCCCGGCCGCCTCGGCGATGCGGTCCATGCTGGTGGCCTCGTAGCCCGAGGCACGGAACTCCTCCACCGCCGCGCGCACGATGGCATCGCGTTTACGGTCGGTCAGGCGTTGCGGGGCACGGGGCATGGCAGAAACCGGATAACTGAACGGATGCGCACATTTTACACCGGACAGTGTACTTTTGAAAAACACGAAACTACACTGTGTAGTGTACCCAGCGGACGTCACCCATGAAGCGCCTGCTCCTTGTCCTTTTGCTTGGAATCCTCGCCGTGACCGCCTACACCTTCTGCAAATCCTGGTCCCTCCCCGACTTCCCCGATTCGCCGCAGTACCGCGACGGCAAGTTCCACAATGCCCTGCCCCGTCCGGCGATGGGCCTGCGCGACGGTGCGGAGATCTGGTGGACGTTTCTCTTCAACAAACCCAAGGGCACCGTGCCTGCGCACCCGATTCCGGTGCTGCCGCTGGACCGCGCCACCCTCGACGCCGCGCCGGACCGCAGCCTGTTCCGGCTTGGGCACTCCACGATCCTGCTGAAGCTGCGCGGCCAGTACTGGCTGACCGACCCGGTCTTCTCCGAGCGCGCCTCGCCGGTGCAGTGGATGGGCCCGGCCCGCTTCCACGCACCGCCGATCAGCATCGAAGAGCTGCCGCCGATCGCTGGCGTGATCCTCTCGCACAACCACTACGACCACCTGGACCATGCCGCCGTGATGCAGCTGGCAGGCAAGACCGCGCGCTTCATCGCCCCGCTCGGCGTCGGCGACCAGCTGATTGCCTGGGGTGTGGACGCCAGCAAGGTCGAACAGCTGGACTGGTGGCAATCGACCGAGGCCAGCGGCCTGCGCCTGACCGCCACCCCGGGCCAGCACTTCTCCGGCCGCGGCCTGGGCGACAGCGACCGCAGCCTGTGGGCGTCGTGGGTGATCCAGGACGACGACTTCCGCATCTTCTTCAGCGGCGACACCGGCTACTTCGACGGCTTCAAGGCCATCGGCGAGAAGTACGGCCCGTTCGACCTGACCATGATCGAGACCGGCGCCTATGATCCGCGCTGGGCGTTCGTGCACATGCAGCCGGAACAGACGCTGCAGGCGCACCTGGACCTGCGCGGCAAGTGGCTGCTGCCGATCCACAACGGCACCTTCGACCTGGCCCTGCACGCATGGCAGCAGCCGTTCGAGCGCATCACCGCATTGGCGGCCGCGAAGAACGTGCCGGTGGCCACGCCGATGATGGGCGAAGCGCTGGACATGCAGGCGCCGCAGGCGGGTACGCGCTGGTGGGAGACGGTGGAGTTGTAGCGTGCGGTGCGCTTGACCTGCCGGAAACCATGTAGAGCCGAGCCATGCTCGGCTGCGTCAACCACAGAAGCGGCCTGCGACGCTGCAGTGCGTCATGTAACCGATTACATCCCTTGCTAGCGTAGCGCTCGCCCGACACCGGCCGAACCTGCGAGGCTGTACGTAATGACATTGCGCGCCGAACGCTCCAAGGTCTCCCGCTCAGCCATTCCATGGCGAGCTGCCGCCACCCTGCTGTTGGCCGCCCTCGCCGCTGCCGCACAGGCACAGCCCCTTCCCCCGCGCAGCCAATGGCAGGCCAGCAGTTCCTCGCAGCAGGTGCCAGCGATGGCGATCAGCCACCTGATCGACGGCGACCCGAAGACCGTCACCGGCGGCGCCTTCAGCCCCGGCCACTGGTTCCAGATCGATCTGGGCACGCCAACCCTGCTGGCTGGCGCACGACTCACCTGGGATGTCTCCAACCCGGAAGGCTATTCACTGCAGACCTCAATGGATGGTACGCAGTGGCAGACCGCGTACACGATGGCCGATTCACTGGGCGATGTGGAAACGCTGTACTTCGCGCCGCGGCAGGCGCGCTATCTACGACTGGCCAGTCCGCAGCGCACCTCCGACTGGGGTGTGTCGATCTTCGAAATGGAGCCGCTGGACAGCACGCTCAGCGCACGCATCGCCGATGTCGATGCAACACAGGCAGCCGCGCTCTGGCAAGGCGGCGGCACCATTGCGGTTCCGACCAGAAAAGGTGGATCCCATGCGCTCGAGATCACGCTGCCGCAGGCTCAATCCTCGGCTGGCCTGGTGGTCGACTGGGCCGATGGCGCGCGCGGCGCTGCACGACTGCAGGCGCAGGATGCACAGGGCCGTTGGCAGGACCTCGCACACGATGCACAGGCGGCCAATCATCGGCAAAGCTGGCTGGCTGCTGACACGGCAAAACCCCTGCGTGCGTTCCGGCTGAGCGTGGACGGCCCCGCACCGCAGGTCGCGCGACTGCGCCTGCTCGGGCCAAAGGCGGTAATGACGCCGATGAAGCGATACCAGATCACCGCCAGCGGCGCTCAGCGCGCGTTGTTCCCGGCATCGCTGCAGATGCAGCAGACCTACTGGACCGCCGTCGGTGTGCACGCAGGACGACAGAAATCGATCTTCGACGAATACGGCAATCTGGAAGCCTTCAAGGGCGCGCCGCTGGTGCAGCCGATCTGGCGTGGCGCTGACGGGCGTGCCGCTGGCGCGGCAGGACAGCCGATACAGCACGCGTTGCGGGATGGCTGGAAGCCGATGCCCTCCGCCACCTGGTCACCGCAGCCCGGCCTGGAGCTGCGCAGCGAGGTTTTCGCCATCGAGCGCGACGGCCAGCCGGTAACGTTCTTGCGGCATCGCCTGCACAACACGGGCAGCGCCAGGATCGAAGGCACGCTCAGCCTGGTCGTGCGCCCGATGCAGATGAATCCGCCGTGGCAGAACGGCGGGCTGTCACCGATCCGCGATGTGACCATCGATGGGCAGGCGGTGCGCATCAATGGACGCACGCTGCTGCAGTCGCTCACGCCGGTGGCTGCGTCCGGCGCGGCGCCGTTCGGCAAGGATGGCGCAACGGAAATCACCGCGACCCTCGCTGCCGGCCAGCTGCCCTCCACGCAACAGGCGCGCGACGACGAGGGTCTTGCCTCGGCTGCGTTGAACTACCGCGTATCACTGGCACCGGGGGCCAGCGATGCCATCGTGGTCGCGTTCCCGCTGGGTACTACCGCCGCCGATACCAAGGGCGCACTGCCCGAAGCGCCTGCGCTCGATCTAGCCACGCTGCCCCGCGATGCCAATGCGGCGTTCGATTCCCTGGCCACGCAGGCCTCCGCGGACTGGCAGGCACGGCTGGGCCAGGTCGGCCTGCGCCTGCCCGATCCCTCACTGGTCGACATGCTGCGTGCGCAGGCCGCCTACATGCTGATCAACCAGACCGGCCCGGCCATGCAGCCCGGCCCGCGCAACTACAACCGCTCCTTCATCCGCGACGGCATGGCCACCTCGGCGGTGCTGCTGCGCATGGGTGAAGCCAAGGTCGCGCGCGACTACCTGGGCTGGTACAGCGAACACGGCGTGCATGCCAACGGCCTGGTCTCGCCGATCCTCAACGACGATGGCAGCGTCAACACCGGTTTCGGTTCGGATATCGAGTACGACAGCCAGGGCCAGTACGTGGCGCTGGTGGCCGATGTCGCGCGCCTCGATGGCGGACCCGAATCGGTACGTGCCTATCTGCCGAAAGTGAAGGCAGCGCTGCGCTTCCTGCAGGAACTACGCGAACGCACGCTGGTGCCCGGCTACAAGGCCGACCAGCCAGCGCCGGAGCGCTTCGCGGGCATTCTTGCGCCGTCGATCAGCCATGAGGGTTATCCGTCTCCCACCCACAGCTACTGGGACGACTATTGGGGCCTGAAGGGCTGGCACGACGGCGCGTGGCTGGCCGAATCGCTGGGCGACCACGAGACCGCAGCGTGGGCACGCGAACAGTACAAACTGCTTTACGACGCGCTGCATGCCTCGATCCGGGCGACGATGGCGTGGAAGGGCATCGACTTCATTCCCTCCTCGGCCGACCTGGGCGATGGCGATCCCACCGGCGTTTCGATCGCACTGGACCCGACCGGCGCACAGAGCGTGTTGCCCGCCGAGGCGCTGCGGACCACCTTCGCGCGCTACCTGGAGGACGTCCGCAAGCGCAGCCAGCCCGGTGCGCTGTACGCGTACACACCGTACGAGATCCGCAATGTGCTGAGCTATGTGCACCTGGGCCAGCCGCAGGTGGCCGATGAGCTGCTGCAGGGACTGCTGCATGATCGGCGCCCGCTTGAGTGGCAGGTGCTGGCTGAGGTCGTGCACTCACGCCTACGTTTTCCGCGTTACCTGGGCGACATGCCGCATACCTGGATTGGTGCCGAGTACAGCCGCACGCTGTTCGGCATGCTGATGCGCGAAGACGATGATGCCCTCTCACTGCTGCCGGGTACGCCGCCCTCGTGGGTGGCAGGCGATGGATTGGCGGTGGAGCGGTTGCCGACAGCGTATGGCACGTTGCAGATGCAGGCGCGGCAACGCGACGGGGTGCTGACGGTGGCGCTTGGTGAGGGGCTGCGCAGCGGGACGGCGGTGAAGGTCTGGTGGCCGGAGCGCACCATGCCGAAGACGGTGCGTGTGGATGGACGTAGCGTTTCCGACTTCGATGCCGAGGGTGTGCGGCTGGTGAAACCGTTCCGGACACTGGAGGCGCGTTGGTAGAGCAGCCGAGCATCGCTCGGCTCTACAAAGACGGAGGTAGCGCCGGGCCACGCCCGGCGTCATTGCAGCGTCGGCAACCCCGGCGGATTGGTCTGCGACTGCGGCACGGCTTCCTCGGCCACATTCCATCGCTTCAGCGCCTGCGCATAGGTGCCGCTGCCTATCTGGGTATTCAGCGCCTGCGTCACCGCGTCGGCCAGGCCGCTGCCCTTGCGCGTGGTCACCGAAATCGCCGCAGCGTTCGGCCATCCCCCTGGGAACAGGCCAACACGCCGCACCTTGCCATCGCGTGCCGAATAAGCGCCCGTGGCATTGGGCTCGAACGAGACATCGGCGCGGCCGGTGATCACCGCCAAGCGGCCGACCACCGCGTCGTCGAAGTACTGGTACTCCACCGGCTTCAGGCCGGCAGCGATGTTCTGCTGGTCCCACTGGCGCAGGATCTGGTCCTGGTTGGTGCTGGCGCCCACCACCACCTTCAGCCCGGCGACGTCGGCGGGCTTTTCGATCTTCTGTATCGGCCCATCGGTGCGCGTGTAGATGCCCAGCAGGTCGTAACGATAACTGGAGAAATCGAACTTCTTCTTGCGCTCCTCGGTGACCGTCACATTGGAGAGCACCGCATCGTACTTGCCCGATTCCAGCCCCAGCGGCCAGTCAGGCCAGGCCACCGGTACGATCACCAGCTTCAGGCCCAGCCCATCGGCGATCAGCCGCGCGATGTCCGGCTCGATGCCGACCACGTCCTTGCTGTCGGCACCATAGTCGGCCAGCGGCAGCTGCCCCGGATGAGTGGCAACGGTGAATGTGCCGGGGGTGACGAAGCGATAGTCGGCCGGGATCAACGCCTGAGCCTTCGGGTCAAACGTACCCTTCAGCACGGCCGTGTTCGCTCCGGCCAGGCTGGTCGCAGCCACCGCCGCAGCCTCCGGGGCCTGGCGTACGCGCGAATAGACGATGCCGGCGATGCCGATGACCAGCACGCCTACGATCAACAGGGTGCTGCGCGAGGGGCGACGCGGTGCTGCAGGGCTCATGATGTTCCTACCGGGGTTACAGGGTCTTGGCCAGGAATTCGGCGGTGCGTTGCTGGCGCGGGCGCTCGAACAACGCCTCGGGCGTGCCCTGCTCGATCACCCGCCCCTGGTCCATCATCACCACGTGGTCGGCCACGCGGCGGGCGAAACTCAGTTCATGGGTGACGATCACCAGCGTGGTGCCGGAACGGGCCAGTTCCTCGATCACGCTCAGCACCTCCGCCACCAGTTCCGGGTCCAGTGCCGAGGTCGGTTCATCGAACAGCAGCACCTTCGGTTGCAGCGCCAGTGCGCGGGCGATCGCGATGCGCTGCTGCTGGCCACCGGACAGCTGGCGCGGGAAGGCATCGGCCTTGTCGGCCAGGCCGACCCGCTCCAGCAGTGTGCGCGCCTGCTGCTCGGCCTGCGCGCGCGATACACCACGTACCGCGATCGGTGCCTCGATGATGTTCTCCAACGCGGTCAGATGCGGGAACAGGTTGAAGCCCTGGAACACCATGCCCACTTCCGCACGACGGCGGCGGATCTCGCGCTCGGGCAGTTCGTACAACGTGTCACCCTCGCGGCGGTAGCCGATCAGCTGGCCGCCCACAGTCAAGTAGCCGCTGTCGGCACGTTCCAGGTGGTTGATCAACCGCAGCAGCGTGGATTTCCCGGCGCCGGACGGTCCGATCAGCACCGTCACGCTGCCGGCGCGCAGGTCCAGGTTCACGTCTTCCAGCACCGGCTGATCGCCGAACACCTTGCCCACGCCATGCAGCGATACCGCCGCACCCTCGCCCGCTTCCACCTGGGTGGCGATGCGCGGGCGGTTGGCCACGCGCGGCGCAGCATCACTGGATGTCCGCACCGGTGACGACACCCGCGACACCGAGCGCTCGCGCTGCAGCTGGCCGCGCGCGAAGCGCTGTTCCACGCGCCGCTGCAGCAGCGACAACACGGTCAGGATCACCAGGTACCAGACCGTGGCCACCATCAGCAGCGGCACCACTTCCAGGTTGCGCCGATAGATCACCTGCACGGTGTAGAACAGCTCCGGCAGCGCCAGCACGTAGACCACCGAGGTGCTCTTGGCCAGGCCGATCACATCGTTGAACGCCGCCGGCAGGATCGAACGCATCGCCTGCGGCAGGATGATGCGGCGCACCTGGCGACCGCGCGGCAGGCCGAGCGCGGCCGCGGCCTCGTACTGGCCGTGGTCGACCGAGAGGATGCCACCGCGGATCACCTCGGCCGAGAACGCGGCCTGGTTCAGGGTCAGGCCCAGCACCGCGGCGGTGAACACACCGATCAGCTGTGTGGTCGGGTACGAGAACAGGCTGATGCCGGTGAACGGCACGCCCAGTTCGATGGTGCTGTACAGATAGCCCAGGTTGTTCAACAGCAGCAACAGCACCAGCAACGGGATCGAACGGAACAGCCACACATAGCCCCACGACACCGCCGACAGCAGCGGCGAACCGGAGACGCGTGCCAGCGCGAGCAGCGTACCCAGCGCGAAACCGAGGCCGGTGCCAAGCGCGGTCAGCAGCAGCGTGCGACCCAGGCCTTCCAGCACCGGGCGTGCGAAGAACCACTCGGCGAAGGTGCCCCAACCCCAGCGCGGATTGCCCAGCACGGACTGCAGCCCGATCAGGATCAGCGCCAGTGCCAGCACCGTGCCGAAGACCTGCAGCGGATGCCGGGCCGGCACGATCTTCAGTGCCTGTCCGGGCGCCGGACGAGCGGCGATGCCCTCCAGCGCGGTCGACGGTGTGCTCATGCGTGGGCTCCGTGCAGCAGTGCCTGTGCAGGTGCAACGACGGGCGTCGTCGCTCGCAGTTGCTTCTCGAACGGCAGATGCGCAACCGTTTCCGGGTCGGCCTCCATATCGAACAGCGCGGTGTAGCCGTGGCTCAGGTACAGGCCAACAGCTTCAGGCTGGCGGAAGCCGGTCGTCAGGAACACCCTCCGGTACCCTTGCCGCGCCGCCTGCTCTTCCAGCTCCTGCAGCACGCGCCGCGCAATGCCCTGGCGACGCAGCCCGGGCAGCGTCCAGATGCGCTTGAATTCGGCGGTATCCGGATCGCGGTGCGGCATGAAGGCACCACCTGAAATCGCCACACCGTCGCGCAGCAGCAGCACGAAGGCACCTACCGGGGCCGCAAAGGCCTGCGCCGGATAGCGCTGCAGCTCCTCGCGAGCGCTGCCACCGATGCGTCGGCGCACGTCGGCGTAGCGGCTGTCGTACTCCTGTTCAAGACCGTCGAACAGGGGCCGCGCCAGCGGATCATCCACCGAGGTATAGAGGAAGCGTTCGTTGCTGCTCATGTCGCATCCTTCACCAGATAGTCTTCGGCCAGTCGCGCCCACAGGCTGGCGGCGGGGGCAATGGCCGCATCGTTGAACACGTAGCGCGGGCTGTGCAGCGGCGCGCTCTCGCCGTTCCCGACGAACACGAAGCTGCCCGGTCGTGCCTGCAGCAGGAAGGCGAAATCCTCGCTGGCCGTGCGCGGCGCGAATTCGGGCACCACCTGTGCGGCGCCGAAGCCCTGCACGGCCACCTCGCGGATGTAGGCGGTCTGTTGCGGATGGTTGATCACACTGGGGAAGCCGCGCGGGAACTCGATCTCGGCGCGCGCACCGAACGCGGCGGCGGTCTGTTCGGCAATCTCGGTGACCCGGCGCCGCAGGGTGTCGCGCACTTCCGGCAGGTAGGCGCGCACGGTCAGCTTCAGCTCGACCACGTCCGGAATCACGTTGGCGGCCTGCCCGCCGTGGATCGAGCCCACGGTGACCACGCCCATCTGCCGCGGATCGACATTGCGCGACACCACGCTCTGCAGCGCGGTGATGATGTGCGCCGCCACCAGGATCGGATCGACGCTGCCCTGTGGCTCGGCGCCGTGGCCGCCCTTGCCGATCACCTTCAGCCGTGCCCAATCCACCGACGCCATCGCCGGGCCATCGACGAAACCGAAGTGGCCCACCGGCACGCCCGGCCAGTTGTGCAGCCCATAGATCGCATCCACCGGGAAACGCTCGAACAGGCCATCGGCAATCATCTTCGACGCGCCCGAACCCGTCTCCTCAGCAGGCTGGAACACCAGCTGCAGGGTGCCGTCGATGCGCCCGTGGTGGGCCAGGTAGTGTGCAGCGGACAGCAGGATGGCGGTATGCCCATCGTGGCCGCAGGCATGCATCAGCCCCTCGGTCTGGCTGGCGTAGGCCAGGCCGGAGTCCTCATGGATCGGCAGTGCATCGATGTCGGCGCGCAGGCCGAGACGACGGCTGCCCTGCCCGCGCTGCAGCGTGCCGACCACACCGGTGCCGCCGAGCCCGGTGGTCACCTCATAGCCCCATTGCTGCAGCAGCTCGGCCACGCGGGCGCTGGTGCGGTGCTCCTCGAAGGCGAGCTCCGGGTGCTGGTGCAGGTCATGGCGGATCGCGATGGCGGCCTCGGCGCGTGCTGCAATTTCCGGCAGCACGCCGATGGACGCGGGATTCCGCCGGGCGTGGCCCGGTGCTGCCGCAGTTTCTCCGCTCATCGCCCTACCCCACCTTCCGCGCCGGTTCGGCGTCGGTCGAATAGCGGCTGGCCTTGTACGGCAGACCCAGATGCTCGCGCAGGGTCTGTCCTTCCAGCTCGCGCTGGTGGTAGCCGCGCGCCTGCAGGATCGGCAGCACCTGGGTCACGAAATCGTCCAGGCCCTCGCGCTGCGCGGCGAAGCCGAGAATGAAGCCATCGCTGGCACCGGCATCGAACCAGCGGATCAGCTCATCGGCCACATGCTCCGGTGTGCCGATGAAGTTCGGCCGTGGGCTCACCGCTTCCAGTGCCACCTGGCGCAGGCTCAGGCCCTTCTCACGCGCATCCTGCTTGATGCGGTCGGTGGTGGAACGGAACGCGTTGCTGCCGATGTCACCCAGCTCCGGGAACGGTGCATCCGGGTCGTACTGGCTGAAATCGTGGTGATCGAAGAAGCGCCCCAGGTACGCCAGCGCATCTTCCAGCGTGGCCAGTGCGGCAATCGCCTGGTACTTGGCTTCGGCTTCCTCGGCGGTGCGGCCGACGATGGGGCCGATGCCCGGGAAGATCTTCACATCGTTGCCGCTGCGGCCGTGCGCGATCGCCGAGTTCTTCACCTTCTGGGTGAATGCACGGGTTTCTTCCAGCGACGGCGAATGGGTGAACACCGCATCGGCGTACTTGCCGGCCAGCGCGATGCCATCGTCAGACGAACCCGCCTGGAAGATCACCGGCTGGCCCTGTGGCGAACGCTGGATGTTGAGCGGGCCTTCCACCTGGAAGAAGCGGCCCTTGTGGTCGAGGCGGCGGAATTTCTCCGGTGCGAAGAAGGTGCCGCTGTCGCGCTCACGCACGAAGGCGTCGTCGTCCCACGAATCCCACAGCCCCTGCACGACATCCAGGTACTCATCGGCGATCTGGTAGCGCAGCGCGTGCTCCGGGTGTGGCCGGCCGTAGTTGCGGCCCGAACCTTCCAACGGCGACGTCACCACATTCCAACCGGCACGGCCGCCGCTGAGCAGATCCAGCGAGGCGAACTGGCGGGCCACGGTGAACGGGTCGCTGTAGGAGGTCGACAGCGTGCCGGCCAGGCCGATCTTCTTCGTTGCCGTGGCCAGCGCCGACAGCAGCGAGATCGGCTCGAAGCGGTTGAGGAAGTGCGGGATCGACTTCTCGTTGATGTACAGGCCATCGGCCACGAAGCCGAAGGCGATGCCGTTGTCCTCGGCGGTGCGCGCAATGTCGATGTAGAACTGCAGGTTGACGCTGGCATCGGCCGGATTGGACGGATGCTTCCAGGCATGCATGTGACTGCCGGGGCCCTGCAGCATGATGCCGAACGGAATTTGGCGCGGGGTGGTGCTCATGGGAATCGCTCCTGCAGGTCAGGCCACCGCCGCGCGTGGCGCGGGCGACAGCAGCTCAAGGGAAGTCAGGCGTGCGTCGAGGTCGGCCACCGGCGCGTCGAGGACGAATTCGCCCACGCCGAAGCGCCGATGCAGCGCATCCAGTTCATCACGCACGTGCTGCGCATCACCGGACAGCACGCTGGGGCGCGTTTCCTCGATGCGGAAGTCGGCCACGCCTACCTGGCGTGCGTACTCGGCAGCCGCCTCGGGGCTGGGCAGGTTCACCGCCTGCCCGGGACCAAGGTGCAGCTTGTAGACGCGTAGCGCACCGATATGCCGCGCAGCCGCTTCGGCCGTAGGTGCGGCGAAGGCCACCGTGGCCAGCAGCGGGGGCTGCGAGGAGACGCTGCGGTAGGCTTCGAACGCGGCCTCGATGTGCTTCGGATCACCATCGAAGTGCGCGGCGTAGACGAAGCGCCAGCCCAGCGCGGCCGCCTGCTTCGCACTCTGCGGGCTGGCACCGAGCAGGAAGCGCTCCGGCGCCTGCTGCGGAATCGGCCGCGCCAGCACATCGGCTTCGGCGCCGGACAGATAGCCCTCAAGGTCGCGCAGTTGCTGGTCGAAGTCGGCGAACGCCGGGCGCCCGGCCGCCAGCGCGGCAGTCGACGCTGGCAGGCCGCCCGGCGCCTTGCCCACGCCCAGATCCACGCGCCCTGGTGCCAACGCTGCCAGCAGGTTGAAGTTCTCCGCCACCTTGTACGGCGCGTAGTGGCGCAGCATCACCCCGCCGCTGCCGATACGGATGCGCCGGGTCTGCGCCAGCACCCACGCCGCAAGCACCTCCGGTGCGGGACTCGCCAACGTCGGTGCGGCATGGTGCTCGGCAAACCAGTAACGGTGATAACCCAGCTGTTCGGCGTGCTGGGCCAACTGCAGGCTGTTGCGCAGCGCCTTTTCCGGCGAGGCGCCCTCGGCCACCGGGCTCTTGTCCAACACGCTGATCTGATAGCTCATCGTCGCGTCCTCGCTCAGGGATGGGCCACGGGGATGCCGAGCAACCCGTTCAGCGCGGCCAGGATCGGCTCGGCGCCGGAGATGTACTGGCGGTTCTGGTGCGCGCCACTGGCCAGTTCGCTGTGCACGCCCTGCGGCAGCACCAGCTTGGGCAGCGACTGGTCCTGCTCGCCGATCTCGGCGATCACCTCGCGGCGCGGCCGCGCGAAGCCGATGCGGCGCACGTCCAGCTGCGCGTCCAGGCCGTCGATGCTCGACAGCGCCCCTTCCAGCAGCAGGCTGTGCCGACAGAAGAAGCGCTGGCCGGGAATCTGTCCGTCCTCGAACTCACGGTCGAGCAGGAACAGGATGGGCTTGTCGGTTGCGTCCAGACTCACGGGGTCGTCCTCATCGGGGGGCGGCAATGCGATGCCGCTTCGATATCGATGCTAGAGATGACGGCGGTCGGCACGGCGATGCCAGACGACAATCGGCGGTCAGATCCGGCCACGCAGATGCGCCTTGGCCATAAGCAAAGCGCCGCCGGTTATGCCGTCAGGCGATGCGTCGCAGCGGCGCCGCTACCGCCAGCGCCTGCGTAGCCAGATGGCCGGCCGCACGCTCGGTCGCCAGCGCGATCCGCGCCTGCAAAGCGGCACTGTTGATGTGCTCGCCATCGAAGTCGGCAGGCGTGGCATACACCCCGATCGGCAGCGTGTGCGCCTGCAGGAAACTGAACAACGGCCGCAACTGGTGGTCGATCACCAGCGCATGGCGCTCGCTGCCGCCGGTCGCTGCCAGCAATACCGGCGTATCCACCAACGCTTCAAGCCCGATGAAGTCGACCAGATGCTTGAACAGCCCCGGATACGATCCCCGATAGACCGGCGCAGCCACTACCAGCAGCCCGGCCGCCTCGATCGTCTGCAGCGCCTGCTCCACGGCGGGCTCCACTTCATCGCGCGACAACGACTGCCCCAGCGAGCGCGCGATTGGCGCCAGCTCCACCAGATCCACACTGGCATGCACCCGCTGCTGCAGCGACGCCAGCAGATGCCGCACCAGCAGCAACGTGCGCGACGTCGCCGAACTGGTCGGCGACCCCACCACTGCAACCACCCTCAATGCAGAAGACATGACCCTCTCCTCGGTAGCGCCGGGCCATGCCCGGCGACGTTTCGCCTGAAGCTCAGAACCGGTAATTGACCCGCCCATACCAGTACGCCCCAACGTTGCCCAGCACATCGCCGTTGTCCCAGGTCGTCTCGATGCTGGCCACGTCGGTGGCACTGCGCGCGTACTCGGGCACCTTGCGGGTGCGCTTGTCGAACACATTGTTGATGCCCAGCGCCGCACTCCAGCCCGCCCCCAGTTCCACGGCACCGGAGAGATTGGTCACCAGCACGGGCGGCTGCTTGTACTCCACGCCGTTGTTCAGGCGCTTGATCGGGCCGTAGTACGTGAAGTCGACATTCGAGCGCCAGCGCCCGTTCTGCCACCCCAGGCCGGCCACCTGCGTATAGCTCGGCGTGCGGAAGCGCAGTGCGTATTCGCTGGTCCTGGTCAGCAGGTTGATGTTCGGCAGCCCCTGCAGCGCCCCTGGAATGTCGCTGACCTTCTGGATGGTGGTGCGCCCCACGTTGGCCGCGTAGCTCCAGCGCAGCTTGCCCCACGCAGTCTCCTGGTTCGCTTCCAGGGTCAGCTCGACGCCGCGTGTGCGGGTATTGCCCACGTTGGTGAAGTAGCTCGCGTAGAACGCATCACCCGGCAGGATGCTGATGCCGGCTGACCCCAGCAGTGCATCGATGGTGTTCTTCTGCGCTGCGCTCAGCACCGTGCCGCTGTTGTCGGTGATGCGCGCCGGATCCTGTGCGTTGTAGCCGATCTGGCTGGACTGCCCGAGCTGGCCACGGATATCGATCTGGTACGCATCCACGGCCAGATGGAACGCCGGGCTCGGGTCCCAGGTCACGCCCAGGCTGTAGTTGGTGGCTTTCTCGGGCTTCAGCGGCGTGGCACCCAGTGCGATCGCCGCCGGCGAAGACACCTGCGCCACCAGCGTGGTGCCGCAGGGGCAGCTGCCAGTGGCCTGGTAGAACTGCGCACCCAGGCTGGGCGCATGGAAGCCGTTGCTGACCGTGGCCCGCACACCCAGCGCATCGGTGAAGTCGAAGCGCGTGGTCAGGCGGCCCGTGGAGACACTGCCGAAGTCGGAATGGTCTTCCCAGCGCGCGGCCGCATCCAGGTACCAGCGCGAGGTGACGTTGGTGGCCGCGCCCACATAGACCGCCTTGCTGTTGCGGGTAGCCTTCACCGCGTCCGCAGTGGAATAGCCGACGAAGGCCGCAGCACCAAAGCCGGTATACGACTCCCACTGCCCGGCCCCGCGTTCGTACTTTTCGTGCTGGTACTCGGCGCCCGCGCTCACTTCCAGCGGCGAGGCGAATGCCGCCACCTCGAAGCCACGGCGCAGATCGAGGTTGGCGATACCCTGCTGGTAGTCCAGCTTGCCGTCATAGAAATCGGTGGGCGATCCCGGGTACGGCAGCGAATAGTTCACCGAATTACGGGTGTAGGTACGCACCGTGCTGCGGTTGCCGGTCAGGCTGGCGTCGTAGTCCCAGCCCGCGATCTGGCCTTTCACGCCTGCGGTGCCGGTGTACTGTTTCTCCTTGGTTTCCAGTACCGGCAGGAAGCCATCCGGGAACACACTCAGCACGCCGGGTGCCTTGTAGGTGGTGAAGATGGTCGCCGGCAGACGGAAGTTCTGGATCGCCTGCGCGGTGCGGTCACTGGCCGTAGCGTTAGCGTAGAACTGCGCGCTTTCGCCCAGGCCATGGCCCACGTTCACCGCGAAGGCCTTCAACGCGTACGACGGCGAGCTGAGGATGGTGTTGGCCTCGGCATCGCGGTTGGCCTCAGCCGGGTTCGGCGACGCACCCGCAGGCAACCGGTTGTTCGGGCGCAATGCCACCAGATTGCCGTTGCCGTCCACCGCCGGGTAGCTCAGATAGCCATCGATGTAGCGGCGGGTGCGGATCGCATGATGCTGGCGCGTGGTCTCGCCAGACAGATTGACGAAGCCATCCTGTCCCCACGGCAGGCCCACGTTGGCACGCACGCTGGTGCGCGAACCATCACCGTCGATGCTCTGCCCGCTCTCCACGGCAAACTCACCGCCGTGCGCCTGCGACTTCAGGATCACGTTGACCACGCCGGTGATCGCATCCGAGCCGTAGATGGCCGAGGCACCATCGCGCAGCACTTCGACATGGTCGATGGCCGAGACCGGAATCAACGCCAGATCGGCCCAGGCATGGCCCGGATAGCCGCCGCCGTTTGCCCCGCTCACATAGGCACTGGCATTGCGACGCTTGCCGTTCACCAGCACCAGCGTGTAGCCCGGCGACAGGTTGCGCAGCTGGTAGCCGCGGATCAGGCTTTCCTGGTCGCTCTGGTAGCCACCAATCTGGCTCAGCGACGGCAGGCTGCGCTGCAACGCTTCCAACAGGTTGCCCTGCCCCGTAGCGGCAAGGTCCTCGGCGGAGATCACAT
Source organism: Stenotrophomonas sp. NY11291 (assembly GCF_023277365.1). NCBI lineage: Bacteria > Pseudomonadati > Pseudomonadota > Gammaproteobacteria > Lysobacterales > Lysobacteraceae > Stenotrophomonas > Stenotrophomonas sp. NY11291. The sequence goes on along the minus strand of NZ_CP096975.1, from coordinate 1,967,541 downwards.
CGATGGGCGTGGAGCTGTTCTTTACCGTGCGCGTGCTGGTGCGCGAACCGGTCACTACCACCGCATCCAGCGTGGACGCTGCCACGTTGGCTGTCGCGGCGGTGGCGGCAGGATCGGCATCGGCTTCCGCCGCATGGGTGGGCGACGCGGCGAGGATAGCTGTGATCAGAACAGCGAGAGTGCTCAGGACAGGGGCGTGGGCGGCAGGCATGGGGGCTCGTGGGGGTGGGCCGGAAACACGTTTCCATTCAAGGGCCTGTTCACCTGGCGCGACAGGCGGGATCACGTCACCCAACCGTCATATCCGGCCACCCACATGACCGCTGGTAATGACGTTAGGCCGCAGCACCGGTGCCCTGCATTCTGTAGAGCCGAGCCCACGCTCGGCTGCTCTTCGTGACGGCGTCAAGTACATCTCCTTCTGCCAGCATTGAGCCGAGCATGGCTCGGCTCTACATGCCCCGCGAGCATCACCTCATGCCCGCGCACCACTCAGCGCCATGCATCTGCACCCGTAGCATCAAGCCATGCCCAGCCCACCCGCCGATCCCACCGCGCCGCTCGTTGCCATCGTCGCCTGCCACGGCCAGGGGCTGTTCGAATTCGGCTGCGCGGTAGGCTTGTTCGCGCCGGTGCGGCCGGAACTCGGCGTGGCCTGGTACCGCACCCAGTTGTGCGCAGGCGAACCGGGTGCACTGCGCATGCTCGGCGGAACGCAGGTGCAGCTTCCCTACGATCTGAGCACTGTTGATGACGCCGACATCATCGTCATCCCCGGTTGGCGCGAACCCAGCGAACGCCCGCCACAGGTATTGCTCGATGCACTCATCCGTGCCCACGCACGTGGCGCACGCATCGCCTCGATCTGCTCCGGTGCATTCGTGCTGGCCTGGGCCGGGCTGCTCGATGGCCGCCAGGCCACCACCCACTGGCGCCTCACCGAAGCGCTGGCGCATGCGTTCCCGCGCATCGACGTGCGCGAGGATGTGCTGTACGTGGATACCGGCAGCATCATCACCTCCGCTGGTTCAGCCACCGGCATGGACATGATGCTGCACATGGTGCGCAAGGATTACGGCGCACGGGTAGCCAACCTGGTGGCCGAACGGCTGGTGCTGGCACCGTGGCGCGATGCCGGCCGCAGCCAGCGCGTCAGCCGGGCCATTCCCAATGGCGAGCCCACGCGCTTGGCAAAGCTGATGGAATGGATGCGCCGCAACCTGCGCGAGCCACATTCCCTTGGCAGCCTCGCCGAGCAGGCCGCGCTCAGCCAGCGCACGCTGCAGCGGCAGTTCCTGGAAGCCACCGGCCTGTCGCCGATCGACTGGCTGATCCGCGAGCGCGTGGCCTTCGCGCGTGAGCTGCTGGAAACCACCGACCGGCCGCTGCAGTGGATCGCCGAGCAGGCCGGCTTTGGTTCACAGGAATCCTTCCGCCGGCACTTCCGCAGCCAGGCCGACGCCAGCCCGACCGAATACCGCAGCCAGCATCGCAACGGGATCGGCGCAGACCGCCTGGTCGGCTGCTGATTCCCGGTAGTACCGGGCCATGCCCGGCGCCCCCACACCCCGCTCAGTCGTCCTGTACCAGCTTGAACTCGCGCAGCAGGCCACCGATCTGGGTCTTGTCCAGCTTGTTCATCAGCAGGTTGCGCAGGAACGCAGGCCCGGGAATATCCAGTTCCTTGCCATCGCGCAGACGACCGGTGGCGGCCAGCAGCGAGCGCACGTCGTAGGTGGAATTGAACACCTCCGGCACGCCGCGTTCGATATCCAGCAGTGTGTACACCGCCTCCATCGGCGTGCGCACCGAGTACTCGGTGGTGAAAATGCAGTCGCGCTGCTTCGATTCGGCGAACTGGCCGATGAAGGCGAAGTTCACCGCACCTTCCGGCACCACGTCCGGGCGATCACCGGCCTGGCGCGGCATGAAGAACGCGGTGATGTACGGCATCATCACCGGCACCGTCCTGGCGCCGGTTGCGGCCAGTTCATCGATTTCCTCCACCGGCACACCCAGGTGGTACAGCCACTCGCGGGTGATCTCCTCGCCGGTGCACTCCTGCATCGGCTTCTTCACGTAGTCGCCCGGCGTATCCACGAACAGCGAATACACCCAGACCACGATCTGGTCCTTGGGCTGGTTCTTGAAATGTGGCTGCCTGTTCACCGTCCAGCTCATCAGCCAGCGCGAGTCGCGCACGCTGACGATGCCGCCGGTCACCACCCTGCCACTGAAAGGGTCGCGCTTCGCTATCTTCTGGATGTAAGCCGGAATGCGCGCATCCAGCGTGGTCACCGTCGCCGATTCCCACTTGGTTTCCGGGATGTGTGCGCCGAACACGTCCGGGCGCCCGAACGCTGCATCCTTCGCGGCAATGCGTCGCCACAGGTCCCAGGCCGGCGCCGGGCCTTCGTTCAAGCGTGCCGCAGTGTGGTGGTCGCCGTTGTCCGAATTCTCGGTCAGCGAACCGATGGTCATGAACAGCAGATCGTCCGCGCCCAGATCCACGCCACCCGCCACGCCCTCGCGCGTCCAGTGGATGCGCGTGGCCTGCTTGCGGCCCGGCTGTAGATCGAAGTCGACGTCGGTCACTTCGGTGCCGTACTGGAACACCACGCCATGGTCCTGCAGCCACTTCACCAGCGGCAGCACCAGCGATTCGTACTGGTTGTATTTGGTGAACTTCAGTGCTGAAAAGTCCGGCAGGCCGCCGATGTGGTGGATGAAGCGGTGCAGGTACAGCTTCATCTCCAGCGCCGAATGCCATTCCTCGAACGCGAACATGGTGCGCCAGTACAACCAGAAGTTGCTGTCCAGGAAATCGCGGCCCAGCACTTCGTTGATGCGCTTGTTCTCCATCTCCTGCCGGGTGGCCAGGAACAGCGCGATGATGTCCTTCTGCGCCTGCTCGGTCAGCGTGAACAGGCCATCGGTGTGCGCATCCTTGCCGCGGTTGATGGTGGCACGCTGCAACGAATAGTTCGGGTCGTCCTTGTTCAACCAGTAGAACTCGTCCAGCACGCTGGCGTCGTCGATCTCCAGCGAGGGGATCGAGCGGAACAGGTCCCACAGGCACTCGAAATGGTTCTCCATCTCGCGGCCACCGCGGATCACGAAACCCTTTTCCGGCACCTTCAGGCCATCCAGCGCGCCGCCGGCAATCTGCTGCTGTTCAAGGATGGTGATGCGTTCACCGGCCATGCGCCCGTCGCGCACCAGGAACGCGGCACCGGCCAGCGAGGCCAGGCCCGAACCGACGAACCAGGCCCGCTTGCCATCGACACCAGCGGGCTTGCGCGGGCGCGCGAAGGCTTCGTAGTTGCCACTGCTGTAGTACATGCACTGCTCCTTCCTGGAGGGGTCATCAGGAACCCGCAGCGGGATGACACAGCCATCCCGTGCAGGTCATGGCCCTACTCTAGCGCCGAACCGATGTACCGTTTCCTGCACACACGCTGCGACCGAATGACGCAGCCGTGTCAGAGCTGCCGGCCCAGCAGCATGCCTGGCCATCCATCCACGTTGAACGGCGCGATGCGTGTGTAGCCACAGGACTCATAGAAGCGCACCAGATCGCCGCTGCCACCGCCGTAACAGTCCACGCGCAGATGGTCGAGCCCGGCAGCGCGCGCCTGCTCATCGGCAAACGCCATCAAGCGGCGGCCGATGCCACGCACGCGGCCATCGCGCGAAGCCACCAGCACGCGCACGTACAGCTCTGGCCCATCGGGCGCCGGTACATAGGGCATCGACTCACCCAGCGCCAGGAACGCACGCACCTCATCCAGCTCGTTCTGCGCCACCCACGCGCCGGGCAGCGCGCAGGCATCAGTCACCTGGGTGATCCGACGCGGCACCGTCGACCACGGCTCGCTGCCCCACTGCTGCAGATTACCGATCGACACGAACCATCCGATCACCTCGTCGAAGAGCCTCAGCACCGCAGGGGCGTCGGCCACGCTGGCGCGGCGGATGGTCAAGGTGTCCTTTCCAGCTTCAGTCATGCACGCACTCCTTCCAACGCATCAATCGGCTGCACCGAGGATGCCGGCCAGCGGCCAGCACTGCCAGGGCCGGAAGTCCGTGGGCCGGATTTGACATGCAGGCATTTACCTGCATATAGTCCGCTCGACGGCGGCGCCTGCCCGCCCACGCGAGGAACCTGCAATGGTGGATATCGCACACAGGGTCGGCATCAAGGCCCCCGCAAGCCAGGTGTATCAAGCCTTGGCCACCCCCGAGGGCGTCGCCGCCTGGTGGGCTGAAGACACCCATGGCGACCGCCAGACCGGTGGCACGGTCAAGGTCCGCTTCACCAACAACGGCCAGGAAATCGGCGCCATGGAAATGCTGCTCGAACAGCTCGTTCCCGGCGAGCTGGTGCTCTGGAAGTTCCTGGCCGGCCCCGCCGAATGGATCGGCACGCATGCACGCTTCGCACTGAAACAGGAAGGCGACTACTGCATCGTGCTGTTCACCCACGAAGGCTGGAAGGAACGCGTCGAGTTCACCTCCCACTGCAGCACCAAGTGGGCGGTGTTCCTGATGAGCCTCAAAGCCCTGCTGGAAACCGGCAGGGGCCAGCCCAACCCACACGACGTCAGGATCGACAACTGGAATTGAAGACGCCCCGCATGAATGCAGACAAGGTGTTCAAGGCCCTGGCCGACCCCACGCGCAGAACCCTGCTGGACCTGCTCTGCGCAGACAACGGCCAGACCCTGGGCCAGCTCTGCGAGCACCTGGACATGGCCCGGCAATCGGTCACCCAGCACCTGGGCCTGCTGGAAGACGCCAACCTGATCAGCACCGTGCGCCGTGGCCGCGAGAAGCTGCACTTCATCAACCCGGTGCCGCTGCATGAAGTCTACGAGCGCTGGGTACGCAAGTTCGAGCAGCAGCGCCTGAGCCTGCTGCATGACCTGAAACGCGAACTGGAAGGAGAATGACGATGTCCGCAGAGTCCACCCGCTTCATCCACGTGATCTACATCGCCTCCACCCCACAAAAGGTGTTCGAGGCCATCACCCGGCCCGAGATCGCCAGCCGTTACTGGGGCCACGAGAACGTCTCCGACTGGAAACCCGGCTCGCGCTGGCAGCACGTGCGCGCCAACGAAAGCCGCTCGGTAGAGCTGGTCGGCGAAGTGGTGGAAAGCACCCCGCCCTCGCGTCTGGTCATCACCTGGGCCGCCGCCTCGCAGGCCGACAATCCCGCTGCCTACAGCCGGGTGACTTTCGACATCGTGCCCTACCAGGACATGGTGCGGCTGACCGTCACCCACGACGAACTGGAGCCGGGAAGCGGCATGGATACCGGCATCCGCCAGGGCTGGCCGATCGTGCTGTCGAGCCTGAAGTCGCTGCTGGAGACGGGCAAGGGGCTGGATGTGTTCGCGAAGCCAGCTTAGTCGTCGGGAGGGTTGGCCCGCGCGAGCGGCACCGGGGAGATGGCCCCTGTTGCCGCCGCCGCGCAATCCCTAATCGCTCCCACAAATTGCATTTCATGGAACAATAGGGAGCACATGGTTCTCGAGTTCCGTTATGTCCCCCGCGTTGCTAACCGTCGATCAGGTTGCCCAGCAGCTCAGCCTGCACCCCAAAACCGTCCTGCGGCATATCCGTAGCGGCCAACTGCGCGCGACCCGCATCGGCAAGTCCTATCGCATCACCGCCGAAGACCTGGACATGTTCACCGGCACCGTGCGTGAGCCCTCCGCTGCGCGCCCACAGCTCACCACGGTGGTGGACATTCCCGGATGCGGTGCGGCACGTGCCGCCGACCTGGTCCGTGCCCTGCATGCGCGCGTCACCGGCCGCGAGGCCGACGATGAGCCGCTGCGCATGGAGACGATCTATTCGCCTGAGCACGATGTGCTCAAGCTGATCGTGATCGGTGGCCTGGCAGGGTCCACGGCGCTGCTGGTCAGCCTGCAGCGTCTGCTGCAGGACCGCAGCGCATGAAGCGGCAGCGCCCGGGCATTCCCACGCAGCACGTGCTTGCCGCCTACCGCCAGGTGCTTTCGGACTGGCCGGTACCCCACGAATCGCACCATCTCGCCACCCGCGCCGGTTCGACATTCGTGGTCAGCTGCGGTCCGGAACACGGCCCTGCCCTGGTCCTGCTGCATGGCACCCTCAGCAATGCCGCCAGCTGGATGCTCGATGCCGAACGTTGGAGCGAGTACTACCGCGTGCATGCCGTCGACATCATTGGCGAACCGGGCCTCAGCGAAGGCACGCAACCTGCGCTGGACAGCGATGCGCATGCGCAATGGCTGGATGATGTCCTCGACGCACTTGGCGTGGAAAGTGCAGCATTCGTGGGCCTGTCGTTCGGCGGCTTCCTGGCACTGGACTACGCGCTGCGAAGGCCTGCCCGGGTCAACGCACTTGTCCTGGTCAGCCCCTCGGGTATCGGGCGCCAGCGTGCATTCATGCTCAAGGCGCTGCCACTGTTGCTGCTTGGCCGATGGGGACGCGAGCGCCTTCGCCGTGCGGTCATGGGTCCCGCGCCACTGCATGCACCTGCACGTGCGCGGCCGCTGCTCGACCTGTTGGCATTGATCCGTGCCGAGGTTCGGCCACGTCCGCTGCGCATTCCCCGCATCAGCGACGAGCGCCTGGCTACCTTGAATCCGCCGGCAGCGCTTGTCATGGGCGCGCGTGATGCCCTCATCGACACCCCTGCCGCCGCCGAACGCATGAAACGGCTCGTCCCGACGGCGGACGTCACGCTGCTCGCAGACGCCTATCACTACATCCCCGGCCTGCGAGAAGACATCCTCGCCCGGCTGCGTCAACTGCAGAACCTCCAGCATGAATGATTCCATTGAACACATCGGCACCACCCGCCTCCTGCGCATCGCGCCGCAGGGCCCCGCACTCGATGCCAACGGCCTGCGCGATCTGGTCGGCGACGCCCTTGGGCACCAGGCCGAGTGGATTGCCGTGCCGGTGCAGCGCCTTTCGGCAGACTTCTTCGAGCTTCGCTCCGGCATGGCCGGTCAGTGGCTGCAGATGCTGGTGAACTACCGCCTGCACTTCGCCGTGCTGGGCGATGTCAGCGACTACCGCGCACAGAGCGAATCGCTGGACGCGTGGATCATTGAGTGCAACCGCGGCCACAACGGCTGCTTCGTTGCCGACTGGGATGCCCTTCTGGCGCGCCTTTCGGCCCCCGCCAGCGCCGGCTGAACGCCAGCCCCACACTCACCCTCACCGAACCCGGTTCCGACCGCGCTCCGACGCCCGCCGCCACAGCATCACCCGCAGGCTCCCCAGGCGACGTTCGATGCGTGCTTCAGACGCAGATTCCCTGCACAGCAAAGTGGCGGCGGTCACCCTCGGCTTCTGGGTGATGAAGATCGCTGCCACCACCCTCGGCGAGACCGCAGGCGACCTGCTGTCGATGACGCTCAACCTCGGCTACGTGGCCAGCTCGGCCATTCTGCTGGTGATCTTTACCGGCCTGCTAGGCATGCAGCTGTCGGCACGTCGCTTCCATCCGGTGCTGTTCTGGTCGGTGGTGCTGGCCACCAGCACCGCCGGCACCACCATGTCGGACCTGATCGACCGCACGCTCGGGCTGGGCTACGCCACCGGCACCAGCCTGCTGGCCGGCTGCCTGGCGCTGGTACTGCTGGCTTGGCGGGTGTCGGAAAAGTCGATCTCGGTCAGCAACATCGCATCGCGCCGCGCCGAAGGCTTCTACTGGACCGCCGTGCTGTTCTCCAACACGCTCGGCACCGCGCTGGGCGACTTCCTCGCCGACGATTCCGGGCTGGGCTTTACCGGCGGCGCTCTGCTGATCGGCAGCCTCATCGCGCTCACCGCACTGGCCAGCCGCATCAAGGGCATCAACCGGGTCATCCTGTTCTGGATCGCCTTCGTGCTCACCCGCCCGTTCGGCGCCACCTTCGGTGATCTGCTCACCAAGCCGCTGGAAAAGGGCGGGCTGGGCTTCGGCACGATCGGCTCGTCGCTGGTGCTGTTCACCCTCCTCGCCACACTGGTGGCCCTGCCGATGCTGCAGCGTAAGGCGCAGCCGGCCAGCTAGCGCGCCGTCCAGCCCCCATCCACCGGCAACGCCGTGCCGGTGATCTGCGCTGCCGCATCCGAAGCCAGGAACACCACCATTTCGCCCAGCTGCTCGGGCGTCACGAACTGCAACGAAGGCTGCTTTTCAGCCAGCAGCGCACGGGCAGCGGATTCCTGATCCGTGCCGTCCTTCTCTGCCAATGCGGTGATCTGCTGCTCCACCAGCGCCGTTCGCACCCACCCCGGGCAGATCGCATTGGCGGTGATGCCCGTGCCCGCATTCTCCAGCGCGGTCACCTTGGTGAACCCCACCACGCCATGCTTGGCCGCCACATAGGCCGACTTGTTCACCGAGCCCACCAGCCCGTGCACCGACGCGATGTTGATGATGCGGCCGGCGCCCTGCTGCTTCATGTGCGGCAAGGCCGCCGCCGTTGCATGGAACACTGCCGACAGATTCAACGCCAGGATTGCATCCCACTTCTCGACCGGGAATTCCTCGATCGACGCGGTGTGCTGGATGCCCGCGTTGTTCACCAGGATATCGATGCGGCCCATCGTCGTGACGGCACGGTCGATCAGTCCACGCACCGCCTCGCCGCGGGACAGGTCGGTCCCATCGTGCACCACCCGTACGCCGAACTCGGCTTCCAGTCCGGTACGGATGCGTTCGATCTCCGCCGCATCGCCGAAACCATTCAGCACGATGTCCGCGCCCTGCCGCGCCAGCGCCGTGGCGATGCCAAGACCGATACCGCTGGTGGAGCCGGTGACCACCGCAACCTTTCCACTGAACATGGGCGAGCTTCCATTGGGCGTATGCCGCCAGTGTAGCTCCAAGGGCCAGCCCCTTTTGAATGGCACGGCCCATGTCAGCCCAGGGTTAGAAGATGACGCTCGCTCGATCAACGGTCGCCAGCGGATTGGCCTTCCGCACCGCCTCCAGGAAAAGCAGGAAATCACGGTTGAACAGCGACAGGTTGTTGGTGAACGTTACGCACTTTCTACCCGATGCTCTGCTGAAGCACACCTGCCAGACATAGCGCGCATAGATGACGTCGGACGTTCGAGTGACTGAGGTGATCTGCGAAAGCGGAACTGCCGTGGGCACCGGGCCCCGCCGCAGGTAGAAGGATTCTGTATCAAAGAAGTAGTGCTCGCGATCCTCTTTGCCATCCACCATCACCAAGGTCATGGACGTACCGGAAATCCGGCGAGGGGGATCCAAACGCAGCCCCGATTTCACGGACGAGCGAGCAGTTGCTGCCATTCGCCGAAGGGTGAACCAGAGGATCACCAACGGAAGCGCCGCAAGGACAATGAAGCCTGCGGTCTTCAAAACAGCTTCCAGTGTGTTTGGCACACAGATCTCCAGGATGAACGTTCAGGCATTGGCGATGCCCAAGTAGATCCACGCCACGCGTGGATGCTCTGGCTTCAACGCCCCATCACTTCCAATGATCCGGCCCCAGGAACGGCAGGCTCAACACAAACACCGGCACCGCCACCGGCACCAACGCAGCGCCCAGCACCTTGCCGGCCGCCGTCCCAACCCCCGGCTTGTCCGTATCGTCCGGCCGGATCCGCTCAGCCCGCGCGGTAATCGACTGCGGCAGCTTCGCCTTCGCGGCCAGCGCAGCGGCATCCGGCAGCTTCACCCGCTCGCCATCACTCTCGAACAGCGCGCTGTAATAGCTGCCGCCCTGCCTGGAAAGATTGCAGTCCGGGTTGGCCGCCAGCTCGTAGCGGGTGCGGGCTTCAAGGATGTACGGCTGGCGCGTCAACGAATCGATGGCCTTGGCCACTCGCGGGCTGATCTCCAACCGCTCCAGCTTGAACTGCGCCGCCTGTTCCGGCGTCACCTGCTCGGGCCGCAGCAGCAGCGCGTAGCTGCCATGCACCTTGGCCCTGTCGGCCGGCACGCGCCAGTCCTCACGGAAGTACAGCTGCGCGCAGACCACAGCCTCACGCAGCGGGCTGTCCATCAAGGCGCGGTAATCACGGAACGGCGCGGCGTCGAAGCGCATCGGCTCGTCATAGACCGGCAGCAGGTACAGCTTGCCGTCGTCAGCCACGAACGCGCCGGTGATCTCGCGATTGGAATGGTGGTAGTCCGGCCCGCTGGCGCAGCCAGACAGCAGACCAAGGCACAGGGCAGAGAGAATGAAGAAGATGGACGTTCGCATGTCGTAGTGAAGGGCTTCCCTGGAAAACCGGCCTCGCCGATAAGGACGAAGCCGATCCACCATGGTGCCACGGCACCGCATGCGATGCAGAGCCCGCCTTACTTCAACCGCTGCACCAACCGCTGCCCCACCTCCAGCGCCGAAGCCGGGTTCTGCCCGGTAATCAGCTCGCGGTCCACCACCACATGCCCGGTCCACGGCGTGGTGTTGCTGCTGAACGTCGCCCCCGCCCGCTGCAACGCCGTCTGCGGGTAGAACTTCATCTCACCGCCACCCAGCAGCGGCTTGGCCTGTTCTTCTTCCTGGTTGCTGATCACCGTCATCTGGTAGCCGCTGTAGATCCACATCGGCGTTGCGGGCGTCGCACCCGCTTCCAGCTTCGCCACGAAACCACCCGCATCCGGCAGCGTGGACAGCAGTGCGATCGGCCCATGGCAGACCAGCGCGGTGGTCTTGTTGCGCTGGTGGAAATCGGCCAGCAACCGGCCCAGCGCCGGGCTCTTCAGCAGGTCCTGCATGGGTGCGTGGCCACCGGGAATGTAGACCGCATCAAAACGCGCGTAGCCCTGCTGCTCGATGCGCGCCAGGCTGACCACCGGCGAGGCCGTCGGCGAGGTCAGCGCCAGTTTCTCCAGCAGATCCTTGTGCAGCGTCAGCTGCGCGGCATCGTTGCCGAAGTATGCCGGCGTCACCGAGGACGCATCCACCGTCGGCGCCCGCCCCTGCGGCGTGGCGAAGGTCACCTCGTGGCCGGCGTCCAGCAGCAGCTTGACGGGCTGCATCAGCTCGTTGAGATAGAAGCCGGTGGACAGCACCTTGCCGTCCTTCAGGTCCAGGTGGTTTTCGTCGGACAGCACCACCAGCACGTTGGCGGCATGCGCGCCGCTGGCGGCCAGGGTCAGGGCCAGCGCTGCGGCCAGTCGGGTCATCAGGTTCATGGGGAGCTCCTATCGGGGAATGGCGGTCACTTTATTCATCGCCCCAGCGGCGATAAATTGGCCCCATCGCAAAACATCTGTTCGCCGGAGAGCCAAATGAGCCGCAAGTTCGACTACCTGGGCGATGTGGAGGTGTTCCTGGCGGTGGTCGAGCATGGCTCATTCACGGCCGGCGCGGTGGCGCTGTCCACCACGCCCTCGGTGCTGAGCCGCGCGGTCACCCGCCTGGAAGCGCGGCTGGGCCGGCAGCTGCTGCAGCGGACCACCCGCCGCGTGGGCCTGACCGACGCCGGGCGGCTCTATCTGGAACAGGTGCGCACCGCCTTCGGCCTGCTGGACGACGCCGAGCGCGACGTACTGGCCCAGGACGGTGCGCTGGCCGGCCGCGTGCGCCTGAGCGTGCCCACCACTTATGGCCACTACCGGCTGCCGCCTGTGCTGGCGCGCTTTGCGCAGCAGCACCCGCAGGTGCAGGTAGAACTGAACATCACCAACCGCAACGTGGACCTGGTGGCCGAAGGCTTCGACCTGGCCATCCGCCTGGGCCAGCTGCCGGACAGCGGGCTGGTGGGGCGGAAGCTGGAGGATGCGGCATTGCTGTTGGTGGCTTCGCCCGATTACCTGCAGCGCCGTGGCACGCCGCAGACGCTGGACGACCTGCAGCAGCACCTGTGCCTGCCCTTCGTGATGCCGCGTACCGGGCGGCTGGCGCCGTGGATCTTCCGCGACGGCGGGCGCGACGTGGACTGGCTGCCGCGTTCGTCCATCGAGACTTCCGACGATGTGCTGGGCGTGGTGTCGCTGGCCGAACAGGGCATCGGCATCTGCCAGAGCTATGAATTCATCGTGCGCGAGCGGTTGCTGCGTGGGGAGTTGGTGGAGGTGCTGCCGCAGCTGCGGGGACGGTCGCGGCCGTTCTCGGTGATCTACGCGCCGCACCGGCGGCAGTCGGCGGCGGCGCGGGCAATGATTGAGTTGCTGGTGGGGAATGCGGCTGAGGATGGCGTTGGCTGAAGCTGCGATGCCTGTTAACTGTGTCGGGTTTGAACCGATTTTTGGGGTGTGCGGCTGATCGCGCGCCGTTGCGTGGCGAGGCGAACTAAGAACTGTTGCAAAGCAGGTCGTCGCGCTATTCGCTTGTGGCATGGGCGATTGCGCCACGTTGATTCGCAATCAACAGATCAGCTGCGCGAATGCGTCTGCTGGCGTCGCGTGCTGCACGAAGGGTGCGTGCAACAATAGTTCTTGGCTCTCGGATTCCGCGATTCCTTCGCGAATTTCTATTGGCATTCGGAGCGGCTGCGTAAACACCATGGCGCGCCACCGAAAACGGGTGGCAGCGGGTCTGCAAACCCGTGATGAGAGATGCACCTGTAGTTTGCGCTTGCCCGTCGGCACCGTCCTTAACCGGTGCCGGCGGGCAATCCGTCGGCCTTTCTGGCGGGCGGTGCGTGGGGGCCCTCGGGCCCACCGGTCTATGGTGCTATTTCATCCCGGTTTGCAGCCACGCATCGTCCGCCACCCCGCTCACGCGGTGGCGCTGTTAAGCACAGCCAAGGAAACCGACGCCATGAACGAGTCCGACACCTTCTCTTCGTACACCGTTGTTGAGCCCATCAACGACGACACCCCTCTACCCGACCTGAACTCCCTGCTCGGCATCCTCAAGCGCATGCGCGGCTGCGAGGGGGCTGATGGGCTGCCCTGGCCGGAGAACGACGTGTCACCCGGTCGTCGCGTGAGCCTGGCGAGGACCGAGCGCGCGCTGGTGGGAGTGCTGACGGTGCTGGAGGTGCTGCATTCGGCGGACCGCTGTCGGGTGGCAGCGGATCCAGAGCGGCATCTGGATGAAGGGGTTGTGGATGGGCTGTTTCTAGCTTGCCGGGGGTTGGTTGAGTGGGCTTGCCGGGAGGTGAGGCCGGAATGAGGCGGGATCCGCTCACAAGGCCCGGAAATCAACCCCAACAGGACTCGCAACTGCTCCCTCGAAAATGTCCTCTGACTGCAAATACCGCAAATCAAGCATCTTCGTCGAAATAATCGCTATCCACGGATGGGACCCGAAGAATACGCGAGCTCACACCCACCTCATTGTCGATCATGAGACCAACTAATCGATTTCCATCGACGATCACAATGCCCTCAACAGAGCCAACGAATTCAACTGCCTGAGGCGTGAAGCCAGACGTGGTTATGAAAACTCCGCGTTTGGCCTTATGCCCGGCAAGCGCCCCATAGAAGGCCTGTAGCTCGGGCCTACCAACCGTGCTCTTCCAACGCTTCGCCTGCACATAGACCTTGTCCAGCCCGAGCTTATCCAGCGAGATCACGCCATCGATTCCACCATCTCCCGCTCCGCCGACGCGTAGCAAATCAGAGCGGCTCGCGCCGTATCCCAGTCGATGCAGGATATCAAGAACGATGATCTCGAACCGTCCGGGAGAAACGCGCAGCAGACAGTCCAGAAGCTCTGCCGCTGTCGCGGATTTCAATTCAGCAAGCGCACTATCAAGTCGATCATCGGGGCTCAGAGCGGGGGACCCATGAGGTAGGTCGCTTGAGTCATGGCCATCTAGCACTGCAGCATCCGCCGGGGATCGAAGCTTAACCGCGAGATAGCCATTTGCGATCCTCCCAACCTGCTCGTCGTCCAGCGGGAACGGATGATCGCCGACGTAACTTCTCCCGGCCTCCGTCAACTGCCAGACGCCGCGCCTCGGGCTGGACGAAAGGCCAGCGCGCTTCAGCCGATCATGCGCCCAAGCCGCTCGATTCTTATAGATCTGCGCACCGCTATCCAATACCCGGAGCTTCTGTTCCTCGGTCAACCCTAGGGCATTGGCCGCAGCATCATATGCCAAGGCGGCGGCAACGCCTCCAGAATTTCGCTCCAGGAAGCGCAATACGGGATCGATGAACTTGTCATAGGTTGGAATCATCAAATCTGTCCCTTACCGTGTACTTTCCGCAATTGTTGCCTGATCCAGACAATGGCCCGGGGGTTCGCCTCTAACCCAGGTAGGTTTTGAGGGTAAAGCCAATGACTGACGTAAGGCTTTGATCAGCGGCGTCCAGCAGCGGAACGCCATACAGGCTTCGCCCCTGCCACGTTCACCGCTCGTCAGACGCGCCCACCTACTCCCTTAAATTTATCGACAAACGTGGCGATTTTCTGGAATACGCTCTGCTTCTTGGTTAGGTACTGTGGATTCAAAGGGCTCATCTTGGGCAGCACAGCGTTGAGTTCCGTGCCGTTCTCACTGGCGAACTCGCGCCTGAGTGAGGTAGTTATGTAGCGTATGGCAGCATCAGCGTTGAGGTTCTCGGCAACGATCAACTCGCGCGCTTCACGGTGCTGTTCCGCCTGGGCAAAAGTGTAGAAGGCCTCAATCACGCTCGCCTTTTCGCCAATCTTGTCCAAGTCGGTCTGATTGATGAAATCAACCACCAGGCCCTCTTTTGCGCGCTGCCCGAGGCTTGCACGTATCACGCGCCGCATTTCCTCGACCAACTCTGACTTGCTCTTGATCTTCTTGTTGTGCTCGAAAATCAGCTCCAGAATGTAATCCAGATTGATTTCCTGCGACCTGAGAAGATCGACCTCAAAAACCACGTCATTCCAGTCTATAGTCGACTGCTCCTTCTCGGCCCCCGCCCTCTCCCGCCGCAGCCAGTCGCGCACATCGTTGTAGGTTGAGCGGTAGTCCTGGATCTTCCGCTCCGTGGGGAGAGTGATGGCTTGCAGAGCAGTCAGATCGTCGTCGCTCAGGTAGTGCTTGGCCTTAAAGGACTCCACCGCAGCGGCATCCGTCAGGTCGACGCTCTGAATCTCCTTCAGGCTGGCGAATTCGTCGTAGTTCTGCAGAATGTTCTCAACGCGTAGGTATTCGCCAAACAACTTGACGAAGGCCTTCTTGTCGGCCTCTCTTTCAATCGCTGTGGGATCTGGAAAGCGTGCCTCAAGCTCCTGCACCACGTCCTTAAAGCCGCGTCGCGCCTCACCGGTGACCGCGTCGGTGAAACCGTCCATGTACTCGGAGTAGCTCTTCTCCAGCACCACGTTCTTGGTGTTCTTGTCACCGAACAGGGTGATGGCATCGACGGTGGCCTGTTCAAGGTCGCGGAAGGTTACGATGTTGCCGAAGGTCTTGGTAGCGTCGAGGATGCGGTTGGTACGAGAGTAAGCCTGCATCAACCCGTGGAAGCGCAGGTTCTTGTCGACGAACAGCGTATTGAGCGCAGGCGCGTCAAAGCCCGTCAGGAACATGCCCACCACGATGAGCAGGTCGATCTCTTTGGCCTTCACTTGTTTGGCCAGGTCCCGATAGTAATTCTGGAAGCCGTTGCTATCTACGCTAAAGTTGGTCTTGAACAACGCATTGTAATCGGCGATAGCTGCGCTCAAGAACTCCTTGGCACTGCTATTCAAGGCCGACACGTCAAAGCTCTCGTCCTGGATCTCGCCAATCGCGTCCTGCTCCTCGTTGACTGCGAACGAGAAAATGGTGGCCACCCTCAATGGCTTGTCGCTGGCCTTCTGCAAATTCCTGAAGCATTCATAGTATAGCTTGGCGGCGTCCACGCTGCTGACCGCAAACATGGCGTTAAAGCCCTTACTGCCCGCGTGCAGGCGGTGGGTCTTCTGCCGAAAGTGGGTGAGAATGTACTGTGTGATCTCGCGGATGCGGTCCGGGTGCAGAAGGGCCTGCTTGTTCTCGGCCGCACTCAGCTTCTTCTCGTCCTTCTCGGTCTCGATGGCTTTGAACTGCGGGCGTACGTCGTTGTAATCCACCTTAAACTTCAACACCTTCTCGTCGCGAATGGCATCGGTGATCACATACGAGTGCAGCTCTCGGCCGAATACGCTTGCCGTAGTCTCGGCTCCTAAAGCGTTTTCCGGGAAGATGGGCGTGCCGGTGAAGCCGAACTGGGTAAACTTCTTGAACCTCTTCTTCAGATTCTTTTGGGCTTCACCAAACTGACTGCGGTGGCACTCATCGAAGATGAGCACTACTTGCTTGCCGTAGACGGGCAAGTCCACCTCGCTCTTCATCAGGTTGTTGAGCTTCTGGATGGTGGTCACGACGATCTTGTTGTCGTCCTTCTCCAGGTTGCGCTTTAGGCCAGCCGTACTCTCCGAGCCATTCACGCTGTCCGGCGAGAAACGCTGATATTCCTTCATGGTCTGGTAATCCAGATCCTTGCGATCAACTACGAAGATCACCTTGTCGATGAAGTCCAGCTCTGTAGCCAGAAGCGCCGCCTTGAAACTAGTCAGCGTCTTGCCTGAGCCGGTGGTATGCCAGACGAAGCCACCACTCTCCTCGCCGCTCCAGTTCTTGCCCTTATGACTGCTGTTGATTTTCCATAGGATGCGCTCTGTGGCTGCTATCTGATAGGGCCGCATCACTAGTAGAGTATTGCTGACGTCGAACACCGAATAACGCAGCAGCACGTTGAGCAGCGTGTGCTTTTGGAAGAAGGTCGCCGTGAAGTCCTTCAAATCCTTGATAAGAGTATTATCCGCCTTCGCCCAGTTCATGGTGAAGTCAAAGCTATTCTTGTTGCGCTGCGTGGTATTGGCGAAGTAGCGACTGTCAGTGCCGTTGGAGATCACAAACAGCTGCAGGTACTTGAACAAGGACTGCTCGCTGTTAAAACTCTCCTTGCTGTAGCGGTGCACTTGGTTGAAAGCTTCACGAATCGCTACGCCACGCTTCTTGAGTTCCACCTGCACCAAAGGCAGGCCATTAACCAGAATGGTTACGTCATAGCGGTTGGCGTGCGCGCCCGCCTGCTCGAACTGCTTGATCACCTGCATCTTATTGCGGGCGACAGCCTTCTTATCCAGCAGATAGATGTTCTGAATGCGCCCGTCATCAAAGACAAAGTCATGAACGTAGTCGTCGTGAATCTTGCGGCTCTTCTCGACGATGCCATCGCTTGGCTTGTCCAGCCAGGACTCAACGAATCGAAGCCATTCGCCATCGGCGAACTGAACCGCGTTAAGCTCCTGCAGCTGCACGCGCACGTTGGCCAGCAGGTCAGCTTGGGTCTTGATGGACAAAGAGAACTCATAGCCCTGATTGACCAGATCCTGGATCAGCTCCCGCTCCAGATCATCCTCGCTCTGGTAGTTCTCGGCAACGTTCCACTCGCGGGTGTACTGGTCGAGGACGATGAAGGTCTTGGACTCGGCAATCACCTTGTAGTCGTTCATTGGTCAGGCGCTCTGTGGCTGCCAAAAGGCATGACTGTTCTTCAGGTGGTCCAGCAACAGCTTGACTGTGGCGCTCTCGGCCGGCGATGGCTGTGCAACGGCCTCGTTGGACAGCGTGCTGTGGCTTGTGAAATTGATGATACGGCCGTAATACAGCTGTTTGTCGTCTGGCAGAAGCTCAGACCACTTCGGGTAGCCCAAGAAGCCAGCGGTTTTCTCGTAGAGGTTACGCAGCAGAGTGAAATGATAACGCTCGATTTTGCCGTCCGCTATGGCCTGCTCGATGGTCTGCAGGAGGTGTAGGTGGTAAGAGAAGCTCTTGTTGGAATCGCCGTGCTTTTCCCTTAGCGAGTAGCTGCCGTCCTCGAAACGCTCAAGCATGTAACACGTCTTTGCATTGAGCTCATTGAACAGAACGTTATAGAACAGCGGGTTGTGCGTGGTGATGATGAACTTGAGGTCGGGCGATTCACTGGATTTGATTAGCGTAGCCAGGTTGACCGCGAGCTCGATCAAATGGTTCTCGTCCAGTGAGCTCACTGGGTCATCCACGAAGACATGGGTCAGCTTGTTGAAGACATCGGTGGAACGGTAGGCCACTTCCGGGATGTTGAGCTCGGCAATCACCTGTTCTAGCAAGGCATTGAAGACGCTCCAGATGAAGTTACTTTCTTCACCTTTGGAGATTTTTACGTGAGGCTCATGTGCCTCGTTACCGCGTGCGAACGAAAAGCTAACAGAGGCAAAATCTGTACCGAAATGCGGCGTCAACTTGTCGCTGGTGTAGCGTTGAAAGGTGGTAATGATGCTTTGGTCCTGACCTTGCTCCTCCAACACCCACTTGGTGAACGCGTTGGGCTGGATCATAAGCTTGGGCTCAGCATCCAGCCTCAGGTCATTATCCCAATAGAAGAGATCCTCGGTGAAGGCGCTGTAGTAAAGAATCCTCTTATCGGCCAATGCCGACGGCGCGGCCTCATCGACCTCGCCATTGGGCGCGATCAGCTGCTTGAACGCCAGCGACAGGCGCGTCTTGCCTGTGCCGTTAAAGGCGTAGATTAGCTGCACCTTCTTGCCAGTGTCCTTCAGCTGCTGCGCGACCTCCGCGAGTGTCCTTCTCATACTATGCCTTTAACCCTTCTTCCTTTGGGAAGCTCAACAGCAGATTGAGATAGTACCTATATTGCTTCTGGCGCATTTCGATTTCTCGTGGCAAGTCGCCATTAATAGAACTGGTCAGCCCATCGAATCTATCCAGAAGTACCGAAATTTCTTTCTGTTGAGCAAGACTTGGAACCGGCACCGGCAAGGCCTTGATGATATCCGCATTCAAATTGCTCACCGAGCCGCTATTTATTTTCCCGGACCAGTAACTCTTAACCGCATTTGACGATAGATAGTGATACAGAAAATCCGCACTCAAGACCGCGGAGAATTCGCTAATCGACGCCCAGCCGTCGTGTATCGCCCCTCTGATACCAAGAATGTACGGCCTACCGAAACTCATCGAATTGGACAAAATGAAGTCACCCTTATCCAGAATACGAGAGCTTTTTGCCCCTTCTGGAGTGATTCTTTGAGCTGTTTCGTTAACGTACTTTGACCCTGGTGATGTATCTCCAATCTTGATCCACGGAACGCCAAGCTCGTCATCGGTGATGAACTTGGCGATTGGACGAGGCGAGGCGCCACGCTGGATCTTCGCGACATCTCCCAACGTCTTCCACTCCACCTCTCCCTCATCAAAACTCAACAACCGATCCCGATAGTAGTTGTACTGTTTTTTGCGAGCGGACAGCTCTGCGGTCAGCTCTGCGGTCAGCTCGGCGGTCAGCTCGGCGAACGAATCAAGGATACGAACGACTTCGGCTTGGATTTCAAGAGATTTCTCAGGATTATTGGGGCAGGGAATTGGAATAGAAATCTTTGCCATATCCGCAGCAGAAACATCAATCACCTTTGTGCCTTTGGCATATTTTCTCTTTTCGACAGAAAATTCATCCGTTTGCGAAAAGTATGCAAAGTACTTGCCTAGCAAGCACTTCCCAGGCTTTAAGATGGTCGCGTGCCCACCTGTGACTGCCTGGGCCTCACCGAGATAGACCAGAGCCTTCCCAACGTCCTCAAGGTTTTCGCTTGTATTCGTGATGACAACATCACCCTTGTCAACTTTTCGGAGCTGCTTTGCCAATTCGGGGGAAACGAAGGATATTGTCTTTGTGGTTGAAAGCCCGTAGCGGGTATAAATCTGGCCGTAGTGAATGGCTGGAACTCCCTTTTCGGTGAAGTCCTTCTTCTGCAATCCATTCCCACGAATCAACTCGCCAAGGCTGCCCAGAGCCTTCCACTCCACTCCCTCTCCACCTAGCAGCGCCTCCAGGAAGCGTGGGTAGTTCATGCCTCCAGCTCCCCACCCTCAATCTCCGCAACGATGGCATCAATATCCTTGCGCAGTTGGTCGATTTTGGCCACTGTAGCTTTCAATTCAACATTGAGTTGGGCAATATCCACCGCATCGCGAGTATCTTTGAGGTCCACATAGCTACTGACCGACAGGTTGAAGTCATTGACCACTACCTTCTCAAACGGTACCGACAACGCAAAGTGCTCGACGTTCGTCTTATTGCCGAATACCGCCATGATCTCCTTAATGTGATCATCCAGCAGTATGTTGTTGTTGACGCCCTTCTTAAACAAACCACTGGCATCGATGAACTGGATAGCGGTGTCTTGCTTGTTCTTGCTCAGCACCAGAATGTTGACTGCGATGGCAGTGCCGTAGAACAGATTGGGCGCGAGCGAGATCACGCTCTCCACATAGTTGTTTTCCACCAAGTACTGGCGAATCTTCTGCTCGGCGCCCCCCCGGTAGAAGATGCCGGGGAAGCACACGATGGCCGCGCGACCCTTCGCCGAGAGGTAGCTCAGCGCATGCAGCACAAAAGCAAAGTCGGCTTTGGACTTGGGCGCGAGTACGCCAGCTGGTGCGAAGCGGTCATCGTTGATCAGCGTGGGGTCATCGCTTCCGATCCACTTCACCGAGTAGGGCGGATTGGAAACGATAGCGTCGAAAGGCTTGTCGTCACCGAAGTGCGGGGCAATCAGAGTGTTGCCCAGCTGGATATGGAACTTGTCATAGTTGATGTTGTGCAAGAACATGTTCATCCGCGCCAGGTTGTACGTGGTGTGGTTGATTTCTTGCCCAAAGAAGCCATCTTCGATGAGGTGGTCGTCGAATTGTTTTTTTGCCTGCAACAGCAGCGAGCCCGAGCCGCACGCGGGGTCATAGATCTTGTTGATGCTGGCCTGGCCGTGCATTGCCAACTGCGCGATGAGTTTGGAGACCTGCTGTGGCGTAAAGAACTCGCCGCCTGATTTTCCGGCATTGGCGGCGTAGTTTGAAATCAGGAACTCGTAAGCATCGCCAAAGAGATCAATATGGCTGTCGTCAAAGCTACCCAAATCCAGACCAGCAACGCCCTTGAGGACAGCAGCCAGGCGAGCATTCTTTTCCTTTACAGTGTTACCAAGCCGGTTGCTGGTGGTATCAAAGTCGGCAAACAGACCGCTGATATCTTGCTCTGACGGGTAGCCACTCGCAGACGCTTCGATGGACGAGAAAATCCTGGCCAGATCAGTGTTCAGACTTCCGTTGGCGCCGGCGCTGGCCGCTACGTTGACGAACAGCTGGCTGGGGTAGATGAAGTAGCCCTTGGTCTTGATGGCATCGTCTTTGGCTGCGGCGATGTTCTTGTCATCATCAGCCATGCCGGCGTAATCAACGCTGGAATCGCCCCCGGTGATGTAGTCGACAAAGTTCTCGCTGATGAACCGATAGAACAGGGCGCCGAGCACGTATTGCTTGAAGTCCCAACCATCGACCGCACCGCGAACTTCGTTGGCAATCTTCCAGATCTGGTTTTGCAGCGCAGCGCGCTGCTGAGCACCGGTCATGACTTATTTCCTGTCGAATCGTTCAATTGTTCCTCATCTGCTCCGCCCTCACGCACCCATTCATCCACCTCGGACAACTGGAATTTCCAAAGTCGTCCCACACGGTGCGCTGGCAGGCCTTTACGCTCCCGCCAACGATAAACGGTGTCCTTGGCCACGCCCAGATGCTGGGCGACCTGACCAGCGGTTACCCACGGCTCAGTGGTCATGGCAATTACGCACCATTGGCATGCATCAAAGTCGATGAGAGTCGTTGAAAGTCTATCAGAGCCGGGCGGGGCTGAATCAGGAGTGGAGCCTTATACCTTGCCCAAGGGGATCCAGCAGTTTCTGACCGAACTGAAAGACGAGGGAAGGCTCCATATGCAACAAGGGCGCCTCTCGGCGCCCTCGTTCTCTCAACTCATTCCCACTCAATGGTCGCCGGCGGCTTCCCCGAGATGTCATAAACAACCCTCGACACCCCCCGCAACTCATTGATGATCCGGTTGCTCACCGTACCCAGGAACTCATACGGCAGATGCGCCCAATGCGCCGTCATGAAATCAATCGTCTCCACGGCACGCAGCGCAATCACCCACTCATAAGCGCGCGCATCGCCCACCACGCCCACCGACTTCACCGGCAGGAAAACGGCAAACGCCTGGCTGGTCTTGTCGTACAGGTCCGCCTTGCGCAGCTCATCGATGAAGATGGCATCGGCCTTGGCCAGCAGCTCGGCGTATTCGCGCTTCACCTCGCCCAGGATACGCACGCCCAGACCCGGGCCCGGGAACGGATGGCGGTAGACCATGGTGCGCGGCAGGCCCAGCTCAACGCCCAGGCGGCGCACTTCGTCCTTGAACAGCTCGCGCAGCGGCTCCACCAGGCCCAGCTTCATGTGCTCCGGCAGGCCGCCCACGTTGTGGTGGCTCTTGATCACATGGGCCTTGCCGGTCTTGCTGCCGGCCGACTCGATCACGTCCGGGTAGATGGTGCCCTGCGCCAGCCACTTGGCGTTGCTCAGCTTGTTCGACTCTTCGTCGAAGATCTCAACGAACAGGTTGCCGATGATCTTGCGCTTGGCTTCCGGGTCGCTCACGCCTTCCAGCGCGGCGAAGTAACGGTCGGCGGCATTCACGCGCACCACCTTCACGCCCATGTGCTCGGCGAACATCGCCATCACCTGGTCGCCTTCCTGCCAGCGCAGCAGGCCGGTATCCACGAACACGCAGGTCAGCTTCTCGCCGATGGCCTTGTGCAGCAGCGCAGCCACCACGGACGAATCGACGCCGCCGGACAGGCCCAGGATCACTTCGTCATCGCCCACCTGTTCGCGCACGCGGGCGATCTGGTCGTCGATGATGTTGGCGGCGGTCCACAGGGTCTGGCAGCCGCACACGTCCACCACGAAGCGGCGCAGCAGTGCCTGGCCCTGCAGGGTGTGGGTCACTTCCGGGTGGAACTGCACGCCGTACCAGCGCTTTTCTTCGTTGGCCATGGCGGCCACCGGAATGCGGTCGGTGGTGGCGGTGATGGTGAAGCCCGGCGGTGCAACGGAGACGTGGTCGCCGTGGCTCATCCAGACATTCAGCTTCGGCTCGCCGCCATGGTCGCTCAGGCCCTTGAACAGTGCATCCGGATTGATCACGTTTACTTCGGCGTGGCCGAACTCGCGCTGATCCGCTGCTTCGGTGGCACCGCCCAGCTGCGCGGCCAGGGTCTGCATGCCGTAGCAGATGCCGAAGATCGGCAGGCCGCTGTCGAACACTTCCTGCGGCGCGGCGGGGGCACCCGGCAGCGTGGTCGATTCCGGGCCACCGGACAGGATGATGCCCTTGGCGCCAAACGCGGCGATCTCGGCCGGGTTGTGGTCCCACGCCCAGATTTCGCAGTAGACGCCCAGCTCGCGGATGCGGCGGGCGATCAGCTGCGTGTACTGCGCGCCGAAATCGAGGATGAGGATCTTGTCGTTATGGATGTTGGTCATGGTGCCGTTCCAGTGGTGTTTTTCGCAGCGCCCGGCGCTTCAAGGCTCTGCGTCAGCGTGGCGATGAACGCCTCGCGTTGTTGAATATGTGAGGGGTCTTCCTCGTCCCAGCGCAGCATCAGCAGGCCGTGCGGTGCGTTGGGGTTGGCGCGGTCGGCGCGCGGCAGCTCGGCGATTTCCTGCACTTCGGTGCCAGGCACGATGCGCCGTTGCAGCGTGTGCATCGGGTAACCGGAATCCACGGCGTTGCCCCAGAACGCGGACTGCACGCTCATCCGTTTCGGCTCCAGGGGCCCTAGCTCGGCGGTGACCACAGGATCTTCAAGCCTCTCACTCAGATCGGTAACGCACCGCAGGATCACCTGCAGCGGGCGCTCGCCGGTGCCTTTCAGCAGCCAGCGCTGTTCGCCAGCGGCCTGCACCTGCCAGCCCTTCGGCAGCGAGAACGCGTTCTGGCACGCCTGCACGTCCTTCACTTGCGAAACCGCCGCGCCCGGAAACCCGGAGCGCGGCGGCGGTTCGGACAACGAACAGCCTGCCATCAGCAGGCTGCCCGTAATCGCAAGAGCAGTTCGCAAGCGCATCAGGCGCGGTAGTTCGGCGGCTCTTTGGTGATGGTCACGTCGTGGACGTGGCTCTCACGCTGGCCGGCGCCGCTGATCTTCACGAACTTGGGCTTGCTGCGCATGTCTTCGATGGTGGCGCAGCCCACGTAGCCCATGGTGGCGCGCAGGCCGCCCATCAGCTGGTGGATGATGCCGCCCACCGGGCCGCGGTACGGCACGCGGCCTTCGATGCCTTCCGGCACCAGCTTGTCGGCGGTGGCGGCGTCCTGGAAGTAGCGGTCCTTCGACCCCTTCTCCATCGCAGCCAGCGAACCCATGCCGCGGTAGCTCTTGTACGAACGGCCCTGGTACAGCTCGGTCTCGCCCGGCGATTCCTCGGTACCGGCCAGCAGGCCACCGACCATGATGGTCGAGGCACCGGCGGCCAGCGCCTTGCCGATGTCGCCCGAGTAGCGGATGCCACCGTCGGCGATCAGCGGGATGCGGTCCTGCAGCGCTTCGGCCACCAGGTCGATGGCAGTGACCTGCGGCACGCCGACACCGGCGACGACGCGGGTGGTGCAGATCGAGCCCGGGCCGATGCCGACCTTGACTGCGTCCGCGCCGCTGTCCAGCAGCGCCAGTGCGGCTTCGCCGGTGCAGATGTTGCCACCGATGACCTGCACGTTCGGGAAGTTCTTCTTGACCCAGCTGACGCGGTCCAGCACGCCCTGCGAGTGGCCGTGCGCGGTATCGACCACGATCACGTCCACGCCGGCGGCGACCAGCGCTTCCACGCGGCGATCGGTATCGCCACCCACGCCGACGGCAGCGCCGACCAGCAGGCGGGTCGACAGATCCTTGGCAGCGTTCGGGAAGTCGGTGTTCTTCTGGATGTCCTTGACGGTGATCAGGCCACGCAGTTCGAACGAATCGTTGACCACCAGCACCTTTTCGATGCGGTTGCGGTGCAGCAGCTGCAGCACTTCATCAGACGCGGCGCCTTCCTTGACCGTGATCAGGCGATCCTTCTTGGTCATGATGTGGCGGACCGGATCGTCCAGCTCGGTCTCGAAGCGCATGTCGCGGTGGGTCACGATGCCGGCCAGCTGGCCGTCGCTGCCCACCACCGGCACGCCGGAGATGTTGTGCGCCTGAGTCAGGGCCAGCACGTCGCGGATGGTGGTTTCCGGGCCGACGGTGATCGGGTCGCGGATGACACCGGCCTCGAACTTCTTGACCTTGGCCACTTCCGCGGCCTGCTGTTCCAGGCTGAGATTCTTGTGGATGATGCCCATGCCGCCGAGCTGGGCCATGGCGATGGCCAGGCGGGCTTCGGTGACGGTATCCATGGCAGCGGACAGGATCGGAAGCTTCAGCTTCAGGTCTCGGGTCAACCGCGTTTCGAGGTTGACGTCCTTGGGCAGGATGGTCGAGTGGGCGGGGACGAGCGAGACGTCGTCGTAAGTGAGTGCTTCAGCCTGGATGCGCAGCATCGGCATACCCGAGATGTGGGGAAGCGCGACATTTTACCCTGTTTTCGCGCCGCGTGGCAGGGGGTAGATGCGACGCAGTGTCGCGCGGGCGGTGATTGGTTCAGGGGGGTTTGGGTGGGTGCCAACCTTGGTTGGCACAACCCGTCCGGCACCGGTACCCCAGATGGGCCGATGGCCCCGATGGATGTGTGCCAACCAAGGTTGGCACCTACCAGGAGCGGGTCGCCGGGAATCGCGGGGCATCAATGCAACCCCGGTAGCGCCGGGCCATGCCCGGCGAGCGCAGCGGCGCCGCAAACATCCGCCGGGCATGGCCCGGCGCTACCCTCAGGAGGCTTCCGCCGCTTCCAGGGTGTTCTGCATCAACGTAGCCACGGTCATCGGGCCCACACCACCCGGCACCGGGGTGATCCAGCTCGCCCGCTGGGCCGCCGCCTCAAACCCGACGTCGCCCACCAACCGGCCGTCATCCAAGCGGTTGATGCCCACGTCGATCACCACCGCGCCCGGCTTCACCCACTCGCCCGGCACGATGCCCGGGCGGCCCACCGCCACCACCAGGATGTCGGCGTTGCGCACGGCCTGTTCCAGCACGTCCTTGGGGGTGAACTTGTGGCAGCTGGTCACGGTGCAGCCGGCAATCAGCAGCTCCAGGCCCATCGGGCGGCCGACGTGGTTGCTCACGCCGACGATGGTGGCGTTGCGGCCACGTACCGGCTGGTCGGTGTGGCCCAGCAGCGTGGTGATGCCGCGCGGGGTGCACGGGCGCAGACCGAACTCGCGCAGGGCCAGGTGGCCGACGTTTTCCGGGTGGAAACCGTCCACGTCCTTGCGCGGGTCGATGCGCTGGATCAGCCGGCGCGCGTCGGGGATGCCCGGCAACGGCAGCTGG
Organism: Stenotrophomonas sp. NY11291; assembly: GCF_023277365.1. NCBI lineage: Bacteria > Pseudomonadati > Pseudomonadota > Gammaproteobacteria > Lysobacterales > Lysobacteraceae > Stenotrophomonas > Stenotrophomonas sp. NY11291. Next base: position 1,941,299 of record NZ_CP096975.1, on the reverse strand, counting down.
ATCAGGATGCCGTTGATCTTCGGATCGGCGTTGAGCTGGTCGATCAGGTCGAGCAGCTCGGCCTCGGTGGTACCGGCCGGCAGATCGTAGTCATGCGCCTCGATGCCGACCTTCTCGGCGGCACGGCGCTTGTTGCGCACGTACACGGTCGAGGCCGGGTCGCCACCGACCAGCACCACGGCCAGGCCCGGACGGCTGCCACCGGCGGCCACGCGGGCGTCGACGCGCACCTTCAGGCTGTCGAGCAGGTCCTCGGCGATACGGCGGCCATCAAGGATGCGGGCAGGATGCTGGGGGGCGGAATCGGTCATCGGAGGCAGGCGTGGGGCGGCGGGGACGCTATTGTCCCCGATTCAGGCCCCCTCGCCCACCGCCAATCCGGGCGGCCGCTGCGCTCGCCGGGCATGGCCCGGCGCTACCCCACCCGTGCGCACCACGGTAGCGCCGGGCCACGCCCGGCGAGCGCGGTGCGCGGCACCTCATTCTTCCTCTTCCGGCACATCCTGCGGGTTCAGTGTCTTGCTCTCCCGCTTCGGCGCGGTGAACGGCGTCGGCGTCGGTACGCCCTGCGGGCTGTTGCCGTAGATCATCCGCGCGCCGGCATTCAGACCACCACCGGCAATTTCCAGCTCAAAGCGCTCGGCATCGCGGCGACGGATCTGCTCGGCAATCTCCACTGCATCGTCTTCGTCCGCACCCAGCTCCACCAGCGCGGCCTGGCCGAACAGCACCGCCGACTCGAACGTCTCGCGGATCTGGAAATCGACACCGGCATGGATCAGCCGCAGCGAATGCTCGCGGTCGAACGAGCGCACCATCAGCTTGGCCTGCGGGAACTCGTGCGACACCAGTTCGACGATGCGGTCGGCGGCTTCGGCCTTGTCCACGCACACCGCGATCGCGCGTGCAGTGGCGGCGCCGGACGCATGCAGCACATCCAGCCGCGTGCCGTCGCCGTAGTAGATCTTGAAACCGAAGCGCGCGGCGCTCTGGATCATTTCCACATCGTTGTCGATGATGGTCACGTCCACGTCGCGCGCCAGCAGCGACTGGCTGGCAACCTGGCCGAAGCGGCCGAAGCCGATCAGCAGCACGCTGCCGGACAGGCCCTCGGCCTCGTCCACGCCATCCATGTTCACCGTCGGCTTCGGCGCGATGCGCTTGTAGAGCAGCACCACCAGCGGGGTCAGCGCCATCGACAGCACCACCACCGCAGTGAAGTTGGCATTGATCTCCAGGTTGATCACGCCGGCCGATGCCGCGGCGGAGAACAACACGAAGGCGAACTCGCCGCCCTGCGCCATCAGCACGCCACGGTCCAGCGCCTGCGCGTGGTCGCTGCCCATGATGCGCGCGACCACGTAGATGCACAGCGCCTTGGCCGCCATCAACGCCAGCACCAGGCCGAGGATCAGCTGCCAGTTGCCGGCCACCACGCCCAGGTCCAGCGCCATGCCCACGCTAAGGAAGAACAGGCCGAGCAGGATGCCGCGGAACGGTTCGATGTCCGCTTCGATCTGGTGGCGGAAGGTCGACTCACTCAGCAGCACACCGGCCAGGAACGCGCCCATCGCCATCGACAGGCCGGACAGCTGCATCAGCAGCGCCGCACCCAGCACCACCAGCAGCGCGGCGGCAGTCATCACCTCGCGCGCCTTCGATTCGGCCAGCACGCGGAACAGCGGATTGAGCAGGAAGCGGCCAACCAGCACCAGGCCGACGATGGCACCCACGCCGATTGCCACCGAGAGCCAGCGCGAACCCTCGCCATCGGCACTGCCCGCGCTCGGGCCCATCCAGGCCACCAGCGCCAGCAACGGCACGATCAGCAGGTCTTCGAACAGCAGGATGGAGACGATCTTCTGCCCCGACGGCAGCGCGATGTCGCCGCGCTCGGCCAGCAGCTGCATCACCACTGCGGTGGAGGTGAGCACGAAGCCGGTGGCGCCAATGAAGGCCACCTGCCACGGGAGGCCGAACAGCTTGGCGATGCTGGTCAGCACCAGCGTACAGGTGACGATCTGCAGCGTGCCCAGCCCGAAGATCTCCTTGCGCAGGCTCCACAGGTGCGAGGGCCGCATTTCCAGGCCGATCACGAACAGGAACATCACCACGCCGAGTTCGGCGGTATGCAGGATGGCCTGCGGGTCGGAGAACCAGCCCAGTCCGAACGGTCCGATCGCCAGGCCGGCGGCGAAGTAGCCCAGCACCGAGCCCAGACCGGCCCGGCGGAACAAAGGCACCATCACCACCGCCGCGCCCAGCAGGGCCACGACCTTGACCAGCTCGCTGGTCGCTGCTTCTACCGCCATGCGGTGTGTTCCCCAAGATCCAGAATCGAGTTCAACAATAGAGCAATGCCGATGACGGCAATAGCACGCATGTTGCGCCGGATTGTCTTGGAAGTGGAACGATGATGGGCGCCCGCCCCGGCATCATCCCGAAATCGTTGCAAGTCGCTGTAGAGCCGAGCCCACGCTCGGCTGCTTCTGCTGTGTGCGAAAAGCAGCCGAGCATGGGCTCGGCTCTACAGTAGATCCACGCCATGCGTGGATGACGCACAGCCGCCGCGCCCCGGTAGATCCACGCATGGCGTGGATGGATCCCCGGCCGGGTTCACCCACCCCGGCAGAACGCGGCGTAATCGATATACCCCGGGAACGGCACGCCCGGCGCACACACCGGGCAATGCGGGTCCGGCCGGATGCCGGTCTCGCGGAAGCGCATGCCCAGCGCATCGAAGCGCAGCAGCCGCCCCACCAGCGGCTCGCCGATGCCCAGCAGCAGCTTCAGCACCTCGGTGGCCTGCAGCACGCCGGCCAGGCCGGGCAGCACACCCAGCACCCCGGCCTCGGAACAGTTCGGCGCGAACTCCGGCGGCGGCGGTTCCGGGAACAGGCAGCGATAGCACGGCGCCACGCCACGCTGGCGACCGGCGTCAAACACGCTTACCTGGCCATCAAAGCGCTCGATGGCGGCATACACCAGCGGCTTGGCGTGCTTGATGCAGGCGTCGTTGAGCAGGTAGCGCAGCGGGAAGTTGTCCGAGCCGTCCAGCACCACGTCCACGCCGTCCAGCAGCGCATCCACGTTTTCGGAGGTGACCCGCTCGGGCACGGCCTCGACCTCGATCGACGGGTTCAGCGCCAGCAGCCGCTCGCGCGCGGAATCGACCTTGAGCTGGCCGACGCTGGCTTCGGTATGCACGATCTGCCGATGCAGGTTGCTGCGCTCCACGCGGTCATGGTCGGCGAAGCGCAGGCGCCCCACCCCGGCCGCAGCAAGATAAAAGCCGGCCGGCGCCCCCAAACCGCCCGCGCCCAACACCAGCACGCGCGACTGCTGCAGCCGCCGTTGCCCTGCCTCGCCCACCTGCGGCAGCAGCAGATGCCGCGAATAGCGATCATAGAAATCGCGGTCGGCGGCACTGGCCAGCGGCTGCACCAGCGGTAGCGACTGCTCGCGCCAGGCCACGGTGCCGCCCGTCACGGAAGCGACGTTTGTGTAGCCGGCCTCCAGCAGGAACTGCGCGGCATCGGCCGAGCGCTTGCCGCTCTGGCAGATCAGCAGGATTTCCTGGTCGTGCCGCGGCAGGTGCGCGGCCGGGTCGGCCTGCAGCTCGCCCTTGGCCACGCCGCGCGCGCCCTCGGCCATGCCTCCAGCCCGTTCGTGGGCCTCGCGCACATCGATCAGCACCGCGCCGTGGGCCAGGCGCTCGCGTGCCTGCGCGGGGGAAAGCTCTTGGATGCTCATGGCCGCATTATCACGCAGACACCTTCGCCGCGCCTTGCCCCGAACATGGCACCATGCGGGCGTTGCCCCCTGCATCCCGGAACCGCTGCATGCGCTCTGCCACCGAATTCTGGCGTGACCCGCGCATGCCCTTCGTCGAAAGCCGACGGGCGTGCGACAGCCGCGCCTGCCATCGCCCGCACAGCCATGACACCTTCTCGATCGGCGCCGTGGACGCCGGCAGCAGCCTGTTCACCGGTGCTGTGGAAGGACCGCGCCTGCTGCAGCCTGGCAGCCTGGTCGGCGTACCTGCAGGCCGCGTGCATGCCTGCAACCCCCTGCCCGGCCAGGTCTGGAGCTACCAGATGCTGCATCTGGACGCGCACTGGATGGCCGAGGTCCGCGCTGAGTATGACGACCTGCCCGAACCGGACTGGCAGCAGGAACCGATCCGGATTTCCAACCATCGCGCGCGCTACCAGCAGTACTGCCAGCTCAACCAGACGCTGTTCTCCGACGATCCGGTCAGCGTCAAGGAAGCTGCCCTGATCGCGTTCGTCGGCGATCTGGATGAACACGATGGTGTAGCCGTGGCTGGCCCGCCTGAAGATGCCGCATTACAGCAGCGGCTGCAGCCGGTGATGGACGTTCTGCGCCAGCGGCTCGAACACACCCCGGCCCTGCAGGAGCTGGCATCGCTGGCAGGCATGAGCCGCTACCAGCTGATCCGCGCCTTCCGGCGTGCCACGGGCCTGACCCCGCACGCCTGGCAGATCGACCAGCGCATCCAAGAGGCCCGGCGGCGGCTGTGCGAAGGGCAGGCACTGGCCGTGGTCGCCCATGCATTGGGGTTCGCCGACCAGAGCCATTTCCAGCGGGTCTTCAAGGCCCACGCCGGTGCGACCCCGGGCCAGTACCGGCGTTGAGCCTGCAATAACGTTCAATACCATCGCGCGGCGCATCCCCACACTGGCGCCCCCGCCAGCCGCCGCCGGACCCGATGGAACAGTTCCTGGTCATCGCCACCGTACATTTTCTCGCCCTGCTCTCACCCGGCCCCGACTTCTTCCTTGTTGCGCGCACTGCGATCACCTCTGGCTGGCGCACCGCCAGTGGCGCCTGCGCAGGCATCGCCCTCGGAAATGGCGTCTTCATCGTGGCCGCCTTCACCGGAATGGCCATGCTGCGCGCAGGTAGCGCAGGGTTCATTGCGGTGCAGTTGGCGGGCTGCGGGTTCCTGCTGTACCTCGGCACGCTGTTCCTGCGCCATGCGGGTTCGACGACGCTGCAGGCATCTGCCGCTGCCCCCGGATCGCCAGCGGGTGGTGCCCACGGATGGTGGAAGGCGGCAGGGCTGGGCGCCCTGTCCGCGCTGCTGAACCCGAAGAATGCGCTGTTCTACGCAACGTTGGCGGCAATGCTCAACGGTCCGCAGGCCAATGCCGCAACAAAATTCTTCTATGGCGCATGGATGTTCGGCATCGTCCTGCTATGGGATCTGCTGGTAGCCGCGCTGGTCGGCCACCCGTGGGTGCTGGGCCGATTCGCACGCGCCCTGCCCTGGCTGGAGCGCGCCGCAGGGCTCCTGATGATTGCGCTGGCGCTATGGATCGTCGTGTCGCTGTGGGTGGGCTGATGCCGGCGATTCGCGCCTGTCGCAATAGCGTTCAATACGGCGCGTCCGCACCAGCCCACACTCGGCACTTTCTGTAGGTCGGTGGCAGGTTTACGTGCAGCAGTTCTTCATCGTCGCGGTGCTGTACGGCTTCGCCATGCTCCTGCCTGCTTCCAATCACGCGAAGATCCTGCGCACCGCAATGGGCGCGGGCGGGCACGCCGCCATGGCCGCGTCGTTCGGTATCGCCATCGGTACGGGCGTCATCTGCGCCATGGCTTTCGTTGCAGCGGCCATGCTGGGAAACCGCGGCCTGTGGACGCTGGCGATGCAGTGCACGGGCTGCCTCCTGCTGTTGCGCCTGGCGGGCATGTGCCTGCGCGATGCCGGGCTGACCACCCTCTCTCCGCTTTCCCTGCAGATGCCCTGGGGCCTGAGGGCCCGCTCCCGTTGGCCGCACGCCGAGGCTGGATGCCTGTTGGCGCTCGCCAGCACCAGCAACTGGATGCTGCAGTTCGCGGTGGCTGCCCTGCTTACCGGCCTCGTTGCCGACACTGGCACCAAGGCCGCTTACGTGGCCGGCCTGAGCGGCGTCGCGCTGTCGCTCGGCCTGCTGATGGCATGGCTCGGCAGCCATCTGCGCTGGGCACGGAGGTATTGCCGACTCCTTCCGTGGCTGGAGCATGCCGCAGGCCTGGTGACCGGGGCGGTGTCGGTGGCGTACCTGGCAGGAGCATTGGGTACCACCCTGGTCTGGGCAAGTATCACGGGGCAGGCGCGGCTGCCGGAATCGATGATGGCCGCACCCCGCAGCATCCCATGCGCCTTGCCACATTGCCGCGCACGTCGCGGCGGTCGCCCAGATCGAGATCTGTAGAGCCGAGCCCATGCTCGGCTGACGCACGCAGCGCGCCTCGTCAATCCGCGAAAAGCAGCCGAGCATGGGCTCGGCTCTACAGACCGGTTCGCCGCAACGAAAAAGGCGGCCCTGCGGCCGCCTCCCCGTGAATCACTTGCCCTTGACGTGCTTCATCAAGCGCCGCTTGGCCTTGACCTGCCGCTCGGTGAGGACGTTCTTCTTGCCCTCGTACGGGTTGGTACCCTCGCGGAAGATGAAGCTCACCGGCGTACCGATCAGCTTGAAACGCTTGCGGAAGAAGTTCTCCAGGTAGCGCTTGTACGACTCCTGCAGATCCTTCAGGCGCGTGCCGTGCACGATGAAGGTCGGCGGATTCGCACCGGCCGGGTGCACGTAGCGCAGCTTGGAGACGTGGCCGCGGATGGTCGGCGGCGGGTTGGTCTCGTAAGCCACTTCCAGCGCCTTGTTCACTTCGCTGGTGGTGAAGGTCTTGTTCGCCGATTCGTGAGCACGGTGCACCGCACGGAACAGCTCACGCAGGCCCGAGCCATGCTTGGCCGAGATGCGCACGGACTCGGCCCACGGCACGAAGCCCAGCTTCAGCGACAGCATGGTTTCGGCCTGCTCGCGCTGATACTCGGTCAGGCCATCCCACTTGTTGATGGCGATCACCAGCGCGCGGCCGGCGTCGAGCACGGCACCGAGCACGGTGGCGTCCTGGTCGGTCACACCTTCGGTGGCGTCCAGCATCAGCACGGCCACCTGGCACTGCTCGATCGACTGCATGGTCTTGACCACCGAGAACTTCTCGACGACCTCGTCCACGCGCGAACGACGGCGCAGGCCGGCGGTATCGATCAGGCGGTATTCGCGGCCGTCACGCTCCAGGTCCACCGCGATCGAGTCACGGGTGGTGCCCGGCACGTCGGAGGCGATCATGCGCTCCTCGCCAAGAATGCGGTTGACCAGCGTCGACTTGCCCACGTTCGGGCGGCCGACGAAGGCGATGCGGATGCGGTTCGGATCGTTGTCCAGCTCTTCGCCGCTGCCTTCTTCCGGCAGGCGCTGGACCACTTCGTCCAGCAGGTCGTCCAGGCCCTGGCGGTGCGCAGCCGACACGGTCAGCATCTCGCCGAAACCGTAACGGGCGAACTCCGAACGCACGGTGTCCTCGTCGGTGCCGTCGATCTTGTTGATCAGAAGCAGCGTCGGGCGCGACAGCTTGCGCAGCCAGGCCAGGATCTCGTCGTCCATCGCCGACGTACCCTCACGGGCGTCAACCACGAACAGGATCAGGTCGGCTTCCGCCGCAGCGGCGCGGGCCTGGCGGGTGGTAGCCCCTGCCAGACCCTCTTCCTCTTCCGCGATACCGCCGGTATCCACGACGAGGAAATGGTTGTCCTCGTCGAGGCGGCAGACGCCGTAGTTGCGGTCGCGGGTGACGCCGGGCTGGTCATGGACCAGCGCGTCACGGGTGCGCGTAAGCGCATTGAAAATAGTCGACTTGCCGACATTCGGCCGTCCAACCAGGGCGACCAAAGGCAGCATCGCGATTACTCCAATTTTTAATTTGCCAACCGGAAGGCGGTCAGCTTGCCATCAACGTTCTGCACCAGCAGCACCCCGTCTACGACGACCGGCTGGGCCAGCAGGGCGTCGCCGCCACTTTTCGCCCGTGCCGCCATCGCACCATCGGAGGTCTGCAACCAGTGCACGTATCCCTTGTAGTCGCCGACCACGACGTAGTCGCCGTGCAGTGCCGGACCGGTCAGCGAGCGACGGGCCAGTGCGGTCTGCGACCACATCGCTGCGCCGCTGGCCTTGTCCAGGCCGAACACGCCGCCCTTGTTGTCGGTGACGAACACATTGCCAGACGAGACCGCCACACCACCGGCACCGCCATGGTCGCGCGCCCACAGCGGGCGACCGGTCGGGCCTTCGATGGCCATCGTCTGGTTCTTGAAGCTGCTCACGAACAGGGTGTTGCCATCCAGCACCGGCGCGCCGTCGACATCGGCCATGCGCTCCAGCTCGGTCCGGCCTTCACCGTTGCCCACGTTCTGTTCCCACAGGGTGCGGCCATCCTGCTGGGCCAGGGCGGCAACCGCGCCTTCGTCCTTGCCGATGAACAGCACGCCCGGGCCGGTCACCACCGGCGCGTTGCCACGCACGGTCAGTGCCGGCAGCTCGCTCGGGTTGAACCACTTCTGGGTGCCGTTGCCGGCATCGAACGCGGTGATGCGGCCGTCATTGCTGCGCACGTAGACCGCGCCCTGGGCGATGGCCGGCGCGGCGATGACTTCACCCGGAACACGGGCGCGCCACTTCTCGCTGCCGTCGTTGATGTCCAGGGCGATGACCTGGCCATCCAGCGTGCCGATCACGACCAGGTTCTCACCGACCCCCGGGCCGCCGGACAGGCGCAGCTTGGCCTTCTTCTTTTCCTTCTTCGGCTCCCAGGTCCAGACCTTCTTGCCGGTCTGCAGGTCGATGGCGTGCACGCCACCGGTGAGCGCCGCAGCGAACACGTGGCCGTTGGCCACCGCCGGGCCCTGGCGCACGCCGATGCGGCGCTCGCCCTTGCCGAGGTTGACCGACCAGGCCTTGTTGACCTTCAGGGTCGGCTCGAACTTGACCAGCTCAGCCGGTTCCTGTGCCTTCTTCGCGGCCGCGTCCTTGCCGGCGAACCAGCCCTTCACGGTGCTGCAGCCGCTCAGGGCCATGCCCATCAGGAGCACGGTGGCGACGCGGGTGATCATGACCTTCTGACTCATCAAACCGACTCCGCAGGGGCGGCAACGGTGCCGCCGGCGTCCATAACCTTGGTTTCCAGCAGGCGCCGCTGCGGCGCTGCCACGTCCAGCGACTTCAGCGCTTTCTCGTACTGGCTCCGGGCGTCATCGCGCTTGCCCTGCGCCATCAGCGCGTCGCCATGGATTTCCAGGCTGCTGCTGTCAGTGGCGCTGCCCAGCAGCTTGATCGCCTCGTCACTCTTGCCGGTGGCCACCAGCAGGCGGGCCACACGCTGGTCGACCACGCGCTGCAGGTCACCTTCGACCTTCACGCCGCGCAGGGTGGCCAGGGCTTCTTCGTTCTTGCCGGCGTCGACCTGGGCCTTGGCCAGCTGCAGCGCCGCGAGGTCGCCGTAGATGCTGGACGGGCCGGCTTCGAGCGCCTTGACCGCCTTGGAGGCGTCGTCGAGCTTGTTCTGCTGCAGGCCAACGAGCGCCTTCTGGTACTCGACATTGGCCGAGGCCAGCTTGCCGCCCTGATCCTTCTGGTACCACTGCCAGCCGGCAATGGCACCGATGGCGATGACTACGCCACCGAGGATGCTGGCGCCATTCTTCCGCAGCCAGCTGCGGACGCGTTCACTTTGTTCGTGCTCGTCGAGCAGATCGTCGATCGCCATGCGTACTCTCGCCCCGCCCATCGGGAGGGACCATTGGGATTAATCGAAGGTGGTGAAACCGCGCCTCAGTGCGAAACCGGGACTACGGAGCCTTCAGAGGATACCTGAAAGCGTGCCACGTTGGCTCGCTGGTAGGGGGTCAGATCGACGATAGCGCCGTTCTGCTGAACCTGGACCGCCGAGGCGTTGCCCAGGGTCACCCGGGTCACCTGGCCCGGCGTGAAGCTGCGGCTTTCGCCGGACTTGATCAGCGCCTTCTCGACGGTAGCGCCGTCCGGGCCACCGATATCGACCCAGCTGTCGCCGCTGAACTGCATGTCCAGCGTGTTGGCGGCAGCCGCTGGCGCCGGGGCTGAACGCGGCACCGGGGCCAGCGAGGCCACGTACGGGGTGGCGGCCGGCTTGCTGGCCGGGGCGCTCGCCACTTCAGCCGGCGCCGAGGGCTCGACACCCGCAGCGGACGGGGTTACCGGCACGGCGGCCGGGATGGCGTCCAGCGAGGCGGTATTCGGCGACGGGGTGGCACTGCCATCGAAATGGCCACGGGTGGCGAACCACACCGGCACCGCCAGCACCGCGGTGATGCCGACATACAGCACGCGACGGCCGAGATTCTCGGCAATGCGGCGCGCACGCGGGGTATGGGTATGGCTGACCAGGGTGGGCGGAACCACCGGGCCGACCTGGGCCTGCTCCAGCAGCTCTCCCACGTCCACATCCAGAAGCCGCGCGTAGCTGCGCAGCTGGCCGCGCACGAACACCGGCGCGCCAAGCTTCTGCCATTGTTCTTCTTCCAGCGACCTGACCACCTGGACCGGCATGCGCAGGCGCGAGCCGACATCTTCGAGGGTCAGTCCGGCCGCCTCGCGGGCCTGGCGCAGGCGGCTGCCGCAGCCGGCCGCAGTCTCGAGAGCGCTCACAGTCTGGTCATCAATCACAATGCATCAACCCTGGAGTTAGGAGCCCGCTTCCTGCGGAAATTCCTGTCGAATCCGCTGAATATAGCGATCAGATGCCGCCCGATCACCCAGCCGCGCTTCGATTTGAGACGCAAGTTGTAACACGGAACGCGTTGCGGGTGCAGCCGCAATCCTACGTTCGGCGAAGGCCCGGGCCTCCATGTAGCGGCCCTGGCGGAAGCTGAGCTGGGCCATCGCCTCCAGCGCGACCGGGTTTCCCGGCAGCGTCGACAGCGCCGCGCGCAGGTCGCGCTCGGCACGTTCAAGCTGGCCAGCGTCCAGGGCACAGCCCCCGGCATTGGCCTGGGCCTCGGCCGGTGTGGCGTAGCCCGGCGCCTGCAGCGCACGATCGAACCAGGCCAGCGACTCGGCCGGCCGGCCCTGCTGGCACAGCCACGCGCCGTAATTGTTGAGGACGTCCCCGCGCTGCGGCGCCCGTTCGGCAGCCCTGCGGAAGCTTTCGCCGGCCTGCTGGGTACGGCCACGGCGCTCGTCGATGCCGGCCATCAGCACCAGCGCATCAGGCGATTCGGGTGCCAGCTTCAGCGCCTCGCGCGCCTTGCGTTCGGCCGCATCGAGGTTGCCGACCTGCATGTCGCGCGCGGCCAGTGCCAGCAGGTCCTGCAGGCGCACCTGACGCCGCACGTTGTCCGGATCGCGGACCGAGTAGACCGGCGCTTCGCTGGGGCCCAGCCTGGCCTTGGGTTGGGATTTGCAGCCGCCGACCGCAACGGCCAGCACGCCTGCGAGCAGAACCAGCCCGAGGCGGTCAGGCCGCGGCATCGCTCCCCTTCCCCGCCTGCAGCGTCTTGTTGAATTCGGCCTGGCGGCGGGTACGGTCCATCACCTGGCCCTTGAGCTGGCCACAGGCAGCGTCGATGTCGTCGCCACGGGTGCGGCGGACCATGGTCAGCACGTTGCTGTCGAGCAGGATCTTCTGGAAGGCGCGGATATGCGCCTCTTCCGAGCGCTCGTAGCGGGTACCCGGGAACGGGTTGAACGGAATCAGGTTGACCTTGCCCGAATCCTTGGCCTGCACCGCGTTGTCGAACTGGCGCATCAGGCGGGCCAGCTCGCGGGCATGCTCGGGCTTGTCGTTGATGCCCTTCATCAGGGTGTATTCGAAGGTGACCGATTCGCGGCGCTTGTTGGCGCGCAGGTAGCGTGCGCACGAGGCCATCAGCTCGGCGATCGGGTACTTCTTGTTGAGCGGCACCAGGGTCTCGCGCAGCGCATCGTTCGGCGCATGCAGCGACACCGCCAGCGACACGTCGCTTTCGGCAGACAGGCGGTCGATCTGCGGGACCAGGCCGGAGGTCGACAGGGTCACGCGCTTGTTGGCCAGGCCGTAGCCCAGGTCGTCGCGCATCACGCTCATGGCGCGCACGACGTTGTCGAAATTCATCAGTGGCTCGCCCATGCCCATCATCACCACGTTGGTGAGGCGGCGCATCTGGTGCGGCACGTTGCCCAGGTGGCGCGCGGCAACCCACACCTGGCCGATGATCTCGGCGGTGGTCAGGTTGCGGTTGAAGCCCTGGGTGGCGGTGGAGCAGAACGTGCAGTTCAGGCCGCAACCGACCTGCGAGGACACGCACAGCGTGCCGCGGGTCTTGTCCGGGATGTACACGGTCTCGATGGCGTTCTTGCCATCCACGCCCATCGCCAGCAGCCACTTGTGGGTGCCGTCGGCGGAGGGCTTGTCGAACACGATGTTGGGAACCAGCACCTCGGCATGGGCCTGCAGCTTGGCACGCAGGACCTTGCCGAGGTCGGTCATTTCATCGAAGTCGGTGACGTAGCGATGGTGGATCCACTTCATCACCTGATGGGCACGGAACTTCTTTTCGCCAAGCACCTCGACGAAAAACTTCTCCAGGCCCGCGCGATCGAGGTCGAGCAGGTTCTGCTTGCCAGCCGTGGGTGCCGACTTCGGCAGCGGCTGGATGGCGGGGGACTGTACGACCTCGTTCACGGCATTACTCTCAGCGCGAGACGACTTCGGTGGCGGCGAAGAAGTAGGCGATTTCAATCGCGGCATTCTCGACCGAGTCCGAGCCGTGGGCGGCGTTGGCATCGATGGATTCGGCGAAGTCGGCGCGGATGGTGCCCGCAGCGGCTTCCTTCGGGTTGGTGGCGCCCAGCAGGTCGCGGTGGGCCAGGACGGCGTTCTCGCCTTCCAGGGCCTGGATCATCACCGGGCCGGAGATCATGAACTCGACCAGCGCGTTGAAGAACGGACGCTCGCGGTGCACGGCGTAGAAGCCTTCGGCTTCACGGCGCGACAGCTGCTTGTACTTGGCGGCCACGACCTTCAGGCCGGCCTTCTCGAAGCGGGCGTAGATTTCGCCGATGACGTTCTTGGCAACGGCGTCCGGCTTGATGATCGAAAGGGTGCGCTCCAGCGCCATGGGATGTCTCCAATGGAATCGGGCCGCTGATGGCCCGAAGGGTAACATGAAAAAAACCCGCGTCGGGACGCGGGCTTAGCCTGATAAACGTAGGCGAATTGTAAAAGATAACGTGGCCGGGTGGTAGAGGGCCATGTGGCCCTGTAGTAGAGCCAAGCCCATTCTCGGCTGGCCTTTGGGCCGAACAGCAGCCGAGCGCGGGCTCGGCTCTACAGGTTCAGGTCCACCCATTCACCCACCTGAGTGAAATCTGACCGAGCCGGCCGATTTTGCTGCACTGCAAAATGCCATACGGTACCGTCTGGTTCTAGTATCAAACAATCGTTTGATTAAGGTCCGCCCATCGATGGCCAAGCCCGCCCACTTCTCGACCAAGGACCGGATCCTCGGCGCGGCCGAGGAGCTGTTCGCCCAGCACGGCTTCGCCGGCACCTCGCTGCGGCAGGTGACCAGCCAGGCCGACGTCAACATCGCCGCGGTCAACTACCACTTCGGTTCCAAGGAAAACCTGGTCAACGAGGTCTTCCGCCGCCGCATGGACGAGATGACCGGTGCCCGCCTGTCGCAGCTGGAGCGGGCCCGCAGCGAACACCCCGGTGAACTGCGCCCGGTGCTGGCCGCCTTCGTCGAACCGGCGCTGGCGCTGGCCCAGGACCGCCAGAACGGCGGCGCCTTCGTGCGCGTGATCGCCCGCGCCTATGCCGAGAAGAACGACAACCTGCGCAAGTTCCTGTCTGACCACTACGGCCACGTGCTGCGTGCGTTCGGCAAGGCCATCGGCGAGTGCGTGCCCGGCCTGAGCAAGGAAGAGCTGTACTGGCGCCTGGACTTCCTGGCCGGCTCGCTCACCTATGCCATGGCCGACTTCGGGCTGATCAAGCGTCCCGCCGGTGTCACCGAAGCGGCGCATCGTGCCCATGCCGCCCACGAACTGATCCATTTCGCCGAAGCCGGGTTCCGCGCCGCCGCACGCGCCAGCGCCCTGCCCGCTTCCCTTTGATTCCACCCAGTAACTGCTGACCAACAAAGGCCCTACACCATGTCCAATTCCCTGCTAGTCCGCCGCGCCGCCGTGCTGGGTGCCGGCGTCATGGGTGCCCAGATCGCCGCCCACCTCACCAACGCTGGCGTCGACACCGTGCTGTTCGACCTGCCTGCCAAGGAAGGTCCGGCCGACGGCATCGTGCTGAAGGCGATCGCCAACCTGGGCAAGCTGAGCCCGGCGCCGCTGGCCAGCAAGTCGCTGGCCGAAGCCATCACCCCGGCCAACTATGAGTCGGGCCTGGAGCAGCTGAAGGACTGCGACCTGATCATCGAGGCCATTGCCGAGCGCATGGACTGGAAGCAGGACCTGTACAAGAAGATCGCGCCGTTCGTGGCCGACCACGCGGTGCTGGCCTCCAACACCTCGGGCCTGGGCATCAACAAGCTGGCCGACGTGCTGCCCGAGCAGCTGCGTCACCGCTTCTGCGGCGTGCACTTCTTCAACCCGCCGCGCTACATGCACCTGGCCGAGCTGATCCCGGCCACCACCACCGATGCCGCCGTGCTGGAAGGCCTGGAAGCCTTCCTGGTCACCACCCTGGGCAAGGGCGTGGTGTACGCCAAGGACACCCCGAACTTCATCGGCAACCGCATCGGCGTGTTCTCGATCCTGTCGACCATCCACCACACCCAGCAGTTCGGCCTGGGCTTCGATGAAGTGGACGGCCTGACCGGCCCGCTGGTCGGTCGCCCGAAGTCGGCGACCTATCGCACCTCCGACGTGGTCGGCCTGGACACCATGGCGCACGTCATCAAGACCATGGGCGACACCCTGCCGAATGATCCGTGGCATGAGTTCTTCAAGTCGCCGAAGTGGCTGGACGCGCTGATTTCCAAGGGCGCGCTGGGCCAGAAGACCGGCGCCGGCATCTTCCGCAAGGTCGGCAAGGACATCGTGGTGCTGGACCTGGAGAAGCAGGACTACCGCCCGGCCGATCGCGCTGCCGCGCCGGAAGTGGTCGAGATCCTGAAGATCAGGAACCCGGCCGAGAAGTTCGCCAAGCTGCGCGAAAGCCAGCACCCGCAGGCGCAGTTCCTGTGGGCGACCTTCCGCGACCTGTTCCACTACAGTGCCTACCACCTGGCCGACATCGCCGAGACCGCGCGCGACGTGGACCTGGCCATCCGCTGGGGCTACGGCTGGTCGCTGGGCCCGTTCGAAACCTGGCAGGCCGCCGGCTGGAAGCAGGTCGCACAGTGGATCGCCGATGACATCGTGGCCGGCAAGAGCATGAGCAACGCCCCGCTGCCGGACTGGGTGTTCGATGGCCGCGACGGCGTGCATGCCGCCGAAGGCAGCTACAGCCCGTCGCGCAATGCCAAGCTGCCACGCTCGTCGCTGCCGGTGTACCAGCGCCAGCGCTTCCCCGATCCGCTGCTGGGCGAGAAGTTCGCGCCGGGCGAGACCGTGTTCGAGAACGACGGCCTGCGCATGTGGCACGACGGTGATGGCATCGCCGTGGTCAGCTTCAAGACCAAGATGAACACCGTGTCCGACCAGGTGCTGGACGGCCTGCAGGAATGCGTCAGCCGCGCCGAGAAGGACTTCCAGGGCCTGGTGATCTGGCAGCAGAAGGAGCCCTTCTCTGCCGGTGCCGATCTGGCCGGTGCACTGGGCCTGCTGCAGGCCGGCAAGGTCGACCAGTTCGAAGAAATGGTTGCCAACTTCCAGCGCACCAGCCAGCGCATCAAGTACTCGCTGGTGCCGGTGGTTGCCGCCGTGCGTGGCCTGGCGCTGGGTGGTGGCTGCGAGTTCCAGATGCACAGCGCCAAGACCGTGGCCTTCCTGGAAAGCTACATCGGCCTGGTCGAGGCCGGCGTCGGCCTGCTGCCGGCCGGTGGTGGCCTGAAGGAACTGGCCGTGCGCGCCTCGCAGGCCGCAGGCCCGGGCGGTGACGTGTTCGCCGAACTGAAGAAGACCTTCGAGACCGTGGCGATGGCCAAGGTGTCCAACTCCGCGGTCAACGCCAAGGAACTGGGCCTGCTGCGCAGCACCGACAAGGTGGTGTTCAACAGCTACGAAGCGCTGCACATCGCCAAGGCCGAAGCTCGCGCCCTGGCCGAAGCGGGCTACCGTCCGCCGCTGCCGGCACGCCGCATCCAGGTGGCCGGTGACGTGGGTATCGCCACCTTCAAGATGATGCTGGTCAACATGCTGGAAGGCCGCTTCATCAGCCCGTACGACTACGAGATCGCCGAGCGCATCGCCACCGTGCTGTGCGGCGGCAAGGTCGACCGCGGCACCCTGGTGGACGAAGAGTGGCTGCTGACCCTGGAGCGCAAGCACTTCGTCGAACTGGCCCAGCAGGAAAAGACCCAGGCCCGCATCGCGCACATGCTGAAGACCGGCAAGCCGCTGCGTAACTGATCGCCATCACTGCTTTTGGTGGGTGCCCACCTTGGTGGGCACTCCTCCGCCTCTGGTAGGTGCCCACCGTGGTGGGCACACCGGCAAAAAACTTCGAGAGATCACTGCAATGACCAAGCAAATCCAGGACGCCTACATCGTCGCCGCCACCCGTACTCCGGTCGGCAAGGCGCCCAAGGGCATGTTCCGCAACACCCGCCCCGACGACATGCTTGCGCACGTGCTGCGCAGCGTCGTCGCGCAGGCCCCGGGCGTGGACGTCAACCGCATCGATGACGCGATCATCGGCTGCGCGATGCCGGAAGCCGAGCAGGGCATGAACGTCGCCCGCATCGGCGTGCTGCTGGCCGGCCTGCCGAACACCATCGCCGCACAGACCGTGAACCGCTTCTGCTCCTCGGGCCTGCAGGCCGTGGCGCAGGCTGCCGACGCGATCCGCCTGGGCAACGCCGACCTGATGCTGGCCGGTGGCACCGAGTCGATGTCGATGGTGCCGATGATGGGCAACAAGATCGCCATGGCAC
Source organism: Stenotrophomonas sp. NY11291 (assembly GCF_023277365.1). Lineage (NCBI taxonomy): Bacteria > Pseudomonadati > Pseudomonadota > Gammaproteobacteria > Lysobacterales > Lysobacteraceae > Stenotrophomonas > Stenotrophomonas sp. NY11291. The sequence goes on along the minus strand of NZ_CP096975.1, from coordinate 1,924,375 downwards.
CGAGCGTGTTCGACAACGACCACGTGGCCATCGCCTACGGCATGGGCATCACCGCCGAGAAGGTGGCCGAAGAGTGGAAGGTCTCGCGCGAAGACCAGGACGCCTTCGCCCTCGCCTCGCACCAGAAGGCCATGGCGGCGATCCAGAACGGCGAGTTCAAGGACGAGATCAGCCCGTACGAGATCGTCTCGCACCTGCCGGACCTGGCCGATGGCCAGCGCATCATCACCCGCAACAAGATCGCCGACACCGACGAAGGCCCGCGCCCGGACTCCTCCGCCGAAGGCCTGGCCAAGCTGCGCCCGGTGTTCCGCAACGGCCAGTTCGGCGGCACCGTCACCGCCGGCAACTCCTCGCAGATGAGCGATGGCGCCGGTGCCGTGCTGCTGGCCTCTGAGCAGGCGATCAAGGATTACGGCCTGACCCCGCTGGCCCGTTTTGTCAGTTTCTCGGTGGCCGGCGTGCGCCCGGAAGTGATGGGCATCGGCCCGATCGCCGCGATCCCGAAGGCACTGAAGCAGGCGGGCCTGACCCAGGACCAGCTGGACTGGATTGAACTGAACGAAGCGTTCGCCGCGCAGTCGCTGGCGGTGATCCGCGATTGCGGCCTGGACCCGAGCAAGGTCAACCCGCTGGGCGGCGCGATCGCCCTGGGCCACCCGCTGGGTGCAACCGGCGCGATCCGTACCGCAACCCTGCTGCACGGCCTGCGTCGTCGCCAGCAGAAGTACGGCATGGTGACGATGTGCATCGGCACCGGCATGGGCGCGGCGGGTATTTTCGAAGCGCTGTAAGGTTCAAAGCGTTGCCGGCTGATTGTTGGTTGGCTGTGGGGCCCGGGTGGGTGAGGCTGCCCGGGACACGCCGTAAACCCGTCCCTGGGGGCTTGGCAGCGGCTTGCTAGCGTGCGCAATCCTGCGCACGCAGCAAGGCCGGGGTTGGGCGTCCTGCCCAACCCGCCAGGCGCATGCGCCTGGCCCATGCCGCTGACAGTCCCGGTCAGCCTCACCCACCCGCGCCACCCAACATTCCGCGCTGCGGAGGGATGAGCAAGGCAGGGTCAAAGGCCGGGGTCAGAGCCCTTTGCTGCGCAAAGGGCTCTGACCCCAACAATCAAAAAAGGCAGCCATAGGCTGCCTTTTTTGATTGTGCTTCTGCCTTTGATTCCGCCCTTCCCGTCCGCGCCCGCAGGAAACCTGCCAGGCGGGACGGGTGGGCCGTTGCAGGACCGTTGGCGCCATGGGCCCGAGGCATGCCTCGGGCGGGTTGGGCAGGACGCCCAACCCCGGTCTTGCCGTGTGCGCAGGACAGCGCACACGAGCAAGGCGCCATCGAGCCCCCATGGACGGGTTTACGGCGTGTCCTGCAACGGCCCACCCGTCCCGCCCATCACGTATCAATCAAGGCGCTGCACGGAACGCTTGATAAACCTTATTCCGCCAACATCGCCGTCAGCTTCTCCCGCGCCGGCCCTGCCAGCTTCGGGTTGTCCAGCGCAAAGCGGATCGTCGCCTCCACCAGCCCCAGATGCGTGCCGCAGTCGAAGCGGGTGCCCTCGAAACGATAGGCATCAACCTCCTCGGTCTTCAGCAGCTGCGCGATCGCGTCGGTCAGCTGGATCTCGCCACCGGCACCGCTGCCGGTCTGCTCCAGCAGCTCGAAGATCTTCGGGCTCAGTACATAACGGCCGACCACCGCCAGGTCGCTCGGCGCGTCCTCCGGCTTCGGCTTCTCCACGATCTGCGAAATGCGACCCTTGCGGCCGTCGAACGCGTCAGTGGCCACGATGCCGTAGCTGGCCGTCTTGTCGTGCGGCACGTCTTCAACGGCGATCACGCTTGCACCACTGGCCTCGTTGAGATCGGCCATCTGCTTCAGTGCGCCGTCGCCGCGGTTCCAGATCAGGTCATCCGGCAGCAGCACCGCGAACGGCTCGTCGCCGATCACGGCCTTGGCGCACAGCACCGCATGGCCCAGGCCCAGGGCCTCGGCCTGGGTCACGAAGATCGCACGCACGCCGTTGGGCAGCACGTGGCGGATCATCTCCAGCTGTTCCTGTTTGCCGGCGCGCTCGAGCTTCTGCTCCAGCTCGTAGGCCTTGTCGAAGTAGTCGGCGACCGCGTGCTTGTAGCGGTTGGTAATGAACACCAGCGTGTCACAGCCCGCTTCGATCGCCTCATCGACCGCGTACTGGATCAGCGGACGATCAATGATCGGCAACATTTCCTTCGGAACCGTCTTGGTTGCCGGCAAAAAGCGCGTCCCGAGCCCTGCCACTGGAAAAACTGCCTTGCGAATTCGCTTGCTCATTGGTGCCTGTTGGCCTCACGTGCCGGAAAAGGTACGACTTTAGCGGATGAAATGTAAGCATCCTGTTCGATAGGAGAAAACTCCGGCATCGTCGCGAACAGGATCTCCTGGATGCTGGTGGTGTCGTAACCAGCCACGGCATCGCGCAGACGTGGAACATTGCCCAACACCAGATCACGCGAGAACGTGCGTACACCGGCCTCGAGAATCTTCGGGTGCGCGGTGGAACGGTAGTCCTCGTCCGAATAGAACAGCGTCTCGTGCAGCTTCTCGCCCGGACGCAGCCCGGTGTAGATGATCGGAATGTCCTTGTACGGCTGCTTGCCGGCCAGGCGGATCATCTGCTCGGCCAGCACGCGGATCGGCACCGGCTCGCCCATGTCGAGCGTATAGATCGCACCGTGCGACGCCGAAGCGGCCGCCTGCAGGATCAGCTGGCAGGCCTCCGGGATGGTCATGAAGTAGCGACTGACCTCCGGATCGGTGACGGTCACCGGCCCGCCACGCAGGATCTGTTCGCGGAACAACGGCACCACGCTGCCTGCAGAGGCCAGCACGTTGCCGAAGCGCACCGTGACGAAACGGGTATGCGTGGACTTCTGGTCCAGGCTCTGGCAGATCATCTCCGCATAGCGCTTGCTGGCGCCCAGCGCATTGACCGGGTCGACCGCCTTGTCGGTGGAGATGAACACGAAATGCTCCACGCGTGCCTCCAGGCAGGCGCGGGCCACGTTCTCGGTGGCCAGGATGTTGTTGCGCACCGCTTCGCGCAGCTGCCGCTCCAGCACCGGCACATGCTTGTAGGCGGCGGCATGGAAGGCGGTGTCGACGGGGTGCAGCGACAGGGCGTGGCGGATCACCGCCGGGTCACCGCAGTCGCCCAGCACCGCTTCGACCTCGACATCCGGGAAGCTGCGCCGCAGCTCGCCCTCGATGGTCAGCAGCAGCAGCTCGCTGATCTCGAGCAGGATGATGCGGCCGGCGCCGTGACGCGCGCACTGGCGGCACAGCTCGGAGCCGATCGAACCACCCGCGCCGGTGACCATCACCGTACGCCCGCCCAACCAGCCACGGATCAGGTTCCAGTCCGGCATGATCGGCTTGCGGCCGAGCAGGTCCTCGATCGCCACTTCCTTCAACTGCCCCGGCAGCGACTGGCCCTGCAGGATATCGCTGAGCTTGGGCACGGTGCGGAACGGCACGCCGGTGCTTTCGCAGATGGCGACGATGCGCTGCATGCCCGCAGCGTCCAGCGACGGAATGGCGATCACCAGCAGCTTGGCCGCGGTCTCGCGGACCACTGTCGGCGCATCGTCCAGGGTGCCGAGGATCGGCAGGCCCTGCAGCTTGGCACCGCGCAGGTGCGGCGCGTCGTCCAGCAGGCCGACCGGCTCGAAATTGCCCGAACGGCGCAGGTCGCGGACCAGGGTCTCGGCGGCCTGGCCGGCACCCAGGATCAGCACGCGACGCGCGGACGAGTCCGACTGCAGCGCCTGATAGTCCTTCCAGGCCCGGTACAGCAGGCGCGGCGCGCCCAGCAGCGCCGACAGCGCGAACGGATAGATCACCAGCACCGACATCGGCACGCCGTCGAAGCGCTTCCACATCAGCACCAGCACGATGGCGACCATGCCGATGAAGCTGGCCTTGAAGATGTTCAGCAGGTCGCTGACGCTGGCGAACCGCCACAGGCCGCGATAGAGGCCGACGCGCCAGAACACCATGCCCTGCAGCAGCAGCACCAGCGTGGTGTCGACGTTCCAGAGTGGGAGCTCGGGGGCGTTGGCCAGGATCGAGTACCGCCCCGCGTGGAGCAGCTGCCAGCACGCCCAGACCATGAACAGGTCATGGCAGACGATGGCCGAACGCGGCATCAGGCCGAGGATTCTGTCCCGCCAGGGTGAAGCCATAAGTCAGGTATTTCCTTTTGGGTGGCGCAATCCATTGCGCAGGAGGAGCCAGAGGACGCTCAGCGCGGTGAACCACGCGATCGCCACGGCAGCCTCCCACCTCGGCTGCAAATTGGAGCAGACATTAAGCACTGTAATACTGAACAGGCCCAAAGCAAAGTACATCCCTGTTACCTGGGCGTGACTGGCTCCTGCCTGCACCGCGCGCTGGTAAACGTGCTGGGTATGGGGTTCCATCCAGCGTTGTCCGGAAATGATGCGCGCCAGCAGTGTGAAGCCCGCGTCCACAAGGAAGGGCGATGCCGACACCAGCAGCAGGATCCAGTGAATGTCGGTCTTTACGCTGGCCAGTGCCAGCACCGCCGCCACGGCGTAGCCCAGCGCGCCACTTCCGACATCGCCCATGAAGATCCGGGCCCGCGGGAAGTTGAACGGCAGGAAGCCAAGGCAGGCCAGCCCCAACGCGACCGCCGCCAGCGAGTACGGCCAAGGCAGCAGCGGCGCCAGTCCCAGCGCGACCACGATGGCCTGGCTGGCGGCGATGCCGTTGATCCCATCCATGAAATTCCAGATGTTGATCAGCGAAGCGGTGAACAGCAGGACCAGTACGGCCAGCAGCCAGCTGCCGCCATGGACCTTGACCAGCGCGGCCAGCAGCGCGGCGGCGATGAAGTGCACCATCAGGCGGCGCATGGCCGGAAGCGGCCGGTGGTCGTCCCACCAGCCGATACCCGCCACCAGCGCCAGGCCAAGGCTGGCGACCAGCAGGCTCGGACGCGCTTCGGGCCAGGCCCACATGGCAACACCGGCGGTCACCATCAGGCTGATGACGATGGCGATGCCGCCGCCACGCGGGGTCGCCACGCTATGACTGCGGCGTTCGCCCGGCTGGTCAAACAGTTGCCGGCGCAGCGCGTAGCCCCGCGCTGCCCAGGTCAGTGCCGCACTCAGCAGGGCCAGACCCAGCAGCGCGCCCATCACGAGCCACGGCATGGATCAGAGCACCGCGTAGTTCAGCAGCGGCTTGACCGTACCCCACTCCTTGCAGCTCGGGCACTGCCAGTGGTGGGTGCGCGCACCGAAACCACAACGGGTGCAGCGATAGGCCGGATTGCGCACCAGCAACTGGTCGGTGATGTGCTTGAGGTCGTGCAAGGTCGCCGTGGAATCGGCACCTTCAGCCAGTGTCAGGTCGATCAGCGCGGACTCGCCACGCACCGACGGGCGATCCTTGAGCTGGCGGCCCAGGTAGGCACGGGCCGGGGCCACGCCCTCCTGCTCTTCCATCAGACGGGTCAGCGCCAGCACCGGGGCAATGCCACGGTAATGCTCGGTCATCTCCGACAGGAAGGCGCGCGCGCCGGCCAGATCGCCCACCTTGCGGTAGTTCTGCATCAGCGCCGGCAGCAGCTCCGGCAGGTACTCCGGATCGTTGCGCGCCGCGCGCTCGAAGGCGCGCACGGCCGCTTCCGGATTGCCGGCATCGGTTTCCAGGCGGCCTTCAATGATGCCGGCACGGACCGACATCGCATCGGCCTGGTAGGCCCGGGCAATCGCTGCCCTCGCCTCTTCCAGCTTGCCGGCACCGCGGAAGCGTTCGGCCAGTTCGCACTCGAACTGCCCGATCAGCTTGCCCATCGGCTCGCCGGTGACGTCCTCGAAACGGGTGGCGTTGTCGATCGCCTTTTCCCAGTCGCGCTCGGCCTGGTAGATGCCGATCAGGTGCTTGAGTGCCTGCGGAGCACGCTGGTCCAGCTGGGCCAGTTCGGTGAACACGGTTTCGGCGCGGTCCAGCAGGCCGGACTTCATGTAGTCCTCGCCCAGCGCCAGCAGCGCCTGCACGCGTTGCGCATCGCTGAGGTCGTGGCGGTTGACCAGGCCCTGATGCAGGCGGATGGCGCGGTCGACTTCGCCGCGGCGACGGAACAGATGGCCCAGCGCGACCTGGGTCTCGAAGGTTTCCTTGTCCAGCTCGGCGATGTGCAGGAACAGCTCGATGGCCTTGTCCGGCTGCTCGTTGAGCAGGTAGTTCAGGCCACGGAAATAGGTGCTCGACAGGCGGCTGACCTGGCTGTCACCGTGGCGTTGACCACCACGCCGTCCGATCACCCACCCGGCCAGTGCGGCCAGCGGAACGAACAGGAAGAACCAGAACCACTCGGTGACGAAATCCATCTTCGATCAGCGTCCATCAAAAGATTGGGGGGAAGCAACCGGTGCCGGCGTGGCGACAGCGGACTTGTTGGCGCGGCGCAACTGGCTGTAGAGCGGAATGACCACGCTCACCAGCACCAGGCCAGCGCCGACGATGACACCGATCAGCAATGCGGCAATGATTGCCACGCCGACCGAGGTCTTCAGTTGGGTGAAAACAAGGTTGATGGTCATCTCGTCCATGTTCATGGCACCGATGATCAACCCAAGAATGAGTACCGCCAGCAGGACCAGCAGACGAAAAACCTTCATGCGACAGCTCCAGTGGCAGGAGTCCGTAGCTTATCCGACTCGCGGCTGGATTCGCACGCGGTGGCGCGACGGGAGGCTCAGGCCGGATCGGCGTCCAGCGGCAGCACACTGCTGACCCGCTCGCGCAGTTCCTTGCCCGGCTTGAAATGGGGGACGTGCTTGCCCGGCAGGGCAACCGATTCGCCGGTCTTCGGGTTGCGACCCAGGCGCGGCGGACGATAGTGCAGCGAGAAGCTGCCAAAACCACGGATTTCGATGCGATCCCCGGCGGACAGCGATCCGCCCATCATTTCCAGCAACGACTTCACCGCCAGATCGACATCATCGGCCTTCAGGTGCGCCTGGCGGCGCGCAAGGATTTCGATCAGTTCGGATTTGGTCATTACCGGCTCACATCAGGGGTATCCCAGCCTGAAACGGCCCGGGCAATGCCCGGGCCGTCCAGGAAACAACGAACAGCGTAAGGCCGATTACTCGGACTTGTTGCCGTTCAGCTGTGCACGCAGCAGCGCGCCCAGCTGGGTGGTGCCGCTGGAAGCCGAAGAGGACTGGTATTCCTCCAGCACTTCGCGCATTTCAGCGTCGTCCTTGGCCTTGATCGACAGCTGCAGGGTACGGCCCTTGCGGTCCATGCCCACGAACTTGGCTTCGACCTTGTCGCCGACCTTCAGGTGCTGGGTGGCGTCGTCAACGCGCTCGTTGGCGATGTCGCGGGCCGAGACGTAACCTTCGATGCCGTCAGCCAGCTCGATGATCGCGCCCTTGGCGTCGACTTCCTTCACCACGCCTTCGACCTTGGAGCCCTTCGGATTGGCAGCCATGTACTGGCCGAACGGATCCTGCTCCAGCTGCTTCACGCCCAGGGAGATGCGCTCGCGCTCCGGATCGACAGCCAGGACGACGGCGTCCAGGGTATCGCCCTTCTTGAAGTTGCGAACGACGTCTTCGCCGGTGGTGTTCCAGCTGATGTCGGACAGGTGGACCAGGCCGTCGATGCCGCCGTCCAAGCCGATGAAGATGCCGAAGTCGGTGATCGACTTGATCTGGCCCGACACCTTGTCACCCTTCTTGTGGGTGGCAGCGAAGGTTTCCCACGGATTGGCGGCAACCTGCTTCATGCCCAGCGAGATACGGCGACGCTCTTCATCGACGTCCAGCACCATCACTTCGACTTCATCACCAACCTGGACAACCTTGGACGGGTTGACGTTCTTGTTGGTCCAATCCATCTCGGAGACGTGCACCAGGCCTTCGACGCCCGGCTCGATCTCAACGAACGCACCGTAATCGGTGACGTTGGAGACCTTGCCGAAGACGCGGCTGTTGGCCGGGTAACGACGGCCGATGTTGTCCCACGGATCCTCGCCCAGCTGCTTCAGGCCCAGCGAAACGCGGTTGCGCTCGCGGTCGAACTTCAGCACGCGGACGTCCAGCTCGTCGCCAACGTTCACGACTTCCGACGGGTGACGCACGCGCTTCCACGCCATGTCGGTGATGTGCAGCAGGCCGTCGATACCGCCCAGGTCCACGAACGCGCCGTAATCGGTCAGGTTCTTGACGACACCCTTCAGGATCGCGCCTTCCTGCAGCTTGTCCATCAGCTGCTCGCGCTCTTCCGAGTGCTCGCTTTCGACGACAGCGCGGCGCGAGACCACGACGTTGTTACGCTTGCGGTCCAGCTTGATGAGCTTGAACTCGAGCTCCTTGCCTTCCAGGTAGGCCGGATCGCGCACCGGGCGCACATCGACCAGGGAACCCGGCAGGAAGGCGCGGACATCCTTGATGTCCACGGTGAAACCACCCTTGACCTTGCCGCTGATGCGGCCGGTGATGGTTTCGTTCTTTTCCAACGCTTCTTCCAGCTCGTCCCACACCATCGCGCGCTTGGCCTTCTCGCGCGACAGGACGGTTTCGCCGAAGCCGTTCTCGATCGAGTCGAGGGCGACCTTGACGATGTCGCCTTCGGCGACGTCGATTTCGCCAGCGTCGTTACGGAACTGTTCGATCGGCACGATGCCTTCGGACTTCAGGCCAGCGTTGATCACCACGACATCGCCGCGGACTTCAACAACGGTACCGCTGACGATGGCGCCCGGCTTCAGCTTGGCCAGGTTGGCCTGGCTGGCTTCAAACAGTTCGGCAAATGATTCGGTCATTAGATTTACTCTGTTGGACACATGGGTCGGTGGCGTCCCCTTCAGGGGAATGGCGACCGCCCGCCTGTTGGTCGACCCCGGAAACGCAGGTCGTGTGTAGTAGGAAAACCGCCACGCATCATTGCGCGACGGAGCTGGTACAGCACTGTTATGCGCGACCACCGCCGATGCTGCTGGCAGTGCTCCCGCGCGAACGGATCAGGCAGCCGGAACCGGAAGCAGATCCATCACTCTGGCAACGACATCTGCGATGCCGATGCCTGTGGTGTCGATGAGGACAGCATCGTCTGCCGGCTTCAGGGGCGCCACGGTACGCTGAGCATCACGGGCATCGCGGGCCATGATCTCGCGCAGGAGGTCATCAAAGTTAACAGAAACCCCCTTGTCTTTCAACTGCTTATGCCGGCGCTCGGCGCGCTCCTCGGCACTGGCGGTCAGGAAGACCTTATAGGGGGCGTCCTTGAAGATCACCGTACCCATGTCGCGGCCATCGGCAACCAGGCCGGGCAGCTCCCTGAATGCGCGCTGGCGCTCCTTCAGGGCCGCGCGGACCTCCGGAATGGCGGCAATGGCCGAGGCCAGGGCGCCAGTGGTCTCCAGGCGCAGCTCGTCGGTGGCATCGGTGCCGTTGACCATGACCCGCATCGACTCGCCCTGTTCAACAAACTGAACATGGGTGTCGAAGGTGCAGCGCACCAGTGCCGAGGCATCGGACGTATCAATGTCGGCCCAGCTCGCGGCCACGCCCACTGCCCGGTACAGCGCGCCCGAATCCAGGTAATGCCAGCCCATCCGGCGCGCGATGATGCGGCTGATGGTACCCTTGCCGGCCCCGGAAGGGCCGTCGATGGTCAGGACGGGAGCGAGTGGATTCATGGGGTTCCCAGAGCGTGTGAAGGGGTCATTCTAGCCCCTGCCGGACACCCCCAGCGGGATCTTTTGTGCAACCACTTGAAACCACGAGGAAAAGCCCGGTAGAATGGCGGGCTTGAACGAGCGTCAACTGCCGATTGTCTTTCGCATATCGCGGCCACGCTCCACCCGAACAACTACTGTTTACGCCGAGGTATGCCATGAAAGTCCTGTCCTCCCTGAAGTCGGCGAAGGCCCGTCACCGTGACTGCAAGGTCGTGCGTCGTCGTGGCAAGATCTTCGTCATCTGCAAGTCGAACCCGCGTTTCAAGGCGCGTCAGCGCTAAGCCTCACAGCCTTACGGCTGCGGCTGGCCCTACGCGGGGCCGACCCGATGCAAGAAACCGCCTTCGGGCGGTTTTTTGTTTATGCGGCTTTTTCCTGCCGTTTTTGCTGTAATCGCCTTTCTTGACCACTGGGGAGTAGATCGAGATGAAGCGTTACCTGTCCGCCCTGGCCGTGATGGCCACCCTGGCCGCCGCCACACCGGCACTGGCCGATACCCTGCTTGTCGACCGTGCCCGCGAGAAGCCGGCCGGTGCCCTGCCCGTGCGCGGCCAGAGCATGCAGCAGGTGCAGGCGCAGTTCGGCGCGCCCAGCGAGCAGCTGCAGCCACGTGGCGGGCAGAAGCGGCAGTGGCCGACCATCAACCGCTGGGTGTACCCGCAGTTCACCGTCTACTTCGAGAAGCAGAAGGTGATCGACGTGGTGGCCAACCAGGCGGACCCGAACGAAATCGGCCCGAAACCGCCGATCCGTTGATCCCTTTACCCGCCGTGGGCGGGCCTGTGTAGCGAGACCATGAACCAGACCCTTCGTTTTCCTGCCGAATGGGAAGCCCAGAGCGGCGTCCTGATTGCCTGGCCCACCGCCGACACCGACTGGGCCGACCGCCTGGGCCAGGTGGAAGAGACCTACATCGCCCTGGTCGCGGCCATCACCCGCTTCCAGCCGGTGCTGATCTGCGTGGCCGACGATGATGTGGAGACCTATGCCGAGATGCGGCTGCGCTCCAACCGCATCGACATGGACAAGGTCCACTTCACCACGGCGGCCTACGACGATACCTGGCTGCGCGACTCCGGCCCGATCACCCTGCGCCGCGCCGACGGCGGCTTCCAGCTGCTGGATTTCCGCTTCACCGGCTGGGGCGGCAAGTTCGACGCCACCCTGGATGACCAGCTGGTGGGCGTGCTCGACCAGGCCGGTGTGTTCAACGACGCGCCGGTGCGCAGCATCCCGTTCGCGCTGGAAGGCGGCGGCATCGAGACCGACGGCGAAGGCACCCTGCTGACCACCTGGAAGTGCCTGCACGAGCGCCACCCGGACCGCGACCGCGCCAGCCTGAGCGCCGACCTGGCCGACTGGCTGCAGCAGGACCGCGTGCTGTGGCTGGACCACGGCTACCTGGAAGGCGACGACACCGACGCGCATATCGACACCCTCGCCCGCTTCGCCTCGGCTGACAGCATCGTCTACCAGGCCTGCGACGACGCGAGCGACTCGCACTACGCCGAGCTGCAGGCGATGGGCAACGAACTGGCCGCGCTGCGCACCAAGGACGGCCAGCCGTATCGCCTGTTCCCGCTGCCGTGGGCACAGCCAGTGATCGACGAAGGCCGCCGCCTGGCTGCGTCGTACGCCAATTACCTGATCGTCAATGGTGCGGTGCTGATGCCGGCCTACGGTGATCCGGCCGACGACCTGGCCCGCGATGTGCTGGCGCAGGCGCACCCGGGCCGCGAGATCGTGCAGGTGCCCTGCCGCTCGCTGATCTGGCAGAACGGCAGCCTGCACTGCATCACCATGCAGCTGCCGGAAGGGCTGTTGAAGGCGTAAGCCGAACCGGTAGCGCCGGGCCATGCCCGGCGAACGCTGCCGCATCTGGAAAATCCGCCGGGCATGGCCCGGCGCTACCGATTGCGTGCACCCATTCAGCGCGCGACACGCCGTCGCCGCCCATCCGCGCTAACATGCTGGTTTTCCCCCGCAGGAACGCCCCGCATGAACTCGCGCAGCCCCCTTACCGTCGCCCTGATCCAGGAGCGCAACCACGGTGATGCCGCCGCCAACCTGGCGGTGATCGAAGCACGCGTGGCCGAGGCGGCTGCGCAGGGTGCCAAGCTGGTGCTGCTGCAGGAACTGCATAACGGTCCGTACTTCTGCCAGCACGAGTCGGTGGACGAGTTCGACCTGGCCGAGCCGATTCCGGGCCCGAGCACCGAGCGCCTGGGCGCGCTGGCGAAGAAGCATGGCGTGGTGCTGGTGGGCTCGCTGTTCGAGCGCCGCGCTGCCGGCCTGTACCACAACACCGCCGTCGTCTTCGAGAAGGACGGCACGTTGCTGGGCAAGTACCGCAAGATGCATATCCCGGACGACCCGGGCTTCTACGAGAAGTTCTACTTCACCCCGGGCGACATCGGCTTCAAGCCGATCGACACCTCGGTGGGTCGCCTCGGTGTGCTGGTCTGCTGGGACCAGTGGTACCCAGAAGCGGCACGCCTGATGGCGCTGGCCGGTGCCGAACTGCTGCTCTACCCGACCGCGATCGGCTGGGACCCGGACGACGTGCAGGACGAGAAGACCCGCCAGCGCGACGCCTGGGTGCTGAGCCACCGCGGCCACGCCGTGGCCAACGGCCTGCCGGTGCTGAGCTGCAACCGCGTCGGCCACGAGGCTTCGCCGCTGGGCGCGTCGGGCATCCAGTTCTGGGGCAACAGCCACGTGCTCGGCCCGCAGGGTGAGTTCCTGGCCGAAGCCGGCACCGAAGCCACCGTGCTGCTGTGCGATGTCGACCTGCAGCGCAGCGAGCACGTGCGCCGCATCTGGCCGTTCCTGCGCGACCGTCGCATCGACGCGTACGGTGACCTGCTCAAGCGCTACATCGACTGAGCCGGAGCCGCGCATGGCCGTCCTCATCCGTGATGCCGGCCCGGCCGACATCGCCGCGATCACCGCGATCTACGCGGTGGAAGTGACCGACTTCGTCAACACTTACGAGTACGACATCCCGGACGCGTCCGAGATGCTGCGCCGCATGCGCGACATCATCGACCGCGGCTTCCCCTACCTGGTCGCCGAGATCGACGGCCAGGTGGCCGGCTATGCCTACGCCAACACCTACCGTACCCGCGTTGCCTACCAGTGGACCGTGGAGAACTCGGTCTACGTCGATGCCGCGTTCCAGGGCAAGGGCGTTGGCACCGGCCTGCTGCAGGCGTTGATCGATGCCTGCGTGGCGCGTGGCTACCGGCAGATGGTGGCGGTGATCGGCGAACCGACCAATACCGCTTCAATCAAGCTGCACGAACGCTTCGGCTTCGAGCTGGTCGGCGTGTTCCGTGGCCTCGGCCGCAAGCACGGCCGCTGGCTGGATACCGTGCAGATGCAGCGCGCGCTCGGCGATGGCGCCGACACCGCACCTTCCAATGAATGAACCCATGACCGAAACCCTTCCCGAAACCGGCGACGACCTGTTCGCCGGCCAGCCGGTACGCGTCGTCGAACGCGACGGCGTGCGCTACACCCTGCTGGGCACTGCCCACGTTTCGCGCGCCAGCGTTGAGGCGGTGGAGAAAGCCATCGACAGCGGCCGCTTCGATGCCGTTGCCGTTGAACTGGACCCGCAGCGCCTGCAGGCACTGAGTGATCCGGACACGCTGGCCAAGCTCGACCTGGTCGAGGTGATCCGCAAGGGCCGCGTCGCCCTGTTCGCGGCCAACCTGGCGCTGTCCGCCTACCAGCGCCGCTTGGCCGAACAGCTGGACATCGAGCCGGGCGCCGAACTGAAGCGCGCGGTGGAACTGGCCCGCGAACGCGACCTGCCGGTGCACCTGATCGACCGCGAGGTCGGCCTGACCTTCCGCCGCGCCTCGCAGCGGCTGGGTTTCTTCGGCAAGCTGAAGCTGGTCGCCGGCCTCGGCGCCGGCCTGTTCTCGTCCGAGGAAGTGGGCGAGAACGAGATCGAGAAGCTCAAGCAGGGCGACATGCTGGAATCGAGCTTCGGTGAGTTCGCCAGCGAGAGCCCAGCGCTGTACGAGACCATCATCGGCGAGCGCGACCGCTACATGGCCACGCGCCTGCGCGAGGAGCACAACCCGCAGCAGCGTGAAGTGCTGGCGGTTGTCGGTGCGGGTCACCTTGCAGGCCTGGCGCGCTACCTGGAAACCGACACCGAAGCACCGGCGCCGCTGCGTGCCGAGCTGGAAGCGGTACCGAAGAAGCGCAACATCCCTTGGTTCACGCTGGGCATCCTGGCGATCGTGGCGACCGGCATCGGCGTGGGCTTCTATCGCGGCGGCCTCGGCGTGGGTACCGAGCTGCTGGCGACCTGGGCGATGTATACCGGCGGCCTGGCGGGCCTGGGCTGCCTGCTGGCCGGTGGCCACCCGCTGAGCATCCTCACTGCAATCGCGGTGGCCCCGTTCAAGCCGTTCCGCCTGAGCATCCCGACCGGCGCATTCTCGGCCTTGGTGGAAGCGCGCCTGCGCAAGCCGGCGTATGAGGACTTCCTCAAGCTGCGCGACGATGCGCAGAGCCTGAAGGGCTGGTATCGCAATCGGGTCACGCGCGTGGTGCTGACCTTCATGCTGACCAACATCGGCAGCATGCTCGGCCTGTGGCTGACCACGTTCAAGGTGTGGGGCAAGGTGGCGGGTTGATTGTTCCGTGTAGCGTCGAGCCAAGCTCGACTGCGCTCTGGTAGGTGCCAAGCTTGGTTGGCACGCCATGCCCGGCAAAAAAAGGGGGAGGCCGCCCCACTACGACCGGCCTCCCCCACACCACAACACGTTGTCGCGCATTACGGTCGAGCAAGCTCGACCACTACACCGGGGTACCCGCCACGACCTCCAGGCCGCGCGCGCGGCGGATCAGCCGCGTCACGGCATTGCGCAGGTCATCCAGCACCGCATAGATGGTCGGCAGGAACAGCAGGCTGACCACGGTCGAGAACGCCAGGCCGCCGGCAATCGCGCGCGCCATCGGCGCGTACTCGGGGCCATTGCCGAACATCTGCGTGTTGGTCAGCGAGATCGGCACCATCGCCAGGATCGCCGTGCCCATGGTCATCATGATCGGGCGCAATCGCTCGCGTGAGCCCTCCACCAGCGCCTGCGTGCGTCCCATGCCGCCGCGCCGCAGGTTGTTGATGTGCTCGATCATCACGATGCCGTTGTTCACCACCACGCCCATCAGCACCAGGATGCCGATGAAGGACATGATCCCGAACGAGGTGCCGGTGATCCAGAACAGCCAGAACACGCCGAAGATCGAGAACAGCACGCCACTCATGATCGCCGCCGGGAACAGCAGCGACTCGAACACCGCCGCCATCACCACGTAGATCATCACCAGCGCGATCAGCAGGTTGAACACCATCTGCTGCATCGCCTCATCGTCGTTGCCGTAATCGCCACCATCGAAGGTGAAGCCATAGCCGGCCGGGAAGTTCATCGGCTTGAGCACCGCCTCCATCGCCTTGCGGCCATCCGGTGCGGTGACCTTTTCGGCCAGGTTGGCCTTGATGGTCAGCGTGGTCTGGCGGTTGGTGCGGCCGATCTGGGTGGCCGACGAGCCGACGTCAACGGTGACCAGGCTCAGCAGCGGCACGCTGCGGCCGTCGCCGGTGCGCACGCTGAAACCAGCCAGGTCTTCCGGGCTGCTCTGCTCGGCGCCCGCGAAGCGCACCCACACCGGCACTTCATTGTCGCCGCGGCGGAACTCGCGCATCGGCGCACCGCGCAGGGCCAGGCCGACGAAGCTGGCCACCTGTTCGGCATTGAAGCCGAATGCGGCGGCGCGCTCGCGGTCGACGCGCACCTTCAGCTCGCCGCCCTTCTCACCATTGTCGATGCGCACATCGCGCAGCTCGGCACGCTGGGCCAGCAGCGGCACCACTTCCTGGCCGATCTCCTGCAGCATCGAACTGGAGTCGCCGACCAGCTGCACCTGCACGCCCTGGTTGCCGCCGCCACCCCCATCGCCGCCCTGGTTGCCCACGAAGTAGTCGGTGCGCGCCGACTTCGGCAGGCCCTTGCGCAGTTCTTCCTGCAGCGCCTTGATGTCCTTGGCGTACTTCTCGTCCAGGGTGACCACGGTGGAGCTGCCTTCCTGCTCGCTGTACCAGGAATAGACCTGCTTGACGTGCAGGCGTTCACGGTTGGCATCGATCCAGTTCTCCACCCGCGCCACTTCCTCGGACATCTGCCGGTAGGTGTAGGCGCCCTTCCACATGTAGCCGATGAAGATGTCCTTGCCGCCGTCACCACCGAACATGTCGATCTTGGTCAGCTTCATCGGCACCAGGCTGACCAGCACCACCAGCAGAATGCCGAGCAGGCTCCAGCCACGATGGTGCAGCGACCAGTCCAGCAGCCTGGCGTAGCGGCGCTGCAGGCGCGCGATCATGCCGGTCTGCGAGTGCACCAGCTTGGGCGTGGCCATGCGCGCGGACAGCATCGGGATCAGGCTTACCGCGACCAGCCACGAGGCCAGCAGCGAGACCGAGATGGTGATCGCGATCTGCGCCATGAAGATGCTGATGTTGTTGGTCTCGCCGAACAGGTTCGGCACGAACACGATGCAGTGGCACAGCGTGCCGGCGCTGAGCGCGATGGCCACGTTGCGGGTGCCGATGATCGAGGCCAGCCGCGGCTGCCCGGGCAGGCGCTCGCGCTCCTGGTAGATGCTCTCCACCACCACCACGGCGTTGTCGACCAGCATGCCGACGGCCAGCAGCAGGCCCATCATGGTCAGGATGTTAAGCGTCACCCCGACGAAGTACATGAAGCCCAGGGTGATGGTGAAGCAGATCGGGATGGCCAGGGTGACCATCAGCGTGGACGGCCAATGGCGCAGGAAGAAGAACAGCACCGTCACCGACAGGATCAGGCCGACCGCACCGGCCTCGGCCAGTTCCAGCAGCGAGGAGGTCACCGCCTTGCCCTGGTTGTCGATCACCTTGATCTGCACGTCGCGCATCGACGGCTCCGCACGGATCGATTCGACCTCGGCCAGCGCCGCGCGCGAGACTTCCACCAGGTTGGCGCTGCGTTCCTTGAAGATGTCCAGGCCGACCGCCGGGTTGCCGTCCAGGCGACGCCCGTAGTTCATCCGCGCCGGTTTCAGGCGCACGTCGGCGATGTCGCCCAGGCGCAGGCCCTTGGCGTTGATCACCAGGTCGCGCATTTCCTGCAGGTCGGTGATCTCGCCCACCGGCTGCACGCGCACGCGCTGGCCGTTGTCATCGATCTGCCCGGCGGAGATCGAGAAGTTCAGCGTGCGCAGGCGCTCGCTCAGCTCATTGATGCTCAGACCGTGCGCGTTGAGGCGGTTCGGATCGATGGCGATCTCCACCTCGTTCGGCGGCGCGCCGGTGATGTCGACGCGGGCCACGCCGGGGATGCGCTCGATGCGCCGCTTGAACTCGCGGTCGAGCATGTCATAGGCAGTGGTCAGGTCGGTGGTGCTGGCCAGCCGCACCTTCAGCACCGGCTGGTCACTGCTGGACCACTTGAACACGTTGTAGCGCTGCAGGTCATCGGGCAGGTCGCTGCGGATCGCATCGATGCGTTCGCGTGCATCGGAGGCGGCGATGGCGATGTCGCGGTCCCAGTCGCTGAACTCGATGAAGATCAGCGCCGCCTCGGAGGTGGCCGACGAGCGCATGCGCTTGATGCCGGTCATCGTCGCCAGCGATTCCTCCACCGGGCGGATGATGGTCCGCTCCACTTCCTCCGGGGTTGAACCGGTGTACGGGATCTGCACGAACAGGAACGGCGCGGAGATGTCCGGCAGCGCTTCCAGCGGCAGCCGGAACGAGGCGATCAGGCCGATCACCACCAGTGACACAAAACACATGATGGTGGTGACCGGACGGCGGATGGAGAACTCGGCAACACTCATGCCGGCTCCTCCACACCCGCCGCGCTGCCTGCTGCACCCGGCTCGATCTCACCGGCGTGCTTGCGGCCACGCTCGCGGTAGTAGGCATCACCGCGGCGATCCATCAGGTCGTACACCACCGGGATCACCAGCAGGGTGAGCAGGGTCGACACCAGCAGGCCACCGATCACGGTGATCGCCATCGGCGCACGCACTTCAGCACCCTCGCCCATCGCCACCGCCAGCGGCAGGAAGCCGAACAGCGTGCACAGCGTGGTCATGATGATCGGCCGCAGGCGCGAGCGCGCACCTTCCACCAGGGCCTCATGCTTGGCCACGCCGGACTCGCGCAGCTGGTTGACCTTGTCGATCAGGATGATCGCGTTCTTGGTGACCAGGCCCACCAGCAGGATCAGGCCGATGAACACCACCACCGAGATGGGCTTGCCGGTCAGCATCAGTGCCAGGATCGCGCCGACCAGCGCCAGCGGGATGGTGAACAGGATCACGAACGGATGCAGCAGCGACTCGAACTGCGACGCCATCACCAGGTAGACCAGGAAGATCGCCAGGCCGAAGGCGAAGATCAGCGACTTCGCCGCCTGCGCCAGCTCCTCACCCTGGCCGCCGATGTGCAGGCCGACACCCGCGCCCAGCGGTTGCTCGGCGACCATCTGCTGCACTTCACGCATGGCCGCACCCAGATCGATGTCGCGCAGGTTGGCCGAGACCACCGCAACGCGGGTCTGGTCGGCACGATGGATCTCGCTGGGGCCGGTGGTGGCAACCACGTCGGCAACCGCGTCCAGCGTCACCGGACGGGTACTGCCGGGATTGACGATCAGGCGGCGGATGCTTTCCACGCTGGCACGATCACCTTCCTGTGCACGCACCAGCACGTCGATCTTGCGGTCACGGAAGCTGTAGCGGGTGGCCACGTCACCGCGCACCTTCTTCACCACCACATCGGCGATCTGGCGGGTGGTCAGGCCCAGCGCACCCGCGCGTTCCTGGTCGAAGCGGATCTGGATTTCCGGGAAGCCCTCCTCCACCGTCGACTTCACGTCGGCGTAGTGCGCGTTGCCGCGCAGCATCGCCGCCAGGCGCTGGCCGGCCACTTCGAGCGTCGCCATGTCCTGCCCGCGCAGCTCGATTTCCAGCGGCGTGGAGAAACTGAACAACGCCGGCCGCGCGAAGTCGACCTGGGCACCCGGATGCTGGCCCATGGTGTCACGCAGGCGCTCGGTGATCTCCGCCTCGGTGCGCGCGTTGCCGCCGCCTTCCATCACCACGGTCAGCTTGCCGATGTTCTCGCCGCTTTCGGTCGGGCTGGCATCCAGGCGGGTGCCGCTGCCACTGACACCATACAGCGAGGCCACGCCTTCACCCTTGCCATGCGCCAGCTGCAGCTCGCGCACCAGCGCATCGGTCTGCTTCAGCGGCGTGCCTGCCGGCAGCTTCACCGTCATTTCGAAGCGGTCCTGTGCCAGCTGCGGAATCAGGTCGGCACCGAGCATCGGCACCAGCGCCATGGTCGCCACGAAGATGATCGTGGCCACGCCCAGCACCTTGCCCGGGTGCGCCAGCGCGCTCGGCAGCAGTCGCAGGTAGCCGCGCTCGGCACCGGCATAGGGCTTCATCGCCAGATCGCTGGCCTTGCGCATCACTGGGCCAACCACCGCCACCACGCCACGCCACGCCCGCACGACCAGCCAGGCCAGTGCATAGAAGCTCCAGCGCGCGGTCGCCACGGCACCACGGCGACCCAGCGCCACCGGCTTCTGCCAACGGTTCTGCGGCTGCCACGGCTCGTTCGGTGCCTCTTCCGGGAACGCCAGCGGCGGCCGTCCCTTCAGCGAGCTCAGCATCGGGATCAGCGTCATCGACACCAGCAGCGAGATCGCAATGGCGATCGCCACGGTCAGTGCCTGGTCGCGGAACAGCTGGCCGGCGATGCCGTCGACGAACACCAGCGGCAGGAACACCGCGATGGTGGTCAGGGTCGAGGCGACCACCGCCATGCTCACTTCGCGGGTACCGACGATGGCCGCCTGCAGGATGCCCAGGCCACGCTCGCGGGCCTTGGCGATGCTCTCCAGCACCACGATCGAGTCGTCCACCACCAGGCCGGTGGCCAGTGCCAGACCGCCCAGCGACATCACGTTCAGGCTCAGGCCGAGCTGGCCCATGAAGAAGAACGTGGCGATGATCGAGACCGGCAGCGACAGGCTGATCACGAACGTGCTCCAGCCATCACGCAGGAACAGGAAGATGATCAGGATGGCCAGCAGCCCGCCGATCACCGCATCCTTCTTGACGTCGGCGATGGCGTGCTCGATGAAGCGCGACTGGTCCTCGATGGTGGTCATCTCGACATCGGAGGGGAAGGTGCCCTTGATCTGCTCCAGGCGCTTGCGCAGCGCTTCGGCGGTGGACACGGTGTTGGCATCGCCTTCCTTGTAGATGGCCAGTTCAACCGATTCCTTGCCACCCAGGCGGATCACCGCTTCGCGTTCCTTGTAGCCCTGGCGCACGGTGGCCACATCCTTCAGGCGCACCGGCACACCGTTGGCGACCACGCTGGAACCACCGCCGGAGGACGCGCTCTGCGCCGCCGACGCCGCCGCGATCGCGGCCGCCGAACCGGTCGATGCGGCGATGTTGAACATCTGCTGCAGTGCCGAGTCGGCCGCGCTGCCATTGGCGGCCTGGGTGGTCACCAGCAGGTTGCGGATTTCCTCCAGGTCGGCGAACTGGTTGACGGTGCGCACCAGGAAGCGCTGCGAACCCTCCTCCAGGCGACCGCCGGAGATGTTGATGTTCTCGTCCTTCAGGCGCTTGATGACGGTGTCGATCGGCAGGTTCAGCTGCGCCAGCTTCTGCTGGTCGATGTCGACCTGGATCTCGTCTTCCAGGCCACCGCCGACCTTGACCGCTGCGACGCCGGTGACCGGCTCCAGCTTCTTCTTCAGGTCTTCATCGGCATAGCGGCGCAGGCCGGTCAGCTCGCGGATCGCATCGGCATCGCTGGCCGGTGCCACCTTGTTCGACAGCACCAGGCGCATGATCGGCTCGGTGGACGGATTGAAGCGCAGCAGCACCGGGGCCTTGGCCTCCAGTGGCAGGTTCAGCGCTTCCATCTTGTCGCGCACCTCCAGGCTGGCCTGGTCCATGTTGGTGCCCCAGGCGAACTCCAGCACCACGTCGCTCTGGCCGGTGCGCGAGACCGACTTCAGCTTGCGCAGGTTCTTGACCACGCCCACCGCTTCTTCGACCGGCTGGGTGATCAGGGTTTCGATTTCGGTCGGCGCCGCACCGGTGTACTCGGTGCGCACGGTCAGCGTCGGGTAGCTCAGGTCGGGCAGCAGGTTGACCTTGAGGTTGCCCAGCGCGATCAGGCCGAACAGCAGCAGGGTGACCGTGCACATGGCGATGGTCACGCGGCGGCGGGTGGCGAATTCCACCAGGCCGCCGCGCATGCCCGCGGCGGCGCCGTCGCTCGCCGGCGAGGCACCGTGGTCGTGGCCCGGGGCGGTCATTGCTTGCTCCCGGCCTTGTCTGCCGGCTTGGCGGCCGCTGCGACCGTCTTCGCCTTTGCCTTCGGATCGGCGATCACCTGCACTGCGGTGCCGTCGCGCAGCGCGACCTTGCCGGCGGTGACCACCTGATCACCGGCCGCCAGGCCATCACGGATCTCCACCCACGGGCCCTCGGCGTAACCCAGCTTGACCGGAACGCGTGCGACCTTGCCTTCGCGCACCCGGAACACCGCCGGCTCACCGTCGTCGAGCAGCGCCAGGCGCGGCACCACCAGCGCATCGGCACGCTGGTCGTAATCGATGCGGATGCGGCCGAACATGCCGGGCTGCAGCGCATGCGCGGCGCCATCGAAGGCGCTGACCACGCGAAACGTGCCGCTGCCCGAATCCACCACCGGCGCGATGCGGTCGACGGTGCCGGTGAAGCTCTGCCCCGGCAGTGCATCGGCAGCCAGTGTCACCGGCTGGCCGGCGCGCAGCGTGGCCAGCTCGCGCTCGGGCACATTGAGCGTGGCTTCCAGCCGCGAGTTGTCGACGATGCGGAAGATCGGCGTGTTGATCTGCACGAAGTTGCCGGTCTTGATCGAGCGCGAGGCGATCACGCCGGAGATCGGCGCCACCACCGTGGTGTAGGACAGTTCCAGCGTGGCCAGGCGGTACTGCGCACGGACGTTTTCCAGGTCGTAGCGCAGCTGGTCAACGCTGGCCGCACTGACCAGCTGCTGGACGACCAGCTTCTGTGCACGCTGATAGTCGTTTTCCAGCTTGCGCATCTGCGCTTCGCTCTGCGCCACGGCCAGGCGTGCGCGGTCCGGGTCCAGGCGCACCAGCGGCTGGCCAGCGGTCACCCGCTGGCCTTCCTCGACCAGCACCGCCAGCGCCACGCCGGAGGTCTTGGCGACCACCTGCGATTCGGCGCGTGGTTCCAACGCGGCGGTACCGGTGTAGCTGGCCGCGACGGCACGGTGGCTGGCCACGGCCACTTCGACCGGGACCGCGTCGACCTTCTTCTCCTCCTTGGTCTCGGCGGCCTTGGCTTCGGAATTGGGCCCTGCGGCGCAACCGCCCAGCAGCAGGGAGGTGGAGATCAGCAGTGCGGCAGCGCAGATTCCGCTGCGACGGCCGGACAGGAAGGTTGGGTGCGACATCGTCAGGTCCCTGGAGGATGCGTGGACAGGTGTGGTAGCAAAGTAATGCACCACTTCACGGCAACACCATATCCCAAAGGTCATGGTGCCTTCACGCCACTGGTCGGCCCGCCCCCCATTTCAGCTAGATGAAACCTGGGGCTATACTCGGGTCGTTCCGTACCCCACGCCGGAACGACCAGACCCGAATCCCCGGAAACGACACCATGCGCCCGCAGCCGCTCGCCGCTTGTCTCGCTCTGGCCGTCCTCCTGCCCCTTGGGGCCGCCGCACAGCCCGCTCCTGCTCCTGCCACACCGGCCCCGGCCCCGGCTCCCGCCGCTGCCCCGGCGCCCGCCGCCCCCACCGGCAACTTCGACAATGGCCGTGTCCTGGCCTACACCTGTCAGGGCTGCCACGGGATCACCGGCTACAAGAACGCCTACCCCAGCTACCGGGTGCCGAAGATCGGCGGCCAGACCCAGCAGTACCTGGCCCAGGCCCTGACCGAATACCGCCAGGGCAAGCGCCGGCATCCGACGATGCAGGCGCAGTCGATGAGTTTCAGCGAACAGGAGATCGCCGATCTCTCTGTTTACCTGTCCACCGTCAAGTAAGGCCCGCCCATGTCGAAAGCCGCGCATCCGATGCGTCACGCCATCGCCCTGTCCGTTGCCCTGCTGCTGGCGGCCTGTTCGCAGTCGCAGGTGGAAAACAGCGAGAAATCCGCCGCCGACCCGGGCCATGCCAGCGGCGAACACGGCTCTTCTTCTTCGGCCGGCCTGCCCGCAGGCCGCGAGGCCGCCGGTGAAGCCCGCGCCAAGGTGAAGGGCAAGGCCACCAACCAGAGCTGCATCGACTGCCACGGGGCTGACGGCAATGCGCCGATCGACCCGACCTATCCGAAGCTGGGAGGGCAGTACGGCGACTATCTGGCGCACGCCCTGCAGGCCTACCGTGCCGGTGACCGCCAGCACATGTTGATGACGCCGCAGGCGAAGGACCTCAGTGATCAGGACATCGCCGATCTGGCGGCGTATTTCGGTAGCCGGCCGAGCCAGTTGCGGGATCTGCACGGGGTCAAATGACTCCCAGCCCCCCCGGTGGGTGTGGAATCCGCTTTGTTGGGTGCGGACCATGGTCCGCACTGATGCAGACATCCACGCATGGCGTGGATCTACGAGCCGAGCGTGGGCTCGGCTCTACAACGTCTGCTGGCATGCCTCGGTAGAGCCGAGCCTACGCTCGGCTGCTCTCAGGTCAGATCACGATGAGCCGAACGCGGGTTCGGGTCTACATCAATCGGCGCACTGCTGGCGCCGGCCGATACTCAGCCTTCCAGCTCTTCCCAGCGTGCGTACGCGGCATCCAGCTCGGCCTGCACCTTGGCCAGCTGCTGGGTGTGCGCGGTCACTTCGGCGCTGCTGCGGGTGTAGAACGACGGATCGTTCATCGCCGAGGTCAGCCCTTCGACATCGCCTTCCAGCTTCTCGATGGTCTTCGGCAGCTGCTCCAGTTCGCGTGCTTCCTTGTAGGCCAGCTTGCGCTTCGGTGCGGCCGGAGCTGCGGCCGTCGGGGTGGCCGGCGCAGCAACCGCCGGCTTGGCTGCCGGAGCCGCAGCAGGCGCTGCGATGCTGGCTGCATAGCGCTGCCAGTCGCTGTAGCCGCCGACGTACTCGCCAATCACGCCATCGCCTTCCATCACCAGCGTGGAGGTCACCACGTTGTCGATGAAGTCACGGTCGTGGCTGACCAGCAGCAGCGTGCCGGTGTAGTCGCCCAGCAGCTCTTCCAGCAGCTCCAGGGTTTCCACGTCGAGGTCGTTGGTCGGTTCGTCCATCACCAGCAGGTTGGACGGCTGCGCGAACAGCTTGGCCAGCAGCAGGCGGTTGCGCTCGCCACCGGACAGGCGGGTGATCGGTGCGCGCGCACGTTCCGGGGTGAACATGAAGTCCTGCAGGTAGGCATGCACGTGCTTGCGCTTGCCGTTGAACTCGAGGAAATCGCGGCCTTCGGCCACGTTCTCGATCGCGCTCCAGTCTTCGCGCAGCACCGCGCGGTACTGGTCGAAATAGGCGATCTGCAGGTTGGTGCCGGCGTTGACTTCGCCCTTGGCCGGCTGCAGTTCACCCAGCAGCAGCTTCAGCAGCGTGGTCTTGCCACTGCCGTTGGGGCCGATCAGGCCGATGCGGTCGCCACGCAGGATGGTCGTGGTGAAATCGCGGACCATGGTGCGCTCGCCGAAGGCGAACGAAATGTCCTTGACGTCGATGACCTTCTTGCCGGAGCTGACGCCCTGCGCGGCTTCCATCTTGACGTTGCCACTGAGATCGCGGCGCTGCGAACGCTCGGTGCGCATCGCCTTCAGGCGGCGCACGCGGCCTTCGTCGCGGGTACGACGGGCCTTGATGCCCTGGCGGATCCACAC
The DNA here is from genome assembly GCF_023277365.1 of Stenotrophomonas sp. NY11291. NCBI lineage: Bacteria > Pseudomonadati > Pseudomonadota > Gammaproteobacteria > Lysobacterales > Lysobacteraceae > Stenotrophomonas > Stenotrophomonas sp. NY11291. The sequence goes on along the minus strand of NZ_CP096975.1, from coordinate 1,899,643 downwards.
TTCTTCCTGCGCCAGCAGCTTGTCGAAGCGTGCGTTTTCCTGCGCCTGCGCGTTGAGGCGTTCCTCGCGACGGCGCTCGTAGTTGGCCCAGTCGCCCGGCCAGCTGGTGACCTGGCCGCGGTCGATCTCGACGATGCGGGTGGCCAGCGCACGCAGGAAGCGGCGGTCATGGGTGACGAACACCACGCTGCCACTCCAGCCCTTCAGGAACGCTTCGAGCCAGTCGATGGCTTCGATGTCGAGGTGGTTGGTCGGTTCGTCCAGCAGCAGCACATCCGGGCTGGACACCAGCGCGCGGGCCAGCAGCACGCGGCGCTTCATGCCGCCGGACAGGCGGCCGAACTCGGCCTCGCCGTCCAGGTCGAGCTTGGTCAGGGTTTCGCTGACACGCTGGTCCAGGCCCCAGCCGTTGGCGGCGTCGATCTTGGCCTGCACATTGCCGAGGGCTTCGCCATCGAACACCTCGGCATGGCTGAGGTGGTGGAATTCGGCCAGCCACTGGCCCAGTTCGCCGAGGCCATCGGCGACGACGTCGAACACCGAGCCGGCGGCGCCGTGTGGCACTTCCTGCTCCAGGCGGGTGACGCGCACGCCCTGCTGCACGCGGACTTCGCCGTCATCGGGCTTGTGGTCGCCGGACAGCAGCTTGAGCAGGGTGGATTTGCCGGCGCCGTTGCGGCCGATCAGGGCGATGCGTTCGCCCGGCTCGATCGACAGTTCGGCCTTTTCCAGCAACAACGGGCCGCCGACGCTGAAGTCGACGTTCTGCAGAGTAATCAGAGGCATCCGGATATTGTACGGGTTGGGGGCGTCGGCCGGGTTGCACCCGGCACCCGCAGAGGCAACCGCCGCAGCCAAAGCAACGTCAAAAGCTGGTTTCCTGTGGGATGGCGGGATGGGTCCGGTCGCGGGGGACGCCGTAAACCCGTCCCTGGGGGCTTGGCCGCGGCATCCATGCCGCGGACACCCCCGCAACCGGACCCATCCCGCCTTCGACAGATTTCTGCGATCTGTCGGAACGGCATTCTGCTCTGGTAGGTGGCGACCTTGGTGGACACGGTCGATCCACGCCATGCGTGGATGAGCGCTACAAGAAGTGTCGATGGATGGACTCGACTGGGGGTCTGATGGATTACTCCACCTGCCCCAGCAACGCCTGCAACCCCGGCAGCCACTGCTTGCCCGGGTGGCGCACCAGCCACAGCGTGCGCTGCAGGGGAGGCAGCGGGGTGTCCAGCACGCGCAGGTGGCCCAGCGCCAGCGGCTCTTCCAGCGCGTGGCGCGAGAGGCAGGCCAGGCCGAGGCCGGCGATGGCGGCCTGCTTGATCGCTTCGGTATTGCCCAGCTGCAGGGTCTGGGCGAAGCCACGCAGATGCGGCAACAACGCCTGCTCCACCGCCTCGCGGGTGCCCGAGCCGGGCTCGCGCAGCAGCCAGCGGGCGCGGCGCAGTTCGTCCAGCGTCCAGCGCGGCGGAGCGTCGTCGGCGGCGACGATCACCAGCGGATCCTGCTGCCAGGCGGTCACCTGCAGGCCGCGTTCGTGACACGGGCCTTCGATCAGGCCGGCGTCGACGTCCAGGCGCTGCACGGCGGCGACAACGCCGGCACTGTTGTCGATGCGCAGATCAACCTCGGCCTGTGGCGCCTGGCGCAGCAGTTCGGCGATGCGTGGCGGCAGCAGGTAATTGCCGATGGTGGTACTGGCCGCCAGCACCAGCCGCAGCGGCGCGCCCTGCGACGGGTCGCCGCCGGCGGCCAGCTGCCGCTCCAGATCGGCGGCGTTGACCAGCAAAGTACGCGCCGGCTCCAGCAGTGCGCGGCCGTGCCCGTTCAGCGCCAGGCGGCGGCCGATGCGGTCGAACAGCGGGGTGCCGAAGTGGGCTTCCAACTCCTGCAGGGCGGCACTGCTGGCGGATTGCGAGAGCGCGATGGCCTGGCCGGCGGCGGTAGTGCTGCCGTGATCGGCGATGGCGACGAAGACCTGCAGCTGGCGCAAGGTCAGGCGCATGGCACTTACCTTCTTGATGGGTAGGTTTCACCTATATTATTTGTTTTACAGGTAATCGTCTCAGGCGCACGCTTGCCCCATCTCTCCAGCGCTGCCCGTGCCATGAACGCCCCCGCCCTCTCCCCTTGGTCCCTGCCCGCCCTGCGCCAACGCTGGCAGCCGCGCCTGCCCGGCCTGCTGCTGGTCGGCCTGATCGCAGCGGCGTCGCTGTACCTGGCCGAGCTGCCGTGGCTGCAGGCACACGGCCTGAGTGCGCTGACCGTGGCCATCGTCGCCGGCATCGTGATCGGCAACACCCTCTACCCGCGGCTGGCGCCGAGCAGCGCGGCCGGTGTCGGCTTTTCCAAGCACTGGCTGCTGCGCGCCGGCATCGTGCTGTACGGCCTGCGCCTGACCTTCCAGGACATCGGCCACGTCGGCGTCAGCGGCGTGCTGATGGACGTGCTGGTGGTCGCCAGCACCTTCGGCCTGGCCTGCTGGCTGGGTGTGCGCGTGTTCAAGATGGAGCGCGAGGCAGCGATGCTGATCGGTGCTGGCAGCGCGATCTGCGGCGCGGCAGCGGTGATGGCCGCCGAACCCGTGGTGCGTGGCCGCGCGGCACAGGTCACGGTGGCCGTGTCGACGGTGGTGGTGTTCGGCACGCTGGCGATGTTCCTGTACCCGGCGCTGTATGCCCTGGTGCAGTCGCACGGCTGGCTGGCGATGGATGCGCGGCAGTACGGCCTTTTCACCGGTGCGACGGTGCATGAAGTCGCACAGGTGGTGGCGGCAGGCCGTGCGGTCAATGAAGCGGCGGCTGATACGGCGGTGATCACCAAGATGGTGCGGGTGATGCTGCTGGCGCCGTTCCTGGTTGCGCTGTCGCTGTGGCTGGCGCGTGGCGGCAAGGCCAGCGCCGACGGCAGGAAGGCGCGCATCGTGGTGCCGTGGTTCGCCTTCGGTTTCGTGGCGGTGGCCGGTTTCAACTCGCTGCATCTGCTGCCGGCTGGCCTGCAGGCCGGGCTGGTGCAGCTGGATACCGTGCTGCTGGCGATGGCGATGGCCGCGCTGGGCCTGACCACCCACGTCTCGGCGCTGCGCCAGGCCGGCCTGAAGCCGCTGCTGCTGGCGCTGATCCTGTTCGCCTGGCTGCTGTTCGGTTGCCTGGCGATTCATCAGGGCGTGTTGGCGGTGCTGGGCTGAGCCTACCCCCGATGTAGAGCCGAGCCGACGCTCGGCTTCAGAGGTGAAGCAGCCGAGCATCGGCTCGGCTCTACAAAGGGCAGCCGCGCGCGACCGGACGGGTACAATGCGCCATGACTGACTTCTCGACCCTGCCGCTGAGCCCGGCCCTGCAGCCCGGCCTGGATGCCCTCGGCTACACCACCCTCACCCCCGTGCAGGCGCAGAGCCTGCCGGCCATTCTGGATGGCCGCGATGTGATCGCACAGGCGCCGACCGGCAGCGGCAAGACCGCCGCCTTCGGCCTGGGCCTGCTGCAGGCCATCGACCCCAGCCTGATCCGCGTGCAGGCACTGGTGCTGTGCCCGACCCGCGAACTGGCCGACCAAGTCGGCAAGCAGATCCGCAAGCTGGCCACCGGCATCCCCAACCTGAAGCTGTTGCTGCTGGTGGGCGGCGTGCCGCTGGGCCCTCAGCTGGCGTCGCTGGAAGGCCATGACCCGCATGTGGTGGTCGGCACACCCGGCCGCGTGCAGGAGCTGGCACGCAAGCGCGCGCTGAACCTGGGCGCGGTGCGCACGCTGGTGCTGGACGAAGCCGACCGCATGCTCGACATGGGCTTCGAGGAGCCGATCCGCGAGATCGCCGGCCGCACCCACAAGGACCGCCAGAGCCTGCTGTTCTCCGCCACCTTCCCCGACAGCATCCGCGCCATGGCGCGTGACCTGCTGCGCGACGCGGTGGAAGTGACCGTGGAAGGCGCCGATCAGGCGCCGGCCATCCGCCACCTGTTCTGCGAGGTGGAACCGGCGCACCGCCAGAAGGCGCTGGCGGGCCTGCTGCTGAAGTACACGCCGGAATCAGCGGTGGTGTTCTGCAACACCCGCAAGGACGTGGACGAGGTTGCGAATTCCCTGCAGCAGTTCGGCTTCTCCGCGCTCGCCCTGCATGGCGACATGGAGCAGCGCGACCGCGAGGAAGTGCTGTTGCTGCTGGCCAACCGCAGCTGCAACGTGCTGGTGGCCAGCGACGTGGCCGCACGTGGCCTGGACGTGGAAGAGCTGGCGGCGGTGATCAACTACGAGCTGCCGACCGACGTAGAGAGCTACCAGCATCGCGTGGGCCGTACCGGCCGTGCCGGTGCCAGCGGCCTGGCGATCAGCCTGGTGGCCGGCCGTGAGAAGACCCGCGCCGAAGCCATCGAAGCGCAGATGGGGCAGCCGTTGGACTGGCAGAAGACGCCGCTGGCGACCTCGCGCCCGGCCGTATTGCCGCAGGCCGCGATGCGCACCCTGCGCATTGATGGTGGCAAGACCGACAAGCTGCGCCCGGGCGACATCCTTGGCGCGCTGACCGGTGATGCCGGCCTGTCAGCCAAGTTCATCGGGAAGATCGCGATCTTCCCGACCCGCTCCTACGTGGCGATCGCCCGAGAGCAGGCCAACAAGGCCGTGGCCAGGCTGGAAGCCGGCAAGATCAAGGGCCGTCGCTTCCGCGTGCGGATGATGTGATTGGCAAGGTAGTCGCCGGGCATGGCCCGGCACTACCTGCATGCCGTGTGTAGCGCCGGGCCACGCCCGGCGACAGACTCAGAACACCAGTTCGGTGTGCAGCGGCAGGTCCGCTTCCCAGCGTGCGCGGCCGCCGAGGCCGTCCAGCTCGACCAGCACGCCGGCACCCACCACCTCGACACCCAGGCGGCGCACCAGCGACAACGCGGCGACCAGCGTGCCGCCCGTGGCCAGCACGTCGTCGATGATCGCCACGCGGGCACCGGCCGGCAGGGCATCGGCGTGCACTTCGATGCAGTCGCTGCGGTATTCCAGCGTGTATTCCTCGCGCAGCACCTGACCCGGCAGCTTGCCCGGCTTGCGCACCGGCACGAAGCCCACGCCCAGTTCCAGCGCCATGGCGGCACCGAGGATGAAACCACGCGATTCGATACCGATCACCGCGTCCAGATTCTGGTCGCGCCAACGGTCGGCCATCGCGGTGATGGCACCGCGGAAGTCCTCGCCATGGGCGAGCAGCGGCATGATGTCCTTGAAGAGGATGCCGGGCTTGGGGAAGTCGGCGATGTCGCGCAGGCGGGAGGCCCACTGCGGAGCGACGAGGGCGTCGGTCATGTCACGTTGGTTGTCTGATGGCGGCATAGGGTACCTGTTCCGGGCGCCGGCTGCCTGTTGGGGGTGTCGGCCGGGCTGCGCCCGGCACCTGCAGAGGCCACCGCGCAAGCAAAAGCGAAAACAAAAGCCGCATTCCGAGGGATGGCGGGGTGGGTCCGGTTGCGGGGGGCGCTGCAAGTACGTCCATGTAAGCTCGGTCGCCGCATCCATGCGGCTCACGCCCCCGCAACCGGACCCACCCCGCCTTCGACAGATTCCTGCGATCTGTCGTAGATCCACGCTATGCGTGGATGAATCTCAATCGAGATCGAATATTTCGAGAATTGAACGAAAAGCATCCACGCATGGCGTGGATCGACCGTGTCGACCAAGGTCGACACCTACCCACAGCAGCGGGAATCTGTCGGAGGTGGGGTGGTGTGGGGCTGCAGGACCGTTGGCGCCATGGATGGCGCCATCGAGCCCCCAGGGACGGGTTTACGGCGTGTCCTGCAGCCCCACACCGCCCCACCAGACCATCAGCAATCCAACGCCGCTTTGGCTTTGGCTTTGGCTTTGGATTCGGCCCTTGCCTCTGCAGGTGCAGGGCGCAGCCCTGCCGAAACCTACCCTCAGGAACTGCAGGACAGCATCGAGCAGCCGGCGCGATTGTCGGCCCACGCCGGGCGCTTGCTGGCGAAGTGTTCCAGACCGGCACGCTCGGTGTATGGATTGCGCAGTACGTCCTGCAACACATGAACACCGCCGAGGTCGCCCTGCTCCGCGCGATCGATGGCTTCCTGGGCCAGCCAGTTGCGCAGCACGTACAGCGGGTTGGCCGCTGTCATCTTCGCCAGGCGTTCGCTGGCCGACAGCGGATCGGCCTGCAACCGCACCGCATAGTCCTGCAGCCACTGCTGCAACGGCGCCTGCACCGCCTGCTGGCGCGCCTCGTCGTAGTACACCGCATCCAGCAGCGCCACATCCGGTGCCACCGGATCGATACGCATCAGCGCACGCCAGGCCAGGGTCATGTCCATACCCCCGTCCTGCATCAACTGCTGCCAGCGCAGGTAGAGCTGCAGGTCTTCATCATCTGCCGCAGCCAGGCCGAGTTTGGCTGCGGCATCGCGGCGCGTGCAGGCCACGAAGGTGGACTGGTATGCAGCCAATCCAGCCTGCAATGGTTCGACATCGGCAAACAACGGTGACAACGCCTGTGCCAATCGGCTCAGGTTCCAGTACGCCACCTGCGGCTGGGTGCCAAAGCGGTAGCGGCGACCCTGCGCATCGGTGGTGTTCGGCGTCCAGTCCGGATCGAAATCCTCGACCCAGCCATAGGGACCGTAGTCGAGCGTAAGACCAAGAACGGACAGGTTGTCGGTATTCATCACGCCATGCACGAAGCCGACGCGCATCCAGTGCGCGATCATCTCGGCGGTGCGCACCGCGATCTGCGCGAACCAGTCGCCATACAGCGCCTCACCCTGCCCTTGCAGTTCGGGGAAGTCGCGGGCGATGCAGGCATCAACCAGATGCTGCAGCAGTGCGGTTTCCCCGCGCGATGCCGGAAGCTCGAAGGAACCAAAGCGCAGGAACGACGGCGACACGCGGCATACGATGGCGCCGGGCTCTGCACGCGGATGGCCGTCGTAGAACATGTCGCGCACCACGTCGTCGCCGGTACCAACCAGCGACAGCGCACGCGTGGTCGGCACGCCAAGGTGGTGCATCGCTTCACTGCACAGGAACTCGCGGATCGACGAGCGCAGTACCGCGCGACCATCGGCGCCGCGCGAGTACGGCGTGGGCCCCGCCCCCTTCAGCTGCAGCTCCCAATGAAGGCCATCGGGCGCGACCAGTTCACCCAGCGAGATCGCGCGACCGTCGCCGAGCTGGCCGGCCCAGTGACCAAACTGATGGCCGCCGTAGTTGGCCGCCCAAGGCTGCATGCCGGCGTACAGCGCGTTTCCGCCAAACACCTGCGCGAAGCTTTCGCTTTCGACTTCAGCGGTATCGAAACCAAGCATCGCGGCAACATCCGGCGACCAGGCCAGCAACGTGGGCGCCGTCACCGGGGTCGGCATCACCGGCGACCAGGCCGCACCCAGCACTTCGCGCCGGCGCGGGCCGGATTCGGGATCGCCCGGCAGGGTCTGCAGCAGGCGGTTGTTGAAACGGGGGCTGTCGGTATCCATGGTGCTGAAGATGGGGGCGACGGCCGCCCTCCTCAATTGCCGCTGAGCGCCTGCAGGTGGCCGCCGTGGGCCTCGGCACGCTGGTAGGCGGGTCGCTCACCGATACGCTTGAGGAAGCCACGCAGTGCCGGCTTGTCGTCGAGACCACCGCCGCGCGCGGCCGCAGCCTGGATCGGGAAGCTCATCTGGATGTCGGCCGCGCTGAAGCGTTCACCGGCAAACCACGGGCTTTCGGCCAGGCGGCGCTCCATCCAGTCCAGGTGCAGGCGCCGCTGTGGGCCGATGAAGCCACGTTCGGCCTTGTCGGCGATACTGCGCGCGATCGGACGGGCAAAGAACGGCATCGGCGCGTTGCGGATGCGGCCCATCACCAGGGTCAGCAGCAGCGGCGGCATCGCCGAGCCTTCGGCGTAGTGCAACCAATAGCGGTAGGCGATGCGCTCGGCGCCATCGGCCGGCATCGGTGACGGCGACAGCTGGCGTTGGGTGTCATAGCGATCCGCGAGGTAGTCGAGGATGGCACCGGACTCGGCCAGTACCAGCTCGCCATCCTGCAGTACCGGCGACTTGCCCAGCGGGTGCACGTTGCGCAGCTCCGGCGGCGCCAGCAGCGTCTTCGGATCGCGCGGATAGCGGCGCAGTTCGTAGTCCAGCCCCAGCTCCTCCAGCATCCACAGCACACGCAGGGAACGGGAGTTTTCCAGGTGATGGACGATGCGCATGGGGATGATCCTTGGGGAGGCCCGCATCGTACCGCGAGCAGTGCATGCCCCATGTAGTGTCGAGCCATGCTCGACTGCCTTTGGAAAGCAGTCGAGCATGGCTCGACGCTACAGAACAGCAGGCAACAAAAAACGCCGGAAGCTTTCGCTTCCGGCGTTCTGGCTACCAAACGGTAGCAGACGGATTAGACCGCCTGCACCTGGTCAGCCTGCATACCCTTCTGGCCCTGGACGGCGATGAAGGTAACCTTCTGGCCTTCCTGCAGGGTCTTGAAGCCGGTGCCCTGGATGGCACGGAAGTGCACGAACAGGTCCGGGCCGCTTTCCGGGGTGATGAAGCCGAAGCCCTTGGCGTCGTTGAACCACTTGACGGTGCCGGTCTGACGATCAGACATTTGACTAACTCCTGAAACACATGTTGAAAAAAATCGCAGCCACCGGGTATCGGGGCCGAGACTGAGTTGCAGGCGTTGGTAAAGCGGATCGATGAGCGGATCGTGAGATCAACTGCACCAGGCCACGATTCACGGTGACCCTAGCAAACACAGTGGGTCGAACGATACGCGTGTTTTCTGCAAAAAGCGATAGCCCGGACGTTCATGGGCAAACCCTGCCCGCTAGGCGTGACAAGGCTTGGCAGCCGATCAAGCCTAACTCCGAGTCCCCATTCAGGTTTTTCCTACCCTACACTGGGTAAATGACTGAAGCTGAAACCCAAGCTGAACCCGCCCTGCCCCGCATCTGGGTGGACGCGGATGCCTGCCCCACCGTCATTCGCGACATCCTGTTCCGTGCCGCTGAACGCGTTGGGATCGAGCTGACCCTGGTTGCCAACCAGTGGATCCGCACCCCGCCATCGCGCTGGCTGCGCTCGATCCAGGTGCCGCAGGGCCTGGACGTGGCCGACAGCGCCATCGTCGAGCGGGTCGCCGCCGGAGACCTGGTGGTCACCCAGGACATCCCGTTGGCCGCCCTGGTGCTGGAGAAGAAGGCCGTGGCGCTGAACCCGCGCGGCCAGCTGTACACCCCGAACAACATGGCCGAGCGGCTGTCGATGCGCAATTTCATGGAAGAGCTGCGCGGCGCCGGGGTGCAGACCGGTGGCCCGCCGCCGCTGGGCCCGTGCGACCGGCAGCTGTTCGCTGCCGAGCTGGACCGCTGGTTGGCCCGACGCCCGGTTCGCTGAACGGCCCTACCCGCCCTGGCCGGGCAGGCACAGGCGGCGCCGGCTGCTGAACCGCCGGGGCTCCCCGCTCAATGGGTCATCGAAGGCCAGCCCCTGCGCCAGCAGCTGCAGGGGCGACTCGACCGTTTCATCCGGGCGCGGCCTCAGCAGCGGATACAGGTCATCGCCCTCGATCGGCGCGCCCAGCGCCGCCATGTGCACGCGCAGCTGGTGCTTGCGGCCGGTTTCCGGCAGCAGCCGGTAGCGCCAGACCGGCCCTTCAGCCTCGATCAGCTCGATCCGGCTGCGCGCATTGGGCTCGCCCGGCACTTCGGCCATGCGGAAGAATGGCTCCCCCGGCACCAGGCGGCTGTCCCGCTGCAACGGAAACGCCAGCCCGGGCAGCGCCGGTGCCAGCGCCTCATAGGTCTTCTCGATGCGCCGTTCGCGGAACAGCCGTTGATAGGCATCACGCGTGGCTGCCTGGGTCGAGAACAGCACCAGGCCGGCGGTCAGCCGGTCCAAGCGGTGCAACGGCGCCAGTTCGGTGTTGCCGGTGCGTACGACCAGGCGCGCCAGCAGGGTTTCGCGCACATAGCCACCGGCCGGCGTCACCGGCAGGAAGTGCGGCTTGTCCGCCACCAGCAGGTGCGCATCCAGATGCAGGATGGTCTCGGCGAAGGGAATCACCGGTTCGTCGGCCACCTCGCGGAAGTACTGGATTTCCAACCCCACCTGCCAGGGCATGTCCGGCGCCAGTGCCCTGCCCTGCGGATCCTGCACACGGCCTCGGGCGAAGCGGTCCTGCCACTGCGCACGGTCGATGCGCGGGAAGCGCGCACACAGGCCATCGAGCAGGCTGCGCCAGTGGCCGGGCGGCAGCTGCAGGCGGCTGGGCAGGATCATAGGTGGCACTCCTGCGGCAGGAAAGAGCGCAAGAGTGCCACCGTTGACGCTGCGCAGACAGACCGGCAACGGACACCTCTGGAGCAAACCTCTATCATTGTCGTCTTTAGTCCACGGACCCCCCATGGCTCTCACCGCCACCATCCGCAAGGCCGAACTGCAGATCAGCGACATGGATCGCGGCTACTACGTGACCCACAACCTGACCCTGGCCCAGCACCCGTCCGAGACCGACGATCGCCTGATGGTGCGCCTGCTCGCCTTCGCGCTGAACGCCGGCGACCGCCTGGAATTCGGCCGCGGCCTGAGTACCGATGACGAGCCGGACCTGTGGGAGCACGACTACACCGGCGACATCCTGCAATGGATCGACCTGGGCCATCCAGACGAATCGCGCATCCGCAAGGCCAGCAACCGCAGCCGCCAGGTGCAGGTGGTGAACTACGGCGGCAACGCTTCGGACATCTGGTGGAGCAAGCAGAGCAAGGGCCTGGCGCGCTTCGACAACCTGTCGGTGGTCGACCTCGATGGTGCCTTCGTCGAACTGTGGGGCCAGCAGATCCAGCGCGCCATGCGCTGGAGCGTGCTGATCCAGGACGGCGAAGTGCAGCTGCTCAACGACCAGATCCAGCTCGACGTGATCCCGAACTGGCGCAAGCGCGCCAAGGCATGAGCACCATCCGTTGCGATGTGGTGGTCATCGGCGCCGGCGCGGCCGGGCTGATGACCGCAATCACGGCTGGCCAGCGCGGCCGCCAGGTGCAGGTGATCGACCATGCCAACAAGGTCGGCAAGAAGATCCTGATGTCCGGCGGTGGCCGTTGCAACTTCACCAACACCGGCACCACCCCGGCCAACTTCCTGTCGGCCAACCCGCACTTCTGCAAGTCGGCGCTGGCGCGCTACACACCCTGGCACTTCATCGAGCTGGTGCACAAGCACGGCATCGCGTATCACGAAAAAGAGCTGGGCCAGCTGTTCTGCGATGTCTCGTCCAAGCAGATCGTGAAGATGCTGGTGGACGAATGCCAGGCGGCCGGCGTGCAGGTGCGCACCGAGTGCAGCGTGCAGCGCATCGAGCACGGCAGCGATGGCTTCCGCGTGCATACCACCCATGGCCTGTTCCATTGCGCCTCGCTGGTGGTTGCCACCGGCGGCCTGTCCATTCCCAGCATGGGTGCCACCGGCTTTGGTTATGAAGTGGCCCGACAGTTCGGCCACCAGGTGCTGCCGACCCGCGCAGGGCTGGTGCCGCTGACGCTCAGCGGCAAGCACCAGGAACGGCTGGCCGATCTGAGTGGTGTCGCCCTGCCGATCGAGGCGCGCTGCAACGGCAGGAGCTTCCAGAACTTCATGCTGCTGACCCATCGCGGCGTGAGTGGCCCGGCGATCCTGCAGATCTCCTCGTTCTGGCAACCCGGCGATGCGCTGGAGCTGGACCTGCTGCCCGGCCAGGATGCCGGCGAGTGGTTGCGCCAGATGAAGCGCGAACGACCCGCCGCCGAACTGCGCACGGTGCTGGGCGAGGTACTGCCGAAGCGGCTGGCACAGCGGCTGTGCGAACACTGGCTGCCCGACCGGCCCGTGCGCCAGTTGGACGAGCCGGTGCTGCGCCAGGCCGCGCAGCTGCTGGGCGCGTTCCCGCTGGTGGCCAGTGGCACCGAGGGCTACCGTACCGCTGAGGTCACGCTCGGCGGCGTGGACACCGCCGAGGTCTCGTCTTCGACGATGGAATCCAAGCGCGTACCCGGCCTGCATTTCGTCGGCGAGGTGCTGGATGTGACCGGCTGGCTGGGCGGCTACAACTTCCAGTGGGCCTGGGCCAGCGGCCACGCGGCCGGTGGCGTGGTGTGAACCACATCGCCGTTCGATGCGTGCAAGGGGTGCGCGCATGGACGGTTCGGCGCGCATCGTGTATCTAGATTTGCAGATTGGGGAGCAGTGCATGCAGAACGCGAACGACATCACCATCCGCCTGCTGATCGTCGATGACAGCGGCGAGAACGCCGAGGCCATCGTCAGCACCCTGCGCAACAGCGGCATCGCGGTGCGTCCGTGGCGCCCGCAGGATGCTGCCGAGCTGTCCCAGGTGCTGGCCAGCCAGGCCATCGACCTGGTGCTGGCTTCGCCCTCGCAGGGGATCCCGCTGCCACTGGTGGCCCAGCATATTGCTGCCAGCGGCAAGGACATTCCGCTGGTGCTGCTGGCCGAACGCATCGACGAGGACGAGCTGGTACAAGCCAGCAGCCACGGCATCCGTGCCCTCGCCCTGCGCCAGCGTTCCGAGCACCTGCTCGCCGTGGTCCGTGATCAGTGGGTGGACCTGCAGGCGCGTCGTGGCCTGCGCCGCATCGAGGCGCAGATGCGCGAGACCGAGCGCCGCTGCGATGCCCTGATCGCTTCCTCGCGCGACCCCATCGCCTACGTGCATGAAGGCATGCACATCCGCGCCAACGACGCCTATCTGGAGATGTTCGGCTACGAGCATTTCGACGATATCGAAGGCATCTCGCTGCTGGACATGGTCGCCGCCCAGCATGTGGAAGGCTTCAAGCAGCTGCTGAAGGGCCTCAGCCGTGGCGAGGCGCCGCCGCCGCAGTATCAGCTTGACGCGCGCCACGAGGATGGCAGCGCGTTCCCGGCAACGATGGAATTCACCCCCGCCACCTACGAGGGCGAATCCTGCCTGCAGGTGGTACTCCGCCGCCGCATGGAATTCGACCCGGAACTGGCGCGCGAGGTCGAGGACCTGCGCCAGCGCGATCAGGTCACCGGCCTGCTCAACCGACCGACCTTCATGCTGCAGCTGGAAAGCGCGGTGGCCCAGGCCGGGCGCAGCGAAGGCCAGTTCGGCCTGCTGCTGATCGAGCCGGACCACTACGCGCGCCTGCTGCCGGATATCGGCCTGGCCTCGGCCGACATCCTGATCGGCGCCCTCGCCTCCCTGCTGGCCGAGGTGGTTGGCGAGGACGCGCAGCTGGCCCGCTTCGGCGAACACAATTTCGCCGTGCTGCAGGCCGGGCCCTACGCGCAGACCGTGGCACTGGCCGAGCGCATCCGCGAAGCCTACGCCGCACACGTCTTCAGCATCGGCGCGCGTTCGGCCACGGTAACGGTCAGCATCGGTGGCGTGCAGGTGGGCGAGAAGATCGCCAGCATCGGCCAGGTGCTGGCACGCGCCAGCGAATGCACGCAGGCCGCCGCCGAACTGGGCAACACCTGCCGCATCTTCGACCCGGCCGCTGCCGACCGCGTGGAGGAAGAACGCGTGCTGCGCTGGGTCACCCGAATCCGTGAAGCACTGGCCGGTGATGGCTTCCAGCTGCACTACCAGCCGGTGCTGAACCTGCAGGGGGGGTCGCTGGAGCTGTATGAGGCCTACCTGCGCCTTGAGCACAATGGTGAACTGCTGAGCCCGACTGCGTTCCTGGGCATCGCGGAGGAACACGGCCTGCTGGCCGACATCAACCGCTGGGTGGTGTCACGGGCGATCGCTGTGCTGGGCCAACGTGCACGCGAAGGCCATGCCACGCAGATGCTGGTGAAGGTGACACCAGAGTCGTTCGACGACCCGCAGATGATCGCCACCCTGCGTCGGGAACTGCAGGCACAGGGCGTGCCCGGCGAACGGCTGTGGCTGCATGCGCCGGAAGCAAAGGTGTTCACCCATCTGCGCAGTGCGCAGCAGTTCCTTGCCGAAGTGGCGCCGCTGGGCTGCCGCATCGGCCTGGAGCAGTTCGGATCGGGGCTGGATTCGTTCCAGCTGCTGGCCCACTTCCAGCCGCAGTTCCTCAAGCTGGACCGCGGCTTCACCAGCGATCTGGCCGCCACCCGAGAAAACATCGACCGCATCAGCCAGATCACCGCGCGCGCGCAGGAAGCCGGCATCCGCACCATCGCCGAGTTCGTCAGCGATGCCAACTCGATGACCCTGCTGTTCAGTGCCGGCGTGGATTACGTGCAGGGCGACTTCGTCGGTCCGGCGTTGCCGGAGATGGGTTTCGAGTTTGGTTGACGCCTCTCTGTAGAGCCGGGCCATGCTCGGCTGCGGGACTCAAGCGAAGAGCAGCCGAGCATGGCTCGGCTCTACACAAACGAGAAGGCCGGCTTTCGCCGGCCTTTTCGTTGATCAGGTCATGTCGACCAGATTGTCGATCTTCACGTCCGGGTTGACGTCGGCCTCGTAGTCGACGCCCTCCACGCCAAAGCCGAACAAGCGCAGGAAGTCGGCCTTGTAACCGGCCAGATCGCTGATCTCGTACAGGTTCTCGTTGGTCACCTGCGGCCACAGCGCAACTACCTTGCCCTGCACGTCTGCCGCCATTTCCTTGTAGTCGGCACGCAGGCGGCCTTCCTCATCGACCAGCGCAACGGTATGGCCCTCGCCATCGACCAGGTCGTGGCGCAGGCGATCGATCGCCACGCCGTCGGCCTTGCCGCCGTATAGGATGTCGTACAGCACATCCAACTGCTCGATGCAGCCTTCGTGGGTGCCCTTCTCCTTCATTACCTTGAACAGCAGCGACAGGTACAGCGGCATGGTCGGAATGGCCGAGCTGGCCTGGGTGACCACCGCCTTCAGCACCGACACGCGCGCGTCGCCACCAATTTTCGCCAGCTTCTCGCGCAGGCCCAGCACCTTGTTGTCCAGATCCTTCTTGGCGGCGCCGATCGAGCCGTTCCAGTAAATCGCCTGGGTGATCTCTTCGCCCACATAGGTGAAGGCGGTCGTGGTGCAGCCGTTGGCCAGCACGCCGGCATCGGCCAGCGCGTCGATCCACATCTGCCAGTCCTCACCGCCCATCACCGCGACGGTACCGGCGATTTCTTCCGGGGTGGCCGGCTGCAGATGGGTCTCGGTCAGCACTTCCTTGTCGGTATCCAGGCCACGCAGCGTGATCGGCTCGCCGATCGGCTTCAGCGTAGAGCTGATGATTTCACCGGTCTTCGGGTGCTTGCGGCGCGGCGCCGCCAGGCTGTAGACGACCTGATCGACCTGGCCGAGATCGGCCTTGATCATCTCGATGGCCCTGGCCTTCACTTCATCGGAGAAGGCATCGCCGTTGATGCTCTTGGCGTACAGGCCGGCTTCGTCGGCGTACTTGTGGAACGCGGCCGAGTTGTACCAGCCGGCCGTGCCCGGCTTGGTCTCGCTGCCCGGGCGTTCGAAGAAGATGCCCAGGGTCGCGGCGCCACTGCCGAAGGCAGCGGTGATGCGCGCAGCGAGGCCGTAGCCGGTGGAGGCGCCGATCACCAGCACGCGCTTGGGGCCGTTCTGGATCGGCGGGCGCGCGCGGATGTAGTCGATCTGCTGCTTGACCGCGGCGTCGCAGCCGGTCGGGTGGGTGGTGACGCAGATGAAGCCGCGGACGCGCGGTTTGATGACCATGGATACCTCGGGTTGGCAGATGCGGCGCGCGGGGCGCTCAGCAGGAATATGGGTGCGCGCATGCGCGCGCGAACCGCAGGATCGTAGTGCGCGGGGGCCGAATGCACAACCGACGCTGCCGTAGGGTGGTGTTTCTTTTGCAGGGTTGCACCCTGCACCCGCAGAGGCCTGAGCAACGGCCAGAGCCAGAGCAACGTCAAAAGCTGGGTTCCTGGGGGTGGGCGGGGTGGGTCCGGTTGAGGGGGACGCTGCAAGTACGTCCATGTAAGCTCGGTCGCCGCATCCATGCGGCTCACGCCCCTCAACCGGACCCACCCCGCTTTCGACAGATTTCCGCGATCTGTCAGGACGGCATTCTGCTCTGGTGGGTGTCGACCTTGGTCGACACGGTAGATCCACGCCATGCGTGGATGACTCATTCGATATCTGACAGGTGTGTCGACCAAGGTCGACACCTACCAACAGCCGCAGGAAACGATCTGGGGCAGAGCCCCCTGAGTCAGGGGGCGGCCGCGAAGCGGCGGGGGTCTGGGAGCTGGTAAGTGGGGCCCACGGTTCGCGCAGCGAAGCGTGGGAGCGACAGCGCGCATGCGATGACGCGTACCAGCCCTGCCAACAAAAAACCCCGCTTGCGCGGGGTTCTCTGTGCATTGCGTGCAGCGCGAACGCTTACGGGCGACGGGCCAGGGCCTCGACGTCCTTCGCCTTCGGCAACAGGTCCTGCTTGCTCACGCGCAGGAAACCGATCGTCAGCATCGGCACCGCCACCAGGATCGAGGACAGCACCACGATCACCGCACCGATCATGTGCGTCTCGGCCAGGCCTTCCATCGAGCTGCCGCCGTACATGTACAGGGCCAGTGCCGACAGGAAGAACATCACTGCGGTGATCACCGTACGCGACAGCGTCTGGTTGATCGAACGGTTCAGCACTTCCATCGAGTCCACGCGCAGGCTGCGGAAGTTCTCGCGGACGCGGTCGAAGACCACGATGATGTCGTTGATCGCAAAGCCCATCACCGACAGCAGGCCGGCCAGCACGGTCAGGTCGAACTCACGGCCCAGCAGGGACACGTAAGCCACCGTCACGATCAGGTCGAACATGGCCACGATGCTGGCGGTGACCGCGAACTTCCATTCGAAGCGCACGGCGATGTAGATCAGGAAGCCGGCCAGCATGAAGATGGTGGCGTACAGGCCATTCATCGCCAGGTCCTTGCCGATCTGCGGGCCGACGAACTCGTTGCGCAGTACGGTTGCCTGATTATCAGCCGTGGACAGTGCCTTCACTACAGCGGCAGCGGTAGCCTTGTCTTCGGTGGCGGCAGCACCCGTGCCCGGAGCATGCTCGCCGTGTGGCGCCAGGCGGATCAGCAGGTCGGTGTTGCCACCGACGCTCTGTACCTGGGCGCCGTCGAAGCCATTCTGCTCGAGCTTGGTGCGGACCTGCTCGACGTCCACCGCCTTGTCGAAGCGGGCTTCGATCAGGGTGCCGCCGGTGAAGTCCAGCGCGTAGTTGAAGCCCTTGAACGCGATGATGCTGATCGACGCCAGGAACACCACGATGGTGACTGCCATGGCGACATGGCGCCAACGCATGAAGTCGATCTTGGTGTCGTTCGGGAGGATGTGCAGCGGAAACAGTTTCATTGTGCGTGTCGTCCCGTCAGATGGCCACGTTCTGGAGCTTCTTGCGACGGCCGTAGATCAGCGTCGCCAGCGCACGCGACACGGTGATCGCGGTGAACATGGAGGCGAAAATACCGATGATCATGGTCAGCGCGAAGCCCTTCAGCGGACCGGTACCGAATGCAAACAGCGCCACACCGACGATCAGGCCGGTCAGGTTGGCGTCGAGGATGGTGCCCGAAGCACGCTCGTAACCGGTCACGATCGCGGTTTTGCCCGGCACGCCGGCACGCAGTTCTTCACGGATACGCTCGTTGATCAGCACGTTGGCGTCCACTGACAGGCCGACCGACAACGCCAGGCCGGCAAAGCCCGGCAGGGTCATGGTCGCGCCGAACAGCGACATCACCGCCACCACGATCAGCAGGTTGAACAGCATCGCGATCGAGGTGATCACGCCGAACATACGGTAGTAGACGCTGAAGAACACCAGGGTGAACAGGAAGGCGAACACCACCGCGCGCATACCGTTCTTGACGTTCTCGGCACCCAGGCTCGGGCCGACCACGCGCTCTTCGACGAAGTCCATCGGCGCGGCCAGCGAGCCGGACTTCAGCAGCTTGGCCAGGTCCTCGGCTTCCTTCTTCTGAAGGCCGGTGGTCTGGAAGTTCTTGCCGAACACGCCGTTGATGTTGGCCACCGAGATCACTTCCTCGTTGACCTTGAAGCCACGCACTTCCTGGCCGTCGACAACAGTCACGGTCGGCACGCGCTCGGTGTAGACCACCGCCATCGGCTTGTTCACGTTGGCGCTGGTGAAGTCGAACATGCGCTGGCCGCCGACATTGTTCAGCGTCACGCTGACCGCCGGAGAGCCGCTGTTCGAATCGGTCACCGCCTGCGCGCCGACCATCTGGTCACCGGTGACGATCACGCGCTTGTTCAGCAGGACCGGACCACCGCCATCACGACGCTGGTAGACCTTCGCTTCCGGCGGAATGCGGCCGGAGTTGATGGCGTCCTGTGCATTGCCGTCAACCACCGCGCGGTACTCGAGGGTAGCGGTGGCGCCGATCATGCGCTTGGCTTCGGCCGTGTCCTGCACGCCCGGCAGCTGCACGACCACGCGGTCGGCACCCTGGCGCTGGATGATCGGCTCGGCCACGCCCAGCTGGTTCACGCGGTTGCGCAGGGTGTTGATGTTCTGCTCGATGGCGCCGTTGGCGATCTGGGTGATCTCGGTTTCCGGCACGGTCACCGTGATGCGATTGCCACTGACGTCGTAGCCGAGGGTCGGCTGCGCCTTGACCAGGGCAGTGCGGGCACGCTGCGCGGCGTCGTCACCGGCGGACGGGCTCAGGTTGGCCACGATACTGTTGTCAGCACGGCGTTCCACCGACTGGTACGGAATGCGGGCGTCGCGCAGGGTGCTGCGCACGTCTTCGGTGTAGGCATCCAGGCGCTTGTCGAGCGCGGCCTTCTGGTCGACCTGCAGCACGAAGTGCACGCCGCCCTGCAGGTCCAGGCCCAGCACCATCGGGCGACCGCCGAGGTTGGCCAGCCAGTCCGGCACGGTCGAGGCCAGGTTCAGGGCCACGGTGTACTTCTCGCCGACGGTGTCACGCAGGGCGTCGCTGGCAGCGGACTGCGCCTTCAGGTCCGGCAGGCGGACGATCAGGCTCTCCCCTTCCTTCTCGGCACCGAGGGCGTCCACACCGGCCTTTTTCAGGTCGGCCAGCACACGGTCGCGCAGCGCGTCGTCGACCTGTCCGCCACGGTTGGCGGTGATCTGGACGGCCGGGTCCTTCTGGTAGATGTTGGGCAGCGCGTACAGCGCGCTGAGCGCCAGTACGATCAGGATGACGACGTACTTCCAGCGTGGAAATTCGAGCATTGCTTGGGTCCCGCGCGGCGCCATCCCCGGCGCCGCGGTTGTGCATCGGAAAGGGAGTGGCTTACTGGGCCGACTTCAGGGTACCGGCCGGCAGCACGTTGCCGACAGCGCCCTTCTGCACGCGGATGCGCACGTTGTCAGCCACTTCGATGGTGATGAAGTTGTCGCCGATGTCGGTGACGATGCCGGCGATGCCGCCATTGGTCAGCACTTCATCGCCACGCTTGATCTTCTCCAGCATGGCCTTGTGCTCCTTCTGCCGCTTCATCTGCGGGCGGATCATCAGGAAGTACATGATGGCGATCAGGATGACCGGGAACAGCAGCGTGGTCAGGCCCATGCCCTGCGGTTGGCCGCCGGCGGCCTGGGCGTGGGCGGCGGGAATCAGGAAAGCAAGCAGGTTCATCGTTGGTCCTTTGGTTGGGCGGCGCTCCGGCCCTTTCACGGGCAAGGGGTGTCGACCGCGGATCTGGGTCAGCCTTGAAGTATGCCACGGCCCCGGGCGTTCGTCCTTGGGCCGTTTGGCAGGGGGTACTCGGTTTACAGGGGCGGCGCGACCGCCCCGCGTGCCGCGTAGAAAGACTCACGGAAGGCCAGGAAGGTTCCCGCTTCGATGGCCGCACGGATGTCGGCCATCAGCTTTTCGTAATAGAACAGGTTGTGCAGGGTACCCAGCATCGGCGCCAGCATCTCGTTGCAGCGGTCCAGGTGGCGCAGGTAGGAACGGGTGTAGCCACCGGTGCAGGCCACGCAGCCGCAGCCGGGCTCGATCGGATCCATGTCGCGCGCGTACTGCGAGTTGCGGATGCGGACGGTGCCGAACGAGGTGAAATAGTGGCCGTTGCGCGCGTTGCGGGTGGGCATCACGCAATCGAACATGTCCACGCCACGTGCGACACCCTCGACCAGGTCTTCCGGCCGGCCCACGCCCATCAGGTAGCGCGGGCGGTCACCCGGCAGCTCCGGGTCCAGGTGGTCGAGCATGGCATTGCGCTCGTGCTCCGGCTCGCCCACGGCGAGGCCGCCGATGGCGTAACCGTCGAAGCCGATCGCCTGCAGGGCCTCGGCCGAGCGGCTGCGCAGGTCGGTGTGCACGCCACCCTGGACGATGCCGAACAGGGCCGCGTCGTTGCCCAGCTCGTCATGCGCGTTGCGGCTGCGCTGCGCCCAGCGCAGGCTCAGTTCCATGGAACGGCGGGCGACGTCTTCGGTGGCCGGGTACGGGGTGCACTCGTCGAAGATCATCACCACGTCCGAATCGAGCACCTTCTGGATCTTCATGCTCTCCTCCGGGCCCAGGAACACGCGAGCGCCGTCGGTGGGCGAGGCGAAGGTCACGCCCTGCTCGGTGATCTTGCGGCGGTGGGCCAGCGAAAACACCTGGAAGCCGCCGGAGTCGGTCAGGATCGGGCCATCCCAGCGGCAGAAGCCGTGCAGGCCGCCGTGGTCGGCGATGATGTCCAGGCCCGGGCGCAGGTACAGGTGGAAGGTGTTGCCGAGGATGATCTCGGCGCCCAGCGCACGCACCTGGTCCGGCAGGATGCCCTTGACCGAGCCATAGGTCCCCACCGGCATGAAGGCCGGCGTTTCCACCGTGCCACGCGGGAAGGTCAGGCGGCCACGGCGGGCACGGCCGTCGCGGGTCTGGAGCTGGAACTGCAATCGGGACATGGAGCGGTCATTCGGGCAAATAGTCGCTCATTGTCTCCCAAAACCGGCTCGACCGCCCATTCAGGCCTGAACGGCACGGCAGTAGAGCCACGCCATGCGTGGCTTTCCTGGTCTCCAGGCACCTGCAAGTGCGCACCAACGGTGCGCACCCACCACAAGCAGGCAGAGGTCAGCGCCCTACCCCGCTTGCGGGAACAGCAGCATGGCGTCGCCGTAGCTGAAGAAGCGGTAGCGCTGCTCGATCGCGTGCTGGTAGGCCTCGAACACCCTTTCCTTGCCGGCGAACGCGGAGATCATCATCAGCAGCGTGCTTTCCGGCAGGTGGAAGTTGGTCACCATCGCGTCGACGCTGCGGATGCGGTAGCCCGGGGTGATGAAGATCTGCGTTTCACCGGCGAACGGCAGCAGCTCGCCATCGCGCATCGCGCTTTCCAACGCGCGTACCACGGTGGTGCCGACGCCGATCACCCGGCCGCCGGCCGCGCGCGTGCGCCGTACCTGCTGCACCAGCTCCGCGCCCACGTTCAGCCACTCGCGGTGCATCACGTGATCCTTCAGGTCATCGGCGCGCACCGGCTGGAAGGTGCCCGCGCCGACGTGCAGGGTGACATGGCCGAAGTCCACGCCCTTGTCCTTCAGCGCGGCCAGCAGCGGTTCGTCGAAATGCAGGCCGGCGGTCGGCGCCGCCACCGCGCCCACTTCGCGCGCGAACACGGTCTGGTAGCGCTCGCGGTCGTCCACGCCCGGCTCGCGCTGGATGTACGGCGGCAGCGGCAGGCGGCCGGCATGCAGCAGCCACTGTTCCAGCGATTCCGGCACATGGAACTGCAGCACGTAGAACTCGCCATCGCGACCCAGCACCTCGGCTTCGCCACCGGCATCCAGCGCGATGCGGCTGCCGGCCTTCGGCGACTTGCTGGCGCCGACCTGGGCACGGGCCTGCTGGCCGCCGAGCAGGCGCTCGATCAGGATCTCCACGCGGCCACCGCTGGCCTTCTGCCCGAACAGGCGCGCCGGGATCACCCGGGTGTCGTTGAACACCAGCAAATCCCCCGGCTGCAGCAGGGATGGCAGATCACGCACCTGCAGATCGGTGAAGCCATCGGGCGCCGGCGGGACCAGCAGCAGGCGGCTTGCGGAACGTTCGGCCAGGGGCGCCTGCGCGATCAGTTCAGCCGGCAGGTCGTAGTGGAAATCGGACTTCTTCAAGGCAGTGGGCGGCAACAGGTCGACAATGGCGCGCATTGTACGTCCAGCGTCTGCGAGCCGGCGCGCTTCGCGGCGAACGTCGCGCAAAATGCTGCTATGCAGCAGGTTTCTGCGGGGTTATCGCGCAAAAAAACAAGTGCTAGCATCGAGCCGGAAGTCCGCTGCACGAGCCTGCCCCAAGCGCGCGTGATGACGCGCGTTTTGCTTTTGAAGACCCGTGCGACCCATTGTTTCAGGAGATCTGCAATGAGCTTCATCGAACGCCTCGCCCCCCTGCGCAACCAGCCCGGCACCCGCCTCACCTCCGGCCTGGACGATGCCACCCTGACCACCCTGTCCGCCAACCACCCGCAGCTGATCGCCGCGGTGGACGCCGCCGCCGAGGAATTCGCGCGCGTGCAGGCCGACCTGGGGCCGCTGCTGGCGCAGGACGAACAGGCGCAGATCGACGCGATGCAGGACGGTTTCGTCAATTTCTATGCCGATGACGCGGTGACCCCGTACGTGGCACTGGCCGCGCGCGGCCCGTGGGTGGTCACCCTGAAGGGCGCCGTGCTGTACGACGCCGGCGGCTACGGCATGCTCGGCTTCGGGCACACCCCGGATGCCGTGCTGGAGGTGATGGCCCGCCCGCAGGTGATGGCCAACATCATGACCCCCAGCCTGTCGCAGCAGCGCTTCATCACCGCCCTGCGCGCCGAGATCGGCCACCGCCGTGGCGGCTGCCCGTTCGCCCGTTTCATGTGCCTGAATTCCGGTTCCGAGGCCGTCGGCCTGGCCGCCCGCATCGCCGACGTCAACGCCAAGCTGCAGACCGACCCCGGCGCGCGCCACGCCGGCGCCGCGATCAAGCGCGTGGTGGTCAAGGGCAGCTTCCACGGCCGTACCGACCGCCCGGCGCTGTATTCCGATTCCAGCCGCAAGAGCTACATGCAGCACCTGGCCAGCTATCGCGGCGAGGACTCGGTGATCACCGTGGCGCCGTACGACGAGGCCGGCCTGCGCAAGGTGTTCGAGGATGCCGCACGCAACCAGTGGTTCATCGAAGCGGTGTTCCTGGAGCCGGTGATGGGCGAAGGCGACCCCGGCCGCTCGGTGCCGCCGTCGTTCTATGCCGTGGCCCGTGAACTGACCCGTGCCCATGGCAGCCTGCTGCTGCTCGACTCGATCCAGGCCGGCCTGCGCGCGCATGGCGTGCTCTCGGTGGTGGACTACCCGGGCTTCGAAGGCCTGGACCCGCCGGACATGGAGACCTATTCCAAGGCGCTCAACGCCGCGCAGTACCCGCTGTCCGTGCTGGCGGTAACCGAGCATGCCGCGCAGCTGTACCGCAAGGGCATCTATGGCAACACCATGACCAGCAACCCGCGTGCGCTGGACGTGGCCTGCGCCACCCTGGCCCAGCTGACCCCGCAGGTGCGTGCCAACATTGCCGAACGCGGTGCCGAGGCCGTGCGTAAGCTGGAACAGCTGAAGAACGAGCTGGGCGGGCTGATCACCAAGGTGCAGGGCACCGGCCTGCTGTTCTCCTGCGAGCTGGCCCCGCAGTTCAAGTGCTACGGCGCCAATTCCACCGAGGAATGGCTGCGCCAGCACGGCATCAACGTGATCCACGGTGGCGAGAACTCGCTGCGCTTCACCCCGCACTTCGGCATGGACAGCGAAGAGCTGGACCTGCTGGTGGGCATGGTCGGCCGCGCCCTGCGTGAAGGCCCGCGCCGCGAGCAGGCGGCGGCGGCGTAAACCCCCGCTTCGGTAGAGCCGAAGGCAGCGGCAGGAGCCGCTGCCAACGTCGCTGGCGACGGCCCGAAGGGTGCCGGTCAGGACGACCGGCATAGCCCATGCTCGGCTGGCGCCTTTGCCGCGATCTGAACGAAGAGCAGCCGAGCGCGGCTCGGCTCTACAGAAGGCCTCTCAAGGCCTCATAATCCTTGGGCACCCCGTCCCTGACCGCCCTGCGGTCGGCGACGGGGCGTTTTCGTTTCCGGCCAAGAGACAGGAAGATCCATGAAATCGATCTGTGTGTACTGTGGTTCCAACGCTGGCAGCAAGCCGGCCTATACCGAACGCGCCATTGCACTGGGCGACCGCATCGCCCGCGACGGCCTGCGCCTGGTGTATGGCGGGGGCAACGTCGGCCTGATGGGAACCGTGGCCAATGCCGTGCTTGCCGCTGGCGGCGAAGTGACGGGCGTGATCCCGCGTCAGCTGGCCGACTGGGAAGTGGCCCACCGCGGCCTGACCGAACTGGAGATCGTCGGTTCGATGCATGAGCGCAAGTCGCGCATGTTCGACCTCGCCGATGGCTTCGTCACCCTGCCCGGCGGCTTCGGCACCATGGAAGAGATCTTCGAGATGCTGACCTGGCGCCAGCTGGGCATCGGCAACAAGCCGTGCGCGTTCCTCGATGTGGAAGGCTTCTACGCCCCGCTGATCGGCATGATCGATCGCATGGTGGAAGAGCGCTTCCTGCACCCGGACCAGCGCCAGGACCTGTGGTACGGCTCGGACATCGAAGCGATGCTGGAGTGGATGAAGAACTACCAGCCGGCCCAGGCCTCGAAGTGGATCGACGAGAAGCGCCGGGCCGCCCTGCGTTGATGCAGCCGCACGCGGTGGCTCAGGCCGCCGCGTGCGACCACGGGGCAGGCCGCCCCAGCAGATAGCCTTGGCCGTAATCGCAGCCCAGTTCGCGCAGGGTCTGCCGCTGCGCCTCGGTCTCGATGCCTTCACCGATGGTCTCGATGCCCAGCGTGCGCGCCAGCGACAGTACGCCTTCGACCAGCGCGCGCGTGCTCTGCACTTCCGGTCCATGCAGGCCGGCGATGAAGCTCTGGTCGATCTTCAGCGTACTGATCGGGAAACGGTGCAGGTAGGACAGCGCGGAGAAGCCGGTACCGAAATCGTCCAGCTGCACCTGGATGCCGCGCTCGCGCAGCCCCTGCAGGATGCGCAGCGTGTGCGGGCCATCGTCCAGCAGCGCCACCTCGGTGATCTCCAGGCGCAGCCGGCGCGGATCGGCACCGCAGCTGTCGAGCAGGCCGAACAGGCGGTCACTGAATTCGGCGGAGCGGAAATGCCGGGGTGAGACGTTCACCGAGACGTAGCCTTCGCCCCCCTGCGCCAACCCTGCGATGACCTGCTCGTAGATCAGCCAGTCGACCTGTTCGATCAGGCCGCTCTCTTCCCCCAGCTCCAGGAACGCGCCCGGCAGCAGCAGGCCGCGGCGCTCATGTTGCCAGCGCAGCAGCGCCTCGTAGCCCACCACCTCGCCATCGGACAGGCGCACGATCGGCTGGTAGAACGGCACGAAATCGCGGTTGTTGATCGCACGACGCAGGTCGGCCTCCAGGTCGAGGCTGCGCATGGCCTGCTCGCGCATGTCTTCGTCGAAGATCGCGCAGCGGTCATGACCCTGCGCCTTGGCCCGGTACATGGCCGCGTCGGCGTCGCGCAGCAGCTCTTCGCCGGTGCGGTAGCGCGGGTTCCACAGGGCGATGCCCAGGCTGCCGGACGGGAACAGTTCGCGCCCGGCGATCCACATCGATTCCTGCAGCGCCAGCAGCAGGCGCTGGCCAAAGTCCAGCGCCTGTGCCAGGCCCTGCGGGCATTGCAGCAGCACCGCGAATTCATCACCGCCCAGCCGCGCCACAACGTCCTCGGCGCCAGCCATCGATACGATGCGCTTGGCCACCTCCACCAGCATGCGGTCACCGGCAGCGTGGCCGATACTGTCGTTGACCAGCTTGAAGCGGTCCAGGTCGAGGAACAGCACAGCGAACACCGGCCCACCATCACGCTTGGCCAGCGCCAGCGCATCCTGCAGGCGGTCCAGCAGGTGCAGGCGATTGGGCAGGCCGGTCAGCGCATCGTGCATGGCCTGGTGGGTCAGGCGTTGCTCGGCCCGCAGGCGTTCACCAATCTGCCCGAGCAACTTCTCGTTGACCTCGGCCAGCTCGCGGGTACGTTCTTCCACGCGCTTTTCCAGCTCGGCATGCGCCGAGCGCAGCCGCTGCTGGTCGCGCTGACGGGCCAGGCCGGTACCGATGTTCTGTGCGACGAAGGTCAGCAGGCGCTGGTCATGCACGCTGAAAATGCTGTTCTCGCTGTAGCTCTGCACCACGATCGCGCCGACCACTTCGTCGTCGCGCAGCAGTGGTACGCCCAGCCAGCAGTGCGAACGCGCACCGGATTCACGCACTTCGCCACTGGCCAGCAGCGCATCGATCTGCGCGCGCGAGGCCAGCAGCGGGCGCCGGTTGCGCACCACGTATTCGGTCAGGCCCCGGCTGAAGGGCCGTGGCGCGCGGCTGGCATTGTGCTCGTCCACTGAATACACGAAATCCAGGCCGTTGCCGGCCGGGTTGACCAGGGCGATGTAGAAATTGCGTGCGTCGAGCAGGCGCCCAACCACGCCATGCACCTGTCCGTAGAACTGGGCCAGGCTGTCGGCCGACATCGCCATCTCGGCAATGTTGTAGAGCGCGGTCTGCAGCTGTTCGGCGCGACGCCGCTCGGTTACTTCGTCCTGCAGGCTGTGGTTGGCGCGCTGCAGTTCCTGGGTACGCCGCTCTACCTGCTGCTCCAGCCGCACCTGCGCCTGGCGCCGGTCCATCGCGGTCTGCACATGCTGCGCAACGAAACCCAGCAATGCGCGCTCGGCCTCGCCATAGCGGGCCGCCTGTTCATAGCTCTGAACCACGATGGCACCGCATACACGGCCATCGCGCAGCATCGGCACGCCCAGCCAGTCCAGGCTTTCCGGCCCACGCTGCGGGTCGTGCTCCTGTTCCATCACCTGCGCCAGCAGTTTGCGCGAGGGACCACTGAGCGGTTTGCCATGGCGCAGCAGCGCCACGGTCAGGCTGCGCGGCATCTCGCTGGCGTCATGGCTCTGCGTGGGATCGGCGACGAAGTCATCGACCTGATCGGCGAAGTACAGGAACCGGATCTGGTCGCGCACATCGTCGTATTCGACGATGTAGCAGTTCTCGGCATACATCAGCGTGCCCAGCACACCATGCACGTGGCGCAGCATCTCGGGCATTTCAAGGTCGGCACCGGCCAGGTCTGCAATCTGGAACAGGGCCTGCTGCAACCGCTCGGCCTCTTCCAGTGCCTTGATCTGGCCGGCCTGGCGGCCGCGCTGCAGCGCCAGCTCCATCGCCTGCCGGGCAACGCCCCACCATGCCGCCGAAGGCACTGCGCCTTCGACCGACAACAGCAGGCGCGCACCATCATGTTCCCAGCCGTGCTGGCCATCGCCCGCGCCGGGTGCCGCCGCATCACCTCCGGCAGCCGCTGTCGGCCAGCCCCCCTGGCCACGACCGAGCTGCGGGTCATCCCAGCCGACGCGGACCACGGCCGTTTCCGGCAAAAGCGCATGCAACGCGCGCACCAGCGCCGTGCTCAGCACGGCCTCGTGTGGTGGCTCTTCCGCCGGTTCAGCATGCGTGGACAAATGACAATCTCTTGGCGCCGTCGGTGCGTCGCCTCCCCTGAGCCGCCGAGCATAGCGCGCCACCCGGGGGGCAATGGAAGCCCGTAAACCCCGAATCGTGCGCCCGTACGTTTTTCCTGCTGTCCGTAGCCCCTTCCGAGCCATGACCCTCGCCCTGCCCGCCCCTGCCACCGGCTATGCGCCATCGCCTGCAGGCCTTACCCTGTACGCCGTGGAAGCCAGCGCACTGCCAACCGATGAAGCCTTGATGCTGGCCTGGGCCGGTGGCGACCTGCGCGCATTCGAAAGCCTGTATGCGCGCCATCGCAAGCGCCTGTTCGGCTTCCTGCTGCGGCAACTGCGCGACAACGCGCTGGCCGAGGAGATCTTCCAGGACGTCTGGCAGCGGGTGATCAGCGCCCGCGCCGGCTGGCAGCCCGAGGCGGCGTTCAGCACCTGGTTGTTCCGCATTGCGCACAACCGCCTGAATGACCATTGGCGTGCCGCCCGTCATCGCCCCGCCGCGCCGGCCGACGCCGATCTGCGCCTGGCCGCGATCGAGGATGGGCAGACCCCGGAAGGTGAGCTTTCCGAATTCGAACAACGTCGCCGCATCCAGCTGGCGATGGAACAACTGCCGCCGGAGCAGCGCGAAGTGCTGCAGCTGCGGCTGGATCAGGAACTGAGCCTGGAGGAGATCGGCCAGATCACCGGCGTAGGCCGGGAAACCGTGAAATCGCGGCTGCGCTATGCGATGGACAAGCTGCGTGCGGGATTGAACGCATGAACCGAGACGAACCGCTGACGCCGGAAGAACGCGAGCTGTCCCGCCTGCTCGGCCGTCGCGCCGATCAGGCACCGCCCGCCGCACTGGACGCCGCCATCCTGGCCGCGGCCCGCGCTGCCGTGGACGCTCCGGCTGCCGATGCGGTCGCCTCTCCCGAGGCGCCGCCCACGCAGCGCGCACGCCCGCGTTGGCCGGCGGTGTTCGGCATCGCCGCCTCGATGGTGTTCGCCATTGGCATCGCCTGGCAGCTGCGTCCGGAACCGCCGCCGGTTCCGGCCGGTGAGGCCGCTGTTGCTGCGGCACCGGCTGCTGCAGAAGACGTTGCGGCTGCCGATCAGGCCGCTGACAGCAGTGCGGCCGACAGCGCGGTGGCGGCTGCGGAACCGGCCGCTACGCCCGCAGCGCCCGAGGCAGGCCCTGTTGCCGCTGCCCCGGCACCGGCACCGGTCATCGCGCGCACGCGCAAGCCTGCGCCGGCCGAGTCCGCTGACGCGCCGGCCCAGGCTGCACGATCGATGGCTGCAGATGCCGCCGCCGATACCTCCTTTGCGGCCCTTCCGCCCGCTCCGGCCGCAGCGCCGGCAGCGGCGCCGCCTGCGCCACCGGCACCCGCCGCCTACTCGGCACCGGCACCGGCATTCGCGCCGGTAGCGTCCGGGGCGCTGAAAGCACGCACGGCCGCAGCACCGGCAGCGAATGCCGCCGAAGTCGAGCGGGCGCAGGCGCTGGACCGGGTAGAAATCACCTCGATGAAGCGTGAGGCTCCCAGCCGTTCCGCACCAGGCATCATGCGCCGCAGCACCGATGCGGGCCTGAGCGCGGACGCCGTGCAGGCCGAGGTGGACGCCGACGCACGACTGCCGCGTCGGCAGTGGCTGCAGAAAATCCGTACACGACGCGACGACGGCCAGCGCGATCTGGCCCGTGCCAGCCTGGAGCGTTACATGCAGCAGTACCCGGAAGCGCGCCTGCCACGCGACCTGCGCCCACTGCTGGACGACTGAAGCGGACGGGAATACCCGGCAACCCCGTAGAATGGCGGGAATGCTCGATACTCTCGCCCAGCCGGTCAGCCACACGCTGGAAGTCAAACACAGCCGTTTCATCGCCCATGCCGCGCCGATCGAAGGCGCCGCAGCGGCCATGGCGTTCCTGCAGCAGGTCGCGGTGGCCGATGCCACCCACAACTGCTGGGCCTACCGGCACGGGCAGGACTATCGCTCCAGCGACGATGGCGAGCCGGCCGGCACGGCTGGACGTCCGATCCTGGCGGCGATCGACGGCCAGGGTTTCGACCGGGTGATGGTGGTGGTGACCCGCTGGTTCGGCGGTATCAAGCTCGGCGCCGGTGGCCTTGTACGCGCCTACGGTGGCGCCGCCGCCGAGTGCCTGCGTACCGCGCCGCGCCTGCCGCTGCTAGTGATGGCCCGGCTGCAGCTGCTGGCCGGCTTCGAGGATCTGGGTACCCTGCACGCCACCCTGCCCGCCTTCGGTGCCGAAAAGCGCGATGAACAGTTCGATGCCAATGGCGTGTGCCTGCGGATCGAATTGCCTGCCGATCAGGTCGACGCATTGAAAATCCGCCTGCGCGACGCCACCCGTGACCGTATCCGCATAGAAGACGACGACCAGGATGACTGACAAGGACGACGCCCCCGCTTCGACCCCGCCGCTGCGGCGCCTCGGCAGCCTGCGCACGCTGTGGCCATTCGTGCGCCGCCATAGCGGGCTGTTCACCGCCTGGCTGCTGGCCCTGGCGGTGTCTTCGGCCGCCACGCTGAGCCTGCCGCCGGCGGTGAAGCAGATGATCGATCATGGTTTCAGCAGTGGCGGCCAGATCAACCGCGCCTTCGCCCTGCTGATGCTGGTGGCGGTCGTGATGGCGTTGGGCACGGCCGCGCGTTTCTACTTCGTGTCGCTGCTCGGCGAAAAAGTCGTGGCCGACCTGCGCAGCCAGCTGTATGCCCACCTGATCCAGCTGGGCGCCGGCTTCCACGACCGCAGCCGCAGCGGCGAACTGGTCTCGCGCCTGACCGCGGACACCGAACTGCTGCGCAGCGTGGTCGGCTCGACCATGTCCGTAGCATTGCGCAGCACGGTCACTGTCATCGGCAGCCTGGCGATGCTGTTCGTCACCAGCCCGCGGCTGGCCGCATGGTCGCTGCTCGGCATTCCACTGGCGGTGCTGCCGATCATCATCGGTGCGCGCAAGCTGCGCACGGTCGCACGCAACAGCCAGGACCGCATCGCCGATGCCAACAGCCTGGCCAGCGAGACGCTGGGCGCGGTGCGCACGGTGCAGGCACATGCACGCGAACCATACGAACGCGGTCGCTTCGACAAGGCGCTCGGTGACGCCATCGGCGCCGCCCGCCGCCGCATCGGTGCACAGTCGCTGGTCACCGCCAGCGCCATCCTGCTGGTGTTCGGCGCCATCGTCGGTGTGCTGTGGCTGGGTGCGCACGACGTCATCGACGGCCGCCTCAGCGCCGGCACGCTGGGTCAGTTCGTGCTGTATGCATTGATCGGCGGCGGTTCGGTGGGCGCGCTGGCCGAAGTATGGAACGAGCTGCAGCGCGCGGCCGGCGGCATGGGCCGCATCGGCGAACTGTTGCAGGAAGACATCGAGATCCGCGCGCCGGCCCAGCCGCATGCACTGCCGCAACCGCTGCGTGGCGAGATCCGGTTCGACGACGTGGTGTTCCACTACCCGCAGCGACCGGACCAGGCCGCACTGGACCACTTCAACCTGCATGTGCGCCCCGGCGAGACCGTAGCGCTGGTGGGTCCGTCAGGGGCGGGCAAGAGCACGGTGCTTTCGATGCTGCTGCGCTTCCATGACCCGGCCAGCGGCCGCATCGACGTGGACGGCATCGACGTGCGCCAGGTCGACCCGGCCGAGCTGCGTGCGCAGCTGGCGCTGGTGCCACAGCAGCCTACGCTGTTCGCTGCCAGTGCCCGCGACAACATCCGCTATGGCCGCCTGCAGGCCAGCGACGCCGAGGTCGAGGATGCCGCACGAGCGGCCGAGGCCGACGGTTTCCTGCGCGCGTTGCCGCAGGGCTATGACAGCGAGCTGGGTGAGCGCGGTGCCCGCCTGTCCGGTGGGCAGCAGCAGCGTGTGGCGATTGCCCGTGCGCTGCTGAAGGATGCGCCGATCCTGCTGCTGGATGAAGCCACCAGCGCGCTGGATGCACAGAGCGAACACAGCGTGCAGCAGGCATTGGAACGGTTGATGGCGGGTCGCACCACGCTGGTCATCGCCCACCGCCTGGCCACCGTGCTCAAGGCCGACCGCATCGTGGTGATGGACCAGGGCCGCATCGTCGCCGAGGGCACGCACGCACAGCTGCTGGCCGAAGACGGACTGTACGCTGAACTGGCACGCCTGCAGTTCATCGATTGATGACGTCCGGCTAACATCGGCGCGGCCAAGCTGGCCGCGCAACTGCAGCATCCGCTGAAGGAGGTGCACGATGTCGTTCCGTCAGTTCCCCGCCGTCGACAGCAACGGCGAAAGTCACATCATCATCGAGTTCAAGCCCGAGGCGAATGGCAGCGGGCACCATTCCGAAGCCACGCCGCGCTACGAGCTGGATGATGGGCGGCCGCTGGTGCGCGATGGCCGCGAGTTCACCACCAGTGGCGGCGAGTTGAGGTTGACGATCTGAGGTTCGCCGGGCATGGCCCGGCGCTACCGGATTTCATTCCGCCCCGCTCTGGTGGGTGTCGACCTTGGTCGACATGCTTTTTGCCAAAGGCGGTCGAGCATGGCTCGACGCTACAAAAAAGCATGGTCAATTTTTCACCAAGCATCTTGACAGCCTTGGCTTCCAAGGGCTGCGCGCGGTTATCCACACCTTTGCTCAGAAACCATCCACATCGCCTGTGGATGAATTCAGCCCAGCACCCGTCCGATGCCGGTGGCGTCCACCTCGGCCGCCGCCCGGGTGATCGCCGCCGGATCGCTGCCGGCCACGAATCCGATACGGAAATGCACTTCGCCGCCAGGCGTTCGCGAAGAATGGATCGACGCCAGGCTGATGCGGTGCTGCTCGAACACGTTCAGCAGTTCACGCAACGACCCCGGCCGGTCTTCCGGCAGGTGCACTGACAACGCATTGCGCTCGGTCAGGTCAGCCAGCAGATAGCCCACGCGTTCGAATGTGTAATTGCCGTCCGCCAGCGCCTGCTCGCCGAAGGCAGTGCGATTGGCCGACAGCAGCTGCTCCCGGAATGCAGCACGTGCACCGTCGTCACCCTGACCGACCTGCGCCTGCAGGGACTGCAGCTGGCCGACCAGCCGCTCCAGCATCGGCGCTACGTATGGGTTGCCGAACTGGATGTCTTCGTAGATCGCCGGGTTGAGCGACAGGATGCGCGAGATGATCGCCGTATCCAGCTCGAACGATGCCGACCGATACGGCATCATCGCGGCCAGATCGCCCAGCTGCGGCTGGTACTGGCGCAGCACGCCGGCCTGGGCCAGGTGGGTGGCATGCACCATCGCCTGTACCAGCGCCATCATCTGGTCGTGGTGCTGCGGCGTGGCGCGCACGCACTCAGCCTGCAACGCCGTGCACAGCGTATCGGCCCACGGCTGCCAGTGCTGCAGCCGCGCTTCGCAGACCACCATCACCCGGCCCTTCAGGGTCGGCGCCTTGGGCGGAGCCGTCATCGGGTGCAGGCCGACCACTTCGGCTTGAGAGGCCAACATCGCCTGGACCGGCGCTTCCTTCACCGAGGTCACGTCCAGCCACAGTCGGTCGCGTTCACGGCCTGCGGACTGCCGCACGTACTCGGCGATCAACGCGGGCGTGTGCCGGATCGGCGCCGAGAACACCAGCACGTCGGCCTGCGCCAGCAGCTCTTCCGGCGTATGCGAGTCCGGATCGGCCGGATCGTGGCCGATCACCTTCAGCTGCATGTGCTGCTGGAAGAAGCGGGTCAGCCAGCGCCCGTAGGCGCCGGCACTGCCGATGATGCCGACCGTGCGCGGCGTACGTTCGAGCAGGCCGCTCATGCCACGCGTTCGGCGCGGAAGCGCGACCCTTCGGCCAGCGCGGCAGGCGCTGCAGCAATCACGTCGAACTCTTCGAAGCCGTTGTCCAGGGTCGCCTCCAGCGCCGCGTGGGTGCCGGCAATCGCACGCGAGATCGCCTGCTGCATCGATTCGCCGCGCAGCAGGAACGACACCACCAGCGACATCAGCACATCGCCGGTACCGGCCACGTCCACCGGCAGCAGCGGCGAGGTCCAGCGCCAGGTCTCCTCGCGGCCAACGGCCAGGGTCACCAGTTCACCCGGGGTGCCGCCTACGCTGTGCGCGATCACCCAGTGCGGGCCACGATCCAGCAGCGTGCGTGCGGCGGCGATGGCATCGGCCTCGGCGAGCGCCGGCATACCGGTCAGGCGATTCAGTTCAAAGGCGTTCGGGGTCACCAGCCAGGCATGCGGCAACAACCGCTCGGCGAAGATCGCTTCCAGGCCCGGTTCCACGTAGGGGCCGGTGTGAGTATCACCGATCACCGGATCCAGGCAGTAACGCAGCTGCGGGCAGGCCGGCAGGATGTCGTCCAGCCAGTCGGCGAAGGCGGCACCATTGGCCGTGCTGCCAAAGTAGCCGGAGACGAGCATCCTCGCCCGCTGCGGCAGGCCACGCTCGTGGGTGCCCCGCAACAGATCGGCGAACCAGTCGGCGGGCAGCACGCGACCGCGGGTGGTGTCGTAGAACGGCGCGTTGCTCAGCAGCACGGTCGGAATTTCGGCTACGCGCACGCCGAGCGCGCGCATCGGCGGTACGGCGGCGCTGTTGCCGGCATGGCCGTAGACAAGTTGCGACTGGACCGAGATGACATCGATCGGCGACGGGCCGTCGGGCCGCTGGCGGCGGCCGTGGACCAGGTGGTTATCAAGGGATTCGCTCATGGCCGCATTCTACGCCCAAGGGGGTTTTCGGCAGGGCTTGCAGCCCTGCACCTGCTCTATGCAACGGCAACGGCAACGGCAACGGCAAAAGCCAGAGCGGCATTCCGTGAGTTGGCGGGGCGGTGTGGGTGGTCAGGACACGCCGTAAACCCATCCATGGGG
Source organism: Stenotrophomonas sp. NY11291 (assembly GCF_023277365.1). Lineage (NCBI taxonomy): Bacteria > Pseudomonadati > Pseudomonadota > Gammaproteobacteria > Lysobacterales > Lysobacteraceae > Stenotrophomonas > Stenotrophomonas sp. NY11291. Next base: position 1,865,269 of record NZ_CP096975.1, on the reverse strand, counting down.
GCTCGATGGCGCCATCCATGGCGCCAACGGTCCTGCCCACCCACACCGCCCCGCCTTCGACAGATTCATGCGGCTGTTGGTAACTGCGGCTGTTGGTGGGTGTCGACCTTGGTCGACACGGTAGATCCATGCCATGCGTGGATGAATTCATTCGATATCTGACAGATGTGTCGACCAAGGTCGACACCCACCAGAGCAGAGTGCTGCTCCAACAGATCGCGGCCAACTGTCGAAGGCGGGGTGGGTCCGGTTGAGGGGGCGTGAGCCGCATGGATGCGGCGACCGAGCTACATGGACGTACTTGCAGCGTCCCCCTCAACCGGACCCACCCCGCCAACCCACGGATAGCCAGCTTCTGCTGTTGACGTTGACGTTGCTTCGGCGGGTGCAGGGCTGCAAGCCCTGCAAACCAAAACCCCTCAGTGAGCAGCAGGCCGAGATGGCGGCAGCCACGCCGCCACGATGCCGAGTAGCGGCAGGAACGCGGTCAGCTGGTAGACGTACTCAATGCTGGTCTTGTCCGCCAGCAGGCCGAGCACGGCAGCACCCAGTCCGCCCATGCCAAACGCGAAGCCGAAGAACAGGCCGGACACCATGCCGATGCGGTGCGGCATCATCTCCTGCGCATAGACCACGATCGCCGAGAACGCCGACGACAGCACGAAGCCGATCAGCACCGCCAGCACCGTGGTCCAGAACAGATCCGCATGCGGCAGCATCAACGCGAACGGGGCCACGCCGAAGATCGAGGTCCAGATGATCGGCTTGCGGCCGATGCGATCACCCAGCGGGCCGCCGAGGAAGCCACCGGCGGCGGATGCCACCAGGAACGCGAACAGGTGCAGCTGCGCCTGTGCCACCGGAATGCCGAAATGGTGGATCAGGTAAAAGGTGAAGTAGCTGCCGATGCTGGCCATGTAGAAGTACTTGCTGAAGATCAGCACCAGCAGGATCGCCAGCACCTTGGCCACGGTGCGCGACGGATGCCGCGGCGCCGTCGAGGCGGTGCTGGCCGGGCGCGGGATGCCCAGGTGCAGCGCGTACCAGCGGCCGACATAGGTCAGCAGCGCGATGCCGATCAGGGCGGCGCCGGCAAACCACGATGCGGCATGCTGGCCATACGGCACGATCACCGCCGCTGCAATCAGCGGGCCCAGCGCGGTACCGAAGTTGCCACCGACCTGGAACACCGACTGCGCGAAACCATGGCGACCGCCCGAGGCCAGCCGCGCGATGCGCGAGGCTTCCGGATGGAAGATGGCCGAACCAATGCCGACCATCGCCGCCGCCATCAGCACCACCGCGTAGTTCGGTGCGAAGCCCAGCAGCAGCATGCCGCACAGGGTCGAGGCCATGCCGATCGGCAGCGAGTACGGCGCCGGGCGGCGGTCGGTAGCCATGCCGATCAACGGCTGGAAGATCGAGGCGGTGAGCTGGTAGGTCAGCGTGATCAGGCCGATCTGGGTGAAGCTGAGGTTGAAGCCGCCCTTGATCACTGGATAGATGGCCAGGATCAGCGACTGCATCATGTCGTTGACGACATGCGAGGTGGAGATGGCGGCCAGCACGCCGGGGGCCACCGGGCGTGAGGTGGTTGCGGGAGAAGCTAGGGTCGACATGGATACAGTCAGGTTGGGGGCGAGCCACGCATGCTACGGTGACCTCCCCCTCCCTTCTGCCGCGTTCGGGTCATGGCATATCGCAAAAAGGACACCCCCTGCCCGGTCCGCGAGACTGCGCCGTGGAACGAGGTTCCGGTGCACCGCCCAGTGACCTGCCGCGCCCGCCACTACAAGCCCGGCACCCACATCGCGCCCCACCGGCACCGCCGTCACCAGCTGGTGTTCGCCATGTCCGGACTGATGGTGGTGCGTGCGGACGGCGGCCGCTGGGTGGTGCCCTCGACCCGCGCGATCTGGGTCCCGGCCGGCATGGCCCATGCGGTGGACTGCATCGCCGAAGTACACATGCGCAGCCTGTACGTGGAGCCGGACTTCGCGCCGCAGCTGCCGGACGAGGCGTTCGCAGTACAGGTAGCACCGCTGCTGCGCGAGCTGCTGCTGGCCGCCAGCCTGATCGAGACCGCGCATGTGGACGACAGCCGCGACGGCCGCCTGGTGCGCCTGCTGCTGGACGAGCTGCACCGCATGGACGTGCTGCCGCTGCACCTGCCCTCCCCCACCGACCCGCGCCTGCAGCGGATCTGCCAGCACATCCAGAAGCATCCCGGCGACGACGCCACGCTGCAGGATTGGGCGCAGGCGCTGCAGGTGGACGTGAAAACCATCCAGCGCCATTTCGCCAGCGAACTGGGCATGACGTTCGGCCAGTGGCGACAACAGGCGCGGCTGCTGGCCGCGATGGAACGGCTGGCGGTCGGCGACAAGGTCATCGATGTCGCGCTGGCGATGGGTTACGACAGCCCGAGCGCGTTCACCAGCATGTTCAAGCGGCAGCTGGGGCAGACACCCGCGGCGTTTTTCCGCTGACGGCATACAAAAACGCCGGGCATGGCCCGGCGCTAGCGTTCAACGCTTGGGTTAAAAACTCAGGACGTCATCCGGTCCCAGAAGCCCTTCACGCCATCGATGAAGGTGGCCGACTTCGGCGAATGCTTGCGCGCTTCCTCGCCGACGAAGGTGGCTTCGAACTGCTCCAGCAGCTTGCGCTGCTCGTTGGTGAGGTTGACCGGGGTCTCCACCACCACACGGCAGTACAGGTCGCCCTCGCTGCGGCTGCGCACCGAACGTACGCCCTTGCCACGCAGGCGGAACAGCTTGCCGGTCTGGGTCTCGGCCGGGATGCGGATCTCCGCCTCGCCGCCCAGCGTGGCCACGCGCACGGTGTCGCCCAGTGCGGCCTGCGAGATGCGGATCGGCACTTCGCAGTGCAGGTCGTCGCCATCGCGCTGGAAGATCGCATGCTCGCGCACGCGCACTTCCACGTACAGATCACCCGGCGGCGTACCGGCCGGACCGGCTTCGCCCTCGCCCTGCAGGCGGATGCGGTCGCCGGTGTCGACGCCGGCCGGCACCTTCACCGACAGCACCTTGTCTTCCTCGACACGGCCGTTGCCATGGCAGGTCTTGCAGGGCTTGGCGATGATCTGGCCACGGCCGCCGCAGTTGTGGCAGGCCTGCTGCATGGCGAAGATGCCGCGCTGGATGCGCACCTGGCCACGGCCATGGCAGACGTTGCAGATCTCGACCTTGCCGTCTTCGGAGCCACTGCCATCGCAGTCGCCGCACTCGGCCAGGGTCGGAATCTCGATGCGGCGCTCGACGCCGCGCACGGCTTCTTCCAGGTCCAGCTCCATCACGTAGCCGATGTCGGCGCCGCGACGGGCCTGGCGCGGACCACCGCCGCCACCAAAGATGTTGCCGAAGATATCACCGAAGATATCGTTCATGTCCGGGCCGCCCGGACCACCGCCGCCCATGCCGTGCTCGAACGCGGCGTGGCCGTGGCTGTCATACATGCGGCGCTTGTTGCCGTCGGACAGTACTTCGTAGGCTTCCTTGCACTCCTTGAAGGAGGCTTCGGCCGCCGTATCGCCCGGGTTGCGGTCCGGGTGGAACTTCATCGCGCAGCGGCGGTAAGCCTTCTTCAGCTCGTCGTCGGTGGCGGTGCGGGCAACGCCCAGCACTTCGTAGTAATCGCGCTTGCTCATATCGTGAATCGGGTTCCGGAAAGTCGGGATTCGTCAAAGCGGAAGAGCGGAACCAGGTCCGCTCTTGCGTCGGGCGCCCCGACACGCCGGTGGGCGGTCAGGACCCTGATGCGACAACGGGACGCTGATGGCCAGCGTCCCGTGTCGGTCCGGATCAGGACTTCTTGTCGTCCTTGACTTCGGTGAACTCGGCGTCGACCACGTCATCCTGCGCCTTGCCTGCGTTGCCGGCGTCGGCACCCGGGGCAGCACCGCCCTGGTCGGCCGAAGCGGCAGCGAACAGCGACTGGCCAGCTTCTTCCAGCGCCTTCGACTTGGCTTCGATCTGTGCCTTGTCGTCACCCTTCATCGCGGTTTCCAGATCGGCCAGGGCCGCCTCGACCTTGCCGATCACTTCGCCACCGACCTTGCTGCCGTGCTCGGTGATCGCGCTGCGGGTGCCGTGGATCAGGGCGTCGGCCTGGTTGCGGGCCTGCACCAGTTCCTGGAACTTCTTGTCTTCTTCGCGGTTGGCTTCCGCGTCGGCGACCATGCGTGCGATCTCTTCCTCGGACAGACCCGAACCGGCCTTGATCTCGACCTTCTGTTCCTTGTTGGTCTTCTTGTCCTTGGCCGACACGTGCAGGATGCCGTTGGCGTCGATGTCGAAGGACACTTCCACCTGCGGCAGGCCACGCGGCGCCGGCTCGATGCCGGACAGGTCGAACTTGGCCAGCGACTTGTTGAAGCGGGCCTGTTCGCGCTCACCCTGCAGCACGTGCACGGTCACGGCCGACTGGTTGTCCTCGGCGGTGGAGAACACCTGCGAGGCCTTGGTCGGGATGGTGGTGTTCTTCTCGATGATCTTGGTGAACACGCCACCCATGGTTTCGATGCCCAGCGACAGCGGGGTCACGTCCAGCAGCAGCACGTCCTTGACGTCGCCACCCAGCACGCCGCCCTGGATCGCCGCACCCAGTGCCACGGCCTCGTCGGGGTTGACGTCCTTGCGCGGTTCCTTGCCGAAGAACTCGGTCACCGCCTGCTGCACCTTCGGCATGCGGGTCTGGCCGCCGACCAGGATCACTTCGCTGATGTCGCTCGAACGCAGGCCGGCATCGTTCAGGGCGACACGGCACGGCTCGATCGACTTCTTGATCAGGTCGTCCACCAGCGCTTCCAGCTTGGCGCGGGTCAGCTTGATGTTCAGGTGCTTCGGACCCGACGCGTCAGCGGTGACGTACGGCAGGTTCACTTCGGTCTGCTGGGCGCTGGACAGCTCGATCTTGGCGCGCTCGGCAGCGTCCTTCAGGCGCTGCAGGGCCAGCGGATCCTTGCGCAGGTCGATGCCCTGGTCCTTGTTGAACTCTTCAACCAGGTACTCGATGACGCGGTTGTCGAAGTCTTCGCCGCCCAGGAAGGTGTCGCCGTTGGTGGCCAGCACTTCGAACTGCTTTTCGCCGTCGACGTTGGCGATCTCGATCACCGAGACGTCGAAGGTGCCACCGCCCAGGTCGTACACCACGATCTTGCGATCCTTGTTGTCGCCCTTGTCCAGGCCATAGGCCAGCGCGGCCGCGGTCGGCTCGTTGATGATGCGCTTGACGTCCAGGCCGGCGATGCGGCCGGCGTCCTTGGTCGCCTGGCGCTGGCTGTCGTTGAAGTAGGCCGGCACGGTGATGACCGCTTCGGTGACCTTCTCACCGAGGAAGTCCTCGGCGGTCTTCTTCATCTTTTCCAGCACCTTGGCCGAGATTTCCTGCGGCGCCATCTTCTTGCCGTCGCTGGTGGCCACCCAGGCATCGCCATTATCATGGGCGAGGATGCTGTAGGGGACGTGCGCGATGTCCTTCTGCACTTCGGCGTCGGTGAACTTGCGGCCGATCAGGCGCTTCACCGCGTAGAAGGTGTTCTTCGGGTTGGTCACGGCCTGGCGCTTGGCCGAGGCGCCGACCAGGACTTCGCCGTCCTTGGTGTAGGCGACGATCGACGGGGTGGTGCGATCGCCTTCCGAATTCTCGATGACGCGGGCCTTGCCGCCGTCCATGATCGCCACGCACGAGTTGGTGGTGCCGAGGTCGATACCAATGATCTTGCCCATGGGGGAGACTCCTGAGGATGCTTGTTGGGGTCAGTCCGGCCGTTCGGCCGGTGGATGAATACGATGTGGGGGAGGCTCGTGGAACATTCAAGCCATCTCCCGAACGCTGTGTTCAGCGCCTGGAAAACCTTGCCAGGCATGGCCTGGCTCGACCGGGGCCGGGCATCACCCGGCCCAGTCAATCAATCGGCGGCCACCACCACCAGCGCCGGCCGCAGCAGGCGCTCGTTCAGCAGGTAGCCCTTCTGGAACACGGTCACCACGCTGCCGGGGGCCGCGCCCGGGGCCGGCACCTGGCTGATGGCCTGGTGGTGTTCCGGGTTGAACGGCTGGCCGGTCGGGTCCAGCAGGACCAGACCGTTGTCGGCGGCAACCTTCAGCAGCTGCTTGTAGGTCAGCTCCAGGCCTTCGCGCAGCGGGTGCGGGTCGTCGCCGGCGGCCTTCAGGCCGGCATCCAGGCTGTCGAACACCGGCAGCAGCTCGCCGAGCAGCTTCTCGTTGGCGAACTTGCGGGCCTGCTCGATGTCACGGGCCACGCGCTTGCGCTGGTTCTCCAGGTCGGCGCGCTCACGCAGCGCATCGGCCTTGATCTGCTCGACTTCGGCGCGCAGGCGCTCCACTTCGTCGTTGACGCCGGCGGCGGCAGCCGCATCAGCGGCACTCTGCTGGGATTCGATATCTGGCTGTTCGTGGTTCATGTCTGGGTCCCTGGCGGTCACTCTCCGCCTCCACCCACCCTAGTGTGGGCGGGATGCTGCGTTTCAAGCGTCGGATGTTCCGGGAGTGCGCCCGGCGGGTGAAAAGGCCGCGCCGAGCACATCGGCGGTGGCCTGCACCAGCGGGATCATGCGGTCGTAGGCCATCCGCTTGGGGCCGATCACGCCCAGCACGCCCAGCACCTGGCCGTTGGCGGTGTACGGGGCGGTGACCAGCGAGACGCCCTGCAGCGGCATCATCCCCGTCTCCTCGCCGATGAAGATGCGCACGCCCGGCGCCTGGATGGTCCGCTCCAGCAGCTGCAGGATCTCGCGCTTGCTGGAGAACAGCTCGAACAGTTCACGCAGGCGCTCCAGGTCGGACAGGTCCTGCACCCCCATCAGGCGGGTCTGGCCGGCCACCAGCATGTCGTCGGCCGCCGGCTGCAGGGCCTGCTCGGCCAGCTCGATGCTGTGCGCCAGCAGCTGCTCCAGCTCGGACCGGGCGTCGCGCAGTTCCAGCAGCAGGCGGGTGCGGATCTCGGCCATTGGCAGGCCGGCGAAATGGGCATTGAGGTAGTTGGCCACCTGCTCCAGCTGGCCCGGCGCAAACTCCTGGCGGGTCTCGATGACGCGGTTCTGCACCTCGTTGTCGGCAAACACCAGGATCGCCAGCACCCGGCGCCCATCCAGCGCCACGAAATCTATCTGGCGGAAGGCGAACTGCTCGCGCCGCGGCGCGCTGACCACGCCGACGAAGTGGCTCATGGCCGACAGCAGCTCCGAGGCGCTGCCGAGCAGGGCCTGGGTGCTGCCGCCGCCAGCCAGTTCCTGACGCAACCGGGCCAGCTCGCCCTCGCCCGGCGGCTGCATCTGCAGCAGGCTGTCGACGAACACCCGGTAGCCGTGTGCGGTCGGGACGCGCCCGGCCGAGGTGTGCGGCGAGGCCAGCAGCCCCAGGTCCTCCAGGTCGCCGAGGATGTTGCGGATGGTGGCCGGGCTGACCTCCAGGCCGGCCACGCGCGCCAACGTCTGCGAGCCGACCGGCTCACCGTCCTGGATGTAACGCGCGATCAGCGTGCGCAGCAGATGGCGCGCACGCGGGGCAAGCTGGTCGGGAGAACCGTGCATGGAATCAACCTGTGAGACACGGACACTAGATAATGGCGGCGCATCACCTTGGCAAGTCATTGGACCTCCCTCGCCCACGTGCTAGCGTTGCGCGGCTGCTGATACCCCCTTACCCATGCTCAGACATCTTTCGATCAAGGATTTTGCCGTCGTCCGCGCCACCGAACTGGAGTTCGGGCCAGGCATGACCGTCGTTTCAGGCGAGACCGGCGCCGGCAAGTCGCTGATGGTCGACGCGCTGGGCTTCCTGTCCGGCCTGCGCGCCGACAGCGGCGTGGTCCGCCACGGCGCCGCGCGCGCCGAGCTTTCGGCCGAGTTCACGCTGGACCAGCTGCAGGCCGCGCGCCAGTGGCTGGCCGACAACGAGCTGGACGACGAAGAACAATGCCAGCTGCGCCGCGTGATCCGTGCAGACGGCGGTTCGCGGGCGTGGATCAATGGCCGCCCGGTGACCCTGGCCCAGCTGGGCGACCTGGCCTCGTTGCTGGTGGAGATCCACGGCCAGCACGAACAGCAGGCCCTGCTGGCGCGCCCGTCGCAGCTGGCCCTGCTGGATGCCTATGCCGGCAACGAGAACGAGCGCCGCCAGGTGCGCCGCGCCGCGGCCGCATGGCAGGCACTGGTCGATGAATCGCTGGCGCTGTCGCAACAGGGCGACGTGAGTGACCGGATCGGCTTCCTGGAACACCAGCTGCGCGAGCTGGACCGCGAAGACCTGGAGCCGGAGTCGATCGTGGCGCTCGGTGCCAGCCATCGCCGCCAGGCCCACGCCAGCGCCCTGCTGAGCGCCTGCCAGGCCGCCAGCAACCAGCTCAACGGCGATGACGGCAGCTCCGCGCTGGACCTGCTGCAGCAGGTGCGCCACGAGCTGTCGCGCCTGATCGAACACGACCCGCGCTTGGGCGAGGTGGACGGCCTGATCGAGAACGCCTCGATCCAGCTGCACGAAGCCCTGTCGCTGCTGGACCGGGTGCACGATGACCTCGATGCCGACCCGGAGCAGTTCGAAGAGAACGAGCGCCGTCTCGGCCGCCTGCACGACCTGGCCCGCAAGCACCGCGTGCCGATGGACGAGCTGGGCGCGCAGCGCGAGCGCATGCACGCCGAAGTGGAGCAGCTGCGCGGCGCCGACGAACGCCTGCAGCGCCTGGCCGGCGAGATCGACAAGGCCGCCGCCGACTGGCGTGTGCAGGCTGAAGTGCTGACCGCCAGCCGTCGCAGCGCTGCTGCCGAACTGTCGGCCACCACCACCGGCATCATCGCCGAGCTCGGCATGGGCGGTGGCCAGTTCCTGATCGAGCTGGAGCCGCAGGATGCCGGCAAGCCCGATCCGCAGGGTGCCGAGCGCGTGGAGTTCCTGGTCGCGGCCAATGCCGGCCAACCGCCGCGCGCCCTGCGCAAGGTCGCCTCGGGCGGTGAACTGTCGCGTATCTCGCTGGCCATCGAAGTCGCCGCGCTGGACCTGGATGCGGTGCCGACCATGGTGTTCGACGAGGTCGACTCCGGCATCGGCGGCGCCGTGGCCGACATTGTCGGCCAGAAGCTGCGCGCCCTCGGCGAGAAGCGCCAGGTGCTGTGCGTGACCCACCTGCCACAGGTCGCCTCCAAGGGCCACGCGCATTACCGGGTCAGCAAGGCGCCAGTGGAAGGCATGACCCAGAGCGCAGTGGAAAAGCTGGACAGCAAGGCGCGCGAGGAAGAGCTGGCACGCATGCTCGGCGGCGTGGAAGTGAGCAAGGAAGCGCGCGCCGCCGCACGCAAGCTGCTGCAGGTGTAACGCCGACCGGGCCGAGCATGGGCTCGGCTCTACAGGAACGTCCCGAACGAAACCGACATGTAGAGCCGAGCCCATGCTCGGCTTCTGTCCGCCGGCGCTCTCACCCCAAGGGCCGTGCCAGGTCCACCGTTTCCACCAGGTAATCCAGGAACGCGCGCACCCGCAGCGGCAGGTAGCCGCCCTGCCCCAGGAACACCGCGTGCACCTCTTCCAGGTCACCGGGATTGGCTTCCTCCAGCACCGGCAGCAGGCGTCCGGCAGCGATGTCGGCCTGCACCTGGAACGCTGCCAGCCGTGCCATGCCCAGACCACCCAGCACCAGCTGCCGCAGTGCATCACCGTTGCTGGCGCGGGCATTGCCACTGGGCAGCACCATCCGCTCGCGTCCGTCCTGCAGCAATGGCCAGCCCTGCATCGCCCGGGCATGGCCGATGTCCAGCCGATTGTGCGACTGCAGCTCCTCAACGTCGCGCGGCAGCCCATGCCGCTGCGCGTAGGCCGGCGCGGCCACGATCATCATCCGCGTCGCGCCCAGCCGCCGCGCCACCAGGCTGGAGCTCTTCAGCGGCCCGGCCCGCACCGCCACATCGGTGCGCTGCTCCAGCAGGTCGATCACCTCGTCGTTGAGGGTCAGGTCCACGCCCACCTGCGGGTTGCGCTCCAGGAACGCCGGCAGCAGCGGCAACAGGAAGTGCTGGCCAAACGGCACGTTGGAATTGACCCGCAGCCGTCCGCGCGGCTCGGCATGTGCGCTGGCGCAGCGTTCGGCCTCCTCCAGGTCGGCCAGCACGCGCAGGCCACGTTCATAGAACGCGCAGCCTTCCGGGGTCAGCTGTAGCTGGCGGGTGGAGCGTTGCAGCAGGCGCGTGCCCAGCCGCTGTTCCAGCCGGGCCACCAGCTTGCTCACCGCCGAGGGCGTCATGTCCAGGGTGCGGGCGGCGGCGGAGAAGCCGCCGGTCTCGATCACCCGCACGAACACTTCCAGCTCGCCGGATCGGTTGATGTCTGGTCGCGCCATGGCAATGAATCCAGTTCACAGATGATTATCCATGCGCAGTCTAGTTCACAGATAACCACGGAATCACCATGGTGTTCCCTCCACCCGGGACCGCCCGATGAACCGCCTGAGCCACCTTACCGCCACCACCCTGCTCGCCCTGTCCGGCGTCGCCAGTGCCGCATCCGCCCCGCACTGGGTTGCCAGCTGGCAGGCCAGCCCGCAACCGGTCTGGGGCGCGGATTTTCTGTTCCCGACCCTGGTCCCGGCCACGTTGCATGACCAGACCTTCCGCCAGACCGCGCGCATCAGCCTGGGCGGGCCTCGGCTGCGGGTGCGGCTGAGCAATGCTTACGGCACCCAGCCGCTGCGGATCGGGGCAGCGAGCGTGGCTGCCCGGGCGGGGGACACACCGCAGCCGCTCAGTTTCGACGGCCAGCCCGGGGTGCTGATCTCCCCCGGGCAGGAACGGCTGAGCGACCCGCTGCCACTGGTCACGGATGACCGGCAGGCACTGCAGGTCAGTGTCTTCGTGCCGGGGCCGACGCCGGTGCAGACGTTCCATTGGGAAGGCCGCCAGACCAGTTGGACTGCGCCCGGCGACCAGAGCAGGGCCCAGGCTCTGAGCGCGGCCAGCAGCACCACTGCCCGCCTGTTCCTGGCCGGCATCGAGGTCGAGGCCGCCGCCCGCGCACGTAGCGTGGTGGTGATCGGCGACTCGATCACCGACGGCGCCACCGCCAGCCTCGACCAGGACCAGCGCTGGACCGACCACCTGGCCGCGCGTCTGGCACCGCGGGGCATCGCCGTGGTCAACGCCGGTATATCCGGGGGGCGGCTGCTGCGCGACGGCATGGGTGAGTCGGTTCTGGCCCGCTTGCAGCGCGATGCACTGGATCAGCCCGGCGTGGCCAGTGTGATCGTGCTGATCGGCATCAACGACATCAGCTGGCCTGGCACCGCGTTCGCCCGCAACCAGGCCCGGCCCGCGCTGGCGGAACTACAGGCGGGGTATCGCGCCCTGGCCGAGCAGGCCCGAGGCCGAGGTATCCGGATCGTAGGCGCCACCCTGGCACCGTTCGCCGGCGCCCTGCCCGACACGCCGCTGGATGACTACTACCACCCGGACAAGGATGTCCTGCGCCGGCAGCTCAATGCGTGGCTGCGCACGGACAGCCCCTTTGACGCGGTGATCGACCTGGACGCCGCGCTGCGGGACCCAGCCGATCCGTCACAGATGGCGGCCGCCTACGACTCCGGTGACCACCTGCACCCGGGCGATGCGGGTAACCGGGCCATGGCCGAGGCGGTCGATCTTGAGGTGCTCATGGGGCCATCCACGCATGGCGTAGATCTACCGTAAGCAACGAAAAACCCCGGGCAAGCCCGGGGTTTCGTCGCATCCAGCTGGCCGGAACGGCTTACTTGCGCTTTTTGCGCACGTACAGCACCAGCGAGTGCTCTTCCAGCTCGTAGCCGTGGTCGGCAGCGATCTTGCGCTGCAGCTCCTCGATCTCGTGGCTCTCGAACTCGATGATCTTGCCGCTGTCCACGTCGACCATGTGGTCATGGTGGCCGCCACGGTCCAGCTCGTAGACGGCCTGGCCGCCTTCGAAATTGTGCTTGAGCACGAGACCGGCGGCCTCGAACTGGGTCAACACCCGGTAGACCGTCGCCAGGCCGATCTCGTCGCCATGCTCAAGCAGCTGGCGGTAGATATCTTCGGCGGTCATGTGGTGCTGGGCATTGCGCTGTTCAAGCAGCGCCAGGATCCGCATCCGTGGATGGGTCACCTTCAGGCCGACTTTTCGCAGGTCGTGGGTTTCCATAGGTCTCCGTTCATTGGCGATTTAGCGCCAGCTGCCTCGGATTGGGTCGCGGTGGCACGCCGGGAGTGTATCATCGGTTTGATTTCCCCAACCGCCAGTCCCGATGCGCAATCTCCTGTTGGTCGCCGCCGTCGCCCTGTCCACCACCGGGTGCGGCATCATCTACAAGCAACCCATCTATCAGGGCAACCTGATCCGGGAAGATGCCGTGGCCAAGCTGCAGGTCGGGCAGAGCAAGCAGCAGGTCACTGCGCTGCTGGGCACCCCGTCCATTCCGGACCCGTTCCACGCCCAGCGCTGGGACTACACCTCCAGCCAGCGCGTGAACCGCCTGGGCCGCACCGAGGTGAAGAACTTCACCGTGTTCTTCGACAATGACAACGTGACCCGCTGGGAAGGCGATTACTTCCCGGGTAACGACAAGGCCCTGGCCCAGCAGACCGTGCGCCAGTTCGGCCGCAATCTGCCGAAGGACAAGAAGAAGAAGGGTCGCTGACGCCCCCTGCCCGTCCGCACGGACGGGCGGCAGGAATCAACCGCCGAGCGCGCGACGTCGGCGGTTGTCCTTGGGGTCGGCCTGCAACGGGCGTAGCAGCTCGATGCGGTCGCCATCCAGCAGTACCTGCTGCGGGCGAGCCAGTACCCCATGCACGGCCGCCGCCGGGCAGCCGGCACTGCCTTCCAGCGCAGCAGCGGCAATGGCCTCGGCCACGGTCGCGCCCTCGTCCAGCTGCAACCGGCGCGAGAGCACCCGCTGCGGCCAGGCCAGCACCACCTCGACCTCGATCATTGCTCAGGCCTCGTCGGCAACGCGGATGAAGTCGTTGACCATGCGGTCGGCCAGGCTCTGGAAGCCCAACGCCAGCGCCGGCCCCAGCAGGCGCGAACTGGGCTCGAAGTCCAGGGTCAGGGTGACTTTGCAGGCATCTTCGGCCAGCGCATGGAACTCCCAGCGGCCATGCAGCTGCTTGAACGGACCATCGCGCAGCTGCATGTCGATGCTGTGCGGGCGCTGCAGGGTGTTTTCAGTCTGGAACCAGGTGCTGAACGAGCCCAGGCCCAGATCCAGGCGCGCTACCAGTCGGTCCTCGCCCTGCTCCAGGATCTGGGCAGCCGAACACCAGCGGAAACGGCGCGGATAGGCCTGGACATCATTGACCAGGTCGAACATGCGCGCGGCCGAATGTTCGACCAGGGCGCTGCGGCGGATAGTAGGCATGAATACAGGACGTTTCGGCAATCGACCGGGCGGGCCCGAATCGGAGACAATACGGAAATGAGCAAGAACAGCGGCAAGGATAAAGCAAAGAGCGCGACGGCCAACAAAACCATCGCGTTGAACAAGCGTGCCCGCCACGAGTACCACATCGAAGATCGCTTCGAAGCCGGCCTGGCCCTCCAGGGCTGGGAGGTGAAATCGATCCGTGCTGGCCGCGGCAACATCGTCGACGCCTACGCCTACGTGAAGGATGGTGAGATCTTCCTGATCGGCGCGCAGATCACGCCGTTGATCCAGGCCTCGACCCATGTCGTGGCCAACGACCGGCGCGATCGCAAGCTGCTGCTGCACCGGAACGAGATCGACAAGCTGGTTGGCAAGGTCGAGCGCGATGGCTACACGATCGTGCCCACCGCGATGTACTGGAGCAAGAACAAGATCAAGCTCGAAGTCGCGCTGGCCAAGGGCAAGCAGACCCACGACAAGCGCGATGCCGCCAAGGACCGCGACTGGGCGATCGAGAAGCAGCGTGTCATGCGTCGCGGCAACCGCGACGCATAAGGCGGTTGCGCATCACCCTGTAGAGTCGAGCCATGCTCGACTGCTTTGGCTGTCTGTAAAGCCGAGCCACGCTCGGCTTCGGCAAGAAGAGCAGCCGAGCGCAGGCTCAGGTCTACAAGACGCTGGTCACCCCGCCAGCATGCCCTGCCTGCGCACCCGCGGCGCCAGTGCCGCGTGCATCACCGCCAGATGCATCACCACTGCCAGCTCCGGCGCGTAACGATCATCGCCCGAGCGCCACTGCTGGGCCAGCTGTGCGGCATCAGCGGGCAGCAGCGCCAGCAGCTGCGCATCGTCCAGCGCGTCGGCCGCACCCTGCAGCCGGCGGGCCATCTGTCGCGACTGCCACACGTGCACACCAATGCTCAGGCTGGCCAGCGACATCAGCACCACGGCCAACCCGTGCTCGAACCACTGCGACAGCACTTCCGGCCCCCACAACAAGGCCGCCAGCACCGCCAGGCCCGGCAGGCGCCACCCCAGCCAATGGATGCGACCACGCTGCGACCAGTGCACCACCACCGCGCTGGCGACCAGTGCCGCAGCGGCCGTGGCCGGCAACTCGGTCACCCAGGTGGCCGCCAGCAGCACCGCCAGCACCGCCCATACCCAGCCCGGCGGCAACGCGCGTCGCTGGTAATCGGCACCGACCGGTCCGATCAGCTGCCGCAGGCTGCGTTGTTGGCTTGCATCGGTCACCCACCGTCTCCGTGTCTGTCTTGGCCTGGATGGTCGTCGCCAGTGTGTCGCAAATTCGTGCCCACGAAGTTAGCAATCCGCTATGACAGACGCTCTACAACAAGTTGCGGATTGACAGGACGCGCGACTCGCCCGCAGCACTCACCCCGCCGACAGATCCTTGCTGAGGAACACCCTGCATGTGCCGACCGGATCGCATGGCACCCGGCCGAACACGACCCATCCATGCTTCACATAGAAGTCGGGCGCCTGGAAGCTGAGGGTGTACAGCACGCCGGAACGGCAACCACGACGCCGCGCTTCATCCTCTGCGGCCTTCAGCACTCGCGACCCCAGCCCGTTGCCGCGGTAGGCCGCTGGCAGATGGAACAGATCCACAAACCACAGGCCCAGTGAGGTTCGCCCGGTAAGGCCCCCTACCACCTCGCCACTGGCCGGGTCGGTGACCAGCACCGCCAGCGTGCGCCGATCGGCGTAACCGGCAGCGTCAAGATTGAACTGATCCAAGCCAGCGCCAATCACCTCCAGCGCTTCGTCGCTGGGTGCATCTGTTACTGCAACGTCAAGCGTCATGGCGTCCTTCCAACGGTTCCACCTCAGGATTCTGGATGCTATCAAGCCTGCCCGCCCCTACGCCGGCCCGCTTCAACCTTCGGCGCTATTGCGGCCTGACTTGAGCACAGACCGATGCCGCTGCCTTCAACAACGGATCGGCCCTCAGCCCTGGTGCGGGACCTGTTGCCGGGAACGCTGCCGCGAGGGCCTTCGCCGCACGGTCTGCATGCGGCTGGATGTACCAGGACGATTCAGCCGACAGCATGCCACCGCGCACCTCATGCTCGAACCGGTACTGTCACCAGTTGCCAGGGCTGATGGAAATGGCCATGAGACCCCCGTGGAATAGCGTCCGGAAATTCGAGCACGGCCTCCCGAGGGATGGCAACGTGCCAAACAGCAGGGGGCGGGGCAGCTACCCGCGTGACTGTTCAGGAAGATTGCCGTAAGATCCGTTTCGTTGGGCAGGGTCAGTGTCAGCGTTTATGACGGCATTGGCCGCAAAGCCTTGCAGCACTTGAAGAAACCGGGGGTGCATTGGTTTCGACGGGGGTTGTGAAGTCGCCTGGCGCATGCCGAGGGGGTAGCTTTCCTCGTAAATCCAGCTGCAAAACTCTAGTTGCCAACGACGACAACTACGCTCCGGTCGCTCTCGCAGCCTAAAAACTGCGGTGCGTGACCTTCTGCCGACTTAGGCGGAGCCTCGAAACTGCTTGTGTCCATGCTCGCAGCGTAGAGTCATTATCATGGAATCGCGCTGGGCGGCTGCCTGTCAGTCCGGCACTAGAACACAACAGGCTGGTTCCCGGGTGCGCTTTGCACACCGTGCTGCTCGGGGATGAGATTCAACGGTGAGCTAAGCATGTAGTGCTGGGGATGGAGTGCCTTCGGACGGCGGTTCAATTCCGCCCACCTCCACCAACGAACGGTTCGTCAAGGACCGGAGAAGCCCGGGAACCCCCGCATCACAAGGGTTTCCGGGCTTTTTTATTGTCCGCAGCAGACCGAGGCAATCCGTTTCAATCCATGAGACGGTGGGGGTGTATCAAGGGGTATCCGACCACACCCACTGAAGCGATACCCCCAATGCCTCTGACCGGCGCAGCCATCAGGCGCGCCAAGCCCAGCGACAAGCCGCAGAAGATCACCGACGGCGGCGGCCTGTACCTCTTCTACCTCACCCCGACCGATGCACGCAGCAGGCGCTGGAAGTACCGCTTCGCCGGCAAGGAGAAGCCGCTGTCGATTGGCCTGCAGCCGGACCAATTTCTGAGTCGGTTGCCCGCCTCCAGCTGGTCAATCCCTACGACCATTGCACCAGCTTCGGTCGCTCTCACACACCCTCCCACTTCACGCCTGACGGGAGGCCTGCACTTCGTTGTCGCCGAAACTCATGATCTCCGACATCAATTCTGACCCTAGGCGCGCCTACTAATTAGGCTTCAGAACCATTTGGTGTCGCCTTCGACCACATCCACCCTGCCGCCCCAACGAGGATTCAGCACTAAAGTCGCTGCATCTCGAATTCCATCGAGCATCGCAGAATTGGAACTCGCCCCATGTTCTGAAGCCATCGCTGCGGAGATTTCAGATCATTTTCGGCGAAGTTCATGTCTCGGCGGCGGCGCTGCGAGAAACGAAATCTCACAACACGGTTGACAGGTCCAGAGGGGGCTCGCAAGGATGACCATCCCAACAACGGGGAAACAAGGATTCCATATGCGCGATCTAAATAGAATTGAAGTTGCAGAGATTTCGGGTGGTTCGGGTAGCGTTCAATTCCAGATTGGTCAGAGCAACGGCACTCACGTGCGTGGAAACTTCCGCGACATCGGAGAGATGGCGTATCGCTATGGAAGAATCGCGCCCTTTAGCGGAGTCGGCGCCGCAGGCATGATCTGGAAGCACATCATGATGAGGTAATGAAACAGCCCCGGCCAAGGCTTTCGCCTGGGCCGGGGTATAGGAGAACGAAATCTGTGCTCAATAGAATGACTCGCTGGAAGCCCCGCCCCATCGCAGAAAACAAAATATTCGCGGCGGCGATCGCAATAGTTAGCGTCGGTGCGGCGCAAGGAATTCTAAACCATTTCGACGTTTTCGGCTCGAAAGCCATGACCGAACTGCTAGCCTTCCTTGTCTGCGTTTGGCTTTTCCCCAATGAGCCCGGGAGAAAATGGACATTCCCTCTTGGATTGAGCTTGGTGACTATCGGGCTATTGGGGGGGGCAATTTGGGTTTTTTTCATTGGATTTCCCCAGAGGCACGAAACCAACTTCCCCTCCCTATCGGACGTGCCCTTGAAGTTCTATATCCTCGGTCTAGTGACAAGCTGCATCGTAGCTCCACTATTTGAGGAAAAGACTGTGAGGCATCTCCTTTGGGATGGAGCCTCCCATTACTTTGGGAGACTGGCAGCCACCATCGGCGTAAGCGCGCTATTTGCAGCGGTTCATGTCGATGGAATGATTTCGGCCTTCCTCGTCTCGGTAACCCTCTGCATCGGAACGCAATTCTTCAATCTCAACTCAGCGCAGCGATCAATAATTCACGGAATCATCAATTTATCTATGCTGCATTGGGTTCTTCTGTATCCGACACTCCGTGAATTTACTCAGTCAACCTTTGGTTCGTCATCGTAACCGCAGGAGCGGGGCTGGCGCTCTTTTAGAATAATTTATCGCTAACGCATGGGGAACGGGAACCAACAATTACCTTCCCTGCTTTTGCCCGCTTGGCGATTCTGACAGCACCATCGCTTTGCGTCTCCGCCGCCCTCTCTTTCCATCCCAAGATTACATTATTGAGGGTCTAGCCCATTGAAGTCGTGATTCAATCCGAGGCAGCTGAATGCGGAATCGCCTGCCTGGCCATGGTCGCCTCGCATCATGGCAACAACATCGGACTCCGGGAGCTTCGCCGCCGCCATGCACTTTCCCTCAAAGGCGCCACCCTCGCCCAGATAGTAGAGATCGGGGGAAATCTCGGATTCCGTTGCCGGCCCCTGCGCTTGGACCTGAAGCACCTGAGCCAACTTCAGTTGCCGTGCATCGCGCACTGGGATCTCAACCACTTTGTTGTAATCAGCAAAGTTCATCGCAACGGCGTCACCCTTCTGGATCCTGCTTATGGCAAGCGTAGGCTTTCCCTGGAGGAGGTCTCGCGCCACTTCACCGGGATTGCTTTGGAGTTGCATCCAACTGCCGAGTTCCAGGTAACCCCTCGCCCGCCAGCGGTCTCGCTCGCACAGCTGACAGGAAAGGTAGAGGGACTCTGGCGAGCTTTGGGGCTACTGGCGCTCTTGTCCGTTGCACTTCAGGTATTCGTCCTGATAGCACCGTTCTTCATGCAGTGGACCGTAGATCAAGCGCTCGTCGCCTATGACAGAGACTTGCTGACCGTGCTGGGCACGGGGTTCGCTCTGGCGCTCTTGCTGCAGGTGTGTATTGGGCAGATTCGAGGCAGGGCGGTCATCTATCTGTCAAACCGACTCAACCTGCAATGGACTGGCAACGTCTTCCGCCACCTCCTGCGTTTACCCTTGGAATTCTTTGAGAAGCGCCACTTGGGCGACGTCACATCGCGCATGGGGAGCGTCCAAGCCATCCAGCAAGCATTGACAACCAGCTTCGTTGAGGCGCTCATTGACGGCCTCATGGCAGTTGTGACCTTGGGAATGATGCTGCTGTACAGCTGGAAGCTGGCGCTGATCACGCTGCTCGCGGTTGTTCTGTATGCAATTGCACGTGCCTGTGCATTCCCTCCCCTGCGGCGAGGCACAGAGAAGCAATTGATCGCTGGGGCACGACAGGAGAGCCATCTTCTTGAATCGATTCGGGGAGTGCAGTCGGTGAAAGTCGCTGGCCGCGAATCCGTTCGCCAAGCTGGCTACTTCAACCTCATGAACGAGACTGTCAATCAAGACGTTTGGCTCTCGAAGTTTGGGCTGAGCTTCGGGGGGGCGAATCAGTTGCTGTTTGGCCTGGAGCGCATTGCGGTCATCTGGCTGGGGGCACTACTGGCCATGGACAATGTGTTCTCCGTCGGCATGCTGATTGCTTACCTTGCCTACAAGGACCAGTTCTCGCAGCGCGTCGGAGCGTTGATCGATAAGTGGATAGAGTTCCGCATGCTTCGCCTTCACGGCGAGCGACTCTCCGACATTGTTCTCACCGAGCCAGAAGACAACGCTTCCAACGGGAGCGCCCTGTTGCCAGATGGACTCCGCATTGAGGTCGAGGATCTTGGTTTCCGCTATGCCCCTGGGGAGCCATGGGTGCTGAAGAACTGCAGCTTTGTGGTGGACGCCGGTGAGTCGGTCGCAATTATTGGCCCTTCGGGTTGCGGGAAGACTACGCTGGTCAAGATACTCCTTGGGCTCCTACAGCCGACCGAGGGTCAGGTCCGCATTGGCGGCGTGCCCCTATCAAGGATCAGCATGAGCGACTACCGCCGCATGATCGGAGCGGTGATGCAGGATGACCAGCTTTTCGCAGGAAGTGTCAGAGACAACATTGCCTTCGAAGATGATCACCATGATGAAGAAAAAGTGCTTGAGGCGGCGCAGTTGGCTGCTGTGCATGACGAAATCGCGGCCATGCCCATGGGCTACAACAGCCTGATCGGCGATATGGGAACGACCCTCTCTGGAGGCCAGAAACAACGGGTGATCCTCGCTCGCGCTCTGTATCGCAAACCTCAATTACTCTTCCTCGACGAGGCAACCAGCCACCTTGATGTGGAGCGCGAAAGACTGGTGAATGAGGCAGTAAAACAGCTTGAACTGACTCGGGTGATCATCGCCCATCGGCCGGAAACCATCGCCAGCGCCGACCGCGTGCTGATCATGCATGCGGGAGGAGTAGCGCACGTGCTGACCCAGAACACATCCAGCTCCCTGGCGCCGGAGCGAGGTGGTGCAGCGGAGCTCACTGCATGAGCGGCCTCTTCCGCAAGGAGGCAATTGATGCCCAGCGGCGAAGCTGGTTGGGCGAGATGTCCCTCGTACAGCCACTCCGGTTCTGGCTTCTGGCGGTGTTCGCAGCGATAGCGGCCGTAAGCATCGTCAGCTTCTTCTGGATCGGCGAGTATTCGCGTAGATCGCGAGTTACTGGTGAGCTTGTGCCCGACCTCGGGCTTTCCACGGTCGTCGCCCCAGCCGCTGGAGTGGTCGCAAGACTGGACGTCGAAGAAGGTGATCATGTGCAACGCAAGGATGGGCTGCTGACGATCAACGTGCCTCGGGTAACGTCCTCGGGGCAGGACGCCGTATCAACATTGCTCGACGCACAACGCTCCCGCATAGCCAGTGTGGGTGCGATGACCGAATTTCAGGATAGACAGCTGGAAGCTCAACAAGATGGCGCCAAGACCCAGCGCTCTGCAATGTTGCGTGAGCTTTCGCAGATTCACGCGGAGATCCGTACCCGTGGCGAGCAGGTGAGAATCGGGCGCGAGACCCTCGCCCGCTATCGGAGCGTCGAGGATGAGCGCTACGTAAGCCTGATTCAGATTAGCCAACAAGAGCAATCGATGCTTGAGGCCGTCAATGCGCAACAAGCCCTTCAACGCCAAGCGACCTCGATTCGGCGGAACCTGGCCGAACTTGAGCAGCGGCTTGCAGAAATTCCCCATCAAAGGCTATCCGCCAAGGCAGTGTCTGAGCGTGACCTTGCCGCGTTGAATCAGGAATTCATCCGGATGGAGGCAGACGGAGAGCTGCTCCTTCGAGCCCCGGTAACTGGACTGGTTGCAAATCGACTCGTTGAGGCTGGCCAGGCGGTGCAGCCTGGCCAACCCATTCTCAGTCTGCTTCCCAAGGGGTCCGAGCTTCGAGCACAGCTGCTGGTGCCCAGCTCGGCCATAGGATTCGTTAAATCAGGCGACCGGGTTCTGCTGCGCTACCAGGCCTATCCCCATCAGAAATTTGGAGCCCACGAAGGAACGGTCATCCGCATCTCTCGCAGCGCCTTGACGGGGAACCAGAAGGACGGCGACACGAAGCAGTCTCTATATCGAGTCCTAGTCACGTTGAATCAGCAGGGAGTGCTGGCATACGGGAAGATGGAGCCGCTTCGCCCCGGCATGCAGCTCGAGGCAGATATCATTGGGGAGCGTCGCAAGCTTTATGAATGGCTGCTGGAACCGCTCTATTCCGTGTCCGGAAGGCTGAAGAGCTAGTACGCGGGCTCGATTGGACCCGCGTTAATAAACGGCTGATCAAGAACTGGAGAAGCCCGGAAACTCCACCAACGTGGGTTTCCGGGCTATTTTATTGTCCGCCTCGCCTCGTCGCGAAACTCACCGCCCAGGCGCGGTCGCGATCCGATGCCGTCAAGCAATGTCGACACCGGCATCTTCTCTCACCTTCGACATCACTAAATCACTTCAGAATTTTCCCAGCCTCCCATTGGGGGGGATGTGTCCGCGAAGCCGTTCGTCCTTGGTCGCCATCAAGAGGAGACCACGGAGCACCTGCACCCTTCACATCAAGCCGCGCCCGAGGGGCACGGCCTGTTCGACACATCTTTCACAAAGGAACTGTATCCATGCGTACGTCGCTTCGGGTTTCCCTTGCCAGCGCCATCACCCTGGTTCTGGTCAGCGCCCCCGCCTTCGCCCAACCCACCGAACGGGTATGGACACGAGGCATGGCCAGCAACGAGCAGTACAGCAGTTTCATCGTCAAGTACCGGGACGGCAGCAGCAAGCGCGTCTCCGCCACCACCGCACAGGATGCGCTGAAGAAGCGCCTCGGCATCCAGCAACGCAGCAAGCGCTCGATCGGCGCTGCGCCGGCCCCAGCCGTGACCCATCAGCGCCGCATGGGCGGTGGCGCCGACGTTGTCACCACGGACAAGGCACTGGATCTTCCGGAAGCGCAGATCCTGATGCAGCGCATCGCCGACGATCCGGATGTCGAGTATGTGCAGCCCAACTACATGATGAGCGCGTTCGCCACACCGAACGATCCGCGCTACGGCGAGCAGTGGCACTACAGCAATCCGACCAGTGGTGCGCGCCTGCCGGCCGCGTGGGACCGCTCCACCGGCCAGGGTGTGGTGGTGGCTGTGGTCGATTCGGGGTATCTGAACAACAACGACCTGCAGGCGAACCTGTTGCCGGGTTACGACATGATCTCGTCCACCCGCCCGTTCAGTGATTGGCAGTGCATCATCGGGGGAATGAATCCCGGCTGTGGTGGCTCCGACGATGGCGACGGACGCGACGCCGATGCCTTCGATGCCTCGGGCATCGCTCACGGCACGCACGTCGCTGGGACGGTCGCGGCGGTGACCAACAACCAGATCGGCGTCGCCGGCGTGGCCTACAACGCGAAAGTGGTGCCGGTACGCGTACTCGGCAACCAGGGCAATGGCGGTTCCGCCGACATCATCGACGGCATGCTCTGGAGTGCGGGTATCAACGTGCCCAACGTCCCGGCCAATGCCAACCCGGCTGAAGTCATCAATCTCAGCCTGGGCGGCCGCCGGGCCTGTTCGCCGGCCGAGCAGGATGCAATCGACGACATCACCGCACAGGGCACGATCGTGGTGGTCGCCGCCGGCAACAGCAATCTGGATGTGTCCGAGTTTGCTCCGGCGAACTGCAAGGGCGTGATCGCGGTTGCTGCCAACGATCAGGGCGGGCGTCGTGCGTTCTACTCCAACTACGGCGCAGGCATCCACATCACCGCACCCGGTGGTGAAACCTGGTCCTGCCGCGCGTCCGTCGGCGAGTTCCTGCCGCTGGCCACGCCGCCGAACCAGACCAACTGCGCACCGACCCGCCAGCATCCGGCACAGGGCATCCTGTCCACCGTGGGCAACAACGCCTTCGACTTCATGTCCGGCACCTCGATGGCGGCGCCGCACGTCGCCGGCATCGTCGCGCTGATGCAGGCGGTGGCGCCGGTGCCCAAGACCACCGACCAGGTCAAGGACATCCTGCGTCGCACTGCGCGCCCGATCGCCGCAGCAAACTGCCCGGGGGGTTGCGGGCCAGGCATTGTCGACGCCGCAGAAGCGGTGAAGGCGGCCAGCAACTGATGGCATGGCGCAGCGGCCCGGCAAGGTCGCTGCGCCTTCGTCGCGCATCCGATCTGTACACGCAGGCAACATCAGCAGGCCCATAATCCGGTTCCGCGCCCGGTGCCGGGCGCGCTGCTCCGTCACGTACAGAAGGACCTGCAATGAGAACCAGAAACACCGCGTTCGCCGTGGTCATGACCGCTCTGGCCGCGAGCTCGGCTACCCACGCAGCCCCGCCTGCCATTGCCCCCGCCGGCACCGCAACGCTGGAAGCCCTGCTGGCCTGCAAGGCAGGTTCGAACTTCAGCGAAGCCGAGGCCATCGATGCCCTGCAGGCAGCCGGCCTGACCAGGAAGCCTGGCGGCACGTTCGAGCCGGAAACCACGCCAGTCGCCCTGTTCGGCGGTACCGTCACCCATGCCGATGTGAATGTCGCCGAGGGCGAGAAGAGCGTCTTCGTCTACTTGAACGGTGTCGATCCGAAGCGCCTCGCCAAGACCTGGTCGGTGACCACGGTCAACGAATACGCCAACACCGAAGAGCCCTCGTACGTGAAGCGCATCGACAAGCGCCACACCCTGCACGTGATTGCCGGTGACGATTACGAAGGTTATTCCGCCGCCGTGAAGTGCCAGATCGCGCCGTAACGGCCTGACCCGCGCTACAGCCAGCGCCGTACTCGCTGGCGGAAGGCTGCGTATGCCTCAGGAAAGCGGGCCGACAGTGCCCGCTCTTCCGGTACGATCTGCCACCGGTTGATGTACAGCACGAACAGCGGCACAGCCAGCAGTGCGGCCAGGTTCTGCAGGTACAGCATGGCACCTGCCAGGACAGTGGCCTGGCCCAGATACATCGGGTTGCGTGTGTAGCGGTACACGCCGTGCGTGACCAGCACGCTCGACGCCGCCGGCCGCAGGGGATTGACCGTGGCGCCCACGCGACGGAAGGCCAGCTTCGGCAGCAGGTTCAAGACCACGCCGAAGACCATCACAAGACCCGCAAGCAACTCAGGCATCGGTAGCTGCAACGCCCCGCCCGGCTGCCATCGGCTACCCATATAACCGATGGCGGCGCACAACAGCATCGCAAGAGGCGGAGGAACACGGGTCTCAAGCCAGCGCATCGCAGCCCTGCATTCATCCTGTTCACCCCAGTGTCACACGGAAATGCCTGAATCGCCCGGTTGGCGGCGCTTCCGTGCTCCAAACCGACCGCCCGGTATCTTCCGCTTTGACATGCCGACCGCTAGAGTGGCGCCACCGCGCAGGAGGATCGTATGGCAACCACGGGCTTGGGCTTCATCGGCCGCACGACCCTCATCATCACCGTGCTGCTCACCCTTGGCGGCTGCGCCACGTTGCGCCAGTTCGGGCCGTCGGTGCAGGTGGCCTCGGTCACCCCCGGCCAGTACATCGCCCTGAAGCGCGGCGACATCCTGACCACCGGCAAGCTCAGTTCGGCCACCATGGAAACCCTGCGCGTGGCCGGTCTCGACGAAGGCGTCTGCGCCAAGCCCGGCCTGCCCTGCATCGAGGCCATGGAAGGCAGCATCGTGGTGCGCGAGGAGGACAAGCGCTCAAGCCTGGCCGAGCTGTGGCTGCAGTATGCGATGACCCTGCCCGCGCCCAAGCGCGAGTACTCCACCTCCGGCCGTGCCAAGAGTGCGATCACCGAGCTGGATGCCGACTTCCAGCCGCGCCTGGACGCGTGGATGCAGGTCGCGCGGCAGGCCTACGCCTACCTGTTCTTCACCGAGCGAACGGCCAACCAGCGCGGTTTCGAGGACCGCCAGACCCAGGTGCGCGACTACTACAACCTGGCCGTGCAGGAAGCCTCGGTGCAGCTGTACAACGCCTATGCCACCGGGCGCGTGCACAGCCAGGCCAGCCATTTCCAGCTGGGCCGCTGGACCTTCGTGCTGGCACCTTCAGGTGAGGCATCGCCGCTGGATACGCGCACCCCCACCGAACTGGTGCCGGCGGCCTCGCTGTCGTTCACGGGCACGCTGCGCAGCGTGCATCGCCGCGATGGCTTCGGTGCCGAACTGGTGGCCGTGATGGAGGATCCGGCCGCCGCCACGGCCACCACGCCGCCGGCCACAACACCCGCCGCGCCGGCCGCCACACCGGTCACGCAGAGCTGGAGCGAGATGCCGTCGCCATCGATGACGGTACTGCTGCGCTTCTCCGGAAAGAACCTGTGGGAAGTGCTGCACGACGACGAGCCGGAACTGGAGATCCACGATCCCTACCAGGTCACGGAAGTCACCCTGCATGGGCAGCAGGTGCCATTGGCCGCGAACTTCACCGCAGGCTACGCATTGTGGCTGGCGCGCTCCAACTTCAGCCACCAATCACTGCGTTCGCTGTTCGGCGGCAAGGGCGGCATCGACACGCCGCATCTGTACATGATGCAGCCCTACGATCCGAACCGCCGCGTGCTGCTGATGATCCATGGCCTGGCCAGCAGTCCGGAAGCCTGGGTCAACGTCGCCAACGAGCTGATGCGCGACGACGAGATCCGCCAGGACTTCCAGGTCTGGCAGTTCTACTACCCCACCAACATGCCCATCGCGATGAGCCACGATTCGATGCGCCACACGCTGGATGAGGTGTTCAAGCATTTCGACCCCAGCGGCAAGGCGCAGGCTTCGCATGACATGGTGCTGGTCGGGCACAGCATGGGTGGCGTGATCGCGCGGCTGATGATCTCCTCTTCCGGCGATCATCTGGTCGACACCCTGCTGGAGACTGCGCAGATGACGCCGGCACAGCGTGAACTGCTGCGTACCAAGGGCGCACCGGTACTGACCTTCCTGCCGGAGCCGGAAGTATCGCGCGTGGTATTCATCGCCACGCCACACCGCGGCACCGATGTGGCGGGCACCCGCCTGGGCCGCTGGATCGGTCGCCTGGTGCGGTTGCCGCTGACCGTGCTGGAAGACGTCGCCACCATCGCCAACGACGGCCAGATCGATCGCAACGACGGCAAGCACGGCTACCAGATGAACAGCATCCAGAATCTGGACAAGGACGATCCCTTCGTCCGCGCCGTGGCGGACCTGCCGATGTCGCCGAAGGTGCACTACCACTCGATCATCGCGCGGGCCAAGGCCGATGGTCCGCTGGAAAAGACCGACGACGGGCTGGTGCCCTACTGGAGCTCGCACCTGCCGCACGCGGATTCGCAGAAGGTGATCGTGTCCGGGCACAGCGTGCAGGAAGCCACGCCGGCCATCGTCGAACTGCGGCGGATCCTGCATGAAGACATGCAGGAACACGACCGGCAGTACAAGTAACGCTAGGCGTGGCAGCATCACGGCAGCGGTGCTCTGGCCGGCCGGGACACCACCACCGCGGCAAGACCGGGAAACTCAGCCTTGTCCGTCGGACGCAGCTTCGGTGATCAGTTCGGCCACCGCTACCGGCTGCGATGCCAGCGATGCATGACTGGCATCCAGCGTGATGCTGGCACGTGGCTGCATGCGTGCCGCCATGCGCCGCTGGTTATCAGGGTGAATCATGTGGTCAGCGCTGGAGACCTGGTACCAGCTCGGCTTATGCCGCCACGCCGGAACACTGACGGCATCACCGAACATGCTCGCCAGCGGCGCCTTCTGGGTGACCGCCATTACCCGCGCCTCGTCGGCCTGCAGGTCCTGGCAGAAACTCTCGTGGAATTTGCCGGGCTGCAGCCACAGGTAGCCGTCGCTGTCCGGTGCCAGATTGGCCGCCGCCTGCGGTAGCTGTTGCTGGGTGATGCCGCCAGGGCTCTCGCCCGCATCCGGCGCGAACGCGGCGATGAAGACCAGGCCGGTCACGTTGGGTTCGTTTCCGGCTTCGGAGATCACCGCGCCACCATACGAATGGCCGACCAGCAGCACCGGCCCCGCAACCTGGCGGATCATGCGCCGGGTCCGCTCTGCGTCGTCGGCCAGCGACGTCAACGGCAGTTCCACGGCATGCAGATCGTGGAAGCCCCGGCGATCGAGCTCCAGGATCACCTTGGCCCAATGCGCGGCGCCGCCCCAGAAACCATGAACCAGAATGATGCTTGGCTTGCTCATCTTGCAGAACTCCTCACTTGGATGGGATCGTTGCCCGACAGCCATCAGCGCTGCCTGAAGCCACCCGACCAGACTACGGATCGCCCCTGCCAGCGGCGATGCACGGACTCCTGAAAACCATGCCAAGGCTCCACACCACCGAATCGCTTCAGGCCGGCTCCGACGCCTTGTTTGCGATCTTCCAGTCCTCGCGCATGCACGGCGGCGACATCACCCGCCACGTCGTGCAGCCCGGTGGGGCCCGCATCATTGCCGTGGGGCGCGGCTGCTTCCATTTCATCGAACAGGGCACGGCACGCCTGCATGCGGATGCCACGGTGGTGCCCCTGCAGACCGGCGAGCTGCTGTTGATGCCGCATGGCAGGACACATCGCATCGACTGTGCCGGCGACGCCTCGCAACCTGCCCATCTGACCACGGCGTCCTTTGGATTTGATGGCCCAGGCAGCCAGCTGCTGCTTGATGCCCTGCCCGGCTGGCTGCATGTTCCCGGGGTTGACCGGATGCCGAACGGATTTCCCGCCAGCTCAGCCGATTGGGTGGCGGTAACCCTGGGCGCAATCCAGGTTGAAGCGGCCCGGCCCACGCTGGGTAGTGGGCTGATGCTGTCACGCCTGCTCGACCTGTTGTTTGTCTGGACGTTGCGCTACTGGCTGGGAACCTCCAGCCCTCACAACTGCCAGCGTCTGCACGCACTGGCCGACCCATTGATCGGGCGGGCACTGGCGTTGATGCAGGCACACCCCGCACAGGCATGGACGGTCGAGTCTCTGGCGGCAAGCCTGAATCAGTCCCGCTCGAACTTCGCGCAGCGGTTCAGCCTGGCCACCGGCATGTCACCGATGCGTTATCTCGCTGGATCGCGATTGCAGCTGGCCGCGGAGCTGCTGCGCAGCGGAAACCGGCGGGTTTCGCAGATCGCCGGAGACGTCGGGTATCTCTCCGAACCAGCATTCAGCCGTGCGTTCCGCCGTGCTTTCGGCATGAGCCCGAATGCCTGGCGCCAACAGATGGCAGCGTCGCGAGAATGAGGGGAAAACCCTCATCGCACGTACGCATCAGCCCTTCTATGCTGGCTCCACTACCCCACTGGAGGTCCGCATGAACATGCAAGAGCCCAGCCGCCATCCCAGCCCCGACCCGGCCGAGCGCGACGCCTTCTTCCCGTCTCCGTACTCGCTGTCACAGTTCACGTCGGCGAAGAGCGACCTGTCCGGTGCCGACTATCCCGACGCGCGCCGTGATGGCCGCTGGAAGGTGCTGATGATCGCTGCGGACGAACGCTATCTGCCTACTGCCAACGGCCACCTGTTCTCCACCGGCAACCATCCGGTGGAAACCCTGCTGCCGATGTACCACCTGGACAAGGCCGGCTTCGACATCGATGTGGCCACGCTGTCCGGCAACGCCGCAAAGTTCGAGTGGTGGGCGTTCCCGCGCGAGGACAAGGAGATCGGCGGACTGTACGACCGCTACGAAGCCCGCTTCCGCCAGCCACTGCCGTTGGCTGAGGTGGTGGCAGGCCTCGATGCCGCATCGGATTATGCAGCCGTGTTCATTCCCGGTGGCCATGGCGCCCTTATCGGACTGCCGCAGAGTCGCGCGGTAAAGGCAGCCCTGCACTGGGCGATGGCCGAGCAACGCCACATCATCACCCTCTGCCACGGCCCGGCCGCGTTGCTGGCCGCAGGCGTCGACGAGGCCGACGGTGGTTCGTTGTTCCGCGGCTACCGCATCTGTGCCTTCCCCGATGCGATGGACCGGCAGACGCCGGAGATCGGCTACATGCCCGGGCAGCTGCCGTGGTTCTTCGGTGAACGCCTGGCGCAGCAGGGCGTGCAGATCGTCAATGACGGCATCGATGGCAGCGTGCTGCAGGACCGCCTGCTGCTGACCGGTGACAGCCCGCTGGCCGGCAATGCGCTGGGCAAGCTGGCCGCGCGCACGCTGCTCGACGCACTGGCCGGGCGCTGATCGGGATGGGCGATCTGGTGCAGGCGTTGCTGGAACTGGAACGCGCTCGCTCACTGAGTTCGGTGGGCGCGGTACTGCGCAGCATCTCTGCACCACTCGGCTACGATCGCGTGCTGGTGTTCGCCACCGGCACGGGGTTGGAGCGCGGTACCCAGCGCGTGTACTGGATCGAGGGCGACTGGTTCGGCGACGGCAGCAGTACCGACCTCGCGCGCTACCTGCACGCCTGTCCGGTCAATCGCCACGTGCTGGACAGTGACGCGCCGTTCTTCTGGAGCAAGCGCCAGGGCGTTCGCGGCGAACGCTATCAGGTGGTGAAGCAGCCTCGTGGTGAAGGCCTGCACGGCCTGCAGGTGCCGGTGTTCGGCACCACCGGCCTGGAAGGCGCGATCAGTTTTGCCGGGACAGCGATCGATGCATCGGCCAGCGCGCGGCTGCTGCTGGATGCTGCTGCAGCTGCAGCATTCCGTGCCGCACGCCGGCTTGCAGAGACACCCAGCGAACTTTCCGGACGGACGTTGAGCACGCGCGAACGCGAGGTGCTGCGCTGGGTCGCCGCCGGCCGTCGCCAGGCGGAGATCGCGGCCACGCTGGGGCTTTCCGCTCGTACAGTGGAAAATCACCTGCGTCGCGCGCGCCAGCGTCTGGGAGTGGCAACCACCGCGCAGGCGGTACGCGCTGCCAGTCGGCGCGGCGAGATCGAGGACTGATCCGGGCGAGACACTTCCGGCGGCCTGGTTCGCGTGTTACACAAGCCATGCGCATGTGCGCGATTGCAGAAAGCAAGGATGATGCTTATGAAACTGCAACTGGCTTCGATGGCGGCACTGATTGTGACGTTCGCTGGAATGATGTCGTCCGGCACGGCGAGCGCGGGGGTGCCGACCCCGCCCGGCAGCATAACCCGCTGCGAACCGTTTGAAGTGGAGCGTTATCGCTTCCACCAGCATTGCATCGTGACCATGCCCGACGTGGACGGTGAGATCTTCCTCAGCGAGTACTGGGTCGACGAGTACGGCAATCCCTATCTGATGTAAGCCCCCCATCGACAAGGAACGTGAGGATGAGACTGCATCAAGGTTTTCCGGCATGTGCGTTTGCCGCCGTGCTGGCCGTGGCCGCACTGGCTCCGGTCGGCACCACGATGGCGGCCGAAGTCGTCGAGGTCCAGGAGGAATGCGTGCCCTTCCGCATCGCTGGCAACGTATTCCACCAGCGCTGCACGTCGTACGTGGTCTACGACAACGGCACCCGCGAAGCCACCGGTCATTACAACCGTGACGAGAACGGGATGATCTACGACCCCTGATCGCGTCCGCGCGATCCGCCGGGCGGCGCCTTCACCGCCCGCCCGGCATCTCCCAGCCGCCCATCCCGGCATACCGCTGCCCTCGCCTTCCATGGCATGCTTCGTGAAACCGTTTTCATGGAATGGAGGGATTCCACGATGTTGTCGCGTTTCCGTCGCCCTGCGCTGTCTGCGCTGTCTGCGCTGCTGGCGCTTGCTCTGCCTGCCGTCGCCTGGGCTGCTGCACCGGCGCCGCTGAAAGTAATGTCGTTCAATGTCCGCACTCCGGCCGATACCGAACCGGGCAAGCGCTGGCCCGACCGTCGCGATGCCATGGTCAAGGTGATCCTCGACGCGCATCCGGCGGTGATCGGCACGCAGGAGCTGGTGAAGGAACAGGCCGACTACCTGTCAGGGCACCTGCCCGGCTACCGCTGGTTCGGTGAAGGCCGCCGCGGTGGCAGCGGCGATGAACACATGGGCGTGTTCTACGACAGCAAAGTGCTGGCCATCGAGGAATCCGGCAACTTCTGGTTGTCCGATACGCCCGATGTTCCCGGCAGCATCACCTGGGGCAACCTGTACCCGCGCATGGTCACCTGGGCCCTGTTCCGGCGCCTGGACGACGGCCGTCGCTTCTACTTCATGAATACCCACCTGCCCTACCGCAACGAGGACGAACCTCGCCGGGTGAAGGGTGCCGAGCTGATCAGCAAGCGCCTGGAAGCCCTGCCGGCCGACCTGCCGGTGGTGTTGACCGGTGACTTCAACAGCGAGCCAGGCGGTGACACCTACAAGGCGTTCACCCGCCTCCTGCAGGACACCCGTACCCAGGTGAAGGTTCCGCAGGGTCCGCGCCTGACCTTCCACGACTTCACCGGCAAGGCCACCGTGCAGCTGGACTGGGTACTGGTGCGCGGCTTCCATGCGCGCAGCTTCCTTACCGATGATCGTCGCATCGATGGCGTGCTGCCGTCGGACCACTTCCCGTTGGTGGTCGAGCTGGACTGGCCGAAGCACTGACTCCCTGCGGCAGCCGTGGCTACGGCGGCGGCTGCCGCGACAACAGCCGGTACAACGCCTGGTGCTGGTTGCGCGCCTGGCAGATGCGGGCGCCGACGGCAAGGAACACGGCAACGCCGATCAGCCCGAGCCCCAGCATCGGATCGGGCAGCCGCAGGAAACCGATGGCAGCGGCCATCGTCGCCAGCACCATCAGCACTACGACCGCTACCGACAGACCTGCGCCAGGCGGTCCCGGATCACCAAACAGCATGCGCTGGGTATCGCGTTTGTCATCGCTCATCGCCTTCCCTCCTGGATTCTGCCCCACTAGTTACACCGCAGGCCCCGGTTCTGGCAGAGTCAGAAACGTCATGACTGTGACAACGTCCACAGCACGCGACGCGCTACCCTTCCTCCATTCCCAATCTGCGGAGGACGTCATGGCGCACCAGAGCCGTCTGGCCGGATTCATCATCGACTGCCAGGACACGCCCGCTGACGAAGGCGCACGCTTCTGGGCGGCCGCACTCGGCCTGCAGGCGCAGCCATCGTATGCCGAAGATGGCGCCGAGTACGCCGACCTGCAGGGCGCTCCCGCTGGCCTGAACGTGGAAGTACAGCGCGTCGATCACCCTTCACGGGTGCACCTGGACATCGAGAGCGACGACATCGACACCGAGGCCGACCGCCTGGAGAGGCTCGGCGCGCGCCGGATCGGCTTCGTCAAACGTTGGTGGGTGATGGAAGCGCCCACTGGCCATCGCTTCTGCATCGTGCGCATGCGCGAGCGCGACGCACCGGCCAATCACTGGCCCTGACAGAAGAAAGGGACGGAAGCCACTGCTTCCGTCCCCTGCGGTTACTCCACCTGCGCCACGCTCGGCGGCTGCGGTGATTGCCCCCATCCCCCCAGCGCCTTGTACACGCCCACCACGCTGACATTGACCTCGGACTCAGCCGCCGCCAACGCATCATCGGCCGCCAGTTGCGTGCGCTGCGC
The DNA here is from genome assembly GCF_023277365.1 of Stenotrophomonas sp. NY11291. Classification (NCBI taxonomy): domain Bacteria; kingdom Pseudomonadati; phylum Pseudomonadota; class Gammaproteobacteria; order Lysobacterales; family Lysobacteraceae; genus Stenotrophomonas; species Stenotrophomonas sp. NY11291. The sequence continues at coordinate 1,832,693 of NZ_CP096975.1, read as the reverse complement.
ATCCAGCAGGGTCAGGAAGTCCTCCGAGCCCTCGCGGTAGCGGATCTGCGCCAGCGACTCAGCGCGGCGTGCCGCCTGCGCCTGCTCGACCACGATCGCCAATCGCGCCTGCTGCTTGGAATAGCGGGTCAGCGCGTTTTCGGTGTCTTCCAGTGCCAGCAGCACGGCCTGCTCATACTGTGCTGCCACGCCTTCGGCCTCGGCCTTGCTGGCACGCAGGCGTGCACGCACGGTGCCGAAGTCGAATGCTGCCCAGCTCAGCGACGGGGTCAGCGACCAGGCCTTGTTGTTGCCATTGACCAGGCCACTTGCATCGCCGCCGAGGAAGCCGACGAAACCGGACAGCGACAGCCGCGGGAACAGGTCCGCAGTAGCCACGCCCACGCGTGCGGTAGCAGCGGCCAGGCGACGCTCGGCCACGCGCACGTCGGCGCGTTGGCGCAGCAGCTCGCGGGTATCGCCCAGCGGCAGTGCCTTGGCGAATGCCGGCACGTCATGTGGTGCCAGCATGGCGGTCAGCGTTTCCGGGCGCTGGCCCAGCAGCACCGCCAGCCGGTTACGCGACTGCGTCTCGGCCACTTCCAGAAGCGGAATGTCGGCCTCGATCGCCTTCAGCCGTGCACGGCTGCTCTGCACGTCCAGCTCACTGCCGGCGCCCAGCTCCCAGCGCGCCTCGGTCAGCTTCTGCGTATCGCGCAGGTTGACCAGCGTGTGCTGGGCCACGGCGATGCGCTTCTGCGTACCGCGCAGCTCGAAGTAGTTGCGCGCCACTTCGGCGGCGACCAGCACCTGCGCATCGGCCAGGTTGGCCTGCTCGGCGTCGAGGTCGGCGCGCGCGGCTTCTGCAGCACGGCGCTTGCGGCCGAACAGATCCAGCTCCCAGCCGGCGTCGAAGCCGAGCTGGTAGCTTTCACTGAACACCCGCTGCCCACCCAGCTGCGGATCGGGTTGCTTGCGGCGGTCGTAGCTGCCGCCTGCGGTGATGTGCGGGGCCTGGTCGAAACGGCTTTCGACGAACACCGCGCGGGCCTGGCTGACGCGGGCCACGGCCACGCGAAGATCCAGGTTGTCCGACAGTGCGCCATGCACCAGCTGTTCCAGCACCGGATCATCGAACTGCGCCCACCAGCTGGCCACCGGCGAGGTGGTGCTGAACACCGGCTGCTGCGCACCCCGCAGCACCACAGGCTCCTGTACCGGCGCCTTGTAGTTGGGGCCGACGCTGACACAGCCTGCCAGCACCAGGCTGGAGACGGCCATCGCCAACGTGCGGATCACCATGGCAGCACCTCGCCCAGGTAGGTGAAGCTGCCGCTGGCGCCGGATTCACCGATCAACGCCATTTCCACGCTGGAACGTGCGCCTTCGCTGATTTCGATTTCGCCGTTGCCGCCGTTCATGTCGGTCTTCACGTAACCCGGATGCACGGTGTTGACCTTGATCGGGGTATTGCGCAGTTCGTAGGCCAGACTCAGGGTCCAGCTGTTCACCGCCGCCTTGGAGGCGTTGTAGGCCGGGATCTTGAAATCGTAGATGCCCGACGTCGGGTCGGCGTGCAGGGTCTGCGAGCCGAGCATGCTGGACACGTTGACGATGCGCCCGGATTTGGCCTGCTTGACCAGCGGCAGGAAGGCCTGGGTGACCGCCACCAGCGCGTACACGTTGGTGTCGAAGGTGCGCTTCCAGGTTTCGAGCGACTGCTCCGACGGCGCCTGCGCCGGGTTCTCGATCATGATGCCGGCGTTGTTGACCAGGATGTCGAGGCGGCCATGGCGCTGGCGCACCTGCTCGACCGCTTCGGCGATGCTGGCCGCGTCGGTCACGTCCAGTTGCAGGGCTTCGACCGGCAGGCCTTCAGCCTGCAGCTTCAGTGCCAGCTCCACGGCGGTCTCACGCTTGCGACCGGCCAGCAGCGTGTGCACGCCAGCCTGGGCCAGCTGGCGCACAGTTTCCAGGCCGATGCCACGGGTGGCGCCGGTGACCAGCGCGATCTTGTTCTGATGGGTGTTCATGGATGCATGCCTTGTGAGGGGAAAGCCGCCACCGGCCAATGACCGGCGGCGACGGGGTTCCATATCAGTGGTGGATGGTCGGCTCGCCGTGCTGCACCAGCTGGCCACCACCGTTGCGGGTGACGAACTTGCGCAGGGCCACGTAGAACACCGGGGTGAGGAACAGGCCGAACAGGGTCACGCCCAGCATGCCGGCGAACACGGTGATACCGGTCACCGAGCGCACTTCGGCGCCTGCACCGTGCGACAACACCAGCGGCACGGTGCCGGCGATGAACGCGATGGAGGTCATCACGATCGGGCGCAGACGCAGGCGGCAGGCCTCCAACGCGGCTTCAACGATACCCTTGCCGCCCATCTCCAGCTCGCGTGCGAATTCGACGATCAGGATCGCGTTCTTGCACGCCAGGCCCATCAGCACCACCAGGCCGACCTGCACGAACACGTTGTTGTCGCCACCGGTCAGCCATACGCCGAACAGCGCGGACAGCAGGGTCATCGGCACGATCAGGATCACCGCCAGTGGCAGCGACCAGCTCTCGTACAGCGCGGCCAGCACCAGGAAGGCCAGCATGATCGCCACCGGGAACACGATGAAGGCTGCCTTGCCCTGGGTCGCCTGCTGGTAGCTCAGGTCGGTCCATTCAGTGGTCATGCCCACCGGCAGCACCTTGCCGGCGATCTCGGTCAGCTTGTTCATCGCCTCGGCGGAGGACAGCAGGCGCGGGTCGGCTTCACCGGCCAGGTCAGCCGCCGGATAGCCATTGAAGCGCAGCACCGGGTCCGGGCCGAAGGTCTGCTTGATGGTGACCATCGAACCGATCGGCACCATCTCGCCGCGGTCGTTGCGGGTGCGCAGCTTGCCGATGTCCTCGACCGTCTCGCGGTACGGACCGTCGGCCTGGGCGATCACCTGCCAGGTACGGCCGAACTGGTTGAAGTCGTTGACGTAGGCCGAACCGAGGTAGGTCTGCAGGGTGTCGAACAGTTCGGTGAGCTGCACGCCCTGCGCCTTGGCCTTGACGCGGTCGACCTCGGCATCCAGCTGCGGCACATTGGCCTGGTAGCTGGAAATCGGGAAGGCCATGCCCGGCGTCTGCGCCACGGTGCCCTGCATCGCCTGTACGGCATTCTGCAGCGCGCCGTAACCCAGGTTGCCACGGTCCTCGATGAACATCTGGTAGCCGTTGCCGTTGCCCAGGCCGAGGATCGGCGGCGGCATCATCGCGAAGGCGAAGCCTTCCTGCAGCCCGGCGATCTTCTGGTTGATCTCGGCGTTGATCTGCGCGGCGGTGCGGCCATGGCGCTCGGCGAACGGCTTGAGCGGAATGAACGCCACACCAGTGTTCGGCGTGTTGGTGAACTGCAGCGCGTTCAAGCCCGGGAACGAGATGGTGTGGGCCACGCCATCGGTTTCCTGGGCGATCTTGGCGACCTTGCGCAACATTTCATCGGTACGCGCGATCGAGGAGCCTTCCGGCAGCTTCACACCCGCGATCAGGTACAGCTTGTCCTGGGTCGGGATGAAGCCCGGCGGCACCAGCTTGAAGATCACGCCGGTACCGACCAGCAGGATCGCGTAGACCACGAACACCGCACCGCGACGGCCGAGGATGCGGGCCACGCCACGCTCGTACTTCTCCGAGCTGGACTTGAAGAAGCGGTTGAACGGACGGAACACCCAACCGAACAGGCGGTCGATCAGGCGGCTCGGGCCGTCCTTCGGGGCACCGTGGGCCTTCAGCAGGCGCGCGGCGAGGGCCGGCGACAGGGTCAGCGAGTTGATCGCCGAGATCACCGTGGAAATGGCGATGGTGACCGCGAACTGCTTGTAGAACTGGCCGGTGACACCGGACAGGAACGCCATCGGCACGAACACGGCGCACAGCACCAGCGCGATCGCCACGATCGGGCCGGAGACCTCGCGCATGGCCTGGTGGGCCGCTGCGGTGGGCGACAGCCCTTCCTCGATGTTGCGTTCGACGTTCTCCACCACCACGATCGCGTCGTCGACCACGATGCCGATCGCCAGCACCAGGCCCAACAGGCTCAGCGTGTTGATCGAGAAGCCCAGCAGGTACAGCGCGGCAAAGGTACCCACCACCGACACCGGCACCGCGATCAACGGGATGATCGAGGCACGCCAGGTCTGCAGGAACAGGATCACCACCAGCACTACCAGGGCGATGGCTTCCAGCAGCGTGGAGACCACGGCCTTGATCGAGTCACGCACGAAGATGGTGGTGTCATACACGGCTTCGTACTTCACGTCGGCCGGCATGGTCTTCTGCATCTCGTCCATCGTCGAGATGACCTGGTCGCGGATTTCCAGCGCGTTCGCACCCGGCGACTGGAAGATACCGATACCGACCGCGTTCTTGCCGTCCAGCTGCGAGCGCAGGGTGTAGTCGCCCGCACCCAGCTCCAGGCGGGCCACGTCGGACAGGCGCACGATCTCGCCATCGGTGCCGCTCTTGAGCACGATGTCGCCGAATTCCTTTTCGGTCTTCAGCCTGCCCTGGGCGTTGATCAGGGTCAGGAACTTGCTGTCCGGCAGCGGTTCGGCGCCAAGCTGGCCGGCCGACACCTGCACGTTCTGCTCGCGCATGGCGCGCACCACGTCGCTGGCGGTCAGGCCGCGCGAAGCCACCTTGTCCGGGTCCAGCCAGGCGCGCATGGCGTAGTCGCCGCCGCCGAAGATCTGCGCGTCACCCACGCCCGGAATACGCGCCAGCGCATCCTTGACGTGCAGGCGCGCGTAGTTGCGCAGGTACAGGGTGTCGTACTTGCCTTGCGGCGAGGTCAGGTGCACCACCATCAGGAAGGTCGGTGACTGCTTCTGCGTGGTCACGCCCTGCCGGCGCACGTCCTCGGGCAGGCGCGCCTGCGCCTGCGCCACGCGGTTCTGCACCTTCACCGCCGCTGCGTCCGGGTCGGTGCCCGGGCGGAAGGTGACGGTCATCTGCAGCACGCCGTCCGAGCCGGCCACCGACTTCAGGTACATCATGCCCTCGACGCCGTTGATCGCTTCTTCAAGCGGCGTGGCGACGGTCTCGGCAATGACCTTGGGGTTGGCGCCCGGATACACCGTGCGCACGACCACCGACGGCGGCACCACTTCCGGGTACTCGCTGATCGGCAGGATTGGAATCGTGATCAGGCCTGCGGCGAAGATCACGATCGACAGCACCGCCGCGAAGATCGGCCTGTCGATGAAGAAACGGGAAAAGTCCATGGAGGAATTCCTGGGAAAGGCATTCGGCGGGCAACAGCCGCCCTGCCCCTCGTCACGTTGACGAAGGCAGGAACGGCTGCCGCTGGCGCCGGCAGCTAAGCGGGGACGCGGATCAGTGCTTCAGGGCGGCGGTGGCATCGCGGCCCGGTGCCGGCGCCGGCTGTGGCTGCATCGCCACCGCCTTGGCCTGCACCGGCATGCCCGGCATGAAGACCTTCTGCACGCCGTCGATGATCACCTTGTCGCCCGCAGCCAGGCCGTGTTCGACAATGCGCAGGCCATCAGCGGTGCGACCGAGCTGGATGTCGCGGCGCTGGGCCTTGCCATCCTTGTCGACCACGTACACATACTTGCGGTCCTGGTCGGTCAGCACGGCCTTGTCGTCGATCAGCAGGGCCTGGAACTGGCCGCTGCCGAGCAGCTGCACGCGGGCGAACAGGCCCGGCGTGAACTGGCGGTCGGCGTTGTCCAGCAGTGCGCGGACGCGGATGGTGCCGGTGCTGCGCGCCACCTGGTTGTCGAGGAAATCGACCTTGCCCGAGTGCGGATAGCCCTCTTCCCCGGACAGGCCGACCTTCACCGGCAGCTCGCTGTCCCGCTCGCTCGGGCGCTCGCCCTTGCGCGCCATCTGGGCGTAGCGCAGGAAAGTGCTCTCATCGGCATCGAAGTAGACGAACACCGTGTCCAGCGAGACCAGCGTGGTCAGCACGCTGGCGCTGTCGCCGGCGGTGACCAGATTGCCAGCGGTGACCATCGCGCGGCCGGCACGGCCGTCGATCGGTGCCCGCACCTTGGTGAACTCCAGGTTGAGCCGGGCCGCGTCCAGCGCCGCCTGCGCGGCCTGCACCGCAGCACCGGACTGGTCGGCCGCCGCACGACGCTGTTCGGCGGTCTCGGTGGAGATCGCCTGCTGCTCGGACAGGCGCTTGGCACGCTCGGACTCGCTGCGGGCCAGCGTAGCCTGGGTGCGGGCACGGGCCAGTTCTGCGGCAGCGCGATCGTACTCGGCCTGGTAGCTGCGCGCGTCGATGGTGAAGAGCACTTCGCCCTTCTTCACTTCCTGGCCTTCGACGTAGTTGACCTTGTCGATGTAGCCGGACACGCGCGGACGCAGTTCAACGCTCTGTACCGCTTCGACGCGGCCGCTGAATTCGTCCCACTGGCTGACCTGCTTGACCAGCACCGGCGCTGCGCTGACCTGCGGCGGAGGCGGTGCACCGGCTTCTTCGGCATGGCCGCCGCTGCAGGCCGCCAGCACGGCCGCGGCGAGGATCGACACGCCGACCATCGCGATGCGATGGCCGAAACGATGTGGGGTGGTATTGGGGGAAGTCATGGCATGCATCCGTACGGAGGGGTGGTACAGCTAGATGAGAACGTGTTGCAAAAATCGGCGCCGCATACTGCGACCTCAACCATGGTCGAGGTCAAGCGACGCCTGCGGTATCGCGCCACAAAGGGGGAACTTCCAAGTGCAGCAGGCCACGCGGCAGTTCGGCATCGCTGCTGTCACAGCGGACGATGGCGCGGTTGTCGCGGCAACCATCCAGCAGCGAGACCACGCGACGGCCGACCAGCAGCGAGCTGGGCCACTCGATGCAGGCATTGGCCGCGTTGGCCGGGGTACAGACGGGGCTGCAGACTTCCAGCATCTGCGCGCGCACGCCCAGCGCCTGCGCTTCCTGGTGCACCACCTGCGCGTACATGCGCAGCGCGGCGGTGGTAATCGAGGTCTCGCCGTAGCCCGCCCACGGCTTGGCGTTGGCCGGGCTGCCGATCATCACGTAGCGTCGTGCGTGCACGTTGTCCTGCAGCAGCGGCAGCAGGTGACGCACCGCGTGCACGTGCGGCATCAGGTCGGCCTGCATCGCGCCCAGCAGTTCATCGCCGTTGCGGTCGGTCACCCGGCCGCGACGATAAGGACCACCCATTGCGGCGATCACGGCGGCCAGCGGACGCGGGCGATGCGCGATGCGTTCGGCCAGTGCGCGCGCCGAGCCGTCATCGCTGAGCGAACCCAGCAGCGTCTCCAGGCCCGGCTCGTCGGCGAACTGCTCATGCAGCGCCGCCAGTCGGCCCGGATCGCGACCGACCACCAGCACCGGGCTGCCGGCTTCCAGCAATGCGCCAACCACGCCCTGGCCGACGGCACCGGTGCCGCCGAGGACCAGGACTTCGGGCGTCAGCATCCCATTCACGGGACATTTCCTCCCAAATCCGGGATAGTCCCGATTCGACGCAGCCGGTCGCCCTTGTGCGGGACAAGGCGGATGGCACCGCCACGCTGCTGACGCATGGGCGCGGTAAACTCACGAAAGTCCTTGTGTACCAAGGAACTCGGGCGGACTTCAACGGTCATTGCCAGGTCCAGGCTGCTCTGGCCGGCGTTCCGGAGACAGGCAAGAATGTTGCGCAGGCTCATGGCGGACGGGCTCCAATTAACGAATGGCGCCACGATAGACCTCAAACCTTTACTTGATTAGTCCTGATTAAGGGGAATAATCATCCCGCTCCCGGTCCAATCGTTCTGTCACGATTGTCCCATCCCCGACGTCCAGGATCCCAGACCATGTCCCACGATCTCAACGAGACGCTGATCTTCGTCAAAGTGGTCGAGCAAGGCAGCTTCATTGCCGCTGCCAAATCGCTCGGCCTGCCCAAGACCACGGTCAGCCGCAAGGTGCAGGAACTGGAGACGCGCCTGGGTGCGCGCCTGCTGCACCGGACCACGCGCCGCCTCGGCCTGACCGAAGCCGGTTCGATCTATCACGAACATTGCCAACGCATCGCACGCGAGCTTGAAGAAGCCGAGAGCGCAGTGAGCCAGTTGCAGTCCGGGCCGCGTGGCTGGCTGCGCTTCACTGTGCCTTACTCGATCGGCATCACCTGGATTGCGCCGCTGCTGGGCCAGTTCCATGCCCAGTATCCAGAGATCCGCCTGGACATGCATATGGGCAACGAGAAGCTGGACCTGATTGCCGGCGAAGCCGATCTGGCGCTGCGCGTGGGTGCCCTGCCCGATTCCAATCTGGTCGCGCGCAAGCTCGGCAGCCTGCGCACGCAGGTGTTCGCCAGCCCAGCCTACATCGAACGTTATGGCGAGCCGCTGCATCCGGAAGAACTGCAGTTCCATCGCATCCTGGCGATGCGCAAGCCTTACCACACCGGCAACTCGCCGCGCTTCACCTGGCAGCTGGGCGAGAACGGCGGCGAGCTGCGCGACTTCCCTGTTACCCCGCTGATGACCGCAAACGACATGTCTGCGCTCAATGGTGCGCTGGTGTGCGGCGAAGGCCTGCTGCTGACCGGCGACGTGATGGCCAAGCCGTTCGTTGAATCGGGCATGGTGCGCCGCGTGCTGGCCGGCTGGACCGGCCCGGAAGTGGACTTCAACGCCGTGTTCGCCGGTGGCCGCCTGGTCTCGCCGAAGGTGCGTGCGTTCGTCGACTTCCTGGTCGAGAAGCTCAACTTCGACGCCAACTACATGCTGGCGCAATGCCCGGGCGCGAAGCTGGCACAGCAGCAGAAAGAAAAGGAAGACGCTGCGCTGGAAAGCAGCGGCAAGCGGATCCTGGAGAAGGTGGCCGCCTCGGCGGCATGACCGAGGGTATCCACGCATGGCGTGGATCTACCCGAGCGCGCGATGCCGCTTTCTGTAGCGTCGAAGGTAGCGGCAGGAGCCGCTACCAACGTCGCTTGCGACGGCCCGACGGGTGCCGGTCAGGACGACCGGCATAGCCATGCTCGACTGCCTTCCGAACGGCGCCGACCAAAGTTGGCATCTACCAGAAGAGGTAGCCGAGCGTGGCTCGGCTCTACAGGCGCTATCGGCGTGCCGAGCAATGCTCGGCACCCACAAAAATGCCGCCTGCAAGGGCGGCATTTTCGTTCCGGCCGATGGCCGGAACGGCTCAAGCAGTAACGCGTAGCGTTACTGCTTGAGCGGAATCACACGGATTTCGACACGGCGGTTCTTGGCGCGGCCGGCGTCGGTGCTGTTGTCGGCAATCGGGTACGACTTGCCGGCGCCCAGCGTTTCGATACGCACGCTCTGCACGCCCTGGCCGATCAGGTACTGCGCGACCGAGTCGGCACGTTCCTTCGACAGGCGGTTGTTGACCGCGTCGCTGCCGATGCTGTCGGTGTGGCCGACCACTTCGATCATGGTCTGGTTGTAGTCACGCAGAGTGCCTGCGACGCCGTTGAGCGAACCATAGAACTGCGGCTTCAGGGTCGACTTGCCGAAATCGAAGGTGATGCCGTCCGGCAGGTTCAGCATGATGTTGTCGCCCTGGCGCTGCACATCGATGCCGGTATTGGCGGTGCGCTCGCGCAGTGCGCGTTCCTGGCGATCCTGGTACTGGCCGACCGCGGCGCCGCTGAGCGCGCCGATACCAGCACCAATCAGGGCATGCTGGCGGCGCTCGGTGGCGCTGTCGCCGGTCAGCAGGCCGGCGGCCACGCCGATGGCGGTACCGATCAGGGCGTTGCGGCCGGTGCGGTTCTGCTGCTCGGTCGGGTTGCCGTACTGGTCACTCTGTACGTAGGAGCCGCCGGTGGCGCAGGCCGACAGGACGGCCGCACTCATCAGGGCCAATGCGACGTTGCGGGTGGTGTTGCGGATCATGAGGTTCTCCTTGGTTTCCGGTTGGCCGGCGGCCTGCGGGCGCAAAGAGAATAAACAGCCCGATGCGATGCCGGAATGATGATCGGGCACGCCGACAGGGCCGCGTTCAGCTAACTGACCGGATCACTCAACCCGCACTTTACCCCGCTCCTGACTGCCGGTAGGCAGCCAGCGCGGCATCGCGGCCAGCCGCCAGATCCACCAGCGGCGTACGCGGATAGCCCGGGGCATGCGCCGCCAGCAACTGTGGATGCTGCCACGGCGCGAAGCGCGCCTTCACCGGCAGCGCCGCCAGTTCGGGCACCCAGCGGCTGATGTAGCGGGCCTGCGGGTCGAACTTCTCGGCCTGGGTGACCGGGTTGAACACGCGGAAGTACGGTGCGGCATCGGCGCCGGTCCCGGCCACCCATTGCCAGCCCATCGTGTTGTTGGCCAGGTCGGCATCGACCAGGGTGTCCCAGAACCAGCGCGCGCCGTGAAGCCAGTGCGCACGCAGGTGCTTGCACAGGTAGCTGGCAACGATCATCCGCACCCGGTTGTGCATGTAGCCGGTGTGCCACAGCTCGCGCAGGCCGGCGTCGACGATCGGCACGCCGGTGTTGCCGCGCTGCCAGTCGTGCAGCTGCGCGTCACTGGGCGTTGCCCATGGGAAGCGATCGAAACGGGGGTTGAGATTGTCGGTGGGCGTCTTCGGGAAGTGATGCAGCAGGTGGTAGGCGAAGTCACGCCAGCCCAGCTGGCGCAGGTAGCCGTCGATGTCGGCGTCGGTGCCGGCACTACGCAGCCCTTCCAGCGCATGGGCAATCCGCCAGGGGGCGATTTCGCCGAAATGCAGGTGCGGTGACAGCCGCGAGGTACCGACACGGTCCGGCAGGTCCCGCTGCTCGCGATACCCGCGCAGGGCACCATCTTCAAAGACGGACAGTGCTTCCAGCGCACCGGCTTCACCCGGCTGCCAGTGTTCCCAGAAGCCGGTATCCCAGTCCAGCGTCGGTGCCAGCTGGAGATCATCCAGTGCGAGGCTGTCGACCGCGTGTGCCGCCAGTGCCTTCGCTGCGGCCTGCAGCGAAGGCAGGCGCCAATGACTGAGTACGTTGCGCCAGTACGGCGTAAATACCTTGTACGGCTGGCCCTGCTGGGTGGCGATGTCCCAAGGCTCGAACAACAGGCTGCCATTGCAGCTCTGCGTGTCGATGCCCTGCTCGCGCAGCATGCGCTTGATGGTGGCGTCGCGTGGCTGGGTGGCCGGTTCGTATTTGCGGTTCCAGTAGACCGCCCCGGCGCCGGTCTGCTCGATCAGCAACTGCAGGGCCGGCAGGCTGTCACCACTGCGCAGCACCAGCGAGGAACCCCGCGTGCGCAGGTCCGCATCCAGCGCGGCCAGTGAACGGTGGCGCCACGCATCGGAGGCGGCACCCGGCGCCCACCCGCCTTCTTCGTGCGGCGCATGGATGTAGACCGGCACCACGTCGTGACCGGCATCCAGCGCGGCCTGCAGGGCCGGATTGTCCTGCAGCCGCAGATCACGGCGGAACCATACCAACGCTACCGACACAGGCACTGCCTTTGTTGTGGAAGGCGCACATGATAGCCAGCGGTGGTGAAGGAGATGCGCGCGCCCGGCCATCCAGGCATGGCGTGGGTCTACTGCTTGAATCGCTCCATCGCTTCACTGATCAGCCCGCGCGCCTCGGCGGCGTTGCCCCAACCGTTGAGCCGCACCGGGTTGCGCCCGGCCGGCAGGTCCTTGTAGACCCGGAAGAAGGCCTCGATGCGCTGCCGTTCGATCTCCGGCAGATCGGCCAGATCGCGGATGTTGGCGTAGCTCGGATCAACCTTGTCGGTGGGCACCCCGATGATCTTCTCGTCGTGCTCGCCGCCGTCGATCATCTTCAGGTAGCCGATCGGCCGGAAGCGCACGATCACGCCCGGATGCAGCGGTTCGCGGGTCAGCACCAGTGCATCCAGCGGATCGTTGTCACCGGCCAGGGTGCGCGGCATCGAACCGTAGTTGGCCGGATAGGCGACCGGCATCGACTGGAAGCGGTCCACATGCACCAGGCCGTCTTCCTTGATCTCGTACTTGGTGAAGCTGCCGGCCGGAATCTCCACCGCCAGATTCACTTCCTGCGGGGCCTGCTCCGGCTGCGCCGCCAGGAACGGATGCAGCACGCTATCGGCGGCGGTCACCGCCGTCGCGAGCAGGAGCAGGGCCCCGCCGATGGCAGCCATGGGGACAAGACGGCGTACGGTTTTCATCTGGATTTCCTCATTCCCAGCAGCGATCAGCGCGGCCCTTGGCAGTCTGCGCGCGCGGGCAGTCACGCGGCGTGATGCGGCCTTCGGTCAGCTCCGTGCGCTGCTTGCCACCCTTGGCATCACGGCGCAGTTCGAAGGCATCGTAGAGACGGCCAGTCACGGTGCGTGCTTCATAGCGCAGGTGCTGCGGATCGATGTTCAACACCTGGAACAGCTGGGTGTCTTCGGCCACCGGGTCCATCGTCCTGCGCGCTTCGTCGGAAAGGCGATACTGCTTCGGCCCCGCCACGGTGACCACATACTGCGGCGTCGCGGCCTGCCCTTCACCACGGCGACCATAGGTGTGATCGTGGCCCTGCAGCACCAGGTCGACGTTATGGCGGCGTACCACCGGCAGCAGCACGTCACGCAACGCGGCGTTCTCGCGTCCTTCGCGCGGCGAGTAGAACGGCTGGTGCAGCAGCACGATGGTCCACGGCTGCGGATTTCCGCCCAGTACCTTGTCCAGCCACTGTGCCTGTGCCTTGGCGGTGCCCAGGTCGAGTGCCGAAGTGCCATCGACCACGGCCACGCGCACGCCCTGCGCATCGAACCAGTAGCTGGTCTGCTGCGCGGCGCTGGCGCCATTGCCCGGCAGCGCAAACGTCACCGGCCAATGCTTGCCCAGCACGCGGCGTTCCTGCGGGGTGTCCTCGAACTCCTCGAAATACTCGTGGTTGCCGATGGCCGGGGCCACCAGGGTTTCCTGCGCCAGCCAGCTGGTCGCAGCAAACCACTCGCCCCACTCACTGTCATCCATGTTGTCGCCGCCGCTGACCAGGTCGCCGGCAAACAGGCTCATGCGCGCCTGCGGTGCGGCCTTCTGCGCGGCGCGCACTACCCGGCTGACATGGCTGACGTTCTTGTTCTGGGTATCACCGAAGTACAGCAGGGTCAGCGGCTGGTCGGCCGCGGCCAGTGTGCGCAACTGGTTCCAGGCGCTCCAGCTGCCGTTGCCCTGCACGCGGTAGACGTACTGGGTATCCGGCTGCAGGCCGCTGATGTCGGCGCGATGATGATGCGACAGACCATTCTCGGTCTGTAGCGAACGGGTCGTTGCGCGCACCTGGCGGATGCCCTCGATGGCCGGCGAATCTCCGGCGAGGGCAATCTCCAGCAGCGGTGCCTGCACGCTGCCGTCGGTACGCCAGGCGACAGCGAATCCATGGCTGGGATCGACCGCCGGCGAGGCGACGATGCGGTCAGGTACCGTCGTTGCTGCGTAGTGGCGGCTGCCCGCCGGCACCTGGGTATTCGGTTCGGCCGCTGCGAACGACAATGACGGCAACGCCAGCAGCAAGCTCAGCGCCAGCGTACGCATCACGCAGTGCCCGCTCATGCGCCACACTCCAGCGGCAGCGCCAACTGCTTGGCGATGCTCTCCCAGTCGAACGCAACCACGCCCTGGTCGTCGTGCACGGCATACAGCGCACCGTGCGGGAAGCGCGCGCTGGGTTGCTGCATCATCCAGATACCATCGGTGTTGGCCACGGTATTGCCCTGGAACGCACCGACCGGCTTCAGCGTATGCCGGTCGAACAGGTGGAACACGCTGCGCTGCTTGCCCTGTTCGGTAGTGATCCACCAGCCGTCCTTGCCACAGGTGCGCAGGGTCACGCCTTCGGCCTGGGCCTTGAACACGTCGCGACCGAAGGTGGTACCGGTGAAGCGACCTGACAGGGTGTAGACCTTGAACTCGCTGGCGTAGCTCTCGTCCTCTTCGGCAATCAGCAGGCGGTCGTTATCCGGGTCGCCCCAGATCGATTCGACTACGCGTAGTGCACCGGCTTCGCTGGTGTCACCGATGCTGGCGACGAGCTTCGCCTCGACCTTCGCACCATCGCGGGTCACGTGATACTGGCGCACGCGCTTGTCCAGCTCGGCCAGCGGCGGCAGGATGTCACGGCCCTGCGCATCCTCGCCGTTGTCCCAGGAGTCGGTGACGTAGACGCTGTAGCCATCGGCGCGGCGGTCTACCCACAGCCCGTACGGCTTGCGCAGGTCCTCCGCAGCGAACGTCGCCAGCGGTGCGAAGTCCGGCAGGCTCAATACCTGCACGCGATGATTGTCGCGCTCCACGATCCACAGCAGATCGTCGATCACCGCGATGCCGTTTGGGCGGTCGAACTGCCCCGGTGCGGTGCCGCTGCTGCCCACGTCACGCAGGTGCTGGCCGGTGCTGCCGTCGTAGACCACCAGCTTGTCGGTGGCCTTTGCGGTGGCGATCAGCCACAGCCTGCCATCCGGAGCTCGCCAGGCCGCAGGCGAGTCGATGTTGTCAGCCGGGGTCATCGGCGAAAGGAAGGCCTCGGCGATGGTGGTCACCGCTCGCTCGCCGCTGGCCTTCGCTGACGTCGCGGCCATGGCGGGGTCATTGCCGGTGGCCGGCGTGCAGCCGGCAGCCAGCGCTATCGCCAGCGCGGTGGCCAAGGCAGTGATGCGACGCCCCATCACAGTGCCACCTTCAGGCCCAGAGCGTAGGTGCGGCCATACTCTTCCATCTGCAGGGTGCGCGAGCGCGTGCCCTGGTACAGCTCAAGCGGCTTGTCCAGCAGGTTCTGCGCTTCGAGGTACATGCTCACGCGCGGGGTGAACTTGTAGTCCAGCGAGAAGTCGAGCTGGGTGTTCGGCGCGACGTAGATGTCGAAGGCGCGGCCCTTGCCGATGCTGTCCAGGTACTCGCTGCGGTACACCGCCGCCAGCCGCGTACTCAGACCGTACTTCTCATAGCCGATGTGGGCACTGTAGACGTGCTTGGAGGCGCGCGGCAGGGTGAAGTCCTCGCCTGGGCGATCCTTGATGCCGGCATCGAACTCGGTATCCAGCCACGTGCCACTGGCGCCGACCAGCAGGCCATCCAGGCCCTCCGGCAGGAAGGCCAGCTGCTGCTGCCAGTTGAACTCGGCACCGCGCACGGTGGCCTTGCGGCCGTTGATCGGCTGGGTCACGTCCAGGCCGCCGTAGGCCGGATCATTGGTGCGCACGGTCTCCACGATGTAGCCATCGATCGACTTGTGGAACAGGCCCAGCGAGACGATGCCGCTGCTGCCGATGTACTTCTCCACCGACAGGTCGATGTTCTTCGACTCGTACGGGTCCAGTTCCGGATTGCCCAGGCGCACTTCCTCGTCACCGCGGCTGTAGCCCACGCGCGGTGAAATGTCACCGAACGAGGGGCGCGACACGGTCTTGTTGGCCGAGGCGCGCAGCACCCAGTCGTCGGCCGCGTCATAGCGCAGGTGCAGGCCCGGCAGCACGTTGGTGTAGCTGCTGTTGGCCACGCGCGGGGTGACGGTGAAGCTGCGGCCGTTGGCGGCCACGTCCACCTGGTTGCCGACTGCCTTGAACTGGGTGTTTTCCACGCGAACACCGCCGATGATGCGCAGCGCGCCCACATCCCAGGTGCCCATCGCATAGCTGGCGAAGATGTCTTCGCTGGCCACGTAGTCCTCTTCCAGCGAGGTCATCGCGTTGCCACCGACGTCCTGCGGACGGGCACTGTACTGGCCGCCATTGGCCGCCCAGAAGGCACGCATCGCGGCCGAATCCATGCCATCACCCAGGTTGCCGTGGCGGTGTTCGGGCGAGGAGGTGCTCCAGCTCGACAGCGCCACCTTCGGGCCGACACGCAGTTCGCGCTCATCCACATTGACGTCGCGGTCACGCCAGCGGCCCAGCAGGCCGAATTTGATGCTGCTGCTGTCGCCGTCGAAGCGCACGTTGACCTGCGCGCTGTGCTCCTTGTCGTTCACCTGCTTGGGCGAAAGCACGAAGCGGTCGAACGCGTAGTTGCTGTTGTCCAGCCACTGCGGATTGTCGAAGCTGTAGCTGGGCAAGCGGCTGCTCTGGTCCAGGGTGCCGTTGAAGGCCTTGCCGTTGAGCTTGAAGCGCGCCTCCATCTCGTCATTCACGCGCTCTTCGGTACGGGTGTAGCCAACCCTGTAGTCGACCACGGCGTTGGTCAGCTTGTTCTCGCCCCCCAGGCTGGCCGCGAAGGTGTTTTCCTTCTTGGTTCGGTAGCGCATGCGCTTGTCGATGGAATCCTTCGGCATGCCATCCAGGCGGTACTGGTCGGTGCCGGTCTTGACCATCTTGGCGTCGTCGAAGTTGAAGATCACACGCTGGCGGGTTTCGGCATCGTCGAACTGGCTGTACAGCGTGCGCAGGTAGTACTTGCTGTCTTCGTTCGGGCGCCAGTCGAGGTTGAGGTTGGCGCCGATGCGCTTGCGCTCGATCTCGTACTTGCGGTGCTGCAGGTTGATCGCGGTGACGTCGCCAGGTGCGGCGTCATCCTCGCCGTCATACTCCACTTCGGTGTTGTCCGACTCGAACTTCCGCTTCTGGTAGTTCACGCCCAGGGCCACGCCGAAGGTGTCGTTGAACACTTCGCTGTAGTTGAAGGCGGCCTTGGGGCTGGTCTCGCCGGACAACTGCTGGTGGCTGCCTTCGATCTTGCCACGCAGGCTGCGACCGTCGCGGTCGAAGGCCGAGGCCGATTCCACCAGCACGGCGCCGCCGATGGCATCACCGGGCATGTCCGGGGTCGGCGACTTGACCACGCGCAGGCGTTCGGTGGAGTCGGACGGGATCACATCCAGCGGGGCAGCGCGACTGGAATCCTCCGGCGTGCCGATGGCGATGCCATCCACGCTCACACTGTTGAGATTGGCATCCAGGCCACGAATGACCACGAAGCGGCCCTCGCCCTGGTCGCGGGTGACGCTGATGCCCGGCAGGCGCTGCAGCGATTCGGCCACGTTCTTGTCCGGGTACTGGCCCAGGGCATCGGAGGACACCGCGTCCTCGATCGCGTCGCTGCTGCGCTTGAGGTCCACCGCACGGATCTGCGATTCGAGCTGGGCGCGCACTTCGATGCGGTCCAGGTCGACCGCATCGGTGGCCACCGCGCCGGTGGCGGCGACCGCCTGCTGCCCGGCGGCCTGCAGCGGTGCTGCGGCCCCCATCGCCAGGGTCAGGGTGATGGCAACGGCCAACGGAGTCTTGATATGCACTGGGAATCCCCATTCCTGTTAAGAATGGGTCTGCACGGTATGTCCGCAAGATTGCATGGCCGTGACATGCGCCTGCGCATTTCATGCTGGCCGTCTCCGGCCCCGGTTTGGGGTTGGCCGCCCAATCCGGCAAAATGGCGCCCTCTCTCCTTTTCCCCTTCCCGACCATGAAGATCGTCGAAGTGCGCCACCCGCTGGTGCAGCACAAGATCGGCCTGATGCGCAACGCTGCGCTCAGCACCAAGGATTTCCGCGAACTGGCCAACGAGCTGGGTACGCTGCTGGCCTATGAGGCCACCGCCGACCTGGAAACCGAGCCGCACACCCTGCCCGGCTGGGCCGGCCCGGTCACCGTGCAGCGCATTGCGGGCGCCAAGATCACCGTGGTGCCGATCCTGCGCGCCGGCCTGGGCATGCTCAGCGGCGTGCTGTCGCTGATCCCGGCCGCCCGCGTCAGCGTGGTGGGCCTGCAGCGCGATGAGGAAACCCTGCAGCCGGTGCCCTACTTCGAGCGCCTGACCGGCCGCCTGGAAGAGCGCGACGCGTTGATCCTGGACCCGATGCTGGCCACCGGCGGCACGCTGATCGCCACCATCGACATGCTCAAGCGTGCCGGCGCCCGCCGCATCAAGGGCATTTTCCTGGTGGCCGCGCCGGAAGGCATCGAGGCGGTCAAGGCCGTGCACCCGGACGTGGAGATCTACACCGCGGCCATCGACGCCCAGCTCAACGACAAGGGCTACATCCTGCCAGGCCTGGGCGATGCCGGTGACCGTATCTTCGGGACCCGCGTCGGCTGATCCGGCGAACCGGGGTCAGCGCCCTTTCACAGCGGAAGGGATCTGACCCCAAGCGCGGCCTACAGGCCGGCCGCGAAGGCTTCCAGCTGGCCGATGACCGTGTTCCAGCCGTCGAAGAAGCCCAGCTGCTCATGCTGGTCACGCAGGGCCTTGTCCGGGTGCATCACCCGCGCGGTATAGCGGCAGCCCTGCCCGTCATCCTCCATCATGATGACGGCGGTGAAGCCCAGCCAGGGTGACTGCGGTCGCCAGCCTGCGCCCAGCATCGAGGTGAACACCAGGCGCTGCTGCGGCACGATCTCCAGGAAACTGCCCGGATTGTCGCTGCTGCCACCATCGGGGCCCTGCATGAAGGTGTGGAAGGCCCCGCCGGGGCGCAGGTCGAATGCGCGTACCTCGGTGGTCCACGGCTTCGGGCACCACCACTGGCGCAGCAGTTCCGGATCGGTCCAGGCCCGCCACAGGGCGGCACGCGGTGCATTCAACACACGGCTGATGACCAGGTCGGTGTCAGGGTTGTTGCCTGCGTCTACGGCCATGGGCCTGCTCCTGTCGGTGAAGGGTTTCAACGAAATCGACCATGCGGTCGGCGCGCGCTTCCCATACGGCACGTTGTTCGGCAAGCCACTGCTCGGCCTCGCCCAACCGCGCCGGCACCAGTTCGCAGGTGCGTACGCGCCCCCGCTTGTGGCTGCGCACCACGCCGCTGCGCTCCAGCACGGCCAGATGTTTCATCAGAGAAGGCAAAGCCATCTCGAAGGGCCCGGCCAGCATCGACACCGTGCGCGGCCCCTGCCCCAGCACAGCCACGATCGCGCACCGGGTCGGGTCGGCCAATGCCTGGAAGACGTCTTGAATGGCGGGATCATACTTACCCATATGGCTAAGTAATACGCCGATCTGAACGTTGCCGCAAGCAGGCGCGGCAATGGCGTGGTTCTTCACGTGGCCTTGCAGTCTGGAAGCGAATGCTCCGCGCACCCGCCCCCCTTGGAGCTCCCGATGAAAGCCTCTTTCCTGCTGGCCGCCGTCCTGCTGGTCGGCCTGCCCCTGGCTGCCAATGCCACCACGCCGCAGCAGCAGCGCATGGCCGAATGCTCAGCCAAGAACAAGGGCTTGAAGGGGGATGCCTACAAGACTGCACAGAGCTCCTGCCTCAGCGGCCATGCCGCCGAGACCAAGGCCGCGACAACGCCGCAGGAACGCATGCGCAAATGCAACGCCGATGCCGGCACGAAAAAATTGACCGGTGATGCGCGCAAGACCTTCATGAGCAGTTGCCTGAAGGCATCGTAACGGTCGCATCCGGATGAAACGCCATCCACGCATGGCGTGGACCTGCCGCCATCAGTGAAGGCCGGGCGTTGCCCGGCCTTTCCATTACCCCAGGGCGCGTGCCTTCAGCTCGCCCTGTTCGTGCAGGGTCACGAAACGCCCCTTGTCATCCCTGCCCAGCTGCGCCAACGCCACCTGCGGGTCGTGGGTGAAGAACAGCCGCACGTTGCGCGCCAGCTTGTCTTCAAGGAACTGCCGCTTTTCGTCGATCAGCAGCTCGGCATTGCGGTCGTAGCCCATGGTGATCGGCACGTGTACCCATGAGCGCCCCGGGATCAGGTCGGCACAGAACACCACGCCACCGTGCGCACTTTCGCCGGCATGCGCGTGACCGACGATCTCGGCCAGCATCAGCCCCGGCGTGTGCCCGTCGCTGTAGCTGAAGCGTACGCTGCGACCGAGCGCCTTCGAGTACTCCCCGTCCACCACTTCCAGCCGGCCACTGGCCTGCAGCAGGCCCGGCAGTTCCGGAATGAAGCTGGCGCGGTCGCGTGGGTGTGGCTGCACGGCGCGCTGCCAATGCTGCGCGCCGACCACATAGGTTGCGTTGGGGAACAGCAGCTCGGGCTCACGCCCTTCGCTCCACGCCGCCAGCAGGCCGCCGGCATGATCGAAGTGCAGGTGGCTGAGCACCACCACGTCGATATCCTCGTGCTCGAAGCCGGCTTCGCGGAGCGAATCGATCAGCACATGCTGGCTTTCCTGCACGCCGTAGCGCTCGCGCATGCGCGGGTCGAAGAACGCGCCGATACCGGTTTCAAACAGCACGGTTTTGCCTTCCAGCGGGCTGGCAAGCAGCGCACGGCAGGCCAGCTCGATGCGATTGAGCTCGTCCGGTGCCGCCCATTTTTCCCACAACGCGCGCGGCGCGTTGCCGAACATCGCGCCGCCATCGAGGCGCTGCGAGTTTCCACGAATTGACCAGAGTTTCATGTGTCGATTATCGGCGCCGGCTCGTTAAATAATCGCTAGAAGGGAAACAGAAAACCCCGCCGGCAAAGGCGGGGTTTCGATAATCAGCCGGATTGCCGGCCAGCAGCCGGCACGACCGGATCAGCGCGCCGGGACGACCTGGGCACTGCCCACCGGATTGCGCGGGTCGCTGCCGCCGAACAGCTTGTTCGCCTTGCGGTCCCATTCCACGGTCTGCAGGTTGCCCCACACATGGCTGGACCCGCGGCCGCCTGCGGCCACATTGCCCGGCAGGTCGATCTTGTGACCCATCGCCTGCAGCTGCTTCACCGTCGCCGCGTCGAACGCATCGTCCTCGGCTTCGATCAGGTCCGGCAGCCACTGGTGGTGGTAGCGCGGCAGCGCGGCAACCTGCTGCGCATCCAGGCCGTCGTCGTAGCCGAGGATGCCCAGCAGCACCATGGTGATGATGCGGCTGCCACCCGGGGTGCCCAGCACCACCACCTTGTCGGCGTTCTCCATGAAGGTCGGGGTCATCGAGCTGAGCATGCGCTTGCCCGGCTTCGGCGCATTGGCCTCGTAGCCCATCACGCCGAACGCATTGGGCGTGCCCGGCTTCAGCGCGAAGTCGTCCATCTCGTTGTTCAGCAGCACGCCGGTGCCCTTGGGAATCAACCCCGAGCCGTACAGCAGGTTGACGGTCTGGGTGGCGCCGACGCGGTTGCCGTCGCGGTCGATGATCGAGAAATGCGTGGTCTCGTCGTCTTCCAGCGGGGTCGGATTGCCCGACAGCAGGTCGCTGGGCGTGGCCTTCTCCGGATGGATGGTAGCGCGCAGGCCCTGTGCGTAGTCCTTGCTGGTCAGCACCTTCTGCGGGATCTGCACGAAGTCCGGATCGCCGAGGAAGAAGGTGCGGTCGCGGTACGCGCGGCGCATCGACTCCACCACCAGGTGGGTACGGTGCGCCGGGTCCATCTTCCTGATGTCCCAGCCTTCCAGGATCTGCAGCATGCTGGCCAGTGCGATGCCACCGGACGACGGCGGCGGCGCGGTGGTGATCTTCCAGCCGTTGTAGTTGAACACGATCGGCTCGCGCTGCTTCACGCGGTAGCCGGCCAGCTCTTCGGCGCTCCACTTGCCGCCAGCCTGCTTCACGCCGGCCAGCAACAGCTTTCCGGTCTGGCCCTTGTAGAACCCATCGAAGCCACCCGCGGCCAGGCGCTCCAGCGTCTGTGCCAGCTCCGGCTGCTTGAACAGGTCACCGGTGGCGATCGGCTTGCCGTTGCGCAGGTAGACCTCACGGGTGCCGGGATAACGTTCCATCACTTCTCGGCGCGACGCATAGCCCTTGGCCATGCGGTCGTACACCGGGAAGCCTTCACGCGCGACGCGGATCGCCGGCTGCAGCGAAGCCGACAACGGCAGCTTGCCGTGCTTGGCCGACAGCTCGACCAACGCTGCAGGCAGGCCGGGAATACCGGCCGACCAGGCACCGTTGACCGAGCGGTCGCGGTCCAGGTTGCCCTGCTTGTCGAGGAAGGCCTGCGGGGTCGCCGCTGCCGGCGCGGTCTCGCGCGCATCCAGCATCACGTCCTTGCCGGTGGCCGCGTCATGCAGCAGGAAGAAGCCGCCGCCGCCCAGCCCGGAACTGATCGGCTCGACCACCGCCAACGTGGACGATACCGCCACCGCGGCGTCGAAGGCGTTGCCGCCCTGCGCCAGGATGTCGATGCCGGCCTGGGTGGCCAGCGCGTGGCCGCTGGCAATGGCTGCGCCGTCGGGGCGCTCGGCACGGGCCGGGCTGTCGGCCCAGGCCATCGGGCTCAGCAGCAGGCCGAGCAGCAACAGGGGGCGGACGATCAGCGTCTTCATTCGGATGGGGGCTCCGCGTAGAGTTCGGGGTGATCGTGCTGCAGCTGGCGCAGCTTGGCCAGCAGCTGGTCTTCCGTTTCCACGATCTCCGGGTCCGGGTCGATGCACTCGACCGGGCAGACGACCACACACTGTGGCTCGTCGAAATGACCCACGCATTCGGTGCAGCGCGCAGGGTCGATCACGTAGATGGTTTCACCCATCGCAATGGCCTGGTTCGGGCAGGCCGGCTCGCATACGTCGCAGTTGACGCAGAGCTCGTTGATTTTCAGCGACACGGCGATACTCCTCGCCCGCGCCCTGGGACAAAGGACCGGCCAGCGCGGGCGCGCGGGCCGGTCAGGTCATCAGCGGCACCCTTGCAGGACGCCGCCCGGGCCATGCCGGAGCATGGCCGCCATGGCTCGGTATTACTTGGCTTCGACGAAAATGTACTCGGCACCGGTCGGCTGGATGGCAGCCTGCACGCGGGCGTTGTCGGCCGACTGGCCGATGAAGACGACGCGCACGCCCTTCATCGAATCCGGCGACACGTCCTTGAAGACGGCCTGGATCATGTCAGCCATCTTGCCCGAGGCCGAGGAACCGAAGGCCAGCATGTTGCCCGGCTGCACGCCACGGGCCACGGCCTGGGTCGCGCTCTCGGTCTGGCGCTCGTACTTGGCCTGGAAGTCCGGGTCCGATTCCGGCGAGAGGTAGTACAGGAACGGGCTGTTGGTGATGTTGCCCATGTTCTGGATCGCCACTTCCTGCAGGTACTTCTTCCAGCCTGCATCGTCGTCCTTGGACGGAGCGACCAGGGCCTGCTTGGCCTCGTCGACCGGAGCGGCCTCTTCCTTCTTGCAGGCGGTGAAGGCCAGGGCCAACGAAGCGATCAGCATCGCGCGCATGGTGGTGTTCATGGGTTTCCTCCCGGAATGGTGCGTGGTGTTGTACGTAATGGGGTGCGGGTACAGCAGGGCTTACGACTGTGCCGCCTTCGCTTCGCGGACCTTGCGCAGGGCTTCGAGCACCGCGGCCGGCACGAAGCCGGACACGTCGCCGCCCAGGCGCGCGATCTCGCGGACCAGCGAGGACGAAATGAAGCTGTGCTGCTCGGCCGGGGTCAGGAACAGGGTCTCGACCTCGGGGATCAGGTGACGGTTCATGCTGGCCATCTGGAACTCGTACTCGAAGTCGGACACCGCGCGCAGGCCGCGCAGCAGTACCCCACCCTGGACCGAACGTACGAAATGGGCCAGCAGGGTATCGAAACCGATCACCTCGACGTTGCTGTGGTGGCCGAGTGCGCCACGCGCCAGCTGCACGCGCTGCTCCAGCGGCAGCGCCGGGCCCTTGGACGGGCTCTGCGCCACGCCGACCACGACCTTTTCGAACAGCGGCGCGGCCCGGCTCACCAGGTCGATATGACCGTTGGTGATGGGGTCGAACGTGCCGGGATAAACGGCAATGCGGCGGTTGGCCACGGTCATGGGCGGTTGCAGATGTTCAGATGAGGTCAAAGTGTAGCAGTGGCGCGGCGGTACAGGGCAAAGCGCACCTCGCGGGTGCCGCCCTCGCGGTGCAGCAGCCAGTCCGACGGCAGCACCGGCACGTGGCCGGCCGGCGATTCCAGGTACAGCCAGGCATCGGCAGCCAGATGCCGCGGCAGCTGGGCCAGCACGTCCTGCCACAGGCCATCGGCGAACGGTGGGTCGATGAACACCAGATCGGCCTGCTGTGCCGGTGCGCCCTGCAGCCAGCGCAGGGCATCGGCCTGCACGACGGTGACCTGGCCGGAGGCCTGCAGCTTGGCCACGGCCGCGGTCAGATTGCGTCCCAGCTGCGCGTCGCGCTCGACCAGAGTGGCGTGGGCGGCGCCGCGCGAGACCGCCTCCAGGCCCAACGCGCCACTGCCGGCGAACAGGTCCAGCACCCGCGCGCCGCCCAGTCTGGGCATCAACCAGTTGAAAAGGGTCTCGCGCACGCGGTCGCTGCTGGGCCGAAGCCCTGGCAGGGTCGGCACCGGCAGGCGGGTATTGCGCCAGCGCCCGCCGATGATGCGGACCTGACCGTCATTGCCCCCACGGCCGCTCACCGGCGCCCCCGGCGGGAGGTATTCGAGAATTTCAGCATGAGCGGGATTGTAGTTCGGCCGGGCTTTGCCCGGCACCCGTCGAAGCCACGGCAACGGCCGAAGCAACGGCAAAAGCCGGCTATCCGTGGGTTGGCGGGGTGGGTCCGGTCGAGGGGGACGCTGCAAGTACGTCCATGTAAGCTCGGTCGCCGCATCCATGCGGCTCACGCCCCCTCAACCGGACCCACCCCGCCTTCGACAGTTTCCTGCGATCTGTCGGAACGGCTCTTGGGGTCAGATCCGTTTTCCTGCGGAAAACGGATCTGACCCCAGTTTTATTTCGATATCTGACAGAGGTGTCGACCAAGGTCGACACCTACCAACAGCCGCGTGAACCTGTCAGAGGTGGGGCGGTGTGGGTTGGCAGGACCGTTGGCGCCATGGATGGCGCCATCGAGCCCCCAGGGACGGGTTCACGGCGTGTCCTGCCAACCCACACCACCCCGCCATCCCACGGATAGCCCGCTGTTGCTGTTGCTGTTGCTTCGGCCTCTGCAGGTGCAGGGCTGCAAGCCCTGCCGAACAACCCCTTGATTTCGGGACAATCAGCCATACCCCTTGGCGAGGCCGCACGCGCTGGCGCGGCATTGCACATGGAGCCTTAATCGATGACCGAGACCACCCAGACCGAAACCCTTGGCTTCCAGACCGAAGTCAAGCAGCTGCTGCAGCTGATGATCCACTCGCTGTACTCCAACAAGGAGATCTTCCTGCGCGAGCTGGTCTCCAACGCCGCCGACGCCGCCGACAAGCTGCGCTTCGAGGCCCTGACCCAGCCGGCCCTGCTGGAAGGCGACAGCGAACTGCGCGTGCGCGTCAGCTTCGACCCCGCCGCGCACACCATCACCATCGAAGACAACGGCATCGGCATGAGCCGCGCCGAAGCCATCGCCCACCTGGGCACCATTGCCAAGTCGGGCACCGGCGACTTCCTGCGCCAGCTGTCCGGCGACCAGAAGAAGGATTCGCAGCTGATCGGCCAGTTCGGCGTCGGCTTCTACAGCGCCTTCATCGTTGCCGACGAAGTCGAAGTGACCTCGCGCCGCGCCGGCCTGGCTGCAGGCGAAGGCGTGCGCTGGACCTCGCGTGGCGAAGGCGATTTCGAAGTGGCCACCGTCGACAAGGCCGAGCGCGGCACCCGCATCGTGCTGCACCTGAAGGAAGGCGAGCATGACTTCGCCGATGGCTGGCGCCTGCGCAGCATCCTCAAGAAGTACTCGGACCATATCGGCCTGCCGATCCAGATGCCAAAGGAAGGCGAAGAAGGCGCCGCGCTGGAATGGGAAACCGTCAACCGTGCCAGCGCGCTGTGGACCCGCCCGCGCACCGAGATCAGCGACGCCGAGTACACCGAGTTCTACAAGCACGTGGCACATGACCACAGCGACCCGCTGGCGTGGAGCCACAACAAGGTTGAAGGCAAGCTGGAGTACACCTCGCTGCTGTACGTGCCCGGCCGCGCGCCGTTCGACCTGTACCACCGTGACGCGCCCAAGGGCCTGAAGCTGTACGTGCAGCGCGTGTTCGTGATGGACCAGGCCGAGCAGTTCCTGCCGCTGTACCTGCGCTTCATCAAGGGCGTGGTCGATTCCAACGACCTGTCGCTGAACGTCTCGCGCGAGATCCTGCAGTCCGGCCCGGTCATCGATTCGATGAAGGCGGCGCTGACCAAGCGCTCGCTGGACATGCTGGAGAAGCTGGCCAACGACAAGCCGGAGCAGTACGCCACGTTCTGGAAGGAATTCGGCCAGGTGCTGAAGGAAGGCCCGGCCGAGGACTACAACAACCGCGAGAAGGTGGCCGGCCTGCTGCGCTTCGCCTCCACCCGTGGCGAGGCCGATGCGCAGACCGTGTCGCTGGCCGACTACATCGGCCGCATGACCGAAGGCCAGGACAAGATCTATTACCTGACCGGCGAGAGCTACAGCCAGGTGCGCAACAGCCCGCACCTGGAAGTGTTCCGCAAGAAGGGCGTGGAAGTGCTGCTGCTGACCGACCGCATCGACGAGTGGCTGATGGGCTACCTGACCGATTTCGACGGCAAGGGCTTCGTTGACATCGCCCGTGGCGACCTCGACCTGGGCGCGCTGGAAAGCGAGGCCGACAAGCAGGAACAGGAAGCGGCCGCGAAGGACAAGCAGGGCCTGGTGGAGCGCCTGAAGACGGTGCTGGGCGATGACGTGGCCGAGGTGCGCGTGTCGCACCGCCTGACCGATTCGCCGGCGGTCCTGGCCATCGGCGAACAGGACCTGGGCCTGCAGATGCGGCAGATCCTGGAGGCCAGCGGGCAGAAGGTGCCCGACAGCAAGCCGGTGCTGGAGATCAACCCGGGCCACCCGCTGATCGCCAAGCTGGATGCCGAAGGCGATGGCGCACGTTTCGACGACTTGGGCCGGGTGCTGTTCGACCAGGCCGCGCTGGCCGCCGGTGACAGCCTGAAGGACCCGGGCGCCTACGTGGCGCGCCTGAACAAACTGCTGCTGGAGCTGTCGGCCTGATCGAGGCGGTGGTCGCCGGGCATGGCCCGGCGGTGCCTTGGTAGAGGCCCACCTTGGTTGGCGCCCCAATAGCGTGCCAACCAAGGTTGGCACCTACCAGGGCGGGTCAAGCATGCCAACCAGGGGTGGCAGCCACCAGGGGTGGCGGTTCGCGCCTGCCGAGGGGGTTCAGGCTTCGCGATCCAGCAGCGAGCCCAGCATCTGGTCCTGGCGGCGGATCACCGTGGCATTGGCGGCGAAGGCCACCACCTCGGCTTTCGCTGCCAGAAGATCACCCAGCGGCGCGGCGGCATCGGTGCCGGTGGGAATCACCGAGGCCTGCACCCCACCCTGCTCGGCGGCACTGCGCTGCAACTGGAGACGCCGGGCATCGGGGGTCGCCAGGTTGGCCACGTTGTGCGCGGCCACCTGCACGCCCTGCTGGGCCGCACGCATCCCGCCGAGGGCGATTCCCATCACGTTGTTCATGGCGGTCTCCGGGCCGCACTGCGCAGCCCTCCGGACCGGTTAACGGCCGGCAGGCCGCAACCTTGAGCCTACATCGGCCCGACAGGCCCGAGTGGTAGCATATCCCTCTGATTTCAGCGCCTTTTGCCAATGCTCAGTTTTTTCCGCCGCAAGAAGCCCCAGGATGCCCCCGCAGCGGAGGCACCCAAGACCCAGCACTACTCGGCTGAAGAGCTGGCGGCGGCGTTTCCGTCGGCCGCGCCGGTCGAGGACAAAGAGCCGGCACCGGCAGCCGTAGCGGCCGAGCCTGCACCGGTCGAGTCGCCCCCCGCAGCCGTCGTTCCAGTCGCTGTCGAACCCACCCTGGTGATTCCGGCTCCAGCCGCACCGGTTCCGGCAGCTCCAGCGCCGACGGCGCAGATCGACGTCGCCCCCATCGCGCCCCCGGCCATCGAACCGGCACCCGCGCCGCTGCCTGGGCCCACCCCGGCACCGGCACCGGTCACCGACGATCTGCCTGCCGCCGCGTCGGTCGACGCCGTTCCGGCCCCGGCCGGCAAACCCGGCTGGCGCGAGCGCCTGCGCAACAGCGTCATCGCGCGCAGCTTCGGTGGCCTGTTCTCGCGCAATCCCAAGCTCGACGACGACCTGCTCGACGAGCTGGAAACTGCATTGATCACCGCCGATGTCGGCGTAGGTGCCACCACCGATCTGGTCGAGGGCCTGCGCAAGCGCATGAAGTCGCGCGAGTTCGCCGACGCCAATGCACTGCTGGCCGCGCTGCGCGCCGAGCTGATCGCAATCCTGCAGCCGGTGGCCAAGCCGCTGGTGATCGACCGCACTGCCAAGCCCTTCGTGGTGCTGACCGTCGGCGTCAACGGCGTCGGCAAGACCACCACCATCGGCAAGCTGGCCAAGCGCTTCAAGGACGAAGGCCACAGCCTGATGCTGGCCGCCGGTGACACCTTCCGCGCCGCCGCCGTGGCCCAGTTGCAGGCCTGGGGCGAGCGCAATGGCGTGGCCGTGGTCGCCCAGGGGCAGAACGCCGATGCCGCTTCGGTGGCGTTCGACGCACTGCAGGCCGGCAAGGCCCGCGGCACCTCGGTGCTGATCGCTGATACCGCCGGCCGCCTGCATACCCAGTCCGGCCTGATGAACGAGCTGGGCAAGATCCGCCGCGTGCTCGGCAAGATCGACCCCACCGCACCGCACGAAGTGCTGATGGTGATCGACGGCACCACCGGCCAGAACGCGCTGTCGCAGCTGCGCCAGTTCAATGCCGCAGTGAACGTGACCGGCCTGGTGGTGACCAAGCTGGACGGCACCGCCAAGGGCGGCGTGGTGTTCGCGCTGGCCCGCGAGTTCGGCATTCCGATCCGCTTTGCCGGCATCGGCGAGCGCCCGGAAGACCTGCGCGTGTTCGATCCGGAAGCCTTCGTCGACGCCCTGCTGCCTGAAGCGCTGGGTGCCTGATATACCGTGCAGCCACCGCACTCTGGTGCAGCCACCCATGGGGTGGCTCTACAAGGGTGAACCCACGGGTGGCTGCCTCTCTGGAACACCGATGCCCCGCCAGCCGCACGCCAGCGCCGACACTGCCCAGCACGACGACTTCGTCGCCCGCCTGCTGCACTGGTTCGACGACCACGGCCGCCACGACCTGCCCTGGCAACACCCGCGCAGCCCCTACCGGGTGTGGTTGTCGGAAATCATGCTGCAGCAGACCCAGGTGGCCACCGTCATCCCGTACTTCCAGCGGTTCCTGCAGCACTTCCCGACCCTGCCCGACCTTGCCGCCGCCAGCAACGACGCGGTGATGGCGCAGTGGGCCGGGCTCGGCTACTACGCCCGCGCACGCAACCTGCATGCCGCCGCAAAGCGCTGCGTGGAACTGCATGACGGCGACCTGCCGCGAGATTTCGATGCACTGCACGCCCTACCCGGCATCGGCCGCAGCACTGCCGGCGCGATCCTCAGCCAAGCCTGGAACGACCCGTTCGCGATCCTGGATGGCAACGTCAAGCGCGTGCTGAGCCGTTACCACGGCATCGACGGGTTTCCCGCCCTGCCGGCCATCGAGAAGCAGTTGTGGGCCATCGCCGAGGCGCACGTTGCGCAGGTCCCGGCCGGGCGCATGGCCGATTACACCCAGGCGCAGATGGATCTGGGCGCCACCGTCTGCAGTCGGGCCAAGCCGACATGCGTGATCTGCCCGCTGCAGGACAACTGCGTGGCACGCCGCGAAGGCCGCACCGCTGAGTTACCGACGCCCAAGCCCAGCAAGACCCTGCCCGAACGCGAAGCGGTCGCCCTGCTGTTGCGCGACGCCCAGCAGCGCGTGCTGCTGCAGAAGCGGCCGGATACTGGCATCTGGGCGCAGCTGTGGACGCTGCCGCAGGCCGAGACGGGCAGCGACCTGCAGGACTGGTTCGACACACATGTGGACGGCTCGCTGGAAGATGCCGACGAACTGCCGGTGCTGCAGCACACCTTCAGCCACTACAAGCTGCATCTGCAGGTACTGTCGCGGCAGGTACACGGCCTGCGCGTGGAAGAACCCACGTTGCGCTGGGTGGCTGCCGACGAACTGCCCGCGCTGGGCCTTCCGGCGCCGATCCGCAAGCTGCTCGACGGCGCCACGATCAAGACGCCGAAACGAACCTCCAAGAAATCCCGCAACCACGAGTGAGTGCCATGCCCCGAACCGTCTTCTGCCAGTACGAACAACGCGATGCCGAGGGCCTGGACTTCGTGCCCTACCCCGGTGAGCTGGGCCAGCGCATCTTCAACAACATCGGCAAGCAGGCCTGGGCCGCGTGGCTGGCGCACCAGACCATGCTGATCAACGAGAACCGGCTGTCACCGCGCACGCCGGAGCATCGCGCGTTCCTTGAAGGCGAACTGGTCAAGTTCCTGTTCGAGAAGGACGCGGAAAAGCCGGCCGGCTTCACTCCGGAAGCCTGACAACAAAAAGGGGACGGAGGGGATTAAGTCGTTTGTGGCACAAACGACTTAATCCCCTCCGTCCCCTTTTTTGATCATTTGGCCGGGGAGGTCTCCGCCTCGCGCTCCTGCACCTGCGCCTGGCGCAGCTCCTGCTCGGAGGCACGCAGTGCCTTCACGTCCAGCTTGCGGATGCTGTTGATGAAGCACGGCATGCGCGGGCCGCCGGTGGGGTCGCGCACCAGCACCTTGTCAAAGCGCGCCGAGACACGGTTCATCTGGCTGGTCAGGCCGATGGCGGTGGCATACGGCAGGTCCTGGCAGGGGCCTCTCAGCTCCAGCAGGTAGGCCTCGCTGGGACGCGTCCACACCGCCAGCGCGCTGTCACCCAGCTCGGTCCAGCCATTGAGGGTGCCGAAGAACTGCATGTCGTTCTGCGGCGCACCGGCGTGGGCACGGTAAAGGTCAAGCTTCTCGGCGCTGCTGAGCCGGCCGGTGGTGGCACAGGCGGCCAGGGCCAGGCAGAGGCCGGCCAGCAGAAGCGGGGTCTTCATGGCGATCTCCTCGGGGAACTGTCGCCATCATGCGCCTGGCCTGGCAATGCCGGCGCGACGGCCGACGGCCCCATTCAGGCGCCGGTCGGCGGTCGACCAAGGTCGACCTCTGCCAAAGCGGGTCCAGAACGTCGGATTCCGGTAGTCGCCAACCTTGGTTGGCGCTTGCCCTGCAGGAGCAGCCGACCAAGGTCGGCTTCTACCAGAGTCCGTCCGACCGCTCAGACGTCGGCGTGGGCCAGTGCGTGCAGGCGCCCTTCGCGCAGTTCCAGCACCCGGTCCAGGCGACGCGCCAGGCTGCGGTCATGGGTTACCAGCACCAGGCTGGTGTGACGTGCACGATTCAGCTCCAGCATCAGTTCGAACACCGTTGCAGCCGTGCGGTCATCCAGGTTGCCGGTCGGCTCGTCACCGAGCACGCAGGCCGGATGATTGACCAGTGCTCGCGCCACCGCAGCACGCTGGCGCTCGCCGCCGGACAGCTCGCCCGGCTTGTGGTCCAGGCGATGGCCGAGGCCAACCGCTTCCAGCAGCGTGGTGGCGCGGCTGCTCGCTTCGGCCACCGCGGTGCCAGCCAGCAGCACCGGCATCATCACGTTTTCCAGCGCGGTGAACTCCGGCAGCAGGTGATGGAACTGGTAGACGAAGCCCAGCGCCTGGTTGCGCAGCAGGCCGCGCGCGGTGTCCGACAGCGCCGACATGCGCTGGCCGGTCACATAGACCTCGCCCGCGGTCGGAATGTCGAGGCCACCCAGCAGGTGCAGCAGCGTACTCTTGCCGGCGCCGGAGGCACCGATGATCGCCACGGTTTCGCCGGCGGTCACGGTCAGGTCCAGGCCATCGAACACCGGGGTCTGCATGCGCCCTTCGGCGTAGGTCTTGCCCAGTGCTTCGGCGCGGATCACTTCATCGCCGCGGTTGAAGACCTTATTCATAACGCAGGGCCTCCGCCGGCTGGGTGCGTGCTGCCCGCCAGGCGGGGTACAGGGTGGCCAGGAAGCTCATCAGCAGTGCGACCACGGTGATCGCCACCACGTCGCCGGTCTGCATGTCGGTCGGCAGGCCGGTGATGTAGTAGACATCCTCCGGCATCAGCTTGACGTTGAACACGCTCTCGATGGCGCCGAGGATGCGCTCCAGGTTGAGGGTCAGGGTGATGCCACCGATCAGGCCGGCCAGCGTGCCGAAGATGCCGATCAGCGAGCCCTGCACCATGAACACCTGCATCACGCCGCCCGGGGTCAGGCCGAGGGTGCGCAGGATGGCGATGTCGGCCTGCTTGTCGGTCACCAGCATCACCTGCGAGGACACCAGGTTGAAGGCGCCCATGGCGATGATCAGCGACAGCAGGATGCCCATCACCACCTTCTCCATGCGCAGCGAGTGGTAGAGGTTGGCGTTCTGCTGGGTCCAGTCACTCACGCGGTAGGCACCGCCGAGGTTCTGCGCCAGGTCCACGCCCACTTCCAGCGAGCGGTCCATGTCGTGCAGTTTCAGGCGCACGCCGGTGGCACCGTCGCTGCGCAGTACGCGCTCCAGGTCCTGCATGTTGGCGAAGCCCACGCCACGGTCGACTTCGTTGTAACCGGCCTCGAAGATGCCGCTGACGGTGAAGCGCTTCATCCGTGGCACCGCGCCGGCAGGCGTGCCCTGCACTTCTGCAAAGGTCACCAGCACCTGGTCGCCGACGTCCACGCCCAGCCAGAGCGCCAGCTCCTTGCCCAGCAGCACGTTGAAGCTGCCCGGCGTGAGGCTGTCATAGCTGCCCTTGGTGATCTTCTTGTCGATCACCGACACCTTCGGCTCCAGCGCCGGATCGATGCCCTGGATGATCGCACCCTGCACGCGCGGACCGCTGATCATCGACTGGATCTCGATGTACGGCGCGGCACCGGCCACGCGCGGATCCTTGTTGGCCACGTCGACCACCCGCATCCAGTCCGGCATCGGCTCGCCGTCACGGCTGATGGTGGTGTGCGCGGTCATCTGCAGCAGGCGGCTGCGGATTTCCTTCTGGAAACCGCTCATGACGGCCAAGGTGGTGATCAGCACCGTCACGCCGAGCGCGATGCCCAGGATCGATGCCATCGAGATGAAGGAGATGAAGCCGTTGCGGCGCTTGGCGCGCAGGTAGCGCAGGCCGATCGCCACGGGAATGGGTTTGAACATGCAGGCACGCCAGTCAATTCAGCTTATGGTGCCATCGACCGGGGCCGACGGGAAACGCTGCGTGCGGCGACGGCCAGTCGCAGTTCACGTCGCTGCCCGGAATCGAGCACATCCGGCCAGAACAGCAGGCGCCGGCGGCGCCGATCCTCACGCCAGAGCAACAGCAGCCAGGGGCCGCGCACGACCAGTTGTGGTGCATCGACGTCCTGCCCGGCCACCTGCAGCGGCTCGGACGGTACCGGCAGAAGCACCTGCACGCGTGGCCTGCGCTGGCGCCAGGCCAGTTCGGCCAACCCGATGCCCCAGGCCAGCAACACCGCGGGAATCAACAGCCGCGGCGGCAGATCCGATGCGCGCAGCAGCCAGGGTGCGGCCAGCAGCACCGCCAGCTGGGCGGCGGCCTGCAGCCGCGAGGGGCGCCACTCAAGGCTTGAGGGCGAGGATCTTCTGCATGAGGGGGATCGCGTGCGCATGCGGGCAGGCCTCATAACCCATGAACCAGCGCCACAACTTATCGTCCTCGCAGTCGAGCAGGAACAGGAAAACCTCGCGCTCTTCGGTCGGCGCAGTGCTCCATTCGTGGTCGAGGTAACGGCCGAACAGCTGGTCCAGCTCGCGCATGCCGCGGCGGCAGCGCCAGCGCAGCTTCTTCAGCAGAACGTCTTCTTCCATCGTGCTTCTCCAGACACAGCAAAGCCACGCATGGCGTGGCTCTACTGGGGTCATGCAACTACCCTGCGCCGTATCAGGCGCGGCGTTCCATCATCAGCTTCTTGATCTCGGCGATCGCCAACGCCGGGTTCAGGCCCTTCGGGCAGGTCCGGGCGCAGTTCATGATGGTGTGGCAGCGGTACAGCTTGAACGGATCTTCCAGGTCGTCCAGGCGCGCACCGGTGTCCTCATCGCGCGAATCGATGATCCAGCGGTAGGCCTGCAGCAGGATCGCCGGGCCCAGGTAACGCTCGCCGTTCCACCAGTAGCTCGGGCAGCTGGTCGAGCAGCAGGCGCACAGGATGCACTCGTACAGGCCGTCCAGCTTCTTGCGGTCTTCCGGCGACTGCAGGCGCTCGCGGTCCGGCGGTGCCGGGGTCTGGGTGCGGATCCACGGCTTGATCGAGGCGTACTGCGCGTAGAAGTGGGTCAGGTCCGGAACCAGATCCTTGACCACGTTCATGTGCGGCAGCGGGTAGATCGGCACTTCCTTCTTGCCGCAGTCCGAGATGGCTCGGGTGCAGGCCAGGGTATTGGTGCCGTCGATGTTCATCGCGCACGAACCACAGATACCTTCGCGGCAGGAGCGGCGGAAGGTCAGGGTCGGGTCGATCTCGTTCTTGATCTTGATCAGGGCGTCCAGGACCATCGGGCCACAGGCGTCCAGATCGACTTCATAGGTATCGGTGCGCGGGTTGCTGTCGTCGTCCGGACTCCAGCGGTAGATCTTGAAGGTGCGCACGTTCTTGCCGCCGTTCTTGACGGGGAAGTGCTTGCCCTTCGTGATCTTGGAATTCTTGGGGAGTGAAAACTCGGCCATGGCTGCTCTCGTTGGCTCAGGCGGCCCGCGCCCTTGGGCGCGGATTGCATGGTAGGCGGGGTCGGATCAGTACACGCGCGGCTTCGGCGGCACCACGGACACGTCGTCGGTCAACGTGTACATGTGCACCGGACGGTAGTCGAAGCTGCACTTGCCCTTCTCGTCGACGCTGACCAGGGTGTGCTTCTGCCAGTTGACGTCGTCGCGGTCCGGGAAGTCCTCGTGCGCATGCGCGCCGCGGCTTTCCTTGCGCTGTTCGGCCGAGTTGATCGTCGCCACCGCGTTGAGCAGCAGGTTGTTCAGCTCGTAGGTCTCGATCAGGTCCGAGTTCCACACCAGCGAACGGTCGGAGACCTTCACGTCCTGGAACGAATCGAAGATCTTGTCCATCTTCTCGCAGCCTTCCTTCAGCGTCTGGCTGGTGCGGAAGACGGCGGCGTCGGCCTGCATGGTGCGCTGCATGCGATCGCGGATGACCGAGGTCGGGGTATCGCCGTTGGCGTGGCGCAGCTTGTCCAGCAGGCCCAGCGCCTTGTCGCAGGCATCAGACGCCAGCGGCTTGTGCGACGCGCCCGGCTTGATGGTCTCGGCGCAGCGGTTGGCCACCGCACGGCCGAACACCACCAGGTCCAGCAGCGAGTTCGAGCCCAGTCGGTTGGCGCCGTGCACGGAGACGCAGGCCGCTTCACCGATCGCGTACAGGCCCGGCACTACGGCATTGTCGTTGTCGCCGACCTTCTGCACCACTTCGCCGTGGTAGTTGGTCGGGATGCCGCCCATGTTGTAGTGCACGGTCGGGATGACCGGGATCGGCTGCTTGTGCACGTCGACGCCGGCGAAGATGCGGGCGCTTTCGGCGATGCCCGGCAGCTTGTCGTCGATCACGCCCGGGCCGAGGTGGGTCAGGTCGAGCAGGATGTGATCCTTGTGCTCGCCGACGCCGCGGCCTTCGCGGATCTCGATCGTCATCGAACGGCTGACCACGTCGCGCGAGGCCAGATCCTTGTAGTGCGGTGCATAGCGCTCCATGAAGCGCTCGCCACTGCTGTTGCGCAGGATGCCACCTTCACCGCGGACACCCTCGGTGATCAGGCAGCCGGCGCCGTAGATGCCGGTCGGGTGGAACTGCACGAACTCCATGTCCTGCATGGCGATGCCGGCACGCATGGCCAGGCCGCCACCGTCGCCGGTGCAGGTATGCGCCGACGTGGCGCTGAAGTAGGCACGGCCGTAGCCGCCGGTGGCCAGCACCACGCCCTGGGCGCGGAACAGATGCAGCGTGCCATCGGACATGTCCAGGGCCAGCACGCCGCGGCAGGCGCCTTCCTCGTCGAAGATCAGGTCGAGCGCGAAGTACTCGATCATGAAGCGCGCGTCGTGCTTCAGCGACTGCTGGTACAGGGTGTGCAGCATCGCATGACCGGTACGGTCGGCCGCCGCGCAGGTACGCTGCGCCGCCGGGCCTTCACCGTACTTGGTGGTCATGCCACCGAACGGACGCTGGTAGATCTTGCCTTCGGCGGTGCGCGAGAACGGCACGCCGTAGTGTTCGAGCTCGATGATGGCCGGGATGGCCTCACGGCACATGTATTCGATGGCGTCCTGGTCGCCCAGCCAGTCCGAACCCTTGATGGTATCGAAGAAGTGGTAACGCCAGTCGTCCTCGCCCATGTTGGCGAGTGCGGCCGAGATACCACCCTGGGCGGCAACGGTGTGCGAACGGGTCGGGAAGACCTTGGTCAGGCACACGGTCTGCAGGCCCTTGGCGGCCAGGCCGAACGTGGCGCGCAGGCCGGCGCCGCCGGCGCCGACCACGACCATGTCGTACTTGTGTTCGGTGATCTTGTAAGCGGACATCTAATCTGGATTCCTGTGTTGGTGCCTGGGCTCAGGCAACGCCGAGGGCGATGCGGCCCACCGCAAACACACTGACGATCATGCCGAGCACGGCGACGAACTTCACCGCGGTCTGCAGCACCAGGGCCAGCAGCGATTCGTGGATGTAGTCTTCCAGCACGACCTGCATGCCGAGCTGCGCGTGCCAGAACATGGCGATCAGCAGGCCGATCAGCGGCACTGCGTTCCACGGCTTGGCCACGGCGGCGGCGGCGGTCGCGTAGTCCGAGCCCAGCAGGCCCAGCACGAAGACCAGGAACCAGATGCCCAGCACCACGAGCGCGGCGGCGGTCAGGCGCTGGTGCACGAAGTGCTCGGTGCCGGTCTTGGCCGAGCCAAGGCCGCGCACGTTCTTCAGCGGGGTACGGAACTTGCTCACGCGGCACCTCCGAACATCACATAGGCCCACACCAGCAGGGTGATCACCAGGCTGCCGGTGACCGACAGCCAGCTGCTGCGGATGAAGGCGGGGATGCTGAAGCCGATAGCGAAGTCCTGCACCACGTGGCGGATGCCATTGCACAGGTGATAGGCGAACGACCATGTCCACGCGAACAGGAACACGCGGCCATACCAGGCCCCGGCATGGCCGGTGAAGCAGTTCCAGGACTCGGGCCCCATCATCAGGGCCAGCAGGCCGGCGGCGATGATGAGGGCACCAACAGACAGAAAGACGCCAGTGGCTCGATGCAGGATCGAGGTGGCCATCTGAATCTGCCAGCGATACACCTGAAGGTGCGGGGAAAGTGGGCGTTGTCTGGTCGCCATTCGCTGGGCTCGTTGTCTCGGCTGGGCGGCACACGGCCGCGTTGGCTCAATGCTGATCAGAAATCGATGCAGCGTCCGTTTTTCTCCCAATCGCCATACCGCACCGGATCAAGTCCGCCGCGGCCGCCGAATTCCTCTGCTTTTTCCTGTTCCACGGGCACGGGTGCCGCGGGGACCAGCGGGGCTTCAGATTCGTCGTCGGGAGTGGGGGTTGTTTGGCCTATCATGTTCGGTCTCGCAACGCACAAATTTTAGACCTCGTTCACGTGCCTGACAACCTGCCCCCTGCTTTCGTCGGATATCCGCGCCTGCCCGGCCACCAGTTGCTGAGCCTGCAGGGCACGGATGCGGCCGTTTTCGCCCACGCCCAGTTCAGCGGCGACGTCACTGCCCTGCCCCTGCTGCACTGGCAGTGGAGCGCCTGGCTGAGCGCAAAAGGCCGCACCCTGGCGGTGTTCCAGCTGCTTCGGCTGGCCGACGACCACGTGATGCTGGTGCTGGCCGACGGCGATGCCGATGCGATTGCGTCGCAACTGCAGCGCTTCGTGTTCCGTCGCAAGGTGAAGGTGCAGGTGCGCAGCGATCTGGCGGTGGCCGGCGCCTTCACCGCGCCCGAAGCCGCCAGCAACGCCGCGATTGCGCACGCCGCAGCGGACGGCTGGGAACTTGACCTGGGCAGCGATGCGCTGCCGCGCACCCTGCGCATTGGCGCAGCTGATGCATTTGCCGCCGGCAGCGAAACCGATGAGGCCGC
The DNA here is from genome assembly GCF_023277365.1 of Stenotrophomonas sp. NY11291. Taxonomy (NCBI): domain Bacteria; kingdom Pseudomonadati; phylum Pseudomonadota; class Gammaproteobacteria; order Lysobacterales; family Lysobacteraceae; genus Stenotrophomonas; species Stenotrophomonas sp. NY11291. Next base: position 1,794,914 of record NZ_CP096975.1, on the reverse strand, counting down.
TTTCGCCCTGGCCTGGCGCCAGGCCGACCTGCGCTACGGGTTGCCGCGACTGGAAGAAAGCCAGCGCGAAGTGTGGACCCCCCAGCAGCTGGGCCTGGACCGCCTGAACGGCTACAGCGTGAAGAAGGGCTGCTATCCCGGCCAGGAAATCGTCGCGCGCACCCACTTCCTCGGCAAGGCCAAGCGCGCGGTGCAGCTGCTGCATGCCGCAGCACCGGCGCAGGCCGGCGATGGCGTGCAACAGGACGGCGCAGCGCTGGGCACGATTGCCAGCGTGGCCGGTGAACTGGCGCTGGCGGTGCTGCCGCTGGAGGCCAGCGACGCCGAGCTGCAGGTGGGTGGTGCGGTGGCGCAGCGTGTGCCGCTACTGGATGGATTGGCGCGCTGAGGTTCACGCCGGGCACGGCCCGGCGCTACCGCCGCCATGGTGGGTGCGGACCGTTGGTCCGCACCGCAACGAAGCAGCCGAGCGTGGGTTCGGCTCTACAGAGTCAGAGCCGCTCGCCGGTTTCCGGGTTGAAGAAATGCAACCCCTGCGGGTGGATCGCCACGCGGATCTGCTCGCCCACCGCCGGCAGCGCCTGCGGCGCCACGCGCATGGTCAGCGCATGCTGGCCACTGCTGAGGTTGACGAAGATTTCATTGCCGACCGGCTCGATGCCTTCGATGCGCGCGCTGAACGCATGCGCATCATCAGCGCCCGCCGGCTGCAGATGCTCAGGGCGCACGCCCACCGCGATCGGCTTCTGCAGCCACGCCGGATCGATCGTGGCCTGGCCCAGCGGTGCACGCCAGTCGCCGTCGACCACGGTCACGCCACCGGCATCGCCCTGCAGCGTGCCACGCAGCACGTTCATCGCCGGGCTGCCGAGGAAACCCGCCACGAACAAGTTGGCCGGGCGGTCGTACAGCGCCATCGGCGTATCGATCTGCTGGATGATGCCGTCCTTCAGCACCACGATGCGCTGGCCCAGGGTCATCGCTTCAACCTGGTCGTGCGTCACGTAGATCATGGTGGTGCCCAGCTTGCGATGCAGCTGCGCGATTTCGGTGCGCACGCTGTGGCGCAGCTTGGCATCCAGATTGGACAGCGGTTCGTCGAGCAGGAACACCGCCGGCTCGCGCACCAGCGCCCGGCCCAGCGCAACACGCTGGCGCTGGCCGCCGGACATCGCCTTGGGGAGCTTGTCCATCATCTCGGTCAGGCCCAGCGTCTGCGCCGCTTCGGCGATGCGCTTGTCGATGGTCGCCTTGTCATGCCCGCGCAGCTTCAGGCCGAAGGCCAGGTTCTCGGCCACGGTCATGTGCGGATACAGCGCGTAGCTCTGGAACACCATCGCGATGTCGCGATCCTTCGGCGCCACGTCGTTGACCACGCGATCACCGATGGTCAGCGTGCCGCCGCTGATTTCTTCAAGGCCAGCCACCATCCGCAGCAGGGTCGACTTGCCACAGCCGGACGGACCGACCAGCACCATCAGCTCGCCATCGGCGACCTCGAAGCTGGCGTCCTTCACCGCGACCTGGCCGTTGTCATAGACCTTGCGCACACCCTGCAACTGCACTTTTGCCATATCACCTATCCGGTCCGCCCGAAGCCGGGCTGTCTTTTGGGACTGCCTCGGCCCTCCCGATGGCAGTGATGATTGCGCGCTTGCGGCATGACGGCGAGCACTGCAATCGAATACAGTTGCCCATTCTGCCATGTAAACGTTTTCACGTGGCACTATCCGATGATCGGTGCGCACCGATCTGCGTCGGCGGTGGAACGAAGCTTCCGCCGGGGCAGTGGTTTCGAATGGAACGGTCTCCCGCTACCCCGGAGATCGCCCCTGACGAACCTCGGACAGGCAGTTGCGCGGATGTCCCCCGAACCCAGCCATGAAGCGATTGACAACGATGTCACCCGGATCTGAAACTCGAGCGATGCACGACACCCTCTTCCTGTTCGGTGCCACAGGTGATCTGGCCCAGCGCTACCTGTTCCCTTCGCTGCTTCGCCTGCTTGGCGACGGCCTGCTGCCGGAGGACTTCCGCATCCGCGCACTGGCCCTGTCCGGGCATGACACCGAAGCCTTCCATGACATCCTGCGCCCGCGCCTGCAGCAGGCCATGCCGATGGCCACGCAGGACGACATCAGTGCCCTGCTGCGCCGCATCGACTACCGTTCGGTGGACCTGCGCGACGTCGACTCGGTTGCCGCCGCGGTCTCCGACCTGGTGCACCGCAAGTGCGTCAGCTACCTGGCCATCCCGCCGGGTCTGTACATCTCCACCTGCGAAGGCCTTGCCAAGGGCGGCGCACTTGCCGCACCGGCACGCCTGATGCTGGAGAAGCCGATCGGCAGCGACAGCGAGAGCGCCGAGGAGATCATCTCTACCATCGGCCAGTGGATCGACGAGGACCGCGTGTTCCGCCTCGACCACTACCTGGGCAAGGCGGCAGTGCAGAACCTGATCGCGCTGCGCTTCGGCAATACGCTGCTGGAGGCAGTGTGGAACCGCAACTACATCGAATCGGTGCACATCCTGGTGGCCGAGAGCGAAGGCGTGGATGGCCGCGACGCCTACTACGCCCGCTCCGGCGCGCTGCGCGACATGGTGCAGAGCCACATCCTGCAGCTGCTGTGCATGGTGGCGATGGAACCGCCGGCGTCGCTGGAAGCCGACCGCATCCGCGACGAGAAGGTCAAGGTGCTGCGCGCCCTGCGTCCGCTTGATGCCAAGCACGCCGCGCGTGACAGCATCCGCGGCCGCTACACCGCCGGCACCATCAACGGCCAGCCGGCACAGGCCTACCAGCCGCCGGAAGGCAGCGACGTGGAGACCTTCGCCGGTGTCACCGCGCACATCGACAACTGGCGCTGGAGCGGCGTGCCGTTCCACCTGGTCACCGGCAAGCGCCTGCCCGAGCGCACCACCCGCGTGGTGGTCACGCTGAAGCCGGTCACCCACTGGCTGTTCGAGCGCCCGCAGCGCGCGCAGGCCGCACCAAACCGCCTGGTGTTCCAGCTGCAGCCGCAGGAAAACATCGAACTGGGCCTGATGAGCAGCCTGGCCGGCCCGGAATGGGGCGCGCTGGAACTGCACCCGCTGGAGCTGGAGCTGTCGGTGCCGACCGGCCTGCACCGCCGCATCGCGTACGAGCGCCTGTTCCTGGATGCGTTCAACGGCAACCACACGCTGTTCGTGCGCGATGACGAAGTGCGCGCCGCCTGGGCGTGGATCGACAGCGTGGCCGATGCCTGGAAGGACGCCAAGCTGCCGCTGGAGCCCTACCCCGCCGGCCAATGGGGCCCGAGCAATGCGGGCGAGTTCCTGCCGCAGGGCGTGGACGCGCCGGACAGCGGAGCCTCGGCATGAGTGCCAGCTCGCAGCCGGTGCTGGTCGCCGACATTGGCGGCACCAACGCCCGCTTCGCCCTGGCCGACACCTCGCAGGACGCACCGCTGCAGAAGGACAGCATCCGCGAGTACGCGGTGGCGGAGTTCCCATCGCTGGGTGATGCCGCGCGCCACCATCTGGAACAGATCGGCGCCACCGCCAGCCGCGGCGTGTTCGCAGTGGCCGGTCGCGTTGATGGTGACGAAGCGCGCATCACCAACCATCCGTGGGTGATCTCGCGCAGCCGCACCGCAGCGATGCTCGGGTTCGACGAACTGCACCTGATCAACGATTTCGCCGCACAGGCGATGGCGATTTCACTGCTGCAGCCCGATGACGTGGTCCAGGTCGGTGGTGCCGCCTGGGTGCCGGGCAAGCCGGGCCAGCCGCGCAACTACGCGGTGATCGGCCCGGGTACCGGCCTGGGTGTCGGTGGCCTGATCCTGCGCCACGGACGCTGCTATCCGCTGGAAACCGAAGGCGGCCATGTCAGCTTCCCGCCGGGAACTCCGGAGGAGATCCGCATCCTGGAAATCCTGTCCGAGCAGTTCGGCCGCGTCTCCAACGAGCGACTGATCTGCGGCCCCGGCCTGGTCAACATCCATCGCGCGGTGTGCGAGATGGCCGGTATCGATCCCGGCCAGCTGCAGCCGGTGGACGTGACCGCGCGCGCCCTGCACGGCGATCCGCAGGCGATGCGCACCGTGGATGTGTTCTGCGCGGTGTTCGGCGCCATCGCCGGTGACCTGGTGCTGACCCAGGGCGCCTGGGACGGCGTGTTCCTGACCGGCGGCCTGACCCCGAAGATGCTCGATTCGCTGCAGCACTCCGGGTTCCGCCAGCGCTTCGAGCACAAGGGCCGCTTCTCTTCGATCATGGCGCGGGTTCCCTCGCTGGCCGTGATGCATCCCCACGCCGGACTGCTGGGCGCTGCCGCCTATGCCGCCGACGCCGAACGTGACGCACCAGGAGTTGCCGCATGAGCCCCAGCTTCCACGACGACCGCATCGAGTTCATCCCGCACGGCGATGCCGATGGCTGGATCGAAGCCGTGGCCGCCGAGATGGCGCAGACTCTCAACCACGACATCAACGAAGTGGGCCGCGCCCGCATCCTGCTGTCGGGCGGAACTACGCCGGCGCCGGTCTACCAGGCGCTGGCCGAGTTGGACGTGCACTGGGACCGGGTGGAAGTGAGCCTGGCCGACGAGCGCTGGCTGTCGCCGCAGGATCGCGACAGCAACGCCTGGCTGGTGCGCGAGCACCTGCTCAAGCGCGCCGAAGGTGCGCATTTCGATCCGCTGGTACGGATCGGAAAGCCGCTGCCGGAATGCGTTTACACCGCCAACCTGCAGGCCCAGCACAGCCAGCCGCCGAGCCTGGTGGCACTGGGCATGGGCAACGACGGCCACACCGCCTCGCTGTTCCCGGGCTCGAAGGACCTGGCCCGCGCACTGGAAAGCACCCTGCCCTACGCGGCACTGGACGCCACCGGCTGCCCGGGCGCGAACCAGTGGCCGCTGCGCATCACGCTGACCCCGCACGGGCTGGACCAGTGCCGCCAGCGCCTGCTGCTGCTGCGCGGCAAGCAGAAGCTGCAGGTGCTGCGCCAGGCGCTGGACAGCAACGACGCCCAGCAGTACCCGATCCTCAATGCAATCAACCTGGACGGCGCGCGCCTGCGCGTGCACTGGGCTGATTGATGTCGGCGGCGGCGCCGCGCCGCCGCTTGCCTCTCGCCACCACGAACGCCGGTAGCCAATGAGCCTCCATCCGCAACTGCAAGCCATCACTGAGCGTGTCATCCGCCGCAGCGCCGCCTCGCGTGCCGCCTATCTGGCCGCGATCGATGCCTCCCTGCGTGAGGGCCCGTTCCGCAGCCGCCTGAGCTGCGGCAACCTCGCCCACGGATTCGCCGCCTGCGGCGGCACCGACAAGAGCCGCCTGCGCGGTGGCGTGACGCCGAACCTGGGCATCATCACCGCGTACAACGACATGCTGTCGGCGCACCAGCCGTTCGAGACCTATCCCGAGCAGATCCGCGAAATCGCCCGCGAGCTGGGCGCCACCGCACAGGTGGCCGGCGGCGTGCCGGCGATGTGCGACGGCGTCACCCAGGGCCGAGGCGGCATGGAACTGTCGCTGTTCTCGCGCGATGTGATCGCACAGGCGACCGCCATCGGTCTCAGCCACGACATGTTCGACACCACCGTCTACCTCGGCGTGTGCGACAAGATCGTGCCGGGCCTGCTGATCGGTGCACTGGCCTTCGGCCACCTGCCGGCGGTGTTCGTGCCGGCCGGCCCGATGACCCCGGGCATTCCGAACAAGCAGAAGGCCGAAGTGCGCGAACGCTACGCCGCCGGCGAAGCTACCCGCGAAGAGCTTCTGGAAGCCGAGTCCGCGTCGTACCACGGCGCTGGCACCTGCACCTTCTACGGCACCGCCAATTCCAACCAGGTGCTGCTGGAAGCGATGGGCGTGCAGCTGCCGGGTGCGTCGTTCGTCAACCCGGGCACGCCGCTGCGTGATGCACTGACCCGCGAAGCCACCGAACGTGCGCTGGACATCACCGCGCTGGGCGATGACTTCCGTCCGCTGGGCCGGATCATCGACGAGCGCGCGATCATCAACGCGGTCATCGCGCTGATGGCAACCGGTGGGTCGACCAATCACACCATCCATTGGATCGGCGTGGCACGCGCCGCCGGCATCGTGCTGACCTGGGACGACTTCGACGAGCTGTCGCAGCTGATCCCGCTGCTGGCCCGCGTCTATCCGAACGGCGACGCCGACGTGAACCGTTTTGCGGCCGCAGGCGGCCCGGCCTTCGTGTTCGGCGAGCTGATCAAGGCGGGCCTGATGCATGGCGACCTGGTCAGCGTCGCGCGTGGCGGCATGGCCGACTACGCACGCGAACCGCAGCTGCGCGATGGCCAGCTGGTCTATCTGCCGGGCCTGGAACGCAGCGCCGATGACGAAGTGGTGCGTGGTGTCGACAATCCGTTCGAGCATCAGGGCGGCCTGCGCCTGCTGCGCGGCAACCTGGGCAAGTCGCTGATCAAGCTGTCGGCGGTGAAGCCGCAGTACCGCACGATCGAAGCACCGGCGGTGGTGGTGGATGCACCGCAGGTGTTGAACAAGCTGCACGCCGGTGGCCTGCTGCCGCAGGATTTTGTGGCGGTGGTGCGCTACCAGGGCCCGCGTGCGAACGGCATGCCCGAACTGCATTCGCTGGCGCCGCTGCTGGGCCTGTTGCAGAACCAGGGCCGGCGCGTGGCGCTGGTTACCGACGGCCGCCTGTCCGGCGCCTCGGGCAAGATTCCGGCGGCGATCCACGTGACGCCGGAGGCTGCCCGCGGCGGTCCGCTGGCGAAGGTCCGCGAGGGCGACATGATCCGCCTGGATGGCGAGGCCGGCACGTTGGAAGTGCTGGTGGATGCGGCGGAATGGGCAGCACGTCCGCTGGCGCCGAACACCGCGCCGGCCGCGCATGACCTGGGCCGCAACCTGTTCGCGATCAACCGCCGCGTGGTGGGTCCGGCCGACCAGGGGGCGATTTCGATTTCGTGCGGGCCGGCGGCGGCTGATGGCGGGCCGTGGGATTACGACGCGGAGTATGAGTTGGGACACGATGCCGCGGCGGCGGCAGCGCCGCATGAGGCGAAGGACGCCTGAAGCGAAAAGCCGCGGCAGGCTTCCCGGCTTGGGCAGTAGAGCGCCCTGGCCGGGACACGCCGTAAACCCATCCATGGGGGCTCGATCGCGGCATCCATGCCGCTCACGGTCCCGGCCAGGGCGCTCTACTGCCCTTGGACAATTCCCGACGCGTCATCTGCGCTGCGGCCACTGAATCAAGAAGAGCAAAGGCAAGGGCAAAAGCATGGGTATCGAACAACATCAGGTGAAGGCGGCGGAGCTGTTGCATGCGGCGGGCATCCTGCCGGTGGTAACGATTCATACGCTGGACCAGGCGCGGGCGGTCAGTGCGGCGCTGCTGGAAGGTGGCTTGCCGGCCATCGAGCTGACGCTGCGGACACCGGTGGCGATGGAAGCGCTGGCGATGCTCAAGCGCGAGCTGCCGGATGTGGTGGTGGGCGCGGGCACGGTGCTGACCGTGGAGCAGATGCAGCAGTCGATCGATGCGGGCGCGGACTTCCTGGTGACGCCTGGTACGCCGCCGACGCTGGCCGATGCGTTGGCCGCTGCGCCGCTACCGGTGGTGCCGGGTGCGGCCACGCCGACCGAGCTTCTGTCGCTCTATGCGCGCGGCTTCCGCGTGTGCAAGCTGTTCCCGGCCACGGCCGTGGGTGGCCTGGCGATGATCAAGGGCCTGGCCGGCCCGGTCGCCGACCTGAAGCTGTGCCCGACCGGCGGCATCACCGAAAACACCGCCGCCGAGTACCTCGAACAGAAGAACGTGGTCTGCATTGGTGGTTCGTGGATGGTGCCGGGCAACTGGATCGCCGGCGGCGAATGGGACAAGGTGCGCGCCAGCGCCGCCGACGCCGCGAAGATCATCCAGCGCGTTCGCGGCCACTGAGCCCAACGCAGCTGTAGAGCCGAGCCCACGCTCGGCTCCACTCCAGCGGAATGAAGCGCAGCCGAGCATGGGCTCGGCTCTACCGAAGGCCGAATCCCTTACAGCGGCCGTGCCGGATCCACCAGCCCGTATTGGCTGGCCATCCGCGCCAACGCGATGTTGTCGTGGATCCCCATCTTCTCGAACAACCGCGCCTTATGCGTGTTCACCGTCTTCGCGCTCAGGCTCAGACGGCGGGCGATGTCTTCCTGGCGCAGGCCCTGGGTCAGCAGCAACGCCACTTCCAGCTCGCGCGGCGACAGGCTGTCGAACGGCGAACCGTTGCCTTCCACCGTCGATAGCGCCAGGTTCTGCGCGATGCTGGTACCCAGGTAGCGACGGCCACCGGCCACGTCGCGCACCGCGCGCAGCAGCTCCTGCGCATCGCAGCCCTTGCCGATGTAACCGGCAGCACCAGCCTCGAGCAGCCGCTTCGGCAGCGGGCCATCTTCCAGCACCGACACGATCACCACGCGGGTATTGCGGTGGCTGCGCACGATGCGCTCAGTCACTTCCATGCCGCTCACACCCGGCAGATGCAGGTCGCACAGCACTACGTCCGGCAGCAGCTGGCGGACCTCGCGCAGCGCGTCCTCGCCGGTCTCGGCTTCGCCCACCACCTCGATGTCGGTTTCCCCCGACAGAATCATCTTCATACCGGTGCGGACCAGTGCGTGGTCATCCACCAGGTAGACTCGAATCGTCATTCACGTACCTCTTCGAATGCGGCCATTGCAGGTCAAGCTAGGTGGGGTGCCGATACCCCTGCAAGCGCGTTCGGAATGCGACCCCGGCAATCTGCCCTGCGCATCACAGTACCGCGCGTTGTGCTTGCCCCCTGTCTTGCAGAACCTGCTGCAACGAAACAACTGATCTATCACGTAGACGTCCCTCAAGGGCCATCCACGTCAATCCCCCTGTGATGATGCTTCGCTGGCCTTCGCTGGCGGCGGGCCGTGACGTCGCCAAGGGTGCCGGCGACTGAACATGACCAGATAGCACCCTACCACCCAAACCAGCGCGGCACACCACCCGGCCAGGATATCGGAGGGGTAATGCACCCCCAGATAGACCCGGGACACGCTGACCAGCAGGCTGAATGCCGGCGCCAGCAGCAGCACCGGCCAGCGCCAGCGGGTGTTCCAGGCCAGCAGTACCAGGGTCACCGCCAGGGTCATCGAGCCCATCGCGTGGCCGCTGGGGAAGCTGAACGTCGATTCCGGCGCGATCGATTCCCACAGGCTGGGGCGCTGGCGCTGGAAGAAGTGCTTGCTGCCCATGTTCAGTAGCGCCGAGCCGACGAAGCTGACCGCCACGAAGGTGGCCTCGCGCCAACGCCGGTAGCCCAGCAGCGCGCCGATGATCAGCACGTCGGCCGGGATCAGGAACCATTCGTAGCCCAGTTTGGAGATGAGCATGAAGAAGCGGTCCAGCAGCGGCGAATGCAGGCCATGCATCTGCCACAGCAGCGGCGCGTCGAAATGGAACGATTCAAACTCGTGCACCTCGTCAGCCAGGGCGACGAAGCCGGCCAGCGGCAGCAACACACCGCCGAACAGCAGGACCAGGCGCCAGGCGTTGCGCGCCATCCAGTGGCGGAAGCCGGAGGCGGACTCCGGTGCAGCGAGGATCGCAGGCTTATCCGGCGCTTCGGACATACGTGTGTTCGACGTAATCGTCGATCAGGGCGACGAACTCCTGGGCGATGTTGTCGCCACGCAGGGTCACCTTCTTCTCGCCATCGACGAACACCGGCGCTGCAGGCGTTTCACCCGTGCCCGGCAACGAGATGCCGATGTTCGCATGGCGCGACTCACCCGGCCCGTTGACGATGCAGCCCATCACCGCCAGGGTCATGTTCTCCGCCCCCGGGTGGTGGATCTTCCACAGCGGCATCTTCTCGCGCACGTGGTTCTGCACCACCTTGGCCAGCTCCTGGAAGAACTCGGAGGTGGTGCGGCCGCAGCCCGGGCAGGCCGTGACCAGCGGCGTGAAGGCACGCTGGCCGGTGGTCTGCAGCAGTTCCTGGGCGACGATCACTTCCTGCGTGCGCGACTGGCCCGGTTCCGGGGTCAGCGAGATGCGGATGGTGTCTCCGATGCCTTCCTGCAGCAGCACGCTCAGCGCCGCGGACGAGGCGACGATGCCCTTGCTGCCGATGCCGGCCTCGGTCAGGCCCAGGTGCAGGGCGAAGTCCGAGCGCTGGGCCAGGTCGCGGTACACCGCGATCAGCTCCTGCACGCCGCTGACCTTGGCCGACAGCACGATGCGGTCGCGCGGCAGGCCGAGTTCCACTGCCTGCTCGGCCGAATCCAGCGCCGAGCGGATCAGCGCCTCGCGCAGCACGCGACCGGCGTCCCAGGGCTGTTCGCGCAGGTTGTTCTCGTCCATCAGCTTCGCCGCCAGGGCCTGGTCCAGCGAGCCCCAGTTGGCGCCGATGCGCACCGGCTTGTTGTAGCGGATCGCGAACTCGATCAGCTGGGCGAACTGCAGGTCCTTTTTCTTGCCGAAGCCGACGTTGCCCGGGTTGATGCGGTACTTGGCCAGCGCTTCGGCACACGCCGGTTCGGCGGTCAGCAACTGGTGGCCGTTGTAATGGAAGTCACCGATCAGCGGCACGTCGATGCCCATCATCGCCAGCTTGTCGACGATGCGCGGGATCGCCGCAGCGGCTTCAACGGTGTTGACGGTCAAACGCACCATTTCCGAACCGGCACGCCAGAGCTCGGCCACCTGCTTCACGCTGGAGGCCACGTCGGACGTGTCGGTGTTGGTCATCGACTGCACCACCACCGGCTTGCCTCCACCTACGGTGACCCCGCCGATCTGCACGGCATGGGTCTGGCGGCGGGGCCAGGAGGTGGCATCGGAGGGGGGGGTCGGGCGGGTGACGGCGTCGTGCATGGGCGCATTCTACCGCCCGCTCCCGCATTCCGGGTGACTCGCATTCAGCCGGCGGCACGGCTGCGGCCGATTGTCGCAGGCACGGTCACGCGTGAACGCATAGGATGAGCGTGAATGACCGGTCCCGACGCCCCGTTTCTCCGAACCCTGTGCAGCCTGCGCTGGCTTGCCGTAGGTGGCCAGGCCGCCACCATCCTGGTCGCCACCTGGGTGCTGGGCCTGCCGTTGCCGCAGCTGCCGCTGTGGGCCGGCGTGGCCGTGCTGACCCTGTTCAACGTCTATACCCAGCTGCGCCCGGAAGCGGCCGACACCGCGCCGCTGACCGCATTCGGCCACATCCTGGTGGATGTGATCATCCTGACCTGGATGGTGGGCTGGAGCGGTGGCATGGCCAACCCGTTCAGTTCACTGTTCCTGATCCTGATCGCACTGGCCGCCTTCGCCCTGCCCCTGCGCTGGGCGCTGGCGGTCGCGCTGGCCTGCCTGCTCGGCTACGCCGCCAGCGGCATCTTCGGCCAGTCGCTGCCGGATGGCTATTTCCGTGCGCAGGACCTCAACCGCTGGGGCGTGGTCGCCAATTTCCTGATTTCCGCCGCAGTGGTGCTGGCCTTCTCCACCCGCCTGGCACTGGCGCTGCGCCAGCGCGAACTGGAACTGTCGGCGCTGCGCGAACGCTTCGCCCGCAACGAGGGCATCGTCGCCCTGGCGACCCATGCCGCGTCGGTGGCGCACGAACTGAATACACCGCTGGCCACCATGACCCTGCTCGCCGACGACGTGGCCGAGCGCAGTGAAGAGCCGGAAGTGCGCGAGGACATGGAAACCCTGCGCGAGTTGCTGGTGCAGTGCCGCGAGCGTGTGCTGGCGCTGGCCGCACCGGCCTCGGCGGACGGCCCGGGCCGGGCGGTATCCACGGCCCAGCAGGTGCTGGAACAGTGGCGACTGGTGCGTCCGACCATCGATCTGCACCGCAACGACGATGCACCGCTGCGGCTGCCGCTGGATCCCGGCGTGGGCCATCTGCTGATGGTCCTGCTCAACAATGCCGCCGATGCCGGCGAACAGGCCGGCCGGCCGCGCGTGGACCTGGACCTGCGCATCGAAGGCAACGATCTGATCGGCGAGGTGCGTGACTACGGCCACGGCTTCAACGCGCGCGCCGCGGTGCTGCCGGGCAAGCTGTTCGGCAGCAGCAAGAGTGAAGGCATGGGGGTCGGCCTGGCCCTGTCCCATGCCACCATCGAACGCCTCGACGGCGAGATGTGGATGCGCCCGGCCCAAGGGGCCGGCAGCCGCGTCGGCTTCCGCCTGCCGCTGGCCCTACGCGAGGAAACCCCATGAGCGCCTCAACCCTCGGCCTGCTGGTCGACGACGACGAACTGTACCTGCGCACGCTGCAGCGCAGCCTGGCCCGCAAGGGGCTGGAAACGCAGACCGCGCAGGATGCCGCCAGCGCACTGGCGTTGGCCCGCCAGCATCCGCCCGCCTTCGCGTTGATCGACCTGAAGCTGGGCAGCGACTCCGGCCTGGCACTGATCCAACCACTGCGCGCGCTGCGCGCGGACATGCGCATCCTGCTGGTGACCGGCTACGCCAGCATCGCCACCGCCGTGGAGGCGATCAAGCTCGGCGCCGACGACTACCTGCCGAAGCCGGCCACGGTGCCGATGATCCTGCGCGCCCTCGGCGAGGAAGATGACGGCCCGGCCGACGATGGCGAAATGGAAGTGCCGGACGCGATGACGCCGATCAGCCGCCTGCAGTGGGAACACATCCAGCAGGCGATGCACGAGACCGGTGGCAACGTATCGGCGGCCGCACGCCTGCTCGGCATGCACCGGCGTTCGCTGCAGCGCAAGCTGGCCAAGCGACCGAGCCCGGAACGCGATCCCAGCCGTTGATCGCGGCCGGCCCCGTCCGGCTCAGACCTCGGCCAGCACCGCTCGGTCCTGCGCGGTAATGGAACGCGATGCCGGTGCATCGACCCGGGCCACTGTCGTCTCCTGCAGCAACGGCGACGGCAGCGCGCAGGCCGGATGCATGCGCAGGAAACCATAGATCGCACCTGCCAGGCCGATCATCAGGCCCGGAGTGAAGGCCGCGCGGGTCAGTCCGCCGACCATGCCCTGGTGCTCCTCGATTGAAGAAACGATCTCGATGGCCGCCTCATCCTGCGGATAGGGACATCCCTCCGGATCCAGCGCAGCCGCCAGCACCAGCAGCTCCCGGGTGGACACATCGCCGTGGCACAGGGTGTGGCTGAACCCCCATTTGCCGCGCGCGTCGGCCACAGCCCGCCGCATGTCACGCAACTGCGCGGGATCGCCGGTGCGGGCATACAGATCCGCCGCCGCCAGACCGATACCAACGCTGCCATGGCACCAGGTCGGGAAGTTCTTCTGCCCATCCTGCAGGTGGATGTCACGCCAGTGCCCGGTATGCGGTTCGAACAGCGCCGCCTGGAACGCAAACGCTCCTTCAGCCAACTGCCGCCAGGCCGCTCGCTCAGGCACGCTGCCGGCATCCGAACGCGCCAGCCGTGCCAGCGCCCAGCCCATGCCCATCGCACCGTGGCCGAAGCCACCGATCGGCTCGCGGAACTGTGGCGTCGGCCAGCGTGCGCCGTCGGCATCGACGATCGCCGCTTCCTGCATGCGACGCCCCGCTGCGGCGGCCAGCTCCAGCCAGCGTGCGTTCCCGGTAGCCGCGGCCAGCGACAGCAACGGCAGGATCATGCCGGACACGCCATCAATCAGTTCGAACTTTGTCGCCTCCTGGAAGCCGCGACGCTCTGCGGCTTCCGCACAACGTTCCGCCAGCACCAGCAACGCCGGTCGCTGCAACAGGTCGTGCAATGCCAGCAATGTCCATATCTGTGAACCGGTTCCGACGAATCCACCATCGATCTCGGCGGGGTGCTGCTCACACATGGTCTGGAACACCGCAAGGGCGCCATCGATGGCCGGGCCCAGCCCCGCTACCGGGTCGGCACGCCCCTGCTCCACTTCCCGGTGATAAGCCGCCAATGCGAATGCAATACCTCCCAGCCCGAAATACAGGTCGGGCTGCACCGGCTGGACGGTCCATCCGGTACGGGTCACCTCGGGGGTGATCCAGGTCATCGAACCGTCCTCACCATGCACCGCCAGCCGCAGCAGGCTCTCCACCGCGCGCGCGGCCAGCGTACGACGGCGCGCGTCCAGGTCGTCCGCACGCGGATGCTGTGCGGCATAGCTGTAGCCGGATCGAGCCTCGGCGCGGGCCAGCGCATGCTGGTTCAGGTCGGTGGCCACCAGCGTGCTGCGGATGGTCACGTCTTCCAGGTCGATGCGCATCGCGCGCCAGTTGTCGGCGATGGCGCGGATACGGGCCGCATCCAGCTGCGAGGTGAAAATCGGAATATCGCCGTGGCGCAGGTCATCCACTTCGCCGCGGACGGTGTCCAGGTCCGATGGCGCAGCCGGCGACACCGCCGCATTGCGCACCAGCAGATCGATCGCGCGTTCAACCGCCTGGGCTTCGTTGTGCAGCGAGGCTGGATGCCAGAGCATCCGCCCGAGCTCTGCGTAGGCCATTGTCGGCCGCCGCACGTCGCGCACCTGACAGCCTTCGAAAGCCGCCAGGAGTGGCATCAGTTCGCCCTTGGCATCGAGCGCGCGCAGGCGCCCACTGGCGTCGATGAAGCCCTCGCTGATGTGGTCCCAGTACAACGACACATCGGGCTGCGCGCTGGGATGATTCTGCGCAACGGAGACCTCGGCCTCGACCATGCCCAACCGGGCCGGTTCCGTCCCGCCCTCGACAATCACCGGCACCTGCACCCGCGGCTGCTCGCCCGGCAGTGCGCCGGCTGCAGACAGATCCACGCCTTCCATGCCCAGGCCGGCAGTACGGAACGGCACGATTCCGGTACGCAGCACTGAATTGCGCATCAGCTTGACGGCGGTGTCGTACGCATCGCCAAGTCCTGATGGCTCGATTTCGATTACCCGGGAGAACACGCTTTCGGCGTCGACCACAACCGGCACCGGCCCGACCGCGATCAGGTTCTCCAGATGGATGTCGGTGCCACCCACCAGGCGCAGGATCGCCAGCCAATGGCCAAGACCGCGATAGTAGGCACGCAGTTCAACGTCATCGGCACAGTAGCGGTGCGCGGCGAAGGCGGCCCAGCCGTGGCTGCCACGATCAATCACCTTCGGCACGCATACGCGGTCAGGGCCGTCACCGAAGAGCGTGCACAACAGGCCGTCGAGCGTCGCATCGATGCGCAATGAGCGTGGCTTGTACATCACCGTGCCGCCTTCGAACTGCAGCCGTGCCACAGTCCGGCCGCCACCATGCAGGTCACCCCGTCCCAATGCAACGGCATGCAGCGTGCCCGCCGGCGCGCCCAGCAACCCCGCCAGCGCCGCACGATCACTGCCGATGCGCACAGCGAGCTCCACCACCGCCGCACATTGTCCTTCGAGCATGCGCGTCAGGCGCGGCAGCAGCACCGGATAGCGTCGCTGCAGATGCGTACGGAAGCCCTCGCTCGTGGCCAGGGCAACGAATTCGTCCAGCGCACCCGCACTGCCCAGCGGGCCGATGTCACCACTGCGTGCAGCGGCGTGCAGTTCCAGCAGCAGCACGCGGTTGAGCTTGAGCTGGGCATGCTCACGCAGCGCCGCGTCGCCCTGCGCGTGCAGCAGTTCACGCTCACCGGGCTGCAGCGCAATGGCAGGGTCATGCAGGCCAGTCGCCAACGCGGCGCGCGCATGGGCAAGGAAATGTTCGGTGATGCGCGCAAACGCAGCCGCAGCCGGAGAAGCGGTCATTACGCCCCCTGCAAGGTATCGGGAAGTCTGTTCCAGTCGCCGGCACGCAGCTGCATGCCTCTGCGTGCCGGCTCGGGTTACATCAGCAACACAGGCAGTGGTTGATCACCGATACCGTGGTGGTGCACTCGTTGGTGCCCCCGGTGATCATGGTGTCCGAAGCTCCGGTGAGGGCCGCTTCGGTGGCTGCCGCACCGTAGATGAACAGCGAACCCGCAGGGTTGGCGCACCCATCCACATCGTCCGCGCCGTTGAGCCAGCCGGACACAACATCGTCATTCAGATCCATTCGCAATCTCCTGTCATTCACAACATGAGGCGTTGAGAACGTGGATCGATTCCACGTTCCTTCGGATACGGCCAGTCCCTGGCATCAACATCATGCTGCGAGCGATACTGGATGACAGGTACAGCCGCCCGTGCACACTGCATTGGCACGCAATGCACAGTCAAGCTGCGCTGCGGCAGGCACGCGGAAGCGCGGCATGTGCAGCACGGAAACAGGACGGAATGAGTGGCCGCGCAGCCTTCATGCGCGACCGGATCGAAGGCAACCGGAGAGACATGGGATGGCCGGCTGGCGCCGGCCCATCCGCACCCCGTATCAGCCCTTCAGCTGCGCCAGGATCTCGCGGGTCATCGGATCGGCAATCGCCACATCCTCACCCTGCAGCGCCGGCAACAGGCCACTGGCCAGCTGCTTGCCAAGCTCGACACCGAACTGGTCGAAGGCATTGATGTTCCAGATCACCGACTGCACGTACACAGCGTGTTCGTACATGGCGATCAGTGCGCCCAGCGCCTGCGGGGTCAGCGCGTCGAGCAGGATCAGCGTGCTCGGGCGGCCGCCCGGATAATCGCGGTGCGGGTCGTCGCTGCTCTGGCCGTTGGCCAGCGCCTCGGTCTGTGCCAGCAGGTTGGCCAGCAGCGCCTGATGATTGATCGTGTAGGGATCATCGTTGTGCACGCAGCCGATGAAATCGGCCGGCACGATGCTGGTGCCCTGGTGCAGCGCCTGGAAGAAACTGTGCTGCACGTCGGTGCCCGCCCCGCCCCACCACACCGGCACGGTGTCGGTGGTGACCGGCTGCCCATCACGCTGCACGCGCTTGCCCAGGCTTTCCATCACCAGCTGCTGCAGGTAGGCCGGCAGCAACGCCAGGCGCTGGTCGTAGGTCATCACCGCGTGCGTGGCATGGCCCAGCACGTTGCGGTTCCAGATGTCGGTCAGGCCGTGCAGCACCGGCAGGTTGCGCTCCAGCGGCGCATCCAGTGCATGCGCGTCCATCTGCGCGGCACCTTCCAGCAGTTGTTCGAAACGCTCGAAACCGATGGCCAGTGCAATCGGGAAACCGACGGCCGACCACAGCGAATAACGGCCACCGACCCAATCCCACATCGGCAGCACGCGATCGGCGGCGATGGCGAAGGCCTTGGCCGCACGCTCGGGGTTGGCGCTGACCGCGTACAGGCGCTCGCTGCCCCCCAGCCAGTCGTGCAGGATCTGCCCGTTGAGCAGGGTTTCCTGGGTACCGAAGGTCTTGGAAATGAGGATGCCGGCGGTCCTGGCCGGATCCAGCGTGGCCAGCGTGCGCTGCATGGCGGCGCCGTCCACGTTCGACACGAAATGCACGCGCAGGCGCGCGCCGCTGACCGGGCGCAGCGCATCGGCGACCAGGCGCGGACCGAGATCGGAACCGCCGATGCCGACGCTGACCACGTCGGTGACGCCGCTGTCTTCCAGCGCGCGCACCAGCACGCCCATGCGCTGGCGGATCGTGCGCGCGGTGGCATAGGCCTCGGCTGCCACCGGCGCATCGACCACATCGCCACGCAGCGCGGTGTGCAGCGCGGCGCGACGTTCGGTCAGATTGACCTGCTCGCCACGGAACAGGCGGGTGATGGCACCGCCGACATCACGCTCGGCGGCCAAAGCCAGCAATGCCTGTAGCGCCGCGGCATCGTATTTCTGCCGGGCGAAGTTGACGTACAACGGACCGACCCGCAGCGCCAGATCCTGCACGCGGCCGGGTTCGGCGGCGAGCAGGCTGGGGATGCTTGCGCCCTTCAGGCGCTGGGCATGGGAATGCAGCGAGTCGAATCCGTTGTTCGTTGTCATGCGGCCTGGGTCGGGATCGTGTCGTTGGTGTGGGTGATCTGGTTCTTGCCATCAACGTACACCAGCTTCGGCTTGAAGCTGTCAGCTTCCTGCTCGGTCATGCTGGCGAACGCGGCGATGATGATGATGTCACCGACCTGCACGTGGCGCGCGGCGCCACCGTTGAGCGAGACAACGCCGCTGCCGGCTTCGGCGCGGATGGCATAGGTCGAGAAGCGCGCACCGTTGGTCACGTCCCAGATGTGCACCTGTTCGAACTCGCGGATGCCGGTGGCAGCCAGCAGGTTGTCATCGATGGCGATCGAGCCTTCGTAGTTCAGCTCGGAATGGGTGACGGTGGCGCGGTGGATCTTGGTCTTGAGCAGGGACAGGTGCATGGGGGCGCTGCAACGGCAAAGGAAAGAGCGGATTCTAGCACCCGCTTGACCATCGTCAGGGGGCTGCAGCAGGACGCTGAAGGCTGTTCAGGTGCCCTCCCGCGGCGGCGGCGGCGCTGCGTGCCCGGAACTGCCTTCCAGAGACAGCCGGAACACCGTATGGAAGGCCAGCCCGGCGACCAGCCCGAAGCCTCCCGCGGCCAGCACCTGCAAGGCATAGCTGATCACATCGAAGGTATCGACGTAGCGCAGGCGCTGCAGCCAGGGCCCCTGGTTTTCTCCCGGCCAGGCGCAGGTGGCCATGGCCAGCGCGCCCAGCCCGAAGCCGACCAGCACGAAGCCGGCCCGGCGCAGGGGCTGCTGAGACTGCAGGATCAGCGCCATCGGCAGCAACACCGCGATGGCATTGCAGACGGCCAGTACGAACATCAGCCCACCACCGGTGAGCGCAGGCATCGGCGTACGCCTGAATTCGAGCGCGAACAACAGGCCGCCAAACAGCTGGGCCGGCAACATGCCTGCCGCCAGCACCGCCAGGATCGAGGCCTGGGCGAGGCGGCCGGTATCAGTGCTGGGGGCTTTCATTTCCGGTCTCCCGTCCGTGGGAAGTGCAGAGGCGCCCGTTGCGGGCGCCCCCAAGCCGCGTGCGGCTCAGAACTCCAGGTTGTCAATCAGGCGCGTCGTGCCCAGGCGCGCGGCGATCAGCGCCACGCGGCCACCGCCGTCGAAGGTCGGCTCGGCCAGCTCGGGCGTGCGCAGCACGGCGTAGTCGACCTGGAAACCGGCCGCCTGCAGCGCCGCCGTGGCGTCGGCCTCGATCTGCACCCGCGTGTGCCCGGCCACGTAGCCTTCGCGCATGCCCAGCAGCGTGCGGTGAATGGTCGTCGCAACCGGTCGCTGTTCGGCGTTGAGGTACTGGTTGCGCGAACTCTTGGCCAGGCCATCCTCGTCGCGCACGATCTCGGCACCGACGATCTGGATCGGGAACGACAGCTCGGCCACCATCTGCCTGATCACGGCCAGCTGCTGGTAATCCTTGCGGCCGAACACGGCCACATCCGGCTGCACCTGCAGGAACAGGCGCGCCACCACCGTGCACACGCCGTCGAAGTGGCCCGGGCGGCTGGCGCCTTCCAGCACTTCACTGACACCCGGCGCGTGCATCTGCGTGGTCTTGTCCACGCCCAGCGGATACATCGCCTCGACGCTGGGCAGCCACACCGCATCGCAGCCGGCCTGCTCCAGCCCGGCCACGTCAGCCTCGGGCGTGCGCGGGTAGCGGCTGAAGTCCTCGTTCGGCCCGAACTGGGTCGGGTTGACGAAGATACTCGTCACCACCTTGTCGGCGTACTGGCGGGCCAGGGTCACCAGCGAATGGTGGCCACCATGCAGGTTGCCCATGGTCGGCACCAGCGCCACGCGCAGGCCCTCGCGCTTCCACTGGGCGATCTGCTCGCGCAGCGCGCCGAGCTCGTTGAAGGTCTGGATCATTGGGCGTAGGCGTGCTGTTCGTCGGGGAAGCTGCCGTCGCGCACGGCGTCGGCATAGGCGCGGGTGGCACCGGCCACCGAACCGCCTTCGGCAAGGAAATCCTTGACGAACTTGGGACGGCGATGGCCACTGTCCAGGCCGAGGAAATCGTGCAGCACCAGCACCTGGCCGTCGCACTGCGGGCCGGCACCGATGCCGATGGTCGGAACATCCACCGCCGCGGTCACTTCGGCGGCGACCGGGGTCGGCACGCATTCGAGCACCATGATGCTGGCGCCGGCAGCGGCCACGGCCCTGGCATCTTCCACCAGCTGGCGCGCGGCATCGCCACGGCCCTGGATCTTGAAGCCGCCCAGGCGCAGCACCGACTGCGGGGTCAGGCCCAGGTGAGCGCAGACCGGAATCTCACGCTCGACCAGGTAACGGATGATGTCGACCTTGAAGCCGGCACCTTCGATCTTGACCATCTCGGCACCGGCCTGCAGCAGCTGCAGCGATGCATCCAGCGCGCGTTCCGGGGTGGCATCGGCACCGAACGGCAGGTCGGCCACCAGCAGCGCACGCTGCAGCACGCGGGCTACGGCGCGGGTGTGGTAGACCATGTCGGCCACGGTCACCGGCAGGGTCGAATCATGGCCCTGCACGACCATGCCCAGCGAATCGCCGATCAGGATCAGGTCGACGCCATTGGCATCGAAGGTACGGGCAAAGCCGGCGTCGTAGGCGGTCAACATGACCAGCTTCTGGCCATTGCGCTTGGCCTCGGCCAGGGCGGGAACGGTCCAGGGCTTGCTGTCTGCGTGGGTGCTCATGTGCTGATAACCGGGGGAGATAACCCGGGCATTATCACCCTATCGGCGCGATCCCGCAGGCATCCACCCGCATCACTGCATCCTGCACGCGGCCATGGCCGGGAATGGCCAGATCCGGCGCGATTTCGGCCAGCGGCACCAGCACGAAGGCACGCTCGTGCATGTAGGGATGCGGTACCTGCAGGCCGGGATGGTCGAGCACCTGCGCGCCATACAGCAGCAGGTCCAGGTCCAGCGCGCGCGGGCCCCAGTGCATCGCGGGGTCGCGCACGCGGCCAAAACCCTGCTCCAGCGCAAGCATCGCCTGCAGCAGCTCATCGGCCGGCAATGTGGTTTCGACCGAGGCCACCGCGTTGACGAACGGCGGCTGGTCTTCATTGCCCCAGGCCGGCGTGGCATAAAGCCGCGAGGCCTGGCGCAGGCGGGTACCGGGCAGCGCGTCGAGCGCGGCAATCGCCGCGCCCACGGTCGCGGCCGCGTCGCCAAGGTTGGCGCCGAGGCCGATCCAGGCAAGAGTCATCGTTTACTCGCCAGCCGCACCGGCCGGGGCGCCCGGACGACGGCGGCGACGGCGGCGCTTGCGCGGTGCCCCGCTCTCGTCATCACCCTCTTCGCTGTGCATCACGTCCAGCGACGATTCCAGCTCGCGGCCGGACTGCGCCTGTGCCTCGCGCCAGAACTCGACATCGGCGGCGTGCTCGGCCGAGGCCACCTGACGCAGGCTGAGGAAGTCGAACGCGGCGCGGAAGCGCGGGTGGGTCAGGGTACGGAACACGCGCTTGCGCTGGCGCGAACTGAAGCGCGACTGCAGCAGCCAGATTTCCTGCATCGGCAGCGAAAAGCGGCGCGGCAATGCGATGGTGCTCAGCTGCTGCACGGTCACACGGTCGGCAGCACGGCGCTGTGCCTCCTCCGGTGCCACGCCCTGCTTGAGCAGGGTCGCCTGCGCGCGGCAGAACGCCGGCCACAGCAGCAGCGCGAACAGGAACGCCGGCGAGACCGGCTCGTCGTTGGCCACGCGCGCATCGGTGTTGGCCAGGCCCTCGACCAGCATGCGGCGCAGCGCACCGGTGCGGTTGGACTTCAATGCCTTGGCGCTTTCCGGGAACAGCACGTCGAGCAGGCCGTAACGCTCAAGGCCTTCGAAGCTGGCCACGCCGTGCCCGGACAGGAACAGCTTGAGCACCTCCTCGAACAGGCGTGCCGGTGCGGCTTCGTTGAGCAGGCCAGCCAGGTGCGGGATCGGCGCGGCGGTGCCCTCTTCGATCTGGAAGCCGAGCTTGGCCGCCAGGCGCACCGCACGCAGCATGCGCACCGGGTCTTCGCGATAACGCTGCTCGGGGTCGCCGATCAGTTTCATCAGGCGCGCCTGGACGTCTTCGAAGCCGCCGGTGTAATCACGCACCGAGAAGTCCTCGATGGCGTAGTACAGGGCGTTGCAGGTGAAGTCGCGGCGGATGGCGTCGTCTTCGATGGTGCCGTACACGTTGTCGCGCACGAGCATGCCGTTTTCCATCTCGCGGTCGCCGCTGCCGTCATCGCTGTTGGCACGGAAGGTGGCGACTTCGATGATCTCGCGGCCGAACACGACGTGGGCGAGGCGGAACCGACGACCGATCAGGCGGCAGTTGCGGAACAGCTGCTTGACCTGTTCGGGCGTGGCATCGGTGGCCACGTCGAAATCCTTGGGTTGGCCATTGACCAGCAGATCGCGCACCGCGCCGCCGACAAGGTAGGCGCCGAAGCCGGCATCGCGCAGGCGATAAAGCACGCGCAGGGCGTTCGGGCTGATGTCCTTGCGGGAGATCGTGTGCTGGTCGCGCGGGATGACGCGCAGGCTGAACGGTGATGTAGCAGAGGAAATGATGTTGGCGCTTCCGGTTGAAGTTTCGGGATTGCCCAATGGCATCGAGGTGCATATACTAGCGCTCCTGCCTCGGCAGCGACACAGTTACGCTCCCTTCGTCTAGTGGTTAGGACGTGGCCCTCTCAAGGCTAAAACAGGGGTTCGAGTCCCCTAGGGAGCGCCAGTCGCCGCAGCAGGAACCGAAAAAGCCCGCCTTGTGTGGGCTTTTCTGTTTTCCGGGGTTTGCAATGGCATCGATCGGCTTGGTCGCTTTGGCGCCTGCCTGCAATCGGCTTGAGCCGGTGGGGTCACCCAGGGCAGGACACGCCGTGAACCCATCCATGGGGGCTCGATGGCGCCATCCTTGGCGCAACGGTCCTGCCCTGGGTGACCCCACCGACTCTGGACGGTTTCCCGCGAGCTGCGGCAATAACCGACCAGCACTTCGCCGCATCCGCACGCACCATGAAACTGTCAGGAGGGGGCGGGCCGCCCTCTCCAGGACCGTTGGCGCCATGGATGGCGCCATCGAGCACCATGGATGGGCTTTTGCGTGTCCTGGAGAGGGCGGCCTGCCCCCTCACACTCTGGACAGGCAGGCGCCAACGGAATGCAACCGAAGCCAGTCGCCGTCAGCCTTCCATCTGCTCCAGCTCCTTGCCCTTGGTCTCGCGCACGTAGCGGACCACGAAGAAGATCGAGAGGATGGCCGCCACCGTATAGATGCCGTAGGCGCCGGCCAGGCCGATGCCGGCCAGCAGCATCGGGAAGGTCACGGTGATCGCGAAGTTCGAGGTCCATTGCGCGGCGCCGGCCACCGCCAGCGCCGGACCACGGATCTGATTGGGGAACATCTCGCCCAGCATCACCCACATCACCGGGCCCCAGGACATGTTGAAGAACACCACGTAGACGTTGGCTGCCACCAGCGCCAGTCGGCCCATGCCGTCGGACAACTGCAGGCGACCGTCGGCCAGGCTGCCACTGGCGAAGGCAACCACCATCAGCACCAGCGCCACCGACATGCCGACCGAACCGATCCACAGCAGCGGCTTGCGCCCGATGCGGTCGATCAACAGCACCGTCAGCAGACAGGCGCCGATGCTCAGCGCGCCGGACAGCACGTTGATCAGCAGCGCATCGCTTTCCGAGAAGCCCACCGCCTGCCACAGCACCGCGCCGTAATAGAACACCACGTTGATGCCGACCAGCTGCTGGAACATGGCCAGGCCGATGCCCACCCAGAGGATCGGGCGCAGCTTGCCGCTGACCGTGTCGCGCAGGTCGGCAAAGCGCGGCTTGTGCTGGTCCTGCGCCAGGCTGGCTTCGATCTCGGCCTGCTTGGCCGCCGCAGCGGCCTCGCCGTACAGCCGCGACAGTACCGCCCTCGCCTGCTGCTGACGCCCTTTCACGACCAGAAAGCGCGGGCTTTCCGGAATCACCAGCAACAACAGCAGGAACAGCCCCGACGGCAGCGCCTGCATCCAGAACATCCAGCGCCAGGCCTCATGGCCCAGCCATAGCGGCTCGGTCGACGCCCCAGCGGCACGGGCCAGCAGGTAATTGCTGAGGAAGGCGGCGAACAGGCCGCAGATGATCGCCATCTGCTGCACCGTGGCCAAACGCCCGCGATAGCGCGCCGAAGCCACCTCGGCAATGTAGGCCGGCGACATTACACTGGCCGCGCCCACCGCGAAGCCGCCGAGCACGCGTGCGGCAATGAACAACCAGGAGGCGTGTGCGGCACCGGCACCCAGCGCCGAAACCAGGAACATCAGCGCCGAGGCGATCAGCACGCCACGACGGCCCAGGCGATCTCCCAGCCAGCCGGCCAGGAAGGCACCGATCGCGCAGCCCAGCAGCATCGAGGCGACCTCGAAACCGAGCGCCGCCTCACTGGAGTTGAAAGCCTGGCGCAGGCCATCGACCGTGCCATTGATGACACCACTGTCGAAGCCGAACAGGAATCCACCCAGGGTGGCCACGCAGCTGATCAGGACGATGAATGCAGTGTTCTCACCGCCATGGGAGGCGATGTTGGGCTGGGCTGGGGACATGGACGATCCTGCTGGGAAGGGGTCCGGCCATCCGACGCAGCCGGCTGACCCGCAGCGTCGCACAGGCCTCGCCCTGCCGCCAATGACCGCCACGGCCGCGCCTGCCAGACGCCCGATTTCCGCCCCGCACCGACACCGGGGGCCAACCTGTTCTAGAATTGGGGGGTTCAGGAATCGATCCACCCCCAGCCCATGCCCTTTGTCGTCACCGAAAACTGCATCAAGTGCAAACACACCGATTGCGTGGAAGTGTGCCCCGTGGATTGCTTCCACGAAGGCCCCAACTTCCTGGTGATCGACCCGGATGAGTGCATCGACTGCACCCTCTGCGAACCGGAATGCCCGGTCAACGCGATCTTCCCGGAGGACGATGTTCCTGCCGGCCAGGAAAGTTTCGTGGCCCTCAACGCCGAGCTGGCGAAGGAGTGGCCGGTGCTGACCGTGCGCAAGGACCCGCCCGCCGATGCCGGCGAATGGGACGGCAAGCCGGACAAGCTGAAGCTGCTGGAGCGCTGAGAAGCGCCCACGGCGGCAACGAAAAGGGCGCCCACGGGCGCCCTTTTCTGTTTTCCGGTAAACGCCAACCGCAAGATCCGGTATGCCAACCTTGCGATCCGGCAGGTGCCAACCTTGGTTGGCACAGAAGCGCCGACCAAGGTCGGCCTCCACCAGAGCGGGTGCGGACCAAGGCCCGCCCCCACCCGACCAGCCCTTACTGCGCCAGCTTCGCCTTCAGCGCAGCGATCAGCTTCACCGGCGCTTCGGCGGTGGCCGGCAGGCCACGCGGGTCGACCGCGGAGATGTAGGCGCCAGCATCGACGGCGACCACGCGGACCAGGAAGTTGCTGCCTTCGTAGGCCACGTCATACGAGCCCAGCAGCTGCGCGCGGCTGGCAATGGTCACACCTTCCACGCCTTCCAGCGCGGTGCCGACCTTGGCGAAAGCCTCGTCCTTGCCACCGGCGATGGTGAAACCGGTGTTGCCCACGGCCGGGGCCGCAGCCGCAGGCGCGGCCGGCTTGGTCGCCGATGCCAGCGTCGGCACCTTGTTGTCACCGGTGGTGGTCGGCAGGTTCAGGTCCGGCGGCACTTCCAGCGGACGCATTTCCGGGGCCAGGGCGTAGTCGCCCTTGACACCACGCTTGAAGCAGCCGGTGGTGCCGGCGGCAACGGCCACCGCAAGCAGGGCGTAGGACAGCACGCGGACGGTGGATACGGATTGACGCATGTGAATCTCCTGGGTCAGACCAAGACGGAAGGTCAGTGGCTGGAAAGGGCTTCGAGGGCGGCGATGTCGCCGGCAAGGTGGTCGGCCGCCGGATGATGCGGCGCCGACAGGGGCAGCAGCGGCAGGCGCAGGTCGTGACCGATGCCGATGCGGCGCAGCAGCGCCTTGACCGGAATCGGGTTCGGTTCGACACCACAGAAATCATGGAACGGATGCAGGCGCGCATCCCACGACGCGGTGGCTTCGTGATCGTGCGCGGCGGCCAGTTCGCACATCCGGCGGTAGGCGCCCGGAAGCACGTTGGAACCGACAGAGATCAGGCCATCGACGCCGGCCTGGATCGACCGGGCCGCCGTGCCGTCGTCACCGCTGAGCACGGCGAACTGCGGGCTGCGCAGGGCCAGCAGCGCCTGCACCCGGCCGGTGTCGCCCACCGCCTCCTTGATGCCGACGATGTTGGGATGGCTGGCCAGTTCGGCCACGGTCTCCGGTTGCATGTCGCAACCGGTGCGGCCAGGCACGTTGTACAGCACGACCGGCAGCCCGCCCTGGTCGGCCACCGCGCGGTAGTGCGCGATCAGACCGGCCTGGGTCGGCCGCACGTAAGGCGGGGTGACCACCAGCGCGTGGCTGGCGCCGAGCGCGGCGGCACGACGGGTCTGTTCGATGGTCTTGGCGGTGCCCGAAAGGCCGGTTCCCGCCATGACCGGGATGCGACCGCCGATGCGCTCGACCGCGCTGGCCAGCAGCAGGTCGTACTCGGCATCGGTGAGGGTCGCCGCTTCGCCGGTCGAGCCGGCAACGACAACGCCATGGACGCCACCTTCCAGTTGCAGGTGCAGCAGGCGCTGCCAACCGTCGGGATCGAGGGCGCCGTCGGCCCGGAACGGGGTCGCCAGCGCGGTGATGAGGCCGGAAAGGGACAAGGACGTGCTGCTCTTGGCTGGGAAGGGAAAACGCCCGCCACGAAAGGCCGGGGGCGACTTGAATGTTACTTGCGGCGCGAAAGCACGGGCAAGTATGCTGGACACCGGTGGATCCCCGCCTCTGGCGGGCATTCAGACTAACGCATGCATTACCCGGAATCGCCTTGACCGACACCACCCCGCGCCCCGCGCCGAGCGAAAACCACCTCCTGATCAACGCCTATACGACGCATCCGGAGTCCCCCCTGCTGTCCGTCACCCGCCGCATCGCCGACAGCGGCTGCAATCTGGTGGACGCACGCCTGGCCACGGTCGGCCGCGATGTCTCGGTCACCGCCCTGGCCACCGGCTCGTGGGACTCGGTGGCCAAGCTGGAAGCGATGCTGACCCGGCTCGAGCGCGAGGAAGGCCTGAAGCTGGTCTGGTACCGCACCGCCGCCAAGCAGGCGCAGTCCAACCTGCTGCCGTACATCGTCGAGGTGATCGCCGCCGACAAGCCGGGCATCCTGTTCCAGCTGGCCGATTTCTTCGACCGCCAGGGCATCACCATCGAGAACCTGCAGAGCACGCGCTACCGCGCCATGCAGACCGGTGCGGAAATGTTCAGCGCGCAGGTCACCATCGGCGTGCCGGCCAACATGCACATCGCCGCGCTGCGCGACGATTTCCTCGAGTTCTGCGACCACCTGAACCTGGACGCGATCATGGACCCGATGAAGTTCTGATTTTTCGCGCGTCCCTCACGGGCGCGTGGCGTTTCATGCAATTGTCGTAGAAAGAACCCAGGCTCGACAGAAGGACCTCATGAACAACGGCGATACCCTGGACAGCACCACCCTCTCCCTGCCGCTGGCACTGTCCGGTGGCGAACAGGCCACTCTCGGCGATTACGCCGGCCACTGGCTGGTGCTGTACTTCTATCCCAAGGACAGCACCCCCGGCTGCACCACCGAAGGCATCGACTTCAACGCGCTGCTGCCGAAGTTCAGGAAGGCAGGCGCGGTGGTACTCGGTGTCTCGCGCGACTCAGTGAAGTCGCACGACAACTTCTGTGCCAAGCAGGGCTTCAACTTCCCGCTGGTCAGTGATGGCGACGAAGCGCTGTGCAGCGCCTTCGACGTGATCAGGATGAAGAACATGTACGGCAAGCAGGTACGTGGCATCGAACGCAGCACCTTCCTGATTTCCCCCGACAGCCGCATCGTGCAGTCCTGGCGCAAGGTCAAGGTTGCCGGCCATGCCGATGCGGTTCTCGCCGAACTGAAGGCCTCCCAGTCCAAGTGAGTCCCACTGCCTACTGTGTCTGCCATCACCCTGCCCCGCAGCAGGCCGTGGTGGTTTTTCCCTGTCCGTAACCAGGAATCGACGATGACCCGAGGCAAGCGCATCTACGTGCTGGATACCAACGTGCTGATGCACGATCCCACCGCGCTGTTCAAATTCGAGGAGCACGACGTCTACCTGCCCATGCAGGTGATCGAAGAGCTGGACAACGGCAAGAAGGGCACCTCCGAGGCAAGCCGCAATGCCCGCCAGGTGAGCCGCTTCCTCAACGAACTGGTGCAGGAATCCGGCCTGGACAACCTGGCCGACGGCATTCCGCTGCAGCGCCCCAATGGCCTGCAGCTGCGCGGCAAGCAGAGCGCCGGCAAGCTGCGCTTCCAGACCAGTCATTTCGACGCGGGCAAGAGCTTTGGCAAGGTCATTCCCGACAATGCCATCCTCGGCGCGATCCTGGCGCTGAAGGAAGAAACCCCGGACCTGCCGGTGGTGTTCGTTTCCAAGGACATCAACCTGCGGATCAAGGCCGCCATCGCCGGCATCGTGTCCGAAGACTACGAGAACGACCGTGCGCTGGACGATTTCAGCCTGCTCTACACCGGCGCCACCGAGCTGCCGGAAGACTTCTGGAAGCGCCACGGCGACGACCTGCGCAGCTGGAGCGACAAGGGCCGCACGCATTACGAAATCCTCGCGCAGGATGGCGAGGAGTGGTACCCGAACCAGTACGTCTACCTGCCCGGCGAAGACGAGGTCGAACTGCGTGTCAGCCGCGTGGTCGGCGACGGCAAGGTGGTGCTGTCGCTGGTGGATGATTTCCGCCACGGCAGTCACGCCGTATGGGGCATCAGCGCACGCAACCGTGAGCAGAACTTCGCGCTCAATGCACTGATGGACCCGGAGATCGACTTCGTCACGCTGCTGGGCACCGCCGGCACCGGCAAGACCCTGCTGGCGCTGGCTGCCGGCCTGGCGCAGACGATGGACCAGCAGCGCTACCGCGAGATCATCATGACCCGCGCCACGGTCAGTGTCGGCGAGGACATCGGTTTCCTGCCCGGCACCGAGGAAGAGAAGATGACGCCGTGGATGGGCGCGCTGACCGACAACCTGGAAGTGCTCACGCACAACCAGGAAGGCGGCACCTGGGGCCGCCAGGCCACCAACGACCTGCTGGCCAGCCGCATCAAGATCCGCTCGATGAACTTCATGCGCGGCCGCACCTTCCTGTCGCGCTACCTGATCCTGGACGAGGCGCAGAACCTCACCCCGAAGCAGATGAAGACGCTGATCACCCGTGCTGGCCCCGGCACCAAGATCGTCTGCTTGGGCAACGTCGAGCAGATCGACACGCCGTACCTGACCGAGACCACCTCGGGCCTGACCTACGCGGTGGATCGCTTCAAGAACTGGCCGCACAGCGCACACATCACCCTGCGCCGTGGCGAGCGCTCGCGCCTGGCCGATTACGCTTCGGAGGTGTTGTGAAACGCTGCACCCGCCTGCTGCTGCCCACGGCTGCGATCACCCTCGCAGCCGTGCTCGGCGCCTGCACCACCACACGCGGCCCGGCCAGCGTGCCGACCGCCGAGCGTACCGGCCAGTCATGGGTGGTCACCCGCCCGATCATCGCCGCGCAGGTGCTCGACACCTGCTCGCGCGCCAGCCCCGGCCGCGAGGCCGGGCGGGTCAGCGGCTACTGGGCGCCCAGCCGGCAGCAGATCGACCAGCTGGAAGCGCAGCTGTCCTCGCTGGAAGCACAGGTACCGAAGGTGCTGGACTTCGACCGCCAGTACGTCGGCATCGAAAGCGCCGGCAAGCGGCTGATCTATATCAACGCCTTCCACCTGCCCGACGACAGCGGCATCAATCCGGCACGGGAAGCGATCCGCGTCTGTGACGGCGGCACGCAGTTCTGGGGCGCGGTGTTCGACCCGGCCAACAACACCTTCAGCGAGCTGCAGTTCAACGGCGGCTTCGGCGGGCCCTGAGGGGCCCCGCCGATGGGAATTCGCCTGCCCACCTGGGTCTGGATCGGCGCGGTCGCGCTGTCGTGCGTGGCCGGCATGGTGAATGTCGTCGGCTTCCTCGGTTTCGAACACCAGGCCGTCAGCCACATGACCGGCAGCACCAGCCAGTTGGGCATGGCGCTGGCCCAGGGTGACTGGCGCGCGGTCGGCCACCTGTGGGGACTGCTGATCGCGTTCTCGCTGGGCGCGATGCTCAGCGGCCTGTTGATCCAGGACAGCACCCTGCAGCTGGGCCGTCGCTACGGCGTGGCCCTGGCACTGGAATCGGCGCTGCTGCTGGTGGCCATTCCGCTGTTCGAACAGCACCAGATCTGGGGCGCACTGGCCGCCGCCATGGCCTGCGGCCTGCAGAACGCGATGGCCACCACCTTCAGTGGCGCGGTGGTACGCACCACCCACCTCAGCGGCATGTTCACCGACCTCGGCATCGGCCTGGGCCACCTGCTGCGTGGGCTGCCGCTGCAGGTACGACGCCTGACCCTCAGCGGCCTGATCATCAGCGGCTTCCTCGCCGGCGGCATCATCGGCGCCTGGCTGTTCATGCGCTGGCAGTACGACGCCCTGCTCGCCCCCGCCCTGCTGACCGGCCTGACCGGGCTGGGCTATGTGCTGTACCAGCAGTGGGCGCGCTGGCGGCATTGAGGTGAAGCGCATCCACGCATGGCGTGGGTCTACCTTCCCCTGCGGGACCACGGCACAATCGTTGGATGAGCCCGACCACCCCCGTTTCCGCCCTCACCATCGCCGGCTCCGACTCCGGTGGCGGCGCTGGCATCCCCGCCGATCTCAAGGCCTTCGCCGCGCACCGCGTGCATGGTCTGGCCGTGTTCGCCGCACTGACCGCACAGAACACCCGTGGCGTCACCGCCGTGCATGTGCCACCGATCGCATTCCTGCAGGCGCAGATCGAAGCCTGCTTCGATGACTTCGATATCCATGCGGTGAAACTCGGCATGCTGGCCAACGCCGAGGTGATCCATGCCGTTGCCGACGCACTGGAAAAGCACCGCCCGCCACACGTGGTTCTGGACCCGGTGATGGTCGCCACTAGCGGCGCGCGCCTGCTGGAGGAAAGTGCGCTCAAGGCCATGCGTGAGCGCCTGCTGCCGCTGGCGACGCTGGTTACGCCGAATACGCCGGAAGCGGAACTCCTGATCGGCCGGAAGATCGGTAACGGCGATGACGCCGAACAGGCTGCCTCCACCCTGCTCGACCTCGGTGCCGGCGCCGTGCTGCTGAAGGGCGGCCACCTGCATGAGGGCAATCGCGTGATCGATCGTTACTTCGACGGCGTCAGCAGCGAAGAATTCATCCACGCCCGCCTGCCGCTGGACGCACACGGCACCGGCTGCACGCTGGCCTCGGCCATCGCCGCGCAGCTATGCAACGGCCTGAGCCTGGCCAATGCCTGCGAAGCCGGCATCGACTACGTTGCGCGCGGCCTGCAGCAGGGCTATGCCCCCGGCCGCAGCGAGGTGCTGGTGCTCGATCACTTCGGCGCGGCGCCACACGCATGAGCCTCACACCGGACGTCCTTGCCGTGCAGTGCGCTGATGGCCATCGCTACGAAGTGATCGCCTGCGTGCCTGCACATCCCGTCGCGCGCCTGCTGTGGCTGCCGGCACTGGGCGTGGCCGCGCGCCACTACCTGCCACTGGCATGGGCGCTGGCGGCGAAGGGCGTGGCGGTCTACCTGCACGAGTGGCGCGGCAACGGCAGCAGTTCACTGCGCCCGTCGCGCACGCAGGACTGGGGCTATCGCGAGGTACTCGAACAGGATCTGCCAACCAGCCAGGCGGTCATGGCCACAGCGGATGACGACGCCGGCGCCCTGCCCTGGATCATCGGTGGACACAGTCTCGGTGGGCAGCTGGCTTGCGTGCATGCCGGCCGCAACCCGCACTACTTCAACCGGCTATGGCTGGCCGCCAGTGGCTCACCGTTCTGGCGCGGGTTCCCGCCACCGCGTGGCTGGCTGCTGCCACTGGTCTACCGCTTCCTGCCGTGGATCGCGCGGCGCCAGGGCGTGCTGCATGGTCGTCGCCTCGGCTTTGGTGGCACCGAAGCGCGCGGGCTGATTGCCGACTGGGCGCGCGTGGGCCTGAACAACCACTACGCCGCGACCGGCATGGACGAAGACCTCGATGCGCAGATGGCGCGCGTGCATGGCAGCGCACAGGCCGTGCTGATGGAGCACGATTGGTTGGCGCCCACCGGATCGATGCAGACGCTGCTGGCGAAGCTGCCGAATGTGGACGCGCAGCTGCGCGTGCTGTCCGCGCAGGAACTGGGCACGCGCGCCGATCATTTCGCGTGGCTGAAGGCGCCGGACGCCGTGGCTGACAGCTTTTTCATTCAGTTGGATGAAAATTTTCACAAAACTGTTGACGGTTCGCGCCGACATCCGCATAATTCCGCTCCTGTCGCAGGGCGCCCGTAGCTCAGTTGGATAGAGTACCTGGCTACGAACCAGGCGGTCGGGAGTTCGAATCTCTCCGGGCGCACCACTCGACAGGTTTTCAGCATCCGCCGCTGGAAATGTTTTAAAATTTGATTGTGTACCGCGCGCCCGTAGCTCAGTTGGATAGAGTACCTGGCTACGAACCAGGCGGTCGGGAGTTCGAATCTCTCCGGGCGCACCATACACAGTCAACACAACAAGTTTATGTAATTGGCGCCCGTAGCTCAGTTGGATAGAGTACCTGGCTACGAACCAGGCGGTCGGGAGTTCGAATCTCTCCGGGCGCACCATTACACCGAAACAGCAGGCCTCGGCCTGCTGTTTTTTTATGTGTGTTTTTCGGCAGGGCTGCGCCCTGCACCTGCAGAGGCTTCAAGCCAAGGCAACGGCAACAGCAAAAGCTGGCATTCCGTGGTTTGGCGGGGCGACATGGACAGGCAGGACACGCCGTAAACCCATCCATGGGGGCTCGATGGCGGCATCCATGCCGCCAACGGTCCTGCCTGCCCATGCCGCCCCACCTCTGACAGATTTCCGCGATCTGATGGATCCACGCCATGCGTGGATGAATCTCCATCGAATTCGAATGTTTCGATATCCGTCAGATCGGCTCTACCGAAGTGCGGACAGTTCGCGGAAAACTATCGAAGGCGGGGTGGGTCCGGTTGCGGGGGCGTGAGCCGCATGGATGCGGCGACCGAGCTTACATGGACGTACTTGCAGCGGCCCCCGCAACCGGACCCACCTCGCCATCCCTCAGGAAACCAGCTTTTGCTTCGGCTTTGGCTGTTGCTTCGGCGGGTGCAGGGCGCAGCCCTGCCGTACCCCTAACCCCGTGCCATTGACTGCCACCACTGCGACAGCAGCTCCGGCCTGCGCAGGCGCTCGCGCCACCAGCTCAGTGCCGCGCCATCTTCACCGGTGCGCCAGGCCAGCCAGAAGGTCTCTTCCGGCTTGTGCTCCTCCACCTCACGGATCACCAGCTGGCCGCGCGCGACCGCGGCGCGCGCGCACGGCTCGGGCAGGAAACCGAAGCCCACGCCTTCGCACTGCAGTTTCAGCTTGCTGGCCATGTCAGGCACCGTCAGCATCTCCTGCCCCATCAACAGGCCGACCGTGCGTGGCAACAGCCGGCGCGCCGAATCGGAGACGGCGATCGCGCAGTGCTCGACCAGCTGCTCGCGCCCGAGCACGCCCGGTACTGCAGCCAATGGATGTTCGGGTGCGACCGCGAACACAAACTCCACCGTGCCCAGCGGCTCGACCACGTAACCACCGCCACTGGGGCCCTCGCCCGGTGCACCGACCAGCAGGTCGGCACGGCGGTCCAGCAGGGCCTCCCAGGTGCCGGACAGGGCCTCGCCGATCAATCGCAGCCGGGTCGGTGCCTCGGCCTCACGAAACGCGGCGATGTCCGGGCCGAGCAGCCAGGTCGGGAACACCGAGTCCACCGCCAGGGTCAGTTCGGTCTCCCAGCCCGACGCCACCCTGCGTACCCGCAGTTCCAGCTCGCGGGCGGCGCGCAGCAGGTGCCGCCCCTCGTCCAGCAGCGCGCGGCCGGCGTCGGTCGGCTCGGCGCGCGGGCCAACCCGGTCGAACAGCTGCACGCCCAGGTCCTCCTCCAGCTTGGCCACGGTGTAGGAGATGGTCGAGGGCACCTTGTGCAGGGCCTTGCCGGCGCCGGCAAAGGAGCCGCGACGGTCGATGGCATCCAGGATCTGCAGGGCATCGAGGCTGAGCTTGAGCATTCGAATTTTTCGATGATGGCTGTCAAAACTATCCGTTTTTCAAACCCCGGGCGCAAGCGGATACTTCTCTTCAACGGGGAAACACAGCGGCTACCGGCCCACCCCGCCCTATCGAAACCATCGAACAAGGAGATTCCATCATGCTGCAGATCCGCAAGAGCGCTACCCGTGGCCTGGCCGAGCATGGCTGGCTGTCCTCGCGCCATACCTTCTCCTTCGCCAACTACTACGACCCTCGCTACGTCAGCTTCGGCCCGCTGCGGGTGATCAACGAAGACAAGGTGATCGGCGGCCAGGGCTTCGGCACCCACGGCCACAGCAACATGGAGATCATCTCCTACGTGCTGGGCGGTGCGCTGGAACACAAGGACTCGATGGGCACCGGCTCGGTACTGCGCTATGGCGACGTGCAGCGCATGAGCGCCGGCAGCGGCGTCACCCACAGCGAATTCAACCACTCGGCCGACGAAACCGTGCACTTCCTGCAGATCTGGATCTTCCCGGACACCGAGAACATCACGCCGTCCTACGAGGAGACCCACTTCGCGCCGGAGACCAAGCGCGGCCAGCTGCGCCTGATCGCCTCGCCGGACGGTGCCGACGGTTCGCTGCGCATCCACCAGGATGCCCGCATCTTCGCCACCATCCTCGATGGCAGCCAGAAACTGCACCATGCGCTCGGCAACGGCCGTGGCGCCTATGTGCAGGTGGCGCGTGGCCAGCTGCAGGTCAACGGCATCACCCTGGAAGCCGGCGATGCACTGCAGGTCAGCGACGAAGCCCAATTGACGCTGGAAAACGGCAATGATGCCGAAGTGCTGGTGTTCGACCTGCCGCTGTAACGACAACGCCCGCGATGCCATCCAGCATCGCGGGCGTACTAGTAGAGGCGAGCCCACGCTCGGCTGGTTGTCAAACCGCAGCCGAGCGTGGGCTCGGCTCTACAAAACCCGTGTCAGAACCTGTAGTTCAAGGTCAGCCGCACATTGCGCGGCTCACCCCAGGTGTAGGTGCTGTACCAGTTGAAGATCGTGTAGTACCGCTTGTCGAGCAGGTTGTTGACGTTGACCGTGGCCGACAGGCGATCGTTGAACTGGTAGCGCGCCATCGCATCAAGCAGCCAGTACGGCTGGGTGCGATGCACGACCTGCGCGCTGGTGGCCGGGTTGGTGATCTCGCCAAACGTGGAATCCTGCCAGCGCGCGCCACCGCCCAGCGTGAGCCCCTGCCAGGCACCGCGCAGGCGGTAGCTGGTGTGCAGGCTGAACTGGTTCTCCGGTTCCAGCGTGGTCACCTTGGTTCCCGCCTGGCGGGCGATCTTGTGGGAGAACCCACCCTGCACCTGCCAGCCCTCGGCCAGCTGACCCGACATTTCAAGCTCATAGCCCTTGGTACGCACGCCCATCAACGCGCGGTAGGCATCCTGGCCATCCGGCGTCTTGCCGCCGGTGGGCTGGGCGAAGTTGTCCTGATCAAGCTGGAAAAGCGCCGCGCTGGCATTGAGGCGTCCATCGAAGAACTCGGCCTTCAGCCCCATCTCGTAGCTGCGGCCTTCCAGCGGATCCAGTGCCTTGCCCTGCTCGTCACGCTGGCCCTGCGGCTTGAAGATGGTGCTGTAGCTGGCATACACCGAATAGTGCTCGCCGAGGTCGTAGACCACGCCGGCATATGGCACATAGACGCCGGTCTCGCGCGTGTCCGGCGAACGGTAGCTGGCCAGACGGCTGCCGACGATCAGCTTCAACGGATCGGCCACGTCGAAGCGGCCGACCACGTACAGGCCGTTTTCGCGGGTCACTTCATTGTTCTCGTAGCTGCGCTGCCATTGCGGCTCGGCAATGTCGCCATTCCAGCTGCGGTAGTCCGGCACCGTATCCGGGAACCCCGCCTGCGGGCCGTAGCCGGTATTGGTCCAGCGCTTGCGCGAGGCACTGCCACCGACCACCAGCTCATGCTCGCGGCCGAACAGGCCGAAATGCCCGCTCACATAGAAGTCGGCGGCATTGCTGACGGTCTTGCCGACGTACTTGCCGAGCCACAGGCTGACGCCCTCGCCAGTCAACGGATCGGGATTGCCGGCGGCGGCACCGGCCAGTGCGGCGTCATAGCCGTTGACCTGGTGGTTGAGCTGCAGCTTGGCGATCCAATCGTTGGCGAACGTGTGCTCCAACGTAGCGAAACCGGTACGCACGTACTGGCGCCAGCCGGCCCATTGCGCACCATTGTTGAACGAGCGCGGCATGCGGTTGAAGTTGCCGGCGCTGTCCAGCAGCGGAATGCCGCCCCATGTCGAGCCCTTCGGGTCGCTGTCCATCACGTCGCCACCGACCGACAGCAGCGTGCGTTCGCCCAGATCGGCTTCCAGCACGGCATAGCCGACCTTGCTGGTGCGCTGGTAGTTGTCCAGGTTGGAGTGCTTGTCTTCCCAGGCCCCCACTGCTCGGCCACGCACGCGGCCATCGGCAGTCAGCGGACCACCGACATCGAGCTCGGCGCGGTAGTCATCCCAGCGGCCGACACCCAGTGAGGCACTGCCGGCGAAGTCCTCGCCCGGCTTCTTGCGCACCAGGTTGATGGTCGCGCCCGGATCACCCATGCCGGTCAGCAGGCCGGTGGCGCCCTTGAGCACTTCGATGCGGTCATAGATCGCGGTATCACTGAGCGTGTTGCCCGCCGAGTAGGCCGAGTCACGCGACATCGGAATACCGTCGTACTGGAAGTTCTGGATCGCGAAACCACGCGCGTAGTACTCGGTGCGTTCGCTGTCGTAGGTGACGATGCTGATGCCGGGGGTCACCCGCATCACGTCATCGATGCCGTGCAGGCCGAAGTCATCCATCTGTGCGCGGGTGATCACGCTGATGGTCTGTGGCGTCTGTCGCGGCGTCAGCACCAGGCGGGTGGCGGTGGCGATGGTGCCGGGCGTGTAGGCGCCGCTGCCCTCGGTGATGGTACCGAGCAGGTTGGCGGTGACCTGCACGGTCTGCAGGGTCTGCGAGGCGGGTGCCGGTTTGGCCTTGTCCTCGTCCTGGGTGGACTGGGCAGCAGCGGTGCCGCTGCTCAGTGCAAGCAGTAGCAGGCCTTGAGCCAGTGCATGCGGCAGCGGCAGGCGACGCGGAAACAAGCGCGGAAAACGGACAGGCACAGACAGCACGGCGGGACCTCCACGATAGGGTGGGATCCTCTGGCGGCGGCTGGAGGGAAGAGAGGGACGCGGCCGGATGGCCGCAGGCGCAGGAGTGTACTCCCCTGCGCCCCGGCTGTCGTGCGGTGTGCTGGTGCGGGATCAGGCGCCGATGGCGGCGCAGGCCTCCAGGATCAGCGCGGTCACTTCCTTCGGCTGCGAGGCCAGTGAGGCATGGCTGGCATCAAGCTCCAGCAGGCGCTTGGGCTGCATTCTTGCGGCCATGGCCTTCTGGTTTTCCGGCGCGATCATGCGGTCGTGGCGGGACAGCTGGTACCAGCTCGGCCGGTGCTTCCACGCCGGATCGCTGACCGTGTCGCCGAAAGTGCTGGCCAGCGGCGCCTTCTGGGTCACCGCCATCACCCGGCCCTCGTCGGCACTCAGGTCCTGGCAGAAGCTCTCATGGAACTTGTCCGCACGCAGCCAGAGGTAGCCATCGCTGTCCGGTGCCAGATTCGGCGCCGCCTCCGGCAGGTGCTGCTGGGTGATGCCACCCGGGCTCTCGCCGGCATCAGGCGCGAAGGCAGCGATGTAGACCAGGCCCTTCACGTTGGGCTCGTTACCGGCCTGGCTGATCACCGCACCGCCGTAGGAGTGGCCGACCAGCAGCACCGGACCGTCGATCTGCCGGATCATTTTCTGGGTGCGTCCTGCGTCGTCGGCCAGCGACGTGAGCGGCAATTCCACCGCCTGCACCCGGTCGTGGCCGTTGCGATGCAGTTCCAGGATCACCTTGGCCCAGTGTGCGGCCCCGCCCCAGAATCCATGGACGAGGAGGATGGTCGGTGTCGTGCTCATGTACGGATCTCCGGCAGCGGCCGGCGGGGTGCCGACCGTGCAGCCACTGTCCGTGGGCGACGTTAATCGCTGGTGACGCGATCGGGTCACTGCAATCGTATGCGTCGCCCGATGTCACGCATGGCACTTGCCGATCCGGCCTGAAAACGTTTTCATAAAAACCCCCTGGAGCTTCGCATCGCGCATGACGCCTTCATCCCCACGTGCCCAGCAGCACGCCACCCGTGCCGCCTTCTTCATTCCCGGATTCGCCACCGCCGCGTGGGCGCCGATGGTGCCCTACGCCAAGGCCAAGGCCGGGCTGTCCGACGCCAGCCTTGGCGCCGTGCTGCTGTGCCTCGGGCTCGGCTCGCTGCTGGCGATGCCGTTGGCGGGCGCGCTGACCGGGCGGCTGGGTTGCCGACGGGTGATGGTGATCACCTGCGCGATGATGCTGTGCGCCCTGCCCTTGCTGGTGCTGGCGCCCTCGCCGGTGGCGCTGGGCGCGGCCCTGTTCGTGTTCGGCGCCGGCGTCGGTGCGCTGGATTGTGCGATGAACATGCAGGCGGTCGCGGTCGAGCGCGACGCCGGGCGCGCAATGATGTCCGGCTTCCACGCCTTCTACAGCATCGGTGGCTTCGTCGGCGCCGGCTGCATGACCGGCCTGCTGATCCTGGGTACACCGCTGTGGCTGGCCGCGCTGGTGTCGGTGGCGGCACTGCTGCTGGTTGCGGTGCTGTCGGCGCCGCACTGGCGACCGCAACGGATCCTGCACGAAGGCCCACTGCTGGCGCTGCCGCACGGCGTGGTGCTGTTCATCGGCGTGCTGGCCTTCGTGGTGTTCCTCGCCGAGGGCTCGATGCTGGACTGGAGCGCGGTGTTCCTGGCCGAAGTGCGGCAGGTGCCGCGTGACCAGGCCGGCGCCGGCTTCGCGCTGTTCACGCTGGCGATGACCGCGATGCGCCTGTTCGGCGACGGCATCGTCGAGCGCCTCGGCCGCACCCGCACCCTGGTCTTCGGCGGCATCACCGCCGCAGCCGGGTTCACGTTGGCCACGCTGGTACCGTCGTTCCCGGTGGCGTTGGCGGGCTATGTGCTGGTCGGGCTGGGCTGCGCCAATATCGTACCGGCACTGTTCTCGATGGCCGGCCAGCAACGGGTGATGCCGGAGAGCATCGCCATCACTGCGGTGACCACGCTGGGTTACGCCGGCATCCTCGCCGGCCCGGCAGCGATCGGTGCACTGGCACACGGCACCAGCCTCGGATTCGCCTTCCTTTGCGTGGCCGCGCTGCTGCTGGGCGTAGCCGCATCCGCGCGAGCACTGGCACGACGGGTGGCCTGACAGAAAAAGGGGACGGAGGGGATCAAGTCGTTTCCTGCCTTGGTGTGCGGGAAACGACTTGATCCCCTCCGTCCCCTTTTCTCAGCTGCGCGTCAGCCACTCGGCCTGGGCCGGCAGTTGCGGTGCCGGGCAGGCGCTCTGCGGATGGTGCTCGTCGCGCGCCATCCAGTCGCCGACCACTCCGGCCAGCAGATCCAGCCGCAGCGGCAGGGTGATGTGGTCCTCGCCGCGCATCTCGATGTAGTGGGCGCGCGGATTGGCCTGGGCCAGCTCGCGGCCCTGGCTGACGGGTATGTGCTGGTCGCCCTGCCCGTGCAGCAGCAGCACGCAGGCGCGGGTATCAGCCAGCGCGCGCGCTACATCCACGCGGTCCAGATCGACGTCGATGCGGCGGCTGGCGGCGGCGATCACCTGGTTGATGTCCTGGCCGCCGTAGCGCCAGCGCGCGTACGACGCCACCGCCTGCGCCTTCAGGCCTTCCGGCTGCAGTCCCATCAGGTGCGGGATCATCGTGCGGATCGCCACACCGGCATTGGCGAACGATTCCATCGCCACCACGCCTTCCACCTGGTCGCCGAGCTTGTCGGCGGTGAATACCGCTGTGGCCGCGCCATAGGACACGCCGAACAGGTACAGCGGGCCGGTCACTTCACCACGTGCGCGCAGCTCGCTGATCACATCGACCACGTCATCCGATTCATAGGTGCCATAGCCGGACGGGCCAGCGCCGGACTGTCCATGGTTGCGCAGGTCGAGCGTGACCACGCGGTAGCCGGATTCGGCCAGCTGCAACGACCACGGCAGCATCGAATCACCGTTCATCATCCAGCCGTGCAGCAGCACCACGGTGCCGCGCGGTGCCTGCGCGCGGAACGGTCGCGGTACTGCCAGGCTCAGGCCGGTATCCAGCGGCAAGCCGTTCTCGTGGCGCTGCGGCAGATAGTGGTAACGCGCGCCGTAATCGCCGGGATCAAACACACGCCAGAAGATCGGCACGCCATCGCGGCCCGGCGCGAAGCCGTGGCGGTTGGGCAGTTCGGCGATGGCCGCAGCGATGCGCGGGCGATCAAGCAGGGTCGATACGCCACCCGGTGCGATCAGCCGATCGGCGAGCGAGGTGGACGAGGCATTGATCGAGGACGAGCATGCAGCCAGCCACAGGCCGGCGCACGCCAGCAACAACAGCAGCAGGCGCTTCATGGGCAATCGGGGAAAGGGTGCGACAGCGTGGCAGGTTAGCGACGCGGGCGTGGGCCATCTATCGCGCGCGGATGACGGCTTGATGACAACGCAGGAACGATTCAGCTTGGTGTAAAAGCTGTATCCGTTCAGTCATTGATCCGGATCAATGAACGCGCGCGCGGGATTGCCCACAGT
This sequence comes from Stenotrophomonas sp. NY11291, assembly GCF_023277365.1. Taxonomy (NCBI): domain Bacteria; kingdom Pseudomonadati; phylum Pseudomonadota; class Gammaproteobacteria; order Lysobacterales; family Lysobacteraceae; genus Stenotrophomonas; species Stenotrophomonas sp. NY11291. The sequence continues at coordinate 1,754,166 of NZ_CP096975.1, read as the reverse complement.
GCCGCCATGCGCACCTCGTTCAAGCTCGCCATTGCCCTGGCCGCGACGCTGGCCGCCGCCTACGGCATCGCCCGCACCACGCCCTACTGGTTCGCACCGCGACAGACGGCGCAGGTCGACATCCACGATCCGACGCTGATCACGCAGGGACAGTACCTGTCGCGCGCGGCCGACTGCGCGGCCTGCCACACCGCGCCAGGCGGCAAGCCGTTCGCCGGTGGCCTCGGCATGCAGACGCCGATGGGTACGATCTACTCGACCAACATCACGCCCGATCCGGACACCGGCATTGGCGCCTACGACTACGCCGACTTCGAGCGCGCGGTACGTCGCGGCATCCGTCACGATGGGCAGCCGTTGTATCCGGCAATGCCGTACGCCTCGTACGTGATCGCCAGCGACGCCGAAATCAAGGCGCTGTACGCCTACTTCATGGGCTCGGTGCAACCGGTGAAGCAGGACAACGCCGACAGCACGATCCCGTGGCCGGCCAACATGCGCTGGCCACTGGCCTGGTGGCAGCTGCTGTTCGCACGCCCGCGCACGTTCAACCCTGATCCGTCGCTGGATGCCAGCCAGCAGCGCGGCGCCGAACTGGTGGAAGGCCTGGCCCACTGCGGCGCCTGCCACACGCCACGCGGGTTGGCGTTCCAGGAAAAGGCGATGGCCGATGATGGCAGCCGCCAGTTCCTGTCCGGCTCGGTGCTGGAAGGCTGGTATGCGAAGAACCTGCGCAATGAATCGACCGGCCTGGCCAGCTGGAGCGAGGGCGAGATCGTCGACTTCCTGCGCACCGGTCGCACCGATCGATCGGCGGCCTTCGGTGGCATGGCCGACGTGGTCGAGCACAGCACGCAGTACCTGTCCGACGCCGACCTGCTGGCCATGGCCCGCTACCTGAAGCAGCTGCCAGCGCGTGAGGGCCGTAGTGCGCAGTGGTCCCCCGGTACCGACACCACCACCGCCGCACTGCGCAGCGGCGACTACCGTGTCGCCGGTTCGCTGGCCTATGCCGAGCACTGCCAGGCCTGCCACCGTGCCGACGGGCGCGGCATGCCCCGCGTCTATCCGGCCCTGGCCGGCAACTCGATCGTGTTCGCCGATGACCCCAGCTCGCTGGTGCAGGTGACCCTGATCGGCGGCCGCACGCCGCATACCCCGCATGACCGCATGGCCTTCACCATGCCGGGCTTCGAGCAGCTGCCGAACGCGCAGCTGGCACAGATCCTGACCTTCATCCGCAGCAGCTGGGGCAACCAGGCCAGCGCGGTGAGCGAGGTCGACGTGGCGCGCATGCGCCGGGTGGTGCGCGACAAGCCGGTGCACTACGTTCCGCAGGAGGCCGCACAATGAAGCGTTCGCGCACGCGTTCCCGCCTGCTGATCGGCAGTGCGATCAGCCTCGTGGTGCTGGCCGGCGCCGGTACCCTCGCCTATCGCCACCTGTACCCGGACCTGGATGCCGCTGTGGCCAGCACGATCGATATCCTCGATGCGCAGGGCAAGGTGGTCGGCCACTACCGCGCGCCCAGCGCCGAAGAGATCGCCGGGCTCGGCAATGCCGAATCGGTGATGCTCGGCCGCCGCATCCTCAACGAGACCGCACGGCTGCTGCCGGACAATGTCGGCAACGATCTGAACTGCAACTCGTGCCACATGGCCGAAGGCAAGCGGCCGTTCGGCAATCACTACTTCAATACCGGCGGCGGCGCCTATCCGCGCTACATGCCGCGCCCGGGCAAGATGATCGGGCTGACCGAGCGCATCAACGGCTGCCTGCAGCGTTCAATGAACGGCAAACCGCTGCCGAAGGACTCGCCGCAGATGCGCGCGATGCTCGATTACATGGCGTGGTTGAGCAGTCCTGTGCCAGAGGGTGCAAAGGTGGCCGCCCCCAGTGAGGGGCCCATCGACAGCACGCTGACCCCGGACCCGATCCGTGGCCAGGCGCTGTACGCCGTGCAGTGCGCAGCGTGCCATGGCGACAACGGCGAAGGCCGGCGCGACGCCAGCGGTGACATCGCCTTCCCGCCGCTGTGGGGTGACCACAGCTTCAACATCGGCGCCGGCATGGCACGCCTCTACAAGGCCGCCGGTTTCGTCAAGCACAACATGCCGCCGGCGGTGACCCGCGAGCCACCACTGGGCCAGCAGGCGATGCCCGACCAGGATGCGGTGGACATCGCCAGCTACTTCATCAACCAGCCCCGGCCGGACTTCGCCAACAAGGCCAAGGACTGGCCGCGCGACCCGAAACCCAAGGACGCGCGATACTGACCACCCCGTGGGTCAGCGCTTGACCAGCTCGACGCGCCGGTTACGTGCCTTGCCTTCTTCGCTGCCGTTGTCAGCCACCGGCCTGTCGGCGCCGAAGCCGGCCGCCTGCAGGCGGTCGGCGGCGATGCCCTTTGCGGTGAGCGCGGCCACCACCGAGGCCGCGCGATCCTCCGACAGGCTACGGTTGCGTGCCGCGGCACCGCTGTTGTCGGTGTGACCTTCGATCGACAGTTTCAGCGAGGGATCGGCACGCAGCAGGTCCAGCACCTGCGCCAGCTGTGGTTCGGACGTTGGCAGGATCTGCGCCTTGTCGGTGGCAAAGTTGACCTGGATCGCCACGCGGCCGTCGCTGTCCAGCTTCTTCTTCAACGCATCGGCCGGCAGCAGCGCCGCGGTCTGGGTGAAGCCCTTGCGCTCGGCCACCACCCAGCCTGCGCTGAGGTATTCCAGGCGCGCGTGCACCCACACCTGGCGACCATCAGCCAGATCGACACGGTAGACCACGGTGTCGTAGTTGTCCCAGCTGTAGCTGGCCGCATTGCCGTAGGACGACTGCACCTGCTTCGGCACGCCCTCGGCCGCTTCGTGCGGGATGCGCCCCTCGAACACCTTGGTGCCGTTGACCTGGGCCATCATCGCCTGCAGGTTGCGACGTACTTCATGCATCGAGTACTCGCGCTCGCCCTTGTCGAAATCGGCAGCGAAGGTGCGGCCCTCAACCTGTTCGAACTGATCGCCGGTCCAGAACGGGAAGGCATCGAAATCACGCTGCTCGGGCTTGTTCCGGTCACGATAACCGGCCGGCGGGGACAGGTGCGGGAAGCTGTCCGACCACTGCGCGGTGGCCTTGAACGGCACTTCATCCACGACCACCAGTCCAGCGCCATTGCTGTCCACTGCCAGCTGCACCCACACGGTGCGATTGGCCTGGCGCAGCACGTACACCGTAGTGGGAGCTTCCTGCTCACCGTTCACCGCATCGATGAAACCACCTCCGATCTCGGCTTCCAGCTGCGGGCCGTAGTAGATGTCGCGCAGCAGCGCGCCTTCGAAAACCTTGCGGCCGCCGGCGGCGGTGATCACACCGTCGAAGTTGCGCTGCACTTCCAGTGCGGAAAACGTTTTGTCCGGTGCGCCATCGCCGTCGGTCACGATACGTGCCGACCAGCTCGGGCCTTCCACCCAATGCACGCCGTTGCCCATCCGGAACGGGAAGCGCGCCCAGGCGCGTGGGTGGGCGTTCTGCGACGCATAGCCCTGCGGCAAGCTGAAGAACGGCAGTTTGCCCAGCGGGGCGTCGCTCAGCGGCACGCTGGCTGGGTCGAAGGACACCAGCGGCACAGCCTTGCCCTCACGGTCGGTGAGTGCGGCGCCATCGGCGGCGGCTGTTGAACCGACTGGGGCGGCGGCCGCTGCTGCGGTCTCATCCGCCGTGGCTGGCGCAGGCGGTGCCACTCCTCCATCCGAGGGCGTCCGGTTGCATCCTGCCAGCAGTACCAGGGCTGCACCGCCCAGCCAGATCTTCGATCGCTTCTGCATCGCCACCACCTCAGGTCCATTGAAGCGCCGAGCATACCCGAACGCCGTGACCGCCCCCACAGTGCCATCGTTCCTGCGCCGGCACGTCATGCCGATGTCATTGCCGCTGCCGACACTCCGGGGTTTCCTCCCTCTGAAGGTCCGGTTTCGATGCGAACGATTGCGCGTTTTCCCCGTGTCTCGCTGCTGGCTCTGCTGATCGCCCCCGCCCTGGACGCCCTGGCCGAAGCACCGCAGGGCGAGACGGCCGAAGCGCGCAGCAGCGATGCCCGCACCCTCGACCAGGTGCAGGTGATCGGCCAGGCCACCAGCTACGCCAAGACGTCGGTGCGCGCAGAAACACTGAACCGGCAGACGGTGATGAGCAGCGTCAACGATGCGCTCAATGAAGTGCCGGGCGTGGTGGTCAGCGAGGCCGATGCCACCGGTTCGTCGGTGTGGGGCACGCAGATCAGCATGCGCGGCTTCGTCACCAACCGCGATACGCAGCAGATCGGCACCACCATCGACGGGCTGCCGAACGGTGGTTCGGGCTACGGCGGTGGATCGCTGGCCAACCGCTACATCGACACCCTTGATCTGGAGACGGTGGAAGTGAGCCAGGGCACCGCCGATATCTCCTCGCGCTCGAACGAGGCGCTGGGCGGCACGCTCAACTTCCTCACCAGCGATCCGCTGCAGGACAGCCGCCTGCGCTTCGTGGTCGGTGCCGGTGACAACGAGGCACGCAAGTACTACGTGCGCTACGACACCGGCCTGCTCGGCGGCCACACCCGCGCCTGGGTCAGTGCCTCCTCGTCGAAGGTGCACGACTGGATCGACGGCACCGGCCACGCCAGCAACGACCACATCGCCGGCAAGTTCATCACCGAACTGGACCGCTGGACGCTGACCGGCTACCTGTCCTACAACGACGCCGACGAGCCCGAATACACCAGCGTTTCGCCGACGGGCTTCGCAACCAACCCGGAGCGCGACAACCTGGTCGGCACCCTCACCGGCATTCCCTACCTGGACCAGAACTACCGCTCCGGTTCACGCGCCCTGCGCGAGAACACCTTCGGCTACCTGCGTGCGGCCTTTGACGGCGGCAATGGTTTCAAAGCCTCGGTGGCCGCCTATGGCCACCGCATGCAGGGCCGCGGCGACTGGCTGCCGCCGTACCTGGCGCAGGTCAACGACGATGGCGCGGGCCGCCCCGAGTCGGAGTACATCGGTGGAAAAACCGTGTACGGCGGCAGCAACCGTGGCCAGATCTTCTTCGTCAATCCCGATGGCAGCGCCGCACAGCGCCTGGCCAGCTGCACGCCGCGGCTGGCCTTCACCGCCGAGTACGATCCGAACTGCTACGCCGGCAACGTGCTGGGCGCGCAGTCGTATCGCCATACCCACTACGACAACGACCGCATGGGCGTGACCGCCGACGTCGAGTGGCGCCAGACCTTCGGCGCGGTCGACAACACCATCCGTGGCGGCCTGTGGGTGGAGAAGCTGGACCGTTCGGCGCGCCGCGACTGGCATCGCCTGCTCGCTGTCGGCCAGAGCATCGACTTCGACCACCAGCCGTACTGGGTGCAGTTCGAGGACAAGTACAAGGTCGACGAGCAGATGTACTACGTCGAGGACATGGCCCGCTTCGGTCCGTTCAGCGCGCGCCTGGGCGTGAAGCAGTTCTTCGTCGACCAGTCGCGCCGCCGCGTGATCGGTGCCAGCGAGCACGTGACCTCCGATTCCAGGTCAGATCCGCTGCTGTCCACCGGCTTCACCTGGGCGCCAGGCGTGGAAGGCATGGAGTTGTTCGCCGGCTTCTCGCAGAACTTCGCCGCCATCCCGTCCGGTGTGCTCGGTGAGACCGACCCGCAGCGCTTCCGCAACGTCGAACCGGAAACCGCCGACAACATCGAAGTGGGCATGCGCATCAGCCGCTGGCCGCTGACCGCCTCGGTGACCCTGTACAACATCAAGTTCGACAACCGCATCGTCTATCTGCCGGCAGGTTTCGTCAGCGGCATCGACTACCTGGGCGAGACCGATGGTGTCTACGAGAACTTCGGCGGCGTGGAAAGCAACGGCCTGGAAGCCGCGTTCGGCTATGGTTGGGACAACGGCTGGCGGCTCAACGCCGCCTACACCTACAACCGCTCCAAGTACCTGGGCAGTGGCGATGCAGCACGCGATACCCAGCTGGGCATCGTCGATGGCGCCAAGGTGATCGGCCAGCCCGAACAGACCCTGGTGCTGTCGGCGGACTGGCAGGGCGAGAACTGGAACTTCGGCCTGTCCGGCCGTTACCTGGGCACGCGCTATCTCGACGCCGCCAACGTCAACAAGCTGCCCTCGGCCACCGTGTTCAACGCCAACATCGGCTTCGACCTGCAGGGGCTGTCGCCGCGCCTGAAGGGCATGGGTGCCAACCTGGTGGTGAGCAATCTCACCGACAAGCGGTATCTTGCAGGGGTGGACGGCCGCGACAACGCCTTCATCGGCGCCCCGCGCACCGTCGGCATCTCCTTCCGTGTGGACCTGTGAGTGAGCCCGTGACCGATATCGGCCGACGCCGGTTGTTGCAGGCCGGCGTTGCCGCCGGCCTTTCCCCGCTGCTGCCCAGCATCGCCCGGGCCGCAGCGATCGCGCCTGCGGCGCAGACGCGCAGCCTCGAAGACCTGCAGCACATCGTGGTGTTCATGCAGGAGAACCGTTCGTTCGACCACTACTTCGGCACGCTGCCTGGGGTACGTGGTTTCGGTGATCGCTTCGTGGCCCCTGCCGCGGCCCTGCTGGCCGGTGGCCGCACCCGCAGCCTGTGGCTGCAGCCCGACGCGAGCGGCGCGCGCGCGATCGCGCCGTTCCCGCTGGATACCGCCGCGCACTTCGGCTACATGCGGGTGGAAGGCACACCGCACACCTGGCCGGACGCACAGCGTGCCTGGGACCACGGGCGCATGGGGCAATGGCCGAAGGCCAAGCAGAACCACTCGATGGGCTACTTCCAGCGCAGCGACCTGCCGTTCCAGTTCGCGCTGGCCGACGCCTTCACCATCTGCGACGCCTATCACTGCGCGATGCAGGCCGGCACCAACCCGAACCGGGTGTTCCTGTGGACTGGCCACAATGATGCACACGCGCGTGCAGGTGGCCCGGTGATCGCCAACTCGCACGACAACTTCCCGGAACAGGGCGGGCATCCGGCGTCGTACCGATGGACCAGCCATGTCGAGCGCCTGCAGAAGGCGGGCGTGTCCTGGCAGATCTACCAGGACATGGCCGACAACTTCACCGACAACCCGCTGGCCGGTTTCGAGGTATTCCGCCAGGCCCATCGCGCCGCGCCGGGGCATGACCCGCAGTTGCGCGCACGCGGCGTCAGCACCCGTGGCCTGGCGCAGCTGCGCCAGGACGTGATCGGTGGGCGCCTGCCGCAGGTCAGCTTCATCATTGCCGACGCGGCCGGCAGCGAGCATCCCGGCCCCTCCAGCCCCGCCCAGGGCGCGGCCTATACCGCGCGCGTGCTGGACGCGCTGACCGCCGATCCAGAGGTGTGGAGCCGCACCGCGCTGTTGCTGATGTTCGACGAGAACGACGGCTTCTTCGACCACATGCCGCCACCGGCACCGCCTTCACCGCTGGGCTCCGGCTGGGCCGGTGCGTCTTCGGTCAGTACCGAGGGCGAGTACCACCGCCATCCGGCACCGGGCGACGAGAAGTACGACCTCGCCGAACTGCGTGGCCGCCCATATGGGCTGGGTCCGCGCGTGCCGCTGTATGTGATCTCGCCGTGGAGCCGCGGTGGCTGGGTCGATTCGCAGGTGTACGACCACACCTCGGTCATACGGTTGATCGAACGTCGCTTCGGTGTGGCCGCACCGGACATCTCGCCGTGGCGCCGCGCGGTCTGCGGCGACCTGAGCAACGCGTTCGACTTCGCCCAGCGCGATACCCGCCCGTTCGTACGCGGCCTGCCGGACGTGAGCGCGGTGGCCGCGCGCGCCGCCGCCCTGCCGGGACGCACCGTGCCCGCGTTGCCCGAGGGACTGAAGCCGGCGAAACAGGAAAGCGGCGTGCGCCCGGCGCGTGCCCTGCCCTACCGGCCGCAGGCATCGATTGCCGCTGTCGACGCCTCGGGTGTGGATCTGGCGCTGTCCTGCGAAGGCGCAGCAGCAGTGCTGCATGTTTACGACCGGCTGCGGCTGGATGCGGTGCCACGCCGCTACACGCTGCTGCCGGGCATGCCGCTGCGCGAGCGCTGGCCGCTGGACGCCCAGGGTCGCTATGACCTGTGGCTGCTGGGCCCGAACGGCTTCCACCGCCACTTCCAGGGAGCGGCCACGGGTCCTGCCGTGCAGGCTTCAACCGATCGTGCGGATGGCCAACTGCGGCTCCGCCTGCGCAATCTGGGTGACAGCGCGCAGCAGGTGCGTGTGCAGCCGGGCGCCTATGCCGGGCATATGCCCGAGCAGACGCTGGTGCTGCCCGCACATGCAGAGACCGCGTTGGCGTGGGACGCAACGCCCACCGCAGGCTGGTACGACCTGCTCGTCGGTGCGGGCGACAGTGCCCTGCGCCTGGCCGGCCGCGCCGAGGATGGGCGCCCCGGCACCAGTGATCCGGCGATGGGCAGCGAGCCATTGCGGTTCGAGCACGATTGAAGGATCTCTGTAGAGCCAAGCCCATGCTCGGCTGCTCTTCGATAACTGACCGGAAAAGCAGCCGAGCATGGGCTCGGCTCTACAGGCCAGACCGGTAGGATCAGGCCTCCTGCAGCCCCGGCCGGCCGTGCTCCACCGCGTAGCGCTTCCAGCTCTGCACCGCGCCATTCGGCTGCATCACGGTATCCAGCGTCTTCATATCGCCGATCCACGCATCGCGGGTGACATCGCACAGCACGTAGCCACGCTTGTCGATGGTCGCCTTCAGATAGGGGCTGTGCGCAAGCTGGTTCCTGGCATACGCGTCCACACCCTGGCCATCGGCGCCGGAAGTGATCGACGTGGCGAGGAACTCGCTGGAGATCACGCCCGAGTCACGGTGGTCCTGCACCAGATCACTCGCATAGTGGCGATGCGCGTCACCGCAGGCAGTCACTACGTTGCCGAAGCCCACCTTCTGGATGTGGTCAAGCAGGCGCCGGCGGCTGTCCAGATAGCCTGACCACTGGTCGTCGGACGATTGCACCACGCCGTCCTTCTCGCGCATGTAGTTGCCCAGCGCCACCTGGTGGGCGATCGTGTGCCAGCGTGGTGCAGCATCGGCCAGGCCGTCGAACAGCCAGCGCTCCTGCTTCGCCCCCACAATGCTGCGCTCCGGCGATTCCACCTCCTCACGCAACGCCATGTTCACCTGCTTGCTGCGGTACTGGCGGGTGTCGAGCAGGTGCAGGTCCATCAGCGTGCCGTAGCGTGCGCGCCGGTACATCTGCATGTGGCCATCGCGCGGGAATGCCGAGCGGCGCAGTGGCATGTTCTCGTAGTAGGCCTGGAACGCCTGTGCGCGACGCAGCAGGAACACTTCGCTGGGCGTGTCATCCTGGTCTTCGGCACCAGCCCAGTTGTTGTCCACTTCATGGTCGTCAAAAGTGACGAACCACGGTGCCGCCGCATGCGCGGCCTGCAGGTCGGGATCGCTCTTGTACTGGGCGTAGCGGCGGCGGTAATCATCCAGCGTGTAGATCTGCGGGCCGACGTGGTTGCGCAGGTTGGTGAACGGCTGGCCGTTCATCTTCCGCAGGCCCGGCTGGCTTTCGCCTTCGTAGATGTAATCACCGTAGTGGAAGACGAAATCCAGCGGTTCCTCGGCGATGCGCCGCCACGCGGTGTAGTGGCCTTCTTCGTAGTGCTGGCAACCGGCCACCGCAAAACGCACACGATCCACTGCGGCCGTGGCTGCGGGCAGCGTGCGGGTACAACCGACCGCACTGGCGTGGCCGCCTACGGTGAAGCGGTACCAGTAGGGCCGTCCGGGCGCCAACCCGTCCAGCTCCACGTGCACGGCGTGGCCGAGTTCGGGATGCGCCATTGCCGAACCCTGGCGCACCACCTTGCGCATGCCATCGTCTGCTGCCAGTTGCCACTCGACCGCCATCGGCCGGGTCGGCATGCCACCGCCGAACACCAGCGGTTCGGTCGCCAGGCGCGTCCACAGCACCATGCCATCGGCCGAGGGATCACCCGAGGCCACGCCCAGGGTGAAGGGTGTGCTGGCAAAACGCGGCTTGGCCAGCAGGTTGCGCGGGTTCAGCGCGGTGGCATCGGCCTGCGCGGCCAGCGCGTGTGCCGTGCCCATCCAGGCACCGGCAGCGGACAGGCCGGCCAGGGCCAGGAATCGCCTGCGATTGATCGTCTCCACGGCTGTGCCCTCAGTTGTAGATGATGTGGAAGTAGAAGAAGCGGCCGTAGTCGTCGATCTCGGTACGGAAGCGCCCGTTCGGGCCGGTGCTGTAGGTCGGCTGGGTGTTGAACAGGTTCTTGGCTTCGTACTTCAGCGTCACGTGCCTGCTGACCTTGTGGCTGAAGGCCATGTTGAAGGTCATGTACGGGTCGTAGTACGAATCCAGCCATTCGGTGTCACCGAAGTCGACCAGCATCCGGCTGCGGTAGGTGCCGGACAGGCGCAGCTGCGCGCTTTTCCAGGGCATGCGCCAGATCACCGAACCGTTGAGCGACCAGTCCGGCTGGTACAGCAGGCGATCCAGGCGGCGCTCGGTGCCATCGCTGATGCGGTAGTTGGTCTGGCCTTCCAGCCGTGTAGCGTTGAAGTACATGTCGAAGCGCTGGCGTCCCCACTGCAGGTTGCGGTTGGCCACCGCGAACTCGACGCCGCGCAGCGTGGACTCGTCGGTGTTCATCGGCTGGGTGACCCGGTAGCGGGCATCGCCCACGTTCTCGAAGGTGGTCAGGGTGTAGATGTCGTCCTTGATCACCTTGTCGAACAGCGCCACCGAGACCAGGCCGTTGTTTCCGTTGAAGTACAGGTCCCACGCCAGGTCGATGTTGGTGGAACGTCGCGGCTGCAGATCGGCATTGCCCTGCTTGATGCTGCAGAAGCCCCTGCCCTCCTCGTCATCGCCACAACTGGTACTGGTGGCCTGGGCGATGTTGCTCGGCGTCGGCCGGCCCAGCGTGCGGCTGGCGGAGAAGCGCAGGCGCTGGTCCTCGCTCAGCCTGAACGTCGCATTCAATGAAGGCAGCAGGTTGTTGTAGCCACCGCTCGTATTGCGGAAGGCGGAGGTATAGGTAGTGCCGCCATCATCGCTGAACGGGCTGTAGGCATCGAAGCGGGTGTGGTCGTAGCGCAGGCCGCCGATCAGCAGCAGCCGGTCCCAGGCGTAGTGCGCGGATACATAGGCATTGGTGATGTCCTCCACATACGTGTAGTCGCTGGTGAAGTTGGCATTCGGATACGCCGCATTGTTGTTGCCCAGTTTCGGCAGCAGCTCCTCGTTCCACTTGCGGTTGTCGATCAGCGGGAAGCCCGGCACGCTGCCCAGCAGCGTCGAACCCGGATACAGGTAATCGTTGAGCGTGGCATTGCTCTTGAAGTAGTCGAAGTCGATGTCCTGCCAGATCTTCAGATGGCGGTACTCGGCGCCGGTGGCCAGGCCGAAGCCACGCGCATCGGCGTCGATGTTGTAGCTGAAATCCGCGCGCAGGTTGTCGATGCTCTCCTTGGCATCGCGCGGGGAGACATAGGCCTGCGCCGGATTGAGCTTGAACGCGGAGCTGGTCAGCAGGCTGGAATCGGAAACCGCCACCGCGTTGGGGAACCCGTGGCTGTCGTTCTCGTAGTCGACGAACAGATTGCTTGGGTAGGCGCGCACACCCCAGTAGACCTGGTTGTTGTGGAAGGTCTCTTCGGTATGGCCGCCACGCAGGGTCAGCCGCGAACGGTCGCCCATGTCCCAGTTGAAACTGGCGATGGCACCACGGTTGCTGCGATCCCAGCGGTCGTGACGGTTCTTGATGTAGATGCTGTTGATCTGGGTGGTGCCGCTGTCCTCGGTCTGGTTGCGGATCGGAAACTTGGCATTGCCGTACAGATCGGTCTTGTTCATCGTCGAGTTCTCGTAGAACCGGTACGAGTACAGCAGCAGCGATGCGTAGAACGGATCATCCGAGGGCTTCCACTCAAGCTTGGCGGAGCCACCGAAGTTGGTGATGAAGTTGGTATAGGTGCCGGTGCTGAAGTTGCCAGGCGCACGCAGCCCGTTCCAGCCCTTGGCCTCGTCCGGACCGGTGGTACCGTCGGTGAGGTACTTGCCAGCGTCGTTGTAGTAGTAGTTCGACTCCACCCAGCGCTTGACGCTGTTGCGTGAACGCTGCTCGTAGCGTGCCACCGCAACGATGCCGAACTCCTGGTCGGCGCCGAACTGGTTGGAGAACACCATCTTGGCGCTCTTGCCGAAGTGGCCCAGAGTCTCGTGGTTTCCGCCTGCGCTGCGCTCGACGTTGGTCTCGGCGGTGGAATAGATGCCCGCCACATCGGCAAACACGTACTTGCCGGACCGGTCGAAAGCACTGCGGCTGATGATGTCGATCACGCCGCCGATCGCATCCGGTGCCTGCTCCGCACTGAAGCTCTTGTAGATGTCGGTACGGGTGCCGATGTCGCTGGGAATCAGCTGCAGGTTGTTCATTCGCTCGCCGGAGCCACTGCCTCCCACGCTGGCAATCGCGATGCCATCGATGGTGGTGTAGTTGAGGTTGGCCTGTACGCCGCGCACGGTCACGTAACGTGGCTCGCCGGCATCCTCCACCGCACTCAGGCCTGGAGCGGCCATCAGGCTCTCGGCCAGGGTCTCGTCGCCGTAGCTGTCCATCTCGTCGTAGACCACCGAATCCTTGATCACTGGCGACGACTTCTTCTGGTCGATCACCTCGTGCGCGGCAATCACCTTGACGGTGTCCAGGGTCGGCGCCACCACCGCCTCTGCCTCGCGCGGCTTCGGCGCGGCCGGCTTCGGCGCGTTGCTTACGGGCGCCGGATCGATGGCGATGACGTTGCCATCGACCACGGTGTAGCCCAGGCCGGTCCCGGCCAGCAGTGCGTCCAGCGCCTGCTTGACGGTGGCACCGCGCGGCACCGCACCGGCCATGTGCACTTCACCACTGCCCGAATACAGGAACTGCACACCGGAACTGCGCGACAACTGCTCCAGCGCACGTGCCAACGGCTGCGCCGTGATGGGCGCCGAAACGCGGGCCTCCAGGCCATCGGCAGTGGCCGCGACCGCCAGCGGCACGCTGCAGGGAGACAGGGCAAGGATGATCGACAGGTAGAGCGTGTTGCGCATCACGGGTCCTTGGAAGAGAGAAGGCAGCAGGCGCCGCTGCGTGGCTCGGCAGCGGCTTCTCCCAAGTAAGAGCCGGCATCCACCGAAGTGGAGAACGCGGATTCGATGAATTTTTTCTGACAGTCCACGGCCACGTCGGCCTCAGCGACTTCCGACCCGCACGGTGTCGCCTTCGCGCCTCACCAGGAAACGCGGGTCGCGTTCGAGGAAGGCCTGCAGCGCACCGATGCGATGCGCATCGAGACTGCCCGACAGTCGTGCCGATGCCGCGCCTTCGTCCAGCACGCGGACCTGTACCTGGTTGTGCCGGTTGAAGGCCGCGGCTACCTCGTCCAGCCGCTCATCCAGGAAGGACACCTTGCGTTGCTGCCAGTCCAGCAGCATCGACAACGGTACATCCAGCGACTCCACCGCATGGCTGCGCGCGTCGACCTGCACCACCCGGCCTTCGCCCAGTTGCGCAAGACGCCGGGCGTCCGCACCCTGGCTCCAGATCTCCACCTCGCCGGAAACCACGCCGATGCGCGTGCTCTTCAACCGTCGCGCGACATCGAACACCGTGCCAATGTCTCGAATCTCGAGGCCGTTCACCTCCACCTCGAACGGACGGCGGTCGCGGGCGATGTCGAACGTGGCCTCACCCTGCAACAGCTCCACCTTGCGGCTGAGCCAGCCCATGCGTACCCGCAGGCGGCTGTCCGCGTTGAGCCGCACCTGGGTCTGGTCGGGCAGCACCAGGTCGCGAAGCTCACCCTGTCCGGCACTGTAAAGTTGCGCGGTGGGCATCAGCTGCGGAACCAGGCCCACGCCGAGCAGGGCCGTACAGGCTGCGGCAGCCATCACCCACCAGCGCGCACGCCCCCGAGGCCGCACAGCGCGCGGCGGCGCATGCATGCTACCGAACAGCGGCACCACCTTGGCGGCGACCTGCCGCGGTGGCACCGGCGCCTCTTCAGGCAACGGCGATTGCAGCGCCTCACCGACCTGCCGGTGCAGCGCGAGGGCGTGCATATAGGCGCGCACATGCTCCGGCGAGCACTTCATCCAGTCCAGGAACGCAACCCGCTCGGCCTCACCCAGTGTTCCGTCGCGATTGCGCAGGAACCAGTCCATGGCCTCGCAGGTGATCGTGTCGTCGGCCACGGTCGATGAGTTCCGGCTCATGTGTGCTCCCTGGCGCCCAGCGCGTTCCTGCAGGCCTCCAGCCCCTTGCCGATGTGCTTGCGCACCATGTGCACCGACACCTGCAGCTGCTGACTGATTCCCGGGCAATCCAGCCCGTCGCGGTAGTGCAGCTCCATCACCCGACGCGTGGTCGCCGGCAGTCGTGCGATGGTGCTGCGGATATCGTTCCAGCGCTGCGCACGCTCGAATTCGCCTTCGATGTCTTCTTCGCTTTTCAGCACTTCGGCCAGCAGGTCGACGTCTTCCAGCGGCGGCAGCGACGACCGCGCGCGCGCATGCTCGCGCGCCAGGTTGGCCGCCACGGTGAACAGGTAGGCTTCCGGGTTCTCGACCGCATCGGCATCTTCGCCGGTGCTGCGCAGCAGGCGCAGGTAGACCTCCTGCGCCAGGTCTTCGGCATCCTCGCTGGCCGAACCGCGACGCAGGAAGAAGCCACGCAGCAGCCGGCGCCGCAGCGCGTAGCTCTTCTCCCAGATCCTCACGCTGTTCACGGCCGGCCAACCACCCCGAGGCTGGAAAGCCCCGCAGGGTGACCGCCATCGATGACAGTGGCGTTTCAACGACCGGCAGGCAGCCGCTAGAATGCCGCCCCTGCAATGTCCCGGCAGCCGGCACAAGGAGTGCCCAGCAATGAACGCACGCACCGCCATCAACACCCTCAGCAGCCTGCTGTTCCTGCTGCTGGTCGCCCACACCACCGCCTACCAGCAGCAGATGTGGCCGCCCAGCCGGGTCATCCATGTGCATCCGGTGATCGTCGCTCTCGCCTATGCACTGGGCTTGCTCACGCTGCTGCTGTGGATCGGTGGCCGTCGTGCACCGGAACCCGCCCAACGCCTGGCGCGCTGGCTGCCCATTGTCGCCTGGTGCCTGCTGGGCGTCGGCGTGGCGATCATCCCGGTGTTCCTGCCTGGGCTGTCCCCGGCCTGATCAGCGGCCGCACCCAGCGCATGCGCGCATGATACGGCGCGCGGTGCCAACCCTTGCTTGCCAGAGACCCAAGCCGGGCCCGCCTATCGAAGCCAGGGGGCCCGGCCTACGCTTGTCTTCTCGGTGGCCGCCACGGTCGCCCTTCGCGTCACGGCCCCGCCGTTGCGACCCCGCTCCAGTGCTGTGCGCCCTGCCGGTGTTGTCGCCCAGGCAGAAGTCCGACCGGCGCCCTCTGGAGACCGTCATGAACCAAGCCCTGATCCCCTTCGATACCGACCCGCTGGAAACGCGGGAGTGGCGTGAATCGCTGGAGGCGGTGATGCAGGCCGGCGGCCGGCAGCGCGCGCACTACCTGATCGACCAGCTGAGCGATCTGGACGCGCAGCAGCACGGCGACCTGCATACCCGTGCCTGGACCGCCTACGTCAACACCATCCCGCCCGAGCGCCAGCCGGCCTACCCGGGTGACCTGGCCATCGAGCGCCGCCTGAACGCGATGATCCGCTGGAACGCGATGGTGATGGTGCTGCGTGCCGGCAAGCATTCCAATGTCGGCGGCCACATCGCCACCTACCAGTCCGCGGCAGTGCTGTACGACGTCGGCTTCGATCACTTCTTCCGTGGCCGCACCGACACCTTCGACGGCGACATGATCTACATCCAGGGCCACTCCGCGCCGGGCATCTACGGCCGCGCGTACGTGGAGGGCCGCATCGATCCGGCACGGATGGACAACTTCCGCCGCGAAGCCGGCCGCGAAGGCCTGTCCTCGTATCCACACCCACGCCTGATGCCGGAGTTCTGGCAGTTCCCCACCGTATCGATGGGGCTGGGCCCGCTGACCGCCGCCTACCAGGCGCGCTACATGCGCTACCTGGAATACCGCGGCCTGAAAGAACACCAGGGCCGCAAGGTCTGGGCCTTCCTCGGCGACGGCGAAATGGACCAGCCCGAATCGCTGGCGGCAATTTCCCTGGCTGGCCGCGAGCGGCTGGACAACCTCGTGTTCGTGGTCAACTGCAACCTGCAGCGCCTGGACGGTCCGGTACGCGGCAACGCCAAGGTCATCCAGGAACTGGAAGGCACCTTCCGCGCGGCCGGCTGGAACGTGATCAAGCTGATCTGGGGCAGCGGCTGGGACGACCTGCTGGCCCGCGACCACAGCGGCCTGCTGCGCCAGCGCATGATGGAATGCGTGGATGGCGACTACCAGACCTTCAAGTCGCAGAGCGGCGCCTATGTGCGCGAACACTTCTTCGGCCGTTACCCCGAGCTGCTGGAGCGGGTCGCGCACATGAGCGACGACGAGATCTGGGCGCTGGCACGTGGTGGCCACGATCCGCAGAAGGTGTACGCCGCCTACCAGCAGGCGGTGAACACCCGCGGCCGGCCGACGGTGATCCTGGCCAAGACGGTCAAGGGATTCGGCATGGGCGAAGCCGGCGAAGGCCAGAACATCAACCACCAGCTGAAGAAGATGAGCGCCGATGCGGTGCGCGCCTTCCGCGACCGCTTCAACCTGCCGGTCAGCGACGAGCAGCTGGAGGAGATGCCCTATCTGCGTCCGGAGCCGGGCAGCGCCGAGGCCGCCTACTTCGCCGAGCGCCGCCGCATCCAGGGCGGCCAGCTGCCGGCGCGGCTGGCGAAGGTCGATCCGCTGCCGTTGCCGCCGTTGTCGATCTTCAACACCCAGCTGCAGGGCAGCGGCGATCGTGGCCAGTCCACCACGATGGGCTTCGTGCGCATCCTCACCAGCCTGCTGAAGGACCCGGACCTGGGCAAGCTGGTGATTCCGATCGTGCCTGATGAATCGCGCACCTTCGGCATGGAAGGCCTGTTCCGCCAGATCGGCATCCACTCCTACCTGGGCCAGCTGTATACCCCGCAGGATGCCGGCCAGCTGAGCTATTACAAGGAAGCCAAGGACGGCCAGATCCTGCAGGAAGGCATCAATGAATCCGGAGCGATCTGTTCGTGGATCGCCGCCGGCACCGCCTACAGCAACCACGGCCTGGCCACGATTCCGTTCTACATCTTCTATTCGATGTTCGGCCTGCAGCGTGTCGGTGACCTGGCCTGGGCCGCTGCCGATGCACGTACCCGCGGCTTCCTGCTCGGTGCCACGTCGGGCCGCACCACGCTGATGGGCGAAGGCCTGCAGCACGATGACGGCCACAGCCACGTGCTGTCGTCGGTGATTCCGAGCTGCGTGTCCTACGACCCGACCTACAACTACGAGCTGGCGGTGATCATCCATGACGGCCTGCGCCGCATGTATGTCGACCACGAAGACATCTACTACTACATCACCGTGCTCAACGAAAACTACCCGCAGCCGGCGCTGCCGGAGGGCGTGGAAGCGGGCATCCTGAAGGGCCTGTATCTGCTGCATCCGGCAGCCGCCGATACCGCCTCGCAGCCACGCGTGCAGCTGATGGGCAGCGGCTCGATCCTGCGCGAAGTGGAAGCCGCGGCAGAACTGCTGCAGCAGGACTTCGGCGTCGCCAGCGATGTGTGGAGCGCCACCAGCCTGACCGAACTGCGCCGCGACGGCCTGGCCGCCGAACGCTGGAACCTGCTGCATCCGGCCGAGGAGCCGCGCGTACCCTACGTGCAGCAGTGCCTGCAGGGCCATGAAGGCCCGGTGGTGGTGGCCACCGACTACATGAAGATCGTAGGCGACCAGATCCGTCCCTTCATCAACGACCGCCGCTTCACCGCACTCGGCACCGATGGCTTCGGCCGTTCCGACACACGTGAATCGCTGCGCACCTTCTTCGAAGTGGATCGCCACTTCATCGTGCTGGCCGCCCTGAAATCACTGGCTGACGAAGGTCGCATCGAACGCTCGCGGATGCAGGAGGCCATCGACAGGTACGACATCGACGCCGGCAAGCGCGACCCGGCCGCGGTATAAGGCTGCTGCATTCACCACGCCCGCTGTGCGGGCGTGGTCCAGGCGGTGCCGCTACGGTATCCGCTTGAACAGATTGGTCTGCAGGATCGGCGTGCCGTCGTGGCCGTAGAACGCCTTGGTCTCGGTCATCGTCGTACGGTCGGCCGCCACGGTATAGATGCGGGTGGAGGCCGGCGTGCCGTGGTCCACCAGCTGCATCACCAGGGTGTTCGGCGCCGGCAGTTTCAGGTTGGCCTTGTCCGCGCCGTAAGTACCGGACAAGGGCCCCGGCGTGCCGTCCAGCGCCAGCGTGCCGTCGGACTTCATGGTCTTGCCGTCGTGCAGGACGATGTCCACATGTGAACTCCAACGCCCTGCACCGGCGTCCTTGAACTCGAGCACCACATGCTTCGGGCGCTGCGCTTCGGGAAGTGCAGACGTGGCGATATCCAGCGACCAGCGCCCCAGCAGCGGTGAGGGCGAAGCTTCCACTGCCAGCGCCGGAACGGCGGAGAGCGAAAGCGCAGACAACAACACAGCGGACAACAGTTTCATACGTTGCTCCGTTCCAGTGAAGAAAGCGCTGCGTGACGCGTGGTGGGGGCAGCAGGGCAAATGCTGCACGCCCGCGGCAGGGGGTGCAAGCCACGCGCTGAATGCCCGGCCACCCGCCATGTCAGGACCATGTCACACAGGGGTAGTAGAACGATCCAGCATCTCCGGCTCTTCTCCCCCAGTACACGGCGTTGAACGCGCAGCCCTCGCCACGGCACCTCTATGCCGCCGGCCACTTTGCCCGCACCCTGGCCTGGTCATTCGTGGATCTGGTGCTGGGCTACTACCTGCACGCCCGGCTGGGGCTGTCGGCGGCCCACACCGGCCAGCTGCTGGCCATTTCACTGGCCTACAGCAGCCTGCTCGATCTGCTGCTGGCCGCCGTGTTCACCCGCCTGCGCAACCAGCAGCGCCTCGCCCTGCGCCTGCAGCTCATCGGCGGGCTCGGCACGGCGGCCAGCGCCTGCCTGCTGTTCAGCCCGGGCAACGCAACCGAGCCCGCCTTCCTGCCATTGCTGGTCGCATCGTTGCTGTTCCGTACCTGCTATGCAGTCTACGACGTGGCCCAGAACGCGTTGACGTCGTTGCTGCCCCGTGACGAGGTCGAGGCCATGCGCTATGTCTCCACCCGCGCCGTGGTAGTGCCGATCTCCAAGCTGTGCATTGCCTCGGCGCTGTTCGTCGTGGTCGGTACGCCTGCGTCCCAGGGCAGTGGCAACGCGTTGCTGATGTGCATGGTCATCGGCGTGCTGATCGCGGCCGCTGCGCTTCCTTTGGCCTGCGTCGCAACGCCCCCACGGCCCAGCGCAACCAGGACGCCCGCTGCTTTTGCCCTGCCCCTGCCAGCGCTGCTGCCGGTTCTGCTGGCCGCGGCGGCGGAGACGACGCTGGTCGGCCTGGCAGGGCGTCTGTTCCCCTTCGCCGAACATGGGGCAGCGCTGACCTTCGCGATGGTGGCGGGCATGGTGGTTGCCCCCTGGCTCTGCCTGCGCCTGCGTACAACGCTGCACAGCGAGACCGGGATGCTCGCGTTGATGTCGGTGCTGGCCGTCGGAGCCGTCGGCGTGTACCTGGCCCTCCCCTCCACGCCCATAGCGATTGCATGTGCCGCGACCCACGGGACGGCGGTGGCCAGCGTCGGCCTGGTACTGTGGCGACGCACCGCGCTGATCGCCCGTCGCCACGCCATCCATGGCGGACGCGACGATGACCTCAGCTGCTTTGCACTGCTCACCGGAACCATGAAGCTATCCATCGCGGCCTCTTCATTGCTGCTGGGCGAAGTGCTGCCCGGTATACAGGCGGGCGATCTGGACACCTCGGTCACCCTGGTCTCGCTGGTCGCCATCGGCAGCCTGCTTTCGCTGGCTGCATTGGCCTGGCCCATCCCTCCAGCACGCACCGAGGGCCTGCGCCCGTGAGCCTGGCCCCGACATCGCGGCTGCGCCGCAAGCCGCTGATCGCGCTGGAGGCCGACCATAAGCGCATCATCTGGCTGTTGCGCACGATGGGCGCGGTTCCCCGCATCACCATCGCCCACCAGCTGGGCATGCACAACGGCGCGTTGACCCGCCTGGCGCGTGAGCTGCTGATGCTGGAAGTGATCGAGGAGCAGGAACAGCTGTCCGATGGCCAGCGCGGCCGTCCGTCGGTGCCACTAGCGCTGTCCGGCCGGGGCGGCTATGCCGCCGGTGCCACGGTGCATCCCGGTTGGCTGGAGATCGCACTGGTGGATTTCGCCGGTCAGCTCATCGCCCGTGATGCCACCGCATTCGACAGCGCAGATCCCCACGATTTCGTCCATTGCGTGGACCAGCGCCTGCGCAGCCTCACCAGCAGCACCGGACTGATGCGCGCGCGGTTCCTTGGCCTCGGCGTGGCCGTTCCGGGGCCCGTGGTCGAAACCGGTCCGGCACGCCGGCACGCGGTGGACTGGCTGCATGGCTGGCGCGACATCGACAACGACCAGTTCTTCGAAGACTACTTCGGCTTCCCGGTGTGGGTGGAGAACGATGCAACCCTGGCGGCGTTGGCAGAGTATTACGACAGCGGTCTGATCCGCGACTGCGCTTCGGCGCTGCTGCTGTATGTCGGCCACGGCGTGGGTGGCGGCGTGATCCACCGGCGTGATGTGATGCGCGGTGAGTTCGGCAATGCAGGCGACATCGGCCGCCTGTTCCGCATGGACGCACCGCGCCCCTCGGGTATCGACCTGCTGGCCACGTTGCGCGAGGCCGGCGCCGGAATTCCTTCGTTGTTCGAGCTGGAGGCCTGCCTGGAAAGCCATGCCGGCATCATCAGTGCCTGGGCCGAACGCGCGGGAAACCAGCTGGGCGCAGCGGCCAATACCGGCGTGGCGTGGCTCGATCCGGGCGCCGTGATCCTGTCCGGTTCGCTGCCCCGCCAGGTACTGGAAGCGTTGGGGCAACACCTGCAGCAGCCGGCACGCTGGAGCAGCGCGCTGGACAGCCTGCGCCTGCCGCAGGTGCATGTGTCACGGCTGGGAGGATCTGCGGTATCGGTGGGCGCGGCGCTGCTGCCGATCCACCAGCTGGGCGCCGATGCCATCGTTTAATTGTTTATTTCCGCCGAAGTAAACAATTCCGTCATCGCCCGGACCTACCGTGCAGCGGTCCCCCTTCCCTGCATGGCCGCCCTCCGATGAACATCAGCCCCCTGGTCCTGGGAATCTCCCTGGCCTTGATATCCCTGCACGGCAACGCTTCTGCGCAGGACGCCCCGGTCCAGAACCAGGGCAGCGTCGACGCCGCAACGCTGGATGCGGTGGTCGTCACCGGTGCGGCGCGCACCCAGCGTCGTTTCGATGCGTCCTTCGCAGTCAATTCGCTCAGCCGCGAAGACGTGCAGAAACTCGCACCGAAAAGCTATGCCGACCTGCTCGGGTCCGTGCCCGGCATCCATGTCGAAGCCACCGGCGGCGAGGTGCAGAACATCACCCGGCTGCGCGGCATTCCCACCGATCGTGGCTTCATCGCCTTCCAGCAGGACGGCCTGCCGCTCTACCAGGAGCTGGATGGCCACTTCTTCAATTCCGGCGACGGCATGAACCGGTTCGACGTGATGAACCAGCGGGTGGAGATCGTGCGTGGTGGTCCGGCGCCGATCTATGCGAGCAGTGGCGGCGCCATCGTCAACAACATCCTGGCCGAGGGCTCGGAACAGACCCACGGCAAGGCCCAGCTGACCGTCGGTGACACCGGGCTGTACCGTGGCGAGATGTACCAGTCCGGCGCCC
This sequence comes from Stenotrophomonas sp. NY11291, assembly GCF_023277365.1. Taxonomy (NCBI): domain Bacteria; kingdom Pseudomonadati; phylum Pseudomonadota; class Gammaproteobacteria; order Lysobacterales; family Lysobacteraceae; genus Stenotrophomonas; species Stenotrophomonas sp. NY11291. The sequence goes on along the minus strand of NZ_CP096975.1, from coordinate 1,732,243 downwards.
TCGGCAAGGACACCTTCTATGCGGTCGGTGGATTCCTGCGCCAGCACGATGGCTACCGCGACAACGGCTTCCCGAACGACAAGGGCGGGCAGATCAGGGGCAACATCAAGCACTACTTCGATGACACCAGCTGGTTCAAGGTCAGCGGTACCTTCGTCGATGACCACAATACGTTCTACCTGCCGATCCCGGTCGCCGATCCGCGCAATCCCAGCGTCCCGCTGGACCCGTACATCGACTACTTCGACGGTACGCTGAACTCGCCGTCGCTGCGCAGTGTCAACCTGAAATACCTCGATGGCGGCGGCGTCCTGCAGGGCATGAACCGCGACCTGGCCGATGGCCGGCACATGCGCTTCGGCAACATCGGCTTCCAGTACGAGAATACCGCCAGCGATTGGACGATCTCGCTGAAAACCGGTTACACCAAGGGCCGCAACACCTTCGACGCACTGTACTCGACCACCAACCCGGTCGACGCACGCACTTTCGCCAACGGCTATCTGGGCGCGGCCCGTAGCGCCTTCGGCGCCGGCGTCGCGCGGATGGGCTACGCTCTGGCCGGCAGCAACGGGGCGAGCGCCTACGACCCCTATGCCGACTCCGGCCTGGTGATCTCGGCCCAGTACCGGGCCGCAGATTCGGACTTCTACTCCGGCCAGGCCGACTTCAGTGCGACGCGGTTGTTTGAAACGGCCTGGGGCAGCCACGATCTGAACATCGGCGCATATACGGCCTTCTTCGGCACCACGGCCTTCAGTCTGTACCAGGATATGCTGATGGAGATGCGCGGCAAGCCACGCCTGCTGGATCTGGTGGCCTACGGCAACGATGGCGCCCCCTTGGGATACGTCACCGACAAGGGCGCGCTGCGTTACACCACTACCCTCAATCGCGGCAAAGTGGATGCCCGCATGTTCGCGGTGTATGCCAATGACACGTGGGCACTGACGGACCGCTTCAAGCTCGACGCAGGTATCCGCCATGAACGCTACCGCTATGAAGGCTATGCAGAGCAGACCGCCCAGGTCGACCTCGGCGACCGCACCACACTGGCCGACAACACCACGCGCCAGTTCACCGGCGTCGTCCAGAACCATCGCCTGGATCCGTCCGCGACCAACTGGACCGTCGGTGCGAACTTCGATTTCACCTCTTCGGTGGGTGCTTACGCCCGCGTCTCGCACATGGAGATCGTTCCCAACTCGTCAGTGGCACGCTCGATCGATCCCACCATCGTGCAGACCCAGCTGGACCAGTACGAGCTGGGCCTGAAGGCCGGATTCGCCCGGTCCTACCTGTACCTGACTGCGTTCTACACGAAGTTCGACCCGCTCAACGCCTCGTTCGTGGCGTTCAACCCGACGACCGGCCGCAATGACCAGTCGGTGCCGTTCATCGGTACCGCCGTCTCCAAGGGCATCGAACTGGATGGGCTGTTCCGGCCGCTCGACTGGTTCAGCATTGCCGGTTCGATCACGGTCAGCGATCCGCAGTACGACAGCCTGCAGAACGATTCCGGCGCCGATCCGGCCGCCGTCAACGGCAAGCAGATCGTTCGCGAGCCCAAGCTCTACGGCAACCTCCGCCCGACCTTCAGCTTCCAGCACGGCCAGGACCAGTTCGAGACCTGGCTGCGCTATGACGTGGTCGGCAAATCCTATGTTGATCTGTTCAACCAGACGGCGCTGCCTGCCTACCAGACCCTGGGGCTGGGCGTTTCATGGAAACGCGGCAACTGGGGCGCACAGCTGGTGGGCGACAACCTGACCAATGAAAAGGGACTCACCGAGGGCAACACCCGCACCGATGCCCTGGCCGGACAGGGTTCGGCCGAGGCAATCTATGGACGGCCGCTGTTCGGCCGCAACGTCCGCCTGATGGTGAGCAGGAGCTGGTGATGCATCGACGATTTGCCTTGTCCCTTGCCCTGCTTGCCGCGGCGGCGCTGCCGCTTGCGGCGGCGGCCGACGACCGCGACAGCGCCGCGCTGGCCGCACGACTGTTCCCGACCCTCATGCAGTTGAAGCCCGATACGCTGCCCGGTGATGCGCGCGCCCTCCTGGCCGAACGCATGCAGCAGCTGGCCGACTGCCGGACCGCCACCTGCACGCTCGCGTCCGCACACTGGACGCCCACGCAGGCCGGCCTGTTGATCGCCGCGGCTCCCGCGCACGCCCAAGCCATCGAACGGGAACTGGCAGGCCTCAACAACATTCTCTCCGTCTATGGCCAGGGCCAGCCGCCCCGCTACGACGCCATCGACGGCCCGGTCGGCGCGGCGGGCAGCACGCGACTGGCCGGCGACGTCGCCATTGCCGTGCAAATGAGCGAGGTGGACGCCAGCGCGGCCTACACCGCCTTCGATCGCAGCATCGCGGTGGCGGTAGGCCTGCTCGATGCCAATGACCGCCTCGATGCGATCCGCTTCGAGCCGATCAGCGCGGGAATGAACGCCGCGCCGTTTGCGCGTGCGCGGCAGCTCGATTGGAATGCGCATCCGTACACCGCGATCATCGTGCTGGGCCAGGGACCGGACGAATTGACCACCCCGCTCAGCGCCGGCAGCAAGCTGCGCCTGAAGGCGGCCGCGCAGCGCTACGCGGCAGGTGATGCACCCTTCCTCATCGTCTCGGGTGGTGCGGTACACCCACGCGGCACCCGCAGCGTCGAAGCGGTGCAGATGCGCGAAGCGCTGATGGCACGCTTCGGCATTCCCGCAGATGCAATCATCATCGAGCCGTATGCCCGCCACACCACCACCAACCTGCGCAATGCAGCCCGGTTGCTGGCGGCCCTGCAGGCACCGCCGCGGCAACCGGCACTGGTGGTCAGCAGTCCGTCGCATATCGATTCGGTCGCCAGCAGCGCCTTCAGCGAGCGCAACCGCCATGAACTGGGTTACGTTCCGGGCAAGGTCGGTTCACGTGTTTCGCCCTACGCGATCCCGTTCGTGCCGGCTCTTGAATCGCTGCGCATCGACCCGATGGATCCGCTGGATCCCTGAACCGCGCGACGGCATCCTCAGTAGCCAACCTTCACCGTGAACATCACGTTTCGCGGTGCCCCGTACCAGCCCTGGTTGTAGAAGCCGATCTGCGAGTAGTAGTGGCGATCGAACAGGTTGTTGATGTTGACCGCCGCCGACACGTTGGAGCTGAACTGGTATCGCGCCATCAGGTTGACCAGCGCATAGCTGGGCTGCTGCACCGGCACCCGGCGATTTCCGGGTGCGGTGGCGGTCTGGTACATGCGGTTCTGCCAGTCCACGCCACCGCCGATGGTCAGCCGGTCCCAGGCACCCGGCAGCCGCCAGGTAGTGAACAGCTTGAACAGGCTGCGCGGCTTGGCGGTGTTGATCGCCCTGCCCTGCGCGTCCTGCGCGATGAAGGTGGTGAAGCTGGTGCCCAGGCTCCACCCCGGCAGCGGCTCACCGGCCAGTTCCAGTTCCAGGCCGTCTACCGTTGCGCCCTTCACTGCGCGGTAGGCCGCCTGCGTGCTGCCTTCGACCAGACCACCGGTGGCCTCGCCCAGGTTGTCCTGCTGGGTGCGGAACAGCGCCACCGACGCATTCAAGCGCCCCTGCAGCCAGCTGCCCTTGACGCCCAGCTCATAGCTGCGGCCGCTGACCGGGTCGAGGATCTGCCCGGATTCGTTGCGGTTGTTCTGCGGCTTGAAGATGCCGGTGTAGCTGGCGTAGGCGCTGCTGTAGTCGTTGAGGTCCCAGACCACGCCGGCATACGGCACGAACTCGTTGCGGTAGCGGTACTTCCGTTTGCTGCCGAAGTAGACCTGGTCGGTCTCCCAGTTGCTCAGGCGGCCACCGACGATCACATGCAGCGGATCAGCCAGCGACAGCCGCGCCACGGCATAGGCACCGCTCTGATGATTGTCCAGATCATCGGCCTGGGTCTTGTTGCTGGCCCACACCGGCTCGGGCGTGCCCGGCCCGTGCCATTCGAAATAGCTGGCCAACGGCGGCAACGGGGCCAGTGCGCGGTACTGCCCCAGTGCGATCTCGTCGCGTGAGCGCGACCAGCCGACGGACGCCGTGTGCTGGCGGCCGAACAGCTGGAAGGGACCGGTCAGGCTGACACTGACCGCCTCACGGCGCACCGGACCGTCGTAGCGGGTGAAGCTGTTGCCATTGGGCATCGCCCCGGTCACCGGATCGGGATAGCCGCCCCGGTAGAGATGCTTCATCTCCATATCGGTATGCGAGCGGCTGTAGGACACGCGTGCCTGCCAGTCGTTGCCGAAGCGATGGTTGAAATCGAAGAAGCCGTTGCGGGTATCGGTGCTCATCCGTGCCCACGGCGCGGTGGCCGATGCCGAGCGGTCGAAGCGGGTACGCGTGCCGTCGGCGTTGAACAGCGCAAAGCCGCTGCCGAAGCCACGATTGTCGTTGGCCTGGTAGGAGATACCGGCGATCAATCCGGTGTCCTCGCCCAGGTCCACGCTGACCACGCCGTAGAGCGTCTTCGTGGTGCTGTCCAGGCCAGCGGTGTAGCTGTCGCCCTCGGCCTGCGCAGCGACCATGCGGCCACGCACGCGCCCTTCCCGGCTGAGTGGGCTGGACACGTCCACCCAGGCACGGCGCGCGTCCCAGCTGCCGAGGCTGATGCCGCCACTGGCAGCAACGTCGCGCAGCGGGCGCTTGCGCACGTAGTTCACCGCCGCCGACGGATTGCCGGCACCGGTCATCAGGCCATTGGCGCCGCGCACGATCTCGATGCGGTCGTACACCACCATGTCCAGGTTGTTCTCGCCAAAATTCCACGGCGACAGCACCGGCATCACCACGCCATCGAACTGATAGTTGTCGATGTCGAAGCCGCGCGCCGAGAATGAGTAGCGGTTGGCATCACTGCGCGTGACCGAGATGCCCGGAGCAGTGGCCAGCGCATCGGCGGTGCTGAGCAGGCCGCGGTCCTCGATCTGCTGGCGGGTGATGACGCTGACCGACTGCGGCGTCCGCCGCGAGGTCAGTGACAACCCCGTCGCCGTGCCCATGGAGTCGGTGGTGTAGGAACGTGAGGATTCGGTGCTGCCATCGAGATCGGCCGTGACCTGCACGGTGGGCAGCTGCGAGGTGTTCGCGGCGGGGGCGCGCTCGGCGCCGTGGGCAGTATTGAACAGCGCCAGGGTCGTGCCGATGGCGGTTGCCAGGGCGCGCGGGCGGATACAGGCGGGCATGGGAGATCCAGCAGGAGAGAAAGGCTGGATGAGAATTATTGTCATTTGAGCGTGAGCACACGTATGCGTAGACGCAGCAGATGTATGCGCACTGCCGACGCTGATCCGGCGTCAGCGCAGCTGGCTGGGCGCGATGCCGTAGCGCGCACGGAACGCGGTGGCGAAATTCGTGGCATGCCGGTAACCGACGAAATGCGCGGCCTGCTGTACGCTGCAGCCCTGCCGCAGCTGCGCGCAGGCCAGTTGCAGGCGATGCTCGCGCAGCCAGCCGAACACCGAGCACTGATACACCTGCTGGAACTTCAGGCGCAGGCTGCTTGGGCTCATGCAGGCCAGGCCCGCCAGATCCTCCAGGCTGTGTTCGGCGGCCGGTGCCGCCTGCAGGCAATCGATCACCCGCTGCAGCATGCGGCGGTCACGTGCTGAAACACGCAGGTCCGGCGATGCCTCCCTCGCAGGCGCCCCCAGCGCCAGGGCCAGCATCTGCAGGCCGATACTCTCGCACAGCAGTGCATGCATCGCGCCGTGCCAGCTGCCCGACAGCAGCTGGTCAGCGGCGTGCTCGAGATGCCCGGGAACCTGCCAGCCACGCAACCGCGGGTGACCGGTGCGATGCGCGGTGGATAGCAGTTCGCTGATCATCGGGTCGTCAATCCCGGCAGGTGCGTCCAACGAGACATTCAGGCTGCGCATCCGCTGCCCGGCGGGATGAATCGCGGTCATCGGTGCTGCCTCGGCCAGCACCATCGTGCCGGCACCCGGGTTCATGCCGATCACTGCCTGCCCCGCCAGCCGCGCCCCTGCGCGTCCCTCCAGCATCACGATCGCCGAGAAGGCCGGCGGCGATTCCGAAGTTGCCTCGAACGGCTGATGGGCGATCACGTCCGACAGCGCCAGGGTCATGCCCGGGCGCAGGCGACGCTGCTCCACCCTGCCTTGCACCACGCACTGTTCACCCGACAGATCGGCGGCCGACACCGGCAGGCGATAGCGGAAGCCGCTGCTGCGGCCCAGGCGATCAAGGTCGGCAAGGGTGAGGTTGAGCATGATGGGACCAGAGGGGATCGTCCCGCATTTTCATATGAGAACCATTCTCATATCCACCGCCTGCCGCAAGGCCCATTTCGCCCTTGTCGATACAAATAGTTACGTTATAACATTTCACATTGTTTTCACGGATCATGCCATGCGTCGCCACCTGCTTGCTGCTGCCATTCTGTTCGCCGTCCACACCGCCCAGGCCGCGGACGAACCCACCCTCCCCACCCTCCAAGTCCAGGCCTCCCAGCCCTCGCGCATCGACACCCGGGTCACTGTCGACAACCCACAGGCGCAGAACCGCACCCTCGGCGGCCTGCTCGAACACGTCTCCGGCGTGCAGAGCAGCGCCTTCGGGCCAAACGCGGGCGCTCCGGTCATCCGCAGCCTCAGCGGCAACCGCGTGCAGATCCTGCAGGACGGCCAGTCCATCCTCGGCATGAACGCGATCAGCGGCGACATCAACATTCCGTTCGATCCGCTGTTCGTACGCAGTGTGACCGTCAACAAGTCCTCCGACACCGTGCGCTACGGCGGCAATGCGATCGGCGGCAGCGTGGAGATCGATCCGGGCCTGATCTCGCGCAGCATGGAAGACAGGGACCAGTCGATGGAACTGGTCCTGCGCAAGGGCTTCAATGCCGCCGACGCGCAGGGCTTCCGCATGAACTTCAACAACCAGCGCAACCTCTCGACCAACCTGCAGGTCTCTCGGCAGCGCATCTCGCACTACGACATCCCCGGCAACAGCAAGGCCAGTGTCTGCAACACCCGACTGTTTCCGCCGACCGGCGGCGTCAACTCGGCGCTGGCCGACAGCTGCCAGAAGGAGGCGCGCGTCCAGCAGATCTACAACAAGGCCTCGCAGCCTTACATCGACCAGTTCATGACCGAAAACCCGGACTGGGCCGATGGTGATTTCTCGTTCTACACCAACAACCCGACTTCGGTCTGGCAACGCCGTACCTATATCAATCCGGTCAATCCGGCCTATGTCGCCGGCACGCCGTCATACGTACAGAAGCAGATCAACAATGATGTGACGCCCGATTACCATCACCGGTTGGGCAACAGTTACGCGCGCAATTCGCAGGTGGCGTTCGGGTCGACCCTGTTCTTCGACCGTGGTTACGTGGGTGTCAGCATCGATGCCAAGGACAGCGAATACGGCGTGCCCGGGTTCTCGATGCAGAACCTGTCGTTCGGTTCCAACTACGCCAACGCATTGCCGGTGGGCGTGGTGATCAAGCAGGAACGCTACGCACTGGAAGCCCTGTTGCGCGACCCGCTGCCGTGGTTCGAGCGCGCCGAACTGCGTGTTTCGAAGCTGGACAACACCTCGGGCGAACGGCTGGGTGCCACCCGGGCCAACGACTACGATTTCGAGAGCACCCAGGCCGAACTGCTGCTGAGCCATCAGCGCGTCGGTCCACTCAGCGGCCTGCTCGGTTACAGCCACCAGTCGCGCGATGTCACCGGCAGCGGCTCGCTGCGCTACCTGCCTGACGTCGACACCCGCAGCAACGCGGTGTTCCTGAAGGAGACGCTGGACTTCGGCTGGGCCAGTTTCGACGCTGGCGTGCGCCACGAGCGCATTGACCATGACCTGCAACCAAGCCGCTTCAAGACCGCGCGCAATGCCGCCAACACGAAACTGCAGGATCGTTCCTACCGGCTCAACAGCTACGGCCTGGGTTCGTACGTCGAGCTCGGTCCGTTGTTCGCCGCCAAGGTGCGCTACTCGTCCTCGCAGCGCGCACCGGAGATCAATGAGTTGTATGCGAGCAACGCGCACTACTCGGTGATGACCCAGGAAGAAGGCAACCAGAACCTCGAGCCAGAGCGCGCGAAAAACCTGGAGCTGACCGGCCTGTTCCATATCGGAGGGTTCGAACTGTCGGCCACCGCGTATCGGATGAAGTACGAGAACTATCTGTACCTGGGTTACTCGGGCGTGCAGACCGCCAACCGCCTGCCGCTGAAATACTGGAAGCAGACCGACACCACGGTGAAGGGCTTCGAGATCGACGCATCGCAGGCCCTGGACCTTGGCCGCTATGGCACGTTGAACATCTCCGCCTTCGCCGACCTGGTGAAGAACAAGGCCGATCACCCCGATTCGCTGCGTGCCCACAACGACGGCGAGTACCTGCCGAACATGCCGACCAACCGCTACGGCGCCAATCTGCAGTGGCAACACGAGGGTTGGAAGGCGCAGCTGTCCAGCACCTACTACGACACGCAGAAGTACCTCGGCCGCAACGTCAGCGAGGAAGTGCCACTGGATGCCTTCAACCTGGTCGACCTGCAGGTCAGCCGTGAGCTGCCGGTACGCAACAGCTACATCGCCGGCATGGAGGTGTTCGTCAACGGCAGCAATCTGCTCAATGAAGAAGCACGCCCGCACAACTCGCCGTTGAAGTACATCGCGCCGTTGCCGGGGCGTGGTTTCCAGGTGGGGGTGACGGTGAGGCTCTGACGGTCAACCGATGGCGCCGCCCGCGGTTCGATGAACTGCGGGCTCGGCGTAGTGGCGGCAACGTTGCGCTTCAAACCCGGTCTGATCCACCATCAGCAGAAAATGGAGATGGGAATGAACTGGATGCGCCCCCTGTCACTTGGCCTGTTGCTGTGCCTGTCATCCGGCGCCAACGCGGCCTCCGCCATCGTCTACGACGACGATGGCCGCTACGGCTACGCCATGAACCACAGCACGCTGTCGGCTGCGATGCAGCGCGCACTGCAGCACTGCGCCGTTCGGTCCCGCAACTGCGCGCAGACTGCCACGACCACCGCGGTGGGATATTCGGCGATCGCTACCGGCACCGTCGCCATGGGCTTTGCACTCGGGGAAAAGACGGCGGACGCAGCACAACGCAAAGCGGAAAGAATGTGCAGGCAACGTGCCAATGACTGCACACTGGCAATTCTCTGGCGCGAAACGCCAAGCGGCATTGCGCCGCCCGCTCATCCGGGTCATGCGGTGCCGGAGCCCAGGCTCTATTCCTCGCCCGAAGTCGGGCAGGACGCGGCTGGCACCACCCACTAGGCCTGCACATCGCCCGTGCGGCGCGGCCGTGTGTTACCGCGTTGAACAAAGAAAAACGCCTGCAGATCGAGGATCTGCAGGCGCTTCTTTGTATCTGGCGGAGTGAGAGGGATTCGAACCCTCGATAGAGCTTTTGACCCTATACTCCCTTAGCAGGGGAGCCCCTTCGGCCACTCGGGCATCACTCCGGGGTTTTCTCCGCGTCTGGTGCGTTGCACCTCAGCGGGGCGTGAATCATAACGTTAATCGAGTGCGAAGGTAAAGCGTTATTCGGCAGAATTTTCGCTACCGGTGCCACCGGCTTCATCACCACGCTGGATGCGCTGATAGATCTCTTCGCGATGCACAGCGACGTCCTTCGGCGCGGTGATGCCGATACGCACCTGGTTACCCTTGACGCCAAGCACGGTGACGCTCACCGAGTCACCGATCATCAGGGTTTCGCCGACGCGGCGAGTCAGGATCAACATTTTTGTAAGTCTCCATGGAACCGTGTGGAAGGGTATCCCCCACCGGCTTGACGCTCCGTCAAGAAGCGCTACCACGACAAAGGGAAAAGATTCGCAATGGTACCGTCAGCCGTCCCGCTCCTACAAGGAGGGGGACGGCCAGGTTCATCACAGGCGGGGGCTGACCCACTCGACGACTGCAGCCAGCGCAGTGGCAAGGGCGGGCCCGTCCTCGCCACCACCCTGGGCGAGGTCCGGGCGTCCGCCGCCCTTGCCCCCGATCTGACTGGCGATATGGGACAACAGTTCCCCGGCCTTGACCTTGCCCATTGCACTGCCGTTCACGCCCGCAACCAGGGCAGCCTTGCCGTCCTGGGCACCGGCCAGCACGATCACCGCATCGCCCAGCTGCTGCTTCAGGCGGTCCATGGCGTCACGCAGGGCCTTGGCATCGAAGCCCTCCAGGCGGGCAGCCAGCACCTTCACGCCGGCAACCTCGACAGCCTGGCCGGACAGGTCGGCCGTGGCACCGGCGGCGACCTTGGCCTTCACGGCCTCCAGCTCGCGCTCCAGCAGCTTCTGGCGCTGGCCAAGGGCACGGATCTTCTCGACCACGTCGGCAGCGCTGCCACCGAGCAGGTCGGCGGCCTCGGCCAGGCGGGCCTCTTCGGCGTCCACGTAGTCCAGGGCGCCCTGGCCGGTGACCGCTTCGATACGGCGCACGCCAGCCGAGACACCGCCCTCGGAGGTGATCTTGAACAGGCCGATGTCGCCGGTGCGGTTGACGTGGGTACCGCCGCACAGCTCGGTGGAGTAGTCACCCATCTTCAGCACGCGCACGTGCTCACCGTACTTTTCGCCGAACAGGGCCATGGCGCCGAAGTCCAGCGCTTCCTGCATGCCCATGTTGTGCACTTCGGCAGCGTTGTTCGCGCGCACCTGCTGGTTGACCTTGCGCTCGATCACAGCCAGCTCTTCCGCGCTGATCGGCTGGAAGTGCGAGAAGTCGAAACGCAGGCGGTCCGGAGCGACCAGCGAGCCCTTCTGCTGCACGTGGGTGCCCAGCACTTCGCGCAGGGCGGCATGCAGCAGATGGGTGGCCGAGTGGTTGAGGATGGTGGCGCCGCGGCGCTCGCCATCGACCTGGCCGGACAGCACGTCGCCGACCTTCAGGCCGCCGTCGGACAGGGTGCCGACGTGGCCATGGAACTGGCCGGCGAACTTCTGGGTATCGTCCACCGCCAGGCGCACTCCGTTGCCGGTCAGCACGCCGGTGTCGCCGACCTGGCCACCGGATTCGGCGTAGAACGGGGTCTGGTCGGTGATCACGATGACTGCGTCACCGGCATCGGCCGACTGCACCGGACGACCGTCCTTCAGCACGGCCAGCACGGTCAGGCCGTCGGCCTGCAGGCGGTCGTAGCCGAGGAACCGGGTCGGGCTCAGGGTCGCCACCAGCTCGGCCGGCAGGGTCACGCCGCCACCGAACTTGCCGGCCGCACGTGCGGTTTCGCGCTGCTGTTCCATCGCAGCATCGAAGCCGGCGATGTCGACGGTCAGGTCGCGCTCGCGGGCGATGTCCTGGGTCAGGTCGAGCGGGAAGCCATAGGTGTCGTACAGGCGGAAGGCGTCAACGCCCGGGATCACGCCATTGCTGGCCTTGCCCGCGACGTCTTCGAAGATCTTCATGCCGGCGTCGAGGGTTTCAGCGAAACGCTCCTCCTCGGCCTGCAACGCACGGGTGACGGTGTCAACCGCTGCCGGCAGTTCCGGATAGGCCTCGCCCATCTGCTCGACCAGGGTCGGCACCAGCTTGCTGAAGAACGGCTGGCGCACACCCAGCATCCAGCCATGGCGCAGGGCGCGGCGGATGATACGGCGCAGCACATAGCCACGGCCTTCGTTGGAAGGCAGCACGCCATCGACGATCAGGAACGAACAGGCACGGATGTGATCGGCGATCACACGCAGCGACTTGTTTTCCAGGTCGGCGGTGCCGGTCAGCTCGGAGGCCTTGCGGATCAGGGCCTGGAACAGGTCGATCTCGTAATTGGTGTGCACGTGCTGCAGGATCGCCGCCAGGCGCTCCAGGCCCATGCCGGTATCCACGCACGGCGCCGGCAGCGGCACCAGGGTACCGTCGGGCTGGCGGTCGAACTGCATGAACACCAGGTTCCAGATCTCGATGAAGCGGTCACCGTCCTCATCCGGGGAACCCGGGGGACCACCGGCGATATGGTCGCCGTGGTCGTAGAAGATCTCGGTGCACGGGCCACAGGGGCCGGTGTCAGCCATCTGCCAGAAGTTGTCCGAAGCGAACGGCGCGCCCTTGTTGTCACCGATGCGCACGATGCGCGCTTCCGGAATGCCGACCATGTCGCGCCACAGTTCGTAGGCTTCGTCATCGGTCTGGTAGACGGTGACCAGCAGGCGCTCGGCCGGCAGCTTCCAGACCTGGGTCAGCAGTTCCCAGGCCCAGGCAATCGCGTCCTTCTTGAAGTAGTCGCCGAAGGACCAGTTACCCAGCATTTCGAAGAAGGTGTGGTGGCGTGCGGTGTAGCCGACCTGGTCGAGGTCGTTGTGCTTGCCGCCGGCGCGCAGGCAGCGCTGGACGTCGGCCGCGCGCACATAGCTGCGCTTCTCCGCACCAAGGAACACGTCCTTGAACTGCACCATGCCGGAGTTGGTGAACAGCAGGGTCGGATCATTGCCCGGCACCAGCGGCGCCGACGGCACGATGGTGTGGCCTTTGCCCTTGAAGAATTCAAGGAAGTCGCTGCGGATCTGGGAAGTCGTGAATTTGGCGGATGCGTTCATTGGGGGGCTGGCAGTCTGCGGGCCGGCGGGCCCGGACCACCGGCCGCATTGGCCAGGGTCGCGAGGGACCGCCGAAAACCTAAAGGGTATCAGGCCCGGCGCCGCCAGTCTCAGTCATCCGGGTCGTAGCGGGTCGCGCGGCGGATGCTGTCGCCGTCGAAGCCGCGTCGGGCCAGCAGATCGGCGGCCTTGCGCCGCTGCGTCAGGTCCTGCGGGCCGGCCTCGCCAAAGCGTCGGCGGACCAGGTCACGGGCGTTTTCCTGCCAGTGGCCTTCGTAGCTGTCCATCGCCGCGGCAATCGCGGCACTGTCCAGGCCGTGGGTCCCCAGCTCGGCGCGGACATGGATCGGCCCATAGCCGGTGTTGGCACGCATCCGCACCAGATTCTCGGCAAAACGGGTGTCGTCCTGCCAGCCGGCCTCGGTGAGCTTGGCGACAGCCGCCTGCGCCGCATCGTCTTCGATGCCGCGTGCGGTCAGCTTGCGGGTGAGTTCCTTGCGCGAGTGCTCGCGGCGAACCAGCAGGCCCAGCGCCCGTTGCACGGGGGTCTGCTCACGCGGCCGGCGTTTGCGACCGTTGGGAATGTCGTCGGCGTCGGACATGCGTACTCCAAGGGTGGCGCCATCCGTGGCGCCCAGCCCATCCCTGGGCGATTCGAACCTGCGGGACAGGGCGACGTCACTGACGGCGCCGCCCTGCCCCACAGCAAGCTTTACTCGTCGTCGCCTTCGTCGTCGCCTTCCTCACGGCTGGCTTCGGTCGGCTGGAACTTCTCGCGCAGCTCGGCTTCGAGCTTCGCAGCAACTGTCGGGTTGTCGCGCAGGTAACCGCGGGCGTTGTCCTTGCCTTGGCCGATGCGTTCTTCGCCGTAGCTGTACCAGGCACCGGCCTTCTCGACCAGCTTGGCATCCACCCCCATGTCGATCAGCTCGCCCTCGCGGCTGATGCCCTCGCCGTACAGGATCTCGGTGATGACCTGCTTGAACGGAGGCGCCAGCTTGTTCTTGACGACCTTGATCTTGGTCTGGTTGCCGATGATCTCGTCACCCTTCTTGATCGCGCCGATACGGCGGATGTCCAGGCGCACCGAGGCATAGAACTTCAGCGCGTTGCCGCCGGTGGTGGTTTCCGGGCTCTGGCCCGGCATCATCACACCGATCTTCATGCGCAGCTGGTTGATGAAGACCACCAGGGTGTTGGAGCGCTTGATGTTGCCGGTCAGCTTGCGCAGCGCCTGGCTCATCAGGCGGGCCTGCAGGCCCGGCAGCTGATCGCCCATCTCGCCTTCGATTTCGGCCTTCGGGGTCAGTGCGGCGACCGAGTCGATCACCAGGATATCGACCGAACCCGAGCGGACCAGCATGTCGGCGATTTCCAGCGCCTGCTCACCGGTATCCGGCTGCGACAGCAGCAGGTCGTCCACGTTCACGCCCAGCTTGGCGGCGTAGATCGGGTCCAGCGCGTGCTCGGCATCGATGAAGGCCGCGGTGCCGCCCATCTTCTGGCATTCGGCGATGGCCTGCAGGGTCAGCGTGGTCTTGCCCGAGGATTCCGGCCCGTAGATCTCGACGACACGGCCCTTCGGCAGACCGCCGATGCCTAGTGCGATGTCGAGCATCAGCGAACCGGTCGGGATGGCTTCGACGGGCTCGACCACGCGGTCGCCCATGCGCATCACCGAGCCCTTGCCGAACTGCTTTTCGATCTGGCCCAGAGCTGCAGCGAGGGCGCGCTTCTTGTTCTCGTCCATCGGTTGGGTCCTTGCAGAGGTCGTGTCGTTCGAGGTGCTGTCTTTGGGGGTCTTCTTTGCCATGGGCTCACTTTAAGTCGGACGTATCGCACAGGCTGAGATTCTGCCCGGCGCTCTGAAAAGAATTATCGGACATCCGTACCAACCTCAGTGGAACCAGAGAATCGCCACAAAAGACCGCGGGGTAATGCGCTATGGAACGGGTCAACGGTTGGGTCGCAACAGGCCGCAATAGAGGCCTTCGATCGAGAAGTCCTGGTCCGGTTGCACCTCGATCGGCTTGTAGTCGGGGTTGCGCGGCAGCAGGCGGATACGATCCTTGGCGATCTTCAGCAGCTTGACGGTGATCTCGTCATCGATGCGGGCCACCACGATCTGCCCGGAATGGGCGTCGCGGGTGCGGTGCACGCCGATCAGGTCACCGTCGAAGATGCCCTCGTCGATCATCGAATCGCCCTGCACCTTCAGCAGGTAGTCCGGCGCTGGCGAGAAGAACACCCGGTCCAGCACCACGAAATCGTCCGAGCCGATATCGGCGCCGATCGGCAGGCCCGCCGCAACCCGGCCGAGCACCGGCAGGCGCAGCACGCTGTCGGGCAGGCCTGGCTCGGCCAGCTTCTCGACCGGCGGCGCCTGCACCAGGCGGATGCCGCGGGCCTGGCCCGGGATGCGACGGATCGCACCGGCCTGCTCCAGGGCCTCCAGGTGGTACTGGGCCGCGCGCACGCCCTTGAAGCCGAACGCACGTGCGATTTCAGTCTGCGACGGCGGTGCGCCTTCGCTCTCGATACGCTCGGCGATCAACTGCAGGATCGCCTGCTGGGTGTCGGTCAGGTCCATGATTAGTAGTATTACTACTAACTCACAGGACTGCAAGTGCCGGAGACGACACGGCGACATCTGTAGTACCGAGCCGTGCTCGGCAATGTGGCGAATGGCTGGGCTGACCTGGGCGAGAGCAGCCGAGCATGGCTCGGCTCTACAGGAATCGCTGCGGCAAGCACACTAGTTGTGCTTGCCGCTTCTCCAGATCGAGAACAGGATCCACACACCGCAGAAGCCGGCGCCGATGAAGCCGCAGACCCCCAACGCCAGCAGCCAGCGGCTGGAGACGCCGCCGACGCTGTGCATCACGATCGACGACCCGATGATCAACGCGGCGGTGACGATGCCCATCACCAGCCGGTTCGCGGCCCGGTTCACCTGTTCGCCAAAGCCCTGCAGTGCGGTGGTTTCCACCTTCAGCTGCAGGCGCCCACGGCGCGCTGCCTGTACCAGCTTGCGCAGGTCGCGCGGTAGTTCGCCGGCGAAGTCGACCAGGCCCAACAAGCTGCGTCGGCCACGCTTGAGCAGCGCCTTGGGGGCATAGCGCTGCAGCACCACCCGTTCCAGGAACGGGCGCGCGGCGCTGGCCATGTCGAAATCCGGGTCCAGCTGCCGCCCCATCCCTTCCAGGGTCAGGAACGCCTTGATCATCAACGCCAGGTCAGCCGGCAGGGTCAGGCTGTAGCTGCGCAGCAGCTGGGTGATGTCGCCCAGCATCAGGCCGATGCGCAGGTCCTTCAGCGGCACGCCACGGTATTGGTCGACGAACTGGCTGATGTCGTGCTGCAGCCGGTTCTCGTCCACCTCGACACCGCCGGCCCAGTCCAGCAGCACGTCGGCCACGCCCTGCGGGTCCTGCTCGACCAGCCCGTGCAGCAGCTGAGCCACCTGGAAACGCCGCACTTCCGACAAGGCGCCGACCATGCCGAAATCGATCACGCCGATGCGGCCGTCACGCAGGTAGATGATGTTGCCCGGGTGCGGGTCGGCATGGAAGCTGCCGTCCTCCAGCACCATCTTCAACACGATGTCGGCACCGCGTCGCGCCAGTTCGCGGCGGTCCAGCCCAGCCGCATCGACACCGGCGAGGTCCCGGCCGGGAATGCCGTCGACGAAATCCTGCACGTTCAGGCTCTCGCAGGTCCACTGCCAGTGCACGCTGGGTATCAGGATGTCGTCACGGCCGTTGAAGTTGCGCGCGATGCGCTCGGCATTGCGGCATTCGGCGGCGAAATCCAACTCGCGGCGCAGCGACACGGTGAACTGCTGCACGACTTCGGCCGGGCGGTAACGTCGCAGATCCGGCAGTCGGGCCTCGACGATCTCGGCCAGACGGGCCAGCAACCGCAGGTCGGCCTCGACCACATCGCGGATGCCGGGGCGCCGTACCTTCAGCACCACCTCGCGACCGTCATGCAGGCGCGCACGATGGGCCTGCGCCAGCGAGGCGGCCGCCATCGGGGTTTCGTCGAGGAACGCGAACACGTCCTGCGGAGACGCACCAAGATCGGCTTCGAGCTGCTCGCGGATATCCGCATATGGCAGCGCCGGTACTGCGTTCTGCAGTTCGGAGAGCTCGGCGATCCATTCCGGCGGCAGCAGGTCGACGCGCGTCGCCAGCACCTGGCCGAGCTTGACGAAGGTCGGACCAAGATCCTGCATTGCGCTGCGCACGCGCACCGGTGCGGTCATCCGCAGCAGCTCCTGGCGGTCCTCGTTCCAGTGCAGCAGGCGCCCTGCCCGCTCCAGCGTGGTGGCCAAGCCGATGCGCCGCACCACGTCGCCGAAGCCATAGCGGATCAGGACAACGGCGATTTCCTGCAGTCGGCCCAGGTCACGGACCGTGCCCAGCGTTTCCCACATCATGCGTGCTCCGGACGATTACCGGAGCAGCATGTCACAGCTGGGCGTCGATACCGCGCAATGCCGCCGCCACGGTTTGCCGGCGGATGGCTTCGCGGTCACCATCAAACTGGAACAGCTCGGCGCGGGCGTAGCCGCCACGGCGCTTCCAGCCGATCCAGACGCTGCCGACCGGCTTGTCCGGGCTCCCGCCACCGGGGCCGGCGATCCCGGTCACCGCGACGGCGATACCGGCGCCGGAGTTGACCAGGGCACCGGACACCATTTCCAGCACGGTTTCGCGGCTGACCGCACCGAACTGCTCCAGGGTCTGCGCACGCACGCCCAGCAGGCGCTGCTTGGCTTCGTAGCTGTAGACCACCATGCCGCAGTCGAAGAACGCCGAGGAACCGGCAATGTCGGTCATGCACTTGGCGATCCAGCCACCACTGCAGCTTTCAGCGGTCACCAGCTGCAGCGAGGCCTGCTGCAGGCGCTGCCCGAGCGCGGCGGACTGGGCATTGAGATCGGCGTCGGTGGGAATGGACATCGGCATGACGGTGGGGTGAAGAGCCTGCACGTTGTACCGCAGATGACAGGCTGATGTCGCGCGCCGCCGCGATAGCAGTCGCCGAGCATGGCCCGGCGCTGCCTCACCACTCCGGCAGCTTCTCCGGCAGCAGCGCCCGGATCGGTGCGCCGTCGGCACTGGCGGCCAGCTTTTCGGCTTCGGCGATCGGCAGGTCGACCTGCAGCAGCCAGCCTTCCTCGTCGGCCTGCTCACTGCGGATCACTTCCAGCTGGTGCAGGCGCGCGCGCAGGCGGCCCGCATCCGGCGGCAGGCGCAGTTCGCCGGTGACGTGCTGCAGTCCCAGGCGCTTGCCCAGCACCGCCTGCAGCAGGTCCAGGCCCTGCCCGTCACGCGCGGAAATCCACACCCGCTCGCGGCGCGACTCGTCCGGGATACCGTCCTGGCCGTCGTGACGGACGTCGGCGCCTTCAATGCGGTCGATCTTGTTGAACACCAGCAACTGCGGCAGATCACCGGCACCGACTGCGGTCAGTACCTCGTCCACCTGGGCGATGCGCTCCTCGCGGTGCGGATCGGCGGCGTCGACCACGTGCAGCAGGAAATCGGCCTCGCGTGCCTCCGACAGCGTCGAGCGGAAGGCGGCAACCAGGTCATGCGGCAGGTCACGGACGAAACCGACAGTGTCGGCCAGCACCACGTTGCCACCGGGCACCGCGATGCGGCGCACGGTCGGGTCCAGCGTGGCGAACAGCTGGTCGGCGGCATAGGCCTCGGCGCCGGTCATGGCGTTGAACAGGGTCGACTTGCCAGCGTTGGTGTAGCCCACCAGGGCCACGCGCGGCAGCTCGCTGCGCACACGCGCACGGCGCATCTGGGTACGCTGCACCTCGACCTTTTCCAGGCGCTTCTGCAGCTGCTCGACCCGCTTCTGCAGCAGGCGCCGGTCGGTTTCCAACTGGGTTTCACCCGGGCCGCGCAGGCCGATCGAACCGCCGCGCTGGCGCTCCAGGTGGGTCCAGCCGCGCACCAGCCGCGTGGCCAGGTGACGCAGCTGCGCCAGCTCGACCTGCAGCTTGCCCTCGTGGCTGTGCGCACGCTGGGCAAAGATGTCCAGGATCAGGCCGGTACGGTCGATCACCCGGCGCTCCAGGAACCGTTCCAGGTTGCGCTCCTGGCCCGGGCTCAACGCATGGTTGACCAGGACCAGATCGGCACCACTGGCGTCGGCCGCCGCCTTGATCTCGTCCAGCTTGCCGCTGCCGATCAGGGTCGACGGATTCGGACGGTCCAGGCGCGCGGTGATCGTCGCGGCAATGCTGGCCCCAGCCGAGCGGGCCAGATCACCGAATTCTTCCAGCACATCGTCTTCCAGCTTGCCGAAATGGGGCTGGATCAACAGGGCGTGTTCGCCCTTCTTCGAGCGGTCAAACATTCACCGCTCCGGTATTACTCGTCTGCTTCATCACCTGCCTGACCACCTTCACCCGACTGCACGTAACCACCGCCCGGACCGACCTTCACGTTGCGTGCCGGAACGACCGTGGAAATGGCGTGCTTGTAGACCATCTGACTGACCGTGTTGCGCAGCAGGACCACGAACTGGTCGAACGACTCGATTGTGCCCTGCAGCTTGATGCCGTTGACCAGGTACACCGAAACCGGCACGCGTTCGCGCCGCAGTGCGTTCAAGAAAGGATCCTGCAGCGATTGCCCCTTGGACATTGCACACTCCTGATTATTGTTCTTATTGGGTTGCCGACGGTTGCCACGGCCCCCGAGCCGCCCGCCGACCGATGATGTTACACGGCTGGCGGGGTTCAGCGTGCGACGAAGGTCGACACCGCGCCGGCCAGGCGCTCCCTGTCCATATGGGGGTCGAACCAGCGCGCATCAAGCTCGCCACGCAGCCAGGTCAGCTGGCGCTTGGCCAGCTGGCGGGTGGCGAAGATCGCCTTGTCACGGAAACGGGCGGCATCGCCCTCGCCGTCGAGGTATTCCCAGGCTTGGCGGTAGCCGACCGCACGCACCGCCGGCAGGTCCAGCGGCGCCGTCACGGCGGCCATTTCCGGCATTGCACGCAGTGCCCGCACCTCGTCCAGGAAGCCCTGCGCCAGCATGGCGTCGAAGCGGGCCTCGATGCGCTGGTGCAGGACGGCGCGGTCACGCGGTGCCAGGATCAGTTTGAGGGTGCGTACCGGCAACGGCGCCACGCCCGGCCGACGCTGCCATTCGGTGATGGGGGTACCGGTCAGGCGGTAGACTTCCAGCGCCCGCTGGATGCGTTGCGGGTCGGTGGCATGGATGCGCGCGGCCGCTGCCGGATCGACCTCGGCCAGCTCCGCATGCAGTGCCGCCCAACCACGCTCGGCCGCCTCGGCGCTGAGCGCCTCGCGCATCACCGGGTCAGCCTCCGGCATCGGCGACAGGCCCTGCAGCAGGGCCCGGAAGTACAGCCCCGTACCACCTGCCAGGATCGGCGTTTTGCCACGCGCCACGATGTCGGCCACGACCCGGCTGGCATCGGCGGCGAACTCGGCCGCCGAATAGGTCTGCCACGGATCGCGCAGGTCCAGCAGATGATGCGGCGCCTGCGCACGCTCGGCGGCGTCGGGCTTGGCCGAACCAATATCCAGATACCGGTAGACCAGCGCCGAATCGACGCTGACGATCTCGCCGTCCAGTTGCCGCGCCAGGGCGATCGCCGTGGCGGTCTTGCCACTGGCAGTCGGCCCCATCACGGCGATCGCCAGCGGCCGCCGGTCGATGCCCATCAGTCTTCGTCCGGCCAGCGGATCGACGGCGTGGCATCGGCGCGCGGCGTCGGCACGGCGTCGACGGCCTGCCAGATCTTCAGCGCATCAACGGTGGCCGCCACGTCATGCACGCGCACGATGCGCGCACCGCGCTGCACCGCGATCAGATGTGCGGCTACCGACGCCGCCACCCGTTCGGATGGCGTATCGCGGCCGGTCAGTTCGCCCAGGCTGCGTTTGCGCGACAGGCCAGCCAACATCGGCACGCCCAGTTCCAGGAAGCGTTCCGAGCGCGCCAGCAGGGTCATGTTGTGGGCGGTGGTCTTGCCGAAGCCGAAACCGAGGTCGATCAGCAGGTTCTTCTTCGCGATACCTGCCATCTCGGCGGCGAACAGGCGCTGCACCAGGAAACCGTGCACCTCGGCGACCACGTCGCCGTAGTGTGGATCTGCCTGCATGTGGCCCGGTTCGCCCTGCATGTGCATCAGCACCACCGGCACGCCGGTTTCAGCGGCGGCGTCCAGCGCCCCGTCCTGACGCAGGCCGAAGATGTCGTTGATCATGCCGGCGCCAGCGGCCACCGCCGCGCGCATCACCTCCGGCTTGAAGGTGTCGATGCTGATCGGCACCTGGGTGCGGGTGGCCAGCTGCTCGATCACCGGAATCACCCGGCGCAGCTCATCCTCGATCGACACCGGCGCAGCGCCCGGGCGGGTCGATTCGCCGCCGATGTCGAGCAGGTCGGCGCCCTCCTCGACCAGCTTCAGACCGTGGGCGACGGCCGCCTCGGTGGTGTCGTGCGCGCCGCCATCGGAGAACGAGTCCGGGGTGACGTTGACGATGCCCATGACCTGGGCACGGTCGAGGCGCAGGATGCGGCCGGCGCAGTCGAGCTGGGGCGAGGTATCGAACATGGGCAATCCTGCTGGGACAACGAAAGGTAGTTTAGTTCGGCAGGGCGGCGCCCTGCACCCGCAGAGGCCAGAGCGACAGCAACAGCCGGAGCAACAGCGGGTTCACTGAAGAATGGCGGGGTGGGTCCGGTTGCGGGGGCCGCTGCAAGTACGTCCATGTAAGCTCGGTCGCCGCATCCATGCGGCTCACGCCCCCGCAACCGGACCCACCCCGCCTTCGACAGATTTCCGCGATCTGCAGTAGATCCACGCCATGCGTGGATGAATCTCCATCGGAATCGAATATTTCGAATTGGAATCGAAATTCATCCACGCATGGCGTGGATCCACCGTGTCGACCAAGGTCGACACCCACCAACAGCAGCAGAAATCTGTCAGAGGTGGGGCGGTGTCGGAGGGCGGGGTGTCAGCCGCATGGATGCGGCTGCCAAGCCCCCATGGACGGGTTCACGGCGTCCCCGCCCTCCGACACCGCCCCGCCAAACCACGGAATGTTGCTGTTGCTGTTGCTGTTGCTGCTGAGGTTGCCGGCCAGCGGCCGGCACTACCGCGGGTGCAGGGCGCAGCCCTGCCGATACCCCTCAACGGCGGCGGCGCTTGCGATCCACGTACAGGGTCCTGGCGATGCTCAGCACGATGCCAACGGCGATACCCACCACGCAGCCCAGCAGCAGATTGTCGGCCCCCAGGCCCACACCCACGCCGACCACGGTGGCGATGACCATTTCGGCGGTGTGGGAAATCGGTTCGGGCTTCGGGGCGGACATGCGGGCTCCAGCGTCAGATCGGTTCTTCAGGATGGGCCGATGGCCCATAAACAACGAAGCCGGGTTACCCCGGCCTCGTCTGGTGTCACGTGCAGCGGGCCGTCAGTGCGATTCGGCCGGGCCTGCGATCGGCGGCAGCGGACGGGCGTCGCCGCCCTTGTCGTTGCCACCATCCTTGTTCGACTTGCTCCAGCCGGCCGGCGGCGGCGGATCGCGGCCTTCCATGATGGCGTCGATCTGCGGCGCGTCGATGGTCTCGTACTGCAGCAGCAGCTGGGACATCGCGTGCAGCTTGTCCAGGTTGGCCGTCATCAGCTCGGTGGTGCGCGCGTAGGCTTCGTCGAGGATCTTGCGCACTTCCTCATCGATGCGGCGCGCGGTGTCGTTGGACACGCTCTTGTGCTGGGTGACCGAACGGCCCAGGAACACCTCGTCATCCTCTTCGCCGTAGGCGATCGGGCCGAGCTGGTCGGACAGGCCCCACTTGGTGACCATGTTGCGGGCCATCTTGGTGGCGCGTTCGATGTCGTTGGAAGCGCCCGTGGTGACCTTGTCGGCACCGAAGATCAGCTCCTCCGCCACACGACCACCGTACAGCGAGCACAGCTGCGACTTGATCGCCACGCGATTCATCGAGTACTTGTCGCCTTCCGGCAGGTACATGGTCACACCCAGCGCACGGCCGCGCGGAATGATGGTGACCTTGTAGACCGGGTCGTGCTCGGGCACCAGGCGGCCGACGATGGCGTGACCGGCCTCGTGGTACGCGGTGAGCGTCTTCTCTTCTTCGCTCATGGCCATCGAGCGGCGCTCGGCACCCATCAGGATCTTGTCGCGGGCACGGTCGAAGTGGTCCATGCGGACTTCCTTCTCGTTGCCACGCGCAGCGAACAGGGCGGCCTCGTTGCAGAGGTTGGCCAGGTCGGCGCCGGAGAAGCCCGGGGTACCGCGCGCGATCACCATCGGCTCGACATCGTCGGCCAGGGGCAGCTTGCGCATGTGGACCTTCAGGATGTGCTCGCGGCCCTTCACGTCCGGCAGGCCGACCACGACCTGGCGGTCGAAACGGCCCGGACGCAGCAGCGCCGGGTCCAGCACGTCCGGACGGTTGGTCGCGGCGATCACGATCACGCCTTCGCCGCCTTCAAACCCGTCCATCTCGACCAGCAGCTGGTTCAGGGTCTGCTCGCGCTCGTCGTGACCGCCGCCCAGGCCGGCGCCACGGTGGCGACCGACGGCGTCGATTTCGTCGATGAAGATGATGCACGGCGCGTGCTTCTTGGCCTGCTCGAACATGTCGCGCACGCGGCTGGCGCCGACGCCGACGAACATTTCAACGAAGTCCGAACCGGAGATCGAGAAGAACGGCACCTTGGCTTCGCCGGCGATGGCCTTGGCCAGCAGCGTCTTGCCGGTACCCGGCGGGCCCACCATCAGCACGCCGCGTGGAATCTTGCCGCCCAGCTTGGTGAACTTGGACGGGTCGCGCAGGAAGTCGACCAGTTCACCCACTTCTTCCTTGGCCTCGTCGCAGCCGGCGACGTCGGCGAAGGTGACCTTGATCTGGTCTTCGCCCTGCAGCTTGGCGCGCGACTTGCCGAAGGACATCGCGCCCTTGGCACCGCCGCCACCGCCCTGCATCTGGCGCATGATGAACAACCAGAAGCCGATGATCAGGATGACCGGCAGGAAATTCATCAGGATCGCGCCGAGGGAAATGCCGCTGGACGGCTCCTCCTGCACGATCTCCACGTTCTTGGTGCGCAGCACGTTGATCAGGTCACGATCGAACGGCGCGGTGATGGTGGACGACTGCCCACCGCGGGTGGTGTAGGTCAGCTGGCTGGTGCCGCCGCGCATGTCGCCGCCGAAGGCGACCTTCTGCACGTTGCCGCTGTCCACCTGGTCCAGGAACTGCGAATACGACGCGCCCTGCGCCCCGGCCCCGGAGGACTTGGGCGAGAAGCTCTGGAAGACCACCATCAGCACGACGGCGACGACCACCCATAGCAGGAGGTTCTTGGTCAAGTCGTTCATCCTCATTGGCTCCGGTGTTCCTCTCAGTGCTGGCGTTGCGTTGGGGTCGAACTTGCGTACGTTGCGAGCTTACTTCATGTGGGCGCGTTTTCCCTGACCCAAGGCATACACCTCGGGAGAGCGCTTGCGC
Source organism: Stenotrophomonas sp. NY11291 (assembly GCF_023277365.1). Lineage (NCBI taxonomy): Bacteria > Pseudomonadati > Pseudomonadota > Gammaproteobacteria > Lysobacterales > Lysobacteraceae > Stenotrophomonas > Stenotrophomonas sp. NY11291. The sequence goes on along the minus strand of NZ_CP096975.1, from coordinate 1,708,144 downwards.
GAGGCCTCCGGCTTGCGGATGGAGACTTTGTCGTACCGGCGGCGCATGTCGCGCACGTAGTCGTCAAAGCCCTCGCCCTGGAACAGCTTGATCAGGAATGCCCCACCGGTTTTCAGGTGGTTGTCGGCAAAATCCAAGGCCAGCTCCGCCAGGTGCATCATCCGCGGCTGGTCGACCGCGCCCACACCACTCTTATTGGGGGCCATGTCCGACAGCACAAGGTCTACCGGCTGATCCCCGAGCATGGCTTCAAACTGCGATAGAACCGCTTCTTCCCTGAAGTCACCATGAAGGAACTCCACACCGGCCAGCGGCGGCATGTCCAGGATGTCCAGGGCCAGCACGCGGCCGGTGTCGCCGATCTGTCTCCGCACCTGCTGAGACCAGCCGCCCGGGGCCGCGCCAAGGTCGACCACCACCATGTGCGGCTTCAGCAACCGGTCACGTTCCAGCAGCTCTTCGAGCTTGTAGGCGGCGCGCGAGCGCATGCCTTCGGCCTGGGCCTTCTTCACGAAGGGGTCGGAGAAGTGTTCCTTGAGCCAGCGCTGGCTGCTTTTGCTGCGGGTAGCCATTGAAAATAGGGGCTGATGGGGTCCTCATGATACCCTGATCGCCCCATTCAACCGTGTTTTCCTGCATGTCCATCGCCCTGACCGCTTCCCAGACCCGTTTCCTGCGCGGCCAAGCCCACGACCTGAAGGCCCTGCTGCAGACCGGCGGCAAGGGTGTGACCCCGGCCTTCATCGCTGAGCTGAACGAAGTGCTGGAGCGCCACGAGCTGGTCAAGGTGAAGGTCGCTGCCGAAGACCGCGACGCCCGTGACGTGATGATCGGCGAGATCGTCGAAGCCACCGAAAGCGCGCTGGTGCAGCGCATCGGCCACGTCGCCGTGCTGTACCGCCCGAGCAAGGAACAGCGACAGATCGTGCTGCCGCGCGGCTGATCGCCCTACTGCCATGCAGCTGAACCACGAACCGCCGGATTACGCCTACAGCCTGCGCGCCGCCGATGGCCGCTCGGCCCGGGTCAACGAGCTGGTGCTGGGCAGCAGCTTCTTCCTGACCCCGGACCAGCTGGTCGAGCGCTGGCCGGTGAAGCAGGCCACCGAACTGCAGCTGGCCGACCTGGAGCCGATCCTGGCGCTGAACCCGGCGCTGATCGTGCTCGGCACCGGTGACCGCCAGGTGTTCCCGCCGGCGGTGGTGATGGCCGCCTGCCTGTCACGCGGCATCGGCCTGGAAGTGATGAACAATCCGGCCGCCGCACGCACCTTCAACATCCTGGCTGGCGAAGGCCGCAAGGTCGCCGCCGCCTTCATTCTCGAAGGCTGACGTGGCGTCGCCGGGCATGGCCCGGCAGTGCCCTGGATCACACCTACTCTGTAGCGCCCGAGCCCATGCTCGGGCGGCGCCGCGTCGCGGCGCGGCGCGGAAAGCCGCCGGGCGTGACCCGGCGCTACCCGATCACACGGTGATCAGCGTGCCGGCAGATACTGCTGCGGGTCGACCGGCTTGCCGTTGTAACGAATCTCGAAGTGGACCATGTCGCGGTTCGCACCGGTACGGCCCATTTCGGCGATCTGCTCGCCAGCCTTCACGCTCTGCCCTTCATTGACCAGGCGCTTGCGGTTGTGACCATAGGCGGACAGCCACTGGTCGCTGTGCTTGATGATGATCAGTTCGCCGTAGCCGACCAGGCCGGCACCGGAGTACACCACCACGCCATTGGCGGTGGCCTTGACCGGCTGGCCGCTGGTGCCGGCGATGTCCACGCCCTGCTTGGTCGCGTCACCGGCCACGTAGCGGCCGACGATCGCGCCATCGGCTGGCCAGCGCCAGGCGATGTTGCTCTTCACCGGCCCGACCGGCGCCGGGGCCGGCGCGGTGCTGCCGCCACTGCTGCCAGCCGAACGCGGCGGGGTGACCACCGTGGTCGGCGCACGGCCGCTGGTGGCCCCCTGCGGATACAGGCGGATCACCTGGCCGGGGTAGATGGTCGACGGGTTGTCCAGACGATTCCAGGCAATCAGGTCGGCCGGGGTGATGTCATGGATGCGGGCCAGCGCATAGATGGTGTCGCCCTTGCGCACCACCACGGTCTGCCCGGGCTTGGGCACCGAGGTCTTCGGCGTGGTCACACCACTGGCGGTGCTGCCACCACCCGGGCGGACCACAGTGGCGGTGCCGCAGGCGGCCAGGGTGGAAACCAGCAACGCCAGCGCGCCGATGCGCACTCCCTTGCTCTGACGATCAGGACTCATGCGAACTTCGACCTCCATACAAGCCAGGCGATCAGCACCACCACCAACGCGGTGGCGATCCAGCCCAGCGGTTCAATCCAGCGACGCAGTGCCGCTTCGGCACGCGCACCACCGATACGGATGACCGCAGCCAGCACGAACACGCGCTTGCCGCGACCGATCAGCATGCTCAGCAGGTACTGCGGCATCGGTACGCCGACGATACCCGATGCCCACGTGAAGACCTTCATCGGGATGGGCATGAATCCGCCCAGCACCAGGAAGGTGAACACCGCCCAGGGCGACTCGGCCATCTTCGCCTGCACGGTGATGATGCCCTGCTCGATCGCCGGCAGCATGCCCAGCGCTTCGAACAGCGGCTTGATCGCCTCGAAGGCGTAATGACCCAGTGCATAGCCAACCAGCGCGCCGACCATCGAGCCGGCCAGGCTGAGGGTGGCGAACCACCAGCCGCGCTTGGGCTGGGCCACGCACATCGGCGCCAGCATCACCTCCGGCATCACCGGGAAGATGATCGCCTCGAAGAAGCTCAACACCGTCAGGTAGGTCGGCGCGCGTTCGTGCGCCGCCCACTTCATCGCCCGCTCGTACAGCGGCCCGAAAATCTTCATGCAACCCTGCTCCGTGGATTAGTCGAGCATGCCAGACAGCAGCGGCACGAACGTGACCGGCGCCAGCACGTGTTGTTCGATGCTGCCGTCGGCCTTGCGGTCCAGCTGTACCAGCGACTGCGCTCCGGGGCCACCGACCGGCGCCACCAGGCGGCCGCCCCCGGCCAGCTGCTCGATCAGGGCGTCGACCAGTGCCGGCGCCGCCGCAGTGACCACGATGGCATCGAACGGACCGTGCTCGGCCCAACCGACGCGGCCGTCGTCATGCTTGGTGCGGATGTTCATGCCCAGCGCACGGAAGCGCTTGCGGGCCTGGCGCAGCAGATCGCCGATGCGCTCCACGGTGTAGACCTCCAGGCCCAGCGCACCGAGGATGGCGGCCTGGTAACCGGAACCGGTGCCGACTTCCAGCACCCGCTTCGGCGCGACCTGGAGCACCGCCTCGGTCATCCGCGCGACCACCCAGGGTTGCGAGATGGTCTGGCCGTGGCCGATCGGCAGCGCGGTGTCTTCATACGCGCGCGAGGCCAGTGCCTCGTCGATGAACAGATGGCGCGGCACCACCCGGATCGCGTTCAAGGTCGGCTCGTCGACGATCCCGGCTTCGCGAAGGCGGTCGACCAGGCGGTCACGCACGCGCTGCGAGGTCATGCCGATACCGACGGCTTCCGGTTGCAGGCGCAGGCGTGGGCTCATGCCGGCTGGTCCAGCGCCGCACTGAGGCCGCCAACCCAGCTGGCCACCTTCTCCAGTGCCTGGTAGCGGGTCAGGTCGACCTGGATCGGAGTGATCGAGATGTGGCCGGTGCGCACCGCATGGAAATCGGTGCCGGGACCGGAGTCCTGCTCACGACCGGCCGGGCCGATCCAGTACACCTCGTTGCCGCGCGGATCCTTCTGCGCGATGCAGCCTTCGGCGCGATGGCGGTTCCCCAGGCGGGTGACCTCGAAGCCCTTGACCTCGCTCCACGGCAGATCCGGCACGTTGACGTTGAGGATGGTGTCAGCCGGCAACGGATCGGTCTTGAGCCGGGCGACGATCTCCACCGCGGCGCGCGCAGCAGTCTCGAAGTGCTTCGGATCATGGTTGCGGGTAACCAGCGAGACCGCCACCGCCGGCAGGCCGAGGAAGCGACCTTCCATCGCCGCCGAGACGGTGCCGGAATAGATCACGTCATCGCCGAGGTTGGCGGCATTGTTGATGCCGGACACGACAATGTCGGGTTCGAACTCGAGCAGCCCGGTCAGCGCCAGGTGCACGCAGTCGGTCGGGGTGCCGGCCACCGAGACGGTGTAATGGTCGATGCGCTTGAGGCGGATCGGCAGGTCCAGGGTCAGCGAGTTGCTGGCGCCGGAGCGATCGCGGTCGGGTGCCACCACCGTGACTTCGTGTCCGGCCTCGCGCAGCACCGAAGCAAGCATCCGGATGCCTGCGGCGTCGACGCCATCGTCGTTACTGACCAGGATTCGCATCTTCGATTTAACCGCTTGATTTTCCAAGAATTCGATTCCATCACCGTGCAGTGTGGGCGGGACCGTCGTACTCCCCTGCGGAAGCCGTCGACCCTGCAAGGGCATCGTCTATTGTGCCGCATGCGAGCCGCTGGTCCTACCCTGCCGGCGGTCACGGCCGACATCGAACCGTCATAGGCAGACCTGCGCCGGCGGTTTACCCTGTGCGCATGTCGCACCCTGAAGATGAAGATCCGGCCGCATTGTTCCGTGCAGCCATCGGCGAAGTGACGCCGCTGCGCAAGGATGCCGAGCCGGCACCGGCTGCGCCCCGGCCGAAGCCGCGCGCGCGCATGGCCGAACGTGACGAGGCCGAAGCCGCCGGCGAGTTCGCCCGGCTGCTGCGCGACAGCACGCCGCTGGAAGCCGGCGACGTGGCCAGCTATCGCCGCGACAACCTGCCACCACGCCTGTTCCAGCGCCTCAAGCGTGGCCAGTACTCGGTACAGGACGAACTGGACCTGCACGGCGCCACCGCCGCGCAGGCGGAGACGCTGCTGCGCCAGTTCCTGCTGGAGGCGCATGCACACGAGTATGGCTGCGTGCGCATCATCCACGGCAAAGGATTGCAGTCCGATGGCGGTGCGCCGGTACTGAAGAACCTGGTCGACCGCCTGCTGCGGCTGCGCAACGATGTGCTGGCGTTCCACTCGGCGCCAACCGGGCAAGGCGGCACCGGCGCGGTACTGGTGCTGCTGGCACGGCGGTGAGGTAACGCATCCACGCATGGCGTGGATCTACTGTGGTGAGCGGAGGAAAGTAGATCCACGCCATGCGTGGATGCTCTTCGCCTCCGTCCCCTTTTTCTGTCAGGCCTGCGAGGCGTCTTCGACCGGGCCGAGCTCGTGCAGCACGGCGGTGGCGTAGCAGCCCGGCGGCAGCGCGAACGACAACTCCAGCACGTCATCGGCCAGCCATTGGTGCTGCAGCAGCGCCGGGCGCAGGCGCAGCGCGCGGCGCTCCTGCTTCAGGCGCGCGTCTTCCAGGCCGGCCCGCAGTGCCTTCGACTCTTCGTCGTCCAGCGCGGCCAGCTCCAGCTCGCGTGCCGCATCGGTGCTGCGCAGCTCGCCTTCGCCCCACAGCGGCGCGCTGGGATGGATGTCGAAACGCGCCAGGCGCTCGGCCAGCACGTCGGTGTACGGCTCGGGTCCGAACACACTGCGGCTGCCATCGAGCATCCACACTTCGCCCTCCAGCGGCTGATCCCAGTTGCCCTGCTCCACGCGCGCGGCCAGCACGCGGTTGAACAGCGCCGAACGCGCGGCTGACAGCAGCAGCGAACGCTGATCCTTGCGCATGCGGCGGCCACCGAACATCGCCAGTGCCGCCGGCACGTTGCCGCCGTCGCGGCCAAAGCGCTGTTCGCCGAACCAGTTCGGCAGGCCGCGCTCGGCAACCTGCTGCAGGCGTTCGCCGATCGCTGCGGCATCGCCCTGCACTTCACGCAACACCAGCTTGAAACGGTTGCCGGCCAGTGCGCCACGCTGCAGCTTGCGGTTATGCCAAGTCGCTTCGAGCACTTCGATCTCATCACTGGCCAACTCGGCCAGGTCCGGCGCAATGCGCTTGGGCAGGTGCACGCTGAAACGCTGGGTGGTGACCGCGTGACGATCCTTCATGCCGGCGTAGCTGACCGCCATTTCCGGCAGGCCGGCCCACTTGGCCAGCACCTTGGCCACATGCACGGTGTTGGCACCGCGCTTGCGGATGTGCAGCAGCAGGTGCTCACCTTCGCCGGTGGCCTCGAAGGCCGGCAGTTCGTCCACCTGGAAATCGTCCGGCGTGGTGCGGATGCGCGCCGTGAGCAATGGCGCACCGAATGCAAGCGGCAGCGGAATCATGCGGCCACCAGCAGCACCACGGCCTGCGCGGCGATGCCTTCACCACGGCCGGTGAAGCCCAGCTTTTCCGAGGTGGTGGCCTTGACGCTGACCGCATCCAGCGGCAACTGCAGCAGCTCGCCGATGCGCTCACGCATGGCCAGCGCATGGGGGCCAACCTTGGGCCGCTCGCAGATCACGGTGATGTCGGTGTTGCCGACACGCCAGCCACGCTCACGCAGCAGGCTGTCGCAGTGGCGCACGAAATCACTGCTGTCGGCGCCCTTCCAGCGGCTGTCGCTTGGCGGGAAATGCTGGCCGATGTCACCCAGCGCCAGTGCGCCCAGCATCGCGTCGCACAGAGCGTGCAGGATCACGTCGCCGTCGCTGTGTGCGAGCACGCCGCAGCTGTGCGGTACGTTCACGCCGCCGAGCATGATGTGATCGCCTTCACCGAAGGCATGGACGTCATAGCCCTGGCCGATGCGGACGGGCGGGAAAGGTGCGGTGCTCATGGATGCAACCCTTGCAGCAGGGCCGCGCGGGCAATCAGCTGGCGCGGCGGGAAAGTACGAATTCGAACCGGTCCAGATCGGCCGGGGTGGTGACCTTGAAGTTGTCCTCGCTGCCTTCCACCAGCAGCGGGCGCTGGCCCTGGCGCTCCATGGCCATGGCCTCGTCGGTGACTTCAACACCGGCGGCGGCAGCTTCGGACAGCGCGCGGCTGAGCTGATGGCGACGGAACAGCTGCGGGGTCAGTGCGCGCCACAGGCGCTCGCGCGGCTCGGTGCGGTCGATGCCACCGTCGTCACCCGCACGCTTGAGGGTGTCGCGCACCGGGGCGGCCAGGATCGCGCCAACCGGGTCGGCACGGCCGACTTCAAGCAGGCGGCCGAGATCGGCCAGGGACAGGTTCGGTCGGGCTGCGTCATGCACCAGCACGAACTCATCGGCGCGCACCGACTCCGGCAGCGCCTGCAACCCGGCCAGCACCGAGGCTGCACGGGTCGCCCCCCCGACACAGGTCAGCACCGGCTTGCCCGCCCACTCGTTCCAGCCCGGCCAGTCGGCGTCGTCCTGGCCGATCACCACCATCGCACCGGCCACAGCCGGGTGCGCCAGCAGGGCGTCCAGGGTATGGGCGAGCAGGATCTGTCCACCTGCCTGCAGGTACTGCTTGGGCAACGGCGCGCCGAAGCGGGTGCCACGGCCAGCAGCCGGAACCACGACCCAGATGGCCGCACTCATGGCACGTCCGCCGGGTGCTCGCCGACCTGCGCGCTGACGCTCGCCGCAGGCTGCGCCGGATGCACCGGCGCATCCTCGACCACGCGGTAGAACTTTTCGCCAGGCTTGATCATGCCCAGCTCGCTGCGCGCGCGTTCCTCGATGGCGGACTGGCCTTCCTTGAGGTCCTTCACTTCGGCAGCCAGCGCATCATTGCGCTGCTGCAGGCCCTCATTGTCCCGCTCCTGGTTGGCGACCTGGGCTTCGAGCATCATCACTTCACCCGAATTGCCCGGACCGAACCAGAAGCGGTACTGCAGCCAGCCCAGCAGCAGGGCCAGCACCAGCAGCATCCAGCGCCAGTCGCGCATCGGCTCAGCGCTTCAGCGAAACGAACGCGTCACGACCGGCGTAACGCGCGCCGGCGCCGAGGGCTTCCTCGATGCGCAGCAGCTGGTTGTACTTGGCCACGCGATCGCTGCGGCACAGCGAGCCGGTCTTGATCTGGGTGGCGGTGGTGGCCACGGCGATGTCGGCGATGGTGGTGTCTTCGGTTTCGCCCGAACGGTGCGAGACCACGGCGGCATAGCCGGCGCGATCGGCCATGGCGATCGCTTCCAGGGTTTCGCTCAGGGTGCCGATCTGGTTGACCTTGATCAGGATCGCGTTGGCGGTGCCCGAGTCGATGCCTTCCTGGAAGATCTTCGGGTTGGTCACGAACAGGTCGTCGCCGACCAGCTGCACCTTCTTGCCGATGCGGTCGGTCAGCAGCTTCCAGCCGGCCCAGTCGTTCTCGGCCAGGCCATCTTCAATGGTGATGATCGGGTACTGCGCGGCCCAGTCGGCGAGGAAGTCGACGAACTGCTCGGAGGTCAGGCGCTTGTTCTCGCCGACCAGGTTGTACTTGCCGTTCTCGAAGAACTCGCTGGAAGCCACGTCCAGGCCCAGCAGCACGTCTTCACCGGCGGTGTAGCCGGCCTTGCCGATCGCTTCGAGGATGGTGTCCAGCGCTTCGACGTTGCTGCGGAAGTCCGGCGCGAAGCCGCCTTCGTCGCCGACCGCCGTGCTCAGGCCGTGGCCCTTCAGCACCGACTTCAGCGAATGGAAGATTTCGGTACCGGCGCGCAGCGCTTCGGAGAACGAGGTGAAGCCGACCGGCAGCACCATGAACTCCTGGAAGTCGACGTTGTTGTCGGCATGCGCACCGCCGTTGATGATGTTCATCATCGGCACCGGCAGCGACGGGCTCACGCCGGTCTTGGCGGCCAGATACTGCCACAGTGCCTGCTTGCTCGATGCGGCGGCGGCGTGCGCGGCGGCCATCGAAACACCCAGCAGTGCGTTGGCGCCCAGGCGGCCCTTGTTCTCGGTGCCATCGAGGTCGATCAGGCGACGGTCGAGGCCGGCCTGGTCGGTGGCCTCGAAGCCCTTCAGCGCGGCGGCAATCGTGGTGTTGACGTTGTCGACGGCCTTGCGCACGCCCTTGCCCAGGTAACGGGTCTTGTCGCCGTCACGCAGCTCGACCGCTTCCTTGGTGCCGGTCGAGGCGCCGGAGGGAACCGCGGCACGACCGAACGAACCGTCCTCCAGGATGACTTCGGCTTCCAGCGTGGGGTTGCCACGGCTGTCGAGGATTTCACGGGCGTGGATGCTGCGGATCGTACTCATGGTCGGGCCGGTTACCTGTCTGGAGAGGGGCGACAAAACGAATGCCGCGTGATTATCCCCGGCTGCCCGCCACTTGCCAAATGGAATGGGCGGCTTCAGCCCCAGCTGGACCCGATCACGATCAGCACCAGCGACACCAACATCACCAGCAACGCACCGGCAATCGCCGCCAGGATGGGGCCACGCCGCCGTCGCCAGGCCAGCACCATCGCCACCGGACTGCCCAGGAAGGACAACACCATCGTGACCAGCGCGCCCAGCAACCACCACTGCGTGGCCTGCACGCCGCTGTTCCCGTCCCCCGGCGGCCGGAAACTGGCGGTGAAGGCCAGCACGCCCACCACCAGCGCGATCCAGGTCAACACGGACAGCCCCAGGGCGATCAGGCCCCAAGGCCAGCCGCGCGCCGATGTGGTCGTATTCATCAAAGCACTCCGTAGAACAGGGCGCCCAGCCACAGCGAGAGCAGGATGATCGCCAGGCCAGCGGCCACCTTGCCGCGATTCAGGCGCCAGGCCAGCACGGCGGCAGCGACGCATCCCACGGCGCCGAGCAGCTCCGCCACCAGCAGCGCGATGAAGTACGCGCGCAGATTGAGCGCGCTGCCGCCATCACCCGGTGGCCGCACAGACGCTGCGCCGATCAGCACCAGCCCGAACATGCCCACGGTGAACAGCACGGCCAGGCCCAGTGCAATCAGGCCCCACGGCCACTGCTTCCAGTGCCGGCGGCGGCGCTGGTTTTCCAGCGCCAGCCACGGGTCACGACTCACGCGAAGCGCGAGAAGCCGTGCTTCTTGGTCACCGCATCGAGCTCCATCAGGGTCTCGAGCAGCGCTTCCATCTGGTCCAGCGGCCATGCATTGGGGCCATCGGACAGCGCCTTGGACGGGTCCGGATGGGTCTCGGCGAACAGGCCGGAGATGCCCACCGCCACCGCGGCACGGGCCAGCACCGGCACGTGCTCGCGCTGGCCACCGGAACTGGTGCCCTGCCCGCCCGGCAGCTGCACCGAATGGGTGGCGTCGAACACCACTGGGCAACCGGTCTCGCGCATCACCGCGAGCGAACGCATGTCGCTGACCAGGTTGTTGTAGCCGAAGCTGGCACCGCGCTCGCAGACCATGATCTGCTCGTTGCCGGTGGCCTTGGCCTTCTCCACGACAGGCTTCATGTCCCACGGCGCCAGGAACTGGCCCTTCTTGATGTTGACCGGCTTGCCGGCCGAGCACACCTTGCGGATGAAGTCGGTCTGGCGGACCAGGAACGCCGGGGTCTGCAGCACGTCCACCACCGAGGCCACTTCATCCATCGGGGTGTATTCGTGGACGTCGGTCAGCACCGGCACGCCGATCTGCTTCTTCACTTCGGCCAGGACCTTCAGGCCTTCTTCCATGCCCGGGCCGCGGAAGGCGGTGCCCGAGGTGCGATTGGCCTTGTCGAAGCTGGACTTGAAGATGAAGTTGACGCCGAGCTTGTCGGTGATCTCCTTCAGCTTGCCGGCGGTATCAAGCTGCAGCTGCATCGACTCGATTACGCAGGGGCCGGCGATCAGGAACAGGGGCTGGTCCAGCCCGACCTCGAATCCACACAGTTTCATGGCGTTTCCTTGTTGTCCGCAGCACCGGCCGGGCCGGTGCGATGGGGGTTGAAGCATGCAGGATGGGGACCGAAGCCCCCATTCACAAGTCAGGCGCGCGCTTCGGAAAGCAGCTTGCCACCGGCCTTGCGCTCGCGCGCGGCACGGATGAAACCGATGAACAGCGGGTGGCCGTCACGCGGCGTGGACAGGAATTCCGGGTGCGCCTGGCAGGCCAGGAACCACGGGTGCGCATCGCGCGGCAGCTCAACCACTTCCACCAGGGTGTCGTCCATCGACTTGCCGGCGATCACCAGGCCGGCGTCTTCCAGCTGGGTGCGGTAACGGTTGTTGAACTCGTAGCGGTGGCGGTGGCGCTCGGCGACCACGTCCTTGCCGTACAGCTCGCGGGCCAGCGTGCCCGGCTTCAGGCGCTGCTCCTGCAGGCCCAGGCGCATGGTGCCACCCAGGTCGCTCTTGTCGTCGCGCTTCTCGACATCACCGGTGGCGGTACGCCATTCGGTGATCAGGCCGATCACCGGGTTCGGCGACTGGCGGTCGTTCTCGGTGCTGTTGGCGCCCTCCAGGCCGACCACGTTGCGCGCGTAATCGACCACGGCCGCCTGCATGCCGTAGCAAATGCCGAAGTACGGCACGTGCTGCTCGCGGGCGAACTTCGAAGTCTGCACCTTGCCTTCGAAACCACGGTCACCGAAGCCACCCGGCACCAGGATGCCGTCAACATCGGCCAGTGCGGCCATGTCGGTGCCTTCCAGGTCCTGTGCTTCCAGCCACTTCAGGTTGACCTTGGTGCGCTGGCGCAGGCCGCCATGCTTGAGTGCTTCACCGACCGACTTGTAGGCGTCCTGATGGTCCACGTACTTGCCGACTACGGCGATGGTCACTTCGTCCAACGGATGCAGGGTCGCGTCGACCGCGTCTTCCCACATCGACAGGTCGACCGGACCCGCCTTGTCAGCCAGCTTCAGCTGGTTGACCACGATTTCGTCCAGGCCCTGCGCGTGCAGGCCCGACGGAATGCGGTACAGCACGTCCACGTCCGGCACGCTGATCACCGCGCGCTCGGAAACGTTGGTGAACTGGGCGATCTTGCGGCGCTCCGAATCCGGCACCGCCTGCTCGGAGCGGCACAGCAGCACGTCCGGCTGGATGCCGATCGAGCGCAGTTCCTTCACCGAGTGCTGGGTCGGCTTGGTCTTCAGCTCACCGGCGGCGCCGATGTACGGCACCAGGGTGAGGTGCATGAACAGCGCCTTCTCCGGGCCACGCTCGGTGCGCACCTGGCGGATCGCCTCCAGGAACGGAAGCGACTCGATGTCGCCGACGGTACCGCCGATCTCGACCAGCGCCACGTCGTAGCCTTCGGTGGCTTCGTCGATGCAACGGCGGATTTCATCGGTGATGTGCGGAATGACCTGCACGGTCGCGCCCAGGTAGTCGCCGCGGCGCTCCTTGCGGATCACGTTCTCGTAGATGCGGCCGGTGGTGACCGAGTTCTTGCGGCTCAGGCGGGTGCGCACGAAGCGCTCGTAGTGGCCCAGGTCGAGGTCGGTCTCGGCGCCGTCGTCGGTGACGTAGACCTCACCGTGCTGGAACGGGCTCATGGTGCCCGGGTCGACGTTGATGTACGGGTCGAGCTTCATCATCGTGACCTTCAGGCCACGGGCTTCAAGAATGGCGGCCAGTGACGCAGCGGCAATGCCTTTGCCGAGCGAGGACACCACGCCGCCGGTTACGAAAATCAAGGGAGTCATGGCTGCAAGCATCCTGTCTGGAAATGGAAAACGGCAGCACCACGCGCACCCGGAGGGCGGGCATGGTGCTCAGAGGGGGTTTTCCGGTTCGCTGAGGCAGCGAGGGAGGTGCGGATCCGTGCGGCGGCAGGCGCCGGACCGGAACCATCGTGCGAGGTCGGGGCGGCCGTGCCGGCCAAATCGACCGTCACCTGCGACCCGCCATGCTGGAAGCCACGCTTGGCCGCTCCAGCCCATTCGCAAAGGGTGGACACGCACTTACTCCCGGAAAGCCATAGTTTACAGATTGATGGCCGCCAACCCAAGAGGCAGATGGCACGCCACTAAAAAGAAACGCCCCGCAATGCGGGGCGTTCCGGAGCGCAGCCCTTGTCGCAAGGGCGCCTGGCAGGTTGCGGGATCAGCGCTTCTTGCGCGCTTCCTCTTCCTCTTCCTGCTGCGGGGCCGGCTGGCCCTGCGCCTTCATTTCGGCATTGGCCTGGGCCCGACGCTTGGCCTTGGCATCGGCCTCGGCCTGCGCCTTGTCGGCCTGGTCACCCTGCTGCGGGGCCGGCTGGCCGGCGTTCTGCGCCATCACCAGCGGCACAGCAACGGCGGCAGCGGCCAGGATCGCAATGGTCAGCAACTTCTTCATGAGGTCCTCCTCGCGGTGTGGCTTGGATGTTTCGACCCAACGGGGGTCGCCGGCGTTCAGATTCCAGCGGCTGCCATTTTACCCCCTCTGCGTCGCCGAGACTGAACCGCAGGCGTGCAAAATCCCGTGCCAGACCCCACACTTGCCCGTCGCTCCAAGCTTTCGAAGACAGATGAACGCCCGTTATAACGCCGCCGATATTGAAGTCCTGTCCGGCCTTGACCCGGTCAAGCGCCGTCCCGGCATGTATACCGACACCGCGCGCCCGAACCACCTGGCGCAGGAAGTGATCGACAACTCGGTGGACGAGGCCCTCGCCGGCCACGCCCGCTCGATCGAGATCACCCTGTACAAGGACGGCAGCGTGGAGGTCAGCGATGACGGCCGCGGCATGCCGGTGGACATCCATCCGGAAGAGAAAATCCCGGGCGTCGAGCTGATCCTCACCCGCCTGCACGCCGGCGGCAAGTTCAGCAACAACAACTACACTTTCTCCGGCGGCCTGCACGGCGTCGGCGTCAGCGTGGTCAACGCGCTGTCGACCCTGGTGGAAGTGCACATCAAGCGCGAAGGTGCCGAACACCGCATCACCTTCCGCAACGGCGACCGTGCCACCCCGCTGGAAGTGGTCGGCAGCGTCGGCAAGAAGAACACCGGTACCCGCGTGCGCTTCTGGCCCGACCCGAAGTACTTCGACACGCCCAAGTTCGCGGTGCGCGCGCTCAAGCACCTGCTGCGCGCCAAGGCCGTGCTGTGCCCGGGCCTGACCGTGAAGCTGACCGACGAAGCCACCGGTGAAGTCGATACCTGGTACTACGAAGACGGCCTGCGCGATTACCTGAAGCTGGAACTGGGCGATCGCGAGATGCTGCCGGCCGAGCTGTTCGTCGGCAACCTGAAGAAGGACACCGAAATTGTTGACTGGGCCGTGGCCTGGCTGCCGGAAGGCGAGCTGGTGCAGGAAAGCTACGTCAACCTGATTCCCACTGCCCAGCACGGCACCCACGTCAACGGCCTGCGTACCGGCCTGACCGAGGCGCTGCGCGAGTTCTGCGACTTCCGCAACCTGCTGCCGCGTGGCGTCAAGCTGGCCCCGGAAGACGTGTGGGACCGCGTGTCGTTCGTGCTGTCGCTGAAGATGACCGACCCGCAGTTCAGCGGCCAGACCAAGGAACGCCTGTCCTCGCGCCAGGCTGCTGGCTTCATCGAAGGCGCCGCCCACGATGCCTTCAGCCTGCTGCTGAACCAGAACGTGGAACTGGGCGAGAAGATCGCCCAGATCGCCATCGAACGCGCCAGTGCGCGCCTGAAGACCGAAAAGCTGGTGGTCCGCAAGAAGGTCACCCAAGGCCCGGCCCTGCCCGGCAAACTGGCCGACTGCATCAGCCAGGACCTGTCGCGCACCGAGCTGTTCCTGGTGGAGGGTGACTCGGCAGGCGGCAGCGCCAAGCAGGCCCGCGACAAGGACTTCCAGGCGATCCTGCCGCTGCGCGGCAAGATCCTCAATACCTGGGAAGTGTCCTCCAACAGCGTGCTGGCGTCGGAAGAAGTGCACAACCTGGCCGTGGCCATCGGCTGCGACCCGGGCAAGGACGACATTGCCGGCCTGCGCTATGGCAAGGTCATCATCTTGGCCGACGCGGACTCGGACGGCCTGCACATCGCTACCCTGCTCACCGCGCTGTTCCTCAAGCACTTCCCGGCGCTGGTCGATGCCGGCCACGTGTTCGTGGCCATGCCGCCGCTGTTCCGCATCGACGTGGGCAAGCAGGTGTTCTACGCCCTGGACGAGGAAGAAAAGCGCTCGATGCTGGACAAGATCGAACGCGAGAAGATCAAGGGCGCGATCAACGTCACCCGCTTCAAGGGCCTCGGCGAGATGAATCCGCCACAGCTGCGCGAGTCGACCATCCACCCCGACACCCGCCGTCTGGTGCAGTTGACCGTGGACGATCGCGAGCAGACGAGCTCGCTGATGGACATGCTGCTGGCCAAGAAGCGTGCGTCCGACCGCAAGGGCTGGCTGGAGTCGAAGGGCGATCTCGCCTCCCTGGAAGTCTGACTCCCGCAGCCCTCCTGTAGAGCCGAGCCCACGCTCGGCTGCATTCCGCGCCGTGCCGGGCAGCCGAGCATCGGCTCGGCTCTACAGAGATCCCGCCCCCATCGGCAAACCCGGCGGCGCCATAATGCGCGTCCATCCGCGTGGACCATCGTATTGGCCAGCCACTCGCTGCTGTTCCCGGGCCTGCCGCTGCACAGCGCACGCCTGGTCCTGAGCCCGATCCGCCGCGACGATGCGGCCGCCCTGTTCGCGATCCAGTCCGATCCGGACGTGATGCGGTTCTGGAACCACCCGGCGTGGACACGACCGGCCGAGTCGCGCGCGCAGATCGACGATGATCTGGCCGCACAGGCCACTGGCACCCAGCTCAAGCTGGCCGTGCGCGAAACGCTGGACGGTCCGTTGCTGGGCATCTGCGTGGTGTTCGCCCTGGACCGCGATGCCGCACGTGCCGAGATCGGCTACCTGCTGGCCCCCGACAGGCAGGGCCGGGGCTACATGCACGAAGCGCTGCAGCACCTGCTGGACTACCTGTTCCAGACCCTGCACCTGCATCGCGTGGAAGCCGAGGTCGACCCGCGCAACCAGCCCTCGGCACGCGTGCTTGAACGGCTGGGCTTCCACCTGGAGGGCGTGCTGCGGCAGCGCTGGCGCATCCAGGGTGAACTGTCCGATTCGGCGGTATACGGCCTGCTGGCCGACGACGTGCGCACACCCCTGCCCGCTTGACCCAATCTGGCCAGTGGCGGCCTCGACCGGCGGGCATGCCTTTGGACACATACGGCATGCCCGCCACCGGCCTAGCATCGGAACCCCCTTCCGCTGCCAATCCGGTGCCATGAAGTCCCTGCTGCACACTGCCGCGCTCTGCGTCGGCCTGCTCATCGCCCCTGCCACGGTACTGGCCGCGCCCGCCGCCGACGCCAAGCCCGACCCGAAGGACGACAAGACCGAAGCGCCTGCGCTGCCCGCCGATGCGTCGGTCCGCCAGAGCATGCGCCTGGCCGGCCGCACCCTGGACTACACCGCCACCGTCGGCACCCTGCCGGTGCGTGATACGAAAGGCAAGGTGGTCGCCGATGTGGTGTTCACCGCCTATACGATGCCGGGCAAGGACCGGCCGGTGACCTTCGCGCTCAACGGCGGCCCGGGGGCATCGTCGGTCTACCTCAACATGGGCGCAATCGGACCCAAGGTGGTGACCTTCGGCTCCGAGGGTGACAGCGCCTCGGCACCCGCCACGCTGCACGACAACCCCGGCACCTGGCTGGACTTCACCGACCTGGTGTTCATCGATCCGGTCGGCACCGGCTTCAGCCGCGCGCGCATCGGCGATGACGAAGCGAAGAAGCAGCTGTACAACCCCAGCGCTGACATCGAGTACCTGTCGCGCTCGATCTACGACTGGCTGCTGCGCAACCAGCGCATGGGCGCACGCAAGTACCTTACCGGCGAGAGCTACGGTGGCTACCGTGGCCCCCGCATCACCCACTTTCTGCAGACGCGGCTGGGCGTGGCGATGAATGGCCTGGTGCTGGTCTCGCCCTACCTGAGCCCGACCCTGGAAGACAACGCCGATGTCTCGCCGATGGCATGGATGCAGACACTGCCGTCGATCGCCGCCGCGCACCTGGAGCGCTAGGGCAAGCTGACCGATGCAGCGATGCGTGACGTGGTGGAGTACACCCGTGGCGACTACGCCACCGCGCTGATGAAGGGCCGCAGCGACCCGCAGGCGACCGAGGCGATGCTGCGCCGGGTAACCGAGCTGACCGGGCTGGACCCGCAGTTCGTGCGCCGCGCCGGTGGCCGCCTGGAGACGCAGGCCTATCTGCGTGAGGTGTTCCGCGACAAGGGCACGCTGGGCAGCCGCTACGACTCGAACGTGACCGCGTTCGATCCGTTCCCGAATGATCCGGAGCAGCGCGCCAATGATCCGCTGCTGGACAGCATCATTGCGCCGACCACCACGGCGATGGTCGACTTCGTGACGCGCGTGGTCGGCTGGAAGGTGGATGCGCGCTACCAGGCGCTGAATTACGACGTTAACCGGCTGTGGGACCGCAACGGCGAGCTGCGCCAGGGCGCGGTGACCCAGCTGCGCCAGGCGGTGGCGATCGACCCGCACCTCCAGGTGCTGATCGTGCATGGGTGGAACGACCTGTCGTGCCCGTTCATGGGGTCGATCCTGACAGTGGACCAGATGCCGGCGATGGGCAGCAATCCGGACCGGGTGCAGGTGCGTAGTTATCCGGGTGGGCACATGTTCTACAGCCGGGCCGACAGCCAGGCGGCGTTCCGCAAGGATGTGCAGGCGCTGTTCCAGCGTAATTGAGGGGTTCGGCCGGGCCTGCGGCCCGGCACCCGCCGAATCAACGGCAACGGCAAAAGCGGGCTTTCCGTGGTTGGGCGGGGTGGGGCCGGTTGCGGGGGACGCCGTAAACCCGTCCCTGGGGGCTTGGCCGCGGCATCCATGCCGCGGACACCCCCACAACCGGCCCCGCCCCGCCTTCGACAGATCTCCGCGAACTGTCGGAACGGCGTCGTGCACTGCTCTGGTGGGTGTCGACCTTGGTCGACACGCTTGATACGGAAGAATGATCTGCCCATGAAAAAAGCCCGCCGGAATACGGCGGGCTTTTTTTGTGCAACGTGTGCGTGCAGATCAGGTCCAGCCGACCAGCTCGAACAGCTTCAGGATCAGGTACGCACAACCGCCTGCTGCCGGGATGGTCAGGATCCAGGCCCAGACGATGCGTTCGATCACGCCGAACTTCAGCGAGCGCGGGTTCTTGGCGAAGCCAACGCCCATGATCGCGGTGGAGATGCTGTGCGTGGTCGAGACCGGCATGCCGAAGTGGGCGGCCAGGGTCAGGATGGTGGCCGAGCTGGTCTCCGCGGCGAAGCCGTGGATCGGGTGCAGCTTGACCATCTTGTGGCCCAGGGTCTTGATGATCTTCCAGCCCCCCGAGGCGGTACCGGCAGCCATCACCACCGCACAGGTCAGCACGATCCACATCGCGATGCCGTCACCGGCATGCGCATCCGGGTGCATGAAGGCCAGCCAGGACGGCAGGTCGTTCAGTGCGCCGGTGGCTTCTGCACCGATCAGTGTCATGGCGATGATGCCCATGGTCTTCTGCGCATCGTTGTGGCCGTGGGCAAAGCCCATGTAGGCCGCCGAGGCGATCTGCGCCTTGCCGAAGAACGCGTTGACGATGCGCGGGCGGGCCAGGCGGCCGATGGCACCACCGATCTTGGCCAGGCCGGCGATCAGCGCCCACAGCAGCACCATCACCACGATGCCGAGCAGGAAGCCGGCGATCGGCGAGGTGATCATCGGCACGAACACCTTCCACAGCAGGCCCTTGTTCTGCGCCCAGCTGCCCAGCCGCTCGGACCAGATCAGGGCGTCCCAGTTGTTGTGGGCCGCAGCCAGGCCGGCGCCGCAGAGGCCACCGATCAGGGCGTGCGAGGACGAGGACGGCAGGCCCTTCCACCAGGTGATCAGGTTCCAGATGATGCCGCCCAGCAGGGCGCACAGGATCACCTGCGGGGTGACGTCGACCACGTTGGTGTTGAGCAGGCCCGAGGCGATGGTCAGCGCCACCGCGGTACCGGTCAACGCGCCGATGAGGTTCATGAAGGCGGCCAGCATCACCGCCCAGCCGGGCGAGAGCACCTTGGTCGCCACCACGGTGGCAATGGAGTTGGCGGTGTCGTGGAAGCCGTTGATGAACTCGAAAACGAGCGCGGCCAGGATCACCACCAGGACAAGGGTCAACATGCGGCGGCGTCCGTCAGCTGTTCTTCAACACGATCTGGTACGCCACCACGCCGGCCTCGCGGCAACGGTCGATGGCCTTTTCCAGGATCTCGAAGAATTCCTTCAGCAGGAACATCTGCAGGTTGTCCAGGCGGCCCGAATAGATGTCGCGGTACAGCTCGAGCATCAGGCGGTCGGCCTCGTTCTCCAGCGAGCGCAGCTTCTCGTTGAGCGCGGTCATCCGGTCCAGGTTCATGTGGCGCAGGTCGGCCACCATCTCCACCACCACGCCGGCGGCCTGTTCCAGCATCGCCGCGCGCGGAGCGAAGTCGATGTGCTCCAGGTGGGTCGTGGCCAGCGAATAGCGATCGGCGAACTTCTCGATCTGCTTCGGAATCTTGTACAGGGCCGAACCCAGCGCTTCGATGTCTTCGCGCTCGATCGGGGTCATGAAGCTGTCTACCAGCGCCTGGCTGATCTTGTCCGAGGCCGCGCGCTCGCGCAGGCGGGCCAGCTTGAAGGCGTCCAGCGCGGGCTGGCGGTCGGCCTCGCGCAGCATGGAATGCAGCGCCTTGGCGGCGTCGGAGGCCGCGACGGCAGCCTCATCAAGCAGGGTGTAGAACTGTTTGCCGGAACCGAAAATGGTCTGCAGAGAGAACATTGAGAAACCTGTCAGCCGTCGCGGGAAGGACGGCACCAGACGGAATTATGACGGCTAGATGACCATCACGGGTATCCCCGTACCCTTTCGGGGCTCTGGAGCCCCCAACCTGAACAGGCGGTTGCCACCCTGCCACGCCCCTTTGCTAAGATGCCAGCGCGCCCTCGGGCGCACCTTATGGACGACGACCCTTATCCCCCTGCGCCGCGCCGGACCCTGTTCCTGAGCGCCAGCCGCCATCGCAAGCACCCGCCCTCCCTGCCACCAACCGGGGACGATGCCCGTGTTTGAAATGATCCTGATTGTCTTCGCGCTGGTTCTCCTGAACGGCTTCTTCGCCATGTCCGAGATGTCGGTCATGACCTCGCGCAAGAGCCGCCTGAAGCAGATGGCCGCCACCTCCAAGCGCGCCGCCAAGGCACTGGAGCTGTCGGAGAAGCCGGAGAGCTTCCTGTCCACCGTGCAGATCGGCATCACCGTGATCGGCGTGCTGACCGGCTACCTCGGCGGTGATGCGATCGGCGACGCGATCGCCGGCTGGCTGCAGGGCCTGATGCCCGGCTTTGCGTACGCGCGCGAGGTAGGCACCGCCCTGGCGGTCTCGCTGATCACCTTCATCACGCTGATCTTCGGCGAACTGGTTCCCAAGCGCCTGGCCCTGACCCGCTCCGAGGCCATTGCCGGCCTGGTCGCCATGCCGATGAGCTGGCTGGCCAGGTTGGCCCTGCCCTTCGTCTGGCTGTTGTCCAAGACGACCCAGCTGGTCCTGCGCCTGTTCGGCCTGGGCAAGGATGAAGTCGCCTCGGTGACCGAAGAAGAGATCCGCATGCTGGTGGCCGAGAGCCACGAGGCCGGAGTGATCGACGCCCACGAGCGCGACATGATGAACCGCGTGATGCGCCTGGGCGACCGCACCGCCGACAGCCTGATGACCCCGCGCAACCGCATCGCCTGGCTCGACACCCAGGCCGGGCTGGAGCGCAACCTGGAAATCATGGCCGAGCACGAGTTCTCGCGGTACCCGGTGTACCGCGACAACGACATGGACGTGGTCGGCGTGCTCGAACTGAAATCGCTGGCCACGCGCATGGCGCGCGGCGACAACGCGCTGTTCCAGACCCTGCGGGAACCGCTGTACGTTTCCGAATCAACCCACGCGATGAAGCTGCTGGAGATCTTCCGCGAGGAACAGCAGTCGATGGCGCTGGTGGTGGACGAGTACGGCGAGATCCAGGGCCTGGTGACCATCAGTGACCTGATGGGTGCCGTGGTCGGCCGCCTGCAGGCGGTGGAGAACGCCGACGAAGATGCACTGGTGGTGACCCGCGAGGACGGCTCGCTGCTGGTGGACGGCTCACTGCCGATCGAAGACGTGCGCGAACTGATCGGCAGCAACGACCTGCCCGACGCCGAGGACGGCGACTACTACACGCTGGCCGGCATGTGCATCCACTACTTCGGCCGCATTCCGCACGCGGGCGAGTACTTCGACTGGGCCGGCTGGCGCTTCGAGGTGGTCGACCTGGACGGTGCGCGGGTGGACAAGCTGCTGCTGCGCACGTTGTCCGACGAGCAGGCCGATGAGCTCACCGCCTGAGGCCGGCCAGGGCCCGGGCGCCCAGCGCCCGGCCTACCGCAACGAGGGCATCCGCACCCTGCTGGAGATGTTCGCCTCCGGCGATCCGGCCGAGCACATGCCGCTGGGCCAGATCCTGTGCAACCTGCAGCAGGGCGCGTTCGGCGTGTTCCTGTTCGTGGCGATCCTGCCCTCGTTCATTCCGATTCCGGGCATGGGCGGCGCGGTCAGCGGTCCATTGGTGATCCTGATCGGCCTGCAGATGCTGTGCTGCCTGCGCCGCCCCTGGCTGCCGGGCTTCATCGCCCGCCGCGGGCCAAAGCGCGGCACCATGCACCGTTTCCTGGACCGCATCGACCGCCCGCTTCGGCGCCTGGACAAGATGCTGAAACCACGCATGCCGCAACTGCTGACACCGCTGCCCGCCCACGCCTTCAGCGGCCTGCTGCTGGTGTTGCTGGGCCTGCTGCTGTCGCTGCCGATTCCCTTCACCAACTTCCTGTTCGGCTTCCAGCTGCTGCTGTTCTCGTTGGCGCTGCTGGAACGCGATGGCGCGCTGATGCTGTTCAACTGGATCGCGGCGCTGGCAGCGATCGCATTCTTCGGTTTCAGTTCGGGGCAGCTGGTGGGCTATACGGTGGAACTGTTCCAGCGCTGGTTCTGAGCCGGAAGCCGGTAGAGCCGGCCGCTGGCCAGCACTACCACTACCGGACATCGGCCATCACCGAAGGTCGATGAACCCGTTGTCGGCCAACGCCGCCGGTTCGTCCTGCACCGCCGACAGAACGAAACTCAGCGCCGTGCCCAGCAGAGTGCCCGGGCCATCCCAGTATTCGGCACTGTCGGCGCGCACATGGATCAGGCGAAGGTTGGGGTCATCCTTGCCACCGGGGAAGAACAGCTTCATCACCGGTGACCACAGCTCCTCGATCTTCGCGCGATCATCGACCACGCGTGCCCGCCCCGCCACCGACACGTAGGTGTTCTTCGAGGGCGAGGCGTAGGCCACGTTGACCCGCGGATCGAGCGCGATCTCGGCCACCTTCGGGCTATCGCCGGTGATCACGAACCACAGGTCACCGTCGAAGGCGACCTGCTGGGTGGCCAGCGGCCGGCTGTAGAGTCGCCCGTCGACGCCGGTGGTGGTGAACATGGCCACCTCCACGTCCTTGATCAGCTCGGCCAGTTGGGCAATGTGTTCGGCACGGGTCTCGGCCATGGTGGGGACTCCAGAAGTGGGAGCCCCCATCAGACGCGGATCGGCCGCAACAGGCCGTGACGCAATTGTTCAGCCCGCGTGGCGGGCGTGCCAGGCCTGCATCGCCAGTTCGAACGAACGCAGGCGTGCGCGGTGGTCGTACAGATTGGCGGTGAGCATCAGTTCGTCGGGCTTGTGCCGTTCGACGAAGGCGGCGATGCCCTCGGCCACCTGCTGCGGATCACCCAGCACGGTGCAGGCCAATGCCCGCTCCACACCCAGCTTTTCATGCGGTTCCCAGAACGATTCGATGTCGTCGATGGGCGCCGGAATCTTGCCCGCCCGGCCACGGCGCAGATTGACGAAACTCTGCTGCTGGCTGGTGAACAGGCGGCGTGACTCGGCTTCGCTGTCGCTGGCGACAACGTTCAGGGCCAGCATCGCGTGCGGCTGCTTCAACGTGGCCGAAGGGCGGAACTCGCGGCGGTACACCGCCAGCGCTTCGTCCATCACGTCGGGCGCGAAGTGCGAGGCGAACGCATACGGCAGGCCCATCGAGGCGGCCATGCGCGCACCGAACAGGCTGGAACCGAGGATCCAGGTCGGCACCCGCAGGCCACCACCTGGAACCGCCTGCACCGCCTGCCCGGGCTGTACCGGCTCGAAGTAGTGCAGCAGCTCGCGCACATCCTGCGGGAACTGGTCGGCGCTGTCGAAGTAGCGGCGCAGTGCACGCGCGGTCGGCTGATCGGTGCCCGGCGCGCGGCCCAGGCCGAGGTCGATGCGATCCGGATACAGCGAGGCCAGCGTGCCGAACTGCTCAGCCACCTGCAGCGGGGCATGGTTCGGCAGCATGATGCCGCCGGCACCGACGCGGATGCGCTTTGTACCCCCGGCCACATGGCCGATCAGCACAGCGGTGGCCGCGCTGGCGATGCCGGGCATGTTGTGGTGTTCGGCCAGCCAGTAGCGGCGGTAGCCCAGCGCATCGGCGTGCTGGGCCAGTTCCAGCATGTTGGCGAAAGCGGCTGTGGTGTCACTGCCCTCGCAGACCGGGGCCAGGTCAAGGATCGACAACGGGATCATCAGGCGTTTTTCCGTCACAGGATCCCCCATGCATGGGGACGGCCCGGCGCCGCGGCCAGTGACGGTGGCGGGATGCTGATTCCCGTGGGGGCAGGTTCAGCGCCCACCGGATCGTGTAGAGCCGAGCCCATGCTCGGCTGCCGTTCGTCGACCAACAGCGGCCGAGCATGGGCTCGGCGCTACAGAGGCGCGGTCAGAACGCGCTGGGGCGCGGCTCCGGCAGCGGCTGGTCCACCATCGGCTTCAGCTCGGCGTCCAGCGCCACGCGCTCATCGAACACGAAGCAGCGGCCTTCGTAGCCTTCGCCGCCCACCTCCTCGAAGTAGCCGAGGATGCCGCCATCGAGCTGCAGTACATTGTCCATGCCGTCATTGACCATCCACAGCGCGGCCTTCTCGCAGCGGATGCCGCCGGTGCAGAAACTGACCACGGTGCTGCCCTTCAGCGCCTCGCGATGCGGCGCCAACGCCTCGGGCAGGTCGGTGAACTTGTGGATGGGCAGCACCAGCGCGTCCTTGAAGGTGCCGTACTCCACTTCCTGCAGGTTGCGCGTGTCGAGCATCACCACCGGCTTGCCGGCGTCGTCATGCCCCTGGCGCAGCCACCGCTGCACCGTGGCCGGATCGACCGCCGGCGCACGCGGATAGTCCAGCGGCTGGCCATCATTGCGGCGGAAACTGATGATCTCGTCCTTCACCTTGGCCTTCAGCCGCGCGAACGGCTGGTGCTCACTGAGGCTGGTCTTGACCCGCATATCGGCAAAGCGCGCGTCGGAACGCAGTGCCACGTAGAAACCCTCGACCGCCTCTGGCGCACCTGCCAGGAACAGGTTCAGCCCCTCGCCCGCCACCAGGATCGTGCCGCGCAGCTCCGCCGCCTCGGCACACGCCAGCAGCTGGTCGCAGAGGGCCTGGGGAGCGTCGATGACGGCGAAATGGTAGGCAGCGGTATTGGCGATCATCCCGCCATTTTAGCGCCAGAGTGCCCCAGGGTCAGATTTACCCGTTCATCCACGCATGGGGTGGGTCTGCTGTGTCGACCAAGGTCGATACCTACCAACAGCCGCGCCATCCCACGGGAACCAGCTTTTGACGTTGACGTTGCCGTTGCCTCTGCGGGTGCCGGGTGCAACCCGGCCGAACCCCCTTACCCCCGCAATAACACGAACGGCAGCAGCACCAGCGCCGCCGCACCGGCCATCGCCAGCAGCACCAGCACCACATACCCCGGTCGGCGCCGGAACAGGCTGCCGAACGTCTCCGCCGTCCCCTCGCGCAACGCCTGCTCGCGCTCGGCACGGATCCGCGGCCCGCGTTCGGCCTGATACTCCGCCATCAGCGCCTTCGCACGCGGATGATCGGCGTCCTCGCGCAGCCACAGGCCGCCGTTGGAAATGCCCCAGGGGCTGGGTTCGGTGCGATACCAGGCGATGCCGTGCTGGTCGAGCAGCGTGCAGACATCGGCATATTCGTCGTCACCGACATTGCGCAGATTGAGCAGGAGTTTTGCCATGTACCCATGATACCCGGCGCCGATGCGCTACCCTTGCCGCCCTCGCCCTGCGCCCTTCCGGAGACGCCCGATGCGCCGCCTGCTGCTTCCCCTGCTGCTGTCCCTCGCCGCCGCTGGCTGCACGACCGAACCGTCCGGCCCGCCGCCCGGCGGCACCCTGACCACCTTCGAGCGCATCGATACTGTGCCCGGCACCGGCGCCGAAGCCGTCTCCGGCAGCAAGGTGACCGTGCACTACACCGGCTGGATCTACGACAACCGCACCGAAACCAAGCACGGCAAGACCTTCGACAGCTCGGTCAGCCGTGGCGAACCGTTCACCTTCGCACTCGGCGCCGGCCAGGTCATCCGCGGCTGGGATGAGGGCGTGGCCGGCATGAAGGTCGGCGGCAAGCGCACGCTGATGATCCCGCCGGACTACGGCTACGGCGACCGCCGGGTTGGCCCGATTCCGGCTGGCTCGTCGCTGGTGTTCGACGTCGAGCTGCTCGATGTCAAACCGTAATACTGCACTGCCCCAGCGGGTCGCCGTCATCGGCGGCGGCCCAGCCGGCCTGTTCGCCGCCGAGCGCCTGTGCGCCGCTGGGCTGGAGGTCGACCTGTACGAGGCCAAGGGGTCACCCGGCCGCAAGTTCCTGATCGCCGGCAAGGGCGGGCTCAACCTCACCCATTCCGATCCGCGGCCGTTGTTCGACAGCCGCTACCGCGAGCAGGCTGCCGTGGTCGGCAGCTGGCTGGATGGCTTCGACGCGCAGGCACTGCGTGACTGGGCCGCCGGCTTCGGCGTGGAGACCTACGTGGGCAGCTCTGGCCGCGTGTTCCCGGTCGACCGCAAGGCAGCGCCGCTGCTGCGCGGCTGGGTGCGTCGGTTGAAGGAGCAGGGTGTGCGCCTGCACGCCAACCACCGCTGGATCGGCTGGAGTGATGAAGGCGCATTGCGCTTTGAAACCGAAGACGGCGCCGTTGAAGTACATGCCGATGCCACCCTGCTGGCCATGGGCGGCGGCAGCTGGCCGCAGCTGGGCAGCGACGGCGCCTGGGTCGCGCCACTGCAGGCCCATGGCGTGGACATCGCACCGCTGCAGTCGGCCAACTGCGGTTTCGACGTGGGCTGGACCCCATTCTTCGCCCAGCGCAATGCCGGCGCGCCATTGAAGCCGGTGGTCGCGCACTGGATCGACCTGGCCGGACAGCCACAGTCGCTGCAGGGCGAATGCGTGGCCAGCGAGTACGGCATCGAAGGCAGCCTGATCTACGCGTTGGCGGCGGACCTGCGTGAGACCATCAACCGCGATGGCCACGCGATGCTGTGGCTGGACCTGGTGCCGGGCCGTGACGAGACGCGCCTGCTGGCCGATCTGTCACGCCCGCGCAAGGGCCGCAGCTTCGGCGAGCACCTGCGCCGCCAGGCCGGCCTGGATGCAGTGAAAGCCGCACTGGTGTTCGAGATTCTGGGTAAAGAAGCGGGCAACGACCTGCCGGCTGTGGCGGCTACGCTCAAGCGCCTGCCGCTGCGCCTGCTGCGTCCCCGGCCAATGGCCGAAGTGATCAGCACCGCCGGTGGCGTGCGCCTGGGTGCGCTGGATGATGGCCTGATGCTGCGGGCAGTGCCCGGGGTGTTCTGTGCCGGCGAGATGCTGGACTGGGAGGCACCAACGGGTGGCTACCTGCTGACCGCGTGCTACGCCAGTGGCCTGCGTGCTGCGGAAGGCGTGATCGGGTGGCTGGCGGAGCGGTGACGCCTGCCTTGTAGCGTCGAGCCATGCTCGACTGCGCTACCTGTAGAGCCGAGCACACGCTCGGCTTGAATCAAAAGCAGCCGAGCGTGGGCTCGGCTCTACAGAACGCAGAAAACGGGCGCTCACCACGGCCGGCGCATGCTCACCGAAGCCAGCGCCACGCCGCTGGGATGCGGGTAGGCCTCTTCGCGCACGCTGATGAACCCCTGCCGCTGATAGAACGGCACGGCGTTGAGCGAGGCTGACAGCACCACCTCGCGCTCAGGATCGGCCATCGCCAGCAGGCGCTGCATCAGCGCCTGGCCGATGCCCTTGCCGCCACGATCCGGATCGACGAACAACGCATCGACTTCATTGGCATCGGCATCGAACACGCCAAAGCCGAGCAGACCGCCCTGCTCGTCCTCGGCCACCACGCAGCGACCCTGCGACAACAGCCGCGCGTACTGCGACGGTGGCGGCGAGGCAGACCAGGGCGCAATGACCTCAGGCGGGTAATGACTGCTGCAGGTCTCCCGCACGCAACGCGTGCGCAGCGCCCACAACATGGCCACGTCATCCATGGTGCCGGTCCTGAACTGCATGACATCTCCTTGTAGAGCCGAGCCTATGCTCGGCTGATCTTCGTTCCAACATCGCGATGCGTGATCGAGAAGCAGCCGAGCATGGGCTCGGCTCTACAACATCACGTTATCGCGACTTGCTGGCACGCAGTGCCTGGATCTTCGGCGGCGGCTGGAAGGAATCGCTGCGCGCATCGGCCCAGAACGCATGGAACACCGCATGGTCCGGCACCTTGTGCAGCAGCTCGCCCGGTTCCAGGTAACGGTACAGCGAGGCCAGCGAACGGATCTCCACCGGCGAAACACGGCGCAGGATGTGTTCCGGCCCGAGTTCAGCCGGATCATTCAGGCCCGCGGCACACAACAGTTCCTTCAAGGCATGCAGCGTGTGCTCGTGGTAGCTGTACACACGGGTGGCCTTGTCCGGTGCATCCAGATGCCTCCAGCGCGCGGGATCCTGGGTCGCGATACCGGTCGGGCACTTGTCGGTATGGCAGCTCAGTGATTGGATGCAGCCCAGCGCGAACATGAAGCCTCGGCCGGCATTGCACCAGTCAGCCCCCAGCGCGATGGTCCGCGCGATGTCGAACGCACTGGTGATCTTGCCAGCCGCACCGATGCGGATGCGATCGCGCAGATCGAGGCCGACCAGGGTGTTGTGCACCAGCAGCAGCGCCTCGTGCATCGGCACACCCACATGGTCGACGAATTCCGCCGGTGCCGCACCGGTGCCGCCCTCGGCGCCGTCGACCACAATGAAATCCGGCAGCAACCCGGTTTCCTGCATCGCCTTGGCAATGCCGAACCACTCCCACGGATGGCCGATGGCCAGCTTGAAGCCGACCGGCTTGCCACCGGACAACTCGCGCAGGCGGGCGACGAACTGCAGCAGCTCGACCGGCGTCGAGAACGCCGAGTGACGCGACGGCGACACACAGTCCACCCCCATCGGCACGCCACGCGTCACCGAGATCTCGGCGGTCACCTTCGGCGCCGGCAGCACGCCACCGTGGCCCGGCTTGGCGCCCTGCGACAGCTTGATCTCGATCATCTTGACCTGGTCATGGGTGGCATTGGCAACGAAGCGCTCCTCGCTGAAACCGCCCTTCTCGTCACGGCAACCGAAGTAGCCCGAGCCGATCTCCCATACCAGGTCACCGCCCATCTCGCGGTGGTAGGGCGAGATCGAACCCTCGCCGGTGTCGTGATAGAAGCCGCCCCGGCGCGCGCCTTCGTTCAGCGCGCGGATGGCATTGGCCGACAGTGAACCGAAGCTCATCGCTGAGATGTTGAACACGCTGGCCGAATAGGGCTTGGCACAGTTCGGGCCGATCAACACGCGGAAGTCATGCTTGGCGATGGCGGTCGGTGCCAGTGAATGATTGATCCACTCGTAGTCCACCGCATAGGTGCTGCGCAGGGTGCCGAACGGCACCGTGTCCATCTCGTTCTTGGCGCGCTGGTAGATCAGTGCCCGCTGCTGGCGCGAGAACGGCACGTCTTCCAGGTCGCTCTGCACGAAGTACTGGCGGATCTCCGGGCCGATCGATTCCAGCCCGTAGCGGAAGTGCGCCATCACCGGATAGTTGCGGCGCAGCGTGCTGCGCTTCTGCAGCAGATCCCAGGTCCCCAGCGCCACCATCGCGGCAGTCAGGCCGACGCCCCAATACCAGGCCGGCCAGATCGTGGCCAGCCACAGGCATATCGGGAACATCAGGATGGCGAGCAGGTAGACGATATACCGGTGCATGGCTTTCCTCGGTTGCAACTGCCCCCGAGTCTACCGCGCCGTTCACTGCCCGGGCTTACAAGCGATCGTCAACCACGTTGCGCGGCCAGGCCGATTTCACGTCGTAGACCAGGCCACCCGGCGCCAACAGCCCCCGGATTGCGGATTCATCCATCGCCTTGAAACGGGCGTGGGCCACCGCCAGCACCACTGCGTCATAGCGCCCTGCCCCGGGCTCGGCCACCCAATCCAGGCCCTCGCCGGTCAATGCCGCCGGGCCGACCCACGGGTCGCTGACCTCTACCTGCGCGCCGGCATCGCGCAGCCGTTGCGCCAGTTCCAGCGCGCGGCTGTTGCGCAGGTCCGGGCAATCCTCCTTGAAGGTCACGCCCAGCACCAGGATGCGTGCGTGCGCCGGCACACGGCCACGCTCGGCCAGCATCGCCAGCACCCGCGCCGCCACATGCTCGCCGACGCGGTTGTTGACCTGCCGTGCGGTGTGGATCAGGTCCGGGTGGTAGCCCACGCTCTCGGACTTGTGCAGCAGGTAATACGGATCGACGCCGATGCAGTGACCGCCGACCAGCCCCGGCCGGAACGGCAGGAAATTCCACTTGCTGCCGGCGGCGTCGAGCACGTCCTGGGTATCGATGCCGAGCCGATCGAATATCAGGGCCAGCTCGTTGACCAGCGCAATGTTGACGTCGCGCTGGATGTTCTCGACCACCTTGGCCGCCTCAGCCACGCGCATCGAAGGTGCCGGGAACGTACCGGCGGCGATGATGCGCTGGTACAGACCATCAATCACCGCAGCGACTTCCGGTGTCGAGCCGGACGTGATCTTGCGGATGTCGGCCAGGCGCCGCTGGCGGTCGCCGGGACTGACCCGTTCCGGGCTGTAGCCGCAATAGAAGTCTTCGTTGAAGCGCAGGCCCGACCCCTGCTCCAGCAGCGGCACGCACACTTCCTCGGTGGTGCCGGGGTACACCGTGGACTCGTAGATCACCAGATCGCCGGCGCGAAGATGACTGGCAATCAGTCGTGTCGCCGAACGCAGGGGCTCCAGGTCGGGCTGCTCGTATGCATCGATCGGGGTCGGCACGGTGACGATGTAGACATTGCAGGCATCGAGCAATGCCGGATCACTGCCGAACTGCAGCCGCTGCGCACTGGCCAGCTCGTCGG
This sequence comes from Stenotrophomonas sp. NY11291, assembly GCF_023277365.1. Classification (NCBI taxonomy): domain Bacteria; kingdom Pseudomonadati; phylum Pseudomonadota; class Gammaproteobacteria; order Lysobacterales; family Lysobacteraceae; genus Stenotrophomonas; species Stenotrophomonas sp. NY11291. The sequence goes on along the minus strand of NZ_CP096975.1, from coordinate 1,677,983 downwards.
CTTCCATTTCCAGCGTGTGGTCCTGGCCGCTGCGCAGCTCGGCGATGCGACCGGCATCGATATCGAAGCCCAACGTCGGCCACTGCCGGCCAAACGCCACCGCCAAAGGCAGGCCGACATAACCCAGGCCGATCACGGCAAACCGGGGGGCGCTGGCCGCCGCAACCGGCGCACTCATCGGCACATCCCGTGCAACGGATGCGATCGCACATACGCTGCCATGGCTTCGGCCAACACACTCATCTGCTGCACCACTCCGGAAAACCTGCGCCAGAAAGGCTACAGCCTACCGGCCCCGGCGCCCTGCCGCCAAGGCAGGCTCAGGACCCCAACGCCACCGCGGCCGGTTCCAGTTCACCGTCGGCGCCGGTCCAGGCCTGCAGCAGGCGCTCGAATCCACCACTGCCAAGCAGGAAGCCGGGCCACGCGGCATCGACAATCTGCGCCAGCAGCTCCGGCTCGATCCGCCGCGTGCCCATCGACCAGCGCGGAAATGCGCGCTGCACCACGGGTGCACGGCACAGCACTTTCAGCTGCACGTGGCTGCGCGCGTTGAGAATGCGCTGGAACACCGAATCGATGCCATCCTCCGGGCCCTCGAGATACTGCAGGAAGCGTGCTCCGTCGAACATCAGGACACCGGTGACACCGGCTACACGATTGAATGCCGTGGCGTCGGCCAGCAGGCGGTCAAGATCGGTTGTCTGCAGATCGGCGCGGGCCTCACTGGCATAGGCAATCGCGTGCAGCGACATCAGGTGGCTCCCCCCCTGGGAACGATGGCAGGGACTATGACATGAATGCGATCGACAGTTAAGCACGCCGCCGCCGTGATGCAATCCGGTCGCGGCACCGCAGGTGGGCTACAATCGGCGCCGCGCTGCAGGCCCGGATGGCGAAACTGGTAGACGCATCGGACTTAAAATCCGCCGGGGGCAACCCCATGCCGGTTCGATTCCGGCTCCGGGCACCACGCGAGCGCAGCACACGCTACCTTCAGATCGCCCGCGAGTAACGCGGTTGCTCATGTGCGGCACGCAGATACGGGTCGAAGCACATCGCCAGCAACCGCAGCAATGGCCGCCCAGGTTCGCTGGCACGCACCACGCCATCGCGGTATTCGGCCAGGCCGTCTTCCTGCAGCCGCTGCACCGAACGCAGGTCCTCGGCGAAGTACTGCTCGAAATCCACGCCGTGACGCTGCCCCAGCAGCACGCCATCCACCTCGCCCTGGCACATCAGCTGCTGGATCAGTTCCGCACGCAGCTGGTCGTCGGCACTCAACGCCACGCCGCGCCAGACCGGCAGCTGGCCCTGGTCCACCGCATCCTCCCACGACGGCAGATCGCGCGGATTCTGGCTGTAGGTGGCACCGATGTGGCTGATCGCACTCACGCCCAGGCCGAGCAGATCTGTATCGGCGTGAGTGGTGTAGCCCATGAAGTTGCGATGCAGCTGGCCGGCACGCTGCGCGCGCGACAGATCCTCTTCCGGCAGTGCGAAGTGATCCATGCCGATGTACTGGTAGCCAGCCGCGGAGAGCTTCTCCACCGCCAGGCCCAGCAGCGCCAGCTTGTCTTCCGGCGAAGGCAAGCGGCTTTCGTCGATCTGCTTCTGCGCGCGGAACAGATGCGGCAGATGCGCGTAGCCATACACCGCCAGGCGATCCGGGCGCAGCGCCAGCACCCGTTCGAGGGTGCGGCCGAATCCTTCCAGGCTCTGCCCCGGCAGGCCATAGATCAGGTCGACGTTGACCGAACGCATGCCGCTGTCGCGGCAGGCGCGCAGGATGTCCAGCGTCTGCTGCACACCCTGTATGCGGTTGATCGATTCCTGCACCTGCGGGTCGAAATCCTGCACGCCCAGGCTGGCCCGGTTGAAGCCCAGCCGCGCCAGCATGGCGACGTCGCGGGTGTCGATGAAGCGCGGATCGAGTTCGATCGAGAAATCGCGCTGCGGCGAATCACTGAAATCGAAGCGCCGGCGCAACCCTTCCACCAGCGTGGTCATCGCCTCGGCATCGAGGAAGTTCGGCGTACCACCACCCAGGTGCAGCTGGATCACCTCGCGGCCGTCATCGAACTGCGGCGCCAACAGGTCGGCCTCGGCCAGCACGCGCGAGACGTAACTGTGGCCACGACCGCGATCGCGGGTGATCACCCGGTTGCAGCCGCAGTAGAAGCAGGGGCTGGAACAGAACGGCACATGCACATACAGCGACAGCGCGCGGGCCAGCTGGTTGCTGTCGGAGATCGCCTGGCGGAGCGCCGGCGCGTCGAAGCCATCATGGAAATGCGGCGCGGTCGGATACGAGGTGTAGCGCGGGCCCGGCCGGTCGTGCCGGCGCAGAAGGTCGGGGTCGAAGGTCCAGGCCAGGCCACCGGCGGCGGGAGAGAACGTGTCCATGCCGCCAGCATCGCGCCGGGCGGCCTGCGCCGCCTTGACCCAGATCAATCCTTGCCGGGGATCCCCAGCACCGGCAGACCCACCTGCGGCCAGCGCAGCATCTGGTAGCGCTTCCAGAAGGTGTCACCGATGCGCGCGGCCACGTCGTTGGCCAGTTCCTGCATCGGCGGGTTGTTGCGTTCGGCAGTGGTGATCCGGAACAGCACCAGCCAGCGGTCGAACAGGTCCTTGTCCAGCTCGATGGCCATGTGCTTGGACATCGGCGAGCCCTTGAAGCGGCGGGTACCGCGCAGCATCGCCGACCAGAAGTCGACCAGCTGCGCCAGATGCTCAGGCCAATCGTGGACGTGCGCCTCGAACACCGGTCCCAGCCGTTCTTCCTCACGCACGCGGGCATAGAAATCGTGAACCAGGCGGGTCACTTCCTGCTCGGTGCACAACCCGGGCGAGGCGACGGGGAGGACAGGCGGCGGTGTTGCGTTCATCGGGGTACCCAAAGCGTGCCGGCAGTGTGCCGCACCCAGGCGGCAGCGCCGTTGATCCAGATCAATGTCGGCGCAGTCCGCTGCACCTAGGCTGGCACGCTTGCAGGAAGCATGCCCTGCGGATGCCGCGCCAGCCTTGGCGAAGTATACGCGCCGCCCACTTTTCGATCCGGGACAGCATGAACAGACCTTCTCCCAACCGCCGCCAGAGGCTGATCCAGCAGTGGGGCGCCATCCTCTGGCCCAGCTTCATCGCCGCCGGCGTTGCCAGCGTGGTGTTCTTCGCCTTCGTCGATCCGTTGCGCCTGCAGGCCATCAGTTTCCCGGGCACGGCCATCAGTCGCGAACTGGGCTATACGGCGGGATTCTTCATGTTCTGGTCGGTGACGGCACTGTCCAGCGCGGTCACCTGGTACCTGCAGCGGCCGATGCCGAGCGATGACGACGACGAGCTGCCGCTGGGATGAGCACGTCCTGCACCCGGATCCCTCGTCCCTGGCACTGGCGCGGCACGCTCAGCGCCGCCTTGCTGGCGCTGTTCTACGCACTGCCGTGGCTGCGCTGGGAGGGTCGCCAGGCGCTGTTGCTGGACATCAACGCGCGGCGATTCGACCTGTTTGGCTGGACGTTGTGGCCCAGCGACGCCGGCGTGCTGATCGGACTGCTGGCGGTGCTGGCGGTGGGCCTTGCGCTGCTTACCCACCTCGCCGGGCGCATCTGGTGCGGCCATGCCTGCCCGCAGACCCTGTGGCGGCGCGCCTTCGACGGGATCGCCCGCAGCGCGGCCCGCATGCTGCCTGCACCTGCTGTACGCCCGGCCACCCAGCTGGCCTGGGGGCTGTTGTCGCTGTGGACCGGGATCACCTTCGTCGGCCTGTTCAGCCCCATCGCCGAACTGGTGACCGCTGCGCCCCACGTCGGCTGGAGCCGCTGGGAAACCTTCTGGGTGCTGTTCTATGCAGCTGCGACCTGGGGCAATGCCGGTTTCCTGCGCGAGCAGGTCTGCCGTTCGCTGTGCCCGTTCGCACGCATGCAGCCGCTGCTGACCGATCCGCACACACCGCGCATGCTGTACGACGCCCGTCGCGGTGAGCCGCGCGGGCCACGTCCGTCCGGGCTTGGCGGAGTACTGGGCCGTGGCCGCGGCCTGCTCGACCCGACCACTGCGCAGGACTACGTATTCCGCGCCGCGCATCCGCTGCTGGCCGGACCGATGCCGACCTTCAGCGCCGACCGCCTCGGTGACTGCATCGACTGCGCTGCTTGTGTCAGCGCCTGCCCGATGCAGCTGGACATCCGCCAGGGGCCGCAGGCCGATTGCCTGGCCTGCGGCGCCTGCCTGGAGGCCTGCGCACAACAACAGCACCGGGCCGGTTTCGGTCCGGGGCTGGTGCGCTACTGCAGTCCGCAGGCGATGGCTGGACAATCGAAGCGCCTGTGGCGACCCCGGACCCTGGCCCTGCTGTCCTTGTTGCTGGCGCTGCTTGCCTGCGGCGCCTGGCGCCTGCTCTGAATCAACGCGACCCGTTGGCGTGCGGCGGCACAAGCTGCGCACGCCGGACGATGCCCAGCTGTTCGATGATCAGCGCCATTTCGTTGGTGACTTCGGTACGCTCGGTCCCCTGCGGGACCAGACGGTCCAGCACCTGCTGGTAGGTATCCCAGAACGCCGGACCGCATCCGTGTTTGTGGTAACTGGCTTCCAGTTCGCGGCGTACCCGTTCAGCCAAGCCATGCATGCCGTATTCCATACGACCTCCGTTGGACTTGTTCTGCATTGTTGACGGTCTACCGACTCACTTGCGTGCTACTGAAAGACTCCCAGGCTTCACGCTTGGTTGACTCCAATTAGTCATAGATTTCACGACAGGTCAATTACATGCAGCGACTTTCGTGATTGAAATTATTAATCGTTCACGAAACTACATACGGGGACCCGCCCCCCCCGGATGGGGTGAAGCCGACAGTAAGCGGGACCCAGGAACCGTCACCTCCAGTAGATGGCGCCAATTGTGATTCTCAGATCGATCGATCTTACCTATTTTGCTAAGCATACTTAGCAAAAGGCGCTTAGCGTGCTAGATGCGACAAAAGGCGGCGCAAGTCAGATGGATTCGCCCGCCGACGCTTCTGTCGTGGGGAACAGGTTCGGATAGCGCTGATGCAGGATGTATTGCCGCAGGGCCGGAATCGGGAAGTCCCTCGGCCATTGCGACACTGCGGAACGGCTTATGCCAAAGAAGCGTGCCAGTTCGGCGTCGGTGCGGAATCCCAGCCGGGTGCGCACCTGCCGCTTGCTCCAGAATTCGGTCACGGGCGGTCCTTCTGTTAACCAGACTGATTCTTGCGACAAGGCTTCTTCGCAATCCACGCGTTAAGCTGGCTTGCATAGATGAATACTCTCGGCCAACGACTCGCGGCAGCCATGAAGAAAGCCGGGCACCCACGCCCGGCCGATCTGGCACGCGCCGCCAAATCAACGACAGCAACCATCAGCAACTGGCTCAACGATCACGTGAGCGCCTCGCACGTGAAAGCCGAACAGCTGTTCCGCATCGCAGATGCGGCCAAGCTGGACGCCCGCGAGCTGCTGTACGGGGTCAGCGGGCTCGGCGTCGGTGAGCCCGGCAGTGCCTACATCCCCAGCCAGGCCCATCTGGATGTCTGGCAGGACGCCTACGAGCTGGTCAGCCATCTGGTGGCCGAGAACGGGCTGGAGATCGACCACCGCCGCCATGCGGCGCTGGATCTGCTCGCGTTCGAACTGCTGATGGATGGCTTCAGCCGCAGCAAGGTGGCTCGCGTTCTGACGACCTCGATGACGTGAATGCACCGCCGCTGGTAGCATGGACCGCGATGGGGATGGGGCTCCCCCGATAACCGCCTGAGAAGGCTGATGGCTCCTGCCAGGACGAACCCGGTGTTCGTCGACGGCAGGTCGTGCCTGCCCTCGGCGTTCGCCATTGACCCTGCGAACCCGCATTCGAGGCACGCCATGCAAGCATTGAACAATTATTTCCTGGTCTTCGTCGGCGGCGGCATCGGCGCCTGCCTGCGCCACGCCTGCAACCTGATCGGCGCGCGGGTGGCGGTCGGCAGTCCCTGGCCCTGGTCGACCTTCCTGATCAACATCAGCGGTGCGCTGCTGATGGGCGTGGTGGTCGAGGCCTTTGCCATGCGCAATGGCGCCTCGCCGCAGCTGCGCCTGCTGCTGGCCACCGGCATCCTCGGCGGCTACACCACGTTTTCCACCTACGCGCTGGAGATCGGCCTGCTGCTGCAGCGTGGCCAGCATGGGCTGGCGGCACTGTATGCCGGTGGCTCGGTGGCGCTGGGCCTGGCCGGTCTGTTTGGTGGCATGAAGCTGGCCCGGCTGGCGCTGGGCTGACCGATCAGGCCGCGCTGGCCCGCGCCTGCCCGCGCCATTCCCGTGGCGACTGCCCGGTATGCGCCTTGAACGCGCGCGACAACGCCGCTTCGCTGCCATAGCCCACTTCGTCGGCGATCCGCTTCAGCGGCCGCCCCTGCCGCAGCGCCTGTTGCGCGAGCCCAACCCGCCACCCCTGCAGGTACTGGCCTGGCGTGGTGCCCATCGCCTCGCGGAAGCTGGCGGCGAACACGCTGCGTGACATGCCGGCGACCTCGGCCAGGTCTTCCAGGGTCCAGGACTGTGCGGGCGCTTCATGCATCGCCACCAATGCCAGCCGCAGCCGCGGATGACCCAGCCCGGCGAACAGGCCGCCGCGCATCTCGCCACCTTCCATCAGCTGGCGCAGCACCTGGATCATCACCACCTCGAACAGCCGGTTGACCATCGCTGCCCGCCCGCAGCGCTGCTCGAACGCCTCTTCGAACAGCAGTTCCAGCGCCGCGTTGCCTCCATACAGGTCGGCCAGCGGCAAGCAGATGAAATCGGGCAGCGCAGCACTGATCGGATTGAGCCGTCCGCCCTCGAAATGCAGGTTGGCGCAGGCCATGTCGGCGCCCTGCTGCGGGTCGGTACTGAAGCGATGTGGCATCGGCCGCGGATACAGCAGCAGGCTCGGCACTTCGACCTGCACGGTCTGCTGCCCGTGACTGACCTGCAGCGGCCCGCGCCGCACCAGGTGCAACTGACCCGCCTCATCCTCACCCAGCGTGTTGATGCCGCACAGCGCGCCGGCATGGAACACCGAAGCCGTGACCGCGAAGCGTTCAAGAAGGATGGCGAGGCGGTCGACCATGGCGGGACTCCGGGTCAATCAAAAATGGCTCAATGCGACAGATCGTATCGGAATCGACACCGGAAAGGACGGCACTGGCCGCCTCGCCCCCCGGGCGCTATACAGGCCGCACATCCCCGCGCATGGAGGCACCGATGTCGCTCCGCATCGCCCTGGCCCTGTTGCCACTGCTGCTCGCGGCCGCGCACGCACAGGCCGCTCCACCGTCGAAGATCGAACACCTGGCCTGGCTGGCCGGTTGCTGGCAGCTTGATGGCCAGCCGGCCGGTGCCGGCGAGCAGTGGTCCACCCTGGCTGGCAACACCCTGTTCGGCAGCAGCCGCAGCCTGCGGGACGGCCGCACGGTGGGTTTCGAGTTCATGCAGCTGCGCCAGCATGACGACGGCCGCCTGGTGCTGACCGCCCTGTCCTCCGGCCAGAACGCCACAGACTTCAACGCTACCCGGGTCGATGGCAATGAAGCCGTGTTCGAGAATCCCGCCAACGACTTCCCGCAGCGTATCCACTATCGGCGCCTCGACGACCAGCGCGCGCATGCGCGCATCGAGATCGCGCAGGACAATCCGAAGCAGGCAATGGACTTTCCCATGCATCGCGTCGCCTGCGGTGGACCGGCGCCCACCACCTGACCGGCACCGCGCCCAGTCCTACGCCGTATGGCGGATCACCACGAAGCCCTCTTCCGCGGCCGGTGCCACGAAGTGGCGGGTGATCTGTGCGAACTCCTCGTCGCTGGCCTGGAACGGATGCTCGCCGAGTGCATTGCGCGCGCGCAGCCGCGCCTTGCAGACCTCGTCGGCAACATCGAGGAAATGCAGTTGATATGCAGCGCCAGCCGGCGAGAACACTTCACGTGCCCACGCGCGGCTGGCTGGCGTATTGAATGGAAAATCGAGCACCACCGAAACACCCGCCTGCAGCAATGCACGCAGATGATCGGCCAGCGCGGTGCGCAACGTAGCTGCGCGCTGCAGATAGTCGGCAATGGAATGGATTTCGCCCGGGTACAGCGCCGCCAGCCATGCGTCTTCGCTGATCAATACGTGGCGCGGCGCCAATGCCAACTGCTGAGACAGGGTGGATTTGCCGGCACCGATCTTGCCACACACCAGGTGCAGGGTCGGCGCAGGGTCGTTCGATGAAGAGTCGTGCATCTGCGTTCTCCTTGGTGGATTCATCTACCCCGGAGAGCGCTGCGTGCAGCCCGCCTTCCCGGGCGGGCTGCATGGCCGTGACGACCGCGCGCTACCCCGCCTTCCCGTGGGGAATGCGGATAATCGACGCAGTGCTGTGCAGGGCCATGCCGCCAGCGTAGAGCGCAGCACGGTCGGCCGGCAATGCCCTGCGGCAGTGCAGCGCGCGCAAGGTGGCTCGGGGATCTATGCTCGGCGCCATTCCCGCATGGAATGACCCCGATGCGTCCCTTGCTTCGATGCGCTGTTGCCCTCTGCCTGCTGCCCTGGATGACATCGCTGGCTGCACCGCCGACGGCGGCACGCATGCTCAGCGGCGAACTGCAGGGCGCGCCCTGGCGGCTGGATGTGCCAGCGAACTGGAATGGCGAGCTGGTGATGCTGGCCCATGGCTATGAACCGGTCGGCGTGCCGCGCACCGTACCCATGGCGGCCAATGACAGCACTGCGCCACTATTGGCAGCAGGTTACGCGGTCGCGCAGAGTGCCTATGCCAGCCAGGGCTGGGCGGTGGCCGATGCGATCACCGATACGGAACGCCTGCGCCAGCAGGTAGTGGCTGAACTCAAGCATGTACGCCACACCTGGATGCTGGGATTCTCGATGGGCGGTGCCGTGACCATTGGCAGCCTCGAGCGCTTCCCGCAACACTACGCCGGTGGTGTGTCGCTATGCGGCGCCAATCTCAGTGGCGAACAGATCGCGACCGATCTGCTGACCACGCTGGTCGCATTCGATTACTTCTTCCCCAAGGCGGAGGGGCTGCCGGGCACCGGGTTGGTATCGCGCGAAGCCGCCATGCTGCCGCAGGGTGAGCTGTACCAGGGCATCGCCAATGCTCTGCAACACGATCCGTTGCACGCTGCATTGCTGGCGCAGCGGCTGCAGGTCTCCGCTGATGCACTGGCCGGCACGATCAGCCTGCACGCACTGGTCCTGCATGAACTGGCCACGCGCAGCGGCGGCATGCCGGTCGGCAACCTTGGTGTGATGTACAGCGGATTCGGTGACGACGCCGCGTTCAATGCCGGCGTGCAACGCATCGATCCCGTGCCTGCGGCGCAGGCGCATGTCCGCAATGCGCTCGCATTGACCGGCGCGGTGAAGCGACCGCTGGCGATCCAGTTCAACCACAACGACCCCACCATCGTGCCGCACATGCAGGCGGTGTATCCGCAGATGGCCGCACGGGTTGGCGCGCGACCATTGCCGCGCGTGCTGCCGCCAGTGGGCGAAGGGCATTGTGGCTTTTCGGAAGCGCAGGTGGTCGACGCCTTGAAGGCGGTACAGCACTGAGACCACCGCGTGCCGCAGCGCATCAGGACCATCCAGCAAGTGCTGCTATGGTGGCCCGGCCCATTGACGGGCACACAAAGGACTGACGTGATGATCAAGACGACCTTGAAGACCGTGATGCTCCTTGGCATGGCCGTGACCGGCCTGGCCTTCGCCGCAGACTCCTGCGAGTTCTGCACCCTGAGGTACGAACAGTGCCTGCGTGCAACCCATGGGCCATTGGGAAAGACCTCCGAGCAGTGTCTGGCCGAGTACAAGCTGTGCCGTGAAATGGACTGCCCGTCGCCCTGACCGGTGTCCGGCCGGCTCCTTCGGGGGCCGGCTCAGCCCGCCATGCGGCCAAACGCTTACGATGCAGGGATCGGTGCAATGCCTGCCGCCGCCCTTCCCTGCTGACACAACGCATACGATGGCCTTCTTCGAACGACTGAGCGACACCCGCTACCTGCCGACCGAACACACTGGCGGCGCCTGGAACATCCGCGAACAACACATCGCACCTGCGATCGGACTGCTGGCGCACCACCTGGAACGCGACGCCGCAGCGCGCGGGCACGGTTTCCTGATCGCACGCCTGTCCTACGACATCCTTGGCACCATTCCGATCGAAGCGATGGAGGCCAACGTACAGGTGCTGCGCGCTGGTCGCACCATCGAACTGGTCGAAGCTACGCTGCGTCATGACGATCGCCCGGCGCTGCGCGTGCGTGCATGGTTGATGCGCCCGAACGATACGCAGGCCATCGCCGGCACGCCGATCGCTGCCATTGCAGCGCCGGAATCAATGCCCGCATGGGATCCAGGTACGGTCTGGCCAGGCGGATTCATCAAGAGCGTGGAGATCCGCCGGCACGATCAGGGGCCAGGCCGTGCCACCTACTGGGCGCGCGCGAAGCATGCGCTGCTGGACGGCGAGCCGGTCAGTCCACTGGCCCGTGCCGCCACCCTGTTCGATCTGTCCAATGGCATGGCCGTGCGCGCCGATCCGAAGGAGGTCGCCTTCCCCAACCTCGATCTGACCGCGCACCTGTTCGGCATGCCCGAAAGCGAGTGGCTGGGCTTCGACACGTCGGTGTCGTTTGGCCACCAGGGTCTCGGCTTGACCAGCACGGTGCTGCACGATGCACGCGGTCCGATCGGCATGCTCGGCCAGGCACTGACCGTGCGCCCGTGATCCCAACGGGCGGCGTCAGCCGCCCAGCGTGCCCATGGTGAAGGTGTAGCCGGAGCTCATCAGGAATTCGCGCATGCGCATCTCAGCGCGCCGCGGTGAGGCGAGGTTGGCCGGTGCATACAGCGCGTAAACCACGCCCGCGCCTTCGATGGACTCGCGGCGCACCCCGCAGTGGCGGGTCTCCGAAGCAATCACCCATCCATCCTTCAGTCGATCCGGTCCAATCGACTGGCCGTTCATCAGCCGGAACGTCAGCCAACGTACTTCCACAGAAGATTTGCTCATTGCCGACGTACCGCCAGCGTGCCGCGATCGTTCATGTCCTTGCTCGCCATTGCAGCTCCCTAAGACTTGGAACTCGACCATAGCGCCTTGCCATGTCGTGGGCGAATGAGACTGGCAGGGCACTTATGTCGCCAGGCCGAACCGCTTCCACAGTGCTTCGCGCCCCGGCTGCGTCAGCCGCAGTTCGCGTCGGCCCTCAATCCGCCGAAGCCAATCGTTCTTCACGAAGCTGTCCAGCATCGCCTCGCCGACCAGCCCGGCCAGATGCGGGCGCCGCTCGGTGCAATCCAGGCATCCTCGGCAATAGCGTGCAGGCTTGACCGTCACGGGAAGCCGCAACAGTTCAGTCAGCGGCTGGCCGAGCTCCCGCAGGAACGCTGCACCCTCCACACTCACCTGCCAATGCCCCTCGTGCGGGACCAGGTGTCCTGCCCCCCAGCAAGCGGTCGGTGATCGCCACTGCGTGCACGCCAGCCAGATGCCGATAGCAGCTCCGCGCCTGACACAACGCCGGCATGCTGCGTGATGCGGAAACCGTGCAGGACGGCGTGCGGTCGGCAACGCGCAGGATGCCCTCCAGCATGTCGGCAACCTCGTGCGAGGCCAGCCGGTGGTAGCGGTGTCGCCCCTGCGCGACGGCGACCAGCAGATCGCCCTCAATCAGCCTGCGCAGATGCGTGCTCGCCGTCTGCGGTGTCACTCCGGCCACACGAGCCAGCTCCGTCGCGGTATACGCACGCCCATCCATCAGCTGCAGCAGCATGGCCGCGCGTGCCTGGTCACCGACCAGGGCACCGACGCTGACAAGGGAACCGGAGGTGTGGACCATGCCCGCATTGTGGCACGCCGTTGCGCGCCGACAGTTCGATGCAGGCCGAAGCATCGGCACCCGCTGCCACGGCACAGTGGACACCCCGATAGCGCAAGGCCTGCCGTGAAAGCCGCTCCGATCCCCCGCCGCCGCATCACCCCTTCGGTCCTGTATCCCGGCACACCAGTGCTGCTGATGACCACGCTGAACGACGATGGCAGCAGCAACATCAGTCCGTTGTCTTCATTCTGGGCCTTGGGCGACCGGGTGGTGCTGGGCCTCGGCGTGCAGGGTCAGGGCTATCGCAACCTGCAGTTGCGCAACGAGTGCGTACTGAACTTCCCCTCATCCGCACAGGCCGCACAGGTCGAGGCCATCGCGCGGGCGACAGGCTGCGATCCGGTGCCCACTGCCAAACAGGCGATGGGCTACGTGCACGTGCGCGACAAGTTCGCGCTGGGTGGATTCAGTGCAGTCGCCTCCACCCACGTCGCGCCAGAGGCGATTGCCGAGTGCCCGCTGCAGGTGGAAGTCAGCGTGATGGCGATGCACCCGCCCGGCGAGATCGACGTTGCGCACTGGAAACCGCTGATCTACCTGTTCCGCCACTACCTGGGCGTAAGCGAACCGGTCGGGCGCAACTTCCGCGCGGAGACGCCCGTGGGGGCTTCTGTCTAGCTCTCTAGACCGTTTCGCCCTGCAGATCGAGCAAGGCCGTGGTCCAGCGGCGCTCCCCCAGCGCGGCCACCATGCCGCCTCGATAGACGAAACGGCGCGCGTGACCGTCTTCGATGAAGCAGGTCTCGTTCTGCATTGGCACATAGCCCGCAGAGGCGTAGTGCCGATGATCCAGGGCGAACAGCACGGCGAAATCGATACCGCGTTGGCGCAACTCGGCGTGCGCAGCTTCGATCAAGCGTGACGCGATGCCCTTCCTGCGAACGTCAACGCGTACCACCACGCCGCCGATCAAGCCTATGCGTTCCGGCTCGCCGTCCAGCAGTACGTTGCGTTCGTACAGTGCGAGGTGGGCGACCACCTGATCACCTTCCATCGCCAGGACCAGAGCGACCGGCCCCGGGATGGCATAGCCGTCGCCCTGCATGTCCGGGAACGCCTCGCGGAGCAGATCCTCCGCTTGGTGACGGTGATCCGGCGCCACGCGCTCCCTGCTGGATACCTGAACGTGCATTGCCCTGTCTTCCTGGAACATGTGTCCAGCCTCATCGTGCCACGGAAACATGACCGTGCCTGCGGCAACATTTCACCGTCAGTGCAGCGAGATCCAGTACGAGACGATAACCGCGTAGCTGCCCGCGCGTTTGACTGCCCGCGGCTCTGTGCCAATTGCGCTGAAGCCCAGCGATTCATACAGCGCGCGCGGCAGTATTGTCCGCCAGCACCGTGAGGGAGAGCGATTCAATGCCTTCCGCGCGCGCAGCCGCGAACGCTGCAAGAAGAAGCTGGCGGGCGACACCCTGGCCACGATGGTCGGTGCCCACGTGGATACTGTGCACTTTTGCCGTATGCCGTCGCGCCATTCGCATCGGGCGTACATAACGCAGGAAGCCCGCAAGCATGCCGTCGATGAAAGCGCCGAAGTAGCGCGTGCCGGGATCAGCAAGCTGGGCGCGCATCACCTCCGCCGAGTCATTCTGCGCCTCGGCCAGCGTGGACAGGAACGCCGCAGGCGACTCGCAAAGCGCCTGCAACCGCGCTTGCCAGAGAATCTCGGCGTCTTCAGCGCTGAGTTGCCGGATAAGCATGCGACACCCTCGTGAAGCTGTTGATGCACAGGTGCCCAGCGTAGCGCGGGTCCACTGATGCGGCGTGCATGCAAGAATGTGGAACGTCCTTTTTCATTCTCCTTCTCCGCCATGACTGAACTGCAGATTCCCCGCGTTGGATGCGGCGCCGTCGTCCGTGATGCCGACGGCCGCATCCTGCTGATCCAGCGCGGACGCGATCCGGAGCGCGGGCATTGGGGCCTGCCCGGCGGCAAAGTCGACTGGATGGAAACGGTGGAGGCCGCCGTGGTCCGCGAAATCCGCGAGGAAACGGCGCTGGAAGTGACGCTGCTGCGCCTGCTGTGCGTGGCCGATCATTTCGAGCCTGCGCTCGCGCAGCACTGGGTCGCGCCGATCTTCGAGGCTCGGGCAGCTGCGGGTGCCGAGGCCTCCATCCAAGAGCCGGGGGTTCAGACCGGGCTGGGCTGGTTCGCGCTGGATGCTCTGCCCCAGCCGCTCACGCAGGCCACGGTGCAGGCGCTGGCCCGGCTGTAGCGGGTATCGATCCGGGCGCGTGCCGGTATCCAGGCAAACAAAAAGCCCTGACCGAGGTCAGGGCTTTTCAATTGGAGGCCTCAAGCGGAATCGAACCGCTGTAAACGGATTTGCAATCCGGTGCATAGCCACTCTGCCATGAGGCCAACGTACTTCACGCCAGGAACGTAGCCCTGACAAGACAAAACCCCAAGATGGGGCCTGTCGGAACATGGAGCGGGAAACGAGACTCGAACTCGCGACCTCAACCTTGGCAAGGTTGCGCTCTACCAACTGAGCTATTCCCGCGTAAGCCGACATGCTACCGGAAATCCGGAAAACACACCAGCGATTTCACTTTTCTGACTGCGCGTAAAGCCTTGTGGCCCAACGTGCCCCGCCTTGCCATGGCGGGAGAAAAACAAGGCCCCTACCGGGGCCCTGTAGAATCTGGAGCGGGAAACGAGACTCGAACTCGCGACCTCAACCTTGGCAAGGTTGCGCTCTACCAACTGAGCTATTCCCGCAGATTCCGTTCGACCTGCGTCGAAGGAGCGCTATTGTGTCCAAATTCCTTCACGCCGTCAACAGTCTTCACACCATGCGGTCACAGGCGTCCGCACTGAGGTACGCTGCCCCGCCCAGCCCCTTGCGCCCATGCTCCTTCGCGGCTCGCCCCTGTTGATCGCCCTGCTGCTGCATCTGCTGGTGGCCCTGCTGTACTGGGCACTGATACCACTGGGAATGAACGGGTATCGCGACCATTTCGGCTTCACTTCCCATCGGGACATCGGCCTGGGCATCGCCCAGTTTTATCTGTTCTGGATGTTCATTGGCGCGCAGCCGCTGATCGCAGTGCTGCGGCCGCTCTTCGCCAAGCTGCTGGTGCTGGCCATTCCCTTGGCATTCGCAACCTGGACACTGATGCACAACCACCCGCTGCGTCTGCTGTACTTCACGGTCGGGCCCGGCCTGCTGGCACTGGCCGCGATCGCCATATCCGTGCGCCATGCATCACGTAGCCACTTGCCCACCACCACGGGCACCGCCGATGCCTAGACGCTACGTCCGCCTGTTCTGGCTGCTGGTCGCGCTCACATGGCTGGCGCTGATCGCCGCGCTGGTCAATGCCGGCTTCACCCCGGACTACTGGCTGCTGCATCACCTGGAAGGCGCCGAGCTGCCCTACCCGACCAGCACCGTCATCGTGTTCGCGTTGCTGGGTACGGTTGAACTGGTGGTGGCCGCCTTGATCGTGCGGCCGTGGAGACTGAAACGACTGTGGCTGCGCCTGTTGATCGCCTTCGTTCTGCTGCTGGCGTGGTCGGTACCGTGGATGCTGTCGGCCATGCACCAGCCGCCGGTGCATGGCATGCACCTGCTGTGGTTGCTGCTGCTGGACGTGGGCCTGCTACTGGCGCTGTGCGCGGTGTCGGCGGTGAGCGCGTGGCGGGCACTCAGGCATCGAAAGGGCCCATAGACGGCCCCACCCAACGCCAGGCCTACTTCAGGAACTCCACCCGCACGTGCTGGCCGAAGCGCGCCTTGGCTTGCCCGTCGAACTCCAGCACGCACTCCACCACCTTGGCCACGCCACGCCCTGCGTCTTCAGGCAGGCGCGCCTGCGCGAACACCGGGCTGATGCGCACCACGCGTGCCGGCGGCAGCGTGCCGGTGTTCTCGGCGCCATCGCTGTCCGGCACGACGGTAGCCTTCATGCCCACCTGCACGGCATCGGCATAGGCGGCGCTCAGTTCGGCACGCACCTGCAGCGGACGCGCCGGCAACAGCGAGATCGCCGGCTTGCCGGCCTGCACGAATGCGCCAAGGCCCGGTACCTGGCCGACCACGGTGCCGGCTTCCGGTGCACTCAACGACATCTGCTGCAGTTTCAGCCTGGCGTGTTCCAGCTTGTGTTGGGCCATGTCGACCTGCGCACCGGCCACGTCGACGTCGGCGCGCACACCGGCCAACTGCTGCTTGGCCGCATCGGCCTGCTGGTTCGAGGACACACCTTCGCTGGCGCCCGTGGACAGGCGGGTGGCGTTGCGCTCCAGTTCGCGCAGCTGCACTTGGCTGCCTTTCAGGCGGTCATTGGCCAACGCCAGATCGGCGGTGGCCATTGCCACTTCCTGCTGCAGCAGGGCGCCATCCAGCGACAGCAGCAGCTGCCCCTTCTTCACCGTGGCACCTTCCTTCACCGGTGCGGCAGTGATCGAGCCATCCACCGGCGGCGCCAGTGCGATCAGCCCGCCTTCGACGTCAATGATGCCCCGCGCTACGGCGACCTTGCTGGCGACGGCAGTGTCCGCCTTGCCTGAGGGTGCAGATGCCGGGGTGGGCGCCTCCCTGGAGCAGGCACCGAGCAGCAATGCCGCCGACAGGGCCAGGCTGAGGGGAAGCAGGTGCGACATCTTGGTCATGGGGCGGACTCTACAGTTTGATTCTGGCGGCGGTCACCACGGACCATGCCGTCTTCCATGGCGATCACCCGATCGGCATGCCGGATCAGGCGCGGATCGTGGCTCACGCACAGCACGGTGGCGCCATGCGCACGTGCGTAGCGATGCAGGATGTCGATCACGCGCTGGCCGTTCTCGGCGTCCAGCGCGCTGGTGGGTTCGTCGGCGAAGATCAGCGTCGGCGACTTGGCGAAGGCGCGGGCAACGGCTACACGCTGCTTCTCACCGCCGGACAACTGCGCCGGTCGCATGTGGCTGCGATGGCTGAGGCCCACTTCTTCCAGCGCCTTGCGGGCCAGCGGCTCGCTTTCGCGATTGCTCATCCCGCGGTAGCCCAGCGGCAGCTGCACCTGCTCCAGCGCAGTCAGTGCCGGGAACAGATTGAAGCCCTGGAACACGAAGCCGACATGATGCAGGCGGAAGCGCTCCACTTCGCTGCGGCTCATGTGGCCCACATCGTGGCCGAGTGCGTGCACGCGACCGCCATCGGGCGATGACAGGCCGGACAGCAGCGACAGCAGCGTGCTCTTGCCGCAACCCGACGGGCCCGATACCAGGGTCAGCTCGCCGGGGTAGATGTCCAGCGACAGCCCGCGCAACACCGGCACCTGCACGTCGCCGGACATGAAGCCCTTTTCAAGTGCATCGGCCTGCAGGGTCGGGGCGACGGCGCGCAAGGAAGTCATTGGCCGGTCCTCAACGCAGCAGCAACGATGGATCGGAGCGGACGACACTGCGTACCGCCATGATGCTCGAGAGCATGGCCATCACGGCGACCAGCGCTACGCAGCCGAGGATCACCATTGGTGTCAGCTGCACCGGAACGCGCTGGGTCTGCGCGATCAACAGCACCACCGTACTGAAGGCCGCCGCCAGCAACATACCCACGCCGCCGATCAGCAAGGCCTGCTCGAACACCACCCGCGCCAGCGCATAGCGGCCTGCACCGAGTGCATTGAGCGTGGCGTACTCACGCACCGAGCCGGCCACCACAGAGGCGAACGACTGGTTGGTGATCACCGCGCCGACGAAGCAGACGATGACGGCCATGAACAACACCGCGATGCCGGCGCCGGTATCGAACAGCCAGTACTGCTGCGAGCGGCTGGCGAACGCCGGCGCGGTCCAGAACTCGACCGGCATGGCCCGGCCCATCGACGCGGACAAGCGGTCTCGCACCCGGTCAGCCAGATCGGGCGAGCGCAGCCCGGCCAAGAAGTAGGTACTGCCTTCATGCGGGTCGGTACCGGCGATGGCGCGCGCGGTGTCGAGCGAGGCCAGCACGTTTACGCCACCCAGGCCACGCAGGCCCGGCTGCGCGGCAACCACGCGCACGGCCTTGCCATTGATCCAGGCACGGTTGTTCTGCAGGTCCACGCCGAGCGTATCCAGATCGGCGCTGTCGACGATCACCGCACCCGGCTCGCGCAGCTGCGCGCGCAGATCGGCCGGCAGGATGCGAGCGAACATCATCGCGTCGTCGCGGGTGGAAATGCCGGACAGGTATACCGACACATTGCCGGTGCCCTGCGCACTGGAACGCCATTCGCCATCAACCCACTCGTAGGGTTCGACGCGGGTGACATCCGGATCCATGCGCAGGTGGCTTTCCACATCCGCGCTGATCGCATGACCGTAGTTGACACTCTGGGTGCCGGGGAAACCGGCCCAGATGTCGGCCGACGATGCCTTCACATAGATCGC
This sequence comes from Stenotrophomonas sp. NY11291, assembly GCF_023277365.1. NCBI lineage: Bacteria > Pseudomonadati > Pseudomonadota > Gammaproteobacteria > Lysobacterales > Lysobacteraceae > Stenotrophomonas > Stenotrophomonas sp. NY11291. Next base: position 1,659,683 of record NZ_CP096975.1, on the reverse strand, counting down.
GGCGGTACCGAAGATGCCCAGCACCAGTGCCGCCTGCACGATCAGCAGCACACCTGCAAAGCACATCGCCAGCACCACCGGCAGGAACCGGCGCCACTCATAGACCAGGGTCTTGCGGGCCAGCGCGATCATTGCTGCTCGCCCTCCCCCTCGACCGGCAGCGGTGCGCCGCCAAGGGCACGGTAGAGCGACGCAAAGGCCAGCACGCGTGCACCCTGCGCGCCGATCAGGTCGGCCTGCGAGGCGATTGCCGCACGCTGCGTGTCCAGCCCATCGAACTCGCTGGACAAACCCAGCTGCACCTGCCGCGCATGGCGCTTGACCTGCTGGTCGGCGGCATCATTGGCCACACGCAGCGACTGGATGCTGCTGCCCTGGCGCGCCAGGCTGCCGAGCGCACCTTCCACTTCGCTCACGCCTTCCAGCACCGCCTTGCGGTAACCGAGCAATGCGGCGTCCAGCTGCTTCTCATCGGCCTGGAAACGCGCGCGGCGTTGACCCCAGTCCCACAGCGGAATATCGACGTACGGGCCGATCGACGGACTGGAATCGGAATTGGAGCGGGCGTTCTGGGTAAGGTTGTAGGCATACAGGATGGAGCCGCCAAGGCTGACCCGCGGATACATCGCGGCGCGTGCCGAACCCTTGCTGGCCGCAGCCTGCATCACCTCCGACTCGGCCAGCAGGATCTGCGGACGATGGCGCAGCAGATCCGCGGGAACCTGCTGCAGCGAGAACGTGCCCAGCTTCGGCGGCGTGCGATACGCGCGCCAGGCCGGATCCGGGCCGTCACGGCCCAGCAGCAATGCCAGCGCGCGAGCCGCGTTGTCGGCGTTTTCCCGAGCCTGCGCGATGGCGGCACGGGTGGCGGCCTGGCGTGCACGCAGGCGGTCCAGCTCGCCGGGCTCATCCAGGCGCAGGCGCTGGCGGACCAGGGCCAGTTGTTCACCGCGGTCGTCCACGGTCTGCTGCCGGGCCAGCAGGTCCTGCTGGGCCTGTGCCACGGTCAGGTCCAGATAGCTGCGCACCACGTCGGCAATCACCGCCACCTGCGCGGCATTGCGCAGCGCCTCGGCATTGCCGGCCGAGGCCTGCGCGCTGAGCTGCGCGCTCTCGGCGGCGCCAAACAGGCCCAGGTCCCAGATCGCTTCGATGCCGGCATGGAAGTAGGTATCGACGGCGGCGGCGTCCTGCACCTGCTTGGCGCTGGCCGAGATTTCCGGCAGGAAACGCGAGTCGGAGGTGCCGGCGACGATCCGCACGGCCTGCAGCCGCAGCGTGGCCTGCTGCAGGTCGAGGTTGCCGGCGATGGCCTGGTCCACCAGGCCGTCCAGCGCCGGGTCGGCCAGCACCTTCCACCACTGCCTGGCGTCCACCGCCACACCCTGCCCCTGCGGCACCTGGGTCCAGGCGCTGGGTGTGCGATCAGGCAGGTCCGGGACGGACACCGACATGCAACCCGCCAGGGCCAGGGTTGCCAACAACGCGCCGGGGCGCAGCACTGCCTGCAGGGAGAGTCCACGCCCTGTCCTGGGCACTGCCACTGAAGTGATACGCCTGACCACCAGCCCGCCAACGTGTAGAAGGAGCATGAAGGCTACCGTGCGATTGTGGAGCGAACATGGAGAAATGGTCCGAAAAAGGTCACAGCACGCGTGCGGTTCAGGCAACGATGGCATTGGCCTTTCGCCAGCCTTTCACTGCATGCGACGCACGGAACGCTGGTGCGACATCCAGGCCATTGCGTCTTGTTGCCACCTTCCCCGAGCCCCGCGCCTGCGGCCATCCCCACGACCGATACGCCCCGCCATTCCGATTGCGACACTGACGTCGGATTCGTCACGCCGGGCCACTGATATCACGCCCGCCATGAAGATGCCGTGGCGCGACTGTAGCGGCCCTGCCGGCCAACTTCATGACAAACGAAAAACGCTCCCTTTCGGGAGCGTTCTTCTTGAATCTGGAGCGGGAAACGAGACTCGAACTCGCGACCTCAACCTTGGCAAGGTTGCGCTCTACCAACTGAGCTATTCCCGCAGATTTCGTTCGACCTGCGTCGAAGGAGCGCTATTGTGTCGATATTGCTGCACGGCGTCAACAGGAATTTTCACGTGACGTGAAGGATGGCGTTCAGGCGCGCCTGCCTGTTCCCTTCACGTGCGCAGCCCGCGGCGATGGAAGTAGACCTGTTCGGCGATGCGGCGCATGGCCGCTGTATGCAGCAGTGCATCGAGCGGCCAATCGGCCTGCAGATGATCCATCGCCCAGCGCAGCATGCGCTTGCCATGGAACGCCGGCGCCACCTGCCGCGCCACCCGTTCCGCTTCCGGTCCTTGCCCACGCAGATGGCGGGCCATCGCCTCGCCGACCGCCCAGCCATGCCGCCACGAGGAGTGGATGCCCCCGGCGGAGAGCGGCGAGACGATGCCCGCCGCGTCGCCGGTCAGGATCACGCGTTGGCCGGTGATCGGCCCATCCGGCCGGCCGCAGGGCACCAGTCCGGCGCGGGTGGCCGAGGGACGCGCCGAAGGCGGAATGCCGACCCCATCGCGCACGTGGCCGAGGAAACCTTCAATATCCGGCGGCCGCACCTGTTGCGGGTCATGACGCAACGCCAACCCGACCTGCAGGCCGGTCGGATTCTGCGCGACCCAGCCGATGTAACCCGGCGCGTAGCACTTGCTGACGAAGCAATGCAGCGCGTCGCCCTGCGCGACCTGCAGGCCGGCGAACTCACGTTCGACGCCGTAGAGGTTGTCACGCACCTGGCCGAGCCCGGTGCGCTGTGCTACACGTGAGCGTGCGCCATCAGCGCCAACCAGATAGGCACATCGCCATCCACCAGCCAGCCGTCACCATTGCGATGTGCATCGGTGAAGGACTGCTGCAGGCGCAGGTCGACACCGTTCGCGCGCAGCTCGCTGGCCAGCCAGCGCATCAGGTTCGGCGTATCGGTGGTGAGGAAGTAATAGCCCGGCGCGGCCAGCAACACGCTGCGCAGATTCGGCGCATACAGGCGCACGTTTGCGACGCGTTGCGCGAGATGTTCGGGCATGCGCCCCAGCCAGGTCTGCTCCATCGCCTCTTTCACCACGATGCCGGTGGTGTGCAGGCGCTCGCCGGGGTCGGCCTTGCGTTCCAGCACGCAGACGCGCAGGCCGTACTGGGCAGCAGCCAGTGCGCAGGCGGCACCGGCAAAACTGGCGCCAACGATGACCACGTCGTGATCGTAGGCGGAAGGAGTGTGGAGCATGGCTGCATCGTCCTGGAGGAACGGAGATGCAGCTTCGAACTGCCGCGTGGTGAGGCGAAGGAGTGACGGTGAAGTGGGGATGAAGCGGGTTCTACGCAAACGAAAAACGCCCCCTTGCGGGAGCGTCTTTCTTGAATCTGGAGCGGGAAACGAGACTCGAACTCGCGACCTCAACCTTGGCAAGGTTGCGCTCTACCAACTGAGCTATTCCCGCTTGGGAGGCGAAATTTTACCTATTCCAAGGATGCCGTCAAGCGCTTTTTTCAGGGTCTGCGAGGTGCCCGGCGTCGCGTATCCGCGCCATGCGTGGATACGCGCATCGATGGGGTCAGTTGCCCAGCTTCTTCTGCCGCGAGCGCTCGCGTGCGGCGCGCTCGTCTTCGCGCAGGCTCGGCCAGGCGGCGTGCAGGTACTGCAGGCCCGACCACAGGGTCAGCACCGCGGCAATCGCCAGGGTCCAGTCGCCGATGTGGAACACCGGCCAGCCCATCCAGATGTCTTCCACCGGCACGTTGGGGGCCACCGAATACAGCAGGCACAGCAGCGCGACCATCTGCGCGGTGGTCTTGACCTTGCCGATCATCGCCACGCGTACCTTCGCGCGCTGGCCCAGTTCGGCCATCCATTCGCGCAGCGCCGACACCGCGATCTCGCGGCCGACGATGACCGCCGCCCAGAACGCCATCCACGGCGTCGGGTGGCCCTGCACGATCAGGAACAGTGCCACTGCCACCATCAGCTTGTCCGCGACCGGGTCGAGGAAGGCACCGAAGGCCGACTCCAGCTGGTAACGGCGTGCGATCCAGCCATCGAGCCAGTCGGTGATCGCGGCCAGGCCGAAGATCGCCGCCGAAGCGAAGTTGGTCCAGGTGTAGGGCAGGTAGAACACCAGCACCAGCACCGGGATCATCACGATCCGCAACAACGTCAGCCAGGTGGGCAGGGTCAACTTCATGCTTGCGTGCTTCTCTCTCTACTCGGCCGCATCAGGCGTGGCCAACCCGTGCAGGTTAGCGTAGATACGTGCCGCGAGGGCGTCATTGATGCCTTCCACCTTGGCGATTTCCGCTTCGCCAGCGGCTTTCAGGCCGACCAGGCCGCCGAAATGCTTGAGCAGGCTGGCGCGGCGGCGGGGGCCGATACCGGGGATGTCCTCCAGCTTGCTGGTCATCCGCGCCTTCTGGCGGCGGCCGCGGTGGCCGGTGATGGCGAAGCGGTGCGCCTCGTCGCGCACCTGCTGGATGAACTGCAGCGCCGGGTTGGCCGCGCCCGGGCGCAGCTCGCGGCCGTCGGGCATCACCAGCGCCTCGTGGCCGGCGCGGCGCTCCACGCCCTTGGCCACGCCCACCAGCAGTACGCCCTCCACGCCCAGGTCGGCCAGTGCGGCCTGCGCCTGTGCCAGCTGGCCGGCGCCGCCGTCGATCAGCAGCACATCCGGCAGCACGCCCTGCTCTTCCACCGCGCGGCGGAAACGGCGGTCGATGGCCTGGCGCATGGCGGCGTAGTCATCGCCCGGCTCGATGCCGCTGATGTTGAAGCGGCGGTACTGCGCGCGCACCGGGCCGGCGGCATCGAACACCACGCATGAGGCCACGGTGGCCTCGCCCAGGGTATGGCTGATGTCGAAACACTCGACACGCTTGACCGGCTCGGCCAGGCCCAGCATGTCGCGCAGTGCATCGCTGCGCGCGTGCTGCGCGTTGCGGCTGTTGAGCTCGGTGGCCAGGGTCAGCTGCGCGTTGCGACTGGCCAGCTCCACGTAGCCGGCACGCTCGCCGCGCACGTTCCACTTCAACTGCACCTTGCGCTCGGCCGAGGCGGACAGCGCGGCGACCAGCAGGTCGGCGTCGGGAATCTCGCGATCCAGCAGGATCTCGCGCGGTGGCTCGAATTCGATGTAGTACTGCGAGACGAAGGCGGCCAGCACTTCCTCCGGGCTCTCCTCACCGTTGGTGCGCGGGAAGAATGGGCGGGTGCCGAGATTGCGGCCATCGCGGAAGGCCAGCAGCAGCACGCAGGCCTGAGACCCTTGCATGGCCACCGCCAGCACGTCCAGATCTGCGGCGCGGCCGTCCACGTACTGGCGGGTCTGCATGCTGCGCAGCGAGGAGATCAGGTCGCGCAGGCGCGCGGCCTGCTCGAACTCCAGCGCCTCGCTGGCGGCCTGCATCTGCTCGCCCAGCTCGCGGGTCAGTTCGTCGCTCTTGCCTTCCAGGAAGAGCGCAGCGCGGCGCACCGACTCGGCGTAGTCCGGCGCCGGTACCAGCTCCACGCAGGGCGCGCTGCAGCGGCCGATCTGGTACTGCAGGCACGGCCGCGAGCGGTTGCGGAACACGCTGTCTTCGCAGCTGCGCAGCTTGAACAGCTTGTGCATCAGGTTCAGCGTTTCGCGCACCGCCGTAACGCCGGGATAGGGCCCGAAATAGCGACCGGGAATGGCGCGCGGGCCGCGATGCAGGGCGATGCGCGGCCAGTCCTCGCGGGTCAACAGCACATGCGGATAGGTCTTGTCGTCGCGCAGCGAGACGTTGTAACGCGGCGACAGCGACTTGATCAGCTGGTTTTCCAGCAGCAACGCCTCGGCTTCCGAGCGCGTCACGGTCACGTCCATGCGCGTGATCTGCGAGATCATCGACATGATCCGTGCGTTCTTCGGGCTGCCGTTGAAATAGCTGCCGACGCGGTTGCGCAGCGCACGCGCCTTGCCGACGTACAGCAGGGTGTCGTCGGCCGCGTACATGCGGTACACGCCGGGAGCGGTGCTGAGCTGGGCCGCGAAGGCCTTGCCGTCGAAGACCGGAGCGGGAACGTCGGTCATTCGCTGATCGGCACTTCGCTGAGCACGCCGCTGTCGGGATCGAAGCGCAGCACGGCATGGGCGTCGGTCTCGGCGATCCACACCGCACCTGCGCCCACGGCCAGTCCAGCCGGGCCATGCAGGCGGCGCGGCAGCGGCTGGGTGGTCAGTTCGCCACCACCCAGGCGCAGCGTGCGCAGGCGGCCATTGCCGGTATCGGCAATCCACAGCAACGGTGCATCCGGACTCAGCGCGATCGCCTGTGGGAACTGCAGGCTGGCCTGTGCGCGCGGGCCATCTTCGTCACCGAAACGCCAGGGGCCCTGCCCGACCAGCGTCTGCACCAGATCCCCGCGCAGCTGCAGTGCGCGGATCGAGGAGCCCAGCGCATCGGCCACGTACAGCACCTGCTGCACCACCGCCAGGGCGGTCGGCTGTGCGAACGCGGCCAGATGGCCGCTGCCATCACGCTCGTCGATGGCACCGCTGCCAGCGCGCCATTGCAGGCTGCGCTGACCCAGGTGGTAGCTCCAGATGCGGTTGTCGCCGGCCATGGCGATGTGCAGCTGGTTGTCAGCGATGGCCAGGCCGACCGGGTGGTCCAGCGAGACCTGCCGTGCCTGCGCGACCGGGCCCTCCACCGGCGCGCCGGGGCGGCCATTGCCGCACAGCGTGTCGACGATGCCGGTCAGCAGGTTGATGCGACGCACGGCATGGTTGCCGGTGTCGGCCACGTACAGCGCGTCGCGCTCCAGCACCAGCGCATGCGGACGATGGAACGCCGCTTCGGCGAGGTTGCCGTCCATGAAATCGGCGGTCCCCAACCCGAACTGGCGCAGGATGCGCCCGCCGTGGCTGCATTCGAGGATGCGGTGATGGCCACTGTCGGCGATGTACAGGCGTTCGGTGCTGACCGCCAGGCCCAGCGGGAAACGCAGTGCCTGGCGCGGCTCCGGATGCAGCTCGGTACCGCCGCGCGGCGGTGCCGACGGCGCTCCGTGGCACAGCGCATTCAACGCACGCTCAAGGTCTCCTGGAGCCCCCAGCCCGACCAGCCGTTGCTGTTCGCGCCCCTGCGCGTCCAGCAGCACCACGGTCGGCCAGGATGTGATGCCGAAGCGACGCCAGCCATCCCAGTCGGCATCGAGCAGGACCGGCATTGACAGCCCTTGGCGACGCAGCAGTTTCAGTGCGGCGCCGGCGTCACGCTCGAAATCGAAGCGGGGTACCTGCAACACCAGCGGCTGCAGCATGCCGGGGTGACGCGACAGCCATTGACCGAATTCGGCCAGGCGCTGTGCGCTCCAGGCAGAAGCGGCGTTGACGAACAACAGTGCCACCGGCCGACCGCGCAGTTCGGTCAGGGTGCAGGGGGCGGCATTGAGCCAGGTGGCGAACTCGGGCAGGTCCGGGACGGGCTGGACGTTCATGGCCCGATTATGCCGGAGTCGGCGTCATGCAACAGTCGTGCCACTGCACGTTTTGCAGCATTGTCGACCAGCGTCCAGACCTGTTCAAAGTGATCGCTGCCGCCGGTGTAGGGATCCGGGATGGCCACCTGCCCCTCCCCGCCCGACCAGGGCAGGTACAGCGCCAGCCGCTCACGCTGGGCAGGTGCCACCAAGCGTCCCGCATCCCGCAGGTTCGCCTCGTCGGCGCACAGGATCCAGTCGAAGCGGTCGAAATCCGCGGCGTGCAGCTGGCGCGCACGCAGGCCGCCGATGTCCACACCGTGCCCGGCTGCGCAAGCTATGGCACGCCGGTCCGGCGGCTCGCCGACATGCCAGTCACCGGTGCCGGCCGAATCCACCTGCACCCGCCCCGCCAGCGGTGAAGCGTCCAGGCGTGCGCGGAGCGCACCTTCGGCCATCGGCGAACGGCAGATGTTGCCGAGGCAGACGACCAGCAGCCTCATCGCGCGGCCAGCGTCTGCAGCAGCGCTTCAGCGCGTTCCAGATCCTCGGGCGTGTCGATGCCGGGCGGGAACGGTTCCGGCGAGATCGCCACACTGATCGGATGGCCCGCTTCCAGCACGCGCAGCTGCTCAAGCGATTCGACCTGCTCCAGCTGGCCCGGGGGCATCGCCGCGAACTGCTGCAGGAAACCGGCGCGGTAGCCATAGATGCCGATGTGGCGCAGCCAGGCATGCCCTTCCGGCAGCGTGTCGCGGCTGCGCGCGAAACCATCGCGGTGCCAGGCGATCGGTGCGCGGCTGAAGTACATCGCCTCGTTGCGCACGTTGCGCACCAGCTTCACCACGTTCGGATCGAACAGGGTTTCTGCATCCTCCACCGCGGTCGCCAGGGTCGACATCGGCGCATTGCCGTCAACCAGCGCCTGGGCCACCGCACGGATACCCGCAGCGGGTGCAAACGGCTCGTCGCCCTGCAGGTTGACCACCACGGTGTCATCGGCCCAGCCGGCGATGCGCGCGCACTCGGCCAGGCGATCGGTGCCGGAGGCATGCGAGGTGGCGGTCATTGCCACCTTCACTTCGGCCAGGCCGGACAGTGCGTCGGCAATGCGTTGATCGTCGGTCGCGACCCAGACCTCGCCGGCACCGGCCTGCAGCGCGCGGCGCACCACATGCAGCACCAGCGGCTCACCGCCCAGCAGGCGCAGCGGCTTGCCCGGCAGCCGCGAGGCGGCATAGCGGGCCGGGATGGCGACGACGAATTCGGTCATGGGGCGGTACTCGGCAGGCTCGTTACAACGGGAATGCGGCCGGCGGCGCATGAATGCAAGCGCCGCCGTGCCACTCAGTTCGGTCGCAGCTTGTCCAGGCGGTCGGTCAGCGCCACCCAGAACGCGGCAGGCAGCTCGGCGCGCAGCGGGACCGCGTAGTGCCAGTCATTGCCGAACGCCCGGCATTTCACCGCGTCCTTTTCGGTCATCAGCACCGGCAGCTGGCTGCCAAAGGACAGGTCCTGCGGCTGATAGGCCTGATGGTCGGCGAAGGCGTGCGGCACCACGCCGATGCCTCGCGCGCGCAGCATGTCGAAAAAGCGCTGCGGGTGGGCAATGCCGGCCACGGCGTGCACGCGCTGGCCCTTGAAGTACGACAGTGGACGGGCACGGCCACCGGCCAGCGGCTGCGCGCTGTCGATGTGCAGGGCCATCGGCCACTGGCCGAAACCACAGGCCTGGGCCGCAGATTCCTCATTGGCCTGGCCAAGATTCACCACACGGAAATCGCACTCGCTGGCGCGGCTGACCGGCTCGCGCAGCGGTCCGGCCGGAATCATCCGGCCATTGCCGTAGCGGCGCTGCGCATCGACCACTTCGATCTCGATGTCGCGCGCCAGCCGGTAGTGCTGCAGGCCGTCGTCGCAGACAATCACATCGCAGCCGGCCTCGATCAGCGCCCTGCCGGCAGCAACGCGATCACGGTCCACGCGCACTGGTACGCCTGTCTTCCAGGCAATCAGCACCGGTTCGTCGCCGCCCTTGGCGGTCGGCGTATCCGCCTTCACCCACAGCGGTTTGTCCGCATCTTCGCGGCCGTAGCCACGACTGGCCACGCCCGGCTTCCAGCCGGCGGCACGCAGGCGCTCCACCAGCGCGATGGTCAGCGGCGTCTTGCCAGTACCACCGGCGGTGATGTTGCCAACCACGATGACCGGCACCGGCAGCGTGTAGCGCTTGCGCCAGCCACGCCGATAGGCGCGCCGGCGCAGCGCGGTGACGCCGGCATACAGCGGCGCCAGCAGGCGCATCGCCCACGGAACCGGGCTGCCGTCGTACCAGTACGGCGGGGTCTGGGTACCCTTGCCGGCCATCAGTCCTGCCTTTCGCGGAACTGCATGCTGTGCAGATGCTGGTAGAGGCCACCCATGGTGAGCAGCTCCTTGTGGGTACCGCGCTCGACGATGCGACCGTGGTCCATCACCAGCACCTGGTCTGCATGCTCGATGGTCGACAGGCGGTGCGCGATGACCAGCGTGGTGCGCTCGGGCATCAATCGCTGCAGCGCGTCCTGCACCAGGCGCTCCGATTCGTTGTCGAGCGCTGCGGTGGCTTCATCGAGGATCAGGATCGGCGCGTCGCGCAGGATCGCACGGGCGATCGCCAGGCGCTGGCGCTGGCCGCCGGACAGCAGCGCGCCGTTCTCGCCCACCGGGGTCTGCAGCTGCTGCGGCATGCGCGCGATGAACTCCCAGGCGTTTGCGGCTTCGGCCGCCGCTCGGATCTGTTCATCGGTCGCGTCCATGCCATAGGCGATGTTCGCGCCAATGGTGTCATCGAACAGCATGACCTTCTGCCCGACCATCGCCACCTGGCGACGCAGGTCGGCCAGCGGATAGTCATCCAGCGCCACCCCATCGAGGGTGATGCGCCCGCCGCTGGGTTCGTAGAAGCGCGGCACCAGCCGGATCAGGCTGGTCTTGCCACTGCCGGACCGACCGACGATGGCGGTGACCGTACCCGGCTTGGCCACGAAGCTGATGTCGTCCAGGGCGATGCCACTGTCTTCGCGGTAACGCAGCATGACGTGCTCGAAGGCCAGTTCGCCACGCACGCGCTGCACCGTGTTGCGGCCATCGTCGCGCTCGACCGGCATGTCGAGGATGTCGAACAGGCGCTCGGCGGCGGACACACCGCGGGAGATCGAGGACTGCACGCTGGTCAGGCGGCGCAGCGACGGGATGATCGCCGTCATCGAGATCATCAGGCCCATGAACTGGCCGGCATTGAGGCGGCCCGCCAGTGCTTCGCGGGTCGACACCCAGACGATCACCGCCAGCGCCAGCGCGGCCAGGAACTGGACCACGCTGGAGGCACCGGCACGGGTGATTTCCACCTTCATGTTCAGCGCCAGCATGCGGTTGGCCAAGCGCGAGTAGCGCGACATTTCGTGCTGCTGCGTGCCGTGCACCTTCACTTCCTGCTGGGCCGCCAGCGACTGCTCGGCGGTCTGCGCCATCGTGCCCATGCCGTCCTGGATGCCACGGCTGATGCGCCGGTAGCGCTTGCCGACGTAGGACACGATCACGCCGATCATCGGCACCACCACCAGCATGGCCACGGTCACCTTGACACTCATCTGCAGCATCACCGCCAGCATGGCGATGATGGTCAGGGTGTCGGCAACCACGGTCTTGAGCGCATCGGCACTGGCCTGGGTGACCTGCTCGGTATCGAAGTTCAGGCGGCTGACCATCACCGGCGTCGATTCGGTATCGAAATGCGAGGACGGCAGGTGCAGGTACTTGGCCAGCACCTGTTCACGCAGGTCACGCACCACGCTGCGACCGGTCTTGGCCAGCGCGTAGTCGCTCACCCAGGTGGCGGCGCTGCGCATCAGGAACAGACCAAGGATGGTCAGCGGCAGGATCACCGCCATTTTCGGTTCGGGGTTGACGAAGCCGCGGTTGACCAGCGGCTCCATCAGCTTGGTGAAGTGGTAGCCGGCCACCGACTCCACTGCCATGGCGATGACAGCGGCGACCATCATGCCCCAGTAGGCACGGGTGTATCCCAGCAGACGTTTGTAGATCGGCCACACCGGCGCGTGTTTGGAACTCATGGACGCACCTCGGGTGCTGTTGCAATGGCAATACGGCGGAAGCCGAGCTGACCGAGCGCATCCTGCGCGGTCACCACGGCCTGATAGGGCGTGCGGGCATCGGCACGCAACAGCACCGGCTGGGTGCGGTCGCTGCCGGCAACGGCCGCGATGGTCTGCTTGACCGACTCGACGTCGTTGCGCAGCACTTCCTGGTCATTGATGAAGTAGCGGCCTTCGGCGTTGATCAGCACGCTCAACGAGCGCGGTGGCTCATTGCTGGGCTGCTGGCTGGCCGTGGGCAGCTCCACCTGGAGTGTCGAGCGCGCGTCGAAGGTGGTGGTGACCACGAAGAAGATGATCAACACCAGGATGACGTCGATCAGTGGCACCAGGTCGATATGCGGCTCATCCTGGGATCGGTCGTTGCCGATACGCATCGATCAGGCCTTCGCCGTCGCCGCGCCGGCCGGGCGCGTGGCAGCGGCAGGATTCATCACCCCGGGTCGGCCATCCAGCGTATCCAGCAGCGCGCTGGCTTCCTGCTCCATCTCCACCACGTAACCGTGGATGCGGCCCTTGAAGTAGCGGTGGAACATCAGCGCCGGAATGGCGACGATCATGCCGGTGGCGGTGCACACCAGCGCCTTGCCGATACCACCGGCCAGCTGGTTCACATCACCCACGCCGTGGTCGAGGATGCCCAGGAACATCTGGATCATGCCGATCACCGTGCCCAGCAGGCCCAGCAGCGGCCCGGCCGAAGCGATGGTACCCAGCGCGTTGAGGAAACGCTCCATGCGGTGCACCAGGTGGCGGCCGGTGTCTTCGATGCGCTCGCGGATCTGGTCGCGCGGGCGGTTGCGGGCTTCCAGTGCGGCAGCCAGCAGCGCGCCCAGCGGCGAGTTCGCGCGCAGGGTCTGCAGGTGGGCCGGGTCGAGCTTGCCGCGTGCCGCCCAGTTGCGCACTTCCTGGCCGAGGCCGGGCGGCAGCACTTCAGTACGCCGCAGGGACCAGAAACGCTCCAGGATGATCGCCAAAGCCAGTACGCCCAACAGCAGCAGCGGCACCATCGGCCAGCCACCGGCCTTGACCAGTTCCCACACGTTTCAACCCTCCGGCCCAACGGCCGCTTGTTCGATCGGCGATAGGATAGCAGCCGACCGCGCCCGCCCAGCGGCATCCCACCAGCGGAATGCGTCGATGCGCTGTTCACGCAGCTGCAGCCCTTGTGCGCCAAGCCATATGCGGATCGCCCCGGAATCGGCCGTGGCCAGTACCTCGGCCCCTTGCGCCTGCCAGCGCTGGACCACGTCCTGGCGAGGGTGCCCGAAGCGGTTGCGGTGCCCGGCCGAGACCACCGCCAGCCGTGGCGCCACAGCCTCGACCCACGGCGCGCTGGAGCTGCCGCCGCTGCCATGGTGCGGCACCAGCACCACATCCGCCTTCAGCGCTGCCGGAGACGCCTCCAGCAGCGTCCGCTCGGCCGGCCGGCCGATGTCACCCGGCAGCAGGACCACGCCGTGGCGGCTGGCGATGCGCAGCACGCAGCTGTCCTCGTTTTCGGCCTGACGGCTGCCCGGCGCCGGGTGCAGGACCTGGAAATCAACCCCGTCCCACCGCCAGCGCAGCCCCTGCTGGCAGGGCGTGGCGCCAGCGATGGTGCTGCCCGGTGGCGCCAGCAGCTGCAGTCCTGGCAGCTGCCGTCGCAGGCTGGACAGGCTGCCGGTGTGATCAAGATGGTCATGGCTGAGCATCACCTGCCGGGGCGGCCCCTGGCCGAGCGCGCGCAGGGCCGGGACCAGAATCCGTTCGTTGCCTTCGCCGCCGGTCGGCGGCCCCACGTCGTACCAGAGCGCGTGCCGCGCCGTACGCACCAGCACCGCAGTGCCCTGCCCTACGTCATGCACCAGCAGCTCCAGTTCTCCTTCGGCCGGTGCATGCCGGGCGGGCCACAGCAGCGGCAGGCACAGCAGCAGGCCCGCCAGGCCACCGCCGGCGCCGCGTGGCAGCAGCCACCAGAACACCCCGGCCAGTGCCGCCGGTACCGCCCAGCGCGGCGCCTCGGCCAACCACCACATCGCCTGCGGATGCAGCGCCAGTGGCTGCAGCGCCTGCCAGCTCAGCTCGAACAGCCAGGCCGCGGCACGCCAGGCCCAGCGCCCGGCACCGTCGTGCAGCACCTGCAGCGCAGTACCCAGCAACGACAACGGCACCACCAGCAGGGTCCACCACGGAATGATCGGCAGGTTGACCAGCGGCCCCAAGCGCGCGGTGCCGCCGAACAGGGCCACGCACAGCGGCAACAGGCCAAGGCTGGCCACGCCCTGGGCGGCCAGGAAGCCACGCAGGCCCCCACCGGCGCCCTCCGGCCCGGTTCGCGGCAGGCACCACAGCAGCCACAGCACGCCGCCAAAGCTGAGCCAGAAGCCTGCCGACAGCACCGACAGCGGCGCCGGCAGCAGCATCACCATCGCGGCCAGGGCCAGCCCCTGCCCCGCACCCACCGGGCGACGTCCGGCACGGGCCAGTGCCACCAGCCCGATCATCAGCGCCGCACGGACCGTTGGCAGCGCGCCGCCGGCTGCCACGGCATAGGCGGCTGCGGCCAGCGCCGCGCCCCATGCCGCCGCCTGCGGCCGTGGCCAGTACCGTCCCAGCACTGGGCACAGCCACCACGACACGCGGCACAGCAGCACGCCGAAACCCGCCACCACGCCCACGTGAAACCCGGAAATGGCGACCAGATGGGTCAGGCCCAGCGCGCGCAGGTGTTCCCAGTCGGCATCGGACAGGCCGCGGGTGTCGCCCAGGGCCAAGGCCTGCACGAACCGCGCGGCAGGATGTGCCACCTGCGTGGCGATGGCATCACTGCTGCGCTCGCGCCAGGCCGGCAGGCCCTGCGCAGGCGCCTGCTCACGGGCAGCGCCCGGGTCGCGCACCGTGCCATTGCCGGAGATACCACGCAGCAATGCATGGCGTTCGCCATCGAAGCCGCCGGGATTGATCCGCGAGCGTGGCGCACGCACGCGCAGCGACAACTGCCAATGCGCCCCGGCACGAACCGCATGGCGCCCGCCGGCCTCGTGCGCTGACGATCCGCGCCACGGGTCGTTCCAGGTGACCTGCAGGCGCTTGCCGCGCAGCACTGGCAGCGTATCGGCCTCCTCCACGTGCAGCACGAAACGCGTGTAACCGGGGCCTCTCTGCGGAAGATCGGCCACCCGCCCGCGCACCTGCACATCCTGCGGCGGCGCGTCGGGTGGAAGCTGGTCGTGCAGGGCCCACTGCCCTTGCACTGTTGCCCATGCCAGGCCGAGCATGACTGCAGCCCAGGTGCGGCCTCGCCAGCGCAGCAGCCAGCCAGCGCCGCCTGCAACCGCCATCGGCACGCTCAGCCACAGCGGCAGCAACGCCGGCATCTGCACGCAGGCCAGCGCGCCCAGCACCAGGCCGGCGGCGCAGCCGGGGCCGAACAGGGCCGGCGCGGAACGTTCGGAAACCATTCCAGCAGCCTGCCGCCGGGCGCGACAGGTTGCCTATCGGGGTTTTCCCCGCGCGGCTGTCAGCGCCGGACGGTGCCGCGGTGGAAATTGACCCGGAAGCTGGCACCACCGCCAGCGGCCTCGCCGACACTGACCGAGCCGCCGTGGTGCTGCACGATTTCCTTCACCAGATGCAGGCCCAGGCCACTGCCACTGCCCGCCGCGCGCAGGCGATGGAACGGCTCGAAGATCGCTTCACGATCGCTCACCGGAATACCGGCACCCTGATCGCTGACTTCCAGCAGGCCACGTGCATCCAGGCGCACGCAGATGGTGCCGCGTCCGCCGCCGTGGACAATGGCGTTGTGCACCAGGTTGGCGATCACCCGTCCCAACGCCAGGCTGTCGCCGTGGATCCACACCGGCATCTCAGGTGCATCCACTTCGAAGCCGTAGCCGGCACCGACCACCAGCGGCGCCAGATCGGCGGCCGCTTCACGCACCAGCAGCGCCAGATCCAGCCGCTGCAGTGCGCCGACATTGCGATCAAGTCGCTGCAGGTCAAGCAGGTGCTCGGCGACGTTGCCGAGCCGCGCTACGTCGGTCAGCAGCTGCGACTTCAGCTCGCCCTGCGGCAGCTGCGACAGACGCGCCTGCACCACCGCGATCGGCACACGCAGCTCGTGCGCGGCATCGGCAAGGAACTTGTCACGCGCCGCATAGCCCTGCTGCACCTTGTCGATCGCGTCGTTGAAGGCTTCGACCAACGGCGCGACCTCGGTCGACACCAGCTGCGCATCCAGCCGCGCACCCGGCTGGCCGATATCCAGCTCCTTGGCCTGTTGCGCGGAGCGGCGCACGCCACGCATCGCGCGGTGGATCACGGTCGGCATCACCAGCAGCGTGACCACGATCAGCGGCAGGAAGAACCACAGGCCGATCAGACGCAGCACCATCAGCGCGCCATCCAGCAGCCCGCCCTTCGGTGCCCCGCCCACCATCACCGTGATGCGCCGTCCATCCTCGTTGCGGATCATCACCCGCGCCACATCCAGGTAGGGCGGCACCAGCGAACCAAGTTCGGTCGCGCCCAGCGTCGGCAACCGCGCCAGCAGCGGCGCGTGGATCGCCGGAATCGTGCCGCGCTCCAACCAGCCCCCCTTGTCGTCGACTGCCGCGAACCAGAGGTTGCCGCCGGCACTGGCATCGAGCTTTTCCCAGCGCGCCTGGTCCAGCACCAGCCGGCCACCATCGCTGTGCACCGCCTTGGCCACCGCCTCGGCCATGAACATGTCCATGCCCCAAGTGTCCTTGTCACCCCAGGTCAGGATCAACGCAACCACAGCGAACAGCACGGTGAAGGCCTGCGCCAGGAACAATCGCCAGGCCAGGCCCAGGGTGATGGAGCGGATCGGACGTGCCATCTCAGGCCTCCGCCAGCAGGTAGCCGACGCCGCGGATCACATGGATCTCCACGCCGGCCCCGGCCTGTTGCAGCGCCTTGCGCAGCTTGGAGATATGCGCGTCCAGTGCATTGGACTGGATCTCGTCATCGAAGCCGTACACTGCCGCCTCCAACGCGCTGCGGGTGACGGTGCGTCCCTGTCGCATCGCCAGCGCCTGCAGCACCAGCACCTGGCGCCGGGGCAGCGCCAACAGCTGGCCCTCCACCTGCGCCTGCAGCGATTCGAAGTCGAATTCCAGCCGGCCCAGATGCAGGCTTGGCGTCACCATCGCCGAGGGCCGGCGCGAGACCGCGCGGATCCGCGCCATCAGCTCCTCGATCGCCACCGGCTTCACCAGGTAGTCATCGGCACCGACGTCCAGCCCCTCGACCTTGTCCGACAGCGTGCCCTTGGCGGTCAGCATGATCACCGCCAGGTTCGGGCGCAGCGCGCGCGCGGTGGCGACGAAAGCCACGCCATCGCCATCGGGCAGCTGGCGGTCGAGCAGCATCAGCTGGTGCACCGGCTCGCGCAGCGCGATCGCGGCTTCGGCCAGGCTGCCGACCACGTCGGCGACCACGCCCTGCCGCTCCAGGCCCGATTGCAGGGCACGGGACAGATCGGGATCGTCTTCGACCAGGAGGATGCGCATCAGGGGCTCGGCTACCGGAAACGGTGCCGATCATAGTGCCTGGCGCCGGCTTTGGGCGCCTTCGCGTGCCGAATGCCAAGGCGCAATGTTCTGACAATGTTATGCCCGCACCATGCACAGCCATCCCCCGCAAAGTGGCTGATCGATGCCGTCGCTGTCCCCGACCCTGCTGCGCCCGTTGCTGTTCTCCGCTGCCATCGGCCTCCCGTTGATCACCCACGCCGCCGACCGGAACCCGGGGGTGCAGGCCGGTATCAGTGCCGGCGCGACCTCAGGGGCCTACGCCCACTACGACGTCAAGCCGCTGGTCGTACCGTCCATTGCCTGGCAGGGCGAGCGCTTCTTCGCCAGCCCGGGCTCGCTGGACATGTATCTGTACAAGCGCGAAGGCCTGCGCCTGTCGGCGGCGGTCACGCCCTACACGCTGCGCTTCAAGACCGACGACGTGAACGATCCTCAGCTGCGTCGCCTGCACAGCCGGCAGATGTCCGCCATGGCCGGCATCAATGGTGAATACAGCGCCGACTGGGGCATCGTCGAGGCCAGCGTGATGCGCGAGGTCACGGGCCACGGAGGTGGCATGGAATCGCGCCTGCACTACAGCTATCCGATCCAGGCCGGTCGCTTCACCTGGGTGCCCAAGGTCGGCGTGGTGCACTCCAGTGCGCGCCTGCTCGACTACTACTACGGCATCACCGACGAAGAAGCGCTGCGCTCGGGACTTGCCGCGTACAACCCGGGCAGCGCGACATCACCGAACCTGCAGATCGCGGTCAGCACGCCCCTGGGCACGAAGTGGCGCGCGACCGGCGTCGTCGCCAACCAGTGGTTCGGCGATGCCGTAGAGGACAGCCCGATGGCCCGTCGCGGCACGCAGACGTCGGCCTTCATTTCCCTGATGCGCTCGTTCTGATCGAGCGCCCGCAACGGACAAGGACCCCCCATGGCCTCCGTCTCCCCTGCTGCTGAAGCGCACGCGATCCTGCGTGCCCCGGACCTGGACAGCGCCGAGCGCGCCTACCTGGGGCTGCTGCCGGACCTGGAACACGTAAACGCGTTGACGCGCCGCGCACTTGGCCTTTCGCGTGCTGCCGATGCGGCACGCGGCTATGCGTTGTCGATGATGCTGGTGGGATTGCGCCTGCAGGAGCTTGAGATGGGCGAAGCAACCGCAAAGGAACATCGCCAGGCCACCCTGCGCAGTCTGCGCCAGGCCTTCAGCGCCTGAGCGCAGGCCAGCAACGCCGCCGGCGCTGCAGGGCAGCGGGAAGACTCAGCGGAATGTGGTCCACGCCAGCACGGCCGCCAGCAGGGCCACCCAGATCACCGCCTTGAAGGTACCCTCCAGCATGTTGCCGCCGAACAGCAGCTCAAGGATGGGATTGGGCCGGGAAACCGGAACGTGATCGCTCATCGGTGTTTGGTCCTGGTGGTGGTTGCGGGGTGCGCGTGCCTGACCGCGCAGGCACCACTCTAGTACACGCGGCGCCTCTGCGGACGTGCGGGCAACATCACCTTAACAATCCGCGCGCCCGTTCCGGTATGTTCGGCCCAACGCTGTGTTCAAGGATGATCGATGCTCAAGCGCGTCCTGTTCCCCGTTGTCGCCCTGCTGCTGTCCGCGCTGATCGTCGCGCTGGGATGGCAGAACCACCAGCTCCGGCAGATCAACGCGCAGATGGCTGCCCAACTGCAGAACATGCGGCTGGAAGCACATGGTCTCGGCCTGGGCAGTCGCCCGGAAGCACTGGCGCTGCGCACGACCCAGCACACTCACGTCAACATCGGCGGCGCGCGCGACGCACCTCAGATCCTCTACTTCTTCTCCACCACCTGCCGCTACTGCCTGGCCTCGATGCCACAGCTGCAACAGATCGCAGCAGCACGCGGCCGCAGTGAACTGATCGGCGTGGGACTCCCCCCTTACGACCAACTGGCCGACTACGCCGGACAGCATGTATTGCAGTTCCCGATCGCCATTGACAGTGAAGGCGATGCGTCCAAGCGCTACCGCGCCACGGTCACGCCGATGCTGATGGTGCTGGCCACCGATGGCAGCGTGACCTACAAGCATGTGGGCCAGCTCGATGAGCAGGTGGTGCGCGCCGCCATGAACTCGCTGACGCCAGCCCCTGCACTGCCCTGATTGCCGCGCGCCGCGTCGGCGCGCGTCATCGTTCACCGCATCCGCGCCACAACCGGCACCCCGGTGCCTGCGGCAACTGCAACACCACAACGCCAACCAAGGAGATACACATGATCGGAAAGAACGTACTTTCGTCCGTCGCCGGTATCGTCGTTGTTGCGGCCCTGGCATTCGGTGCCAGCCAGGCCTTCGCCGTCGCCCCCAAAACCGGCTATGCGCCCGGGTGCGAGCCGCATCCGAGCTGCCCGTTCGGCAACTCGGGCAAGCCTGGCCAGCTGCTGTGCTGTGATCCGCTGTAATCGAAGCCGCACCGCAGGTCGGCCCCGCTGATCTGCTGCAGGTGCCGCAGCGCTGAGCCAGCCCTGCGGCGATGATCGGTGCCCACCCGCACATTGGGCACCGCGCCGGGCCGCCTCCAGGGGCGGCCCGGCACTTCCGGCCCCGGATTCATCCTTCCCCGGGCGCCTTGGCGCGCGCTTTACCGGCTTTCGTCGCATACCGGTTTCACACCGCAGGGGGCAGTGCCACGCTGGACTCCCTTCTCCGGAGCACCGTGCCATGCCGATGCTTGCCCTGCTGCTGTTGTGCGCTGGCCTGTTCGGTTGCGATACCGACGCAGGGGATCCCTCCCTGCGCAGCCAGATCCTGCAGGCCGACGCTGGGCAGGCAGAAACATCATCGATGCCGGATCGGAAAGCGGCCCCGGCCCCCCTGCAGCTGTACCGGCTGCGCCAGGATCGCGTACTGCGCGTGGGCAATCAGCCGCTGCAGGCCGACGCCCCACAGCGGCACGCCGGCTCGGCGCGATTCGCGCAGGTCTGGGAACGCGTGGACGGGCACTGGCGGCTGCAGCGCATGATCAGCATCGACGAATGGGTGGCCCAACACTGATCGCGGGTTGCAACCCACCGGCGCAAACGAAAAAAGCCGGCCCAGGGCCGGCTTCCATCGTGATCCACCGCTGCACCGGCAATGCCGGGAGCCAGGTGGTGGGCGGTACAGGGTTCGAACCTGTGACCCCTACCATGTCAAGGTAGTGCTCTACCGCTGAGCTAACCGCCCATCTTGTTCTTGCCGCCCGAAAGCTGGCCTTGCTACGTAAAAACCCGGCGCCAGGGCCGGGCTTTGCTGTTCACGACAGCCCCCTTTCGGAGACTTCGTGGTGGGCGGTACAGGGTTCGAACCTGTGACCCCTACCATGTCAAGGTAGTGCTCTACCGCTGAGCTAACCGCCCGTTTTTGCTTCTGAACGTCCGCGATTGCGTCGGTGCAGGCCGCGTATATTACGGATGCCGGCCGTGAAGCGCAACACTTTTGTGAAGAAGATGCTGCACTGCCGCGTTCAGCCCAGACTCGCTTCCTTCAGCTGCCGGATCTGGTCACGCACGCGGGCGGCATCCTCGAACTCCAGGTTCTTGGCGTGCTGGTACATCTGCTGTTCCAGTGCCTTGAGACGGGACGCCAGCTGGGCCGGGCTGAGCGATCGATAGTCACTCCCCTCCTCGGCAACGCCGGGCCTGCCTTTGCCCTTGCCCTTCTTTGCTTCCTTCTCGGCGGCGTCCGAACGCGCCCCTTCCAGCACGTCGACGATCGGGCGCGCCACCGAGCGCGGCACGATGCCGTGCTCCTCGTTGTACTCGACCTGTTTGGCGCGACGACGGTCGGTCTCATCGATCGCGGCCTGCATCGAACGGGTGATCTTGTCCGCATACAGGATCGCCTTGCCGCGCACGTTGCGCGCGGCACGGCCGATGGTCTGGATCAGCGAGCCGGTCGAGCGCAGGAAGCCCTCCTTGTCGGCATCCAGGATCGCCACCAGCGACACTTCCGGCATGTCCAGGCCTTCGCGCAGCAGATTGATGCCCACCAGCACGTCGAACTTGCCCAGGCGCAGGTCGCGGATGATCTCCACGCGCTCGACCGTGTCCACATCCGAGTGCAGATAGCGCACGCGGATGCCGTGCTCGGTCAGGTACTCGGTGAGGTTCTCGGCCATGCGCTTGGTCAGCGTCGTGACCAGCACCCGGTCACCGGCCTTGATGCGCGCGTTGGCTTCGCTCATCAGGTCGTCGACCTGGGTCCCCACCGGGCGGATCTCCACCACCGGGTCGATCAGGCCGGTGGGACGTACGACCAGCTCGGTGATCTCGTCACCGGCCTCGCGGTACTCGTAGGGGCCCGGCGTGGCCGACACATAGATGCTGCGCGGGCAGCGCTCTTCCCACTCCTCGAAGCGCAGCGGCCGGTTGTCCAGCGCCGAGGGCAGACGGAACCCGAATTCGACCAGCGTCTCCTTGCGCGAACGGTCGCCCTTGAACATGGCACCGATCTGCGGAATGGTCACGTGGGATTCGTCGATCACCAGCAGCGCGTCGGCCGGCAGGTAGTCGAACAGGGTCGGCGGCGGTTCGCCGGCATTCTTGCCGGTCAGGTGCCGGGAATAGTTCTCGATGCCGTTGCAGAAGCCGACTTCGGCCATCATTTCCAGGTCGAACTGGGTGCGCTGCGCCAGGCGCTGCGCTTCGACCAGCTTGTTCTGCGCGTACAGCTGCTCCAGCCGCTCCTTCAACTCGACCTTGATCGTCTCGATCGCTGCCAGCACACGCTCGCGCGTGGTGGCGTAGTGGGTCTTCGGGTAGACCGTGAAGCGCTGCATGTTGCGCAGCGTCTCGCCGGTGAGCGGGTCGAACAGGGTGATCTTCTCGACCTCGCCATCGAACAGTTCCAGACGCAGCGCTTCGCTGTCCGACTCGGCTGGGAACACGTCGATCACTTCACCACGCACGCGGAACGTACCGCGCTGCAGCTCGTACTCGTTGCGCGTGTACTGCAGCTGGGTGAGGTGGTTGATCAGGTCGCGCTGGTCGATGCGCTCGCCCTTGGACAGGATCAGGCGCAACGACAGGTAGTCTTCCGGCGCGCCCAGGCCGTAGATCGCCGATACCGTCGCCACCACGATCGCGTCCGGGCGCGACAGCAGGGTCTTGGTCGCCGCCAGTCGCATCTGCTCGATGTGCTCGTTGATCGAACTGTCCTTCTCGATGAAGGTGTCCGACGACGGCACGTAGGCTTCCGGCTGGTAGTAGTCGTAATAGCTGACGAAATACTCCACCGCGTTGTGCGGGAAGAATGCCTTGAACTCGCCATACAGCTGCGCCGCCAGCGTCTTGTTCGGCGCCATGATCAGCGTCGGCTTCTGCACGTTCTGGATGACGTTGGCGATGGTGTAGGTCTTGCCCGAACCGGTGACGCCCAGCAGGGTCTGCTTGGCGATGCCCGCTTCGAAGTTGCTGGTCAGCTTTGCGATGGCATCAGGCTGGTCGCCCGCCGGCGAATACGGCGAGACGAGTTCAAAACGGTCGCTCATGGTGTTGCCAGTTCCCGGGAAGGGTGAGTATACGGGGCAAGCGGTGACGGCCAGCTGAGGGGTTTCCGGGCAGGCAGCCGCGGCGTTGGCCGATGGTGAATGCGCGAGCACGGAACGAGGCTGGAGGCATGTCCCTTCATCTTCGCCCTGCCCGGCTCCACCGCGGCCTCCATCTGATCGAGCTGCTGATCGCTGTCATGGTGCTGTCGGTCCTGCTGGCTTTGGCGTGGGGCCCCTGGCAACGCACGCTGCGGCACTTCCAGGCGGAAACGCTGCGCGCCGAACTGGTCGCCAGCCTGTCGATGGCACGCAACGCCGCCATCACCGAACGCCGCCGTGTGACGGTCTGCGGTTCGTCGGACGGCATGAGATGTGACCAGGCATGGAGCCAGGGCTGGCGGGTGCAGGTCGAACCGGCCAACAGCGCGACCGGCGCCGCAAGGGAACTCCGCGTGCACAGGGCACGCCGGCGTCATGTCGACCTGCGCACCAGCGATCATCGGCCCGACATCCGGTTCCGGCCCGACGGCCGCAATGCCGGCACCAACCAGTCCATCGTGCTGTGCATGAATGGACAGGAGCACAGCCGCGTCATCATCAGCGTCCCCGGGCGGGTCAGGAGCCAGCGCCCGCGCAGGCCGATCCCCTGCTGAAAACTGAAATGCCATCGCGGAAACGAAAAAAACCGCGATTTCTCGCGGCTTTTTCGAATCTGGCGCCCGAAGTTGGACTCGAACCAACGACCCCCTGATTAACAGTCAAGTGCTCTAACCGGCTGAGCTATTCGGGCGGGGTGCGCATTTTAGCCAGCGTTCGCCGGAGAGTGCAAGCCTTTTATGCGATGTGGCGAAACGGCCCGCCCTTCACCAGCATCCGGGCCCCTTGCTGGCATTCGGCGTCTTTCGTCCGGCCTGGTCCAGGGTCAGTGTGCCGCAGTCGTCCTTCTTCTGGATCTCGGTCGGTGCCGCCTGGAGGGTAAAGGAGGTGCCATTCGGCGTTCCCACGTAGGAAAGCGTGTATCTGGCGGCACCGTCCCGTGGCGATTGCGAGAACGGCAGCGTCATGCCCGCGTAGGTGTTCTCCACGGTATGCCGCCGCTCCAGCATCTGCGCCAGCTCGACCAGATCGGCCTTGGCCTGGGCACGATTGGCCTTGCGCACATAGGCCTGGTACGAAGGCAACGCGATGGCAGCAAGAATGGCGACCACGGCCACGGTGATCATCAGCTCGATCAGGGTGAAGCCGGCGGTGGTTCGACGCCTGCTGTACAGATGCATGGGCAACCTCGATATCGGATTCATCAACGGATCTGCCGCCACGATTGCCGCCCACAGGGCCGTGGCATGTAAAGCGGATCAGCGCCGGCCGCACGCAGCACGAACGTACACTGGCTGGCCTGCAGCATCTTGTCGACCGTGCACCCCGTGTCGCCAGGCTTGCAGGGCGTAAGCTTGGGCACAAAGATGTTGGTGTCCTTCACTGGCGGCCCTTGGCTGAGGTCACCTTTCTTGGTCAGGGCGACACCACCGCAGTTGCCTGTGCACAGCGCTTCCCCGCCGATGGTTGGGCTCAAGCCGGACATCTGGCCACCACCGGTCAGCAGATTGAGACCGTACAGCCAGTTCACGCCACCGCCGCTGCCGCAGATGGCGGTACCTGGCACATAGGACGTGAAGAACACGATGCCGTTCTGCACACGGGGGTTGCCGACGAAGCGTTCGCCTTCGACTGCCGATCCAGCCTGCAGGTCCACATACCAGCCGCGGGCCGAACCGTAGTTCACCGCATTGCGGGTGACATCACGCAATTGATAGCCGCTGGCCGATGTGCCGGTAGTGATCACCTGCTGTACCAGGTTGTCGCGCGTGCCAACCGCACTGGCAAGGTTATCCCAGATGCCATACAGCGACTGCACTGGCGAGGTGCTGCTCACCGCATTG
The DNA here is from genome assembly GCF_023277365.1 of Stenotrophomonas sp. NY11291. NCBI lineage: Bacteria > Pseudomonadati > Pseudomonadota > Gammaproteobacteria > Lysobacterales > Lysobacteraceae > Stenotrophomonas > Stenotrophomonas sp. NY11291. The sequence goes on along the minus strand of NZ_CP096975.1, from coordinate 1,635,092 downwards.
TCATCGGCGGCGAAATACTGGCCGGTACCGAAGAACAGACTGATGCCGCCGCCCGGACCCGTGCTGATCTCGATGCCGCTCATGATCGGCTGCGGGCTGTTATTGCGCGTAGCGGTGAACAGCGGCGTTCCAGACAGGGCGATGTTCCAATCGGTCGGATCGGTGCTGGAAAGATCGAACTTCCAGATATTGCCCTGCATGTCACCGCCATACACAGTGTCGGTGATGCCATCATTGTTCTTCAACGCCACCGTGGCGATGTTGATCAGGCCATTGCGTGCCGCGTACTTGGCACCTACCGGCGAAAGCCGCTTGAGCACCTTGCCGGTCTGGATATCAACCACGAACAGCGCTGCCTTGCCGCTGGTGGAGTTGACGCCATTGCCGAAGATCGCAACGAAGCGTGGCGAAGCGTTGGCATCGGCGCCCTTTACCGCCACCACAGCCGGCTTGCCCAGCACAAACCCGAGATCCGACTCTGTCTTCCCCGAGACTTCCCACAACACACTCGATGCACCGAACGCGGTCGGATCGCTGACATTCAGCGCGAACACGGAGCCATTGCCTACGCTCGTCGCATTGGGCGCCTTGCTGGAACCACCACCACCCGTGGTGCCCACCAGCACCGTGTTCCAGGCATCCCCGTAGTAGACGTCGGACGACGTCAGTGGGCCATCCACGTAGTAGCGATGCCCATACTTGGGGTTGGCCAGCTCGGCAATGTGCTGCATGGCAGCTGACGGAATGAAGGCCAGTTCTTCGGTACCGCCGGATGCTCCATTCGAACCGTTGAAACCATGCACCATGCCGTCATTGGCGCCAACATAGATCATCGTCGGCGGCCCCGATGTCGCGCGCTTCGCTTTCAGGAAGACGTCATAAGACGTGCCCAGCGTCGCCTTCCACTTGACTGTCGACTGCCTCGCCCAGCCTGCATAGCCGAAGTCATCCGTTTTGGAGACGATCTCGGTGGTGGAATTGACGATGTCACCCAACGGCGAAGTACGCGAACGGAGCCCGCTCACCGCCGCGCCGCGCAGATAGTTGACCAGGGTGGTCGAGGTCTGATTCGCGAACCATGCAGGAATCGAGTCACTGAATCCCAATGCCGACAGCTTCGCCCGCTCATCATTGCCCGGCAGATTGGTGGCCAGGAACTCGTTCGCATTGACCGGGGTCACCGTGCCATCGGACGCGGTCTTGGTCGGGGACGTCGCCATGTAGATGCGGCGCGTGGCACTGCCGATGTTGCTGGACGCCTTCCACAGCACGGCTCCGTCCGCACCCTGGCCGTCGACCTGGGTGGCAATGACATCACCGGTCCAGTCCACAGTGCCAGAGGGCACGCTGTAATGGGACGATACGGTGAACGAGTTGGTCGAAATGCGCGCGCCACTGCCGCTACCACCGACCGGCGCATCACCTTCCGCTGCGCTGTTGAAGATCGCCTCCAGCGCCTCCTTCAGTTTGGTCGGATTGCGTGCCAGGAAGTAGTTATCCGGCACCCCTGGCTTCTTGCTGTCCCACTTCTTACCGGCCGGGACACCGTACTTGGCGGCATACCACAGCGGGCTCTGCAGCTGGCCCGCCGCAGTGGTAGAGGCCTTGTACTTGATGACTACCGGCCTCTGCCAGTTGCTCGGGAAGTTGTTTGTGCTGGTCAGCACGGAGCCATTGCTATTGCCAGGACGCAGCGCCAGACGTTGCACGGTGCTGGAGGCATTTGACCCTGTGATCGTGTAGCCCGTCAGCATTGCGTTGCCAGCGTACGCCGACAGGTTCTCGATCCGGATGAGCACTTCATCCTCCTCGACCTTGCCGGCCAAAGTCGTGCCGATCCAATCCACCCCTTTGTTTGCAGTTGTGTAGTCGCACAGTCGCGTATTGCCCGCGGCACTGTTGCTCACTTTCGCATCAGCACGCCAGCAGATGTTGTTGAAGGTGCCGGTATCGTTGCACGCGGCGCCCACGCAGTAGCTCAGCATGGCAACGACGTCGTTGTCATGGTCATTGCCCCACAGCGAGTCTTCCCACACCAGCGAGAAGCTGCCGGACTTCGCATCTGTCCGGTAGGGACGGCCATAGACCAGCTTCCCGCCAGTGTCGTTGGCCTGCTTGGTGCCAATGCCGACCGAGCCCAGGAAGCAGCTGCGCCAGCCAGCACTTGTTGCCGTTGCGCCGCCGGTGTTGTTCGCCTGGCAGAGCGGGGCCAGTCCGATCTTGCTGTTGCCCACCGCAATTTCGAACTGCGGGAGATTTTCCGCCATGGCAACGGCGTAGGTGGTGGCGGTGACCTTGTACGTGCTTGGCTTGTTCTGCACGTTGGGACGCAGATCGGTCTCCGCGGCCGCCTTGGCCAGCCCCGCCATCAGGAAGCTGCCTTCCATGGAGGGAATGTCCGGGCAGATGCCGCGCGCCTTGCTGAGGCTACCGATTGTCTGGCCCTGGCAGATATCACTGTGGGTATCAAGCGAAGCACCGCGCGGTGTATCACCCACGCGACCGATCATGTAGCTCTTGCCAGCGATTCCTTCGGCCGTGCCGACTGCATCCGTCGCGGACACCGCAGACGCAAGGCCGGTCACGGAACCGACGTTGTCGCTGTCAAAGGACGGCAGGCCCGACGATAGCACCAGGATATTGCAGGTCGCACAATAAGAGTTGCCACCTTCTGCGGGCAGGCGGTAGGGATCCTTCCAGCTGATATTGGTTGGCAGCCCACTGAGATCTCCGCTGTCACTATAGACCTTGGAACCCGCAGTGATGTAGCGCAGCGCCTCCGCATACATTTCCGCCAATGGATTGCCCCAGGCACTGCACTTCTGGCCTCCGGTCCCCGGATCGGTCAGATTGCCATTTCCCTTCTGGTCCTGGCGATTGAGAATGCCGTAGGTGTTGCAGTCATTCCAGTTGTTGGACCAGTTCCAGTTGTCCAGACGGAAGCTTGAAATCGCGTTGATCACGCCCTCATCGTCGGCCTTGGCGTTTCCCGTCAGATTCAGGTAGCAGAACTGCCCCGTAGACAGGTCGATTTCATCACCCACGCCGCAGAACTTCGTCCCGTTGCCCGCGATCTTGCCGATGTTCCGCCGCAGGACACCGCCATCCCGCGGATTGGCGTAGGTTCCCGTCACGAGCCCAAAGCGCAGTCGCCCGCTCTCACCGTAGGTCTGCAGCAGCCCGGCCGGCTTGAAACGGTCGGTGATGCCATCGTTGTATTTCCGGCAGAAACTCTCACGCACCGTTGAGCTGGCATCACACACTTCCACGCGCACGGTGTAGTCCGTGGCTGAGCGGGGAATGTCCGCGTAGCCATCGGCGTTGCTGGCTCGTCCGGTATCGCACTGGTTGCTGGCTGTCGAGGCCCACTCGCCCAGTGCACCTTCGGCCACGCGCATCAGCGGCGCCCCGGTTGCAGAACGGGTCACACTGCAGAAGCTGAAGGTTGTCCCGCTTCCAGCAAGGTTGGCGAACTCGCGAAGATCCGATCCACTGTAGACCTTGACCCACGCATGCAGATCGCTGGGGATCGGCGCCCGCTCCAACACCGTCTTTTCCTTCGTATCGGTGAAGCGCTGGCCGCCGTACAGCACGTAGCGCATCACATCCAGGCGACTCATCGTCACCCAGTTGAGGAAGTTGCCCGACCACGCGCCGCTGCAGCTGTGCTTGTTGGCGCCCTTTGCCTCTGCACTGGCCTTGAAGACACCGCTGTTGTACGAGTAACAGAGGTTGTAATCGAAGTAGCCTGAGTAATCGAACTTGTCCTGGTAGGTGGTGTCCAGCACCCCGTCCCCGTCCAGGTCGCTGTAATCGCTGTAGGCCTTGTTGAACAGCTGCTCGTCACGCGACATCACCATCATCATCAATGGCGGCTGGCTCTGCTTGCTGTACAGCGGCTCCTGCGCGATGTCGTAGTCACCAAGCGCAGCCTGCAGCGGAATGATCAACGCGGCAAGGCCGGCAAGCGCAGCAACACCCACACCGGCCCGCAGCCAGGTGGAGGAACGAAGTCGAAGGAAACGGCGCTCGCTGTTCATGGGATGAAGATCGTATCGATGACCGCACTGGCGGACGCATTGGAGGGATCGTCACTGGCAAGCGCCGTGACCTGGTAGATGTTCCCGGTTTCTTCGTTCTGTCGGCCGCCGGTGCGCCGGCTGGACGCTGCAAAGCACTTGTCGATGCGACGCGTATAGGTGGACTTGGTCTCACTGAGACCATCGGCCCACGTCTGCGGATCGTAGGAGGGACTGCATTCCTCCTGGCTGGCCTTGAAGATGCCCCCGTCAGCCAGCGCCTTCTCGATGGATTTCTCGGTCTGCCGGGCGTCGGCCTCAGCGTTCTGGAAGGCAACGTTGCTGCGCAGATAGTTGGCAGCCATCCGTTCCTGCATGCTTGTGACCTGCATGCCGGCGATGCCCAGCAGGGCCATCAGCACCAGCATGATCAGCACGACGTACAGCACCGCGCCGCGCTGGGAACGCGGTGAATGCAGAGAATGGCGGCGGGCGGGATGGGTACGCATGGTGGCCTCAGTTGCCATACAGGCGATTGCGCAGAGCGATCGTGCTCTGGTAGGCGGCGCGCATGCGGCCGTCAGAAGGCGCGGTGTAGGTCACGCCGAGCGCGGTCAGCGGCGTACTTGAACTGGCCTGGACAGATGCGGCCGGGTCTGGACTGGACACCACCAGCCCCAGTTGCACCGTGCCCACGCGCTGCCAGCCACGCGAGGCCGGCACGATGGAGGCCTGAACATCGGTCGCGGTACCCTGGCGATCAATGTAGCCGGTCGGCGACACCGTGCTCAGACCGTGATCCTGGCCATACAGCAATTGCATGTTCTCCACGCCCTCGACCAGCGCCTCTGCTGGTCCCGCGACCAAGGCAGCACCGGGCTTGGCGGTGAATCGAAGGCGATACAGCGACGATTGCTTGGTCGTAGCGTCGTAGCCCACGTACAGGATCGACGTCTCGGCGCGATACAGCACCGCCTGGCCGGGCTGGTAGTTGCGGGCGATGGCCACGTCGTTGTTGGGTGCGGTGCCCACCGTCACGGTGCCGGCCTTTGCATCGATCGCACGAGCCTGGAAGACCGTGGCGGAAATGCAGTCGGCCACACCGAACAGCCCCGGGTCGGTAACTCCGCTATCAAGCACGGCAAGACGTTTGGGATCAAAGCTGAAAACCGGCTGGGCAACCGTACCGGCTACCGCCGTGACCGGCACACCGGTGGGCACCAGATAGCGCAGAGCGACGATATCGCTGCCGTCGACCCGGTTCTTGATGGCCGCGGCGAACTCACTCGGCAACGCCGGGGAGTACTTGTCGCCCCCCGTTGACGGCGTTGCCGCCAACGTCACCGCGTCGCCCGGCTTGGTATTCGTTGCTTCGTAGCCCTGGATCGACCGCGCAAAGTCCAGCGCGGGGTGGCCTCCCGCAGCGAAGGTGGTTGCCAAGGTGCCCTGCGGATCATGCGCCTGATCGTTCACGCAGCCGAAGTGTCCCGCCATGCGCAGTTCGCGTTGCAGGGAATCCATCGCGAAACGGCTGTTCTCCTGGACCCGCGCCAGCCCTTCAGACAGCTGGTAGGCCGTGCGTGAAGCGGCGAACACCTGGACCACGCCCAGCATGATGATCAGGCCGATGGTCAGGGCGATCATCAACTCGATCAGCGACAGGCCACTCATCGTTTGGCGGGAGCGCATTCTGGTCATCACAGCAGGCTCTCCGCAGCAAAGGTGGTGTCAGCCTTCGAATCGGGATTCCAACGCTCATCGCCCCAACTGACCGACACCCGTACCCGGCCGTCATTGACGGTTACCGTTCCGGATGCCGAGTCACCCAGTGCGCGGCCCAGGCGGCAGCGCCAGTCGCGGGTGAAGTCATCCTTGCCGATATCCTTGCCAATGGACGGCGCGCAGTCACCCTTGCCGGTGGTAGCAGCATAGGTACCGGCATAGCTGAGCGCGTTGATCCGGTTAGCCCGGATCTGATCAAGCAGTTCGTACCCCAGGTTGGTGGCCTGGGTGCGGTAGTTCGCGCTCTGGACGAACCGCACATTCATCGTCTGCAGCAGCGCGAAGCCCAGCAGGCCGATACCCATCACCAGGATCGCGATCATGACCTCGATCAGGGTGAAACCGCCCTGCGCCGTACGGTGCGGCTGGAAGCCGATCTTTCTCATGAGCAACTCTCCTTCAACAGCCTCACCTGTCCCGTAGGCGATATGCGCAGCGTTCGCTGCAGGGGCTGGTCGCCACACTTTTCAGGGCGCAGTGTCACATCCACTTCCGCGTTGGCGCGATTGCGGCCACGGCCATCGAAGCCGATGCTCAACGTTTCGGTTGCGGACTTCATCGTTGGGCGACCTTCGCTGTAGCGCAGCACGTTCTCACCGGAATCAAGCGACCCGTTCCCGTTGCGATCCTCCCAGACCATCCAGCCGTCGGCCCAGCTGCTGCCATCACATTCTTTGCCCGCTGTGGATGCGCATACAGCCCCGCCACGCGTGTTCTTTATTGCCTCGGAACGGGCAAGTGCCAGCGACGCGATCAGTTCGTTGGTCGTCGTGGCCACACGATTTGAGCGGATCGTACTCTGGAAGCTGGGATACGCGATGGTGCTCAGGATCGCCAGGACGGCAACCGTGACCATTAACTCAACCAGCGTAAAGCCGTTTTGCCGGCGCAAAGACATTGGACGCTCCCCAGCGTGTTGATGGCCACGATGGGCCATCGCCCTGCCACCGGCAAGCGGCGGCAGGATGAACGGTCATTCCGGGGCGACGGGCGTCAAGGCCTTGACGACCCGCCCTCCCCTGCCTGTACCGGCGCGATCCCCATCGCGCCGGCGCAGACTCAGGCCAGCACCTGATAGCAGGGCTGGTATTCGCCGGAGATCTTCATCCGGCGCTGTTCGACGAAGGCACGCAGCAGCGCGTCCAGGGCCTGCATCATGTCCGGGTCGCCATGGATCTGGAACGGCCCGAACTGCTCGATGCGGCGCATGCCGTCTTCCTTCACGTTGCCGGCCACGATGCCCGAGAACGCCCGGCGCAGGTCGGCCGCCAGCGCGTGCGGGGCACGCCCGTGGTGCAGGTCCAGCGCGGCCATCGCCTCGTGGGTCGGCACGAACGGCTGCTGGTACTCCCACGGAATCTCGATCGACCAGTTGAAGAAGAACGAGTCCTTCTGCGCCAGGCGGTGCTCGCGCACGCGCTTGATGCCGTTGGCCATTTTCTTTGCCACCGCCACCGGGTCGCCGATGACGATCTCGTAGCGCTCGGCGGCCGCATCACCCAGGGTCAGGCGGATGAACCGGTCGATCTGCTCGAAGTACGGCGCCGCCACCGTCGGGCCGGTCAGGATCAGCGGGAACGGCAGGTCCTTGTTTTCCTCGCGCAGCAGAATGCCGAGCAGGTACAGGATTTCCTCAGCCGTGCCTACACCACCGGCGAACACGATGATGCCGTGGCCGATGCGGACGAAGGCCTCCAGGCGCTTCTCGATGTCCGGCATGATCACCAGGTGGTTGACGATCGGATTCGGCGACTCGGCCGCGATGATGCCCGGCTCGGTCAGGCCGATGTAACGCGTCACGGTACGGCGCTGCTTGGCATGGGCAATGGTGGCGCCCTTCATCGGGCCCTTCATCGCGCCCGGACCGCAGCCGGTGCAGATGTCCAGGCCGCGCAGGCCCAGCTCATAGCCCACCTGCTTGGTGTACAGGTACTCGTCGCGCGAGATCGAGTGGCCGCCCCAGCAGACGACCAGATTCGGGTCACCGGGGTTCAGGATGCGCGCGTTGCGCAGCAGGCCGAACACCGCATTGGTGATGCCCTCGGACGACTCCAGCTCGGCCGCGTAGGCCGGGCCCATCTCGATGGCCATGTAGGCCAGGTCACGCACCACCGCGAACAACAGTTCGGCGACGCCGCGGATGATCTCGCCGTCGACGAAAGCCATCGCCGGTGCATTGACCAGGTCGATGCGCACGCCTCGATCCTGCTGCGCCACCTGGATGTCGAAATCGGGATACAGATCGCGCGCCGCGCGCGGATCGTCAGAAGCACTGCCGCTGGTCAGCACAGCCAGTGCGCAGCGGCGCAGCAGCTCGTGCATGCCGCCGGCAGACGCATCGCGCAGCCGGGCCACTTCGGCCCGCGACAGCACATCCAGCCCACCGCGCGGGTAGATCCGCGCGTCCTGCACCGGCAGTGCACGGGCTGATTTTTCGTTCGTGGTCATGTCCAATTTTTCGCTTCCTTCAAGGTTTCCGACTGTACTGCCGCCCCCTTAAAAAGCAAAACGGCCGGGAAGCCCGACCGTTGGATGTGTGCTTCCCGCGTTCGCCTTTCCGGGACCGCATCGGCGGCGTTGGCACCGCGCACATCTCTGGATGCTACGCCGATGCCAGGTGACCTGCAAGGACTTTCGCCTGAACGGAAAACGGCCGGGTTTCCCCGGCCGTTTTCACTTACTGCTTCAAGCTCTGATGGATCAGAACTTGTACTTCACGGTCAGCTGCATCGACCAGCGCGACACGGCGGTGTTGCCCTTGTCGTTGTTGTTTTCCTGGACCGAGGAATCGTCCGCACCGGTGAACGAGTACACGTACTTGCCGGTGGCCGGATCGATACCCGCGAAGTTGCCCACGCGACGGGTGGCATAGAAGCCGTAGTCGTCGATCAGGCCCCACTTCTTGTTGAGCAGGTTGCCGACATTCATGATGTCCAGCGCGATCTCACCCTTGTGGGTCTTCGCGAAGCCCGGGAACTCCTGGCTGATGCGGACATCGAAGCTGTTGACCCACTTGGCGCGGTGCTGGTTGGCCGGCACCGTGCTGCCACGATAGGCATCGAGTTCCGGGTTCTGCGCCAGCCAGTCGAAGAACTTCTTCTCCATGTCCACGCCGCCCACGAACAGCACGTCACCCGGGCCCTTCGGCACGTAGAACAGGTCGTTGCCGATTGCGCTGTCACCGTTGGCATCGTTGTAGAACACGTAGCTGTACGGACGGCCCGAACGGCCTTCATAGAACAGGCCGACGCGGGTGGCGTTGTCACCGAAGAAGTTGTGCTTCCACTCCAGGGTACCGGTGATACGGTCCTTGATCGCATAGCGCGAGTTGTACGCGATGTTCTCGTTGGCGTTCAGGATCTGGGTGTTGTTCCAGTTCGAGGTGTTCTGCGAGCTGGTCAGCGGGCTCACTTCCTTCGACTGGGTGTAGGTGTAACCCAGCGACCAGCCCCAGTTCTCGGTCAGCGGCTTGGCCAGCGAGAAGGTCGCCTGGCTGCCACGGCCCTTGTTGGTGTTGCGCAGGAGCAGCACGTCGCCGATGTTGTTCGGGCGGTAGTTGCGGTTCAGCACGCCATTGGTGCCGTTCTCCATGCCCAGATTGTCACCGGTGCGGCTGTCGATCTTGCTGTTGGCCTGGTTCAGGCCCTTGTCGTTCCAGTAGATCTCACGACCGTCCTGTGCGGACACGTAGGTCGGGCCATTGCCCTTGCCATTGGTCAGGTCCAGACGCTCGAAGTACAGGCCATCCTTGACCTTGGTGAACAGCAGTTCGGCCGACGCCACGATGCCGTACCACGGCAGCTCGTGATCGAACGCCAGGTTGGCCTTCCACACCGACGGCAGGCGGGTGCCCGGATTGATGATGTCGACGTTCTGGCGCGCAACGATACGCGACGGGTCCGGAATGAACGGATTATCGGCATCGACACTGAAGCCACCCGGATTACCCGGAACGTTGTACTCGACGTAGTTCAGGCCGGTGTTCTGGTAGGCACCTGCCAGCCACACGTTCGGGGCGGCGCCGCCGAACAGGCCCACGCCGCCGCGCAGCTGGGTCGGGCGATCGCTGTCGAAGGTGTAGTTGAAGCCAACGCGCGGCTGGATCAGGCTCTTGTCCACCAGCTTGGTGTTGTTGTAGCCATACAGCGCCTGGATGTCGGCGTTGTACTTGGTCTGGCTGGTGAAGTCCGGGATGTCCACGCGGACGCCGAACATCAGGCTCAGGTTGTAGTTGATCGCCCAGGTGTCCTGGATGAACAGACCGGTGTTCTTCAGGTGGAACTTGGCCGGAATGTCATCCAGGCTGCCGCCCGGACGCGGAACGCGCAGCTGGTAGCCGTTCGCGGTGCCCTTCAGGAACGAGGCCAGGTCACGGAAGTCATACGCGCCGTACAGGTTGCGGCCGTAGAAGTTCATCAGGTCGTTGTCGGTGTAATCGAAACCGAACTTGATGGTGTGGTCACCGACGTACCAGGTACCGGCACCGAAGGCACTCAGCTCCTTCGACTCGACCAGGTTGGTGTGGGTATTCTGCTCGGTACCCAGGTACAGCGAATTGCTGCCGAAGCGGACGCGCATCTGCGGCAGGTGCGAAGCCGCGACGCGGTTGGACGAGTAGTCCTTGTGCGAAACCTTGAACTCGGTCGAGAAGTTCTCGGACCAGTCGCTGAACAGTTCACCCATCCAGGTTTCGTATTCGGTCGGCTGGGTGTACCAGAAGTCGCTCAGCGACAGCGCGCTGCTGCTGACCTGCGGGAAGCGGACGACGTCCTGCTTCATCTTGTTGTAGCGCAGGGCTGCACGATGGTTCTCGTTGATGTTCCAGTCCAGCTTGACCGCGTACTCTTCGATCTCGGTCTTGTTGTTCAGGTCGCTGACGCTACCCACCGGATGACCCAGTTCCGCCATGCGCTTCTGCACGGCCGAGATGTCGGCGTCGCTGATGCCACCCTTCGCCGGATCCTTGTTGTACGGGCTTTCGCTCAGGCTGACGCCGCCGCCGCTGCGCTCATACTTTTCGTAGTTGGTGAAGAAGAACAGCTTGTCCTTGACGATCGGGCCGCCGAAGGTCATGCCGTAGGTCTTCTCGTCCTTGAAGCCGTTGAAGTCCGTACGATCACCTTCCAGGCGCGAGCGGACCATGTCCTTGTCGCGGTACGAACCGTACACGGTGCCGTGGAATTCGTTGGTACCCGACTTGGTCACGGCGTTGATCACCGCACCGGTGCCACCGGCGATGGTGGTGTCGTAGTTGGCCAGGTCGATGTTGATTTCCTGGATGGCGTCCATCGACACCGGCTGACGCTCGGTCGGCAGGTTGTTGGAGCCCAGGCCGAACGGGTCGGAGGCACTGATGCCGTCGATGCGGATGGCGTTGTAACGGGTGTTCTGGCCACCGGCCGAGATCGCACCGTCAGCCTTGCTGACCTGCGAGATGCGCGGGTCCAGGCGGATGTAGTCCTGGATGTTGCGGTTGGCCGACGGCAGCGCGTCCATCGTTTCGCGCGTCACGTTGGTGCCGGTACCCATCTTGGTGGCGCTGAACAGGTCCAGGCCGCCGGCGGTGGCGACAACGTTCACGGCGTCCAGGTTGGTGGCAGCCAGGTCACCGCCCAGGTTGGCATTGACCGTGTTGACCTGGTTCAGGTTCAGGTAGACACCTTCTTCGGTCTTGGTGCCTTCACCGGACTTGGTGATGGTGATGGTGTACGGGCCACCCACGCGCAGGCCGCGCGCGTTGTAGCGACCCGACGCATCGGTGGTGGCACGCGAAACGGTGCCCGACTCGGTGTGGGTGATGGTGACTTCAGCACCAGCAACAGGCTGGCCTGCGGCGGACATCACCTGGCCGCCGACACCGGCAGAGGTGCTCTGGGCGAAGGCGGGAGCGGCGGCGAGCGCAGCCACGAGACCAAGGGTGAGCTTGGACATCCGGAGTGGGTGGGTCATTTTTCGGTAGCCTCGATGCGAGTTGGCGATGGCGGAAAAAAAAGCGCATCCAAACAGCCCTGCGGGTGGCTGGTTGGACATTTATCTGGGGTTCCCTACCGCTTGGCTGAAGGAAGCCACAACGGTTAACACTAGATTAACACGCTACGCCATCAATGTGACGGTTGTGCGACAAACGGCACCGGATCGCAACGCAATCGTGACGGGTTCTTCACTCCGCCTTTCCCCGGGATCTACTCGCCGGGGGGCGCCTCGCTGGCATCGAGAATCTGGCCGCGCCAGGTAGCGCCAGCACCGGACAACAGGGTCACGGCCGCGGCGGCGGCGGCCTCCGGGCCTTGCGCGGCCGGGTCCTGGTCTACGGAATAGGCCCGGGCCCGCAAGGCCGTGCGCAGCGGGCCGGGGTACAGGCCACTCACCCTTACCGGGCTGCGGCCGAGCTCGTCGTGCAGGCTGGCGATCAGGCCACGCAGGCCGTGCTGGGCCACACCGTAACCGCCCCAGTAGGCCTGACCGACCCGCTCGGGGGCATCGACCGCAAACACCAGCGCCGCATCTTCGCGCTGCCGCAGCAGCGGCAGGCAGGCCTGGGCCAGCCAGGCGGGCGCAGTCAGGGTGACGTGCACCGCACGGGCGAAACTGGCTGGGTCTGCCAGCTCAAACGGGGTCAGGCCCGGGAAGTGAGCGGCACAGACCAGCAGGCCATCCAGGCGCCCCAGCTCGCGCTGCAGGGCCTGGGCCAGCTCGGCATAGTCGTCGGGGCCCGCGCCTTCCAGGTCCAGCGGATACAGCAGCGGCTCCGGGCCGACCGCCTGCACCTGGGCGTAGACACGGTCCAGGCGGCGAGGCTTGCGGCCCAGCAGAACCACGGTGGCCCCGGCGGCCGCAGCAGCCACTGCCGCCGCACAACCCAACCCGCCACCGGCACCGGCGACCAGCACCACGCGATCCTGCAACGGGCGGCCATCGAGCGCCCCGTCGGTCGGTGACGTCGATGGCCAGGCACTCATCCCTGGGTCGCCTCTTCGACGATGCGCTTGAGCTCGCCGGCTTCGAACAGCTCCAGCACGATGTCACAGCCGCCAATCAACTCACCGTTGATGAACAGCTGCGGGAAAGTCGGCAGGTTGGAAAAACGCGGCAGGTTGGCGCGGATCTCGGGCTCTTCCAGCACGTTGACGGTGCGCAGGGTGACTGCGCCGGCCGCCATCAACGCCTGTACGGCGCGGCTGGAGAAGCCGCACATCGGGTATTGCGGGGTGCCCTTCATGAACAGCACGAGCGGGTAACGATCGACCTCGGCCTGGATTTGCTGCATTACCGCCACAACCACACTCCTTGCTTCGCCGGACAAACCGACCGTGATGGTCGGCTAGACTGCCCACGGTAGCCGCCATTGTAAGCGGATGGAACCGGCTGCCGCCGCCCCCTGGCCACGAACCTGTCCATGCCTGTCGAATTGCCCGCCCTGCCCTATCTTCCCGGCTCCCTGCAGCCGCACCTGTCCGCACAGACCGTGGAACTGCATCACGGCCGCCACCATCGCGCCTATGTGGATGCCGTCAACGCCGGCATTCTCGGCACCGAGTGGGAGGAAGCGTCGCTGGAGGAGATCGTCCGCCACGCCCAGGGCACGCTGTTCGATGCCGCCGCCCAGGCCTGGAACCATGCCTTCTACTGGCAGTGCCTGCGCCCGCGCGGCGGCGGTGAGCCGCAGGGGCGACTGGGCGAACTGGTCAAGCGCCAGTTCGGCGACGTGCAGCGCCTGCGCGAGGAATTCAACCGCACCGCGCTGGGCCTGTTCGGCTCCGGCTGGGTCTGGCTGGTGCAGCATCCGGGCGGGCAGCTGGGCCTGCAGGCCACCCGCAATGCAGGCACGCCATTGACCGGTGAAAGCACCCCGCTGCTGTGCTGCGACGTCTGGGAGCACGCTTACTACACCGACTACCAGAACGATCGCGCGCGGTATCTGGACGCGTTCTGGCAGATGGTCAACTGGGAATTTGCCGAAAGCCAGCTGCGCTGACCCCTGTAGAGCCGAGCCCATGCCCGGCTGCTGTCCGGCCAGCCGAGCATGGGCTCGGCTCTACAGATCAGGCATCACGCGCTCTCGTGCGCGGCCACGGCGTCCATCACGCGCGCCGAGTACACCAGCGCCGCACCGGCGTTCAGCGACACCGCCACACCGAGCGCCTCGGCGATCTCCTCGCGGCTGGCGCCGTGCTTCAGCGCGGCATCCACGTGCACGGTGATGCAGCCGTCGCAGCGGGTGGTCACGGCCACCGCCAGCGCGATCAGCTCGCGGGTCTTGGCATCGAGGTGGTTGGTCTGGGCACCGGCGTTGGCCAGCGTGGCATAGCCCTTGACCGTGTCCGGCGAGAGCTTGCCGATCTCGCCGATACGACCCTTAAGCTCCTTGCGGTAGGCATTCCAGTCGAGCATGGGGATGACTCCTGTGAAAGGAGCTCCACGCTACCACCGGGAATGTTGCGCCGATGCCTGCACCGGCGCGTCACAGCGTTGCACTGCCGGCCAGCGGCCGGCACTACCGGGCTCAGCGATTGCGCAGCGCGTGTACCGCCGGTGCCACCTGGGCCTGGCGATCCAGCTCCAGGCCGACCTGGTCCAGCGCATCGGCCAATGCAGCGGCATCATCGTCGCGCAACGTGGCGTGGCCGACCTTGCGGCCTTCGCGCGGCTCCTTGCCGTAGTCGTGCCAATGGCCACTGGCCTGCGCCAGCACCGGCGCCGGGTCGGGCATCGCGCCCAACCAGTTCAGCATGCAGGCATGGCCGAGCATGCGGGTGCTGCCCAGCGGCAGGCCCAGCACCGCACGCAGATGGTTCTCGAACTGCGAGGTCTCGCTGCCTTCGATGGTCCAGTGGCCGGAGTTGTGCACGCGCGGTGCCATCTCGTTGGCCAGCAGTTCGCCGTCACGACAGAACAGCTCCAGTGCGAACACGCCCACATACTGCAGGTGCTCGGCGACGCGGCGGGCATAGCCGATCGCGGCCTGCTGATCGGCATCGGACAGCACGGCCGGGGCCACGCTGGCCGACAGCACGCCGTCGACATGCCAGTTGCCGGTGACCGGCCAGGCCTCGAAGCCGCCATCGCGGCCACGCACAGCGACCACACTGACCTCGCGCTGGAAGGCAACGAAGCCTTCCAGGATCAGCCCGGTGCGCTCGACCTGTGCGCCAAGCGCGTCCCATGCAGCGTCGATGTCGGCTTCGCTGCGCAGGCGGAACTGGCCCTTGCCGTCGTAACCGAGGCGGCGGGTCTTGAGGATGCACGGCAGGCCGAACTCGGCGGCCTTCGCGACCAACTCGTCACGGCTGCGGATATCGGCAAAGGCGGGCAGCGGAATGCCCAACTGCTGGAACAGGGTCTTCTCGCTCAACCGGTCCTGGGCCACCGCCAGCGCAGCCGGCGGCGGGTAGACCGGCACGCGGTCGGCCAGGAACTGCGCGCTGTCGGCAGGCACGTTCTCGAAATCGAAGGTGACCACGTCCACCTTGGCGGCGAAATCCGCCAACGCCTGGCGGTCATCGAAGGCACCGACGGTGAGCGGCGCCAGCGGGCCGCTGCAGGCGTCGGCTGCCGGGTCGTACAGTTCGAAGCGCAATCCCAGCGGCGCACCGGCCAGGACCATCATGCGGGCGAGCTGACCGCCGCCCAGGATGCCGACGGTCAGGCTCATTGGCGCGGATCGTCGTGGGCCATCACGTCTTCGGTCTGGCGTGCACGGAAGGCGTCGAGCGCCTGGCCGATCGCCGGCTGGTCGCTGGCCAGCATCGCTGCGGCGAACAGCGCGGCGTTGGAGGCGCCGGCATTGCCGATGGCGAAAGTAGCGACCGGGATGCCGGCCGGCATCTGCACGATCGACAGCAGCGAGTCCATGCCGTTGAGGGCCTTGGACTGAACTGGCACGCCCAGCACCGGAACCGCGGTCTTGGCGGCGATCATGCCCGGCAGGTGGGCGGCACCGCCGGCACCGGCGATGATCGCGCGCAGGCCACGCGGGCCCGCCTGCTCGGCGTAGCTGAACAACACATCCGGCGTCCGATGCGCGGACACCACCTTCACTTCGAACGGAACACCCAGGGCTTCAAGCTTCTGGGCGGCGTGCTGCATGGTTTCCCAGTCGGAACGGGAACCCATGACGATGCCGACAAGCGGCGCGATCGGGTTGGGGGTCATTGGCCGTCACCTGCCTTAAAGACGTATTCTAGCCATCTTCCACGCAAGACGAAGAACCATGGATCGCAAGCTGCTCGACCTGCTGGTGTCGCCGGACACCCGCCAGCCCCTGTCCCTGCTGGATGGCAAGGGCTTGGAAGCCCTCAACAAGGCCATTTCCGCCGGCGCGGTGAACAAGGCCGATGGCAACCCGCTGGCGCAGCCGCTGCGCGAAGCGCTGGTCACCCGCGACCGCAAGCAGGTCTTCCGCGTTGACGACGGCATCCCGGTGCTGCTGGCCGAGGAAGCCATCCCCACCGCCCAGATCGCCGACTTCCCGGCCGCATGAGCGCGCTGCCGACGCCGGATGCGGCCGTTGTCGCCGCCGATGTCGCGCGTGCGCTGGCCGAGGACCTGGGCAGCGGCGACGTCACCGCTGCGCTGTTGCCCGACCAGGCTGACAGCGCGTACCTGCTGTGCAAGCAGGACGGGGTGATCGCCGGTCGCCCCTGGTTCGACGCCACCCACCGCGCGCTCGACCCGGATGTGCGCATTGAATGGCGTGTCTCCGAAGGTGACGCGGTCACTGCCGGCACCGTGCTGGCCCTGCTGCATGGGCGCAGCCGCAGCCTGGTGAGCGCCGAGCGCACCTCGCTGAACTTCCTGCAGACGCTGTCCGGCACCGCCACCACCACCGCGCGTTACGTGGCGGCGGTGGCCGGCACCGGCACGCGCATCCTCGACACCCGCAAGACCCTGCCCGGCCTGCGCCTGGCGCAGAAGTACGCAGTGCGTTGTGGCGGCGGCGAGAACCACCGCTTCGGCCTGTACGACACGGTGATGCTGAAGGAAAACCACATCCGCGCTGCCGGTTCGCTGCCCGCAGCCGTGGCTGCCGCGCGCCGGCAATGGCCCGCGCTGCCCCTGGTGGTCGAGGTGGAGGATCTGGCGCAGCTGCGCCAGGCGCTGGAAGCCGGTTGCGAACGCATCCTGCTGGATGACTTCAGCCCGGACCTGCGCCGCGAGGCCGTGCGCATTACCGCCGGCCGCATTCCGCTGGAAGTGTCCGGCAGCGTGGGCCTGGGCGGCCTGCGTTCGATCGCCGAGGACGGCGTGGACTGCATCTCCATTGGTGGCCTGACCAAGCACGTGCAGGCGATTGACCTGTCGTTGAAGCTGGGCCCGCCGCCGGGCTGAGGCCTACGTGACCTTGTAGCGCCGAGCCCACGCTCGGCTGCTTCTCGATCTGCGGCGCGCCCTGCACGCGCTTCGCGCGATAAGCCGATCTACCGCTTCGCTCGCCGGGCATGGCCCGGCGCTACCGGCTTGGCGGCCTTCACGGCTCGGCCACGCCTGCCTCTGCGACGCTGCCGGCATCCCCCACAGGAGCCGCGCATGCGCCGGATGCTCTTGCCTGCCTGTCTGCTGCTCGCGGCAGCCCCCTTGTCCGCAGCGGCCGCCGAAGCCTGCGATGTGCCACCGCGCTTCGGCCTGAGTCCGCTGGCGGTGGCCATCCGCAACACTGCCTGCAACGAGCACCGGCTCTGGTACCGGCCCTTCATCGACCGCGATGGCCGCGCCGCCAGCCTCAGTGTCACCGAGGCCGAAAGCGATCACCTGGCCGACAACGGCCTGATCGCCTGGCAGCGCGTGGCCGGCTACTGGCGCAACAGCGGCACGCTCAACGCGATGGGCAGCATCGCGGGTGCCAGCAGCTGCCTGGCACCGCTGGGCACCCGCTACACCGACAGCGACTGCCGTGCCTTCCTGGTCGACAACCCGTGGTCGGCCGCGTTCATTTCCTGGGTGATGGTGCAGTCCGGCGTTCCCGGCTTCAACACGTCGCCGCGCCATATCGACTACATCCGCGCCGCGTACCAGGGCGGCCCCTCGGGCGTGCCGTACCGGCTGGTCGATCCCGCGACCGCAAAGCCCGCGCCCGGCGACCTGCTCTGCTTCCTGCGCGACCGCAGCACCACGCTCAGCTACAGCGGGCTGGTGCAGGCGCTGGGCAACGGTTCGGTGGGCCACTGGAAATCGCATTGCGAAGTGGTGGTGGCTGCCAACCTGGGGGGCGACCAGACCCTGTACCTGGTCGGTGGCAACGTCATGAACACCGTGGCGATGCGGTTGCTGCAGCTGGACCGCACCGGGCTGATCAAGTTGCCTCCGGCACGCGAACGCAACAGCACCGGCATCGACCCCAGCTGCACGCCCGGCCGCGAGGACGAATGCAGCTTCAACCGCCAGGACTGGGCAGCGCTGCTGCAGTTGACCGCCACATCACCGCTGGTGATGCCGTCACCAACTGCGACGCCAATGCAGCCCGCGCCTGCGCCGCAGCCGGTCGTCATACCGCCTCAACCAGTCTCTGCTGGTCCACAACCGACGCGGTGATGCCAGGCGCTTGATCCAGCGCGCGTTCGCCGCCATCTTTGCGGGATCGACCTCTGACGGCTGACGCCATGCCCACCCTGCTGCTGTTGCTGATTGCCGGCGGAATCATCTATTTCTTCTGGAATGCCGCACGTTCGGCCGCCGAGCGCGCGGTCGAACTGGGGCGCAATGCCTGCCGCGCCGCCGATGTGCAATGGTTGGACCAGGCGGTGCACGCCACCGGCCTGCGCCTGTCGCGCGGCGAGGATGGCCGACTCGGCTTCGAGCGCACCTTCAAGTTCGAGTATTCCTACGATGGCATCGATCGCCATGTAGGCCGCATGGTGCTGCGCGGCGATCAGCTGATCTCATTCACTGGCCCGGGCGCGGCGCGGATCAGCCAGATCCGCGCAGATGTGGACGATGCCGAGGATGTGTAGGACCTGAAGGTGTGCCGACCAACGGTCGGCACCCACACAATTCCGGCACCCGCCGATAAATCCTGCAAAGGAAAACGCCGCCCATCGGGGCGGCGTCGGAAACATTACTTGACCACGCGCAGGTTCGGGCGCCCCTTCGGCGGCGGACTGGCCGGCGGCGTATCGTCCGGCGGCGTGCCTTCCTCGTGCAGCAGCTCGTCGCTGGTCGGCGCGGTTTCGTTGCCCGGAATGTCATCCGGCAATGCCATGCCCTGCCCGGTCTCGCGGGCGTAGACGGCCAGCACGGCGCTGATCGGTACCTGCACCGGGTAGCTGGTGCCGGAGAAGCGCGCCGAGAAGCTCACCATCTCGTTGTCGATCATCAGCCGCACGACGGCACGTTCGGCGATGTTGAGCACGACCCGGCCATCCTTGACCGCCGAAGGCGGGACCTGCACGCCGGGAACGCCGGCGTCGACCAGGATGTGCGGGGTCAGCTGGTTGTCGTTGATCCATTCCACCAGCGCCCGCAGCAGGTACGGGCGGTGGCTGGTCATGTGGAAGAAGTCTTCGGTCATGCGTGAAGTGTACGCGCCCGGCGCCCTGCCGGGGCGGATCGCCTGCACGCCGGTCGGCGTGCAGACGGGTAACGCATGCCCGGATCAGACCGGCAGATCGCGCAGCTTCTTTTCCTGGTCGGTCAGGCTGCGGACGAAACCGGGATGGCGGAAGATGCGGTTGCCGTAGTCTTCGATCGCCTTGCCGTCCTTCGGCAGCGGTACGTCCAGCGACTGCAGGCGCCAGATGATCGGCGCCATCGCGCAATCGGCCAGGCTCATTTCCGGGTTGAGGAAGAACTTGCTGGCCTTGAACAGCGGCAGCGAGGCGGTCAGCAGCTCCTTCAGGCGCTTGCGGCCGGCCTCGGCCTGGGTCTTGTTGCCCAGCTGGATGGCCTGCACCTGCGGCACCCAGTCGTGCTCGATGCGCAGCATGGCCAGGCGGATGCGCGCACGCGACAGCGGGTCGACCGGCATCAGCGGCGGATGCGGGTAGCGCTCGTCCAGGTACTCGCTGACCACCGACGCGGCGTAAAGCACCAGTTCGCGTTCGACCAGGGTCGGCACCGAGTGGTACGGATTGAGGTCGATCAGGTCTTCAGGCGGGTTCTGTGGATCGACCGGAACGAAGTCGAAGGTCACACCCTTGGCCGCCAGGACCAGGCGTACACGGTGGCACAGTACATCGTCGTTCGAGGAAAACAGCGTCAGTGTATTGCGCATGCGTACGCTCGCCGCCATCAAAGGCTCTCCCACGACAGGAGACCGCCTGCCGCATCGGCGCCGCCGGCACCGTGCCAGCGATCGACTCCTCCCCGAGTGTGCAACCGACCATCACAAAAGCCAATAGGCCCGTGCGATGGCCGGCGGCAGATTCAGTGAACGTCCTTCCAGTATTCCTTCTTCAACAGATACAGCAGGAAGGTCAGCAGGGCCAGGAACAGGATTACCCACACGCCCAGCTGCTGGCGCTTGAGCGCGGCCGGTTCGCCGGCATATTCGAGGAAGTTGGTGATGTCCCGCACGGCCTGGTCGTACTGCCCGGCATCGACCGAACCCGGCGTTTCAATCTTCAGGCCGGTCACCGGCGGGTCCATGCCCGGCGCTTCGGGCTTGCCATGCACGGCATGCTGCAGGCCCTGCATTTCCCACAGCGGGTTGGGCATGGACGCGTTGGCGAACAGCGCGTTGTTCCAGCCCAGCGGCCGGCTGCTGTCCAGGTAGAACGACTTGAGATAGGTGTAGACCCAGTCACTGCCCCGCACGCGCGAGATCAGGCTGAGGTCCGGCGGCATCTTGCCGAACCACTTCTCGGCATTCTCCTTGGGCATCGCCACCGGGATCGGATCGCCGATCGCCGAGCCGGTGAAGTTGAGGTTGTTCATCACCTCCTCTTCGGTCAGGCCCAGGTCCTGCGCCATCCGCGAATAGCGCAGGTACTTCAGCGCGTGGCAGCCGGAGCAGTAGTTCATGTACAGCTGCGCGCCGCGCTGCAGCGAAGCGCGGTCACCGAGGTCGTTGCCAGCCTGCAGCAGCTTGGTGCCGCCTTCGGCGGCGGAGGCCAGGAAACTGCCCAGCATCAGGGCGGCCGTCAGGGCCAGCCGGACCATCCAGCGATCAGTCATGGGTGGTCACCCTCTCCGGTACCGGCTTGGTCCTGTCCAACCGTGTCCATAGCGGCATGGTGATGAAGAACGCGAAGTACAGGAAGGTCAGCACCCGCCCGATGTAGGTCTCGTGCACGTCGGTGCCCGGGCCGGAACCAATCACGCCCAGCCAGACGAAGCACACCGCCAGCACGCCCAGCATCACCTTCGAGATCCAGCCGCGGTAGCGCACCGACTTCACCCTGGCCTTGTCCAGCCACGGCACCAGGAACAGGATCGCAATGGCCGAGAACATCACCAGCACGCCGCCCAGCTTGTTCGGCACCACGCGCAACATCGCGTAGTAGGGCGTGTAGTACCAGACCGGCTTGATGTGCTCCGGGGTGACCAGGCGGTTGGCCTCGGTGAAGTTGTCGTGCTCCAGGAACAGGCCGCCGAAACCAGGCGCGAAGAAGATGATGAAGGCGGCGATGATCAGCAGGAAGCCGGCGCCGACGCCATCCTTGAGCGTGTAGTACGGGTGGAACGGAATACCGTCGGCCGGAGCGTTCGGCGACCAGCGGTTGCCCTTCGGCCCCTTCTTGATCTCCACGCCGTCCGGGTTGTTCGACCCCACTTCGTGCAGCGCGCCCAGGTGCAGCACCACCAGCAGCAACAGCACCAGCGGCAGGGCGATGACGTGCAGTGCAAAGAAGCGGTTGAGCGTGGCGTCACTGGGCAGGTAGTCGCCCATGATCCACTCGGTCAGGCCGTTGCCGATCACCGGTATCGCGCCGAACAGCGAGATGATCACCTTGGCGCCCCAGAACGACATCTGGCCCCACGGCAGCACGTAGCCCATGAAGGCTTCGGCCATCAGCACCAGGTAGATCAGCATGCCCAGGATCCACACCAGTTCGCGCGGCTTCTGGTAGCTGCCGTACAGCAGGCCGCGGAACATGTGCAGGTAGACCACGATGAAGAACAGCGAGGCCCCGGTGGAGTGCATGTAGCGGATCAGCCAGCCCCACTCCACATCACGCATGATGTATTCAATGGAGCCGAACGCCTCGGCGGCGTTGGTCTTGTAGTGCATCGTCAGGAAGATGCCGGTGACGATCTGGTTGACCAGCACCAGCAGCGCCAGCGAACCGAAGTAGTACCAGATGTTGAAGTTCTTCGGCGCGTAGTACTCGCTGACGTGCTTGCGGTACACCGGCATCAGGCCCGGTGCGCGGGCATTGACCCAGTCGGCCACGCCGCTGGCGGTACGGCTGAGGATATTGGCCATCAGGCAGCCCCCTGCGGATCGACACCGATGATGATGGTGTTGTCGTCCTGGTAGTGGTGCGCGGGCACCTTCAGGTTGATCGGCGCCGGCACGTCCTTGAAGACACGACCGGACATGTCGAAGCGCGACTTGTGGCAGGGGCAGAAGTAGCCGCCCTTCCACTGCGGGTCGTAGGGCTCAGGGCGGATCTCGGCCACCATTTCCGGCGAGCAGCCCAGGTGCGTGCACAGGCCGACCAGCACGGAAATATCCGGCTTGATCGAGCGCAGCTCGGGGTTCTGCTTCAGCACGTATTCCGGCTGTTGGTCCTTCTCGCCGGACACGGGGTCCTTGAGACGGCCGTCCAGCCCGTGCAGCGCATCGAGGATCGCCTTGGACCGCTTGACGATCCAGATCGGCTGGCCACGCCATTCCACGATCAGGCGTTGGCCTTCCTGCAGGGCGCTGATGTCGGCCACCACCGGTGCGCCGGCAAGCTTGGCGCGGGCACTGGGGTTCCAGGATTTGATGAAAGGAACTGCGGTGAATCCGACGCCGACGGCGCCCACCACGGCTGTGGTGGCAGAAAGAAAACGCCGACGTCCGGTGTTGACTGGATCGTGTACCCCATCGTTGGCCATCCGGCACTCCGATATTGATTAGGTAGCTTTAAGGCTGCCAGCGGATCCGGTGGGGGCCAGAGCCGCATTGAATCACGGTTGAGTGTAGCGGAACCGTCGCGCGCCACACAACGCTCTTTGCAAGGAGTGCCGACCAACAGTCGGCACCTACCTGTTCAACGGTGTGCCGACTGACAGTCGGCACCCACCAGTCTGCGGTACCTACTGGTGGCTCAGGGCGGTGCGGTAACGCTCGGCCAGCTGCCCGACCCGGCGCACGTAGTACTGGGTTTCGCTGTAGGGCGGTACGCCGCCATGGCGGTCGACCGCGCCTTCGCCAGCGTTGTAGCCGGCTGCGGCAAGGGTCAGGTCGCCATTGAAGCGCTTCAGCAACCACGCAAGATACTGCACGCCGCCGCGGATGTTCTGCCCGGCATCGTAGGAGTCACTGACCCCGAAGCGCGCGGCGGTTGGCGGCATCAGCTGCATCAGGCCCTGCGCACCGGCACGGCTGAGCGCGGTCGGGTTGTAGGCCGACTCGGCATGGATGATGGCCCGCACCACCGCCTCTTCCACGCCGAACTCGCGCGCGGCGGAGGTGATCTCGGTCTGGAAGGCCGAGGTGTTCAGGCGCACGGTGCCGAAGTCCACGCGTGGATTGACCCCGCACGCGTAGCAGCGCTCCATGAAGCTGTAGCGGATGGTCCGCACTGGGCCGAGGTTGGCGACCTGGGTCGGGCGCGCACTCGTGTAGTGGCGCACGCCGTCCTTCATGAAGGAATAGACCTGGCCGCTGACCATGCGCCCGCCACGCGAGGCGACCGGCTGTGCCGGCGCGGCGGCTGCAGGCGCAGGCGCGACCGTTGCCGGCGCTGCGGCGCTGGCGGCAACGGCAACCGGGTTGCGTTCGATGCTGGCCACCGTGGTCGGCGCCGGCCTGGATGCGGCCACCACCGGGCGCGGCGCAGGACGGGTGTCGCGGCTGTAGCTGATGGTGCTGCAGCGCGCACCTGCCACCCGCTTGCTTACATAACTGGTGACGCCATCAGGGCCCTGGCACTTGTACAGGGTGCCAGCGCTGGCCGGCGCAGCGGTCAGCGCAGCGATGATGATCGCCGTTGTCCCCAGTATCCCCTTCATGGCGGCGAGTGTCCCAGCTTCGCCGGAGCTTGCCAAGCGATGTGGCTCAGCCTGTGACCGGCGGCACGGCCAGCACCTGGCCCAGCCCGGCCAGGCGCTGGGCCAGTTCGTCGCGCAGGCCCGGCGGCGTGGTCCACAGCGCCACCGGCACGCGGTCCAGGCTGAGGATCTGCGCCAGCATCATGCCCCGGCTCTCGGCCCCCATGCGCAGCAGACAGTGCTCGGCACCATCCGCCTCCAGCACCCCGCACCAGGGAGGAATGCGGCCTTCCAGCTCGGCGCGGCTGCCGGCCAGGCGGACGATGGCCTGCAGCGCGAACGGGGCCTGGCTGACCGCCTGCCGCACCATCACGTCCGGGGGTGCCGGCGTGCGCCGATGCAGGCCGGGCTCGGTGCATTCGCGCACCGCGCCCATCCGGTCCACACGCAGGGTGCGCCAGTCCTGCCGGCCCAGATCCCAGGCCAACAGGTACCAGCGCCGGCCGTAATTGACCAGGTGCTGTGCCTCGACTTCGCGCTGGGTAACAGCCTCCTGCGCGCTGCGGTATTCGAAGGCCAGCCGTGACGCCTGCCGGCAGTACTGGGCCAGCCGTCCGAGCAGGCGTGCGTCGGTGGACGGAAGATCGGACAGGGTGGCCGTCGCTGCATGCACCTCGCCGGCCTGCTGGCGGCGACGGGTCGGCACCAGCGGGTCGAGCTTGGACAGCAGGCCACGCGCGGTGTCGTCGATGCCGGCGACGGTGGCCGAGGCCGCGCGCAGGGCGATGGCCAGGGTGGTTGCCTCCTCCTCGTCCAGCAGCATCGGCAGTACCGGCGCCCCGGCCCCCAGCTGATAGCCGCCGCCGACCCCGGCCGAGGCCTGCACCGGGTAGCCCAGCTCGCGCAGGCGCTCGATATCGCGGCGGATGCTGCGTCGGTCCACACCCATGCGCTCGGCGAGCTCGGCCCCGGACCACTGGCGGCGGGCCTGCAACAGGGCGATCAGGCGCAGCAGTCGGTGGGCGGTATGGCGCATGAAGGATCGAGGACAGAAGTCGTCCGCAATAGTGCCCCAGGATGGCCTCCAGTTCACCACCCACCGCAAGGAGCAATGCCATGAATTCACGCCGGATCACCCTGTACCACGCCGCCCGTTCCCGCTCGAGCGGCGCCGTGGCCCTGCTCGAAGCGCTGGGTGCCGACTACCGCATGCAGGTGCTGGACCTGAAGGCCGGCGCCAACCTGGCCCCGGCCTACCTGGCCATCAACCCGATGGGCAAGGTGCCGGCCATCGTCCACAACGGCGCACTGGTAACCGAACAGGTGGCCATTTATCTGTACCTGGCCGACCTGTATCCGGAAGCCGGGCTGGCCCCGCCGATCGGCGACGCCCTGCGCGGGCCCTACCTGCGCTGGATGGCCTTCTATGGCGCCTGTTTCGAGCCGGCGATGATCGACAAGGCGATGCATCGCGAGCCGCCGCCGCGCCTGATGTCGCCGTACAACGACGCCGAGACCGTGCTGCAGGTGGTCGAGGCCCAGCTGGCGCAGGGCCCGTACCTGCTCGGCGAGACGATGAGCGCCGCCGATGTGCTGTGGGGCAATGCGCTGGCCTGGACCACCGCCTTTGGCCTCGTGCAGCCGGCGCCGGCAACGGCCGACTACATCGCCCGGATGAGCGCGATGACCGCCTTCGACCGGTCGCGGCGGATCGATGCGGAGCTGGTGGCGGCGTAATCAGCGCCCCCTTGTAGAGCCGAGCCCACGCTCGGCTGCTCCTCCGCCTTGCACAAGGCAGCCGAGCGTGGGCTCGCCTCTACAGTGATGACCACGCCGGGCTTGGGCTTGGCCGCATGAACGCGGCGGCTGGCGCGGGATGCGGGTAGAATTGCCCGCTTTCCCGCCACCCGAATGGATTAAGCGCCATGACCGGGACGCCAGACGTCTTTCCGCCCGCCACGCCGGGCGGTACCCCGCTCGTTGCCCTGCCCGCTGGTCCGCGCAAGCCCGACCAGGTCAAGGGCAAGCTGTACATCAAGACCCACGGTTGCCAGATGAACGAGTACGACTCGGCCAAGATGGCCGACGTGCTTGCCGCCAGCGATGGCCTGGAACTGACCGATACCCCGGACGACGCTGACGTCATCCTGGTCAACACCTGCTCCATCCGCGAGAAGGCGCAGGAGAAGGTATTCAGCCAGCTGGGCGTGTGGAAGGGCCTGAAGAACAAGGGCCGCGAGGTCATCATCGGCGTCGGCGGCTGCGTTGCCTCGCAGGAAGGCGAAGCGATCATCAAGCGCGCGCCGTTCGTCGACCTGGTGTTCGGACCGCAGACCCTGCACCGCCTGCCGGAACTGATCCGCGCGCGGCGCGAACAGAAGCGCCCGCAGGTGGACATCAGCTTCCCCGAGATCGAGAAGTTCGACCGCCTGCCGGAGCCGCGTGCCGATGGCGCCTCGGCGTTCGTGTCGATCATGGAAGGCTGCTCGAAGTACTGCTCGTTCTGCGTGGTGCCCTACACCCGCGGCACGGAGGTCAGCCGCCCGTTCGAGGACGTGGTGGTGGAAGTGGCCCAGCTGGCCGCGCAGGGCGTGCGCGAGATCAACCTGCTCGGCCAGAACGTCAACGCCTACCGTGGCCCGTATGGCGATGGTGAGTTCGCCGACCTGGGCCTGCTGATCCGCACCATCGCCGAGATCGATGGCGTCGGCCGCATCCGCTTCACCACCTCGCATCCGCTGGAGTTCAGCGATTCGCTGGTCGACGCGTTCCGCGACGTACCGCAGCTGGCCAACTTCCTGCACCTGCCGGTGCAGGCCGGCAGCGACCGCGTGCTGTCGGCGATGAAGCGCGGCTACACCGCACTGGAATTCAAGTCAAAGATCCGCAAGCTGCGCGCGGTGCGCCCGGACATCTCGATCAGCTCGGACTTCATCGTCGGCTTCCCCGGCGAGACCGATGCCGATTTCGAGAAGACCATGAAGCTGATCGAAGACATCGGCTTCGACCACAGCTTCTCCTTCATCTATTCGCGCCGCCCGGGCACGCCAG
Source organism: Stenotrophomonas sp. NY11291 (assembly GCF_023277365.1). NCBI lineage: Bacteria > Pseudomonadati > Pseudomonadota > Gammaproteobacteria > Lysobacterales > Lysobacteraceae > Stenotrophomonas > Stenotrophomonas sp. NY11291. The sequence goes on along the minus strand of NZ_CP096975.1, from coordinate 1,608,162 downwards.
CGGCCGACCTGGAGGACACGATCAGCGATGCGGAGAAGCACGCGCGCCTGTCGCGCCTGCAGGAGCGCATCAATGCGCACGCGGCCAGCATCTCCCAGAAGATGGTGGGCACGGTGCAGACCGTGCTGGTGGAAGGTCCGTCGCGCAAGAATCCGAACGAGCTGACCGGCAAGACCGAGAACATGCGCTCGGTGAACTTCCCGGCGCCGGCGCGGCTGATCGGCCAGTTCGTGGATGTGGTGATCACCGAAGCGCTGACCAATTCGCTGCGCGCGCGGGTGGTGGCGGAGTAAGGTCTGGGTGTGCCGACCAACGGTCGGCACCCACCGTAAATGATGCCGGCCAGCGGCCGGCACTACCGAATGACAGGCCTCAATCCAATCGCTTGCGGAAGCGCAGGATCGCCAGCGTCATCATCACCACGATGAAGGCCAGCAGCGCCAGCGCGTCGTGCCACAGCTCCCACAGCGAGGCGCCGCGCAGCATGATGCCGCGCACCAGCCGCAGGAAGTGGGTCAGCGGCAGCACTTCCGCCAGCCATTGCACCGGCCGCGGCATGCCCGCAAACGGGAACATGAAGCCCGACAGCAGGATCGACGGCAGGAACAGGAACAACGTCATCTGCATCGCCTGGAACTGCGAGCGCGCGCGCGTGGAAATCAGCAGGCCCAGTGCGAGGTTGGCCAGCACCAGCAGTACTGCGGCCAGGTAGATGTCCAGCAGGCTGCCGCGGATCGGCACCTGGAACAGCCAGGTGCCCAGCACCAGCACCAGCGTGGTCTGCAGCAGGCCAATCGCTGCATAAGGCAGCACCTTGCCCACCATCAGTTCGCTGCGCGACACCGGCGTGGCGATCAGCAGCTCCATGTTGCCGCGCTCGCGTTCGCGCACCACCGCCACGGCCGTGAACATCACCAGGGTCATGGTCAGGATCACCCCGATCAGGCCCGGCACGATGTTCACCACCGAGCGCCGCTGCGGGTTGTAGAAGCTGGTCACGCTGATAGGACCACTGGAGATGCTGCCTTCGCGCAGGGGACGCGTGTTGCTGGTCGGACGCGTGTCCAGCGGCACCTGCGCCAGCTGGATCGCTGCGCTCTGCACCACGGTGTCGCTGCCATCGACCAGCACCTGCACTGCTTCGCGACCGTCGAAGCGGCGACGCTCGAAGTCGGCCGGCACCACGATGCCGACACTGATCTCGCCACGGCGCAGCGCCTGCATCAGCTGGTCGGGCGTGTACGCCTCGCTGCGCGGCGTGATCACGCCGGTGGCGACCATGTCCTGCACCAGCGCGCGCGAGGCGGCACTGTTGGCCTGATCGGCGACACCGGCGTCGAGGTGACGCAGGTTGAGATTGATCGCATAGCCGAACAGTAGCAGCTGCATCACCGGAATGCCGACGATCATCGCCAGCGTGATGCGGTCGCGCCGTAGCTGCCGCAGTTCCTTGAGCATGATCGCCCACAGCCGGCGCAGGTTCATTCCGCCGGCTCCCGGCCACGACCACGGGTGGCGGCCACGAACACGTCTTCCAGGTTCGGTGCCACCTTCTCGATGCTGGCCTGCGGGTCAGCACTGGCCAGCGCACGGCCCAGCACTGCGATGTCCGCCGCTCCCTCATTGCACAGCACGCGCAGATGGGTGCCGATCTGCGCCACGCTGAGCACGCCGGGCAGATCGGCCAGTGCGCGGCTGGCCAGGCGCGGCTGCGACGCGGTGACCTGCAGCGTGCGCCCTTCCAGCCGTGCGCACAGTTCGGCCGGCGTGCCGTCGGCCACCAGCGCGCCACGATCAAGGATCGCCAGGCGGTGGCAGCGCTCGGCCTCGTCCATGTAGTGGGTCGAGACCAGCACGGTGGTGCCCGCATCGGCCAGTTCGAACAGGGCCTCCCAGAAATCGCGGCGCGATTCCGGATCGACTGCGCTGGTCGGCTCGTCCAGGAACAACAGCTCGGGCGCATGCACGACGGCGCCGGCCAGCGCCAAGCGCTGCTTCTGGCCACCACTGAGGGTGCCGGCCAGCTGCGGCTGCCTGTCCAGAAGACGATACTGCTGCAGCAGTTCGTCGACCCGCTGCCGGGCCTGCGCGCGTGGCAGATCCTGGATGGCGGCGAGGAATTCCAGGTTCTCGCGTACCGAAAGATCTTCATACAACGAGAAGCGCTGGGTCATGTAGCCGATGCGCCGGCGCAGTGCTTCGGCCTGCTCGGGAACCGCCAGGCCCAGCACCTCGATCTGCCCGGCACTCGGTTCCAGCAGGCCGCACAGCATGCGGATGGTGGTCGACTTGCCCGACCCGTTCGGCCCCAGGAAGCCATAGACCTGGCCACGCGGCACGGTCAGGTCGACATTGTCCACGGCCAGCAGATCGCCGAAGCGGCGGGTCAGGCCCTGCGCGTGCACCGCGATGTCCGCACCGGTGTTCAGAAGCGCACCTGTACCGGAAGGCCCGCTGGCAGCTTCTGCATGTCGCTGTTCCCGTCCACTTCGATCTCGGCCAGATAGCTCAGGCGCTCGACGTCATCACCGGTCAGTGCGTAGTACGGCGTGAACGACGGCTCACTGCGGATCGCACGCACGTGCCCCGTCAGCACCGTGCTGCCTCCCTCCAGCTGTATCTGCGCGGCCTGTCCGACCTTGACCTGCAGGCGCAGCGGTTGCGGCAGGTAGACGCGTGCATAGGGGCGCTCGCCGACCAGCATCACCGCCAGCGGCGCGCCGACCGGCGCCTGGTCCCCCTGCCGGTAAGGCAAGGCATCGACCACGCCGTCGCGCGGTGCGCGCAGCTGCAGCTTCTGCAGGTTGACGCCCTGCACCACCTGCTGTGCCTGTGCGGCATCCGCGGCCGCCTGGCCCTGGGCGATATCCTGCACACGGCTGCCGTGCACCCGCTCCAGCCAGGCCTGCTCGGCAGCACGCGCGCTGGCCTCGGCATTGCCGGCAGCGGCGCGTGCACGATCCAGTTCAGCGGCGGCAATCAGGCGCTGCCGTGCCAACGGCTGGACACGTCGGTAATAGGCAGTTGCTTCGGCAGCCTGTGCGCGCAACGCGGCCAGTTGCGCCTGGGCCTGCGCGATCTGCTCCTGGCGTGGGCCGATCTGCAGTTCTTCCAGCTGGGCCTGCGCACGCGCCGCATCAGCCTGAGCTGCGGCGAACTGCGCGTCTCCCCGGGCCGGGTCCAGCTGCATCAGCACGGCCCCGGCCTTGACCTGCTGTCCCTCGCGCACCTCCACCGTGGCGATGACTTCGGCCGCCGGCGCCGGCACCGTGATCCGGTCCCATTCCAGCGTGCCCAGTGCAGTCGGCGTTGACTGCCCACACCCCGCCAGCAGGCCGATGCCCGCCAATCCGATTCCACGCATCCCGTTGCCGATGCCCATGCCATCCCCTCCTGCGACGGCGACACGGTGCCATGTGCCCCGTGCACCCTCAATGATTCCGATCAGCCCTGACGGTTTTTTCACCACACGTGGGCAAGCCTTTTGCTGCAAGGCTCCGCACCACCTATCCACAGGTTGATTCGGCATCATTCCACAACCGCTGTGGAAATCCGCAGGGAGGTGGCTTTGTTGCTCGCCCGGCAACGAAACCTGCACTGCCATCACGATGAATGACCCCGTACAGGCCACCCGTGGCAGTGCTGCCGCAGCGACGAACGGCCATGACGCTTTTTTCACCAGGACCTCATGGGCCTTGTGGCACAAGCATCGCAGAGGTCTATCCACAGGTTTCCGCGTGCCCCGTCCACACCGGGTGTGGAAAACGCTGTATCGACCGTCTGCTGGCCGTGTGCCCCGCACGCGCGCTACCCTTGTCCTCCCTGAATACACTGCGGTGGAAGGCGTCGGCCCCACCCCAAGCAATGAAAAGCATCGATCATCGAGACTTCACCCTGTCGCCGGAAGACAACGAGCGACTGGCCAACCTGTGCGGCCCCTTCGACGGGCACCTGCGCCAGATCGAGCTGAAGCTCGGCGTGGAGATCGCAAATCGTGGCTTCGTGTTCCGCATCAGCGGGCCCAAAGAAGCCATCGTCGAGGCGCAGAAGCTGGTTGAAGCGCTGTACGCCGAAGCCAGCGAAACCACCTTCGACAACCACGCCATCCACCTGCGCCTGGCGCAGGCCAATGTCGAGCAGATCGCCGAGCGCTCCTATGAAGCGCAGGACGTGGCGATCAAGGTCAAGCGCGGCACGGTGCGCGGCCGCGGCGCAAACCAGGGCCGCTACCTGCACCAGATCGCCACCCACGACATCAACTTCGGCATCGGCCCGGCCGGTACCGGCAAGACCTTCCTGGCCGTGGCCAGCGCGGTCGAAGCACTGAATGAATCGCGGGTGCAGCGCCTGATCCTGGTGCGCCCGGCGGTGGAGGCCGGCGAGAAGCTGGGCTTCCTGCCCGGCGACCTGAGCCAGAAGGTCGATCCCTACCTGCGACCGCTGTACGACGCCCTGTACGAGATGATGGGCGTGGAGAAGGTGGTCAAGCTGCTGGAGAAGAACGTCATCGAGATCGCACCGCTGGCCTACATGCGCGGCCGCACGCTCAACGATGCGTTCGTGATCCTGGACGAAGCACAGAACACCACCATCGAGCAGATGAAGATGTTCCTGACCCGCCTGGGTTACGGCTCCACTGCGGTGGTCACCGGTGACCTGACCCAGACCGACCTGCCCAAGCATGTGAAGTCCGGCCTGCGCGACGCCATCGACGTGCTGCGTGAGGTCGAGGGCGTGAGCTTCACCTTCTTCGAATCCCGTGACGTGGTCCGCCACCCGCTGGTCGCACGCATCGTCAGCGCCTACGACCGCCGCGACCTGCATCAGATCCAACCTGGAGCAACTCCATGACCCGTGGACCCGTGCGACTGGACGTCGCCGTCAGTTATGCCCTGCCACGTGCCGGCCTGCCGGCGGCAGGCAGCTTCCGCAAGTGGGTGGCCGCCGCGTTGAAGGGCCGCATCCGCGAGGCCGATCTGGCCATCCGCGTGGTCGATGCCAAGGAAGGACAGTCGTTGAACCGCCACTACCGCGGCAAGGACTACGCCACCAACGTGCTCAGCTTCCCGGCCGAAGTACCCGAAGGCCTGCCCAAGGGCGTCAAGTTCCCGCTGCTGGGTGACCTGGTGATCTGTGCACCGGTGGTGGCACGCGAGGCCGACGAACAGGGCAAGGCGCTCAATGCCCACTACGCGCACCTGACCGTGCACGGCGTGCTGCACCTGCTCGGCTGGGACCACGAGGACGACAAGGAAGCCGAGGCGATGGAGCAGCTGGAACGGGAGATCCTGGCCGAGCTGGGCATCGACGACCCATACGCGGGCGAGCGCTGAGCGGGCCACCGCCCGTCGCCACGACTACAAGGGGATCAAGGATGACTCCGGGAAACAGCTTCACGGCGTTTGCGATGAGCGCGGGCCTGTTCGCCGGCCTGCTGATGCTGGGCGCGTACACCGTGCGTCGCCTCAGCGCTCGTGAACCCGCCGGCAGGCACTGGCTGCTGCGCAGCCTCGCCCTGCTCTCGCCTTTGTGCCTGCTGGCTGGGCTGGCGACGGGCATGATCGGCCCCCACCTCACGGGTAGAGCGGAACCCGCCCACCTGCCCGGGCTGTGGGAAACGTCGATGGTGCTGATACTGGTCGGTGCCCTGACCCTGCCGGTGCTGTGGCGAACGCTGCTGCAGCAGCGGCTTGGCACGCCGGTCAACGCACTCCCGTTCTTCCATGCCAGCCGCACCTCGCTGCTGGTGCTGTTCGTGCTGGCCGTGATCTACATGAAAGTGGCCAGGACGGCCGCATCGGAACTGATGCCCTGGCTTACCAGCCCAGGCCTGTGGCCAGCTGTGGCGCGCATTGCGGGTCAATCGATGCACATCGCCATGCTTGCGGTCGTGCTGTCCCTTTCACTGATGGTCGTGCGGCGGGCGATGACCGGCTTCCTGCGCCTTCTCACCGGACTGTTCAGGCGCTAACCGGGGCTATGATGGCGGCCCTTCGCCTGCGGAAACCAACCGTGTCACTGCGCTGCTGCCTGCCCCTGCTCTGTGCCCTCGCCGCTCCCTCCTTCGCCACCAGCCTGGACCTGCCGGCGCTGATCGAATGCCGCCAGGGCGTGGCCGACCAGGCTGCGCTGGCGCCGTTGCTGGCCGACCCGCTGAAGGCCGTGGCCCAGGGCCTGCAGCCGCTGCCACAGGGCAACCAGTTCATGAGTGAGTTCCGCCTGGCCCAGCCGATCAGCGTGTTCGGCATGAGCACCGAGCGGGTGGCCGTGGCCGGCGCCAGCATCATGGCGGTGCTCGACCAGGCCGACCCACGCCCGCTGGCCAAGCGCCTCGCGCTGGAGACCGGCTACGACCAGGACGGCAAGTTCATGGCCGGCCGCGAGCTGGTCAGCCGCGACGTGACCGACCCGAAGACCGGCGAGGCCCAGATCGAGTCGATCATCCTCAGCGTCTCCACCGTGGCCTCCCACCCGGGCAAGACCCTGGCAGGCTGCACCTACAGCCTGGACCTGCCCGAGGAGGATCCGGCCCCGGCCGCCCCTGCCCCGGCCACCGGCAGTCACTGACAGGCCGTCACATCCTGCTAGACTTGGGCCAACGCCCGGCCTGCCGGGTGCCTTTTTTCCAGAGATGTCAGAAGACGACAGTAGTAGCTCCCCTGCGGAGCACAGTGAAAAGAAGCGCGGCTGGCTTGAACGCCTGACCTCCGCCTTCTCCGGCGAACCCCATACCCGCGACGAGCTGGTCGCTGTCCTGCACACCGCGCAGGAAGAGGGTCTGATCGCTGCCGATACCCTGAAGATGATGGAAGGCGCCATTTCGGTCGCCGAGCTGACCGTGGGCGACGTGATGATCTCGCGCTCGCAGATGGTCTCGCTGCCGGTTGAGGCGCCCTTCCTGGAACTGATGAAGCAGGTGGTCGAATCCGGCCATTCGCGCTTTCCGGTGCACGGCGAGAACAAGGACGACATCCTTGGCATCCTGCTCGCCAAGGACCTGCTGCGCGGCGTGGTTGCCGACAACGGCCCGGCCAACGTGCGCGAACTGCTGCGCCCGGCGGTGCTGATCCCGGAGGCGAAGAAGCTCAATGTGCTGCTGAAGGAATTCCGCCTGTCGCGCAACCACATGGCCATCGTGGTGGACGAGTACGGCGGTGTCGCCGGCCTGGTCACCATCGAGGACGTGCTGGAACAGATCGTCGGCGAGATCGACGACGAGCATGACGAGGCTGAAGATCCCTCGGCGCAGATCGCGATCCAGTCCGACGGCCAGTACGTGGTCGACGCGCTGACCCCGATCGGCGACTTCAACGAACGCTTCGGTGCCACCTTCTCCGACGAGGACTACGACACCATCGGTGGCCTGGTCACCGAGGCCGTGGGCCACCTGCCGGAAGTCGGTGACGAGCTGGCGCTGGACCGCTTCATGTTCCGCGTGGCCCGCGCCGATGCGCGCCGGGTCCAGGCCTTCCACGTGACCGTGCTGCCGCCGGACGCGCAGGACGACGCTTGAAGCGCCGCGGCCTGATCCTCATGGTATGGCTGGCACTGTGCGTGCTGGCCATGGCCCTGCCGCTGGCCGCGTTCGCGCGGCCGGCGGCGGCCACACCTGCTGCGCCCGGCACCGGCGCCGAGGCCCCTGCGCCTCGCATCGGCGTGGTGACCATGCAGCCGGGCACGGTGTTCTTCGAACGCTTCGGCCACGACGCCATCGTCGTGGTCGATCCGCTCAGCGGCGAAGCGACCTCGTACAACTTCGGGTACTTCGATCCGTCCGAGGACGATTTCATCAGCCGCTTCGCGCGCGGCGACATGATGTATTACCTGGTGGCGCTGCCGCTGCAGCAGGACCTGTCCTACTACGACGAGACCGGCCGTGGCGCCAGCGTGCAGTGGCTGGACCTGCGCCCCGACCAGGCACGTGCGCTCGCTGCCGATCTGGCCGAACGGGCCAAGCCGGAAAACGCGCGTTACCACTACGACTACTACACCGCCAACTGCGCCACGATGGTGCGCGACACGGTGGACAAGGCACTCGGCGGCGGCCTGCAGTCGCAGCTGTCGGGGCGCTCGCGCGGCAACACCTACCGCAGTGAATCGGTGCGCCTGGCCTCGCCGGCACCCTGGATGTGGCTGGGCTTCGATGTAGGCCTGGGGCCGTTCGCCGACCAGCCGCTGTCGCGCTGGCAGGAAGCCTTCGTACCGATGCGCCTGGCCGATGCGCTGCGCCAGGCACGTAACAGCGATGGCCGTCCGCTGGTTCAGTCCGAACAGGAACTGCTGCCGCACCGTATCGATCCGGAGCCGAAGGAATCCGCGCGCCGCTGGTGGCCGTGGCTGCTGCTCGGGCTGATCGTGGCCGCCGGCGTGCTGGCGCTGCGCCGCCGTCCGCGCCTGCTGGCCGGGCTGGCGCTGCCGTTCTGGCTGCTGTGTGCCCTGTTCGGCGGCGTACTGGTGTTCCTGTGGGGCTTCAGCATCCACTACGCCGCGTGGGCCAATCGCAACCTGCTGTTGCTTTCGCCGCTGGCGGTGCTGCTGCTGCCCGGGGCGATCAGCCTGCTGCGCCGGCGCGTGCCGGGCCGCATGTTCAGGATCGTACTGTGGCTGCTGGCGGTACAGGCGGTGGCCGCGCTGGTGCTGCACTGGCTGAGCCTGCAGGCGCAGTACAACGTGCAGTGGATCGTGCTGCTGCTGCCCGTCCACGTCACGCTGGCATGGGTGCTGGGGCGTACTCCTCACTTGTCCAAAACACAGCCCTGACGCACGATGGCGGGCATGTCATTGCCCGCCTCCGCTGCCGCGCCCGCCTCGGCCAACCCCGCCTGCGTCATCAACTGCGTCCACTACGATGACGAGGGCAAACGCCACGACATCACCCTGGACGCCATCAGCGATGTCATTGCCGGTGGCAATGGCTTCGTCTGGGTCGGCCTGTACGACCCCAATGACGATGTGCTGTTGAAATTGCAGGAAGAGTTCTGCCTGCACGACCTGGCCATCGAGGATGCGCGCAATGCGCACCAGCGGCCCAAGGTCGAGACCTACGGCAATTCGATGTTCGTGGTGGTGACCACCGCGCAGATGGTCGACGAGCGCATCCAGTACGGCGAAACCCACGCCTTCCTCGGCCCACGCTTTCTGGTGACGGTGCGCCATGGCGCTTCGCTGTCCTACGCCCCGGTACGCGCGCGGGTCGAGCGCGAGCCGCAGCTGCTGAAAATGGGCCCGTCGTACTGCCTGTATGCGGTGACCGACTTCGTGGTCGACAACTACCTGCCCATCGTGCACCGCTTCCGCGACACCCTGGACCTGCTCGAAAAGGACATCTTCGCCGACACCTACAAGCGCAGCACCGTGGTGCGGCTGTACGAGCTCAAGCGCGAACTGAACAAGATGCGCATGGCGGTGGCGCCGCTGCAGGACGTGCTGGCACAGCTGCGTCGCTATCAGGGCGAACTGATCCCCGACGAGGTGAAGCTGTACATCCGCGACGTGCACGACCACGCGGTACGCATCAGCGATGTGATCGACACCCTGCGCGAGATGCTGGGCACCGCACTGAGCGTGAACCTGTCGCTGGTGACGCTGGCGCAGGGCGAGACGGTCAAGCGGCTGGGTGCATGGGCGGCGCTGCTGGCGGCGCCGACGCTGATCACCAGCTGGTACGGCATGAACTTCAGCCACATGCCGGAATTGAACCAGCCATGGGCCTACCCGCTGATGATCGTTGGCGTGGGCGGCGTGTGCGTGGGGCTGTACCGGCTGTTCAAGCGCGCGAAGTGGTTGTAGATCGTATCGACCAACGGTCGATACCCGCCAGACCGGTAGGCCACGACCGTTGGTCGTGGCGCATTGGATGATCCATCAAGCCACGTAGACGGTCTTGATGTTCATGAACTCATGGATGCCGTGGTCGGCCAGTTCGCGACCGAAACCGGACTGCTTGCTGCCGCCGAACGGCAACCGCGCGTCGCTCTTGACGATGGCGTTGACGAACGCCGCACCGCATTCCATTCGCTGAGCGAAACGTTCACCGCGCACCGCGTCGCGCGTCCACACGCTGCCGCCCAGGCCGAAACGGGTGTCGTTGGCCACGCGCAGCGCCTCGGCTTCATCCTTGACCCGGATCACTGCCGCCACCGGCCCGAACAGTTCCTCATCGTAGGCCGGCATGCCAGGACCCACCTGGTCGAGCACGGTGGCCGGATAGCCGGCGTGCGTGCCCGCAATCGGCTCACCACCCACCAGCACCCGCGCGCCCTTGGCCACGCTGGCCTGCACCTGCTTGTGCAGTTCGTCGCGCAGGTCGGCACGCGCCATCGGCGCCAGCGTGGTACCGCGCTCGTCAGGGTCGCCATACTGGCGCTCACCCGCCGCTTCGACAAAGCGGCGGGTGAATTCATCGGCCACCGCATCGACCACGATGAAGCGCTTGGCCGCGATGCAGGTCTGCCCGCTGTTGTCGAAACGTGATTTCACTGCCGCGCCCACGGTCTTGTCGAGGTCGGCATCGTCGAGCACCACGAAGGCATCGCTGCCGCCGAGCTCCATCACCGACTTCTTCAGCTGGCTGCCGGCATTGGAAGCGATCGAGCGCCCTGCCCGCTCGCTGCCGGTCAGCGTCACCGCCTTCACCCGTGCGTCGCGCAGCACCTCGGCGGCCTGGTCGTTGTCGATGTGCAGTACATCGAACACGCCATCGGGCAGGCCGCCGTCACGGCACACCGCCAGGATCAGGTCGGCGCACTGCGGCACGTTGCTGGCGTGCTTGAGCACGGCCACGTTGCCAGCCATGAACGCCGGGGCCAAAAAACGGAACACCTGCCAGATCGGGAAATTCCACGGCATCACCGCGAACACGCAGCCGATCGGCTCGTAGCGCACATAGCTGCGCTGGGCTTCGGTGTCGATCAGCTGCGGCTTCAGGTAGTCGGCCGCGTGGTCGGCGTAGTACTCGCAGGCGGCCGCGCACTTGTCGACCTCGGCCAGCGCCTCAGCCTTGAGCTTGCCCATCTCGTGGGTCATCGCCTGCTGCAGGTCATCGCGACGGGCGCGCAGCTGCGCGGCAATCTGGCGAAGGATGGCGCCGCGGTCCTGCAGCGAGTGATCAGCCCAGCCGGGGAAGGCATCGGCAGCGGCCTGCAGGCGCTGCTCGATGTCGGCTGCACCCATCAGTTCATGGCGGTAGGTCACCTGGCCGGTGGCCGGGTTGATGATCTCGACGGTCATGGGGGATCTCCATCTGGAAGACTCCCATTGTGCGCCGCCGGCCGTGAGCCGGGTGTTGCCGGATCAGCCGTTGTCCTGCCGCGCCAGCTGCAGATCGCGCTGGCGCCGCTTCTCCGCACGCGCATTGATGTACCAGCCGATCACCGCGGCGATCGACACCGCCGACACCAGCAGCGTGGCCAGTGCGTTGATCTTCGGGCTGATGCCCATGCGCACCGAAGCGAACACCTTCATCGGCAGCGTGGTCGAGCCCGGCGTGGCGACGAAGCTGGCCACGACCACGTCATCCAGCGACAGGGTGAAGGCCAGCAGCCAGCCCGCCACCAGCGCCGGCGCGATGATCGGCAGGGTGATGCGGCCGAACACGGTCAATCGGCTTGCGCCCAGATCCATCGCCGCTTCTTCCAGCGACAGGTCCATTTCCTGCAGGCGCGAGGACACCACCACGGTGACAAAGCACAGGGTGAAGGTGACGTGCGCGATCCAGATCGTGGTCAGGCCACGCGCCGGGAACCCGGGAATCGCACCCATCGAGGCCAGCAGCGCCATCAGCGAGAAGCCCAGGATCACATCCGGCATCACCAGCGGTGCGGTCACCAGTGCACCGAACAGTGGCTTGCCACGGAAGCGCTTGAAGCGGGTCATCACCATCGCCGCCAGCGTGCCCAGCACGGTAGCCGTGCAGGCGGTCCAGAACGCGACCACCAGGCTGGTCCACATCGCATCCATCAGCGCGCGGTCGGCGAACAGGTCACTGTAGGCGCGGGTGGAGAACCCGGCCCAGACCATCGCCAGCCGCGAGCTGTTGAACGAATAGAACATCAACAGCAGGATCGGCAGGTACAGGAAAGCGAAGCCGAGCAGCAGCACGCCCAGCCCCAGGCCCTTGGCGGTACGCGGGCTCATGCCTGCTTCCCTTCCAGCAGGCGCTGCTGGGAACGGTTGAACAGCAGGATCGGGACCAGCAGCAACAGGATCATTGCCACCGCCATCGCCGAGGCGCCCGGCCAGTTACGGTTGTTGAAGAACTCGTTCCACAGCTGGCGGCCGACCATCAGCGTCTCCGAGCCGCCCAGCATTTCCGGGATCACGAATTCACCGATCGCCGGAATCATCACCAGCATGCAGCCAGCGATGATGCCCGCCTTCGACAACGGCAGGGTGATGCGCAGGAACGCCTGCCACGGCTTGGCACCGAGGTCGTAGGCCGCTTCCAGCAGCCGGTGGTCATGCTTGACCAGGTTGGCGTACAACGGCAACACCATGAACGGCAGGTAGCAGTAGACGATGCCGATGTAGGCGGCAGTCGGCGTATCGATCAGCTGCAGCTTGGGCAGGCCCATCGACGTCATTAGCGACTGCAGGCCGGTGAACTGCAGGAACTGGTCGAGCAGGCCGTTGCGGTCCAGGATGGCCTTCCACGCGTACACGCGGATCAGGAACGAGGTCCACGACGGCAGCACCACCAGCATCATCGCCACGTTGCGTGCGGCCGGTGACAGGCGGGCGATGGCGTAGGCCATCGGGTAGCCGATCAGCAGGGTCAGGAAGGTGGAGATCGCCGCGATCTTGATCGAGCTCAGGAAGGCCTGCGCATAGATCGAATCGCGGAACAGCGCCAGGTAGTTTTCCAGGTTCAGCTTCAGCGAGAAGCCGCCATCCACGTACTGCAGCAGCCAGGTGTACGGCGGCGAGCCGACCCGGCTGAGCGAGAAGCTGATCATCAGCACGATCAGGAACGGCACTGCGAAGAACAGCAGCAGCCACAGGTACGGAATGCCGATCACCGTGGCACGCAGCCCCGGCAGCCAGCGCTTCAGGCCGGCCGTGCTCATGAGGTCAGCACCACGCCGTCGTTGTCGCGCCAGTGCACCCACACACTGTCGCCCCAGGTCAGGCCATCGCTGGCCCAGCGCTGCGAGTTGGCGAAGTTGGCCAGTACCTTGGCGCCGCTGGGCAGGCGCACGTGGTAGACCGAATGGCTGCCGAAGTAGGCGATGTCCTCGATCACACCCTGGGCCTTGTTGGTGTGCCCTTCCGGCTCGTCCTTGCCGATCATCACCTTTTCCGGGCGCAGCGCGAACGCGACCGGCTGCCCTTCATAGCCGGTGATGCCATGGGCGATGTAGATCGGCGCCGGGAACAGCGGCGAGCGCACGGTGACGTACTCGGGCAGGTCCTCGTCGATCACCCCGTCGAACAGGTTGACCGAACCGATGAACTCGGCGACAAAGCGGTTGGCCGGCTGCTCGTAGACCTCGTCCGGCTTGCCGACCTGCTGGATCCAGCCGGCATCCATCACCGCGATGCGGGTGGCCATGGTCATCGCTTCTTCCTGGTCGTGGGTGACCATCACGCAGGTCACCCCCGACGATTCGATGATGCTGACCAGTTCCAGCTGCATCTGCGAGCGCAGCTTCTTGTCCAGCGCGCCCATCGGCTCGTCCAGCAGCAGCAGCTTCGGCCCCTTGGCCAGCGACCGCGCCAGCGCCACGCGCTGCTGCTGGCCGCCGGAGAGCTGGTGCGGCTTGCGCTTGCCCAGGTGGCCCATCTGCACCAGGTCGAGCATCTCGCCGACGCGCTTGCTGATCGCATCCTTGCCCAGGCCATCCTGTTTCAGGCCGAAGGCGATGTTCTGCTCGACCGTCATGTGCGGGAACAGGGCGTAGGACTGGAACATCATGTTGACCGGCCGCTGGTACGGCGGCAGCGCGTCCAGGCGCTGGCCATCGAGGGTGATGCTGCCCTTGGTGGGCGTCTCGAAGCCGCCGAGGCAGCGCAGCAGGGTCGATTTGCCACTGCCGGAGCCACCGAGCAGGGCGAAGATCTCGCCCTTGCGCACGTCCAGGTTGACGTCGTCGACGGCGACGAAACCGTCGAATTCCTTGCGCAAATCACGAATGGAGAGATAGCCGGGCGCACCGGTCGTGTCGACGACGGCGGCTACCGGCTGGGCTTCAACGGGCATGGGGGCTCCGGGAGCGGGCGGTGGACAGCGGCCGCCATTCTACCGGCCGGGGGCCGCAGGGGATATGACGGCAGCAGGTGGAACCGGCCGGCGGGCGGCCTCGGGGCCTCGAGGGGTGTCGGTTTTCCCCCGCCATGCTGGCCTGTCCGCCGGAAGGCCCGGGCTCTCTTCGACGCCCGGGCGGCCGTCCCGACCAGACACCACGGGCGGCAGCCCGATCTGCAACATTTTTCAGAACGGGATCCATTGAAAGCCAAGGACATTCCCCGCGCAATGCCTCGGATCAAGGCCTTGCATGGACCCACACTGGTGATTCCCCCGGACAGCCCCTCCCCCTCCCCCTCCCCCTCCCCCTCCCCCTCCCCTTCCCCCTTCCCGCCCCGCCTGCCGGGCTCCCTGCCCGCAAGGCTGCCACTGGTCATCATCGGCGCCGGCCAGGCCGGGTTGTCGCTCAGCGCGCTCCTGCAGGAGGCCGGCGTCGAGCATCGCGTGCTGGAGGCCGAAACCGTGGGCGCCAGCTGGCAACGGCGCTGGGAGTCGTTCCAGACCAACACCGCCAACGCGACGATGGCCCTGCACGGTCATGCCTATGCCGGCGATGACCCGGAAGGCTTCATGGGCGCCCCGGAGGTGATCCGGCACCTCCGCGAGTATGCCCACGAGCGTTCCCTGCCGATCAGCGAGGGGTGCGTGGTCCACCGGGTCGGGCCCGAGTCCGGTGGCTATGCCATCGACAGCAGCCAGGGGCCGATCCATGCCCGCGCAGTGGTGGTCGCCACCGGTGAATACCGTCGCGCGCGGATGCCCCGGGTCCCATTCGCGCCCGCACCAGGCCTCACCGTGCTGCACTCCAGCGACTACCGCAGTCCCGGCCTGCTACCCGAGGGCGCGGTGTTGGTCATCGGCGGCGGCCAGTCCGGCGCGCAGATCGCCCAGGACCTGCGCGACAGCGGTCGCAGCGTGTACTGGTCACTGGCCCAGCGTCACTCGCACACCCGCCGGCTGCGCGGGAAGGACTCGATGACCTGGTGGGACATGGCCGGGCGCATCCACCAGCATGTGAGTGAAGCGGCCGCCGTACTGGCCGGAGAACCGGATGCGCTGCGCAGGGCCCGCACCGCGGAGTTTCCGCTGATCTCGGGCAAGGGAAGCGGCGGCCGGGGCAGCTCGATCAGCCTGCTGGCGATGCACCGCGCAGGTATCAGGTTGCTGGGCCGGTTGCAGGAATTCAGTGGAAACACCGCCCGCTTTGCCGATGTCCGCCCGCAGCTCCGCACCGCGATCGAGGCCACTCGGGCCGAGTATGCCTATCTCGATTCGCTGGCCAGCGCGTACTACGCCACGCGGCCCGAACCGCGCACCGACGATGCCCGTTACATTCCCGAAGAGGTCTATCTGCACTGGGAGCCGGAACCGTCGCCATGCGCGCTGGATCTGCAGGCCGCAGGCATTCGTTCGGTGGTGCTGGCCACCGGCTTCGTCGCCGAATGGCCCTGGCTCGACGTGCAGGGCGCGCTGGATGCACACGGCTATCCGCTTGGCGACTTCGGCGTTTCCCCGCAGCCGGGGCTGTTCTTCATCGGCATGCACAACCTGCAGCGGATGAGTTCATCGTTCCTGTGCAACGGCGGCCGCGACGCACGCGACCTGCTGCCGGCCATCCTGCGGCACCTGGGCCGAAGCGGGAGTACCGGTTCCGGCGCAGGGCAAGGGAGCCGCCGGGCATGACCCGGCGGCGCCAGACCGGCTTAACGGCCGGTCTTCACCTCGGTCCACAGCCGGGTGTAGAGCTTGTCGGTCTCCGGCGTGTTGATCGAGTACGTGAACATTTTCTCGGCCACATCGGCCGGCGGGTAGATGGTCGGGTCGGTACGGATCGCCTCATCCACCAGCGGGGTCGCAGTCGGCACCGGGTTGGCGTAGTGGATGAAGTTGGTGTTGGCCGCGGCAACCTTCGGCTGCAGCAGATAGTTGATGAACGCGTACGCGGCTTCCGGGTGCTTGGCATCCTTCGGGATCGCCAGCATGTCGAACCACTGCGGGGCGCCTTCCTTCGGGATCGAATAGGCCACGTGCACGCCGTTGCTGGCTTCCTCGGCGCGGTCGCGGGCCTGGATGATGTCACCCGACCAGCCGACCACCAGGCAGGTTCCACCGTTGGCCAGCGAACCCACGTACTGCGAGGAGTGGAAATTCTGCACGTACGGGCGGATCGACTTCAGCAGGTCGGCCGCCTTCTGCAGCTCGGCCGGGTCACCGCTGTGCGGGTCCAGGCCCAGGTAATGCAGCGCGATCGGAATCATGTCCGCCGGCGTGTCCAGGATGGTCACGCCGCAGTCCTTCATCTTGCTGATGTTCTCCGGCTTGAACACCAGGTCCCAGCTGTTGGCGATGTCGGTGCTGCCGCCGAAGCGCTGCTTCAGCATGTCCACGTTGTAGCCGATGCCGGTGGTGCCGATCATGTACGGCACGCCGTACTGGTTGCCCGGGTCCTGGGTGGCGATGCGCTTCATCACCGCCGGATCGAGGTTGGCCAGGTTCGGGATCTTGCTCTTGTCCAGCGGCAGGAACACGCCGGCCTGGATCTGGCGGCCGAAGAAGTTCAGCGTCGGCACCACCACGTCGTAGCCACTGTTGCCGGCCAGCAGCTTGGTCTCGACCATCTCATCACTGTCGAACACATCGTAGGTCACCTTGATGCCGCTCTCCTTCTCGAAGGTCGGGATGGTGTCCTCGGCGATGTAATCGCTGTAGTTGTAGACGTTCAGGACCTGGCTGTCCTGCGCGCCGCCGTTGCCACCGCTGCAGGCGGCGAGCATGGCGGAGGCCAGGCCGAGCGTGAGGATACGCAGCTTCATCGGGTGCTCCAGAATGCGGAAAGGGGGGCCGGCGGGGCGGGCAACGGGTGCCAGCCTACCCCCCGGCGGCGGATTTTTCTATTCCAGATGCTCAGACGTTCAGCAGCAGGAACTCGCGCTCCCACGAGCTGATGACGCGGAAGAAGGTCTCGTATTCCTTGCGCTTGACCGAGATGTAGGCGCGGCAGAAGCGCTCGCCCAGCAGCGCCTGCAGCTCGCTGCACTGCTCCAGCCCGTCCAGCGCTTCGCCCAGCGAGCGCGGCAGGTTGTAGCCCAGTTCCTTGGCACTGCCGGTGACCGGTGCGTCCGGTGCCAGCCGCTCACGGATGCCCAGCAGGCCGCAGGCCAGGGTCGCGGCCATCGCCAGGTAGGGGTTGGCGTCGGAGCCGGCGAAGCGGCTTTCCACGCGCATGTTCTCAGGCGTGTCCAGCGGCACGCGCAGCCCGCAGGTGCGGTTGTCATAGCCCCAGTGCACGTTGCTCGGCGAGACCTCGCCGAACACCAGTCGCCGATAGGAATTCACATTCGGCGCGAAGAACGCCATTGCCTGCGGCACGTACTTCTGCAGGCCGCCCAGGTAGTGGCCGAACACCGGGCTGAACTCGCCTTCGGCATGGGTCTCGCCGGCGAACACATTGCTGCCATCGCTCACCCGCACCAGGCTCTGGTGGATGTGCATGGCGCTGCCCGGCTCGTTCTCCATCGGCTTGGCCAGGAAGGTGGCATACACCCCGTGGCGCATCGCTGCCTCGCGCATGGTGCGCTTGAACAGGAACACCTGATCGGCCAGGTCCATCGCATCGGCGTGGGTGAAGTTCACCTCCAGCTGCGCTGCGCCGGATTCGTGGATCAGCGTGTCCACGTCCAGCTTCATCGCGTCGGCGTAGTCGTACATCAGGTCGAGGATCGGGTCGAATTCGTTGACCGCGTCGATCGAGTACGACTGCCGCGCGGTTTCCGGGCGCCCGGAGCGGCCGGCCGGTGGCAGCAGTGGGAAGTCCGGGTCGGTGTTCTTCTGCACCAGGAAGAACTCCAGCTCCGGCGCCACCACCGGGCGCAGGCCCAGCTCGGCGTAGGCTGCCAGCACCCGGCGCAGCACATTGCGCGGTGCCAGTTCGTGGGGCTCACCGTTCTTGGTGTAGCAATCGTGGATGACCTGCGCGGTGGCATCGGCCGCCCACGGCACCATGCGCACCGTGTCCGGATCGGGGCGCAGCATCATGTCCGAGTCCGACGGCGAGGTCAGCTCGTAGTAGTCATCAGGGAACTCGCCGGTGACGGTGGTGGCGAAGATGCCTTCGGGCAGCCGCGTGCCGTAGTCGTGCGAGAACTTGTCGGCGGGAATGATCTTGCCGCGCGCGTTGCCGGTGATGTCCGGCACCAGGCATTCGACCTCGGTGATGCGCCGCTCCTTCAGCCAGCGCAGCAGGCTGCTTTCCTGCGGTGCGGGGGGCGTGGCCGTCTTGCGCGGGCGCGTTCGGGAACTCATCGGGAATCCAGTCGGTTCTGTTGGTGCTGCCGGCAAGCTTGGCCGAACGCACGGAAAATAGCGTGATAGAACGGCGCCTGCATGACACGCCACTCCGGGTGCCACTGTACGCCGAGCACGAAACCATGGCGCAGGCTGCGCGCCGCCTCGACCAGTCCATCATCAGCCACGGCCTCGACCTGCAGGCCCTGCGCGAGGCGGGCAATGCCCTGCCCGTGCACAGAATTGACCTGCGCCCGGTCACTGCCGTGCCACTGCGCCAGCCAGCCATCGGCAACCAGGGTAACCGCGTGGGCCGGTCCGTACTGCACCTCCACCGGCGCCTGCGGGTCTTCGCGATGATCGGACAGGCCCGGCACCGCATGCACCTGCGGATGCAGGCTGCCACCCAGCGCGACGTTCAGTTCCTGGAAGCCGCGGCAGATCGCCAGTACCGGAAGATCCTGCGCCAAAGCCTCACGCAGCAACGCGAACGCATTGGCATCTCGGGCCGGGTCATGCAGATTGCCCGGCCAGCTGCGACCGCCCTCGTAGTGCTGCGGTTCGATGTTGCTGACCGCGCCGGTCAACAGCAGGCCATCAAGCCCCTGCAGCCAGTCGCCAGCCGGCAAAGGAGGCTGCAGGCTCGGCAGTACCACCGGGGTCACTTCGGCGGCCTCGGCCAGCGCGCGCACGTACTTCTCGCCGGCCACCGCGAAGCGGTGATGGCCGAGCACGGTACTGTCGGTGGGCAGGCCCACCCAGGGCAGGCGGCGCATGGAAAAACTCCTTGACGTGCCGACACGTTACCCGTCGCCCGGCGAAGGCGGCAAGTCGTCGCCGTCACACCATGGCTGTCACGCATCGGCGAAACTACTCGGGTGAATGCTGATCGTCCTCCCCCGCTCCCCCCTCCCGCACTGCGCCCGCGAGGCCCGCGGTGAGCGCCGCCTTCCCGCCCAGCTGGTACGCCGCCAGCCTGCCAGAACCGCCCGCACTGCCCTCGCTGCAGGGTGAGGTTCAGGCCGATGTCGCAGTGCTCGGCGCGGGTTATACCGGCCTGACCGCCGCACTTGAACTGGCTACCCGTGGCCAGCGCGTGGTGGTACTGGACGCGCAGCGGATCGGCTGGGGCGCGTCCGGTCGCAACGGTGGCCAGGCGCTGGTCGGCTATGGCTGCGAGGTGGACGAGCTGGAGCGTCAGCTCGGTCGTGATGATGCGCGCCACCTGTTCGACTGGTCACGCGACGCGGTGCAGGCAATGCGCACACGCATCGATCGCCACGGCATCGACTGCCATTGGGTGGAAGGCCACGCCAGCGTCGCCATCCGCGAACGCCATGAGCGCGACCTGCAGGCCAACTGCGAGCATCTGCAACGCCACTACCACTACCCCATGCAGTGGTGGGACCGTGATGCCTTGCGCGCACAGCTGGACAGCCCACGCTACCGCGCAGCGATGTTTGATCCGCTCAGCGCGCATCTGCAGCCCCTGGCCTATGCCCGCGGACTGGCCGATGCGGCGCGTGCGGCCGGCGTGGTGATCCATGAGAACTCCGCAGTGACCCGCGTGCAGCGCGGACCGCAGCCCACCCTGCATACCGCGCAGGGAAGCGTGCGCGCTGCGCAACTGGTGGTGGCCGGCAACGCCTGGTTGCAGGGCCTGCTGCCCGAGCTGGAACGGCGGATCATGCCCGTCGGCACCTATATCGGCGCCAGCGCGCCGCTGGGTGCCGAGCGCGCCCGTGCCCTGATCGGCAACAACATGGCCGTGGCCGACACCGCTTGGGCACTGGATTACTTCCGTCTCAGCCACGACCATCGCCTGCTGTTTGGTGGCCGTGCCAGCTATTCAGCACTGCCCCCACCCGGCCTGCGCGGGGTGATGCAGCGGCGCATGCACCAGGTGTTCCCGCAGCTGGCCGACGTGCCACTGGAGCAGGTCTGGGGCGGTTATGTGGACATTACCCGCAACCGCGCCCCGCATTGGGGCCGGCTGGACGGCAATCTGTACTTCGCGCAGGGGTTCTCCGGCCATGGGGTGGCCGCCGCCGGGCTGGCCGGCGAGGTGATCGCCGCCGCCATTGCAGGCCAGAGTGAGCGCCTGGACGTGTTCCAGCGCCTGCGGCATGCCCCCTTCCCTGGCGGCCGGCTGCTGCGCACGCCGCTGCTGGTGGCGGCGATGTCGTGGTACAAGCTGCGGGATGCGTTGTGGTGAGTTGATCAGGGATCACCCTGAATTGGCTCCCTCGGAAACTGTGAAACCCGTCGCCACGGGAATTCATGTGATGATTTTCTCACTTGCCCGGCGCTGCGCTGCGGAGATTGCATAATCGAACGCGTGTCGATACCGTCGGTACGAACCGGGTCCCGCGGCGAATGGATGCTGACAGGGAACGTACTGTGAAGGGGTAGTGCGATTGAATTGGTGGAATGAAGGCCTGCAGCTGAAGTTGCGCATCCATCCGGCAGGACTTGCCTTGGCTGTGCTGTATGCCATTGCCTGTTGGGCCACCCGCCAGTTGTCCCTTGATCAGTTCTACCTACCTGCCGGCGTTCGCGTGGCTGTAGTGCTGCTATGCCCAACGCGGTTCTGGCCTTATCTGCTGCTGGGTGAGTACGCCTACTTTGCGCAGATGCGATTGCCGATGGTTGAAAAGTACGGCGCAGCCTGGGCCATCCTCGCGTCAGGCGTGCTGATGCCTGCAGTAATGCTCATCACCCGCTGGGCCCGCAGCTTTTTTGCGAACTCGGTCACATCCCGTCTTCTGGCCATCGCGTTCCTTTCCTCCGTCGTGGTCACTCTCTTGAATGTGAGCCTTTCCCAACTGCTTTGGCCAACGCCACCCGCAGATTCGGCGCTTGCGTTCCTTTCCCGTGCAGCACGTTTCAGCGTAGGTGATTTCATTGCCATCCTTACGGTGACTCCCCTCGCATTGCTTTGGGCAATGAGAAACACCGAACCACACTGGAAGACCATTTTCACAGGCCCCACCGCCGTGGCCCTGTTGTTGATGACATTGCTCGGCGTTACCGCATCGTTGATTCCCAACGAAGCCAGTACACTCCGGACGTCCCTGCAGTTACTGATGGGGCTGCCCGTGATCGCACTCACGTGCCTGCATGGCTGGCGCGGTGCGGCCGTCGGCGTACCGATGCTGAATCTGATTATTGGCCTGACAACGCCAAAGCCCTATGCAGCAGCCTTTGATGCCGCAACGTTCACCACACAGCAAATCATGGCCATCACGGGAGTAGCACTACTGCTGCTTGGCTCCCGTATAAGCCACTTTCGTCGGCGCTATCAGTTGCGTGAGGTGGGCGAAAAGAACGCCATCAACCTTGCGCGCAGCTCGCACCTGGCGAGCGAGTCAGATCTTCGCGAACGCGCGATTCACCTGCGCAAGCTGGGTGACGGCATCGACCTGTCGCTTTCGGAAGTCATCAACTGGCTCAACAGCCACGGTCATTCCGCAATTGCCAACAGCCTGACTCACACAGCCAATGTGCACTCCCGGCTGTTCCGCGAACAGGCAAGCCTGGTGTATCCCACTGCGCTTGAGCAGTTGGGTCTGTATGTTGCACTGCAGGCCGGAGGCGTGCGCTCGGCGTGGGTCAATACGCACCGCGTAGCCGAACCGCGCCTTGCCGGTGATCCCTGCCGTCTCAGCCTGGACTTGCAGCTGACGGCATACCGGACTCTCATCGATGCCGTTTCTTTGTTGTTGAAGTGCGAATCCGGGCAGGTCATCGTCCGGGCACGCTGCGTCAACGCGGGACAACAGCGAGGAATCGTCATGACAGCCTCGCTGCTGGATCGGCATCGCGCATTGTCCCCAACAACCGTCAGTCTCGTCAGGGAGCGGTTGGCCGGGCGTGCGCTGGCCTTTGGTGGGTCCGTTCACTGTCGCCAAAGCCGCATCGTCATGGTGCTGGTGGAGCCTGGCACCACGACACTGCGTGAGTCGCAAGAAGGGAGTTCATTTGGCGCCCGAGTTGCATCTTCCGCCTAGGCTCAAAATCGGGTGAACGCCTGACCACAGTCGCACCGGCGTGCCGGTGAACGGACACATGGCTGACCGAGATTTGGCTGAGAACGGTTGACCAACAGGTGATGTTTGCCACCTGCTGACCAGTGATTACTGCGTTTCGATGGCCCAGACCGCACTTGCACCGGCGCTGTAGCGCACCAACACGAAACCATTTCCGCGATAGACCAGCGAGCGGATTGCATTGCCTGGTACTGGCAACGGCTGGCCTGGCAACGACACAGGTATCTGCGCCTTGCCGGCCGGGAGCGCCCAGAAAACTCCACCAGCGTTGCCTATGATGACCTGGATGCGACCAGCGAGGTCATTTACCTGGAAATAGGAAATACCATCACGCTGGAAACCGTAGACCTGCCAAGCAGGATCCTGGCTCAGATTGACCGTCGCAGGGAATGCCTCCCCCAGCCCCTGCCGGCTCAAACGGATACCGTGATCGTCAGACTGTGCCCAAACCGCCATCGGCAGCCCAGCGGCGATGATCACTCCCAACACCGCCCCAGCATTAGTTACTCGCATTTTTTTTCCTCGATAAAGAAAACGAAGAGCACGATGAAACTCCCACCCTGTTGAGCCGGGCACCGCCGTCAATGCTCCGCCGCACGGCACCCTCGCCTCACCTGGGCATTCAAGGACCACTATATGTCTATGGGCCCTCTTGATACATAGCAGCGCGCATCTGGATGCAATGTGGAAAACTGCGTCCGCCGCGGAAGATCAGGAACCAACTACCAGCACCCTGTGGGCGCCCTATGCCCCCCGTAGAGATTGCACGTCCTTTCGTCTACAGATAGTGTCCACATCGGGCTTGGCGTGATGCCCCGGAGCATGGGAGGCTCAGGCTTGGACCGATTCAAGAAGGCAATTGAGCTGAGCTTCCGGATCCGTCCGGTCGGTCTTGTGCTGGCCGCCACCTATGCTGCCAGCTGCCTCATATCGCGTCAGTTCTCGCTGGATCAGTTCTTCCTGCCCGCAGGTATCCGGGCAGCGGCGCTGCTGATCGTCCCGACCCGTCTGTGGCCCTACCTGCTGCTGGGCGAGTATGCGTACTTCGCAACGCTGCGCATTCCTATGATCGACTCCTATGGCCTGGATTGGGTCATTCTGGCTTCGACACTGCTGATGCCGATGGCGATGCTGGTGGTCTACCTGCATCGAAGGAGAATGCCGTCCGAGGCAGCCACCGGCCTCTGGCTGCTGTCGTTGTCGATCTGCACGGCACTGTTCGTCCCGGCTCTCAACCTGAGCATTTCATATGTCCTCTGGTCGAATCCTCCGCCGAGCAACCTGCTGGACGCGGTCGACCGAACGATCTTTGGCCACTTCGCGGCCATCATTACCCTGCTCCCACTGGCCTTTCTTTGGGCGCAGCGGCACGTGGATCCCAGTTGGAGCACCCGCTTTGTCGCGCCTACAGCTGCGGCGATCCTGGCGATGCTGATACTGGGGTTGGGCATGCAACTGACAGACAGCAGCGCCCATACCACCCGCACACACCTTGTCCTGCTGGCGGCTCTGCCTGCCATCGCCCTGACCTTCATGCATGGCTGGCGTGGCGCTGCCATCGCGATTCCGCTGTTGAATCTCCCACTTCACGGCGCTACGCCCAGTACCGGCCTGCCCTCCTCTTTCGACCTCGGTACGTTCGCCACCCAACAGAACATGGCTGTGATCAGCGTCGCATTGCTCGCACTCGGATCCAGCATCAGCTATCACCATCAACGCGCACAGGCCCGTTGGCAGGCTGAACGGAACGCCCTGCGTCTGGCACGCAGTTCCCACCAGACCAGCGAGCGTGAGCTGCGTGAACGCGCGGCCCATCTGAAGCATCTAGGCGAGGGCATGGACAGTTCGCTCAGCGAGATGGTCAGCTGGCTGAAGGATCAGGGTCATCATGCCGTGGCGAACAGCCTGCAACACGCGTCATCCGTGCACTCACGTCTGTTCCGCGAGCAGGCCAGCATGGTCTACCCCACCGGGCTGGAGCAGGTCGGGTTGTACATCGCGCTGCAAGCAGGCGGCGCATGCGAGATCTGGAACAACACGCATCGCGTCATTCCGCCCAGGCTGGCGGGTAACCCTTGTCTGCTGACTGTAGATCTGCAACTGGCCATCTATCGCTCCTTGATCGAGGCGGTGTCACTGCTGCTGGAGCTGGAGACCGGGCAGGTCTGCGTGCGTGCCCGAAGTGGCCGGGCGGGCGGACGTCGCGGCATCGTTGCTGTCGTGAGCCTGCTCGACCGTGGTTGCACGCTGTCGGCACGCACCACCGACCAGGCCGTCGAGCGCCTGGCCGGTCGAATGCTTGCTTACGGCGGCAAGGTCAACTGCCGGGGCAATCGGCTGCGACTGGTCCTGCATGAATCGATCAGCCACGCGGCGCCAGCGGCGGCCTGACACGGAATCTGGCCCAGCGCGCAACGTTCGCCGCTAAAGTTACACCCGAAACCGCCGCTATCCGTGCCGAGCCCTCCTTCGTGAGCCACCGCATCATGCCCGTCCTGCCGCAGGCCGCCGTCGATGGCGACCTGGCCGATCCCCTGCCACAGCGGATCCTGCTGGTCGAAAATTCCCGTGCGTTCACCGGCATGCTGCGCGAAGCCATCGAACAGCGCCTGGAACTGCCGGTGGTGATCGCTTCCACCCTCGCCGAGGCCGATCGCCTGCTCGGCGAAGGTGGCGGCTGGTTCCTGGTGCTGACCGGGCTGGTGCTGGCCGACGGCGACCGTGATGCGGTGGTCGAGTTCTTCCTGAAGCGCGACCTGCCAACGGTGGTGGTCAGCGGCGTGTACGACGAGGACCTGCGCAAGCGCGTGCTGCAGCAGCAGATCATCGACTACGTGCTGAAGAACACCCCCGGCAGCATCGACTACCTGGTGTGGCTGGTGCAGCGGCTGGAACGCAACCGCCGCATCGCCGCGCTGGTGGTGGACGATTCGCCGTCCGCGCGTGGCTATGCTGCGGCCCTGCTGCGCATGTACGGCCATGAGGTGCATGAAGCCGCCGACGGCAACGAGGGCCTGGCTGCGATCGAGGCGCACCCGGCGATCCGCCTGGCGGTGGTCGACCAGGAAATGCCCGGCATGCAGGGCGTGGAGTTCACCCGTCGCCTGCGCACCCTGCGCTCGCGCGACAAGGTGGCGGTGATCGGCATCTCCGGCAATACCGATGCCTCGCTGATCCCGCGCTTCCTGAAGAACGGCGCCAACGATTTCCTGCGAAAACCCTTTTCGCGCGAGGAATTCTTCTGCCGCGTCTCGCAGAACGTGGACCAGCTGGAACTGATCGGCACCCTGCAGGATCTGGCCACCCGCGACTTCCTGACCGGCCTGCCCAACCGCCGCTGCTTCCTGGAGCAGAGCCAGCGCCAGCTGCCGCAGCTGCAGCTGCATGGCCAGTGCGTGGCGGTGGCGATGATCGACATCGACCACTTCAAGCACATCAATGACACCCATGGCCATGAAGCCGGCGACGATGCACTGCGTGCGGTGGCCGGCGCGGTGGCCGCACATGCGCGCAGCCAGGACCTGATCGCACGTTTCGGTGGCGAGGAGTTCTGCCTGCTGGTGCCGGACATGGAACAGGACGAGGCGCTGCTGTACTTCGAGGAACTGCGCCAGCGCATCGCCGCGCTGGAAGTGGACATCGGCACCGCCACCCTGCGCATGACGGTCAGCATCGGCCTGTGTTGCCTGCGCCCGCAGCGCGATGCGCTGCACCGGTTGATTTCCGAAGCCGACCGCCAGCTGTACCTGGCCAAGGCCGGTGGCCGCAACCGGGTCAGCTGCACCACGGTGGCCAGCCCGCTGCGCCCGCGCGAGCCTGCCCTGCCCTGAACGGCCCGCTTTGATCCAGATCAACGCCGCACCCGCGCGGCAGTTCTACAGTCGGCCCCGACATACGCATGAAGGGGAGCCGGGGATGGCACTACTGGTCTGGCAGGACGATCTGAACATCGGCATCGATGTGATCGACCAACAACACCGCCGCATCATCGAGATGCTCAACCACCTGCACGTGGCCCAGGCCAGCATGCAGCGTGCGGCGGTGGGTGAAGTGATCGATGAGGTGGTGGACTACACCATGTCGCACTTCGCGTTCGAGGAAGAGCTGATGGAGGAAGCGGGCTATCCGTTCTGTGCCGCGCACAAGCGCGTGCATGAGGTCTTCATCAAGCGGGTATCGGAATACCGCATGCGCTTCCAGGCCGGCGAGGACATCAGCGATGAACTGCGGACCATGCTCTCGCGCTGGCTGTTCAACCACATCCGCGGTGATGACCAGGCCTATGCCGAACAGGTCAAGGCGCACCTGAACCAGTTCGCCCGCGAACACCAGGGCGGCGGTTGGCTGGGGCGCACGCTCAAGCGCTTCTTTGGTTGAGCTGCAGCGCGCGCCGGTGCAGTGCCACCAGCGCGCACAGGGTCGCCACCGCGGTCAGGCACAGGTAGTAGCCCACCGCGACCAGGCCGAAGCGTTCGGCCAGCCAGGTGGCCAGGTACGGCGCTGGCGCCGCACCGAGGATGCCGGCCAGGTTGAATGACAGCGACGCGCCGGTATAGCGCACCTCCACCGGGTAGATCTCGGCCAGGAAGGTGCCGCAGGGGCCGTAGGTCAAGCCCATCAGGAACAGGCCCAGGCACAGAAAGCCGGTGACCAGCCACGGGCTGTGCGGCTGGAACAGCGGCGCGAACAGCACACCGAAGCCGACGATCAGTACGCTGGCGACGATCATCGTGCGCCGCGTGCCCCACCGGTCGCCATAGCGCGCCGACAGCGGGATGCCCAGTGCGAAGAACAGCATGCCGGCCATCTGCATCAGCAGGAACTGCTCGCGGCTGTAGCCCAGCACCGCAGTGCCATGGCCGAGACTGAACACCGTCATCAGGTAGAACAGCACGAAGGTGGCGAACGCGCCCAGGGTGCCCAGCAGCATCGGCACCGGATGGTCACGCAGCACCGTCCACATCGGCAGCCGCACCGGCGCCTTGCGCTCCAGTGCCTTCTTGAAATCGGGTGTCTCGTGGATGTTCAGGCGCACCCACAGGCCAAGGCCGACCAGCAGCGCGCTGGCCACGAACGGAATGCGCCAGCCCCATTGCAGGAAGTCGTCCTGGCTCAGGCAGCGGCCAAGCACGAGGAAGATGCCGGCCGACAGCAGAAAGCCGAGCGGTGCGCCCAGCTGCGGGAACATGCCGTACCAGGCGCGCTTGCCCGGCGGTGCGTTCTCGGTGGCCAGCAGCACCGCCCCGCCCCATTCCCCGCCCAGGCCCAGACCCTGGCCGAAGCGGCACATCGCCAGCAGCGCCGGGGCCCACAGGCCGATCTGGGCATGGGTGGGCAGCAGGCCGATCAGCACCGTGGACAGGCCCATGGTCAGCAGCGCGGCCACCAGTGTGGCCTTGCGGCCGATGCGGTCACCGAAGTGGCCGAACACCGCCGAGCCCACCGGGCGCGCGATGAACGCGACCGCAAACGTTGCCAGTGACTGCAGCAGCGCGGCCTGTTCGCTGCTGTCCGGGAAGAACAGGTGCGGAAACACCAGCACTGCAGCCGTGGCGTAGATGTAGAAATCGAAGAACTCGATGGTGGTGCCGATCAGGCTGGCCAGCAGGACTCGACTGGGGGAATTCACGGGTGGCGCGGCAGCGGTGATCGTCGACATCGGCAACACGGGTAACGGCGGATCGCCCGATTCTGCCACGCGCCGATGGCCACACGGGGCGATGGTTTCAGCCGACACCGATGCCAACGGAATTTTTCGGGCCGCCCGCTAGTCTGCGCCACCGGTCCCTGTATGGATGCTTTGCCGATGACTGCAGTCGCGCTGTCGTGGTCCGATTCGCCGAAGCTGCCGCGCATGGCGGCATGGCTGGCGGTGCTGCTGGTGCATGGATTGATGGCAGTGTGGCTGCTGGGCAGTGGCAGGATGACGCTGCGCAGCGACGAAGGTGCCAGGATTTCATTGCGCTGGATACCGCTGGAGCAACCCGCGGCGGTTCAACCACATCCGGCGCCCCCCACCACATCGGCGGCGCGTCCGGCCCCCTCGACAGCGCCACGCCCGACCCCGTCGGCACCCACGGATGTCAGCACGCCCGCGTCCGAGGAACCGCCTGCACCGGCGCCACTGATGCTGGACCTGCCTGCGGGCAGCATCGATGGCGGTGACGGTATCAGCGCGGCGGGCGTGGCGCCACGCCTGATCGGTCGGCGCGAGGTCCATCCCGCGTTCGGGCCGCGCCGCAATTACTTCCGGATCCGTCGGCAGATGACCCCCGAGCAGATCGTGCATGGCGTGGCGCAGCTGCTGGGGTTGTGGCCACCGGGGTACATCGTCGACCCGTGCGAGCTGGGCAAGCAGGACATGGACTATTTCCAGAACGCCGTCGAAGAAGCCGACCGCGACATGCTGCGTGCGGCCGTGCTGCAGGTGAGCACCCGCTGCCGGTAGAGGGCACGCCTTTGTAGAGTCGAGATCCTATGTTCGTGGTCAAGCCTGCTGGAAGCAGGCTTGACCGACCTTCAGCATGGCCGGATCGAAGTCTCGGCCGCTTTTGAACACGCCCCAGGCGATCCTGGCCAGCTTCCTTGCCAGAATGTTGAAGACGGCGGTGCTGGGGTGACCGCGTTTTGACAGCTCGTCGTAGAGCGGTTGCCCCTGGCGACACCGCTTGAGCCCCATTGCAGCCATGTAGAGCATCTGGCGCAGCATCGGTGCGCCCTGTTTGGACAGCCGACGTCGTCCAGCTCTGCCGCCAGACTCGTTGGGCCGGGGATCCAGGCCGGTGCAGGCAATCCATGCGTTGGCGTTGGCCAACGGCCAGCGCGTCATATAGTAAATCAGGTGGGACGCGACGGCAGGGCCGATACCCGGGATGGTCAGCAGGCGCTTGTAGAGCGCGCCATGCTCTCCATCGCGGCCCAAGCGCTGCAGTTCGCTTTCCAGCTCCGACAGCGTCCCAGCCAGAGCGCAGAACAGATCAGACAGCTCCCCAGGGTCACTTTTGCTTACCCCGAAGGATTGCTCCAGGCGCGCGCGCGTCTCCACCAGCGCTCGCCGCTTGCGCAGCAAATCGTGCATCTGTTGCTGCTCGTCGGTACGCGGTACGTATTCACGCAGGCGGTCGCTCTCCTTCTTCACATAGCGGGCGATCGCTTGGGCGTCCATGGCGTCTGTCTTGCCACGCGAGCCCGTCGCCCGGGCATAGTTCTTGATCAGCCGTGGATCGATTACATAGACAACGTGGCCCGCCTGGCCAGCCATCCGAGCCAACAACTCGTAGTACCGC
Organism: Stenotrophomonas sp. NY11291; assembly: GCF_023277365.1. Classification (NCBI taxonomy): domain Bacteria; kingdom Pseudomonadati; phylum Pseudomonadota; class Gammaproteobacteria; order Lysobacterales; family Lysobacteraceae; genus Stenotrophomonas; species Stenotrophomonas sp. NY11291. Next base: position 1,578,301 of record NZ_CP096975.1, on the reverse strand, counting down.
CCCGTCGCTTCCATGCCGATCCGGCATCGCAGGGGCAAGGTTTTGAGCCACTTGGCTATCCCGGCCCGGGTGTTGGCGACCCTGTCACCGGCCTTGCGGTCGGCCACCGCCGGCACGAACTCCTTGGAGTCCACGTCCACGCCAATATCGAGAGAATCAGACATTTGTACGGCTCCCAGCTATCTTTAAAGGGCTGGGGTGGTACCGCACCGACGTTAGCTTGCCTACATCGACGATCCCCTTGGGGGCCGTACGATCCTTTATCGACGTTCGTGTGCGGGATGGGGATCGCTCGACTCGTCTGTCGGCTGGTATCCGCAGATGCATGCTTGACGGTCCCTCCACCCTGGCTCCTACATACCGCGTAGGAGCCGGGAGGAACATACAAGCCATGCTCGACTGCTCTTGCCGAGATGCAGCCGAGCATGGCTCGGCGCTACAGAGGGGCGAACGGCAGTCGAGCATGGCTCGACTCTACAAAGAGCGAACAGCCGTCCAGCAATCGCGTCGTTACAACTGGATCCAGGTAGCCTTGATCTCGCTGTACTTGTCGAACGCATGCAGTGACTTGTCCCGCCCATTGCCGGACTGCTTGTAACCACCAAACGGGGCGGTCATGTCGCCACCATCCCAGCCGTTCACCCAGACACTACCCGCGCGCAACTGCCGCGCGACCCGATGGGCGCGGCTGAGATCACGCGTCCACAGGCCCGCGGCCAGGCCGTAGCGACTGTCATTGGCCAGGCGCACCGCTTCGGCCTCGTCGTCGAAGCCGAGTACGGCCAGCACCGGCCCGAATACTTCCTCACGCGCCAAGGCCTGCTCCGGGCGCACCTGGTCGAACACTGTCGGCTGCACATAGCTGCCGCCGGCCTCGACCTCGGCCCGTCGCCCACCCAGCAGCAGCCGCGCGCCCTCGCCTTCTGCGCGTGCAATATCGTCCATCACCTTGTGCAGATGCGCGGCATCCACCAGCGCGCCCATCGGTGCATCGGCCTCCAGCGGATGCTGCGGCTGCATGTGCTGGCCATGGGCGATCACCTGATGCACGAAATCCTCGCGGATCGAGCGCTGGACCAGCAGCCGGGAGCCGGCAGTACAGACTTCGCCCTGGTTGAAGAAGATGCCCTGTGCCACCGCCTTGGCGGCGACGTCCAGATCGGGGGCGTCGGCAAACACCACATGCGGGCTCTTGCCACCACACTCCAGCCAGACCCGCTTGAGGTTGGATCGCCCTGAATACTGCAGCAGCTTCGCGCCGGTGGCAGTGGAACCGGTGAAGGCCAGCACGTCCACGTCCATGTGCAGGGCCAACGGTTCACCGACGCGCGCACCGTGGCCCGGCAACACGTTCAGTACGCCCTCCGGCAGGCCCGCCTCGGCGGCCAGTGCGGCCAGCCGCAGCGCACTCAGCGGTGACCGCTCGGAAGGCTTGAGCACCACCGAGTTGCCCATGGCCAAGGCCGGTGCGATCTTCCAGCACGCCATCAACAGCGGGAAGTTCCATGGCACGATGGCCGCCACTACGCCAGCGGCCTCACGCGTGACCAGCCCCAGCTCGTGCGGGCCGGTGGGCGCGACCTCGCCGTACAGCTTGTCCACCGCTTCAGCGGTCCAGCGCAGGCAGCGCACCACGCCGGGCAGGTCGATACGGCGCGCGTCACGCACCGGCTTGCCCATGTCCAGGGTTTCCAGCAGGGCCAGTTCATCGGCGTGCGCTTCCACCAATGCCGCCATCGCCAGCAGCACGCGCTTGCGATGGGCCGGAGTGGCCTGCGACCAGTGGCCCGCCTCGAAGCTGCGTCGCGCGGCCAGGACCGCGCGCTCGACATCCTGCGCGTCGCAGTCGGCAACCGCGCCCAGCACGCGACCGTCGATCGGGCTGATGCAGTCGAAGCGGGCGCCACTGGCGGCATCGACATAGCGGCCGTCGATGAAGGCCTGGCCCGGCATCGACAGCTGGAGGGCCAGCGCCTGCCAATGGCTACGGTCGGGGAAATCAGCCATGGAAAGCTCCAACATTCAACGAGCCTTCGTTATACCGGGACCGCCGCGACTCCGCCGTGACGCGGCTGCGCTACATTCGTCGCATCGGACCCGACGGAGCTGGCATGAAGCGTCCCGAAAGCGACCTGCACGACCTGGCCACCCAGCGCCCCGAGTCACTGGACGCGTACTGGATGCCGTTCACCGCCAACCGCCAGTACAAGGCGGCACCCCGCATGCTGGTGCGCGCCGAAGGCATGCACTATGAGGATGTCGACGGCCGCCAGATCCTCGATGGCACTGCCGGCCTGTGGTGCTGCAACGCCGGCCATGCCCGCCCACGCATTGTCGATGCCATCGCCGAGCAGGCACGCACGCTCGACTACTCGCCGGCCTTCCAGATGGGCTCGCCGCCGGCCTTCGCGCTGGCGCAGCGACTGGCTGCACTGGCTCCGGGCCCGCTCAACCATGTGTTCTTCACCAGCTCCGGCTCCGAGGCGGTGGATACGGCGATGAAGATCGTGCTGGCCTACCACCGCCAGCGTGGCGAGGGCCAGCGCACCCGCTTCATCAGCCGCGAGAAGGCCTATCACGGCGTCGGTTTCGGCGGCATGGCACTTGGCGGGCTGCCCAACAACCGCAGGGCGTTCGGCCTGCAACTGGGTGGCGTGGACTACCTGCGCCACACCCTGGACCTGCCGCGCAATGCGTTCAGCAAGGGCCTGCCGCGCCAGGGCGCGGAACTGGCCGACGACCTGGAAAGACTGATCACGCTGCACGACGCCTCGACGATTGCCGCCGTCTTCGTCGAGCCCATCGCCGGCTCCGCCGGGGTCATCCTGCCTGCGCCCGGCTACCTGCAGCGCCTGCGCGAGCTGTGCGACCACCACGGCATCCTGCTGGTGTTCGATGAGGTCATCACCGGTTTCGGCCGGGTCGGCATGCCGTTCGCCGCGCAGCGCTTCGGGGTCACCCCGGACCTGCTGACCTTTGCCAAGGCGGTCAGCAACGGCGCGGTGCCACTGGGCGGCGTGCTGGCCAGCGACGCCGTGCATACCACGCTGATGCAGGCCCCGCCGCAGGCCATCGAGCTGTTCCATGGCTATACCCATTCCGGCCACCCGCTGGCCTGCGCCGCAGCGCTGGCGACGCTGGACGTCTATGCCGAGGAGCGCCTGTTCGAGCGTGCCATCGAGCTGGGCGAGTACTGGCAGGAACGGCTTCATGCACTGCAGGGCCTGCCCAACGTGATCGACATCCGCAACTTCGGGCTGGTCGGCGCGGTCGAGCTGGCACCGCGCCGCGATGCTCCCGGCAGCCGTGGCTACGAGGTGTTCCGGCGCTGCTTCCACGACGGCCGGTTGCTGGTGCGCTGCACCGGCGACATCATCGCGCTGTCGCCGCCACTGATCGTGGACAAGGCACAGATCGACCAGATCACCGGCACCCTGGGCGAGATGATCCGGGCCACCGCCTGAGCCCGGGCCAGCGGTGGCGAGCGGGTACAATGGGCGGTTCCGCTCCTGCTCGCTGCCGTGCCCATGGATATCGTCGTCAAAGAAGAACTCAAGGCCTACATCGACCCGCTGACCGCGGACGAACATGACGCGCTGGAGCGCAGCATCCTGGCCGAAGGCTGCCGCGATGCGCTGGTGCTGTGGGGTGATGTGCTGGTCGATGGCCACAACCGTTTCGGCATCTGCCAGAAGCACGGCCTGCCCTTCAACACCGTGCAGAACACCCGTTTCCAGAGCATGGAAGACGTGCACCTGTGGATGATCGAGCAGCACCTGGGCCGCCGCAGCGTGTCCGATTTCCAGCGCGGTGTGCTGGCGCTGCGCAAGCGCGACATCCTGGCCGCCCGCAAGCAGGTCGAGCAGGCCCAGCTGCAGCGCGAGAGCGACGGCACCGCCGACGTCGTCGTAGACGCGGGCGAGGACAGCCCGCCGTGGGAACCGGCGCCGAAGATCAGCCGCGCCGAGCTGGCCCGCGAGGCCAAGCTGAGCACAAGCCAGGTCGGCATGATCGAGCGCATCCACGCCCAGGCCGCGGCCGAGGTGGTGGAAGCGGTGAAGGCCGGCGTGATCTCGATCAGCGCCGCTGCGGCCGTGGCCGACCTGCCGGAAGACGAGCAGCGCGCTGCCGCCGCCGGTGGCAAGGACGAGCTGAAGCAGGCCGCCAAGCGCGTGCGCGAGTCCAAGCGCAAGCCGCGTGCACCGAAGCCTGAACCAGCCGAGATGGATTTCGAAGAACCCAGCGAGGACGAGGTGGCCAGCCGCGATGCCGAGGTTCTGTCGGCACTGGAACAGCTGGGCGAGGATGCACCGGCCCTGCGCCGTCGCGTGGTCGCGCTGACCCGCGAGAACGACACCCTGCGCGCGCAGCTGGCCGCGCTGCGCAAGCAGCTGGAAGCGCTCTAAGCGCTCTCGACGCGCTTCTGTAGAGCCGAGCCCATGCTCGGCTGCTCTTTTCCACGCGCAAGGCAGCCGAGCATGGGCTCGGCTCTACAGACAGGCGTCACCAAGCTGCGGTTAGACTTTCCGCATGACGCCTGCCCACGATCCGCGCCGCGCTCAGCTGCGGCGCCTGAAAGCCCTCGCGCTGGGCCTGTTGCTGTTGATGCTGGCCGGTTTCGCAATCAGCCACTGGCAGGGCGAGCGCGGCATCTGGGCCTGGGTCTCGGCCTTCTGCGAAGCAGCGGCCGTGGGCGCGCTGGCCGACTGGTTCGCTGTGGTCGCGCTGTTCCGGCGGCCGATGGGCCTGCCGATCCCGCATACCGCAATCATCCCGCGCAGCAAGGAACGCATCGGCGACAGTCTCGCCCTGTTTGTGCGCGACCAGTTCCTGGAGCCGGGTGTGCTGCTGGCCAAGCTGCAGGTGTTCGATCCAGCCAGCCGCCTCGGCAGCTGGCTGGCAGACCCGGCGCGCTCGCGGATGCTGGCCGACATGGCCCGCGGCTGGGCCCTGCAGGCGCTGGATTTCTTCGACGAAACCGCCGTACGCCGCCAGCTGCACGCCTTTGTGGTGCAGCAGCTGCGGCAGTGGAATGCCGCCGCCACCGCCGGTGAGCTGCTGGCCCTGCTGACCGCCGATGGGCGCCACCAGCGCGTGCTGGACGAAGGCCTGCAGCGCCTGGGGCGCTGGCTGGAGCAACCGGAAGTGAAGGAGCGTGCTTCGCAGCTGATCGTGCGTTACATCCAGCGCGAGTGGCCCACCCTGTCGAGCACGGTGAACTGGGTCAAGCCGATCGACGAGATCGGCGACAGCCTGGCCGAGCGCCTGGCGCGGGCGGTACTGGAAGAACTGCAACAGGTGCTGGCCGAGCCGCAGCATCCGCTGCGCCAGGACTATGAGACCTGGCTGCAGAACTACGTGCAGCGCCTGCGCGAAGACCCGGCGCTGGCCGAGCGCATCGAACAGCTCAAGCAGGACATGATCGACCACCCCGCCCTGCAGGACTACGTGCAGGGGCTGTGGGCGCGCATCCATGCCAGCCTGCGCGCCGACCTGCAACGCGAGGACTCGGCACTGGTCGGCCACCTGCAGCGCAGCCTGGCGTCGCTGGGCAGCAGCCTGCAGGCCGACCCGGCCCTGCGCGAGGCCCTCAACCAGCACCTGCTGGAAGGTGCGCAGCGCCTGACCGGGCGCCTGCGCGAGGGCGTGACCACGCATATCGCGCAGACCGTGAAGAGCTGGGACGAGCGGCACCTGGTCGAGCAGCTGGAACTGAGTGTGGGTCGCGACCTGCAGTTCATCCGCTTCAACGGCACCCTGGTAGGTGGCCTGATTGGCCTGCTGCTGCATGCCGCAACAGTAGTGTTCAGGTTCTAGGAACCCATCCGGCAGTCGATCCACGCCCTGCGTGGAGGGCGGAGTTCGTCACACTTGATTAACGAAATGCGAATGCCTATCATTTGCTAATCGGTTGTACGCTTAGCCAAGCGGGGCACGGAAGCACGCACCTACCCGCCCCTTCGCCCGTGTACATCCCCCGACTACCGGGTCGCCCGCACCAAGCGGGTGGCGCACCGTCGATGGGACTCGCTGGGCGACGTGCGCGGAGCGCATGGCTGCTGTGTCTGCGCATTCCATCGCCTGTTTCGTCCTGCATGGAATCGCACCGATGGCAACGCCGCTGAACCTCCCTCGTCCCACTCTGCTGGCCCTGGCCGTGACCGCACTGATGATCGCCCCGCTGGCCCACGCCGACGGCACCGCCGAATCCTCCGCGCGCACGCTGGACACCGTGAAGGTGACCGCCGATGGCGAGATTCCCAACAGCTACACGGTCAAGGGCGCGCGCAGTGCGACCAAGCTGGACCTGTCGCTGCGCGAGACGCCGCAGTCGGTAACGGTGATCACCCGCCAGCGCCTGGACGACATGGGCCTGTTCTCGCTGTCGGACGTGATGGGCCAGGTCACCGGCGTCAGCGTGTCGGTCACCGACAGCGAGCGCATCAACTATGTCTCGCGCGGCTACACGATCGACAATTTCCAGATCGACGGCATGCTCAACACGTTCGGTGGCTCGGTCAAGACCAACACCGACAACGTGATCTACGAGCGCATCGAAGTGATCCGCGGCGCCACCGGCCTGACCACCGGCGCCGGCGATCCGTCCGGCACCATCAGCATGATCCGCAAGCGCCCCACCGACACTTTCCAGATGGGCGCAAACCTCACCGTGGGCCGCTGGAACAACCGCCGCCTGGAAGCCGACCTCGGCGGCCCGGTCGCCTGGGACGGACGCATCCGTGCGCGCGTGGTCGCCGCCAAGCAGCAGAGCGATTCGTTCCGTGATGTCTATGCGCTGGACAAGGACGTGTTCTACGGCATCGTGCAGGCCGACCTGAGCGACAGCACGCTGTTCGAGGTGGGTTACGAGTACCAGTCGCCGCGCACCACCGGCGTGACCTGGGGTGTGGTGCCGTACTGGGGCGCCGATGGCGCGCCGGCCAACCTGCCGCGCTCGACCAACCTGTCGGCCTCGTGGAGCGCGTGGCCGATCGTGGAGAAGACCAGCTTCGCGCGCCTGGAGCAGCAGCTGGGCAACGGCTGGTCGGTGAAGGGCAATCTCAGCCACGCGGTGCGCGATACCGATGGCAGCGTCTGGTACGGCGCGGCCGGCTATCCGCGCGCCGATGGCACCGGCATCACCGCCTACATCTCGCACTTCAACGAGCACAGCACGATGGACGTGTTCGACGTCAACGTCGGTGGCCCGTTCCAGTTGTTCGGCCGTGAGCATGAACTGGTGTTCGGGCTGGGCCAAGCGGTGCGCAAGGGCGAATCGGAGGCGATGTCGTTCGATTCCAGCGCACCGGGCTACTCGCAGGTGCCCGACTGGCGCCACTGGACCGGCGAGGTGCCGGTACTGCCGGTGACCCGCCTGGGTCGCCTGTCGTCGCAGGACGAGCTGCGCCAGCGCGCCGCCTATGTGGCGGCCCGCCTGCGCCTGGCCGACCCGTTGCTGGCCGTGGTGGGCGCCCGCTATGGCAGCTGGGAAACCCGCAAGTGGGCCTATGGCTACGACGCCAACGGCAACCGCAACAGCACAACCCGCACCGGCTACCGGCCGGACGACATGCTCACTCCGTATGCCGGCCTGGTCTACGACTTCAATTCGATCTTCAGCGGCTATGTCAGCTACACCGACATCTTCAAGCCGCAGAACTACCGCGACCGCAACGGCAATTACCTGGAGCCGGTGGTCGGCGACATGTACGAAGCAGGCGTCAAGGCCGAGTTCTTCGGTGGCCTGCTCAATGCCTCCGCTGCCGTGTTCGAAGGCAAGCAGGACAACGTCGCCGAGATCGACGATTCGGTGCCGGTGAATTCGCTGCCCGATGGCGGCCAGGCCTACCGCTCCACCGGCAAGGGCAACAAGGTGAAGGGCTGGGAGATCGAGAGCCAGGGCAGCATCGGCGAGCAGTGGAACGTCTCGGCCGGCTTCGCCCATACCGTCATCCGCAACAAGGATGGTGTGCTGCAGCGGACCACCGCCCCGCAGGACACCTTCCGGCTCAACACCAGCTGGCGCCCCGGCGGTATCGATGGCCGCTTCTGGCTGGGCGGTGGCGTGACCTGGCAGAGCCGCATCTGGAGCACCAGCACCAAGACTGATCGCAGCAAGGCCAACATCACCCAGGACGCGTTCTACCTGGTCAACCTCGCCGGTGGCTACCGCTTCAACGAAAACTTCAGCGCCCAACTGAACATCAACAACCTGCTGGACAAGAAGTACTTCAACAACGTCGGTTTCTACAACGGCGTGTACTGGGGCGAACCACGCAATGTCACCGTGACGCTGCGCTGGAAGCTCTGAACCCGTTGGATGGCGCTGGTTCTGCGACCAGCGCCCGGCCACGGATGGCCAACCCCGGCGCACTGCGGTGCGCCGATCCCTTTTCACTGAAACCTGCAGGAACGCCGTGGACCGCTCGCCCGCAACCGCCAGCCCCCGCACCTTCTTCTCCAACCCGCGCTGGGGCGTGCTGTCACGCTCGTTGGCTGCAATCTTCGGCGGCTACGCGCTGGCCTCGGTAACCAGCGTGTTCTGCGCGGTGGCCCTGCCTGGCGCGCGCGGCCAGACCGTGCTGACCGGTATGCTGCTGGCGATTCTGGTGGCCGCCTGCGCGGCGCTGTGGGCGTTCGCTACCCGCAGCGCGCTGCGTGCGTGGATCGGCATTCTCGCTCCCACCCTGCTGATGGCTGCCATCGCGCGCATGCTGGGGGCCTGGGCATGAAGAACGGATTCCGCCAGTCGATGGCCTGGCTGCACACCTGGACCGGGCTGCTGGTCGGTTGGTTGCTGCTGCTGATTTTCATGGCCGGCACGGCCAGCTACTACCGCGAGGAAATCAGCCGCTGGATGCGTCCCGAACTGCCGTCCAGCAACGTCAGCATCGACGTCGCCGCGCAGCGCGCGGTGGACTACCTGCAGGCCAACGCCGCGCAGGCCGAGAACTGGTTCGTCACCCTGCCGCAGCCGCGCAACCCGGCCATGCAGATGTTCTGGCGACTGCCCCCGGAACTGGCCGACCCCAGCCGTGGCCGTCGAGGCGGCTTCGGCGATGCCACGCTCGACCCCAACACCGGCCAGGCACTGAAGGCCCGTGAGACCCGCGGCGGTGATTTCTTCTACCGCCTGCACTTCGACCTGCACTACATCCCGGTGCTGTGGGCACGCTATCTGGTCGGCTTCTGCGCGATGTTCATGCTGGTGGCGATCATCACCGGCGTCATCACCCACAAGAAAATCTTCAAGGACTTCTTCACCTTCCGCAAGGACAAGGGCCTGCGCTCCTGGCTCGATTTCCACAACGTCAGCGCGGTGATGGCCCTGCCCTACCACGCGATGATCACCTACACCGGCATCGTCACCCTGATGATCATGTACCTGCCGTGGGGCGTGAAAGTCGCCTACCCGCAGGACGAGGACAAGTTCTTCAGCGAAGCCTTCGGCGGCATGCCGGAGGTGACCGCGCCGGCCGAAGGCCGCGCAACACCGCTGCCGATCGCGCAACTGCTGGACAGCGCGCGTGCGCATTGGCACGGCGTGGAAGTGGCCGGCTTCACCGTGTCCAACCCGGGCGCGGCCAATGCGGTGATCGACATCCGCCAGCGTGATGGCAAGCGCCTGTCCACCGACACCCCGGCCGTGCGCTACGACATGGTCAGCGGTGCATTGCTGGAAGAAACACCGCCCTCCGGTGGCGCCACCGCCACCCGCGGCGTGCTGTACGGCCTGCATCTGGCACGCTTTGCCGACTGGGGCCTGCGTGCACTGTTCTTCCTGTCCGGCCTGGTCGGCTGCCTGATGGTCGCCAGCGGCGTGGTGCTGTGGGCGGTGAAGGAACGTCCCAAGCATGCCAAGAGCGGACGCATCGGCTTCGGCCTACGCCTGGTCGATGCGCTGAACATCGGCACCGTGGCCGGCCTGCCGATCGCCTTTGCCGCCTACTTCTGGGGCAACCGCCTGCTGCCGCTGGACATCGCCGAGCGCTCGAGTGCGGAAGCCAACGTGTTCTTCTACGCTTGGGGCGGCGCGCTGCTGGCCGCTTTCATCTGGCCGAAGCGGATGATGTGGGCGTGGCAGCTGTACCTGGGCGCCGCCGCGTTCGCGCTGGTGCCGGTGGTCAACGCGCTGACCACGCATGCCCACCTGGGCGTCACCCTGCGCAACGGTGACTGGGTGCTGGCCGGCGTTGATCTGTCGATGATTGCCTTCGGCGCGATGCTGGCGATGTGCGGCTGGCGCATGCAGCGCTGGACGCCACCGCTGAGTGCGGCCGAGAAGAAGAAGCGCGCGGCTGCCGCAGCAGCGCCGAAGGCATCAGTCGAAGCGGCCGAAGCGGAGGCCAGCGCATGATGCTGCTGGCTCTGACGCTGTCGTTCTCTGCGTTCACCGCCCTGTCGCTGGCGATGGAAAAGCACCAGCACGACCTGCACGGCAAGGCTGCAGCTCCCCCGGCACGGCGCACGCAGTGGCGGGTGCTGGGCTGGGCCCTGCTGACGGTGGCGTTCGCGTTGTGCGTGGTCGACCATGGCTGGGCGATGGGCCCGGTGCTGTGGCTGGGCACGATGACCCTGGGCGGTGTGGCGCTGTCGTTCGGGCTGTACCCGTACCGACCGAAGTGGATCGCGCCGCTGGCGATCGCGTTGCCGGTGGCCGGGCTGGTGGTGGGGTTGCTGTAACCGCCATCCACGCATGGCGTGGATCTACTGGCCAGATGGGTGGTGCCGGCCATCGGCCGGCACTGACGGACTTACCCCAACCGCTTCAGTTCCCACGCGCGGTGGATGCGCGCGTTGCGCTCGAAATCCGGACCGATGGTGCGCGCGGTGATCTCGCGGCACTGGGCGAATTCGGCGATGGCGTTCTCTTCCAGCTTGAAGCGGCGGAAGTTGTTCGAGAAATACAGCACGCCGCCCGGTGCCAGCCGCGCCACGGCTGCGCGCAGCAGCTTCAACTGCTCGCGCTGCACATCGAAGTCATCGGCACGCGCGGAGTTGGAGAAGGTCGGCGGGTCGCAGAAGATCACGTCGTACTGGCCCCGGTCGCCTTCCAGCCAGGCCATGGCATCGGCCTGGACCAGCAGATGCTGGTTGCCCCCCTGCCCGTTCAGCGCCAGGTTGTCGTAGCACCACTGCAGGTAGGTGGCCGACAGGTCGACGCTGGTGGTGCTGGCGGCACCGGCCACCGCGGCCTGCACGCTGGCCACGCCGGTGTAGCAGAACAGGTTGAGGAAACGCTTGCCGCGCACCTGCTCGGCCATCATCCGGCGCAGCGGGCGGTGGTCGAGGAACAGGCCGGTATCGAGGTAGTCGAACAGGTTCACCTGCAGCAGCGCGTTGTTCTCGCGCACCACGATGAACTCGTCACGCTGCTCGAAGCGGCCGTACTTGCTGCCGCCCTTGCCGCGCTCACGCGACTTCATCGACACCTGCTCCGGCGGCACGCCGAACACTTCGCGCGCTGCCGCCAGCAGTTCGTTGCGGCGGCGGCGCACGTCGTTCTCGGGAATCGCCGCCGGTGCGGCGTATTCCTGCACATGCAGGAAGGTGCGGCGCTTGCCACCGTCTTCCTCGTAGACATCGATGGCCGCCGCGTACTCCGGCAGATCGGCGTCGTAGGCGCGGAAGCAGGTGATGTCCTCGCGGGCACGCCAGCTCTTGAACTTCTTCAGGTTCTTGCGCAGGCGATTGGCCACCATCTGCGCACCTTCGCTCAGCTCGCGCGGCTGCGCCGGGTCACGGCCCGGCACGGCGATCGGGTCGCAGACGATCAGCGCGCATTCCAGCGCACCGTTGAACATCTGGTACTTCTTGCCCGCACGCAGGCCGGTGGCGAAGGCCAGCTCGTCGTTGCCGCACAGCAGGCTGGCACGCCACTGCGGCACGGCCTTCTGCAGGGCGTTGCCCAGTGCGCGGTACAGCGCCGGATCGGCGGCCAGGCGCTCGTCGTACGGCGGGTTGCAGACCACCGCGCCGATCTCCTGCTCCGGCGCGGCCAGGTCGGCGACGTCGGCGCGGGTGAAGCGGATCGCGTGGGCGACGCCCGCGACCTCGGCATTCTCGCGTGCCGCCTGGATCGCGGTCGGGTCGATGTCGCTGCCGTGGATGACCGGCTTCAGCGCGGCCAGGCCTGCGGCCTCACGGTCGCGCGCTTCGCTCTGGATGGTCTTCCAGGCGGCCTTGTCGAAGCCCAGCCAGCGGCTCGGCGGCAGGCTGCCATGGCGCATCAGGCCGGGAGCGACGTCGGCGGCCATCAGCGCGCCCTCGATCAGCAGCGTGCCGCTGCCGCACATCGGGTCCAGCAGGCCACCACCGGCGGCGTGCAGGCGCGGCCACTGCGCGCGCAGCAGCAGCGCGGCAGCCAGGTTTTCCTTCAGCGGTGCCTCGTGGGCGGCCCCGCGCCAGCCCCGGCGATGCAGCGGGCCGCCGCCGAGGTCGATCGACAGCGAGGCACGGCCCTTGCGCAGTGACAGGTTGACGCGCACGTCCGGCAGGTCGGTGTTGACCGAGGGACGTTCCAGCCCCTCATCGCGCATGCGGTCGACGATGGCGTCCTTGATCCGCTGGGCGGCAAAGCGGGCGTGGGTGATCTTGTCGCCGGACACATGTGCGTCCACCGCCAGGGTCATCTCCGGCTTGATGTGCTCATGCCACGGCAGCGCACGCACGCCGTCATACAGGGCCTGCTCGTCCGGGCACTCGAACTCGTCGATCGGCCACAGCACGCGGCTGGCCAGGCGCGACCACATCACGATCCGCAGCGCCTGCTCCAGTTCGCCCTCGGCGTTGACGCCGGCAATGGTGGCAGTGGCCTTGGCAAGGCCCAGGGCCGACAGTTCATCGGCAAGCAGGTATTCCAGGCCCTTGGCGCAGGAGACGAAGAATTTCACGGAATCGGTTCGCAGATGGTCGGGCGCGGCACAGGGGCCGGGCCAGTCGGAAAGGAGGGCCGTAGGCACGGCCGGCAGGCCCGCGCCGGGGGCGCCGGGGCTGTCATTGTAGTCAAAGCGGGCGGGCGCGCCGTGCGCCCGGGCTTCACAGTTGCCGCAGCAGGCGCTCGAAGGCCTGCGCGGAGGCCTCCACGTGGTGCTCCAGGCGGTGACCGTCGTCGACCAGCAGCAGCTGCGCCGAACGCGCCTGCGCCCAGGCAATCACCCCGGCGGCCGGTACCACGTCGTCATGCCAGGCCTGCACCACCGTGGTCGGCACCGCCGCAGCATCCAGCGCCGGCATCGGGCCCATGGTGGTCGGCGGCACCATCAGGAACAGGCCGGCCACAGGCACCTGCAGCGAGGCGATGGCGGAGATGTAGGCGCCCAGGCTGGAGCCGGCCAGCACCACCGGGCCCTGCTGGGCGGCGATGGCGGTACGTTCCACCAGGCGCTGCAGCCGGGTGCGCACGTCACCCACCCGGCTGACCTCGCTCATCGCGTCCAGGTCGGTGTAGTCCGGGCGTTCATGGGTCCAGCCCAGGCGTTGCGCCACGTCGGCCAGCGCGGTGACCTTGGTCGCTTCCGGGCCGCTCTCGAAACCGTGGGACAGGATGCAGTGGCCGCGGCTCATGCACGCGCTCCGTGGGAGCGGGTCGGCGGCGAAAGAGGAGGCAGGTTCATGCCGCAATGCTAGCATCGCTGGATGCCCAACCCGCTCCTTCCCGACCTGCAGCTGCAGCCCCTGCCCTATCAAGACCGCCTGCCGCTGCGCGACCCGGCCACGCTGGAGATGGTGGTGATCCACTGCACCGAGCTGCCCGATCTGGCGATGGCCCGCGAGTACGGCGAGCGCGTGCTGTATGACAGCGGCGCCGGCAACAGCGGCCACTTCTACATCGACCGCGATGGCAGCGTGGTGCAGTACGTGGCACCGGAACGGGTGGCCCACCACGTGCGCGGCATGAACGCGCATACGCTGGGCATCGAGCTGGTCAACACCGGGCGCTACCCGGACTGGTTCGACAGCCGCCATCAGGCGATGGACGAGGCCTACACCGAGGCACAGCTGGCGGCGCTGGAGGCGCTGCTGCTGGCGCTGGTGGCGCGCTATCCGTCGCTGCGGCGGATTGCCGGGCACGACCAGCTGGATCTGGAGCAGGTGCCGGCCAGCGATGATCCGACGCTGACGGTGGCGCGCAAGCGTGATCCGGGACCGTTGTTCCCGTGGGCGCGGGTGCTGGCGAAGGTGCCGCTGCAGCCTGTTGGGTAAGCGGCAGGGCTGCGCCCTGCACCCGCAGAGGCAACGGCCGAAGCAAGGGCAACAGCAGGATTCCCTGGGATGGCGGGGTAGGTCCGGTTGCGGGGGACGCCGTAAACCCGTCCATGGGGGCTTGGCCGCGGCATCCATGCCGCGGACACCCCCGCAACCGGACCCACCCCGCCTTCGACAGATTTCTGCTGCTGTTGGTGGGTGCCGACCGTTGGTCGGCACGGAGTCGGATCGATCGGAGGGTGCCTTTGTAGAGTCGAGCCGCGCTCCATGACCTGCGGGCGCCGATGATTTGAACGCATCGCCATGCGCGTGGAGCCGGCCGCTCGGCTCTCGAGAGGCTCCGCGCTCGACTGCTCTTTGCGTGGAAATCGAGACGATAGAGTCAGGCGCCGGTCGCCACCGGGCGGCTGCTGTCGCTCACCCAGCCGCTCCAGGAATCGGCATAGATGCGTGCGCCGCTCAGGCCGGCCGTTTCCATCGCCAGCAGCAGGTGGCAGGCGGTCACGCCGGAACCGCACATCAGCACCACCTGCTGCGGATCACGATTGCCGATCACGCCCTGCAGTTCGGCGCGCAGTTCCTGTGCGTCGCGCAGGCGGCCGTCCAGTACGTTCAAGGCGAACGGACGGTTGACCGCGCCCGGCACGTGGCCGGCAACCGGGTCGAGGGGCTCCACTTCGCCGCGGAAACGTTCGCCCGCGCGTGCGTCGACCAGCCAGCCCGGCGCGTGCTTCAGGCGTGCGCTGATTTCGTCGGCATTGGCAATCTGGGTGGTGTCGAAACGGCCCGGGTAAGCCGGCAGCGCGGTCACCTCATCCTGCCCCGTCGCCAAGGGGTGCCCTGCGGCCTGCCAGGCGGTGATACCACCATCGAGCACGGCCACCTTGCGGTGCCCGATCAGGCGCAGCAGCCACCACAGGCGCGAGGCGGCCATGCTGCCGTCGCTGCCGTCGTAGACCACCACCTGGGTGTCGGGACCAATACCCCATTGGCCGAGCTTCGCGGCGAAGGCATCGCTGTCCGGCAGTGGATGACGGCCGTGGCCGCTGCGGGTCAGATCCGACAGGTCCCGATTGAGGTCGGCATACACCGCGCCCGGAACATGCCCCGCCAGATACTGGCCGCTACCCGCCTGCGGGTCGGCCAGCGAGGACCGCGCATCGACCACGCGTACGGCGGTGCTGGCAGTGGCACGTGCATCGACGACACGTACGTCCTCACCCAATGCTGCCGCCAGGCTGGCGACATCGACAAGCGTGGTCCACGGCGGATCGATCGGCTTCATTGCACTTGCTCCAGGCGGCGACGCAGGTTGTAGAGAATGGCGGCGGTCGCGCCCCAGATACGCTGGCCGGGCCAGCCGTACTCAAGGACGTGGCGGATGCGGCCGCGGTGATTGATTTCGACCTGGCGCAGGTTGTCTGCGGCCATCAGGTAATCCAGCGGCACCTCGAACACCTCGGCCACTTCGCTGGGCTGCGGCACCGGCACGAAGTCCGGATCGACCACGGCCACCACCGGCGTGACCCGGTAGCCGGTGATCGTCACAAAGGGATCGAGATAACCCAGCGCCTGCACTTGCCCCGGAGCCAGGGCGATTTCTTCCTGGCTCTCGCGCAGCGCGGCCGCCAGTGCGTCGCGGTCATCGGGTTCGGTGCGCCCGCCGGGGAAGCCGACCTGGCCACCATGCTGGCGCAGGGTTTCGGTGCGACGGGTAAGGATGACCTGTGCGCCATTGGCGCGCGGCACGATGCCGGCCAGTACGGCGGCTTCCACAGGTGGCCCCGGCGGCAGCAGGTCACTCAGTTCGCTGCGGTTCCAGCCGTCGCCGGCCGGCGGCTCGGCCAGTGGATGCAGCGCGCGCATCAAGCGTTCGTGATCGGCCAGCGAGCCGCGCAGTGATTGCTGCAGCTGTTCACGCAGGGGTTGCACGCGATGCAGGATGCGGCTGCGCTCCTCGTTGCTCATCGACGACCACCGTGCGATTTCATCGATGTGCCGCCCGCAGCCGGTGCATTGCCGGTCCGGATCCAGCGTGCACACTCCGATGCAGGGACTTGCGACAACACGCGCCGTTTCTTCCATTGTTTGCACCCGGCAACAGTAGCGCGATCGGGCTGAATTTGCGCGGGGTGCAGATGCGGTGCGTGGCACCGTCGCGCTCCGCGCAAACAAAAACGCGCCGGTGGAATCACCGGCGCGTTTCGTTTACGGCTTCGATTTACTTGACGCTGACCAGCTTGATCTCGAACTGCACAGCCACGTTCGGCGGGAACGGGGTGCGCGGGTCGGCACCGTAGGCCTGGTCCGGCGGCAGGGTGACTTCCCACTTCGAGCCTGCCGGCATCTGCAGCAGGGTCTCGCGCATGGCCTTCATTTCGACGTCGCTGACCTTGATCGACGGAATCTGCTGGGCCGGACGGGCTTCGGTCGGGCGCTGGCCGTACGGGAACGGACCGGCCACTTCCAGCTGCACGGTGCTGGCCTGGGTCGGCTTGGCGCCCTTGCCGGCTTCGATCACGCGGTACTGGACGCCGCTCGGCAGGGACTGCACGCCGGCCTTGGCCTTGTTCGCCGCGATGAACTGATCGCTCTTGGTCTTGTTTTCGGCAGCAGCCTTTTCGTACTCGGCCTTGGCAGCCTGGGCACGGCCCTGCTCGCGCTTCTGGAACGCTTCAACGGCCGGCTTCAGCTGGTCGGCGGTGATCGCCGGCTGCTTCTTGGCGTAGGCGTCCTGCAGACCCTTCACCACCGAGTTGATGTCCAGCTGCTCACCACGACCGGTCAGCTCCGCCAGGTTGTTGCCGTAGTCGTAACCGAAGTAGTAGCTCAGCTTGCCCTTTTCGGACGAGACGTCCTGGGCGAAGGCATTGCCCGTCAGGGCCAGGGCCGCGACGGCGACCGCGATAGAACGCAACTTCATCAAACAGTTCTCCAGGGGTGGTAACTCAGGGACGTTCTGCGCCGCCCTGAGGCGACGGGTTAGGATAACGGGCACAACGTGTAACCGCTACTCACGATGCAGGCTAAGACCCGTCTGCGTTGGCGGAGTTCAATCTCACTTTTTTTTAACGTTTCAGGAGTTTTCCCGTGGCCGATGCCCTGATCGCTGTCGCCGACGACGGCGCCATCCGCACCGTGACCGTCCAGCGCCCGGACAAGCTCAACGCCTTGAATGCCGCGACCCTGCAGGCGCTGGCCGAGGCGTTCAGCGCGGCCGCTGCCGACCCGGACGTGCGCGTGGTGGTGCTGACCGGTGCCGGTCCGAAGGCGTTCGTGGCCGGGGCCGACATCGCCGAGATGAACACACTCAGTGCGGTTCAGGGACGTGATTTCTCCCTGCTCGGCCAGGCCCTGATGCGCCAGATCGAGCGCATGCCCAAGCCGGTGATCGCGCGCGTGAACGGCTTCGCCCTGGGCGGCGGGCTGGAGCTGGCCATGGCCTGCCACCTGCGCATCGCTGCCGATACGGCCAAGGTCGGGCAGCCGGAGATCAACCTCGGCCTGATTCCCGGCTTCGGCGGCAGCCAGCGCCTGCTGCGCCTGTGCGGCCGCGCCGCCACCCTGGAGCTGTGCCTGCTGGGTGCACCGATCAACGCCGCGCGTGCGCTGGAACTGGGCATCGTCAACGAGGTGGTGCCTGCCGACGCGCTGGACAACCGTGTGCAGGATGTCGCCCGCCAGTTGGCGCGCTCGGCGCCGCTGGCCCTGCGTGGCCTGCTGGATGCCGTGCACGTGGGTGGCGAATGCAGCCTGGAGGCAGGGCTGGAGTACGAAAGCGCGCAGTTCGGCCTGCTGTTCGCCACCGAGGACATGCGCGAAGGCACCAGCGCGTTCCTGCAGCGCCGTCCGCCGGCCTTCCAGAACCGCTGACGCCATGGCATCCCGACCCAACCCCGCGCAGCTGTTCGCCCGGGTCCAGGCAGACGATCTCGATGGTGCCCTGCAGGCAGGCCTGATGGACTACGTCGCCCGCGCCGGCGACGAACAGCTGCTGCCCGGTCACCCGGACCTTCCGCGACGCCTGCAGCAGGCGCAGCAGCAATTGCATACGGCCTGGGCCGCACGCGAACGCTACCGTGCGCGTGCGGTGCGGCTGGCACGGCGCGAAGCCGAGCGCGATGCGCGCCGTACGCCGGCCCCGGCGCCGGACGTGAAACCCGCCCTGCCCGCCGCAGCCGCCGCCATCCTCGCCCGGGCCAAGGCCCGCGCCAGCGGCAAGGAGCAGTAATGGCCACCCTGAAGAAGACCGCACGCGCCCCGGCGCGGCGTGGCGGCACGATGCCGCGCGCCGACGTGGTGGAAATGTTCACCCGCCTGCGCGAACTCAATCCACACCCGAAGACCGAACTGGAGTACAGCTCGCCGTTCGAGCTGCTGGTGGCGGTCGCGCTGTCGGCGCAGGCCACCGACGTCGGCGTCAACAAGGCCACGCGCCGTCTGTTCCCGGTCGCCAACACGCCGGCGAAGATCCTCGCACTCGGCGAGGACGGGCTGAAGCAGTACATCGCCACCATCGGCCTGTTCAACGCCAAGGCGAAGAACGTGATCGCCACCTGTGCGATCCTGCTGGAGAAGCACGGCGGTGAAGTGCCGCGCGATCGCGATGAACTGGAAGCGCTGCCAGGCGTTGGACGCAAGACCGCCAACGTGGTGCTCAACACTGCATTCGGCGAGCCGGTGATGGCGGTGGACACGCATATCTTCCGCGTCTCCAACCGCACCGGCCTGGCGCCAGGCAAGAACGTGCGTGAAGTGGAAGACAAACTGGTGAAGGTGATTCCGGCCGAGTTCCTGCTCGACGCGCATCACTGGCTGATCCTGCACGGGCGTTATGTGTGCAAGGCGCGCAAGCCGGATTGCCCGGGCTGCGTGATCGCCGACCTGTGCCGGTTCAAGGAAAAGACCACGGCCGAGGCGTGACCGCGTTCGTGGTGTGACAAAACAAAGACGGCGGGCACAGGGCCCGCCGTCTTTGCTTGTAGACAAGGGTGCTTCAGGACATCAGAACGACAGGTCGCCCCAGACGCCGAATTCCTTGGTCTTGTCGTTCTTCTTGTCGCTGGCGTTGGCCAGGTGCGTGTACTTGTACACGGTCGACAGCTTGAGGTTCTTCATGACCGGGAACTCGACGCCGACGTTCCAGTACTTGTCGCTCAGGGTCGGGTCCAGGGTCTTGCTGACGTCGGTGTCATCGTAACGACCGAACACGTTGATGCCGCCGTCGGTGACGCGCACGCTGCCCCACACCGACCAGCCGCTGGTCTTGTCGGTGGCAACGGTCATCACGTTGTTGAGGTTCTTGGCCTGGAAGTACTCGCCACCGACGCGGAAGTCGCTGCTGGCGTAGGCCACCATCGCATTGGCGCGGGTGTAGGTGTTCTCGGCGCTCTGGATGTCGGTTTCCTTGCCCAGCTTGCCGCTGTAGCCACCGACGGCAACCACGAAGTTCTCGTTCGGGGTATAGGCCGCGCGGCCTTCCACGTCCATGCCCTTGCTGCGGGTCGGGTTCTTGTAACCGGCGCCGGACACCACCGAGATGGCGTAGTTGAAGTTGTTGCCCAGGTTGCCGAAGCCGTGCAGGCCCCAGTCGGACGAGTTGCCGTACTTCAGGCGGTCGGTCAGGGTGTTCTCGACATAGCGCATGCCGTAGAACTTCTCGACGTACGGGATCCACGGCATGTCGGCGGCACCGACGCGCAGGTTGAAGGCCGGGTCGAAGCTGCCCTGTACGTAGGCCTTCTTGACGAACAGTTCGGTGTTGCCGATGGCCGAGCTGTACTGGAAGTCGGTGGTCAGGTTGGCGGACCAGATGTCGTTGAACTTGTGATCGACGGTCAGGTAGAAGCGCTTGACGTCCAGACCGGTGCCGCTGGCGGCGGTGTCCTTGCCGTTGCTGGTCTTGTCGATGTTGGTCAGGTCGAAGAACATGCGACCGCCGATCTTGTTGTCATTGACCAGCTTGGCCAGCTTGTCGACGCTGGTCTGGGTCTTCTGCGCACCTTCCAGGGCCTGCGCCTGGGTGATGTTCACTTCGGACTGCGCGTCGGACTGCGCCTGCAGCGCCTGCGAATCGTTCTGCAACTGCTGGACCTGGGCCTGCAGCGCAGCAATCTGTGCCTGCAGCTGCTGCAACTGTGCCTGGGATACGCCCGAGCTGGCGGGGGCTGCGAAGGCGTCGGCGGAAACCAGACCGAGGCTTGCAACGACCGCGGCGGCGAGCAAATGGGAACGCATTTTGGATTTCTCCAGAGGGTTGGAATGGCTTGGGCAGAACGCCACGCCGGCAGGCCGGTCAAGCGTTTTGCGAACGTTCCGTTAAAACCATGACAGCCGAATGACAGATTGAGCACCAACCACAGATTTCTTCGTGCGGTCATGCGTACGACTCATTTGTGGCCACATGCTTGTCGATTCCTTGCGGCATATGGCGTGACGTATCAGCATCCATGCGCGGGCCGATCGCCGCGCGACCTTCACCGGCATTGCTGGTTTCGTGCGGATGACGCGGCGTCACTGCGGAATGCCAGGCAGGGACGGCATTGACGACTACACCGGGCAGGTCATCAGCGACATATGGAACGTGATCGCAACCGGGCCACGTCCGTCTCCAGCGCATTGGTCATCACGTTGTCCGCAACACTCAGAACCTTCACGCCCCTGCTGTACGGGCGCCGGGCAGCGCTGTAACGGTTGCGTCATACAACGGTCCCCGCGCTGTCATCGAACCGTTATGGAATGTGCGCCGGGCGGGTAACCCCGCATCCCAATCAACCCAGGAGCCACCCCGTGATCCACGCCTTCAAGTCGCGCGTTGCCGTTGCCGTCTTCGCAGCGTCGTCCGTGTTCGCCGCCAACGCCGCTGAAATCACCGGCGCGGGCGCCTCGTTCATCTACCCGGTGATGTCGAAGTGGTCGGCCGACTACAACGCTGCCACCAGCAACAAGGTCAACTACCAGTCGATCGGTTCCGGCGGCGGCATTGCGCAGATCAAGGCCAAGACCGTTGATTTCGGCTCCTCCGACGCCCCGCTGAAGCCGGAAGAGCTGGCGGCTTCGGGCCTGGCACAGTTCCCGTCGGTGATCGGCGGCGTGGTGCCGGTGGTCAACGTGGCCGGCATCGCCCCGGGCGCACTGAAGCTGGACGGCACCGTGCTGGCCAATATCTTCCTGGGCAAGATCAAGACCTGGAACGACCCGGCCATCGCCGCGCTGAACCCGGGCGTGACCCTGCCGAGCGCCAAGATCACCGTCGTGCACCGTTCGGACGGCTCGGGCACCACCTTCAACTTCGTCAACTACCTGTCCAAGGTCAGCCCGGAGTGGAAGAGCTCGGTCGGTGAAGGCACCTCGGTCCAGTGGCCGGCCGGCATCGGCGGCAAGGGCAACGAAGGCGTTGCTGCCTACGTGAAGCAGATCAAGGGCGGCATCGGCTACGTCGAACTGTCCTACGCGCTGCAGAACAAGCTGTCGTACACCGCGATGAAGAACGCCGCCGGCAAGTTCGTGCAGCCGAGCGACGCCTCGTTCGCCGCTGCTGCCGCCAGCGCCGACTGGGCCAGCGCCAAGGACTTCTACCTGGTGATGACCAACGCCCCGGGCGCCGAGTCCTGGCCGATCACCGCCACCAACTTCATCCTGGTGCACAAGAAGCCGAAGAACGCTGCCAATGGCAAGGCCACCCAGGAGTTCTTCCGCTGGGTGTACAAGAGCGGCGACGCCCAGGCCCGCCAGCTGGACTACGTGCCGCTGCCGGACAGCCTGGTCCGCCAGATCGAGACCTACTGGTCGCAGAACCTGAAGTAAGCAAGCGCGTTCCCCCGCAGGAACGGGATCGGCGGGTCCTCTCTCCCCCGCCGATCCCACCCGGGCGCGAGATCCTCGAGATCTCGCGCTCTTCTTGTTTTTGGGGTGCACCAGGCTCTGTAGCGCCGAGCCCATGCTCGGCTGGGTGCTGGAGCGTGCAGACCAACGGTCCGCAGCTACCGAGGACAGGGAGCAGTCGAGTATGGCTCGACTCTACCCAGCGCCCAGGCCGTCATATCGATGCGCAGATCCGGGGTCTCAGGGCTCCTGCCAAGGGCCGGCCAACCCCGTGAAACCCTTGTCAGAACGTGATCCAGGACACCTCTGTCATGGTCGTAATACGGCTGTAACAAAAACATCATTTCATAGCCGCATCCGCCGACGTCGTCGGCTCTACCCCGCTATGGAGTGACCATGAAACTGCACTCGGCCGGCCTTGCCGCCCTTTCCCTGGCCATCGCCCTGGGCCTGTCGGCCTGCGGTGGCGACAAGCAGGCCGCGCAGCAGCCGGCTGCCGACGGTGCCGCGGCCCCGGCCGCTGCCGGTGCCAAGGTGACCGCCGAAGTGTCCGGTGCCGGCGCTTCCTTCATCTTCCCGCTGGTCTCCAAGTGGTCGGCTGACTACAACGCCAGCACCGGTGCCAAGATCAACTACCAGTCGATCGGCTCGGGCGGCGGTATCGCCCAGATCAAGGCCGGCACCGTCGACTTCGGTTCCTCCGACAAGCCGCTGAGCAGCGAAGAGCTGGCCCAGGCCGGCCTTGCGCAGTTCCCGTCCGCCATCGGCGGCGTGGTGCCGGTGGTCAACATCGAAGGCCTGGAAGCCGGCAAGCTGCGCCTGAGCGGCGCCCTGCTTGCCGACATCTTCCTGGGCAAGGTCAAGACCTGGAACGACCCGGCCATCGTCGCCGCCAACCCGGGCGTGAAGCTGCCGGACGGCAAGATCACCCTGGTCCATCGTTCGGACGGTTCGGGTACCACCTTCAACTTCTCCAACTACCTGTCCAAGGTCAGCCCGGAGTGGAAGAGCAAGGTTGGCGAGGGCACCTCGGTGCAGTGGCCGGACGGCGTCGGTGGCAAGGGCAACGAAGGCGTTGCTTCCTACGTGAAGCAGATCAAGGGCTCGATCGGCTACGTCGAACTGGCCTACGCGCTGCAGAACGGCATGCCGTACACCGCCATGCAGAACGCGGCCGGAAACTGGGTCGAGCCGAGCGCGGAAACCTTTGCCGCAGCGGCCGCGAGCGCCGACTGGGCCAGCGCCAAGGACTTCAACCTGGTCATCACCAACGCACCGGGCGAGCAGGCGTGGCCGATCACCGCCACCAACTTCATGCTGATGCAGAAGAAGCCGAAGGACGCCAAGCGCAACCAGGACACCCTGGCCTTCTTCAAGTGGGCCTTCGAGAACGGCCAGGCCCAGGCCAACGAGCTGCACTACGTGCCGCTGCCGGCCGAACTGGTCAAGCAGATCGAGGCCTACTGGGCGACCGACCTGAAGTGATGGACCCGACGGTGCCCGCCCCGCGCGGGCACCGCTTCTTCCACGCCATGCCGCCCCGCCCCTTCCTGGCCCTGCCGTCCCCATGAATGCCATCGCCCAGCCTGTAGCCGCCCCGTCCACGCGCGATGCGCGTGATGCCCGCAACGACAAACTGTTCCGATGGGTGCTGGTCGGCACCGTCATCTTCGTCCTGATCGCCCTGGCCTGCGCCGCGCTGTCGATGCTGTGGGGCGGCCGCCATGCCCTGCAGATGCAGGGCCTGAGCTTCTTCTTCTCCGCCGACTGGAATCCGGTCGAAAACAAGTTCGGCGCCCTCGCCCCGATCTACGGCACCCTGGTCACCGCCGTCATCGCGATGGTCATCGCCGTGCCGGTCAGCTTCGGCATCGCCTTCTTCCTCACCGAAGTCGCGCCGCGCTGGCTGCGTGGCCCGGTCGGTACCGCCATCGAACTGCTGGCCGGCATCCCCTCGATCATCTACGGCATGTGGGGCCTGTTCGTGCTGGTGCCAGTGATGACCGAGTACGTCACCCCGTTCCTCAACGAAACCCTGGGCGAATGGCCGATCATCGGCCCGATGTTCCAGGGCCCGCCGCTGGGCATCGGCATGCTTACCGCCGGTTTCGTGCTGGCCATCATGGTCATTCCGTTCATCTCCTCGGTGATGCGCGAAGTGTTCCTGACCGTGCCGACCCGCCTGAAGGAATCGGCCTACGCGCTGGGTTCCACCAAGTGGGAAGTGAGCTGGGACATCGTCCTGCCCTACACCCGCTCGGCGGTGATCGGCGGCATCTTCCTCGGCCTCGGCCGCGCTCTGGGCGAGACGATGGCGGTGGCATTCGTTATCGGCAACAGCGTGCGCCTGTCGCCGTCGCTGCTGGAACCGGGCACCACCATCGCCGCGCTGATCGCCAATGATTTCGGCGAAGCCACTGAAACCTACCGCTCGGCCCTGCTGCTGCTCGGCTTCGTCCTGTTCATCGTCACCTTCGTGGTGCTGGCCATCGCCCGCCTGATGCTGATGCGCCTGTCCCGCAAGGAGGGCAACTGATGTCCACCACCGCTGATTCGCTGTACCTGCGCCGCCGCATCGGCAATGTCGTTGCGATCACTGCCTCCTGCGCCACCGCCCTGTTCGGCCTGTTCTTCCTGGGCTGGATCCTGTTCACCCTGGCCTCCAAGGGCATGGCTGGCATCAACTGGGATCTGTTCACCAAGATGACGCCGCCGCCGATGCAGGAAGGCGGCCTCGCCAACGCCTTCTTCGGCAGCGCGGTGATGTGCGCGCTGGCGATCGGCATCGGCACCCCGCTGGGCGTGCTGGCCGGCACCTGGCTGGCCGAGTACGGCAACGCCCGCAAGGCCGGCACCGTGGTCCGCTTCGTCAACGACATCCTGCTGTCGGCGCCATCGATCGTGCTCGGCCTGTTCGTCTACACCCTGTACGTGATGCAGACCGGCGGCAACTTCTCGGCGTTCGCCGGTGCCCTGTCACTGGCCTTCATCGTGCTGCCGGTGGTGGTGCGTACCACCGACGAGATGCTGCGCCTGGTGCCCTCGCAGATGCGTGAGGCGGCCCTGTCGCTGGGTATCCCGCAGTGGAAGGTGATCGTGCAGGTGCTGTACCGCAGTGCATCGGCCGGCATCATCACCGGCATCCTGCTGGCGCTGGCCCGCATTTCCGGCGAGACCGCGCCGCTGCTGTTCACCGCCTTCGGCAACCAGTACTGGAACAACAACATCTTCCAGCCGATGGCCTCGGTGCCGGTGGTGATGAACCAGTTCGCCGGCAGCCCGTATGAATCCTGGCAGGTGCTGGCCTGGGCCGGTGCCCTGGTGCTGACTGTCTTCGTGTTGCTGGTCAGCCTTGCCGCCCGCGGCATCCTGCTGCGCAACCGTATCTCCCATGACTGACCTTTCCGTGGATAACGCCATGAACGACCTTTCCAACGCCGTGCCGATGCAGCGCATCGCCGTGCCGTCCTCGCACGAGAGCCTGCACACGCCGTCGCCGGTGAAGCTGGCTGCACGTGGACTGGACTTCTACTACGACAAGTTCCACGCCCTGAAGGGCATCAACCTGGAAATCCCGGAAAAGCGCGTGACCGCGCTGATCGGTCCCTCCGGTTGCGGCAAGTCCACGCTGCTGCGCATCTTCAACCGCATCTATGCGCTGTACCCGAAGCTGGAGGCGCGCGGTGAAGTGCTGCTGGACGGCGAGAACATCCTGTCGCCGAAGTACCCGATGAACCGCCTGCGCAGCAAGGTCGGCATGGTGTTCCAGAAGCCGGTGCCGTTCCCGATGACCATCTTCGAGAACGTGGCCTACGGCATCCGCCACCACGAGAAGCTGAGCAAGGCCGACATGGCCGACCGTGTCGAGCAGGCGCTGCGCCAGGGCGCGCTGTGGGACGAAGTGAAGGACAAGCTGGGGCAGAGCGCGCTGGGCCTGTCTGGTGGCCAGCAGCAGCGTCTGTGCATCGCCCGTGCCGTGGCCCTGCGCCCGTCGGTGCTGCTGCTGGACGAGCCGACCTCGGCGCTGGATCCGATCTCGACCAGCCGCATCGAGCAGCTGGTGGAAGAACTCAAGCACGAGTACACGATCGTGATCGTCACCCACAACATGCAGCAGGCCGCGCGCGTGTCCGACTACACCGCCTTCATGTACCTGGGCGATCTGATCGAGCACGACCGCACCGAAGTGATCTTCTCGCAGCCGTCGCAGCGGCAGACCGAGGACTACATCACCGGTCGCTTCGGCTGAAACGGCAGTCGAGCGTGGCTCGGCTCTACAGACAACGGCAGTCGAGCATGGCTCGACTCTACAGAGTGGAACAACCATGAATCTTCCCAACGACCACATCGTCAAGAGCTACGACGAAGAGCAGCAGCGCCTGGTGGCCGAAATCGTGCGCATGGGCGAGATGGCCGTCGCCCAGCTCGAAGCGGCGATGGACGTGATCGAGAAGCGCGACGAGAACGCCGCCCATCGCATCATCGCCAACGACGAAGCGATCGATGCGCTTGAGCAGCAGATCAGCCACGACGTGATGCGCCTGGCGCTGCGTGGCCCGATGGCGCGCGACCTGCGCGAGATCCTCGCCGGCCTGCGCATCCCCGCCGACATCGAACGCATCGGCGACTATGCGGCCAACGTCGCCAAGCGCTCGATCGCACTGGGCAAGGTGCCGCCGCTGCCGCAGATCCAGGGCCTGCGCGCACTGGGCCGCCTGGCCGCGCAGCAGGTGCGCCGCGCCATTGCCGCCTACCGCGACAACGACGCCGACGCCGCACTGGCACTGCGCGAGGACGATGCCCGCCTGGACGCGCAGTACACCGCGCTGTTCCGCGAGCTGCTGACCTACATGATGGAAGACCCACGCAACATCACCCCGTGCACGCACCTGTTGTTCATGGCCAAGAACCTGGAGCGCGTGGGTGACCACGCCACCAACATCGCCGAGAACGTGTGGTTCCTGGTGCACGGCGAGCAGCCGCTGCCGCCGCGCGAGAAGCGCGACGAAACCTCCAGCACCGGCCAGCCCTGACGCTGCACTGCAACACCGGAGTCGACTCCAAGGTGGCCGCTGTCCTGGTGACAGCGGCCTTCTTGTTTCTGGGCGTTCCACCCGCGTTGTGGGCGCCGGGCTTGCCCGGTGCGAACCTTCCGGATGCTTCTGTAACAAACCTCACGAAAATTTGAGGTCTTGGCGAGGATTCGTTGAGTAGGATCGCTGCACCATCGTTTCCACCGGCATCCCTGCCGGCCACCCGGGCACCCGCCCACACCACCCAGGAGCACGACCGATGAGCAGTTCCAACAAGACCCTGTCCCTGCTGACTGCTACCGCCCTGGCCGCCGGCCTGGGCATGACCGCCAGTGCCTCGGCGCTGAGCATGAGCGACCTGGCCCAGGGCTATCTGGTGGCCGGCCAGGCAGCCAAGGCCAGCACCGATGCCAAGGCAGCAGATACCAAGATGGCCGCCGACGCGACCAAGCACGCCGAAGGCAAATGTGGTGCCGACGGCAAGAGTGCCGAAGGCAAGTGCGGCGCCGACAAGGGCAAGGCCGCCGGTGCCGCGGCAGGCGCCAAGGCCAAGACCGGCGACAAGAAGGCGGCCGAGGGCAAGTGCGGCGAAGGCAAGTGCGGTGCCAAGCACTGACGTCCGCGCCAGCGCCGTCCACCTGCGGTCGCCGCTTCATGCGGCGGCCGCCGGGTTGGGGCTGCGCAGGGCGCTGCTGCAGGATCTGCGCGATGCACCGGCGGGCGACTTCGATTTCCTCGAATGCGCACCGGAGAACTGGATCCATGTCGGTGGCCCCGCTGGGGATGCGCTGGCCGAACTGGCGCAGCGCCATCCGTTGAGCTGCCACGGCCTGTCTTTGTCGCTGGGCGGCAGTGCGCCGTTGGATACGCAGCTGCTGGAACAGGTCGGCCAATTCCTGGAAATGCACCGCGTGCCGCTGTACAGCGAACATCTGAGCTACTGCAGCGACGACGGCCACCTGTACGACCTGCTGCCGATTCCGTTCACCGACGAAGCGGTGCGCCACACCGCCGCGCGCATCGCCCGCGTTCAGGACCTGCTGGGTCGCCGCATCGCGGTGGAAAACGTGTCCTACTACCTGGCACCGGAGCCGGCGATGGACGAGCTGGCGTTCACCAATGCGGTGCTCGCCGAAGCCGACTGCGACCTGCTGCTGGACGTCAACAACGTCTACGTCAACGCCTGCAACCATGGCTACGATGCCGATGCCTTCATCGCCGGCCTGCCTGCACAGCGCATCGTCTGCCTGCACGTGGCCGGGCACCTGGACGAGGCACCCGACCTGAAGATCGATACCCATGGCAGCGCAGTGATCGATCCGGTCTGGGAGCTGCTGGCGCGTACCTACGCGCGCATCGGCCCACGCCCCACCCTGCTCGAACGCGATTTCAATTTCCCGCCCTACGCCGAACTGCAGGGCGAACTGCAGACCATCCGCCGCCTGCAGGCCGCGCACGCCGGGGCTGTACATGGCTGACACCACCGACACCCTGCGCGCGCAGCAGCACGCGTTCACCGCTCACCTGCGCGATCCGCAGGGCGTACCACCACCGGCCGGTCTGGAGCCACGCCGGGTGGCGGTGTACCAACGGCTGCTGTTCAACAACCTGCTCGGCCTGTTGAGCAACGGCTTCCCGGTCTGCGTGCGCCTGCTCGGCGAACCGGCCTGGAGCGGACTGGTGCGCCAGTACTTCGCGACCCATCGCTGCCAGACGCCGCTGTTCACCGAACTGGCCGCCGAATTCGTGCAGTGGCTGCAGGCCCAGCCACAGCTGCCGCACCCGGCGTTGGCCGAACTTGCTCATTACGAGTGGGTGGAAACCGCGCTGTACCAGCTTCCTGCCGAGCCTCTGCCTGCGCCGGGTGGCATCGACCCGCTGCGGGTGCCGCTGCAGCGCTCGCCACTGGCATGGCCGCTGCTGTATCAGTGGCCCGTGCACCGGCTCGGTGCCGAGGACGCACCGTCACAACCGCCGGCGGAACCGACCGGCCTGCTGGTTCGTCGCGAGGCCGATGGCGAGGTGCGCTTTGCCGTACTCAGCCCGCTGGCGGTGTACCTGCTGTCCAGCATCGGCGAACACCCCGGCCTGGATGGCCATGGCTACCTGCGGCACCTGGCCGCCGCGCACGGCCTGGCCGAGGACGCGCTGGCCGGACCCGGTGCCGCGCTGCTGCAGCAGTTCCTGCAGGCCGGCGTGATCGGCCCGCTCGCAGTCCCAGGCTGACGCCCCTTTCCCCGGAGAACCGCCGATGAACCTCCCGACCCTGGCCACCGCGCGTGGCCAGCTGGACCGTCTCGCCCCCTGGTTGGCCCCGCTCGGCCTGCGCCTGCTGCTGGCCTGGGAATACTTCGAATCCGGCCGCGAAAAACTGCACGGCCAGAACTGGTTCGCCGACCTGCAGGATGCCTTCCCGTTCCCGTTCGACCAGCTGCCGGCCACCCTGAACTGGCAACTGGCCACCTGGTTCGAACTGATCGGCGCGGCCTGCCTGCTGGTTGGCTTCGGCACCCGGTTTGCCGCGGCCAGCCTGCTGGTGCTGACCGTTGTGGCCACCTATGCGGTGCATTGGCCGATGGAGTGGAACTCGCTGTCTGACCTCGCCATGGGCTACGCGATCACTGACCAGGGCTTCGGCAACTTCAAGCTGCCGGTGCTGTTCATGGCGATGCTGCTGCCGCTGATCTTCACCGGCGCCGGCAGGCTGAGCGTGGATGCGTGGTTGGCGCGGTGGCAGCCATCGGGCACGACGGCACGGCCCGCGGCCCGGTAGACACCGCCCGTGGTCGGCGCGCACCGTGCCAACCAAGGTTGGCACCTACCGGAAGCCTGAGCGTGCGGTGCCCGGTAGGTGTCGACCTTGGTCGACACACGCCTGCGCAGGGAACCCGTGCGCCACAGGCTGGCCGGGTGCTCAGGGTCGCTCTGCTAGAATTCACGCATGACTGACCCCACCCCCGCACCTGCCGCCGCTCCCGATTCCGTAGTACCCCAGGCGCAGCGCGCGATGTCACAACGCTTCCGCGGCTTCCTGCCGGTGGTGGTGGACGTGGAAACCGGCGGCTTCGACAGCCAGCGCAATGCGCTGCTGGAGATCGCTGCGGTGCCGATCGAGATGGACGAGAACGGCCTGCTCTACCCCGGCCAGACCGCCAGCGCCCACGTGGTGCCGGCCGAAGGCCTGGAGATCGACCCGAAGTCGCTGGAAGTGACCGGCATCATCCTCGACCACCCGTTCCGGCTGGCCAAGGAAGAAAAGGCCGCGCTGGACCACATCTTCACCCCGGTGCGTGCGGCGATGAAGAAATACGGCTGCCAGCGCGCGATCCTGGTCGGCCACAACGCCCATTTCGATCTCGGTTTCGTCAATGCGGCGGTGGCCCGAACCGGTCACAAGCGCAATCCGTTCCATCCGTTCAGCGTGTTCGACACAGTGACCCTGGCCGGCATCGCCTACGGGCAGACCGTGCTGGCACGTGCGGCCACGGCCGCCGGGCTGGGGTGGGATGCCAATGAGGCGCACAGCGCGGTGTATGACACCGAGCAGACCGCGCGGTTGTTCTGCACCATCGCCAACGCCTGGCCGCGGTGAAGCGGCCAACGGCGGAGCCCCTCGTGGCGTGAAGCGAATCATCCGTTGGGCCGGACGGGTGGACTGCGCAGGGGACGCTGCAAGTACGTCCATGTAATCTCGGTCGCCGGCTGCTCGTGTGCGCTGTCCTGCGCACACGGCAAGACCGGGGTTGGGCATCCGGCCCAACCCGCCCGAGGCATGCCTCAGGCCCATGCGGCTCACGCCCCTGCGCAGCCCACCCGTCCGGCCACGGACACGTTGCTGGGTGCCACGGAAAGATCAGAAAAGCAGGAGCAACAGCGGATCGCTGCGCTCGTTGGGGCTGCCGACGACCTCTGTGGTGGGTACTCCTTTGGTGGGTGCCGACCATTGGTCGGCACCGCCGGTTGGTGCGGCACTCCAGTAGATCCACGCCATGCGTGGATGCGATCAACCAATGCTCGTGCGGTCGCGGCCGTCGCTCTTGGCGCGGTACAGCGCGCGGTCTGCGCGCTGGTACAGCAGCGCCGGGGTGCGGTCGTCGGCGTCCAGCTCCACCAGCCCCGCGCTGAAGGTCACGCGCAGGCCGTCCACACCGGCCCAGTCGGGGTGGTCATGGAACAGGCCGCGCAGGCGTGCGCACAGCTGTGCGGCTTCCTCCAGGCGGGTGTCGTTGAGCAGCAGCGCGAACTCTTCGCCACCGGTCCGCGCGGGCAGGTCCGAGTCGCGGCTGGCGGCGGCGATCAGCCGCGCCACCTGCACCAGCACCGCATCACCGATGCTGTGGCTGTGGCGGTCGTTGACGTCCTTGAAGTGGTCGATATCCAGCACCACCAGGCACAGCGGATGACCACTGCGCTGCGAACGCGCAAAGTCGCGGGCCAGCGTTTCATCGAAGGCACGGCGGTTGGCCAGGCCGGTCAGCGCATCTTCGCGGGCCTGCCGTTCGAAGGCCTCGGCCTGGCGTGCCAGGCGCTCGGCCAGTTCGGTCTTTTCCTGGTTCAGCGCCTGCAGGTGCACGGTCTTCGCCTGCAGGTCGAAAGTGGCCTCGTCCACCCGCCGCGCCAGGCGCAGGTTGCTGGCCTTCAGCTGCTGCAGCAGCAGGCGGTACAGCGCCACCAGCCCGGCCAGCAGCAACAGTCCACCCAGCCCCTGCACACTGCGTCGCTGCCACCAGAACGGCTCCACGGTGAAGCTCCATACCGCTTCCTGCTGGCCCCAGCTGCCACTCGGATGGGCAGCGGCCACGTGCAGGGTGTAATCGCCCGGCGGCAGGCCGACGAACTCCACGCTGCGCTGCGGGCCGCGTTCGACCCACCCCGCATCCAGGCCATCCAGCCGCGTGCGGTAGCGGATCCGGTCAGACATCAGGTAGCTCAGGCCGACATAGCTCACCGTCAAGCGACGGCCGCCGGGAATGTAGTTGCGGTCCGGGCCCTCCCAATGCACCGGTGCGCCATCCACCTGCACGCTTTCAATCGCTGCCGGCGGTGAAAGGCGCTCACGGAAACGCTGCAGGCGCTGCGGGTCGACGGTGCTCAGGCCACCGGCGGTGACCACCCAGAACGTGCCGTCCTGGCGCAGGATCGCCGATGGCCCGGAGCTGCCGTTGGCCTGCGCATTGGCCATGCCGTCGATCTCGTTGTAGCGCTCCACCATCACCCGGGGTGCGCGGCCATCGGCCACGGCGTTGAGGGTGGCCATGTCGGTGCGCAGTACACCGCGGTTGCTGCTGATCCACACATTGCCAAGGCGATCCGGCACCAGCTGGAACACCGCATCTACCGGCATGCCCTGCTCCAGCCCCACCCGCGCCAGCGTGCCGTTCCGCCAGCGGTACAGGCCGCGGTCGCTGCTGATCCACATCGCGTCGCCCAACTGATGGAAGCCGAACACGCTGCGGCCACCGCCCAGCGGCGCCAGGTCGATCGACTGCACGTGGTCGCCGCGCAGCACGCGGATTCCCTCGATGGTGCCGATCCACAGGTTGCCCTGATGATCGTGCTCAAGTGCGGTGATCAGGCCGCCGGGCATGCCCGGGACGTTCGATACCTGCACACGGTCACCGTCGATGCGGACCACGCCCTTCTGCGTGCCGGCCCAGACCACACCCTGCGGGTCCACGCTGATCGCGCGGATGTTGCCACCCGGCATGCCATCGGCGGCGGCATAGTTGTGCCGCAGCCGGCCGTCACGACCAAGACGGTAGACGCCATCGCCGAACGTTCCGACCCACAGGTCACCGTCCGGGCCCTGCGCCAGGCTGAGCACCGAAGGTGCCTTGCCGCCGCGGTTGTGCAGCGGCATCGCACGGAAGCGGCCATCGGCGGTCTGCAGATCGAGGCCGCTGGCACTGCCGACCCACAGCTGGCGGTCGCGGTCCTCGAACACGGTGCGCACATAATCACCACTGAGGCCATCGCGCTCGGTGTAGCTGCTGAACAGCGTTTCGCGCAGGCGGTACAGGCCGCCGTTGGCACCGACCCAGATGCTGCCCTCGGCATCCTCGCGCAGGCTGACCACGCGTCCACCCGGCAGGTTCAGGCCCGCCGGCAGCCGCTCCAGTCCATGCGAGGAGATCCGTAGCAGGCCCTGGTTCTCGGTGCCCAGCCACAGGTCTCCATGGCGATCCTGCAGCATCGAGGTCAGGTGCAGCTGGCCCGGCAGGCGGTGCATCAGCACCAGCTGATCATCTTCCACGCGGTACAGGCGCTCGCCGGCGACGATCCACAGCGCGCCGTCCGGAGCGCGGTACGGCCACGACAGGCCACTGCCGGCGCCCAGCCCCCACGCCGCGGGCGCCCGCTTGAGCACGCCGTCGTTGTCGCGCAGCACCAGCCCGTCCAACGTACCGGCCCAGACCCGGTCCTGCGCATCGACCACCAGCTTGGTGAAGCTCATCGCCATCGGCAGGTCGGCGGCCGGCGCTTGGTAGACGATGCCGGTGTCCGGCGTCAGATAGCCGATGCCCTTGCCTTCATAGAGCAGCCACAGGCGGCCCTGGCTGTCCATCTGCATGGACTGGATCAGTACCTGCGGGGTATCGGCCTGGTGCTCCCAGACCCGCCACTGGCCATCGTTACCGCGGTGGCTGACGTTGCCGCGCGAATCACTGATCCACAGCCCGCCCTGACGGTCGACGAACAGCGCACCGATGCCGTTGTCGCGCAGGCCCGGGCGGGTGCTGCGGTCGAACACGGTGAAATCGAGGCCGTTGTATCGCACCAGGCCTTCCCAGGTGGCGAACCACAGGTGGCCTTCGGGGGTCTGCGCGATGTCGCGCAGCGAGTTGTGTGGCAGGCCGTTGCGCGACGTCCATACATCGATGGCGTAATCGCGCAGCGGCGGTGCCCCCTCCTGCGCAGCCACCGGCAGTGACAGGGCCAGCAGCAGCCACAGCAGGCCCTGTCGCAGCCATCGACCGATACCTGATCCGCAGCGCTCCGCCCAGCGCCCGATGTCCCCCTGTCCGGCCATCAGTGCAGCGGCGGCGGCCAGGCAGGGCTGCCGGGCCTGGCAGCATGCGGGAGCTGCCAGGCAGCGCTGAACGGCATGCCGGCGGGAACGGGCTGGCTCATCGGGGGGAAACTGGGAAGATGCGCAGATGATAGGCCAAACCCGGCCCACGGCGTCACCATCGCCAGCCGCGAAGACTCAGCCCGCGCGCCCCGGCGGCGTTACCTGTGCACTGGCCGGCCACTGCACTACCGCCTCCAGCCCGCCTTCGGCGCGGTTGCGCAGCCACAGCCGCGCGCCATCCTTCTCGGCCAGAGCGCGGGCGATGGTCAAGCCCAGACCGGCGCCGCCGGTTTCGCGCGAACGCGAGGTCTCCACCCGCACGAACGGGTCGAACACGGCTTCCAGTTGATCTTCGGCCAGGCCGGGGCCGTCGTCGGCCACCACCACGGTGATCGCGCCGCCACTGCGCTCGACCCGTACCCTCACCCGGTAGGCGTACATCACCGCGTTGTCCACCAGGTTGGAAAACAGCCGGTGCATGGCCAGCGGACGCAACATCAACACCGCACCGCTGCCCCCTTCGAAGACGACATCACCGCCACCCTCGGCGGTGTCTTCAACGATGCTCTCCAGCAGCGAATCCAGGTCCAGTGCGGCACGCTGCTCGGCGCTCTCAGCGCTGCGCGCCAGCTCCAGGCCTTCGCGCACCAACGCCTGCATCGCGGCCAGATCGCCGATCAGGCGCTCGCGCAGTACCTCGTCGCTGACGTTCTCCAGGCGCAGGCGCAGGCGGGTCAGCGGGGTCTGCAGGTCATGGGTGATCGCCGCCAGCATCTGCGTGCGCTCAGCCAGGTGCCGCTGCAGGCGATGCTGCATGGCATTGAAGGCTTCGGCAGCACGCTGCACCTCGCGCGGCCCGCGCAGCGGCAGGGGATCGCGCTGCAGGTCGTCGCCCAGGTCTTCGGCGGCGGCCGCCAGCTCCTGCAACGGCGCGCTGGCGATGCGCGCGACGATGTAGGCCAGCACCGCGATCGCCAGCACCAGCAGCGTCAGGAACCACGGATCAACGGCGAGGATGCCGTTGTGCGCCACCGCCGGCGAATCCAGCGCCAGCTTCAGCAACGTGCCGTCGTTGAGGGTCACGTCGACCGCACGGCACTTGGGCGGGATGAATGCCGGATCACGCTCGCGCGGGTGCTTGCGATGCCCGGGCGGCGGCGGCGGCAACAGGTCCTGCAGCTTGGGAATGCAGGAGCGGAACGAAGCGAAGTGCACATGCGCGCGAGCGACCGGCCCCGGCCGGTCATCCAGGACTTCCATCAACGCCGTGTCGGCCCGCCCCAGGCGCGCGCCGGGTTGCAGCGCGCGGACGCTCGGCCCACCGATTTCGAGCAGGCGCTCACGCAGCTCGGGATTGCCGTCGAGCAGGTTGACGTAGCCCTGCAGGCGGTCGGCGATGCGGTTCAGGTTCTGCCGCTCGAACTCCTGCTGGCGCTTGGAGGTGGCCAGCATGGTCGCGCCGATCGCGGCCACGCTCATGCCCAGCAGCAGGATCACGAACAACCGCCCGACCATCGAGGACAGGAAATGGCGCAGGCGCTTCATCGCGGCTTATTCCAGGTTCACCGAGGAGGCCAGTACATAGCCTTCGTTGCGTACGGTCTTGATCAGCCCGTCCGGGCCACCATCGTCGCCCAGCTTGTTGCGCAGGCGGCTGACCTGCAGGTCGATCGCGCGATCCTGTGCCTCGTAGTTGCGGCCACTGCTGAGCGCGACCAGCTGCTCGCGCGACAGCACCTTGTTGGCATGGGCGATGAACACCCGCAGCAGGCGGAACTCGGCGCCGGACAGCACCACCACGCGATCGTCCGGGTCCACCAGGTGGCGATGCTCCAGATCGAACACCCACCGCGAGAAGCGCGCACGGCGCACCGCCAGCGGCTCCAGGTTGGCCGGCAGCGCCTCGGTCCGGCGCAGCACGTTGCGGATGCGCGCCAGCAGCTCGCGCGGTTCGAACGGCTTGGCCAGGTAGTCGTCGGCGCCCATTTCCAGGCCCAGCACGCGATCGATCGGCTCGGCGCGTGCGGTCAGCATGATCACCGGCGTGTTCGAGCGTGCGCGCAGGTCGCGGCACAGGGTCAGGCCATCCTCACGCGGCAGGTTGAGGTCGAGCACGATCAGGTCCACGTGCTCGCGGTCCAGCAACTGGCGCATGGCGGTGCCGTCGGCAGCCGTGCTCACCTGGTAGCCGGCACGGCCGAGCTGTTCGGCCAGCAGGGTGCGGATGTCGTTGTCGTCGTCGACGATCAGCAGTCGGTGCATCGTGTTTTCAGTCTCCATGTCGCGATCATCCCGTGTCGGCAGCTGAACCGCATCCGGGGCAATGCGTACCAGT
Source organism: Stenotrophomonas sp. NY11291 (assembly GCF_023277365.1). Classification (NCBI taxonomy): domain Bacteria; kingdom Pseudomonadati; phylum Pseudomonadota; class Gammaproteobacteria; order Lysobacterales; family Lysobacteraceae; genus Stenotrophomonas; species Stenotrophomonas sp. NY11291. The sequence continues at coordinate 1,541,829 of NZ_CP096975.1, read as the reverse complement.
GTATCCACCCGTGGGCGGGATACCTGTGGTTACGCGTATTCACCGACAGTGTTACATAGAGACATACCCCGAGGATTGAGCCGCCCATCGCCCGGTCTTCACAATGCCCACCAACGCCGCCGCCGCGGCCCCGAGAGTGAAGCCACGACGTGACGTTCCGCCTGCTGCCCGCGACCCGCCGGGGTCGCCTGATACTGATCGCCCTGCTTGCCCTTGCCGTCGCCGCAGCCGCCTGGTGGCTGCTGCGCAAGCCCGCCGCCCCGGCGGTGGCGACCACGCCCGTCAGCCGTGGTGACATCGAGCAGACGGTGGAGGCCACCGGTGTGATCGACGCCTACAAGCTGGTCAGCGTGGGTGCCCAGGCCTCGGGCCAGATCAAGTCGCTGAAGGTGCAGCTGGGCGACACCGTGAAGGAAGGCGATCTGATCGCCGAGATCGACGCCACCACCCAGCAGAACCAGGTGCTCAACGCGCAGGCCTCGCTGGACCAGGTCACCGCCCAGCGTGCCGTGCAGCAGGCCACCCTGCGCCAGGCCGAACTGGAGTTCGCGCGCCAGCAGCAGATGCTCGCCGCCGAAGCCACCTCGCGCCAGGAATACGATGCCGCCGAGGCACAGCTGAAGACCGCCCGCGCCCAGCTGCAGTCCTACGAGGCGCAGATCAAGGGCCGTGAAACCGAACTGGGCACCGCCCGTGCCAACCTGGCCTACACCCGCATCACCGCGCCGATGGACGGCACCGTGGTGGCGGTGGTGGCCGAGGAAGGCCGCACCGTGAACGCCAACCAGACCGCGCCGACCATCGTCATGCTGGCGCGGCTGGACGTGGTCACCGTCAACGCCGAGATCTCCGAGGCCGACGTGGTCAAGATCAAGGCCGGCATGCCGGTCTACTTCACCACGCTGGGCGACCCGGACCGCAAGTACCACGCCACCCTGCGCCAGATCAATCCGGCGCCGGCCTCGATCGCCAACGAGAATTCGTCCAGCTCCAGCAGTTCGTCCAGCTCCAGTTCCAGCAGCGCGGTCTACTACAACGCGCTGTTCGATGTGGAGAACCCGGACGGCACGCTGCGCATCGACATGACCGCCCAGGTCTCCGTGCTGCTCAAGCAGGCCAAGAATGTGCTGATGGTGCCGGCGGTGGCACTGGGGCCGAAGCGCCGTGGCGACGAGCGCATGGTGCGGGTGCTGGACGACAAGGGCCAGCCGCAGCCGCGCAAGGTCACCGTGGGCATCAATAACGGCGCCTCGGCCGAGATCCTGTCCGGCCTGAAGGAAGGCGAGCGCGTGGTGGTGGGCGAAGCCGGTGCGACCGGTGCCAGCGCCGGCGGCGGCAACCGCGGCGGCATGCAGATGCGGGTCGGCGGCCCGGGCATGGGGCGCCGATGAGCACGACGGCGCCGCTGCTGCGCCTGCGCGACCTGCGACGCGAATTCCCGGCCGGCGATGATGTGATCGCCGTTCTGCGCGACGTCAATCTCGACATCCACGCCGGTGAGATGGTGGCCATCGTCGGCCAGTCCGGCTCGGGCAAGTCGACGCTGATGAACATCCTCGGCTGCCTCGACCGCCCTACCCGTGGCAGCTACCAGGTGGCCGGCCGCGAAACCGGGAAGATGGAACCGGACGAACTGGCCGAACTGCGCCGCGAACATTTCGGCTTCATCTTCCAGCGCTATCACCTGCTGGGCGACCTGGACGCGCGCGGCAACGTGGAAGTGCCGGCGGTGTATGCCGGCAGCCCCGGCGCAGTGCGCAACGCACGGGCCGAGCAGCTGCTGCAGCGGCTGGGCCTGAGCGACCGCATGCACCACAAGCCGGGGCAGCTGTCCGGTGGCCAACAGCAGCGCGTGTCGATCGCACGTGCCCTGATGAACGGCGGCGAGGTGATCCTGGCCGACGAACCCACCGGCGCGCTCGACACGAAATCCGGCGAGGAAGTGATGGCGATCCTCGGCGAGCTGCACGCCGAAGGCCACACCATCATCATCGTCACCCACGACATGAGCGTGGCCGAACACGCACAGCGCATCATCGAGATCCGCGACGGCGAGATCATCGCCGACCGCGCCAACCCGAACGCACCGACCTACCGTGCGCAGCGCGAGGCCAGCACCGGCGTCGCCCGCGGCAACAGCTGGCGGGCGGCCCGCGACCGCTTCACCGAAGCGTTCCGCATGGCACTGCTGGCGATGAACGCGCATCGGCTGCGCACCTTCCTGACCATGCTCGGCATCATCATCGGCATCGCCTCGGTGGTCTCGGTGGTGGCGCTGGGCAATGGCTCGCAGCAGCAGATCCTGCAGAACATCAGCGCGCTCGGCACCAACACCATCGACGTCTATCCAGGCCGTGGTTTCGGCGACATGCGGTCGGCGCGGGTACAGACGCTCAAGGCCAGCGATGCCGATGCACTGGCAAAGCAGAGCTACGTGGACAGCGCCACGCCCAGCGTGTCGACCTCGGTCACCGCGCGTTACCGCAACCAGTCGTCCACCGCCCAGGTCAGCGGCGTCGGTGAACAGTTCTTCCGGGTCAAGGGCGTGACCCTGCTCAGTGGCAGCTTCTTCGACAGTGATGCAGTGAAGGGCCTCGGCCAGGTGGCGGTGATCGACGAGAACACCCAGACCCAGTTCTTCCCCGATGTCGACCCGGTCGGCCAGGTGATCCTGCTCGGCAACGTGCCAGCACGCGTGGTCGGCGTGGCCAAGCGCCAGAGTTTCGGTTTCGGCGGCAGCACCAGCCTCAGCGTGTGGGTGCCGTACACCACGGTGATGTCGCGCATGCTCGGCCAGAGCCACGTCTCCAGCATCACCGTGCGCGTGGACGACGACACGCCGATGGATGCGGCGCAGGAAGCGATCACCCGCTTGCTGACGATGCGCCATGGCACCGAGGATTTCTTCCTCAGCAACAGCGCCGAGATCCGCCAGACCATCGAACAGACCACGCGCACGATGACGCTGCTGATCGGCGCGATCGCCGCCATCGCGCTGCTGGTCGGTGGCATCGGCGTGATGAACATCATGCTGGTGTCGGTCACCGAGCGTACGCGTGAGATCGGCGTGCGCATGGCCGTGGGTGCGCGGCAGAGTGATATCCGCCAACAGTTCCTGATCGAAGCGGTGCTGGTGTGCCTGCTCGGCGGCGTGCTCGGCATCGGCCTGGCCCTGCTGCTGGGCTCGATGATCGGCCGCTTCGCCAGCGACTTCCAGGTGCTGTTCTCCACCGCCTCGATTGTCGCCGCCTTCGCCTGTTCGACCCTGATCGGCGTGGCGTTCGGCTTCCTGCCCGCGCGCAATGCCGCGCAGCTCGACCCGGTGGAGGCCCTGGCCCGCGAATGAAGATGATGACCCGACTGCCCTTCCCTGCTCCCTCGCGCCTGCTGCTGGTGGGCGCTGTTCTGCTCGCCCTCTCAGGCTGTGCATCGGTGGGCCGCTACCCGGTGCAGGCCCCCGACGTGGCGGCCAGCTACGGGCGTGGCGACGCCACTCTCAATGCACCCGCCGACGACCCGCGCAGCAGCCTGGATACACCCGGCCGCGACATCCGCCAGGACACCTGGTGGACCGGCTTCGGCGATGAACGACTGGACCGCCTGGTGGCGCAGGCGCTGGCCGCCAACAGCGATCTGGCCGCCGCCGGCCTGGCCGTGCAGCGTTCGCGCCTGCAGGCTGGCCTGGCCAGCAACGCGCTGTGGCCGCAGCCTTCGTCCTCCGGGGTCAGTGGCAGCGCCAGCCGCGCCACCGACCAGGCTGATGACTGGCGCCGCAGCTACTCCACCGGCGTTTCGCTGGGCTGGGAGGTCGATCTGTGGGGCCGCCTGCGCACCCAGCGCGACATCGCCCGCTGGGAAGCCGAGGCCAGCGAGGAAGACCGGCAGAACACCGCGCTGCTGGTGATCGGCGACACCATCACCCAGTACTGGAACCTGGCCTATCTCAACCAGTCGATCGCCACCGGCCAGGCCAACCTGGAGCGGCTGGAACGTACCCGCGAACTGGTCCAGGCTCGCTTCGACGCCGGTGCGGTATCGCGCCTGGAAGTACGCCAGGCACTGCAGAACCTGCAGTCGCAGCGCTCCTCGCAGAGCGCGCTGGAACAGCAGCGGGTGGAAGTGCGCAATGCGCTGACCGTGCTGCTGGACGGCACGCCGTGGCCACAGCAGGACGAGCCGCAGGACCTGCTGGCCGCACGCAGCCCCGGGATCAACGAAGGCCTGCCGACCGACCTGCTCGGCCGCCGTCCCGACCTGCGCGCAGCCGAACTGCGCCTGCGCAACAGCCTGAAGACCATCAAGGTCACCGCGACCCAGTACTACCCGGCATTGAGCCTGACCGGCAGCCTCGGCTCCAGTGCAACCTCGCTGGGCGATGTGCTGCGCAACCCGGTGGCCACGCTGGGCGCCGGCCTGTCATTGCCGTTCCTCAACCTGCAGCGCGCGCAGCTGGATACCGACATCGCCGGTACGGCGTACCAGATTGCTGCAACCAACTTCCGCAAGACGCTGTACACCGCGCTCTCGGAAGTGGACAACGCGCTGTCGGCACGTGAGCAGCTGGCGCGCCAGGTGGCGGCCTCGCAGGCTTCGTATGACGAAGCGGTGGAAGTAGAGCGCGCGCAGGAAGTGCGCTACCGCGTGGGTGCCACCGATCTGCGCACCTGGCTGGAGGCACAGCAGACCCGGCGCGACGCCGAGCTGTCACTGGCGCGCGTGCGCCAGGGCCAGCTGAACAACGACGTGACCCTGTTCAAGGCGCTGGGCGGCAGCGCGGGCTGAGGCCCGTCCTGTAGAGCCGAGCCCACGCTCGGCTGCAACGAAGAGCAGCCGAGCGTGGGCTCGGCTCTACAGATCAACCGCGCTGGCGCACGGCCTCGAACAGGCTGACGCCGGCGGCGACGGAGACGTTCAGGCTCTCGATCTCGCCCGGCATCGGGATCTTGACCAGGCCATCGCAGTTCTCGCGGGTCAGTCGGCGCAGGCCGTCGGCTTCGCCACCCAGCACCAGGGCGATGTTGCCCTTCAGGTCCAGCTGGTACAGCGAAGCGGTGGCTTCGCCGGCCAGACCATAGATCCACACGCCCTGCTTCTGCAGGTCCTTCAGGCAGCGCGACAGGTTGGTCACCGCCACCACCGGGATCAGATCGGCGGCACCGGCCGAGGTCTTGCGCACGGTGGCATTGACCGTGGCCGACTTGTCCTTGGGGATGATCACTGCGGTCGCACCGGCGGCAGCGGCCGAACGCAGGCAGGCGCCGAGGTTGTGCGGGTCCTGCACTTCGTCCAGCACCAGCAGCAGGGCCTTGCCCTCGGCGGCAGTGACGAGGCCTTCCAGCTCGTTCTCGCTGTAGGTACGGGCGGCGGCATAGCGCGCGGCCACGCCCTGGTGGCGCACCGAACCACCCACGCCATCCAGCGCCTGGCTGTTCACCTTGCGCACGTCGATGCCCTTGCGGCGGGCGTTTTCCTCGATCTCGGTCAGGCGCGGGTTCTTCGCACCGGCCTCGACCAGCACTTCGCGGACGTTCTCGGCGTCGTTCTCGATGGAGGAGGCGACGGCGTTGACGCCGACAATCCACTGGCTGTTCTTGCTCATGCGGGCGGGGACCGGAAAGGGGGTGGCTATGGTAGAGCATCGGCGGCGGCCGCGCTTCGCGCTCGCCGAGCATGGCCCGGCGCTACCGGCCGTTCATCCCCCGGCTGAACGGCTGCGCGGCGGCCAGTGCGGGGTGTCGTGGTCGGGGTGCTGGTGGGACACGATCGTGGCCAGGAAATCCAGCGCGGCGATGTCTTCCTCGGTACGTCGCGCCGGCAGGCTGGCCAGGCTGTCGACGAAGGGCAGCTTGCGCTCGACTCCGTACTGGATCGTCGGCGGCAGGCGCTCGGGTTCGTCAAAGGCACCGGCCGCCACCGCCACGCCGTCCGGCGCCTCGTAGGTCAGCGGCGTACCGCAGTCGGCGCAGAAGCCACGCCGCACCACGTTGGACGACTGGAAATAGCGCGGCTGGCCGCGGGTCCAGCTGAACTGCACGCCGCGCACCGACACCAGCGGCGCGTAGTAGGCACCGAAGGCCTTCTGGCACATCCGGCAATGGCAGATCGAGCTGTCGGTGAGCGCGCCACGCGCCTGGAAGCGGATCGCGCCGCACTGGCAGCCGCCGCTGTACTCGGGTTGGCCCTGCATCTGCGGTCCTCCGTAACGTCGTGCCAACCAAGGTTGGCACCTACCGGGTGAGGGATGTGCCAACCAACGGCTGGCACCTACCGGGTGAGGCAGGTGCCGACCGTTGGTCGGCACACCTTTCAATACTGCTTCTTCGTCCGCTTGGCCGGCTTGCCGCGCTCCGGCAGTGGCGGTAGGCCCTCGCCTTCGTCCTCGCCCTTGTGCTCGACCAGGCGGAAGTCGATCTTGCGTTCTTCCATGCTGGCCTTCAGCACCAGGATCCGCACGCGATCGCCCAGACGGTAGCTGCTGCCGCGGCGCTCGCCGGTCAGCGTCTTGCGGGTCGCGTCGAACTTGTAATAGTCCTGCGGCAGCTGGGTCACGTGCACCAGGCCCTGCACTTTCGACTCATCCAGCTCGACGAACAGGCCGAAGCTGGTCACGCCGCTGATCACGCCATCGAACTGGCCACCCACGTGCTTTTCCATCCACGCCGCGCGGTAGCGCTCGTCGACCTCGCGCTCGGCTTCATCGGCACGGCGCTCACGCTCGGAGCACTGCAGCGCCAGCGCAGCCATTTCGCGCGCATTGTAGGTGAACTTGTCCAACGGCTTGCCGGACAGCGCATGCTTGATCGCGCGGTGCACCAGCAGGTCGGGATAGCGACGGATCGGCGAGGTGAAGTGCGCGTACGCCTCCAGCGCCAGGCCGAAGTGGCCGTGGTTCTCCGGGCTGTAGATCGCCAGGCTCTGGCTGCGCAGCAGCACCGATTCCAGCAGCGTGGCATCGGGGCGGTCGCGGATCTTCTTCAGCAGCTTGGTGTAGTCACCCGGGCGCACCTTGGACCACGGCGGCAGGCTCAGCTTGAACTCCTTGAGGAATTCCAGCAGGTCGGCGTACTTGGTCTCCGGCGGCTTCTCGTGGATGCGGTACGGGGCCGGCACGTGGCGCGACAGCAGGTACTTCGCTGCCTCGACGTTGGCCGCGATCATGCATTCCTCGATCAGCTTGTGCGCGTCGTTGCGCACCAGCATGCCGGCCTGGGTCACTTCACCGCGGTTGTCCAGCACAAAGCGTACTTCACTGCTTTCGAACTCGATGGCACCGCGCTTGGCGCGTGCCTTGGACAGCACCTTGTACAGCTGGTGCAGGCGCTGCACCTGCGGCAGCAGGTCACCCATCCAGGCCTTGGTATCGGCATCGTCCTCGCCCACCGCCTTCCACACCTGGGTATAGGTCAGGCGCGCGTGCGAGTTCATCACCGCCTCGTAGAAGCGCGAATGCGTCACCAGGCCGTCGCGGTCGATCTGCATGTCGCAGACGAAGCACATGCGGTCGACCTTCGGCATCAACGAACAGATGCCGTTGGAGAGCGTCTCCGGCAGCATCGGCACCACGAAGCCGGGGAAGTAGACCGAAGTCGCACGCTTCTGCGCTTCCTCGTCCAGCGGCGTGCCGGGACGGACGTAGTTCGAAACATCGGCAATCGCCACCACCAGGCGGAAACCGTCGGCATTCGGCTCGCAGTACACCGCGTCGTCGAAGTCCTTGGCATCTTCACCGTCGATGGTGACCAGCGGCGTGCTGCGCAGATCGACACGGTCGCCGATCATCGCCGGTTCAACCACCATCGGCACCGAGGCGGCTTCGTCCAGCACCTCCTGCGGGAACTCGAACGGCAGCTCGTGGCCGTGGATCGCGGTCTCCACCACCAGCGATGCGGTCAGCTTGTCGCCGAGCACGGCGATGATGCGGCCGATCGGCGGGCGGCGGCTGTCCGGCGCCTGGGTCAGTTCGCAGACCACCAGCTGGCCATCGCGCGCGCCACCGGTCTGGTCCGGCGGTACCTGCACGTTGCGCTGGATGCGCTTGTCATCGGGCACCACGTAATTGATGCCCATTTCAATGCTGAAGCGACCGATCAGGCGGGTCATGCCGCGTTCGAGCACGCGCGCAATGCTGCCTTCGCGACGGCCACGGTGGTCGATGCCGGTCACGCGGGCCAGCACCTTGTCACCGTGCATGACCTTGCGCATTTCATACGGGGGCAGGAACAGGTCGTCGCCCCCCTCGACCGGGCGCAGGAAGCCGAACCCTTCCGGGTTGGCGATCACCACGCCGGTGACCAGGTTCAGGGTCTGGATCGGGGCGAAGCCGCCACGGCGGTTCTGCACCAGCTGGCCATCACGGACCATGGCACCGAGCCGGCGCGACAGCGCTTCGGCACGATCGGGTGCGGTCAGGCCCAGGCGTGCGCCCAGTTCCTCGGCGGTCTGCGGCCCTTCGCAGCGCTCCAGCAGGGCCAGGATGGCCTCGCGGCTGGCGATGGGCTGTTCGTATTTCTCCGCTTCACGCGCGGCATAGGGATCGTCGATCACCTTGCCGGTCGGCGGCAGCTTGCGGCCCGGGGTCGGGCCTGGCGCGTCGGTATTGCGGACCTTGCGGCCACGCGGTGGTGCGCCGCCTTCATTCAATTCGGGGAACCAGCCCGGCAACGGCTTGCCCGGCTTGGTGGTGCGGGCTGCGCCCGCCTTGGCGCCCTTCTTCGGGCCCTGGCTGCGGGAGGTGCTCCCGCCCTTGCTTGGTTTTTTGGTAGTCATCGCCCTACATGGTAGCCGTTGACGGCGTGCAGAACGGGTCAGTGGCCGTCTTGAAGGCCTTGCGTGAAAAATATTCAGGAAGTCGTTGACAGCCTGCGGATTCATCTTCACAATTGCGCCTCTGGAACGCCCAGGTGGCGGAATTGGTAGACGCACTAGTTTCAGGTACTAGCGGGTAAAACCGTGGAGGTTCGAGTCCTCTCCTGGGCACCACGTTTCAAGGCTTCGGCCGCACAGAACCCCGCCATGGCGGGGTTTTTGCGTTATGCCCGTCCCCCACGCCAGCAATGGCGGCATGGAAACGGGACGCCGCCATCGGCGTCCCGGCGGATAACCGGTAGAGGCGCTAGGGCAGCGGCGGCGGGTCACCCGGGATCGGTGGCATGCCCCCTTCTGCAAGCGGCGGGATCTCCCGCACCGCCTTCCAGGCAGACAATCCCTCATGCCAGACCAGTGTCTCCACAGTGATGCGACGCTCACGCAGGAGGCGCAACACCTGCTCAAGGCCGTGAGGCCCCGACGCATTGCCGTCCACGGCCAGGAAGTACTGCGTGGCGACAGGAAGCGAGGGAGGCTGTGCCGGCAGGCGCGGCGTCAGCGCATCCAGCTGACTTGCCATGCCCCGCCCCAACCCCAGGCCAGCACCGAGCCCCAGCCCGGCCTGCACCGCCGGGTTGCCTTCGTTGGCCGCTGCGGTTTTCAACACGTCGATCGACCTGTCGTACTGGTAGATATCGCGCCCCAGCATGTTCAGCTCAGCCGTCTTTTCCTTCAGTTCCTTCAGCCGCCGGAAGCTCGGATCGTCTTCCGGTACGTTGACCGAGTGGAAGTAGAAATTGACGACGCTGACACCGAATTGACCCATCTCTTCATCGATGGCCGCACTGCATTGCGCAGCAATCTCCTCAAGGTGCAGCGACGCTTCGACGACGGAGATGCGCAGCGTCGTCAGCGCGCGCGCCAGGTGCACGTTGACGGCCTGCAGCACCACCCCGGTGAAGTACTCGACCACCTGCCCGGCCGAAAAGCCGGTCCCCGCCCCCACCAGCGACTCCAGGAACCGCCGCGCGTCGGTGATCCGGAAACCGTACTGGCCATAGGCGCGCACCGGCACGACCACGCCGTATCGGGGATCCTCCAGCTGGATCGGGCGACGGGTCCCCCACAGGTTGTCCAGCTTCGAGACGAGATTGACGAACCAGACTTCGGCCTGGAACGGACTGTCCATTCCGAACGGCACGCTGGTGAGCGTGGTCAGGAAAGGCAGATTGTGCGTATCGAGCGTAATCGTCCCTTCGCGCACCTCCTCGCGGATGGTGCCGCGGTAGACGAAGAACGCGACCTGGCCGGGCTTCACCACCAGCTGCGAACCCCACCTCAGGCGGGTGGAGGGAAACTTCCAGACGAAGTCCTGCGCAGTGTTCTCGAACGCAACGACATCAATGAGCGCCATGCAGTCAGGCCTCGATCATGTTGGCAGACAGGCGACGGCGCGCCCACGCAGCCAGCGGTGCAACAAGCAGCACCCGCGTAGCGCCACGGGCCAGCGCACTGCCCTCGATCAGGCGAGCCACCGGCGGCGAGCAGCGATAGTAGAGCCTGACAAAGCGGCGGCCTGCCGCTGTCCTGCGCAGCACGCGGTCCCGATACCGCCGCAGCACCCGCACGCTGCCATCCTCATATGAGCCCATGGCCGCCGTGGCAATGAAACACCCCGTCTTCGCCGGCGGCGGCAGGCCACCGGCCACCGCTTCGGGCCAGGCGCTGGCATCGTAGACGTTGTTGTAGAACTGCCTGCAGTACTTCTGGAATCCCTGGCACCAGTCCAGCGGCGGATCCGAATGGACGGTCGCGCCCTGGATGCGCACTTTCAGGACCTGAGCAGCGCAGATCATCTTCAGAAGCGCTTCGGAGATGATGTAACGCCCATTCTCGAAGCAGAACAGCTGGCCACCGATGTGCTCGACCTGGGTGTCCTGCTCGGTGAACTCGACCCGTTGATTGACCTGGTCGCAATTGAAGATGATCACACCATCGCGCGCATGGAACCAATCATCGGCACGGATCACCACGCAATCGAGCACAAGGACATCGAGCTCAGCCGTCTTGACACGCCGCAGTGTAAACCGGGCATTGAACGCGCTCAGATTTTCCGAGCTGATGGCGACCTCGTCCAGGTAATCGCGGATGTAGAGGTTGCCCTCTCCCCACATGAACTGCTGGACATGCGTGATTTCGGTCTTTTCGGTGAACTCGTCGAAGGTTTTCTCGACGAAGGAATCTGCTGCATCCGACACTTACACTCCCCCTGTTTGCTGCAAAAGTGCGCCGAGCCTCCGCTCGACGTTTTCAATCTTCCGGGCAATGCTCGGATGACCGGTTTCAACCTGCTGCTCGACAAGAAACGCGAGCTCGCGACGCAAGGAGGCCTCCAGGGCACGCGGCTCCGCTTCGCCGGCACTCCCGGCATCCATCGCGGGCCCGACCGCCGCTGCCTCTTCCGCCAGGCTTCCACAGTAGGCACACACCCGCATTGCTGCCCGCAGGGGCGCACCGCACGACCGACACTCCACCATTCACTCCTTGCTGCTGCATGCCAGGATCTCGTTTCCAACCCGACCACGGCAGGCATGCTCCCTGCGCCGCATCGGTCAGCGCTGCATCATCGGGCCAAAACGTGCGGCAATCCAGACGGCAAACGGGTGGGATGCATGGGGGCCTGGCTGCCCTTGTGAGCCCCCTCGCAGGCATACCGGGCACAGGTGTTGACACCCCCGTCACAACACCCCATAATCTCGCTCCTCGACGCCCAGGTGGCGGAATTGGTAGACGCACTAGTTTCAGGTACTAGCGGGTAAAACCGTGGAGGTTCGAGTCCTCTCCTGGGCACCACGTCGAGAATGAGAAAAACCCGCGAAAGCGGGTTTTTTCATGCCCGGAATCCGGCATTGCGGCCACCGGCATCAGAACAGCGGCCGCAACACCAGCTCCAGCCCAAGCAGCAGCAGGAACCCGAGGAAACAGGCGCGGAACACCCGTGCGCTGATGCGCTGCCGGATCACCTGCCCCAGCCACATGCCCAGCAATGCCGGCAGCACCGCCAACGCACTCAGCCCCAGCTGCTGGATGCCGAATGCGCCATGCAGCACCAGGCCGGTGGTCAGCGAAATCGTCGACACAGTGAAGGCCAGCCCCAACGCCTGCACCAGCTCCTCGCGCTGCAATCCCAGCAACTGCAGATACGGTACCGCCGGCATCACGAACACGCCGGTGGCGCCGGTCACCACGCCCGACAATGCCCCCACCAGCGGCCCCAGCCAACGCTCGCGCCGCTGCGGCACGCGAAACACCGGTGCAAGCAGGGCATAGACGGCATAGACCACCAGCGCCACTCCCAGCGCAACGCGCGACCAGGTGCGATCGACCCGCACCAGAAGCGCCGCCGAACCCAGTGTCACCGCCACCACCGCCAGCATCATCGGCCACAGGCGCCGCACGATGGGGCCCAGCGACGGCCCGGACAACAGCTGCCACGCGTTGGTGACAAAGGTGGGGATGAACAGCATCGATGCCGCCGCCACCGGCGACAACGCGCCACCGAGCAGCCCCATCGCCACCGTCGGCAACCCCATGCCGGTCACGCCCTTGACCACGCCAGCCAGCACGAACACCACCACCAGCAGCGCGTAGAAGTACATCGATTCATTCATGCCTTCATTGGATCGGGCCGTCGCCCGGCGCACAATGCGGTCTTCCCGGCCCACCCTTCGGCTGATCCGAAGGCTCGGGCGTTGCGATGAGGGCATGACATGCGGATGGATATCGCCGACCTGCGCCTGTTCCTGGCGATTGCCGAGGCGGGCAGCATCACGGCCGGCGCGGCGCAGGCGAACCTGGCCCTGGCCTCGGCCAGCGAACGCCTGCGCACGATCGAAGCCGATGCCGGCACCGTGCTGCTGAACCGCCATCCGCGTGGCGTCAGCCTGACTGAAGCCGGCGCCGCCCTCGCCCACCATGCACGCCTGATCCTGCAGCAGCAGGCGCAGCTGCGCGGCGAACTGCAGGCATTCGCGCATGGCGCGCGCGGTACCCTGCATCTGTATGCCAATACCGCTGCGCTGACCAACTACCTGCCCTCGCGGCTGGCACCGTGGCTGGCCGAACGCCCACGCCTGCACGTGGAACTGCTGGAGCGCACCAGCCCCGAAGTCGTGCGTGCGATCAGCGCTGGCCAGGCCGAGGCCGGCATCATCAGTGATGCGGTCGACGCTGCCGGCCTGCAGCAGCATGTGGTGGCCGAAGATCCACTGGTGATGCTGCTGCCCGCAGACCATCGCCTCGCATCGCGGCGCAGCCTGGCCTTCGCCGATGTTGCCGGCGAGACTTTCGTCGCCCTGGCCGATGGCAATGCACTGCAGACCTACATCGAGGACCAGGCACGCGACATCGGGCGGCGCCTGGATGTGCGCATCCGCATGAAGACCTTCGAAGGGGTGTGCATCATGGTCGGCCACGACATTGGTATCGGCATCGTGCCGCGGACCATCGCCCGCCAGCATCGGCGCAGCACGCATACCGTCGCCGTACCGCTCGCCGATGCGTGGGCACAGCGCCGCCTGTGCGCCTGTTTTGCCGAGTGGGCGCAGTTGTCATCGGCAATGCGCAGCCTGCTGCTTCACCTGGGCGTGCAGCCGCAGAAAAAGCTGTGAAATGTTGTTGACACATCCTCTGCCGTACCGCACAATTCGTCTCCTGAGTCGCCCAGGTGGCGGAATTGGTAGACGCACTAGTTTCAGGTACTAGCGGGTAAAACCGTGGAGGTTCGAGTCCTCTCCTGGGCACCACGACTCAAGATGATCAAACCCGCGAAAGCGGGTTTTTTCGTTTCCGGGGTTTGGCGAGCGTGGCATCGCATCTACCGCTCGAACTGTCGTATCTCGCACCACCCAGGCGTCACCCGCTGATGCATACCTCCTCCCAGCGCGTCGTCACCAAACCCTGAACGGCTTTCTTCTGGGTCGCATTTCACATTGCGCGTTCAATTCGTAATTTTCCTAGTCGGAGATCTACCCGATTCCTTTTCGGTGGAAGGCAGATTTACGGGAGCCGGTTGCAGGTCTATCGCCACGACCTGACCAGCGCCCCCTTTTCCCCAAAGGACGCCCCAATGCAGCGCAGCATCATCTGCCCTCACTGCCACACCGGCTCGAACCACGGCGTACGCGTATGCGTGGGATGCCAGGCCGAGGTCCACTACGGCGCATCGAAGGAGGCCGTAATGTTCGTCTTTGTCGCCGCCATCATCTGCGGCGCACTGGTCGGCAGCCGATTGCAGGCCACTGCCGGCTGGATCACGTGCGGCGCCGTACTTGTGGCGGGAATGTGGGCCATTTCCCGATTGTTCCGTGATCGGGTGGTGTTCAAGCGCATCTATCGCACGCGCTGAACCTGCGCCGCTGCACTCCCCCAACGGCAGGGCCCGTGCGACCCGCGTTGCACAAACAAAAACCCCGCCTTGCGGCGGGGTCAAAATACAGCACGTGTTTCCAGGGAGTTTTCAGTGCCCGCCGCCGGCGGCCGCACCTGCGCCTGCGCCGAACGGCGGTTTGGCCAGCCACAGGAACGCGATGATCGCCAGGAAGATCCAGCCCAGCAGGAAGAAGATGTCGTTGAAGCCCATCTGCGATGCCTGGTGGTTGATCATGTTGTTCAGTACCGCGGCACCATGTTGCAGGTCGCCCTGCCCCATCGCCGTCACCTGGTCCTGCATGCCCGGCTGATAGACCGAGATGTGCTCGGTCAGGTCAGCATGGTGCACCTGGGTGCGCCGCGCCCACAGCCACGTCGTCAGCGACGCCGCGAAACTGCCGCCCAGCGTACGCAGGAAGGTGGCCAGGCCGGAGCCCGCCGCGATCTCGCGCCCATCCAGGTCCGACAGCAGGATCTGCAGCACCGGCATGAAGAACAGCGCGACGCCGATGCCCATGATCAACTGCACGCCGGCCACGTGGGTGTAGTCCACCTGCAGGTTGAAGTTCGAACGCAGGAAACTGGTCATCGACAACACGATGAACGCGACCGTGGCCAGCATTCGCATGTCGAAGCGCGATGCGTACTTGCCCACGAACGGGGTCATGATCACCGGCAGGATGCCGATCGGCGCCGTCGCCAGGCCCGCCCAGATCGCGGTGTAACCCATGTCACGCTGCAGCCACTGCGGAATCAGCAGGGCCACGCTGAAGAACGCCGCGTACGCCACCACCATCGCCAGCGTACCGGCGCGGAAGTTGCGATGCCGGAACAGCTTCAGGTCGACGATCGGATCCTTGTCGGTCAGTTCCCAGATCAGGAACACCGTCAGCGTGACCACAGCCACACACGCCAGCACCACGATCTTCATCGACGAGAACCAGTCCTCGTCATTGCCCAGGTCGAGCACCAGCTGCAGCGCACCGACACCGATCACCAGGGTGACCAGGCCGACATAGTCCATCTTCGGCTTCTCGATGTGCTCCGGGCGCCCCTTCAACTGGTTGCCCACCACCAGCGCGGCAAAGATGCCCAGCGGCACATTGATCAGGAAGATCCATTCCCAGCTGTAGTTGTCGGTGATCCAGCCACCGAGGATGGGGCCGCAGATCGGCGCAACCACCGTGATCATCGCCAGCAGCGCCAATGCCTGCCCACGTTTCTCACGCGGGTAGATCGAGACCAGCAGCGACTGCGTGATCGGATACATCGGGCCGGCCACGAAGCCCTGCAGCGCACGCGACAGCACCAGCATGCCCATGCTCTGCGCCAGGCCGCACAGCAGCGAGGTGATGACAAAGGCCAGCGTGGCCCAGACGAACAGCTTGCGTTCGCCGAAACGGCGGCTGAGCCAGCCGGTCAGCGGCAGCGCGATGGCCGTGCTGACCGCAAACGAGGTGATGACCCAGGTCGCCTGCTGCGAACTGGCACCGAGATTGCCGGCGATGGTCGGCAGCGAGACGTTGGCGATGGTGGTGTCGAGCACCTGCATGAACGAGGCCATCGCCAGGCCGACGGTACACAGGGCGACGCTGGGCGGCAGGAACCCGGAGGCCGCACCCGGCGCCGCCGGTGCACCCGGAGCGCCGGGCGCGCCGGGCGCGGCTGGAGCTTGTGCGGACATGGCGACCTCAGCCCACCTTCGCCTGCTGCTGCGGCAGGTTGCCCTGGATGATCGTATGGATCACCTCGTCGGCATCATGCAGCTGCTTGGCATACACGTCGGTGTCGAACACCGTGCCCTTGGCCGCAGTGCTCGGCAGCACTTCGCCCTTCTGGTCGCGCAGGCTCACTTCAGCCTTCATCGACAGGCCGATGCGCAGCGGGTGTTCGGCCAGCTGCTTGGCATCGATGGCGATGCGGACCGGCACGCGCTGCACGATCTTGATCCAGTTGCCGCTGGCGTTCTGCGCCGGCAGCAGCGAGAACGCCGAGCCGGTGCCCAGGCCCAGGCTCTGGACGCGACCCTTGTACTTCACGTCACCGGCGTACAGGTCCGACTTCAGCTCCACTTCCTGGCCCAGGCGCATGTGGCGCAGCTGGGTTTCCTTGAAGTTGGCCTCGACCCACATCTGCTCGGTCGGCACTACCGCCATCAGCGCGTTGCCCGGCTGCACGCGCTGGCCGACCTGCACCGAACGACGGGCAACGTAGCCGGTGACCGGCGCGACGATGCCGGCGCGGGCGTTGTTGAGGAAGGCCTGGCGCAGCTGCGCGGCGGCCGCCTGCACGTCTGGCTGGGTGGCGATCACGGTGTCGTCGACCAGCGCGCGGTTGCGCTCGACGGTCTCGCGCGAACCGGCCACGGCGGCTTCGGCAGCGGCCAGCTCGTCACGCGCATGGGCCAGTTCTTCATTGGAAATGGCGCCGGTGGCGGCCAGATCCTTGCGGCGAGCGAAATCTTCGCGCACGCGCTTCAGGGTCACCTGGCGCGCGTTCAGGTCCGCCTGCGCACCTTCCACGCTGCGGTACAGGCCACGGGTCTGGCGCACGGTCTTGGCCAGGTTGGCTTCGGCCTGCTGCAGCGCCACCGACGTGTCGGACGGGTCCAGCTGCACCAGCAGCTGGCCGCGCTCCACGCGCATGCCGTCATCGGCGTTGATGGCGACCACGGTACCGGCCACCAGCGGGGTGATCTGTACCTGGTTGCCCTGCACGTAGGCGTCGTCGGTCTCTTCGAACCAACGGCCGAACATGAAGTACCACAATGCCAGTGCGGCAAGCAGCAGCACGACGATCACGAACAGGCCGCGCAGCAGGTTGCCGCGGCGGTTGGAGGCGGCCGGGGCCGCGGTGTCTTGGGTCTGGCTCATGGCGGAAGTCTTCAGGAATGCGAGGAATCGGAATGGGAGGCGATCGGTGCGCGGTCGGCGTCAGCGGGCTGGAAACCACCGCCCAGCGCCTTGCTCAGGCGCACCGAGGTCTGCACCTGCTGCGACTGCAGGCCGGCCAGCTGCTGCTGCGACTGCAACAGCGTGGACTGCGCGGTCAGCACGTCCAGGTAGCTGCCGATGCCGGCGCGGTAGCGCTGCTGGGCCAGGTCGAAGGCCGAGCGTGCGGTGTCCACGGCCTGCTGCTGCGAATGCGCCTGCTGCGCCAGCGAGCGCACCGCGTTGACCTGGTCGGCCACATCGCGCAGCGCGTCCAGCACGGCCTGGTTGTAGTTGGCCACCGCCAGGTCGTACTGCGCATCGGTGTTGGCCAGGTTGGCGCGCAGCTTGCCGCCTTCGAAGATCGGCAGGCTCAGCGCCGGGCCGATGTAGGCGAAGGTGGAACTGCTCTTCAGCAGGTCACCCACGTTCGGGGCGACCACGCCGGCCAGCGCGGTCAGGTTGAAGCTCGGGTAGAACTTGGTCTTTGCCACCTTGATCTGCTTGTCGGCCGCTTCCACGCGCCAGCGCGCGGCGACGATGTCGGGGCGACGGCCGAGCAGTTCGCTGGGCAGCACGCCCGGCAGCTGCAGCGCCACCGGGTTCAGCGGCTGCGGGCGCTGGATCGACAGGCCACGGTCCGGGCCCTTGCCAACCAGCGCGGCCAGTGCGGTGCGGGCCGCGTCGATGCGCTGCTGTGCGGCCTGCACCTGCTGCTGCGCGGCCGGTACCCGGGCCTCCGCCTGGCGCACCTGCAGGTCGCTGTCGATGCCGGCGCTGCGGCGCTGGCGGGTCAGCTCCAGCGATTTCTGCGAGCGGGCCAGTTCTTCTTCGGCCACATCATTGAGCTGCCACGCATAGGCGAGGTCGGCATAAGCCTGGGTGATGCCAGTGGACAGGCTCAGGCGTGCGGCCTGCGCCTCGACGGTGGCGGCATGCGCACCGTCCACGGCGGCTTCCCAGGCAGCGCGCTTGCCGCCCCACAGGTCCACGCCGTAGCTGAAGTCGAAGGCGACCTGGCTGCTGCCGCCGTAGCGACCGCCCATCTCGCTGCCGACCATCGACTCAGGCAGGCGCAGGCCGGTGTAGCCACCGGACACCGACAGGCTCGGCAGTTCGTCGGCACGTGCGGTGCCGACCTGGGCCTGGGCCTGGCGCAGACGCGCGTCGGCGGCGTCCAGGCTCGGGTGGCCGGCCAGGCCCTCGGCAACCAGCGCGTCCAGCTGCGCATCGCCCAGCGCCTTCCACCAGTCCCGCGCCGGGAAGCCGGTGGCGCTCAGGTCGGTGTCGGCCAAGGTGCGTTCGCTGTGCAGGCTGTCCACGTCAAGCACGTGGCCCTGCGGGTTGAGGCCACGACTGCTGGCGCAGGCGGCCAGGGCCAGGGCCAGCGCTGACACCAGCAGCGCGCGCCCGGACCGGCGGAGAGTGGAATGCGGGATCGGGTTCATGGGGTCGTCAGGGAATCGCGGATTCGGGTAAGGAGGGACAGCAGCAGCGTGCGCTCGTCGGCGGAAAGATCACGCAGGGCGTAATCCATCACCGCGTCGCCACGCAGCTTCAGCCGCGCCCACAGCGCGCGGCCTTCATCGGTCAGTACGATCTGCAGCGCCCGCCGATCCTGCGCATGCGGCTCGCGGCGGACGCAGCCCAGCGCCTCCAGCTTGTCCAACAGGCGGGTCACCGCACTGGGCACCTGGTCGATGGCCTGGGCCAGCTCGTTGGCCGTGCACGGGGCCATGTTGGAAAGCACCTTCAACCCGATGTAGTGGGTGAAACCGATACCCAGGTCTTCTTCAGCCATGGATGCGTCGAGTTGACGGACCAGGCCGTCGCGCACCTGGCGCAGCAGCAGGCCGAAGCTGGGGGGAGTGGTTGCAGGACAGATCATGGGGGAGCATTCTCTTCCAAAAAAAATATTTCTCAATGGAAATATTCGATCTGGCATCGAATGCTGTGTTGCAGCAGTGGGCTGGATCAATGAAGGCGCCTACCTTAATGATCTGGTCAGGTGGCCCGGTAGTACAATTCAGCCAATGGATGACACATTTCAGCCAGCGGATATGATGAACAAGGCAGAAATTCCCCCTTCCAAGCGCCTGCTCAGGGATGACGCACTGGACTGGTTCGAGCGCAATGACGGGCCACCGGCTGTCGCCTTCCGCTTCGACAGCCCGCAGGGATTGGTCCGAGAAGTGGATTGGCATCATCACCAGCGCGCGCAGCTGATCTGCGTGGAGCGCGGCCTGTTGACCACCCGGACCTCGCACGGGACATGGTCACTGGCGCCGGGCTCGGCCGGCTGGATGCCGCCGCTGGAGCCGCATACGGTCACCCTCGACGGCCCGCTGCGCGGCTGGGGCATGGCACTGGCCGCGCCGGCCTGCGCCACCCTGCCTGCCGATCCCTGCGTGCTGGGCCTGTCCAAGCTGGCGCAGGCGCTGGCCGATCGCATCTGCGAATGGCCGCTGGGCTATGACACCACGCCCGAGCGCCAGCACATCATCGAGGTGCTGCTGGACGAGATCCGCACCGCGCCGCGCCAGCGCATGCATCTACCGATGCCGCACGACCGGCGCCTGCTGAAGATCGCCTCGCAGCTGCTGGCCGACCCCTCTGACGAGCGCAGCCTGGCCGAATGGGCGCATTGGGCCGGCCTGTCGCCGCGCAGCCTGACCCGTCACTTCCGCGACGAGACCACGCTCAGCTTCGCCCAGTGGCGGCAGCAGGCCCGCTTGTCCGAAGCCCTGCGCCAGCTGACCGACGGCCGCAGCGTGGCCGACATCGCCCACGCGCTGGGCTTCAGCAGCGCCAGCGCCTTCGTCACCGTGTTCCGCCGCCACTTCGGGCTGCCGCCGGGGCGCTACCTGGCACGGGCCGGCCACGGCCTGGAAACCGGGCTGGACCCTGCACGCGGCTTGGCATCCCCCGCCGCATCCGGATAATCACAGGATTGCGAGCGGCGACGCCGTCGCCGCCTCCTGACAACAGGTAACAACGCCGCATGACCGAACTTGCCCGCCCCGTGTTCCACGGATTCGAACAACTGCCGCTGCGCGAGTACGCCGAACGCGCCTACCTCGACTACTCGATGTACGTGGTCCTGGACCGCGCCCTCCCGTTCATCGGCGACGGCCTGAAGCCGGTGCAGCGCCGCATCATCTATTCGATGAGCGAGCTGGGCCTGAACGCCGCGTCCAAGCCGAAGAAGTCCGCGCGCACCGTCGGCGACGTCATCGGTAAGTACCACCCGCACGGCGACAGCGCGTGCTACGAAGCGCTGGTGCTGATGGCCCAGCCGTTCTCGTACCGCTACCCACTGATCGAGGGCCAGGGCAACTTCGGCTCCAGCGACGACCCGAAGTCGTTCGCGGCGATGCGTTACACCGAATCCAAGCTGACCCCGATCGCCGAAGTGCTGCTGGGCGAACTGGGCCAGGGCACCACCGACTGGGCACCGAACTTCGACGGCACCCTGCAGGAACCGACCTGGATGCCGGCGCGGCTGCCGCACCTGCTGCTGAACGGCACCACCGGCATCGCCGTGGGCATGGCCACCGACGTGCCGCCGCACAATCTCAACGAGATCGTCAGCGCGCTGCTGCACCTGCTGGACAACCCCGATGCCAGCGTGCGCGACCTGTGCGAGCACGTGCAGGGCCCGGACTATCCGTCCAGCGCCGAGATCATCACCGCGGCCAATGACCTGCGCAACATCTACGAGACCGGCAACGGCAGCGTGCGCGCACGTGCGACCTTCACCAAGGAAGCGCACAACATCGTGGTCACCGCGCTGCCGTTCCAGGTGTCGCCGTCGAAGGTGATCGAGCAGATCGCCGCACAGATGCGCGCCAAGAAGCTGCCGTGGCTGGAAGACATCCGCGATGAGTCCGACCATGCCAACCCGGTGCGCGTGGTGCTGGTGCCGCGTTCCAACCGTGTCGACGCCGAGCAGCTGATGGGCCACCTGTTCGCCACCACGGACCTGGAACGCAGCTACCGCGTCAACCTCAATGTGATCGGGCTGGACGGCCGTCCGCAGGTGAAGAACCTGAAGATGCTGCTCAGCGAATGGCTGACCTTCCGCAGCAACACCGTCACCCGCCGCCTGCAGCACCGCCTGCAGAAGGTCGAGCGCCGCCTGCACCTGTTGGAAGGCCTGCTGGTCGCCTTCCTCAACCTGGACGAGGTGATCCACATCATCCGTACCGAAGACGAGCCGAAGGCCGCGCTGATCGCGCGCTTCGGCCTGTCCGAGGAACAGGCCGAGTACATCCTGGAAACCAAGTTGAAGCAGCTGGCCCGCCTGGAGGAAATGAAAATCCGCGGCGAGCAGGATGAACTGGCCAAGGAGCGCGAGAAGATCCTCGGCATCCTCGACAGCAAGGCCAAGCTGAAGAAGCTGATCCGCGATGAACTGACCGCCGACGCCAAGAAGTTCGGCGACGCACGCCGTTCGCCGCTGGTGCAGCGCCAGGCCGCACAGGCCATCGACGAGACCGAGCTGGTGCCGAGCGAGCCGATGACCGTGGTGCTGTCGGAGAAGGGCTGGATCCGTGCCGCCAAGGGCCACGACGTCGATGCGTCCGCCCTCTCCTACCGCGACGGCGACGGGCTGCAGGGCGCGGTGCGTGCGCGCAGCACGCAGCAGGTCGCGTTCCTCGACAGCGAAGGCCGCGCCTACTCGACGCCGGTGCACACCCTGCCCTCCGCACGTGGCAATGGCGAACCGCTGACTGGCCGCTTCTCGCCGGCAGCGGGTACCAGCTTCGTGACCCTGGCCAGTGCCGAGCCGGACACCCGCTTCGTGCTGGCCTCCAGTCATGGCTATGGCTTCGTCACCCGCTTCGAGAACCTGATCGGTCGCAACAAGGCCGGCAAGGCGATGCTGAACCTGTCCGCAGGTTCGTCGGTGCTGACCCCGTCGGTGGTCGCCAATGTCGCCACCGATCGCATCGTGGCAGTGACCAGCTCCGGCAACCTGCTGGCGATCGCCGCCAACGACCTTCCGGAACTGGACAAGGGCAAGGGCAACAAGATCATCGAGATCCCGAAGGCCAAGCTCGCCACTGAACGCGTCGTCGCCATCGTGGCGATCAGCCCGGGGCAGACCCTGCAGGTGCGCAGCGGCCAGCGCACCATGGGCCTGAAGTTCAACGAGCTGGATGCCTACCTCGGCGCCCGCGCCACCCGCGGCCACCTGCTGCCGCGCGGCTGGCAGAAGGTGGAAGGGTTGTCGGTGGAGTAAGGCGCCCGCCTGGTGGGTGTCAACCTCGGTTGACACGCCTTGCCTGACGTCAGACACGAAAAAGCCGGGGCATTCCCCGGCTTTTTCGTTGTCGGCTGGCGGGCGGTGGAGCAGCTGGCTGGCGAAAGCTGGCTGGCGGTGCTC
This sequence comes from Stenotrophomonas sp. NY11291, assembly GCF_023277365.1. Lineage (NCBI taxonomy): Bacteria > Pseudomonadati > Pseudomonadota > Gammaproteobacteria > Lysobacterales > Lysobacteraceae > Stenotrophomonas > Stenotrophomonas sp. NY11291. Next base: position 1,519,275 of record NZ_CP096975.1, on the reverse strand, counting down.
CGGTGCTGGCGGGCGACAGAACTTTGTAGGGTCGAGCCATGCTCGACTCGGATCCAACAGCAGCCGAGCATGGCTCGGCTCTACAGAGAGCGACGTCGGCTCAGTGCGCCGGGGCGCCGTTGCCGTCGATCTTGCTCAGCTGGTACAGCTCCAGGCCGATGCGCTTGATCAGGCCCAACTGCTGCTCCAGCCACCAGGCGTGGTCTTCCTCAGTGTCCTTCAGCTGCGCCAGCAGGATGTCGCGGCTCACGTAGTCGCCGTTCTCTTCGCACAGCTTCATGCCGGCGGCGAGATTGTTCCGAACCGCGTATTCAGTGTCGAGATCCTTCTGCAGCATCTCTTCCACGGTCTTGCCCGGCTCGGTGGCATGCGGGCGCATGTCCGGGTCGCCACCGAGGAACAGGATCCGGCGCAGCAGCGCATCGGCGTGCTGGGTTTCCTCTTCCATCTCGTGGTTCAGGCGTTCGTACAGCGCGAACAGGCCCTGGTCCTCGTAGCGGCGGGAATGGATGAAGTACTGGTCGCGGGCTGCAAGCTCGCCGCGCAGCAGTTCCTTCAGGCAGGCGATGACGTCCGGGTTGCCTTTCATGGGGGGCTCCTGTGAATCGATGTGACATAGGGTGCCGCATTTCAAAATACGGTGATCTAATCGGAATCAGTCGCAGTTGCGCCTGCGGCTACAATCGGCCCACGAGTTCGGAAAGGACGTGCGATGCGACGTACATGGCGTTGGGTGCTGGGCGTGTTGATCGCCATCGTGCTGGTCACCGCACTGGTCCTGTGGCTGCTGCTGCGCGGCAGCCTGGCCGATCTGGACGGCGAGCATGCGCTGCCGGGGCTGGCCAAGCCGGTCACCATCGAGCGCGATGCGCTGGGCGTGGTCACCATCACTGCGGGCAGCCAGGCCGACGCGATGCGCGCATTGGGCCGCGTGCATGCGCAGGAACGTTACTTCGAGATGGACCTGATGCGCCGCAGCGCCGCCGGTGAGCTGTCGGCGCTGTTCGGACCGAAGGCCATCGACGCCGACAAACGCATGCGCGTGCATCGGCTGCGCGCGCGCACCGAGGCGAACCTGCAGGCCGCGCTGGGCGACAACGGCGCGGCCGTGCGTGCCTACGTCGACGGTGTCAACGAAGGGCTGGCCGGCCTTTCCGTGCGGCCGTGGGCGTACCTGCTGCTGCGGCAGTCACCGCAACCGTGGCAGGTCAGCGACAGCGTGCTGACCGGTCTGGCCATGTACGCCGACCTGCAGGATCCGAACAACCAGACCGAGCTTGCGCTCAGCCGCATCCGCGCAGTGGTGCCGCCCGCGCTGTACGCGCTGATCGCCCACGACGGCACCGAATGGGATGCACCGCTGTTCGGCGAACCGACCGGCAACGCCACGCTCCCCGATGCCAGCCAGCTGGATCTGCGCACGTTGAAGGGGACGCCAGGCACCGGGCAGGAAGAGGCCGATGTCATCGGCAGCAACAACTTCGCGGTGGCCGGTGCACTCACCGCCGACGGTCGCGCGATCGTCGCCGACGACATGCACCTGGGCCTGCGCGCGCCCGGCCTGTGGTTCCGTGTGCGCCTGCGCTATCCCGACCCGCAGGCCGCGGGCGGCCAGGTCGACGTCACCGGCTTCTCGCTGCCCGGCCTGCCGGCGGTGATCGTCGGCAGCAACGGGCACGTGGCCTGGGGCTTCACCAACAGTTACATCGATACCGCCGATTACCGCACTGAACCGGCCAACGCCGCCGTGACCGTGCATGAAGAACGCATCGCCGTGGCTGGCCAGGCCGACGTGCTGTTCCCGGTGCGCGAAACCGCCTGGGGCCCGATCCTGCATACCCATGCCGATGGCAGTGGCGATGCGCTGCGCTGGGTCGCCCACCTGCCCGGCGCGGTGCGCCTGGACTTCGGTGACCTGGCCCGTGCCGGTGACCTGGACGGTGCCCTGCAGTTCGCCGACCACGCCGGCATCCCCGCGCAGAACCTGGTGGTCGGCGACCGCAGCGGACGCATCGCCTGGCGGCTGATCGGCGCCCGCCCGGATCGTGGTCCGGGCTGTGCACCGGCCGGCTTCACCGCCGCCAGCAACCAGGACTGCGCGCCATGGCCAATCCGCAGCGATGCCTCACCGGCATTGATCGATCCCCCCAACCATCGCCTGTGGACCGCCAACGGTCGCGTCCTCGACGGCGAGGCGCTGGCTACCGTCGGCAACGCTGGCTATGACCTTGGCGCGCGCGCGCGGCAGATCCGCGACCTGCTGGCGATCCAGGAGCGCTTCGACGAACACGACCTGCTGGCGATCCAGCTCGACGACCGCGCCGTGTTCCTGCAGCGCTGGTGGGCACTGCTGCATGACGTCATCGAAGGCAGTGACGATCCTGCGCTGAAGCGGTTGAAGTCCGTCAGCCACCAGTGGGGCGGCCGGGCCTCGGCCAGCTCGGTCAGCTACCGGGTGGTGCGCGCGTTCCGCACGCAGGTGATGGATACCTTGTCCGATGCACTGCTGGCCCCGGCCAACGCGCAGCTGGGCGATGACTATCTGGATCCGCGCCTGGCGCAGCTGGAAGGTGTGGCCTGGCCGATGCTGCAGCAACGCCCCGCCAACCTGTTGCCACCGGCCTACGACAGCTGGGACACGCTGCTGCTTGATGCCGCACGCCGCACCGAGAGCGAGCTGGCCAAGCAGGGCCCGCTGGCCAAGCGCACCTGGGGCGAACGCAACACCGCGGCGCTCTGCCACCCGATCGCACGGGCGTTGCCCGAGGTTGCCAAGCGCTGGCTGTGCATGCCCGCCGACCAGCTGCCCGGCGACCGTGATATGCCGCGGGTGCAGACGCCGAACTTCGGCGCCTCCGAGCGCATGGTGGTCTCGCCCGGCCACGAGGCCGACGGCATCGTGCACATGCCCGGCGGCCAGAGCGGGCACCCGCTGTCGCCGTACTGGGGCGCCGGCCACGAAGACTGGGTGCATGGGCGGCCGACGCCGTTCCTGCCCGGCAAGGCGCAGCACACGATGACGCTGGTGCCAGCGCGCTGACGGCGGCACCCACATGCCCAAGGGTGCGCTGCACGCTGTAGAGCCAAGCCCATGCTCGGCTGCTTCTGGCGCGGAGCCGAGCATGGGCTCGGCTCCACAGAATGTCGGCGCGGCGCTACCGGGTCAGCCCCTGCGCCGCTCGATCAGGTTCAGCAGCGGCCCGGTCATCGCCGTGGTCACCAGCGCCATGATCACCAGCACTGCAAACAGGCGGTCGCCGAGCAGGCCCAGCTCGTAGCCCAGGTTGAGCACGATCAGCTCCATCAGGCCCCGGGTGTTCATCAGCGCGCCCAACCGCCACGCCTCGCGCGTGGGCATGCCCGCACTGCGTGCGGCACTGAAGGTGCCCAGCAGCTTGCCGGCCGTGGCTACCGCGATCACCACCGCGCACAGCACGATGTCGCTGGCCTGCAGCGCATCGGCGCGCATGCGCAGGCCGGTCATGGCGAAGAACAACGGCAGCAGCAGGGTCACCGCAAACGGCTCGACGCGGGCCATCAACAGGTTGCGCAGCTGCGCGTTGGACGACACCGCCACCCCCGCAGCGAATGCACCGAACAGCGCATGGATGCCGAGCATCTCGGTGATCAGGGCACTGCCCAGCGACAGCAGCAGCATGCCGAGCAGCCAGCGCCCTTCACGCCCCGGCACGATCTGCTGGCGGGCGAACCACGGCTTCACCAGCCCCAGCATCAGCGCCACGAAGGCGACCACGCACAGCAGGTTGAGGCTGGCCGGCAGCCATCCGCTGGCCTGTGCAGCCGCCACGATCAGCGCCAGCAGGCACCATGCGGTGGCATCGCCCAATGCCGCGCAGGCGATGGCGGTCTGCCCCAGCGGTGTCTGCGTGATACCGCGGTCGGCAAGGATGCGCAGCAGCACGGGGAAGGCCGTGATGCTCATCGAAATACCAACGAAAAGTGCGAATGCAGTGAAGCCCACGCCCTGCGGGCCGTGCTGCGGATACAGCCAGATTGCGAGGGCGACGCCGAGCACGAACGGCACCGCGATGCCGGCATGACTGACCGTGAAGGCGAAACACCGGCGCCCGCGCAGCGCCGCCAGGTCCAGCTCGGCACCGGCCACCAGCAGGAACATCAGCACACCCAGCTGGCTGAGCATGCCCAGCGGGCCCAGCGAACTGACCGGGAACAGGGCACCATGCAGCTGCGGCAACAGGCTGCCGAGCACCAGCGGGCCCATCATCAGGCCGGCCGCCATCTCGCCGATCACCGCCGGCTGGCCCAGCCGCTTCAGCAGTGCGCCCGCCCCCTTGGCCACCAGCAACAGCACCAGCAACTGCAGCAGGAACAGGCCCAGCGGCGAGGCCAGATGCTGCGCCCAGCCGCCCTCGGCCACAGCCGTAGCGCGGGCAACCGCAGCGGGTGCAGCAGGGCCAGCGAAGCGTGCCAGCAGTACACCGGCAAGCAAGGGCAGCGCGGCCCACGCCAGATAGCGCCATCCCCACTTCATCGGCGGCCGTTGGCTGCCGCGCGGTACGTCCATGAACATTCCCCAATGTGCAGGGCGCCGATGATACGTCGCAAAAAGGGGACGGAGGAGATTAAGTCCTCCTTGTGCTCGCCGGGCGTGGCCCGGCGCTACCATCGCTCGGTAGCGCCGCGCCGTGCCCGGCGGAAGCATTACGCCAGGGCTTGTTCGTGCACGCCGACGATCGCGCGGCCGGAAGGGTCGGCCGCCGCCGCAAAGCTGGCGTCCCAGGCAATGGCCGCCGGCGACGAACAGGCAATCGACTTGCCGCCCGGCACGGTCTCGGCGGCCGCGCGGCTCGGGAAGAACTGCTCGAACAGGTGGCGGTAGTAGTACGCCTCCTTGGTCTGCGGCGGGTTGTGCGGGAAGCGCTTGTCGGCAGCCGCCAGCACACGGTCGCTCACCTGCGCTTCGGCATGCGCCTTCAGCCCGTCGATCCAGCCGTAGCCGACGCCATCGCTGAACTGCTCCTTCTGGCGCCACAGGATGCTGTCCGGCAGGTAGCCATCGAACGCCTCGCGCAGCACCGCCTTCTCGATGCGACGGCCACCGAACCCGGCACCGACCATCTTGTGCGCGGCATCGAAGCGCATCGCCACGTCGAGGAACTCACGGTCGAGGAACGGCACGCGCGGCTCCACGCCCCAGGCCATCATCGACTTGTTGGCACGCAGGCAGTCGTAGTTGTGCAGGGCGTCGAGCTTGCGTACCAGCTCGTCGTGGAATTCACGCGCATCCGGCGCCTTGTGGAAATACAGGTAGCCACCAAAGATCTCGTCGCTGCCCTCGCCGGACAGCACCATCTTCACCCCCATCGCCTTGATCCGTCGTGCCAGCAGGAACATCGGCGTCGATGCACGGATGGTGGTGACGTCGTAGGTTTCGATGTGGCGGATCACTTCTGGCAGTGCATCCAGGCCTTCCTCGAAGGTGTATTCGAAGCCGTGATGCACGGTGCCAAGTGCCTCGGCGGCGATCGCGGCGGCGGCCAGATCAGGCGAGCCCTTCAAACCGATCGCGAACGAATGCAGCCGCGGCCACCAGGCTTCGGTCTGCCCACCATCCTCGATGCGGCGACGCGCGTAGCGTGCGGCAACTGCCGCCACCAGCGACGAATCCAGGCCACCGGACAGCAACACGCCGTACGGCACATCGCTCATCAGCTGGCGTTCCACCGCATGCTCGAACGCCTGGCGCAGTTCGGCCAGATCGGCCTGGCGGCCCTGCACGTCGGTATAGTCGCGCCACGGCTGCTGGTAGTAGCGCACCAGCTCACCGCGGGCACTGTCGAAATAGTGGCCCGGCGGGAACTGCGCGACGTCGGCACAGGTATCGACCAGCGCCTTCATTTCCGAGGCCACGCGCAGGCGCCCCTGGGCATCGTGGCCCCAGTACAACGGCACCACGCCAACCGGATCCCGCGCCACCAGCACGCGTCCGGCAGCACGATCCCACAGGGCGAAGGCGAAGATGCCGTTGAGCTGCTCCAGCCACTGCGCCGGCGATCCGCCCTGGCGGTACAGCGCGTTGATCACTTCACAGTCCGAACCGGTCTGGAAGTCGTAGGCGGTAGTCAGTGCGGCCTTCAGTTGCTGGTGGTTGTAGATTTCGCCGTTGACCGCCAGCGCCAGCTGGCCATCGGCCGACAGCAGCGGCTGCGAACCACCGGCCGGGTCGACGATGGCCAACCGCTCGTGGACCAGCAGCGCGCCTTCGTCGAGGTACACGCCGCTCCAGTCCGGGCCACGGTGGCGCTGGCGCTGCGACAGTTCTAGCGCATGGCGGCGCAGGGCCGGAAGATCGTCACCAGCCTGCAGGCCGAAGATTCCGAAGATCGAACACATGGGGGAGCTCCTGTTGGGGAATTTCACGGGTGGGAAGGTGTTCGACCGGCCATCCAGGCCCGGGTGGGCGGCGCCCGGGCACAAAAAAACCCGCATCGGCTGATGCGGGTTTTCTGGTGTCCGGGCGTGTGTTGCTGTCTATCTACCCAGGGCGCAGTCCCGCATCGGCCGCGCACGATTATTCGCGCGCAGATTATTGCGGTTGTTGTTATTGACGGCGGTGGCCAGGCGGATCGACATGGCATCGACCCTACCCCTGTTTCCGGCGCGGCGCAACAGTTGCGTCGGCAACCACGCCTGAGGCGCATAATGGCGCGCCCTGAACCGGTGTAACAGGAATGCAACACTGCAATGGACGCATCGGGGCACTGGCCGCCCTGCTCTGCCTGGGCCTGGCGGCCTGCCAGACCCTGCCCCCGCCTTCTACGCTGCCGCAATCCCAGCGGCAGGCATTGGAACAACGCGGCACCGACGGCAGCTTCGAGGGTGCCTTCGATACCGCGCAAACCTTCGAGCGCTTCAACGATCCGCGCGCCATCGCCTACTACGAGCGTGCCGCAGCGGTCGCCCCCTGGACCTTCCACAACACCAAGGCGGAAGAAGCACTGGGCCGGATCTGGATCTCCGGCACGCTGCGCCATGCCGACAGCCCCCACATCAACCCGGCACCGGTGCTGCGCGCATCCTGGCGACGTGGCGAACGCGCCTATCTGGCGGCGGCCTACCACGGCAATCCCTATGCGTTCTACGAACTCGCCAAGGCCTATCGTCAGCGTGGCGACGCGCAACAGGCGCTGCGCTGGGACCTGCGCGAAATGATCTACAAGCGATACCCGAGTTCGTCGTCGCGACTGCCGGATGCGGTGGCCGCACAGGATGACACCGTGCATCCGCGGGTTGCGCAGATCCAGCGCCGTGCCGAGCGTGGCGATGCCGAAGCGCAGGTAGACCTGGGCGCGCTGCTGGAGGGGGGCATGGGACTGCCGCGCGATCCGGCGCGTGCGCTGCAGCTGTACCAGCGCGCTGGCGAGAAGGGCAATGTGTTCGGCCAGTACTTCGCCGGGCTGCTGCTGGGCCGCAGCGCGCCGGGGGTGGAGAAGGACACCGAGGCGGCGGCGCGCTGGTTTGCCAAGGCCGAGGCGCAGCGCTTCTACATGGCGGCGCCGAGTTACTGGAAGAAAGCGGTCGAGCCGCCGTTCTTCCTCTTTTCGGAATAGTGGAGCCGAGCCATGCTCGGCTGCTTCTGCCGGTAGACATCAGCCGAGCATGGCTCGGCTCTACAGAGATGTAGCTCCGGCGGGGGGCGTGCCGACCAACGGTCGGCACCCACCGTCGCAGGCTCACACCAGCAGCCGTTCCACCAGCCGCTGGTACAGCCCCGGCAACGCTTCCAGATCGTCCACGCGCACGTTCTCGTCCACCTGATGGATGCTGGCGTTCACCGGCCCCACTTCGATGCACTGCGCACCCAGCGGCGCGATGAAGCGGGCATCGGACGTGCCGCCGCCGGTGCTTTCTTCCGGGGCACGGCTGATGTGCTCGGCCAGCACTGCACGGGCGGTGGCGCGCAGCGTGCCTTCCGGGGTGTAGAACGGCTCACCGCTGCGGTGCCACTTCAGCGTGTACTGCAGGCCATGCCGGTCCAGCAGTGCGGTGATCTCCGCCTCCAGCTTCGGCGCATCCCAGTGCGGGTTGTAGCGGATGTTGAAATCCACTTCGAGCTCGCCGGGAATCACGTTGTTGGCACCGGTGCCGGCGTGGATGTTGGAGATCTGCAGGCTGGTCGGCGGAAAGCTCTCGTAGCCTTCGTCCCAGCGCCGTGCACTCAGTTCGGCCAGGGCCGGAGCCGCCTGGTGAATCGGGTTGCGTGCCTTTTCCGGATACGCCACGTGGCCCTGCACGCCCTGCACGCGCACCTTGGCCGACAGGCTGCCACGACGCCCCACGCGCAGCAGGTCGCCCAGGATCGCGGTCGATGACGGCTCACCGGTGATGCACCAGTCGATGCGCTGGCCGCGTTCGGCGAACAACCGTGCGACGTGGCGCACGCCATCGATGGCGTCGCCCTCCTCGTCGCTGGTCAGCAGCACCGCCAGCGTACCGGGGTGATCGGGATGCGCGGCGACGAACTGCTCGGCGGCGACCACGAACGCGGCCACGCTGCCCTTCATGTCGGCGGCGCCACGGCCATACAGCACGCCATCGCGGATCTGCGGCGTGAACGGGTCGCTGGTCCAGGCCTCGCGCGGACCCGTCGGCACCACGTCGGTATGGCCCAGCAGTACCAGTACCGGCGCGCCCTGGCCGTGGGTCGCCCACAGGTTGTCGACCTCGCCCAGGCGCAGGTGATCGCACTGGAATCCGGCCTGCTTCAGGCGTGCCGCCAGCAGTGCCTGGCAGCCAGCATCATCCGGCGTCACCGAGGGTCGTGCGATCAGTTCGCAGGTCAGGTCGAGGACCGCGCTCATGCGTCACCCACGCCGAAGCGGGCCTTGAAGCCGTTGTCACTGAAACCCTGGCTGACCGTGCCGTCGGCGGTGACCACCAGCGGGCGCTTGATCAGCTGCGGGTACTCGCGCAGCAGCAGCTTCCATTCGGCCTCGGAATCGGCGGCCTTGCGGTTGTCCGGCAACTGCCGCCAGGTGGTGGACGACTTGTTCACCATCGCCGCCAGGCCACCCAGCTGCGCTGCCCACGCCAGCAGGGTTTCCGGACTGGGTTTGTTGTCGCGGTAGTCGACGAAGGTGTACGGCACGCCGAAGCGGTCCAGCCACTTGGTCGCCTTCTTGCAGGTATCGCAGTTCTTCAAACCGTAGACAGTGGTGCTCATGGCCATCTGTGATGCTGGAAAACAGAGGGCCAGAATCTCACAACAGGCGCTCGGACACGACCCGGAACGGCACCCGTGGCAGCAGGAAGGCCAGCCCCTCGGTCAGGTTCACACCCAGCGCCTGCAGGCGCGGGCACTGCAGCTCGCCTTCAAGCTGCAGCGGCTGCAGGCGGTCGATCTCGACCGGCAGCGCGATACGGGTGCTGGCCCAGCGACAGTCGCAGGTACGGGCGATGGCCTCGTCCTGGCAGGTGAGGAAACGCAGGAGGGCCTGATGGCCACCGAAAGCCGCCGTCCATGCCGCGTCCTCCCAGCCCGCAGCAGCCTGCCACTGCAGGTACAGCTCCGGCGCACTGCCCTGCCCGCCTTCGATCCGGGTATTCCCACGGCCATCGGTGCGCACCGCATGTTCGAAGCGGGTGGAAAGATGCGGCTGCATGGCATCGCTGAAGGCACGCGCGCCGGCGACGAAGGGCAGCTGGTCCATCACGTTGCGGTCGAACAGCACCACCGGTGTCCCGTCCGGAGCGTCGTCACGACGCAGGTACCAGCGCCAGTTGCTCTGCCTTGGAGACGGCATCAGGGAGCGCAGCGGTCCGGCCAACGCCGGCCCGAAGTGGCCGTGACGGTAGCTGAGGATGGTGTAAGGCGTACGTCCGGCATGGACCACGTAATGATGGCCCGGCGGTGGCGATGGTGCGTGGCGCACATCGACCCACCAGCTCACGTAGACCACATCGCGCACATCGCTGACCATCGCCGGCATCGGCCAGCGCCGCGACAGTGCGCGGCGCAGCCGGGTCCAGCGCGGGGCGTGCAGCAGGCGCGGCAGCATCCGCCCGAACAGGGTGTCGGACGGATGCCGGTAGATCGCGGACTGCGCCAGATCCTCCGGCGCAGCCACCTTCAGTCGGCCAGGCCGCGCAGCAGGTCGTTGACGCTGGTCTTGCTGCGGGTCTTGGCATCAACCTGCTTGACGATCACCGCGCAGTACAGCGAATGGGTACCGTCCTTGCTCGGCAGCGAGCCGGACACCACCACGCTGTACGGCGGGATGTAGCCGTAGGTGATTTCGCCGGTGGCACGGTTGTAGATGCGGGTGCTCTGGCTGAGGAACACGCCCATGCCGATCACGCTGTGGTGACCGACCACCACGCCTTCCACCACCTCCGAACGGGCACCGATGAAGCAGTGGTCCTCGATGATGGTCGGGCTGGCCTGCAGCGGCTCCAGCACGCCGCCGATGCCGGCGCCACCGGACAGGTGGCAGTGCTGGCCGATCTGCGCGCACGAACCGACGGTGGCCCAGGTGTCGACCATGGTGCCTTCGCCGACGTAGGCGCCGATGTTGGTGAAGCTCGGCATCAGCACCACGTCCTTGCCGAAGTAGGTACCGCGGCGGGCGATCGCGCCCGGCACCACGCGCACGCCGCCGCGGCGGAACTTCGCTTCGTCATAACCGGCGAAGCGCGATTCGACCTTGTCCCAGAACGGCGCCGGGCGCGCATCGACCACCGCCATGTCGTTGACGCGGAAATACAGCAGCACGGCCTTCTTCAGCCACTCGTTGACCTTCCAGCCACCCTGGCCATCCGGCTCGGCGACGCGGAACTCACCGCTCTCCAGGCCGTCGATCACGCGGTTGACCAGCGGCTTGGTCGAGCCTTCCAGCTCGTGCAGGGTCAAGGTGGCACGGCGCTCGAAGGCACTCTCGATACCAAACTTCAGCTCTTCCACACCCGGTGCCGACGGCTTGCGCAGCGACTTGCGGGCGATGGTTTCGGCGCGGACGGCTTCGGCGCTCCTGGCCGGTGCCTTCTTCGCTGCAGCCGCTTTCTTCGCCGGGGCCTTCACCGCAGCGGCCTTCTTCGGCGCAGTGGTCTTCTTCGCGGCCGGTGCGGCGGCAGCAGGTTTCCGGGCCGCTGCGCTCTTGGGGGTCGCGGCGGTCTTCTTGGCGGGCTTGGTGGCCATCAGGCGGGGTCTCCGGCGTTTCGATCAGGGTCCAGGCAGGCCAGCATCGCGTCATGCAACTGCTGCCGGGCAGGTTCAGTCAGGGGGAGGTCGTGTTCGTCACTGATCACGAAGGTGTCTTCGGCGCGTTCGCCGAACGTGGCAATGCGCGCATCATGCACGCGCAGGCCCTGGTTGCGCAGCACGAACGCCACATCGGCCAGCAGGCCGGGGCGGTCGGGAGCGACCAGGGCGAAACGGGTTGCACCCGGCTCATCGCGGAATTCGATGCGCGGGGCAAAGCGGAAGTGCCGCAGCTGCCGTGGCACCACCCGGCGTGACGGCCGCAGGCGCGACAGGTCACCACTGAGTGCGTCGCGCAGCGCCGCTTCCAGATTGGCACTGCTGCCATCGGCGAAGGTATCGGCCGGGTTCACTTCGAAGGTATCGAAGATGGTATCGGCCGGGCCGTCCAGCACGCGTGCGCGGTGGATGCCGTAGCCCTTGCGGTCCAGCGTCATCACGATGGCGGCAAACAGGCCGTCGCGGTCCGGCGAATGCACGAATACTTCCAGCGCGGGGTCGTCGACGCTGATCCGGCGTACCTTCACCAGCGCCTGGCCCTGCTTCACCGGCACCAGCGCGGCGGCCTGCCAGGCCAGCTGCTCCGGGCGCAGGCGGATGAAGCCCTCATCCGGCATCACCGCGAACTGGCGGTCGATGGTGGCATCGTCGTAACCCCGCTCGCGCACCAGCGCGCGCACGCTGTCACGCGCCTCGGCCACGCGCTCGGCTGCCGGCACCGGGTGTTCCAGCCCCTCGCGCAGCGCGCGCCGGGTGGCGAAGTACAGGTCGGCCAGCAGGCGGTCCTTCCAGGCATTCCACAGCTTCGGGCTGGTGCCGGCGATGTCGGCGCAGGTCAGCAGGTACAGGTAGTCCAGGCGGTCGCGGCTGCCGACCAGGGTGGCGAAGCGATGGATCACCTCCGGGTCGGCGATGTCCTGCTTCTGCGCGGTCACCGACATGCGCAGGTGCTGTTCGACCAGCCACGCCACCAGTTCGGTGTCGGACGTGCTCAGCGCATGCGCCTGGCAGAACGCGCGCGCATCGACCGCGCCCAGCTCCGAATGGTCGCCGCCACGGCCCTTGGCGATGTCATGGAACAGGCCGGCCAGCAGCAGCAGCTCCGGCTTGCGCAGGCGTGGCCACACTTCATGCGCGATCGAGAAGCGCTCGTCGGCACGGCTGCTGGCGAACAGGCCGATGTTGCGCAGGACCATCAGCGTGTGCTGGTCGACGGTGTAGACATGGAACAGGTCGAACTGCATACGCCCACTGACCTGGGCGAAGGCGGGAATCCACTGGCCAAGCACGCCCAGCCGTGCCATGCGCGAGAGCGTATCGACCGGGCGCTGGCCGCGCAGCAACGCCAGGAACTGCTCGCGCGCATCGGCGTCGGCCTGGTCGTAGGCCGGCAACAGCGGCAGCGCTTCAGCCAGCGCCCGCGCGGTCAGCGAATGCAGGCCGCGCACCTGCGGATTGTTGGCCCAGCTGGCAAACAGTGCGAACACCTGGCCGATATCGCCGCGCGGCCAGTCGGCTTCGTTGGCCGCCAGGTAGCCACGGCGCAGGGAAAAGCCCACGGTCAACGGCTCCGGCTGCGCCTCGCCGTCGAACTGCTCCTCGAAGCGCTGCAGCAGGCGGTCGCTGATCCGGCGCACCACCAGCGCGGCGCGGTAGAAGCCCTGCATCATCTTCTCGACACCGAGATTCTCGGCATCGTCTTCAAAGCCCAGGCGTGCAGCCAGGGTCTTCTGGTAATCGAAGCGCAACCGCTCTTCGGGGCGTCGCGCCACCAGGTGCAGGCCGAAACGCAGCCGCGCCAGCACCGCACGTTCGCGCTTCAGTGCTGCCGCTTCGTCGGCGCCCAGATGGCCGAGCCCGACCAGCGCCTCCAGGTCACGCACGCCGAAGGCACGCAGTGCCATCCAGCCCAGCGTGTTGAGATCGCGCAGGCCACCGGGGCCATCCTTCAGGTCCGGCTCCAGGTTGTCGGCGGTGTCGCCAAAACGCTGGTGGCGGTTGCGCAGCTCTTCCAGCTTGGCCAGGAAAAACGCGCGTGCCGGCCACAGTTCCCGATCGTCGATGGCCTCGCGCAGCGCGCGGCGTGCCGCATCATCGGCCAGGATCGGGCGCGCCTCGATCAGTGCAGTCAGCACGGTCTGGTCCGCCGCCGCCTCACGGCACTGCGGCGCCGAACGCACCGCATGGCTGACTGCGAGCCCGCAGTCCCACAGCAGTGCGAACAGGCGTGCCAGTGCGGATTCATGCGCCAACTGTGCCGGCGGATCACCGAACACCAGCAGGTCGATGTCCGATCGCGGGAACAGTTCACCGCGGCCATAGCCACCCACCGCGAACAACGACAGCCCGCTATCGGCGGCCAGGCAACGCTGCCACGCCAGGCGGATCAGATGGTCGGCGGCGCGCGCGCGCAGCGCCAGCAGGCGCTCGATGTTGTCGGCCTGGTCGAAGCGGCGGTACAGGCGCGCGTCGGCCTGCTGCAGCGCCTGGCGCGCGGCAGCAGCCCAGTCCGGGTCGTTGAGCGACGCGGCCGGCGTGTCCAGCAGCGAACTCGCCGGCAGCATCCTCAGGAGACCTGCGACTCGCCCGGCGACAGGGTCAGCACGTCCACGCCGGTCTCGGTGACCGCGATCATGTGCTCCCACTGTGCCGACAGCTTGCGGTCCTTGGTCACCACGGTCCAGCCATCCGGCAGCACCTTGTTGTAGCGGGTGCCCTCGTTGATCATCGGCTCGATGGTGAAGGTCATGCCCGGCTGCAGCACCAGGCCCTGGCCCGGGCGGCCGTAATGCACCACCTGCGGCTCATCGTGGTAGACCTTGCCGATGCCGTGGCCGCAGTACTCGCGCACCACGCTGAAACGCTCGCCTTCGGCATAGCTCTGGATGGCATGGCCGATGTCGCCCAGCGTGGCACCCGGGCGTACCGCGCGGATGCCGCGCCACATGGCTTCGTAGGTGGTTTCCACCAGGCGGCGGGCCATCACCGACGGCGTGCCGACGAAGTACATGCGGCTGGTGTCGCCGTGCCAGCCATCCTTGATGACGGTGACGTCGATGTTGATGATGTCGCCATCCTTGAGCACCTTCCCTTCGCTGGGGATGCCATGGCAGATGACGTTGTTGACCGAGGTGCACACGGTCTTCGGGAAGCCGCGGTAGCCGACGTTGGCCGGAATGGCGCCCTGCACGTTCACGATGTGGTCGTGGCAGATGCGGTCCAGTTCCTCGGTGGTGACACCGGGCTTGACGTGGGGGGTGACGATGTCGAGCACTTCGCTGGCCAGGCGGCCAGCGATTCGCATCATCTCGATTTCCTGCGGGGTTTTCAGATTCACGCTCATGGCCGCCATTATCGCCGATCCGGCCACAATCTGAACGAACGCCACCCAACTGGCGATCCGGGCCATGCACGGTTCCGGCAAGGAAAGTGAAAGCGTGACCCCCACCACCCTTTCGCCTCCTCATTTATCACGGAATACAGACACTTACGCCACCTAAGCTGGGGTCACCGTCGCCGAAGCGGTGCCGAACGTGCCGCCTTCGCCTTGTTCAACGGACCTTCGGGTCAGGGAGGTTGTCCATGCGATCCGCGCTTCGTTCCCCGCTTGCCTGGGCTTTGACCGGGGTTCTGCTGTCCAGCCCGGCCCTGGCCGCAGACACCACCACCTTCAATGTCACCCTGGTGGTCACCAAGGCCTGCACCATCACCGCCGCGGCGGCCACCAACGTCGACTTCGGCACCGCCGCCTCGACCACGGCGACCCCCACCCTGGGCCAGGGCACGGTCACCGCCCAGTGCTCGGCACTGACCCCGTACACGATTTCACTGAATGCAGGTGCCAACGCCAGCACCGCCAATGACGTCACCACCCGCCGGATGAAGAACACCAACGCCGCGGTGACCGCCAACAACTACGTCGGCTACCAGCTCTACCAGGACGCCGCACACACCCTGGTCTGGGGTGCCACCTCCGGCACCAACACCCAGGCTGGCATCGGCACCGGGCTGGCCGTGCCCTACATCGTCTACGGCCAGATCCTGAACCTCAGTACGAACAACCCGGCGACCGGCAACTACCTGGATACGGTTACCGCCACGATCACCTATTGATGGAGCACGCCCGCATGGCCCGACCCCGCCCGTGGCGCGCCACCGGCGTGGCGCTGCTCGTCCTGAGCCTGGTACTCGCCGCCCCGGTCGAAGCCACCAGCCTGCAGGTCGCCCCGACCAGCCTGCAGCTGGAAGCGCGCCAGCGCGCCGGCGAGCTTTGGCTGACCAACAGCGGCACCTCGCCGGTGAAGCTGCAGGTGCGGGTGTTCCGCTGGGTGCAGCAGGACGGGCAGGAACAACTGTTGCCCACCGATGGGCTGGTGGTCACCCCGCCGATGCAGGAACTGGCTGCCGGACAGCAGCAGCTGGTCCGGGTGATGCGTCCGGACAGGACGCCACCGCCTGCACAGCAGCATTACCGATTGATCGTCGACGAGGTGCCCGATCTGGCCACCCGTGCCGAAGGGATGCAGTTCGTGCTGCGCTATTCGATACCGGTGTTCGTGCAGCCCGCCGCCGGCAAGCTCGCGCCGCAGCTGCAGGCCCGCCTGGTGCAGTTGCCCGATGGCCGCAACGGCGTCGAGGTGGCCAACGCGGGCAACAGCTATGCGCAGATCGCCGATCTCGCGCTGGGTAGTGCCACGCGCCCGCGCATCGTGCATCCCGGACTGCTGGGATACGTGCTGCCCGGGCAGGTGATGCGCTGGCCGATCGAGCGCACGGCGATCGACCGCGACAACGACCAGATCACGGCCAAGCTCAATGGCGAGTCGGAACAGACGCCGCTGTCGCCTCCATCGGCTCGCTGAGGCGTTGATGGGTGCGCTGCTTGCTGCCTTGGCTCCTGCGGCGATCCAAGCCGCCGATGTGTCCGGTGCAGCGGCCACCACCGCCGCCGATGTATCAGGCATCTCCGCCGATGCGATCCTGCCACCGCCCACACCATTGACCGCCAACCAGACGCTGTACCTGGACGTGGCGCTCAACAGCACCCCACGCGGCCTGATGCCTTTCATCGAGAACCGTGGCCGCCTGCAGGCCAGCCCCGACGTGCTGCGCCAGCTCGGCTTCAGCGCCAACGGCGATGCACCGGTGTACCTGGACCAGATCAGCGGCGCGGTGGTGCGCTATGACGCACGCCTGCAGACCCTGGCGCTGGACGTGCCGCTGGACCAGCTGACCCTGCCGACTACCGTGCTCAGCCGCCCGCAGACGCGCGCCCCTGCAGGCAGTGCCTCACCCGGACTGCTGCTCAACTATGACGTGTATGGCAGCCGGGTGGATACGCTCGGCAACCTCAGCCTGAGCTCGGAACTGCGCCTGTTCGGCGTCGGCAACGGCACCTTCGAAAACACCGCGGTCAGCCGACGCTACCAGCAGCCCGGCGATCGTCGCTGGCGCGGTGAGAGCGTGCGCCTGGATACGCGCTGGAGCCTGGATTTCCCCGACAAGGCGATGACGCTGGAGGTCGGCGATTTCTACAGCGGCTTCGTCGACTGGACCCGCCCGGTGCGCCTGGGCGGCCTGCAGATCGGCCGCAACTACGGCCTGCAGCCGTATCGCGTGCTCACTCCCACGCCCAGCTTCCTCGGCCAGGCCGTGGTGCCCTCCACCGTCGAGCTGTATGTCGACGGCCTGCGCCAGTACAGCGGCCAGGTCCCGGTCGGCCCGTTCCAGCTGGCCGCGCAGCCAGGCATCAGCGGCACCGGCAACGCACAGGTCGTGGTCACCGACGCATTCGGCCGCATGCAGACACTGGATTTCAGTTTCTATGGCACCCAGCAACTGCTGGCCAAGGGACTGTCCGACTGGTCGGTCGGCGTCGGCCACCTGCGCCAGGACTTCGGCCAGCGCTCCTTCGCCTACGACGATCGCACCGTGGCCAGTGCCAGCTGGCGCGGCGGCATCAGCGATACCTTCACCGGTGAAGCGCATGCCGAGGGCGGAGGTGGCCTGGCCCAGGCCGGCATCGGCGGCTGGTGGCTGCTGGGCGGCGCCGGCGTGTTCAATGCGGCCTACGCGCACAGCAACCATCACGGCCTGCAGGGCGGGCAGTGGGCACTGGGTTACAGCTGGAACAACCGCCGTCTCAACGTCAACCTGCGCAGCGTGCGCAGCCACGGCGACTACCGTGACCTCGGCGCGCTGCAGGGCAACCTGCCGCCGAGCATCAGCGAACAGGCCACGGTCGGGCTGGATCTGCTGCGGCTGGGCACGCTCAGCGCCAGCTACCTGCGCCTGCGCTACCCCGATGGCGAAGACAACCGCTATGCCAGCCTGTTCTGGTCGCGCACCTGGAGCCAGCGCTGGTCGGCCTACCTGTCGGTGAACCAGAACCTGGACCAGAGTGATGACCGCAGCATCTATCTGTCAGTGACCGCCAGCCTGGGCAACAACCGCCAGGCCAGTCTGTCCAGCCAGCGCAACGGCGACAGCCAGACCTGGGTGGCCGACGTCACCCAGCCGGTGCCCGGCGATGGCAGTGCAGGCGGCATCGGCTGGCGCGCGCAGGTGCGCCACGGCGAGGACGGCAACGGCGGCCTGGCCGAAGTCGGCATCCTCAATGACATCGGCCGCTACTCGTTCGGCGCCTCGCGCCAGGGCGGGCTCAACTATGCCTACGGCAGCGCCAGTGGCAGCCTGGTCTGGATGGGCGGGCACGCGTTCGCCACCCGCGAGGTCTCGGACGCGTTCGCGGTAATCAGCACCAACGGCGTCGGCGGCGTGCCGGTGCGTCTGGAGAACCGCCTGATCGGCGTCACCGATGATCGTGGCCTGTTGCTGGTCAGCCCGCTGCTGTCCTGGCAGCGCAACCGGGTCTCGATCGACACCCTGGACCTGCCCGAGGACATGCGTGCCGACCGCATCGAGGACTGGGTGACGCCGCGCCAGCGCGCCGGTACCCACGTGACGTTCCAGTTGCGCTCGCGTCCCTCTCTGAGCCTGACGCTTCAGAGCATGGACGGGCAGCCACTGGAAGTGGGCAGCGAAGTGCAGCTGCCCGATGGACGCCAGGCCACGGTGGGCTATGACGGCCTGCTGTACCTGGAAGACATCGCTGCCGGCAGCGTGCTGTACATCACCACCAGCCGCGGCCAGTGCCGGGTGAAGGTACCCGACCAGCCCAAGGTGGTGGCGTCTGGCGCCCGGCCGAAGCCGGCACCGCTGCAGTGCATTCCGGAGGTCGCGCCGTGAGGGTGCTGCTGCTCGGCGTGCTGCTGGTCGCCGGCCTGCTCGCGGCACTGCCGGCCCGGGCGACAGCGGTCTGCACGGCAATCGCGAACCCGACCCTGCCATTCGGCAACATCAACAGCAACGCTCCCGGCCCTACGGCGGCAACGCTGAACATCACGGTGACCTGCACCACCGCCGCACTGAGCCTGCTGGCCACCACCGGTGTCCGCGTCTGCGTGGGTATCGGCGCTGGCAGTGGCGGCGGCAGCAGCTCCACCTTCCGCACGATGTCCACCTCCACCAGCGACACCATGAACTTCCAGTTGTACAACACCGCCAGCTACAGCCAGGCCACCGGCCTGGTGCCGCGCGGCACGCCACCCGCGCAGGAACTGACCATGAGCTACAGCGTGCCGCTGCTGACCGGCGGCAGCGGTGCGCAGTCCGTGCAGCTGTTCGCGCAGATCCCTGCCAACCAGATCCTCGCTTCGGGTGCCTACAGCAGCACCTTCAGCGGCGCCAACGTGGTGCTTACCTGGGCCTGGAACGAAGTCCTGCTCGGCACCGCCACCGTGCCGGCCACCTGCAACGGCGGCGCGACCGGCACCAACAGCGCCAGTGGGGCATTCAGCTTCACCGCCACTGCCAACGTGCTGCCGCAATGCGGCAGCTACGTCACCACCAGCATGGACTTCGGCAACGTCACCGGCAGCATTCCCGCCAACATCGACCGGACCGCCACGCTCACGCTGACCTGCCTGAAGAACACTGCCTACCAGATCAGCCTCAACAATGGCCAGAACAACCCCGGCGCCTCCACCACCCGGCGCATGGCCACCACCATTGGCAGCGGCACCTACTACCTCCCCTATGAGCTGTACCGCGATGCCGCGCGCAGCCTGCGCTGGGGTAGTACCCTCAACGTCGATACCGTTGGCGGCACCGGAAGTGGCAGCGCGCAGCAGCTGACCATCTATGGCCGGGTGCCGCCGGTCACCGGCCAGCCCGCGGCCGGTACCTACAACGATCTGGTGCAGGTGACGATCACCTATTGAGTCCCCTGTAGAGCCGAGCCCATGCTCGGCTTCATTTTCTGGCATCCGGCAAGCCGAGCATGGGCTCGGCTCTACAGTTCCGGCGCAACCTGCCGATACCGCGCAACGGGTCCTACAGCACGGTGGATGGCAGGTGGTTCGCGCACTTCTGATCGGGACGATGCTGGTCGCCAGTACGCCCGCGTGGGCCGATCCCGGCAGCACACCCCTGCAGATCCGGCTGACCGTGGTCGAGGGCTGCAGCGGTGATGCCGGCAACACCCGATGCGCGGCACCGCACAAGCGCAGCGACGCGCCCGAGCTTCCGCAACAGATCCGCGATCTCGCGCCGCCGGCCGACAGCGACGACGCGGCGCCCGCCGTGACCGTCATCTACTGATGCGTACCCTGCTCAGCCTGCTGGTACTGCTGCTGGCGCTGCCCGCGTCGGCGCTGGACCTGGTGCCCACCACCCTGCAGCTGCCAGCCGAAGAGGGACACAGCGAGCTGTGGCTGTACAACCCCGGTCCCGGCCGCTGGCAGGGCGAGGTTCGGATCCTGGCCTGGGAACAGCAGGCCGACGCGGAAAAGCTGCGGCCCAGCGACCAGATCCTGGCCAGCCCTGCCCGGCTCGACCTCCCGCCCGGCACCCGCCAACGCATCTGGCTGCTGCCCCGGGACAGGTCACCCATTGCCGTCGAGCAGGCCTACCGGGTGCTTCTGGCTCCCACTGAACCGGACCTGCCACGGTACTCGCTGCCCTTGTTCAGGGGCCACGCCATGCCCTTGGCGTGGCCGGAGCTGCATGCCGGGATCGAACCCGGTACGTCACATCCCTTTCTGCGATTGAGCAACGCAGGTACCGTACACGCCCGCCTGCACGATCTTGCGTTCGTCGCCGACGATGGCCGCCGCACCCTGCTGCTGCCGGGACTGGCCGGCTACCTGCTGGCGGGCCGGGAGCGTCGCTGGGCCCTCCCCGCCCATGCCAACGGCTATGCCCGTGGCCATTTCCAAGCCCGGCTGCAGGACGGCCGCGTGGTCGATCTGACCGTGCCGGACCCGGCAATTGCAGCGAGCGCACCGAGCGGGCTATAATCGACCGGATTCCTGCCGCCTGCGTGCGCGGGAGACCGTCCACACCGGACGTCACCGGTGAATCCACACCTGCTGCCCCCATCCGTGCCGGGGTGCTCCGCAAGGAGTTCGGCCACGGAGGCAACAGGGAAGCCCAACCCCGGAACCGATCGCGCTTCCACGCGTCCCGCATACCTATCCCCGCGGGCGGAATCGCTGGTTCCATATCAGGAGTATTGCAATGCCCCAGGTCACCATGCGTCAGATGCTGGAAGCCGGCGTCCACTTCGGCCACCAGACCCGCTACTGGAACCCGAAGATGGCTCCGTACATCTTCGGCGCCCGCGGCAAGATCCACATCATCAACCTGGAAAAGACCGTCCCGCTGTTCAACGACGCGATGAACTTCATCTCGTCGGTTGCCCAGAAGCGCGGCACCGTCCTGTTCCTGGGCACCAAGCGCAGCGCCCGCGAGACCATCAAGGAAGAAGCCGAGCGTTGCGGCATGCCGTTCATGAACCAGCGTTGGCTGGGCGGCACCCTGACCAACTTCCGTACCGTCAAGCAGTCGGTTGCCCGCCTGAAGGAACTGGAAGCCGGTGAAACCGACGGCACCTTCGAGAAGCTGGTCAAGCACGAAGTGCTGGGCCTGCGTCGCGAGCGCGACAAGCTGGAAGCCTCGCTGGGCGGCATCAAGGACATGAACCGTCTGCCGGACGCCATCTTCGTGATCGACATCGGCCACGAAGACATCGCGATCAAGGAAGCCAAGAAGCTGGGCATCCCGGTCATCGCCGTGGTCGACACCAACTACAACCCGGAACTGGTGGACTACGCCATCCCGGGCAACGACGACGCCATCCGCGCTGTGCAGCTGTACGCCCGCGCCGCTGCCGACGCCGTGCTGGAAGGCAAGGCTGCTGCTCCGCACGCTGCTTCGGTGCGTGAGGAAGAGTTCGCTGAAGCCGCTGCTGAAGGCGAAGAGAAGCCGGCCCGCCGCGCTCCGGCCAAGAAGGCTGCCAAGAAGGGCGACGACGCCCAGGCCTGATCCAGGCCCCGGGGTGGACGCCCGGCATCCACCCTCCCTGCACGCAGCCTTTGGCGCGTGACAGGACCGTGTCACACGGGCCGGCCACCATGCCGGCCCAACCCCTTTCTTTCGTGAGGTAATCCCGTGGAAATCACTGCTTCCCTGGTCAAGGAACTGCGCGAGCGCACCGGCGCCGGCATGATGGAATGCAAGAAGGCGCTCACCGAAGCCAACGGCGACATCGACGCTGCTGCTGAAGCCATGCGCAAGTCCGGCGCCGCCAAGGCCGACAAGAAGGCTGACCGCGTGGCCGCCGAAGGCCGCCTGGGCCTGGCCCAGGATGGCGGCAAGGCCGTGCTGGTCGAAGTCAACTCGGAAACCGACTTCGTCGCCAACGATGACAACTTCAAGTCCTTCGTCAATGCCGTCGCCGCTGCCGCCCTGGCATCGGGCGCCACCGACGTCGAAGCCGTGAAGGCTGCCAAGCTGGCCGATGGCCGCACCGTTGAAGAAGCCCGCGCCACCGCCGTGCAGACCCTGGGTGAGAACATCCAGATCCGCCGCATGGTCAAGGTCGACACCACCGGCAACATCGGTGCCTACGTCCACACCAACGGCAAGGTTGGCGTACTGGTCGACCTGATCGGCGGCGACGTCGAGCTGGCCCGTGGCCTGGCGATGCACGTGGCTGCCCTGAAGCCGCCGCACAACAAGGCTTCGGACGTTCCGGCCGACTTCGTCGAAAAGGAAAAGGAAATCGAGCTGGCCAAGATGTCCGAAAAGGACAAGGCCAAGCCGGCCGAGATCCTGGAAAAGATCATCAGCGGCAAGATCAACAAGATCGTCAGCGACGTGACCCTGTACGGCCAGACCTACGTGCTGGGCGACACCACCGTCGAGCAGGTGGTCAAGGCCGCTGGCGCCGACGTGGCTGGCTTCAAGCTGCTGATCGTCGGCGAAGGCATCGAGAAGGTGGTGGAAGACTACGCCGCTGAAGTTGCCAAGGCGATGCAGGTCTGATTCCAGCCTTCCGGCTGCGAAGCGACCAGAAGGAGCCGCGGGAATCCGCGGCTCTTTTTTTATGCCCGGGACAATGGGAGGCTCATGCTCCAACTGTTGTTGCGCACACCGACGCCGCGCACACCGGCACCTTTGCGTTGCGCGCGAATCAAGCCGATACTCGGCGCAGGGAATCCACAGTCACATAGCAGGAACGAAAATCGAGGACTGTGATGCATTCCTAGGTATTCTTGTCCCAATGGAATTGAACGACCCGACATGCCTCCCGAGCTGACAGCTGCCCTGGCGCTCTGCCGCAACCTGCCTTCGCCACCCGGTATTGCCCTGCGCATCATCGAACTGGCACAGGACCCGGAAACGGACATCGCCACCGCCGCCGACATCATCGCCATCGACATGGCGCTGAGCGCTCGCATGCTGCGCATCGCCAATTCGCCGCTGTACGCCAGTCGTCGCCGCATCGAGAACCTCGGCCAGGCACTGACCATGCTCGGCCTGAATGCCACGATCAGCCTTGCCCTGGGCTTCACCGTCACCCAGGGCCTGACCGGCGGCGCCGGTGCCGACCACGACCTGCGCCAGCGCGCGTGGAAGCGCAGCATTCTCAGCGCACTGGCCGCCAGCCAGCTGGGCCAGGCCCGCGGCCTGCGCCGCCTGGAGGAACTGATGCTGGCCGGGCTGCTGCAGGACCTGGGCGTGCTGTGCCTGGCCCAGGCCGAATCGGAGCGCTACCTGCCGCTGCTGCGCGAAGCCCGTGACAACACGGACCTGGTTGCCCGCGAGCGCGACGCGCTCGGCTGCAGCCACGCCGATGTCGGCGCCTGGGTGGCCGAGCAATGGGGCCTGCCGCGCTATCTGGTGGAGAGCATCAGCCACAGCGAGGACGACGACGCTGCCGATTCGCCGTTCCAGGCCTGCGTGCAGCTGTCCGGCGCGGTCGCCGACATCTGGCTGGACGAAGATGCCGATGCCGCCCGCGAGCGCGCCCTGCACCAGGTACATGACCGGCTGGAACTCGACAGCGCCCGTTTCGACCAGGTGCTGACCCGCATCAGCGAGGCCCTGCCGGACATCGCCAGCCTGTTCGAGGCCGGGCTGAACTCGCCCTCGCGGGTCCGTGAGCTGATCGACCACGCGCAGGAACTGGCCACCCTGCGCAACCTGCGCGAGCTGCAGGATGCCGACCAGGCGCGCCGCCGCGCCGACGAATTCGAGGCGCGGGCCAAGCGCCTGGCCGACCAGGCCCACCGCGACGCCCTGACCGGCGTGCTCAACCGCCGCCAGCTGGAGGCGGTGCTGGAGCAGGAGTTCCTGCGCGCCGGGCGCCAGGGCTGGCCGCTGTCGGTGGCCTTCATCGACCTGGACGACTTCAAGAAGATCAACGATGCCCACGGCCACCTGACCGGCGACGAGGTGCTGCGCGCCTTTGCCGGCAAGCTGCAGGGCCAGCTGCGCAACAGCGACACCGTGGCCCGCTTCGGCGGCGAGGAATTCGTCGCGCTGCTGCCCAATACCAGCGAAAGCGTGGCCCTGGACGTGATCCGCCGGGTACTGGCCAACATCGTCGCCACGCCGATGGCCGAGCTGGAGGGAGGTCCGTTGTTCGTCACCTTCTCCGCCGGCGTGGCCACCCAGGGCGGCTACGAGCGCTTTGCCGACGTGCAGGACCTGCTGCGTGCCGCCGACGATGTGCTGTACCGATCGAAGAACCTGGGCCGCAACCGGGTGATCGCCCGCTCCCCAGGCGCCCTCGGCCACGACAAGCTTTCAGCCACCGCCGGCGCCGAGCTGGGCTGAACGGGACGCCCCGCTTGACCGGGGCGGATGGCAGGATTTTGCGCCGCAGTGCACAAAACACTTTGGCCCGACGCCGCATGCGCGTAGAATCGCCCGCGATTTCCACGCACCCGAGGTCCCTATGTCCAAGCTCGCCTATCGCCGCATCCTTCTGAAACTATCCGGGGAGGCGCTGATGGGAGATGAGGACTACGGCATCGACCCGAAGATCATCAACCGCCTGGCCCGTGAGGTCATCGAAGCCCAGCAGGCAGGCGCCGAAGTTGCGCTGGTTATCGGCGGCGGCAACATCTTCCGCGGCGCCGGCCTGGCCGCTGGCGGCATGGACCGGGTCACCGGCGACCAGATGGGCATGCTGGCCACGGTCATCAACGCTCTGGCCATGCAGGACGCCTTGGAAAAGCTGGGCGCCAAGGCCCGGGTGATGAGCGCGATCAAGATCAACGACGTGTGCGAGGACTACATCCGGCGCCGCGCCATCCGCCACCTGGAAAAGGGCCGCCTGGTGATCTTCGCCGCCGGCGTCGGCAGCCCGTTCTTCACCACCGACTCCGGTGCCGCCCTGCGCGCGATCGAGATCGGCGCCGACCTGCTGCTGAAGGCGACCAAGGTTGACGGCGTGTACGACAAGGACCCGAACAAGCATAGCGACGCGGTCCGCTTCGACAGCCTGAGCTACGACGAAGTGATCCGCCGTGGCCTGGAAGTGATGGATACCG
This sequence comes from Stenotrophomonas sp. NY11291, assembly GCF_023277365.1. NCBI lineage: Bacteria > Pseudomonadati > Pseudomonadota > Gammaproteobacteria > Lysobacterales > Lysobacteraceae > Stenotrophomonas > Stenotrophomonas sp. NY11291. The sequence continues at coordinate 1,494,132 of NZ_CP096975.1, read as the reverse complement.
CCGCCTTCGCACTGGCCCGCGACAGCGACCTGCCGATGCGCGTGTTCGACATGGGCCAGCCGGGCGAGCTGCTGAAGATCCTCAGCGGCGAGAACATCGGCACCCTGGTCCAGGGCCGCGACCCGGCCTGAGCCTGAGTGCCAGGCGAGCTCCGGGCCGATTCAGGCCCGGCAGCGTCCCGTATTCGCCTATAATCGCCCGATTCCAGTTACACCCAGGACCGGGCGATGCTCAACGACATCAAGAACAACGCGCAGACGCGCATGGCCAAGAGCATCGACGCTCTGAAGCACACCCTCACCTCGATCCGCACCGGCCGCGCCACCCCGGCCCTGCTGGACCGCGTCACGGTCAGCGCCTATGGCAACGCCAGCACCCCGCTGAACCAGGTCGCATCGATCTCCAACGCCGACGCCCACTCGCTGCTCGTCACGCCGTTCGACAAGAGCATGATCAAGGAGATCGAAAAGGGTCTCTACAACGCCGAGTTCACCCCGAACACGCTGGGCACCGCGATCCGCATCAACATGCCGCCGCCGACCGAAGAGCGCCGCAAGGAGCTGGTCAAGCAGGTGCAGAAGGAAGGGGAAGGCGCCAAGATCGCGATCCGCAACATCCGTCAGGACGCGAACAAGGAAATCGCCAAGCTGGTCAAGGACAAGGCGATCAGCGAAGACGAGAAGAAGCGCGGTGAAGACGACATCCAGAAGTTGACCGACACCCACATCAAGGACGTCGACAAGGTCGTTGCCGACAAGGAAAAAGAACTGCTGTCGGTCTGAAGTCGATGCCTTCAGTCCCGCCTCCGTTGCCGGCCGCCCTGCCCCGCCACATTGCCATCATCATGGATGGCAATGGGCGCTGGGCACAGCAGCGCCGTCGTCCGCGCGTGATCGGCCACCGGGCCGGCGCGCGTGCGGTCAACCGCACCATCGAGCGCTGCCTTGAGCTGGGTATTCCGGCGCTGACCCTGTTCGCGTTCTCCAGCGAAAACTGGGGCCGGCCGCAGGAAGAAGTCGATGCGTTGATGAAGCTGTTCCTCGGCGCGCTCGACCGCGAAGTGGACGAGTTGCATCGGCGTGGCGTGCGCGTGCGCTTCATCGGCGAGCGCGAACGCTTCGGCGCCGGGCTGGTCAGCCGCATGCAGCTGGCCGAGCAGCGCACCGCGGACAACACCACCCTGACCCTGTCGATCGCCGCCAGCTACGGTGGCCGCCAGGACATCACCCGCGCCGCGCGCACACTGGCCGCCGAGGTCGCCGCCGGCCGCCTGCTGCCCGAACAGATCGACGAATCGCTGCTGGGCAGCCAGGTCGCCCTGGCCGACCTGCCGCCACCGGACCTGTTCATCCGCACCGGTGGCGACACCCGCATCAGCAACTTCCTGCTGTGGCAGCTGGCGTACACCGAGCTGTGGTTCACCGAGGCGCTGTGGCCGGACTTCGATCCCGCTCTGCTGCAGCAGGCGCTGGACGCCTATGGCAGCCGTGAGCGTCGTTTCGGCCTGACCAGCGCCCAGATCGCCGCACTGGCCACCGAGACTTCCAGCCCATGACCAAGACCCGAGTCCTTGCCGCGCTGATCATGGCGCCGGTCGCCATTGCCGCGATCCTGCTGCTGCCGACCCAATGGTTGGCAGCGGCGGCGGCTGCGGTGCTGCTGATCGGCCTGTGGGAGTGGCTGAAGCTGGCCGGCATCGAAGACACCCTGGCACGCACCGTGCTGCTGGTGCTGAACCTGCTGCTGATGGTGCTGCTGGTCTGGGCCGATGGCAGCACGCTGGTGCTGTTCCAGATAACCACCCTGGCCGGCGTCGCCTGGTGGTTGGCGGCGCTGGTCTGGCTTCGCTTCTTCAATTTCGGCGCGCAACCGTCGGCACCCTCGCGCATCGTGAAGATGCTGGCCGGTACGCTGGCCATCGTTCCGGCCTGGGCCGCGCTGGTGCTGATCCATGCTGGCGGCGATCCGCCGGGCAAGCAGGGCCACCTGTGGCTGCTGGCTGCCCTGGCACTGGTCTGGGCGGCCGATTCGGGCGCCTATTTCGCCGGCCGTCACTTCGGCAAGCACAAGCTGGCCCCGCGCATCAGCCCCAACAAGACATGGGAAGGCCTGTTCGGCGGCCTGCTGGCCGGTGTCGCCGTGGCCGTCGGCCTGGGCTGGCTGGCCGGCATCGATACCGCACATCTGCCGGGCCTGCTGATCACCTCGGTGGTGGCCGTGTTCGCCTCGGTACTGGGTGATCTGTTTGAAAGCCTGATCAAGCGTCACGCCGGCGCCAAGGACTCGGGCCACCTGATTCCGGGCCATGGCGGCGTGCTCGACCGTGTCGACGGCGTCCTGGCTGCAGTGCCGGTGTTCGCACTCGGCAAGGAAATCTTCGGGTTCTGACCATGAATGCTGTCGCAGACCTGCGCCGGGTCGCCGTGTTCGGCGCCACCGGCTCGATCGGTGCCTCCACGCTGGACGTGATCGCCCGCCACCCGCAGCGCTATCAGGCCACCGTGCTGGCCGCCGGCCGCCAGGTTCAGGCGCTGCTGGCGCTGTGCCGCCAGCACAAGCCCGCGCACGCGGTGATCGCCGACGCATCACTGTTCGCCGAGCTGCGCGACGGCCTGCGCGATGCCGGACTGGCCACCGAGGCGCATGCCGGCCATGCCGCGCTGGACCAGCTGGCCGCCAGCGATGCCTGCGACACCGTAGTCGCCGCCATCGTCGGTGCGGCCGGGCTGTCTTCCACCCTGGCCGCGGCCGCCGCGGGCAAGCGCATCCTGCTGGCCAACAAGGAATCGCTGGTGCTGGCCGGTGAGCTGCTGACCCGCACTGCCGAACGTGCCGGCGCCGAAATCATCCCGATCGACAGCGAACACAGCGCGATCTTCCAGTGCCTGCGCTCGCGCGACGCCAGCATTGACGGTGCCGGTGTGCGCCGCATCCTGCTGACCGCCTCCGGTGGCCCGTTCCGCGGCCGCAGCCGGGCCGCGCTGGCCCAAGTCACCCCGGCCCAGGCCGTGGCCCACCCGAAATGGTCGATGGGCCCGAAGATCTCGGTCGATTCGGCGACGTTGATGAACAAGGGCCTGGAAGTGATCGAGGCCCACCACCTGTTCGGCATCCCCGGTGAGCGCATCGACGTGCTGGTGCATCCGCAGAGCCTGGTCCACTCGCTGGTCGAGTTCGTGGACGGTTCGACCCTGGCGCAGATGGGCCTGCCGGACATGCGCACCACCCTGGCCGTTGGCCTGGGCTGGCCACAACGCATCGAATCGGGCGTGGCGGGGCTGGACCTGCTGGCCCAGGGCCGGCTGGATTTCGAGGCCCCCGACACCGACGCCTTCCCCTGCCTGGCCCTCGCCTGGCAGGCGATGCAGGCCGGTGGCACCGCGCCGGCGGTGCTGAACGCTGCCAATGAAGAGGCCGTTTCAGCGTTTCTTCAGGGCCGGATCGGTTTCCTGACCATCCCGGAACTGGTTGCTAACGCTCTTTCAACACTGCCGACCCAGCCAGCCGATACACTGGAGGTCCTGTTGTCCGCCGACCAGCGGGCACGCCAGCTCACCCTGAACGCCATCGACGCCGCCTGAACGACCGCCTCGCACACGCATGACGACGCCGCCCCTGCCCGCCACTGTGAGCCTGCATGACTGACTTCATCGGATCGGTCTGGTGGATGATCGTCAGCCTCGGGCTGCTGGTCACGTTCCACGAGTTCGGGCATTACTGGGTCGGGCGCCTGTGCGGGGTCAAGATCCTGCGCTTCTCGGTCGGCTTCGGCCGGCCGCTGTGGTCGCGCCGGGACAAGCACGGTACCGAGTTCGCCATCGCCGCCATCCCGCTGGGCGGTTATGTGAAATTCCTCGACGAACGCGAAGTCGAAGTCCACCCGCACGAGCGCGGCCAGGCCTTCAACCACAAGACCGTCTGGCAGCGCATCGCCATCGTCGCCGCCGGACCGATCGCCAACCTGCTGCTGTGCATCCTGCTGCTGTGGGCGATGTTCGTGATCGGCAAGCAGGATTATTCGCCGACCATCGGCCGTGTCAGCGGCATCGCCGCCAGCGCCGGCCTGACCAGCGGCGACCGCGTGCTGCGCGTGGACGAGCGCCCGGTGGTCACCCTCGGCGAGGCCAGCATGGCGCTGACCGCCGCAGCGATGGACCGCCGCGACGTGACGCTGGAAGTGCTGGACCCGGCCGATCAGGTGCGCGTGCGCACCCTGCCGCTGTCGCAGCTGCCCCCCGGTTTCGATGAACGACGCGTGCCGATCCTGGCTGGCCTTTACTGGCAGTCGTGGCTGCAACCGGCACGGGTCGATTCGCTCACCGCGGACTCCGTGGTGGCCGGGCAGCTGCAGCCGGGCGATCTGATCGTGGCGATCGACGGCCAGCGCATCGACGGTGCCGACCAGGTCATCGGCGAGATCCAGACGCTGGGCCGCGCTGGCGGCCCGGGCATGATCGAGGTCCTGCGGGGCGGCGAACGCCTGGCGCTGGAAGTCACCCCGCGCCAGGGCAAGGATTCCAGGGGCGAGCCGATCTGGCAGATCGGCGTGCAGTTCCCGACCTCGTTCAGCCCGCCCTATGACACCCTGCTGCGCTATGGCCCGCTCGACGCGGTCACCGTGGCCGTGCGCGAAACAGGCCGCCTGGCGGCCGATTCGCTGGGCATGATGGGCCGCATCGTCACCGGCAAAGCCTCGCTGCAGAACGTTTCCGGACCAGTGACCATCGCCCGCGTGGCCAATGTTTCAGCCAAACGCGGCCTGGACTGGTTCCTGCAGTTCCTTGCCCTGCTGTCACTCAGCCTGTGCATCATCAACCTGTTGCCGATCCCGATCTTGGACGGCGGCCACCTGCTGTATTACCTTATCGAGTTGGTCAAGGGCAGCCCGCTGAGCGAGCGTGCCATCGCCGCCGGCCAGTACATCGGCCTGGCGTTGCTGGCCGGGTTGATGGGGTTGGCGTTCTACAACGACATCCTCGGCCTGGTCCCGCGATGAACTTTTCCATGTTGTTGCCGTCTACAGCGTCGGCATCCCGCACCAACGAAATCGACCTTCCTACCGGACGTGACATGACGCGACTCCCCAATCGCCGCCTGCTGGCCCTCGCCCTCGCCGCCGTCACCGGCGCTCCCGCCCTGGCCCAGGCAGCCGAGCCCTTCACTGTCAGCGACATCCGCGTGGATGGCCTGCAGCGCATCAGCTCGGGCACGGTATTCACCTACCTGCCGGTGGAGCGTGGCGAGACGGTCACCGACAACAAGGTCGGCGAGACCATCCGCGCCCTGTACAAGACCGGCTTCTTCGAAGACGTGCAGCTGGACCGCCAGGGCAGCATCCTGGTGGTGACCGTCAAGGAACGCCCGGCGATCAACAAGCTGACCGTGACCGGCAACAAGGACATCAAGTCCGAGCAGCTGCTCAAGGGCCTGTCCGACATCGGCCTGACCGAGGGCGGCACCTTCGATCGCCTGAGCCTGGACCGCGTGACCCAGGAACTGCGCCGCCAGTACAACGACCGCGGCAAGTACAACGTCGAGATCACCCCGACGGTGAGCCCGCTGGACCGCAACCGCGTGGACATCGCGATCGCGATCAAGGAAGGCAAGGCGGCCAAGATCCGTCACGTCAACCTGGTCGGCACCGAGAAGTTCGAGAGCAAGGACATCCTGGAGACCTGGGAGTCCAAGGAGCACAACTGGGCGTCGTGGTACCGCCGTGACGACCAGTACTCCAAGGAAAAGCTGTCCGGCGACCTGGAAAAGCTCAATTCCTGGTACCTCGACCGCGGCTATGTCGACTTCAGCATTGATTCGACCCAGGTGTCGATCAGCCCCGACAAGCGCGACATGTTCCTCACCGCCGGCGTGACCGAAGGTGCGCAGTACAAGATCTCCGAGATCAAGGTCAGCGGCGACACGATCCTCCCGCAGGAGGACGTCGAGCGCATGGTGATCCAGAAGTCCGGCGACACGTTCTCGCGTGCGCTGCTGGAATTCAGCTCGGACACCATCACCAACTCGCTGTCCAACATCGGCTATGCGTTCGCCAAGGTGAACCCGATCCCGACCACCAACCGCCCCGAGCAGACCGTGGCGATCAACATGCAGGTCGTGCCCGGCCCTCGCGTGTCGGTGCGTCGCATCCTGTTCCGTGGCAACACACGTACGTCCGACGAAGTGATGCGTCGCGAAATGCGCCAGTTCGAGAACAGCTGGTACTCGCAGGCCGCGATCGACCGCTCCAAGATCCGCCTGCAGCGCCTGGGCTACTTCGAGTCGGTGGACGTGGAAACCCCGGCCGTCAGCGGCAGCAACGACCAGGTTGACGTCGTCTACAACGTCAAGGAAACCACGTCCGGCAGCTTCGTGTTCGGCCTGGGCTACTCGCAGTCCTACGGCATGACCACGTCGGTGCAGCTGTCGCAGAACAACTTCCTCGGCGGCGGCAACCGCGTGTCGGTCGAAGCCTCGCGCAGCAGCTACCTGCAGCGCTACGGCTTCAGCTACACCAACCCGTACTTCACCGATGACGGCGTGTCGCTGGGCTACAACCTGTCCTGGCGCGAGCTGGACTACTCCGACTTCAATACCGCGCAGTACAACAGCACCAATGGTTCGGCGCAGGTGGTGTTCGGCGTGCCGATCACCGAGACCGATACCGTCTCGCTGATGTTCGGCATCGACAGCAACCAGATCACCACCTACCAGGGCTCGACCCCGCAGTCGATCATCGACTACATCAACGCCGTCGGTAAGCGCACGTTCCATGCCTGGCGCACCGAGCTGGGCTGGGCGCGTGACTCGCGCAACGACTACTTCATGCCGACCCGCGGTACCTACCAGCGCATCGGCCTGGAAACCACGCTGCCGGGTTCGACCATCGAGTACTACAAGCTGAACTACCAGATCAGCAAGTACTGGCCGATCATGCCGTCGCTGGTGATCAACACCCGTGCCGAAGTGGGCTACGGCGATGCCTATGGCAACGACTACACCCGCACGCTGACCAACCCGGACGGCACCACCCGTACGGTGACCGCCAGCGGCCTGCCGTTCTTCGAGAACTTCTACGCCGGCGGTACCAACTCGGTGCGTGGCTTCGAAGACAACACCCTCGGCCCGCGCGAAGTCACCAACGGCTATCCGGAAGGCCAGCCGCTGGGTGGTTCGCTGAAGACCGTTGGTTCGGTCGAAGCCTACTTCCCGCGCCTGTTCGACAGCCCGTCGGCACGTGTGTCAGCCTTCGTCGACTTCGGCAACGTTTACAACGGCGTGGACAACTTCAAGGCCAACGAACTGCGCGTGTCCACCGGTGTGGCCCTGCTGTGGCGCGCCCCGGTCGGCCCGATCTCGATCAGCTACGCCTTCCCGCTGAAGAAGAAAGACGATGACAAGATCGAACGGCTGCAATTCACGTTCGGTGGCCAGTTCTGAGGAACGTTGTTCCCCAGAACTGATCCACCTCCGGTGAATTGCCCGCGCATTTCACCTATCCCCCGCGCCGCTGGCGCGCCCCCCTTAACAAAGGGGGGCTCTCCACCAGACGGGGCGCGAAGCGCCGGGCTCTGCCCGGCGTTTTCGTTTAGTCCAGATGCGGGAAGCGCGCGCCCCGCTTTTGATCTTTTCTGTTTTTCCGTGGCTGGCACTCGCGCCAGACCGTCGAAGGCCGGACGGGGCGGGGCTGCGGGGGTGTGAGCCGCATGGATGCGGCGATCAAGGCTACAGGGACGTACTTGCGCCGTCCCCCGCGGCTCCGCCCCGTCCGACCCGGCCCATGAACCTGGCTCTGCCGGCCACGAGAGGCCTCGCCGTTGGCCGCACAATCGCACCCCGCATGACCGCAATGGCGTCACACGTTAAACTCCCGCCGTGAATACTCCCACCTACACCGCCCAGCAACTCGCCGAGCAGTTCGGCCTGCAGGTCCATGGCGACCCCGCCACCGCCATCCATGGCGTGGCTACCCTCGCCCATGCCGGTCCTGGTCAGCTGACCTTCCTTGCCAATCCACGCTACCGCGCCCAGCTGGCCGACAGCCAGGCCTCGCTGGTGGTCCTGCGTGCCGACGACGCCGAGGCCGCCCCCGGCGCCGCGCTCGTGGCCAAGGACCCGTACACCACCTTCGCCAAGATCGCCGCGCTGTTCGATATCGCGCCAACGCGCCCGCCGGGCATCCACCCCAGCGCCGTCATCGATCCCAGCGCCCAGGTCGCCGCCAGCGCCCATATCGGTCCCTTCGTCTCCGTCGGCGCGCGCAGCGTGGTCGGTGAGAACTGCATCATCGGCACTGGCAGCGTGATCGGCGAAGACTGCAGCCTGGACAACGGCTGCGAGCTGATCGCGCGGGTCACCCTGGTCACCCGGGTCAAGCTCGGCAAGCGCGTTCGCGTGCATCCCGGCGCCGTACTCGGCGCCGATGGCTTCGGCCTGGCCATGGACGCCGGCAACTGGATCAAGGTGCCGCAGCTCGGCGGCGTGCGCATCGGCGACGATTGCGAAATCGGCGCCAACACCTGCGTCGACCGTGGCGCGCTGGAAGACACCGTGCTGGACGAAGACGTGCGCCTGGACAACCTGGTGCAGATCGCGCACAACGTGCAGATCGGGGCGCACTCGGCCATCGCCGGCTGCACCGGCATCGCCGGCAGTGCCAGGATCGGCCGCTACTGCCTGCTCGGCGGCCACGTCGGCGTGGTCGGCCACCTCGAGATCTGCGACAAGGTCGTGATCACCGGCAAGTCGGTGGTCCGCAATTCCATCCATGAGCCGGGCGAGTACTCGTCCGGCACCCCGTTGACCGACAACCGCACGTGGCGCAAGAACGCCGCGCGCTTCAAGCAGCTGGACGCATTGGCTCGCCGCGTCCTGGCTGCTGGCAAGGAGAAAGAATGAACGACACGCTGCAGCTTCCGATCGACGTCTGCCAGATCCAGGAACTGCTCCCGCACCGCTATCCGTTCCTGCTGGTGGACCGGGTGCTTGAGCTCGACATCGAGGCCAAGCGCATCCTTGCGCAGAAGAACGTCAGCATCAACGAGCCGTTCTTCCAGGGTCACTTCCCGGGCCGCCCGATCATGCCTGGCGTGCTGATCATCGAAGCGCTGGCGCAGGCCGGTGGCGTGATGACCCAGCTCACGCTCGGCCGTGACTCGCAGTCCAAGCTGTTCTACATGGTCAAGGTGGAAAACGCCCGCTTCAACAAGCAGGTCGTGCCCGGCGACGTGCTGATGCTGGATGTGCAGATGAAGCGCCTGATCCGCAACATGGGCTGGTACTACGGCGAAGCCAAGGTCAACGGTGAAGTCGTTGCCTCGGCCGAAGTCATGTGTGCCGGCGCCAAGGGCTGATCCACTGGAGGCAGGAATGACTGACAACGCACCGCGGATCCACCCGACCGCCGTCATCGACCCGGCCGCGCGCCTGGCCGATGACGTCCAGGTGGGCGCGTTCACCCTGATCGGTGCCGATGTGGAAATCGGTGCCGGCACGGTGATCGGCCCCCATTGCAGCATCCACGGCCCGACGAAGATCGGCCGCGACAACCGCTTCATCGGCCACGCAGCGGTCGGTGGCGAACCGCAGGACAAGAAGTATGCAGGGGAGCGCACCGAGCTGGTGATCGGCGACCGCAACGTGTTCCGCGAGTTCGTCACGCTGAACCGTGGCACCGGCGGCGGCGGCGGCATCACCAGCATCGGCGACGACAACTGGATGCTGGCCTACACGCACGTGGCGCATGACTGCCATGTCGGCAACTTCTGCGTGTTCTCCAACAACACCACCCTGGCCGGCCATGTGACCGTGGGCGACTACGTGATCATCAGCGGCTTCGCCGGTGCCCACCAGTTCTGCCGGATCGGCGCGCATGCCTTCCTCGGCATGGGGGCGCTGACCAATGGCGACGTTCCGCCGTTCACCATGGTCGGCACCGATTCGCTGGGCCGCCCGCGCGGCATCAACAGCGAAGGCCTGAAGCGCCGCGGCTTCGACGCCGAGCGCATTTCCGCCATCAAGCGTGCCTACCGCACCCTGTACGTGGCGGGCCTGCCGCTGGCCGAAGCCAAGGTGCAGCTGACCGAACAGGCGCGTGACAGCGATGACGTGAAGGCCATGCTGGACTTCATCGAGCACGCCGAGAGGCCCTTGCTGCGATGAGCAGCACGACCGGCCAGGCGCCGGCCGGCGCCGCTGTGATTCCGCTGGCCTCGATGACCGGCAGCGTCCCCGCGCAACGGGTGCTCAGCGAGCGCCCGTTGCGGATCGCCCTGGTGGCCGGTGAGGCCTCCGGCGATCTGCTCGGTGCGGGCCTGGTTCGCGAACTGAAAGCGCGCTTCCCGAATGCCGAGTTCGCCGGCATCGGTGGCGACGCCATGCGCAGCGCCGGCTGCCAGACCTGGCACGATGCCAGCGAACTGGCGGTGATGGGCCTGACCGAAGTACTGCGCCATCTGCCGCGCCTGCTGAAGCTGCGCTCGGCGTTCCGCCAGCGTGCGCTGGACTGGCAGCCGGACGTCTTCATCGGCATCGACGCCCCCGACTTCAACCTGGGCATCGAGCGCTGGCTGAAGCAGCGAGGCGTGCGCACCGTGCATTACGTCAGCCCCTCGGTCTGGGCCTGGCGTGAGAAGCGAGCCGAGAAGATCGGCAGCAGCGCCGACCTGGTGCTGTGCCTGTTCCCGATGGAGCCGCCCATCTATGCCAAGCACGGCATCGACGCGCGCTTCGTCGGCCATCCGATGGCCGACGACATTCCGCTGCAGGGCAACCGCGAGGAAGCGCGCGCCGCGCTTGGCCTGCCGACTTCGGCCAAGGTGCTGGCGGTGCTGCCGGGCAGCCGCCTGGGCGAAATCTCGCGCCTCGGCGAACCCTTCTTCGAGGCTGCCTGGCAGGTCTCCGAACGCATCCCGGGCCTGCACGTGGTGGTGCCTGCCGCCAACCCCGCCTGCAAGCGCCTGATCGAAGAGCAGCTGTCACGCTCGGCGCTGCCGGTCGCGTACTCGCATGTGCTCGACGGCCAGGCCCGCAACGCCATGATCGCCGCCGACGTGGTGGTGCTGGCGTCCGGTACCGCGACCCTGGAGGCGATGCTGGTGAAGCGGCCGATGGTGGTCGGCTACCGTGTCAACGAACTGACCTACCGTCTGGTCAAGGCATTCGGCCTGATCAAGGTCGACCGCTTCGCCCTGCCCAACATCCTGGCCGGGCAGGACCTGGCACCGGAACTGATGCAGCACGACTGCACGCCGGACAAGCTGGCCGCGGCCATCCAGCAGTGGTTCGACCACCCACAACGGGTAACCGACCTGCAGGACACCTATGCACGCCTGCATGAGCGCCTGCGCCGCAATGCTTCGGCACGTGCCGCCGACGCCGTCGGCGAGCTGCTGATGCGCGACCAGGCCCAGGCATGAGCCGCCGCCACGCCGCAGCGGCCAGCCTGGCCCTGTTCGATGGCAGCGCGGTAATCGAGCCGGAACGCCTGGTTGCCGGCGTCGATGAGGCCGGCCGTGGTCCGCTCGCCGGGCCGGTGGCGGTGGCGGCGGTGGTGTTCGACCCGGCACGGCCACGCATCAACGGCCTGGACGATTCCAAGCAGCTCACCGCGGCGCGCCGCGAGCAGCTGCATGACCGCATCATCGAGCGCGCCCTTGCCTGGCACGTGGTGCTGGTGGACGTGGACACCATCGACCGCCTGAACATCTACCAGGCCACCCTGCAGGGCATGCGCGATGTCGTCGCCGCGGTCGCCCACGTGGCCGGCTTCGCGCGCATCGACGGCAACGTGGTGCCCAAGGGCCTGATACTGCCGGCGCAGGCGCTGATCGGCGGCGATGGCATCGACCGCGCGATCATGGCCGCATCGATCCTGGCCAAGGTCTCGCGCGATCGCTACATGCAGGACGTGCACGCCCGCCACCCGCAGTACGGCTTCGAGCAACACAAGGGCTATGGCACCCCGGCCCACCTGGCCGCCCTGCGCGAGCACGGCCCCTGCATGGAGCACCGGCGCAGCTTCGCCCCGGTACGTGAGTGCCTCGGTTGACCTTGTAGAGCCGAGATCCTATGTTCGCGGTCAAGCCTGCTGGAAGCAGGCTTGACCCACTTTCAGCATGGCTGGGTCAAAGTCCCGACCGCTCTTGAAGACGCCCCAGGCGATCTTGGCTAGTTTTCTCGCCAGAATGTTGAAAGTGGCAGTACTGCTGTGGCCGCGCTCGCGGATGGCGTTGTAGAGAGGCTTGCCACCCTTTGAGCGGGTCAGGCCCATGGCCGCCATGTAGAGGATCTGACGCAAACCGGCGCTGCCGCGTTTGGACAGGCGACGCCGACCGATCCGTGCGCCGGATTCGTTGGGTCGCGGATCCAGGCCGGTGCAGGCAATCCAGGCGTCCGAGCTGGCCAAGGGCCAGCGCGTGATGTGATGGGTAATGAAGGCCGCCACCGTCGGTCTCGATCCCCGGAATGGTCATGATTCGTCGATACAGATCGTGCTGTTCACCACTGCGGCACAACCGTTGGATCTCTTGATCCAGCAGGGCGATGGCCTCTTTCAGGCTACTGAAAACCCCTCCGAAGAGTGCGGATTCTGATGCTCCCGACCCCAGCGAGAGATTGAGCTTCGTCTTGCTCCTGACCAGGCTGTCACGTTGCTGGAGCAGTACATGCAGCCGCTCCTGCGCAGGCGAACGAGCGACATGCTCGTGCAGATTGTCGGCCTCCTTGGCGATGTAGCGCGCGATAACCTGTGCGTCGCCAGAGTCGGTCTTGCCGCGGCAAGCCACCCCCTTGGCGTAATGCTTGATGTCGCGCGGATTGAGCACAAAGACCGCGTGGCCGGCCTTCTGGGCAGATTGAGCCACAAGCTCGTGGTAGCGATTGGTCGCCTCCACCCCAATGCGAGTCCTGGTCGGCAGGCCGGACAGCCACTTACCGATGGCCGACGCTGAATTGGGGATTCGAGTGCTGCCCTTGGTGCCATGGCGCGCCACCACAAGGCTCTTTGAGTCGGCATCGATGCCGACGGCTAAACGATCTGACATCTGCGTAACTCCCAGCTATTGTTGAGGGGCTGGGGTGGTACCGCACCACGTTGGCTTGCCTCCATCGGCGGTCCTCAAAGGCCGCTAGATCCTTTATCGACGTTAAGGTGCGGGATGGGGATCGCTCGGCTCGTCTGTCGGCTGCTACCCGCAGATATCATGTTGACGGTCCCTCCACCCTGGCTCCTACATACCGCGTAGGAGCCGGGAGGAACATACAAGCCCATGCTCGGCTTTCCGCAGCAGCCGAGCGTGGGCTCGGCTCTACAGGAAACGGGCTCCCGCACGCCTGAACCCGGTCGTCCTCCGGGGCCTGTCAAGAGCTTGTCGCGCCTCTCCGCCCTCGTTACCCTGACCGGGCACTCCAGCGCTTCCCGACCCCGGCGACGATTCCCCCGTCAGCACCCGGGGCCCGCGCGCTCCAACCTGGTCCGGCATGTCCAACTCCCGCTTCGTACATCTCCACGTCCACACCGAGTTCTCGCTGGCGGACTCCACCATCCGTGTGCCGGCCAAACCGGACCAGGCGGACCCGAAGAAGGCCAAGCAGGCCAACCTGCTGTCGCGCTCGGTCGAGCTCGGCCTGCCCGCGCTGGCAGTGACCGACCTCAACAACCTGTTCGCGCTGGTCAAGTTCTACAAGGCCGCCGAAGGCGTGGGCATCAAGCCGATCGCCGGTGCCGACGTGCTGATCGCCGAGGAAGGCCAGGACCCGTGGCGGATGACCCTGCTGTGCCGCGATCGCGAGGGCTACCTGAGCCTGTCGCGGCTGCTGACCCGCGCCTGGATGGAAGGCCATCGCCCGGAAGGCGGTGTGGCCATCCATCCGGACTGGCTGAAGGCCGGCAACGCCAACCTGTTCGCGCTGGCCGGCCGGCAGAGCCTGGCCGGGCGCCTGGCGCTGGACGGCAAGCATGAACTGGCCGAGCAGCAGCTGGCCGACTGGCAACGCGTGTTCGGCGATGGCCTGCACCTGGAGCTGACCCGCACCGGCCGCGAAGGCGAGGAAACCTTCAACCAGTTCGCGCTGATGGCCGCCGGCCAGCGTGGCCTGCCGGTGGTGGCCAGCAACGACGTGCGCTTCCTGTCGCCGTCGGACTTCAGCGCGCACGAAGCGCGCGTGTGCATTTCCACCGGCCGTGTGCTGGACGACCCCAAGCGCCCGCGCGAGTACAGCGACCAGCAGTACCTGAAGTCGGCCGAGGAAATGTGCGCGCTGTTCGCCGACATCCCCGATGCGATCGACAACACGCTGGCGCTGGCCGAGCGCTGCAACATCGAGATGCGGCTGGGCACCTACTTCCTGCCCAACTACCCGGTGCCCGACGACGAGACCCTGGACACCTGGATCCAGAAGATGTCGCGCAACGGCCTGGAAGAGCGCCTGGAGAAGAATCCGCTGGCGCCGGGCAAGACCCGCGAAGAGTATTTCGAGCGCCTGGAGTTCGAGCTCAACACCATCATCAAGATGGGCTTCCCGGGCTACTTCCTGATCGTGGCCGACTTCATCCAGTGGGGCAAGAACCAGGGCATCCCGATCGGCCCGGGCCGTGGTTCCGGTGCCGGTTCGCTGGTGGCGTGGGCGCTGAAGATCACCGATCTGGACCCGTTGCCGTACAACCTGCTGTTCGAGCGCTTCCTGAACCCGGAACGCGTGTCGATGCCCGACTTCGACATCGACTTCTGCATGGACCGCCGCGACGAGGTGATCGACTACGTCGCGCGCAAGTACGGGCGCGAGCGCGTCAGCCAGATCATCACCTACGGCACCATGGCCGCCAAGGCGGTGGTGCGCGACTCCGGTCGCGTGCTCGGCTTCCCGTACGGCCTGGTCGACGGCGTTTCCAAGCTGATCCCGAACATCCTGGGTATCCACCTGAAGGATGCACTGGGCAAGGGCAAGGAAGGCCCCAGCTCGGAAATGGCCTCGCCGGAACTGATCCAGCGCTACGAGACCGAGGACGATGTCCGCGACCTGATCGACCTGGCGCTGCAGCTGGAAGACCTGACCCGCAACGCCGGCAAGCATGCCGGTGGCGTGGTGATCGGGCCCGAGCCGCTGAGCGAGTTCTGCCCGCTGTATGCCGAACACGACGAGAACGGGCTGGGCAAGAACCCGGTCACCCAGTTCGACAAGAACGACGTGGAAGAAGTGGGCCTGGTGAAGTTCGACTTCCTCGGCCTGCGCACGCTGACCATCATCGACTGGGCGGTGAAGGCGATCAACAAGCGCCACGAGCGCGCCGGCATTCCGCCGGTGGACATCGCCGCGATCCCGCTGGACGACACGCCCACCTACAAGGACATCTTCGCCAACGGCAACACCGGCGCGGTGTTCCAGTTCGAATCCTCGGGCATGCGCCGCCTGCTGAAGGACGCGCGCCCCGACCGTTTCGAAGACCTGATCGCGCTGGTGTCGCTGTACCGCCCTGGCCCGATGGACCTGATTCCTTCGTTCAACGCGCGCAAGCACGGGCAGGAAGAAATCATCTATCCCGATCCGCGCACCGAAGCCATCCTGAAGGACACCTACGGCATCATGGTGTACCAGGAGCAGGTGATGCAGATGGCGCAGATCGTCGGCGGCTACTCGCTGGGCGGCGCCGACCTGCTGCGCCGTGCGATGGGCAAGAAGGTGCCGGCCGAAATGGCCAAGCACCGCGAGATCTTCCGCGAAGGTGCGGCCAAGGACGGCGTGGACGAAGCCAAGGCCGATGCGATCTTCGACCTGATGGAGAAGTTCGCCGGCTACGGCTTCAACAAGTCGCACGCCGCCGCCTATGCGCTGGTCAGCTACCAGACCGCGTGGCTGAAGCGCCACTACCCGGCCGAGTTCATGGCGGCCACGCTGTCGTCCGACCTGGACAACACTGACAAAGTGGTCGGCTTCCTCGACGAGGTGCGCAACCTTGGCCTGACCGTGCTGCCGCCCAAGGTGAACCAATCGGCCTTCATGTTCGAAGCGGTCACCCCGGACACCATCCAGTACGGCCTCGGTGCGATCAAGGGCGTCGGCCAGGGTGCCTGCGAGGCGGTGGTCGAGGAGCGGCTGAAGGGCGGCCCGTTCAAGGACCTGCTCGACTTCTGCACCCGCGTCGGCTCGGCCAAGCTCAACCGGCGCACGCTGGAAGCGATGATCAACTGTGGTGCGCTGGACGAGCTCGGCCGCAACCGCGCCTCGCTGATGCTGCAGCTGCCGGAAGTGATCAAGGCCACTTATCAGATGGCGCGCGAGCGTGCGTCCGGGCAGAACTCGCTGTTTGGCGGGCCCGACCCGAGCACCGTGTCGATCCAGCTGGACCTGCCCGAAGCCGAAGAATGGCCGCTGCTTCAGCGCCTCAACGGCGAGCGCGACACGCTCGGTTTCTACCTCAGCGGCCACCCGTTCGATCCTTGGCGCGACGATGTGCGCGATCTGGTAGGCAACGACCTGGGTTCGGTGGAGAAGATCTGGAGCGCCAACAGCGGTGGCGGTGGTGGCGGCGAGAAGCGCTGGCGCCCGGAAGTACAGACCGTGCTGGCCGGCCAGGTGGTCGGTGTGCGTCGCAAGGGCGAGAGCCAGATCTTCATCCAGCTGGAAGATGGGCGCGGGCGCGTCGAGTGCAGCGCGTTCTCCGACGCGATGGCCGAGTTCGGGCACCTGATGACCAAGGACCGCATCCTGGTGGTCAAGGGCGGCCTGCGCGAGGACGAGTTCAACGGCGGCTACGCGCTGCGCATCCGCCAGTGCTGGGACTTCGACGAGGTCTGCGCCAACTACGCCACGCGGTTGTCGCTGCGCCTGGACCTGCGCCAGCAGCGCCCGGTCTGGGAGCGCATCGATGCCCTGCTCGACCGCCATCGCCCGGGGCGCACGCCACTGCGCCTGGACCTGCTGCTGAAGG
The DNA here is from genome assembly GCF_023277365.1 of Stenotrophomonas sp. NY11291. Taxonomy (NCBI): domain Bacteria; kingdom Pseudomonadati; phylum Pseudomonadota; class Gammaproteobacteria; order Lysobacterales; family Lysobacteraceae; genus Stenotrophomonas; species Stenotrophomonas sp. NY11291. The sequence continues at coordinate 1,477,211 of NZ_CP096975.1, read as the reverse complement.
GTCCGCAGGGTGGCATCGCCGGCATGCTTGATGTGTCCGGGCAAAGCGCGGTACGCATTGATTCCAAGCTGATGGAGGCGCTGCGCGCCGACCCGGCCGTGCGCACGCTGAAAGTGCGCTACAGCCCACCGTGGGCCAGCTGAGGCTGGCTCCCTGGTTTTCCTGCCCCCCCTGTTTCCCCGTTCCAAGTATCAAGGACGATTGCCGATGAAGACCCTGCTGTTCCCGTTTGCCGCCGCTCTGGCCCTGGCCGCCTGCTCGCCGTCGAAGATCGAGTTCCAGATCGACAACCCGACCGACACGCCGCTGGCGCTGAGCATCGATGGCAAGGACCTGCCGGTGGCCGCACAGGGTTCGCGCCCGATCTCGCTCGCCGTCGGTGAGCACCGCCTGCACACCGACAAACTGGGCGACGTGCGCTTCATCGTCTACGTCGATGGCCGCGGCGGACTGATCAACCCGACCCTGAGCGAGTACGTGGTCGCCCGCGAGATCTACGTCACCGACGAGAGCAAGCTGAAGAACTTCGGCACCGGCAAGGCCGGCATCGAGCTGGGCGGCGTCGACTTTGAAGGCCCGTTCGAGAAGAGCCACGAACTGTTCATCGACAAGACCTGGACCTACGGCGTGCGCGAGCCCTTCCCGAAGGAAAAGGTGGTGGCCCACGTCGACGCCAGCGGCGGCCAGATCGTGGCCAAGGTGTTCACCGCGCCGGACTTCATCGCTTACGTGGAAGAAGGCATGGGCGAGCCCGGCGCGTTCAAGCGCGAGCAGCCGGCCGGCTACGTGCCCCCGGCGTTCAGCCTGGAACCGGCCCCGGCCAGCCTGCCGGCACTGGTGCCTGCTTTCGAGGCGCATGCCGCGCCGCTGCGCGAGGTCTACGCGCAGTGGCTGAAGGCCACCACCGCCGATGAACAGAAGGCCCTGCGCAAGCAGGACTTCGACGCGCAGATGGCCTTCACCTCGGCCACCGCCACCCTGGGCAGCGGCCTGGGCCGGGAAGCCAACGAGGCCTACAACGACTTCGTTTCCCAGCGCAGCCAGCTGATGGGCCGCAGCGCGCTGGTGGTGCCCTGAGCTGACTGGCGCGCCCTGCCCGGCTGCGCTACCGTCGCCTTCCAGACGAAGGCGTACGGGTGGTTTGCACGCATTCGGCTAGAATTCCCCTCTTCTTTACACGACGGCTTCCGATGAATCCGAACTACCTCGACTTCGAGCAACCCATCGCCGACCTGGAAGCCAAGATCCAGGAACTGCGCAACGCCAGTGCCGGGCCGGCGGTCAATGTCGAGGCGGAAGTGCACGCGCTGCAGGACAAGCTGCGCATGCGCACCGCGCAGATCTTCCGCAACCTGACCTCGTGGCAGGTGCTGCAGCTGGCCCGTCACCCGTCGCGCCCGTATACCGCCGACTACATCCGCGTCATGTTCGATGAGTTCCAGGAGCTGGCCGGTGACCGCGCCTTCGCCGACGACAAGGCCATCATGGGCGGCCTGGCCCGCATCAATGGCCGTTCCGTGATGGTGATCGGCCACCAGAAGGGCCGCGACACCAAGGAAAAGATCAAGCGCAACTTCGGCATGCCCAAGCCGGAGGGCTACCGCAAGGCCCTGCGCCTGATGAAGATGGCCGAGCGCTTCGGCCTGCCGGTGCTGACCCTGATCGACACCGCTGGCGCCTGGCCGGGCATCGACGCCGAATCGCGCGGCCAGTCCGAAGCGATCGCACGCAACCTGATCGAGATGGCCGAACTGAAGGTGCCGATCATCTGCACCGTGATCGGTGAAGGCGGCTCCGGCGGCGCGCTGGCGCTGGGCGTGGGCGACCGCACCGTGATGCTGGAATACGCGGTGTACTCGACCATCACGCCGGAAGGCTGCGCCTCGATCCTGTGGAAGGACGCCGGCAAGGCCAAGGAAGCCGCCGAGCAGCTGGGCCTGACCGCGCCGCGCCTGAAGAGCCTGGGCCTGGTCGACAAGGTCGTGCGCGAGCCCACCGGCGGCGCCCACCGCAACCCGACCCAGATGGCCAAGCGCCTGAAGGCCGTGCTGCTGAACGAACTGGACGCGCTGGACAAGCTGTCCACCGAACAGCTGCTGGAACAGCGCTACACCCGCCTGCGCAGCTACGGCACGTACGAAGCGGCCTGATTCATCGGCTTGTTACTTTCTTGCTCGTGCAAGAAAGTAACCAAAGAACACGCCGCCGAACGCGAGCCGGTGCTATGCACCGGTTCCCTGCGCTTCTCGGTGAATCAGGGGGCGGCGCCGAACTCGCTGCGCTCAGACATCGGCGCCTCTTCGCCCCTGTTTCACCTGCGATGCTCGGCTCGCTCACGGCGGACCTGAGCATCAAAAGCCACAGCTGCACCCAGTAGATCCACGCCATGCGTGGATGCCTCTGCTTTGGCGAAGAATCACGCGAACCCGTAGAGCCAAGCATGGCTCTACGGATAACAGACTGTCAGAACGGCTTGGCCAGCACCAGCCACACGATCGGAATGAAGGCCAGCAGCGGGATCTCGTTGATCCAGCGCAGCGCGCGCGACGACGGCAACGCCCTGCCCTTGGCCACGCCCTTCAACAGGCGGCCGATCCAGCTGAAGTACACCAGCAGCACCACCACCAGCCCCAGCTTGGCATGCAGCCAACCGGCACCACCGGGCGCGACCATGGTCGGGAAATCCGGGATGACCTTGTAACCCAGCCACAGCACCAGGCCGAGCAGGAATGCCAGGCCGAACATCGAGTGGCCGAAGCGGTACAGGCGCAGGCCCATCAGCTGCAGGCGCTCGGTCACGGCCTGCTGGCCTGCGGTCTCGGCCAGGTTCACCAGGATGCGCGGCAGGTAGAACACCGTGGCCATCCACGCCACCACGAACACGATGTGGAAGGTCTTCACCCAGTAGTAGCTCTGCATGCGCTCGCTCCAGCGGCTGGCGTAGATGGGCGGCCATTCTCGCACGCGGTGACCACCGCGCCCCACGCACCGCCGCCGCGACACATCGACGCATGGCGCGCCGCAACACCGTACGATAGGCGCCGTTTTCCCCGATCGCGCACCGCCCCATGGACAAGACCTACGACGCCGCCTACTTCCAACGCTGGTACCGCCGTGCCGACATCGGCGGCAGCGCCCGCCTGGCGCGCAAGGTCGCCCTGGCCGTGGCCAGCGCCGAGTACTACCTGGAACGACCGATCCGCAGCGTGCTGGACATCGGCTGCGGCGAAGGCGCCTGGCGCGCACCGCTGTTGAAGCTCCGTCCGAAGGTCGAATACCTGGGCTTCGACAGCAGCGAGTACGCTGTGCGCCGCTACGGCCGCACCCGCAACCTGAACCTGGCCGCCTTCGGCGACTTCGCCTGGCTGCGGCCCTGCGCCCCGGTCGACCTGCTGGTGTGTTCGGACGTGATGCACTATGTGCCCGACCGCGAGCTGCGCGCCGGCCTGGCCGGCGTGGCCGAGCTGACCGGCGGCGTGGCCTTCCTGGAGACCTTCGCCGCCGAGGACGCGTTCGAAGGCGACCACGAGGGCTTCCAGGCCCGCCCGGCGCGCTGGTACCGCCGCACGCTGGCCCGGCACGGCCTGCTGCCGGTTGGGTCGCACTGCTGGCTCGGCCCCGCCCTGGCAGGCGATGCGGCCGCGCTGGAACGGATGTGAATCCGGATTCATTATTTTCAGTCAACTTAACCTGCGGGACACCGGGATGGGATATGCTGCACGGCAACATATGACCATACATATTCGGTCGTCATGCTCTATCAACTGCACGAACTGACCCGCAACCTGCTCGCCCCCTGGGTGCATCAGGCCCAGGCCAACGCCAGATTCTTCGCCAACCAGGGTCACTGGTGGTCGCAGATGCCGGGCGCTGATCGCCTGGCGGCGGTCAATGAACTCTTCCATCGCATCGGCAAGGATTACGAGAAGCCCGAATGGGGCATCAACGAAATCGAGGTCGACGGCGAGCGCGTGCCGATCGTGGTGCACGAGGAAGTGAGCAAGCCGTTCTGCAAACTGCTGCGCTTCAAGCGCCACAGCAATGAAGCCGACCAGCTGCATACCATGCTCAACCAGCCATTCGTGCTGGTCGTTGCGCCGTTGTCCGGCCACCACGCCACCCTGCTGCGCGACACCGTGCGCACGCTGCTGCGCGACCACCGCGTGTACGTCACCGACTGGGTCGACGCGCGCATGGTGCCGTCCAGCGAAGGCGAGTTCGGCCTGGACGACTACATCGCCTACATCCAGGAATTCATCCGCCACCTCGGCGTCGAACGCCTGCACGTGATCAGCGTGTGCCAGCCGACCGTACCGGTGCTCGCCGCGGTTTCGCTGATGGCCAGCCGTGGCGAGCCCACGCCGCGCTCGCTGGTGATGATGGGCGGTCCGATCGATGCGCGCTGCAGCCCCACCGCAGTGAACAACCTGGCCACGCAGAACCCGTTGTCGTGGTTCGAGAACAACGTCATCCACACCGTGCCTGCCAGCTACCCCGGCGCCGGCCGTCGCGTGTACCCGGGCTTCCTGCAGCACGCCGGCTTCCTGTCGATGAACCCGAGCCGCCATTTCAGCTCGCACTGGGATTTCTACACCGATCTGGTCAAGGGCGACCTGGAAGATGCCGACGCGCACCGTCGTTTCTACGACGAGTACAACGCCGTGCTGGACATGCCGGCCAAGTACTACCTGGATACGATTTCCGTGGTGTTCCAGGACTTCCTGCTGCCGCGTGGCGAGTGGGTGGTCAACGGCGAGAAGGTCGATCCGTCGGCGATCCGCGATACCGCGCTGCTGAGCATCGAGGGCGAGCTGGACGATATCGCCGGCCTCGGCCAGACCGAAGCCGCGCAGGCGCTGTGCACCGGCATCACTGCGGACCGCCGTGAGCATTTCATCGTCGAAGGTGCCGGCCACTACGGCATCTTCAGCGGCCGTCGCTGGCGCGAGGTGGTGTACCCGAAGGTGCGCGACTTCTTCGCCGCGCATGCCGAAGCACCGGCGGCGAAGGTCACGAAGAAGAAGAGCAACGTCACCCCGTTGCGGCGAAAGGCGGGGTAATTCCCCCGTGCTGGGTGCCGACCTTGGTCGGTACGCCCTGGTAGATGCCAACCTTGGTTGGCACCTACCAGCGCGGAGCCCGTCAAACATCCCGACGTTGATGGTGATGCCAACCAAGGTTGGCACCTGCCGAAGCGTGGATTCCCGCTTACAACCGCACCAGCAGGTTCTTCGCGATCAGCCCATGCAGCTTGCCGATGCCGCGTGCCAGGTGCATCGTCAGCAGCAGCAGCAGCGCGCCCGCCGCGGCAACCGCGATTGCTACCAGCGGCGAGGCCGCCATCGGCAGCACGTTCACGTCGTTGATGTACACGCCCGGAATCTCGCCACTGAAGATCGCCGCGACCGGCGCCCAGATCAGGCTCAGCGACAGCGACAGCAGCGTCACCGCGATGGTGAAGTAGATGACGCCCAGCGGCAGCATCAACACGAAGTACAGCAGGGTCAGCCAGGTGCGGCCATCGGTGAACATGTCGCCGATGCGCTGCAGCCAGGTGCGGCTGCGATCGGTGTAACGCGGACGGCGCGGCATGCGTTCTCCCAGCAGCGCTTCCACCAGCCGTCCTTCCAGCAGCGCCAGCCCGCGCACCGAGCCGAAGAACAGCACGGTCAGCGGAATGCCCACGATCAGGATCAGCAGGCCCAGCGACAGCGACAGGCCGGTCACCACCCAGGTGAAGAAGAAGATGCCGGTAGCCAGCGACAGCAGCATGTAGAACAGCGCGCCGTAGGTATGCGGATCGGCGACCACGCCGAAGAAGCGCGCCAGCAGCGAACGCTGCACCGGCGCCGGCGGCGGTGAGGCCGGCTCGACGCCGCTGGCTTCCGCCGCCGCACGCAGCACCGGCCCGGTATCCGCACGCGGCGTGCGCAGCGCGCGGTTCACCGTCACTTCGGTCTCGCGGTAGATCTCGGCCACTTCGTCCGGCGCACCGTAGCTGCCGGCCACGTCGGCGATCACCTCTGCCTCGCTGCGGCCGGGCTGCGCCGCCAGCTCCGAGCGCAGGTATTCCTCGGCGTCGTACAACGCGTCCTGCACCATCGCCGGATCGGCATCTTCCAGCGCCGCGCGCAGCTGCGCCAGATACTGCGGGATGGTGGTCGGCAGGGCGCGGCCTGCCAGGCTCGGGTCGTTCATTGCGGTACCCCCTCCAACACGGAATCGACGGAATCACGGGTGGCCTGCCAGGCCTGGCGCCACTGCGCCAGCACGTCGCGGCCACGTTCATTGATGCGGTAGTAGCGCCGGGGCGGACCACTGCTGGATGGCTCCACATGGCTTTCCAGCAGCCCGGCGCCCTCCAGGTTGCGCAGCACCGGGTACAGCGCGCTCTGCTTGCCGCTCAGCACGCCCTCGCCCACCCGCTCCAGCTCCTTGGCAATGAGGTAGCCGTACAGCGGCTCCCCGGCCCGGGCCAGCACCGCCAGCAGGGCCAGCGACACCGTTCCGGCGCTGAGCTCCTTCTGGAACTTCTTCAGGTGGACATCGTCTTCGACCATGACCTGCCCTCCACTACGTTGAAGTCCACAGTAGTGCGAAGTTCGGTATAGCGAATGTGTCGTTAGTCATCGTGCCGGTTGGCGCGGCTGCGCGGCTCACGCAGAATCGAACCCTCGTTCATGTTCCGGGGTTCCCATGCCGCACCGCCGTCGCCTTGCACTGACCGCCCTCGCCCTGGCCTGCCTGCTGCCCTCGCTGGCCAGCGCTGCCGCCCCGTACCGTAGCCCGCAGCAGATCCTCGACGCCTCGGCGGCCAGCGACTGGCGCACGCCGGACCCGGCCAACCTGCTGTACATGGACCTGCCGGCGGGGCGGGTGATCATCGAGCTGGCGCCGCAGTTCGCCCCGCGGCACGTGGCCAACATCCAGACCTTCGCGCATGAGCACTTCTGGGACGGCACCAGCATCTACCGTTCGCAGGACAACTTCGTGGTGCAGTTCGGCGATGCCGACGCCGATGACGCAGCCAAGGCCAAGCCGTTCGGCAGTGCCGCGCGCAAGCTGCCGGCCGAGTTCGAGCGCGCCAGCGCCGGCCTGAAGGTCAGCGTGCTGCCGGACCGCGATGGCTGGGCCGCGCAGACCGGTTTCGTCGACGGCTTCCCGGTCGGCCAGGATCCGCAGGCCGGCAAGGCCTGGCTGGCGCACTGCTACGGGATGCTCGGTGCCGGCCGCAGCAACGAGGAAGACAGCAGCATCGGCGCCGAACTCTATGTGGTGACCGGCCAGTCACCGCGCCAGCTCGACCGCAACATCACGCTGGTTGGTCGCGTGCTGAAGGGCATGGAGCTGCTCAGCGCAACGCCGCGCGGACCGGCGCCGATGGGCTTCTACACCGACCCGAAGCTGCGTACGCCGATCGTGTCGATCCGCCGTGCCAGCGACGTGCCGGCGGCAGAGCGCACGCCGATCCAGGTGCTGCGCACCGATTCGAAGACCTTCGCCGATACGGTAGAGGCGCGACGCAATCGCGTGGATGATTTCTACAAGCGTCCGGCGGGACATATCGATCTCTGCAATATTCCGGTGCCGGTGCGGTAGGAGCCTGGCTTCCTGCACGTGGCGCGTGCTGAAGGTGCTTCACTGTTCATGGGCGTTACTTTTCTTTGTACGCAAAGAAAAGTAACCAAAAGAAACGTTCCGCCGGCCGCGAGCCGGTGCTGCGCACCGGTGCCCTGCGCTCCTCGGCCCGTCGAGGGACGGCGCGGGAACTCGCTGCGCTCAGACACCCGCGCCTCTTCGCCCTCGCCGGACCTGCGGTGCTCGGCTCGCTCAAGGCGGATCCAGATCAAAGGCCACAGCTGCACGACGATATTGGGTAGCGCCGGGCCAGGCCCGGCGAGCGAAGCGACCGCTTCTGCCCCTGATCTTGAATCCGCCTTGAGCGAGCCGAGCATCGCAGGGGAATCAGGGGCGAAGAGGTGCCGATGTCTGAGCGCAGCGAGTTCGGCACCGTCCCCTGATTCACCGAGAAGCGCAGGGGACCGACGTGCGAAGCACGGCGGCTCGCGACCTGGCGGCGCGTTTCTTTTGGTTACTTTTCTTTTCGCGCGAAAAGAAAAGTAACGCCCATGAACAGTGAAGCACCTTCAGCACGTGCCATGTGCAAACATGTGCAAAAACGCCTCAGCCCTTCTGACTCACCGCCACACTACCCAGAATCAACGCCCCCGCCACCAACATCTGTACCGTCACCGCCTCGCCCAGGAACAACCACGCAAACGCCGCGCCGAATAGCGGAATCAGGTACGTCACCGTCGACGCGCGTGACGGGCCAATGCGGCCAATCAGGCGATAGAACATCAGGAATGCCAGGCCGGTGCAGGCCACGCCCAAGGCGATCGCTGCACCCCAGGCCTTCAGCGGAATGGCGGCCTGTGGCCAGTGCGTCACCGCCATCGGCAGCATCCACAGCGAGGCACACGACAGCGTGGCTGCCGCCGCCGCGGCCGATGGCAGGCCGGTCATGTGCCGCTTCACCAGGTTCACGCCCAGCCCGTACAGCAACGACGCCGCAGCGCCGGCGATCACTGCGGTACCAATACTCAGGCCGGATACCTTGGCGGTGGCCAGCACCACCACGCCGGCGAAACCAACCAGCAAGGCGCCGGCGCGGCGCATGCCAATCTTCTCGCCGAAGAACAGGAAGGCGATCAGCGCGGCGAACAGCACGGTCATCGCATTGCAGATCGCGCCGATCGCCGCCGGCGCCTGCTCGGCAGCATAGGCGAACAGCACGAACGGCAGCGCCGAATTGATCAGGCCGATCGGTGCCAGCCACAGCCAACGACGCGGCGGGAACTGCGCGCGGGCGCGCCACAGGAACGGCAGCAGCACCAGCGCGCCCAGCACCAGCCGCACCTCGACCAGCGCGAACGGGCCGAACGACGGAACCGCCACCCGCATGAACAGGAACGAGCAGCCCCAGATGGCGCCCAGCAGGGTCAATTCGAGCGGCGTGCGCCAGTCGCGCTCGACCGCCTGTGGGACCGCATTCATACCCTGCCTCCGTCCATCGTCTGTTTCTCGCCAAGGCAGACAGGATCGGGTGCAGACGCCCGCCGCACAAGCGCGTAGTATCGCTGCCAGCCACAAATATGGCTTGAGGCTCGCCGTGCAGCTACGCCCTTCCCTGCTCCCCGCACTGGCCGTCTTCGCGGTCGCGGCGCGCCATCAGAACTTCGCCCAGGCCGCGCAGGAACTGCACCTGACGGCCAGCGCGGTCAGCCACCATGTGCGGCGCCTGGAAGAGGTACTGGAGACCCGGCTGTTCCTGCGCCATGCCCGCGGCGTGCGCCTGACCGCGGAGGGCCGGCAGTTGGCCGACGCCGCCAGCGCCGCCTTCACGGATGTCGCGGCGGTCGCCCATCATCTGCAGCCGGATGCCGACAGCGTGCCGCTGCGGATCACCACGCTGCGCTCGCTTTCCTACTGCTGGCTGCTGCCTCGACTGCCACGCTTCACCCAGGCCTATCCGCACATCCGCATCGAGCTGCACACCGGCAGCGGCCTGGATCGCTACGACGACAATGGGCCCGAGGTCGGCATCCGCTACGGCCTGGGCCAATGGCCGGGCCTGCGTGCGCAGCATCTGATGGACGACTACCTGTTCCCGGTGGCCTCACCCGCGCTGGCCGGGGTCGAAACGCTGGACGATCCGGCCCGCATCGCCGAGCTGCCACTGCTGACCGACCTGTCACCGCAGGGTTGGCGCGACTGGTTCCGTCACGCCGGCGTGCGCCCACCGTCGCCGCTGCCGCCGATGCACACCTTCGCCGACAGCACCGATGCGATGCGTGCAGCGGTATACGGCATGGGTGCGGTGCTGGCGCGCACCCACATCGCTCAACCCTACCTGCAGCGCTACGAGGTGGTGCGCCTGCCCGGCCCGGCGCTCAAGGCGCGCTATGCGTATCACGTGGTGCATGCCGAAGGACAACCACCCAGCCCCACCGCGCGCCTGTTCATCGACTGGTTGCTGGAGCAGGCGCAGGACGAACGCACGCCGATTCCGGCATTGCCGGACAGCCTGCTCGGGCGCCCGGCCACACGCGCCTGACTGCGCCCTCACCCGCTCTTTGCTTCACGCTGGCTAGGCTGCTGGCGAACCCACAACGTACCTATGCCATGGCCATGCTGCGACTGCGCATCACCGGAACCGAAGACGACGCCCGCGCCATTAGCGACCTGCTGCTCGGCCTGGACGGCATCGAACATGTCGAGGAAACCGACGACCTGATGCCGCACATGGACGACGACGATTCCAGTTCGGCCGGGCTGTCCGATGACATCGGCCCGGGCATCCACGAGCTGGAAGTGGAAGTCGGCAATGAAAGCACCGCGCAGAAGGTGCGCGATGCGGTGCAGGAGCTGGCCCTGGAACTGGATGTGTTCGTCGAGTACGAGACCGACGAGGGCTGATGCCGGCAGGCTACCGGCATCAGCCTTCACCTCAGAGGTTGGGGGGTAGCTTGCGACGACGGCGACGCCACCACGCCCGCACACCCCAGGCCGCGATCAAGGCCAGCACCGCCACCGGCAGCAGCGCGGCAACCGCGCGGATCAGGAACGCCACGCTGGTGCTGAGGATGCTGCCCGACTCGCTCAGCGCCTCACCGATTTCGCTGCGGCTGCGTTGGCCCGAGGTGGTGTCGAAATGGATCGTCACCAGCTGGGTATCGATGCGCCGGCGTTGCTGCGCTGAATCCTTGTTGGCCTGTTCGACGCCGGCTTCGATCTCGGACAGGCGCGTGGTGATCGCCATCAGGTCCTCGATCTTCAGGTCCTTGCGGTCCTGGTAGGACAGCAGCCGCGCGTGCTCCTTCTCCAGCCGTGCCTTGGTCAGTGCCGTATCGGCCACCGCCTGAGCGAGGTCCTCGGCGCGCGTCTTGCGCGACTGCAGCGTGCCCCCCTCACCGGCCAACGCGATCAAGGGCTCAGTGCCCTTCGGCGCGATACGTACCTTGACCTCGCCGCTGGGCTGCTCGCCACTGCGCTGGTCGACCTGCAGCACCGCACAATCGCCGAACTTCGCGCTCTGGCAGGCCTGCGCCACCTGCTGGATGCGGGGTGCGATCTGCGCCGCTTCCAGCTGCACCTGCACGTCGTGTTCGTAGGCGAGGAATGCGCCTTCCGGTGAAGCGACGGCAGCTTCGGCGGCACTGGCGCCCGCATCGGCCGCTGCATCGCCGTGTTTGGCGCAGGCTGCCAATGCAAGCAGCAGCACCGGCATCGCCGCCACGCGCGTCCACGCGCGCATCGGCCTCACAGTGCAGCTCCGTCATAGGAAGTCACCGCCAGCGTGCCCAGATCCACCTGCGGCACGCAGCGCACGTTCACCGCCACCATCGGCGTGCCGGTGCGCGGGTCGACCGCTTCGCTGTAGGGCGCGACACCGCACTCACGGCAATGGTGATGGTCGATGTGGGCCTTGTTGAAATGATAGGTGGCCACGTCCGCCGGATCGGTGGCCAACTGGAACGCCTCGCGCGGGGCAAACCACAGCAGGCTGCCGCGGCGGCGGCACATCGAGCAGTTGCAGTCGATGACGTCGCTGATCGGCGCCTCGGCCTGTACGGTGAATGCGATCCTGCCGCAATGGCAGCTTCCCTGGTATTCCATGTCCTGCGCTCCGCTGGAGGGTCCGTGTCTGCGCCCATGGTAATCCTATGGCACGGGGACAAAGCAGCCCCGGGGCCCTATGCTCGGGGTTTGACCCTGTACAGGAACGCCGATGCGCCCGCATCTTCTTGCCCTCGCCCTGGTCGCCGCCCTCGCCGGTTGCCAGCCGGCCGACGCCCCGACCAACGCTTCCACCCCGGCCACCAGCCAGCAGGCCGGTGACGCGGCGGTCGATGCCGCCTTCGCCGATCTGTCCAAGCGCGCCCTGGACACCTGGATGCAGCTGTCGCCGGTCAGCGCCACCCAGATCGGCGACCACCGCTACGACAGCGAACTGGACGACCTGAGCGCCGCCGGCCAGCAGAAGACCGTGGCGGCGTACAAGGCGCTGCTGGGCGAACTGGACAAGATCGAGGTAGCCAAGCTGGGCCGCGAGAACCAGGTGGACGCGGCGATCCTGCGCAACCAGCTGCAGTCGGAAATCTGGAACGCCGAAGTGCTGCAGTCCGGCAAGTGGGACCCGCAGCTGTACAACGGCATCGCCGGCAGCGCGATCTACGGCTTGATGGCGCGTGAATTCGCGCCGCTGCCGGAGCGCCTGAAGTCGGCCACCGCGCGCATGGAAAAGCTGCCGGCGATCTTCGCCCAGGCCCGCGAGAACCTGGATCCGGCCCGCGTGCCGAAGATCCATGCCGAGACCGTGGCCAAGCAGAACAAGGGCATCCTCAGCATCGTCGATACCTTCATCACGCCGCACATCGGTGAACTGCCGCAGGCCGACCAGCAGCGACTGCAGGCGGCCATCGACGGCCTGAAGAAGGCGGTGGACGAGCAGCAGACCTGGCTGGACAAGACCCTGGTGCCGAACGCAAAGGGCGATTTCCGCATCGGTGCGGAAAAGTACGACCAGAAGCTGAAGTTCGCGCTGAGCTCGTCGCTGTCGCGCCAGGAGATCGGTGAGCGTGCACGTGCCGAACTCAAGCGCGTGCGCGAAGACATGTACGGCATCGCGCAGACCGTGCTGAAGGACAAGCCGGGTGCGCCGGAAATGCCGGCGCAGCCGACCGACGAGCAGCAGCAGAAGGCGATCGAGGCCGCGCTGGAACTGGCCTACGCCGACAAGCCGGCACGCGACAAGGTGGTCGACGATGCCAAGGCCGCACTGGAGCAGTCCACCGCGTTCGTGCGCGAGCACGACCTGATGACGCTGCCCGATGCGCCGGTGGACATCATCCTGATGCCGGAATTCCAGCGCGGCGTGGCCGTGGCCTACTGCGATTCACCGGGCCCGCTGGACAAGAACCTGAAGACCTTCTACGCCGTGTCGCCGATTCCGGACGACTGGAACGACAAGCAGGTCGACTCGTTCCTGCGTGAGTACAACTCGCGCATGATCCACCTGCTGAGCATCCACGAAGGCACCCCGGGCCATTACCTGGAAGGCTGGCATTCGGCCAAGTTCCCCTCCACCCTGCGTGCGGTACTGCGTTCAGGCCTGTTCGCCGAGGGCTGGGCGGTCTACACCGAGCGCATGATGCAGGAGCAGGGCTACCTCAACAACGACCCGCTGTTCCACCTGGTGCAGCTGAAGTTCTACCTGCGCACGATCTCCAACGCGATCCTCGACCAGGGCGTGCACGTGGACAACTGGGATCGCGAGAAGGCGATGCACCTGATGACCCACGATGCGTTCCAGCAGGAGAGCGAGGCAGCGGGCAAGTGGGTGCGTGCACAGCTGACCTCGGCGCAGCTACCGACCTACTTTGTCGGTGCGCAGGAACACTTCGACACCCGCAAGGCGATGCAGGACAAGCTGGGCGACAAGTTCAACCTCAAGGCCTACCACGACCAGATGCTGTCCTACGGCGCACCGCCGGTGCGTTTCGCCCGCCAGCTGATGCTGGACCAGCCGATCGAGTGATCGCGCCGGTGTGAGCTGAATGAAAACGGCCCGGGGAAAAACCCGGGCCGTTTTCTGTTCTGGCGGTTGCAAACTGCCATCCTGGCGGTGCGAACTGCCATCCTGGTGGGTGCGAACCTTGGTTCGCACCGCTTCTGCCGCCACTCAATCAGACGATGTGGATATACAGCTTCCTCGAGTCCAGTCTCAAATCGAGGAAGTACTCCACACCACACCCGCGGCAGGCAGCGGGACAATCCTCATCGCTCCCACGTTGGTTCTCCGAGGCATCAGCCACCACCGGATATCCACAATCAAAACACGTAAAGGCAATGTTGCTGCCATGGGGGTCGGCCCATATTTCATCTCCATCGCCGTCCATTACAAGAAAGTCCGTGATGTTCATGATTCACCGGGATCGCTTGGTTGATTGCTGGAGACTACTCGAATCCGAGCATAAGGGGCGCGAAGCTGCTTCCGTCTCATCACACTGCGACGCCACCATCCATCCCGGATTCAAGGTGAATGCAACAGGTTGTTGAACTGCGCTTCACTGCAACCCGACTGCGCGCAGCCCGGCAGCATCAGCTCCGCCCGGCCCGGCGGCTGTGCGTCGGTCAACGGGATCGCACCACGTAGCTGCTCGCGCGTGGGATAGACATACACCAACCGGTAACGCACTTCACCGGCCCCACGATCACGCCAGCGCTCGAACTGCAGCAGGCCGCCGATCGGCGTCTTCTCGTACTGCCCCGGCAGGCTGTAGTCCGTGATTCCCAACGCCACCAGCACCGAACCGATGTTGGAATCGTGGCCGACCAGCAGGCTCACCTTTGGCGATGCCGGGTCCTCGAACAACGCATTCACTCTTGCCAGCAGCGGGGCGGCCACATCGCGCGCCACTTCGGGCGTTCCGAACAGGATGTCCTGGTAGCGGTTGCGGATCTGCGCCAGCGCCTGCCATTGCGCCTCGGTGGTCAACCGGCCCCAACCTTCGCGCGGGATGCCACTGCCCTGGTAGTGCTCCATCAACAAGGCATCGACCAACCCGCTGGCCAGGGCCAGCGAACCGGACGCGCGTGGTTCCTTGCCCGGTTCCGCATTGAAGGTCGTGTCGGCCAGCATCAGATGGCATTCGCTGTGCCCCGCACAGGCCGCCGACTGCGGGTAGCGGGTGATCTGCTCCACCACGGACAGTGCCGGTGCCAGTTCCGATGCGGCCAACGCTCGCTGCATTGCCGACAGCGCGTGCTCGCGGAAGACCGTGTCTCTGTTATGGATCACCGGATTGAACAACGGATCCATCGTGCCCAGCGCCATGCGCTGCTCGACCGCGACATGACAGCCCGGGAAGGCACCGGCAACGAAGAACTGCGCGGTGGCCTGGGTGCGCTGCAGGCTGTTGGCATGGGCGTGGAAGTCAGCCAGCTGCGGGCAACCCGAGGCCGGCAACAGCTGCGCCTGACGCAGCCACTGGCCCATGTAACGGCCCATGTAGACCTCCAGCACGCCGCCCTTGGTGGTGAGCTCGCCTGCGCCCACGTCCCAGCCTGGCCAGCGCTCCGGAGTGGCATTGGCCAGCGCGCCCGACGCCACCACCGGCGCGCGCAGGTTGTGGCGGCTGAGCAGGATGACCTGCTCAAGTGAGCCCTCACGTGTTCCGCTCACCTCGCCATTGTCCGCCATGGCTGGAACAGCGGTCACAAGGCTCGTCACCAGCGATAGGCAACGAAAGATACGGAAGTGCATCCGAGTCTTTGAGCACGATTGAACCTGCATCACTGCTCCTATAGTGCAGATAGAGTCTCGAGCCCATGTCTGCTGATCAACGGTCGGCACGGCAATGCCAAACGGTGAACAGACCGTTCTCCGAGCTACCGAATGGGGATGGTAGCACCGTCAACCCATGACCTCCCCGACACGCGATGCAAACGCATCCAGTCGTGAGATATCCAGTGATC
This sequence comes from Stenotrophomonas sp. NY11291, assembly GCF_023277365.1. Classification (NCBI taxonomy): domain Bacteria; kingdom Pseudomonadati; phylum Pseudomonadota; class Gammaproteobacteria; order Lysobacterales; family Lysobacteraceae; genus Stenotrophomonas; species Stenotrophomonas sp. NY11291. Next base: position 1,461,671 of record NZ_CP096975.1, on the reverse strand, counting down.
GCCTCCCACTCGAGGATGCTCCCTGAGTCACGTCCTCGTCTGATTGATACACGCGAGCGCCGAACCGATCCAGGATCTCGACGCCGCCCTGCGCTACATCCCCGGCCCCGACATTCAAGAGAAGCTCCACGCATCAGAACAAGCCACGGACACAACGCGCAGAGCAGCTTGCTCGACTACGAGACTGATGCAGAAATTAGAAGAGAAGTCCTACGCAACGAACCCGCTACCACTGACAGCAAGTAGCCATACGGACGGCGCATTCTTGATGCCGACCAAGGGATGTGCCCTGGTCATCAACACACACCTATAAAAGGAAATACGTCATGCACGCATCCGCAACCATTTCAGATCCAAACGCCGTCGCCGCATGGATGAAATCATCCAGCGCAAATGCAAGATCCCTCGACGCAGTGTTTGAAACCGAGGCGGACGAAATCAAAGTAGCCGCATTCAGCAGTGACTGCTGCGGATCGAACAATTATGAAGAGCGCTGACAGACTCCGTTGATGGCACGCGGCGTGGATGCGTGTCATCAACACTATCAAACAGGATCAGAATCACGATGACTCGCAGTCATGACGGCATGAGCCGAATAGCACAAAGCCCAGAACAAAGCCGCATGCGATGCGATGGTACATTCCCCTTACCAAACGACACATCATCATCGACCGCAATCATTGCCGCGACGACTCGATCCAATATTAATCGCGCTATCGAACTCCGCAGAAGGGGATTGATCACCGAGATAATTGGCACAGATCCCGCTTACTCGACAACGCCATCCGACGCGCTTCGCAAACTGGAGGGTGATGCGGGAATTCACACCATTATCGTGTTCAGTGACCAGCTTACATCCAGCCTTGACGCTCCTGTCTTGACGTCCCACCACGGGCAGCAGCGCTACCTGCCTTTGGTGGAAGGAGTCCTCAACAGCATCCACGAATTTCAAATCATGACAGGCACATGCGATGGCACGATCACATTGCCACCCTGCTCACCCATCACTTCCGTTCTGCGCACTATTTCGAACCATCTGGATTCCAACCAGAAGCTTGGAGGAGACTGGCTCGCGCAACCAGTTCAGACAAAGCGATGGCCTGCTACACGGCTAGCCGAGAGCAGATTCCGTCAGCGTGTCTTTCACTCAGCTCTGATGCACATGTACTGGAAGCATCCTGACTTCAATCCCAAGCATTTCGATTGGCTCCATGGACAACTCAAGAACCTCTACCGCGCATCGCAGCCAGCAAAGGAGGTCCAGGATGCACGAAAGTCAAGCACATGAGAGTCGTCAGCCTGCCCCGGAGGCCACCTTTCGGCACAGCGTCCAGACAGAGCAACAGCTTGGATTGACCCTTTCCGATAGGGAAAGGAAAGCCATCCTCTCCGCATGCGAAGTCAGCGGACTCGATATGGATTCCTACTACAGCTGGTATCAATCGAAAGCCTCCATCAGCTCCCAGTTGGCTGACCTTTGCCGCCCGTCACTGTTGGAGGCGGTCCACAGCATCGACCGTTCCGACTACTCCTCAATCGATGGAAAGCTCCCTGCCGACAGGGGAGTTGTGATCGCACTGCCGCATCACGGCCACTATATCCTGTCTGCGGTCCGTCTAATGGAGCACATTCGCCATCTGCGTGACATCTACATCTTCTATGGCGACCCAAAGAACCATGCAGGCAACGAATTGTTCGACGACCTGTACCACCGGCTCTTCAATCACGCCGGATGCCGCGCGAGCATCATCCACTCGAATGCCAGAGGGATAGGCATAGCGCTTCGCGCACTGAAAAATAGAGCTGCAGTCATCATGATGCCCGATGTCCACCGCTTTCGCGAAGAAACCTATTGCATTCCATTTTTGGGGCGCCCCTTGGACATCATGCTGGGAACCGCCGCAATGGCGCGCAAAACCGGAAGTTGCATATTGCCAGCCATCTCCGTCGTTGACCGGGATCTTCGAGCAACTATTACTTTCGGAGATGCCATCGAGCCTATACAGACGCGAGCATCGCTTCCATCTGAAGTAGCTGACTACTGGACGATGGCTGAAGTCTATCGTTTCCTTGAGCGTGCAATGGGACCTCAGGCCATCTATTGGCAGTACATCAGGCAACACTTCATGAAATCCTCCAAGTTCCCGATGTTCCACCCCGAAACAATCGATGAAGCTTGGCACATGTTCTCCAATGACCCGCGAACCAAGCCACACACGCGTTATACGGCATGCCTGGATTGAACATGGATAGATTTCATTCTCCTTCCATTACCTTGGCGGCCATCGCCCTGATGGCGATGGCGCCCATCAATGGATACGCAACGGATCAAGAGAATGCCGATGCAACTCATCTTCCTGCGATCCACGCGGTCCACTCAGCCCCCGGCCCGCGCATCTGGCAGTTCAGAAAAGGCTCTTCAACGCTGCTTGTACTGGGCACGATTCAACCCCTAAGAAAGAGCCTATCCATCGATACTCGCAGCGTTGAAGCAGCAATCTCGACGTCTGATGCAATTCTGAGCCCTCCGGGCGTGACCGTGGAGCACGATGGCGGGGTATTTCGCAGCCTCATTCTGTGGCCCGCCATCCGCAAGCTCAAGTTCCTTTCAGGTAGAAGAACGCTTCGTGACGAGCTCACCGAAGAAGAGTACACGCGATTGAGCGATCTCAAGATTCTCTATGGCCTGCATGACGCGAGCATTGAGAGGATGCGCCCAATGTACGCGGCTTGGAAAATTCATGATGCTGCACTGCAATTCAGTGGAGCCCGAGCCGGTGAGCCACTTTCTCGAGCCATTGACCGCATGGCCCGCGATCATGGGATCCCGATGATCAACGCCCGCTTCCCGATGCGGGTGAGAGGGGGCAGGGAAACTATCCAGAATTTTCACATTGACTCCGTGAAAGACCGCAAATGCTTCTCGGATGCCACATCAAGCCTGCGGCGCTGGCTCGATAACCTAGATGAGCTAGGTCATGCGTGGGCAGAGGGAGATATTGAATCGGGCGCGCTCCTGCATGCCCCTCCATCGCCCTCCCGGTGCTGGGCTCGTCTGACCAACGACGCGATCGCCACTACGATGAATATTGACCTTGATATCCAGAGACGAACTCACTGGGTTGCAGTGCTCCGCTCAACTACTTCGCGGCACAGTACGGTTTTCACCACTCTGCCCTTGGATGATCTTCTGCATTCAAGAGGCATGGCCGCGGTACTCGTGGACGAGGGATACATCCCCGATGCCAGGGTGTTCTTTGGCGATCAGCCGCGACCTCCAAACATCGGAGCAAGTGAAACCTCAAATCATCCGGACGGGTGACGATGTAACTTGGCACCTTGCAACGCGGTCACATCGAAGTCACTGATCGGCAGCCACAAAGCCACCGGTCTGCCGCGCCCACAAGCGCGCATACAGGCCACCGGCAGCAATCAGCTCGGCATGGGAGCCGGTCTCGACGATGCGGCCCTGGTCCATCACCACCAGCCGGTCCATGCGCGCGATGGTCGACAGCCGGTGCGCGATGGCGATCACCGTCTTGCCTCCCATCAACTGGTCCAGGCTGTCCTGGATCGCTGCTTCCACTTCCGAATCCAGCGCCGAAGTCGCTTCGTCCAGCACCAGGATCGGTGCATCCTTCAGCAGCACGCGGGCAATGGCGATGCGCTGGCGCTGGCCACCGGACAGCTTCACGCCACGCTCGCCGACGTGTGCGTCGTAGCCACGACGCCCCTGCCCGTCCACCAGCGTATCGATGAAGGCTTCGGCACGTGCTTTGGCTACGGCTGCACGCAGCTGCTCATCAGTCGCATCCGGGCGGCCGTACAGCAGGTTGTCGCGGATCGAGCGATGCAGCAGCGAGGTGTCCTGGGTAACCACGCCGATCTGCTGGCGCAGGCTTTCCTGCGTAACGTAGGCAATGTCCTGATCGTCGATCAGGATGCGGCCGCTTTCCAGGTCGTACAGGCGCAGCAGTACGTTGACCAGGGTCGACTTGCCGGCGCCGGACGGACCGACCAGGCCGATCTTCTCGCCCGGCTTCACCACCAGGTCCAGGCCGGCAATCACGCCGCCCTTTTTACCGTAATGGAAGTGGATGTCCTGGAAATGCACGCCGCCTCGGGTCACCTGCAGCGGCACCGCATCCTCGCGGTCCTGCACGGTCAGCGGCTGGGCGATGGTGGTGATGCCATCCTGCACCGTGCCGATGTCCTCGAAGATGCCGTTGATGGTCCACATGATCCAGCCGGACATGTTGTGGATGCGGATCACCAGGCCGGTGGCCAGGGTGATCGCGCCGACGGTGATGTGGCCGCCATTCCACAGCCACAGCGCGAGACCGCAGGTACCGGCAATCAGGAAGCCGTTGACGATGGCGATGGTCAGGTCCATGCCGGTGGTGATGCGGGTCTGTGCGCGGTGCTTGACCGCCAGCTCCCGGATCGACTCGGCCACGTAGGCCTGCTCACGCCCGCCATGGGCGAACAGCTTCAGCGTGGGAATGTTGGTGTAGCCATCGACAATGCGGCCCATTGCCTTCGAACGTGCTTCCGAGGCGATCCATGCCCGTTCCTTCGCGCGCGGCACGAAGTAGACCAGGATCACCACGTAGGCCAGCAGCCACAGGATCAGCGGCAGCATCAGCCGCCAGTCGGCCTGCGCGAACAGGTACAGCGCGGTGCCGGTGTAGACCACGATGTACCAGAGCGAATCGACCATCTGCACCGCCGACTCGCGCAACGAGGTACCGGTCTGCATCACCCGGTTGGCCACGCTGCCAGCAAAGTCGTTCTGGAAGAAGCTCAGGCTCTGCCGCACCACATAGTTGTGCATCAGCCAGCGCGAGCGGTTGCTCAGGCCGGGCACGATCGCCTGGTTCACCAGCAGGTTGTGCAGGCCGACCAGGATCGGCCGCGCGATGACCGTGATGAACAGCATCCAGCCCAGTTCATTGGCGTGGCGCTTGAAGAAGCCGGCACCCGGCTGCTCGGCGACCATGTCGACGATGCGGCCCAGGTAATCGAACATCGCCACTTCCACCAGCGCCAGCAGCAGGCCGGCGATCAGGGTCGCCAGCAGCACTGGCCACACCGGGCGCAGGTAGTGCAGGTAGAACGGCAGCACCTTGCGCGGCGGCATGCGCCCGTCCACGGGCGGGAACACCGGAATCAGGGATTCAAACCAACGGAACATTGCATTCCCTCGCCTCTTGCAAGCGGCGAAGTATATCCCACGCCGGATGTGTACGCCAGCCGATGATGCCCCGGTTCTGGTAGCGCCGGGCCATGCCCGGCGATTCCCCCTGCAACCGCGCTGCGCGCTCGCCGGGCATGGCCCGGCGCTACCGATCATGTGGGCCGCATCGGGTTACGTTGCCGGGGTGAACAGCAGGTCCTGGAAATCGAAGCTGAAATCGGTCAGGTCGGAGATCGACTGCATGCGCACCTCGCGTACCTTGCCGTCCGGGTCCAGGCTGAAGTTCACGAACGCGTCGGCGTTGAGCGAACGGTCGTCCCAGCGCACGATGAAGGTGTCGTGCTGCCAGTGCTCCAGGCGCCCGCTCAGCTGCGCGGTCTTCATGAAGCGCAGGCGCAGGCCCTTGCCCTCGGCACTGATCTGCATGTCGCCATACCAGCGGTCACGGAAGGTGCCGGTGTAGCCGGCCAGTGCCAGCGACGGCTTGCTGCCCTTGTCGCGCGCGCTCTGGTGCTTGGCCCAGGCTTCGTCGGCCTTGTCCTGGCCCTTGGCCACGGCCTTGGCATAGGCGTCCACCCAGTCGTGCTTCCCGCCGCCCAGATAGGCATCGAGCACGCTCAGGGTGATCGCATTGAACGCCGCGCCCACTTCCTGGTTGGTCAGCACCACCACGCCCAGCTTCTCGCCCGGCACCAGGGTCAGCCGCGAGACCATGCCCGGCCAGCCACCGGTGTGCCAGACCAGCTTCTGCCCACGGTAATCGCTCAGGCTCCAGCCTTCGCCATAGCCGGCGAAATTGGCTCGCGCCGGTGCCAGCTCCGGCACGCTCGGCGCCGGGATCGACTGCGGGGTGATCATCCGCCACATCTGCTGCTGGCTCTTTTCACTGAACAGCGGCGTGCCATCGGCCAGTTTGCCTTCGGCCAGCTGCACCTTCATCCAGCGCGCCATGTCATGCGCGCTGGAATAGATGCCACCGGCGCCGGCGTTGTTCGACCAGGTCAGCGGCGCAACGGTGCGCAGGTCCTTGAAATCGTACTTGGCGTGGCCGACCGCGGCCTTGTCGCCGGGCTTCAGGTGATCGGCGTTGTAGCGCGTGCCGGCCATGCCCACCTTGTCGAAGATGCGGGTCTGCAGGAACTGCTGGTAACTCATGCCAGAGACATGCTCGATCACCTGCTGGGCGACCGCGTACAGGATGTTGTCGTAGGCATAGCTTTCGCGGAAACCGCCCTTCAGCGGCACTCTGCCCAACCGCTCCACCACTTCGGCATTGCTGTAGGACGTGGTCGGCCAGAACAGCAGGTCACCAGCGCCCAGGCTCAGGCCACTGCGGTGGGACAGCAGGTCACGGATCGTCATCTGCCCGGTCACGAACGGGTCGGACATGCGGAACGACGGCAGGTGGTCGATCACCTTGTCGTCCATCTTCAGCTTGCCGTCCTCGGCCAACAGGTTCAGCGAGGTGGCGGTGAACGCCTTGGTGTTGGAAGCAATGGCGAACAGCGTATCGGCCTGCACCGGTTCCGGCTTGCCCTGCTCGCGCACGCCCCAGCCGCGCTCCAGCACCACCTCGCCATCCTTGACCACGGCCACGGCAATGCCGGGCACGTCGAACTGCGCGCGCACGCGCTCGACGGTCGCATCCAGGTCCTGCAGCTGCGCCGGGGTGGCAGCACTCGCCATGGTCGTGCACGCCAGCAGCACGGCTCCTCCAATCCAGGGTTTCATCCAGCACGATCTCCGAACAGGGGTGGCGGCCATGTGCAGGCCGTCACCGGGGTTTCGCGGGATGGTAACGTTCTGCGGCGCACCCTGCCCTGTGCCATAGGAGGGGTGTCATGGGCGGGAACGGCCAACCGAGCAACGGCTCCACCATCATTCCGTGCCTGCGCTATCGCGACGCGCAGGCCGCCATCGACTGGCTGCAGCGCGCCTTCGGCTTCCATGCCCAAGCTGTCTACGCCGATGGCGATACGGTGTTCCATGCGCCGCTGACCTTCGGCAGCGGCATGATCATGCTCGGCTCGGCCGACAAGGAAAGCGCCTGGAGCCAGCATGCCGCGATGCCGGACGAGGTGGGCGGCCGCCAGACCCAGAGTGCCTGCGTGATCGTCACCGATGCCGACGCCCATTACGCCCGGGCCAAGGCCGCAGGCGCCTGCATCGTCATCGACATCGCCGACCAGGACTACGGCGGCCGTGGCTATGCCTGCGCCGATCCGGAAGGCTACCTGTGGTGGTTCGGCAGCTACGATCCGTGGCGCGCGGACCACGACCAGTGACCGCCGCAGCGATCCGCTGCGGCATCGGCGGCTGGGTGTTTCCCGAATGGCGCGGCGGCGTTTTCTACCCCGTGGGCCTGCCGCAGCGTGAAGAACTGGCCCATGCCAGCCGGGCCCTGCGCTGCATCGAAATCAACGGCACCTTCTACCGCACGCCCACCGCAGCACAGTGCGCGCAGTGGGCCGCGCAGACGCCGGAAGGCTTCCGGTTTTCGATGAAGGCACCACGCTACCTGGTGCAGCGCCGCGACCTGTCCAGCACGGTGGAGGCAGCCGCGCCCTTCCTGCAGGCCGCACTCGCACTCGGCGACCGGCTGGGCCCCCTGCTGTGGCAGTTCGATCCGCGGCATCCGGCCGACGCCGAAGCGCTGGAACGGCTGATGGCGCAGCTGCCCAAGCAGCTGGGCGGCGTGCCGCTGCAGCACGCCCTGGAAGTCCGCAATGCCGAGGCGCATGGCCCGGCACTGGTTACCGCCGCACGCGCGCATGGCGTGGCCGTGGTGATCGAGGACAGCGACGAGGCGCCATTGCGTGGCGATGTCAGTGCCGGCTTCGTCTACGCGCGGATCAAGCGCAGCCAGGCCCGCTTGAACGCGGGCCTGCCAGCATCCGTGCAGCAGCGCTGGGCCGAACGCGCACGCCGCTGGTCGCGCGGAGAGCCGGTGGACGACCTGCCCTGCCTCGCAGGGCCCGCCCCTGAAAGCCCGCGCGAGGTCTACCTCCTGTGCATCGGCGCAGGCAAGGCGCGCAACCCGGCGGCAGCGATGGCGCTGCAGCGGCAGGTTGACCAGAGCAGTCATTCCACACGCGGGTAGCGCTGCGACGTTCGCCTTGCCTCACAATAGGCAGATGAGCACACCCGACACCCGCAAAGCGCTGTGGCAGATCCATTTCTGTGTCCTGCTGTGGGGCATCACCGCCATCCTCGGCAAGCTGATCACCCTGCCCGCATTGCCGCTGGTATGGTGGCGCATGCTGCTGGTGACGGCGATGCTGGCCCTGCTGCCACGGGTGTGGCGCGGGCTGCGTACCCTGCCCCTGCGGCTGGTGGCCGGCTACGCCGGCATCGGCGCGCTGGTCGCCCTGCACTGGCTGACGTTCTACGGTGCGGTGAAGCTGGCCAATGCCTCGGTGGCCGCCACCTGCATCGCGCTGGCGCCGGTGTTCACCTCGATCATCGAGCCATGGGTGGCCAAGCGGCCGTTCCAGCTGCGTGAACTGGCGTTCGGCCTGGCGGTGCTGCCGGGTGTTGCGCTGGTGGTCGGCGGCGTGCCCGATGGCATGCGCCTCGGTGTGTTGATCGGCGCGATCTCGGCGCTGCTGGTGGCAGTGTTCGGCTCGCTCAACAAGCGCATGGTCAGCCACGCGGATCCGCTCACGGTCACCGCACTGGAGCTGGGTGCGGGCACCCTCACCCTGACCCTGCTGGCACCGCTGATGCCCTACCTGCTGCCGGCGCTGGCCAGCCCGCTGTGGGTGGTTCCGGACCTGCACGACGGCATCCTGCTGCTGGTCCTGGCCGGCTTCTGCACGCTGCTGCCGTTCGCCCTGGCCCTGGTCGCGCTGCGCCACCTGAGCGCCTACACGGTGCAGCTGGTGACCAACCTGGAACCGGTCTATGCGGTGGTGCTGGCGGTGGTGCTGCTGCGCGAGCAGCACGAGGTCACCCCGTGGTTCTACCTGGGCGTGGCGATCATCGTCGGCGCGGTGTTCCTGCATCCCCTGCTGAACCGCCGCAAGCCGGTGCAGCATCCGGAAATCCTTGGCACGGCCGAGGCACGCAACATCGCCGATTGAGCGCGTCCACGCAGGGCGTGGATGGCCGTATCAACGCTGCGGCCAGTGCCATGCCGGAGCATCCAGCAGGCCCTGCCCGCTCAGCAGCGTGCGGCCCTGTTCCTTGTGCAGGTGCAGCGAATGACAGCCGGGCGCTTGCTCCAGTGCTGCGATCAACCGGCTGGCGTGTGACACCACCCACACCTGGCTGCGCGCACTGGCCGCGATGATCAGCCGCGCCAGCGCCGGCAGCAGGTCCGGATGCAGGCTGGTCTCCGGCTCGTTGAGCACCAGCAGCGGCGGCGGGCGTGGCGTGTGCAGCGCAGCAGCCAGCAGCAGGAAGCGCAGCGTACCGTCGGACAGTTCGGCCATCGACAACGGCCGCAGCAACCCCGGCTGGTGGAAGCGCAGGGCCAGTCGACCGTCCAGCTCTTCGAAGCCGACCGTGGCGCCGGGGAACGCATCGTCGACGCTGCGTGCCAACGCGACCGGATCTCCGATCTCGAGAATGGTCACCCACGCTGCCGCCAGATCCCGGCCGTCGTGATGCAGCACCGGCGTGCGCGTGGCCATCGCCGGTTGTCGCGCCGGGGCATGGGCGTCGCTGCGGAAATGGTCGTAGAAGCGCCAGCGACGGATGTACTCACGCAAGGCGATGGTTTCCGGCATGCGCTGCGGATCGCCGACCTGGGTGAACAGGCTGTCGAACAGCGACAACCGGTCATCCACGAGATCCCAGCCGCGCGCATGACGTTGCCGCACCATTACCCCACGGCGATCAACCAGCAGGTTGGCGCTGCGCAGGAATGGCCCGGCCCAGATCGCCTCCGCCTTGATCTGCGGATCCAGCGCAAACGCCGAACGGCTGGGCGGCGGATAGCCCAGGTCGATGGCATAGCCGAATTCGTCGGTGGTGAAGCCGAGCTTCAATCCCACCGATGCCTGCCGAGGGCCACCCTGCAGCGGGATATCGCCGGCCGCAACCCGGCGATCGATGGATTCGGGGCCGGCCCACAGCGCCGAACCCAGCCCCCCTTCGCGGGCCAGCACCGCCGCAACGCCGCCCTGTGCGGTCTCCGCCAGCAGGCGCAGCGCGCGGTACAGGCTGGACTTGCCACTGCCGTTATCACCGGTCACCACGTTCAACTGCTGCAGCGGCAGTACCAGCCCGTGCAGCGAACGATAGTGGGCGATGGCCAGGGTCTGCAGCATGGTCGGCGTCCGTGGGAACAGAAACGGCATATTCGCCGGGCACAATCGCACAGGCCGCGACACGGCGTTATCCCATCGGCAAAATCATCCACGCAGGGCGTGGACCTACTGCATGCAGGGCTCAGCCTGCCCGTTCCACCCGGTTGCGACCGTTGCCCTTGGCCCGGTACAGCGCCTTGTCGGCGCGCGCCAGCATGTCATCCACGCTTTCACCTGCCTGGTGCTGGGCAACGCCGATGCTGATCGTGACCGGGAAACCCAGCGGAAGGTCTGCCACGGCCAGGCGCAGGAACTCGCATTGCAGTTCGGCCGTGCGCAGATCAGTGCCCGGCATCACCGCCACGAACTCCTCGCCGCCATAGCGCGCGGCCATGCCACGGCCGGCGAAATGCGAGCGCAGCAGCACGCCCAGCTCGGCCAGCACCCGGTCGCCGGTGGCGTGGCCCTGGAAATCGTTGATGTGCTTGAAGTGATCGATGTCCAGCAGGGCCACGCAGGCCACTCCCGGTTGCCCATCGATCTCCGCCACCGCCTCTTCCAGTGCCGCCGCCATCGCGCGGCGGTTCGGCAGTCCGGTCAACGCATCGGTGCGGCTCTGCTCGGCCAGGTCGGCATTCTGCGCCAGCAGCACGTCCTGGTACTCCGACAGCAGGCGCTCGTAGTCATCGCGTTCCAGCATGTGCTTCTGGATGTCGAGCGCGAAACGGCGCAGCTCCATCACCAGCATCACCTGCCGTGACAGAGCGGCCAGTGCCTCGGCCTTGTCGCTGGGCAGGTGCTGCGGATGTGCATCGAACACGCACAACGTACCCAGTGGCAGGCCATCGGAACTGATCAGTGGCGCACCGGCGTAGAAGCGGATGTGCGGGTCGCCGGTCACCACCGGGTTGTCGTGGAAGCGGATGTCCTGCAACGCGTCCTCGACCACCATGATTTCCTGCGGCTGCAGGATGGCGTGGCCACACATCGATTCGCTGCGCAGGTTCTCCGCCGCGTCGATGCCCTGGATCGACTTGAACCACTGCCGCTCGACATCGATCAGGGTCACCGCCGCCATCGAGGTACCGCAGACCGTCTTGGCGATCGCCACCAGGTCGTCGAATGACTTCTCGCGCTGCGAATCAAGGATCCGGTAGCGGTACAGCGCCTCGAGCCGAAGCGCTTCGTTGGCAGGCTTGTCGGGCTTGATCATGCAGCGTCACATTCCGGCAGGTCACTGCGGAGTCTAGCCGATGTAGAGCCGAGCCCATGCTCGGCTGCACCCGGACAAAAGGGCAGCCGAGCAGGGCTCGGCTCTACAGAGGCCGTTTACCAGTCCAGCTGCTTCGGCAACAGGCCCTGCAGCTCCTGCTCGGTCAGGTTACGCCACTGGCCCGGCTTCAACGCGCCGATCTTGATGTTGTCGATGCGCACGCGGCGCAGCTGGGTCACGCGATAGCCGAATTCGGCGGCCATCAGGCGGATCTGCCGGTTCAGGCCCTGCTGCAGGGTGATGCGGAAACCGAACTTGGCGATGCGCGAGGTCTTGCACGGCAACGTCATCTGGTCGTGGATGCGCACACCGCGCGCCATGCCGCGCAGGAACTCATCGGTAACCGGCTTGTTCACCGCCACCAGGTACTCCTTCTGGTGGCCGTTCTCGGCACGCAGGATCTGGTTGACGATGTCGCCGTTGCTGGTCATCAGGATCAGGCCTTCGGATTCCTTGTCCAGGCGCCCGATCGGGAAGATGCGCTGCTCGTGGCCGACGAAATCGACGATGTTGCCCTTGACCGAGGTTTCGGTCGTGCAGGTGACACCCACCGGCTTGTTCAGCGCGATGTAGACATGGCGGCGTGCGCCGGGCTTGCGGGCCACGCGCGCGCGCAGTGGCTGGCCGTCGACCAGCACCTGGTCTTCGTCGCCCACCACCGCGCCAGTGCCGGCCGGATGGCCGTTGACGGTGACCCGGCGGGCGGCGATCAGGCGATCGGCCTCGCGGCGGGAGCAGAAGCCGGTGTCGGCGATATGTTTGTTGAGTCGGGTGGTCATCGCCCTATTATCCGGCATCGCCGCTCGCAGCGCTTCATGCCAGGCCGGGCGGATCGAGCTCTTCACCGTCGAACACCCGGTTGCGGCCGGCGCGCTTGGCCACGTACATGGCATGGTCGGCCCGCCGCAACAGCCCGGCCAGATCGTCCTCGCCCGGCCGCCACCGCGCCAGGCCGATGCTGGCGGTCACTTCCAGCCCCGGCACCTGCAGGGCCTGCCCGGCCTCGGTGATGCGCTGGCGCAGGCGGTCCAGCCGCGCCGACGCCGCCTCGCGCGGCATGCCGGGCATCAGCAGCAGGAACTCCTCGCCGCCCATCCGCACCACTTCGTCCTGGCTGCGCACCGCAGTGCGCAGCGCGCGTGCCACCGCCACCAGTACCTGGTCGCCCACGGCATGGCCGTGGCGGTCGTTGATGTCCTTGAACAGGTCGATGTCGAGGAAGCCGATCACCAGCGGGCCACGCTCACGGTCGACCTGTGCCAGGTGACGGGCCAGCTGCTGCAGGCCGGCGCGGCGATTCGGCAGTCCGGTCAGGCCGTCGGTTTCGGCCAGCTGACGCAGTTCATCGCGCTGCTGGCGCAGTCGGCCCAGCCGCTGGTTCATGGCATAGGCCGCCATCATCAGCAGCCAGGTCACCGCCAGCTGCAGTGCTTCGACCCGGTACTCCAACAACCATTCCGCACGGCAGGCATCGGCGATGATCAGGACCAGCATGGGTGCCAATGCGGCCAGTCCTGCCTGCGACCAACGGTCGCCACGCCAACGTGCCCATACGCCCATCAGCAACGCCAGGCCACACCCCAGCAGATAGGTCACCTGCAGGCCCTGCGCGACCCAGGCCAGCTGTTCCCAGCGCAGCCACGGCACCAGGACGGCCAGCGCCAGCAGGCCCCACAGCACGGTCGCCTGCAGCGGCCGCGACCGTGGCCATACGCGGTCACCGCCGTTCAGCCGCCACAGTGCCGGCAGTACCAGCGCCTGCGTGGCGGCGGTCAGCGAGAGCAGCCACCAGGCCCCACGCTCCCCCACCGGCAGCCACGGTTCCGGGTAGCCGCTGAGGCCACCGAGGATCGCCTGCCACAGCACCAGTACCGTGGTGCCGGCGACGTAAACCAGGAAGCTGCGATCGCGCGTGGTCAGGAAGGCCATCAACGCCGACAGCGCCAGTGCGATCGCCACGGCGATGCAGGCAGCACGCATCAGCAGGCGGGCGGTGTCGTTCTGCTGCACCGGGCTGGGCGCGCCCAGCCGCAGGGTCGGTACCCAACGTGTCTTCAGCGGTGTCTGCCAGGAAACCAGGAACGGCTCATGGCTGCCGGCCGGCGGTACGGCCACCAGGCCGATGCCTGCACGGAAGCGCGAATCACGGGTGCGGGCGTCGTGCATGTTGCCGCAGATTTCGCGGTCACCGTGCTGTACCCGCACTTCGCCGGCAAAGACATTGAACACGTCCAGCGCCTGTGGCTGGCCCGACCAGCCTTCCCGCGGAGCCGGCACCAGCACCTGCTGGCGCGGGCCCGACAGCATGTGCGGCGTGCACGCACGATGTGGGGTGGGCTCATCGGTGGCGCCACCGACCAGCAGGTAATCGCGCCCCGATTCCACCACTGCGGCCTGCAGCGGCCACGGCGTCGCCAACCACGCCAGCAGTACGACCAGCACCGCTCCCGTTCCGTACTGCCACTGCCTGCCGCCCACGCCACATCCTGTTGTTGCTTACGCCCGCGCCCACTGCGCGTCGCCCCTGGCCGGCATTATCGCAGCCGGACGTACGCCGCACGTGTAGACCAAAGTCGCCGCCACGCCGTTCAGCCAGCCCCCGGCGGCCCCTTCACCGCGACCAGCCGCACCGGGCGCAGATCGGCCAGGGTCAGCCGCTCCAGCGGCTGCGGGCGTTCGATGGCATAGCCCTGCAGGCCCTGCACGCCAAGCCGGGTCAGCGCACCGGCAACCTCGGCGGTCTCCACCCACTCGGCCACCACTTCCATCTGCAGCTCGCGCCCGAGCTCGCTGATCGCGCGAACTGTGGCGTGGCTGACTGGATCAGTATCCATGTCCCGCACGAAGGCGCCGTCGATCTTCAGGATGTCCGCAGGCAACTGGCGCAGATAGCCGAAAGAAGACAGGCCGGAGCCGAAGTCATCCAGTGCCATCCGGCAGCCCCGCGCCTTGACCGCATCGATGAATGCACGGGCCTGGGTGAGGTTGCTGATCGCCGCAGTCTCGGTGATCTCGAAGCACAGCTTGGAGGCCAGCGCGCGGTTGCGCTCGAGCAGGTCGCAGACGAAGGCGAGGAAGCCGGGCTCGGCGATCGACTGCGCCGAGACGTTGACGTTGCACAGGCCCAGCTGGCGCACGTGTGCCGGGCACACCTGCAGGTGGCGGAACAGCAGCCCGAGCACGTGACGATCCAGCGCCACCGCCATGCCATAGCGCTCCACTGCCGGCATGAACTGTCCGGGCAGGTGCAGGCTGCCGTCGGTACCGCGCATGCGCACCAGCACTTCGTAGTGCAGGTAGGTCGGATCGCCCACGCGGGCGATGCGTTGCGCATACAGCAGCATGCGGTTCTCGGCCATCGCCAGGCTGACGCCCTGCAACCGCTCGGCTTCCCGGCGGCGCTCCTCCAGCGCCATGCGGTTCTCATTGAAACAGTGCACCCGGTTGCGACCGGCCTGCTTGGCGGCATAGCAGGCGCTGTCGGCAGCACTCATGAGCCAGTTCGCATCGGGGGCGTCGGCGCTGACTTCAACCACACCGATGCTGCAGCTCAGCTGCGGGCTGCCCTCGCTGATCGGGAACGTGGCTTGGCCCAGGTTGCGGATCACCCGCTGCAGCACCCGCTTGGCCTCGTCCTGCCCGGCATGGGCGAGGAACACGGCGAACTCGTCGGCGCCCAGGCGGCCGACCCAGTCACCGTCACGCACTGCAGCCACCAGATAGTCGGCGAAACTGCGCAGCATCTGGTCACCGGCGGCGTGGCCGAAGCTGTCGTTGACCAGCTTGAAGTGGTCCAGGTTGATGTAGCACAGCGCATGCGTGCCGCCGTCGCTGCGCACCTGCAGCAGCGAACGTTCCAGCAGCCGCTCGATCTCGCGCCGGTTGATCAGGCCGGTCAGCGGATCGTGGCTGGCGTGGTGTTCGATCTCGCGCGCCAGGGCATGGTTCTGACTGACATCCTCGATGATCGCAAACACCGACAGGCCACCTCCCGCGCTGCGCACGCCGGTGCCACTCCAGCGCCCCCACACGAGGCTGCCATCGCGGCGGCAGAAGCGCAGCTCACTCGGCCGCAGCTGCCGGTCCCAGTCAATGCGGCCGACGCCATCGATGACCAGTTCGCCTTCCATCAGCAGATCACCGAGCGACATCTGCAGCAGCACGTCGCGTCGGTAGTCGAGGATATCGGCCATCGCCTGGTTGGCTTCGATCACCTTGCCGTCGGTGTCGAGCTTGAGCATGCCGACATTGGCCTGGTAGAAGGCCGCACGGAAGCGGCTTTCGTGCTCGGTCAGGTCCTTGCCGACGCGGCGCGCCAGCGCGACGGCCATCAGGCTGATCGCCAGCACCGACAGCCCACCGACCACAAGCGTGGCGATCCGCACCATCGTGGCCATGCGCAGCAACGCCTGGGAAAATGCCTGTGCCTGCACCTGCAACCGCCGGTCCAGATCACGCAGCTGCTGCAGGTACCGGTCGCGGTCCGCCACTGGCAGCGCCCCGTGGGCATGCCCCGACTGCAGCTCGGCGACCAGCCGCTGCACGGCCAACAGGTCATCATCGGTCTGTCGCCACAGCGTGCTTGCTTCCCGGAATGCACCGATGTCGCGTGCATAGCGGAACGAGAACACCAGGCGCGGAATATCGGCGCGCGCGTTGCCGCCCTGCAGGAAGCCCTGCCTGGCCTTCTCCTCGTCCGGTACCGCCTGTTCCAGCGCCAGCCGGGCCTGCAGATCCCCCAACGGAATCCGCAGCGCCTGGCGCGCGTCGTCCAGGTCCTGGGCATCACCGCGCGCCAGATAGCGGCTGAGTGCGGCGGTCGCATCCTGCTGACCACGCGACCAGTAGCCCTGGCCGGCGATCCATGCGGTGGAGGCCGCCTGCAGCTCCTGGATCAAGGCGGACAGCGCGACCAACCCGATCGCCATGCCCGTCAACAACGCAAAGCGCAATCCCAGGCCACGGGTCATCGGCACCCGCCGGCTCTGCTGGTCCGTGCCACTTCTACCCATCCCGGATCCCCCCGAATGTGCTGCGGTGACAACCTCCCTTGGAACCGGCCCAGCCTATGACCGGCAATGTGTGGGCCATGCGAAAAAGGGGACGGAGGGGATTAAGTCGTTTTCGGCATAAGCGCGCGGCCTGCCATTTACGACTTAATCCCCTCCGTCCCCTTTTCCTGTACGCCAGCCCGGAGGCTGGCGTTGATCAGGACGGCTGCGGGTGCGGCTTAGAAGCTGCGCGGGCCGCGCGGCTTGAAGCCATCACGACGCGGCGGGCGGCTGTCGCGGTCACCGCCGCGGTCGCCACCATGGCCACCCGGACCACCCGGGCCGCCACGACGCGGGCCACCCGGGCCGCCCGGACCACGCTTGTCGAAGCGCGGCTTGAACGGACGCGGGGCCGGGTTGGTGTCTTCACCCGGGGCCAGCGCACGCATCTGCAGCTGCTGGCCGGACACCCACACTTTCTGCAGGTGCGACAGCACGTCCGGCGGCATCTGCGCCGGCAGGTCCAGCAGCGAGAAGTCGTCGTGGATGTCGATGCGGCCGATGAAGCGGCTTTCCAGTCCGGCTTCGTTGGCAATGGCGCCGACGATGTTGGCCGGCTTCACGCCATGCTGGTGGCCCACCGAAATGCGGTAGGTCTCCATGCCCTGCTCCGGTGCACCACGCGGCGGAACCTCGCGGCGCGGACGCTGCTCGAAACCACCTTCGGCGTCGTCACGACGCGGGCCACGCTCGAAGCGCGGACCACGCTCGTTGCGGTCGAATCGATCGCCACGCTCCGGACGGTCGCCACGGTCGAAGCGCTCGCGCGGCGCGCGCTCTTCACGCGGGGCGCGCACCGGCGGCTGCAGCAGGAACGGGGTGTCACCCTGCAGCAGCTTTGCCAGCGCGGCGGCGATCTCGATGGCGGGCACGTTCTGCTCGTTCTCGAAGCGCTCCAGCAGCTGGCGGTAGAAGTCCAGGCCACCGGCGCCGAGGGTTTCGCTGATGCGCGAGGTGAACTTGTTGATGCGGGTGTCGTTGACCGCCTCCACGCTCGGCAGCTGCATCTCTTCGATCGGCTGGCGGGTAGCGCGCTCGATCTGGCGCAGCATGCCCTTCTCGCGCGGGGTGGCGAACAGGATCGCCTCGCCGCTGCGGCCGGCACGGCCGGTACGGCCGATGCGGTGCACGTAGCTTTCGGTGTCGTACGGGATGTCGTAGTTCAGCACGTGGCTGATGCGCTCCACGTCCAGGCCACGGGCGGCCACGTCGGTGGCCACCAGGATGTCCAGCTTGCCTTCCTTCAGCATGGCGATGGTGCGCTCACGCTGGGCCTGCTGCATGTCACCGTTGATGGCGGCAGCGGCCAGGCCACGGGCCTGCAGCTTGCTGGCCAGTTCTTCGGTGCCGGCCTTGGTACGCGCGAAGATGATCATCGCGTCGAACGGCTCGACTTCCAGGATGCGGGTCAGCGCATCCAGCTTGTGCATGCCGCTCACCCACCAGTAACGCTGGCGGATGTTGGCCGAGGTGGTGGTCTTGGCCGCGATGGTCACTTCCACCGGGTCCTGCAGGTAGGTCTGCGCGATGCGGCGGATCTGCGGCGGCATGGTGGCCGAGAACAGGGCCACCTGGCGCTGCTCCGGCAGCTTCTTCAGCACGGCTTCGACGTCGTCGATGAAGCCCATGCGCAGCATTTCATCAGCTTCGTCCAGCACCAGGGTCTTCAGCTCGGACAGGTCCAGGGTGCTGCGGTCCAGGTGGTCGATCACGCGGCCGGGGGTACCGACCACGATGTGCACACCACGGCGCAGGGCCGACAGCTGCTGGCCGTACGGCTGGCCGCCGTACACCGGCAGCACGCGGAAGCCCGGGATCTTCGACGAATAGGACTGGAACGCCTCGGCAACCTGGATGGCCAGCTCGCGGGTCGGTGCCAGGATCAGGGCCTGCGGCTTGATCTGCTGCAGGTCGATGTTGGACAGTACCGGCAGCGCGAACGCGGCGGTCTTGCCGGTGCCGGTCTGGGCCTGGCCCAGCACGTCGCGGCCTTCCAGCATCGCCGGGATGGTGGCGGCCTGGATCGGCGACGGGGTTTCGTAGCCGATGGCGGTGACCGCCTGCATCACGGGCTCGGACAGGCCGAGCTGCGCAAACTGCAGCGGCGCTTGGGAATCTTGGGACATGGGGAACTCCGAAGACACTGCCGTCTTCCTGGCAGTGCGATAAAAAAGGTGATGGTCCGCGCTTTGGGCGCCCTTCTTATCGCGTGCCCTGGCGCTGCTCGGTTGGAGGAGATTTCACTCGCTCAGAGCGGAATCATACCGCATTGATCCTGAACAAGGTGTACAGCTTGCCGTGCGCGTGTCGTCATGCCCCGTGCTGGCGCACAATACGCGCCCTCTTCCCCGGCCCGGCCGCTGGCCCCCTCCCCTTCCCAGGAAACCCGCTCCATGCAGATTCTCGAATTCGACCTCGACGGTGACTACGTCGAACTCAAGCAGTTGCTGAAGCTGGCCGACCTGGTCACCAGCGGCGGCGAAGCCAAGATGGTCATCGGTGACGGCCAGGTGCGGGTCGATGGCGAAGTCGAACTGCGCAAGGCCTGCAAGATTCGCGCAGGCCAGGTGGTCGAATTCGCCGACAGCCAGATCCGGGTGCTGGCTGCCGGCTGATCTGAAGCTGTTCAGGCCACGCGCTGGGTCAGGTGCGAGGCAATCAGCTGCCTGAACGGTGCTACGCCCTGCGCCAGGCGCAGGCCGGCCGCCCGCAGCAGGCGCGCCGGACGGCGATCGTCGGTGTACAGGCTGGCGATCGCATTGGTGGCCTCGTACAGCGGCCGCGACGCCAGCCGGTGACCGCGCTGGTAGCTGGCCAGCATGCCGGCCGCGGCAATGTCGGCACCGCGACGCTGCTGCTCGACGATGCCCTGCGCCAGCCGCTGTGCGCTGGCCAGTCCCAGGTTGAAGCCATGCGCGGTGACCGGGTGCATGCCGACTGCGGCATCGCCGATCAGTGCCGAACGCTCGCCGACAAAGCGGTGCGCGTACACACCTACCAGCGGATACGCCTGCGGCGTGGCCACCGGCTGCATGCGGCCCAGGCGATGTTCGAAGCAACCGCTGATGGCCTCACCGAAGGCCACCTCATCCATTGCCAGCAGTTCTTCAATCTGCCGCGGCGGCAGCGTGATCACCGCCGACTCCTGGCCCTCGTTGAGCGGCAGCAGCGCCATCGTGCGGCCGTAGCCGAACCATTCCCAGGCAGTGTGGTGATGGTCGCGCTCGACCTGCATGCGGCACACCAGCATCGACTTGCCGAAGTCGCGCATCTGCGCACCGATGCCGAGCATGCGGCGGGTGGCGGAGAAGCGGCTGTCAGCGGCCACCAGCAGCCGCGCATGCAATTGGCTGCCGTCATCGAGTTTGACCACATGGCCCTGTGCATCGGCCTGCACGCCCTGCACCTTGCGCCCGTCGAACAGCTCCAGGCCGTCCTGGCCCTGCACGGCATCCCATGCAGCACGGCGGATCAGATGATTGGGCACCAGCCAGCCCAGCGGCTGGCCGTCGACCTGGCTGCTGGCGAAGGTCAGCGCGAACGGCGAGCCACCATTCATCACCTTGGCATCGCGCAGTTCAGCGACTTCGGCGTGCGGCAGGCGCTGCCATAACCCCAGCTGCTCCATGCTCTGCCGCGAGGCATGGGTCAGCGCGATCTCGCGGCCATCGAAGGCGGCTTCGGCCAAGGCTTGGCGCGGCTGCACTTCGACCAGCCCGACCTGCAGCCCGCTGCCGGCCAGCGCGCGCGCGAAGCACAGGCCTGCCGGTCCGGCGCCGACCACCACCACGTCCATCCTGCGCATGCGCGCCTCCTGCCGTTGATTCAGTCCGGGCCAGCATAGCGCCACACACCTGACCGGCCTTGATCTGGATCAGGCCCGGGTCACAACAACGCGAACACCAGCGCCAGGATCGACAGCAGCGACACCAGCCACACCAGGCTGCGCACGTAGGGCACGCCTGCGGCATACAGCGGCAAGTAGGCCACGCGCGCCCAGAAGTAGGCCTGCGCGGCCAGCGCGGTGGTGTCGTTGCCGCGCCCAGCCACGACCACTGCGATGGCGGCAGCGGCAAAGAACGGGAAGGTTTCCAGGAAGTTGGCCTGGGCCCGCTGCAGGCGACCGGCCAGCGGGCTGACCGGCTTTGCATCGCCATCGCGTGCCGAAGCATTCCACTTCATCCCGCGCTCGCGGGTGACCACGGTGGAGGTGGCGAAAATGTAGACAAAGCCCAGCAGCACCGACCAGGCCAGCATCGTCAGTTCAGTTGCCATCATGCATCTCCTCAGGGTGCCGACGCACGCAGGCTGTAACCGGCCAGGCGCCACACCTGGTCCTCGTCGAAACGGAACGAGACCAGCTCGCGCACCGGCTGCGCGCTGTTGGCGAAACGGGTCGGGAAGCTGACGTTGATGTACAACCCTTCCGGCACCGCAGCGCCGGCGCTGTACTTGACCCGGGTAATGGTCGGCTGGCCGCGGCCGGCCAACGCACCCAGGCGCGTGCGCTCGCTGGTCAACTGGCTGACGAAGGCGGCCTTCGGTACCGCACGACGCGCGACGGCCGAAGCGCCGTCCCACAATTCGCCTGCGCGGTTGGCATCCACCAGCTGCGCTGCCTTCACTGCGGCCGCACCCATTTCCGCGTCCTGTTTCTGCACCTGCGCCTGCTGCGCGGCGGTCAACACCGGAGCGCCGGCGGTAGCCGGTTTTGCAGCCGCTGGCGAGGCCGGTGCCGGGCGCGCGGGTGCCGGGGCGGGCGTGGCCGGTGCAGGTGCCTGCGCCAATGCGGTCAGGGGCAGCAGGGACAGCAGCAGGAGCACGCGCTTCATGGACACCGCCGGTTCTCGGGAAAGAACCGCAGTCTACGCCAGCGCGGTGAGCTGTTCGTCAGCGCGCGTTGGCGCTGCCTTCCACCGTGGCGGCATCGGCCTGCGCGGCAGGCGTGCCGGAGTCTGCCGGCGCCTGTTCGGCCACCGGCGGCGGCTCCGACGGTGCCGGCGGCAGCGTCGCCACGTCGATCTCCGACAGCGGGCTTTCTTCCGGGCACACTGCATCCGGGAAACCGAAGCGCTGCTTCAGTGCCTGGCCGCAGCTGTTGATCGATTCCATGTCGGCGCCTTCGCGCTTGCACTGCTGGTCGAAGGCGATCAGGAACGCGTCCTTGCGCTGCACGAAATCATCGCCGCAGGCCCGCATCTGCTTGATCCGTTCCAGATCGTCCTGCACCGCGTTGGTGCCATCCAGGCCGTACTGGCGCAGCTCGTCCGCGGTCAGCAGGCGCAGGCTGCGGTTGGGCACGGTCATCATCAGATCAGCCACGCCCACCGCCACGCCGTTGCGCTGCAGGTAGTCCTTTACGTTGTCGTAGACCTCGTGCAGCTCGCGGTTGAGTTCTGCGCGCGAGGTGGCCTTGGAGCTGATGCGCATCATGCGGTGGATGCCAACCTTGCCTGACAGCAGGCGGTTGTCACCGGCGGCCAGCACGAACACGCAGGCACTGTGGCAGATCGAGCCTTCGCGCACCCAGATGGTCCAGCCGGATTCACCGATACTGTCACCGGCGACGATCGCCGATTCCACCTGGCCCCCGCTGGAATCCAGGTCGAGGATGCGCTTGTGGATCTTCTGCTGGTCGGCAACCACGGCCAGCCGCCACATCATCTCGGCGAAGCCCGGGTTGATCTTGCCGGCGTAGCGCACGCGCATCAGGCCACGTTCGGCGCAAGGCGCCAGCGCCTGGCTGATCTGCTCGCGCTGCAGGCCTTCCAGCTCGACACCGTCGCCCGCGTCACCGGCATATTCGGTGCTGCAGCTGACCCACGCACGCCCGTTCTCCAGCTGCGCCTGCGGCCACGGCCGATCCGCCCGGCTGCGCGGCGGCGCCGGCGGCGGTGGCGCATCGGCGGCGTTGATCGACACCATGTTCTCGCCATCACTGGCCGGTGCCCGCGCCGCCTTGTCGGCAGCGGTCACATTGCCCGGATTCTCCAGCTGACTGCAGCCCGCCAGGGCCAGGCACAACAGGGGCAACCAGCGGAGTTTGGCGGACATCGGGCAACCGGATTTCAAGGGAGCAAGGGCCACAGTCTACCCGTCCGGAGCGCGCATTCAGCGCGTGGTACTGAACCCCTTCTGACCCTTGGGAAAGCGTGTCGACCAAGGTCGACACCCACCAACAGCCTCAGGAACCTGTCGAAGGCGGGGTGGGTCCGGTGGCAGGGGTGTGAGCGGCATGGATGCCGCGACCAAGCCCCCATGGACGGGTTCACGGCGTCCCCTGCCACCGGCCCCACCACGCCATCCCACAGGAATCCCGCTTCTGCTGTTGCTTCTGCTGTTGCTTCAGCTGTTGCCGTTGATTCTGCGGGTGCAGGGCGCAGCCCTGCCAGATCCCCCTTCAGCATCCATGTCCGAATGTGGCGAGTATCTCCACCCGCACACGCCTAGACTGGCGCCATGGATACCGCCCTCGCCCTCGACACCGCCGCCTGCGACCGCGCCCGCCTGGCCCGCGACGCACGCTTCGACGGCGTGTTCTTCACCGCCGTGCGCAGCACCGGCATCTACTGCCGCCCGGTGTGCCCGGCACCGCCACCGAAGCCGCGCAACATCACCTACTACCCGACCGCCGCTGCGGCCGCCGCCGCCGGCTACCGCCCGTGCCTGCGCTGTCGTCCCGAACTGGCGCCGCAGGCACAGCAGGCATTGGCTGGGCAGATCGTGCAGCGCGCCCTCGCCCTGATCCATGGCGGCTTCCTGCAGGAGCAGCCCGTTGCCGACCTCGCGCAGAAGATCGGCCTCAGCGCGCGCCAGCTGCAGCGCCTGTTCGTTGAACACCTGGGCGCGACGCCGGGGCAGATCCACGCCACCCATCGCCTGCTGCTGGCCAAGCAGCTGCTGACCGAGACCACGCTGCCGGTGACCGATGTTGCGCTGGCCGCCGGCTACAACAGCCTGCGCCGCTTCAATACCGCCTTCCTGCAGGGCTGCGGCATGGCACCGACGGCACTGCGTCGCCAGCATCAGCCGCCGGCCGCCGATGACGGCGGCCTGGTACTGCGCCTGGTGTACCGTCCACCGCTGGATTTCCCGCGCATGCTGGCCTTCCTGCGCAAGCGCAGCCTGCCCGGCATCGAACTGATCGGCGAAGACAGCTATCAGCGCGTGCTCGGCACACCCGAGCGCCCCACCCTGCTGCGCGTCACCGCCGACCCGAAACGCCCGGAACTGCGCCTGCAGCTGGGCGCGGTCGATCCGCGCCTGATCCCCGACATCGTGCGCCGCGTGCGTCGCGTGTTCGATCTGGATGCCGACCTGCAGCAGGTGCATGCCGCGCTGGGCGAGGAACCGCTGCTGGCGCGAGGCATCGCCGAACGTCCCGGTCTGCGCGTGCCCGGTGGCTGGGATGGCTTCGAGGTGGGCGTACGCGCCGTGCTCGGACAGCAGGTCAGCGTGGCCGCGGCCACCACCTTCGCGCGGCGCCTGGTCGATGCCTATGGCGCACACCTGCCGGGCATGCCATCGGAATTCGATCGCCAGTTCCCCGCGCCCGAGGTACTGGCTGAGGCGCCGCTGGAATCGATCGGCCTGCCGCGCACCCGCGCCGCCACCGTGCGTGCGCTGGCCGCTGCCTGCGCCAGCGGCCAGCTCGACTTCGGGCCCGGTCAGGCATTGGAGGAATTCGTTGCGCGCTGCGTGGCACTGCCCGGCATCGGCCCGTGGACCGCGCAGTACATCGCGCTGCGCGGACTTGGCCAGCCCGATGCCTTCCCCGCCGGTGACCTGGTGCTGCAGCAGGTCCTCGGCCACGCCCAGGGCCAGCGCCTGAGCGAGCGTGCGACCGAAGCCCGCTCGCAACCGTGGCGCCCGTGGCGCGCCTATGCCGTGCTGCATCTGTGGCACCTGTCCGGCACCTTCGTTGGAGAACCGACATGACCCTGTTGTTCGATCGTTTCGACAGCCCGATCGGCGTGTTGACCATCGCCGGTGACGAGCGTGGCCTGTCGCATGTGCTGTTCCCGGAAAACCGCCATCCGGCACGCGGCCGCGAAGACTGGCACTACGCCCCGGATGCACTGCCGGAAGCACGCGATCAACTGCTGCAGTTCCTGCACGGCGAGCGCAACAGCTTCGACCTCGTGCTGGCACCACGTGGCACGCCGTTCCAGCTGCGTGTATGGCAGGCGCTGGCGTTGATTCCGTTCGGCCAGACCTGGAGCTACCTGCAGCTGGCGCAGCACCTCGGCCAGCCCAGTGCGACCCGTGCGGTCGGCGCTGCCAACGGCCGCAACCCGCTGCCGATCATCCTGCCCTGCCATCGCGTGATCGGCAGCAACGGTGCACTGACCGGTTTCGGCGGCGGACTGCAAACCAAGGCCGCGCTGTTGCGGCTGGAACAACGCCAGGCACCGCTGTTCGCCTGAGAGGGCTGGCCGGGCTGCGCCCGGCACCCGCAGAGGCAACCGCAACGGCCGAAGCAACAGCGGCATTCCGAGGCATGGCGTGGTGGGTCCGGTTGCGGGGGACGCCGTAAACCCGTCCATGGGGGCTTGGCCGCGGCATCCATGCCGCGGACACCCCCGCAACCGGACCCACCACGCCTTCGACAGATTCCTGCGATCTGTCGGGACGGCGCACTGCGCGGCTGCTGGTAGGTGTCAACCTTGGTCGACACGGTAGATCCACGCCATGCGTGGATGGAAGCATCAGGAATATGTCTGGAGAAAAGCCCCCTTCTTGTTGAAGGGGGCGCGCCGACAGGCGCGGGGATAAGGAAAAATGCGCGGACACGGCGCGCGATAGTGCGCCGTGTCTTGGGCGCGTCATTACCTCGCACTATGATGGACGGATGACTTCCGTACGCCTGACCTGCGCGCTGGCGCTGCTGCTGCCATTGGCCGCCTGCACCACCGCGCCCACCCCTTCCGCCTCTGTTCCCACCACTGTTGCAACGGCTGCACCGCCGAAGCTGCTGCTGATCTCGATCGACGGCCTGCGCGCCGATGCGCTGGATCGCGGCCTGACACCGAATCTGCAGCGACTGATCGACGGCGGGGTACGCGCGCGCTGGATGACGCCTTCGTACCCGTCGCTGACCTTCCCCAACCACTACACCATCGTCACCGGCCTGCGCCCGGACCACCACGGCATCGTCAACAACAGCATGGACGATGCAACCCTGGGCCGTTTCGAACTGAGCAACCGCGACGCGGTCACTACCAGCGGCTGGTGGGGTGGCGAACCGATCTGGGTCAGTGCAGAGAACGCCGGCGTGCGTTCGGCCACCACGTCATGGCCGGGCAGCGAGTCGGAAATCCGTGGCGTGCGCCCCAGCCAGTGGCGCGTCTACGATGGCAAGGAACCACTGGAGCAGCGCGCCGGCATCGTGCTCGACTGGCTGGCGCAGACCGATGCCGATGCACCGCGCCTGACCACGCTTTACATGGAACACGTGGACAAGGCAGGCCACAACTACGGCCCCGAGTCGAAACAGTACGCCGACGCCATCGTGCGCGCCGACCAGATCGTCGGCCAGGTGCTCGATGGACTGCAACAGCGCGGCCTGGTCGCGACCACCAACATCATCGTGGTCTCTGACCACGGCATGGCCAGTGTCGCCGACGGCCACGTGATCGCCACCGAATCAATGGCCGATCCGGCCATCGCGCGCAATGTCAGCCAGGGCCAGTCGGTAGGTTTTGCGCCGGTCGCGGGCCGCGAAGCGGAAGCGGAACGCGCCCTGCTCGGCCGCCATACGCACTACGAGTGCTGGAAGAAGGAGAACCTGCCGGCGCGCTGGCACTACGGCACGCATCCGCGGGTTCCGGCCATCGTCTGTGCCATGGATGAAGGCTGGGACGCCCTTCACCTGGAGAAGATCGCCAAGCGCGCCAGGCAGGATCGAGGCTCGCATGGCTACGACAACGCCCTGCCCTCCATGCGCGCGGTGTTCGTGGCCAGCGGTCCGTCGTTCCGCCAGGGCCTGGTGATCGATGGCTTCGACAATGTCGACGTCTACCCGCTGCTGGCGCACCTGCTGCAGGTGCCGGCCGCGCCGAACGACGGCAATCCGGAAACGCTGAAGAACGCCCTGCGCTGATCCGGTTGTAGAGCCGAGCCCATGCTCGGCTGCATTGCGCCAGCCGAGCATGGGCTCGGCTCTACAAAAACGTGCATAAAAAAACGCGGCGCCAGGCGCCGCGTTTTTCGTTGAACCGGTCTGGGCCGGATCAGGCCTTGGCGACGGTCTTCTTCGCCACAGCCTTCTTCGCCGGAGCCTTGGCCACGGTCTTCTTGGCAACCGGAGCGGCGGCGCCTACGGCGACCTTGCTCGCGGTGTGCGAACGGGCGTTGCCGTAGCTGGCGTTGTAGCGCTTGCCCTTGGCGGTCTTGCGGTCACCCTTACCCATGTCTTCAACTCCTCAAATGTGAAATCTGGTTACCCCGTACTGACACGGGTTCGGCGGGGCCGCCTTGCTGGGCGCCCCCGCGCACGATCGAAAATCCTACCATGGAGCGCCTAGTGCGCGCAGCTGGCGTCGTGCACGTGACCGTGGTTGAGGCGCAGGTTGACCAGATGGGCCACACCCACCAGCAGGCCGCCGACGGTCATCACCACCGCGTGCGGCACCGCATTGTGGTGCAACGGGTCGTACAGCACGCCGGCCCACAACGCCACCAGGCCGGGAATCAGGAAGCCCAGCGCACGCAGCGCACCGTGGCGACGGTAGCCCCAGACCAGGCTGAACAGCCCCAGCAGGGTCACGAACACCACCAGCGCCTGTTCCACGCCGTCGCTCAGCCAGAACGACAGGCCCAACGAGGGCGCTGCGGCCAGCAGCACCGGAATCACCGCGCAATGCACCGCGCACAGCATCGAACCCGTGGCGCCGAAACGGTCGAGCAGGTGGCGCAGGCGTGAGGACAGGGACATGACTTCCAGCAGGGTCGGCGAATCGTTATGGAATAATATAACATCCCTTCCCGACCCGCACGGTTTCCCTCCCCCTGTCCCGCTGACGGGATGCGTGCGCCCAGCGATTGATACAGTGTAACAAAGGACCCACCGATGCCCGCCCGTACCCCGCGGTTGAAGCCGCATTCCCTCGCCCTGGCCCTGACCGCCCTGCTTCCGACCGTTGCCTTCGCCGCCAGCGAAGACGATTCCCATCGTGACCGCCACCTGACTGAACTGTCGTCGGTGCAGGTCACCGCGTCGCCGCTGCAGGGCGACGCAGAATCGCTGGCACGCCCGGTGGAGGTTCTGGCCGGTGAACGCCTGGACGAGCAGAAGGCCGGCACCCTCGGCGATACCGTGGCCAAGCTGCCCGGCGTACAGAGCACCTTCTTCGGTCCCGGCGTCGGCCGCCCGATCATCCGCGGCCAGGAAGGCCCGCGCGTGGCCGTGCTGTCCAACGGCATGGGCAACATGGATGCATCCACCGTCAGCGCCGACCATGCCACCAGCATCGAGCCGTTCCTGGCCGACCAGATCGAAGTGCTGAAGGGTCCGGCCACGCTGCTGTTCGGCAGCGGCGCCATCGGTGGTGCGGTCAATGTGGTCGATGGCCGCATCGCGCGCGAACTGCCGGAGCGCCCTCTGAGCGGCCGCGCAGAACTGCGCGGCAATTCGGTGAACAACGAACGCAGCGGCATGTTCCGCCTCGATGGCGTCAGCGGCAATGTCGTGCTGCACGTGGATGGTCTGGTCCGCAATGGCGACGACTACCGCATCCCCGGTTATGCAGTGATCGACAGCCTTGAAGATCATCATGACCACGATCACGACCATGACGCGGCCGAGGGTGAAGAGCCGCGTCGCGGCCGCCTGGACAACAGCTCGATCCGCACCCGCGCCGGTGGCGTCGGCGCAACGTGGCTGGGCGACGGCGGCTACTTCGGCGTATCGGCCAGCACCTACCGCACCAACTACGGCATTCCCAATGGCGCGCACGTGCACGCCGATGGTGATGATCATGGCCATGACCACGGTCACGACCATGGCGATGAAGAAGAAGGCGGCGACGAGCACGACGTGCGCATCGACATGGTGCAGAACCGCTTCGAGACCAAGGCCGGCATCTACGACCCGGTCTCGTTCCTGAAGAACATCAACGCACGCGTGGCCTACACCGACTACGAACACGTGGAGCTGGAAGCCGGCACGCCGTCCACCCGCTTCACCAACCGTGGCATCGAAGCGCGTCTGGAAGCCGTACAGCAGCAGATCGGTGGCTGGGACGGTGCCTTCGGCCTGCAGTTTGGCAACAGTGATTTCGGCGCCAAGGGCGAAGAGGCGTTCGTGCCGGATACCGGCACGAAGAACATCGGCCTGTTCGTACTGCAGGAAAAGCAGTTCGGCCCGTTCAAGCTGGAACTGGGCGGCCGCCACGACCAGGTCAAGCTGGACCCGACCGGTGACTACCGCCGCCGTACGTTCGGTGCCACCAACCTGTCTGCCGCCGGTATCTGGAAGCTCAACGACGCCGTTGACCTGCGCATCGGCGTGGACAGCTCCGAGCGTGCACCGACCAACGAAGAGCTGTATGCCGCCGGCGCACACATCGCCACCCGCTCGCTGGAAATCGGCGACGCCAACCTGAAGACCGAGCGCGGCCAGCGCGTGGAACTGGGCATCCACACCCACAGCGAGCGCCTGGACTTCTCCGCGTCGGTCTACCAGACCAGGTTCAAGGACTTCATCTACCTGGCCGACACCGGTGTTACCGAAGGCCTGCCGGTCCGCGCCTGGACCCAGCAGGACGCGGTGTTCCGCGGCGCCGAGGCCGAAGCGCTGGTGCACCTGTTCGAGGGTGGCGCCGGTGACTGGGATCTGCGCCTGTTCGGTGACTACGTGAAGGCCAAGCTGGATGGCAGCGGCAGCCGCAACCTCGACATCGCCGTGCCGCACGGCGACCACAACCACAATTACAACGTGGAACTGGCCAACACCGGCTACCTGCCGCGTATCGCCCCGGCCCGCGTCGGTGCCGACCTGCGCTGGTCGAAGGACGGCTGGCGCGCCTCGGTCGGTGCGGTGCGCTACAGCCGCCAGAAGGACGTCGCGCAGAACGAAGCACCGAGCGACGGCTACACCCTGGTCGATGCGCACCTGGCCTACCGCTGGGACCGCAACGCCAGCAACAGCTACGAAGTCTTCCTGGATGGCAGCAACCTGACCAACCGCGAAGTGCGTCCGCATACCTCGCTGCTGCGCGACTACTCGCCGCTGCCGGGCCGTGGTGTCGCATTCGGCATCCGCGCGTTCTTCTGATCGCGTAAGGCGGGGTCGGATCCCACGGGGGCCTTCGGGCCCCCGTTTTCATTTCGATCCGCACCATCACACATTCGTCACAAAGATGTGCGTACCACAACAAGCGGACAATCCCGTCACTCAAAGTCTCGCCAATCGGACATTTTTGTCCGAACATAATTCCATGACTGCCCAACGTGCCGATGCTGCTGCCCGCCGTGCCCTCATCCTCGACGCCGCCGATCATGTGTTCGGCCAACACGGTGTCACCGCCCCGCTGGACCTGGTGGTCGAACGCGCCCAGGTGGGCCGCGCCACCCTGTACCGCAACTTTCCCGACCGCACCGCGCTGATCCAGGCACTGCTGCAGCGTACGGTCGACCGCATCCGGCGCCAGGTCGAACAGCTCGGCGACCGCGACGATGCCCTGTTCGAGGTGTTCGAGGGCATGGCCCAGCGCATCATCGATTCGCCTGCCTTGGCCGACTACTGGCGCGCAGTGGATTCGGACGTGCCGGCCATGCGTACCGCGCGCGAGACCGTGCGCGATCTGCTGGAAGCACCGATCGCCCGTGCCAAGGCCGCCGGCCTGTGCCGTGCCGACCTGGAGAAGACGGACATTTCACTCATCTCGGGCATGCTAGGCGCGGCCCTGCGCGGCAAGACCCGCGACGAGCGCGCCCACCTGGCCGGGCGCGCCCTGCAGCTGCTGCGCGGGGGTCTCCAGGGAGCAACCAGCGAGGCCCGCTGATGGTCCAGCCGTATCTGAAGCCGGTTCCGGATTGGGAGGAGCACGAGAAGCCGACCATGCCCGGTTCGGCTTCGATGCCCTGGCACCCACCGTACCGTCGGTTGGCCTATGCACTGGTATCGCTGCTGGTGGCGATCACCGGCGGCCTCGGCAATGCGCTGGTCACCGCCAACCTGCCGTTCCTGCAGGGCCAACTGGCACTGACCCCGACCCAGGGCAGCTGGCTGGTGGCCGCCTATGCCATGGTCAATGTCACCGCCAACCTGCTGGCCTTCAAGTTCCGCCAGCAGTACGGCATCCGCCTGTTCGCCGAGATCGGGCTGGGCCTGTATGCGGCGCTGGCGGTACTGCACCTGTTCGTCGGCAGCTTCGAGACCACGATGCTGACCCGCGCCGCCAGCGGCTTCGCGGGTGCGGCCTGTTCGACACTGGGCACGCTGTACATGCTGCAGGCGCTACCGCGTCGCTTCACCGGCAATCTGCTGGTCGTCGGTGTCGGCCTCTCGCAGCTGGCGGTGCCGATCGCCTGGATCGTGTCGCCGGGCCTGGTCGATACCGGCCAGTGGCACCAGCTCTACTCGTTTGAGGCCGGGCTGGCACTGTGCGCGTTCGCGGCGGTGGTGGTGCTGAAGCTGCCGCCCGGCATCCAGGTGAAGGCGTTCGAGCCGCTGGACTTCCTCACGTTCGCCCTGCTCGCACCGGCCGTCGCCCTGCTGGTGATCGTGCTGGCGCAGGGCTACACCCGCTGGTGGCTCAACACGCCATGGCTGGGCTGGGCTCTGGTCGCCTCGATCGCGCTGTCCACCACCGCCTTCATCATCGAGCACTACCGGCGCAATCCGCTGCTGCAGATCCGCTGGCTGTCGAAGCTGCCGGTACTGCACTTCATCGTCGGTGCGTTCCTGATCCGCTTCCTCACCACCGAGCAGTCCTACGGCGTGGTCAACCTGATGCGCACGCTGGGCATGGGGCCTGACCAGATGCGCCCGCTGTTCGTGGTGATCCTGGCGGGCGTGGTCACCGGCATCGCCGGTGCATCGCTGACCTTCGGCCCGAAGCGGCTGATCCCCCAGCTGCTGATGGCGATCCTGCTGCTGGGCGCCGCCGCGTTCTTCGACCAGCACCGCACCAGCCTGGACCGGCCACACGATTTCTACGCCAGCCAGTTCCTGGCCTCGGTCGGTGCCGGTATGTTCATGGGCCCGCTGATCATGCTCGGCATCTCTGCCGCGTTGAAACAGGGCGTGGATCACATGATCACCTTCCTGGTGACGCTGTCGATCACCCAGACGCTGGGTGGCCTGGCCGGCTCGGCGGTGCTGGGCACCTTCCAGCTGCATCGCGAGCAGTTGTACTCCAGCGCATTGACCAGCCAGCTCGACCCGGCCGACCCGGTGGTGGCACAACGCCTGCGCATCCAGCAGCAGCTGTACAGCGCACAGATCACCGACCCGGTGCTGCGCAGTGCGCAGGGCAGCGCGCAGCTGGCGCAGACCACTCGCCGCGAAGCCAACGTGCGTGGATTCAATGATGTGTTCACATTGAGCGGTTGGCTGGCCATCGGCTTCCTGTGCTGGTTGCTGCTGCTGTCGCTGCGCACCGCGGTGCTCAAGCAATGGCGCAAGCGCCACCCCACTTCCCCCGCTGCGGCCACGCCGGCCGCGCCCCGCTGAGTCCTCCGCCATGCCTCCCGTCCCGCCCCGACCCGACGACAACGTGACCCCTCCGCCGCCGACCGACGCGGCACCTGCGCCCACGCCCGTTGAGCCGGCGGTCGCGCCGAAGTACCTCAAGCCCAGCGCGCGCAGCGTAGTGGTGATGGTGGTGGTCGCCCTGCTGGGCATTGCGCTGATCCTGCGCGCCTGGCACCTGTGGCCATTCACCAGCAGCGTGATGGTGACCGACAACGCCTATGTACGCGGGCAGATCACGGTGATGGCGCCGCAGGTGAACGGCTACGTGACCGAAGTGCTGGTGAAGGACTTCCAGCACGTGAAGCAGGGCGAGCCGCTGCTGCGCATCGATGACCGCATCTACGCGCAGCGCGTCGCCCAGGCGCAGGCGACGCTGGACAGCGCACGCGCGGCGTTGGCCAACTCGGACCAGTCGCAGGCGCAGAACCGTGCGCAGATCGCCTCCGCACACGCCACGTTATCGGCCGGCCAGGCGGAGCTGCAACGCTCACGCAACGAGCTGAAGCGCTACGAGGAGCTGGCCGCGCAGCAACTGGTGTCAGTCAACGACCGCGACAAGTTCCGCACCACCCAGGCGTCGGCACAGGCCAGCGTCCAGCAGTCACAGGCGCAGATCCGCATTGCCGAGGAAACCCTGGTATCGACCCAGGTGGCGCGCAAGAGCCTGGAGGCGCAGGTGGAGAGCGCGCAGGCGCAACTGGAACTGGCCCGCATCGATCTGGCCAACACGGTGATCCACGCACCGCGCGACGGCCAGATCAGCGAGGCCAGCGTGCGCGTGGGCCAGTACGTCGTTGCCGGTTCGCAGCTGCTGTTCCTGGTACCTGACACGTTGTGGGTGGTGGCCAACTACAAGGAAGGCCAGACCTGGGGCATGGCGATCGGCCAGCCGGCCACGTTCTCGGTGGACGCGTTCCAGGGGCAGGTGCTGCGGGGCCGCGTGCAGGAGATCGCGCCGGCTACCGGCTCGGAATTCAGCGTGCTGCGCCCGGACAATGCCAGCGGCAACTTCACCAAGGTGGTGCAGCGGCTGCCGGTACGGATTTCGATCAACGAGGGCCAGAAGCTGGCGGCACAACTGCGGCCCGGCATGTCGGTGATCGTGCGGGTGGATACCGCAAGCAAGCCGATGGACTAGCGTTTGTCATGAAACGGGGGTCAGATCCCTTTTGCCAAGGCAAAAGGGATCTGACCCCAGGACCCATTGCTCAGCCCGCGCAGCGCGCGCAGAGGCCGTGCACTTCCAGAGTCTGCGCCTGCGGCTGGAAACCCAGCTCCTTGGCGCGCTTCTCCAGCTGGGTGACGATTTCGCGGTCTTCCAGCTCCACCGCGCTGTGGCAGCTGTTGCAGATCAGGAACGGCACCGAATGCGCGGCGCTGCTGGGATGGTGGCAGGCCACGAAGGCATTGACCGACTCCAGCTTGTGCACGAAGCCATTGGCCATCAGGAAATCCAGCGCGCGGTACACGGTGGGCGGGGCATCAGCGCCCACGCCCTTGCCGTTGCGCACCCATTCCAGCAGCTCGTAGGCCTTGACGGGCTTGCCGGCCTCGGCGATCAGCTTCAGCACATTGGCGCGGATCGGGGTCAGGCGCAGCCCGCGTTCGCGCGAGACGCGCTCGACCACCGCCACAAAATCCGATGCATCGTGGACGTGGTGGTGCGGGGCCGTACAGGCAGTGGCGGTCTTGGCGGGCATGCGTGTTCTCCGGTTCGGGCCTGGCAAGGATGCCTCAGGCCGTTGCTACCTTGGTGATGGCCACATCAATGCGTTTCAAGGCCTGCTCGCGGCCGGCCAGGTACACGGTATGGGAAATGTCAGGGCTGACCTGGGTGCCGGTGATGGCCACGCGCAGCGGCTGGGCGACCTTGCCCATGCCGATCTCCAGCGCGGCGGCGACGTCGTGCAGGGCCACGCCCACCGACTCGGCGGTCCATTCCGGCAGGGCTGCCAGCAGCTCGCGGGCCTTGCCCAGCGCCACCTCGGCACCGGCCTTGAAGTGCTTGGCCACCGCCGCTTCGTCGTACTCGGTCAGCGGCTGGTACCAGATCACGGCCTTTTCGGCCATTTCCTTCAGGGTCTGCACGCGCTCACGCAGGGCGATCACCACGTCCTCCGGGGCCGGGCCGGCGGCCACGTCCAGGCCCAGCTTCTGCAGCTGGTAGACCAGGTGCGGCACGAGGGCGGCCACGTCCTCGGTCTTCAGGAAGTGCTGGTTGACCCAGCCCAGCTTGGCCATGTCCAGGCGCGAGGCCTTGGAATTGCAGTCCTTCACGTCGAACAGGTCGATCAGTTCCTGGCGGCTGAACAGCTCCTGGTCACCGTGCGACCAGCCCAGCCGGGCCAGGTAGCTCAGCAGCGCATCGGGCAGGTAGCCGGCGTCCTTGTACTGCATCACGTCGGCCGCGCCGGTGCGCTTGGACAGCTTGGCCCCCTGCTCGTCCAGGATCATCGGCATGTGGCCGAACTTCGGCACCTGCGCACCGATGCCTTCGTACAGGTTGATCTGGCGCGGGGTGTTGTTGATGTGGTCGTCACCGCGGATGACCTCGGTGATGCCCATGTCCCAGTCGTCCACCACCACCGCGAAGTTGTAGGTGGGGTAGCCGTCCGGACGGAAGATGACCATGTCATCCAGCTCGCTGTTGGCGATCTCGATGCGGCCCTTGATCAGGTCGTCGAACACCACCGTACCTTCCAGCGGGTTCTTGAAGCGGATGACGCGGTTCGGGTCGTCCCTGTACGGCAGGCCCAGTTCGCGTGCAGCGCCGTTGTAACGCGGCTTTTCCTGCCTGGCCATGGCGGCCTCGCGCATCGCATCCAGCTCTTCGCGGGTTTCGTAGGCGTAGTACGCCTTGCCGTCGGCGATCAGCTGCTCGGCCACTTCCTGGTAACGGGCGACGCGGTCGGTCTGGTAGATCGGGCCCTCGTCGTAGTCCAGGCCCAGCCACTCCATCGCCTCCAGGATGGCGTCGATCGCGCCCTGGGTGCTGCGTTCACGATCGGTGTCCTCGATGCGCAGCACGAACTCGCCGCCACGGTGGCGGGCCTCCAGCCAGCAGTACAGCGCAGTGCGGGCACCACCGATGTGCAGGTAGCCGGTGGGACTGGGGGCGAAGCGGGTGCGGCAGGTCATGGACGGCTCGAGGAACGGGAATCCCCCGATTTTACCACCAGCCCCGGAAAGGCAAGGAGGGGCGGACGCATCCCGCCCCTCCCGCCAGGTTTTTCAGGGCTGCGGTTCAGCCTTGCGCGGGAACGACTGCTCGCGCATCGCCGCGTTGTAGGCGAACGAGGCGACGATGGCGGCGGCCTGTTTCAGGTCTTCCGGCTCGGCGTGGTCCCAGGTATCCAGGTGGCTGTGGTGGACGTTGGTGAAGTAGTCCAGCCGGTCCTGGATGAACTGGAAGCCCGGAAGGCCGATGCGGTCGAAGCTGATGTGGTCGGTACTGCCGGTGTTGCGGGTGGCCACGGTGGTGGCGCCCACGTCATGGAACGGCGCCAGCCAGGCTTCGAAGATCGGCATCGCCGCCAGGTTTTCCTGCGCGTAGATGCCCCGGAAGCGGCCCGAGCCGTTGTCCATGTTGAAGTAGACCTGGAACTTGCTGTAGTCGCGGGTCTTCTGCAATGCACCGGTCGGCTCGCGCAGCGAGGCCGGCAGCGCCTTCTGGGCCGGGTCGGTGGGTTCCGGGAAACGACCGAAGTGCTTGGCCACATAGGCCTGCGAGCCGATCAGGCCCTGCTCCTCACCGCTCCACAACGCCACGCGGATGGTGCGCTTCGGCTTGGCGCCGGTGGCCTTGAGGATGCGCATCGCCTCCATCATCACCGCCACGCCGGCCGCGTTGTCAGCCGCGCCGGTGCCGCTGTGCCAGGAATCCAGGTGAGCGCCGATCATCACCACTTCGTCGGGCCTGCTGCTGCCGCGGATCTCGGCCAGCGTGTTGTAGCCGGGCTGGTCAGCCTCGTCGGTGAAGCGCGCGGCTACATCCACGCGCAGGCGTACCGGCTGCTTGGCATCCAGCGCGCGCACCAGCGGATTGAAGTGCTCGGCGATCATCGCCAGTTCCGGGATGCCCACCGATTCGCCGGCCTTGCGCGAACCGCCGCCGGCGACGCGGATGATACCGTTGTCCCAGCTGCTGATGCTGATCGAGGCCAGCGCGCCCTCTTCGACGAAGAAGGCGTTGACCTTGGCGGCCAGCTCCTGGCGTTCCTTGTATTCCTTCACCCGCTTGGCCCGCTCGGCGGCGACGTCCTTGGGCAGGGTGAATTCCTGCAGGCCCTCCAGCGAGGTGGCGTCATGCCGGTGCGAGTCCGGCTCGGTGCCGCGCTTGTACTCGCGCGCCTCGCCCAGCAGCAGGATCTTGCCGCGCAGCTTGCCGCGATACTTTTCGATGTCCTCGGGCTTCTTGATCTCCACGTGCACCAGCTCGCCCTCAACCGGTCCCTTGGTGCCTGGCGTCCAGGCCTTGGGCAGCGCATGCAGCGGCTGCACGCGGTCACCCAGCATTTCCACGCTGGCCGAGGTGAACTCCCAGCCACGGCCGAAGTCATCGAAGGCTTCGTCGTGCACGTTGTCCAGCTTCCATTCGCTGAACTTGCCGCGGGTCCACGCGTTGGCGCGGCCCATCGCCGGCGAATTGGTCAGGCGCGGGCCGATGCGTTCGGTGAGGTAGCTGAAGGTATCCATCACCTGCGAACGGTGGAAGGCCTCCTGGCGGATGCGGCTGACCATGTCCAGGTCCACCGACTCGCGCTGCTGCGCCATTGCATTGCCACCCATCGCCAGCGCTACGGCCAGCACGCCCCACTTCAACACATCGCACCCCTGCCCTTCGGCTCGATCATCAACCCATCGAGTCTAGCCAGCAGGGGCGCGCCGATACCGTCCCATCGGTCATGGGCAGGAGCATGCGAACCAAGGTTCGCACCCACAGGTGACCGGTCAGCTCGCACCCACCAGAGGGCTGGGTTCCCGCCAGTAGATCCACGCCATGCGTGGATGAACAACCCGATCACCCACTCCACCCCAACCACAACTGCGCCCGCTCCGGCAGCAACAACAACCAATGCCGCCGATCGATGCTGCTGCAGCCATACACCGACGCGTGTGCCGGCCAGTCATCCGGCAGGCCGCCGATGCCGATCTCGGCCAGCGCCTCCGCCCCGGCCTTCCATGGCCGGTAGCGCGGCACCCGGCCGGCCACCGCGCCGCGTCCCTGCCGCGCGTCCTGCAGCCAGCGCAGTCCCTGCCCCTGCAATCCCTCGCAGGTCACCGCAGCCAGCTGGAAGCGGACCAGGCCGGGGGCGATCCGTGCCCCCGGCAGGGCCGCCAGCACGCCATGTGCCTGCAGCAGTGCATCCACTTCCAGCAGGGCCGGAATGCCCTGCCGTGCCCGTTGCCGCAATCCCTGGCGCCAGCCCATGACGTACTCCTTACTTCAGTTCCGCGCCAAGCGCGTACCAGTCGACCCGGCGCGTCACCCACATCGCCAGCGCCAGGATCACGAACAGCAGCAGCGAACCCATCAGCAGCGCGTTGTTCTCCGACACCAGCAGGCCATACAGCGCGCCGTACAGCACGGTCAGCAGCGCAGCGAAGCCGAGACCGCGCTTCCAATGGCCCAGCACGTTGGCCAGGTACACCGCCTGCAGGCCGATACAGGCCACCGCCGATACCAGGTAGGCCTTCCAGAACGCGATGTGCTCGGACAGGCTGATCAGCAACAGGAAGAAGATCGCCAACGCCAGGCCCACCATCAGGTACTGCAGCGGGTGGATGCGCAGCGACTTGATCAGTTCGAACAGGATGAAGCCGACGAAGGTGAGCAGCACGAACAGCACGCCGTACTTCGAGGCGCGATCGGCCTGGGTGTAAGCATCGACTGGATCGACCAGCGATACCGTCACCGCCTGCGAATCGACCGAACCGTCATTGCGCAGCTGTCGCTGTGCGTCGGAGGCCAGCGAGGACACGGCCCAGCGCGCATCGAAACCCTGTGCATCAACGCGTCGCTCATTGGGCAGGAACGCCCCGCTGAACGACGGGTGCGGCCAGCTCGAACGCAGCGCGATATGCGTATCGTCGCCTACCGGCACCACCGACAGCATGCGGCTGCCGTCCAGGCGCAGCTCCAGTTCAACGGTGCTGGCAGCCAGCGTGCCGCCCTGATCCGCAGCGAAACCGGCCACCGGTGCATGCAGGCCTCGCCCTACTTCGCTGGCCGCGCCCACGCCGGGCAGCAGCCGCAGCTGCTTGCCATCCACGCGCAGATTCGGCGTACCGACCAGGCCACGCACATCGGAAATGCCCACGGCTACATACGGCTGGCCGTAACTGCGGCCGGCCTTCACCGGATAGTCGTCTTCGGCGAACGTCGCCTTCATCTGGCCGTTCCAGCTGTAGACCGGCACCTTGAACAGCCCGACCTCACGCTGGCTCGGCAGCATCTCACCGCCCACCTCCAGCGACGCCGGCATCTGCAACCAGTGCCCCTCGGTGACCTGCACCTCGGTCTTCT
Source organism: Stenotrophomonas sp. NY11291 (assembly GCF_023277365.1). Taxonomy (NCBI): domain Bacteria; kingdom Pseudomonadati; phylum Pseudomonadota; class Gammaproteobacteria; order Lysobacterales; family Lysobacteraceae; genus Stenotrophomonas; species Stenotrophomonas sp. NY11291. The sequence continues at coordinate 1,422,672 of NZ_CP096975.1, read as the reverse complement.
TGACGCCCAGCGGATCGACCAGTTCAACCTGCTTGCGCTCCACCCACGGCACCACCCGCACCGGCCCGACCAGCTGCTGCGCACCGGCGCGGCTGTCGGCCACCCGCGCGAAGGCCTCATCGCGGTACGCACTGCGTTCGTTGATGACCCCGCGGATCATCGTCAGCGGGATCAGCAGCAGCAGGATCAGCCCGCCGACAATGGCGAACCGCAGCAGCATCTTCAGGGATTTCATGGTCCATCCTCGTTGGAGAGGACTGCAGGATGGACCGCTGCAGTGAGCAGGGTTTGTGGCGAATTTGAAGCGAGTGTGAAGTCAGCGGCGCGGGCGCTGGCCCGGTGTACCCAGCGGCAACCACAGGCTGGCTACGGTACCGCCGCCGTCGCGTGCATCGACACTGGCGCGCCCATCGTGCAGGCGCGCGACTTCCCGCACGAACGGCAGGCCCAGGCCGGAACTGCGCCGCCCGCTGCCGGGGCGCGCCAGCGAATAGAAGCGTTCGAACACCCGCTCACGTGCGTAGTCGGGAATGCCGGCGCCACGGTCGGCCACCTGCAGGCGCACGCCCTGCCCGTCCACCTCGGCCTGCAGCGCGATCTCCGCGCCAGCCGGCGAGAAGGCAATCGCGTTGTCGATCAGGTTGTGCAGTGCCTGCCGCAGCAGGTAGCCGTCGCCCTGCACCTGCAGGTCGGGCACGCTGCCGATGCGGACCTGCACGCCTGCCGCCTGTGCGCGCACCTGCGCGGCAGCGGCCGCATCGGCCAGCAATGCCGGCAGCGCGATCCGGTCGCGGGTCTGCAGCCAGCCGTGCTGTTCCACTTCAGCCAGTGCCAGCAGCTTGTCGATGGTCTCGGTCAGCCGCTCCTGCTGGTCGACAATGCTGCGCGCGAAATGCACGCGATCGGCTTCGGGCAGCGGCTCCTGCAGCAGCTCGGCGGCACCGCGGATGGCCGCCAGCGGGCTCTTCATCTCATGCGTCAGCGACTGCACGTACTGCTCGACGTAGGCCTTGCCTTCCAGCTTGCGGCGCATTGTTTCCAGCGCCTGGCCGAGATCGCCGATCTCGTCGCGGCGGCGGCGCGGCGGCGGCACCGGTTCGCCGGCGCTGACCGCACGCGCATAGCGGCTGAGCTGGCCCAGGCCGGTGGTCAGCCACATCGTCACCAGCACACCGACCAGCGCCGACAAGCCGATCAGCCAGGCCCCGCGCTCGATGATAGCGCGCTGGCTGGCGGCGATGAACGGATCGATGCTGCGGTTGGGCTGCGCCAGGCTGAGCACGCCGATGAGGGTGCGCCCATCGGCCGGGTCATATACGGGCGCCGCCACATGCATCACCGTGTCGCCCTCTTCGCCGGCAATCTCGGGACTGGAACGCGCGCCGTACTCACCTCGCAGGGTGCGATAGACATCATTCCAGCGCGAGTTGTCGCGCCCCAGGTCGCGGCCCAGCGAGTCGTAGATGACGATGCCCTTGGCATCGGTGATGGTCACCCGGTAATCCAGCGAGCGCTTCGGGAAGCGCCAGACCATCGCCTTCAGGTCGCGCTGGCGTGCCTTGGCGAGGTTGCGGGTGAAGCTGCCGCTGCGGATGGTGCCGGCCTTGACGTCGGCGGCGGCCATTTCGGCCAGCACGTTGGCCGCATCGACCAGGGTCGATTCCATCGCCTGGCGCACACCGGGCTTCACTTCGTTGACGAACACGCGCATCACGAAGAACGCCGCGATGCCGGTGATCAGGAAGAAGCCCAGGAACAGCTTCAGTACCAGGCGCATCGGCTAGACCTCCAGCGCGTAGCCAAGGCCACGGTGGGTACGGATCGGGTCGTCGCTGGCACCGGCCGCGCGCAGCTTGGCGCGCAGCGTCTTTACATGCGTATCAACGGTGCGGTCGGCGCTGTCGGCGCTGCTGTCCCAGCCACGGTCCATCAGCTGGGCACGGCTGAGGATGGCGCCCGGGCGCAGCAGCAGCGCTTCCAGCAGCGCGTACTCGTAGCGGGTCAGGTCCAGTGCCTGGCCACGGAAGCGGATGCGCCGGCCTTCGCGGTCGATGGCAAAGGCGCCATGTTCCTGCCAGCCCGCATCGGCGCCGGGTGCTGCCACGACCGGTGCCGAGCGGCGCAGGCGCGCACGCACCCGTGCCACCAGCTCGCGCGGCGAGAACGGCTTGGTCATGTAGTCGTCGGCGCCCAGCTCCAGGCCGAGCACCCGGTCCACTTCGTCGTTGCGGGCGGTCAGGAAGATCACCGGCAGCTGCGCCGACGGCCCGGGCTGCGCGCGCAGTCGCCTGCAGACCTCGAAGCCGCCCAGGTCGGGCAGGCCCACGTCCAGCACCACCACGTCGATATCCCCGGCCTGCAGCCGTTGCAGGGCCTCGCCGCCCAGCAGGCAGTGGCTGGCGGCATAGCCCTCGCTGCGCAGCGCATAGAGCACGGTTTCGGCGATGGCGGCTTCGTCCTCGACCACCAGGACATGGGCAACAGGAGCTGTCATGGCGCGCAGCATAGCCGCTGCGGCCGCCGCCCCGTACACTGCCGCCCATGAACTATCGCCACGCCTTCCATGCCGGCAACCATGCCGACGTGCTCAAACACATCGTGCAGCTGGCCCTGATCGACAGCTTCAAGCGCAAGGACAGCCCGTTCTTCGTGCTCGACACCCACGGCGGTGCCGGCCGCTACCTGCTGGCCAGCGAAGAGAGCCGCAAGACCCTGGAGGCCGAATCCGGAATCATGCGGCTGATGGCCCAGCCCAAGCTGCCGGAGGTGGTCGAGCGCTACCTGAAGGCGGTACAGGCCGACAACCCGGTCGGCGCGCTGACCAATTATCCAGGTTCGCCGCTGCTGAGCGCACAGGCGATGCGTGCGCAGGACCGCATGGCGGTCTGTGAGCTGCAGGAAGCCGAAACGGCCACGTTGAAGGCCCTGTTCGCCCATGACAGCCGCGTCGATGTGCGCTCTGGCGATGGCTATGCACTGCTGCGCTCGCTGCTGCCGCCGAAGTTCAACGGCAGCAAGATCGGCCGTGGCCTGGTCCTGATCGACCCGCCCTACGAAGCCCAGGATGCCGAGTACCAGGCGGTGCTGGCCGCCCTGGCCGAAACCCTGGCGCGCTGGCCGCAGGCCACGTGTGCCGTCTGGTTCCCGATCAAGCAGCGCCGCACCATCCTGCATTTCCTGCGCAAGGCCACCGCCCTGCCGGTGAAATCGGCGATGACGATCGAGTTCCTGGTGCGCCCGGACGACTCGCCGCTGCGCCTCAACGGCAGTGGCATGCTGCTGCTCAACCCGCCTTGGCAGTTCGACCGGGTGGTCGGCCCGGCCCTGCCGGCGCTGCGCCAGCACCTGGGCGAACCGGGGGCCAGCACCCGCCTGGATTGGCTCAAAGCACCCGAATAACGGCCTTCACGAGGCTGTACCGCCGTGAGCCTTCCGTTCACGGAATGCAGCCCCGGTGATGCCACAATCGATGGACCACCAAGGAATCACCCGGTATGGCCACTCGCAACCGCATGCCGCCCTGGCATGAGATCTTCAAGGCTCCCAGCGGCCACGAGCTGCTGATCCGCCCCATCCGCCCGGAAGATGGCGCACCGCTGCAAGCGGCGTTCAGCCTGTTCGGACCGGAAGAAATCCGTGATCGTTTCCTGCAGGCGGTGACTGAGCTGTCGCCGGAAACCACCCAGCGCCTGACCCACCCGAATCCCAAGACCGAGATCACCCTGGTCGCTGCCGAATCCCTGCCTGCTGGCGAAGCAGTGGTCGGTGCGGTCGCCCGGGCCTCGATCATCCCCGGTACCCGTGAAGCCGAGTACGCGATCCTGATCAGCCGCTTCCTGATCGGCCAGGGCCTGGGCCGGCAGCTGATGCGCAAGCTGGTGAAGTGGGGCCGCGGCAAGTACCTGGACCGCCTGTACGGCGACGTTGCCGCCGAGAACGAGCCGATGAAGCAGCTGGCCGCCTCGCTGGGCTTCAAGCCGGTGCCGCACCCGACCGGTGCCGAAGGCCTGGTGCGGATGGTGCTGGAGCTGGACAACTGAAGGTAGCGCCGGGCCATGCCCGGCGACGTTGATTCAACCGCTGCGCTCGCCGGGCTTGGCCCGGCGCTACACCCGCTCACGTCACGATCATGGGCCCGGCAGGGGCTTCTGCTAAAATCCGGGGTCCATGTCGCGTACCTCATACCCCGCCCCGCCGCTGCCGCGTGCCGGCCAGCTCCGCGCCTGGTGGCGCGCCCCCGCCTCGCCGACCGCCCTGGCCTGGTACCTGGCCCAGGCCGCGCGCGCGCACGACGCGCCGCTGCTGGTGATCGCCCGTGACAACCACGGTGCCAACCAGCTCGAAGCCGACCTGCAGACCCTGCTCGGCGGCGACCCGGCCCTGCCGGTGGTCGCCTTCCCGGACTGGGAAACCCTGCCCTACGACCGCTTCAGCCCGCATCCGGACATCATTTCGCAGCGCTTGTCCGCCCTGCACCGCCTGCCCGCGCTGAAGCGCGGCCTGGTGATCGTGCCGGTGCAGACCCTGCTGCAGCAGCTGGCCCCGCGCAGCTATGTGATCGGTGGCAGCTTCGACCTGAAGGTCAGCCAGCGCCTGGATCTGGAGGCCGAGAAGCGCCGCCTGGAAAGCGCCGGCTACCGCAACGTGCCGCAGGTGATGGACCCGGGTGATTTCGCCGTGCGCGGCGGCCTGCTGGACGTATTCCCGATGGGTGCCGACGAGCCGTTGCGCGTCGAACTGCTGGACGAGGACATCGATTCGATCCGCGCCTTCGACCCGGAAAGCCAGCGTTCGCTGGACAAGGTCGAGTCCGTGCACATGCTGCCCGGCCGCGAAGTACCGATGGACGAGGCCAGCATCGCCCGCGTGCTGGCCACGCTGCGCGAGCGCTTCGATGTCGATACCCGGCGCAGCGCGCTGTACCAGGATCTGAAGTCCGGGCTGGCTCCGGCCGGCGTCGAGTACTACTTGCCGCTGTTCTTCGAGCGCACCGCAACCCTGTTCGACTACCTGCCCGACGGCAGCCTGCCGGTGGTCTGCGCCGGTGCCGGCGAAGCCGCCGAGGCGTTCTGGGCGCAGACCGGTGAGCGCTACGAACAGCGCCGCCACGACGTCGAACGGCCGCTGCTGCCGCCGTCGGCGTTGTACCTGTCGCCGGAACTGCTGCGCGAGCGCCTGAACGATGCCCCGCGCATCGAGGTGTGGTCGGCTGACCACGCGCGCATCGCCGATGCCCATGCGCTGGGTGACCAGCCGCTGCCGCCGCTGCCGGTGGCCGCGCGCGAGGCCCCCGCTGGCGACGCGCTGAAGTCCTTCCTCGGCCACTATCCGGGCCGGGTACTGATTGCCGCCGATTCGCCCGGGCGTCGCGAGGCCCTGCTGGAAGTGCTGCAGGCCGCCGAGCTGAAGCCGCCGGTGGTGGCCGACCTGCCCGCGTTCCTCGCCGACGATGCGCGCTTCGCGATCGCCGTGGCGCCGCTGGAGGATGGCTTCGCGCTGGACGACCCGCGCATCGCGGTGCTGACCGAGCGCCAGCTGTTCCCCGATCGCGCCGGCAGCACCCGCCGCACGCGCCGTGCCGGCCGCGAGCCGGAAGCGATCATCCGCGACCTCGGCGAACTGACCGAGGGCGCACCGATCGTGCATGAGGACCATGGCGTCGGCCGCTACCGGGGCCTGATCGCGATGGAGGTCGGCGGCATGCCCGGCGAATTCCTCGAAATCGAATATGCCAAGGGCGACCGCCTGTACGTGCCGGTCGCCCAGCTGCACCTGATCAGCCGCTACTCGGGCGCCTCGGCGGAAACCGCGCCGCTGCATTCGCTGGGTGGCGAGCAGTGGAGCAAGGCCAAGCGCAAGGCCGCCGAGAAGGTGCGCGACGTCGCTGCCGAGCTGCTGGAGATCCAGGCCCGCCGCCAGGCGCGTGCGGGTTTGGCACTGCAGGTGGACCGCGCGATGTACGAACCGTTCGCGGCCGGCTTCCCGTTCGAGGAAACCCCGGACCAGTTGGCCGCGATTGATGCCACCCTGCGCGACCTGGCCAGCAGCCAGCCGATGGACCGCGTGGTCTGCGGCGACGTCGGCTTCGGCAAGACCGAGGTCGCCGTGCGCGCGGCGTTCGCCGCCGCCAGTGCCGGCAAGCAGGTGGCCGTACTGGTGCCGACCACGCTGCTGGCCGAGCAGCACTACCGCAACTTCCGCGACCGTTTCGCCGATTACCCGCTGAAGGTCGAAGTGCTGTCGCGCTTCAAGAGCACCAAGGAGATCAAGGCCGAGCTGGAAAAGGTCGCCGCCGGCACCATCGACGTGATCGTCGGTACCCATCGCCTGCTGCAGCCGGACGTGAAGTTCAAGGACCTGGGCATGGTCATCGTCGACGAGGAACAGCGTTTTGGCGTACGCCAGAAGGAAGCGCTGAAGGCGCTGCGCGCCAACGTGCACCTGCTGACCCTGACCGCCACCCCGATTCCGCGCACGCTCAACATGGCCATGGCCGGCCTGCGCGACCTGTCGATCATCGCCACGCCGCCGCCGAACCGGCTGGCGGTGCAGACCTTCATCACCCAGTGGGACAACGCGCTGCTGCGTGAGGCCTTCCAGCGGGAGCTCGCGCGCGGTGGCCAGCTGTACTTCCTGCACAACGACGTGGAAAGCATCGGCCGCATGCAGCGCGAGCTGTCCGAGCTGGTGCCGGAGGCGCGCATCGGCATCGCCCATGGGCAGATGCCGGAGCGCGAGCTGGAAAAGGTGATGCTGGATTTCCAGAAGCAGCGCTTCAACGTGCTGCTGTCGACCACGATCATCGAATCGGGCATCGACATTCCCAACGCCAACACCATCATCATCAACCGTGCCGACCGCTTCGGCCTGGCCCAGCTGCACCAGCTGCGCGGCCGCGTCGGTCGTTCGCACCATCGCGCCTACGCGTACCTGGTGGCGCCGGACCGCCGATCGATCACCCCGGATGCGGAGAAGCGCCTGGAAGCGATCGCGTCGATGGACGAACTGGGCGCCGGCTTCACCCTGGCCACGCACGATCTGGAGATCCGCGGTGCCGGTGAACTGCTCGGCGAGGACCAGAGCGGACAGATGGCCGAGGTCGGCTTCAGCCTGTACACCGAACTGCTGGAGCGCGCGGTGCGCAGCATCAAGCAGGGCAAGCTGCCCGACCTGGATGCCGGCGAGGAAGTGCGCGGCGCCGAAGTCGAGCTGCATGTGCCGGCGCTGATTCCGGAAGATTACCTGCCGGACGTGCACACCCGCCTGACCCTGTACAAGCGCATTTCCAGCGCGCGCGAAAGTGATGCGCTGCGCGAACTGCAGGTGGAGATGATCGACCGCTTCGGCCTGCTGCCGGATGCGGCCAAGCACCTGTTCGCCATCGCCGAGCTGAAGCTGAAAGCCAACACGCTGGGCATCCGCAAGCTGGACCTGGGCGAGAACGGTGGCCGCATCGTGTTCGAGTCCAAGCCGAACATCGATCCAATGGCGGTGATCCAGCTGATCCAGAAACAACCGAACCTCTACGCCATGGAAGGGCCCGACAAGCTGCGCATCAAGCACCCGCTGCCGTTGCCGGAAGACCGCTTCAATGCGGCCCGCGCCCTTCTGACCACCCTCGCCCCGGGTTGATCGCCCCCCCGAACACCCCGCACCGGCCCCCCCCGGTGCGGGCGGATGACCATGTTCCCTGACGCCGTACCCGCCCCCGACCTGCTGCACGCGCAGGCCTGCCTGATCGATGCCCTCTCGATGTCGCTGCAGATGCGCGACGCCTACACCCGCCACCACTGCGACCGCGTTGGCCTGCTCGCGCAGCGCCTGGCCACGCACTGCGATCTCGACGACGATGCCTGTGCGCAGATCGGCCTGGCCGCGCGCTTCCACGACGTCGGCAAGATCGGCATTCCCGACGATGTGCTCCTGGCACCGCGCCGGCATACCGATGAGGAGCGCGCGATCATGCGCGAGCATCCGGTACGCGGCGAACACATCTTCCTGGCCACCGGCCGCAGCGACGCCGCACCGGTCGCACGACTGATCCGCGCCCATCACGAGGCGTTTGATGGCAGCGGCTACCCCGACGGCCTGCGTGGCGAGAGCATTCCGCTGGGCTCACGTATCGTCACCGTTGTCGATGCCTACGATGCAATGACCAGCGTGCGCCCCTATCGCGATGCGATGGAGCATGAAACCGCATTGCGGATCATCGAAGCGCAGTCCGGCGGGCTGGTGGATCCCTACGTGCTGCAGCGCTTCCATCGCATGCTGGCGCGGGAGCCCGAGCTGGCCTGAGATGCCCACCAGGCATGGCCCGGCACTACCGGCCGCGCAAAACAAAAGGCCCGGCATTCGCCGGGCCTTTCGCATCATGCATCACGGATGATCGATTACCAGATCACCACGCGCTTGTCGTCGGCACGCACCATCGCATCACCAGCCTTGCACTGGAATGCAGCGGCATAGGACGGCATGTTCGACGGCGCACCGTTGGCACGGAAGTTGGCCGGCGCATGCGGGTCGGTGTTCAGGCGGACGCGCAGCTCACCATCGGTGAAGTTGCGGCGCCACACGGTGGCCCAGTTCATGAAGAAGCGCTGGTCCTGGCTGTGGCCATCAACCTCGACATTCGCCTTCGGATCTTCCTTCAGCGCCATCTGCAGCGCGTCGTAGGCCACGGTCAGGCCGCCCAGGTCGCCGATGTTTTCGCCCAGGGTCAGCTTGCCCTTCACGAACACGCCCGGCACCGATTCATAGCCGTCGAACTGCGCGACCAGCTGGTCGGTACGCTCGGTGAAGGCCTTGCGGTCGGCGTCGGTCCACCAGTTGTCGAAATTGCCGTTGGCGGCGAACTGGCTGCCCGAGTCATCGTAGCCGTGCATCATTTCGTGGCCGATGACCGCACCGATGCCGCCGTAGTTCAGCGCCGGATCGGCCTTGGCGTCGAAGAACGGTGCCTGCAGGATCGCCGCCGGGAACACGATCTCGTTCTTGGTGGCGTTGTAGTACGCGTTGACGGTCTGCGGGGTCATGCCCCACTCGGTCTTGTCCACCGGCTTGCCGATCTTGTCCAGCATGTAGCGGTAGTTGAACGCACGCGCCGCCTGCATGTTGCCCAGGTAGCTGTCCCCGTTGGTCTGCAGGCCTGCCCAGTCACGCCACTTGTCCGGGTAGCCGATCTTCGGGGTGAAGCTGGCCCACTTCTCCAGTGCCTTCTTCCTGGTTTCTTCGCCCATCCACGGCAGCTGCTCCAGGCGCGCCTTCAGTGCCTGCGACAGGTTTTCCACCAGATGCTGCATGGCGACCTTCGACTCGGCCGGGAACACGGCGTCGACGTACAGCTGGCCCAGCGCTTCACCCATGCCGCCGTTGACCGACTCCAGCACGCGCTTCCAGCGCGGCTGCATTTCCTTCTGGCCACGCAGGGTGGTGCCGTAGAAATCGAAGTTGGCCTTCTCGAACTGGCTGCTCAGGTACGGCGAGGCATCGTCGATGGTGTGGAAGCGCAGGTAGGCCTGCCAGGTGCTGGCCGGCACATCGGCGAGCATCTTGTCCATTTCACCGAAGAAGGCCGGCTGCGCCAGCGAGAACTTCTGTGCGGCCGGCACCTTCAGGGTGTCGAACAGCGCGGTCCAGCTGAAGTTCGGGGTCAGCTTGTCGGCATCTGCGGCGCTGAGCGGGTTGTAGCGCTTGGCCGGGTCACGCATTTCGATGCGCGACATCGAGGCCTTGGCCAGGCGGGTTTCGAAGGCCATCACGGCCTTGGCCTGCTCGGCGGCCTGCGCCGCGTCCACACCGGACAGGGTCAGCACCTGTGCGATGTAGGCCACGTAGGCGTCGCGGATCTTGGCCTGCGCGTCGTCGAAGTAGTAGCCCTTCTCAGGCAGGCCCAGGCCGCCCTGGCCGACGTAGGCGATGACGTTGGCCGAATCCTTGTAGTCGGCATTGGCGAACAGCGAGAACAGCACGCCCTTGCCCTCGGCCTGGCTGTCGCGCAGGTACTGGGTGATGGCAGCGGTGTCGTTCAGTGCAGTGATCTTGTCCAGCTGCGGCTGCAGCGGCGCCAGGCCGGCGGCTTCGATCTTGGCTTCGTCGTTGCCGGTCTTCCAGATATCACCGATCTTGGCTTCCACCGAACCGGCCTTGGCCTGGCTGGCGGCGGCCTGCTGGACCAGCGCGTGCTGCACTTCCAGCGAACGCTCGCGCAGGATCTCGAAGCTGCCCCAGGTGGTCTGATCGCCCGGCACCGGGTTGGCCTTCAGCCACTTGCTGTTGACGAAGCCATTGAGGTCGGTACAGGCCGAGATCGACGGGTCCAGATCGGCGCTGTTGAGCGAGATCAGCGGCGTCTTGATCTGCGACTGGTCGAAGGCCGGCTTGGCGTCGGCACTGGCCGCCGGTGCGGCTTCATTCTTGCCACAGGCCGCCAGCGAGGCAGCAATGGCGATGGTCAGGCCCAGCGGGACCAGGTTGCGGACGTTCATGTGGCTCTCCTGCGGGTAATTTCACAGGGTAGCCGGGTACGCCCACGACAGGGACCGGCCAAAGGTCACAGGGGCGAGCTTCCTGTAGAGTCGAGCCATGCTCGACTGCGGTTGGCCTCCCGCAGGGGTCATGAACCCGCAACGGAGAGCAGTCGAGCATGGCTCGACTCTACAAAAAGCGAAGGCCGGCTTGCGCCGGCCTTCTGCTTCTTTATTTCGCCTTGCCCTGGTTGGCCACGGCCTCAGCAGCCTTGCGTGCCGCTTCCGGGTCGCCCAGATAGCGGAATGACTGCACCGTCAGATCATCATTCAGTTCGAACAGCAGCGGGATGCCGGTCGGGATGTTCAGCTCGAGGATTTCCTCGCGCGAGACATTGTTGAGGTACTTGTACAGCGCGCGCAGCGAGTTGCCGTGGGCGGTGACCAGCACGGTCTTGCCGTCCTTCAGCTGCGGCGCGATGGCGTCATGCCAGTACGGCAGCACGCGGTCCAGGGTCGTGGCCAGCGATTCGGTGCCCGGCAGCGCGTTGCGGTCCAGGCCGGCGTAGCGGCGGTCGTGGATCGGGTGGCCCGGATCTTCCAGGTCCATGGCCGGCGGCGGGATGTCGTACGAGCGACGCCACACCTTGACCTGGTCTTCGCCGTGCTTGGCAGCGGTCTCTGCCTTGTCCAGGCCCTGCAGGCCGCCGTAGTGGCGCTCGTTGAGCCGCCAGGACTTGTTCACCGGCAGCCAGTCCTGCTCCAGCTCGGCCAGCGCACCCTGCAGGGTGTGGATGGCGCGCTTGAGCACGGAAGTGTGGGCGACGTCGAACTGCAGGCCTTCCTCGCGCATCAGGCGACCGGCGGCAGCCGCTTCCCGGCGCCCCTGCTCGGTCAGGTCGACATCGACCCAGCCGGTGAAGCGGTTGTCCAGGTTCCACTGGCTCTGGCCATGGCGCAACAGTACGAGTTTACGGGTCACTGCAGGGTCTCCAACGCGAGGAAAGGCAGGCCGCCATTGTAGCCCCGGGCGCCACTCACCGGGCCGTGGCGCCGCGCATGCGATGCTGCGGCCAATGAATACGGTGATCGACCCCGGACGCTGGGAAGGCAGCGTCGCCACTGCCCGCGCGCAGCAGATCCAGCTGGCCGGCCGCGTGGAGCGCCAGGACCGCTTGCCCCGCGACATGCGCTGGCTGGCCGGGCTGGATGTCGGCTTTGAAGACAACGGCGCCATCACCCGCGCCGCGGCGGTGCTGCTGGATGCGAAGACGCTGCAGCCCGTGGCGCAGGAGATCGCGCGGATTCCTACGGTGATGCCCTACATCCCCGGCCTGCTCAGTTTCCGCGAGCTGCCGGCGCTGCTGGCGGCACTGGCGCTGCTGCCGCAGGCGCCGGATCTGGTGTTCGTCGATGGCCACGGCATCAGCCATCCGCGCCGGCTGGGCGTGGCCGCGCATCTGGGCGTGGTCACCGACCTGCCGAGCATCGGCGTGGCCAAGTCGAAGCTGGTGGGCCGGTTCGTCGAGCCGGGCGCCGAGGCCGGTGCACATACGCCGCTGCTGGAGGGCGATGAACAACTGGGCTGGGTGCTGCGCAGCAAGGTGCGCTGCAAGCCGCTGTTCGTGGCCGGCGGCCATCGGGTCAGTGCCGATACCGCGCTGGCCTGGGTGCAGCGCACCCTGCGCGGTTACCGGCTGCCGGAGCCGACCCGGCTGGCGGATCGGCTCGCCTCGCGACGGGACGAATAGCTGCGCCGGGCATCTCCCGGCACGCGCGTCATCTTCGATCAGCGATGCACGTGACCGCGATGGCCCTGCGCGTCCTCGCCGTGGTCATGGCCCTCATGGCCCTCGTGCTCGCCGCCCTTGGCCGGCACCGGCTCACCACAGGCTTCGCCGCAGTGGTCCGCTTCGATCTGCAGTGTCACGTGCTCGATGCCGAAGTCATCGTGCAGGCGCCCGCCCAGTGCACGGCGCAGCGCATCGGCATCGGTGCCGTCGCGCATCACGATGTGCGCGGTCAGCGCCGGCGTGCTGGAAGCAAGCGCCCACACATGCAGGTCATGCACGTCCAGCACCGCAGCGTGACCGGACAGGCTGTCACGCACCCTGGCCACGTCCATGCCCTTGGGCACGCCTTCCAGCAGCACGTTGATCGCCTCACGCATCAACACATAGGTGCGCGGCAGCACCCACAGGCCGATCAGCACCGCCAGGATGGGATCGATCGGCTTCCAGCCAGTCCACTTGATCAACAACGCGCCGGCGATCACCGCCACCGAGCCAAGCATGTCCGCCCACACTTCCAGGTAGGCGCCCTTCACGTTGAGGCTCTCGCCGCTGCCGGCCTGCAGCAGACGCATCGAGATCAGGTTGATGACCAGGCCCGCTGCGGCAATCACCAGCATGCCCGACGAGGCAATCTCCTGCGGCTCGCGGAAACGCCCAATGGCCTCCCACAGGATGTAGCCAGCGACCACGAACAGCATCGCACCGTTGATCATCGCGCCCAGCGCTTCCAGGCGCGCATAGCCGTAGGTGCGGCGCGCGTCGGGCGGGCGACGGCTCAGCCGTACCGCGACCAGCGCGATCATCAGCGCCAGCGCATCGGTGGCCATGTGCGCCGCGTCGGACAGCAGCGCCAGGCTGTTGGTCCAGAACGCGCCCACCACCTCGACGACGAGGAAGGTGGAGGTCAGGCCGAGCGCCCACCACAAGGGTTTCTCGTGGCGGATCTCGGATGGCAGGTGATCGTGGTCGTGGCCCATGGCAACAGCTCCTTTGCGATGCGGTGCAGGCTACGCCGTGCTGGCGGGGGAGACTATTACGGTGTTTATAACATTGCAGGCGTACCGGTCCGGAGCCGCCAGGCATGCCTGGCGAGCCCCGTGGAACGACGCTGGCCTGGGTCAGAACCCGAAGCGCAGGCTGGCCCAGTACGCGCGGCCCGGCTCGTTATAGGTCGCCGCACCAGCATCACTGCTGTTGGCCTCGCGGAACAGGCGCTTGTCGGCCAGGTTGTTCACGCCGAAACCGAAGCTGACCGTGTCGGTCACCTTGTAGCGCGCGCTCACGCCCCAGATGTTGTAGGCGCCGCGATCCTGCAGCGCCACCGACGGATCGCACGTGCCGGTGCAGCGCGGGTCGTTGTTGATGTTGGTGGTGGCCGGCTTCTGCTTGCCGTAGAACGTGCCGGTCAGCAGCAGAGACAGCTTGTCGGTGGCCTGCCAGTCCAGCATCGTGTTGACGGTGTACTTCGGAATCACCGACAGCGGCTGGCCGGTGCTCTTGTTCTCGTTCTCCACCATGTAGGTGAAGTTGTTGCTCCACTTCAGGCGGTTGCCCTGCTCACCCAGCAGCGGGATCACCAGGTTGCCTTCAAGCCCCTGCACGATCGCCTTGGGCGCGTTCTCCCAGCGGAAGATGCGGCCCCTGGTGTCGGCAGTCAGGCCGATCTGGGTGTAGCCGGCCTGGATCTTGTCCTTGTAGTCGTTGTGGAAGTAGGTCAACGACGCCTGCCAGCCGCTCTGCGGTGCCCACTCGATGCCCAGTTCCTTGTTCAGGCTGGTTTCCGCCTTCAGGTCCGCGTTGCCGCGCATGTAGCAGCCGGCGCCCAGGCTCGGCAGTGCATTCGGGCAGCCATTGCCACGGGTGTAATACAGATAGTCCGGATTCGACTGGTACAGGTTGGGTGCCTTGAATGCACGGGCGATACCCCCCTTCACCACCCAGTCGCTGTTGATGCGGAACTGCGCATTGAGGCTGGGGCTGGTGTTGTTGCCGAACTGGCTGTGATGATCGAAGCGCAGGCCCGGGGTGACGATCCAGCGCTCACCCAGGTAGATGTTGTCTTCCACGAACACGGCGGTGGTCTGCGCGTCGGACTTGCCGCGCGCGCGATCGGCCGACAATCCCGGGAGTCCGCCGCCACTGCTGCTGGACTGGCTCATCGAATACGGGTCGGTCAGGCGGCTGTCCAGGTACTCGAAGCCCAGCGTCCAGATGTTCTCGGCACCGCCCAGCGTGGTCGGGAAACTCACTTCGCCATCCAGCTGGTAGTTGCGCAGGCGCGAGGTCGACCAGTCGGTGCCGTTGAAGCTGCCCTCCGGGCCACCGGCCAGGCCTTCGTTGATGCGCGAGTTGTTCACCGCTTCCACCGCGGCCGTCACCCGCGAGGTGACATCGCCCCAGCGGCCACGATGGGTGATCGCGCCGGTGTTGCGGTACATGCGGTTGGTTTCCGCCTTGTCCTCGGCCAGGGCGGCCAGATCGATGCCGGTCGAAGTGCCGGTGGTGCTGACCGCGCGGTCACCCGCATAGATGTTGCCCTGGCGGCTGGTGCCGGCCTCGAACTCGACCACCTGGTTGGCGGTCACGTCCCAGCGCAGCAGCGCGTTGATGTCGCGGTTCTTGACGCCCTCGCGGCCAGCCGGCGGCACTGCGTTCGGGTTGGTGGCGTACTGGCGGTTGAGGTCCAGCGAGTCGGCGTCGGTCTTGTTGAGATTGCCGTACAGGCGGAACGACAGGGTGTCGGTCATCGGCCCACTCAGCTGCAGGCCGACACGCTCGCTGCCACCTTCGGCGCTGTGCTCGGGCACCAGCCCGTACAGGTCGACCGCACCGGTCAGGTCGCCGGTCGGGCGCTTGGTGATGATGTTGACCACGCCGCCGGACGCACCGGAGCCATAGCGTGCCGCCGCCGGGCCGCGCAGCACTTCGATGCGCTCGATCATTTCCGCTGGCACCCAGTTGGTGTCACCGCGGGTATTGCGCTCGCCGCTGCGGCCCATGCGCACGGCATCACGCGCACCGATGCGCTTGCCGTCGACCAGGATCAGGGTGTTTTCCGGGCCCATGCCACGCAGGTCGATCTGGCGGTTGTTGCCGTACTGGCCCGAGGCGCTGTTGCCGGTGAGGTTGACGCCCGGCATGGTGCGCAGCAGTTCGGCGATGTCGTTGGCCGGCGGGCGCCTGGCGATGTCCTCAGCGGTGATGGTCGAAGTGCCCAATGCCTGGCGGGCAATCTGCGAGGCGGTGACATGCACCGTGTCGATATCGGTGGCGTCGGTTTCAGCCTTGGCGGTCAGGGCGCTGCCCGCCAGCAGGGCGGCAACGGCAAGCGCCAGCGGGCGCGGCGAAAGGACAACGGCAGGAGACATGATCTGGACCTTCTGGCAGGGCAACGGGGCCTCTGGCAAAGGGCTTGAGGCAACGACGAGGGGGAGGCGGAGCGTCGCTGCAGTCGCCTGCGGCCCGATCCGTGCGCGTATTCTCCCATCAATGCGAGTGATTCTCAAATGCGTTCACTCATTGCCGCAGCGGCACCGTTGTGCTTTGCGCACCGTGCAACCCTGCATCGCGCGTAAACTGGCCGGCCAACCTGCCATCAACCGTACGCCACCGCGGCCGATACCCGTGGTTTGCCGTACGCAGTCAGAGATCGACGTGGAACCACCCCAACTGGACGATGCCAGCCAGCCGCTGGCCGAGGCCTGGCAGCACTGCCTGCAACAGGCCGGCCCTGCCGCCACCGCGCTGCTGCACGCCGCCGCCGCCGATGCCCCGCCGGCGCTGGCCCAACGCTTCTACGAAGTACTGTTGCAGGACGGGCGTGCACGCCGCTTCCTGTCCCATGACCAGGTCAAGCAGCGCCTGCAGCCAGCCATGCAACGCTGGCTGGTGCAGCTGCTGACCACCGATGCCGACGGTATTGCCAGCACCGTTGCCTCACAGCGCGTGATCGGCGATGTGCATGCCCGGGTCGGCATTCCGGTCGATCTGGTCACCCGCGGCGCGCGCGTGCTCAAGCACGAACTGTTCGTGCGCCTGCGCGACGACGCGCCCGACAGCGCCACCGCGTTCGCCGCCATCGACTGCCTCAGCGCGATCATGGATATCGCCATGGAAGGCATGACCCTGGCCTACACCCATGCACGCGAGCGCTCCACCCGTGCCGATGCTGCGTACCGGCTGTTCTCGCTGGTGCAGAACGTCGGCACCGAACGCGAGCGCCAGCGCGCACTGCTGCTGGACTGGGAGAACGCCCTGCTCTACGCACTCGCCGGTCATGTGCAGGCCAGCGACAACGCCAGCCTGGCCACCTCGGAGTTCGGCCTGTGGTTCACCCACAAGGGCATCCCCAGCTTCGGCGAAAGCAGCGAAACGCAGCAGGTGGGCCAGTTGATGGCCCGCATTGACGGCCACCTGCAGCGGGCCAGCGGCGATGCCCCGGCACAGCGGCTGGCGGTGCTGCCGGCCATACGCGAGGACCTGGCCGCCATCCGCACCCTGATGACACTGCTGTTCGAGCGCATCGGCGAACTGGATGCCGGCAGCGATGCCCTGACCAATCTGCTCAACCGCCGCTTCCTGCCCACCGTACTGCGCCGGGAAATCGAGCTGGCCACGCGCAACCGCACACCGTTCTCGCTGCTGCTGCTCGACCTGGATCATTTCAAGGCAATCAACGACGGCCATGGCCACGATGCCGGCGACCGCGCGTTGCAGCATGTGGCCGGCCTGCTCGGCCAGCTCACGCGTGGCAGCGACTACCTGTTCCGCTATGGCGGCGAAGAATTCGTGGTGGTGCTGGTGGCCGCCAGCGAATCGCAGGCGACCGTGATCGCCGAGAGCCTGCGCCGGCAGATCGCACAGTCGCCGGTAGCGCTGGCCAATGGCCAGGTACTGGCACTGACCGCCAGCATCGGCGTGGCCGGCCATGACGGCCACCCGGACTACGAGCGGCTGATGGCACGCGCCGACGCGGCGATGTACGAGGCCAAGCGCAGCGGCCGCAACCGCGTGGTGGTGGCCAGTGCGGACCTTCAGGAAGCCCCGGGACGGCGCGCGCTGCAACGATGACGGCAGGACAGGTAGAGTCGACCGCTGGTCGACTATCGCGCGCAGCGCGGGATTTTTCGCACGCGGGGCGAAGCGCAGTCGACTGACAGTCGCCTCTACCGACAGCCGGCTCTACCAATACGACCGCCAGTCGCTGCTTTCCCCCACCCCCTCCGCCACGCCGCCCACCACAGCAGTGCCAGCACCGCGATGCCGGCGCCCAGCAGGCACACGGCAGGCCAGCCACGCCGGGCCTGCACCAAGGGTCCGGCCGCCGCACCGGCACCGCTACCCACGGCATAGAACAGCATATACAAGGCCACCAGACGTCCATGCTGCTCACCCGGCGCGCGCAGCAGCAGCGCCTGGTTCGATACATGCAGCGCCTGCCCACCCAAATCAAGCACGATCACACCGAGCAGCAGCAACCACAGCGACTGCGGCAGGCCCAGCAGCGGCCACCACGCGACCAGCATCAGCAGCAACGCGCCAAGACTGACCCGATCGGCGAAACCGCGGTCCATCCAGTGCCCGACCCGTGCCGCCATCAATGCACCTGCCACCCCGGCCAGGCCCAGCGCACCGATGGCCGCGGTGGACCAGTGCAGCGGCGGGGCCGACAGCGGCAAGGGTGCCGCCGCCCAGAACACGTTGAGCCCGGCAAACAGCAGCAGCGCAAGCGGACCGCGCTCGCGCAGCGTTCGATCTTCGCGCAATATGTCCAGCATCGAGCCCAGCAGCTCGCCCCAACGCGGCGGCACCACCGGTACCGGCACGGCCGGCAGGCGCCGCCACAACAGCACGGCCAGGGCCGCCATCATCGCTGCCGACAGCAGATAGACCGCCCGCCAGCCAAAGGCCGCCGCCACCGTACCCGACACCACGCGCGCCAGCAGCAGGCCGATGAACACTCCGCCCTGCACCACGCCAACCATGCGACCGCGCTGCTCGGGCGGTGCCAGCGTGGCGGTGTAGGCGATCAGGCCCTGGGTCAGCGCCGTGCCCAGCAATCCGGCCAGCAGCATGCCAGACAACAGCCAGCTCGCCGTGCGCGACGCCGCCAGCCACAACAGGGCCAGCACCAGTGCGATCAGCTGCAGCCGCAGCAGGTGTCGCCGGTCACCGCGGTCCGCCAGCGGCAGCAGGCCAAGCAACGCCAGCACGCTGCCGGCCTGGGTGGCAGCCAGCACCGCGCCGGCCACGGCCCGGTCCAGTGCAAAGGCGCGTGCAAGCTGATCCAGCAGCGGTTGCGCGTAGTAGACATTGGCAACGCTGGCGCCGGCGGCAACCGCAAGCAGGACCAGCAGCGGGCGGGGAAGAGATGCGGCACTCATCTTGTAGTTGCAATTTGAAACCCGATGCAGGCTATCGCCATTGGTTTTAAACTGCAACCACATTCGGAGGTACCCAGCATGCACGCCGACAGTCCCTGTCCTGTAGCCCGCAGTGCCGACCTGCTCGGTGACCGCTGGGCATTGCTGGTGATCCGCGACGCGTTCGACGGCATCACCCGCTTCGGTGATTTCCAGCGCAGCCTCGGCGCGGCGCGCAACATCCTCAGCGACCGCCTGCGCCGGCTGGTCGAGGCCGGCATCCTGCAGCTGCGGCCGGCCTCCGATGGATCGGTCTACCAGGAGTACGTGCTCACCGCCGCCGGCCAGGAACTGTTCCCGCTTCTGGTCGCGCTGCGCCAGTGGGGAGAGCGCCATCGCTTCGGTATGGGGGAAGCCCATTCACAGCTGATCGAATTGGCGACGCGGCGGCCGCTGCCCTACATGCAGCCGCGCGGGCGCGACGGCCAGCCGCTTCAGCCCGCCGCCACCCGCGTACGCAAACTCAAGGACGACGGGCGCGACACCTGACCCGCCCATTCGCGCACACCGACGAACGCCCGCGCCGGTTAGCATCGGTTTTTTCCGCCACTGGATGCCCCCGATGTCGCGCGATCGCCCTTCCCTGCTGAGCGCCCTGCTGTTACCCCTGCTGGCCTGCGCCACAGCAACCACGGAGGCCCGCGAGGTTGCCGCGCCCGCCGACCACGTGCAGGCCGATGGCCCCTATGTGTTCCGCCAGGGCAACCAGCTGCAGGCCAGATGGATCTGCGGCGACAAGGTCGAGTCGCACACGCTTGCCACGCAGGCCTCAGGCACCGACATCGCACCGCGTTGCGGCTACGAACACAGCGTGCACGTGGCTGCACCCAATGCACCTTCGATCTCCGTGTTGCCGGCCGTGCCGCGCATCGTTGCGCTGTCCGACATCCACGGCCAGTACGGGCTGCTGGTGCGCCTGCTGCGCGCCAATAAGGTGATCGACGCACAGGACAGTTGGGCGCTGGGCAAGGACACCCTGGTCATCGCCGGCGATGTGTTCGACCGTGGCCCACAGGTGACCGAAGCGTTCTGGCTGCTTTACGGCCTGCAGCAACAGGCGGCTGCCGCCGGTGGCGCGGTGCACTTCGTGCTTGGCAACCACGAGACCATGGTGCTGTACGACGACCTGCGCTACGTCAACCCGAAGTACCTGCGCAGTGCCCAGCTGCTGGGGCGCAGCTACCCGCAGCTGTATGGCGCCGACTCGGTGATCGGCCAGTGGCTGCGCACCCGCCCGGTGCTGCTGAAGATCGGCGACACCCTGTTCCTGCACGGCGGAATTTCGCCCGAAGCAGTACAGCTGGCGCTGGACCCGGCGCGCACCAATGCGGCCTACCAGGCCTCGCTCGGCCTGGCCAAGGCCGAAGTGAAGGCCGACCCGGCCACCGCACCGCTGTATGACGGCAAGACCAGCCCGATCTGGTACCGCGGCTACTTCGATGGGCGACTGGACACCGCAGGGGTGCAGGCCGTACTCGACCGCCTGCAGCTCACGCGCATCGTGGTCGGCCATACCTCGATGCCGCACGTCAGCAGCTTCCATGGCGACCGCGTGATTGCGATCGACAGCAGCATCAAGAACGGCGAGAACGGCGAACTGCTGTTCATCGAGGATGGCAGGCTCAGCCGTGGCCTGCTGGATGGCTCGCGGGTGCCGCTGGCGCTGGGTGAGCCGGGCCTGCAGGACTGAATGGAGGGACAGCGCGACGGCACCGGGCGGTGGCGGCCCGCTCCACCTTCACCCGGTTTGCGGCTACCCTCGGCAGCCGAGAGAGGCCCACCCCGTCCATTCGGTGGGCCTGACTGTTACAGGAGCCCCCGCGCATGCGCGTTCTGATTGCTGAAGACGACCCGGACATCGCCTCCGGCCTGTGCGCCTCGCTGCGCCGCCAGGGCCATGTGGTCGACCACGTCGACAACGGCGCGCACGCCGACGCCGCGCTGGGCTCGACCCAATACGCGCTGCTGGTGCTGGACCTGGGCCTGCCACAGCTGGATGGCCGCGACGTGCTGCAACGCCTGCGCCAGCGCGGCGATGGCCTGGCGGTGCTGGTGGTGACCGCCCGCGATGGCCTGGCCGAGCGCGTGCGCGTGCTCGACCTTGGCGCCGATGACTACCTGGTCAAGCCGTTCGCACTGGACGAATTCGAAGCGCGCGTGCGTGCGCAGCTGCGCCGGGTCACCAGCAATGGCAACCCGGACCTGCGCATCGGCCGCCTGCGCATCGACCTGGCCGGGCATCGGGTATGGATCGACGACCAGTCGCTGGAACTGACCGCGCGCGAGTTCGGCCTGCTGTCGGCACTGGCGGTACGCGCCGAGCGCATCGTGTCGCGCGCGCAACTGGTGGAAGCGCTGTGCGACTGGGGCCAGGACCTCACCGACAACGGCCTGGACATCGCCCTGCACCGCCTGCGCCGGAAGTTGCAGCCCGGCGGCATGGGCATCCGCACCGTGCGCGGGCTGGGCTACATGCTGGAAGACGCGCAGGACGACGGCACCCCGTGATCAGTGGACCGCCCAGCCTGCGCCGGCGCCTGCTCGCCTTCCTGGCGTTGCCGATGCTGGGCCTGCTCACCTTCAACACGATCCTGGCCTATTACGTTGCGCTGGACTATTCCAACCGCATCCACGACCGCAACCTGATCGACGACACGCATTCGTTCGCACAGATGCTGAGCACCATGCCGGTGACCAGCGACCTGTCTCCGCAGGCGCGCTTCCTGATCGAGTACGACCCCGACGGCCATCGCTATTTCAACGTCGACAGCAGCCGCATGGGTACGCTCAGCGGCAATGCAGACTTCAGCCCGTATGCCCCTTCGCAGGACTGCACCGGCGTGCATCCGGCGCTGTACGACGGCAACCTCAATGGCCAGCAGGTGCGCATGGCCACCGTCTGCACGCAGGCGATGAACGATCCGCAGGACCAGCTGGCGGTGACCGTGGCCGAGAGCATGGCCGACCGCCGGCAGCGTGCGCGCGAGATCCTGATGATCATCATCCCGCTGATGACCATGCTGGCGCTGGGCACCGCGGCGCTGGTCTGGTTCGGCGTGACGTACGGCCTGCGCATCCTGACCCCGCTGAGGACCCGCCTGGCGCAGCGCCGCGGCGAACTGGCGCCGATCTCCGATGCCGACGTACCGGAAGAGATCCAGCCGCTGATCAGCACCATCGACGATCTGTTCGCGCGCCAGGCGGAAATGATCACCCTGCAGAACCGCTTCATCGCTGATGCCGCGCACCAGCTGCGCTCCCCATTGGCGGGCATGGCACTGCACGTGGACCAGGCGCTGGCGCACGGCGACCCGGACACGGTGCGCGAGGCACTGCAGCACATCCGCCGGCTCAACCAGCGCACGGCACGGGTCAGCACCCAGCTGCTGGCGCTGAGCCGGGCACAGACCGTGCCGGAAACGGTCGAGGCATTGGATCTGGGCGTTCTGGTACCGCAGTGGGTCGGCATGCGGGTACCGGAAGCAATCCGTGATGGCATCGATCTGGGCTACCGCGGCAGCCCCCATCCGCTGCGTGTACTCGGCAACGGCGCCATGCTGCAGGAGGCGCTGGACAACCTGATCGACAACGCCCTTCGTTATGCCGGCCGCAATGCGACGGTCACGGTGGGCGTGCATGCGCTGGACGACAATGATGTCGAACTGTATGTGGAAGACAACGGTCCCGGCGTGCCCGACGACGTGATGCCACGGCTGGGCGAGCGCTTCTTCCGGGCGCCGGGCACCGCTGCCAGCGGCACCGGCCTCGGCCTGGCCATCGCGCATGAGGCGGTGGAGCACTTCGGCGGCCGCCTGAGCTTCCTGAACCGCCCAGGTGGCGGATTGAAGGTCGCCATCACGCTGCCGCTGCTGAAGGCGCCCTGACCCGGCCCGGGGCGCTGAAAGGCTGGCGAAAATCGCGCTTGCGATCCTGCCATCCCCACTGCCGTCCCGGAGCCGCCAGGTGACCGAATCGCACGACTTCTTCCTCCCCGGTGGCCCACAGGGCGTGCTGCTGGTCCATGGCCTGACCGGCACCCCGGCGGAAATGCGCATGCTGGGCAAAGGGCTGAACAACGCCGGTTTCACCGTGCACGGCGTGCAGCTGCCCGGCCACTGCGGCACCGTGGATGACCTGCTGGCGACCACCTGGGAACAGTGGTACCAGGGCGTGGAAGATGCGGCGGCAACCCTGCGCGGCAAGGTTGACCAGCTGTTCGTCGGCGGCCTGTCGATGGGCGCGGTGCTGTCGCTGGCCCTGGCTGCCCGGCGCCCGGAATGGGTGTCCGGGGTCGGCGTGTACGGCGCCACGTTCCGTTACGACGGCTGGAACATTCCCGCCGTGGCCCGCTTCTCGTTCCTGCTGCCGTGGTTCAAGCGCTTCAACATCGGCCGCGACCGCATGTTCATGGAAGAACCGCCGTACGGCCTGCGTGACGAGCGCCTGCGTGCGCAGGTGAGCGCCGCCATGTTGTCCGGCGACAGCGCCGCCGCCGGCCTACCGGGCAACCCCTGGCATGCGCTGGCCGAGATGCGTGCGTTGAGCAACTGGACCCGACGCCATCTGCACCAGGTCACCGCACCGTGCCTGGTGATGCACGCCCGCGAAGACGACGTGGCCAGCATGGGCAACGCCGAGCTGGTGATGTCGCGGGTCAGCGGTCCGAAGGAACTGGTGGTGCTGGAAGACAGCTACCACATGATCACCATCGACCGCGAACGCCGCGACGTGATCCGCCGCAGCGCGCGCTTTTTCACCGAGATCGGTGAACGCACGGGCGTGCTCAAGGCGGTGGCCTGAAATGGGGGCACTTGCCACGCTGCTGTGGCTGGCCAATGTGGTACTCGATACCGGTGGCCAGCTCGCCTTCAAGGCCGCCGCCAGCGATCCGCAGGAAGGCGAAGGACTGCAACGCTGGAAACACATGCTCAGCCGCCCCTGGCTGTGGATCGGCATCGCCTGCTACGTGCTTGAGTTTGTCGCCTGGATCGCGTTCCTGTCGCTGGTGCCGTTGTCCAAGGGCGTGCTGCTCGGCTCGATCAACATCGTCGCGCTGATGATCGCCGGCCGTTTCCTGTTCCGCGAGAAACTCACGCCGCTGCGGGTGACCGGCATGTTGCTGGTCACGGCGGGCGTGGCGGTGGTGGGGGCCGGCTCATGAGGCGCCTGTATGTCATCGGCTTCCCGCTGCTGATGTCCTTCGACACGCTGGCCCAGCTGTGCTTCAAGTACGCCGGCGATGCCGCGCTGCCGGTCGAGGCCAACACTGCGTGGCTGCTGCGCGTGCTGTCGCAGCCGTGGGTGTACGGCGCCATCCTCGGCTACGTGGGTGCGTTCTTCACCTGGATGAGCCTGCTGCGGCATGCGCCGATCGGCCCCGCATTCGCCGCCTCGCACCTGGAAGTGATCAGCGTGCTGCTGCTGTCGGCGTGGTTGTTGAACGAGCCGCTGACGCTGCACCATCTGCTCGGTGCGGTGTTGATCGTGGCCGGCATCGTCTGCCTCGGCCGCGCGGAAGCCGACGACCCGCACAGCCCCGCCGAAAGCGCCGCGTGAGCCCCCTGCGATGAGCCTGTTCGCGCGCGAACTGCCACCGACGGCTGGCCTGCCGATGCAGGCCAGCGATTTCCTGCCCGGTGGTGGCGACCTGCGCGCGATCCTGGCCAGCCAGCTCGGCACACCGCCGCTGCAGTTGACCTGTTCCGGCACACACGCGCTGCTGATCGCGCTGCGTACGCTGCGCAAGCGTGCGCCCAAGCGCGACACCGTGATCCTGCCGGCCTATACCTGCCCGCTGGTGCCGATCGCGGTGCACAGCCTGGGCCTGCGCGTGCGGCTGTGCGATACCCGCCACGGCCATTTCGACTTCGACCCCGGCCAGCTCAAGCGCCTGGCCGACGCACGCACGCTGGCGATCCTGCCCACCCACCTGGGCGGGCGCATCGCCGATGTCGAGCTGGCCTGCGAGGTTGCGCGCGGCGCTGGCGCCTGGGTGATCGAGGATGCCGCGCAGGCGCTCGGTGCACGGGTCGGCAGCAGCAGTGTCGGCCTGCGTGGCGATATCGGATTCTTCAGCCTAGCCGCCGGCAAGGGCCTGAGCCTGCACGAAGGCGGCCTGCTGGTCAGCCGCGATGACGAGCTGCGTGCCGCGCTGGCCGGACATGCCGCCGAACAGGTGCGTTCCAGCCTGCGCTGGGAACTGCTGCGCAGTCTGCAGCTGCTTGGCCTGGCCGCCTGCTATCGGCCATCGCTGCTGTCGTTGGTGTACGGCAATCCGCTGCGCAGTGCGTTGCAGCGTGGCGACCTGGAAGAAGCGGTCGGTGACATTTTCCCGCTGCAGATTCCGCAGCACCGGGTCAGCCAGTGGCGGCAGAACATCGGTGCCCATGCCGCGCGGCGCCTGCCGGCCTTCCTGCAGGCAGGGCGCCTGCGTGCATTGCAGCTGCGCGTGCAGCTGGCACAGCTGCCAGCCGTTGAGGTGGTCGACGGCCTTGCCGGTAGCGGTGGCACCTGGCCGATGCTGATGCTGCTGCTGCCCAGCCAGCGCGCCCGCGATGCCGTATTGAAAGACCTGTGGCCACGCGGGCTCGGCGCCAGCCGCATGTTCATCCATGCCCTGCCCGACTACGCGTACCTGCGCGGCATCGTGCCGCAGGACGACATGCCCAACGCACGCGACTTCGCCGCACGCATGCTTACCCTTGGCAACAGTGCCTGGCAGACCCGTGAAGAGACGGCCGAAATACTGCAGGTGCTGGCCCGCGCGTGACTTCAAGACCCACGGATGGACTGCACCTCACGCATTCATCCATGCACCTTCCTGAACGCTTTCCCAGCCCGTCAATGAAGCCTTTCAACAGGAAAGGAACGAGAAAGGCGGCCTGCCTACATTGATTCTGCCCCGGCATCGGGCCGGGCGTTTCTTTCATCGACGGACCTGCCCATGCACTGGAGCATCCTGTGTGACTTCGATGGCACCATCAGCCTCGAAGATGTCATCGACTCGCTGCTGGAAAAGTACGGCCAGCCGGGCTGGCAGGAACTGGAAGACCAATGGAAGGCTGGAAAGATCGGCTCGCGTGAATGCATGCAGGGCCAGGTGCGGCTGCTGAAGCTGGACCCGGCCACGCTCGATGCGCACCTGGACCAGGTGCAGATCGATCCGGGCTTCGTCGCCTTCGTCGCCCGCGCCGAGCAGCTGGGCGTGCCGCTGCGCATCGTCAGCGACGGCCTGGATTATGCGATCCACCGCATCCTCGCCAACCATGGCCTGTCGCGACTGCCGGTGGTGGCCAACCACCTGCGCTGGTGCGGGGACCACTGGGAACTGGAATCGCCCTACCAGGCCGAAGGCTGCCGCAGTGGCACCTGCAAATGCACCTGCGCCGCGCAGGCGCGCGCCAACGAAGCACCGCGCGTGCTGATGATCGGTGACGGCAGCTCGGATTTCTGCGTATCCGAAGATGCCGACTTCGTGTTCGCCAAGCGCCGCCTGATCACCCATTGCGCCAATGCCGGCATCGGGCATGCCGCCATCGCTACCTTCCACGATGCAATCGCGCTGTTGCCGCGCCTGCTCGATGGCAACCTGCTGCAGCCACGCCGCATCGACGCCAGCCCGCAGCCCACCGCACTGCCCCTGCTGCTGGCCACCGCCTGAGCACGCCCCCGCCACCTCTTTCGAACGCCCTTCACGGAACCGAACTGCATGAACATTTTTGACAAGAACGCCGACGCCGCTGCCTCCGACGCGCAGCTGCTGGCCGACGAAGCCCGCTACAGCTCCTTCGGCGACACCGTCCACTACGTCGACCCGCCGAAGATCTTCCAGCGCGGCGAAGGCAGCTACATGTTCGACGGTGCGGGCGTGCCCTACCTCGACCTGCAGATGTGGTACTCGGCCTGCAACTTCGGCTACAGCAACAAGCGCCTGAACGACGCGCTGAAGGACCAGATCGACACCCTGCCGCAGGTCGCCAGCCAGTACCTGCACCCGACCCGCGTGCAGCTGGCCAAGACCATTGCCGTGGACATGCACGAGAAGTTCGGCCTCGACGGCCGCGTGCACTTCAACGTCGGCGGCGCGCAGGCCATTGAAGACTCGCTGAAGATCGTGCGCAACGCGCGCGGCGGCAAGAGCCTGATGTTCGCCTTCGAAGGCGGCTACCACGGCCGCACCCTGGGTGCGTCTTCGATCACCTCCAGCTACCGCTACCGCCGCCGCTACGGCCACTTCGGCGAGCGTGCGATGTTCATCCCGTTCCCGTACCCCTTCCGTCGCCCGAAGGGCATGACCCCGGACGAGTATTCCGACCACTGCGTGTGGCAGTTCGAGCGCCTGTTCGAAAGCGAGTACAACGGCGTGTGGGATCCCAAGGTCGGCCAGGCCGAGTACGCCGCGTTCTACGTTGAGCCGATCCAGGGCACCGGCGGCTACGTCATTCCGCCGCGCAACTTCTTCACCGGCCTCAAGCGCGTGCTGGACAAGTACGGCATCCTGATGGTCGTCGATGAAATCCAGATGGGCTTCTGGCGCACCGGCAAGCTGTGGTCGATCGAGCACTTCGGTGTCACCCCGGACGTGCTGGTGTTCGGCAAGGCGCTGACCAACGGCCTGAACCCGCTGTCGGGCCTGTGGGCTCGCGAAGAGCTGATCAACCCGACCGTGTTCCCGCCAGGCTCCACCCATTCCACCTTCAACTCCAACCCGCTGGGCACCCGCCTGGGCCTGGAAGTGCTGAAGCTGGGCAAGGAAATGGACTACGAGCGCACCGTGCCGGAGAAGGGCGCGTACTTCCTCGACGGCCTGCGTGGCCTGCAGAAGCGCCACCCGGAAATCGGCGACGTCGACGGCCTGGGCCTGGCCCTGCGCGCGGAAATCTGCCAGGCCGACGGCTACACCCCGAACAAGGAACTGCTGGACCGCATGGTCGACATCGGCCTGGCCGGTGACCTGCTGCACGACGGCAAGCGCATGGGCCTCGTGCTCGACGTGGGTGGCTGGTACAAGAACGTGATCACCTTTGCGCCGTCTCTGGACATCAGCTACGAAGAAATCGACCTGGCGATCACCCTGCTCGACCAGGCGCTGACCAAGGCCAAGGGCTGAGGTCGATGCGCTGCCGGTTCCCGTGCCGATGGAGATGACGTCACGCGCATCCAGCACCGCGCTGGAACCGGCCGCGCTGCTGGAGGGCTTCCTGGCCCACCCGCCGCTCGGATTCGAGGCAGGCCGCCTTCCCAGCGGCCTGCCGTCCTTCCGTGCACCGCTGGACCTGACCACGACGATGGACGACGAACTGCGCGGCAGGCTGCTCGGCCTCCCGCTGTCGCGCCTATGGCGGCCGTGGATCACCTGGCAGACCCGCTTCGTTGGCGCCACCAGCACCGAGTACACCCCGCTGCCGGCACACGTCGCGCCGGAGGCGCTGGCCGAGGACGTGACGCGTCACGCGATCGGCGATACCCGGCTGCTGGTGGTCAAGGACCTGGCGATCGATTCACCACTGCTGGACGATGCGGCCAACGCGCACAGTGCTGCCTTCCTGCAGGCATTGCTGGCGCGCGGCTTCGTTGAACTTGAAGGCATGCCGCTGGCCTGGGTGGCGATCGATTTCGATTCGCTCGACGGCTATCTCGGCCGCCTGTCGTCCTCGCGCCGCAAGAACATCCGGCGCAAGCTGCGCTCGCGTGATGACCTGCAGATCGACTGTATCGCCACCGGTGATCCGGCCCTGGCCGACCCACGACTGCAGGCCGAACTGCATGCGCTGTACCTGGGTGTGTATGCGCAGAGCGCGGTGCACTTCGACCAGCTCGGCCTGCCCTACTTCCAGCATCTGCTGGCCGACAGCCAGGGCCAGGGACGGATGTTCCTGTACCGCCACCAGGGCCAGCTGATCGGCTGGAACCTGTGCTACGTGCATGCCGGCAAGCTGGTGGACAAGTACATCGGCCTGGCTTACCCGCAGTCGCGCGAGCACAACCTGTACGCGGTCAGCTGGATGCACAACCTCGAGTACGCCCTGCAGCACGGCCTGAGCCACTACGTGGCCGGCTGGACCGACTCGCGGATCAAGGCCGAGCTGGGGGCGCGCTTCACCTCCACCCGGCACGCGATCCATGCCCGTTCCCCGCTGCTGCGTGCCGCCCTGCGCCGGCTGGCCCCGTACCTGCAGGGCGAACCTGATGGAGGTGGCTGAGCGATGCTGGTGCGTTCCCCGCTGATCCTGGACCTGGACGGTGGCGTATTGCCGCTGCAACAGGCGCAGACCCTGGCCCTGCCGCAGTGGCACGATCCACTGCGCTTCGCCTGCAGCAATGCCACCCTGGACCGTTTCGCCGCCGAAGTGCTGGCACCGCTGCCCGCGCAGCTCGGCACGGTCATGCTCGGCAGTGGTGACTTCCACCATCTCAGCCTGCCGCTGCTGCGCCGCATGCGCGCGCAGGCGTCGTTCCAGCTGGTGGTGCTGGACAACCATCCGGACAACATGCGTTTCCCGTTCGGCATGCACTGCGGGTCGTGGGTCAACGCCGCCAGCAAGCTGCCGCAAATCTCGCACATCCATGTACTCGGCATCACCTCCAGCGACATCGGCCTCGGCCATGCCTGGGAGAACCACTGGCGCCCGCTGCTGGGCGGGCGCCTGACGTACTGGTGCATGGACGTGGATGTCGACTGGGGCCATCGCCTCGGCATGGGCCACGCCTTCCGCCGCTTCGAGCATCCCGAGGCCCTGGTCGCCGCGTTCGCTGCCGAGCAGGCCAAGTCGCCGCAGCCGACCTATCTGTCGATCGACAAGGACGTGTTCGCCGCGGACGTCGCCCGCAGCAACTGGGACCAGGGCCGCTTCCAGCTGGAACACGCGCTGGTGGTGATCGAAGCACTGCGCGCCGGCGGCCTGGTCGGCAGTGACATCACCGGCGAAGTGTCGTTGGCCAACTACCAGAGCCGCTTCAAGCGCTGGCTGTCGTCGCTGGATGGCCAGCCGGACGTCAGCGCCGATGATCTTCCTGCCTGGCAGGCCCGGCACCAGCAGGTGAACCGCGAACTGCTGGCGGCAATGGCCGCCGTGCCGACGGCCTGCTGACCACTGTCCGGCAATGCCAACCAAGGTTGGCAACTACCAGAGCCGGGTAGAGCCGAGCCCACGCTCGGCTGGCGCCTTCTGTAGAGTCAAGCCATGCTCGACTGCGGGCACCGCGAACAGCAGCCGAGCATGGCTCGGCTCTACACTGGGTTCCCACCTCGGAGCCCTCGCCATGCCCCAGACCGTCATCCCGCAACTGCGCATGCGCCATGCCGACACCACCCTGCCGTTCTACGTGCAGGGGCTGGGTTTCGTGGTCGACTGGGAACATCGCTTCGAACCCGGCTTCCCGCTGTTCGCCCAGCTCACCCGCGACGGCCAGACGATCTTCCTCACCGAGCACAGCGGCGACTGCGAGGTCGGCGGCGCGGTGTACTTCATCGTCGACGATGTTGACAGCCTGCACCGCGCCTTCAGCGCGGCCAACGTGCCGATCGAGCAGCCCCCGCATGACACCGAATGGGGCAGCCGCGAAATGCTGCTGCGCGACCCGGACGACAACCGGTTGCGCTTCGCCACACGCGTGGACTGAACGACGCCGGGTTGAGATGAATATACGAAACATATACGCTTCGTATATTGAACCCTCCAGGACCGCCCATGGGCATCGTCAACATCGATGACACCCTGCACGACCAGCTGCGCCGTGCCTGCACCGTCTCCAGCCGTTCGATCAACGCCCAGGCCAACTTCTGGATCCGGGTCGGCATGCTGTGCGAGCTGAACCCTACGCTGAGTTTCCAGGACATCGTCGCCAGCGAGCTGCGCGCGGCCGGCGTGCAGCCACCGTTGCTGCCCCCGGGCCAGGTCTGAGCCGATGGGCATCATCAAGCGCCCCGACGAGATCGCGCTGATGGCCGAATCGGGTCGCCTGCTGGCGCAGGTGTTCGCCGCACTCGACCAGCTGCCGCTGCAGGGCCGCAGCACGATGGAGATCAACGATTTCGTCGAACGCATGATCGTCGATGAGCTGCAGGCGCGGCCGGCCAGCAAGGGCCAGTACGGCTTCCCGTACGTGCTCAATGCCTCGATCGACAACATCATCTGCCACGGCGTGCCCAGCACCACCGACGTGCTGCACAACGGTCAGATCGTCAACCTCGACATCACCCTGGAGAAGAACGGCTACATCGCCGACTCCAGCACCACCTACCTGGTCGGTGAGGTCGACTACGCCGCGCGCCGGCTGGTGCAGACCACCTACCAGGCGATGTGGAAAGGCATCGCCGCGGTGCGCCCCGGCGCACGCCTGGGCGACATCGGCCACGCCATCGCCCGCCACGCGCGCAGCCACGGCTACAGCGTAGTGAAGGAATACTGCGGCCATGGCATCGGCCAGGAAATGCACGAGGAACCGCAGATCCTGCACTACGGCCATCCCCACACCGGCATGGTGCTGGAAGAAGGCATGGTGTTCACCATCGAGCCGATGCTCAATCAGGGCAAGCCGGCCATCCGCCAGCAGCCGGACGCATGGCCGGTCTACACGCGCGACGGCAAGCTGTCGGCGCAGTTCGAACACACCGTGGCAGTCACCCGCAGCGGCGTGCGCGTACTGACCCTGCGCCCCGGCGAGACGCCGTTATGCGCGGTGGATGGCGCCTAGAGTGGCCGTTGCTGCATCCCGGCGTCCTCGTGCACGGTGCGCTTGCGCGCCGTCAGCGGCTCGCGCACCCGATGTGCCACATAGCCGACGCTGGCTGCGAGAATGAAGGTGTAACCAAGGAGCTCGGTGGTCTCCTCGATGGTGTTCTTGAACACACGGATGTACTGATCACCCAACAGTCCGGTCCACAACGACGTCATGCCGATCAGGCGCGAATAGAACAGCAGCAGGACCAGACCAATCGTCATCACGGTACCCGGCCGGGATACGAGAAAACGCACCAGCGCCTGCATGGCCCGGCGCCAGTCGCGGCTGGCCCAGGCCAGTGAGCCGATGATCAGCACACCCACCGGATACTTCCAGAAACCGTGTGCGATCAGGTCCAGCGCCTCATCCATCTCACGCAGGAGCATGCAGGCGAACAGCGCTGCCGCCAGCACGGCAAAGGCCCGATCATCGGCACGCCGCAACGCAAGCCGGACGAAGGCAGCCACGCTGGCGACCAGGAAGCCTTCCTGGGTCAGTTCGACCAGCGACCACTCGCCGACGGCATTGCCCAGCCAATGGATGTCGAGCCAGGCCAACGCAGGCGGAAGCGCCATCATCAGGCCGAACAGGGAGGTGCGCCCCAGGTGGGACAGGAGCAGCTGTAGATTGTCTTTCATGCAACACCGATGCCGCACCGTGGCGGTCGTACAACGAGAACACAGGCGACCGGGGGGCTGCCGAACAACGGCATGCGCGGCGGGGTCGCGACCAGGCGCGCATTATCCGCGCTGTATCCGGCCACGTGAACCGTATCGATGGAACACATACGCAACACCGGCGTGCGTCACGCACTCATGGCGATAAAGGACGCAACAGCAGCAGCGTGGCCAGGCAGAACATGAAAACCGCCACGCCGGCGTCCAGCATCCGCCAGGCGCCCGGTCTGCGGAACACCGGCTGCAACAGGCGCGCGCCATAACCAAGAGAACAGAACCAGGCCACGCTGGCGACGCACGCACCGGCGGCAAAGGCCCAGCGCAGATCGCCCGGGTAGCGCGTGGACAGACTGCCCAGCAGTACCACCGTATCCAGATAGACGTGCGGGTTGAGCAGGGTGAAGGCCAGGCAGGTCAGCAGCACCTGGCGCCCACTGCCGCCCTGCGCCTCGGCGGCGGCCAGCGCACTGCCCCCGCGCCACGCGCGCAGGCCTGCCTGCAGGCCATACCAGAGCAGGAAGGCCGCACCACCGAAACGCAGCACCTGCAGCAGCAGCGGCCACTGCAGCACCAGCGCGCCCATGCCGCCAACGCTGGCAAGGATCAGGGCGATGTCCGTACCGGCGCAGGCCAGCACCACCCTCCCCACATGACGCTGCTGCAGGCCCTGGCGCAGCACGAAGGCGTTCTGCGCACCGATGGCGATGATCAGGCCGGCACCTGCGAACAGGCCGGCGGCGGTAGCGGCGATCCACATCAGGACAGGCCAGGCAGCGGGGGGACGCGCAGGGTGCGGCCAACGGACACGTTAAGACAAACTGATTTTTCTTTATCCTGTGCAGAAATACTGAAGAGGTACTGGTGGACCTGGTACATCCGCAACTGTCCGCATTTGCCGCAGTGCTGGAAGAAGGCAGCTTCGAGGCTGCGGCGCGCCGGCTGTCGATCAGTCCGTCGGCACTGTCGCAGCGGATCAAGGCCCTGGAGGACCGGCTTGGCCAGGTGCTGGTGGTGCGCCAGGCACCGTGCCGGCCCACCGCCGCCGGTGAGGCACTGCTGCGCCGGGTACGGCCGATGCAGGCGCTGGAGGCCGAGGCAGTGGCCGAACTGCTGCCCGAACGCGGCAGCGACGCCGCACGTACGCCGATCCCCTTGGCGGTCAACGACGACTCGCTCGATACCTGGTTCGTGCCGGCCATCGCCGACCTGCACCAACGCCATGGCTACCTGTTCGACCTGCGCATGGACGATCAGGACCACACCCTGCAGCTGCTGCGCGACGGCAGTGTGCTGGGTGCAGTGACCGCCGAAGGCCAGCCAGTGAAGGGCTGCAACGTACACCCGCTCGGCGCGATGCGCTACCACGCCATCGCCTCGCCCGGCTTCGCCCGCCAGTACTTCAGTGACGGCATGCAGGCCGCGGCCCTGGCGCACGCCCCCATGTTGGTGTTCAACCGCAAGGATGAACTGCAGTGGCGCTTCGTGCGACGCCTGACCCGCGCGCGGCTGCAGCCACCGCTACACTACCTGCCCTCCTCCACCGGTTTCGTCGAAGCCGCCGCGTGCGGACTCGGCTGGGGCATGGCCCCGGAAACGCTGGTCGCACCCGCCGTGCGCGCCGGCCGCGTGGTGGTACTGGAACCCCGCCGCTGGCTCGATGTGCCGCTGTACTGGCAGCATGCCGCCGTGCGTTCAAGCACGCTGCAGCACATCACCCAGGCGCTGCGCACTGCGGCCAGCGGCACCCTTCGTTGAGGACAATCCGATGACCGCAGACCCGGGCTTCACGCCGCGCGCACTACCGTTTGCGCACTTCTTCACCACTGGGACGGCATGGGCGTGATCGGCCGACGTACAAGGATGCACCGCGCGAAGCCCGCGCTGGCGCTGGCACTGGCGCTGGCGACCTGCCTGCCATTCGCTGCGTCCGCGCAGAACAACACCGACGCACCTGCATTGGACTGGGAACAGGCGCGGCAACGCCTGGAGCAGGTCTCCGATGCACTGGCGGCCGCTGACGCAGCGGTACGCAACAAGCAGGACCTGCAGGACGCCACCCGCCTGCTGCGCCTGCCGGAGATCACCGGCGAAGTGCGCCGCCTGCAGTTCCAGAAGACCCTCACCCTGCCGCTGGGCTCGCTGGCCCCCGTGGCTGAAGCCTTCGGCATCGATTCGCCGCTGTCGTTCACCGAGCGCGACTGGCGTACCCGGCCCGTGGTCACTGCGGTGCTGCCGTTGTACACCGGCGGCGTGATTCCGGCCGCGCAACGTGCCGCCAGCGCCGCCCACGAACAGGCCAGTGCCGAACGCGAAGCACAGCGCCAATCGCTGACCGTGCAGCTGGCCCAGGCCTACTTTGGCCAGCGCCTGGCCGAGCAGGCAGTGGACGTACGCCGCGACGTGCGCGATGGCCTCAACCAACATCTGTCCGATGCGGAGAAGCTGGAGCGCGAGGGCTTCGCCACCCGTGCTCAGCGCCTGCAGGCCACCGTGGCCCGCGACAAGGCCGAGCGTGAGTACCAGAAGACGGTGAACGATCTGGCCACGTTGAAGGCTGCGCTGGCCACGCTGCTGCGCAGTGGTGGCGAAGTACAGCCCGTATCGCCGTTGTTCGTGCAGCGCGTGCCGCTGGAGCCGGTGGCCAGCTTCGAGCGCACCGCGCAGGCGCGCCAGCCGCAGATCGCACGCCTGCGGGCGATGGTGGCGCAGGCCGAACAGGGCGTGCGCGTGCAGCAGGCCAAGCTGAAACCGCAGATCTTCGCCTTCGGCCAGTACGACTTCCGCCGCCGCGACGAAATGCTGACCGACCCGGACTGGGCGTTCGGCATCGGCCTGAAGTACACCTTCCTGTCGCCGAACTCGCGGCCGGCGCAGATCAGCGCTGCGCGCGCGCAGCAGGAGCAGGCCGAAGCCGGCCTGCGCGAGGCCGAAAACCAGGTCGCACTGGGCGTGCGCAAGGCCTGGAATGAGCTGGAGACCGCGCGCCAGCAGTACGTGCTGCTCGACAGCAGCATCGCCCAGGCACAGGAAAACCTGCGCCTGCAGGAACTGGCGTTCCGCGAAGGCCAGGCGACTTCGCTTGATGTAATCGACGCGCGGCTCGGCCTGGGCGGTGCCCGTGTCGAGCGCGCGCAGGCCGCCTACCAATACGATATTGCGCTGGCACAGTTGCTGGAGGTCAGTGGACAGATGGACCGTTTCGAAGAGTTCCGGCGGCGTGCGGACGAGGTGATCGACCATGAGTGATGTGCTGCACGACGATGCGACGACGCCCCCAGCCAAGCGCCGTCTGGGCCCGATCCTGATAGTGGTGCTGCTGGTCGTGGTGGTGCTCGGCCTGTGGCTGGCCTGGCGCAGCCCGGCCGACCAGATCCAGGGCATGGCCGATGCGGACACGATCAACGTGGCCGCCAAGATCACCGCGCGCGTGGCCGAACTGAAGGTGCGCGAGGGCGACCGCGTGCAGCCCGGCCAGGTGCTGTTCCTGCTCGACAGCCCCGAAGTGGCCGCCAAGGAACAGCAGGCGCATGGCGCATTGGCCGCCGCGCAGGCGGTGGCCGACAAGGCCGACGAAGGCGCGCGCAGCGAGGACATCCGCGCCGCCGAAGCGAACTGGAAGCGCGCCGAAGCCGGTGCGACGCTGGCCGAGGCCACCTACCAGCGCGTGCAGAACCTGTTCAACGAAGGGGTGATGACCCGGCAGAAGCGCGATGAAGCGCATGCCCAGGCCACCAGTTCGCGTGAACTGGCCCGTGCCGCCCGTGCGCAGTACGACATGGCGCTGGCCGGCGCACGCGAGCAGGACAAGCGCGCCGCGCAGGGCCAGGTGCAGCAGGCACAGGGCGCGGTGGCCGAAGTCAACGCTGCGCGTGTCGAAGTCGAAGGGCGCGCGCCGGTGGCCGGCGAGATCAACAAGCGCATGGCCGACCCGGGCGAGCTGGTGCCAGCCGGCTATCCCGTGTTCACCCTGGTCGACATCGACCGCATGTGGGTGGCGATGAACCTGCGCGAATCGCAGATGCAGGGCCTGAAGGTCGGCAGCAAGCTGCAGGGCAGCGTGCCGGCACTCAACCAGGACGGTGAGTTCGAGGTCTACTTCATCAATCCGGCCGGCGACTATGCAACCTGGCGCACCACCCGTCAGTCGTCCGGCTACGACGTCCGCAGCTTCGAGGTGCGGGTGCGCCCGGTACGCCGCATCGAGGGCTTCCGCCCCGGCATGAGCGTGCTGTTCGCATGGCCCCAGCACTGAGCCCCGACCGCAACGGCTTCGCCGCTTCGTGGCGGCGCGAGCTGCAGTCGCTGCGCGGCAACCGTGCCGACCTGCTGCTGGTGACCCTGCTGCCCCTGCTGATGCTGGCGGTGATGGCGTGGATGTTCACGCCGTCGGTGATGCGCGATATCCCCATTGCTGTGGTCGACCTCGACCACAGCAGTGACAGCCGCCTGCTGCTGCGCATGCTCGATGCCAGCCCCGGCGTGCGCATCGCCAGCCAGCCCGTGGACATGGAAGACGCCCGTTCGCAGCTGCGCCGCCTGGATGTGTTCGCCATCGTACTGGTGCCGCGTGATGTCACCCGACAAGCGTTGCGTGGACGGCAGGGCACGGTGTTCGCCTATTACAACGCCACCTACATGACCACTGGCCAGTCGGCGGCGCGCGATATCGGCGACGCCGTCTCGGCCTGGAACGCGCGCCTGCTGCGCGAGCGCATCGGCCTGCAGGTCGGCCCGGGCAAGCTGCGTGCGGCGCCGATCGCGGTGCAGTCGGACATCCTGTACAACCCGGCACGCAGCTACGAACTGTTCCTGCTGCCACTGATCTTCCCGGCGGTGCTGTCGCTGGTACTGGCGCTGGCCGTAGCCGGCAGCCTTGGCCGCGAGATCCGCGACGGCACCCTGCCCGCCTGGCTGGGTCGCACGCCGTGGTCGGCGATTGCCGGCAAGGTCGCGCCGTACACTCTGCTGTTCTCGTTGTATGGCGCGCTCGGCATTGGGTACCTGGCCTGCCTGCGCGGCGATGGTGTGGCCGGCAGCGCGCTCGTGCTGCTGCTCGCACAGCCACTGTTCTACCTGGCCACGGCCGCCTACGCGTTGTTCTTCGTCGGCGTCACCCGCGACATGGGTACCGCGCTGTCCGCGGTCGGCCTCAGCATCGGCACCGCACTGGCATTCTCCAGCGCCACCTTCCCGGTGCTGGATGGCCCCCTGTTCACCCGTATCTGGCATCAGTTGCTGCCACTCAGCGCCTACATCAAGCTGCAGACCCAGCAGCAGTTCATCGGTTCGCCGCTGCAGGTTTCGATATGGCCGCTGACCACGCTGTTGTTGATGACGATGGTGGCCGGCGGCATCGGCGGCCTGCGCCTGATCGCCTTTGCGCGCACGCCCGAAGCCGCACAACCGGCAGGGGCAGACGCATGAGCGCACTCTGGCGCAGCCTCCGGCAGACCCTGATGGCGGTCCTGTGCGATCGCTACGCGATCGTGGTGATGGTCGGCGCGGTGATCCTGTACTCGTTCTTCTACCCGGCCGCGTACCGCCACCAGGTGGCCGGCAACCTGCCGGTGCTGGTGGTGGACGAAGACCACAGCGCGACCAGCCGCGCGCTGCTGCGAAAGCTCGATGCACTCCGCGTTGCACGCGTGGTCGGGCAACCGGCCGACATCGACAGTGCACGCCAGCAGCTGGAAGCCGGCCACGCCGAGGGCATCGTACTGATCCCGGCCAACCTGGAACGCGACATCCTGCGCGGCCATCCGGCCAAGCTGGTGCTGCTCGGCAACGGCGCCTACCTGGGCCGTGCCAGCTGGGTGCTGGGCAGCGTGGCCGATGCACTGGGCGCGTTCGGGCGTGAGGCGGTAGTCGGCCAGGCGGCCTTCATGGGCGCACCGCAGGCACCGCCGGTCACCCTGGTGCAGCGCCCGCTGTACAACACGCAGGAAGGCTATGGCAGCGCCATCGTGCCCGGCGTGGCCGAGCTGATCGTTCACCAGACCCTGTTGATGGGCATCGGCGTGCTGCTCGGTGGCCGCCGACTCGCGCTGGGCCGGCGCCTGCGCTTCGACCTGCCAACGCTGGCGGGCATGGCATTGGGCTTCAGCCTGATCGGCCTGTTCGGTCTGTTCTGGTACGCCGGCTTCACCGCGTGGGTGCAGGACTATCCGCGCGGCGGCAATCCACTGGGCCAGTTGTTGGGCGGCACGCTGTTCATCGCCGCCACGGTGGCGTTCGGCCTGTTCGTCGGCAGCTTCTTCCGCACCCGCGAACGCGCCTTCCAGTACATCATCGCCACCTCGATCCCACTGTTTTTCCTGGCCAACCTGTCGTGGCCGGCGGTGATGACGCCGCAACCGCTGGTCTGGCTGGCGCAGCTGCTGCCGACCACCTCGGGCATCAACCTGATGGTGCGCCTGAACCAGATGGACGCCCGCCTGACTGAAGTCGGCCACGAACTGATCACCCTCACCGTCCTGCTGCTGCTTTACGGCAGCCTCGCCACCTGGCGCCTCCTCGCAAAAAAGGGGACGGAGGGGATTAAGTCGTAAACGGCAAGACTGGGGAATTGCGACTTAATCCCCTCCGTCCCCTTTTTCCCCTAACGACGAACGCCGGCGCGGGGCCGGCGTTCGAGTACTGCGGTGTGGAAGGGGAAACGGGGTACGGCTGCGAGCGATCAGCGGTAAACGCGTTCGCAGCGGCGTTCGACCACGCGGTCGCCGTTCTTCTGCTGGCTGTTGCCCTGGATCTGGCGGCCGGCAGCGCCGCCCGCTACGGCACCGGCCACGGTGGCCAGCTTCTTGCCGTTGCCACCGCCCACCTGGTTGCCCAGCAGGCCACCAATCACAGCGCCAGTGGCGGTACCGGCGATGCGGTTGGGATCGCGCGAATTACGCTGCACTTCCACGTTCTTGCAGACCACGCGGCTGCCGTCATTGAACTTGCGTCCCTCATCGCGCGGCCCATAGGTCTGCGCGCCGGCCACCGACGAAGCCGCCAGCAGGGTGCCCAGCACAAGCAATCGGGTCGAGGTCTTCATGGCCATCTCCTGAGTTCCGGTATGGCACCAGTGTCCTCCCGCGGTTGGCAACCGGAAGTGAAATGCGCGTGTCCGCCACTTCATCGGCCATCGCACGTTCAGGAAGAAAATCCGCGCCCATCGCGACCAGCCGTCGCGATGGGCGCCGTCTCCCTGCCGGCATTGCCCTCTGCTAGAACTCTTCCCAACCACCCGCATTGGCGGCCAGCGTCGGCTCAAGCCGCGGCGACAGCACCGCAGGCCGGCGTACCGGCGCAACCGATGCCGCCACGGCTGCCAGCGCCGGGCGTACTGCGGCGGCGGCGGTCACCGCCCCCGTGCGGAACACCGACACGGCTTCGGCCAGCAGGTTCGCCTGCTCCTCCATCGAGCGCGCTGCGGCACTGGCTTCTTCGACCAGCGCGGCATTCTGCTGGGTGGTCTCATCCATCTGCACCACCGCCTGGTTGACCTGTTCGATGCCCGAGCTCTGCTCCTGGGAGGCAGCAGAGATATCGGCCATGATGTCGGTCACGCGCTGCACCGAGGCCACGATCTCGCCCATCGTGGTGCCGGCCTGGCGGACCAGCGCCGAGCCATCGGCGACCTTGCCGACCGAATCCTCGATCAGGCCCTTGATCTCCTTGGCCGCGCCCGCCGAGCGCTGCGCCAGCGTACGCACTTCGCTGGCCACCACTGCAAAGCCTCTGCCCTGCTCGCCAGCACGCGCAGCTTCGACCGCCGCGTTCAACGCGAGGATATTGGTCTGGAAGGCGATGCCATCGATGACCGAGATGATCTCGGCGATCTTCTTCGACGCGGCTTCGATGGCCGACATCGTGGTGACCACCTGCCCGACCACTTCACCGCCCTGCGAGGCAACACCATGCGCGCCGATGGCCAGCTGGTTGGCCTGGCGTGCATGCTCGGCGTTCTGCTTCACGGTAGAGGTCAGTTCCTCCATCGACGCTGCCGTTTCTTCCAGGTTCGCCGCCTGCTGTTCGGTACGCCGCGACAGGTCGGTGTTGCCCGAGGCGATCTCGCCCGCTGCCAGGTTGATGCTGGAAGCACTGGCCTGGATACGGCCCACGATCTGCTTGAGCTGATCGACGGTGGCGTTGCAGTCATCACGCATGCGCGCGAACACGCCGTGGAAATCCCCCTGCATGCGCACGGTCAGGTCGCCGCGCGAGATGGCCTGCAGCAGGGTCGAGACCTGCACCAGGTTCTCGTCGGTGGTCTGCATCAGGCGATTGAGCCCTGCCACCATGTCGCGGAAATCGTAGGCGAAGCGATCTTCATCACCGCGCAGGCTGAAGTCGCCTGCCGCGGCCGCTGTCGCCAGCCGGCGGATCTCGCTGTTGATCGCCGACAGGCTGGACTTGGTTTCGTCCATCGCCTGGGTGATCGCCGCCTTCTCGCCGGGCAGCGGGTCCATGTCCACCGACAGATCGCCGCGTGCGTAGTGCTTCATCACCTCGATCAGCCGGTTCTGTACCTGCACGTGCGATCCAACCAGCGCATTGGTCTCATGCACCATGCGCCCGTAGTCGCCGGGGAATGCGCTCTCGTCCATGCGGTAGCTGAGGCTGCCGGCATCGTGCTGGCGTGCCAGCTCGCCCTGCGCCGCCATCACCGACTGCAGCTGTGCCTGCATGCGCTGCATCGACTTCAGCAGCTGGGTCACCTCGTCGTTGCCAGTGGCGTCGATGCTGCTGTCCAGGCGGCCACTGGCGATGCCGTCGGCCAGCTTCACCGCGCCTTCCAGCGGACGGGTCAGGCTGCGGGTGATCGCCCAGGCCGCCAACGTGCCCAGCAGCAGGCTCAGTGCCCCGAACGCGATCGACAGCGTGCCGGTCCACGATTCGGTTGCGCGGTACTCTTCGCGGCTGCGTTCGGTCAGTGTTTCCTGGTGGCGCAGCAGGGCCGAGATGGATTCATTCCAGGCCGTTGCCAGACCGTGCTCGGCCAGCAGCTCCTTCGCTGCCCCATCAAAATCCCCCACCTTCATGCGCTCATGCAGTTGCTGGGTTGATGCATCGGTGGCCTTTCGTGCCGCCTCGATGCGCGCGACCAGGGTATCGCCGGTGGCGTCACGCGGAATCTTGATGTACTTGGCCCAGATACCGTCATAGGTCCGCGACAACTCCTGGGCACGCTGGTAATCCCTGTCGAACTCATCACCCCGCTTGATCACCATCAGGCGGCGATGCATCAGCACCGCGTTGTTGGTATCAAGCATGTCATTCAACAAACGCATCTTGACCATGTTGACGTCCACCACTTTCTCGAACTGGGCGGATTTCAGCTGATTCCCATACAGCACCAGGCCAACGATGGCCATGATGAACAGCAGCAGCAGACCGAAGCCGGCGCCAAGCCGGGATCCCACACGGAGATTACGTAAGGCAAGCATCTCAATTCCCTTGATCGTGGCCGTACGTTCGATGGCGGCGCAGCGAAGGGAAACTTTACAGGACTTTATATATGGACCGATCCAAATATATGGAACTGTGCAGGCAGTCAGAAAACAAGGCGACAGATAATGGCGCCATATCATTATCGAATACCGCTGACACGCCAGCGCCCGATGAAAATCACGCAGGTTTAACACCATAATCATGCCAACTCCATCCGAAGCGGCCCTGGATTATCTGCGCCGGACACAACCGCCGCCCGGGAGGGCTACAGTCTGCAGATGACACGAATCCTGCACATCGAAGGCGCGTCCATCAACGACATCGCCAGCCTCTACGTGGAAATCAATCGCGTGTTCATGGCCGACGAAGACTGGCAACTGGGCGCAAGCCTGGATGCGCTTGATGACCTGCTTCACGGCGGCTACGGCGCTCTCGCAGGCCATGCCATCGCCACGGTGGTGTGGCGTGACATCGCCCACAGCCGCGATGCACTGGGCCGCGAGACCACGCGCGCCTGGCTGCAATCGAAACTCGCTCAGGGCGGCAGGTTCAACGGTGCGGCCATCCACGCTCAGTTGACGGCACTGGCGCTTGGCCAGGGACAGACCTACTTCGAGATCGTCATGGAGATCTTCGGCAGCCATCCGCAGATCACCCTGGTGCCTGGCTGAGCGGGCTGCAGCGACCAGCCCCACATCAGCTCAGAGTTTGGCCAGGGCCTCGCCCAGACGGCGCGGGAACGCCACCTCGCTGGCCAGGTGCCATGCGCGTGCATTGGCGCCCAGCCGGGTCCACTCGGCCTCATCCATCGCCAGCGCGCGCTCGACGGCCTGTTCCAGCGCCTTCTCATCCACATGCCAGGTCCTGGACAGATGGCAGGGCTCGCCCTCGTGCGCGGCAACCAGGATGCCGCGGCTGTCGTCGATCATCTGATTCATCGGCGCGCCGTCACAGGTGATCACCACCGCCCCGCAGCTCATCGCTTCCACCAGATAGTGGCCCCAGCCTTCGGTCTGCGACAGGCACAGGTGGAACGCATGTTCGTTCTGCAGGCGCTGCACCTCCTGGTCGGGCAGCCGCTCGCGGACGATTCTCAGGTTCGCGGCACCGCCCTCATCTTCGTCCGAAGGGCCGCTGCGCAGGATGGTCAGCAAGGGCCATTCGGGGTGCCGTTTCCAGACATTGACGAGTGCAGCCGTTCCCTTCATACGGCTGGTACCGGCCGCATGCAGGAAGCTGCGCGGCCTGCGCGGCACTGCCGGGTCGTAGCGGTCACGGCTGCAGAAACCGACTTCCAGCGCGCGCATGCCCAGCGCGTTGAAGATGCGCGTGGCTTCTTCGGTCTTGGTCAGCAACGCATCGAACCGCGGCAGGATCCGCAGGCTGCGTGCGGACACCCATTCCGGATTCGGGATCAACAGATTGACGTTGGCCAGTCCGAAGCTCGCCGGCCGGACATGTTCCAGCGAGATGTTGACGTCGAACCGGGCCGGCGTGCGCCCCAGGCTCAGCCACGAGGCCAGCAGCCTGCGCAGGCGCATTCCGCGGAGTTTCCAGGCGCCACCATTGCGCACCGCGTCCAGGCGGCTGACCGTCACCGTGTGCCCGAGCTGCTGCAACGAGCGCTCGATCACCTGGATGTCATGGGACAGCCCACGCTGGTTGTCGGCGGCCAGCAGATGGATATGCGCCATCAGGAAGGACTCCCTGGCCGGAGCAGGTCACGCGCCGGCAAGGCGGTCGCCAGCATGAAACCCAGCACCAGGTAGAAATAGAACGAATGCGGCATTGCCCGGTAGAACACGTTGTCCGTGAACGCCGAAAGCGCATAGACGATGACCACGGCAAGTCCGGCGGTGGCGATCATCGCGGTGATGTCGTCGGCGTGTCCGAGACGTCGCACGAAATGGATGCCGGGCAGGATGAAGACCAGCAGCATGATCAGCAGCAACGGCACGCCACCGGTCACCGCCGCTTCCAGGTACTCGTTGTGTGGGTGGTTGTAGCGGAAGATCGACTCGGACACTTCGCCGCGGGCGATGCCCTCACGTGCATAGGTACCGAACTGGTTCAGGCCCACCCCCGCCACGGGATGCTCGGCGAAGGCGTCGACCGCCACGCCCCACATGGCGATGCGCTCGCGGACCGAGCCGACCTCGTTTTCCTGGTTGAAACCGGAGATCTCGCCACTGACCTCACCGAAGCGCTGGATCACCTCATGGTTCAGCACCGAGGTGGCGCCGACCACGCCAATGACCAGGGCACCGACGAAGGCCAGTGCCCCCCGCCAGCGCCGGGTGCGCCGGACGTGCACCGCAATCACCATCAGCATGGCGGGAATGAACGCCAGGATCGGCCCGCGGCTCTGCGCCAGGATCGAACCATAGACGCCGACGGCGATGGCCACGCCGTGCAGCCAGCGTTCGGCCGGATGGACATTGGGCTGGATCAACCGGATGACCGAGAACAGCGCCATGCACAGCGTCACCATGGTGAACTCGATGGCGGTCCATTCGCCGCCACTGAAACCGTGCGCGCGTTCAAGGCCCATCACGTGGTGCTGCACGATGCACGACCCGCCGAAGACCAGGGTGGACAGGGCGAAGATCTTCCAGATCAGGCGCCAGTCCAGCGCAGTGGCGAACACCGCAGCGGTGCCCAGGTAGAGCAGTGTCTGTGCAGGAAGGTCCAGTTCGTTCCAGCGCAGCCCGTGCCAGAGGATGCTGTAGAAGGCATAGGCCAGGCGCAGGAAGCAGACGATCACGATGAACCGGGCGATGCGGTAGCGCAGGCGGACATCGGGCTGGCGGCGGATCAGAACCACGCCGGTGACCAGCAGGGCCAGCAGCAGCACCGCCTTCAGCAAGGTGTAGGGTGCGGAGCC
Organism: Stenotrophomonas sp. NY11291; assembly: GCF_023277365.1. Lineage (NCBI taxonomy): Bacteria > Pseudomonadati > Pseudomonadota > Gammaproteobacteria > Lysobacterales > Lysobacteraceae > Stenotrophomonas > Stenotrophomonas sp. NY11291. Next base: position 1,378,272 of record NZ_CP096975.1, on the reverse strand, counting down.
GGCAAGCGGAACGATGGCGACCAGGATGCTCAGCAGGACGGTACGCCAGGTGTAACGAGGTTCGGCGGCCATGCAGGCTGCAGTCATGCTTGTTCTTTCCATCAACGCCCGCCCGGGGTGAGTCGCCCCGGTTTCCATGGAGGCCGCTTGGCGGAAATCGCCGGGGCTGACACTACCGTGGGGCCCCGTGGAAATCAACCAAACCGCAGGTGTACGGGGGCCTGCGTTGGCGTACGGACAGTCGCGGGCAACCGCCCTTGTCTCTGGGCTTCCGGTCGGGATCATCGACCGCCCCAGGTCGCTACACTAACGATCTCTCCGGCCATGCCTGCGCGTGGCCACGCCCCGACGCCCTGCCAAGACGCGAAACGCCCCAAGTGACTGATACAAAAGACAACACCAGCAACGCCAAGGCGTCCAAGGACCACACCCCGCTGATGAAGCAGTTCTTCGCGGCCAAGTCCGATTACCCGGACCTGCTGCTGTTCTTCCGCATGGGTGACTTCTACGAACTGTTCTATGACGACGCCCGCAAGGCGGCGCGCCTGCTCGACATCACCCTGACCCAGCGCGGCAGCTCCGGGGGCGCACCGATCCCGATGGCCGGCGTGCCGGTACATGCCTATGAAGGCTACCTGGCGCGGCTGGTGGCACTGGGCGAGTCGGTGGCGATCTGCGAACAGATCGGCGACCCGGCGCTGGCCAAGGGCCTGGTCGAGCGCAAGGTAGTGCGCATCGTCACCCCCGGCACGGTCACCGACGAGGCGCTGCTGGATGAACGCCGCGACACCCTGCTGATGGCCCTGTCGCGCAGCAAGCAGGGCTACGGCCTGGCGTGGGCCGACCTGGCTGGCGGCCGCTTCCTGGTCAACGAAGTGGAAACCGACGACGCCCTGGAAGCCGAGCTGGCACGGCTGGAGCCGGCCGAGCTGCTGGTGCCCGACGAAGAAAACTGGCCGGAGTTCCTGCGCCAGCGCACCGGCGTGCGTCGCCGCGCGCCGTGGCTGTTCGATGCCGACAGTGGCCGCCGCCAGCTGCTGAACTTCTTCAAACTGCATGACCTGAGCGGCTTCGGCATCGATGACAAGCCGCGCGCGACCGCTGCCGCCGGCGCCCTGCTCGGCTATGTCGAGGAAACCCAGAAGCAGCGCCTGCCGCACCTGACCTCCATCGCGATGGAGACTGCCGGCGAGGCGATCGCGATGAACGCCGCCACCCGCCGCCATCTGGAACTGGATACGCGTGTTGATGGCGACACCCGCAATACGCTGCTGGGCGTGCTCGACAGCACGGTGACGCCGATGGGTGGCCGCCTGCTGCGGCGCTGGCTGCATCGTCCGCTGCGCCTGCGCGAGGTGCTGGTACAGCGCCACCATGCGGTGGAAACCCTGATCGATCGCGGCAGCGACGCTGACATCCGCGAGCACTTCCGCCGCCTTGGCGACCTGGAACGCATCCTCACCCGCGTGGCGCTGCGCTCGGCGCGCCCGCGCGATTTCTCCACCCTGCGCGACGGCCTGGGCCTGCTGCCAGCGGTGCGCGACGTGTTGGCCCCGCTGGACTCACCACGCCTGCAGGCCCTGCATGCGGCGCTGGGCGAGCACGACGAGTGCGCGCAGCTGCTGGCCAGCGCCATCGCCGAGATGCCGCCGCTGAAGTTGAGCGACGGCGGCGTGCTGGCCGATGGCTTCGATGAAGAGCTGGACGAACTGCGCCGCCTGTCCACCCACGCCGACCAGTTCCTGGTCGACCTGGAACAGCGCGAGCGCGAAAGCAGCGGCATTGCCACCCTGAAGGTGGGCTACAACCGTGTGCATGGCTACTACATCGAAATCAGCAAGGGCCAGTCCGACCGCGCGCCGGTGCACTACACCCGCCGCCAGACGCTGACCAATGCCGAGCGCTACATCACCGAAGAACTGAAGGCGTTCGAGGACAAGGTGCTGTCCGCGCGCGACCGTTCGCTGTCGCGCGAGAAGTACCTGTACGAGCAGCTGCTGGATACCCTCGGCGGGCAGCTGGAGCCGCTGAAGCAGTGCGCCGCCGCACTCAGCGAACTGGACGTGCTGGCCGCCTTCGCCGAACGCGCGCAGGCGCTGGACTGGGCCCGGCCGGAACTGCAGGCCGAGCCGTGCCTGAAGATCGAACGCGGCCGCCACCCGGTGGTCGAGGCGGTACGCGAGCAGCCGTTCGAACCGAACGACCTGGACCTGCATCCGGACCGCCGGATGCTGGTCATCACCGGCCCGAACATGGGCGGTAAATCGACCTACATGCGGCAGAACGCGCTGATCGTGCTGCTGGCCCACATCGGCAGCTTCGTGCCGGCCAGCCGCGCATTGATCGGCCCGATCGACCGCATCCTGACCCGCATCGGCGCCGGCGATGACCTGGCCCGCGGGCAGTCCACCTTCATGGTCGAAATGGCCGAGACCAGCTACATCCTGCACCACGCCACCGCGCATTCGCTGGTGCTGATGGATGAGATCGGCCGCGGCACGTCCACCTACGATGGCCTGGCGCTGGCCGACGCGGTGGCCCGCCACCTGGCCTACCAGAACCGCTGCTACACGCTGTTCGCCACCCACTACTTCGAGCTGACCGCGCTGGCCGATGAGCAGCACGAAGGCGGCCGCAGCGGTATTGCCAACGTGCACCTGGACGCGGTCGAGCATGGTGAGGCGCTGGTGTTCATGCACGCGGTGAAGGACGGCCCGGCCAACCGCAGCTTCGGCCTGCAGGTGGCGGCCCTGGCAGGCCTGCCGCGCGCCACCGTAGCGCAGGCGCGCCGTCGCCTGGCCGAGCTGGAACAGCGCGGTGGTGAAAGCCATGCCGCCGAGCTGGCACCACAGGCATTGGATGCACCGCAGCAGTTCGGCCTGTTCGCGGCGCCATCGAACAAGGCACAGGAAGCACTGGCCGCCATCGATCCGGACGAACTGACGCCGAAGCAGGCGCTGGAAGCGTTGTATCGCTTGAAAGCGCTGCTGTAGCCGCAGCGCAAGCGCTTGGCCTCCTGCCTCGCAGGAGGCCCATCGAAAGATTTCGCAGATCTGATTCTGAGTTTCAATTGACAGAATCTATCAACCTGAACGAATCATTCGATTATTCATTTCATCTGGCGCTAGCTAAAGTCGAGTGAAGATGTTCCACCCCGTCTTCACCCGCAGGAGCCAGCCATGAGCCAGTCCGATAACAACAGCCCCAAATGCCCGTATCACGCCGCGCCGTCGCCTGCGGAAGGCGCCCAGCAGCAGCGCGAGCTGAGCACCACGCCGAAACAGAAGCAGGGCGATGATCCGGTGACCCCGATGACCACGGCCTTCGGCGCGCCGGTGGTGGACAACCAGAACAGCAAGACCGCCGGCCCACGCGGCCCACTGCTGATGGAAGACGTCTGGCTGCTGGAAAAGCTGGCCAACCTCAACCGCGAGATCATTCCCGAGCGTCGCATGCACGCCAAGGGCTCGGGCGCGTTCGGTACCTTCACCGTCACCCACGACATCAGCAAGTACACCCGCGCCAAGCTGTTCGAGAAGGTCGGCAAGCAGACCGAGATGTTCGCCCGCTTCACCACGGTGGCCGGCGAACGTGGCGCCGCCGATGCCGAGCGTGACATCCGCGGCTTCGCGCTGAAGTTCTACACCGAAGAAGGCAACTGGGACCTGGTCGGCAACAACACGCCGGTGTTCTTCCTGCGCGACCCGCGCAAGTTCGCTGACCTCAACAAGGCGGTCAAGCGCGATCCGCACACCAACCTGCGCAGCGCGCGCAACAACTGGGATTTCTGGACGCTGCTGCCCGAAGCCCTGCTGCAGGTGACCGTGGTGATGAGCGACCGCGGCATCCCGCGCAGCTTCCGCCACATGCACGGCTTCGGCTCGCACACCTACAGCTTCACCAACGCCGACAGCGAGCGCTTCTGGGTCAAGTTCCACTTCGTCAGCCAGCAGGGCATCGAATCGCTGACCGATGCGCAGGCACAGATCTTGGTCGGCCATGACCGCGAAAGCCACGGCCGCGACCTGTTCGCCGCGATCGAGAAGGGTGACTTCCCGAAGTGGAAGCTGTTCATCCAGGTCATGCCGGAGCTGGAGGCGGAAACCTATCGCGTGCATCCGTTCGACCTGACCAAGGTATGGCCGAAGAGCGACTACCCGCTGATCGAAGTGGGCCAGTTCGAACTGAACCGCAACCCGGTCAACTGGTACCAGGACGTGGAGCAGTCCGCGTTCGCACCGAGCAACCTGGTGCCGGGCATCGGCCCCTCGCCGGACAAGATGCTGCAGGCGCGCCTGTTCGCCTACTCCGATGCGCAGCGCTATCGCCTGGGCGTGAACCACCATCAGATTCCGGTGAACGCCGCACGCTGCCCGGTGCACAGCAACCACCGCGACGGTGCGATGCGCGTGGACGGCAACTACGGTGGCCTGCCGCACTACGAGCCGAACAGCTACGGCCAGTGGCAGGAGCAGCCGGAGTACCGCGAGCCGCCGATGAAGATCCGCGGCGACGCCGACTTCTGGAACTTCCGCGAAGACGACGCCGACTACTTCAGCCAGCCCGGTGCGCTGTTCCGCAGCTACAACCAGGCGCAGAAGGACCGCTTGTTCGCCAACACCGCCCGTGCCCTGGGCGATGCGCCGGACTTCATCAAGCAGCGCCACATCGACAACTGCAGCAAGGCCGACCCGGCCTACGGTGCCGGTGTGGCCGCGGCGCTGAAGGCGCTGGCCAGCCAGCCGTCGGATCCGTTCAAGCCGGCCCAGCCGGAAGCGGACTTCCCCACCGCCACCCCGGGCGCCGAAGACATCGAGCTCTGATCGCCCTCCCCCGTGAACGGCACGCCGCCTCCCTGCGAGGCGGCGTCGCCGTTTTAACGGTCCGCGTCGTACCTTCTGCACGCCCAACCCCAATCAAGGATCCCGCAGATGAGCCTGACCGATGAACTTCTCGCCAAGTTGCAGGGCGCCCCGCTGCAGCAGGTGTCGCAGCAGCTCGGCATCAGCGATACCCAGGCTTCCGGCGCGATCAGTGCCGCGCTGCCGGTGCTGATGGGCGCGCTGGGCAACAACGCCTCGCAGCCGCAGGGCGCGCAGGCACTGCTCGGCGCCTTGCAGAACAACCACAGTGGCCTGGACCTGGGCAGCGTGCTCGGCTCGGTGCTGGGTGGCGGCGGCGGCGGTGCCGCCAGCGATGGCGCCGGCATCCTCGGCCACATCTTCGGCGGCAGCCAGCAGAAGGTGGAAACCGGCCTGGCCCAGGCCACCCAGCTCGACAGCGGCCGCACCAGCCAGCTGCTGCAGATCCTCGCGCCGATCGTGATGGCCTTCCTTGCCCAGCGCCTCGGTGGCGGCCAGGCCGATGCCGGCTCGCTCAGCCAGGCCCTGGGCCAGGAAAAGCAGCAGGTGCAGCAACAGGGCGGTCTTGCCGGTGGCCTGCTCGGCAGCCTGCTGGACCAGGACGGTGACGGCCAGCTCGGCGTGGGCGATCTGCTCAAGATCGGCGGCAGCCTGCTGGGTGGCAAGCGCTGAACGATGCCGCCGCCGGGCGTGGCCCGGCGTGATCGGCATCTCCATGGGACGCGTCGGGCAATGCCCGGCGTCTTACCGGTTGCCCGCCTTCAACCGCTCCAGGATCGGCGCAAACACCGGTGCCTTCATCGAACGCGGCGGCGCCACGGTCTTCCCCTTCTCCTGCGCCTGCCAGTACGACCACGGCAGCGGACTGTCGCCCAGCTCGTAGTCCATGCCATCCCAGCCGTCCTCGCGGAACGCGTAGAAGGCCCAGTGCACCTTGTCCTGCTCCAGCACCTGCAGCACGTCCTGCAGGTAGCGGCCGCAGTCGGGCCAGCGCCGCATGCAGCCGAATTCGCCGACCACCATGCGGTTGGCCCTCACGCCGTGCGTCTTCGCCCAGTCCATCGGCTGCTGCAGGTAACTGCGGACCCGCGCGGCATCCCAGCGTTCGCTGTGTTCGCCAAACGGCACCACGCCTGGGTAGCGATACGGCGTGGTGCGCCTCTGGTAAGGCGCGCTGGTTGCGGCATACGGCTCATACATGTGCACGCTGTACAGCAGTTTCGAATCTGCCAGCGGCGCCGGCCAGTAGTTGAAACCGTCGGCAGCGGCGTACCAGCCGGCATCCAGCATCAACGGCATGTCCGCATCGACCGCACGGATGCTGGCGATCAGTTCCGAATAGAAGCGGCGCAGATCGCGTGGACCGTCTTCCACACCGGCGTACCACTGCTGCATGGCCGCGGCCGAGGCATGCTCGGCCAGGCCAGCACCATACTCGGGAACCGGCTCGTTGATCAGGTTGTAGGCGGCCAGTGCGGGATGGCCCTTCAATGCCGTGGCGAGGTCGCTCCAGAAGCGCCGGGCCGGCGCGTGATTGTCGAAGGACTGCCACAGGCGCGGATCGACCTTGTCGCCGTTGTGCTGCTTCCAGCGCAGCAACGGCAACGACAAAGGAGTCAGCACCACTTTCAGCCCAGCCGCGTCGGCATCATCCAGCACCCGCCGCAGCGTGGCCAGGTCGGCCGGAACCAGGCTACGGTAGTCGTCGGCGTTGCCAATCAGGAAGTCACGCCCGCCCTGCCCCTTCCACTTGTCCGGTACCAGCCGTACCCAGGTCGCACCGGTCGCGCGCAGGGCCTCGAAGTAGCTCCGGTCCGGAGGCGACATGTTCATGCTGTTGCCCCCGCGCTGCGGAGTGTCCCAGAACGTGATGTCGGCCGCGTGCAATGGCGCGGCGGCAAGCAGGGACAGGCACAACAGCATGCGATGCATGGGCAGGCTTCCAGAAAGTGGACTTCCAGCCTGCCCCGCCCTTTCCGAATGCACCGTGACTCACGCCTGCTTTCGCGCCGCGATAGGAACCATGCACCGGAATCGCCGTTCGGTCAGAGCGCGTCGATATCGCCCAACGCGCGGATCAACCGCCGCGCGCGCTTGTCCGGTTTGTGCTCTGGCGGTTGGAACCCATCGCGTGCGGCGATGCGCAGCGCACGCTGTTCGGCACGACGGGCCTTGGAGGCCTCGCTCTCGGCATACAGCTGCTGCGCCGCCGGTGCGGGCCCGCGCTGGTCGCTCAGGCCGAGCACCCGGATCTCGAAATGCTCCTCGCCGCGATCCACCTGCAGCTGCTCACCCACACGCACCGCGCGCGAGGATTTCGGACGCTGGCCCGCGACGCTGACCTTGCCGGTTTCGATGGCCTGCTTGGCTAGGCTGCGGGTCTTGAAGAAGCGGGCCGCCCACAACCAGATGTCCAGGCGGACACTGGGCGACAGCGGGGAAAGCTCGGTCATCGGCAGGGACTACTCCGTTCGCTTGTTCAGGGGACGCGGGTTGTCGGGATCGGTGCGGCAGCCGCTGCCCCCGATCAGGGTAGGTACGCCGGCGGAAAGATCCTGGCGCTGGCTGCCGACCAGGCACTCGGGGCGGTCGGTTGGCCGCACCTGGGTATCGCCCAGCCGGTCACCTGTCGAACATGCGGCCAGTGCGGCGCCGATCAAGGCCAGCGCCACGCTCCGCTTCATCTGCAGTCGTTGATGCATTGCCACATCCTGCAAACCGGCTTGGTGCTAGTGTGCGCCTCCCGGGATTCGATCACCACTCCATGGCCAAAGCGCCGATTGACCTGACCTCCGGCCCGATCGGCCGCAATCTCCTGCTGTTTTCCCTGCCGATCCTGGCAGGCAACATCGCGCAGTCGCTGAACGGTTCGGTGAATGCGGTCTGGGTCGGGCGCTTCCTCGGCGAGGCGGCACTGACCGCCACCGCGAACGCCAACAACATCATGTTCTTCCTCATCGGCTCGGTGTTCGGCTTCGGCATGGCCTCGACCATCCTGATCGGCCAGGCGATCGGCGCGCGCGACATCGCGCAGGCGCGGCGCGTGGTCGGCACCAGCGCCACCTTCTTCATCGGCCTGTCGGTAATCATCGCCATCGCCGGCTGGTTCATGGCCCATCCGCTGCTGGCGGCGATGGGCACGCCGGCCGCCTCGCTGCCGCTGGCCGAGGCCTACCTGCAGATCATCTTCCTGGCGATGCCGACGCTGTATGCGTTCGCCTTCCTCACCGCCGCGCTGCGCGGTGCCGGTGACTCGCGCACGCCGTTCCGTTTCCTGATGGTCTCGGTGGCACTGGACATCGTGCTGAACCCGGTACTGATCTTCGGCATGGGCCCGTTTCCGGCGCTGGGCATTGCCGGCTCGGCCTGGGCCACGCTGGTCGCGCAGACGCTGTCGCTGGCCGGCCTGCTGCTGTACATGCGGCACAAGCGCCACACGCTGTGGCTGGGCCGTGCCGACATGCGCCTGTTCAAGCTCGACCTGGCCATCCTCAAGGCGCTGGTGGTCAAGGGCGTACCGATGGGCCTGCAGATGGTGCTGATCTCGCTGTCGGTGATCCTGCTGATGACCATGGTCAACCAGTACGGTACCGACACCGGCGCGGGCTACGGCGCCGCGCTGCAGCTGTGGAACTACCTGCAGATGCCGGCGATGGCGATCGGCGCCGCGTGCTCGTCGATGGCCGCGCAGAACGTCGGTGCGCAGCGCTGGGACCGCGTGCGCGGCACCGCGCGCCAGGGCGTGCTGTTCAATTTCCTGCTGACCGGCGCGCTGATCCTGCCGCTGGTGGTGTTCGATCGCCAGCTGCTGGCCCTGTTCCTGCCGCCGGCCAGCCAGGCGCTGGACATCGCCCGCCACCTCAACCACGTGGTGATCGGCTCGTTCCTGTTCTTCGGCGTCAGCTTCGTGATCTCCGGCGTGGTGCGCTCCACCGGCGCGGTGATTCCGCCGCTGCTGATCCTGGCCGGTTCGCTGTGGGGCGTGCGCGTGCCGTTCGCCGAGCTGCTGCAGCCGTACTGGGGCGCCGATGCGATCTGGTGGAGCTTCCCGGTCAGTTCGCTGGTGTCGATGCTGCTGTCGCTGGCGTATTACCGCTGGGGTGGCTGGCGCAAGGCGAAGATGATGGGCAAGCCTTCGCACGCCGAAGAACTGGCCACGCCGTCGGAAATTCCGGCCTGCCCACCGTCACCGGTGGCCGACCCGGATGCCGCGCTGGATGCCACTCCGCCGCGCTGAGGTGGGTGCGGACCGTTGGTCCGCACAGGCGCGGCCCTCCAAGCCGGGCATGGGCTCGGCGCTACAGGAGGCGGTCAGCGTTTCTTCTTCGCCGCGTTGAACGCCGCCGCCGCGCGCAGCAACGCCTTCAACGCAGCGGCATTCGGCATCGCACCTTCATGGATGTCGATCGCGCGCCGCGTGTTGCCCTCCAGGCTGGCGTTGAACAGGCCTTTCGGATCGGCCAGCGCCGCCCCGTTGGCGAAGGTCAGCTTCACCGCCTGCTTGTAGGTCTCGCCGGTGCACAGGATGCCGTTGTGCTCCCACACCGGTGTACCGCGCCACTTCCAGGTTTCCTGCACGTCCGGCAGCGCTTCATGGATCAACGCACGCACGCGTGCCAGCACTTCGCCACGCCAGTCGCCCAGCTCGGCGATGCGCGCATCGATCAGTTCAGTTGCCGGGGTTCCGGCATCGGCAGGGTTCGGTGCATGCGTGGCCATCAGCAGCTCTCGTCGGGGAGGAAACCAGAACGTCGGGGTTACATGCGCTCACCGGGCAGCGCGGCGGCCTGGCGCACCCAGTCGAGGAACTGCGCTTCATCCAGCGCGCCATCCTGCGGGATGTGCAGGTAGCGCGTATCGGCACTCTTGGACGGCTCCGGCGGCACGGGCGTCAGTGCAGCGCCGCGGAAGAACGCCACCTTGATGTAGCGGGTGAAGCAATGGAAGCTGAGAAACCAGCCTTCGCCCGCAGCCACCGCATACATCGGCGAGTTCCACTTCACCGCCTTGTGCACCCCGGGTACTGCCTGTTCGATCAGCGCATCCAGCTGTTCGCCGATCGGACGTTTCCAGCCAGGCATGGCGGCAATGTACGCCTGCACCGGGGCATTGCCCTCGCCCTTGGCGATCTGCGGGTTGCCGCCGGACAGCAGCGTGGGTGTGGCGGAGGGTGCGGTTCGCTTGGCGGGCATCGCACGGCACGTCCATCGGGATGACACCGCAGCCTAGCGCGGCCTGTACCGTGCGGTCACGGCGCGGTGCGCCATCGGTTCAGTCCGCCTGCCGCGCGCGGAACTGCCGCCAGTCCGGCAGCTTGCGGTGGCGGCGCAGCGAGCGCATCAGGGCCGCCATCACCACGCCGAACAGCGCACCGGCCAACAGCCCGGCCACCAGCAACAGCGCCAGCGGGCGCTCGCTGCCCTGCCACAGCATCAGCCACATCAGCGCGGTCCAGAACAGCCCGAACAACAGGCCCTGCACCAGCGCGTTGGTGCCGAAGCCGGCCAGGATCGGCGGTGGCAGTGCGATGCCCACGCGCCACAGCAGGCGATGCAGCAACGGCGCCGATTGCACGCGTGCCAGCCCCTTGCCGTCGAGGAAGCGCAACGCCGACTGGATCACGGGCGGATAGTGCCGGTTGATGTCATTCATCACCCGATCGTGGCCGATGCGATGCCGGAAACGCAAACGGCCACCCGAAGGTGGCCGTTGCGGCAACAACCGAAGTTGTTTATCAGGCCTTGTCGGCCAGACGGGCAGCCTTGGCGGCAGCAGCGGCAGCCAGGTCTTCCTTGATGCGGGCAGCCTTGCCTTCCAGGCCACGCAGGTAGTACAGCTTGCCGGCGCGGACCTTACCACGACGCTTCACTTCGACCGAGTCGATGATGGCGCTGTGGGTCTGGAACACGCGCTCGACGCCGTAGCCGTGCGAGATCTTGCGGACGGTGAACGAGGAGTTCAGGCCAGCATTCTTGGTGGCGATGACAACGCCTTCGTAGGCCTGCACGCGCTCGCGGCTGCCTTCCTTCACCTTCACGTTGACGACAACGGTGTCGCCCTGGCTGAACTTCGGCAGTTCACGGGTGATCTGGGCGGATTCGAATTCCGCGACGATGGACTTGTTCAGCTTGCTCATGGGTTACACCGATTCTTGTTCGGGTGGGCGTGTCGTATCGACAACGTAGGCTCATGCAGTCACCGGACTGTGCTGCACGTTTGTTTTGGGTACTGCGCGCGCCGACCAGGGTCGACGGGAATTGGTCATGATAGCCGATAAAGCCAGCCCTGCGCTAGGGGCTGGCCTTGTGTTTCCGGACCTGGCGGGCCTGGTCCAGCAGCTTGCGGTCGGCCTTGCCCAGCGCCTGTTCATCCAGCAGGTCCGGGCGTCGCTGGGCGGTACGGACCAGCGACTGCTGGCGGCGCCAGGCCGCGATGGCCGCATGGTTGCCCGAGCGCAGCACCTCCGGCACGTCACCCAGCGGGTGCTGGGCCGGCTGGCTGTAATGCGGGCAGTCGAGCAGGCCGAGGTCGCCCTCGAAGCTGTCCTGCGCCGCCGATTCCGCGTCATTCAGGGCACCGTCCTGCAGGCGGGCCACGGCGTCGATGATGACCGCCGCGCCCAGCTCGCCACCGGACAGCACATAGTCGCCGAGGGAAATCTCCTCGTCGACATTGGCTTCCAGGAAACGCTCGTCGATGCCCTCGTAGCGGCCGCAGAGCAGGACCATGCGCGGCAGGGCCGCTAGTTCCCGCACCTTGGCCTGGGTCAACGGCGCCCCCTGCGGGCTGAGGTAGATCACCCGTGCTGGCGTCGTATCAGCATCGCGGATCGCCTGCAGGCAGGCCTGCAGCGGCTCGATCAGCATCACCATGCCCGGGCCACCACCGAACGGACGATCGTCCACCCGGCGGTAGTTGCCTTCGGCGTAATCACGGGGGTTCCAGCCATGCAGGCTGAACAACCCCTTCTCCTGCGCGCGCCCGACCACGCCCAATCCGGCGGACTGGGCGAGGAACTCGGGAAACAGGGTGATGACGTCGAAACGCATGCTCACACTCAGAACTCGGGATCCCAGTCGACCACGACCAGGTTGGCCTCGAAGTCGACCGATTTGACGAAGTCCGGCTGCACGAACGGAATCATCCGCTCGCGGTCACCCCGGACCACCACCACGTCGTTGGCGCCGGTGCTGAACAGATGCGAGACCTGGCCCAGGGCAACGCCCTCGGTGGTCTTCACATCCAGGCCTTCCAGGTCCACCCAGTAGTACTCGTCCGGCTTCGGCGGCGGCAATGCACTGCGGGCCACGTAGATCTCGGTGCCGTGCATCGCTTCGACGGTATCGCGGTCCTCGACGCCGGGAAAACGGGCGACCAGGTGCTTGCCGCTGTCGCGGCCGCGTACACCTTCAATCGTGGTTTCCACGCCGGACGCGCTGCGCACGATCCACGGCTGGTAACGGAAAATGGCGGAACGTGGCTCGGTCCAGGACTCGAGCTTGATCTCGCCGCGCACACCAAAAGCGCCGACAACCCTGCCCAGCAGGATGCGGCGCTCGATATCTTTCATCTGCTTCAACCAAGAGGGCCACGCCGAAGCGTGGCCCGTCAGGATCAGGCCGCAGCGGCCTGGGACTTGGTCGCTTCCTTGATCAGGTTGCGGACCTTGTCGGTCGGCTGGGCGCCGTTCTTGACCCAATGGTCAACGCGGGCCAGGTCCAGCTCGATGCGCTTCTCGGCGCCCTGGGCGACCGGGTTGTAGAAGCCAACGCGCTCGATGTTGCGGCCGTCGCGCGCGCTGCGCACGTCGGTCACGATGATGTGGTAGAACGGACGCTTCTTGGCGCCGCCGCGGGTCAGTCGAATCTTGACCATGGTGTTTTTCCTATTGCCCAGTCGCCAGGATGGCGAGGTAAGCGGGCGATTATAGCGGCAGAGCCCGGCCGAGCCAACCCCATGGGTGACCAGCCTTCACGGTAGTGCTGGGCCATGCCCGGCGGGCTTTTCACCCCAAACCGTCCCAAGCCACCGCCGCAAGCACCGCTCTGCCCTGTTCAGCCAGTGCCTGCGAGCCGGGCAGGACATGCCCGTCGATGGCCTCCAGCGCCCACAGACCGCTGGCGTTGCAGGCAAAAGCAGCTTTCACGCCGGCCATATCCGCCAGCCGCAATGGCTGCGTGGCCTGCGCCCCCGGCCAATGCTGCTTCAGCAGCGCCTCGGCGGTCCCGCGCAGGGCCGGCGCCTGCGGCCAGAGCAGCCGTTCACCATCGTGCACGGCCAGGTTCCAGGTGCTGCCTTCACTCATTTCGCCATCGACGGTCACGAACAGCACATCGTCGAATCCTTCCGCCATCGCCGCGCGGCGCTCGGCGAACAGGCCGAAGGTGCCCACATGCTTGATCTGCGGCAGTTCACGCTGCCAGGCCACGCTGCGCACACGCTTGGAGGCGGTCAGCGTCACCGGCGCGGACGCCGCCACCAGCACGTCCACGGGCACCGCCGCCAGCGGATTGCGGAAATCGAAGTGGCGCGAATACACCGTCACCCGCAACGAGGCATCGCCCTGCCCCGCTTGCCGCAGCGCCTGCACCATCCAAGCCCGCACCTGCGCTATATCCAGCTCGCTACCGAACAGCTCGCGCGTGGCATGCGACAGCCGCGCCAGATGCAGGTCCAGTCCCTGCACCGCGTGGTCGCGCACCTGCAGCGAGGTGAAGTGGCCGTAGTTGACGAGCGCCGGCAGCAGATCCTCCACCTGCGCCGGCTGGCCGTTGCAGGTCAGCGTCATCGCAGCAGTGCCTGCGCCTGGCTCCACATGCCGCGCAGCACGTCTGCGGCCGGCTGTCCCGGCGCCATCCATGCCGACTGCCCGGCCCAGGCCTGCATCGCGGCCAGGCGGTTTTCCTGCACGGCCTGCCTGCGCATCGGCGCGGTCAGGCCGCGCTGCACCGGGTACGGACGCGGCGCCGGGGCGCCTTCTGCGGCGGCGGCGCGCACGTAGGGTGTCGCCAGACCACGGCCCAGACGACCGCTGAAGGCACGGGTCGGCCAGGTGTCTTCCGGTTCGCTGGCGGCCAGCCCATCGGCCCACGCCGAGGCGATCGCCGCTTCCGGCGTGCGCAGGAACGCGGTGCCGATCTGCACGGCGCTGGCGCCCAAGGTGAGTGCGGCGGCGATACCACGGCCATCGGCGATGCCGCCGGCGGCAATCACCGGAATGTGCAGGTGATCGGCCAGCCGTGGCAGCAGCGCGAACAGGCCGACCAGCTGGCGCTCGGCCATCGCCGGATCGAACGCACCGCGATGCCCACCCGCTTCCACGCCCTGCGCCACCACGGCATCGGCGCCGGCGTCCTGGGCAGCGCGTGCTTCAGACAACGTGGTCGCGCACGCGATCCAGGCGATGCCGGCGTCCTTCAGCTGCTGCACGTGGCGCGGCAGCAGCACACCCATGATGGTCGAGGCCACCGCAGGACGCGCCGCCAGCAGCGCGGCGAACTGTTCTTCGAAGTCGGCGGGCGTGGCATCGGCGGCGCTGGCCGGCACGTCCGGGCCCCACTGCGCGAGGAAGGCGCGGCTGGCGGCCTCGGCGGCAACGTCACGGGTCGGCACGGGGTCAGGCACCCACAGGTTCACCTGTGCCGGGCCGGTGGAGGTCGCGCGGAAGTCCTCCATCCAGCGACCGATATCGGCAGATGACGACAGCACCGCGCCCATCGCCCCCATGCTGCCGGCATTGGCCAACGCGGCCGACAACGGCACCGGACAGGCGCCTGCCATCGGTGCCAGCAGGATCGGAACGGAAACGTCAAAGCGCCGGCAGAACGCCTCGACGCGGGAAGATACAGCGGAACTCTGCATGACGGCCCATCGTTTCGGACAGGCCCCCATGGTGCGCGCAGGGCGGGGGTAGAGTCGAGCCTGCCCGGCGGCTTGTTGCGTCGCCTGCGCGCCGCCGCCCGAGCACAGGCTCGAGCGCTACATCAGACTGCGACCGGGCCGTCATCAACGGAACGGCATGCCGCGGCCGCCCATGGCGCCCATCATGCCCTTCATGCTGCGCAACATGCCCTTCATGCCGCCGCCAGCCATCTTGCTCATCATCTTTTCCATCTGCATGTACTGCTTCATCAGCTTGTTGACGTCGGCCGGGGTCACGCCCGAGCCCTTGGCGATGCGCGCGCGGCGCGAGCCGTTGAGCAGGTTCGGATTGCGCCGTTCCTTCTTGGTCATCGAGTTGATGATGGCGATCATGCGCGGCACTTCCTTGCCCTGGCTGACCTGCTGCTTCAGATGGTCGGGGATGTTGCCCAGGCCCGGCAGCTTGTCCATCAGGCCGCCGATGCCGCCCATGTTCTGCATCTGCTCGAGCTGGTCACGCATGTCGTTCAGGTCGAACTTCTTGCCCTTGGCGACCTTCTCGGCCAGCTTGGCGGCCTTGTCCTTGTCGACCTGCTGTTCGACCTGCTCGACCAGCGACAGCACATCGCCCATGTCGAGGATGCGGCTGGCGATGCGGTCCGGGTGGAACACGTCCAGGCCTTCCGGCTTTTCGCTGACACCGACGAACTTGATCGGCTTGCCGGTGATGTAGCGCACGCTCAGCGCGGCACCGCCGCGGGCGTCGCCGTCGGTCTTGGTCAGCACCACGCCGGTCAGCGGCAGCGCATCGCCGAAGGCCTTCGCGGTGTTGGCTGCGTCCTGGCCGGTCATGGCGTCGACCACGAACAGGGTTTCGGCCGGGTTCACCGCCGCGTGCAGGGCCTTGATCTCGGCCATCATCGCTTCGTCGATGGCCAGGCGGCCGGCGGTATCGACCAGCAGCACGTCGACGAACGACTTGCGTGCATCGTCGATGGCGGCGCGCACGATGGCTTCCGGCTTCTGGTCGGCGCTGGACGGGAAGAACAGCACGCCGACCTGCTCGGCCAGGGTCTTCAGCTGCTCGATCGCGGCCGGACGATAAACGTCGGCCGACACCACCATCACCTTCTTCTTGCGCTTTTCCTTCAGGTGCTTGGCCAGCTTGCCCACCGTGGTGGTCTTGCCGGCACCCTGCAGGCCTGCCATCAGAATGATGGCCGGGGCCGGGACATTCAGGTTCAGGTCGCTGGCTTCAGCCCCCATCACCGCGGTCAGCTCGTCGCGCACGACCTTGATCAGGGCCTGGCCCGGGGTCAGCGACTTCAGCACTTCCTGGCCGACCGCGCGCACCTTGATGCGCTCGATCAGGGCCTGTACCACCGGCAGCGCAACGTCGGCTTCAAGCAGCGCGATGCGCACTTCGCGGGTCGCCTCGCGGATGTTCTCCTCGGTCAGGCGGCCGCGGCCACGCAGGCGCTCGATGGTGCCGGAAAGGCGCTGGGTCAGGGACTCGAACATGCGGCGCAACCTGTCTGAAAGCGGGGGACAATAAGGCAGACAGTATAACGGGTCCGCTCACCTCCCCGGACTGCGACCACGGGGCCGTCGCCACTATCGCAGGGGTATGCGAAACTGCAACGATGACAATCGTTCTCATCGCCGTCCTGCTCTACCTGGCTGCCAGTGCCCTGCTGGTGTGCGCGCTCGGCCGCGATGAAAGCACCGGTTCCCCCATCTGGCTGTGGCCCGCCCTGCCGGCGATGCTGCTGCATGGCGGCTACCACGTGATGGTGGCGATGCGTACCAACGGCGGGCCGGACATGCACTTCTTCGCCGCGCTGTCGCTGGTCGGACTGGGCATGGCCTGGCTGACCTCGCTGGTCGGCGCGCGCGGGCGGATGTCGGCACTGGGCGTGGTTGTGTTCCCGCTGGCCGCAGTACTGCTGCTGGCCTACCACGGCTACGGCCACGAACCGAGCAAGGTGCTGGGCTGGCGCCTGGCCAGCCACGCCTGGCTGGCGCTGCTGGCCTACGCCACGCTGAGCATCGCCGCGCTGCTGGCGATCATGCTGTGGCTGCAGGAGCGCGCACTGCGCCGCCGCGAGTTCCGCCCGTGGCTGCGGGCGCTGCCGCCGCTGGCCGACCTGGAATCGCTGTTGTTCCGGGTCATCACCGTCGGCTTCGCGCTGCTGACCCTGACCCTGGTCACAGGTGTGCTGTTCGTCGACGACCTGCTGGCACAGAAGCTGGTGCACAAGACCGTGCTGAGCGTGCTGTCGTGGATCGTGTTCGGCGTGCTGCTGATCGGCCGCCGCCGCTATGGCTGGCGAGGCATGAAGGCGGTGCACTGGACGCTGGCGGCGATGCTGTTGCTGCTGCTGGCGTTCTTCGGCAGCCAGTTCGTGATCGAACTGGTGTTCGGGCATTCGCGATAGGCGGTGTGCCGACCAACGGTCGGCACCCACCGGCGCTAACGTCAAGGCTGGGCCAGGATCTTCCGCACCGAACGGCCGCTGTTGGTGAGGATGTCATCGACCTGCCAGCAGCCCTGCCCCTGGCGCACCATCGGTAGACGGGTCACGTAGGCCTTCTTCCAAACCGAATAGCGCATCTCGACCTCGCCGGCGGTGGCCGACGCCTCTTGCCAGCTGTAACGCACCGGGGTTTCGATGTCGCCGTCCTGCGCGTCCAGCCACGGATCGGAATCGATCGTGCAGATGCCCTCTTCGCGCTGCTGGCAGGCGCGCTCGCCGCGCAGGGCCTTGCCGAAGGCCGGGCTGACCAGCGCGGGCGGCGGTTCCAGCAGGTCGCCATCGGCCGTCGTCGCCTCGTAGAACGCGCGGGCCACAGCTGCCGGTTCCTGGCAGGCGGGCGCGGCCTGTGCTGCTGGCGCCAGCAGCAGGCCGGCAATCATCAACATCCCTGTCTTTCGCATGTCCAATCCCTTTGGTCGTGATGGCGATCTGTTGCAGAGCCGAGCCCATGCTCGGCTGCGTTCCAGCATAAGCCGAGCGCAGGCTCGGCTCTACTTACAACCCGTAACGCTCGATCACATCCAGATGCGGCTGGCGGTCCTGGTCGCAGGCTTCGGCCAGCCGCAGCCAGCAGTGTGGGTGCGGCCACTTCGCGGTCTCCTGCTGCAGGAAGCGGTGCAGCGCCAGCGGTGCGTGGTCCTGCGGCTGCGCAACGGTGAACAGCACGCCCGGCAGGGTGCCTCCCTCCATGTCGGGGTCGGTGACGGTGTAGTCCGCGCGGCTGTGCGACCACACCTTCCAACCCTGTGCTTCGGCAGCTTCGACAAGGGCATTCCAGGCTTCTTCGCCCGGGTGCGCGCCATCGACCAGCCAGCTGCGGGCAAAACCACCGCGTTCCAGCACATGGACCTGCGCATAGGTCGGAATGAAGTGCTCGCGGGCCTCTTCTTCCTCCGGCGCCGGGTGCACCAGCGCGGCATCAAACACCACCCAGTCGCCGACCTGCTGGGCACGGTTGGCCGGTGCGTTCTCGACGATGCGTGCGGTCACCGGGCCACTGCGACGGGCGTAGTACTCCATCGGCTCGCCATTCTCTTCACTGCGGATGATCACCCAGCCCCACGGCTCCTCGACCACGCCATCCTGGCTGGACAACTCCATGCCGATCGCCGCCGCCGAGCGGCGCACCGCATCCCAGTCGCGTGCCGCGCTGGCCGCACTCATGTGGTCCCAGTGCGCGGCGTTGGGTTCCTCCAGCAGCTCCACCAGCTGCGCATAGCAGGCCTGTGCTTCGCTGAAACGGCCGGTTTCCATGTACATGCGCGCCAGCGTGCCCCGCGCGCCGTGCGAACCCGGCGAGGCGGCCAGCAGCGCCTGCGCGGCCTGCTCCAGCGCCGGCCAATCGGACACGCGACGTGCACGCTGCACCTCGCACCAGTGCGCGAACACCGGCACGCTGCCACGGTAGATCCCGGCCAGCTGACGCAGGCCCTCGTCGTCGCCCTGCTCGGTCAGCCAGCGCATCAGCGTGTAGGCGGCCGGGCCATCATCCTGATCGTGTGCGCGCACGAATCGCCACAGCAATGCGCGCGCTTCCGCCTGCGCACCACAGGCGCTCAATGCCGAGGCAGCCATCTCAGCCAGCGCCTCGTCATCGGGCAGCTGCGCCTGTGCCTGCAGCAGCCACTGGGCCTCGCGCTCCGGATCGCGCGACTGGTTCTGCTCCCCCTGCTCGCTCAGCCAGGCCAGCAGTTCGCTGGCCGGCACCGGCAGCGGCGCAACGTCAGGCAATGCATCGATACGCGCGGCCAGGTCGGCCACCAATGCTGCCGCACCACGGTCCTGGCGCAGCTGCGCCAGATGGGTACGCGCCAGTTCCAGCTGGCGCAGCGCCACCCAGCGTGCACCTCGCTGCAGCGCCAGTTCAAGGCTCAGCGCAGCAACCTCGATCAGCAGGCGGTGCGAGCCAACCTCGGCAAAATGTTCGATGATGGTGTTGAAGCGCGTGCCCAGATCCCAGGTATTGCGTGCAGGATCGCGCCGGCACAGCGCTGCGGCCGTGTTCGCCCACAGTCGCCAGTAGGTAGGCGTCAGTTCGCTCCACGGCACCAGCTGCTGCACGGCCTCTTCGTCGCGGCCCAGCTGGGCCAGCGCCCATGCCTTGGACAGGCGGCGCGGCACCGTGCAGTTGGCCGGCTCGTACTCGCCGGACGCGGCCACTTCGGCCTCTCGCTTCTCGATCAGCAACAGCGCTTCTTCGGCGCGGCCCATGCCCAGCAGGATCTTGATCTGCATTTCCGGGAAGCTGTCGAACACTTCCTTGCCGCAGGCCTCGATCGCATCCGACTGCACCTGCAGGTAATCCAGCGCATCCTGGCCGCGGCCATCATCCAGCAGCGCATCGGCCTTTTCGCAGCTCAGGCACTGGAAGCAGGCCCAGCTTGGATCGATGCGTGCAAGCGTTTCATCGCACACCTCGACACGTTCGGGAACCCAGCCCGGGCCATCGATGTTGCCGTAGCAGGCAGCCAGATCCTGGGTCACGCAGATCGACTGCGGGCACTCCATCGTGTCCTCACGATGCGCACGCTCGAACAGCGCCACGGCTTCGCCCAGCGCGCTTTCGCCTTCGACGCGGTTGCCGACGCGATTGCGCAGCGCCCAGTGGCCGACGTAGACGTCGACCCACGGGTTGTCCAGCGCCTTGCCCAGCGCACGCGCTTCAGGCAGCAGCGCGTCGACGCGGTCGACACGCAGTTCGCTCACCTCGTCGGCGAGACGGTTCAGCAGGTGCGCGTTCTGCGCCTGGCCCGCCTGGCGCAGGTCACCCTGCAGTTTTTCGACCCAGTTCCAGATGTCCATGGGGTAAGTGCTCCTGTCTAGCGAAGGCTGGATGAGAAGGTACGGTGCTCAGCGCAGCATCTGCTGCAGGGCACCGGCGATATCGGTAAAGGCGCCGTTGAGATCCGGGCCGGGCGTAGGGTTCGCGCGTGCCAGCGGGCGGCCCTGCGCGGCGACGATGATCTTCAGTGAGCGCAGCAGGCGGGCTGCGGCTTCGGCCTGTGGATGCCCCTCGCGCTGGGCGCGCAACAGCGCCTGCACGGCCGGGTTGTCGAGGTTGAGGTACAGCCGCGACGGTGCGCGCGATTCGATGCGCGCGGTGAACTGCCGGGCCAGGCGCAGCGCGGCCATCGAAACGCGCTTGTCGTTCTCGTCGTCTTCCAGGCGCTGCTTCAGCTCGGCTTCGCGGTCGGGCACCACCACCACCGGCAGCGACTCGGGGCTGAAGCGTGCCGGCAGCAGCTGTTCGCCGTCACCGAGCTGCTCGCGCAGCCATGCCAGCTGCGCCTCGTCGAGGCTGTCATCGCTGCGGAACAGTGCACGGTTGCCCTGTTCGGTCCCCAATTCAACCAAGCGCAGGCCCTTGGCCTGGGCCCAACGGCGCAGGAACGGCACCACCGCATAGCGATGGCCGTGCGCGACCGGCACGCCCATCGCGCGGAACAGCATTTCCTCGAAGCCGCCGCCGTTGTCGAGGATTACGTGCACGGCGCCACGTGCGGGCAGCGCACTGGCCGGCAGGTCGCCCTGCGAGGTCGGCACGCGCACGTGTTCCAGCAACAGGTCGAACAGGCGATCATCGCACAGCGCTGCGCCCAGCAAGGCCTCATTGTGGCGCGTGAGAACGCGTCGCCAGGCCTCCGGCTGCTGCCGCGCGACGTCGGCCAGGCCATCAATCAGCGCTTCCAGCAGCGCATGCTGCACGGCGCGGTACTGGTCGTCGCGCTGCAGATCTTCGCGGCTGGCGGTAGGCGTCAGCCGCGAGGATTCGATCACCCCGCCAATGAACCCAGCCCAGGGCGGCAGCAGGTCGCGCGCATCGTCATCCAACAGCATGCCGCGCACGAACACCGACAGGTTGCGGTTGTCGCTGGTGCCGTAGGTAGCGCCGTCCTGCACCCACAGCAGGCCGGTGGCATCGCTGTTGCCATCGGCACGCAACGGCACGGTGACGATCGGCTCGAAATCATGCTCGAAGCGCGCTGCGAACTGCAGCGCCTGGCGGCGCGCCTGCACCGGATGCGGAGCAACATCCCCCTGCCCACGCCACGGCGGCGGCTCGGGATTGAGCGCCTCGCCGGCAGCGCCGATGAAGATCGGCTCGGACAGCAGCGCACAGTAACGGCCCAGCACCTCGTGCAGGCGCGCTTCGTTGGCCAGTGGCAGGAAATCCGGATGCAGCTCCAGTTCCACCTCGGTACCGATCGCACGTGCCGGCACCTCACTGACGGTGTACTGCTCGGCATTGCTGGACACGTACAGGTGCCCCAGATCCGGCGTCTGGTACGAGGTGGTACGCACGCTGACCCGGCGCGCAAGCACGAAGGCCGACAGGAAACCGAGGCCGAACATGCCGATCAGGCCTTCATCGTCCTCGCCGCCCTGGCGCAGGCCACGGGTGTAGCCGACGCCGACGGTGGCCAGGTAATCGTGGATTTCCTGACGGGTCAGGCCGGCACCGGTGTCGGTGATGCGCAGTACGCCAGCGGCGGCATCGACCTGCACCGAAATGCGCGAAGGCACTTCGATGCCGGGCTGTTCGATGCGGCGACGGATGATCGAATCGTGCGCGTTCTGCACCAGCTCACGCAGCGCCACCACCGGGGTGGAATACAGGTGCTTGCCCAGCACCGTCATCAGTCCATTGAGATCGACCCCGGCGCGACGGATTTCGGCGTTGGGGGCGGTGAGCGCGGTGTCCTGCATGTAATCGTTTACTCCTGGGCACGGAAAGACGCCAGAGGGCGTCTTCGTCGAGCGGGAAAAACTAGCACAGGGAAGCTGACCGTTGCTGCATTGGACATGTGTAGAGCCGAGCCGATGCTCGGCTGCTGTTCGCTCTTTGTAGCGTCGAGCCATGCTCGGCTGCTGTTCGACCACCCGTCGACCATGGCTCGACGCTACAGAAAGCAGCCGGGCGTGGGCTCGGCTCTACAGTGCTGGCATCACGCCGCGTCGATGGCCTCGGACAGGCGCTCCACCGCGATCACTTCCATGCCTTTCACCGAACCGCCCTTCGGCGCATTGGCCTTGGGCACGATGGCGCGCTTGAAGCCATGGGTGGCCGCCTCACGCAGGCGGTCTTCGCCATTGGGCACCGGCCGGATCTCGCCGGACAGGCCGACTTCGCCGAAGGCAATGGTCTTCTCCGCCAGCGGCCGATCCTGCAGCGAGGACAGCACCGCCAGCAGCACCGGCAGGTCGGCCGCGGTCTCCTGCACGCGAATGCCACCGACCACATTGACGAACACATCCTGATCGCCGACCAGCACACCGCCGTGGCGATGCAGCACCGCCAGCAGCATGGCCAGCCGGTTCTGCTCCAGGCCAACCGCGACACGGCGCGGGTTCGACAGCGGCGACGCATCAACCAGCGCCTGCACCTCCACCAGCAGCGGCCGGGTGCCCTCGCGGGTGACCATCACGCAACTGCCCGGTTGATGGGTGCTGCCACCGGACAGGAAGATCGCCGATGGGTTGGAGACCTCCTTCAGGCCCTTGTCGCCCATCGCGAACACGCCCAGCTCGTTGACTGCACCGAAGCGGTTCTTGAAGGCGCGCAGCAGGCGGAAGCGGCTGCCGCTCTCGCCTTCGAAATACAGCACCGCATCGACCATGTGTTCGAGCACGCGCGGGCCGGCGATGCCGCCCTCCTTGGTCACGTGACCGACCAGGAACACGGCGGTGCCGGTTTCCTTGGCGAAGCGCACCAGCCGCGCAGCACTCTCGCGTACCTGGCTGACCGAGCCCGGCGCGGCGGTCAGGCTCTCGGTCCACAGGGTCTGCACGGAATCGGCCACGATCAGCCGCGGTCCAGCCCTGGAGGCATGCTGCAGGATCGACTCGACGCCGGTCTCGGCCAGCGCATTGACGCCATCCAGCGGCAGCTCCAGGCGATGCGCGCGGCCAGCCACCTGCGCCAGCGACTCCTCGCCGGTGACGTACAGCACCGGCAATTCAGCCGCCATCTTCGCCACCGCCTGCAGCAGCAGGGTCGACTTGCCGATGCCCGGGTCGCCACCGACCAGTACCACCGCGCCCTCGACCAGGCCGCCGCCGAGCACGCGGTCGAACTCGCCGATGCCGGTGCTGACCCGGCGGTGCTCGGTCTGCTCCACGTCCTTCAGCGCGGTGATCTTCGGCGGGTCGATCTTGCCCGCCCAGCCGGCCCGGCGCGACGTTGGCGCCTTGGCCGCCGCCGCGCTCTCCAGCACGATTTCCGACAGCGAGTTCCAGGCGTTGCACTCGGTGCACTGGCCCTGCCACTTGCTGAATTCGGCGCCGCATTCATTGCAGACGTAGGCGATGCGGGCTTTTGCCATTGGATGATTTCCAGCAACGGGAACAGGCGTGGCAGGATAGCCGAGCCGGGTCGCAGGTGCTGCGACCGCTCAAGTCCTGCCCACCCGCGCCGATAGGGGTCGCGGGCGTGCGCCTTGCGGGCGCCCCTCCCTCCCCCTCTGGATTCAACATGACTGGCAGTTACAGTCAGAGCCTGGTCGCCATCTCCCTGCTGGTGGCCATTCTTGCTTCGTACACAGCGCTGGACATGGCCGGCCGCCTGGCCACGGCCGAGGGCCGCGTGGCCCGCTGGTGGCTGGCCGGCGGTGCAGCGGCGATGGGCCTGGGTATCTGGTCGATGCATTTCATCGGCATGCTGGCCTTCGACCTGCCGATCCCGGTCGGCTACGACCTCGGCATCACCCTCTACTCGCTGGCCGTGTCGATCGGCGCCTCTGCCTATGCGCTGTGGCTGGTGTCGCGGCCCAGCCTGCCCTGGCGACGGCTGCTGGCCGGCGCCGTGCTGATGGGCCTGGGCATTGCCACGATGCACTACCTCGGCATGGCCGCGATGCGCATGCAGCCGGGCATCGACTATCACCCGGGCTGGTTCGCCGCCTCCATTGCGGTGGCCATCGGCGCCGCCGGTGCTGCGCTGTGGATCGCATTCCGCCTGCGTGCCGAGCAGCGCAACACCATGCGCCTGCGCGCACTGGCCTCGCTGGTGATGGGCCTGGCCATCGTCGGCATGCATTACACCGGCATGGCGGCGGCGCGCTTCCCCGAAGGCAGCATCTGTGGCGCCGTCGGCAGTGGCGGCATCGACACGCGCTGGCTGGCGGTGCTGGTGATCGTCACCACCGTGGCCACTCTGGGTATCGCCCTGGTCGCCTCGCTGTTCGACCGGCAGATGCGCGTGCGCACCGGCCTGCTGGCCGATTCGCTGGCGCATGCCAACAACAAGCTGATCCAGGCCGCCCTGCACGACCCGTTGACCCAGCTGCCCAACCGCATGCTGCTGCAGGACCGCATCGAGCAGGCCATCGAGAAGGCGCGGCGCCGCAACCATGCGGTGGCGGTGATGTTCTGCGACCTGGACGGCTTCAAGGCGGTCAACGATGCCTACGGGCACCAGCTGGGCGACCGCCTGCTGGTGGCGGTGGCGCAGCGTATCAGCGGCCTGCTGCGTCCGCAGGATACCTTCGCCCGCCTCGGCGGCGACGAGTTCGTGATCGTGCTGGCCATCGATATTCCCGACGATGCGGTGGTGGTGGCCGAGCGGATCATCGCGGCGGCTGGCGAACCGTTCCTGCTGGATGCAGCCGAGCTGCAGGTCAGCGCAAGCCTGGGCATCGCCCTGTACCCGGATGACGCCGGCAACGAGCGCGAGCTGATGGCACACGCCGACGCTGCGATGTACCACACCAAGGAAACCGGGCGGAACGGCTATACGTTCTTCACCCCCTCGATGCAGCTCAGCGCCAACCGTCAGCTGCGCCTGCTGCAGGACCTGCGCAAGGCCGTGATGCGCAATGAACTGATCCTGCATTACCAGCCCAAGTTCCCGGCCGCGGGCGCGCCAGCCACCGGCGCCGAGGCGCTGCTGCGCTGGCAGCATCCGGAGCTGGGCCTGCTGGCGCCGGACGTGTTCATCCCCATTGCCGAACGCAGTGGCCTGATCCTGCCGATCGGCGACTGGGTGCTGGACCGCGCCTGTGCGCAGTTGCGTGCGTGGCACGATGCCGGACATGCCGAATGGTCGATGGCAGTGAACCTGTCGCCCTTGCAGTTCTCCTCCCCGGCCCTTCTGGACAGCGTGCGCGGGGTGCTCGAACGGCACCACATCGAGCCGGCGCGGCTGACCCTGGAGATCACCGAGACCACGGCGATGAAGGACGTCGACGCCAGCCTGGCGATCCTCAACGACCTGACCGCGATGGGCGTGCACATTGCCATCGACGACTTCGGCACGGGCTATTCCAGCCTGCTGTACCTGAAACGCATGCCGGCCACCGAACTGAAGATCGACCGCGCGTTCGTGCATGACCTGGAATGCAATGAAGAGGACGCCGCCATCGTCTCGTCGATCATCGCGCTGGGACGCACCCTGCAGCTGCAGGTGGTGGCCGAAGGCGTGGAGACGCAGGCGCAGCGCGAGTACCTGAGCGAACTGGGCTGCGACCAGTTGCAGGGCTACCACCTGGGCCGACCGATGGACGCCGAGGAATTTCTGCGCCGAGTGGGCTGAGCCGATGTGCGGAGCAAGCTCCGCACCCACCTCATCAGGAGATCCACGCCGTGCGTGGATGTTCCTCGCCGCCCCCCCCACGGCAAACAGAAAGGCCGCCCGAGGGCGGCCTTTCTGCGTGGCAACGTCGCGAAGACGTCAGTGCATCATGTGCACGTTCATGTTGTGCATGACCCACAGGGTGCCGACCACGATGATGCCGATCACCACCACGGTGAAGGCCGCAGCGTTGACGTTCCAGCGGCTTTCCGAAGAGCGGTCCAGGTGCAGGAAGAACACCAGGTGGACCAGCATCTGCAGCACCGCGGTGATCGCGATCACCACACCGTTGACGGTGCGCGAGAAATCACCCGACATCACCATCCAGAACGGGATGACGGTCAGCACCACCGCCAGCACGAAGCCGATCAGGTACGACTTCACGGTGCCATGGCTTTCGCCGCCGGTGCCGTGGTCGTGTGCATGGTTGTCATGTGCCATTACAGGGCTCCATTGAGGTAGACGACGGAGAACACGCCGATCCAGATCAGGTCCAGGAAGTGCCAGAACAGGCTCAGGCACGCCATGCGGGTCTTGTTGGTCGGGGTCAGGCCGTACTTCTTCAGCTGCACGAACATCACCAGCAGCCACAGCAGGCCGGCGCTGACGTGCAGGCCGTGGGTACCGACCAGGGCAAAGAACGCCGACAGGAAGGCACTGCGGTCCGGACCGTAGCCCTGGTGGATCAGGTGCTGGAACTCCCACACTTCCATGCACATGAAGCCGAAGCCCAGCAGCCAGGTGATGCCCAGCCACAGGTACATCTGGCCCATCTGCTTGCGGTGCATGGCGATCATGCCCAGGCCGAAGGTCAGCGAGGAGGTCAGCAGCAGCGCGGTTTCCCATGCAACGAACGGCAGTTCGAACAGGTCCTTCGCGGTGGGGCCACCATCGGTGCCGCCCGCCAGCACCACGTAGGTGGCGAACAGCGAGGCGAAGATGAGGCAGTCGCTCATCAGGTACACCCAGAAACCGAAGACGGTATTGCCGCCGGTGTCGTGGTGCTCGTGGTCGTCATGGCCATGGGCCGCCGCGTGCGCGGCGTGCCCGTGGCTCAGGGTCGAGGTATTGGTGCTCATGCCTTCAGCTCCGACTTCACCAGGCCCTGGGCTTCCAGGTGCTTGCGGTGTTCGTTCTCGATGCGTTCCACCTCGGCGGCCGGGACCCAGTAGTCCACGTCCTGGTCGAAGGTGCGGTAGATGAACGTGGCGATCATGCCGACGAAGCCGACGATGGCCAGCCACCAGATGTGCCAGATCATCGCGAAGCCGAACACCAGGCTGAAGGCACCGATGACAACGCCCGTGCCGGTGTTGCGCGGCATGTGGATGTCGGTGTACTTGGCCGGCTTCGGCCAGGCTTCACCACGCTGCTTGCGCTCCCAGAAATCGTCCAGCTCGGTGACTTCCGGCAGCGTGCCGAAGTTGTAGAAGGCCGGCGGCGAAGAGGTTTCCCACTCCAGCGTACGGGCATCCCACGGGTCGCCGGTCAGGTCGACGGTCTTCTTGCGGTCGCGGATCGACACGGCCACCTGGATGATCTGGCACAGGATGCCGGCGCCAACGATGAAGGCACCTGCGGCGGCGATCAGCAGCAGCGGCTCGTAGGCCGGGTTGACCGTGCTCTGCAGGCGACGGGTCATGCCCATGAAGCCCAGCACGTACATCGGCATGAAGGTCACGTAGAAGCCGATGAACCAGCACCAGAACGCGCACTTGCCCCAGAACTCGTTCAGGCGGAAGCCGAACATCTTCGGCCACCAGTAGGTGATGCCGGCGAACATGCCGAACACCACGCCGCCGATGATGACGTTGTGGAAGTGGGCAATCAGGAACAGGCTGTTGTGCAGCACGAAGTCGATGGCCGGGATCGCCAGCATCACGCCGGTCATGCCGCCGATGACGAAGGTGACCATGAAGCCGATGGTCCACAGCACCGGGGTGGTGAAGTGCACGCGGCCGCGGAACATGGTGAACAGCCAGTTGAAGATCTTCACGCCGGTCGGGATCGAAATGATCATCGTCGTGATGCCGAAGAAGGCATTGACGTTGGCACCCGAGCCCATGGTGAAGAAGTGGTGCAGCCACACGATGAACGACAGCACGCCGATGCAGGCGGTGGCGTAGACCATGCCCTTGTAGCCGAACAGCGCCTTGCGCGAGAAGGTCGCGATGACTTCGGAGAACACACCGAACGCCGGCAGGACCAGGATGTACACCTCCGGGTGACCCCAGATCCAGATCAGGTTGATGTACAGCATGGCGTTGCCGCCACCGTCATTGGTGAAGAAGTGCGTTCCCAGGTAACGGTCCAGGGTCAGCAGCACCAGGGTGATGGTCAGCACCGGGAAGGCGGCGACGATCAGCACGTTGGTCACCAGGGCGGTCCAGGTGAACACCGGCATCTGCATCAGCTTCATGCTGGGGGTACGCATCTTCAGGATGGTGATGAAGAAGTTGATACCGCTCAGCGTGGTACCCAGGCCTGCGACCTGTAGACCCCAGATGTAGTAGTCCATGCCGACGCTTGGACTGTATTCGATGCCCGACAACGGCGGGAACGCCAGCCAGCCGGTGGCGGCGAACTCACCGATCCACAGCGACAGCATGATCAGTACCGCACCGGACACGAACAGCCAGAAGCTGAGCGAGTTGACGAACGGGAACGCGACGTCGCGCGCACCGATCTGCAGCGGCACGGCCAGGTTCATCAGGCCGGTGATCAGCGGCATCGCCACGAAGAAGATCATGATCACGCCGTGGGCGGTGAAGATCTGGTCGTAGTGGTGCGGCGGCAGGTAACCCTCGGACCCGCCGACGGCGAGCGCCTGCTGGGTACGCATCATGATGGCGTCGGAGAAACCGCGCAGCAGCATGACGAAGGCGACGATGAGGTACATCACGCCGATCTTCTTGTGATCCACCGAGGTGAACCACTCCTTCCACAGATAGCCCCACAGCTTGAACTTGGTGATCAGGGCCATGACGCCCAGGCCACCCAGCACCGCGCCGACCAGGGTGGTCAGCACGATTGGATCGTGGGGGATCGACTCAAGAGAGAGTTTTCCCAACATGTTCATTCTCCCGAACCCGCGTGGCCGGCATGGCCCGCGTGTTCGTGTTCGTTGGCATCCAGGTTTTCACCCGATTCCTTGGAATCATGTGCGTCACTGGGGGCATGGCCCTCGTGCGCTTCATGGCTGGCGGCATCGGCAGCGGCGGCACCAGCGTGCGAGTGCTTCATGCCGTAGTGCTTGTTGTCGCCCATGTGCTTGGCGATGACCCAGTCGAACAGGCCTTCTTCGGTCTTGCCGAAGTAGGTCACCGGGTACCACTCGGCGTTGCGTGCTTCACCCAGGGCCTTGAACGAAGCCTTGTCCAGCGTCTGCTCGCCGGCGCGGACCTGGTCCAGCCACTGGCGGTATTCGGCATCGGTGACCGAGTAGGCGGTGAAGTGCATCTTGGCGAAGCCCGCGCCGCTGTAGTGCGAGGACATGCCCGGGAATTCACCGGTCTCGTTGGCGATCAGATGGAGCTTGGTCTCCATCGCAGCCATCGAGTAGATCATGCTGCCCAGGTGCGGGATGAAGAAGGCATTCATCACCGAATCGGACGTGATCTTGAAGTTCAGCGGCGTGTTGACCGGGAACTTGATTTCGTTGACGACCGCCACCTTCTCTTCCGGATAGATGAACAGCCACTTCCAGTCCAGCGAGATCGCCTCGATGGTGACCGGCTTGACGTCCGATTCCAGCGGCTTGTACGGGTCCAGTGCGTGCGACGAGCGCCAGGTCAGGACCGCCAGTACCAGCACGATCATGCAGGGAATGGACCACACCACCACCTCGATCGCCGTCGAGTGGGACCACTTCGGCTCGTAACGGGCCTTGGTGTTGGAGGCGCGATACTTCCACGCGAAGGTCAGGGTCATGATGATGACCGGGATGACGACCAGCAGCATGAGCACGGTAGCCGTGATCAGCAGGGTCTTCTCATCCTGGCCGATCTGGCCCTTCGGACTGAGGATGGCCACGGCATCGCAGCCGGTGAGCATCACCAGCAACGACAGCAGCAGGCCCGGGCGCAACCAGCGCCCAAGGGTTTTCAACGGAATCATCGGTCGATCCAATTGCGAGGGAATGCCGTTCCCCGTCCTGCCTGTTCCGGCCAAAGCCGGTCCCACCGGTCCGGAAGACAGGTAGGGAGGTGGGGTCGAGTCAGCCTTTCAATTTTAGGCCGTCACCCACCATTTAAGAAAGGCATTGACAATGATCGAGCGCAGGAAAGGCCCGTTTCTGGCTGCGACACGTTGTCGCACCGCGCAGGCGCGGCGGGCAGAACACCCGGGGGCGGCATCCTAGCATCGGGCGATGGCGGCTGCTCCGCCCGTGTTCGGCAAAGTCGCCTGAACATGTTCAGGCATGCCTGCGAAGGTAATGCATGGGATGCTCGGCGCTGGAGGAAGCCCATGGACAAGATCGACTTCAAGAAGCGCGACCGGGCGCTGTATCAACCGCCCGCCGGCAAGTTCGTACGGGTCGATGTGCTGCCCCTGCCCTACGTGATGGTCGATGGTCGCGGCGACCCGAACACGGCCCCCGCCTACCTGCAGGCCGTGCAGTGGCTGTATTCGGTGAGCTATGCACTGAAGTTCGCACTGAAGGCCACGGGCCAGGACTACGTGGTGCCACCGCTGGAAGCACTGTGGAGCGCCGAGGACCCGGCCAGCTTCGTCGCGCGGCGGAAGGATGAGTGGGTCTGGACGGTGATGATCCGCACGCCCGAGGGCATCGACCCTGCACAGTGGCAGGCCGCGATCAGCAAGGCGCGCACGAAGCTGGGAGAGGCTCCACCCAGCCTTCGCCATCAGATCCTTGCCGAGGGCCCAAGCCTGCAGACCTTGCACGTGGGCGCCTACGACGACGAAGGCCCCACCCTGGCGCAGATGCATGACGAAGTGATGCCCGCACTGGGATACACCTTTGCCGGCCCCCATCATGAGATCTACCTGAGCGACCCGCGCAGGACCGACGCAGCGCGGTTGAAAACCGTGCTGCGACAGCCGGTGCGGCCGATCGGGCCTGATGAGGATTCCCGCATATGAGACAAGGAATGCCATGCGCCTGATCAACCGATTGCTGCACTGGACCACCCTGCCCGCCGGGCGCCGCCTGATGGCCGTGCTGGGTGCCGCGCTGGTGATCGTGCTGGCCTGCAATCCGGATCTGCTGCCGTTGTTGCCGGTCGTGGATGCGCTGGAGCTGGACGTGCTGATGCTGCTGCTGGCTGCGCAGGTGGTGGCGGTCCTGCCTTGGGTGCGGGAGCGGGCCACGTGCGGAACCAGAGTGCTCGCACGCCTGCTGATCGCCGCATCGGCGGGAGCAGCAGGTGGTTATCTCCGGCAGCTCGCGTGGTGGCTGGCGCGGGACGCGGTGATCGCTGGACGTAAATGAAGGTGTGTTCCCATCGGTGACGTTGCAGACCGCCCCCTTCCCTTGGGCAGAAACAGAAAGCCCGCGCAAGGGCTGGGGCGTTCCGTTGATGGACCTGCTCGCCTTGCGTGGAGCGCGCCTAGAACGCGGTCGGACCGATCTGAATCACGCCATCATGGGCCAACGCGAGACGGATCTTGGTCCTGCCACCCGCCGTGACCATTTGGGAAATCTCGCGCCTATGCGCCGATTCATCCCCCCACGAACAGAGCCCTTTGCCCGCGAAAATTGCGCTGACAATGCGATTCCCGGAGGGAACAGACAGCGAGACAGACTCTCCCCGCTGCAGATGGGCTGCCAGGGTGCCGTCGATATACAGTGCAAGCGGGCACGCCCCACCAACCGCGCCAACGTCGCGCGTAACGATTACCTGTCCGGAAGCACTGTCACCTATCCCATTGAAGGCGAAAACCCGCTCGGCAGGCACCGGTTGCGCCTGTTCGGAGCTGATCTGACGGGTTGCACAGCCGGCAAGAACGACGCACGCCATCAGACTCACCACGATCTTCTTCATGACACCCCCTGTTGATTGAAACTGACTTGCCCGATCCAGCCCAGGGCCGCAAGCAATCCACGACGGCAATGGTAATGACCCCGACTGAGCCAGTACATGCCTGCAGTTCCATCGGACGCTTCCGCCAGGGCCGGGCCGCGCCAGCACAGCCCAAACAAAAAGCCCCGACCTAGGCCGGGGCTTTTCATTACAACTGGTGCCGGAAACAGGAGTCGAACCTGCGACCTACGCATTACGAATGCGCCGCTCTACCAACTGAGCTATTCCGGCGGAGCCCGCGATTTTACGGGCTGGGCGCCCCGGCGGTCAATTCACCCGGCTCAGCTCGCCTCCACCCGGTTCGAACACACCCGCCCCTCGGCGAAATCCCGCAGGTTCCCCAGCGTGATTGCCGAGATCTCCTGCAGCGCATCTACGGTGAAGAACCCCTGGTGGCCGGTCACCAGCACGTTGGGGAAGGTCATCAGGCGCTGGAAGGCCTCATCATCGATGATCTCGCCGGACAGGTCCTGGAAGAACAGCGCGCTTTCCTGCTCGTAGACGTCGATGGCCAGATGACCCAGCCGCCGCGACTTCAGCGCGCGGATCACCGCATGGGTATCGACCAGCGCGCCGCGCGAGGTGTTGACCAGCATCGCGCCCGGATTCATCCGCGCCAGCGACGCATCATTGATCAGGTGGTGGGTCTCAGGCGTCAGCGGGCAATGCAGCGACACGATGTCGGCGCGCGCCAGCAGTTCATCCAGCCCAACCATGTCGCCCACGCCGGCGAAGGCCGGCGACGGGTACGGGTCGTGCCCCAGCACGATGCAACCCATGCCCCTGAAGATGCGCGCGGTGGCCAGCCCGATCTTGCCGGTACCGACGATGCCCACGGTGCGGCCATGCAGGGTGCGCCCGAGCAGGCCATCGAGCATGAAGTTGCCTTCGCGCACCCGGTTGTAGGCGCGATGGGTCTGCCGGTTGAGGGTCATCACCAGCGCCAGCGCATGCTCGGCCACCGCCTCCGGCGAATAGGCCGGTACGCGTGCGACGAACAGATCCAGCGCTTTTGCAACCGCCAGATCCACGTTGTTGAAACCTGCGCATCGCAGCAGCACGGCCCGCACCCCCACCGCATGCAGGGCGTGCAGTACCGGCCCATCCAGGCGGTCGTTGACGAACACGCATACGGCTGCGCAATCCTGCGCCAGCGCCGCCGTGTGCACGTCCAGCGCCACATCGAAGTACACGAACGCAAAGCCGTCCCCAGCCGCATCGCGCTGGTTCGCCTCATCAAGGAAGCGGCGGTCGTAGGGACGGGCACTGAAGACGGCGATCTGCATGGATGGGCCTGGGTGGAATGCCATACCGACCATACCGCACCAGCGCCCGCGTTGGGATGGCACCGGCGATGCCGTCATCGCCGGTGCCGGGTGCCACTTAGAACCTGTAGCCCAGGCCCAGCATCACGCCGTTCTGGATCTGCCCGTCGCGGCGCTCGCCCACGTAATCGGCCATGATCGACAGCCGCTCGCTGGCACGGCTGGTCACACCCAGGTTCCAGGCCAGCACCTGCTCGCCCACCGCCTGGCTGCTGGCGCCGAACACCAGATCCGGAGCTGCGGCGAAGCCGGTGCTGTAGCGGGCCTGCGAATCGCCCAGCTCCTTCTGCCAGACCACCCGGGCGCGCGGGGTGATGCGCTCACCGTTGTTGCCTTCGAAGGTCTTGAACAGCTGCAGGCCCGCACCCACGCGGATGCTCTCCAGGCTGCCACTGCGGCCAACCAGCGCACCGGCGCCCTGCCCTTCGTTGAAGCGGGTGGCCGACGTGCGCGCGTAGTCCACCACCGGCAGCAACGGCTGGATCACCAGGCCCTTGCCGGTGGTGAACGAGAACGCATGTTCAACACGTGCGGAGATCGCATCGTTGCTGTACTTCGCGCGCAGGGGCTGCTGCAGGCCATCGATACCGCCGATGCTGCGACGGGTGTCATGCCGCAGATCGGTGTAGCGCACGGCCGCCGACAGATAGCCGCGCGCGTACGTCACATCGAGGTAACCGCCCACGTCCAGCGCGCGCACATCACCGGTGAAACCAGAGCCATCGCTGGCCTTGGTCGACATGTCCGCCGCGGCCACGCTGACGCCCAGGGTCACGCGGTCATCGGCCACGCGGGTGTCGGCACCGACCACGATGCCGCCGATGTTGTGGCTCAGGCCGGCCACGCCACCGTCGGCATCGATGCGGCCATGGCTGGCGAAACCACGTGCCCAGATGCCATGGCTGCGTCCGGCGTCACCGCTACCCGCAACGCTGCCCGGCGCCGGTTCGACCAGGTGCATCGCCAGCTGGTTGAACAGGCTGCCATGGCGCATGCCCGGCTGGGAGGAGACCGACTGCGCCACCTGCGAGGCCAGGCCATCGGCATCGCCGCCGCTGCGCATGGCCGACTGGTGCTGCTGCACGACGTTGCCGATGCTGCCCACCAGTGCGGTGTCTGCCAGGCGCAGGCTGGCGTGCGCATCACCGCGCAGGGCACCGGCCTGTTGTGCGATCACATCGCGGTCGGCGAACTGCAGTGCGCCCAGCAGCGATCTCAGCCCCTTGTCCTGGCGATCGGAGGCCGTCGCCAGCGCACGGCCCAGGCCGTCGCCGGACGTACCGTTGGCGAACAGGCCCAGCTGGTCAAAGCCGGGGTTGGCGGTCAGCCACAGGCCATCGGCCGTCTGCTTCACGTTGAAGCTCAACAGCGAATTGTGGCGGGGACGGAACACATCACCGCTGATGCTGGCACTGTAGCCGGTGTCACCCAGGCGCACGGCCTCTTCGAAGCCACCCTGGTAGATCGGGCCCTCAACCAGATCACGACGGAAATCCTGGCCGTAGTAGCCCTGCGCCACGTTCAGTTCGAGGAAGGCCCCCTTGGAGATCACCAGTGCCCCCTCGGTCTGCTCGTCATCGAAGAAGGTACCCACGCGCAGGCGGCCTGCAGCGGTGCCGCCATTCTCTGTAACGTCGAACAGCACCTTGCCGCCCGGCATGATGTTGACGTAGCCATGGGTGACCAGGTCGCCACCGCGCGGCATCAGCGTGCCGAACACGCGCAGGCGGTTGAAACCGTCTTCGCGGTACGACGGGCCGGTGCCGTCCAGCAATGCAGCGCGGTCCATCGCCGTACCCGCCACGTCGCCATGGCCGACCAGCATGCCTGCGCCGAGCACGCGCACTTCCGATGCGCGCAGGGCACCGCCTTCCAGCGCGATGATGCCATTGTCGACCAGCATGAAATCCGCACCCGTCGTCGCGGACGTGCGCCAGGTGGCGCCGTTGGTCACCCGGATCACGCCCATGGCGTTGTCCAGCGTGGAGACATCCAGATCAGCCAGCCGCAGCTTGGACAGCAACAGGTCCTGGATGTCCGGGTCACTGAGGTAACCCTGCACCGACAGCGCACCGATGCCCTGCGGACCCTTGCTGGATGCGTTGTAGATGCTCTGCGCGAGATTGATGTAGGTGGATCGCCAGTCGGTATTCCAGCGCGCGAAATCATCATCGACGAACGCCTGCAACTGGCGTCCGGTACGCAGGTAGCCGGGGTTGATGTCGCCGGTCACGTTGGCGGTGACATTCAAGGTGTCGCCCGGATCGCGGTACCCGTTCGCGGTGATGATCCTGTTGCTGTAGATGTCCTGACCGGGGAACGACTCCAGCTTGCTGCCACTGCCATCGGGGTCGAAAGTGACCGAGGAACCGGTGCTGCGTGCCGGATCGCGGAACACCAGCAGGCCGTTCGGCTTCACCACTTCGTACATGGCCTTGTGCAGCAGCCCGGCATCCATGCCACCACCGTAGTTGCCGGTGTAGATCTGGGTCATGCGCGGCGACGGCGTGTAGATCACCTTGCCGCCGCTGCTGGCCGCGTGGATCTGCACCGAGTCGATGAGCGGCAGATCGCCGGCCAGATAGCGTTCGACGCCGCCAGACTGCATGATCGAGCAGGACGAGATGCAATTGCCGGACACGATGGTGTTCAGTCCGGAGGTGCGGATGATGCCCTGCAGCCACTCGCCGGCGATCAACGCACCACCATTGGACGTGCGCAGCACCACCTCACGGACCGGCCGGCCTTCGGCCTGCGCCTTGGCCAGCAGTGCCGGCAGGGACACCACGTCGGCGTAGGTCACATCGCCACTCAGGAAGATGCGATCGCCCTGCACGTGATAATTCATTGCCATGACGTCATCCACCACGGATATGGCGGCAACGCCCATCAGCCCGGCCAGGGCCAGGCTCAACTTCGAATACTTCATGTGTTCTCTCTCCACCCGCAACACGCGGGTAGAACGATCAACGCCGCAGTGGGGTGATCTCCCCCAGTGGAACGGATCGTGAAAAATGAATACATTCACAATGAGAATCCGATCGATGCACACTCTTCCCCATCCGGTCATCGTCGCGTAAAACTCGATGACGCATTCGCCACCGACAGTCGAGGCCAGCCCTGTCCACCCCGTCTCCCCTGATCCATCGCGCGCCGGAGCTACCCGCACCTGCGGATGCCTTCATCGCGTTCGTACGCGAAGAGCGCGCACCGCTGTGCGCGTTCCTGCGCACGCGGGGGGTCGGGCCTGAAGATGCGGAGGATATCGCGCAGGACTGCATGGAGCGGCTGATCCGCTACCGCGCACAGGGCCCGGACGAACTGCGCCTGCTGCTGTATCGTATCGCCCGCAACCGCCTGGCAGACCGCGGCCGCTCGCCGCAGTCGCGGCCGCATCTGCCGCTGGCCGAACACGATGGCAGCGACGAACCGTCCAGTTCCTCGCCCGATCCATTGCGCCAGGCCGAGTCAGGGCAGATGCTGTCCCTGCTGCGGCAGGCCCTGTTCAAGCTGCCCGAACGCGCACGCGAGGTCTATCTGCTCAACCGCATCACCGGCATGAGCTACACGCAGATCGCGCGGCATTGTGGAATTACTGCCAAGACCGTGGAAAAACATATCGCCCGGGCCCTGCAGGGCCTGCGTCAGGAGTTGGGATCGGATCCGCTGCACAACGACAGGGACGGCCAATGAGTGGCACCCCGCACAGGGATGATGCACAGCTGTTTGAACGCGCCAGCGCCTGGGTAGCCCGCCTGGAAGCCCCGGACTGCACGTCGGTCGAACGCGAGGCGTTCGAGGACTGGCTGGCCGAAGATCCGGCCCACGTCAAAGCCTGGGTGCAGGCCGAAACCCTGTTCCAGCAGGGTGCGGCGCTTGCGGCTGACCCTTGGCTGCGCACCGCCGCGGCACGGGCGGCGCGTCCGCCGCGCCGGCGCTGGCTGCCGGGCGTGGCCGCTGCCGCCGGTGTCTGCATGGCGATCGGCATCGGCTGGATGGTTGCCGTCGACGGCAACCCGACGCCGCAGGTCTACGCCAATGATTCGCACCAGCCACAGCAGCAGACGCTGGCCGATGGCAGCGTCGCCATGCTGGATGCCGGCACCACCCTCCACGCCCGCTTCGGCTGGCGCCATCGTGATCTGGTGCTGGAGCGGGGCCGGCTGCAACTGCAGGTCGCACCGTCGAACAAGGCGCTGAAACTGCACGCCGGCGACAGTACGATCCGCGACATCGGCACGACCTTCCAGGTCGAACGCCTGCGCGACGGCCTGGTCGAGGTCGCGCTGCTGGAAGGTGCCGTGGAAGTCAGCAACGGCGCAGCGCAGCACACGCTGGCGCCTGGCCAACAGCTGCAGGTACTGCCCTCCGGCCGCATCCAGCCGGGCCCTGCCCTCTCGTCCAACGCAGCCGCTGAAGGCTGGCTGCGGGGGCAACTGGTGTTCGATGCCACGCCCCTGTCGATCGTGGTCGAGCGCATGAACCGTTATGGCCGCACGCCGCTGGTGATCGTCGATCCGGAGATCACCGACCTGGCTGTAAGCGGCACCTTCCGCGCCGGTGATGCACAGGAGCTGCTGTCGGCGCTGGAACTGGGTTGGTCCGTGGCTGGCCAGACGCGTCCGGATGGCGCGCTGGAACTGCGCCGCACCTACTGAGGAGACCGGCAGTGACGGCAGGTCCGGGTGCGCTGCAGTGGGGGCTGCTCCGCGCCCTGCTATGCCTTGCACTGGGTGTTGCCGCACTACCGATGGCCGATGCCGGCGAGCCCGCCGGCACGCTGGAGATCGACGTGGGTGCGGGCCCACTGGTGCCGGCACTGCAGCAATGGGCCCGGCAGAGTGGCACCGCCCTGCTGTTCGACGCACGTGAACTGGATGATCTGCGCACCACTGGCACACGTGGCCAACGCGATACGGGGGCCTCCCTGAAGCTGCTGGTCGCCGGCCTGCCGGTGAACATCCTGCGCACGTCCTCGGGTGCCTTTGTCGTGCGACGTGTCCATCCCGAGCCACCTGCCACGCCACCGAAAGCGGTCGCAGCCCCGCGCCTGCCGCACCCGGCTCCCAGGTCCGCCGACACGCCACACCAGGTGGAACTGGCACCCATCCACGTCACCGGCAGCCGGCTGCCGCGCTCTTCGGTGCAGACCACACTGCCGGTCACCACCATCGATCGCGACGACATCCTGCGCAGTGGCTACGGCAATCTGTTCGACCTGCTGCGGCACCTGCCCGGCATGAACGGCCATCCCGCCATGAGTACCTCGCGCGGCGGCGATTCGCAGTACCTGCCGGTGGGTGCAGCGGCCACCACCAGCCTGGACGGCATGGGCCCGCGGGCGACGCTGTTCCTGGTCAACGGCCGGCGCCTGCCGCGTTATCCCATGGTGTCGCTGGAACAGGGCGGGCTCACCGACCTCGGCGGCATTCCGCTGAGCTTCGTCGACCGCATCGAACTGGTACGCGGCGGTGCCTCGGCCATCTATGGGGCCGATGCCATGTCCGGCGTGGTCAACATCATCCTGCGCGACCAGGCCGATGGGCCCGAAGCCATGCTGCAGACCGGACTCAGCAGCCGCGGCGATGCGGGCCAGTACCGCCTGCAGGCCGCCACGGGCGGCGCGCGTGGCAATGGGGACCGCTGGTTTGCCGGCCTGGATCTGCACCGTGTCGAGCATGTCGCCGGTGACCAGCGTGACTGGCATGCGGAAACCTCGCTGTATCCGATCGGCGCGATCTTCGGCAACTGGTACGTGCCCGCCCGACGCTGCGAGCCGCCCCTGAAGCGGCGCGAGGATGGCTGCTGGTTTGACAGCGCGCGCCCGCGTTCGCTGCAGCCCGCCTCGGATACCGCGTCGGCCTACCTGCACTACCGGCATGAACGTGGCGAGGGACGCTATGCCTATGTCGAGGCACGGGCCAGTCACAACCGTCAGCGCTTCGACCTGGGCCCGACTGCCGTTGCCGTAGTCTCGCGCGGAATCACCTTCAACAGTGTGCTGCGCGAGGCCGGCAACGTGCGCCCCAGCGTCCGCGCCACCGATGCGGACGTCACCGTCGGCATCGGCCGTGACCAGGGCCGGCGCAGCTGGGAGGCGGGCATCAGCGCGCAGCGCAGCGAAGTCACACTGTCCACTGCTGGCACCGTACGCACGACGCGCCTGCTTGAAGCAACGCAGGCGCGCAGGTTCACTCCCGGCTTCGACGCACCTCCGGCGGCCGAGGTGGACACGCTGTTTCCATCCATCCGCAACCGCGGCAGCACCGCACAATGGCAGGGCTGGTGGGGTGTGCAGCGTGAACTGATGGCAATGCCCGGGGGCAATGCGCAGCTGGCCACCGGCATCGACCTGCGCCATGAACGCTGGGTCTCGCGTCCGGATGCGCTGCTGAGCCAGGGCGACCTTGCGCTGGGCCTGCCGCAGCAGCAACGCCGCCTGTCGCGACAAAGCAGTGGCGTCTATACCGAGCTGGGCCTGCCGCTGGCACCCACGCTGCGCGCGGACCTGGCTGCACGCTGGGACCGCGACGGCGGCTTCATGGCGTTCTCGCCTCGTGCCGGGCTGCGCTGGAGCCCGACGCCGCACTGGTCGTTCCTGCTGGCCAGCGGGCGCGGTTACCGTGCACCGAGCCTGTTCGAGCAACGGCGGCCTCCCGGCTACTTCGGCTCGATCACGCTTCCGGTGTCCAGTGCCCTTCCGGAATGTGCAATCGCCACCCGCGGTGGCGGCTGCAGCGTCACGGCCAACGTCGTAGAGAACGATGCACTGAAGGCCGAGCGATCGCGCAGCCATTCGCTGGCAGCCACGTGGACACCCAACGACACGTTCTCGCTGTCGCTGACCCACAACATCGTGGAACTGCGCAACGAGATCCTCGCCCTGCAGCCCAGCGATGCGGTGTGGAATCGCAGTACCTGGGAACTGGATGAAGACGGCCACCTGAGCAGCCTGCGCCTGTCGTTCGACAACATCGGCCGCACCACCTCCCGCAACTGGGTGCTGCGTGGCGAGTACCGCATCGACAGCGGCAGCAACGGTCAGTGGTTGTTGTCGCTCGACGCGCTGAAACAGCAGGAGCTGCGCCGCCGCCGTGACCACGAGGCCGCCGTGGACCTGCGCGGCCACGTGACACCCGAGCTGGCTGCGGTGTTGAACGTGCAATGGCAGAACAGCAACTGGGACATCGCCCTGCGCGGCAACCAGGTCGGTCGCACCCGTGCCTGGCTGCCCGGGGCCGAGTGCCCGCAGGATCAGGTCGATCGGAACCACTGCATGAATCCACGCCAGCTGCGCTGGAACCTGCACCTCGCACGTCGGCTGGGGCCGCGCATCGTTGCAGCGCTGGATGTGCACAACGTACTCGATGCGCAACCGGTGAACTATCTGGTCGGCAATGGCGGACAGATGCCGGGCCTGGACGATCCGCTCGGCCGCTACTACCTGCTTACCCTGCAGTTCCGCTGAAGCGTAGTAATCTACGCGCCCTGTTCCACCGCGGTCCCCTTCCCCCATGAAAGCCTATCTCTGGTTCTGGGGCGCGTTCCTGCTGTTCTTCGCGTTGCCTTTTCCCTGCATTCTCTATTTCGGCACTTCGTGGCCGGTGGCGTTGGTCGACCGCAGCGCGCCGTGGCCGGCACTGTTGCTGCTCGCACTGTCGCTGGCCTTGTGGCTGACGCTGCTGTTCGCCTTCCTGCACTACCTGTTGCTGGGGCCACCGCGCGCACTGCACCGGGTGCAGTCGATCCTGGCCGACGGTGAACCGCGCAGTGCACTGATCGAACAGGCCGAACAGACCGGCGTGCAGGTGCGCGGCTTCGCGCAGTGGAAACTGCAGTTGTCCTTCAAGAACCTGTCAGGTACGCCGATCCGCGAACAGATGCTGGTGGTCGACAGCAAACCCCAGCTGCATCGCTTCGAGGTGGGCAGGCACATCGATGCGCGCCTGGGCCGGACGCCCGGGGCATTTCCCAACATCGTGCTGGACGGTGCGCAGCCCGAACTGAATGTCGCCAGCCTGTGGCGGCGTGGCATCGGTGCAGCACTCGGCATCGCAGCCGTTGCCGCTGCCTATGTGTTGGCCTACCGGCTGCAGAACGAGGGACTGGGCTGGACCTTCCTGTCGTTCGGTCACCCGCTGCTGGTATGCCCGCTGGTGCTGTGTGGCTATGCGCTGGGGCTGCGCCTGCTCGGCCGCCTGCTGCACGCCGATGCCCGCGGTGATGCGCTGAAGTATCGCGGCATCGGCGTGGAGGCCCGGGTATTGAAGGTCCGTCAGACCGGCACCTACCTCAACGAACAACCACAGGTGGAGTTCCAGCTGGAATACATCGACCGCGAAGGCAGCGTGCAGCAGGCCCGCGTGCGCCGCTTCATCCCGCTGATTGAACTGGCCAACATCCCGCGCGAGCACGTGACGCTGCTGTACGACCCGGATGACCGCAGCAACGTGCGGCTGGAGGGAATATGAAGCAGCCTCCCTCCACCCGCACGGTGTTCCTGGTACTGCTGCTGGTTCTGGCGGGCGCGGCCATTGCCGGCGGCGCAGTGCAGACCATCAGCGAAACGCTGGGGCATTCGGTACAGCCGGACCGGTTGCCCCCCTCCGTCCCGTCTCAGTCTCAGCGCGAACAACCCGTATCGCTTGTGCCGTCCCCGGCGCCCTTCCCCGCGGCGAGTACCGCTGCGGCGCCCGAGCGCAACAATCGCCTGTTCGATGCGGACTACCTGCTGGCTGCCCGTCAGGCACTGGAGCAGCTGCCGGCACTGGCCGGCCAGCGGCTGACGGTCTTCCACAGCATCCACTTCTACGACGATGGCCGCATCAACCTGGATCTGGTCGATCCGCAACAGCCTGGCCACGTCGACAGCTATCACTTTGAACGTGGCCAGTGGCGCAAGGGCAATCCGGTGAACCCGCAGCAGTTCGCGCCGACCATCAGCCTGCAGCGCAGCAGCACATCCCTGGCCAGCATCGATTTCGATGCCGTGCCACGCGTGGCCAAAGCGCTGCAGGAACAGCGCAATGCGCTGCAGAACCCCGCATCCGAAGTCGGCCATGTCTACGTGATCGTGCGCAAAGCCGGCAAACTGGTATGGCTGCCGGACGAAGTGGCCGGTGATCGCGAATCCGTGCGGCTGCAGTTCGACGCACAGGGCAACGCCCGCGGCGTAAGCCGTCAGTAGGCAACGCGACCCATCCAGCTCTGGCAGCCGTTACTCCAGCAGGTAGAGCAAGGCCATTTGTTCGCTGACGAGAAGACTTGAACCAGCCGGCAGCCAATGCGGATAGCCTCGATGGATCACAACTCCCAGTACTTGGAACCTTGGGTTTCATGCAGCCGGGATAGGAAGCCTGCAAGCGAGTCCGATGCTTCAGGCCAATCTTTTCGCTCGTCCAAAGGCAGGCAGACCAGCACCGTACCAAAGGCGTTCATCACCAGTAGATCTGAGTCGCCGTAGAAGCGGCCAAATACGACATCGCCGCTCCGGAAATCCAACGGACGCGAACCAGCGAGGAAGGTCGTCTGAACGTGTGCATCCTCGACGCTGAGCATCTCCATGCCCCATTGACCGAATTGCTCGTCCTTGAACAATTCCGCCGAAGCGTACACCTTCCAGAATGCGAGCAACTGCGCTGGGCAGCCCTGTAATCGCCGGTCTTCTGATATTGCAGCACCACGTTCTACGAAGAAGGATCGAAGCAGGAAAGGACACGCCCCATGCTGATGCATGGCGACCCGAGGCTTTGACCACTCCGCCCGGATGGCATCGATAACTGCAAACAGCGCGTTGATTCCCCTAGCCATCAGAAAATCATAACGAGGCCAGGCTAGCGATGACCAGGCAAAACTGAACGGGCTATGGCGTACTGCGCGCCGTAGTACGTGGACAACACCAGCAGGCTGGCCAACGGCAGGCCACCGGCGAAGCGGTCCCAGGCCAGCAGGGAATCGCTGGCCACGAACAGCAATGCACCTGCCGCGGCCCAGCGGGCGCTTCGGGCGTCCACGGCATCGGGCTGCGGGCTGCGCCACTGCCGTGCCAGGGCCAGCGCTGCCATCGATGCCAGCACCACCACGTATGCCAGCACCGGCACACGCATCGGCACCGGCAGGTGCGGCCACAGGCCAAGCACATTGAGTACGGCAAAGGCCGCCAGCAGGACGCTGGCGGCCAGCAGCCCACGCCCGGCACGCAGGCCATCGCGGAAGGCGACGATGTAGCAGACATGCGCCAGCAGGAACGCGACCAGTCCCGGCACGAACGCATCCATCGGCAGCATCAGCGCGATGTCGCCCACGCACGACAGCAGCATGCCGGCCAGCACCGCGCGGCGGTAGAACGGCTGCGCCGGATCATGCACACGGCAGGCGATGGCCGCGATCAGCAGCGTGGTCGCGGGCTTGGCCAGCCAGTGCAGCCATCGCCCATCGCCGTGCAGGAACGCGCCGACGATGGCGAGGATCGCCATCAACAGGACCACGCCATCGCGGGCGCGCGATTTCATCGCGCCTTCCACAGATCTGCAAGGCGGTCGGGCTTGCCGGTGATGCGCTCCAGCACCGGGTACTGCAGGCCACCGTGGTAAGCGATGCTCATGGTTTCAATGCGGTCGAACTGCTTCACCAGCAACATGATCGGCGCCTTGTCCTTCGCTGCCGCAGCCACCGCGTCCTTCAAGCGCTGGCTGCTGTACTCGCGCCCGCCCACCGCGATCACCTTCATGCCAGGTGCAAGACCGGCGTTGAAGGCCGGGCTGTCCCAGATCACATCACCGACCGTGCCGTTGTCGAGCACGGTCGCACCCAGCGAGTACGCCAGCAGCGCCGCCTTCGCGCGCTTCTCCTGCGCCTTGTAGGCATCGTTCGGGGTATCGCGGTAGACCAGCTTCCAACCCGCCAGCTCCAGGCCGCCAGTCAACGAACCGTGGCCGTCCAGGCGCCCGCGCAGGAACGTGGCCCAGTCGTACGGCGCGATGCCGTTCAAGGTCGCGACCACGTCATTGAAGGTGTACGGATTGACGTCCCAGTCGCCATTGCCGACGCCGAAAAAGGCGCGCGCGAAGTCGTCCAGGCTGCGGCGGTTGCCGCTCAGTTCGCGCAGCTTGCCCTCCACTTCCAGCCACAGCATCTGGCCGCCGGAGTAGTAGTCCTCGCTCATCTGGTAGTTGCGATACGGCAGCGTGCGACGCTGGGCGATGGTCGGGTCATTGGTGGTGTCCTGCAGCGGACGCCAGGCCAGGCCCGGGCGGCCACGGTCATAGGTCGCGGCCACATTGGCCAGCATGTCGCGCGCCTGCGCAGCCGACCACAACCCCGAGCGTGCTGCCAGCACCTGCCCCCAGAACTGGGTCTGCCCTTCGTACACCCACAGCAGGCTGTCGCCCATGGGCACGTTGAAGTTGGCGGTGGCCAGGTCGGCGCCGCGACGGTACTTGCCGTTCCAGGAATGGGTGTACTCGTGCGGCAGCAGGTCACGCATCCACGCGTTGCTGTCCCACTCGGTGAAGTAGCCCGGATCGGCACTGTTCTCGCTGGAACGGTGATGCTCCAGGCCGATGCCACCGAGGCGGTCGG
Source organism: Stenotrophomonas sp. NY11291 (assembly GCF_023277365.1). Lineage (NCBI taxonomy): Bacteria > Pseudomonadati > Pseudomonadota > Gammaproteobacteria > Lysobacterales > Lysobacteraceae > Stenotrophomonas > Stenotrophomonas sp. NY11291. The sequence goes on along the minus strand of NZ_CP096975.1, from coordinate 1,333,494 downwards.
TCAATGCCAGCAGGAACTCATAGTGGTTGTAGTGGCGCGCACCGTAGAGCTTGTCGGCCTGCTGCACCAGCGCGCGGTGCATCATGATCTGCGCCTCGCTCGGCTTCAGCGACTTGGCGTCGTCGGCAAACACATTGAGGTGCACCGGTACCTTCGCGCCCGGATCGAGATCAATGCGCTGATAGTGCTCGCCGGCAAACAGCGGCGAATCGACCAGGTGATCGTAGGAGATCGGCTTGAACACCACGGTGTCGCCGTCGCGGCGCGCGGTTTCCAGCGCAGTGGCGAATGACCAGCCCTTGGGCAAGGTCACGCTGGCCTGCGCCTGCAGCTGGCGCGCATCGACGCCGGCCGGATACAGCGAGTTGGCGTTCCACTGCAGGTTGAGCATCTCCGGAGTCATCACCACCCGCCCCTGGCTGCCACCCTGCGAAGACAGGAAATCGAAGTGGGCGACGATCTCGCTGGCGCCCTCCGGCACGTTCACCTTGAACGCATAGACGTTGTACTGATCGCGCTGCCAGGCCAGCGGCCTGCCGTTGGCGGTCACGCGCAGGCCGGCCAATTTATCGATCGGGCCGGTGGGCGAATGGTTGCCGGGAATCCACTGCGGGTACAGCAGGGTCATCGGGCCGGGTTTGGCCGGCACCGTGGCGGTCACCTTGAAGATGCGACGGGCCAGATCGCGCGCGTCGACCTCGATGCGCAGCAGGCCGGCAGCCGCCGCGTTCGCCGGTGGCGAGGTCTGCGCCAGTGCAGGCGTGGCCGCCAGCGCGAACAGCAACGACATCGCCAAGGCTCGGGTCTTCATCGGGCAACTTCCAACAACGGAGAATCTTCCGATGCTAGGCCTGTAACGTGCCCCGCCCCATGGCCAAAGGTCATGGGCAGGCCGCCCATCCTTGCATGCGAAAAAGCGTGCGAACCCAGGTTCGCACCCGCCAGAGCAGTTTCAGTAGATCCACGCCATGCGTGGATGAGGCGCTTCCGCGGTCAGTCGACCAACCGCAACCGCAGTTCCTTCGGCAGCGCGAACACCATCGATTCCGGTTCGCCGTCCAGTTCGCCCACGCCGCTGGCGCCCAGCTCGGCCAGGCGCGCGAGCACGCCGTCGACCAGCACCTGCGGCGCCGAGGCACCTGCGGTCACGCCGATGTGCTGCTTGCCTGCCACCCACGCCGGATCGATCTCGTGCGCGCCGTCGATCAGGTACGACTCCACGCCCTCACGGCGGGCCAGCTCGCTCAGACGGTTGGAGTTGGAGCTGTTCGGCGAACCTACCACCAGCACCAGGTCGCAGCGCTTGGCCAGGTCGCGCACGGCGTCCTGGCGGTTCTGCGTGGCGTAGCAGATGTCGTCGTTCTTCGGGCCCTGCATCGCCGGGAAGCGCTCGCGCAATGCATCGATGATGCCGCGCGTGTCGTCCACCGACAGCGTGGTCTGGGTGGTGTAGGCGAAGTTTTCCGGCTGGTTGATGTGCAGCGTGGCAACCTGCTCCACGTCCTCCACCAGGTAGATCTGGCCGGTGCCGGCTTCGCGGTTCCACTGGCCCATGGTGCCTTCCACTTCCGGGTGACCGGCGTGGCCGATCAGCACCACGTCACGGCCGGCACGGCAGTGGCGGGCGACCTCGAAGTGCACCTTGGTCACCAGCGGGCAGGTGGCGTCGAACACCTTCAGGCCACGACGATCGGCTTCCTGGCGCACGGCCTGGGACACGCCATGGGCGCTGAAAATGACTGTGTTGTTGTCCGGCACTTCATCGAGTTCTTCGACGAAGATCGCGCCGCGCTGCTTCAGGTCGTCGACCACGAAGCGGTTGTGCACCACTTCATGGCGGACGTAGATGGGTGCGCCCAGCGTTTCGATCGCGCGCTTGACGATCTCGATCGCACGATCGACACCGGCACAGAAACCACGCGGGTTGGCGAGCAGCACATCCATCAGTTCAATCTCCCGGCAGCGGCCGGCTTACGGTTTCGGATTGGCATTATCCGCCTTTTTGGCGGACTTGCCGTCGAACAGGCCAAACAGGGCGATGCCGATGGCACCCACCACGATGGCCGAATCGGCGATGTTGAACGAGGGCCAGGTGTAGCTGCCCACGTACCACTGGATGAAATCGACCACGTGGCCGTGCACCTGGCGGTCGATCACGTTGCCGATGGCCCCGCCGATGATCAGCGCATACGGCACGGCGGCCTTCCAGTTGCCACGGGCGGTGCCGCGCAGCCACCAGGCCATCAGGCCGCTGATGGCGATCGCCAGCACGGTGAAGAAGTGCTTCTGCCAGCCACCGGCGTCGCTCAGGAAACTGAACGCAGCGCCGGTGTTGTAGGTGCGGTACCAGTTCCAGAAGCCGTCGATGACCACCACCGGCTGGAACTCCGGCAGGCTCGACAGGACCCAGGCCTTGGACCACTGGTCCAGGCCGATGATCGCCGCCGACAGCAGCAGCCAGACCAGGGCGTTCGGATGTGGACGGGGCGCGGCCATCAGAACCAGCTCCGCACTTCACCGGCACCGGTGATGTTGCTCACGCAGCGACCGCACAGCTCCGGATGATCGGCATTGCTGCCGACGTCGGCGCGGTGGTGCCAGCAACGCACGCACTTGGCCTTGGTGGTCGGCTGGGCGCTGACGAACACCTCGTCGGTGGTCGCCGGACGCACCTGCACGTCACCACTGATGAACAGGAAACGCAGTTCATCGGCCAGCGGCTGCCAGCGCGCGGCCTGCTCTTCGCTGGCGGCGATGGTGATTTCCGCTTCCAGCGCGGCACCGATGGCACCGTTGGCGCGCATCGGTTCCAGCACCTTGGCCACCTGCTCGCGCACAGCCAGCAGCTGGTCGAAATCGGCGGCGTTGAGCTGCGCATCGGCCGGCAGCGGCGCCAGGCCGTCGTACCAGGTGGTGAACAGCACGTGGCCGGCGTGCTCGCCCGGCAGGTAGCCCCACAGCTCGTCGGCGGTGAAGGTCAGGATCGGTGCGACCCAGCGGGTGAACGCTTCGGCGATGTGGTACATCGCGCTCTGCGCCGAACGGCGACCGTGCGAATCGGTCGGCATCGTGTACAGGCGGTCCTTGGTCACATCCAGGTACAGCGAGCCCAGGTCCACGCTGCAGAAGTTCAGCAGCAGCTGCACGATCTCGGCCATGTTGTAGCCGTCGTAGGCCGCCTTGATCTTCTCCTGCAGCTCCCACGCGCGATGCACGATCCAACGGTCCAGCGCGACCATCTGATCCAGCGGCTGCAGGTGCTGGGCCGGATCGAAACCGTCCAGGTTGCCGAGCAGGAAGCGTGCGGTATTGCGCAGGCGACGGTAGGCGTCGGCATTGCGCTTGAGGATCTCCTGCGACAGCGACATCTCGTTGCTGTAGTCGGCCGAGGCGATCCACAGGCGCAGGATGTCCGCGCCCAGCTTGTTCATGATGTCCTGCGGCTCGATGCCGTTGCCCAGCGACTTGGACATCTTGCGGCCGTGCTCGTCCACGGTGAAGCCGTGGGTCAGGCACTGCTTGTACGGGGCGCGCTTGTCGATCGCCACGCCGGTCAGCAGCGAGGACTGGAACCAGCCGCGATGCTGGTCGGAACCTTCAAGGTAGAGGTCGGCCGGCTTGCCGAAGCCACGCGCGGCGAGCACGCCCTCATGAGTCACGCCCGAATCGAACCAGACGTCGAGGATGTCGGTGACCTTCTCGTAGTCGGACGCTTCGGCACCCAGCAGTTCGGCAGCATCCAGCGAATACCACACGTCGATGCCCTCGGCTTCGACGCGGTCGGCGACCTGCTGCATCAGTTCCACCGAACGCGGGTGGATCTCGCCGGTCTGGCGATGGGTGAACAGTGCGATCGGCACACCCCAGGTGCGCTGGCGCGAGATGGTCCAGTCCGGACGACCGTCGACCATGCTCTGGATGCGCGCCTTGCCCCAGGTCGGGAACCAGCCGACGGTGTCGATGGCGGCCAGCGCATCGTTGCGCAGGTTGGCCTTGTCCATCGAGATGAACCACTGCGGAGTGGCGCGGAACACCACCGGCGTCTTGTGGCGCCAGCAGTGCGGGTAGCTGTGGCGGATCGGATGGAACGCCAGCAGCGAACCGTTGTCGCGCAGCACGCCGACGATGGCCTCCTGCGCCTTCCACAGGTGCTGGCCAGCCAGCACCACGTCACCGGCCGGCGGGGTCGATTCCAGGTACACGCCACGGCCGTCGATCGGGGTCACCTGACCGGCGTTGTACTTGTCCAGCAGGCCGTACTTCTGGCTGACCACGAAGTCTTCCTGGCCATGGCCGGGGGCGGTATGCACCGCACCAGTACCGTCCTCGTCGGACACATGGTCGCCGTTGAGCACCAGGATCCCGCGTTCCGGGTAGAACGGATGCGCCAGGAGCTGGTTTTCCAGCGCCGCGCCGGTGGTTTCACCGTGCAGCACCACTTCGTCCACGCCGTAGCGCTGCAGTGCGCGCTCGGCCAGCGCGGCAGCCAGCACCAGCCAACGGCGCTTGCCGTTGTGCGCCGGGCCTTCGGCCAGCACGTAGTTGATTTCCGCACCCAGCGACACCGCCAGCGAGGCCGGCAGCGTCCACGGGGTGGTGGTCCAGATCGGCACCGCCACTTCGACGTCGGCCGGCACGCTCACGCCGAACGCCTGCCCGATGGCCTGCGCATCACGCGCGGCGTAGGCCACGTCGATCGCCGGCGATTCCTTTTCCTGGTATTCGATCTCGGCCTCGGCCAGCGCCGAGCCACAGTCGAAGCACCAGTACACCGGCTTGGCGCCGCGGACCAGGTGGCCATTGGCCACGACCTTGGCCAGCGCACGGATCTCGTTGGCTTCGAAGTCGAAGCTCAGGGTCTTGTACGGGTTGTCCCAGTCACCGGTCACGCCCAGGCGCTTGAAGTCCACGCGCTGGATGTTGATCTGCTCTTCGGCGAACTCGCGGCACTTCTGCCGGAATTCAACGGCGTCGAGCTTGGTGCCGACCTTGCCCCACTTCTTTTCGACCGCGATCTCGATCGGCAGGCCATGGCAGTCCCAGCCCGGCACGTAGGGTGCATCGAAGCCGGCCAGGTAGCGCGACTTGACGATGATGTCCTTCAGGATCTTGTTGACCGCGTGGCCCAGGTGGATGCGGCCGTTGGCGTACGGCGGGCCATCGTGCAGCACGAACAACGGGCGGCCGGCGGCGTTGTCGCGCAGCTGCTGGTAGAGCCCCTGCGCTTCCCACTGCGCCAGAATGCCCGGCTCGCGCTTGGGCAGGTCGCCGCGCATCGGGAATTCGGTGGCTGGCAGGTTCAGGGTGGTCTTGTAGTCCTGGCTCACGCAGTGGCTCGCAATCTATGTTCGGAAAGGATGGCGCGCGCCTGTTCGGCGTCGCGGTGCATCTGGTCGGTCAGGGCCGCCAGATCATTGAATTTCTCTTCGTCGCGCAGCTTGGCGACGAATTCCACTTCGATGTGTCGACCGTACAGGTCGCCCTGGAAATCGAACAGGTGGGCTTCCAGCAGCGGCTCCACGCCCTCCACCGTCGGCCGCGTGCCGAAGCTGGACACCGACGGCCACGGCTGGTCGAACACGCCGTGCACCCAGGTCGCGTAGATGCCCGACAGCGCAGGGGTCTTCGGGAAACGCAGGTTGGCGGTGGGGAAGCCCAGCGTACGGCCGAGCTGGCGCCCGCGCACCACCCGGCCGCTGATCGCGTACGGTCGGCCCAGCAGATCGTTGGCGCGGGCGAAGTCGCCCTCCTGCAGCAGCTGGCGGATGCGGGTGCTGGAGATGCGCTCGCCATGCAGGTCGACCGCTTCGATTTCACCCGCGGTGAAGCCCAGTTCGGCGCCCATCTTTTGCAGCAGGGCCAGGTCGCCGCGACGGCGGTTGCCGAAGCAGAACTCCGGCCCGATCCAGACCTCACGCGCACTCAGGCGATTGACAAGCAGCTGGTGCACGAAGGTCTCGGCCGGCATCGCCGCCATTGCCGCGTCGAAACGCAGCAGGCCGATCGCATCGACACCGAGCTCGCGCAGGATCTCGACCTTGCTGCGGGCCAGGGTCAGCCGCGGCGGCGGCGTGCCCTGGGCGAAGAATTCACGCGGCAGCGGCTCGAACGCCACGGCCACCGCGGCCACGCCCAAGGCGCGCGCGCGGGCAACCGCGTGGCGGACCAGCGCACGATGACCCAGGTGGAGGCCGTCGAATGCACCGATACAGACCACGCTTCCGTTCGGGAACAGCTCCCCGCCCTCGACGCTTCTGAACAGCCTGCTCATCAACTCTCGTTCCGGCCCGACCGGGGCCGCCGCTTCAATGGTGTAACCCTGAAGTATAGCCGCCACGGGCCGCGATCAATGCCCACGCAGGTCGCGCGCGCGGAAGCCCATCGCCAGCATGGCCACCGCGTAGGTCGCACCGCCACCGCCGACCAGCAGCGACAGGCTGCCGATCCGCTCCCAGACACCCATCGCGGAGAACGCTGGCAGCCAGTGCAACAGGGCCAGCAGCACACCAACCATGGCCGCACAGGCCAGCAGCAGGCGCAGCAGATAGCCGCCCCAGCCCGGCCGGCGCTGGTAGACGTCGGTCTTGCCCAGCCAGTACCACAACAGGCCCAGGTTCAGGTAACTGGACAGTGCGCTGGCAATGCCCAGCGCCAGGTGCAGGCCCGGCTGCTTGCCGATGGCCGCCATTACGCCCTGCGCTTTCAGCTCATCGGGCACCATCACCTGGTACAGCACGGCCAGCAGCGCGAAGTTGAACACCATGTTGGCCACCAGCGCGGCCACACCGGCACGGACCGGAGTCTTGGTGTCCTGGCGGGCGTAGAACGCCGGCAGCACCACTTTCAACAGGGCGAACGCCGGCAGGCCGAAGCTCAGGCCGTACACCGACAGCGCGGTCATGCGGGTGTCGAAGGCGCTGAACTGGCCATGCTGGAAGATGGTCGCGATCAGCGGCTCGGCCAGCAGCAGCAGGCCCAGCATGGCCGGCACCGAGATCAGCAGGGTCATGCGCAGGCCCCAGTCCAGCGAGCGCGAGAAGCCCTCGCGGTCAGTACTCACGTGGTGGCGGGCCAGCGCCGGCAGGATCACCGTGCCCAGCGCCACGCCGAACACGCCCAGCGGCAGCTCCAGGAAGCGGTCGGCCAGCGACAGCCAGGACTGCGAGCCATCGGTCAGCTTGGCCGCGATGACGGTGTCCAGCAGCAGGTTGATCTGCGCCACCGACGAGCCGAACAGGGTCGGCACCATCAGCGTCATCACCTTGCGCACGCCCGGGTGGCGCCAGCCCCAGCGCGGCAGGGTCAGCAGGTTGATGCCCTTCAGTGAGGGCAGCTGGAACAGCAGTTGCAGGATACCGGCGGCCAGTACCGCCCAGCCCAGTGCCAGGATCTGCTTCTCTGGAGTGCCGCCCAGCCGCGGGGCCAGCCACAGCGCACCGGCGATCATGCACAGGTTGAGGATGACCGGGGTCAGCGCCGGCATGGCGAAGCGCTGGAAGCTGTTCAGCGCACCGCCGGCCAGCGCGGTGAGAGAGACGAACAACAGGAACGGGAAGGTCAGGCGGAACAGGTCGATCAGCAGGCCCTGCTTCACCGGGTCGGTATCAACGCCGCTTGAGAAGACCGAGGCCAGCTGCGGTGCGAAGATCAGCGCCACGGCGGTGACCAGCATCAGCACCCCACCCAGGGTGCCGGCGGTACGGGCCATCAGTTCACGCAGTTCGGCGTGGCTGCGGGTTTCCTTCACTTCCGTGAACACGGGCACGAAAGCGGTGGCGAACGAGCCTTCGGCGAACAACCGGCGCAGGAAATTGGGTACCCTGAAGGCGACCCAGAACGCATCGGTGACCGCATTGGTGCCGAACGTGGTGGTGATCACCTGGTCCCGGACAAGTCCGAGCACCCGCGAGACCATGGTCATGCTGCTGAACGACAGCAGGCCTCGCAACATCTTCGGTGAACTCACTCAGCGTCCCTCTTGACAATCGACTTGACGTACATTTCTCGGGCCATCATACTAGCTAGCTTGCTGTTCCCATAACACCGATTTTTTCAGGAAACCACCACCGTGGCCAATATCAAGTCCGCCAAGAAGCGCGCCAAGCAGACCGTCGTGCGCAACGCGCGCAACGTGGCTCAGCGCTCGATGCTGCGCACCGCTGTCAAGAAAGTGATCAAGGCGCTGGACGCCAACGATGCCGCCGGCGCCGAAGCCGCCTTCGCCGTTGCCCAGCCGATCCTGGATCGCTTCAGCGCGCGTGGCCTGATCCACAAGAACAAGGCTGCTCGCCATAAGAGCCGCCTGAACGACCGCATCAAGGCCCTCAAGGCCGCCTGATCCGGCGTTGCCGCCCTGCCCTTCGGGGTTTGGGCTGCAGACAAAAGCCCGGCCTCGGCCGGGTTTTTTGTTGCCTGCGGTCCGGGCGATCCGCGGGGCCGCGCGGCCGGCACTACCAAATGAAAAACCCGGCCGAAGCCGGGTTTTTCGCACGGAACCACAACGGCATCACTGCGCGTTGCGGGCTTCCAGCTCGTCTTCCTTCTGGCGATCGAAGAACGCCATGATCCGGCTCATGATCGGGAAGGTGCCTTCGCGGCCCAGCGCCGAGACCAGGAACCACGGCTCCTTCCAGCCCAGCTCGGCGACGATCTGCTCGGCCGCGGCCTTCGCTTCGTCTTCGAACATCAGGTCAGCCTTGTTCAGCACCAGCCAGCGCGGCTTCTGCAGCAGCTCCGGATCGTGCTTTTCCAGTTCGCGCTCGATCGCACGCACCTGCTCGACCGGGGAAATGCCTTCCACCCCACCTTCCATCGGCGAGATGTCCACCAGGTGCAGCAGCAGGCGGGTGCGCTGCAGGTGGCGCAGGAACTGCGCGCCCAGGCCGGCACCATCCGCCGCGCCTTCGATCAGGCCCGGAATATCGGCAATCACGAAGCTGCGGTGGTTCTCCACCTTCACCACACCCAGGTTCGGGTACAGCGTGGTGAACGGGTAATCGGCCACCTTCGGCGTTGCCGCCGAAACGGCACGGATCAGCGTGCTCTTGCCCGCGTTGGGGAAGCCCAGCAGGCCGACATCGGCCAGCAGCTTCAGCTCCAGCTTCAGCGTGCGCTCTTCGCCCGGCTCGCCCGGCAGCGCCTGGCGCGGCGAGCGGTTGGTCGAGCTCTTGAAGTGCATGTTGCCCAGGCCACCGCGACCGCCCTTGGCCACCAGCAGGCGGTCGCCGTGCTGGGTCAGGTCGCCGATGACTTCATCGGTGGCAACGTTGATCACCACGGTGCCGACCGGCACGGTGATGGTCAGGTCTTCGCCGCCCTTGCCATAGGCCTGGCGGCCCATGCCGTTCTCGCCGCGCTGCGCCTTGAAGATGCGCTCATGGCGGAAGTCGACCAGGGTGTTCAGGTTTTCGTCGGCGCGGATGTACACGCTGCCGCCCGCACCGCCGTCGCCGCCGTCCGGGCCGCCGAGCGGAATGAACTTCTCGCGACGGAAGCCAATGCAGCCGTTGCCGCCGTTGCCGGCGAACACTTCGATTTCTGCTTCGTCTACCAGTTTCATTGTTTCGATGCCTGCGATGGGCGCGGCCTGACTGCCGTCGCCTTGAATGTCATGCCGGCCGCGGGCCGACAACCCGGCATGGCCGGTCTTGCGTTCACTCTAACGAAAAGCCCCGCCGAAGCGGGGCTCTCCATGCAACGTGCTCTTCATCCAGCACAGCCATGCCGGGGCATGGGTGCCGGCGATGCCTGGATCAGGCGTCGGCCGAGACGATGCTGACGGTACGACGCTTCTTGGCGCCCTTGACCGAGAACTCCACCTTGCCGTCCACGAGGGCGAACAGGGTGTGGTCACGGCCCAGGCCAACGCCCGAACCCGGGTGGAACTGGGTGCCGCGCTGACGCACGATGATGTTGCCGGCTTCGATGGCCTGGCCGCCGAAGATCTTGACGCCCAGGTACTTCGGGTTGGAGTCGCGACCGTTGCGCGAGGAGCCTACGCCCTTTTTATGTGCCATGACTGCTTCTCCTGATGCTTAGCCGGCGATGCCGGTGATCTCGATTTCGGTGTAGTACTGACGGTGACCCTGACGCTTCATGTGGTGCTTGCGGCGACGGAACTTGATGATCCGGACCTTGTCAGCACGACCCTGGGACAGGACCTTGGCGGTGACGGCAGCGCCCTTCAGCGCATCGCCCAGCTTCACGCCGTCGCTGTCACCCAGCATCAGGATGTTGTCAAACTTGATCTCGCTGCCGACTTCGACTTCGAGCTTTTCAATGCGGAGCTTTTCGCCCTGCGCCACGCGGTATTGCTTACCGCCGGTGACCAGTACTGCGTACATGACCAGGCCTTCCTCTGTAGTTATTGTGGTCTGAGCTGCCGCCATCGAGGGCGGACAGGAGCGGAATTTTACGCAGATCAGCGGGCGCGGGTCAAGTCAACCCCTGCACAGCCCGGGGCCGGCCCTGTAGGGCCCAGCCATGCCCGGCTGAACGGTCCGGGGCCCAGGCAGCCGGGCATGGCCCGGCTCTACACAAAGCTGTCGGCCTGTCTCATCAGGTGAGACATCGGGCTGGCATTGTCGCCCATTGCCCCCATCTGGTCACCTCGGTAGGCTGACCGATTGCCGTTCCCTGCTGGCCCGGCACCCAGCCAACGCCCCCACAACCGGATCCCCCATGGCGATGGATTTCATCCGCATCCGCGGCGCGCGGACGCACAATCTGAAGAACCTCGACCTCGACCTGCCCCGCGACAAGCTGATCGTGATCACCGGCCTGTCCGGCTCGGGCAAGTCCTCGCTGGCGTTCGACACCATCTATGCAGAAGGCCAGCGCCGCTACGTCGAGTCGCTGTCGGCCTATGCACGGCAGTTCCTGAGCGTGATGGAAAAGCCGGACCTGGACCACATCGAGGGCCTGTCCCCGGCCATCTCGATCGAGCAGAAGTCGACCTCGCACAACCCGCGTTCGACCGTCGGCACCATCACCGAGATCTACGACTACCTGCGCCTGCTGTACGCCCGCGTCGGCACCCCGCGCTGCCCGGACCACGGCTACCCGCTGGAGGCGCAGACGGTCAGCCAGATGGTCGACCAGGTGCTGACCCTGGACCCGGAACAGCGCTACATGCTGCTGGCCCCGGTCATCCGCGACCGCAAGGGCGAGCATGCGCAGGTCTTCGACCAGCTGCGTGCGCAGGGCTTCGTGCGCGTGCGCGTGGACGGCGAGCTGTATGAAATCGACGCGGTGCCGCCGCTGGCGCTGCGCCAGAAGCACACCATCGAAGCGGTGATCGACCGGTTCCGCCCGCGCGAGGACATCAAGCAGCGCCTGGCCGAGAGCTTCGAGACCGCGCTGAAGCTGGGCGACGGCATGGCCTCGGTGCAGAGCCTGGACAACGCCGAGACCGCGCCAACCCTGTTCTCCTCCAAGTACTCCTGCCCGGTCTGCGATTACTCGCTGCCCGAGCTGGAACCGCGCCTGTTCTCCTTCAACGCGCCGATGGGCGCCTGCCCCGGCTGCGATGGCCTGGGCATCGCCGAGTTCTTCGACCCTTCGCGCGTGGTCGTGCACCCGGAGCTGTCGCTGGCCGCTGGTGCGGTGCGTGGCTGGGACCGTCGCAACGCCTACTACTTCCAGCTGATCGCCTCGCTGGCCAAGCACTACAAGTTCGACGTGGACGCCGCGTGGAACTCGCTGTCGGCCAAGATCCAGCAGGCCGTGCTGTACGGCAGCGGCGACGAAACGATCACCTTCACCTACTTCACCGAAGCCGGTGGCCGCACCCAGCGCAAGCATCGCTTCGAGGGCATCATTCCCAACCTCGAACGCCGCTACAAGGAAACCGAATCGCCGGCGGTGCGCGAGGAGCTGTCCAAGTACATCAGCGAACAGCCGTGCCCGGAATGCAACGGCGCGCGCCTGAACAAGGCGGCACGCAACGTGTTCGTGGCCGATCGTCCGCTACCGGAGCTGGTGGTGCTGCCGATCGACGAGGCACTGAAGTTCTTCAGCGAACTGAGCCTGCCGGGCTGGCGCGGCGAGATCGCCGCGAAGATCGTCAAGGAGATCGGCGAACGCCTCGGCTTCCTGGTCGATGTCGGCCTGGATTACCTGACCCTGGAGCGCAAGGCCGACACCTTGTCCGGAGGCGAGGCGCAGCGCATCCGCCTGGCCAGCCAGATAGGCGCCGGTCTGGTCGGCGTGATGTACGTGCTCGACGAGCCGTCGATCGGCCTGCACCAGCGCGACAACGAACGCCTGCTCGGCACCCTCACCCGCCTGCGTGACCTGGGCAACACGGTGATCGTGGTCGAGCATGACGAGGATGCGATCCGGCTGGCCGACTATGTGCTGGACATCGGCCCGGGCGCGGGCGTGCACGGCGGCGAGATCGTCGGCCAGGGCACCCTGCAGGACATCCTGGAGGCACCACGCTCGCTGACCGGCCAGTACCTTTCGGGCAAGCGCGCGATCGAGATCCCGGCGCGCCGGCACACCCCGAACCCGAAAATGACCCTGCATCTGCGCGGGGCGACCGGCAACAACCTGAAGGGCGTGGACCTGGCGATTCCGTCGGGGCTGCTGACCTGCGTGACCGGCGTGTCCGGCTCGGGCAAGTCGACCCTGATCAACGACACCCTGTTCTCGCTGGCCGCCAACGAGATCAACGGCGCCTCGCATCCGATCGCTCCCTACAAGGAGATCGATGGCCTGGACCTGTTCGACAAGGTGGTGGACATCGACCAGTCGCCGATCGGCCGCACCCCGCGTTCGAACCCGGCCACCTACACCGGCCTGTTCACTCCCCTGCGCGAACTGTTCGCACAGGTGCCCGAAGCGCGTGCGCGTGGCTATTCGCCGGGCCGCTTCAGCTTCAACGTGCGCGGCGGCCGCTGCGAAGCCTGCCAGGGTGATGGCCTGATCAAGGTCGAAATGCACTTCCTGCCGGACGTGTACGTGCCGTGCGATGTCTGCCATGGCAAGCGCTACAACCGCGAGACGCTGGAGATCCTGTACAAGGGCTTCAACATCAACGACGTGCTGGAAATGACCGTCGAGGATGCGCTGAAGCTGTTCGAGCCGGTGCCGTCGATCGCGCGCAAGCTGGAAACGCTGGTCGACGTCGGCCTGAGCTACATCAAGCTGGGCCAGAGCGCGACCACATTGTCCGGTGGTGAAGCGCAGCGCGTGAAGCTGTCCAAGGAACTGTCACGCCGCGATACCGGCCGCACCCTGTACATCCTCGACGAGCCGACCACCGGCCTGCACTTCCACGACATCGAGGCGCTGCTGGGCGTGCTGCACAAGCTGCGCGACGAAGGCAACACGGTGGTGGTGATCGAGCACAACCTGGACGTGATCAAGACCGCCGACTGGATTGTGGATCTGGGACCGGAAGGCGGCCATCGCGGTGGCACCATCCTGGTCACCGGCACGCCGGAGGACGTGGCGGCCTGCCCGCAGTCGTACACCGGCCAGTTCCTGGCCCGCATGCTGCCCTCCACCAGCGCGCGCCCGGAGCAACCGGCTGCGGTGGCCAACAAGCCCGACGCCCGTCCGCCACGCAAGGTGAAGCCTGAGAAGCCGGCGAAGAAGGCGGTGGCTGCCAAGAGCACCGGCAAGACCAGCAAGACCGCGACGACCCGCAAGAAGAAGGACGCCTGATGAGCAGCGAACACAAGATCCTGGCCCGCATCCCGATCAGCGTGCGGTGGCGCGACATGGACAGCATGGGCCACGTCAACAACGCCAAGTACATTTCCTATCTGGAAGAAGCCCGCGTGCGCTGGATGCTGGGCGTTGAAGGCGTGTCGATGACCGACCGCATCGCACCGGTGGTGGCCGCGACCAACGTCAACTACCGGCTGCCGATCGTGTGGCCCAACGACATCCTGGTCGAGCTGTTCGTCGAGCGCCTGGGCAACAGCAGCGTGACCATCGGCCACCGCATCGTCGACCAGCAGGACGATTCGAAGCTGTATTCCGACGGTAACGTGGTGGTGGTCTGGATGGATACGCAGACCGGCAGGAGCGCACCGCTGCCGGAGGCGATCCGCAGCGCGTCGAGCTGATCCGCTTCTGGTAGATGCCGACCTTGGTCGGCGTCTGGTCCGCCGGGCATGGCCCGGCGCTACCGTTGCAATTCAAAGGATTGACATGATCCACCAGACTGAACTGAGCGACCTGCTGCCCGGCATGGTCCCCTTCCCCACCGACGTCTTCCCCGCTGACCAGGCGTGGCTCGCCCAGCATCTGCTGCCGCTGCTGAAGATCGACCTGGGCGTGCTGCGCCCGGAACTGGCCGGCCAGGTGGCAACGATGCTGTGCCCGATCGAGCCGTATGACGGCTGCATCGGCGAGACCACCGAAGAACACCACAACGATTTCACCGGCACCAACTGGATCGCCTTCGAACTGACCGCCGGCAACGAGATGCGCTTTCTCGGCAACGAGGGCTATTTCATCGGCGACGCGGTGCAGGACAAGCACGCGCAGGAACACATCGCACAGATGCGCGAGAGCTACGCCAAGGCCCGCGACTACCATGCCGCGCACGGCCGTCTCGCCTGCTACTCGCGCTACGGCAACGGTGAGGCCAGCGAGCGCGATTACCTGGATACGCTGGGGGGACGGATTTCCTGTGGCAACTGGATCGAGACCGCGGAGATTCCCGCGGCATTCGAACTGGGCTTCACCGACGCTGCCGATGACCCCAACGCTGCGGACGATGCTGAAACGGTGATCATCACCCGCAATGGCAACACGTTCTTCGCCGTGGCCGACGTGGCCGGCTACAACTGGTGCGCCACCGGTGCCGATGCGATCGTGATGCTGTACGAGCCGGAAAGCCGCACGGTGCTGTTCTCGTACGACTGGACGTAAGCCCCCGCAGTAGTGCCGGCTGCTGGCCGGCATTTCCTGTGCTGCCGGCCAGCGGCCGGCACTACCATCCCGCTACGGCGCAGCCTTGCGCACGGTCAGCGCCGCACTCGCTTCGCCACCGCCTTCCAGCTGCAGCCGCAGCGGCAGCG
This sequence comes from Stenotrophomonas sp. NY11291, assembly GCF_023277365.1. Lineage (NCBI taxonomy): Bacteria > Pseudomonadati > Pseudomonadota > Gammaproteobacteria > Lysobacterales > Lysobacteraceae > Stenotrophomonas > Stenotrophomonas sp. NY11291. The sequence goes on along the minus strand of NZ_CP096975.1, from coordinate 1,318,456 downwards.
CCTGGCCTTCCTTCAACGGGCCCTTGCCCTGCATCAGCATCAGGTGCAGGCCACCGGGCTTGAGCTCGGCACGCGCGCCCGGTGCCAGTGGCAGGCGCTCGATCGCGCGCATCCGGCTGACCCCATCGACGATGGTGGTTTCGTGCAGCGACACATCGCCAAACACCGCACTGCTTGCGCCGGTGATCACCACCGCCTTGCTGCAGCCGTTGTGGATCACGCCGTAGCCGGCGGTCATCGGCATCGCCGGATTCGGTGGCAACCGCGCCCAGCCCTGCTCCACCGTGACGCAGGCCGGTTCCGCCGCCGAAACCGATGCTGCGGCCGCACACAGAACCAACAGTACGCCAACGAATGGTTTGGTTATCATCGTCCAGGTTCCTTCTTCGCAACGAGACCGCAGCATGACGACGCTCATCGAGGTGATCAACCATGGCCCAATTCGCGAACTGCGCCTGGCGCGGCCGCCGGTCAACGCACTGGACACCGAACTGTGCCGGCAGTTGATCCATGCCATCGAGCTGGCCATGGCCGAAGACGCGCACGGCATCGTGCTGTCGGGCAGCGAGCGCATCTTCACCGGCGGCATGGACGTGCCGCACCTGCTCTCGCATGGAGATGACAAGCACAAGTTGCTGGACACCTGGAACGCCTTCTTTGGCGCCGTGCGCACGCTGGCCGAGAGCCGCATTCCGGTGGTCGCGGCGATCACCGGCCACGCCCCGGCGGGTGGCTGCGTGCTGGCCCTGTGCTGCGACTACCGCGTCATGGCGCGCAGCGCCGATCCGTCGCGACCGTATGCCATCGGCCTGAACGAAGTGCAGGTCGGCCTGATCGCACCGGAGGGCATCCAGCGCCTGCTGCGCCGTGCGGTGGGCGTGCACCGCGCCGGTGTCCTGCTGACCACCGGTTCGCTGGTGCCGGCCGAACAGGCGCTGCAGATCGGCCTGGTCGACGAACTGGCCGAAGGTGACCTGGTGGTCGCGCGTGCCGTGGCCTGGCTGCAGAACCTGCTCAAGCAGCCGCGCCAGCCGATGCTGCTGACCCGCGCCATCGCCCGCGCGGATCTGCACGTGGCGCTGCAGCCGGACCTGATCCAGCTCGACCGCTTCGTCGAGGCCTGGTTTGCGCCGGACGCACAGAACGCCCTGCAGGCGCTCGTGGCCCGCCTCGGCAAATAGCGGTTGCCTCGCCCGGGGTCAGATCCCTTTCGCCGGGCGAAAGGGAACTGACCCCTGACCGGTATAATCAGGCCCTCTTTCACTGCCGTGGCCGCCCCCTTGAACGACACGCCCGAACCCGTCGTCTCCGAGCTGATCGACCTGCTCACCCTGGAGCGGCTGGAGGACAACCTGTTCCGCGGGCAGAGCCGCGACATCGGCACCAAGTACGTGTTCGGCGGGCAGGTGCTGGGCCAGGCGCTGGCCGCGGCCCAGGCCACGGTCGACAACGGCCGCCACGTGCACTCACTGCACGCCTACTTCCTGCGCGCCGGCAACATCGACCACCCGATCGTCTACGACGTGGACCGCACCCGCGACGGCGGCAGCTTCTCGGTACGCCGGGTCACTGCGATCCAGCACGGCAAGGTGATCTTCTTCTGCGCGGCCTCGTTCCAGCAGGCCGAGACCGGCGCCGAGCACCAGCACAAGATGCCCGAAGTGCCGCAGCCGGAAGACATCGAACCGAACCGTCCGCTGCCGGCCGAAGTGCTGGAGCGGCTGCCGATCAAGGTGCAGCGCTGGCTGTCGCGCGGCGGCCCGTTCGAGTTCCGCCATGTCTACCCGCGTGACGAACTGAACCCGCCCAAGCGTCCGCCCTACCACCAGGTGTGGCTGCGCCTGAGCGAGCCGGTCGGCGACGCCCCGGAACTGCACCAGGCGCTGCTGGCCTATGCCTCCGATTTCCACCTGCTGGGAACGGCAACCTTCCCGCACGGCATCAGCTATTACCACCCGCACGTGCAGATGGCCTCGCTCGACCACGCGATCTGGTTCCATCGCCCGTTCCGCGCCGACGACTGGCTGCTGTACTCCCTGGACAGCCCCAGCGCGCAGGATTCGCGCGGCCTGGCCCGCGGCCAGTTCTTCACCCGCAACGGCGTGCTGGTGGCCAGTACCGCGCAGGAGGGCCTGATCCGCGTGGTTCCCGACCAGGCCGCGGCCGCCGCCGTGCCGGCCAAGGAGTAAACCGATGCGCCAGATCTTCAGCAGCCAGCGCGTGGAAACCGTCGAAGGCGTAGCCGACCTGCTGCGCGAGCACGGCATCGACGTCAAGGTGACCAACGGGCGCTCGTACAAGACCCGCCGCCGCGGTCAGTTCAGCTATACCGACCTTGGCAACGCCAACGCCTACCCGGCAGTCTGGATCGTGCGCGCCGACGATCAGCCGCGCGCACGCGAAATCCTGCGCGAGGCCCGCCTGCTCGACACCACCCGCCGCGACCACCCAACCGCCGAGTTCGCCTTCCGCGACACCGCCGAAACGAGCGGCAGCGGCCGCGGCTGGGCCTGGCGCATCCGCATCGCCCTGCTGGTGGTGATCGCCGGCGTGGCGCTGGTGATCGGCCTGCGCCATCGCGGCGCCCCGGCACCTGCCGCGCAGGCCCAGCCGCAGCAGGCGCAACCGGCCCCTCAGGCCGCGCCGGAAGAGGAAGAAATCCGGGTCCGTATCCAGCCCTCCAAGTAAGAGGCGGTAGCGCCGGGCCATGCCCGGCGAGCACAGCGGCCTGGCAGCAGGGCCGCGACTTCACCGTAACCCGTCAGGATTGGAGCCCCCTTGTTGTTCAAGGGGGCGCGCCAACGGCGCGGGGATGAGGTGGAATGCGCGGACCGCAGATGCATCAGCATCTGCGGTCACATTGGGCGCGCAGCTCCGTCATGGGACACAATCCCAGCAGGAGAGCCGCCGCCATGACGACGTTCGCCGCATCGATCGACCAGACCCTGGAACGCGAACTGCCCGCTGCCGCCAGCGGTTGCCAGCACGCCTACGGCCGCATCGTGCTGGCCTGCCAGAACACGGTCACCGCCATCGCGCTGGCCATCACCCGCGACCGCCAGGCCAGCGAGGACATTGCCCAGGAAGCCTTTGTGAAGGGCTGGCAGCAGCTGCACCAGCTGCGCAGCGCGACCAGCTTCCTGCCGTGGCTGCGGCAGATCACCCGCAACCTGGCCCGCGACTGGCTGCGCGCCCAGCGTGGCCGTCCACTGACCGGCGAGGCGGCCGAGGTGGCGATGGGGATGGCCGCAGATCCGTCGCCGGGCGCCGCCGATCGCCTGCAGCGGGTGGAGGAAGAAATCGCCGCCGAGGACATCATCTCCACCCTACCCGCCGACAGCCGCGAAGTGCTGTTGCTGTACTACCGCGAAGGCCAGCGCTCGCAGCAAGTGGCCGACCTGCTCGGTCTCAGCGACGCGGCGGTGCGCAAGCGCCTGTCGCGCGCCCGCACCCTGGTGCGCGACGGCCTGCTGCAGCGCTTCGGTGAGTTCGCACGCAGCAGCGCGCCGAGCGCTGCATTCGCCACCGCCGTGGTGTCGATGGTCCTGGTGGCCGCACCCGGCACCGCCAGTGCCGCGATCCTGCTCAGCACCGGCGTCGGCGTGGGCGGCAGCAAGCTGGGCCTGGGCGGCGTCAGTGCCGCAGGCGGCGCAGCCATGGGTTCACTGACGGCCGCCGCCAGCCAGCTGCACCTGATACCCGCCAGCAACTGGGCCGCCGTTGCCGGGGGCGTCGTCGGTGGCATCATCGGCAGCTATCTGGGGGGCCGCTTCCTGCTGCGCTTCGCAGACACCCCGCAGGAACGGGCGGCCGTGCGACGGTTCGTGCACCTCAATACGTTCACTGCGATGGTCGTCTGCACCAGCCTGTTGGTTTCGCTGATGCTGCAGGTGCCGCTGTGGCTGCAACTTGCCATTCTCGTCATCGGCCTGGGTACGGTGAACTACCAGTGCCTGGTGCCGCTGCAGCGCGTGATGGCCCCCATGATCGCGCGTGATTCGGCGCGGCGCGGCCGCAGCGGAACCAACTGGCAATACGAATCCGTCTACGGGCGCACCGGCATCATCGGCGCGAACGTCTTCGTGATCGCCCTGGTGGTGTATGCATTGATGCGCAGCGGAAACGTATAACGGACAACGCCGGCAGTCTGCCGGCGTTGTCGTCATTCACTGCGTCGACCCTCAGCGCTGCGGCGCCGGTGCGCCACCGTCGCGCGGACCGCCATGGCGCGGGCCACCGTGCATCGGGCCCTTGGCGGCGTCGAACTCGGCCTTGCTCAGCTGGCCGTCCTTGTTGGTGTCGGCGGCAGCGAACCAGGCATCACGATGCTGCTTCATACGCAGCTCGCGGTCGGCCTTGTCCAGATAGCCGTCCTTGTTCAGATCAAGCTGGTCGAAGCGCGCGGCCAGGCGCGGATCGGCCTTGGCTTCCTCGCGGCTGATGCGGCCGTCCTTGTTGACGTCCAGCTTGGCCCAGCGCTCACCGCCGTGGCCACGGCGACCATGCTTCCAGCGCGGCAGCTCATCGCGCGAGAGCTTGCCGTCCTTGTTCTTGTCCAGCTCGTCGAACTTCGCGGCCAGGCGCGGGTTGGCAGCGGCTTCGCCGCGGTCGATGACGCCGTCGCCGTTGGTGTCCAGCTTGGCCGGACGCTGCGCGGGCGTGGCCGGGGTGTCGGCAGCGAGCGCGATACCGGAAGCGGAGGTGCCGAGCAGCAGGGCCAGCAGCAGGGGGTTACGGATCATGAGGTCACTCCTGGGGATGGGAACAGCGTCGGGGTGATCACTTCACCCTCGGGGGACAACAACGCCCGGGCGCGACATCGGTTGACGCCGCTGCCGGTGCCATTCATCCGGCGGACAGTCGCCGCCACTGCGACAACCTGGGGCTATGCTGTGCCCATGGCGATGCATGGCGACAGAGACGACGAACTGCGACTTTTCCAGACCGGCGAGCACCCCTGCGGGTACTGGTCGGACCGGGTGGCACGCGACCTGGTGCTGGACCCGAACGACCGGCGCCTCGGTGCGCTCTATCCGCTGGCACTGAGCTGGGGCTTCCGCCGCAGCGGCGATCTGGTCTACCGGCCCCATTGCGCGCACTGCCAGGCCTGCGTGGCGGTGCGGATCCCGGTGGCGCGCTTCGCTCCGGACCGCAGCCAGCGCCGCTGCGCCGCCCGCAATGCCGACCTGGAGGTACGGATCACCGCCGCCACCGCCCGCGACGACCTGTTCGCGCTGTATCGCCGCTACCTCACCCACCGCCACGCCAATGGCGGCATGGACGACCACGGCCCGCACGAATTCGAGCAGTTCCTGATCGGCAGCTGGTCGCACACCCGTTTCATGGAAATGCGCCTGCCCGGCCACGACGGCCAGCCCAGCCAACTGCTGGGGGTGGCGGTGACCGACGTCACCGAGCACGGCCTGTCGGCGGTCTACACGTTCTTCGACCCGGACCACGCCGCGCGCGGGCTGGGCACCTTCGCGATCCTGCAGCAGATTGAATGGGCGCGCCGCGAGGGCCTGCCACACGTGTACCTGGGCTACTGGATCCGCGGCCACCAGAAGATGGACTACAAGCGCCGCTTCCATCCGCTGGAGGCGTACGACGGCCGCCGCTGGCACGATTTCGACAACGAACTGGACGGGCGCTGACAAACCGCTGACACCAGGCCAGGTGCACAATACGGCCCATGAACATGACCCGCCGCCATCCCCTGATCCTCGCCCTGGCCCTGCTCTGCGGCGCCACCGCCCCTGCCTTCGCCACGTCCCCCGCGATGACCGAAAAGCCGTCCACTGCGCTGCGCCTGGCTACCTACAACACCTCGCTGTACTCCGACGACGCCGGTGGCCTGATCAAGGAACTGGAAGGCGACAGCGAGCACGCACGCAAGATCGCCGCGGTACTGCAGCAGGTGCGCCCGGATCTGGTGCTGCTGAACGAATTCGATTTCGACGACGCCCATCGCGCCGCCGACCTGTTCCAGAAGCGCTACCTGGAAGTCGCCCAGCCCGGCGGCGGCAAGCCGCTGCATTTCGCCTACCGCTATCTGGCCCCGGTCAATACCGGCGTGCCCAGTGGCCTGGACCTGGACAACAACGGCGTGGTCGGCGGCGAAGGCCGCAGCCGCGGCAACGATGCGTGGGGCTACGGCCTGCACCCGGGCCAGTACGGCATGCTGGTGCTGTCGCGTTACCCGATCGATGAAGCCAAGGTACGCAGCTTCCAGCTGCTGAAATGGAGTGCGATGCCGGGTGCCATCCGCCCGGTCGATCCGCGTACCGGCCAGAGCTTCTACAACGACCAGGTGTGGTCGCAGCTGCGCCTGTCGTCGAAGTCGCATTGGGACGTGCCGGTGAAGACCCCGGCCGGCGTGGTGCATGCGCTGGTCTCGCACCCGACCCCGCCGGTGTTCGACGGCCCGGAGAAGCGCAACGCGGCGCGCAACCACGACGAGCTGCGCCTGTGGCAGGAGTACCTTTCCAAGGGTGACAAGCCGTGGCTGTGTGACGACAAGGGCCAGTGCGGTGGCCTGGCGCAGGACGCACGCTTCGTGATCCTGGGCGACCTCAACAACGACCCGGTCGACGGCGATGGCCGCCATGAGGCGATCGTCGAGCTGATCGAGAACGCCCGCGTGCTGCGCTACCCCACCCCGCGCAGCGTCGGCGGTGAGCAGACCAGCCTGGCCTATGCGGCCAAGGGCATCGAGCGCAAGGGCGCACCGTTCCACGCCACCGGCGACTTCGGCCCGAAGTCCGGCACCATGCGCCTGGACTACGTACTGCCCTCGACCGGTTTCGAGTACATCGGCAGCGGCATCTTCTGGCCGGCCAATGAAAGCCCGGAGGCGAAGATCGCCGACGGCAGCGACCACCACCTGGTGTGGGTGGATGTGCGGTAGAGTCGACTGTTAGTCGACTGCACGGAAATCTGTACCGACCAACGGTCGGTACCCACCGGGTTTGGGTAGGCGACGACCGTTGGTCGTCGCTCCTTTCTTACGGGCGCAGTTCGACGCCGATGGCGTCGGCGGCATCACGCGCGATGGCGCGTGCTTCGTCAATGGTTTCCGCGCGCGCCAGGGTCACGCCCACGCGGCGATGGCCGTGCACGCTCGGCTTGCCGAACAGGCGCACGGCGGTGTCCGGCACGTGCAGGGCGGCGGCGACGTTGTTGAAGTACGGCACGCCCTCGCCGTGCGCCAGCAGCGCGCACGAGGCCGACGGGCCGCTCTGGCGGATCACCGGAATCGGCAGGCCGAGGATGGCGCGCGCGTGCAGCGCGAACTCGCTCAGCTCCTGCGATACCAGCGTCACCAGGCCGGTGTCGTGCGGGCGCGGCGACACTTCGCTGAACCACACCTCATCACCCTTCACGAACAGCTCCACGCCGAACAGGCCCCAGCCACCGAGGTCGTCGGTGATCGCGCGCGAGATCTCTTCGGCACGCGCCAGTGCCGCGCTCGACATCGGTTGCGGCTGCCAGCTTTCGCGGTAGTCGCCATCCTTCTGCAGATGGCCGATCGGCGCACAGAACGAGGTGCCACCGGCATGGCGCACGGTCAGCAGGGTGATCTCGTAGTCGAAATCGATGAAACCTTCGACGATGCAGCGGCCCGCACCGGCGCGGCCACCGGTCTGCGCGTAGTCCCACGCCGGGGCGATGTCCGCCTCGCTGCGCAGGGTGCTCTGGCCCTTGCCCGAGGACGACATCACCGGCTTGACCACGCACGGCAGGCCGATGGCGGCCACGGCAGCACGGTACTCGGCCTCGGTATCGACGAAGCGGTACGGCGAGGTCGGCAGGCCCAGGGTTTCGGCGGCCAGGCGGCGGATGCCTTCGCGGTCCATGGTCAGGCGTGCAGCACGCGCGGTCGGGATCACCCGCAGGCCCTGCTCCTGTTCCAGCTGGACCAGGGTCTCGGTGTGGATGGCCTCGATCTCCGGCACTACCAGGTGCGGCTGCTCCTGGGCGATCAGCGCGCGCAGGGCCATCGCGTCCAGCATGTCGATCACGTGCGAGCGGTGTGCGACCTGCATCGCCGGCGCGTCGGCGTAACGGTCGGCGGCGATCACCTCCACACCCAGCCGCTGCAGCTCGATGGCCACCTCCTTGCCGAGTTCGCCCGAGCCCAGCAGCAGCACGCGGGTGGCGGAGGGGGACAACGGAGTTCCAAGCTTGGCCATGGCAGTTCCAGCAGCGATGTGAAGGCGGGTGGGCATTCTAGCTGGCCGGGCACCCGGGCCATGGCATCCGACGAACGGTAGTCGACAAGTGATATCACTTTGATATCTTCACTTCGAACCCTCAAGGACGTACCGCCATGAAAGAGAAGTCGCTTGCCTCCCTCAACGGCCTCGGCACCCTGGCCGGATCCCTGCTGGCTGCGCTGGCCGGCGGCGCGCTGTTCGTGCTGGGGGTGGCGGCCAAGGCCAGCACCGGCTCGCCCAACCTGCTGCTGATGCTGGCCGGCGTGCTGGTGGTCGCTGCCGCGGTCTTCATCCTGGCCGGCCTGTACACCATCCAGCCCAACCAGGCGGCCGTGCTGAGCCTGTTCGGCAAGTACGTCGGCACCGTCAAGGACAACGGCCTGCGCTGGAACAACCCCTTCTACGCCAAGCGCCGGGTCAGCCAGCGCGTGCGCAACTTCGAGAGCGGCAAGCTGAAGGTCAACGAGCTGGACGGCAGCCCGATCGAGATCGCCGCAGTGATCGTCTGGCAGGTGGTCGACGCCTCCGAAGCGGTCTACAACGTGGACGACTACGAGAGCTTCGTGCACATCCAGTCCGAATCCGCGCTGCGTGCGATGGCCACCAGCTATCCCTACGACCAGCACGAGGACGGCCAGCTGGCCCTGCGAAGCCATGCCAACGAGATCTCCCAGCACCTGAAGAACGAGCTGGCCGAGCGCCTGGCCGATGCGGGTGTGCAGGTGATCGACGCGCGCATCAGCCACCTGGCCTACGCCGCTGAAATCGCCCAGGCGATGCTGCAGCGGCAGCAGGCCAACGCGGTGATCGCCGCGCGCACGCGCATCGTGGCCGGTGCGGTCGGCATGGTCGAGATGGCCCTGGGCGAACTGCAGAAGAACGGCGTGGTTGAGTTGGACGAGGAGCGCAAGGCGCACATGGTCAGCAACCTGCTGACCGTGCTGTGCTCGGACCGCGGCACCCAGCCGATCGTCAATGCCGGTTCGCTGTATTGAGCCACACTCGCAACGGGGCGCCCCACCGCCCCGCCAGGAGCCCCCATGAGTGAGAAGAAAGCCTATCCGCTGCGCATCAACGCCGAGGTCCTGGCCGCGGCGCAGCGCTGGGCCGACGACGAGCTGCGCAGCCTCAACGCGCAGATCGAATACGTGCTGCGCGACGCCCTGCGCAGGGCAGGACGCCTGCCGAAACCCACGCCATCGCCGGAGGACAAGGAATGAGCACGCGCTGGAGTTACCAGACCATCGAAGTGAAGACCACGATGATGGGCACCCTGAAGGCCGAGGACATCCAGAGTGAACTGACCCGCCAGGGCCAGCTTGGCTGGGAACTGGTCAACGTCATCATCCCGGCCCCGATGCGCCCGGCGATGCTGGTGTTCAAGAAGGAGGCCTGAACCATGGGCGGCAGCGACCCCAAACCCTTTGACGTGGCCGAGAGCTCGCCGCTGCGCGTGCTCTGGATCGTGCTGCCGCTGCTGGCTGCCTTCGTGGCCTGCCTGTACGCACAGCTGTACAAGGCACCGGCAGGCGCCCCCTGGATCGAAGTGACGCTGTCGCCGCCCTGGTTCCGGATGGGCGGCAGTGCGGCATGGAGCCTGATCGTCATCGCTGTACTCGCTGTCGGGCTGGGAGCCGCATTCTTCCGCCGCCGCGTGGCGCTGGCCGGCAACGTGCTGGACGTGCACTCGACGATGTATCGGCGGCGCGTGCCGGTGGCGCAGCTGCGGCTGGACCAGGCCGAGGTGGTCGACCTGCAGCGTGACCGCCGCTACGGCATCCGTGTCAAAACCAATGGCTATTCAATGCCGGGCTTCTACTCGGGCCACTTCCGCCTGCAGGGCGGCGGCAAGGGCTTCGCCCTGGTCACCGACCGTGCGCGCGTCCTCGCCCTGCCGGTCAGTGATGGCAGCACGCTGCTGCTCAGCGTGGACCGGCCGCAGGCCCTACTCGATGCACTGCGCAAGGTGGCCGCGTCGGCGCCACGGCAGTAAGCTGCGGCGATGCAACGACGCGCCCCCCTGCTGATCAATACCGAGGCCATCGAGCTGTGGCCCGCCCACCTGCTGCGTGCACGCAGCAACCTGGATGCACGCCTGCTGTCGCAGGCGCACTGGGTGCTGCGGCGCAAGCGCGATGGCCGCTACCTGGCGGCGGTACTGGCGCAGGGTGTGCACGCCATGGTGCCGCGCCTGCCACGCGAGCCCGGGGTCGAGGAAGCACTGGCGCTGCTGGATGCCGCGGCAGCGCGGCCCTTCGCCGCCGGGCTGGAAGAACAATGGCTGCCGCTGGCCGGGTTGCAGCAGCGCCTGCAGCAGCTTGGCCTGGATGCACAGCGCTACGCAGACGGCAGCGGCTTGCCGCTGGAATCCGAACCGTGCCTGCTGCACTTCGCCGGTCGCGACCGCTTCGCCCGCCCATTGTGGCTGCGCCGTGGCGCCGCGCAGGGCTGGCGGCGGATGCAACTGCACGCGGCACAGGACGGAATTGCGCTGGACGCGATCTCCGGCTTCCGCAGCCATGCCTACCAGCTGGGCATCTTCGAACGGAAGCTGGCGCGCGGCTTGAGCGTGGCAGAGATCCTGAAGGTGAATGCCGCACCGGGGTTCAGCGAACACCACAGCGGCCACGCGCTGGACATCGGCACGCCGGGCGACGCGCCGGCCGAAGAATCGTTCGAAGCCACCGACGCGTTCGCGTGGCTGCAGGCCCATGCCGGTGAGCACGGCTTCCATCTGAGCTACCCCCGCGACAACCCGCACGGAATCGTCTACGAACCGTGGCACTGGTGCTGGAAGCCGGCCAACGGCTGAGCCCCTCGTGGCGAAAGCCTGGGGCAATCAGTGCATGGCCGCAGGATGGAACAAGAGAGCAAAGACAAAAGCGGGTCGCTTCGCTCGAAGCCGAGCATGGCTCGGCTCTACAGAAGCTGACGGCGCAGCGGTGTCGTGCTTGGCCGATCTCCGCTGCCGTCACCGCCTCAACGCATTGATCCCCAGCAACACCCATCCGGCCATCATGCTGGTGCCCCCAATCGGTGCCATCCGCGTCGGCCACTGCCACAACGCGCCGCCCACCAGGCTGCCGGAAAACAGCAGCACACCCAGCAGCAGCACGTACAGCGCCAGGTGCGCGATCGCTCCCTGCGCGCGCGGTCCGAGCGCCACCAGTACCGCACCATGCGCGAACGCATACAGCGCCGCCATGTTCAGATGCTGCTGCGCCAGCGGGTCGGCCACACCGTGCGAGGCGTAGGCCGACAGGCCGATCGAGGCGGCGGCCAGCAGCGCACCCAGGCAGGCCAGCAGCGAAGGCTTACGTGCGCGACGTTCGAGATTGAACATGTGGGCTCCTTGCGCAGCGCCCTTGCCGGGCGCCAGATGAAAAAAAACGCGCCGCAATGAGCGGCGCGTTTTCGTGTCCAACACTACATGGGTCAGCCGAAGCTTACTTGACGGCCCAGTAGATGTCGTAGGTACCTTCCGGGGTGAACGACTTGTCGATGCCGTCCTTCCAGGTTTCGTACGGACGGTCGATCACTTCGTTGCCGGAAGTCACGGCCCAGGCACGCAGACCGTTGCGGGCCACGTCCAGACCCGCCATGTGGCCGGTGTAGGCGGCATGCGCCGAACGGTGCGGAGCCACATGCACGTACTTGACCGGAGCGCCACCGTCGATCTTGACGGTCAGCTCTTCAGCGGTGGCACCTTCAGCACCCTTCTTCTTCACCGGCTGGGCGATGTCGAAGGCGTACTTTTCCTGACCGAAGTCGGTGGTGATGATGCGGAACGGACCGGCGGCTTCAAGGCCATTGGCCTCCATCACGCGCTTGATCCACTCCTGGTTGTCCTTGATGGACTTGGTGATCGTGTCCTGACCACGGTCCACGTTACCGGCGTTGACGACCAGCAGGTCTTCAGCCGGCACGTCGACGATGCCCAGATCGGTCAGCGGGGCTTCCGGGGTGCGGTAGTCCACGTTCGGGACGGTGGCCAGCATGTTGGCCATGCGCGACAGACCCATCTTGATGTCGTCGCCGATCTGGCGGCTGACATACAGGCCTGCATAACGGCCGAACAGGTCAAAGCCGTACTTCACCGAGTAGTCCTGGGTGATCTTGACGTTGCGGCCACCCTTGCCGGTCGGCTCCAGCGTGAAGGTGGTGATCTTGTCGTGACCCTTGGTGGCGTCATCGATGGCGATCGCAACACGCTTGTTCTCTTCGGCTTCGGTGATCTTCCAGGAACCGGTACCCAGGTCCTTGGAGGTGAAGTCGAGAGTGGCACCGACGCCGGAGGCCGGGCCGGACAGCTTCAGTTCAACGGCGGGATCGCGCAGTACCAGCGGGTTCCAGTCCTTGAAGCGGCGCAGGCTGCTGACCGTGTCGTACACGATCGTCATCTTGCGGTTGGTCTCGATGCTTTCGGTGATGTGACGCTCGCCCGGCAGACATACGCCAATGATGACGAACAGGCCAGCCACGATCCCCAAGGCGATCAGGAACTCGATAATACGGGTCATTCAGAGAGTCTCCGGGGCCGATCCCACGGCCGGGTTGATTGAAGCGAAGCGCCAATCCTAGCAGGCTTCGCGGGCATTGTTTATCGGGATTGGCGCACCGGTTTCCCTGCCGGCTGCGTATTTGTATGGACAAAGAATTCGAAGGGTACCGCATACCGATACCCGTGAAGTAGGGGGCAACCCCACCCGAGGGCCATGCCTGGGCCTCAAGTCATTGTCCTGAAAAGGTTTTCCTCAGACCAGCTGAAGCTCGAACGCCTTCAGTACGGCACGCGTACGGTCGCGCACGCCCAGCTTGGACAGGATGTTGGAGACGTGGTTCTTGATGGTGCCTTCGGCCACACCCAGCGAATTGGCGATCTCCTTGTTGGAGAAGCCACTGGCCATCAGGCGCAGGATCTCGGTCTCGCGGTCGGTCAACGGGTCCGGCCGGTCCAAGCTGACGAACTCGTTGCGCATGTGCTCCAGTCCGGACAGCAGGCGCTGGGTCACGGCCGGCTGCACCAGCGAACCGCCTTCGGCCACGGTGCGGATGGCACCGACCAGCTGCGCCAGGGTCACGTCCTTGAGCAGGTAGCCCTTGGCACCGGCCTTGAGCCCGGCCAGCACCAGCTGGTCGTCGTCGAAGGTGGTGAGGATGATGGTCGGCGGCAGCTGCTCCTGGCGCGACAGCACCTGCAGCGCCTCCAGCCCGGACATCACCGGCATGCGCATGTCCATCAGCACCACGTCGGGACGCACCTGCGGTATCAGCTCGACCGCCTGCCGGCCATCGCCGGCCTCGGCCACCACCTCGATACCGTCGTCGAGCGCCAGCAGGGAGCGGATTCCCTGCCGCACCAGGGTTTGGTCGTCGACCAGGCAGACGCGAATCATCAACGCACTCCTTCAGGAACCTTGGTAAGGGCGGCCACCAGCACCGTTGCCGGCACCGTCGCCCGCAACCGGAAGCCTTCACCGGGCCGGGTTTCGACCTGCAGCTGGCCACCACATTGTTGCAGGCGCTCGCGCATGCCGCGCAAGCCATTGCCCACATTGACCATATCCGCGCCGACACCGTCGTCGCGGGCCTCCACCACCACCCGGTCGGGGGCTTCACGGTACACCTTGATCCACAGGTGGCGGGCGCCGGCGTGGCGCACCGCGTTGGTGATGATCTCCTGGGTGCAGCGCAGCAGCACGTGGGCCCTCTGCGGGTCCTCCACGTTCAGCGGATCCTCGATGTCCAGCTGGATGTCCAGCGAAGGCACATTCTCGGTCAGCGGGCGCAGTGCCGCGGCCAGATCGATGGCGCCGGTCTCACGCAGCTGGCTGACCACCTCGCGCACGTTGCCCAGCAACAGCTTGGCCAGGGCGTGCGAGCGCTTCACATGGTCCAGCGCCTGGCCCTCGGCCAGGTGGCCGGCCACTTCCAGGTTCAGGGTCAGCGCAGTCAGCTGATGCCCCAGAAGATCGTGCAGCTCACGCGAAATGCGGGTTCGCTCATTGACCCGGGCGCTTTCGGCCAGCAGGGCGCGGGTGGCGCGCAGCTCCGAATTGAGCCTTCGCTGCTCGTCGCGGGCCTGGGTCTGCTGTCGCGCGACAAGGCTGGTCACGAAGATGAACATGGAAAAGCCGCCATACAGCAGCGATTGCATCACGGCTTCGAACAGCGGGAAGTGCAGCAGCATGTAATAGACCGGGGCCACCGCCAGCTGGCTGACCAGCAGCCACAGCACGCACAGGCGCGCCGACAGCATCCACGGAATGACGCCGGCAGCCACCATCATCAGGATGCTGCCAAGGCCGGAACCACTGAGGTAGCTGACGCCCAGCGCCGAAACCGTCAGCAGCAGCAGCAGGCCGCGGTCCAGCCAGGTGGTGTGACTGTCGCTGTCGCTGCGCAGGAGGCGGGTCAGCCAGTAGTACGCGGCGCCGAAGGACAGGTAGGCGACGAACAGCAGGATCGCCCAGCTGCCCATATCGCTGCGGCTGTGCAGGTTCTCGAACTGCGAGTACGCCAGTGGCAGGCCGACCATGACCCAGGTAAACAGGCCGGCCAGACGGAGGACGCGGGTATGGCTGAGGACTCCCAACATGCCAGCACTCTACGGGCCCGGCCTGCGTCGCGCACTCCCACGGAAGTCATGCATCTGCGGCCCCCTGTTCATGCCGCAGCCCACCCCGGGCATGCAATAATCGTGCGCAGGGTCCAATTTGACGGACCAACCGCGTTACCCCACGGAGTCACAATGTCGATTGTCATCCGCGACGTGCGCGAGCACGAGCTCGATTCCGTCCTGGCTTTGAACAACAACGCTGGCCTGGCCATCCTTCCCCTGGATGCGGCCCGCCTGCGCCTGTTCTACGAAACCGCTGAGTATTTCCGCGTCGCCGAGCGCGACGGCAACCTGGCCGGTTTCCTGATCGGCTTCGGCAGCGACAGCCAGCACGACAGCAGCAACTTCGCCTGGTTCAAGCAGCAGCTGGACACCCCGTTCTTCTATATCGACCGCATCGTGGTCGCCAGCCGCCGTCGTGGCGGTGGCGTCGGCCGTGCGTTCTATGCCGACGCGCAGAGCTTCGCCGAGCTGCGCTACCCGCAGATGACCTGCGAAGTCTTCCTCGACCATGGCGCCGATGCCGCCCTGCTCTTCCACGGCAGCTTCGGCTTCCGCGAGCTGGGCCAGAACACCATGCCGCAGGTCGATGTGCGCGCCAGCATGCTGGCCAAGGAACTGTGCAGCTACCCGTGGGTCCAGGAGACCTACGGCGGCAAGCTGCCGGATGTGGCATGGACACGTGCCCGGCAGCTGCCGGCACAGGCACAGCGGCCGACGGGGACCTGAGCGTGGCGGTGAATTTCGATTACGAACAGGCCGGTGAACTGAAGATCGGCCAGGTGGGCGTCGCCAACCTGCGCATCCGCACCCTTGATGTCGAGCGCCTTGTGCAGGAAATGCGTGAACGCGTCACCCGTGCGCCGAAACTGTTCGGCCGCGCGGCGGTGATCCTCGACTTCGGCGGCCTGAGCCAGGTGCCGGACGTGGCTACCGCGCAGGCGCTGGTCGATGGCCTGCGCAGTGCCGGCGTGCTGCCGGTGGCGTTGGCCTATGGCACCAGCGCGGTCGACCTGCTCTCGCAGCAGCTCGGGCTGCCCCTGCTGGCCAAATTCCGCGCCCAGTACGAGCGTGCCGAGGCCGAGCCGGCTCCGCCGCCGTCCGCGCCTGAACCGCGTCGCGCGGCCCGTGCCGAACCGAAGCCGGCGCCGGCCACGCCGGTGGCCAAGGTCGCCGCCGCACCGCAACCCGGCCGCATGCAGCTGGGCAACGTGCGTTCGGGCCAGCAGCTGTACGCTGAGAACTGCGACCTGACCGTGATGGCCACCGTCGGTGCCGGCGCCGAAGTCATCGCCGACGGCAGCATCCATATCTACGGCACCCTGCGCGGCCGCGCGCTGGCAGGGGCCCAGGGCAACACCGCGGCACGCATTTTCTGCCGTGATTTCCATGCGGAACTGGTGGCCATTGCAGGCCACTACAAGGTACTGGACGATGTCCCGGACAACCTGCGCGGCAAAGCCGTGCAGGTGTGGCTGGAACAGGACCAGATCAAGATCGCTGCGCTGGACTGACGCAGCTCCAAACTCATGCAGAACCAGGAGAAGTCCTTTGGCTGAAATCATCGTAGTCACCTCCGGCAAGGGCGGCGTCGGCAAGACCACTTCCAGCGCGAGCCTGGCCTGCGGCCTGGCACGGCGCGGCAAGAAGGTGGCGGTGATCGACTTCGACGTCGGCCTGCGCAACCTCGACCTGATCATGGGCTGCGAACGCCGCGTGGTGTACGACTTCGTCAACGTCGTGCACGGCGAAGCGACCCTCAAGCAGGCCCTGATCAAGGACAAGCGCTTCGAGAACCTGTACGTGCTGGCCGCCTCGCAGACCCGCGACAAGGACGCACTGACCCAGGAAGGCGTGGGCAAGGTCCTGAAGGACCTGGCCGCCGACGGTTTCGATTACATCATCTGCGATTCCCCGGCCGGCATCGAGAAGGGCGCCTTCCTGGCGATGTACTTCGCCGACCGCGCCGTGGTGGTGGTAAACCCGGAAGTGTCGTCGGTGCGCGACTCGGACCGCATCATCGGCCTGCTCGATTCGAAGACCCACAAGGCCGAGTCCGGCCAGGACGTGCCGGCCTTCCTGCTGCTGACCCGCTACACCCCGCTGCGCGTGGAAAGTGGCGAGATGCTCAGCATCGCCGACGTCGAGGAAGTGCTCGGCCTGAAGGCGATTGGCGTGATCCCCGAGTCGGGTGACGTGCTCAACGCCTCCAACAAGGGCGAACCGGTCATCCTGGATGTCGAGTCCGCTGCCGGCCAGGCCTACGACGACGCCGTCGCGCGCATCCTCGGCGAAGAACGCCCGATGCGCTTCACCAACGTCGAGAAGAAGGGCTTCTTCAGCAAGCTGTTCGGAGGGTAAGCATGGGCCTGTTTGATTTCCTCAAAGCGAAGAAGACCACCGCCGAAACCGCCAAGAACCGCCTGCAGATCATCATCGCGCAGGAACGCAGCAACCGTGGCGGCCCCGATTACCTGCCGCTGCTGCAGCGTGAGCTGCTGGAAGTGATCAAGAAGTACGTGAACATCGACGTCGATGCGGTGAAGGTCGACCTGGTGAAGGATGGCCAGCACGACGTGCTGGACATCTCCGTGGCGCTGCCTGAAGGCCCGGACAAACCCTGATCTCCTGCCCCGCCCGTGCCTGCATGGGCGGGGCTGCCCGAACCGCATGACCGATACGACAACCGCCGTGGACATCACCTGCGTGGGCGACATCGCCTTCGCCGATGCGCAGCGCCTGCTCGCCGCGCATGGCCTGCGGCTGCACCACGTCGCGGCCGGTGAACCGATTCCCGGCAGCTACTGGGGCGAGCCCGAGGCCGGCATCATCGCCAGCAACGTGTATGTGCGCGACGACACTCCCGTACACTCGATGCTGCACGAAGCCTGCCACCTGATCGTGCTGCCGCCGGAGCGGCGTGCGCAGGTGCATACCGACGCCACCGACTCGGTGGCCGAGGAAGATGCCACCTGCTACCTGCAGATCGTGCTGGCCGGGCAGCTGCCGGGTGTTGGCACTGCGCGGTTGATGGCCGACATGGATGCCTGGGGGTATACGTATCGGCTGGGATCCACCAAGGCGTGGTTTGAACAGGACGCCGAGGATGCGCGGGCGTGGTTGATCGAACGCGGGTTGCTGCAGGCGGCGTAACCGCCATCCACGCATGGCGTGGATCTACTGTAGAGCCGAGCCCATGCTCGGCTGCTCTTCGCTGTTACGAGCGCGAATGCAAAGCCAAAAGCAGCCGAGCATGGGCTCGGCTCTACAGGATCAACCCTGCCCGGCCAGCGCGCGCAGGGTAATACCGACGATGTAGGCCAGGTACGTGCCGGTCGCATAGCCCATCGTGCCCAGCAGCACGCCCACCGGCGCCAGCGCCGGATGGAACGCGGCCGCCACTACCGGCGCCGAGGCCGGGCCACCGATGTTCGATTGCGAACCGATCGCGAAATAGAAGAACGGCACCTTCAGCAGCTTGCCCAGGCACCACAGCAGCACGATGTGCACGGCAATCCAGATCAGGCCGAGCAGGAACAGCCACGGGCGATCCAGCAGCGCCAGCAGATCCATCTGCATGCCGATGCAGGCGATCAGGAAATACAGCAGCAGCGAGCCCAGCCGCGAGGCGCCCGCCCCTTCCAGGGTACGTGCACGGGTGAAGCTCAGGCTCAGGCCCAGCGAGGTCGACAGCACCACCACCCACACGAACGGCGCATCCAGGCTGAACTGCGAAGCCCAGCTGACGTTGGCCTTGAACCACGCCGCCAGCGGCGCGCCGATGGCGTGCGACAGGCCCACGCCACCGAAGGCCACCGCCACGATCAGCATCAGGTCGGTAAGGCTGGGAATGCGCTCGTGCTCGGCCTGGAAGCGCGCGATGCGCTCCTTCAGTTCATCGATGGCCGAAGTATCGGCGCCGCTGCGTGCATCAATCTTCGCGGCGCGCCCGGCCAGGAAGATCAGTGCCGCCATCCATACATAGCCCACGCCGACATCGACCACCGCGAACTGGCCGAAGGTGGTGGCGTTGACGTCGAACACTTCGCGCATCGCCAGCATGTTGGCACCGCCGCCGATCCAGCTGCCCGCCAGGGCGGCCATGCCGGCCCAGGTGTCACCGGCCACGGTTTCCGGATGCACCGCGCGCATCAACAGGAACGCCACCACCGCGCCGAGCATGATGCTGGCCGACGCGCCCAGGTACATCAGCACCAGCTTCGGGCCCAGCCGCAGGATGCCCTTGATGTCCACCGCCAGCGTCAGCAGGATCAGCGCCGCCGGCAGCAGGATGTCGCGTGCGATCGGGTTGTAGAGCTTGGTGTTCTGGCCATCGATGAGGCCGACGGTATTGTAGATGCCGGGAATCAGGTAGCACAGCAGCAGCGCCGGCACGAACGTGTAGAAGCGCTTCCACAGGCCCTGCTCGCGCGAGGCGGTCCAGAACACGGCGCCGAGGGTGGCGGCGATCAAGCCGAAGACGACGATGTCGTTCTGGATCATGCAGGGGCTCTTGTAGAGCCGAGCCATGCTCGGCTGCTGTTGGCGAAGGTGTGCCGACCAACGGTCGGCACCCACCGGCGGGAACATCGGCACCCACCGTCGAAAACAAAAGCGCCGCCCCGAAGGGCGGCGCTGCAGTCATCAGTTGCCGATGTGCTGCTTCAGCCAGGCATTGACGGTGTCATGCCACAGGATGCTGTTGTTCGGCTTCAACACCCAGTGGTTCTCGTCCGGGAAGTACAGGAACTTCGATTCGATGCCCTGGCGCTGTGCAGCGGTGAACGCAGCCAGGCCCTGCTCGACCGGAATGCGGAAGTCCTGCTGGCCGTGGATGACCAGGATCGGTTTCTTCCAGTCCGCCACGTGGTTGACCGGGTTGAACTTCTCGTAGTTCGCGGC
Organism: Stenotrophomonas sp. NY11291; assembly: GCF_023277365.1. Lineage (NCBI taxonomy): Bacteria > Pseudomonadati > Pseudomonadota > Gammaproteobacteria > Lysobacterales > Lysobacteraceae > Stenotrophomonas > Stenotrophomonas sp. NY11291. The sequence goes on along the minus strand of NZ_CP096975.1, from coordinate 1,298,719 downwards.
CTTCTGGTACGGGGTACCGCCCTGCTCCCACTCGGTGAACCACAGCTCTTCGGTGGCGTAGCCCATCATGCGCTGGTCGAACACGCCGTCATGGTTGACCAGGCACTTGAACGGGCTGTTCCAGTTGCCGGCGATCCAGTTGACCATGAAGCCACCGTAGCTCGCGCCCAGCGCACAGGCCTTGTCACCGTTGAGGAAGGAATACTTCTTCAGCGCCGCGTCCCAGCCCTTCTGCAGGTCTTCCAGCGGGCGGTCGCCCCAGTGCTGGCTGATCGCATCGGTGAAGGCCTGGCCATAGCCGGTGGAACCGTGGAAATCGATCATCACCACCGCGTAGCCCTGGCCCGCGTAGGTCTGCGGGTTCCAGCGGTAGCTCCAGCCGTTGCCGAAGCTGCCCTGCGGACCGCCGTGGATCAGGAACGCGACCGGGTACGACTTGCCTTCCTGGTAGTTGTGCGGCTTGACCACGTAGCCGTGCACGGTGTCGTTGTTCCAGCCCTTGAACTCGAACTGTTCGTAGTCACCGAAGGTCACGTCCTTCAGTACGTCGCCAGCAGCCGGGGTCAGCGCGCGCAGTTCGCCGATGGCTTCGCCCGCGGCCGGCAGCAGGCCGACCAGTACCTGGTCGTTGCTCTTCAGGCTGTTGCGGGTGATGGCCACGCTGTTGCCGGCCACGTCGACAGCAGTAACGCTGCCATCGCCAATCAGCTTGGTGGCCTTGCCGCTGGCCACGTCGATCTGGAACAGCGGGTGTTCGCCGAGGTCATCGGCAGTGGTGTAGATGCTGGCACCGTCGGCGGACAGGGCGATGCCGCCAGCCGAACGATCCCACTGCGGGGCGATCTCGCGCGTCTTGCCGCTGGCAACGTCCATCGCCATCAGGCCAAAGCGATCGGCTTCGAAGCCCGGGCGCTTCATCGCACGGTAGAACAGGGTTTTGCCGTCGGCGCTGAACACCGGGCCGGCATCCCAGGCCGGGTTGGACGCGGTCAGGTTGACCGGTGCCTGCTTGCCCGCGGCGTCGAAGCGGTACAGGTCGAAGTTGGTCGACCACGGCTCCTGCTTGCCGGCCACACGGATGCTGGCCACCACGCTGGCACCATCCGGCGACCACGCGAAATCATCGTTGCCACCGAACGGCTTGGACGGCGCGTCGCCATCGATGGTCGCGCTCAGTGCAGAAGCGCCCTTGACCGCGCCGGCCTTGGCCGACGGCAGCGGCGCCACGAACAGGGTATTGCGGCGGCCGTCGTTCCAGGTATCCCAGTGGCGCACGAACAGCGAATCGAAGACCTTGCCGCTGGCCTTGGCGCCGGCCACGTCCTTCAGCTTCTTCTCGGTGCACGCCAGATCCGAGGCGCAGGCCTGGAACACGCCGGCGCTGAACAACACGCGGTCGTCCTGCGGCGACACGTGGTAGCTGTCCACGTCCACCGGGAAGTCGGTCAGCTGGCGCGGAGCACCGCCGCTGATCGGCTGCGCGTACAGCTGCTGGCTGCCGTTCTTGGCGCTGAGGAAGTACACGGTCTGGCCATCGGCCGACAGTGAAGCGGAATTGACACTCCAGCCAGCCGGGGTGATCTGCTTCGGCGGCGCCGCATCGCGGGTGCGCAGGTTGCGTGCGAACAGCGCGGTGGAGGCCTTCAGGTTGGCGTCGACGCTGCGCTTGGCGAACACCACGGTGCCGCCGTCAGCGGTCAGTACCGGCGCGGAGACGCGGTCCATGGCCACCATGTCGCGGACTTCCAGGCCACGGGCAGCGGCAACGCTGGGCAGGGCGGCCAGCAGGCTCAGTGGCAGCAGGGCATGACGCAGTTTCATCGGGGTCTCCGCAGGACGGCAAAAAACCGATGTTAGGCCCGTGCGGCCGGGGCTGCCAAGGCCATCGGTCATGCCTGTGGGCGGGCAATCGCCAGAAACAGCAAACCGCGCCGTAGCGCGGTTTGTGGGGACACGGGGGGCGGATCCGATTCCGGCGGAATCGGCTCTGACCCCAGACGCTGTCAGCGTGGGGTCAGAGCCCTTCCCTCCGGGAAGGGATCCGACCCCCTGCATTACGCCTTGGCGTACTTGCCAGTGCGGTAGATCAGCCAGCCGACCAGGAACAGCACGGCCAGGCCGATCCACTGTGCGCCCGGGAGGTGGAACGGCACGGCCAGCACGTCTGCGCGGCTGCTGACCACGATCGGAATCGCGATGGCGATGCCCATCAGCGCCTCGCCGGTGATCAGGCCGGCAGCGAACAGCACGCCCGGCTTGTGCACGCGGTCGCGGCCTTCTTCGTCATCGGCGCGCACCTTGTGGAAGCGCTCCACCAGGTGGGCAATCAGGCCACCGAGGAAGATCGGCACCATCAGTTCCAGCGGCAGGTAGATACCGATGGCGGCGGCCAGCACCGGCACGCGGAAGCGTGCGTTGCGCGACTTCAGCCAGCTGTCGAAGGCGATGATGGCGGCGCCGACCACGGCACCGATGCCGATGAAGGTCCACGGCAGTTCGCCACCGAACAGGCCCTTGGCCACCGAGGCCATCAGGTTGGCCTGCGGTGCAGCCAGCGCGTTCGGGTGCAGCTCGGACTTCACGCCGATGCCGTAGGCGGTAGCCAGCAGGTTCAGCACCGGGGCCATGATCAGTGCGCACGAGAACGCACCGATGCCCAGCATCAACTGCTGCTTCCACGGGGTGGCGCCGACGATGTAGCCGGCCTTGAGGTCCTGCAGGTTGTCACCGCCGACCGCCGCAGCGCAGCACACCACCGCGCCGATCATGATCGCAGCCACCGCACCCAGCGGCGCACCGCCGGCACCGACCGGCTTGAGGCCATCGGCGCCCAGCAGCACCACCAGCACGGCCGAGGCGAACAGGATGGTGGAGATGGTGATGCCCGAGACCGGGTTGTTGGACGAACCGATCAGGCCGGCCAGGTAGGCCGAGACCGACACGAACAGGAAGCCGGCGACGATCATGATGAGGGTCATCGGGATCGACACGTGCCACTGGCCGACGATGGCCTGGTACAGGGCCAGCAGCGGCAGCACGAAGACCACCAGGGCCACCAGCATCCACTTCATCGGCAGGTCGCGCTCGGTGTGCGCCAGCACCGGGCCGCCGCTCTTGCGGGCGGCGGCAAAGCCGCTCTTGACGCCGTTGAGCAGCGACTTGCGCAGCGAGATCAGGGTCCAGATACCACCGATCAGCATCGCGCCGACACCCAGGTAGCGCATCTTCGCACCCCAGATGGCAAACGCGGCTTCGGTGGACGAAGCGGTGGCGACCGACGCGGCCAGTGCCGGATCGGTGTTCATGAAGAACGCCTGGTAGATCGGAATGGCGATGTGCCAGGTCAGGATCGAGCCGGACACCACCACGATGCCGACGTTGAGGCCGACGATGTAGCCCACGCCCAGCAGTGCCGGCGACAGGTTGGTGCCGATGAAGGCGGTGACCTTGGAGCTGCCGACGTAGGCCGAAGTGGCCCAGGCATCGGGAATCAGGCGCATGCCGCTTTCCGCGGCCAGCTTGACGAAGGCACCGATCACCGCCGACAGGCCGAGGATCTTCAGGCCCGGGCCCGGGTTCTCACCGGCCTTGAGCACTTCGGCCGCGGCCTTGCCTTCCGGGAACGGAAGCGGGTCTTCGACGATCATCGAACGGCGCAGCGGCACCGAGAACAGCACACCCAGCAGGCCGCCAAGGCCGGCGATGCCCAGCACCCACCAGTACTTGAAGTCCGGCCAGTAGCCCATGATCACCAGCGCCGGAATGGTGAAGATCACACCGGCGGCGATCGACGAGCCGGCCGAAGCGCCGGTCTGCACGATGTTGTTTTCAAGGATGGAGCCACCGCCCAGCAGGCGCAGCACGCCCATGGAAATCACCGCGGCGGGAATGGCGGTGGCGATGGTCAGGCCTGCGAACAGACCGAGGTAGGCGTTTGCGGCCGACAGCACCACCGCCAGCACGATGGCCAGGGCCACTGCGCGGAAGGTGAGCTGCTTGGGCGCAGCGTCGTGGTTCATGGAAGCCCCTGCTGGCAAAAAATCCCTGCCACGCTAGCGTTCAGGACAGATCAAGTCCAGCGTGCCAAAGGATGGGGGCGTGTGCTGCAGCGCAATGGGCCAGTACGTGGACCGGCAATCGACCGACCCGGCAAAGTCCGGTTGGGCACACAGCAAATGATATGTTATATCTTAATGCTACCTTGTTGTTACTGCATCGCATGCCCCCTTCCCCCTCCCCTCGCCTGGCCTCCATCGACCAGCTGCGCGGCACCGTGATGCTGTTGATGTTGCTGGACCACGTGCGCGAGACCTTCTTCCTGCAGCACCAGGTGAGCGACCCGATGGACGCGGCGACGGTCTCCCCTGCGCTGTTCGCCTGCCGTCTGCTGGCCCACCTGTGTGCGCCCGTGTTCGTCCTGTTGACCGGTCTTTCGGCCTGGCTGTACGGCCAGCGCCAGGCGGATCCGCGCCGGGCCACGTCCGCCTTCCTGCTCAAGCGCGGCCTGTTCCTGGTCGTGCTGGAACTGACCCTGGTGAACTTCGCCTGGACCTTCCAGCTGCCACCGGACACGCTGTACCTGCAGGTGATCTGGGCCATCGGCCTGAGCATGATCGCGCTGGGCGGCCTGTTGTGGCTGCCCCGTCCCGTCCTGCTGGTGGCCGCAGTCGCGGTGGTGGCCGGGCACAACCTGTTCGACAGCGTACGGCTGCAGGGCAATGGCCTGCTGCCGGTGCTGTGGAAAGTGCTGCATCAGCGCGACTGGATCGAGGCCGGTGCGCTGCGCCTGCGCACGTCCTATCCGCTGCTGCCCTGGATCGGGGTGATTGCGCTGGGCTACCTGATGGGGCCGTGGTTCGGTCGCGAGCGCGCGCCAGAGCAGCGCCAGCGATGGCTGCTGTGGGCAGGCATCGGCGCGCTGGCCCTGTTCGCACTGCTGCGATTCGCCAACCAGTACGGGGATGCACCGTGGCAGTACCAAAGCAGCACGCTGCGCACATGGATGAGCGTGTTCAACATCACCAAGTACCCGCCGTCGCTGCAGTTCCTGCTGTTGACCCTGGGCGTGGGGCTGTTGCTGCTGCGCCTGTACGAATGGCCGCCACTGGCGCGCGCACTGCGCCCGCTGGCCGATATCGGCGCCGCGCCGATGTTCTTCTACCTGCTGCACCTGTATGTGCTGAAGGGGCTGTACCTGGCCGCGCTGGCGATCGGGGGACCGACGCACGGTGACCTGTACGCCCTGGATTCGGTGGCCGGCCTGCTGCTGGTGGCCTGTGCGCTGGCGGTGGTGCTGTACCCGCCGACGCGGGCGTTCGCGCGGTTCAAGGCGCGAAGGCGTGACCTGGCTTGGCTGCGCTACCTTTGAGCGGTAGCGCCGGGCCATGCCCGGCGCAGCGTAATGCCGCCAGGCATGGCCCGGCGCTACCCGGTGCGTGCCTGCGGCACGCGCCTATAATTCCGCGATGAATTCCACCGCTATCGCTTCCGACGATTTCCTGGGCCACCCCAAGGGCGTCTACGTCTGCTTCTTCACCGAAATGTGGGAGCGCTTCTCCTTCTACGGCATGAAGGCGCTGCTGCTGCTGTACCTGACCAAATACCACCTGTTCGGCGACAAGGCCGGCCTGGACCTGCTCGGTGCCTACGGCGGCCTGGTGTACTGCATCCCGGTATTCGGCGGCATGCTGGCCGACCGCTGGCTGGGCATGCGCCGGGCGGTGCTGTTCGGCGGTATCCTGCTGGTGCTCGGCCACCTTGGCATGGCCTTCGAAGGCCACGCCGCGTACCGGGTGAACGGCGAAGTGGTGCGCGACACCTCGGCACTGGCGGTGACCTACCTGTCGCTGGCACTGATCATCATGGGCGTCGGCTTCCTCAAGCCGAACATCTCCACCATCGTCGGCAAGCTGTACGCCAAGGACGATCCGCGCCGCGATTCGGGCTTCTCGCTGTTCTACGCCGGCATCAACCTCGGCGCGCTGTTCTCCTCGCTGGTGTGCGGCTTCCTCGGCGAGGCCTATGGCTGGAAGTACGGTTTCGGAGCAGCCGGTATCGGCATGCTGGCCGGCCTGGCGATGTTCCTGTGGGGCCAGAAGTACCTGCAGGGCCATGCCGAACCGCCGCAACCGGCGGCACTGAAGCAGAAGGTGCTGGGCCTGCCGCGCGAATGGCTCATCTATCTGTGCGCGGTGCTCGGTGTGCTGCCGGTGGCGTGGCTGATGTGGGCCGCCGGCAATGGCGCATTCGCGCTGGGCGGTGAAATCAGCCTGGCGCTGATGCTGATGCTGGTGGTGCTGGGCGGCGTGCTGGTCTGGTTCGCCTGGTTCACCGGCAGCAAGTGCACGCCGGTGCAGCGCCAGCAGATGATCGCGCTGATGGTGCTGATCTTCATGGCGCTGGTGTTCTTCACGATGTACGAGCAGTCCTACGGCTCGTGGGTGACCTTCACCGACCGCCTGCTGACCAAGGACATCGTGCCCTCGCTGGTGATCACCGGCGGTACCCCGCTGCCATGGTCGATCATCTCGCTGCTGCTGGCACCGCTGGGCTTCGTGGTCAGCGCGCGCCTGTCCGAGCGGCGCCCCGGTTCGGCTGCGCCGCGCACGTTCTTCGCCGCCATCGTCGTGCTGATGCTGGTGCTGCTGGTGCGCGACTGCCTGGTGATCCCGCAGACCGCCGGCTCGCTGACCTATCTGGGCGGCCTGTTCCTGGTGCTGCTGGCACCGGCCTTCGCCGCACTGTGGACGTGGATGGACCGCCGCGGCTGGGAACCGGGCAAGCCGGTCAAATCGGCCTGGGGTCTGGTGATCGGCGCGCTGTCGTTCGTGCCGCTGGCACTGGCCGCACAGCAGGTCGGCGCTACCGGCGAGATGGCCAGTGTGTGGTGGCTGGTGCTGGCCTACTTCCTGCTGGCCAGTGGCGAGATGTGCTTGTCGCCGGTCGGCCTGTCGGCGGTCACCCAGTTGGCCGTGCCGCGGGTGATGAGCCTGATGATGGGCACCTGGTTCCTGGCCACCGCCTTCTCGGAAACGCTGGCCGCGCTGTTCGGCAAGCTGGCCGCGATCGAGGTGCCAGAAGGCGAATCGCTGGACATGGTGGCCGCCGCCGGCGCCTATGCGCACCTGTTCTGGCTGCTGATGTGGATCGGCCTGGGCTGTGCGCTGGCCGCCTTCATTGCCGCGCCGCTGCTGAAGAAGATGATGCACGGGGTCAAGTAAGCCCGCTGCAGGCAAAATCCGGGGCGGCGGATCGATCATCCGCCGCCCCCGGCTTGTTCAGGGCGCGCTGCTCTTTTCCGCAGGCGCGGCCTGCGCGGCCACCTGTCCCCCCAGGCTGCGCGAGAGGAAGGCCAGCAACCTGCTGTAGTACGTGCGTTGATTGGCAGGAGAATAGAAACCATGCCCTTCGTTCTTGACGAACAGGGTTTCCACCGGCGAGCCGGCCTTCTTCAACGCAGCTTCCATGCGTTCACTGTGCACGATCGGCGCACGCTGGTCCTGGCCCCCCGCGGCCAGGAATACCGGCACCCGCACCTGCGCGGCCAGATTCACCGGGGAACGCTCTGCCAGATCCTTGGGCGACCCCAGCCAGTTGCGCAGATAGGCCAGGCCTGACTCATCACTCTGGATGTCTCCACGGGCGTACATCAACGGCAGGTCGTAGATGCCGACGTAGCCTGCCGCGCACTGGTAGAGGCCCGGTTCGCGCACCGCCCCCATCATTGCCGCATAGGCACCGTAACTGGCCCCGTAGATGCAGATGCGGTTCTTGTCGGCCACGCCCTGTTCGATCGCCCAGCGCGTGGCATCGGTGACGTCATCCTGCATCGACAGTCCCCATTGCTTGCGCGCGGCCTGCATGTGGGCCCGGCCATAACCGGAAGAGCCGCGGAAATTCACCTGCAATACCGCGTAACCTGCCGCCGCCAGCATCTGCGCCTCGGCGTCATAGGCGCCGTCGTCGGCAACACCGATCGGACCTCCGTGCGGCACCACCACCATCGGCAGCGCACGGGCCTCGCGGCCGTGCGGGACGGTAAGGAAGCCATGCAGCGGACGCCCATCGCGCGCCTTCAGGCTGATCGGACGCACCTCCGCCGCCAGCGCGGGGTCGATCCAGTCGCTGCGGCTTATCAGGTGCCGTGCACTCTTGCCAACCGTGTCATAGAGATAGAAATCGCCCGGATTGCTGCCTGACCAGGTTTCCACCAGCACCGTCCTGCCATCGCGCGTGCTGGAGGTGATGTAGGCCGCTCCGCCCAGGCCCGCTTCGAGGCTGCGGTAAAGGCGGGCTTCGTTCGAGGCGTCATCGAAGAATGCCGTTCGCGGCGCACTGCCAAGGAACAGTGCCCCGACCGGCACGCGGCTGCCGGGGCGCCGGATGATGCGCGCCGGGTCGGCGCTCTCATCGCGCAGCACGGTGCGTCGTTCATTGCTCTGGGGGTCCCAGCTGACAATGGCATCGGGTCCGTCTGCCTGCTCGACCTGCAGGTACGCCAGGCGACCGTCGGCCGAGAAGCCGAGGGGCAGCTCGATGCGCTTGCTCAGGGATTCATCGTTGAGCAGGATCCAGTCGCTGTTGCTGCCTGTGCGGTAGTAGAGCTTCTGCGTGCCATCGGTAACGACAGCGCGCGCGAAACGCACCTCACCCTGCTCATCGATCGTGAAGTCCGCATCGGGGATGGGAGCCCGTGCCACCGCGTTGCGGCGACCGGTGATCACATCCATGCGCTCGACCTGGGCATGCGAACTGCCGACCAGCGGGATCACCGTCACCAGTGCGTTGCGATCGTCATCCTTGAGTTCGTCGCTGAGGTACGCGGCCACCAGGCCTGCCGGTTTGACCTTGATGTTGGTGCCCAGGCTCTGGTCGGCAACCCGGTAACCCACCAGCAGCTCGCCGCCCTTGCCGTTGGCATTGATACCGAACAGTTCGCCGGTCGGCGTCGGCCGGTCCAGCACGCCGAACTTCTGTGCCATGCCCACCAGCAGTCGCTCGTTGCTGACCCAGTCGAAGGTGTGGGCGTGATCGTTGCGGGGCGGGCGGAAGCTGCCGACCATCTTCATGTCGGCAATGCGATAGATCGCCAAGGCGGTTCCCGCCTCCAGCGGAACCGTCGCGGCGATGTACTCGCCCCCCGGCGAAATCTTGATGTCGGTAAACGACTCCTGCCGCAGATAGCGATCCAGGTCCAGCGCTGCGGCCGATGCCCCACCCACAACCGCTCCCAACAGTACAGCCAGCACAATCCTGCGCATCCTTCCCCCATGGAAAACCGGACACCCTGTCCGGATGCACGATTCTAGGCACGTGACCGATTGCCGCGCCACATCGGCAGAAAAAACGACGGCACCGTTGCCGGTGCCGTCGTTACCACTACCTTGGAGAGAGAGTCAGGACGTGGGTTCGGGGGGCGTGCGCCGGGTCAGTGGACCCCGCGCACCGCCAACGTGAGGGCCAGGATGCTGAGGATCACGGCAATGGTGCCGTCGAGCACGCGCCAGGTACTGGGCTTGGTGAACAGCGGCGCCAGCAGGCGTGCACCCAGGCCCTGCGCGGTCAACCACAGGCAGCTGGCGGTGACCACGCCAGCGGCGAAGGCCATGCGGGCGTTGCCGAAGTTCTCGGCGATCGAACCGATCACCATCATGTCCAGCCAGAAGTGCGGGTTGATCAGCGAGAAGCCGACCGCGGCCATCAGCACCGCGCGGCGGCTGCCGTCGTCACTGTCGGCCTCGCCCATGCCACCGCCACCGGCGATCGCACGGCGTGCCGACTTCATTGCGTACCAGGCCAGGAACGCGACACCCGTCCACAGCACGGCGGTGGTCAGCCACGGCAGTGCCGAGGTGAGCGTGCGCAGGCCGGCCACGCTGGCGAAGATGAAGATCGCATCGATGGCCGCACAGGTGGCAACCACCGGCACGATGTGCTTGCGCAGGATGCCCTGACGCAGAATGAAGGCGCTCTGGGCCCCGACCACGGCGAACAGGCCGATGCCGGTAGCTGCACCAGAGAACCAGGCACCGAGGCCGGTGCTGGCGGAGATGACCGAGAACATGGGATTCACTGCCTTTACTTGCTTGGGGGAACGGTGCCTCGCGAAGGCGGACAGCACCGGAACGGGCGCCATTGTCGCGCCGCAACATGAAAAAGACGAGCTAAACTTCCTAAACCAACATTAGCGGAACTTAATTCGATGCGTATCGACCATGCCCAGCTGCGCGCCCTGGCCGCGGTGATCCGCGAAGGCAGCTTCGACCGCGCCGCACAGTCGTTGAATGTCACGCCCTCGGCCATCTCGCAGCGGGTCAAGGCGCTGGAGGACCGGGTCGGCCGCCTGCTGGTCAAGCGCGGCACTCCGGCCACCGCCACCGCCGAGGGCCAGGTGCTGGTGCAGTTGGCCGAGCAGACCGCCCTGCTCGAGCACGATGCCCTGCACCGTATGGGTTTGGCCGACGAGGACCTGCCCCAGGCAAGCATCCCGGTGGCGGTGAACCACGACAGCCTGGAGACCTGGTTCCCGCAGGCCGCCTCACAGTTCGCGCAAAGCACCGGCACCACGCTGGACCTGCGCGTGGAAGACCAGGACCACACCGTGGAGCTGCTGCGCCAGGGCACGGTGCTGGGCGCGGTGACCACGCTGGACGAGCCGGTGCAGGGCTGCCAGATCCACGCGCTGGGCAGCATCCGCTACGCAGCGACCTGTACCCCCGAGTTCCGCGAGCGCCATTTCGCCAAGGGCGTAACCGCGCAGGCGCTGGCGCAGGCCCCGGTGCTGGTATTCAACCGCAAGGACGAAATGCAGTCGCGCTTCGCCCGGCGCATGGCCGGCGACGACCTGCCCAGCACCGCGCCGACCTGGTGGATTCCGTCCACCCGCGCCTTCGTGCAGGCCAACCTGGGCGGCATGGGCTGGACCATGAACCCCCTGCCGCTGGTGAAGCGCCATCTGGACGCCGGGCGCCTGGTCTACGTGCGCCAGCGCGCGTGGGAAGACGTGCCGCTGTACTGGCAGCACTGGAAGGGCGACGTGCAGACCATGGCGCTACTGACCCGCGCGGTGCTGGATGCCTCCTCCGCGCTGATCCGGCGCAAGCGCTGAGCTGGCCTCCCAGGGGATGTAGATCTTGGTCGGCACCTGCTTTCGGCTCACGCGGCCAAAATTCGAGGCAATTGCGACACCGAATAGCGCAATTGCCAGCCGACAGATGCACTTGTTTTACGTAGGCTGGAAAGCTTGCCAATTGTGAGTCAAACCGAATGGAACTTCCTGACGAAATCTATGAGCGGGTCACTGACCTCTCAGAGCAGGGAAACGTCCTCATGGATGCCGATGACCATGCTGGCGCGACTCGGTGTTGGCTGCAGGCTTTAGAAGCGTTGCCAGCTCCTGCCAAGGATTGGGAGGCCTACACGTGGCTCTGTGCTTCACTTGGAGACGCGAGCTTTCTTTCCGGTGACGTAGTGACCGCCCTGAAGTACTTCATGGATGCATTGAATGGTCCGGACGGGCATGCCAATCCCTTCATCCTGTATCGCGTTGGCCAATGCAACGAACTTCTGGGGCAGCGGGATCGGGCCCTTGAGTACCTGCTCAGGGCGTATGCATTGGATGGCGAGGACATATTCGACGCTGACGATGAAGGTGGGAGGTACCTTGCCTTGCTGCGACAGGAGGGCCTCACTGCGCCCTAATACCACCAGGGCAGGTAAGCGTTGGGAATGCATCGCTTGATAGTCGGGAGTTGTCGAGCCCGGGCCATGGAGAAGTGGGGTCGAAAGCGACTTAGTCCCCTCCGTCCCCTTTTTGCTCCATCCAATCTCCACGCAACCTCCACACCGGGTCCATGCGTGATGCGGATACTGGTCGGCCGATCACTGCAAGGATGCCCTGCATGCCTGTATTCGTCCGCGATGCGCGCCCCGAAGATGCCGCCGCCTGCATCGACCTGCGCGGGCGCACCCGCGAGAACGCCTTCAGTGCCGCCCAACTGGCGGAACTGGGCATCACCGAGGACAGCTGGGCCGCCGGCATCGCCCAAGGCGATTCGATCGGCCGCGTCGCCTGGGAGGGCGAGCGCATGGCCGGTTACTGCTTCGCCGACCGCGACAGCGGCGAGGTGCTGGTGCTGGCCCTGCTGCCGGACTACGAAGGCCGCGGCATCGGCCGCCAACTGCTGCAGGACGTGGTGAGCCTGACCCGCGATGCCGGCCACCGGCGGCTGTTCCTGGCCTGCTCGGCCGACCCGCGATCGCGCTCGCACGGCTTCTACCGCCGCCTGGGCTGGCGCCCGACCGGCGAGATCGACGACGCCGGAGACGAGATTCTGGAGCTGGTCTGATTGAAGGCGTCGCCAGGCATGACCTGGCGCTATGGGTGACGGGCCGCGAAAGGCCGGATGCTGCGTTGCATCAAAAAAGGACCGGAACCGGTTAGAATCGCGCCAGGATGTTGCAAGGCGTTGTTTCTTCACGCCCTTTCCCTGCTTCATGCGCATCCTGACCTCCTCCCCTCCGCCAACGATCCCGCCCCCATGAAGAAATTTGGCAAGGCCCTGCTCGCCCTGCTCGTGCTGCTGTTGCTGGCCGCCGCGCTGTTCCTGTACTGGCCGCTGACCCAGCGCTCGGTGCCCGCCGCCAGCAACGACAAGCCCGTCGACGTTGTGCTGGTCGGCGCCGGCATCATGAGCATCACCCTGGCCACCTACCTGCAGGAACTGCAGCCGGACTGGAACATCCAGGTCTACGAACGCCTCGACGGCGTCGCCGGTGAAAGCTCCGATGGCTGGAACAACGCCGGCACCGGCCACTCGGCGTTCGCCGAACTGAACTACACCCCGGAACTGCCCGACGGCAGCATCGAGACCAAGCGCGCGGTCGGCATCGCCGAATCGTTCGAGGTCTCGCGCCAGTTCTGGTCGCACCAGGTCAAGCAAGGCCGGCTGAGCCAGCCCAGCGACTTCATCAACCCGACCCCGCACATGAGCTTCGTCTGGGGCGATGACAACATCGCCTACCTGCACAAGCGCCAGCAGGCCCTGGTGAAGAATCCGCTGTTCTACGGCATGCAGTACTCGGAAGATCCGGCGCAGATCAAGCAGTGGGCCCCGCTGCTGATGGAAGGCCGTGACCCGAAGCAGAAGGTTGCCGCGACCTGGATGCCGCTCGGCACCGACGTCAACTTCGGTGTGATCACCCGCCAGCTGACCACCGGCCTGCAGCGCAGCCCGAACTTCAACCTGCACCTCAACCACGAAGTGAGCGCGCTGCGGCAGAACGCCGACAAGAGCTGGAACGTGACGGTGAAGGACCTCAAGGCCGGCACCGAATCCACCACCCACGCCCGCTTCGTGTTCATCGGTGCCGGTGGCGCCGCGCTCAAGCTGCTGCAGATGTCCGGCATTCCGGAATCGAAGGACTACGCCGGCTTCCCGGTCGGTGGCCAGTTCCTCGCCTTCCAGGGCCAGGACGTGACCTCGCGCCATGGCGTGAAGGCCTACGGCATGGCCGAGACCGGTTCGCCGCCGATGTCGGTGCCGCACCTGGATGCGCGCAAGCTGGACGGCAAGCCGGTGGTGCTGTTCGGGCCGTTCGCGCTGTACAGCACCAAGTTCCTCAAGCACGGCTCGTGGTGGGACCTGTATTCCTCGGTCACCCACAACAACGTCGGCCCGATGCTGGAAGTGGGCAAGGACAACCTGGACCTGGTGCAGTACCTGATGGGCCAGGCACGCCTGAACGATGCCGACCGCCAGGCCGAGCTGGTCAAGTACTTCCCCAATGCCAAGCCGGGTGACTGGAAGCTGGTCACCGCCGGCCAGCGCGTGCAGATCATCAAGCGCGATCCGCTGAAGGGCCCGGTGCTGCAGTTCGGTACCGAGATCGTGACCGACAAGGACCACACCCTCGCGGCCCTGCTCGGCGCCTCGCCGGGTGCGTCGACCTCGCCGCCGATCATGCTGGACCTGATGGCCAAGGCCTTCCCGGACCAGATGAAGGCCGGTTGGGAAGCGCGCCTGCGCGAGATCGTGCCGTCGTACGGGCGTAAGCTCAACGACAGCGCCGCGCTGGTCAACGAGATCCGCACGCTGACCAGCCAGACCCTGCACCTTCCCTACCTGGAAGTGCCGGTGGATGCCAACGCGGCAGCACCTGCACCGGCCGCAATTCCGGCTCCGGCGCCGGCCAAGGAAAAGCGAAACGCCAACGAGGAACTGCAGGCGCTGTAAGCCTGCGCGTTCCTTGCGATGCAGACGGACGGCCACCTTCGGGTGGCCGTTCGTTTTTTGGGGCGGCTCCCTGCTGTAGAGCCGAGCCCATGCTCGGCTCCAGCAAAAAAGCAGCCGAGCATGGGCTCGGCTCTACAGAAGGCGATGCCTGGTGCCGGAAAGCCGATGCACGATGACGCGAATTGTAATGTTGTTAAGAATTATTTACATTTGCGTCCTACGCAGTGACCGCGCCCCCTCCCAGATGGACCTGATGTGCCCGAAGCCGCCGCCCCGGGTACTGGACGACTGCTGCCGCCCTTCCCCGCTTCCAAGCCTCGAGCCCACCATGTCCCTGACCCTGCGTAACCGCCTGCCCCGCCGCGCGCTGCTGCCGGCTGCCCTGCTTTCGTCGTTGTCCCTGCTGGCCGCGCCCAGCGCGTTCGCCGCCGCCGATGGTGCTGCCGATGCCAAGACCCTGGACCGTGTCAGCGTGCGTGCCGAGCAGTCCGCTCCGCCATCCAGCACCACCCGCCTGCCGATCACCCTGCAGGAAACCCCGCAGTCGGCCACTGCAATCAGCCTCAAGCGCCTGCAGGACGAATCGCTGTTCAGCATCAACGATGTGATGCGCAACGTGACCGGCGTCAGCGTGTCCTTCTATGACACGCAGCGCCCGCTGTACTACGCGCGCGGCTTCGCCATCACCGACTTCCAGGTAGACGGCATTCCCACCTACAGCGGCTCCACCAACCAGGAATACGACACCGCCTTCTACGACCGCATCGAAGTGATCCGCGGCGCCAACGGCCTGCTCAGTGGCGCCGGCGTGCCGTCGGCCACGGTCAACCTGCTGCGCAAGCGCCCGGGCAAGGAGTTCGATGCCTCGTTCGCGGTCAGCGCCGGCAGCTGGGACTATCGGCGCATGGAGGCGGACGTGACCGCGCCGCTGACCGATGACGGCCGTTTCCGCAGCCGCGTGGTCGCCGCCTATACCGATCGTGGCCTGTATTACGACCGTTACGATGAGAACAAGATGGCCGGCATGGCGGTGCTGGAAGGCGACGTCACCGACAGCACCACCATCACCCTCGGTTACCAGAGCCAGGACAACAACCCCACCGGTTCAACCTGGGGCACCGTGCCGTTCTTCGACAACCAGGGCAACTTCGCCCACCTGCCGCGTTCGACCAACCTGTCGCCGAAGTGGAGCTACTGGAAGCGCGAGAGCAACACCGCGTTCGCCAACCTGGAACAGCGCTTCGGTGACAACTGGCTGCTGAAGATCAACACCGCCTACACCCGTGGCAACGTGCAGAACGTGCGCCTGTACGGCACCGGCAACCCGGACCCGGTGACCGGCTCGGGCATCTTCCTGCGCGCGGCCGCCGGCGATTCCAAGGACACCCGTCGCAATGTCGATGCCTACCTGTCCGGCAGCTTCGACCTGTTCGGTCGCGAGCACGACCTCACCGTTGGCGCGCAGTGGTCGGACCTGGAAGGCACGACGAATACCCTCGCGCTGAACTACCCGACCGACTGGGCGCGCTGTGGCAGCGAACGCTGCTACTACATCCCCAATGTGTACAGCTGGAACGGCGACATCTCCGAAGTGACCTACCGCCGCACCGGCGCGCGCCGCGTGGCCAGGACTACGCAGAGTGGTGTCTACCTGGCCACCCGCCTGCGCCTGGCCGATCCGCTGTCGCTGATTGCAGGCGCGCGCCTGAGCCGCTGGGAAACCCTCAGCCGCTCGTACAACGCCGCAGGCGCCTACACCGGCACCAGCGGTGCGTACAAGGTGAGCGATGAAGTCACCCCGTACGTGGGCCTGGTCTACGACATCACTCCGAACGTGTCGGCCTATGCCAGCTACACCGAGATCTTCAACCCGCAGAACTTCAAGGACCGCAACGAGAACCTGCTGGCACCGGTGCAGGGCTCGAACCTGGAAGCAGGCATCAAGACCCAGTGGCTGGATGGCCGCCTGACCGCCAATGCCGCCGTGTTCGAGGCCAAGCAGGACAACTACGCGGTGCGCGACATGGGCGTGCCGGAAGGTTCGCTCAGCGATGGCACCTCCGCCTACGTCGGCGTCAACGGCACCAAGGCGCGCGGCTGGGAGATGGACGTCAACGGCGAGATCCTGCCGGGCTGGACGGTCAATGCCGGCTACACCCACGTCAAGGTCACCCGAGCGGCTACCGACCTGCTGTACGCCAATCCGCCGAAGGATCTGTTGCAGCTCAACACCCAGCTGCAGCTGCGCGGCGCGCTGGAACGCCTGAGCGTTGGCGGCGGCCTGCAGTGGCAGAGCAAGGTGCAGGGCTACAACATCGCCTACCCGCTGGGCGGCACGGTCACGGTGAACCAGCCGGCCTACATGCTGGTGCAGTTCAATGCCAACTACCGCATCAGCGACAGCTGGACCGCAACGCTGAGCGTGCGCAACGCACTGGACAAGACCTACTGGGCGAATCTGGACTACAACAACTACGGCGAACCGCGCTTCGTGTCGGCCAGCCTGCGCTGGAAGTTCTGAGCCACCCGCGAACCGGTGGGTGCCTGGTGGGTGCCGACCGTTGGTCGGCACGCCCTCCGCCACGACCCACCGTCGTGGCCTACCTGAATGGGCCCGCCTTCGTGCGGGCCCTTCGTTTTGCTGCACTGCAGGTTGCACTCCTCTTCATAATTATGCCGTAATTACATCTACACCAATCGGAAGCCGGTCGATGAACCCGAGCTGGGATACGTTGGAACGCAGCCGCCAGGCCCGCCTGGAACGTGCCGCGCCGTGGGCCCGGGGACGCGAGGTCGCCGCCACCGATGTGGGCGAGCTGCTGCACGCACTGCTGGAGCCAGGCGACAAGGTCTGCCTGGAGGGCAACAACCAGAAGCAGGCCGACTTCCTCGCCCAGGCCCTGGCCGACCTCGACCCGGCACGGGTGCACGACCTGCACATGGTGCAGTCGGTGCTGTCGCTGCCCTCGCACCTGGATGTATTCGAGCGTGGTATCGCTTCGAAACTGGACTTCTCGTTCTCTGGCCCGCAGTCGGTGCGGTTGGCCAACCTGGTGGCTGAAGGGCGCATCCAGATCGGTGCCATCCACACCTACCTGGAACTGTTCGGCCGCTACTTCATCGACCTGACCCCGCGCGTGGCCCTGGTCGCCGCGCAGGCCGCAGACCGCCACGGCAACCTCTACACCGGCCCGAACACCGAAGACACGCCGGTGATCGTCGAAGCCACCGCCTTCGGTGGCGGCATCGTCATTGCCCAGGTCAACGAAATCGTCGACACCCTCCCCCGCGTCGACATTCCCGCTGACTGGGTCAACTTCGTGGTGCAGGCACCGAAGCCGAACCATATCGAACCGCTGTTCACCCGCGACCCGGCGCAGATCTCCGAGATCCAGGTGTTGATGGCGATGATGGCCATCAAGGGCATCTACGCCGAGTACGGCGTGAACCGCCTCAACCATGGCATCGGCTTCGATACGGCGGCCATCGAACTGCTGCTCCCCACCTACGCCGAATCGCTCGGCCTGAAGGGAAAGATCTGCCAGCACTGGGCACTGAACCCACACCCGGCACTGATTCCGGCCATTGAATCGGGCTTCGTGAAGTCGGTGCACTCATTCGGTTCGGAACTGGGCATGGAGAAATACATCGCGGCGCGAGGCGATGTGTTCTTCACCGGCGCCGATGGCTCGATGCGTTCCAACCGCGCGTTCTCGCAGACCGCCGGCCTGTATGCCTGCGACATGTTCATCGGTTCCACACTGCAGGTAGACCTGCAGGGCAACAGCTCCACCGCCACCCGCGATCGCATCGCCGGCTTCGGCGGTGCACCGAACATGGGCTCGGATGCACGTGGTCGCCGCCATGCCAGCGACGCCTGGATCAAGGCCGGCCAGCAGGCCGCGCGCCCGGGCGAGATGCCGCGCGGGCGCAAGCTGGTGGTGCAGATGGTGGAGACCTTCCGCGAGCACATGGCGCCAGCCTTCGTT
The DNA here is from genome assembly GCF_023277365.1 of Stenotrophomonas sp. NY11291. Taxonomy (NCBI): domain Bacteria; kingdom Pseudomonadati; phylum Pseudomonadota; class Gammaproteobacteria; order Lysobacterales; family Lysobacteraceae; genus Stenotrophomonas; species Stenotrophomonas sp. NY11291. The sequence continues at coordinate 1,280,496 of NZ_CP096975.1, read as the reverse complement.
GAACGTCTTGATGCCTGGGAACTGGCCGAGCGCGCGGACATGCCGCTGCCGCCGGTGATGATCTATGGTGACGACGTCAGCCACGTGCTGACCGAGGAAGGCATCGCCAACCTGCTGCTGTGCCGCACGCCGGAAGAACGCGAGCAGGCGATCCGCGGCGTGGCCGGCTACACCGCCGTCGGCCTCGGCCGGGACCGCGCGATGGTGGAAAACCTGCGCGACCGCGGCGTGATCCGCCGCCCCGATGACCTGGGCATCTCTGTGCGCGATGCCAGCCGTGACCTGCTGGCGGCGCGTTCGGTGAAGGACCTGGTGCGCTGGTCCGGCGGACTGTACGACCCGCCCAAGCGCTTCCGCAACTGGTAAAGGGCTGAGCATGGAAACCCTCGACTATCGATTCGAAGGACACACTGCGGTGCAGTTTCCGCGCGATGCGGTGCTGGTCGGCGTACTGGCCTCGGGCAACCTGGAAATCCTGCTGGAGCCGGCGGCGCAGGACGGCGCGATGACGGTACGCATCATCACCGCCGCACAGGGCTTCGGGAACGTGTGGCAAGCGGTGATCAGCGACTTCGCAGAGCGTCATCCGCTGCGCGATGTACGCATCTCGATCAACGATGCGGGTGCAACTCCGGCGGTGGTCAGCCTGCGACTGGACCAGGCCGTGGAAACCCTGCTCAGTGGAGATGCACGATGAACCGGACGCAGCGCCACAGTTACTACGAAGCCGATGCGCGCGAGCGCATCGCCGGATTGATCGACGCGGGTTCGTTCAGCGAATTCCTCGGCCCGGCGCGGCGGCTGATGAGCCCCCACCTGGCGCAGCTCGATCAGCCTGCGGCCTTCGACGATGGCATCGTCGTCGGCGAAGCCACGCTGCAGGGAAGACGCGTGCTGCTGGCCGCACAGCAGGGTGAATTCATGGGCGGCGGCGTGGGCGAGGTGCATGGCGCCAAGTTGACCGGGCTGCTGCGCCGTGCGGCGGCAACCCGCCCTGACGGTGTGCTGCTCCTGCTCGACACCGGCGGCGTGCGCCTGCACGAAGCCAATGCAGGGCTCATCGCCATTTCCGAGATCATGCGCGCCACCCTGGCCGCGCGTGCAGCGGGCGTGCCGGTGATCGCGCTGATCGGCAGCGGTAACGGCGCCTTCGGCGGCATGGGCATCGTGGCCCGCTGCTGCAGCACGGTCATCATGTCCGAAGAAGGACGCCTGTCGCTGTCCGGGCCGGAAGTGATCGAGACCGTGCGTGGCGTGGAAGAGTTCGATTCCCGCGACCGCGCACTGGTCTGGCGCGTGACCGGTGGCAAGCACCGCTACCTGATCGACCAGGCACAGGTGCTGGTACCCGATGCCATCGAGGCCTTCGCGCATGCGGCATTCGATGCGCTGCAGCCCGATACCCGCAGCATCGATTCAGATACTGCACTGGCCGCGCTGCAGGAACGCCATGTGGCATTGAAGGCGCGCGTGCAGGCCTGGAGCGATTGCCGCGATGGACTGGAGATCTGGACCCGCCAGGGCATCGCCGAGCCCGAGCGCCTGCCGCTGCTGGACACCGATGCCTTCCTTGCCGCCACCGCCGACCGGAGCCTGCCATGAGCGCCCCGCTGCAGACGCTGCTCGACGCCCTGTTCCCGCGCGGCCACCGCATCGACATCCACGATTCGGTGCTGACCGGCACGGCTACCACCGAGGATGGCGAAGTGACAGTGATCGGCACCACCGACCGCATCGAGGTCGGCGTCGACCACGCGCTGGCCCTGGCCGGGATGGTGCTGGCCAGCACCCGCGCACATCCTCAGCGGCCGATCGTGATGCTGGTGGATACCGCCGGCCAGCGCCTGGCGCGGCGCGACGAACTGCTTGGCATCAATGGTTACTTTGCGCATCTCGCGCAGACGCTCGATCTGGCACGCCGCCGTGGTGCGCAACTGGTCACGCTGGTCTACGGTGAATCCGTCAGTGGCGGCTTCCTCTCATTCGGTCTGATGGCCGACCACATCCACGCCCTGCCCGATGCACAGGTGCGGGTGATGGACCTGCGCGCGATGGCACGGGTGACCAAGCAGCCGCTGGAGAAGCTGCAGTCGCTCAGCCAGGCCTCACCGGTGTTCGCACCGGGCGTGGAAAACTACGTAGCGATGGGTGCGGTGGACTCGATCTGGAACGGCAACCTGGCCGCCCACCTGCTGCAGGCACTGCGCACGCCCGCCGATGGCGACCGCCGCGCCGTGCGCGGAGCCGAACGTGGCGGGCGCATGCTGGCCGCACGCGTGGCTGCTGCCGTGAGCCAGGGCGATGCCTGAGCGGCTGCCCCGCCATACGCTGGTCTGGCTGTCAGCGCACGCCGGCTGGCAGGCGGACATTGCCGCGCATGAGTCGCGCTTGGCCGATTGGTTTGCGCAGGGCCGGCCGGCCATCGTCGCGCGACGTGCCGCCGATGATGCGGACCCGCGCCTGCGTCTGGGCGTGCCGCTACCGCCCGCCGAGGGCAAACTGCGCCTGGCCCTGCGCGTACGAGCACACGATGTGCTGCGCACCGCGCCGCCGCCGACACTTCAGACGGTGCTGGAAGGCGACGTTCCACAGGACTGGCAGCGGCCCCTTGAAGTGCTGCAGAAAATCGCTGGGGCGCGCGTAATCGGTGCCTTCGCGTGGCAGCACCTCACTGGCCTGCGCTATGTGCACGCGCGCTCGGACGTCGATCTGCTGTGGCCGATCGACACCACCGCGCAGGCCGATGCCCTGGCTGCACGGCTACAGGCATGGGAAGCCGAACACGACCGGCGGGTCGATGGCGAGCTGTGCCTGGGCGGCGACGCCGCCGTGAACTGGCGCGAGTACGCCGGACGCAGCCGCGAGGTACTGGTCAAGCGCCTCGATGGTGCCGCTCTGGAACTGCGCGAGGCGTTGTTCGCCTCCACCGGGGTGAGCGCATGAACGCCGTCGTGCAACCGGCGGCCAGGCCGGCAGCTGCCGTGAACAGCGCGCGACTGGGGCGCCTCGCCATCGCCAGCCTGCACGCGGAGCTGGCACTGGCGCCCAAGCCCGGACTGGTCACACCCTTCGACACCGGCAGCCATGGCGACATGGACGCCGGCACGTTCCTGCGCAGCCTGTTCGCGCTGCGCCACTATTTCACCGCCGTGGCATACCTCGGTGCAGCCGGGGCGGACTTCGACGCCTTGCGCCGGTGTGGCATCGCCGCCGAAACCGCGATGCTGCGCGCGACCGCCGGCATCAATACCCACCGTGGCGCGGTCTTCAGTCTCGGCCTGCTGGTGGCGGCCGCCGCGGCCTGTCGCTCCCACCTGGGCCATGCCGCCACGGGTGAGCAGGTCTGCCAGGAAGTGCGCCGTTGGGCTGCCGAGCTCGCCGACGCACCTCTGGATGCGAACAGCCCTGGCCAGCGCGCGCGCGCCCGACACGGCGTGCAAGGTGTGCGCGAACAAGCGGCCACCGGCTACCCGCTGCTGCGCGACGTGGCACTGCCTACCCTGCGCCACGCACTGGCCAGCGGCCTGCCACGCGAGGCCGCGATGTGCCAGACCCTGATGCAGCTGATCGCGTGCGTGGATGACCTCAACCTGCTGCACCGTGGCGGCGCCGACGGCCTGCGCTGGGCCCAGCGGCAGGCGCGCCGTTTTCTGCAGGGCGGCGGTACCTTCGTACCCGGCTGGCAGGCACGCCTGCACGGCATCGGTGAGCGCTTCGTCGCACGCCGCCTGAGCCCTGGTGGCAGTGCTGATCTGCTTGCCTGCAGCTGGTTCCTGCTGCAGCAGGAGGGCGTATGAGCCTTGCCCTGCTCTGCCCCGGGCAAGGCGCGCAGCACGCCGCGATGTTCGAGCACGTGCGCGATCTGCCTGCCGCGCGCAACGTCCTGGAGGCTGCCAGCGCAGTGCTTGGACGCGATGTGTTCGCGGCGGCCGCTGACGAATCGCGCTTCGGCAATGCACTCGCGCAGCCCCTGCTGTGTGCAGCCAGCCTCGCGCACTGGCAGGGACTTCGCGAAGCGGTGCAAGCACCGGTGCTGGTGGCCGGCTACAGCATCGGTGAACTGGCCGCGCATGTGGTTGCCGGCAGCGTTGATGCGAGCACCTGCCTGAGCCTGGCCGCGCAGCGCGCGCGGCTGATGGATGCCGCCAGCCCTGCCGATGCAGGCATGCAGGCCGTGCTGGGGCTGGAGCGCCATACCCTGCAGCCGCTGTGTGATGCACACGGCGCACATGTGGCCATCGCCAACGGCCGCGATCACTTCATCGTCGGCGGCACGCAGGCCGCTCTGCAGGCGCTGGCCGATGACGCTCGCGCGCAGGGTGCGGAGATCCGCCCGCTGCCGGTGCATGTGCCCGCGCATACGCCGCTGCTCCGCTCTGCTGTCGCAGCGTTCGCCGCCGCACTCGATGCCTCGGCGCTGCAGGGCCCACGCCTGCCGCTGCTGGCCGGCATCGATGCGCGTCCGGTGCGGGATCGCGCAACGGCGGTCCACACGCTGTCGTTGCAACTGGCGCAGACCATCGAGTGGGCGCAGGTGATGCGCCAGGCCTACGAGCGCGGTGCGCGGGTGTTCCTGCAGCTGGGCCCGGGCAATGCCTTGGCCCGCATGGTCGCGTCCGATTATCCGTGCTGCGAGGTGCGCGCGGTGGAGGAATTCCAGAGCCTTGACGGCGCGGCGGGCTGGGTCCGCAACGCGCTGGAGCGGCTGCAGTAACGGGTTCGAGCAGTACGCAACACGCAGTACGTCGCCTTACCCCGGGATGGCGGGTCTCCATCCGCGCTGTACGTGAGTCACGTGTCTGGGAGGGCGCATGAGTCCACAAATCGCAACGATCATCGGTCTGGTGATCATGTTCATCGTCGCCACGGCGATGCCGATCAACATGGGCGCCGTCGCCTTCGCGCTGGCCTTCATCATCGGTGGGCTGTGGGTCGACATGGGCGGCAAGGAGGTCCTGGCCGGCTTTCCCGGCGATCTGTTCCTGACCCTGGTCGGCATCACCTACCTGTTCGCCATCGCGCAGAAGAACGGTACCATCGACCTGCTGGTGCACTGGGCGGTGAAAGCGGTACGCGGCCATATCGTGGCCATTCCGTGGGTGATGTTCGTCATCACCGCGGTCCTCACCGCCTTCGGCGCACTCGGCCCCGCCGCGGTGGCGATCATCGGGCCGGTCGCGCTGCGCTTTGCCAAGCAATACAATATCAACCCGCTGATGATGGGCCTGCTGGTCATCCACGGTGCGCAGGCCGGCGGCTTCTCGCCCATCAGCGTGTACGGCAGCATCACCAACGGCGTGGTGCAGAAGGCCGGGCTTGAAGTGACCGAGATGGCGGTGTTCCTGACCAGCCTGGGCTTCAACTTCATGATGGCGACGATCTGCTTCTTCGCCTTCGGTGGCATCGCCCTGCTGCGTCGCGGCTCGATCACCGCAGCAGGAATGATCGGCACTGCCGAACTGGCGATGGCCGGCGGCCCGCAGGCGTCGTCGCGCCAGTTCGCGATCGAAGGCCATGGCGCGCTGGTCGCGGCAGGCGGCGGCACGCTCAGCAATGATCCGGCGGCACTGGATGCGGTGAGCCTGACCCGCGAGCGGTTGTTCACCCTGATCGGCCTGCTCGGCCTGGGCGTGGCCGCGTTGATCTACAACCTCAACGTCGGCCTGGTCTCGATCACCGTGGCGGTGGCGCTGGCGCTGTTGTCGCCACAAAGCCAGAAGGGTGCGGTCGATGGCATCAGCTGGTCCACCGTGCTGCTGATCTGCGGCGTGGTGACCTACATCGGCGTGCTGGAACATGCCGGCGCGGTGGACTTCATCGGCAATGGTGTGTCCGACATCGGCATCCCGCTGCTCGGTGCACTGCTGGTCTGCTATGTCGGTGGCATCGTCTCTGCATTCGCTTCGTCGGCCGCAGTGCTGGGCGCCACGATTCCGCTGGCGGTGCCGTTCCTGATGCAGGGCCACCTCAGCGCCGCCGGCGTGATCTGCGCGCTGGCGGTGTCGTCCACCATCGTCGATGTCAGCCCGTTCTCCACCAATGGCGCACTGGTGGTGGCCTCGGCCGCGAAGGAAGAACGCGAGACCCTGTTCCGCCGCTTCCTGGTCTACAGCGGGCTGGTGGTCGCGCTGGGGCCGCTGCTGGCCTGGCTGGTGTTCGTGGTGCCAGGCTGGATGTAACCGCCATCGGGTCGTGCCGGCCGCTGCCCGGCGCGACCTGGCGTTACACTCTGCGCATGGCCATTGCCCCTGCCCCGCGGTCACCGAAGAAGCGCGCACCTCTGTACGAAGAGGTGGCCGAACACGTGCGCGAGCGCATCTATGACTATCGCCTGCCGCCGGGCGAGTGGATCGACGAGCCCGCGCTGTGCGAAGAACTGGGCATCAGCCGCACACCGCTACGCGAGGCCCTGAAGCTGCTGGCCGCTGAAGGCCTGGTGCAGATCGATGCGGGTCGTGGCAGCAGGGTCACGCGACTGACGCTGGAAGACCTCAACCAGCTGTTTCCGGTGATGGCGATGCTGGAAGGCCGCTGCGCGCACGAGGCGGTGAAGCACATCGACGATGCCGGTGTGCAGCAGCTGGAAGACCTGCATGCAGCAATGGAGACGGCAGCGGCCGAAGGCAACATCGCCGAGTACTACCGCAACAACTACCTCATTCACGAGACCGTGCAACATTACGCCGGCAACCCGTGGCTGATCCGGATCACCCACGACCTGCACCGCATCCTGAAGATGCACCGTGGCCGCCAGTTGCTGACCCCGGGCCGCACCGCGCAGTCGCTGGCAGAGCACCGCGAACTGATGGAGTGCTTCCGCAGGCGTGACGCCGCTGCCGCCGAACGCACCATGGAGCGCCACCTGCTCAGCCAGGGTCAGGCGTTGGCCGCCTATGTCGCGGCAGGCGGGTTGTTGAATGTGCCGGCGCCGCTGCCGACCGAAGGCGGCGGCTGAGCGGGCCGTCGTCGCTTTTGTAGAGTCGAGCCATGCTCGACTGCTGTTCAATCAAGCACCGCGGCGTTGGAGCGAAGTGCAGTCGAGCATGGCTCGACTCTACAGAGATCTCAGTCGCTGCTGCTGCCACCACCACCGTCACTGCTGCCGCCGTCGCTTCCACAGTCGGAGCTGCTGTGGTTGTGCTGGCTGTGGTTGTCGCCGGAATGCCCGCCCGAATGATCGTAGGCACCGCCGAGACCGTTGTCCCCCCGGCTTCCCGAGCCATCGGCGGTGGCCACCGCCATGCACAGGATCGCGCCGACCAGGGGCAGCAGCCAGATCAGCAGCAGCTGCACCGTCCGGCCGCCCGCCGACAGGCCATCACGCCTGACGATCACCACGGTAGCCACCACGTTCAGGCCCAGCACCAGCAGGACCAGCAGAAGGGCAACGATCAGCATGCGGCGACTCCGTGCCTGGACTGGGGGCATTATGGCCTGCCACCCCGGCAATGGCCCTGCCTGTCATGAAGATGGGACAATGTAGGGCGCGCCGGCCTGTCTCCGGGCCGCCGGCGCCCCCCGCACCACACGGAAGAAGAAGAACAACAACATGCTGAAAGTCATTTTCGATACCGACCCGGGCGTCGACGACGCCCTGGCCCTGCTGTACCTGCACAAGCACGCCCAGATCGACCTGATCGGCGTCACCACCACCTTCGGCAATGCCTCGGTGGAGTCGACCACGCACAATGCGCTGTACCTGAAGCAGGCCTGGGGCTTTGCCGCACCGGTCGCGCGCGGTGCCGGTGGCCCGCTGCAGCCGGAAGCCACCCCGGAGGCCTGGCCGGTGCACATCCATGGCCACAACGGCCTGGGCAACCACCCGGTGCCGGCCGAACTGGACGTGACCGCCGACGCGCGCCCCGCCCACCAGCTGATCATCGACCTGGTCCGCGCCCATCCGGGCGAGGTGACCCTGGTCGCGGTCGGCCGCATGACCAACCTGGCCCTGGCCCTGCAGCAGGCTCCGGACATCGCCAGCCTGGTGCGCGGCGTGGTGCTGATGGGCGGCGCCTTCCACGTCAACGGCAACATCACCCCGGCCGCCGAGGCCAACATCTGGGGTGACGCCGAAGCGGCCGACGTGGTGTTCACCACCGATTGGCCGGTCACCGCGATCGGCCTGGACGTGACCACCCGCGTGGAAATGGACCGTGATGGCCTGGATAAGCTGGCCGCACTCGGCGGCGCCGACGCCGAGCTGGTCCGTGCACTGTCGCAGGACTACGTGGACTTCTACCTGCAGGCCGGCCACAAGGGCATGGTCGTGCACGACTGCTGCGCCTGCATTGCCCTGACCCGTCCGGAGCTGTTCCAGTTCGAGCGTGCCAGCGTGCGCGTGGCCACCGACGGCGTTGCCCGTGGCATGACCATTCCGAAGCCGGAAGGCATGGGCTTCGGCCCCAGCGTGTGGGATGGCCACGTGCTGCAGTCCGTCGCCATCGGCGTGGATGCGGCCGCGGTACTGGCCGACATCGAGCAGACCCTGAAGGTCTGATCGGCTAGCGTCTGGCCCTGCCTGGGACGGTCTCGGGCAGGGTCCACAGCACCGGAAGCACCAGCACTGCCACCAGCGCGATCATCGCGCCCGGTGCCGCCGCCCAGCCGCTGCGTTCCACCCACCATTGCGCCAGCCAAGGCGTCGCGCCGCCGAACACCGCGGTGGCCATGGTCACACCCAGTGCCAACCCGCTGACCCGGCCTTCGCCCGGGAACTGCTCGGCCGTGGCCGGGGCCGCGACCGCACTGACACCACCGGCCACGCAGGCCAGCAGCACGGCGGCCAGCGCGATGCCCAGCGCCGTCGCCTGCGCCATCCACGCGAATAGGGACAGCGGCAGCAGCGCTGCCAGCACGGTCAGGCCCAGCAGCACCGGCCGTCGTCCGACGCGGTCGGACAATGCGCCGCACAGTGGCGTGATCGCGATCACCGCCACTGCCGCAATCGTCGACAGCCACAGCGCATCGGCTTCGTCATGACCCTGCGCATGCAGGAACGACGGCACGTAGGTGATGCCCACGTAGTAGGTGATCGAGCCCAGCGCCGAGATCGCGAAGGTGCGCGCCACTGCTGCGGGATGGTTGCGGAGCACATGCCGCAGCGGCGTGGCGGGAATGCTGCCCTCGCGCTGCTGGCGCTCGAACTCAGGCGATTCACGCATGCCCGACCGCGCAACCAGGATCACCAGTGCCAGCGCGGCACCGAAGAAGAACGGAATGCGCCAGCCCCAGCTGTCCAGCTGCGCGGTGGGCAGCAGCGCGACCGTGAGCGCGGAAATCGCCACCGCCAGCAGCGCCCCCACTTCGCTGGCTGCCGACGCCAACGAGGTCACCAGGCCTCGTCGCCGCACGGGTGCGCTTTCCAGCAGGTAGGCCACCACGCCGGTGTATTCGCCGCCCACCGAAAACGCCATCACGCAGCGCAGTACCAGCAGCAGCACGCCCGCCGTGGTGCCTGCGGTGGCCGCGGTTGGCAGCAGCGCAGTGGCCAGCATTGCCGCCGCCATCAACGCCATCGAAGCCAGCAGCATCCAGCGCCGGCCCAGGCGGTCGCCCAGGTGGCCGAAGCACAGCGCGCCCAGTGGACGCATCAGGTAGGACACCGCGAAGCCGGCAAGCGTGACGAGCAGCGCCTGCTCGCCACCACCGAAGAACACCCGCGACAACACCGTGGCGAAGTACAGGTACAGGGTGAAGTCGTACCACTCCACCACCGTGGACAGGCCGGCCACCCACATCGAGCGCTGCCGCGCCGCGGTCATTGCTTGTTCGCCTTCAACAGCCTCGTTCCCGTGGGTGCAGGTTCCTGGCAGGGTGTCACGACCCGGGTGAAATGCCGGTCATCGGCCATCCATCGGCTGCATGTACTGCGTCTCGTGCCCGGTGAAGCGCTCACCATCAAAGCCAAAGCAGAACCGCCCTTCCTCGAACGCGCGATAGACAAGCAACGCGCCATCCAGGCAGAACTGCTGCCGGTCTACGCCCGTTTCCAGGGTTCCGTAGCGGATGGCGTCTCCGCCCTTCTCCGCTGGCCCGGTGAAGGCATCGATCGGCAATGGCGTGGCGCGTCCGGTGCGGGTGTCGACCAGCACCACCGAGCGCTGGAAGAACCCGGGGCGATCATCGACCTGCACCAGCAGGTAGTGCTGGTTGAAGTTGGGCTTTTCGTTCCTGAGGGCTTCCTCGATGCGCGCCACGTGCTGCGCATCGCAGAAATTGATCGGGCTGTAGCGATAGCTGCATCCGTCGTGGTCGTAGGGCAGGTTCATGCCGGAATAGCTCACGCCTGCCTGGTCGCCCAGGTCGTCTCCCGGTTCCGGCGTGCTGCACAGCAGCCACGAGCGCTGTGCATCCTCGGGATCGGCCATCAATTTCGGCTCGCGTCCCGCCTCGTAGGCCGCACCACCCGGGAAATCCTGCCCGAACTGATGGCGGACAATCGAGCGTGCCCTCTCCAGCGGCAGGCCGATCTTCGCACCACGGAATGAAACGAACGTCATCGTCGGAAGGATCACCTCCTCCACCGGCAATCCTTTCCATTGCCCCCGCACGCAGAACGTGGCGATCTCGTTTTCCTCATCCACCTTGCAGGGTGTCGACGCGTCCTCGGCCAGCCAGGGATGGGCCGGACGCCCAGTCTGATGATCGATGTACCAGCCGTCCAGCGCGCAGGTCGGCAAGGCATCGAGGAGCGGAGAGAGGTCTGTTGCCGTGGCCGGGGCGGCAAGCGATGTGCCCGCTGCGGGTGTCCCGGTCAGCGCATCCGGTGTGCGCTGACATGCGGCCAGCACGAGTAGACCGACCAGCAGCGCGACGTGGCGCGCACGCTGGATTGAATGCTGCGTTCCCTGCATTGCGTGTTTCCTGGTTTCGACACCCGCTAGATGATCGCCGATCCCGAGGCCATGCAGGTGCGTGGATGCATTGACCCCGCCAGTTACCCCGGCAGCTGCAATTCGGCCCGCAGGCCACCGCCCTCACGGTTGTGCAGCCGCAGCGAGCCGCCCAGCGACTGCGCCAGCTGCACGGCGATGGCCAGACCCAGCCCGGTGCCGCCGGTATCGCGGTTGCGTGAGCTTTCCAGCCGATGGAACGGTGCCAGCACCGCCTGCAGCTGGTCCTCCGGGATGCCGGGGCCGCGGTCGGACACGCTGATCCACGGCCGGCCTGCTGCATCGCGCCCCGCCTCGATCTCGGCACTACCGGCGTAGCGCAACGCGTTGTCGACCAGGTTGCCGACCACCCGCCGCAGCGGCTGCGGCCAGGTCTGCACGGTCAGGCCTGTGGGTGCGCCACCACTGACCGCCTTGCCCATGTCTTCATAGTCGCCCACCACGCTGGCCAGGAACGCGCCAAGATCCATCGCCACTGGCGCGCCACTGGCCACGTGGCTGCTGCGCGCGTAGGCCACGCCTTCGCGCACCAGTTGCCCCAGGTGGTCCAGGTCATCCAGCAGGCGCTGCTGGGTGGCATCTTCGGGCAGGGTTTCCACGCGCAGCTTCATGCGCGTGATCGGCGTCTGCAGATCGTGCGAGATGGCCGCCAGAATCTGCAGCCGCTCGCTGACATGGCCACGGATCCGCGCCTGCAGTGCATTGAGCGCGGCTGCGGCCGTGCCCACTTCGGCGGGGCCGTCTTCGGGCAGCATCGGTGCGTCCTTGCCAGGCTGCAGTTGCTCGACGGCGTGCGAGAGCTGCCGCAGCGGGCGCAATGCCAGCCGCACCGCCAGCCAGGCGCATACCAGCAGCAGGGCCAGCTGCACCAGCAGCACGGCCGGCAGCCAGCGCGCCAGCGGCAGGCCCGACGGTGTGACTTCGATGGTCAACGGTGAACCGTCGTGCAGGCGCAGCTCCACTTCAAAACGTTCCGGCAGCCGTGCCACCTGCCGCGCCCGCAGCGGATAGCGGTGTTCCAGACTGTCATCGATGATGGCGGTGACCTGGCGCGCACGATCGGTTTCCAACGCCGGGCCGGCCTGTGCCGGGCGCAACAGGTAACGGTACGTGCGCCGCTCCAACCGCGGCACCCAGGCCTGGCGCTGGTCGGCCGGCAGGTGTTCCAGCAGGGCCACGCTCACTGCTGCATCCTCGTCCAGGTTGCGCAGCATCATGCTGCGGGTGGACTGGTAGCGTTCGTAGAACAACAGGCCGAAGGACAGCGCATGGGCCAGGATCAAACCGCCCAGCAGCACCAGCAGCAGGCGCGCCGACAGCGTGCGCGGCCACGGCAGGCGGCGCGCGCGGGCGTTCATTCCTCCGGCCCCAGCAGCTGCACCGGCACGCTGAACACGTAGCCTTCGCTGCGCACGGTCTTGATGTAGGTGGGCTCACGCGCGTCATCGCCCAGGCGCTGGCGCACGCGGCTGACCAGGAGATCGATGGAACGATCGAACAGTTCTGCATCACGGCCCTGGGTAAGGCTGAGCAGCTGGTCGCGGCTGAGCACACGGTTGGCGTGGTCGAGAAACACGCGCAGCAGTCGGAATTCCGCACCGCTGAGCGGATAGGCGGTGTCCTGCGCATCCAGCAGATGGCGGGCAGTGGTATCCAGGCGCCAGTCGCCGAAGGCCAACTGGCGGCCGGCTTCACTCACCTGCAGGTTCGGCGGCAGCATCTGCGTGCGCCGGATCACCGCATTGATGCGCGCCAGCAGTTCGCGTGAGGAGAACGGCTTGGTCACGTAGTCATCGGCGCCCATTTCAAGGCCGATGATGCGGTCGGTTTCGTCGTCGCGGGCGGTCAGCAGCACCACCGGCACCGCGCGATGCTTGCCGGCACGCAGGTTGCGGCACAGGCTCAACCCGTCCTCGCCGGGCATCATCACGTTCAGCACCACCAGGTCCACCGCGTGGGTGTCCATCAGCGCGCGCATCGCACGGCCGCCATCGGCCTGGCTGACGCGCAGGCCGTTGCGCTGCAGGTAGTCGGCCAGCATCTGGCGGATCTCGCTGTCATCGTCGACGACAAGGATGTGCGGTACGTGGTTCATTGCGTTCTCGATGAAGACGGAGGTCAAGGCCGCGCGGCGCGGCCATGGTAGCGCGGCTCAGGGACTGGCCAGCAGGCGCTGGATCTCGCTTTCGGTACGTGCGTAATCGCCTTCACCGTAGTGGCGGTAGACCACCCTGCCCTGCCGGTCGACCAGGTAAAGCGCCGGCCAGAAGCGGTTGCCCCAGGCGTTCCAGATCCGGTACTGGTTGTCCTGCACCACCGGCCAGGTGATATCCAGCCGCGCGATGGCCTTGCGCACATTGCCGGGCAGGCCTTCGTAGGCGAACTCCGGAGTATGCACGCCGATCACCTGCAGCCCCTGCCGCGCGTAACGTGCATGCCACTGGTGCACATGCGGTGCCACGGTGAGACAGTTGCTGCAGGCGTAGGTCCAGAACTCGACCAGCACCACCTGCCCACGCAGTTGATTCAACGCGAGCGGTGGGCTGTTGTGCCAGGGCCCGCCGCCATCGAACCCGACAGCAGGAGCGGCCTGCGCCGGATGCGCACCGGCCTCCGGGCTGGGCCAGGCCATCAGCAGCGCAGCCCCACCCAGCAGGCCCAGCAGCAACGGCAGTACATACACACGCAGCGCGCCCATCGTTCAGCCTCCCTGCTCGGCCAGCGGCAGTTCGGCCGGCTTCACGCCTGCGGCTTCCAGAATGCTGTCAGCCACCTGAGCCGGGTGCGAGAGCAGCGACACATGGCTGCTGCCGATCGATTGCAGCTGCGCGCCAATGCGCTTTGCGGTGGCCGCCTGCAGTTGCGGCGACAACATGCGGTCGTCACGGCTGAGCACGTACCAGCTCGGCTTGCTGCGCCACGCGGCCACAGTGACGGACTCACCCAGCGCGCTGGCCTTCAATGGCACCTGCGTGCTGTACAACAGTGCAGCGGTCTTCTTCATCACATCCGGTGCGAAGTCCTGGGCGATGGCGTCGGCTGGCAGGGTCAGGTAGCCGTCCTTCTCCTGCAGGCGCGTCAGGCCCGGGCCGACCGGATAGCCCTCGCCCTGCTGTGCCGATGACTGCCCGGCATCCGGTGCGAATGCGGCCACGTACACCAGCGCCTGCACCTTGGGATCGTTGCCCGCTTCGGTGATGACCGTGCCGCCCCAGCTGTGGCCGACCAGCACGACCTTGCCCGGTGCGGCGGCAATCGCGCGACGGGTGGCGGCCACATCGTCGGCCAGCGAGGTGAGCGGGTTCTGCACGGCCACCGCAGGCAGTTTCCAGTCATGCAGGGTGGTGATGACCTTGTTCCAGCTGGAGCCATCGGCGAAGGCACCGTGGACCAGGATGACGGTGGGCGCGGCGCCGGCATCGGCCTCGGCGGCGAATGCCGGCGTCGCGACGCCGGCAAGGGCGAGGGCAGCGGCGAGCAGGGTGGTGCGGATCATGGGTGGCACTCCGGTGTTGGGAGTGTCCATTTCCGCCTGGGGGTGTATCGGCGCTGTTTCGCTGCGAGGCAGAGTTGTACCGGACTGTAGGGCGGCGGCGGATTTCTACAGTTGGATACATTCGGCCGCTGGGCATGGCCCGGCGAACGCCCGACGCGGCGTCTTTGTATCTGACTGTACGAACCCCCTGACACAGCCACAGTCGCTGACAAAACCCCGGGCAACAGCACACGTTGCCGATACCTGCGTGGCTCGGAATGGCCTCCATCGACCACTGGCCCGCAGGACACTCCCATGATCAGCTCCGCTTCTTCCGTGTATACACCCCGCCTGGACGCCGTCGGCCGCTGGCTCTCGCCATTGGCGCTGCGCGCCCTGCTGGCCTGGGAGTTCTTTGAATCGGGCCGCGAGAAGCTGGGCGGACAGAACTGGTTCGCCGACCTGGAAGGGCGTTTCCCGTTCCCGTTCTCCACCCTGCCTGCGTCACTCAACTGGCAGCTGGCCACCTGGCTGGAACTGGTGGGCGCGGTGATGCTGCTGCTGGGCCTGGCCACGCGCTCGGTGGCCTACATCTTCTGGGTGCTGACCCTTGTTGCCATCGCTGCCGTGCACTGGCCCGACCAGTGGAACGGCCTGGGCGAACTCTGGCAGGGCTATGCGATCACCGACCAGGGCTACGGCAACTTCAAGCTGCCGCTGCTGTTCCTGGCCATGCTGCTGCCGCTGATCCTCAACGGCGGCGGTGCGCTCAGCCTGGACCGCCTGCTGGCCGGCCCGCAGCGCCCCAAGGCGGGCAACGACGGCCTCGGCTGGGGCGTGAGCCTGATCGCCCTGCTGCTGCCGGTCGCCGCGCTGCTGCCCGGCGTCGGCTTCGGTGGCGCGCTGCTCGGCGGCGCCCTGCTGTTGGGCTACGTACTGCGCCGTCGCCGCAACGCCTGATCCGCATCGCCCCTTCCCGCGCTTCTTCCCTTCGTTTCCGTCGCCTTCAAGCGGCGTCCATCCCGCACGCCCTGCGTGCCCATCCAAGGAGTCATCACCATGTCCGTCTCGACCAAGAACACCGCTGCTTCCTGTCTGCCGCGCATCGGCGCCATCGGCATCGCCCTGGCCGGTGGCCTGCTGCTGGCCGGCCAGGCGGCCGCGATCCAGCCACTGGCCATCGGTGCCGTGACCATGAGCGCCGCCGCCGAAGGCAAGTGCGGTGAAGGCAAGTGCGGCGCCAACAAGGCCGCCACTGGCAAGCCTGCCGCCAAGGCCAAGGTGGCCGAAGGCCAGTGTGGCGAAGGCAAGTGCGGCGACGCTTCGTTTGCCCGCACCGACCGTGACCACGACGGCCGGGTCTCGCGTGCCGAGTTCAACGCCGTGGCGGCCAAGCGCGCCGCTGAATTCGACCGCATCGACACCGACCACGACGGCTACATCAGCGAACAGGAGGCGCACGACTACCTGCGCAGTGTCTACACCGCCAACGGCAAACCGATGCCGAAGGGCCTGTTCTCCCGCGTCAACGACTGATCGTTCCCCCCGGCGCCGCCGCCACGGCGGCGCCACTGCCCTGGAGTACCGTCGCATGCGCTTGCCCCTGCCTTCCGCCAGTGCCGGTCTCGGCCTGCGCCGTGGCCTGATCGATGAACTGCTGGCGATGCCGGCCGATGCCATCGACTTCCTCGAAGTGTCGCCGGACAACTGGATCGGAGTTGGCGGTGCCCACGGCGACGCGCTGCGCCAGCTGAGTGAGCGCCATCGCCTGACCTGCCACGGCCTGTCGCTGTCGCTGGGAGGGCCGGACCCGCTGGACCGCACCCTGCTGACGCAGACCCGCGCGTTCCTCGACCTGCACCAGGTGCAGCTGTACAGCGAACACCTGAGCTACTGCGCCGCCGGCGGCCATGTCTATGACCTGCTGCCGCTGCCGTTCACCACCGAGGCCGTGCATCACGTTGCCGGTCGCATCCGCCAGGTGCAGAACACACTGGGCCGGCGCATCGCCGTGGAGAACATCTCCTACTACGCCGTGCCAGGCGCGGACATGAGCGAGATCGACTTCATCACTGCAGTGCTGGCCGAGGCCGACTGCGACCTGCTGCTGGACGTCAACAATGTCTTCGTCAACGCCTGCAACAACGGCTACGACGCCTTCGATTTCCTGGCACGCGTGCCGGCGCATCGCGTCGCCTCGCTGCACGTGGCCGGCCACTTCGATGAAGACGATGGCTTCAAGATCGACACCCACGGCGCGCCGGTGAAGGGCGTGGTCTGGGCGCTGCTGGGGGAGGCCTATGCGCGTGTCGGCGTGCGCCCCACCCTGCTGGAGCGCGATTTCAACTTCCCGCCTTTGGCCGAGCTGCTGGCCGAGGTGGAGCAGATCCGCCACGCGCAGGCCGATGTGCTGCCGCCCGAGGTGGCCCATGGCTGAGCCGCTGGCCACCCTGCAGCAGCGCTGGGCCGACCATGTACGCGACCCATCGATGCCCGCGCCTGAGGGCATCGATGCACGGCGGATGGCGGTCTACCGCCGCCTCTGCATCGACAGCCTGGACAGCCTGCTGGCAGGCAGCCTGCCGCGCCTGCAGGCGCAACTGGGTGATGCCTGCTGGCGCGACACCGTGGAGCACTACTACGCGCGGCATGCCTGCCATACCCCACTGTTCCCGCAGATCGCCGGCGAATTCGCCGCGTGGCTGGGCGTGCAGGCAGACCTCGCGCTGCCGGGCTGGGTGGCGGAACTGGCGCATTACGAAAGCACGCAGCAGGCACTGCACATTGAAGCGCGGGACACCGGCCAGCAGCCATTGCATGCGCCACAGGCAGGCAGCGTGCTGGCGCTGTCTCCACTGGTGCGGGTGCTGGGCTACCAGTGGCCTGTGCATGAGGACGCCGGCCAGAACGGTGCGCCTACCGCGATGCCGACGTTGCTGCTGCTGCGACGCCTGGGTGACTTCAGCCTGCAGGTGCAGGAACTTTCACCGCTGGCATATGCGCTGCTGTCGGCGTTCGGCGATGACGGCGCCCGTGCGGAAGACGCGCTGCAGGTACTGGCCGATCTGCATGGCGTGGCCGCCGACGAACTACGCATAGCCTGCATTCCGCTGCTGGGCGAGCTGTGCGCGGCCGGCGTGCTGGTTGTGCCGAACGACTGTTGAAGGCGCCGGCCAGCGGCCGGCACTCCCCATTCCTTGGCCGGCCAGAGGCCGGTGCCACCCATTTCCTGATTCGAGGTTTGATCATGGCTGTTTCCAATACGTCCTCCCTGCACGGCTGGCGCCTGTTCGTGGCCATCGCCGTGGTCCTGATCGCTTTCGCACTGGCGGCGTTCACCCTGCAGCCCGACGTGGTCGAGGGCAGCCGCGCGGCGATCCGGGTGACGGCACGCACATCGTTCCTGCTGTTCCTGGTCGCCTTCACCGCATCCTCGTTCGCCAGCCTGCTGCCCGGCCCGCTCACCCGCTTCCTGCTGCGCGAGCGTCGCATCGTCGGCCTGTCGTTCGCGTTCTCGCACCTGCTGCATGCGGTGGCGATCACCGCCTTCGGCATCCTCAACCCCGCGTTCTGGCCGGCGCGCTCCGCCTTGGCCAACCTGCCGGGCACGATCGGCTATGTAGCCATCCTCGCCCTGGCCATCACCTCGCATCGTGGCATCGCCCGCCGCATGGGTCCCACTGTGTGGCGTCGCCTGCACGTGACCGGCATGTGGATCATCGCTGCAGTGTTCACCTATTCGTACTTCAAGCGCGTGCCCGGCAACTTCTGGTACGCGGTGCCCTCCGCGTTGCTCTTCACCGCCGTCGTGGTGCGTGCGATCGCCAAGCGGGCGCAGTCGCTGCGGCGCAATGCGCATGCGCGGCCGCCGCTGCGGAGTTCTTGAGGAGGCGGTTACCTGTAGAGCCGAGCCCATGCTCGGCTGCCTCTGGTTCAGCCGAGCTTGGGCTCGGCTCTACAGAGGGATCACAGCACGAAAGGCAGCGAATTCCCTGCGGAAAGGGATCTGACCCCACTTCAGGTCACGGGGCGCGGCGCAGGGTGATCAGGGTGATCTCCGACGGCACGCCGATGCGCGCGGGGAATCCGGCCCACAGGCCAGCGCCATTGCTCACGTACAGTGTCATCCCGTCCACCTCGTAACGCCCGGAGACATAGCCACCGTTGGCCCGCTTCACCAGCTGGTCCATGCCGATGATCTGGCCGCCGTGGGTATGCCCGGACAACTGCAGCTTCACACCGCGCGCAGCGGCCTCACGCGCATTGCGTGGGCGATGATCGAGCAGGATCACCGGCGCGGAGGGATCGGCGCCAGCCAATGCAGCGTCCATATCCGGCAGCGGCAGGCCGTAGCGTGCCGCCACCGGGTCGGTGACACCGGCGATGGTCAGCGCCGCATCGCCACGCCGCACCTGCATGTGGCTGTTCTCCAGCACCTGCATGTGCAGCGC
The DNA here is from genome assembly GCF_023277365.1 of Stenotrophomonas sp. NY11291. NCBI lineage: Bacteria > Pseudomonadati > Pseudomonadota > Gammaproteobacteria > Lysobacterales > Lysobacteraceae > Stenotrophomonas > Stenotrophomonas sp. NY11291. The sequence continues at coordinate 1,261,678 of NZ_CP096975.1, read as the reverse complement.
GCGAAACGCCTGCATCCACGCCTGGTACTGCGCGTAATACTCGTGGTTGCCGGTGATGGCGACGACGCCGTCCGGCGCCCGCAGGTCCACGAGTGGACGCGCGTCATCACGGCGGGCCTCGACACTGCCGTCGATCAGGTCGCCGGTGATCACGATCAGGTCCGGCGTCAGTGCGTTGCTCTGGTCCACCACCCTGCGCACCCAGTCACCGGTCAGCAGGCGGCTGGCGTGGATGTCGGTCAGCTGCAGCACGCGATAGCCGTCGAACGCGGCCGGCAGATCCTTGATCGCCACGTCGATCTGCCGAGGCTGGGGCACCGCCATGCCCTGGCTGATGCCATAACCACTGACAAGCAGGGCCAGCAAGCCGGCCGCCGGTCGCAGACTCCGCGTGCGCAATGCGGCTACCGCGCGTGGCCAGCGCAGCAGGCGGGAAGCAAGCAGGCTCACGTCCAGCGCCAGCATCAGCAACGCCAGCAGCAACACCGCTGTGGAGCCGGTGGCCAGCGTGGCGATGGCCAGTTTCGGAATCTCGGGCGAGGCCATCGTGCCCCAGAACATGGCGACGATGCGCAGCTGCACGGCAACGCCCACCAACAGCAGTGACAGCACGACTTTCATCCAGATGGGCATGCGCAGCGGCCAGAACAGGCGCCAGGCCACATACAGGCCCATCAACAAACCGATCGTACTCAGCACTGCAACCATCCGGGAAGGAAAGCGGGCCCGCCATGGTGACGGTTGCGGGCCGTGTTGTGTAGAGCCGAGCCCATGCTCGGCTTCTCAACATGCAGCCGAGCATGGGCTCGGCTGTACAGCAACAGGTGGGTCAGGCCATTCCGTCGAGGCGCTGCACGCGCAGGCGGGCAATGCGACGCTTCTCCATCGCCAATACGGTGATGCGTACATCCGCGATCTCCACTGCGTCACCGATGTCCGGCAGGCGTCCCAGGCGCTCCAGCACCAGGCCGGAGATGGTCATGTAGTCGGCACTGCGCGGCAGCGATACGCCCGCCAGGCGCTGCAGATCGTCCAGGGTCAGCGCACCGTCGGCCTCCCACTGGCCTTCCCCCTGCATGACCACGCCATAGCGCTCGTCCTGGGTGTCGACCAGGTCACCGGCAATGGCCGCCAACAGGTCGTTGGCGGTCACCAGGCCTTCCACGCTGCCGTACTCGTCCACCGCCACCGCCAGCGGCACCGGGTGCTGGCGGATCAGTTCCAGCGCCTGCAGCGCACTGGCGCTGGACAGCACGTACTGCGGCTCACGCAGGTTGCCTTCCAGCTGCAGCGGCTTGCCCTGCAGCAGGTCGGCCAGCAGGTCGCGGCTCTGCACCACACCGCACAGGCTGTCCAGATCACCATCGCCGACCAGCAGGCGGGTGTGCGGCGATGCCACCAGGCGTGCCACCACGTCGTCCTGTCCACGCGCCAGGTCGATCCACTGCACGTCGGCGCGCACAGTCATCACGCTCGACACCGGGCGATCCGCCAGCCCCAGCACGCTGCGGATCATCTCGTGCTCGGCCGGCTGCAGGCGCTCTTCGGCATCGACGTGTTCGTCAGCACTTTCGTCGTCGTGGCCATTGGTCGGGCGCGCGCCCAACATGCGCAGCACCGCATCCGCAGTACGTTGGCGGAACGGCTGGCGGCGCTCGTTGCGCTCGCGGTTGAAACGTACCCACTGGTTGAATGCCTCGACCAGGATCGAGAAGGCGATGGCCGCGTACAGGTAGCCCTTCGGGATCTTGTAGCCCAGGCCCTCGGCCACCAGGCTGAAACCGATCATCAGCAGGAAGCCCAGGCACAGCACCACCACCGTGGGATGCTTGTTGACGAAGCGGGTCAGCGGCTTGCTGGCCACCAGCATCAATGCCATCGCGATGGTCACCGCGGCGTACATCACGCCCAGGTTGTCGACCATGCCGACCGCAGTGATCACCGAGTCCAGCGAGAACACCGCGTCGAGTACCACGATCTGTGCCACGACCATCGCGAAGCTGGCGTAGACCTTCTTGCCATTGTCCTCGTGCTGGCGGCCTTCCAGCCGCTCATGCAGTTCCATGGTGCCCTTGAACAGCAGGAACAGGCCGCCACCCAGCAGGATCAGGTCGCGTCCGGAGAAACTGTGGTCGAACAGCGTCAACAGCGGCTCGGTCAGCTTCATGATCCAGGCCAGCGCGGCCAGCAGCACCAGCCGCATCAGCAGGGCCAGCGCCAGGCCGATCACCCGCGCGCGGTCACGCTGGTGCGGCGGAAGCTTGTCGGCAAGGATCGCGATGAACACCAGGTTGTCGATGCCGAGAACGATCTCCAGCACGACCAGGGTTGCAAGGCCCATCCATATCGAGGGGTCAGCCAACCATTCCATTTCAGGTCCGTTTCGTCAGTAGGTAGGGAAAAAGGGAAAGCACTCAGTCAGCGTCCTGCGCCTGCGTCGGGTCATGCCCGAGCAGATCACCGGGCGTGCACTGCAGCTCACGGCAGATCGCATCCAGGGTGGAAAAGCGGATGGCACGCGCCTTGCCGGTTTTCAGGATCGACAGGTTGGCCAGGGTGATGTCGATGCGCCCGGCCAGTTCGGACAGGGTCATGCCCCGTTCCTGCAGCATGCGGTCCAGGGTAATGACAATCGCCATCAGATGACACCATCGAGGTCATCGCGCATCGCTGCGCCCACGGCGAACACGCGCGCCAGCACGAACAGCATCAGCACCGCCACCAGGCCGGTGATCGACATGCCGCCGCCCACCTCCATCCAGGTGAAGTCGGGCCCCATCCAGGCCGCGTAAGCGCCGATCAGGATCGACAGCAGCTCCATCGCCAGCATCAACCACGCCATGCGTTGCAGGCGCTGCGCGTTAGCGTGGGTGAACGGCCGCTCGCGCGCCGCCGACTTCAGCAGCCGCAGCAGATGGCGCAGGAACAGCAGGCACAGCACCAGCAGCGCGACGATCGCGCCCAGGCCGAGGCAGAAGTGCAGGAACAGGTCGTTGCCGTGCGCGGCAACAGCACCTGCATCATGGACGCTCTCGAGTAGCCAGCGGCGGTCATGGGCGACCAGCGGCACGGCCAGCAGTGCGGCCAGGATGCCCAGCCAGCACATCGCCCGGACGGCCTGTACGGCGGCCTGGGCCAGGGTGAACAGGCCTCGCGCGGGACTGGCGCGGGCGGGACGAGCGGTCAAGCGGCCTCCGGCATTGGGGTGGCCTCGCCGCCCCGGAGTGGATTTATCGATAAACGATATACCACACGCCGCGTGAAAGGCTGAATCGCGCGCGTGGCCCCTGTCAGGGCCCAGGCGCGCCCTGCTCCAGCATCGCTTCGCCCGGGGCCGCCGAGGCCATCGCCTGCACGCCTGCATCGGCCGCCTGCCGCGTGACCAGGCGGAAGCGCACCTGCAGCGTGCCCTGCCCCGGCGTGGCCCAGCCGTACTGGATGGCCACCTGATCGGCCGACAGTGGCCCACGCCCTGGCAGCGATCGCACCTGCAACGGTTTGGGTGCGGCCTGCACCAACCGGGCGAATCCCTTCTGCACGACCGCCGCGTCGGCCTTTTCGGCGTAGACCGTACACGTGCCATCGTCAGCCCAGCTCACCGCATAGCGGCCACTGGCCAGAGGCACCATCCACGCCACGCCCGATTGCCCCTGCAACAGCGTGGCGGCTTCGGCGGGCTGCAGCGGCGACAGCCCATTGGATTCCATCAGCGACTGCAACCGCGCCGGGGCACCGATGTGCTGCATGCAGGCGGTGTCGAACAGCTCGCTGAAGGGATCCTGCGCCGGGGCCTTGGCCTTGGGCGTACGCGCGGGTTGCGCCACCGCCAGGGTGGGCAGCAGGGCCAAAGCCAGCCAGAAGAACGCAGGACGCATCGGGATTCCACGCTACGGAAAACAGCAGGGAGGATGGCAAAGGCCTGGCGCGCCGCGCAATGGCCGCGATGGCCACCAGCCTCCCGCTGCCGGGTCAGACTGCCATTTCGCCCTGGTCCTCGCCATCCCAATAGTGGATGCGGCTGGCGCGCACGTGAATCAGTACCAGCCCCGGTGTATCCACGCCCTGCTCGAACCAGCGCTCAAGATCCTTCACCCAGTGCTCGCGCATCACAGCGCGATCGCGCACCAGCGCCGCCCTTCCCTGCACGTGCACGAACAACGGCGGCTTGCCCAGCAGTGACCTGCTGCCGGAAAAACCCAGCGCAACGGCGGGGTCAGCCTCAATCTCGTGCACCATGTCGGTGTCTTCTGTGGTGAAGAACCAGCTGTCACCGTCGTAGTCCACGTCACCGTTGTTGCTCATCGGACGACCGGCAATTTCTCCGCCGGCGCGGGTCTGCAGCATGGTGAAATCGATGTCGGCCATCTTCTTGGCCAGTTCGGGCAGTGTGAGCTGGGTCATGGTGTCGTCCTTCATCAAGTGGAATCCCAGCGTCTGCGCAGAGTGGTGACCGAAGCGTGGAAGGTCAATGTCGGCTTCTTCACAGAAAGCGAGATAGGGCGCGTGGCGCGTGCGTGACGCGCTGCTCACCACCCCACCTGCGTTTGCAGCAGCTGCACGCCCCATCGCGCGCCGGGCGATCCTGCAGACGCTGCGACGGGTGCATGCACGCATTGGCTGACGCGTGCCATCAGCGCGTGATGCGACCGCCCCCCGCCACCCGTACCCGATCGCGCCCCTGCGCCTTGGCCCGGTACATGGCCGCATCGGCGGCACGCAGCAGGGTGCGCCAGCCGAGCGCGTCGGTGCCGCCCTCGGCCACGCCGAAACTGGCGGTCACCCGCAGCACGGTGCCACCGGCCAGCTCGATGTCCATCTGCTGCAGGGCCAATCGCAATGACTCGGCCAGCTGGCGGCCACCGGCCAGATCACCGTCGGCCAGCAGCACCAGGAATTCCTCACCACCATAGCGGGCGATGCTGTCGCTGCGGCGCAGGTGGCGCTGCAGCAACTGCGCCACCTGCACCAGCACTTCGTCGCCGGCTTCATGGCCATGGCCATCGTTGATCGCCTTGAAGCGATCCACATCCAGCAGGATCACCACGGCGCTTGCATCGCCTCCGGCGTGCCTCTGCTGCACCACCTCATCCAGCGCGCGCCGGTTCAACAGTCCGGTCAGCTCGTCGGTGCCGGCGAGCTGGCGCAGCTCGCTGGTCAGTGCCGAGCGCTCGCGCGATTTCTCACGCAGTACTTCGATGGCGTCGAACAGGCGCTGCATCTCGGCCAGCGGATGGGTGACATGCTGCTCCGGGCCAGGTGCATCCGTGGCGAGCTGGATCACCTGCTTCTGCGCCTGCAGCAGTGGCTGCAGGATCTGCAGGTGGGCGATGCGCAGGGCCACGCCCAGCACCACCAGCGTGCCCAGCGCGGTCGCCACCAGCACAGCCAGGCGCATGGCCTCGCGGTTGCGGGTGCGTTCGTATCGGGCGATGGACACGCTCAGGTAGCCATCACGCAGGGCTTCCAGCGACTGCAGGGTAGGCACGTAGCGCGTGGTGAACTCGGCAGCGGTCCACGGCGGTGGTACACCACGGCGGCCATCCTCGATCAACTGCTCGATCATCGGCAGCGATTCGCCGAAGAACTGCCGTCGTGCCATGTCCCAGTGCCATGACAGTTCCGGGTCGCTGCGGAACACCGACTCATGGCTGCCCGCCAACCGCCACAGCTCCAGCAGGCGGCCCTCGGTCTGCAGTGCAGCGCGTACCTGCTCCTCGCGCCATGCCCCCGGTACCGCGACCGGCGCCATCACGTTCGAGGCCAGGCGGCCGCCATGTTCGCGAAGATCGATCAGCACCTGGCCCTGCATCGCCGGAATCGCCGCTTCACGGTCGGCGCTGACCAGCACGTTGATCTGTGCCGAGGTCAGCAGGTGCAGGCGATCAACCACGGCGAACATGCCACTGATCGCACGCTCCACCGCCTCCACCCGGCGCGCATCGTGCGGTTGCGCCGCCACCCGGTCCACCGCAGCCCGCGCCGACTGCAGGCGACGTTGCGCGTCGGCCAGCAGGCCACGCTCATCCAGCACGCCCGGGTCGTTCTTGAACTCGGTCTCCAGCTGCAGCATGGCGGTGTCGACCCGCTTGCGCGCGGCCGCCAGCTGCGCGGCCAGCCGCGCCTGTTCGGCGGCGGCGGCCGGGTCAGCCCCCAGCAGGCTGTTGGCCGGACCGCGCTCGGCCGAAGCCAGGTTGGCGAGATCGAAGGTCTGCCGCAGCTGGCGCAGGCTGGTCAGGTTGTCTTCGGCGCCGGTGTAGCGCAGCGTGCCCTGGACCAGGGCGATGGCCATCAACGGCAGCGTGCACACCACGAACAGCCCAGCCAGGATCCAGACCCAGGTCCGCAACCTGATGGGCGATGCCTTGCCGGCCATGCAGAATTCCCCTGAAGTGCGGCTCACTGTAGCGAGCGGCTCCGGCGGCGCCAAGCCAGCGCCGTACGATCCGCCGGGGTGGATATAGCGCAGCGCGCGCGAACGCGCCGACAACGCCGGCGCCCCCCGTCCAGCCGGTCAGATGCGACAGGTCACGCCGGGTCAGATCCAGCGCTGGTCGACCAGTTCGCGTTTCACGTAAGCGTAGAACACCGGTGCCGCCACCAGCCCGGGCAGGCCGAACGCCGCTTCCATCACCAGCATGGCCAGCAGCAGCTCCCATGCGCGGGCCTGGATTTCACCGCCGACGATGCGCGCGTTGAGGAAGTATTCCAGTTTGTGGATCAAGATCAGGTACAGCAGCGCGGCCACGGCCACGTAGAACGAGACTGACAGCGCGACGATGGTGATGATCGTGTTGGAGATGATGTTGCCCACCACTGGCAGCAGGCCGGCGATGAAGGTGATCAGTACCAGCGTCTTGGACAGCGGCAGATGCACGCCGAACAGCGGCAGCACGCCCAGCAGGAAGATGGCGGTGAACACGGTGTTGAGCAGCGAGATCTTCACCTGCGCGAACACCACCTGGCGGAACGCGGTGGCCAGGCGGCTGGTGCGCCCGATCAGTTCCTGCGCCAGCGGCCCCATTTTCGGCAGCGGAAGTTCGTCGTACAGCGCGATCATCGCCCCCAGCACCATGCCGATCAGTACGCGCACGCCCACCTGCACCACCGACGTGCCGGCCACGCCCAGCTGGCGCTGGTGTTCGGCGGCCCAGTCATTCAGCGCCGCACGCAGCGCCGGCATGTCTTCGGGGATATACGGCTGCAGCAGCGCCGGTACCTGGTGGCGCGAAGAATTGAGGATGTCCATCAGCCGCGCCAGCAGCGCGTCCGGCCCGCCGGTCTCGTTGCGGAAGAACGACGCCACGCCAATGCCGGCCAGCACCAGTCCGCTGATGATGATCGCCGACAGCACGATCACCGCGATTGCCCGCGCCCTTCCCGGCGGCAGCCTGCCTTCCACGGTCGACGCCAGCACGTGGGTCAGCTGGAACACCAGCAGCCCCGACAGCAGGGTCACCACCAGGCCCAGCTTCAACGCCAGCCACATGCCCAGCAGCATCATCAGCCAGGCCGCGATCCTCGGAACGGGGGGCTTGGGCTGGGCAACGAGGGCGTCTTGCATGGGCGGCGCGTCCGGGCGGGGTGGCCCATGGTAGAGGATTGGCGACGACGATTCCGGGTGCAGGATGAACGGGCATCAGGCCTCGTGCTGCGACAGCACTGCTGCAGCCCGCGCCGACTCATTCGCCATAGCTGGCGTTGTTCTTGCCCTGGCGCTTGGCGTGGTAGAGCGCGCGGTCGGCCAATGCCAGCCAGTCCTCGACGCTGCCGCCGCGCGGGGTGGCAGCAATGCCGATGCTGACGCTGAACTCGATGCCCGGCGTTGCCTGCCGTGCTGCTTCCAGAAGTTGCAGACGAACCCGCTCTGCCACATGCATCGCATCGATGGGCGCACAGTCCTGCAGCAGCACGACGAACTCGTCGCCTCCCAGCCGCGCAGGGGTATCGCCGGGCCGGGCGAAGGCGCGCAAGGTGGAGGCGATATGGCGCAGCACTTCGTCCCCGGCACGATGACCATGCGAGTCATTGATGCGCTTGAAGTCATCCACATCAAGCATCAGCAGGCAGGCGAAACCACCCTGCCCCTGCGCCTTGTCCAGGGCCTGCTGCGCGCGGACGATCAGGAAGCCGCGGTTGGCCAGCTCCACCAGCGGGTCCATCCGGCTCAGCCGCTTCAACTGGCGGTTCTGCGATTTCACCCGCCGCGCCAGCTGCCAGCTGAGGATGCTGAGGCCGATGCCGTAGACGAACAGGAACGGCACACTGAGTACGATCGTGCGCTGCGATGACACCGGCTGATAGGGAAACCCGAGTCCCCACCAGGTGAGCGCGAACCCCACTGCCAGCGCCAGTGTGGCCCGTACCGCCAGCTTCACCCCGCCGGCGGCGATCTTGTCGGCGACCAGCAGCGCGGCGAACAACGCACTGGGCACCACGCTGAGCCCCATGAAGGCGATCCAGCCACCGCCAAAGAAGGAATCGATCACCATGCAGCGGAACTGGACCACCGCGGGCTGCCGTGAGCGATGGGTCAGCACGAGGGCGAGCGCCGGCCAAGCCAGCGCATTGAGCAGCAGCAGGCTCCACGCCAGCGCACCGTCCTGGCGTTCGAGCATGATCGAAGCAATGGGGATCGCCCCCAACCCGTTGCCCACGAAACGCATCCAGCCGATGCGCCGTGCCGCGCCGATGCCTTCGACCGAGACCTCGGTCGAGTCCGTCAAGAACGGCATTGCCGACCCCCTTGAGCGATCGCAGCTGCCACCAAGGCCCTTGCCGGGCTGCCTGCAGTGAGTCTGACAGCTCTGCGTCAATTCGGGATCAAGGTTGCAGAAGCCATCTGGCGACAATCAGTGAGGCAGCGCGCTCTGTCCTGCCCTCACCCGGCCCTGGGTGCAGCCGTCGAGCCCCGCAGCATCAGGCTGAAATCCAGCGTCTGCTGCAGCGGCACATCCACGTGTTCGATGATGGCAAGCAGCAGGTTGACCGCGCGCTCACCAATCTCCCGCATCGGCTGTCTGATCGTCGTCAGTGGCGGCGTGAGGTAGCGCGAGGAGGCCAGGTCGTCAAAGCCGACGATGGACAGATCCTCCGGCACTCGGAGGCCCAGCTCCCGACAGGCCGCCAGGGTGCCCAGCGCCATCTGGTCGCTGAAACAGAAGACCGCAGTCGGTACCGGCGCGGCGGCCAACATCGCCATCGCGGCGGCATGGCCGGACTCCACCGAAAAGTCACCCGGCACGATGCTCAGCTGGCGCAGGCGTCCACGCGCCTTGCCGGCTGCCCGCACCCCTTCCAGCCGTTGCTGGTGCAGCGGATTGTCGGGGGGGCCACCGACCACCGCAATGCGTTCGTGTCCCAGCCCATACAGGTGTTCCATCACCGCGCGCGCGGCGGCGGCATTGTCGATGTGGACGCTGGGGATGCCCAGCGAAGGATCGAACTCGCAGCCGTTGACCACCGGCGCAGCAGCCCCCCTCTGCTGGACAATCTCGCGCGCCGTCGGTGGCAGCCGATGGCCCAGCACGATCATGCCGTCGGCCTCGTTGCGCCGGAGCATCTGCGCATAGCGCTCCTCGCGATCCGGTTGATGCTGGGTATCGCCCAGCAGGACCGCGTAGCCAACGGCCTGCGCGGCGTCCTCCGCACCCTGCAGGATCTGGGCGAAGAACGGATTGGCGATGTCCGGGACGGTGACCAGGATCTTGCCGCTGCGCTGGGTCTTGAGCGTGCGGGCCACCGTGTTGGGCACATAGCCCAGCGCGGCGGCAGCCTGCTCGATACGCGCGCGGGTCGCCGGCAGGACTTTGTCCGGCCGCGAAAGCGCCCGCGACACTGTGCCTGCGGAGACGCCGACGTGCTTTGCGATGTCGTAGATGGTGGCCATGGCGTTAGATCTCCTGCCCGCTGTGCACTGCACAACAGGTCCTGCGTGAGCCCCTGCTAGGATAATGCAATCGATTGCATCGAGGGCGAATCACGTTGAAGACGCTCAAGGGTCCAGCGCTGTTCCTGGCGCAGTTCATCGGCGACACAGCTCCTTTTGATCGGCTGGACACGCTGGCCGGCTGGGCCGCAGGCCTGGGCTATTCTGGCGTACAAGTGCCGACCAGCGCGCCCCACCTGTTCGACCTGGCCGAGGCCGCACGCAGCCAGGCGTACTGCGACGACCTTGCCGGCATGCTGGCCGGGCATGGCGTACAGATCACCGAACTGTCCACCCACCTGCAGGGGCAGCTGGTCGCCGTCCATCCCGCCTATGACAGCCTGTTCGACGGATTCGCACCGCCGGAAAAGCGCGGCGACCCGTCCGCGCGCCAGGCCTGGGCAGTGGAGCAGCTGCTGCTGGCAGCCAAGGCCAGCCAGCGGCTGGGACTGACCGCACACGCCACCTTCTCCGGCGCACTGGCCTGGCCCTACTTCTATCCCTGGCCGCAGCGCCCGCCCGGCCTGGTGGAAGAAGCCTTCGCCGAACTCGGCCGCCGCTGGCGTCCCATCCTCGATGCGTATGACGCCTGCGGCGTGGACCTGTGCTTCGAGATCCACCCGGGGGAGGACCTGCACGACGGTGCGACCTTCGAACGCTTCCTCGACGTGGTCGATCACCACCCGCGCGCGAAGATCCTGTACGACCCCAGCCACCTGCTGCTGCAGCAGATGGACTATCTGGGTTTCATCGATCGCTACCACGCGCGCATCGGCATCTTCCACGTCAAGGACGCGGAGTACCGCGCCAGCGCCTGCAGTGGCGTGTATGGCGGCTACCAGGACTGGATCGATCGCCCGGGCCGGTTCCGTTCACTCGGCGACGGCCAGATCGACTTCAAGGCGATCTTCTCGAAGTTCGCGCAGTACGACTTCCCCGGCTGGGCGGTGCTGGAATGGGAGTGCTGCCTGAAGCACCCCGAGGACGGCGCGCGCGAGGGCGCCGCCTTCATCCGCGACCACATCATCCGCGTGACCGAACGCGCCTTCGACGACTTTGCCGACAGCGGCACGGACGCCGGATCACTGCACCGCATGCTGGGAATCTGAGCCAAGACCGCCCCCGGAGGGCAAGCCATGACGCACGCCATGTCGCGCCTGGGCGCGATGATGTTTCTGCAGTTCTTCATCTGGGGGGCGTGGTTCGTCACCCTTGGAACCTACCTGGTGCAGGGCCCGCTGCAGGCCAGCGCCAGCCAGGTGGCAACGGCGTTCCTCAGCCAGTCCATCGGCGCCATCGTCGCGCCGTTCCTGGTCGGCCTGATCGCGGACCGCTACTTCGCCGCGCAGCGCATCCTGGCGGTGCTGCACCTGGCCGGTGCGGTGCTGCTGTGGCTGGCCTCCACAGCAGACAGCTTCAGCACGTTCTCCGCCTGCGTGATGGGCTACATGCTGCTGTTCATGCCGACGCTGGCACTGGCCAACAGCGTGGCGATGCGGCACATGCAGTCGCCGGAGAAGCAGTTCCCGCTGGTGCGCGTGGCCGGCAGCGTCGGCTGGATCGTGGCCGGTGTGCTGATCGGCTGGCTGGGCTGGGAACAGGCGCATCGGCTTGAACTGACGTTCCGGATGGCGGCGCTGGCATCACTGCTGCTGGGCCTGTATGCCTTCACCCTGCCGCACACGCCGCCGCTGGCGCAGCAGCGCGATGCCGGCCTCGGGCAGATCCTGGGGCTGGATTCGCTGCGGCTGCTGAAGTCGCGCGCCTATCTGGTGTTCTTCCTGGCCTCCATCGCCATCTGCATCCCACTGTCGTTCTATTACAACTTCACCAACCCGTACCTCAACGACCTGGGCGTGCGCGGCGCCGCGGGCCTGCAGTCGCTGGGCCAGGTCTCTGAAGTGCTGCTGATGCTGGCCATGCCGTTCCTGTTCGTGCGGCTGGGGGTGAAGACGATGCTGGCGGTGGGCATGGCCGCATGGGTGGTGCGCTACGCCATGTTCGCCTTCGGCGATGCGGGCGGCGGTTTCTCCCTGCTGGTGATCGGCATCGTGCTGCACGGCATCTGCTACGACTTCTTCTTCGTCACCGGCCAGATCTACACCGATGCACATGCCGGTCCCGCCGCGCGCAGCAGCGCGCAGGGGTTCATCACCCTGGCCACCTACGGCGTGGGCATGCTGATCGGCACCTTCCTGTCCGGCGCGGTGGTGGAGCACTTCACCACTGCGGCCGGCCCCGACTGGCAGCAGATCTGGCTGTTCCCGGCAGGCGTTGCACTGGTGGTGCTGGTCGCCTTCCTGCTGCTGTTCCGCGACCGGCCGGCGGCCACGGCCGCGCCCTCCACGCCCTGAGGATCCCAGTCGATGCCCAAGCTTGGAATCGCCATCGTCGGCGCCGGCATGATCGGCGCAGTGCATCGTCGTGCGGCACTGCTGGCGGGTGCCGAGGTACGCGGCGTGGCCGCCTCGTCACCGCAGCGTTCACATGAGGCAGCGCAGTCCTGGAATGTCGCGCGTGCCTATCGGGATATCGAGGAGGTGATCACCGACCCGCAGGTGCAGGTCGTGCACGTCTGCACGCCCAATCACCTGCACCGCGCGATGGCCCAGGCTGCGCTGGAAGCCGGCAAGCACGTGATCTGCGAGAAGCCGCTGGCCACCTCGCTGGAAGATGCACAGGCGTTGGCTGCGCTGGCGGCCTCGCGCGGCCTTGTGGCCACGGTACCCTTCGTCTACCGCTACCACCCCGTGGTCCGCGAGGCGCGCGCACGCATCGCCCAGGGCGATCTGGGGCCGTTGCACCTGATCCACGGCAGCTACCTGCAGGACTGGCTGCTGGACCCGGCCAGCAACAACTGGCGCGTGGACCCCGCGTTGGGGGGCACTTCGCGCGTGTTCGCCGACATTGGTTCGCACTGGTGCGACCTGGTGGAATGGATCAGCGGCGAACGTTTCGCCGAGGTCAGCGCGGCGTTCTCCACGGTAATCGCCGAGCGCGGCGCCGTCAGCGGGCAGAGCTTCAGCACGCCAACGGCCGCCAGCGCGATGCAGCCCGTCACCAGCGAAGACGTGGCTGTGGCGATGTTCAGGACCGACGCCGGCACGCTGGCGTCATTGACGGTCAGCCAGGTCTCGGCCGGACGCCACAACCGCCTCTGGTTCGAGATCGATGGCGCCAAGGCCAGTGTGGCCTTCAACCAGGAGGATGCCGAACGACTGTGGATCGGCCTGCCCGACCAGCGCGAGAAGATCTTCGTACGCGGCCCCGGTGCCGGCAGTGACGATCAGCGCCGCCTTTCCGTGCTGCCGGCCGGGCATGCACAGGGCTACGCCCAGTGTTTCGAGGCATTTGTCGCCGACACCTATCGCGCCATTGAAGGCGAGCGGCCGCAGGGCCTGCCGACCTTCGAGGACGGCCTGCGCTCGGCGCAGATCGTTGACCGTGTCATTGCATCGGCCAGGTCGCGTGCCTGGACCACCATCGGTTGAATCCCGGGAGGATCTGTTGATGAAAGCTCTTTTCCGTAGAAGTGCAAGTCTCATCCTGCTGTTCGCCACCCTGCCCGCTTTCGCGGACGAAGCCGCCAGCACGCAGAAACCGATCGCGGTGCAGATGTATACCCTGCGCAACGCCGGGTCGCTCGACCAGCAGCTGAAGATCGTCCACGACGCCGGTGTGCGCGCAGTGGAGACGGTCGGCACGCAGAACGCCAGCGCTGCGGAGCTCAAGCGGCTGCTGGACCGGTATTCGATCAAGGCGGTTTCGTCGCATGTGCCGCTGGCCGAGCTGCGCAATGATCTGGACGGCGTGGTGACGTTCAACCGGTCGATCGGCAACACCACGCTGGTGGTGCCGTACCTGGATGCGAAGGATCGGCCGACAGACGCCGCGGGCTGGACCGCACTGGGCCAGGAGCTGGGCAGGATCGCGAAACAGGTACGAGCCAAGGGCATGCGCCTGGCCTATCACAACCACGACTTCGAGCTGGTCGACTTCGATGGCAGCACCGGACTGGAGCTGCTGTTCGCAGCGGCCGGCCCCGACCTGCAGACCGAGCTGGACCTGGCCTGGGTCGCACGTGCGGGCCTGGACCCGGCCCTGATGCTGGGAAAATTCCGTGATCGCGTGTTCGCGGTGCACGCCAAGGACAATGCGCCCAAGGGCCAGGCTGAAGACGAAGGCGGATTCGCCGCCGTCGGCCAGGGCGGACTGGACTGGAACGCGATCCTGCCAGCCGCGGCCGCCGCGGGCGTGCACTGGTACATCATCGAGCACGACCAGCCGCGCAACCCGGCCAAGGTCATCCAGACCGGCGCGGACTACCTGCGTGAACACCTGGCCATCGACCAACCTGCTCGCGCACCGCGCTGATGCGAAGGAGCCTCGCTTGAACACTCGCCTGAAATTGAGCTTCACCCTGACCGCGGTCCTGTGCGGCGCGATGCTTGCGACCACGGCCTGGTGCAAGGACGACCCTGCGGCCGGTGCGAAGCTCTACAGCGCAAACTGCACGGCCTGCCACGGTGCCGATCGCGCTGGCATGCCGGGCGCGTTTCCTGCGCTGACCGACATCAGCAAGCGGCTGCAGCCCGCGCAGATCAAGGACAAGATCAGAAAGGGCGGCGGATTGATGCCGCCCTTCGCGCAGCTGTCGCAACAGGAAATCGATGACATCGCCAGCTACCTGGCGAAATAGCGGGTGGGCGCTACAGTTCGCGCACCCAGATGTTGCGGTAGCTGACCTTGGAGTCATGCTCCTGCAGATAGAGCGGCGCGCACGCATGGGGCGCGTACGAAGGCGCACCGATGTACTCGGTCTTGCCTGCCAGCACGGTGTCGTCCTGTACCAGCACGCCGTTATGCAGCACGGTGATGCGCGCGGGCGAGGTCAGGCCGCCGCCCTGCGAGAAGCGCGGCGCCTTCCAGATGATGTCGTAAACCTGCCACTGGCCCGGTGCACGCGAGGCGTTCACCCGTGGCATGGCCTGCTTGTAGATCGAACCCGCCTGGCCGTTGGCATACGTGGGGTTGTTGTAACTGTCGAGCACCTGCAGCTCATACAGTTCCTGCAGGAAGATACCGCTGTTGCCGCGGTTCTGGCCGTCGAAGCCCTTCGTCTCGGTGGGGGTACGCCATTCGACATGCAGCTGGACATCGCAGAAGCGCTGTCGGGTGCGGATGCCTTTGCTGCCCGGCACCACGGTCATCGCGCCATCGGCGACGGTCCAGGGCACGCGCCCGCCCTGCTCTGCCTCCCACGCCGAGACGTCCTTGCCATCGAACAGCACGATGGCGTCGGACGGCGCTTTGCCCGCGGGCGTTTCCACGACTGCAGGCACCGGCGTCCACACCTCGGTCTTCTTCGGGTCACGCGCAGCGTCGGCACCGTTCTGCGCGAAAGCAGGTACTGCGGCCAGCAGGCCGGTGGCCATCAACAGAGAGCGGATCATCAGAATATCGTCCATCAGCTGGTTCCCCACGCCGGCGTGCCGGGAACATAGGCAAGGTCGCCGTCGTAACGACCCGGCACCGCGACGTACTGCAGCACCCCTGTCGCGCCGACCTTGGAGGTGAAGAAGCCGAAGATGGCCAACTGCTTGAGCATCGTGAAGTAGTGCGGCATCGCCTCGCCCTCTTCTGGTGTGCCGGTCTCGGTCACGTCGGCAGGGCGTGCCTTCGCTTCAGCGTCCAGCGTTCGCAGCAACCCGGCGCGGGCTTCCGGTGTGAGCGATACGAAGCGGCCACCTGCGCGTTTGTCGATGTCGGCCAGGCCGGCGCGAAACGCCGCCTGCTGCCGGGCGGTGTAGCAATCGCTGACGAATGTCGCCATGAACAACCCGGCACCGGCGTCCTTCGCGCCAGGTGTCCGGGTCCGCGGCAGGATGGTCTCGGCGATCTCGTCCAGCGTGCCGACATCGGCATCGGAGAAATGGATCTTCGTGGCGCCCGCCGGTGCCTGCCCCTGCACAAGCGCAGGCAATCCAACCATGGCCGCGCCGGTGGCGGCGACGATCATCTTCAGCAGTTCGCGACGATCCATCAGAGGTTCCCCGCTTTCAGTTCGCGTACCGCGTGGTCGGCCGCGCGCGCGGTCAGCGCCATGTAGGTCAGCGAGGGATTCACGCAGGCGCTGGAGGTCATGCAGGCACCGTCGGTCACATAGACGTTGGGAGCATCCCAGACCTGGTTGTGCTGGTTCAGCACCGAGCTCTTGCGATCACGTCCCATGCGCGCGGTCCCCATCTCGTGGATGCCCTTGCCCGGGGCATAGTCGTTGTCGTGCATCTTCACGTCCTTGACGCCGGCCGCCTCCAGCATCTCGGCAGCATCGGCGGCCATGTCCTTGCGCATCGCCAGTTCGTTGGCACGCATGGCAACGTCCATCGCCAGCACCGGCAGCCCCCACTTGTCCTTGCGGTCGTGGTCCAGGCGGATTGTATTGTCGTGGTGCGGCAGCATTTCACCGAACCCGGTCATGCCGATGCGCCAGTCACCCGGCACGGTCAGCGCTTCCTTCAGGTCGGCGCCGATGTTCAGCTCGGCGATCTCGCGCGACCAGCCGTTTCGGCTGGCACCGCCCTGGTAGCCGAACCCGCGCAGGTAGCCACGCTTGTCGGCTGCGACGTTGCGGAAGCGCGGAATGTAGAAACCGCAGGGGCGGCGGCCGAAGTAGTACTTGTCTTCGTAGCCCTCGACCCGGCCCGAGGCACCCGCACCGAAATGATGATCCATCACGTTGTGCCCCAACTCACCGGACGAAGAGCCCAGCCCGCCGTCCCATACATCGGTCGCCGAATTCATCAGCAGCCACGTCGAGTTGAACGACGACGCATTGAGGAAGATCACCTTGGCGGTGTACTGGTAGGTCTGGCCGGTTTCGGCGTCGATGACCTCCACGCCACGCGCACGCTTGCGATCCTTGTCATAGAGCACTTCCTTGACGATCGAGAACGGACGCAAGGTCAGGTTGCCGGTCTTCATCGCCGCTGGCAGCGTCGCCGCCTGGGTCGAGAAGTAGGCACCGAAGGGACAGCCCAGGATGCACTTGTTGCGGTACTGGCAGTTGACGCGCCCCTGCTCGGGCATCGGCTTGGTGATGTTGGCGGTGCGCGAGTGGATCATGTGGCGCGTTCCGCCGAAGGCCTTCTTGATACGCGCGGCCACATCCTTCTCGACGATGTTCAAGGGAACCGGCGGCAGGAACTCGCCGTCCGGCAGCACGTCCAGTCCTTCGCGCGTGCCGGCGATGCCGGCGAACTTTTCCACATGGTCGTACCACGGCGCGATGTCGGCGTAGCGGATCGGCCAGTCAGCAGCGATCCCATCCTTGAGGTTCGCCTCGAAATCCAGATCGGAGAAGCGATAACTCTGCCGCCCCCACAGCAGCGAGCGGCCGCCGACGTGGTAGCCACGGAACCAGTCGAAACGTTTGGTCTCGATGTAGGGCGAGTCCTGTTCGTTGGCCCACATTCCTTCCAGATTTTCGGCCAGGCCGTAATCGCGCATCAGCACCGGGAAGTCGGCCTTCATCGCCTGCGTTGGCCGATTGCGGTGCGGGAAGTCCCACGCCTCCTTCATCGCGTTGACGTAGTCCTTGACGTGCTCGATGTTACGGCCACGTTCCAGCATCAGGACCTTCAGGCCCTTTTCAGTCAGCTCCTTCGCCGCCCAACCGCCACTGATTCCCGAGCCAACAACAATGGCGTCGTAGTGATTATCTGCCATGGGTTTCTCACCTGGGTGGATATCGTTTCAGACGTCGCAGAGGCGGATCGCCTCGCGCAATGAGGCAACGGGATCGGGCGCTGCAGGCGTGAACTCCTGCGCCAGATACCCCTTGAAACCAGTGTCGCGGATCGCGCGACAGATGGCCGGATAGTGGAGCTCCTGCTGGTCTCCAATCTCGTTCCGGCCTGGCACGCCTGCGGTGTGGTAATGCTTGAAGCAGGCGTGGTGTTTTCCAATGGTGGCGATGATGTCGCCTTCCATGATCTGCATGTGGTAGATGTCGTAGAGCAGGCCGAAGTTGTCCGAGCCGAGCCGCTGGCACAGCTCCACGCCCCAGGCAGAGTGGTCGCACAGGTAGTCGTGGTGATCGACCCTGGAGTTGAGCAGCTCCATCACCAGCACCACGCCACGCTTCTCGGCATGCCCGAGGATGCGCTTGAGGCCAGCCTCGGCATTGGCCATGCCTTCGGCGGGGTCCATGCCGTTGCGGTTGCCGGAAAAGCAGATGAGGTTTCGATAGCCGGCATCGGCGACCAGATCGATGTGCCGCGTGTAGCGCTCCACCAACTGGTCATGGAACTGGCGCCCGGCAAAGCCCTTGGTCAGGCCCAGCTCCGCGCCGTTGCACATCGAGCTGTACACACCATGGGCCTTCAACGTCGGCCAGTCTTCCGGGCCGACCAGGTCGATCGCGGCGAAGCCGATGTCCTTCACCGTCGCGCAGAGCTGGGCGACGGACAGCTGCGGGAAGGTCCAGCGGGCGACGGAGTGCTTCAGGTTGCCTTTGAGCGGCGCGGTGGCGGCGGATGCGGGCAGCGTGCCCGCGATTGTCGCGGCCCCCAGGCCAATGCTGCCGGCAACTGCGATGCGCAGCGCATCGCGCCGCGTGAGCCCCGTCGGCGGGGCCGGTCTGATCGAATGGACGGACATCCACCTGCCGGCCTCCCAACCGGTATCAAACGCAACGATTCACTGCAATGCAATCGATTGCACCATAGGGGAGGAAATTGTCTGTTTGCAAGTCGCGGTGCACGAAAGCTGATGCTGCGGGGCACAACTCCGCAGGAATCGCGGACAAAGGAAAGCCCCGCATGAGCGGGGCTTTCTTTCTGGGCGGTGGCAGCGGGACGACGCCTGTTGGCTACAGGGTCGAGACCGTGCCGCCGTCGATCCGATACTCCGTTCCGGAAATCGAGGCAGACCGGGGAGACGCCAGGAACGTGATCAGATCGGCCACCTCCTGCGGTGCCGCGGGGCGCCCCACCGGGATCCCCCCGAGCCAGTCCATGACCAGCCTCTTGCCCCCTTCATAATCGGTTCCCGCTTCTGCCGCGATCCGTTCTGCAAATTCCCGGGAAGCCTCTGTCTCGATCCAGCCCGGCGCAACGCTCAGCACGCGCACGCCCTTGGCGGTGACCTCTCTTGAAAGCGACTTGCTGTACGTCGTAAGTGCCGCTTTGGCCGCGGCGTACGCGGTGGTGGACTCCGGCAGAGGCAGCATGCGCTGGATCGAACTGACATGGATGATCACGCCAGCGCGCTGCGCGAGCATGGCCGGCAGCAAGGCGCGATCCAGACGAACCGCCGGCATCAGATTGAGGTTCAGCTCGGCAAACCAATGCGCATCACTGATCGCCGCGAAGCCGCCGCCTGGTGTCTTTGATCCCCCCAGCACATTGATCAGGATGTCGGCGCCGTCCCACGCCTGCAGAACGGCCTGGGCGAAGATGCCGGTGCCCTCGGCCGTCGACAGATCGGCTGCCACGTACGCGACCCCTTCGACCGGCCGTGCCGGCAAGCTGCGCGCAGACGTCATCACCCGGGCCCCGGCCTCGGCCAGGGTCCTGACCACCGCAGCCCCCACACCCAACGTGCCGCCGGTTACCACGGCCCGCAGGCCACCGAGTTGAAGATCGAAGCTCATGCAGTGATCTCCAGCGCTGCAATCAGGCCTCGTTGCAATTCGAAACGGTAGGTCAGCAGGATCGGGCTGCCTGGAAAATTGCCGCTGACAGTGGCGCGGACAACGTGACAGTGTTCCTGCCGCGCGATGGCGCATGGCACGCTGGTAGCACGGTACTTGGCCGATGCCTCGGCCAGGAAGGCCTTGATCGCGTTGACGCGGGTGAGCGTGTGCCCGTCGTCCTTGAGGATCGCCTGGGTGGTGAAGCAACGCCCGAGGGCTTCGGGGTCATGCTCGGCCGCGAAGTACGCGGCAATGGGCTCTGGGAGGGTCAGTGCATTCATTGCTGGGCTCCTGCAGTGGTGAGGCGCTCAGGATGTGCACGCAGGCCAGTTAAGTGAATGCCCTATAATCCGAATGGGTTATGTCGAAAAGTCTACCTAATGCGCGGATCCGAGTTCACTGAACTGAAGGCTTTCGTGGCGGTGGTGGAACGCCAGAGCTTCGCGCGGGCTGCGGAACATCTGGGGGTATCGCCCTCGGCGCTGAGCCAGACCATCCGCCAACTGGAAGGCCGCCTCGGCACCCGCCTGCTCAATCGCACGACCCGAAGCGTCGCGCCATCAGCAAGTGGCGGGCGACTGTACGCGCGCATAGCGCCGCTGTTCGAGGAGTTGGCCGTAGCGGTCGCTGAAACCCGCGAGGCGACCGGGCGGGTGAATGGGACGCTGCGCATCAATACGCTGGGCATCGCCGCGAGAACACTGATTGCCCCGCGGCTTGCCCGCTTCCACCAGGCCTACCCTGATGTCGTTGTCGACATCGTGGTCGACGACGCGCTCAGCAACATCGTCAGTGGGCGGTTTGATGCAGGCATCCGCGTGGGCGGGCAGCTCGAGAAGGACATGGTGGCCATCCGCCTCACTCCCGACCTGAACATGGTCGCCGTGGCGTCACCGGATTACGTCGCACGCCGTGGAACGCCGCGATCTCCAACGGAACTGCAGGACCATGCCTGCATCAACTGGCGGCTGCAGAGTGACGGCAGGCAGTACCGATGGGAGTTCAAGAAGCGAGGCCGCCACCTGGAGGTCGCCGTGGACGGTCCTGTCGTCACCAATCACGCTGACGTCGGGATTGCGGCGGCACTGGCCGGCCTTGGAATCGCCTATCACTTCGAGCAGGATCGCGTGGGGGAACTGCTGGCCCAGGGATTGCTGGTGCGGGTACTGGCGGATTGGTCGGTCTCGCGCCCCGGGCTTTTTCTCTACTACCCGAACAGGCGGCATCGCCCCGCCCTGCTGGGGGCGTTCATTGATTGCCTGCTGGACCAGGGCGTGTTCGGCAATCGGTGACAACATCGAGAAACGTCCGCATCGGCGGCCGTCGGACAACAGGATCCCGGCAGGGCCTCAAAAACGACAAGGGCCCCAGGCAGGCATGCCAGGAGCCCTTGTCGGGATGCACCGAAGGTGCGCTTAGAACGGAATATCGTCGTCAGCGAAGTCGTCCATCGGCGGAGCCTGCTGCGGCTGCGGGCGCTGGTTGCCACCCTGGTTGCCGTAACCGCCGCCCTGGTTGCCGCCCTGGTTGCCATAGCCACCGCCCTGGCCGCCACGCTGGCCACCACCACCGCCGCCGTACTCCTGGCGCGGCGCCTGCTGACGCTGCGGGCGATCGCCGCCGTAGTTGCCACCACCGCCACCGCCGCCGCCTTCACCGCGGCCGCCCAACATCTGCATTTCATCGGCAACGATGTCGGTGGAGTACTTCTCCACGCCGTCCTGGCCGGTGTACTTGTCGTAGCGCAGGCTGCCTTCGACGTAGACCGAGCTGCCCTTGCGCAGGTACTCGCCGGCGATCTCGCCGAGCTTGCCAAAGAACACCACGCGGTGCCATTCGGTACGTTCCTGCTGGTTGCCATCCTTGTCCTTGCGGACGCTGGTGGTGGCCAGGCTGATGCGGGTGATCGCCATGCCGCTCTGGGTGTACTTCACGTCCGGGTCGTTGCCGAGGTTGCCGACCAGGATGACTTTGTTGATGCCGCGCGCCATAGGTAAGTGATTCCATTGTCCGGGGGCTGGTGCCTGTCATAGCACACAGCCGGAGTTGCCGATACCCGGCCGCCCATGGTGGGCACTGCCAGAAACCCGGCATTCTATCATCGCGCCCCGGCCCACCGGGCTTGCCTCTACTCCCCCGACCGCCAGCATGGCGGCCGGGGCGGGCGTTTACCCTTACCGGATCAGGCCGCCTGCGACGGCACGCCGCCCAGGGTCACCTTGTCACGCCGGCCGGTGGCCGGATCGGTCCGGTGCATGGACAGGCTGCGCCCCGCGAACGGCCCGGTCAGCAGATCGCCCAGCATGGCCTCGGCCAGGCCGTTGCCGGGCTGGGCGAAGGGGGTGATGAACTCGATCAGCCACAGGCGATCGCCGCTGTTCCAGTCGTCCAGTTCCAGCCGCTCGCCGACTTCCAGCTTGCGCTCGGCCTCCTCTGAAAGACTGGCCCAGATTGCAACGCCAAGCGGCAACTGTTCCAGTGCCTGCTGGGTCACCCCGGCGAAGGCCGCACCGGCTTCCTGCATGCCCGGCAGCGGCGGTAGTGTGCCGAAACGGAACACCCGGAACTGCTCCTTCAGCAGCGGCGGCATGAATGACCATTCGAGGTCCTTCAACTGCATCTCACGGTGCAGCGGCGACTGTGAAAGCAGCCAGACGATCTGGCCGAGGGCCTCGGCAACGGTGCGCGGCGCCCCGTCGGAGGCGGCGGTGGCGGTCGTGGACGTGATCATGAACGGGAAATCCTATAGTCGGGAATGGCGGTCAACAGTTCCATGGCGGCCGGATCGCGCGCCGCCGTGCTGATGCCCTGGGCATAGGGCTGAGCGTCGAACGTGGACATCGCTTCGATCATCTGGAACCGCTTCTTCTGTGCCAGCGCCAGATTGTCATGCAAGGCGGAGCGCTGTGTTGTCGGGCCGGACGGAATGCTTTCATCGATGGGGGCACGCTGTTCCGACCGAGCCGATTGCTGCATCCGCTCGGCGGCGGTGGGCTCAACGCCACCGAAATGATCCCCCAGTTCCGTCACGGCTTGTGCCACCGGGGCCTGCGGCAGGTCAGTTGCAGGCGTGAAGCGTGGATCCCCGCCACGGCGGTTGACGCGTCCGGAGGCGGCATCACCGCTACCCAGGTCACGCCCGCCCTTTCCGGAGCCAGCATTCAGGTTCAGGCCGTCATCGTCGCCCTCCTGATTGCGCTCGCCGAAAGCGAAGAACATGTCCGACAGGGCCGCCTGGGTGCCATCGATACGGATGTACTGACCGTTGGCATAGGTGGTGTTGTCCACCGACGTACCCGGCATCTGCCCGGTACGGCGCGCATCAAGGTTGATCGACGCCACGCCGGCCTGCTGCAACGTCAGCAGCTCACCCGCCTGGCTGATGCCATCGCGGTTGGCATCGCGCCAGACCTGGAACTCCCTGAAGCGGGCGTCATTGGCATCCAGGCGGCGGTCGCCGTTGCTGTCGTAGGCGGCCAGTCCCTCAAGGTCGGAATGGGCGCCTGCAAGATCGGCCGTGAACGAGATCTCGGCGCCGGAATCGATCGTGCCGTTGCGATTGCGGTCGAGCACCAGTAGACCGTCGTGCGGCCCGACCCAACCGGTCAGATCACGCACGCCATCACCGTCCATGTCAAAGCGCGTGGCGCTCTGTGCCCAGCCCACGGTCTCCACGCCGTCGCCGTCCAGATCGAGAACCACAGGGCCGAGGCGAGCGCCGAACTCGTTGACGACAAACTTCAGCGGATCACTCCAGAGGCCAGCGCTGTCCACGCTCTGGATGACGATTTCATAGTAGGTGTCGTAGTAGGTCTCCTGGTAGTAGCCCGCGCCGCTTCCGCGCGGATCGCCCCAGTTTCCGTCGTTCACCTGACGCCGGTTTCCACGATTCACGATCCGCGTGGCAAGCGTGCCGTTGTAGTAGTAACCGTTCAGGAAACCATCACCGGAAATGGCCTTCGACGTGGTCCCAT
Source organism: Stenotrophomonas sp. NY11291 (assembly GCF_023277365.1). Taxonomy (NCBI): domain Bacteria; kingdom Pseudomonadati; phylum Pseudomonadota; class Gammaproteobacteria; order Lysobacterales; family Lysobacteraceae; genus Stenotrophomonas; species Stenotrophomonas sp. NY11291. Next base: position 1,238,082 of record NZ_CP096975.1, on the reverse strand, counting down.
AGTCAAAGAACGATGTCTCGTTGGTATAGGTGTCCCAGTACTGGCCAGTAGTACTCACCAGTTCCACCGCGCTGGTGATCACCAGACGGCTGAAGATGTCCTCCTGGTCACTTCCCCAGAGCACGTACACGTAGTTGCTGTCCTGCGTCTGGACGACCGTCGGCCGCTCATTGACGTTCTGCACATTGATCGTCACCCAGGTGCTGCTGGAAAGGCCACCACGATCGGTGACCGTCACCTGGATCTGGTGGCTCTGCGCGGTCTCATAATCCAGCTGCCCGTGCAGCGCGATCTGACCCGTGGTGGCGTTGATGCCGAACAGGTTGCTGGCACCACCGGTGATGGCAAACCGGTGGTCGCGGTTGTACCACTGGCTGTCCGGGTCGGACCAGTTGGTGAACTGGAACACGGTCTGCCCCGCCCCCGGCGCCGATTCGGCCAGCGTCAGGCTCTGGCCCCAGGTCGTCGGTGCCTCGTTGACGTCTTCGATGCGTACCGTGATCTCGCGATTGCCCGACACCAGCGCTCCATCCGTCGCACGAACGGTGACGTTGTAGTACGCCTCCAGCTGGCCATCGCCGTCGCCGTCGATCAGCTGCAGGTACGGTGCAACCGCTTCGAAATCGAAGCTGCTGACGTTGTACTTGAGCTGGTTGCCGGAAATGGCGAACCAGGCAAACGGATCGTTGATGATCTGGTACGAGGGCGCGGTCCCGTCCGGATCAGACGAGGACAGCGTGGCCACCACCTGCCCGGACACGCCGGTGTTCTCGGAGGTGAGCGCCACGTGCTGCACGACGTCAGGCGTTCGTGGCGCTTCGTTGACGTTGGACACGCCCACTTGGAACACCTGGTCGCGGGTCGCGCCGTGGGTGTCGGTCACCCTCACCGTGATTGCATGCGAAGTGGCGGCCTCGTAGTCCAGTAGCCCACCATTGGCGACGCTCAGTACACCAGCCGCGGTGATGGCAAAGCGGCCGCCAGCATTGTTGACCAGGGTGAAGGTCAGGCCGTCGGTCACGTCCTGGTCCTGGCCACTGAACTTACCGACCTCGGCGCCGTTGGCAGTGTTTTCCGCGATGCTCAGCGTGCGATCAACGGTGATGCCATGCGGCGTATCGTTGACGTCTTCAAGGCGCACGGTGATGGTGCGCGCCCCCGCCGAGGTCAACCCACCCGACACAGCCTTCACCGACACCGAGTACACCACCTCCTGGCGGCCATCGCCATCAGCGTCACTCACGGCCATTCCAGCAGCCTTCAGCGCTTCGAAATCCAGGGCCAGGCCATCACGGAACTTCAGCTGGTTGCCGACCAGGGTGAACCAGCCGCGCGCGTCGCCCTCCAGCACATAGCTGTAGCTGCCATTGCCGCCACTGGAGGCAAGGTTGGCGATCACAACGCCGCCCAGCGCCGCATTCTCGGCGGCGATTGCCACCGGTTGGCTGGAGACGGTCGGCGTAGCCGGCGCCTCATCAACGTTGGTCACCGCCACGGTGAACGTCTTGTCGCGGGTCAACCCTCCCGAGTCGGTCACCCGCACCACGATCTGGTGCGAGGTGTTGGCCTCGTAGTCGAGCAGGCTGGCATTGGCCACCGTCAGCACGCCGGCCGCGGAAATCGCAAAGCGCCCGCCTGCGTTGTTGGTCAGGCTGAAGGTGAAGCTGTCATTGTCCGCATCCACCCGTGCGAAGTTGCCCAGCACGGTGCCATTGGCCACCGGTGCATCCGAGGTCGACTCGACTGTGCTCAGCGCACGGTCCACGGTGATGTCGGTCGGACGCGCATTGATGGTGACCGACAGGGTCTGCGTCTTGCTGCTGGTCTTGCCCGTCGCGGTCTCCTTGGCGATGGCGGTCACCGTCAGCGCCGCAGTGCCGGTCAGGTCGGCCGACCACGTGGCCGGACCGACCAGCGCCAGACCGGCCAGCTGCGCCGGCGTCAGCGACCACACGCCGTTGCCCAGGTTCGTGCCCTTGTTCAGGGTCAGCCCGGTCGGCAGGTTCGAGATTCGGATCTCCAGCGTTTCCGACCCGTCGGTGTCGGTGAGGGCAGCCTGCACGTCCAGCGTCAGCGTTCCGCCATCAAGCGTCTTGCCGACCTGCACGGCACGGGTAATCACCGGCGCGTCCACTACCGGCGCCACATTCATGAAGAACACGCGCTCGGTCACCAGCCCACCGGCATCGGTTGCGATCAGCTTGATCGCAACGCGTCCGCTGGCGTTGCCCTTCGGCACCAGCGTCACCGTACGCTCGCCGTTGGCCCCCGCAGTGATGCTCGGAGTATTCATCCAGGCCACCACCGTCGTGAGGTCAGTGGCATCCACCGCCACGGCACGTACGGTGACCCCGGATGCCGGGGTCAGGTCATCACCGACGGTGAACTGCAGGGCGACCTGCCCATCCTCGTTGATCGACTGATCCGGCACGATGCTGATCGACGGCAGGCCGTTGCCATCCCAGTAGTGCCGCCACTGGTTCTCGAACGTGCCGTCGGCATGCAATGCCTGATAGGCCGCCACCGTGGCCGGCTTGGTGCGACCGGCCATCAGCGCGACCAGTGCCTCTGCATTGATCGTGCTGCTGGCGTGCTCGCCGGCCAGGAAGAAATCAATCTTGTAGTTGGCGCGATCATTGGCATTGGTGGTCGTGTACCAGCCCTTGATCGTGGTCACCACGCTGGTGCCGATCACCGAGATCACCAGGTCATCGCCGGTACGGCTGAACCACAGGTCATTGCGGCTGATGTCGCGATAGCCGATGACGTCGATATCGTCGCCACTGGAGTCGTAGTTGCGGATTTCGTCGGCACCGGAGTTGCGGTCGATCAAGTAGACGTCGCTATCATCGCCACCAATCAGGATGTCGTTACCGGCGCCACCATACAGGGTGTCATTGCCGGCCTGCGCATCGAGCAGGTCGTCACCATCACCGCCATACAGCGTGTCGTTGCCAGCACCGCCATAGAGCTTGTCGTTGCCTGCGCCACCCTCGATGTAATCATCCCCCGCGCCACCAGTGATGACGTCGTCGAACCCACTGCCGATCACGCGCTCGAACGCATCTTCCAGCACATCGCCAGCGGCCGCGCCACCATGTGCTCCGGTAGCCAGGTTCAGCACGATGCCCGCCGTCGCCGAGGCGTAGGTCAGCGTATCGACACCGACGCCCCCGGACAGGGTGTCGGCACCGGCACCGCCATCGAGGATATCGTCGCCATCACCACCGCGCAGGATGTCGTTGCCGACGCCACCGCGCAGCGTGTCATTGCCGATGCCCCCTGCCAGCAGGTCATTGCCGGCACCGCCATCGAGGATGTCATTGCCGGCGTCGCCGTACAGACGATCATCACCGTCTTCGCCATACAGGTTGTCATCGCCATCACCGCCACGCAGTTCGTCGACGCCTGCGCCACCGTACAGCGTGTCGCGACCCAGCTCGCCCCACAGTTTGTCGTCGCCAGCCTCACCGCGCAGATTGTCATCGCCATCGCCACCGTACAGGTCGTCGTTGCCACCGCCGCCGTTGATGATGTCATTGCCACCGAGCCCCTGGATCACATCCCGGTTGGCCTGGCCGACCAGCGTTTCGCCAGCGGCAGTGCCGTACAGGTAGTCATCGCGGTTGACCACGGTGAAGACCAGCTGCTTGCTGACGCTCAACCCGGCGCCGCCGCGATCGGTCGCGGTGACCGTCACGGTGACGTTGCTGCCCGCCTCATAGTCAACGATCGCACCCGCCTTCAGGCGTAGCTGGTTGCCGTTGATGATCTCGAAGCGGCTGTCGGACACGCTGTACACCATCGTGGCGAAATCACTGCCGGCCGTGGTGTCTGGGTCGGTGGCCGACAGCGTGCCGAGCAGGATCGCCGGCAGCGCGGTACCGGTGGGAACGCGATCGGTTTCGCTGAAGCTGGTGGTGGTGGCCGCGAACATCACTGCCGTCGGCGCTTCGTTCTCGTCTTCGATGGCATAGGTGAAGCTGAGCGTCGAAGCAGATGCCAGGCTGCCGTCGTACGCCCTCACGCTGGCGGTCAGCAGCACCTCCTTGATGCCGTCGCCATCCAGATCGACCAAGGTCGCGCCTTGGGCGGCGGCCAGCGCCTCGAAGTCGATTGCAACGCCCGCACGCACGCGTACCTGGTTACCCACCACCTCCAGCAGACCGCCCGGGTTGGCTACAAGTTGCAGGGTCGGCGTGGTCTTGTCGGGGTCCCCGATCACGAAGGTGCCTACCACCGTACCGGCGCCCGTCTTTTCACCGGCCAGTACGGGTGCGGTGTTCGGTGGCCGCGTCGGCGTGAACGGTGCCTCGTTGACGTTGCGGACGTCGATCTTGAAGTCCTTCTCGAACCACGCGCCGGCACTGTCGGTCACGCGTACCCGGATGGTGTGCGCGGTGGCGGTCTCATAGTCCAGCTTGGTGCCGTCACGAACGCTGAGCGTGCCATCGGCCGTGAGCTTGAAGCGCCCGCCGCCATCATTGATCAGGGTGAAGGTGGCCGTATCTTCCGCGCCGTCGCGATCGATATGACCGAAGCGGCCCAGCGACAGGTTGTTGGCGGCGTTCTCGTCCACGGCCAGCGGGCCGGGTGCGAGGATGTCGCTGGGCGCGTCGTTGACCGAGCGCACCACCAGATCGACGATCTGGTCGGCGGTATTGCCGTCCGCATCGGTCACCCGGACCACGAAACGGTCATTGCCGTGGCGGTCCGCAGCCGGCGTGTAGACCCAGGCGCCGGTGGCCGCATTGAGCGTGACGGCCCCCATACCGGGTGCGGTGATCACCGTGTACCCGGTGATGTTCCCATCATGGTCGACGGCATTGACGCTGCCACTGAGCGGCACGTCCTCATCGGTGGCCAGGTACTGCGTCTCGACCAGTGGTGCCGGCTTGTTCGAGTTCTGCCAGTAGGTGCCGAGCAGGCCCTGCAAGCTGGAGGACATCCCGGCCGGCACGGACGCCGACTCTGCCGCCATTGCCGCGAGCAGTGGCTCGGCGTGGGCGAGGAAAAGCGAGCCCGCACCGGTCGCGATCTCGGTGATCCGACTGGAGCCGGTGTAGTAGCCCGCGATGGTGATCCGGGTGCTGCCTCCGATCACGCTGACCAGCAGATCGTTGCCCACCTTCTGCAGCCAGACCTCGTGGTTGGCCACGTTCTGCAGCACGATGCGATTGACGCCCAGTGCGTCTTCGATCCGGTCGTTGCCGCCCTCCCGATCGAACAGGTAGGTGTCATTGCCATCACCGCCCCGCAGCAGGTCGTTACCGGCCTCACCGGCCAGGGTGTCGTTGCCGGTCCCGCCGTCCAGCAGGTCGTCGCCCGCGCCACCCACCAGAGTATCGTTGCCGGCTTCGCCGTAGAGCTGGTCGTCTCCATCCTGCCCCCCCAGGGTGTCATTGCCTTCGCCGCCCCAGGCCTTGTCGTTGCCTACATCGCCGCTGATCTGGTCGTCGCCCAGCCCACCGTAAAGGTCGTCAGCACCCGCGCCACCGGCCAACACATCGTTGCCCGCGCCACCTTCAAGTCGGTCATCGCCGGCATCGCCGGACAACGCATCGTTGCCGTCGCCGCCCATCAGGGTGTCGTTGCCATCACCACCGATGAGCACGTCATCGCCCCCACGCCCATCCAGCCAGTCGTTGCCGCCCAGCCCGATCAGGCGATTGGCCCGCGAATCACCACTGATGGTATCGGCGAAGCCGTCGCTGCCCACCACGTTCTCCAGCGTGCTGACGCCGTTGACTGCGACCAGGGTATCGCCATCGGCATGCCCGCCCGACAGCGTGCCCGCGGCCAAATCCAGCACCAGCGACGCGGTGGACGTCACATAGCGGACCGTATCGCCATAGGCTTCACCCGCCACCGCCGCCTGGCCGAGGCTGATGCGGTCGCTGCCACCGTCGAGGATATCGGCACCGGCACCGCCCTCCAGCGTGTCGTCGCCGTCGCCGCCCCGCAGCGTGTCATTGCCATCTCCACCCGCCAGCACGTCGTGACCTGCAAGACCCGTAAGCGTGTCCGCGCCATCGGACCCGAACAATACATCGTCACTCGCGCTACCGCCTTGGGAAAGCTGGCGGAACTGGCGCAGATCCAGCACCAGTCCGTCCTTCAACTGCATGAACTCGACGCGACGTTGGGCATTCGTGTGATTGGCGAGCTTGATCGTACCGTTCTGTGCGGCGAAGACATCCACCTGGAGCGTCGTCCCGCTCAGCGCCAACCGAAGATTGGAGAGGCTGAGCCCTGCTCCCAGTACCAGCGTATCCTGGCCCCCGTCGATGGCCTGGAACACTTCGCGTACGATCTGTTGCCCATTTGGCCCGTTTCGCCAGGTCGACGAACGGAACTGCCCCTGCGCCGATGGCCACGTGGTGGAGGCTGGCGCGTTCGTCACTGGGGCGTCAAACAGGAAGTCCACCTTGTCCACGCTCTGGTAGACAACAGTGCCGGATCCGATCTCCTTGACCGTCAACCGATACTGATGCTTGTTGCCCACCGTTGTCTCGCCAATGCCCAGATACTCCCAAGACGCCGTGTAGGCTGATCCCAACGTCCCTGAGCTGGACATCACCTCATCAAGATAGAATGCGCCTTCATAGATGACATCACTACCGTCGCCGATGTTGTACTCATAGGCATCGTCGCCCTCACCGCCGTACAACGCATCCGCGCCACCGCCACCACGCAGCACATCTGCGCCTATGCTGCCGCCGAGGCGGTCGGCGCCGGCGCCGCCCTCGATGCCTTCGATGCTGCTGTAGGCATCGCCCTTGGCGTCGCCGGTATTGGCGAACGTGCCTTCCAGGTAAACGCGCACCGCCGCACTTCCCGCGTAAGAGGCGATGTCCACGCCACCGCCACCGAACAGGGTGTCCGCGCCGGCACCGCCGTGCAGCAGATCGTCACCCTGGCCGCCGTACAGGATGTCGTCACCCGCACTGCCACGCAGCGTATCGTCGCCCTCATTGCCCATCAGCAGGTCGTTGCCCGCACCGCCGTCGATAACGTCATCGCCACCGTTGCCGGTCAACCAGTCCTTGCCAGCCGTACCGACGATCGTGTCGTTGCCATCGCCACCCCCAAGCAGGGTCATGTCGGTGAGCGCATGGCGGCCGGTCGCGGCAAACACCATGTTCTCGATCGATCCGCCGAGTGCGTACCAGTCCCTGATAGTGATCCGGTCACTGGACGCCGAGAGGCGCTCCTTCTCACCATCGCGACCGATCACCAGGCGCAGGTCATTGCCATCGCGCTGCAACATCACATCCTGGATATCGATGCCAACGCCAAATTCCAGCGAATCAACACCCGCGTTGCGCGCTATCAGGCCATTGAGCGCGCCCTTGTGCCGGCGCAGCACCTGCGCCTCGTCGTTCCAGTCGTTGTGGCTGATCCAGGTGGAACCGTCGAAATAGACCACGCCGTCCTTGCTGACGGTGCCATCGGCATTACGCACATAGCCGTTGACGTAGGCGCCCTTCTCCCAGACCAGATCCCAGTTGTCGACATAGTCGTCCATGACAATGTCGTCGCCATCGCCGCGCTGGTAGCGGAAGACGTCATCGCCTTCACCGCCCACCACTTCGTCGTTGCCACGGCCGCCGACCACGAGGTCCGAACCCGTACCACCATACACACGGTCATTGCCATCATCGCCAAACACCGTGTCGTTGCCCGCGCCGCCCAGCACCTGATCGTTGCCGGAGCCGCCCATCACCCAGTCCTGGTCGCCATCGCCAGCAACGAAATCGTCGCCCGAGCCACCATTGCCGAAGTCATTGCCGGCCAGGCCGCGGATCTCGTCGTTGCCAGCCCCGCCATACAGGAAGTCCGCACCGTAGGTACCCAGGATCACATCCGAGCCACCGGTGCCGATGATGTACGAGGTCATATCGCCGATGCGGATGTCCTCGCCATCGGCAAACCGCAGCCACTCCACGCGATGCGAAGATTCGAACCAGTCCTTGATGGTCAGCTCGTCGCCGGTGAGGATCGCGTTGCCGGCGGCGTCATAGCTGACCAGGGCAATGATCAGGTCGTTGCCGGCACCGCTGGCCGAGGAGCGACGCATCTGGATGTTCTGCAGCGACAGGCCGGTGCCGAACACGATCGCGTCCTCCCCCCCCTTCACCGAGCCGTTGACCTCGTAATCGCCGCCACCAGCCCAGTTGCGCGCCAGCTGTCCATTGGCGATCTTCGCGAGGCGGTCATTCAAGCTGTCGCCGCTGCCGCGGATGGCCCCCGCCCCCTCTTCGTCGTAGACCACATCGCGGCCGTCACCGAGCCGGAACAGGTACTGGTCCGCGCCGCCCCCACCGAACAGGCGCGCTTCGCCATTGCCCCCCCGATCATCGCCGGCGCCACCGGCGATGATGTCGCCACCCTCGCCACCCGCCAGCAGGTCGTTGCCAGCGCCGCCTTCCAGCCAGTCCGAACCGGTGCCGCCATACAGGCGATCGTCGCCGGCACCGCCGTCGAGGTAGTTGCCATTGCCACCACGCGCAGCGATCGCCAACGCCTGTGCGCTGGCATCACCGATGGCGAAGTTCACATTGGTGACATTGCCGGCGAACAGCACATCGTTGCCGTCACCGCCAAACAGCCAGTCATCGAGCAGGCCACCCACAAGGGTGTCGTTCCCACTGCCGCCGAGCAGATCGTTGCCGAGATCCCCGCCACGGACCAGATCGTCGCCAGCACCGGCATCGATGACCGCAGCGATGCCGATGCGATGGGTGGCCGGGGCGGCCTTGCCGTTGATCAGCAGGCCAGTGGTGCTGGACAGCGTTGCACCATTGACGATGATGCTATCGTTGCCGGTGCCACCGAGGATGCGATCCTTGTCTGCGGTGACGATGGTGTCGCCAATAGAGAGGAGCTCCTCGCCGCTCCATCCCATGAACAGGAACTTCCGTCCACTCGAACTGTCAAGCGATGCAACGACGTTCGCCGCATTCAGGCCTACGCCATTCAGCTCCCCATCGGGCAACTGATCCATCCATGCCGCAAATCCGCCTACCCAGTCAGTCGATGCACGCTTGTTCAACCCAAGTTCTGTGGCACGCGCAAATGTGATAGCCCATTGTGCTGCCAGTCCGCTTTCCGGAGCGCCGGCAATGAGCGCGTTGATCTGGAAGGGGTCCATCAGATAGCGCCCGTAGTCGGCCGCCATCGCAAGATCCCCGACCAGAGACGTCACGTTGAACTCACGCGAAGACGGCAGCATCCCCAGGTGTTGCACGAGGGCGCGCTTGATATGGATGTCGCCGCCGATCATCTTCCCGGCAAGATTGGTCAGTGCCAGTGCCGATCCGTATCCGATCAGCTCTTCCGCGCTGGAGAACGCGACGGGAGCCGCCGACCAGTATCGATACTCCTTTCCATACGCGCCAAAGGTGCCCCCATCGACAGAGCTACCAGAGGCTACCCGGCTTCCGGACAATTTCAGCACAGCATTGAGATTCTCCGCCACGGCACTGGCGAGGATCTTCGCACCGGCCTTGGAGCCACCGGAGCGTGACCGCACTCCGCTGATGACGAAACTCTCCGATGTCTCTTCCCAGCTGACCGTGGCCCACGACCGCGGCTTTCCACTTGAGAAGAACGAGCCGATCAGTCCTCCCAGGATGTAGCCGACCAATGCGCCGACTGCCGCACCGATCGCGCCGTATGCCGCCCCACCCACTTTACTGCCCGCTGCAGCCCATGTCGTCGCCGCAGATGCACCGACATAAGCACCAATGGCCGATCCCACCTGCGCACCGATCTGGCCACCGATGGTATCGAACTCTACGAGGCTGGCACCGATGCGCGCGCCGACATAAGCCCCCACCGCATTGAACAGCTGGGCGGATTTGATGCCATTGAACAGGCTGATGTTCGCGCCATTGGAAATCGCTGCCGCGTTCTGGATGATCTGCGCGATCGCCGCCGACGCGACGGTTTGCCCCAGTTCGCCAAGCGTTCCTTCAATACCAAGCGAGCTGATCAGCTCTGCGGCCAGGTAGGAGGAGATCGCACCCACACCTGCACTGCGCAGGTTGGCCTGGAACTCTTCCGGAAGGTCGTCAAGGACGTTCTGGACCACTCCCGACGGAAGCGTTACAGACACACCGCCGGCTTGGATGGCCTCTGCCAGATTCTCACCGACGGTTGTCAGGATGGTGGAACTCAGCACCCGCCATGCAGGATCCTTGATACGCAGTGCCGAAGAAACGGCGCCGCCGATGGCTCCGCCGAGCCCACCCGCCAAGGCAATCTTCTGCAAGAGCCCATCGTCGGCATTGAACAGCCAACTCAATGCATACGGGGAGTTCCAGCCGGGTGTCGCTGAGCCCTTGCGCGTGATGGTCGTCCAGTTGTTCGGACCATCCGAGATTCCCAGGGTTTCACTGTTCCCGGTGAAATAGAAGCCCGATGCCTCCAGCTTTGCTCTATCCACTCCGAGTGCTGCAAAATCGATGGTCAGCGCATTGGGCTTTCCGGCCCCCAAGATGCGGCGATACTCGGATTCGTAATACAGAATCCTGTTGATCGCTCCGAGCGTGTAGTACTCGTGATAGCTCAGATTGGCGTTCGGGCCGAGCTTTGAACGTGGATCATCGAAGTAGCATACGGCCACCGCTTCGATGTTGGCCGCTGTCTGTTGCAGAACGAGATTCTGATCAAGCACGATCCCGGGGGCAGTTTCGTAAAGCCCGCTGGGCAACCTTGTTACGCAGTCCGGGCGCACAAAGTACATGCGTTCCAACAGCGCCTGGCGATCAATTGGCTTGCCCCCATTGCTGGCAACCATTTCATTGCGGACGGCATTCCACCCGTTGATTGTTGCGACGGCCTCGTTGGCACGTGCTGCAAGCACATAGTTCTTGATCGCTATGGTGTAGTTGCGATCCGAATCACGGAACTGCGACAGATTGATCACTACATTCGAGAAATTCCCGGAAGCAGCATCGACAGCACCACTGAACAAGCCATGCCCGATCTCATGACCTAGCGTGGATCTCAGGTTGTCCATCACTGCCGTGCCAACGCCTCTGGAAAGCGCGTTCCTTGACAGCCGCATGACCCCGTCGTCGAGATGCCCGCCCTCGCTGGCACTCTCCGGAAGAAGTTCAATCGCCTTCAGCTTCCCTTGAAGCGCCGCGCGATTGAACTGCAGGATGAGCTGCGGGGAGCCCTCCAGTGCTCTCTGAATCAGATTCGCGGCGCGCAGCGATTCGCCACCTCGCGCCCTGAGAATATCGAGAATCGACTTCAACTGCGAATTGAATTCAGCCATTTCCCTGCTCCGATGGTTCGACCTGGATGCTCTCCACACAGGATTCGCCGCTGACGGATCCAGTGGGGACGTAAGTGATCACGACCACGGGCAGATGTGGTCGAGAAAAAAAATGTATGCGAGGAGAGCCTGGCGGCACCTGGGGACGCGTGTGATCAAAGCCGTTTCTTCTCAGCCGATCGGCAAACTCCGCGAAAGAGAAGGTGCAGTACCCTGGTACCCGGCGGCCTTGCTCCCCCACTACGTAGAACGCAACGACGTTCCCGCCATTGGGGCGCTCTCTGGATTCAATCCAGTAGTTCCAGCCTTCGCGAACCTTGGCGTCTATCCGCAACACACCAGTGCGGTAAGGCGAGGGCGCCATGGGGCGAGCGGAAAGACGATTCCAGCTCGAGCTCGAGATCCCCTTGAATCCGGGTACTGCCCGCTGCTCGGACAGCAGGCTGACAATCCGCTGGGAGAGAAGGTCGGCACTGATATCTCCAGAGGGTGCCGGCTTGCGCTTGGTGATCTCGGCGGCCATGGCATTGGCAGGCACGATCAGGATCATTCCAAGCAGGAAGCCGCCCGCTTCCCGAGTGAACATCTGCCTCAAGCCTTTGACCACGTTCATCGCTCCCTCCCCGCTTCCTGCACGCGCCTGGACAGCGGCGACAGCAGGTATTCAATGATGCGGCGATCACCGGTCTTGATTTCCGCCGTTGCGGCAAGGCCCGGCGCCAGCGCGCGACGCCGGCCATCCACTTCGATCCAGGGCTGCAGCAGGCGCACGCGGGCCGGATAGCGCAACCCTTCCTTCTCGGTCTGTACCGCATCGCGGCCCACAGTCTCGACCACGCCATCCACCACGCCGTAGCGGGTGAACGGATAGGCCTCCAGCTTCACCTCCACCGGCTGCCCTTCCCGGACGAAGCCGGCATCGCGATTGGGCAGCATCGCATCGACCACCAGCTCGCCGTCATGCGGCACCAGCACCATCAGCGCATCGGCCGGCTTCACCACACCACCGATGGTGTGCACCTGTAGTTGCTGCACGACGCCATTCACGGGTGCGCGCAATACCGTGTGCCCAGCCTTGTCATGGGCCTTCTTCAATTCTTCGCCACGCAGTGCGCGCGCCGCTTCCGCCTCAGTCAGCGCATCCAGTGCTTCACGTGCGAACTCGCTGCGGCTCTTGCTCATCTGCTGGCTGGCCGCCAGTTGCGCGGCGGTCGCTTTGCGCTGCTCTTCACGGCGAATAGCCAGGTCCTGGCGCATGCCGACAACACGCTCTTTCACTTCGGCCACCTGCAGTCGCGGCACGTAGTTGTCGCGGCTCAGCTCCTCCAGCTTGTTCAACTGGTCGGTAGCCAGCGGCAGCTGCTCTTCCAGCTTGGCGATCTCGGCCAGGATCATGCCGTGCTCGCCATCGCGCTGGCTGCGCTCCTGCTGCAAGCCGCCCACGGTGGAATCGAACTCGCGCTGCTTGGCGGCGACGAGTGCCTGCTGGACGGCAACAATACTGTCAGGTGCCCCCTCCGGTGCGATGAAGCGACCGGCCCGGCCGGCAACGTGGTCAACCACGGCCTGCGCCCGTGCCACATCGATCTGCGCGGTCAGCAACGCCTGGCGCGCCTGCTCGACTTCGGCATGGCTGACCGTCGGATCCAGTTCGAGCAGCGGTGTGCCGGCCTTCACTGACTGCCCTTCGACCACATGGATTGCACGGACCACGCCCTGGTCCGCAGCCTGGATCACCTTCACATTGCCACGCGGAATCACCTTGCCTTCGGCCACGGCGACCATGTCCAGGCGGCCAAGGCACGACCAGATCAATGCAATGGCCAGAAAGGCGGTCAGCAGCCAGAGAACGGTGCGGCCGATCGGGTTCGGGGGCTTTTCCAGGATCTCCAGCGCCGCCGGCAGGAAGTCCGGCGCGGCCGAACTGCGTGGGTCCTGCTGCGCACGCTCCGCGCGCAGGCTCTCGCGCAGGATGCCCAAATGATGCCTCAGTCCTTTCAACATGCGTGCTGTCCTTGGCTGGGCGCGCGGTGGTCAGTTCAACGGGGCGGCCACGGCGGGCAGGCCCATCTGTTTGGTGTAGAGCAGTGAGTAACGGCCTCCCGCGCGCAGCAGATCCTCGTGCGTGCCGGTCTCGGTGATGCGGCCACGTTCGAGGGTCACGATGCGGTTGGCCTGGCGTACCGCCGACAGACGATGCGCGATGATGATCACGGTGCGGCCGGCGGACATCCGCTTGAGGTTGTCCTGGATGACTTCCTCGCTCTCCGCATCCAGCGCCGAGGTCGCCTCGTCGAAGATCAGGATCTTCGGATCGATCGCCAATGCACGCGCGATCGCCAGGCGCTGCCGTTGGCCGCCGGAGAGATTGCCACCACGCTCGTCGATGCGTGTGTCGTAGGCCTCGGGCAGCTCCAGGATGAAATCGTGTGCGCCGGCCAGCTTGGCCACTTCCACCACTCGGCTCATCGGCATCGCCGGGTCTGCCATGGCGATGTTCTCGCGCACGCTGCGGTTGAACAGCAGGTTTTCCTGCAGTACCACACCCACCTGCCGCCGCAGCCACGCCGGGTCCACCATGGACAGATCGACACCATCCACCAGCACACGGCCACGCTCCGGGGTGTGCAGGCGCTGGATCAGCTTGGTCAGGGTCGACTTGCCAGACCCCGAGGGACCGACCACGCCGAGGATCTCACCCGGAGCAATCTCCAGACTGACTGACGACAACACTTCCTGGCCTTCGGGGCGATAGCGGAACGACACATGCTCCAGCGCGATGCGGCCATCCACTGCCGGCAGGCTGGCACGCGAGGGTGAGCTGGCCGGTTCGGTAGGCGAGTTGAGGATGTCGCCCAGCCGCTCCACGGCGATGCGCGCCTGCTGGAAGTCCTGGGCCAGCTGCGCCAGGCGCAGCACCGGGCCGGCAACCTGCCCGGCAAGCATGTTGAACGCCACCAGTTCGCCCACGGTCAGCTTGCCGTCGATCACCAGCCGCGCGCCGAAGAACAGCAGCGCCACCGTGGCCAGCTTGTGGATCAGCTGTACCGCCTGCGAGCCCCAGTTGGCCAGCATGCTGGCGCGGAAGCTGGCCTGGATGTAGCCCGCCAGCTGCTTGTCCCAGCGGTTCTGCGCCTGCGGCTCGACCGCCAGCGCCTTGATGGTCTCCACACCGGTCACTGCTTCGACCAGGAACGACTGGTTTTCGGCGCCGCGCACGAACTTCTCATCCAGCCGACGCCGCAGCATCGGCCCGACCACCATGACCACCACCGCGTACAGCGGCAGCGTGATCAGCACGATCAGCAGCAATGCAGGGCTGTACAGCCACATCACGGCCAGGAACACGATGGCAAAGAACAGATCCAGCACCACCGTCTGCGCTGAGGAGGTGAGGAACTCGCGGATGGTCTCCAGTTCGCGTACGCGCGCCACCGAATCACCCACCCGGCGCGCCTGGAAATAGGCCAATGGCAGATGCGTGAGGTGGGAGAAGAGCTTCGAGCCAAGTTCGGCATCAACGCGGCTGGTGGTGTGCGAGAACAGGTAGGTACGCAGCCCGCCCATCACCACTTCGAACACCGAAACCACCAGCAGGCCGAGGGCAAGCACTTCCAGCGTGGTGATGCCTTTGTGCACCAGTACCTTGTCGATCACCACCTGGAAGAACAGCGGCGTGATGAGTGCCATCAACTGCAGGAAGAACGAGGCTACCAGCACGTCACGCAGCAGGCGGCGATACTTCACCAAGGCAGGAATGAACCAACCGACATCGAAGCGCCTCGCGGCGCCGGCCACGCTTTCACGCGTGGTCATCAGCAACAGGCGGCCATCGAACTCCTGCGAGAACTCGCCAAGGGACAGCGTGACCGGGCGTCCGTCGGCCGCCGCGTCGAAACACAACACGTTCTCGGCGTCAGCCTTGAGCACGAGCGTATAGCGCCCATCGGCCAGGCAGGCGATGGCGGGCAGCGGATGGTCGCGCAGCGCGGTTACCCGCGCCTGTACCACGCGTGCTTTGACGTCCATCCGCTTGGCCAGGCGCAACAGATCCTGTGTATCGATACGGCCCTCGGGGTGGCCCAGCTGGTGCCGGAGTTGCTCGGGGTCGGCAGGCCGATCCAGAAACCCCAACAGGGCGACGAAGCACGCCAGCGCGCCCCCATCGTCCACGCACAGCGACTCCTGCAGATCGATCCCTGATCCGTTACTGCCCACGTCAACTGCCTTGTTGCCCCTTGGTGCGCGGACTCTAGGGCCATGCCATGGCAGCTGTCCATCTGCTGAATGCGCTTTTGTGCAAATCAAGTCAAAATGACAAATTGGTCACATTTTTTAACATCAACCCCGTTCATTCAGACAGGAGCGCACCTGCAAGCGGAGGGCCAGCCTCATGGCATCATGATCGCTGCACGTTCCCTATCCGTTCCCATGACGATCAAAGGCAAAGCCACCTCCCTGGACATCGCCCACCTGGCCGGGGTCTCCCAGCCCACCGTGTCGCGGGCCCTGCGTGGCAGCCCGATGGTCAACGCCGAAACCCGCGAGCGCATCCTGCGCATCGCCCGCGAGCTGAATTACAAGGTCGACAAGAACGCCTCCAGCCTGCGCCTGCGCAACGCCGGCACGCTGGCCCTGCTGTTCTTCGAGGACCCGACCAACGACGATTCGCTGATCAACCCGTTCTTCCATTCGATGCTGGGCTCGATCACCCGCGCCTGCGCGCTGCACGGGCAGGACCTGCTGGTCTCGTTCCAGCAGCTGTCCACCGACTGGCAGGCCGATTACGAGGACAGCAACAAGGCCGACGGCATCATCCTGCTCGGCTACGGCGACTACCACGAATCGCGCGACCGCCTGCAGCGGCTGGTCGAACAGGGTACGCACTTCGTGCGCTGGGGCGCCGCCCTGCCCGGCCAGCCCGGTGTCTCAATCGGCAGCGACAACTTCCAGGGCGGGCATGACATCACCACCCACCTCCTGCAGCAGGGCTGCCGCCGCATTGCCTTCCTCGGCCATGCCTCCAGCCATTACCCCGAATTCCAGGAGCGCTACCGCGGCCATGTCGCGGCCCTGCAGGACCACGGCCTGGCCGCCGAACCGGCGCTGCAGCACGATGCGATCACCACCGAGGCTTCCGGCCAGGAGGCCTGCCAAGCGCTGCTGGCGCGCGGCGAACCGATCGATGCGATCTGCGCCGCCAGCGACCTGATCGCCATTGGTGCGATGCGCACCCTGCGCGAGGCTGGCCTGCGGGTGCCACAGGACGTGGCGGTGACCGGCTTCGACGACATTCCGCTGGCGGCCTCGGTATCCCCGGCGCTGACCACGGTGCAGCAGGACACCAAGCAGGCCGGCCAGCTGCTGGTGGAGCGCCTGCTGGCGCTGATCGGCCGGCAACCGGTGGAGAGCCAGAGCATCCCGGTGAAGCTGGTGGTGCGGGAATCGTCGCTGCGCCGGTAAGCGCCACCAGACCTCCCGCCACGCCCCAACGTGCGACGGCGGAATTCTCCCCCCATGACCAACGGCGGATGCGCACGGAAGCCGATGCGCGGATAACGCGCAGACATCGCCCATGGAAAGGTGTACGTCGCATGCTGAAGATCGATTCGCTGTCCAAGACTTACGCCAACGGCGTGCATGCCCTCAACAACGTCACCCTGGACATCCCGCGCGGCATGTTCGGCCTGCTCGGTCCGAACGGCGCCGGCAAGTCGTCGCTGATGCGCACGCTGTCCACCCTGCAGGAAGCCGACAGCGGCACGGCCACCCTCACCATTCCAGGCGAGGCGCCGATCGACGTACTGCGCGACAAGGACGCGGTGCGCCGCCGGCTGGGCTACCTGCCGCAGGATTTCGGCGTGTACCCGAAAGTCAGCGCGCTGGACCTGCTGGAACATTTCGCGGTGCTCAAGGGCCTGACCCAACGCGCGCAGCGCCGCGAGGTGGTCGATGGACTGCTGCAGCAGGTGAACCTGTGGGACGCGCGCAAGCGCAAGCTCGGCACCTACTCCGGCGGCATGCGCCAGCGCTTCGGTATCGCCCAGGCGCTGCTGGGTGACCCGCGGCTGGTGATCGTCGACGAGCCCACTGCCGGCCTCGATCCGGAGGAACGCAACCGCTTCCTCAACCTGCTGGCGGCCATCGGCGAGAACGTGGCAGTCATCCTGTCCACCCATATCGTCGAGGACGTGACCGATCTGTGCCCGACGATGGCGATCATGAACAAGGGCCAGGTGCTGCTGACCGGCCGGCCTACCGAGGCCATCGACGCGTTGCAGCACCAGGTCTGGCGCAAGCAGGTCGATCCGTCGGAACTGGCCGACCATGAAGCACGCTACGTGGTGCTGTCCACCCGCCTGGTCGGTGGCCGCCCGGTGATCCACGTGCACAGCGCCAACGACCCCGGCGACGGCTTCGCGGCCGTGGCTCCCGACCTCGAGGACGTGTACTTCCAGCGCCTGCGCCTGCAGGCCCGTGCCCGCGCGGCAGCCTGAGCGGAGCACGCCATGATCTTCAACTTCTTCCGCTTCGAGCTGCGCGAGCAGCTGCGTTCCCCGCTGCTGTGGCTCCTGGCCGGGCTGTTCGCCCTGCTTGCCTTCGCCGCAGCGTCCAGCGACGCGGTGCAGATCGGCGGTGGCGCCGGCAACGTGCACAGCAACGCGCCCACCGTGATCGCGCAGATGCTGGGCATCTTCACCCTGCTCGGCATGCTGATCACTGCCCTGTTCGTCAGCAACGCGCTCCTGCGTGACTTCGAACTGGGCACCGCCGAGCTGATCTTCGCCAGCCCGGTAAAGCGGCGCGACTACCTGGCCGGGCGCATCGCCGCGGCACTGGCGGCCGGACTGCTGGTCTACGTCCTGATCGCGTTCGGACTGTGGCTGGCGCCGTTCATGCCATGGGTCGATCCCGAGCGCATGGGCCCGATCAGCTGGCAGGGCTATGCGTGGACGTTCGCGGTCATCGTCATCCCGAACCTGTTGTTCACCACCGCGCTGCTGTCGCTGCTGGCGGCGCTGACCCGCTCGATCCTGTGGGTCTACATCGGCCTGGTGGCCTACCTGGTGCTGTACGGCGCCAGCGCGGCCCTGCTGCGCGACATCGACAATACGTGGATCGCGGTGCTGAGCGAACCGCTGGGCATGCGCGCACTCGGCCGCACGATCCGCTACTGGTCCACCGCCGAGCGCAACAACGGGATTCCCGAGCTGACCGGTTATCTGCTGGCCAACCGTGTCCTGTGGCTGGCTGTGGCGGCGGCGCTGTTCGCCGCTACCTTCGCGCTGTTCCGTACCGAGCGCAGCGGTAGCGGCCGCCGTCGCTGGGGCCGCAGGCAAGCGCAACCGGTTGCCGATGCCGCCGGCGCCCGCCCCACCCGCGCGACACTGCCGCGCGTGGTACCGGCGTTCACCGCCACCACCGCGTGGCAGCAGTTCCTGCGCCAGGTCCGCTTCGATACACGCGGCGTCCTGCGCAGCGTGCCGTTCATCGTGCTGCTGGTACTGGGCCTGGCCAACTTCCTGCCCAGCGCGCTGTTCCGGCAGACCCTGTACGGCACCTCGATCTGGCCGGTCACCTCGCAGATGATCATGGGCCTGCAGGGGGCCTTCAGCTGGCTGCTGGTGATCATTGTGCTGTTCTTCGCCGGTGAGCTGGTCTGGAAGGAACGCAGTGCGCGCATCAACGAAGTGACCGATGCCATGCCGGTGCCGAACTGGGTGCCGCTGCTGGCCAAGTTCACCGCACTGCTGGCCGTGATCGTCTGTTTCCAGGCCGCCGGCGCGCTGGCGGCGATGGGCGTGCAGCTGGCCAAGGGCTACACGCATCTGGAGCCGCTGCTGTACCTGCGCAGCCTGGCGCTGGATTCGGTGGTCTACATCCTGATGGGCGGCCTGGCGCTGGTGCTGCAGGTGCTCACCAACAACAAGTTCGTCGGTTATGCGCTGCTGATCGTGGTGATGATCGGCCAGGGCGTGCTCGGCCTGCTCGACTACACGCAGAACCTGTACAACTTCGGCAGCTGGCCCAACGCGCCCTATTCGGACATGAACGGCTACGGCCACTTCCTCACCGGGCAGCTGGCGTTCCAGGGCTACTGGGCGCTGTTCCTGCTGACTTTGATGTGCCTGGCGTCGGCCTTCTGGGTACGGGGTGTCAGCCAGGGCCTGCGCCAGCGCCTGGCCCTGGCCGGCCGCCGCCTGCGTGGTCCGACCGGCGCCTTCGCCGCGGTGGCCGCGCTGGCGTTCGTCGGCGTGGGGAGCTGGCTGTACTGGAGCACCAACATCCGCAACGAGTTCCTTTCTCCGGACCAGCAGCTGGATCTGCAGGCCCGCTACGAGCGCGAGCTGTCGAAATACCGCAACCTGCAGCAACCACGCATTGTCGCCGTGGACAACCGCGTGGACCTGTTCCCGGAATCGCAGTCGATGGTGATCGATGCGAACTGGACGGTACGCAACACCCACGCCACGCCGATCCAGGACGTGCACGTCTCGATGGGCGATGACAAGCAGCTGATCGCGGTCGACCTGGGTGGGCAGACACTTGCGATGCATGACGCCGATCTCGGCTACCGCATCTACCGCCTGCAGAAACCGCTGCAACCGGGTGAAACCCGCAGCGTGCATTTCCGGGTGGTGCAGAAGCCCAACGGCATCACCGCCGGCCAGGCACCAAGCAACATCGTCGACAACGGCACCTTCTTCAACAGCCGCGTGCTGCCTTCCTTCGGCTACAACGAAGGCGCCGAGATCAGCGACCGCAACGAACGCCGCAAGCGCGACCTGGGCGAGCCGCGGCGCATGCCCAAGCTGGAAGACGAAGCCGCACGCGCCAACACCTACATCTCCAACGATGCCGACTGGCTCGACTTCCGCACCACGGTCTGCACGGCACCGGACCAGGTGGCGCTGGCCCCGGGCTATCTGCAGCATGAGAGCACGGTCAATGGCCGGCGCTGCTTCAGCTATGCCATGGACCGGCCGATGCTGAACTTCTACGCCTATCTGTCGGCACGCTGGGAGGTGCGCAAGGCGAAGTACAAGAACATCCCGGTGGAGGTCTACTTCGACCCGGCGCACGGCTACAACGTGGACCGTATGATCGAAGCGGTGCAGAAGTCGCTGGCCTACTACGAAGCGAACTTCACCCCGTACCAGCACCGCCAGGTGCGCATCATCGAATTCCCGGGCTATGCCCGCTTCGCGCAGTCGTTCGCCAACACCATTCCGTATTCCGAAGCGATCGGCTTCATCGCCGACCTGCGTGATCCGGACAAGGTGGACTACGTGTTCTATGTGACCGCACACGAGATCGCGCACCAGTGGTGGGCGCACCAGGTGATCGGCGCCAACGTACAGGGCGCGACGGTGCTGTCCGAATCGCTGTCGCAGTATTCGGCACTGATGGTGATGGAGCAGGAGTACGGCCGCCAGCACATGCGCCAGTTCCTCAAGCGCGAACTGGACGGCTACCTGTCCGGGCGTGGTGGCGAGGCCATCGAGGAACAGCCGCTGGAACGTGTGGAGAACCAGCAGTACATCCACTACCAGAAGGGTTCGCTGGTGTTCTACCGGCTGCGCGAGGAGATCGGCGAGCAGGCGCTTAACCGGGCATTGAAGCGTTTCCTGCAGGACAAGGGTTACCAGCAACCGCCCTACACCACCTCGCGCGAATTGCTGGCCTACATCCGCGCCGAGACCCCGGCCGACCGCCAGCCGCTGGTTACCGACCTGTTCGAGAAGATCAGTTTCTACGACAACCGGGTGATGGCCGCCAGCGCCCGCAAGCGCGATGACGGCCGCTACGACGTGACCCTGGACCTGCATGCTGCCAAGCAATATGCCGACGGCAAGGGCCAGGAAAGCGACGGGAAGATGGATGACTGGATCGAGATCGGCGTGTTCGCCAACGGGCCTTCAGGCAAGGAACGCGACCAGAGAGTGCTGTACCTGCAGCGTCATCACATCACCAGCGCCGATCCGAAGATCACGGTGACCGTGGATGAAAAGCCGGATGAAGCGGGCTTCGATCCGTATAACAAGCTGATCGACCGGGTGAGCGACGACAACCGGCGCAAGGTGACGATGTGAGGCAACGGGGCGCCGGCCTGTGCGCCGGCGTTCCACGCAACACGTGCGGGCTTGGCTCGGCCTTGATGTTTGGCTTGGCCCTCCTGTAGTGCCGAGCCATGCTCGGCACATTGTCTACGGCAGCCGCGAAAATTCAGTGCACCGCGGCCTTCGGCCCCAGCAATGCCAGCAGCACATAGACCACGATCGAGGCGACGGTGCCGAACGCTGCCGGCAACCCGAACGCCCACGCCGAACGGCCCTGCTGGCGTGCCCACTGGGCCAGATGCCAGGCCGCGCCCAGGTTGATCAGCCAGGCAATGACGAACACCGGCCACAGCACCATGCCCACCGCGCGCAGCAGGGGCATGGACACCAGCGCGGCAGCGATCGCTGAGATCAGGAAGATCAGTGCGGAGCGGGAATGGCGTGATCGTGCTGGTGAGCCGGCAGGTAGTTCCCTCAATTCCATGGCAGAGCCTCGATCCTGGTGTCAACCAAAGGGGATCACGTACGGCACCCGAAGGGAAGCGTTCTGTAGGGTCGGGCCGTGCTCGACTGATCCGGCATTGCGCGAACGGCAGCCGAGCATGGGCTCGGCTCTACAGGACAATCAGCCTTGGGCGAAGTCCTTCAGGATCTCGCCGACGCCGCTGGGCGAGATCTCGAAGCCCAGCGGAGTGCCTGGGTTGATCACCACGCCGTAGCCCCCCGGCACGCGGCGCAGAACGTCCAGCATCAACCAGCGGATCTGGTGTTGGGCCTGCTGGCTGTAGATGCCCACCCGCGATGGATCGGTGAACACGGCCACGTGCAGGATGCCCTGCTTGTCGAACAGCAGCGGGTCGAAGCCGCTGCCGTCGGGCGTGACCAGGCTGCCGGTCAGCAGCACTACCTCGGAAGCGACGAAGGCCTCCATGAAGGCGCGGATCGGCACTGCCCCGTCCATCGCCGCCTTCAGCAGGGTTTCGATCGGGGTCTGCGGGGCGAGGTCGGTCATGGCGGTACGGCAGGGCGTGAGGGGGGCCTATTGTAGGGTCGAGCCTGCTCGACTGCTCGAAGAGCGTGCCAACCGAGGTTGGCACCCACCAGAGCGGTAGCGCCGGGCCATGCCCGGCGGCGCCCTCACCGTCCCAGACGCTGGTCCCGAGCCTTCTGGTCGGTCATCGCCTTGTCCAGCTCGGCCTGCAGCGCTGGCTGCTGCACGGCGGCATCCAGCACGTACACCTTCACGCCATGCGCGGGCACTTCGGCCTTCAGGGAGGCATCCACCTGCAACGAACCGCCGTCCAGCGCATCACGCCAGCGGCCAGCCTGGACGTAACGCGCCACGGTGAAGCTCCTGGCCTGGTCGCCCTTGTTCAGCAGCACCAGCGCGGTCTGCGCCACCTCGCCCTGCTGCAGCACACGGAAGAACACCGCCTCATCACCCTGCAGGCGCTCGTTCACCTGCAGGCCGCGCTGCAGCGCCGGGGTGGCTTCACGCAGTCGCGCGATACGCTGCAGCGGCGCGAAGATGGGGCTCTTCGGCGCCGCATCCACACGCGGCTGGCCGAAGTAGGCGCGGTTGCCGGCGTGCTCGGCGCGGCCACGCATGAAACCGGTCTCCGAGCCGTAATAGACCACCGGAATGCCGCGCGCGGTGAACAGCCAGTTGTGCGCATCGATGAAACCGCTGTCGCTGGCCTGCAGGCGCGGCATGTCGTGGTTGTCGTAGAAGCTCATCAGCTCGTACGGGTTGGCGTACGGCCCCCCGCTCAGGTGCAGCGGCTCGGCCAGCGTTTCAAAGCCCTTGCCGGCGGTGCCGAAGGTCTGCTCCAGTGCACCGCGCAGCGGGAAGTCGAGCACGCTGACATTGGCGTTGGCCGGCCAGGTGTGCTCGGCAATGGTCGCCGCGTTGTAGTCGAAGGCTTCGCCAAACATGAACATGCCCGGATGCTCGGCGCGGATGCGCTTGACGAATTCATGCCACCACGGGTGCGGCAGCCAGCCGATGGTGTCGATGCGCAACGCGTCCACGCCCTGCGCGGTCCACTGCAGGTAGGCGCCGACCAGGTACTCTATCACCGCCGGATTGTCCTGGTTGAAGTCGGACAGCTCGGCCAGGTTGCCATCGAAGATCGAGCCATCCTTGCTGTCGACCGGACCAACGTTGTTGTAGAACGCGTGCAGCGGGTTGTGCTTCGGATCCAGTTTCTGCGGGGGCAGGTTCTGGTGGTCGGCAATCAGTTTTCCATCCCTGTCGAAGATCTGGCCGAACTGTGGCTGCCGCGTCGGCATGGTCCAGGCCGGCGAACCGTGGTTGCCCACGATATCCAGCACCACCTTCAAGCCAGCACCGTGCAGGCCCTTGGTCAATCCGGCAAAGTCCAGGTCCTTGCTGGGCAGGTGTTCATCGAGTTTGTAGAAATTGATGCCCCAGTAGCCGTGGTAGCCGGTCTTGCCACGGTCGGTCAGCGTGCTGGTGCAGCTGATCGGCTTGCTGCCGGTAAAGGCTTCGTCCGGGTTGTCCACGATCGGCGTGATCCACACCGCGCCGAACCCCAGATTGCGGATGTACTGCGCATTGTCGAGCACGCCGCGGAAATCACCACCGAGGTAACCGATGTTGCCGTCCACCTTGTCCGGGCACGGCACCGGGATATCGAAGGTGCGGTGCTTGCCGCCCTGGTCGCGGTGATCGTTGGACGGATCGCCGTTGACGAAGCGGTCGGTGACCACGAAATACACCGCATCACTGGCGAACGGTTCGGTGGTACCGACGTAGTCCGGACGCGGCGCGGCCACCGCCTGACCAGCCAGCACCAGGGAAACAGCAACAGACAGCACACCACGCATCACACCACCTCCGGACGGGACGGAACCCGCAGCACGCACAGGCCGGCGACGAACAGGCTGCAGCCGCCCAGCACCAGCACATGCATCGGTTGACCACCCAGCCAGGCGCGCAGGGCAAAACCGAGCGCGCTGGCCGCGACCAGCTGCGGGATCACGATGAAGAAATTGAAGATGCCCATGTACACACCCATCTTCGACGCCGGCACGCTGTCGGACAGCAGTGCGTAGGGCAGTGAGAGGATCGACGCCCAGGCGAAGCCAACGCCGACCATCGACAGCAGCAGCCAGTGCGGGTCGCGGATGAACATCAGCGAGACCAGCCCGGCACCGCCCAGCCACAGGTTGAGCAGGTGGCTCCAGCGCAGGCCGATCGCACGCACCATGAGTGGAATCAGCACCGCCGCCAACGCAGCGAAGCCGTTGTAGGCGCCGAACAGTACGCCCACCCAGTTGGCGCCCTCGTTGTAGGCCGCCGTCTTCGGGTCGTCCGAACCGAAGTGGACACCGGCCACTGCGGCAGTGGTGTAGATCCACATGGCGAACAGCGCGAACCACGAGAAGAACTGCACCCAGGCCAGCCGCCGCATCGTGACCGGCATCGCCCGCAGGTCGCCCACGATGGCGGCCAGCATATGCGTGCCAGGCAGCGCGCGGGCCACGGCCAGCAGCAGGCCGTAGCCGGCACACAGGCCGGCCAGCACGTAAAGCATCCGGTCGCCCTGCCGCCACGCGATCAGCAGCGCCAGCAGCACGCCCAGCCCCAGCCATACGGCCACCTGCGCCCAGGGCGCCGGACCGCTGATCGTCGCCGCTGCGTGATGTGCCGGCGGCTCGGCATCATCGAACCCGGCCAGCTCCGCCGGTGAATATTCGCGGGTGCTGACCACCGTCCAGGTGATCGCCGCCAGCAGCACCACCGCGCCGAAGTAGAACGCATAGCGCACGGTGTCCGGCACTTCACCTGCGGCGGCCGTATTGGCGACGCCGAAGTGGGCCAGGATGAACGGCAGGAAGCTGGCGACGATGGCGCCCACGCCGATGAAGAAGCTCTGCATGGCATAGCCGGTGGGGCGCTGGCGTGGCGCCAGCTGGTCGCCGACGAAGGCGCGGAACGGCTCCATCGATACGTTGATCGAGGCATCCAGCACCCACAGCGTACCGGCGGCGATCCACAGCGTCGGCGAATTCGGCATCACCAGCAGGGCCAGCGTGGTCAGCACCGCACCGATCATGAAGTATGGACGACGGCGCCCCCAGCGGGTCCAGGTGCGGTCGGACAGGTAACCGATCACCGGCTGCACCAGCAGGCCGGTCAGCGGCGCGGCGATCCACAATCCAGGTACCGCGTCGATGTCCGCGCCCAGCGTCTCGAAGATGCGGCTGGCGTTGGCGTTCTGCAGGGCGAATCCGAACTGGATGCCGAGGAAGCCGAAACACATGTTCCAGATCTGCCAGAACGACAGTTGTGGCTTGGCGGGACGATTCATCGTGCGTCCTCTTCCGCCGCCACCTGCGTCACCTTCAACGCCTGCACCTGCGCCTGGTTGAGCACGCCGTCGCGCCCGCCCTTTCCGCCGGTGTAGTGCGCGAAATGCTGCAGCGCGCTCATGTTGAAGCCTTCTTCAAGCGCGACCGTGCACGGCCCCTTGTGCACGGCGAACGTTGCCGAGGTCGAGTCCTGCACGGCCACGCTGTGCGGCATCGCAACCGTATGCCGCTGCAAAGGCTGGCCCGGGCACTGCAGCACCAGCTGCTTGACTGCAGCCGTGACGCCGGTGTTGATCGGCCCGCTCGGGTTGCGGTACTGCAGGCGCAGGCGCACCTGCCCGGCCTTGGCCGAGGTGAACTGCCAGCGTTCCTCGCCCTTCAGCACCTGCTGCGGACCGACGCAGAGCATCGGGCTGTGCAGCGATTCCAACGTGCCTTCGCGCCGGGTCAGGCTGAGGCAATGCTGCAGGCCATCGTCGTTGATGCGCGCCACGCCGTTGCTGGCGGTGACCGCCTTGCCGTCCTTCCACAGCACCTGATCGGCTGCCACCGGAACGTTCCAGCCCGTGCCCTTGCGCGGGGCCTGCGGCGCAACCGGCGTGGCCGGCGCACGCACGTTGGCATCCGCAGCCGTGGCAGCGAAACCGGTTGCTGCCGGGGCGGCGACCAGCTGCACTGTCGTGGTGCTGCCACGCGTGGTGGTTCTGCCGGCCACCAGCAGGCCATCGCCCACGTTCTGCGGGCGCTCCAGCACATAGCGCTTGCCGTTGGCTTCCAACGTGATACGGGGATGCGTGCCGAACAGTTCTGGCACCAGCACAACCGGCAGCTTGGGCTGCACGCGGCCATCGTCCTGCACGCCGAACACGCCTTCGACCACCATCGACAGATAACCGGCCACCGACCACAGCTGGCGTTCGGAATTGACCACCGGGCCGCTCAGTGCGCCTTCCTCGACATGCACGGCCTGGCTGACCAGCTCGTAGTTCTCCATGTTGGAACCGGCCAGCGCAGCGCCCTGCATCAACGAGCGGATCTCGGCGGCGATGCGCGGTGCATCGTCCAGCTGCCGCGCCGCACGCAGCGAGTAGGCGCTGACAAACGGCCAGATCGCGCGGTTGTGGTAGATCGGCTGCTGCGACTCCTGCGGCCAGACCACTGGACTGCCAGCCGGCCCCATCGGGTAAGCGGCCAGCGCACGACGTGCACGCTCCGGGGGCAGCACTTCGGCCAGAATGCCCAGCGACAGCCCGAGCAGATCGACCTTGGCGTACGGCACCGGGTGCGCGGCTTCACCGATGTAACTCATGTACTGGCCGATGTCTTCGCGCCAGAAGCGTGCATCGACCTGCTGCGCCAACGCATCGGCCCACGCCTTGTACCGGTCCGCGCGGGCATCGCCGCGCTGGCCGGCCAGACGTTCGGCCAGGCGCAGTGCCTGGTAGTGCAGCACGTTGGTGGACAGTGCGTAGGAATCACCGATGAAGCGCACGTCCTCACGGGTCCAGTCCGGATAGGTCTGCTCGCGCCAGTCCAGGAACGAAGTCTCGCCACGGTACAGGCCCACCTGCGCGTCGAACACCATCGCGCGGTCCTGCGCCAGCGTGCCCTGCAGCGCCTGCCAGACCTGGTCGGCAAACGCGCGATCCTCCAGCAGATGACGTGCCGCCAGGAACCACACCACGCGATCGCTGCTGATCGGCCAGCTGCCACCGGAACCGGTGTCCTGCGCCACGAACAGGCCGGGCGTGTGACCATCGCGGGCCGCCGACAGCTTGAACTGCAGCGACTGCCGGGTGCGTTGCGGGTCCAACCGCGCCAGCGCCAGATCGGCGGCGAAGCTGACATCGCGGGTCCACACATAGGGCCAGCGCGCGCCGGTCTGGAAGCACTCGCACGGCACCGGCCGACCCTCGTCGAACGCGGGGTCGCGAATCGCGTCCACACGGTCCTGGTCCATCTCCTGCTGGGCCAGCGCAAACAACGCGTCGAACATCATGCTACCGGTCTGGCTGCGCATCGGCATGGGCGCGATACGCACCTCACCTTTCGGCGCATGCAGCACGAAGCTGCCGTTGGCAGCGGCTTCGGCGCGCGCTTGGCGGCCGTCGAATTGCAGGTCGGCCGCCTGCGCGGTCGATCCCAGCGCTGCCCCGAGGGCAGCGGTCAGGCAAATGATCTTCAGCATCGAAGCGGCGGACCGGCTTGCGCCCGTCGGCCTCCCTCCCTCTCTGCACGCGTTGTAGGTCCGCACCGTCGTTGCCGGCGGGCGGGCACGGCCCCTCCCTCAAGGTGCCTTGGCCCCATGGTAGACGCGGGGCTGTCGGCTGCGTCCAGCTGCATACGTATTCATGGCGTCACGCGGTAGCGCGCCTGCCGCGCTGGCTTATGGTCCGGGTCTGCCAACGGCGCCTTGGGAGGGGAACTGCCGATGTCACCCACTGCTGTACGCGCGGCAATCGCGCACCTGCTCGGCCTGGCCCTGCTGGCCTGGGCCACGCTGGCACAGGCCGCGCCACAGGTCGCGCCACAGGTCGCCAGCATCGAATCACCCGGCAAGGTGCTGAAGGTCAGCCTGGTGCTGGACGGCGGCACCGCACGCTACCGCGTCGAGCGTTTCGGCGAGCCCGTGGTGGAGGATTCGAAGCTCGGCTTCGCCCTGCGCGATGGCCGCCTGGACCGCGATTTCGCCCTGCTCGGCCAGCAGCGGCGCAGCGTCGACGACAGTTGGGAGCAGCCGTGGGGCGAGCGCCGGGTCACCCGCAACCACTTCAACGAGCTGACCGTGCAGCTGGCCGAGACCACGGGCAGCAAGCGGCGGCTGGATGTGGTGTTCCGCGTCTACGACGACGGCCTCGGCTTCCGCTACGTGTTCCCCGAGCAGCCGAACCTGCGCGAAGCGATCATCGATGACGAGCTGACCGAGTTTGCCATCGCACAGGATTCCACCGCCTGGTGGATTCCCGCCGGCGAACCGATCCATTACGAGTACCTGTACCAGCGTACCCCGCTGCGCGAAGTGCCGCAGGTGCATACGCCGATGACCCTGCGCAGCCGCGATGGCCTGCACGTGGCGATCCACGAGGCTGCGCTGGTGGACTACGCCGGCATGTGGCTGCGCCGCACCGAGGGCCAGCGCCTGCGCGCGCAGCTCTCGCCCTCGGCCGAAGGCTGGAAGGTCAGCCGCGCGCTGCCCTTCGCCACACCCTGGCGCACGCTGCAGATTGCTGACCGCGCAGGCGGGCTGGTCGAGTCAGACCTGATCCTCAACCTCAACGAGCCCAACGCACTGGGCGACGTGAGCTGGGTGAAGCCCGCCAAGTACCTCGGGGTGTGGTGGTCGATGCACCTGGACAACGAGAGCTGGGCGACCGGGCCGAAGCATGCGGCCACCACCGCCAAGACGAAGAAGGTGATCGACTTCGCTGCTGCGCACGGCTTCCGCGGCGTGCTGGTGGAAGGCTGGAATCCGGGCTGGGACGGCATGTGGGTGGGTAATGGCTACAACTTTGATTTCACCCGCGCCACGCCCGATTTCGATATCGAAGCGCTGTCGGCGTATGGCCTGAAAAAGGGCGTGCACCTGATCGGCCACCACGAAACCGGCTGTGCCATCGAGCACTACGAGGATCAGTTGGGCGCCGCGCTGGACCTGTACGCACGGCTGGGGGTGGACCAGTTCAAGACCGGCTACGTCTGCGACGACGGCCAGGTCGACCGCCGCAATCCGGCCGGTGGCCCGCTGTGGCGTGAGTGGCATGACGGGCAGTTCATGGCCCGCCACCATCTGAAGGTGGTGCAGGAAGCGGCGCGCCGCCATCTGTCGGTGAACCCGCATGAGCCGATCAAGGACACCGGCCTGCGCCGCACCTACCCCAACTGGATCTCGCGCGAAGGCGCACGCGGCATGGAGTACAACGCCTGGGGCCAGCCGCCGAACCCGCCGGAGCACGAGGTCAACCTGGTGTTCACCCGGATGCTGGCCGGGCCGATGGATTACACCCCCGGCATCCTCAGCCTGAAGGGCCGCCACGGCCAGGCCATTCCCAGCACGCTGGCGCGCCAGCTGGCGCTGTACGTGGTGCTGTACAGCCCGATCCAGATGGCCGCCGACCTGCCCGAGCACTACCTGCAGCATCGCGAGGCGTTCCGCTTCATCGAAGACGTGGCGGTGGACTGGGAGCAGAGCCGCGTGCTCGATGGCGAGGTGGGCGACTACGTGACGATCGTACGCCGCGACCGCAACAGCCGTGACTGGTTCCTCGGCAGCATCACCGATGAGCACGGCCGCATGCTGCCGGTATCGCTGGGCTTCCTGGAGCCGGGCGTGCGCTATCGCGCCGAGATCTACCGCGATGGTGACGGCGCTGATTTCCGCAGCAACCCGTTCGCGTTCGCACGAGAAACCCGGGAGGTGACCAGCGCCGATGCCCTGACGCTGGTGCTGGCACCGGGCGGTGGACAGGCCATTCGCTTCACGCCTATCCGTTGAACGTCTTCCTGCCTGCGCGCCGCTGTAGCGCCCGAGACCACGCTCGGGCGGCGGTGCGCAGCACCGGAACGCAGCCGAGCATGGGCTCGGCTCTACAGAACGATGCACCTGAAAGCGATTACACCCCTGCAAACGGCATTGAATACGTATGCAGGGTGATTCCCGCGAAGAACGCGCTGCCTACCATAGCGGCGACGACAGCGGCCACCGCGTCGCACGTCCACGGTCACTCCGGGACGTTCACGAATCGATCTGCAACATTGCCTGGGAGGGGAAAATGTTGAACCACAAGCGCAGCGCGCTGAGCATCGCGCTGGCCGTTGTCCTGGCGCCGACGCTGGCGTCTGCACAGTCCACGCAGAGCACCACCACGCCGGCCGCCACCGCCGCCACCAACCTGGATACGGTGCAGGTCACCGGCATCCGCCGCGGCATCGAAAACGCGATCGCGATCAAGCAGGACGCCACCTCGGTGGTCGAGGCGATTTCCGCCGAAGACATCGGCAAGCTGCCCGACGTCAGCATCGCCGAATCCATCTCGCGCCTTCCCGGCCTGGCCGCCCAGCGCGTTGCCGGCCGTGCGCAGGTGATCAGCGTGCGCGGCCTGTCACCCGACTTCGCCACCACCCTGCTCAATGGCCGTGAAGTGGTCAGCACCGGCGACAACCGCGGCGTCGAGTTCGACCAGTACCCATCCGAGCTGGTCAACGGCGTGACTGTCTACAAGACCCCGGACGCGGCTCTGGTCGGCCAGGGCCTGTCGGGCACCATCGACATGCAGACCGCACGCCCGCTCAGCTTCGGCGAGCGCGTGATCGCGGTCAGCGGCCGCTACCAGAAGAGCTCCCTGGGCCGCGCCGCCAACATCGATCCGTATGGCAACCGCTTCAGTGCCAGCTACATCGACCAGTTCTTCGACAACACCCTGGGCATCGCCATCGGTTACGCGCACAGCGACATGCCGATCCAGGAGAACCAGGTCGGCCTCTACGAGCCCTGGACCACCGAACACACCGACAAGGGCGAGCGTCGCGGAATCGCGCCAGGCACCTACTTCACCGATGGCATCAAGGCGCTGCGCCGTACCGGCAACAACAAGCGCGACGGCGTGATGGCGACGATCCAGTTCCGCCCAAGCAACAGCTGGACCAGCACCTTCGACGCGTTCCACACCGAAGCCGAGCAGATCGACACCGCCAACCAGTTCGAGCTGAGCCTTAGTGGCAATGGCGAGGACAGCAACAATCCCAACGCGATCCTGCCGGTGTTCAGCAATGTCGGCCGCAATGCCGATGGCAGCTTCACCGGTGGCACGATCAGCAATGCGTACCCGCTGGTCCGCGGCATGTACAACAAGCGCAAGGACAAGATCGACGCGTTCGGCTGGAACAACGAGTTCAACGTCGGCGGTGTGAAACTGGTCGCCGACCTGAACTACTCGAAGGCAACCCGCCGCGAGATCAACCTGGAAAACAACCTGCAGCTGGTGCCGCGCCCGCAGTTCGACACGATCGGCCTGGTGGTGAACAACAACAGCTTCTCGCAGATCACGCCGGGGCGCGACTACCGGACAGCCTGTTCCTGACCAATACGATCTATGGTTCCGGCTACGGCAAGGTGCCGGAAGTTGAAGACCGCTTGAAGGGCGCCAAGCTGGCGGCGACGCTGCCGGTTCCCGAGGCCATGTCCAGCTGGTTCTCGGATGTGGACGTGGGCGTGAACTATGCCGACCGCCGCAAGCAGAAGGCCCAGGCCGAAGGCAACATCCTGCTCGGCGCCCAAGGCGAATCCACCATCGCCCCGGACCTGCAGTACCGCCCGGTCAACCTCGGCTTCGCCGGCATCGGCTACATCCCGTCGTGGAACGTGCCGGCAGCGGTGGGTCGCTACATGACCTTCAACCCGGTCGACAATCTGGACTACCTGATTCCCAAGTCGTGGACGGTCGAGGAGAAGATCACCACCGCGTGGGCACGCCTGAACATCAACACCGACATCGGCGTGGTCGGCGTACGCGGCAATATCGGCGTGCAGATGCAGCACACCGACCAGAGCTCGGATTCGCGCTACTGGGACAGCTCGCAGCCGGTGGGCAGCAACATCCAGCCCTTCTCTGCCGGCAAGACCTACAAGGATTGGCTGCCGAGCTTGAACCTGGTGTTCATGTTCCCGCACCAGCAGACGCTGCGCTTCGCCGCCGCCAAGCAGGTCGCGCGCCCGCGCGTGGACCAGATGCGTGCCGGCCTGGAGTTCGGTGTGGATACCAACAACGGCCGCCCCGGTGGCAGCGGCGGCAATCCGCTGCTGGATCCGTGGCGCGCGACCGCGCTGGACCTGTCCTATGAGAAGTACTTCGGCGAGAAGGCCTACGTGGCTGCGGCGATCTTCTACAAGGACCTGAAGAGCTACGTCTACACGCAGTCGGTGGACAACTATGACTTCAGCGGCCTGCTGGGCAATTACGTGCCGCCGCCGGGCATGACCGCACCGGTGCTGACCACCGGTACCTTCTCCACGCCGCAGAACGGCAAGGGCGGCACGTTGAAGGGGCTGGAACTGACCGGGTCGTTCCCGCTGGAGATGCTGACCGACAGCCTGCGTGGCTTCGGCGTGCAGGCCAGCGCGACCTTCAACAAGAGCGACATCACCATCCTGGATCCGGAAAGCGCCTCCAGCGTGGGCAGTGACCCGATCAGCCTTCCCGGCCTGTCCAAGCGTGTCTACAACTTCACCGCCTACTACGAGCGCAGTGGCTTTGAAGCACGCGTGAGCCAGCGCCGCCGCTCGGACTTCATTGGTGAGATCGGCAACTTCAACGGCAACCGCACGCTGCGTTACGTGGTAGGCGAGAACGTAACCGATGCACAGGTCAGCTACACCTTCAGCGACAGCAGCAGCCTGCGCGGGCTGACCCTGCTGCTGCAGGGCAGCAACCTGACCAACGAGCCGTACCGCACCTATGCCGGCAGCAAGGACCGCCCGCTGGAGTACATCGAGTGGGGCCGCACCTACATGCTGGGCGTGAACTACAAGTTCTGATCACGACCGGGTAGTGCCGGCCGCTGGCCGGCAACACATGGGGAGCAGGACCGGAAACCCGCTGCGCAGGCAGCGGGTTTTCTTCTGCGCGGATGCCGGCCGTTGGTCGGCCAGGCCCACCCACAAAAAAGGGACGGGGCGCTTCGGCCCCGTCCCCGCAAGTACCGCCACCGGAGAAAACGGTCAGCTGCGTCGGGCGCAATACACCGCGCGCGGCGGCAGCTGGAGTTCATTGCCCTGCACCGTGCCCGCATCCGGGCCCGGTACCGTCACCTGCTGCCAGTTGCCCGGCGGCAGCGGATGGCTCACCGCCTCGGCCGACAGGTTGAAGGCCAGCAGGAGGGTTTCATCTGCAAGCATACGCTCGAACAGCAGCACTGGCTCGGCACTTTCGATGAATCGGATGCTGCCATGCAGGAGCGCCGGCTGGCTATGCCGCCAGGCCAGGAACCCCCGGAACGCGGCCAGGACCGAGTCCGGGTCGCGCTCCTGCACCGCCACGGCCGCGGCGCGGTGCTCGGCCGGGATCGGCAGCCACGGCTGGCCGGAAGTGAAACCGGCCAGCGGCGCATCGGTCCACGGCATCGGCGTGCGGCAGCCATCACGGCCCTTGAAGTTCGGCCAGAAGGTGATGCCGTAGGGGTCCTGCAGGGCCTCGAACGGCACCTCGGCCTCGGCCAGGCCCAGCTCCTCGCCCTGGTACAGGCACACCGAGCCGCGCAGCGAGCACAGCAGCGCCACCAGCATCCGCGCCAGCCGCGGGTCGGCCGGGTGCCCGCCCCAACGGCTGACCGCCCGCTCCACGTCGTGATTCGAAACCGCCCAGCATGGCCAGCCTTCGGTCATCGCCGCTTCCAGGCGGGAGACCGTGTCGCGGATGTAGGCCGCGCTGTAGTCGTCCACCAGCAGTTCGAAGCTGTAGCCCATGTGCAGGCGGCCGTCCCGGGTGTACTCGGCGGTGGTGGCCAGCGAGTCCTCCGAGGAGATCTCGCCCAGGCTCACCGCGCCCGGGTACTCGTCCAGCAGCGCGCGCAGGCGCTCCAGGAAGGGCAGGTTCTCCGGCTGGGTGTTGTTGTAGTAGTGGTACTGGTACGCGTACGGGTTGTCCGGGCTGAAGCCGCGGCCCACGCGCTTGTCGGCGGGCTTTGGCGGGTTGCCGCGCAGCTGCGCGTCGTGGAAGCAGAAATTGATGGCGTCCAGGCGGAAGCCGTCCACGCCGCGGTCCAGCCAGAAGCGCACGTTGTCCAGGGTGGCCTGCTGCACGTCCGGGTGGTGGAAGTTCAGGTCCGGCTGGTCGACCAGGAAGTTGTGCAGGTAGTACTGCTCACGGCGCGGCTCCCACTGCCAGGCGCCGCCGCCGAACAGCGACAGCCAGTTGTTGGGCGGGGTGCCGTCCTCGCGCGGATCGGCCCACACGTACCAGTCGGCCTTCGGATTGCTGCGGTCCTGGCGGCTCTCGCGGAACCAGGCGTGCTCGATCGAGGTATGGCTCAGCACCTGGTCGATCATCACCTTCAGGCCCAGGCCGTGGGCCTTGGCCAGCAGCCGGTCGAAGTCGTCCAGGCTGCCGAACAGCGGGTCGACGTCGCGGTAGTCGGCGATGTCGTAGCCGAAGTCGGCCATGGGCGACTTGAAGAACGGCGAGATCCAGATTGCGTCCACGCCCAGCGCGGCGATGTGGTCCAGGCGCTGGATGATGCCCGGCAGGTCGCCCACCCCGTCGCCGTTGGCATCGAGGTAGCTGCGCGGATAGATCTGGTAGATGACGGCTCCGCGCCACCATGGATAGTGCGACATCGACAGCCCCCCTCCGGGCATGCAGCGCCCGCCGGAAGCGGGCCGAAATCCTGTTCCGGCAAGCTTAGCGGTGGCCTCCCGGGCATGGCGCAACCTGCATACGTATTCACGCAGGCGGCAGCCGTGGCCGGGCCGCGGACGCCGGCCCGCCCGGTTTGCGCCCGAATTCACGGCCAGCGCCTATAATCAGTGGTGAGCCTGAAAGCCTGATCGCATGACCATCACCGAAGACACCCGTCCCGCCCTGGGCCTGCCCCAGATCCAGTCGCTTGCTGCGGCCGACATGGCCGCCGTCGACGCCCTGATCCGGCGCCGGCTGTCCTCGGACGTCGTGCTGATCAACCAGATCGCCGATCACATCATTTCCGCCGGCGGCAAGCGCCTGCGCCCGATGCTGGTGATGCTGGCCGGCCGCGCGGTCGGCAACGTCGGCGCGGACCACCACCAGCTGGCGGCGATCATCGAATTCATCCATACCTCCACCCTGCTGCACGACGACGTGGTGGACGAATCCAGCCTGCGGCGTGGCCGCAGCACCGCCAACGCGCTGTGGGGCAACGCGCCGAGCGTGCTGGTCGGCGACTTCCTGTACTCGCGCAGCTTCCAGCTGATGGTCGAGCTGGAGCGCATGTCGGTGATGCAGATCCTGGCCGATGCCACCAACCGCATCGCCGAGGGTGAGGTGCTGCAGCTGCTGCACGTGCACAACCCCGATACCGACGAAGCCGCGTACCTCCGCGTGATCGAGCGCAAGACCGCGGTGCTGTTCGCCGCCGGCACCCGCCTGGGCGCGCTGGCCAGTGGCGTGGACGAAGCCAAGCAACAGGCCCTGTTCGACTACGGCATGCACCTGGGCTACGCGTTCCAGATCGCCGACGACGTGCTGGACTACTCGGCCAACGCCGACGAGCTGGGCAAGAACCTGGGCGATGATCTGGCCGAAGGCAAGGCGACGCTGCCGCTGATCCACGCGATGGCCCATTCCGACGACGCCACCCGTGAGCGCCTGCGCACCATCGTGCAGGACGGCGATGCCTCGGCGATGCCGGAAGTGCTGGCCGCGATCCGCGCCACCGGCGGCCTGGAGTACAGCCGCGCGCGTGCGGAGGAATACGCCGAAGCCGCCGAGCGCGCGCTCGATGGCCTGGGCGACAACGACGCGGTCGCCGCCCTGCGCGGCCTGGCCCGCTACGCGGTGCAGCGCTCGCATTGATCG
Source organism: Stenotrophomonas sp. NY11291 (assembly GCF_023277365.1). Taxonomy (NCBI): domain Bacteria; kingdom Pseudomonadati; phylum Pseudomonadota; class Gammaproteobacteria; order Lysobacterales; family Lysobacteraceae; genus Stenotrophomonas; species Stenotrophomonas sp. NY11291. Next base: position 1,201,849 of record NZ_CP096975.1, on the reverse strand, counting down.
GTTGAGGTGTGCCGACCAACGGTCGGCACCTACCGTGGCTGTGGGTGGATGCCGACCATTGGTCGGCACTGGAACATGGGTGGGTGCCAACCTTGGTCGGCACTGGCACATCGGTGGGTGCCAACCTTGGTCGGCACTGGAACATCGGTGGGTGCCAACCTTGGTCGGCACGCCTTTGTTTACCGGAACCGCTCCTCGAAGAACTCATCCAGCGCCTTCCATGCGCGCTTGGCCGCCCGTTCGTTGTACTGGCAGCCCGGCGGACTGTTGGCATCGCGCTCGGCAAAGCAGTGCACCGCACCACTGTAGTTGGTGAACTCCCAATCGACCTTGGCCGCGTTCATTTCCTTCTGGAAACCGGCGATGTCTTCGGCGGTCACGCTCTTGTCATCGGCACCATTGAGCACCAGTACCGACGGGTGCGTGCCACCGGCCTGCGCCGGCAGCGGCGAACCCAGCCCCCCATGCAGGCTGACCACACCGGCCAATGGCGCACCGGCGCGAGCCAGTTCCAGCACCGTGGTGCCGCCAAAGCAGAAGCCCACCGCGCCGATCCGGCTGGCATCCAGCGGCACCTTGCCGGCCTGCGCCTTGAGCACGTTCACCGCCTCCAGCGCGCGGGCACGCAGCAACGGCCGGTCGTTGCGCAGCTTGGTCGCCACCGGCCCGGCCTCGGCATCGGTCTTCGGCCGCACGCCCTTGCCGTAGACATCGGCCACCAGCACCACGTAGTCGTCACCGGCCAGCTGCTTGGCCTTCTCGATGGCCGATTCGTTCACGCCCTTCCAGTTCGGCACCATCACCAGGCCAGGGCGCTTGTCATGCTCGCCGTCGTCATAGACCAGCACGCCACTGAAGGTCGTGCCCTGGTGTTTCCATTCCACCGGCTGCGTCTTCATCGCCGCCCACGCCGGCATCGCCGCCAGCCCCAGGATCATCGCCACACCGTATCGCCAACGATTCATGCGCCTGCTCCGCAAGAAAAAGGGGACGGAGGGGATTAAGCCGTAATCGCCCCTCCCGCGTCGCATTCTGCATTGGCGGCGTGACGCAGGTGTGGTTGGATACGACTTAATCCCCTCCGTCCCCTTTTTTCGCATGAATCTTGTTGATCGCTTTCTGTCTGGCCTGATCCCGCGTTTGCCTGCCGAGGATGCCCCGCAGTGGGCACATGTCCAGGGCGCCAGCGCCGAAGACCTGCAGCGCCTGCGTGTGCAGTGGCCGCAGGTGCCGGGCAGCCTGGTGGAGCTGCTGTCGCGCGTGGATGGCACCCACTACCGGGAGTACCCCGCGGGCAAGGTCTGCGTGCTGATGCTCGGCTCGGATGTCGAGGACGGCGGCTATCCGTACTACCTGCGATCGGTCGCGCAGATCTTCGAGGACCAGCAGCGGTGGGACGACAGCATCCGTTCCATCTACGAAGAGTGGCTGGATGACGAACCGGAGATTCTCGGCGAGGGCATCGATGCGGATCTGCCGATGAGCCGCCGGCTGTGTTTCTCGCACTGCATGAACAACGGTGGCACCTCGATGCTGTATCTGGATTTCGATCCGGCACCGGGCGGCACCGTCGGCCAGGTGGTGCGCTACCTGCACGATCCGGACAGCTACGCGGTGATCGCACCGAGCTTCGATGCGTACCTGCAGCAGCTGATCGATGGCGATTACGCGTTCATCGATCAGGACGACGATTGAAACCCAGCCGAGCATGGGCTCGGCTCTACAAACGGCGACGGGCGTGGGCTCGGCCCTGCAGTAGATCCACGCCATGCGTGGATGAATGTCTACGGAGGTTGCCGGCCAGCGGCCGGCACTACCTTCAAGCGATACCCAGCCCGGGAATCGCGCTGATGCTGTCCGGGTCGAATCCGGCCAGTTCGGCGAAATGGCGACCACGCGCCACGTAATCGCGGTAGGCACCAAAACTGGGCGCGCCCGGCGACAGCAGCACCACCCCGCCCTGCGCACCCAGCGCCGCGCGTGCAAGCGCCATCGCCTCGGGCAGGTCGCCGGCGGCGTGCAGGCCGAAGCGGCCGGCATCGGCCAGCGGCTGCAGCATCGCGTGGATGCGCGGGCCGTTGCTGCCCATGGTCACAATCTCCACCGGCGGCACGTCGTGCGCCATGTGCTGCATGAAATCGGTCCAGTCCAGGCCGCGGTCATGCCCGCCCACCAGCAGCGCGATGCGCTGCCCGGCGAAGCATTCCAGCGCAGCCAGGCTGGCGTGCGGCGTGGTGCTGATCGAATCATTGACGTAGGTCACGCCATCGGCCTCGCCAATGCGCTGCAGGCGGTTCGGAAGCGGCCGGAAATCCTGCACGGCTGGCGCCAGCGCCACCGCATCCAGGCCCAGCGCCTCCAGCGCGGCCAGCACCGCGCACAGGTTGCCGCGGTTGTGGCGCCCCGGCAGCGGCGTATTGCGGGTATCGAACACCGCCTGCCCGCCGCGATGCACGATGTCGCCGCGCATGTGCCAGCCCTGCGGCTGGTTGAACCAGACCACCTCACTATCGGGCAGCGACAGTGCCGCCAGGTGCGGATCGGCGGCATTGAGCACGGCGATGCGCGGCGCAGCTTCAGTCACCAGCCGCAGCTTGTCTTCGATGTAACGTTGTTCGCTGCCGTGCCAGTCCAGGTGTTCGGGGAACAGGTTCAGTACCACCGCCACCTGCGGATGAGCGCCACTGCGCGCCACTTCACCGGTCTGGTAACTGGACAGTTCCACCGCCCAATACTCGGGTGCCGGCTGCGGATCCAGCACTTCCAGCAGCGGCAGGCCGATGTTGCCGACCAGGCCGGTACGATGACCGGCGGCACGCAGCAGGTGCGCGACCAAGGCGGTGGTGGTGCTCTTGCCCTTGGTACCGGTCACGCACACGGTGTCGTGCACGATGCCGTCGTCGGCCGCGTGTTCGGCAAACCACAACGCGGTGCCGCCGATGAAGGTGGTGCCCTGCTCTGCCGCCGCCAGCGCGATCGGCTGGTAAGGGCTGATGCCGGGCGACTTGATCACCACGTCGAACGCGGCCAGCGCTTCGGCCGAGGGTTCGCCACGCACGTCCAGCGCGCCCTGCGTTTCCGCACGCGCGGCTTCGGCTTCAGCGGCCGGGCAGAACAGGCTCAGGCCAAGCGTTGGCAGGCGCGCGCGTAGTACCGCAAACGCGGCGCGACCCTCGCGGCCCCAGCCCCACAGCGCAACGCGCTTTCCCTCAAGCTTCGAAATCTTCACGCACCCGTTCCCACAGCGCAGCCGGAACGCGGTGCTCGCCCTGCAGCTGCAGCAGCGGCGCCAGTTCCAGTTCGGCGGCATCCAGCTGCGGCTGGATCTCGTTGCAGAAGCGCTTCACCAGCACATCTTCCTTCCACTCCGGGCGCTGCGCCAAGGTCGCCATCGCTGCACGCGATTCGCGGCCCTCGCCCACGCACTCGAACGGCTTGTGGTCCTGGAATTCCAGCAGCGCGTCGAAGCCACCGGCCTGTTCGGCATCGTCCAGCAGATTGCGGCCGAAGATGCGCACCAGGCGCGTCTTCGGCATGAACGGGGCCAGCGCCAGGAACACGAAGTGGCACTTCGGGCAGACGCCGCACCAGCGGTTCACCGGGCGCTCGCCGAGGATGTGGAAGTTGCGGTTGCAGCTGGAGAAATGCGCGTCGTAGAAATCGGTCTTGGCGAACTGGCGGGCCACCGCCAGCTCCGACATCGGGCGCAGCAGCGAGTAGTACTGCAGGTCTGCCGCGACGTGCTTCTGCACGTGGCTGCCGAACGCCTGCTCGAACGCCCAGCCCTTGGACCACTGGTGGTTCACTTCGCCGGTGCCCGGAATCTGGCTGCCGTAGCTGGCCGAACGCTCGTTGGAGAACACCACCTGATCCACACCCTGCAACAGCGCGGCCAGCACCATGATTGCCGAGTTCACCGCGGTAACCGGGATATGCCCGTTCCACGCGCCCTGGCGGTTGAGCTCGAACAGTTCCGGTGCCAGCGCGCGGCCCAGGTTGAGCGTCGGCAGGCCGGTGCGTTCGGCACAGGCACGGATCAGCTGCGATCCGCCGATCCAGGTCACCGTCTCGTCCACGCCGGCGCGGCGCAGCGCTTCGATGCTGACCAGCGAATCCTTGCCGCCGCCGATGGCCACCAGCGCGTGCGCCTGCAGCCCCAGCACCGGCGCCTGCACCGCTTCGCCCTGCACCGGCAGGCGGAAGCGCCCGCGCAGGTTCAGGCCGTTGCGGTAGGCGAATTCGCCCAGACCGTTGAGGTAGACCGTCTCCACCAGCGCTGCGGTATCGGCATCGATGGCGTAGCTGTCGATGCTGACCGTCTCCGGCACGCCCGCCTTGTAGTAGCTGACACCGGCGATCAGGTGCAGCAGCTGCAGCGCGCGCTGCACGGCGGCGGTACGCGCCTCGTCAAGCACGAACGGGGCGCCCGGCACGGTGATGGTTTCCACCATCTCCGGGCCGTCATCGAAGGCGTAGACCAGCTTGGCCACGCCGGTTTCCGCAGCGAATTCGCAGCGGACGAAGCGGAAGCGGGAAACCTGGTGTTTGTCGAAAGCAGTCATGGTGTATCCGGTCAGGCACGGGCCCGCACGAGGGCGCGGGGCGTGTCGGTGGGCGGGTGCAGGGCGCGCGCGGCGATCATTCGATCACGTCTTCGCGCGGCAGCATCCGCTGGTTGTAGGTGTTGGCCATCGAATAGCCGTAGGCGCCGGCATCGGCGATCAGCATCACGTCATCCGGCGCGGTCGACACCGGCAGCTTGCGGCGCTTGCCGAACACATCGCTGGATTCGCAGATCGGGCCGACCACATCGAACGCCGCTTCGGCATAACCGCCCTGGCGGCTGAGGTTCTCGATGTCGTGCCAGGCGTCGTACAGCGCCGGGCGCATCAGTGCATTCATGCCGGCATCCAGGCCGACGCGGCGCACGCCCTCCTTTTCCACCACCTGGGTGACATGGGTCAGCAACACGCCGGACTCGGCCACCAGGTAGCGGCCCGGCTCGATCGCCAGGCGGAATGCCGGATGGAGTGCCTTGACCTCGGCCAGGCCCTCGGCCCAGGCGTCCAGGTCAAACGGCTCGTCTTCGTCGCTGTACGGAATCGGCAGTCCGCCACCGATGTCGATGGTCTGCACGCTGCCGATGCGGCGGGCGAAACCGGCCAGCTCATCGCACATCAGGCGCCAGTGCTGCGCGGTCTCCACGCCACTGCCCAGGTGCGCATGCAGGCCGACCACGCGGCTGCCCAGGTCGGTGGCCGCGCGCACGAACTCGTCGACGCGGGCGATCGGCAGGCCGAACTTGGACTCCTTGCCGCCGGTGCGGACCTTGGCGTGGTGGCCTTCGCCACGGCCCAGGTCGACACGCAGCCACAGCTCGCGGTTGCGGAACAGGTCCGGCCAGCGCTGCAGCGCTTCGACGTTGTCGACGGTCACGGTCACGCCCAGCGCGAACGCCGCCTCGTACTCGCTGCGCGGGCAGAAGCTGGGGGTGAACAGCACACGCTTGGGCGACAGTTCCGGCAGGTACTGGAACACATGCTTCAGCTCGCCGTGCGACACGCACTCCAGGCCGAAACCTTCGGCTTCCAGCAGCTGCAGGATGGCCGGGTGGCTGTTGGCCTTGATCGCGTAGTAGCGCTGGTCGATCGGCTTGATCGCGGCCAGCGCGCGGGCGCGGGCGCGCACCGTCGGCAGGTGGTAGACGTAGCGCGGCGTACCGGCATCAGCCAGCTGCAACAGGTGGGCACGCTGGCCCCGCCACCACGGCGTGCCACGCGGGCGCACGGTGCCGGCGATTTCGCGCCAGCGCGGGCCGAACACCTCGGTCTCTTCCACCGGCATCGCACCGCTGTCGATCAGCTCGGCGTGCAGCACCGGCAACAGGCCATCGGCATCGGCTTCGTCGATGACGAAGGTCAGGTTCAGGTCGTTGGACGACTGCGAGATCATGTGTACGCGCTCGCGGCCGAAGGTGGCCCACACGTCCGACAGCTTGTGCAGCAGCGAGCGCATGCCACGGCCGACCAGGGTGATCGCCGCGCACGGCACGATCACCTTCACCTTGCAGATCTGCGACAGGTCGGCCGACAGCGCGGCCAGCACATCGGTGTTGACCAGGTTCTCGGACGGGTCCAGCGACACGGTGACGTTGGTCTCGGCCGAACCGATCAGGTCCACCGAAAGCCCGTGCTTCTTGAACAGGTTGAACACATCAGCCAGGAAGCCGACCTGCTGCCACATGCCGATGCCTTCCATCGACACCAGCACGATGCCGTTGCGGCGGCTGATCGCCTTCACCCCCGGCACCGGCGCGGCGCTGCCGTCGATGCTGGTGCCCGGCAGTTCCGGGCGCTCGGTGTCGAGGATGGCCATCGGCACGCCGGCATCGCGGCACGGCTTGATCGAGCGCGGGTGCAGCACCTTGGCGCCGGTCGTGGCGATTTCCTGTGCTTCGTAATAGTCCAGGCGGGTCAGCAGGCGCGCGTCCGGCACGTCCTTCGGGTTGGCGCTGAACATGCCCGGCACGTCGGTCCAGATCTCCACGCGGCTGGCGCCGAGCAGCGCACCGAAGTACGCCGCCGAGGTATCCGAGCCACCACGGCCGAGGATGGCGGTGCCGCCATCGGCATGCCGCGAGATGAAGCCCTGGGTGATCAGCAGGCGGGTCGGCTGCGCGCGGAAGCGCTGCATCCACTCCGCATCGGCACGCCACTGGCAGTTCACCGACAGGCGCTGCGACCAGTCGCTCTGGTTCGGCTGCGGCGGCATCGCATCCAGCCACTGGCGGGCATCCATCCAGCCCATGTCCAGGCCCGAGGCGTGCAGGTAGGCCGCGCCCAGGGTGGAGGACAACAGCTCGCCCTGGCCCAGCACGTCGGCCTGCCAGTCCAGCGGACGGGTGGCCGCACGCGCGTCGTCCAGCAGGCCCTGCAGCGCCGCCAGGCGCTCGGCCAGCACTTCGCGGCCCAGGCCCAGTTCAACCAGGAAGCCCTCGTGGCGCTCGACCAGCGCCGCCACGCGATCACGGCTGTCCGGCGCGCCATCGGCGATCGCGGTCAGTTCGTTGGTGACCCCGGACAGCGCCGACACCACTACCAGCACGCGCGAGCCGGTCTCTTCCGCACGTTTTTTCGCCAGCTTCCCGATCGTGTCCCAGCGATGACGACGCGACACCGAGGTGCCGCCGAACTTCAGTACGATCCAACGATCGACAAGGGGGGAAGCTGACATGGATTGGCTATGTAGAATGTGGGGAAGCCGCCCTCGGGGGCGGAACCTTTGATTCTAAGCGCAATATCCCCGTAGATGGCCGTCCTCCGTTACCTGCAGCTCGATGTCTTCGCCGCCCGCCCCGGCACCGGCAACCCACTGGGCGTCATCCTGGACGCCGACGGGCTCTCCAGCCGCCAGATGCAGGCCCTGGCCGCCTGGCTGAATCTGTCCGAGACGGTGTTCTTCCTGCGCCCCAGCGCGCCGGGTGCCGACTACCACATCCGCATCTTCACCCCGACCCGCGAGCTGGCATTTGCTGGCCACCCCAGCGTCGGCGCCGCCTGGGCCGCGGTGAGCTGTGGCTTGGCGCAACCGCGCGACGGCGCCCTGCTGCAGCAATGCGCGGCGGGGTTGCTGCCGGTACGGGTGAGCGGTCCGGCCGAGGCACTGCAGATCCAGCTGGCCAGCCCACCGGCACGGCAACTGGACACGAGGGTGGACGCCGCGCCGGAGACGCTGCTGGCGCTGGCGGCCAACGGGCACGTGCCCGAACTGTGGGACAACGGTGCACGCTGGTGGCTGCTGCCGCTGCGCGACGCCGCCGCCGTGCGCGGACTGGCGCCAGACATGGCGGCCCTGCGCGACTGGAGCCTGGCCACCGACGCTACTGGCCTGGCCGTGTTCGCCGACGAGCCCGGCGACGACCACGCCCGCGTGGTGCGCGCCTTCTGCCCCGCTGACGCGGCCGCCGTACCCGAAGACCCGGTGACCGGCAGCGCCAATGCGCTGATCGGCGCCTGGCTGCGGCAGCGCGATGCCCTGCCCGGCCGCGAAGGCCGCTACGTGGCCAGCCAGGGCCGCGAAGTGGGCCGCGATGGCCGCGTGCAGGTGCAGGTCGACGCGCAGGGCACGGTGTGGATCGGCGGCCAGGTGCAGTGCGTGATCGACGGCAGCATCCATTGGTAGCGTCGGGCCACGCCCGGCGAACGCCGCACACGGACGCCGGGCATGGCCCGGCGCTACCGTACCCCTCTCGTTCTACGGAGTTTGCCCCCTATGACCACCCGCCGTTTCCTGCAGCTGGATGTGTTCTCCCCGCGCGCCGGCGCCGGTAACCCGCTGGCCGTGGTACTCGATGCCGAGGGCCTGGACGATGCCAGCATGCAGGCCATCGCCCGCTGGACGCGACTGCCCGAAACCACCTTCGTGTTTCCACCGCAGGCACCCGGTGCCAGCTACCGGCTGCGCATGTTCAGCCCGCAGAAGGAAGTGCCGTTCGCCGGCCACCCCAGCGTCGGCACGGCGCATGCGGTGCTGCAGGCAGGCCTGGCCACACCGATCGATGGCGTGCTGGTGCAGGACGGCATTGCCGGCGCCCTGCCGCTGCGCGTCAGCGGTGAGGGTACGCAGCAGCGCATCGCCATCCGTACCCCGCGCGCGCAGCTGGCCGAAACTGCCGAGGCCACCGATCCGCGCCTGCAGGCCGCACTGAAGGACTGGCCATTGGGCTCGCTGCCGCCGGCACGCATGCAGGGCGGGCGGAGCTGGTGGGTCGTGCAGGTGGCCGACGAGGCCGCATTGCGCGCGCTGCAGCCGGACTGGGATGCGGTGGCCGCACTGGCCGAGACCACCGACAGCATGGGCGTGTTCGCCTATGCCTTCAGCGATGGCAGCGAGGGTTTCGACCTGGCCGTACGTGCCTTCGTCGGCAATGGACGCCGCTTCGAGGACGCCGCCTCCGGTGCGGCCAATGCGGTGCTGGCCGCGTGGCTGGACCTGCGCGGCGCCCTGCCGCGTGGCCGTGCACCGTTCGAAGTCAGCCAGGGCCGCGAAGTCGGCCACGATGCGCGCCTGACGCTGCTGGTCGACGAGGACGGCGAGGTCTGGTCGGGCGGCCAGGTGCAGACCGTCATCACCGGCACCATCGATTGGTAAAGGGACACTGTAGAGCCGAGCCCATGCTCGGCTGCTCTTCGGCCAGATCACGGGAGCTGCAGAAGCCGAGCATGGGCTCGGCTCTACAGATGCGCCGGCTCAGCCCAGCTCGGCTTCCAGGCTGATCGGCACGGCGCTCAGTGCCTTGGACACCGGGCAGTTCTGCTTGGCGTCATCGGCAATCGCACGGAACTGCGTCGCGTCGATACCCGGCACCACCGCCTTCACCTTCAGCCGGATCTGCGACAGCTGCGGGCCGCCTTCCAGCGACAGATCGACCTTGGCCTCGGTATCCAGCGAGGTCGGGGTAAAGCCGGCTTCGCCGAGCTTGGCCGACAGCGCCATGGTGAAACAACCGGCGTGCGCGGCAGCGATCAGCTCTTCCGGATTGGTGCCCTTTTCGTCGCCGAAACGGCTGTTGAAGCCGTAGCGGGTCTTGTCCAGCAGGCCACTCTGCGGCGTGCTCAACTGCCCCTTGCCCGACTTCAGATCGCCTTCCCAGTGCGCGGTGGCGTGTCGCGAGATTCCCATGTGCTGCTCCTGCGTGACGGTGATGAACGGTCACCCTCGCACGGGAGGCGTTAGCCCTGCGTCGCTCCGCCGCACGCTGGAGGTCGTCTTCCGAACCCGGCGCGTGGACACTTCCTCGCCAACCGGAAACGCATTTCCCTCTTGTTTTCAGTGGTTTCGCGCATTCCGACGATGGGCGGGCGCCGGCCATGGCGTGCGCTGCCACACCCCCATCCCCCACTGCCGGCCATGTACTGAATCGGCCTGGATATGAAAAAACATGCACTTTCCGCGCTTCGGGCTATTGGCGGCGCCCGAGAGTTGCCCTACATTGCGCTTGCCGACGGGGTTCGGCGCCGACCAAACAACCAACCGTTCACGGAACAGGAAACCATGGCAAAGACCGCTAAGAAGGCTGCCCCGAAGAAGGCAGTGAAGAAAGTCGCGACGAAGGCAGCCGCCAAGCCGGCCGCTCCGAAGCCGATCAAGGAAGTGCTGACCAAGTCCGGCCTGGTTGCACACATCGCTGAAGCCTCCGGCGTCATCGCCAAGGACGTCCGCGCTGTGCTGGCCTCGCTGGAAAGCGCCGTCGCCTCCTCGGTGCACAAGAAGGGCGCTGGCTCGTTCACCCTGCCGGGCCTGCTGAAGATCACCACCGTCAATGTGCCGGCCAAGCCGAAGCGCAAGGGCATCAACCCGTTCACCAAGGAAGAGCAGTGGTTCGCTGCCAAGCCGGCCACCACCAAGCTGAAGGTGCGTCCGCTGAAGAAGCTGAAGGACGCCGCGCTGTAAGCGCGCGCCCCAACGCGGATTCCGACGGGACGGCTCTGGCCGTCCCGTTTTTTTTGTACCAACCACAGCCCGCAACACAGCGTTGCCGCATCCCCGGGAATGCGCGTACAGGCCCGTCGCCATTGGCTGGGCGTGGTGCGTTGCGGCCCCGGAACGTACCGGGTGGAACACTGCGTGCAGCCCCGGCCATCGCCGCCGGGCACGGCCTTGCCTAAGGTGGGCACATCCTCCACAGCTACGGCGAGCGTCCCCTCATGGCCAGCCCCTCCACCCGCTACCGGATCTCGGTGACCCCCATCGAAAAGGACGGGTTGCAGTGCACCGGGCGCTGCACCATCGAACTGGAACATCGCGCCAGCCGCGACCTGATGCGCCTGCTGGAAGCGGCGCCGCGCACCGCAGGCATCAGCGGCGACGAGCGCGCGACCCTGGTGATCGCCACCCAGCTGCTGCGCGACATCGTGCAGCGCCACGCCGAAACCGAAGGCCATGCCCTGGCCGCCATCGCCGCGCAGGTGCTGCCGGCGCTGGATGCACTGGAACAGCTGCCCTCCTCCCGCTGATCGCGGCACAGCCGATACACTGCCTCCTTCCGTTCGCCTCGGGGAGGAGGCAGACATGCGCAGGTTCCTGATACTGATCGCACCGCTGGTGCTGCTGGCCTGTTCCCGGCCGCCATCGCAACCTCATCCTGCGGATGCCGCTCCGCCGGCCACGACCGAGGCGGCTGCCCGCGCGAAGCCACAGGCCGCCGCAGAAGGCGATGCAGCGGCCGTGCAGGCCATCGATGTCGATCCCCTGTTTGCCGCCGTCGCGGCCGAGGCCGAGCTGCCGGCGGGAATGCTCAATGCCTATGTCATGGCCCTGCTCAATCGCGATCGCAAGGCCATCGACGCCGCATGGACCTTCCCGCCCAGCGATGCACGACGCGCCGACGATGCCGCATTGCGCCAGCTCACGGACGTGCGCAGCCTGCGCCTGACCAGCGAACTGCCGGTCGCGCGCGACGGTCACCAGCCACCGCAGCTGCTGGAGGTTCCGGTGCAGATCCGCGCGGTGACCGCTGAGGGCACTTTCCGCTTCGGCGGCTGGTACCGCGTGCAGCCCAGCAGCGATGGCCGCGCCTGGCAGATCCAGTCGGCGCAACTGCGGCCATCGCTGGACTGAACCGTTGCAGCGGCATGCACGCGCGATTCAGCCGGCAAGGCTACTCTTTGGTCCATCCATTCCGCATTCACCGGTCACCGCCATGCGCCTGCGTTCCCTGATGACCCGCCTCGCGGCCTCCACCGTGCTGATCGCTGCTGCGATCGGCGCCCAGGCCGCCCCTTCCATTTCCGGCCGCGAACTGTCGGTCGGTGCCAGCGACGTGCAGCAGTACCTCGATGGCAGCTTCCCGCGCACCCAGGACGCCCTGGGGGGCCTGATCGCCCTGACCATGAGCCATCCGCAGCTGAGCCTTCCGGCCGGCGAACGGTTGAACCTGGGCATGGACGTCGCACTGGCCACCGCCGGTGGCAACCCGTCCAAGCTGGGAACGGTGAAGCTCAGCAGCGGCCTGCGCTACGACGCGCAGACCCAGGGCTTCCACCTGCAGCAGCCGAGCGTGGATGACTTCGCCCCGGCCAACCAGGGCGGTCGCCTCGATTCGCGCACCCGCGGCCTGCTCAATGCCTGGCTGAGCGACTACGCCCAGCGCGAACCGATCTACAAGCTGGACCCGGCCGTGGCCGGCCTGCTCGGCGCACTGCAGGTGCAGTCGGCACAGGTGAAGAACGGCAAGCTGGTGGTCACCTTCAACCAGAACCTGGGCAACCTGGTGCCGGCAGGCGTGCTGGGTAAATGAGGTAGTGCCGGCCGCTGGCCGGCACTACCCGTAGCGCATCAGGCGGCAAGTGCCTTGACCACCGCCTCACTGAAGGCGGGAATGTCGTCCGGCTTGCGGCTGGTGATCAGGTTTCCATCGATCACAACCGCGGTATCGCGCCATTTCGCACCTGCGTTGACCAGATCCTGCTGCAGGGACGGCCAGGACGTCACGTCGCGCCCCTCAGCAAGGCCGCTGTTGATCAGCAACCACGGGCCGTGGCAGATGGCCGCCACAGGCTTGCCGGCTTCATCCACTGCCCGGATGAAGCCGAGTACAACCTCGTCGGTACGCAGCGTGTCCGGATTGATGACGCCTCCGGGCAGGACCAAGGCATCGAAGCGTGCCGGATCCGCTTCATCCAGCGGAATGTCCACCGCGACGGCGTCGCCCCAGTTCTTCTCCTTCCAGCCCTTGATCGTCGCCTCCTTTGCGGGCGACACCACGCTGACGCGCGCGCCCTCGGCTTCCAGCAGCCGCTTGGGTTCGGTCAATTCGGACTGTTCGAAGCCATGGGTGGCCAGGATGGCAATCTGCTTGCCCTTCAATCGCTCTGCCATGGGTGCACTCCGGTTGGGGGAGCCGACAGAATGGAAGAACGGCCCTTGCACGGCGGTGACCCTGCCGTGCACGGCAGGTGGAGAGCCTCCGGGTAGTGCCGGCCAGTGGCCGACAGTCCCCGGTACCGGTCAGCGCTTGGGCTGCAGCATGGTGCCGGTGCACTTGGGCGAGCCGCAGCGGCACTCCCAGATCTTCTTCAGCTTGGCGGTATGACGCTCGGCCAGGGTGATGCCGTAGTTGTAGGTCAGTTCCTCACCGGCCTTGATATCGCGCAGCGCCTCGATGAACACCTTGTCGCCACGGCTGTCGCCGTCCTCGTCTTCCTCGATCACTGCCTCGCAGTTCGGGTCGCAGCTGTGGTTGATCCAGCGCGCGTCGTTGCCCTTGTAGTTGGCATCGATCACCCAGTCGTCATTGAGGGTGAACAGGAAGGTATGGCCACTTTCAACGTCGCCGCTGTCATCGGCATCAACGTCGCCGTGGCTGCGCAGCAGGCCCTTGTACTGGATCACGCGCTCGCCCTGCTTGATCGGGGCCACGGAAAACACACCGTTGCCGTGGATGGCGGACTTGCGGGCTTGGATCTTCTTGGGCATCGGCAAGGGAAGTCTGCAGCGAAAGGAACGTTGATTCTCGCCCATTCCGGGTGATTGCGAAAATCACCCCGTTGGCGCAGCATTGCGCCCTGGCAACGGCCCCGGTGTGTTCTCCCGTCCCGGCCCCAGCGCCGGCTGAATGCCCGGGTTGGATGGCGGCGAAGAAAAGCGTACAATTTCAGTCCGCTTTAAGAACCACTCGCATCCCCATGTTGCGCGTCACCAAACTCACCGATTACGCCACCGTCGTACTGACCGTGCTCGCCGCCCGTCCGGGCGAGGTGCTCAGTGCCACCGAGCTGGCCGAATTCACCGGTCTGGAGCCGCCCACCGTCAGCAAGGTACTCAAGCCGCTGGCCCAGGCCGGCCTGGTTGAAGGCCTGCGCGGCGTGCGTGGCGGCTACCGCCTGACCCGCCCGGCCATCGAGATCTCGCTGTTCGAAGTGGTCGAAGCGATGGAAGGGCCGCTGGCCCTGACCGAATGCAGCCACGACCACCACCAGTGCGGCATGGCGCCCAAGTGCGGCGCGCGCAGCAGCTGGCGGCTGATCAACGACGTGGTCTCCGAGGCCCTGCGCGATGTCACCCTCGCCCAGATCCTGCCCCCTCTCCCCCTTGCCGATGACGAACAGCGCCGCACCATCGCTGTCGACGTCGTCTCCTGATCCGTAGGCAGCCCCCCATGGCCACCGAAACCATCGAAAACGTCGCCCACGACGACACCCCCAACCGCGAGATCCACGAGCAGCTCGGCCGCAAGTATTCGGCCGGCTTCATCACCGAGATCGAGTCGGACTCCCTGCCGCCGGGCCTGGACGAGGACACCATCCGTGCCCTGTCGGCCAAGAAGGAAGAGCCGGAGTGGATGACGCAGTGGCGCCTGGACGCCTACCGCCACTTCCTGACCATGCCGATGCCGGACTGGGCCAAGCTGGAGATCGCGCCGATCGACCTGCAGGCGCTCAGCTACTACTCCGCGCCGAAGGGCCCGAAGTACGCCTCGCTGGATGACGTGCCCAAGGAGCTTCTGGACACCTACGACAAGCTGGGCGTGCCGCTGCACGAGCGCGCCAAGCTGGCCGGCGTGGCGGTGGACGCGGTGTTCGACTCGGTGTCGGTCGGTACCACCTTCCGCAAGGAACTGGCCGAGAAGGGCATCATCTTCTGCTCGATGTCCGAGGCCATCAAGGAACACCCGGAGCTGGTGCGCCAGTACCTGGGCACCGTGGTGCCGGTGGGTGACAACTACTTCGCCGCGCTCAACTCGGCGGTGTTCTCCGATGGCAGCTTCGTGTTCATTCCCAAGGGCGTGCGCTGCCCGATGGAGCTGAGCACCTACTTCCGCATCAACGCCGGCCACACCGGCCAGTTCGAGCGTACCCTGATCGTGTGCGAGGACAAGGCCTACGTGTCCTACCTGGAAGGCTGCACCGCGCCGATGCGCGACGAGAACCAGCTGCACGCCGCAGTGGTCGAGCTGGTCGCGCTGGAAGACGCGGAGATCAAGTACTCCACCGTGCAGAACTGGTACCCGGGCGACGAGAACGGCGTCGGCGGCATCTACAACTTCGTCACCAAGCGTGCCGAATGCCGTGGCGCGCGCAGCAAGGTCACCTGGACCCAGGTCGAGACCGGTTCGGCGATCACCTGGAAGTACCCGTCCTGCGTGCTGCTGGGCGACGATTCGGTGGGCGAGTTCCACTCGGTGGCGCTCACACACCACCGCCAGCAGGCCGACACCGGCACCAAGATGATCCACATCGGCAAGCGCACCAAGAGCAAGATCGTCAGCAAGGGCATCAGCGCCGGCCGCGGCCAGAACACCTACCGCGGCCTGGTGCGTGTGGACCGCAATGCCGATGGCGCGCGCAACTACACCCAGTGCGATTCGCTGCTGATCGGCAAGCAGTGCGGCGCCCACACCTTCCCCTACATCGAGGTGAAGAACCCGGGCGCCACCGTCGAGCACGAGGCCACCACCTCCAAGATCTCCGACGACCAGCTGTTCTATTGCCGCGCCCGTGGCATCAGCCAGGAAGACGCGGTGTCGATGATCGTCGACGGCTTCTGCAAGCAGGTGTTCCGCGAACTGCCGATGGAGTTCGCGGTGGAAGCCAAGAAGCTGCTGGAAGTCTCGCTGGAAGGTTCGGTGGGCTGACCGCCCGCCCTGCCCTCGCACAACGCATTCTTTTTACCGGCGGGCCCCGGCCCGCACCACGGAAACCCCCACCATGCTGAAGATCGAAAACCTCCACGCCCGCATCGGCGACAAGGAAATCCTCAAGGGCCTGTCGCTGGACGTCCAGCCGGGCCAGGTGCACGCCATCATGGGCCCGAACGGCGCCGGCAAGTCCACCCTGGGCAATGTCCTGGCCGGCCGCGACGGCTACGAAGTGACCGAAGGCAGCGTGCAGTTCGACGGCGTCGACCTGCTCGACCAGGACCCGGAAGCACGCGCCGCCGCCGGCCTGTTCCTGGCGTTCCAGTACCCGGTGGAAATCCCGGGCGTGAACAACACCTACTTCCTGCGCGCGGCACTGAACGCCCAGCGCAAGGCACGCGGCGAGGAAGAACTCGATTCCATGCAGTTCCTCAAGCTGGTGCGCCAGAAGCTGGCCGTGCTGCACCTGAAGGACGAACTGCTGCACCGTGGCGTCAACGAAGGCTTCTCCGGTGGCGAGAAGAAGCGCAACGAGATCTTCCAGCTGGCCGTGCTGGAACCGAAGCTGGCGATCCTGGACGAAACCGACTCGGGCCTGGACATCGATGCACTGAAGAGCGTGGCCGATGGTGTCAACGCACTGCGCGCTGCTGATCGCTCGTTCCTGGTCATCACCCACTACCAGCGCCTGCTGGACTACATCAAGCCGGACGTGGTGCACGTGCTGGCCGATGGCCGCATCGTCAAAAGTGGCGGCCCGGAGCTGGCACTGGAACTGGAAGCGCACGGCTATGATTTCCTGAAGGACCGGGTCGTGCCCGAGGCGGCGGTCTGATGAGCGCCCTGCTTGATTCGATGGCCCAGGCCTTTTGCGGCAGCGATGCGCGCCGCGAAGTGCTGGATGCGGCCCTGCGCGATGGCCTGCCGGCCGCCCGCAACGAGGCCTGGAAGTACACCTCGCTGCGCCAGCTGGAGCGCCGTGCGTTCGCGGCTGCACCGCTGTCCCCGCCGGCCCTGGATGCCGCGCTGCTGGAGGACATCCCGGCACCGCGCCTGGTGTTCGTCAACGGCCGCCTGGACGCCGCGCTGAGCGACGTGCAGGCCTTGCCGGCCGGCGTGCAGCTGCAGCCGCTGTCGGCCGCACTGGCCGCCGGCGAAGACGCCGTGCGTTTCCTTGGCCGCCGCTACGAGCGCAGCGAGGAGATCTTCGCCCGCCTGAATGCCGCGCTGGCCGATGAAGGCGTGGTGCTGCGCGTGGATGAAGGCGTGCAGGTCGACGTGCCGCTGCAGCTGGTGTTCGCCAGCGTCGCCGGTGACACCGACCTGGCCTGGCATCACCGCCACCTGATCGAACTGCGTGCCGGCGCCAGCCTGGGCGTGGTCGAGCACCGCTTCAGCGTGGGTGACTCCGCCCACCTGGACAACACCGTGCTGCATGCCCACGTCGCTCGCGATGCCGTGCTCAAGCACGCCCGCGTCCAGGCCGGCAGCGCGCGCCAGACCAGCTTCCTGCGCACCGACGCCGTGCTGGCCCGCGACGCGCAGTACCACCGCGTGGACCTGGAACTGGGCGCCGCGCTCAGCCGCCATGAACTGAACGTGCGCCTCGAAGGCGACAATGCCCAGCTGACCGCCAACGGCGTGCTGCTTGGCAATGGCCGCCGCCACGTCGAAACCCGCCTGGGCATCGACCACATCGCGCGCGATACCAGCTGCGAACTGCTGTGGCGCGGCGTCGCCGCCAACCGCAGCCGCGTGGTGTTCCATGGTGGCATCCAGATCCGCGAAGGCGCCGATGGCACCGACGCGAACCTGTCCAACAAGAACCTGCTGCTGTCGGCCGATGCCGAGATCGACACCCAGCCGACGCTGGTGATCGACGCCGATGAAGTGAAGGCCGCGCACGGTGCGACTGTCGGCCAGCTCGATGCCAACGCGCTGTTCTACCTGCGCTCGCGCGGCCTGCCGCAGGCACAGGCGCAGGCACTGCTGAGCGCCGCGTTCTGCCACGAGCCGTTGAAGATCCTGCCGGACGCACTGCGTGCGCAGCTGGCACACCGTCTGGACAAGGCGCTGGCCGAGGCAGGTGTGGCATGAACCTGTCCACGCCGCGCCCGATCGAAGAACGCACCGGCGCCCCCGACTGGGACCGCGTCCGCCTCGACTTCCCGCTGCTGATGCGTGAAGTGCATGGCAAGCCGCTGGTCTATTTCGACAATGCCAACACCGGCCAGAAGCCGGTGCAGGTGATCGGCGCGGTGGACGAGTTCTACCGCCGCTACAACGCCAACGTCAGCCGCGCGGTGCATGCACTGGGCAGCGAAGCCACCGACGCCTACGAAGGCGCACGCAACACGCTGGCACGCTTCCTCAACGTGCGCCCCAGCGACCTGGTGCTGTGCAGCGGCACCACCTTCGCCATCAACCTGGTGGCCTACTCGTGGGCGCTGCCGCGGCTGAAGGCCGGTGACGTGATCCTGATCACGCGCATGGAGCACCACGCCAACATTGTGCCGTGGCAGCTGGTCGCGCAGCGTACCGGCGCCACCATCCGCGTGGCCGAGATCACGCCTGACGGCGCACTCGATCTGGATGCGCTGCGCGCGGCGATGACCCCGGAGGTCAAGCTGCTGGCCGTCACCCATGTCTCCAACGTGCTGGGCACGGTCAATCCGGTGCGCGAAATCTGCCGTGAAGCGCGCAAGCGCGGCATCATCACCGTGGTCGATGGCTCGCAGGCCGTGCCGCACCGCAAGGTCGATGTCGCCGCGATCGGCTGCGACTTCTACGCCATTACCGGCCACAAGATGTGCGGCCCGACCGGCACCGGCGCCTTGTGGGCGCGCCGCGAGCATCTGGATGCGATGCCGCCGTTCCTCGGTGGCGGCGAGATGATCAAGGAAGTCAGCTTCGACGGCACCGTGTTCAACGATGCCCCGCACAAGTTCGAAGCCGGCACCCCGAACATCGCCGGTTTCATCGGCCTGGGTGTGGCTGCCGACTACCTGCAGCAGCTTGGCCAGGAGAACGTGGAAGCCCGCGAGGCCGAACTGCTGGCGCACTTCACCGAAGAGCTGCGCCGCGTCGACGGTCTGCGCATCATCGGCGAAGCGCCGGAGAAGGCCGCCGTGGTCTCGTTCCTGATCGATGGCGCACATGCGCACGACCTGGCCACCCTTCTGGATCTGGAAGGCGTGGCCGTGCGCTCTGGCCAGCACTGCGCGCATCCGCTGCTGCAGTACTTCGGCGTCGCGGCTACCTGCCGAGCTTCGCTGGCGTTCTACAACACGCATGCCGAGATCGAGCGGTTCATGACCGCACTAACCAAGGTGCGGAAGCTGCTGGGCTGAGGATTCGCCAGAATCAGGGAACTACGAGAACGCCGCAGGGAACTGCGGCGTTTTTTATTGCGCGCTGGACGCAAGCAAGCAGAGGCGTGACCGGGAAGCACCGAGTGACACCAGGAACGGGCAATCTCACCGTAATGCCGATCCATCCACCATCAACGGCCTTGAGGCACCGTCTCCTACATGCCAACAAGCATGGATACCCCGGAGGCAATCAAGAAAACGTACATCATCACGACGCCCCTCAACACCCACCGCTCCCCCTGATGGAGCGCCTGCCCTTTGGAAGTAAGGGCAAGCACTGCAATACCGCGCAAGCACCTAAGCCACCAATCAACCTTGATGATTCCGACTGCAGCAAGTACTTCCGGCCGTTCACGCTCGATTTTCAGCAACATCCTGTGAGCCGCAAATGCGTTTATCCACATGGCACCTAGGATGATGGAAGCCCAAATGGGGAAGCTCTCAACAAGGCTTTTCATCGTTCTTCACCCTGGCACCGCGCTATAAAAATCGTCAAACACGCTCGGCAGATCAAATCATTCCGCAATTTCTGCAATACGGCAAACCCCTCCACCCACATCCGCCTCAACCTTGACGTGGAGATTATTCGTAAAATACACATCCCCATGGCAAACCACTCGGACACCGCTCTCGTGGTAAGTTACAAGAAGTGAGGAATCAGTAGCGACCTGAGGCTTCACAACCCTGCTTTCACCGACAGGAATTGAGCCTACGCCTACCACACCACGCCAACCTCCAAGCTGACGTCATAAATCACCTCCCTTCCAACATTCCAACAATCACCGGATCCGACAACCAATCACAACCTTGCAACCCCAGCGAAAGAACCACAGCAGCCAGGCATGAGTGGATTCGACCACTCCACGCGGCTGAGTGCTCAGCATCCAACTTGCAGTTCGCCATTTCTTGCAGCCTCCGAACATGGAGAAGAATCTGCACCTCCCGAACTGATGTACCGCCCCGGCCAGTGTTCCAAAGCCATCAACAACGCGACGGCGCTCGATGACTCAGCCGCCACACTTACACCCTGCTCAGCTGAAGCGAGAAGCTGGCACCGTTCACGAGCACTGATCAGCTCGGGAAGCGCGACAGAGATTCTCACGATGCCCGACAGGGTTCACCCTCCCACGGGTGTTTAGTCTCTCACCCGGCGAGCCTAACTATCACAGCGAGTTGATCAACTGAAGTGCTGAACAACGACGCTAGCCACTCCTTCAAGAGAACGGATTGGAGATGGCCGCATAAATCACTTCAGGCGGCTCATCAATTCCGAACGCCTCTCTATGCATCATCTCCTCAATATAGCGATGTTTTTCTATGTCCCCAGGATAGGGGCTTGCCACCTCAAGAAAATCACGACCACCAACAGCTACAACAAAACGCTCATGAATATCCCAATAGCACAGTGAGCCGGACGAATGGTGGCGCAGCACAACTTCGAAACCTTCAGCGCGACTATCAATCTCGTAAATATCGTAGGCATCAGCAATGAGAACATCCTCAATCTGCTCGCCGTCCGCAGATATCCTCGACAGCAGCGGCCGGTCACTGCCAGAGACCTTGCAAAATGCGAGCCATATAAAATAGCAATCCACAATTGACAACGACCACGGGTATACAGCGTTGCTCCGCCCTTTCACATATTTCATAAAAAGCAGGGAATCATCACCAAACATGCAACCTACTCCTCCTTAAGTCCAACCTTAATCACCTCTTTAATCTTGGTTCCGGTTCGTTCAGCGCTGAGCCGGGCTGAGGAGTCGATGCGTTCAAGGGCGCAAGAAGACCCTTGACGTACCCACCGAGGCCAACTACGTCCTCAGCTGTACCAATCAGGTCCCGTCGCATCATCTTCTCGACATGCTCTACACCACCAAGTCGCGCGACAACATCCGCAAGGAAAGTGACATCTCCCGCAAATAACGTCACGTCCTGATCCAGCTTTACGACCCAGCGACCATCACGCGAAAACAAGAAATGATCACGCATGAAGTTCCCATCTTCCAGCCAGTAAAAGCGCAGGCTATCCAGCCCTCGCTCAATTTCCACAGAGCTTCCACCGTCGGAGCACTCTGAACATCGAACCGCGCACATTGCGATATCTGCAAAGTGCTCCGAAAGTGCGCTCAGCCACGCCGCCCAAACATCGTTCGGAGCAAAATCCTCATACAGGTTGCGATCAAACGCCATCCCTGCCCAGTCCTCCCGGAGGAGAGGGAGATCCGGAGGGTTAGCATCCGAGAGGGATGCCGCAATGAAATCTGGCCAGCAACATGTAATGCTCATGGCTTCTCTGAGTGCACTCAAGCCCACTCATCAATACTCCGCCTAACGGCCAACACCTGTGCTTCGGCATAGCGGGGATCGCGAATACGGATATCGGCATCATCAAGATAGTGCCATATCACGTGAGGAACCCCGATTTCATACGAACTTGACCGAATCACGTTCTTGATAAATTGCGCCCTCTGGTACCAGCCAGACACCTGTTCCTCGGAAGCAGGCTCGGATTCCAACAGCCTCCACAGACAGGCTAAAACGAGATTCTTTTCATCGATAGCGCTCAATGCGATACCTCATATTCTTCAACCAAGGCGCAACCCCCCAAAGCCTATCGACGTGATCGATCAGCTCGCAATGACACAGACGCAATCGCGCAACGAGGAGAACTGAGCTGCCCAGGAGTGCCATGGCGTAATGTGACATCTGCGACTCTACCAGCGATCGAGAATGTTCCGAAGCCCCTTCCTGGCAAGTGTCACCCCTAAGACGGGGACCATGTGATCACATGTTAGGCGCGCCTTTGAATCATCCCGCTTTCCTGCCATAGAAGGCAGAAATGAAAGCACATGACGTCATTTCCACAACCTATCACTCACTTCAGATCTTCAAGATTGACGAGCACATCTCCAAATTTCGCACGTGGCACGGGACCAGGGATTCGTAGGGAGCGAACTTCAAGGGGGGCGTGAATTTCGCCAAGCAGCAGATCACCTGTCGAATTGTCAGCTTCTCTTGTCCTGAACACCCCAATTATCGAAACCCATGAATACGCGTATTCGTCAAATACGCCTTGCTGCATATCTACTGGACCTCTAATTCGAACTTGAGTCTCCTCAGTCACTCCGGCCTCAAACAACTCTTTGCTTGAACTCAGTACAAAGAGCTCCCGGCTCACCCCGAGATAGCCCTCCATCCGCACCAACTTTCCATCGAATAGCCGGGGCGTAGCAGCTAGTTCCCGGAAGCTGACTCGGCAAGCGGAGCTGCCCTCGACCCCACAGCTCTTTCCAGACGGTTCGCCCCCGCCTTCTTGATGCCTGCAACCAGCCCCGTAGAAAATAAAAAAAATAACCATGAAAAACCGGAAATCAACATTCACGCCCACACCTCTGCGTCGCCATCCAGCGCCATGGGATACCGCTCACCTTCTTCGCTCCACACCCATAAACCCAAGCTCCTCCTGCCAGCCGAAAAGTGCGCGGAATCATTGATAGCCAAGCTCATCAACAATAGCCTTGCACTCGGGATCCAAATCGACATGAAATGATTTCAACTCCCCGGACGGCAGTTTTCCGTCGTCCGAGCGATGCATTACTGCATATCCTCGCAGCCCTGCTACCGTCCCCTCAGGAGCAATGTCGTAGACATCCCCACCCCACCCCCGCGACGACTTTACATAGTCGGCCACCACCAAAAGACAGTTGTCATCCAGCCGACCGCTTCCTATTTCATGTAGCGAACAACCAGCGACAGATACAAGACATAGCACTGAAGTGCGCGCAAACCCTTGAAGAACCATCGCTGGTCGTCGGCATCGAGATGAACTTGTGGATTTCACAGCACTCCCGCCACTTGTCGAGAAACCCAGGAAGGAACACCGTGGGCCGCGTGTCCACCCGCGTTTGCGGTGGTGATTCTATCAATAGCGCGTCAGCCACTGTTTGGCGACAACGTGCTCCCATTCTACTTGGGATAGCCATTCGCCCATCACCCCTTCAGCCATGACCATCCGAACCACCTCACCAGAAAGCTCATACACCGTACGCTCGATGACATTTCCATTGACAGCGGTAATCACCGCCGGTGAAGCCAACGCATCGGTGCAAGTGTACATGACCACTTCATCGGCAGCGCCCAGCACTATATACAGGCTATGCGCACCAACACCGCGATTGCCGCCCGAATCAGTGGAAAGCCAGCCCTTTTTCCTTCCGACAGCCCACCCTCGACCTCTCGGCAATAATCGTCACACACTCATTCAAAGGAAGCCCACAGGTGTCCGCCGACCTGACGACACCTTGATGATCGGCCAAGACGAAATATACCCTCACCCTTTCGCTTCCAGCCTGATCAAATGATTTCCTGACATCAATTAAATGTACCCTGCATATTTGCGCTTCTGGCACGCTCCCGGAATCACTAAAAACTGACTCAAGCGCAAGTGCGTAGTGATTAGCCGCTGCGTTTCCCGGATCATGATTCATGACCACATCCAAACGTTCATCTCTTCCGCCACAGGCGGCAATTCCTAAAAAACAAAGCGCCGCCACAATAATACCGGCCAGCCACCCAAAGCGATCAAGCACTTGGGAATTTCTCACTGAAATACCTCCCAAAACTTGGCGCACCCGCAATCTACATCCTTTCACAGAACCTGAGCATTCGCTTCACAATGATCGAGGCACACTGGCGTTCGTCAATACCACAAGTCCCCGCAGTCAAGAGTTTCCCGCTACCATCAGTCAATACATAGAAAATCCTTCTATTTCTCCGCCCCTCCCGAGAGAGTTCGAGCTGCGATACCACTAACTCTGCATTCACTTCCCGCTCCCCATCCACAGGGCGCGAATGTATGAGTTCATCCATATCAGCATGGATCTTCTGAGATGAGGAGCTGTCGTGGTCCTGGTTGGCCACCCGAAGAAGACAACCGCGGTCCTGCACACAGGAGGCAAGAAGCAGCATCGGTAAGGCAGCAGATAGAGAAATTATGATCCTCATCGAGACCTGCCCAACCAATAACCTCGAGTTCAAACCAGAATGCGCTCCGCACCACCCGTTCCTATCATCGAATCCAAACGAATTATTATCGGCATTCGCGCAACTGCTGCCTCTAATTGGAGAGCCCCACCCCGCAAGGTGGAACCCCGACCCGTTCATGCCGCAATCTCTGAAGATCCATCTCCATCAGTTCGCGCGTAGTCTCCGGCGGATCAAGACGCAAACCTTCCTCGAGGATTTGCATCGCGCGCTTACAGTCTCCCCCGCCTTGCTCAAGGGAGAGAAACAGTGCCAATCGCTGCATTGAACTAACGTCCATTCGTGCGACCCCCTCCTCAAGCCAGTAGCGATACCGCTCCATGTCGCCACGCGTCGAGTAGTGCCATTCAAGCTTAAGACGGGCCCCTGCATTCCCGTTTTCAGCCATCGAAATCTGACGTTCCAACTCTTCCTCGGAAAGGGCCAAACTTGGCGCTTCATCATGCTTCTCATTTCGGGAAAGCCGCTCTTCCTGGGGCTCCCCGTTACCGCAGCCAACAAGCAGCAAAGACAAAACAACGGAATTCGAAAGAATTTTCATTGCTTCACCTTCACCGTTTCCATTCTACGAATTCCGGACCCCAATTCAGGCTCAGCAAACTTATAGGATATTGAACCATCAGCTTTGATCGTAATCGAACGAATAGCTGGACCCGTCGGCCCCGTCCCTCCAGGCGAGAACCTTTGCCATACACCTGCACCTCCGGTTCCGTTCTCACCCATACTGACACGGAGCGTCATGTCATCTCCAGGCTTGTAGTTTTTTGGATAGCGAACGAATCCGTTGGGAGCATATACGGACGACTTATTCAGGTTCGCCCATCCCTGAGCAAAAGCCTTTGCCTGACCGATTTCCGCCCCAAGGTGGCAACCTGCCATGAATATTTCCTGGCCCTGTTTTAGCCCAAACTGGGTCCGAGCCATATTCCATGAGCTGACTGTGGAGTAGTTTTCCATGCGCCCCCCTCGCTGGTCCTGAATGGCCATGTTATTGGCGTGCCCTCCGACCGTGAACTTGCCCGGACTGTTGAGCGCATCTCCTGCCGCTCTCAGCCCGTTCGGATCAGCTTCACTGAACACGTTCATGTCTGCCCTGCCGTCCGGATCCTTGAACTTATACGGATTGGCAGAAGCGTAGCGATAGCGATTGAATGAAGCCCCTTCCGAACTAGCTGCAACTGGATCAGCCCCCAGAAATGCGACAGTTTGGAAGTCATAGTACCGCTGCTGCATGTAACTCAGCCCGGTCCCGGAGTCCGTCACATGCCCCGTATATCCCGGCCCATCCTTCAACGGCCGATTCACCACCGCCCCATACGGCTCATACACCGTACGCTCGATGACGTTTCCGCTGGCATCGGTGATCGCCACAGGTGACCCAGTGCGTCAGTGTGGATGTACTCGACGACTTCCTGTGCGACCGCCGGAGCCACACAGGCCGCCAGCAGCACCACCGTGGGCACCGCCCGAATCAACAGCGAACAGAGTCCATTCATGGCTTAGTCCCAATTCAATACGCGGGTGACGGGGAAGTCTGCGGACCATGCCGAACAGCCACCGGCGTTGCAGGCCCTGACAATGTAGAGACTGGCGCAGTAGGTCCCGCCGCTCGACTGCACGTAGGTATTGGGGCCGGTGTACAGGCGCCGTCCAGCTCCGGAAGGCTCAAGCTGATACTCCGTTGCCCCCGGAACCGCGCGCCAGCCGACGCTGCATTGCACCTGATAGGGCGCCTTGCGCGTGCTGAGCCACTCCGCCACGCAGATCTGAGTGGCTGCAGGAGGAAGCACGACGGAGACACTGGCGATGCCCGAGTAGGGACTGCACCCCGCGAAATTGCATGCCCTCACGCGATAGGCGTAGCTGCCATTGCCACGGCTGGCAACAAAGCTGTTCCCGCCGCCGTTATGCACCACCGTCCAGCCACACCGTTGGCACGCTCCTCGCGCGAATCAGCAGGAAAGATTCCGGCTCAGCACGCTACGGTTGAAGGCGTGCAAAACCACCAGCGCGGCAGACATCGCAGCTGGATCCGACATGGGCCTGGACCGGAATGCATCTCCCCGCCATCGGCACCGCTCTCCAGTTGGAAGCCAGTGACGCAACCGTCCCTAACGGTTGATCGACGAACGAGCCCCAACCACCATCACGCGACACTACCATCTTCAAAGCGAAAAAAGAAATGTGGGCGTCAAGAAACTAATGATGAATCAACAGACACCCCATCGTAATCAATAGATGCAAACTCAGAAACCGACATCTTCCCTTGAATGCGCAGCAAGCCAATGTAGGCTGACTTAGCCAGGAGTGACTTAGAATCATTCGAACGGAGCACCGCCCTGAGCCATTCCTCGATTGAAGCTGCATCAAGCCTCCTCCGAAGCACTGCAGAAACAAGCGATTCAATCATAAGCCTCCGATTATCATCAACAGGCTCCTGCCCCACCGTAACAATTCCAATAAAACAACCAAGAATCAACGGATCTGCCCAACGCAACCCGCCGATGAAAATGGCCCTCTCTCGGATCTCCGGATCACAATGGAACAATGACCTCGATACCAATACATAGTTTGAAGAGTCGGGTTCGGCCGTGAGAACCCGCGACATCTTGTAAAGCCGTTCAAGCAGCAGTTCATCTTCCGCCATCAGGAGTCTCCTGCATTTGCAACCACACGAGTCCCCCGAGGGGCGGTTGCGCGCCCACCCGATCAACGCATGCGCTTCAATCGGGAAAAGGTACAAACGCTGCGCACTACTGCAGGCTTATGGACAGTATTCATCCGGGGGCCACTTCACAACCGCTGCAGTCACTTCAAGTCTTCCAGATCCAGCGCCACTTCCTCAAAATCGCCACGTGGCATTGGGCCGGGGACCCGAAGAAATCAGACATCAAGCGGAGCATGGATTCCGCCAAGAAGTAGATCGTCCGTCGACGCATCTGGCCGGTCCAGATCTCGCGTCTGGTCTGCTCACGCTTGCCCAGACCCTCAGCATCATCAAATATCAGCTGCATGGATAGCTTCTCAACGTGTGCCGCCATTGTCTCTCATGCGGCCGACCAGCGGCCGGCACTACCGAAATGGTTGTTCAGAGGATCATTAAAGGGCGGTAAGCACTGGGCGGATTTGCCGCTTCTGCCTAAGACAGCTACGAACTCTTCCCGCGCAGCAAGCCAACGAAAAGTGGTATGTAAGCCACCGTAAACGCCGCCAGAAGTATGAGCGTCCATTCAATGAATGAAATCCCTGTATGCCCGTAAACGAGACGCAGCAACCCATAGCTGGCAATCGTGAAAACGGCAGCTTTTGCGTAATAGACGGCGACGCCCTTCAGGATCAATTTGATCTTCATATCCTACTTCAACTTTTCCTACTTCAACTTATCGTTCACAAGTGGTTCCAGATCGCCTGATGAACTGACCGCCGTACCGACGGCATTGGCCGCTGTTTGGGTGGGATTGGAGTATTTAAACCCAGGAGTGGCTTCCTTTATACCCTGCATCAGATTTCCTGTCGCAGTTCGCTCAGTCTGTGTCATCCCAGCACTCGCACTTCTAGCCGCCACACCAGGCGCAGCAGAAACAGCTGCCCCTAAGCCAGCCGTTCCTCCGCTCAAGGCTGCGCCCTTCGCAACCTCGGATACAGAAGCGGTCTTACCTTCAAGCTGTGCATTTGCTTGAACTGAAACTGCGCCGACGGCTGCATTTCCAACCACGTTTGCGGCAATGGTTCCACCGGTAGTGGCAGCTGTGCTTGCAACGGCACTTACTCCACCACTTAGCGCACCAGCCGCTGTTGCGACAGCGACTTGCCCCCATTTTACTTGGGAGAATCTTTCGCCCATCGACCCTTCAGCCATAGCCATCTGAACACCGATGTTCACAACTGCGCCTATTGGCGCGCCCCACAAGCACTGGGGGCAGCGCCCATCCGGATCTTTGAACTTGTACGGGCTGTTGTAAGCATAGGCGTAGCGGTTTAGATGGCGCATATCGCCCCCTTCAGCCGTTACCGGATCAACGCTCAGGAAAGCCCCTAACGCCGGATCCATGTACCGCTGCTGCATGTAACTCAGCCCGGTCCCCGAGTCCGTCACATGCCCCGTATATCCCGGTCCATCCTTCAACGGCCGGTTGACCACCGTCCCATACGGCTCATACACCGTACGCTCGATGACGTTTCCGCTGGCATCGGTGATCGCCACCGGTGAACCCAGTGCATCAGTGTGGATGTACTCGACGACTTCCTGTGCGACCGCCGGAGCCACACAGGCCGCCAGCACCACCAGCGTGAGCACCGCCCGAATCAACAGCGAACAGAGTCCATTCATGGGTTAGTCCCAGCTCAGTACGCCGCGGGTGACGGGATGGTCGGCCGACCACGGCGAGCAACCACCGGCATTGCAGGCACGCACGCGATAGTCACCAGCACAGTAGGCATTGCCGTCTGCACTCACATAAGCGTTCGGCCCGGTATACAGGCGCTTTCCACCGCCACCACTCTCAAGCTGGTACTCGGTCGCATCGACCACTTGGCTCCAGCCCACCGAGCACTGCACCTGATACGGTGCCTTGCGAGTGGTCAGCCATTCCGCAAGATAGAAGTAGGGTGTCCCTGGTGGAAGTGCGACCACAACCGTCGCAATGCCCGAGTACGGACTGCACCCCGCGAAATTGCACGCCCTCACGCGATAGGCGTAGCTGCCTTTGCCACGGCTGGCACCAAAGCTGTTCCCGCCGCCGTTATGCACCACCGTCCAGCCACCACCGTTGGCACTCTCCTCCAGCACGAAGCTCTCGCTGTTGGCCGGCACCGGCCAGCTCAGGCTGTACTGCGTCACGTTCACCAGGCCCGGTGCGCTGATCACCGGCTCGATCGTCGGCGGCCCGATCACCGCTACCGTCGACGTGGCCGACCACGGTCCGCAGCCTGCGCCATTGCAGGCGGCAACCCGATAGCCATAGCTGCCGACCCCGCGCGCAGCGGTGGCATAGGAACCCGCGTTGCCGTCGAACAGCGTGACCCATCCGCCACCATTGCTGCTTTCCTGCAAGGTGTAACGCGTGGCACCAGCCACCCCGTTCCAGCCAATGCCGATACTGCCCGGCGCAGCGCGTGCCGGCGCAGAGAGACCTGGCGCAGTGGCGGGCGGATACACCACCGTCACTGCGGCCGTGGCGCTGTATCCCGTGCATCCCACCGGATTGCATGCGCGAACCCGGTAGTTGTAGCTTCCCGCTGCCTTGCCACTGAAGGCCTTGGACTGACTGATGGCGTTGTGCACCTGGGCCCATGCGCCACCATTGGCGCTTTCCTCCAGCTCATAGCGCTCGGCACCGGAAGCCGCAGACCAAGCCACGTTGTAGCTGCCGTTGAAGGCCGTGGCAGGCAGGTTCAAGGTCGGCACAGTGGATGGCGCCAATGCCACGGCCACTGATGCGACATTGCTCCATCCGCCGCACACCGCCCGGCAGCCGCGCACGCGAAACTGATAGGTTCCCGTGACCAGGCCGGTGCTGGTGAACGATTGCGCCGCGCCATCAAAGACCGTGCTCCAGGTGCCCGCAAGGGCACGCTGCAGCTCATAGCGGTTGGCACCACCGGCCGGGCTCCAGGTCAGGTTCACGCTACCCTGGGTGATGTAGCCCGGCGCACTCAGCGCGGGAACGCCGGGTGCGGCTTCACCATGCACCTGGGACACCAGGCTGCCTGAAAGGTAGAGATAGTCGGTCTGCTTGCCGGTACGTTCGTTGCGCTGGAATCGCAGCACACCGCCGTTGTCGTAGAACGAATAGATCGCCCCCTTGCCACTGGCGCTGGCCTTCACCCGGCGCCCGTGGGCGTCATACTCGTAGCTCTCTGCTGTACCCGCCGCACGCAGCCGGTTGCCGTAGTCAAACGCGAAAGCCTGGCCATTGCGCACCGAAAGATTGCCCTGCACGTCATAGCCAAGACCGGTCACGGTTGCCCCGGTTCCGGTTTCGATCACGTTGACCAGCCGATTCGTCGGATCGAAATAGTGCGTACGATCGCGGCTGCCGACCTTCGCACGGCGCAGGTTGTCCAGCGCGTCATACTCATACAAGGCGTTGCCGAAGCCCGGTGCAGTGACCGTCCGCAACCGGTCCAGGCCGTCATAGGTCATGTCCCGGTTACCGGGCGCCCCGGGCAGGCCATCGGAAATGGCCATCACATTGCCGCCGGCATCGTAGTCGTAGCTGTCATCCAGCACTGCGGCCGCTGCAGTGGCATCGCGGCTGCGGTCAGGCAGTCCGCGGGCATTCTGGGTCAACGTGTGCACGATCCCGTTGCCATAGACAAAGCGGGCCAACGCGCCATTGGCAAAGTAACTGGCCTCCTTTGCATAGCCGCCGACCGTCGTCGCCCGACCCAGTGCATCCGGCGCATAGCTGACGACACGCCCCCCCGGATAGGTATTGCTCGCCAGTGTGCCGTTGGCATCGTAGCCATAGGCCAGGCTCAGATTACCCAAATCCGGATGCTGCAGGGTTTCGCCACTGAGCAGGCGGCGGCGGTTGTACTGGTAGCGGTTGACGACCATCGGCCGGGCCGGGTCGTTCTGCGTACTGATCTCGGCAGGCAGACCATCAGGCGCGTAGGACCAGTTCTGATTTCCGCGCCCATCCGGGAAGATCAGGGTCGACAAGCGGTTGGCGGCGTCGTAACTGCGCTTCACCGGACGTCCGCTGGCCAGGGCTTCACTGCGGTTGCAGTCGGTGGTGCTGGTCAAACCCGTGCCGGCCGCCGACCACAGCACGTTGCCTGCCGCGTCGTAGTCCTGCACGGTCGCGCCGGTTTCCGGTTCGATGGTCTTGCACAGCTGCTGGTAGCCGTCATAGACGTAGCGGCGGGTCAGCGACTGGCTGCCGTCTGCACTGCGGCGGGTGATCGCCAGCGGCTTGCCCAACGTGTCTCGCTGGATCTCGGTCACCACGCCTTCCGGATGCTGCAGCGTCAGCGGCATCTCATAGCTGGGCTGGTCGTAGGCAAGATGACGGGTCGTCGTGGCCTGGCCGCGTGGATTGGTCACCTTCACCGACAGATTGCCCACGTACTCGGTGCGGGTAACCAGTGCCCCCAGCTCGGACGATTGACTGACCACGGTGGGGCGGCCCAACGCGTCGTACTGCGTCGTGGTGCCGGTCAGGGTGGCATTGATATCGGAGAACTGCCGCGTGGGATACGAGGCAAACACGGTCTTGCCGCTGGTGTCGTAGCGGGTCACCACGGCGCTGTCCAGGACGTTGTTGGCGTTTTCGGTCACCAGCACCGGGCGGAACATCGCATCCAGGTAGGTATCCGTGCGCCGCCCGCCCTGCGTGCGGGAGTGCTTCCACGCACCGGCGGGCACCCCCAGCTGCGCGCCACCCAGCCGCTGCAGGTCCATGGTTACGCCATTCCAGTTCACGCTGTCGCCGCCAGGGAACTGCTGGCTGCGCAGCCTGCCCATGCTGTCGTAGCTGAAGCTGGTGGTTGCGCCGGTTTCGTCGGTCAGCGAGGTGATCCAACCGTTGTCGTCGACGACAACCGTGCGCACCGCGCCATTGGGCGCTTCGGGCGTGGCCGGCATGCGCAGCTGCTGCGGAACACCACGCTTCCATCCCGACAGATGGCTGGTATTGCCGCGGCCATCGGCCACCGATGCAACCGTACCGTCGGCTGCGTAGGTGACCTGCTGCGCCAGGCGCCCGAATGCGTAGGCGCGCAGCGGCAGTGCTCTAGCCGTATCGAATTCGGTGCGGGACTGTTCGATGCCATTGAGCACACTGCGCGCCGTCTGGCCGTTCACCCATAGCGCGGGATTGTCGTAGTAGGTCGTGGTACTGGTGCGGGTCTGGCCAGCGGAGTTCGCTTCTGCAACGGTGACTTCGCGGACGAAGGCATCAAAGGCCTGGACCGTACGGGTGAACTGCACGCCATCCTGATTCACGACTGTGCTCTGCACTGGGCGATTCAGATGCTCCCCAAGTTCCCTGGCCCCGTACTTGAGATTCCGGCCCGCCTCGCGCGGGAATGGCGCGCTCGCAAGCTGCGCGTCCGGGTAGTAGTTGCTGCGCTCGGTGCGAACCACCGCGCCACCCGAGCTGGTAGTCGTGGACAGCAATAGACCGTCGTTGTAGCCGACTTCCTTACCGAATTCGTAGGTCCGGATAACCCCATCGGGTAGGGTTTCAATCGTTATCTTGGGCTCTGCCTGCCCCACCGGGATCATCGGCCACCCGGCCTGGTCGACTCTCCTGTCGTACTGCCACCCTAGATTGGTGTACTGATAGCTCCACTGCGCCGCCGGCATCCCCGGCCCGCTTATCCGCTTTGCCACCAAAGACATCGCGTCCCGATAGAGGGGCGTGAGATTCCATCCGTCGGCCAGCAACTGGTCGTCGCCGGAGGTCTGGCAGTTGAACGGAACATTCTTGCGCCCGTGCCGGAAAGGTCGGAATACAAAGGTTCCCACCGCACCTGATGGATGCGTGATGGAGGCTGTCACCTCGGTCTGCACGATCTTGTTCGTCTTCGCGCACAGCCCAGGGTAGTCCATGTAGGCTGAGGGGTCCTGCCCGGTATATTCGGGGTACTTCTTCGTCACGTTGACCGGAGGCAGGTCGTACTGCCAGGCGGTGCCATCCGGCAGCGTCACCGACTGCAACACACCGGCCGGGGTGTAGCCATAGGTCCAGGTGCGGCCCGCTGCCGTTGCCGTTGCAATGCGGCCCTGGGAGTCATAGGCAAGGCTGATGCTGCGCCCATCGTTGGCAACGATTCGATCCAGCCGCCCGCCACTCCATTCGTAGCGGACCCAGTTACCGAAACGATCGACAACCTGGGATGGATAGAGGAAGACCTTTTTCCGTTTCAGCGTGGCATGGGTGATGGTGTCGTAGGGCTGGAGAACGGCAGACTCGTTCTCGCGCGCCACCATCCAGTCGAAGTAGTACTTGGTTCCATCCGGCGCGTGGCCCAGAAAGCCTTCGCCCGGCTGGCCGCTCTTGAGCGCACTGAGGCAGGAGAAGAACCATCCCCCTTTTGTGTTCCAGGGCGTTGGCGTGCCAACCTGCGGAGTTGGCTGGCGCGCGTCCCCGCTGCCCGCCAGGACGGTTTCACCGCCTCCGCCCGGCAATGAAAGCCTCACCCCATCCCAATAGGTGTGGGGAGAAAAATTGATGGTCTGGGTATGCTTGTAGTTCCAGACATCCAGCGACGGAGGTGCGGAAACTGTCGAGCAACGGGCGCTTGGCGTCCAATGCCCGCCGATCGCAGTTTCCGGCTGGTCTCCGTAAGTGCCTGAAAGCGACGGAATGTCGAGATCCCAGTTTCCATACTCCTTGTCATTTGCACTGCCGCTGACATCCCCATAACTGCGGCTGAGCGAGACCGCGAGCCCACCATTGCCCGGAATCGAAACATCCGTGGCCTTGAAGCTGATCGAGCCGTCGTAGAGATTGACCTGCTCGCCGAAGATCTCGCCCTTCAGCGGCTCGACAAGGTCCCCGTACTTCAGTCGCTTGTCGTACTCCTGCCGCCAGGTGGGAACGATCTGGGCGGAAACGCCGACCGGTGCCAGCACGCACAGGGCAACGACACCGAGAAGCAGACCCTTGGCAGCCATTGCCGCGCGCGGATGAGAAATGAGGCCAGACTGCATGCAGATCCTCCCTGGATCGACGTCCCTGTGTGCCCCACCCGCGCCGAACGGCAGTTGGCCTTCGACCAGGCGGCACCCACGCCGGCAGACAGCCACGCGTTGCTTCACGGTGGTCGGGTGCTGGTCACAGATATGAACGAATAATGAAGATGGCGTCAAGTCCACGCATTGGCCACACTCGGCAAAGTCACGTCAACCAGCAGCCTCCCGCGCCCTTCCCCGCTCCACCTAGAATGTCCTCATGAGCACCCTGACCTTCCGCGCCGCCACGCCGGCCGACATCCCCGCCCTCATTGCCCTCGTCACCTCGGCCTACCGGGGTGACGCCAGCCGCGTCGGCTGGACCACCGAAGCCGACCTGCTGGACGGCGCCCGCATCGACGCCGAAGGCATCCAGGCCGACCTGGACCGCCCGCGCTCCACCATTCTGCTGGCCGAGCGCGGGGATCAGCTGGTGGCCTGCGCCCATGTCGCCGATGTCGACGGCAAGGGCTACTTCGGCATGTTCTCGGTCGATCCGGCCCAGCAGGGCGGCGGCGTCGGCAAGCAGCTGATGGACGCCGCCGAAGCGCACGCCGCACGCGAATGGAACGTGCCGGTGATGCAGATGACGGTGATCGACGTGCGCGACGAACTGATCGCCTTCTACGAGCGTCGCGGCTACAGCCGCACCGGCATCAAGAAGCCGTTCCCGTATGGCGACGAGCGTTTCGGCATTCCAAAGCGCGACGACCTGCGCTTCGAGATCCTGGAAAAGCCGCTGACCGGAGCCGTCGCGTGAGCGAGGCCTGGACCTTTGTCTGTGCCGGCGCCGAGCTGTTGCCGGGCGAAATGAAGAGTGTGTTCGACGAGGTGACCGGCACGCCGATCGTGGTGTTCAACCTCGACGGCGAGCTGTACGCCCTTGAAGACCAGTGCACGCATGAAGAGTTCGAGCTGTCCTCGGGCGAGTTCAACACCACCGAGGGCAGTGTGGAGTGCGTACTGCACGGCGCGCGCTTCGACGTGCGTGACGGGCGCGCCCTGTGCGCCCCGGCCTACAGCCCGGTGCCCAAGTTCCCGGTGAAGCGGGAACATGACGCGGTCTGGACGCGCGACGACCGGGATTGAGTCTGCGCTCCGCCCGGAGAGATCCCCCAGAGGGCGCCCCGCGGGAGAGCATCCACCCATGGGGTGGATCTACCGGAAGGCCATGAGGGCCTCCCCAGGCCGTTCCGGGGCGGCCCCGGCGGCCCGCCACGCCCCGCATATGCGAATCATTATCGTTGATGTTATTCTACGTAACATCTTCGTAACGACTCTGCCCCCGCGCCATGGCTTCGCCCGCGCCCACCGCCACGCTGTGCCAGCTTGCCCGTCAAGGGTGGCCGCTGCTTGTGGTCGTGCTGCTGACGCTGCTGCTGGGCTGGTCGGCATTGCACGAAGGGCGCGGCAACAACCCGGCTGCCCACGGCTGGCAGGCACACGCTGATGATCTGCAGCAGGTCATGCCGATGCCGGCCCCGCCGGCGGACGCGTGCCCGCACCATGCCGCGCCAGCACCGGAGCCGCCGCTGGATGGCGAGGGCACCACGCCCTGTACCGGACTGGCTCCCCCGCGCGCCGCCCTGGTCGCGCATGTTCCGCTATGGCGCTCCAACGCCCTGCGCTGGCAGCTGCACGATCCCGCACTGCGGTTGAACCCCGGCCACGCACCGCCCGCACCGCACGCCAGCTGAGGCGACCTGCGGCTTTTGCCGTGCGCCTGTTTACGTTTCCTGCCAGCCGAGCGTCGGCTCGGCTCTACAGATACCGCCTTCTACATGTCGTCGCGCTGCCTGCGCTTCGGCCCGCGCCCTTTTCTGATCCAAGCCACCGCCACCCAGACCATGACCCACATCACGTCCCGCAAGCACGCCCCGCGCGTTTCCCTGCTCGCTACCGCCACCCTGGCCGCCGGCTTCGCACCGCTGGCCGCACAGGCCGCCGACAGCGCCGATGCCAGCTCCCGCAACGCCACCGACCTGGACAAGGTGCAGGTGCGCGGCAGCTGGTTCAATCCGTCCTCGCCGAAGTTCACTGCCGAGCTGCTGGACACCCCGAAGTCGGTGTCGATCGTGTCGGAAAAGCTGATCGCCGAAACCGGTGCGACCAACCTGCAGGATGCGCTGCGCATGGTCCCGGGTATCACCTTCGGTGCCGGCGAAGGCGGCAACCCGACCGGTGACCGCCCCTTCATCCGTGGCTTCGATTCGCAGAGCAACGTCTTCGTCGACGGCCTGCGCGACGTCGGCTCGCAGACCCGCGAGATCTTCGACCTGGAGCAGGTGGAAGTGGTCAAGGGACCGAGTTCGGCCTACGGCGGCCGTGACTCCGGTGGTGGCAGCCTGAACCTGGTGAGCAAGACGCCGAAGCTGAAGAACGAGACCAGCGCCAGCATGGGCATCGGCACCGACAGCTACGCGCGCGGCACCGTGGACGCCAACTACGTGCTGGGCGATGGCATCGCCGCCCGCCTGAACCTGATGAAGCACGCGTCGGACATCGCCGGTCGTGATGCGGCCAATGTCAGCCGTTGGGGCATCGCGCCGTCGATCGCGTTCGGCCTGAACGGCCCGGCGCAGCTGATCGCCAGCCACTACCACATGCAGAGCGATGACCTGCCGGACGCGGGTGGTTTCCCGTACAACAACCCGTTCACCAGCGGCCCGAACGTGGCCAAGAACGGCGACGGCCGCCCGATGGTGCCGGACCGCAACAACTACTACGGCCTGGTCGACCGTGATTTCCAGCGTACCCGCGCCGATATCAGCACCCTGGACGCCAGCTACGATTTCGGCGGCCACAAGCTGCGCAACATCGCGCGCCTGGGCAACACCAGCAATGACTACCTGTGGACCCAGCCGGACGACAGCAAGGGCAACCCGAACAATTACGGCACCCTGTGGCGCCGTACCAACAGCCGCGCCGTCGACGTCAAGAGCTTCGCCGACCAGCTGGGCCTGACCGGCGCCTTCCAGACCGGCGCGCTCAAGCACAGCTACAGCGCGGGCGTGGAGTACAGCGACGAGAAGATGACCCGTGGCAGCTACCTGATGTCGCCGGGCACCGCCAATCCCCTTGAAAACAGCGCCAACAGCACTCGCTGCCAGGTGTCTGGCGCGGCCACCGGCTACAACTGCACCGACTTCAACAATCCGAACCCGAACGATCCGTGGGCGGCCGGTCAGATCGTCTATCGCAGCGACAAGGCGCTGGACGTCGAGCAGCGCACCAAGACCACCTCGGCCTACGTGTTCGACACCATCGAGCTCAATGAGCAGTGGATGATCAACCTCGGCCTGCGCTACGACGACTTCCGTACCACCCTGACCACTCCGGTGGCCGGCAAGGCACCGACCCGCGTGCGCAACAACAACGACTTCCTGAACTACCAGGCCGGCGTCGTGTTCAAGCCGGCCACCAACGGCAGCATCTACCTGTCTTGGGGCACCTCCTCGACTCCGCCGGGCATGGACGGTGGTGACGGTTCGGACGGCCTGAGCGCGGCCGTTGCCGACCTCAAGCCGCAGGACACGAAGAACCTCGAACTGGGCACCAAGTGGGACCTGCTGGACAACCGCCTGAACCTGACTGCTGCGATCTTCCACACCGTGATGAACAACGCGCGCGTGACCGTCGACAACGGCACCAGCCAGAACGCCGGCAAGAAAGAGATCAACGGTTTCGAGCTGGGCTTCAACGGCCAGTTGACCGACGCCTGGAGCCTGTACGGCGGCTACACCTACCTCGATTCCGAGCTGAAGGACAATGGCTTTGTCTGTGGCGCACCGGTGGGCCGCACCTGCCCGTCCAACGTCTACGTGCCGTCGCCGAACAACGGCAACGTGTTCCCGAACACCGCCAAGCACAGCGCCAACCTGTGGACCACCTACCGCTTCCCGATCGGCCTGACCATCGGCGCTGGCGCGTTCTACTCGGACAAGCAGTACGGTGATGTGGCCAACACCAAGTGGATTGCCAGCTACACCCGCTTCGACGCGATGGCCAGCTACGCGATCCAGGACAACATCAGCCTGCAGCTCAACGTGCAGAACCTGACCGACAAGACCTACTTCACCAAGGCCTATGCCTCGCACTACGCGAGCATCGCCCCGGGTCGCTCGGCCACCCTGGCACTGAACGTGAAGTTCTGATGTAACTTCGCTCCATCACGGCGGCAGGCTCTCCTGCCGCCGTTTTTGTTTCCGGCGATACTCCCCTCATGGCGACCCTTACCCCCATCGACAGCGATGCCCTGGCCGGGCTGCTGCAGCACGATCCGGCAGCCGCGTTCGCACGCGTGCGCGACGCTGCGCAGGCCGGCCAGGTCGACGCACAACTGCTGCTCGCGCAGATGCACATGGAAGGCAAAGGCACCGCGCAGGACGCCTCGGCCGCGCTACTCTGGTACGAAACCGCCGCCAACAACGGCGCGCCGATGGCGATGAACATGCTTGGCCGCTGCCATGAGCTGGGCCAAGGCACCACGGCCAATCCGGCACTGGCCGCAGTGTGGTACCGCCGCGCGGCCGACACCGGGCTGGACTGGGGCCTGTACAACCTGGCCAACCTGCTGGCCACCGGCCGCGGCGTGCCGCTGGACCGCGCGCAGGCGCTGGTGCTGTACACGCGCGCCGCGCACTTGGGCCACGCCAAATCGATGAACCTGCTGGCCCGCCACCTCGAAGACGGACTGGAGATCGAGCGCGATCCGCAGGCGGCGCTGGACTGGTACCAGCGCGCGGCCGAGGCCGGTGATTTCCGCGGCCAGGCCAACTACGCCTCGATCCTGCTGCAGGCCGGCCACGTCGAGCAGGCCGTGCACTGGCTGCGGCTTGCACTGGCCCACGGCAGCCCGGCGTTCATGGCGCATCTCGTGCCGGAACTGGCCGCATCGCCGCATCCACAGGTGCGCGCCCTGGTCGCACCGCCGTCCCTCTGAGGAGTCCCGCATGCTGCTGCACATCCCCGACATTCTCAGCGCCGACCAGGTGGCCGACTTCCGCCGCCGGCTGGATGCCGCCGACTGGACCGATGGCCGCGAGACCGTCGGCCATCTGGGCGCGCAGGCCAAGCACAACCAGCAGCTGCCCGAGGCCTCACCGCTGCGCCGCGAACTGGGCGAGATCATCCTCGTCGCACTGGCCCGGCACCCGCTGTTCTTCAGCGCCGCGCTGCCACTGAAGTACCTGCCACCGCGCTTCAATCGCTACAGCGGCGGCGGCACCTATGGTTTCCACGTCGACGGCGCGGTGATGAACCTGGCCAACGGCGAACAGCTGCGTTCGGACATCTCCTGCACCCTGTTCCTCTCGGCGCCGGACGAGTACGAGGGCGGCGAACTGATCATCAGCGACACCTACGGCGAGCATGAAGTGAAGCTGCCGGCGGGCGACCTGATCGTGTATCCGTCCAGCAGCCTGCACCAGGTGCGGCCGGTGACCCGAGGTGCGCGCGTGGCCTCGTTCTTCTGGGTGCAGAGCATGGTCCGCGACGATGTGCAGCGCCGCCTGCTGTGGGAAATGGACGGTTCGATCGAGCGCCTGCGGCAGACCGGCGGCGACGCCGAAGCGGTGCTGCAGCTGACCGGCGTGTACCACAACCTGCTGCGGCGCTGGAGCGAAGTCTGAGCCCCATCCGACCAGTCTGCGACATTTTGGCAATCATTCTCATTTGCAACAGCTAACAGCTCTCATTACAATCACGCCCCGTTGATGCCGGCCACTGCCGGCAGACCCTTGGGGACCCCTGCTTGCTGCGCCCGCTTCGCCCTCGCCCACTCATCCATCGCAAGATGGGCACCGCCATGCGCGGCCAGCGTCCTGCGCTGGCCAGCCTGCTGGCGTGGGTGGCGATGCTGGTACTGCTGATGGGTACTCTGCCGCTGCTCCCCCAGGCCCACGCCGGCAACGCCGCGCAGGCAGTGCAGCCGCCGCTGGAAGAGCGTGGCGGCGAAGCCCCGCTGCAGGAAGAAGCGCCGGCCAAGCTGCGTCGCTGTGCTGCCGCGCCGGTGAAATC
This sequence comes from Stenotrophomonas sp. NY11291, assembly GCF_023277365.1. Classification (NCBI taxonomy): domain Bacteria; kingdom Pseudomonadati; phylum Pseudomonadota; class Gammaproteobacteria; order Lysobacterales; family Lysobacteraceae; genus Stenotrophomonas; species Stenotrophomonas sp. NY11291. The sequence goes on along the minus strand of NZ_CP096975.1, from coordinate 1,162,095 downwards.
AGCCGAGAAGGCACACCCGCCGCTGCTGCTGGCCAGCCAGTGGCTGCGTACCGAACGTGAACTCGTACCCGCCACGCCGGCCATGCCCGGTGTGCGCCCGGATTGGCCGCTGGCCGCTCCGGATACGCCCTGGGCCGACGCGCCCGGGCGCCGCCAGCAACGCGGCCAGGCGCCGCCGCTCGCCTGATCCACGGCCCCGCGTGACCGCCTGCGCGGTCGCGTCAGCGCGCCGCTGCCTGCTACATCCCTGCCGCCCCTGACCGGGCCTCCCCGTGGATGCCGCGCCACTCGCGCCTGGCATTGCACCCCCCTGCATCCTTCGAGGTTACTGCCATGGCCCAGCGCCATCGTGTCCGTTCGTCCCTGCCCCGTACCCTGCTGACCAGCGCCGTGCTGGCGGCCATGGCCGCCCCTGCCTTCGCCCACGGTGACGCTTCCGGCGCGCCGCAAACGCTGGACAAGGTGGTGGTCACCGCCTCCGGCTTCGAGCAGAAGGTGGTCGATGCACCGGCCAGCATCAGCGTGGTCAGTCGCGAAGAACTGAGCAAGCGCCCCTACACCAACCTGGTCGACGCGCTGCGCGACGTCGAAGGCATCGATGTCGGCCTGGAAGCCAGCGACAAGAACGGTCGTGCCACCATCTCCATGCGCGGCCTGCCGTCCGAGTACACGCTGGTGCTGATCGACGGCCGCCGCCAGAGCAATGTCGGCCAGCTGTATCCGAACAACTTCGGTGGCGGCCAGTTCGCCTACCTGCCGCCGCTGGACGCGATCGAACGCATCGAAGTGGTGCGCGGCCCGATGTCCACGCTGTATGGCTCGGATGCAATGGGTGGCGTCATCAACATCATCACCCGACGCAACCAGGACAGCTGGCACGGCGCCGTGACCCAGGGCTTCACCGTGCAGCAGGATGACCAGTTCGGTGATGCACGCACCACCGACCTGTACCTCAGCGGCCCGCTGCTGAAGGACCGCCTCAGCCTGGCGGTGCGCGGCAGCTACTACGACGCCAAGGCCTCCAATCCGGAGTGGGATGCACTGACCCTGCCCGACGGCAGCCTGTGGGAGCGCAGCATCGGCTTCGGCGGCGGTGGCAAGTCGGTGGCCAACACCAACTGGAACACCGGCGTACGCCTGGACTTCCGCGTCAACGATGATCACGAACTGTGGCTGGACTACGACGTGTCTCGGCAGAAGTACGACAACAGCGAAGGCCAGACCGGCACGCTGGACAGCCTGGCCAGCCTGTGGCGCGTCGGCAACGCGGTCATCCCCAACCCGAACGGCAGCGGCACCGTCACCCGCCGCGTGGTGCAGCCGCGCGTCGGCTACACCGCCTACCAGCGCTACGAGCGCGATCAGTTGTCGCTGACCCACCAGGGCCGTTACAGCTTCGGCACCTGGCAGACCTCGCTGACCCACAGCAAGAGCAGCAACCTCGGCCGCTCGCTGCCGCTGACCCTGGACGAGCGCGCCAACCTGCAGACGCTGTGGAATGACGTCTGCCGTCGCACCGGTGCCGCCAACAACTGTGCGGCCGGCCGCGGCAATGCGCTGACCGCACTCAATCCCAGCGAGATGGCGCGCCTGCAGGCGCTCCTGCCGCGCCCGCTGCGCACGATGGAACTGGAAGGCTACGTGCTCGACACGATGCTCGACCTCGACTTCGGCGCGCACAAGCTGACCGTCGGCGGCCAGTACAACGACACCGACATGATCGATGGCGTGTTCGGCATGGATGGCGCCGGTTATCGCAGCAATACCAAGCAGAAGCACCGCATGTGGGCGCTGTTCGCCGAGGACAACTGGGCGCTGACCGATACCCTCACCGCCACCTTCGGCCTGCGCTACGACGACCACAACGTGTTCGGCAGCCACGTCAGCCCGCGCGGCTACCTGGTGTGGAACGCCAGCGACGCGTGGACCTTCAAGGGTGGCGTCAGCACCGGCTACAAGACCCCGCGTCCGGACCAGCTGTTCCCGGGCATCACCGGCTTCGGTGGCCAGGGCGTGCTGCCGCTGGTGGGTTCGCCGAACCTGAAGCCTGAAACCAGCACCAACTACGAGTTGGCCGCCTACTACGAGGGCCAGCGCTGGGGCTTCAACGTGACCGGCTTCTTCAACAAATTCGAGGACAAGATCGCCAGCGGCGGCACCTTCCCCAACTGCGAAGTGGCCCGCGCCGGCAGCGGCTACTGCGTGGACATCGGCCCAGGCTGGGCAGCACTGGGCTACAGCACCTTCACCCAGAGCGTGAACATCGACAAGGCCGAGACCCGCGGTGCCGAGCTGGCCGGTCATGTCGACCTGCTCGACACCCTGCAGCTGCGCGGCAACTACACCTGGACGAAGAGTGAGCAGACCAGTGGCGCACAGAAGGGGCTGCCGATCAGCGGCACCATGCCGGCAAAACACATGGCCAACGCCAGCCTCAACTGGCAGATCAATGAAGCGGTCAGCCTGTCGCTGATCGGTGAGGGCCGCTACGACCGCTACCGCGACACGCTGCTGGATGCCAGCGGCGCCAGCCACACCCGCTACTACGAGGACTACACGATCTTCCATCTCGGTGGCAGCTGGAAGGCCACGCCCTGGCTGACGGTGAACGCACGGGTCAACAACCTGCTCGACAAGGATTTCGTCTCGCAGTCGTGCCTGTTGATCAGCCAGAGCGAATTCAACTGCGTGGACGACTATGCGACCAAGGACCAGCGCCGCAGCTACTGGATCTCGCTCAACGCGAAGTTCTGATCGCCGCGCACCGCCTTGGTGGGTGCCAACCTTGGTTGGCACCGCCCTGATCTGGTGAGGGCCGACCTGGGTCGGCACCGCCCTGCTCTGGTGGGTGCCAACCTTGGTCGGCACCGCTTCATCCACGCATGGCGTGGATCTACCGACCCGCGGTAGCGGTAGTGCCTGCCGCCGGCCGGCAGCCGGTAACACCCCCTCCGGGATACAGAACGACACGCAATTGCGAGCTATTCTCATCAATGATGTAATGGGCAGTCCCCGTCCGCCCCGAACCGTGCCGTGAGCCGTCCTGCCTCTTCCACCGTGCAGCAGCAACAGAACCGTGGCTTCTGGCTGCGGACGCTGCACCAGTGGCACTGGATCAGCTCGGCGGTGTGCCTGATCGGCATGCTGCTGTTCGCGGTGACCGGCCTGACCCTCAACCATGCCGCGAAGATCGAGGCCAAGCCCGAGGTGCAGAACCAGCATCTGGAGCTGCCGGCCGAACTGCTGGGCCAACTGGGCACCCGCGAAGACGGCAACGCGCCGATCCCGCGCCCGGCGCGGCAATGGCTGGATACGCAGCTGGGCATCGCCATTGGCGGCCGCCCGGCCGAATGGTCGGCCGAAGAGATCTACCTGTCGCTGCCGCGCCCCGGTGGCGATGCCTGGCTGAGCATCGATCGCGAGACCGGCGCAGTGGAATACGAATCAACCTCGCGCGGCGCGGTGTCCTACCTCAACGACCTGCACAAGGGCCGCAATGCCGGCCCGGCGTGGGGCTGGTTCCTGGACCTGTTCGCCGTGGCCTGCCTGGTGTTCTGCATCACCGGCCTGTTCCTGCTGCACCTGCATGCGCGGCAGCGGCGCATGACCTGGCCGCTGGTCGGCCTCGGCCTGATGATCCCGCTGCTGATCGCCCTGCTGCTGATCCACTGACTTTCCTTCGTTCCTGGAGCCGCCCCATGCGCGTCACCCTGACCATCGCCCTCAGCGGCCTGCTGGCCACTTCGCCGGCCTATGCCACCACGCTCGACATCAACGTCGAAGTACCCAAGCTCAACGTCGCCGAGTACCACCGCCCGTACGTGGCGGTGTGGCTGGAAGGCGCCGACCAGAAGGTCGCGGCCAACCTGTCGGTCTGGTACCAGCAGACCAGCAACAGCGAAGGCCATGGCACCAAGTGGCTGCCCGACCTGCGCCAGTGGTGGCGCAAGAGCGGCCGCACCCTGCAGGTGCCGGTGGACGGCGTGACCGGCCCGACCCGCCCGGCCGGCAAGCACGCGCTGTCGTTCAACGACAAGCAGCCGGCACTGAAGCAGCTGGCCCCGGGCAACTACACCCTGGTGGTGGAAGCGGTGCGCGAAGTCGGCGGCCGTGAACTGCTGAAGATTCCCTTCACCTGGCCGGCCACCGCCGCACAGAACGGCAAGGCGCAGGGCGCCACCGAACTGGGCCAGGTCACCCTCGCCGTCAAACCCTGAGAGGGGACGGAGGGGATCAAGTCGTAGCCCCCTCTTCCTTGCCGCATCACCCGCATCCACTGGAGTCCTCCGCATGAAGCGCACGCTCGTCCTCGCCGCCGCCCTGGCCGCTGCCCTTCCCTTCTCCGCCCTGGCCCACAAGGCCTGGCTGCTGCCCTCGCAGACCGTGATCGCCGGCAACGCGCCGTGGATCACCGTCGACGGTGCGGTCTCCAACGACCTGTTCTATTTCAACCACGTGCCGCTGCGCCTGGAATCGCTGGTGATCACCGCGCCGGACGGCAGCACCGTGCAGCCGCAGAACGCCTCCACCGGCAAGTACCGCAGCGTGTTCGACATCGAACTGAAGCAGCCGGGCACCTACCGCATCGCGTCGGTCAATGACGGCCTGTTCGCCACCTACGAGCAGAACGGCGAGCGCAAGCGCTGGCGCGGCAGCGTCGCCACCTTCGGCGAACTGCCCAAGGACGCAAAGAAGCTGGAAGTGAGCCAGTCGGTCGGCCGCGTGGAGACCTTCGTCACCAACGGTGCGCCGAACGACACCGCGCTGAAGCCCACCAACCGTGGCATCGAGCTGGTCGCCGTCGGCCACCCGAACGACCTGTTCGCCGGCGAGGAAGCCACCTTCCGCGTGCTGGTCGACGGCAAGCCGGCCACCGGCCTGGAGTTCGAGATCGTGCGTGGCGCCACCCGCTACCGCAACGCGCAGGACGAACTGAAGGTCACCAGCGATGCCAAGGGCGAGATCAAGGTGACCTGGCCGGAAGCTGGCATGTACTGGCTGGAAACCGGCACCGAGGACAACAAGACCTCGGTGAAGCAGGCCGCCAAGCGCCGCCTGAGCTACGTGGCCACGCTGGAAGTGCTGCCGCAGTAATGACGTGGACCGCGATGCCGGGCAGCCCCGGCATCGCATCTGCAGCACACCACCATGACCGATCCCCAGCTCGACATCGCCCGCCTCGGTGGCACCACCATGGGCACCACCTGGAGCGTGTCGCTGGTCGCGCCGCGCCAGCGCGACCTGCACCCGCTGCATGCCGGCATCCAGGCGCGGCTGGACGAGGTGGTCGCGCAGATGAGCACCTGGGAGCCCGGCTCGGACCTGAGCCGCTACAACCGCGCCAACGCTGGCCAATGGTGCGTGCTGCCGGCTGAGACCCGCCAGGTGCTGGCCTGCGCACAGGCCATCGCCGCCGCCAGCGATGGTGCATTCGATCCCACCGTCGGCCCGTTGGTGGCACTGTGGGGTTTCGGTGCACATGCCGGCGAACGCCGCCAGCCCAACGACGCTACCCTGCAGGCAACGCGTGAGCGCTGCGGTTGGCAGCGCCTGCAATTGCGCAGCGATGCGCTGCTGCAACCGGGCGGACTGGAACTGGACCTGTCGGCGATCGCCAAGGGGTTCGGCGTCGATCACGTGGCCGCCTGGCTGCGCGATCAGGGCATCGCTGCTGCACTGATCGAGGTCGGTGGCGAACTGGCCGGCTACGGCCGCAAGCCCGACGGCCACCCCTGGCGCGTACTGGTGGAATCCGCACCGGAAGAAGACGCGCACACCGAAACACCACCGCGGGTGCTGGCGCTGGAGGACAAGGCGGTGGCCACCTCCGGTGATCGCTGGCACCAGTACCAGGCCGATGGCGAGGCTTACAGTCACAGCCTGGACCCGCGCTCTGGCAGACCGGTGCGGCTGGTCGCCGCAGCGGTCACCGTGGTGGCCGACGACGCCATGCACGCCGATGCCTGGGCCACCGCACTGACCGTGCTCGGCCACGAACAGGGCATGCCGCTGGCCGAACGCGAAGGCCTGGCTGCGCGCTACCTGCAGCGTGCAGCAGCCGGCCCGCGGGAATTTCTCAGCAGCGCCTTCCAGCGCCTGCTCGACGAGCAGGACGCATGAGCGCACGTCCATCGCGCGCGTGGCTCGGCAACGCACTGGCCCTGCTCCTGCTGGCGCTGATCGCCTGGGCGCTGCTGCGACTGCATCTCGGCGAAGCCTGGTGGCAGGGCGCGCCGCCGGCACGGCGAACGCAGATTGCGATCATCGCCACCGCGCTGTATGCGCTGGCCTGCGCCGCACTGTGGTGGCGTGGGCGACCGCGCGACGATGCTGCCTGTGGCGACGTCGCACCGATCCTGATGGTCTGGTCCAGCCAGACCGGTTTTGCCCGCGAACTGGCCGAACGCAGTGCCGAGGCATTGCGCGGTGCCGGCGTGCCGGTGCGTGTGCGCGGCCTGCATGAGGTCGACGCCACGCTGCTGGCCGACAGCCAGCGTGCATTGTTCATCGCCAGCACCACTGGCGAAGGCGACCCACCCGATCATGCGCTGCCGTTCCTGCGCGGCGTGATGACCTCACCGCCTGCGCTGCAGCACCTGCAGTACGGCGTGCTCGCACTGGGCGACCGCAGTTACGGCCACTTCTGCGGATTCGGCCACCAGCTCGACCAGTGGCTGCGCCAGCACGGTGCGCATCCGCTGTTCGATGCGATCGACGTCGACAACGCCGATCCGGCCGCGCTGCGCCATTGGCAGCAGTTGCTGGGCCAGCTCGGCGGCGGCGCCAGCGAACTGCCCGACTGGAGCCCGGCCGAGTACCAGCCGTGGACGCTGCTGCAACGTGAGCATCTGAACCCGGGCAGCCCCGGCGGCCCCGTGTATTGGTTGCGCCTGCAGCCCCCGGCCGATGCAGATGCGCAGTGGCAGGCCGGTGACATCGCCGAGATCGGCCCGCAGCACGCACCGCACACCGCGCGTGCCTGGCTGGACGCACAACGCTTCGATGCGGATACCGTGCTGGATGACGGGCAGACGTTGCTGGCACGCGTCGCGCGCTCGCACCTGCCCTCATTGGTTCCCCCGGGTGATCTGCCCGCATTGCTGGCGACCCTGCAACCGCTGCCCCATCGCGAGTACTCGATTGCCTCGGTGATGGCCGACGGTGCGGTCGAGCTGCTGCTGCGCCGACAGCTGCGCGCGGACGGCACGCCTGGCATCGGCAGCGGCTGGCTGTGCGACCACGCGGCCATCGGCGAACCGGTGCAGCTGCGCCTGCGCCGCAACGACAATTTCCATGGCGTCCCCTTCGATGTACCGCTGCTGCTGATCGGCAACGGCACCGGCATCGCCGGCCTGCGCGCACATCTGCACGAACGTGCCCAGCGTGGCGCACGCCGTACCTGGCTGCTGTTCGGTGAGCGCACCGCCGCCCACGACTTCCACTTCGGTGAAGAACTGCAGGCAATGCTGGCCGACGGCTCACTGGCACGGTTGGATGCCGTGTTCAGCCGCGACGGCGGCGCGCATCGCTATGTGCAGGACCGGCTGCTGGCCGAAGCGGCAACGCTGCGGCAGTGGGTGGATGAAGGCGCCACGATCCTGGTCTGCGGCAGCCTGCAGGGCATGGCCCCGGCGGTGGATGCGGTGATCGAACAGGTGCTGGGTGTTGCGGGCAAGGAAGCGCTGTTGCTGGCCGGTCGCTACCGGCGCGATGTGTATTGAGGTTGCCGCATCCACGCATGGCGTGGATCTACTGAACGCACCGACGCCTGCGAACCGCCTTCTGGTGGGTGCGAACCTTGGTTCGCACCATGACGCAGCATTGGCGGCCGTATCGACGCATGGCGTGGATCTACTGCGCGGCGTGTCCAGGCATGGCAACTACACCCCAGTAGATCCACGCCATGCGTGGATTGAGCCACCGGCGCCCAGGAATCATCCCGCTGCTGCACTGACCCGTATCGCCAACAACTCGCCACCGCCCTGCAACGCGTGCCGCTGACGTTCGCCGGCCGCCAACCACGCGGTATCGCCGGCCCGTAGCGCGGGCAGGCCGCTGTCGGCACCGAACTCTGCCTGACCGGACAGCAGATGCAGCGCCCAGGCCACGCCCGGTTCGCAGAAGAAGAACATCGCGCCCACCAGCGGCCGGTGCAGCAGTTCGGCCTGCAGCAACTCGCGCTTCCACATCAGGTTGAAGTCGTGGGTGGTGCCATCGACCAGTTCACCGTGCAGGGTTTCCTCGCCGGCAAAGCGCACCCGTCCATGCGGCGGCAGCACCTCGGCAACACGGCCATCGTCGAAGCGCAGGCGCACGCCATTGCCCTGCAGCAGTACCAGTTCGCGCTCCACGCCGGGGAAGGCGGAGAACGCGGCGTCCTGCTCGATCTCGGCCACCGACAGGCGCAGCGCCCAGTCATCCCCCTGCGCAGGCAGGCGCAGGATCTCGCGGGTCCAGCCAAGTCCATTCCGCCAGCGCTCGCGGCGATAGTCCAGGCTGGAAATGACCTGGCTCGGAGTGTGCAGCAGGGAGTCGATGTTCATCCACGCATTGCATCATGCCGCGCGCCGTCGTGCATCACCGCGTGGCGAGCGTGCCCTGGCCACCGCACCCGCCGGCCAGCAGCTGCGAGTGCTTCAGCCAATCCTGGTCGGGGTAGTAAGCAAACACCATCGTGCCGCCACGCAACGCATCGATCAGCGGCTTGGCCACCGACAGCCGCACCGCCGGGCAACCCAGGCTGCGGCCCAGCCGCCCCTGCAGCTGTGCGATAGCCGGATTCACGTACGGCGCACCATGGATGACGATCGCTCTGTCACGCGCGCGGTCGTTGAAGCCCGGTTCCAGCCCGGCAAGGCGCAGCGAATATCCATTGCCACCCATGTAGGTCTCCTGCGCGGTGAACGCGCCGAGACTGGACATGAAACTGCCGTCGCGGTTGGAGAAGTGCTCGGTGCGGTTCTCGCCGCTGTTGCGGCCATGCGCCACCCATTCCTCGAACAACAGGCGCTGGTGGGCCAGGTCGAACACCCACAGCCGCGGCTCGGTGGACGGGCGCGAGTAATCGATCACGCTGAGGCGATCACCATTGATGCCCAGCTCCGGCCGCTGCAACGCACAGCGCATGGCGTGCGCCGCCAGCTGCAGCACGTGGCGGTCGGCCTTGGGTGCACTGCGCGACAGCAGGGCAGCCAGATCATCGGCGCTGGTGGCAAGGGCGGGCGTCTGTGCCAGCGCCGGGGCGCTGGCTGAGGTTGCCAGCAGGCCGAACGCGGCCAGCCGGCACAGGCGGGATGCAGTCATGGGCACAACGAGGGGACTCAGTTGCCCTTGAGGGTGGACCCTGGCGGCTCGGATTCCAAGACCGGCTGCATTCCGGATTCAGCCGGGCTTGGGCGGACCGCCGGCAGCGAGGTGACCAGCAGGGTCGTGCCCGGCACCAGCACCTGGTACAGCTGGCGAGCGAAATCGGTCGGCAGCGCCATCGGCAGCGAGGGCGTGGCCAGCAGGTCCGGCGTGGCCTGGGCACGGTCCTGGCCCAGCAACGGATAGGCCGTCCACTGGTGCAGCCGCTGGTTCACGTCCAGCGGGCTGGGGGTGTCGCTGTAACCCTGCCCCATCACGAACAGCGTGGTGCCCTGGAAGGCCGGCAGGGCGTCGGCCTTCAGCGGCGACTCGCCAATCATCACGCCATCGCGCAGCACGTACAGGCGCTGGTCGTGCAGGCTGACCAGGATGCCGACCTGCCCGGCCGGTGCCGCGCTGTCATCCCACCAGGCCTGTGCCGGGGTTCCGCCCTCGGTCTCCGGCAGGGCCTGGCCGCGCGCGTTGACCGGCGCCAGCACCGACGGATAGGCCAGGGTCATCGGCGAGCTCTTGGCATCGGCCACGACCACGGTATCGCCGCGCTGGGTTTCACTGAACAGCTTCTGCGCGAAGGCCTGCGGCAGGCGCACGCAGCCGTGCGAGGCCGGATGCCCGGGCAGGCTGCCGCCATGCAGGGCGATGCCGTCCCAGGTCAGCCGCTGCATGTACGGCATCGGCGCGCTGTTGTAGAGGTTGGACTTGTGGTCCTTGTCCTTCTGCAGGATGGTGAACACACCGGTCGGCGTCTCGTGCCCGGCCTTGCCCGAGCTGATCGTGGTCAGGCCGATGGCAATGCCGTTGCGGTACACGTAGGCGCGCTGCTCATCAAGGCTGACCACCAGCACGATCGGGCCGGTCGGCGAGATTTCCGGATGCCACAGGTATTCGCCCGGCTTGAGGTCGGTCGGTCCGCGTACCTCGGCGGTGGCCGCAGCGGCAGCTGCAGGCTTGGCGGCCGGCGTCGGCGCAGCGGCATGGGCCAGCAGCGGCAGGGCCAGTGCAAGGGCGAGCATCAGGGTCGTGGGGCGGTGCGGAAGCATCCAGCGGGGGTCCTTTCCATGCAGAGCGGCCACCGTACACCATCGGCCCGTGGTGGCCGCGGCAAAACCAGGCGCCGGAAATGAAACTGCCCGGCGACACAGCCATGTGTCGTACCGGGCAATCGTTACGTCCTTGTCGGCCTGCTGCCGCCCCCTCGCATCCTGCGCTGTGGGGGTAGCGTTGCATCCTGCACGCGGCCGCGTCTGTCCTGTTTGTATCTCAGCCCCTTCCACAGGTCTGTGATGCCACCATCCTGGTGAGTGGTGCCGCGTCCTGCGGCGGTCGGTGGTCACGGCCTTCCTGTCCGTGACCGGTGAACCAGCCTCCTGCCGGTTCCGACGATTCCTGCTGTCAGCGCCTCGGTACGGTTCGCACCGGTACCGATCCGGGTACCGGATCCGCCGGCAACAACCTGTTGCCTACGGTGATCCGCTGTCGATTCCGTTCGACGATTGCTTTCCCTATCCCCTTCACCTGCGCCAGGTCCTCGACGCGATGAAACGGGCCGTGTCTGCGCCGGTGCTCGACGATCGCCTCGGCCTTGGCGGCTCCGACCATCGTCAATCCCTGCTGCAGCGCCTGGGCATCGGCGCGGTTGATGTCGATCGGTTCGGCGGCATGCGCCCCAGCGATCCACACGACCAGCACCAGTGCCCTCAACACGACACTCCAAGGCACGACGTGTATCTCCTTGTGGTTCTGACCGTCCCGACCGGCAATCCCGTCGGTAGGAACAGTGTCCGTCACCACATGCACACAGCCTATCGGTTTCCTGGATTTCTAAAAGCCAGCCAAATACCCGACGTGATGTAGGAAAAACCCTACCCACGGCACAGGCGTAGAATGTCGCGATCACAGCCCATGCAATCGGAGTTTCAGATGGACAGCGCCAAGCTCGGCCAATTCGTCAATGACAAGTGGGACAGCGAGATCGTCCCGCAGTTGGTCGACTACATCCGCATTCCCAACAAGTCGCCGATGTTCGACGCCAATTGGGTGCAGAACGGCTACATGGAACAGGCGGTCACGCTGATGGAGAACTGGGCCAAGGCCCAGCAGCTGCCCGGCCTGAAGGTTGAAGTGGTGCGCCTGGAAGGCCGTACCCCGCTGATCTTCCTGGAAATTCCGGCTACCGGCGCCGAAACCGGCGACGACACCATCCTGCTCTACGGCCACTTGGACAAGCAGCCGGAAATGACCGGCTGGGACGACGACCTCGGCCCGTGGACCCCGGTCCTGCGCGGCGACAAGCTGTATGGCCGCGGCGGCGCCGACGACGGTTACGCCATCTTCGGCTCGCTGGCCGCCGTGCTGGCGCTGCAGGCCCAGGGCCTGCCGCACGCCCGCTGCGTGGTGCTGATCGAAGCCTGTGAAGAATCGGGCAGCTACGACCTGCCGGCCTACGTCGACCACCTGGCCGACCGCATCGGCAAGCCGTCGCTGGTGGTCTGCCTGGATTCGGGCTGCGCCAACTACGACCAGCTGTGGTGCACCACCTCGCTGCGCGGCCTGACCGGCGGCAACTTCACCGTGAAGGTGCTCAACGAAGGCGTGCATTCCGGCGATGCCTCCGGCGTGGTGCCGTCCAGCTTCCGCCTGCTGCGCCAGCTGCTGTCGCGCATCGAGGACCAGGACACCGGCCGCATCCTGATCGACGGCATGAACGTTGAAATTCCGGCCGAGCGCCAGGAACAGGCCAAGCGCGCCGCCGAAGTGGTCGATACCGAGATCTTCGAGAAGTTCCCGATGGTCGACGGCCTGCGTCCGATGAACGAGGACCTGACCGAGCTGGTGCTCAACCGCACCTGGCGCCCGGCGCTGTCGGTCACCGGCGTCGGTGGCATGCCGGCATTGGAATCGGCCGGCAACGTGCTGCGCCCGCAGACCTCGGTGAAGCTGTCGCTGCGCCTGCCGCCGACCGCCGATGGCAAGACCTGCGGTGAGCTGCTGAAGGAAGCGCTGCTGCGTGATCCGCCGAACGGCGCGCAGGTCACCCTGGATCTGGAAAAGGCCTCCACCGGCTGGAACGCCCCGGCCATGGCGCCGTGGCTGACCCAGGCCATCGACGACGCCAGCCAGGCCTTCTTCGGCAAGCCGGCGATGTACATGGGCGAAGGCGGCTCGATCCCGTTCATGGGCATGCTGGGTGAGAAGTTCCCGGGCGCCCAGTTCATGATCACCGGCGTGCTTGGCCCGCACTCCAACGCGCACGGCCCGAACGAGTTCCTGCACATCCCGATGGGCAAGAAGGTCACCGCCTGCGTGTCCAAGGTGATCAGCGAGCACTACGCTGCCAGCCTGCGCGGCGAGACCAGCGGTTCGCCGGTGGCTGCCGACAGCGGCACCCGCCACGGCGACCACGGCTGCTGCTGATTACGCCACACCGTGACGGACGCAGTCTGGCCTTGCTAGGCTGCGTCCACCCTTGCTGGAAATCGCGCGCATGAATGGTCTGTTCGGCAGCAGCAGGTGGCTCTACATCATCCTGGTCGGCTTCTTCGTCGGCCTGCTCGGGCGTTTCTTCATGCCCGGCAACAACCGCATGGGCTGCCTGCTGACCATCGTGCTGGGCATCCTCGGTGCGCTGCTGGCCGGCTGGTTTGGCCAGTACATGGGCTGGTACGCCCCCGGTGAGCCGGCCGGTTTCCTCGGTGCGGTGGTGGGCGCGGTGGCCGTGCTGGCCGTCCTGCGCCTGTTCAGCGGCCGCCGCTGAGCGCGCATCCCCTTCCCTTCCTGTTCCCGACGTTGGCGCGCCCGGCGCGCCCGGATATGCCTGCATGACCGAACCCGCCTCCGACCCCCAGCGCAGCGCGCAGCGCCTGCGGTGGGCCCGTACCCAGCTCGATGATGCCAGCGCGGTGGTCGAACGCGCCTCGGTCGATGCCGGCATGCGCAGCTACTGGCGCACCACCAGCACCGGTGGCAGCCACATCGTGATGGATGCCCCGCCGGGGCTGGAAGATCCGCGGCCGTGGCTGCGCATGCGCGGCCTGCTGCACGACAACGGCCTGCGCGTGCCCATGCTGCTGGCCCAGGATCTGGAGGCCGGCTTCCTGCTGCTGGAAGACCTCGGCGGCCCGACCTTGGCGAAGATCCTCGACGAGCGCAACGCTGACGAATGGTTCGGCCGTTCGATCGAACAGCTGCTGCGCCTGCAGGCGATTCCGGTGCCGGCCGACTTCGGCCAGTTCGGCGAAGCGCTGCTGCAGCGTGATGCCGGCCTGTTCGACGAATGGTTCCTGCAGCGCCACCTGAACCTGGAACTGGACTGCGGCGAGATTGAAGGGCTGCAGCTGGTGCATCGCCGGTTGATGGACAACGCGCTGGGCCAGGCCCAGTTGATGACCCACCGCGACTACATGCCACGCAACCTGATGCCGGTCGACGACGGTCCCGCCGTGCTGGATTTCCAGGACCTGGTGCGCGGCCCGATCGCCTACGACGCGGTGAGCCTGTTCAAGGACGCCTTCCTGAGCTGGCCGCTGCAGCGCGTGGACGAGTGGCTCGCGCAGTACCACGAGCGCGCGCGCGATGCCGGCCTGCCGGTGCCCGACCGCGCCACCTTCCTGCGCGACGCCGACTGGATGGGTGTCCAGCGCCACGTGAAGATCCTCGGCCTGTTCTGCCGCCTGCGCTACCGCGACAACAAGGGCCATTACCTGGACGATGCGCCGCGCTTCATCACCTATCTGGATGAAGTGCTGCCGCGCTATCGCGAACTGGCGCCGCTGCAGCGGTTGCTGGACGACCGCATCAAGCCAGCACTGGCCGAGTTGGCCGCACCGCTGCGCGTGGCCCGATGAAGGCGCTGGTCTTTGCCGCTGGCCTCGGCGAGCGCATGCGCCCGCTGACCCTGCACACGCCCAAGCCGCTGCTGGAAGTGGCTGGCAAGCCACTGATCGTCTGGCACCTGGAACGCCTGGCCGCGCTTGGCGTGCGCGAGGTGGTGATCAACACCGCATGGCTGGCCGAGCAGTTCCCAGCGACGCTGGGGGATGGAAGCCAATGGGGCCTGCGCCTGCATTTCCTTTACGAAGGGCAGACCCCGCTGGAAACCGGCGGTGGCATCCTCAACGCGCTGCCGGTGCTGGGCGACGCCCCGTTCCTGGTGGTGAACGGTGACATCTGGACTGACTTCGATTTCGCCACGCTGCCCCGCGAACCACAGGGCCAGGCGCACCTGGTGCTGGTCGACAATCCCGCGCAGCACCCGGACGGCGACTACCGGCTGGACGCGCAGGGCCTGCTGCACCACGACCGCCAAGGGCCGTGCCTGACCTACGCGGGCATCGGCGTGTATCGCCCCTCCATCGTGGCCGACTGGCGCACGGTGATCGGCGATGCGCCGGGTAGCGAGCGTGTTCCGCCGAAGTTCTCGGTGGTGCCGCTGCAGAAGCATTTCATGGCGCAGGGGTTGATGACGGGGCAGCACCATCGCGGGCGTTGGACCGATGTGGGTACCGTGGATCGCCTGCGCGCGCTGGATGTTGAGTTGGCGGCGAACGGCTGAGCCCCTCGTGGCTGGACGTTTTGAGAGCAGAAGCCTTGCTTGGCCGGTCGGGGTGGGCTGCGCAGGGGACGCTGCAAGTACGTCCATGTAAGCTCGGTCGCCGCATCCATGCGGCTCACGCCCCTGCGCAGCCCACCCCGACCGGCCTCTGACAGTTTCCGTGCGCGTCCAGCCACGGAAGAAAGGAAAGAAAAGCAAAAGCGGGTCGCTCCGCTGCGCTTGCTCTGGTGTCGACCAAGGTCGGCATCCACCAACAGCCGCGGAAACCTGTCGAAGGCGGGGGGCTGTGGGTTTGCGGGGTGTGAGCCGCATGGATGCGGCGACCAAGCCCCCATGGATGGGTTCACGGCGTCCCCGCAAACCCACAGCGCCCCGCCATCCCACGGATAGCCCGCTTTTGACGTTGACGTTGATGTTGCTTCGGCTTCGGCGGGTGCAGGGCGCAGCCCTGCAAACAAACCCCACCCTCAGTAACGAGGCCGGCCTTCTTCCAGCACCTGGCGCAGGAACGGCACGGTGATCCGCCGCTTCGCCGCCAGCGATTCGCGGTCCAGCCAGTCCAGCAGCGTGATCAATCCACCCAGCTCGCGCCCGGTGTGCGACAGCAGCCACTCGATGGCCGCCTCGTCGATCGCCAGCCCACGCCGCAGTGCACGCTCACGCAGCACCGCCGCGCGACCTTCCTCATCCAACGGCTGCAGCAGCACGCGCACGCACTGGCCCAGGCGCGAACGCAGGTCGGGCAGTACCAGGCCCAGCTCTTCCGGCGCCTTCTGCGCCGTGTACAACACGGTCACGCCCGCAGCGCGCGCGCGGTTGTGGAAATCGAACAGCGCGATCTCGTCCTCGCGGTTGCCGGCAACCTCGTCCAGGCCATCCAGCGCCACCAGTTCGCGCACCTCCAGCCCATCCAGCGCCGCGCGCACGCGACCGGCGGCGCTGGCCAGCGGCACGTAGGTCGGCAGGCGGCCGGCCTGCTCGGCGCTGGAACACATCGCCAGCGCCTGATGGGTCTTGCCGGTGCCCGCCGCCCCTTCCAGGTAGACCCAATCGTGGCTGGCGCCCACCGCGATCGCGCGCAGCTGCGCCAGCGCGCCATCCGGCGCGCCGATGAAGGTCTCCAGGCGCTGGTCCCGTGGGTAATGCAGGGCCAGCGGCAGTTGCGGCACACCCATCACTTCAGGTCGGGGCCCTTGTCGTTCGGAATGATGATATGGGGGGCATCGACCACGCCATCAAGCACGATCGCCGGCTTCTCGCCCACGTACAGCTCGCTCTGGCGGTAGCGCTGGTGCGCGTAGCGCAGCAGCACGTTGGTCACCGCCGCCACCGGCAGCGCCAGCAGCATGCCGAGGAAGCCGAACAGCTGGCCGCCGGCCATCACCGCGAAGATCACCGCCACCGGGTGCAGGCCGATCTTGTCGCCGACGATGCGCGGGGTCAGCACGTAGCTTTCCAGCAGCTGGCCCACGGTGAACACCACGCCGACCAGGATCAGCAGCTTCAGGTCGAAGCCCTGCGCCTGCACCAGTGCGGCGATGATCGCCATCAGGATGCCGGTGGTCGCGCCCAGGTAAGGGATGAAGCTGATGAGGCCGGCAATCAGGCCGATCAGCAGGCCCAGCTTCAGGCCAACCAGCGACAGGCCACCGGCATAGATCACGCCCAGCGCCAGCATCACCAGGAACTGGCCGCGGATGAACGCGCCCAGCACCTCGTTGGATTCGCGCGCCAGCGCGCTGATGGTGCCGATCTGGTTGCGCGGAATCACCGACGCGACCCGCTCGACCAGCTTGTCCCAGTCACGCAGGAAGTAGAACGCCAGGATCGGCAGCAGCAGGATGTTGACCACCCAGGTCACCATCGCGAAGCCCGAGCGCGAGACGTAGCCCATGAACGTGGTGGCGAAGCCGCCGGCCTGCTGCCAGTGGCTGCGCACCCATTCGATCAGGCGGTCCGGGTCCAGCCACTGCATCACTTCCAGGCCGGTCTTCTGCTCGAACCAGGGAATGCCCTTTTCCATCAACCACGCCTGTGCCTGCGGCGCGACCGCGATCAGGGTGGTGATCTGGCGCTCGATCATCGGCACCAGCACCAGCAGCAGCGCCACGATCACCAGCACCATCGCCGCGAACACCAGCACCACGCCGGTCATGCGCGAGCGGCCGGTGGCCTCGATGCGGTCCACCAGCGGATCGCCCAGCCAGGCCAGCGCCAGCGCCAGCACGAAGGGAGTCAGGATCGGCGCCAGCAGCCACACCACCCAGCCGACCAGGCCGGCGAACAGGATGTACTTCAGGCGGCGCAGGAACTGCGCGATTTCCGCTTCCGGGGTCAGAGTCATCGCAGGCGGTACTCGTTGCTGACCGGGGCGGCCACCGGAGTACCGGTGGTGTCATCGATCGGCGTCGGCAGGGCCGGCAGCGGTGCGCTCGGCACCAGCACGCCGTTGTCGCCCAGCATGCGGTTGAAGCCGGCCAGGCCGGTGGTCATCTCCAGGCTGAGCTCCAGCTGGCCGGCCGAAGCGTGCAGCGGGGTGACGTTGCGCACCACCGGTACCTCGCGCAGGCCGGCAGCCAGGCGCAGGTAGTCGTCGGCGCTGTTGATGCCGGTGACCACCACCCGGTAGCTGCCGGCCTGGCCGACGGCGGCGCCGGCCTTGGCATAACGCTTGACCAGCGCATCGGCGGCACCATCGGCACCGGCGGCCATCGCACGCATGGCGTTGGCGTCCTTGCTGGTCCACTTGTTCAGCTCACGGCCGTTGTCGACGAACACCCAGTCCGCCTGCCAGCCACCGTTGGCGCGGTACAGCTTGCCGATCAGCTGCATCGGCGGCGAGTAGCGCGAAGAGGCGCGGGCCACGGCGGCGCTGTCCTGGCGCCAGATGGCACCGGCCAGTGCCTGTTCGGCGGCACCACCGCTGGGCAGGCCCAGCTTGTAGCCGCGCTCGATGGCGCGGTTCAGCAACGGGCGGGCGGCGTTGGCCTGCTGCACGCTGACCAGGCGCGGACCACTGCCGTCGTCGACGGCCAGCCACAGCACCGGCTTCGGGCGCGGCTGCGGCCACAGCGGCAGGCCCAGCGCCGACACCAGCGAATCGACATCGTCCTCGCGGAAGCGGGCCACCAGCAGGGTACGGAAGCTGGGGGCGCCACTGGCGCTCACGCTCTGGTCCTGCTTGTAGTCGTAGCTGGCCACGTAATCCTTGGCATTGCGCAGCGCCTGCGCCACGCCAGGGCGCGACATCACGCTGCGATCGCCGGACAATTTGCCCAGTACAACGCTCAAGGCGCGGGCCAGGGCGCCGTTGCGGTCGGCTTCGGCTTGGCTGTTGACGGGCACTTCGGCCTCGTACGCGCCAGTGGCGGTGGCAACATCACCCTCGGTGCGCAGGCCGCTCTGGGCCATCGTGGCCACCGGCAGGCTCAGCGCAAGGAGCAGGGTCAGAATCAGGCTGCGGCGCATCAGGACATCCATTGGCTCGACGTATCCGGGGGAATTGTTGCCCGAATACGGCCTTTGCGCCAATGCGGCCTGTTAAAATCGCCCGTTCAACCCCTGCCAGCGCCGACGCCCGTGACCAACACCCCGTCTTCCGCCCCCTCCCCCCTCACCTATCGTGACGCGGGTGTCGACATCGACGCCGGCAACGCGCTGGTCGAGCGGATCAAGCCCCTGGTCAAGCGCAGCTTCCGCCCGGAAGTGATGGGTGGCCTGGGTGGCTTCGGCGCCCTGTTCGACCTGTCCAACAAGTACCGCGAGCCGGTGCTGGTGTCCGGTACCGACGGCGTGGGCACCAAGCTGAAGCTGGCCCACCAGCTGAACCGCCACGATACGATCGGCATCGACCTGGTCGCCATGTGCGTGAACGACGTGCTGGTGCAGGGTGCCGAACCGCTGTTCTTCCTGGACTACTTCGCTACCGGCAAGCTGGACATCGACACCGCCGCGGCGGTCGTGGGCGGCATCGCCAACGGCTGCACCGAGGCCGGCTGCGCGCTGATCGGCGGCGAAACCGCTGAAATGCCCGACATGTATGCCCCGGGCGAGTACGACCTGGCCGGCTTCACGGTCGCTGCGGTCGAGAAGAGCGAGCTGAAGGACGGCGCCAGCGTGGCCGCCGGCGACGTGCTGATCGGCATCGCCTCGTCCGGCCCGCACTCCAACGGTTACTCACTGGTGCGCCGCATCTACGACCGCGCCGGTCGCCCGGCCGATCTGGAGCTGGAAGGCGGCGTGAAGCTGGTCGATGCGCTGATGGCGCCGACCCGCCTGTACGTCAAGCCGATCCTGTCGCTGCTGAAGTCGCACGGCGAGGCCATCCATGGCATGGCCCACATCACCGGTGGTGGCCTGACCGAGAACATCATCCGTGTGGTGCCCGAAGGCCTGGGCCTGGACATCCAGGCCTCGTCGTGGACCCTGCCGCCGGTGTTCCAGTGGCTGCAGAAGGAAGGCGCGGTGGCCGACAGTGAAATGTGGCGCACCTTCAACTGCGGCATCGGCTTCGTGCTGATCGTGGCGCCGGACCAGGTGGCTGCAGTGTCCGACGCGGTCAAGGCGCAGGGCCTGGAGCACTGGACCATCGGCCAGGTGGTCACCGCCGAAGGCGCCGAGCGCGTCCACATCGGCTGATCCCGGCAACCCAGGAGCCCGCATGGACGCAACGCCCCCCTTGTCGCCCGCCCCCGTGCCGCCGCCGCTGGCGACGGTACCGGTGTTCAGCGCGCAGGATGCCGATCACCTGCGCATGCTGGCCATCGCGCACTACGTGGTCGGCGCCCTGATCGCGCTGTTCTCGCTGATCTTCATCATCCACATCGTGCTGGGCATCACCGCGCTCACCGGCAACCTGCCGATGAATTCCGGCGGCCAGCCGTCATCGCCGGCCGAGGAACGCCTGTTCGGCTGGATGTTCACCATCGTCGGCTGCGTCATCGTGTTCGGCGGCGTGACCCTGGGCGCGTTCGTGGCCTACGCCGGCCGCTGCCTGACCCGTCGCCGCCGCTACCTGCTGTGCCTGATCGTGGCCGGCTTGGCCTGCCTGTTCACGCCGATCGGCACCGCACTGGGGGTGTTCAGCCTGATCACCCTGCTGCGCCCGCAGGTCAAGGCCGCCTTCGACCTTCCCGCCACGACCGCATGACTGCCTCCGGCAATCCGCCGCCGCTGCCACATCAGACCCTGGCGCAGCTGCAGCTGGTCAGCCATCTGCAGACGCTGAAAGTGCTGTTCTACGCGTTGGCCGGCTTCCATTGGGTCGCCACAGTGGCGTTCCTCGGCCTCAGCGGCTGGGTGGCCCAGTCACGCGGGCTGGACGATGCCTGGATGCTGACCACGGTCTATGCGTCGATCGCCGGGCTGGCCGCCGTGCTGGGGTTCGTGCAGCTGCACACCGCGCGCCAGCTGTCACATCGCACGGGGCTGGCCTGGTGCCAGCGCGCAGCCTGGCTGGGCGTACTGGCAGGCCCGCTGGGCATGGCCTTGGCCGCCTATGCCTGGGTGTTCCTGTCCAAGCCTGAAATGGCCGCGCTGTTCGACCGCGGCGACCACCTCAGTGTCTGAACCTGCCGGCAGACGCCCCGTCCTGTCCTGATCGATTTCCCATGTCCGCGCCTGCCCTCCCGACGTCCACTTCGCCCACCACCCACCGCTTCTCGGGGCCCAAGAAGCTGGCCTTTGCCACCGTACTGGCGGTGTTCGCCATCAGCTGGGTCCACCCGCTGTGGCCTACCGAACAGGCCCTGCACAGCACCCTGACCGTGATCGGGCTGGCCGCGCTGCTGTGGGTCGACCGTCGCGGCGGCTGGCTGGGCAACGGCGCCTTCATCGCCATCTGTGGCTTCATCGCGCTGCACTGCGTGGCGGCGCGCTGGCTGTACTCCAACGTGCCCTACGACGCCTGGGCGCAGGCGCTGACCGGCTGGTCGCCGAACGCGGCCTTCGGCTGGCAGCGCAATCACTTCGACCGCCTCATCCACTTCCTGTTCGGCGTCTGCTTCACTCCCGCGCTGCTGCAGCTGGCGCGCCATGCGTGGCCCGCGCTGCGCCTGGGCCAGGCCTTCACTCTGGCGGTGATGACGGTGATGTGTGCCAGCCTGGTCTACGAATGGTTCGAGTGGGCCATCGCGCTGGCGCTGTCGCCGGATGCCGCCGAGGCCTACAACGGCCAGCAGGGTGACATGTGGGATGCGCATGCCGACATGCTGATGGCGACCGTCGGCAGCCTGCTGACGTGGCCACTGATCCGCCGGAGTTCCCTGCAATGACCGCCCCAACCCGCATCGCCGTGCTCGCCTCGGGCCGCGGCAGCAACCTGCAGGCCATCCTCGACGCGATCGGCAGCGGCCGCCTGCCGGCCGAGGTGGTCGGCGTGTTTTCCGACCGCCCCGCCGCGGAGGCCCTGCAGCGCGTCGCACCGAACCTGCGCTGGGCACACGCACCGAAGTCCTTCAGTGACCGCGCCAGCTACGAGCAGGCACTGGGCGATGCGCTTGCCGCGGTACAGCCGGACTGGATCGTCTGTGCAGGCTACATGCGCATCCTCGGCGCAGCCTTCGTACAGCGCTTCGATGGCCGGCTGGTCAATATCCATCCGTCGCTGCTACCGCTGCACAAGGGCCTGGACACCCATGCCCGGGCGCTGCAGGCCGGCGATGCCGAGCACGGCGCCAGCGTGCACCTGGTGGTGCCGGAGCTGGATGCCGGAGCCGTGCTGGCGCAGGTACGTGTACCGGTGCAGCCAGGTGATGACGCGCACAGCCTGGCCGAGCGCGTGCTGGCGGTGGAGCATCCGCTGCTGATCGCCACCCTGCAGCTGTTGTGCGAGGGCCGCCTGGCTGAACGGGAGGGTCAGCCCTGGCTGGACGGTCACCCCCTGTTTAGCCCCTTGGCCCTAGATTCCGCCGGAAACCTGAACCGGTAACGCCCTTGCACACGCCCTGCTGACTGCGGGGCTGGCATCCTGCCCCCCTCCTGCGGTCCCTGTCCTCCATGAAGACCACGACCCTGCTGTCCACTTCATTGCTGCTGTCGCTTGCCGTGTTCCCCGGCGTGGGCTGGGGACAGGCACCGGCGCCCGCCACCCCGCCGGCACCGGTGCCCGCAGCGCAGCCGCCTGCCGAGGCGCCGGTCGTACCGATGCCACCGGCACTGGCCTGGGAGCCACCGCCGCTGCAGCCGTTCAGCGCCACCTACCAGGCCTTCTACAAGGGCAAGGAAGCGGGCGATGCCAGCATGCAGGTCACCCACACCGGCGGCAGCCAGTGGCGGGTGGACATGCAGGTGGTCGGCCGCCGCGGCTTTGCCAGCGTGCTGGGCCTGAACATCGAACAGAGCACAGTGTTCGAGGAGCGCAGCGGCGTGTATGCGCCGCTCAGCCAGAGCACGGTGCGCAAGGGCCTGTTCCTGGGCAAGAAGGCGGTCGGTACCTACAACTGGCAGGCCGGCACCGCGCAATGGACCGGTGACGTCAAGAAGGAACGCGCGCAGCCGATCCCGCTGCAGGCGGGCGACCAGAGCGCACTGCTGATCAATCTGGCGATCATGCGCGATGCCCGCCCGGGCGCCGCCATGCACTACCGCTACGTGGACATGGGCAAGGTCCGCGAACACGACTACCAGGCCGCGCCGCAGACCGAGAACGTCGAGGTCGGCGACCTGTCCTACAACGCGCTGCGGGTCTACCGGACCAACGGCGGCAGAAACGAAACCATTCTCTGGATCGCCAACGGTGTCCCCACCCCGGTGCGCATCCTGCAACGCGAAGACGGCGAAGATCGCGTCGATCTGCGCCTGATCGAATACCAAGGAGTCTGAGCATGAACACCCTGACCCGCCCCCTCACCTGGATCGCAGCCGCTGCCCTGACCGTGGCCAGCCTGCCGGCCATGGCCCTGGAACCGTTCAAGGCGGATTACCTGGCCAGCTACATGGGCATGCAGGCCAACGGCACCATGACCCTGGCCAGCGAAGGCAGCAACAAGTGGCGCTACAGCCTGCAGGTGAAGAACCAGCTGGCCGACCTCAGCCAGAGCACGGTGTTCGAGGAAGTCCGTGGCCAGCTGCGCCCGCTCAGCAGCCAGGACCGTTCGGCGCTGCTGGTGAAGAAGCGCAACGTGCAGGCCAACTACAACTGGACCAGCAACCAGGCCACCTGGACCGGCGACATCAAGCCGGACCGTGCGGGC
Organism: Stenotrophomonas sp. NY11291; assembly: GCF_023277365.1. Classification (NCBI taxonomy): domain Bacteria; kingdom Pseudomonadati; phylum Pseudomonadota; class Gammaproteobacteria; order Lysobacterales; family Lysobacteraceae; genus Stenotrophomonas; species Stenotrophomonas sp. NY11291. The sequence goes on along the minus strand of NZ_CP096975.1, from coordinate 1,138,986 downwards.
CCCATCGCGCTGAAGGCGGGCGACATGGACGCGCTGCTGATCAACCTGGCGATCGCCCGTGACCTGGCCGCCGGCAAGCCGCTGACCTATCGCATGGTCGACGAAGGCCGCATCAAGAACATGACGTACCGCGTGATCGGCAAGGAGTCGATCACCGTGGGCGGCAAGAGCTACGAGGCCACCAAGGTCTCGCGTGCCGACGGCAACAAGGAACTGATCGCGTGGATCGTGCCGGAGTTTCCGGTGCCGGCGCGCATGCTGCAGCGTGAGAGCGGCCGCGATGCGCTGGACCTGACCATCAAGGCGATGAACTGACCGGAGATCCACGTCATCCACGCATGGCGCGGATGGGTGTATCCCAAAAAGAAACGCCCGCTTTCGCGGGCGTTTTCTTATTTCTTCGCTTCGGCCGATTTGTCTTCGGCCGCCTTGAACTCGGTGCGGCAGTCCACGCGGATCTGCTCGCCGGTGCTGCGCCAGACGAAAGTGCGGCAATGGCGGTTGCCGTCCTGGCTGTCGTTCACCGCAACCGCATAGAACGACTCGATGATCTCGTCACGCGTGACCGTACCGTCGCCGTTCCAGTCCATGTCCTTCTGCTCGATGCCCCGGGTGATGGCGATGTTGGCGTACCAGGCATAGCCCAGCCACGCCAGCACGATCAGCACCAGCGCAAGCAGCGCCTTGCGACGCGGGCTGAATTTCCCGCGCAGGATCATGGCACGCGCCGGATGGTGGCACCGAGCGAAGACAGCTTCTCTTCGATGTTCTCGTAGCCACGGTCAAGGTGGTAGATGCGGTCGATGGTGGTGTCGCCGCTGGCCATCAGGCCGGCCAGGATCAGCGACGCCGACGCACGCAGGTCGGTGGCCATCACCGGTGCACCGCTCAGGTGCTCGCTGCCACGCACGATGGCGGTATGCCCTTCGACCTGGATGTCCGCACCCAGGCGCAGCAGTTCGTTGACGTGCATGAAACGGTTCTCGAAGATCGTTTCGTTGATCACGCCCACGCCGTCGGCCACGCAGTTGAGCGCCATGAACTGCGCCTGCATGTCGGTCGGGAATGCCGGGTACGGCGCGGTGGTCAGGTTGACCGCCTTCGGCCGCTTGCCCTGCATGTCCAGGGTGATGGTGTCGTCGGTGGTCTCGATCTTCGCACCGGCCTCGACCAGCTTGGACAGCACCGCGTCCATGGTGTTCGGGCGCGCACGGTTGACCGTGACCTTGCCACCGGTCATCGCTGCGGCGACCAGGAAGGTGCCGGTCTCGATGCGGTCGGGCAGCACTTCATGGCGGCCACCGGACAGGCGCTCGACGCCTTCGATCACCAGGCGGGCGGTGCCCAGGCCTTCGATCTTCGCGCCCAGCGCGATCAGGCAGTGCGCCAGATCGGTCACTTCCGGTTCCATCGCGCAGTTGTCGAGGATGGTGGTGCCTTCAGCCAGCACCGCACCCATCAGCACGTTCTCGGTGCCGGTGACGCTGACCATGTCGAAGGTGAAATGGCCGCCCTTGAGGCGCTTGGCGGTGGCCTTGATGAAGCCGTTCTCGACCACGATCTCGGCACCCAGCGCCTGCAGGCCCTTGATGTGCTGGTCGACCGGACGCGAACCGATCGCGCAGCCGCCGGGCAGCGACACTTCGGCCGCGCCGAAGCGGGCCAGCAGCGGGCCCAGCACCAGGATCGAAGCGCGCATGGTCTTGACCAGCTCGTAGGGTGCCACGTGCTGGTTGACCGAGCGCGGGTCGACCACGATCGCGCTGCCGCGCGACAGCGTGCCCTGGTCGATGGTGACCTTGGCGCCCAGCTCGCCCAGCAGCTTCACCGTGGTGACCACATCGTGCAGGTGCGGCACGTTGGTGATCTCCACCGGCGCATCGGCCAGCAGGGTCGCGCAGAGAATGGGGAGGACGGCGTTCTTGGCGCCGGAGATGCTCACTTCACCGTGCAGCGCAGCGCCGCCGGTCACAACGATCTTGGCCATGTATTCGGGATCTTCTGCGGTTCAGCCGGCTTCGGCCGGGGTCACGGTTTTCAGCGCCAGCGCGTGGATCGCGCCGCCCATCAGGTCGCCCAGCGTGGCATACACCATGCGGTGGCGGGCCAGCGGCATCTTGCCGGCGAAGGCCTCGTAGACCACGGTCGCTTCGAAATGCACGCCATCGTCGCCCTGCACGTCGGCGCGGGCGCCAGGCAGGCCGGTTTCGATCAGATTGCGGATGGTGTCGGCGTCCAACGGGCTTTCCTAATAAAATGTGCGTCCATTCTACTTCCGCTGCGTGGCGTCCGCATGGCCGAATCCCTGTTGCCCCCCCGTTCCGTCGACCCTGCCGGCCTGGTCGCCAGCGGCCGCCGCGTCTTCGAGATCGAGCGGCAGGCGCTGGATGCCGTGGCCGACCGCCTTGGCGAGGCCTTCCAGCAGGCCTGCCAGGCGATCCTGGCCAGCCACGGGCGGGTGGTCGCCACCGGCATGGGCAAGTCCGGGCATATCGCCCGCAAGATCGCCGCCACCCTGGCGTCCACCGGTACGCCGGCGTTCTACGTGCATCCCGGTGAAGCCGGCCACGGCGACCTGGGCATGATCACCGAAGACGACGTGGTGCTGGCCCTGTCCTATTCGGGCGAGTCCGACGAGGTGCTGATGCTGCTGCCGGTACTCAAGCGCCAGGGCAACGTGCTGATTTCCATGACCGGCCGCCCGCAGTCCAGCCTCGCCACCGCCGCCGACATCCATCTGGATGTGAGTGTGCCGGCCGAGGCCTGCCCGCTGGCGCTGGCGCCGACCTCCAGTACCACCGCCTCGCTGGCGATGGGCGATGCGCTGGCTGTGGCCCTGCTCGACGCACGCGGCTTCACCGCCGATGACTTCGCCCGCTCGCACCCGGCCGGCAGCCTCGGCCGCCGCCTGTTGCTGCACATCACCGACGTGATGCACACCGGCGAGGACCTGCCCAGCGTGGGCGCCGACGCCAGCCTCAGCGAAGCGCTGATGGAAATGAGCCGCAAACGGTTGGGCATGACCGCCGTGGTCGATGCCGACGGCGTGCTGATCGGCCTGTTCACCGACGGTGACCTGCGCCGTGCGCTGGACAGCGCGCTGGACGTGCGCACCGCAAAGATCGCCGATGTGATGACCCGCAACCCGCGCACCATCGGTGCTGACCAGCTCGCGGTCGAGGCGGCCCGGCAGATGGAAACCCAGAAAATCAATGGCCTGATCGTGGTCGATGGCCAGGGCCGCGCGGTCGGCGCCCTGAACATTCATGACCTGTTGCGGGCCCGGGTGGTTTAACCGACAGTCCATCAACCCCATTCAGTCTGTAACGCCGCACCTGCCCCCAACGAGCCTGCCGCCCTGATGCCCTGGTCCCCCCTGCCCGCCTTCCCCGCCCACCTGCATGCCGCCGCGGCCCGTATCCGCCTGGCCTGCTTCGACGTGGACGGCACCCTCACCGACGGTCGGCTGTACTACGACAAGGACGGCAACGAGAGCAAGGCGTACTTCGTGCAGGATGGCCTGGGCCTGAAACTGCTGCAGCAGCACGGTATCCACCCCGTGCTGATCACCGCGCGCAACAGCCAGTCCGCGCTCAAGCGCGGCGCCGACCTCGGCATCGACACCCAGATCGCCGTGGGCGACAAGCTGGCCAGCGTGCAGGCGTTGTGCGCGCAGCACGGCATCGGCCTGGAACAGGTGGCGTTCATGGGCGATGACCTGCCCGATCTGGCGCCACTGGGTGCGGTCGGCCTGGCGGTGGCCCCGGCCAACGCCCATCCGTGGATCGCCGAGCGCGTGCACTGGCAGACCCGTGCCGAGGGCGGGCTGGGCGCCGCACGTGAACTGTGCGACATCCTGCTGGCCGCCCAGGGCCACGTGGACGCCGTGCTGGCGAGGTTCGGCGCATGAACCTGCCCACCCTGAACTGGCGCACCGTGCTCGGCATCGGCCTGCTGCTGGCCGCCCTGCTGAGCAGTTGGGCGGCGCTGCGCAACCGTGACAAGGGCCCGGCCAGTGGCGGCCAGGAAGTCGGCGTGGATTACATCCTGCATGACTTCCAGATCGTCGCCCTGGATGAGCACGGCAAGGAATCGACTACCCTGCGTGCGCCGCTGCTGGAGCGCCAGCGCGGTGACCAGACCATCAACATCGCCACGCCGCTGTTCGAGATGCCGGACAAGGATGGCAAGCACTGGACCTTGCGTGCCGAGACCGGCTGGCTCAGTGCCAAGGGCGACGAGATGAAGCTGCGCGGCAATGTCGCCGGCGACAGCCCGGCCGGCCCGGGCACGGTGCCGACCACCTTCCGCACCGATCATCTGGACGTGTTCCCGAAGGAAAACCGCGCCCGCACCGACGCCCTGGTGACCATGACCCGCCCGGGCATGGAACAGTCCGGCGTCGGCTTCGAAGTGGATTCGAAGAACAACACGTATCATTTCCTCAGCCAGTCCAAGGGCCGCTACACGCCCAAGCACTGATTCCGCCGCCAGCCTGCGACGTCTCCGGACAGGCGCAGGGCCGGCAGCCCCATCCGCCCGCCCCCGGCCCGCCCGGGCGGCCTCCACCGGTAGAACGGACCCCGATGAAGATTCCCTTTGCCGCCGTACTCGCGCTCGGTCTTCTTGTCCCCAGCGCCGCCTTCGCCAAGTCCACCGACCGCAACGAAGACATGCACATCGATTCCGGCGCCCAGTCGGGCATGCTCACCGGCGACGGCAAGACCGTGCTGTCGCAGGGCGTGATCATCACCCAGGGCACGCTGGACCTGCGCTCGTCCGAGGCCGAGATCTACCTCAAGGACGGCGAGGCCGTGCGCGTGGTGTTCACCGGCAAGCAGGCCAAGATGAAGCAGCAGCTCGATGACGGCACCTGGATGGACGCGCTGGCTGATCGCATCGATTACGACATCAAGACCGAGATCATCACCCTGACCGGCAACTACAAGGTCACCAGCGCCCGCGGCACCAATGCCGGCCAGCGCATGGTCTACAACACCCGTACCGGCGAGATGAACTCCGGTGGTGACGGCAGCCGCGTGCGCACCGTCATCCCGCCGAAGAACAAGACCCCGGCCGCGCCTGCGGCACAGCCCAGGGCCACCACGCCGGCGCAGCCGGCCGGGAGCAGGAAGTAATGCTCGTCGCCAAGGGCCTGCGCAAGAAGTACAAGCAGCGCGAAGTCGTCAAGGACTTCGGGTTGACCCTCGACGCCGGTGAAGTGGTCGGCCTGCTCGGCCCCAACGGCGCCGGCAAGACCACCTGCTTCTACATGATCGTCGGCCTGGTTGCGGCTGACGCTGGCAGCATCGTGCTCGATGGCAAAGACATCACCGGCGATCCGATGTATACCCGCGCCAAGCAGGGCGTGGGCTACCTGCCGCAGGAACCCTCGGTGTTCCGCAAGCTGACCGTGGCCGACAACATCCGCCTGGTGCTGGAACTGCGCGAGGACCTCGATTCGAAGGGCCGCGAGCGCGAATTGAACAGCCTGCTCGACGAACTGCAGCTGGGCCATGTCGCCGACCAGCTCGGCGCCAGCCTGTCCGGTGGCGAACGCCGCCGCTGCGAGATCGCCCGCGCCCTGGCCGCGCAGCCGCGCCTGATCCTGCTCGACGAACCGTTCGCCGGTGTCGACCCGATTTCGGTCGGCGAGATCCAGCGCATCGTCACCCATCTCAAGCAGCGTGGCATCGGCGTGTTGATCACCGACCACAACGTGCGCGAGACCTTGGGTATCTGCGACCGCGCGTATATCCTCGCTGAGGGCAGCGTGCTGGCCCAGGGTTCGCCGGAAGCGATCCTGGACAACGCCGATGTACGTCGCGTCTACCTCGGGGATTCCTTCAAGCTGTGAGTGCAGTCGCCGGGTCCCTTTCCTTCCTTTCGGCACAGGCATGAAGACTCGGCTGCAGACATCGTTGGGACAGCAACTGGTGCTCACGCCCCAGTTGCAGCAGGCGATCAAGCTGCTGCAGATGTCCACCACCGAGCTGGAGCTGGAAATCGCGCAGGCGGTGGAAAGCAATCCACTGCTGGACTGGGCCGACAGCAGTGACAGCAGCAGTACCGCCAACGAAGCCGGCGATGGCAACGACAGTGACGCCGCCGCAGAACGCACCGATGCCGGTGACGACTGGGCACCGGCCGAACTGGACTGGAGCGCGGCCGGCAGCGGTGGCAGCTTCGACGATGACGACGACAACGGCAGCGCTGCCGAGCGCGTAGCCGAAACCGAAACACTGGCCGACCATCTGCTGTGGCAGCTGCATCTGTCGCATCTGTCCTCGCGTGATCGCAGCATCGGCGCGGCACTGATCGATGCATTGGACGACGACGGGTACCTGCGCGAGCCGCTGGCCACCATCGCTGAAACCCTGTTGCCGGCGATCCACGCCGACGAGGACGAGATCCTCGCCGTGCTGCATCGCATCCAGCGCTTCGATCCGGTGGGTGTGGCTGCACGCACGCTGGGCGAATGCCTGCTGCTGCAGCTGGATGTGCTGGCCGGCGACACGCCCGCCCTGATCCTGGCGCGGCAGATTGCCGCAGGCCCCTTGGAACGGTTGCCGCGCAGCGGCGTCGCCGGGCTTGCCCATGAGTTGAAGCAGCCGCTGGACGAGGTCGAGGCTGCCGTGGCGCTGCTGCGCTCGCTGGACCCGCGCCCGGGCACGCAGATCGCACCGCTGTCGCAGGACACCTATGTGGTGCCGGACGTGGTGGTGTGGCGGCAGAACGGCGTGTGGCGCGCGGCGCTGGCCGCGCATGCCGGGCCGAAGGTGGTGATCCACCGCGGCTACGAACAGCTGATCCGACGCTGTGGCGACGCCGATGCCGGCTACCTGCGTGCCCAGCTGCAGGAAGCGCGCTGGCTGCTGAAAGGGCTGCAGCAGCGTGGCGAAACCCTGCTGCGCGTCGTGCGCAGCCTGATCCTGCAGCAGGCCGGCTTCCTTGAATTCGGTGAGCAGGCGCTGCGTCCACTGACCCTGCGCGAGATCGCCGCCGAGCTCGGCCTGCACGAATCCACGGTCTCGCGCGCGATCGCCCGCAAGCACGTGCGTACCCCGCGAGGCACCCTGCCGCTGCGCGCCTTCTTTGCCTCCGGCATTGATACCGAGGGCGGTGGCGAGGCGTCCAGCACCGCCATCCAGGCGATGATCCGGCGCCTGATCGACGACGAGAACCCGCGCAAGCCGCTTTCTGACGCCAAGCTGGCTGACCTGCTCAAATCATCGGGAATTCCAGTAGCGCGGCGCACCGTGGCGAAGTATCGTGAAGCCATGAACATTTCCGCCTCGCACGAAAGGGTCAGAATCGCTTGACGCGCCGCCGCGCCCGGCGGAGAGGTTCATTGGCACATCCGAACACAGGAGAAACCCGATGCGCATCGAAACGTTTGGCAAAGATGTCGAAGTCACCCCGGCCCTGCAGTCCTATGTAGAGGAGAAGCTGGCCCGGATCGGCAAACACTTCGACCAGCACTGCGAAGCGCGGGTGACCCTCAAGCTGCAGAAGACCGAACACCACGTCGACGCCAGCCTCAACATTCCCGGCCAGACCCTGCACGCCGAGGCCAATGCCCAGACCATGTATGCCGCGATCGACCTGCTTGCGGACAAGCTTGACCGCCTGGTGATCAAGCACAAGGAGAAAAAACAGCAGCACGCGCCGCTGCCGGTGGGCGACAATGGTGGCTGATCGCCACCGTTCCCCGCAGACATGCCCCTGACTGACCTCCTGGCGGCCGTGCAGACCCAGCTCTGCACGGCCACCGACCGCGACAGCGTCCTGCAGGCCGCCGCCGGGTTGCTGGCCTGCCGCCAGGCCAACGCCGAACAGATCTATCTGAACCTGTGCCAGCGCGAAGCGCTGGGCAGCACCGTGATCGGTCACGGCATCGCCATTCCCCACGGCCGCGCGCCAACCCTGGACCGCCCCCGCGGCGCCCTGCTGCGGTTGGCCACCCCGGTCGACTTCGGTGGCGACGAGCCGGTGGACCTGGTGTTCGCCATGGCCGTCCCCGCCCACTACACCCACCAGCACCTGATGCTGCTGTCCGAGCTGGCCGAGCTGTTCTCCGCGCCGGACATCCGCCAGGCCCTGCGCGAAGCGGGCGATGCCCGGGCCCTGCGCGAGGCGCTGGACATGACCCCACCTGCGAGCGCCGCATGAATACCAGCATCACCGCCCGTGAACTGTTCGAACAGCAGCGCGAGCGGCTGGGGCTGCGCTGGGCTGCCGGCAAGTCCGGCGAGAAGCGCGAGCTGGAGGCCGGCAACACGGTCTCGCGGCGCCCCTCGCTGGCCGGCTACCTCAACGCCATCTATCCCAACAAGGTGCAGATCCTGGGCACCGAGGAACTGTCCTGGCTGGATGCGCTGGAACCGCGCCAGCGCTGGGAGACCATCGAAAAGATCATGCAGTCGCACCCGCTGGCGCTGGTGCTGACCCGCAACCAGGCCTGCCCGGAAGACCTGCGCGCCGCCGCCGATGAATCCGGCACGCCGCTGTGGCTGTCGCCCAAGCGCGGCCACGAACTGCTCAACCACCTGTCCTACCACCTGGCGCGTACGCTGGCGCCGCGGGTGATCCTGCATGGCGTGTTCATGGAGATCTACTCGATCGGCGTGCTGATCACCGGCGAGGCTGGATCGGGCAAGAGCGAGTTGGCGCTGGAACTGCTCAGCCGTGGCCATCGCTTGGTCGCAGACGATGCCCCCGAATTCACCCAGATCGCGCCCGACGTACTCGACGGCACCTGCCCCGAGCTGCTGCAGGACCTGCTGGAAGTGCGCGGCCTGGGCGTACTGAACGTGCGCGAGATGTTCGGCGACACAGCTGTAAAGAAGAACAAGTACCTTCGGCTGATCGTCCACCTGACCAAGCCGATGACCGAACCCACCCCGCATGGCTACGAGCGCCTGACCGGCGACTCGGGCACCCGCCATGTGCTGGACCTGGATGTTCCGCTGATCACCCTGCCGGTGATGCCTGGCCGTAACCTGGCCGTGCTGACCGAAGCCGCCACCCGCCTGCATATCCTGCGTACCAAGGGCATCGACCCGGCGGCGATGTTCATCGCCCGCCACAGCAACCTGCTGGAACGGCGAACGCCCTGATTCCCCTGCCCTTCGAAGAGCCTGTCCATGAGCACCGCAACCCCCTCCGCCCCGACCCTGATCATCGTCAGCGGCCTGTCCGGCTCGGGTAAATCCGTCGCCCTGAAGACCTTCGAGGACCAGGACTACTACTGCTCGGACAACCTGCCGATCCACCTGCTGCCCGACTTCGTGCGCAGCCTGCTGGCCAACCACGACGGCAGCGCACCACGCCGGCTGGCGGTCAGCATCGACGTGCGCGGCCAGGCCGACCTGAGCCAGCTGGGTGACTGGCGGCAGCTGGCCACCGACGCCGGCGTGGAAGTGAAGGTGCTGTTCTTCGAGGCCAGCGATGAAACGGTGCTCAAGCGCTATGCCGACACCCGCCGTCGCCATCCGCTGAGCCAGCTGGGCCTGTCGCTGCCCGAAGCGATCGCCCGCGAGCGCGAGCTGACCGCACCGCTGCGCCGCGAGGCCGATGCGGTGATCGATACCAGCAACCTCAACGTGCATCAGCTGCGGCGGCGGATCATCACCGAGTTCACGATGGACCATGCCACCGGCCTGTCGCTGCTGTTCGAATCGTTTGCCTACAAGCGCGGCGTGCCGGCCGAGGCGGACTTCGTGTTCGACGCGCGGGTGCTGCCCAATCCACACTGGGACCCGGACCTGCGCGCGCTCAGCGGCCGTGAGCCTGGCGTGCGTGACTACCTGGAAGCGCAGCCGGACGTGCAGCGCTACCTGGCCCAGCTGATGGATTTCCTCGATACCTGGCTGCCGAAGCTGGGGGATGGCACCCGCAGCTACGTGACCGTGGCGTTCGGCTGCACCGGTGGCAAGCACCGGTCGGTGTTCCTGGCCGAGCGCCTGGCCCGGCATGCCCGCGAGATGGGCTGGGAAGACGTGGCGACGTACCACCGCGAACAGGATTGAGGGGGTCGGCCGGGCTGCGCCCGGCACCCGCCGGTAGTGCCGGCCGCTGGCCGGCAACAGCAAAAGCAAAAGCGGCATTCCGTGGGATGGCGGGGCGATGTGGGCAGGCAGGACACGCCGTGAACCCCTCCCTGGGGGCTCGATGGCGCCATCCATGGCGCCAACGGTCCTGCCTACCCACACCGCCCCGCCTCTGACAGATTCCGTGTGCTGTTGGTGGGTGTCGACCTTGGTCGACACGATCCACGCCATGCGTGGATGAGTCCCGGTCAGGCATCGAAAAACGCATGGGGTCGGATCCCTTTTCCAGGGGAAAAGGGCTCTGACCCTGGCAACACTGAATACGGGACACAGTGCCCCTCTCCTGCTGCTATCGCCAATTCACCTTGACCTGTTAACGTGCAGTAATGACCTGTGGCATTCTCCTCGTAACACATCCCGGGGTCGGGACCGCCCTGCTTGACGTGGCGACCCGGCTCCTGCGGCAGTTGCCGCTGAAAACCGAAGCTTTCGAAGTACCGTTCGACGCAGACCTGGATGCTCTTCTCCCGCTTGCCTCGGCCGCTCTGCGGCGGGTCGATGGCGGTGAAGGTGTGCTGATCCTGACCGACCTGTACGGCGCCAGCCCCGCCAACCTTGCCGGGCAGCTGGCCCGTCTGGGGACCCCGGTTCGCCGGGTGTCGGCGCTGAGCCTGCCGATGTTGCTGCGGGTGATGAATTATCCGGAACAGGGACTGGATCAACTGCCCGCCACAGCCGCGGCGGGTACCCGTAATGGAGCGATAGTCGACGATGCTTGAACGAGAACTCACCGTGAGCAACCGCCTGGGCCTGCATGCCCGGGCCACCGCCAAGCTGGTGCAGACCCTGGCGCCGTTCCGCTGCAACGTGACCATGGCCGCCAAGGGCCGTGAGATCAACGCCAAGAGCATCATGGGCGTGATGCTGCTGGCCGCCGGCCAGGGCACCCCGGTCACGGTGCGCATCAACGGCGAGGACGAAGCCGCCGCGATGGAAGCGGTGGTCGGCCTGTTCGAACGCCGCTTCGACGAGGACAGCTGAGCGTGCCACGCGCGCGTGCCGCCCAGGTCCCTTCCAGCCAGCGGCCGGTACAGCTGCTGGCCGGGCACGGTGCTGCCCGTGGCGCGGCGATGGGCCGGGCACGGGTGCGCCTGCCGCATGCGCTGGAAGTGGCCGAGCAGCGCGTCGCCGCCCATCAGATCGAGGCCGAACTGGCCCGCCTGCACCGGGCGGTGGATGCCGCGCGCACGGAAATGCACGAGCTGCGCCAGCGCCTGCATGGCGCCTTGAACCAGGAAGTGGGCGAGTTCCTCGACCTGCATGCCCTGCTGCTGGACGATCCCGAGCTGTTGTTCGGGCTGGACGAACTGATCCGCAGCGGCCCCTACAGCGCCGGCTATGCACTGCGCCTGCAGCGTGACCGCCTGGCCAAGGTCTTCGATGGCATGGACGATGCCTATCTGAAGAGCCGCATGGACGACCTGGACCATGTGATCGGCCGCATCCACGCCTTCCTGCAGCCCGAACGGCCGCCGGTGATGAAGGGCCTGGCCGGGGAGATCCTGGTCTGCGACAACATCGCCCCGTCCGAGCTGGCGCAACTGCAGGCGCAGGGCGTGGTCGGCATCGTCACCGCCGCCGGCAGCGCGCTGTCGCACAGCGCCATCCTGGCGCGCAGCCTGCACCTGCCCCTGATCGTCAACGTGCCGCAGCTGCTCAGCCGCATCGCCGATGGCGACGTGCTGATCATCGATGGCGCCGACGGCAGCATCACCGCCAACCCGCAGGCCGACAACCTGCGCGACTACCGCGCGCGCCTGAAAGAGCATGCGCGCGAGCAGCGCGAGCTCGGCCGCCTGCGCAGCAAGCCCAGCCGTACCCGCGACCAGGTCGACATCGCGCTGCTGGCCAATGCCGAATCGCTGGAGGACGTCACCCAGGCACATGCGCTGGGCGCGCAGGGACTGGGCCTGTACCGCACCGAATTCCTGTTCCTGCAGCGCAACGAGCTGCCCGACGAAGAAGAACAGTTCCAGACCTACCGCGATGCCGCCCTGGGCATGAGCGGGCGACCGGTCACCATCCGCACGCTCGATCTGGGCGCGGACAAGGCAGACCGCACCGGCCTGACCCTGAGCAATGAAGAAAACCCGGCGCTGGGACTGCGCGGCGTGCGCCTGTCGCTGGCACGGCCGAAGGTGGCTGACACTCAGCTGCGCGCGATCCTGCGGGCCTCGGCCTACGGCAAGCTGCGCGTGCTGGTGCCGATGGTCAGCACCCGCGAGGAACTGCTGGCGGTGCGCCGGCGCATGCTCAAGCTGACCGAACAGCTGCGTGGCGAAGGTCACATGGTGTCCGACCATGTGCCGCTGGGGGCGATGATCGAGGTGCCCGCTGCGGCGTTGGCGCTGGAAAGCTTCATCGATCTGGTCGATTTCCTGTCGATCGGCACCAACGACCTTGTGCAGTACCTGCTGGCCGCCGACCGCAACAACGAAGCGCTGGGTGAGTTGTATTCGCCGTTGCACCCGGCGGTGCTGCGACTGCTGCAGATGGTGATCGAGACCGGCGCGCGCCACCGCATCCCGGTGGCCGTCTGCGGCGAGATGGCCGGCGATGCGCGGATGACGCCGCTGCTGCTGGCGCTGGGCCTGAGCGAGTTCAGCCTGCACCCCGGCACACTGCTGGAGGTCCGCCGCGCGATCCGCGAGGCCGATCTGGCCACGCTGCGTGCGCGCGCACCGAAGCTGCTGGCCGCACGCGACCGCCGCGCCATCGAGCGCTGGCTGGCGCTGGTGGCCGCTACGCCCTGACGCGCCGTCTGGCGGGGTCAGGTCCCTCTCCGCAGGAAAAGGGATCTGACCCCAGCTTCCGCATCGGGCTGTGCAGTGAAACATCCCCTTGCGATAATGACGCGCTGAACACCCCTGTTGCCGCATCCTTGCCGGGATCGCGGCTTTTCTTATCCCGCGGGAGCTGCGATGGCTGAAGCTGTACGCCACGACAAGACTGCACGCCAACTGCGGATGCTGTCCGACGCACTGGACAGCGGTCGGCTGGGCCCGGTGCGCCGCCTGGTCAACACCCTGGCCCCGGCCGAGATCGGCAACCTGCTCGAATCGCTGCCGCCGGGCAAGCGCGAGGTGGTGTGGGGCCTGGTCGATCCGGAAGATGACGGCGAGGTGCTGGTCCACGTCGGCGACGACGTGCGCGAGAGCCTGCTCGCGGACATGGACCCGGACGAAATCATCGCCGCGGTCGAAGACCTGGACATCGACGACCTGGCCGACCTGGTCGAAGACCTGCCGGACACGGTCATCGACGAAGTCCTCAAGTCGATGGACCGCGAGAACCGCGAGCGCCTGGAGCAGGTGCTGTCCTACCCTGAGGACAGCGCCGGGCGCCTGATGAACCCGGACGTGGTGACCGTGCGCGCCGACGTCAACGTCGACGTGGTGCTGCGCTACCTGCGCCTGCGTGGCGAACTGCCCGACCACACCGATCACCTGTTCGTGGTCAGCCGGCGCCATCAATACCTCGGCCGGGTGTCGCTGGCAGCACTGGTGACCCACGAGGACACCACCCCGATCAACCGCCTGATCGACGACGAGCAGCCGGCGATCGATGTCGGCGAAAGCGACCAGGAGGTCGCCCGCCAGTTCTCCGACCATGACTGGATCTCCGCGCCGGTGGTGGACGACAACAACATCCTGGTCGGCCGCATCACCATCGATGACGTGGTCGACATCATCCGTGGACAGGCCGAGCACCAGGCGCTGGGCGCCGCCGGCCTGGACGAGGACGAAGATCTGTTCAGCCCGGTCTGGCGCGCCATGCGCCGCCGCTTGATGTGGCTGTCGGTCAACCTGTGCACGGCGTTCCTGGCCTCCAGCGTGGTCGGCCACTTCGAGGGCACCATCGACAAGCTGGTGGCGCTGGCGGTGCTGATGCCGATCGTTGCCGGCCTCGGTGGCAACGCCGGCACCCAGGTGCTGGCGCTGATGGTGCGCGGCCTGGCGCTGGGCCAGGTGGGCGCCTCCAACGCGCGCACTCTGTTGTGGAAGGAGGTACGGGTTGCGCTGTTGAACGGCGTGATGCTCGGCTCGGTGCTGGGCCTGATCGTATTGGCCTGGCTCCATTCACCCGGTCTGTCTGCGGTGATCGCCATCGCGCTGACCTGCAACCTGCTGTTCGCAGCGCTGGCCGGCGTGCTGGTGCCGCTCACACTGAAGCGCTTCGGCTTCGATCCGGCGCTGGCCAGTGGCATCTTCCTGACCGCCGTGACCGACTCGATGGGCTTCTTCACTTTCCTCGGCCTGGCCACCCTGGTGCTGCTGCACTGACCGCATCAAGGATCGGGCCCCGCCACGCGGGGCGCTGACCCCACCCAACGGGAACACCCATGGCAACAACGATCGAAAACTATTTCCAGCCCGGCTGGCGCGATCAGCAGCACACCTGCCCGGCCTGCGAATGGAAGGGCTGCTCGCGCGCCATGGAGATGGAGCTGGACGAGGACGCCACCGAGTACGACTGCCCGGTCTGCGAGAACCCGCTGCTGGTGGTGCTGCATCCGGACATGGCACAGGTGCAGGCAGCCGCCGCCGAAGGCAACGCCGAGGCACAGGAGCAGTTGGACATCATCGCCAGTTTCCCGCGCCCGCAGTGACGCGGCGCACGATGCCGCATTGACGTGTGGCGGACTACGATGCGGTCATACCTGCCGCCTCGGGAATTCCCATGGTCCGTTCGATGTCGCGCTGGCTGCCGCTGCTGGCCCTTCTGATGATGAGCGGTTGCACTTCGCTGCCGGACAGCGCGCGTGGTCGCTTCGAAGCACGTGCGGTGAAGGTGGAGGGAGAGACCACCTACTACCAGGTGTTCATTCCGGCCGGCGTGCAGGCCGCCGCTCCCACCAACCTCCCGGTCATCCTGTTCCTGCACGGCTCCGGCGAGCGCGGTGCCGATGGCGTCAAGCAGACCCACGCCGGGCTGGGGCCTTACCTGCGCGAGCATCCCGACTTCCCCGCCCTGGTGGTGTTCCCACAGGTACCCGGCCACGAGGAGTGGAGCGGCCGCAACAATCGTGCGGCAGTGGCCGCACTGGACGCGACGATCGCCGAATTCGGCGCTGACCCGGCACGGCAGTACCTGACCGGCATGTCGATGGGCGGCTACGGCAGCTGGAACATCGCGCTGGACGACCCGCGCCGCTTTGCCGCGATCGTCCCCGTGTGCGGCGCGGTACTTGCACCACGCGCGAAGCGCCCAACCCTGTTCGTCGAGCAGGTCGCCCAGGAAACCGATCCGTATGCCGTGATCGCGCAGCGCCTGCGGCACACGCCGATCTGGATCTTCCACGGCGCGCTGGACGATGTCGTGCCGCCGGACGACGACCGCAGGCTGCACGCCGCCTTCCAGGGCGCCAGCGCACGCGACGTGCGCTATACCGAGTACCCCGACGGCAACCACAACGCCTGGGATGCCACCTATGCGGACCCGGCAATGTGGGAATGGCTGTTCGCGCAGAGGCGGTGAGTCGCGGCTTCCGGTAGCTGCCCACCAGGGTTGGATCCTGGCTCCAGTGGCTGTCTATCCTGGTTGGATCCTGGTTTCGGTGGGTGCCAACCTTGGTTGGCACTATCTGTCCGCCCCCATGAACTCCGCCTTGGCAGAACCTTCGAGTTCCGACTGACACCACGCATGCGGGTACTGGCCAAGCTGCGTTGCCAGCCCCACCCTGATCGGATTCGCCATCACATACATCGCGTGCCGGAACAGCGATTCATCAGAGCGGATTGCATGATCGTGATAGCAGGACTGCCAGAAGCGCCCCACCCTGCCCAGTACCCTGTTTGCGTACACCGCCGTACGCGACGTGAAGCGCTTCATGACAACGTCGAGCGATGCAGCGCGCAGCTGCATCAACCAGTGGATGTGATCCGGCATGACCACGTGGGCGATCGAATGGGTCAGACCTTCCAGATCCAGACGCTGGAACTGCTGCATGGCCGTAACCGCAACGGCGTCATTGGCGAACAGAGCCGCCCGGTCATGCACGTTCGTGGTGAGGATGTAGCTCTGGCCGATACTGGAATGACGGCCCAGCAGGAGGCGGGTGCTGTTCATGCAGAAGAGCATGGACGGGCGCATGTTCCCTGAATATCGGGAAATCACCTTCGCCCGGGTAGGGCAGTGCCAACCAAGGTTGGCACCCACCAGAACAACAGCGCCAACCAAGGTTGGCGCCTACCACAGCAGCAGTACCAACCAAGGTTGGCATCTACCAAAGCAGTGGGTGCCAACCTAGGTTGACACCTACCAAGCGGGGATCAGCCCAGCAGGGTTTCCAGCACGGCCATGCGCACGGCGACGCCGTTGGCGACCTGGCGCAGCACCCACGACTGCGGGCCGTCGGCCACCTCGTCGGTCACTTCCACGCCGCGGTTGATCGGGCCCGGGTGCAGCACCGCCGCATCCTTGCCGGCACGTGCCAGGCGCTCATTGGTCAGGCCGTACTGGGCGTGGTACTGCTCCAGCGACGGCACCAGGCCTTCTTCCATGCGCTCGCGTTGCAGGCGCAGCATCATCAGCGCGTCGACGCCTTCCAGCATCGCATCGAAATCATCGCCGACCACGCAGCCCTTCAGCGTCTCGTCGTCCGGCACCAGCGACTGCGGGCCGCACACGCGGATCTCGCCCACGCCCAGCGTGCGCAGCGCGTGCAGGTCGGTACGGGCCACGCGCGAGTGCTTCACGTCGCCGACGATCACCACCTTCAGCTTCGAGAAATCCGGGCCCTTGGCCTGGCGCAGGGTCAGCATGTCCAGCAGGCCCTGGGTCGGGTGCGAACTGCGGCCGTCACCGGCGTTGATCAGCGCAGTGCCCTCGCCCGCCGCGTCGGCCAGTGCGGCCACGGCACCGTCATCGGGATGGCGCACGACGAAACCGCGCACGCCCATCGCTTCCAGGTTGCGCAGCGTGTCGCAGGCGGTTTCGCCCTTGCGCGTGGACGAGGTCGAGGCATCAAAATTCAGTACGTCGGCGCCCAGCCGCTGTGCGGCCAGCTGGAACGAGCTGCGGGTGCGCGTGGACGGTTCGAAGAACAGCGTGCACACCGCCGAACCGGCCAATACGTGGCGCTTGTTGCCGACGCGGCCGACCGCGGCATCGCGGATCTGCCCTGCCCGATCGAGCAGCTGCAGCAGGGTCTCGCGCGGCAGGCCCTCCAGGGTCAGCAGGTGGCGCAGGCGTCCGGAGGCATCGATTTGCTGGGCGGTCATGGCGGTGTCGGGCAGTCAGGGAATGGGGGTGGCGTCGTCGGGGGACGACAGCCAGCGGTCGATGATCACCGCCGCGGCCACGGCATCGAGGGCGGCCGCATCACGGCGGCGCTTGCGCCCTTCGGCGCGCTCGACGGCGAAGCGGCGGGCGGCCTCGACCGAGCTGGAACGCTCGTCGATCATCACCACCGGCAGTTTGAAACGTTCCCGCAGCTGGCGGGCGAAGCCCTGCGCACGCTTGCGGTTGGGCTGGTCCTGGCCGTCCAGGGTCAGCGGGTCGCCGACCACCAGGCCATCGGGCTTCCATTCCTTGAGCAGGCGCTCGATCGCGGTCCAGTCCGGGCCGTTGCCGTGCACATCGACCACGGCCACCGCGCGCGCATGCGCGGCGAAGGCACTGCCGATAGCCACGCCGATCCGTCGCGAGCCGACATCGAAACCCAGAACGGTGCCATCACGGCGGATCGCCGGGGCAGCAGGAACCGGTGCGGGCGCGACCGGCTCAGACATGGCCGCTGTAATCCGTCAGCCGGAACAGGTCCACGCCGATACGCGAGGCCGCCCCCTGCCAGCGCTGCTCCAGCGGCAGCTGGAACACCAGTTCGGCATCGGCCGGCACCGTCAGCCAGCTGTTCTCGGACAGCTCGCTTTCCAGCTGCCCTGCGCCCCAACCGGCACAGCCAAGGGTGACCACGGCATTGGCCGGGCCTTCGCCGCGCGCCATCGCTTCAAGGATGTCGCGCGAGGTGGTCAGGTACAGTCCGTCGCCCACGGTCAGGCTGGAATCCCACGCCCGCGCGTCGTCATGGATGACGAAGCCGCGCTCCGGATGCACCGGGCCGCCGTTAAGCACCATGCGCGCCTGCAGGTCGCCATCACCGGTGGTGATGTCCATCTGTGCAAGCACTTCACCCAGCGTGTACTCGGAAGGCTGGTTGACCAGCACGCCCATCGCCCCGTTCTCGTCGTGCTGGCAGATCAGCGCGACGCTGCGGGCAAAGGTCGCGTCGAGCAGCGACGGCAGCGCGACGAGCAGGTGATCGGCAAGGGAGGTCGGCATTACAGGCATGGCCCCATTCTACCTGTTGGGGCCGATATGGTCGCGCGATGGGCGCGTGCAGCGATGGGCTAGGATGGTGCTTTGCCATGGAAGGTCATCGATGCAGCCCTCTTCGCCCCTGACCCTGCCGGCACGCAGCGCCATCGTCCTGATCGCCCTGCTGCAGGGCCTGATGCTGTACACCGCGCAGGAGCTGTCCGATGCATGGCCCTTCCGCGATATCGGCTGGCGCTACTGCTGGTACGCCTGGGTGCTGGCCATCCCCAGCGCGGTGGCGCTGAGCCTGGTCGAGCTGGGCCAGCGCCGCCTGTGGCTGCAGGCCGCGCTGGGCTCGGCGGTGGTGCTGGCGCTGGCCGCCTGGATCGGCTGGAACCTCAATGGCGAGACCGCGCTGGATTCGGGCGCGCTGCAGTTCCCGCTGACCCTGGGCATGGCCGTGGCGGTGTTCGTGGCCCTGCCCTGGTGGCAGTTCCAGCTGCAGCACGGGCATTGGCGTGCCAGCTACCCGGCGTTGTTCGAGCGCGCCTGGCAGAACGGTCTGACCCTGGGCCTCGCCGCACTGTTCACCGGGCTGACCTGGCTGCTGCTGTGGTTGTGGACGGCGCTGTTCCAGCTGCTGGAGGTGACGTTCTTCCGCGACCTGTTCCGGCAGGACGCGTTCATTGCGCTGGCCACCGGCAGCCTGGCCGGGTTTGGCGTGCTGATCGGGCGCACCCAGCACCGCGCGATCCAGATCACCCGCCAGGTGCTGTTCGCGATCTGCCGCGGGCTGCTGCCGCTGCTGTCGTTCATCGCGGTGCTGTTCGTGCTGAGCCTGCCGCTCACCGGGCTCGAGCCGCTGTGGAAGACCCGCTCGGCCGCCAGCCTGCTGCTGGTGCTGTCGCTGTTGCTGGTGACGTTCACCAATGCGGTCTACCAGCAGGGGGAAGACAGCGCCCCCTACCCCCTGCTGCTGCGACGCCTTGTTGAAGCCAGCCTGCTGGCGCTGCCGGTCTACGCGGCGCTGGCACTGTACGCGCTGGGCCTGCGCGTGGTGCAGTACGGCTGGACCGTGGACCGGTTCTGGGCAGTACTCGTCGCGTTGGCCGTGGCCGGTTATGCCGTGGGCTACGCGCTGGCGGTGCTGCGCCGGCAGGGGCGCTGGTTGCAGATGTTGGAGCCGGTCAACCGCTGGATGTGCTGGGCGGTGCTGGCACTGGCATTGCTGGGCAACTCGCCGCTGCTGGACCCGGTGCGGCTGACCCTGTCCAGCCAGCTGGCGCGGCTGCGCGCGGACCCGCCGGCAATCACCAGCAGCGACGTCAACGTGCTGCGCTTCGATCTTGGGCGCCGTGGCGTGCAGGCGCTGCGCGAGCTGCAGCGTGATCCGGCCATCACCGCCGATGCCAATGCGCCACAGGTGATCGCGGCCGCGCTGGCACGCACGTCACGCTGGGACGACGGACAGCGCCTCGACAAGGGGCCGCAGGACGTCGTCGCCCTGCAGCGCGCGCTGAAGCTGGCCAAGGGATCCAGCTCGCCACCGGAGGATTGGTGGCAGGCACTGGCCACACGTTCGATCAATGGTGAATCCTGCGCCCAGAGCGAGCGCGACTGCCTGATTGTGCATCGCGACCTGGACGGCGACGGCACCGGCGAAGTGCTGCTGTGCGAGCTGTACACCCACCGTGGCCCCGACTGCGTGCTGTACGCACGTGGCAGGGATGCCCAGTGGCGCCGGGCCGGCTCGCTGTTCGGCACCGTCAGCGGCCAGGCCGAGGCGATCAACCAGGCCCTGCGCGATGGCGAACTCACTCTCGAACCGCCGCGCTGGCCGATGCTGTCCATCGGCGGGCGCCCTGCGCTGGCCATCGATCCCGAACCCGAATCCAACGAGTCTTCCCCATGAGCGGCTACTGCCTCATCGCCCCGGGCCATCCGGTGCACGACTACTACCACGCCAACGAGTACGGCTTCCCGCAGCGTGACGAGCGCGAACTGTTCGAGCGGCTGGTACTGGAGATCAACCAGGCCGGGCTGAGCTGGGAAACGATCCTGAAGAAGCGCGAGGGTTTCCGCGCGGCCTATGACGGCTTCGATGTGGACCGCGTGGCAGCGTATGCCGAGCAGGACATCGAACGCCTGCTGTCGGACGCGGGCATCATCCGCAACCGGCTGAAGGTGCTGGCGGCGATCCACAACGCGCAGGTGATCCAGCAGCTGCGAGCCAGCCATGGCAGCTTCGCGGCGTGGCTGGACGCGCATCACCCGCGCAGCAAGGCCGACTGGGTGAAGCTGTTCAAGAAGACGTTCCGCTTCACCGGCGGCGAGATCACCGGCGAATTCCTGATGAGCCTGGGCTACCTGCCCGGCGCGCACGCCGAGGATTGCCCGGTGCATGCGCGGCTGCTGAAGCTGTCGCCGCCGTGGCTGCAGGCCGCCGGCGGTTGATCGGCGCTCGTGCCAGCCACGCATGGCGTGGCTCTACTGCATGCTGCGGGTGATCTACACGTTCCCGGCGAACGCGGAGAGCGCGATCACACGCCCATGTAGCGGCCGGGGCGGTGGTTGAACATCAGCACCAGGCTGAGCACCACCGCGCCGATGGCCGAATACAGCACCTTGGAAGGCGACAGCACGAAGAACGCGGCCACCATCAGGCAGGCGTCGTAGGACATCTGCACCTTGCCCGCGCTCCAGCCACGGGTGCGCTGCAGGTACACCGCCAGTATGCCGATACCGCCGAGGCTGGCACGGTGACGGATGAAGAACAGGATGCCCAGGCCGGACAATGCGCCACCGACGATCGCCGAATACAGCGGGTGGATGTGCGAGAAGTCGATCCAGCGCGGCAGCAGGTCGGTCAGCACGCCACAGGCGGTGACCGCGGCGAAGGTCTTCAGGGTGAATTCCCAGCCCATGCGCCGCACCGCCACCCAGTAGAACGGCAGATTGACCAGCACGAACACCACGCCGAAGTTCCAGTCCAGCGCGTAATGCAGCAGGAAGGCCATGCCGGCCATGCCGCCGATCATCAGCCCACTCTTGGCGAAGATGGCCAGGCCCAGCGAGGCCACCATCGTGGCCAGCACCATGCCCTGCACATCCTCGGCGATCGAGTGGCGCAGCGCTTTTTCGTCGGCGGTGGTACCGGCGCTGTCGGGCGGCGGGGTCAGCGGACCGGCGGTGACCAGGTGGCCGTCAGCGTCGTCGCACGGCGCGGGGCCATGGGAGGGAAGGGACATACGGATGGGGAACAGCAGGTGGGGAGCGGTATTAGACACGATCTGCATGACAGTTGCAGATGAAATCGTTCAGCTGAATGCGACTTGCCCTGCCCCGGCCCGCCCCTGCTCAGCCCTTGCCGGCCAGATGATGTGCCACCAACGCGTTGGCATGGCCATGGCCCAGCCCATGCTCACTTTTCAGGAAGCTGACCAGCTCCATGTGTTTCAGGCCCTTCTTCCCCGCCAGCAGGCCGAACCAGTGCGCCACCGGCTGCCCGTAGGTCTTCTCGATGGAGGGGAAATACGAGGCCGGGCCTTTCGGCTTGGTGTCAGTGCTCATGTGCAGCTCCCGTTGAAGTCATTCATTCGACGAACCACAGTCCCTGAAATCGACATCCCCACACGCCTACACAGAATGGGGTCGAAGCCGTTCCAACAGCTCGCGGGAAACTGTCAAAGGCGGGGTGGCTCAGGTTGCGGGGGCGTGAGCGCCATGGGCCCGAGGCATGCCTCGGGCGGGTTGGGCAGGACGCCCAACCCCGGTCTTGCCGTGTGCGCAGGACAGCGCACACGAGCAAGCGCGACCGAGGCTACATGGACGTACTTGCGCCGTCCCCCGCAACCTGAGCCACCTCGCCTCCCACGGGAAGCCAGCTTTTGACGTTGCCGTTGACGTTGATTCGGCAGGTGCCGGGCGCAGCCCGGCCGTATCATCCCGTCATGCCCCGTGAAAATCTCAACGACCTGCAGGCCTTCGTCCACGTTGCCCGCGAGGGCAGCTTCACCAAGGCCGCCGCCCAGCTGGGCATATCCCAGTCCGCGCTCAGCCATGCCATGCGCGGCCTGGAACAGCGCCTCGGCGTGCGCCTGCTGACCCGCACCACCCGCAGCGTCTCCACCACCGAAGCCGGGGCCCGCCTGCTCGATACCCTGGGCCCACGCCTGGCCGAGATCGAGGATGGGTTGGCCGCGCTGGCCGAGTACCGCGAACGCCCGGCCGGCACCATCCGCATCAATGCCACCGGCCACGCCGCCGAGTACATCGCATGGCCACGGCTGGCGCCGCTGCTGCAGCAGTATCCGGATTTGAAGGTGGAACTGGCCGCCGACTACGGGCTGGCCGACATCGTGGCCGAGCGCTATGACATCGGCATCCGCCTCGGCGAGCGGCTGGCGCGCGACATGGTCGCTGTGCCGATCAGCCCGCCGCTGCGCATGCGCGTGGTCGGCGCGCCCAGCTACTTCCGCCAGCATGTGGTGCCACGGCATCCGGACGAGCTTGCAGGCCACAACTGCGTGACCCTGCGCCTGCCCACGCATGGTGGGCTGATGCCGTGGGATTTCGGCCAGGATGGCAACGAACTGAGCGTGCGCGTCACCGGCCAGTGGACCTTCAACACCATGGGCATGACCCGCGCCGCTGCGCTGGCCGGCAGCGGATTGGCCTGGCTGCCGGAAGACCAGGTGCAGCCGATGCTGGACGATGGCCGGCTGCAGTCGGTGCTGGACGACTGGTGCCCCCACTTCGATGGCTACTACGCGTACTACCCGTCGCGCCGCCACGTCACCGTGGCGATGCGCACGGTGCTTGATGCGCTGCGTGGGCCGATGGGGTGAGGGTCAAGGAGTGCGGACCAACGGTCCGCACCCGCCGGGTGGTCAGCCCTTGGCCTGCGCCGCACGCTGCGCGTTGTAGCGCTCGCCGACGATCGACACTTCATCCAGCGCCTGTGCAATGCGCTGCAGTTCCTCCGGCGCCAGCTGCAGGTTGGCCGCGCCCAGGTTTTCTTCCAGGCGGTGAACCTTGGTAGTGCCCGGGATCGGCACGATCCACGGTGCCTGCGCCAGCAGCCAGGCCAGCGCCACCTGCGCCGGGGTCGCGCCACGTGCCGCAGCAATCGTACTGATGCGGTCCACCAGCGCCTGGTTGGCGCGGCGTGCTTCCACTTCGAAGCGCGGCACGGTGTTGCGGAAGTCGTTGGCGTCGAAAGTGGTATCGGCGTTGATCGCACCGGTCAGGAAACCGCGGCCCAGCGGACTGAACGGCACGAAGCCGATGCCCAGTTCCTGCAGGGTCGGCAGCAGCTCGCGCTCCGGTTCCCGCCACCACAGCGAGTACTCGCTCTGCACGGCGGTGACCGGCTGTACTGCATGCGCGCGACGCACGGTGGCGGCACTGGCCTCGGACAGCCCGAAGTGGCCGACCTTGCCCTCGGCGATCAGGTCGCGCACGGTACCGGCCACGTCCTCGATCGGCACGTTCGGGTCGACGCGGTGCTGGTAGAACAGGTCGATATGGTCGGTACGCAGGCGCTTGAGGCTGGCTTCGGCCACGGCACGGATGTTCTCCGGACGGCTGTCCAGGCCGGTATCGGTGCGCGCATCCTTGAAGCCGAACTTGGTGGCGATCACCAGCCTGTCGCGGTAGGGTGCCAGGGCCTGGCCGAGCAGGTCTTCGTTGGTGTACGGGCCGTACACCTCGGCGGTGTCGAAGAAGGTCACGCCGCGCTCGACGGCGGCGTGCAGCAGGGCAATGCCCTGGCCCGTTTCGACCGGTTGGCCGTAGGCATGGGTCAGGCCCATGCAGCCCAGGCCCAGGGCGGAAACCTTCAGGCCGCTGCGGCCGAGTTCACGTGTCTGCATCGTCATGCTCCAGAGGGGGAGCGCTGACGATACGCCTGCAGGGGCGCTGGATTGAACCGGCTGGACGGCAGTCGGTCATGACCGGAATTCATCAATCCCCCGCGCTCCCGGTAGAGTCGACTGTCAGTCGACTCTACACATCGCCAGGTCACCGGATCTCGGAGATCTCCACGCCATCCAGCCCCTGCGACAGGGTGCGCGCGTCGCCGCCCTGGCTGAGCTTGATGCGCAGGCGTACCTCGTTCTGCGAATCGGCGTAGCGCAGTGCGTCCTCGTAGCTGATCTCACCGGCCTGGTACAGCTCGAACAGGCTCTGGTCGAAGGTCTTCATGCCCAGCTGGACCGAGTCCTTCATCACTTCCTTCAGCTTGTGAATCTCGCCATCGCGGATGTAGTCCTGCACCAGCGGCGTGCCCAGCAGGATCTCCATCGCCACCTTGCGCGAGCGGCCATCGGGCGAAGGAATCAGCTGCTGAGCGACCACGCCTTTGAGATTCAGCGACAGGTCCATCAGCAGCTGGTTGCGGCGGTCTTCCGGGAAGAAGTTGACGATGCGGTCCATCGCCTGGTTGGCGTTGTTGGCATGCAGGGTGCACAGCACCAGGTGGCCGGTTTCGGCGAACGCGATGGCATGGTCCATGCCTTCGCGGGTACGCACTTCGCCGATCATGATCACGTCCGGCGCCTGGCGCAGGGTGTTCTTCAGCGCCGCTTCCCAGCTGTCGGTATCGATGCCGACTTCACGCTGGGTGATGATGCAGCCCTCGTGCTTGTGCACGAATTCGATCGGGTCTTCGATGGTGATGATGTGGCCGGTCGAGTTCTGGTTGCGGTAACCGATCATCGCCGCCAGCGACGTTGACTTACCGGTGCCGGTGGCACCGACGAACAGGATGATGCCGCGCTTGGTCATCGCCAGCGTCTTGATGATCGGCGGCAGGCTCAACTCTTCCACGGTCGGAATGCGCGTCTCGATGCGACGCAGCACCATGCCCACCTGGTTGCGCTGGTAGAAGCAGCTCACGCGGAAACGACCGACACCGGACAGGCCGATGGCGAAGTTGCATTCGTGGGTCTTCTCGAATTCCTCGCGCTGCGCCGGGGTCATCACGTTGAGGACCAGGTCGCGGCTCTGCTGCGGCGTGAGCGGAGTCTGCGTGATCGGCGAGATCTTGCCGTTGACCTTCATCGCCGGCGGCATGCCCGCAGTGATGAACAGGTCCGAGGCGCGCTGGTGCGCCATCAGCTTGAGGAACGAAGTGAAATCGATGGTGGTCGCGGTGGTGTTCACGGCGGGCTCCCAATGGGGCATGTACCAGGAAACGGTCGGTGGAGGAAACGGCGCGGAAACGGCGGCGCACTGGCGCACGCCGCCCCGTTGCGGCCCCGCCTTACTCGAACAGGCGCTTGTCCTTGGCGTAGTCGCGGGCCTGGTTGCGGGTGATCAGGCTGCGCTTGACCAGGTCCTGCAGGTGCTGGTCCAGGGTCATCATGCCGTACTGCTGGCCGGTCTGGATGGCCGAATACATCTGCGCCACCTTGTCCTCACGGATCAGGTTGCGGATGGCCGGGGTGCCGACCATGATTTCCCACGCAGCGGTACGACCGCCACCAACCTTCTTCAGCAGCGCCTGCGAGATCACGGCACGCAGCGATTCGGACAGCATCGAGCGCACCATCGGCTTTTCGCCGGCCGGGAACACGTCGATGATGCGGTCGATGGTCTTGGCCGCCGAGCTGGTATGCAGGGTGCCGAACACCAGGTGGCCGGTTTCCGCGGCGGTCAGCGCCAGGCGGATGGTTTCCAGGTCGCGAAGTTCGCCGACCAGGATGATGTCCGGGTCCTCACGCAGTGCCGAGCGCAGCGCTTCATTGAAACCATGCGTATCACGGTGCACTTCGCGCTGGTTGATCAGGCACTTCTGCGAGGTGTGCACGAATTCGATCGGATCCTCGACGGTGAGGATGTGGCCGTATTCGTTCTTGTTGATGTAGTCGATCATCGCCGCCAGCGTGGTCGACTTGCCCGAGCCGGTCGGACCGGTCACCAGGATCAGGCCCTGCGGCTGCTGGATCACTTCGCGGAACAACGGCGGGCAGGCCAGGTCCTCGAGGGTGAGCACCTCGGACGGAATGGTACGGAACACCGCACCGGCGCCACGGTTCTGGTTGAACGCGTTCACACGGAAGCGCGCCAGCGACGGAATCTCGAAGGAGAAGTCCACTTCGAGGAATTCCTCGTAATCGCGGCGCTGCTTGTCGGACATGATGTCGTACACCAGCGCATGGACCTGCTTGTGGTCCAGGGCTGGGATGTTGATCCGGCGAACGTCGCCGTCCACGCGGATCATCGGCGGCAGGCCTGCGGACAGGTGCAGGTCGGACGCTTTGTTCTTTACGGAAAACGCCAACAGCTCGGCGATATCCATGAGCGGCTACTCCCCAATAACGGCTTCGACTGGAAGGATCTTTCCCCGAGCGGCAGTATAGCCTCCTGATTCAACGGAACGCGTTACGTGGCCACTCCCCTGCCCCAGATCCTGAGCAACCTGCATGCCGCCGCCGAGGCCGCGGGCAGGCCCGATCCACGCCTGCTGGCGGTGTCCAAGACCCAACCGGCCGAGGCCGTGGCCGCGCTGGCCGCACAGGGCCAGCATGCCTTCGGCGAAAACTATGTGCAGGAAGCGCTGGCCAAGATGCAGGCGCTGCAGCACCTGGCGCTGGAGTGGCACCTGATCGGCCACCTGCAGTCGAACAAGGCCGATGCCGTGGCCACCCACTTCGACTGGGTGCAGAGCGTGGACCGGCCCAAGCTGGTAACGGCGCTTGCGCGCCATCGCCCGGCCGCGCGCGGCCCGCTGAACGTGCTGATCCAGGTCAACATCGACGACGAATCCAGCAAGCATGGCTGTGCACCGGAGGAAGTGGACGTACTCGCCGCCGCAATTGCCGCCGAACCCACCCTGCGCCTGCGCGGACTGATGGCGATTCCCGCGCCATGGCCCGAGGCCGAGCACCGTCGGGATGCATTCGTGCGCATGCGCACACTTTTCCAGTCGCTGGCTGCCCAGCACACGCAGATCGACACGCTGTCGATGGGCATGAGCAGCGACTACGCCGAAGCCATCGCCGAGGGTGCCACCCTGGTGCGGATCGGTACCGCACTGTTCGGCGCGCGCCCGCGCCCAGCCTGACTTTCCAAGGAGCTTTCCATGGCAGCTGATTCCATCACTTTCATCGGCGGCGGCAACATGGCGCGCAGCCTGATCGCCGGCCTGATCCGCCAGGGCACACCCGCCGCGCACATCCACGTCGCCGAACCGGTGGCCGAACTGCGCCAGGCGCTGGCCGCCGACTTCGGTGTGCAGGTGCATGACAACGCGATTGATGCCGCTGCGCAGGGCAGCACCTGGCTGCTGGCGGTGAAGCCGCAGGTGCTGCGTGAGGTCTGCCAGTCGCTGCGGGCACTGGCACAGGCGAACCGACCGATGGTGGTGTCGATTGCCGCCGGCATCACCAGCGCGCAGCTGCAGCGTTGGCTGGGAGGCAACCTGGCAGTGGTGCGCGCGATGCCGAACACCCCTGCCCTGCTCGGCGCAGGTGTGACCGGCCTGTTCGCCACACCGTCGGTGGACACGCAGCAGCACGCACAGGCCGAGAAGGTGCTGGCCAGCGCAGGCCGCACCGTGTGGATCGACAGCGAGGCGCTGATGGATTCAGTGACTGCTGTATCCGGCAGTGGCCCGGCCTATGTGTTCCTGCTGGCCGAAGCGATGGAAGCGGCGGGTATTGCCCAGGGCCTGCCAGCCGACGCCGCGCGCACGCTGGTGGTGCAGACCCTGCTGGGTGCCTCGCGCATGCTTGATGAAGCCGGTGAGAGCCCGGCCGAGCTTCGCCGCCGCGTGACCTCGCCGAACGGCACCACCCAGGCCGCGATCGAGAGCTTCCAGGCCGGTGGCTTCGAGGCCCTGGTGGACACCGCACTGCGTGCCGCACAGGTGCGTGGGCAGGAACTGTCTGCGGCGAATGATTGATCCCGATGCGTGCCGACCAACGGTCGGCACCCACCGTCATCCACGCCTGGCGTGGATGCTCATTGCCCCAATGTGGTCATGACGAAATCGACGAAGCACTGCAACCGCGGACGCGGCCTGCGGTCGGGCAGGTAGATCAGGTGCATCGGCCGTGGTTCGGGCAGGTAGTCGCGCAGCAGCGGCTTCAACCGCCCTGCCGCGATCTCACCGGCCAGCAATGCGGTCGGCTGCAACACCAGCCCCGCGCCGGCGACCGCCGCTTCGCGCAGCGCGAACCCGTCATTGCAGGTCAGGCGCGCCTCCCAGTCCACGTATTCGCCGTTGGCCAGCTGCCAACCATGGCCGCCGCGCCAGGCCAGGTGGCTCAGGCAATCATGCCCCTGTAGATCCGCGGGCGTACGCGGCGTGCCGCGCCGGCGCAGGTAGGACGGTGCCGCACACAGGCTCATCGCATACGGTGGCAGCGGCCGCGCCACCACTTCCTGCGACGGCAGTGGCCCGACCCGGATCGCTACGTCGAAGCCGTCCTCGATCAGATCCACACGGCGGTTGCTCAGATCCAGTTCGATGTTCAACTGCGGCTGCGCGCGCAGCAGGCCGGCCAGTTGTGGCGCCAGCACGCAGCTGCCCCAGGTGGTGGGTGCGCTGACCCGCAGCAGCCCGCGTGGCTGTATCTGCAGTCCGGCCACGTCGGCCTCGGCCTGCTGCACCTGCTCCAGCACCTGCCGGCACCCAGCGAGGTAGGCGCTGCCGGCTTCGGTCAGGCGCTGGCGGCGGGTGTTCCGTTGCAGCAACGCGGTGCCCAGGTGCGCCTCCAGCTGCTGGATGTACTTGCCGACCATCACCGCCGAGACCTGCAGCTGTTCGGCAGCCCCTGCGAAGCTCCCGCGCTCGGCCACGGCAACAAAGGCCTGCATGCAGCGAAGGGTATCCATTGCTAATCCAGAGTTAGGAATCTGCGAATCATACGCCGCTTACCTAACCGCACCGTGACGGCGCAGACTGCGCTCACTCCCCCACGCAAGGAACGGCC
Source organism: Stenotrophomonas sp. NY11291 (assembly GCF_023277365.1). Lineage (NCBI taxonomy): Bacteria > Pseudomonadati > Pseudomonadota > Gammaproteobacteria > Lysobacterales > Lysobacteraceae > Stenotrophomonas > Stenotrophomonas sp. NY11291. The sequence goes on along the minus strand of NZ_CP096975.1, from coordinate 1,109,675 downwards.
ATGAAGATCCTCCTCGTCGGTGCCAGCGGCACCCTCGGCCAGGCAGTCGCCCGCCAGCTCGGCCAACAGCATCAGATTCTCGCCGCCGGCCGCAGCAGCGGCGAACTCCGAGTGGACCTGACCGATGACGCCAGCGTCGCCGAACTGTTCGCGCGTACCGGCCCGGTCGATGCGGTGATCTCCACCACCGGCTCGGTGCACTTCGGCCCGTTGCAGCAGATGACGCCAGGACAGTTCAACATCGGGCTGCAGGACAAGCTGCTGGGGCAGGTGCGGCTGGCACTGGCCGCCCAGCACCACCTCAACGCCGGCGGCTCGATCACCCTGACCAGCGGCATCATCAGCGCCCAACCGATCCGCGATGGCGTCAACGCCACCGCCGTGAACGCCGCACTGGAAGGCTTCGTGCGTGCGGCAGCACTGGAACTGCTGCCGCGCGGCCTGCGCATCAACGTGGTCAGCCCGAACGTGCTGATCGAATCGATGGCGGCGTACGGCCCCTACTTCCCGGGCTTCGAAGCCGTGAGCGCGCAGCGCGCGGCGCTGGCCTTCCAGCGTGCAGTGGAAGGCATCCAGAGCGGCGAGACGATCACGGTCTGGTAAGAAAAAAGGGGACGGAGGGGATTAAGTCGTTAATGCACAAACGAAATAATCCCCTCCGTCCCGTTTTCGTGGGTCACTCCCAGCGCATCGGGCCGTCGCCGCGTTCGCCCAGGATGTCTTCGGGATTGGCCAGGCGGCAGCGCTGCAGCGACAGGCAGCCGCAGCCGATACAGCCGGTCAGCTCATCGCGCAGCAGCTGCAGCATGTGGATGCGCTCCTCCAGCTCGGTGCGCCAGCGCGCGGACAGCTTGGCCCAGTCGGCCTTGGTCGGTGCGCGGCCCTCGGGCAGGCTTTCGAAGGCACGGCCGACGGCTTCCAGTGGCATGCCCACCCGTTGCGCGACACGGATCACGGCCAACCGTCGCAGCACGTCGCGGCTGTAGCGGCGCTGGTTGCCCGAGGTGCGCAGGCTGCTGATCAGCCCCTTGCGCTCGTAGAAGTGCAGCGCGGAAACCGCCACGCCACTGCGCTGGGAGACTTCGCCAACGCTGAGTTCCTGGGACACCATTGCTTGACCTAAACTGCGGTTGAGGTGGCATGCTGCTATCTTCGCCGCCAGTTGACAAGCGCGGCCCGCATCTGACCCGTATGACCCCCACGCTCGCCCCCGCCAACGCCAGTACACCGGCGGATACGTCGATCCTGTCCCCGCGCTACCGCGCCACCACCATCGGCATGGTGGCGTTGGTGGCGCTGCATGCCTTCGAAGCCCTGGCGGTAGCGGCCGCCATGCCGACCGTGGCCGAGGCGCTGGATGGCCTGCGCCTGTACGCCCTCGCCTTCGGCGGCACCCTGGCCACCAGCGTGATCGGCATGACCCTGGCCGGACGCTGGGCCGACCGCCACGGGCCGGCACGGCCGCTCTGGTACGGGTTGGCCTGCTTCGTCCTAGGCCTGCTGCTGGCCGGCTTCGCGATGCGCATGGGCATGCTGGTGGCGGGGCGGCTGCTGCAGGGCCTCGGCGCGGGCGCGATCTCGGTTTCGCTGTATGTGATGGTCGGCCGCAGCTACCCCGAGCACCTGCGTCCGAAGGTATTCGCCGCGTTCTCGGCCGGCTGGGTGGTGCCGTCCATGATCGGCCCCGCGCTGAGCGGGCTGATCGTGCAGCATCTCGGCTGGCGCTGGGTGTTCCTGGCCGTGCCACTGCTGGCCATTCCGGCCGCGCTGCTGCTGCGCCCGGCACTCACGCGCATGCAGCCCACCGATGGCGGCCTCGCCGACGATGGGCGAGGCAACGTTGTGCGCTGGGCCAGTGGTGCCTCGCTGGCGGCGCTGCTGCTCTACTTCGGCGGCCAGCAGCAGGGCCTGCCTGCGCTGCTCTGCATCGGCGTGGCGATGCTGGCGCTGCTGTTCTGCGTGCATCGACTGCTTCCGCCCGGAACCCTGATCCTGCGCCGTGGCCTGCCCAGCGTGATCGCGCTGCGCGGCGTCGCGGCGGCCGCCTTCTTCGCCTGCGAGGCCTACCTGCCGCTGCTGCTGCAGCGCGAACGCGGGCTCTCGCCCAGCTGGGCCGGTGCCGTGCTCAGTCTTGGCGCACTGGGCTGGTTCGCCGGTTCATGGCTGCAGGGTCACCAGCAGCGTGGCTGGTCGCGCCAGCAGCTGTTGCGGGTGGGCACAACGATGATGACGGTCGGCATCGCCGCCACGCTGGCCGTGCTGTTCAACGTGGTGCCACTGCCGGTGTCGCTGCTCGGCTGGGCCGTGACCGGCTTCGGCATGGGCATGATCTACGCGAGCCTGTCGGTGCTGACGCTGTCGTTGTCGGCGCCGCAGGAGCAGGGTACCAACACCTCGGCACTGCAGCTGAGCGAGGCGCTGTCGGTGACCACCGCGCTGGCGGTTTCCGGCGCGCTGTTCGCGCTGTTCGTGCAAAGCGCACCCCACACCGGTTACGTGCTGTGCCTGGCGATCACCTTCGGCCTGGCGCTGCTGGCCACGGTGATCGCGCGGCGGGTGTAACGCCGCCGCATTGCGGGATTGCCGGCCAGCGGCCGGCACTACCGGGTGCCAGTCCCCATGTCATCAATATCCCGATGCAGGATGCGCCGCACCTCCAGCACCGCCTGCGGGGTCTCCTGCACGCTGTGGCCGGAAATGATCACCTTCTCCGACAATGCGCCCGGCAGGTGTGCGCTCCAGTACGGCACCAGCCCGTCATCGGACTTCTCCACCGGCAGTTCCGGTTTGCGCTGGGCGATGATCGAGTGGTACTTCAGGCCCGCTTCGATCGGCAGCTGTGCGGCGGCCTTCACGAACGGATCGCTGGCCTTGAGGTTGTCGATGCTGTTCGGGATCTTCGGCTTGGCGGTGCCATCGACCTGCTGCTCGGCCTGCGCCAGTGCCATGAACACGTCCTCGAACTTGCCGAGAATGGTCAGCGGCAGGCGCACCAGGCGACCGATCAGGCGGCCGACCTTGTTGCCGGCGATGTCGGTACCCTGGTGTGGTGCGGCGATGAAGATCGCGCGTTCCACGTTCGGCTGTGCCTTGAAATGCAGCAGCGGCCCCAGCTTGTTCTGCACCCGCTTCAGCCGTTCACCCTTCAGGTCGTAGTTGGCCAGCAGGTCATTCCACAGCACGTCGCCCGAGTCGCTCACCAGCAGCCGCGCCAGTACACCGCCCATGCTGTGGCCGATGTAAACCATGTCCTTCGATGCACGCGTGCTGCCGTTGGGGTCGAAATGCTTCAGCGTGTCGCTGAACGCATTGGCGATCTCGTAGCGGTTCAGTGCGATCGGCGCATTGGTCGGGTAATAGACCTGCCACACCTGGAACTGCTGGCGCAGCTCGGGATCGCCCATGATCTCATTGGCCAGGTTCACCCAGGCTTCCGGGCTGCTGGCCAGGCCATGCAGCATGAAGATGATGCGCCGGTTCGGGTCCCAAGGCTGCATCAGGTAGATGTGCGGCTCGCCGATGCCCTCGCTCATGCCGAACAGGGTGCGCAGCGACTGCCGGGCGAAGCCACTCTGCGCCAGCCACAGGCCATAGGCCGCGGTGAAGTTGCCGGCCAGCGGTACCTGCTCACCGTGCAGGGTGATGCGCTCGGTGGCTTCCGGCGAATAGGCATCCAGCTCGACCCGGCGTGTGCGCATCACGTCTTCCAGGCTGCTGCCCTCGAAACGCAGCAGTGCGGTGACGTTGATCGAGGACATCTCACTGAATTCGGGCACCGAATCGTCATGGCGATGACGACGGCCACGGTGCGCGTCGTCGCCGTCGTCCTGCGTGGTCTCGGCCTTCGGGCCATCGGGTTCGATCACCGGCGCGACCAGCTTCGGCGGATCCATCACCATCACCAGCTCGGCGCCGAAACCATCGCGGCGATAGGTGCTGCGCAGGCCGACGAAACTGACGGTACCGGCCGGCACCAACTGCGCCGGGATGCTCTTCAGGTTCAACTGCTGGTAGTTGGAGGCCAGCGACCAGCTGCCGACCGAGACCGGCTTCGTGTAGTCCTCGCCGGCAAGTGCCGCCGCACGCGCACGCACGAACAGCACCACCGCTGCTTTCTCGGCCGCGTAGTTGTAGTAGTCACGCACCTGCGTCTGCCGGTCCTCGAAGGCACGGTCGGATGGGGACCTGCCGCTGTAGAACAGATACGCATACGCGTAACGCGCCGCTTCCAGCCAGGCATCCAATGCCGCATCGCTCATCGGCGGATCACCCGCTGCGGTCTTCTTCGGTGTCAGCGCCAGCGCGGCCTTCACCCACAATTCGGACAGCGCCGACAGCCGCTGCTCGACATTGAGGTCATCGGTCATCAGCAGCGTGCTGCGGCAGACCAGAAAGTCCTTCTCGCACTGCGACTCGTCCAGGCCCGCCGCGCTGAGCGTCTCGCGCGCGGCCGGGCTGAGCTTGCCGGTGTTGAGCACATCCGCGCGCTTGTTGACCAGCGAATCGCTGGATTTGACCTGCTTGACGGTCACCATCGCACAGCCGCTGCTGCCCAGCAGCAGGAAGGCGGCAAGCAGCGCCGGCAGCATGCGCTGCCAGCGGGTCAGAAAGAGTTGGGTCATTACTGTGGGTCCTGCTCGGTGCCGGGCACGCCCTGGCGGATCACGGTGGAGAAGTGCGGGCCATCGCCCAGGTCCAGCGCACGCTGGGTGATGCGGCCCTTGGCATGCAGCTCGGTGTACGGCACGCCTGGAGTGAGCGCGCCGACCTCCTGCGCGTACTCGGCCAGGTAACCGGACAGCAGCAGGCGGTAATCCAGCGGCAGGCGCGGTGCGATGTGGCGGGCCAGGTCGAAGACGATGGTGGTGCAGTTGCTGGTCAACGTGTTGTAGAAGCCGGGCTTCGCATCCAGTTCGCGGGCCTGCGCGATGTACGCAGCGAACAGTTCCTTCAGCTGCGTGCGGTCCATACCATGCAGGCGGTACAGGTAGACGTCCTCGCCACGCGCGTTGGTGCGTGTGCGGATGATGTCGGTCTCCTCCGACGCCACCAGGGTCATCTCGAACTTGCGGAAGAAGCCGCCCAGCGCCGAGAACGACTCACCGCGCTCCTTGCGGATCTCCAGCGAGAACACCACGTGGCGACCGTCCTCGAAGCCGAACGAGATGAGGGTGTGGGCGATGGCCGGGCCCATCCAGTACGACAGCACCAGGTCGGCCGAGCGCAGCTGGTCCAGGTCGTACTCGCGGCGCACCCAGTGTGCGTCGTAGTCGGTTTCGGTGCGCCAACTGAAGTCACGCACATTGTCCAGCACGACGTGGCGGCCATCGAAGGACACCACGTGCAGGCGCTGCGCCACGTCATCGGCCCACAACCGGTCCTGGCGCGGGGTCAGCAGCAGCCACCACAGGCCGGCCAGCGCCAGCGATGCCCCGAACGCCAGACCCAGGCGGCGCGAGGCACGGCCCCGCGCGACCCGCCACGACGCCCACAGCGCAACCAGCAGCCACAGCCCGGCGACGCCGGTGGCCAGCCAGCCCGGCCCCGGCAACTGATAGGCCAGCAGCCCGGTCACCCACAGCGCCAGCAGCGCCATGGCACTTCCTGTCATCCAACGTCCTGCGGCGTTCACTGGCGTCCTGTCGCGGTCTTGAAGCCGCATAGTTAGCCACAAGCGGGTTCACCGTGGCATCTACGGCCCGTTCAGGCAGGCCGGTGCACCGTCGGCGGCGGCCTCTGCGGCCAGATTCACTTCACAGGAGCAACGATGGGCATCACTTCCGTGGCCGGCGTTCCGGTCCAACCCCGGCATCGCGCCACCTGCCACTGCGGCACGGTCGAACTGCTGCTGGACCTGCCTGATGGCATCGTCGACCCGCGCCGCTGTGACTGCTCGATGTGCCGCCGCCGTGGCGCCATCGCCGCCAGCGTCGCACGCGCGGGCCTGCAGGTGGTGCGCGGGCAGAACCACCTGCAGCTGTACCAGTTCAACACGCATGTGGCCGAGCACTATTTCTGCGGCGTGTGCGGCATCTACACCCACCACCGGCGTCGTTCCAACCCGGACCAGTACGGCTACAACGTGGCCTGCCTGGAGGGCATCGACCCGTTCGCACTGGGCATCATTCCGGTCAACGACGGGGTCAACCACCCGGCCGACCGCGGCGACTAGCCTAGTGGCGCGTCCGCCGTGGCGGTGCGGCGACCTTCTGCCACGGCGCCATGCCACTGCGGCCGGCCCGCACCGGGCGTTTCAGCCAGGGCCGACGGGGCGTCGCCTGTGGTTCGGCAGCGACCGGGGGAGGGACAGGTCTGCGGCCGGGCCAGAGATGATCGAGCAGCCACATGGCAGGTCTCCGTGGGGGACGGGGACGACCTACGCTAGCGACACCTGGGCAAAGGACGGGTGATGGTGCTGCGGCAGCCAGATGACAGCCGCGCCCCCCCTCAGTCCTGCGGCCGTGACCGGCCGAGGCGGCGCACCAGCACGAAGAACAATGGCACCAGCACCACCGCCAGCACCGTGCCGGAGACCATGCCGCCGATCACGCTCATGCCGATCTCACGGCGACTGACCGCACCGGCACCGGTGGCCAACGCCAACGGAATCACACCGGCCACAAAGGCCAACGACGTCATCACGATCGGACGCAGGCGCAGGCGTGCGCCCTGCAGCGCGGCCTCCACCGCTGAACTGCCCGCGCGATAGCGGGCCTCGGCGAACTCCACGATCAGGATCGCATTCTTCGCCGACAGGCCGATGGTGGTCAGCAGACCGACCTGGAAGTAGATGTCGTTGACGAAGCCCGCCGCGATGGTCGCCAGCACGGTACCGATCACGCCCAAGGGAATCACCAGTACCACGGCCACCGGCACCGTCCAGCTTTCATAGAGCGCAGCCAGGCACAGGAAGATGAAGGCAATCGAGGCCAGGTAAAGCCACAGCGTCTGGTTGCTGGCCAACCGCTCCTGGTAGGACAGGCCACTCCACTGCAGGTCGAATCCCGCCTGGTCCGCAATCAGCGCCTGCATGCGCTGCATCGCCTCGCCCGAACTGCGTCCTTCGGCGGCACTGCCCTGGATCTGCATCGCCGGCAGACCGTTGAAGCGCTGCTGCAGCTGGGGCCCGCGCGCCCAGTGGCTGCTGGCGAAGCTGGCGAACGACGCCATCTGGCCGTTGCCACCGCGCACATACCACTGGCCGATGTCGTCGGGCACGCTGCGGTAGGGCTGGTCACCCTGCATGTAGACCCGCTTGACCCGGCCACGGTCGAGGAAATCGTTGATGTAGCTGCCGCCCCAGGCCGCGGACAGGGTGGAATTGATGTCGGCCTGGGACAACCCCAGCGCGCTGGCCTGCGCATGGTCGATGTCCAGCCGCAGCTCGGCCTTGTCGCCGAGGCCGTTCAGGCGCACCGAGGTGAGCCCATCGTCTTCGCCGGCCGCACGCACCACCTGTTCCTGCGCTGCCTGCAGGGCCACGCGCCCGGCGGCGCTGGTGTCCTGCATCCACAGTTCGAAGCCACTGGACTGGCCCAGTCCACGCACCGCCGGCGGTGCAAGCACATTGACCCTGGCATCGGGCAACCCGCGGAAGTAGGCATTGGCACGCGTGATGATCGCCGCAGCGGTGTTGTCGCCGGTACGCTCATCCCAGGGTTTCAGTGCGAGGAAGCCCTGTCCGGCGTTCTGGCCGGTGCCGGCATTGTTGCGGCCAACCACCACGAACACCACGTCCAGGTTCTGCTTCTCGTGCTCCATGAAGTAGCGGCTGATCTGCTCGCCCAGCGCTTCGGTACGCGCCATCGGCGTGCCCTCCGGCGTGGAGAACTGGAAGGTCACCTGGCCCTGGTCTTCCACCGGCAGGAAGCCGGTGGGCATGCGCGCGTACAGCGCAATCATGGCGACCACCACCAGCAGGTAGAACGCCATCCAGCGCCGCGGCCGGGCGACCACGCCACCGAGCTTTCCCTGATAGGCCAACTGGCTGCGCTCGACACCCCGGTTGAAGGCCCTGAAGAAGCGGCCCTGCGGTTTCTGCGCCGAAGATGGCTTGAGCAGGGTCGCGCACAGCGCCGGGGTCAGCGTCAGCGCGACAAGCGCCGACAGCGCCATCGCAGATGCAATGGTGATCGAGAACTGGCGGTAGATGATGCCGGTGGAACCACCGAACAGGGCCATCGGCAGGAACACCGCGCCCAGCACCACGGTGATGCCGATCAGCGCGCCGGTGATCTCGCCCATCGATTTTTCGGTGGCCTCGCGTGGCGGCAGGTGCTCGTCGTGGATGATGCGCTCCACGTTCTCCACCACCACGATCGCGTCGTCGACCAGCAGGCCGATCGCCAGAACCATCGCAAACAAGGTGAGCGTGTTGATCGTGAATCCGGCGACCGCCAGCACGCCGAACGTGCCCAGCAGCACCACCGGCACCGTGATCGCGGGGATCAACGTAGCGCGCAGGTTCTGCAGGAACAGGAACATCACCACGACCACCAGCACGATGGCCTCGATGAGGGTATGGATGACACCCTCGATCGAGACCCGCACGAACGGTGTGCTGTCGCGCGGATAGGCGACCTGCAGCCCGGGCGGGAACGTCGGTCGCAGGCGTTCGATCTCCTCACGGACCGCATCCGCGGTGGCCAGCGCGTTGGCCCCGGAGGCCAGCGTGACCGAGAAACCCGCCGCCGGATAGCCATTGAGATAGCTGCTGGTCTGGTAGTTCTCGGCACCGATCTCCACCCGTGCCACGTCGCCCAGGTGCACTGCAGCGCCGCTGGGAAGCGTGCGCAGGATGATCGCGCGGAACTGTTCGGGCGTCTGCAGCCGCGACTGGGCAGTGACGGTGGCATTCAGGCTCTGCGTTGCGCTGGATGGCAATGCGCCCAGTTCGCCGGCCGTGACCTGGGTGTTCTGGGCCTGGATGGCCGTGCGCACGTCGGCCGGCATCAGGTCGTAGGCGCGCAGCTTGTGCGGGTCCAGCCACACGCGCATCGCATACGCCGAGCCGAACACATTGATCTCGCCGACACCCGGAATGCGGCTGATCGGATCCTGCACGTTGCTGACCAGGAAGTCGGAAACATCCACCCGTTCCATGCGCCGGCTGGTGTCATACAGCGAGACCACCATCAGCGAGTCGCCCTGCGACTTGGCGACCGTCACGCCCTGCTGCTGCACTTCCTGCGGCAGCCGGTTGATGGCCTGGTTGACGCTGTTCTGCACCTGGACCTGGGCAATGTCCGGGTTGGCGCTCTGGTCGAATGTGACCGTGATGCGCGCCTGCCCCGATGACGAACTGGTCGACGAGAAATACAACAGGTGATCGATGCCTTTGATCTGCTGTTCGATCACCTGGGTGACGCTGTCTTCCACCGTCTGCGCCGAGGCGCCGGTGTAGTTGGCCGTGATGTTGACCTGTGGCGGTGCGATGTCCGGGTACTGTTCGACCGGCAGCTGGCTGACGGCGATCGCGCCAAACGCCATGATGCAGATCGCCAGCACCCAGGCGAACACCGGGCGATGGATGAAGAAGCGCGGCAGCATCTGCTCAGTCCTTCCCGGCCGGTGCCGGCGCAGACTTCACCCGTACCGCCATGCCATCGGCCAGGCCCTGCGTGCCGGCCACCACCACCTGTTCACCGGCGGCCAGGCCATCGAGCACCAGCCACTGATCGCCCACCGCACGCGCGGTGCGGAACAGGCGCAGCTTCGCCTTGCCGCCCTCATCCACCACCCACACCTGCGCCTCGCCCTTCGGGCTGCGGTCGACCGCAGCCTGTGGCACCAGCAGCGCCTGCTGGCGGGTGCCCTGCCCCACCTGCGCCCGCACATACATCCCCGGCAGCAGCTGCCCGGCGGGATTGGGAAAACGTGCACGCAGGGTGATGCTCCCGGTTTCCTGCTGCACGTCGATATCGGCAAATTCCAGGGTGCCGGGCAACGGATACGCGCTGCCATCGGACAGCCGCAGCCGCACCGCAGCGGTGGTGGCCTGCACGCCACCGTCGGCGATGGCGCGGCGCAAAGCCAGGTACTCGTTGCTGGACTGGGTGATGTCCACGTTCATCGGGTCGACCTGCTGGATCCGCGCCAGCGGGTTGGCCTGGCCCGAGGTAACCAGCGCCCCGGGTGTGAACAGCGCACGGCCGATGCGCCCGGCAATCGGCGCGGTCACCGTGGCGAAACCAAGCCGCGTACGTGCGGTATCCAGGCTCGCCTGTGCCGCCTGCACCGCGGCTGCGGCCTGCTGCCCGCTGGCGATGGCGTCATCCACGTCCTGGCGCGCGGCCAGCTGCTCGCCGCCCAGCGCCTGCATCCGTTGCGCGCGCAGGCGTGCGGTCACTGCCGCCGCTTCGGCGGTTTTCAGGTTGGCCTGAGCCTGATTCAACGCCGCCTGGTACAGGGCCGGTTCGATCTGGAACAAAGGCTGCCCGGCACGCACGGTTTCGCCCTCCTCGAACAGGCGTTTCACCAGCACGCCATCCACCTGCGGGCGCACATCCGACTCCTGCGATGCGATGGTCCGCCCCGGCAGCTCCTGTTCCATCGCCAGCGGCCTTTCCTGCAGGGTCAGCACCTCCACCTCGTGAAGCCTGCCGGCCGGCGTGGGCGCATCCTTGCCGCAGGCCGACAGCAGGCCGAGCAGAACGAGCGCAAGCAGCAGAGGCCGCCGGAGCCGCAGTGGCCGGGCATGGCATGGCAAGGGCATGTGCAGGAGGTTCATCGGGTGCCGGGGTTCCGCGCGCCGGGGGGAGACGCTCGGCGCCGAATATAGAAGACCTGTGCGCGGAATCCGGCGAATCGCGCATGAAACATTTTTCATTTGCAGTCACCGCGAGCGGTTGCGAGGATGGCAGCCATCCAACCTGCACACTGGCCCATGCCGCGCGTACTCACCATCGAGGACGACCTTGTCACAGCGGAGGAAATCGCAACCGAGCTGCGCAGCCATGGCTTCGAGGTCGACGTTGCCGTTGATGGCACTGCCGGCCTCGCATTGGCGCGTGCGGGCGACTACGCGGTGATCACCCTGGACCGCATGCTGCCTGGCATTGATGGCCTGGCGCTGGTCACGGCCCTCCGGCGCGAAGGTATCGTCACGCCCGTACTGATGATCAGCGCGCTGTCGGACGTGGACGAGCGCGTGCGTGGCCTGCGTGCAGGCGGCGACGATTACCTGACCAAGCCGTTCGCCTCCGATGAGATGGCGGCCCGCGTGGAGGTATTGATCCGTCGCCAGAGCCAGGCCGGCCCTGCCGACAGTGTCCTGCATGCCGGCGACCTCGAACTGGATCTGATGACCCGTTCGGCCCGGCGTGGCGGGCAGGAGATCAGCCTGCTGCCGACCGAGTTCAAGCTGCTCGAATTCCTGGTCCGCAATGCCGGCCAGGTGGTCACCCGCAGCATGCTGTTCCAGGAAGTCTGGGGCTATCACTTCGACCCCGGCACCAACCTGATCGATGTCCACATCGGCCGCGTGCGCAAGCGCATCGAGCAGCCGGGCCGCCCTCAACCCATCACCACCGTACGTGGAACCGGCTATGTCTTCGATGCGCAATCCTGACCAGTGGCGCTCGTCCAGCAGCCGCCTGCTCGGGTTGTACTGCATCCTGTTCGTGGCCTGGTCGAGCCTGCTGCTGGGGGTGATGTACTGGCGCATCTCGGACTATCTCAATGACCTGACCGAATCCGGGCTGCAGCAGCGTGCCCATCTGTTCATGGCATTCGACGGCCAGGCACTGGACGATGCGTTGCGCGACAGCCAGCGCTTCGACCTGCACCAGGTCTACACCTACGGATTGTTCAGCGGCGACGGCGCGCCATTGGCTGGACCGCTGACCGCCATCCCAGCGGGACTGCCGCTGGATGGCAGCTCGCATCCGGTGGAAGGCTGGACATTGGTCGATGGAAAGCACGAGAGCGGCGGCAGCGCACTTGGCGTAGCGACCCGGGACGGGCGGACGCTGGTGTTCGTGCGCCAGAACGGCAAGCTCATGGCGGTCAACAGCATCATTCTCGATGCACTGCTGTGGGGCGTGTCGCTGACCGTCATCCCTGGCCTGGTCGGCTGGCATCTGCTGCGCCGGCGCCCGTTGAAGCGGATCCAGCAGATCGAAGCGGCCACCAGCCGCATCGTCGCCGGCGACCTCGGCCAGCGCCTGCCGGTATCCAACCGTCGCGACGAGATCGATCGGCTGTCGAGCATCGTCAATGCCATGCTCGAACGTATCGAGCAGCTGATGACCGAGGTCAAAGGCGTGTGCGACAGCATCGCCCATGATCTGCGCACCCCGCTCACCCGCCTGCGGGCGCATCTGTACCGCATGCGCGTCGGTCTGGACGAACAGGATCCCCATGCCGACCCGCTGGACAAGGCACTGGCGGAAACGGACATGCTGATGGCGCGCTTCACCGCGCTGCTGCGGGTATCCGAACTGGAAAGCCACCAGCGGCGTTCGGCCTTCGACGAGGTCGACCTTGCCGAGCTGCTGCAGGAACTGCACCAGTTCTACCTGCCACTGGCCGAAGAGAAGCAGCAGTTGCTGGAACTGCAGGTGGATCCACAGGTTAGCCTGCTGCGTGGCGACCGTGAGCTGTTGTTCGAAGCGGTGGCGAACCTGCTGTCCAACGCCCTGCAGTTCACCCCTGCGCACGGCCGCATCCTGCTGCGTGCGGTCGACGATCGCGGCGCGCCGAGGATCGATGTGATCGACAATGGACCCGGCATCCCGCCGCAGGATCGCACGCTGATCTACCAGCGCTTCTTCCGCGGCAGCAGCAGTGCCGGCCAGGGACCTGGATTCGGCTTGGGCCTGTCGATCGTGGCCGCCATTGCCGGCCTGCACGGCTTCCGGCTGCGCGCAGGCAGTGCCCCGGGCGGTGGCGCCTGGCTGAGCATCCGCGGCGCCTCGGACGGCCTGCCCTGACGCCTGTCCCGATTGATCCAATCGCACTTGGGAATCATTTGTATTTGCAGTCGGGCATCCGGATAATCCGGCGTCACCGCCCTCCCCGGATTCCTGACGATGCCCGCCCTGTCGCCGCGCCGCCCGCTGCTGTACACGCTTGCCCTGCCCACCCTGCTGGCCTCGGCCATCGCCCAGGCCCAGGACGGCCCGGCGGCACGCACCCTGGACAAGGTGACCGTGGTGGCCGAGCGGGCCAGCACCGCGACCAAGACCGACACCGCCCTGACCGAGACGCCGCAGGCGATCAGCGTGGTCACCCAGCAGCTGTTCACCGATCGCGGCGCGCACAACCTGCAGGAAGTGCTGCGCTACAGCGCCGGCGTCACCGCCGATGCCTGGGGCCTGGATACCCGCAACGACGCGACCTCGGTGCGCGGGCTGGACCCCGTGCAGTACCAGGATGGCCTGCGCCGCAGCTACGGTTTCAGCCCCCTCGCCCGCCCGGAAATCTATGGCCTGGAGCGGGTGGAAGTGCTGCGCGGCCCATCCTCGGTACTGTACGGTGCCGGCGCCACCGGTGGCATCATCAATGCGATGAGCAAGCGCCCGACCTTTGGCACCCTCACGGGCGAGGTCGGCGTGCAGTTCGGCAGCTTCGACCGCAGGCAGCTGCAGGGTGACATTGGCGGCGCCTTGAACGATGCCGGTACGGTTGCCGGTCGCTTCGTCGGGCTGATGCGTGAATCGAACATGCAGACCGATGTACTCAACGATGACCGCATCTACCTGGCGCCCTCGATCAGCTGGCGCGGCGAACGCAGCACGCTGACCCTGCTGGCCAGCTACCAGCACGACAGGACCGGCTCCAGCCAGCAGTTCCTGCCGCTGGCCGCGACCCTGTTCGCACTGCCGGGCCGCCGCCTGGACACCTCCACCTTCATCGGCCACCCCGGCTTTGATCGCATCGATTCGCGCGTCTACAGCCTGACCGCGCTGTTCGACCACAGCTTCAATGACGTGCTCAGCCTGCGCTCGGCGGTGCGTTACATCGATGGCAGGACCACCCTGCAGCAGATGTACGTGGACAGCTACAGCAATCCGGCAGATCCCTTCATCGACGCCGACCGCCGCGTGGTCAACCGTACCGCCTACGGCACCCGCCCCGACGTGCAGATCTTCAGCGCCGACAATGCGCTGCAGTTCGATTTCGCCACCGGTGCCTTCCAGCACCTGCTGCTGGCCGGTGTGGACTACAGCCAGTACAAGGAGCAGCTGCAGCGGCTGGACGCCACCGGCACGCCGATCGACATCTACACCCCGGTATCGGTCGCACCGATCGTGCGTGGCTGGGATCGTCAGCCGGACCAGACCTCCACCCAGCTGGGTGTCTATGTGCAGGACCAGATCCGCTGGGCCGACCGCGTCTCGCTGGTGCTGGGCGCGCGCCGCGACCATGCGCGCTCGAAGACCGAAGGCCAACCCAGCCAGACCGACAACGCCACCACCTACCGCGCCGGCCTGATCGGTGACCTCGGCGCCGGAGTATCGCCCTACCTGAGCTACAGCGAATCGTTCCTGCCGGTCACTGGCCAGGACCTGTTCGGCCAGGCCTTCAAGCCGATGCGTGGCCGCCAGAGCGAGGCCGGCATCAAGTGGCAGCCGGCACGCAACCTGCTGCTGACGATGGCGGCGTACCGCATCACCGAAACCAATCGCCAGACCAACGATCCGGACAACGTGCTGAACGTGGTGCAGACCGGGCAGATCCGCTCCAAGGGCCTCGAGCTGGAAGGCCAGTTCCAGTTCGCCAACGATCTGACCATCACCGCCGCCATTGCACGCAACGAGGCCGAGGTCAGCCGCAGCAACTTCGCGCTGGAAGTGGGCCAGCGCCTCAACGACACCCCGCAGGACCTGGCCTCGGCCTGGGTCTCGAAGGGCTTCCAGCTGGACGATGCCGCACGCCTGCGCCTGGGGCTGGGCGTGCGCCATGTCGGCAATACGGTGTCGCTGGGCAATGGCGGGCGCATCATCACGCCCAGCTACACGCTGGCCGATGCATTGGTGGAAGTGCAGGTGGCCGACTGGACGATGGCATTGAACATCACCAACCTCACCGACAAGCGCTACTACGCCCCGTGCCGTACGTTTGGCGACTGCTTCGCCGGCTACCCGCGCGTGGTCACCGGCACCATCAGCTATCGGTTCTGAGCACGGCCAATGTCGGCCGCCGCAGCAGCAGGTGAAACACCACCGCGCATGCGGCGGTCAGCAGTGCCAGCAGACGCAGCAGCACCGCCAGCGCCTCGGCACTGGCGTGCTGCAGCTGCCCGCTGCTCATCGACGGCAGCAGTGCCGCCGCCTGGCCATGCGCTCCGGTTGCCAGATAGGCGCCGGCACGCGCCAGCGATGCTGGCGACGTTCCCTGGAGATGCTCGCTGACAAGCAGCGACAGCACTGCTGTCACGGCCGCCAGTGCAATGCCTTCGCCGGCCACCCTCACGGTGCCGAAGATGCCTGCAGCCATGCCGGCGCGCTGCACCGGCACCATGCTCACCGACAACCCATCCATCAGCCCCCACGGCAAGGCCGTGCCCGCGCCGATCAGCACCAGCCATGGCATCCACTGCCACGGCGACGGATGGGCCGCATACCGCGACAGCAGATACAGGCCGCACGCACACACCAGCAGGCCAAGAGTGCACAGCCGTGCGCTGCCGATCCGTCCCGCCCAGCGCGCGGCCAACAGCGGCAGCACCAGCATCGGGACAGACAGGGCCAGCATCTGCAGGCCAACCCACGTGGTGCTCTGCCCATGCACACCCAGGAGTTGAAGCGGCAACACCACCAGCAGCACCACGTAGCCGAGGCAGGTCGCCACCGGTAGCAGCTGGACGCCCAGGAACGCCGGTTGCGAGAACAGCGAGAGGTCCAGCAATGGGAATGGATGCATCCGTTCGATGCAGACGAACGCTGCGCCGAGCAACAGCGTGGCGAGCAATGCCAGTTGCACGCGCACAGCGTGCACGCCGAATTCGCCCAGCCACAGCAGGGACAGCGTCAACGCCGCCAGCATCATGCTGAAAGCCAGCATGCCGCCGACATCCAGCCGGCCGCGCTCTCCATGGCTCTCAGGCAACACGCGCGCGCCCAGTGCGAAGGCCGCCAACGCCGGTACACCACCGGCTGCGAACACACTGCGCCATCCCAGTGCCTGCAGCAGCAGGCCCGCCAGCAACGGCCCAAGCGCCAGCCCCGCACCGAACGTCGTGCCCAGCAGGGCGAAGACGCGGCCACGCGCCGGCCCCTGCCAGCCCTGCGCCAGCGCCGCAGTGCCCGAGGCCAGCGCGGCGGCGGCGGCAACGCCCTGCAGGCCGCGCGCCAGATCCAGCCACAGCAGCGTCGGGGCCACGCATGCAGCGGTCGTAGCAGCGGTGAATCCGACCGTGCCCGTCAGGAACATCCGCCGACGGCCGTAGCGGTCGGCCAGGCCACCGGCAGCAAGCAGCAGGCTGCCGAAGGTCAGCATGAAGGCATTGGTCACCCAGGCCAACGCGGTGGGCGAGGCCCCCGCAGAACGAGCCAGCACCGGCACCGCGACGGCACCGGCCGAAAAGGACAACGGCAGCGCCAGCGCGGCCAGGCAGACCGCAAGCAGCGTCCAGTGCTGCTGCGTGCGGACGGGTATAGGGCGTATCGAAACCGGGGCCATGTGGGCTCCATCCATCAGGGGCGTTGATGATGGGCAGGCCGGTATTGCTGAAAAACAGGCTGGATGGACGTTGATTACGGTCAGATGTTCCGCAATCATGCCCGCATGGACTCCATCTCCGCCCTGCTTGCCTTCGTCCGTACCACCGAAGCAGGCAGCATCGTCGGCGCTGCCCGCGTGCTCGGCCTGTCCGCCTCGGCGGTCGGCAAGCGTATCGCCCGCCTTGAGCAGGAACTCGGCACCCGCCTGTTCCATCGCACCACCCGCCGCGTGCACCTCACCGACGAAGGCGAACTGCTGCTGCAACGCTGCCGGCGTGCGTTGGATGAACTTTCCGAAGCGCAGGCAGACCTCGCGCAGCGACAGCACGCCCCCAGCGGGCTGCTGCGCATCGGTCTGCCCACCATCGGCTACCGCTTCCTGCTGCCGGTGCTGCCCGGCTTCCAGCAGCGCTACCCACAGGTGCAGCTGGAACTGGACTTCAACGACCGCATCGTCGATGTGGTCAGCGAAGGCCTCGACGCGGTGATACGCAGCGGCGAACTGGCCGATTCCAGCCTGACCGCACGGCGCCTGGGTGGCTTTCGTTTCATGCTCTGCGCGGCGCCTGGCTATCTGCAGGCGCACGGCATTCCCAGCGATGTGGGCGATCTGCGCATGCATGCGGCTCTGCGCTTCCGCTACCCGACTACCGGGAAGCTGCACCCCTGGCAGTTGCCGGGGGTGGAAGGCGATGCAGGCGCGCGCCTTCCGACGGCGATGACCTGCAACAACATGGAAGCCGTGCTGGCCGCCGCCATCGGCTGCATGGGCCTGGCCTGGATGCCCGACTTCCTGGCGGCCGACGCACTGGCCGACGGCCGCCTGCAACAGGTGCTGCCAGCGCTGCCCACGCACAAGGGGCAGTTCTCGCTGCTATGGCCCGGTGGGCGCCACCCCAGCGCACGGCTGCGGGTGTTCATCGATTATGCTGTCGCACACCTTTTCCGCGACGCTCCGTCCCCGTTTGTGTTCAGCGGCTGAAACGGCGAGCGCCGGCGACGCAGATCACCGCGACCACGGTCACCAGCACCATGCTGAGGCTGACCGCTTCATGCAGCAACAGCGCAGCCAGCGCCAGGCCGAAGAACGGTTGCAGCAGCTGTAGCTGGCCGACCGCGGCGATTCCACCCTGGGCCAGCCCGCGATACCAGAACAGGAACCCCAGCAGCATGCTGAACACCGCCACGTAGCCCAGCGCCCACCACGCGGATGCCCCCACTTCGACGAACGAGGGCGGGCGCATCAGCACCGTCAGCGGCAGCATCACCGGTAGTGCCAGCAGCAGCGCCCAGCTGATCACCTGCCAGCCGCCGAGATGACGGGCAAGCCGACCGCCTTCCGCGTAGCCCAGTCCACACACCACGATCGCCGCCAGCATCAGCAGGTCGGCCTGCAACGAGGCCTCGATGCCGTTGCGCGCGGCATAGCCGACCACGCAGGCGCTGCCCAGCAGCGAGAACAGCCAGAACGCCGGGCGCGGCCGATCGCCACCGCGCAGTACGCCGAACACCGCAGTGCTCAGCGGCAACAGGCCGAGGAACACGATGGTGTGCGCTGATGAGGCGTGGCGCAGGGCAAGCGCGGTCAGCAGCGGGAAGCCGACCACCACGCCAAGGCTGACCACCGCCAGCCCGGGCAGGTCGCTGCGTCGCGGAAAGGGTTGGCGCAACAGCAGCAACAGGCCCAGGCCGAGTATGGCGGCGATGGTGGCGCGCGCGGCGGTAACGAACCCGGCGTCCAGCTGCAGCACGGCCAGGCGGGTGGCTGGCAACGAGCCGGCAAAGATCACCACACCGATGAAGCCATTGATCCAACCACTCGCCGACCGTTCCACGTCTGTACTCCCGGGGGTGCCGGGCGGTGCCCGGCGGGATCTCCATGGAAGCACCTGCGGCCCGCGCCCCCCAGCTACAATCCAGTACAGTTTCAAATAACTGTACTGCCCACACTTACAGCACGCTTTCGCCATGACGCGCCCGCTTACCCGCATCGAATCGGTCATCCAGGCCGTCCGCACCCGCATCGGCACGCGGGTGGATGGCGCCGGTTCGCGGCTGCCCTCGGTACGCGCGCAGGCGGCGGCGATGGGCGTGTCGGTCTCCACCGTGGTCGAGGCCTACGAGCGCCTCGCCGCCGAAGGGCTGATCAGCGCGCGTGCCGGTTCCGGCTTCTATGTCAGTGGACCGGCCGCACCGCTCGCCCTGGCCGAAATGGAACCACGCCTGGACCGCGCGGTGGACCCGCTGTGGGTGTCGCGGCAATCGCTGGAAACGCCGGCGGGCCACCTCAAGCCGGGCTGCGGCTGGATGCCCAGTGATTGGCTGTATCACGACGGCGTGCGCCGCGGCCTGCGTCGGCTGGCGCGTGCCGATGCCATGCAGCTGGTCGACTACGCCGGCCCGCTCGGGCTGCCCGCATTGCGCCAGCTGCTGCAACGGCGCAGCGCGGCGCTGGGCATTGATGCACCGATTGAGCAGATCCTGCTGACCGAATCCGGTACGCACGCGGTCGATCTGCTCTGCCGTTTCCTGCTCAAGCCCGGCGACTGCGTGCTGGTGGATGATCCGAGCTACTTCAACTACCACGCGCTGCTGAAGGCGCACCAGGTGCAGGCCATCGGCGTGCCGTACACGCACAGCGGCCCGGACCTGGAGGCGTTCGCGCAGGCACTTCAGGCGCATTCGCCACGGCTGTACATCACCAACTCGGGCCTGCACAACCCGACCGGCGCGGTGCTCTCGGCCAGCACCGCGCATCGGCTGCTGGGGCTGGCCGAACGCAGCGAACTGATCATCGTCGAGGACGACATCTTCGCCGACTTCGAACTGCAGCCGGCACCGCGCCTTGCTGCGCTGGATGGGCTGTCGCGTGTGATCCACGTCGGCAGCTTCTCCAAGACCCTGTCGGCCGCTTCGCGCTGTGGCTACATCGCTGCACGCCACGACTGGATCGAAGCGCTGACCGACCTGAAGCTGGCCACCAGCTTCGGCGGCGGCCATCTGGCGATGCAGTTGATGCACATCGCGCTGACCGACAGTGGCTATCGCCGCCACATGCAATCGGTGCGCTCGCGCCTGGCCGATGCGCGCCGGCACACACTGCGGAAACTGCACACGCTGGGCATCACGCCGTGGCTGCAACCGGAAGCCGGCCTGTTCCTCTGGTGCCAGCTTCCCGATGGCCGCGATGCTGCTGCGCTGGCACGGCAGTGCCTGCGCGAAGGCATCGTGCTGGCCCCGGGCAACGCGTTCAGCCAATCGCAGCGCGCGGCCGACTATGTGCGTTTCAACGTCTCGCAGTGCCAGGACCCGAGGATCTGGCAGGTACTGGCACGCGCGCTGCGTTGAGCTGGTAATGCGCGACCAGCGCATCCACCACCACGCGCACGCCCGGCAGCTGGCCGCGACGATGCGGCAGCAGCACGCTGGTGGTGACTTCGCCGGCATGCCACGCCGGCAGGACCTGCTGCAGGCGGCCAGCAGCGATGGCCGCCGCACACAGGCTGCAGGGCAGCACGGTGATGCCAAGACCCGCTTCTGCCGCCGCGATCAGCAGCTGCGATTCATTGCCGACCAGCGCCACCTGCGGCTCCACCTGCACGGTGCCGGCGTCGGCGCTGTGCAGCGTCCAGCGCGTTGCATGGCGCGCGGTCAGCAGGCCGGCATGCGCGCGTAGCTGCTCGGGCGTGTCCACTGCCGGCGCGGCTGCCAGATAACCAGGGGACGCCACCAGCACGATGCGTTCGCTACCGAGCATTCGCTGCACCAACCCGGAATCCGGCAGCGGACCGAAGTGGCTGCGCAGGGCGATGTCGATGCCCTCCTGCGCCAGATCGATGAAACGATCACTCACTTCAACTTCGATGCGCAGCCGCGGATAGCGGCGGGCCAACGCGGGCAGGCACGCGGCGAGCTCGCCCTGCACCACCGGAATCGAAGCGCTGATGCGCACGGTGCCGCTGGGTTCGGCCTGGCGGTCGCGGACAATGGCCTCCGCAGCCTCTACCTCCGACAACGCCGCGCGTGCGCGTTCGAAGAACTCTTGGCCGACCTCGGTCAGCGCGAAGCGGCGCGAACTGCGTTGCAGCAGCCGCACTTCGAGGTGTTCTTCCAGCAGCGCCACGCGCTTGCTAAGGGTCGAGCGCGGCAGGCCCAGATGGCGCCCACCTGCGGCGAAACCACCCTGCTCCACTGCGGTCACGAACAGGGCCAGATCATTGAGGTTGAGCATGCGCAACGTCCACACGTGTGGACTTCAGGATGCCATTCGGACGGCTTCAGCGGCAATGTCCATGCTGGCACGCTTTCCTCACCCGCCGCATCGCGGCTCGAACCGGAAATCTGCCATGACCCCGATCCTCTTCTACGGCGTGCCCTCGGGCTGCTCGTTCGGCTCCATCGTTGCACTGGAGTGGCTGCGCCAGCCTTACCAGCTGTGCCGCATCGACATGCCCGGCCAGGTGCAGGGCGAAGACTACCGCCGCCTCAATCCACTGGGCGAAACCCCGACCCTGCGAACCCCGCAGGGCGAGCTGCTCAGCGAGAGCCTGGCCATCCTCAACCACCTGGCCGCGAAGGGCATCGCGCAGGGGCTGGGCTTCGCACAGGGCACGGCTGGCTTCGATCGCCTCAACCACCGGCTGGCCTATCTCAACACCAGCTTCTTCGGTGCCTACGCGCCGCTCTGGCACGCACTGGAGCATGCGGAAGGTGATGAAGCCGAGGTGCTGGGTGCCTATGGCACGACCAAGGTGCGCCACGCCCACCAGGCGCTGGAGCAGATGATCGGTACGGGCCCGTGGCTGCTGGGCGAACAGCGCAGCTTCGCCGATGCCTACTTCGCCGGCATCGCGCGCTGGAACGACTATCACCAGGTGGTCGACCGCCGCGAGTTCCCCAGGGTGCAGCAGCTGTTCGAACGCCTGCAGGACGACGCGGGCGTGCAGTTCGCCCACGCCATCGAAGCGCAGCAGCCGGCAACCAGCAGTGGTGGCTTCCTCGGCGAGGTGAGGCTGGAAGACGTGCTTGAGGCCGCAGCGGCCTGAGCCCTGTGCTGTCTCTGCGGCAGCGGCGCGCAATGCCTCTTGCGCGCCGCGCTACAGTGGTCTGTCCCCGTCGAAGGAATCCGCACATGTCCACGTTCTCCGACCCGCAGGCGGTGGCCCGCTATGCCGAAGCACCGCTGCGCCAGGTGCCCGGTTTCCTCGCGTTGCAGCAGATGAGCCGCCTGCTGCTGGCCGAACGCGTTCCCGCACAGGGCCGCGTGCTGGTACTCGGTGCCGGTGGCGGGCTTGAGCTGAAGGCCTTCGCCGAGGCACAGCCGGGCTGGCAGTTGCTCGGCGTGGATCCGGCCGCACCGATGCTGGCCCTGGCCGAACAGACACTGGGTCCGCTGAAGTCGCGCGTGCAGCTGCTGGAAGGCTACATCGACGATGCGCCCGATCTGCGCTTCGACGGTGCCAGCTGCCTGTTGACCCTGCACTTCCTCGACGCCGCGCAGCGCCTGCACACGTTGCGCGAGCTGCACCGGCGCCTGCAGCCCGGCGCGCCGCTGGTGGTGGCGCACCACAGCGTGCCGCAGGATCCGGCCGGCAAGCTGCGCTGGTTGCAGCGCTACGCGGCGTTCGCCGAAGCCTCGGGGGTTGCCCGCGCCGATGCGCAGCGCGCGATCGAGGCCATTGCCGAGCGGCTGCCGCTGCTGGCGCCCGAGCAGGAGGTCGCCCTGCTGCAGGAGGCCGGCTTCGACGACGTGGAGCTGTTCTATGCCGGCTTCAGCTTCAAGGGCTGGGTGGCGTACGCCAGGTGATGCCTACGGCACCACGGTGATGCCGATGCGCTGCATCAACAGCGCCACCTGCTGCACGTCCAGCGTGGCGCCGCGCAGGTTGGTCCTGCGCAGGTCCAGCTCGCCCAGCTCGGAGTTGGTCAGATCGCAGTCGGTGAAGTTGGCGCTGTTCCAGTCGATGCCCTCGAACTGGCCGCCGGACAGGTCCGAGCCGGCGAAGCTGGCGCCACTCACGTTCGCACCGTCCCAACGGTTTTCCCAAAGCTCGCACTTCTCCAGCGTCACCCGCGAGAAGTTCGCGTAGCGCAGGTTCGACTTCTTGATGAAGGCACTGCAGAACCAGCTCCGCGTGGTGATCTGGTTCATGAAGCTGGCGTTGCTGAAATCCGCGCCCTGCGCGCGGCACTCGCTGATCTCCAGGCCCAGTGCCTTGATGAAGTTGAAGTGGCACATGCTGATGTCGCAGCTGCGGAAGCTGGCTTCCTTCAGCGTGGCGCCGTTGAAGCGACAGCCGGCACGGCTGTCGGCATCGTAGAAACTGCAGTTGATGAACTCGGTGCCGGTCAGGTCCGCGCCGGAGAAATCGCACTTGTGGAACTGCTGGTCGACCACCTTCTGGCCGGTGTACTGGTCTGCGCCGATGCGCAGCTCGCGGTGAACGGTGGGGGACATCAGGGATTCCATGCCAAGTGCCCCGCCATGATGCCGGGCCGCGAGGGCGATCCATAGACCCCGGGCGCCGGCGGGTTCACCGGCAGTTCAGCCACCCTGTGTCCACTTCCACCAATTGCACGTTGTTGCACGTTAATGCACGAATGTGCAGACTTGCAGCATGAGCTCAGATCCCAGCCCCCTCCCCGCCCAGCGCACCCGGCAGATCCTTGAGGAACTGCGCCAGCAGGGCCGCGTGGTCGCCGCCGAACTGGCGCGCCGCTATGCCGTCTCCGAAGACTCGATCCGCCGAGACCTGCGCGAGCTGGCCGCACAGGGC
The DNA here is from genome assembly GCF_023277365.1 of Stenotrophomonas sp. NY11291. Taxonomy (NCBI): domain Bacteria; kingdom Pseudomonadati; phylum Pseudomonadota; class Gammaproteobacteria; order Lysobacterales; family Lysobacteraceae; genus Stenotrophomonas; species Stenotrophomonas sp. NY11291. The sequence goes on along the minus strand of NZ_CP096975.1, from coordinate 1,086,232 downwards.
CTGTGCCAGCGTGTCTACGGCGGCGCCGTGCTGCCACCGCCGAAGGAACGCCCGCTGCGCGAGCGGCTCACCCGCGACCGCAGCGACAAGGCCGAGCTGGCCGCCCGCGTCTGCGCGCTGCTGCAACCCGGCCAGGTCGTACTGCTTGATGCCGGTTCGACCAACCTGGCGATCGCCCAGCAGCTGCCGACCGCTCTCGGGCTGACGGTGATCACCAATGCCCCGCAGATCGCCACCGCCGCCAGCATGCTTGAAGGCACCCTGGTGCAGCTGATCGGCGGCCGCTTGGCCAGCGGCGGCGGTGCGGTCGGTGCCGAAGCGTTGGCCCAGGTGCAACGCCTGCGTGCCGACGTGTACCTGCCCGGCCCCTGCGCGGTGGACGGCGACACCGGCGTGTGGGCGATGGATGCCGAGGAAGCCACGCTCAAGCGCGCGATGGTGGCCTGCAGCAGTCGCATCATCGTCGCCGCCACCACGGAAAAGCTCGGCGCCCGCGGCCACTGGCAGATCGCCAGCCTCGACGAGATCGACGATCTGGTGCTGACCACCACCGCACCGCCCGCACTGGCAGCTCGCTTCCGCGCCGCCGGTATTGCGGTGCACCCCACTCCTCCCTGACCGTACCGCTCATGTCCCTCGCCAACCGCGCGCGTGCCGAACAGCACGCGACCCGCGCTGCATTCTTCATTCCCGGCTTCGCCACCGCGCTGTGGGCCACGCTGGTGCCCTTCGCCAAGGCACGTACCGGGATCAATGACGCGACGCTGGGCCTGGTACTGCTCTGCCTTGGTGCCGGTTCGCTGCTGGCGATGCCCTTGTCCGGCGTGCTGGCCGCGCGCCTCGGCTGCCGCCGGGTGATGGTGGCCAGCAGCCTGCTGATCTGCCTGACGGTGCCCGGCCTGGCACTGGCCGGTTCGGCCTGGACGCTGGGACTGGTGCTGTTCGTGTTCGGTGCCGCCGTGGGCGCGATGGACTGCACGATGAACGTACAGGCCGTCATCGTCGAGCGCGAAGCACGGCGCGTGATGATGTCCGGCTTCCATGCCTTCTTCAGCATCGGCGGCTTCCTCGGCGCGGCCACCATGACCGTGCTGCTGTCCGCGCAATTGCCGCCGATAGAGTCGGTGCTGATCGGCGTCGGCGCCATGCTGCTGGCGTTGCTGCTGTCAGCGGCGTACTGGCACAGCGAACGGATGCCGCACGACACACCGATGCTGGCCCTGCCACACGGCATCGTGCTGTTCATCGGCGTACTGGCGTTCGTTGCGTTCCTCGGCGAAGGTGCGATGCTGGATTGGAGCGCGGTGTTCCTCAGCGATGTGCGTCGCGTCGATGCCAGCCTCGCCGGTATCGGCTATGTGACCTTCACCCTGACCATGACCATCGCCCGCCTGTTCGGCGATGCACTGGTGGCGCGCGTGGGCCGCCAGCGCGCGATCGTTCTCGGCGCTCTGCTTGCTGCCGCTGGCGTGCTGGTGCTGACCCTGGTCACGCCATGGCAGGCGTCGCTGGCGGGCTATGTGCTGGTCGGCCTTGGCTGCGCCAACATCGCACCGGCGCTGTTCTCGCTGGCCGGCCACCAGACCCGCATGCCGGGTGCGCTGGCGATCACCGCCGTTTCCACGCTGGGCTTCGCCGGCATCCTTGCCGGACCGGCGCTGATCGGCTTCGCCGCCAACCATTTCGGCCTGATCGCCGCGTTCATCGGCGTGGCCACGGCCTTGTTGCTGGTTGCAGTGTCCACGCGCTGGCTGCGGGTGTAGCCCAGTGCATCAGCGCCGCCTGCGCCGCAGCTTCATCCGCAACCGGCGGTAGCCGATCACCGTGGCCGTTGCACACAACGCAGTGCCCGCAATGCTCAACAGCAGCAGAACAGCCAACCGGGCGGTGTCGAAGCGCAGCATCGCAGGCAGGTCCCAGCTGTGCAGGAAGTAGAACAGCCAGCGCCCCACCCGCTCGCGATACCCCATCGTCAGCAATGGATCGCCGGTGGCCAGGTCGAGGTAGACGCGCGTCGCCTCGGCATCGCCGAAATCCACCACCGCCACCGGGAAGCGGCGTACCGCTGCGCCGTTCATGGCCTCGGGCGCACGCGGATAGAAGTACGCATCCGCTGCATGCTGCACCACGAACCTCTGCATCGGTGCATCGGAGAGCGCGCGCACCTTCTGCTGCAGCCACGGGGCCGGCAGCCACCGTGCGACCTGCAGGTGCCCACTGCCGCCGGACACGATGCGAGTTTCACCCCGGCCGTCCAGCAGTACCGCAAACAGTTCACCACTGATCCGTCGCCACTGAATCTCCACCGGCTGGAAGCGCGCGGCTTCGGCCACTGCCAGAAGCGTGTCAGGATCACCCAGCGCACCGTCCACCGCCACCGCGCCGCCACGGTAGTGCTCAACATCGATCGCCTCCCGCGTGCTGCTGAAGACGCCCAATGGATTCATCGACATCAGGCCGCTGAAGATCCAGGTGAACACGAAGGCCGCAGCACACAATCCGATCAGATGGTGCCAGCGCATCCACGACTCCACGTACGGCGTCTTCGCACCGGAACGATAGTGCCCACGGAAACGCCAGCGCCATACGCCCACCACGATGCCGCTGATCGCCGCCACCGTGCACAGTGCGGACAGCACGATCACCACCCACGTCCACACCGGGTCGACCGACTGCATGCGCAGGAAGTACAGCCAGTGCAGCCAGGCGCCCACATAGTTCCAGCGCTGCTGCACATGCGGGGCGTCCAGCACCACTTCGCCGGTGTGCGAGGACACATAAAGGTCACCCGGCTGCGCGCCCCCTACCTCCACCCGGTACAGCGGCCGGTGCGCGTCCAGCGCGCGCGAGTGCGTCCAGCGATCCTCGTCCACGCGCATCGCGCCCACGAACGCCTGGCCGCCAGCAAACTGTGCAGCGGACGCTTCGGCGCGCTGTGCCGACACCGGAAGCAGAACCTGGCCGGTGCGCGCAGACCAGGCGCCCAGGTTGCCGCCGCTTCGCACCACATACGCTGGCTCGCCGCGCAGCGTCGTCAGTGCCACGGCCTCCGGCTCTGCCTGCACGGCAGCTGGCAGTACCGACAGCCCCTGCCAGCCGCGGGCATCCCCCAGCAGCGGCAACGCCGCCAGCCGCTCACCCGGCGTCAGCTTCGGGTAGCCGATGAACAGCATCACCGTGCCACTCACGAACCACAGCAGCATCAGCAGGCACCCACCGATGCCCAGCCAGCGGTGCACCAGGTAGGTCCAGCGCTTGGCGGTGGATCGCAACGTCATCGCCAGCGTCCTCAGAAGCGATGGTCGACGGTGAATTCGACGCGCCGGTCCGCACCCAGCAGCCATTGCGTGCTGGTGTAGTACGCGGTGGCGTAGTACGCCTTGTCGAACACGTTGAACAACCGCGCGGACAGCCGCGTGCGCGGTGCCGCCTGCCAGGTCAGCGCCAGGTCGGTGGTGCTGTAGCCGGGAAGTTCCAACGCGTTGGCATTGTCGGCGTAGCGCTTGCCGACATAGCGAACACCCGCCGCTGCGCTCCAGTCCGGCAGGAACTGCCAGCTCAACCATGCGTTGGCCAAGCGCTCGGCCACGTTCGGCGGTACGTTGCCATCACGCGACACCAGCACCGCCGGCGAACCCGTGGTTTCCAGGAAGTCCTCAAACTCGGCCTTCAGCACCGTCGCGTTGGCATCGAGCGACCAGTGCGGCGCGAAGTTCCAGTTCAAGGACGCTTCAATACCGCGCGAGGTCTGCGCACCCACCTGCACCCGGCGATCCGGCACCAGCGGATCACGGCTGAGCAGACCGGTCTTGCGGATGCGATACGCCGCCAGCGTCCACTCGCCGCCATCGAAGGCCTGCTTCAGGCCCACCTCGATCTGCCGGCCCTTGGCCAGATCGAAGGCACCGTTGGCTGGGCTGATCATCAGCAGTCCACTGACCGGGTCCGCCGCCTGTGAGTACTGCGCGTAGAGGCTCAGCGTCGGCTGCAGCGCGAATACGGTACCTGCACGCCAGCCGGTGCTGCTGTAGGTCTTCGAGAACGCGTTCTGGCCACTGATCAGATCGGTGCGATCGATGCGCGCGCGGTCGTGGCGCAGCCCACCCAGTACCGACCAGCGTTCGCTCAACGCCAGCCGGTCCTCCACGAACAGCGCGTACTGCCCGGCGCGGTTGCGATAGCGCGGCAGGTTGGGCGCGTCGCTGGCGAACCGGCCTGGCACCGGATCGAACGGATTGACCGGGCCCGAGCTGCCGGCATAGGTGTTGTTGGTGTGCTTGAAGTGCGCACGATTGGCATCGAGGCCCACGGCAAAGCGGTTGGTCAGGCCCGCGATGTTTCCTTGTACCCGCAGTGTCGAGGTCAACCCGGTCTGGTCCTGGTTGTGGGTGATCTCGGTGTTGCCGGAGCGATCGATCAAACCGGTGGCGCGGTTGTAGACATAGGCCTCGGCATTGCGCCAGTCGCGCTGGCTGTCGATCTGGTAGACGCGGGTGCGCCATTCCACGTTCGAGGTCGGCATCCACAGCGCATCAAGTTGGGTCCAGCGGTCGCGATAACGGATGTCGCTGTCTTCCACGTTGTAGTTGCGATGGCGCAATGCCTCCAGCTGCTGCCCACCCACCAGCGGCGTGCCGAAGTAGCGCATCGGTTTCTGGTAGCCCTGCGCATGGGTGAGCGTCAGCTGCAGATCCGTGCGCGGCTGCCACAGCAAGGCACCGGAGAAGGTCGCGTCCCTGTTGCGCCCGCGATCGACCCATCCACCGCTGTAGTTGCCACTCACGTCCAGCCGATAGGCCAGGTCCGGGGTCAACGCACCGCCGCTGCCGAAGCCCAGGCGCGCAGTATCCTCGCTGCCGACGGTCACGCTGATCTCGTTCTCGATGGCGCTACGCGAGGGCTTCCTGGGCACGATGTTGATGACCCCGCCAATGGCGCCATCACCATGGATGACCGACGCCGGGCCGCGCAGTACTTCGATGCGTTCGATCGACCAGGTATCGAACGGGAAGGTGATGCCCACGCCGCCGTACTGGCGAAGCCCGTCGTACAGGCGCATCACCGAGGCGCCATCGGTGAAGCCGCGGCTGGACAGCGCACTCAGGCCATTGCCCGGGTGCGGCATCGCACTGATCGCGCCTGCCCGGCTGATCGCATCATTGAGGTTGGTGTCGCCCCGCTGTTCCAGTTGTTCGCGCGAGATCACGGTCAGGCTGGCCGGTGTCTGCAGCACGCTCAGGCCCAGCGCAGACCCGGCGCTGGCGGTGGAAGACAGTTCACCGCTGCGGGTGTCGACCACGCGCACGGTATCCAGCGTGGTCGGAGGTGGCGCATCGGCAGCAAGGGCGGGCACGGCGTACAACAGGGACATGCACAGCGCAGGCAGTGTCGCCCTGCGCAGGCGCGCGGAGTTGGGGTTGGTTTTCATTTGTTCACGGCATGCAAGGCCACCCCGCAATGGCAGGGTAGCAATCAGAAAGGGGCAAACACGCGCGTGCGGGCACCGGCCGTGGCCGGCAACCTCATGGAAGAACGTTCAGTGCAACGCGCGTGCGGCTCAGACGGCCATCAAGGCCGGCGGCCCACGCGCTCCCAATGTGCCGCTGATCCGTTGCGGCAACGTCTGCACCGCACCGCGCAGCGCGCGGCACACCGGTGCCATCGGCGCCAACAGCAACACTGCCGCCACCAGCAGGGTGATCAGCCGTGCAGCGATCAGGCAGTAATCGCAGTCCACACCCATCTCATGGTCGGCGTGTGGATCGGCAGCCGGCTTCGGTGTCGATTCCCCGTTCTGCATTGCCATCGCGTGATGGTCATGGTGCGCTTCCATCGCGTGCTGTGCATGCTCTGCGTGCATCGCGTGATTCAAGGCTGCCACCGGTGCGGTGGCCGCAACGTGGTCATGCGCCAGCCAGCGGCTCACCAGCGGGGCGAGCAGCACCAGCAGCATGGCAAGCCATGCCAGGACCTGGAACCGGCGGTGGAGGACAGAACGACGCACGCCACCATTCTACGGGGCGATGGCCAACCTTGGACCGAGTTCAGGGTTTCCAGAAAGGTGGTGCGACGTTATGACGCAGCCGCGGACGCAGACGCTCTCCACGGCCCCAAAGGGGGACGGAAGGCGGCCTTACAGCCCCTTCCGTCCCCACATCGCATTGCTAGAACCGCGCGGGCTGCTGCACCGCACGTTCCAGGAACATGACGCCCGCCTGCAGGCTGTTGCGGGCGTTCTCCAACCAGCGCTCCGGATCGGCCACCGCAAATCGCTCCTGTGCATCCACATCACCCGAGTCGGCCAGGTCGGCCAGCTGCAGATGGATGTGGTTCTCCACCAGGCTCACCAGCACGGCGAGCTCGGCCGACAATCCGGCGATGCGTTCGGTGAAGCCAGCGTCGTTGCTGTTCAGAGACATGTCCCCTGTTCCTATGCGTTGCGGTGTTGATGGATGGCTTCGAAACGCTCGGCGCAGGCAGGCCCACAGAACAGCCTGGCCGGATCGTTGTCAAAGTCTTCGCTGCAGTCCGGGTTGTGGCATTCCCCAATGGGCCTGAGTGGGGCAACGCTGCGGGCCCGCGTTGCGTGCTGGGCCAGTGCTCGTTGCAGATGGCGCGCGTCCAGTTCCTGCGCTTCGTCGATGGTGTCCGTCATGCGGGTTGTATTTTATCGAGGGGTCGTCGCACTGATTGAGAACGTCGCGGCCGCTCCCTGCGGCGCGCATGTGGCGTCAGGCCGGGGCATTTCATTGAGGTCGGCTTCAGTCATGCAGGCTCCTTGTGCATGGGCGCCCTGGCGGGCGTTCGAGAGAGAGTGAAGGGCCGCGTCGAACGGCGCGGCCATCATCCGGAAACCGGTTCTCGCCGATTGCGACACAAGACGGCGATGATGCGGATCTGCGATCGCAGTCGCATGTTGAACCGCGTGGAGCGCCTTTGGCGGATCCGGGGACAGCAGGTATCCAAAGGTGTTGCAAATGGCGGATCCATCGGACACCATGACCACATCAACACCTTCCATCACCTACTGACCACTTCGCGTCGGGCCGCCGCCGCATGGCCTGCACAGCGCAGGCATCGCACAGCGCCATTGCCATCCACGGTCGCTGTGCATCGAACAACGTTCCAAGGGGGTCCCGCCGAATGTACACACCGCACCCAACGCAGGACGTCGTCCCGGCGTTCCTGCAGGCCATGCATGCACACGGCATCGTGCCGGACGCACGCGGACGCGATGCACTCAACGCCGACGGCACGCTGGTGCGCTTCCACGTGGAGGGTGACCGTCGTGGCACCCGCAATGGCTGGGCGGTCCTGTTCGGCGACAACGTGCCCGCCGGCGAGTTCGGCAGCTGGCGTACCGGTACCCGTCACGCCTGGTGCGCGCAATCACCGGCCACGCTGAGTCCCACCGAGCAGCGCGCGATCCGGCAGCGCCAGGAATCGGCCCGGACCGAACGGGAGCGGCAACAACGCGAGCGCGAGGATGCCGCAGCCAAGGCCGCCAACGTACTGTGGCAGCGGGCCATGCCCGCCGACGACAGCCACCCCTATCTTGCCCGGAAGGGCGTGCACGCTCATGGCCTGCGCGTGGCAGCGTGGCCGGTACGCAACAGCGACGGGCTGGTGTTCCGCCACATCGAGAATGCGCTGTTGGTGCCGGTGGTGAACACTGCCGGACGCATCGTCTCCCTGCAGGCGATCCTTCCCCGTACCGACCCGGCACTGGGGCGCGACAAGGACTTCCTGGCCGGTGGCCGCAAGCAGGGCTGCTTCCATGTCATCGGCAAGCCATTGCCCGGGCATCCCATCGCCATTGCCGAGGGCTATGCCACCGCGGCATCGATCCATCAGGCCACCGGCTGGTGCGTCGTGGTCGCGTGGGATGCGGGCAACCTGACGGCCGTGGCCCGTGCCTGGCGCAACGCCGTACCCGATGCCTCGTTCGTGCTCTGCGCGGATAACGACCAATGGACGCGGCAACCACTGGAGAACCCTGGTGTCAGCCAGGCCACGCAGGCTGCGGTAGACATCGGTGCTCGGGTGGTCTGGCCGGAATTCGCCATCGTGCACGGCGACGATGATCGCCCCACCGACTTCAACGACCTGCATCGGCGTGAAGGCCTGGAAGCACTGCGCGCGCAGCTGCTTGCCGACCCACCGTGCGCGCCGGGCGAAGTCCCCGCCGAGAGCGGCACACGCTCCCCGGCCGCCGCGAGCTACCAGGTTCCCGGCAACCTCTCCGCCTTCGATACCTTCACTCCGTTCCCCGACAGCAGCGCACGCGGCCGCCCGTTGCCGACCGCGCGCAATCTCGCCGAGCTGTGCCGCCGCACCGGCGTTACGGTGCGTTACAACGTCATCCGCAAGGACCTGGAGATCCTGGTGCCGGACCTCCAGTCCACGATCGACAATGCCAAGGAGGTTGCCGCCGGCGAAGTGATGGACTGCATGCACCGTGCCGGCATGGCCACCGCCAGCTTCGAGACCAACCTGTGCCAGGTGGCCGAAGCCAATCCCTACAATCCCGTTGCCAGCTGGATCACCTCGCAGCCCTGGGATGGCCACTCCCGCCTCCAGGCGTTCTTCGACACCGTGCAGGAAGCCCAGCCCACGCGCATGGCCGATGGCCGCATCCTGAAGGAGGTGCTGATGCGGCGCTGGCTGATCTCCGGCGTGGCGGCCGCCTTTGAACCGGATGGCGTGGTCGCACGGGGTGTACTGACCTTCGTCTCCAGGCAGAATCTGGGCAAGACGCGCTGGGCACGGCAGCTGGCACCGGCCGAACTGCAGCTGATCGCCGATGGCGTGGTACTCGACCCCACCAACAAGGACAGCATCAAGCAGGTCATCTCCAAGTGGATCGTGGAGCTGGGTGAGGTCGACGCCACCTTCCGCCGCACTGATATCGCCGCGCTGAAATCATTCATCTCGCGCAGCCACGATGAAATCCGCCGGCCTTACGCACGCACCGAATCGCGCTATGCGCGGCGCACCATCCTGTTCGCCAGTGTCAACGACGAGCGCTTCCTGCGTGACGCGACCGGCAACAGCCGCTGGTGGACCGTGCATGCCGTGGCGTTGGGTGAACCGGCGCGGATCGACATGCAGCAGGTGTGGGCCGAAGCCCACGCGCTGTACCGCAATGGCGAGACCTGGCACCTGTCCGGCGAAGAGCTGGATGCGCTCAATGCCACCAACAGCGAGCACGAACCCATCTCGCCTATCGCCGAGCTGATCGATCGCCACTTCGACTGGTCCCTCCCCGCCGAGCATTGGAGCACGCACTACCGTGCCACCGAGATCGTCATCGCGGTGGGCATCGACAGACCGAACCGGCGCGAGGTCAACGAGGCCGCCGCCTACGTGGTGAAGCGGCATGGCGTGCGCACCCGCGTGGTGGGCAAGGAACGGGCAAAGGTATGGCTGATGCCACCGCGCAGCCGCAGCCTGTCCGAACACATCGCAGGACCGTTCTGATGCCACGCACCCATGATGGCCGCGAAGTCGGCAGCCCGGGGTCCTGTGGAGCGCGAGCGATTGGCGTCACTGGCGGTACGGCAATGGATCGCCAATCCCCCCTCCCAGCCCGCCGAGGATGCAAGTAGATGAAAGGTGTTGACGGGAGAGGTCCACAGAGGCAAGATGACTGTATCGGCCACGCCACCTTCCAGGAGCGCTTCCGCCATGCCTCGACCCCGACTGCATGCCTTCGAAGGTGAGCAGCTCACCGTGCGACAGATCCACCAACGGGTACCGGTACTGTCCGAGCGGACCATCCGCGATCATCTTGCTGCCGGCCGTCGTACGCGTACCGCCATGTTGTGCTTTGACCCGATCGCGGCGGCAGCGCGCGGTGGCCGCATCACCCAGCGCATCCTGCGCGCCCGCAGCACCGCCGCACGTGATTCCTGATCCACCGGCAGCGGCCACGTTCTTCAAGGAGTAGATTCCCCATGATTCCCGCGTCCCTCGACAGCGGCCATCGCATGATCGCCGACACGCTGGCTGCGTTCCGTGCCGGGCCTGCCCTGGCCAGCACGGCGCTTTGCGCACGCCCACAGGCGGGTCCGCCGCTCTACATCGGCATCGCCGGCGCCAAGCGTGCGGGCAAGGACACCCTCGCCAGCGGGCTGGCGTCGGCACTGGCACTGCCCTGCGACAGCTTCGCCGCACCGCTGCGGCAATTCGTCGCCTCCCTCCTCGGGCTCTCCCTGCGTGAACTGGACAGCCGCAAGGAGGACACCATCGACTGGCTGGCCGAACTTACTCCTCGTCACCTGATGCAGACCGCGGGTACCGAATGGGGCCGCGACCGCGTCCATCCCGAGCTGTGGGTACGCTCGCTGTTCGCGCGCCTGCCTGCGGGAGGACTGGTGCCCGACGTCCGCTTCAGTAATGAGGCCTGCGCGATCCGTCGCCGCGGTGGTGTCGTGATCCGCGTCAGCCGCCCGGGCCATGGAGGCCATGACACCCACGCCAGCGAGCAGCCACTGCCCGATGAGCTGGTCGACATCGAGGTAAGCAACGACGGCAGCCGGGCCGATCTGGTACGCAGGACGCTGGACCAGCTGCTGTCGCGCGGCGTGATCTGAGCCTGGAGCAGGGCCGCGCTGCCCTGCAGCTTCCCCTGACCCAACCGCAGGTTCCGGCCCATCATCGGCGAAAATGATGTAAGGTCGTCCCCCATCACCGACGGCACCTGTCGTCACCCTGCATCCCCAATCATTTCGCAAAGAGGAATTGTCATGGAGGTCGAACAGTTCACGTCGACGCGCCAGAAGGCCATCGAATTGTTCAAGTCGCAGCCCAAGGGTGGCAAGGACATCGTGAGCCTGGACGCGATCTTCATCTCGCTGTGCTCGCTGGCCAACGCCCGGGCCGAGACCGGCACCACCCGGCAGGAACGCACTGCGGCTCGTCCTGGCAGCCAGCAACCTCCCGCGCCGTGGTTCACCGAGACCCTGGCCGCCCTGAAGGGCAAGGGCGAATCGATCACCGTGGCGCGGTTCCTGATGTTCGCCAACCGCTTCCCGGTCAAGCGCATGGACCAGGTCAATGCAGCGCGCTGGCTGCGTGATGCCGGCTACATTCCGCGCAAGACCGGCGGCAACCTGGTATTCGACCTTTGATCCAGCACCACCTGCAGTCCTGAAGCCCCGGCATCGTCCGGGGCTTTTTCGTTTCAGGGCCTGCTCACCGGTGTGAGGGAGGACGACCAACGGGACGCCATCCTCACCCCATACCTGCCACATCCCCTTGATCTGCCTTTCCCTCCTCTCTGTGAGGACTGCGAGTACGAAGGAAGGAGCAAACATCAGCAGCAACAGCCAGCGGCCGCAGGGCGTCATGCGCTCCCGAGCAGCCATCCTCACCCGTCCTCGGGGCACCGATGAATACCTTCAGCACCCACACTCGAAAGTAGACGAAAGGTGTTGACGGGCGGTGAGGGATGGCAACAGTGGAGATCAATGCCACTGAAGACATCCTCCATGAACGCCCTGCCCGACAGCATTCAGACCCTGGCCGAGGTCATCGGCGAATCCGCAGCCCTCACGCTGGTGCGTGCGTGGCCGCCGACAACGTCCAGCACCACCGGCCGTCATCGCGTCATCGTCTACGTTCCCTCCACCCTGCCCGACCAGCATCGCCTGATCGACATCCTCGGCCGCGACGTTGCCCAACGGCTGGTCACCCACTTCGGTGGCGAGCTGCTGTTCCTGGCCTCGTGCTTTGCAGCCAGCGCCCATGAGCGCCGCGAGCAGATCGCACGAGCGGTCGCCTGTGGCATGCCGCGCGAGCACGTCGCGCGCGAGTTCGGTGTCTCGCAGACCACCATCAAGCGCGCCCTGCGTGGCGCCCGTTCCGCGCCACCGACCGCGGTCCATCCGGCCCTGCTCAAGGGGTACGCACGCGCATGAACGAGAGCGACCTGCTGGCCGGTGTACCGGACTGGGCCAAATATCTGGGGGGAACCTCGGGTGTACTGATCGCGGTGTCGCTGTGGCTGCGCCAGTGGTTGTCGTCGGCCAAGGTCGACCGCACCGCAGACGAGGCCACCAGCAACACCCTGCGCACCCTGCAGGAGCAGCTCGCAGCCGAGCGTACCCGCGCCGACGGCCTGATGCACGAGCGCGAAGCAATGGCCCAGGAGATCGGCCAGCTGCGCGGCGAGGTCAATGCCCTGCGCGCGCAGATCGCCCAGCAGAGCGTGCAGATAGACGCGCTGTTGAACCTGGTGCGCAAGCAGCCGGGGGCCGCCGCATGACCGCCGCTGCAGCCAGCGCCCTCGGTGGGGCCAACGTCGCCGCATTCCTGGACATGCTGGCGGTATCCGAAGGCACCGACATCCCCAGTCAGCGCTCGCGTGACCGCGGCTACGACGTGATCGTGGGTGGCCAGTTGTTCAACGACTACCGCGACCATCCCCGCGTGCTGGTGTCGCTGCCACGCTATGGCATCAAGTCCAGTGCCGCCGGTCGCTACCAGTTCCTGCGCAGTACCTGGGATGACCTGCGCGCGCGGCTGGGCCTGCCCGACTTCGGCCCGGTTTCGCAGGACCGCGCGGCCGTGGCGCTGCTCAAGCAATGCGGTGCCTACGAATTGATCCGCCTCGGTCGCTTCGATGCCGGCATCAACGCCGCACGACGTATCTGGGCGTCACTGCCGGGCGCCGGCTACGGGCAGAAGGAGCATGCGCTGGAAACACTGCGCGTGGCCTACCGCGCCGCCGGCGGAGGCCTGCAGTGACGCCCGTCGCCCTGCGGTTCCGCATGGGCCTGCTGGTCCTCGCCGGTACCCATGCATGCTGTGCCTGGCTGGGGTGGACGCTGCGCGACCGCAGCGCGGACCTTGCCATCGCCACCGTCCAGACCGCACAGCAGGCATCGCGCGCTGATGCGGCGCAGGCCGCACATCAGCGGGACCTCGGCAACGCCCGCGCAGGTGCGCAGGCCGAATCGCAGCGCCTGGCCGCGCAGGCCGAACGCACCCGGCAATTCCAAACCCTGCAACAGGACATCGAGACCCATGCCAAGACTCCTGGCCGTGACCGCGGCGATGCTGATGCTGAGTTCGTGCGCATCTGGCGCGAAGCCAACGCCGGTCGCGCCCTGTCGCGTTGATCTCAGCATCGCCCCGGCGCAGCTGCGTGCGCCGGACGAGCTGCCGGACCTGCAGGCGGCCAACGACGATGCGCTGCTACGCAATCACGTTGCCGTCGCGCGGCAGTACCACGCACTGGCCGACCAGCTGCGTGCCCTGCTGTGCAGCCTCGGCAGCCAGCAGGGGATCACCCTCAACGGTACAGCGCCAATGGCGCCTGCAGAGTGCACAGCCACCGGCACGGCCAGCGCGCGGCGAAAGCGCTGATCCCCGCGGCCACGCCTGCAATGTCCCATGCGGCGGGTGATGGCAACACTGGATGCAGACAGCGCGCGTCCCCAACCAGGCGCGTCCTCCCATTCAACGCACGAGCTGACATGGCGACCAACTCCTCCTCTTCCATTCTCGACGCACTGCACCCCGCCATCGAAGCCGCGATCCGCGCCCGCTTCCCGGACTTCGCAACCGTCGAGTTCTATCGCGAACCCGGTGCTGAAGGCCTGGCCACACCCGCCTGCCTGTTGGCGATGACCCGCTGTGATCGCAGCAAGGACAAGGACGATGGCAGCGGGCAGATGCAGGCACTGCTGCGCTTCGAGGCACGCGTCGTCGTCGCTGCCGCCACTACCGACGCGGCACTGCAGCTGCGCAAGGCCGCCGTCGCGCTCGCCGGCTGGCTGCACCAGCTCGGCCGGTTCCCCGGTGCGGCCAGCGGCGCGATCGATGTGATCGCCGCACTGCCCGAAGACACGGCGGCGGCGCAGCCAGGCCTTCGCACCTGGCTGGTGGAGTGGTCACTGCCGGTCGCTTTGGGCAGCAACGCCTGGGAGGAGACCGGAGGCGCAGTTCCCCAGGCCTTCTACAGCTTCGTACCGGAGATCGGTCGTGATCACGAAGCACGCTACCAGCCCATTGAAGGAGCAGCACCATGAGCGCCGAACACGCGCGGCTGATCGGCAACCTGCTGATGATCGGCGTCGTGCGCGAGCTGGACGAAGCGGGCGGCCGCGTGCGGGTGGATGCAGACGGCATGCTGACCGACTGGATTCCCTGGCTGGAGCGCCGTGCTGGCCCGGGCGTGCGCAGCTGGTGTGCACCCGAACCCGGCGAGCAGGTGCTGCTGGCGTGCCCCTATGGCGACCCGGGCCAGGCACTCGTTCTCGGCAGCCTGTACCAGGACCGGTTCCCGGCGCCCGCCGACTCTCGGCTGCGGCACCGCACCGAGTTCGCCGACGGCAGCGTTGTCGAGTACGACCAGGAAACCGCAACGCTCAACGTCGATGTCGGCAGCGGCAAGGTCATCGTCACCTGTGCAAGTGCACAGGTGATCGCCAGCGAATCGATCGTGCTCGATACGCCATCGGTCAAGGCGACTGGCGACCTGGACGTCACCGGTGCGATCAGTGCCGGCAAGGACATCAGCACACCCGGCGAGGTCAAGGCTGGCGCCATCGGCCTGAAGGCACACAAGCACACCGCACAGGGTCCGACCGCACCCACCACGCCCGCGCAGCCCTGAACGGCCACGCGTGCAATGCCCTGAAAACCCGCACTCCACGACGATAGAGGCCATGCGAGGAATCGACGCCAACACCGGCAAATCACTGGATGGGCTCGCCCATCTGCACCAATCCGTGCGTGACGTTCTCACCACGCCCCTTGGCTCCCGGGTACTGCGCCGTGAATACGGTTCGCGCGTGTTCGAACTGATCGATGCGCCGACCAACCGCTCGCTGCGCATGGACCTGATCGCGGCCACCGTCGACGCACTCGCGCGATGGGAACCGCGGCTTCACGTCGAGAACGTCGACGTCTCCCTCCCCGCCCCCGGCGTGATGATCCTGGCAGTGACCGGAATCCACCTGCCGGACGGCGAGGCCATCACCATCGAAGGAATCGAGGTTCGCTAACCGTGGCATCCGGCTCGTTCACCAGTGTCAATCTCTCCCAGCTGCCTGCACCGGCGGTCATCGAAGTGCTCGATTTCGAGACGCTGTTCGATGAATCGTTGACCGCACTGCAGGCGCTCGACCCCACCTTCGACGCGCTGCTGCCGTCGGACCCGGCCTTCAAGATCCTGGAGGTCTGCACCTACCTGCGCCTGCTCGACCGACAGCGCGTCAACGATGCGGCGCGTGGCGTGATGCTGGCCTACGCGGTCGGCAGCGACCTGGACCAGTTGGCCGCGATCTTCGGCATCGGCCGCCAGATGCTGGACCCGGGCAAGCCGCAGGAAGGCATTCCGCCACGCTACGAGAGCGATGAAGATTTCCGTCGGCGCATCCAGCTGGGTCCGGAAGACTTCAGCGTGGCCGGGCCGGAAGGCGCCTACATCTTCCACGCGCTGAGCGCCGATCCGCGGGTGCTCGACGCCAGCGCGACCAGTCCGTCGCCGGGTGAAGTGGTGGTCTCGGTGCTGTCGCGTGAAGCCGATGGCACGGCCACCCAGGCGCTGCTCGACGCAGTGGAAGCGAAGCTGAGTGCGGCCGACGTGCGGCCGCTGACGGATCACGTGCTGGTACGCACGGCGGCAATCATCAACTACGCGGTCACCGCCACGCTCTACACCTACGCCGGCCCGGATTCGCAGGTGGTGCTGGCCGAAGCGCGCTCGCGCCTGGATCGCTACATCGCCGAGTCGCATCGGCTCGGCCGCGATGTCACCCGCTCCGGCCTGTTCGCCGCATTGCATGCCGAGGGCGTGCAGCGCGTGGAGATTTCCAGCCCGGCGGCTGACGTGGTGGTGGACCGGACCCAGGCCACCTACTGCACCGCGGTGACCCTGACCCATGGCGGCAACGATGAATGATTCCACCGCACGCCTGATCAATGCACGCCTGCGTGGCGCGATCGATGGGCACAACCTGCAGTTCCGCCATCCAGGTGGCGCACTGGCCACCCTGCAGGCGGTGTACCGCACCGATTGGCAGGGGCGGCAACGGCTCTCCAACCAGCCACGCCGCAATCTTCAGCGCCAATCGCAGGATTTCCGCGCCGCTAGCTGGCTGGGCTTCTACAGGAAGCCGGCCAGCCTGGCGGGAGGCGAGTCCGCGCCCGATGGAACCCGTACGGCATTCTCGTTCGCAGCCTCCGACGCCATCGGTGGCCCCAACCAGAACTTCACCGGTCTGGTCGACGACGATGGCTCCGCTTACGCCGATGGAGCACCCACAACCATCAGTGTCTGGCTACGCGCCAGTCAGCCCTGCGCCGTCGATTTCGGTCTGCGCACGCTCGAGGCAGGTCGGACGCGCCTGCCTGTGGGCACGGAGTGGAGACGGCACGCCTTCACCTACACACCAAGCCCCAATGATCCCGGTCGCGGGCTGGTTATCGTGTTCGATCGGTTGGCATCCCAGAACGCGGGGCTCGCGCCGGACGCCAGGATCCACGTGTGGGGTGCCCAGGCAGAAGCCGGTAGTGGTGCAACAGGCTACATCGCCACCACCGCCTCCACCCCCACCATCATCGACTACGTCCATTCCGGTGAACGGGTCACGCTTGGCACCGCACCGATGCCGGGGACGGTGATAGAAGGCGAGGCGAGCGTGATCGTTCCGGCCGCGGCCACCCTGCTGCCGCCCAACGCCACCCGCGCGGAACGGGCGCTGGCCCGTGCTGCGGTGACCCGCCCGCTGCCGGTGGACATCACCGCGCTGTGGGATGCGGACCGCTGCCCGGCCGCGTTGCTGCCCTGGCTGGCCTGGGCCTTGTCCGTCGACGAATGGAAGGCCTACTGGCCGGAAACGGTAAAGCGTGCCCGCGTGCGCGCCGCGATCGCGATCCAGCGCCGCAAAGGCACCTGGGGCAGCGTCCGCGATGTGGTGGCTGCGTTCGGCGGTTCGATCCTGATCCGCGAATGGTGGGAAATGCAGCCGCGAGGTGCACCGCACACCTTCGAAGCGGTGATGACCATCGCCAACCAGGGCGGCGAGACCGCCACCGCCAAGTTCGTCGACGACGTGATCGGCGAGATCAGCCGCACCAAGCCGGTGCGCTCGCACTTCACGTTCACCCAGGGCATGCAGGCCAGCGCCGGTATCGGTGCACTTGCCGGCGCCCATGGCACCACCTTCCGCCGCATCCAACTGATCGGAGAGTAAACCCCGCATGCGCTTGAAAATCACCGACGCCGGCTTCGCCAGGCTGGTCAATCCACCCAACACCGGCACCAGTGCCGTGCTGATCACCGAGATCGGCCTGACGTCCACGGCATTCACGCCGACGGCAGGGCTGACCGCCCTGCCCGGCGAGATCAAGCGGGTCTCGACGTTCGGCGGCAAGGCCGTGGGCGACGACACGCTGCACGTCACGATCCGTGACGACAGCGCTACCGCCTACAGCCTGCGCGGCTTCGGCCTGTACCTGGGCGACGGTACGCTGTTTGCAACCTTCGGCCAGACCGATCCGATCATGGAGAAGACCGCAGCCTCGATGCTGCTGCTCTCCACCGATACCCGCTTCAGTGAAGTCGATACCGCGCTGATCGAGTTCGGCAATGCCGAATTCATCTATCCGCCCTCCACCACCGAGGTGCAGGGCGTGGTCGAACTGGCCACGACGACCGAGACCGAAGAGGGTGCAGATGCCCAGCGTGCGGTGACACCGCGCGGGCTGCGTGCCTTCATCGACAAGCGCTTTGGCGCCAGCGCCCCCACCCAGTTCGTCCGCACGCTGTTGTCGATCGCCACCGATGCCGCGTTCCGTTCCGCCCTGGGGCTGAAATCGGCCGCGTTGAAGGACGAGGGCGCCGACAAGGGCCTGGATGCCGACCTGCTCGATGGCCGCCACGGCACCCACTACCTGGACTGGCGCAACATGACCGGCGTGCCATCCAGCGTGCACGTGCCCGGACAGGTGATTCTGTTCGCCGGTGCCACCGCGCCCAACGGCATGCTGCTGTGCAATGGTGCCGCTGTTCCGCGTGCCAGCTACCCGGCCCTGTTCGCCGCCATCGGTACCCGCTACGGCGCCGGTGACGGCGCAACCACCTTCAACCTGCCGGCAATGCAGGAAGGCACGGTGGTCACGCACACGCTGAACCCGGAAGCGGTCGGCAGCTTCACCCAAGGTGAGGTGATCCGCCATGCCCACAGCGCAAGCACGGCAACAGCAGGCAGCCACAGCCATGCCATCTCCGTGGGCGCAGGCGGCGCACACTCCCACGGTGCCAGCGCCAGTGCCGTCGGCGACCACGCGCATGGTGCGTGGACCGACTCGCAGGGCCACCACGCGCATACCGGTGGCACTTCGTGGGCTGGCGACCACCAGCATGGAGGCGTCGTTCCCTCCAATCCTGCCCTCAACGGCTACGGCGTCTATCGCGAACGCGACAACGACGCGCTGTATCCGGACGGCGCCACAGCACCTGCCGGTGGCCACGCCCACAGCTTCACCACCGACGGCGCAGGCGGCCACGGCCACAACATCGGCATGAACGGCGCCGGCGGCCACTCGCACACCATTTCCATCGCCCAGGTGGGTGACCACGGCCACGCCGCGTCGGCCGCCGAAGCCGGTGCGCACACCCACACCGTCGTGGTGGAGAACGCCGGTGGCGACCGCAACCTGCCGGCTGGCCTGCGGATGATCTATTGCATCGCGTACTGAGGACATGAACTTGCCTACCGAACCGCGCTTCGCGCACTCCTACGATCCCGATACCCGCGCCTACATGGGCAAGGTCCGCCTGCAGCCTTCGCCGGACGGCGCCTGGAACCTGCCCGACTTCACCGTGGACGTCGCGCCTCGCCAACCTGCCGGCGAATACCAGGCACTGCGCCTGGCCGAGGATGGCTCACGCTGGGAACTGGTGGCCGATTTCCGCAACTGCATGCTGTGGGACACACGCACCGCGATGGCGGTACCCAACCGCCTCGCGCTGGGCGAGCCGTTGCCCAAGGACGTGACCCTGTCCGAACCATTCAAGCTGGATGGCACCACCGCGCAATACAACGCGTGGAATGCCAGCCGCCGCGAATGGACGCTGCTGCCGGACTACAGCTCGCGACCGCTGTGGAACAAGCACGATGCCAGCTTCGCGACTCCCGTTTCCCGTGGGGTCGCGCTGCCGCCATCGGTCACCGATCTGGCACCGCCTGCAGATCGCAGCTACCCGGTCACCTTCGATGAAGCCCGTGCTGCCTGGGTGATGGTCATTGCCCCCGAACCCGACCCGGCCGCGCAACCGCAACCGCAACCGCAACCGCAACCGCAACCGTGATTTCGGGCCACCGCTGCAATTAATCCAGCCGCGGCCAGATACGAACATGTACCCATGCGGCGCAGATCGCGACCGCAGCACCCACCCAACCAAGGAAAAAACAACGCATGGCCGAATTTCTGCATGGCGTGCAGGTCGTCAACATCGATGGTGGTTCCCGCTCGATCGCTGTTGCCTCGACCAGCGTCATCGGCATCGTGGGCACCGCGCCCCGCGCCGACAAGATCGCCTTCCCCTACAACACTCCGGTCCTGGTGACCTCGCGTTCGCAGGCAGCCAAGCTGCTCGCCAACGCCGCAACCGAAGTCGATGAGGGCACCCTCCCGGGCCAGCTCGACGCCATCTTCGACCAGTCCAACGCGGTTGTGGTCGTCATCCGCGTCGAGAAGGGCGCCACCGAGAACGACACCCTGGCCAACGTGCTGGGCGGCGTGAACGCGCAGACCGGTGCCTACACCGGCGTGCATGCACTGCTGGCGGCAAAGTCGGTGGTGGGCATCAAGCCCCGCATCCTGGCGGTACCGGGCTTCACCCACACCCACGAAAAGCGCGATACCGAACTGCTGGCCAACCCGGTCGTGGCCGAACTGCTCGGCATTGCCGACAAGCTGCGCGCGGTGATCATCAAGGATGGCCCGAACAGCAACGACGACGCCGCCAAGAGCACCACCGCTCTGACCGGTTCCAAGCGCGTCTACGTGGTCGACCCGGCGCTGCTGGTGCAGTCCGGTGATGCCATCGTCACCCGCTACGCCTCCGGTGCCGTGGCCGGTGCCATTGCCCGCAGCGACAACGAACGCGGCTGGTGGGCATCGCCGTCCAACCTGGAGCTCAACGGCGTGGTCGGTACCGCACGTGCGATCGACTTCGGCCTGTCCGACGCGACCAGCCGCGCCAACCTGCTGAACCAGTCGAACGTGGCGACCATCATCCGCGAAGGTGGCTTCCGCCTATGGGGCAACCGTACCGCCAGCAGCGACCAGAAGTGGCAGTTCCTGTGCGTGGTGCGCACCGCCGACATCATCGCCGACAGCCTGGAAGCCGCCCACCTGTGGGCCGTCGACCGCGGCATCAGCAAGACCTACGTCGACGACGTGCGTGAGGGTGTCAATGCCTTCCTGCGCGGCCTGAAGACCCAGGGCGCGATCCTCGGCGGCAACTGCTGGATCGACCCCGACCTGAACGCAGCGGACAGCGTGGCCCAGGGCCGCTTCTACTGGGACTTCGACTTCACCCCGACCTACCCGGGTGAGCAGCTGACCTTCCGCATGCACATGAACAACAACTACGTCTCGGAGATCTTCTAAGCATGGCGCGCAAGATCCGCAAGAACTTCAACTTCTACGTCGACGGCAAGGGCTATGCCGGCAGCGTGATGTCCTTCACCGCCCCCAAGCTGTCGCTGAAGACCGAGGACTTCCAGGCCGGCGGCATGCTGGCCCCGACCGAGATCGTGCTCGGCCATGACAAGCTGACCGCCGATGTCGAGTTCGCCTCCGACGACGCGGAGATCATGAGCAAGTTCCACGTCATCGAAAGCAAGGAATACGGCTTCACCGCCCGCGAAGCGCTGGAAGGCGATGACGGCGAAGTGACCCAGGTCGTGCACAACATGCGCGGCAAGGTGAAGCTGCTGGACCGCGGCGAAACCAAGGTCGGCGAGAAGGGCACGATCAAGGTCAACCTGGCACTGAGCTACTACAAGCTGACCCATGGTGCCCAGGTCGTGCAGGAGATCGACGTGGTCAACATGATCGCCCGCCAGGGTGGCGTGGACGTGCTGGCCGGCATCCGCGGCGCACTGGGCATCTGAACCCTCGCCGCACTTAAGAACCCGGGGGCGCCTCGCGCCCCCCGCATCCATCGCACCGCATCGCATTCCAGGAACGCATCCATGTCCAGCAAGACCAAGACCCCCACCGACACCGTCATCGAGCGCGATGGCTTCGCCGAGATCACCCTCACCCGCCCGCGCCAGGTCAATGGCATGGAAACCGCCGTGCTGCGCATGCGTGAACCGACCGTGGAAGACATGGAGCGCTACCAGGATGACAAGGGCAGCGACGCACAGCGCGAGGTGCGGATGATCGCCAACCTGTGCGAGGTCTCGCCGGAAGACGTGCGCAAGATGCCGCTGCGCGACTACGCACGACTGCAGGCAGGCGTCGCGCTTTTTACCACCTGACCCTGCCTCAGATCAGGCAGGGAGTGCTCGCCCTGGCCGGTCATACCGGCTGGGGCCTGCGCGAGATCATGACACTGCGGGTGTCTAAGTTCATCTGGTGGATTCAGGGATTGCCGGTACATGGCCAGTAACGTTCAAACGACAACGATCACGATCGGCGGCGAGGTGTCCAAGTCACTGAAGGACGCCTTCTCCTTTGCCAACGACGGTATCAAGCGCCTCGGCACCGAGGTGACCCTGCTGGACCGCAGGCTCGCGCGCATGAGTACGACCAGCAAGGAGTACGCCCGCATGCGTACCCAGGTCGATGCGCTGCGTGCCTCGCAGGTGGCGCTGGAGAGCATCGAAGCAAAGCGCGACGCCAACCTGGAGAAGCGCGGGAAGCTCGGCTCGGCATTTGGCGAGGCACGCGGCACGCTTGGCACGGCCGTCACCGCGCTGGCCAAGCCGGTCGAGAACGCCTCCGGCTTCGCCCGCCAGAACCAGCAGATCGGCGTGGCAGCCAACCTCAGCCGCGCCCAGGTCAGCGCACTGGGGCAGGCCATCCTGGAACAGTCGCGTGCAACCAACCAGGGCGCCGACGCGCTGCAGCGCTCGATCAGGCTGATGGTCGACGCCGGCATGGATGCGCAGTCGGCCCAGGCCAGCCTCGGTGCTGTCGGGCGGACCACCACCGTCACCGGTGCCAGCATCGATGATGTGGCCCAGGCTGCGGCCGCCCTGCAGCAGTCGTTCGATATCGATCCCTCGCGCATGCAGAACGCGCTGGATGTGCTGGTGGTCAACAGCCGGCAGGGCGGCCTGGGCCTGAAGGACATGGCCGCAGTGCTGCCTACCCTGGGTTCGTCGTTCGAAGCGATGAAGCTGCAGGGCACCTCGGCGACCGCCACCCTCGGCGCGGCCCTGCAGGCCACGCTGGACTCGGCCGGCGGCGCCGACAAGGCCGCCAGCAACATGAAGAGCTTCATGTCCGAGGTGCTCTCGCCGGACATTCAGGAGAAGGCCAAGAAGAGCCTGAACCTGGATCTGCGCAAGATCATCGGCGATGCACAGACCAGCGGCGGCAATCCCTTCGACGCTGCGATGCAGGGAATCATCCAGGCGACCGCGGGCGACCAGAAGAAGATCGGCACCCTGTTCAGCGATGCACAGGCGAAGAACTTCGTCCAGCCGATGATCGAGAACTGGGATACCTACGTCCGTGTCCGCGACAAGGCCTTGAATGGATCGGCGGGTACCACCGATGCGGCCTATGCCGATGCGATGCAGACCGATCCGCAGAAGATCGAAGGTGCCAAGATCGCCGTGGACAACCTGTCCAAGGCCTTCGGTGCGGCACTGCTGCCCGCGGTGGGCGAGGCCGCGGTCAAGCTGACCGAGCTGTTGAACGGGGTTACCTCGTTCGTGCAGGAAAACCCGAAGCTGATCGCCAACACCACGCAGATCGTGGTCGGCATGCTGGGCATGCGCACGGCGGTGCTCGGCGCTCGCTACGCCTGGACCTTCCTGCAGGGCCCGATCCTGGGCGTGCAGAAGGCCTTCCAGCTGTTCCGTGGTGGCAGCCTGCTGGCACAGATGGGGCGCTTCGGGCCGATGGCCATGCGCCTGGCATCGGGCTTCCGCATCGTCGCCACTGCCGTGGCCGCCATCGGTGGTGGTCCGATCACGATCGCCATCGCGGCAATCACCGCAGGCGCCATCCTGGTGCGCAAGTACTGGGAGCCGATCAAGGCATTCCTGGGCGGCGTCTGGGAGGGCCTGAGCGGTGCAGGCACCGCAGCGATGGGTGAACTGATGCGTGCGGTTGAACCGCTGCGCCCCGCCTGGGAAGTCATGAGCGGGTTGATCGGCCAGGCCTGGGACTGGCTGTCGAAGATGCTTGCACCTGCACAGTACACCGGCAACGAACTGTCGCGCGTTGCCCAGATCGGCACCTTCCTCGGTACCGTTCTGATGGAAGGCCTGAGAATGAACATTCAGCTCATCAGCGGCCTGGTGCAGTACGTCGCCTGGATGGGCAACGTGTACACGACCGTCGCCAGCGGGATCGGAATCGAAATGAGCAAGATGTGGACGGCGATCAAGTCCGGTGCCGAATCCCTGTTCGACTGGCTCATCCCGAAGCTGGATTTCCTCATGCCCTACGTCGAGAAGCTGATGGGGTTCGTCGAAGGGGGCATTGGCAAGGTCAGTGCGCTGGTCGGCAAAGGCCTGGACTTCGGCAAGGAGGTGCTTGCCGGTGGAGCGGAAGCGATCGGCAACGGCATGGTGGGGTACACCAACATGCGGGCCGGCGGCAGAGGCGGCCTGGATGACGCCGTGGGCCTGGTCGGCGACGTCGCCACGTTGGACGCGCCGGGCGCGCGCAAGCGTTGGGGCGGCATCAGCGAGGCCGCTCGCGGTCGCACCGCACCCGACATGCCATCGCCCACTACGCGCGGCGTCACCACCGTGCAGCAGCAACAGACCAACAACATCACCATCCACCAGCAACCGGGTGAATCCAGCGAATCGGTGGCGCGTCGCACGGCCGACGAACTGCAGCGTCGCAACGCGGTTGCTGCCCGTGGTGGCCTGGCAGACAGGAACTAAGCATGAAGCGTGAGTTCGTAACCGCATCCATCGACAAGCTGTTGTCCAGTTTCCAGAGCAACGACTCCGGCAACGCCCCGGTACTGCTGATGCTGGGCGGCTTCAAGTTCAGCCTCAACACCGCCGTGTTCCAGGAGATCCAGCAGAGCAACGAGTATGGCTGGGCTGCGCAGGAACGCATCGGGCAGATGGCCGCCCTGCAGTACACCGGCCCCGGCAAGGCCAGCATGACCTTGCCGGGCGTCATCCACTATGCGTTCCGGGGTGCCGGCAATGAGCTCTCGCAGCTGCGCAAGCTGGCGGCACAGGGCAAGCCACAGCGGCTGCTGACCGGCAAGGGCGGAAACCTGGGGCTGTGGGTCATCGACAAGATCGACGCCACCGCCTCCGGCTTCACCGTCGATGCGGGAATCCAGCGGCACGAATTCACCCTCTCCCTGCGGAAGCACAGCGATGGCACGAACGTATAACACCCGCGACGGCGACGTCGTTGACCGCATCGCGCATGCGCACTATGGCGAACAATCACCGGCCATTCTGCGCGCGATACTCGACGCCAACCCGGGCCTGGCCGCCCGCGGCGCGGTACTGCCTGCGGGCATCGCGATCACTCTGCCAGACGTGCAGCGCCCCGCCGGCGAACGCAAGGGGATCGCACTGTGGGACTGAACATCACACCGGCATTCCGCGTGGTGGCCAACAGCCAGGACATCACCGACAAGATCATGTCGCGCTTCAAATCACTGCGCATCACCGACGAGACCGACAACAACTCGGACATGCTGGAGCTGCAGCTGGCCGACCATGATCCGTCCGATCCGATCCAGCTGCCGCCGGCAGGCGCGGAGCTGGAAGCCTTCATCGGCTATGACGGCGAAGTGCGGCGCATGGGCCTGTACATCTGCGATGAGGTGGAGATTTCCGGCTACCCGGGCAGCATGACCCTGCGCGCGCGCGCCGCACCGTTCGAGGCCAGCAAGGGCGGCAAGAACGATCTGCAGACGCAGAAGACGCGCACCTGGAAGAAGGGCACGACGATCGGTGGCATGGTCCAGCGCATGGCCGGCGAGCACGGACTCAGCGCGGCCGTGAGCGGATCGCTGGCGTCGATCGCACTGCCGCTGACCGTGCAGTCGCAGGAGTCGGACATGAATCTGCTGCTGCGCCTGGCCAAGCAGCATGATGCCATCGCCAAGCCGGGCGGCGGCCGCCTGATGTTCGTCAAGCGCGGCGAATCCACCAGTGCCAGCGGTGAGCGCATTCCCGACGTCACCCTGACCCCGGCCGATGGCAGTGGCTACAAAGTGAGCATCGTCTCACGCGAGAAGACCGGCACCACCATCGCCTACTATCGCGATGTACGCGGTGCCAAGCGCCAGGAGGTGAAGCTGGGCAGCGGTGAACCGATCGTGCGCCTGCGCATGGCCTACGCCGACCGCGAAGCCGCTGAAGCCGCAGCGCGCGCCAAGCACCAGGAACAGGCCCGGCAGACGCGTACGCTGAGCTACACCCTGCCCGGCCGCGAGACGCTGATGGCCGAAGCCACGGTGGTGATGCAGGGCTTCCGCGATGGCGTGGATGGGCAGTGGCTGGTCAAGCGCGCCGAGCACAACATCAGCCACGACGGCTACGTGACCAGCATCGAGTGCGAACAACCCAACAGCGCCGACGCAGTGAAGGCGGCCCGCAGTGCCGCGGCCACCGAAGGCGAGCAGGTCGGCAGCGAGGTGTAGATCCACGCCATGCGTGGATGCGCTTCCCGCATCAACTCACGTACTGCGCTACCCCGTTGCCGAACGACCAGTTCTCCTTTTTCACTTCCACCAGGTTGATGAACACATCCTCGCGGCGGATGCCCACCGCCGCGTGCAGGCCATCAGCGATGCCGGCATACAGCGCCTTCTTCTGCTCCAGCGTGCGCCCTTCGTTCCAGGTGATCTGGATGCAGATGAAGTCGTCGGTGCGGTCCACGCCCAGGTAGCCGGGGTCGTAGATCAACGTGCCGGCGTCGTGCTGCTGGAAGATCTGGAAGCGGTCGTTCTCCGGCACGCCCACCGCGCGCATGGCCTGGTAGATGGCTTCGCCGACACGTTGCAGGTAGTCGGCGGATTTACCTTTGCGAAGATCGATGCGGGCGAGCGGCATGGTGGCACTCCAGCGTGGATGGGTAAGGCGACAGGATGAGACTACGCCTGCCCGGGGCGGTGGGACAGCGCAGGGATGGAACCCTCTGGCTCCATGCATGACACATTCCCGCCTGCGCGCGCCGGGTGACGGAATTGCCATGGCGGCGCCGCTCTGGAGTCGTCACGTGCACGGTCGGCAGAAGGGCGCTCTGCGCCATCAGTGATGGGCGACACAGTCGGCGGATGCTGGAGGGCACAGAACCGGAAACGCTTGGTGTGCCTGCGTGGAGTTGAGAACTTTCCTTACAGACCACCGTGCTTGCGCGATCCCATGATCACCGCGCCGAGGCAGATTGCCTGGGCCGGGATTGGCGTCTCGAATAAACGAATGAACACCCATCGCTGCGATTTACGCCGCAGCAGAGAGAATGCACCGATTGCCTTCAATGGCGGCCGGTGCGTGGGGATCGACAGATCCGCCAGGCCTTCTTCTCGATGGGAGTTCGTTTGCCTTGGTACGCCAACCCGCACCGTCCGCCACCTTCACTCCGGAAGGTGGCGCTACGCCAGTGAGGGTTTCGCCATGACCAATCACACCGCCGACCATCCCCGCCTGCACACCCTGATCGGCAACATCGCCGCCGACGTGCCTGAAGAGCTCGCGCACGAGATCGAGTGCGCCTTGCAGGAACAGAACCCGCCCGTGCAGTCGCCCACGTTCTTCGCCTGCCTCAATGCGATCAGCAACGCCGACGCCGATGACGGGCAACCGTGTGGCGGCCTCACCCTCGGCGCCAGCAATCACGCTTCGCTGCGCCGCTCGATGTCCGGGCTCAGCGCAGTGCTCGATCTGCTGCAGGCCGCCGACCGGGCGCGTGCCGAGGCCGGCCCGGAGGAACAGCTGGGCGCCTTCCATACCGACGGACTGATCGTGGCGGCACGACAACTGGTGCGCGAGGAGCATCACTGCCTCGCCGAGGGCCACACCTGACCGGCCCGGATGCGCTCCCGCTACAATCGCGCAGGGAACGCGGGAGGCCGCAATGGACGCCGAACACCTGGAGTATTTCAAGGCCGCTCTGGAGGGCCGCGCAAGCGTAGGCTGGAACGTATGGTTCGCCGCCAACCAGCAGGCGCTGGCACAACAACTGAGCCGCCCTGCACTGCTGCGCTTGAAGTTCAGCAAACTGGATGAAGCCGAACGCTTGCTCGCCCAGGCCGACATCGTGCCTCGCAGCACAGCGGGCAAGCGCTACGAAATGTACTGCGCGGAGTTCGCGGCAGACGTGGTGGACGCGAACGGTCGCCCGCTGCCAGCCCTCTGGCGCGCAGCGCACGGCGGAGCCATCGGCCTGCTTGCCGATGGCGAGCGTGAGGCCGGCCAGGCGAAGCTGCTCGCGGAGTTCCGCCGCGCCCGCAAGCGCGGGCTGCAACAGGTCCACGAATGGTTGGCCGATCTGTGCTTTGAAGGCGAGATGGAACTGACCAGCGGCAATGCCGAGGTGGGCCGTGGTCTGCTTGCAGTGGTGGTGCAGGCCGGCAGCGGCCACGACCTGCTGGATGCAACGGCACTGATCGCGCGCGCGCTGTTGGACGAACACGGCTGAGACAGGGTCCGCTGCCCGTCGGCCCAGCAGAATCGCAGGCAACAAAAAAGCCCCCATTGCTGGAGGCTTCTTTCGTTCTGCAACATGGTGGGCGGTACAGGGATCGAACCTGTGACCCTTGCCGTGTGAAGGCAATGCTCTACCGCTGAGCTAACCGCCCGGTGTGTTGCTGAGCCGCTCATTATAGGGGCTTTTCAGAGGCCGTCAACAGTTTTTCACATTCGTGTTCACGGGTGTTTCCGGGGTCCGCAGCCAAGCATGGCTCGGCTCTACAGAAAGGCCCCGGTGCTACCTCACATCGTGTGGGTCGGCTTGTCCGAGCCGGTAAGTCCAGCCAGCAGGGTCTCGATCTTGTGGCGCACGCCCTCGCCTTCGGCACCGTCGGCCAGCTGCACGCCGATACCGGCGGTGCGGTTGCCCTGCGCGCCGGCCGGGGTCACCCAGATCACCTTGCCGGCCACCGGCAGGCGCTCGCTGGAATCGGGCAGGGTCAGCAACAGGAACACCTCGTCGCCCAGGAAGTAGCGCTTGGGGGTGGGCACGAAGATGCCGCCATTCTTCACGAACGGCATGTACGCGCTGTACAGCGCGGCTTTGTCCTTCACGGCCAGGGACAGGATGCCCTGGCGGGCGTTGCTGGCACTCATCGATTTCCCCTTGCGGCAGGCCGCTCGTTCACCTTGTTCCAGGCCAGCAGCAACTCGACCACCGCAAGGTCTGCGCGCACCGTGGTGCGCAGCAGGTCGCGGGTGCGGTTGGCCGCATCGAACCAGGCTGCAAGCTTGTGCAATCGCTCCGGCGTGGTCAAGGCATCGGTGCTGGCCTGGGCCAGCGCCAGGTCGGCGGCAAAGCGCAGGCGCAGCGCTGCGTTGTCGTCGCCGCACCACTTCTGCGCCAGCTCCACCGCACCGGTCTTGCCGGCGGCCAGCTGTTCCAGCTCGCGGCCAACCTCGCGGCGCAGGCTCAGGCCATCTTCGCGCAGCCAGTTGTCGGCCTGGCCGGGATGGCCGCGTGCAGCCTCCAGCGCTTCGCGCGCCGACGCCTCGCTGTGTCCCTGCTGCTGCAGCCAGGCCAGTGCTTCATGCTGCGGCGGCAGCTTGAATTCCAGGCGCTGGCAACGGCTGCGGATGGTCTGCGGCAGGCGTGCCGGGTCGCTGCTGATCAGCCACAGGTAGCGGCCGGGCTGCGGCTCTTCCAGGGTCTTCAGCAGCGCGTTGGCCGCCGAGCGGTTGATCGCATCGGCCGGGTCGACGATCACCACCTGCGCCACGCCGTACTGCGGGGTCAGCGCCAGCGTGTCGGTGATCTCGCGCACCTGCTCGATGACGATCTCGGTGCGCAGCTTGTCGCCGCTCTTGTTCGGGATGAAGCTGACCAGCTGCAGGTCCGGATGGGTACCGGCGGCGATCAGCTGGCGCGTGCGCGTGGCATGCGCGGCATCACCGCGCGCCAGCACGTGGTCGGCCAGCGCCAGTGCCACCTCGCGCTTACCCAACCCGGCCGGGCCGCAGATCAGCAGGCCATGACCGAGCCGGTCTGCATCGAGCGCAGCAACCGTCTGATCGAACGCGCGCTGCTGCCACGGCGAAAACGTGCTCATACGCCCTCCCCGTCCCGCAGCCAGCGCTCGACACGCGCGACCACGT
Organism: Stenotrophomonas sp. NY11291; assembly: GCF_023277365.1. Taxonomy (NCBI): domain Bacteria; kingdom Pseudomonadati; phylum Pseudomonadota; class Gammaproteobacteria; order Lysobacterales; family Lysobacteraceae; genus Stenotrophomonas; species Stenotrophomonas sp. NY11291. The sequence continues at coordinate 1,056,749 of NZ_CP096975.1, read as the reverse complement.
CGGCCGCCACGCGTTCCTGCACCTGGCCAGCGTCGACCAGCGCGAAGCGCTGCGGATCCTGCTGTGCGCGGCTGCGGAACACTTCGCGCACGCGCTGGAAGAAATCGTCCTGCTCGCTCTCGATGCGGTCCGGCCACAGGTCGCGGCCATTGGCGCGTGCGCGGCCCACCGCCACGTCCACGTCCAGCAGCAGGGTCAGGCCCGGCAGCAGGCCCACCGCGCGTCGTTCCAGATCGGCAATCCACTGCGGGTCGAGGCCACGGCCACCGCCCTGGTAGGCATAGCTGGAATCGGTGAAGCGATCGCTCAGCACGTAGGCACCGCGCTGCAGCGCCGGTCGGATCACCTGGCGCACATGCTGCGCGCGTGCAGCGAACACCAGCAGCAGCTCGGCTTCGGCGCTGAGCGGTTCGGCGGCGATCTCGGCATCGGGCTTCAGCACCAGGCCGCGGATGCGCTCGGCCAGGGGCGTGCCGCCCGGCTCGCGGGTCAGCACCACCTCGTGGCCGTGGCTGCGCAGGCAGTCACGGATGGCGTTGATGGCGGTGGTCTTGCCTGCGCCCTCGCCGCCTTCCAGGCTGACGAAACGCGGGTGGCGAAGCAGCGCGGGACTCATTGCGCCGAGGTCTCCTTGGTACGTTGCTGGCGCAGCTGCTGCAGGTAGCGGGCGACTGCGGCGTTGTGCTGGTCCAGGCTGGGCGAGAACACGTGCGCGCCACTGCCATCGCCCACGGCGACGAAATACAGCGCGTCGCCCGCTGCGGGTTGCGCGGCGGCCATCAGTGCATCGCGGCTGGGCATGGCGATCGGGGTCGGGGTCAGGCCCGCACGGGTATAGGTGTTGTAGGGCGTATCGGTGGTCAGGTCGCGGCGGCGGATGTTGCCGTCATACGCGGCACCGATGCCGTAGATCACGGTCGGGTCGGTCTGCAGGCGCATGCCGATCTTCAGGCGACGCATGAACACGCCGGCAATCTGCGGGCGCTCGCTGGCCAATGCGGTTTCCTTCTCGATGATCGAGGCCATCGTCAGCAGTTCGTAGGGCGTGTTGATCGGCAGGTCCGGCGCGCGGCTTTCCCAGGCTTCATCCAGCGCCTTTTCCATCGCGGCGTGGGCGCGCTTGAGCACGTCCAGATCACTGTCGCCGCGCTGGTAGACGTAGGTCTCCGGCAGGAAGCGGCCTTCCGGATGCTGGCCACCGAAGCCGAGGCGCTGCATCAGCGCGGCGTCATCAAGATTGTCGGTGGTGTGCAGCAGCGGCTCGGCGCGCTTGAGCGCGGCACGCAGCTGGCGGATGTTCCAGCCTTCGATGATGGTGACACGGTGCTGCAGCACCTTGCCGGCACGCATGCGCAACAGCAGCTCGCGCGGGGTCAGGTCGCCACTGAGCGCGTACTCGCCCACCTTCAGCTTGCCGGCGGCATCGAGCTGGCGCGCCAGCAACTGCCACTGGGTGTCCTGGCCCTCGTCCACGCCGGCATCGCGCAGCTTGCGCAGCACGCTGTTCATGCCATCGCCGCTGGCGATGACCACGCTTTCGGCGGTGGGGGTGATCGGGGCATCGGCGAAGCGGGTCTGCTGGTAGAAGAACCACGCGCCCGCGCCGGCCACGACAGCGGCCAGCACCACCACCAGCGTTACCACGAACAGACACCCGCGCTTGGCTCCCGCCATGGACTACCTCTGAACTCGATTCCGTCGTGCAGGATACCGTGCCGCTGGTGTGGGGTCATGACCGGGGTGGCACCCAACCCCGCTTCGCTCGCCGGGCATGGCCCGGCGCTACCGGGAGGGTGATGCGTCGGTAGCGCCGGGCCATGCCCGGCGGGGGCGGTCAATCAGCCTTGCTGACCGAGCGCGCGCAGCAGGCCGCGCGCCTTGGCGCGGGTCTCGTCCAGTTCCTTGTCCGGGTCCGAATCCACCACGATGCCGGCGCCGGTGCGGAAGCTCACCTCGTGGCCATCCACTTCGGCGGTGCGGATCAGGATGTTCAGGTCCAGGTCGCCATCCCGGTTCAGCCAGCCGAAGGCGCCGGTATAGGCACCGCGCGGCACCTGCTCCAGTTCGCTGATGATCTGCATGCAGCGCACCTTGGGGCAGCCGGTGATGGTGCCGCCCGGGAACGTGGCGGCGATCACCTCGCCGGGCGTGACCTCCGGGCGCAGATGGCCACTGACGTTGCTGACGATGTGGTGCACATGAGCGTAGCTCTCCACGGTCATCAGCTCGTCGACCACCACGGTGCCGGGCAGGCAGATGCGGCCCAGGTCGTTGCGTTCCAGGTCGATCAGCATCACGTGCTCGGCGCGCTCCTTGGGGTGGCCGACGAGTTCCTGGATGCGCGCGGCATCATCGTCCCCCTCGAAACGCGGACGCGTGCCGGCAATCGGCCGGGTCTGCGCGTGACCGGCATGCACCGACACCAGCCGCTCCGGCGAGGAACTGACCACGTGGCGGCCATGCGCGCTGAACAGGCCGGCAAACGGTGCCGGGTTGGCACGGCGCAACTGCGCGTACAGCGCCTGCGGGCTGACCGGCGCGGCGAACCGGGCGCTCCAGCGCCGCGACAGGTTCACCTGGAACACATCGCCGGCGCGCAGGTAGTCGATCACCCGGCGCACGCCGTCGGTGAAGCGCTGCGGCGCATCCTCGGCCACCGACTGCGGCGGCTGCCAGCCTTGCCCGGCTTCGGGCATCGCGGCCGAAGCCAGTGCCACCAGCGCGTCCAGCAGCGCCTGCTCGCCGGCTTCGGCGATGACGAAGCTGGCATCGTTGTGATGGTCGTGCAGCACCGCGGCCGGGCAGCGCAGTGCCAGCGCGGTCGGGCGGCCGTCCTCGCGCGCACGCGCCGGCAGAACCGGTTCGATCTGGCTGGCCACTTCGTAATCCAGCATCAGCGCCCAGCCGCCACGGAACGGCAGGCTGTGGCTGCCGTCGTGCGACAGGCGCTCATGCTGCCAGGCACGGTCCAGTGCCTGCAGGAACGTGCCGGGCTGCACCACGTCGTGCAGATCGCGCACCTGGCCATCGGCGTCCAGCCGCAGGCCCTCGCCCTGCGCGGCCAGCAGCAGGCTCCAGCGGCCCTGGGCGGTGCCCGAGGCGGTGGATTCCATCAGCAGCGGGAAGCGCGCCGGGTCGTGCTGCTGCAGCGCCAGCAGATCGATCGGATGCGGCAACGGGTGAATCAGCGGTGCGTGGGTCATGGCAGCCAGTTCGGGGTATCAGATGCACGGAAGCCGCCTTGCGGCGGCTCCATGGAACGCGGAGTCGAGCATGGCTCGACGCTACAACTCGGTCAGACGCGCTTGAAGACCAGCGTGCCGTTGGTGCCGCCGAAGCCAAAACCATTCGACATCACCACGTCCACCTTGGCCTGGCGTGCTTCGTTGGGCACGTAGTCCAGGTCGCAGCCTTCGCCCGGCTGCTGCAGGTTGATGGTCGGCGGAATGACGTTGTCCTGCAGCGCCATCACCGAGAAGATCGCTTCCACGCCGCCGGCAGCGCCCAGCAGATGGCCGGTCATCGACTTGGTGGAGCTGACCATCATCTTGTAGGCGTGGTCGCCGAAGGCGGTCTTCATCGCCATGGTCTCGCCCAGGTCGCCCAGTGGCGTGGAGGTGCCGTGCGCGTTGAGGTAGCCGACCTGCTCCGGGGTCACGCCGGCGTCCTTCATGGCCATGGCCATGCAGCGGGCGGCACCTTCGCCGTTCTCGCTCGGTGCGGTCATGTGGTACGCATCGGAGCTGGCGCCGAAACCGGCCAGCTCGCAGTAGATCTTCGCGCCACGCGCCCTGGCGTGCTCGTACTCTTCCAGGATCAGGATGCCGGCGCCGTCGCCCAGCACGAAGCCGTCACGGTCCTTGTCCCACGGGCGCGAGGCCTGTTCCGGGGCATCGTTGCGGGTGCTCATGGCCTTCATCGCGCAGAAGCCGCCCAGCGCGGTCGGCGACGAGCCACGCTCGGCACCACCGACCACCATCACGTCGGCATCGCCGTACTGGATCATGCGCATCGCGGTGCCGATCGAGTGGTTCGAGGTCGCGCACGCCGACACCGCCGAGAACGACGGGCCCTTCAGGCCGGTGATGATGCTCAGCTGGCCCGGCAGCATGTTGATGATGGTCTTGGGCACGTAGAAGGGCGAGATCTTCTTGCCCTCGTGGAACTCGATGGTCTGCTCTTCGATGCCGAGCAGGCCGCCGATGCCGGCGCCGACGATGGCGCCGATGCGTTCGGCATTGGCGTCGGTGATCTCCAGGCCCGAGTCGTGCAGGGCCATGAACGAGGCACCGAGGCCGTAATGGATGAACGGGTCCATCTTCTTGGCATCCTTGCCGCTGACCCGGAATTTGCCGAACAGTTCATTGTCGGCGGTGATGTCGAATCCCTTGACCTCACCTGCAATCTTGGTGGTGAACCGATCCAGATAGGCATCAGAAACGTTGGTCAGCGGACCGATGCCCGAACGACCATGGGTGATGCCTTCCCAGCTGCTGGCCAGATCATTGCCCAACGGCGAGACGATACCCAGGCCGGTTACGACGACGCGACGCTTCATTGCTGATTCTCCTGGCCCGGATGGTTTCAACGGGCAACTCGGTTTGCTTCGGTGTGATGCTCAAACACACGGGGCCGCAACAGCGGCCCCATGGGGTGCGGTGCGCGGCGAGCGTGAACCCGCGCGCGCACTGCCGTCTGACATCAGGCCTTGACGTGGGCCTTGATGTAGTCGATGGCGGCCTGCACGGTGCTGATCTTCTCGGCTTCTTCGTCCGGGATCTCGCACTCGAATTCTTCTTCCAGGGCCATCACCAGCTCGACGGTGTCCAGCGAGTCAGCGCCCAGGTCATCGACGAACGATGCGCTGTTGGTGACTTCTTCTTCCTTGACGCCAAGCTGTTCGACGACGATTTTCTTGACGCGTTCTTCGATGGTGCTCATGGGATCTCGCTCCAGATGGAGTTGTGGTTCAAAAGTGGTCGCCATCAAAGGCGATGGCCGTGGGATAGTGTAGTGGAAACCGGCGCGGCCTTGCATCGCAGCAAAAACCTCAGCAGATCAATCACTTGCGGCGCAATCCCTGCGCCCCTTGCTTACGGCATGTACATGCCACCGTTCACATGGAGGGTTTCGCCGGTGATGTAACCGGCAGCCGGGCTGGCCAGGAAGGCCACCGCATGGGCGATGTCTTCCGGCGAACCCAGGCGTTCGAGGGCGATGTCGTTGATCAGCGCGGTACGCGCTTCTTCCGGCAACGCCTTGGTCATGTCGGTGTCGATGAAGCCAGGTGCGACAACATTGACGGTGACACCGCGCGAACCGATTTCCTTGGCCAGCGACTTGCTGAAGCCGATGATGCCGGCCTTGGCGGCAGCGTAGTTGGCCTGGCCGGCGTTGCCGGTCACGCCCACCACCGATGCGATGTTGATGATGCGGCCCTTGCGCGCCTTCATCATGCCGCGCATGACGGCCTTGCTGGTGCGGAACACGCTGGTCAGGTTGGTGTCGATGATCGACGCCCAGTCCTCGTCCTTCATGCGCATCAGCAGGTTGTCGCGGGTGATGCCGGCATTGTTGACCAGGATCGAGATCGGGCCGAATTCCTTGGCGATACCGTCCAGCACGCTGTCCAGCGCAGCCGCATCGGTGACATTCAGCGCGCGGCCATGACCACCGTGGCCGGCCAGGCGCTCACCGATCGCGGCAGCGCCGGATTCGGTGGTGGCGGTGCCGATGACGGTGGCGCCTTGGGCGGCCAGCAGATCGGCGATGGCGGCACCAATGCCACGGCTGGCGCCGGTGACCAGTGCGATTTCACCCTGCAGGGGCTTGCTCATGATGTTTTCCTCAGGCTGGGGCGGCCGCCGCACCCGTGCCGCGTGCAGCGGCCACTCGTACGGTCGGCAGGAACAGGGGGATCAGGCCGACCATGCCTCGCGGGCAGCTTCGAAGTCGCCCGGCGTGGCCAGCGAACGGCCGTCGATGGCCTTGTCGATGCGCTTGACCAGGCCGGTCAGCACCTTGCCCGGGCCGCACTCGGCGATCCGGGTGACGCCACGGGCAGCCAGCGCCTGCACGCAGCCGGTCCACTGCACCGGCTGGTACAGCTGCTGGACCAGCGCGGTACGGATCGCGTCGATGCCGTCATGCACCTTGGCGTCGACGTTCTGCACCACCGGCAGCTGCGGCGCCTGCCAGGCCAGGCCGGCCATCACTTCGGCCAGGCGGTTGGCGGCTTCACGCATCAGCGGGGTGTGCGAGGGCACGCTCACGGCCAGCTTGACCGCCTTGCGCACGCCCTTCTCGGCCAGTAGCGCCAGCGCGCGGTCGACCGCATCGGCGTCGCCACCGATCACGATCTGGCCCGGCGAATTGAAGTTGGCCGGCACCACCACCTGGCTGCCTGCCGCTTCAGCGCAGACGTCCAGCACCAGCTGGTCTTCGGCGCCGAGCACGGCGGCCATGGCGCCGACACCGGCCGGTGCGGCTTCCTGCATCAGCTGGCCGCGCAGGCGCACCAGGTGCGCGCCGTCATGCAGGCTCAGCGCGCCAGCGGCAACCAGGGCGGTGTACTCGCCCAGGCTGTGACCGGCCAGCACCGACGGGCGCGGACCGCCCACGGCGTTCCAGGCGCGCCACACGCCGATGCTTGCGGCCAGCAGGGCCGGCTGGGTGTATTCGGTGCGGTTGAGCATTTCCTCCGGGCCGCCCTGGGACAGCGCCCACAGGTCGACGCCGGCACCATCGGATGCCTCGGTGAAGGCGTCACGCACCTGCGGGTGCAGTTCAGCCAGCTCGGCCACCATGCCCACAGACTGCGAGCCCTGGCCGGGGAAGACAAAAGCGAGGGTGGATACGGTCACGCGGTCATCCGCTTGTTGCAATCGAAGCAGGCCATGATAAGGGCGAATCCGCTGTGTCGTCTGTACGTGCGCGTATGCAGGCGTATGGAGGGCGGCTAGGCAAGCGCAATGGGGTCAGATCCCTTTTCCGCAGGAAAAGGGATCTGACCCCTATCCGCCATCAGCAGAACAGCTGCAGGACGTCCAAGTCGCCGTCGGCAAGGAAATCCACGCACAGGCCCACCAGCATCAGCACGCCAGCGGTGCTGGCGCCATGGGCGATGAAAATGGAGTGGGCCAGCGCGCGCGCTGAGCGGCCCAGCTTCATGCAGACCCGGGCCAGGCTGCGCAGGCGGCCACTGACCGCGTGCACGTGCTCGCGCACCGGCGCCTGGGCATCGCCCATCGCCTGGGCCATCATCGCCTGCAGGTGCTCGGGGCGGTCGGCGTAGTACTTGGCCACGCCATAGCCGAACATCAGCCAGTCGCGGGCCTGCGCTTCGGACAGATCCATCACTTCCAGCGGATCTTCCTCGAAGTCGATGAAACCGACGTTCTCGCCATCCCAGGTGAGATTGCGCGGCAACGGCTGGCCGAAATAGGCGCCACGCGCATGCGCTGCGGCAATGGCCAGCATCGCCGCCATCACCAGTCGGTCGCGACCTGCGTCGTCGGCTTCGCGCAGGCAGGTATTGAACGAACTGCCGTTGTCGCCGATCACCAGCGCGGCATGGCCGGTGCCCAGCACGTCGGGCACGTTCACGCCCTGCGCCTGCAGTTCTGCAAGGCGACGGGCTTCGGTTTCGCGTGCGGCGTCGCCGCCACGGTGCGGCGGCGGGCGCAGGGCGTCCAGATGAAAACGACGGGCAACAAAATTGAGCAGGCCAAGGGCCAGCGCCCGGCTTCCCTTGCCGTACTGCTTCAGCCAGGCACGTTGCCCTTCGATGACGATGGGCTCAACCATGACAGGTCCTCATTAAACGCGTTACGGCCCCAGAGGGGCCGCAACGACAAAGCTTCACGTTGTCGTAACTTGCACTATCAATAGCGCAGCAGAGCCGAACCCCACGTGAAGCCGCCGCCGAAGGCTTCCAGCAGCAGCAGCTGGCCACGTTCGACCCTGCCCGAACGCACGGCGGCGTCCAGCGCCAGCGGCACCGAGCCGGACGAGGTATTGCCGTGCTTGTCGACGGTCACCACGACCTGGTCCATCGACATGTCCAGGCGCTTGGCGGTGGCTTCGATGATGCGCAGGTTGGCCTGGTGCGGAATCAGCCAATCCAGGTCGGACTTGTCCAGGCCGTTGGCGGCCAGGGTCTCGTCCACGACCGAGTCCAGCGCCTTGACGGCGTACTTGAACACGTCGTTGCCCTTCATGTTGATGGTGCCGCCGCCATTGGCGCCGTCCTTGAAGCCGGTCGAGACACCGACCGGGTTCCACAACAGCTCCTTCTTGCTGCCATCGGCATGCAGGTGGGTACTGAGGATGCCGGTCTCTTCATCGGCCTTGAGCACGACGGCGCCAGCGCCATCGCCGAACAGCACGCAGGTGGTGCGATCGTTCCAGTCGACCATGCGGGTCAGCGTTTCGGTGCCGATCACCAGCACATGCCTGCAGTCACCGGAACGGATGAATTTGTCGGCCACGCCCAGCGCGAACACGAAGCCCGAGCAGGCTGCGTTGACGTCAAAGGCAGGGCACCCCGCAACACCGAGCTTGGCCTGGATCAGGCACGCGGTGGACGGGAAAATGAGATCAGGGGTGGTCGTGCCGACCACGATCATGTCGAGCTGCGAGGCATCGATGCCTGCGGCTTCAAGCGCGCGCAGGGCGGCGTTGTAGCCGAGGTCGCTGGTGGTTTCGCCTTCGGCCGCGATGTGCCGTTCACGAATTCCGGTGCGCGACTGGATCCACTCATCCGAGGTTTCGACCATTTTTTCCAGGTCGGCGTTGGTCAGGACTTTTTCCGGCAAATAGCTACCGGTGCCCGCGATCCTCGAGTAGATCCGCTTGCTCATCATGTTTCCTGTTGCGCGGGCTGCCGATCACCGGCACACCCGGGGAAGAAGGCAAAGGCCGCTGCCCGGAGGCAGCGGCCTTCCCGGCACATCAATCTTCTTCGACGGCCGAGGTCTTGGTCTGGATGACCTTCTTGCCGCGGTAGAAACCATCGGCAGTGATGTGGTGACGCAGGTGCACTTCGCCGGTGGTCGGGTCGGTCGACAGCTGCTTGGCGCTCAGGGCGTCATGCGAACGGCGCTGGCCGCGGCGGGACGGGGTAACACGGGATTTCTGGACAGCCATGGGATTGCTCCAAACTCGGTTCGTTTTGCTTCGTCGTTTCGTCGCACAGGACGCCAGCGCCCAGCACACTTTTCGCTTTCGCCGCAGCCGCCGACGACAACCGGCTGCTATTGTTTCTTCAATGCCGCCAACGCCGCAAACGGGTTGGCCTTCTTTGTTTCTTCCTCGCTCGGCGCCCAGTCCTTGTCGACTGCTTCACCGTCGGGCGACAGCGGTACCACCGGCACCGCCAGCACCAGTTCGTCCTCGACCAGATCCAGCGGCTTCAGCTGGCCATCTTCCGGCACCAGCAACGCCTCGTATTCCTCCGGCAGGGACGATTCCTCGTCCTCGTCGCGGATCAGGCCAAGCCTCTGGGTCACCTTCACCGGCAACAGGAATCGCTGCATGCTGCGCTGACAGGTCAGCGGCAGCGCGGTGTCGATGGTCAATTCCACATAGGATACCCGCAAGACGTCGTCGCGACCGAATTCAAGCGAGTAATTGCACTCACCGTCGGTATCTGCGACCAACCCCTGCAGGCGGGTCAATTCAGCCAGAGACACCTGACCGTCGAAGCGCCTTCGCGCTACAACCATCCGCCAGGCATCCAGCGTTTCGGGCACGTTCGCGGACATAAGCCGCTGAATACTAAGGATCCGGGCGGCGACTGTCAAATGCCCGCCATACAGGACTTGCTGCTGGCGCTGCGGACACGCCAGACTGCCATGCCCTGCCCCGGTATTCTCGCATGTCACTGGTCCTGGCCTCCACCTCCCGCTACCGCCGCGAGCTGCTGGAACGGCTGGGCCTGCCCTTCGACTGCGCACGTCCGGACGTGGATGAGACTCCCATGAACGGGGAGGCTCCGCTGGCCCTGGCCACCCGCCTGGCCGCCGCCAAAGCGGCCGAGGTGGCGTCCCGCCACCCCGGCGCGTGGGTGATCGGTTCGGACCAGGTCGCAGACCTGAACGGCCAGCCACTGGGCAAACCGGGTACGGTCGAGGCCGCCTGTGCACAGCTGGCAGCAATGTCGGGGCAGACCGTCCGCTTCCACACCGCCGTCTGTCTCAGCCGTGACGGAGAATCATTCACGGCCGTCGATCTGACCGAAGTCTGCTTCCGCGAACTGGAACCAGACGAAATCGCCCGCTACGTGACCACCGAGCAACCGCTGGACTGCGCCGGCAGCTTCAAATGCGAGGGCCTGGGCATCAGCCTGTTCGACGCCATCGACAACCGCGACCCGACCGCGCTGGTCGGCCTGCCGCTGATCGCGGTATGCGGATTGCTGCGCAGGGCCGGTTTCGCGGTGCCCTGAACTGTAGAGCCGAGCCCATGCTCGGTTGCTTTTTTCGAGGCTGCCTGCATCTGAAGCAGAAGCAGCCGAGCATCGGCTCGGCTCTACAGGACCAGAGGACCTCAACGAACCTCGAACGGCTGCTCCTGCCACGCCTCCACACTGCCATCGCGGCCATGCAGGCGCAGCCCGAGCCAGTGCCGGCCCGGTGCCAGCGTGGCGGTATCCAGCGATGCGTCGAAGCCCACCGCCGGATGCTGCGGATCGGTACTGTCCGGCCAGGTGTGGCGCACGTCGAACACACGCCCATAGCGGGCGTCACCGATCGAGCGACCATCGACCAGCACTTCGACGCGCGCCAGGCCGACACCATCCTTGAACGCCCAGCCCTTGATTGCGAGCGTGCCGGACACCTTCTCGCCATTGGACGGCGCATCCAGCCACGCCATCGCCGGCGTCACGCACGGCCCTTCTGCGCGCTGCACCGGCAGCCGGAACAGCAGGAAGCGCTGGAACCCGTGATCACTGCTGACCACGCGTGGCGCAGGCATCGGCCCCACCTGATTGCAGATGGCGTGATAGCGCGCCAGCAGTTCGCGATAGCGCTGATCGCTGGGTGACAGCACCAGCAGCATCGGCACCGTGCGCTCGCCCTCATGCAGCAGGCCCCACTGCGCCAGCTGCGCGGTGCGGCCATGCTTGTCATTGAGCGGATGCGGCAGTACCTCGATGTTGCCATTGCCCAGCTGGAAGCCCAGCTCGGCGCCAACCTTGAAGTTGCCGGCCAGCACGCGCGTTCCTTCCGGCATCTGCCGCAGCTCTTCATGGACCGCAACTGCCAGTGGCTGCCAGCCGGCGAAATTGCGCGGATAGTACTTGCTGCCGGCCATCTGCTCGCGCAGTGCCGGCGTGGATGCCATCAGGTAGTAGCCGAAGGCCAGCACCATGCCCGCGCCGGCCAGCCACCAGCCGGTGCGGCGCAGCCAGCGCGGCCAGCCGTTGAGCACTACCGGCACCGCCACCAGCAATGCGAGGTAGCCCGGCAGCGGCCAGTGGAAGCTGATCCGCTCGACGTCAGTGAAGAAGCCGAGCACGAAAATGCCCAGCGTGGATACGCCGCCCACCAGGCCGAAATAGCGCCACTGCACGCGCGCACCGCCACCGCTCCGGGTTCCTGCCAGCGCCACCTTCCACATCGCCATGCACAGGATCGGCGTGACCAGCATCGGCTGGATCACCAGGAACCACAGCCCGCCCCATTCAAACGCCCAGGGATGACGCTCGATCACCTGGAATTTCAGGCCGGCATCGTGGTTGTCCGCATTCCACGCCAGCAGTGGCAGCCATGCCAGCACGCCCACCGCCAATGCCACCCACACGCGCGGATCGGCCAGCATGCGCCGCCCCTGCGGCAATGCCAGCAACGCGATGAAACCGACGCCGATGACACCGATGAAACGGTAGTGGCTGAGTGCACCGATCAGCAGGCCCAGCGCCAGCTTCATCGCCGAGGAGGCATCCACGTTGTGCAGCAGGCGCGCACCGGCGTGCAGGCAGATCACTGCCGCCAACGCCATCGGCACGTCCGGTACCGCCAGCAGGCCCAGCGTCGCCGACAACGGCATCAACAGCGTGAGGCTGCCCGCCTGCCAACCGGCCACATTGCCGAACCAGCGCGTGGCCGTGCGCACCACCAGCAGCGGCAGCAGCGCACCGATGGCCAAGAATGGCAGGCGCAGCGCGAGCACGTGATGCCCGCCGATCTCCACGCCCAGGCGGGCCAGCCAGGCGGTCAGCCCGGGCAGATCCGAATAGGCCGCGGCCAGATGCTGGCCTTCCTGCCAATAGAACGCTTCGTCGACGAACAGCGGCAGGCGCGCGGCAACGATCAGCTTGGCCGCTGTGACCAGCGTCCATAACCAGAGAAATATCGTCCGTGCGCGCTGTTCGCCTTGCATTGCTCTATGGATAATCGAGTGGATTCCAGATCTGAGACGATCATGCCAGCTTCGTCCCCCAATCCCAGCATGCTAACCGATCAATTGCGTCAGGCCCTGCGGGAGGCACAGGATCAGGTGAACGCACTGGTACTGGGCAAGGTGCCGGAAGTCAGGCTGGCGTTCGTCGCATTGCTGTCCGGCGGCCACCTGCTGATCGAAGATCTGCCCGGCCTGGGCAAGACCACGCTGGCGCATGCGCTGGCCAGCAGCCTCGGCCTCAGCTTCCAGCGCGTGCAGTTCACCTCCGACCTGTTGCCGGCCGATGTGCTGGGCGTGTCGGTGTATGAAGCCGGCAGCCGCCAGTTCCAGTTCCACCCAGGCCCGGTGTTCACCCACGTACTGCTGGCCGACGAGATCAACCGGGCACCACCACGCACGCAGAGCGCGTTGCTGGAAGCGATGGCCGAACAACAGGTCACCCTGGACGGACAGACGCATCCGCTGCCCGACCCGTTCTTCGTGATCGCCACGCAGAACCCGGTGGACCTGTCCGGCACCTTCCCGCTGCCGGATTCGCAGCTGGATCGTTTCCTGCTGCGGCTGGCGATGGGCTACCCCAGTGCCCAGGCCGAACGCGAACTGCTGCGTGGCAGCGACCGCCGCGACCTGATCGCGCGCGCCGTACCGAAACTGGATGACACCCAGGTGCGCGCGCTGCGCGACGCGGTGAACCAGGTGCATGCCAGCGACGCGCTGATCGACTATGTGCAGGCCCTGCTGACCCGCAGCCGCCAGCACGCCGGCGTGCGCGTCGGCCTGTCACCACGCGCCGGCCTGGCATTGCTGCGTGCGGCCAGGGCACATGCCCTGCTGCTGGGTCGCGGGCATGTCGTGCCCGAGGACGTGCAGACGCTGTTCGTCGCAGTGGCTGGTCACCGGCTGGTGGCGGAAGCCGAATCCAGTTCGGGACCGGCACTGGCGCGCGCGATCCTGCAGACCGTCGCGGTGGATTGAGCGTGGCCACACGCTGGGCACGCATGCAGCTGCTGGCACGGCCACGCAGGCCCGAAGCCTTGCCGAAGCGGCTGGACCGCCATCGCATCTATGTGCTGCCCACCCGCTTCGGCCTGTTCGTTGCCACCCTGCTGGTGGCCATGCTGCTGGGCGCGCTGAACTACAACAACAATCCGGCGCTGCTGCTGGCCCTGCTGCTTGCCGCAGCGGCCATCGCCAGTGCCATTGCCGCGCATCTCCAGTTGTCCGGCGTGCAGATCGATGCGATCTCGGCCGAGCCGGTACCGGCCGGGCAACCGTTGCGCCTGCGCGTAGACCTCTCACTGCGTGATCCGCGTGCGCGGCACGGCCTTCATCTGCAGCTGGGTGACAGCAACGCCTGGACCTCGCTGCCTGCGCACGGCCGTGGCGAAGTGGAACTGGACGTTCCCAGCGAACGCCGTGGCTGGCTGGAACTGCCGCGTATCCGCCTGTCCACCACCCAGCCGCTGGGCCTGGTGCGGGCATGGTCGTGGGTGTGGCCGGAACAGCCGCTGCTGGTCTACCCGCTGGCCGAGGCCGTGGCGCCTGCACTGCCGGAGAGCGGCAGCGATCCGCTGCATACCCGTGCCCATGCCAGCGGCGAGGAGCTGCATCAGCTGCGCCCCTACCGGGCGGGCGATGCGCCGCGCAGCATTTCCTGGAAGCACTCGGCACGCCGCGACAGCCTGCTGGTGCGCGAGTACGAAAAGCCGGTCGGCATCGAAGTGATCCTCGACTGGCGCTCATTGGCGCCGCTGGGCCATGAAGCACGCATCGCTCGATTGGCGCGCTGGGTGGATGTGGCCGAGCGCGAGGGCCGCCGCTACACCCTGCTGCTGCCTGCGCATCCACCGTTCGGGCCCGGCCAGGGCGCCAGCCATCATCACCTGTGCCTGCGCGCGCTGGCGCTGATGCCGCATGACTGAGACCCCGGCCCTGCTCGACCGCAATGCCCGCAACTGGACCCTGGCCAGCGCGGCGCTGGCACTGTTGCCGTTGCTGCTGCAGCTGCCACCACTGCTGGCGGGCGTGATCGCGCTGGCGGCGATCATCACTGCCGCCCTGTCGTGGCGGACAGTGTTGCCGATGCCGGTACGCCTGCTGCTGGTGCTGGGCATGCTCGGCGCCATCGTCTGGCAGATGGGCGTGGTGCGCCCAGGACGCGATACCGGTTGCGCGCTGCTGGCCGCGATGCTGGCGATCAAGTCCAGCGAGCTGCGCAGCCTGCGTGATGCCCGCAGCCTGCTCGGCTTCGCGCTGTTCTCGCCCTTTGCAGCATTCCTGCTCGACCAGGGGCCGCTGACAACAGCGCTGGCCGCGCTGGCCGGGGGCAGCGCACTGATCGCACTGCAACGCCTGGCGCAGGATGAAGGCCATGCTGGCCGCCAACCACTGCGTGGACAGCTGCGTGGTGTCGGCCGCCTGCTGGCGATCGGCCTGCCGCTGGCACTGGCCTGCTTCTGGCTCTTCCCCCGACTGGCCACGCCACTGTGGGGTATTCCCGAACGCGCCGTGGGTACACCGGGGCTGTCCGACAGCATGGAACCCGGCCAGTGGCTGGACCTGATGGCCGACGACACCCCGGCGCTGCGCGTGCAGTTCTTCGGCGCTCCGCCCGAGCCGGCGCAGCGCTACTGGCGCGGCCCTGTACTGACCGCCTTCGATGGACGGCGCTGGACACGCGACCGTGCCAGCGCGCGGCGACCTGCTGCAGTGGTTGCAGCGGGTACACAGGGCTGGGAGTACCAGATCGATTACGAGCCCACCGACCGCCGCCAGCTGGTGGCGCTGGACCTGCCCAGCCGCGCACCTGCGGGCAGCGTGCTGGATGCGGACATGAGCCTGAGCAGCGAACGCCCGCTGGCCTCGCTCAGCCGCTGGCGGTTGCATTCGGCCCCGCCACTGCGCTTCGACAGCACGCTGTCGCCCTATCTGCGCCGCGCGACGTTGCAGCTGCCGGCCGGCTTCAACCCGCGCACCGCCACGCTGGCGCAGCAATGGCGGCAGGACGCTGGCAGCGACGACGAGGCCATCGTGCGCCGCGCGCTGCAGTGGATCACCACCGATTTCTCGTACACGCTGGATACCCCTGCGGCAGGGCGCGACCCGATCGACGAGTTCCTGTTCGGCTACAAGGCCGGCTTCTGTGAACACTTCAGCTCGGCCTTCGTGGTGCTGATGCGCAACGCCGGCGTCCCGGCGCGGGTGGTGACCGGTTTCGCTGGTGGCACCCGCAACCGCATCGGCGACTACTGGGTGGTGCGGCGGATGGATGCCCACGCCTGGGCCGAGGTATGGCTGCCGCAGCGCGGCTGGGTCCGGGTTGACCCGACCGCAGCCGTGGCACCGGAACGCATCCTGGACACCCTGGATGACCGCCTGCAGGCCGGCACGGACACACCACTGCAGCAGCGTTGGCTGCAGCTGGGCCAGATGGGCGACTGGCTGCGCCGCGGCTGGAACGATCTGGTGCTGTCCTTCGATGCGCGCCGCCAGCAGCAGCTGCTCAAGCCGTTCGGGCTGGACGATCTGGGCCCCGGGCAGCTGGTCGCAGGCTTCGTGGTAGCCGCACTGCTGGCGCTGGCGTGGATGGCCTGGCTGCTGGCCCGTGGCGAGCGCGAACGCGAGCCGCTGCTGCGCGCCTGGCACCGGCTCGGACGGCGCTACGCCCGCCTCGGCCTGGCCCGTGAACCGCACGAAACCGCACAGGACTGGGCACAGCGGGTACACCGGCAGCGCCCCGACCCGGCCCTGCTCGCACTCAGCCAGCGTTTCGCCGACGCGCGCTACGCTGGAACTTGCACCGACCTCGCTTCATTATTGCGGGACCTGCGCAGGCATCGCCCGACTTCCGGAGCCTCCCCATGAACACCAAGTTCCTTCTCACCGCTGTGGCCACGCTGGCCCTGTCGGCCTGCGCCACGGCCCCCAAGCCGCTGCAGGGACAGTTCAGCCTGGTCTCCCCTCGCGACTCGGTCGCTACCCAGCAGGTCGGCACGCCGGTCCGTTGGGGCGGTCGCATCATCGAAACCAAGCCCGGCCAGGGCGAGACCTGCTTCCAGATCATCTCGCGCCCGCTCAATGGCAGTGGCCGCCCGAACACCACCTCGTCCGACGCCAGCGACGGCCGCTTCATTGCCTGCCGTGCCGGCTTCTACGACCCGGCGGTGTTCGAAGCCGGTCGTGACGTGACCTTCATCGGCAAGATCGACGGCTACCAGAACACCCGCATCGGCGAGTACGACTACCGCCTGCCGAAGCTGTCGGCCGATGTGATCTACCTGTGGCCGGAACAGCGCCAGGTCGACGTGGTGCCCTACCCCTATGGCCCGTGGGGTCCGAGCCCGTATGGCCCGTACTGGGGCGGCTATGGTCGCTGGGGCTGGTGGTGATCATCACCACACAGGCATGACGGAAAAGGCCGCCCTCGGGCGGCCTTTTTTCATCCACGCGCGGCGTGGATACCGGGCACTCAACGTCCCGGGGTACCGAAGTGCCCCAGCGGCGCACCGGCCAGCAGATGCATGTGGATATGGAACACGGTCTGGCCGGCATCCTCGCGGCAGTTCATCACGATGCGGTAGCCGTCCTGTGCGAAGCCTTCGCGGCGCGCGTACTCGGCGGCGGCCAGCGCCAGCTTCCCGATCAGGTGCGCCTGCGACGGCTGCAGGTCATCCAGGGTCGGAATGATCTCGTTCTTCGGAATGAACAGCACGTGCACCGGCGCCTGCGGTGCGATGTCCTTGAAGCCCAGCACCTCGTCATCCTCGTAGACGATGGTGGCCGGGATCTCGCGACGGATGATCTTGCTGAAGAGGGTTTCGTTGCTCATGGTCGGCCTCGGCGGGGATGTCTCCCGCATTGTAGGCCGCTCACGCCCGGCCATGCCGGCCGTTGCTCAATCGCGGAATTCGCTGCGCGTCCCGAACGCGTGCGACAGCGTGCCACGATCGACGTATTCCAGTTCGCCGCCCAGCGGCAGGCCCTGCGCCAGACGGCTGGGCTGCACCTTGCGTGCGCGCGCCAGCTGCGCCAGGTAATGCGCGGTGGCCTCGCCCTCGACAGTGGCGCTGGTGGCGATGATCAGCTCCTGCACCTCGCCTTCGGCCAGCCGTCGCTCCAGCTGCTCCAGGCCCAGCTCGCGCGGGCCGATGCCATCAAGCGGCGATAGGCGGCCCTGCAGCACGAAGTAGACACCGCGGAAGCCGGTGGCGTTTTCGATGGCCAGGCGGTCGGCCGGCGATTCGACCACACACAGCTGGCTGCGCTCGCGGCTGCTGTTGGCACAGGTCGGGCACAGCTCGGTTTCGCTGAAATCGCGGCACTGCGCGCAGTGGCCGATGCGTTCCACCGCCAGCGCCAGGGTTTCGGCCAGGCGCTGGCCACCTTCGCGCTCACGCTCGAGCAGGTGGTAGGCCATGCGCTGCGCAGTCTTCTGGCCGACGCCCGGCAGCACCCGCAACGCGTCGATCAATTGTTCAAGCAGGGGTGCGGACACGGCGACAGGCTTTCATTGCGTCGAGCAGGCTCGACGGCTACAGGGTCCGTGGCACCCGGTTACACGGGTGCCACGCTGAAAATCAGAACGGCAGCTTCATGCCCGGCGGCAGCTGCATGCCAGCGGTGGCCGACCCCATCTTCGACTTCGACTCGGCATCGATCTTGTTCGAGGCATCGTTGAAGGCGGCGGCGATCAGGTCTTCCAGCATCTCCGGGTCGCTGGCCAGCGACGGATCGATGCGCACCTTGCGGCATTCCTTGGCACCGGTCAGGGTCACGCTGACCATGCCGCCACCGGCGCTGCCGGTCACTTCGATCCTGGCGATTTCTTCCTGGGCCTTCTGCAGGTTTTCCTGCATCTTCTGGGCCTGCTGCATCAGTTGGGCGATGTTGCCGCGCATAGTCTCTACTCGTCAAAAGAACGGATGGAATCGGAAACAACCCGGGCGCCGTGCTGTTGGATCAGCACCTGCACTTCCGGATCGTCCATGAAAACAGCCTCTGCCACCTGCTGCCGCTCACTACGCTGACGGTCGGCACGCTGATGCAGGGTCTCGGCCGGAACGTGCTCGATTTCCACGGTCTCGACCACGATCTTCGGGGCCTGGCCAAGGGCTTTCTCCAGCATCTCGCCCAGGGCCGCCAGCGCACGCTCCGAGCGCAGGTACTCAAATCCGGGCGAAAGGCCCAGTTTCAAGGTCCCGTGCTGGCAACTGATGAAGGCAGCGTTGGCCGCCAGCTGCCGCGACGGGCCGCTCAGGCCACTGTTGGCAACCAGATCCAGCCAGTCCTCGGCGCTGGCCAGGTCGCTGACACCTTCCAGCGGCGCGGTCCCCTGCACTGGCGCGGGCTCGGCCGGCGCGATGGCAATGCCTTCAGTGCGGAACGGGCGCTCGGACGGCGCAGGCTCGCCGGGAGCCGCGACGGGAGCCGTCGGTTCATGCCAGGGCGCCACCATGGCGGCGTCCGGCCCAGCCATCTCGGCCGCCAGCGCCTCGTCACGCGCCTCGGCTTCGTCGGTGGCCCACGGCGGCAGGTCGTCGCCCGCTTCTGCTTCAACAGACGGAGGCGCCACGGCTTCGGCCTTCACCGGCGGCGGTGACACCGGCTCCTCCACCGGAACCGGCTCGGGCTCCGGCGTCGGCTCAGGGTCGGGTTGCGGGACCGGCTCCGGTTCGGGTTCAGGTTCGCGCGGCGCGGCCTGCGCCGGAGCGGCCACCTGCGCCACCACGGCCGGGCTGGCCGAAGCGGCGGCAGCGGCCGGCGTCGCTTCGTGGCTACCGGCACCGGTGCCACCACCGGCGGCTTTACCGCCCGGCGTGCCACCCACCGCACCGTCGACGGCCTTCGGCACCGGCGGTACCGCTGCGGCCGGTCGGAACGCCAGCATGCGAAGCACGGCCATTTCAAATCCCGCGCGCGGGCTCGGCGCCAGCGGCAGGTCACGACGGCCGTTCAAGGCCATCTGGTACCAGAGCTGCACCACTTCCGGGCGCAGGCGTTCGGCGAACACCGTCGCGTCCAGGCCTTCAGCGGCCGCTGCGGCACCCGGTACCAGCTGCTGCACCTGGATGCGATGCAGGCCTTCGGCCAATGCTTCCAGCACGCCACTCCAGTCCGGCGAGAATTCGGCCAGCGCAGCCACCACCTGCAGCAGGCGCGGACCATCGCCCTCGGCCAGCGCATCGAGCATCGCCGCCACCTGGGTGCGGTCGACCGTGCCCAGCATGGTGCGCACCACGTCCTCGCGCAGCGCGCCGCCGGCATAGGCGATCGCCTGATCAAGCAGCGACAGGCCGTCGCGCAGGCTACCGTCAGCGGCCTTGGCCAGCTGCACGATGGCACTGCCGTCGGCCTCGATCTCTTCTGCCGCCAGGATGCGCGTCATCTGGCCCTGGATCTGATCCTCGTCCAGGCGCTTGAGGTTGAATTGCAGGCAGCGGCTCAGCACGGTGACCGGCAGCTTCTGCGGGTCGGTGGTGGCCAGCAGGAACTTCACGTGCTCCGGCGGTTCTTCCAGCGTCTTCAGCAGCGCGTTGAACGCCGCCTTGGACAGCATGTGCACTTCGTCGATCAGGTAGACCTTGTACTTGCCACGCGAGGGCATGTACTGCGCGTTCTCGATCACCTCACGCACGTCATCCACACCGGTGTTGGACGCGGCGTCGATTTCCAGCAGGTCGATGTAGCGGCCGGCGTCGATGTCCAGGCAGGCCGCGCACTGGCCGCACGGGTCGGCGCTGGTGCCCTGCTCGCAGTTCAGCGACTTGGCGAAGATGCGCGCGATGGTGGTCTTGCCCACGCCGCGGGTGCCGGTGAACAGGAACGCGTGGTGGACCCGGCCGCTGTCCAGCGCGTTGCTGAGCGCACGGACCACGTGTTCCTGGCCCACCAGCTCGGCAAAACGCTTCGGACGCCACTTGCGGGCAAGGACGAGGTAGGACATCAGGCCACCGTTTTCCATCGGATGTTCCATTGTGCCATGCCTGTCCAGCCCCCTCGCCTCCGGCACGTCCTTCGCAGGTTCCTGGCTGGGGTGCTTGTGAAGTGCCGCGCAGCCCGCTAGAATCTGCGCCCCTGCTGAGGCGTTTGCCGATGGCAGGGATCCGGAGAGGTGTCCGAGTGGTTGAAGGAGCACGCCTGGAAAGTGTGTAAGCGTCTAAACCGCGCTTCGGGGGTTCGAATCCCCCTCTCTCCGCCAGATAAATGAAGAAGCCGCCCAGTGGGCGGCTTTTTTATTTGTCTGGCGGGGAGCATCGGGCGAGAGAAGCCCCGCCGGGGTTCGACGGTTCTGCAGGAGCAGAACCGGACCGCCGCAGGCGGGTCCCGGTGCGCAGCGCGCCGGGATCGGGTGCATGGATGCACCCGACAATCCCCCTCTCTCCGCCAGATAACTGAAAAAGGCTGCCTGAAAGGGCAGCCTTTTTCAGTTATCTGGCGCGGGACGCGAAGTGCGCTGCGCGCGCTTCGCCCCAATCGTTGCTGCGCAACGTTTGGGCCCCTCCCTTTGCCTGCCTCTCCCCGCCCCTGCCGGGGCAGCCCCTCAACAGAGGGGCTTGTTCCTCCAGAGACGTCGGTTGTGGTGGTCTAATCAACTTGGACACTCGATAGGATCAATTTCAAGCATCGAGGTAGACCCATGGCAAAGCAGATCACTCAGGGCATGAGGGACGAGGCGGTTCGCCTTGTGGTTGTGGAGGGGCAGACAGTCAGGGACGTCTGCCAGCTGATGGATGTCGGCCCGACGGCGCTGAGGCGCTGGATCGAGCAATGGCGTCGAAAACATGACCCGCAGGCCGAGGCACCGCCCGTAGATGCCCAGGTCAGAATCGCCGAGCTGGAGGCCCAGAATCGCAGGCTCAAGGAGGAGCGCGACCTACTAAAAAAATCCATCGCCTTCTTCATTCGGGACAGCGATCACCGGAACAGGTGATCCAGGAATTGGGGAAGGTCGCTCCGATCCGGTTGGTGTGTCAGTTGATGGACTATCCCCGTAGCAGCTACTACGCCTGGCTGCACCGGGAGCCCCGGATTGACCGGGAACTGCTGGCCCAGGTTGATCTGGTTCGTCGCATTCATCAGTCCCACCGGGGGAGCTGTGGCTCTCGCAAGATGGCCAGGGAGCTGACCAATCGCGGCCTGCCAGTGGGTCGCTACCGCGCCCGGACGCTGATGCGCCGGGCCGGCGTCAGGGCGCGGCAGCACCGGCGGCACAAGTACCACAGTCTGGGGCCGCAGGCACTGACCGCGCCCAACGTGTTGGAACGCCAATTCAACCCGGAGGCACCCGACCAAGTCTGGGCAGGGGATATCACCTACATCCCGACCCAGCAAGGCTGGCTCTATCTGGCCATCGTGGTGGATCTGTTTGCCCGACGGATCGTGGGCTGGGCCCACTCTCACGAAGGGGATGCCTGGCTGGCCGTCAGAGCCCTGCGTGGGGCTCTGAAACAGCGTCGTCCCAACGGGCGACTACTTTTCCACTCGGATCAAGGTCGGCAGTACACCAGCCATGCCATGGCCGAAATTCTGCGTGACAACGGCATCACCCAAAGCATGAGCAGGAAGGGCAACTGCTGGGACAACGCGGTGGTGGAACGGGTTTTCGCCACCCTCAAAGGGGAATGGCTTTACTCCAAATACCCCACTCGACAGGAGGCTGCAGCAGACATCGAGCAATTCGTGGACTGGTACAACCACCGTCGGCCGCACAGTGCCAACGGCCTTGTGCCACCTGCGCTTTGTGAAGAGCAGGTGGCCTGAACTCCCTTTGGGAGTGTCCAAAAATACTTGACCACCACAGTAGATCCACGCCATGCGTGGATGCTCTTCGCGCGCCCCCCCTGCTTCCCCACATGCTCCTCAAACAAGCTGGCGCGGGACGCGAAGTGCGCTGCGCGCGCTTCGCCCCATCGTTGCTGCGCAACGTTTGGGCCCCTCCCTTTGCCTGCCTCTCCCCGCCCCTGCCGGGGCAGCCCCTCAACAGAGGGGCTTGTTCCTCCAGAGACGTCGGTAGATCCACGCCATGCGTGGATGCGTTTGATCGCCTTACGCACGCTCGATAGCACCCCAAAACAAACCTGAACGAATCCTGAAAATTCGCCATCGTAGGCGCCTTCAACCGACGCTTGGCCCATTGCCCATGAGCTCGATCGACAGCGCTCACGCCGCCTGCGAAAACTGCGACACCGCCCTGCACGGCCACTACTGCCATCGCTGCGGGCAATCGGCGCACAACCCGCTCAAGCATGTGGGTCATGCCATCGAACAAGTGTTCGAATCCTTCTGGCATCTCGATGGGCGTATCTTCCGCACGCTGCGCGATCTCTGGGTGCCGGGCCGCATCGCGCTGAACTACCTCAAGGGCCGCCGGGTCGGATACGTGCAGCCCCTGCGGCTGTTCGTCATCCTCACCCTGTTTACGTTCTTCGTCGGCAAGCTCTTCGTGCACGTCGACGATTTCAGCATCGGCGGTGGCACCAACTCTGTGTACGCCAAGACCACGACAGTGGAGCAGGTCGAAGCCGCCCGCGCGGCGCAGCTGGCGTTGATCGACCAACAACAGGCCAACTCACCCGGCACCGGCAACGCCGGCTTCGCCATGGCCAGGGCTGCAGTGAATGCCGCAGCCGCGCAGCGCAAAGCCGAGCTCACCGGTGCCGGCAAGGAGGCCGCCACGACGGAAAACGGCACTTTCTTCAACCACACCGTCAACGGCAAACCGTGGGACGCTGACACCAACCCCATCGTGATGGCCGGCTGGCCCCGGTTCGCCAACAACTGGCTCAACAAGCGCCTGCACAACGGCAACGCCAACATCCAGCGCATGGGGGGCAAGACCGATCTGTACATGCAGGCGATCCTGACCGCATTGCCCGGCGCCCTGTTCTTCCTGATGCCGGTGTTCGCACTGGTACTGCGCGTCGCCTACATTCCGCGGGCGATGGGCTATCTGGAACACCTGGTGGTGGCGCTGTACAGCCATTGCTGGCTGATGATGGTGCTGCTGGCAACCTTCCTCATCGCCGGCATCAGCAGCGCGCTCGCATCACCCGCATTCGCCGCCGTCAGCCAATGGCTGTATGCACTGTTGTGGCTGGCAGTACCGGTCTATCTGCTGTGGATGCAGCAACGCGTGTACGGCGGCAACAAGGCGCTGACCGTGCTGCGCTACCTGGCCATCGGCGGCGTCTACCTGTTCCTGGTGAGCTTCGTGGTGATGTATGCGGTGCTGGCGGGAATCTCGGCCTGAGGGATACACGCACGGCATCCGGTCCATGAATCCGCGCATGGCGTGGATCTACTGGCGATCGTTTATCGTGGGCCCATGAACCTCCGCCTCTACCGCCCCACCGATGCCAGCGCCTGCCTGTCGATTTTCGACAGCAACGTACCCACCTACTTCGCGCCCGAAGAGCGCAGTGACTTTGAACGCTTCCTGCGCGAACAGGCCACGGACTGTGCATTCCAGGTCATCGAGCGCGATGGCAGCATCGTGGCCTGTGGCGGCCTGTCGCGACGCGGCGACGGCAGTGCCGGTTTCTGCTGGGGGATGGTCCAGCGCGCGCTGCACCGGCAGGGGCTGGGCCGCGAACTGGCACTGGCACGCCTGCGCCAGGCTGAAGCGGATCCCTCGATCAAGCGCATCGCGCTCAGTACCAGCCAGCACACCCAGGGCTTCTATGCCGGGCTGGGCTTCCACGTGACGCGGATCGTGCCCGATGGCCACGGCGCCGGGATCGACGCCGTGGAAATGGAGCGGGAGCTCTAGCGCTCCCGCCCCGGCCCCATCCACGCAGTGCGTGGATCTACCGCTGGCCCGCTCCCCTCAGAAGCCTACGCGCAGGTTGATCTGCCCGCCAACATCACGGCGGCCATCGCCGTGCTGGCCCTGCACGAACATCGACAGCTGGCTGTTGCGGCCGAGCCCAACCGCCACGCCGACCTGACTGACCAGCGCATTGCGTGCCATCACCGCGCTGTAGACGTCGAACGCGTTGCCACCGACGGCGAAGCGGTTGCGGCTGGCCACATCGGTGTCACCCGAGGCGTGCTGCCAGCCGAGGCCGACCGTCAGCTGTGCCGGGAAGCGCTCGCCGCTGCCCACATCCCAACGTCCACGCACGCCCACGGTGCTGACATTGAGCGTGTCCTTGCCGCCTTCCAGCTCCAGTGCAGCAGTGCCACCCTGCTCTACTGCGCGATCGCTGTCGACCCAGTGCTTGGTGAACTGCACGTACGGCTGCAACTGGGTCTTGCCATGGGTCCAGGTCCAGCTGCCCTCCACCTGCGCGATGGTCACATCCGAGTCCTGGCGGCTGTACAAGGTCTGGCCCAGCAGCGGCACCTCACGCGTGGTGCGCGTACGGTAGTCGCCGCGCGATACGCTGCCACCCACCGCGAAGCCGTTGTTCCACTGGCCCTGTGCATACAGGCCGAACGTGTTGCCGCGCAGGCGGGCCCGCGAGCTGCGATCGTACAGGCGCGTATCCAGCCGCTCGTTGCCTGCGGCCGCACCCAGCACCACGTGCTCGCCCAGCTGCCAGTCCACGCCCGCCATCAGCGCATTGCGGTTGGAGCGGATGTCATCTCCGTTGCCGTCACCGTCCTGGCGGAACACCTTGCCACTGCCGGCCAGCCACGCCGAAGCACGTTCACCACGCACGGTCGGCAGCTCACTGCCCAGGCGCTGGCGGATACCCTCTTCCAGGTAATTGTCGTACAGCAGCACCGCGCGGCTGGCCGCATGCACTTCACCGGACAGCTGGTCGAAGGCAGCGCGCGCGGTACCCGCGTCATACATCAGCAGCATGTTGTACAGGCCCAGTGCCGAACCACTCTGCGGCAGGCTGTCCAGCGCTGCGGCGGTGTTGTACTGGTTGCGCGTCTTCGCCGCCGTGGTGAATGCCGCGGTCTGCGCCACGTCGATCCGCAGGTTGGCCGTGTTCGCGGTGTAGACCGGGGTGATGGTCAGGAAGGCCGACGGCGTGGTCGCCGAGGCGAACTGCCCGCTCACCCCACCGCCCGCGTTGACCACGGTGTACTGCTGGCCCTGCTGGTAGCTGGTGCTCGGCGAGATGGTGTTCACCTGCACGGTGCTCCCAGCCACGTTGGCACTGCCGCCCACCTGCACCGTGTCGCTGCCGGTGGCACCCAGATCGATGCCCAGCGTGCTGCCCGGCGACAGGGTCAGGTTGCCCCCCACCGTGATCGTGCCGGTGCCATTGCCCGCACCGCTGCCGTTGCCCGGACCATTGCCCGGCGACAGCACGCCGCCGCTGGACACCGTCACGCCACCGCCGGCGCCACCGATGGTGCCGGTGCCGGACAGCGTGGTGCCGCTGCCGATGGTCCACTGGCCGCCGATGTTGCCGGTGACATTCAGGCCACCGCCGGTGACCTGGCCGGTACCGCTGAAGCCACCGCTGTTGCCGCCCAGGTTCAGGCCCCCCGGGCCGGCCTGCACGATGCTGCCACCACCACTGATGGTGCCGCCCAGCGTGGTGGTGCCACCGGTGTTGATGATCAGGCCACCGTTGTTGGTGATGTTGCCGGTGACCGAACCGCTGGCCCCGCCGTTGCCGACCTGCACCGTGCCACCTGCATTGATGGTGGTGCCGCCGGTGTAGGTGTTGTTGCCGGTCAGCGTGATGGTGCCGTTGCCGGCCTGGGTCAGGCCACCGCTGCCACTGATGGTGCCGCCAACGGTGGTGTTGCCACCTACGTTGAACACCAGGCTGCCGTTGTTGCTGACGTTGCCGGCAATCGATCCGCTCGCGCCGCCGTTGCCAACCTGCAGCGTGCCGCCGGTGCTGATGGTGGTGCCGCCGGTATAGGTGTTGTTGCCGCCCAGAATCAGCGTGCCGGTGCCGGCCTGGATCAGGCCACCGCTGCCGCTGATGGCGCCGCCGACGGTGGTGTTGCCACCCACGTTGAACACCAGGCTGCCGTTGTTGGTGACGCTGCCGCCAATCGCGCCGGTCGCGCCGCCATTGCCCACCTGCAGGGTGCCACCGGCAGTGATGGTGGTCGGGCCGGTATAGGTGTTGTTGCCGGTCACGGTCAGCGTGCCGCTGCCGGCCTGGGTCAGGCCGCCGCTGCCGCTGATGGTGCCGCCCAGCGTGGTGTTGCCCGCCACGTTGGACACCAGCGTGCCGTTGTTGGTGACGTCGCCCACGATCGAGCCGGTCGCACCGCCGTTGCCAAGCTGCAGCGTGCCACCGGCATTGATGGTGGTACCGCCGGTGTAGGTGTTGGTGCCGGTCAGCACCAGCGACCCACTGCCCGCTTGGGTCAGGCCACCCGTACCGCTGATGGTGCCGCCCAGCGCGGTATTGCCGGCCACGTTGGAAATCAACGCACCATTGTTGGTGATGTCACCGGCAATCGAACCTGTGGCGCCGCCGTTGCCGACCTGCAGCGTGCCACCCGCATTGATGGTGGTGCCGCCGGTGTAGCTGTTGTTGCCGACCAGGGTCAGCACGCCAGCTCCGGCCTGGGTCAGCGCGCCAGTGCCACTGATCGCACCGCGGACCGTGGTGTTGCCACCGACATTGAACACCAGGCTGCCGTTGTTGGCGACGTTGCCGGTGATCGCGCCGGTCGCACCGCCATGGCCGACCTGCAGCGTGCCACCGGTATTGATGGTGGTGCCGCCGGTATAGGTGTTGTTGCCGGTCAGGGTCAGCGTGCCGCTGCCGGCCTGGGTCAGGCCACCGGCGCCGCTGATGGTGCCGCCCAACGTGGTGTTGCCGGCCACGTTGGACACCAGCACACCGTTGTTGGTGATGTCACCGACGATCGCACCGGTCGCACCGCCATTGCCGACCTGCAGCGTGCCACCGGCATTGATGGTGGTACCGCCGGTGTAGGTGTTGTTGCCGGTCAACACCAGTGTGCCGCTGCCAGCCTGGGTGAGGCCGCCGCTGCCGCTGACCACGCCGCCCACGGTTGCCGTGGTACCGAGGTTGTAGACCAGGCTGCCATTGTTGGTGATGTCGCCCAGCACCGAACCGGTGCTGCCGCCGTTGCCGATCTGCAGCGTGCTACCACCGTTGATGGTGGTGCCACCGGTATAGACGTTGTCGCCGCTCAGGGTCAGCGTGCCGGTACCGCTCTGCACCAGACCGCCGGTGCCACTGAGCACACCGCCGAAGGTGGTGCTGCCGTTGTTGCCGCCGGTGGTCAGGGTCGCCCCCCCCAGCACCACGCTGGATCCGGTCACGCCGGCCAGGCCTCCGATGCTCTGGCTGCCACCGGCACTGATGTCCAACGTGCCGGCGCCGGCCAGGTTCACCGTGCTGGCACCGGACAGGCTGCCACCAGCCGCCACCGCCAGCGTGCCGCTGTTGAGGGTGGTGGTACCGGTATAGGTGCTGGCACCGCCCAGGGTGACCGTTGCTGCGCCATCCTTCAGCAGGCCGCCAGCACCGCTGATCGGGCCGTTCAAGGTCAGCGCGTTGCTGCCGGCCAGGGTCAGCGTGCCGCTGGCCAGCTGCACGGTGTTGGCCAGGGTCAGCGCGGTGGTGCCGTCCAGGCTGGCATTGCCGCCCACGGTCAGCGTGCCGGTTCCCAGTGCACCGTTGTTGCCCAAGGCAAGGCCACCGGCGTTGAGTGCCACGCCGCCACTGAAGCTATTGCTGCCGGTCAGGCCCTGGATGCCAGCGCCGTTCTTCACCAGGCCGCCGGTGCCGGTGATGTCACCAGTGAACGTAGTGTTGCCCACGCCATTGAGTGTCAGCGTGCTGCCACCCAGCGCCACGGTGCTGCCGGCCACGCCTGCCAGCGAGCCGATGGCCTGCGGGCCACCCGCGCTGATGTCAAAGGCGGTACCGGCGTTGGCCAGATTCACCGCACCCGTGGCAGCCAGGCTGCCACCGGCGCCGATCGCCAGCGTACCAGCGTTGATGGTGGTGCCACCGGTGAAGGTATTGGTGCCGGTCAACGTCTGGGTGCCCGAACCTTCCTTGACCAGGCCACCGGAGCCCGCCACCGAACCACTGAAGGTGCCATTGGTGGCGCCTCCGATCGTCAGCGTGTTGGCGCCCAGATTCACCGTACCGCTGCCGATCAGGGTACCGAACTGCTGCGTGCCGCTACCCGCCGACAGATCGAAGGTCGCACCCGAGGCCAGGTTGACGATGCCACTGGCGTGCAGGCTCGCGCCGGCGCCCAGTGCCAACGTACCGGCGTTGATGTTGGTGCCACCGGTATAGGTATTGGTGCCGTTCAAGGTCAGCGTCGCTGCTCCCTCCTTGGTCAGGCTGCCGGCACCACTCAGGTTGCCGTTGAGGGTGAGGTTGTTGCTGCCGAGTACGGTCAATCCGTTGTTGAGGATGAAGTTGTTGGCCAGCGTCACCGCGGTGTTCGAATCGAGCGTAGCCGCGCCTCCAACCGTCACCGCACCGGTGCCCAGCGCAGCGTTGTTGCCGACCACCAGGCCACCTGCGTTGAGCGCCACGCCACCGCTGAAGGTGCTGGCGCCATTGAGCGTCTGCACGCCTGCGCCGTTCTTGATCAGGCCGCCATTGCCGCTGATCGCACCGTTGAAAGTGCTGTCCACGGTACCACCCAGGGTCAGCGTGCTGCCGCCCAGTGCCACCGTGCTGCCGGCCACGCCGGCCAGCGAACCGATGGCCTGGTTGCCCGCCGAGATGTCGAGCGTGCCGGTGCCGGCCAGGTTCACCGCGCCGGTTGCGGCGAGGCTGCCACCGGCACCGATCGCGAGCGTGCCACTGTTGATGGTGGTACCCCCGGTGTAGGTGTTGGCACCGCTCAGGGTTACGGTGGCCGCACCGTCCTTGATCAGCCCGCCCGTGCCGGAAATCACACCGCCCAGTGTCAGCGCTTGGCTGCCGAGCAGGTCGAGATTGGCACCCGAAGCGAGGTTGATGTTGTTGGCCAGGTTGACGCCGGTCGATGCATCCAGTGTCGCGTTGCTTCCGACCGTCAACGCACCGCTGCCGAGCGCAGCGTTGTTGCCGACCACCAGTCCACCGCCGTTGAGTGCAACGCCACCACTGAACAGATTGGCGCCGCCCAGCGTGAGGATGCCGGCGCCATTCTTGACCAGGCCACCGGTGCCGGAAATCGCGCCATCGAAGAGGCTGTTGCCCACACCATCGAGTGTCAGTGTCTGTGCCCCCAGGCTCACCGTCGAGCCGGCCACGCCGTTCAACGACCCGATGGTCTGGTTGGCCCCTGCGGTGGAGATATCGAAGCCGGTGCCTGCAGCGCTCAGCGTCACCGCGCCGGTCGCGGCCAGGCTGCCGCCCGGACCAATCGCCAGCGTGCCGGCGTTGATGAAGGTGCCGCCGGTGTAGGTGTTGGCACCGGTCAACGTCTCGATGCCTGCCCCCACCTTGGTCAGCCCACCCGTGCCTGCGATCGAACCACTGAAGGTGCCATTGGTGGCGCCGCCAACTTCGATCGAGTTGGCGCCGAGGTTCACCGTGCCGTTGCCGACCAGCGTGCCGAACTGCTGCGTGCCGCTGCCGGCAGACAGATCCAGCGTGGCGCCTGTGGCGAGGTTCACAGTACCGCTCGCTGACAGGCTGGCACCGGCCCCCAGCGCCAGCGTGCCGGCGTTGATGTTGGTACCACCGGTATACGTGTTGATGCCATTCAAGGTCAGCGTTGCGCCGCCATTCTTGGTCAGGCTGCCGGCCCCGGAAAGAACACCGTTGAGCGTCAGCGCATTGCTGCCGAGCACGGTCAACCCGGCATTGAGCGCGATGTTGTTGGCCAGCGTTGCCAAGCCGGTTGTATCCAGCGTGGCGGCACCGCCGACGGTCAATGCACCGGTACCCAGCGCCGCGTCATTGCCCAGGACCAGCCCGCCTGCGTTGAGTGTCACGCCGCCGCTAAAGGTGTTGGCGCCGGACAACGTCTGTACGCCCGCGCCCACCTTGATCAGACCGCCACCGCCACTGATCACGCCGTCGAACGCGGCATTGCCGGTCGTGCCGAAGGTCAACGAATTGCCGCCCAGTGTCAGCGTGCTTCCGCCCGCACCGTTGAGCGCGCCGATGGTCTGGCTGCTGCCGGCACCGGAGATATCGAAGCCAGCACCTGCGCCCAGCGTGATATCACCCGCTGCGGCAAGACTGCCGCCCATGCCCAGCGCCAGCGTACCGGCGTTGATGGTGGTACCGCCGGAGTAGGTATTGGCACCGGACAGCGTCAGCGTGGTAGCACCATTCTTGATCAGGCTGCCATTGCCGCCGATCACACCCGACAGCGTCAGCGCGTTGCTGCCCGGCAACGTCAGTGCAACGCCCGAGCCCAACGTGACTGCATTGCCCAGTGTCACCGCAGCGCCTGCATCCAGCGTGGTACTGGCATTCACCGCCAGCGTGCCGGAACCGAGTGCGCCGTTCGCGCCGACCACCAGGCCACCGCCGTTCAAGGTCAAGCCACCACCGAAGGTATTGGTGTTGCTGAGCGTCAGCAGGCCTGCACCGTTCTTGATCAGGCTGCCATTGCCGCTAAGCACGCCGCCCAGGGTGAGGTCACTGCCGCCGCCCAGAGTCAGCTGCGTGCCGGCGCCGAAGTTCACCGCGTTGGCAAGGTTCAGTGCCACCGTGTTGTCGAGGCTGACGGTGCCACCCACACCGAGCGCGCCGGTCCCCAGCGCACCGGCGTTGCCCAGCACCAGCCCACCGCCATTGAGCGCCAGGCCACCGCTGAAGGTGTTGGCACCAGACAGCGTCTGGATGCCAGTACCGGTTTTGACCAGACCGCCAGTGCCGCTGATCACGCCATCAAAGGTGGCGTTGGCATTGCTGCCGAAGGTCAGCGAATTGCCGCCCAGCGTCAGCGCGGTTCCGGCCACGCCGTTCAACGCAGCGATGGTCTGGTTGCCGCCGGCCGCGGAAATGTCAAAGCCCGCGCCGGCATTGCCGAGCGTCACATCGCCGCCCGCCGCCAGGCTGCCACCGGCCCCCAGCGCCAGCGTGCCGTTGTTGATGGTGGTGCCGCCGGCATAGAGGTTGGCACCGCTCAGGGTCAACCGTGCCGCACCGTCCTTGATCAATCCACCGGCGCCGAACACCGTCCCAGCCAGCGTCAGGTCGTTGCTGCCCAGCACGGTCAGATTGGCACCTGCGGCCAGGCCGATGCTGTTGCCCAGGTTCAGTGCGGCGCTGGCATCCAGCGACGCGTTGCCACCCACATCCAGTGCGCCGGTGCCCAGTGCGCCGGCATTGCCCAGCCGCAGCACACCGGCATTGAGGCCGACACCACCGGAGAAGGTGTTGGGACCATTCAAGGTCAGCGTCGAAGCGCCGTTCTTGACCAGTTCGCCGGTTCCGGCGATGACACCGCCCAGCGTTACATTCTCCGTGCCAAGCAGGTTCAGTACCGTGCCTCCGCCCAGATTCACCGCATTGCCCAGGCTGAGCGCCACACTGCTGTCCAGCGTCGCGCTTGCGCCGACATTCAGTGCGCCCGTGCCGAGTGCACCGGCATTGCCCAGCAGCAGGCCACCACCGTTGAGCGTCAGCCCACCATTGAAGGTATTTGCGCCGTTGAGGGTCAATAAGCTGGCACCGTTCTTCACCAGGCCACCTGCGCCGGAAACCACGCCGCCCAGAGTAATGGCCTGTGTGCCCGGCAGCGTCAGCAGCGCACCACCGCCGAGCGCGACATCATTGACCAGGCTCAGCGGGGCACTGCCGTCCAGCGAA
Organism: Stenotrophomonas sp. NY11291; assembly: GCF_023277365.1. Taxonomy (NCBI): domain Bacteria; kingdom Pseudomonadati; phylum Pseudomonadota; class Gammaproteobacteria; order Lysobacterales; family Lysobacteraceae; genus Stenotrophomonas; species Stenotrophomonas sp. NY11291. The sequence goes on along the minus strand of NZ_CP096975.1, from coordinate 1,024,662 downwards.
ACACTCCCGCCGACGCTGAGCGCCCCGGTACCCAGCGCACCGTTGTTGCCCAGCAGCAGACTTCCGGCGTTTGCGCTCAGTCCACCACTGAACGTGTTGTTGCCGTTCAACGTCAGCAGCGACGCACCGTTCTTGACCAGGCTGCCGGTGCCGGTGATGTTGCCGGCCAGGGTCAGGTTCTGGCTGCCCGGCAGGGTCAATGCCGCGCCAAGGTTGATCGCATTGCCCAGGTTGAGTGCTGCAGTGGTGTCCAGCGAACCGTTGCCACTGACCGTCAGCGCACCGCTTCCCAGCGCGCCGGCGTTGCCCAGCACCAGGCCGCCGGCCGCAAGATTCAGCCCACCACTGAAGGTGTTGGCGCCGGTCAGCGTCTGCACGCCACTGCCCTGCTTGATCAGGCCACCGGTGCCGCCGATCACGCCGGCGAAGGTCTGGTTGGTGGCATCACCGAAGGTCAGCGTGCTGCTGCCCAACGTCACCGTGCTGCCAGCGATGCCGGACAGTGCGCCGATGGTCTGGTTGCCCCCCAGCGAGATATCCAGTGTGCTGCCCGCGCCGGCCAGGCTGACCGCGCCGGTCGCCGCCAGGCTGCCACCACTGGTCAATGACACCGTTCCGGCATTCACCGCCAGCCCACCGGTGAACGTGTTCGCGCCGCCCAGCGTCAGCGTGGCAGCGCCGTTCTTGACCAGGCTGCCGGCCCCGCCAATGACACCCCCCAGCGTCAGCGCGTTCGAGCCGAGCACATTGAGCGAACCACTGGCGCCCAGTGTGATGCCATTGCCCACGGTAAGCCCGGTGCTGGCGTCGAGCGATACCGCACCGCCGACGTTCAGTGCCCCTGCTCCCAGTGCACCGCCGTTGCCCAGCACCAGGCTGCCCGCGTTGAGCGCCAGACCACCGCCGAACGTATTGGCGCTGTTGAGGGTCAGTGACGATGCACCATCCTTGATCAAGCCGCCGGCGCCACCGATCACCCCGTTGAACGTGAGCGCCTGCCCGCCAAGCAGATTCAGCCTGGCGCCGGCACCGAGGTCGACGGCATTGGTCAACGCCAACCCGGTCGTGCCATCCAGCGTGGCATTGCCGCCGACAGACAGCGTGCCACTGCCCAACGCGGCGTTGTTGCCCAGCAGCAGGCCACCGCCGTTGAGCGCGACGCCGCCGCTGAGGTTATTGACACCGGACAGGGTCTGTACGCCGGTACCCAGCTTGATCAGACCACCGGTGCCTGCGGCGAACGTGCCGGCATAACTGGTATCGCCCACCCCACCGAGGGTCAGCGTGTGGCTGCCGAGATTGACCGAACCGCCGAGGCCGGCCAGCGAGCCGATGGTCTGGTTGGTCGCCGCTGAAAGATCCAGGCTGGTACCAACGCCCAGCGTGATCGCACCGTTGGACGACAGGCTGCCACCCGCGCCCAGCGCCAACGCGCCCCCGGCCAGGTTGAAGTTGCCGGTCAGCGAATTGGCACCATTCAAGGTCAGCGTGCCCGCGCCGTTCTTGGTCACGTTGCCGGCACCGGAAATCGAGCCACTCAATGTCAGCGCATTGCTGCCCAGCAGGTTCAGCGAGCCCCCGCCATTGACCACCAGGTTGTTGCCCAGGGTGATGCCCGCCGTCGTATCCAGCGAGGCGCTGCCACCTACGGTCAAGTTGCCGAGGCCCAGTGCACCGGCATTGCCCAGCAGCAGGCCGCCCGCATTGAGGTTGACGCCGCCGGAGAACACGTTTGCGCCGCCGAGAGTAACGATGCCGGTGTTGTTGACCGTCAGCCCACCAGCGCCTGAAAGCACGCCACTCAGGCCGAATGCATTGGTCCCTGCCAGGGACAGATTGCCACCGAGGCTGAAAGCGTTGGCCAGATTCAGACCGGCCGTGGAGGAGGCGATGGCACCGCCGTTGGCTGTGAACAGCCCTGTGCCGAACGAACCGGCATTGTTGAAATTGATCAGGCCATCATTGAGCGTCGTCGGCCCCGCACCCGCCCACGCACCCTGCAGGTTCCAGGTGCCGCTGTTGACCGTCAGCTTCTGGAAGTTGACGTACTGGTTCCAGCCCACCGTGGTCGGCGCACCACCGGTGCCGGAGCCGGGGCCAGAGGGACTGTTCTGCAGCACCAGGCTGTTGTTGCTCGCCGAGCCGCCATCAACCTGGCCCGCGGCCGCCAGATTGACACCCACGCTACCCACGGTACCGGCGATACCCACGCCGGCGTTGTTCACGCTGGAACCAGACACCGCTGTGAACGTATTGCCTGCCGTAGAGTTGCCCAGGTGCACGCTGCCGTTGATCGTTCCAGCGTTGAGGAAGATGTTGCCGTTGGTCGCCGAGGCGGACCCGGCAAAGCCGACACGACCGGTGATGCTGCCGGTATTGGTGAACTGGGTCTGCGCGCCGCCATAACTGAGAATGGCCGGGGCATCGGCGGCGGTGAACAGACCCGCACCGAAGATCGACATGCTCACCGAGCCATTGTTGACGACGGTGCTGGTGCCGCCCGCAGCGTTCTGCACCACCAACGCCTGTCCACCGAAACCGAGGAGGGAGGCGATATTGACCAGGCCGTTTATCGAACCACCGGCAAGATTGTTCACGTTGATGGCATTGCCACCGACCGTCGCGTTGCCCAGCACCATGCCCGACGCCGCCAGGCTCAGGCCACCGCTGATGGTGGGATCGACCGTGCCCTGGTTGTTCACGGTAATGCCGTTGCCGTTCAAGGTCACCGCACTACCACCCACGATCGGCGGCACGCTGAGCTGGGCGCCGGTCTGGATATCCAGGGTTACGCCATTGATGCTGTTGGCCAGCGAGTTGGTGCTTGAGCCTGTCGGGCAAGTGACTGTGTTGCCGACGGTGTTGCACGCTGCGAACGCCGAACCGCTGGCCAAGGTGGCTGCCAGTGCGACCGCCAGCTGATGCGCCCGCAATCGCGGTGGCCGCTTCGCGGTAATCGCACTTCCGCCGGGATTCTGGGCGACCTCCGAAGCAACCTGCATTACGCCGAGGGCACGATTGAAAACCAGACGGTAAATGCGGTTCATCGGTAAATCTCCATGAAAAGACCGGATGGCACTGCGGGCAGGTTTTTTGAAGACGATGCGGTCCATCCCGGCTCCCGATACGGGAACAAGGCCTGGCGGCATTAACTCCTGAAAATCTTCACATCTTCACGCGACGCCCCCTGGAAAAGGTGCGCCGGCGTGTCCGTCAAGGCGAAAACTCCCCGGTTTCGCATGACGAATGGCGGCACTGTGCGTCCGATGGCGCCAGCGGCATGTGAATCACGCTCGTTATTTTCATGACGTGCGTCAAATAAAACGAGCGGACAAAATGGCTTTGCCGAAAATGCATATACCTGCAGGACGCGGGGAATCCATTCCCCGCTCAACTAAATGCATTCAGCTGCTGGAGAGTTTCATCAGCACCAGCCCGGACACGATCAAGACCGCTGCACCGATCCGCATCGGGCTGACCTGCTCACCGAGGAACACGATGCCGACCACGAACGCGCCTACCGCACCGATGCCGGTCCAGATCGTATAGGCGGTACCCAATGGCAGGCTGCGCATGGCCACCGCCAGCAGCCAGAAGCTGGCGATCATGCCGATGATCGTGACCACGGTGGGGGTGAGCTTGGTGAAGCCTTCGGACTGCTTCATGGACACGGCCCAGACGATTTCCAGCAGGCCGGCGAACAACAGATAGATCCAGGCCATGACAGCCCTCCTCTTGGTAGGGCCAGGCCGTCCTGGTCATTGATTCCCGATGTGGGGGAGGTCGTTCCTCCTGGCCGGCATTCTAGCAACGCCGGTCGCGCCGGGGCGTTGCCAGCAGACGCGGGTTACAGCCGATTCAGTGCACGAAGCTGGCGTCGATGTACCTGCCTGCGCTATAGTTGCGTTCTGCCATCGGCCAGCCGATGTGCAGTCCGGCTGTGGTCTCCGGCGCATCGCGCGCTGCTTCCCCTGATCGGTGAACCGGCCGCCCACTGGGCGGCCAACGTCTCTATGGTGGCCCCGTCGGCCCCTCGCGACGCTAGGTCGAAAATCCCGCCAGGGCCGGAAGGCAGCAACGGTATCGATCGACGCGGGCGCCGAGGTCAGCCGGCGGGGCCATCGCCTTTTCCGGCGACGCCCCGCCTCTGGTAGATGCCAACCTTGGTTGGCGCCGTGCGCCGAGCATGGCCCGGTGCTACCGCGCCTCGGGCGTGCCCTGATGGAACACCACGCGCCACCGTTGCCCATGCCGGCGCCACAGCGAGCTGCGCAGCACCCAGCGCTGCGCCTGCCCATCGACGTGATGGCGGCTGCGGTAGCGCACCTGGGCCAGACCGTCGGCCAACAACCACACCGCGTACCGTTCCGATTCGATCAGCACCTGCGCGCGCTCCAAGGGGATCTCCTGCAACGCCGCATCAAGGCCGTAGCATTGCCCGGAGCTGCCGATCTCGCTGAAATCCTCGTCCAGCAGGGCCGCAAGGGACTCGCGATCCCCCCGCACCTGCGGCGCATGCAGCGCGCGTTCCAGCGCCTCCAGTTCGGCCGCCAGCGCCGCGTCGGCGGGCTGGCCAACACCGCTCACGGCGGATCCTGCGCCAGCACGTGCGGCGCCGTCGGGCTCGCCAACCGCACGCACTGCCCCGGCTGGGCGACGCGGTGGCCGCGCGCGGCCAGCGCCACACCGTCAGCCACGCTGGCGTAGTGGTAGAGCATCATCCGGGACTGCAGCTCGGCGCTGTACTCGCGCTCCAGGTCGTCCACACCGGTATGCGACGGGTTGCCGTGCAGGCCGCAGTCGTGCGCGATCAGTTCGTTGTCGTTGGCGAAACGGGCCAGCATCTCCGGAATCGGCCGGGTATCGCCGCTCCAGGTCAGCGCGCCCTGCAGGCGCAGGCCATAGGCCGTCTCCGGCCAATGGTGGCGCACCGGGAACACCTCCAGGCGCACGCCCTCATGCCAGAACGCCTCGCCCACCACGATCAGCTGGAACGCATCCCAGAAGTTGGCGCCGCCCTCGGCCAGCACGTTCGGGTAATCCCCGATGCGCTTGTGCAGCAGCGGCACCACCGTGGCAGGCACATACAGGCGCACCTTGCCGCGCCGGTGCGCATTGAAGAAGGTATCGACGAACAGGCGCTCGAAGCCCGCCACGTGGTCCAGGTGCACATGGGTGACGAACAACGCCTGCGGCATGTGGCCGTAGTGCGCCTTGAACGCGGTCAGGCCTTCACCGCCGCAGTCGATGGTCAGCCACGGACGCCCGTCCCGCTCGATCACCGACATCGGCGACCCCAGCTCGACCGCCGACGCATTGCCGACGCCGAGGAAACGCAACGACCAGTCCATCAGGTGCCCCGGTTCCAGGCCATGTCATAGGCGCGGCGCAGCCGCGCGAAGTCCTTCTGCACGTCTTCCATGCTGCGCTCGCCGCGCAGCTTGATCAGCGAGCGCAGCAGGCGCTTGAGATTGCGTTCGCGCCAGGCGGTCGCCGGGATGCGGATCACCCCGCGGTCGAAGTCGATCAGCCAGCCATGGCCATTGCCGTCGAACAGGATGTTGTGCGCATTGAGGTCGGCATGGTCCAGGCCGGCACGGTGGAAGCGCGCGATCAGCCGCCCGGTTTCCTCCCACGGTGCGCCCCGGCCAGCGACCAGCGCACGGTCGGCCAGCGAACGGACACCCTCGATCCGCTCCATCAGGATCGCGGCCCGGTAGCGCAGGCCCTCGCGCATGTAGAACGCGGCGATCGGCCGTGGCACCGGCAGCTTCTTCTCGCGCAACGCGCGCATCAGCCGGAATTCGGCGAAACTGCGGGTGCGGTCCGCGCCGCGCCAGAAGTACTGGTCATGGCTGATCTTCGCCGCCAGGCCACCGCGCAGGTAGTGGCGCAGCACGCTGGGGCCGAACGGCGCATCGACCAACCAGGCGCTGCCACGGCCGCCCTCACCCACCGGCCGGGCCCTGCTTCCCCAGTGCTGGGGCGAGAACAGGCCGATCTCGGCTTGCCGCAGCCGCTCGCGGTCGAACAGAATGGCCCCGATGCCGCGACCCTCGCGGCATGGCGTCAGCGCTTCATTGGCGTCGAATGCGACCATTTCATTGAGTCTAACAACACATGGCATCAGCGTCCTCCTCCTTGTGCCTCCTGCGCCTGTCCGCACTTGGCGATGTCACCCACGTGGTGCCCCTGGTGCGCACCCTGCAGGCTGCGCGTCCGGACACGCCGATCCACTGGATCATCGACAAGGCCGGCCACAAGCTGCTCGACGGCCTGCCTGGCGTCACCTTCCATGCCTACGACAAGAAAAGCGGCATGGCCGGGGTCAAGGAACTGCGCAGGCAGCTGCCACCGGGGCGCTTTGAAGCGCTGCTGCAGATGCAGGTGGCGTTCCGCGCCAACCTGCTGTCGGCCTTCATTCCCGCAGAGCGTCGCATCGGCTACGACCGCAGCCGATCGAAGGATCTGCACGGTCTCTTCATCAACGAGCGCATCCCCGACCGCCCCGGCATCCATGTGCTGGACGCCATCGGCAGCTTCTGTGAACCCCTTGGCCTGCGCCAGGCCGAGGTCAGCTGGGACCTGGCGGTGCCGCAGTCCGCGTATGAGTGGGCCGCCGCGCAATGGCAGGACGATGGCCGACCGGTACTGATGATCTCGCCCTGTTCCAGCCACGTGCGCCGCAACTGGTATGCAGACCGCTATGCAGCCGTGGCCAACCATGCCGCACAGCGCGGTTGGCGGGTGGTGCTGTGTGGTGGCCGCAGCGAGCTGGAGCGCAGCATGGCCGATGCCATCCAGGCCCAGCTGCACACGCCGGCACTGGACCTGGTCGGCAAGGACACCTTGAAGCAGCTGCCGGCACTGCTGGCCCGCGCCAATCTGGTGATGACCCCGGACTCGGGCCCGATGCACATCGCCAACGCGATGGGCGCCAAGGTACTGGGCCTGCATGCGGCCAGCAACCCGAACCGCAGCGGTCCCTATTCCGACCGCCGCTACTGCGTGGACCGCTACGATGATGCCGCGCGCAAGTACCTGGCCAAGCAGGCCGCGGATCTGAAGTGGGGCACCAAGATCGAGTTCGACGATGTGATGGAACTGATCACTGTCGAAGACGGTATCGCTGCGTTCGAACGCTACGTCGCCGACCACCTGGGGTGAGCGGCAGGCTGCCGGGGATTACGCGCGCTGCGCGTAATCCTGGTAGGACTTCTCTTCCACGTACGCCGAACCCAGCGCCAGGTTGATCGCCTTCTTGATGCGCGCGCGTTCGTCGTTGCGCAGGTAGACACTGCGCGCCAGGTCGATGAAGCCCTGATCGAACGCCTGCGCCTTCTCCTTCAGGCGGATGTCGTCCTCGATGTCCCACAGCTGCTCGTTGACCGTCTTCAGCTCGGCACGCAGCTTGGCGATGTCCTTCACCGCCGCCGGGTGTGCCATCCAGGTCTGCTCCAGCGCCGACAGCTCCTTGCGCACATTGGCCAGCTTGCCCTCGTCGCTGATGCGCTCGGACTTGATCTGCAGGATCGAGATCTTGTCCAGCAGCTCGCCGAAGGAAACGGGGACGAGGATTTCAGCGGTCATCGGGAAAAGCTCCAGCAGGTGATGCGTGCAGTTTAACCCGCAGCTCGCGATGGGACAGGTAGATCCATCTGGAGGAACAAGCCCCTCTGTTGAGGGGCTGCCCCGACAGGGGCGGGGAGAGGCCGGCAAAGGGAGGGGCCCACGCGTTGCACAGCAACGCGTGGGGCGACGCGCAACGCGCGTCGCGTCCCGCGCCAGATAAAGAAAAAGGGCTGCCTTTCGGCAGCCCTTTTTCTTTATCTGGCGGAGAGGGGGGGATTCGAACCCCCGAGGCGCTATAAACGCCTGCCTGATTTCGAGTCAGGTACATTCAACCACTCTGCCACCTCTCCGGGTGGTCCCCGGCGGACCGGGGACGCGCATCATACGAGGAAGTGAGGCCGACGACAAGTCATTCCGGCCAACGAAGTGAAAATTTCCTGAGCGCATGCCTTGCCGGATGCGTGCCGTCACCCGATGATGCCTGTCTCCCCAGCAACACCCCGCCCCAGCCCCCCATGATCGAATTCGGACACCTCACCCACCCCGGCATGCGCCGCGAGCTCAACGAGGACACCTACTACGGTGACAGCGAGCTGGCCTTGTGGCTGGTGGCCGACGGCATGGGCGGACCCGCCTGCGGCGAAGTGGCAAGCGCGCTGGCACGCGAGACCATCGTGCGCGAGATCCGCCGCGGCGCGCCGCTGGCGCAGGCCATCCGCACCGCCGACGAAGAGATCATCCGCGCCTCGCGCCGACGCAACGACACGCTGCCGATGGGCACCACCGTGGTTGCCGCGCGCGTGCAGGGCAATCGCTATGAAGTGGCGTGGGTCGGCGACAGCCGCGCCTACCTGTGGCGCGACGGCCAACTTGCGCAGCTCAGCCAGGACCACAGCGTGGTGCAGGAACTGGTCGCGCAGGGCAACCTGACCGCCGAACAGGCGCGCGCACATCCGCATCGCAACGTGGTCACCCAGGCGCTGGGCGTGACCGATCCGGCGCATCTGAACGTGGCCACCACCAGCGGTGAACTGCGCCCGGGCATGCAGCTGCTGCTGTGCAGTGACGGACTGACCGAGGAAGTGGACGACCGCGGCATCGCCCGCACCCTCGCCTTCGACGATGCCAGCGCGCAGGAGTGCGTGGATACGCTGGTCGCGGCCGCGCTCGACGGCGGTGGCCGCGACAACATCAGCGTCATCCTGGTGCGCTGCCACTGAACCTGGTGCATGAGCCGAGCATGGGCTCGGCTCTACAGTAGATCCACGCCATGCGTGGATGTTTATGCGCTGGCGGGCTCTTCCACCTTCGGGCCATCCCACAGCGCGTGGCCAGCCTTCTTGCGCAGCCGCTCCAGTCGCGCGGCATGCGCTTCCAGTTCCGACGGCGTGGCCACCACGCGCGGGCGCGGCAGCAGCTTGCTGGTGTCGAAGGCCTGCAGCGCCGCACCGGCACCACCGCCATCGTCATCGCCCAGGCCGAAGCCGATTTCCTCCTGGCCCGAGGTCAGCGCGATGTAGACGTCGCCCAGGATCTGCGCATCGAGCAGGCCGCCGTGCAGTGCACGGTGCGAGTTGTCCACGCCCAGCCGCTTGCACAGCGCATCCAGCGAATTGCGCTGGCCCGGGAAGCGCTCGCGCGCCATCACCAGGGTATCGATCACGGTGCAGCGGTCGGTGATCTTCCCGTACTGCGGTCCCAGCAGCGACAGCTCGTTGTCGAGGAAGCCGAGGTCGAACGCCGCGTTATGGATGATCAGTTCGGCGCCATCGATGAAGGCCAGGAACTCGTCGGCGATCTGCGCGAAGTCCGGCTTGTCATCGAGGAACTCCAGGGTCAGGCCGGTGACTTCCTGCGCGCCCTGTTCGAACTCACAGTCCGGCTTGATGTACTGGTGGTAGTTGTTGCCGGTCGGGCGGCGCTTGAACAGCTCCACGCAGCCGATTTCGACAATGCGGTTGCCCTTCTTCCACTCCAGGCCGGTGGTTTCGGTATCGAGGATGATCTGACGCATGGGCTCAGTTTACCGGGCTGGCGTCGCGGATCTGGATCGCCGCGTTGCGGGCCAGGGTATCCACCCGCTCATTGTCGGGGTCGCCGGAGTGCCCCTTCACCCACCGCCAGTCGATCTGGTGCCGCAGCGTGGCCGCCTGCAGGCGCTCCCACAGCTCGCGGTTTTTCACCGGATCGCCACCGGCGGTCTTCCAGTTCTTGCGGATCCAGCCCGGCATCCACTGGGTCAGGCCCTGCCTCACGTACTGCGAATCGGTATAGAGCACGATGCTGCACGGCTCGGTCAGCGACTCCAGCCCGGAAATGGCCGCCATCAGCTCCATCCGGTTGTTGGTGGTGTGCGCCTCGCCACCGCTCAGCTCACGCTCGTGGCCCTTGTAGCGCAGCAGCGCAGCCCAGCCCCCGGGGCCGGGATTGCCAAGGCAGGAACCGTCGGTGTGGATTTCGATGGTTTTCAATACAACTCCAGAATCAGGTAGCTACGGTGCCGTGCCAGCGCACCGGCAGCGGTTTCGGCCCGGGCAGGGCCAGCGTGCGTTTTTCCGCATGGAACAGGCAGGCCGCACGCAGTGGTGCCCAACCTCCGGGACGACGGCTGCCCGCACCGCGCCAGAGCGGGCCCAGGTAACGCATATCGTCGCACTCCAGCCCATGACGGCCGAGCAGCAGGCGGATCCGCTGCGGCGTGCGCACCACCAGCCCATGCTGGCGCCAGCGCGTGCGGTACGGGCTGAACGGATTGAGGCTGCTCAGCCACAGGTGGCCGCCCGGCATCAGCACGCGCTCGCACTCGTCGAGCAGCCGATCAGCGTCGGCCGCGGTGACATGCTGCAGCACGATCGCATTGACGCTTTCATTGGCCAGCGGCAACGGCAGCGCGCAGCGGGTGTCGCCGGCATAGCCCGGCCCCTGTCGATACAGGCGCAGGCCGCGCCCACCCAGCTGCGCATCCTCCAGCCAGGCCGCACTCGGCGCGATCCACAGCCAGGGCTGCGCCGGCAGCACTGACAGCTGCGGCAGCAGCAATTGCCGTTCCAGCACGCGCAAGGCCTCCGCCGGTTCACTGTCGAACCACGGGGTCTGGCTCGCTTGACGGGTGCTCTGCAGCGCGGGCATGGTCCAATTCTATGCGACTGACTGCCCTGCCCGCATTTGCGGATAACTACATCTGGACGCTGATCGACGACGAGGGTGCCGCCGTGGTCGTCGACCCCGGTGATGCCGCGCCCGTGCTCGCGCTGGCCGACCAGGGCCTGCGCGTGGACACGATCCTGCTCACCCATCACCACGACGATCACATCGGTGGCGTGCCGGCATTGCAGGCGCGTTTCCCCGGCGTGCGGGTCGTCGCGCCGGTCGAGGAACGCATTGCCACGGCGACCGAGCGGGTCGGTGAAGGTGAACGCGTTCAGGCACTGGGCCGGACGTTCCACGTACTATCCGTGCCCGGGCATACCCGCAGCCACATCGCGTTTCACACTGCTGAACATCTTTTCAGCGGAGATTCGTTGTTCAGCCTGGGCTGTGGACGCCTGTTCGAAGGTACGCCGTCCCAGCTGCTGGCGTCGATGCGCAAGCTGGGTGCCCTGCCCGCGCAACTGCTGCTTTGTTGCGCTCATGAGTACACCGTGTCAAATGCCGTCTTCGCGCGGCATGTCGACCCCGCCAACGCTGCCTTGTGGCAGCGCCAAGAGGAGGCTTTGGCCATGCGCCGCGATGACCGTTCCACCCTGCCGGTAACCCTGGCCAACGAATTCGACTGCAATCCCTTCCTGCGTGTGCACGCTGCACCGATCCGTGCGTCGGTATCGGCACACCTGGGCCGTGACGTCGTGGACGACGTCGACGTGATGGCCGGTCTCCGGCACTGGAAAGACGGCTTCCGCGCATGATGCGCCGAAGTCTGCCGCTGGCCCTGGGCCTTGCCCTGGGGCTGGCCGGAACCGCGGGCGCACAGTCGCTGGGTGCCGGCATCAGCCAGAACCTGACCGCTGCTGCGGCCCTGCCGCTGGACGCTTCAGCGCTGCCCGCCGCTTCGGTGCGCAACGGCCAGGAGATCTTCACCAGCTTCCGCGACGGCCTGGCCGAGCCCAGCTGCGATGCCGAGGCCACCAGCCCGCGCTGGCAGAAGCAGTTCGCCCACGCCCCCTCGCGCCTGGCCAATCAGGATGATGATGCGCTGGTGCTGTTCGGCTATGTGGTCGAAGAGCTGCGCAAGGCCAACCTGCCCACCGAATTCGCGCTGATCCCGTTCGTGGAAAGCGGCTATCGGCCCAATGCCCGCAACGGCAGCGGCCCGACCGGCCTGTGGCAGTTCATCGCCACCACCGCGCGCAACCACCGCGTGCCGATGGCCAACGGCTATGACGGCCGCCTGTCGGCGGTGGATTCCACCCAGGCCGCGGTGCGCTACCTGAAGACCCTGCACGGCATGTTCGGTGGCGACTGGCGCCTGGCCACCATGGCCTACAACGCCGGCGAGTACCGGGTACTGCAGTCCATGCGCAAGGCTGGCATGAACGCGCAGAACGCCAAGCCCGCAGCCCTGCCGGGCCTGTCGCCGGTCACCCATGCCTATGTCGAGAAGCTGCATGCCCTGGCCTGCGTGCTGGAAGACGTGGAAGACCAGCCGGGCGTGATGGCCTCGCTGGACCGCACCGTGCCGGTGCTGAAGGACCACACCCTGCCGGCCGGCACCAGCGTCCAGCAGTGGGCCGCACAGCGCGCGCTGGACCCTGCCAGGATCGCCCGCCTCAACCCGGCCCTGGCCGCCGGCAACCGCGCCTCTGGAACCACCCGGGTGCTGGCCCCGGTCTCGGCTGCCAATGCGACTGTGACGGAAACCGCGACCACACTGGTGGCCAGCACCGCACCGGTTGCCACGACCACGCCGACGCCGCAGGTGGCCAAGACCGTCGCCGCGATCGCCGACCGCCCGCGCAGCCGCCGCCACACCGTGCGTGATGGCGAGTCGGCATGGACCATCGCCCGTCGCTACGGCATGCCGGTGAAGGCGCTGCTGTCACTGAACGGCCTGAGCGGCAGCAGCGTGCTGAAGCCGGGCGCGGTACTGCGCGTCGAGGATTGAAGCAGGCGCGGTTCCGGCCGCGCCCTGCCCTGCTTCCTGTAGAGCCGAGCCCATGCTCGGCTTTTTCATGTTCGCGCCCTGCCGGGGTTCATGACAGGCCGAGCATGGGCTCGGCTCTACAGTTCAATTTCCAGCATCGCTCCCAATAAAAAAGGCCCGGCATTGCCGGGCCTTTCTCGTCCTGCCCGCCGCCAGGCTTACAGGTTCTCTTCGGTGGTCTGGATCACGAACTTCTTGCGCATCGCCTCGACGTAGGCCTTGGCTGCGGCCATGCCGTCGATCTGGCTCAGCTGGTCCTTGAGCTGCTTCTGCTGCTCGGCGGTCACTTCCTTGATGTCGCCCGGGTTGACCTTGTTCACTGCGAACAGCAGCGCGTGGCCGTTGACGTCGACCTTGCCGTAGCTCGGCTTGCCTTCCGCCGGCACCGGCGCACTGAAGATCGCGCGGTTGATCTCCAGAGTCGGCACCGGCTGGCTGCGCGGCAGGCCTGGCATCGGGCTCAGCTGCAGCTTCTCGCTGGCAGCCAGCGACTGCAGGGTGGCACCGGCCTTCAGCTTGGCCAGCACGGCGTCGGCGGCCTTGTCGCTGGCCTGACGCTGGCGGTCGGCGCGGATCGCGGCGATCACCTGTTCGCGCGCCTTGTCCAGCGGCATGGCCTGTTCCGGAGTGTGCGCGGCCACGCGGATGACCACACTGTGGTTGGTCGCGCCGCCCAGGGCGATCGGGTCGCTGGCGGTCCCGTCCTGCACCAGCACGTCGGAGAACGCGGCACGCAGCACGGCCGGGTCAGCGGCGATGCCACTGGCAGTGGCACGGGTGATCGGGCCCAGGGTCTGCAGCGGCAGGTTCACTTCCTTGGCCGCAGCAGCCAGATCGCTCGGGCTCTTGTTGATGGCGTCGACCAGCTTGCCGGCCAGTTCGTTGAAGCCGCGCTCGCCGTCGGCCTTCAGCTGCTCGGCAGCCAGCGTGTCACGCACTTCCTCGAACGACTTGCCTTCGCCGCCACGCACCGCGGCGACCTTGATGATGTGGTAGCCGAAGTCGGTCTTGACCGGACCGATCACGTCACCCGCCTTGGCAGCGAACAGTGCATCTTCGAACGGCTTGACCATCGCACCGCGCTCGACCCAACCCAGGTCACCGCCCTGGTCCTTTGAACCCGGGTCTTCCGAATTGGCCTTGGCCAGTGCAGCGAAGTCGGCACCGGCCGCCTTGGCTTCGGCAGCGATCTTGTTCGCCTTGGCTTCGGCGCCGTCACCGGTGATCAGGATATGGGCAGCCTGGCGCTGTTCCGGCGAGGTGAACTTCGCCTTCTCGTCTTCATAGCGCTTGCGAAGGGTCGCTTCGTCAGCCGCGGTCGGTGCCGGCAGGTTCGCGCCGTTGATCTCGACGTATTCCAGCGACACGCTTTCGGCCTGGCGGAAATCCTTGCCGTGGCTGTCGTACCACTGCTTGATCTGGGCGTCGGTGACCGGCGCGGTATCGGCCGGCACTTCCGGCAGCGCGGCCAGCTCGACGTCGCGGGTTTCACCCAGCAGCTTCAGCAGGCGCTCGGTCTCGGCCTGGGTGACGAAGCCCGAATTCTGCAGGCCCGACGGAATCACCGACTGCTGCAGGCTCTCGCGCACCAGCTCCTGGAACTGCGTGGGCGTACGCGGCGGATTGCCACCGGCCAGGGCCAGGCGATAGTTGTTCTCGTTGAACTTGCCGTTCGAATCGAGGAAGGCCGGGATGGTGGCGATGTACTCGCGCACCGCACCGTCGCCCACCACGACACCGGCCTGCTCGCCCACCAGGCGCACGACCTGCTCGTCGATCAGCTGATCGAGCACGGCCATCTTGTTTTCAGTGCTTTCGAACGCGCGCGGGTCGAAGTTCTCACCCTGCTGCTGGCGCTCGCGCATGCGCTCCTGCTCGAAGCGGGTGCGGAAATCCTGCGCACTGATCTCGTGGTGCTGCCACAGCATGCGTACCGGCCACCACGACGGCGCCGAACGCCACCAGGTCGGCGGCGCGGAAACCTTGGCCACGTTCTGTGCGCCAACGCCACCGAGGTAGCTGTTGTCGATCACGAACAGGAACGGAATCATCAGCAGCCCCAGGATCACGGTGACGATCCAGCCTGAGGTCTTGTCGCGGAGTTTCTGCAGCATGGTGAGAATCACAAGGCCTGATTGGCGAGCCCGGCAGTGTAACCCGCTTCGCCGCAGGGACCAAAAGCAGTGCCGGCGCGGCCTGCGCCGATCTTCGTGGACCTGCACCATCAGCACATCGGCAGGCCTGAGGCACGGCCCAAAGAAAAAGCCCCCGGCTTGCGCCGAGGGCTTTTAAAGTTGGCGGAGCGGACGGGACTCGAACCCGCGACCTCCGGCGTGACAGGCCAGCATTCTAACCAGCTGAACTACCGCTCCGCGCTTAAACTTTGCAGGCGCCCAGTATATCCGAAGACTCCCTGGAAACCCAGCCCGATGAACACTTTTTTCAAAGTTTTTTCACAGGGACTTAAGAATTCTGCAATGGCGGAGCGGACGGGACTCGAACCCGCGACCTCCGGCGTGACAGGCCAGCATTCTAACCAGCTGAACTACCGCTCCGTTCTTGCAAAAACCTTTTCGCCTTCTTCCCGAACCTGTCGGTGAGAATACAAGGCCCCCGGCTTCAGGCCGGGGGCCTCGATGTAGTGGCGGAGCGGACGGGACTCGAACCCGCGACCTCCGGCGTGACAGGCCAGCATTCTAACCAGCTGAACTACCGCTCCGCATTGTTGCTTTTTTTTGTTTTCCCACTGGCGTGGACCGGGGAGAAAACAAAGCCTCCAGCTTTTGGCCGGAGGCCTCGTTGAATGGCGGAGCGGACGGGACTCGAACCCGCGACCTCCGGCGTGACAGGCCAGCATTCTAACCAGCTGAACTACCGCTCCACACTCAAACTTTTACCGCGGTGCTGTGGTGGGTGCTGAGGGTTTCGAACCCCCGACCCTCTCCGTGTAAAGGAGACGCTCTACCGCTGAGCTAAGCACCCCAGCGAGCCGCTTAGTTTACAGCATCCTTCAGGGCCTTACCAGCCTTGAACGACGGATTCTTCGAAGCAGCGATCTTGATGGTGTCGCCGGTCTTCGGGTTGCGGCCGGTGCGGGCAGCACGGTCGCGGACCTGGAAGGTACCGAAGCCAACCAGGGTGACCGCATCGCCGTCCTTCAGCGCCTTGGTGACGGCAGCAACGACGGCATCGACAGCGCGGCTGGACTCGGCCTTGGTCAGGTCGGCAGCTTCAGCAACGGCATCGATCAATTCGGTCTTGTTCATTCTCTACAACTCCTTTGGCGGTGGGTTCCGCTTATTCGACAGGGAAGCAACCGCACGCCTTCTGCATGCGGCCGCCATGTGGAAACGGTTCGCCGATTCAGTCATCGCTGACAGCGATCACTCATTCGCGAGTGCTGCTTTTATACCAGTGGCCCTACCCCCACGCAAGCTGGAAAGCCAGCAACGACGCGGGTTTCGGGCCATCGGACAGCGCGCGTCAATGCTTGACGCGCGCGCTTCCACTCGGTTTGGCCTTGCTGCGCACCGTGACACGCTGCGCACTCTTGCGCGCCTTCTTCGGTGCCAGCGGACGCTCCAGCGCCAGGTCCAGGACTTCTTCGATGTACTTCACCGGCACGATCTCCAGATCGCGGGTGACGTTGGCCGGAATGTCTGCAAGGTCCTTGCGGTTCTCTTCCGGGATGATGACCGTGCGGATACCACCGCGCAGTGCGGCCAGCAGCTTCTCCTTCAAGCCACCGATGGCGGTGACACGACCACGCAGGGTGATCTCACCGGTCATCGCCACGTCGGCACGCACCGGCACCTTGGTCAGCATCGACACCAGCGAGGTGACCATTGCCGCACCGGCACTCGGGCCGTCCTTCGGCGTGGCGCCATCGGGCACGTGCAGATGCACGTCGTGCTTCTGCAGGAAGTCGCTGTCGATGCCAAAGCCCACGGCGCGCGAACGCACCACCGACAGTGCCGCCGACGCCGATTCCTTCATCACGTTGCCGAGCTGGCCGGTCAGGATCAACTGCCCCTTGCCCGGTACCAGCGTCGATTCGATCTGCAGCAGATCGCCACCGACTTCGGTCCACGCCAGTCCGGTGACCAGGCCGATCTCGTTTTCTTCCTCGGCACGGCCGAAGTCGAAGCGACGCACGCCCAGGTACTTGTCCAGGTTCTTGCTGGACACGCTCACCAGCGCCTTGGACTTCTTCGCACCCTTCTTCGCCTTCGCCGCCGGCTGCGGGCCGGCCAGTGCTATCTCCTTCACCACCTTGCGGCAGATCTTGGCGATCTCGCGTTCCAGGTTGCGCACGCCCGATTCGCGCGTGTAGTAGCGCACGATGTCCTGGATGGCATCACTGCCGATCTCCAGCTCTTCCGGCTGCAGGCCGTTGGCCTTGATCTGCTTGGGCACCAGGTAGCGGGTGGCGATGTTGAGCTTCTCATCCTCGGTGTAGCCGGGGATGCGGATCACTTCCATGCGGTCCAGCAACGGGCCCGGAATATTGAGCGAGTTCGAGGTGGCCACGAACATCACTTCGGACAGGTCCAGATCCACTTCCAGATAGTGGTCGTTGAACGCGTTGTTCTGCTCCGGGTCGAGCACTTCCAGCAGCGCCGAAGACGGATCGCCACGGAAGTCCATCGACATCTTGTCGATCTCGTCGAGCACGAACAGCGGGTTCTTGCTGCCGACCTTGTTGAGGTTCTGCACGATGCGGCCCGGCATCGAACCGACGTAGGTACGACGGTGGCCACGGATCTCGGCCTCGTCACGCACGCCGCCCAGCGACATGCGCACGAACTTGCGGTTGGTGGCCTTGGCGATGGACTGGCCCAGCGAGGTCTTGCCCACGCCCGGCGGCCCGACCAGGCACAGGATCGGGCCCTTCATCTGCTTCACGCGCGACTGCACCGCCAGGTACTCAAGGATGCGCTCCTTGACCTTCTCCAGGCCGTAGTGATCGGCATCGAGGGTGTCCTGCGCCACCTTCAGGTCCTTGCGCACCTTGCTGCGCTTCTTCCACGGCACGCCCAGCAGCCACTCCAGGTAGTTGCGCACGACCGCGGCTTCGGCCGACATCGGCGACATCTGCTTGAGCTTGTTCAGTTCGTTGCGTGCCTTGACTTCAACGGCCTTCGGCATGCCGGCTTCGGCGATCTTGCGGGCCAGCTCTTCCAGCTCGCCCGGCGCGTCGTCCAGGTCACCCAGTTCCTTCTGGATGGCCTTCATCTGTTCGTTGAGGTAGTACTCGCGCTGGCTCTTCTCCATCTGCGACTTCACGCGGCCGCGGATGCGCTTTTCCATCTGCT
Organism: Stenotrophomonas sp. NY11291; assembly: GCF_023277365.1. NCBI lineage: Bacteria > Pseudomonadati > Pseudomonadota > Gammaproteobacteria > Lysobacterales > Lysobacteraceae > Stenotrophomonas > Stenotrophomonas sp. NY11291. The sequence continues at coordinate 1,006,635 of NZ_CP096975.1, read as the reverse complement.
GCACGTCGATCTCGCCATCGACCAGGCCGACCAGCATCTCCAGGCGATCGCCGACGGCCAGCGTTTCCAGCAGGCGCTGCTTGTCGGCCAGGCGCACGCTGATGTGCGCGGCGATGGTGTCGGCCAGGCGCGCCGGCTCATCGATGCCCGACAGCGTCTGCAGCAGTTCCGGCGGCAGCTTGCGGTTGGTCTTGACGTACTGCTCGAACAGCGACATCAGCGAGCGGGCAATCGCCTCGACCTCGCGCGCTTCGCGCTCGTCGGTGGCGTCAATTTCCACCGCCTGCCCATGCAGCGAGCCGTTGCGCTCGTCGACGTGGGTGACCTGCACGCGCGACAGGCCTTCGACCAGCACCTTGATGGTGCCGTCGGGCAGCTTCAGCAGTTGCAGCACCTGCGCCAGCGTACCGACCTGGTAGAGATCGGCCGCATGCGGGTCATCGGTCTCGGCCGACTTCTGCGCCAGCAGCAGGATGCGCTTGTCCGCCTCCATTGCCTGTTCGAGCGCGTGCATGGACTTGTCACGGCCGACGAACAGCGGGATGACCATGTGCGGGAACACCACTACGTCGCGCAGCGGCAGGACCGGCAGGTCGAGGGTTTCACTTGGGGAACGGGCCATGGGGGCTCCAGGGAAGGGGAAAACCGCCTCCGGGAGGGCATCTTCCGGAGACAAAAAAAGCCGATGGCCCCGTTATGGGGCCATCGGCTTTCAGATGCAAGGCATTCCTTGAAAATCCTTTCCAATCAACAACCTGGAAGGATCACTCAGCGCCTGCGGCCTTCTGTTCAGGGGCCGCCGGGGTCTGGTAGATCAGGTACGGCTCGGACTTGTGCTCGATCACCGATTCGTCCACCACCACCTTGCTGACGTTTTCCTGCGACGGCAGGTCGTACATGGTGTCCAGCAGGACCGATTCGACGATGGTGCGCAGGCCACGGGCGCCGGTCTTGCGCTTGAGCGCCTTGCGGGCGATGGCCGACAACGCGTCCGGACGGAACTCCAGTTCGACGCTCTCCATCTCGAACAGCTTCTTGAACTGCTTGGTGATGGCGTTCTTCGGCTCGGTCAGGATCCTGATCAGGGCCGGCTCGTCCAGCTCCTCCAGGGTCGCCACCACCGGCAGGCGGCCGACGAACTCGGGGATCAGGCCGAACTTGATCAGGTCTTCCGGCTCGACTTCGGCCAGCACCTTGCCCACTTCCTGCTTGCGCTCGCTGCTCTTCACCTTGGCGCCGAAGCCGATGCTGCCGACGTCGGTGGAACGGGCCTGGATCACCTTGTCCAGCCCGGCGAACGCGCCGCCGCAGATGAACAGGATGTTCTTGGTGTCCACCTGCAGGAATTCCTGCTGCGGATGCTTGCGGCCGCCCTGCGGCGGAACGCTGGCCACGGTACCTTCGATCAGCTTCAGCAGGGCCTGCTGCACGCCTTCGCCGGACACATCGCGGGTGATCGACGGGTTCTCGCTCTTGCGCGAGATCTTGTCGATTTCATCGATGTAGACGATGCCCTGCTGCGCCTTCTCGACGTCGTAGTCGCACTTCTGCAGCAGCTTCTGGATGATGTTCTCCACGTCCTCGCCCACGTAACCGGCTTCGGTCAGCGTGGTGGCGTCGGCCATGGTAAACGGCACGTTGAGCAGGCGGGCCAGGGTCTCGGCCAGCAGCGTCTTGCCCGAACCGGTCGGGCCGACCAGCAGGATGTTCGACTTCGCCAGTTCGACGTCGTCGTTCTTCTGCCGGCTCTCGATGCGCTTGTAGTGGTTGTACACGGCCACGGCCAGGGTGCGCTTGGCGCGGTTCTGGCCGATCACGTACTGGTCGAGCACCTCGAGGATCTCGCGCGGCTTCGGCAGCGAACTGCGCGCCGACTGCGCCTTTTCCTCAAGTTCCTCGCGGATGATGTCGTTGCACAGCTCCACGCATTCATCACAGATGAACACGCTCGGACCCGCAATCAGCTTGCGCACTTCATGCTGGCTCTTGCCGCAGAAAGAGCAGTAGAGGATCTTGCCGGTGTCCGTGGAACGACCTTGGCGGTCTTCGCTCATGCTTCGCTTACCCAGTTACCCCACCCGCTGAACGGGGGTTCGATTCGAGAATAGCACAGGGCCGAGGGGACACCAGTCCCGCCCGACCCTGCAGGAACGGGGCCTCCATGGCCCCGTGAAGGCCGGTCAGCCGGCCTGGATCGACTCATCCGGACGACGCTCCAGGACCTGGTCGACCAGACCGTAGGCCTGCGCCTCGAAGGCGCTCTTGAAGTTGTCGCGCTCGGTGTCGCGGGCGATCGTCTCCAGCGACTGGCCGGTGTGCTTGGCCAGCACCTCGTTCAGGCGCGAACGCAGGGTCAGGATCTCACGCGCGTGGATGTCGATGTCGGTGGCCTGGCCCTGGTAGCCACCCAGCGGCTGGTGGATCATCACGCGCGAGTTCGGCAGCGCATAGCGCTTGCCGGCTTCGCCCGCGGCCAGCAGCAGGGCGCCCATCGAGGCAGCCTGGCCGATGCAGGTGGTGCTCACATTCGGCTTGATGTACTGCATGGTGTCGTAGATCGCCATGCCGGCGGTGACCACGCCACCCGGCGAGTTGATGTAGATGTTGATGTCCTTTTCCGGGTTCTCCGATTCCAGGAACAGCAACTGCGCCACCACCACGTTGGCCATGTGATCGTCGATCGGGCCCACGAGGAAGATCAGGCGCTCCTTCAACAGGCGCGAATAGATGTCGTAGGCACGCTCGCCGCGGCTGGTCTGCTCGACCACCATCGGAACCAGGTTCAGGGCTTTGGTTCGGTTGTCCATTACGTGAGGTACCTATCTTGGGGGGGCAACAACCCCGCGCCGGCAAAGGCACGGGGCATCCGGTGATCCGCCCGGGCTTACTGGCGGATCGCGTCCTGGAACGACAGCTTCTCTTCGGTGTGCTGGGCACGCTCGGCGATCCAGTCGATCACCTGCTCTTCCATCACACGGTTCTGCAGGCCAGACATCAGCTGGGGGTCATTGCGGTACATCTCAATGACCTGCTCCGGCTCTTCGTAGGTCGAAGCGATCAGACGCATCGTTTCGTTCAGGCGCTTGGCTTCCAGGCGCAGGTCGTTGATGCGGGCCACTTCACCGACCAGCAGGCCGACCAGCACGCGCTTGGCGGCCGCTTCCTTGAAGCCTTCGTGGGCATCGGCCGGGATCTCGCCAACGTTCTGGCCGTTGCGGCGGATCTGCTCGACCTGCTGGGCCAGCATGGCGCGGGCTTCGTTCTCGACCAGGCGCGGCGGCATTTCCACCGAGGAATAGGCGGCGATCAGCTGCTCGCCGACCTCGCGGCGCAGGCGGTTCATCAGGGCACCCTTCAGCTCGCGCTCCAGGTTGGCGCGGATGTCGCTGCGGAACTGCTCCACGTCGCCGCCCTTCACGCCGAAGCTCTTGATGAAGGCTTCGTCGACCGCCGGCACGACCGGCTCGGAGACTTCGGCAACCTTGACGGTGACCTGCACGGTCTTGCCGGCCAGCACCGGCACGCGCCAGTCAGCCGGGAACTCGACGTCCAGGGTCTTCTCTTCACCCTTGGCCAGGCCGACCAGGCCCTTTTCGATGGTCTCGAACATCATGCCCTGGCCGAGCACGATCGAACCCTTCTCGGTGCCTTCGGCCGGCAGGCGCTCTTCGCCGGCCTGCGACCAGGTTTCCACCGCGACCAGGTCACCGTCCTGCGCGCCACGGCTGACCGGGGCCCAGGTACGACGCTGGTTCTGCAGGTTCTCGATCATCTGGTCGATGTCGGCGTCGGTGATCTCGGCGGTATGGCGCACGACGGTCAGCTTGCTGACGTCGATGTCGCCGAAGTCCGGCACCACTTCCACGGTGGCCACGAAGGAGAACTCACCCTCGTCGCCCTTGTCGATGCGCGGGCTGCCGACGATGCGCAGGTCGTGCTCGCGCACGGCCGCGTCGAAGGTTTCGCGCAGCAGGCCGTCCAGCGCCTCACCACGGACCTGCGCGCCGAAGCGCTGCTCGATCACCTTGGCCGGCACCTTGCCCGGACGGAAACCCTTGATGCGGGTGGTACGGGCGATTTCGCCCAGGCGGCCGACGATGTGGCTCTGCAGACGCTCTTCCGGCAGCGAGAAGCTCAGGCGGCGTTCCAGGTTGCCGGTGGATTCGATCGAAGCTTGCATGTTGACTCCTGCCACCGGTGGCCCACGCCCCCGGCTCGATGATTGGGATGAAACGGTTGTAAGGACACGACGTCTGGGACGCGCCTGCTTGCCGCAGCCCTTTAGTTTCGCCCAATTCGGCCTGCACTGCCAGCGCGTGCCGGTCAAGTGGGCGTCGATGGCCCGATCAGGGCGGGGACAGGCCGGCACTGGTGCGAAAGGGGGGACTCGAACCCCCACGCCTTGCGGCACTGGAACCTAAATCCCGAAGCCCCTGCCGATTAGTGCTGACCACTCAACTACTTACAGCGTTCCAGTCTATCAGGTGACGCTTCGGGTGACATATAGGTGACGCCGGGTGCCGCGACAGGTGACACCAGGTGACGCCGAATAAAGTGGTCATCTTCGGCGGACCTCCTCCTAGGACAACCATTCAGAACTACTCATTGCTGTTCACCACCGAGGACTACTACAGTTCCACATAGGTCCACCCAGGACCAACAACCGAACCACTCAGGACCGTACCGGGCAGCCCCCGGTGCGGTCCTCCCGTTTTGACTTTTGCATCCCCCGAGGGCAAACGATGACGACTTGGCAAGAGAACGACCTGCACGCCGCCCAGCTCGAACTGGAGAAGGAAAGCACCAGCCTGGGCATTGCCCGCTACGAGAAGATCAGGGAGCAGCGCCAGGAGGCCGAGACCGGCCCCGGCCGCAAGCTGGTCATGGAGAGCATCGACGCCACCGCCGCCGCGATCATGGCGTTCGTGGCCGAAGCCGACACCGGCAAGCCGGGCAAGCGCCACGCCGCCCTCAAATTCATCCGCCACCTGAACCCCCACGCCCTCGCCTATCTGACCAGCTTCACCTGCGTCAACGCGCTGGTCGCCGATCACCGCAAGGCGGTGTCCGTGGCGATCACCCTGGGCCACGAGGTCGCCAACGAGATCAACTTCTCCCTGCTCCGCGAGAAGCACCCCGGCCTGTACCGGGTCGTCCAGGAGCAGCTCAAGAAGTCCACCTCGGCCCGGCACTCCACCGCCGTCATGCGGCACGTCATCGCCGACGCCGAGTTCGCCCCCGAGGACGACAAGCGCCTCTACCTGTCCGACAAGGACGCGCTGCTGGTGGGCATGAAGCTCATCGAGCTGTTCGTCGAGGCGACCGGGCTGGTCGAGCTGGTCACCGTCGCCGAGCGCGGCAAGCGCCACCTGCTCATCGCCGGGAATCAGAAGGTGCTCGACTGGCTGACCAAGGCCCACGACAGCGCCGCCCTGTACCAGCCGGTGCTGATGCCGATGGTCGTCCCGCCCCGTCCGTGGACCACGCCCCGCGACGGCGGCTACCTGACCGACATCGGCGGCCGGGCTGACCTCGTGCGTACCCGCAACCGCGCCTACAAGCGCGAGCTGGCGCTGGTCGATATGCCCAACGTCTACCAGGCCCTCAACGCCATCCAGGCAACCGCCTGGAAGGTGAACGTGCCCGTCCTAGAGGTCATGCGCGAGCTGTGGAACGCAGGCGGCGGTGTCGCCGGGCTGCCGGAGCGTGAACTGATGGACCTGCCGAGCCGCCCTGCCCTGCTGGAGACCGACCCGGACTACTTCAAGGAGCACCACGCCGACGAGTTCAAGGAATGGAAGCGCGACCGCGCCAAGGTCTACGAGGCCAACGCGCGCAGCGTGTCCACCCGCCTCGCCGCCGCGCAGAAGATCGCCTTGGCGGAGAAGTTCGCCGAGTACCCCGCGATCTACTTCCCTCACAACCTCGACTTCCGCGGCCGGTGCTACCCCCTGCCCCCGACGCTGACCCCGCAGGGTGATGATGCGGCCAAGGGCCTGCTGACGTTCGCCCAAGGCGTGCCGCTCGGCGAGGACGGTGCCTACTGGCTCGCCATCCACGTCGCCAACTGCTTCGGCGTGGACAAGGTGTCGTTCGAGGAGCGCGTGGCCTGGGTGCGCGAGCACGAGGAGCAGATTCTCGACAGCGCCCTCGATCCGCTGGACGGCCAACGCTTCTGGATGGACGCCGACAGCCCGTTCTGCGCGCTGGCAGCGTGCTTCGAGTGGCTCGGCTACAGCCTCAACGGCCGCGATCACGTCTCCCATCTGCCCATCGCGCTCGACGGCTCCTGTAACGGCCTCCAGAACTTCTCGGCCATGCTCCGCGACTCCGTGGGCGGTGCAGCCACCAACCTGATCCCGCAGCCGAAGCCCGCCGACATCTATTCGCGCGTGAAAGACGTGGCCCAGGAGAAGCTGCGCGCCCGTGCCGAGAGCGGCGACCCGCTGGCGATCAAGCTGGACGGCCAGCTCACCCGCGACATCGTGAAGCAGCCGGTGATGACGCTGCCCTACGGCGTCACGAAGTCGGGCATGCGCGCCCAGGTGCTCTCCAAGTTCAAGAAGCTGGGCATGGAGGACGATTGGGAGACCGCCGAGTACCTGGCGACCCTGCTGTGGGAGTGCATCGGCGAGGTCGTGATCGCAGCCCGCGCGGCGATGGACTGGCTGCGTGACGCCTCCAAGGTCGCCTCGTCGGCCGACCTGCCGGTGAGCTGGACGACCCCCGCTGGCTTCCCGGTCCTCCAGGAGTACCGCGAGGAGGAAGGCGTCCGCATCCGGCCGCACGTCGGAGGCCGCGAGGTGAATTTAGTGGTCAACATCGGCGGTACTAAGCTCGACCGTCGCAGGCAGACCCTCGGGATCAGTCCGAACTTCGTCCACTCCTGCGACGCCAGCCACATGATGCTGACCACCTGCCTCGCGGCAGAGAACGGCATCGAGTCGTTCGCCATGATCCACGACTCCTACGGTACGCACGCGGGCCAGGCAGCAATCCTCGCCGCCGCACTCCGGCAGGCGTTCGTCGATCAATACAGCGGCGACGTACTGGCCGACTTCCGACAGCAACTCGTCGAGCAGCTCCCGCCAGAAGCGGCAGAGAAACTCCCACCCCTCCCGCCGCATGGCGACCTGGACCTCAGCCTGGTGCTGGAGTCGCGCTATTTCTTTGCCTAGTCCATCCCCCTTTGGCAATTGATACCCCAAGCGAGAACATCAACATGAGCATCAACTACCAGCACGCACTGAACACCTACGTTGCCCAGGACCACTTCGGTGTGGTCCTCGGCATCTACAACCCGGCCGAACACGGCACGGTCGAGGAGTTCAAGCACCGCATGACGGAGCTGCACGCAGGTGCGTGATCGCGTCATCGACGGACTGCACTCACGTTCTGCCGAGAGCGCCGCACGCGGCGCTTTCGTAGTGATCGACAGCGTGCAGTCCCTCGGCCACCCGGCCGATCAGGTGATCGGCTTGGCGTGCGCCTTCAAGAACTTCTGCGAAGTGCTCGGCCTCGATCCGATGGAAGTGCTGCGGGTCGTCTCGCGCATGGAGCAGGACTGCCGCTACCGGCAGGTCAACACCCTCAACGCCGTGCGCCGCTACGCGGAGCGCGAGCTGAAACCGCACTACCCGTGATGCGTGACCCGATCACCGACGCCTTCATCGACGAGGCGCTCATCGGCTTCGACATCGACGAAGCCTTCGGCATTTCCGCCGACACCCCGTTGACCGCCGCCGCTGACCTGTGGCGCGCGGGCATCTATCTCCCGACCAACTACGAGACCGACAACTGATGGCAACCAAGAAGCGCGAACGATTCGTCTCCCCCAAGGGCACCGCCGTGTGGCCGCGCCTGAACGAACCGGACACCAAGTTCAAGCCGGAAGGCGAATACACCGTGAGCCTGGCGTTCGACCCGAACGACAAGGACTTCAAGGCGCTGGCGAAGAAGCTGGAAACCCGGCGCGACGAGCTGTTCCAGGAGTTCCTGAGCGAGAACCCGAAGAAGAAGAAGGGTGCCGAAGTGGCCCCGGTGTTCACCGAAGAAACCGACGAGAACGGCGATGACACCGGCCGCGTGCTGGTGAAGTTCAAGATGAAGGCCAGCGGCGTCAGCAAGCGCACCGGCAAGAAGTTCACCATGCGCCCGGACATCTTCGACGCCCGCGGCAAGAAGATCGACAACCCGCCGCAGATCGGCGGCGGCAGCGAACTCAAGGTCTCCTACGAGATCGGCGGCTCGTTCGTCGAATCGGCCAAGAAGTTCTACCTGACCTGCTACATGGTCGCCGTCCAGGTGATCGAGCTGGTCGAGTTCGGCCAGCGCAACGCCAAGGACTACGGCTTCGGCGAGGAGGACGGCTACGAGGCCGCCGACAGCGCGCCGTTCAGCGACAGCGATGACGACTCGGACGACGACAGCGACTCCGACGACGAGGGCGATGACGGCGACTACTGATCCGCTGTCGGTCATCGTGAACACCGCGAGGGGGGCCAAGCATTTGGCCTCCCTCACGTTCCCGTTTGACCCGGTGCCCGCCTCGCGCCCGAAGGTTTCGCGCTGGGGCGTCTACTACGGCAAGACCTACAAGACCTGGAAGGAAGCCGCAGAGAAGCATCTGCCAGCCGGTGATCTGGACCTGTCGCCGACCGATCCGGTTTTAGTGGTCATCATCGCGGTATGCAAACGTGCCAAGACCTCGAAGGCCGCGTTTCCCAAGGGCGACGTGGACAACCTCGCCAAGGGGCCGATGGACGTTGTGACCAAAGCCACCGGCTATTGGGCCGACGACAAGCAAGTCATGTGGCTGCTCTCCGGTAAGCGCTGGGCGCAGCCGGACGAAGAACCACGCACCGAAGTCCACCTCTACAAACTCTAAGTGCGCCTCAAACCTCTGGAATCGGTAGAGGCGCTGTTCGCCCTCGCCAGCATGACCCGCCCCGAGCAGGTCACGACCGGCGAAGAACTCGCACGCCTGCACCGCTCGCAGGGCTACTCGAAGATCGCCGTCCACTTCGTCATCGAACGTGACGGCTCGATCTACGACGGTCGCCCGCTGAATCAGCCCGGCGCTCTCGCCGGTAAGCACAACCAATCCGCATACCAAGTCTGCCTCCTGGGCGGCGTCAACGACGCCATGCAGCCCGAGGACAACTTCACCGAAGCCCAACACGCCGCGCTGCGACGCCTGCTCGCCGCCTACGGCAAGCCCGTCGTGTGGGCACCTGACTTCCCTCGATAGGAGAACCCAACGTGAAACCGCTGCCCCCGCAAACCCAGGTCGTCCTGGATCACCTGCGTCGCCACTCGCACCTGACCTCGTGGCAGGCCGAAGGCGTCTACCGCATCCGCCGCCTCGCCTCGCGCGTCGATGAGCTGCGCGCTGCTGGCTTCGAGATCGAAACGCAGACCTGCGAGGACGCCTCGGGGCAGCGGTACACGCGCTATCGCCTGTCGCGCCGTCAGCGCCGCAGCAAGGCTCCGCTCCTGGAAGCGCGCCGCGCTCCGAAGCAGTACCGCGTCGATGCGCTGCTCCAGCTGTATCGCAACTACTGCACCGACGAGCTGGGCCTCGACGCCAACGATGCGACCGAAGAAGTCGCCGCATTCACCAAGTTCCTGCTGGAGAAGAACGCATGACCAACACCGCTACCACCGTCATTCCGTCCGCGATGCGCCTGGCTTTCGAGCGCGCATGGGCGCGCGCCGACAAGCCGTTCCGCGGCCTGGGCCGCACCGTCAAGGGTGCGCTGAATCGTCGCCTCGGCATTTCCTACCGCAAGCGCATGTGGTCCGTGGAGCGTGCAAAGCGCTGACTCCGAATACCTCCACAAAGAGCCGTGCCCGAACTGCGGCAGCAAGGACAACCTTGCGCGCTACAGCGACGGGCACGGCTACTGCTTCGGCTGCGGTCACTACGAGCCAGCCGAAGGCGAGGAGGTCTCTCAACCCACCAGCAGGAAAACCATGAGCGACTTTGCGAAGGGTGAACCGCAAGCCCTGGCGAAGCGCGGTATCACTGAGGAAGCATGCCGTAAGTACGGCTACTGGATCGGCAAGGACAAGCACGGCAAGACCGTGCAGATCGCCAACTACAAGCGCGATGGCGGCATCGTCGCGCAGAAGCTCCGCTACCCCGACAAGAAGTTCTCATTCATCGGCGACTCGAAGGCGTGCGGGCTGTTCGGCCAGCACCTCTACGAACCGGGGCGACGCCTCGTCATCACCGAAGGCGAGATCGACGCGCTCTCCGTGGCGCAGGCACTCGGCCTCCGCTGGCCGGTGGTGTCCGTTCCGAACGGAGCGCAAGGCGCGGCCAAGTCCATCAAGCGCGAGCTGGAGTGGGTCAACGGCTTCGACGAGGTTGTGCTCATGTTCGACATGGACGAACCGGGCCAAGCCGCCGCGCAGGAAGTGGCGCTGCTGCTGACTCCCGGCAAGGCCAAGATCGCACAGCTCCCGGCGAAAGACCCGAACGAGCTGCTCCAGCGTGGCGATGCCGAGGCGATCACCCGCGCCATCTACGAAGCGCAGACCAAGCGCCCCGATGGAGTGGTGACGTTCGGCTCCCTCAAGGAGAAGGCACTCAAGCCGGTCTCGATGGGCATGCCTTGGCACGACCCGCGCCTCACCGCGCTGACCTACGGCAAGCGGTACGGCGAGGTCTACACCTTCGGCGCGGGCACCGGCATCGGCAAGACCGACTGGCTGATGGAGGAAGCAGCCTTCATCGCGCAGGAAACCGGCGACCGCGTTGGCCTGTTCTTCCTGGAGCAGCAGCCGGTCGAGACGGCGAAGCGCATGGCAGGCAAGGTTGCTGGCCGCCGCTTCCACGTCCCCGATGGGAGCTGGACGCAGGAGGAGCTGGAAGCCGCGTTCGAGATTCTCGACAAGGGCCAGGTGTTCATCTACGACCACTTCGGCTCGTCCGAGTGGGACGTGATCGAAGCCAAGATGGCCCACATGGTCGTCGCCGAGGGCGTCAAGCACATCGTCCTCGACAACCTCACGTCGTTTGCGGCCGGTGCCGAGGACGAGCGGAAGATGCTGGAGGACACGATGGCGAAGATCGCGCAGTTCGCGCAGCGCCACCTCATCTGCATCTACCTGGTCTCGCACCTCGCCACGCCGGAAGGCAAGCCACACGAGGAAGGCGGGCGCGTGATGCTCCGCCACTTCAAGGGCAGCCGCGCGATTGGCTTCTGGACGCACTTCGCGTTCGGCCTGGAGCGCAACACGCAGGCCGAGAACGAGGCCGAGCGCAACTGCACGACCTTCCGCGTCCTAAAGGATCGCTTCACCGGCCAGTCGAACGGCCAGGTTCTCTACTACAGCTACGACCACGCATCCGGCCGCCTGCTCAATGCAGATGCTCCGGGCGAATACGGCGACTTCGCCGACGAGTCATCCGATGTATCCACCTCCGACTACTGACGGCCGCTCGGTCGTCGGCTTCATCCCAGCTGATGCGCCGCTCTCCTTCGCTGAGAGCCTCGTTCTCCCCTACCAACTCCCGCGCTCCGACCAAGCCTGCCGTGTCATGTACGGCAAGCCTGGGCGGCGCGTGGTCATCCACATCAAAGCCGAGGAACTACCCCAATGAAAGAGATCGTCGCCATCGCAATCGACCTGCTGACCGCTCCGTTCCGCAAGGACACCGTGACCGACGTGGTGAAGGTGCTGGAGGGCCAGGTGGACAAGCTGTTCAAGATCAGCGCCGACCGCATCGCCACCGCATCGACGCTGCGCGACAAGGCCGATGTCCTGCACTCGCAGGCCGACGAGCACGAGGAAGAAGCCGAGCGCGCCCTGCGCGTCGCCGAGCGCTTCACCAACCTGATCCGCTAAGGGACCAACCATGACTGCCGAGCAACACGCTCGGTCCCTGTTCGACGTGTTGCCGGCCGAAGTCCGCCACCTGGTGATCCTGGGTGGCGGAAGCCTGCGCGCGTTCTACGACGGGACCGAAATCAAGGACATCGACTGCTTCTTCGTGTCACTGGCGAGCTACACCTACGTGGCCGCGTACCTGAGCGGCCGTAACGACTGGACCAGCGAGGCCGCTCCGAACGGCATCCGCAACTTCCGCTCGCCCGAGGGTCACCTCGTGAGCCTGATCGGCTTCGAGTTCGGTACGCCGCACGAGCACTGCGCCCGGTTCGATCTGCGGTGCTGCGCCCACGTCGCCATCTACGAACCCAGCACCGACGAGGTGGTGGTCGTATCCCTCGAAGGCGCGGTTGCCGACGCATCGGAGAAGCTGCTGTTCGTGCTGAACAACAACGGCACCGAGCGCACCATCCGCCGCATCACGCACTACGTCGAGGATTACGGCTACACGCTGCATCCCGACCAGCCCGAGCAGGACGAACTGTTCGAGGACGACGACTTCCCCGGCCACGCGCCGCAGGGCGTCCACACGCCGCCGAAGGCCCCCGAGCCGGAGTACATCCTCCGCGCCCGCCGCCGCGTCCGCGCAATCCCCGTAACCAACCACGGCTACCCGTAAGGAGGACCGCCGTTGATCCTCGTATTCGACTGCGAGACCAATGGCCTCCTCGACGAACTTGACACGATCCACTGCATTTCCCTCCAAGAGGTAGATGAGACCGGCGCACCGCGCGGTCCCATCCTGTCCGCCAACGATCACGGCACGGGCGAAATGACAGTCCGTCAGGCCGTCGAGAGGCTCAAGAAGGCCAAGCGCGTTGTCGGCCACAACATCGCCGGATTCGACATTCCGGCTATCGCCAAGGTGTTCCCGGACTTCAAGGTCCAGGCGTACTTCGACACGTTGCTGATGTCCACGCTGGTCTACCCGGACCTCAAGGACCGCGACTTCAAGGCCCGCAAGAAGCAGGGAGCGAACCCGGTGTTGCCGGGCAAGCTGATCGGCCGCCACGCCCTCGAAGCGTGGGGCTACCGCCTCGGTCGCTGGAAAGGCGACTACGCGGCGCAGATGGCCGCACGCGGCCTCGATCCCTGGGCACAGTGGTCTCAGGAAATGGACGACTACTGCGACCAGGACGTTGCGGTCACGCAAGCGCTGTTCGCGTTGCTGATGAGCAAGGGCCTCCCTACCGAGGCCATCGAGCTGGAGCAGGCCGTCGCGCCGATCCTCTCGCGTCAGCAGCGCTACGGCTACCTGTTCGATCAGGAGAAGGCGCGTGAGCTGGAGTGCATCCTCGTGTCCCGGCGCACTGCGCTGGAGGCCGAGCTGCGCAAGGTCATTCCGCCGTGGAAGGTGGTGAAGCGCAAGTTCGTACCGAAGCGCGACGACAAGCGCCGCGGTTACGTCAAGGGCGTGGAGGTCACGACCTACAAGGACGTGGTGTTCAACCCGGCAAGCCGCCAGCACATTGCTGACCGCTTGACTGCAATGTACGGCTGGCAGCCCCAGGAGTTCACCGAGAAGGGCCAGCCGAAGATCGACGAAGAAGTCCTGGGCGCGCTCAAGTTCCCGATCATCCCGCTCCTGCTGGAGCACTTCATCGTCAACAAGCGCCTCGGCCAGCTCGCCGAAGGCGACGAGGCGTGGCTCAAGGCCATCAAGAAGGACGGCCGCATCCACGGCAGCGTGAATCAGAACGCAGCGGTGACCGGCCGCATGACGCACTCGAAGCCGAACATCGCTCAGGTGCCGAAGGTCCAGCACTCGAAGGAGAAGGGAATCCTCAAGGGCCAGGAAGGCGGCTACGGATTCGAGTGCCGCTCGTTGTTCTGCGTCCCAACAGGGAAGCTCCAGGTCGGCGCGGACGCCTCGGGATTGGAGCTGCGCTGCCTGGCGCACTTCATGGCAAAGCACGACGGCGGCGAGTACGCCAAGGTCATCCTCGAAGGCGACATCCACTCCGTCAACCAATCGGCGGCAGGACTGCCAACCCGCGACAACGCCAAGACCTTCATCTACGCCTTCCTCTATGGGGCAGGCGACGCGAAGCTCGGCTCCATCGTTGGCAAGGGTCGCCAGGCCGGGGCGAAGCTCCGCTCGAAGTTCCTGGCCGGGCTGCCTGCGCTGGAGAAGCTGGTACGCGGGGTCAAGAAGCGCGCGGCCGAGAAGGGATACCTGATCGGTCTCGACGGCCGGAAGCTGCACATCCGCAGCGACCACGCCGCGCTCAATACCCTGCTCCAGTCGGCCGGTGCGCTGGTGATGAAGAAAGCCCTGGTGATCCTCGACGCCGACCTGCAAGCCGCAGGGTTGGTGCCGGGCGTCCACTACGAGTTCCTCGCCAACGTCCATGACGAGTGGCAAATCGAAGTGGACGAGGACAAGGCCGAGTTCGTGGGCAAGACCGCCCAGGCTGCCATCCGCAAGGCTGGCGATTACTTCGGCTTCCGCTGTCCGCTCGATGGCGAGTTCAAGATCGGAAGGAATTGGGCCGAGACGCACTGACCCGCGGCAAGCGGGACATTGCACTCGCCCTGGTGCGCCAAGCGAAACGCCGGGCAGCTAGGAAGGGACTGCCGTTCGACCTCACGTCGGACGACATCGTGGTCCCCGACTTCTGCCCGGCACTGGGCATCCCGCTGTACCGCGCTGTCGGGCGCAAGGCCCAAGGCCCCAACTCACCCACGCTCGACCGCATCGAACCTGACCTCGGCTACGTCCGGGGCAACGTGCGCGTGATCTCCGCACGCGCGAATCAGATCAAGTCCGACGCGACTCCCTCGGAGCTTCTGCGAGTCGCCTGTTACGTCCAAGAGAACCGATGAACCCAACCAACATCCTGCGCGCCCTCGCGGCGCTGCTGGTCGTTGCCGCGCTCGCGGCAGGCGGCTTCGCAGCCTGGAAGTACACCGCAATGGCCCAGCGCGTGACGGAGCTGGAGGAGTCGGCAAAGGAACTGGCCGACCTCAAGCAGACCGTCGAGACCCTCAACCGCGAAGCCGTGCGCCGCTCTGCCTTCGATGCAGCGCTGCGGAACGCCCGCGCCACCACCAACCGCTCTGTGGAGATTGCAGCAAATGCTGACCCGGAAACTGGCGATTACCTGTCTCGCCGCATTCCTGACGAGCTGCGCCGCGCACACCTCGAAAGTCGTGCCGGAGCAGTTCCTCCAGCCGACCGTCATTGAGGGCACGCACTCCTCACTCGACGCCGTGATGGCTGACCCGACCACCACCACCTACGACCTCTACCGCTTCGGCGGCAACGCCGAGGACGGCCTCCAGCGTTGCAACGCCGACAAGGCGAGCGCCCTGGAAGTCCTCAAGGAATCGAACCGATGAACGAGAACCGGCTTCGCGTGCATTTCATTGGCGGCCCCGCTGACGGCGATGTCCGCGTGATCGATCCGTGTACCACCTACCGCGTGGCTGTGCTCGAACACCAGCCCGAGGTTCATGCCTACAACGCCAAGTGCCCGTGCTGCACCGAGCGCATGCTGCGCCCCGTGGAGTGGAGCACCGCGACCTACTTCATCCGCCGCGTTAGCGAGAAGTGCTGGGTCGCCGTACACGAGAGCATGGTATGAAGCGCGCTCTCCTGATCCTGGCGCTGTGTGCTGGCCTCGCTGCGTGCGATATGAAGCCCTGGCCGCCGAGTGCGGACTATGGCTCGTGCCTGAAAGGGCACAGCGAGAACTCCTACATCATCATGTGGCAGTCGATGTGTACGGGGAACTCCTGCACGCAGATTCCGTACACCATCCCGACCACCGACTTCGTGTGCGACGAGCACGAGTACCCGCTCGGCGACGGCCCGGAGTACCAGGCCGGAATGAAGCGCTACGCCGCCGAGCTACAGGCGTGGTATGAGCGCTACCCGGAGAAGCGGCCATGACTTCCTACGTCACCTATCGGCCACCGCAGGCGGCCGGTTCCTGGGTCATTGGCGGCAACTTCTTCGTGCAGGTCCGGGAGCGTCCGAACTGGCTGCACCGCTGGTTCGCGCTGGCGTTCCTGGGATGGCAGTGGGTGGACGCATGAACAAGCGCGGCCCCCTGCTACTGATCGACGCCGATGTGCTGCGCTACCAGCTCGCGTTCTCGAACACCGCGAACATCGACTGGAACGGCGACGGCAACAAGGTCGAAGCGATCCAGCCCGAGCGCGCGAAGGCGAAGCTGGAGGACTACATCGACGAGATCGTCGAGAAGTTCGGCGCGCGTGATTACCTGCTGGCCCTGTCCTGCAAGAAGCACAACTTCCGCAAGGACATCGACCCAACCTACAAGCTCAACCGTGCCAGCAAGGACAAGCCTGCCCTGTGGTACGTGCTCGACGAGTTCGTCTACGACGAGTTCGGCGACAAGATCGTGGAGATCGAGAACCTGGAAGGTGACGACGTGCTGGGGCTGCTGGCCTCGCACCCGAATCCGAAGCGCGCGCCAGGCAGCCGCATCGTCGTGTCCATCGACAAGGACATGCAGACGATCCCCGGCATCCGTCTCTACAACCCCAACCGTCCCGACGTGGGCGTCCGGCCGATCTCGGCTCACGACGCTGACCTGTTCTGGATGAAGCAGGTGCTCACGGGCGACCAGGTGGATAACTACCCCGGCTTCCCCGGCATCGGCCACAAGGGCGCGGACGAGCTGCTCATGCCCATCCACGAGGCGTACCGCGATGCGTCCGTCGAGGAGCACCTCGGCGCGCTGTGGAACACCGTCGTCACCACCTACACCACCCGCATCCCCCGCGGCGGCACCGAGCCGCTGTCGAAGCACGATGCGATCCGCCAAGCACGCCTCGCGCGAATCCTGCGCTACGGCGACTACAACCCCAAGACCAAGGAAGTGAAGCTGTGGAAACCCTGATCCTGTTCATCACCATCGTCGCCGTGCTGGCCGTGCTGTTCGCCTTCGTCGCCTACGGCGCTGCCTGGCTGTGGTGGCGCAGCCTCAACACCCTCGAACGCACCCTGTACCGCTCGGCTGGCAGCGTCAAGCTGTGGCCGGCCGCTGTCGGCGTTGCTGGCGCGGCTTGGCTGATCGCCCGGTGTTTCGCCTGACGACAACCAAGCCACCTGATCCTGCTTACCGCAACTCGTCCACGTAGAACTGCTTCCAGTGTGCAATCTCTGACGGATTCCGACTTACGGGTTCTCGGCTATTGAAAACCCAAAGCTGGATCGCCTTCGGCGTAGTCAACGTTTCATACGTGCAGCTGAACTCAGTGAGCTTATCTGTGATGAGCTGCTTGGCCGCATCGTAGCGCTCTCGCTGAATTCCTTGTGCTTGCCCTGATGCCACGAGCGCATCCATCGCCTCCTGTAGGCCATAGAGCTTCTGTGCAAGCTCAGAGATTTCCGCTCCGTTTGTGTTACTCGGCGTAGAACTCGCCATACCTGTCTCCTTCCATAACGAACACGAATTGTACCCGGCTAAGGCCGGGTTTCTCTTTTGGAGTCCCCATGAAGATCATCGGAATCACCGGCCGCGCCCGCAGCGGCAAAGACACCCTGGCCGAGTTCCTGGTCAGCGACCACGGCTTCGTGAAGCTGTCCTTCGCGGCCCCGATCCGCGCCTTCGTGGCGGACATCACCGGCCTGCCGGTGTCCGCGATGGAGGACGGCCCGCTCAAGGAGGAGCCGCTCGACTGGCTCAACGGGCAGACCCCGCGCCGCCTGATGCAGACCGTGGGCACCGAGTGGGGCCGTGAAATGATCGACCGCGACCTGTGGGTCAAGGTGGTCGCGCAGAAGATCCGTCAGGCCCGCCGCGACGGCGCTGCTGGCGTCGTGGTGTCGGACGTTCGCTTCGACAACGAGGCGCAGTTCATCCGTGAGTGGGGCGGCCAGGTGGTCCAGGTGCTCCGCGACAGCGCGGCCCCGGTCTCGGCGCATGCCTCCGAGGCAGGCGTCCACGGCGACCTGATCGACACCGTGATCGACAACAACGGCCCGATCCACCGCCTGCGGATGGTCGCGGAATCGCTGGCCCGACTCTAAGGGTTTAGTGGTCATCATCGGGGGAAACGACAGTTTCCCCACCTATTCATAACCCAGGAGTTCTATGCAAATCCCTCTGCACTCCTACGACCTGATCGACCTCCTGGACGAACTGCACCCCGAAGTGATCTACGACCCCGCCAAGCCGAAGGAGGAGTTCCTGCTCCGGCAGGGCGAGCGCCGCCTGATCCTCCGGCTAAAGGCGCTGCGGAAGGTCGAGCAGATGGAGCACCGCGCCCGCTAATCATGTGCAGCAAGCCCAACATGCCGGACCAGCAGGAGAAAGACCCGATCCTGCTGACCCGCCAGGACACCCAGCCGACCGGCCACGCGGCCGATCAGCGGCGTAAGTCCAAGGTCCGACTGGACCTGAACAACGCAACGCAGTACCAAGGACTGACCATTCCGAATGGCTGACGCCAAGCAGACCTCGGCCGAGAAGCAGACGGCCGCGAAGCGCTACGGCGATCTCAAGTCCAACCGCAAAGAAGCCGAGACGCGCGCCAAGCGCTGCGCCAAGGTTACCCTGCCCCGCCTGTGGGTGGACGAGGGCGCGAAATCGCGTACCCCCGGTTCCGCCTACATCGACACCGGCCCGAAGTGCGTCAACGCCCTGGCCTCGAAGATCGTGCTGGCCTGGCTCCCGCCGAACGCCTCGGTGTTCAAGCTCGCGCCTGACCAGGCAGTCGCCGAGAACATCGCCGAGCAGGCTGGCGTGGAGACCTCCGAACTGGAGGCCGCGCTGGTGGACGTGGAGCGGGTCATCGTCAACGACCTGGAGACCAGCGGCGTCCGCCCGGTCCTCAGCGAGGCGGCCAAGCACGCCATCGTCCTCGGCAATTTCCTGCTCTACGACCCCGACGAGGGCAAGCCTAAGCTGTATCCGCTGACCTCCTACGTGACCGACCGCGACGGCCTGGGCAACGTGCTGGAGATCATCACGCTCGACAAGATCGCCCCGGCCATGCTGCCGGACTCGATCCGCGCGGCGGTGATGCAGAAGCTCGCCCAGGAACGCGACGAAAAGACCAAGAACGACGACGTGAACCTCTACACCTGGGTGCGTCGCTCGGAAGATGGCAAGGAGTGGGAAGTGGTCCAGGAGGTCGAGGGCGTCGAAGTCCCCGAGACCGTGGGCACCTACCCCATCGACGCCTGCCCGTGGATTCCCCTGTGCGCGCCGCCGTCCCTCGTGGACGACTACGGCGAGGGCTTGGTCTACGACTACGTGGGCGCGTTCGAGTCGCTGGAGGCGCTGCGCAAGGCGATCCGTAAGGGTGCCGCCGCGCTGGCGAAGATCATCATGTTCCTCAAGCCGACCTCGACGATCCGCGAGCGCCAGCTCACCGAGGCCGAGTCCGGCGCGGTGCTGCGTGGCGAGGCCAGCGACGTGACCACGCTCCAGCTCCAGAAAGCCTACGACCTGAACTTCGTGCGTCAGGAGGCCGAAGGGCTGGCGAACTCGCTGGAGCTGATCTTCGGCGTGAAGTCCGCCGTGCAGCGCCCCGGCGAGCGCGTGACCGCCTACGAAATCCGGGTGCTCACCCAGGAACTCGACGACGCCCTCAGCGGCTTCATGGCGATGTCGGGCGAGCAGCTCTTGCTGCCGCTGATCCGCCGCCGCCTGCACAAGCTCCAGAAGCAGGGTCGCCTGCCCGAGCTGCCGCAGGAACTCATCAAGCCGCGCATCACCGTTGGCATCGCCGCCCTCGGCCGCGGCCACGACCTGAACAAGCTGATCGAGTTCGGTCAGGCAGTGGATGCGCTTGTCGGCGCAGAGGAGAAGGCGCGCCGCCTCAACAGTGGCGAGGCGATCTCCCGACTGGCCGCCGCTTCCGACATTTCCACCAAGGGCCTGATCCGCTCCGACGACGAGCTTGCTGCCGAGCAGCAGGACGCCTCGGCGCAGGAGGCGATGGTCCGTGCCGCTCCGAATATCGCCTCAGCGATGACCCAAACCCCGTAACCCCGAGAAGGACGCAATGTCGAACGAAACCACCGAGAAGCCCGCCAAGCCGACCAAGGAAGCCCCGAAGGCTCCGAGCGTCGAGCGTAAGGGCAAGGCCGAGATCACCCGCAAGACGAACGGCCTGGTCATCGTCAACTACAAGCCCGAGGACAAGTAATGTCGCAGCCGGGCAAGTCCGAAGTGACCGTCAGCCTTGACGGCATCAACGGCCAGCCGACCCCAGGTCAGCAGCCGCCGCAGAACTCCCAGGACACCCAGCAGCCCGCACCGGGCGCGCAGGGTGGCACCGATGGCGAGCGCCTGTTCGGCGGCAAGTACAAGACCGTGGAGGAGCTGGAAGCCGCCTACGCACAACTGAGCACGCCAGCCGACGACAAGGGTGGCAAGGGCGGCCCCGCGACCATCGACGACGCCACCGCGGATGACGCGCGTGACGCCTTGGCGCGGGCTGGCCTGAACCTGGACGACTTCGCCACCGAGTTCAACTCGAACGGCTCGCTGTCCGAGGAGAGCTACAAGAAGCTCCAGGACGCGGGCTATCCGAAGGAGCTGGTGGACGTGTACGTCGATGGCCTGCGCGCTCGCGTGCAGACCTACGAGAACGCCGTCTACTCGCCCGCAGGTGGCAAGGCCGGTTACGACGGCCTGGTCCAGTGGGCTAAGACCAACCTGAGCGCCGAGCAGAAGCGGGCGTTCAACGAAGCGGTGCAGTCCGGCGACGCCGGCCGCGCAGCGCTGGCAGTCCAGGGCCTCGTCGCCCTCCGTGGCGGCAACGGCCGCCTTCTGAATGGCAAGACCGCATCGAACGCCGATGCAGGCCCCAAGCCGTTCCAGTCGCAGGCGCAGGTCGTCGAAGCGATGCGCGATGTGCGCTACCACCGTGATCCGGCTTACCGCGCGGAAGTCTCCGCCCGCCTGGCCGTGTCGCCGCTGTTCAAGTAATCCACTCAACCTCAAGCAAGGACTAAATGTCGGACGCAATCCCCTCCCGCCTGGGTCAAGCCCAGGCCAACGGCGACGCCTGGGCGCTGTTCAAGCAGAACTACACTGCTGAAACCATCACCAGCTTCGTCGAGAACTACAAGCTGGACGGCCGCGTGTCGGTGCGCAACATCGAGAGCGGCAAGTCCGCCTCGTTCCCGAACGTCGGCACCATCGGCTCCGAGTACCATGTGCCGGGCACCGAGATCAAGGGCCTGGTGGTCGAGCACAACGAGACCATCATCACCCTCGATCCGATGCTGATCTCGCACGCCTTCATCGCCAACATCGACGAGGCGATGAACCACTACGACGTGCGTTCCGAGTACACCCGTCAGCAGGGTGCGGAGCTGGCGCTCAAGCGCATGCAGAACGAGCTGCGCTGCGCGATCCTGGCCGCTCGTACCACCGAAGGCAAGGTCGAAGGCCAGCCGGGTGGTGCCATCATCAAGGCCGCCACGATGGCCTCCGATCCGACCGTGCTGGCCGATGCGTTCCGCAACGCCCGCATGCTGTTCGACGAGAAGCTGCTGCCGGACAACCCGCAGGAGTTCACTGGCGCACTGGCCCCGGCTCAGTGGTATCTGCTGACCGAGAACAAGGACTTGATCGACCGCGACATCAACGCGGAATCGAACGGCTCCTACGGCCAGGCGATCATTTCCTCGGTCGCCCGCATCCCGCTGGTGAAGATCAACGCGATGCCGCGTGTCGATGAGTCGGCCCTGGCCTCGATCCCGGCCAAGTACCGCGGCAACTTCGCGGACACCGTGGGCGTGATCTTCCACCGCTCGGCGGTCGGCACCCTCAAGCTGCTGGACCTGTCCCTGGAGGACGTGTACCAGGGCGAGAAGCAGGGCACCCTGATGCTGGCGAAGTACGCGCTGGGTCACGGCATCCTGGCTCCGCGCGGTGCCATCGAGCTGTCGAAGGCCCCGTAAGCAATACCGCGCCGTTGGGCAAATCCCGCGGCGCTTCAATCTCTCTCCATCTACGGGGGACATCCACATGGGTGTCCCCCGTTTTTTTGCCCCGAATCCATGAACCTCGAACTCACTCCGACCACGGAACTCGAAGCCGTCAATGTGCTGCTCGGTGCTATCGGCGAAGCGCCGATCAGCGACCTCGAAGCGCTCGGCAACCTGTACGCCTCGCAGGCGCGCGACACCCTCCGCGCGGTGAGCCGCGAGGTCCAAACCGCTGGCTGGTGGTTCAACACCAGCGAGTCGTTCACCTTCACGCTCAACGCGGAAGGCAAGGTGCTGCCGCCGCAGTCGATCCTCAAGCTCGTCCCCGCACGCGGAAGCGAGCCGCTGGTGATCCGAGGCACGCGCCTCATCAACCCGCTCACCCTCGCCGACACGTTCTCGTCGGCCCCCACCGCCGACTTCGTGACCTGGTTCCTCGCCTACGAGGAGCTGCCCGAGTCGGCCCGCCGCTACATCGCCGTGCGCGCTGCGCGTCTGTTCCAGACGAGCGTGCTGGGTAGCGACCAGCTCTACGTGTTCACCGAGAAGCACGAGGAGGAGGCATACCTCATCTTCGCGCAGGAGCACGCCGACTTCACCTACGCCCGCGGCCACAACTTCCTCAGTGGCTCGACGGACGTGTCTGATATTTGGGACCGCTGATGCCGCTAATCACGGGGGACTATCCCTCGTTCCTGGGAGGCGAGTCGCAGCAGGACGATACCGTCCGCTCGCCGAACCAGCTCACCAAGGCGATCAACGCCTGGCTGCATGCCGCAATGGGCGCTGGCAAGCGCCCGCCCGCCGAGTTCGTTGCTGGCCTTGGCGTCACCCTCGATCACGACTGTGCCTTCCACTCCATCGTCCGCGATGAGAACGAGCGCTACATCGTCGCCGTGGGTCACCGCAGCATCCGCGTGTTCGACCACGAGACCGGCAAGGAATACACCGTCAACGCCACGGGCGACGCGCTCAACTACCTGGACACCCAGGGACAGCGTGCGTGGTCGTGCTTCGCGCTGGCGACGTTCTCCGACACCACCTTCATCGTCAACCGGCTGGTAGACGTGAAGCAGAGCGATGAGCTGTCGCCCGGTTCGCTGTACGGATCGGCGCAAACGATGTCCGACCTGCCGAAGCCCGGCGACAAAGGCTCGGCCGTTGTGCCGACCGGCGCGATCTACAACATCATCGGCTCGTCCGAATCGCAATTCGACGACTACTACGTCCAGAAGCAGTCCTCCTCGGTCTACCTGGAGGTCGCCCGGCCGGGCATCAAGCACCGCTTCGATGCCAAGACGATGCCGCACATCCTCAAGCGCATCCCCGATCCAGTGCATGCGGACGGCTTTTGGTTCTCCTTCGGTGGACCGGAGTGGACCGCGCGCCTCGCGGGTGACGAGCAAAGCAACCCGTTCCCGTCCATCGACGGCCAGCGCATCCGCGAGGTGTTCAAGCACCGGGACCGCCTAGGCTTCCTGGCCGGGGAGAACGTGCTGATGTCCGAGGTCTCCGATCCGTTCAACCTCTGGCGCACTTCGGTGACCCAGGTGCTCGACGCCGACCCCATCGACGTGAGCGTCAGCGGGTCTAACGGCGTCACCACGCTCTACCACGCAGTCCCGTTCCAGTCGGCCCTGTTCCTTGCCGCTGCGGGCGGCCAGTTCCTCCTGACCGCCGAGCCGTACCTGGCCGCCAAGAACGTCAAGAGCGATCCGGTCAACAGCTACAGCAGCTCGCCGTACATCCGGCCGAAGCTGATGGGCGAGTCGCTGTACTTCACCGAGGACAGCGGCGCATACGCCAGCGTGCGCGAATACTTCATCGACGACCTGTCGGTGACCGGCGACGCCGCCGACGTGACGGCGCATGTGCCCAAGCTGATGCCGGGCCGCATGCGAGCGATGGCGAGCGCAAGTGGTGCCGACTGCGTGTTCTTCGCTCCTGACGAGCCGACCGACGCGCAGCTCTACGTCTACTTCGTCCGCTGGATCGGCGACGAGAAGCAGCAGTCCGCATGGACGCGCTGGTCAATCTCCGGCGTCGGTCGCATCGTCCACATGCACGCCATCAACGACGTGCTGTACGCCGTCGCGGAAGCCCCAGGCGGCGGCTGCGAGCTGCTCAAGTTCCGCATGGTGCTCAACCAGCACGACACGGATGCCACGGGCGACTACAACTTCCTGCTCGACCGCATGCTGGTGGTGCAGCCCACCTATCAGCAGTTCGGCAACGAGACCTGGATCGACCTGCCCTACATCGTGCCCGATGGCATGACGGTCACCGTCCTCAAGACGGACGACTGGCAAGACCCCGGCGCGTACCTGGACATCACCAAGGCGCGCTGGGACAACGCCCGCACCCGCCTTGCGCTCCCCGGTAACCACACCGAGGGCCGCGTGGTCGTCGGCATGGACTACGAGCACCGCCTCACCCTGACCAAGCCCATCGTTCGCGGTGGGCAGAACCAGGCCGTGCTGGTGGGCCGCACGCAGGTGCGTGACATCGAGGTCGCCTACAAGGATGGCGCGTACTTCGAGCTGGAGGTCGAGCAGCACGGCAATGGCCGCGTCGAGACCTACGTGGCGTCGCACTCCGGTGCGTACACCGCGCGCGTCCTCAACGACTCGGTGTTCCGCACCAGCGCCCCGACGTTCCACTCCGGCTCTCGCCGGTTCCCCGTGCTGGGCGACGCCAACAGCGTCCGCATGCACCTCGTCAACCGCCTGCCGTTCCAGTGCTGGTTCCAGTCAGCACAGTGGCGCGGCATGTTCGTCTCCCGCAGCCGAGTATGACCCTGACCTATCGAAGCCCCACCGCCAGCGACATCCTCCACGTCGCCGATAACATGCGGCAGGAGGACATCCTGGAGGTGGCGGCTTCGCATGGTCACACCCCGCTCCAGGCGCTCGCATTTGCAGTGACCGCGAGCGACCGCAGTTTCGCCGCGATGCACGACGGTTCCCCCGTGTGCATCTTCGGCTTCAGCCAGCACGCCGAGGGTATCGCCTCGGTTTGGCTGCTGGGCACCGACGCCCTGGTGGCTCCCACGTTCTGCCGCACGTTCCTCCGAGAAGCTCGGCGGATCAGCGACGAGTGGTCGGCCACCTTCGGCACCATCTTCAACTTCGTCGATGTCCACGCCGTCACCACGCGGCGATGGCTCGGCTGGCTTGGCTTCCGCGAGAGCGGCGTCGAGTCCGCCTACGGCTTCGCCAAGACACCCTTCGTCCGAGTAACCAAGACCCCATGTGCAACCCCGTAGCAGTCCAGGTCGGTATCGCCGCAGTCAGCGCGATGGCGACCATGTACGGCCAGGATCAGAACAACAAGGCCATCGAGGAAGCCGCGGAGCGTCAGCAGGAGCAGATCAACGACCAGGCCGCCGAGCGCACCCAACAGCGCATGGAGGAGGCCCGCGCACTGCGATCCGCGATGCGCGCCTCCGCAGCAGAAGCGGCAGTGTCCGGCAACTCGGTCGAGCTGCTGGCGAACGACATCATGGCCCAGGCTGGCCGTGACGTGGCCCTCATCGAGAAGAACCGCAGGAACGGAGTCGTCGAAAGCGGCTCCGAAGCACGCGCTCGTATCCGCACCGGCAATGCCGAGGCGCTGGGCGGCGTGATGCAGTCAGGCGCGAATGCCTACAGCAACATCCAAACCTACAAGCGCTATTCCATTCCCGGAGACGAGTAACCCGTGGCTCGCACGAAACCCCAAGAGATCATCCGCCGCGCGCAGGTGCCGCAGCGTCTCGCCGAGCGCCCCGTTCTGGCGGTGCAGGCTGACCAAGCGTCCTCCGCTGGTGCCGGTGTCCTCTCTCGCACCGCCGCTGCGGTGCTGACGCGCGTCTCGGATTCCGTCAACTCGCAGATGATCTCAAACAGCCGCGAGCAGTACAGCGCCGCGGCGACCCAACGTATGCAGGAGGACGCCGAGGGTACGCCCCGGCAGGCCGAGGACTTCGTTGCCCAGCAGTCGGAGTCATGGCGTCGCGGCTACCTCAAGGCAGACGGCATCATCCGCGTCCGCGACTGGCAGATCGAAGCGGCCAAAGAGATCGCCAAGGCCGAACCCGGCACCGACATCGAGCCGCTCATCAAGGAGCGGATGGCTGCGCTGACGCAGAACCCCGAGTTCCAAGACCCGCAGGTCCGCAAGGCCCTGATGCCGGTCGCCATGCGCGCCGCGCAGCAGGTCCGCCAGCAGTGGCAGGCCGACTCGATGCGGGAAATGCTGGTCCGGCAGAAGGAGTCGCTGACCGCGATCATCCGCGACGGCAT
The DNA here is from genome assembly GCF_023277365.1 of Stenotrophomonas sp. NY11291. Taxonomy (NCBI): domain Bacteria; kingdom Pseudomonadati; phylum Pseudomonadota; class Gammaproteobacteria; order Lysobacterales; family Lysobacteraceae; genus Stenotrophomonas; species Stenotrophomonas sp. NY11291. Next base: position 980,532 of record NZ_CP096975.1, on the reverse strand, counting down.
CAAGGGCGGCACGTTCCTCACTTCCGAGGGCATGAACGGCCTGTACGCGATGCTGGACCAGGAGGAGTACGCCTATCTCAACAAGCGCGACGTGGACGAACTCTACGTCGAGGCCGCCAAGGAGGAGCTGGCCGCAGGCAACCGCGATCCTCAGTCGATCCTGGCGTTCCTGGAGCAGGACCGCGGCGACGGCCAGCCCGGCTTGATGAACACCGAGCACGGCGACGAGCTGCGCGCGGCGGCTGCCGCTGGTGCCCGCGTGATCGCACACCGCGAGGACGAGGCACGCAAGCAGGCGATGGCCGAGGCAGAGTGGACGCTCCAGGGCCTCGCGGATCGCGGCCAGCTCACCCACAAGACCATCGACACCTGGGCCAGTAAATTCGGCCTGAGCGGTGGCGACCTCCAGTCCTTCAAGCGATACTGGAACAACCAGCAGGAGCAGACGCTTCGCCGCTGGGAGCAGGAAGCGAAGGAGCGCGCCCGAGAGGAGCGCATCCGCAAGCTGGTAGCCGGGGGCAATCCCTACGAGATCAGCGACGCCGACCTCAAGAAGCAGGCCGGTAAGGAGTGGGAGGAAACCCCGCAGGCCGCACGCGGCCAGGTGCTCCAGAAGTGGGCACGGCAGGGCATCGTCATCCCCCAGCTCGAACGCATCCTCAAGCGCGCTGACCCGGCGTTCCAGGAGAACCTCCAGAACGCCGCGACGCTGTACGAACAGCTCCGCAAGGTCTCGCCCAAGTACGCCGATACGGTCGCTGGCGGCGAGGCTGCCGCAATGCTGGACCAGTACCTCTACGACACCCGGCGCAGCGGTCAGTCTCACCAGGAGGCCGCTCGCGTCCTGACGCAACCGAAGCGGGAAGTCGAGGAGGCCCGCTCGGTCATCAACGACACCTGGAAGTCCGGCATCAAGGACTACCTGGAGATCGACGGCAAGCCGCGTGACCCGCGTGAGCTGCACCGCATCCGCCAGGAAGCCGAGCGCATCGCCTCGCGTGGCGGAGTGTCCGGCGAAGCTGCCATCCGTGCAGCGGTCGGTCAGATCGACGCCCAGCGCACGACCGTCAACGGCCGCCGCGTGCCAAACATCGGCATGCCGCAGGGTGCCGAGCCAGCGGTAGACGAGCTGATCCAGACGGTCGCGCGCAAGCTCGGCCGCGACCCGGATGAGCTGTCGGCCCTGCCCAATCCCCGCAATCCGGGGCAGTGGCAGATCGTCGGCCCCGACAACTGGCTGATCCCTGACCCGGACACCGGCCGCGCCATCGGTTTCGACCCGCGTGCCATCGCGGCACAGCACCAGCGCTGGAAGGGAGACCTTGCGGAATCCCAGGCGCGTCGTCGGGTCGAGCAGCGCACCACCTGGGCGGACCAGTCCCGGAACATCCGCGACCTGCGCTCGCAGTCGGCGACCACGGAAGTCCCTGCGGCCATCGCCAAGCGCGACGCCAGCGCCGCCGAGGCTCCCGCCTTCGAGCTGCCCAAGTTCGACCTCACCAAGCCGCTGGTTCCCAACGCGGGCACCAAGCAAACCACCACCACCCCGGCAGTCCCCGAGGACTTCCTGGAGTACCTGACGAGGAAGTAAGACCGCATGTTTGAATCCCTACCCGGCGCAGACGAGAACATCGTCAAGCCGGCAACCCAGCAGCCCATCGTGCAAGCCGTGCGCGAGCGCAAGGAGCAGCGAGAGGCCGCGGAGCGCCGGAAGGATCAGACGACCGTATGGGACGGATGGGGCGCTGCCCAGGCAAAGGGCGGCATCGGCTTCATCGACCGCTTCATCACCGAGCTGGGCTACGAGCCGCAGCAGGGCTATCGCATTCCCGCAGACGCGCGCAAGCGCTGGGAGTCGATGGGCCTGCGCCCGGAGCAGTGGGAGCTGTTCGGCCGGGCCACGTCCGACGAGCACCTCTCCTATCTGGAATCCGTGGCCTTTATGAATCAGATGGCGGACGACGACCTGGCGCAGTTCGGCCTGGGCGGACAGATCGCCCTCGGCTTCACCGACCCGGTGGCAACCGGCCTCGATCTCGCCACGGGCGGCCTGGGGTACGCAGCCAAGGCCGGACGCCTCGCCAACGCGGTGCGTTCCGGTCTACAGGCTGCGGGCACCTCCGCGCTGATGTCGGCCGCAACCTCCACCTACGACCCCGAGCAGACGCTCGCGGATGGCGTGCAGAGCGCCGCCCTGTCGTTCGCGTTCGGTGGTGCCCTCGGCGCTCGCCGGGGTGCCCTGTTCGACGGCGAGGTGAAGCCTGACGTGGTGAAGCGGCTGGCCGGTGACGACTCGCTGTCCGCCGCCCGCGTGGCAGGCACCGCCGCCAACGACCTCACGCCAGGCGTCCTCCCGCTGCGCAACGAGAGCGCATTCGAGCAGGAGTTCACCGACAAGGCGCTGGTCAACGCGCACATCACGCCCCACTTCGCCACCGTCCGCCGCGACCTTGCTGCCCGCATGGGTAGCGCCAAGTCGCCGCTGGTGCGCGAGGCGGGCCGCCTGCTGTTCCGCGATGGCGTCGGCTACACCGATCGCTCCGTCGCGGTCCAGGAGTCCACCAGCGAGTTCGCCAAGCGCCACCTGGCCGTCATGGAGACGGAATGGCGGAGCGGAGTGAACGCCGCATGGGACGCCTACAAGCAACGGACAGGCACCCATTGGTGGAACTTCTCCGAGCGCGCAAAGTTCAACGAGGAGGTCGGCCGTGCCGTGCGCGGTGCGCCTGACGTATCACCGGAAGCCGCCAAGGCGGCCGGCAGCGTCGCCAAGGCGATGCGCGATGCGCTCAAGCTGGCGCAGGACAGCAACCTCGACGGCTTCGCCAACGTGGCGCAGAACGGCAGCTACCTGCCGCGCTACTGGAGTGGCAAGGGCTTCAAGCGCCTGTTCGGCGAGATGCAGCTTCACCAGGACGACGTGATCGAGCAGCTCATCAAGCCCGCCATGCGTCGCGCCTGGGAGGCCACCACCGACGAAGGCGACGAGATCGACGACGAGCTGCTCGGGGCGGTTGCACGCTCCTACCTCAAGCGCGCCCAAGCGAACTTCGAGGGCGACGGGATGGACCTGCTGGTCCGCCCGCTGGACAGCGATTCGGTCGAGGAGATCGGCAACATGCTGACCGAGGCGGGCGTCTCGCCCGTGCGGTCGCAAGAGCTACTGTCCAAGCTGGAGCGCAAGACCTACGAGTCGGGCAAGCTCGACCGCGCGAAGAAGCGCATCGACCTCGACGAGACCTACTCCACCACCATCCGCAACGAGGCTGGCGAGGACGTGCAGGTCTCGATGGCCGACCTGTTCGACAACGACGTGGACTCGGTGATGACCCGCTACATGCGCGAGATCACCGGCTGGTCGGCGCTGTCGTCGAAGGCTGGCATCAAGAACCGCGCACAGCTCGACCGCTTCGTGTCGAAGCTCAAGAGCGACGCCCGCAAGTCCGGCGACGACGTGAAGGACATCGAGCGCCTGATCGACATCGGCCTCAAGTCCACCTTCGGCCGCAGCACCGAACTCGATCCCGCCAGCCGAGGCGCACGCTACGCGCGGTTCCTGCGCAACTGGAACTTCGCCCGCGTGATGAACCAGGTCGGCTTCTCGCTGTTCGCCGAGCTTGGCCCGACCATCGCGCATGCCGGTCTCCGCAACTTCTGGAACTCCGTGGGTGCCGCCCGCGACTTCCTGGTGCGCGGCGCTGACGGCAAGCTGTCCTCGCAGGAGGCGCGCGTCATGGAGCGGCTGTTCGCACCCGGCACCGACTGGCTGCGCAACCCGCCGTTCCTGCGCCTGGACGAGGATGCGCTAGTGCCGCAGACGTTCAACGTCAAGCACGGCGAGAAGATCGACAACGCGATGAACATGGCGACGCACGTCACCTCGGTCGCATCCGGCATGGCCCCGATCAACACGATGCTCCAACGCATCGCCGGTCGCGCCACGCTGCTGCGGCTGCTGGACATGGCGAACGCCAAGAAGCTGTCGGACGCCGAAGTGGCCCGCCTGCGCACCTGGGGCCTCGACGAGAAGGCCCAGGCCGACGTGTTCGGCTACCTCAAAGGCAAGCGGCAGATCGAGCAGATCGACCCGGACAAGCTGCCGTTCCAGACGCGCGAGCGCATGGCGGCCTTCCTGTTCCGCGTGACGCGACACCAGGTTCTCGAAGGTGACGCCTCGGACAGCATCGAGCTGATGCACTCCACCACCGGCCGCATCGTCACGCAGTTCCGCAGCTTCATGGTCAACAGCTACACCCGCCACTTCCTGAACTCCGTCCACCACTACGACGACTGGCGCACCTACGCGATGGTCGTGCTGTCCACTTCGGCAGCAGGCATGGGCTGGGCGGCTCGCACGTACATCAACACTGCGGGCAACCCCGAACAGCGGAAGAAGCAGCTGACGCAGGAGAACTTCTACAAGAACGCTGTCGCGCAATCGAGCTGGTCGAACGTGATCCCCGCGGTCACCGACGCCGTGTGGGCGGACGCCTTGGGTAACGACCCGGTGTTCGCCAACAACCGCTCGACCGGCCTGGAGAACGGCGTGATGGGCATCCCGTCCATCGACCTGTTCAACAAGGTCTACGGCAGCACGCGGATGATCGGTTCGGCCATCCGCGACGATGAGGAGATCACCGAGAAGCAGATGCGCGACTTCTGGAAGATTTGGTGGTTCAACAACATGACGGGCGTCCGCAACATCGCGGATCAAGCCCTACAGCAGTTCCCTGACCGCAAGGACGGGACTGATCGACCGTAACCAGGAGGCCCTTCGGGGCCTCCACCTTTTTGAGGACGCATGATCGAACTATCGCGCGGCCTTTCCTTCGTGCTCTACACCTACGAGGGAGGCCCTACGCGGTTCACCGTGCCGTTCCCGTACATCGCCCGCGAACACATCCGGGCGTTCGTCGGTGAACCGGACGCGGCCCGCGCTGTCTCCGTGTCGTGGGTGGACGCCAGCACCATCGAGATTCCGTCGCAGGATGGCGTGCTCGACGCACCCTACACTGTGACCATCCGGCGATTCACGCCGATTGACGCCCTCCTGGTCAACTACAAGGAAGGCGCAAACCTCCCGGCGCGCGACTTGTCCAAGTCGTTCCGCCAACTGCTGTACGCACACCAGGAACTCGCCGAGTTCGGTGGTGGCAGCGGCCTCCCCGGTGGCGGCCCCGGTAACCCCGGTGGCGACCCGGACCTCAACGCAATCATCGAGCAGCTCCTCCGCTCGCCAGCACTGCAAGACCTGCTGACCCGCATCGACCTTATCGACGTGAACGCCGAGGCGATCCTGGAGGAAATCATGCGCTCGCACGAGTTCTTCGACGTGCAGCGCGACTATGGCGACAAGATCAGCACGGCCACCCACGAGATCGGACTGCTGACCGAAGGCAACAAGGTCATCGCGCAGCAGATCATCGACCTGTTCGCGCGGGTGGACTACGGCGAGCAAAGTAGCCAGGCACGATTCCTGGAGGTCAATCGCGCCATCGCTGACGAGCGCTCCGCGCGCGTCGAGGCGATCACCGAGCTGCAAGGCCAGGTGGTCGAGAACGGCAAGACGATCTCCGCAGCGCTCAACCAGCGCATCGACGAGGTGGAGAGCACCACCGAAGCGGCGCGTGCGGCCACCGAGCAGCGCCTCGGCGCAGAGATCGAGGACAGCGCGGCGCAGGTCCGCACCGCGGTCATGGCCGAGGTTGACGCAACCAAGGCCCGCGTGTCCGACGTTGAGACGGCAGTAGTCCGCCACGGCGAGAACATCGCTGGCCTGGCCGAGACCACCGAAGCCCTGACGGACGCCGAGGGTGCCAACACGGCATTCCGACAGCAGATGGCGGCCAGCTACGGCGCGAACGTGCCGCAGGGGATTGCCAATGAGATCGACGGCCAGGTGTCGGCGGTTTCGGCCGCCTTCGAGCAGCGCATCGACACCGAAGCGTCCGCGCGCGAAGCCCTGGCTTCCCAGGTATCCACGCTGGAGACCAGCACCGCGCCGACGATCTTCTCGGACGCGCAGCCCTCCCCGCCCGCTGGCGGCTTCAAGGTTCCGACCTTTTGGGTCAAGACCGTGCAGACCGGCGCGTACCTGACGCAGATTTGGGATGGCACCGGCTGGCGCAAGGCCGACCTGGATGTCACCTCTCCGACCGGCGCGCTGGTGCAGCAGCTCAACACCACCAAGATCACCGCCGAGCAGGCACAGGCCATCGCGGCCACGCAGGTCCAGGCGTTCAAGGACGGCGACTTCGCCACCATCCGGCAGGAGTTCAACGTGGTCGCCGGGCAGCACTCCGGCATGTACGGTCAGTGGCAGGCCAACTACTCGGTCAAGATCAACGCGGGCACCATCAACGGCGTCCCCGTGGTCGCCGGTATCGCCCTCTCCGCCAACCCGCAGACCGGCAGCGACTTCATCGTCACCGCGGATCGCTTCGCCTTCGTCCACCCGCAGTACACCTCGGGCGGCACCTTGGCGAGCATCAAGTATCCGTTCGTGATCGGCACTGTCGGCGGCCAGTCCACCGTGGGCATCCAGGGTGCGCTGGTGGTGGACGGGACGATCACTGCGGACAAGATCAGGGTGAACTCCCTGGCCGCGCTCACGGCAAACGCAGGCACGATCAACGGCGGCACGTTCAAGACCCACACCCTCGACGGCAACGGCAACATCGTCAACGCTGCCGAGTTCCGCGTGGAAATCTCCAACCTCGGCGACTGGCCCCTGTGGGTCGGCTCCGGCGCGAAGAACGCCAACAACGCGGTGTTCTACGTGGACCGCAACGGCGGCGCGTTCTTCCGAGGCCGCGTCAATGCTCCCAACATCGTTGGGCAGTTCCAGTCGGCGACCGGCGTGTGGTGGACCGGGGCAACGAGCCTCTGCTACCAGGCGGGCAACAACTTCATCCCGCTCGGCGATTGGGTGGCGATCCACGAGTTCTGGCTCGGCGCTCCGGTGCTGGCTGGCGAGGGTCATACGCCCTCCGTGTCGGTGACCGTCACCGCGAACACGCGCGTCTACGGGCTGCACGTCATCTTGGAGGAGCTGCGCGACTCTGTGTGGGTCGTCATCGCCTCGCACGAGCCGCCGATGTACCGCGCGTTGATTCAGCAGATGGGCGGCGACGGCAACACCTTCACTGCGTCCAACTTCTACACCTACGAGCAGTCGGTGACGCTCTCGGCGTCCGGCGCATGGACAGGCGGTGCCCGCGCATTCCGCGTGCGGTGCCGCGCATCCAGCCCGCCTCCGCAGGTCCACGGCTACGACGCCCCGGCCTACCCGAACTACCTCATCACGTCGATTGGCGGCTTCGCCTTCGGCATCCGATAACCCTCAGAGAGAACCCAAGCACCGCATGAGCACTACCCCCGGCTACGTCTCCAACGCCGAGCTGGCCTCGCGCCTCTCGACGCTGGTAGACCGCTGGAACCGGCGCGAGAATCAGATGATCGCGCTGCTGACTCAGGAGGAAGGCACCGTCGTCGTGACGGACGGCCTGGGCAACAACCACACCCTCCCCTCGTTCCCGCAGCTCCAGAAGGACGTGGCCGGGCTGACCGACGAGCTGACCGGCTCGGTCGTGCAGGTGCGCGACCTGGTGTCCGTGGCAACCGGCATGGCGAACGCCGCGCAGGCGTCCGCAGATGACGCCTCTGGCTTCGCCGACGCTGCCGAAGCATCCGCCGTGCGCGCTGCGGAATCCGCCGCGAGCATCGACGACGACGTGCAGGCCACCGCCGACGCGGCGACCTTCGCTGCTGCCAAGGCGGCCGAGGCTTCCGACAGCGCGACCGAGGCGGCAAGCTCCGCAGTGGACGCCGCCGCTTCGGCGACGGCCTCGGCCACCTCGGCGCTGGCTTCGGCTGGCTCCGCAAGCCAGGCGGGCACGTCGGCCACCGCAGCGGGTCAGGCGCGTTCCGACGCGCAAGCAGCGGCGACTGCTGCCGCCACGTCACGGGATCAGGCGCAGACCATCCTGGGCTATGCGACCGACGCGGCCGACCGCGCGGAAGCTGACGCCACCGCTGCCGCAGCATCGGCTGCCGCAGCCGCCGACAGCGCGACCGCCGCAGCGACCTCGGTCACTCAGGCGACCACCCAGGCCAACCGGGCGGAAGCCCAGGCGTCCGCCGCGGCGACCAAGGCTGGCGAGGCTGCTGGCTCGGCGACCACCGCAGCCGGTCATGCCTCCGCTGCGTCCGGCTCGGCGTCTGCCGCCTCGATCTCGGCGCAGACCGCATCGTCGGCCAAGGCCGCTGCCGAGGCTGCCCGCGACAAGGCTGGCCTGTACGCGAACGCGCCGCAGGGCACCGAGGTCTCGCCGGGCGAGTTCTCGGCGAAGCATTGGGCCGCCCAGGCGCAGGCTGCCGTCACTGGCTCGCTGGTCTACATGGGATCGTGGGATGCCGGCACTGGTGCGTTCCCGGCCAACCCGGTGAAGGGTCACTTCTACAAGGTGGTCGGCGAAGGCACTGTGGGCGACATCCACTGGCGAGTCGGCGACCAGGCGCTCTACGGCGCTACCTGGGAGAAGATCGACAACACCGATCAGGTCACCAGCGTCGCCGGTAAGCAGGGCGACGTGACCCTCGTGGCTGGCGACATCGGCGGCCTGGGCGCGCTGGCGACCCGCGACGACGTGGACTTCAACACCCACGTCACCGGGAAGCCGACGACCTACCCGCCGAGCACCCACACGCACACCAAGGCGCAGGTCGGCCTCGACAAGGTGGACAATACCGCCGACCTCGACAAGCCGATCAGCACCGCGACGCAGACGGCGCTCGACGGCAAGGCGGCGGCGACGCACACGCACACCATCGCCAACGTGACCGGCCTCCAGTCCGCGCTCGACGGCAAAGCGGCGGCGTCCCACTCGCACACCATCGCAAACGTAACCGGGCTGCAAGCGGCGCTCGACGGGAAGTCGGCAATCGGCCACACGCATACCGCCGCCGAGATCGCCAACGTCGTCAACGTGACCGACGATCAGTCCATCGGTGGCGTCAAGACGTTCGCCTCCGGGCAGATTCGTGTGCAGGGATTTGGCGGCGAGGCCACGTCCGGCGTCATGTACCTGGGGTCGCTGGATCGCTATGTGTACGTGCCGCCAGCTGCGAACTCGCTGGAGTTCCGATTCGGCGATGGCACGGGTGGCGTCGCGTCCCTCAACGCTGGCGGCACCGTCTGGACCTCGGCGAACTTCAACCCGGCAGGAAAGGCCGACGCCGGTCACACGCACACCATCGCAAACGTCAGCGGCCTCCAGTCCGCACTGGACGGCAAGGCGAGCCTGGGTGGCGCAACCTTCACCGGGCAGGTCACTCTGGCCTATGGCGCGCCGCTGCGGTTGACCGGCATGGGTGCAGCGGGAACCGCGTACATCCACGGAACGAACGGCGCTGGCGATGACGTTTGCTCGATCACCCGCGTGAACACGAACAGCTGGTACAACCTGTACTGGAACGGTGCTGCGAACATTGCGGGCCGCCTGACGGTCGGCGATCAGATTTACCTCAACGCTGGCTGGTTCCGCTCCCAGCAGTCCGGCACCGGCTGGTACTCGGAAGCGCACGGCGGCGGCATCTGGATGCAGGACAGCACCTGGGTTCGCACCTACGGCGGCAAGGGATTCCTTATCGCTGGCCCAGGCGGTAGCGGTGGCGACCTCCGTTTGGAGAGCTACTCGCCAACCATCACCTGTTACGACTCCGACAACGGGACCACGCACTGGCTCCATTGCAACGACAACAACCACGGCTTCCTCGCCAGCAACGCCTTCTCGTGGTGCGCCTACCGCGACGGCAGCAACAATTGGGTCGCCACGGGCAACATCGTCGCCTATGCGTCCGATGCGCGTCTAAAGAAGAACATCGTGGACGCCTCGGCCTCCAAGGTGGCCGACTTCTTCGACCGCTTCCGTGTACGCGAGTTCGATTGGGATGCCAAGGCAATCGCCGAGCTGAATCCCACGTTCCACCCGAGCGCGGATCACGAGGTCGGCGGCATCGCGCAGGAGGCCGAGGAGGTCTACTCGTTGATGGTCGCCACGCACGCAAACGGCATCAAGACGATCCAGTGGGAGAAGGCTATTCCCTTCCTTATCGCTGAGGTGCAGGCGCTGCGTAAGCGCGTCGCGGACCTTGGGGGAGGTGCCTGATGGCCCTCCCCGGCTCCGGCCCTATCTCCTGGGAAATGATCCGCGCCGAGTTTGGCGGCGGCTACCCGATCTACGCGGACCAGTATTACCGAGGACGTGGATTGGTGCCCGACGTTCCGGCCAACTACGGCGTCCCCACGAGCGGCCCGATCTACGCCTCGCAGTTCTACAACGCGGTCAAGGCGACGCCGTTCCAAGCATCGCTGTCGCCGAGCTACCTGATGGGTAACTGGCCTCAGTCCACCAACGGCACGGTCAGCGAGTCGTTCAGCGTTTATTGCTCGGGCGGCACCGGCAACTACTCCGTGGTCTCCCGCTCCGTCACAGGCGGCGCGTCGATCTCCGGCAGCGGCCTCGGTGGCACTGTGACCGCCTCTGGGCGGAACACCTCCCGCATGGGGCAGTTCACAGTCGTCGTCACCGATGGCGTCACGCAGATCACCCTGACCGGCAACTACGAGTACAGCTTCGGTCGTCCGCTCTAACGCATCCACCACCTACAAGAGACCTAATGCACGATGAAGTGAAGCTGGTCGGCGCTCTCGCGGGCGTCGGCCTCATCGTGGGCATCGCAAAGATGCTCACGTCGAACGATCCGATCACCTGGAAGCAGGCGCTCGGCCGCGCAATCCTCTCTGGCGCTACCGGCCTTGCCGCTGGTGCCATCGTCATTTTCATCCCCGGCGTCTCCTTCGTCGCCCAGGTCGCGCTCGCGTGCATCCTGGCGTCGCTCGGCACGTCCGCGCTGGAGACCGTACTGAACCGCGTCGTCAACAAGTGACCGCCCCCAAGGATGCCTTGGAGCGACTGCACGCCGCAGTCGCTGACAAGCTCGCCGACACCATCGACTCGATGGAGTCGGACGCGAAGGGCCTGGCCTCGATCCTCAACGTGGCCCGGCAGTTTCTCAAGGACAACGGCATCGACGTTGCGGCCACGCCGCCCGGCTCACCGCTGGGCAAGCTGGCCGACAAGGTGTCCGAGTTCCCGTTCGATCCCGCTGAGGATGGGCGGCTGAACTGATGGAGGGCATGACGAGCCTCCACGTTCGTCACCCTTTCGAGGACTTCCGCAACTTCGCCTGGTACGTCTGGAAGGAGCTGGGGCTACCAAGCCCCACTCCGATCCAGTACGACATCTGCGAGTTCCTGAAAACCGGCCCGCGCCGTCGCGTCATCATGGCGTACCGCGGCGTCGGCAAGTCCTGGGTGACGGCCGCCTACGTCTGCTGGCTCCTCTGGAAAGACCCCCAGCACAAGATCATGGTGGTCTCGGCATCGAAGGAACGCGCCGATGCGTTCTCGGTGTTCGTCAAGCGCCTGATCGAAACCCTGCCTGAGCTGCAACACCTGCGCCCGCGTCCCGACCAGCGCAACTCGAACCTGGCGTTCGATGTCGGTCCCGCGCAGCCCGATCAGTCGCCCTCGGTGAAGTCGGTCGGCATCAACGGCCAGCTCACCGGCTCCCGCGCCGACACCATCATCGCGGACGACATCGAAGTCCCAAAGAACTCCATGACCGTCGTGCAGCGCGAGAAGCTCGCCGAGCTGGTCAAGGAGTTCGACGCGGTGCTCAAGCCTGGCGGCGAGATCATCTACCTCGGCACTCCGCAGACCGAGGAGTCGCTCTACAACAAGCTGCCCGAGCGCGGCTACGTCATCCGCATCTGGCCTGCGCGCTACCCGAAGGACACCAAGCACCGTCAGGTGTACGGCGACCGCCTCGCGCCGATGATCGCCGATGCGTTCGACGCGAACCCCAAGCTCGCCTGGAAGAACTGCGAGAGCGTCCGCTTCTCCGATGAGGACTTGATGGAGCGCGAGGCGTCCTACGGACGCTCCGGCTTCATGCTCCAGTTCATGCTCGATGCGTCGCTGTCCGACGCCGAGAAGTACCCGCTCAAGCTGTCCGACCTGATCGTGATGGACGTGGACCGCGAGGTCGCTCCGATCCGCGTGGTCTACAGCAGCGGCCCGGAGTACATCGTCAGCGACATCCCGTCCGTGGGCTTCACTGGCGACCGCCTGTACCGGCCCATGTACCTCGCCTCGGAAATGGAGGAGTTCACCGGCAAGGTACTCGCCATCGACCCCTCGGGCCGAGGTGGCGACGAAACCGGCTACGCGGTCGTCGGCATGCTTCGCGGCATGCTCTACGCGCGCCGCGCTGGTGCGACCAAGGGCGGCTACGACGACGACACGCTGGAGACCCTGGCGCACATCGCGCGCGCCGAGAAGGTCTCCGCAGTCCTCATTGAGGCGAACTTCGGTGACGGCATGTTCGCCAAGATGCTCTCCGGCGTCCTGGCGCGCGTGTACCCGTGCTCCATCGAGGAGGTGAAGCACTACGGCACCTCGAAGGAGAACCGAATCATCGACGTGCTGGAGCCGGTGCTGAACCAGCACCGCCTGGTGGTCGATGCCTCGATCATCCGCGCCGATCAGAAGTCCGAACAGAAGTACCAGCTGTGCTACCAGCTGACGCGCATCACGCGCGACCGCGGCGCACTGCGCCACGACGACCGCCTCGAAGCGCTGGCGATGGCCGTGAAGTATTGGGCCGACCAGCTCTCCCGAGACGTGTCCAAGGAGGAGCAGCGCTACCTGGAGGAGCTGCTCGACCGCGAGTACGCCTCCTTCATCCAGTCCGTGACCGGCCGCATGCCGTCACCCGACAACTACCTCGACATCCTGTAGGAGACCCAATGTCCAACACGCTCGCTGCGTGGCTGATGGCGCTCGCCGCCGCTGGCCTGCTGTACCTGTTCCTGCGCCGCAAGAACGACGACGACAACGACGGCCCGAGCGCACCCGCGCCGGTAACGCCGTGCGACTGCAACCACGCTCCCTGCTGCCACACCCAGGGCGGCCAGTCGAACCCCTACGCGCCGGTATGACCGACGCAAAGCTGCCGAGCCTCGTGGAGGTCAGGGACAACCTGATCCCCGCGGCGGCCCGGCTGCTCCCCGGCGTGGCCTTCACTCCCGAAGCGAAGGTCATGCTGCTCGCCATTGGTCTCCAGGAATCTCGCTTCGAGCACCGCAGGCAGATCAAAGGCCCCGCACGCGGCTTCTGGCAGTTCGAGGCGGGCGGCGGCACCGCAGGTGTACTCCGTCACCCGGCGACCTCCGCACGCGCCTCACAGCTCGTCTCCGCGCGTCTGGAGCGTCCCTCGACCGCTGCGGTCAACGAGGCGCTCGCCTCCGACGACGTGCTCGCCTGTGCGTTCGCTCGCCTGCTGCTGTTCACCGATCCGCGTCCGCTGCCCGCCCTGGGTAACCCCCAGGCCGCATGGGACTACTACGTCCGCAACTGGCGGCCGGGCAAGCCGCACCGTGACACCTGGGACGCGCTCTACGCGAAGGCCCTGGCAACCATCCGCAACACCTAACCGGAACCCATGAACTTCAAGACCATCTACAACCGCGCCAGCGAGCGCCTGGTGCGCGCCTACGAGCGCGCTAAGGGGTACGTAGCGCTACGCATTGCCCTCGCCTCGCAGTGGCTCCTGGAGCGCCTGCGCGAGACCTCCCGTCGCACCTACACCGGCTGGCTGTTCGTCGTCGTGTTCCTGGCGCTGCCCTACGTCGTCCTCGGCGGCCTGTGGGAGCACCTGCGGAATGCCGCGGAGCGCCTGTGGGATGACGTGAACGACATCGAGTGGGCTGCGTTCACCCCGAGCTACTGGCGGGAGCACATCAAGCAGTGACCACGCTGGCCTTTGACGGCCGGCTCGTTGCTATCGACTCGCAGGTCACCGCTGGTGATCTGCGGTACGAGGAGGAGAAGTTCTACCGCACCACCGACACCACCGGGCGCGACCTGGTGGTGTTCGGCGCGGGCACCACTTCCCACATCCAGCGAGCCGTGCGCGAGCTGTCGGAGGGATTCGACGAACTGACCAAGGGCGAGTACACGATCCTCGTGGTCGGCCTGCGGGACAACCCGGTGGCCTTCTACCACGACGGTCTCCCTCTCGACCTCCGGCGCGACTTCCTCGTCGCCGGTAGTGGTGGTGCGATTGCCCTGGCCGCCATGAAGGCAGGCCACAACGCGACCGAAGCAGTCCTCATGGCCTGCTCGACGGACCTCTACAGCGGTCCTCCGGTGCAGACCTACGACACGGTTACAAAGCGTTTCCTAAAACGCCGGACCTGAACTACTGGCGCATGGACGCGCCTAAACAGGAATGCCGATTTGGCGAGTCCTATCAAGGGCGCTCATGAGTTCTTTGATGCGGTACGGCTTCGGGAGAAAGGTCGCCCACTGGTGAGCGTCAGGGAGCTGCGGGTTCGGCACCCCGGACGCGAACATGTAGGGAATTCGGTGCGACAGCAGGTAATCGGCGACGGACATTGATGCTCCGTCCTGCGTCTGGATGTCTAAGATCGCCGCGTGAAATGCTTTCGCCTCTATGCGGTCGAATGCATCGGCAGCGGAGGCGACCACATCGACCTCGTAACCCTGCATCGCCAGGATTTCCTTCAACATCCCTGAGAGGTCAGGATCATCTTCCATGACCAACAACGAGCCGAGCCGACCCTGGCTGTATGCATCCGTAGCCATCGCGCGTTCTCCCACGCCTACGTTCCCCAAACGGTTCGTACCGTACACGACGGCCAGTTAAAAGACAGGAAACGACTCTACCTGAAAGTGAACAGTTCAGCTATCACGCCAATTCTTCATCCTTGAACCACCACATTACAGCCAAGACGACAAACCAAACGATCAGCGGGACGCCAATCGTGAATTCCACGAGTAGGCCTCTCATGTGCTCGTGCTGCGCGGCCTCAGTCAGTGCAGAATCCAGAATTGGCACCGCATCGGCCACCACGCTGTACGCGGTCGTGTCATCGTTTATGACCTCGCGGGTACGTTCGACCAGCTCCCGTGCTGCTCGAAGCTTCGCGTGCTGATATGCGGCGGGCACTCCAGCACAGACCAGCGAGAGGACAGTGACCAGCGCCGCCAAGCGAATGAGGAGGGTATTGAGCGATGCCATAGATGCTCGTTGTAATGTCTATGCCAACCGCTAAGTTTATTCGACCACGGAGCACTGGGAGGGCTTGACAAGGGTGCTATCATAGTAAGACCTAAGTATTACTCTAGCAGGACTATAGAGTTCTATTCATTGGTATTCACCATCAAGTAGAGCTACAGTTCTCCTATGCACTCCTGGGGTGTTCCTCTGTCCTCCTTGGGTGCCACTGCGGCGGACTAGACCTCCGTCCCATCCTTGATGACCCATAGCACCACGCCCGCACCAATCCAAGCGAGCGCCGGGATGCCCAAAGCGAGCTGGAGAAACAGGTTGCGGGAATTGCGGTTGCTGATGAGGTCATTCGTCGCGGCGTCAAACGTCCGCACCGCCTCATCAACCAACACCTGCGGCGAGGCGTCGTTCTCGATGATCTGCTCGTTCCAGGAACGCAACTCCTCAGCGCTCCTTACGCCGGTCTGAAAGTACGCGGCAGGGAGTCCTGCGAGCACTAAGGCCAGGACGGTGATCGCGGTAGCGGTTCTTATCGTGTATCGGCGGGCGTACATAACGTCTCCTCGAAGTGACAGAGGTGGTCGAAAGGTTTGCGGCAAATTTCCGAAGGAGTATCCAACTACTTGGAACGGCGCGATCACCCCCCGTAGGGGGTCGCCCCCTGTAGCGTAAGGCACGATGCGCCCCCTTCGCGTCACCTGCGGCGTCACCACCTCGGCTAACCTACTGATTCCAAAGGTGAACCACCGGATTAGGTATCCAGTGCCTAGGCAATCCCATGCGATACCTGGGCAACCTGCGGACATCCGCGCTCAAACGTTCGCGCCCCTGTCTGTCCCTATCTGTCTTTTTGCCCTGACCGCCACGCGCCCACCTCGGCACCACCTCGGCACACCTGCCGACCACCTCGGCACACCCTGCCCGGCCTATGCCCACCTGCCGCCCACCACGGCCAGCCAATGCGCCACCACGGCCCACGCAAGGCCCGCCACGGGCACCCCTACCGCCCCGCCTATAGAAGCTCCCCACGCGCGCGCTAGGCGCTCCCTGCGACCATCCAAAATCGTTGCCATCGGGGTATTGACAGCCATGCGGGGATTGATCTAATCTATACCCGTCGCCAGCAACACGGCGGCAGCGGAAAAGGCGGCGACAGACGTGCGACCGATGGATCGACAGCACCTAGAGCTTATCCCGCCAGCACTGAGGACTAGCCCCAAAGGCCCCTAAGCGCACCGCAGGTAACGTCCGGCTCAACCATCCCCCTACCGGGAGTGATTGACAAACCGGGAGCAAAAGGGCATAATGCCCACCATCGAACAACGGCCGCAGGGTGCGGTCGGGACAGTAGGAAAGGGGCAGGCAGGAGCGCCGCCCACGGCAGAACGCGGGGAGCTGGGAACACTAGCCGCGCCGGGAAGTGTAAGGGCCGATGAAGGCCGCCACGGATACCGGGTCACCGCCAGAAAGAGCGGGGCCATCTGTACGGGATTCCTAGGCGAGCTGGAGGCGCTCCCGGAAGCTGGCGACGGTCAGATTCCATGCCTTACGAGCATGAGTCTGACCGCCAAAGCGCCCCTACCGTTGTGATGGGGCGTTTTGGTGGTCCGATTCACTGGAGAGCAACCCATGACGATGATCCCGTTTGATATGACCGCCCGCGACTACTACGTGGCCGGTTGCATCCGCCGCGGCATCCGCGAGCACCGCGCCCGACTCAACGAGCGGGAGCGCCAGGCACACAAGAACCGCACCCAAGTTGCGCCTTGTCCATCCCCCGTTGTCATCTGATCCCCTTTCGTCAACCCGGTTTTCCACACCCCGCCGACGTGTGACGGCGGGTCTTTTTTGGAGCTACCATGAGCACCAATGGACCACTGGAGGACTTGCAAGTGCGCAAGCTCACCGCTGAGATTCGCAAGATCAACCGCGAGAGCGACAAGCTGATGATGGAGACCCGGTGGTATCCGCTGGTGGTCGCCACGGCCTTTGTGGCTGGCATCGTCACGCTGACCAAGCTGTTCCTCTAACAGCGCCCTACCCCAATCCCCCGAAGCCGCCGCAAGGCGGCTTTTTTGTTGCCCGGAGAAAGCTATGAACAAAATTCCTTCCGCCCTGATCGCCGCCGCTCTGCATGTGGCCCCCAAGAATGACGTTCGCTTCTACTTGAATGGCGTGCTGATTGAGTCGCACGCCGATGGTGCGATCATCGTTGCTACAGACGGCCACCGCATGCTTGTGGTGCGTACCAGCCTGCCGTGGGACATTGGCAAGATCATCGTGCCGCGCAATGCGTGCGAGCTGGTCGCCAAGATGAAGGGCGATGTCTATTTCAGCGCCGTGGGCGATGCCAGCCGGTTCAAGGCGGAGCGCGGAGGCCAGGCCATTGAGTTTGCTGCCGTTGATGGAACCTACCCGGACTGGCGTGCTGCGGTGTCCAAGCCGAACGAACTCAAGCTGTCCGGATTCGCGCCTGCCGTCCTCGAAGGCGTAGTGAAGGCGGCCGGTGTAATTTGCAAGGCATTCGGCGGCAAGGCCACTTCACTGATTCCGGTGACTGGCGGCGACGTGGCGGCCATGTTCGGTATTGGCGGCATCACCGATCCGAGCATCAGGTGCGCGTCTTTGATCGTCATGCCAATGCGCGACTCGTCATACCCGGAAGCCCTGTGCAGCGACGCGCTCCGCGCTTAACCCGAACCCATCAGCCGCCGCAAGGCGGCTTTTTTGTTGCCCGGAGAAAGCCATGAACCTCGACAACTACGCCCCCGAGAGCGCGAAGCGCATAGCCGTGGCGCTGGTGGATGCCGCCCTCGCCGCTGGTTACTCGCTCGGCGTCTACGACGGCGAAGAAACCACGGTGCGGCACAGCCGCGACCGGCAAGAAGTGTTGGAGGCCCTCGCCTCTACCGACCACGATCACCTGCGGTTCTACCGCCCGGACGCAACAAAGGCGGGGTTTGTGCTCCTGATTTGGGAGAACGGGGACGACGCCGCGAGCGACTGGAGCGACAACGACGAGACCAACGCGCTGGTGATGCCGGTGCTGCGCGGGCTGGGGGTGCTGTGATGGAACTGCGCACCTACGGAACCCGCAACGTGTTCCTGGCACAGCCGGGGCGCTATCACGAACAACTGGCGGCGACCGCGATGACGCCGCAGCAAGCCGAGGAGTTCGCCACCGTGGTCAACCGCGCAATCAGGGATACCGACTTCGACCCCATCGACCTCGCGCAGCTGGCGAGCGGGTGGACGTGGCCCGAGCCGATGAGCACCGCGCCGCTGGGCATTGAGGACTCCGAATTTCTTGTCGAGGTGGCGCGCATGCTGCACCGCCTCTGGCAGGAGGTCGGCGAGCAGTGGAGCGGCGTTTGGGCCTACGACATCGCCGACCCGCTGGGCGGGTGGCTGTCGAGGAACGGCATCAACCACGAGACCGCCGATGGCGTGGCCCGCGCCGAGCAGCAGGCCCGCGCATGGATCGCCGAGGGCATGGGAGCCGCGCGATGAGCTACCGCGAGGAGGACATCTTGTTCGAGACCGAAAAGGCATGGGTGCTGCGCAAGGGGCCGAACCATTTTGAGGTCTACAAAATCGGCCTCACCCACTCGACACGCCACGGCATTTTTCACAACATCCCCGGCGCACTGGATCGCGCCATCGAACACGCAAAGGGCCTGTCGCAATGAGCAATGACAACGAGCTGGCTGTACCTGCCGGTGACAAGCTGGTCACCCTGGGCGACCGATCGGTCTCCTACGGTCCCCGCCAAGAGTTCGACGGGAGCGTCGAGCCTTGCGCACCGATGGCCGCGCAGTTTTGGGGCGTCTACCGCTGGGCCGGTAAGGACCGCTGGTGGTGGATTGCCGACGTGGCCGACGAGGACACCGCCCGCGCAGTGGCCGCCGCCTACCTGCTGAACGTCAAGCCCGATTGGGCGCACTGACCGATAACCACCCCTGATCCCGAGGCCCGCCTAGTGCGGGCCTTCGCATTTCTGGAGCACACCATGCAAATCTACGTTGCCTGCCTTGCCTCATATAACGCTGGCGTCCTGCACGGCGAGTGGATCGACTTGGAGGGACGCGACGCCGACGACGTGCGCGATGAGATTGCCCGCATCCTGCGCGAGTCGCCGCACCCGAACGTGACCGTTGATTGCCCGGATTGCGGCGGTACTGGAACCACATACGTCCCCCGAGTATTCGGCGGGGCGGAATGCACGGCGTGTGGCGGAAGCGGCAAGGTCGCCAGCGCCGAGGAGTGGGCCGTCCACGACTACGACGACGTGTTCGGGGATACCTGGGGCGAGCACCCCGACCTGGACAAGCTGTGCGCATTGCAAGAGCGGCTGGACGAGTTGCACAACGACACCGAACGCGCTGCCTACACGGCCTTCTGCGACCACGAGGGCCTCGACGATGTGACCGTGGAGCAGTTCCACGAAGCCTACGTGGGCCAGTTCGATAGCTGGGCCGACTTTGCCGAGAACTATGTGGACGAATCGGGGCTTCTCCACGGCGTGCCCGACGCCCTCTCCCGCTACTTCGACTACGAGAGCTATGGCCGCGACATTCGGCTCAACGGTGACGCGTTTGAGGTGAGCGGCTTCTACTTCTGGAGCCGCTAACGCCGCTTCCGCAAGACCCTGCGCCAATACAGGTATGTGCGATGCGCCGGCACCGAGCTAGTCCACACCCATACGACTAGGTGAAGGGCCGTAATGGCGACTTCTACGCGGGGGTCAATCATCGAACGGTCCTTGGGGTCGGGAGTGGCGATCACGCCCTTCAGCCCTAATCATAAGGCCAATCTCGATATTTGGCACTCATTGTTCCATTTGTAGCACTTGCATAACAGGAGACTTACATATGCGTAACGCAGATTTCACCGCAAACTCGACCCTGGTGATCGTCAACGTGGCCCTCCGCGTCCACCAGTTCGGCCCGTTCTTGGTATTCGAGCGGGAGGTTTTGGTCCTGCATGAACGGACCTACGAGGTGCCCGAATGATTCGGACCATCAATTTCGACCATAACGAGAAGCGCGGCGCTCTCCGCGCGATGCTCGGCCTACTCAACGAGCGCGTCCAGTTCTCGGTCGTCCCCGAGGACTGTGGCTGGCGGGTGTCGTATCCGGTCCCACCCGCGGCCCCAACGGAGACCCCGCGGCCATGACTTCACTGCACCAGTCGGGATCAATCTCTCCCGTGGTACTTGATTCCTACGGACGCGCCATCATTGTGGCCTGTAGTCTGCCCGACGGCAGCGTCATGCTGTCGGGCTGCGCATCCGCAGACGACCAGGGGGGCGTTCTCAGTCTATGAGTACGGTGAGACGGACAATAGCCAGCGCGGTAGTCCGCGTAGGGCAAGGACTGTTTTTGCATCCGTGGTCGGGGCCATTGTGACCCTGGCGGCGATGCTGGCACTACCGTTCTTAAAACACTGAAACGTAAGACCTTTTTGTGGAGCGCAGCCGGGGGTGGCGGCGCATTACAACGCCGTGAGCAGGGGACAGGACGGCCCCTTCGCAGGGCAGAAGTACCTGGACCTGTTCGTGAAAGCCTTTGGATATGAGATCGGAATCGACCCCTCCCCCACGCCTTGGCAGCGTGGTTTCTGGATGGACAAAATTGGCAAGAATGCCATCAACATTGGCTTGGGCCTTGTAATCCTTACATTGCGGCTCCAAGATAGACCCTGATGGTTTCCCAAGGGGGAACCATCCCCTTACGGAAAATGAGCGCACCATGAATCTCTCGCAGAAAGAACTGACGGCCATTCTCACAACCGCACTGTCAGCCTTCCGGGAAGAGATCGACGAGGACATCACCGCCACCCGCATCCTCACCCTACTCGCCGTTGTGGACGAGCCGGGCATTCAGCAGGTGGACCTTGAGCGCGTCCTCGGCGGACTCTCTCCCTCCGCAGTGAGCCGCAATGTGCTCGACCTGTCGTCTATCAAGCGTAACCGCGAGCCGGGGCCTGACTTCCTAGAGCAGCGCCCTGATCCCGCCTACCGCAAGCGCAACCTGATCTTCCCGACGACCAAGGCGCTGCACTGGCTGGCTTCGCTCGCAGAACGTGTCAACCGCAAGGTGACGGCGCGCGTCGCAGCCGCCTAACCCCCAACACCCCGTTGTGCCCCGAGGCCCGCCTAGTGCGGGCCTTTTTCATTTCTGGAGATACACATGGCCCTTCGCCTCAAAGGGACCGCGCCCAAGCCGGGTGCGCCCGATAAGCGCTACTACATGCTCGACGTGCAGGAGGGATACCGGCGCGTGCGCTTGTCCACCGGCACCCGCGACCGCGTGGCAGCCGAGCGCAAGGAGCAGGCGGTCCTCGACGCCCTGCGCGACGACCCCGAGATTGCAGAGGACGCGCTGCGGGAGCTGATTCGGGGCAAGTCCCGGTCGGTGCAGATGGCCGTGGCGAAGGCCAAGGTCCGCCAGCGCACCCTCAAGGACGCGATGGACGACGCGCTGGACGACCGCAACTTTTGGGGCAAGCTCCGGTCCATCGACACCGTGCGTACCAACTGCAAGGTGGTCCAGAGCTACCTGGGCGAGGAAACGCCCATCAACGACATCACGCAGGCCGCGGTCAACGACATGGCGCAGCGCATGCTCGCCGACAAGGCGGCTCCCGCCACCGTGAACCGCAAGATGCAGTGCCTCCTTGCCCTACTGAAACGCGAGAGGAAGGCCGGCCGGTTCTTGGGAGAGCTGCCCGAGTACAGCTTGGCCGACGAGAGGGACAACGCACGCACGTTCGTCCTGAACGTTGAGGACGAGGAATTGATCCTGGCGCGGCTGCTGGAGTGGGACACGCTCCCGAACGGCCCTGCCGGAGGGCACCCACGGGTGCGCGACGGGGCGGACTACCGCGACCTGTTCGTGTGCCTCGCCGACCTGGGCTGCCGCATGAGCCAGGCCATCGGCATCCGGTGGTCCGAAGTAGTCGATCAGGGCGGAAGGCTCCACGTCCGCTTCTGGCGGCACGCTACGCTCAAGAAGGGGCGTCCCCGCACCCTACCCTGCACCGCCCGTGTCGCCGAGGTTCTACAGCGGCGCAAGGACGCCCTGGCGGCCACATCGGACGGCCCCTTCACGATGCTCAATCGCACGCGCGCCGACCGGCTGTGGCAATGGGCCATCAAGGGGACACATCTCGCTTCCGAGAAGGAGTGCGTACCGCATGCGCTCCGCCATACGTGCGCCACTCGGCTGCTGCTGGCGACCGGCAACATCAAGCTCGTGCAGGAGTGGCTCGGACACCGCGACATCCAGACCACCTCAGCGGTCTACGCGAAGGTACTGGCCGAGCAATCGCTCCAAGGCATGTCTGCACTGGAGCAGTTCCGCCTCCCAGCCGCCTCGAACGGAACAGGTGACGTTCCGAGACAGGGATCAATTGCCAAAGCGGGAATCCAATAGGACAACTGACCGTCGCCAGCTTATTTTTCAATCACTTAGGCAATCTGTGCTCGGCCAGATGGTGCGAAAGGCGGGACTCGAACCCGCACGAGGTCACCCTCACTGGAACCTAAATCCAGGGCGTCTACCAATTCCGCCACTTTCGCGTGGCCGGCTCAGGCATTCATTGTCGCAGGCGACGGCGGGAATCGGAAGGCCTGCACAAAACTGAACATGACAGCCCTGTGCTCATTGCCCGCGCCAAAGG
Source organism: Stenotrophomonas sp. NY11291 (assembly GCF_023277365.1). Taxonomy (NCBI): domain Bacteria; kingdom Pseudomonadati; phylum Pseudomonadota; class Gammaproteobacteria; order Lysobacterales; family Lysobacteraceae; genus Stenotrophomonas; species Stenotrophomonas sp. NY11291. The sequence goes on along the minus strand of NZ_CP096975.1, from coordinate 957,688 downwards.
CCGCCCCGAAGGTCGTGCGACCGTTCGGGACGGCGGCGACTCAGTGCTTCGCCTCGGCAGGGGACGCAGGTGCGTCAGCGCCCTGCCCGGCCGCCACATCCACCTTGCGGATGTCCACGCCACCCTTGTCGGTGCGACGCAGCCCCATCGCCTCCGGCGCAGCCTCACCCTCCACCGGCTGCGCCGGCTGCATCTGCATGGTGTCACCGACCGGGCGCGCCGGAACCGCCCCTGTACCTGCATCGCGCTCCATGGTCTGCGCCGGATCACGTTCCGGCGCGCAGGCCACCAACACCAGCAACGCAAATGAAACCCACAGCCCCCGGCGCAGTCGTTTCATATCGGCCATCAGGATCTTCCTTCGTACATGCATGCGCTCTCGGCGCGGAAGATCCATTGGGTGCGATGAAGGGCGCAGCGCGGTGAGAAGCAGCGCACAGCATTGAAAACACTGATGACGCGTATGCCCCTGATTTCAGCATCGCTTCAGTAGATCCACGCCATGCGCGGATGAAACGCCACCCGGCGAACAGGCAAGAAAAAAGCCACTTGGCGAACCAAGGGGAAGCTACTGCGCATTCGCGCCGCAGCCCCACGCTTTGCATGGCAAAGTGCGGGCCCCACTTCACCAGCCCCCACATCCCCGCGGCTTCGCCGCGCCCCCTTGACTCAAGGGGGCTCCACTCCAGCCAGCACCGCTGGTATCTGCAGACGCCACCCGGCGAACAGGCAAGAAAAAAGCCACTTGGCGAACCAAGTGGCTTTCGTCTGGTGGGCTGTCAAGGATTCGAACCTTGGACCTATTGATTAAGAGTCAACTGCTCTACCAACTGAGCTAACAGCCCGAAATCGGGGCGCGAATTATGACCCGATCCGCTCGGTGGGTGCAAGCACTTTTTTCAACGTGGTTGAAACCAGCACTGCGGTCCCGCTGCTGCTGCAGATCCACGCCGAGCGGGTTCTGCAACGCGTGATCCATCGAAACGATAGGAGTCACACTTATAAGAAAAAAGCCACCTGGGGTACCAGGTGGCTTCTGTCTTGGTGGGCCGTCAAGGATTCGAACCTTGGACCTATTGATTAAGAGTCAACTGCTCTACCAACTGAGCTAACGGCCCGTGAAACTCAGACGCACATTGTAGCGTGCTTTCTGTTTATTGCAATACCGTTTCGGCTGCGCCGATGCGGTTGAATCAGTGGGGTGGCTGAGGGGATTCGAACCCCCGACCACCGGAATCACAATCCGGTACTCTAACCAACTGAGCTACAGCCACCACTGAAACTTTCGCTCCACCGCCGATGAGGCTGACGTTGGAACTTGATGCTTTGCTTATGGGCGGAACCAGAAGTCCGTCCCCCCGAAGCGAGTCCGGCATTTTCCGGGAGTCGCGAAGGAATTGCAAGCACTTCTTCACATTGATGTGCAGGGGCCGGAACAGGAGATCAGAGCTGCTCCGCCGAGATCACACGCACGGCGTCCCCATGCTCGTCCAGGAATGACAGCGTGGCCTCCCCCTTCGGCGTGACCTGCAACTGCTGGCGCGGCTGGCCCGCTCCGTCGAGCAGCTGAAACATCGCATTGTGCGACTGCGTCCTGCCAGGAAACACACGACGGGTAATGGCTTGCACACCTGCGCGTGCAAGCGCTCATCTTCGGCCGAGAACATCGGCCGCCGCTGTCCATCGGCAACATCGTTTCGATCACGTCGATCGACGCACTGCGTTGGTCCGTCGCCCCCGTCAGCAGGCCAGTCAACGCCAGCGAGGTGACACCGCCGCAGTACAGGGTAAGCCGCCGTTGGCAACTGCGCAGACGATGCACTTCGGCCAGCACCTGCTCTACCTCTCCCGCGCCTTTCCAAACTGCATCTCATGCCGGGCGCCAGAAGGTGCGTGCCGCCTGCGCCGAAGGTCAGGCGCAGGCAAACAGCTCGCCATGGTCGGACGCACTCCCGACGGCGTGAACGATTGGTGAACGAATCATGAATGAATCTCAAACGGGAATGGGGGAGATCCATTCATACAACGTTAGCTGCAGGACATGGAACGCGAGGCGCACGTTTGCAACCATGCCGGTTCCTGCAATGAAGGTGAGATCAATAGATGAGCAAGCGGCTAATCGGATTCGTCACGCTGGCAGCGGTGCTGGCAGTGGCAGCCGTTGCAATGTACGGCTACCGGCAGCAGCCAGCTGCCGATGCCACGGCAGAGGAATCCGGGAACAGTGGCAGCCTTGATGAAAGGCCCGACCAGGGAAGGCAGCTTCCGGCGTCAGGTGCGGCGGCCGCGCAGAGGCTGGAGCGGGACAACAAGATCCCGCCGGGCTCGTACAAGGCGGTGGGCCCCAAAGCCTACGAGATCGTAAGAGGCAATGAGTTCCGGCCTCCCGGTGACGCGCTCGCCCACGTCAAGCAACTGATGCTGCGCTCCGAATCCGGAGATGCCACGGCAACCTACGAAATCTATCGAACCATCGAGCAGTGCCAGACCTTCATCTCGGATCGCGCTGACAAGCTGGCGGATTCAGCCACCACGGTCGGGTCCGGCAACTGGTTCCTGGAGCGATCGGAACGAATCCTCAAAGAGTGCGAGTCGCTGGCTCTGGATCAGGACATCTATCACGCCGATTGGCTTTCGAAGGCCGCCGCCATGGGCTCGCAGGAAGCGATGCGCGCTTACTCGCGATCGCCGGAGAAAGTCATCGGTTCGCTTGATGACGCAATCCGTGATCCCGCGGCGCTCGAGGCGTGGAAGGACACCGCCACCGGATATCTGCGCGAACTGGAATCACAAGGGAACGTCAATGTCATCAGCGACATGGCGATGGCCTACACGTATGGCGGCATCGTTCCTGCGGATCCCGTTGCCGCCCTGGCGTACACCCGCGTCCTCAACCGGCTGGACCCACGTTTTGCCACCACCACTGACATTGCCAACCATGAGAAAAACCTGAGCAGCCAAGAGAAAGAGAAAGCCCGCATTTCATCGAACGAAATCTTCAAGAACTGTTGCATCCCACGATAAGGACCTATTGTGAAAGCTAGACTGATTGGGATTATCCCTTCGCTTGGTAGAAACTCCATTCCCGCCATTGCAGGCGTGCTGCTGTTCATGGCAGCCGGGAGCCTTCAAGCGAAAAAGCTTCCTGGCGTCATCAACTGCACCGCCGGATGCACGCTGACAACCCCGTATCCCGATCCGGTGACCAACCAGCAGCTTTCCCAAGAGGTCCAGAAGCTCAATGACGGCCGGACCACCGTCTGGACAGCCCAGACGCGAGTCCAGACCGGCGATGTCCTGACCGTCTGCAACGGTATTTCGTGCGTCAACTACACGTGGCGAGGTGCAGGTTTCGACTCCGGCGAAGTGATTTCGACCGTCCTCCCGCCCAACTCCCGGGGCGGTGGTGGTGGCGGCGGTGGTGGCGGCGGCGGCGGCGGTGGCAGCGGCCCGATCAGCGGCGGCTGCCACGGCAACTGCGGTGGCGGCAAGGTCCGGGTGGGCGAACTGGAACAGATGTGATCCATCCAGGGCGCACTCGACCAGAGTGCGTCCATCGCGACTTGGGAAAGGCCAGCGCATAGCGCTGGCTTTTTTTCGTTGCCGGGCACATTGCCCCAACCCAGGCGGCGCTGCTCAAGCACCTGCGGAGTGAGCCGATCATCGCCAGACGCAGGTTCACCGCAACCCGCCTGGCATCACGCCGTGCGACTGCCCCCCCCCCCCCCCCCAGGCAAAGGGCATCTTTCATCGGAAAAGAGGAAGGTGGAATGCTCGCCACCCAGGATTGCCCAGCCATCGAATGGAAACCGATGCTCGCGGGCGTGAGTTCATAAACCATTGATTCCAATGGCGTGCCCGACAGGAATCGAACCTGTAACCGCCGGGTTAGAAGGCTGCCTGACTCTAAATGCGAATCAACGACTTGCATTGACTTAACTTCCGGAGCATGGGCAGGCAGATCATTGCGGCGCAAGGACACGGTGGTGAGTTTTCTGGAGCGTCCGCGATGCGATGTGAGTTGTTGCCCTACCCCATCTAGCCGAACGGCGGGTCAAGGTCAGCCTTGGCCAGTCGGTTGCCGCGGACCTTCTCCTGCCAAGTCAAGATCGTGTCCACATCCTCCCGCAACCTCGCCTCGTGCCTAATCACCCATAGCTCGGCCCCCGCCCGGCCCTGCTCGTAGCTGCTGCACCAGCGGAACGGACCGCCGGGGCCATGCCGGTGCCGATCCAGCGAGGCAATCCAGATGCCATCGTTCACGCGCTGGGCCATGGCCACCACCCACACACCATGGCAGGCGATCACGGCCAGGCGCAGACCGCGCTGCGTGATCTGCATCACCGCCTCCCGCGCTTGCAGGATCTGCGCGTGTTCGAAACCGCCGTAACCGCCTATGTCTCGACTCTGCCCAGCAGCATGCAGGACGGCGACACGCCGCTCTGCGACACCACCCGTGCCCGGCTGGCGCAAGCGACCGAGCTGCTGGAGCTGGTCAGGAACCAGACTCGGACCGTCGTCGATCCGGCGGACCCATGGCGCGGCCTGTATCACCCGAGTCGACTCCCGGCGCGCAATGCCGACGGTGAGATCCCGTGCCATCCGGACGTGCCGGCGTGGGCCGACGGTCGCGAGGTATCGCTGCGACCGTTGTTGCTTGCTCAGGGTTTCGACCTGCAGGTTACGTTTGGCGACTTCACCGAAGAAGCCGTGGAGACCGGGGACTATCGCTACTGGGATGAGATGCGCGCGTGGCAGCCCACTGGCCCCGGCGCAGATTGGCGCTTGGTCTGGTTGGGTGATACCGAAGATGGCCCAGCGGCATGGTTCGTGCGGCCGCTTGCAGCTGAGGCGCTTGTCGCCTGGGAGGCAGCACATGGCTGAGGGCTGCGGCTTCCGCCTCCTACCGCTTCACCCGGATTTGCTCCTCCACACAGCAGACCCGGCCGTGAATCCGATTGCCTTGAAAGGCACGGTGCGAGCGCATAGATGCCACGACTCTTCGAAATTGTCGAGGCGTCTGACCCCTGCCGGACTGGTCAATGACAGGGCGTCCACGCTGGTTAACCACGCCGAGCAAAAGGCGGCACTCAAGTCCAAGGCTAAACCTTTAGCCAGGGAGGTGAGTCAAGGTCGCTGTCAGGATGCGTGGGAGGCACGGTTACTGCGCTTCGGCCGGGACCTCTTCGTCAGTCGGCTTTGCACTGGTGGAGGGGACACAATTGGTGATGATCAATGGAACGAGTGTCGAAGCTACGTCAATTGCCTGGCGCCTCCTGGTCTCCGCTTGAGCCGTATCCTCAAAGCTGTTCGTTCTACTTTGCACTTCCATGCCGGCCCAAAGCGCGAATGCGCAAGTGAAAGAGATGATGAAATACAGGATCAACTGATCTCTCTCGCCAAGACGACTCAAACTGACACCGATAAGCGCGGAACGCTCATTCCTTGCCTTCAGGAAGAGATAAAGGCCCCACGACGCCGCTCCCAGAATGACAACGGTGATGATTGGAGCCGCCAATATCGCCCCGAAACCAAGCACGTCGTAGACATCAGCGAAAAGAAACTGACCCGCTGCAAAAGACAAAGCGATTGGGCCAGTTACGGTCCAGAAAGGCGCAAAGGACGACATCTTGGAGTGCCAGCCATCGGCAGGGCCGTTCGAACTCATGGGATCTGCTTCTTAGTCAAGTCTGAGGAAGGCCCTTCCCCGCAAGCGACATTTGGAGAAGGGGACCAATGATTGGGAAAGCACTACAGTTTCAAGACTTGCAGGAGCTCTGCCGACCCGGAGAGCGTCCACGCCTCGCCACTGTTGAACGCTGGGCACGAGACTGCGGCATCCGCATTCAATACGACGGCAAAGGGGGTATCTGGACAACGATGGATGCTCTCAACCAGTCACTCGGGCTCGCCACCGACGCGCCAAACAGCGAAAAATACAATCCATCAGATCTGCTTTAAGTCCACGTTCCGAGAACTGATCTGGTCAAATTTCGCGATTGTGTTGCGTCATAGACAGTTGTCGCCACAGAAGCGGACGTGACCAGCTCGATGCCATGGAGGCAATCAGCCTTGTTCTGATATCCCTCACCACTAGTCGCGATAATACGACCGTTATCAGCACGCAGTCGCCACCGCCAGTCTCCAACGGCCTGCGCGAGCAAAGAGCGCCCGCCTTCACGATAGATCTCGAACTTCATTCCCTGTTCCTCCTGGTTACCGAGACCTGAGCATGACACCACCCGGCCGGCCAAGAAAGGCCCCGCCCAACTTGCCATCCCATATCGATTACAACATGGTCCCAAAGGGCATCTATTGGGACAGGTCCGGTCGCGGCCGATGGTACGTACTCGACCGCCATCCCGATGGCAGGGGCTTCAAATCTAAGACCGTCGCGCAAGCAGACGCGCGCTTATCGGATCTGCACATAATTGCGGAGCAGCGCTTGGGCAGCGCGACCCGAGGAAGCATCGCTTACGTAATCGAGCTCTTTGAGACAAGCCTCACCTTCAGCCATCTCGCCAGTTCCACCCAACGGCACTACCGAGACTATGCCGCCGCAATCAAGGTGTATCCCTTGAAGAACGGCGCGAAGCTTGGCGACATGTTGATAGACAAGCTAACCCCAGGAGCAATTCGCCGACTCGTAGATGTTATCGCCCAAGGGCGCCCGGCATCAGAACCCGGAGAGAAGCCCGTGCCCGGCTATCCAACGAAGGCCAACCACTTGCTCCGCTACCTGCGCCGAGTCTTTGGATGGGGGGCGAGAGCACGACCATACACAGACCAATCCGGCTGCTGGCGTGAAGCAAGTCAAAGAGAAGCGAGAACACCGGATGCCCGATCTCGAGGTGTTCCGTCGGGTCCAAGCGTATGCGGAGGCATGTGGGAATCTCGGACCTCGGGAAAAAGGGGCGCTACCCAGTTACCTCTGGGCGGCCATGGAGCTAGCTTACCAGGCACGGCTGCGTGGCATTGAGGTACTAACTCTGACCGACGCTCATGACCTCGATTCTGGGTTGAAGACAAACCGCCGTAAAGGTAGCCGCGACAATCTTGTTCGTAAGGGCGAGCAACTCGCCCGAGCGATCAACTCGCTTCGGGAACGTCGCCAACAGATTTGGTTACAGCGTAGTAGGCCCGTACCGTCACTAGCGGAGGACCGATACCTCCTTGTGGGCGAGGATGGCGAACCGCTGACGACATCCGGCTTCCAAACTTCCTGGCAACGCATGATGCGGAATGCGATAGCAGCTGGAGTGCTAACAACGGAACAACGCTTTGCTCTCCACGGCCTAAAGCACCGTGGAGTTACGGACACGCAGGGTGACAAAAGACAAGCTAGCGGCCATAAAACTGATGCCATGCGATACCTCTATGACCACGACCTACCTTGGTCGATCCCGCCAGAGACGATCTCGGCACTTAGCTTAGTCTCGCTAACGAGACTCCAAATCGAATCCGACGGGCACCTCAAAGACGAATTCGCAGATCGGTCGAAATCGGACTCACGAGGTTGTCGACACGCCAGCTCTGCGGCAGCGCACGCAGTCCATCAGAGTAGACAGCAAGTTCAGGCTCCAGACCGCGAAGTGAAACGATCACAAAAACTTGCTGGGTAACGTTTTCAACGGTCTCCAGCCTTCGTGTCAACGAAAGCTTTAGCCGCCATTGTTCGCCAGCGCAGCCACGCGGGAATCGAGCTCGATAGACCTTTGTGGCGGAAAATTTCAGACCATCTTCCAGCTGCGCCTTCTCACGCGTACTCAGGCCGGGCGGTCGCTCCAAGGGCACTTTACCCGACTGCTTTCGCTTTGGCGGAGACTCGCTTTCGTCAAGATCGTAGGTTCCAAATGACAACTCCACCTCGTGCTGGACATATTCATCGCCGAATCTGAGATCGCATGGAGAGGGGTAACACATCGTGATCACTATCTCACCGACAAACTTTCCATCACTGGTCTTCAGACAGTCAGGAATTGGAAAATCCCCCTTTGCCCAGTCCACACCCTGCTGAAGCTCTGCGTTGAAGAGCAGTGTGAACGTATCAGGCCTACAGAAAAGTGCGCTTAAACTTCCTGCCGGCACTCCATGGCCGAAGTAATTCCGATCACTAAGCGATCGGGGTGACGAGTTCAAAGCGGCGGCTTGCAGCACAAGAGCTTTCACAAGCGACGGAGAGGACTCGATACCAGCCGCCTCAATAGACGACCATATGTTGGCAGCGATTGCCGAGACAATTGGCGTTGAGAAGCTAGTTCCCACACCCTGAGCGTACACGTCATTTGGCAGCACTGACTTAACTCCGCCACTCACGTCCCAGTTCGCATCCACGCCTCCGCCGTAATGAACCACGTCAGGCTTGACAGAATGAGCTGGACCCGGCCCTCTTCGTGAATATGGCGCAGGTGACTCTGCCGGAACGACACAGTCAAACGGAGTCAGGGCACCTACGGTCAACGCGCGAACCGCCTCCCCAGGCATTGCAACCCGGTCAAGAGGAAAATGCGGTGGGGCGTCAGGCCAACCTCTACAAGGGTCCGATGCGTAGTTGCCCGCAGCAATCACAAAGAGTACGTTTCGCTGATCGCTTATCCGATCAAGCGCGGCCGCGAAGGCACCGAATTGTGCCGGCTGGTTAGCAGAAGGTGACGCAAAGGAGCAGTTCCATACTCTTACCTCCGGATGCTCTTTGACAGCTTCCTCAACGCGATGAAGCAGCAAGCTCTCATCCAGAGGGGTATTTGGCAATGCCGCGACGTCAACAATCTGGCAACGGTCCGGGGGGAAACGGCCGTCTGTGTCATTTAGTAGGAGCGGCGCCACGACGAGCCCTGCTACAAACGTTCCATGGTAGTTATCCGTGTCTGGCGGCAACTCATAGATCGTCTGCCCCCTGATGTGGGGACTTAGTAGACCAAATGATACTCCCGAGTCGATAACGCCTACCACGGGCCCTTCGGGCTGCATTGTGGTCAGCCCGAGCGGCACCCCGTCTGCGAGAGCCTGAAAGGACTGGGACACGAATTCGGTCGGCGTAGCGTACTGAGGTGCAAGATCAACATGTCGTATTTCTGGAACGCTTGCCAAGTTGGCCAGGTCACCCGACCCGTCTGGCTCTAGGTACAAAACCCCATCCAGAATCGTCTGTGCGGGCGCTTCGATATGGCCGAGGCGTCCCAGCTCAGGGGGCGGGGCAGCCCAAGGAAACAGCTGGATCCTTAATCGTCTTCCCTCAGGCACCCGACCGTTAGACAGGTATGGGTCCCACTCAGGATCTGAAAAAACGTCGTCCTCTCCCCAAGGGCGGAAGCGCTCGACGGTCGAAAGCGAATAGAGGTCGCGTCTTGTCGAGGCGTCTCTGATTCTGGCTCGAAGAGCCTCAATTGTGGGGCGAGTAACCGGCACAAGCAGTTGGCCAACCCGCTCCACTGCACTTACAGGCATCCCAAGTGCGGCGAGAAACGCGTTTGGCCGATTAGACTTCGCCCATGCTGCTTCTCTGAGTTCGACGATCAGTGCGCCAGGCCGACCTTCCAATCGCACTGCGTCAGGAAAGCCCTCAAACGCCACACGAAGCTCTTCACTGAGCCGTCCTCGTAAAGCGGGCGTGACCTCAACAAGAGGCGCCTTAGCTCCTCCTCCACCGGGCTTATTTAAGTAGTCGTCCTGTGCGGTTCGCACGCGGAGTACGGGCATTCCTAGGTCTGTCATCCTGATCCCCTAGCAGGTGCTTGACCTTGCGGCCACTCACGTCAAATGTGGACTCGATCGCCTTCCAAGTAAAAACTCTCGGTGCCCAATCCCGAAGCGCACGAACTTCTTCATCTAATTCCATGGGCTGACGCCCCTCGGCGAGCCACCTAATGCGTGCCATGCGAGTGAGCGCTCTCGGCAAAGATATAGCCGATTCCCCCCGCAGTACGCAATCACGAGCTATGTCGTACGCGGCTGTTCGAATTGCCGCGCCGCTCATGCCATCAGACAGCTCAGCCAGGGTATTGGCTTCTGCCTCTCCTACCGCAAATTCCTTCAAGTGCATGGCCCAAAGCTTGGATCGCTCTGTTTTTGCCGGGAGATCGACTGGCAGGAGAACACTGAAGCGCCTCCAGACTGCCGGGTCCAGGAGACCCTGATGGTTAGTTGCAGCCACAACAATCGTGTCATCCCTGAGTGCATCCAAGCTCTGCAGCAGGGCGATCACCACCCGTTGAAGTTCTCCTACCTCACCCGCGTGAGAACGCGACTTTGCCAGCGCATCAAACTCGTCAAGAAAGAGGACGCACGGTTGCTTGCCCGCGTAATCAAATACCTCTCTCAAATTTCTGCCAGTCTGCCCCAGTAGTGAGGAGACAAGTGCGTCGCAGCGGACAGTAAATAGAGGGAGAGAAAGGCGAGATGCGATCAGCTTGGCCGCCAATGACTTCCCGCACCCCGGTGGGCCATGCATGAGCAATCTGGCTGGCAGCTCCACCCCTGCCGCCCGCAACTCCGCAAATCTCGCAATTGATTCCACGAACTCATCGAGCGCCGCCTGTACGCGTGAGCTGAACACGCCCACGATGCCCGTAGGATGCTCCTCGTCAAGAAGCAAGCTCCTGGTCTCCTGATCTTGGGGAAGACGGCGATTGAGCTGAGTACCCATCAATGGCTGCGGGATTTTCGCTAACCGCTCTCGAATCAGTTTGGCCGATGAGGCCTCACCGTCCGCCTCAAGTTTGGCGGCCAACAGGCTCCCGTATCGCTCGGCCTGATCAGAACTATGCCGCAGAGCCCCATCTAAGATCTTTAGGACTTCAGAGACGTATTTCATAGCATCACCTTCGGATTTCGCGTGGATACTACCGCAAACCGCCATGTCACTGACGGAAATGAGCAAAATGCCTCCATTTACGGTAGCCCACACAAGTCTCACGGGCTGAGTCTGGGCAATGCACCCGGACACCCGTGCGTCAACTTTTAGGGAGAAAATTAGGGAGGGCTTAACCAACGCCATCTAAGTCGTTGATTCAAATGGCGCGCCCGACAGGAATCGAACCTGTAACCGCCGGCTTAGAAGGCCGGTGCTCTATCCAGTTGAGCTACGGGCGCCCGAACCGGAACGGTGTCCAATCCGACGTGATGTGGGATTGGTCGGGGTAGAGGGATTCGAACCCCCGACATCCTGCTCCCAAAGCAGGCGCGCTACCAGACTGCGCTATACCCCGGTCTTGCAATCCCCTCGGGCCATGCCCGGGGAGTTGGTCATTGTCGCCAAGCGCATTGGGAACTGTCAACGCAGGATGTGCAGATCCGGCGCCTGCCACAACGCCGAAAGCAGTCATCGGCTATGCTCACGCCCATCGGCCGGATGGCCGTCCAGACCCTCATTCGCACGGAGAACGCGCATGCGCAGCGGCAACCCGGCTCTTTCCGAGTCCACCTTCCTCGACCTCGCCAGCGGCTCGGTGGTGACCAGCCCCGACCAGGCAATGACCCTCAACGGCACCGTCAACAAGACCGGTTTCCTGCTGCTGTTGACCGTGCTGACGGCCGCTTTCGCCTGGAACCAGACCATCGACGACTACGGTCAGGTTTTGCCCGGTGCCAGGCTGTATGCCATGGGCGGCGCCATCGGCGGCCTGGTGCTGGCGCTGATCACCGTTTTCAAGAAGGAATGGTCGCCGGTCACCGCGCCGATGTACGCGCTGGTGGAAGGCCTCTTCCTCGGCGCCATCTCGGCCGTGTTCAACGCCAAATTCCCGGGCATCGTGTTCCAGGCCGTGCTGCTGACCTTCAGCACTCTGTTCGCGCTGCTGTTCGCGTACCGCAGCGGCCTGATCAAGGCCACCGAGAACTTCAAGATGGGCGTGGTCGCGGCCACTGGCGGCATCGCCCTGCTCTACCTGGCATCGTTCGTGCTCGGCTTCTTCAACATCAACGTGCCGGTGATCCATGACTCCAGCTGGCTGGGCATCGCCTTCAGCCTGTTCGTGGTGGTCGTGGCCGCGCTGAATCTGGTGCTGGACTTCGACTTCATCGAGACCGGTGTCGCCCAGCGTGCGCCGAAGTACATGGAGTGGTATGGCGCATTCGGCCTGATGGTGACCCTGGTCTGGCTGTACGTTGAATTCCTGCGCCTGCTGTCGAAAATCCAGCAGCGCTGAGCCGCAACATGCAATAGACGACAAAGGGCGCCCTTCGTGGCGCCCTTTGTCGTTCCTCCCTCAGCGCGCCAGCAGCACCGGAAGCGACGATGCCAGCAACGCGATGCCTGACACGGTCAGCAGGCCCAGCACGAGCTGCCGGAAGCGCGCCTCGCTGATGCCGATGTAGACCCGCGCGCCCAGCAGGGTCGGCACGAGCATGGCCGGTGCCACGATGGCGAAATACGGCAGCATCTGCCGGCTGACCAGGCCGCTGCCGACATAGGTGGCCATGGTCACCGCCAGCATCGCCAGGTTGAAGTTCTGGATGACCGCGCGCTGTTCGTCCTTGCCGAAGCCTCGCAGGGTGCTCCACAACGTCGGCACCGGCCCGGCAAAGCCGCCAATGCCACTGAGCACGCCACCGGCCATGCCAGCGATCGCATCACCGATACGGCCGCCGACGCGGACCGGAGGCAACGAGCGCACCATCAGCATGACCGGGCACCACAGCGCCAGGAAGCCGCCCAGCAGCGCCTTGAACCAGTCCATGTCCAGCTGTGGCAGCACCATCACGCCCAGCGGAATGCCGGCCAGCCCGCCCAGCACGAAGGGCAGCAACAGGCGCAGGTTGAATCCACGGCGCACGGTGAACACAGCCACCAGCTGACCGACCAGCGCACCAAACACCGACAGCGTCGCCGCCAGCCGCGGCTCCAGTCCCCATGCCCAGAACGACATCGCCACCATGCCAAAGGCGAAGCCGGACAGGCCCTGCACGAATCCGGCGACGATCGCGCCCAGCGCGACCAGCAGATACACCGACTCCATCACCACCTCGGTTGCAACCGCGCGGCTACCCTGCCGCGCCCACCTGTGCAGCGTAGTGCGCCGCGAGGTGCTCGACCAGCGCACGCACTTTCGGCGCCAGCGCACGTGCATGCGGATACAGCGCGAAGTAGCGTCGCTGTCCCGCATGCCAGGCCGGCAACACACGGATCAAACGACCGGCGCGCAGGTCTTCCTGCACCGTCAGTGCGGTGAACAGGCTGATGCCCATTCCCGCCAGCGCGGCGGCATACAGCGCCGGCGTCGCATCCACGCGCAGGCGTTGCCCGGCCTCGATGCTCGCACTGGCGCCGCGCGGCCCCTGCAACTGCCAGGGCGGCATTGACGGCGTGGGACTGAAGCCCAGCAGCGTGTGCTGCGCCAGATCCGATGCCTGACGCGGCAGACCATGATGCGCCAGATAGGCCGGTGCAGCGACCAGGATGCGCGGGCAGCTGGCCAGTTCGCGCGCGACCAGCTGGCTGTCCGGCAGCGAGGCCGCGATACGCAGCGCCAGGTCAAAGCCACCACCGACGACATCGACCAGTTGATCATCGGCCGACAGATCAAGCGCAACCTGCGGGTAGCGCTGCAGGAACGACGGCAGCCAATGCGGCAACTCCTGGCTGGCCACGACCTGCGGCACGCTGATGCGTACGATGCCACCGGGCTGCGCTTGCCCGGCACGCACGCGATCATCCGCTTCCTGCAGGCGATCCAGCAGCGCTGCCGCCTCGCGGTAGTAGTCGCGACCGGCTTCGGTCAGTGACAGCCGGCGGCTGTTGCGATCGAGCAGTCGCACCTGCAGATGCTCTTCCAGCTGCCGCAGTTGCCGTGACATCGCCGAGTGGGTGGTCCCCAGGCGCTCGGCAGCAGCAGTGAAGCTGCCTGCGTCGACGATGGCGCGCAGCGCACGCAGGGCGGCGAAGTGATCCATCGGCGAGCGACTCCAGGTGACGGGGCCCACGGCATGCGGGCCCCACCAGCTTATCAAGCGCCGTCGCCGGCCTTGCGCACCGGCAGCGCCAGGATCGCGTCGGTGCTCATGACATCACCGAAGGCGTCTTCGATCTGCGCCAGCGAGGCGTCATGCAGCGCGCGATGATCGATGCGCTGGCCACTGGCCAGGTCCAGGTCGCGGCTGGCGCTGGCATCGGACGATACGATCACCCGGTAGCCGCGCGGTGCCGCCGCCGCGTCGCGCGCAGCACCGGCCACACAGGCATGGGTCTGCAGGCCGGTGACGATCAGGGTGTCGATGCCGGCATCCTTCAGCACCGTGTCGAGCATCGCGGCCGAGTTGCCAGCGAACACGCTGACATTGTCCTTCTGCACCACGGTCTCACCCTTGCGCGGCTGCAGGTCGCGATGGAAGGCGGCATTGACGCTGCCCTGCGCGAACAGCGGTGCACCGGCCGGCAACACATGCTGCACGTGGATCACGCGGATGCCGTGAGTATCGGCGAACTCGACCACCCGCCTGGCCTGGCGCAGTGCGGCCACGCCATCGGGAATGACCATGCGGCCACCAGCAAAGCCGGGCGCGGCGCTGGCATCGAAGTATTCGTTCTGGAAGTCGATCACCAGCACGGCGGTCTTCGCTGCATCCAGCGAGGCCGCGACCGGCGCGCCGGCCATGTGGCGGATGGTGGGATGGGACGGTTCGGCGGCAGCGACCGGGGCGGTGGCGGCCATGCCGATCAGGCTGGCCAGGCCGAAGGCGGTGAGGTTCATGGGAGGGTTCCTGTGCGGTGGGTGTGGGGCACAGGATGCGGAGCGATTGGCGCACGAACCAGCCGTGCGGGGGCACATGACCTGTGCGAAAACCGCACAACCGATCATTCCGTCATCCACGCATGGCGTGGATCTACCGGAAAACGCAACGGGGCGCCCGAAGGCGCCCCGCTGGGATCCAACCGAGGCCGACCGGCCGCTTACAGGCGGCTGGCGATGGCCTTGGCGAAGCTCATGGTGGTGCCGGTGCCGCCCAGGTCGCCGGTCAGCGAGTCCTTGGCTTCCATGGTCGCCACGATGGCCTTGCGCAGGCGCTCGGCGTTTTCCGGCTGGCCGACGTGGTCCAGCATCTGCGCGGCTGCCAGCAGCAGCGCACACGGATTGGCCTTGCCCTGGCCGGCGATGTCCGGCGCGGTGCCGTGCACGGCTTCGAAGATCGCCGCATCCTTGCCGATGTTGGCACCCGGGGCCAGGCCCAGGCCGCCGACGAGGCCGGCGCACAGGTCGGAGATGATGTCGCCGAACAGGTTGGTGGTGACGATCACGTCGAACTGTTCCGGACGCATCACCAGCTGCATGCAGCAGTTGTCGACGATCATTTCCTGGAATTCGATGTCCGGGTACTGCGCGGCCACTTCACGGGCGACATTCAGGAACAGGCCCGAGGTCGACTTGATGATGTTGGCCTTGTGCACGGCGGTGACCTTCTTGCGGCCGGTGCTCTTGGCCAGCTCGAAGGCGTAGCGCACGATGCGCTCGGAGCCCTTGCGGGTGATGCGGGTGCCGGAGAAGGCGGTCTCGCCGTCGGCCGACACTTCCTGGCCTTCGGCCAGGTACGCACCTTCGGTGTTCTCACGAACGGTGATCAGGTCGACGTTGTCGAAACGCGACTTGGTGTTCGGGAAGGTGTGGGCCGGACGCACGTTGGCGTACAGGTCGAAGTGACGGCGCAGGCTGACGTTGATCGAGGTGAAGCCACCACCGACCGGGGTGGTCAGCGGGCTCTTCAGCGCGACCTTGTTGCGCGCGATCGATTCCAGGGTCACCGCCGGCATCAGGTCGCCGTGCTTTTCCAGGGCCACCAGGCCGGCGTCGGCGTCTTCGTACTCCAGGCCAGTCTTGAGCTGGTCGAGCACGAACAGGGTGGCGTCCATGATTTCCGGGCCAATGCCGTCGCCGCGGATGACCGTAATTTTCTGCGTCATTGATCGATGTTCCGAACAGGGGGAAAAACGCCGTCCGGACGTGCCCGGAAACGCCGGCGCAAAGGAAGTTTCACCGGCAATTAT
Organism: Stenotrophomonas sp. NY11291; assembly: GCF_023277365.1. NCBI lineage: Bacteria > Pseudomonadati > Pseudomonadota > Gammaproteobacteria > Lysobacterales > Lysobacteraceae > Stenotrophomonas > Stenotrophomonas sp. NY11291. The sequence goes on along the minus strand of NZ_CP096975.1, from coordinate 941,712 downwards.
GCCTTAGCCGGGCCCGGCTACCCAAGTAGACCATGGTCCTGACCCCGGCAAAGGCATAATTGCCCGCGCATTTCTCCTCTACCCCCGCCTGTCGGCGCGCCCCTTCAACAAGAAGGGGCTCTTGGGCGGTTGGATCGCGGGAAATGCCCCGGCGCGCGGCCGTGATCCGGTAGCGCCGGGCCATGCCCGGCGGCTTTTCGTTCAGGTCTCCGCCGGGCATGGCCCGGCGCTACCTCAGTGCTCGTGCGCTGCCGGGGCGGCGGCGCCGCCTTCCAGCTGGTCGAGGAAGTCGACCGCGCGGCGCAGGTGCGGGATCACGATCGAGCCGCCCACCACCAGGCCGACCGAGAAGGTCTCGAAGAACTCTTCACGGGTCACCCCGGCGTCCTTGCACTGGGCCACGTGGTAGCTGATGCAGTCGTCGCAGCGCAGCACCATCGAGGCCACCAGGCCCAGCAGTTCCTTGGTCTTCACGTCCAGCGCACCGGCCTGGTAGGTCTGCGTGTCCAGCGCGAAGAAGCGCCGCACCACCTGGTTCGGCTCGCCCAGGATGCGCTCGTTCATGCGCTTGCGGAACTCGGTGAACTCGGCGATGCGGTCCTTGCTGCCGTCGTCGGCCGCGCTCATGCCTGGCCCTGCCCGGCCAGCAGCGGCTCGAGCTTGCCTTCACGGTGCAGGGCCATCATGTCGTCGTAGCCGCCCACATGGACGTCGCCGACGAAGATCTGCGGCACGCTGGTACGGCGGGTCTTGGCCATCATCTTCTCGCGCTCGACCGGGTCCAGGTCGATGCGGACCTCGGTCCATTGCTGGCCCTTGCTCTTCAGGAAGTTCTTGGCGGCCACGCAGTACGGGCAGACGGCGGTGGAATAGATGGTGATGGCGGGGGCACCGCCGGCGGTCTGGGCTGTCACGGGAAACTCCACGATGGATCGACGGTCTACATATGGTACCGGTGCGCTGGAAATTCCACGCCACGGCCGCAACACTGTGGATTAACGAATGGTTGCCCCCTGCCCTGCCACGCTTGGCGCGCCCCGCCCGAGGACCTCCTGCTTGCGAGCCCTGCTGCTGACTACCGCCGTCACCCTGGCCCTGGCCACGCCGCTGGCCCAGGCCCAGGAGAAGCTGCCCGACATCGGCTCGTCGGCCGGCGAGCTGCTGACCCCGGCCCGCCAGGCCGAGTACGGCGCGATGATGCTGCGCGAGCTGCGCAACTACGGCTACCTGCTGGACGACCCGCTGGTCAACGACTGGCTGCAGACCATGGGCACCCGCCTCGGCTCCAACAGCGACCAGCCGCGCCAGCCGTACACGTTCTTCGTGATGAAGGACCGCCAGATCAACGCCTTCGCCACGCTGGGCGGCTACATCGGGGTCAATGCCGGCCTGGTGCTGACCGCCGAGCGCGAGGACGAGGTGGCCGCGGTGCTGTCGCACGAAATCGCCCACGTCACCCAGCAGCACGTGCTGCGCGGAGTCGAGCGCGCCCAGCGCGACCAGATCCCGATCCTGCTCGGCATGCTGGCGGCGGTGGTGGCCGCGCAAGCCAGCAACAGCACCTCCTCCGGCAACGCGACGATGGCCGCGATCAGTTCCGGCATGGGCCTGATGCAGCAGCGGCAGATCAACTACACCCGCTCCAACGAGTCCGAGGCCGACCGCCTCGGCATCCGCACCCTGTCGCGCAGTGGCTACGACGTGGATGCCATGGCCGGCTTCTTCGAGCGGATGGCATCGGCGATGCGCGGCAACGAGGGCGGCTACAGCGTGCCCGAGTTCCTGCGCACTCACCCGGTCAACATCACCCGCATCAGCGAGGCCAAGGCCCGCGCCGAGCAGATGAAGAAGGACACGGTGCTGCTGACCACCACCACCCCCAGTGGCGAGCGCAGGGAGCGCGTGGACCCGACCGATCCCAGCCTGGCCGAACCCCTGTTGCGCGGAAACAACCCGCTGCTGCCCAGCAGCGTGCTGCGCATCCCGATGGGCCAGCTCAGCCGCGGCGCCAGTGGCGACTTCGACTGGGCGCGCGAGCGCCTGCGCGTGCTCAGCGCGGACTCCACCCCCGAGCTGGAACGCGAGTACGCCGATCTGGCCAAGCGCCAGAAGGACGGCCTCAACGATGCCCAGCGCTATGGCCAGGCACTGGCGGTGATGCGCAGCGGTCGCGCCGGCGCCGCCCAGGCCCGGCAGACCCTGGCAGGCCTGCTGCAGACCCGCCCGGACAATCTGTGGCTGGCACTGGGGCTGGGCGAGGCCGAATCGCGTGCGGGCCAGACCGCCCAGGCCAACAGCCGCTTCGAGCAGCTGCTGCGCCAGCACCCCAACAGCCGTCCGGTGGCGCTGACCTATGCCGAGATCCTGAACGAACAGGGCAGCCGCGAGGCCGGCCAGCGCGCGCAGGCCATGCTGCGGCCTCTGCTGTCGCAAAGCGGTAACGATCCGGTCTTCCAGCAGCGGTACGCCCGCGCCAGCGAACTGGCCGGCGACAGCGTGCGTGCCAGCGAGGCCTACGCCGAGGCGGCCTTCCTCAGCGGCCGGCCGGAACAGTCGCTGATGCAGCTGCAGGCGCTCAAGCGCAATCCTGCGCTGGACTACGTCGGCCGGGCACGGGTGGATGCGCGCATCGAGGCAATCACCCCCACCGTGCTGGAGCTGCGCCGCCAGGGCGTGCAGGACCCGGATCTGGACCGCCGCTGAGCGCTGCATGACCGGCCGATGGCAATCCAGGCCGGTTCCGGCCAGGCAGTCACAAACATGTCATCAAACCGTAGTCTACTGGCACCACTCCAGTAACCGAGCCCTACGGTGTCCTCGTGCAGAAACGCATCCTGATCGTCGATGACGAGCCCGCGATCCGTGAAATGGTCGCCTTCGCCCTGCGCAAGGGCGATTACGAACCGGTCCACGCCGGCGACGCCCGTGAGGCCCAGACCGCCATCGCCGATCGCGTCCCCGACCTGATCCTGCTGGACTGGATGCTGCCCGGCACCAGCGGCCTGGACCTGGCCCGTCGCTGGCGCAAGGAAACCCTGACCCGCGAAGTGCCGATCATCATGCTGACCGCCCGCGGCGAAGAGAACGATCGCGTCGGTGGCCTTGAAGCTGGCGTCGACGACTATGTGGTCAAGCCGTTCTCGGCGCGCGAACTGCTGGCCCGCATCCGTGCGGTGATGCGCCGCGCCCGCGAAGATGACGAGGACGGCAGCGTGGCCGTCGGCCCGATCCGCATCGACGGTGCCGCCCATCGCGTGTTCGCCAACGACCAGCCGGTGCCGATCGGCCCCACCGAATACCGCCTGCTGCACTTCTTCATGACCCACCCCGAGCGCGTCTACACCCGCGCCCAGTTGCTGGACCATGTCTGGGGCGGCAGCGTGTACGTGGAGGAGCGCACCATCGACGTGCACATCCGCCGCCTGCGCAAGACGCTGGAACCGTTCAACGCCGAAAACATGGTGCAGACCGTGCGCGGCGCCGGCTACCGCTTCTCCACTGCTACCTGAGTCTCGTCGTGCCGGCGCCACGCACCTGCGGGTGCCGGCGCCGGCAACTCTGCTATAACCCTCGGTTCACCCCAGTGAACCGCCGCACCTCAACGACGAGATCGCAATGCCCCGCCACATCCGCTCTGCCTGGTTGAAGACCCTGGCCACCGTTGCCGCGGTACTGCTGTTCGCCGGATTGGTGGGGTGGTTCACGGGCCATCTGTGGTTGTGCATCGCACTGGGCGCACTGGCCACGCTGGCATGGCATTACTGGCGCCTGCGCAGCGTGCTGCGCCGGCTGACCGCGCGCCAGCGCTGGGACACCGCCGAAGAAGGCACCGGCGTCTGGAACGAGCTGGACCGCCTGCTGTACCGCAACCAGGTGGAAATGCGCGTGCGCAAGCGCCGCCTGCTGGACATGCTGCGCAGCTACCGCGCTGCCGCCGCCGCGCTGCCCGATGCCGTGGTGGTGCTGGACCGCAACAGCCAGCGTGTGCAGTGGTTCAACGAAGCAGCCACCGCCCTGCTCGGCCTGCACCATCCGGGCGACCTCGGCGAGGCCCTGGTCGAACGCCTGCAACCGATGCCATTGGCGCACTGGCTGGCGGGTGGCCGCAATGCCGAGCCGATCCTGGACGTGCCCTCGCCGGTCGATCCGGCGATCCGCCTGAACCTGCGCCTGATTCCCTATTCGTCGGATTACTGGCTGCTGATCGCCCGCGACGTCAGCAAGCTGCTGCGCCTGGAACAGGTGCGCCGCGATTTTGTGGCCAACGTTTCACACGAACTGCGCACGCCGCTCACCGTGGTCCACGGCTACCTGGACATGATGGACCCGGAGGATTTCCCGGGAACCGGTCCGATGCTGGAAGAAATGCGCAAGCAGAGCCAGCGCATGGCCCAGCTGGTGGAAGACCTGCTGACGCTGTCGCGCCTCGAGTCGCAGGAACACAGCGAGGAAGAGACCGTGGCCATGCAGCCGATGCTGGCCACCCTGCGCCGCGAAGCCGAAGCGCACAGCCAGGGCCGCCACCAGATCAGCATCGACGACCTGGCCGGCATTGACCTGCAGGGCTCGACCAAGGAACTGCACAGCGCCTTCTCCAACCTGGTCACCAACGCGGTGCGCTATACGCCGGCCGGTGGCCGCATCGCCGTGGAGTTCCGCCGCGAAGGCGACGGCGCGGTGCTGGCAGTGCGCGATTCCGGCTACGGCATCCCGGCCACCCACCTGCCGCGCCTGACCGAACGTTTCTACCGTGTCTCCAGCAGCCGCTCCCGCGAAAGCGGCGGTACCGGACTGGGCCTGTCCATCGTCAAGCACATCCTCGGCCTGCACCATGCGCGGCTGGAGATTGAAAGCGAGGTTGGCAAGGGCTCGGTGTTTTCCTGCCATTTCGATGCCGACCACGTGCGCCCGCGCGAGTCCGCCCCCCTGACTTCCATCGAAGAATGACGCCATGAGCAGCCTCGGATCCCTCCCCCTCCCCGTGAGCCCGGACAACGATCCGCTGCGTGACCCGGCGCTCTACATCAACCGCGAACTGTCGCAGCTGGATTTCAATTTCCGCGTGCTCGCCCAGGCGATGGACCCGCAGGTGCCGCTGCTGGAGCGGCTGCGCTTCATGTGCATCTCCTGCACCAACCTGGACGAGTTCTTCGAGATCCGCGCCGCCGCCGTGCGCCACGCGCAGGAATTCGGCCTGCCGCCGGCGCCGGACGGCATGAGCCCGCAGGCCATCCTCAATGCCATCCACGACCGCGCCGCGGAACTGGTGGACCAGCAGTACCGCTGCTGGAACGAGACGCTGCGCCCGGCGCTGATGGAGGCCGGCATCGGCGTGCTCGGCCGCCATTCCTGGACCGACCGCCAGAAGCGCTGGCTGCGCGCCTACTTCCGCAACGAGATCATGCCGGTGCTGTCGCCGCTGGGCCTGGACCCGGTGCATCCGTTCCCGAAGATCCTCAACAAGTCGCTGAACATCGTGGTGGTGCTGAAGGGCACCGACGCGTTCGGCCGCGCCGGCCACCTTGCCATCGTGCGTGCGCCGCGCTCGCTGCCGCGCATCATCCAGCTGCCGGAGAAGCTCGGCGGATCGCAGAACTTCGTGTTCCTGTCGTCGGTGCTGTCCACCTTCGTCGATGAGCTGTTCCCCGGCATGGAAGTGCAGGGGGCCTACCAGTTCCGCGTTACCCGCAACTCCGAGCTGGTGGTGGACGAGGAGGAAGTGGAGAACCTGGCGCTGGCACTGCGCGACGAACTGGTCGACCGCGGCTACCGGCCGGCGGTGCGCCTGGAAATCGCGCAGGACATGCCACGCGACATCGTGCGCACCCTGCTGCAGAATTTCGGCCTGACCGAGAACGCGGTGTACCGCATCGACGGCCCGGTCAACCTCAACCGCATCATCCAGCTGTACGACCTGATCGCGCAGCCGGACCTGAAGTACCCGCCGATGACCCCGCGCACGCTGCGCGACAGCGACGGCATCTTCGAGACGGCGGCGCGCCAGGACCTGCTGCTGCACCACCCGTTCGATGCCTTCACCGCCGTGCTGGACCTGATCCGGCAGGCGGCGATCGACCCCAACGTACTGGCGATCAAGCAGACCCTGTACCGCACCGGCAAGGATTCGCTGATCGTCGACGCGCTGATCCAGGCCGCGCGCAACGGCAAGGACGTGACCGTGGTGGTTGAACTGCGCGCACGTTTCGACGAAGAGGCCAACCTGGGCCTGGCCGATCGCCTGCAGGAAGCCGGCGTGCAGGTGGTGTACGGCGTGGTCGGCTACAAGACCCACGCAAAGATGCTGCTGATCGTGCGCCGCGAGGGCCGCAAACTGCGCCGCTACGTGCACCTGGGCACCGGCAACTACCACAGCGGCACCGCCCGCGCGTACACCGACATCAGCCTGATCACTGCCGATGCGGACATCGGCAACGACGTGCACCTGCTGTTCCAGCAGCTGTCCGGGCTGGCCTCGAAGATGAAGCTCAAGCGCCTGCTGCAGTCGCCCTTCACCCTGCACACCGGCATCCTCGGCCGCATCGAGCGCGAAACGCGCATCGCCGCCGCCGGCCGCCCGGCGCGGATCATCGCCAAGATGAACGCACTGAACGAACCGCAGGTGGTGCGCGCGCTGTACGCCGCCTCGCAGGCCGGCGTGCAGATCGACCTGATCATCCGCGGCGCCTGCACCCTGCGCCCGGGCGTACCGGGCATCTCGGACAACATCCGCGTGCGCTCGATCGTCGGCCGCTTCCTGGAGCACAGCCGCGTCTACTGGTTCGGCAACGACGGCGCACCGGAGATGTACTGCGCCAGCGCCGACTGGCTGGAACGCAACCTGCTGCGCCGTGTCGAGACGTGCTTCCCGATCCTCGACCCGGAGCTGGCCAAGCGGGTCTACCGCGAAGTCCTGCAGAACTACCTGGACGACAACCTCAACGCCTGGGAGCTGGACGCCGACGGCATCTACCACAAGCGTGCCCCGGCGCACGACGAAGCCCCGCATTCTGCGCAGATGGCATTGATGCAGGGGCTGTGAGCCGGTGTGTCGACCAAGGTCGACACCTACCAACAGCAGCGGAATTCTGTCGAAGGCGGGGTGGGTCCGGTGGCAGGGGTGTGAGCCGCATGGATGCGGCGACCAAGCCCCCATGGACGGGTTAACGGCGTCCCCTGCCATCGGACCCACCCCGCCATCCTACGGATAGCCCGCTTTTGCTTTTGCTTTAGCCGTTGCCGTTGATTCGGCGGGTGCAGGGCGCAGCCCTGCCGCACTCCCCTCTTCCAAAATGTGAAGGCCGCGCGGTGACGAGCACACCGCCCCTTCGGCTAACATTCGTCCATGCCGCATACCACCACGACTCCGCCCGCATTGCAGGATGGCGACCTGCTGGCCGCCATCGACCTTGGCTCCAATAGTTTCCACATGGTCATCGCGCGCTACACGCTCGGCCAGCTGCGGGTGATCGACCGCCTGCGCGAGACCGTGCGCATGGCCGATGGCCTGGATGGCAAAGGTGGGCTCTCCTCCGCTGCGCGGCAGCGCGCGCTGGAATGCCTGGCCCGCTTCGGCCAGCGCATCCGCAACGTGCCGCCGCACCGGGTGCGCGCACTGGCCACCAACACCGTGCGCCAGCTGCGCTCTCCGCAGTCGTTCCTGGTTCCCGCCGAAACCGCGCTTGGGCATGCCATCGAAGTGGTCAGCGGCCGCGAAGAAGCGCGCCTGATCTACCTGGGCGTGGCCCACGCGCAACCGCCCAAGCCCGGCCAGCGCCGGCTGGTGATCGACATCGGCGGCGGCTCCACCGAGTTCATCATCGGCATGGGCATGCAGACCCTGGAGCGCGAAAGCCTGCAGGCCGGCTGCATCGCCAGCACCCGGCGCTTCTTCCCCGGCGGCAAGCTGAGCAAGAAGCGCTGGAAGGACGCGCTGGCCGAGATCGGCCGCGAGTTCCAGCCCTTCGCCAGCAAGTACCGCGCGCTGGGCTGGCAGGAAGCACTGGGTTCTTCGGGCACGCACAAGGCGATCAGCGAGATCTGCGCCACGATGAAGCTGAGCAAGGGCGCGATCACCGCCGAGGCCCTGCCCCAGCTGCGCGACGAACTGCTGAAGGCCAAGAAGATCGACGACATCCAGTTGCCGGGCCTGTCCAGCGACCGCCGCCCGATCATCGCCGGCGGCATCCTGGTGCTGGAGGCCGCCTTCCAGGCACTGGGCCTGCAGAAGCTGCTGGTCAGCAAGGCGGCGATGCGCGAAGGCATCCTGTACGACATCGTCGGCCGCGCCGGCGAAAACGACCTGCGCGATGAATCGGTGTCCGCACTCAGCCAGCGCTACGGCATCGATACCGTGCAGGCCGATCGCGTGCAGGACACCGCGCTGTCACTGCTGGAACAGGTGCAGGAACGCTGGCGGCTCGATGCCGACGACGCGCGGATGCTCGGCTGGGCCGCACGCCTGCACGAGCTGGGCCTGATGATCGCGCACAGCGGCTATCACGTGCATGGCAGTTACGTACTGGAACACTCGGATATCGCCGGCTTCTCGCGGCAGGAACAGCAGATGCTGGCCGCGCTGGTGCGCAGCCATCGCCGCAGCGTAACCAAGACCGCCTTCGACGCCCTGCCCGAGCGCCTGTTGCTGACCGCTCGCCGGCTGGCCGCCCTGCTGCGCCTGGCGGTGCTGCTCAATCGTGCCCATGAGGACGATCCACTGCCCGCGCTGGAACTGACCGCCGACGACAACCGCCTGTCGCTGATCGTGCCGCAGGCCTTCATCGATGCCCGGCCGCTGCTGCGCGCCGATCTGATCGGCGAGACCGACGGCATCGCCGGGCTGGGCATCCAGTTCCGGCCGTTCGTGGCCTGAGGCTCACGCTTTCCCACGAGGGGAAGAAGGTCACACACCGTTACGATTCGCGCATGCGTCCCCCGTTGACCTGCTGCGATGCAGCAGATCATGTCGGGGGAGCGCATTCAGGGCTACAGCTAAGCGACTGCTTTTGTTGAGCTTTCGTGAAATCTGACGATGAAGCCTGGTACAAATCGACACGCCCTCTTTACATGGCATTAACCAACGAGACTACTATCGGGTCATCGGTCCGCTTATCGGCGGCCGATTCCTTCGACGCCCCTTTTGGCGTCCCTGCACGACCTGAGAGAGAGAGAGCTCGTCATGACTTCACGCACCACCCCCCTGGGGCAGGCCATCCGCTACGCCCTGGCAACCACTGCGACGCTGGCCGCGCTGCCTGCGTTCGCCCAGAGTGGCAGCACTGCCGCGCCGACCACCCTGGATCGCATCGAGATCACTGGCTCGCGCATCCGCCAGGTGGACGTGGAGACCGCACAGCCGGTCCTGGCACTGAGCCGGCTGGACATCGAGCGCCAGGGCTTCAGCTCGGTGGCCGACATCCTGCAGAACGTCACCGCGATGGGCAGCCCGGCGATCAGCCGCGCCAACGCACTGAGTTCGGGCGAAAACACCGGCGGCACCTACATCGACATGCGCAACCTGGGCGCGCAGCGCACCCTGGTGCTGGTCAACGGCAAGCGCCTGGGCATCAGCACCTCGGGCCTGCAGGACGTGTCCTCGCTGCCGGTGTCGGCGGTGGAACGCATTGAAGTACTGAAGGATGGCGCTTCGGCCATCTACGGTTCCGATGCGATGGCCGGCGTGATCAACATCATCACCCGTTCCAACGTCAACGGCGTGACCGCCAACGTCTACCACGGCCAGTACAGCGAAGGCGACGGTGCGCGTGACCGCTTCGACGTGGTCGGCGGCTGGAGCAATGACCGCGTGTCGCTGACCCTGGCACTGGAGCACTCCGAAGAAAAGAGCGTCTGGGCCAAGGACCGCTGGTTCAGCAAGTACGGCGTGAGCGACCGCCACCCGAACGATGCCTCCAACTGGACCACGCTGAGCCAGTGGGGCCAGGTCACCGGCCTGAAGGGTGGCCCGGGCTGCACCAACACCAGCCAGGGTTGCGGCTACTCGCTCAACCGCGGCGCTGATCCGACCAACCCGGCCAACTACCACCTGACCGACGCGACCCCGTTCACCGGCGATGTCAGCAACGCCAACGAGCAGATGCACGTCATGTATCCGCTCAAGCGTGACTCGGTGTACTTCGACGGTCGCTTCAAGATCACCGACCAGGTCAACCTGCGCACCGAATTCGGCTACAACAAGCGTTCGGCCGAGCGCCAGATTGCAGGCTACCCCCTGCAGTCCAGCTCGGTGTCCATCTCGGGCGACCCGACCGCTACCGGCCTGATGTCCAAGGACAGCTACTTCAATCCGTTCGGCAACCAGCACGGCTATGCCAAGCCAACCGACGTGGCCTGGAACCGCCGCACCTGGGAAATCCCGCGTGTGAGCACCAGCGAACTGAAGACCTACCGTGCGGTAGTGTCGCTGGATGGCAGCTTCGAGATCGGCCAGCGCTACTTCGACTGGGACGTGGGCTACCAGTACAACCGCAACGAGCTGACCGCTACCGCCACCGGCAACCTGCACAAGAAGCGCGTGCGTGACGCCGTGGGTCCGTCGTTCCTGGATCCGGCCACCGGCAAGGTGATGTGTGGCCGTCCGGGCGCGGTGATCAGCGGCTGCACGCCGTGGAACCCGCTGGTGCCCTACGGCAAGAACGATCCGAACGGACTGACCGGCAATGAAGAACTGATGGCCTGGCTGTTCCCGGCGGAGCACACCACCGGCCGGACCACCACCAAGAACGCGTTCGCCAACCTGTCCGGCAGCATCATGACCCTGCCGGCCGGCGACCTCGGCTTCGCTTTCGGCGTGGAAAGCCGCAAGGAAGATGGCCGCTACACCCCCGATGCCCTGGCCCAGACCGGCGCTACCACCAACCTGGCCGCAGGCCCGACGGGTGGCAGCTACAACGTGAAGGAAGCCTACCTGGAGCTCAGCGTGCCGGTGCTGGCCGACCTGCCCGGTGCGCGTGAGCTGAGCTTCAGTGCCGCCACCCGCTACTCCAAGTACAACACCTTCGGCAACACGCTCAACAGCAAGTTCGGCTTCAAGTGGAAGCCGATCGACCAGCTGCTGGTCCGTGGTACCTGGGCCGAAGGCTTCCGCGCACCGACCATCAACGATCTGTACGGTGGCGGTTCGGAAACCTTCGCGCAGTTCAGCGACCCGTGCGACACCGTGTTCGGCTCGGCCAAGGGCAGTGCTGAAGTCCGCTCGCGCTGCGCACGTGACATCGCCGATGCCGCCAACTTCCGCCAGCTGAAGCAGGGCAACACGCCGGTAACCACGGCACAGGATGCGACCCCGACGCCGTTCGTTTCCGGTTCCAACCCACTGCTGGTTCCGGAAACCTCGACCAGCAAGACGCTGGGCCTGGTGTGGAGCCCGACCTTCGTCAGCAACCTCAACGTGGCGCTGGACTGGTGGAAGATCCGCATCGACAACACCATCGTCGGTGACAGCCCGAACCAGATCCTGAAGGACTGCTATGAGCAGGGCATCGAATCGCGCTGCAGCCGCTTCACCCGCGACCCGTCCAACGGCATCGTCACCGGCCTGAAGTTCGGCAACCGCAACGCCGGCTTCGCCGAGACCGAAGGCTATGACCTGGATGTCAGCTACCGCGTCGACACCGGCTACGGCAAGCTGAGCGCAGGCTGGACCAGCACCTATGTGAGCAAGAACGTCTACCGCTCCACCAATGATGTCCGTGATGCGATCACGCCGATCAACGGCGTGGCCAACACCATCGGCACCGCCACCAGTCTTGCCTTCCGCGTGCGCTCGAACCTGGTGCTGGGCTGGGATGTGGGTGACTTCGGCGTCAGCTGGACGGCACGCTACTACTCCGGTGTGAAGGAGCGCTGCCTCAACGCCTCGCGGTATCCGGACGAATGCTCCGATCCGACCTTCCTGGCTCCGTGGCTGAAGTCGCCCACCGCTTACAACGAGCGCGGCGCGGTGACCTTCCACGACGTGCAGTTCCGCTACAACCTGCCGTGGGATGCCACCGTTTCGGTGGGCGCGAACAATGTGTTCGGCAAGGAAGCTCCGGTGATGTACAGCAAGCCGAACTCGTCGTTCTCCTACTACGGTGGCTACGACATCGGTCGTTTCATGTACATGAAGTACCAGCAGCGCTTCTGATCCATCCACGCTGTTGAAGCTCGACGACCACGGCCCTTCGGGGCCGTGGTTTTTTTCTGCCCCGCGCAGACTGTCGCTTTCCACATTGACCCTGATGCGTTCAATCAGGGGCACGGTCCTCTGCGCTGCGTCCGCCGCAATGCCACAGGTTGGAGCAATCGGTTGATTTGCTTCTGCTTTGTGCAGAAGCGTCACGGCCGTCTGCGGTGCTTTCGTCGCTTGCCCATACGTCTCCGCGCCCGCTTTCACTAGGTTCGAACATCCACCGCCGCGGTGGAATTGACGCAGCCCCGCTTGGCTGTGTTCCGAAGACTTCGAAGACTGAGAGAGAGACCCATGACCATCCGTATTCCCGAACTCGGGTTGGCGATCCGTCGTGCACTGGCGTTGGCGGCCACCACCACACTGGCCGCCCCCGCATTCGCCCAGCACGCACCGGAAGCCACCACGCTGGACCGTATCGAGATCACCGGTTCGCGCATCCGCCAGGTCGACCTGGAAACCGCACAGCCGGTGCTGACCATCAGCCGCGCCGACATTGAGCGGCAGGGCTTCAATTCCGTCGCGGACATCCTGCAGAACCTGACCGCGACCGGCAGCCCCGCGCTCAGCCGCGCCAGCCCACTCAGCAGCGGCGAAGCCTCCGGCGGCAGCTACGTGGACATGCGCGGGCTGGGGGCGCAGCGCACGCTGGTGCTGGTCAACGGCAAGCGCCTGGGCATGACCACTTCGGGTTACCAGGACATTTCCAGCATTCCCGCCGCTGCCGTGGAGCGCATGGAAGTACTGAAGGACGGCGCTTCGGCCATCTACGGTTCCGACGCGATGGCCGGCGTGGTCAACATCATCACCCGGCGCAACGTCCAGGGTGTGACTGCCAACGTCTACCATGGGCAGTTCAGCGAAGGCGACGGTGCCCGCACCCAGTACGATGTGGTTGCCGGCTGGTCGAATGACCGCGCCTCGATCAGCGTCGCCGCCGAGCATGTCGAAGAGAAGGGCGTGTGGGCGAAGGACCGCGGCTTCAGCGCCTACACCTATACCGATCGTCATCCGGACGATGGCTGGACCACGGTCGGCCAGTGGGGGCGCATCGTCGGCTTCAAGGGCCCGGGCTGCAGCGGCGCCCGTGGCTGCAGCTATTCACTCGATCGCGGCAGCCAGCCGGGCGGGCCGGACAGTTTCCACCTCAGTGACAACACACCGTTCACCGGTGACGTCAGCAACAGCAACGAACAGATGCACGTGCAGACGCCGATCAAGCGCGATTCGCTCTTCGTCGACGCACGCATGGATCTGAACGACCAGATCCGCTTCAACACCCAGTTGGCCTACAACCGACGCACCACCACGCGCCAGGTTGCCGGCTATCCGTTCCAGTCCGGTGCAGCCGGCATCACGCCGATGTCCGCCGACAGCTGGTTCAACCCGTTCGGCAGCCACCACGGCTATGAACGCCCAAGCGATGTGCACTGGAACCGCCGCAGCTGGGAGATTCCGCGCGTCAGCATCAGCGAACTGACCACCTGGCAGGGTGTCGCAGCGTTTGAAGGCAGCTTCCAGTTCGTCGGTCGCGAGTTCGATTGGGAAGCCGGCTACCAGTACAACCGCAGCGAGCTGGAGCAGCGAGCCACCGGCAACCTGCACAAGCAGCGCGTCGCCGATTCCACCGGTCCTTCGTTCTACAACCCGGCCACCGGCAAGGTGGAATGCGGCACACCGGACGCGCCGATTGCCGGCTGCAAGCCCTGGAATCCGCTGGTGCCGTATGGCCAGGATGACCCGTACGGCCTGACCGGCAACGGCGAACTGCAGGACTGGCTGTTCCCCGAGGAACTCACCCGTGGCCGAGCCACCACCCGCAACCTGTTCGCCAGCCTCAGTGGCGGCCTTGCCACGCTGCCCGCCGGGGAACTGGGCTTCGCCCTGGGCGTGGAGAGCCGCCGCGAGGAGGGTCGCTTCATTCCCGACGCGCTGGCCCAGACCGGTGCCACTACCAACCTGGCGGCGGGCCCCACCGGCGGTGGTTACCGTGTCGACGAGGCCTATCTGGAGCTGAGCGTGCCGTTGCTGCACGACCTGCCCGGTGCACGCCAGCTGACCCTCGACACGGCGACGCGCTACTCCGACTACACCACCTTCGGCGGAACCCTCAACAGCAAGTTCGGCGTCTCCTGGAAGCCGATCGACCAGTTGCTGGTCCGTGGCACCTGGGCCCAGGGCTTCCGTGCGCCGACCATCTCGAATCTGTACGGTGGCGGCTCGCAGACCTTCACCACCGGCTTCCGTGATCCCTGCGATACCGTCCATGGCGCGGCCGCCAGCAGCCCGGAGGTACGTGCACGCTGCGCCGCCGACATCGCCAACGCAGACAGCTACCGCCAGCTCGGCCAGGGCAACGAGCCGATCACCGGCAGCAGCGGGCAGACGCCCCTGCCCTTCACCAACGGCTCCAATCCCGACCTGAAGCCGGAAACCTCGACCAGCCGCACGCTGGGCCTGGTCTGGAGCCCGACGTTTGCTGAAGGACTGAACATCGCGCTGGACTGGTGGAAGGTCCGCATCGACAACACCATCGTTGCCGACCATCCCAATGACATCCTCCGCGACTGCTACGAACTGGGCATCGCCGAGCGCTGCGGCAGCTTCACCCGCGACCCGGAACTGGGCATCGTCAACACGCTCAGCTATGGCAGCCGCAACAGCGGTTTCCGCCAGGCCGAAGGCTATGACCTGGAGATCGGTCACAAGTTCGAAACGTCCTGGGGCACGCTGAGCGCCGACTGGAAGACGACCTATGTGGTGGCCGCGGAAGAACGGACCACCAACGAGGTGGATGCACCCCCCATCCCCAGCAATGGCATTGCCACCAACGGCGGCATCGGCTTCCGTGTGCGCTCCAACGCATCATTGGGCTGGGAACGTGGCAACCTCGGCCTGGGTTGGGGCCTGCGCTATTTCTCCGCGGTCAAGGAACGTTGCCTGGATGCGGCCACGTACCCGGGTGAGTGTTCGCACCCGGGGCAGCGCGCACCGTGGTTCAGTGGCAGCCGTGACTACAACCGTCGCGGATCGGTCACCTTCCACGACGTGCAGGCACGCTACAACCTGCCATGGGATGCGACCGTCTCGATCGGTGCCAACAATGTATTCGGCCGCCAGGGGCCGATCATGTACAGCCAGCCGAGCGCCAACTTCTCCTACTACGGTGGCTTCGACATCGGTCGTTTCATCTACATGAAATACCAGCAGCGCTTCTGATCCACCGCGCTCCCTGCACCACCGCCACGGCCCTTCGGGGCCGTGGCTCCATGGGAACCGGACCGCCGTCATCCCGTGGTCGCAAAGCGGTCATATCCGCTACATCGCCAGGCCCGAGCATGCCGGAAACCCGGAGGCCCGCCATGCGCTATGCCATCGTCACCGAGACCTACCCGCCGGAAGTGAACGGCGTTGCCCTGACCGTGCAGGGCCTGGAGCAGGGACTGCGCACTTCCGGCCATGACATCGACCTGATCCGGCCACGCCAGACCAGCGAAGCGCTGGACTCGGCGCCAGGCACGCTGCTGGTTCCGGGTGCCGCATTGCCGCGCTACCCCGGCCTGCGCTTCGGCCTGCCTGCACCGATCCGGCTCAACCGCCACTGGCAGCAGCAGCGTCCCGATGCGGTCTACATCGCCACCGAAGGCCCGCTGGGCTGGTCGGCGCTGCGCACCGCGCGCCGCCTTGGCATTCCGGTCGCCAGTGGTTTCCACACCCGCTTCGACGAGTACCTGCCCGACTACGGCGTCGCCTGGCTGCAGGCCGCTGCGATGCGCTGGATGCGCCGGTTCCACAACCAGGCCGACGCAACGCTGGTACCCACCCGCGAACTGCAGCAGTTCCTCGGCGAACAGGGTTTCGAACGTGTACGCCTGCTGGCACGTGCGGTCGACAGCCAGCAGTTCGATCCGGGCCGGCGCGACCCGGGGCTGCGCGAGGAATGGGGCGTGGACGGCAATGGCCTGGTCGCGATCCATGTCGGCCGCATCGCCGCGGAAAAGAACCTTGGCCTGGCGGTGAAAGCCTTCCGGCGCCTGCAGCAGATCCGGCCCAAGGCCCGCTTCGTCTGGGTGGGTGATGGCCCGGCTCGCGAAAAACTGGCACATGAAAACCCGGATTTCATCTTCTGCGGCATCCAGCGCGGCGAGGCCCTGGCGCGGCATTTCGCCAGCGGTGACCTGTTCCTGTTCCCCAGCCGCAGCGAGACCTTCGGCAACGTGACCCTGGAAAGCATGGCCAGCGGCCTGGCCACCGTCGCATTCGACTACGGTGCGGCCCGCGAATACCTGCGTAATGGCGAGAACGGCGCGGCCGTGGAAAACGATGAGCAGTTCATCGAGGCAGCCGTGCAGCTGGCCGCCGATGATGCACGGCGCCGCGAATTCGGCAGCAGCGCCGCGCGTGCGATGAAGCGCCTGCATCCACAGCAGGTGGTTGCCGAGTTCGATGCGCTGCTGTCCGAGCTGGCCCAGTCGCGGAGGAGCGGCCATGCGCACCACGCCGCTTGAGCTGTTGGCCGGCCGCGAGGCGCGGCTCTGCCGCCGGGCCAACCACTACTGCCGGCGTCGCCGCGTGCGTCGCCTGTTCTCGGTCATCAGCCGTCTCGGCGATGGCGTGTTCTGGTACGTGCTGATGGGCGCGCTGGTGCTGCTCGACGGCTTCGACGGACTGCGCGCCTCCGTGCACATGGCCGCCACCGGGCTGGCCGCGCTGCTGCTCTACAAAGGCCTCAAGCGCTGGACCCGGCGTCCCCGCCCGTATGCGGCCGATCTGCGCATCCGTGCCTGGGTGGCACCGCTGGACGAGTTCAGCTTCCCCTCCGGGCACACCCTGCACGCGGTGTCGTTCACCATCGTCGCGTTGGCCTACTACCCGTGGCTGGCACCGCTGCTGGTCCCGTTCACCTTCGGCGTCGCGCTGTCGCGGGTGGTGCTGGGCCTGCACTACCCGTCCGATGTACTGGCCGCCACCGGCATTGCCATCCTGCTGGCATCGGCCAGCCTGGCCTGGTTGCCGCTGCCGGTGTGATGGCCGCCGCGCCGGCCACGCATGGCCCGGCGCTACCGTCATCGTTGATGGCCTAGAATGCAGGCATGACCACGCTGTTCATTTCCGACCTGCACCTGGACCCCAGCCGTCCGGAGATCACCGACCTGTTCCTGCGCTTCCTGCGCGAACAGGCGCCCGGCGCCGATGCGCTGTACATCCTCGGCGACCTGTTCGAAGCCTGGATCGGCGACGACACGCCCTCGCCCGCCGCCGATGCAGTGGCCGACGCGCTGAAGGTGCTCTCCGACAGCGGCGTGCCGGTGTATTTCATCCGCGGCAACCGCGACTTCCTGCTCGGCGAAGACTATGCGCGCCGTGCCGGCCTGCGCATCCTGCCCGACCCGTGCGTGATCGAGCTGTACGGTCGCCCGGTGCTGCTGCAGCACGGTGACCTGCTGTGCACGGACGACATCCCCTACCAGCAGTTCCGTGCACAGACGCGCGACCCGGCATTCCAGGCGCAGTTCCTGTCACAGCCGCTGGCCGCACGCATCGCGTTCGCGCAGAAGGCACGCGACGCCAGCCAGGCCCGCCAGTCGGAAATGAAGCAGGGCGATCGTGCGCAGTTCGAGACCGTGACCGATGTGGCTCCGGCCGAAGTCGACGCCACCTTCGTGCGCCATGGCGTGGACACCATGATCCACGGCCACACCCATCGTCCGGCGGTGCACACGCTGCAGGCCGGTGGCCGCACCTGCAACCGCATCGTGCTGGGCGACTGGTACGAACAGGGATCGGTACTGCGCGTGGATGCCGGCGGCTGGTCGCTGGATACGCTCGCGCGCGAATGATGGATCGCAGGGTGCCAACCAAGGTTGGCATCTACCAGGGCAGGTGCACGCACCCGGGTAGACGCCGACCCCGGTCGGCGATTGGCTTCAGCGGAAGGCCGCGATGGTGGCCTTGGTATTGACCAGCACGCGCTGGTTGTCGGCGGTACTGGCATTGCCCATCGGGATGCCGTTGTAGCTGATGTTCGGGTTGGACCAGTAGTTCAGGCGCGGGCAGCCGGCCGAGCAGTCATAGGCCATGATCGTGCGCCAGCGCGAACCGGAGGACGGCTCGTAGCGATAGCCGTGCCCATAGGCATAGGGCGACGTGCTGGGATCACTGGCGATATCGTGCCGCGCACTCTGCAGATGGCCGATCTCATGCGCGAAGGAGTAGTAGCCGGTCGCGCAATCCCAGTACACCGCCGCGAAGGCCGTCGATGCCGTCGAGCCGATGCCCGAGGCCAACCCGCAGTAGCTCGTGTTGTTGATCAGCAGGACGCCGACATCGGCCGCGGTGTTGTTGCGGCTGGTGTGGATGCTGTCCATGTAGCCGTCGCTGGTGTTGCGGAAGCGGGTCAGGTCGGTGGTGAAGTTGCCGGACTCGGTGTAGTTGGTGGTTTCATAGCCGGCCAGCTGCAGGGTGATGCCAACGTTGCTGTTGACGTAACCCTGGTTGGATTCCGCCACCGCCAGCTGCACCAGCGACTGCATGTTGCCGCCATAGGCCGTTACCGCTGCATTGGTCGCCACCACCAGCACGCGGATGGTGGCCGGGGTGCCGGACGAGGCCTGCGCGATGCCGATGCGCTCATTGTTGCCCATCGGGATTTTCGGCAGCTGGTTGTAGTCGGCCGGATGATCGGCCGGCATCCGCGATTCATCCACTTCCACCAGTACATGGCGGTTGCCCAGCGGACGCAGCCGGTAAAGCTTGCCGTCCTTGCGGATCGAACCGGTGAGGGTGTTGCCCGAACGCACCAGGATCACTGAATTGCCAGGATCATCCTGACCGTTCGAAGTGGCGGCAGTCAGCCGATCGGACGGCGAGCGCAACTGGCCGTACCAGATGCTGCCGCCATCAGGCAGGGCTTCCACCTTGCTGCGCACCGCCTGCACGCGCTGGCCAAGCAGTTCGAACTCCAGTTGCGGCTGCGCGGTGGCAGCAGCGTCGACACGCACTTCCTGTACCGTCGCGGTGGACGGGGTGGCCAGCAGCTTGCCCAGCGCGGGCTCACTGTTTGCCGATGCCCGGCTGATGACCGTCACCGGCTCGAACAACGGTGCCGCATGCGCGGCCGCTGCCACCGACAAACCCAACACCAGGCCACCCGCCGCTTTGCCAATCGATCTGGACAACATTGCGTCGCTCCTTGAATGATGTGAACAGCGTTGATGCAGCACGCCCGGGTTTTCCGGGTCTGGCCATCTGGCCTGCGCGGGTCGTGTGAATTCAATAGAAGATGGGAATGAAAATCAGGAACTGTGATCGACCGCATCTGCGTTAAGTAAGGTCAAAGGCGTCACTACACTTCGCCAATACACCGCTTTCGCGCTACCGTGACGCAGTCACGACGGGACATGCACATGGCACCATCGCAGGACGCGGATGAAGATGTCGGCTTGCTGCGGATCGGCCTGTTCTTCGATGGCACCCGCAACAACGCACACAACCTGGCACGCGGTCGCCCACAGGTTCCGCAGCCACGCCCGGCGCAGCTGCGCGCGGATGATGATTCGACCTACCAGAGCCGGCTGACCAGCAGCTACGACAACGGCCTGACCAACATCGCGCGCCTGCAGCAGCTGTATCCGGACAGCCGCCGCGATGCGATGGCCACTCCTTCGCTGTCGATCTACGTGGAAGGCGTGGGCACCCGCGATGATGCTGATGACGATCTGATCGGGCTGGCCTTCGGCATCGGTGCCAGTGGCGTTCGTGCGAAAGTGCAGCGCGCGCTGCAGGTGCTGCTGCCGGCGGCACTGGCCGAGCTGTCCGCGCGCTGGCAGCGACCCTTGCGTGGCGTGCAGCTGGATCTGTTCGGCTATTCGCGCGGCGCTGCCGCGGCACGTGACATCGCCAACC
Organism: Stenotrophomonas sp. NY11291; assembly: GCF_023277365.1. Classification (NCBI taxonomy): domain Bacteria; kingdom Pseudomonadati; phylum Pseudomonadota; class Gammaproteobacteria; order Lysobacterales; family Lysobacteraceae; genus Stenotrophomonas; species Stenotrophomonas sp. NY11291. The sequence continues at coordinate 921,620 of NZ_CP096975.1, read as the reverse complement.
AGCTGCAGGGCTGGGACAGCGCGCGCTGGCGCCAGCTGCTGCAGGGCGCCGGCCTGTCCTGCACTGCGAACTTCGCCGCCGTCACGCCAGTGCTGCGCTTCATCGGACTGTTCGACACCGTGGTCGCAGTCAATGGCGGCCGCGCCGATGAGCAGCCGCAGCTGGCCCTGCGCAGTGGCATCGCCGGTCGCGTCGTGCAGCTCACTGCACGCGATGAACATCGCCAGCACTATCCGCTGACCAGCGTGGCACCGCCGTTCACCGAGATCTCCCTTCCCGGTGTGCATGCCAACATCGGCGGTGGCTACAACCAGCTCGAAGAAGGGCCCAAGCTGCTCAGTCGCCCGCGCCGGCAACAGCTGCGCCGCCCAGCGGTTGCCGACTACCAGGTCCCACCATTGGCGTTGCTGCAGGCCACCACGGCCTACGCTGAAACACAGGCCGATGCCGAACGCTGGCGGCAGCAGCTGGGCGTTGGGGAAAAAGAGATCTGGGTGGATGTCTGGCACCAGTGGCAGCAGCAGCGTCGCGCCGGCAGCCGCAGCGTGCTGCTGTCACCGGTGCTGTATGTGACTGCCGCGGTGGTGCTGCGTCGGCGCATCGACTGGCGTTATCAACTGATCGCACTGCAGGTGATGCAGCAGCAGGCCATCGATGCCGGCGTGCAATGGACCGCCAATGCGGCCGGAGTTCCCGGCTGGGAGCTGCCATCCGCCCTGCAGCCGATCGCACGCCGCCTGGTGGCCGGACAGCCGCTGACGCAGACACAGGAGGCGCTGCTGCGGCGGCGTTACCTGATGCAGTCGGCACACTGGAATTTCGACGCCCTGGGCGACACCGCACTGACCTACGCCGCCGATGCCGGCGTCAGCGAACTACCGTACCGGCCGGGCCCAGGCCTGTTCTACATCAACCGGCCGACCGTGGACGGCAAGCGCGTGGTGTTGCCGAATGCATAAGAAAAAGGAGACGGAGGGGATCAAGTCGTTTGTGGCATTAACGACTTGATCCCCTCCGTCCCCTTCTTCTCAACCGGCCTGCTCGACCAGGTTGGCGAGCTCATCCGCATCAAAACCAGCCAGCAGGCGCGCTTCGATGTTGAACGGCCCGTGCAGGTAGCCGCCGGCGTACTCCACCAGCAGTTCCTTGAAACGTGCGCGCGGTTCGACATCGGCGCGGTCGCAGTACCAGCGGTACCAGCGCGAACCGGCGGCAACATGCGCCACTTCCTCGCGCAGGATCACTTCCAGTACGTCGGCGGTCTCGCCATCGCCGACATTGCGCAGCTTCTCGATCATCCCCGGGGTGACGTCCAGGCCGCGCGCTTCCAGCACGCGCGGCACCAGCGCCATGCGTGCCAGGCCATCGTGCGCGGTCTTTTCGCACATTTCCCACAGGCCGTTATGCGCTGGGAAATCGGCATAGTCGTGGCCATGCACCTGCAGGCGTTCGCGCAGCAGCATGAAGTGCCGCGATTCGTCGTCGGCACAGCTGACCCAGTCGGCATGGAATGCCGACGGCAGGCCGCGGAAGCGGTACACCGCATCCCAGGCCAGGTCGATCGCATTGAGTTCGATATGGGCGATGGCATGGATGAAGGCGGCCCGCCCTTCCACACCGCCCAGTCCGCGCCGCGGCACTTCGCGCGGGTGCACCAGCACCAGTTGCGCCGGCCGGCCCGGCATGCGGATCGGCTCCGGCGGCGGCGCATCGGCGGCCACTCTCAGGCGACCGGCACGGAACGCAGCGGCGTAGGCCTGGGTCAGCGCAACCTTGCGCAGCGGGTTGGCTTCGGCCAGGCACTGCTGCGCGGCGCGCAGCAGGTCGCCACCAACGTCGGGCACGTCAACCACGCCTGGACCTCAGGCGCGGCGCTTGTGCTTGGCATCGTCCGAACGCAGCTGCTGGATGCGCTCGAAGTAGCCCGGCTCGATACCGGTCGGGTAGTGGCCGTTGAAGCAGGACGAATCGAAGTTGCGCAGCGCCGGGTTGCCCTCGCTCACTGCCGCTTCCATGTCTTCCAGATCCTGGTAGATCAGCCAGTCGCAGCCCAGGTGGGCTTCGATCTCTTCCACGCTGCGGTTGTGCGCGACCAGCTCTTCTGCAGCCGGCATGTCGATGCCGTAGATGTTCGGGTAGCGCACCGGCGGCGCCGCGCTGGCCAGGTAGACCTTGCGTGCGCCTGCATCACGGGCCATCTGCACGATCTGCTGGCTGGTGGTGCCGCGCACGATCGAGTCGTCCACCAGCAGCACCACGCGGTTGCGGAATTCCAGGTGGATCGGATTGAGCTTGCGGCGCACCGACTTCACGCGCTCGCCCTGCCCCGGCATGATGAAGGTGCGGCCGATGTAGCGGTTCTTGATGAAGCCTTCGCGGTACTTCACCCCGAGCACGTTGGAGATCTCCAGCGCGGCGTCGCGCGAGGTATCCGGGATCGGGATGATGGTGTCGATGTCGTGGTCCGGGCGCAGGCGCAGGATCTTCTCGCCCAGCTTGATGCCCATGCGCATGCGCGCCTTGTGCACCGACACGTTGTCGATCATCGAATCCGGGCGTGCGAAGTACACGTACTCGAAGATGCACGGGGTGTGCTCGGCCGGCTCGGCGCAGATTTCCGAGAACAGCTCGCCGCGCGCGGTGATCACCAGCGCTTCGCCCGGCTGCACGTCACGCACGCGCTGGAAGCCCAGCACGTCCAGCGCGGCAGATTCGGACGCCACGATGTACTCATCGCCCTCGGCGTGGCTGCGCTTGCCCAGCACCAGCGGGCGGATACCGTGCGGGTCACGGAAGGCGACCAGGCCCAGGCCCAGCACCACGCTGACCACCGCATAGCCGCCCTTGCAGCGGCGGTGCACGCCAGCCACGGCGCGGATGGCCGCTTCCGGGCTGAGCTGGCGCTGCTGCTCCAGTTCGTAGGCGAACACGTTCAACAGCACTTCGCTGTCCGAATCGGTGTTGACGTTGCGCCGGTCCTGTTCGAACACCTGCTGGCGCAGCGCCTCGGTGTTGATCAGGTTGCCGTTGTGGGCCAGCGCGATGCCGTACGGCGAATTGACGTAGAACGGCTGTGCCTCGTCCATGCCTTCCGACCCGGCGGTCGGGTAGCGCACATGGGCGATGCCGACGCTGCCTTCCAGAGTGGACATGGTGCGGGCATCGAACACATCGCGGACCAGGCCGGTGGCCTTCTGCACCCGCAGGCGGCTGCCATTGACGGTGGCGATGCCTGCTGCGTCCTGGCCGCGATGCTGGAGGACGGTCAAGCCGTCATACAACTGCCCGGCGACGTTCTGGTTGCCGACGATTCCGACGATGCCACACATGGTGCGAGGTCTCCGCTGGGCTTTGCCCAGTTACAAGGAAGGTGGCCGTACCTGGCCGCGGTGGTCGCCGCGCGCGCGGTCGACATTGGCCGGATCGCCCGGCTCGATACTGTCCGGCAGTGCTGGGGCGTCCGGACGCACTTCGGCCGGATCGTAGGAATCGCCCTGTTCCGCTTTCGCAGGCCGCAGCCATCCGCTGCCTGCCACTACCTGGTTGAGGATGCCATTATCGCCTGCCGCGCCCGGCTTTCCCAACCCGGCGCCTGCGTTCTTCCCCAACTCCATCAATGCAGATGGGGACAGGGCGTCGGTCGGCAAGCCCTTGGGCAGCAGATCGGCCCCGGGAACCTCCCAGTGCGGCAGCTTGCTGTTCATCCAGGCAACGGTGGGGTTCAGCAGTGGGCGCACCGCCGAACGCTGCCAGGAGGGCTCGGCGGTCAGCGGGGTGAAACTGCCCAGCAGCAGCAGGATCGCGGCGATCAGGCCGCCCCGCACAGCGCCCAGCACCCCGCCCAGCAGGCGGTCCAGGCTGGTCAGCATGCTGCGATGGACCAGGGCCTTGATGACCATGCCGATCACCGCGACCACGATCATCACGCCGATGCCGACCCCCAGGTAGCCACCGACGAAGTGTTCGCCACCGGGGGCCGCCGGGGCGGCCCACCAATGGGCGGCATCATTGCCGAAGGCGAAGGCCGCCCACGCGGCCAGCAGCCACGACAGGGTGCCGATGACGATTCCCACAAAGCCGCGCAGCATCCCCAGCAGGGTGGAGGCGGCGATCACGATCAGCAGCACCACGTCGATCATGGCGCCCCGCTCCTTCGGCGGCGCTGGCAACGGGGCTGCGCGTGGGTCATGGGTGCGGTCGCACCATGCCGGCCACGCCGACCTTGGCGGCGACCTGCGCCTTCAGCTGCTCGGCATCGGCGCGGTTGGCCACCGGCCCGACGCGGACGCGATGCAGGGTGCCCTTGTCCGTGCGCACCTGTTCAACGAACGCGCTGAAACCGGCGGCGCGGACCTTGTCGCGCAGGGCATTGGCATCGTTGGCCTGACCGAACGCGCCCAGCTGCACGGCAAAGCCGACGCCGCTGGCAGCCGGTGCCGCCGGCGTGGTCGGCGCCGTCGCCGGCTTGCTGGCGGTGGCCTCCGGCTTCGGCTCGGGCTTCGGCGCCGGCTTCGGCGGTTCCGGCCTGGCGGCCGGGGTGGTCGTTGCGGTCGGCGTACTCGGCGGAAGGCTTTCGCTGCGGACCGGGTTGCTGCTGGCCGACGGCGCAGTGGCTGCGGACGGAGTGCTGGCGCTCGGCGTAGCCGATGCCGGAGTGGCCGCGACCGGGGCACTGCTGCCGGCCGCCGCGTCCAGAGTGATCACTTCGGCCTTCACATCCGCCCGGATCTTCACCGCCTGCAGGCGGGCCGCCTCGGCCTGGGCGCGGTCGGCATACGGCCCGACCCGCACACGCCAAGCCTGACGGCCGCCGATGGTGGCGGTTTCAGTGAAGCCCGGCAGCTGCGAGCGCTTCAGGTAGGCGATCACGGCATCGGCGTCGGCCTTGCTGCCGTAGGCACCGAAGGTAACCGCATAGTTGCCGGCGGCGACCGCCGGCGACGTGTCCACGGTCGGCGGCGTGGCAGGCGCTGCGGCCTCCGCAAGCGGTTTGGCCTGGCCGGTCTGCAGCCCCGTGGCACCGCCCGCCGGGGCCACCAGCGGCAGTTCACGGGTTTCGAACTGGCCATCGGCCGGTGCATCCGGCGCGGCGATCGGCACATTGGCGACGCCGCTGTCCGGTGCCGGTCCCTTGACCAGCATCGGCAGGAAAATCACGGCCAGTGCCACCAGCACGATGGCACCAATCAGACGCTGTTTCAGAGGCGTATCCACGTGAGGCAGGCAACTGTCCGGAGATTGCCATCGATTATACGGGTGCCGGACCGGACGGCGTCGGCGTTGGCTGAACGCGTATCAGGCGGCGTCCTGCAGCCATTGCAGGGCGGCGGCGGCGGTATGGAAGGAGCCGAACACCAGTACCCGGTCCCCACGTTCGGCCTGGGCCAGTGTCTGCGCCAGCGCCTGTTCGACGCTGTCAGCCAGCGCCGCCGTAGCGGCGGCCGTGCCGGCCAGGCGTGCCTGCAGCTGGGCGGCGCTCTGCCCGCGCGGGCCTTCCAGCCCGGCCAGGGTCCACTCGCCCACCACGTCCTCCAGCGCCTGCACCACACCCGCTGCGTCCTTGTCCTGCAGCGCGGCGTACACCGCCAGGGTGCGTCCGGCCGAGACCTCGGCCTTCAGCGCACGCGCGAGCTGGCCCGCGGCCTGCGGGTTGTGGCCCACGTCCACACGGATCTGCACGCCGTCGCGCTCGAATGCCTGGAGCCGGCCGGAAATGCGCGCCGCCGCGACACCGGCAGCCCACGCCGCGCGCGGCACCGGCTTGTCCAGCGCGCGCAGCGCGGCGATGGCGGCGCCGGCGTTGGCCAGCTGGATCGGGCCGGCCAGCGCCGGGGTCGGCAGTTCCATGCGCAGGCCGACGTCGCGCCAGCGCCAGCGCTGGGCATCGATCGGCTCGTAGAAATAATCGCTGCCGCCACGGATCGCGTTGGCACCCACCAGATAGGCACGTGCGAGCACGCTGGACGGCGGATCGGTCTCGCCCAGAATCACCGGCTTCCAGCCACGGATGATGCCGGCCTTCTCGGTGCCGATCGCTTCGCGGTCCTCGCCCAGCCACTCGGCATGGTCGATGTCCACGGTGGTGATCACCGCCACGTCGGCATCGACGATGTTGACGGCATCAAGGCGGCCACCCAGGCCCACTTCCAGCACCGCCAGGTCCAGCCCGGCGTCGGCGAACAGCTGCAGCGCAGCCAGCGTGCCGTACTCGAAATAGGTCAGCGTGGTTTCGCCACGCGCCGCCTCGATGGCGTTGAACGCAGCGACCAGCGCTGCATCGTCCACGTCCTGCCCGTCGATGCGCACACGCTCGTTGTAGCGCAGCAGATGCGGTGACGTGTAGGCACCGACCTTCCAACCAGCAGCACGACCGATGGCCTCGATGAAGGCCACGGTGGAGCCCTTGCCGTTGGTGCCACCGACCACGATGGTGCGCCCGGCCGGCGCGCCAAGACCCATCGCCATGGCCACGGTGCGCACGCGCTCCAGGCCCATGTCGATGGTCGCCGGGTGCTGGCGTTCAATGTAATCCAGCCAATCGGCCAGGGTGGTCGGGGTGTTCGTCACGGCAGTGCTTCCAGCAGGTACAGGTGGTTCGGTGTGGCGGGTCAGAGTGCGCGGTGCTTGGCTTCGCCGAAGAACGGCGTGTGGTGGGCGCAGTCGTTCAGGCGCACCACTTCCAGGCTGTCCAGGTCGGCGCCTTCGAGCAGGTTGAGCGTGGTCGGTGCCTGGCGGAAGGTCCACAGGCGGGAAATCGGCAGGCCCAGGACCTTGCACAGGATCACGCGGTTGACCGCGTCATGCGCGACCACCAGCAGGGTGTCGTGCTCGCCGAGGCCTTCGGTGGCACGGGCCAGGCCACGCCAGCTGCGCTCCAGCACCAGGCGCAGCGATTCGCCGCCGGGCATCAGCACGGTATCCGGTTCCTCGCGCCAGGCCTGCAGGCGCGACGGATCCTTTTCGTTGATTTCGCTGGCCAGCAGGCCTTCCCATTCGCCGTGGGCGATTTCCTGCAGCTCCGGCTCGGTCAGCAGCATGTCGGCGCGGGCGGCGCCAAGCGCCAGCTGCGCGGTGCGCTGCGCGCGCGACAGCGGCGAGGCAACGGCACGGGTGATGTCCACCGAGGCCAAGCGGGCGCCAAGCGCCTGAGCCTGGGCTTCACCGATCGGCGAAAGCGGAATATCGATCTGGCCTTGGTAGCGGCCTTCGGCGTTCCACGGCGTTTCGCCGTGGCGGGCAAGCAGGATGCGCATGCGTGCAAGGGGTCCTGGGGGGAGGAGGTTTCCGCGTTTCGTTCACATCCTGTGAAGTGCGCGGAACAGGGATGATACCTGTTCGGCGCACCGGGCCGGGCCGGGCATGAAAAAACCCCGCGACGTGGGTCGCGGGGTTTTGGAACTCCGGCTATCTGGTCGAGGTTGCCGGCCAGCGGCCGGCACTACCGCAACCGGTTTATTTCGCCAGGTTCAGTTCCTTCAGCAGCTGCGGCGCCGGTGCCACTTCCTGCATGATCCACTGCATGTAGCGGCTGTCGACGGCGATCATGCGGGTCATCACCGGATCGAACACCCAGTTGGAGCTGACCGATTCCCAGTTGCCGTCGAATGCCAGGCCGACCAGCTTGCCGTTGGCGTCCAGCACCGGCGAACCCGAGTTGCCACCGGTGATGTCCAGGTTGGACAGGAAGTTCACCGGCACCGAACCAATGCGCTTGTCTTCCAGGCCACCGTAACGCTTGGCCTTGACCGCATCGAGCAGCGCCTTCGGCGAATCGAACGGATCTTCGCCGGTTTCCTTCGCCGCCACGCCTTCCAGGGTGGTGAACGGGGTGTACTTCACGCCGTCCTTGCCATAGCCCATGACGTTGCCGAAGGTGATGCGCAGCGACAGGTTGGCGTCCGGGTAGACGAACTCACCCTGGCTCTTCTTGTAGTCGGCCACGGCCTGCAGGTACAGCGGGCGGGCGGTCAGCGATTCGCCTTCGCGGATCTTCTTCTGCTCTTCCTGCTTCAGCAGTGCCGGCATCACAGCCACGGCGTACTGGATGGCCGGATCGCTGCTGGCTTCAAATGCGGCACGGTCGGCCTTGAACCACTTCAGGCGGGTGTCCAGGCTGCCCAGCTCGGTGCCGCCCAGCTTGGCCACCAGCGACTTCACCGCAGCGGCATCGCTGCCGGCCAGCCACTTGTTCAGCACTTCATTGTCACGCTGCGCGGCCGGCAGGGCCACGTACTGCTCCAGCCAGTAAGCCTGCAGCTGCTGGTCCATCTTCGCCACGTAGCGGCGATCCATCTGCTTCAGGCCACCTTCGATGGTGGTCAGGTCGCGTTCCTGGTAACCGGCTTCGCGCTCGGCATCCGGCTTGCTGCGCTCGATCGACAGGCGGTACAGGGTGATCGCTGCGCCAACGGCCGAGGTGTTGTTGAACTGGCCGACGAACAGGTCGCGTTCGCGGGTCGACTTGCTGGTATCCAGATGCTTGAGCAGCTGCGCGTGTGCGGCCAGCGCCGGCTTGCCGGCAGCGCCCTGCTTCTTCAGCCACGCCAGCACGGCGGCTTCTTCAGCCTGCTTCTGACCAGCGGCGTCGATGCGCTTGAAGCCTTCCAGCTGGCCCAGGTAGTTCTTGGCCACGTTGTTCATGCTGGCGGCGGTGGCGGCGTACTTCACCTTGACGTCGGCGTCGGCCTTGCCGGCGTCGGCGATCATCTTCAGCACCGCGTTGTAGTGCTTGGCGATGGTCGGGTAGGTGAAGCTGGCGGTTTCGTTGAACTCACCGGCCAGTGCATAGCGGTTGGTACGGCCCGGGTAGCCAGCCACCATCACGAAGTCGTCGGCGCCCAGCGGCTGGTCGGCGAACTTCAGGAAGTGCTTGGGCTGATACGGCACGTTGTCGGCGGCGAAGGCGGCCGGCTTGCCGTCCTTGCCCACGTAGGCGCGGTAGAACGAGAAATCGCCGGTGTGGCGCGGCCACATCCAGTTGTCGACGTCGCCGCCGAACTTGCCGACGCTGCCCGGGGGCGCGTAGACCAGGCGCACGTCCTTGATTTCCATGTTGCGGAACAGGCGGTAGGTGTTGCCGCCGGAGAAGCTGTACAGGCGGCAGCGGAAGCCGGCATCGGCTTCACAGGCCGCGACCTGGGCCTTGTCGAAGGCGTCCAGCGCGCGGCTGCGGGCCAGCGGGTCGTTGCCGGCGGCAGCGATGGCGGCCTTGGCCTGGGTGGTGACGTCGGTGATCTGGTCGAGCACGAACACGCGGGCGTTCGGGCCGGCGCTCAGTTCGTCCTTCAGGGTCGGCGCGTTGAAGCCGTCCTTGATCAGGTTCTTCTGCGCGGTCGAATTCAGCTGGATGGCGCCATAAGCGCAGTGGTGGTTGGTGACCACCAGGCCCTGCGGCGAGACAAAGCTGGCGGTGCAGCCGCCGAGGGCGACGACCGCACCCATCGGGTCGCCGGTCAGGTTGGCCAGCTGTTCCGGGGACAGCTTCAGGCCGGCCTTCTGCAGCGGGCCGGCGATTTCCGGCAGCTGCTGCGGCACCCACATGCCTTCAGCGGCATGGGCGACCTGGGCCAGCCCGAGGCTGGCGACGATGGAGAATGCAAGCAGGTTCGAGCGCATGGAGCGGCCCCTGGTAGTGGAACCTTCGATTGTAGCCCGCCGCCCTGCCCCGGCCCGAACCCCGGAAGTCATGCAATCGGGTGCTTCCATCGTTCAGCGTCTCCACTGCGATCGGACGGAGGCGGGAGGCCAGGCCGATGCAGGACACGCCGTAAACCCATCCATGGGGGCTCGATCGCGCCATCCATGGCGCTCACGGTCCTGCATCGGCCTGGCCTCCCGTCTCCCGACAATTGCCTGGCCTCGGACGGTAGCGCCGGGCCATGCCCGGCGAGTGCAGCGGCCACGTTCGAAATGCCCGCCGGCGCACGCCTTTCGTTCCACCACTGCACCCGCAGCGCAACATGGGAAATCCGTGCGGCACCCTATAATCCGCGCTTTCCCCCTGATGAGTTCCACCTCGATGGCGCAGCAAACGATGAAGGCCCTGGTCAAGCGCGAAGCGGCCAAGGGCATCTGGCTGGAAGAAGTTCCGGTTCCGACCCCGGGCCCGAACGAGGTCCTGATCAAGCTGGAAAAGACCGCGATCTGCGGCACCGACCTGCACATCTACCTGTGGGACGAGTGGAGCCAGCGCACCATCAAGCCGGGCCTGACCATCGGCCACGAATTCGTCGGTCGCGTCGCCGCACTCGGCTCGGCCGTGACCGGCTATGAAATCGGCCAGCGCGTCTCGGCCGAAGGCCACATCGTCTGCGGCCACTGCCGCAACTGCCGTGGCGGCCGCCCGCACCTGTGCCCGAACACCGTCGGCATCGGCGTCAACGTCAACGGCGCCTTCGCCGAATACATGGTGATGCCGGCCAGCAACCTGTGGCCGATCCCGGACCAGATCCCGTCGGAGCTGGCTGCGTTCTTCGACCCGTACGGCAACGCCGCGCACTGTGCGCTGGAGTTCAACGTGATCGGCGAGGACGTGCTGATCACCGGTGCCGGCCCGATCGGGATCATCGCCGCCGGCATCTGCAAGCACATCGGTGCACGCAATGTGGTGGTGACCGACGTCAATGATTTCCGCCTGAAGCTGGCCGCCGACATGGGCGCCACCCGCGTGGTCAACGTGACCAACCAGTCGCTGAAGGACGTGATGAAGGAACTGCACATGGAGGGCTTCGACGTGGGCCTGGAAATGAGCGGCAACCCGCGTGCGTTCAACGACATGCTCGACTGCATGTACCACGGCGGCAAGATCGCCATGCTCGGCATCATGCCCAAGGGCGCCGGCTGCGACTGGGACAAGATCATCTTCAAGGGCCTGACCGTGCAGGGCATCTACGGCCGCAAGATGTATGAGACCTGGTACAAGATGACCCAGCTGGTGCTGTCCGGTTTCCCGCTCGGCAAGGTGATGACCCACCAGCTGCCGATCGACGATTTCCAGAAGGGCTTCGACCTGATGGAAGAAGGCAAGGCCGGCAAGGTCGTGTTGAGCTGGAATTGACCCTTCGGGTCAATTCCCCCGCATGTCTCCTGATCCCCGCGCCGCTGGCGCGCCCCCTTGAACATCAAGGGGGCTCTCCTCAAGTCGGGATCAGGAACGCTGCGGAATTGAAAAAGGCGCCCGATGGGCGCCTTTTTCGTAAAGCGTGCCAGGCAAGGCTGGCCCCTGCCGAAGCAAGGGTTATTTGCCCACGGCCACGCTTAGCATGACACGGCTGTGGGCCAGCTTGCCGGAGTTGTCGCGGCCGTTGCCGTCGGTGCCGTAGTAGCCCAGGCCGACGTTGAACAGGCCGAACTGGCGCGCGACGCCGACGTTCCAGTCGGTGTAGTCCTTGGCGATGCCGTCCTCGAAGGTGCTGCGACCGACGTTGGCATTCAGGGTGAAGTCCTTCGGCAGGCCCCAGCTGCCGCCCAGGCCGAAGTACCAGCCATCGGTACTGCTGTTCCAGACATCGTTGGTGTAGGCCACCGTCAGCTTGTAGGTGTCATCCAGCGTGGTGGTGGTGATCAGCTCGTTGTAGTTCTGGTGGCTGGACTTCAGGTAGGTGTAGCGGTTCAACAGCACATCGACGTTCACGCGCTCGGTGACATCCACGCCGTAGCCGATCAGGTAATCGACCTCGGTCTTCGGGTCACCCGCACCAAAGTCCACACCCGAGCCCCACACGCCGGCATACAGGCCAACCGGGCTGGTGTAGGTGAAACCGGCCTGCAGGGTCGGATCCTCGTCGGTCTGCGACACACCACGGAACAGGTAATCGGAAACGGCGGTGACGTTCCAGCTGTACGGCGATTCGTTTTCCTGGGCGCTGGCGGCGAACGGGGCGGCCAGGGTCAGGGCAGCGGCAATGGCGAGGCAGGCACGGGCGTGCTTCATGAGCGTCTCCGGTGGGGGCGGTGGCGTGGAAGGCGGGGAGCAGGCGTAGCGGCCGGAGCGGGACAGCTCCGGTTCACGAATTTTTAACCAGTTTGCTATTGCGATGCAACATGTGCCGGCCGTGGCGATGCCCCAGCCGGGCCGGTCGGCACGCGGCGATGCCCGGTAGAATCAGCGGTTTCCCCGTTCAGAGCCGTGCCCACGCCATGACCGACGCTTCCTCCGCCCTGACCCGCCACTACGCCGAGGAACTGGACGCCATCCGCGCCCAGGGCCTGTTCAAGTCCGAACGGATCATCACCAGCCCGCAGTCGGCCGAGATCACCCTCGAGGACGGCCGCAAGGTGCTGAACTTCTGTGCCAACAACTACCTCGGCCTGGCCGACCATCCGGACCTGATCCAGGCCGCCAAGGATGCGCTGGATACCCACGGCTTCGGCATGGCCTCGGTGCGCTTCATCTGCGGTACCCAGGACCTGCACAAGCAGCTGGAGAAGCAGATCGCCGACTTCTTCGGCAAGCAGGACACCATCCTGTACGCGGCCTGCTTCGACGCCAACGGCGGCCTGTTCGAACCGCTGCTCGGCGAGAACGACGCGATCATTTCCGATGCGCTGAACCATGCTTCGATCATCGACGGCGTGCGCCTGTGCAAGGCCAAGCGCTTCCGCTACGCCAACTGCGACATGGCCGACCTGGAAGCGCAGCTGCAGGCCGCCGATGCCGCCGGCTGCAAGACCAAGCTGATCACCACCGACGGCGTGTTCTCGATGGACGGCTTCATCGCGCCGCTGGACGAAATCACCGCGCTGGCGAAGAAGTACAACGCGCTGGTGCACATCGATGAGTGCCACGCCACCGGCTTCCTCGGTGCCACCGGCCGCGGTTCGGCCGAGGTCAAGGGCGTGCTGGAGAAGATCGACATCATCACCGGCACCCTGGGCAAGGCCATGGGCGGCGCACTGGGCGGCTTCACCTGCGCCAGCGCCGAGGTGATCGAGCTGCTGCGCCAGCGTTCGCGGCCCTACCTGTTCTCCAACTCGCTGCCGCCGCATGTGGTTGCCGCCGGCATCAAGGCGTTCGAGATGCTGGCCGCCGCTGACGACCTGCGCGACACCCTGGTGGAGAACACCCGCTACTTCCGCGAAAAGATGGTCGCTGCCGGTTTCGACGTGAAGCCGGGCGTGCACCCGATCAGCCCGGTGATGCTGTACGACGCACCGCTGGCGCAGAAGTTCGCCGAGCGCCTGCTCGAAGAAGGCATCTACGCGATCGGTTTCTTCTTCCCGGTGGTGCCCAAGGGCCAGGCGCGCATCCGCACCCAGATCAGCGCCGCGCACAGCCGTGAGCATCTGGACCGCGCGATCGATGCGTTCACCCGCATCGGTGTCGAGCTGGGCGTGATCAAGGGCTGATCGCCCCGGGGTCGGATCCCCACGGGTAGCGCCGGGCCATGCCCGGCGGTTTCCCCGATAGCCGCGCTATGCGCTCGCCGGGCACGGCCCGGCGCTACCGAAATGACGCGCGACGCGCGTCATTTCTTTTTCTTCTTGCCCTTCGGCTCGTCCTTGCTGGCCACCACCACCGGCTTGGCTGCAGCATCCTGGCCGTTGCCCTTGGCAACGCGGATGCCGTTGGCCTTCATCCAGGCATCGAACTCATCGGCGGTCATCTTCTTGTCGCCGTTGCTCATCAGGAAGCGGTAGCTGCCGCGGCCATCCAGCTCCGGGGTCTTCACTTCCACCACCGGTGTTTCAGCCGGCGTTTCCGCCTTGGCCACCTTCTTGTGGCCACCACAGGCGGTCAGCAGCACCATCGGCAGCAGCAGGCCTGCGCAGCGCAGGGTTTGGTTGAGGGTCGGGTGGTACATGGGCAGGCTCCGTTCGGGAAATTCAGCAACCAAGCGCCCCCTACGCCTGGAACGGTGGCCGGCAACCGCCGGCCGCGGGCGATGATCAGCCCGGTGCAGCGGCCCCCAGCCGCTGCTGGTCACTGACCTCAAGTAGCCGCCATTGCCCCTTGCCGAGATCGCCGAGCTGCAGCCCGCCGATCGCAACCCGGACCAGGCGCAGTACCTGCAGGTCGAAGGCCGCCAACAGGCGGCGGATGTGGCGGTTGCGGCCCTCGTCGAGGACCACCTCCAGCCACGCGGTCTTGTCGCCGCTGCGCAGCACGCGCACGGCCTGGGCGAGGAGGAACTCGCCTTCGTCCTCGACACCGGCGCGCAGCGCAGCCAGGGTGTCCTCGTCGGGCAGGCGGTCCACCTGCACGTGGTAGGTCTTCTGCGGGCCGGTTTCCGGATCGGTCAGATGCGCAGCCCACTGCGGATCGTTGCTGAACAGCAACAGCCCCTCGCTGGCCTTGTCCAACCGCCCGACCGGTGCGATCCACGGCAGCCCGGCGCCATCGAAACAGCGGTAGACGGTGTCGCGGCCACGCTCGTCCTGCGCGGTGGTCACCACCCCGCGCGGCTTGTTGAGCATCAGGTACAGGCGCTGCGGCGCACCCATCGGCTGGCCATCGACCTCGATCGGCGGCGCCGGCTGGCCAATCGGGAACTCGGGATCCCGCACGATGCGGCCGGACACGCGTACGCGGCCCTCGGCGATCCAGCGCGCGGCCTCGCTGCGCGAGCAGACGCCGGCCTTGGACAGCACGCGCGCCAGGCCATGACGGACACCGGCGGCTGTGGCAGCGGGAATCGCACGCCCACGCGGTGCGTGGGAGCGGGCGGCGGGGGCGGCAGGTGGGCGTCGCGTGCGCAAGCCTCTGCTCCCCGCGACGCTTACTTCTTGTCGACCGGCTTGGTCTCAGCCGGTGCTTCGGCTGGAGCCGGGGTGGCGGCCGGAGCCGGACGTGCCTTGACCACACGCACGCCACGCGCCTTCATCCAGGCATCGAACTCTTCAGCGGTCATGCGCTTGCCGTTCTGGCTCATGTCGAAGCGCCAGGGCGTGTTGTCGAATTCGGTCTGCGGCTTGTAGGCCGCCGGATCGTTCGGCTTCACCGCCGGTGCGCTCGGAATGGCCTTGGCGATGTTCTGGCAGCCGTCGATGCGCAGGCGCTGAAGCACCTGGTCCAGCGACTGCGACGGATCGTAGTTGCTGCTCAGCACACCGGCCGGCATGCCCAGCTGGTTGCCACGGATGTAGAGCTCGTCGGCCACCGGCGCAATGGTCGTGGCCGGCAACGGCAGCGGCGAGGCGCTGGTGTTGACCGAGCAATCGACCGCAGCGTGGGCGGCGGGAACCAGGGCCAGCGCCAGGAAGGCGGCCGATGCAGAGCGCAGCATGAAGGGCATCCAGGAAAGGAAGTGACGCGGCGAGTTTAGCAATGCCGCGACAGCTTTCAAGCGCCACTTTCAATGAATACGGCAACTCATTGGTTTTACGAACAAAAACCCGACGAACGGTTGCCTGCGTAGCAGTAGATGCCCGGATTCCGGGCCGCAGAAACAACAAGACCCGGCCGAAGCCGGGTCCTGCTGTGTCCTACAGGCAGAGCGTCAGAACTTAGTTCTGGACGTTCAGCTCGGTACGACGGTTCTTGGCGCGACCTTCCGGGTTGTCCGAACCATCCGGGTTGGTGTTCGGAGCAATCGGACGGCTCTCGCCGTAGCCGATCGGGCCGACCAGGCGACCGGCGTCAACGCCGTTCTTGGTCAGGTAGTTGTACACGGCGGTAGCACGACGCTCCGACAGCTTCTGGTTGTAAGCGTCGGTACCCTTCGAGTCGGTGTGACCGGCAACTTCAACGCGCAGATCCGGGTAACGCTTCAGGATCTCGGTGGCTTCGCTCAGGATCGCCACGGCGTCCGGACGCAGGTTCGACTTGTCGAAGTCGAAGTTGACGCCCTTCAGGTCGATGGAGACCGGCACCGGGCAACCGTCCGGACCGATGGTCTGACCCGGCTGCGAGTTCGGGCACTTGTCGTCGCAGTTGTTGACGCCGTCACCGTCGTCGTCCAGGTCGGCGCAGCTCGGGGCAACCGGAGCCGGAGCCGGAGCAGCCGCGACCGGAGCCGGGCCCAGCGGGATCACGACGCCGACCGAAGCCAGCACGTCGCCGAACCAGTCTTCCTTCGGAGCGGCAACGCTCTGGTCGTCGAAGTCAGCGCGGTAGGCCACTTCGGCGCGGACAGCAACGCGCTTTTCGAAGGTGGTCTGCAGGCCGACGCCCAGCTTGGCGGCAACGTTGCCGTCCTTACGCTGGCGCGGACCATTGGCATTCAGCGCCGGGTACTCTTCTTCCGACTTCTGGTAGCCCAGGCCACCGACGATGTACGGGTTCCAGCCGCGGCCTTCCTTGATGAAGTGGCGACGCAGGTCCAGCGAGACGCCGTACTGCGACCAGTTCAGGTCCTTGTTCGAATCGAAGTTCGGGTTCTGATAGTTCAGCTCACCGTCCAGCGACCAGTTCGGGCTGATGAACTTGCCCAGGCCCAGGGTCACGAACGGAGCGTCATTGGTCAGACGGTCGCTGTCCTGGAAGTTGAAGCCGGCCGAACCGGTCAGGTACCAGCGGTCATCGAACTCCTGCGCCGAAGCTGCCTGGGCAAAAGCCAGGCCGCCCAGCAGCGCGGCAGTAAGGATCTTCTTGTTCATTGAGTACAGCTCCTATTTCGGGGGTATGAAACCGGTAGAGGCATGGGCCAGCACAAGTGCGTCGATGTACGACAGCCGATTCAGCACGCCACCGCCGCGAACATTATGCTCAGGCGGGTGAAGGCCATGTTAACAGTCCCGTAACATGTGAAGTGTTGCGCCCGACCGTCCACCGGTCCGACGTTGAAACCCTATACAGGATGATGAAAATCCGCAAGACCCTCACGCTGCAAGGGTTTGACGGGGTTTAGGCGGGGAAAACGACATATTGCGCAACGTACTGCATCACACGGTTCAGCGTGTTTGCGGAAAGGTGAGGAACCTTATGATGGAGCCACGAACCCAGCCGGAGCCGTGATGAAAGCCGTCGCCCTGAGTCGTGAATCCGCCCCTGCCCTGTGCGATATCCACCTGCCCCCGCCGCTGCCTCCCCGGGGGCGTGACCTGCTGGTCCGGGTCGAGGCGGTTTCGGTCAACCCCGTCGATGGCAAGCAGCGTGCCAGCACGGATCCGGCCACGCTCCAGGCGCCCCGCGTGCTGGGTTGGGACGCCGCCGGCGTGGTCGAGGCGATCGGCGACGAGGCCAGCCTGTTCGCCTCTGGTGACGAGGTCTATTACGCCGGTGATGTCACCCGCCCCGGCTGCAATGCGCAGTACCAGTGGGTGGACGAACGCCTGGTCGCGCGCAAACCCACCACGCTGGATTTCGCTGAGGCCGCAGCGCTGCCGCTGACCACGCTCACCGCCTGGGAGCTGCTGTTCGAGCGCATGCCCCTGCGCCTGGACGATCGCCGCCACGCCGGCCAGCACCTGCTGGTGATCGGCGGTGCGGGCGGGGTCGGCTCGATGGCGATCCAGCTGGCCCGCCATGCGGGTTTCGAGGTGATCGCCACGGCGTCGCGCGAGGCCTCGGCCGACTGGTGCCGGCAGATGGGTGCCCGGCACGTGATCGACCACCGGCAACCGCTTCAGGCCCAGCTGCAGGCGCTGGGCATCGACGCGGTGCAGGTCGCACTCAACCTGGCCGACACCGATCACTACTGGGACGAACTGGGCCTGTTGCTGGCGCCGCAGGGACACGTCGGCCTGATCGTCGAGCCACGTGGGCCGCTGCGGATCGGCGATCCCTACAAGGCCAAGTGCATCGGCATCCACTGGGAGTTCATGTTCGCGCGCTCGCGCTTTGCCACTGCCGACTGCATCGAGCAGCACCGCATCCTCAGCCGCACGGCCAGCATGATCGATGCCGGCCAGCTGCGCGGCACCCTCAGCGAGACGCTGGGCCCGATCAATGCGACAAATCTGGACATCGCGCATCAGCGCCTGGCCGGCGGACGCACGGTGGGCAAGCTGGCGCTGGCAGGCTGGGGCGACTGACGCGTCATGTAGCGCCGAGCCCATGCTCGGCTGGTGGTGCCAGGCAAAGCAGCCGAGCATGGGCTCGGCGCTACAGATTCCGCCTGTAGCGGCGGATTGGTCGGCATCTGTATCTATTGAATTGACTGGATCGGGATTACGGTGGAAACAGATCCCCCGCCCCCGAGACCGCCATGCCCACCGCCCTGCCCCTGCGCATGCTGCAACTGATCACCGGCCTGTTCCTGTACGGCTTCGGCGCATCGCTGATGATCCGTGCCGCCGTCGGCGTGGCGCCCTGGGATGTGCTGTCGCAGGGCATCGCCGCGCAGACGCCGCTCTCGTTCGGGCTGGCCACCAATGTGATCGGTGCGCTGGTGCTGCTGCTGTGGTGGCCGCTGCGGCAGAAGCCGGGCGTTGGCACCGTGCTCAACGTGATGCTGATCGGCCCGTCCGCGCAGTTCGGGCTGTGGCTGCTGCCGCCGGCGGTCGGCCTGGGCTGGCAGCTGGCGATGTTCTGCGCCGGCATGCTGCTGGTCGCGCTGGCCACCGGCCTGTATATCGGCGCCAAGCTGGGCCCTGGCCCGCGCGACGGCCTGATGACCGGCCTACACGCCCGTACCGGCTGGCCGATCTGGAAAGTGCGCAGCCTGATCGAGGGCAGCGTGCTGCTGCTGGGCTGGTGGCTGGGCGGCAATGTCGGCCTCGGCACGCTGGCCTTCGCCCTGCTGATCGGGCCGCTGTGCGGAATGACGCTGGGCTGGTTCGGGATTGGCCGGCCGATGCCCGGACCGCGCCCGGCGAGCGCACAGCGCGGCCACGGGTAGCCGCGTCCCCGGGCATGGCCCGGCGCTACCGATTCGCCAGCCCTTGCTCCGGCCGCCGTTTCGCGGCACGCTTCGCGCTTCCGTACGCAAGCGTATCGACCATGTCGCCAGCCAACGAAAGCGCCTATCCCCACCTGTTCGCCCCGCTGGACCTGGGCTTCACCCAGCTGCGCAACCGCGTATTGATGGGCTCGATGCACACCGGCCTGGAGGATCGCGGCCGCGACTTCCCGCGGCTGGCGGCCTATTTCGCCGAACGCGCCGAGGGCGGCGTCGGCCTGATCGTCACCGGTGGCTTCGCGCCGAATGTAGTGGGCTGGTTGAAGCCGTTCGGCGGCAAGCTGTCCTGGCCGTGGGAAGTACGCCCGCACCGCCAGCTCACCGCCGCCGCGCACCAGCACGGCGCGAAGATCTGCCTGCAGCTGCTGCATGCCGGCCGCTATGCCTACCACCCTTTGTCGGTGGCGCCGTCGAAGCTGAAGGCACCGATCAACCCGTTCACCCCGCGCGCGCTCTCGGCCAGCGGCGTCGAGCGCCATATCGCCGACTACGCACGCAGCGCGAAGCTGGCCCGCGAGGCCGGCTACGACGGCGTGGAAGTGATGGGCTCGGAGGGCTACCTCATCAACGAGTTCATCGCCCCGCGCACCAACAAGCGCACCGATGCCTGGGGTGGCGACGCGCGCCAGCGCATGCGCTTCGCGGTGGAGATCGTGCGCCGTATCCGCGAGGCCTGCGGCCCGGACTTCATCATCATCTACCGCCTGTCGCTGGTGGATCTGGTGGACGACGGCAGCAACTGGGACGAGATCGTGCAGCAGGCGCAGGCCATCGAGGCGGCCGGCGCAACGATCATCAATTCCGGCATCGGCTGGCACGAAGCGCGCATCCCGACCATCGCCACCTCGGTGCCGCGCGCTGCCTTCGCCGGGGTCACCGCCAAGCTCAAGCCACATGTGAAAGTGCCGCTGGTGGCGACCAACCGCATCAACATGCCCGACGTCGCCGAGCGCATCCTCGCCGATGGCGGCGCCGACATGGTGTCGCTGGCGCGGCCGCTGCTGGCCGACCCGCAGTGGCCGAACAAGGCCCGTGCCGGCCGCGCCGAGGCGATCAACACCTGCATCGCCTGCAACCAGGCCTGCCTGGACCACGTGTTCGAGAACAAGCTGGCCAGTTGCCTGGTCAACCCGCGCGCCGCGCACGAGACCGAGCTGGTCTACCGCCCCACCACTACGCCGAAGAAGGTTGCCGTGGTCGGTGCAGGCCCCGCCGGCCTGGCCTGTGCCACCGTCGCTGCCCAGCGCGGCCACCAGGTCACCCTGTTCGATGCCAACGAGGAGATCGGCGGGCAGTTCAACGTGGCCAAGCGCATCCCCGGCAAGGAAGAGTTCTACGAGACCCTGCGCTACTTCCGCCACACGCTGCAGGAGACCGGCGTGCAGCTGCGCCTCGGCACCCGTGCTGATGCCGCCAACCTGGCCGGCTTCGACGAGGTGGTGCTGGCCACCGGCATCACCCCGCGCAAGGTCGATTTCCCCGGCGCCGACCACGCCAAGGTGGTCAGCTATCTGGACGTGCTGCTGGGGCGGGTCGAAGTGGGCGCCAATGCGGCGATCATCGGCGCCGGCGGCATCGGCTTCGATGTCGGCGAATTCCTCAGCCACGCCGGTGAGTCGCCCTCGCTGGACCCGCAGCGCTGGATGGCCGAATGGGGCGTGGACAGCACGTTCGAGGCCCGCGGCTCGCTGACCAGGCCGCAGGCAGAAGCCTCGCCGCGCCGGCTGTGGCTGCTGCAGCGCAGCCCGGGCAAGCCCGGCGCGCGACTGGGCAAGACCACCGGCTGGATCCATCGCGCCACGCTGAAGGCCAAGGGCGTGCGCATGCTCGGCGGCGTCGAGTACCTGGGCGTGGACGACGAGGGCCTGCGCATCCGCGTGGAAGGCAGCGAACAGCTGCTGCCGGTCGACCATGTGGTGATCTGCGCCGGGCAGGAACCGAACCGCGCATTGCAGGCCGAACTGCAGGCCGCCGGCATCAACGCGCAGCTGATCGGCGGCGCCGATGTGGCCGCCGAACTGGATGCGAAGCGGGCGATCGACCAGGGCAGCCGGGTCGCCGCTGCGCTCTGATGAGGGCCTGAATGGGGGGCGGAATGTGATTTCCGTCACCCCTGCCGAACCTGAATGTCAAGCCGCACGGTTCACGATGCGTTCGGCTATCCCCCCCTACCTTGCGCCATCTTTCCGCTCACCAGCCAGTTTCCGGTGAGCCGGCGCAGCCCCCTCGATCGGTACTGATCGTTTCTTTTGGGGCTGCCCACGGGGCGGCCCCGATGGCCGCCTCCCCATGACGCCAAGTCGTACCCCGCCTCCTGTCGCCCCCGCGGCAGGAACCGGAGGGTGCGGCCCACACGGAGCAAGGAGTTATATGAAACTGGCCTGGATTCTCTGGCTGTCGCAGTTGTTGCCGCAGCCGGCCGCTGATTCATTGTGTTTGAGCACCACCGTTTACCTGGAAGCCCGCGACCAGACCCTGCGGGGCCAGCAGGCCGTCGCCGAGGTCGCCCTGCGCCGTCTCGACAGTGGCCTGTGGGGCGACTCGATGTGCCAGGTGGTCACCGCGCGCAAGCAGTTCGCACCGACCATCGTCTCCCCCGGTACCCAGCTGGGCAACGACGCGGCCTGGAGCGAGGCGATGAACGTGGCCTTCGACGCCGAGCGCAACTGGGCGCTGCCGGCCGGCGAGCGCCGCGAGATCGTGCCCGGTGCCAGCCACTTCGCCGCGCTGTCCATCGCCAGCCCGAACTGGCGCAATGCGTACCAGGTGGCCACCATCGGCGATCACACCTTCTACAAGGTGCAGAACCTCAAGCCGCGGCAGTCGTAACGATCCGTGCTGGCGGCAGCGTTGCCGCCCGCGGGCAGGCTCTGGGATAGTGGGCGTTTCCCGCCCGCATCACCTGGAGTTCCCATGAAGCTGTACAGCAAGCCCGGTGCCTGTTCCACCGCCGACCACATCGCCCTGCAGTGGACCGGCCAGCCGTTCGAGGTTGAACTGCTGAACAAGGACACCCTGAAGGGGCCGGAATTCCTCAAGATCAATCCGGCCGGTGCCGTCCCCGCACTGGTCGACGGCGACTTCGTGCTGCTGCAGAACGCCGCGATCATGGGCTATATCGCCGACACCTACCCGCAGGCCGGCCTCGGCGGCGATGGCAGCCCGCGCCAGCGCGCCGAAGCCACCCGCTGGCTGGCCTTCGTCAATTCCGATGTGCATCCGGCCTTCTCGCCGCTGTTCGCGCCGGGCAAGTTCATCGCCGACGAGAGCCAGTTCGATGCGATCCGCGCCGCCGCGCACAAGCGCCTGCGTGGCCTGTTCGAGACCGCCGACAAGCAGCTGGCCGACAAGCCGTGGCTGGCCGGCTTCCGCAGCTTCGCCGATCCGTACTTCTACATCACCCTGCGCTGGGCCGCCGGCACCAAGGTCGACCTGTCCGGCCTGGACAACCTGGCCGCCTACAAGGCGCGCATGGATGCCGACGCCGGCGTGCAGGCCGCGCTGAAGGCTGAAGGCCTGGCCTGATCTTGACCTGGGGTCGGATCCGTCTGCGCAGCAGGCGGCTCTGACCCCCTCGGTTCCAGCAGCGTGATCAGCCGATCTGGCGGATCACTTCGCCCTTGGCATCGCGCAGGCAGGTCGGCACCACTTCGATGCGCAGCGCCTCCACCACCGGGTAGATACCGCGCTCGGCACGCACGCCCGCCAGGGCCCGCAATCCCGCCTCGTCCAGTGCCCAGCGCGCGTTGTCGGCGGAGACGTCGCCCACTTCACCGCCCCTGGCCGGAACGAACTCCCACTGCCGCTCGCGGCTGACCAGTTCCAGCGATCTGCCGTGGCGCAGGCGCAGCGGCAGCAGCTCGCACACGCTGGCGACCTGGCCGGCCCCCAGCACCAGGGTGGTGACGCCCGCCTCCTGCCGCCAATCCAGTGTCTCGATGAACAACATGCCGGTACTGGAGCCCTCGCGCTCGCTGCCGGCCTGCACCTGTGCGGCCAGCGCCGGTTCCTCCAGCAGGTTGCCGCGATGCAGGTCGCTGATCCACAGCGGCATCGCCGGTTGCAGCGCCTGCAGCACGCCGCGCGTCGACCAGCGCTTGACCGCTTCCATCTCCTCATCGGTCAGCCCGACCAGCTGCAGGAACTGCAGGTGGCCATTGGCGGTGTCGCGTGCGGGCAACTGCGGATCCGCGACGAAGGCCAGATGGCACAAGCGCGTGCCGGTCTCCAGCGCGATCGGGCCGTTGGCATTGAGATGGTGACCGTCCTCGAACACGTTGCCACTGCCGAACACATAGCGCGCCAGGTTCTGCAGCAGGTTCATCGGCCACACCGGCGGGGTGCTACCGGCGTTCTCACCGGCGTCGGCAGCGAGGCGGAAGGTCAGCTCGAAACCATAGCCGCTGGTGGCGGCATCACTGCTCTCCTTGGCATACAGTTCGGAGAAGCCATAAGTGATGTAGTGCCAGTGGGGTACAGGCGCATCCGCCCAGTACACGCTGATGCCATCGAGAGGATCCTGGCCACCGAGCGTGTACGGCAGCGCGGTGCCGAAGTGACGCGGCTCCTGCCCGGCATACAGGGGCGCCAGCGCCGCATTGATCGCGTCCCAGCCAGGGGTGTCGGTGTCGTCGTGGTCGTCCTGCACGCGGGACTCCTTGTGGGGGAAGTGAACCGATCACTTTACGCGGTGGCTCAGGCCTGCACGACCTCGCCACCACCATTGACCACGGCAGCCTGGGTTTCCTGCCACCAGCGCTGCGCCAGCGCCGGACTGCGCGCCTTGCCCACCGCCGCCAGCAGTTCCGGGCACAGGCGTTCCAGCGCCAGCGCATCGGTGCAGCGTTCGATCTTCAACTGCATGAAGTAGCCCTTCAGGCCCAGGTGGCGGCGTACCGCCTCGCTCATCGCGTCGTACAGCTGCTGGTACAGCGCCGGGTCCTGTTCGCGCCCGGTGCTGATGCCGCGCAGCGGTGTCACCTCGGCACTTCCGCCGATCACTTCGATCAGGCCCTGCGCTGACAATTGCTCCAGTGCGTCGGGCGGCGCACGCAGGCCTTCGAACAGGCCGCGCAATTCAGTGTCATCGCGATGGCCGTCGACCATCAGCAGGATCGAACGCAGTGCCGCCGGCAGGCGCCGGCCACGGTCTTCGATTTCCTGACGGCCAGCCGCCGTCTTGGCGTGCAGCAATGCCATTGCCTCCCCCTCCCTCGATGCGCAATGCCGGCGCGCCCTGGCGGGCACGCTCCCCTGCAACCGAGCTTAGCGCACCGGTTGCAGGGAGGAAGCTGCGGTGCAGCAACGGCCTCCCCTGTAGAGCCGAGCCCATGCTCGGCTGCTTTGGCAAGGCATGCGGAGCCGAGCATCGGCTCGGCTCTGCAGAAGCAGGTCAGCGGCCCAGCGCGCGGCGGATTTCCTCCAGCGCGCTGGGATCATCCAGCGTCGACAGGTCACCCGGGTCGCGCTGTTCGGCCAACGCCTGCAACGAGCGCCGCAGCAGCTTGCCCGAACGGGTCTTGGGCAGTGCATTGACCACGTGCACATGCGCCGGGCGCGCTACCGCACCAAGCGAAGTCGTCACCGTCGCCATCATCTCGGCCACCACCGGCGCCGGATCCTCGCCATCGAGCCCCTGCTTGAGGGTGACGAACACCAGCGGCACCTGCCCCTTCAGTTCGTCCTTGACCCCGATCACGGCAGCCTCGGCCACGCGCGGATGGCTGGAAATGGCCTCCTCGATCTCGCGCGTGCCCAGGCGGTGCCCGGCCACGTTGATCACATCGTCAGTGCGGCCGAGGATGAAGGTGTAACCATCATCATCGCGGATCGCCCAGTCCAGCGAGCTGTACAGCAGTTCCTTGAAGTGGCTGAAGTAGCTCTGCAGGAAGCGGCTGTCATCATTCCACACCGTGCTCATGCAGCCCGGCGGCAACGGCGGCGACACCACCAGCACGCCCTTCTGCCCCGGTGCGACTTCCTCACCGGTGTTCTCGTCGATCACCTTCATCCGATAGCCGAGATTGGGGAAACCCGGCGAACCGAAGCGCACCGGCTTCATCTCCAGGCCCGGCAGCAGGGTCAGTGCCGGCCAGCCGGTTTCGGTCTGCCAGTAGTTGTCGATGATCGGCTTGCCGAGCGCTTCGCTGATCCAGTGCGCGGTCGGTTCATCCAGCGGCTCACCGGCCAGGAACAGGTACTTCAGCGCGCCCAGGTCATGCCGGTGGATGAAGTCCGCGTCGTGCTTCTTCAGCACGCGGATGGCGGTAGGCGAAGAGAACATCGTACGCACGTTGTACTGCTCGCACAGCGCCCACCAGATGCCCGGATCGGGGTTGGTCGGCAGCCCTTCGTACAGCAGCGAGGTGCAGCCACCGATCAGCGGGCCGTAGACGTTGTAGGAATGGCCGACGGCCCAGCCGACGTCGGAGGTGGAAAACATCACCTGCCCTGGCTTGCAGTCGAACACGGTTTCCATCGACTGCGCCATCGCCACCGCATAGCCACCGACATCACGCTGCACGCCCTTCGGCTTGCCGGTGGTGCCGGAGGTATACAGCAGGTAGCTCGGTTCGCTTGCTTCCAGCCATTGCACCGGCACATCGACTTCCCCGATCTGCGCGCGCAACGTGGCGTACTCCACGTCACGGCCCGGCACGCGCGGTTCGGCTGCGTCCAGTCCGCGCGACACGATCAGCACGTGCGGTGGTGGCGAGGCCGCTTCGGCGCAGGCGGCGTCGACCATCGGCTTGTACGGAATCAGCTTGCCACCGCGCATGCCGGCATCGGCGGCGATGAGCAGCCTGGGCTTCGCATCGTCGATGCGCAGCGCCAGGTTGTGCGCGGCGAAGCCACCAAACACCACCGAGTGCACCGCACCGATGCGCGCGCAGGCGAGCATCGCGAACACGGCTTCGGCCATGTTCGGCATGTAGATCACCACGCGGTCACCGTGACCGACGCCGAGGTGCTTGAGCACGGCGGCGAAGTCGTTCACTTCGCGGTACAGCTGGCGATAGGTGATCTCACGCGTGTTGTTGGTTTCGGTGGAGATGGCGACCAGCGCGAGCTGGTCGGCGCGCTCGGCCAGGTGGCGATCCACGGCGTTGTAGCAGAGATTGGTTTCACCACCGACGAACCAGCGCCGGAACGGCGGGTTGCTGTAGTCGAGCACCTGCTGCGGCGGTTTGTGCCAATGGATGCGCTTGGCTTCCTCGCCCCAGAAGGCCTCCGGCTCGTCGATCGAGCGACGGTAGGTTTCCTCGTAGTTCATGACGCAGCCCTCCCAGACAAAGTCATGGGTTCGAGGATAGTCCGGCGCTGGCGAGCGGGCCGCCCTACCTTGGTAGGGGGGTGGGTTTGTTCTGCAGGGCTTGCAGCCCTGCACCTGCAGAAGCCGAAGCAACAGCAGAAGCTGGCTTACCGGGGATGGCGGGGCGGGTCCGGTTGCGGGGGACGCCGTGAATCCGTCCATGGAGGCTCGGTCGCCGCATCCATGCGGCTCACGCCCCCGCAACCGGACCCACCCCGCCTTCGACAGTTCCCCGCGATCTTTCGGGCTGGCATTGCCTGCTCTTGGTGGGTGTCGACCTTGGTCGACACGCTCGATCCACGCCATGCGCGGATGAATTCCATTCGATTCGATTTCTGACAGATGTGTCGACCAAGGTCGACACCTACCAACGACCACGGAAATCTGTCGAAGGCGGGGCACTGTGGGTGTGCGGGGTGTGAGCGGCATGAATGCCGCGACCAAGCCCCCATGGATGGGTTCACGGCGTCCCCGCACACCCACAGTGCCCCGCCATCCCGCGGAATGCCGCTTTAGTTTTTGACGTTGCTGTTGCTGTTGCCTGAAAGCTTCGGCAGGTGCAGGGCTGCAAGCCCTGCCGGCCCCTAGAACGGAGCCGCGGACTCGAACGCGAGCGCCTCGCCCGTCAGCGGATGCGTAAACCGCAGGCTGCGCGCATGCAGATGCACGCGTTGCGCCGGTGCCGCGTCATACAGCACATCGCCGAAGATCGGATGGCCAAGGCTGGCCATGTGCAGGCGCAGCTGATGGCTGCGGCCGGTGATCGGTTCCAGTTCCACGCGCGTGCGCTGCGCTTCAACATCACGAGCCAACACGCGCCAACGCGTCAGCGCCGGCTTGCCGCGCTCATGGTCGACCATCTGCTTCGGCCGGTTCGGCCAGTCCACGATCAATGGCAGGTCCACTTCGCCGGCATCACCCTGGAGCAGCCCCTGCACCACCGCTTCATACCGCTTGCCGACCTGGCGCTGCTCGAACTGCATCGACAATGCGGCCTGCATCTTCTTGCCTCGCGCGTGCAGCAGCAGGCCGGAGGTGACCTGATCCAGCCGATGCACCGTCAACGCATCCGGGTACAGCGCCTGCAGGCGCGCGACCACGCAGTCCTGGTTCTCGGCGCTGCGGCCGGGCACGGACAGCAGGCCGGCCGGCTTCTCGGCCACCAGCAGCGCGTCGTCGATGTAGTGCAGGTGGATCATGCGATTCCAGGAATTCCAAACGAAAACGGGGAAGCCGAAGCCTCCCCGTCTTCTGCGGTGAGCGTACCGACCAACGGTCGGTACCCACCATCGCGGTGGAGGTACCGGCCGTGGCCGGTACCGCCTGCATCAGCCCAGCAGGTGGGCGACGCCGGCGCGCTCTTCTTCCAGCTCGGCCAGGGTCTTGTCGATGTACTTCTGGCTGAAGTCGTCGATCGGCAGATCCTTGACCAGGGTGTACTTGCCGTTCTCGGTGGTCACTGCGAAGCCGAAGATCACGCCTTCCGGAATGCCGTAGGAACCGTCGGACGGCACGCCCATGGTGACCCACTTGCCGTTGCTGCCCAGCACCCAGTCACGCACATGGTCGATGGCAGCGTTGGCGGCCGAAGCAGCCGAGGACGAGCCACGGGCTTCGATGATCGCCGCGCCGCGCTTGCCCACGGTCGGGATGAAGGTGTTGGCGTTCCACTCCTGGTCGTTGATCGCATCGGCGATCGATGCGCCATCGGCGGTGGCGAAACGGTAATCCGGGTACATGGTCGGGCTGTGGTTGCCCCACACGACCAGCTTCTCCATGCCACCGACCGGCTTGCCCAGCTTGGTCGACAGCTGGCTCAGCGCGCGGTTGTGGTCCAGGCGCAGCATGGCGGTGAAGTTTTCCGGCTTCAGGTCCGGCGCCGACTTCATGGCGATGTAGGCGTTGGTGTTGGCCGGGTTGCCGACCACCAGCACCTTCACGTCACGGCTGGCGACCTTGTTCAGCGCTGCGCCCTGGGCGGTGAAGATCTTGGCGTTTTCCAGCAGCAGGTCCTTGCGCTCCATGCCCGGGCCACGCGGACGTGCGCCGACCAGCAGGGCGATGTCGGCGTCCTTGAACGCGACTTCGGCGTCATCGGTGCCGACCATGCCGGCCAGCAGCGGGAAGGCGCAGTCTTCCAGCTCCATCATCACGCCCTTCAGGGCGGCCTGGGCCTTGTCGACCGGCAGTTCCAGCAGCTGCAGGATGACCGGCTGGTCCTTGCCCAGCATTTCGCCGGAGGCGATGCGGAACAGCAGGGCATAACCGATCTGGCCGGCGGCGCCGGTCACGGCAACACGAACGGGTGCTTTCATGGGGGTTTCCTCTTGCTTGCAAGCGTTTGATGGGACGCCGCGGGCGTGGCCACGCTGGCCTGGCGGGCGGCGGGGAACAGGGAAACGGCCACCCGTGGGTGGCCGTCTCGAAGGGGGGTCAGGCGGCGAGGTGCTTGTTCCACTCCGCGACGCGCTCGGCCTGGGCGGCCAGCACGGCGTCGACGTCGCCTTCCAGGGTGATCGAATGGATCACGTCGCCCTGCTTGACCGAATCGACGATGGCCTGGCCTTCCAGGACCTTGCCGAAGACGGTGTGGCGGCCGTCCAGCCAGTCGGTCTTGATGTGGGTGATGAAGAACTGGCTGCCGTTGGTGTTCGGGCCGGCGTTGGCCATCGACAGCGAGCCGACCTCGTGCTTCACGCCATTCTTCTCGTCTTCGAACTTGTAGCCCGGGCCGCCGGTGCCACGACCCTGCGGGCAGCCGCCCTGGATCATGAAGTCGGCGATCACGCGGTGGAAGATCAGGCCGTCATAGAAACCGTGCTTGACCAGGTTCACGAAGTTGGCCACGGTCAGCGGCGCCTTGTCGGCGAACAGCTCGACCTTGATCGGGCCCTGGGTGGTGTCGAAAGTGGCGATGAGGGACATGAAGATCCTTGATGCAGAGGGGAACGCGTCTAGCCACCTAGTTTACACCTGCCTCGTGGCGGCGGCGGCTTCGACCATGGGCGCAGATCCGGGCTTCAGCCGCCGGCGGGGGAGCCCCACACGACGGTCCTGGCGGCCTCGGCCGCCGCTGCGGACAGCCAGCTGAATGGGCCCCATGACCGGCGTGAAATCCACCTTTTCGCGAATCGTCAAGTTCGACGTATAATGTTGGACTTCTTTTTCCAAATCCGGCGCCGACTGGCCCCCTTTCGTATGTCCATCGAAAATCTTCGCAACATCGCCATCGTCGCCCACGTCGACCATGGCAAGACCACCCTGGTCGACCAGCTGCTGAAGCAGTCCGGCACCCTGTCCGAGCGCACCGTCCTCGCCGAGCGCGTGATGGACAGCAACGACCAGGAAAAGGAACGCGGCATCACCATCCTGGCCAAGAACACCGCCATCACCTGGGAAGACAAGAAGACCGGCATCAAGAACCGGATCAACATCGTCGACACCCCCGGCCACGCCGACTTCGGTGGTGAGGTCGAGCGCGTGCTGTCGATGGTCGACACCGTGCTGATCCTGGTCGATGCGATGGACGGCCCGATGCCGCAGACCCGCTTCGTGACCCAGAAGGCCTTCGCGATGGGCTTCAAGCCGATCGTCGTGGTCAACAAGGTCGACCGTCCGGGCGCCCGTCCGGAATGGGTGATCGACCAGGTCTTCGACCTGTTCGACAAGCTCGGCGCGACCAACGAGCAGCTGGACTTCCCGATCGTCTACGCCTCGGGCCTGAACGGCTACGCCGGCCTGGAAGACACCGTGCGCGACGGCGACATGACCCCGCTGTACGAAGCGATCATGCAGCACGCGCCGCGTCCGGAAGTGGACCCGGAAGGCCCGTTCCAGATGCGCATCAGCCAGCTGGACTACAACAACTTCGTGGGCGTGATCGGCATCGGCCGCATCCAGCGCGGCACCCTGAAGAAGAACATGCAGGTCGCGGTCATCGACCGTGAAGGCAAGAAGCGCAACGGCAAGGTGCTGCAGGTGCTGGGCTTCATGGGCCTGGAGCGCATCGAGCAGGATTCGGCCGAGGCCGGCGACATCGTGGCCATCTCCGGCATCCAGGAGTTGACCATCTCCGACACCATCTGCGCGCCGGACTTCCCGGAAGCCCTGCCGGCGCTGACCGTCGACGAGCCGACCATCTCGATGACCTTCCAGGTCAACAACTCGCCGTTCGCCGGCAACAAGGACCTGTCCGGTGGCAAGTTCCTGACCAGCCGCCAGATCAAGGACCGCCTGGACCGTGAAAAGGTCCACAACGTGGCCCTGAAGGTCGAGCAGCTGGAAGACGCTGACAAGTTCCTGGTCTCCGGCCGTGGCGAACTGCACCTGTCGGTGCTGATCGAGAACATGCGCCGCGAAGGCTACGAGCTGGCCGTGTCGCGCCCGGAAGTGATCATCAAGGAAATCGACGGCCAGATGATGGAGCCGATCGAGCAGCTGGTGGTGGACATCGAAGAAATCCACCAGGGCGGCGTGATGGAAAAGCTGGGCACCCGCAAGGGCCAGCTGAAGAACATGGAATCGGACGGCAAGGGCCGCGTGCGCCTGGAATACTCGATCCCGGCCCGTGGCCTGATCGGCTTCCAGAACGAGTTCAAGACCCTGACCCAGGGTTCGGGCCTGCTGTTCCACGTGTTCGACCACTACGGTCCGAAGGAACAGGGCGCGATTGCCAAGCGCATCAACGGCGTGATGATCGCCAATGCGCCGGGCACCACGCCGGCCTACTCGCTGGGCCCGCTGCAGGAACGCGGCAAGCTGTTCGCAGCTGAAGGCGACAACGTGTATGAAGGTCAGCTGGTCGGCATCCACTCCAAGGACAACGACCTGACCGTCAACGCGATCAAGACCAAGCCGCTGACCAACATGCGCGCTTCGGGCAAGGACGATGCGATCCAGCTGACCCCGGCGATCAAGTACTCGCTGGAACAGGCCCTGGACTTCATCGAAGACGACGAGCTGGTCGAGATCACCCCGAAGGAGATCCGTCTGCGCAAGAAGTTCCTGACCGAAAGCGACCGCAAGAAGGCTTCGCGCGGCGGCTGAGCCAGCACCCCGTGAACCAGAGCGGCTACAACCCGGATCCACACCGGCATCCGGGCCTCCATGTCATCGCCCTGCTCGAAGCGAGCAAGGCGATGCTGGCGCTGTTGGCCGCCACCGGGCTGGAAGTGCTCGGACCGCAGCCGCTACGGCACGGCATCATGGCCCTGATCCGGCGTTTCAGCCTGGATCCGGACCATGGCACCCTGCCCTCGCTGCTGCACATGATCAGCCCCGACGCGGTCCACCTGGCCGCGGCGGGGATGATCGGCTACGGCCTGCTGCACCTGGTTGAGGCCTGGGGCCTGTGGCGGGCCAAGGCCTGGGCTTCCTGGCTGGGCTGCCTGACCGCCGCCCTGTACCTGCCGTTCGACATCTTCGCGATCATCCGCCATCCCGGCTGGCCGTCGTGGACGATCCTGGCGATCAACCTGATCGTGGTCTACGTCCTCGCCCGCGACCTGCGCAAGCGTCACCGCTGAGCACCCGCTACACTGGGGATTGGAGCCGACCAAGCCGCCCCATGCGCCCGTCCTTGCCGCCTCTGCTGACCTGCCTGCTCGCCGCGCTGCCGGCGCTGCTTTCGGCTGGCTGCAGCCCGGCCACGCCCAGCGCGCATGCGGCCGAACCTGCGAGCCGCAACGTGCCGTTCCCGTACGCCGAAACCGATGTTGCCGACCTGCAGGCGCGAATGTCCGCCGGTGAACTGGACAGCACCACCCTGACCCAGGCCTACCTGCAGCGCATCGCCGCCCTGGACCGCACCGGGCCGCGCCTGCGCGCAGTGATCGAGCTCAACCCCGATGCCCTGAAGGAAGCCGCCGCGCGCGACCGCGAGCGCCGCGAAGGACGCCTGCGCGGCCCGCTGCATGGCATCCCGCTGCTGCTGAAGGACAACATCAACGCCGCGCCGATGGCCACCAGCGCCGGCTCACTGGCCCTGCAGGGCTTCCGTCCGGACGATGCCTACCTGGTGCGCCGGCTGCGCGAAGCCGGTGCGGTGGTGCTGGGCAAGACCAATCTGAGCGAATGGGCCAATTTCCGCGGCAATGATTCCATCTCCGGCTGGAGCGCGCGCGGTGGCCAGACCCGCAATCCCTATCGGCTGAGTCATTCGCCCTGTGGCTCCAGCAGCGGCAGCGCGGTGGCCGTGGCCGCCAACCTCGCCAGCGTGGCGATCGGTACCGAGACCGATGGCAGCATCGTCTGCCCGGCGGCGATCAACGGCGTGGTCGGCCTGAAGCCAACCGTCGGCCTGGTCAGCCGCGACGGCATCATCCCGATCTCCTTCAGCCAGGACACTGCCGGGCCGATGGCACGCAGCGTCGCCGACGCTGCCGCCGTGCTGACCGCGATCGCCGGCCGCGATGATGCCGACCCGGCCACCGCGACCATGCCCGGCCGCGCGGTCTACGACTACACCGCACGCCTGGACCCGCAGGGCCTGCGCGGCAAACGCATCGGCCTGCTGCAGACGCCGCTGCTGAAGTACCGCGGCATGCCGCCGCTGATCGATCAGGCAGCGACCGAGCTGCGTCGCGCTGGTGCCGTCGTGGTCCCCGTCGAGTTGCCCAACCAGGGCGCCTGGGCCGAAGCCGAGCGCACGCTGCTGCTGTACGAATTCAAGGCCGGGCTGGAGCGCTACTTCAGCACCCACCGCGCGCCGTTGCGCAGCCTGGCCGAACTGATTGCCTTCAACCAGGCGCACAGCAAGCAGGAACTGGGCCTGTTCGGCCAGGAGCTGCTGGTAGAGGCCGATGCCACTGCTGGCCTGGCCGACCCCGCCTACATCCGCGCGCGCAGCGATGCGCGCCGCCTGGCCGGCCCGGAAGGCATCGACGCCGCCCTCGCCGCCCACCAGCTCGACGCGCTGGTCGCACCCACCACCGGTGTGGCGTGGCCGATCCGCAGCGAAGGCGACGACTTCCCCGGCGAGAGCTACAGCGCCGCTGCCGTCGCTGGTTACCCCAGCCTGACCGTGCCGATGGGCCAGATCGATGGCCTGCCAGTCGGCCTGCTGTTCATGGGCACCGCCTGGAGCGAGCCGAAGCTGATCGAAATGGCCTACGCCTACGAGCAGCGCACGCGCGCACGGCGCCCGCCGCACTTCGATACCGATGCATTGATCGACGCCGGCGAGCCGTGATCGTGTTTCTGTAGAGCCGAGCCCACGCTCGGCTTCACCGGAAGATCGAAAGCGGCCGAGCATGGCCCTGCCCTACAGAGGCTGGTCAGGCTCCGCCGGCACGATCGCCGCTTCACCATCCTCCGCGCCAGGCGAACGCACATCCGCGGTGCGCGCACGTGGGCCGCGCGGCATATCCAGCTCGTCTTCGTGTTGCAGCCGCGCACGCACCTGCGGCAGCGACTGCGGATGCTCACGCGCGAGGAAGTCGAGCATGCGCTCGCGCACCAGGCAACGCAGGTCGAAGGCATCACCGGAGCTGCGCGCGCTGACCAGCAGTCGCACCTGGATCGCACGCTCGCTGGTCTCGGTCACCTGGGTCACGCAGACCCGGCCATCCCACAGCGCTTCGCCACGACAGATGCGCTCCAGTTCGGCGCGGATCGCCGTGATCGGCGCCCGGTAGTCCAGCCACAGAAACGCAGTGCCGAGCAGATCGGCACTGCGCCGCGTCCAGTTCTGGAACGGGTTCTCGATGAACCAGGTCAACGGCACCACCATCCGCCGCTCATCCCAGATGCGCACCACCACGTAACTGCTGCCGATCTCCTCGATGCGGCCCCATTCGCCTTCCACGATCACCACGTCATCCAGGCGGATCGGCTGCGTCACTGCAATCTGCAGGCCAGCGATCAGGTTGCCGAACACCGGCTTGGCCGCGATACCGGCCACCAGACCGATCAGGCCCGCCGAGGCCAGCAGCGCGGTACCGATCTTCTGCACCATCGGGAAGGTCAGCAGCACCAACGACGCGCCCAGCACGACGATGCCACCCATCAGCACACGACTGAGCACCCGCGTCTGCGTCTGGATGCGGCGCGCCTCCAGGTTATCGGAGACATCGATGGGATGGCTGCGCAGGATCGCGCGCTCACCGGCCGCCACCGCGCGTACAAGCAACCAGATGAAGCACGCGGTCAGCGCGATGTGCAGCACATGCTGCAGATTGCCCAGCAACGGATCCTGCAGCGGTGTGGCCTGCAACGCGGGAATCAACAGCAGCAGCGGCCATGCAGTGGCCATCGGCAGCCCGAGCACACGACCGATGCGCGCACGCCGGCGATCACGCCCTTTCAGCCGGTGATAGATCCACAGGATCAGCCACGCGCCGATGCCGCCCACCAACGCCGCCAGACCCAGCGGCCATACATATGCCTGTGCGCTTTGCCAGTGCACCGTTGCTACCTCCACACGAACAGCCAAGCGGACAGCCTCGCGCATGGCGCATGAGCGTCACGTCAGTCGTTCGTAAGCAGGGTGTTGATCGGCAGGGCTTGCAGCCCTGCACCTGCTGTAGCGCCGGCCGCTGGCCGGCAACCTCAACAGCAACAGCAACAGCAGAAGCGTGTTTCCTCTGGGATGGCGGGGAGGGTCCGGTTGCGGGAGACGCCGTGAACCCATCCATGGGGGCTTGGCCGCGGCATCCATGCCGCGGACACTCCCGCAACCGGACCCACCCCGCCTTCGACAGATTCTTGCGACCTGTCGGAACGGCGTATTGCCCTGGTGGGTGTCGACCTTGGTCGACACGGTAGATCCACGCCGTGCGTGGATGACTCATTCGATATATGCAAGAAAAATCGTGTCGACCAAGGTCGACACCCACCAACAACCGCGCTGAACAACGGCCGCAGTTACCAACAGACCGCAGGGATCTGTCAGAGGCGGGGCGGTGTGGGTGGGCGGGACCGTTGGCGCCATGGATGGCGCCATCGAGCCCCCAAGGATGGGTTTACGGCGTGTCCTGACCACCCACACCGCCCCGCCATCCCACGGAATGCCGCTTCTGCTGTTGCTTTTGCTGTTGCTTCGGATTCTGGGCAGGTGCAGGGCTGCAAGCCCTGCCGAAAAACCCTTACCGCACTTGCTCCTGCTTGCGCACGATCGCCATCGCGATCTCCAGCGACTGCTCGTAGTTCAACCGCGGGTCCACGGTCGAACGGTAGGCGCGCTCCAGATCACGCTCGGTCAGCTCGCGTGCGCCACCGGTGCATTCGGTCACGTCCTCGCCGGTCAGCTCCAGGTGCACACCACCCAGGCGCGTGCCTGCGGCCGCATGCAGATCGAACGACATCTCCACTTCGCCACGCACATTGTCGAAGCGACGTGTCTTGAAACCGTTGGCGGTACTTTCGGTGTTGCCATGCATCGCATCGCACACCCACAGCACGCGACGGCCATCGCGCTTGACCGCGTCCAGCAGCGGCGGCAGCTTCTCGGCGATCTGCGCCGCCCCCATTCGGTGGATGAAACTCAGTCGGCCCGGTTCGTCATGCGGGTTGAGCACGTCGATCAGGCGCAGCAGCTGGTCCGGCGTCACCGATGGGCCGACCTTGATCGCGATCGGATTGCGCACGCCACGCAGGTATTCCACGTGTGCGCCATCGAGCGCAGCGGTGCGCATGCCAATCCACGGGTAATGCGTGCTCAGGTTCAACCAGCCCTGCTGGCGCGGCACCTGCCGGGTCAGCGCCTGCTCGTAGGGCAGCAGCAACGCCTCGTGCGAGGTGTAGAAATCGATGCGGTTGAGGTTGTGCACGCGGGCCCCGGCCAGGGTCTCCATGAAGTGCACCGCATCACCGATCGAGGCCACCATCTTCTGGTACTCGGCGGCCAGCGGCGAGTGGCTTACCCATTCCAGGTTCCAGTATTCGGGGTGGTGAAGGTCGGCGAAGCCACCGTCGATCAGCGCACGCACGAAATTCATCGTCATCGCCGAGTGCGCGTGGGCCTGCAGCATCCGCTTCGGGTCCGGCAGGCGCGCCGCCTCGGTGAAGGCCGGCGCGTTGATTACATCGCCGCGGTAGCTCGGCAGCGTCACACCGTCGCGGGTCTCGGTATCGGCCGAACGCGGCTTGGCGTACTGGCCGGCGAAACGACCGACGCGGATCACCGGCTGGCGCAGGCCGTGAACCAGCACCAGGCTCATCTGCAGCAGCACCTTCAGGCGGTTGGAGATGGTGCCCGATTCGCAGTCGCTGAAATTCTCGGCGCAGTCGCCACCCTGCAGCAGGAAGCGCTTGCCCTCCTGGGCCTCGGCCAGCTGCTGCTTCAGCGCCAGAATCTCCCACGAGGTGACCAGCGGCGGCAGCCGCTTCAGCTCGTGCAGGGCAGCGTCCAGCGCCACAGGGTCCGGGTAGGTCGGCATCTGCAGCGCGGTCTTGCCACGCCAGCTCTCCGGCGACCAGGCAGCGCCGGTGGCCGCTGCGACGGGATCGGGGACAGGCGAAACGGCGGACAGGCTCATTGCAGGCTTCCGGAGGTGGGAGACGTTCATGGTCGCAGAGCCGACCGCTGTCGCAAAGGGTCGAACGGCGTCTGCACATGACTGAACGCCGGGGAAAGGGCATCGCGATCGGCCAAAAGCGGCATGCCCACGGCCAGCCGGACAGGCGCATGATTCGCCACGCACTGTTACGAAGTAACACTCAATCCCCATTGACCCCTTCCACAGCGTATCCGCCATGAAGCCCTCCCTGCTCGCTACCGGCATCACCTTCGCCCTGACCCTGGCCAGCCTGCCTTCCCTCGCTGTGGCCGCCGATGCCGCCGCTCCCGTGAAGGACCTCGACACGGTCACCGTCAGCGCCCAGCTCGACCAGGCCCGCAACGCACTGTCGCCGGACATCGGCAGCAGCCAGTACCAGATCACCGCCGAGGACATCCAGAAGCAGCCGCTGGGCGCCTCCGCGCCGCTCAGCCAGGTGCTGCTGCAGGCGCCGGGCGTGGTCCAGGATTCCTATGGCGGCGTGCACGTGCGCGGCGACCACGCCAATCTGCAGTACCGCATCAACGGCGTGCTGTTGCCCGAATCGATCTCCGGCTTCGGCCAGACCCTGGATGCGCGCACGATCAAGAGCATCCGGCTGATGGACGGGGCATTGCCAGCACAGTTCGGCGAGCGCACCGCCGCGGTGGTCGACATCACCACCCGCAGTGGCGCCGAGCTCGGCAATGGCGGCAGCGTCGGCATCACCACCGGCTCGTTCGGCAAGGTCAATCCGAATGCCTCATGGTGGGGCTCGCAGGGGCGCTGGAGCTGGTTCCTGACCGGCAACTACGACCAGAACGAAGTCGGCCTGGAGAACCCGACCCGTTCGCGCAAGCCGGAGCATGACGATACCCACCAAGGCAAGGCGTTCGCCGACCTGACCTATCTGGTCAACGACACCACCCGCCTGAGCGTGTTCGCCGGCTTCGCCAACAACCGCTTCCAGATTCCGGTCAACCCCGGCCAGACGCCGCAGTTCGGCTACCTGGATACCACCACCTTCGATTCCAGCCAGCTGGATGAGACCCAGCGCGAGACCACGCGCTTCGGCATGCTGGTGCTGCAGGGCACACTGGGCGACACCGCCTACCAGGTCTCGGCCGGGCAGCGTTACAGCGATGTCGGCTTCAATCCTGATGTGGTCGGCGATCTGGTGTTCAGCGGCGTCGCCTCGCAGGTCCAGCGCAGCAACCGCGCCAACACGCTGCAGGCCGACTTCTCGGCGCCGTTGGGCAACGACCACACGCTGCGCTACGGCCTGTACGGCAATTACGAGAACGCGCGGGCCAGCAACAACAGCTGGGTGTTCCCGGTTGATGATGCCGGCCAGCAGTCCAGCACCACACCGCTGCAGATTCCTGATCGCAGCGCGTTCCATACCAGCACGCTGGCGTTGTACGTGCAGGACGAATGGAAGCTCGGCGACGACTGGACCGTGAACTACGGCCTGCGTGGCGACCGCTACAAAGCCTTCGGCCACACCGAGGGCCAGCTCAGCCCGCGCGTGGGCGTGGTCTGGAATGCCAGCGACAGCACCACCGTGCACGCCGGCTATTCACGCTACTTCACGCCGCCGGCCAGCGAACTGATCGCCAGCAGCGACATCGCGCTATACGACGGCACCACCAACCAGCAGCCCAGCGGCGGCAACAACACGCCGCTGGCCGAGCGCAGCGACTACTACGACATCGGCGTCTCGCAGCAACTGGGCGAGCACCTGACCCTGGGCCTGGATGCGTATGACCGACGCGTCGCCCGCCTGCAGGACGAAGGGCAATTCGGCGCCGCCTACATCTATTCGACCTTCAACTATCGCCGTGGCCATATCCGCGGCCTGGAGTTCAGTGCCGACTACAGCAACGGTCCGTTCAGCGCCTACTTCAACGCCGCGCTGAACAAGGCCATCGGTACCGACGTCATCACCGGCCAGTACAACCTCGATCCGGACGCGCTGGCCTATGTGGCCAACCACTGGATCCACCTCGACCACGACCAGAAGCTGACGTCGTCCGGTGGCCTCAGCTACGCCTTCGCCGGGCACAACCGGATCGGGGCCAACTACGTGTTCGGCAGCGGCTTGCGTTCGGACATCGAGGGCGTGCCCAATGGTGGCGAGCTGCCGTCCTACCTGCAGGTGAATCTCAGCGCCGGACACGATTTCAACGCCGACAGCGGTCATCCGCTGCACGTGCAGCTGGCCGTGATCAACGCACTGGATCGCAGCTACCAGCTGCGTGATGGCGGCGGTGTCGGCGTGTTCGCCCCGCAGTGGGGGCCGCGCCGTGGCGCTTACCTGAGCCTGCAGCAGGACTTCTGAGGTAGTGCCGGCCAGCGGCCGGCACTCCCCTGCTTCAGCGCTTGACCTTGCGCAGCGACACCACCAGCGCCCACAGCGCCAGCAGCACGAACCACACGCCCGACCACATCGGCATGGTCAGGCCCAGGAACGTCCAGTCGATGTTGCCGCAGTTGCCGGTACCGGTCAGCACGGTGCGGAACACTTCCAGCGGGCCCATGGTCTCGCTCAGGAAGGCCAGCGGCGGGCCACAGGTGGAACCCATTTCCGGCGGCAGCATCTGCACGTAGACGTGGCGCGCGGCGATGCCGACGCCCACTGCGGCGGCTATGAAGGCCAGCACGCCATAGGTCGCGCGTCCCGGGCGATTGGACGGACCATGCAGCGCGCCGATCAGGAACAGCAGGCCGAGCGCGGCGAAGGCCAAGCGCTGGAAGATGCACAGCGGACACGGCTCCAGGCCCATCTTCAGCTGCAGGAAGATCGCGTAGCCGAGCAGGCCCGCGCAGATCAGGAAGCCCAGGAAGAACTGGGCGCGGAAGGGCCAGCGCAGTGGATTCATCGTCAACGCTCGAATGGATCAGGCGCCAAGCGTAACCGAGAGTGCGCGCCGTCTGAACCACCACAGGTGACGCCTGTCGGAACGGTGTGGGTCGCATTGTGCCGCAGGTAGCGCCGGGCCATGCCCGGCGAGCGTAGCGGATACGGAAACGCCGGGCATGGCCCGGCGCTACCAGAACGCAAAAGCCCGGCAGAGGCCGGGCTTTCGCTGTGTCGCGTTCGAGCAGTCCGATTACTCGGCCACTTCCTCGGCCACGACCGGACGGTCGACCAGCTCGACGTAGGCCATCGGCGCGTTGTCGCCGGCGCGGAAGCCGCACTTCAGCAGACGCAGGTAGCCGCCCGGACGGTTCGCGTAGCGCGGGCCCAGGATGGTGAACAGGTTGCCCACGGCTTCGTTGTCGCGCAGACGGGCGAAGGCCAGACGGCGGTTGGCGACGGAGTCGACCTTGGCCAGGGTGATCAGCGGCTCGGCAACGCGGCGCAGTTCCTTGGCCTTCGGCAGGGTGGTCTTGATCAGCTCGTGCTTGAACAGCGAGGCGGCCATGTTCTTGAACATCGCTTCGCGGTGGGCGCTGGTGCGGCTGAACTTACGGCCAGACTTCTGGTGACGCATGGTGATATTCCTTGGTTAATGATGAGGCTGTGCGGATCGTTGTCGCCTTCCTGGCGTTGCTGCGCGGACTGCGGTTGGTCCTGGTCGCCCGTCCTGGACGACCTGCCCCGCGAACCTGCGGTTCGTCGTGGCATGTTGTGTTGCGTTGAAGGCCCCACCGCGAACGGTGGAGCCTTCAGGCATTACCGATATCAGCCCAGCATGCCGTGGCTGGCGACACCGGCCGGCGGCCAGTTCTCCAGCTTCATGCCGAGCGACAGGCCGCGCTGAGCCAGCACTTCCTTGATCTCGGTGAGCGACTTCTTGCCCAGGTTCGGGGTCTTCAGCAGCTCCACTTCGGTCTTCTGGATCAGATCGCCGATGTAGTAGATGCTTTCAGCCTTCAGGCAGTTGGCCGAACGCACGGTCAGCTCCAGATCGTCGATCGGGCGCAGCAGCACCGGATCCACGCCGTTGTTGGCCGGCTTCGCCGCACCGCGGTCGCGGTGGGTGAAGTCACCGAACACCGACAGCTGGTCGCTGAGGATGTCGGCGGCGGTGCGCACGGCTTCCTCGGCGTCGATGGTGCCGTTGGTCTCGATATCGATGACCAGCTTGTCCAGGTCGGTACGCTGTTCGACGCGGGCCGCTTCAACGGCATAGGCGACGCGGCGGACCGGCGAGAACGAGGCATCCAGGACCAGGCGGCCGATGGCAC
Organism: Stenotrophomonas sp. NY11291; assembly: GCF_023277365.1. Classification (NCBI taxonomy): domain Bacteria; kingdom Pseudomonadati; phylum Pseudomonadota; class Gammaproteobacteria; order Lysobacterales; family Lysobacteraceae; genus Stenotrophomonas; species Stenotrophomonas sp. NY11291. The sequence goes on along the minus strand of NZ_CP096975.1, from coordinate 880,860 downwards.
GGGTTTCTTCGTCCGGACGACGACGCGCGGCAGCCGGCTGGTAGCCGAAACCACGTTCGATCTTCAGACGCATGTTGATCGCCGTATCCTTGGTCAGGTGGCAGATCACGTGTTCGCCGTTCAGGATCTCCACATTGTGGTCGACCTTGATATCGGCAGCGGTGACAACGCCCGGGCCCTGCTTGGACAGGGACAGGGTGGCGCTGTCGCCGGAGTGCATACGGATGGCCACGTCCTTCAGGTTCAGCAGGACTTCGAGCACGTCCTCCTGCAGACCTTCGACCGTGGTGTACTCATGCAACACGCCGTCGATTTCGACTTCCGTGATGGCGAAGCCCGGGATGGACGACAGCAGCACGCGACGCAGGGCATTACCCAGCGTATGCCCGTAACCCCGCTCCAAAGGTTCGATAACGACCTTTGCACGGGTGTCGGTAAGGCGTTCGATCTGCGGACCGCGAGGACGCAGAACCTGGTTGGCGGTAACCGTCATGTTGCGGGTTCTCCTAGTGAACCCCCGGCCGTCGCCGGGGGCTCTCCAATGTGAATTACTTCGAATACAGCTCGACGATCAGCGCTTCGTTGATGTCCGCAGGCAGATCCGAACGATCCGGAACAGCCTTGAAGATGCCGGTGAACTTGCCGGAATCCACTTCAACCCACGACGGGCTCAGGTCATGCTGGGCGGCGACGGTCAGGGCTTCCTGGACGCGCAGCTGCTTGGCAGCCTTTTCAGACAGGGCGATGGCGTCGCCAGCCTTGACCTGGTACGAAGCCAGGTTGACCGACTTGCCATTCACGGTGACGCCGCGGTGCGACACCAGCTGACGGGCAGCCGGACGGGTCACGGCGAAGCCCATGCGGTAGACGACGTTGTCCAGGCGGGTTTCCAGCAGCTGCAGCAGGTTCTCGCCGGTGTTGCCCTTCTTGGTCGAGGCCTTCTTGTAGTAGTTGCGGAACTGACGCTCCAGCAGGCCGTAGATACGCTTGACCTTCTGCTTTTCACGCAGCTGGGTGGCGTAGTCGGACAGCTTGCCCTTGCGGGCAGTGGCGCCGTGCTGGCCGGGCTTCTGCTCCAGCTTGCACTTCGAGTCCAGCGCACGCGCCGGGCTCTTCAGGGACAGGTCGGCGCCTTCGCGACGGGCGAGCTTACAGGTAGGACCGATATAACGAGCCATTTCTTATCGCTCCCTTTAGACGCGACGCTTCTTCGGCGGACGGCACCCGTTGTGCGGGATAGGCGTCACGTCGATGATGTTGGTGATCTTGTAGCCGACGTTGTTCAACGAACGCACGGCCGACTCACGGCCCGGACCCGGGCCCTTGATGCGGACTTCCAGCGACTTCACGCCGTAGTCCAGCGCAGCACGACCGGCCTTTTCAGCAGCCACCTGGGCAGCGAACGGGGTCGACTTGCGCGAACCGCGGAAGCCAGCGCCACCGGAGGTCGCCCACGACAGAGCGTTGCCCTGGCGGTCGGTGATGGTGACGATGGTGTTGTTGAACGAAGCGTGGACGTGGGCAACGCCGTCGGTGACGACGCGCTTGATCTTCTTCTTGGTCTTAGCAGCGGGCTTAGCCATTTCTCAGTCCCTTACTTCTTGATCGCCTTGCGCGGACCCTTGCGGGTGCGGGCGTTGGTACGGGTGCGCTGGCCACGCAGCGGGAGGCCACGACGGTGACGCAGGCCGCGGTAGCAGCCCAGGTCCATCAGGCGCTTGATCGCGATGCCGATCTCACGGCGCAGATCGCCTTCCACGATGTACTTGCCGACTTCGGCGCGCAGGCGCTCGATTTCCGGCTCCGACAGATCGCGGATCTTGGTGGTCGAAGCAACGCCTGCGACTTCGCAGACCTTCTTCGAACGGGTACGGCCGATGCCGTAAATGCTTTGCAACCCGACCCAGACGTGCTTCTGGGCTGGCAGGTTGACGCCTGCAATACGCGCCATGACGCGGTTCTCCAGCTGAGTGATGGCCGACAGCGCGCCTCGGGCACGCCGATCCGGCAGGATGGATCAAAAAAGTGAACTAGCGATACTAACAAGGTTCCGGTTTACATGGAAGCCCGTGAAACCATTGGTTTCATGAACCCGGCCTGGGGAGTGTGCCCAGGCTCCGGCGCCGGATGGGGTTGGACCTGGGGTTTCCCCCGGAGCCGCCCGCGCTACTCCAGCGCGGGACCACCTCATCACACCCCCACCCGGAACCGCTGCGGGGGCCGCCCTTCGTTTGTGTGGCCGGAGTCCGCGAAGCGGAGGGACCATCACGTCAGGAAGACGAAAGTATAACAGGCCAATCAGCCGCGGGCAAAACCGCCGCGGTTGCCGCCCTTCAGGTTGGCCTTCTTCAGCAGGCTCTCGTACTGGTGGGACATCAGGTGCGCCTGCACCTGGGCGATGAAGTCCATCACCACCACCACCACGATCAGCAGCGAAGTACCGCCGAAGTAGAACGAGGCGTTCAGCTGCGTGCGCATCAGTTCCGGCAGCAGGCAGACGATCACCAGGTAGGCCGAGCCGGCCGCGGTCAGGCGGGTCAGCACGCCGTCGATGTAGTCGGCAGTGGCCTTGCCCGGACGGATGCCCGGAATCAGCGCGCCCGACTTCTTCAGGTTGTCGGCGGTTTCCTGCGAGTTGAACACCAGCGCAGTGTAGAAGAACGCGAAACCGGTGATCAGCGCAGCGAAGACGATCATGTGCAGCGGCTCGCCCGGGCCCAGCGCGTTGGCGACCTTCTGCAGGACCTGGCCGAAGCTGCTCTGGTTGGCGGCCTGGCCGGACCACATGGCCAGGGTGGCCGGGAAGGCCAGCAGGCTCGAGGCGAAGATCGCCGGGATGACGCCGGCCATGTTGAGCTTCAGCGGCAGGAACGAGGTCTGGTTCATGTACGCATTGCGACCGCCCTGGCGGCGCGCGTAGTTGACCGTGATCCGGCGCTGGCCACGCTCGACGAACACCACGAAGAAGGTGAAGGCGAGCACGACGATGGCGATCAGCAGCAGCTGGATGAACTGGATGTTGCCGTCGCGGTAGGCATCGAAGGTGTGGATGATCGCACCCGGCAGGCCAGCGACGATACCGGCGAAGATGATCAGCGACACACCGTTGCCGATGCCGCGCTCGGTGACCTGCTCACCGACCCACATCAGGAACATGGTGCCGGCGGTCAGCGCGACCACGGCGGTGAGCACGAAGCCCATGCCCGGTGCGTACACGACCGGAGCGCCCGACGGCGAGACCTGGCCCTGCAGGGCCAGCGCGATCGAACCGCCCTGCACCACTGCCAGCAGCACGGCGCCGATGCGCGAATACTGGGTGATCTTGCGGCGGCCGGACTCACCTTCCTTCTGCATCGCCTTCAGGGCGGGGAAGATGTGCACGGCCAGCTGCATCACGATCGATGCCGAGATGTACGGCATCACGTTCAGCGCGAAGATGCTGAAACGGTGCAGGGCGCCGCCCGAGAACATGTTGAACATGTCCACGATGCCGCCGCCCTGCTGTTGCATCATGGCAAGCATGGCATCGGGATTGACGCCCGGCACCGGCACGTAGCAGCCGATGCGATAGACGATCAAAGCCCCGACGACGAACAGCAAACGTTGGCGAAGTTCAGTGAACTTGCCCATTCCGCCCGCGAGGTTACCGATGCCAGCTTGCGCCATGATTTTCTTACTCCGTTACGCTGCCGCCGGCAGCTTCGATCGCGGCCTTGGCACCCGCCGTGGCAGCGATACCCTTCAGGGTGAACGCCTTGGTCACTTCGCCCTTGACGACGACCTTGGCCTTCTTCGCAGTGCTCGGGACCAGCTTGGCAGCACGCAGGGCGGCGAAGTCGATCTCACCGGCCGGCAGCTTGTCCAGCGCGTACAGCAGCACTTCAGCGGTGTCCTTGGCGATCGGCGAACGGAAGCCGATCTTCGGCAGACGACGCTGCATGGGGGTCTGGCCGCCTTCGAAGCCAGCCTTGATCTTGCCGCCACCCTTACGGGCGAACGAACCCTTGTGGCCGCGGCCGGCAGTCTTGCCCAGGCCCGAGCCGATACCGCGACCGACGCGGGTGCGCTCGGTGCGGGCGCCCGGTGCCGGGCTCAGTTCATTGAGACGCAGAGTCATGATCGATTACTCCTCAACCTTGACGAGGTAGTGAACGGTGTTGATCAGACCGCGAACCTGCGGGCTGTCCTTCAGTTCACGCACATCGTTGAGCTTGTTCAGACCCAGAGCACGCACCGACAGGCGGTGACGCGACTGGGTACCACGCAGGCCGCGCACCAGGCGCACCTTCACAGTCTTGTTGGACTCATTAGCCATGGTTGAGTTCCTCCACCTTCTTGCCGCGCTTGGCCGCGATGCGGGCCGGCGACTGCGCAGCAGACAGGCCCTTCACGGTGGCACGCACCAGGTTGATCGGGTTGCGCGAACCGGTGGCCTTGGCCAGCACGTTCTTCACGCCAACGGCTTCCAGCACGGCGCGCATGGCACCGCCGGCGATGACGCCGGTACCTTCCGAAGCCGGCTGCATGAACACGCGGGCTGCGCCGTGACCATCCTTGATGGTGTGCCAGAGGGTGCCGTTGTTCAGGTCAACGCTGACCAGGTTCTTGCGGGCCTGCTCCATCGACTTCTGGATGGCGACCGGCACTTCGCGGGCCTTGCCATAGCCGAAACCGACCTTGCCTTCACCGTCGCCGACCACGGTCAGGGCGGTGAAGGTGAACTGGCGGCCACCCTTGACGGTCTTGCTGACGCGGTTGACCGCGACCAGCTTTTCGATCATGCCGTCGTCGACTTTCTCTTCGCGGTTACGGTCGCGATCGCGACCCCGCTGCTGACGCTCTTCTGCCATGTTGATTCCTTGGTAGTTTGGGTATGTACGGCTCGAGGCCGCTTATGGTTGTGGAATGTCGCGTTGTTCCGGTGGACCACTGCAGAAGAGTGGCGCCGTCCCGCCTCACTCAGGCGGGCGAGCAGGCGGGCAGGAGACCACAGGTCCCCTGCCCTTATCCCTTAGAACTGCAGGCCGGCTTCGCGGGCGGCTTCTGCCAGGGCCTTGATGCGGCCGTGGTAGCGGTAGCCCGAACGATCGAAGGCAACCTTCTCGATGCCGGCGGCCTTGGCGCGCTCGGCAACGATGCGGCCGACCTTGGCGGCGGCGTCGGCGTTCTTGCCGTTCTTCAGGCCTTCCATGACGTCGGTCTGGGTGGTGTTGGCGGCAGCCAGCACCTTGGAACCGTCGGCGGTGAAGACCTGGGCGTACAGGTGCTGGCCGGTGCGCAGCACCGACAGGCGGGCGACGCCGAGCTCACGGATGTGGGCGCGGGTCGACTTGGCGCGACGCAGGCGGGCGATGTTCTTGTTCATGATGTTTTTCCTTTGAAAGCGGAAGTGCCTAATTAGGCCTTCTTGGCTTCCTTACGGATGATGACTTCGTCGGAGTACTTCACGCCCTTGCCCTTGTACGGCTCCGGCTTGCGGAACGCACGGATCTTGGCGGCAACTTCACCGACGACCTGCTTGTCAGCGCCCTGGACCAGGATCTCGGTCTGGGTCGGGGTGGTGATGGTGATGCCTTCCGGCGCCACGAACACGACCGGGTGCGAGAAACCGAGCGACAGGCTCAGGTCCTTGCCCTGCATGGCAGCACGGTAACCCACGCCGACCAGCTCCAGCTTGCGCTCGAAGCCTTCGGACACGCCCTTGACCATGTTGGCCAGGATCGCACGCACGGTACCGGTCAGTGCGACCAGCTCGGCGTTCTCGGTGCTCAGGGTGGCAACGCCGTTGTCGACGTTGATGGCAATACCGGCCGGCTTGGCCAGCGACAGGGAGCCCTTCGGGCCCTTGGCGGTGACGCTGTCCGACTGGACGTTCAGTTCAACCTTACCCAGGTCGATCGGCTTCTTGGCTACGCGGGACATAGTTCTACTCCTTTCGCCTTAGGCCACGAAGCACAGGACTTCGCCGCCGACGCCCAGCTGGCGCGCCTGCGCATCAGTCATGATGCCCTTGGAGGTGGAAATGATGGAGATACCCAGGCCGTTCATGACCTTCGGCAGCTCGCTCTTGCCGCGGTACTGGCGCAGGCCCGAACGCGAGAAGCGCTTCAGGGTCGCGATGACCGGCTTGCCTTCGAAATACTTCAGCACGATTTCCAGCTCGGACTTGTTGTTCTCCAGCTGGGTCACGCGCAGGTCGGTGATGTAACCCTCGTCCTTCAGGACCTGGGCGATCGCAACCTTGATCTTGGACGACGGGGCTTTCACCGTCTGCTTGCCAACCGCGGCCGCATTCTTGATGCGGACCAGCAGGTCGGCGATGGGATCAGTCATGCTCATATGAGTACCTTTGAGTGCACCGATATCCGCTTTCGCGAAAATCTGTTGTCTCCTGGAAACGGGCCAGGTCCCTTGATGCAGCGGGCCGGAAGCCCACTCCTACGACCCCGTTTGCGCAGGGCAAGACGCGGGAGTATACGCCAAAAGAGCCCGGCTTGCGCCGGGCTCTTCGGTTTTTTTGCGTCGGGAAAGCTGAATGCCTCCCCTGCCCGGTTCAGGAACCCCCGGAGGGGCTCCTGATCGCAGGGCCGGCTGGGATTACCAGCTGGCCTTGCGCAGACCCGGGACGTCGCCACGCATGGTGGCTTCACGCAGCTTGTTACGGCCGAGGCCGAACTTGCTGTAGACGCCACGCGGACGACCCGACAGCTCGCAACGGTTGCGCTGGCGGCTCGGCGACGAATCGCGCGGCAGCTTGGCCAGCTTGGTTGCGGCGTCGATCTTCTCTTCGTAGGTCGCGTCCACGGAGGACACGATCTTCTTCAGAGCCGCACGCTTTTCAGCGTACTTCTTTGCCAGCTTTTCCCGCTTGATGTCGCGGTTGACCATGGAGGTCTTTGCCATTTCGGTTTCCTCGACAGATCAGTTACGGAACGGGAACTTGAACGCTGCCAGCAGCGCCTTCGCTTCCGCGTCGGTCTTCGCAGTGGTGGTGATGGCGATATCCATACCGCGGATCGCGTCGACGGCGTCGAAGTCGATTTCCGGGAAGATGATCTGCTCCTTCACACCCATGTTGAAGTTGCCGCGGCCGTCGAAGGAACGACCGGAAACACCACGGAAGTCGCGCACGCGCGGCAGCGAGATGTTGATCAGGCGATCCAGGAACTCGTACATCTTGTGGCGACGCAGCGTGGTCTTGCAGCCGATCGGCCAACCATCGCGGATCTTGAACGACGCAACCGACACACGCGACTTGGTGACAACCGGCTTCTGGCCGGAAATCTTGGTCATGTCGCCGACGGCGTTTTCCAGGATCTTCTTGTTGGTGGCCGCTTCGCCGACACCCATGTTCAGGGTGACCTTGACCAGCTTCGGCACTTCCATCGGATTGGTGTAGCCGAACTGCTTCATCAGCGCCGGCACCACTTCGTCCTTGTAGAACTTTTCGAGACGGGAACTCATCTTCTCATTCCTCAGGCGTCGAGCGCCTCACCGCTGGAGCGGAACACACGCAGTTTGCGTCCATCCTCCAGCACCTTGAAGCCAACGCGTTCGCCCTTGCCCGAAGCCGGGTTCAGAACATTCACGTTGGAGATATGGATCGAAGCTTCGCGCTCGACCACGCCGCCGGCAACACCTGCCTGCGGGTTCGGCTTGGTGTGGCGCTTGACGATGTTCACGTTGGCGACGACCACACGGTCGCCGTCGACGCGGACGACTTCGCCCTGCTTGCCCTTGTCCTTGCCAGCGTTGACGACAACCTGGTCGCCCTTCTTGATACGGTTAGCCATGATTATCTCCTGTCGCTCACAGCACTTCGGGAGCGAGCGAGACGATCTTCATGAACTTCTCCGAACGAAGTTCACGGGTCACCGGCCCGAAGATACGGGTACCGATCGGCTCCTGCTTGTTGTTCAGCAGGACGGCCGCGTTGCCGTCGAAGCGGATCAGCGAACCGTCGGCGCGACGCACACCCTTGCGGGTACGCACCACGACGGCGTCATACACTTCACCCTTCTTGACCTTGCCGCGCGGAATCGCATCCTTCACGGTGACCTTGATGATGTCGCCGATGCCGGCGTAACGGCGCTTGGAACCACCCAGCACCTTGAAGCACATCACCTGCTTGGCACCCGAATTGTCCGCGACGTCAAGGTAGCTCTGCATCTGGATCATGATTCAGACTCCTTATTCAGCCGCACGCGTGATGACTTCCACCACGCGCCAGTTCTTGGTCTTGGACATCGGAGCAATCTCGGTCACGCGGACGACATCGCCTTCCTTGCAGGCGTTGTCGGCATCGTGGGCGTGCAGCTTCGTCGAGCGCTTGATGTACTTGCCGTACAGCGCGTGCTTGACCTGACGCTCAACCAGGACGGTAACCGTCTTGTCCATCTTGTTGCTGACGACACGGCCTTCGACCGTGCGCAGCGTCTTCTTTTCAGTATTGTCGCTCATAGCGGCCATCCTTACTTCGTGCTGCCGAGCAGGGTCTTGACGCGAGCAATCTCGCGACGGACCCGGCGAATGTCGTGGGTCTTCGGCAGCTGGCCGGTGACCTGCTGCATACGGACAGAGAACTGTTCCTTACGCAGGTCGATCAGGTGGGCCTTGAGTTCGTCAGCCGACTTTTCACGGAGAGTTTTGATATCCATCAGCGCACCGTACGGGTCACGAAAGTGGTGGTGACCGAGAGCTTGGCGGCGGCCAGGCGGAACGCCTCGCGAGCCACTTCCTCGGAAACACCCTCGATTTCATAGATCATGCGGCCGGGCTGGATCTGGGCCACCCAGTATTCCACGTTACCCTTACCAGAACCCATTCGGACTTCGATGGGCTTCTTGGTGATGGGCTTGTCGGGGAACACGCGGATCCACATCTTGCCGCCGCGCTTGACGTAGCGGCTGATCGAGCGGCGGGCCGCTTCGATCTGACGCGCGGTCAGCTGACCGTGTGCGGTTGCCTTCAGGCCGTATTCGCCGAAGCTGACAGCGTTGGCGCTCCAGCTCAGGCCATCGTTACGGCCCTTGTGTACCTTGCGGTACTTGGTTCGCTTGGGTTGCAACATTGTCGTTACCTCGCTTCACGGGCCGGGCGCTGACGGTCACCACGGTCGCCGCGATCGTGACGATCGTTGCGCGACGGGGTGTCGTCCTGCTTTTCCTGGCCAACCTGGGAGAAATCGAAGACCTCGCCCTTGTAGATCCAGACCTTGATGCCGATGATGCCGTAGGTCGTCTTGGCTTCAGCGAAGCCATAGTCGATGTCGGCACGCAGGGTGTGCAGCGGCACGCGGCCTTCGCGGTACCACTCCGAACGGGCGATTTCTGCACCGTTGAGGCGGCCACCGACGTTGACCTTGATGCCCAGGGCACCCAGGCGCATCGCGTTGCCGACCGAGCGCTTCATTGCACGGCGGAACATGATGCGACGCTCCAGCTGCTGGGCGATCGACTCGGCAACGAGCTGCGCGTCCAGTTCCGGCTTGCGCACTTCGGTGACGTTGATGTGCGCCGGGACGCCCATCATTTCGCTCACTTCCTTGCGCAGCTTCTCGATGTCCTCACCGCGCTTGCCGATCACCACGCCCGGACGGGCGGTGTGGATCGTCACGCGAGCGGTCTTGGCCGGACGCTCGATCAGGATCTTGCTGATGCCGGCCTGAGCCAGCTTCTTGCGCAGCATGTCGCGCACTTTCAGGTCGGCTGCCAGGTAACCAGCGAACTCGGCCTTGTTGGCGTACCACTTGGAGTTCCAGTCCTTGGAAATGCCGAGGCGGATACCAATCGGATGAACTTTATGACCCATGGTCTTTTCCTTATCCGCTTACTTGGCGGCGCCCACAACCACAGTGATGTGGCTGGTGCGCTTGAGGATGCGGGTACCGCGGCCTTTCGCCCGCGCCATGAAACGCTTCAGGGTCGGACCTTCATCAACCATGATGGTCTGAACCTTCAGCTCGTCGACGTCGGCGCCCTGGTTGTTTTCGGCATTTGCAATAGCCGACTCCACCACCTTCTTGATCAGGTGGGCAGCCTTCTTGTCCGAGAACTTCAGCAGGTTGACCGCACGCTCGGCCGGCAGACCGCGCACCTGGTCAGCGACCAGACGAGCCTTCTGCGGGGAGATGCGCGCAGTGCGCAGGATGGCTTTCGCTTCCATTGTCATCTCTCCTTACTTGCCCGACTTCTTGTCACCACCGTGACCCTTGAAGGTCCGGGTGATGGCAAATTCGCCGAGCTTGTGGCCGACCATGTTCTCGTTGACGAGAACCGGGATGTGGTTCTTGCCGTTATGCACGGCAATGGTGACGCCTACCATGTCAGGCAGGATCATCGAACGGCGCGACCAGGTCTTGATCGGCTTCTTGCTGCCCGCAGCGGCCTCCACCTTCTTGACGAGGTGGTGATCGACGAACGGGCCCTTCTTGAGTGAACGTGCCATGGTCGATTAGCCCCTACGATCGCGGACGATGAACTGCTGAGTGCGCTTGTTATGGCGCGTCTTGTAACCCTTGGTCGGGACACCCCACGGGGTGACCGGATGCGGATTACCCTGGCCGGCCTTCGCCTCACCACCACCGTGCGGGTGGTCAACCGGGTTCATGGCAGCACCACGAACGGTCGGGCGGACGCCGCGCCAACGCTTGGCACCGGCCTTGCCCAGCTTTTCCAGGCTGTGCTCGTCGTTGCCGACTTCGCCGATGGTGGCGCAGCACTCGACCGGAACCTTACGCATTTCACCCGAGCGCAGGCGCAGGGTGGCGTAGATGCCTTCACGAGCCACCAGCTGCACGGCCGCACCCGCGGCGCGAGCGATCTGAGCGCCCTTGCCCGGCTTCAGTTCGATGCAGTGGATGGTGGTGCCGACCGGGATGTTGCGCAGCGGCAGGGTGTTGCCGGCCTTGATCGGGGCATCCGAACCAGCGATCACCTGATCACCAGCCTTCAGGCCCTTCGGGGCGATGATGTAGCGACGCTCACCGTCGACGTAGCACAGCAGAGCGATGTGCGCGGTGCGGTTCGGATCGTATTCGATGCGTTCCACGCGCGCCGGGATGCCCAGCTTGTTGCGCTTGAAGTCGATGATGCGGTAGTGCTGCTTGGCACCACCACCGACGTGACGCACGGTGATGCGGCCATGGTGGTTACGACCACCCGAGCGGCTCTGCGACTCGACCAGCGCAGCGTGCGGAGCACCCTTGTGCAGGTCGGGAGTGACCACGCGCACGGCCGAACGGCGACCGGGGGAAGTGGGCTTGAATTTCATCAATGGCATGGGATGTACCTCAGGCCTTGGCCGTTACATCGATCGACTGGCCATCGGCCAGGCGAACGTACGCCTTGCGCCAATCGCCGCGGCGGCCAGCACGGTTACGGAAGGACTTGTTCTTGCCCTTGACGTTGACCACGTTGACGGCTTCGACCTTGACGTCGAACAGCTGCTCAACCGCGGCCTTTACATCGGCCTTGGTGGCTTCGTTCGAAACTTCGAAGACATACTGGTTGGAGAGTTCCTGCAGGCGCGCGGTCTTTTCGGAGACACGCGGGGCACGCAGCACGCTGAAGATTTTTTCGTTGCTGTTCATGCCAGCCACTCCTCGACCTTCTTGACCGCGTCAGCGGTGATGACGACCGTGTCGGCACCCACCAGCGAGACCGGATCCAGACCCTGGACGTCACGCACCTGCACGTACGGCAGATTGCGGGCGGACAGGTACAGGTGCTCGGACGCTTCTTCGGTGACGATCAGCGGGCGCTTGCCCACTTCCAGGCCGGCCAGCTTGGCGATCAGACCCTTCGTGTTGGTCACTTCGACGTCGAAGGACTCCACGATGGTCAGACGGCCCTGACGGTTCAGCTCGGACAGGATCGCGCACATGGCGGCACGGTACTGCTTACGATTGACCTTCTGCTCGAAGCTGCGCGGCTTGGCCGCGAAGGTGACACCGCCGCCGACGAAGATCGGAGCCGTCAGTGCGCCATGACGCGCGCCGCCGCCCTTCTGCTTCTTCGACTTCTTGGTGGTACCAGCCACTTCGGAGCGAGTCTTCTGTGCCTTGGTGCCGGCGCGACCGGCGTTGCGGTAGGCAACGACGACCTGGTGGACCAGATCTTCGCTGAAATCGCGACCGAACACGGCGTCGGAGACCGAGACCTTGTTGTTGCTACCCGTGATAACGAGTTCCATCGTCATCTCTCCTTATGCCTTGCTCGCCGGACGGACGATCACGTCGCCACCCGCCGCGCCCGGAACGGCGCCGCGAACGGCGATCAGACCGCGCTCGACGTCGACCTTGACCACTTCCAGGTTCTGGGTGCTCTGCTGCACCGCGCCCATGTGGCCCGACATCTTCTTGCCCGGGAAAACGCGACCCGGGGTCTGGCGCTGACCCAGCGAACCCGGCGCGCGATGCGACAGCGAGTTACCGTGGGTTGCATCGCCCATACGGAAGTTGTGGCGCTTGATGGTGCCCTGGAAGCCCTTACCCTTGGTGACACCCTGGACGTCGACGATCTGGCCGACTTCGAAGATGTCCGCCTTGACTTCGCCGCCAACGGCGAAATCGCCGAGCTGCGCGTCTTCAACGCGGAATTCCCACAGGCCACGACCCGCTTCCACCTTCGCCTTGGCGAAGTGGCCGGCTTCCGGCTTGTTGACCAGGGCAGCGCGACGCGCGCCGACGGTCACCTGCACGGCGCTGTAGCCGTCGGTTTCGACGGTCTTGATCTGCGCGATGCGGTTCGGGGTTGCTTCGATCAGGGTCACCGGGATGGAGCGGCCATCTTCAGTGAACACGCGGCTCATGCCGGCCTTGCGGCCCACGAAGCCCAACGAATACTTCTTCGTCATGGTCGTAGTCCTCAGGTCAGCTTGATCTGAACGTCGACGCCGGCAGCCAGTTCGAGCTTCATCAGCGCGTCCACGGTCTTGTCATTCGGGTCAACGATATCGAGCACGCGCTTGTGCGTGCGGGTCTCGTACTGGTCACGCGCGTCCTTGTCGACGTGCGGGGAAACGAGAACGGTGTAACGCTCGATCTTGGTCGGCAGCGGGATCGGGCCACGCACTTGCGCGCCGGTCCGCTTTGCCGTTTCAACGATCTCGCTGGCCGAACGGTCGATCAGACGATGATCGAACGCTTTCAGCCGGATCCGGATCTTTTGGTCCGCCATGGCGGTAGGTTCCTTCGTTAAAAGAGCGACAGACAAAGCCTCTGGGTTGCTTTGTCCCATGAAATTCCTGAATACGGACGGCCCACACTCCTGCAGGCCGACAAGGTCACTCCATAGACCTCAAAAACGTAGGCAGACCCGTTCCCAGGCCTGCCCAGACGTAGAAGCATAATGGCACGCAAGGCAGCTGTCAACAGTCGCCTGTTGACGCCGCCTGAATGGCATTGACCCTTCCTGGTCCGGGGAACACAAGGCACATCCTGTGCCTGCTTTCCCATTTGATACGCCCCGATGCCCTACCCAGGCAACATCGGGGCGCAGATACTACCAGATTACTCGATGATCTTCGAGACCACGCCGGCGCCGACGGTACGGCCGCCTTCGCGGATGGCGAAGCGCAGGCCTTCGTCCATTGCCACCGGGTTGATCAGGGTGACGACCATCTTGACGTTGTCACCCGGCATCACCATTTCGACGCCTTCCGGCAGAGCAGCTGCGCCGGTGATGTCGGTGGTGCGGAAGTAGAACTGCGGACGGTAGCCGTTGAAGAACGGGGTGTGACGGCCGCCCTCGTCCTTCGACAGGACGTAGACTTCGCCTTCGAACTTGGTGTGCGGCTTGATCGAACCCGGCTTGGCCAGGACCTGGCCACGCTCGACGTCGTCACGCTTGGTGCCGCGCAGCAGCAGGCCAGCGTTGTCGCCTGCCTGACCCTGGTCCAGCAGCTTGCGGAACATTTCAACGCCGGTCACGGTGGTCTTCTGCACCGGACGGATGCCGACGATTTCGATTTCGTCGCCAACCTTGATCACGCCGCGCTCGATACGACCGGTCACCACGGTGCCGCGGCCCGAGATCGAGAACACGTCTTCCACCGGCATCAGGAACGGCTTGTCGATCGCGCGCTCCGGCTCCGGGATCCAGCTGTCCAGCGCGTCGACCAGCTTCAGGATGGCCGGCACGCCGATGTCGCTCTGGTCGCCTTCCAGCGCCAGACGGGCCGAACCGGCGATGATCGGGGTGTCGTCGCCCGGGAAGTCGTACTTGCTCAGCAGCTCGCGCACTTCCATCTCGACCAGCTCGAGCAGCTCGGCGTCGTCAACCATGTCGGCCTTGTTCAGGAACACGACGATGTACGGCACGCCGACCTGACGCGACAGCAGGATGTGCTCGCGGGTCTGCGGCATCGGGCCGTCAGCGGCCGAGCACACCAGGATCGCGCCGTCCATCTGGGCGGCACCGGTGATCATGTTCTTGACGTAGTCAGCGTGGCCCGGGCAATCGACGTGGGCGTAGTGACGGACCGGGGATTCGTATTCGACGTGCGCGGTCGAGATCGTGATACCACGCGCCTTTTCTTCCGGAGCGGCGTCGATCGAGGAGTAATCCTTGAACTCGCCACCGAAGCGCTCGGCACCGATCTTGGTCAGTGCAGCGGTCAGCGTGGTCTTGCCGTGGTCGACGTGACCGATGGTGCCGACGTTGACGTGCGGCTTGGTGCGCTCGAACTTACCCTTTGCCATTGTTCTATACCTTGATTGTTCGTAAGTGGTTTCAAGAGAGGCTGAGCAAGGCTCAGCCCTTCTTCATGACGGCTTCGGCGATGTTGGTCGGCGCCGGCTCGTAGTGATCGAATTCCATGGTGAAGGTGGCGCGGCCCTGGGTCTGCGAACGCAGCGCAGTGGCGTAGCCGAACATTTCACCCAGCGGGATCATCGCGTTGATGATGCTGGCCGAACCGTCACCGGTGGTGTCGGAACCCTGCAGCACGCCGCGACGACGGCTGACGTCGCCCATCACGTCACCCTGGTAATCCTCCGGGGTCACGATCTCGACCTTCATGATCGGCTCCAGCAGCACCGGCTTGGCCTTGGCGAAGCCCTGCTTGAAGGCCATCGACGAAGCCAGCTTGAACGCCATTTCCGAGGAGTCGACGTCGTGGTACGAACCGAACACCAGCTTCACCTTGACGTCCACGACCGGGAAGCCAGCCAGCGGGCCGCTGGTGATGGTTTCGCGCAGGCCCTTTTCAACCGACGGAATGAATTCCTTCGGGATCACGCCGCCGGTGATGTCGTTGATGAACAGGAAGTCGTCCTTGATCATCGGAGCGATCTTCGGATCGGCACGATCTTCAGCGGTGATCGGCGACAGCTCGATCACGACGTGACCGTACTGACCCTTACCACCGGACTGCTTGGCGTGCTTGTAGTCCGACTTGACGTCGGCCAGGGTGATGGTTTCGCGGTAGGCCACCTGCGGCGCGCCGACGTTGGCTTCAACGTTGAACTCGCGCTTCAGGCGGTCGACGATGATGTCCAGGTGCAGCTCGCCCATGCCCGAGATGATGGTCTGGCCGGATTCTTCGTCGGTCTTGACGCGGAACGACGGATCTTCCTGCGCCAGACGGCCCAGGGCCAGACCCATCTTTTCCTGGTCCGACTTGGTCTTCGGCTCGACGGCCATCGAGATCACCGGCTCCGGGAACGTCATGCGCTCCAGGATGATCGGGGCGTCCACGGCGCACAGGGTGTCACCGGTGGTGGTGTCCTTCAGGCCCACGGCAGCGGCGATGTCACCGGCCAGAACTTCCTTGATTTCCTCGCGGTTGTTCGAGTGCATCTGCAGGATGCGACCGATGCGCTCCTTCTTGCCCTTCACCGAGTTCAGCACGGTGTCGCCACCGTTCAGGGTGCCCGAGTAGACACGGAAGAAGGTCAGCGCGCCGACGAACGGGTCGGTGATGATCTTGAAGGCCAGCGACGAGAACGGAGCCTTGTCGTCCGACTTGCGGGTCATTTCGACGGTGTCGTCGTCAACGTCCACACCCTTCACGTCCGGCACGTCGACCGGCGACGGCAGCAGCTGGATCACGCCGTCCAGCATGGCCTGCACGCCCTTGTTCTTGAAGGCCGAGCCGCAGTACATCGGCACGATTTCAGTGGCCAGGGTGCGGGTACGCAGCGCATTGATGATTTCAGCCTCGGCCAGCTCTTCGCCGCCCAGGTACTTTTCCATCAGCTCTTCGCTGGCTTCGGCAGCGGTCTCGACCATGAACTGGCGAGCCTCTTCAGCCGGGCCCTGCAGTTCGGCCGGGATTTCACCGTACTCGAACTTCATGCCCTGCGAAGCCTCATCCCAATGGATGGCCTTCATCTTCAGCAGGTCGACAACGCCCTTGAAGTTGTCTTCAGCGCCGATCGGCAGCTGCATCGGCACGGCAACCGCGCCCAGCTTGGCCTTCAGCTGGCCGACGACCTTCTGGAAGTTGGCACCGGTGCGGTCCATCTTGTTGACGAACGCGATGCGCGGCACGTGGTACTTGTTGGCCTGGCGCCACACGGTTTCCGACTGCGGCTGCACGCCACCGACGGCGCACAGGACGAAGACGGCACCGTCGAGCACGCGCAGCGAGCGCTCCACTTCGATGGTGAAGTCGACGTGCCCGGGGGTGTCGATGATGTTGAAGCGGTGCTCCGGCAGGGACTTGTCCATGCCCTTCCAGAACGCGGTGGTGGCAGCGGACTGGATCGTGATGCCACGCTCCTGCTCCTGCTCCATCCAGTCCATGGTGGCGGCGCCGTCGTGCACTTCACCGATCTTGTGGCTCTTGCCGGTGTAGAACAGGATGCGCTCGGACGTGGTGGTCTTGCCGGCATCGATGTGAGCCATGATGCCGAAGTTACGGTAACGCTCGATGGGAGTGGAACGGGCCACGGGAGCCTCTCAGATTTCTTGGATTTCGGATGGCCGAACGCCGCCTTTCGGCGGCCTTCGGATTGGCGCAGTCCTTCTGGGACCGCGAGGCAGCACGCACCGAAGTGGTGCTGCCCTGCCTGTTTTACAAGGCCGTCAAACTCACCAGCGGTAGTGGGCGAATGCCTTGTTGGCTTCGGCCATGCGGTGGGTTTCTTCGCGCTTCTTGATGGCGCCGCCACGGTTTTCCGAGGCGTCGATCAGTTCAGCAGCCAGCTTCTTCGGCATGGTGTTCTCACCACGCTTGCGCGCGGAGTCGATCAGCCAGCGCATGGCCAGAGCCATCTTGCGCGACGAACGCACTTCGACCGGCACCTGGTAGGTGGCACCACCGACGCGGCGCGACTTGACTTCGACCGCCGGAGCGACGTTGTCCAGAGCCTTCTGCACCAGTTCAATGGCGTTGGCGCTGCTGTTCTTCTCGGTGATCACGTCCATGGCGCCGTACACGATCTTTTCGGCGACGGACTTCTTGCCGCTCTGCATGACCATGTTGATGAAGCGGGCGATGGTTTCGCTTCCGTGCTTCGGATCGGGCAGGACGGAACGCTGCGGAGTATTACCCTTACGCGACATAGTGCTCTCTCCTTATGCCTTCGGACGCTTGGCGCCGTACTTGGAACGGGCCTGGCGACGCTTGGCAACGCCGGCGGCGTCGAGCGAGCCACGAACGGTGTGGTAACGCACACCCGGCAGGTCCTTGACGCGACCGCCGCGGATCAGGACCACGGAGTGCTCCTGCAGGTTGTGGCCTTCACCACCGATGTAGGAAATCACTTCTTCCTGGTTGGTCAGGCGGACCTTGGCAACCTTGCGCAGAGCCGAGTTCGGCTTCTTCGGAGTGGTGGTGTAGACACGGGTGCAGACGCCACGGCGCTGCGGGCACTTGTCGAGCGCCGGCGAGGCACTCTTGTAGGTGGTCGCTTGCCGCGGCTTGCGGACCAGCTGGTTGATCGTCGCCATCAGTAGGTTCTTCTGATTGGTGGCCGGAAAATCCGACCAGAGATGCGGAAATGTTAAAGCAGGCCAAAATTCTGGCCTGCTGAGACAGACGATTGTAGCAACCCGTCAGGAAAGCAGTCAAACGCCTCCTGTCAAGCCCGTTCCTGATCCTGGAACGTTACTGGGGGGCCTCCATGTACCCCGTTCAGGTTGGCCGGGGCGATCGCGGACGACCTCCCCTGCCCTTTCCCTACCCGTCGATGAACCGACGGGGTGGTCCGGCCTTGCGGCCGGACCGGATACCTCATTCTTCGCCGGACGCCTGTTCAGCTTCAGCTTCAACGGCCGGAGCCTCGACTGCAGCCGGGGTGCCGGTCAGGGCCTGCATCTCCGAGTCGGTCAGACCCGAAGCGCCGCGGCGGCGGCTGCTGTGGTACGACAGACCGGTACCGGCCGGGATCAGGCGGCCCACGATCACGTTTTCCTTCAGACCGCGCAGGTTGTCCTTGGTACCGCGGACGGCCGCTTCGGTCAGCACGCGGGTGGTTTCCTGGAACGACGCGGCCGAGATGAACGATTCGGTCGCCAGCGAGGCCTTGGTGATACCCAGCAGGACCGGATCGAAGTGCGCCGGCAGCTCGTTGCGGGCTGCAAGGCGGGCATTCTCCTCGATAACGCGCTGACGCTCCACCTGCTCGCCGTTCAGGAACTTGCTGCTGCCCTGGTCGGTGATCTCGACCTTGCGCAGCATCTGGCGGGTGATCACCTCGATGTGCTTGTCGTTGATCTTCACGCCCTGCAGGCGGTACACGTCCTGGATTTCCTTCACCAGGTAGGCCGCCAACGGTTCGACACCCAGCAGGCGCAGGATGTCCTGCGGGCTCGGCTCGCCGTCCACGATGGTTTCACCCTTGGTGACATGCTCGCCTTCGAACACGATGACCTGGCGGTACTTCGGAATCAGCTCTTCGTGCTCCGAACCATCGGTGTCCTTGATGATCAGGCGCTGCTTGCCCTTGGTGTCCTTGCCGAAGCTGATGATGCCCGAACGCTCGGCCAGCACCGCCGGATCCTTCGGCTTGCGCGCTTCGAACAGATCGGCCACGCGCGGCAGACCACCGGTGATGTCGCGGGTCTTCGACGCTTCCTGCGGAATCTTGGCGACCACGTCACCCACGCCGACGGCAGCGCCGTCCTGCAGGTTGACGATCGAACGCGGCGGCAGCAGGTACTGCGCCGGCAGGTCGGTGCCCGGAATCGACAGGTCGTTGCCCTTGGCGTCGACGATGCGCACGATCGGGCGCAGATCCTTGGCCTGGGTACCACGACGCTTCGGATCGGTGATTTCGCGCGAAGCAAGGCCGGTCAGCTCGTCGGTCTTCTCGATGACGGTGATGCCGTCGACGAAGTCGATGAAGCGGATGAAGCCGGCCACTTCCGACACGATCGGGTGGTTATGCGGATCCCAGTTGGCCACGGTCTGGCCCGCCTTGATCGCATCACCGTCCTTGGACGTGATGGTCGCACCGTACGGCAGCTTGTAACGCTCACGCTCACGGCCGTGGGCATCGAGCACCGAGATTTCGCCCGAGCGCGACACTGCCACCAGCGAGCCGTTGGCATGCTCGACGGACTTGAGGTTGCTGAACTTGACCGAGCCGGTGGTCTTGACGGTGATGTTGTCGACCGCAGCAGCTCGCGACGCCGCACCACCGATGTGGAACGTACGCATGGTCAGCTGGGTACCCGGCTCACCGATGGACTGGGCGGCGATGACGCCGACCGCTTCACCGATGTTGACCAGGTGACCACGGGCCAGATCGCGGCCGTAGCAGCGCGAGCAGACACCGAAGGCCGATTCGCAGGAGATGGTCGAGCGGACCTTGATGGTCTGCACGCCGGCATCTTCCAGCTTGGCAACCCAGGCTTCGTCCAGCAGGGTGTTGCGGGTGACGATCGGATCTTCGTCGTTGCCCGGCAGGAACACGTCCTCGGCAACCACGCGACCCAGCACGCGGTCCTTCAGCGGCTCGACCACGTCGCCGCCTTCCACGATCGGGGTCATGATCAGGCCTTCGGTGGTACCGCAATCCACCTCGGTGATCACCACGTCCTGCGCGACGTCGACCAGACGACGGGTCAGGTAACCCGAGTTCGCGGTCTTCAGCGCGGTATCGGCCAGACCCTTACGGGCACCGTGGGTGGAGTTGAAGTACTCCTGCACGTTCAGGCCTTCGCGGAAGTTCGCCTTGATGGGCGTCTCGATGATCGAGCCATCCGGACGGGCCATCAGGCCGCGCATGCCGGCCAGCTGACGGATCTGCGCCTGCGAACCACGCGCACCGGAGTCGGCCATGATGTACAGCGAGTTCATCGACTTCTGGTCGATGGTCTCACCCTTGGCGTTGACCACCTTCTCGGTACCGATGGTGTCCATCATCGCCTTGGCGATGCGCTCGTTGGTGCGCGACCAGATGTCGACCACCTTGTTGTAGCGCTCGCCGGCGGTGACCAGGCCCGACTGGTACTGCTCCTGGATTTCCAGCACTTCGGCTTCGGCCTCGGTGAGGATGCCCTTCTTCTCGTCCGGGATCAGCATGTCGTCGATGCCGATGGAGACGCCGGCGCGGGTCGCGTACGCGAAGCCGGTGTACATCAGCTTGTCGGCGAACACGACCGTGTCCTTCAGGCCCAGCTGGCGGTAGCTGGAGTTGATCAGGCGGCTGATGTTCTTCTTGGTCAGCTCGACATTGGCCAGCGCGAACGGCAGGCCTTCCGGCAGGATTTCAGCCAGCAGGGCGCGACCGATCGTGGTGTCCACGATCGAGGTCTTGTTCTGCTTGTTGCCGTCTTCGTCGGTCACCACCTCGGTGATGCGGACCTTGACCTTGGCGTGCAGTTCCACCACGCGGTTGTCGTAGGCACGCTTGACTTCGGCGATGTTGGCGAAGGCCATGCCCTCGCCCTTCTTGTTTTCCAGCGAGCGGGTCATGTAGTACAGACCCAGCACGACGTCCTGCGACGGCACAATGATCGGCTCGCCGTTGGCCGGCGACAGGATGTTGTTGGTGGACATCATCAGCGCACGCGCTTCCAGCTGGGCTTCCAGCGAGAGCGGCACGTGGACGGCCATCTGGTCACCGTCGAAGTCGGCGTTGAACGCGGTGCAGACCAGCGGGTGCAGCTGGATGGCCTTGCCTTCGATCAGCACCGGCTCGAACGCCTGGATGCCCAGACGGTGCAGGGTCGGCGCACGGTTCAGCATCACCGGATGCTCGCGGATGACCTCTTCCAGGATGTCCCAGACTTCGGCTTCTTCGCGCTCGACCAGCTTCTTGGCAGCCTTGATGGTGGTGTCCAGGCCACGACGCTGCAGCTTGGCGAAGACGAACGGCTTGAACAGCTCGAGCGCCATCTTCTTCGGCAGGCCGCACTGGTGCAGGCGCAGGTACGGACCGACCACGATGACCGAACGGCCCGAGTAGTCGACGCGCTTGCCGAGCAGGTTCTGGCGGAAGCGACCCTGCTTGCCCTTGATCATGTCGGCCAGCGACTTCAGCGGGCGCTTGTTGGTGCCGGTGATGGCACGGCCACGACGGCCGTTGTCCAGCAGCGCATCGACCGATTCCTGCAGCATGCGCTTTTCATTGCGCACGATGATGTCCGGCGCGCTCAGTTCGAGCAGGCGGCGCAGGCGGTTGTTACGGTTGATGACGCGGCGGTACAGGTCGTTCAGGTCGGAGGTCGCGAAGCGGCCGCCATCCAGCGGGACCAGCGGACGCAGGTCCGGCGGCAGCACCGGCAGCACGGTCATGACCATCCACTCCGGACGGTTGCCCGATTCCAGGAAGGCTTCGATCAGCTTGATGCGCTTGGTGAGGCGCTTGAGCTTGGTTTCCGAACCGGTAGCAGCGATTTCCTCGCGCAGGCGGGTCATTTCCGACTGCAGGTCGATGGTGCGCAGCAGTTCGTACACGGCCTCGGCGCCCATGGCGGCGTCGAAGTCGTCACCGTGCTCCTGGCGGGCCTGCAGGTACTGTTCTTCGGTCAGCAGCTGGCGGCGCTCCAGGGCGGTCAGGCCCGGCTCGGTCACCACGTAGGCTTCGAAGTACAGCACGCGCTCGATGTCGCGCAGGGTCATGTCCAGCATCAGGCCGATGCGCGACGGCAGCGACTTCAGGAACCAGATGTGCGCGACCGGCGAGGCCAGGTCGATGTGGCCCATGCGCTCACGACGCACCTTGGCCAGGGTCACTTCGGTGCCGCACTTTTCGCAGACCACGCCGCGGTGCTTCATGCGCTTGTACTTGCCGCACAGGCACTCGTAGTCCTTCACCGGGCCGAAGATGGCGGCGCAGAACAGGCCGTCGCGTTCCGGCTTGAAGGTACGGTAGTTGATGGTTTCCGGCTTCTTCACTTCGCCGAAGGACCACGAACGGATCAGGTCCGGCGAAGCCAGCGCGATCTTGATCGCGTCGAAGTCCAGCGTCTGGCGCTGCTGGTTGAAGAGGTTGAGCAGGTCTTTCATGGTGTTCTCCAGAAGGAGGAATGCTGTGTCGATGGGCTTTCAGTTCACTGCCAGCGGCGCGGCGGCGGACCGCCGCGCCGGCATGGATCAGTTGTCTTCCAGTTCCATGTTGATAGCCAGCGAGCGGATTTCCTTCACGAGCACGTTGAAGGATTCCGGCATGCCCGCGACCATCTCGTGCTCACCGTCGACGATGTTCTTGTACATCTGGTTGCGGCCCTGCACGTCATCGGACTTCACCGTCAGCATTTCCTGCAGGGTGTAGGCCGCGCCGTAGGCTTCCAGCGCCCAGACTTCCATTTCACCGAAGCGCTGGCCGCCGAACTGCGCCTTGCCGCCCAGCGGCTGCTGGGTGACGAGCGAGTACGGACCGGTCGAACGGGCGTGCATCTTGTCGTCGACCAGGTGGTTCAGCTTCAGGTAGTGCATGTAACCGACGGTGGTGTGGCGATCGAACGCTTCACCGGTGCGGCCGTCGTACAGCTGGGTCTGGCCACTGCTCGGCAGGTCGGCCAGTTCCAGCATGCGCTTGATTTCCGCTTCGGTGGCGCCGTCGAACACCGGAGTGGCCATCGGCACGCCGTCGGTCAGGTTGCGGGCCAGACGCAGCAGTTCCTCGTCGCTGAACTGCGACAGGTCGACACGGTTGGCCACGTTGGTGTCGTCGTGGTTGTAGATGTCATCCAGGAACTTGCGCAGGTCGGCAACGGCGGCCTGGGCCTCCATCATCGCCTGGATCTTGCGGCCCAGGCCCTTGGCGGCCCAGCCCAGGTGCACTTCCAGGATCTGGCCGATGTTCATACGCGACGGAACGCCCAGCGGGTTCAGCACGATGTCCACGGTTTCGCCCGAGGCCATGTACGGCATGTCCTCGACCGGCACCACGTTGGAGACCACACCCTTGTTGCCGTGGCGGCCTGCCATCTTGTCACCCGGCTGGATGCGGCGCTTCACGGCCAGGAATACCTTGACCATCTTCAGCACGCCCGGGGCGAGGTCGTCACCGGCGGTGATCTTGCCGCGCTTGTCGGCGAAGCGACGCTCGAACTCCTTCTCGTGCGCCTGGATCTGCTTCTGCGCGCGCTCGATGGCTTCCGAAGCGTCCTCGTCCTTCATGCGCAGGGCGAACCAGTCAGCCTTCTTCAGGCCGTCCAGGAAGGCGTCGCTGATCACGTCCCCCTTCTTCAGGCCAGCGCCACCGTTGACCACCTTGCCCACGATCTGCGAACGCAGACGCATGTAGATGGCGGCTTCCAGGATGCGGAACTGGTCGTCGAAGTCCTTCTTGACGCGCTTGATTTCAGACTCTTCGATCTGGCGGGCGCGCTTGTCCTTCTCGATGCCGTCGCGGGTGAAGACCTGCACGTCGATGACGGTGCCGTCCATGCCCGGCGGAACGCGCAGCGAGCTGTCCTTAACGTCCGAAGCCTTCTCGCCGAAGATCGCGCGCAGCAGCTTCTCTTCCGGGGTCAGCTGGCTTTCGCCCTTCGGGGTGACCTTGCCGACCATGATGTCGCCGGCGCGGACTTCGGCACCGATGTACACCACGCCGCTCTCGTCCAGGCGGTTCAGCGCCTGCTCGGAGACGTTCGGGATGTCGGCGGAGATTTCCTCCGGCCCCAGCTTGGTGTCACGCGCAACGCAGGTCAGCTCTTCGATGTGGATCGTGGTGTAACGATCCTCTTCCACCACGCGCTCGGAGAGCAGGATGGAGTCTTCGAAGTTGTAGCCGTTCCACGGCATGAACGCGATCAGCATGTTCTGGCCCAGGGCCAGTTCGCCGATGTCGGTGGACGGACCGTCGGCCAGCACGTCGCCGCGGGCGATGACGTCACCCACCTGGACCAGCGGACGCTGGTTGATGCAGGTGTTCTGGTTCGAACGGGTGTACTTGACCAGGTTGTAGATGTCCACGCCTGCGTCGGTGGCGCCAACGATCTCTTCCTCGTTGACCTTGACCACGATGCGGGCGGCGTCGATCTGCACGATCTCGCCACCACGACGAGCGTTCACGGTCACACCGGAGTCACGGGCCACGGCGCGCTCGATGCCGGTACCGACCAGCGGCTTCTGCGCACGCAGGGTCGGCACGGCCTGACGCTGCATGTTGGCGCCCATCAGTGCGCGGTTCGCGTCATCGTGCTCCAGGAACGGAACCAGCGCGGCCGCGATCGACACGGTCTGCATCGGCGAGACGTCCATGAAGTGGACTTCCGCCGGCGGCTTCAGCAGCGATTCGCCCTGGAAGCGGCACGGAACGAACTGCTCGGTCAGCATGCTGTCGGCATTGGTCAGGGCGTTGGCCTGCGCAATGACGTACTCGTTTTCTTCGATCGCCGACAGGAACTCGACTTCGTCATAGACCTTGCCGTCCACGACCTTGCGGTACGGGGTCTCAAGGAAACCGTACTGGTTGGTGCGGGCGTACACGGCCAGCGAGTTGATCAGGCCGATGTTCGGGCCTTCCGGGGTTTCGATGGTGCAGACGCGGCCGTAATGGGTCGGGTGCACGTCACGCACTTCGAAGCCGGCGCGCTCACGGGTCAGGCCGCCCGGGCCCAGGGCCGAGACGCGACGCTTGTGGGTCACTTCCGACAGCGGGTTGTTCTGGTCCATGAACTGCGACAGCTGCGAGGAGCCGAAGAACTCCTTGATGGCAGCGGCGACCGGCTTGGCGTTGATCAGTTCCTGCGGGGTCAGGCCTTCCGACTCGGCCATCGACAGGCGCTCCTTGACCGCGCGCTCGACGCGGACCAGGCCCACGCGGAACACGTTCTCGGCCATTTCACCGACCGAACGCACGCGACGGTTGCCCAGGTGGTCGATATCGTCGACCACGCCGCGACCGTTGCGGATCTCGGTCAGGACCTTGATCACGTCCAGGATGTCGGAGCTGTCGCCATGGGCGGCGACCAGGCGCTTGGACTCTTCGTCGTTGCGCTCACCGTAGTACTTGCGGTCGTACAGCACGGCTTCGCCGGTGGTTTCCTTGCGGCCCACGCGACGGTTGAACTTCATGCGGCCGACCGCGGACAGGTCGTAGCGCTCGAAGGTGAAGAACAGGTTGTGGAACAGGTTCTGCGCGGCATCCTTGGTCGGCGGCTCGCCCGGACGCATCATGCGGTAGATCTCGACCAGGGCTTCCAGCTGGGTCTTGGTCGGGTCGATGCGCAGGGTGTTGGACAGGTACGGGCCACGATCCAGATCGTTCACCCACAGGGTGCCCACGGCATCCACGCCAGCCTTGCGGAAGGCCTGCAGCTGCTCGTCGGTGATCTCGTCATTGGCCTGGGCCAGCAGTTCGCCGGTCGAGGCGTCGACCACGTCGTGCGACAGGATGCGGCCGACGATGTAGTCGTCCGGCACGGCCAGGGCGGCGATGCCCGAGGCTTCCAGCTGCTTGATGTGGCGCGCGGTGATGCGCTTGCCGGCTTCCACGATGACCTTGTCGCCGTCGGCGAGGTCAAAGCCCAGGGTTTCGCCACGCAGGCGCTCCGGCACCAGCTCCAGCTGGACGCCTTCATCCGGGTTGATGTGGAAGGTGTTGATCTCGAAGAACTCGGCCAGCATCTCTTCGTTGCTGTAGCCAAGCGCGCGCAGCAGGATCGACACCGGCAGCTTGCGGCGGCGGTCGATACGGGTGAACAGCGCGTCCTTCGGGTCGAACTCGAAGTCCAGCCAGGAACCGCGGTAAGGAATGATGCGGGCGCTGTACAGCAGCTTGCCCGAGCTGTGGGTCTTGCCACGGTCGTGGTCGAAGAACACACCCGGCGAGCGGTGCAGCTGCGAGACGATGACGCGCTCGGTGCCGTTGACGATGAAGGTGCCGTTCTCGGTCATCAGCGGGATTTCGCCCAGATAGACCTCCTGCTCCTTCACGTACTTGATGGCCTTGGTCGACGACTCACGGTCGTAGATCACCAGGCGCACGGTCACGCGCAGCGGGGCGCCGTAGCTCATGCCACGCTGGCGGCACTCACGCTCGTCGAAGACCGGTTCGCCCAGCTTGTAGCCGACGTATTCCAGGGCAGCATTGCCGCTGTAGCTGGCGATCGGGAAGACCGACTTCAGCGCAGCGTGCAGGCCGTGGTCCGTGCGCTTGGCCGGATCGACGTTTTCCTGCAGGAATTCACGATAGGAATCCACCTGGATGGCGAGCAGGAACGGCACTTCGAGAATCGAGCGCTGCTTGCCGAAATCCTTGCGGATACGCTTTTTTTCGGTGAACGAATAGGACGTCATGAGGTCTTCCACCTTGTTGTGCGGATCGTGCGCCCACGATCCGAAGGGAACTTGAAATTGTCAGTTGGAAGTCGCTGGTATTGCCGGCACCAGCACGCCTTCTCCCGCTACTTCCAACTGCCAACTCGTCTGCATCCACTCCCCCGCTGCCGCGCGCTGCGCTGGCCGGCCGGGGTCTGACCGCAGCCCGTGTTGGGCTTTTTGCCGCTCGTTACATCCACGCGTGGCGTGGATCTACAACACTGCAACAACGACCAAAGGCCGGGGGCTTACGCCCCCAGCCTTGGCTGCATCGCCGTGAATCGGTGACGATGCAAGGTAACTGCTTACTTGACTTCGACAGTCGCGCCAGCAGCTTCCAGGTCCTTCTTCATCTTCTCGGCGTCGTCCTTCGAAGCGCCTTCCTTCAGGACGCCACCGGCTTCGGCCAGGTCCTTCGCTTCCTTCAGGCCCAGGCCGGTGATGGCGCGGACGGCCTTGATGACTTCGACCTTCTTGTCGCCGGCCGACTTCAGGGTGACGGTGAACTCGGTCTGCTCTTCAACAGCAGCAGCCGGGCCAGCGGCAGCAGCCACGGCAACCGGAGCAGCGGCGGAGACGCCGAACTTCTCTTCGATGGCCTTGACCAGCTCCATCACTTCCATCAGGGACTTCTCGGCGATGGCGTCGACGATCTGTTCGTTGGTAAGGGACATGATTAATACCTTTGGATGATTTTCTGGGTTGAGGTTCCGTCAGGAACCACGGTAAGTCGAAACTCAGGCGGTCTCGGCGGCCGGCTCGGCAGCGTCGGCGGCGACGTCGCCACCACCCTGCTTCTCGCCAACGGCCTTGATGGCGCGGGCAAACATCGTGACCGGCTCGGTCAGGACGCGGGCCAGCATGGCCAGGGCCTGGTCGCGGGTCGGCAGCGAGGCCAGCACTTCGACGTGGCTTGCCGGGAACACTTCGCCACCGATGGCGACGACCTTAGCCTTCAGCTTGTCGTTGCCCTTGGCGGCTTCCTTGATCAGGCGACCGGCAGCGCCGGGCTCCTCGAGCGAGAACGCGTACAGCAGCGGACCAACCATCTGGTCCTGGGCGACTGCGAACTCGGTGCCTTCAACGGCGCGCGAAGCCAGGGTGTTCTTGACAACCTTCAAGAAAACACCGGTTTCACGAGCCTGCTTGCGCATCGCGGTCATCTGGGCGACCGTGGTGCCAGCGTATTCGGCTGCGATCAAGGAGTGGGCCTTGGCGGCGACGTCTGCCAGCTCGGCGACTACTTCTTGCTTCTGGGACAGATTGAGAGCCATTGCACTCCTCCTATTGAACTCCGCTTACGGCTCCTGCCGTGTGCGGTCCTGTGCGGCATCCGTCCTGGACGCCGGGAACATCGGGATGATGTTCCGGGGGTGGGCCGTTCTAGACCTGGAGTGGGCCAACCTGGGAAACCCAGACGTGCGTGAACCAGAAAAACTCCAGAAGGGCACCATCTACGCAGGGTGATTCCGGGGAATCGATTAAGCGCTCATGACTGCTCCGGCGGCGACTCCTTGCCAGATCGAGCTTCCGTGCCCGTCGCCGGTATTGCCACGACCGCGCCTGCGGTCTTTGACGGCTACCGCGGGCGATGCACTGCCAGCGATGCCTTCAAATGTCACGGTCACGGCACCGAAGGTACCGTGACCGCTTGAAACAATTACTTCAGGGTCAGCGACGACTGGTCGACGGTGACGCCCGGGCCCATCGTCGAGCTGACCGAAACCTTCTGCAGGTAGGTGCCCTTCGAGGTGGCCGGCTTGGCCTTGATCAGGTCCAGCAGCAGCGCGGTCAGGTTCGACTTCAGCGCGTCTTCGGCGAAGTCGGCCTTGCCGATGGTGCAGTGGATGATGCCGGCCTTGTCGGTGCGGTAACGGACCTGACCCGACTTGGCGTTCTTCACGGCTTCACCCGGGTTCGGGGAAACGGTGCCGACCTTCGGGTTCGGCATCAGGCCGCGCGGGCCCAGCACGGTGCCCAGCTTACCGACGACGCGCATGGCGTCCGGGGTCGCGATGACGACGTCGTAGTTCAGATCGCCGGCCTGCATCTTCTCGGCCAGGTCATCCATACCGACGGCTTCGGCGCCAGCGGCCAGGGCTTCGTCAGCCTTGGCACCGGCCGGAGCGAACACGGCGACGCGGACCGACTTGCCGGTACCGGCCGGCAGCACGGTGGAGCCACGGACCTGCTGGTCGGACTTCTTCGCATCGACGCCCAGGCGCACAGCGACGTCGATCGACTCGACGAACTTGGCCTTGGTGGCGCTCTTCAGGATGTTGATCGCGTCCTCGAAGGCGTATGCCTTACCCGGAACGACGGCGGCCTTGATGGCCTTCTCACGCTTGGTCTGTGCCATCTTATTAACCCTCCACCACGAGGCCCATGGAACGGGCAGAGCCAGCGATGGTACGCACGGCGGCGTCCAGATCGGCGGCAGTCAGATCCGGTTCCTTCGCCTTGGCGATCTCTTCCAGCTGCTTACGGGTGATCTTGCCGACCTTCTCGGTGTTCGGGCGCTTGGAGCCCGACGAAATGCCAGCGGCCTTCTTCAGCAGGGTGGTGGCCGGGGTGCTCTTGGTGATGAAGGTGAACGTACGGTCCGAGTAGGCCGTGATGATCACCGGAACCGGCAGGCCCGGCTCGAGCTTCTGCGTGGCAGCGTTGAACGCCTTGCAGAATTCCATGATGTTCAGACCGCGCTGACCCAGCGCAGGACCGACCGGCGGCGAGGGGTTGGCCTGACCGGCCTTCACCTGCAGCTTGATGTAACCGACAACTTTCTTTGCCATGTGAGTACTCTCCGGGTGCTAGCGCCTTTCGACAACAGGCTCCCCATCGGACCGGGAATCACGCGTCCCGGCATCGCGTTTTGAAATCATGCTGAAGGCCACCTTGCGGCGGCCTCGTCCTGCTGGCTTCCCAGCGGGGAGCCGCGCACTATATCAGGTTTTTTCTTCACATGCCTGAAGCGGCACGTAAACGAGAGAAACCGGGCCAAGCCCGGTTTCTTGTCCGGAGTCGAGCATGGCTCGACTCTACGACTGGATCAGACGGCCTTTTCGACCTGGCCGAACTCGAGTTCGACCGGAGTGGCACGGCCGAAGATCAGCACCGAGACGCGCAGACGGCTCTTCTCGTAGTTGACCTCTTCGACGACGCCATTGAAATCGTTGAACGGGCCGTCGGTGACGCGGACCATCTGGCCCGGCTCGAACAGCACCTTCGGACGCGGCTTCTCGACGCCTTCCTGAACGCGGTTCAGGATGGCTTCGGCCTCGGAATCGGCGATCGGCAGCGGACGGTCGGCCGTGCCGCCGATGAAGCCCATGACGCGCGGGGTTTCCTTGACCAGGTGCCAGCTTTCGTTGTCGATGCGCGGAATACCGGCTTCTTCGTGGGTCTCGATCTGGACCAGCACGTAACCCGGGAAGAACTTGCGCTCGGAGCGGCGCTTCTGGCCAGCGCGCATCTCGACCACTTCTTCGGTCGGGACCAGGACATCGCCGAAGCGCTCTTCCATGCCGTCACGGACGATGCGATCGCGCAGAGCCTGCGCCACCGACTTCTCGAAGCCCGAATAGGCGTGAACGACGTACCAACGCTTCATGCAATTCTCCTTAGCGGCTCAGGAACAGCTGAATCAGCCACTGAATGACGTAATCGAACCCACCCAGCAGCAGGCTGAGAATGGTTACCACCACCATCACGACCCAGGTCATGCGGATGGCTTCCTGGCGCGTCGGCCAGACCACCTTGCGCAGTTCGAAGCGCGACTCGGAGAGGAATTCGCGGGTGTCGCGCCCCTTGCCGGTCAGCATGAACACGCCGATACCGCCAACCAGACCGACTACAACCGCCAACGCACGCAGCTGACCCGCCCACGCACCCAGCTGGGTGGCGCGACCGGAGTCGGCGGAGAACCAGAACCAGACGAACAGACCAGCCAGCACCAGCAGCGATGCGGCGACGTACTTGACGATATCCCCGCCATTGGCGGAGTTGTCCTTGGAGTGTTCGATCTTGCTATTCATCCGGCTGTGTCTGCTTTAGCGGCCCAGGCCGCTGGATAAGGTGGGCAGATGGCACGCCAGGAGGGACTCGAACCCCCAACCTGCGGTTTTGGAGACCGCTGCTCTGCCAATTGAGCTACTGGCGTACGTATTGAAACTTGCCTTCCCTTAGACGGCGAAGGCGGACCGAGGTTCCCGGCCCGCCATTCGCGTAACCGGCGGCGCTATGCAACCACCGGCACTGCAGGCTTACTCGATGATCTTCGAGACCACGCCGGCGCCGACGGTACGGCCACCTTCGCGGATGGCGAAGCGCAGACCTTCGTCCATTGCCACCGGGTTGATCAGGGTGACGACCATCTTGACGTTGTCACCCGGCATCACCATTTCGACGCCTTCCGGCAGTGCAGCTGCGCCGGTGATGTCGGTGGTGCGGAAGTAGAACTGCGGACGGTAGCCGTTGAAGAACGGGGTGTGACGGCCGCCTTCGTCCTTCGACAGGACGTAGACTTCGCCTTCGAACTTGGTGTGCGGCTTGATCGTGCCCGGCTTGGCCAGGACCTGGCCACGCTCGACGTCGTCACGCTTGGTGCCGCGCAGCAGCAGGCCAGCGTTGTCGCCTGCCTGACCCTGGTCCAGCAGCTTGCGGAACATTTCAACGCCGGTCACGGTGGTCTTCTGCACCGGACGGATGCCGACGATTTCGATTTCGTCGCCAACCTTGATCACGCCGCGCTCGATACGACCGGTCACCACGGTGCCGCGGCCCGAGATCGAGAACACGTCTTCCACCGGCATCAAGAACGGCTTGTCGATCGCGCGCTCCGGCTCCGGGATCCAGCTGTCCAGGGCGTCGACCAGCTTCAGGATGGCCGGCACGCCGATGTCGCTCTGGTCGCCTTCCAGCGCCAGGCGGGCCGAACCGGCGATGATCGGGGTGTCGTCGCCCGGGAACTCGTACTTGCTCAGCAGTTCACGCACTTCCATCTCGACCAGCTCGAGCAGCTCGGCGTCGTCAACCATGTCGGCCTTGTTCAGGAACACGACGATGTACGGCACGCCGACCTGACGCGACAGCAGGATGTGCTCGCGGGTCTGCGGCATCGGGCCGTCAGCGGCCGAGCACACCAGGATCGCGCCATCCATCTGGGCGGCACCGGTGATCATGTTCTTGACGTAGTCAGCGTGGCCCGGGCAGTCAACGTGGGCGTAGTGACGGATCGGGGATTCGTATTCGACGTGCGCGGTCGAGATCGTGATACCACGAGCCTTTTCTTCCGGCGCGGCGTCGATCGAGGAGTAGTCCTTGAACTCGCCACCGAAGCGCTCGGCACCGATCTTGGTCAGTGCGGCGGTCAGCGTGGTCTTGCCGTGGTCGACGTGACCGATGGTGCCGACATTGACGTGCGGCTTGGTGCGCTCGAACTTACCCTTGGCCATGGCTGCTTATCTCGAATTCGTCTGAGAGGTGATGCTTAAGATGGTGCTCACGAAAGGAATCGAACCTTCGACCTCTTCCTTACCAAGGAAGTGCTCTACCGACTGAGCTACGTGAGCCGAGTTTTGCATTATGACATGAACTCGATAATATTCAAAGTTCATTCAATGGAGCGGGAGACGGGAATCGAACCCGCACCATCAGCTTGGAAGGCTGAGGTTCTACCATTGAACTACTCCCGCGCCGGGAATGTCACAACGTGAAACTGGTGGAGGGAGGTGGATTCGAACCACCGAAGGCGTAAGCCAGCAGATTTACAGTCTGCCCCCGTTGGCCGCTTGGGTATCCCTCCTTACCACCCCATTCCGTTGCCGCCGAAGCGTTGCGGTGTGTGGTGGTGAGCCGCTTATTCTGCTGATGGGACGGGGGGCTGTCAACGCTTTTTTCTACTTTTTTCACACGCTGTCGCAAACCCATTGATACGCAAGGTTATTGCCCGGGGACCGGCAGGGTCTCGCTGGCGAAAATTGCGACATGAGGGACACCGTCGCCGCCAATCCAGCCCCGATACATGCCCTGGGTGTT
This sequence comes from Stenotrophomonas sp. NY11291, assembly GCF_023277365.1. Classification (NCBI taxonomy): domain Bacteria; kingdom Pseudomonadati; phylum Pseudomonadota; class Gammaproteobacteria; order Lysobacterales; family Lysobacteraceae; genus Stenotrophomonas; species Stenotrophomonas sp. NY11291. Next base: position 848,157 of record NZ_CP096975.1, on the reverse strand, counting down.
GAACGGCGTGGCCATTTTTCCGTCTGCGCCGAGCACGATCGCACCACCGTCGCCGCCCATCTGTGGGATCGTCTCGTTGATCACGCCCTTGCCGGCCTGCTCCGGGCTCTGCCCCTGGTAACGCATGCGCGCGCAGATCTCGTGCGCGGCGGCAGTACGGATGTAGTACTCGCCCCAGCCGGTGCCAGACACCGCACATCGCGCGTCAGCCCAGGTACCGGCGCCGATGATCGGCGAATCACCCACGCGCCCATAGCGCTTGTTGGTCATGCCACCGGTGGAGGTACCGGCGGCCAGGTGCCCCTGTGCATCCAATGCGACTGCACCGACGGTCCCGAAGTGCTTTGCGGTCTCCATATCGGCATGCGCTTGGCCGCCGGCCTCTTCCTTCAGTGCACGCTGCAGCTGCTGCCAGCGCTTTTCCGTACGGAAATAGGAGGGATCGACCAGAGAAATGCCCTGCTCGACCGCGAAGGCTTCGGCGCCCTGCCCGACCATCATCACATGCCTGGACTTCTGCATCACGGTCTGCGCCAGCAGGATCGGGTTGCGCACCCGCTGCACGCCCGCCACCGCGCCCGCCGCCTGGCTCGCGCCGTCCATGACGGCCGCATCCAGCTCGTTGTGGCCGTCGTGGGTGAACACCGCGCCCTTGCCGGCGTTGAAGGTGGGATCGTCCTCCAGCACGGTGATCGCGGCGGTGACCGCCGCGAGCGCCGGGCGACCCGCGGCCAGTTCGGCATGCCCCTTCAACAGGGCCGCCCGCAGCGCGTCACGTGCGGCCTTTTCCTCGGCCGGCGACAGGTCCTTGCGCTCGACGCCAGCGCCGCCGTGGATGACCAGCAGCGGCGAAGCCGTCGGTGCAGCCTGGACAAGCGTGGGCAGGGACAACAGTGCGGACAGCGCCAGGCGCAGTTTCATCGGGTACGTCTCCAGCAGGTGGGCAAGGGAGGCATCATCGTAGAGCCGAGCCCATGCTCGGCTGATGCCTCGGTTGAAAGGCAGCCGAGCGCGGGCTCGGCTCTACAGCATCCCATGCGTGGCCACAGGATCGCCGGGTCACTGGCGGATGACTTCGATCTCGCCGTCGCTGACGTCGGCCACGGCCTGGTAGTCGGCCTCGGCCTGGAAGTCATCCAGGCGCATGCGGCCGCCGCTGGCGACCACCGTTACCGGCACCGCGTGGAAGCGCAGCGGCTCACCTTCGACCAGGCGGTCGGCATCGCGGCCGGGGCTGACCACCCAGACCTTGCCCTCGCCGTCAGCACTGTAGACCTGTGCCTGGCCATCGGGCTCCACGCACAGGGCAGTGTCTTCGTCGACGCCGATGCCGACGATGTCGGGGTTGCCACTGTCCTGGGCAGCGCGCGCCACGAACACGATCAGGCGGCCGAGCCGATCGCGCTTGTCGAAGTGGGTGTCGGTGACCACGCGCTGCAGGTAGGGCATCTGCAGGAAGCCACTGTCCATGGTCACCGCACTGCCCATCGGGTCGGCCAGCGCACCGGCGGAGGTGATGCTGCCGCCGTCCATCGCGCCGTAGGCATAGCCACCGAGGATGGCGAGCCCAGCGCTGGTACCGGCAATCGGCTTGCCGGCGCGCACATGGGCGTTGAGCGCGCGGTTGAGCGCGGTGCCCTTCCAGAAGCGGATGTAGCGGGACTGGTCGCCGCCGGCGATGAAGATGGCATCGGCTGCAGCCACCACGCGCAGCACCGCGGGATCATCGGCACCACGGCGATTGTCGAACACCAGCGTCTGCACTGCGGTGGCCCCGCCGATCTCGCGATACAGGCGGTCCTGCAGTTCGTCACTGCCAGAAGCGCGCAGGATCAGCACGCGGCCATTGCCAGCCTGCTTCAGCCACCAATGGAAGGCTTCCGGCACCCATTCGCCACCGCCCATCAGCATCATGGCCGGCGCGCGCGGACCGGGCCGGGGTGCGTCGAGATCCCCGGCTTCGTAGTAGGCGAAGCCCGGGCCCTGCAGGTCCTGCGCAAGGGCGGCCAACGGCACGGCCAACACCACCAGCGCCAGCCAGGCGAAGGGGGCACGCAGGGTCCGATGGAGGCGTCGCATCTTGATCTCCCTGAACAAAATCGACTTGCAAGCGTTTTCACTCTTTGCCAGATAGGGATCCAGTAGTCAAGGGCATGAAAAAGGCGTTAAATGCGCGCGCCCATTCCGGAAATCTGAATGGGGGACAGGGCCCCTCCTCTGCGGGCCGGCTTCATTTCCGAGAATTCCTCATGCGTAGAAAGGCGATGGCGTGGTCGATCCAGCTGGCGTTGATGGGCGTGGCTGCTTCCGCGGCGGCCCAGGCACCGGCTTCCTCTTCGGTGCAACAACTGGACGCGGTGCAGGTCACCGGTTCGCGCATTCCGCGCGCCCAGGTCGAAGGCCCCGCCCCGATCACGGTGATCAGCGCCGAGCAGATCCGCTCCAGCGGCTTTACCACCGTGCCGGACGTGCTGCGCGCGATGACCCAGAACGGGGGGGAGACCCAGAGCCAGCAGTCCTCCAGTGGCGCTGACTTCTCGCCGGGCGCCCAGCAGGTGGACCTGCGCGGCCTGGGCCCGAATCACACGCTGGTGCTGGTCAATGGCCGCCGCATCGCCGACTTCCCGATGCCGTTCAAGGGCCGCAGCAACTTCACCGATGTCTCCAACATCCCGTTGGGGATGATCGAGCGCATCGAAGTGCTGACCGGCAGCGCCTCGGCCATCTACGGCTCGGACGCGATCGCCGGCGTGGTCAACTTCATCCTGAAGAAGAAGGCCGACGGCACCACGATCGACATGCGCATGGGCACCACCAGCGAAGGCGGTGGCGACTCGTTCGACATGAGCCTGGCCAGCGGTTTCAGCCGCGGCAATTTCAACGCGGTGTACAGCGTTGAGCTGCAGTCGCAGAGCCCGCTGTTGGCGTACGAGCGCGACATCCAGGATTCGACCCAGGACGGCCCCACCGAGGGCTCGCGCATCGCGCGCCGTGCCTATCTGCGCACCGACTACAACGATGACTACCTGGACCCGGGTGCGGCCACCTGCGAAGCGCTGGCCGGGCAGAACCAGGGCAGCACCTACCGCGCGTACCGCCCGCGCTACGGCTACTACTGCGGCAGCGACAGCTCGATCGGCTACGGCACCATCCTCAGCAAGCGCCGCGGCGCCAATGGCTACGCCTCGCTGAGCTACGACTTCGACAACGGCCAGCAGTGGTTTGCCGATGTGCAGCTGGGCTACCACACGATGTCGCTGATGCGCGACGTCACCAAGTGGGGCCGCATGGACGCCAATGGCGATGAGTCGGGCTATTTCAACAACCAGGCCACCGGCGAGATCGAGTTCTGGCAGCGCCAGTTCTCCCCCGAGGAAATGGGTGGCCTGCGCAATGCGATGGTGCGCAGCACGCAGAAGACCTTCAGCGTGACTACCGGCTTCAAGGGCAATCTGGCCGGCAACTGGGACTACGAGGCAGCATTGAGCCATTCGCAGTACCAGTCGCGGATCAGCTGGGCACAGATCATCGCCGCCAAGGCCAATGACCTGTTCCTGGGCCCGCAGCTGGGCGTGGACGACGACGGTTTCCCGATCTACAACGCCGATCCGTCACGCCTGTACCGGCCACTGACCCGCGCCGAGTACGACTCGATCGCGGCGCGTACCACTTACACCCCGAAGTCGCGGACCGAGACGGCCGCGTTCACGCTGACCAATTCCGCGCTGTTCGGCCTGCCGGGCGGTGACGCCGGCTTCGCCGCGACCGTGGAAGTGGGCCAGCAGGCGTACTCGCTGAATCCCGATCCGCTGGCGACCCAGTACTACTACTACAGCTGGAAGGATTCGGACGGCAACGGTTCGCGCAACCGCTGGGCCACGGCGGCCGAGCTGCGCATGCCGCTGCACGAGACGGTCAACCTGAGCGTGGCCGGCCGCTACGACCAGTACCGCTATTCCGGCCACACCATCGGCAAGGCGACCTGGAGCGGCGGCCTGGAATGGCGCCCGATCGACACCCTGCTGGTACGTGGTTCGTATGGCACCGCGTTCCGCGCGCCGGATCTGCACTACGTGTTCGCCGGCCCGGGCAACGACGAGACCAGCGCCGTGGACCTGTACAGCTGCCGCGCCGACGATGCCGCCGACTGTTCCGACTACGAGCACAACCTGATCCGCAGCCGCACCGGCAACCGTCAGCTTGACCCGGAAACCAGCACCTCGTGGAGCGCCGGCTTTGTCTGGTCGCCGGCGATCGGCCTGGACCTGTCGGTGGACTGGTTCGACATCGACATGCGCAAGCAGGTGCAGGACATGGACGTGCGCACGATACTGGCCAGTGAAGCGAACTGCCGCCTGGGTACTGCCGACATCAACTCGCCGACCTGCGTGGACGCGCTCGACCGCATCACCCGCACCAGTGATGGCCGCCTGTACGGCGTACGCGTCGCCCCGATCAACGTCGCCCGCGAGTCGACCTCCGGCATCGACGTCGGACTGCGCTACCGCCTGCAGACCGGCATTGGTGATTTCATCCTCAACGGCACCCACACCTGGGTGAAGAAGCACGATTTCCAGCGCTACCCCGGTGATCCGATCCAGGACCAGTTCGCGGTCAACAGCAACTTCGACATCCCGCGTACCAAGACCAGCCTGAGCGTGACCTGGGAGAAGGAGGCGTGGTCGGCCACGGTCTATGGTTCGCGCCTGGGCAAGCTGCCGACCTCGGACAGCTACGACCAGGTATTCAAGTGGGACAGCGGTGACAGCCCGTACATCAAGGCGACCTACCGCTACAACGCGTCGCTGCAGTACCGCTTCGACGACCACGCGCGCCTGTCGCTGTCGGTGGTGAACGTCTTCAACAAGATGCCGCCGAAGGACGCCACCTACACCGCGTATCCGTATTACGACGTGTCCTGGTTCGACAGCGTCGGCCGCACCATCAACCTGCAGTACACCCACAAGTTCGGTGGCAGCGCATTGTAAGCGCGGTTACGCAGGACGTGGACGACGGGGCCCGCCATTGGCGGGCCTTGTTGTTTGCGGCGCTGGCTCGGGTTTTCCACACCCCACGTGGAAAGCGATGGGAACTAGGTGTGGACAAGTGGGTGGGAACATTGCACCGCAGGTGTTTCCACGCATGGTGTTTTTTTGTCCACGTCCCCGATTGTTTTCCACACCGGACGTGGAAAGCAGTGGGAACTAGGTGTGGACAAGTGGGCACGAGCTTTGCAGCGCAGGGGTTTCGAGGCATGGTGAAACTTTATCCACGTCGCGCGGGCAAGCACCTGTAGAGCCGAGCCCATGCTCGGCTCCGGCTGGCATCAGCCGAGCAAGGGCTCGGATCTACAGGACGTCGCATGGTTTTCCACACCAGGCGTGGAAAGCGATGGGAGTTTGCTGTGGACAAGTGCCGGCGAACGTCACGCCGCAAGCGTTTCGCAGCGTGGCGTTTTTTTATCCACCCCGGAAACGCAAACGCCCCGCTCGGGGCGGGGCGTTTGCGTAGCATCAACGTGCGATGGGATCAGACGTTGAAGCGGAAGTGCAGGATGTCGCCTTCCTGCACGCGGTATTCCTTGCCTTCCAGGCGCAGGCGACCGGCTTCCTTGGCACCGGCTTCGCCCTTGTACTTGATGAAGTCGTCGTACGCGATGGTTTCGGCGCGGATGAAGCCCTTCTCGAAGTCGGTGTGGATGACCGCGGCGGCCTGCGGGGCGGTAGCGCCCTTGCGCACGGTCCACGCACGGACTTCCTTCACGCCGGCGGTGAAGTAGGTCTGCAGGCCCAGCAGGCTGTAGGCCGCGTTGATCACGCGGTTCAGGCCCGGCTCGCTCAGGCCCAGATCGGCCAGGAAGGTATCGCGGTCTTCGTCGTCGAGCTGGGACAGCTCTTCTTCGATCGCGGCCGACACCGGCACCACCTGCGCGCCTTCGGCGGCGGCATGCGCGCGCACGGCTTCCAGGTGCGGGTTGTTCTCGAAACCGTCTTCCAGCACGTTGGCGATATACATCACCGGCTTCAGGGTGAGCAGGAACAGGTCGCGTACCAGCGCCTTTTCTTCATCATCCAGGCCGACCGAGCGACCGGCCTTGCCGTCCGACAGCGCGGCCTGCAGCTTGGCCAGCACCGGCTTGCGCGCCGCTGCGTCCTTGTCGCCGCCCTTGGCTGCGCGCTCGGCACGGTTCAGCGCCTTCTCGACGCTGTCCAGGTCGGCCAGCGCCAGTTCGGTGTCGATGGTTTCGATGTCCGAGATCGGGTCGACCTTGCCGGCCACGTGCACGATGTCGCCGTGCTCGAAGCAGCGCACCACGTGGGTGATCGCATCGACTTCGCGGATGTGCGCCAGGAACTTGTTGCCCAGGCCTTCACCGCTGGCGGCACCGGCCACCAGGCCGGCGATGTCGACGAACTCGACGGCGGTCGGGATGACCTTCTGCGGGTTGATGATGCCTGCCAGTTCGCCCAGGCGCGGATCCGGCACCGGCACGATGCCGACGTTCGGCTCGATGGTGCAGAACGGGAAGTTCGCCGCGGCGATACCCGCCTTGGTCAGCGCATTGAACAGGGTCGACTTGCCGACGTTGGGCAGGCCGACGATGCCGCATTTGATACCCATGGGTTGAATCCGGGTTTGAGTGTAAGTGGATGATTCGGGATTCAAGACTCGCCTGCGGGCATGCCCTCAATCCCCAATCGTCCTTCCAGTAGCCCGCGCTAGAACGCGGCGTACAACCTGTGATGTTCTGCGTACGCTTTCAGCAGTTCTTCCAGCTTGCCGTCATCGACCAGCGCATAGAATCGCCCATCCAGCGCATCAAGTGCTGTTTCGACTTCATCGTCGAGCCACCCGTCAGCACGATAGATCTGCAGGCGCCTCTGCGCATGATGATCTGCCATGGCCTCATTGCCAAACAGTAGCTGCTGGGCCGCCAGCACGATGTCGCGCACGTCAAGCTGCTGTATCTCCTCAAGCCCTGCAAGCGCTTCAGCAATGTAGCCGCCAGCAGAATTATGGAAATAGGCATCAAGCCCTCCACGGTAGACATCATTGATGAGCGCGTTGATCGCAAAGAAACGCTGATCGTGCACTGACAATCCAGCAAATCCACAACCGCTCCCGTGGACCTGTTCGACCAACCAATGCCAATGCCGCCCCTCTGCAGATTCCTCGAACCGCTTGCGCTCTTCACGAATTTCCCGATCTCGCGTCTTCGCCATTTCCATGCTTTGCCGCGTGCCATTCCGGCACGGCATGCAGAGCCCGTCGTTCCGGGCCGCCGTCGCCAGCAGGATCATGGCGCCACACGCAGTGCAGGGAGTACGCGGGTCGGTCATGATCAGCGCGGGGTGTGCAGCCGCTTCATCGCTTCGCTGAAATCGCCCTGCACCGCCAACGGCAGCACGTCGATCGCATCGTCGATGGCGCGCGAAATCAGCACTTCATCGTCCTTGGAGGGGCGTCCCAGCACCCAGCCCACCACGCGATCCTTGTGGCCGGGATGGCCGATGCCCACGCGCAGGCGATGGAACTTGCCGTGACCGAGCAGGCGGATGGTGTCACGCAGGCCGTTCTGGCCACCGTGGCCACCGTCGAACTTCAGCCGCGCCACACCGGGCGCCAGGTCCAGTTCGTCATGGGCCAGCAGGGTCTCTTCCGGTTCGATCTTCCAGAACCGCTGCGCGGCGGTGACCGACTTGCCACTGAGGTTCATGAAGGTGGCGGGCTTGAGCAGCCACACCGTCTGCCCGGCGATCTCGACCTTGGCGGTCTCGCCGAACAGCTTGCTGTCCACATTCCATCGCGCACCGGCTTTTTCCGCCAGGGCCTCAACGAAATGAAACCCGGCATTGTGCCGGGTCCGGGCGTGTTCCGATCCGGGGTTGCCCAGACCGACGATCAGTCGCAGTCCTGCCATGGTTCCTTCCAGTACGGTGCCTGCCCGGAGGCAGGCACCGTAACGGTATTACTCGGCGGCAGCCGCTTCTTCGTCAGCCTCGTCGGCCTTGCCGGCCTTGGCGGTGACGATGGCGTCGTCGTGGTCCTTGCCCAGCGCCAGGGCCGGGATTTCCACGCCCTTCGGCAGCTTGATGTTGGACAGGTACACCACGTCACCGGCCTTCAGCTCGCCCAGGTCGACTTCGATCGACTCCGGCAGGTCCTTCGGCAGGCAGGTGATGGTCACTTCCTTCAGTTCGTGGGTGACCACGACGTCGGCAGCCTTGCCGGCCGGCGAGGTGTCTTCGTTGACGAAGTGCAGCGGGACCGAAGCGGTCAGGGCTTCGTTCTCGTTCACGCGCTGGAAGTCCAGGTGCATGATCAGCTGCTTGTACGGGTGGCGCTGCATGTCACGCAGCAGGACCTTCTGCACCTGGCCGTCCAGGTTCAGGTCCAGGATCGAGGCATAGAACCACTCGTTCTGCTGGGCCAGCCAGATTTCGTTGTGGTCCAGGCTGATGGCGACCGGCTCGGCGTTGCCGCCGTACACGATGGCCGGGATCACACCAGCGTGACGCAGGCGGCGGCTCGCACCCTTACGCTGCAGTTCACGCTTGGTGACCTTGATTTCATGGGTCTTCGACATTTTCGACTACTCAGGTTGTTGCCCTGCCTTGCGGCCTGGCGGTTGAAGATGCTTCCGCGACCAGAAGCACCCGGGGTATGTCCCCACCGTTGCCGGCAGGGACGAAAAACTCAGTCGACGTACAGCGAGCTGACCGACTCACCGAAGGCGATGCGGCGCATCGTTTCGGCCAGCATTTCCGCCACGCTCAGCTGGCGGATCTTGCTGCACACCCGCGCGGCGTCCTTCAGCGGGATGGTGTCGGTCACCACCAGCTCGTCGAGCTGGGAATTGGTGATGTTGTCCACCGCCGGGCCCGACAGCACCGCGTGGGTGCAGTAGGCGGCGACCTTGAGCGCACCGCGCGCCTTCAGGGCAGCGGCAGCGGCGCACAGGGTGCCGGCGGTATCGACGATGTCATCGACCATCACGCAGGTCTTGCCTTCGACGTCACCGATGATGTTCATCACGGTGGAGACGTTGGCGCGCGGGCGGCGCTTGTCGATGATCGCCAGGTCGGCGTCATCCAGGCGCTTGGCCACCGCACGGGCGCGGACCACGCCGCCCACGTCCGGCGACACAACGATCAGGTTCTCGGTGCCGTAGGCGCGCCAGATGTCGGCCAGCAGCAGCGGGGACGCATACACGTTGTCCACCGGAATATCGAAGAAGCCCTGGATCTGGTCGGCGTGCAGGTCGACGGTCAGCACGCGATCAGCGCCAGCGGTGCTGAACATCTTCGCCGCCAGCTTGGCGGTGATCGGCACGCGCGAGGAACGCATGCGGCGATCCTGGCGCGAGTAGCCGAAGTACGGCACCACGGCGGTCACGCTGGCCACCGATGCGCGCTTGAGCGCGTCGATCAGCACCAGCAGTTCCATCAGGTTTTCCGCGCTCGGCGCGCAGGTCGGCTGGATCACGAACACGTCCTGCTTGCGGACGTTCTCTTCGATCTCCACCTGCACTTCGCCATCAGAGAAGTGCGAGACCAGCGCCTTGCCCGGGCGAACCCCCAGTTCCTTGCAGATATTCTGCGCCAGACGTTTGTTGGCGTTGCCGGAAAAGACCAGCAGGTTCGGGGACTCTTGCATCATGATTGTCTCGGGCGGGGACGAGTGGCGGGGATCCGGAGTCGGCAAGGACCCTGATGGACCCTTGCTGCTGACAACACCGCGGTTGTTTCCACGTCCCGCGCGGGCGATGCGCTGGAAGGCGCGGACACAGCCGCTATTGGCAGGGGCGGTAGGATTCGAACCTACGAATGCCAGGATCAAAACCTGGTGCCTTGGGCCTCTTGGCGACGCCCCTGCAGTGATAAATCAGTGTTGCTCGAGTGCATCCAGCAGTGGCGAACGCGCAACGCCCGCTGCCACCCTTGCCCGCAACTCCTTCGGCAACTTCGACCGTCCCTGCTCTGCGGCAGACTGCGATGCGAACTCGACGAAACAACCACTTCCCGAACCGGTCAGCCGCGCCGTGCCGATATCGCTCAACGCGGCGAACGCTGCCTCGACGGCAGGCTCACGGCGGCGCAGCACCGGTTCGAACGCGTTCCCGACCAGGGTCCCGGAAGCGAAGTCCTCTATTTTCGCCACTGGGCTGTCGCGCGTCAAATCCGGGTCTGCGAACAGGGCCGGGGTGGGAACATGAACGCCCGGTTCAACCACCACATACCAGGCCGGTTCCAGCACGATGGGCTGCAGGCGTTCGCCCACCCCTTCGGCCCAGGCATTGCGCCCGCGCACGAACACCGGCACATCCGCGCCCAGGCGCAGGCCCAGCGCGGCCAGGGCATCTTCGTCCAGGCCCGCCCGCCAGAGCCGGTTCAGCACCACCAGCACGGTCGCGGCATCGGACGACCCGCCACCAAAGCCACCGCCAGCCGAAACATGCTTTTCGACGATGATGTCTGCGCCTTGCGCGCTATTGGCCGCATCTTTCAGAAGCCGCGCAGCGCGGACCGCCAGGTCATCCGCCTCGGCCACGCCGGCCAGGCCCTCACCCTGCCGGCGCACCTGGCCATCTTCACGCAGGCGCAGGCCAATGCGGTCACCCCAGTCCAGCAGGCGGAACACGGTCTGCAGCTCGTGGTAGCCGTCGGCCCGGCGGCCGGTGATGTGCAGGAACAGGTTCAGCTTGGCCGGGGCCGGCCACCAGGACCAGCCCGCGTCATCGTGCCCGGCACTCATGGGGCGCCCTGCCCCCACTGGTCCACCAGCAGGCGCACCTTGGCGTCGCCATTGCTGGCCTCGATCCGGCGCGGCAGCGCCGGGCGCCCGGCCTCGGCCGGGTACCAGTCCAGGTACTGCACCTGCCAGCCCATCTGCTGCATGCGACGCGGCCGGCCTTCACCGTCGCGCTCGACCTTCTCCGGACCGGCAGCATCGCCGGCCACCAGGCCACGGATCCACTGCGGCAGCTGGTTGACCGGGATGTCCCAGCCGGTCGCCTCCAGCAGCAGCTGCTGGGCGTCCTCGCCGTCACGCGGCCCGCCGGCCAGTCCCTCAAGGCGACCGGCTTCGGAATGGGTATCGCCGGTCAGCTTCCAGCTCTGCCGGGTCACCGGCGCGCTCAGCTCGACCACATAGCGGCGCCCCTCCTGCTTCCAGTCGATGCGACCGCTGCCGCCGTCCTTGCCCTTGCTGACCGCGACCCGGCCCTGGAAGGCCCAGTCCGACTGTGCCTGCAGCGCGGCCACGCGCGCCGCCTCGGCCCGCGCCGCTTCGGCCGAAACCGTCTCGACCACCGCCGGTGGCGCGGTCTTCTGCGTACCCACGCTGGTACAGGCGGTCACCGCCAGGGTCACGGCCGCCAACAGCAGCGGCCGGATCAGGGAAACACTCATGGATTGAATTTCTCGCGGGCGCGCAGCAGCGCGCGGTTTTCAGGATCGAGCTTGGCCGCTTCTTCAAAGAAGTGGCGGGCCTCGTCATGCTTGCCCAGCACCCACAGCACTTCGCCGACATGGGCGGCGATCTCCGGGTCCTTGGCCAGGGTCCAGGCACGACGCAGCTGCACCAGCGCCTCTTCCTTGCGGCCCAGGCGATACAGCACCCAGCCATAGCTGTCGACGATGGCGGCGTTGTCCGGCTCAGCCACGCGGGCGCGGTCGATCAGCTCCAGTGCTTCCTGCAGGCGGCCGGTGCGATCGGCCAGGGTGTAGCCCAGCGCGTTCAAAGCCGGCACGTTCTCCGGGTCGGTCACCAGGATCTTGCGCAGGTCAGCCTCGGCGCGCGGGATGTCGTCGCGGCGTTCCCAGGTGAGCGCACGGGCGTACAGCAGGCCGTTGTCATCCGGGTAAGCGGCCAGGCCGCGGGCCAGCGCATCCAGTTCACCGGCGCTGTCGTCGGCGCGCTGGCGCAGTTCCGCTTCCAGCAGGTAGGCGTCGCGGCGCACGTCGTCGTCAACCACCGCATCGGACTGGATCGCGTGCACCTCATCCAGTGCCAGCGGCAGGCGCCCGGCCAGGGCCTGGGCGTTGGCCGCACGCAGGCGCGCTTCGCTCAGCTCATCGCCGCCGGGCACGCTGTGATACCACTGCACCGCCTCGGGATAACGCTTCAGGTACTCGGCGATCTTGCCCAGCAGCAGACGCTGCGCCGGGTCCGGCTTGGCCGCCTGCCGCGACAGTTCGTTGTAGAGGTTGGACAGCGCCGCCTTGTCGCCCTGCTTGGCCAGCAGCGAAGCGCGCATGCCCCAGGTCTGCACGTCCTGCGGGCCGAAGGCCAGCACGCGCTCGGCCGCGGACGGCTGGCCGAGGCTGTCGTAGGCAATGGCCACCGCATTGCGCAGTTCCGGGTCCTGGCGGGTCTTAGGCTCCACATCGTGCAGCAGCGACAGCGCCTTGCCGGTCTCCCCGGCCTGCTGCAGCTGGCTGGCACGCAGCAACGCCACACGCGGTTCTTCAGGGAAGCGCTTGACCACTTCATCGATCATGCGCCGCGCCAGTTCGGGCTTGTCCATGCGCAGGGCGAGGCGGCCGAACTCCTGCCAGGCTTCGATCTTCGGTGGAATGGCGTTGGCGTCGACCAGCTCACCCAGCACCTGCGCGGGCACCGCCGGATCGCGCCCCCCACCGATCAGGGCGGCCAGGGCAAACTTCCAACCGCGCTCGTCGGAGTCGGCCAGCAGGCCCTGCAGTTCGGTGCGGGCAGCCTTCACATCGCCCTGGCGCATGGCCAGCGCACCGGCCGCACTGCGCATGGTCAATGAGCGCGGGGCCCGCTGTTGCCACAGGGCCAGGCCCTTGGCGGCGCTGGCATCATCGTTGGCGAGCATGGAAATGCGGGTCGCACGCTCGGCCAGGCCGGCGTCGCCGTCGGTCTGCTGGGCCGCCTGCAGGTACCAGCGCGCGGCCTCAGCCAGCTTGCCGGCCTGCAGGGCGAACTCACCGGCCATCACCGGCTCCAGCGCCAGTTCCTCAGTGGCCGGGGCCCTTACAGGGGCCTTGGCCGGCACCGCCGCCAGGGCCTGGCTGCAGGCCAGGGACAGCAGCAGAACACTGGGGATGCGAATCAATGCGGGCATCGTCGGCATCGGGGCCTTAAAATGTCGTCCAATGGCCAGCAGCTTATCGCAAGCAACTGAACAATGACCCTGTGGGTGCTCGGACTGAATCACCAGACCGCACCGGTGGAGCTGCGCGAGCGCGCGGCCTTCGCCGGTGAGGCGTTGCCGCGCGCGCTCGGTTCGCTGCGCGATACCCCGCAGATCGCCGAGGCGGTGCTGCTGTCCACCTGCAACCGCACCGAGCTGTATGCCGTGGCCGATTCGGCACAGGCGCTGGACCAGTGGCTGCACACCCAGGCCGGCGACCTGCAGGGCTACCTGTACCAGCACGCCGATGCCGAAGCCGTGCGCCACCTGTTCCGGGTCGCCACCGGCCTGGATTCGATGGTGCTGGGTGAACCGCAGATCCTCGGCCAGGTGAAGGATGCCTGGTCGACCGCGCGCGACCACGGCCTGCTCGGCCAGCGCCTGGACCGCCTGTTCCAGCAGACCTTCTCGGTGGCCAAGCGTGCGCGCACCGATACCCAGGTCGGCGCCAACCCGGTATCGGTGGCGTCGGCCGCAGTGCGCCTGGCGCAGAACGCGTTCGCCCGGCTGGACGATTCCACCGTGCTGCTGGTCGGTGCCGGCGAGACCATCGAACTGGCTGCACGGCACCTGAGCGAAGGCAAGGTACGCCGGCTGCTGATCGCCAACCGCACCCTCGCCCACGCGCAGGAACTTGCCAGCCGCCATGGCGGCGTGGCCCTGCCGCTGACCGAACTGGACCGCCACCTGGGCGAGGCCGACGTGGTGTTCTCGGCCACCGCTGCGCGCGAACCGGTGATCCATCGCGAGATGGTGGCCAAGGCCCTGCGCGCGCGCCGGCACAAGCCGATGCTGCTGTTCGACCTGGCCGTACCGCGCGACATCGAGGCCGAGGTCGGCACGCTCAACGATGCCTTCCTCTACACCGTGGACGATCTCGAGCGTGCGGTGGAAGACAACCGCCGTGGCCGCCGTGAGGCCGCCGCCGAAGCCGAGGCGATCATCGACCTGCAGGTGTCGCGCTTCGTCGAGACCCAGCAGGCCAGCGCCCACCAGGCGCCGCTGCGGCAGCTGCGCGCGTTCGGCGAAGCCACCCGCGCCGAGCTGCTGGAGCGCGCACGCCAGCAACTGGCCAACGGCAAGCCGGCCGATGAAGTGCTGGAGCTGCTTGCCCACGGCCTGACCAACCGCCTGCTGCATCCGCCGACCGCCGCCCTGCGTGCGGCCGCGCTGAGTGGCGATGCCGACCTGACCCGCGCCGCCGAGCGCCTGTTCCCGGCCACGCCGGGTTACCGCCACCCACCCGTGAGACCCGATGACGCCGACCCTGCGCCGTAAGCTGGAAGCGCTGGCCGAGCGCCGCGAAGAACTGGAACGCCTGCTCGCCGAACCCGATGTGGTCGCCGACAACACTCGTTTCCGCGACCTTTCGCGCGAATTCGCCCAACTTGAACCGATCGCCATCGCCCTGGCTGATGAAGCCCGTGCCAAGGCCGATCTGGCAGCCGCCGAAGGCATGCGCGCCGACCCCGACCTGCGCGAGCTGGCCGACGAGGAAATCGCTGCTGCACAGGCGCGCCTGCAGGAACTGGAGCAGGAGCTGGCGCTGCTGCTGGTGCCGCGCGACCCGCGCGACGAAGGCAACCTGTTCCTGGAAGTGCGCGCGGGTACCGGCGGCGACGAGGCAGCGATCTTTGCCGGCGACCTGTTCCGCATGTACGCCCGCTACGCCGAACGCCAGGGCTGGAAGGTCGAGATCGAATCGGACAGTCCGGGCGAGCACGGCGGCTACAAGGAAGTGGTGGCGCGCGTGGTCGGCCGTGGAGCGTTCTCGCGCCTGAAGTTCGAATCGGGTACGCATCGCGTGCAGCGCGTGCCGGCCACCGAATCGCAGGGCCGCATCCACACCTCGGCGGCCACCGTAGCGATCATTCCCGAGGCCGATGAGGTCGATGACATCGTCATCAACCCGGCCGACCTGAAGGTGGATACGTTCCGCTCGTCCGGCGCCGGTGGCCAGCACGTCAACAAGACCGAATCGGCCATCCGCATCACCCATGTGCCAACCGGCGTGGTGGTGGAATGCCAGACCGAGCGCAGCCAGCACGCCAACCGCGACAAGGCGATGAAACGCCTGAAAGCACAACTACTGGACGCCGAGCGCCAGCGCCAGGACGCGGCGCAGGCCGAATCGCGGCGCCTGCAGGTCGGCAGCGGCGACCGCAGCCAGCGCATCCGCACCTACAACTTCCCGCAGGGCCGGATCACCGACCACCGTGTGGAAGGCCTGACGCTGTACGACCTGCCCAACGTACTGGCCGGCGACCTCGATCCGCTGCTGCAGCGGCTCAGCCACGAGCACCAGGTCGACGCCCTGGCCCAGCTGTCGGCGGGCTGAGCACGATGACGGCCTGGCAGCAGCGACAGCACCTGCAACAGGCGATTGCACGCCAGCCCGGCGACTTCGTCGCCTGGGTCATGCTGGCCGATGTGGAACTGGAAGCCGGCGACATCGCTGCCGGCGAACAGGCCGCGCGACGTGCCCTGCAGCTGCGCCCGAATCACCCTGAAGCACTGGCACGGTTGGGTCGCGTGGCCTGGATGGCCGGCGCGCATGCCGACGCGGCGAAGCTGCTCGGCCAGGCCTCGGCGCTGGCCCCGCAGCACCCCGGCATCGCGTTGTGGCTGGGCCATGCGCTGGAAGATGCCGATGATGCAGAAGGCGCGGCGGCGGCCTATCGCCGTGCACATGCGCTGATGCCGGACGAACCCTATATCGCCGCGCAGCGCTTGGCCTGGCAGCGTCGCCTCTGCGACTGGCAGGACGTGGATGCGCTGGCCACACAGGTGCGTGGCGCCCTGGCCACCGGGCAAGGCGTGGTCGAACCGTTCGCGTTCCTCAGCGAGGATGCCAGCGCGGCCGAACAGCTGGCCTGCGCGCGTGCACGCGCCGCAGTGGTTGCTTCGGGGGTACGTCCCCTTCCTGCCGTGAAGGTGCGCGCACACGGCCCCCTGCGCGTCGGTTTCCTTTCCAATGGTTTCGGCGCCCATCCCACCGGGCTGCTGACCGTGGCCCTGTTCGAGCAGCTGCGTCATGACCCGGCGTTGCAGCTGCATCTGTTCGCGTTGAACCGCGACGACGGCAGCCGCATCCGCCAGCGCCTGCAGACGGCCACACAGCTGCATGATGTGGCTGGCCTGCGCCATGCAGACACTGCCGCACGCATCCGCGCACAGGGCATCGACCTGTTGTTCGACCTGCGCGGCTGGGGCGGCGGCGGCACGCCGGAAGTGCTGGCGATGCGCCCTGCCCCGCTGCAGTTGAACTGGCTGGCTTATCCGGGCACCTCGGGCGCGCCGTGGATGGATGCGGTGATCGGCGATGCCTTCGCCCTGACACCCGCACTGGAGCCGCACTACAGCGAACGCGTGCTGCGCCTGCCGCGCGCCTTCCAGCCGTCGGACAACACGCGCGTGCTGAAGCCTGCGCCGAGCCGTGCCGACTGCGGCCTGCCCGAACAGGGCGTGGTGTTCTGCTGCTTCAACAACAGCTACAAGCTCAACCCGCGCAGTATGGGCCGCGCCTTCGCCATTCTGCAGGCAGTGCCCGGCAGCGTGCTGTGGCTGATGTCCGGCCCCGGCCAGGCCGATGCGCGCCTGCGTGCCGCCGCACAGACCGCAGGCCTGGACCCGGCGCGCCTGGTGTTCATGGCCAAGCTGCCGCATCCGCAGTACCTGGCCCGATATCAGCTGGCCGACCTGTTCCTGGACACGTATCCGTACAACGCCCACACCACCGCCTCCGATGCACTGTGGGCCGGCTGCCCGGTGCTGACCTGCCCCGGCGACACCTTCGCCGCGCGCGTGGCCGGCAGCCTCAACCACCATCTGGGGTTGGCACGGATGAATGTCGCCGACGATGCCGGGTTCATCGCCACCGCCAGCGCGCTGGGCAACGATCCGGCAGCACTGGCGGCGTTGCGCGCTGAACTGGCACAGGCACACGAAGACAGCGGCCTGTTCGACATGGCCGGATTTGCCCACGACCTTTCGGCGCTGCTGCAGCATCTGGCGGGCGAACAGGGCTGGCAGGGCCTCGACATCGCTTGAGCGATCCCTGCGCTACGCTCGGGATTCCTCCCCGCGTGGTGTGACGATGGCCAAGCTCAAGCGCAAGGACTACGACGAACTGCTGCTGCCTTTGCAGCTGGAACTGACCGCCATGGCACGCTGGGTGCAGCACAGCGGGCAACGCCTGCTGGTGCTGTTCGAGGGACGTGATACCGCAGGCAAAGGCGGCGCGATCCAGGCCATCAGCCAGCACCTCAACCCGCGCCAATGCCGGGTGGTGGCGCTGCCCAAGCCCACCGACCGCGAAGCCACGCAGTGGTACTTCCAGCGCTACGCCTCGCACTTGCCCGCCGCCGGCGAGATCGTGCTGATGGACCGCAGCTGGTACAACCGCGCAGGCGTCGAGCGGGTGATGGGCTATTGCAGCGAAACCGAGTACCAGCAGTTCCTGCATCAGGCGCCGGTGTTCGAACAGCTGCTGGTGGACGACGGCATCCTGCTGTTCAAGTACTGGCTGTGCGTGGACCAGGAGCAGCAGGAAAAGCGCTTCGCCGAGCGCCACCACGATCCGCTGAAGGGCTGGAAGCTCTCTCCGGTGGACCTTAAATCACGCAGCAAGTACAGCGCTTACACCGAGGCCCGCGAGGCAATGCTGCGCGCGACGCATCGTGAGGCGGCGCCGTGGACGCTGGTGGATTTCAACGACCAGCGGCTGGGCCGGCTGACCCTGGTGCGCAACCTGCTGGACCGGCTGCCGGATACGCGGGTGGATGCGCCTTTGCCGGAGCTGCCGAAGCTGAAGGGCAAGCTGCATCGCGAGCACTACGATGTGCTGAAGCCGATCGAGGATTTCCCGGTCGAGGAATAGGGTGGGTCGGCAGGGCCTGCGGCCCTGCACCTGCTACGAACCAAGGCAACAGCAACAGCCGAAGCAGAAGCGGGTTACCTGTGGGTAGGCGGGGTGGGTCCGGTTGCGGGGGACGCTGCAAGTACGTCCATGTAAGCTCGGTCGCCGCATCCATGCGGCTCACGCCCCCGCAACCGGACCCACCCCGCCTTCGACAGATTCTCGCGACCTGCAGCAGATCGACGACATGCGTGGATGCTCTTCATTCGATTGTCGAAATATTCGATTTCAATGGAGATTCATCCACGCACGGCGTGGATCTAACGTGTCGACCAAGGTCGACACCCACCAACAGCCGCAGAAATCTGTCAGAGGCGGGGCGGTGTCGGAGTGCGGGGTGTCAGCCGCATGGATGCGGCTGCCAAGCCTACATGGACGTACTTGCGGCGTCCCCGCACTCCGACACCGCCCCGCCACAACACGGAAATCGCACTTTGGCAGTTGCTGTTGCTGTTGCTGTTGCCGTTGCTTGAAAGTTTCGGCGGGTGCAGGGCGCAGCCCTGCCGATACCCAACCTACTTGGCAGCAGCGATCTGCTTTTCGATGTCGGCGGCCGTCACCGGGCCGAGGAAGCTGTGCGCCAGCTTGCCCTGCGGGTCCAGCAGGTGCGTCAACGGCAAACCACGCGGCGTGGCGAAATCCGCCGGCGGGTCGAACGGGTCCACGATCACGATCGGATAGGTCACCGGATGCTTGGTCAGGAACGACTGCATCTCCGGCACCTCGATGTCTTCATAGGCCAGGCCGACCACCTCGATGTTGCTGCGCATCGCGTGCAGCGCCGACAGCTCCGGCATTTCCTTGCGGCACGGTGCACACCAGGTCGCCCAGAAATTCACCACCACCCACTTGCCGCGATGCGCGGCCAGGTCGTAGTCGCTGCCATCCACTGCCTTCATCTTCAGCGTCGGGAACTCGGCGGTGGTGCGCTCGGCCGGGGTTTCATCGACCGGTGCCGGAGTGGTCGGCGTCGGCGCCTGTGCCGGTGGCTGGCTGCTGGCGGGGGTCGGCTCCTGGGCCGGCTTGCAGGCCGACAGCGCCAGCAGCAGGGCCAGCGGGAGCAGCAACGGGGTCTTGCGGGTCATGGCATGTCTCCGGAATCGGTGTAGATATCGCTGACCTTGCGCTTGAGGCGTTCGCGCAGGGGCAGCCGCAGATCGTCCAGTGCCGCCAGCGCAGCACGGCCCAGTGTGTCGTCGCGGTATGGCAGATGCTGCTCGGCTACCGGGATGCGCAGCTGGGTGCATTCGTACAGATCGGCCAGGCTCACCTGGTCCAGGTCGCGCGAGAGCAGCCATTCGCCGCGTTCATCGCGGCGCAACAGGCCGATTTCCTGCAGGTTGCAGGCCAGGTCCTGCAGCAGCGAATCGGTCAGCATCGGCTCCAGACGCAGGATTTCATCGTCGGCCAGGCCCTTGCCCTTGGCTCGGGCATGGTGGAAGCGGCCGAGCAGGCGCAGCAAGCCATAGAACTCGTAGCCCTGCGGCAGGCGCAGTTCCACCGGCTGGTAGCGGAAGGCGGCCATCGACGAGGACAGCGACGCGCCCAGCAGCACCGCCACCCAGCACAGGTAGATCCACAGCAGCAGGATCGGCACGAAGGCGACGGTGCCGTAGAGCTTCTGGTAGGACTGGAAACTACCCAGATAGGCGCCAATGCCCCACTTCACCAGTTCCAGGATGACCGCCGCGAGAATCGCGCCGGGTACCGCGTGCCGCCATTTCACGGTGTGGTGCGGCACCACCCGGAACATCAGCGTGATGCAGACGAACTCGATCAGGATCGGCGCCAGCCGCAGTGCGAACTCGGCCAGCCAGCGACCTTCCTGGGTCCCGAACAGTGGCATCGCGAACACCCGCGCCGACACCGCCAGCGAAGCGGCAGCGAGCATCGCGCCCAGGGTCAGCACGGTCCAGTAGACCAGGAAGCGGGTCAGCTTGGGCCGGGTCGAACCGACCCGCCAGATCTGGTTGAAGGTTTCTTCAACGCTGTTGAGGGTGATCAGCAGTGATACCACCAGCGCGATGAAGCCGGCGGCGGTGAGCTGGCCGGCACTGGCCGAGAACTGCCGCAGGTAGCCCTCCGCCGCACGCGCGGCGTTGGGCACGAAGTTGGAGAAGACGTAATCGCTGAGCTGGTCGCTCCAGCGGTCGAAGACGGGAAAGGCCGAGAGCACGCCGAACACCACGATGGCCAGCGGCACCAGCGCGAACACCGTGGTGTACGCCAGCGCCGCCGCTGCCTGGAACAGGCGGTCGTCGAGGAAGCGATGCCACAGGAAGCGGCCGAAACTGATGGCCCGTGCGCGATCCCGCGCGCGCTCCATCCACAGGTTGAGCGTATCCAAAGGTTCCATCGGCGAAAGGGTACCCGATGCGGAATGCTCGCAGGATAGCCATACTGGTGGCCACACGACGAGGAGAAGCGGGCACGATGGGCGAGATTCTGGTGCTGTACTACAGCCGGGGCGGTTCGGTGGCACGGCTGGCGCGCCAGATCGCGCGGGGCATCGGCGAAGTGCCGGGCATGACCGCGCGCCTGCGCACGGTGCCGCCGGTGGCTGCGGTGACCCAGACCGCGCAGCCGCCGGTACCCGACGATGGTGCCCCCTACGTGAGCGTGCAGGACCTGGTCGAATGCCAGGGCCTGCTGCTCGGCAGCCCCACCCGCTTCGGCAACATGGCGGCCCCGGTGAAGCACTTCCTCGACGGGCTGGGCGCCGAATGGGTCAACGGCACCCTCTCCGGCAAGCCGGCCGGCGTGTTCACCTCCACCGCCTCGATGCATGGCGGGCAGGAATCGACCCTGCTGTCGATGCAGGTGCCACTGCTGCACCATGGCTGCGTGATCGTCGGCATCCCGTTCACCGAGCCGGCGCTGAGCCACACCACCAGTGGCGGCACGCCCTATGGCGCCAGCCACGTCGCCGGTGCCGCCGACGACCCGCAGCCGACCGACGACGAGGCGGTGCTGGCGCGTGCGCTGGGCCACCGGGTGGCCGACATCGCGCAGCGGTTGGCCCGATGAACCGCGCGCCGCGCACGGTCCTGCTGCTGGCCCTGATGGGGCTGGCCGCGCTGTTCGCCGGCTGGTTCATCAATGACAAGCACTGGCTGGCCACCCAGCTGGTGTTCACCGCGCCGCCGCTGGCGCTGGCCTGTGCGCTGCGCCTGGGCTGGCGCAAGGCCGGCTTCTGGGCCTCGGTGCTGGCGCTGGGCTGGTTCAGCCATGGCGTGATGAGCGCCTGGAGCCATCCGGAAACGCGCTGGCTGGCATTGATCGAGATCGCGCTGGCCCTGCTGGTGATCTTCAGCGCCAGCCTGCCAGGGCTGCGCGCCCGCTTCGGCAAGCGACGCTGACGCTGCGCCCGCCGGGCCGTATCATCTGTGTTCCTGGCCCCGCGCCGCTGTACCTGTCCTGGTTTCGCGCATGCACATGATGGAAGAGCTCCTGGTCGTCACCACCGGTGGCACGATCGACAAGATCTACTTCGACGACAAGTCGGACTACCAGATCGGCGACCCCCAGATCGGCATGATCCTGCGCGAGCTGGGCGTGACGTTCCGCTTCAACGTGATTCCGATCCTGCGCAAGGATTCGCTGCACATCAACGATGAAGACCGCGAACTGATCCGCGCCACCATCGCCGCGCAGCCGACCCGGCACGTGCTGGTGACCCATGGCACCGATTCGATGGTGCAGACCGGCAAGGTGCTGGCGACGATCCCGGACAAGACCATCGTGATGACCGGCGCGCTGAGCCCGGCGCGTTTCCGCGGTTCGGATGCGGAGTTCAACATCGGCTGTGCGATCGGTGCGGTGCAGTCGCTGCCGACCGGCGTGTACATCGCCATGAACGGGCGGATCTTCGATCCGCAGCACGTGCGCAAGAACGTAGCGGCGAACCGCTTCGAATCGGTTTGAGGAACGGCGTGCCGACCAAGGTCGGCACCCACCACGACGCGGCGGCACGCACCACCGCGCGGCCCCATGAAAAAACGCCCCGGCCTAAGCCGGGGCGTGCCCATGGAGAGGGACTTGGGCTCAGTACTGGGCGCTGAGGGTCAGGCCCGAGAAGGTGCTGTACGCCTTCACCCGCACATACCAGGTGCCGGCGGCCGGGCTGTTGATGGTGCAGGTCTCGCTGTTGCCGCTCAGGTACGGACGGCAGGTGTAGGTGGTATCGGTCGGGGCACTGCCCTGGCGCACGTACAGGTCGGCATCACCGCTGCCGCCACTGATCGCCACGCGCAGCTGGCTGCTGCCGGCCGGAACCGCAACGGTGTAGTTCAGCTCGGCACCGGTGGCGGCGCCCAGGCCGGTCACCGGCACGTTGTTCTGCAGCACGTTGCCACCCGGGTTCGGGCCGCCGCCGTTGATCGCTGCAGCGACCGCCGCGTCGGCGTCGATGATGCCGGCGCCGCAGCCACCCGAGCAGGCGCCCGGCAGCGGGCGTGCGGTGCTCTTGATGATGCTCTCCACCTGCGCCGGGCTCAGCGGGCTCGGGGCTACGGATTGCATCAGCGCGACCACGCCGGCCACATGCGGTGCTGCCATCGAGGTGCCGTTGTACGAAGCGTAGCTGGCACTGCCCGGGGTAGTGGTGCCGCTGTTGAGGGTGGACAGGATGCCCTGGCCCGGTGCCGAGATATCGATGCCGTTGCCATAGTTGGAGAAGCTGGCACGCGCACCGGCCGAGGTGGTGGCCGCCACTGCGATCACGTTCGGGCAGTTGGCCGGCACCGACGAGGACACGTTGGTGTTGCTGTTGCCGGCGGCGACCACCACGGTGGTGCCACGGCCGACAGCGCCATTGATCGCGTTCTGGTAGGTGGTCGAGCAGCTGCCACCGCCGCCCAGCGAGAGGTTGATGACCTCGGCCGGATTGGCATTGGCCGGCACGCCACTGACGCTGCCGCCGGAGGCCCACACAATCGCGTCGGCGATGTCAGAGGTGTAACCGCCGCACTTGCCGAGTACGCGCACCGGCACGACCTTGGCGTTGAATGCGGTACCTGCCACGCCGGTGCTGTTGTTGGTCACCGCCGCCACCGTACCGGCGACGTGGGTACCGTGCCAGCTGGAGTTCGAGCCCGGGTAGCCCGCCTGGCACTCGTTGTCGCCGTACCAGTCGCCCTCATCGTTCGGGTTGTTGTCGCGGCCGTTGCCGTCGCGCGCCATCGCCGCATCGCTGATGAAGTCGTAGCCCGGCAGGATGTTGGCATTGAGGTCGGCATGGTTGGTGATGCCGGTGTCGATCACCGCCACGACCACACCGGTGCCGGTGGCCTTGTCCCAGGCCGGCCGGATGTTGATGCCGGCATTGGAGGTGCCGAAGCCCCACTGCTCGCTGAATCGGGTGTCGTTCGGGGTCAGCGTGGCACGCATGATCTGGTCGACTTCAACGTATTCCACGTTCGGGTCGGCGGCCAGCTTGCGCATCAGCTGCTCGGATTCGGCCTGGTCGAGCGGACGATCGGTCTTGACCAGGGTCGGGCCGACGGCCAGCTTGCGGACCTGCTGCAGGCCCAGCGCGCGGCCCTGGCTGCTGGCCAGGCCGGCGGCGGCACTCTTCAGTGAAGAGGCCAGTGCGGTGGTGTTGGCCACCGGCGCGCTGCCGTCGCGGTACTTCACGATGAAGCGCTGGTGGGTCGGCGCGGACTGCAGGCCGCTGAGCTGGACATCACCGGCCAGCGCAGGCGTGGCCAGCAGCAGCGATGACAGAACGGACGCACCAAGGACCACCCACACTCGACGCACACGCGGTTGCGTTACCTGGGACATCGTATTTCCCTTTCTTGTGGTGTGAATGCCGGAATCGGCAGAAGCACCGGCCCGAACCCTGGGCTGGCTTGCATTGGCGAGGTTCGAAGTCCGGCGAGCCAGCGGATCCCCCTTCCGATCCGCCGTGCAGATGACGCTAATGACCAAAACCGGACACCACAAGATTTTCAGCGTCTTTTCAGCAAGATGAAATGTTCGTTCTGAGACTTCCCGGGTCGAGGGTTTGTGAAGGTGAAGGAACTTTCTCGTGCCCTGCACGCACCTGACTGGGTCATCACATGTCCTGCGATGACTTTGCCGACATCGGCGTCCACTGCTGGCACCAACGACCGCGGAGCGCCTGCCCGCCGCGTCGGACGCGCTGACTACTTTGCCTGCGGAACGCGCGCCGGCCGGATGCGCTGCCCTTTGACCGGCTCGCCGCGTGCAACCGGCTGGCCATCGGCCACGTAGCCGGAGAACTGTGCCGGCAACGCTTCGCCGACACCGAACACGGGCCCGGCCTGCAGCTGGTAGTGCAGGTGCGGCTCGGAGGAGTTGCCGCTGTTGCCACAGTCACCGAGGTGCGCGCCGCTGCGGACAACCTGTCCCTGCGCGACGCGCACACTACCCTGGCGCAGGTGCGCCAGCACCGAGTATTCCTCATTGCCGTGGTCGAGGATGACGCGGTTGCCGGTGAGCTGGACGGCATTCATCTGGCCCGGCACGTTGTCGGCCACACCCTCGATCACCTCCACCACCGTGCCGTCGGCTGGCGCGAGGATCGGGCGACCGAAGCAGTAGTAGTCATCGTTGCGCAGCCCATCACCGCGGTGCGAGCGGCCATCGCGGAGCACCAGCAGATCCAGCGCGAAGCGCTGGCCGGCATGGGCCGCATGGTAGTTCTGTTCGACAGTACGCCCGCCCCAGAACACGAAGTACTCATCGTCGAACGGCAGTTGCAGCCGTGTGCGGGTCTGGTAGTCGAGGAACCCGCTCGCCGCTGCCTGCGGCGGTGCGGTCTGTAGCGGGCGGATGTAGAAGCCGCCGATCCGCCCTTCGGCATCGATGGCCCACAGCACCTGGATGATGGCCGGGCTCCTGGCGAAGCGCGCCTGTCGCAGATAGGTGTCGAATCCATCAACCTTCTCGACCTTCTCACTGACCAGCTCGGTTTCTGCGCCCCAGCCCGCCAGCACCTGCTCGCGCAGCGCCACCAGGCTCTGCGGGGACTGCAGCCCCGCCTGCATCTGGGGCGTCATCCGTTCCCACAGTGCGTCGACGTGCCCTTCGTAGAACTGCGCGGTCAGCATGGCACCTTGTTGGCGCGGATCTGTGGCCGCAGCCGCACTGGTGAGAGCAGAGAAGGAAACAACCAGAACTGCAAACAGGCGCGGAAGCAATGTCATGTCAGGGGTCCTTTCGATCCGGATCGGGAAGGCCGGCAACGATGGCCGCCAGCTGCGTGCGGTACTCGGCCAGGGCAGTGCGGCCCCTCGGCGTCAACTGCAAGGTGGTCAGTGGGCGCTTGCCGCGGAACGACTTGTCGATGGCAACCAGACCTGCCGCTTCAAGCTTGCTCAGATGGCTGGAGAGGTTGCCCTTGCTCAACCCGCTGAGATGCTCGACAAATCCGAACTCGGCGGATTCGGCACCTGCCAGGATCGACAGGATCAGCAGGCGCGCCGGCTCGTGGATCAAGCGGTCGAGCTGGAGCAGCGCTCTGGAATCAGGCAGCTGGGTCATTCGACGTTCGTCCGCGCCGCCATGAACGCGCGCATCTCCACCTGCAGCCGCTGGAAGCGCTGGTGGTCACGCCAGCCGACCACGATCAGTGCGATGGATGCCAAGGGGAACACCGCGGTGCTCGGGCCGAAGCCGTACGCCTGCCCGGTGAAGGCCAGCGCGGCCTGGCACAGCAGGAACACGCCCACGATGAACTCCAGCGGCGTACGCAGCCAGCGCCACACCACCCAGGGCAACAGGGCCACCACGACCAGGTAGCCAATGGCGCGCAGGTCCCAGGCGCGTTCGCCCATCGGTACCAGCCGGGTCAGCACGCTGCCGATCACAAGCACGCTTACCAGCGCGGTGAAGGCGATGAAGAAGCGCTGGAAATTGCGTTCGACCGGCGTGACCTGCTCTTCGACCTGGCCCAGCCGCTGGTAGTAGCGGCGTGCCAGCCATTGCTTGCCGACGATCCACAGCACCGGCACGGCAATCAGCACGATGCGCAGCGCCAGGGTGGTCGGCAACAGGGCGCCGGCAAGGAACGAGGCCAGGCAGGCGATGCCGCCTGCCATCGCCGACAGGCCCCCGGCACTTCGCGAGTACCGCGAGTACTCACGAGTCAGCGCCTGCAGGCGCGAGGAAGGATCAATGACGGACGGCTGCTGCATGACACGCTCCATCGGGGTCGCTTGAATTTAGTTTGCATTGCAAACCTATTTGCGTCAAGCAATCGTCTGCTGCGGCCTGACGGGCGGGCCCACAACGCAGAAAGCCCGTCACTGGGACGGGCTTTCCAGAGGCGCAGTCGAGCATGGCTCGACGCTACAGTTCGGCGTGGGCGATCAGCCCAGCTTGACCAGCCAGTTGTGGCGGTCCGACAGGCGGCCGTACTGGATGTCGGTCAGTTCCTTGCGCAGCGACATGGTCACTTCGCCGGCCGGGGCGTTGATGTCCCCCACCGAGAAGCCCTCGCCCTTCAGCTGGCCGATCGGGGTGACCACCGCCGCGGTGCCGCAGGCGAACACTTCGGCGATCTCGCCGGAGGCAACGCCATCCTTCCACTCGTCGATGCTGACCTTGCGCTCTTCGACCTTCATGCCGCGGTCGCGGGCCAGCTGCAGGATGCTCTCGCGGGTGATGCCCTCGAGGATGCTGCCCGAGAGCTGCGGGGTGACCAGCGTGCCGTCCTTGTAGACCAGGAACACGTTCATGCCACCCAGTTCTTCCAGGTACTTGCCTTCGACCGGGTCGAGGAACAGCACCTGCGAGCAGCCCTGTGCCTGCGCCTTCTGCTGCGGCAGCAGCGAGGCGGCGTAGTTGCCGCCGCACTTGGCGGCGCCGGTGCCGCCCTTGGCTGCACGCGCGTATTCGGTGGACAGCCAGATCGACACCGGGGCGACGCCCTTGGCGAAGTACGGGCCAGCCGGGCTGGCGATGACGTAGTAGCCGGCCTTGTGTGCGCCACGCACGCCGAGGAAGGCTTCGTCGCCGATCATGAACGGACGGAAGTACAGGCTCGACTCATCGGCCGACGGCACCCAGGCGCTGTCGACGGCGATCAGCTGCTTGAGCGATTCGACGAAGATCTCCACCGGCAGTTCCGGCAGCGCCAGGCGCTGTGCCGAACGCTGCAGTCGACGGCCGTTGGCATCCGGGCGGAAGGTCCAGATCGAACCGTCGGCATGGCGGTAGGCCTTGATGCCTTCGAAGATTTCCTGGCCGTAATGCAGCACGGCTGCAGCCGGGTCCAGCTGCAGCGGGCCGTAGGCGCGCACATTGGCGTTGTGCCAGCCGGTGTCCTTGTCCCAGCGCACTTCCACCATGTGGTCGGTGAAGTGCAGGCCGAAGCCCGGCTTCTCCAGGATCTGGGCGCGCTCCTCAGCGCTGCGCGGGTGGTCCGAACGGGTGACGGCGAAGCTGGGAATGGACTGGGACACCGGAGATTTCCTGTTCTGGTTGCGGGTAATGCCGGGCCCGCGTCACTGCGGGCCGTGGGTCAAAGCATGCCGGTCTCGAGCCGGGCCGCCTCGGACATCATGTGCTGGTTCCACGGCGGGTCGAACACCAGGTCGACGTCGGCCTCGGCCACCGTCGGGATCATTTCGAGCTTGCTGCGCACGTCGTCGACCAGGATCTCGCCCATGCCGCAGCCCGGTGCGGTCAGGGTCATCTTCACGTCGATCTCGCGCTTGCCTTCGTCCAGGTGCTTGATCTCGACTTCGTAGACCAGGCCCAGTTCGACGATGTTCACCGGAATTTCCGGATCGAAGCAGGTGCGCAGCTGCTGCCATACCAGCTGTTCCACCTGTTCATCGGTGGCATCGGCGGGCAGTTCCAGCGGTGCCGGCGCCTCCTTGCCGATGGCGTCGCCGTCCTTGCCGGCGATGCGGAACAGGTTGCCCTCGACAAACACCGAATAACTGCCGCCCAGTGCCTGGGTGATGTACCCATAGCTGCCGGCAGGCAGGGTCACGGTGTCGCCCTGCGGGACCATCACGGCCTCGCAATCGCGTTCGAAGTGGACAGGTTCGCTGCTACGGGAATACATGGGGACCGATATGGGGCCGTGGCCGGTGCCACGCAAGACGGCATTCTAGCCCAGCCGCCCTGCGGCCGCCGGTGCACTGCGGCAAACCACAGTATCCTGTGGGTGATCTTCAGGGAGCTTCGATGTCCTCCAATGCCGCGCGTGCCAGGACCGTAACCTGGCTCTGGCCCCTCATGCTGTTGCTGGGTCTGGTTGTTGCTCCCCTTGCCTGGATGGTGCTGGCGCTGATGACCGGCCGGCAGGTCGGCTGGATGGCGGTACTGACCGCCCTGGAACTGGTGTTCATGCTGCGCATGGGTACGCTGGGCCCGGGCCGGTTGCGCATCGCGCTGGTCGTGCTGGGCACGCTGCTGGTGGCCGCCGTGGCCAACTGGGCCATCGCCAGCGCCTGGATGGGCGGCTCGATCGGGCTGGATCTGTGGGACGCCACGATGCGGATGGGCCCGCACCTGGCCTGGACCCTGATCACCCTCGCCAATGGCGCGATCGAGTGGCTGTGGCTGGCCCTGGGCGTGGCCGTGGGCGCCTGGCTGGCGCGCTGACCGCGCAGATCCACGTCACGCGTGGATGAGGGTAGCGCCGGGCCATGCCCGGCGAGCGCAGCGGTCCGCACGAAACGCCGCCGGGCATGGCCCGGCGCTACCGGTACGGCCTCAATGCCCGCCGTCGAGCGCCTTCAGTTCGCTCACCAGCGAGGCTGCCGCTTCCGCACCGTCGCCGTACAGCATGCGGGTGTTGTCGGCGTAGAACAGCGCGTTCTCGATGCCGGCGAAGCCGGTGCCCTTGCCGCGCTTGATCACCACCACGTTGCGCGCGTTGACCACGTCCAGCACGGGCATGCCGTAGATCGGGCTGGCCGGGTCGGTGCGTGCCACCGGATTGACCACGTCGTTGGCACCGATCACCAGCACCACGTCGGTGTTGGCGAACTCCGGGTTGATGTCGTCCATGTCGGCGATCAGGTCGTAAGGCACGCCCGCTTCGGCCAGCAGCACGTTCATGTGCCCGGGCATGCGTCCGGCCACCGGGTGGATCGCGAACTTCACCTTGACCCCGCGCTGGCCCAGCCGCTGCGCCAGCTCCCATATCTTGTGCTGGGCCTGCGCCACGGCCATGCCGTAGCCTGGCACGATCACCACGCGTTCGGCGTAGGCCATCATCGCCGCGACGTCCGATGCTTCAATCGGCTTCTGCGCACCCGTGATCGCCTGCGCTTCCCCGCCGGCACCGCCGCCGAAGTTGGAGAACAACACGTTGCGGATCGGCCGGTTCATCGCCTTGGCCATCAGCCGGGTCAGCAGGATGCCCGCCGCGCCGACCATCATGCCGGCGATGATCAATGCCTCATTGCCCAGCACGTAGCCTTCGAACGACACCGCCAGGCCGGTGAAGGCGTTGTACAGCGAGATCACCACCGGCATGTCGGCGCCACCGATCGGCAGCGTCATCAGCACGCCCAGTGCCAGCGCCAGCACGAAGAAGGCGACGATCGCCCAGGTATTGAGCGTGCTCGCGGCGATGATCGCCAGCACCACCACCGCCAGTGCCACCAGCAAGTTCATCACCTGCTGGCCCGGCCAAGTCACGCGCTTGTCGAGGCGGCCATCGAGTTTGGCCCAGGCGATCACCGAGCCGGACAGCGACACCGCGCCGATCGCCGCGCCGACCACCGCCAGCAGCAGCACCATGCCCGACGGCTGCCGTGCGGCCAGGTCGGCCAGCGCCTGCGCGCTCCAGTGGCTGGTATCGCGGTTGGCCAGGAAGGCGTAGCGCAGCAGTTCCACTGCACCGATGGCCGCCGCCGAGCCACCGCCCATGCCGTTGTACAGCGCCACCATCTGCGGCATGTCGGTGATGGCGACCTTGCCGGCCGACCACCAGGCCAGGCCCGCGCCGAGCAGCAGCGCCACCAGGATCAGCGGCACGTTGTGCAGTTCGGGCAGGAAGAACGTCGCCACCGTGGCCAGCAGCATGCCCAGCCCGGCCCAGCGGATGCCGCTGCGCGCAGTCAGCGGCGAGGCCATGCGCTGCAGGCCCAGCAGGAACAGCGTGGCGGCGACGAGGTAGCTGGCCTTGACCAGCCAATCGAGCAGTTCGACGGTGCTGATGTTCAAGCCTGCGGCTCCTTCGGCTCGTCCTTGCCGCCCTTGGGCGCGCTCGGCTTGAACATTTCCAGCATGCGTGCGGTGACCACATAGCCACCGGCGGCGTTGCCGGCGCCGAGCACCACGGCGAGGAAGCCCAGGGCTTTCTCCAGCGGTGTCTGCGCGTGCCCCAGCACCACCATCGCGCCGATCAGCACGATGCCGTGGATGAAGTTGGAGCCCGACATCAGCGGGGTATGCAGGATCACCGGCACCCGCGAAATGATCACGTGGCCGGCGATTGCTGCCAGCATGAAGATGTACAGCGCTACGAACCCGTCACTCACTGGCAACGCTCCTGCTCTGTCTTCGTCGTCCCATCATAACCACGGGCTGAACCCGGCGCGCGCCCGGCGTCAACCGAAGCCGCGCTCACGCGTTGTCGATGGTGACCCCGAGCGAGGAACCGTACCCTGTGCTGGTGAGCAGCCCCGTTCCCCCGAGCGCCGAGACCGATGCCCTGCCGGCGTCGCTGGAAGCGTTCCTGGCCAGCGTTGGCCCGCGTGCGTTCCGCTTCGCCGAGGCTGGCCTGCGCCAGCGCGAAGACGCCATGGACGCGGTGCAGGACGCGCTGCTGCGCATGCTGGACTACGCCGACAAGCCGGCGGCCGAATGGGCGCCGCTGTTCTGGAGCATCCTGCGCCGGCGCGTGATCGACGTGCAGCGCCGGCGCCGCTTCCGCCTGCCGTTCTGGCGCGACAACCAGGACGCGGAAGGCGGCGAGATCGATTGGGCCGATCCCGGCCCGGACCCGGCACAGGCGCATGAACAGCGCCAGCAGTACCAGCAGCTGGTGGACGCGTTGCGCCGCCTGCCCGCCCGCCAGCGCGAAGCCTTCACCCTGCGCGTGCTGCAGGACCTGGACGGGGCCACCACCGCCCGCGCCATGGGCTGCAGCGAAGGCGCGGTAAAAACCCATCTGGCACGCGCCCGCCAGGCGCTGCAGGATTACCTGGAGATCCACCCGTGAACCGCTCCCTGCCTTCCGATGACACCCTGCGCAGCCTGCACGCACAGTCGCTGCACGCGCTGTCGCCGGCAACGCTGGCCCGGCTGCGCCAGGCTCGCCACGGCGCCACGGCCGCCCATCGCGGGCGCTGGCGCTGGTGGCTGGCCAGTGCCTGTTCGCTGGTGGTGGCACTGGGTATCGGCCTGCAGTTCAGCGGCCATGGCACGCTGACGGGCTCTGCGCCGGCACCTGTGCTTGCCTCGGTGGAAGACAACAGCGCGCTCTACGACGAAAATCCCGATCTGTACCTGTGGCTGGGCGATACCGACCTGGCGATGGAGTGAACCATGCCCCGATTCAATCTCCTGCCGCTGCTGCTGACCCTGTCGCTGCTGCCGGCCCTCCCGGCACTGGCGCAGAGCGCCGCGCCCGCCCCTGCCGCACGCCCCGCGCCGCTGCCGGTTTGGGAACAGTTGAGTGAAGCACAGCGGGAATCCCTGCTGGCACCGCTGCGCGACCGCTGGAACAGCGCCGATGCCGGCCAGCGCCAGCGCATGCTCTCGCATGGCCAGCGCTGGCAGTCGATGAGCCCTGAGGAACGCGACAAGGCCCGGCGTGGCCTGCGCCGCTTCGAGCACATGAGCCCGGAACAGCGTGAGCAGGCCCGGGCCCTGTTCGGCCAGATGCGGGATCTGCCGCCCGCGCAGCGCGACGCACTGCGCGAGCGCTGGTCGCAGATGACGCCGGAACAACGCAAGGACTGGGTGCGCGAGAACCCGCCGCCGGCGAAGCCGCGGTAACGCCTCCGCTTCGGTAGCGCCGGGCCATGCCCGGCGGATTTCCGCATACCGCTGCGCTCGCCGGGCATGGCCCGGCGCTACCGACTCACGCCAGCCAGCGTGTCTTGGCCAGCAGCTCGTCGTCCCAGTCGAAACCGAGCTGGCCTTCGCGCACGAACAGCGCGACGAAGTTGAGCAGGTTGCGCGCATACATCTCGCTGGCCTGCGTTGCACCGCGGCTGGCCAGGCCCAGCGGGCCATCGATGGTCACGCCCTGATGCTCGATGCACTGCCCCGGCTGGGTCAGTGCGCAGTTGCCGCCGCTCTCCGCCGCCAGATCCACGATCACGCTGCCGGTGGCCATGCCTTCCACCATTGCGGCAGTCACGATCGTCGGCGCCGGTCGCCCCGGAACCGCAGCGGTGCAGATCACCACATCCACACCACGCAGGTGGTCGGCCAGGCGGCGCTGCTGCTCGGCACGCTCTTCATCGGTCAACGCGCGCGCGTAACCGCCCTCGCCCGCCGCGCTCACCCCGAGGTCGAGAAAGCGCGCGCCCAGCGACTGGATCTGCTCGCGGGTTTCCGGGCGCACGTCGAAGCCTTCCACCTGCGCACCAAGACGCCGGGCAGTGGCAATGGCCTGCAGGCCCGCCACGCCCGCACCGATCACCAGCACCTTGGCCGGTCGCACGGTGCCGGCCGCAGTGGTCAGCATCGGGAAGAAACGGGGCGCGCGTTCGGCCGCGATCAGCGCCGCCTTGTAGCCGGCCATGCCGGCCTGCGAACTGAGCACGTCCATCGCCTGCGCGCGGGTGGTGCGCGGCAGCTGCTGCAGCGGGAACAGCTGCAGGCGGTCGCCAGCGGCCAATGCCGCAAGCGCCGGATCACTGGCCGGGGCCAGCAGGCCAACCACGCTGGCAGCGGGCTTGAGCTGCTCCAGGACCAACGCCGGCGGCGCCTGCACGCACAGCAGGATATCGATCTCGCCCCAACGGCCCGCGTCGAACACACGTGCGCCGGCATCGTCATAGGCCGCATCGGTGAAGCCTGCGGCCAAGCCGGCGCCAGCCTCGTACCAGACGGTAATGCCGAGGGCACCGAGCTTGCGCGCGGTTTCCGGCGTCAACGCCACGCGCCGTTCGCCCGGCGCGGTCTCCTTGATCCCCAGCAACGCCACGGCCATGCAGGTCCCCGCTGATCGGTGAGTTTTCCCGATCCTAGCAGGCAGCCACCGCTCAGTGCAGGGTGGCGCTGCCCGGGTCCAGCCGATCGATCACGCCCTGCATCGCACTGTCGAAGGCGCCATCGTCGACGTGGGCGCGCAGCCGGCCCAGCCGCACCATCACCGCCAGTTCCTCCGGCGAGGCCACGCAGAAGCGCACGCCGCGGCGGTTGACGAACAGCAGGCGCGAGGAAATCGGGCTGACCCAGGACAGCTTGCCGGCCTGCACCTTGCCGTCCTTGTCGACGAAGTCCAGCCAGTTGCCGATTTCCATGCGGCGGAAGCGGTCGGCGTCGGCATTGTCGAAGTCGTCGGCGTCGATCTGCCCGCCCAGCTCGACCGCGGGCGATTCAGCCACCGGCGGCGCCGGCAAGGCAACCTGCGGCAGTTCCGGCAGCGCGCGCTGCAGTTCCGGGCGCGATTCAGCAATGCCCTGCAGGGTGTCATGCAAGGCGTCGATGGCACCGGTGGCGGCATCGCCGTGCACGCCGACACTGGCAAATACCTTGGCCAGCACCGGCTGCCAGGCCTGCAGCCACGGCTTGCCGACGATCTGGCGGCGGGCCTCGGCCACTTCCTCCAGCAGGCCGTCAGCCAGGCTCAGTGCCTCGGCCACCGACGCGCCCTCCTCGCCCTCGCGCAGCAGCGCCAGGGTCAGGTGGTGCTGCCACGGCTGGCGCAGGAACTCGGCGATGGCTGGCGGCAGGGTGGCATCGCCGATGCGGCGGTCCAGTTCGGCACCGGCACGGCTGCGGGCCATTTCCAGCTTTTCCTGGCCGCGCTGCGTTTCGGCGGCGCGACGCTCGGCGATTTCCACGCGGCGGCGATGCTGCACGAGGAACTCGCGGAATTCTTCTTCCAGGGTCAGGAAGATCGCCAGGTTCTCGTTGAACTCGGCCACCAGCCGTTCGATGATCTCCTCGACCTTGGCCATCAGCATGCGCTCGGCCTGGCTTTCGCCGGTATTGCCTTCGCAGGCTTCGGCCAGCGAGTTGAGCAGCTTGCGTGCCGGGTGGGTCTTCTGCACGAACATGCGGCGGTCGAGCATCGCCACCTTGACGAAGGGCACCACCAGGCGGCCGATCAACTCGCGTGAGCGGCCTTCCAGCTCGCGTTCGTCCAGCATCACGTCGAACAGCATGCCGACCAGATCAATCGCATCCTCGTCCTGCGGGTCCAGCCGGGTCTGGCCGGGATCGACGCCAAGACGGGTGGCGCTGGACAGCACTTCACTCTTCAATCGCTGCGCCAACGATTCGCCGTCCTCGCCGATGGCCGCACGCAGCGTCGCACTG
Organism: Stenotrophomonas sp. NY11291; assembly: GCF_023277365.1. NCBI lineage: Bacteria > Pseudomonadati > Pseudomonadota > Gammaproteobacteria > Lysobacterales > Lysobacteraceae > Stenotrophomonas > Stenotrophomonas sp. NY11291. The sequence continues at coordinate 813,643 of NZ_CP096975.1, read as the reverse complement.
GGCGTGGCCTGCAGCAGCGACAGCACCGACATCATCTCGCGCTGGCTCAACGGGCGGTGCTGGCCAACCGCGACCTGCGCGGCCGAGGTGGCGTCCTCGCGAACGTGGCGGGTCTGCTGCAGCAGCTCATGCAGGGCCTCCAGCAACATCCCCTGCTGGCCGGCATACGCCTCGCCGCTGCCGGCATCCTCGCCCCCGAGGTGCTGCTGCATGTGGCCACGGCGCTCGGACCAGCGCGCGGCGAACCGCTGCGCCCAGGCCGGCGCGGCCTGTTCATCATCGCTGAATTCGGATTCGAAGCCCGCCGCGTGGCGCGGCTCGACCAGATCGTCCGCCCCCGGCGCCATGCGCGGGTCGGGCGCGGCCGACAGCGGACGCCGCGGCGCCCCCATCTGCGACATCACGCCAGCGGCGGCCAGCTGCTCGTCCAGCTTCTCGTAGATGCGGCCCACCGGCGCGCGCAGGTCGCGTTCGCACAGCTTGATCAGCACCAGGTGCACTTCCGGCGCCAGCTCGCAGCCGGCAAAGGCCTCATGGATGGCCACACCCAGGTGCTCGGGGCTGACCGGATTGTGGTCGGCATCCAGCTCGGCGCCGCCGATCAAGCGGCCCAGGCGCCGGTCCAGCCGCGCCAGCACCGGTTTGAAGTCGCGCAGCAGCACGGTGGCGAAATTGCGCACCGCCAGCCGCGACTCCAGTACATGTTCAGCCAGCAGGCTCAGGCCATCCTCGGCCGGTCCGGACAGGGTGGCTTCGGCCGACAGCGGCTCGCCACTGGCCAGTGCATCCCAGGCCCGCTGCAGGTGGCCGGCAAAGGCGGCGGCGATGTCCTCACGGCGGCGGCGCAGCTCGCGCATCGCATCCAGGAACAGCAGCTGCGACGAGCCTGCATTGCCGGCCCGGTCGAACAGTGCATCGTCGAAACGCGCCAGTGCGGCCCCGAAAGCCTGGCACAGCGCCGGCAGGACCATGTCCCGGGCACGCTGAAGCTGGACCGGGTCACGGCCCGGCGATCCCATCGGTGTGGGCGCGCTCATCATTCGGGAAGGCTCCCCACCTTCTCTGATACGACAGACAGCATGGACATCGCGACGACCGGCACACCCCATGTACCGGTACGTCGATGGTAGGCCGGCCAGCCCGTCACGGACAGTGAAACAGTCCTCACTTCAAACCTCATGACCGGCGGCCCGGCAAGATTGATATCGTAAGCCGTGCGAGGCCCACGAGGCGAGAGGAAGCGGTCGTCCCTTTCCCGCCAGTGGCATGATGTTCATCACAGTTTGATATTCAGGGGCGAGACGCGACACAGACGGCGTCATTGACCACCCCGACTATAATCAAACACCCGTGATGACCGGTTCAGACTCCATGCCCGACCCCGCTGCCCTGCTTGCCCTGGATGCCCGCCGCTCGGTGCCCTCGCGGCAACTGGGCGAGCCCGGACCGGATCCGGCCACCCTGCAGCGCATGCTGGCCTCGGCCGTGCGCGTGCCCGACCACGGCAAGCGCGTACCGTTCCGCTTCCTGAAGATCGCCGGCGATGCACGTCACACTCTGGGCGACTTCCTGGCCGAGCGCAGCCGCCAGCGCGACCCGCATGCCGGTGAGGCGGTATTCGAGAAGGACCGCCAGCGTTTCAGCCATGCGCCGCTGGTGATCGTGGTGGTGGCCAGCCCGCGTCCGGACCCGAAAGTGCCCGAACAGGAACAGCTGATGACCGCCGGCTGCGTCTGCTTCGCCCTGCTGCAGGCCGCGCAGGCGCTGGGCTTCGGTGCGCAGTGGCTGACCGCATGGATGGCCTTCGACCCGGCCGTGCAGGCCTATCTGGGGCTGTCCGAGGGCGAAGGCATCGCCGGTTTCATCCATATCGGCACGCCGAAGGCCGCCGTCCCCGAACGCGAGCGCCCCGATCCGGCGGCCCTGCTGCGTGACTGGACGCCGCCGGCATGAGCCTGCCGGCAGCGCCGCCCTCGCTGTACCTGGTCGACGCCAGCATCTACGTGTTCCGCGCCTGGCACTCGCTGCCGGACCAGTTCCAGGACGCGCAGGGCTGGCCGACCAACGCGGTGCACGGCTTCGCCCGCTTCCTGCTGGACCTGCTCGAGCGCGAGCGCCCGCGGCACATCGCCATCGCCTTCGACGAAGCACTGGACAGTGGCTTCCGCCACCGCCTGTATCCGGCCTACAAGGCCAACCGCGACCCGGCGCCGGAGGCGCTCAAGCGCCAGTTCGTGCACTGCAAGGCGCTGTGCGCGGCGTTGGGCCTTGCAGTGCTGGCCCACCACGAATACGAGGCCGATGACCTGATCGGCAGCGCGCTGCACGTCCACCGTGGCAGCCACCGCGGGGTGATCATTTCCGCCGACAAGGACCTCTCGCAGCTGCTGCTGGATCACGACGAGCAGTGGGACTACGCACGCAACCAGCGCTGGGACGTGGCCGGGGTGAAGGCACGGCACGGCGTGCACGCTCACCAGATTGCCGACTACCTGGCACTGTGCGGCGATGCGGTGGACAACATTCCCGGCGTCAGTGGTGTCGGCAGCAAGTCCGCCGCCGTGCTGCTGGCCCATTTCGGCAGCATGGACGCGCTGTACGAACGCCTGGACGAAGTGCCGTTCCTGCGCCTGCGCGGTGCCGCGCAAATGGCCGTGCGCCTGCGCGAACAGCTCGAGCACGCCCTGCTCTGGCGCCAGCTGACCACCATCGCGCTGGACGCGCCGCTGGAAGGCAGCCAACCCGGCCTGCTGCGCCAGGCGGCCGACCCGGAGCTGCTCGGTGGCCTGTGCCAGACCCTGCGCTTCGGCCCGATGACCCGCCGCCGGCTGTTCGATGCCGCCGGCGTACCCGATATTCTTCCCACCCACAGCGAGCCCGCATGAGCCAGCGCAACACCGAAGCCCCGCGTGTCGTCTATGAAGGCAAGTACCAGCGCATGCTGGTGCGCGGCACCTGGGAGTACAGCGAACGCACCCATGCCGGCGGCCTGGCAGCGATCATCATCGCCGTCACCCCCGAGGACAAGGTGCTGTTCGTCGAGCAGTTCCGCGTGCCGCTGCAGGCCCCCACCATCGAGATGCCGGCCGGCCTGGTCGGCGACATCCACGCCGGCGAATCGATCGAAGTCTCGGCCGTACGCGAACTGGAAGAAGAAACCGGCTGGACCGCCGACCACGCCGAAGTGCTGATGATCGGCCCGACATCTTCCGGCGCCAGCAGCGAGAAGATCGCCTTCGTGCGCGCCACCGGCCTGCGCCGGATCGGCGAAGGCGGCGGCGATGACAGCGAGGACATCACCGTGCACGAGATTCCGCGCAGTGAGGCTGCGGCCTGGCTGGTACAGAAGATGGGCGAAGGCTACGAGCTGGATGCCAAGCTCTGGGCCGGGCTGTGGATGATCGAGCACCACCTGGACGGACGCCCGCGTGGCTGACGCCGACCTGCATGCGCTGCCGGCGCTGCTGGGCGCCGACGACCCGGCGATCTACACCCTCCACCGGCCGCAGGGCGCCTCACCGTACCTGCTGCTGGCCGACCACGCCGGCCAGCAGGTGCCGCGAGCATTGGAAGGCCTTGGCCTGGCCCAGGCCGAGCTGGACCGCCATATCGGCTGGGACATCGGCATCGCCGGCACCACCCGCGCACTGTCCGAACGGCTGGATGCCTGGGCGATCGAACAGACCTATTCGCGGCTGCTGATCGACTGCAACCGCCCGCTGGCGTCGCCAACGCTGATTCCGGAAGTGAGCGACCACACCGTGGTGCCGGGCAATGCCGGGTTGTCGGCGGCGCAGCGGCAGCAGCGTATCGATGCGATCCATGCGCCCTACCATGCGCGCATCGACGCCGAGCTTGATGCACGCCGTGATGCCGGCCGCCCCACGCTGCTGGTGATGATGCACAGCTTCACCCCAGCGATGAACGGCGCGCAGCGGCCGTGGCATGCTGGCGTGCTGTACCACCGGGACACGCGCTTTGCCCATGCCCTGCTGCAGGCACTACGCGACGAAGGCGACCTGGTGGTGGGTGACAACGAACCGTATTCGGTCAGCAGCACCAGCGACTACGCGGTGCCGGTGCATGGCGAAGGCCGTGGGCTGGTGCACGTGGAACTGGAAATCCGCCAGGACCTGATTGCCGATGTGGCCGGGCAGCAGGCCTGGGCGGAGCGGCTGGCGCGGATCTTCAACGCGTTGCAGCCGCAGTTGCTGGCGTTTGGTTGAACGTCATCCACCCGACCGAAGCTCGGTAGCGCCGGGCCACGCCCGGCGAGCCGCATCGCGGCGGCGCAACGGAATGCCGCCGGGCATGGCCCGGCGCTACCGCAGCGTAGGCGCGTTCATCCACGGGAACGGCTTGAACGCGTGCACCTGCACGGTCGCACCGATCGCTTCGAAATCATCCTTGATCGCCTGCGCGCGGCGACGATCCAGCGCTTTACCCAGCACCAGCGGCAACGCGCGGCAGCACGCCAACGCCTCGCCCACCGGAATCTCCAGCAGGCGCGCCACGCACTGGGCTGCGGCTTTGATCTGCCCCTGCGGGCACGCTCTCAGCGTCAGATCGAAGGACGCGAAGATGCCTGTGCCCACACCCGCCGCGCGCGCAGCCACCTGTTCCGCAGCTTCCGCTTCGCCCAGGGCCTCGTCGATACCCTCGACCTGCTGGAACGCGTCGTACTCGGCGTAGTACGCCAGCGCCTGTGCGTAGTCCTGCAGCGACGACAGCGGGCGTTGCCGCTTCTGCACATCCAGCACGTCGGCAAACGTCGCCGGTTCCAGATACGGGAACAGCCCCATCGCTGCCGAAGCGGCCGATCGCTCGCCATCGTCATCCAGCGCTTCATCACTGGATGACGGCAACCACAGCCGTGCCGCCAGCAGGTCCTCGTCGCTGGCCATCACCCAGCCGAAGGCGTTCCACACCTCATCATCATCGTTGCAGGCGGCGAAGGCATGCAGGGTCTGTCGCAGGTCCAGCAGTTCGATCATGCGTCGGTGCTCAGGCAGGCGGTCGCTGCCGAGTCTACCGGCGCCGGGCGCAGGCCCAGCGCGATCACCACGCCGAGCGCGGCGAACAGCGCGGCGCCGTACTGTGCATTGACCATGCCCTGCAGGGCATCGGGACTGGTTGCTGCCTGCGTGCCGCGCGCGGCGTTGGCGATCATCACCAGTACCGCCAATCCCAAGGCGCCGCCGATCTGCTGGGCGGTGGCCGCCATGCCGGACGCAACACCTTGCTGCGGTCCCGGCACGCCCTGCCCGGCCACGATCCACATCGCCGTCCAGCTCATGCCCTGGCCGATGCTGAGCACGACGATGCCCGGCAGCAGCGGCCAGTAGCCGGCGCCATGCGGCATTGCCAGCGCCACCGCGGCGATGCCGATGGCACCGGCGGCGAAGCCCCAGGCCAGCACCTGCCGTGGCGAACGGCGCCGCAGCATGCGTTCGGCAATACGGATGCCGAAGGTGCACACCAGCGTCGGCAGCAGGAACGCCATGCCAGCCTGCAGCGGGCTCCAGCCATAGCCATCCTGGAAGTACAGCGCCAGGAAGTAGTACTGCACGCCGTAGCTGCTCATGAAGGCAAAGGTCAGGCCCAGTGCCGCGCGCAGGCCGGGCAGGCGCAACAGCGAAAACTGCATCAGCGGATCACGGCTGCGCTTCTCGATCTGCACGAACACGGTCAGCAGTACCGCTGAAAGCAGCAGGCAGATGAGCGTGGCCGGCGCCGTCCAGCCCCACTCCGGCCCTTGCACCAGGGTGGTAACCAGCAGGCTGCCGCCGGCGGTGACGGTGAGGCAGCCGGCCAGGTCGAACGAGCGCCCCTGCACTCGGGGACCATCGGCCGGCAGCCAAGCACCGGCGGCGACGGCGCAGGCGGTGGCCAACGGCACGATCACCGCCAGCACCGCCGGCCAGCCGAATGCCTGGGTCAATACGCCACCCAGAAGCGTGCCCAGCGCCAGGCCGACAGCGCTGGCCATGCTCCAGATCGCCAGCGCGCGGTTGCGCACCGGACCTTCGGCGTACAGCGTGTTGATCAATGCCAGCGTAGCCGGGAACAGCAGCGCCGCACCGACGCCCTGTGCGGCACGCGCGATGATCAGCAGGGTCGCATTCGGCGCCAGCGCACCAAGCAGCGAGGCCAGTGCGAACAGCAGCATGCCCAGCCGGTAGAAACGGCGGCGGCCGACCAGGTCGGCGGCACGGCCCCCCAACAGCAGGCTGCCGCCGAAGGCGACGGTGTAGGCACTGACCACCCATTGCAGCTGCTGCGCATTGATCTGCAGCGCGCGGCCCATGTCGTGCAGGGCGACGAAGATGATGGTGGCGTCCAGGGCGATGATCAGCTGCGCGGTGGCCAGCAGGGTCAGCGCCCAGCGCGGGTATTTGAGGGGAGGCATCGGCGGGTTGGAGCGGTGGGGGGAGCGCAGTCTCATTGATGCGGACAACTCAATAAACCCCCTGCCGCCCATATCTGTCATGATTTTCAGCATGAATGCAGCCTCGATGGACCTCAATGCGGTGCGCATGCTGGTGCAGGTCGCCGAAGCACGCAGCTTCACGGTGGCCGCCGGCCAGCTCGGCCTGAGCCAGTCCGGCCTGTCCCGCGCGATCGGCCGGCTGGAGGCCACGCTGGGGGTGAAGCTGCTGCAGCGGAATACCCGCAACGTGGCGCTGACCCCGGATGGCCGCCAGTTCGTGGAACAGGTGGCCCCCCTGCTGGCCGGCCTGGACGATGCCGAGCGGCAACTGGCCGACCGCCCGTGCACGCCCTCGGGCACGTTGAAGATCAGTGCGCCGTCGATGTTCGGGCGCAAGGTGCTGGTGCCGATGCTGGCGCCGTTGCTGCAACAGCATCCGCAGCTGCAGGTGGAAGCCGTGCTCAGCGACCGCCTGGTCGATCTGGTTGAAGAAGGTTTCGATGCCGCGCTGCGCACCGGCGTCATCGCCGACCAGCGCATCGTCGCGCGGCCCTTGCGGCCGCTGCGCTGGGTGACAGTGGCCAGCCCCGCCTATCTGGCCCGCTGTGGCGCACCGGGCGATGTAGCCTCGCTGCAGGATCACGCCTGCCTGGCGGTGCGCAACCTGCGCAGTGGCCGGCTGGTGGACTGGCAGTTTCTGCAGGACGGGCAACTGCGTGAGGTCACACCACCGACGCGGATGGTGTTCGACAGCGGCGATCCGCTGGTGGAAGCGGCCATCGCCGGTATCGGCATCGTGCAGGTGATGGATTTCGCGGTGGCCGATGCGTTGGCCGACGGCCGCCTGCAGCGCGTGCTGCAGCCCTTCGAGGGCCGCAGCCGCGAACTGTCGTTGATCTACCCGCCGTCGCGCCAGCATTCGCCGAAGCTTCAGGTGCTGGCCGACGCGTTGCTGGCCGGGGACTGGTAGCGCCGGCCGCTGGCCGGCGTCTGCGCGATCCAACCCTTTCCCGGTTGCCGGCCAGCGGCCGGCACTACCGATCAGGCAAAGCTATCGGTGGCGCGTACCAGCGCATCCACGTTCTCGGCTTCGAACGCCGAATGACCCGAGGCCGGGGTGATTTCCAGCTTCGCCTTCGGCCATACCTTGGTCAGGTCCCAGGCGTTGGCCAGCGGGCAGACCACGTCGTAGCGGCCGTGCACGATCACGCCCGGAATATCGGCGATGCGGTGCGCGTCGCGCAGCAGCTGGTCTTCCACTTCGAAGAAGCCGCCGTTGACGAAGTAGTGGTTCTCGATGCGGGCAAACGCCAGCGCGAAATGCGGGTCTTCGTGGCTGTTGATGAAGTCATCATCGACATGCAGGAAGCTGGTCGCGCCTTCCCACACCGCCCACGCCTTGGCCGCTTCCAGGCGGCTGGTTTCGTCGTCGCTGGTCAGGCGGCGGTGGAAGGCCGAGATCAGGTCATGACGCTCCACCGACGGAATCGGCTTCAGGTAGTGCTCCCACGCATCCGGGAACAGGCGGTTGGCGCCTTCCTGGTAGAACCATTCCAGCTCCCAGCGACGCAGCATGAAGATGCCACGCAGGACCAGTTCGGTCACGCGCTGCGGGTGGGTTTCGGCATAGGCCAGGGCCAGGGTCGAACCCCAGCTGCCACCGAACACCTGCCAGCGATCGACCTTGAGGTGTTCGCGCAGCTTCTCGATATCGGCAACGAGGTCCCAGGTGGTGTTGTCCACCAGGTCCGCGTGCGGGGTGGAACGGCCGGCACCGCGCTGGTCAAACAGGATGATGCGGTACTTGGACGGGTCGTGGAACTGGCGCATCTTGTCGCTGCAGCCGCCGCCCGGGCCACCGTGCAGCATCACCACCGGCTTGCCGTCCGGGTTGCCGCACTGTTCGAAGTACAGGGTGTGGCGATCGTCGACCTTCAGGGTGCCGACGTCGTAGGGGGTGATGGCGGGGTACAGCGTACGCATGCGTGCAGCTCCAGGGTGATGCCCTGCCGGGGCAGGAGAACCTCCATTCTAGGCCGGACGCCGGCCCAGGGTGATGCGGTCGCGCTGCTCCAGGTCCTGCACGGTCTGCACCTCGACAAAACCCGCGGCGTCGAACAGCGCGCGGATCGCCTCGCCCTGGTCCCAACCGTGCTCGATCAGCAGCCAACCATCAGGCAGCAGGTGGGCCTGGCCACCGTCGACGATGCGGCGGATGTCATCCAGGCCATCCGGACCCGAGGCCAGCGCGGTGGCCGGTTCGAAGCGCAGGTCACCCTGTTCCAGGTGCGGGTCGTCGCTGGCGATGTACGGTGGGTTGCTGGCAATCAGGTCGAAACGCGCGCCCTGCAGCGGCGCATACCAGTCGTGCCCGCCCTCGGCGAAGCGCACGTTGCGCAGTTCATGGCGCGCGGCGTTGCGCTTGGCCACGGCCAGCGCGCCCGGGCTGGCATCGGTGGCCAGCACCTGCGCCTGCGGCCGCTCGCTGGCCAGCGCCAAGGCGATCGCACCGCTGCCGGTGCCGAGGTCGGCCACCTGCAGGTCGCGATTGGCCGGCAGGCGCTCGAGCGCCAGTTCCACCAGCAGCTCGGTTTCCGGGCGCGGAATCAGCGTGGCCGGGTCGACCTCCAGGTCCAGCGTCCAGAAACCGCGGCGGCCGGTCAGGTAGGCCACCGGCTCACCGGCCACGCGGCGGGCCAGCAGTGCTTCGAAGGTGGCCTGTTCGGCAGCGGCCAGCGGATCGGTGGCATGGGCGAACAGCCAGCTACGCGGGCGCTCCAGTACGTGCAGCAGCAGCAGTTCGGCCTCGTGGCGGGCGTCGATGCCGCCCAGGCGGGCGCCGGCCTCGGCCACGATCTGGCGCAGGGTGGGTTCGGTTTGGGAAGACATGCCTCAATTGTAGAGCCGAGCCGATGCTCGGCTACTTCTGGAACAGCCGAGCGTAGGCTCTGCTCTACAGGTCCACAGCCGAGCATCGGCTCGGCTTACAGATCCACCGTCGAGCATGGCTCGACGCTACAAAAAGCTGGAATCCGTTCAGGTTTCGCCAGAGGGTATAAGGAGGGGCTATCAGCCCTCTTCACACATCCCGGGCGATTTTCCTTGTCACACAAGCAGTTGCAGGATGGGAGCGGCATGGTTCAGTGCTGGCTCATGGCCATTTGATAGACTCCATCTATCAAATAGATGCAATCAATGGATTGTTCTTATCGCCAGCGAGTCGGTAACCTAGCTCCTGTCGATTCACCCACTCCCCTTCACCAGAGGAAAAACGATGTCCCTGATCAACACCCAGATCCAGCCGTTCGAAGCCAACGCTTACCACAATGGCGAGTTCATCAAGGTTTCCGACGCCAGCCTGAAGGGCCAGTGGTCCGTCCTGATCTTCATGCCGGCCGCCTTCACCTTCAACTGCCCGACCGAGATCGAGGACGCGGCTGACCATTACGCCGAGTTCAAGAAGGCCGGCGCCGAGGTCTACATCGTCACCACCGACACCCACTTCTCGCACAAGGTGTGGCACGAAACCTCGCCGGCCGTCGGCAAGGCCCAGTTCCCGCTGGTCGGCGACCCGACCCACCAGCTCACCAATGCCTTCGGCGTGCACATTCCGGAAGAAGGCCTGGCCCTGCGCGGCACCTTCATCATCAACCCGGAAGGCGTGATCAAGACCCTGGAGATCCACTCCAACGAGATCGCCCGTGACGTGTCCGAGACCCTGCGCAAGCTGAAGGCTGCCCAGTTCACCGCCGCCAACCCGAACCAGGTCTGCCCGGCCAAGTGGAAGGAAGGCGAGAAGACCCTGACCCCGTCGCTGGACCTGGTCGGCAAGATCTAACGCAGTACCGGCCTGCCGTGGCCCCACGCCACGGCGCGCCTTTCATCCCCGTGCCGGTCCCCCCGCCGGCGTGGGGGTGAACCCAAGACAGCCAACGCGCGCCAGCCTTGGCCAGCCAGCCCCTTCCACGGTCGCTGTCTTGGGTTCACCCCTACCCCCTGCTGGTCCGCTACCTTCTACAGCGGTGCCACGCCCCCTGTTTGCCTGAAGCCAGGAGATGACCCGATGTTGGACGCCAACCTGCAGTCGCAGCTGAAGACCTATCTGGAGCGCGTGACCCGCCCGATCCAGATCACCGCGCACGCCGACGACGGCGCCAAGTCGCAGGAAATGCTGGAACTGCTGCAGACCCTGGAAAGCCTGTCGGACAAGATCTCGCTGCAGGTGCTGCGTGACGGCCAGGGCCGAGTGCCCTCGTTCGACCTGGGCACGCCGGGCCAGGATATCCACCTGACCTTCGCCGGCCTGCCGATGGGCCACGAGTTCACCTCGCTGGTGCTGGCCCTGCTGCAGGTGGGCGGCCACCCGTCCAAGGCCACCGCCGAGCTGATCGAACAGGTGCAGAACCTGGAAGGCGAGTACCGGTTCGAAACCTACTTCTCGCTGTCCTGCCAGAACTGCCCGGACGTGGTGCAGGCGCTGAACCTGGCGGCGGTGCTCAACCCGCGCATCCAGCACGTGGCCATCGACGGTGCCCTGTTCCAGGACGAAGTCGAGGAGCGCGAGATCATGTCGGTGCCGACCGTGTACCTCAACGGTGAAGTGTTCGACCAGGGCCGCATGACCCTCGAGCAGATCGTAGCCAAGCTGGACACCAATGCCAGCAAGCGCGATGCCGAGAAGATCGCCGCCAAGGACGCCTTCGACGTGCTGGTGGTGGGCGGTGGCCCGGCTGGCGCGGCAGCAGCGATCTACGCCGCACGCAAGGGCATCCGCACCGGCATCGCCGCCGAGCGTTTCGGTGGCCAGGTGCTGGACACCATGGCGATCGAGAACTTCATTTCGGTGAAGGAGACCGAAGGCCCGAAGCTGGCCACGGCGCTGGAACAGCACGTGCGCGAGTACGAGGTGGACATCATGAACCTGCAGCGCGCCAGCGCGCTGGTGCCGGCCGGTGAAGACGGCCTGGTGCAGGTGCAGCTGGAGAACGGCGCGGTGCTGAAGTCGCGTTCGGTGATCCTGTCCACCGGCGCACGCTGGCGGCAGATGAACGTGCCGGGCGAGGACCAGTACCGCAACAAGGGCGTGGCCTACTGCCCGCATTGCGATGGCCCGCTGTTCAAGGGCAAGCGCGTGGCGGTGATCGGCGGCGGCAACTCCGGTGTGGAAGCGGCCATCGACCTGGCCGGCATCGTGTCGCATGTGACCCTGCTGGAATTCGATTCCAGCCTGCGCGCCGATGAAGTACTGCAGAAGAAGCTGCGCAGCCTGGCCAACGTCACCGTGCTGACCAGCGCGCAGACCACCGAGGTGCTGGGCGACGGCAGCCGTGTCACCGGCCTGGTCTACAAGGACCGCGTCGGCGGCGACGCCCACCGCGTCGAGCTGGAAGGCATCTTCGTGCAGATCGGCCTGCTGCCCAACACCGAGTGGCTGAAGGACACCGTGGCGCTGTCGCCGCGTGGCGAGGTCGTCATCGACGACCGCGGCCAGACCAACCTGCCGGGTGTGTTCGCTGCTGGCGATTGCACGACGGTACCCTACAAGCAGATCATCATCGCCATGGGCGCCGGTTCGACCGCCGCACTGAGCGCGTTCGACCACCTGATCCGCTCGTCGGTGAGCAGCAGCAGCGGTGCCGTTGCTGAAGCGGCCTGATCCACCGTTCCCAGATCACCGGGAACATTGTCTGCCTGTCGGGTAACCACGCCGTCAGCCGGTCCGTTACCCCTGGGGTGTAAGGATGAACCTACGTGATCTGAAGTACCTGGTAGCCCTGGCCGACCACAAGCATTTCGGCCGGGCTGCCGCCTCCTGCTTCGTCAGCCAGCCAACGCTGTCCACGCAGATCCGCAAGCTGGAAGAAGAGCTGGGCCTGCCGCTGGTGGAACGCGCACCGCGCAAGGTGATGCTGACCCCGGCCGGCCAGGAGGCTGCCGCGCGGGCGCGGGTGATCGTGTCCGAAGTGGAACAGCTGAAGGAAGCGGCGCGACGCAGCCGCGACCCGGAAGCCGGTACGGTGCGCCTGGGGATCTTCCCGACCCTGGGCCCGTACCTGCTGCCGCATGTGATCCCGCGCATCCGCGATCGCTTCCCGGAGCTGGAACTGCTGCTGGTCGAGGAAAAGAGCGATGTGCTGCTCGACCGCCTGCGCGAAGGCAAACTCGATGCTGCGCTGCTGGCCCTGCCGGTGATCGACGACCAGCTGCACGCCGAGTTCCTGTTCGAAGAACCGTTCCTGCTGGCTGTTTCCGGGCGCCACCCGCTGGCCCGTCGCGAACACCTGGACGTGCAGGAACTGGCCACGCAGAAGCTGCTGCTGCTGGAAGACGGGCATTGCCTGCGCGACCAGGCACTGGAAGTCTGCCGCCTGTTCGGCGCCAACGAGAAGTCCGAGTTCCGCGCCACCAGCCTGGAGACGCTGCGGCAGATGGTTGCCGCCGACGTCGGCATCACCCTGCTGCCGAGCCTGTCGGTGCAACCGCCGGTCCCGCGCTCGAACAACATCCGCCTGCTCGATTTCACCGGTGAAGGCCGTCCCAGCCGCCGCATCGCCATGATCTGGCGCCGCAGCTCGGCCATGAACGACTTCCTGATGGAGCTGGCCGACCAGTTCAAGCGCCTGCCGCAGGCGCTGTTCACCCTGGAGGCGGTCAACACCGCCGGCGACACTGCCGCCCTGCCCGGCCCCGCGCTGAACGGCTGAGCCCCCGCAGTACCGGCCTGGAATCGGCAGGAGTCGATTCCGGCCGCATTTGTCCCCACAATACAGACAGGCGGCGCCAGCAGGTGCCGCCTTTTGCATGGCTTTCAACCAAGGAGCTTCACCATGAGTACCGCCAGCGGCCTGCCGCCGTCGATCACCGTTTCCACCTTCGACATGGACCGCCTGGACGCCATGCTCGAATCCCCTGCGCTGAGCCAGACGCCTGCCGCGCTCGCGCTTGCTGAAGAACTCAACCGTGCCACCGTGCTGGCACCGGACCAGATTCCCGAAGGCATCGTCATGATGCATTCGCGCGTGGAGTGCGAAGATGAAGTCTCGGGCGAGAAGCACGTCCTGACCCTGGTCTTCCCCCGCGAAGCCAACGTCGATGAAGGCAAGGTTTCCGTGCTGGCCCCGGTCGGCAGTGCCCTGCTCGGCCTTTCGATCGGCCAGAGCATCGACTGGAATGCGCCCGGCGGCCGCAAGCTGCGCCTGCGCGTGACCGCGGTCCACAACGACCGCCCCTGATTACCGCTGCGCACCGCGCGCGATTCGATCCCCCTGCACCAGGAGCCGTAATGAGTACCCCGTCCAAACTGTCCCAGCTGCGCGAACTGTCCGTGGTCGTTGCCGATACCGGTGACTACGACGCCATCAAGCGCCTGCAGCCGGTGGACTGCACCACCAACCCGACCCTGGTGAAGAAGGCGCTGGACCTGCCGGTCTACGCCGAGCTGATCGAACGCGAACTGGCCTGGGGCCGCCAGCAGAGTGGCGACCGCGAAGCCGTGGTGCATGCCGTGGCCGACCGCCTGACCATCGGCGTCGGCGCGCTGCTGAGCACGCTGGTGCCGGGCCGCGTGTCCACCGAAGTGGATGCCGACCAGGCTTACGACACCGCCGCCACCGTGGCCAAGGCCCGCCAGTTCATCCAGATGTACGCTGATGCAGACGTGCCGCGCGAGAAGATCCTGATCAAGATCGCCGCGACCTGGGAAGGCGTGGAAGCCGCGCGCATCCTGCAGGCCGAGGGTATCGACTGCAACCTGACCCTGATCTTCAACCCGACCCAGGCGCTGGCCTGCAGCGAAGCCGGCGCGTTCCTGATCTCGCCGTTCGTCGGCCGCATCCTCGATTGGTACGTGGCCAACGGCCAGACCCCGGCCAGCATCGACGAAGACCCGGGCGTGAAGTTCGTGCGTGGCGTGTATGCCGAATTCAAGCGTCGCGGTTCGTCGACGGTGGTGATGGGTGCCTCCTTCCGTTCGACCGCGCAGATCGAAGCGCTGGCCGGCTGCGACCGCCTGACGATTTCGCCGGACCTGCTGGAGAAGCTGGACGCCGACCACGGCGAGCTGCCGCGCAAGCTGGTGGCCGGTGCCGCCGACGGCGTGGCGGTGACCCCGATCGATGCGGCGAAGTTCGCAGCGGATCTGGCGGCCGATCCGATGGCGACCGAGAAGCTGGCGACCGGCATCGATGCGTTTGCCAAGGATCTGCAGGGGCTGCGCGAACGCATTCGTTCGGAACTGTGAGGATTTCGGCCAACGGCTGAGCCCCTCGTGGCGGATCGGTTGGTCGCGAAGAGCCGATCATGCGGTTGGCAGGGTGGGTAGGCCGTGCAGGGGACGCTGCAAGTACGTCCCTGTAAGCTCGGTCGCCGCATCCATGCGGCTCACGCCCCTGCACGGCCTACCCACCCTGCCTTCGACAGTTTCCTGCGGCCGCCCGCCACGGAAGAAGGAAAGAAGAGCAACAGCGGGTCGCGCGCTTCGCTTGCTCGGAGCCGAGCATGGCTCGGCTCTACAAGGGCAATGCAGAACCAAACAAAAAGGACGCGGCGAACGCCGCGTCCTTTTTGTTTTCCATCAGTTCGTCAGTAACCCAATGCTCTTTCCCACCGTCACCGGGAAACTGTCGGGGGTGGGGCGGTGTGGGTTGGCAGGACCGTTGGCGCCATGGGCCCGAGGCATGCCTCTGGCGGGTTGGGCAGGACGCCCAACCCCGGTCTTGCCGTGTGCGCAGGACAGCGCACACGAGCAAGGCGCCATCGAGCCCCCAAGGACGGGTTTACGGCGTGTCCTGCCAACCCACACCGCCCCACCCAACAAGCAGCAACCCAGAGCCGCTTTGGCTTTGGCTTTCAGCCGTTGACGTTGCCCGCCGCAGGCGGACCACCGCGCGTCAGCGCGGCGCCTCCACATCCAACCCGATCGGGCAGCTCACGCCAGTGCCACCAATCCCGCAGTAACCGTTCGGGTTCTTCGCCAGGTACTGCTGGTGGTAATCCTCGGCGTAGTAATACTCAGGCGCCGGATACACGATCTCGGTGGTGATCGGGCCATAACCGGCGGCGTCCAGCTGCGCCTGGTAGGCCTCGCGGCTGGCCAGCGCTGCCTTGTACTGCGCCTCGTCGGTGGCGTGGATCGCCGAGCGGTACTGGGTGCCGGTGTCGTTGCCCTGGCGCATGCCCTGGGTCGGGTCGTGGCTCTCCCAGAACAGCTGCAGCAGCCGCTCCAGGCTCACCACCGCCGGGTCGAACACCACCTGCACCACTTCGGTGTGGCCGGTCAGGCCCGAGCAGACCTCTTCATAGGTCGGGTTCGGGGTAATGCCGCCGGCATAGCCGACCGAGGTGCTGTACACGCCCGGTTCGGTCCAGAACTTGCGCTCGGCGCCCCAGAAGCAGCCCAGCGCGAAACGGATCTGCTGCAGGCCGGCGAAACGGTCCTTCAGCGGATGGCTGTTCACGAAGTGCTGGTTGCTGTGCAGCGGCAGCGGTTGGTCACGCCCCGGTAGTGCTTCTTCCGGGCGCGGCAGGCGCTGCTTGAAGGCGCCGATGCCGAGGATGCCCTGGCCAATTCCCAACATGATGCGCTCCTACGCCGGAAGTCCGGCTATGTCGTCTGCATCTGAGATGGGGGCGTCCGGTGCGTGGCCCAAGTCCAGCGCCGCCACGATGTCCTCGGCCTGCGGCCGCGCCGCGTCGGGGATGCCCACCCGCAGCACGCCGAACAGCGGCAGCTCGCCCATGCCACCCAGCAGCGACTCGCCGAACACGAAGGCCGGGATGCCGGCATCTTCCAGCGCG
The DNA here is from genome assembly GCF_023277365.1 of Stenotrophomonas sp. NY11291. Classification (NCBI taxonomy): domain Bacteria; kingdom Pseudomonadati; phylum Pseudomonadota; class Gammaproteobacteria; order Lysobacterales; family Lysobacteraceae; genus Stenotrophomonas; species Stenotrophomonas sp. NY11291. The sequence goes on along the minus strand of NZ_CP096975.1, from coordinate 797,418 downwards.
TGCTTGACCAGGTGGGCGTCGAACAGGTTGTCGGCCTTGTACACGATGTGCATGCGGCGGCTCCATGGGACATGGGGTCCAGCATACGCCCGGGGGCTGAATGGTGGTGGTGACGGCGCGTGACCATTCCGCCGGCCAGCCCTACCGGGCAGCCCTGCCCCGTACGCGCTAGACTGTTGGTCTTTCTGCCTTTCTTTTCGCCGACTCATGTCCGAGCACACCCCCGCCAGCCCCGAGACCCCCGCCGACAGCCACGAAAAGCGCGATTTCATCCGCCAGATCGTGCGCGAGGACCTGGCCAGCGGAAAGCACCAGGCAATCAAGACCCGCTTCCCGCCGGAGCCGAACGGCTACCTGCACATCGGCCACGCCAAGTCGATCTGCCTGAACTTCGGCATCGCCGGTGAATTCAGCGGCGTCTGCAACCTGCGTTTCGACGACACCAACCCGGCCAAGGAAGATCCGGAATACGTGGCCGCGATCCAGGACGACGTGCGCTGGCTGGGCTTCAGCTGGAACGAGCTGCGCCACGCCTCGGACTACTTCCAGACTTATTACCTGGCCGCCGAGAAGCTGATCGAACAGGGCAAGGCCTATGTCTGCGACCTGTCGGCCGAGGAAGTGCGCGCTTACCGCGGCACCCTGACCGAGCCGGGCCGCCCGTCGCCGTGGCGCGACCGCAGCGTCGAGGAAAACCTCGACCTGTTCCGCCGCATGCGGGCCGGTGAATTCCCGGATGGCGCGCGTACCCTGCGCGCCAAGATCGACATGGCCAGCGGCAACATCAACCTGCGCGATCCGGCGCTGTACCGCATCAAGCACGTCGAGCACCAGAACACCGGCAACGCGTGGCCGATCTACCCGATGTACGACTTCGCCCATGCGCTGGGTGATTCGATCGAGGGCATCACCCACTCGCTGTGCACGCTGGAATTCGAAGACCACCGCCCGCTGTACGACTGGTGCGTGGACAACGTCGATTTCGCCCATGACGATGCGCTGACCCAACCGCTGGTCGACGCCGGCCTGCCGCGCGAAGCAGCCAAGCCGCGCCAGATCGAGTTCTCGCGCCTGAACATCAACTACACGGTGATGAGCAAGCGCAAGCTGATGGCGCTGGTCACCGAACAGCTGGTGGACGGCTGGGAAGACCCGCGCATGCCGACCCTGCAGGGCCTGCGTCGCCGTGGCTATACCCCTGCGGCGATGCGCCTGTTCGCCGAACGCGTGGGCATCAGCAAGCAGAACTCGCTGATCGACTTCAGCGTGCTGGAAGGCGCGCTGCGCGAAGACCTGGACAGTGCCGCGCCGCGCCGCATGGCGGTGATCGATCCGGTCAAGCTGGTGCTGACCAACCTGCCGGAAGGCCACGAAGAACAGCTGACCTTCAGCAACCACCCGAAGGACGAGAGCTTCGGCAGCCGCGAAGTACCGTTCGCACGCGAAGTGTGGATCGACCGCGAGGACTTCGCCGAAGTACCGCCGAAGGGCTGGAAGCGCCTGGTCCCGGGTGGCGAAGTGCGCCTGCGCGGCGCCGGCATCATCCGCTGCGATGAAGTGATCAAGGATGCCGACGGCACCATCACCGAGCTGCGCGGCTGGCTGGATCCGGAATCGCGTCCGGGCATGGAAGGCGCCAACCGCAAGGTCAAGGGCACCATCCACTGGGTCAGCGCCGTGCACGGCGTACCGGCCGAGATCCGCCTGTATGACCGCCTGTTCTCGGTGGCCAATCCGGACGACGAATCGGAAGGCAAGACCTACCGCGACTACCTCAACCCGGAATCGCGCCGCACCGTCACCGGCTATGTCGAGCCGGCCGCGGCCAGCGCCGCGCCGGAGCAGTCGTTCCAGTTCGAGCGTACCGGCTACTTCGTGGCCGACCGCCGCGACCACACCGAGGCCAAGCCGGTGTTCAACCGCAGCGTGACCCTGCGCGACACCTGGTCGGCCTGAGGACCTGCGCGGGCGCCGGGAAGGCGCCCGCACGAACCCTACGATGATCACCGCCCTTTCCGCCCTGCTCTGGTTCATCTCGCAGCATCCGCTGCTGACGTTCTTTTCGGCGATGGTGCTGGCCGGGCTGGTCTCGTGGTGGCGGCGCTTTCCGGGCTACGCCATCGTGGTGTTCCCGCTGGCGATGCTCAACATCTTCCTCGGCCACTTTCTCAACGCCGCCTTCCTCAACGTGGTGGGCGAGCGCGGTGAAGCGGTGATCGTGAAGTCCGAGCGGACCAGCTCGACGATGAACGAGCAGTACATCTGGCGCTACGAAGCGGTACTGCGCACTGCCGAAGGCCGCGATGTGGAAGTGGTGTTCCACACCAACACCGCCTCGCTGTGGCCGCTGGAGAACGCGATCCGCATCCCGGCGCCCGACCAGCCATTCGTGGTGAAGTACACGCCGGGTTTCCCGCGCAACTTCGTCATCCTCACCAACGAATCCCCGCACGGCATCGCCCAGGCCCGTGCCACTGCGCGCGAGCGCGTGGAGGTGGCGGCACGCAAGCTGCACTTCAGCCCGGGCAATGCCGGTTTCCGCGCGGACTATCGCCGCGAGCTGGAAACCTGGCTGCGCGACCACGGCAACGATCCGCAGCAGCAATCCGACGCGCGGCGATATCGCGCCGAACTCGACGCCCTGTGAAGCTGGGGTTGCTTCTTACGTTACGAGAATCCGATTGACAGGTCGGTTGAGAGGAATCACGCATGAAGATTGATCGCGATTTCATGATTTTCTGCGCCGCGTTCTCAGGGATCGCTGAAGGAAAGAAGTGTGTCGGCATACAAGGAAGCGAGTCGGAGCCCTTCATGCTGAAGGTGTACAGCGAATATCTCTCGACTTCACATCCAAAACCCGACATCAAGTGGATCGACTCTGTCCCTGGCGCAATCCAAGCATGGATGATCGAAACGATCGACAGGTACTTCCTCTCGATGGACAAAGCACCTCGTTGGGTACGTGAACCCAGCTGGCGCTTCATTGATGACAACCCCATGGTCTTTGTCAGCCAGATAGATCTTGAAGACAACGCGACAATGAGGAACAACGCTTCGGCAGGTGAGGTTCTTTATCTGTTCAGCGGCAGACAACCGTGCGACGGGGGCTGGGAGCTGAAGGTGAAGCTTCTCAAGCAAGACAAAGCGACTCCCGGAACAAGCTACCTTGGTTAGTTCGGGCTGGACCGGCACTTCATGCATTTTTGAGACACCAGGCCATGCCTATTGGCGGCATTCCTCTTACCAACCTGCCTTTATGACCGACAGTGCTTCTCCACTCCTCCCGCTGCTGCAGCAGGTCCTGCAGGACGCCGACACCGCCAGCCGCGTCGACGGCAACGCGCTGCTGCTGGACAGCGGCCTGCGCCTGACCCCGCATGCGATGGCGGCACACGCGCGCGACAACGGCGGCTGGCAGACCTCCACGGTCATCGAGATCGAGCACCCCGCGCTGTTCGCCGATGGCCTGTTCGAGTACCAGCACGCCAACGGTGCCGATGAGCAGGCGTCGCTGCTGTCCGGCTTCCAGACCTGGGTGCGGGTGGACCTGGCGACCCTGCAGACCGCGATCGGCGCCGAAGATGCACAGGGCCTGCCGATGCTGGGCCTGACCTATCCGGCCAGCGACGACGGCGAGGAACACGAACGCACCGTGGTGCTGGGGCCGTTGGCGCACTACCGCGTGCAGGAGGTGGATGCCTCCACCTGCAGCGAGGACGACCACGGTTCCTGCCCTTGCTGCCTGTTCACCAAGAGCATGGACGCCTTCGACGAGCTGCTGAAAGCCCGCCAGTTCCTGGCCATCCGCCTGTTCGCCTCGCGCGATGCCGATGGCCTGTGCGAGGCCGATTGCCGGGTCAATGGCCACGACTTCGCCGCCGCCCTGCCGCTGCTGCGCGCCTACGCCGCCAGCTGGCCGCAGGCCGGGCTGGAATTCCGCAAGCAGTACGTGGTGATCCGCACCGGCTCGCCGGGCTGACCCGCCGCCACACCCGATACAGGCCGGTGCAGCTACACTGCGCGCCGGTTTCCCAAGCAACCGCACTTTTTCCCATCCCACACGAGGCACCCCCGCGATGCTGTACGCGCAAGTCCACCTGACCCTTCCCGCCTGGATCCACGACCAGATCGACCTGGATCGTCGATATCCGGGCGATGAGGCCAAGGTCGCGCTGGCGATCGAGCTGTCGCGGCTGAACGTCGAGCACGCCAGCGGCGGCCCGTTCGGTGCCGTGGTGTTCGGCCCGGATGACAAGGTCATCGCCGCTGGCGTGAACCGGGTGATGCCGCACGCGACCTCGCTGGCGCACGCCGAGAACATGGCCTACATGCTGGCCCAGCAGCGCCTGCAGACCCCGCGCCTGAACGCAGTGCTGTCACCGGTCACCCTGGCCACCAGCTCGCAGCCGTGCTGCCAGTGCTATGGCGCCACCGTCTGGGCCGGCATCGACCGGCTACTGATCGGTGCCAGTGCGGCCGACGTCGAGGAACTGACGCCATTCGACGAAGGCCCGCTGCCGGCCGACTGGGTGGGCGAACTCAACAAGCGCGGCATCGAAGTGGTGCAGGGCCTGAACCGCGACGCCGCGCGCAGCGTGCTGCGCGCCTATGGGGAAAGCGATGGCGCCCGTTACTGAAACCGGCATCGGCCTGCTGTGCCTGTGCCGGCAGGGCTTCGAGCCCGAACTGGCCGGCGAGCTGCAGTTCCGCGCCGGTGAAGCCGGTTTCGCCGGTTATGCGCGCACCCAGCGCAATGATGGCTACGTGCTTTTCATGTGCGACGAAGCTGCGGCGCTGGCACCGCGCCTGCGCTGGCGCGAGCTGATCTTCGCGCGGCAGAAGCTGCTGGTACTGGCCGAGTTGCCGCAGCTGGACCCGGCCGACCGCATCACCCCGATGCTGGAGGTTCTGGCCGATGCACCGCGCTTCGGCGACCTGTGGGTGGAACACCCGGACTCCGATGCCGGCAAGCCGCTGTCCGGCCTGGCCCGCGCCTTCGGCAACGCGCTGCGCCCGGCGCTGCGCAAGGCCGGCAAGCTGACCGACAAGCCGAACAATCGCCTGCCGCGCCTGCACGTGGTGTTCGTCGACGGCACTCACGCCTTCGTCTGCGTGGCCGACACGGCCGACAGCGCGCCGTGGGCCTTGGGCATTCCGCGCCTGAAGCTGCTGCCCGAAGCGCCCTCGCGTTCGGCGCTGAAGCTGGACGAAGCATTGCTGACCCTGCTGACGCCGGAAGAACGCGAGGCGCTGGCCAGGCCCGGAATGCGTGCGGCCGACCTTGGCGCCGCCCCCGGCGGCTGGACCTGGGTGCTGACCCGCCAGCACATGCACGTGCTGAGCATCGACAACGGCCCGCTGCGCCAGCACGTGCTGGACACCGGACTGGTCGAGCACCTGCGCGCCGATGGTTTCCACTGGCATCCCGAGCAACCGCTGGACTGGATGGTCTGCGACATGGTCGAGCAGCCGCGCCGCGTGGCCGAGCGCATGGCCACCTGGTTCCGCGAAGGCTGGTGCCGGCACGCGATCTTCAACCTGAAGCTGCCGATGAAGAAGCGCTGGGACGAGACCCGGCTGTGCCTGGACCTGTTCCAGGACCACGCCGGCAAGCCGCTGGTGGTACGCGCCAAGCAGCTGTATCACGATCGGGAAGAAATCACGGTGCTGGCCTCGCCGCTGCGCTGAACCCATTGCATCCGCCGGGCATGGCCCGGCGCTACCGGGGAACGGAACCATGCGCTACCACTCGCTCACCCTGCTGATCACCTTGCTGGCCGCCGCACCGGCCATGGCCCAGCAACTGCCGCACACCCCGGCGCAGAGCCAGCCGCTGGGCCCCACCGGCGGCGCGATCCGCCAGCAGCCGCTGGATGCGGGCCGGGTCAGCGGCAGCGTCGAGATTGCACAGCCGGCCGGCGAGGCACAGGTGACGGTGCGTTCGCTGGAGCCCAGCAGCGTGGTCGGCCAGTACCGCATCCACTTCGCCACGCTGGATGTGAACGGCGATGGTTTCATCAGCCGCGAGGAAGCGCAGGCGAATCCGGCACTGGCCGATGAGTTCAATGCGTTGGACGTGAAGCGTCGCGGCAAGCTGGATCGTGCCGACCTGGCCGGTTGGCTGGTCGACTGAAAAAAGGGGACGGAGGGGATTAAGTCGTTTGTGGCACAAACGACTTAATCCCCTCCGTCCCCTTTTTTTGTTCACCGATGCCGGAAGCGTGCCAACCAAGGTTGGCACCTACCAGAGCGGCGTCCCGTGGTTGGTAACGCGCCAGCGATGCCCGCAGCGTCGTGCGGCATGTATTCCGCTTACACCCCAGCGGCGCGCTTCCAGAACGCCTGCACCAGCGGCGGCCATTTGCCGACACAGCCCAGCGCGCGACCACGGGCCAGGGTCAGGTGCATTTCGTCGTTGGAGAACAGGCGGTTGATCGCATCGAAGCTGTAAGCGGCGATGTGGTTGTCGCTGCGCCGTTCGCGTGCCCAGCGCTGCAGTCGCTGCGGCGACAGCCGCGGCTGGCCCCGACGCTCGGCGGACGGCGCCAGCCACTGCTGCAGGGCGGCGACATCGCGCAGCCCCAGGTTCACGCCCTGCCCGGCCAGCGGATGCACCACATGTGCGGCATCGCCCAGCGCCAGCACGCGGCCGGCCACATAGTGACGGGCCAGCTGACGGCGCAGCGGGAACGCCGCACGCGGCGAGGCCAGCCGCAGTTCGCCCAGGCGTGCAGCGAAGGCGCGGGTCAGTTCCCGGTTGAACGCATCTTCGTCCAGCGCCAGCACGCGTGCTGCCTCGTCTTCAGGCAGGGTCCATACGATCGAGCTGCGGCGCTCGGCCACCGGCAGCAACGCCAGCGGGCCGCTCGGCAGGAAGCGCTGCCAGGCGGTGGCCTGGTTCGGCAGTTCACTGTCGACATAGGCCACCACGCCACGCTGGTGGTAGTCGTGCTTTTCAACCTCGATCCCGGCCAGCTGGCGCAGGGTCGACTCGGCACCGTCGGCGGCCACCGCCAACGCCGCTTCCAGGCGGCGACCGTCATCCAGGCGCAGGCGCACGCCGTCCTCGTCCTGCTCCAGTGCTTCCACCCGTGCCGGGCAGTGCAGCTGCACGCCCGCCGCCGGCAGCGCCGCCCACAGGCGGTCCTGCAGCAGGCCGTTCTCGACGATGTAGCCCAGTTCGCGCCGGCCGAAACGATCGGCGTCGAACAGCAGATCCTCGCCACCGGCCGCGTCCCACACCTGCATGCGCCGGTAGGGCCAGGCGCGGGCCTGCGCGATCGCCGGCCACACGCCCAGGCGGTTCAACAGCTGCACGTTGTCGGCGGCAAAGGCGAACACGCGCAGGTCAGGCTGTGCGGCCTGCCACGACGCCGGTTCACGGCCTTCCACCAGCGCAACCGACAGGCCGGCATCGGCCAGCGCCAGCGCACACGCGGCACCGACCACGCCACCACCGACGATGGCCACATCAAGACGCGTGCGCCGGCTCATGCGGCTTCTCCACGGCACAGGCGCGGCACGTCGCCACGGAAGCCCATCGCGCCACCGACCAGCATCGACTGCACCGACGCGCGTTGCGCGGCCACCAGGCCGAGGCTGCGCAGCGGCCGCATCAGCGGCGCCGGGTTGCTGGTCAGGCGCGCCAGGCCGCCGGAGAACGCCACCGTCTGCCGGCGGTCTTCCTCGCGGCGCGCGACGTAGGCCTGCAGCAGTGCATCACTGCCGGCATCCTCATGCGCATCCTCCAGCAGCTCGGCCAGGGTCAGCGCATCGCGCAGGCCCAGGTTGAAGCCCTGTGCACCCAGCGGATGAATGGTCTGCGCGGCATTGCCCAGCAGTACCGTGCGTTCACTGGCCAGCGCGCGCGCCAGTACCTGGATGAGCGGATAAGCACTGCGTGGACCGGATTCGAGCAGGCGGCCGGCACGCCAGCCGATCGCGTTCTGCAGGCGTTGCAGCCACGCCGCATCGTCCAGCGCCATCACCGCATCGGCGTGGTCGCGCGCTACGCCATGCACAGTGCCGAAGTGACGATCGCCACGCGGCAGCAGGGCAGTCGGGCCGGTATCGGTGAACCGCTCCCAGGCCGTGCCGTCCGGCGCGCGCTGGCTGCGCACGCGGGCCACGAACAGGGTCTGCTGGAAATCATGGCGGTCGACCTCGATGCCCAGCGCGCCACGCACGCCGCTGGTGGTGCCATCGGCCCCCACCACCAGACGTGCCAGCAGCACGCGTTCACCCGCCTCGTCAGCCACCCGCACCTGGCGGTAGCCGTCCACCACCTCGCCCAGTCCCAGGAACCGCATCGGCCGGTAACGGCGCAGGCGCGGCAGCTCCTGAAGCCGCGCTTCCAGCGCCTGGCCGAAATCGCGCGCGACCACCACCTGGCCGAACCACGGCCGGTCGTAATCGGCCGCTTCGAGCTGCACACGGCCGAAATCGCCGGCACGACTGACATGGATGCGCCGGATCGGGCCCGGTGCCATCGCCAGCTTCTGCATCACCCCCAGCGCGGTCAGCGCATTGACGGTGGCAGCGGCGAAACTGAGATTGCGCTGGTCGAACACCGCAGGCAGCTCGCCGGCCGGGCTGGCCTCGAGCAGGCCCACGTCGCGGCCCAGGCGGTCCAGGGCAATGGCCAGGCTGGCACCGACCAGGCCACCACCGACGATCAGCACGTCATGTCGTTCACTCATGTGTTCATGATACGCGCTCGTCCCGACTGTACGCCGAACGGGCGGCACCTGCGCCAACCTGCGCGGCGGGCTAGAATGAAACCTGAATCCGCTCCGGGCCCCCGCCATGTCCGATACCGCCAACCGCGCCTTCGTCCTGTCCGTACTCGTACTGCTGCTGGCGGCGACCCGGGTCAACCACTTCGCGGCCATTCCGGATGCCTCCTGGGCCGTGTTCTTCATCGGTGGCTTCTACCTGGCCCGCTGGACGCGCTGGGCGTTCCCGCTGCTGATGGTGTTCGCCGTACTGGTCGACTGGATCGTGATCCGCAGCAGCGGCCTGGATTTCTGGCAGCACTACTGCGTGTCGCCGGGCTACTGGCTGCTGCTGCCGGCCTACTTCTCTTTGTGGGCCGGCGGCATGCTGCTGGGCCGCAACTACCAGAGCGCGCGCTGGCCGGTACTGGCCAAGGGCGCACTGCTGCTGGTCGCCTCGGTGGCGGTCTGCCACCTGCTGGCACAGGGCGGCTTCTACTGGTCCAGCCGCAACGTGGCCGAGCCGACCCTGGCCGGCTGGGCACAGAACTACGCGCAGTGGTTCGGGCCCTACCTGCGCACCACGGCGATCTATGTGGCCCTGGCCGCCGCCCTGCAGCTGGCCGTGGAGCAGGTGTTGAAGCTCCAGCAGGCCCGCCGCGACATCCGCCACTGAGCCGCGCCATGGGTCATCGCCTCTCGCGCATCTACACCCGCACCGGCGACGACGGCAGTACCGGCCTTGGCGACGGCCAGCGCGTGGCCAAGGATGACGCCCGCGTGGCGTCCTTCGGCACCGTCGACGAGGCCAACGCCGCGCTCGGCCTGCTGCTGGCCGCTCCCCTGCCCGAGGATGTGCGCGCGCTGGTGGTGCATCTGCAGCACCAGCTGTTCGACCTGGGCGCCGAACTGTGCATCCCCGGCCACGCTGCGATCCATGCCGCCGACGTTTCGGCGCTGGAACAGCAGCTGGACCATTACAACGCCGACCTGCCGATGCTGAAGGAATTCATCCTGCCAGCCGGCGGCGAAGCCGCCGCGCGCTGCCATCTGGCCCGCACCATCGTCCGCCGCGCCGAGCGCGAAACGGTCACCCTGGCCCGCCACGAAGCCGTGCGCAGCGAGGCGCTGCAGTACCTCAACCGGCTGTCGGACCTGCTGTTCGTGCTGGCCCGGGTGCTGGCCCGCGCCGATGGCGAGGGCGAAGCGCTGTGGCAACCGCAGCAGCGCCAGCGCTGAGTCGGCACGATGCTGGTCTATACCCACCCGTCCTGCCTGCTGCATGACCCCGGTCCCGGCCATCCCGAATGCCCGCAACGCCTGCAGCATGTGCTGGACGCGCTGCACGCGGCCTTCCCCGGCCAGCTGGACTGGCGCGAAGCGCCGCCGGCCAAGTTCGGCGAACTGACCCGGGTCCACGACAGCGCCCTGCTCGACTTCGTGCTGCAGCCGCAGACCGCGCCGTTGCGCCAGCTGGACATGGACACCTGGACCTCGCCCGGCTCGGCCAGCGCCGCCGTGCACGCCGCCGGTGCCGGTGTGGCCGCAGTCGATGCGGTGATGCTGGGCGAGGACCCGCTGGCCTTCTGCGCGGTGCGCCCGCCGGGCCACCACGCCACCAGCAGCACGGCGATGGGCTTCTGCCTGTTGAACAACATCGCCATAGCCGCCGCCTATGCCCGCGACCGCCATGGCCTGGAGCGGATCGCGGTGGTCGATTTCGACGTGCACCACGGCAATGGCACCCAGGACATCTTCCAGCACGATGCCCGGGTCTCGTACTACAGCACCCACCAGGCCGGGCTGTTTCCCAATTCCGGCCTGCGCCGCGACCGCGGTGCCGGCAATCTGATGAACATCCTGCTGCCGCCGGGCAGCGGCGGCTTCCGCTTCCGCAACGTCTGGGCCGACGAGATGCTGCCGGCCATCGACGACTTCCGCCCGCAGCTGCTGCTGATCTCGGCCGGCTTCGACGCCCACCTGCGTGATCCGCAGGCGGACCTGATGCTGGAGACCGACGATTTCGCCTGGATCACCCGTGAACTGCACGCGCTGGCACGCCGTCACGCGGCCGGCCGGGTGGTCTCGATGCTGGAGGGAGGCTACGACCTGCAGGCCCTGGCCGAATGCAGCGTGGCCCATGTCCAGGCCCTGATCACCCCCTCTGCGGGTGGCTCCGCCGGATGAACCCGAACCGGCAGGCTTTGGCGCCCTTCATTGCCCCTATGCAAGGGATGGGGCAAGCTACCGTCCGTTTTCGCCCGAATCCGAACCGCGTGCGCCGAGCCCTCCGCCTGCTTCCCCTGCCTCTGAGCATCGCCATCAGCCTGCCGGCGATGGCCGATGATAAGCCGCTCAACTGGGGCCTGTGCCCGGCCACCGACGTCATTCCCGCGTTCACCGACGCCCCCACCCCGGTCCCGGCCCAGGACAAGGCTGCCGCCGCGGCCGCCCGCGAGAACCAGCCGACCGACATCGAAGGTGACCAGCTGCTGGGCACCACCACCGTGCCGCAGTACGAGGGCAACGTGGCGCTGCGCCGGGGTGACCAGTTCGTCGGCACCGACAAGCTCAGCTTCGACACCGAGACCGGCAACTACATCGCCGACGGCAATGTCCGCTACCAGGACGGGTCGATCCGGATGGTCGCCAAGCGTGCCGAAGGCAACCAGGAAAGCGACACCCACAAGATCTCCGACATCAAGTACCAGCTGGTGTCACGCCGGGGCAACGGCGATGCCGAGTCGGTCGACCTGCAGGGCGCGGTCGGCCAGATGCACCGCTCCACCTACACCACCTGCGACCCGTCGCAGCCGGTATGGAAGCTGTCAGCGCCGCAGATCGAAGTGGACAACGACGAAGGCTTCGGCACGGCGCGCAACGCGGTGCTGCGCATCGGCAAGGTGCCGGTGCTGTGGGCGCCGTACTTCAAGTTCCCGATCGATGACCGCCGCAAGACCGGCCTGCTGTTCCCGCAGCTGGGCATGTCCGGCCGCAACGGTTTCGACTACGCGCAGCCGATCTACTTCAATCTGGCGCCGAACTACGATGACACCCTGACCCCGCGCTACATGAGCCGGCGCGGCCTGCTGCTCGACAACGAGTTCCGCTACCTCTACAACGGCGGCCGTGGCGAGGTACTGACCAGCTACATGCCCAACGACAAGCTGCGCGACCGCGACCGCGGCCGGGTGATGTTCGACGGCTACCACAACGTGAACAGCCACTGGCAGGCCCGCGCCAACCTGGCCTGGGTGAGCGACGAGCGCTATGTCGAGGACTTCGCCAACCGCCTGGTGGGCGTGACCGCCTCCAACCTGCAGAGCACCATCGGCCTGTACGGCACCGGCCAGAACTGGACGGCCGGCATCATGGCCGACCGCTGGCAGCTGACCGACTACACCCTCGACGAGCGCGCCCTGCCCTACAACCGCGAGCCACGCCTGTTCTTGAACTGGAACAAGCCGGTGCTGCCGTGGCTGGAAACCGGCATCTACACCGAAGCGGTGCGCTTCACCCACGACGACGTCAACTTCAAGTACGGACCGGACCGGGGCACGGATCTGCAGTACACGCGGAACGGCATCCAGCAGACATCCGGTATTGGCATCAGCGGTGGCTCGCGCCTGGACGTGAAGCCGTACGTGTCGTTCCCGATCAGTGGCGCGGCCTGGTACATCACCCCGACCCTGGCCTACCGCTATACGGCCTACCAGCTGGACCGCGGCCTGGTCGACGGCGTCAACGGCATCCAGGCCCAGATCCTGCGCTCGCAGGGCATCGACCCGGCCACGGCCACCCCGGAACAACTGCGCGGCAATACCTCGCCCAGCCGCAGCCTGCCGATCGGCAGCCTTGATGCCGGCCTGTTCTTCGATCGCGAGACGTCGATCGGTGGCAAGTCATTCCTGCAGACCCTGGAGCCGCGCCTGTTCTACCTGCGCACGCCCTATCGCAACCAGGACGAGCTGCCGATCTTCGACACCCGTGACTTCACCTTCAGCTGGGGCCAGCTGTTCCGCGACTCGCGCTATACCGGCGCCGACCGCCAGAACGATGCCAACCAGCTGACCCTGGCACTGGGCACCCGCTTCATCGACCAGACCACCGGCAAGGAACGCTTCTCGGCCGCGATCGGCCAGATCCAGTACTTCGACGAATCGCGGGTCAGCACCACGCCGGGCGGCGCACCGGTGGAGAAGGGCAAGTCGGCCTGGATCGCCGACGGCAACTACATGATCAACGACCGCTGGACCCTGGGCGCCACCTACCAGTGGGACCCGAAGTACAAGCGCGAGGATCTGGCCAGCGTCCGCGCCCGCTATCTGATGCCCAACGATGGCGTGATCAACCTCAGCTACCGCTACCGCATCAACGCCGGCGCCCCGGCGACCGCCAACAAGCATGACCGGACCCTGCTGGAGCAGGCCGACCTGTCGTTCCTGTACCCGCTGAATGCGCGCTGGAGCCTGGTGGGCCGGTATTACTACTCGCTGCAGGACAAGGAACCGCTGGAGATCATCGCCGGCGTGCAGTGGGACAGCTGCTGCCTGGCGGTCCGTGCGGTGGCCCGCCGCTACGTGCGCAACCGCGAAGGCGACATGAACAACTCCTTCCAGCTGGAGTTCGTGCTCAAGGGCCTCAGCTCCATCGGCCAGGACACGGACCGTACGCTGCGCCGTGCTATCCTCGGCTACAACCGCGACGACCTCTATCTCGTGCCGCCCAGCAACACCGGGGCGACCCGGGATGACTACGATCCGAATCAGATCCCATGACCAAGCGCTTCCCCGTTCTTCTCGCCTCCCTGCTGGCGGTGTCCAGCGTGTCCGCCCCCCTGCAGGTGCTCGCGCAGGAGGCGCAGCCGTTGGACCGCATCGCCGCCGTCGTCGACGAGGACGTGATCCTGCAGAGCGAGCTCCAGCGTGCGATCGCCAACATCAAGGCGCAGTACGCCGGCCGTGAAAACCAGCTGCCGCCGGAAGACGTGCTCAGCCGCCAGGTGCTCGAGCGCCTGGTGCTGGTCAAGCTGCAGGTGGCCCGCGCCCAGGGCAGCGGCATCCGCGTCAGCGACCAGGAGCTGAACCAGGCGATGAATGCCATCGCCCAGCAGAACGGCTCGGACCTGGATGCACTGCGCCAGCGCCTGGCCCACGACGGCATCGATTTCAACGATTTCCGTGCTTCGGTGCGCGATGAAATCACCGTGCAGCGCCTGCGCCAGAGCTTCGCGCAGAGCCGCATCAGCGTCAGCGAGGGTGAAGTGGACGCCGCGCTGAAGCAGCAGGCCACGGTGGGCAACCAGTACCACCTGGCGCACATCCTGATCGCCCTGCCCGACGGCTCCAACGCCGACCAGATCGCCACCGGCCAGAAGAAGGCCGAGGGCGTGAAGGCCCTGCTGGACAAGGGTGAGCTGGACTTCAACGCGGCCGCCGTGCGTTATTCGGACAGCCCGAACGCGCTGGAAGGCGGCGATCTGGGCTGGCGCAGCCTGGATGAAATCCCGCAGGCCTTCGCCCAGCTGATGGAAAAGATGAAGCCCGGCGAAGTGGTCGGCCCGATCCGCGGCCCCAGCGGCTTCCAGCTGCTGAAGCTGGTGGAAGTGCGTGATGCCAGCGCCGCCAGCGGTGGTGAGCACACGGTCACCGAGTACCACGGCCGCCACATCCTGGTGCGCGTGGACGATCACCAGAGCGACGCTGCCGCCAAGGCCAAGATCGATACCCTGCGGGCCCGCATCGCCGGCGGCGCGGATTTCGAAACCGTGGCCAAGGAATCCTCCGAGGACAACAACAGCAAGGGCCAGGGCGGCGATCTGGGCTGGTTCCCGGTCGACGCGTTCGGTCCGGCGTTCGGCCAGCAGGTGGCCGGCATCCAGGATGGCGGCGTCAGCCAGCCGTTCCGCACCGATGCCGGTTGGCACATTGTGCAGCGCGTAGCCACCCGCCAGACCGACGTAACCAACGACAACCAGCGTGCCCAGGTCCGCGAGACCATCGGCCGCCGCAAGCTGGAAGACGAGTACAACCGCTTCCTGCAGGAACTGCGTGGCGAAGCCTACGTCAGCTTCCGCAGCGGCGACCGCGCGGAAAACACCGCCACGCCGCCGCAGTCCTGACCGATGCGTCCCGAGCTCGCTCTGGTACCGGGCGAGCCCGCCGGGATCGGCCCGGAGCTGTGTGTCCGCCTCGTCCAGCAGCCGCGTGAAGATTGCCGGCTGCTGGCCTTCGCCGACCCGGATACCCTGCGCGCGGCCGCCGCCGCGCTGAACCTGCCGCTGCAGCTGCTGCCCGAGGACGCCGAAGCACGCGTCCCCGGCGATCTGCGTGTGCGCGTTGTGGCCAATACCGTGCCCAGCCACTTCGGCCAGGCCAACCCAGCCAATGCCGGCGCCGTCATCGGCGCCCTGCTCGGTGCTGGCCAGGCCTGCCTGTCCGGCGAACTGCACGGCGTGGTCACCGGCCCGGTGCACAAGGCGGTCATCAACGAAGGCGGCATCGCCTACAGTGGGACCACCAAACTGCTGGCCGACCAGGCCGGGGTGAAGGTGGTGATGATGCTGGCCAACCACATCGTCCGCGTGGCCCTGGCCACTACCCACCTGCCACTGCGCGAGGTGGCCGACGCGATCACCGCGCCCCGCCTGGAACACACCCTGCGCACCGTGCATGCCGCCCTGCGTCGCGAGTTCGGCCTGCCTGCGCCGCGCATCGCCGTGCTCGGCCTGAATCCGCACGCCGGCGAAGACGGCCATCTGGGTCGTGAGGAGCTGGACCTGATCATCCCGCTGCTGCAGCGCCTGCGCGCCGAGGGCATGGACCTGATCGGGCCGCTGCCGGCCGATACCGCCTTCCTGCCGGCCAAGCTGGCGGGCTTCGACACCGTGCTGGCGATGTACCACGACCAGGGCCTGCCGGTGCTGAAGTATTCGGGCTTCGAGCAGGCGGTGAACCTGACCCTGGGCCTGCCCTACCCGCGCGTGGCGGTGGACCATGGCACGGCACTGGATATGGCCGGGCGCGGCATTGCCGATCCTTCCAGCCTGCAGGCGGCAACGACGTTGTGTGCGCAGCTTGCGCGGCAACGTACACTGAGCGCATGAATTCCCCGCATTCCCCCTCCGGCCCGGTGTTCACCGCCCCGGCCAAGAAGCAGCTTGGCCAGCATTTCCTGGCCGACCGCCACTACATCGACAAGATCGTGATGGCGGTCAACCCGAAAGACGGTGACCGCCTGGTCGAGATCGGTCCCGGCCAGGGCGCGATCACCCTGCCGCTGCTGCGCGTGCATCCGAAACTGACGGTGATCGAGTTCGACCGCGACCTGATCGCGCCGCTGACCGCCGCCGCCGAGCCGCTGGGCGAGCTGACCATCGTCCACCGCGACGTGCTGCGCGTGGACTTCACCGAGCTGGCTGCCGGCCAGCCGATCCGCCTGGTCGGCAACCTGCCCTACAACATCTCCTCGCCGATCCTGTTCCATGCACTGGAACATGCCGCGGTGATCCGCGACATGCACTTCATGCTGCAGAAGGAAGTGGTCGACCGCATGGCCGCCGGCCCCGGCAGCAAGGTGTACGGCCGGCTCAGCGTGATGCTGCAGGCCTACTGCCAGGTGACCTCGCTGTTCGTGGTGCCGCCGGGCGCGTTCCGGCCGCCGCCGAAGGTCGATTCGGCCGTGGTGCGGCTGGTGCCGCGTGACCCGGCCACAATCAACATCAACGACCACAAGCGTTTCGCCGAGGTGGTCAAGGCCGCCTTCGGGCAGCGCCGCAAGACCCTGCGCAACGCCCTGAACAACGTGGTGTCCGCCGAACAGTTCGTTGCCGCCGGCGTGCGTCCCGATGCCCGCGCCGAACAGCTGGACGTGGCCGAATTCATCGCCTTGGCCAATGCCTCCTGATTACACTGCCGGTATGGAAGACGCTGACGTTTATGCCATCTCCGTCGAAGTCGCACCGCGCTTCCTCGACGATCAATCCGCGCCGGAAGACGGGCGCTATGCGTTCGCCTACACGATCCGCATCCACAACCAGGGACGTGTTGCCGCGCGCCTGGTCGCACGCCACTGGCGCATCACCGATGCCAACGGTCGCGTCGAGCATGTCGACGGCGACGGGGTGATCGGCGAGCAGCCGCGCCTGCGTCCCGGTGAAGACTTCCATTACACGTCCGGTGTCATGCTGGGGACCGATCACGGGACCATGCAGGGCCACTACGACATGGTCGCCGACGACGGCACCGAATTTGCCGCGCCGGTCGCACCTTTCGTGCTGGCCATCCCGCGTACCCTGCACTGACACGGAGGCCGAACGATGAGTGTGTGGGCGATCGGCGACCTGCAGGGCTGCTATGACGTCACCCAGCGACTGCTGGAAAAGATCCGTTTCGACCCGGCGCAGGACACCCTGTGGTTCTGCGGCGACCTGGTGAACCGGGGTGGCCAGTCGCTGGAAACGCTGCGGCTGGTGCATTCGCTGCGCGAGCACAGCGTGGTGGTGCTGGGCAACCATGACCTTTCGCTGCTGGCCGTCGGTGCCCGCACCGAAGAGGAACAGCGCAAGGTCAACCCGGACCTGCTGCGCATCGTGCAGGCCGAGGACCGCGACGAACTGCTGGACTGGCTGCGCCTGCAGAAGCTGGTGCACGTGGACCGCGAACTGGGCTGGATGATGGTGCACGCCGGCCTGGCGCCGAAGTGGACCACGCAGATGGCCGAGAAGCATGCGGCTGAAGTCGAGGCACAGTTGCACGGCGCCGGCTACCGCAAGTTGTTCCGCAACATGTACGGCGACAAGCCGAGCTGGGCCCCCAACCTGTCCGGCTACGACCGCTCGCGCGCGATCATCAACGTGCTCACCCGCATGCGCTACTGCACCCCGCGCGGACGCATCGGCATCGAGGACAAGGGCACGCCGGGCACGCAGGAACAGGGGCTGTATCC
Organism: Stenotrophomonas sp. NY11291; assembly: GCF_023277365.1. Classification (NCBI taxonomy): domain Bacteria; kingdom Pseudomonadati; phylum Pseudomonadota; class Gammaproteobacteria; order Lysobacterales; family Lysobacteraceae; genus Stenotrophomonas; species Stenotrophomonas sp. NY11291. The sequence goes on along the minus strand of NZ_CP096975.1, from coordinate 779,758 downwards.
CTGGTTCGAAGTGCCGGGCCGGGTCGAGCGCGACCTGAAGGTGGTCTGCGGCCACTGGTCGGCGCTGGGCCTGACCATCACCCAGGGCGTGCACGCCATCGACACCGGCGCGGTGTGGGGCGGCAAGCTCACCGCGATCCAGCTCGATACCGATGAACTGCGCGTGGTGCAGGTGCCAGGCCGCGATGTACCCGCCCCCGTGCCCAACGCCCGCCCGCCCGCGCGCCCGGCGCACGAGCGCCCGGCTGCGTCGGCGCAGGGCAAGGAACAGGGCGGCGGTAACGCTCCGGCCGCCACCCCGGGCAATCGCGGGCCGCGCCGTCGTCGCCGTCGAGGCGGCGGTGGGGGTGGTGGTGGCTCCAGCGGTCCCAACAACAACGGCGCAGCGCCGCAGGCATGACGCGACGCGGCTGGGCACCATGGACGGTGCTGCTGCTGACGCTGGCCAGCGTCAGCGGCTGCCAGCCCGGTCCGTCCCGCGCCCCCGACGCTGCCGCCGACGCCGGTCACGCGTCGGCACCCCTACAGGCGCCTTCGCCGCCACTGGTAGCCGCAGCGCGCGCGCAGATCGGCGTCACCACCCGTTACGATCCCGCCTACCAGGTCCTGGCCTATCCCGGCGGCGACGTCCCGCTCGATCGCGGCGTGTGCACCGACGTGGTGGTGCGTGCGCTGCGCAGCCTGGGCCTGGACCTGCAGGCCCGCGTGCATGAAGACATGCGCGGGAATTTCAGCGCCTATCCGGCGATCTGGGGCCTGACACGGCCGGATCGCAACATCGATCATCGTCGCGTACCGAACCTGATGCGCTGGTTCGAACGGCAGGGCTGGCAGCAACCGATCACGGCCGCCGCCGCCGACTACGTGGCCGGCGACATCGTCGCCTGGAAGCTCAACGGCAACGGCCTGCTGCACGTGGGCATCGTCTCCGACCGCAAGCTGGCCAACGGCACGCCGCTGGTACTGCACAACATCGCGCGCGGCACACGCGAAGAGAATCTGCTGTTCCAGCACGCCATCATCGGGCATTACCGGATGCCCTGAACATTGCAACGGCCGGTTCTGTAGAGCCGAGCCATGCTCGGCTCCCTGATGTGTCCGCCGACAGCAGTCGAGCATGGCTCGACTCTACAAATGCGTTGCGATCAGCGGCGCACGTAGTGCACGAACCGGAACGCATACGCGTGGCGCGCATCGGCCGGATGCAGTTCGTTGCTCACATCCTGCCACACCGCGGCGTCCACCTCGGGGAAGTGGGTGTCGGCGGGGACTTCGGCATCCACCCAGGTCAGGTACAGGTCACTGGCCTGGTCCAGCAGCTGGTGGAAGATCTCGCCGCCGCCGATGATGCACAGCTCGCTGGCGCCCTCGCGTTCGGCAATCGTCTTCGCCTCATCCAGCGACGCTACCGCGCGCATGCCCTCGAACGGCACCTGCCCGCTGCGGGTCAGCACCAGGTTGGTCCGCCCCGGCAGCACGCGGCCGATCGACTCGGCCGTCTTGCGCCCCATCAGGATCGGCTTGCCCAGGGTGAGCGCCTTGAAGTGCTTGAAATCATCTGGCAGGTGCCAGGGCATGGCATTGCCCTGGCCGATGCCACGGTTGCGATCCAGCGCCACGATCATCGACAGCTTCATTGCTACCACCTCCTCAGCTGGCGTCGATCTGGAGGCGTTCGCAGGCAGCGTTGGCGGCACTGGCAGCCTGCAGCGCCGCTGCCAGCTCGGGGCTGGATGTGGACTGCTCATCCAGGCCATCGAGGATCTTCTGCTTCTGCGCCTCTTCGATATCCTTCAGGCCCGGTCCTGACAGGATGTCTGCCGACAACGCAGCAGTGTCGGTGCTGGCACGACGTGCCAGAAATGCCTGCAACTGGTCACTTGAATAGACGGTGGCAAGCTGCTGCTCGAGCACGCGCTGATAGGCCGGATCCTCGACACCCGCCTTCAGGTGCTCGGTCATCGCCGTGTACATGCCGGTTACCGCCTCACGCATCTGCGCCCGGCAGCCTTCCGGCACATCCTGGGGCATCATCGTGCTGCCGTTGAACGCCCCAGCGAACGCCTGCACTTCCTCGCGCATGTGTTTGTGCACGATCTGCTCATTGACCTGCCGGGCCAACGACAGCGCATCGGCCGGTCCGGCCTGCACCATGGCCAGCGGCAGCATGCCGCCCAGCGCCAGCAGGCCCCCGGAAATCAATCGGGAACTCATACCGCTACCGGCGCCTTGATCGCCGGGTGCGGATCGTAGCCGTCGATGCGGATGTCGTCGAACTGGAAGCCGAACAGGTCGGTCACCTCCGGGTTCAACCACAGCTTCGGCAGCGCGCGCGGTTCACGCGACAGCTGCTCGCGCGCCTGCTCGAAGTGGTTCGAATACAGGTGCGCATCGCCCAGCGTATGCACGAAATCACCCACGCCCAGGCCGGTGGCCTGCGCCACCATGTGGGTCAGCAGCGCGTAGCTGGCGATGTTGAACGGCACGCCGAGGAAGATGTCGCCGCTGCGCTGGTAGAGCTGGCAGCTGAGCTTGCCGTCCACCACATAGAACTGGAACAGGTTGTGGCACGGCATCAGCGCCATCTGCGATAGCTCGCCTACGTTCCAGGCGCTGACCACCAGCCGACGCGAATCGGGGTTGCGCTTGATCTCGTCCACCAGCCACTGCATCTGGTCGATCTCGCGACCATCGGCGGTGGCCCAGCTGCGCCACTGCTTGCCATAGACCGGGCCGAGGTCGCCGTTCTCGTCGGCCCACTCGTCCCAGATCCGCACCTGGTTGTCCTTCAGGTAGCCGATGTTGGTGTCGCCCTTCAGGAACCACAGCAGCTCATGGATGATCGAGCGCAGGTGCAGTTTCTTGGTGGTGACCAGCGGGAAGCCGTCGGCCAGGTTGAAACGCATCTGCCAGCCGAACACGCTGCGCGTACCGGTGCCGGTGCGGTCGCTCTTCTCGGCGCCGTGCTCGAGCACGTGCGAGAGCAGGTCCAGGTAAGCCTTCATGCCTTGCCCTCGGCAGCCACCGGCAGCTGCGGCTGCAGTACCGGCGCGCGGCGCGACATCACCAGCAGCACCAGGCCGAAGGCGATCAGCGGCAGGCTGAGGATCTGGCCGCGGGTCAGCCAGTCGAAGGCCACGTAGACACCGTTGTCGGGCATGCGCACGAACTCCACCGCGAAGCGGAACAGTCCGTACAGCAGCGCGAACAGGCCACCCACCAGGTAACGGTGGCGCGGCTTGGCCGACACGGCCCACAGCACCACGAACATCACCAGGCCTTCCAGGAACGCTTCATACAGCTGCGACGGATGACGCGCGAACTGGTTCAGCGCACCGGTCGCGAACTGCGTCTGCAGGGTCGCGTGGTCCAGCTGGTTCAGCGGCGCCGGCAGGCCGGACGGGAACACCACACCCCACGTGCCGTCGGTGTACTTGCCCCACAGCTCGGCGCCGATGAAGTTGCCGATGCGGCCGAAGCCCAGGCCCAGCGGCACCAGCGGCGCCATGAAATCCATGGTGTCGAAGAAGTGCAGCGCGTGCTTGCGCGACCACCACCAGCAGGCACCGAGTACGCCGAGCAGGCCGCCGTGGAAGCTCATGCCGCCATCCCAGACCTTGAACAGCAGCAGTGGGTTGTGCAGGAAATCGCCCAGCGCGTAGAACAGCATGTAGCCGATGCGTCCGCCCAGCACCACGCCGAGCATGGCGTAGAACAGCAGGTCGGAGAAGCCGTTGGCATCGACGCCCGGCAGGCGACCGGCGGCGATGCGCTTGCGGCCCAGCAGCCAGGCCGCGGTGAAGCCGAGCAGGTACATGATGCCGTACCAGTGCACCTTGATCGGCCCCAGCGAGAGGGCGATGGGGTCGATGTCGTGGAAATAGATCATGGAAGGTGCCTTGCGGTTGAACGCCTATTCTCGGGCCAGTGCCGCCCCGGCTCAACCAAGGAGCTGGGGCGAGTTCGGCAACGCGTCATCGTTCGACCGCGTCGAGGCCGGAAAGTGCCCTTCGATCAGGCTGGAGACCTCGTCGATGGCATCCTGCAGCGCTTCCACCGGATGGGAACCACGCAGGCCCTCGCGCAGGTGGGTGCAGACCCGCTGCCACTGCGCCGGGCTGACCCGGCCGTGCAGGCCACGGTCGGCGACGATCTCGATGGCGTGGTCAGCCAGCAGCAGGTAGATCAGCACGCCATTGTTGTGGGTGGTATCCCAGGTGCGCAGGCGGGCAAACGCATGCTCGGCGGCCTGGCGCGGGCTGACCCTGTGCCACAGCGCGGCCAGCGGAAGGTCCGCTTCCACCGCGAACATCACCTGCCCGCCGTGGCGCTGCTCACCGGCCGCGATGGCCTCGGTGATCGCCTGCAGGGTGGCCGGCGGGAACGCGCGCCGTACCGACGGCGAAAACACATGACGACACAGTCGTTGGATCATCACCAGCCCCCCGAAGCACCGCCACCACCGGAGCGGCCACCACCGCCTCCCCAGCCGCCGCCAAATCCTCCACCGCCACCGAAGCCGCCGCCCCCGCCCCAGCTGCCACCGCCCCAGCCACCGCCACCGGCAAAGCGGCCCGGGTGTCCTGAGAGCATGGCCACGATCAGGCCTACGATGCCCGCCAGGCCACTGGCCAGCAGCGTGGACGTGAACAGGAACGCCGCCAGGGCTGCACCGGCACCGCCGAGCACGCCACGCAGCGGACGCGGCACGCGCGAGAACACGCCGCGCAGGATGCTGCCGGCGAACACACCGATGAACAGCGCCAGGAACCAGGTATCACCGCCACCGCTGGGCTCACGCCCGCGATGGCCGCTGACCGGTGCCGGCAGCGTTTCGCCGTCGATCAACTTGACCAGCACCGCCGTGGCATCGGTGATGCCACCGGCGTAGTCGCCGCTGCGGAAGCGCGGCACCAGGTATTCCTGGATGACCCGGTTGGCGATGGCATCGGGAATCGCACCTTCCAGACCGTAGCCCGGCTCGATGCGCACGCGCCGGTCGTCCTTGGCCACTACCAGCAACACGCCGTCATCCACGCCCTTGCGGCCAATCTGCCACTGGTCGAAGACGCGCGTGGTGTACTGCGCGATGTCTTCCGGCTGGGTGGTGGGCACCACCAGCACCTGCAGCTGGCTGCCCTTGCGCTGCTGCAGTTCCATCGCCTGCTGCACCAGTGCCTGCTTCTGCGCGGCATCCAGCGTGCCGGTGGTATCGACCACCGGCGAATCCAGCGCAGGAACCGGCGCCAGCTGCTGCGCCTGCGAGGCCAGCGGCAGCCACAGCAGCAGGGCCAGCAGCGCAGTGGCAAGGCGCATGGGTCAGTGGCCCGGCTGCGGTGCCGGCTGCTGCTGCGGCGCGTTGCCGAAATCGACCGCCGGCGCGTTGGAGATCTGCGCTTCGTTTTCCACGGTGAAGTTCGGCTTGGTCTTGTAGCCGAAGATCTTGGCGGTGATCACCTGTGGGAACGAGCGGATGTAGGTGTTGTAGTCCTGCACCTGCTGGATGTAACGGCCGCGGGCGACGGTGACCCGGTTCTCGGTACCTTCCAGCTGCGCCTGCAGGTCGCGGAAGTTCTGGTCGGACTTCAGCTCCGGATAGTTCTCGGTCACCACCAGCAGCCGCGACAGGGCGCTGCCGAGTTCGCCCTGGGCCTGCTGGAACTGCTTGAGCGAGGCTTCGTCGTCGGCATTGACGTTGATCTGGCCGACACGCGAACGGGCATTGGTGACTTCGGTCAGCACGCGCTCTTCCTGGCTGGCGAAGCCCTTCACGGTCTGCACCAGGTTGGGCACCAGGTCGGCGCGGCGCTTGTACTGGTTGATGACCTCCGACCAGCTGGCCTTGACCGCTTCATCCTTCTGCTGGATGGCGTTGTAGCCGCAGCCGGACAGCAGGGAAGCCAGCAGCATCAGGGGCAGGACACGGGTGAACAGGCGCATGGCGGAGGTTCCGGGTGGACTGGGCACCGAGCATGCCATGGTTCGGGTGAAAGACCGGCCATCGGGCGCGGCCCCCTCCGCGGTGTGGCCCAGCCAGCTCGGGGATGGGCCGGGAGGGTGGGTCGGCTGGGGGCCGCTGCAAGTACGTCCATGTAAGCTCGGTCGCCGCATCCATGCGGCTCACGCCCCCAGCCGACCCACCCTCCCGGCCATGGACAGTTTTCTGCGCACCGCGGGAAGATCAAAAGAAAAGCCAAAGGCAAAAGCCGACCCTTCAGACATTCCTGGTGTCTGCCATCCACGCATGGCGTGGATCTACCGTGTCGACCAAGATCGACACCTACCAACAGCAGCGCAGAACGCATTCCGACAGATCGCGGAAGACTGTCGAAGGCGGGGTGGGTCCGGTGGCGGGGGTGTCCGCGGCATGGATGCCGCGGCCAAGCCCCCAGGGACGGGTTTACGGCGTCCCCCGCCACCGGACCCGCCCCGCCATCCCTCAGTAGCCCAGCTTTTGACGTTGCCTCTGCGGGTGCAGGGCGCAGCCCTGCCGGAATCCAACACCCCTCAGCAGGCTTCAGCCACCGCAGTGCGCGGACGCCCCAGCCATGCCAGCAGCAACCCCGTGGCCGCCAGCAGGCCACCGGCCACCGGGATCGCCGCGTAACCCAGCCCCGAACTGATCACCGCACCACCCAGCGCGGCGCCCACCGCATTGCCCAGGTTGAACGCACCGACGTTGATCGACGACGCCAGGCCCGGCGCCTCGCTGGCCGCCTGCATCACCCGGATCTGCAGCGGCGGCACGATGGCGAAGGTCGCCGCGCCGAACAGCAGCACGCCCAGCGCCGCAGTAGCATGGTGCATGAAGGCCAACGGCAGCAGGAACATCAGCACCGCCAAGCCGGCCAACAGGATGCGGGTGGCGCCATCCAGAGACCAGTCAGCCATGCGCCCGCCGATGCCGTTGCCGAAGGTGAAGCCGATACCGATCAGGGCCAGCGACATCGCGATGAAGGTATTGGAGGCGCCGGTCAACTCGGTCAGCACCGGCGCCACGTAGGTGTAGAGGGTGAACATCGCGCCCGCGCCGAGGACCGTGGTGCCCATCGCCAGCAACACCTGCGGCTGCAGGATCGCCCTCAGTTCGCGGCGCACGTCCGGGCGCGGACCCGGCGCAGACGCCGGCAGCGCGAAGCCCAGCGCGGTGATCGCGACCAGGCCCAGCACCGCCGTACCGGCGAAGGACAGGCGCCAGCCCAATTGCTGGCCCACCCAGGTGGCCAGCGGCACGCCGCCAATGTTGGCGATGGTCAGGCCCATGAACATGGTGGCCACGGCAGCAGCCTGCTTGTCCTTAGGCACAAGGCTGGCGGCGACCACCGCACCGATGCCGAAGAAGGCACCGTGATTGAGGCTGGTGACCAGACGCGACAGCAGCAGCAGGCCGTAGTTCGGGGCCAGTGCCGAGAGCAGGTTGCCAACCACGAAAATCGACATCAGCAGCATCAGCGCGGTGCGCTTGCCGAACCGTCCCATCAGCAGCGTCATCACCGGGGCCCCCAGCATCACGCCCACGGCGTAGGCGGTGATCAGCATGCCGGCGGTGGGAATGCCCACGCCCACGCCGTCGGCGATGACTGGCAACAGGCCCATCGGCGCAAACTCGGTGGTTCCGATGGCGAAGGCGCCGACGGCAAGCGCCAGCAAGGCGGCTCTGGAATTCATGGGAGGGTTTCCTGGGGGGCGGGAATCGGGAGTGCGTAGCCTGCGCGCTCTGCTGTTCCGGATTAAGCCTCGCCCTGGGAAAACACTGTTGATCCTGGTTCACAAGTGGATGCCGGAATTCCGCTGCGAGTGCCAAAACCGCGGTTCCGGTGTAGAGCCGAGCCCATGCTCGGCTGCTTCCTGCCGGTCAGCCGAGCATGGGCTCGGCTCTACAAGGCAGAACGAAGAACCCCCGGCGTTGGCCGGGGGTTCGGGGTCATGCGCTTACCAGTCGCCGGCACCCGGCACGTGGTGTTCGCGGGCGCGGCGGCGCATCAGCAGGTTCAGCCACTCCACCAGCACCGAGAAGCCCATCGCGGCGTAGATGTAGGGCTTGGGCACGTGCACGTCCAGGCCGTCCAGGATCAGCACCGCACCGATCATCAGGATGAAGGCCAGGGCCAGCATCTTCACGGTCGGGTTGGCGTCGATGAAGCGGCCCAGCGGGTTGGCGGCCAGCAGCATCACCAGCACCGACAGCAGGATGGCGGCCACCATCACCGGGATGTGGTCGGCGATGCCGACGGCGGTGATCACCGAGTCCAGCGAGAACACGATGTCGATCACCGCGATCTGGGCGATGACGTAGCCGAACACGGCCGACGCCTTGGTGGTGCTGGGGTCTTCGTCCTCGCCACCGCTGATCAGTTCCTTGATCTCCATGCAGCCCTTGATGATCAGGAACAGGCCACCGACGATCAGCACCAGGTCGCGGATGGAGATGCCCATGCCGGCCACGGTGAACAGGTTGGCCGCCATGTGCGCCAGGTAGGCCAGCGACACCAGCAGGCCGATGCGGGTGATGCAGGCCACCGCGATGCCGAGCTTGCGTGCGAACGGACGCCGCTCTTCCGGCAGCTTGCTGACCGCGATGGAAATGAACACCAGGTTGTCGATGCCGAGCACGATTTCCAGCGCGCTCAACGTGAACAGGGTCAACCAGACATTCGGATCGGCAAGAAACTCAAGGGACATGGGAAGTCTTCAACAAGGGGGAATGAGGGATCAGCCGTAATTGCCGGCCATTGCATGCGGGACCACGACCAGCGCCCAGCACAGAAGCACGTTCATCATCAGCACGAAGACCGCCGCCGAGCCCATGTCCTTGGCGCGGCCGGCCAGCTCATGGATCTCGCTGCCGTAACGTTCGATCACCGCTTCGATGGCCGAGTTGGCCAGTTCCATCGCCAGCACCAGCAGCATCGAGCCGATCAGCAGCGCGCGCTCGACCGGGGTCTGGCCCAGCCAGATCGCGACCGGGGTCAGCAGAATCAGCAGGTAGACCTCCAGCCGGAACGAGGACTCGTGCAGCCAGGCGGCGCGCAGGCCCTGCCAGGACCAGCGGGCGGCCTGGACGATGCGGCGCGGGCCGCGGGGCAGATGGCCGAACTGATCAGCCACGGGTGGAACATCCAGCAACAGGGGCGCGGCGCAGCGACCGCTCAGACGCACGGCAGGGAATCATGGGTGCACAGGGATAGGCAGATGGCCGCCATTTTGCCACAAGGCCGCCAGCCGCATCCCGGCACCGGCCCGGTGAATGGACTGCCTAGGGCAAGCCCCGGCCCGCCCCAGCTTCTATGATGGCTTTCCCCTTCCCTGCTGGAGCGCCTGATGTCCCGTCACCGTACCCGCCTGCTGATGCTGGGCCTGCTGACCGTCGCCCCCCTGGCCCAGGCGCTGAGCCCGGCCAAGCCGCCGCGCGTGCCCGAGCAGGTCTCCAACGTGGCCTGGGCCGGCGACATGGCCCGCTTCGCCAGCGCCGACCAGGCCAACCCGCCGCCACGGGGCGGCATCGAGTTCATCGGCAGCTCCTCGATCCGCATGTGGGAAGGCCTGGCAGCCGACTTCCCCGGCCAGCCGGTGTTCAACCGCGGCTTCGGCGGTTCGGAAGTGCGCGACAGCACCTGGTATGCCGACCGCATCGTGGTGCCGTATGCGCCGTGCAAGGTGTTCTTCTACGCCGGTGACAACGACCTCAACAGCGGCCGCAGCGCCGTGCAGGTGCGCGACGATGTGGTTGCCTTCGTGCAGCGCGTGCATCGCGACCTGCCGAAGACCAGGGTCGAGTACCTGTCGATCAAGCCGAGCCCGTCGCGTGCGCATCTGCTGCCGGCGATCAACGAAGCCAACGCGCTGATCAAGGCCGCCCTGGCCAAGCTGCCCAATACCGGTTTCACCGACGTCTACACACCCATGCTCGGCACCGATGGCCAGCCGGATGCGTCGCTGTTCCGCGAGGACATGCTGCACATGACCCCGGCCGGCTATGCGATCTGGACCAGGGCGCTGGCGCCGAAGGTCAACTGCAACTGAGGGACTGCGGACGCCGCAGAGGCGCCACGCGCACGCCTTCCGGTAGATGCCAACCTTGGTTGGCATCTACCGAGGCAGCAGGTGCCGCCTCAGCGGAAGATCACCGTGGCCTGGGTGCCCTGGCCTGGCTCGCTGGCCAGGCTGACCTTCCAGCCGAAGCGGTCGCACAGCCGGCGCACGATCGACAGGCCCAGGCCGGTGCCCTGCGGACGGCTCGGCTCGGCACGGTAGAACGGCTCGAAGGCCCGCGACAGCGCGTCGGCCGACATGCCGATACCGGTATCGCGCACCACCACCCGGTCGTTGTGCACATGCACGTCGATGCGCCCTTCGTCGGTGTAGCTGCAGGCGTTGCGCACCAGGTTGCTGACCACCACCTGCAGCACCCGCGGCGGCGCATGCAGCTGCACCGGGCCATCGCTGTGCAGGTGCACCGACACCGGGCGCATACCCAGCAGTTCGTTGGCGTTGTCCACTTCATAGCGGACGATGTCGTTGACGTCGAACAGCTCGACCTGGGGCTCGACGTCGGCCTCGCGTGCCAGGATCAGGAAGGCATCGATCACCGCCTCCATGTCACGGCCGGCACGCTGGATGCGCTGCAGGCTGCGGCGCAGGCGCGGCTCCAGGCTGTCATCGCCCAGTGCCATGTCGCTGGCGACGCGGATGACGGTCAACGGTGTGCGCAGTTCATGGCTGGCGTCGCGGGTGAAATTGCGCTCGCGCGCCACATGCGCGCTGACCCGGTTGGCCAGCGAATGCAGTGCGGCCGCCAGCTGCCGGGTCTCGCCCTGCATGTCCGCCGGCAGCTTGTTCGGTTCCAGGTCGGCTGCCTCCGGGTGGCCCGGATCCCAGCGTGAGACGCGCCGCGCCAGCCAGTTCACCGGCGACACCAGGCGCTTGGAGGCCCGATAGGTCACCCAGCTGGCGCCATACACCGCCAGCAGGGTCAGCAGCACCGGCACGATGCCGAACCAGAACGCCAGCATCTCCGCGCGCGAACGCAGGAACACCAGGTACAGGCGGCCGGCCGGGCGCACATCGACCAGCACCAGCTGGTCGTCCTTGGGCAGTTCGTGGAAGCCGGGTTCCAGACTGCGCAGGTTGGCCGGCAGCGACAGGGCCGACTGCCCGCTTTCCAGCAGGTAGCCACGGATGTTCTGGGTGTTGGGTGGAGGCTGTACCGGCGAGGCCTCGTGCAGCGTCCAGAAGTACGCCGCCTCCTCGCGCAGGGCGGCGCCGACCAGGCTGTGCTTGATCACCAGCGAAACCAGCCACGCACCGAGCAGGATGCCCAGGCTGGCCAGCACTGCCTGCAGGATGAAAGCGATACGGATCTTGCGCGGCAGGCCGTGCGGCATTGCGGAGTCCCGGTCAGAGCGCTGCGATTATAGGCAGCGCACCGCGCCGTTGGGATGCACGGGCGATGACCGGCGGCACTGCCGGACGATCATCCCCTGCCCTTGTGCCGGGCCGCAGCCCGGCCCGGCCTGAGGCTGCACCGGCGCGGACCTGTTCAGGCCATCGGCTGGGCGATGTCGGCAATGCGGTAGCCGGCACTCTGCACGGTATGCAGCAGCGGACGGTCGAACGGCTTGTCGATGATCTTGCGCAGGTTGTACAGATGGCTGCGCAGGGTGTCCGAATCCGGCAGGCCGTTGCCCCAGATCTCGCGTTCGATCTCCTGGCGGGTGACCACGCGCGGCGATTCGCGCATCAGGATGGTCAGCAGGCGCAGGCCGATCGGCGACAGCTGCAGCTCGGTACCGGCACGGGTGGCACGCATGCTGACCGGATCGAGCACCAGGTCGGCGACCTTGAGCACTTCCGACCCCACCTGGCGACGTTCGCGGCGGATCAGCGCGCGCAGGCGGGCTTCCAGCTCCTGGATCGCGAACGGCTTGGTCAGGTAGTCATCGGCGCCGAAACCGAGGCCGGTGAGCTTGTCGTCCAGCGTGTCGCGTGCCGTGAGCATCAGCACCGGGGTGGACTTGCGCGCATCGTTGCGCAGGCGACGGCACACTTCGATGCCATCCAGGCGCGGCAACATCAAGTCGAGCACCACGACGTCATAGCTGTTTTCCGCCGCAAGGCGGTAGCCATCCAGGCCGTCCTGTGCATAGTCGACTTCAAAGCCGCGACCTTCCAGGTATTCCCCGATCATCTCGGAGATGTTGCGGTTGTCTTCGACCACCAGCACCAAGCCGGAGGTCTCCTTCGTCTGACGCATGTGATTCCCTCTAACTTCAGCTTTGTGAAACATGCCGGATCGACGGTGGACGCGATGTGAAGTTCCGTCAAGAGGGAAGTAAATCGTTCAGAGCAGAGGGCGCAGCAGCGGCCAGACGTTGTCCAGCACCTTCGGCTGCGCCTGTGCGGTCGGGTGCAGGCCATCGGCCTGCATCATGCCCGGCTGCAGGGCCACGCCCTCCAGCAGGAACGGCAGCAGCGGCACCTTGTACTGCGTGGCCAGCGCCTTGTAGGCGGCCGCCAGGCGCTGGCGGTAGGCCGGGCCGTAGTTGGGCGGCACGTCGATGCCCAGCAGCAGCACCTTGGCACCGGCCTTCTGGCTGGCCTGCACCATCTTTTCCAGGTTGCCCTGCACCTGCGCCGGGGTCAGTCCGCGCAGCGCGTCATTGCCGCCGAGGGCAATCACTACCACGGTCGGTTTTTCCTTCGCCAGCAGGCCCGGCAGGCGGGTCAGCGCGCCGGCGGTGGTTTCCCCGCTCATGCTGGCGTTGACGATGCGTGCCGGGGTTTTCGACTGCTGCCTGACCCGCTGCTGCAGCAGGCTGACCCAGCCGGCGTCGACGGGGATATTGTGGGCTGCACTGAGGCTGTCGCCCAGGACCAGCACGGTGCCGGCCGGACCTTTGGCACAGGCCAGCCCGGGCAGCAGCAGGAACCCTAGCAGCAGCACCATCATCACGCCGGCTCGCCGGCTCCATCCCGTCTTGCGCATTGGAGTCTCCTCATCGACAGCCTGTCCCCCCGCAGCGCGTCCGTTGCCATCGCCGTCGACCAGGTCGGCAAATCCGTGCAGGGCCCGGAGGGTGAAGTCCACATACTGGACAACATCACCCTGACCGTCCATGAAGGCACCAGCGCGGCCATCGTCGGCGCCTCCGGTTCCGGCAAGACCACCCTGCTCGGCCTGCTGGCCGGGCTGGACCTGCCCAGCCGCGGCCGCATAGGCCTGGCCGGGCAGGATCTGGCGGCACTGGATGAGGAAGCACGTGCCCAGCTGCGCGCACGTGAGGTCGGTTTCGTGTTCCAGAGCTTCCACCTGCTGCCGGCGCTGACCGCCGCCGAGAACGTGGCGCTGCCACTGGAGCTGGCCGGGCGCGAGGACCGCGTACGGGTCGATGAAGTGCTGGCCCAGGTCGGCCTGGCCCATCGCGCCCGCCACTACCCGCGCCAGCTGTCCGGCGGCGAGCAGCAGCGCGTGGCACTGGCGCGCGCCTTCGTCACCCGCCCACGCATCCTGTTCGCCGACGAACCGACCGGCTCGCTGGACCACGCCACCGGCCAGCACATCAGCGACCTGCTGTTCGAACTCAACGCGAGCAGCGGCACCACGCTGGTGCTGGTCACCCACGACCTGCGCCTGGCCCAGCGTTGCCAGTACATCCACCGCATCGACAATGGCCGCCTGCTGCCGGTCGAGCGTGGGGCGCAGGCATGAACCCGCTGCGGCACGCGTGGCGCGCGCTGCGCCGCGAGGCGCTGGCCGGCGACCTGCTGACCGTGTTCGCCGCACTGGTGCTGGGCGTGGCAGTGATGACCGCGGTCGGCACGCTGGTGAACCGGGTCAATCTGGCACTGACCGGCAGCGCAGCGGAAATGCTCGGCGGTGACCTCGGCATTGCCGGGCGCGATGACCCGCCGCAGGCGTTCGCCGACGAGGCGCAGCGGCGTGGACTGGCCTTCACCCGTATCGCCAGCTTCGGCAGCGTGCTGTTCAACGGTGATGCCAGCCAGATGGCCAGCATCAAAGCGGTGCAGGCGGGCTATCCACTGCGCGGCACGCTGCGGGTGCGCAGCACGCCCGGTGGCGCGCTGATCGCCGAGGCCGGCATGCCCCCCAAGGGCCAGGCCTATGCCGACCCGCGCCTGCTGCAGGGGCTGGGGCTGAAGGCCGGCGATGACCTCGAATTCGGCGCCGGCACGCTGCGTATCGCCGGCATCATCGAGGCCGAGCCGGATGCCGGTGGCGACCTGTTGACCCTATCCCCCACCCTGCTGGTCAACCGTGCTGACGTGGAGGGCACCGGCCTGCTCGGCCCCGGCAGCCGCATCAACTACCGGCTGATGTTTGCGGGACCGGCGGGGCAGATCGCGTCCCTGCGCGAGTGGCTGCTGCCACAGGTGAAGGGCCTGCGCCTGCTGAGCGTGGATGACACCCAGCGCGGCGTGCGCCAGGCCTTCGACCTGGCCGGCCGCTTCCTCGGCCTGAGCGCGCTGCTGGCGGTGCTGCTGGCGGGCGTGGCCACCGCATTGGCGGCCAACCGCTTCGCCCTGCGCCGCATCGACCAGGTGGCGATCCTGCGCTGCCTCGGTGCGCGCCAGCGCGACATCCTGCTCGGCCTGGCACTGCAGCTGCTGATGCTGGCAGTACCGGCCTGTGCGCTTGGCATCGGCCTGGGCATGGCCGCCCAGGAAGGGCTGGTACAGGTGCTGGGCAGCCTGGTGCCGCAGCGCCTGCCACTGCCGGAGGCAATGCCGGCGCTGACCGGTGCCGGCATCGGCCTGTTGCTGCTGTTCGGCTTCGGCCTGCCACCGCTGCTGCGCCTGCGCGGGGTGCCGCCAATGCGCGTACTCAACCGTTCCTTCGCCACGCTGCCACCGACCTCGCTGCTGGCCTATGTGGCCGCGCTTGGGGCCAGCCTGGTGCTGGCGGTGCAGGTCACCGGCGACCTCAAGCTGGCCTTGTGGGTGCTGGGGGGCCTGGGCGGGCTGGCGGTGGCGGCCGGCGTGGTCGGTTTCGTGCTGCTGCAGTTGATGCGCGGCCTGCAGCATCGCCTGCACGGCCACTGGCGGTTGGGCCTGGCGGCGCTGACCCGGCGCCGGATGCTGGCGGTGATGCAGCTGGTGGGCTTGTCACTGTCGCTGTGTGCGCTGCTGTTGCTGGCAGTGACCGGTCCCGGCCTGCTGCAGCAGTGGCGCGAGCGGTTGCCTGCGGATACACCGAACTACTTCCTGATCAACATCCAGCCCGAGCAACGCGACAGCGTGCTGGCAGCGCTGCGCGGGCTGGGCGCCAACGACGCCAGCATCGAACCAATGGCCACCGGCCGCCTGATCGCGATCAACGGCAAGCCGCCGCTGCGCGTGGACCGCTCGCCGGAACAGAGCGGGCAGCCAGCGTCAGGCGAAGCACAGCGGGACGACGATGATGAAAACCGGCCGTTGAACTTCAGCTGGCGCAGCAGCTTCCCGCCGGCCAACACGCTGCTGAACGGCACGTTCTGGAAGGCCGACAGCACCGCGCCGGAAGCCTCGGTGGAGATCGGCTGGGCCAAACGCTACGGCGTGCATCCGGGCGACCGCATCACCATTGCAGTGGGCGAGCAGGAACGCGAATTCACCGTCACCAGCGTGCGCAAGGCGGACTGGAACACCTTCCGGCCCAACTTCTTCGTGCTGTTGAACCCCAACGCCGTGGGTGACACCCCGCACAACCTGCTGTCGGCATTCCACCTGCCGGCCGGCAAAGCGGCCGGGCTGGGCGAGCTGGTACGCGCGCAGCCCAACCTGTCGCTGCTGGACGTGGATGCGGTGATCTCGCAGGTGCGCGATGTGATGGAACGGGTGGCACAGGCGGTGCAGCTGGTGATGGTGTTCAGCCTGCTGGCCGGCGTACTGGTGCTGCTGGCCGCGCTGCAGGCCACGGCGGGCGAGCGTCGCTACGACAGCGCGGTGCTGCGCACGCTGGGCGCGACCCGGCGGCAGCTGCGCGGCGCGGTGCTGGTGGAATTCGGCGCGCTGGGCACCCTGGCCGCGTTGCTGGCAGTGGGGGCGGCGGCCGCCATCGGTGTGGCGGTCTCGCAGAAGGTGTTCGAGCTGCCGTTGCTGCCGCCGTGGCCGGGCCTGCTGATCGGCGGCGTGGCCGGTATCGGGTTGAGCCTGCTGGCCGGCTGGTGGGGTACGCGGGCGATCCTGCATACGCCACCGGCACTGGCCCTGCGCGAGGCCTGAGGCGGCGCCGGACCGGGGCGCGTGCCGAGCAAGCTCGGCACTTACCAAGAACACATGACGGCGTTGCCAATGTTCAAGGAACAAGCACATCCACGCATGGCGTGGATCTACTGGGCTTTTTCCACGTACTTGGCGAACACGTCGTCGATCTGCGTGTCCTTCACCTTCTTGCCGGACTGGATTTCTTCGGCCTGGGTGAACAGCGGAA
This sequence comes from Stenotrophomonas sp. NY11291, assembly GCF_023277365.1. NCBI lineage: Bacteria > Pseudomonadati > Pseudomonadota > Gammaproteobacteria > Lysobacterales > Lysobacteraceae > Stenotrophomonas > Stenotrophomonas sp. NY11291. The sequence continues at coordinate 763,329 of NZ_CP096975.1, read as the reverse complement.
TGATCATCGCCATGCCGTCGATCCTGGTCTTCAGGTGCACGCCCGGGGCCTGGGCCAGGAAACCGTCCCAGCGCTGGCGCACCTTGGCCCAGTAACCGGCAGTAGCCTTCCAGTAGTCGCGCGCCGGGGTGAAGTCGATCTCGGTGGTCTTCACGTAGTCGTTGAAGCCGAACTCGCGTGCGATCTCCACCTGGCTGCCGTCGGCGTTGCGCTGCACCTTGGTGTTGAACTGTTCGTGGGTCCAGCCGTTCGGGGTCAGCGTATGGCGGTTGATCACGGCCAGCGCGTTGTAGTCGCTGCGCTTGGTGTACTCACGACGCGGCAGCGGACGCCAGCTCAGGTCGCTGGTCCAGCTCGGCACGTTGTTGGTGTAGGTCCATTTGCCGGTGCCGCAGTAGCGCGGTGCATCGCTCACTTCATACACGCACTGGGTCCAGGCACCCTGGTTTACCGACGCCGGAATGCTGCGCACCTGCCAGGTCTGGTCTGCACTGAACTCGAAACGGTTGGGTGCTTCGTACACCCAGTCCTGGCGCCAATGCTTGGTGATGTGGCCGCTCTTCTCGTCCAGCAGCAGGTGTTGCAGCACGATGCGCTTCGGGGTGTCCTCGACCACGATGACCACTTCGTTGCCACCGCTGCGCATCGCCGGCGCACGCTCATAGCCCGGCTTCAGCAGCACGGTTTCGTCGAAGGCGAAATCCACGGTGTACTCACCCTGCATGGCCAGGATGCTGTCGTGGTCGCGGGCGATGTCGGAGGGCTGCGCGCTGGCCACGCCGCTGACGGCGAGCAGCAGCATGGCGCTGGCTGTCTGGAGCTTCATCGGGGTCTTCCTTCGGGGGTGCAGATTCATTGAGGGGCCATCCGTGGCCAACGGGCGTTCCATCAGGAGAGGGTCACAGGCGGATCAGCGGCAGGTCGCCGGGAATCCGTGGCGCCGGGCGCCGGGCGGCGTCGGCACAACAACAGTCGTCGATCACCAGTTCGCCTTCAGCACCTTCCAGGCGTGCGATGCGGCGGGCGGTGGCCGCGCCCAGCGAGGACAGGGTCGACAGGCTGGCCGCCAGGGTGCGCCCGTCGTCGGCGGCGTGCAGGCGCAGCGCGCACAGGCGCCAGCGCTGGCCGCCGAGATGGCCGGCCAGGCGCCGCCACAGTCGTTCGCCGACGCTGCCATCGCTGTCGTGTTCCGGCCCCGGCGGCAACGCGGCCACCAGCCGGTCCCAGGCCAGGAAATCGCTGTCCGGTAGCAGGTACAGGCGCCATACGCAGCGGCCGCGGCCATCGAGGAAGCACAGGCTTTCGCGCAGGCCCTCGCTGTCCACGCCCTGGCAGGCGTGCACGCGTACGGCCTGGCGCCAGCCACCCAGCTCGTTGCCGTCAGCGTGGTACAGGCACAACACGGTGCCGAGCGTGGCCAGCTGTGCCGGGGTCGGCCAGGCCCCGCTGTGCGGCGCGGCGATGGAGTCATTCCTGCGTGCGGACAGTGCTCGGCTCATGAGGTCACCAGGAAACGGCAAGGCTGGCGGAGAAGGTGCGGCCCGGGCTGCTGAAACGATCGCTCAGTGCGCGATTGGTGATCAGGCTCGGGGTGATCGACGACCATTCGATGTAGCGCTTGTCGGCCAGGTTGAACACGCCGACATTGAAGGTGGCACCCGGTGCGAAGTTCCAGTGCGCCATCAGGTCGAGCACGCCGTAGCCGGCCGGCTGGTAGACGAAGGGTGCCGGTGCGTTCGGATTGGTCTGCGCAGCAGGCGGCGGCAGGCGCTTCTTGCGCTGTACGAAGGTGCCGGCCAGTTCGACGCCCCAGGTATCGGTGTCGTACATCAGGCCCAGCGTGCCGCGAAGCGGATCGACCGAGGCCAGCGGCTCGTCATCGGTCCGGTTGTCACCACGCGACCATGCCAACGCACTGCGCAGCGCCCAGCCCTTCAGCGCCGGGCTGAGCTCGCCGAACTCGATGCCGGCCTTCATTTCCGCGCCATAGATGCGTGCTTCGGCGATGTTCTGCGACTGGAACACGGTCAAACCCTGTGCGTTGCGGCCGGTATCGACGTTGGACTGGATGAAATCCTTGTAGTCGTTGTAGTAGCCGCTGACGCTGACGTACGCCGCCGGCGCGATGAAGCGCAGGCCCAGTTCGTAGCCGTCGCTGGTTTCGGGCTTCAGGTCCGGATTGGCGATGGCGGTATAGCGGAAGGCGACATTGGTCAGGCCGATGTTGACGTCGTTGTACGGTGGCGATCGGAAGCCACGCGCATAACCGGCGAACAACGACCACTGGTCGGTGAAGCGCCAGACCATGCCCAGCTTCGGCGACACGCTGGTCTTCTTCAGCTGCGCCACGGCCGTGGTCGGGTTGTCTTCGGCGAAGATGCTGTCCACTTCCGGCTTCAGCTCGTAGCGGTCCACGCGCACGCCCGGCACCAGCGACAGCCTGCCATCGGCAAAGCGCATCTCATCCTGTGCATACAGGCCCAGCTCGGTGGTCTTGCTGATCGGGAAGTCACGCACCGGGAAGGTGTCCGGCAACACCGTGTTGCTGACCACGCCCGCCTTGCTGACCTGGTAGCCGTCGCGCTTCTGGCGGATCTCGGTACGGGTGCCTTCGAAACCGTAGGTCACTGCGTGCTCGACGCTGCCGGTGGTGAACGCCTTGTTGAACTGCGCTTGCAGGCCATAGGCATGCTGGTCGAAGGAGAACACGCGGTGGCGGCGGGTGCCGTCGGTGCGCGTTTCGTCGGTCTGCTGCCGGGTTTCGCTGTTCTGCGCGTACACCTGCCAGTGCAGGCTGTCGGCGAATGGTTGGTCCAGCGCATCCATTTCGTGGGCGAAGGACACGCGGTTGCGCTTCTGGGTGTCGTGGGACTTCATGCCAGTTGCGGCAGCCATCGCGCCGGGACGCGGCGCAACACTGGCAATCGCCGACAGCACATTGGTATCGGTGGTGTCTTCGTTGCCTTCCACGGTCAGGCGGAAGCGCTGGTCCTCGCTCGGTGCATAGACCAGCTTGCTGAGCAGGCTGCGGCCGTCGCGATCCCGCGGATTGGACGCCGTGCGGGTGTCGTTGTCGCTGCGCACCGTGCCCTTGCTGTCGGTTTCCTGACCCTGGTGGTGGTTGACGTTGACCAGGCCGCTCCAATGGTCACCACCAAAGGCCGCCGTGGCACCGCCAAGCAGGCCCTTCCACTCACCGTCGTAGCCGAACTTCAGGCCGAAGTAGCTGTTCTTGCCGTCCTTGAGGTAGTCGGCCGGGTCCTTGGTCACGAACGCGACCACGCCGCCGAGTGCATCGGAGCCGTACAGCGAGCTGGCCGGGCCACGTACGATCTCGACGCGCTTGAGCGTATCGAGGTCGGTGAAGTTGCGGTTGGAACTGGCGAACGAACCGATGTCGAACCGGGTCGGCATGACGATGCCGTCGGTCTGGATGCGCACGCGGTTGCCGTCCAGGCCACGGATGCGGAAACCATCCAGGCCGAAGCGGGTCGCGCTGCGGGTGACCGACAGGCCCGGTTCGTAGCGCACCAGATCCTTGATGTCCTGCACCAGATGCCGGTCCATCTGCTCACGGTCGATGACGTCCACGGTGGCCGCCACGTCGCTCACGGCCCGCTCGGTGCGGGTGGCGGTGACCTGCACCCGATCGAATTCGCGCGCATCGGGTGCGGCAGTGGCAGCAGCGTGGGCGGACAGCGGCAGCGCCATCCAGACAGCAAGGCAAAGGGCGGTATGGCGGGTCATCGGGTTCGGTCGGTCAGGCAGGGGAACCCCCGGTTACCGGCACACCCGGAAGGTGCACGCGGTAGACCGAGGGGGAGAGAGCAGGAGCGGACGGGTCGCCCACCCTGTCGGCGCTGCCGGCAGGAGGGAGGGAGGCGGGCGACCAGGCCGCGATTACTTGGTCAGGATCAGCTTGTCGTTGCTGGTGTGCCGCAGGCGATAGAAGCGGTCGCCGTGCTGGATCAGGATTTCACGACGGCCCTTGAGCAGGGCTTCGCTGTCGATGACCTCTTCCGGCGGAACGACGCGGACCGGTCGATCGCGGAGCGTCAGCGTTTCGGGGCGCAGCAGTACAGGTTGAGCATTCATGAGCATCTGGACTCGTGCGAGGGACGAGTTAAATGATAATGATTCTCAGTTGACAATCAACAACCATTCTCAATTTCATTGATGAGATTAATGATCGAATTCGGAAATTCGATAGCTTTTGTCAATCAAATAGCGGCGTAGATTTGTAGAGTCGACTGTTAGTCGACTGCTGTTGCTCGAAGCAGTCGTTTATTCGAAGCAGTCGACTAACAGTCGACTCTACCGATCCCGTTCCCGATCCCTCGGCCGAGCCGACCTGGCCGAGGCCCCAGGCCCGGTCGGCCCCCGGGGTTCAGGCGAAGACGGCTTCGACCTGGGCCCAGCCGGCGGCGTCGACCTGCTCCAGCACGTCCAGTGCCTGCAGGTTCTGCAGCAGCTGGCTGACCCGGCTGGCGCCGAGGATCACGCTGGAGACATTCGGGTTGCGCAGGCACCAGGCAATCGCCAGCGTGGCCGGGGCCTGGCCCAGCGCGCGCGCGACTTCGCTGAAACGGCGCACCTGACCCAGGCGGGCCCCGGCGTCGGCCCCCAGCACCAGGTCCTGCAACCACTCCATGCCTTCGCGCCCCAGCCGTGCATCGGCCGGGATGCCCTGGTCGTACTTGCCGGTGAGCAGGCCCGAGGCCAGCGGCGAGAAGATGGTGGTGCCCAGGCCGGCACCGGCATACAGCGGCGCGTACTCGACCTCGACCCGCTCGCGGTGCAGCAGGTTGTACTGCGGCTGCTCCATCGACGGGCCCTGCAGGTTGCGCGCCTCGGCGATGTCCAGCGCCTGCTGGATCTGCGCCGCCGACCACTCCGAGGTGCCCCAGTAAAGGATCTTGCCCTGCCGTACCAGAGTATCCATGGCGTGCACGGTCTCGGCGATCGGCGCGTCCGGATCCGGGCGGTGGCAGTAATAAAGGTCCAGGTAGTCCACCCGCAGGCGCTTGAGTGCAGCGTGGCAGGCGTCGGTCACGTGCTTGCGCGACAGTCCGCGCTGGGTCGGTCGCGGGTCCTTGGCGCTGCCGAAGAACACCTTGCTGGACACGCAGAAGCCGTCGCGCGGCAGGCGCAGGTCGGTGATCACGTCCCCCATGACCTGTTCGGCACGGCCGTTGGCATAGCCCTCGGCGTTGTCGAAGAAATTGACGCCATGATCCCAGGCGGCGGCCACCAGGTTGCGGGCCTCATCGCGCGGAACCTGATCGCCGAAGGTCACCCAGGCGCCGAAGGACAAGGCGGAAATCGGCAGGCCGGTGGAGCCCAGGCGACGGTATTGCATGCGAATCTCCTGCTGCGGGCCCGCATCCGGGCCGGGATCAAACCCCATTCTACCTGCCGCCGCCAGCCGCAAAGCCCTTGCCGTTGCTGGCCTGATCGGCACCGATGGCCGCGCACACGCTGCTTTTTCTTGCCCCGGCCCCTGCCCTGCACTAGGCTTCCCGTTTTTCGCGACGCCCCAGGGGAGTCACTCACATGGTCGAAGGTTTGGGCAGGATCGGCTTCGGCCTGTTCGGGTTGGCGGTGCTGATCGGCATCACCTGGTTGTTTTCCAATAACAAGCGCGCGGTTGACTGGAAGCTGGTTGCCACCGGTATCACCCTGCAGATCGCCTTTGCGGCGCTGGTGATCCTGGTGCCGGGCGGGCGCGACGTGTTCGACGCGCTGGGCAAGGGCTTCGTCAAGATCCTCAGCTACGTCAACGAGGGCTCGGGCTTCATCTTCGGCTCGTTGATGGACACCAAGAATTACGGCTTCATCTTTGCCTTCCAGGTGTTGCCGACCATCATCTTCTTCTCTGCACTGATGGGGGTGATGTACCACCTCAACGTCATGCAGGCGATTGTGCGCGTGATGGCGTGGTCGATCACCAAGGTGATGCGCGTGTCCGGCGCGGAAACCACCAGCGTCTGCGCCAGCGTCTTCATCGGCCAGACCGAGGCGCCGCTGACCGTGCGCCCGTACATCGCCAGGATGACCCAGTCCGAGCTGCTGACCATGATGATCGGCGGCATGGCACACATCGCCGGTGGCGTGCTGGCGGCCTACGTGGGCATGCTCGGCGGCGGTGATCCGGCGCAGCAGGCCTTCTATGCCAAGCACCTGCTGGCGGCCAGCATCATGGCGGCCCCGGCCACCCTGGTCGTGGCCAAGCTGCTGATCCCGGAAACCGGCACCCCGCTGACCCGCGGCACGGTGAAGATGGAAGTCGAAAAGACCTCCAGCAACATCATCGACGCGGCCGCTGCCGGCGCCGGTGACGGCCTGAAGCTGGCGCTGAACATCGGTGCGATGCTGCTGGCCTTCATCGCTCTGATCGCGCTGTTGAACGCACCGCTTACCTGGATTGGCGATGTGACCGGCCTGGCCGCTGCCATCGGCAAGCCGACCAACCTGTCGACCATCTTCGGTTACGTACTGGCCCCGATCGCCTGGGTGATCGGCACCCCGTGGGCCGATGCCACCACCGTCGGTTCGCTGATCGGCCAGAAGGTCGTGATCAACGAGTTCGTGGCCTACACCGAGCTGTCGCAGATCGTGAACGGCCAGATCGCCGGCGTGAGCCTGTCCGAGGAAGGTCGCCTGATCGCTACCTACGCGCTGTGCGGCTTCGCCAACTTCAGCTCGATCGCGATCCAGATCGGCGGCATCGGCGGGCTGGCCCCGGAACGTCGCCACGACCTGGCCAAGTTCGGCCTGCGCGCCGTGCTGGGCGGTACCATTGCCACCTTCATGACGGCGACCATCGCCGGCGTGCTGACGCACTTCAGTTGAACCCTTGGTTGAGAAAAGATTCCCTATGAGCAGCAGTGTCGTTGTCGTCGGTTCCTTCAATGTCGATCACGTGTGGCGGTGCGAGTCGCTGCCGGCACCGGGTGCGACCATTGCCGGCCGTTACAGCACCGGCCCCGGTGGCAAGGGCTTCAACCAGGCCGTGGCGGCCTGCCGCGCCGGTGCCGACACCCACTTCGTGTGCGCGCTGGGCGACGACGCCGGTGGCGCCACCGCCCGTGAGCTGGCCGCGCAGGACGGCTTCGGTCTGATCGCCGAAGCCAGCAGCGAACCGACCGGCACCGCCGGCATCTATGTGGACGCGCGCGGCCGCAACACCATCGTGATCGGCCCGGGTGCCAACGCCGCGCTCAGCACCGACTTCCTGCAACAGCAGCAGGCGCTGCTGACCGGCGCCAAGGTGGTGCTGGTGCAGCTGGAATCGCCGGTGCAGACCATCGAAGCGGCACTGGCCACGGCCCGCGAGGCCGGCGTCACCACCGTGCTCAACACCGCACCGGCCGATGCCCCCTCCACCATCGGCCTGCTCAAGCTGGCCGATGTGATCACCCCGAACGAGACCGAGTTCGCCGCCCTGCTCGGCCGTCATGTCGGTGAGCGCGTGGATGCCAACGACGTCGCCGCGCTGGATGGCGCCAGCCTGCACGCGCTGTGCCGCAAGCTGGTCGGCAACGGCACCGTGGTGGTCACCCTGGGTTCGGTGGGCGTGTTCGTGTCGCATGCCGACGAGAACCTGCGCGGCGATACCCAGCCGTACTACCGCGTGGGTGCCGAACAGGTGCAGGCGATCGACACCACCGGCGCCGGCGACGCCTTCAACGGTGCGCTGGCCGCATCGCTGGCACAGGTGGCCGACGCCCCGTTCGCCCGTCACGTGCGCTTCGCCAACCAGTTCGCCGGTCGTTCGACCGAGAAGGAAGGTGCCGCTGCGGCAATGCCGCGTTTCACCCCGGCCGACGCCGAAGCAAAGTAATTCCACGCCATGCGTGGATGAAGAAGCCCGGGTGTGCAGACACCCGGGCTTTTCTGTTTGCTTTTCAATGAGGCAGATCCACACCATGCGTGGATGAACGAGACCGCGCAAGCCATCCCAGCAACAGGCCAGCGGCAATCGCCAGCAACGCGACGGCCGCGCCCACCGCGCCCAGCGATGCCAGGCCGAAGCGTTCGATGGCCCCACCTCCCAGCAGCGCACCCAGGCCGATGCCGGCGTTGGCCGCAGACACATTCAAGGTTCCGGCCAGCGCCTGTGCCTGGGGCGCTGCACGCATCACCCGCACCTGGCACAGCGGGAACAATGCGGTATGCGCCACACCCCACAGGACCAATGCGATGAGCACGAATGCGCCGTGGCCGGCCAGCCCGACACTGGCCAGCATGCCCAGCGCCAGCACCGCGCAGAACACCAGGGTCGCGCCCAGGGGCGCACGATCGACCCAGCGCCCACCCAGTGCATTGCCGAGCAGTCCCACGGCGCCGAAGCCCATCAACCACCAGCCCACCTGTGCCGCCGGTACCCGTATCAGCCGCTCCAGTACATCGGCCAGGTAGGTGTAGGCAGCAAACATCGCGGTGAACACCAGCACCGACAGCAGCACATGGCCCAGCAACTGCGGCTGGCGCAGCACACGTGCCTGCTCGCCCAGCGCGCGCCGCGGCCCGACCACGGTGTCCGGCATCCACAACGCCAGCGCGCCCGCCATCAACAGCGACAGGGCCGCCAACAGCCAGAAGCTGCCGCGCCAACCGAGGGCGTCGGCGGCCAACGTCCCCAGTGGGATACCGAACAGCATTGCGGCGGTGATACCCAAGTAGACCCGCGCGACAGCACGGCCTCCCTGCCCTGCAGGAGCCAGCTGCACAGCAGTCTCGCTGGCGGTGCCCCAGAACACCGGCAGGGCCAGTGCCGGCAGCACCCGCGCCAGCGCCAGCAGCCACGGCTGCGTGGCCATCGCGGCCAGCGCGTTGGAAGCCGCGAACAGCAGCAGGATGACCACGAACAGGCGGCGCCGGCCGACGTGTGACAGCAGCGCGGTCAAGGGTGGCCCGGCCAGCATCACGGTGAACGCGAACAAGGTGACCAGCTGCCCCGCTCGGGCGATGCCCAGGCCAAGGTCGCGCGCCAGCGCGGGCAACAGGCCGACGATCAGGAACTCGGTGGTGACGATGACGAAGGCGGACACCGCCAGCAGGACGACTGAAAGACGTGCGCGAGCGTTTGCGTGGACAGCGGTCACGGCGGAATCAAGGGAGGACATGGGCGGGCATCAGAACAGGGGTCGCCAGCCTATTTCCTCCGTGAGTTCCGATTGCTGCTATGTTTTCCATCGATTCCGGACAGAATTTCTCCCCATGCTTCCCACCGAGCGCCTGCGCGGCATAGAGGCCTTCGTCGCCACCGCCGATGCCGGCAGTTTCACTGCCGCCGCCGAACGCCTGCACCTGACCAGTTCGGCGGTGGGCAAGACCATCGCGCGGCTGGAGGCGCGGCTGGGAGCGCGGTTGTTCGAACGCAGCACGCGCCGCCTTCGCCTGACCGAGGCCGGTGAGGGCTTCTACCGCACCTGCGTGCGGGTGCTGGGCGAACTGGCCGATGCCGAGTCAGTGCTGGTCTCGCACGCAGACGCTCCCGTGGGCCGCCTGCGGGTGGATGCGCCGGCCACCTTCGGGCGCCTCAAAGTCTGGCCGTTGCTGCTGCAGCTGGCCGCCGAGTTTCCACAGCTGCATCCGCAGGTGACCTTCAGCGACCGCTTCAGCGACCTCGCCGAGGACGGCGTCGACCTCGCCGTACGCATCGGCGGTCCCGAGCCGCTGCCCGCCACGCTGGGCAGCCGCCAGCTCGGTTACGAATGCCTGCGCTTCTGCGCCTCCCCGGCCTACCTGCTCCGGCATGGCCAGCCCCGCTCGGCCGCCGAGCTGGCCGGGCATGACGGTGTGCTGTTCGGACGCGCGGACGGCAGCATCGGGCCGTGGCAGGTGGCCGATGGCGGGCAGCGCAGTACACCGCTGCAGGCCCGCGCGCGCCTGGTGGTTGGCAGCGCCGAGGCCCAGGTGGCGGCGGTCGAGGCCGGCTTCGGCATCGCGCAGCTGGCCACCTGGCTTGTCGATGACGCGCTGGCGCGCGGCAGCCTGGTCTCGATCCTGCCGTCGCTGGACTGCCGCGGCCTGCCGCTGCGCCTGTTGTGGCCGCAAGGCCGGCAACGGCTGCCACGCGTGGACGTGGCCCTGGACCGTCTCGGCGCCGGGTTGCAGATCGATCCGCCGCGCTGAGCGCAGCGCTATCATCTGTGGTCGCATCGGACGGCTGCGACTGCCGGTCGCATTGCCCGCATCCCGCCCCTCACCCACCATCCGCGCAGCGTTTCAGCGTGGGCAGGACATGGACGGATTCCCTTGGTTGCTGGTTGCCGCCGCCGGTAGTGCCATTGCGGCCCTGCTGCATATCGGCTGTATTGCCTTCGGCGCCTCGTGGTACAGGTACTTCGGTGCTGGCCCGCGCATGGTCCGGCTGGCACAGGCCGGGCATTGGTGGCCGCCGCTGATGACCGCCGGCATTACGGCCGTGCTGGTGGCCTGGACCCTGTACGCACTCGCAGCCGCGGGCTGGCATTCGCCGCTGCCGGCCAGCCGTCTGGTCCTGTCGGGCATCGCCCTGCTGTTGCTGCTGCGCGCGGCGATGGGCTTCGGGCTGGCCCTGCTCCAGCCCGGCGACAACGGCCGGCGCTTCTGGGTGGTCAGTTCACTGGTGTGCCTCAGCCTGGGGCTGGCCTTCGCCCTGGGTACCCGCCAGGCCTGGCAGATCCTGGGGTAGCCGCCTACCATCGCCCGCCCTTGGGGGCGGCGGAAGCAACCGTCAAGCATCTGCTGATGCCGGTACGGCATGAGGTCGGTGCCGATGGGCCTGAACCGGGGCGGGGCTGACACGGCCGTACCGCCGCCCGCGCCCTACAATGGGCGCATGCAGATCGGCCCCTACACCATTGCCCCCAACGTCGTGCTGGCGCCCATGGCCGGCGTCACCGACAAGCCCTTCCGCCTGCTGTGCAAACGGCTGGGCGCGGGTCTGGCCGCCTCGGAAATGACCATCAGCGATCCGCGCTTCTGGAACACGCGCAAGTCGATCCACCGCATGGACCATGACGGCGAGCCGGCCCCGATCAGCGTGCAGATCGCCGGCACCGAGCCGCAGCAGCTGGCCGAGGCCGCACGCTACAACGTCGACCACGGCGCGCAGATCATCGACATCAACATGGGTTGCCCGGCCAAGAAGGTGTGCAACGCCTGGGCCGGTTCGGCACTGATGCGCGACGAGCAGCTGGTGGCGCGCATCCTCGAGGCCGTGGTCAACGCGGTGGACGTGCCGGTCACGCTGAAGATCCGCACCGGTTGGGACTGCGACCACCGCAACGGCCCGTTGATCGCACGCATCGCCGAGGACAGCGGCATCGCGGCACTGGCGGTGCACGGCCGTACCCGCGACCAGCATTACACCGGCCAGGCCGAGTACGCCACGATCGGCGAGATCAAGGCCGCGCTGCGCATTCCGGTGATCGCCAACGGCGATATCGATTCGCCGCAGAAGGCCGCCTGCGTCCTGAAGGAAACCGGCGTAGACGCGGTGATGATCGGCCGCTCGGCACAAGGCAGGCCGTGGATCTTCCGCGAAGTGGCGCACTATCTGGCCACCGGTGAGGAACTGCCACCGCCGTCGCTGGCGGAAGTGCGCGACATCCTGCTCGGCCACCTGCACGCACTGCATGCGTTCTATGGCGAGCCGCAGGGCGTGCGCATCGCGCGCAAGCACCTGGGCTGGTATGCCAAGGACCGGCCGGAGAATGCGGCCTTCCGCGCCGTGGTCAACCGCGCCGAAGACCCGCAGAGCCAGATCGCGCTGACCACCGAGTACTTCGACCGCCTGATCGCCGGGGAACCGGCGTTGTCTTCGGCGGCCTGAGCCGCCAATCCTGCGTTTCCGGACAGTCGAGCCTGCTCGACGCTACAAGAGCCCGCCCCATGACCCCGCCGATCTCCTCCCCGACCTACCTGCACGGGTTCTCCGGCACCGAGCAGCAGCGCCTGATGACCCAGGCGCGCCTGCTGGAATCGAGCATCTTCGGCCAGATCGACTACAGCGGCGCGCGGCGCCTGCTGGAAGTCGGTAGCGGCGTGGGTGCACAGACCGAGATCCTGCTGCGCCGCTTCCCCGAGCTGCACGTGACCGGTGTGGACCTGAGCGAGGCCCAGCTGGCCACCGCGCGCGAGAACCTGGCGCGCACGCCGTGGTGCAGCGACCGCTACACCCTGCAGCAGGCTGACGCCGGCGAGCTCCCGTTCGAGGCACGCAGCTTCGACTCGGCGTTCCTGTGCTGGGTACTGGAGCACGTGCCGTCACCGGCGCGCGTGCTGAGCGAGGTGCGCCGGGTGCTGGCACCGGGTTCGCCGGTCTACATCACCGAGGTGATGAATGCCTCGTTCCTGCTCGACCCGTATTCGCCGCACATCTGGCGTTACTGGATGGCGTTCAACGATTTCCAGTACGACCACGGGGGCGACCCGTTCGTTGGCGCCAAGCTGGGCAACCTGCTGCTGGCCGGCGGCTTCCGCGACGTGCACACCGAGATCAAGACCATCCACCTGGACAACCGCGAACCGGCGCGGCGCAAGACGATGATCGCGTTCTGGGAGCAGCTGCTGCTGTCGGCCGCCGACCAACTGCTGCAGGCCGGCTCGGTGGACGAGGAAACCGTGGAAGGCATGCGTCGCGAGTTCCGCCTGGTGCAGAACGACCCGAATGCGGTGTTCTTCTATTCGTTCGTGCAGGGCCGCGCCACGGTGTATTGAGCCGACGCGGCACCAATGCTCCCGCATCCACGCATGGCGTGGATCTACTCGACAGCGCCGACTACGGGCGCATGCCAGATCCGCTGCCACATCGCCGCCAGCCGGCGCCCGGCATCAGCGCGCGCGGCGGGACTGCTGTAATCCGCCCGCAGCTGCTCGGGCGTGATTGGCCGCCACTGCCCGTCGACCTGCTCGGCCACGGCGAAGTTGAAGGTGTAGTCCGGCTCCAGGCCCATGCGCAGGTCGCTCAGCACCAGCCGGCCGTCCATCACCTGCGCACGCATGAAGCCACGGTTGAACCAGGTCAGCTGCTGCACCGCCGGGATGCCCCCTGCTTCGCGCAATGCCTGCACGTTGGACGCGTGGCCTTCGAACTGCATCGGCCCATGGTCGGCCACCAGCGAGCGGTCGCCCACCACGTAGCCGTTCGGCGTCATCGCCACCACCCGCCACAGCAGGGTGTTGAACGGCATCGGCACCGAGAAGCGCGGGGCATCGCCCAGGCCCATCGCCGCCAGGCTCTGCTGGGCAGCACGGTCGACCTGGGCCTTGGCGATCAGGCCCCAGCCCAGATAGGCACTGCTGGCCAGCAACGCCACACCCAGCACCTTGCCAGCCCAGGGGCGGGCGCGGCCAAACCAGGCCAGCACGCAGCCCAGCAGCAGCCACACCGTGTAGCCGGGATCGATGATGAAGACGCTGGAGCCCATGGTCGGGTGTGGCCGCAACGGCCACCACAACTGGGTGCCGTAAACGGTGAATGCATCCAACAGCGGATGGGTGACCAGCGCCAGCTGAATCGCCCAGAACCAGCGCACCGGTGACTGCGCAACGCGGCCGTTGCCGAAGCGCTTGAACAGCCACCAGATCAGCGCTGCCACCCAGGGCAGCACCAGCAGCGAATGGCTGAAGCTGCGGTGCTCGATCATGTTCGCCACGGGGTCGGCGGCGGTGAAGCCAAGCCACAGGGCATCGAGGTCCGGCAAGGTGCCGAGCGCGGCACCGGCCAACAGGGCCGCGCGGCGCTGGCCGGGCGGAGCGATGGCAGCGGCGACGGCGCCGCCGAGCACGATCTGGGTCAGGGAATCCATGGACCGATGCTAGCGGCTTGCGGGCGGTGCATGTAGAGCCGAGCCCATGCTCGGCTGCCGTTACACGCAATGAAGAGCAGCCGAGCATGGGCTCGGCTCTACAAGGGGACAGACGCGGGTTACGCCGCCTGCGACAGGCGCGCGCCCGGCAGCTCCACCAGCGTCTGGCCGTTGTGGTCCAGCAGGCGCAGCGCGCCATCGTGGTCTTCGGCCAGCGCGGTCAGGCTTTCCACCCAGTCGCCGTCGTTCGCGTAGACCAGGCCATCGCGTTCAATCAACGCAGCGCGGTGGATGTGGCCACAGATGATGCCATCCAGTCCGCGACGGCGGACATCGTCCAGCCCGGCCTGCACGAAGCGTTCGATGTAGCGTTCGGCGGCGCCGCTGCGCTTCTTCAGGAATTCAGACAATGACCAGTAGCGCATCCCCAGCAGGCGCCGCACCGCGTTCAACGCCTGGTTGCCGGTCAGGATGCGGTAGTACAGCCAATCGCCGAATTTCTCCTGCAGGCCGCCGAAGTGGGTCACGCCGTCGTACTCGTCCCCATGCGCGACCAGCAGCCGGCGGCCATCGGCGGTCACGTGGATGGCGCGGCGGCGCACCTGCATCGCCGGCAGCATCAACCCGCAGACCTGGCGCAGCGAAGCATCGTGGTTGCCGGGGATGTAGACGATCTCGGTCCCGGCACGGCGCAACGCGTGCAGGGCCTGGATGACTTCGCTGTGTGACTGCCGCCAGTTGGCCCGGCGGTGCGCCATCCACCACAGGTCGATGATGTCGCCGACCAGATACAACCGTTCGCAGCGCAGCTGCGAGAGGAACCGTGCCAGCTCGGTGGCATGGCAGTGACGTGAACCCAGATGTACATCGGAGACGAACACTGCGCGCCGGTGCGGCGACAGGTTCGCCAGCGCGCTCATGCCGGCGTCCCCGCGTCGCGCAGGTAGCGTTTGCGCTTGTTCGGCCGGATCGCACACAGGTCCACTTCGATCAGGCCGTCGATCGAATCGCTGAAGTCCGGGTCCACGCCGAAGGCGAGGAAGCGCGCGCCACCGGGTTCACACAGATCGGTGTACTGGCGGTACAACGTGGGCACGCCGGTGCCGAGTGCGGCCAGGTTGGCCTTGAGCACATCGAACGCGGCGCCTGCATCCAGCTCGCCGAAACTGGGCGGCGCGGCGAAGTACTGGAACGGGCGGTTCGATTCGACCAGGCCAGCAGTACCGCTGTAATAGCGCTGGTAGTACGCCACCAGCTGCTCGCGCGCATCGCGTGGCAGCGCCGCGCTGATCGACACGGCGCCGAACAGGTAGCGGATACCCGGCCGGCACTGCAGGTAGGCGCCGATGCCCTGCCACAGGTAATCCAGGCTGCGGCTGCCCCAGTAATCGGGCACCACGAAGCTGCGGCCCAGTTCCAGGCCCTCGGCGATGTGGGTGATGGCATCGTCGGAATAGCGGAACAGCGACGCACTGTAGAGCCCGGACAGGCCGTGCCGGGCCAGCGCATGGGCGCCGCGCATGATCCGGTACGCGCCGGCGATGCGCTGCGCGGCCGCGTCCCAGATCACGATGTGCTCGTACCGCAGGTCGTAGTCGTCCAGGTCGCGGCTGCGCCCGGTACCCTCGCCCACCTGGCGGAACGTCAGTTCGCGCAGGCGGCCCAGCTCCAGCAGCAGCGGTGAATCAGCGGTACAGGTGGCCAGCAGGATCTGCTTGCCATCGGCGGTCTGGCCCAGCTGGGTCGCTGCGGCAATCCCTGCGGCGACCTGCGAGGGCGGCACCGGGGCAGCCAGCGGCTCCGGACCTGCGCAGGCAGCGGCAATACCGGCTGTGCCATTGCGGCCCAGCGCATAGAGCGCGCGGCGTACCGCCAGCAGCTGTGCGCCCGGGTCGCCGCCTTTGCCCAGCTGCATTGGCTCGCCGATGCTCAGGCGCAGCGGGCGGCCACGGCGGGTGAACATCTCGCGCGCCAGCAGCGCCGTGCCAGCCGGCTTGAACAGGGTCGAGGCGCCGTAGAACAGTGCCGAATTGCGTGCTTCCACGCGCACCGGCAGCACCGGCGCACCGGCGGCACGGGCAAAGCGGACGAACCCGCGCTGCCAGCGGCCATCGCGGATGCCGCGCAGCGACAGGCGCGAGACCTCACCTGCCGGGAACACGATCACGCACTGCTCGGCGGCCAGCGCCTCCTCCACCGCGTGCAGACTGCCGCGCTGGGCCTTGCCGCCAAGGATGCGCACCGGCAACAGCAGGTCCTGCAGTGGCGCGATGGCCCCCAACAGATCGTTGGCCACGATCCGCACGTCACGACGGATGCGGCCGACCGCGTCCAGCAGTGCGAGGGCGTCCAGCGCCCCCGAGGGGTGGTTGGCGACGATCAGCAGGCGGCCGGTGGCGGGAATCTTCGCCAGCGCGGCCGGATCCACCTGGTACTGGCCATCGATGAACTCCAGGGCGGCGGCGACGAAGCCGAATCCGCGCAATCCTGCACTGCGCTGCAGGAACGCTTCGATCTGGTCCAGGCGCGACCAGCGGCCGACACTGCGCAGCAACGGCCGTGCCAGTTGGCCCCGGCGGCCGTGGAACCAATCGGGGAAGCGTTGCTGGAGACGCTGTTCGAGTTCCTGCATGGCGGATCCACTCATGCCCGGCGGCCGGATTGGCCGACAGCCTGCGCCCGGCAGGCGGCAGCCAGATGGCGGTTTCGGGGCAGAACGATGACGGCCGGCCTGGCAGGGTCGCGGCCTGCGCGGTCCGGGGTTGGACAGCCCCGTCCGTCGTCACGCTGGTGGAACACTGGGCCTCGAGGCCGGGCCCAATCCCGTCACGACGGCCCTTGCCAGGCCTACGCGGGCTTAACCACCGGCAACCGGTACCGGTTCACAATGCACAGGCGGCGCACCCCGTGTATCATTCGCGCCCATCTTTCCATCCGAATCAAGGGATATTACGCCTGATGTCCAGCTATCTCTTCACCTCCGAGTCGGTCTCCGAAGGCCATCCGGACAAGGTTGCCGACCAGATCTCCGATGCGGTGCTGGACGCGATCCTGACCCAGGACCAGCGCGCCCGCGTGGCCTGCGAGACCATGGTCAAGACCGGTGTTGCCATCGTGGCCGGTGAAATCACCACCAGCGCCTGGATCGACCTGGAAGCACTGACCCGCAAGGTCATCACGGACATCGGCTACGACAGCTCCGACGTCGGCTTCGACGGCGCCACCTGCGGCGTGCTGAACCTGATCGGCAAGCAGTCGCCGCACATCGCCCAGGGCGTGGATCGCAAGAAGCCGGAAGAAATGGGCGCTGGCGACCAGGGCCTGATGTTCGGCTATGCCACCAACGAGACCGACAGCTACATGCCGGCCGCGATCCACCTGTCGCACCGCCTGGTCGAGCAGCAGGCCAAGATCCGCAAGAAGAAGAACTCGCCGCTGTCGTGGCTGCGCCCGGACGCCAAGAGCCAGGTCACCCTGCGCTATGAAAACGGCGTGGTCTCGGCC
The DNA here is from genome assembly GCF_023277365.1 of Stenotrophomonas sp. NY11291. Lineage (NCBI taxonomy): Bacteria > Pseudomonadati > Pseudomonadota > Gammaproteobacteria > Lysobacterales > Lysobacteraceae > Stenotrophomonas > Stenotrophomonas sp. NY11291. The sequence continues at coordinate 746,023 of NZ_CP096975.1, read as the reverse complement.
ATCGACGCCGTGGTCCTGTCGACCCAGCACGCCCCGGGCATCAAGCAGAAGGACCTCATCGAGGCCGTCCGCGAAGAAATCATCAAGCCGGTGCTGCCGGCCAAGTGGCTGCACAAGGGCACCAAGTTCCACATCAACCCGACCGGCAAGTTCGAGATCGGTGGCCCGGTGGGCGACTGCGGCCTGACCGGCCGCAAGATCATCGTCGACACCTACGGCGGCTGGGCCCGTCACGGTGGTGGCGCCTTCTCCGGCAAGGACCCGTCCAAGGTCGACCGTTCGGCAGCCTACGCGGCCCGCTACGTCGCCAAGAACGTGGTTGCCGCCGGCCTGGCCGACCGTTGCGAAGTGCAGGTCTCCTACGCCATCGGCGTGGCTGAGCCGACCTCGATCTCGGTCACCACCTTCGGCACCGGCAAGATCAGCGTCGACAAGATCGAGAAGCTGATCCGCAAGCACTTCGACCTGCGCCCGTACGGCATCATCAAGATGCTGGACCTGGTGCACCCGATGTACCAGCAGACCGCGGCCTATGGTCACTTCGGCCGCAAGCCGAAGGAGTTCAGCTACCTCAACGGCGAAGGCGAGACCGTCAACGCCACGGCCTTCTCCTGGGAGAAGACCGATCGCGCCGCCGCCCTGCGCGCCGATGCGAAGCTGAAGTAAGAAACACGAAGGGCCGCTCACGCGGCCCTTCTGCTTTCTGTAGAGCCGAGCCCATGCTCGGCTTTCTTTTTCCTGCGACAAGAGCAGCCGAGCATGGGCTCGGCTCTACAAGAGCTACGCCACGCCGATACAATCGCCCCATGTCGACCGAACTGAAAACCCACCAGCTGTCCATGACCGTGCTGATGTCGCCGGAGATGGCCAATTTCTCCGGCAAGGTCCACGGTGGCGCGATCCTGCGGCTGCTCGACCAGGTCGCCTATGCCTGTGCCAGCCGCTACGCCGGCAGCTACGTGGTCACCCTGTCGGTCGACCAGGTGATGTTCCGCCAGCCGATCGCGGTGGGCGAGCTGGTCACCTTCCTGGCCTCGGTGAACCATACCGGTACCTCGTCGATGGAAATCGGCATCAAGGTGGTGGCCGAGGACATCCTCAAGCGCAGCGTGCGCCACGCCAACAGCTGCTTCTTCACGATGGTGGCGGTGGACGAGGAAGGCCGGCCGACGCCGGTACCGCCACTGCAACCGGCCACCTCCGACGAGAAGCGCCGCCAGGCCGCCGCACAGATCCGCCGCCAGCTGCGCCAGGAAATGGAACAGCGGCACCTGGAACTGCTGGCGTCGAATCCGCCGTCGCCGGAGGAGTGAGGGCGTGCGGGGCACGCCCCGCACCCACCGAGGCAGGTAGCGCCGGGCCATGCCCGGCGGATACGCATCAACCCGTGTTCTGCACCCCCTGCGAAACGCCGTTCACGCACGCCACCAGCGCGCGCAGCAGCTCGTCATCCTCGCGCCCGCTGGCCCGCCAGCGCTGCAGCAGATCCACCTGCAGCACGCTGATCGGATCGACGTAGGGATTGCGCAGGCGGATCGACAGCGCCAGCCGCGCATCATGGTCCAGCTGCGTCTTCTGGTCCATCAGCGCCAGCAGCCAGTGCCGGGTAAGTTCCAGTTCGCGCTGTACCTGCGGGAAGAAGCGCCCGTGCAGGTCGCCAGACAACAGCGAGAACTGCTCGGCGATGGTGATATCGCCCTTGGACAGCACCATCGCGATGTCGTCCAGGAAGGTGCGGAAGAACGACCAGTCACGCGCCATTTCGCGCAGGGTCTCTTCATGGCCAGCGTCCACCGCCGCCTGCAGGCCGCTGCCCACGCCGTACCAGCCGGGAATGACGGCACGCGCCTGGCTCCAGGCAAACACCCAGGGAATCGCACGCAGGTTGCCCAGTGCCGCATCCTGGCCGAGCCGACGCGAAGGACGCGATCCCAGCGTCATCCGCTCGATCACGTCGATGGGTGTGGCGGTACGGAAGTAGTCCATGAAGCCGGCCTGGCCAACGAACGCGCGATACACCTCGCTGCTGGCCGAGGCCACCGCGTCCATCACCGGCCGCCACTCATCCTCGCGCGGCTCGGCGGCACGCGGGCGCAGGCTGGCGCGCAGCACTGCACCGGTGGCCTGTTCCAGCGAGCGCAGGGCCAGCGCCCGGATGCCGTATTTGCGATGGATCACCTCGCCCTGCTCGGTCACCCGCAGGCGGCCATCGATGCTGCCGCGCGGCGACGCATCGACCGCGTGCGTGGTCTTGCCACCGCCACGGCTGATCGAACCGCCACGGCCATGGAAGAAGGTCAGGCGGATGCCGGCCTCGGCCGCCACCTCCAGCAGTTCCACCTGCGCACGCTGCAGGCCCCAGCGCGAAGCAGCGATGCCACCGTCCTTGCTGCTGTCCGAATAGCCCAGCATCACCATCTGCACGTCGTCGCGCGCACGCAGATGGGCGCGGTAGACCGGGTCGGCCAGCAGGTCACGCAGGGTGGCCGTGCCACGCTTGAGGTCATCCACGGTTTCGAACAGCGGCGCGATGTCGAGCGGCACCGAACCGCCTTCTTCCACCAGGCCGCCACGGCGCGCTAGCGCCAGCACCGCCAGCACATCGCTGCGGTCGTGTGCCATCGAGATGATGTAGCTGCCCAGTGCATCGCTGCCATGCCGCGCGTGCGCATCGGCCAGCGCAGCGAACACCGCATCCAGCCGCTGGTTGCCCTCGTCATCGCCATTGGGCAGCGTGTCTTCCCCGCTGGCATGCGGGCCCAGCAGGCGCGCACGGCCCAGCGCATCCAGCGCCTGCCAGCTTTCTTCGCCGCCCAGCACCGCAGCCAGTGCGCGCGCATGCACGCTCGATTCCTGGCGCACATCCAACCGCGCCAGATGGAAGCCGAAGGTCTTCACCCGCCACAGCAGGCGCTGCACGGCGAAGCCGCCTGCATGTTCGCCGCGATTGGCGCGCAGGCTGTCGAGGATCAGCTGCAGGTCGTCGATCAGTTCGGCGGGGCCAGCATAGTTGCCTTCGCCATCATCCAGCGTGGCCTGCAGGCGCGCGCGCATGCGGTCGTTGAGCAGGCGGTACGGCATGTCGGCATGGCGTGGGCGCGACTGCACCTGCGGCAGCAGCTGCTGGTACTGCGCCACGCGCGCCTGCAGCGCATCACTCACGCCCACCCGCTCGGTGGACTGGCTGAGCAGGCTGGCCAGCTGCAGCAGTTCCTTCTGGTAGCGCCCGAGCACCGCCTGCCGCTGCGCATCCAGCGTGTTGCGGATGGTGGTCGCATCCACGTTCGGGTTGCCATCCATGTCGCCGCCTACCCACGTGCCGAAACGCAGCAGGCGCGGCAACGGCAGTTCTTCACCGTAGGTATCGCGCAGCGCCTGCTGCAGCGATTCGTACAGCACCGGAATCACCCGGTACAACACCTGCACCAGATAGAAGCCGACATGTTCGCGCTCGTCATCCACGGTGGGCCGCACCGGCGAGGAGTCGGTGGTCTGCCACGAGGCCGTCAGCGCCATGCGGAAGCGCGCGGCGTCGGCCGCGGCCTCACCTGGTGTGCGCTGGCCGTCGAGGTTGTCGACCAGGCTGGCCACCATCAGCTGCTCTTTTTCCAGCAGCGCGCGGCGCACCGCCTCGGTCGGGTGCGCGGTGAACACCGGTTCGATGTCGATGCGCGGGAGCCACTGCGCGAGTTCGTCCAGGCCCACGCCCTGCGCCTTCAGGTGCTGCAGCGCGTCCTGCAGGCCATCAGGCTGTGCACCTGCGGTACCGGCGCGCTGATAGTCACGGCGACGGCGGATGCGATGCACGCGCTCGGCGATGTTGACCACCTGGAAGTACGTGCTGAACGCACGCACCATGGTTTCGGCCTGCTGCGGCGTGCGCCCGGCCAGGCCATCGGCCAGCTCCGACAATGGAGCTTGATTCTCGCGGCGGGCGATGGCGCGGGTGCGCACGTCTTCGACGTCGTCGAGAAACGCGGCGGACACCTGTTCAACCAGCAGGTCACCGACCAGCGCGCCGAGCCGGCGCACGTCATCGCGAAGCGGAAGATCGGGAGAAGCAAACTCGATGCTGCTGCGGTACTCGTTCATCGGCGACGCACAGGCCTCGGTCAACGGATCCAGGCCCCAAGCCTAAACCAGAACGGGCGTCGTGCTGCGATGCAAAAATGGTTTCATCTGCACGTATCCATGACGGACGCAGCCGCGCATGGGCTCGGCTCTACAAGCGTCGTGGCGCGTGACACCGTGTAGCGCCCGAGCCCATGCTCGGGCGGCGGCGCAGCCGCACAGGCGGCCCCGTTGCGGGGGCCGCCGTCACACTAGTCAGCGCTTCTTCTTCGCCTTGCCCTGCTCGGCCGGGCCGATGGTCTGCTCCAGCCAGCGCTCGCTCTCGGCCAGCATGGTCATGATCGATTCGCGTGCGCGGTAGGCATGCGATTCGTTCGGCAGCATCACCAGCCGCGCGGTACCACCCAGGCCCTTCACCGCCGCGAACATGCGCTCGCTCTGGATCGGGAAGGTGCCGGAGTTGTTGTCGTCCACGCCATGGATGAACAGGATCGGATCCTTGATCTTGTCGGCATAATTGAACGGCGCCATCTTCTGGTAGACGTCCTGCGCCTGCCAGTAGTTGCGTTCCTCGGCCTGGAAACCGAACGGGGTGAGCGTGCGGTTGTAGGCACCGCTGCGCGCGATGCCGGCCTTGAACAGGCGGGTGTGCGCCAGCAGGTTGGCGGTCATGAACGCACCGTAGGAATGGCCACCGATGGCGATGTGCTCGCGATCGGTCACGCCACGACGCACCACCTCATCCACCGCGGCCTGCGCGTTGGCCACCAGCTGTTCGATGTAGGTGTCGTTCGGCTCCTTGTCGCCCTCACCGATGATCGGCATCGACGGACTGGCCAGCACCACATAGCCCTTGGCCAGGAACGCCTGCGGGCCCCAGTAGCTGACCGCATTGAAGCGGTACGGCGAATCGGTCACCTGGCTGGCCGCCGCCGCGCTCTTGAACTCACCCGGGTAGGCCCACATCAGCAGCGGACGCGGACCATCGCGCTTCGGGTCGTAACCCGGCGGCAGCAGCAGGGTCGCGGTCAGGTCGACGCCATCCTTGCGCTTGTAGCGGATCTGCTCCTTCTGCACGCCCTTCAGCTGCGGCAGCGGATGGGCGAAATGGGTCAGCGCGCGCGGTGCGGCACCGGCATCGGCCAGCGACTGCACGTAGAAGTTGGCCGGCTCATCCGGGCTTTCACGGCTCAGCAGCAGCGAGCTGCCTTGGTCGTCCAGCAGCGCCACTGGCGCGGCGTAGCTGGGCGCCTGCGAGTGGAACAGGCGGGTGGCCTTGCCCGTGGAGATGTCGAAGCGGTCCACGAACGGGCGGTCGCCCTCCGGCGATGCACCGGCACCGGCCAGGTACAGGCTGCTGCCATCGGCGGTGGTCTGCAGCAGCGAGCGCCCGCGGTCGTCGCTGGACAACAGCGGACGGCCCGGGTCGGAATAGCGGTCCTGCGCGTCACGATCCCACAGCAGGCGCGGCTCGGCACCGGCATTGTCCGGGGCAATCAGCCAGGTCCTGGTCTTGCGCGTCTTCCACCACGACTCGGTCAGCAGGGCCAGGTCGCCACGGCCCCAGTTGATACCCACCAGACGGCTGCCGAGCTGGGCCAGGGTCACCGGCGGTTTGTCGAACGGCGCGGCCTGCATCAGCACCGCATCGCGCACCTTGGCGTCCCTGTTCGGGTCGCCGCCGTCCTGCGCTTCGGCCCAGACCAGGGTGGCGTCGGCATCACCGCGCCAGCTGATGTCGCGCACGCCGGTCACTTCGGCATCGTTGCCGGTCGGCAGCCCTTCCACCAGCGGGCGAACGGCGACGGTGTGCACCAGCTTGCCGCTGGCACGGTCGATCACTTCGATGCGGCGCGGGAAACTGCTCACCGGCACCACGTAGGAGTACGGGCGCTGCACCGGCTGGCGCAGCACGAAGCGGCCATCCGGCGACACCGAGAAGCCCATGAAGATGCCGGCCGCGCCGATCGCGCGGGTGCTGCCATCCAGGCCGACTTCCATTGGCTGGGTAGTGGCGTAGTAGTCGAACTGGCGTGCGTCGGCCTCGTTCTTCAGCAGGTCCTGGTAGGTACGGATCGACACCACGCCGCCGCCCTGGCTGGTCTGCTGCACGGCCGGGCCGGTCGGAATGCCATCGGCGGGCGGGGCCGCACCGAGGTTGGCCGGGCGGGTGAACACCACCAGGCCGCGGCTGTCCGGCAGCCACTGGTAGCCGCTGCCGATCACCGTGTTCAGGCCGGCAACCAGACGGCGGGCACTGCCACCGGCCACGTCCACCAGCCACAGTTCATTGGCGCCACTGGCGGCATCGACCTGGTTGAAGGCCAGCCACTTCTGGTCCGGCGACCACATCACACTGGCGATCGACAGCTTGGCCGGCAGGCCGCTGATCTGCCGTTCCTTGCCGTCGGCAACGTTCATCAGCCACAGCTTCTCGCCGAAGCTGAAGCGGCTGTCGGAGAACGTGCGCGGGTTGATACGCAGGCCGGCCAGCTTCAGTTCCGGCTGCGCCACCACCTGGATCGACGGCAGCGACGGCATCTGCATCATCGCGGCCACGTCGCGGCGTGGCGACAGGTACAACGAGGGCGCACGGGGCGCGTCCACCACCGCCTGCAGCGCGGCCGACGGCAGTTCGTAGCCGTTGACGCCCTGGGCCTGTGCGGCCACAGGCTGCGGCGCTGCCGCCCAGGCCAGCGGGGCCACCGCCAGCAGTCCCATCGACAGGACCAGGCCGGTCCAGCGCCGTGTGCGGCGCGCGTGCATGCTCATCGTTCCACCTGTGTGATGCGTGAAAACACCGACCTTAACAGTCTGTGCACGCGATCCCATCTGCCGATGGTTGGGTCGTTCCGATGTCATGCCGGGGCCGCGATATACTGGGCGTTCTCCCCTGCCGAGGGGCGCTGCGACCGGATCCCATGAGGCCCGGCCAGGCTCGGTAAGGTGGCTTTGTAACAACGGCGCCCGGCTAGATGCGAGCACCCGCTCGTCCACAACCGGAGCACACGAATGAACGCTGTTGCCAAGACCTTCTCCACCGAAGGTGATTACAAGATCCGCGATATCACGCTGGCCGACTGGGGCCGCAAGGAACTGGACATCGCCGAGCACGAAATGCCGGGCCTGATGTCGATCCGTCGCAAGCATGCCGCCAGCCTGCCGCTGAAGGGCGTGCGCGTGACCGGTTCGCTGCACATGACCATCCAGACCGCGGTGCTGATCGAGACCCTGAAGGACATCGGCGCCGACGTGCGCTGGGCCTCGTGCAACATCTTCTCGACCCAGGACCACGCTGCCGCGGCCATCGCCGCCACCGGCACCCCGGTGTTCGCGTGGAAGGGCGAGACCCTGGAAGAGTACTGGGACTGCACTCTGGACGCGCTGACCTTCACCCTGGCCGACGGCACCCTGACCGGCCCGGAGCTGGTGGTCGACGATGGCGGTGACGTGACCCTGCTGATCCACAAGGGCTACGAGCTGGAAAACGGCAGCGACTGGGTCAACACCGCGTCCTCCTCGCACGAAGAACAGGTCATCAAGAACCTGCTCAAGCGCGTCGCCAAGGAGCGCCCGGGTTACTGGGGCCGCGTGGTCAAGGACTGGAAGGGCGTCTCCGAAGAGACCACCACCGGCGTGCACCGCCTGTACCAGCTGGCCCAGGCCGGCACCCTGCTGATCCCGGCGATCAACGTCAACGACTCGGTCACCAAGAGCAAGTTCGACAACCTGTACGGCTGCCGCGAGTCGCTGGCCGATGGCCTGAAGCGCGCGATGGACGTGATGCTGGCCGGCAAGGTGGCCGTGGTCTGCGGCTATGGTGACGTGGGCAAGGGCTGCGCCGCCTCGCTGCGTGCCTACGGCGCGCGCGTGATCGTCACCGAGATCGACCCGATCTGCGCCCTGCAGGCGGCGATGGAAGGCTATGAAGTCAATACCATCGAATCGACCCTGGGCCGTGCCGACCTGTACGTCACCACCACCGGCAACAAGGACATCATCCGCATCGAGCACCTCAGCGCGATGAAGGACCAGGCCATCGTCTGCAACATCGGCCACTTCGACAACGAGATCCAGGTCGACGCGCTGGTGTCGTTCGCCGGCATCAAGCACGTCAACATCAAGCCGCAGGTGGACAAGTACATCTTCCCGAACGGCAACGCGATCTTCCTGCTGGCCGAAGGCCGCCTGGTGAACCTGGGCTGCGCCACCGGCCACCCGAGCTTCGTGATGTCCAACAGCTTCGCCAACCAGACCCTGGCACAGATCGACCTGTGGGCGAACAAGGACAGCTACGAGAAGAAGGTCTACCTGCTGCCGAAGAAGCTGGACGAAGAAGTGGCCCGCCTGCACCTGGAAAAGATCGGCGTGAAGCTGACCACCCTGAGCCAGGAACAGGCCGACTACATCGGCGTGCCGGTGGAAGGCCCGTTCAAGCCGGACCACTACCGCTACTGATGACTGTGGGGTGCCGGCCAACGGCCCGCACTTCCGGTGCATGCGACACGGACGGGCGCCTTCGGGCGCCCGTTCAGCGTTTGCGCACGGCCGAACATCACGCGTCCACCAGAGTGGGGGCCAATAGCCTCGGTCAAGGCAGCACTCTCAGCGCGCGCTACGATGCCCCCATGACCCCGGCCATCAACCTGCTCAAGCGCGAGAAGATCGCCCACACCGTGCGCAGCTACGTGCACGACGCCCACGCCGAATCGTATGGCGGCGAAGCCGTCGACAAGCTCGGCCTCGATCCGGCCCAGGTGTTCAAGACCCTGTTGGCCAGCACCGAGACACACGAACTGCTGGTGGCGATCGTGCCGGTGGCCGGCCAGCTGGACCTGAAGGCCCTGGCCGAAGCGGCCGGCTGCAAGAAGTGCGAGATGGCTGCCGCAGACGCCGCACAGCGCGCGACCGGTTACCTGGTCGGTGGCATCAGCCCGCTCGGGCAGAAGAAGCGCCTGCGCACCTTCCTGGACGCCAGCGCGCAGGCATTGCCCGCGCTGCATGTCAGCGCCGGTCGCCGCGGCCTGGAAGTGGAACTGGCGCCGGCTGACCTGCTGCGCCTCACCGCCGGCCACTACGCTGCCATCGGCAAGTCACGCTGATGCGCTGGCCGTGGTCTGCAGCACCGATTCCCCGGCTCGACGATGCACAGGCCGACGTGCTGCTGCAGGACCTGTTGTCGCGCGACGCAACGCGCATCACCGATGCCGCACGCACCGTCGCCCGATTGTTCACTCCCGCATCCCTGGAGGCGTTGAGCGCGCATGTGGATACGATTGAACGCAGCTGCCAGGGCGTCGCCCTTGGCGGCATGCTGATCAGCAACCAGGCTCACCTCAAGGCGGCCCTGCAACGACTGCGCTACTGGCAGGCGCGCGAAGGCTGCCTGTGTGCGCTCTACCCTTCCTATGTGTTCTTCAGCCCCGAGCCGCTGCTGGAACAAGGTCACGTGCAGCTGCGTGCACGGGGCGAAGCGGAGGATGGCTGGGGCGAATGCTACCGGCTGACGTGCACCTGCTGCGCGCGGCAATGGAGCGCGACCGAGCGCGAGTACCACTACCGCTGGTGGGAGTGGAAGGCCGAGCCCGCCCTGCAGATGCCCTAGTTGAGCTTGAACGTGACCGTTCCGCGTATCAGGCTCATGTCTGGCGCCTTGCCCGCCGCTTCACGCTCATAACGCCAGTCGCGCGCGTGCTTGAGCGCCGCCGCATCGAGCAGTGGGTACCCACTGGACCGGGACAGGATGATCGCCTGGGTCTTGCCTTGTGCATCCAGCAGCAGCATCAGCTCGACACCGCCCTGCTGGGCTTCGCGCATGGCGGCCGCGGGATACGCCGGGACCGACGAGAGCCGCCGCTGGTGCCAGCCTCCTTCCCGGGCAATCAACGGCGTGCTGGAAGAGAGCGGGCAACGGGCAGGCATCTGCAGGTCGAAGCCCGCAGCCCCTTGCGAAGGCCGGGTGGTGACTGGCCCACCACAGGCAATCGCCGACACGCTCTGGAGCAATGACTGCTGACGCGAAAGCGCTGCTGCGTCATCCGCTTCCACATGGAACGTGCAACGCCCCGAGGTTGCCTGCGCCTGCAGTGACCCCACGCCCGCGTCGCGGATCTGCGTCACGTCGGACAGGGCCCCACAGGCAGCGCCTGCATCGTACTTTGCTGCCGGGCTTTCACTTGCGGCCAGCAGGCCTGCGGCGACCCATGCAAACGGCATCCAGCTGCGAACATTCATCCCTGTGCTCCCTGCGTTGATTCACCGCCATGGTAGCGCTCCACTGCCGTCACCCTGTTCACATGCCGGCTGTCCGGCCACAGCGTGGGCTCAGGGCCGCCAGTTGGCGTTGTTCTCCCAGAACTCCACCGAGCGCCGGTAGGCCTCCCGGTCCAGCGGCACACCGGAACCGCCCTCCTCCACGCCCAGCGCATTGCGCATCATCGTGATCGGCGCCATCGGCACCTCTTCCGGTTCGGCGGTGTAGATGCAGCCGACGATGCCCCACTCGGCCTCGATCGGTGAACCTTCCTTCGCCAGCTGCCCAGCGCTGTACAGGATCACCACCAGGTAGTTCGCACGCGGTGATTCCACGCCCTCGAACCAGCGCACCAGCACCGGCAGTTCCTCGCGGTTGCGTGCCTCGTAACCACTGCGCAGCAGATGGCGGTTGGCCTCGGTGACCGGCACCGTCAGGCAGCGCGTGCTGGTCCAGTTCTCGTAGACGAACAGCTTGCAGAACGGGGCGTAGCCGTCGAGCACCTTCAGCGGCGCATGCGCGTTGAGGTGTGCCTCGAACTGCTCGGCAGTGCAGTCCTGGATGGTGTTGCCGCGCGGCACGCGCGGGAACAGGCGGGGACGGGCGAAATCGGTCAGGACGATGGACATGGCAGGGCGTGATCAGGAGTTCCACCGCACAGGGTAACCGCCCCGGAGCCAGGCCGGGCCAGATGCCGATGGTCACTGGTGCCCGTGTCCGGCTTGCAGCACCCTGCGGACGACCCAATGCAAGGATTGCCGGCTCATGGATGCAGCACGCGCGTTGCCCCGTTCCGCCCACCGTCGGCGATGGCCGATCGTTCTGGCCATCCTCCTGCTGGCGCCGCCATTGCTGTTCGCCGCCGCTCTGCTCTGGCCGCTGTCGGCACCGCCGTTGCCCGAGCCGGGCAACAGCCGCGTGATCGTCAACGCGCGGGTGGTGGACGTCGCGCGTGGCCAGGTCAGCGCCCCCACCACAGTGACAGTGCGCGACGGCACGATCACTGCCATTGGCAAAGCTCCACGGGACACCACATTGCCAGTGCTCGATGCCGGTGGCCGCTGGCTGGTGCCCGGCTTCTGGGACATGCATACCCATGCACTGCAGCTGTCACCGCAACTGCAGTTCGCACTGATGCTGGCCAATGGCATTACCGGCACCCGCGACATGATGGACTGCCCGCAGGCTACCGACCCGCTGATCGCCTGCGTGGCTGACAAGCGCCGCTGGACTGCACAGGCCATCGCAGGGCAACAGGTCGCACCACGCTTCGTGCAGATCGCCAGCTTCTATTTCGAGGATCCATCACTCTCGCCAGACGCCGCCGCCGAACGCGCACGCACCTACACTGCGCGCGGCATCGATGCACTGAAGGTCTACAACCGGCTGCGTGCGGACACCTACCAGCGGCTGGCCACCGAGGCACGGCAGCTGCACCGTCCACTGGTCGGCCACCTGCCCAGGGCTGTGCCTCTGGAAGACGCGGTGCAGGCAGGCCAGCGAAGCTTCGAACACGCCCATCTGTTCGTGCGCCACTGCTTCGACAACGCGGCGGCATGGCGCGGTGGCGCGCTTGACGGCGAAGACCCGACTGGACTGGCCGAACGCATGGTGGCCAGCTATCAGCCCGCGCTCTGCAGCAAAGCGTTCGGTTTGATGCAGGCCAGTGCTGCAGCATTCGTGCCAACGCATGTCACCCGCGAAGAAGATGCACGTGCACGCGACCCCGCCTTCGTCAACGATCCGCGCTTGGCCTATCTGGACCCGCTCTCACGCTGGGCGTGGCGTGATGACCTGCAGGCCACCGTGGCGCGCTATCCCGGCCGACGCGGCGAAGACGCACTGAAGACCTACTTCGAGCATGGGTTGGCACTGACCGGTGCGGCGCATCGTGCCGGCGTCACCGTGCTGGTCGGCACCGATACCGGATTGGGCGGCCTGCGCTACCACGACGAACTGCACTGGCTGCGGCAAGCCGGCCTGAGCCAGGCCGACGTGCTGCGCGCAGCTACGCTGCAGGCCGCGCGTCATCTGCAGTTGCAGGCATCGCATGGCAGCGTCGAAGTCGGCAAAGCCGCAGACCTGGTGCTGCTTGATGGCAACCCGCTGCACGACACCGCCAATACCCGTCGCGTGCATGCGGTACTGCTGGCCGGCCACCTCTATGACCGCCCGCGGCTGGATGCGCTGCTGGCCTATGCGCGCGGGCAGGCACGCTCACCCGCCGTAATGGCACGCCTGCTGTGGGGCTTCATCACCAGCCCGGTCAGTGCCGAGCTGTAGCGGCAGCTACAACGCCATCCGCTCGCGCAGTTCACGCGCCTGCCGCCGCGACACTTCCACCTCACTGCCATCATCCAGCGTCAGCTCGTAACCATCGGCAATGCTGGGCGTTACGCCACGGATGCGGCGCAGGTTGACCAGGGTATTGCGGTTGGCACGGAAGAACAGATCCTGCGGCAGGCGTGCTTCCAACGCGCTCAGGCTGCGGGTCAGCAAGGCGTTCTGGTCGCGGAACCACAGCCGCGTGTAATTGCCATCCACCACCAGCCGGCGGATCTCGGAGACCGCCACGAACCAGCAGCGTTCTCCCTCGCGCACGAACACCTGGTCCTGCGCGCCCAGTGTGCTGCGCGGCTCCCGCGTTTCGCCCGCCACCACCTCGCGCTGGCGCGCCCGCTCCAGCGCCTCCAGCAAGCGTGGCGCCTCGACAGGCTTCACCAGATAATCCAGCGCATTGGCCTGGAACGCGCGCACGGCGTAGGTGTCGTAGGCGGTGACGAACACCACTGCAGGCACCGTCTCCAGGCCGTCCAGCACATCGAAACCACTGCCGGAAGGCATCTGCACGTCCAGCAGCACCAGGTCCGGCGCCAGCGTGGCGATCGCCTCGCGCGCGGCAGGCACATCGTCGGCCTCACCCACGCACTGCACCCATGGCAGCGCCGACAACAGCGTACGCAGCTCCTGCCGCGCCAGCCGCGCATCATCAACGATCAACACACGCAGCGTGGCACTCATTGTGGAATCTCCAGCAGGGCCTGCATGCGGTCGCCGACCGGTTGCAGCGTGAAACGCCCCTGCGTGCCGAGCTGCGCATGCAGGTAGGTCAGGCCGACGCCATGCCCATGGGCAGGCTCGCCGGCGCTGCCCGGCGGGTTGTCCACCTGCAGTCGCAATACATCGCCGTCCAGCGTGGCCTGGATCTGTACCTCGCCACCACCGGGGCGGCTGGCAATGCCGTGCTTGATCGCATTCTCCACCAGCAGCTGCAGCGCCATCGCCGGCAACTGCGCCTGCAGGGCGTCAGCATCGATGTGCCGAGCTACCTGCAGGCGCTGCTCGAAGTGGATGGCCTCGATCGCCAGATAGTCGTCCACCACCGCCAGTTCTTCGGCCAGCGTGACCTGCTCACTGCGGTTGTGCGCCAGCGCCTGGCGCAGCGTGCGCGACAGGCGCGTGACCATGTCGCGGGCGCGCTCGGGGTCTTCCAGGATCAGCGCGCGCAGGTTGTTCAGCGCATTGAACATGAAGTGCGGGTTGAGCCGTGCGCGCAGTGCATCGCGCTCCAGTGCGCTGCGTTCGGCTTCGGCTCGCAGCCGGGCCAGTTCACTGTGGCGCGCCCGGCGCAGACCGTGCAGGCCGGCCCACAGGCCGGTCCACATCAGCAGGAACAGCGCGGTGTTCATCCAGTACACCAGCAGCGAAGACCATCGGTAATCCGCGTGGCCACCGGGCAGCTGCACCCAGCCCAGTGCCAGCGCCGGCAGCAGCAGCGCCGCCGTCATCGCCTGTGCGACGCTGGCACCGGCCACCACACCGGCGGCCAGTTTCAACACCAGGCTGCCCAGGCTCCCCTCCCACCAGCGCTGGCGCAGCGCCACCGCGCGCAGCATGCCACTGCACAGCCACAGGCAGGCGGCCACGCTGACGGTGATCAACACGATGCCGCTGAACACCACGCCGCCGCCGATCCGCATCCCCGCCCACAGCCCGTACATCGCATAACCCGCCCATGCCAGTGCATTGAGCGTCCAGAAGCGGCGGGATGAGGTAGTGGCGTCCATGCGGGCTCTCGGCGAGGACAAGGGTCAGGGGTGCGCGGCGAGGAAACGCTGCACCTGCTCCTGCAGCCAGCGCGGATCATCCCACATCAGGAAGTGGAACCCCTGCGCGCTCATCGCGATCTGCACGCCCTGAAGCTTCGCGTACTGGGCCTGGAACACCGCGCGCGTGCTGGCCTCGGTGCCGCCCATCGGCTGGTAACCGGCCCAGCTGCCCAGCACCAGCGTCGGTGCGCTGATCGAGGCGATGCTGTCGCGCAGGTCGGTGGTCATCACCGCATGCATGGCATCGGCGGTGGTCTGGCGGTCACTGCCTTCGCCCCAGCGGCCCAGCTCGGCCTGGCGCTGCGGATCACGGGTCATGCCCGGAAGGCCCGCCTGCAACTGCGCCTGCCATTGCGCGGCGTCGGCAGCGAGCATGCCCTTGCGCAGCTGGTCGGCCATCGGCCGCACGCTGTCTGCGGTGGCCTTCGGGTCACGCGCGGCTGGCAGAAACGGCAGTGCATCGACCACCATCAGGGCGCTGACCGCCGCCGGCTCGGCCTGCGCCATCTGCAGGCCCAGCAGGCCACCCAGGCTGTGTCCGATCACCACCACCGGGCCCAGGTGCCGGTCATGCAGGTAGGCCAGCAGCTGCCCGCGCATGGCCGGCAGGAAGTCGGCCGGGCGCGGATCAGCGGCTGCGGCGCTGGCAAAGCCGGGCAGCTGCACCAGATGGCACTGCACGTCCTTCAGCGCCAGGCAGGTCTCGCGCCAGACCTCGGCGCTGCTGTTGAGACCGGGGATCATCAGCAGCGGACGGCCCTTGCCGACCACCTCGACCTGCACCTTGCCGGTGCCTGTGGCGGCCGCCGCATGGGCCGGACCGGAGCCAAGCACGGCCATCGCCATGCCGATCATCGCCAGCCGGGCCAAGGCCTTCATTGCGTACCACAGTGCCAGGAAGATCTTCATCGTCTGCTCCTTCGTCGGGTGGGTGGTGCCGGGATGGGAACAGCGTGCCGCCGGGCCAGTGCCCCCGGTTACGATTTCGGAGCAACGGCCGGACACCTGGGCGAACGGTCGCGTGCCACGGATGGCCTGCCCTCACGCAGCCGTCAGACATCCATCTTGATGAAGCGATATACTGGCCCGCACCCGCCGCCACCGCCCGTGCCATGACTGCCATCAGCTTCGAGTTCTATCCGCCCAAGACCGACGAACAGCGCAGCCAGCTGGACCGCGCCGCGGCCAAGCTGAAGGACTACGGTCCCGAGTACGTGTCGTGTACCTTCGGCGCTGGTGGCTCGACCCTGAGCTACACCTCCGAAACCGTGCGCCATCTCAACCAGCACCACGGTTTCGATGCCGCGCCGCACCTGTCGTGCGTGGGCGGCACCCGCCAGGAAATCCGCGAGCTGCTCAAGCTGTATCGCGCCATCGGCTGCCGCCGCCTGGTCGCGCTGCGCGGCGACCTGCCGTCGGGCATGGGCTTTCCCGGCGACATGCGCTATGCCGCCGAACTGATCGACTTCATCCGCGCCGAGCACGGCGATGCGTTCCATATCGAAGTAGGCGCGTACCCAGAAACGCATCCGCAGGCCTCCGACGCACTGGCCGACCTGAAGCACTTCAAGGCCAAGATCGATGCCGGTGCCGATGCGGCGATCACCCAGTACTTCTTCAACCCGGACGCGTACTTCCATTTCGTCGACGAAGTACGGCGGCTGGGCGTGCAGGTACCGATCACCCCCGGCATCATGCCGATTGCCAACTTCAGCCAGCTGCGTCGCTTCTCCGAACAATGTGGTGCGGAGATTCCGCGTTGGATCAGCCGCAAGATGCAGGCCTATGGCGATGACGCGGAGTCCGTGCGTGCATTCGGCACTGAAGTGGTGGCCCGGCTGTGCCAGCGCCTGATCGAGGGCGGCGCACCCGGCCTGCACTTCTACACCCTGAACCTGGCCAAGCCGACCACCTCGGTGCTGAAGCTGCTGCAGGGCTGAGAGCACGACGCGCAAGCGTGATCGGCGCTACCCTGCAGGAATGATCCGGCTTTCCTTCCTGCTGTTGCTGCTGCCGCTGTGCGTGCTGTCGAGCGTCGCCCAGGCGCAGTCCACGCGCCTGAACCGCTGTACCGATGCCCAGGGCCAGAGCGTGTATACCGACCGTCCCTGCGACAGCCTGGGTGCGCAGTCGCGGCTGCCGCCGCCTGCGCCCGCCGGTAACACCCTGCAGCGCGACACCCTGGGGGCACGCTGCCCGCGGCGACTGAGCGAACTGGTGGATGCGCTGCGTACTGGCATCCTCAGCAACGATGTGAACCGGCTGTCCTCGCTGTACCTGTGGGGCGCGGTCTCTGATGCGGGTGCGCAGCGCATCCTCGGCCAACTGGAATCGTTGGCGCGGCGGCCATTGGTGGACGTGGTGCCGGTGTATCCCTCGCAGGCGCTGCCGCAATCGCAGGATGAGGGCCAGAGCCCTGCTGCGCAGGGATCCGACTCTGTGGTCTCTGTGGCGCGGCATCCGATCGGCCTGCGCCTGGAACAGACCTTGCCCGGCAGCGTGTCGCGCGCTTCGACGGTGCTGGGGTTGCGGCGGCAGTACGGGTGTTTCTGGATCACGTTGTGATCGGGAGGGTCAGGGCCCCGCGTTGCGATGATCCGACCCTGACATCACGCCGGCCACAGCGCGCGAATGGCGGCGATGCCCTGCCCACCATGGCGACGCGCCTCACTGATGTGGCCACTGCCCATGCCACCCAGCGCGTAGATCGGCAGTGACACCTGCGCACGCAGCTCGGCGAAGGCATCCCAGCCCAGCGGCACGGCATCGGGATGGCTGGCCGTGGCCTGCACCGGACCCAGCACGGCGAAGTCGCAGCCCAACTGCTGTGCGGCCTGCAGCTGCTGCAGGTCATGGCAGGACGCGGCCACCAGCTGGCCTTCGGGCAGCGGACGCTGCGACAGCTCCAGCAGCTGTTCGCTGCCCAGATGTACGCCCACGCCCAGTGCGCGTGCCAGCTCGATATCGCGGTTGAGCAGCCACTGCACGCCGCTGCGACGATGCGCGCGCAGGGCCTGCTCGACCATCGCCTGGCGCTGCGGATGCGCCGTCGGCAAGCGCAGCTGGATGCGCTGCTGGCCCGCGGCCACCGCGCGCTGCAGCTGTTCGTGCCAATGCTGCATGCCACCCTCATCATCGGCCGGCGCCGGGGTGATCAGGTAGCTGTCGGGCTGGCGCAGGGCGGCCACCACCGGCAGGTCTGCCGGCGGCATTGAATAGCGGCCCAGCTTGTCCGGCGCCACCCAGGTGATCGCCTGCCCTTCACGGCCGCGGGGGGTTCCCTTCCAGCTGCGCACGTGGCGCACTTCCAGGGTCAGGTGCTTGTCCGGATAGCGCTGCGGCACGTCCATCAGCCACTCGCCGACATCGGCCTCGATGCCCAGTTCCTCGCGCAGCTCGCGCACCAGGGCCTGCTCGGAGGTCTCGCCGGATTCGCGCTTGCCGCCGGGGAATTCCCACAGGCCAGCCATGTCGCGGTTCTCGGTACGGCGGTTGAGCAGCACGCGGCCACGGGCGTCGGTGATGACGGCGGCCACAACGTGGATCGATCGGGTGGGGGAAGGCATGGAGGAAGCATGCCCAGAACAGGGCGGCCCGTGCAATCTCGGATCCGGCCGGATCAGCCCTGCGAAACAGCCGCCATAAAAGAAGAACCCCGCTTTCGCGGGGCTCTTCGGGGTCAGCTCAGCTGGCCGTGGCAGTGCTTGTACTTCTTGCCACTGCCGCACGGGCATGGATCGTTGCGGCCGATCTTCGGCTCGTCGCGCTGCACCTGTGCGTTGCCCTGCTGGGCAGCCTGCACCTGCGCAGCTTCCTCGTCGGCGCTGTAGCCGCCCACGTCCTGGTGCTGGAACTGCGACTGGCTCAGGCGGGCTTCGGCCTGCTGGCGTTCGGCCGCTTCCAGCGCCTGCACTTCCTCGTCGCTGCGGATGCGCACGCGCGACAGCAGGGTCACCACTTCGCGCTTGACGTTCTCCAGCATGTCCGAGAACAGTTCGAAGGCTTCCTTCTTGTACTCCTGCTTCGGCTGCTTCTGCGCGTAACCACGCAGGTAGATGCCCTGGCGCAGGTAATCCATGCGGGCCAGGTGCTCCTTCCAGCTCTGGTCCAGCACGGTCAGCATCACGTGCTTCTCCAGCGCGCGCATGGTCTCTTCGCCCACGCCGGCTTCCTTCTCGGCGAAGTGCTGGTTGACGCGTTCCTGCACCTTGGCGGCGATGGCTTCGGCGTCCAGCTCTTCGTGCGACTTGACCAGGTCGGTCAGCGACATCTGCAGGCCGAAGTCCGACTCCAGGGTCGCTTCCAGGCCACGCAGGTCCCACTGCTCGTCGATCGAGTTCGGCGGCACGAAGCGGGCCACCACGTCGAAGATCACGTCGTCGCGGATGCCGTCGACGTTGTCCTTCACCGACTCGGCGTCCAGCAGCTCGTCGCGCTGGGCGTAGATCACCTTGCGCTGGTCGTTGTTGACGTCGTCGAAGTCCAGCAGGTTCTTGCGGATGTCGAAGTTGTGGGCCTCGACCTTGCGCTGCGCCTTCTCGATCTGGCGGCTGACCAGGCGGTCCTCGATGACGTCATCTTCCTTCATGCCCATCATGCGCATGGCCTTCTGCACCCAGTCGGAGGCGAAGATGCGCATCAGGTTGTCTTCCAGCGACAGGTAGAAGCGGGACGAACCCGGGTCACCCTGGCGGCCCGAACGGCCACGCAGCTGGTTGTCGATACGGCGCGATTCATGGCGTTCGGTACCGACGATGTGCAGGCCGCCGGCAGCCTTGACGGCCTCGTGGCGCTTCTGCCATTCGGCCTTGACCGCGGCCTTCTGCTCGTCGGTCGCGTCTTCGCCCAGCTCGTGGATTTCCGCTTCCAGCGAACCGCCCAGCACGATGTCGGTACCACGGCCGGCCATGTTGGTGGCAATGGTCACGGCCGCCGGACGGCCGGCATTGGCGACGATGGTCGCTTCGCGGTCATGCTGCTTGGCGTTGAGCACTTCGTGCTTCACGCCCGCCTTGCGCAGGTGCTCGGACAGCATTTCCGAGGTTTCGATCGAGGTGGTACCCACCAGCACCGGCTGGCCACGCTTGGCGCACTCTTCGATGTCGGCCAGCACCGCATTGAACTTGCCCTTGCGGTTGAGGAACACCTGATCCGGGCTGTCCTTGCGGATGGTCGGGCGGTTGGTCGGAATCACCACCACTTCCAGGCCGTAGATGCTCTGGAACTCGAAGGCTTCGGTATCGGCCGTACCGGTCATGCCGGACAGCTTCTTGTACATGCGGAACAGGTTCTGGAAGGTGATGCTCGCCAGCGTCTGGTTCTCGCGCTGGACCGGCACGCCTTCCTTCGCTTCCACCGCCTGGTGCAGGCCATCGGACCAGCGACGGCCGGACAGGGTGCGGCCGGTGAACTCATCGACGATGACCACTTCGCCATCGCGCACGATGTAGTCCACGTCACGCTGGTAGATCGCGTGCGCGCGCAGTGCGGCGTTGAGGTGGTGGACCACGGTCAGGTTCTGCGGCGCGTACAGGCCTTCGGTCTCGCCGTCGAGGATGCCGGCCTCGACCAGCAGCTGCTCGGCGTGCTCCATGCCCGCTTCGGACAGGTGCACCTGCTTGCCCTTCTCGTCGACCCAGAAGTCGCCTTCGCCGTCTTCCACTTCCTGCTTGACCAGGTTCGGCACGACGCGGTTGACGCGGATGTACAGCTCCGGGGAATCATCGGCCGGGCCGGAGATGATCAGCGGGGTACGCGCTTCGTCGATCAGGATGGAGTCGACTTCGTCGACGATGGCGTAGTGCAGGCCGCGCTGGTAGCGGTCGGCCTTGGACAGCGCCATGTTGTCGCGCAGGTAGTCGAAACCGAATTCGTTGTTGGTGCCGTAGGTGATGTCCGAGGCGTAGGCTTCGCGCTTGTCGCTGTGCGGCATGCCCGGGTACACCACGCCCACGCTCAGGCCAAGCCAGTTGTACAGCTTGCCCATCTGCGCGGCGTCACGGCGCGCCAGGTAGTCGTTCACGGTGACCACGTGCACGCCCTTGCCTTCCAGCGCGTTGAGGTACACCGGCAGGGTCGCCACCAGGGTCTTGCCTTCACCGGTGCGCATTTCTGCGATCTTGCCCAGGTGAAGCACCATGCCGCCGATCAGCTGCACGTCGTAGTGGCGCATGCCCAGCACGCGGCGGCCGGCTTCGCGGCAGACCGCGAACGCTTCCGGCAGCACCTTGTCCAGGGCTTCACCATTGGCGATGCGCTGCTTGAACTCCGGCGTCTTGGCCTGAAGCTGCTCGTCGGAAAGCTTCTCGATCTCCGGTTCCAGCGCATTGATCTTGGCGACGATGCGGTTGAGCTGGCGCAGCTGTCGTTCGTTACGACTGCCAAATACGCGGGTAAGCAGGCTGTTGATCATTGAAGGAACCGGGTTGGATGGACACGACGCCCGGCCTCCCCCTTGGGATCCGTCCGCCGCAAACGAAACAGGGCGCCTGGCGCCCTGTCGATGGCAACACCCATTGTAGCTTGGGACGGCCGTGAGGGGTTTCAACCCTTTGCGGTCGTCCAGGCGGCCGGGACCAGGGTCCTGGCGGCCGCGCTTCGCGCTCGCGGGGCATGGCCCCGCGCTACCGCCGGGATCCGACGGCGTGCCGGTAGCGCCGGGCCATGCCCGGCGTTGGGTTCAACCGCGGCTGATGCGGCCGACCGGCGTATTGCCGCCGTCGCCAAGGAACTTGCGCGGGTTGACCACGTTGCCGTTCTCCCACACCTCGAAGTGCACGTGGGCGCCGGTCGAACGACCGGTGGAACCGGCCTTGGCCACTTCCTGCCCGGCACGGACCAGGTCGCCAACCTTCACCACCAGGCGCGAATTGTGCGCGTAGCGGGTGACGTAGCCGTTACCGTGGTCGACGTCGACCACGTTGCCGTAGCCGCCCTTGACGCCGGAGAAGCTGACCACGCCTTCGGCCACGGCCATCACCGGGTCACCGACCTTGGCGTGGAAGTCCATGCCCTTGTGGGTGGCGGCACCGCGGCCGAACGGGTCGGCACGGGTGCCGAAACCGGAGGTCACATAGCTGTTGCGGATCGGCATGCGCGAGGGCACGGCGTTCTGCTGCAGCTGGTGGTCGAACATCAGCGATTCCATCACCGACAACTGGCGGCCTGAAGCAGCGAAGCGCTGCTCCAGCACCTGTAAGTCGGCGTTGACGTCCTTGACCGGGATGTCGCTGGTCGGGCCGCCGGCGTCACCGTCACCGAGGCCGGGGGTCTCGTTGAAGTCGAACTCGCCGTCTTCCAGCTTGCCCATCTGGGTCAGCCGTTCGCCGAGGGCGTTGAGGCGTGTGGCCTGGGCCTGCAGCTCGCCGAGGCGGGCCGCCAGCGCGTTGACCTGGGTCTGCGCATCGCGCTTGACCTTGGCCAGCTCCGCATCCTGGCGCTCGACCTTGGCCTGCAGGCGGGAGTCATTCAGCGCGCTGGCGCCAATGCCACCGGCAAGGCCGATAATGCAGCCTACCCCGAGCACGCTGCCCAGCAGGGCGCGGGGGCGGTCCTCGAAATAGAACCGCAAACGCGCGATGGGCGACGATTTGGCCTGTCCTTCACGCGTTTTGATTACGATCTTTTTGAATGCCATCAGTGAGTTTTCATGTCTGAGCCGAAATCCAGCGTTCGCCCCGCGTCAGTGCCGAAGCCGGCGCTGGATGCGGTGATGGCGGACAAAAGCGGGAACCCGCTGCGGCGTGCCTTGTGGCTCGACGCGCTGGACCGTCAGTTGCGCCCCCAGTTGCCGCCACCTCTGCGCAGCCGTTGCCGGCTGGCCAATGTGGACGGGGAACACCTCGTTTTTCTCGTCGAGTCCCCGGTCTGGCATGCCAAGTTGCGGCTTGCCGAAGCCCAGTTGCTCGACGCGGCCCGTTCCATCGGGCTGAAGGCCACCAAGGTGACCATCAAGACTGCGTCTCCCACTCCCACGCGCTCCCCAGCGCTCGACAACCGGAATGGACCCCACGCAGTTTCAGCCGCCACGCACAAAGGGCTACGCGACGCCTTGGCTTGCCTGCAGGACGTTCCTTCGAAGCCGAAGAAGCGGTCCTGACGACAACGGAGCATCCGGCTCCGCTCCCCGTCGCACGTGTCACCACGGCGTGAAACATTTCGGGGGCCGGGTCGCATCCTAGCTGCCATCCGGGGGCCTGTCGTTAGATTGTTGTTAAAACTACGTTAAATTCAGGCTTCCGATCCAACAGGTTCACAAAACCGTGACCTCGAACCGGCCTTGATGCGCGTCAAGCATGCTGAATGCGACGAAGATGCCTGAAACGACAACGCCGCCCTGGAAGGCGGCGTTTTTGTCTTTCAATTCAACAACCTGCAGGAATCAGGCATAGGCCGGAGTGGCATATTCGACCGGATCCGGCGTGGCCGGCGAGTCGAAGCTGACCCATTCCCAGGCGGTGGCATCGGCCATCAGCGCGCGCACCAGCTTGTTGTTGAGCGCGTGACCCGACTTGAAGCCCTCGTAGGCACCCAGCACCTGGCCACCGGCCAGATAAAGGTCGCCGATCGCGTCGAGGATCTTGTGGCGCACGAATTCGTCGGCGTAGCGCAGGCCGTCTTCGTTGAGCACGCGGAACTCGTCCAGCACGATGGCGTTGTCCATCGAACCGCCCAGGCCCAGGTTGCGCTCGCGCATGTATTCCAGGTCGCGCATGAAGCCGAAGGTGCGCGCGCGGGAGATTTCCTTGGTGTAGGCCAGCGTCGAGAACTCGATTTCCTGGCGCGACTGCTTGGCCGGGATCATCGGGTGGTCGAACTGGATGGTGAAGCCCAGCTTGTAGCCCTCGTACGGGCTGAAGCGGGCCACCTTGTCGCCCTCGGTCACTTCCACGGTCTTCAGCACGCGGATGAAGCGCTTGGGCGCATCCTGTTCCACGATGCCCGCCGACTGCAGCAGGAACACGAAGGGGCCGGCCGAACCGTCCATGATCGGCAGCTCGGCCGAGGACAGTTCGACGATGATGTTGTCCACACCCAGGCCGGCCAGCGCCGACATCAGGTGTTCGACGGTCTGGATCTTGGCGTCGTTGCAGGTCAGGCCGGTGCACAGGGTCACTTCGGTGACCAGCTCGGCCTTGGCCGGCACTTCCACCACCGGGTCCAGGTCCACGCGGCGGAACACGATGCCATGGTTGACCGGTGCCGGGCGCAGGGTCATGTAGACCTTGTCACCGCTGTGCAGGCCAACGCCGGTGGCGCGGATCGTGTTCTTGAGGGTGCGTTGCTGGATCATGGGGGATGGACCGGAAGTGACACATTAGATTAACACGCAAGGTCCCCTACCCCGGCTGAAAGCAGGCAGGACGCACCGGCGCGCCAATGGGACGCACATGAAGCAGGGCGGCCGGGCCCATCCTGGCCCGGCGCCCGCATTTTCAGGACATGGTGGCGCAACCCGGGGAGGACAACCCCGGGCCGCCCCGCTCAGTCCGCCTGGCGGCGCAGGAACGCCGGGATGTCCAGGTAGTCGTTCGGCAGTTCCGCCGCAGCCGGGGCCGAAGCCGCCGGGGCCGACGGGGCCGAAGCCGCCGCGGTATCGCTGCTGGCACGACGCAGGCCCAGGCCCATGCCACCGACGGCCTTGGACACAGCGTCGCCGCCGTTGTCGAAGTCACCGAATTCCGGCTGGCCGGTGGTGGCATTGCGGACCAGCTTGATCGGCGCACGCTCGCCCGGACGCTGGGTCTTGCTGGCCGACACGCGGTTCAGGCCGGTAGCGACCACGGTCACGCGCACTTCGTCCTGCATGTCCGGATCCAGCACGGTACCGACCACCACGGTGGCGTCTTCGGAAGCGAAGCCATCGATGGTGCGGCCGATCTCGTCGAACTCGGCCATGGTGAAGTCGGCGCCGGCGGTGATGTTGACCAGGATGCCGTTGGCACCGGCCAGGTTCACATCGTCCAGCAGCGGGTTCTGGATCGCGGCTTCGGCAGCGGCCTGGGCGCGGTCATCGCCACGGGCGGTGCCGGTACCCATCATCGCCAGGCCCATTTCGGACATCACGGTGCGCACGTCGGCGAAGTCGACGTTGATCAGGCCCGGACGCACGATCAGGTCGGCGATGCCCTGCACGGCGCCCTGCAGCACGTCGTTGGCGGCACGGAAGGCCTGGATCATGGTCGCGTTGCGGCCCAGCACGGTGATCAGCTTCTCGTTCGGGATGGTGATCAGCGAGTCGCAGTGCTGGCTCAGTTCCTCGATGCCCTTCAGCGCCACCTGCATGCGGCGACGGCCTTCGAACGGGAACGGCTTGGTGACCACGGCCACGGTCAGGATGCCCATTTCCTTGGCCAGCTGTGCCACCACCGGTGCCGCGCCGGTGCCGGTGCCACCGCCCATGCCGGCGGTGATGAAGACCATGTCCGCGCCCTGCAGCGCGTCCATGATGCGCTCACGGTCTTCCAGCGCGGCCTGGCGGCCGACTTCCGGATTCGCGCCTGCGCCCAGGCCCTTGGTCACGTTGGTACCCAGCTGCAGCTGCAGCTTGGCACCACAATTCTTGATGGCCTGCGAGTCGGTGTTGGCGGTGATGAATTCCACGCCATCCACCGCCGAGTTGACCATGTGCGCCACGGCATTGCCGCCGCCGCCGCCCACGCCAACCACCTTGATCACCGCATTGGGTGCCATCTTTTCGATCAGTTCAAAATGCGCCATGTCCGTGTCCTCGTTGTATCCGCTTTGGCTGGCATGGGCATTCGGGCGTCCTGCCGTCCTGCTGCATGCCAACGTTGCGGCTGTGTGGGTTGTGTGTTGCCGGTATTGCCCTGTGATACGGGTACTGCGGGTGTTGCGCCTGGGCGATGCCCAGGTTTGCGGATTCCGCGTCAGAACTCGCCGCGGAACCAGGTCTTGAGTTTCTTGAACATGCTTCCAGCGCGCCCGGTCGGCAGCGACGGCCGGCGCGGATGCTCGATCTGGCTGCCCATCAGCAGCAGGCCCACGCCGGTGGCATGCACCGGGTTGCCGACTACTTCGCCGAGGCCGGTGACGTGCTGCGGAATGCCCACGCGCACCGGCATCTGCAGCATTTCCTCGGCCAGCTCGACCACGCCTTCCATCTTCGAAGCGCCACCGGTCAGCACCATGCCGGCGCGCACCAGTTCCTCGAAGCCGGAGCGGCGCAGTTCGGCCTGCACCATCTCGAAGATTTCCTCGTAGCGACCCTGCACCGCCTGCGCCAGCGAGTGGCGCGGCATGCGACGCGGCGGGCGGTCACCCACCGACGGCACCTGGATGCTCTCCTCGGCGGTGGCCAGCTGGGCCAGGGCGCAGGCGTAACGCACCTTGATCTGCTCGGCTTCCGGGGTCGGCGTGCGCAGCATGTGCGCGATGTCGTTGGTGACGTGGTCGCCGGCGATCGGCAGCGAGGCGGTGTGGCAGATCGCGCCCTGCACGAACACCGCGATGTCGGTGGTGCCGGCGCCCATGTCGACCAGCACCACGCCCAGCTCGCGCTCGTCAGCAGTCAGCACCGCCACGCTGGAGGCCAGCGAGGACAGCACCAGGTCATCCACCTGCAGGCCGCAGCGCTGCACGCACTTGCTGATGTTGGCCGCGGCCGACTGCGCGCACACCACCAGGTGCGCGTGCACCTCCAGGCGCACGCCGGTCATGCCGACCGGGTTGCGGATGCCTTCCTGCGAGTCGTCCAGCACGTACTCGCGCGGGATCGCGTGCAGGATCTTCTGGTCGGCCGGAATCGCCACCGCCTTGGCCGCGTCGAGCACGCGATCCAGGTCGCCCCAGGTCACCTCGCCATCGCGGATCGGCACGATGCCCGGCGAATTCTTGCACTGCACGTGGTTGCCGGAGATCGAGGCGTACACCGAGCGGATCTCGCAGCCGGCCATCAGCTCGGCTTCTTCCACCGCGCGCTGGATCGACTGCACGGTCGATTCGATGTCCACCACCACGCCGCGCTTCAAACCGCGCGACTCGTGCGAGCCGATGCCGATCACTTCGATCGGGTTGCCCGGCGAATACTCGCCCACCAGCGCCACCACCTTGGAGGTGCCGATGTCCAGGCCAACGATCAGCGATTTGTCACCCTTGCGATTCATGTCCTTTCCTGCGTCCTGCTGGCTGGGGTCGCCGGCGTTTTCGCCGGCGTGGCCGGGGTACCCCAGCTCAGCGTGAAACCATTGGTGTAACGGAGGTCGGCGCGCTCGATCGGCGCGTCCTGACGGTTCAGCTGCGGCAGCACCTTGACGAAGCGCTGCATGCGCGAGCGCGCGTCGTCACGGCCCACCACCACTTCGGTGCCGTTGCTCAGCACCAGCGACCAGCTGCCGCGTGCATCCATCGTCACCCGGCGCACGTCGACGCCGGCCGGTGCAAACAATGCACGCGAGTCGCTGTACAGCTTCATCACTTCTTCTGTCTGGCTGTCCGGGCCATCCAGTTCGGGCAGCGCCAGGTCGGCCAGCTTCTTCGGCGTGGGGAACAACTTGCCCTGCTCGGAAACCAGGCGGTCGCTGCCCCAGCGCGCGAACGGCTTGTGCTCGACCAGGGTCACTTCCAGCACGTCCGGCCACTGCTTGCGCACCTGCGCACTTTCCACCCACGGCAGCTGTTCCAGCGCGTCCTGCGCGTCCTGCAGCTTGACCGCGAAGAAGCCGGCGCGCGCGTACGGCAGCAGCACCTGCTGCAGCTGTTCGGCCGGCACCCGCTTGAACTCACCATGCACGCGCAGCTTCGCCAGCGGCCAGCGCTCGGCGCCGACCCAGCCATTGACCACGGCCACCACCGGCAGTGCAACCACCGACAGCGCCAACAGCCAGACGAAGATGCGCAGCACCGCGTTCATGCGTGCGAGGCCTCCAGGGTCTGTTCCAGCACGCGCCACACCAGCTCTTCGAAGCTGATGCCGGCCTGGCCCGCGGCCTTGGGCACCAGCGAATGGCTGGTCATGCCCGGCGCGGTGTTCACTTCCAGCAGGAAGAAGCGGCCGCTGCTGCGATCACGCATGACATCCACGCGGCCCCAGCCACGGCAACCGGCGGCACGGAATGCGGCCAGCGCGATGCGCCGGATTTCTTCTTCGTCGTCACCGTCCAGGCCCGGGCACAGATACTGGGTGTCTTCGGCGATGTACTTGGCGTTGTAGTCGTACCACTGGCCCTTGGGCACGATGCGGATCGACGGCAGCGCGACATCCCCCAGGATGGCCACGGTCAGTTCGTCGCCCACCACCATCTGCTCCATCAGCAGCTGGCCGTCGTAGCGCGCGGCCAGCGCCACGGCCTCATCCAGGCCCGCATCATCGGTCACCCGGCTGATGCCCACGCTGGAACCTTCGTTGGCCGGCTTCACCACCACCGGCAGGCCCAGTTCGGCCGCCAGCGCATGTACGTTCGACGCGTCGACCTTCCTGTACTGCGGGGTCGGCAGGCCCAGCGACAGCCACACCTGCTTGGTGCGGATCTTGTCCATGCTCAGCGCCGAACCCAGCACGTCCGAGCCGGTGTACGGCACGCCGAAGGCGTCCATCAAGCCCTGCACGATGCCGTCCTCACCACCACCGTTGTGGCCATGCAGGATGTTGAACACGCGATCGATGCCACCGGCGGCCAGCGCCTTGGCCAGCGCAGGGATGCCGTCCACGGCAAACGCATCGACGCCGCGTGACTGCAGGGCTTCGAGCACGTTGCGGCCCGAGTCCAGCGATACCTCGCGTTCGCTGGAGCTACCGCCCAGCAGCACGGCGACGCGGCCGAAGCGGGCCGGGTCGGTCACGTGCAGCGGCGGGAAGGTCAGCGTGCTCACGCCTCGCCCTCCCCCTTGAAGCCTTCCACCGCGATGTGGGTGGCCACGGCGCCGATGTCGCCCGCCCCCATCATCAGCAGCAGGTCGCCGTCCTGCAGCACGTCTGGCAGCACGCTGGCCAGTTCGGCAGCCTTGCCCACCACCACCGGCTCGCTGCGGCCGCGCGCACGGATGGCACGGGCCAGCGCGTGCGAATCGGCACCGGCAATCGGCTCTTCACCGGCCGGGTAGACCTCGCTCAGCACCAGCGCGTCGACACTGGACAGCACCGCGGCGAACTTGTCGAACTGGTCGCGGGTACGGCTGTAGCGGTGCGGCTGGAAGGCCACCACCAGGCGCTTGTCGGCCCAGCCACCGCGGGCGGCGGCGAACACGGCTTCCAGCTCGCTCGGGTGATGACCGTAGTCGTCGATGATGCGGACCTTGGCACCGCTGGCGGTGGTCACTTCGCCCAGATCGTTGAAGCGACGGCCGACACCGGCAAAGGCTTCCAGCGCGCGTGCAATGGCATCCGGCGCCACGCCCAGCTGCCAGCCCACCGCAGCGGCGGCCAGCGCGTTCAACACGTTGTGCTTGCCCGGCAGCGCCAGCACCACTTCCTGGCTGGTGCCTTGCGGCAGGCGCAGGGTGAAGCGCATGCGCGAGCCTTCCTGCACCACGTTCTCGGCGCGCACGTCGGCCTGCGGGCTCATGCCGTAGCTCATCACGTGGCGCGGGGTCTTGGCGGCCAGTGCAGCCACTTCCGGGTCGTCGATGCACAGCACCGCCAGGCCGTAGAACGGCAGGCGCTGCAGGAACTCGGCGAACGCCGCCTGCACGCGGGCGAAGTCGTTGCCGTAGTTCTCCAGATGATCGGCATCGATGTTGGTGATGATCGACATCAGCGGGTTCAGGCGCAGGAAGCTGCCATCGCTTTCGTCGGCCTCGGCGACCAGCCACTGGCCACCGCCCAGCTTGGCGTTGGCGCCGGCAGCCAGCAGCTGGCCACCGATCACGAAGGTCGGGTCCAGGCCACCTTCGCTCAGCACCGCAGCGGTGAGGCTGGTGGTGGTGGTCTTGCCATGGGTACCGGCCACGGCAATGCCGCGGCGGAAGCGCATCAGTTCGGCCAGCATCGCTGCGCGCGGCATGATCGGAATGCGCTGGCTGCGCGCTTCCATCAGTTCCGGGTTGTCTTCGCGGATGGCGCTGGAGACCACCACGCAGTCGGTGCCCAGCACGTTGGCCGCCGAGTGGCCGCGCATGATGCGCGCACCCAGGCTGGCCAGGCGGCGGGTCGCCACGTTGTCGGCGTTGTCCGAGCCGGACACTTCATAGCCCAGCGTCAGCATCACTTCGGCGATACCGCTCATGCCGGTGCCGCCGATGCCGACGAAATGCACGCGCGGGAATGCGCGCACCAGGTCGTTGGTGTCGTGCAGGCGACGGATCATGCGCGGCCTCGCGCAGGGCAGGCGCGGTGGCATGCCTTCTTCATACAGCTTCCTCAAGAATGATATCGGCGATGCGCTCGGCGGCATCGACCTTGGCCAGGGCACGCGCGGCTTGCGCCATCTGCATGCGGCGGGCGGGATTTTCGGACAGATCGCGCAGCAGTGCGGCAATGCCGTCGGCCAGCGTTCCGTCCTGCTTCAGCAACACCGCCGCGCCACGCTCGACCAGGTACTCCGCATTGCGGGTCTGGTGATCGTCGACGGCGGCAGGGAATGGCACCAGCACGCTGCCGACACCGACCGCACACAGCTCGGCCAGCGTCGAAGCGCCTGCACGGCACACCACCAGATCGGCCCATGCAAAGGCTTCGGCCATGTCCGCGATGAACGGTGTGATTTCAGCCTGCACGCCGGCCTTGGCATACGCCTCGACAGCTTCGGCATGCATCTTCTCGCCACTCTGGTGGCGCACCTGCACCGGCACACCCGTGCCCAGCGCGGCAATCGCCTGCGGCACGCCGATGTTGAGCGCACGCGCACCCTGGCTGCCGCCGACCACCAGCACGCGCAACGGGCCGTGACGGTCGGCGAAGCGCTGTTCCGGCGGCGCGATGGCCGCGATCTCCGCACGCACCGGGTTGCCGACGAACTCCTCGCGCGCGGCGAAGGCACCGGGGAAGCCGGTCAGCAACCGGCGCGCATAGCGCGACAGGATGCGGTTGGTCATGCCGGGCGCGCGATTCTGTTCGTGCACCAGCAGCGGCAGGCCGTGCAGGCGGGTGGCCATGCCACCGGGGCCAGAGGCAAAGCCACCGAAGGCGACCACCGCACGCGGCTGGCGCTTGCGGATGATCATGCCGGCCGCGCGCAGCGCGCGCATCAGCCGCCACGGCGCGCCCAGCAGGGCCAGCTTGCCCTTGCCGCGCAGGCCGGTGATGGCCAGCGTGTCGATTGGAATGTCGTGCTGTGGCACCAGGCGCGTTTCCATCGCACCGTCGGCACCCATCCAGGTGACCGGCACGCCGCGCTGGCGCAGCACGCGGGCCACGGCCAGGCCGGGGAAGATGTGACCGCCGGTGCCACCGGCCAGGATCATCACCGGGCGGGCGTTGGAAGCACTGCTCATGACAGCCTCCCGAAGGTCGGTTCGATGCGCGACTGCAGGCGGCTGGTGCCACGCGCAGCGTTCGGCGCAGCGGCAGCCACCGGCTCGGCGCTCATCGGCACGCTGGCGGCCACCGGCGCGGCGGGCCCGTCCATCGGCTCGGCAGCGGCGTCTTCGGCGCCGCCGATGCGCACGGCCTGGCGGCGCTCGGCGCGCTTGAGCTCATAGGACACGCGCAGCAGCAGGCCCATCGCCACGCAGGTCATCAGCACCGACGAACCGCCGGAGGAGATCAGCGGCAGGGTCAGGCCCTTGGTCGGCAGGATGCCCAGGTTCACGCCGATCGAGACGAAGGTCTGCATGCTGATCCACAGGCCGATGCCGAACGCGATATAGCCGGAGAAGTGGCGCTTCATTTCCACGCAGCGCATGCCCAGCCAGAAGGTGCGGCCGACCAGCAGCGCATACAGCGCCACGATCACGCAGGTGCCCAGGAAGCCGAATTCCTCGGCGGTGACCGAGAAGATGAAGTCGGTGTGCGCTTCAGGCAGGTAGTACAGCTTCTGCACCGAGTTGCCCAGGCCGACGCCGGTCCACTCGCCACGGCCCACCGCCATCAGCGCGTTGGACAGCTGGTAGCCGTCGCCCTGTTGGTCGGCCCACGGGTCCAGGAAGGAGGTGATGCGGCGCATGCGGTACGGCTCGATGATCGCCAGCGCGCTCATGCCGACCAGGCCGATGATCACCGGCATCGACATGCGCGGCATGTTCACCCCGCCCAGCACCAGCATGCCGGCGGTGATCGCCAGCAGCAGGGTGGACGAACCGAAGTCCGGCTGCAGCAGCAGCAACAGCACCAGCGCACCGGCCACGCCCAACGGCTTGAGCATCGCGGGCCAGGTCGCGTTGACCTCGTCGCGGAAGCGCACCAGATAGCTGGACAGCCAGACGATGTAGAGCACCTTCACCGCTTCCACCGTCTGGAACTTGGAGATGCCCAGGTTGATCCAGCGGCGTGCGCCGTTGACCGTGCTGCCCAGGCCCGGTGCGAACACCGCCAGCAGCAGCACGAAGCAGCCCAGCAGCAGCATCTGGTTGTACTGCTCGATGGACTTCAGTTCAGTGCGGGCGGCCACGACCGCCAGCACGATGCCCACCGCCAGGAAGATCAGGTGGCGGTTGAGGTAGTAGAACGGGCTGCTCATCAGCGCGATCGAACTGGACGCCACCATCACCACGCCAATGCCCGTGAGCGCGATGATCGCGCCCAGCAGCCACTTGTCGTAGCTGCCTTCGATGGCTTCAAGGCGTGTTGCCTGGCGGGACAGGTCGTTCATCTCAGCGCACCTTCAACGTGGCCAGGCCGATCAGCACGAGCACGACGGAGATGATCCAGAAGCGCACGATCACGCGCGGCTCCGGCCAGCCCTTCAGTTCGAAGTGGTGATGGATCGGCGCCATGCGGAACACGCGCTTGCCGGTCAGCTTGAACGAGGCGACCTGGATCATCACCGACAGCGTTTCGATGACGAACACGCCGCCCATGATCACCAGCACCAGTTCCTGGCGGGTGATCACCGCGATCGTGCCCAGCACCGCACCCAGCGCCAGTGCACCGATGTCGCCCATGAACACCATGGCCGGATAGGTGTTGAACCACAGGAAGCCGAGGCCCGCACCGGCGATGGCCGCGCAGATGATGACCAGCTCGCCGGCGCCCGGGATCTGCGGGATCTGCAGGTAGTTGGCGAACACCACGTTGCCCGAGGCGTAGGCGAACACACCCAGCGCGCAGGCCACCAGCACGGTCGGCATGATCGCCAGGCCGTCCAGGCCGTCGGTCAGGTTCACCGCGTTGGAGAAACCGACGATCCAGAAGTAGGCGATGGCCACGAAGCCGATGCCGGCCAGCGGCAGCGCGATCGACTTGAACATCGGGATGTAGAAGGTCAGCGCCGCCGGCACGTCGGCCGTGTAGAACAGGAACAGGCCCGCGGCCAGGCCGAAGATCGACTGCAGCAGGTACTTCCAGCGCGACTTCAGGCCGTTCGGGTCGCGGCGGACGATCTTGATCCAGTCGTCATACCAGCCGATGGCGCCGAAGCACAGCATCACCGCCAGCACCAGCCACACGTAGCGGTTGCGCAGGTCAGCCCACATCAGCACCGACAGGGTGATGGTGAGCAGGATCAGCGAACCGCCCATGGTCGGTGTGCCGGCCTTGGAGAAATGGGTCTGCGGACCGTCCTTGCGGATCGGCTGGCCGCCCTTGAACTGGGCAAGCTTGCGGATCATCGCCGGGCCGAGCCACAGCGACAGGAACAGGGCCGTCAGCGCGGCAAGGATGGCGCGGAACGTCTGGTAGTTGAACAGCCCGAACAGGCTCTCCAACTGCTGCAACCATCGAGCCAGTTCATACAACATGCGGGGATTCCTCTCCTTGCGCCAGCAGCGCTTTGACAATCGTGTCCATGGCGCTGCCACGGGAACCCTTGACCAGGCAGCGCACGCCGGCGTGCAGCTCGTCCTTCAGCGCCTGCGACAGCGCGTCATGGGTGGCGAAATGACGGCCGCCTTCGCCGAAGGCGGTGGCGGCAGCGGCGCTGAGCGGGCCCAGCGCATACAGGCGCTTGAGGCCAGCAGCGCGCGCGCGGAGCCCCGCCTGCGCGTGCAGTGCTTCAGCGTCCGGCCCCAGCTCGCGCATGTCGCCCAGCACCAGCCAGCCCTCTTCCGGGGCTGCGGCCAGGGCATCGATGGCCGCAGCCAAGGAGCCGGGATTGGCGTTGTAGCTGTCATCCACCAGCACCGCGCCGTTGCGCAGCTGATGGGCGATCTGCCGACCCGGCACCGGCTGTGCCTCGGCCAGGCCGGCGGCAATCAGCGCGAGATCGACACCGGCGGCCAGCGCCAGGCTGGCCGCGGCCAGTGCATTGCTGACGTTGTGGCGCCCCGGCAGGCCGAGCACCACGCGGGCTTCACCGGCCGGCGAAACCAGGGTGAACTGGCTGCCCTGCGCACCGGCGCGGATGTCGCGCGCGGTCACGTCGGCGGTATGTTCCAGGCCATAGCGCAGCACGCGGCAGCGCGGCGGAGTGCCGACGAAATGCTGTTCGAACCAGCGGCCGTAGGCATCGTCGGCGTTGATCACCGCCACACCATCGGCCGGCAATGCGGCATAGATCGCGCCCTTGGTCACTGCCACGCCGAGCAGGCTGCCCATGCGTTCCAGATGGGCCGGGGCGATGTTGTTGACCAGCGCATAGCGCGGGCGGGCGATATCGGTCAGGTAGGCGATGTCACCCGGCTTGCCAGCGCCCATCTCGTAGACGGCGTAGTCGGCATCTTCCGGCGCATCGATCACCGCCAGCGGCAGGCCGATCTCGTTGTTGCGGTTGCCCGGGTTGGCGTAGACCACCTTGTGCGCGTGCTGTGCCACCTGCTGCAGGATCGACAGCAGCAGGCTCTTCACGCTGGTCTTGCCGTTGCTGCCGGTGATCGCGAACACCTCGGTGCCGCGGTCACGCTGCATGCCGGTGGCGATCTTCGCCAGCGCCAGTTCACTGTCGGCCACCAGCACCTGCGGCAGCTCGATCGGCAGCAGGCGCTCGACCAACAGCGCACTGGCACCGCGCGCCTGTGCGTCGGCGGCGAAATCATGGCCGTCAAAACGCTCGCCGCGCAGCGCCACATACAGGCTGCCCGGACCGAGGCTGCGGGTGTCATGGCTGACCGCATCGATGGCCACGTCGTCGCCGTGGATCTCGCCGCCGGCCCAGTGTGCGATCAGCGAAAGCAGGGTGCGCTTCATGCGATGCCCTCCCCGGCCTGCGAGCTCAGAACACCGGCCTTGGCAGCCAACGCAGCGGCGGCCACTTCGGTGTCGTCGAAGTCATGGCGTACGCCATTTACTTCCTGGTATGGCTCGTGGCCCTTGCCGGCAATCAGGATGATGTCGCCGGCACCGGCGCGCTTCACCGCCAGGCCGATCGCACGCGCGCGGCTGCGCTGCACGGTCACGGCATCGGCATTCTGGAAGCCCGCCAGGATGTCGGCCACGATCACGTCGCCATCCTCGCCACGCGGGTTGTCGTCGGTGACGATGACCTGGTTGGCCAGGCGCTCGGCGATCGCGGCCATCTGAGGACGCTTGCCGGTATCGCGCTCTCCACCGCAGCCGAACACGCAGAACAGCGCGCCGTGCAGGTGGCCGTGCAGGCTGTCCAATGCCTGTTCCAGCGCGTCCGGGGTATGTGCGTAATCGACCACCACGGTCGGCAGGCCGTCTTCGC
Organism: Stenotrophomonas sp. NY11291; assembly: GCF_023277365.1. Taxonomy (NCBI): domain Bacteria; kingdom Pseudomonadati; phylum Pseudomonadota; class Gammaproteobacteria; order Lysobacterales; family Lysobacteraceae; genus Stenotrophomonas; species Stenotrophomonas sp. NY11291. The sequence continues at coordinate 710,933 of NZ_CP096975.1, read as the reverse complement.
CGCCGAGGCGGTTCATGCGGCCGCGGATCGGCTGCAGCGCCGACAGCACTTCAGCGATGCGTGGCAGCGGCTGGCCCTGTGCATGCAGGGTTCCGGCCACGGCCAGCAGGTTGTCCACGTTGAACCGGCCCAGCAGCGGCGACTGCACCGCGGCACGTTGGCCGTCGATGACCAGTTCGAACGCAATGCCTCGGCCATCCAGCTGTAGCGCTTCAGCGCGCACGCTGGCATCGCTGGCACCACGCGAGCTCAGTCCGATCGGCTGCACGCCCGCCGGCAGGCCGGCAAACAGCTGGCGGCCGAAGGCGTCGTCAAGATTGATCACCGCAGCCTTCAGGCCCGGACGATGGAACAGCCGCGCCTTGGCCGCGCCGTAGCTGGCCATGTCGCCGTGGTAATCCAGATGATCGCGGGTAAGGTTGGTGAACACCGCCACGTCGTAATGCACGGCATCGACGCGGCCCTGGTCCAGCGCGTGCGAGCTGACTTCCATCGCCACCGCGCGCGCACCGGCGTCGCGCAGCTGCGCCAGCAGCGCATGCATCTGCAGCACCAGCGGCGTAGTGAAACCGGTCGGTTCAACCGCACCATAAAGTCCGGCGCCCAGCGTGCCGATACTGCCACTGGGCGTGCCGAGCAGGTGCCAGGCCTGGGCCAGCAGCTGCACGGTGGAGGTCTTGCCGTTGGTGCCGGTCACGCCCACCATCGCCATCGCCCGCGACGGTGCGCCATGGAACTGGTCGGCCATCGCCCCCATGCGCGCACGCAGGCCCGGCACCGCGATCGCATCGGCCGGGGCCGGCAACTCGGCAGGGGCCGGCGGCTCGAACAGGATGGCGCCAGCGCCCGCCGCGCGGGCCTGCTCGACAAAGCCCAGGCCATGCGCGCCGAAACCGGCGATGGCGACGAAGGCATTGCCGGGGCGCACGGCGCGGCTGTCCAGCACCAGGCCGGTCAGAACGGGATCATGGCCCGCCAGGGCCACGTCCGGAAGCAACTGCGAAAGCAACATCGAAGGACTCATTGCGTGCCTCCCGTAGCGGGCGGCGTCTGGGCTTGCGCGCTGGGCAGCGCAGCGTCGAATTCAGCGGCGGCATCCACCGGCAACGCGGCTTCTGCCGGCGGCGCGGGCAGGATCGAGGCCGAGTGGCCGACCTTGCCGGACTGCTGTGCGGCCAGCCACGACTGCAGGTCGTCCAGCGGCACGTCCATCAGGCGCAGAGTGCCTTCCATCACGTTGTGGTAGACCGGCGCCGACACCAGGCCACCGTAGAACTTGCCGGCCTGCGGGTCGTTGATGACGATGACGGTGGCGAAGCGCGGGTTGGTGGCCGGCACCACGCCGGCGAACAGCGCGTTGTAGTGGCCGCGCTCGTAGCCGCCCGGACCGGCCTTTCGCGCGGTACCGGTCTTGCCGGCCACGCGGTAACCCAGCACCGCCGCCTGCTTGGCGCCGCCCTGGGTGACCACCGTTTCCATCATCGCCACCACCTGCTTGGCGACATTCTCGTCGATGATCTGCTGACCTTCATTGCGCTGGCCCTTGACGAAGGTCGGCGCGATCAGACGACCGCCGTTCGCCAGTGCCGAATAAGCCGTAGCGATCTGCAGCGGGGTGACGTTCAGGCCGTAGCCGTAGGACATCGTGGTCTTGGTGGTGCCCGACCAGCGCGCCGGGCGCAGCACCACGCCGCCGGATTCACCGGGGAAACCGCTATGCGGCACCGAGCCATAGCCGAAGCGGCGCACGCCGTCGTAGAACACCTGGTCCGGCATCTTCGCCGCAACCTTGGCCGCGCCCACGTTCGAACTGCGGGTGATCACGCCGGTCACGTTCAGCACGCCGTTGTTGCGCGGCACGTCGCGGATGGTGAAGCGACCCAGGGTCATGTAACCCGGGTTGGTATCGATGATGGTGTCCTTGGTCACCGCACCGGCCTGCAGCGCGGTGGCGATGGTCAGCGGCTTCATCGTCGAACCCGGCTCGACCAGATCGGTCACCGCACGGTTGCGGCGCGCATCGGGCAGCGCGCCGGTCAGCGAATTCGGGTTGTAGGTCGGCAGGTTGACCATGGCCAGGATCTCGCCGGTGGTCACGTCCATGATCACCATCGAACCGCCGGCCGCCTTGTTGGCCACCAGCGCGTTGCGCAGTTCCTTGAACGCCAGGTACTGGATGCGGCGATCGATGCTGAGGGTCAGGTCCTTGCCCGGTTCAGCAGCGCGCAGCAGATCGCTCTCGACGGTTTCGCCCTTGCGGTTGCGGATGACCCGCTTCGCACCGGCCTTGCCGCGCAGCCATTCGTCGAACGCCAGCTCCAGGCCTTCCTGGCCGCGGTCGTCAATGTTGGTGAAGCCCAGCACGTGCGCCATCGCTTCGCCCTGCGGGTAGAAGCGGCGGAACTCGCGCTGCGCGGCCACGCCCGGAATCTTCAGCGCGACCACCTTTTCTGCCTCGTCCGGATTGATCCGGCGGCGCAGGTACATGAATTCCTTGTCCGACTTCTGCGACAGGCGGCTGCTCAGCTCATCCACCGACATGCCGACCGCCTGGGCCAGCTCCGGAATGCGCTCGGGCGAGCGCAGCAGGTCCTGCGGGTTGACCCAGATCGAGGCGACCGGCGTGGATACCGCCAGCGGCTCGCCATTGCGGTCGGTGATCATGCCGCGCGAGGTCTTGATCGGCAGTTCGCGCAGGTAGCGGGCCTCGCCCTGGCGCTGGTAGAAATCGCTGTTGACGATCTGCACGTAGGCGGCACGACCGACCAGCGACACCGAGCACAGGCCGAGCGCCAGCGCGACCCAGCGCAGGCGCTGGCGCAGGTTGAAGGCGTTGCGCGGGCGGTTTCGGCCGGTCTTGCTCATGGCCGCACCACCACGATGTCGGCGGCCTCGGGGAACTTCATGCCGAGCTTCTCGCGGGCGATGCGATCGACACGGTTGGCTTCGGCCAGGGTCGCCTGCTCCAGCTGCAGGCGGCCGAATTCCAGATTGATGTCATCGCGCTTGCGCTCGGCGCGCGACAACTCGATGAACGTCTGCCGGTGACGGTGACGCACGAACACGACGCCGATCGCCGAGGCCACGGTGGAAGCCAGCAGGATGATCAGCAGCAGCCGGCTCATGCATCGGCCTCCCGCTTCTGGGCCACGCGCAGCACGGCGCTGCGGGCGCGCGGGTTGGCGGCCAGCTCTTCGTCGGTGGCCTTGATGGCACCGCCGATCAGGTCCAGCGTCGGCACGAACGCGACCGCCTCGGGCAGCCGGCGGTTGGCCGGCGGCGCCTTGGCCAGGCGGTTCATGTACTGCTTGACGATGCGGTCTTCCAGCGAATGGAAGCTGATCACCGCCAGGCGGCCACCGGGCTTGAGCCGTTCCACCGCCGCATCGAGCCCGGCTTCCAGATCGGCCAGCTCGCGGTTGATGTGGATGCGGATGGCCTGGAAGCTGCGCGTGGCCGGGTGGATCTTGTCCTTGCCACGCGGCATCACCGAGGCGATCAGCTCGGCCAGTTCGGCGGTGCGGGTGAACGGCTGCTTCTCGCGGCGGGCCACGATGGCACGGGCGATGCGGCGGCTCTGGCGTTCTTCGCCATAGGTCCACAGTACGTCGGCAATCTCGCGGTCTTCCACGCGGTTGATCCACTGCGCGGCGCTTTCGCCGCTGTCCGGGTCCATGCGCATGTCCAGCGGGCCGTCCTTGCCGAAGCTGAAACCGCGCTCGGCCACGTCCAGCTGCGGCGACGACACGCCCAGGTCGAACAGCACGCCGTCCAGGCCTTCGGCCGTCGCATCCCACTGCAGCAGCTGGGCGAAGCTGCCACGGAAGATGGACACGCGCGGGTCCGGCGCGAAATCGCGCTCGGCAACGGCGATGGCTTCCGGATCCTTGTCCATGACCAGCAGGCGCCCCTCGGGACCGAGCTGGGTGAGCACGCCACGTGCATGACCGCCACGACCGAACGTGCCATCCAGATAACGTCCGTTTTCGATCACCCTCAGGCCTTCAAGGACCTGGGTGTACAGGACCGGCAGGTGCACCGCCGGCGACTGCGACACCGGAAGGTGACCGGTCTGCGCTTCTGGGCGCATCCGGGCACCCCGGCTCACAACTTCAGGTCGAGCAACCCATCACCCAGATCCTCGTCAGACAACGTCTGCTGGATCAGGGCCCGATGCGCCTGCTCGCTCCACAATTCGAACTTGTCGCCCATACCGAGCAATACCGCCTTCTTCTCAATGCCCACCGCACCGCGGTGGCTGGCGGGGATGCTGATGCGACCGTTGCCGTCCAGCTCCAGATGGGCGGCCGAGCCGACCAGCTTCTGCTGCAACAGGCGCACGACGCGCTGGGTGTTGGGCTTGGACATGACGTCGTCGCGGACCCGCTCCCATTCCGACTCTGCATACAGCCACAGGCAGCCGGCTTCGAACGGGTTGTAGGTCAAAACAAGACGGTTGTTGCTGGCGCGCGCGACAAGGTCGCGGTAAGCGGTGGGAACCGCCATGCGCCCTTTGTCGTCAACTGTGATGGCCGTCTCGCCCTGGAACACGACGCGTGCACCTTTCCTTCGCCCGGTGAAACATTGAACCACGAAAACCCACAAAACACCCGGATTTCCCTCTGATGCCCACCTTAGCAGCGGCCGAGGGGTTGTCAACAACTTTTCAGCAGGGAAATCGCCAGCCGCATCAATGGCTTGCAACAACCTTTAGAGAATTGTTCAAGGCTTATCCACAAGTTGCTGATCCGTCTCAATTTTTGAGATTGAACGGAAGTTCAGGGGTGTGGACAGAGCGTGAAACATCGCTCGCGCATTCATCCGGGACGGGCAGGAAGCGGCGCCAGACTGCGCAAACCGTGCACAATGAGGCCATGTGCCTGCTCGCTCTTGGCTGGATGCACCACCCGCGCTGGCGGCTGGTGATGACCGGCAACCGTGATGAGTTCCACGCCCGCCCGACGGCGGCGCTGGCCCCCTGGCAAGATGAGACCTCCGTCATCGGGGGGCGCGACCTGCGCTCCGGCGGCGGCTGGGCCGGCGTCGGTGCCGGTGGACGCATGGCGGTGGTCACCAATGTCCGCGACCCGCTGGCCGCCCAGACCGGTCCTTCACGGGGTGCGCTGGTGGCCGACTTCCTGCGCGGCCGCGACCCCGCCGCCGTGCATATCGACCGACTGGCAACGGTGGCCGGCGCCTACGCCCCATTCAACCTGCTGCTGGCCGACGGCCACAGCCTGGAGTTCCTGGGCAACCACCCTGCCGAGCGCCAGCGCCTGGGCCCGGGCGTGCATGGCATGTCCAACGGCGCGCTGGACGCGCCCTGGCCGAAGACCCGGCGGCTGATGGCTGCGCTTGAAGCCTGGTTGGAGGCCGGCGATGAGGACCTGACCCCGCTCTGGGCCGCCCTGGCGGACGAACATCGCCCCGCCGACAGCGACCTGCCCGACACCGGCATCGGACTGGAACGCGAGCGCTGGCTGAGCCCGGCCTTCATCCGCGGCGACGACTATGGCACCCGCGCCAGCACGGTCCTGCTGATCGATGCCGAAGGGCACGGGCAGATCCACGAGCGTCGCTTCGGCCCGCAGGGTGTCGCCCTCGGCCAGAGCCAGGTCGATTTCTGACCCTGTACCTGTTTTCTGTGTCTATAAATGTCTGCACGCACGCCACACGATGACCCGGCGCGGTTCTGCCGCGCGCCTCACCGATCCACAGGGAGTCATCGATGCGCCGCGTTCTCGTACTTGTCGTCACCCACCTGCTCGCCCTCGGCCTCGGCTTCGGCCTTGGCATCTACCTGCTGCCGATCCTGATCGCTCCCGACGACCCGCCGGTCGCGCAGGTACAGGCGGCGATGGGCGACGCCCGTTACCACACCACCTTCCGTCGCGACCTCAAGGGCAGCGACGCCGTGCACTGGGCCGAGGGCAAGGTCAGCGTCAGCCCGCGCCAGGTCGCGTTCGACGGCAAGATGGGCCCGGGGCCGGACTACAAGGTCTACCTCGTGCGCGACTTCGTCGACAACAAGGCCGATTTCCTGAAGATCAAGGCACAGTCCCAGCGCATCGGCGAGGTGAAGACTTTCAACCGTTTCCTGGTGGACGTGCCTGAAAGCGTCAACGTGGACGATTACACCACCGTAGTGGTGTGGTGCGAACGGTTCGAGCAGTTCATTTCCGCCGGGCAGTACCGCACGCCGGGTTGAACAACATCCCAAGCCTCTGGGCGGAGAGCAGCCGAGCATGGCTCGGCTCTACTGTAGAGCCGAGCCATGCTCGGCCTACCGTAAGAAAGAGGCGGAGCCGGCCGATAAGCCGGGTTCTGTCGTGGACAGTCATTCCTCTAGGCGTTACGTCACCGCAACGCTCAAGCAACCTACCCGGATCCAACGCGGGCCGCGCCAAAGGATCCCTATTTGGTCTTGCTCCAGGTGGGGTTTGCCGTGCCGGTCTGTTGCCAGACTCGCGGTGCGCTCTTACCGCACCATTTCACCCTTACCGGCCTTCCGAAGAAGACGTAGGCGGTATCTTTCTGTTGCACTTTCCGTCGGCTTGCGCCGCCCAGGCGTTACCTGGCACCTTGCCCTATGGAGCCCGGACTTTCCTCGGCACCCCCGAAGGGATGACGCGACTGTCTGGCCGACTCCGCCAGCGCACATTCTAGCCTACGCACGTCCTTCCTGCCGTGCTGATCGCGGCATCCGGTTCATCCATCCACGCATGGCGTGGATCTATTGCCATCTCCGCTCTGATGGGTGCGGACCTTGGTCCGCACGATCCATCAACTGCCGTACAACGCCTTGCGCGGCGCGCCGGTCAGCTCGGCAGCCAGTTTCGCCGCGGTCGACGGCGGCAGATGCTCGCTCAGCTTGGCGTAGACACGGCGGCCATGCGCCAACTGCGCTTCCTCATCGTCGCCGGCACCCTGCACCATCACCACGAACTCGCCCTTGCGCTGGTTCTCGTCGGCTTCCACTTTGGCCAGCAGCCCCGCCAGATCGCCATCGAGCACGGTCTCGAACAGCTTGGTCAGCTCGCGCGCCAGCACCGCCGGGCGCTCGCCGCCGAAGATCGCGGCCATGTCGGCCAGCGACTCGGCGATGCGGTGCGAGGATTCGTAGAACACCATCGTGCGCACTTCACCCGCCAGCGCCTGCAGCCGGTCGCGGCGGCCGCTGGCCTTGGCCGGCAGGAAACCTTCGAAGCTGAAGCGGTCGCTGGGCAGGCCGGCTACGCTCAGCGCGGCGATGGCGGCACAGGCCCCCGGGATCGGGCTGACCTTGATGCCGGCCGCGCGCGCGGCACGCACCAGGCGGAAACCGGGGTCACTGACCAGCGGGGTGCCGGCATCGCTGACCAGCGCCAGCGACTCACCGGCCTGCAGGCGCGACACCAAGCGCTGCGCCAGGGCCTCTTCATTGTGTTCATGCAGGGCCACCAGCGGCTGCTGGATGCCGAAATGGGACAGCAACTGGCCGCTGCGGCGGGTGTCCTCGGCACAGATGGCCGCCACCGAACGCAGCACCTCCTGCGCGCGCGGGCTCAGATCGGCCAGGTTGCCGATCGGGGTGGCGACGACGTACAGGGTTGGGACACTCATTTCAGCGGTACTCACGGGGCAAGGGTAGAATCGTAGCGTGTACCCGGCCAAGGCCGCTGCCCTCATCGCATGGACCCGATCATGAACAAGCCCGCCGCACGGATCTCCGCCCTGTCGCTGTCGCTGATGCTGCTGGCCGGCTGTGCCACCACCAGCCTGACCAGCGCGCCCGAATCGCCGGCCCAGAGCCAGGCGCTGGCGCTGATCGAACAAGGCAAACCGCGCGACGCCGCCCTGCAGCTGGAAGCGCTGGCCGCAACCCTGAAAGGTGGCGCCCGCAGCAACGCCCTGGCCGATGCCGCCTGGGCCTGGCACCTGGCCGGCGACAGTGCCCGCGCGCGCAGCCTGCTTGGCCAGCTCACCGCCCGCCAGCTGTCCGGCACCAGCCTGCAGCGCTACCAGCTGACCGGCGCCGAACTGGCACTGGCCGACAAGCAGCCGGCGCAGGCCCTGGCCCTGCTGAAGGAACAGGGCGACAACGTCTTCCCCGCGCTGCGCACGCGCTGGCACGTAGCCCGCGCCAACGCGCTGCAGGGCACCGGCGATGCCTTCGGTGCCGCCACCGAGCGCGCCCGCGCCCACGCCAGCCTGACCGGCAGCGCACGCAGCGAGAACCAGGCCGCCATCGCCGGTCTGCTCGGTACGCTTGACGATGCCACCCTGCGCAGCCGTGCCGCCGCGCTGCCGGCCAACGACCCGCTGTACAACTTCGCCGGCCGCGCACTGATCGCGCGCGGCCTGCCGCTGCCGCGCCCGTTCGACCGCGATGGCGCCGCCCAGTTCGATACCAGCAAGCGCCCGCCGGCCATGAGCGACGGCTACCGTCCGCCGGCCAAGCTGGCCGTGCTGCTGCCGCTCAGCGGCCGCCTGGCCACCGCCGCGCAGCCGGTGCGTGATGGCCTGCTGGCCGCGTACTACGGCGAGACCCGCCGCCGCCCGGACATCAACTTCATCGACACCGCCGGTACCCCGGCCGGTGCGCTGGCCGCCTATGACAAGGCCGTCGCCTCCGGCGCCGACTTCGTGGTCGGCCCGCTGGGCCGTGACGAAGTGGATGCGGTCTATGGCCGCCAGCAGCTGCAGGTGCCGGTGCTGGCCCTGAACCGTGGCAAGGACGCGCCGCCGGCCGGCAGCGCCGGCTTCTCGCTGGCACCGGAAGACGACGGCATCGTCGCTGCCGAATACCTGCGTGGCCGCGAGCGCGGCAAGGCGTTGGTGATCAACAGCGCCGACGATACCGGCCGCCGTGCCGCCGCCGCCTTCGCCCAGCGCTTCGCCCAGCGTGGTGGCCAGGTGGTGGCCACCGTCGGCGTCAGCGACGCGGTTGGCGATGTCGGCGCGCAGGTGCGCAATGCCGGCCAGGTCGATGCCGTGTTCCTCGCCGTGCGCGCGCCGCAGGCCCGCCTGCTGGCGCCGCAGCTGGCGCTGGCCGGTGCCGGTGGCGCCACCCGCGTGGGCACCTCGCAGCTGACCGTCGGCAGCGGCAAGGTGGAAGAAGACGTGGCGCTGGACGGCATCGTCTACCCGAACGAAGCCTGGAACGTGCGCAGCGTGTCCGGCCTGCCCTCGGCCAGCCAGGTCGCCAGCACCCTGCCCAGCGCACGCGGTGCCGCCGGCCGCCTGTTCGCCTTCGGCGCCGATGCCTGGAAGATCACCGCCTACCTGGACAAGCTGTCCAACGAAGGCGGCCTGGACGGCGCCACCGGCACCCTGTTCCTGGACAGCAACGGCAACATCCTGCGCCAGCCGGCCTGGTCCACCTTCAATGGCGGCCGGCCGATGCCGATCGTCGGTGGTCGCTGAGCGCAGCCAACGGGGCTCGGCGGTGGAAGCCGCCGCCGAGCGGCATCTGCAACAGGCCGGACTGCAGCCGCGTGCGCGCAACGTGCGTTATCGCGGCGGTGAACTGGACCTGGTGATGGACGACGCCGGCACCGTGGTGTTCGTGGAAGTGCGTTACCGCGCGCGATCCGATTTCGGTGGCGGTGCGGCCTCAGTGGATGTGCGCAAGTGTCGACGCCTGGCGCATGCCGCGTTGTTGTACCTGCAGGACCATCCCGCGCTTGCCGATGCGCCCTGCCGTTTCGATGTGGTGGAAGCCACGGGTGAACCGCCGCAGTTGAACTGGCTGCGCGATGCGTTCCGGCTGGATGATTGCTGATGTGTACCGTCCGCTCTGGTAGAGGCCGACCTTGGTCGGCGCTTCTGTGCCAACCAAGGTTGGCACCTACCAGCGCGCAGCCTGGCCGGCACGACCATGGTGCGTGACTGATGCCTTCGATCATCACCCATGCCGCTGTGCCTTTGGCGCTGTGGTGCGCCGCGGATCGTGGCCGCATTCCGGCATGGCTGCTGGCTGCCGGTGTGGTCGCCGCGATGCTGCCCGATGCCGACGTGCTGGCCTTTGCCCTGCACATTCCCTATGCCGATGCGTTCGGCCATCGCGGTGCCAGCCATTCGTTGTTGTTTGCCTGCGTGCTGGCCGCGTTGGCCGCGGTGTGGGCGTTCTTTGGTAGCGGCCGACCTTGGTCGGCGGTTTCGCGCCAACCAAGGTTGGCACCTACCCAGCGAGGGCCAACGTTGGCGTCCACCGTACAGGCGGCGGCGTTCGTCTTCATCTGCGCCGCCAGCCATCCCCTGCTCGACGCAATGACCTCCGGTGGCCTCGGCGTTGCCCTCGCCTGGCCGTGGAGCGAACAGCGCTTCTTCGCCCCGTGGCGGCCGATCCGCGCTTCACCGTTTGCGCCGCAGTTCTTCAGCGCGCGCGGCATCGCCACCCTGCTCTCTGAACTGCGCTGGGTCTGGCTGCCGCTGGCCGGCGCCGTTGTTGCCTGGAAACTGATCCAACCCGCTCCTGCTGCCCCACGAGATCTGTCATGAGTACTGCCCTGCCCGCCGCATTGATTGCCGAACTGTCTGCCCTGCTGGGAGCGGAGGGCTGGCGCATGGATGACAACGCGCTGGAGGCGAACGCGCAGGACAACTCGTGGCGCCACCAGCGCCCCGCTGCCGTCGCGTTGCCCGCCCGCATCGAACAGGTGCAGGCACTGGTGCGTGCCTGTCGCGTGCATGGCGTAGCGCTGGTCGCGCGCGGCGCCGGCACCGGCACCACCGGTGCAGCCGTGCCGTTGCCGGGCAGCATCGTGTTGTCGTTCACCCGCATGGACCGCATCGTGGAGATCCGTGCCGGTGATCGCTGCGCCGTGGTGCAGCCCGGCGTGCTCAATGGAACGCTGCAGCAGGCGCTGGCGCCACATGGCCTGTTCTGGGCGCCGGACCCATCCAGCGCGGAGATCTGCAGCGTGGGTGGCAACCTGGCCTGCAACGCCGGTGGCCCGCGCGCGGTGAAGTACGGCACCAGCCGCGACAACGTGCTGGGCCTGGTCGCGGTCACCGGCACCGGCGAGGTGATCCGCTGCGGTGGCGCCTACACCAAGGACTCCACAGGCTACGACCTCACCCACCTGCTGGTGGGCAGCGAAGGCACGCTGGCGCTGATCGTGGAAGCCACCCTCAAGCTGACCCCACTGCCGGTCAGCCAGGCCGGCCTGCGCGTGCTGTACCGCGACGCCGATGCGGCGGCCGCTGCGGTGTCACGCCTGATGTCGCAGCCGGTGGTGCCCACGCGCCTGGAATTCATGGACGCCCGCAGCCTGGAGCTGCTGCGCCTCAATGGTGCCGAGGTACCGGAGGCGGGCGCGATGCTGCTGGTCGAAGCCGATGGTGACCACGATACCCTGCCCTACCTGTTGCAGGCACTGGCCAGCGCCGCCGAAGGCGACGGCATGATCGAACTGGACGTGGCAATGGAAGGCCGCGCACGCGACCAGTTGTGGGCCGCACGCAAGGCGCTGTCACCCGCACTGCGCACCGTCGCGCCCGGCAAGATCAATGAAGACGTGGTGGTACCGGTGTCGCGCATTCCGGAACTGGTGGCCGGCGTGCAGGCATTGGCACGCGAGTACACGCTGACCATCGTCACCTTCGGTCATGCCGGCAACGGCAACCTGCACGTCAACATTCTTTACCACCCGGACGATGCCGACGAGAACGCACGCGCGCATGCCGCGCTGCCGAAGATCTTCGAACTGACGCTGTCCCTGGGCGGCACGTTGTCCGGTGAGCATGGCATTGGTCTGGCCAAGCGCGATTTCATGGCGCAGGCGTTCAGCCCGGCCACGCTGGTGACGATGCGCGCGATCAAGACCGCGCTGGACCCGGATGGAATTCTCAACCCGGGCAAGGTGCTGCCGCCGGTGTGATGCTGGCCGGGCATGAACCGGCGCTACCAAGGCGTGCACCTGTAGAGCCGAGCCCACGCTCGGCTGCTCTTCGTTCAGATCACGATGCACCCGCGCTTCGCGCGGTGAGCCGAGCGTGGGCTCGGCTCTACAGAGTCCGCGTGCCGACCCCGGCATTGCCGCTTACCAGGCCATGCGCACGCCCACCTGGCCACCCACGTTGCGGTAGCCATGGTCACCGCGCTGAACACTCAGCCCGCCCCATGCGCCCCAGCGCTGGCCCAGCTTCAACTCAGCACCGGCCTGCATTTCATAGCGATTGCGCGGCACATCCGCGCCCAGCGTGTCATCGTTGAACTGCAACGTGCTGGTACCGCTGCCGCGCAGCCAGTTCACGCCCAGGTACGGCTGTACGGTGTTGCCACCCGCAATGCCATGGCCGAACACGCGCACGCCCAGGCGCCCGCTCAGGCCACCTGCATCCGCATGGTCGACAACCGTGCCATTGCTCTCCACGTGGCGATCCGCACGGTAGTCCGCATACGTCAGCTGCAGCTGCGGCTGCACGTAGAACGAACTGCCAGCACCCTGCCGCACATTGAAGGTATGGCCCATCTCCAGTGACGCAGTGGCCACACGCGCATCATAGTGCTCCGGCTCCAGGCCGATACCCTGCACACGGTTGTCGAAGCGGCCAAACTGCATGGCTGCGTCCACGTAGGCACCGCCGGTTCCTTCTGCATCCTGCAGCCAGGTGCCGTACACGCCCAACGCAGTGCCACGCACACGCCCCTTGGCGCTGTAGCCGGTCAGCTCGGATAGCACACTGCTGTCAGCGCGCCCGTTGCCCAGCATCACACCGAACGCGGCGTTGCCACGACGCAGCAGATCACTGCCGATCTGCAGCACCGACGTATTGCCATCCACCGACAGCTGCCCCCCCACTGCAGTGAAGTCCGCATTGCTACGACCCACGCGTGCCCATGCAGTGCGCTCACCCGTGAGGGCACCGGTACGGTCATGCATCCGGTGCACGAACATGTTCACCGCAGCCGACTGGTTCGCAAGATAGGCACCCGCCTCCGGGCGCAACACAGGCGGCGGCCGGATCGGGTCGACGATGCCGCCGCCATCCTCACCTTCGCCACCCTCGATCGGGTCCGGGCCCGGATTCACCGCACAGCCCGGCGCCGCCGGGTCGTCCTCGCAGACATCGAACCACTGCGAACGCAGATACCAATGACCATCGGTGGGATCGGTCAGACCGCCCTGGAACAGGAAGTATTCGTACGAACCACCCACAGCACGCCCGGTCAGCGCATAGCTGGCCAGCGATGCGCCGTCCACTTCGATCAGCTGGATGCCGTCAACAGTGGGCGCCCCCACACCGCCGATGTTCCTCACCGCAATCAGGGCATCACCGGAGGCATCACCACGCACAAGCAGGCGGTCGATGGCCGAATCATCGCCAGCCAGCGCGCCCTGGAACAGGAAGGTGGCGCCCTCGCTGTGCAGGTCACCCTCCACCGTGAGCGTATTGAAGCGGCCGCTGCCATCGGACAACGCCACCACGCTGTCGCGCGCCTGCAACTCGCCCACGGTCGCATCGCCGGTCAACGTCCATTGGCTGCCGCTTTCAAGCGCAAGCGTCTGCACCAGATTGGAAGACCCCTGCCACAGCGCGCCATCCGCCAGGCGCACGTGTACATCGGACTGCGGCGCCAGTCCGGCGTCTTCGTCCTCGGGCGTGATGACGATATCGCCGTGCAGCTGAGAGCCCCCTTCCAGCGCCACGTCGAAGCGGCCGGCGACGGCAGCATCCAGCGCCAGGCCGATGCCATTGCCACCAGACACCACCACGCCGTTACTCAACGTCAGCGCCGGATCGCGGCTGCTGCGCAACCAGATGCCACCGTGCTGCGCACTCACCAGCGAGCCGCCGTCGATGCTCATCTGGCCGTTGTCGTTGATCACCGCCGCCCAGGCACCTTCACCTTCGGTGCGCACGTGGGTATTGGCCAGCGTCATTTCGCCCACGCCACCGGAGAGCACACCATGCGCGCCCTCACCGGTGGTCAGCACGGTGCTGTCCACCAGATCGATGCTGCCGCCCTTTCGCGCAACAGCCCCTATCGCGTTGTTGCCGGTGGTGCTCAGCAACGAGCCACGGACATCGAAGCGGGGGCGCACCGCGCCGCTGAGTTCCGCGTACAGCGCATGGCTGGACGCGCCCGTGGTGTGGACCTCCGCGCCGTCCAGCGTCACCGCGCCGCCGCGATTGTCGATGCCAACCCGATTGTCACCTTCGCTACGGACCACACTGCGCAGGAGTTCCAACGTTGCCGAGTCGTAAACTGCAATCGTGGCCGCCCCGCCATCACCCAGCAGTTCGGATCCCTCGACATGGGCGGTAGTCCCCAGCCCTGAGAGCCGCAGCGCCCCGTTCGCCGCATGCACACGACTGCCCGTCAGCTCCAGCCGCGCACCACCAATCGCGCTGATACCATAGTCACCGCGAACATCCACCGATTCCAGTCGCATGCTCCCACCGTGGGCTTCGACGGCCGTGCTCCCTGCTGCAACCGCTGTAACGGAGCCTCCAAGCAAGGCGACGTCGCCGCCACCTGCCAGACCGGTCCCCAAGCCCTGCACCGTGATGTGCACATTGCGCAGCTCGCCGGTACTGCCTGCGTGGATGGCGACGCCAAGACCTGCACCCTCATGGACAACCTGTGTGTCCTGCAGGTGCAGGGCGGCGCCCGAGTTGGCCAGGGCGACGTAGTTCCCCGCGCCGCGGCTGACCAGGGTGCTCCCTGCGATCCGTGCCGTACTGCCCGCACCACTGACCATCACCGCGTTGGCATTGCTTCCTTCCACGGTGATCGCACCGCCGCCCAACTCCAAAACACCGCCGCCACTGACCATCACGCCGTGCGCGCCATTGCCACGGGTGAGAATGTCTGCGTGGCCAACGCTGGCAGCGGAACCCACAACGTTCATGCCGTGACTGGCTGAACCCTGTGTCTCGATGCTGACCCTGGCGATCTGGATCGCACCGTCAGCGCCGGAAATGGACACGCCTGCTGCATTGTCGCCACGAGTGGTGATGGTGGCATCGGCAACATGCAGGCTGCTGCCGGTGCCTTCCACGCGGATGCCAGCAGCCCCATTTCCCTCGGTGGCCAGCACGACCGCATCGTTGGCCGCGATGCGGCCGCCGTTGAGTACATGGAACGCGTGCGCGTCGACACCGGTGGTGGAATAGCTGCCGCCCGCGGGATTCTCATGGGTGCCATCAGCCACCACCTGCTGAGCCTGGACGGCAGGTGAGACGAACAGCGCGCCCGCCAGGGCGATTGCGAGGGGATGGTGATGCGGGGAAGCAGTGCGCATTCGAGGTCTCCGGGAGGTGGCCGACATGCTCGCGGCGCGACCAACGCGCCGCCATCGAATCCGTTGCAATCACGGCTGCGTCCGAATGTCGCAGATCGCTGGGCCCCATATCCGCGCCTTAACGGCTCCCATAGCGGATTAGCCCGCCAAGCGCGCTTTGCAACTAATTGCATGGGAACACTCCCGCAGCGAGCCGACACTTGGGGCCATTCAAGACATTCACATTCGCAATCACCCCTTAACTGCACCGGACACGATCATGAACCCACATCCTGCCTGGCCTCTATCACTGTGCCCGTTGGCCCGCAGCCTGCTGCTGGCGCTTTCCGCGCTGTCCATCGACGCAGCTATGGCAGGCGATCTCGACGGCCAGACGGCCGAGGTCGTCGCAGGTGATCCGGTGGACGCCTGGACGCTGAAGAATGGTTCCACGCTGATCGGCCGCAATGCGGTGATGCACCAGATTTCCGCTGCAGACACGTCCAGCATCAACCTGCTCGGTGGCACCGTCAGTGTCGCAGCCGGTAGCGGAGCGACGGCGGCGGTCACGCTGACGGGCGCGGCAGAGCTGAGCACTCGCGCAACGCACTTCACAGGGGGCGGCATTGTGCTGCAGGAAGCGGCCAGTGCACACCTCGCGCAGGCTTCGATCATCATCGACGCCAGCCAGCTGACCTCAGCAACAGGCCGCTCCATCGGCGTGGATCTAGCCAGCGGGGCCACCGGTGCTGGCACTGACACACCTTCCGCCATCATCGAGACGATGCACATCCGGGTAGACGATGTGCCCGGCGGCTCGGATACCAGTAGTGGTCTGGGTGTGCGCTTGATGCTTGGCAGCATGGATATTGTCGACGGCTCGTACATCGACGCGGCCAACGTAGGTGCGATGCTATGGGGAGCTGATGGCGCGACCACCCCTATCCAACTGCACATCGACGACTCTGCCATCCATGCCCGGCGAGGTTCTGCCATCCGAGTGCTGCCGCAGTTCGCCAATACCTACGACATCACCGTTGCCAACGGTTCCGAGCTGGCGGGCGGCGATGGAAACCTCATGCTTGTCGCCAGCGAGGGAGCCGTCAGCAACGCCCGAACCGACGTCAACTTCACCGTTGATGATTCGCGCATGGCCGGCAATGTCACTCTCGATCTCTCTA
Organism: Stenotrophomonas sp. NY11291; assembly: GCF_023277365.1. NCBI lineage: Bacteria > Pseudomonadati > Pseudomonadota > Gammaproteobacteria > Lysobacterales > Lysobacteraceae > Stenotrophomonas > Stenotrophomonas sp. NY11291. The sequence goes on along the minus strand of NZ_CP096975.1, from coordinate 694,537 downwards.
CCGTCACCAACGGCACGTTGAATGTGAACCTGCGCAACAGGGCTCAGATCCATGGCCGCTTCCTCAATGTCACCTCGGCCGATATCGGCAGCGGCAGCACCTGGTCGATGACCGGCGACAGCACTGTCGGCCACCTCACCCTGGGCGCCGGCGGCACCGTGGCGCTGGGTAATGGCAGCAGCTTCAACACCCTCAGCCTGGACGAGTTCACCGGCAATGGCGGCACGCTGCTGTTCAACACCCAGCTGGGCGACGACTCCTCGCTGACCGACAAGCTGGTGATTGCCGGTGATGCCAACGGCCAGGCCAATGTGCGCGTGCTTAACGCCGGCGGTGCCGGTGCGAAGACCGACAAGGGTATCGAGCTGATCCGCGTGGGCGGCGCGTCCAACGCGCAGTTCGATCTGCAGGGCCGTGCGGTCGGCGGCCAGTACGAGTACTTCCTGTTCAAGGATGCGACCAACGGCGACTGGTACCTCCGTTCGGAACTGGCGACCACGCCGGACCCGTGCCTGGCCGACCCGACCCTGCCGCAGTGCAAGCCGATCGTCGATCCGATTGACCCGATCGATCCGATCACTCCAATTCCGGTGCTGCGCCCCGAAGCGGGTGCCTACCTGGCCAACCAGTTCACGCTGGACCAGATGCTGCGCCACAGCTACCGCGACCGCCAGGGCGGCGCCGCTGCGGCCGATGGTATCCGTGGCTGGGCGCGTGTTGACGCCACCCAGAGCAAGCTGGGTGCGGTGGATGGCCAGCTGGACCTGCGCGTGGACCGCTCGCGCCTGCAGGTGGGTGCGGAGATCGGTGTGTTCAACAACGGCCAGGGCCGCGTGGGCGTGATGGGCACGCTGGCCAAGTCTGATGCCACCTCGCGTTCGCAGCTGACTGGCTACAGCGCACGCGGCAAGGTCAACGGCGGCGCGCTGGGCGTGTATGGCAACTGGGCCAACGACGCCCTGTATGTGGATGCCAGCATGCAGCGCGGCCAGTTCCGCAACCGCGTGCAGGGCGAAGGCCTGGCCGAAGAGCGTTATGACTCGGATATCTGGCAGTCGTCCGTCGAAGCCGGTTATCGCTTCGGCATCGGCCAGATCGGCAGCACCGCACTGAGCCTGCAGCCGGAACTGCAGCTGGTGTACACCGACGCGAAGACCGACGTGCATACCGAAACCAACGGCACCGTGGTGCGTGCAGCAGGCAACAACGGCCTGTCCGGCCGTGCTGGCCTGCGCCTGCAGGGTGAATCGCGCTCGGCAGCGGGTGCCTTGGTCAGCCCGTATCTGGCGGCCAACTGGTACCGCGATGGCGCCGGTAATGGCATCGCATTCGACGATGAAGTGCTGAAGGCTGGCATTCCGCGTAACCGCTATGAGCTGAGTGCCGGGGCGCGCGTGGAATTCCGTTCCGGCTTCAGTGCCTGGGGTGGGTTTGGGGTGATGCGTGGTGACAGTGGGTACCGCGAAGCAACTGCCAACCTGTCTGTGGCGTACAGCTGGTAATGAAACAAGAACGGCGCCGGAGCAATCCGGCGCCGTTCCACTATGCGCGATGCGCTTTCTGTAGAGCCGAGCCATGCTCGGCTGCTTTCCTGTCACATCGCGAAGAGCGCCGCGCTTCGCGCGGTGAGCCGAGCATGGCTCGGCTCTACAGGGGGGTTCTGCACAGCTTCCAGCGCTCTGCCATTGCCTTAACCGACCTGAAGCACGCGCGCCTGATAAGCCAGCTTTGCAACTAATTGCATGGGAACACTCCCGCAGCGAGCCGACACTTGGGGCCATTCCAGACACGCACATTCGCAAACAACCGCCCACCTCACACTTTCTTCACGAGTTGCAGGCTTATACGTCACCCCGCTGAACAGGGGTTTCCGGTTGTCATGCAGTGTCCCGCTCGCTTCTCTCTGCAAAGGACAAGACCATGCACCTTCATCCTGCCCGTCCCCTGTCGCTGTGCCCGTTGGCCCGCAGCCTGCTGCTGGCGCTTTCCACGCTCTCCACCAGCGCCGCATTGGCGGGCGATCTCGATGGCCAGTCCGCCGAGGTCGTCGCAGGTGATCCGGTGGAATCCTGGACACTGAAGAATGGCTCCACGCTGGTCGGCCACGAGGCGGCGATGAACGGGATCTCCGCCGAGGATACGTCGACCATCACACTCCAGGGCGGCACCGTGACGTCGATAAGCAGGTCTGGTGCAGTGACGCTCGCGGGCAACCCCACGTTGACGACGGTCGGCACTCATTTTCGCGGTGGTGGCATTGGACTGAATGGTGACGCTGTAGCTCGAATGACGGGCGGCTCCATCATCGTGGCCGCTGCCGATCTGGCACCCCAGAGTCTCGCGGTGGGTGTCGACCTGCGCAGCCTGCCCAGCGGCTCAGGAAACCGCAACCCGCTTGCTGTACTTGATGCCATGCAGGTCCGCGTAGAGGACAATCCTGGCACGGCCGCCGCCTACAACAGCGGCCTGGGCGTTCGCCTGCAGTTCGGCACGATGGACATCCTCAACGGCTCCCATGTGACCGGCGCCAACGTGGGCGCGATGCTGTGGGCCGAGCTCAATCCGGCGGGTGCGGTGACGCTCAACGTTGACGATTCCACGCTGGTGTCCCAGCGCGGTGCGGCCATCCAGGTCATGCCGTTGGAAGACAACGACTACAACATCACAATCCGCAACGACGCCAAATTGCTGGGAGCAGACGGCAACCTGCTATTGATCAGGAGTGAGTTCGGCCCCCTGCGCGGGCGTACCGACGTCAACTTCACCGTTGATGATTCCCGGCTGGCCGGCAACGTGACCTTCGACCCGACAACGGTCACCAATGGCACGCTGGACGTGATCCTGCGCAACAAAGCCCAGATCGACGGCCGCTTCATCAACGTCACCACCGCCAGCATCGACAGCGATGCCACCTGGCTGATGACCGGCGACAGCAACGTCGGCCATCTCACGCTGGGCGCGGGCGGTACCGTGGCGCTGGGCAATGGCAGCAGCTTCAACACGCTCAGCCTGGACGAGTTCACCGGCAACGGCGGCACGCTGCTGTTCAATACCCAGCTGGGTGACGACACCTCGCTGACCGATAAGCTGGTCATCGCTGGCGATGCCAATGGCCAGGCCAATGTGCGCGTGCTCAATGCCGGCGGTGCCGGTGCCAAGACCGATCGCGGCATCGAGCTGATCGATATCGGCGGCACCTCCAACGCGCAGTTCGATCTGGTCGGCCGCGCTGTGGGCGGTCAGTACGAGTACTTCCTGGTGAAGGATGCCAACGGCAACTGGTACCTGCGCTCGGAGCTGGCAACCACGCCGGACCCGTGCCTGGCTGACCCGTCGCTGCCGCAGTGCAAGCCGATCATTGATCCGGTTGACCCCATTGACCCGATCAACCCGATCCCGGTGCTACGCCCGGAAACCGGCGCGTATCTGGCCAACCAGTTCGCGCTGGACCAGATGCTGCGCCACAGCTATCGCGACCGCCAGGGCGGCGCCGCGGCGGCGGATGGCATCCGTGGCTGGGCCCGAGTGGACGCCACCCAGAGCAAGCTGGGTGCGGTGGATGACCAGCTCGACCTGCGCGTGGACCGCTCGCGCCTGCAGCTGGGTGCGGACATCGGCGTATTCGATGACGGCCGTGGCCGCGTTGGCGTGATGGGCACCGCTGCACGCAGCAGCGCCACCTCGCGTTCGGACGTGACCGGTTTCAGTGCACGCGGCAAGGTGGAAGGTGGTGCACTGGGCGTGTACGGCAGCTGGGCCAACGATGCGATGTACGTGGATGCCAGCGTGCAGCGCGGCCAGTTCCGCAACCGCGTGCAGGGCGAGGGCCTGGCCGAAGAACGTTACGACTCGGATATCTGGCAGTCGTCCGTGGAAGCCGGTTACCGCTTCGGCATCGGCCAGATCGGCAACACCGCGCTGAGCCTGCAGCCGGAACTGCAGCTCGTCTACACCGATGCGAAGACCGACGTGCATACCGAAACCAATGGCACCGTGGTGCGTGCAGCGGGTAACAGTGGCCTTTCCGGCCGTGCCGGCCTGCGCCTGCAGGGTGAATCGCGCTCGGCAGCGGGTGCCTCGGTCAGCCCTTATCTGGCGGCCAACTGGTACCGCGATGGCGCGGGTAATGGCATCGCCTTCGATGATGAAGTGCTGAAGGCCGGCATTCCGCGCAACCGCTATGAACTGAGCGCAGGTGCGCGTGTGGAATTCCGTTCCGGTTTCAGTGCATGGGGCGGGTTTGGTGTGATGCGTGGTGACAGTGGGTATCGCGAGGCGACCGCCAACCTGTCGGTGGCGTACAGCTGGTAATGGGAATAGAACGGCGCCGACATCTCCGGCGCCGTTCCGCTTTCTGTAGAGCCGAGCCATGCTCGGCTGCTGTCCGATCAGATTGCGGAAAGCGCCGCGCTTCGCGCGGTAAGCCGAGCATGGCTCGGCTCTACAAGGACGCTGCGCGAATGCTGACGCATTCGCCTCACTCTGCATGACGATCTTTCCCGCGCATGCAGATTGCAACAAACTTGAATTTGAAACTTTTCTCATTGGTACAGCGGCATCTACGTGCGCAAGATGTAGATGCCACCGACAACGGGTGGCACGGGCTTCCAATCCCGTTAGGTTGATCTGTTGTTTACGCTTGCCTGCCGGCGTCACCGCCTTCCCTCGTTCCAAGGTGGCGTCGGCAGGCATTCTGTCCGCGAGTCTTTGGCGGGCGGTGCGTGGGGGCCTCGTGCCCGCCGGCGTTTCTTCATCAACCTCCGGTATTGGAACCACGCACCGTCCGCCACCCTCGCTGTTAAGCGGGGTGGCCCCTTGCTTCGCACACAAGGACGCCGCCATGACCACATCACACCATCCCCACCTGTTCGCCACTCTGGGCGAGGCCGCCACGCGCCTGCCTGACGATCTGGCGCGCACGCTGGAAAGCACCTTCGCCGCACTGCAGGAAGGCGAAGCGCCCGGCACCATCACGCTGCTGCATTGCCTGCAGCACATCCGCCAGGGCGACGCCGCCGATGGGCAGCCGTGGCCAGGCAAAGGCCGCACACCGGGACAGCGGCTGGCACTGGCGCGCATCGACCGCGCCAACGCCGGGCTGACGTTTCTACTTGAACTGCTGCACGCTACAGAACGCGTGCGCGTGGACGGCGAGACCAGCCAGCAGGTGGACGATGACGCGCGCGAGGGGTTGCTGCTGGCGTGCCGGGGGTTGGCCGAGTATGTGGATGTGCAGCTGCACGCAGCTTAGCGGCTTCTGTAGAGCCGAGCCCATGCTCGGCTTGCCCGGAACCTGACCGAAGAGCAGCCGAGCGTGGGCTCGGCGCTACAGGGCCGCGCCGGTTTTCAGTCGTAGGCGGCGGTGACCACGATCTCGGTGGAGATGTTGCCGGCGTTGATGCCACTGGTGTTGGGGATGAAGTAACCCGCGCGCAGCGGATAGGACGCCGTCGCGCCAGAGACAGCCACCGGAATGTCGGTGTCGCCCTTCTTCAGGTAGGTGTTGCCGGTCGCGCCAGCCAGCAGCGCGACCGTCACACCCGTTGCTGGCGTGGTGGCGGCGGTGTTCTTCCAGCGCTCCGGATCACCGTCGGCGGCCGTGCCATCGAACGACAGGCGCGCGCCGCTGACGCCCACACAGCCGGTGAAGTTCAACGCACCTGCCTTCACGCTGTTGGCGGCACCTGGCGTCATCTCATCGGCCTTCACCGGATCCAGTGCAATGGTGGGCGCTGCCAGCGTGCAGGTGCCCGGCAGCACGCGACCGCTGATGGTGAGGGTGGTCTGGGCACCTGCGGCCGACGCGATCAGGCACAGCATCGGCACCGCGATCACCTGAAGAAGAGAACGGGACATGGTTGAACTCCTGTGAACGTTGAAAGGAAAGACGAAACTCATGGGGCGGTGCCCTCTTCCTGCTCCGGCGTGCCCGCCTGCAGGCTCTCCGGCGGCAACGGCTGCGGTACGCACACGGCCTGGTTCCACGACAGCCCGTAGGCATCCGGCGCGTCGGGCATGCGGTAGTCGATGCGGCAGCGTCGCTTGCCATCGGGGTCGACGATCAACGCGCCGCTGTCCTGCGCACCGCGCAGCTGGATCACCCCACCCTGCCCCACCGCGCCGACCGGCGCGCCGTCTTCGCTCTGCACCACCGCCGCAAACGGCAGCGGCTGGCCCAGCGCGTCGGTGGCGTCGATGAACAGCGTGCGCTCGCGGCGCACCTGGAACGGCACGCGCACGATGCCACCGGCGGTGGGCGCCACACGTTGCGAGGTCTGCAGCAGCTCCACCTCGATCGGCAGGCCGGACGGATCCAGGTCAATGGTGTTCCAGCGATAGGGGCTGATGTGCGGCAGCAGCGCATAACCGTTACTGGCCACCCGCAGGTCGGTACTACTGCCGATGCGCGCGCCCTGCGCACCCGGCGCCTGCACCAGCACGAAGCCGTCGCCCACGGGAGCGCCCAGGTTCAGGCCACCGCTGTGCAGCGCCACGCTGCCCGATGCGCCAAGCGACAGGCTGCGGTAGTCGCCACTGCGGCTGTAGCCAGCATTGAGATTGCCACGGCTGCCTTGCCACGCGGCATAAGCACTATGGCTGTTCTGTCCATTGCCTTGTGAGCCGGACAGGCTGTAGCTCAGCGCACGTGACTCACCCAGGCTGCCGGTGATGCCCAGCTGCGACTGCCTGCCACTATCGGCGTGGCTGAGCTGGGTGCTGGCACGCGGTGCGTTGGCGCTACGGCCCAGCGGCACGCTGAGGGTGAATGCATAGCGGGTGTCCTGGCGGCCATCGCCCACGCGGAAGCGCAGCGCGGACACACCGTAGTTGACCCGCCCCAGCGTGCTCTGGAAGCCCACCTGGAAATCGTTGCGGCGTCGGGCGCTGTCCCAGTAAGACACATGGCCGCCGCTGAGATACAGGTTGCTGCGCTGGCCGACCTTCTGCGAGAAGTTCACCTGGTAGCGCTGGCGGGCGCGCTGGCCGTAACCCCAGTCGTCGCTCTGCGCGCGTGCCACATCGTTGAGGCTGAGGAAGCCGCGCGTACTGTAGCGATACGCGGCCAGGCCGAAGTTGGTACCGGTGCGCGCCACGTAACGTTGGTAATTCACGCGGAAGCTGTTGCCGGTGGCGGTGTCGTTGCCGCGCAGGCGGGCGCGCGAATGGGTGACATCGGCACCGAATGCACCGATGGCCGTGTTGACCGCAGCACCGGCGAGCAGGGCGCGATAGTCCTCACCCAGCTGCGCGCCACCCAGCACGGTAAGCCGGTTGTTCAGGCCGCGCGCGTAGGTGCCCTCGGTGAAGCGCAGCGCCTGCAGCGTGTTGCCGGTGTCGCGCAGCTCGCCGGCGGTGACTGCGAAGCGCGACGACCCAGCGCGCAGCGCCTGCGGTACAGCGGAGAAGTTGACGCTGAAGCGTTGCACGCGGCCATCGGCTTCGGTAACGCTGACGTCCAGATCGCCGCCGAAGTTGGTGGGATACAGATCCTCGATGGTGAACGGGCCCGGCGCCACATTGCTTTCGTGAATGATGCTGCCGTTCTGGCGGATGGTGACCACCGCATTGCCTTCGGCAATGCCCTGCACCACCGGCGCATAGCCGCGCAGCGAATCGGGCAGCATGCGTTCGTCGCTGGCCACACGCACGCCGGTAAACGGCACGCTTTCGAACAGCTCGCCACCGGTGTTGCCCTGGCCCAGCAGCAGCTGGCTGTTCCAGCGCGGAATGTCGCGCTGTAGATGGCTGCTGATGACCTCGTGGCGGGTGCCTTGGCTGCCATGGGTGAACGACGCGCGGTGGCGCAGGCGCCATGCGCCCAGGTTCAGGCCCGCCTGAAGGCCGAGGTAGCTGCTGTCGCTGCCCTGGCTGCGGTAGTGGTTGGCGCTGTAGTCGATGAAGGCGGCGGTGATGCCGTCGTCGCGCAGTTCCGGTGCCACGAAGCCACGCGCGGCGATGGCCTGGGCCGCTTGCGGAATACTCAGGGACAACTGCAACTCGCCGCTGTCAAAGGTGGTACTGGCACCCTCCACCAGCGCGGGCAGATCCACACAGGTGTTCTCTTCGGACGGCAGGGCCTCAAGAAACGCAGGCTTCAATGGCAACCCGCGTACCAGCATCGGAGAAAGGCATGGCACCGCGATCTGCGGGTCGTCCTGGATGACAAAGCGGATGTCCTGGCTGCGCAGGAACTGGCCGTTCACATGCACGTCCACCGCGTAATCGCCAGCCGGCAACGGATTGCCGTTGGCGTATCGCGCCATGTCGATGGCTTCGCCGCCGATCAGGAAGCCTTCGCTGAACTGCATGGGACCCGCGGGCGTTGCCGTTGCCAGGGCAGGCGTGCTGGCCAGCAGGGCGAAGGTGATTGCCTGGGCAAGACAGTGGGTGCGGAACGTGGCACGGCGGGGCGCTGCTGGATTCGCGGGGGGCAACTTCATCGAGGACGATAGCCGGTGCCGAAGCAGCGGCATGAGGAAGGGGAACCGCAGGCTAGAGGCTGCGGCACATGCTCCCCATCCAAAAAGTTGCAGATCGGCCCAGGCACCGCTGTATTGCAATTCGTTCGATGCCAAAGCGCCGGTTGTCATCTCGCATCAGCCGCAGGGATGCCGTCTTCCGGATCTGTAGTGAGCGAGCTTCATCACGCATTTGCAACTAATTCCATTCTGCAGCTGGAAGCACGCGTCGAAACTGGCCGCACTGCCTGCCATGGGCGGTCATTGCGTGTCTTCATTCCACTAACGAGAACCATCATGTCCCTGACGCTCCGCCTGCTGTCCCTGTCCATCGTCGCCGTTACGGCGCCCTCGGTATCCGCCGAATCGCTGGAAATCACCGGTGAACTGATGACCTCCACCTGTTCGGTGGGTACTAGCGGCGGCACCATCACCGTACCGATGGGCAAGGTCGATCTGGCCTCGGTCAACGCCAGCACCCGTGCCGGCCAGAAGAACTTCACCATCGCCTTGGACTGCTCCGGCTCGGGTGCACCGCAGGATGTGGGCGTGCGCTTCGGCGGCGCGCCCGATGGCAGCACCGGCAACCTGGCACTGACCGCAGCCTCGACCGCCACCAACGTGGGCGTGGCGTTGTACGACGCCGTCGGCAACCAGCAGAAGATCGGTGAGGACCCGGCCGTGTGGGTGACCATTGCCGCCGGCGGCAGCGGCCAGCTGGACTACAGCGCGTGGTACGCCTCGCCGGCAACCAACGCTACCGCTGGCACCGCCAATGCTTCGGGCGACTTCGTGGTGCTCTACAAGTAATCCGCTTCCGGCAGGCCAGCACCACGCTGTGCTGGCCTGCACTTTGCAATGAGGTTGACCATGAAACTCCGCGAAAATACGTGGATATGCGCGCTGCTGGCCGTGTCGGTAGCGCTGCCGGCATCGGCCGCGGTGACACTGCAGGGCACGCGCATCGTTCACGACGCCAGCAAGGGTCGCGACGTAACGGTCAGGGCGAGCAACGTGGGTGAACTGCCGGCGATGACCCAGGTGTGGATCGATGACGGCGACAGCCAGTCGCGCCCGGAGAGCGTACGCACGCCGTTCCGGCTGACACCCGCCGAGCCGCGACTGCTACAACCGAAGCAGGGCCAGGCATATCGCGTCACCTACGCACCGCGCCCGTCGGAGTCACCGCTGCCAACCGATCGCGAATCGGTGTTCTATTTCAATCTGCTGGACATTCCGCCCAAGCCCAGCGATGCCAGTAGCAAGAACCTGCTGCAGTTCGCGGTGCGTACGCGGGTGAAGCTGTTCCATCGCCCGGCCGGGCTGCCGGGCAATGCACGCGACGCAGCAGCCACGCTGCAGTGGACTGCCGATGGTGATGGCCTGCGGGTTCGCAATCCGAGCGCGTACCACGTGTCGTTGAGTTCATTGACGCTGGCCGATGGCCGCCGCGTGGACGTGGATATGATCGCGCCGGGGGCACAGGTGCGCTATGCGCTGCCGGAAGGTGCAGCGATGCCCGCAACGGTGGCGTTCAAATGGCTGGATGATTACGGCACGCCCCGTGAGGCCGAGGCGCGCGTTGATCGGTAAACGTAGATCGGGCTTCCGCAGTGCTCCGGCAATGACTTGCACTGAGGGTGGCATACGCGTCACGCTGCACGCCACAGCCTCACAACCCAGGTTCGCACCATGGCGTCACCCCCGGGCTCCGTGCTTGCCACCCTGCAAGGCCTGCAGCGCCGGCTGCTGTTCGGCGGCGGTGCCATCTTGACCCTGCTTCTCCTGGCCGCCGGCTGCGCGGCGCTGTGGCTGCGGCTGGAAACGGTGCACCTCAACGAGCGCGAGGCGCTGCAGCGCGGCCAGCAGACGGTGGATCGCTACATTGGCGAGCGCAGGCGGGCCTACGTGGCCAGCTTGAACACCAACGCCATGCTGTGGGCTACCCAGCAAACCGCACTGGTGGCCGGTGGCCTGCCTGTTGCTGCCCGCTTTTCAGCACAGGATGGCCAGGCCGGCGTGGTGGCACCCGGCGCCCTGTCCGTCCCCTGGCTGGCGCTGTCCCCGCGCGAAGGCCGTCTTCCGCCACAGGCGGAGGCGGCATACCTGGGCATGGTGCAGACCTATTCGGCGTACATGGCCGCCACCGTAGCGGCGCAGGATTCGCCCACTTCGCTGATCTCCTTCGCCTTCGAACCGGAAGGGCGCCTGTTTGCGATCGCCGGGCTGCATGATGAAGCGCAGCTGCTGCAGCTCATGAAGGTGCCTACCCGTGAACAGGCACTGGCCGCGCTGGCCCAGACCGCCGATGCCGGCTGGCAGTCAGCGGGGGCGGAGTCCGAGCTTCAACTGGATAGCGGCCAGCTGCGCGCCTACTTCGGCCGCAATCCGTTCACCGGCGAGGATGCACTGGTCACCCAGATGCGCCTGCGCAGCAATGGCGTCCCCTTCATCAACCGGCTGACGTTTGAACCGCTTCAAGGCCTGCGCGAGCGGTTGGAGGAGGCCAGCCCGGGAATGTGGGTGGTGCTGGACCGGCAGGGAAACGATGTTCTGCGCAGTGCTGCGGACGCTGCGATTTCCGGGCCTGCGCTGCGCGCCGCGCCATCGCCCCGGCCGACGCTGTTGGCACTGCCTGCCGGCCGTGCCTTCGTGATGTCCGCACCCTTGCAGGGCATCGACTGGACGCTGCTGCGGCTCTACCGCTGGACCGACATCTGGACGGCGCAGCAGACCTATCTGCTCGGGGGCGGGCTGGCCCTGACCGCCCTGCTGGCCGCGCTGTGGACGCTGTTGCTGCTGGTGGACCGGCGCGTGCTGCGGCCGGCGCTGGAAGAAGCCGCACGGGTGCATGAAAGCGAAGCGTTGAGCCGCACCTTGATCGAAACGTCGCCGGTCGGCCTGTGCCTGCTCGACCAGCAGAGCGGGCAGGTGATCCTGCACAACCAGGCACTGGAGCAGCTGATCGGCGACACCACCGGCAACCTGATGGACGCGCTGGTCGGCCGCCTGGTGCAACGCGTTGACGGCCAGGCACACGGGCAGCTGTTCGAGGCGCGGTCCACGGATGAGCACGGTCCATCGCGCTATCTGCAATCCATCGTGGCCGCCGCGCGCTACCAGCGGCGGGCGATCTGGGTCTGCGCGGTGACCGATGTGACCGCACAGACCGAAACCCAGCAGCGCCTGCTGGATGCACGGCGTCATGCCGAACAGGCCCAGCACGATGCCGAGGCCGCGGGCCAGGCCAAGACCGCCTTCGTGGCAATGATCAGCCATGAAATACGTACCCCTTTGAGCGGCGTGCTCGGCCACCTTGAACTGCTTGCCCGCCAGACCATGCCGGCGGCGGCGCACGCGCATGTCACGCGCGCGCGCAGCGCCGCCGATGTGCTGCAGGGGCTGGTGAACGACACCCTGGATCTTTCCCGTATCGAAGCCGGGCTGATGACGCTGGAACCGGCGCCTTTCGACCCGCGTGCGTTGCTGCAGCAGACCGCGACACTGTTCGGGCCACAGGCCAGCGCAAAAGGCCTGCGCCTGGAGCTGCACACCGGCGATGCGCTGGGGCCGGCCTACGTGGCCGACGCAGGCCGCGTGGCGCAGGTGATCAACAACCTGGTGGGCAACGCGGTGAAGTTCACGGCATCGGGAACGGTGGCGGTCAGCATTGATGCCTCGGTGCAGCCCGATGGCAGCGAGTGGCTGCACGTGGAGGTGCGCGATACCGGCCCGGGCATCGATGCCGAAGCACAGGCCGTGTTGTTCAAACCGTTCGTGCAGGTCGGTGCCGGCTCGGCACGGCAGCACGGCGGCAGCGGCCTGGGGCTGGCCTTGTGCCAACGCTTCGCCGAACTGCTCGGCGGCACCCTCGGCGTGCGCAGCACCCCGGGCACCGGCAGCGTTTTCCGCCTGGACATTCCGGCACGCCGGACCACCGCCGTGGCAAGCACGCCGCCACGGCCAGCGCCTGTAGAGCGCGCGCATTCCCCGCGTGGCCACGCCTTGCTGGTGGATGACAGCGTGATCAGCCGTGACGTGACGCTGGGGCAACTGCATGCGCTGGGTTGGCAGGTCACCCTCGCGGCCGACGGTGAGGAGGCGTGGCAACGCTGGCGCGAGGGCCGGTTCGACATCGTGCTGACCGATCTGAACATGCCACGCCTGGACGGATTCGGGCTGGCCCGGAAACTGCGTGCGGATGACTCCTCCATCCCCATCGTCGCGCTCACCGCCAATGCGATGCCCGAGGACGCGCAGCGCGTGCGCGAGGCCGGCATGTCCACGCTGCTGCTGAAGCCGCTCGACCTGGCGTCGCTGCAGGCCGCGCTGCATGGATTCGACCTCGATCGCTCGGCACAGCCACCATTACCTCCGGTGGTGAGCGCGGCGGTTCAGCGGCAGATGCGCGAGGCGTTCCTGCAGACCGCGCATCGCGACTACGCGGCGCTGACCCAGGCGCTGGACAGTGCCGATGCACCGGCCATGATCGATCAGCTGCACAGCTTCGCCGGCGCGCTGGTATTTCTGGGAGAGCCCCAGGCGGCGCGCAGCTGCCAGCAGGCCGAGCAGGCCTTGCGCAGCACCGGTGCGACAGATGCGACGTCGAAGGCAATCGTCATTGAGGCCATCGCGCTGATCGCGGCTGGCATCGAACGTCAGGTTGTCGCGCAGCAGGCTTGAGCCCGCACCCTCAACCGGCGAAGTGCTGGTAGCCGCCGTCGGCGGCTTCGCCATCCACGTGCACGCCCTGCCCTTCGGCAATGCGGCCGATACGGGTCAGCGGCACATCCAGCGATTCGGCGAGGTAATGCAGCGCGTCGCGCTGGTCGGCAGCTGCCGTGAAGCACAGTTCGTAGTCGTCGCCACCCCGCAGTGCGCATTCGCGGGCGGTTTCGCGCCCAAGCAACTCACGCAGCGCATTCGAGATCGGCAACAGATCGGCATCGACATGCGCGGCCACCGCACTGCGCGTGGCGATGTGGCCCAGGTCGGCCAGCAGGCCATCGGACACGTCCACCGCCGCGTGCGCGAACGCACGCAGGCGCAGGCCCAGGGTGACGCGCGGGGTCGGCCGCAGCAGGCGCAGGCGCAGGCTTTCGTAGTCGGCCAGCAGGGTGGCGGTGGCCACGTTCAGCGCACCCTGCTGCCACAGGCGCAGTGCGCCGGCGGCGTCGCCGAGGGTGCCGCTGACCCAGATGTCATCGCCAATCTGTGCGCGATCACGACGCAGCGCCTGGCCGCGCGACACCTGACCCATCGCGGTGACCGACAGCGACAGCGGGCCACGCGTGGTGTCGCCACCAATCAGGGCGATGTCGTGCTGGTCGGCCAGTGCGAAGAAACCGTCGGCGAAGGCCTCGATCCAGTCTTCGCTGGCTTCCGGCAACGACAGCGCCAGCGTGCACCACGCCGGGCGCGCGCCCATCGCGGCGAGGTCGGAGAGATTCACGGCCAGCGTCTTCCAGCCGATATCGAACGCCGGCGTTTCGGCCGGGAAGTGCACGCCGCTGTTGAGCGTATCGGCAGTGACCACCAGCTGTTCGTTCGGGCGCGGCTGCAGCAGTGCAGCGTCATCACCAATACCGAGCACGATGTCGTCGCGCTCGACGGTGCGGGCGCGGATGCGGTCGATGAGGGCGAATTCAGCCAGGGACATGGGGCGTTCCCGTGGGGGTGGCGGCGATATCGGGCATCGGTGCCAACCAGGGTTGGCACCCACCAGAAGCGGAGTCAGGGCCGGTATCGACCCAGCAGGTCACGGCCCGTCCAGGACGAGCAGAACCGGGTCAGTGACCCGATTCGACCTTGCGCCATTCCACGGCAGCACGATCCAGCACGCCGTTGACGTAGGTGTGGCCGTGTTCGGAACCGAAACGCTTGGCCGATTCGATGGCTTCGTTGATCACCACGCGGTATGGCACGTCCAGGCGGTAACGCAGCTCGTAGGCGGCCAGGCGCAGCACCGCGCGTTCGATCGCGTCCACTTCTTCGATGCCACGGTCCAGGTACGGGCCGAGCGCTTCGTCGATGTCGCGACGGTTGTCGAGCACGCCGTGCAGCAGCGCCTCGAAGTACGCCAGGTCGGCGATTTCGCGGGCCTGCTCGTGGGCGAACTGGGCGATCAGCGACTGGGCGTTGCCGCCGGAGATCTGCCAGGCGTAGATGGCCTGCACGGCACGACGGCGGGCGCGCGAGCGCAGCACCGGATCGACGCCATCGCGGCGGACGGGTTTACCGGAGGGCTTGCCCTGGGTGTTCTTGTTCATGGCAGCTGCTCCAGAAGATTGACCATTTCCAATGCGGCGAGTGCGACTTCCTCGCCCTTGTTGCCGTGGCTGCCGCCTGCGCGGGCCTCGGCGTCTTCAACGCGTTCCACCGCCAGCACGCCGTTCAGCACCGGCACGCCGAAGTCCAGCTGCACGCGCATCAGGCCTTCGGCGCAGCGGTCGGCCACGTGTTCGTAGTGGCGGGTATCGCCACGGATCACGCAGCCCAGGGTGAGGATGGCGGCGTGTTCATGGGCCGCGGCCAGGCGCGCGGCCACCAGCGGCAGCTCCCAGGCACCCGGCACGCGGATCACGTCGATGTTGGCTTCGGTGATGCCGTTGCCGGCCAGGCTCTGGCGGGCGCCAGCGACCAGCGTATCGGTGATGCGGGCGTTCCAGCGGCTGGCCAGGATGGCGAAGC
Organism: Stenotrophomonas sp. NY11291; assembly: GCF_023277365.1. NCBI lineage: Bacteria > Pseudomonadati > Pseudomonadota > Gammaproteobacteria > Lysobacterales > Lysobacteraceae > Stenotrophomonas > Stenotrophomonas sp. NY11291. The sequence continues at coordinate 679,388 of NZ_CP096975.1, read as the reverse complement.
GCGCCGATTCGGGAGTGCGAAGATCGCCTTCGTAGTGGCTCATATGCGGCTTGGGGGACTCGATAAGGGGGTAATTCTAGCGTGGATGGGCCCCGGCCGTGGCTGGCGGGGGCCTGGGGAACCCGCCGGGCATGGCCCGGCGAGCGCAGCGGGCGCGTTACGGGGTAACCGTCTCCACCACTTCCAGGCCGTACCCGGCCAGGCCGATCTGGCGGCGCGGGGTGCCCAGCACGCGCAGCTTGCCCAGGCCCAGGTCGGACAGGATCTGCGCGCCAGCACCGTTGCGGCGCCACTGGCTCACGTCCTTGTCCTTGCCCGGCACCACCGGCGCCGGCTGCTGGCGCAGGCGGGCCAGCAGGGCTTCGCCATCACGCGGGGCCTGCAGCACCACCATCACGCCACTGCCTTCAGCATCGATCGCACGCAGGGCATCGGTGGCGGCCACGCCGAAATCGTCGCGGCGCCAGTGCAGCAGGTCGGCCAGCGGGTTTTCCACCTGCACCCGCACCAGGGTGGGGGTGTCGGCATCCGGCGTGCCACGGACCAGGGCGAAATGCAGGTCGTGGGCGATGCGGTCGCGGTAGGTGACCAGCTTGAACGGGCCGAATTCGGTCTCGATCTCGCGCTCGTCCACGCGTTCGACGGTCTTTTCAGTGGCCAGGCGGTAGGCGATCAGGTCGGCGATGGAGCCCATCTTCAGGCCGTGCTCGCGGGCGAACACTTCCAGCTCCGGGCGGCGCGCCATGCTGCCATCCGGGTTCAGTATCTCCACCAGCACGCCGGCCGGTTCCAGCCCAGCCAGCATGGCCATGTCCACGGCGGCTTCGGTGTGGCCGGCGCGGGTCAGCACGCCACCCGGCTGAGCGATCAGCGGGAAGATGTGGCCCGGCTGGTGCAGGTCCGACGGCTTGGCGTTGGGTTTCACCGCAGTGCGGATGGTGTGGGCGCGGTCATGCGCCGAGATGCCCGTGGTGACGCCCTCGGCGGCCTCGATGCTGACCGTGAAATTGGTCTGGAACTGCGCGGTATTGGCCTGCACCATCGGCGCCAGGCCGAGATCGGCGGCGCGGGTGCGGTTCAACGGCAGGCAGACCAGGCCACGGCCATGGGTGACCATGAAGTTGATGTCGCTGGCCTTGACCAGCTCGGCGGCCATGATCAGGTCGCCTTCGTTCTCGCGGTCTTCGTCATCGACGATGACCACCATGCGGCCCAGGCGGATGTCTTCCAGGATGTCCGGAATCGGGGCGAAATTCATGCGACATCTCCCTGTGGGGGCTGACCGTTGGTCGGCACACTGATCAGGCGCTCCACATACCGGGCGACCAGATCGATTTCAAGATTGACCGCGCTGCCCACGCCTGCGGCGGAGAAGGCGGTGTTGGCGACGGTGTGCGGAATGAGGGCGACTTCGAAGCCTTCATCGTCCACTTCGTTGACGGTGAGGCTGACGCCGTCCACGCAGATCGAGCCCTTCTTGGCGATATAGCGGCGCAGCGCAGCCGGCGCGGCGAAACGCCAGCGCTGGGCACGCGCGTCTTCGTGGATGGACAGCACCTGGCCGAGGCCATCGACGTGGCCGCTGACCAGATGGCCGCCAAGGCGGTCGGTCGGGCGCATGGCACGTTCGAGATTGATGACCGCCCCTTCGCCCAGCTGGCCCAGCGTGGTCAGGCCCAGGGTCTCGGTGGAGGCATCGGCCTGGAAGCTGCTGGCGTCGAATGCGATGACGGTGAGGCAGACGCCGTTGATGGCAATGCTCTCGCCCATCTGCACGTTGTCGAACGGCAGATTCCCGACATTGAAGGTGAAGCGGACATCGCCGCCGATGGATTCGCGTGCGGCCAGATGGCCGACGCCTTCGATGATTCCAGTAAACAAGTAACGTTCTCCGCGAAAAGTGAGCGAAAAACGCCGCAAGGCAAACAGGCACGCGCAGGGCATGAGCCCTGTGGCACCGTCTTCTTTCATCCGGACTATGACCGTCGGCTCCGGCATTGGACCGGATCTGCTGACCCCCGGCCGTAGGCCGGGGCGCTCGCGGGCTCGTGCTTGCGCACCTACCGCCGGTGGGGAATTGCACCCCGCCCTGAAGACGTTTGTGTACCGGCGAACCGGCCTGGCTAGTGTACCAGCCCGGGCTGAACGGGGTCGGATGCCACAGCTGTGACGGCCGTCGCTCGCAATTTGTAAAACTTTCATTAAAATTCCACCCTGGACGACATGAGGTCGCCACGGGCAGCCCGCTGGGGCAGGCCCGCCAAAGGACTGAAATTCACAGGAATTCCCATGCGCAAGATGCTGATCGTGGCCGCCCTGCTGGCCGCCGCCCCGCTCTCGGCTTCGGCCGACGCCCTGAGCTACACCTACGTCGAAGGCGGTTGGACGCAGGTCAAGGTTGACGACAACGCACTGGACGACCCCAAGGTCGACGGCGGCTACCTGCGTGGCTCTGTGGCCATCGCCGAACAGGTCTACGTGTTCGGTGGCTGGTCGCGCACCAGCAAGACCTACCATTACAGCGACGGCTCGCTGAAGCTGGAACTGAACCAGCCGGAGCTGGGCATCGGCTACCACATGCCGTGGACCGACCGCCTGGACTTCACCGCCGATATCGCCTGGGTGCGCCAGAGCGCTGAACTGACCGACCGTTACGACGGCTACAGCGACCGCTACAAGGACCACACCAACCTGGGCCGCGCCACCCTGGGCATCCGCGGCAAGCCGTCGCGCATGACCGAAGCCTGGGCCAAGGCCGGCTACATGGACGGCGGCAACAACTTCAAGGGCACCTGGGTCGGCACCGTCGGCGGCCAGATCAACTTCACCAGGACCTGGGGTCTGGTGGGCGAGATCTCCGGCTACCGTGACGTCACCCAGTACTCGGCCGGCGTGCGCGCCAGCTTCTGATCCAACGATCGCCCCTCGTCGTGCGATCGAACGGGCCCCGCAAGGGGCCCGTTTTTTTGGCCGGGATACACCGCCATGTGACCGCTGGCCGCCATCGAAAGTAGCGCTGGATGCGCTAGGCTTGCGCGCCTCTGGAACAGGAAAACACCGTCATGAAGACCCCCACCCGTACCCTTCTGGCCAGCGTGCTGCTGTGCGCCCCGCTGATTGCCAGCGCTGCACCGGCCCAGCTGACGCCCGAGCAGGCCTTCGACCTGTACGCACGCGTGCTGCTGGAAGACGACGCTGCCGCCACGCGCACGCTCAACGACGCACTGAAGCCGGCCTTCGAAGGCCAGGACGCCGTGACCCCCAACCCGGGTGCGCTGGCCAAGGCATTGGCCGAGCCGTGGCAGACCGTGCTGGCCAGCGCCGGTGACAAGTCCGACGCTGCGGCCACCGAAGCGCTGTATGCCAAGGCGCTGCGTGATTCGAAGTGCCGCGCGACCAAGAGCGTGGTCGAAGACAACGAATACGTTGAAGACCAGAAGCTGGCGCGGATCACCTACAGCTGCCAGCTGCCCTACCTGGGCAAGGTCCGCCCGCTGTTTGCCGCCAGTCTCGCGTCTGATGCCAGCCCGGCCGCGCGCAAGCAGTTCACCGATGCCTACACCCAGGCACTGCAGAGTGGCGTGCGCGTGCCGGTCAGCGGCACCTTCACCCTGTACCCGGCCAAGGACAACGGCTACTGGTACAGCGGTAATTTCGATGATCTGGTGGGCACCGTAGCCGGTGCGCTGGCGCCGTTCGAGGACTGGATGCAGGATGCACAGGCCGCCAGCGCGCCGAAAGTAACCGGCGTACCGGGCTGCGACCTGCTGCTGCAGCAGCACCGCGCCTGCGTGGCGAAGATCGCGCCGGAGCAGATCAGCGGCGTGGATGCGATGGCCGAGGAACTGAAGGCCAAGGCGCAGGTGCAGTCGGCCGAGGAGATGACGCAGGAGTGCAAGGCACTGCGCCCGATCGCCGAGATGATGTGGACCGACGAATGCGCGTGAGCTGGTAAGCGGTAGCGCCGGGCCATGCCCGGCGACGCCCGCAACGCTGCACATTTTCAGACAAGTTGCATGGATCCGTGCAAGGAACGCCCCTGATCCTCAGGGCCCTCCTGGATTGCCCGTGTGCCGCCATGCTGAAACCCGTCTTCATCCTGCTGCTGGGAGCACCGCTCTGGGCGGTAGCCTCCGCGCCAGGCGATCTTTCGCCGCAGGCCGAATACACCCTGCAGGCGCAGGTGCTGCTGCACGACGATGCCGCGGCCCGGCAGATACTGCGCGAGCAGGGAGAGGGATACGAGCCTGCCGTTGCCCTGGAGTGGCAGTTGCTTGTGGACGATGTGCCTGCGGCACTCGCGCGGCAGGGTTCTACTGCGCCTTCCCCGGCTGCCACGCGAGCCTTTGTACAGGCACTGGCAATGCGACTGCCGAGGGTCAGCTGCGCTGCCCGGGAGTTCGTGCCGTCGGGATCGCCGGAGATCGGCCTGTACCCACTGGTCTGCCAGCATCCCGACGTGGAACCCCTCCGGCAGGAGTATCTGGCGTTGCGGGCCGCGCCTGAAGCAGGGCGCCAGGCACGCATCGATGCGCTTTTCCTGCGCTGGGCGGCGATGCTGCGCGACGGACCCGATGTACCACATTGCAGCCGGGTCACCGGGTGGTACCAGGCACGCCATGCGTTCGCCCATGCCGAGCGTGTGCATCAGCTCTACCAGACAATCCTGTGGCGATTGCTGCCGATCGAGTTGTGGCTGGGTGAACCGCTGCTGCCGCAGGAAGATGAGCTGTGTGATGACGTTTGAAGTCCGTCGGGCTCAACCCTGCACTACCTGGGCCCGTTATGCCCGCAGCAGCAACCTGATGTCTTCGCCAACCTGACGCTGGTCGACCACGCGCAATCGGCGCTGCTGGTCCATCGCCTCGATGCCGAGGCCGGCCAGCAGCGGACGACCGTTATCGCCCAGCAGCGTGGGCGCCTGATACAGCAGCAGTTCGTCCACCCAGCCGCCGCGCAGCAAGGCACCGGCCAGCGTCGCGCCGGCTTCGGTATGCACTTCGTTGATGCCACGTTCGGCCAGCAGCGCCAGTACCGCGCCCAGGTCCAACCGCCCATCAACACAGGGCACGCTGGCAAATTCGGCGTCGGCCGCATCCGGTGCGCTTACTGCTGCGCCATGCAGGTACAACGTCGGCGCCCCACCCTCGCGCACACGGCTGCATTCCAGCGAACGCAGGCGTGAATCGAGCACCACGCGCAGCGGCGGCATCACCTCGGTATCGGCCAGGCGCACGGTCAGCATCGGGTCGTCGGCCAGCACGGTGTCGGCGCCGGTCAGGATCGCACCCGCACGTGCGCGCCAGTGCTGCACGTCTTCGCGCGCGGCCGGACCGGTAATCCACTTGGAGCTGCCATCGGCCATCGCGGTACGGCCATCCAGGCTGGCGGCCAGCTTCACCCGCAGCCACGGGCGGTTGCGCTCCACGCGCGACAGGTAACCCTTGTTGAGCTCGCGCGCCTGTGCCGCCATCAGCCCTTCGGCGACGTCGATGCCTGCATTGCGCAGCAGATCGAAGCCACCGCCATCGACCTTGGGGAACGGATCGCGCATCGCCGCGACCACACGCGACACGCCCGCTTCGATCAGTGCCAGCGCACACGGTGGCGTGCGCCCGTAGTGCGCGCAGGGTTCCAGGGTGACGTAGGCGGTGGCGCCACGGGCGTCGCTGCCGGCCTCGCGCAGCGCGAACACTTCAGCATGCGGGCCACCGGCGCGCCGGTGCCAGCCCTGCCCGACCACGCGTTCGCCATGGGCGATCACGCAGCCGACCATCGGGTTGGGGCGGGTGGTGTAGGCGGCACGCCCGGCCAGGCGAAGTGCGTTGGCCATGTGCAGGTGGTCGAGGACGGAGAACGGGGTGGTCATCTGGCCATGGTAACGCTGCCGGTATGCATCCACGCCATCAGTGCCAACCAAGGTTGGCATCTACCAGTGGATGCGGCCATCAGTGCCAACCAAGGTTGGCATCTACCAGGGAAAAGGCGGTCAGCCCTTCTTCTTCTTGGTCAGGGCAATCACGTCGCCCAGCAGCTGCAGCTGTTCGGTGCTGGACGGCAGGTCGCGTTCCAGCTTCTCGATCTCCTCGCGGAAATCGGCCACGTCCTCGAAGCTGCGGTAGACCGATGCGAAGCGCACATAGCCGACGTGGTCGAGCTTGCGCAGTTCGTTCATGACGAACTCGCCGACCTTGATCGAAGGCACTTCGCGCTCGCCGCTGATGCGCAGCTGGTGAACCACCGCACGCACGGCCGCTTCGATCTTGTCTTCGGCCACCGCACGCTTCTGCAGCGCGCGATCGAAGCCAGCGCGGACCTTGCGCTGGTCGAATGCTTCACGGGTGCCATCGCTCTTGACGATGGCCGGCAGCTTCAGCTCGACCGTTTCCAGGGTGCTGAAGCGCTCGCCACAGGCTTCGCATTCACGCCGACGACGGATCGTCGCGCCGTCTTCGGAGACGCGCGAGTCGATGACCCGGGTATCGGCATGTTGGCAGAAGGGGCAATGCATGGAACGCCTGGCTCAGGGAAGTACCTATTGCCACGGTCATGGCAGCGTCGCAAAGGTACCTGAGAAAGGGCCCCGCAGCAAATGCTGTCTGCGCGGAAGTGCCTGCATTTCGGCCGAACAGAGCCTCCAGCGCGGTCAGCGCTGTGCGCTCAACCGGGTGCCGGCGGCACCGAGGCTGCGCGTGCCCAGCGCAGCCACACCAGGTGCCCGGCCATCACCAGCAACGGTGGGCCAAAGCCGAGGAAGGCCAATGTCGAGATCTCCCCGTGCTTGAAGGTGAAGTACAGCGTGGCGGCAACCACGGCCAATGCGGCCAGTCCCCCCAGCGCCAACCCCACCCAGGCGACAACCGGGGAATCGCGCAGGCCGACAAGGCCACGCCCCAGGAACAGGCCGCTCAGCCACAACCACGACAGCAGGCCGATGATTCCAGCCGTCGACCACAGCAGCAACAGTGTGTGCTCGTCGCCTGTCAGGTACTTGCCATCCCATACGACCATCAGCCCCAGCACGGCACCCGTGCCGCCTGCCGCCACGGTGGGCAGGCCTGCCAGCAGGCCGGCGATCGCCATCCAGCGTTTGTGCAGACGCTCATCCATGCGTTCGATTTCCTTCCATGGGCCACGTCATGCGCAGCGTTTGATCCACACCAGCATCGCAGCCGGCACCAGCATCGACGGGCCCAGCAGCAACAGGGTGATGCCTTCGGCGTGCACGGTGACGCCCCACCACAGCGCCAGCCCCAGCGGGGGCAAGGCGGCGAGACCGCCCGCCAGCAGCATCCACCACCAGAGACGGTGCACGTGCAGCCCGGCACGCCCCTGCATCAGAAAACCCGCACTGAGCCACAACCAGGCCAGGCAGCCGGCAATGCCGGCCAGGCCCCACAGCGGCATCACCGTCACCGAGGCCAGCGTGCCATGACCGAACTGGCCCAGCCCCATCAGCAGCAGCATGGTCGCTGCCGCGCCGCCCATCACCAGGCTGGGCAGGCCAAGCAGCACCGCCAGGGCGGTGTACAGATACTTGAGGTGGCGCTCATCCATGCGCGGTTACTCCAATGCTGGGGTCAGAGCCCTTCCCTGCGGGAAGGGATCCGACCCCACTCCCCGATCAGCCGTAGACCGGGTACTTGCGGCACTGCGCGCTGACGGCGTCGCGCACGCGGGCGATCACGGCGTCATCGTTCGGCGCGTCGAGCACGTCGGCGATCCAGTTGGCCAGGTCCACGCAGTCCTGTTCAACGTAACCCCGGGTGGTCACCGCCGGGGTACCCAGGCGCAGGCCCGAGGTCACGAACGGCGAACGCGGGTCGTTCGGCACCGAGTTCTTGTTGACGGTGATGTGCGCCTTGCCCAGCGCCGCTTCCGCGTCCTTGCCGGACACGTCCTTGCCGATCATGTCGACCAGCATCAGGTGGTTCTGGGTGCCACCGGAGACGATCTTGTAGCCGCGCGCGATGAGCGTGTTGGCCATCGCCTGGGCGTTCTTCACCACCTGCTGCTGGTAGGCCTTGAAGCCCGGTTCCAGCGCTTCCTTGAAGGCGACGGCCTTGCCGGCGATGACGTGCATCAGCGGACCACCCTGGATGCCCGGGAACACGATCGACTGCAGCTTCTTGACCAGGTCTTCGTCGGCGCCCTTGGCGACGATGATGCCGCCGCGCGGGCCGCGCAGGGTCTTGTGGGTGGTGGAGGTGACCACGTGGGCGTGCTCCAGCGGGCTGGGGTACACGCCTGCGGCGACCAGGCCGGCAACGTGGGCCATGTCGACGAACAGGTAGGCACCGACCTTGTCGGCGATGGCGCGGAAGCGTGCCCAGTCGATCACCTGCGAGTAGGCCGAGAAGCCGGCCACGACCATCTTCGGCTTGTGCTCCAGGGCCAGGCGCTCGACTTCGTCGTAATCGATCAGGCCCTGATCGTTCACGCCGTACTGCACGGCGTTGAACAGCTTGCCCGAGGCATTCACCTTGGCACCGTGGGTGAGGTGGCCGCCGTGGGCCAGGCTCATGCCGAGGATGGTGTCACCCGGCTGCAGCAGGGCGAAGTACACGGCCTGGTTGGCCTGCGAACCGCTGTGCGGCTGCACGTTGGCGTAGTCCGCGCCGAACAGCTGCTTGAGGCGATCGATCGCCAGCTGCTCGGCGATGTCCACGTATTCGCAGCCACCGTAGTAGCGCTTGCCCGGGTAGCCTTCGGCGTACTTGTTGGTCAGCTGGCTGCCCTGCGCTTCCATCACCGCCGGGCTGGTGTAGTTCTCGCTGGCGATCAGCTCGACGTGGTCTTCCTGGCGCTGGGTTTCAGCGGCGATGGCCTTGGCCAGTTCGGGATCGTAGGATTCGATGCGGACGTCACGCGGGAACATCGGGTACTCCAGCAGGCAGGGAAAAGGGGGTACGGCTCAGCCCCCGATTGTAGCCCCGCACCGGCCTGCTGGGGCCGAAACGGACGGGGCCGGCATCCCCGAAGGAATCCGGCCCCGTATGGTTTCGATTGATGTGGGGTCAGAGCCCTTTCCGTTGGAAAGGGATCCGACCCCGGCCACGATCCTCAGCGGTTGCTGAGCACGTACTGGGCGATCACACCGGTGGCGATGGCAACCAGCAGCATGTTGCCGCGGTCATCGCGGATCCAGTGGTGCCCGTAGGGCGGGCGACGCAGGTGATAGCGCGGGTAGTCGTTCACCACATAGATCGGGCCGCGGTAGTAGTCGCGGTAGCGATGGCCGACCTTCCAGCCATAGCCCGGGCCATAGGCCGGGCGGTACACCACACGCGGCGGTGCGGGGCGGTAGTAGCGGTCATGATCACGGTGCCACTCGCGGCGATCCTGGCGGTAGTCGCGCCGGGCCTCGCGGCGGTCGCGCTCCCAGTCACGGCGGTCGTGGCGCCACTCACGGCGATCCTCGCGCCATTCGCGGCGGTCGTGGTCGCGGCGATGATCGTTGTCGGCGAACGCCGGGGCCACGGCGCCCAGCGCCAGCACAGAGGCCACGGCACTGGCCATTACTCGATTGATGCGCATGTCAGACCTCTGCTCGGGTGGGTGGTGAGCCCATATTGCGCAACCGATCTGAACCGTTTCCGGCTGGAAACGCTTCCCGTTGCAGGACTGTGACGCAGTATTCAGGCGGCGGCCAGCCCGGCGCCCCCTTCCCGGGCGCGGCCCGGAACCGGTTCCGGCTATAATTGGCGGTATTCCATTTCAGTCTGTGCCCGCTGCCGCAACGGGATCTTCCCGTGACGGACCGGGCGCAGGGCCGCGCCTACGGAGACCGCATGTCCTCGCAATACATCTACACCATGAACCGCGTGTCCAAGGTGGTCCCGCCCAAGCGGCAGATCATCAAGGACATCTCGCTGTCCTTCTTCCCGGGCGCGAAGATCGGCCTGCTGGGCCTGAACGGCGCCGGCAAGTCCACCGTGCTGAAGATCATGGCCGGCGTGGACACCGATTTCGAGGGCGAAGCCCGCCCGCAGCCGGGCATCAAGGTCGGCTACCTGGCGCAGGAACCGGAGCTGGACCCGACCAAGACCGTGCGTGAAGCGGTGGAGGAAGGCGTGGGCGAAGTGCTGCAGGCCCAGGCCGCGCTGGAAGCGGTGTACGCCGCCTACGCCGAGGAAGGCGCCGACTTCGACGCGCTGGCCAAGGAACAGGAGCGCCTGGAGGCGATCCTGGCCGCTGGCGACGCACACACCCTGGAAAACCAGCTGGACGTGGCCGCCGATGCGCTGCGCCTGCCGCCGTGGGATGCCGTGGTCGGCAAGCTGTCCGGTGGTGAAAAGCGCCGCGTGGCCCTGTGCCGCCTGCTGCTGCAGAAGCCGGACATGCTGCTGCTCGACGAACCGACCAACCACCTCGACGCCGAGTCGGTGGAATGGCTGGAACAGTTCCTGGCGCGCTACACCGGCACCGTGGTGGCGGTCACCCACGATCGCTACTTCCTGGACAACGCCGCCGAATGGATCCTGGAACTGGACCGCGGCCGCGGCATTCCGTGGAAGGGCAACTACACCGACTGGCTGACCCAGAAGGACGAGCGCCTGAAGCAGGAAGAAAACCAGGAAAAGGCCCGCCAGAAGGCGATCCAGAAGGAACTGGAGTGGTCGCGCCAGAACGCCAAGGGCGGCCGCACCAAGGGCAAGGCCCGTCTGGCCCGCCTGGAAGAGCTGCAGTCGGTCGATTACCAGAAGCGCAACGAGACCAATGAAATCTTCATCCCGCCGGGCGAGCGCCTGGGCAATGCGGTGATGGAGTTCAAGAACGTCTCCAAGAAGTTCGGCGACCGCCTGCTGTTCGACAACCTGAGCTTCCTGGTGCCGGCCGGCGCCATCGTCGGCATCATCGGCCCGAACGGTGCCGGTAAGTCGACCCTGTTCAAGATGATCACCGGCCAGGAAAAGCCGGACACCGGCGAGATCGTGGTCGGCCCGACCGTGAAGCTGTCCTACGTGGACCAGAGCCGCGACGCGCTGGAAGGCAACCACAACGTCTTCCAGGAAATCGCGGGCGGCCTGGACATCCTCAACATCAACGGCATCGAGATCCAGTCGCGCGCCTACATCGGCCGCTTCAACTTCAAGGGCCAGGACCAGCAGAAGATGGTCGGTTCGCTGTCCGGTGGTGAGCGTGGCCGCCTGCACATGGCCAAGACCCTGCTGCAGGGTGGCAACGTGCTGCTGCTCGACGAACCGTCCAACGACCTGGACATCGAAACCCTGCGTGCACTGGAAGATGCGCTGCTGGAGTTCCCGGGCAACACCTTCGTCATCTCGCATGACCGCTGGTTCCTGGATCGCATCGCGACCCACATCCTGGCGTTCGAAGGCGACTCGCACGTGGAGTTCTTCCAGGGCAACTACCGCGAGTACGAAGAAGACAAGCGCCGCCGCATGGGCGACGACGCTGCGCCGAAGCGCCTGCGCTTCAAGGCGCTGAAGTAAGAAAGGAAGAACGGCCGCGCTCTGCGCGGCCGTTCTGCATTCTGGTGGGTCACCACCGTTGGTGGTGACTCAATGCGTACCGACCAACGGTCGGTACCCACCACCCAAAGTGTCACGACCGTTGGTAGTGACGCCCTCCCCCATTTCCCGCGCAGTCCGGCGCTTTTTCACGCTGCGACCGCCGTCTTCACGCCCATCAAGCACGCCTAACACCTTGTCGCACATGGCCCGTTGGCAGCTTGCAACTATTTGTATGTTCCGCCGCACCGCCTTCGGTTTTCCTACGTTCCCGCTTCATCCCCCAACGTAGGAAACCCCCAATGAAAGCACTGATCATCACCACGGCAGCCCTGATGCTGTCGGGCACCGCCGCGGCCGCCAGCTCCGACTGGGACGGCTACTACTTCGGCGTGCAGGCGTCGCACAGCGAAGGCCACAGCAAGGACCGCAGCAACGCCAACGCATCGGAAAAGAGCATCCGCGGCTTCAGCGGCGGCGTGCAGGGCGGCCGTCGCTGGCAGTTCGACAACAACATCGTGGTGGGCCTGGAAGGTTCGCTGTCCTTCGGCAACGTCGCGCGCGACTGGAAGGACCGCGAGCAGCACCAGTACAGCCCGTACCACGGCAAGGATGCAGTGACCCGCGCAGGCGCCGTTGATGTGACGCTGGGCCGCGCCATGGGCCGCTGGCTGCCCTACGTCGGTGCCGGCGTGACGGTGGCCCGGCAGGAATTCACCCTGGGCTGCGACAAGTCGCTGGTGGAGGCCACCAACGGCTGCCGCGTGGCCGAATTCGAGACCCGCGCCTCGCACGTGTCCACCGGCGCCCACGCCACGGCAGGCGTGCTGTACCGCTTCAACGACCGCCTCTCGGCCGGTGCCGAGTACCGCTACACCCACCTGGGTTCCAGCCCGGTGACCCTGGAAGACCCCAACTACCCGGCTGCGGCCCGTCGCAGCTTCCATACCGACTACAGCAGCGTTACGCTGAAGTTGAACTACCACTTCTAACCGCCTGGCGACGTACCCGCAGGTCCCCAGGGGCGGCAGGGCGTGCAGGCATGAGAGATCTGCGATGTCCCTGTTCGAGCGCCTGTTCCAGCTGCAGCAGCACGGCACCACCGTGCGCACCGAGCTGCTGGCCGGTGTCACCACCTTCCTGACGATGTCCTACATCGTCTTCGTGAACCCCGAGATCCTCGGCACCACCGGCATGGACGCGGGCGCGGTGTTCGTGGCCACCTGCCTGGCTGCGGCGCTGGGTTCGGCGGTGATGGCGCTGGCCGCCAATTTCCCCGTGGGCATGGCACCGGGCATGGGCCTGAACGCGTTCTTCGCCTTCACCGTGGTCGGTGCCGCTGGCCTGCCGTGGCAGCAGGCGCTGGGTGCGGTGTTCATCTCCGGCCTGGTGTTCCTGGTGCTGTCGCTGACCGGCGTGCGTGCGTGGCTGGTGTCCGGCATCCCCTCGTCGCTGCGCTCGGCGATCGTGGCCGGCATTGGCCTGTTCCTGGCGATCATCGCGCTGCAGAAGTCCGGCGTGATCGTCGGCAATGAAGACACGCTGGTGGCGCTGGGCCCGTTGAACACGGCGCCGCCGCTGCTGGCACTGGCCGGCTTCCTGCTGATCGCGGTGCTGGAAGCACGCCGCATCCGCGGTGCGATCCTGATCGGCATCCTGGCGGTGACCGGCGCGGGCTGGGCGTTGGGCGACGTGCAGTACCAGGGCCTGGTCTCGCTGCCGCCGAGCCTCGCACCCACCTTCCTGCAGCTGGACCTGCCGGGCCTGCTGCACCATGACGGCGGCGCACCGATCGCCGTGCTGCTGCAGGTGGTGCTGGTGTTCGTGCTGGTGGAAGTGTTCGATGCCACCGGCACGCTGTACGGCGTGGTCGGTCGCGCCGGCCTGCTGAAGCTGCCGGGCGCGCAGAAGCGTTTCGGCCGTGCGCTGCTGGCCGACAGCACCGCGATCGTGGCCGGTTCGATGCTTGGCACCAGCAGCACCACGGCCTTTGCCGAAAGCGCCTCGGGCGTGCAGGTGGGCGGCCGCACCGGCCTGACCGCGCTGGTGGTGTCGGCGCTGTTCCTGGCGGCGCTGCTGTTCTCGCCGCTTGCGGCAATGGTGCCCAGCTATGCCACCGCGCCGGCACTGCTGTTCGTGGCTGGCCTGATGCTGCGTGAGCTGGTGGAAGTGGACTGGAGCGACCTGACCGAATCGGTGCCAGCCGCACTCTGTGCGCTGGCGATGCCGTTCACCTACTCGATCGCCAACGGCCTGGCGTTCGGCTTCATTGCCTATGCCGCGCTGAAGGCCGGTACCGGGCGCTGGCGCGAAGTGCATCCGGCCGTGTGGCTGGTGGCGGTGCTGTTTACCCTGCGCTACGCGCTGGAATAAGCGGTAGGCGATGCCGGCCAGCGGCCGGCGCTACCAGAGCACGCTTCGGCCCGCGACCGGGACTACCGGACGCGGGGTTCACCCGCCACGCACGGCGCTCTGGGATGATGCGGGCATGGTTCGGCCCGACCTTCCCGCGGATCCGTCTTCGCCGTTGCGCCGTCGCTTGCTGCGCGCCGCAGTGCTGGCACCGTTGGCCGCTACGCTCGCCACCCTGCCCGGCTGCTCACTGCCGGTGCAGGTGGATGGCACCTTCCTGCAACCGTGGCGCAGCCACCTGCAGTTGGGCCTGGCCGACTGGCAGCGTTCCTTGAAGCTTGCGCATACGCTGGGCTGCCGGCAGCTGGTGCTGCAGTGGACCGGCATCGTCGGTGGCAGCGACGGCGACTGGTCGCTGCCCGACGGCAGCCTGCAGCAGCTGTTCACCGCCGCCGGCGAGAACGACATCCGCATCCGCGTCGGCCTGCCCTTCCAGCAACGCTGGTGGCAGGCTATCGGCGCAGACGACGCCACGCTGCAGGCCTTCCTGGCCGAGAGCCTGGCGCACGCACGCAGCTGGTTGGCACAGGCACCCTGGGCACAGCAGCCAGCCTTCGGAGGCTGGTACCTGCCCTACGAACTGGAGCAGTACCACTGGGCCGATCCGGCCCGCCAGCAATGGCTGGCGCAGTGGCTGCACGGGTTGGTGCAGGCCGCCAGCGCGCGCGGCGGTGACTGTGCGATCTCCTGTTACTTCAGCCGCCTGCAGACCGATGGCAACCTGGTCACGCTGTGGCAGGCGGTGCTGGCACAGGCCACGCTGCGGCCGATGGTGCAGGATGGCGTGGGGGTGGCCGGTGCCGGCAACGTGCAGCAGCTGCAACCGCTGCTCGATCATTTCCACGCACACGGCATCGGCTTCGATGCGATCGTTGAGCTGTTCCGCGAACTGCCCGACGGCCCTGCCGACGGCAGCGGATTCAAGGGCGAAACGGCCGATGCCGCTCGCATCCAGCGGCAGTTGGCATGGGCACGCGACAGCGGCGCACAGCACGTGCTGGTCTATGCACTGGAGCCATGGCTGACCCAGGACACGCCGCAGGCCGCAGCGCTGCGGCGACGCTGGGGCCTGCGTCAATAGTAGAGGATGGCGGTGGCGAACAGGCCCTTGGCGCGCTGTGTATCACCGCCGCCGATGGCCAAGCGGTACTGCACGGTCAGGTCCAGGTAGGAACGCGGCGTGTTGTAGTGGTCCTCGCGGAACCCGTAACGCACGCCCACGCCCGGCCCTGCGCCAAGTGACCAGCTGCGCTGCGTATCGTTGAGCGCGAACGACTGCGCCGGGAACGGCGGATAACGGATGTCGCGCACGCGCGAGCGCTGGTCCAGCCAATCGGCACCCACCACGACATAGGGTGTGACCACCCAATGCGTCTGCCCTGCACCGAAGCGGAAACTGCGCCCGGCGCGCAGTTCACCGGCAGCGAACCACTGTTCGCGATGCAGGCGCCCATTGGCCTCACCCAGGCGCCGCACCGGCGTGCCGTTGGCATCAAGCGCGTCGAGGGTGAAGGTGGCACCGTTGTCGTCCCAGGTGTATCCCCCCTGCGCGTAGCCACTGACCATCCACCACTGGTTCACATCGG
This sequence comes from Stenotrophomonas sp. NY11291, assembly GCF_023277365.1. Lineage (NCBI taxonomy): Bacteria > Pseudomonadati > Pseudomonadota > Gammaproteobacteria > Lysobacterales > Lysobacteraceae > Stenotrophomonas > Stenotrophomonas sp. NY11291. The sequence goes on along the minus strand of NZ_CP096975.1, from coordinate 663,916 downwards.
TGCGCAGATCGGTGCCATGGTAGTAGCCATAGGTCAGGTAGGACATCCAGCCACCGGAACCACTGGCCAGCCGGTAGCGCGCCAGCGTGCTGGCTTCCAGTGGCCGGTTCAGGGCCAGCTGCAGGCGGCACTGCACCGCTGCCGACTCGGGGTAGACCTCGCCCTGGCGGGTTGCACTGCCGAGGAACTGTCGGCGCTCGATGCCAGCACTCAAACCGCTCTGGCCAAACGCGTAGCGCATGCCGAAGGACGCGATTGTGGAGGGCCAGCCGGTAGTGGAACGCGAGTGGCTGAGGCGCTCCGCGCGTGCACGCGCATCCGGCGTTGATTCGCCGGTGCACGGGTCCACCGCGCGGATCGATTCGTAGGTGCCGCCCTCGTCGTACAGCGTGTTGAGCAGGCGTGCGTAGAGTTCCAGCGTGCCATGCTGGTCGTTGAAGGCCGGGGGCCGCCAGAACGCTTCCAGCGTGCTGAACACCGAATCGCCGGGCGTGCTGATCGCAGCACCGCCGACATTGGTCGCCGCCTGGCGAGCACCACGGAAACCCGCCGAGGCGATCACGCCCCACTCGCGCGAGTAATTGGCGATGGCATTGCGTACGTTGTAGCGCTGGTGCGCATCCAGTGGCAGCTCACCGGCATCGGCGCGATCAATGGCGCTGCGCAGCAGCATCACCGCCTGCGGATGGTCGCCGTTGGCTGCGCTGGCGTAGGCCTGATCGAGCACTACGCTTTTCGGTGCCTTTCCGGTGGCCTCGGCGGCACGGAAGTCGGCCAGTGCGCGCGCCGGTTCGTGGGCCCTCTGGTTGAGGTAGCCGCGCTGCATCAGTGCACCCGCGTCATCAGGACGCTGTGCCAGTGCCGTATCCAGGCGCTGCCGCGCTTCGTCCTGCTGGGCACGGTTGCCCGCCGCCAGCGTGGTGGTCAGCAGGCCTTGCAGGTTCGCGTCGTCCGGTGCGAGTTGCACGGCCTGCCGCGCCTCACCGATGGCATCGGCGTAATCCTGGCGCGCGTAGGCAGCGTAGGCACGCTGTGCGGCACCGCCATCCCCCTGCAGATCGGCCGGCACCAGTTCGCAGACGTTGCCGCTGTCACCGGACGGGCAGTGCTGGACCGGTGGCGGGTAGGCCTCGGCGCTGATGCGGGGAAGGTCGCGACTGGAGCGGATCGCCCGGCTGCGTTGCTCGATGCCCTGCTGCAGCAGCTGCCGTGACCGTGCATCGCCTTCACCTGCCGGTAGCGCCGCCTGCATTGGTGCCAGCAGTGCAGCTGCGCGTACCCGATCACCTGCGGCCAGCGCCGCATCCACCGCCAGCAGTCGCACGTTGCGCTGCTGCGCGGTTGATCCCGGCGTGGCAAGCGCGGCATCGAAATCCTCATTGGCCCGCAGCGTACTGCCCTGGCGCTGGCGCAGGTAGCCACGCATCACCCGGGCATTGAGATCGTTGGCGTCCACCTGCAATGCCTGATCAGCACTGTGCTCAGCGTCGGCCAGCTGATCGCCCTGCAGCTGCGCGGTGATCAGCAGCAACCGGTATGAAGCAACGTCGGGTGCCAGTTCCACGGCGGCGTGCGCCTGCTCAATGGCGGCGGCATCCTCACCTGCGGACAGCAATTGATAGGCCTGCTGTGCCTGCAGCAGCGCGCGTTGGCGGCCCAGTGTCACGCGCCGCGCGCGCAGCGCTTCGACATTCGGTGCGCCCAGCTGCAGCGCGGTGCCGACGGCGGCGTCGGCCTGTTCGGGCTGTTGCTGTGCCTCCAGCGACGCCACCCACAGCAGGGCCCATGCGCCCTGTTCCGGCTGCTGCCGGAACGCCTGTTCGGCCTTGCTGGCGGCGATGCCCATCTGCCCGGCGTCGTAGGCCGCATAGGCTTCGGTTGCCAGCATGTAGGCCTGCCGGTTGTTACGGTCGGCCACCGTTGCGGGTGCACGCGGCACCGCTGTGCTACGCGCTGCACCTGTGGTCGTCCTGGGCGCGGCGGCCAGCGCAGGCAAGGCCGGATCCTTCATCCCCGCGTCCAGCGCACGGCGCGCCTGCTGCTGCGCTTCTGCGCCACGACCAAGCTTCTGCAGCGCATAGATCTGCAGCAGGCGCAGCCGCACCACGTCCGGGCGCAGCCGGATCGCTTCGCTGGACTGCCGGTAGGCCGTGGGGTAATCGCCACGTTCATAGGCAGCAAACGCCTGCTCGGCGATGCGGTAGGCCGCACCGGACAGCGGCAGGGGCACCTCGGCCTGCGCCATCACCGGCGCGGCGGCCGTGGCCAGTGCCACGGCAATGACGGTGGACAGCAGCGTGGTCTTCATGCCGGCAAGGCTCCGGGCGGCGGCGACTGCAGCGTGGCCGCACGCCGGCGCTGCTCCTGCATGGCCTGGGCCACGGCCTCCTCGGTGGTGATGCCCTGCTTGACCAGGTAGTCGCCGATGCGACCGTCGCGCTGCGGCATGTAGTCGTCCAGTGCGATCTCGAAGCGTGCGTGATCGATCAGGCGCATTTCCACCAGCAGGTCGCCCAGCAATGGCACGTTGTCCAGGTGCCACTGCCGTTCGCCACCGATCAGGCGCAGACCCGCGTTGATCTCGCTTTCGCGGGCAATGCTCTGTTCGATGTGCTCGCTGCGCGTTTCCTGCTTCAGCAATGCCACGGCGTCCTCGGGCAGCGGACTGGCCACGGCCAGTCGCAGGGTGCCTTCCTGGCGCGGCGGCAGCGGCAGCATGCGCCATTGCACGCAGGCATCGGCACTGACCGGGAACTGGCAGGCACGCAGGTAATCCACGTCGATCACCGCGCGTGGCAGGTCACCCTGGAACGCGATGGCCTCGGCCAGGGTCTCGTCATCCAGCCAGCCCTGGGTGAGCAGGATGCGGCCCAGCGGCTGCTGGCGGCCTGCCTGCTGCTGGTCCAGCGCCTGCTGCAGGCGCTCGGGTTCCACCGCCTGCCAGGTGGTCAACAGCTCACCCAGTTGCTTGCGGGTCTGCACCAGCTGCGCCGCATCGGGGAAGTCGTGCATGGTCTTGTCCCAGACCATGCGCTTGCCGAACAGCAGGTAGGCCAGGAACACCTTCCAGGCACGGGCGGTGGCCATGAAATTGATCATGTTGCCGACCACCATGCGCGGGATCGACATCAGCGCGTGCTCCCAGCCGTACAACCGGTTGACGAAATAGAAGCGCTGCACGACCCGGGTCGCCAGCGCTGCGGTGGTCAGCAGCGCGACATTCATCTGCCAGGTACCGGCCTGGAACACGCTGGGGAACTGCATCGTCCACAGCCCGGTCATCTTCAACAGCCAGAACAGCAGCAGCTGCAGGAAGATGATGTAGGCGATGATGCTGACGAACGAGGTGATGATGCCCTTGCGGTCGCGCGCCAGCAGGTACTTGGTGGCCAGTGATCCACGCCAGCCCAGCGACTCCCAGCTCTGCAGGCCGATGCCCAGCACCCACCGCGCCTTCTGCCGGTACGAGGCACGGAAGTTGTCGGGGAAGTACTCGCGCACGCACAGCGCCATCTGCTGGGCACGCTCGCGCACCGGCCCCCAGCCGAACCATGACGGACGGCGCACGCGGAACTGCACCGGGAAGCGGGCGAAGATCGACTGCATGCCCATCGCCGCCAGCCGCGCACCGACGTCGTAGTCCTCGGTGAGGCTGTCGGTGTTGAAGGGCTGGTTGTCGGTCTGCGCGCTCAGCGCCAGCAGCGCGCGCCGGGAGAAGCAGGTACCCACGCCCGCGGAGGGCACCATGCCGGACACGCTCTCGCGCACCACCAGATCCTTTGCGTGCCATTCGGCGAACTCGTCCATGTAGACGCCGGCCACCAGTTCGTACCACTCGCGGTCCAGCGAGGTCACCGGCAACTGGATCATGTCCTTGCGTGGCAGCAGGTAGTTGTAGAAGCGCAGTTCCATCGGGTGCAGCACGTCCTCGCTGTCGTGCAGGATCACCCCGGCGAATTCGATGTCGTGGCGCTTCTCGTAATCGAAGATGGCCAGGATCAACCAGTTCAGGCAGTCGGCCTTGCTGGTCGGCCCGTCGTGCGGCACCTCCACCCGGCGCAGGCGCTTGTAGCGGCGGCGCATGCGCTCCACTTCATCGATGGTCTGCTGGTCGTTGGGATAGGTGCCGACGAACACGACGTACTCGCGGTAGTCGAGCACGTTGATCATGTTCTCCACCATCTGCGCGATGACGTCGTATTCCATCCACGCCGGCACCATGATCGCCAGCGGCTGTTGCGGCCGCTGCATCAGGTCTTCCTGGGTCAGCGGCCGGTACGCTTCGCGACGCTTGATGGTGAGCGCGCGCCAGCTCTCGCGAACCCAGTACCAGACATCGATGAACAGGTCATCGAGGCTGGAGATCAGGATCAGCACGGCCACCGCCGCCGCCGTGGTTTCCAGGGCGGCGTAATAGTTGGCCAGCTGGATGTTCCAGAACAGACCGTCCACGGTGGATCAGTGCCCTGTGTTGGCGGACTTGCGGCGGCGCACCTGGGTGACGCGGGCGGCCAGCAGCGCGAACACGATCACGCCGACCAGCAGCAGCAACCAGACCATGTGCCGTTCCCACTTCGATTGCGGATTGCCATCCCGGGCAACGCGGCTTCCGTAAGGATCCTGGCGATCGAACTCGCGCACGGCATCACTGCCGTCGAGCACCGCAAGATCACCGCGCAGCAGCCGGAACGGTGCGCCGAACGACGGTGCCTGTGCGCCCAGGTCGCTGTACAGCACGCCGAGCTGGCCGCCGGAGGTGCCGACCTGCACCACCGCGGCGCGATCCAGGCCGCCGACATCCAGCAGCGGCTGCGGCTTCCCGCCGATCAGCAGGTGGCCGTCCTTCAGGCCGGCCACATCAACACCCGACGGCGCCACACCGAAGGCCAGCCACGGCGTACCCGGGCTGACCGCCGCACCGGCATCGACCACCTTCAGCGCCGACGCCTCCGGCGAGGCGCCCACTGCACTGGCCACCGCGATCACCTTGCGCAGCGATGCCGGCGCATCCTGCAGCCACGTGGCGGGCACGAACACCTGGTTGCCGCGTGACAGCTGGCTGCTGGCACCGACGAAATCACTGCCCAGCGAACGCTTGGCCAGGGTCAGGTGACTGCTGGGCAGGACCGATACCGGATAGGCGGTGGCCGGATCGTGGCAATAGGGGCGTGCCGGCTGGCGCAGGAAGCTGACCCGGATCTCGTTGCGCGCCGACAGCGCATAGGCCGGCACCTTGGCCACCAGCCGCTGCGGCTGGCCGTTGGCCGACAACACCTTGCCCCCCAGCAGGTAATCGTTGAAATGGATGGTGGCCACCGCGCCCTGCCCGGCCGCGTTGGGGGCCGCCGAGACGTCGATCACCACCTCTTCGGGCAGGCGCCCATCGGCCGACAGCGCGCCGAGGTCGAAGGTGGCGCTGCGGTCCGCGCGGGTGACGACATCCATCGTGCCGGCGATGTTGCCGAGCCGGCTCAGCAGCACCTGGTCACCGTCCAGCTTCGGCGTGCCCGCTGCGCTGACCTGCAGGCTGCGGCCCAGCGCATAGCTGCGCCACTGTTCGGCGAACAACCCGGCGACCTTGCCCGCCGCCGCCGGGTCGACCACCAGCGTCGGACGGCCGGCAACGGCCACCACGCTGACCGAGGCGCTGGTCGCGGGCTTTTCCAGGCCACCCATGTCGGTACCGCGCCACGCGGCGAACGCCGTGCCCGCGTCGGCGCCAGTGGTGGCAACCTGTGCGGCCAGCGCATCCAGCGCCGCGCGCACGCCGGCCCGCAGCGCATCACTGCCGATCATCACATCGGCGGCCAACGGCCCGCTGTCCCGCAGCGACAGCAGCGCACCGACTTCGGCCAGATCCTTGATCGCGTATGCCCGCTCGCCCGCGGCCAGCGCGGCATAGGCCGGCACGCCCTGCAGGCTGGCCGGGATGCTGATGCCGGTCAGGTCGACACGGTCACCAACCTTGGGCAGCGCCACCACCTGCACCTGCTTGCCACCGGCCTGCATTGCGGTACCGATGCGCCAGGCCGCATCGTAGGCGGGCGCCTGCAGTGCCTTGCCATCCACCAGCAGGCGCACCTGCGGGGGCAGCGCGCCCCACGCCTTGGCCACGGTATCCACGGCGCGGCCGTCGAAGCGGTAGCTGAAACGCGAGTCCGGCGACAGCCGCAGCACGTTGGCCGGCGCGCTCTGGTCGGCACATTGGTAGTCGGACACGATCGACCACCAGCCGACGCCGACCCGCACGAAGCCGTTCTGGCGGGGTTCGCCATCGATGGCCAGCAGCTGGCTGGCATCGCCCTGGGCATCGGTGATCGAGCGCGCGGCGATTGGATCGCCATCGACCGACCACAGGCCGGACGTGCGCCCGGCGTGGCCACGCACATAGCGCCCGTCCAGCTGCAGCTGCGCATCGCGGGTAGCGACGCCGGCCGGCACCGGCAGGTAGACCTCGCGCTGGCTCTCCTGCCCGCTGAGCACCAGCGGTTGGCGGAAACCGAGTTCGCGCAGGGTCATCTGCCGGTTGACCGTGCTGTCGCCGCTCCATTCGGCGAACTGGCCGGCGACGCTGTCGGCGGCATGGGCACTGCCAACCACGCCCGACAGGACGAACGCGGCGGCGGATGCAAACAGGGGAGAGCGGCCGGTCTGGGTCATGGCGTCACTTCGCGTGGATGGGAGTGGGCGGCACCGCCGCTGCGGAGGCCAGGCGAGAATTCGGGAAGGGGCGTGCCACGCAGGGCGGCGACGATGCGCGCGCTGGCACGGCCATCGCCGTAAGGGCTGGCGTCGGGATCGAAGCGGGTCGGGTGCGGTGGTTGTGCCAGTGCCGCGTTGACCGCCGCGACAATGCGCGAGGGCGTGGTGCCGACCAGCGTCACCACACCGGCCTCGACCGCCTCCGGGCGTTCGGTGACGTCGCGCATGACCAGCACGGGCTTGGCCAGCGCCGGCGCTTCTTCCTGCACGCCACCGGAGTCGGTGAGGATGACGTCGGCGCGCTGCATCAGGCGCACGAAGCGCAGGTAGTCCTGCGGCGGCACCAGGTGCACGTTGTCGAGTTGGCCGAGGTGGGCGTTGACCGGGCCCTGCACGTTCGGGTTGAGATGCACCGGGTACAGCACTTGCAGGTCCGGCCGCCGGGCCAGCTCGGCCAGCGCGCGGCAGATGTCCTCGAAGCCCTGGCCGAAGCTCTCACGGCGGTGGCCAGTGACCAGCAGCAGGCGACGATCGGGATCAAGCATGTGGAAGGGTTCGTCAGCCCGCGCACGCAGCGCCGGGTCGGCATCCAGGCGCTCCACGGTCTGCTGCAGGGCATCGATGACGGTGTTGCCGGTGACCAGGATCTGCCCGCCCAGGTGTTCACCGGCCAGGTTGGCGCGCGAGCTGGGCGTGGGCGCGTACAGCTGGTGGCCGACCACATCGATCACCCGCCGGTTCATTTCCTCCGGCCACGGCCGGTTGATGTCACCGGTGCGCAGTCCGGCCTCGACATGGCCGATCGGAATGCGGTGGTGGAACGCGGCCAGCGCGGCGGTCATCGCCGTGGTGGTATCGCCGTGCACCAGCACCCGGTCCGGACGGACCTGCGTGTACAGCGCGTCAAGCCGCTCGAACAGCTTCGCGCACAAGCCATTGAGGGTCTGGTTGGGGACCATGACATCGAGGTCATGGTCAGCGGTGATCTCGAACAGCGACATCACCTGGTCCAGCATTGCCCGGTGCTGGCCGGTGATGCAGACCACCGATTCGATATCCGCAGCCTCGGCCAGGGCACGCACCAGCGGCCCCATCTTGATCGCTTCCGGTCGCGTGCCGAACACCGACAGGACCTTCACCGCAGCGCTCCGGGCGGACGGCGCGAGGGAATGCCAGGAGCTGTAGCCACGTCTGGATCCTTTCGGCGTTCCCGTCCAACACCCGCAGGCAGGAGACGGTCACCTCATGAGGAAACTCCAAAATCGCGACGTACATCACATTCGAATGATGGTACGCGCGTCGTGGCATTGATCTTCATCGTTGGAAGATCAAGACGCAGTCAACGCCGCCCGTGGAACGGGCGACGTTGCAGTGAAACGCAGCAGTGGCCGCAGCCTGGGCTGCCTTACTCGTACTGGATGGTGAAGGTGGCCTGGCCGTTCGCGACACCCGCACCCACCGTGCCGGCCTGGGTCTGCACATAGCGCGCGCGCAACGGCAAGGTCATCGTGCTGGTGCCGGGGGTGGTGGTACCGATGTTGACGGTCTGGCCGAAGCGCACTTCGCGCTCGGTGCTGCCATCACGCTGGACCATCTGGATGCCGATGCGGGTGGCGCTGTTCGTCGCCGCGCTCAGCTTCAGCACGCCGGGCATGTTCGAACTGTCCTGGTCGGCGTCGAGGCGGATGCCGATCTTGCTCTGGTAGGCAGCAACGTTGCTGCCCTGGCAGTTCAGGCGGATCTCGAAGTCACGATCGACCGCACGCGAACCAACGCCGGTGAAGGTGGTGTTGGGCACGCTGCCGAAATCAACGGCGATGTTGCGGCTGCCGGCCTGCACTTCGCAGGTCGGGCTGACCACGGTGGTACCCGAGCCCCTGAAGGTGGATGTCAGCACCGGGCGGCTGGGGCCATCACCATCGAAGTAGTAGGTGGTGAAGCGACCGTTCGGTGCAATCACGCCCGAACCGGTCTGCGCGGCGGTCTTGATCAGCTGGATGCGGAACTGGCCACCGATCAGCGAGATGGTGGAGTTGGCCGCGAAATTGATGGAGTGCGGGTAATAGACCTGGATCGCGCCGGAGTCGCGGAACAGGCGGATGCCCACACCGGCTACGCCGGTCTCATAGACGTTGGCGAAGCCGGCCACCGGTCGCTTCTGCGGCGCGTTGACGTACTCGCCTGTCGAGTAGCCGCTATACCAGTAGTCACAGCGGGCAACGCTGTTCTGCTGGTTGATCGGCACGCTGATTTCCTTGATCACGCCGCCCACGGGCGTACTGGGCAGGATCACGATCTGACCCATGTCCATCTGCACGTCCTGCGCAACGAAACCATTGACCTGGATGCGGCAGGCCGCACTGGCCTGCTGCGCCAGCAGCACGCCACCCAACAGGGCCAACGCGGCCAGTGCGTTGCGGCCACGGGAAGAAATCATCGGCATGCTGCCTCCAGCGGGATGAAGCCGGTCTTGGACGCATCGGCGCCCGCCGGTACCTGGTAATCAATGGTACAGCGCTGGTCGGCACCGGCGCCCCACTCGACCTGCAACTGGCCCTGGTTCTTCTCGCTGCGCACGTACAGGCGACCACCCTGGCTGACCATGCCCACCGGCTGGCCTGTTTCGTCCTTGACCTGCGCGCCGAACGGCAGCGTGCGGCCATCGGTGTTGCGCACCTGGATCAGCAGCGCGTTGCCCTTGCGGGTATCGAAGCGCAGGTAGCTGATCGCACCGGCAAACGGCGCCACCGACTGGCTGGTGCTTTCCAGCTCGACGTCGTGGGCCATGCCCTGCGGGTCGAGGGTGACGGTGTTGAGGCGGTACGGCGACACGTACGGCACCACGGCGTAGCCGCGGCCATCGACGCGCAGGCCCGGGGCGTTGCTGACGATCGCATCGCGCGCGCCCGGTGCTTCCACCAGCACCATGGTGTCGCCACGCTGCGGGGTGAAGGTGAAACCACCCGGATGCACGACCACGCTGCCATTGGCACCCACCGAAGCCTGGCGGAAGTCACGCGAGTGGCTGTAGCTGGCGTTCAATGCGGAATAGCGACTGCGGTATTCGACGTTGCCGATCGCGGTGGTGCTGCCCTCGCGGGAATCGGACAGGGCCGCGCCATAGCTGAAGTTGTTGTCGACACCGGCCGAACCGGTGATGCCAACGCGGCTGTTGTCGTAGCCCCCGCGGTCGCGCACGCCGAGATCAGCACTGAACGAGACCGGGTGGGTACCACGGCCCAGCGGCACGCTCATCGACAGCAGGTACTGGGTATCCGAGCGGCCGAGTACGCCCTCTTCGGTGCGCAGCGCCGAGAAGCCGTAGTTCACCGAACGCCAGGCGTTGTTGTAGCCGACCTGGTACTGTTTGGAGGTGCCGGAACGGTCGTAGAAGTCGCGCACCGAGCCGGTCACGTACAACGCGCCGCCCCGACGGCCCAACGGCTGGTTCAGGGTCACCTGGAACTGGCTGCGCTGGCGGCCACGGGTGGTCGGGTCGATGCCGCGCTTGTCCGAATCACGGCCGTACAGCGCATCCTGCAGGCTGTAGAAGCCTTCGGTCGAATAGCGGTAGGCGGCCAGGGTCAGGTTGGTCCCGGTCTCGCCGATCATGTTGCTGTAGCTCAAGCGCACGCTGGCACCGGTGTGGTTGCCGTAGTGGTCGAACGTCGTACGTGCGTGGGTGACGTCGGCGGCGAACGCGCCAACCGGCGTGGACAGGCCGACGCCGTACAGCAGCGACAGGTAGCCGTCGCTCAGTGCACTGCCGCCGTACAGCGTCAGCTGGTTGCCGATACCGCGCTGGTAGGTGCCCTGCACCAGCCACGGCTCATCGGCCAGCAGCTTGTTGCGCACCTGGCCGGCGGTCAGCGAGTAACGCGACACGCCTTCGCGCAGCATCTGCGGCACCGAACCGAACGGCACCTTGAATTCGCGGCGGCGGCCATCGGCCTCGATCACGCTCACTTCCAGATCGCCGCCGTAGCCGGTCGGGTACAGGTCGTCGATGACGAAGCTGCCCGGCGACACGGTGGAGGAGTAGATCAGCTGCTCGTTCTGGCGCACTTCGATGCGTGCATTGGTCTCGGCGATGCCGCGCACGACCGGCGCGTAACCGCGCAGCGAATCGGGCAGCATGCGGTCGTCGCTGGCCAGGCTGGCACCGCGGTAACCGATCGAGTCGAACAGTTCACCGGTGGTGTAGGCCTCACCGATGGTGAGCATGCCGCGCACCTGCGGGATGCCGCGCTGCGCATAGGTGGCGATGCTCTGCCAATGGCGGCCGTCACCCTCGGTCCAGGTCAGGTTGGAGTCGTGGCGGAACTGCCAGCCACCCAGGTTCATGCCGGCGTTGAGGCCGAGGTAGGCACTGCGGTTGCGCTGGCCACCTTCGACACGGCTGTCGCTGTCGATGGCATTGAAGCTGTAGCCAACGAAGCCGGCATTGATGCCGCGGTCCCACAGCGCCGGGTTGACGTAGCCGCGTGCCTCACGGCGCAGGAACACCTGCGGGATGCTGAGGTCGTAGCGCAGGTTGCCGCTGTCATAGACACCATAGGCATTGGCCATGCGCTGCTGGACCGGCACGCAGCTGGTCTTGTCGGTCGGCACGGACGGATCCTGCTGCAGCAGCACGGCTTCGCTGTCCACGCCCATTTCTTCCAGCATCGGCAGCGGCAGGCAGGCGTCGACACGGCCCTGCGCATCGGCCTTGAACTGCAGATCGCGACGGCCCTGCCAGGCACCGTTGACGTAGACGTCGACACGATAGTTGCCGGCCACCATCGGGTTGCCGTTGCTGAAGGCCGCCAGGTCGACCTGCTTGGCCTGGCCAGACAGGAAGCTGGAATTGAACTGGGCCGACTCCGGTGCACGCGCATTGGCCGCACCACTCTGCGCCATCAGCGCCTGTTCGCCGAGATTGGCCGGGGCAGCCAGCGCCCATCCTGGGCAGGCCACGCCAGCAACCAGCAGGCAAAGCGCCTGATGGATCGACAATGTCAATCTGTTTCCGATCACACTGACATTCCTTCAATTCGCCGCACAGCGGCGGTGGCGGGATGCGCAGGCCAAGGGCCAGCGCGGCGCGTTCAGCCCCCGGTGCTGCCGAGGCGGATGGTGTGTTCCACCCGGCCGCCGTAGTCGTTGATGGTGATGAAGCGGACCTGGTCGGTGCCCGCCGGTGCGGCGAACTCCAGGCTCTGCTTCGGCGCGACCATCGCGCCCTTGTCCTCGACGGCCTTTTCACTGCTGCCGGTCACGGCATGTACTTCGGCCAGCGTGACGTGGAAGGGGCTCGGGTTTTCCACCCGCAGGCGGTCGCCGGTACGGGTCCAGCGCAGCGCTGCCGGCGCGTCGTTGGCGACGCCCTTCAGGCCCTGCGGCCGGTAGAAAAGCTTCAGGCGCGAACGGAACGCGACCTGCAGGTAATTCTGTTCGCCGCTGTCGGCGTTGTCCGGGGACGGCGGAACATCCAGCACGTTGAGCCAGAACACCGACTCACGGTCGGTCGGCAGCTGCGCACCGGAGAAGATCAGGCGAAGCGCCTGGCTGCGGCCCGGTTCGACGCGCGCGATCGGCGGCGTCAGCACGAACGGGGCATCACTGGTATCGGCGGTCTGGTTGGCGTCGCCGCTGTCGATCCAGGCCTGCACCAGCGCAGGCGAATCGCCCACGTTGTCGACCTGCACGGTGACTTCGCGCGCCTGCGCCGGATAGATCACTCGCGTGCCATTGACCACCACGCCGGCCAGAGCGTTCTGGCAGAAGGGCAGCGTGAACGCTGCCAGCAGCAGCGCCCGGGGAAAGATTGCTTTCATCGGAAGTACTACGCTCGAGGTATGTGGCCTGGGGCCGCGATGCACTGGCCGGCGCGTACGCCGGCCAGTGCGGGTACGACTACGATCAGTTGTAGATGATCGTGTACTTGACGCTGCTGGTGACGTCGCCCGGGGTGGCGGCGGCAGTGGCGTAGTACTCAGCGTAGTAGTTCAGGTTGGCGGTGCCGTCGCCGGCCACGGTCACCCACTGCGAGTTGTCCTGGGCCAGGCCGGTGCCAGCCGCCTTGATCGGCAGGAACGTGTTGTTCGAGCCCAGCAGCTGCAGCTGCACGTTGGTGGCAGCGTTGGCCGAAGCCTGGTTGACCAGGCGGCCGCTGTTGAAGTCAACGGTGGAACCCGGCTCGAAGTAGGTGGCGACGTTGCCGGCGCTGCACTTGCTCAGGTTGATGGCGAACGGGGTACGGCCCGCAACGGCACCGGCGGTGGCCAGGGTGTTCTTGGACACGGTCGGCAGGTTGACGGCGAAGTCCTTGCCGCCCGGGGTCGAGATGGTGCAGGTCTTGTCGGTCACCTTGCCGTTGAAGGTGATGGTGCCGTCGGCGGCGTTGGCGGCCAGCGGAGCGGCGGCCAGCATCAGAGCGGCGATGATATTGATCTTGTGCATTCGCTTTTACCTAACCCTACTGAAGAGATGAGAAGTAGAGGAGGAAGCAAGGAGCACTGCCGGGCTATCAAGACCCATCCTTGCGTCTCACCTGTGGCCGGACTCGGACATACCTTCCCCTGAATCCGTGACGCAAGTATAGGCACAACTGTGATGAAAGTCTCATTATTTTTCTGAACGCCAATTCATTGACGCTTTAAATGTGACGTGATAGGCGAAATCGAGATTCAGGGAGCGCGGGGAACGTGACGGTGGCCGGATCAGGTCACAAACGACCCTGCATGACGCTCCTGGTGACGCGTTTGGCATGCGCGGAAACAGGCTTTTTTCAAGTGAAAATCGCCTTATTTGATGCGCATCACTCTTTCTTGGTGATGGCCCTAGCAGATTCGGATTTGTCCTATTAAAGACGGATCGAACCTGTCGCTAACTAGGACACACCGAACCAGAGAACGTGTCATGAGGAACTCCATTCTGCTGTGCGTGGCCCTGATGTCCGTCAGCGCACTGGCCCAGGCCAGCAGCGGCAGCATCCGTTTCAGCGGCCGCATCGCCGAGCCGGGCTGCACGACGGCCCTGTCCCAGGGTGAGCTGAGCCTGGCCGCCTGCCCGCCGTCGGCCAAGGGCTCGACGGTTGCCGTGACGGCCCTTGCCGATGGCCAGGCCGCCACGCTGCGCGACGGCAAGCGCCAGGGCCAGAAGCTGTCGGTGTCGGCCAGCGCGATGCGCGCCGGCGATATCGCCTTCTCCGAGCGTTACAGCGTGCAGGCTTCGAAGCAGCAGCCGTTGCAGGGCGCCTACCTGGTGGTGGTCGACTACCTGTAAGCCGGCGTGCTGCAAGCCGACGCGTTTACGCCGGCGGCAGCTCGAAGACCTGGCGCAGATAGGCCAGATAGCCCGGGTCGTCGCACATGCTCTTGCCCGGCGAATCGCTGAGCTTGGCCACCGGCTGGCCGTTGCAGCGGACCATCTTGATGACGATGTTGAGCGGCGTTGGCCCCAGATCATTGGTCAGGTGGGTGCCGACGCCGAAGGCGACCTGGCAGCGACCACGGAAGTAGTCGTACAGGCGCATCACCTTGGCGATGTCGAGCCCATCGCTGAACACCAGCACCTTGCTGCGTGCATCCACCCGGCGCTGCTGGAAGTGCGCCAGCATGCGGTCGCCCCAGTCGAACGGATCGCCCGAATCGTGGCGGACACCGTCGAACAGCTTGCAGAAGTACATATCGAAGTCGCGCAGGAACGCATCCAGGCCGACCACGTCGGACAGCGCGATGCCCAGATCGCCGCGGTACTCGCGTGCCCACGATTCCAGTGCCGCCACCTGCGAGTCGCGCAGGCGCGGGCCCAGTGCCTGGAAGGCCTGCAGATACTCATGCGCCATGGTGCCGTGCGGGGTCATGCCGTACAGGCGGGCGAAGTGCACGTTGCTGGTGCCGACCAGCTGCGGGCCGAGCGCGTCGCGCAGCAGCGGCAGCAGACGGGCGTGCCAGTCACGCGAGTAGCGGCGGCGGCTGCCGTAGTCGGCAATGCGGCACTGCTCGAAGCCAGGGGTATCGCGCAGCAGCGCCGCCTTGGCCTGCAGGCGGCGCTCACCCTCGGCGAAGTCGGCGGTGGTGGTGTTGCGGAACCAGACTTCGTTGATGATCGCCAGCAGCGGCACTTCGAACAGGATGGTGTGCAGCCACGGGCCGGTGATGTCCAGTTCGATCTCACCGGGCACGGTCTTCGACGCGCGTAGCTGGATGTACTTGCGGTCGAGGTGAAACAGGCCGAGGAAATCGGCGAAATCCGGCTTCACGAAGCGCAGGCCACGCATGTAGTCCAGCTCCGCGTCGCTGAAGCGCAGGCTGCACAGGTGGTCGATCTCTTCGTCGATCTGGTCGATGTAGTGGGCCAGGTCGATGCCGGGCGTGCGGCACTTGAACCGGTACTGCACCTGGGCACCGGGGTGCTGGTGGAGCACCGCCTGCATCATGGTGAACTTGTACAGATCGGTGTCGAGCAGGGACTGGATGATAGGCATGGGGCGGATTATGCGCCCGGCGGAGTGAACCGTGGGCGCGCCCGCCTTCCGTAGAGCCGGGCCCACGCCCGGTTGGATTGTTGCCTGAGCCGCGCGTGGGCTCGGCTCTACAACGACCTGCGCAGCAGGCGCGGCACCAGCATCAGGGCGTGCGCCCAGATCGCGCCCCACACCGCCACCCGTACCGGCAGCGAACGCTGCCTGGCCTCGAACTTCTGGAAATAGCGCCACAGGCCCTTGTGCTTGTGCCATTCAACGAAGAACGGCCGCGAGCGGCTGGAGACGCCACGAACGTGGGTGACCTGCAGGTCATTGGCGATCGCCACCACCGCCCCGGCTTCGCGCGCGCGCCGGCACAGGTCCAGGTCTTCGGCGTGCAGACGATAGCCCGCGTCCCAGCCTCCGATGCAGTCGAACAATGCACGCGGCATCATCAGCAGCGCGCCAGACAACGCCGGCACCCGCTGCAGCACCTGCTGCGGGTCACGCGGCACCGCCAGCTTCGAGCCCTTGCCTGGCGAGCGCAGCATCATCAGGAAGTCCGGATCGCGGCGGCGCACGGCCTCGTCGGCATGGCCCTGCTCGTCGACCTGTTCGACGCCGAGCAGGCAGTCGCCCAACGCTTCGGCACGGGCGCGCAGTGCGGCCAGTGTTTCCGGTTCAACCATCAGGTCCGGGTTGATGAAGGCCAGCCATGGGCTGTGCGAATCGGCCACGCCCTGGTTGTTGGCGGCGGCAAAGCCGGGATTGTCCGGATTGCCGACGAAACGCACGCGCGGGTCGTGGCTGGCATGGCGCTGCACGATATCCAGCGTGCCATCCATCGAGCCATTGTCGATCACCCGGATCTCGGCCACGTCCTGCGCCTGGCGCAGGCGCGAGAGGCAGGCATCGATGGTGCTGCCACTCTGGTAGGTGACGACGATGGCGGCAATGGCAACATTCAAGCAGGAGGCTCCGGCGCGGAAGACGGGACGAACAGGTCCCCCTGTTCCTTCGGCATTATCGCCTGCCGCATGCGCTGCTGCAGGTCGGCACGCAGCCCGTGCAGTGGATCATGCATCAGGAAGTCAGCCAGCCGAGGCACCCAGCCCGGCCAGCGCGCGGCCAGGGCCTCGAGATCGCCATCACGGCTGACCGCCTCCCCTGCCCGGCTGACGAAGGCGGTCTCGCACAACACGTTGCGCCATCCCAGGCCGGCCATGCGCAGGCTCAGGTCCACCAGCGCCGCGTTCCAGCCGGCATAGCTGTCCACGTCCAGGCCGCCGGCACGCCGGCGCGCGTTGCCCCGCACCAGCACCGCGTGGGTGACCGCCGACGGCAGCTCCGGGTGCAGCGCTGGCAGGCCGGCACAGGTCTGCGCCAGCAGCGCGGCATCGTCGGGTTCCGGATTGATCTCGCCCAGCCGGGGCCACGCAGCGGTTTCGCCGGCATTGCACCATGGGGTTGCGGTCGCGATGGCGGCATCGCGGGCGAAGGCGTCCTGCAGCTGCTGCAGCCAGCCCGGTGCTGGCACGCTGTCCGGTGCCAGCACCGCCACGTCCATGCCATCGCAGGCGCGCAGCATCTCGTCCAGGTGGGCGACTTCACCCAGTGGCCGTGCACGCCGGGTGTACTCGGCCTGCAGTGGCGTGTGCGCCAACCAGTGTTCCACCACCGCCTGCGCACGCGGCCCGGTCTGCGCGTCGTCGGCCAGCCAGACCGCGGTCCCCGGCGCGGTGCCCGCATCCAGTGCGGCCAGGCAGCGGTCGAGCGCGGCATCGTCCACGCACAGCGGCAACAACACGATCGCCCCCATCCCGCCTCCGTGGTTGTCGGTAGCCACAGACTAGCACTGGGAGGGTATCGGCCGGGTTGCACCCGGCACCCGCCTCAGGCCAGGGCAACAGCAACAGCCGAAGCAAAAGCTGGGTTCCTGGGGGTTGGCGGGGTGGGTCCGGTTGCGGGGGACGCTGCAAGTACGTCCATGTAAGCTCGGTCGCCGCATCCATGCGGCTCACGCCCCCGCAACCGGACCCACCCCGCCTTCGACAGATTTCCGCGACCTGCCTGCTCTTCTGTAGAGCCGAGCCATGCTCGGCTCAGATCTCACAGATATCGAAATATTCGATTTCGATGGAGAGTCATCCACGCATGGCGTGGATCGCGTCGACCAAGGTCGACACCTACCAACAGCAGCAGGAAACTGTCGAAGGCGGGGCACTGTGGGTTTGCGGGGTGTGAGCCGCATGGATGCGGCGACCAAGCCCCCATGGACGGGTTTACGGCGTCCCCGCAAACCCACAGTGCCCCGCCCTCCCTCAGTAAACCCGCTGTTGCTGTTGCTGTTGCTGTTGCCGTTGCTCCGGCTCTGGCCTCTGCGGGTGCCGGGCGCAGCCCGGCCGTAAACCCCTTACTTCTTTGCGCGCGGCTGGTTCAGCGGCTCCATCGCGCGGAAGCGCTGGCTGTACTCGTCGGTCAGATTGCGCGCTTCCTGGCTGTTGCGCACGATGCTCGGGGTCAGCAGCACGATCACCTCCGAACGACGGCTGGTGCGGCTCTTCTGCCCGAACAGCGCGCCCACCACCGGAATCCGGCTCAGGCCGGGAATGCCGCTGCTGCCATCGGTGGCCGTATCGGTGATCAGGCCGGCCAGCATGATGGTGTCGCCACTCTGCACCGCCGCTTCGGTCGACAGCTTCTTGGTGGAAATGCGCGGGTTGCAGTTGCGCTCCTGCGGGTTGCAGTTCTCCGGTACGTTCGAGGCGCTGCTCACTTCCTGCACGATGTCGAGGAACACCGTGCCGTCGCGGGTCACGCGCGGGCGTACCTTCAGGATCACGCCGGTGTCGATGTACTGCACCGAGCTGTAGCTGCTGGTGCCGATGCCGGTGTTCACCGTAGTCGTGTTGATCGGCACCTTGTCGCCCACGTTGAGCGTGGCCTCGGCGTTGTTGCGCACGAACACCGAAGGAGTCTGCAGCAGGCGTACATCGGTGACCTTGTCCAGCGCACTCACCACCGCCGCACCATTGTGACCGGTGAACGCCCAGCCCAGGCCTTCGCCACCGGTCGCGGCACCGGCGAAGCTGCTCCAGGAGCCACCCGCTGCTGCCGGCAGGGTCACGCCGCCCAAGGCTCCCGTCAGTGCACGCCCAGCCACGGCGTTGTCGAAGAACCAGTTCACGCCGTACTTCAGGTCACCGTCCAGCGAGACTTCGGCCACCTGCGCTTCGATGTGCACCTGCAGCGGCATCACGTCCAGCTTCTCGATCACCTCGCGGATCGAGCGCCAGGCCTGCGGGGTGGAGCGCACCAGCAGGGTATTGGTTTCCTCCACCGCCGACACGCCCACGCGATCGCCCTCCACTTCCAGGCTGACGCTGACGTTGCCGGACTGGCGCTGCGGCAGGTTCATGCTGCCGTTGCCGGCACCACTGGAACCGCTGCCCGGGGTCGAGCCGAAACTGCTGTTGTTGTTGCTGTCCATGCCACGGTCGCCGTCGCTGCCCAGCTGCGACGGCATCGCACCCGGGGCCAGCGAGGCCGGGCTTGAACCGCCACGGTTGCCGCTGCTGGCGAAGGCTTCACTGAGCCGTTCGGCCAGGTCACGCGCCTTGATGTAGCGCAGCTCGTAGGAGAACAGGCGGGCACTGCCACCGGCAGTATCAATGCGGTCCAGCCACTGCTGGATCTGGTCCAGGTAGCGCACCTGCGGGGTGATCACCAGCACCGCGTTGGCGTTTTCCAGGGGCAGGAAGCGGAACATGCCGGCGCTGGGCGTCTTGCTCTCCTCGCCGAACACTTTCTCCAGGTCGGCAGCCACCTGTTCGGCCTTGCCCGACTGGATCGGGAACACGCCCACCGACATGCCCGACAGCCAGTCGACGTCGAAGATCTCGACGGTGCGCATGTAGTTTTCCAGCTCGGCGCGGGTACCGCCCAGGGTGATCACGTTGCGGCCGCTGTCGACGTTGACGATGGCATTGGGCCGCGCATACGGCTCCAGTACCTTCTTCATTTCGGTGGCGGAGATGAACTGCAGCGGGATGACCCGTACCTCGAAGCCTCGCGCACTGGCAGCGGGCGCCGTGCTCGGCGCGACCGTACCGGCCAGCGCCTGGTCGGCGGCGACGATGTTGTAGCGGCCACCACTGTAGACCATGCGTGCGTTGTTCCAGCCCAGCACCATCTCCAGCAGGTTCAACGCCTGCGCCGGCGACACCGGCTTGGGCGTGGCCAGGGTGACCGTGCCCTGCACCCCCGGTGCGATCACGTAGTTCTGGCCCAGCATGTCACCGAGGATGGCCTTGACCACCGCATGCACCGATTCGCCTTCGAAATTGAAGGTTGCTTCACCGGTGCTGGCGCCATGCAGTGCCGGTGCCGGTGCGCGTGCTGCTTCGCGGTTGATCATGGTGCCGGTGCCACGGCGGATCACTGCCTGCGGAGCGCCCTGGGCGTCACGGGCAGCATCCGCGGCGACGTTGGCCGCCTGGCCGGCCTCGGCAGTGGGCGACAGATTGCCCTTGCGCTGCACATGCGGCGCGGACACGGTGCTGCAGCCGACCAGCAGCGCGAGGGCAAAGGACCAGGGAAGGAAACGCAGGCTCATGCATTCACTCTATCGGTTGGTGCCATCGCCCGGGGGCGGCGACGGTTGTTGCTGCTGTTGTTGTTGCTGCAGCTGGCGGCGACGGGCCTGGATGCGTTCGCGGATGGCCTGCATCTGCGCTTCGCTGGGGCCGTTGTTGGTGGCAGGCGGTGTGGCGGCCGCCGCAGCCGAGGGCGCGGGCGTACTGGCAGCAGGCGACGGCGATGGGGTTGCCGCAGCCGGCGGCGGTGTCGGCGGAGCACCTGCCGGGGGCGGCACAACGATCGCACCTGCCGGCGGCGCACCGTTGGCGCCGCGCAGCACGGTCGGCGGCTCACCGCCCTGGCCGTTGAAGACCGCCAGTTCCAGCACCTGGTTGCCACCGGGGCCGATCACGGTGGCCTGGCGCGGCTGCAGTGCCACCAGCTGCCAGCCGTCGACGGCTTCACCGTTGAGGCGCAGGCGCAACGAACGGTTCTGTTCGGTGGTGAAGGTGGCCATGCCGAAGTCGCCGGTCAGCAGCACGCCGGTCAGGCGCAGCGCGGCGCTGGCGGCAGGCTCGCTGCCACCGAGCAGGTAGGGCTTCGGCCTGCGGTCCTCGGCGAACAGCGGTCGCTCGCCGATGGCACTGTAGCTGTCGGCGCTGGCCATGCGTTCTGCGGCCAACGGCGGCAGCACCGGCAACGAAGGCACCGCATCGGCATCGCCATCGGCACCT
This sequence comes from Stenotrophomonas sp. NY11291, assembly GCF_023277365.1. Lineage (NCBI taxonomy): Bacteria > Pseudomonadati > Pseudomonadota > Gammaproteobacteria > Lysobacterales > Lysobacteraceae > Stenotrophomonas > Stenotrophomonas sp. NY11291. The sequence continues at coordinate 643,450 of NZ_CP096975.1, read as the reverse complement.
GGCAGCTGGCTGCCCAGGCCGAAGCCGGTGGCCAGCCAGACCGCTGCCGCCCAGCCGGCCAGTGCCAGCAGGAAACCGGTGCGCAGGCTGATCTGCTCAAGCTTCATCGGCCACCTCCTGCCCCACTTCCGGCACAGCCGGTGAGGGTGCCGGTGCAGCCGAAGGCGGTTGCGGCGCCGCGCCCGGCTCGGCTGCAGGTGCCGGCGCAGCGCCATCGGCAGCGGCACCGGGCAGCAGGTAACCGGCCAGTTCGAACGACACGTCCAGGCCCAGCCCGGATTCATTCGGCGACTGCTGGAAGCGCTGCGCGATCAGGTTGAGGTTGTCGACGAACAGGCGCGGGCTGCCGGTTTCCAGGCTGTGCAGTACCGTGGCCAGTTCGGCCACACCGCAACGCAGGCGCACCTGCATGGCAACGCGCACGAACTCGGCGTCACGACGGTTGTCGGTCAGTGGCGTGCGGTTGCTGATGGTGCAGCTGCGGTTGCCCGGGCTGGCCATCGCCACCGCATCCTGCAGCTTCGCGCCGAGCGCAGCGGCTGCAGCTTCGGCGGTGGCTTCACGCAGGAAGCCCGGCCGCTGCTGCAGTGCCTCGCGGGTGGCGCGCAGGCGTTGTTCGATCTGCGGCTGCTGCTGCAGCTGCGCCTGCACGCGCTGTTCGCGCTCGCGCAGGGCGGCCACGTCGGCATCGATTTCGCGCAGCGGCTGGGTGAACCAGGGGTGCACCAGCAGCAGGTAGGCCAGGCCCAGCACTGCCAGCAGCAGCGCCAGTGCCAGCCAGCGGTCACGGCGTGCGCTTGGCATCGGCATCGGCCGCCTCCCGGGTCGGGGCCGCAGCCGGCAACGGCTGCAGTTCGGCGGTCATGGTGAAGCGGTCACGGCCACTGGCGGCGCCATCGGCCTGCAGTACGCCGGTCAGATTGACCTTGCGCCACTGCGGCGCATCCTGCAGCAGCTGCACCAGCTGCGAGGCCTCGCGGCTCAGGCCGATCAGCTGCAGGTTGTTGTTCTCGATGGCCAGCTTTTCCAGGTAGGTGCCCTCCGGCAGGCGCCGGGTCAGTTCATTCCAGATTTCCACCGTTCCGGCGCGCTGGCTGCGCTGCTTTTCCAGGAATGCGGCACCATCGATCAGTGCCTGCAGCTGCGCGCGTTCGCTGGCGACACCACGCGCACTGCGCGCACTGCGTTCAACCTGCGCACGCAGCTCATCGGCGGCGGCACGGCGGTTGTCGAGCAGCTGCAGGGCCGCCAGCACCAGCATCACCAGCGCGGCCACGGCCAGCAGCACATTCCAGCGCCGCGTCGGATCCACCCGCAGCTGGCGCTGCCCCGGCGGCAACAGATTCACCTGCAGGGGGTCACCGTGGGCGTCGATGGCATCGACACCGGCCAGCGCATCGGCCCACTCGCCCACGCTGGCGCGCCACGCTTCAAGCTGGCGCAATGGCCAGGCAACCAGTTCGACCTGCAGCTGGCCTTCGGCCGCGCTCCCGAGTTCACGCACGTCATAGCTGACCTGGCTGGATTCGAACGGCGTCTGGCGGTCGATCTCGAAACCGACCACGGCGCGCAGGCGGTCGGCCGCAGCCGCAGGCAGGCGCAGATGACGACGCAGTACTTCGCTGGCCGGCAGCAGCCACGCCCGCGGCAGGCTGCGCAGTCGCGGTTCCAGCACGCGGTCCAGTTCGGCCGGCGACAGCGGCCACGGCACGCTGGCCACCGCTTCGCGGCGCTCACCGGCCTCTCGCCAGACCTGCAGCTGGTCACCCTGGCGCTGCAGCAGCAGGCGCGCCTGTGCCCAGCCCAGTGCCCACTGCCAACGCGCCGGCACCCAGGCCAGCAGCGATTGCCGCCACCAGCGCAGGAAACGGCCGGCGCCAGGGCCGATCCGGCCCTGCACCTGCCGCACACTGTCCTGCCATGCCGTCATCTTGCTGTCATTCCCTGCTCCCAGCGAAGCACTGTGTAGGACCGCCCGGGAACCCCGCCCGAGCCATTGCGTACCACTGCCTGCAACACCGACCGGCGTCCACTGCCATCGGTTGCACGAGACTCGATACTATAGGTGCCGCTGCTGCTGGCAAGCGTTGTCGCACCGCCAGCGGTATCTGCGTCACGCTCCTGCTGCGCGCGCTGCGCCAGCACGGTATCCGCATCCAGGCCCAGTGCGGTCAGCACCGGCGCGCTGGCGAACTGGGGATCCGGGCGCGCCTGGCGGCTGTACAGGGTCAGGTGCGGCAGCATGGCCTTGTACAGCGGACCGCGCATCCCCAGTACCCGCTGCAGTTCGCCGAGCGTCTCGAAACGCTTGTTGCGCGGGCCATACGGCAACCCGGCCGCCGCATAGTCCGGCGCTTCGGCGCCACCACCCGGCTGCAGCAGGCTGTCTTCATCACGCCAGTCGACAATGGCGCCGGCCATCTGCCGGGCCGCCCCTTCGTCTTCGCCGAGCGCCTTGAGGAACGCGGTCAGCAGGGTCACGTCGGCCAGGTTCAGGTTGATTTTGCCGTTCTCGTCCAGCACCTTGATCTCGATGCTGGCGTCATCGAACTGCCAGCGGTAGGTGCGGCCATCGGCACGCCAGGGCGCCCGCAGCGGATCGGCGGACAGCCGCAGCAGCGCGTACTCCAGGCCGGCGCGCGCCCGTTCCTGGCCGCGTGCGTCGTCATCCAGCACCCGCTGCTGCAGATGCTCGACCCGTGCGCTCAGCGCGAACGCACCGACCAGCGCGGTCATCAATGCGATCAACCACAGCACCAGGACCAGTGCCGCACCGTGTTGCCGGTTCATCGCGCGCCTCCGCTGCCGCCAGCGCGCGGTGCCACCACCAGCGTGGGCCAGGGCGCCCCCTTGGCGGGTACGATCTGGATCTCCACCAGCATCGGCAGGCGACGGGTATCGTCCCAGCGCGGCATCCAGTCGCTCATCTGGCCGGTACTGGCATCGATGCCGCGATAGCGCAGCTGCACCGACTTCAGGTTCTCCACCAGCACTTCCGGTGGGCGCGGCGGATTTTCGGCGATGCGCTCGCCTTCCTGCAGCAGCACCAGGTCCAGCAGCAGGCGCTGCTGGCCATCGCGGCCGTCCACCTGCAGCGCGTGCAGGTAGGCTCCGCCACGGCCGAGGTAACCCGGGAGATCAGCGGCGAACATCATGCGCTGTTCTTCGCCCTGGAAGAAGATCGGTTCGCGGGTGGGATCGGGGACTTCCAGCGGCGTGCGCAGCGCACCGGCCAGCTGCCGCCGCAACAGGGCCTGCACCGCGCGCATGCGCTCACTCTCGGCCGCAATCTGCTCGCCACGCTGGCTGACCGCCATCGCCGAGCGCACGCTGGCGAACGCCAGCGCCAGGCCACCGGCCAACAGCACCGTGGCCAGCATCACTTCAACCAGCGTGAAACCTGCAGCACGGCGCGTCATCGCGCACGCTCCAGATCCGGCGGCAGCAGGCGCAGGCTGCGCCAGCGCAGCTGCTCGCGTTCGCTGTCACCCCAGCGCACCTGCAGCTGCAGTTCGGCCAGCCAGGGGGCACCGGCTGACTGTGTCTGCACGACGCTGCCTGCACGTGGCTCCACCCACGGCTGCACCTGCAGTTCCCAGTGGTAGCGTCCCTGCTCCCACTCGCCCTGCTGGCTGCCCACCTGCAGCGGCGTGGCGACGCCGGTTTCGGCCAGCAACGACTGCGCATGCAGTATTGCGCGCGTGCGCAGTTCGGCCTCACGCACCTGCCTGGCGCCGCCTGACAGGCTGCCCAGCAGCAGGGTCAGCGCCAGCCCGAGCAGGGCAAAGGCGATGATCACTTCCAGCAGGGTGAAGCCGCGGGCGCGCCGCTTCATTGCGCCCGCCAGGGGCCGGAGCGGACCTCACCGGTCAGCCAGCCCACGTCGATGCGCCATTCGGCGCCGTCACGCTGCAGCCGGATGCGGCCGCCGCTGGAGCCGCCGTCGGGATGGAACTCGATCACGCCCTGTCCTGGCGCGGTGGCCAGCTGCGCGGCGCCTTCGAACTGGACCTGCAGCTGTGCCGGCACGTCGCCGTGGCGCTGGTTGGCGCCTTCCCAGCGCCGCTTGGCCGGCTCGATGACAAAGCGCTGCGGCTCGCCGCGGGCGATCGCCTGCGCGCGCACCACGCGCAGCTGGTTGGCGATGTCCTTGCCGGCGCTGCGCAGCTGCATGCCGGCGAAACCGCGCGACAGGCCGGCAGCGGTGATCAGGCCGATCGCGGCGATCAGCGCGATCACCAGCAGCATTTCCAGCAGCGACAGACCCGCTGCGCGCCTGCCGGGCAGGCGCGGGCGTGGCAACCGGCGCGGCAGGAAATGCAACATGCCCGGTTACGGCTGGTAGCGGATGTCAGCGTCGACGCTGCTGCCGCCGGCCTTGCCGTCCTTGCCCAGGCTGATCAGCTCATACGGCTGGCCTTCGCCCGGCGTGCGGTACTCCAGCGCATGGCCCCACGGATCGTTCAGATCGGCCGGCTTGGCATACGGGCCCAACCAGCCACCGACGCCAGCCGGTGCAGTCACCAGATCGTTGAGCGAGCCGGGCAGCTTGCCGGTATCGATCTGGTAGTTGTCGACCTTGGATGCGACGGTCTGCACCTGTGCCTTGGCGATGTTGGCCTTGCCGCGGTCGGCGCCACCCAGCACGCGGCTGGCGACCAGGGTCAGCACCGCGCCGATCAGCACGATGACGATGATGATCTCCAGCAGGCTCATGCCCGACTGGTTGCGCGCGGCGGTGAAGGAAAGGCGGATCGGTCGACGGGAAGCAATCATGGTCGGTCCTTTCAGTTGCGGAGTGTCGGGGTTGCGTAGGGATCCATCGTCAACCGATGGCATTGGTCAGGTCGTACAGCGGCACCAGCACGGCGACGATCACCGCGCCGACCACCGAGGCCAGTACGAGGGTGATCGCCGGCACCATCGCCGCCAGCAGGCGGTCGATGCGCCGGGCGCTGTCCTGTTCGAAGGTATCGGCCGCTTTCAGCAGCATGGTATCGAGTGCACCGGATTCCTCGCCGACCTGGATCATCTGCAGCGCCAGGCGCGGGAAACGCTTGCCGCGCGACAGTGCCAGCGACAGGCCGGTACCGTTCTTCACTTCATCCGCGGCAGCTTCCACATCGGCGGCCAGCGCGCGGTTGCCCAGTACGTTGCGGGCGATGCCCAGGGCACCCAGCAGCGGCACCCCATTGCGCAGCAGGGTGCCCAGCGTGCGGGCCAGCCGCGCGGTTTCCAGTTCACCCAGCAGGCGGCCGATGCTGCGACGCTGCAGCAGCCAGCCATCCAGCGCCAGCCGGAAGGCCGGTTGCCGTGCCTTGCGTTCGAAGAACAGCGCAAGTACTGCCGGCACCACCAGCAGCAACACCCACCAGTCACGCACGAACAGGCCCAGCTGCAATACTGCGTTGGTGAACCACGGCAGCGCCACATCCAGGCTCTCGTACATCTGCGCGAACTGCGGCACCACGTAGCCGAGCAGGAACAGCAGCGCACCGCCCACCACCACCAGCAGGATGGCCGGGTACACCAGCGCGTTGATCACCTTGCCCTGCAGGGCCCGGCTGCGTTCGAGGTAGTCGGCCAGGCGCTGCAGGGTTTCGTGCAGGCTGCCGCCGGCCTCACCGGCACGCACCATGTTCACGTACAGGCGCGAGAACAACCCATGCTGGCGCTCCAGTGCGGTCGACAGCGGCGCACCACCGCGCACCACATCGCGGATGTCGGTGATCGCACGGCGCGAGCGTTCGTCCTCCGGCAGGCCGAGCAGGATCGACAGCGCGCGATCCAGCGGCTGGCCTGCACCGAGCAGTGTCGCCAGCTGCTGGGTGAACTGCAGCAATGCCGCACCCTGCAGCGGCCGTTGGCGGAACAGGTTGCGCCAATTGCTGCCACCGATCGCACCGCCATCGGCCAGCTGGGTCTCCATCGGCAGATGACCCTGGTCCTGCAGGCGCGCGACCAGTTCGGCCTCGCTGGCCGCTTCCATCTGCCCGTCGAAGATCTCGCCGTGCGGATTCAGTGCCTTGTAACGGTAGGTCGGCATGTCAGCCCCGGCGTCCTGCGCGCATCAGCTTTCCTCGGTGACACGCAGGACTTCCTCGATGGTCGTCTGGCCACTGAGGGCCTTGGACAGGCCATCTTCGTACATCGTGCGCATGCCCGCTTCGCGGGCGATGCGTTCGATCTCGCCCATGCCATCGCGGCGCATCACCGCGCGCCGCAGCGCATCGTTCATCACCAGGAATTCCATGATGGCGGTGCGGCCGAGATAACCGGTCGGCGCCAGCGCGGAGGGCTTCGGGCGATACAGGTGGATCGGCCCTTCCGGCTGCAGGCGGCGCAGCTCGAATCGTTCGATTTCCTCCGGCGAGGCCTCATAGCGCTCGGCGTGGGTCGGTTCCAGCTGGCGCACCAGGCGCTGGGCGAGGATGCCGTTGATGGTGGACGTGAGCAGGTAGTCTTCCACGCCCATGTCGAGCAGGCGGGTGATGCCACCCGCTGCGTTGTTGGTATGCAGGGTGGACAGCACCAGGTGGCCGGTCAACGCCGACTGGATCGCAATGCGCGCGGTTTCCAGGTCGCGCATTTCGCCGATCATGATGATGTCCGGATCCTGGCGCACGATGCTGCGCAGGGCGTTGGCGAAGTCCAGGCCGATCTGCGGCTTGGCCTGGATCTGGTTGATGCCCTCGATCTGGTATTCCACCGGGTCTTCGACCGTGATGATCTTGACGTCGGCGGTATTGAGCTGGCTCAGCGCGGTATACAGCGTGGTGGTCTTGCCCGAGCCGGTGGGGCCGGTCACCAGCAGGATGCCATGCGGCTGCTCCAGCACCTTGCGGAACTGCGGCAGGAACGCATCGGTGAAGCCGAGGCGGTGGAAATCGAACACCACCGTTTCGCGGTCCAGCAATCGCATCACCACGCTTTCGCCATGCGCGGTCGGGACCGTGCTCACGCGCAGGTCCAGCTCCTTGCCCTGCACGCGCAGCATGATGCGGCCATCCTGCGGCAGGCGGCGCTCTGCGATGTTGAGCCGGGCCATGATCTTGATGCGGCTGATCACCGCCGCGGTGAGGTTGGCCGGCGGGCTTTCGCCCTCCACCAGTACACCGTCGACGCGGTAGCGCACCTTCAGCCGGCTCTCGAATGGTTCGACATGGATGTCCGAAGCGCGCAGCTCCACTGCACGCTGGATCACCAGGTTGACCAGGCGGATCACCGGCGCTTCCGAGGCGAGGTCGCGCAGGTGCTCGATGTCATCGACCGCACCGCCCTCGCCATCGGCGGTTTCGACGATCGCGCCCATCGCGCTGCGGCCCTGGCCGAACCAGCGCTCGACCAGGTCATCGATCTCCGCACGCATGCCCAGCACCGGCGTCACCGGCACGCCCAGTGCCAGCTGCACCGCCTGCTGCGGGTAGGGATCATGGGCGTCGGCCAGCCACAGCCGTACGCCCTGTTCATCCAGGGCCAGCGGGCAGACGTGGAACTGTTTGAGGAAGCGCAGTGACAACGGCAGGCCTTCCGCCAGCCCTTGTGGCGGTGCTTCCGGCAGTTGCTTGCCTTCCAGCAGTGGCAGGCCCAGCACTTCGGCGCTGGCCTGTGCCTGGTCACGCTCGGACACCAGCCCCAGCCGCACCAGCAGGCCCAGCAGGCTGCCGCCGGCCTCTGCGTGCAGCGGCCGCGCACGTGCCAGATCGCCTTCCTTCAGCCGGCCGCGCGCCAGCAGCGCATCCAGGATGCGGCCTTCAGCGTTGTCGGCAGCGGCGGTAGCAGCAAGCGCGTTCACATGACTCTCCTGTCAATCGGCTCGACTTTAACAGTTAAGCCATGATTTCCGCCGCCCCTCCACCACCTTTCGTAAAAAGACGAAGCCCGTCACACGGGATGACGGGCTTCGGCCATTCAATTACGACAGTTCCAGCTTACTGCGTGGCAAGGATGCTCACGCCGTTGTAGGCCGCTTCGCCGACTACCTTGATGTAGTAGGTACCGGCCACCGGCTTGTTCACCCGCACCGTCTCGGACGTGCCCGGACGGGTCGACTTGGCGTCGTTGTCGCTGGCGCTCGGTTCACGCCCCTGCGCGATGTAGACCGAGACATTGCCGGTGCCACCGTAGGTGATCACGCTGAGCTGCTTTCCGGCGACGGCTTCGAAGCTGTACAGGCGGCTGCTGGCGGCGGCACCGTTCAGGCCACCGACGGCGGCCTTGTTGGTCAGCGGCGTGGCCACCGGCCCGCAGTTCTCGGTGCACGGTTCTTCCAGTGCCTTGGCCAGCGCGGCCTTGGCATCGAGAATACCGGTACCGATCGGGGTCGCCGCCGGAATGGTGACCGGGAACGGACGTGCGGTTTCCTTCAACAGGGTACGCATCGCGGCCGGGGTCAACGGATCCTTGCCCTTGGCGATCAGCGCGCTCTGCACCAGTGCGGCAACGGCGGCCACATGCGGCGAGGCCATCGAGGTACCGCCCATGCCCATGTAGCCCGGCGTGCCCGATTCCGGCGTTGTGGCCGCATTGGAGCCGGTCTGCCAGATGTAGCCGCCCGGGTTGCCGTCCACACTGCCACCGCCACCCGGACCGGACAGGTCCACGCGGGTGCCGTAGTTGGAGTAGTAGGTGATGCCACCGGTGATGCGGGTGGCACCCACGGTCACCACGCCTTCGCAGCTGGCCGGCTGGTACTTGGACGCGTTGTCGGCTTCATTGCCGGCCGCCACCACCACGGTGGTACCGCGCGAGATCGCGCCGTTGATCGCGTCCTGGTAGGTGCTGGCGCAGGCGCCACCGCCACCCAGGCTCATGTTGATGATCTCGGCCGGATTGGTGTTGGCCGGAATGCCGGCCACCGTGCCACCCGATGCCCAGACCACCGCATCGGCGATGTCGGACAGGTAGCCACCGCACTTACCGAGCACGCGCACCGGCAGTACCTTGGCCTTGTAGGCGACACCGGCCATGCCGACGCCGTTGTTGGTCTGCTCGGCCACGGTGCCGGCGACGTGGGTGCCATGCCAGGAACTGTCCTCGGCCAGCGAACCGTCATAGCACTCGTTGTCATTCTCGACCCAATCACCGTAGTCCTGCGCACCCGGCACGCGATCGTTGGTCGGGCGCCGCGAGGTCTCCGCGTCGCTGATGAAGTCATAACCCTCCAGCAGGTTGCCGACCAGGTCCGGATGCTGCGGCAGGATGCCGGTATCGATCACCGCCACCACGATGCCCTCACCCTGCGAGACATCCCATGCCGCCGGTGCGTTGATGCCGCCGACCGCATTGTGCAGATGCCACTGGTTCTGCTGGTAGAAGGGATCGTTCGGCACCAGCGCCGGCTGTACGTTGCCGGCACGCAGTTCGGTGCGGCGCAGCTTCACGTCGGCTTCGGCGTACTGCACCGACGGGTCGGCCTTCAGCTCCTTCAGTACGCGCTGCAGTTCGGCCGGGGCCAGGCGGCCCTGCACACGGATGAGATCCGCCCCGGTAGACAGCTTGCGGACCACCTGCGGGCCGAGCGTGCTGGCGCGGGATGTGCCGCCGGAGAGGCTGGCACGGGTCAGTGCGGACTGCACGGTGGACAGCTTCGCCGAGCGGTCAGTGGCGGCAGCAGCACCGGCCCGGTACTTGACGATGATGCGCTCGGTTCCCGGCTGGGCGGTGCTGGCCTGGCGCACCGGTTCACGGGTCGGCAGTCCAGCGGCGTGGACGGCACCGACAGCCGTCATCGACAGCACGGCGGCGGCAAGCACATTGATGCGAAGGTTCTGCTTCTTGATCACGTCGAATTCCTCTTCTGGGTCATGGATCGAACCAACACTGCGGCCATCATTCCTTGACGACTCCCGGCCGGCCCAGCCGGGATTGCCGTGACCTCCCCCCAGGCCCTCACTGCAGGTGCTGCGCCGGCGTGGGTGGCCGCCGGCGCGATGGAGTGGCTTACCAGCCGAAGCCGGCACCGACGCCAACCGAGCTGTCGTCGCTGCTGAAGGCACCACCGAAGGTCACCGTGGCGCGATCGCTGATCGCACGCTGGTAGCCCAGCGACAACGCCGACTCGCCGCCCTGGAAGCCAATGCCGACGCCGACCCGGTTCTGGGTGCGGATACCGGCGGCACTGGTGGCCATGTTGAGCATCGCCGCGCTCATCGCCCCCTGGCGGTCGATGCGGCGATCCATGTGGCGCAGGCGTCCGTCGATTTCGCCCTTGAACACATCGAAGCTGTCGGCGACGGCCTGGACGCGGCTGTCGGTGTAGCTGTTGGCCGTGGCCATGCCACGGTCGAGCTGGCCCTTGTTGACCGCATCGGTGGCCGTGGTACCGGCCGCCACGTTGGTGACCTGGCGCTCGTTGCCTTCACTGCCCACCGAGACCGTGTTGGCACGATCGGCAACCGAGCCCTGCCCCAGTGCCACCGCGTTGGCCGCGGTGGCATTGGCGCCCTGGCCTATGGCGGTGGACGAGGCGCCACTGGCAACGGCGCCCTCGCCCATGGCGACGGCGTTGAAGCCCGTCGCTGGAGTGCCAACCGGAATCCCGGCACCGGCGGCGGCAGCGGTCGGCGTGCCCTGCACGCGCGCGGTGCTGGCCGGTGCCGCGTCGGCCGTTGCAGGTGCATCAGCGGCGCTGGCCAGCGGGCTGTCATCCAGCGGGGTACTCATTGCGCGCAGGCTGGCAGTCCCGGCACGCGTGCCACCGGCGGTGCGGCGGTCGATCTCGCTGACCTTGCGGTCCAGCGCGCCGAGCGCATCGCCGACGTTGCTGTAGGTGGCGCCCTGGATCACATAGTTCGGCGCCACGAACACACCCTGCATGCCAACGCTGGCACCACCGCCGAGGAAGCTGGCGGCATCACTGAGCGACTGGAACAGCTGGCCGCCGTTGATCGCCTGGCGACTGCCCGCAGCGATGCTGCCGGCACCGACGTTGTCGATGGTGGTGCCCTGGAAGCCGGACAGGGTCAGGCGGTCACGGCTGGCGTCGTCATAGCTGACTGCGCTGGCCGCCGTGGTTTCCACGGTGGCGATGCGCGAATCGAAATCACCGACGCGGGTTTCCACCGCGCCCACCCGCTGGTTGGTGACGTTGAGCTGCGAACCGGTGATGGCATCGCTGCTGCCGGCGGCGATGCGGCCATCGGCCACATTGACGATGCGGCGCGTGGCCGGACCATCGGTGCCATTGCCACCGCCGACCGACACCACGTTGGCATCGAGTGCACGCGAACCGGCACCCAGCGCAACCGAGTTCGCGCCCGATGCACCGGCGCTGGTGCCCAGTGCAAGGGCACCGTTGCCGATGGCCATCGCATTGGCACCCAGGGCATTGCTGCGTGCGCCGCTGGCAGTGGCTGCCGAACCGATCGCGGCGGCATCGCTGCCGTTGGCACTGGCAGTACCCGCGCCGGTGGCCTTGACGTAGCGGGCCGTGCCATCGGCGGTCGCCGCGACCGCATCGAGCTGGCCACGATTGACCGCATCGGTGCGCTCGGTACCGGCAGCGACACGGGTGATCTGACGATCACTGCTCGCGCTGCCGACCGACACAGTGTTGGCACGGTCGGCGACCGAGCCCGCGCCCAGCGCAACGCTGCCTGCGGCACTGGCGGTGGCACTCACACCTACCGCCGTGGCATTGGCGCCGGTTGCCTTGCTGCCGTAGCCGGCCGCGGTACCCAGGCGACCGCTGGCCTCGGCATAGCTGCCCAGCGCAGACGCACCATCGGCCGAGGCATTGGCGCGGAAACCACTGGCCTGCGACTGGGTGCCACTGGCCGTGGCCTGCGCACCGCTGGCGGTACTGTAGGCACCCTTGGCCTGGGCACCGGCGCCGGTAGCACTGGCGCCGAGTTCGCTGGCGCTGGCGCCACTGCCCACGGCTACGCTGTCGACACCTCCGGCCTGCGCCGCGTTGCCGAGCGCCGCCGCATTGTTGCCGGTGGCCAAGGCATCGAAGCCCACGGCGGTGGCATTGGCGGCCATGGCATTGGCGCCGCTGCCCAGCGCGGTGGCGCCGTTGCCGATGGCGTTGGCCGCATTGCCGGCAGCCAGTGCGTTGTCGCCGTCCACCAGTGCACCGGCTTCGCCATCGGCATTGCCGCTGGCCTGGAACTGCAGGCTGGTCTTGTCGGCGACGCTGGCGACCGCATCCAGCTGACCCTTGTTCACCGCATCGGTGGCTTCGGTGCCCGCCGCGACGTGGGTCACCTGGCGCTCACCGCCAGCCTTGCCGACGGCTACGGTGTTGTCACGGTCAGCCTTGGAGCCGGCGCCGAGCGCGACGCTGTTGCTGCCATTGGCGGTGGCGTTGGCCCCCAGCGCGGTGGCGCTGCTGCCTGCCGCCCACGAGTTCCAGCCAATCGCGGTCGCGTAGTCTTCGGTGGCCCAGGCACCGGCGCCGAACGCCGCCGCACCCGTCCCACTGGCACGCGACGGGATCAGGCCGAAGAAGGTGCTGCCGCCGATGGCCACGCTCTCCTCGCCACTGGCCTCGCTGGACTGACCTACGGCAACGGCACCGGTACCGGCCGCCGCGGCACCGAAGCCGACTGCAGTGGTGTTGGCACCGCTGGCCGCCGAGCCATAGCCCAGAGCGGTGCCCAGGCGACCGCTGGCTTCGGCGTAGCCACCCACTGCGGTGGTGCCATCAGCCGAAGCCGCGCTGCGGAAACCGCTGGCGAGCGCCTGCCCGCCGCTGGCATTGGCTTCTGTACCTGTGGCCGTGCTGTAGGCGCCGCTGGCCTGTGCACGCGCCCCCACCGCGCTTGCACCAACCTCGCTGGCGCCGGCACCGCTGCCCAGGGCCAGGCTGTCCTCGCCGGTGGCCTGTGCCGTGCTGCCCAGGGCAGCCGCGTTGCTGCCGGTGGCCAGCGCATCGATGCCCACGGCGGTGGCGTTGGCGGCCAGCGCATTGGCACCGCTGCCGAGCGCGGTGGCACCGTTGCCGATCGCGTTGGCCGCATCACCGGCCGCCAGCGCGTTGTCACCCTCCACCAACGCGCCGGTTTCACCGTCGGCGTTGCCACTGGCCTGGAACTGCCGGCGGGTCTTTTCCGCTGCCGCGGCGACGGCGTCGAGCTGGTTCTTGTTGACCGCATCATTGCCCTGCGTGCCATCGGCCACATTGGTGATCTGGCGGGTGTTGCCACCGCCGCCCACCGACACGGTGTTGTCGCGATCGGCGATCGAATCGGCACCCAGCGCCACGCTGTTGGCGCCGCGCGATTCGGCGGCATTGCCCAGCGCGGTGCTGTTGATGCCGCCCGACCAAGCACCACCACCCACCGCGGTGGAGTAGTTGCCCGAGGCCTCGGTGGCCAGCACGCCGAACAACGAACCACCCACGGCGACGCTGTTGGTGCCGGTCGCCAGGCTGCCCTGGCCGGTGGCGGTGCTGTAGGCGCCGGAGGCTTCCGAATCGCCACCCACCGCCACACTGTTGGAACCGGAGGCATTGGCGAAGTTGCCGAACGCGGTGGCATTGAAGGCCGAGGCCTGTGCATAGCCACCGATGGCAGTGCTGTAACCGCCGCTGGCTTCGGCACCGATACCGAAGGCCGCCGACGCCGTACCACTGGCCACGCTCTCGCTGCCGACAGCGGTGGCCGCGTCGCCGCTGGCATTGCTGAAGTAGCCCACGGCCACGGCTTCTTCGCCGGACGCTTCGGACAGCACGCCATTGGCAGTGCTACCGGCGCCGCTGGCGATGCTGGCCGCACCGAACGCCGCGCTCTGCTCGCCGCTGGCTTCGCTTTCCGCACCCTGCGCGGTGGCGTACTCGCCCGTGGCCTGTGCGTTGGCACCGACAGCGCTGGCGTTGGCCGCGGTTGCAAGTGCATTGAAACCCAGCGCCTGTGCGTTGCTGGCCAGCGCGTTGGCGCCGCTGCCCAGTGCGGTGGCGCCATTGCCGATGGCGTTGGCGGCATCACCGGCCGCCAGTGCGTTGTCACCCTCCACCAGTGCACCGGCTACGTCGTCGCCGTTGCCGCTGGCCTGGAAGAAGCGGCTGGTGGTGGTGGCGGTGGTCGCAACCGCATCCAGCTGTGCCTTGTTCACTGCGTCGGTGGCCTGGGTGCCCGCGGCGACGTTGGTGACCTGGCGTTCGTTGCCGCTGCTACCCACCGATACCGTACGTGCACGACTGGCAACCGAACCGGCACCGAGCGCGACAGCGTTGCTGGCGCTGGCGTTACTGCCGGCGCCAAGCGCGATCGCGCTTTCACCACCGGCCACTGTATTGGTGCCGATGGCGATGCTGTTGATGCTGTTGCCCAGCGCCTGGAATCCCAGTGCCACGCTGTTGTCGCCATAGCCGAAGGCACCGCGGCCGACCGCCGTAGAACTGGCGCCGTTGGCCCAGCTGTTGTAACCGATGGACGTGGCGCCGCTGCCACTGGCCCACGCCGCATTACCGAACGCCGAGGCATTGGTGGCGGTGGCCCATGCACCCGAACCGAATGCTGCTGCACCACTGGCAGTGGCCCAGCTGTAGCCGCCTACTGCGGTGCTGTCATCGCTGCTGGCGAAGGCGCTGTCGCCGACCGCGACCGCATAGCTGCCGGTGGCGCGCGACTTGCCGCCGGCGGCGAAGCTGTTGTCACCACTGGCCTTGGCCGCGTTGCCGAAGGCGCTGCTGGCAGCCCCGGTGGCCTGCGCGCCACTGCCCACCGCAGTGGCATCGGCGACGGCAGTGGTGCCCACCTGCTGTGCCGTGCCATCGGCACCGATGATCGGCTGGTTGAACTCGTCGTAGGCCTGGCCGAGGCCACCGATGGCGACACCGCCATTGCCGGTGGCTGCGCTGTTGCGGCCCACGGCCACGCTGTCATCGCCGATGGCCGACGCAGCCGCGCCATGGGCTACTGCGCCGGCGCCGATCGCATTGCTCGACGAACCGGCGGCGACGGCGCCCTCGCCCTCGGCCAGCGCGCCGGCATCGCTGTCGGCTTCCGGCTGTGCCTGGAAGAAGCGCGCGGTGCTGTCGGCGGTGCTGGCCACGGCATCGAGCTGCGCCTTGTTCACGGCATCGGTGGCTTCGCTGCCCGCAGCAACGCTGGTGATCTGCCGCTCGTTGCCTGCACTGCCAACGGCCACGCTGTTGGCACGCACTGCTTCGGAGTTCGCGCCAAGCGCGACGCTGTTGGTGCCGCGTGCGGTGGCGTAGTAACCCACTGCAGTGCTCTGCGCACCGCTGGCCCAGGTCTGCGCGCCCAGCGCACTGGCGTTCTCACCCGGTGCATAGGCGAAGTAGCCAACAGCGGTGGCTTCAGCACCGGAGGCTTCGCTCAGGCTGCCGTTGGCCACCGCACGATCGCCACTGGCGATGGCGCCGGCACCGACGGCGGTCGCGGCTTCGCCGCTGGCCTGGGTCTGCACGAAGAAGCCCAGGCCGGGAATCAGGTCGGCCGGGCCACCGATGGCGACGCTGCTGGTGCCGGTCGCATTGCTCTGGGTACCCAGTGCGGTGGAATAGTCGCCGATGGCATTGGCCACCGCACCGAACGCGGATGCCTGCGCGCCGGCCGCATAGGCACCCACACCGTAGGACGACGCCGCAAATCCGCTGGCTTCGGCACTCGCGCCCACCGCGGTGCCACCGACGCCTGCGCTGGTCGCGCCGGTTTCCACCGGTACGCCGCCACTGGTGATCAGCGGGTTGCCGTCGGCATCCACCGCAGCACCACCCACGGCAACGCTGCCTGGACCGTTGGCCTGCGCGTTGTTGCCGAACGCGGCGCTGTTCTGGCCCGACGCCAGCGCGTTGTTGCCGACGGCGGTGGCGTTCTGCGCAACGGCTGTGGCCCCGGCACCGACGGCCGTGGTGCCGTTGCCGAGGGCATTGGCGGCCTCGCCGGCCGCCAGTGCATCGTCACCTTCGGCCAGTGCACCGGCATCGCTGTTGCTGCTGCCGGTGGCCTGGAAGCGCTTGGCGGTGGCATCGGCCACGGCGGCCACGTCCTTCAACTGGCCGACATTGACCGCATCGTTGTCTTCGGTGCCTGCGGCAACGCTGGTGATCTGCCGGGTCAGGCCGTATTCGGCGGCACCGACGGACACGGTATCGACGCGGTCGGCCAGCGAACCCGCGCCCAGCGCCACGCTGCCGGTGGCAACCGCAGCGGAATTCGAACCCAGCGCGGTGCTGTATTCACCGACAGCAGTGCTGAACGCACCGACTGCGATCGACGCTTCGTTGGCGGCGGTGGCGCCGCGGCCCAATGCGGTGCTGCCCGGGCCCATCGCCACGGCACCGCCGCCGACAGCGGTCGCGCCATCGGCGGTGGCTTCGGACAAGGCACCCAGTGCGGTGGCCGCGCCATTCTCGCTTGCGGCATAGGCACTGGCGCCGACGGCGGTGTCACCAAGACCGAACGCGGCAGCGCTCTGCCCGACCACTACGCTGGCATCACCGATCGCCAATGCGCCCTGGCCTAACGCGCTTGCGCCCAGGCCCGCGGCAATGGCCTGGGTACCGATGGCGGTGGTGGCGTTGGCCAGCGACTGTGCACCCGCACCCGCCGCAACCGCGCCCTGTCCGTCGATCTTCGCCGCGTCGCTGTCATCACCTGCGCCGTCGGCCTTGAAATAGCGGTTTCCATCTGCGGCGACATCGGCCAGCGCGGCCTGCGTGGCGCGCGCCTGCGCATCCAGCTGTGACTTGTTTACCGCATCGGTGGCCTGGGTGCCTGCGGCAACATGGGTGATCTGGCGTTCCTTGCCGGTATCACCCACGGACACCGTGTTGGCCCGCGTGGCCTTGGAGCCGGCGCCCAGCGCTACGCTGTTGGCGGCAGTGGCGCTGCTGTTGCTGCCGATCGCCACCGCGTTGCTGCCCTTGGCACTGGCCGAGCCCTCGATCAGGCACTTTTCGAGCAGCTTGCCGCTGAATGCCACGCAGGTGGCGCTGCCGCCGATCTGCACCGACTGTGCTGCGGCGGTGCCGCTCATGCCCAACCCCAATACCAGGCCCAGTGCCACCGCCAGCAGTGCGGGCGTGGCCTGCGTCGCATCGCGGCGCTGGTCGACGACCCCGCCACTGCTGCTGTCGGAGGAAGCCAGTTCCGAGGCCACCACCAACTGACCCAATGCTTTGTTCCAGACCTTGCGATAAATCCGATTCATCGGTACGGCTCCTGATTGGACTGGTTTTGGGCAAAGCAACGCCACCGCTGGGCTTTCCGGCCCAACGTCCCCTGGGGGCGTTTATTCGCGTGATTTACTGCGGGGTATTGCCGAACGGCGCGCAGCGACAGAAAACCGAGCGCGTGCGCCAACCGGTTACTGCGAAATGAATGATTCTGAAACGGGGTTCAAGTGTTAACGGCAACTTTCCAAATCGTCAAGACTTTGACACGACAAATCCTATTGCCGTGAAGCAGTTCACCCTTTCACCTGTTTATGAAAGTGTTTTGTTAGGCAAGCGTGACGAAGTTCCGCCGCATGAAAATCGATGTAACTAGCGGTCGGGACAGGAGTTTCACGCGCGCATAGAAAAACCCGCCGATCAACGGCGGGTTTTTCCGTACGCAGCGGCATTGCGGCCTGCGCAGAACGCTGCGATCAGCCGCACCATACCCGCGCGTTGCGGAACATGCGCATCCACGGCGAGTCACCCTGCCACTCGGCCGGCGCCCAGCTCATGTTGAGCGCGCGCGGCGTGCGTTCCGGGTGCGGCATCATGATGGTGACGCGGCCGTCGCTGCTGGTCAGGCCGGTGATGCCGTCCGGCGAACCGTTCGGGTTCAGCGGGTACTGGCTGGCCACGTTGCCGTTGCCATCGATGTAGCGCAGCGAAACGCGAGCGGCTGCCTGGTCGACGGCATTGTCGAACACGGCCTGGCCTTCACCATGCGCCACCGCCACCTGCAGGCGCGAACCAGCCATGCCACGCAGCAGGATCGACGGCGACTCCACCACTTCCAGCAGCGCGGTACGGGCTTCGAACTGCTCACTGGCGTTGCGGCGGAACTGCGGCCAGTGCTCGGCCCCCGGAATGATGCCCTTGAGCTGGCTCATCATCTGGCAACCGTTGCACACGCCCAGCGCGAAGCTGTCCTCGCGCGCGAAGAACGCGGCAAAGGCATCACGCAGCGCACTGCGCTCCAGGATCGAGGTGGCCCAGCCGCGGCCGGCACCCAGCACGTCGCCGTAGCTGAAGCCACCGCAGGCGACCAGGCCGGTGAAGTCCTGCAATGCCACGCGGCCTTCGATCAGGTCGCTCATATGCACGTCGAAGGCGCGGAAGCCGGCACGTTCGAAGGCGTTGGCCATTTCGATCTGGCCGTTGACGCCCTGCTCGCGCAGTACCGCCACGCGCGGACGCGCGCCGGTGCTGATGAACGGGGCGGCCACATCTTCATTGAGGTCGAAGCTGAGCTTGGGCTTCAGGCCCGGCGCAGTGAAGGCACGGGCGATCTCGCGCTCGGCATCGGCATTGGCCGGGTTGTCGCGGCGCTTCTGCATCGCGTGGGTGACCGACCACCAGGCGTCGAACAGCGCTTCCCAGCGCCATTCGGCCAGGTTCTCGCCGGCCAGCGACACGCGCACCACCGGTGCGGTGGTCGGCTTGGCGATGCGCTGTGCACACTCGATCAGTGCATGGCGCTCGACCAGGTCGGCAAAGGCGGCGCGGTCTTCGCGGGCGATCTGCACCACCGCGCCCAGCTCTTCATTGAACAGGCTGCGGAACGGATCATCACCCCAGGCATCGAGGGTGATGTCCAGGCCCAGCCGCGAGGTGAAGGCCATTTCGCACAGCGCGGCGAAGGCGCCGCCGTCGCTGCGGTCGTGGTAAGCCAGCAGCAGGCCGGCCTGGCGCGCATCGCGGATCAGCTCGAAGAAGCCACGCAGGCGCTGCGGGTCATCCAGGTCCGGTGCGGCGCCGGCGAAGGCCGGCAGGTCGCCGTGGTCGGCATGCACCTGCGCCAGGATCGAACCGCCCAGGCGCTGCTTGCCGGCGCCGAGGCCGATCAACCACAGCTCGCTGTCCACATCACGATCGAGCAGCGGGGTCAGCTGCTGGCGCACGTCGGCCACCGGCGCGAACGCCGAGATCACCAGCGACACCGGCGACACGCTCTTGTGCGCTTCGCCCTGGTCGTGCCACTGCGCCTGCATCGACAGCGAGTCCTTGCCGACCGGGATGCTGATGTCCAGCTGCGGGCACAGTTCCATGCCCACGGCCTTCACCGCGTCGTACAGCAGCGCGTCTTCGCCCGGGTGGCCGGCCGCGGCCATCCAGTTCGCCGACAGCTTGATCTCATCCAGCGCATCGACCGGGGCCGCGCACAGGTTGGTCAGCGCTTCGCCCACCGCCATGCGTGCCGAAGCAGCCGCATCGAGCAGGGCCAGCGGGGTGCGCTCGCCGATCGACATCGCTTCGCCGGCCACGCCGTCGAAGTCGGCCAGGGTGATCGCCACGTCGGCCACCGGCAGCTGCCACGGGCCGACCATCTGTTCGCGCGCGGTCAGGCCGCCGACGCTGCGGTCACCGATGGTGACCAGGAAGTTCTTCGAAGCGACCGTCGGGTGCGCGAGCACGCGCAGGCCGGCGTCCTGCAGGTCCAGGCCGCCGGTCTTCAGCGCCGGCCAGCGCGGTGCCGGCGGGTGCGCGGTGTCGCGGTGCATCTTCGGCGGCTTGCCGAACAGCACGTCCATCGGCAGGTCGATCGGCGCATCGGTCGGGGTGTGGCCCGGCACGGCGCCGTAGGCGACCACCAGGTGCGCTTCAGCGGTGGCCACGCCAACGGCGGCGAACGGGCAGCGCTCGCGGGCGCACAGCGCAGCGAACTCGGCCAGGCGCTCCTGGGCCACGCCCAGCACGTAGCGCTCCTGCGACTCGTTGCACCACAGCTGCATCGGCGACAGCGACGGATCATCGGTGGGCACCTTGCCCAGGTCGATGACACCACCGACGTTCGAGTCGTGCAGCAGTTCGGGGATGGCATTGGACAGGCCACCTGCACCGACGTCATGGAAGAACTTGATCGGGTTGTTGGCACCCATTGCCACGCAGCGGTCGATGACCTCCTGGCAGCGACGCTCCATTTCCGGGTTGTCGCGCTGCACGCTGGCGAAGTCCAGGTCCTCGGCGCTTTCACCGGAGGCCACCGAACTGGCGGCGCCGCCGCCCAGGCCGATCAGCATCGCCGGGCCACCGAGCACGATGACCGCATCACCGGCCTGCAGCGGGATCTTGTCGACCTGTACGCGATCGATCGCGCCGAGGCCACCGGCCAGCATGATCGGCTTGTCGTAGGCGCGGACCAGATCGGCGCCTTCCGGCAGCTCGAAGCTGCGGAAGTAGCCGAGCAGGTTCGGGCGGCCGAATTCGTTGTTGAACGCAGCGCCGCCCAGCGGGCCGTCAGTCATGATTTCCAGCGCCGGCGCCATGCGCGGGTTCAGCGCGCGCGGTGCTTCCCACGGCTGCGGCAGCTCCGGGATGCGCAGGTGCGAGACCGAGAAACCGGACAGGCCTGCCTTCGGCTTGCCGCCGCGGCCGGTTGCGCCTTCGTCGCGGATCTCGCCACCGTTGCCGGTCGATGCGCCCGGGAACGGTGCGATCGCGGTCGGGTGGTTGTGCGTTTCCACCTTGATCTGGAACGCGCTGGGCACCTGTGCTTCGCGGCGGTATTCGCCACTGGCCGGATCGGGGCGGTAGCGCGACGCCGGATGGCCTTCAATCACCGCGGCATTGTCGCTGTACGCGCTGAGCGTGTGCTGCGGGGTCTGCTGGTGGGTGTTCTTGATCATCCGGAACAGCGAGCGGTCCTGCTCCTGACCGTCGATGGTCCAGCTGGCGTTGAAGATCTTGTGCCGGCAGTGCTCGGAATTGGCCTGCGCGAACATCATCAGTTCGACATCGGACGGCGCGCGGCCCAGCGCGGTGAAGCGTTCGCGCAGGTAGTCGATCTCGTCCTGGGCCATGGCCAGGCCGAGGCGCTGGTTGGCGGCCTCCAGCTGGTCCACCGGCACGCGTTCCAGTTCGCCACGGGCCGGCGCCGAGAACAGCGCCTGGCCCTGCTCCACGGTCTCCAGCACCGACTGCGTCATCGGGTCGTGCAGTGCCTTGACCAGCGCCTGCTGGGCGGCGGCATCGGCCGGCCAGCCCTGCACGTCGATGCGCAGGCCGCGCTCGACCCGGCTCACCGGCTGCCCGGCACCACGGACCAGCTCGGTGGCCTTGCTCGACCACGGCGACAGCGTGCCCAGGCGCGGCACCACGATGCGGCTGACCGCGCCTTCGGCCAGGGCCTCGGCCTGCGGCGCAGCTTCGAGGATGCGGCACAGCGTGGCGAGGTCGGGGGCGGCGCTGCCTTCGGGCTGCACGAAGTAGACGTGCCAGGCACCGCTGATGCGCAGGGAGGGCGCGATGGACTGCAGGCGGGATTCAAGACGTTCGCGGCGGAACGGCGACAGGGCGGGCGCGCCCTCGAGGACCATCATGTCCGGGGAACCGTAGTTGGGAAACGGGCCCGACATTGTACCGGAAGCGGGGGAAGGGCTCTGCCGGGCGGCGCCCGGCACCCGCCGAGGCCAGGGCAACGGCAACGGCCAGAGCAAAAGCTGGCTTCCCGTGGGATGGCGGGGTGGGTCCGGTGGCGGGGGACGCCCGCCCGACCAAACCCTTGAATTCGCGTGCCGACCAACCACGAGGGGCACCGCCGATGGCCGCCGACCGCGCTCAGCGCGCTCTCCGCCCGATTCCCCGAACCATGCGCTTGCTCACGGATTGACCACACGATTGATGACAACGTTGTCCCTACCTGGCGCCGGACTCTCTCCCCGGCCTCCCAGGTACCTCCGTCCGGCCCCTCCGTCGCCTTCCCGGGCGATGCCCGGACCTGCGTCACGCGCGGCGCCATCGGGGCCCGCGCGCCCTTTGATCGGAGACTTACCCATGTACGACCCGATTGTGCGCAGTGCCGAACGTTCGACCCGAAGCTGTCGTCCCCACCGCCTGGCCTGGCTGCTTGCCCTGGCCGCCGGTGCCGCCGCCCTGCCCGGCCTGGCGCAGGCCGCCAGCTGTGCCGGGGTGGCCCAATGGGACCAGGCCAAGATCTACCGGGCCGGCGATACCCTGCAGAAAGGAGGCGTCCTCTATCGGGCGAACCAGGACATCTGGAACGCGCCGCCGGACCATCCGGCCGGTGCGCCCTACTACACCAACCTCGGCGCCTGCGATGGCAGCGGCGCCAACCAGCCGCCGGTGGTCAGCCTGACCTCGCCGGCCAACGGTGCCACCTTCAGTGCCGGCAGCACGGTCAACGTGACTGCCACCGCCAGTGATCCGGACGGCAGTGTCGCCAAGGTCGAGTTCTTCCGCGATGGCAGCACGCTCGGCGTGGCCACCAGTGCGCCGTATGCGGCCAGCTGGGCCAATGCCAGCGCCGGCAGCCACACCCTGCGCGCGGTGGCCACCGACAACAACAACGCCACCAGCAGCACCGCGACCATCACCATCACCGTCAACGCCGCCGGTGGCGATACCACCGCGCCCAGCGTGCCGGGCGGGCTGGCGGTCGGTACGCGCACCGCCAACAGCATCGCGCTCAGCTGGAGCCCGTCCACCGACAACACCGGCGGCAGCGGCGTGGCCGGCTACGACGTGTACCGCAACGGCAGCCTGGTCGGTTCACCGTCCAGTGCCAGCTATGTCGACGGCGGGCTGACTGCCTCCACCACCTACCGCTACCGCGTGCGCGCCCGCGACAACGCCGGCAACGCGTCGGCACAGGGCACCGAGATCAGCGCCACCACGCTGGCCGGCGACGGCGGCACCACCGGCAAGCGGGTCATCGGCTACTTCACCCAGTGGGGCATCTACGGCCGCAATTACCGGGTCAAGAACATCGACAGCAGCGGCTCGGCCGCACGCCTGACCCACATCAACTACGCGTTCGGCAACGTGCGCAACAACCGCTGCGAAGTGGGCATCACCCAGCCGTCGGATCCGAACAGCGGTGCCGGTGGCGATGCCTTCGCCGACTACACCAAGGCCTTCAGCGCTGCCGAGAGTGTCAGCGGCAGCGCCGATACCTGGGACCAGCCGCTGCGTGGCAACTGGAACCAGCTCAAGCAGCTCAAGGCCAAGTACCCGGGCATGAAGGTGCTGATCTCGCTGGGTGGCTGGACCTGGTCGCGCGGCTTCTCCAGCGCGGCGCGCCCAGAAAACCGCCAGGCGTTCGTCGCCTCGTGCATCGACGCCTACATCAAGGGCAACCTGCCGGTGACCGACGGTGCCGGTGGCGCCGGTGCCGCGCTGGGCGTGTTCGACGGCATCGACATCGACTGGGAATACCCGGTGGCCTGCGGCATCGAATGCGGCAAGCCGGAAGACAACGCCAACTTCACCGCACTGATGGCCGAGTTCCGCCGCCAGCTCGATGCCGTGCGTCCGGGCCTGTTGCTGACGGTGGCGGTGGGCGCCGGCATCGACAAGATCCGCGTCACCGATCCGGCCGCGTACCACTCGTACCTGGACTACATCAACGTGATGACCTACGACTTCCACGGTGCGTGGGATACGAAGACCAATCACCAGTCGGCGCTGTTTGATTCGCCGAATGATCCGTCCACCGGCGACCAGAAGCTGTACAACAGCAACGACGCCATCGAGGCCTTCATCAGCCGCGGCGTGCCCGCCGCCAAGCTCAACCTGGGCATCGGCTACTACGGGCGCGGCTGGACCGGCGTGGCCAACGCCAACAACGGCCTGTACCAGACCGCCACCGGCGCCGCCCCGGGTACCTACGAGGCGGGCATCGAAGACTGGAAGGTGCTGAAGAACCTGGCGTGGCCGGGCTACACCGACAACACCGCCGGTGCCACCTGGATCTACAACGGCAGCACGCTGTGGAGCTTCGATACCCCGGCCAACATCACCCGCAAGATGGGCTACGTGAAGACCCAGGGCCTGGGCGGCGCGTTCGTCTGGGAGTTCAGCGGTGACGATGCACAGGGCACGCTGACCAAGGCGGTCAGTGATGGCCTGAAATAAGAAAAAAGCCGGGGGCGCAACGCGTCCCCGGCCCCTGACCTGTAGAGCCGAGCCCATGCTCGGCTGATGTTGCCGGAGCCGAGCACGGGCTCGGCTCTACAGCGAATGACATGCGACGATCAGCGCTTGGCCGACAGCTTTTCCAGCGCCGCGCGCAGCTGCGCCGGCGGCAGGTAACCGCCCAGCTGGGTACCGTCCGGCGCGAAGATCGCCGGCGTCCCGTTCACGCCCAGCTGCTGGCCCAGTGCGTACTGCATCGCCACCGGGTTGGTGCAGTTCTTGGCCGGCACATTGCCACCGCGCTTGGCATTGGTCAGCGCCTGGCGGCGATCCGCTGCACACCAGACCGAGATCATGTCGGTGTAGTCCTTGCTGCCCAGCCCCATGCGCGGGAACGCCAGGTACTCGACGGTGATGCCGTTGCGGTTGAGCTCGGCGATGTCCTGGTGCAGCTTGCGGCAGTAGCCACACTCGATGTCGGTGAACACGCTGATGGTGTACTTGGCATTCGGCGCGGCGAACACGATGCGGTCGCCATGGTTGGCCTTGGCCAGCAGATCGCGGCGGTAGCCGAGCAGGCCTTCGCTGTTGGCCGGGCCCTTGGCGCGGGTGTCGTAGGGCTGCGACTGGAACAGGTAGCGGCCATCATCGGACACGTACAGCAGCTGGCCGGACACGACGACCTCACGGAAGCCGGGGAACGGTGCAGCACCGATGTAGTCCACCTGGAAACCGGGGTTCAGCGCGGTCAGCGCGGCGCGCACGGCCTGATCGGCCGACGCGTTGGCGGCCGGGCTGGCCTTGGCCGCAGCGGTGGCGGGTGCCTTGGCAGCTGGCGGGGCCGGCTGGGCGCAGGCGGTCAGGCTGAGCGCACCGAACACGGCGGCGATGGCAAATCGGAGCATGGAGCGGTCCGCGGCAGAAGAAGACCCCGGATTCTGACACAGCTGCCGCGACCGGGCCGCGACACCGCCCGACGCTTGAGGCCGGGGTTCAGGCCTGCGCTCAGCCGCGCGGATGGTGGCGTGCGTGCAGCTTCTGCAGGTGTTCGCGGGCCACCAGGGTGTAGATCTGGGTGGTCGACAGCGAGCTGTGGCCGAGCAGCATCTGCAGCGCGCGCAGGTCGGCACCGCGGTTGAGCAGATGCGTGGCAAAGCTGTGCCGCAGGCCATGCGGGCTGATCCGCGCCGGATCGATGCCGGCCACCTGGGCGTGGCGCTTGACCAGATGCCAGAACGCCTGGCGGGTCAGCGCATGCAGCGTCGGCTCGACGAACAACGGTGTCTGCCCGTCTGCCAACGCGTGCACCTTGCCCTTGCCGACCAGCAGCGGGCGCGACTGCTGCAGGTAACGCTCCAGCCAGTGCTGCGACTCCTCACCCAGCGGCACCAGCCGTTCCTTGCTGCCCTTGCCGGTCACCCGCAGCACGCCCTGGCGCAGGTTGACCGCGGTGGCGGGCAGCAGCACCAGCTCGCTCACGCGCAGGCCGGCGGCATACATCAGCTCCAGCATGGCCCGATCGCGCAGGCCCAGCGGGCTGTCGACATCCGGTGCTGCCAACAGCGCGTCGATCTGGCTCTCGGCCAGCGCCTTGGGCAGCAATCGTGGCAGCTTGGGCGGATCCAGCAGCGCGCTGGGATCCTCGCTGCGTTCGCCGCGGCGCACGCCATCGGCGAAGAACGCCCGCAGCGCCGACAGCAACCGCGCATTGCTGCGCGGTGACCAGCCATGGCGGGTACGCCAAGCCAGATAGTCGAACAGGCCGGGACGCTCGATGCCGGCCAGGCCACCATCGCGCCCGTCCATCCAGCGTGCCAGCCCTTCCAGGTCGCGCCGGTAGCTGTCGAGGGTGGCGCGGGCCAGGCCGTTCTCGGCCCAGATCGCATCGAGGAAGCGCTGGATGCGCACGCTGTCATCGGCGCGCAGCTCGGGCAGTTGCTGCACCAGCTGGCGGCGCTCGGCGGGGGTGGAAACAGAGGCCATGCGTGCAGGATACGAGGGCCACTGCGGATGCGGCCAGCATTGCGTATGCTCGGCGCATGTCCCGCCCCGTCATTGATACGGCCCCTGCGGCTGCTACAGAGCTGCCCCGCCCGCGCGCATTGCTGCTGTGGCGCGCGCTGGCGATGGTCTACGACGCGCTGCCGGTGCTGGCGCTGTGGATGCTGGCCGGCACCCTGTTCACCCTTGCCTACACCTTCAGCGGCCATGCCCAGCGCGAGAACATCGCGCCGTTCAGTGCTTGGCAGTGGCTGCTGTGGGCGGTGTGCTGGGCGATCACGGGGTGGTACGCGACGGCAAGCTGGCGCCGCGGCGGGCAGACGCTGGGCATGCGGCCGTGGCGGCTGAAACTGCACGCCAGCGATGGCGCGCCGCTGCGGCGCAGCCAGCTGTGGCTGCGCTTCGCCGTGGGCACGCTGTCCCTGCTGCTGGGTGGACTGGGATTCTGGTGGGCGTGGGTCGATCGCGAACGCCTGACCTGGCACGACCGCGCCAGCGGTACCCGCCTGGTGCGGATGCCGAAACGGTAAGGCGCTGTCTGTAGAGCCGAGCCCGTGCTCGGCTGCTTTCCGCACTGTACGTGACAGCCGAGCACAGGCTCGGCTCTACAACAACCAGAATCAGCCCGACTTGCGCCGGAACAGCAGTCCTGACACCGCCAGCATCACGATCGGCGGCAGCGCATAGGCAATGCGGTAATCGAACTTCAACGCGCCGGCCATGCGCCCGAAGAACAGCTGCAGCAGCCAGAAGCCCAGCGCGAACAGGATGCCCAGGAACAGGCGCTTGCCCATGCCGCCGCTGCGCAGCGAACCGAACGCGAACGGCACCGCCGCCAGGCATAGCGCCAGCACGTTCACCGGGTAGAACCAGCGGCTCCAGTACACATCCTCGAAGTCGCGCGCATCCAGCCCGTTGCGCTGGCGATAGGCGATGCTGGTACTCAGTTCGGCCACGCTGAGGTTGCGCGGCTTGGCGATGCCGGTGGCCAGCGCCGCCGGATCCAGCGAAGAATTCCACGCTTCGCGCGCCACTTCCTCACGCGTGGCCGAGCGTTCACCAAAGGTGTCCCGGCGCACGCCCGTCAATACCCAGCCATCCTTGTCATGCTCGACGGTGGCAGCATGGGTCAGCGAGGCGATCCGGCCGTCTTCAGCGATGTGATACAGGCGCACGTCGCGCAGGATCAGGCGCGTGCCCTTGTCGCCAACCAGCTGCTCCTCGCCACTCTGCGCATTGAGGAAGGTATCGCCCTCGCGTGCCCACAGGCCCGAATAACGGCTGGTGGCGATATCCCGCCCCCACTTGGCACTGGACTTCAACGCATCGGCACGGTCCTGGCCCCAGGGGCCCAGGGTCTCGGCGCTGAGCACCATCACCGCGGTCAGCAGCGACAGCGCGATCGCCACTGAAACGCTCAGGCGCTTGCGCGACAGCCCCAGTGCACGCAGCGCGGTCAGCTCCGAGGTCGCCGCCAGCTGGCCCAGGCCCATCAGTGCGCCGATCACCGCGGCGGTGGGGAACATGGTGTAGGCGCGGCGTGGCACCGTATACAGCACCCAGGCGGCGGCATGGCCCAGGGTGTAGCCGTTCTTGCCGATGTCCTTGAACTCGCCGGAGAACGCCATCACCACGTCCAGGCCGACCAGTACGGCCCAGGTCAGCAACACGGTGGTGAACACCGACCGGCCCAGGTACAGGTCGAAACGCATCGGGCGCAGCCTCATGCGCGGGCTCCCTTCGGGCGGCCCAGGCGGCCATCACGTGCATACATCCAGATGGCCAGCGCCAGCAGCGGCAGGGTCAACCACCACAGGCCGAGCGCAGCGGGGATCTTGCCGTTGGCGATCCAGCCGCTGCCGATGAACATCAGGTTGGTGCCGACCATGTAGGCCATCAGCGCCAGCATCATGCGGCCGTAGCGCTGCTGGCGCGGCGAGCTGCGGCCCAGCGGCACGGTCAGCAGGGCGAACGCCAGCGCGATCAGCGGCGGGGCCAGGCGGCGGTGCAGCTGCGCCTGCGCCTGCGGACGCTCATCGCCGATCAGCTGCAGGGTCGGCATCAGTTCCGGGTCATCCTCGGTGCGGGTCTGCGCGCCATCGGGCAGGGCCACGTCATTGCGGGCGAAGGTCGCCAGGCGGTAGTCCAGCGCACCGGCCACCGGCCCTTCGACCTGGTGGCCGTCATCCAGCTCCAGGAAGCGCTGGCGGGTACCCTCGAAGAACATGCGACCGCCATTGGCCGACACCACCTCCAGGCGGTCATCCTTCTGGCGCTGCAGAAACACTTTGCCCAGCTGGGTGCCATCGGGCGAGATCGAGGACAGGTAGACCACGCCGCCATTGGGCAGCGGGGTGAAGCGGCCCGGCTCCAGGCCGGCCATCAGCACGCTGCGGTTGGCCTCGATGATCATCTGCTCGGCCACCCGGCCGGCCCAGGGGCCCAGCCACAGCGAGCAGGTGCCGACCAGCACCACCACCGGCACCACCAGCATCAACAGCGGCCGCAGCAGGCGCTTGGGGCCCACGCCAATGGCGGTGATGACCGCCATTTCCGAATCGCGGTACAGGCGGGCGATGGCCAGCAGCAGGCCCAGCATCAGTGCCAGCGGCAGGATCAGCGGCAGGTAGGCGATGAACTGCAGGCCAAGCTGCGAGAACAGCAGCTTGGCCGGCAGCCGCCCGTCGGCGATGTTGCCGAGGATGTCCACCAGCACGCCGCCCACGCTGACCACCAGCAGGACGATCAGGGTAGCCAGGAAACTCTGGACGAAATCGCCCAGCAGGTATCGGTCGAGCTTCAGCATGGGGCGGTGGTTTAAACTCTGGGGTTCGTTCGCGGTGCCGCCCAGTCTACTGTCTGGGCGTAAACGGCCTGCGATTGTACGGACTCGCCAATGGAATCTGCTCAATGGCCCTCGAATTCACCCTGAACCACGTTGCTCCGGCCGCCGCCGCCGTTGATTGCCTGGTGGTCGGCGCCTATGCCGACCATACCCTGACCCCGGCCGCACAGGCCCTGGACGCCGCCAGCGGTGGCCGCCTGGCCGCCCTGGCCCAGCGCGGCGACCTGTCCGGCAAGACCGGCGCCACCACCCTGCTGCATGACCTGCCGGGCGTGACCGCCCCGCGCGTGCTGGTGGTCGGCCTGGGCGAAGTCGCCCGTTTCGGCGTGCCGCAGTACCTGAAGGCCGTCGGCGACGCCGTGCGCGCGCTGAAGGCCGGTGCTGCCCGCAGCGCACTGTTCACCCTGTCCGAAGTGGCCATCAAGGACCGCGACGCGGCCTGGGCGATCCGCCAGGCGGTGATCGCCGCCGATCACGCCGCCTACCGCTACACCGCCACCCTGGGCAAGAAGAAGGCCGACGACGCCGGCCTGGCCCAGCTGGCCATCGCCGGTGACGACGCGCAGGCCCTGGCCCAGGGCCAGGCCATCGCCGCCGGTGTCGAGTTCGCCCGCGAGCTGGGCAACCTGCCGCCGAACTACTGCACCCCGGCCTACCTGGCCGAGGTGGGCGTGAAGTTTGCCGGCGAGCATGACGGTGCCGAAGCCGAGATCCTCGACGAGCACCAGATGGAAGCGCTGGGCATGGGTTCGCTGCTGGCCGTGGCCCGTGGTTCGGCCAACCGCCCGCGCCTGGTGGTGCTGAAGTGGACCGGTGCTGGCGACGCCAAGCCCTATGTACTGGTCGGCAAGGGCATCACCTTCGATACCGGTGGCGTCAACCTGAAGACCCAGGGCGGCATCGAAGAAATGAAGTACGACATGTGCGGTGGCGCCAACGTCATCGGCACCTTCGTCGCTGCGGTCAAGGCCAAGCTGCCGCTGAACCTGGTGGTGGTGGTGCCGGCCGTTGAAAACGCCATCGACGGCAACGCCTACCGCCCGTCCGACGTGATCACCTCGATGTCGGGCAAGACCATCGAAGTGGGCAACACCGACGCCGAAGGCCGCCTGATCCTGTGCGACGCGCTGACTTACGCGCAGCGCTTCGAGCCGACCGCGCTGGTCGACGTGGCCACCCTGACCGGTGCCTGCATGGTCGCCCTCGGCCACCAGACCGCCGGCCTGATGAGCAAGCACGACGACCTGGCCAACGAGCTGCTGGCCGCCGGCGAGCACGTGTTCGACCGCGCCTGGCGCCTGCCGCTGTGGGACGAGTACCAGCCGATGCTGGATTCGACCTTCGCCGACGTCTACAACATCGGCGGCCGCTGGGCCGGCGCGATCACCGCTGGCTGCTTCCTGTCGCGCTTCACCGAAGGCCAGCGCTGGGCCCACCTGGACATCGCCGGCGTGGCCAGCGATGAAGGCAAGCGTGGCATGGCCACCGGCCGCCCGGTCGGCCTGCTGAGCCAGTGGCTGCTGGAGCAGGCCGCCCGCGCCTGATGCCGTACCCGACCCTGGCTGGCGCCCGCCGGCCGGGGCCTCGCCCGGCACCGCCGGAACCCTGCCTGACCCGGACCCTGCCATGCCCCGCGCCGACTTCTACCTGATCGCCAAGCCCCGCTTCCTGACCGAGCCGTTGCGCCTGGTCTGCGAACTGGCGCGCAAGGCCAACGACGCCGGGTTGTTCACCCTGGTGCTGGCCCGCGACCAGGCCCAGGCCGAGGAGCTGGACGAGCTGCTGTGGGCGTTCGACAACGATGCCTACATCCCGCACCAGATCGCCGGCGAGGACATGGACGAGGAAGAGGCGCTGGTGCTGATCGCCGTACCCGGCACCGATGCGCCACCGCGCCCGCTGGTGATCAACCTGCGCGATGAGCCTTGGCTGGGCCAGTGCGAGCGCGTGCTGGAAGTGGTTCCGGCCGACCCGGAAGCGCGCGAACCGCTGCGCGAACGCTGGCGCCAGTACAAGGCCGCCGGTTACGACCTGAACAAGCACGACATGTAAGCGCGCCCCGGCCCCCTTGATGGGCCGCCGCGCCCTGATCCTTCAACGATTACCTCCTGGTTCCCCCGCATGACCCAACTCGCCTCCAGCTACGACCCGAAGTCCTTCGAGACCGACCTCTACGAGGCCTGGGAGAAGGCCGGCCACTTCAAGCCGTCCGGCACGGGCGAGCCGTACACCATCCTGCTGCCGCCGCCGAACGTAACCGGCACCCTGCACATGGGCCACGCGTTCCAGCAGACCCTGATGGATGCGCTGGTGCGCTACCACCGCATGCGTGGCTACGACACGCTGTGGCAGGTCGGTACCGACCATGCCGGCATTGCCACCGAAATGGTGGTCAGCCGCAACCTGGCGCTGGAAGGCAAGGGCGAGACCCGCGATTCGCTGGGCCGCGAGGGCTTCATCGGCAAGGTCTGGGAGTGGAAGCAGCAGTCCGGCGACACCATCGAGCGCCAGATGCGCCGCCTCGGCACCTCCGCCGACTGGTCGCGCAGCACCTTCACCATGGACCCGCAGCCGTCGGCCGCCGTCAACGAAGCCTTCGTGCGCTGGTACGAGCAGGGCCTGATCTACCGTGGTCAGCGCCTGGTCAACTGGGACCCGGTGCTGAAGACCGCCATTTCCGACCTGGAAGTGGAGAGCGCCGAGGAAGACGGCTTCCTGTGGTCGATCGCCTACACGCTGGATGAAGGCCTGAGCTACGAGCACGTCGAGCGCGATGCCGACGGCGTGGAAACCCTGCGCGAAACCCGCGACTACCTGGTGGTCGCCACCACGCGCCCGGAAACCCTGCTGGGTGATACGGCGGTGATGGTGCATCCGGAAGACGAGCGCTATGCGCACCTGATCGGCAAGCAGGTGGTGCTGCCGTTGACCGGCCGCCGCGTGCCGGTGATCGCCGACGATTACGTGGACCGTGCGTTCGGCACCGGCGTGGTCAAGGTCACCCCGGCGCACGATTTCAACGACTATGAAGTGGGCGTGCGCCACAGCCTGCCGATGATCAACCTGTTCACCCCGATGGCGGCGCTGAACGAGAATGCGCCGGAACGCTTCCAGGGCCTGGACCGCTACGCAGCACGCAAGGCCGTGCTGGCCGAGCTGGAAGACCTCGGCATCCTGGTCGAGACCAAGGCGCACAAGCTGCAGGTGCCGCGCGGTGATCGCACCGGCCAGGTGATCGAGCCGTACCTGACCGACCAGTGGTTCGTGAAGATGGACGACCTGGCCAAGCGTGGCCTGGAACTGGTCGAGGACGGAAGCATTTCCTTCGTGCCGCCGAACTGGATCAACACCTACCGCCACTGGATGAACAACATCCAGGACTGGTGCATCAGCCGCCAGCTGTGGTGGGGCCACCGCATCCCGGCGTGGTTCGACGAAGCCACCGGCAGCTGCTACGTCGGTCGCAGCGAAGAGGAAGTGCGGGCAAAGAACAACCTCGGCAGCGACGTGGTGCTGAACCAGGAAAGCGACGTGCTGGAGACCTGGTTCTCCTCGCAACTGTGGCCGTTCTCCACCCTGGGCTGGCCGAACGAGCAGGCCATGGCCGAGCGTGGCTTCGACCGCTACCTGCCGTCGTCGGTGCTGATCACCGGCTTCGACATCATCTTCTTCTGGGTGGCGCGCATGATCATGGCCACCGACAACCTGGTCGGGAAGATCCCGTTCAAGGACGTCTACTTCACCGGCCTGATCCGCGACGGCCAGGGCCAGAAGATGTCCAAGAGCAAGGGCAACGTGCTCGACCCGCTGGACATCATCGACGGCATCACCATCGACGACCTGGTCG
This sequence comes from Stenotrophomonas sp. NY11291, assembly GCF_023277365.1. Taxonomy (NCBI): domain Bacteria; kingdom Pseudomonadati; phylum Pseudomonadota; class Gammaproteobacteria; order Lysobacterales; family Lysobacteraceae; genus Stenotrophomonas; species Stenotrophomonas sp. NY11291. Next base: position 610,756 of record NZ_CP096975.1, on the reverse strand, counting down.
CCAAGCGTACCGGCGGCCTGATGCAGCCGAAGATGGTGGAGAAGATCGAAAAGGCCACCCGCAAGGAATTCCCGGACGGCATTGCTGCCCACGGTGCCGATGCGCTGCGCTTCACCATCGCCGCGCTGGCCACCCACGGCCGCGACATCAAGTTCGACATGAACCGCGCCGAGGGCTACAAGAACTTCTGCAACAAGCTGTGGAACGCCAGCCGCTTCGCGCTGATGAACACTGAAGGTGCCGCGTTCACCGGCGTGCCGAAGCCGCGCACCGATGCCGAGCGCTGGATCCTCGCGCGCCTGGCCGCCACCACTGCCGAAGCGCAGGGCCATTTCGCCGCCTACCGCTTCGATCTGCTGGCACAGTGCCTGTACGAGTTCGCCTGGAACGCGTTCTGCGACTGGTTCCTGGAACTGAGCAAGCCGGCCCTGAACGGTGCCGACGGCGCCGATGCCGAAAGCACCCGCCACACCCTGCTGTACGTGCTGGAAGCGCTGCTGCGCCTGCTGCACCCGCTCACGCCGTTCATCACCGAACAGCTGTGGCAGCAGCTGGCCCCGCGCCTGGGCCTGGCCGAAACCACGCTGTCGCTGCGCCCGTACCCGACCGCGGCCGAGTTCGAGGGCGATTTTGCCCAGGCCGAGGCCGACGTGGAATGGCTGAAGGCGGTGATCAGTGCGGTGCGTCGCGTGCGCAGCGAATTGAACGTCGCCCCGTCCAAGCTGGTGCCGCTGCGCCTGCAGGCCGGCCTGGAACAGGACCGCGTGCGCATCGAACGCTTCAGCGCTTCGCTGTCGTTCCTGCTGAAGCTGGACAGCATCCAGTGGCTGGCCGAAGGCGAAAGCGCACCGCCGGCTGCCGCTGCGATCGTGGGCGAGCTGAAGCTGCTGGTGCCGCTGGAAGGCCTGGTCGATCTCGACGCCGAGCGCGTGCGCCTGGACAAGGAAATCGCCCGCGTCGAAGCCGAAAAGGAAAAGAGCGAGACCAAGCTGGCCAGGTTCACCGACAAGGTGCCACCGGCGGTGGTCGAGCAGGAACGCGTGCGCCTGGCCGACTGGAATACCCAACTGGCCGGCCTGCGCGAGCAGCGCGCGAAGCTGTAAGCGCCGCGCTCTGGTGCGTGCCAGCCAAGGTTGGCACCTACCACGGCGGGAGAGGTTGGCATCTACCGATGCGGAATCGGAAACGCCGGGCAATGCCCGGCGTTTCCATTTTCCCGACATGGCATCATCGCCCGATGCCTCTTTCCATTTTCCTGCTGGTCCTCGCGGCTGCGGCCCTGCACGCCAGCTGGAATGCGATCGTCAAGCGCGGACCAGACAAATTCCTCGGCACCGTGCTGGTCACGGGCAGCGCCGCACTGCTGTCGGCGGCCGCCCTGCCCTTCCTGCCGTTCCCGGCCGCGCACTGCTTGCCGTGGCTGGGTGCGTCGGTGCTGTTGCAGGTGACGTACTACAGCCTGGTCGCACGCTGCTACCAGCAGGTCGACATGAGCCTGGCCTATCCCCTGATGCGTGGCAGCGCGCCGATCCTGGTTGCGCTGGCGGGCACCCTGCTGGGCGAGCAGCTGCCTCCGGCGGCGTGGCTGGGCGTGGTGCTGGTCAGCACCGGCATCCTGTGCATGGCACTGGGTGCACGTGGCGGCCAGCTGCGGCTGCCGCTGCTGACTGCGACGATGATCGCCACCTACACCCTGGTCGATGCGCAGGGCGCGCGCCAGTCCGGCAGCGCACTCAGTTACACGCTGTGGCTGTTCCTGCTGTCGGGCATTCCGCTGCCACTTTGGGCGTTGTACACCCGCGGCGGCGCGGTGCTGGACTATGCGCGCCAGCACTGGCCGCTGGGACTGGCCGGTGGCGTCGGCACCACCGCCTCCTATGCGATGGCGCTGTGGGCCATGACCCAGGCACCGGTGGCGATGGTCTCGGCGCTGCGCGAATCGTCGATCCTGTTCGCGTTGCTGATCTCGGTGTTCCTGCTGCGCGAGCGCATACCGCGCGCACGCTGGCTGGCGGCGGCGTTGATTGTGGTTGGGGTATTAGCGTTGCGGCTGGCGTGAGCAGAGTGTGCCAACCAAGGTTGGCACCTACCGAAGCGGACAATGTGTGCCAGCCAGGGTTGGCCGCCGGTAGCTCCGGGCCGCGCCCGGCGAGCGCGGTAGTGCCGGCCGCTGGCCGGCAACCCTTCCCGGTTACAGCGGCGGCATCGCCTGCAGGTCGCCGTCGACCAGTTCGATCGCCATCACCACCGCGTCCTCGCGGCCCTGTGCGGCCGGGTAGTAACGCGGGCGGCGGCCGATCTCGTTGAAGCCTTCGCTGTGGTACAGCGCCAGCGCCGGCGTGTTGGACGGACGCACTTCCAGGAACACCCGCTGCGCACCCCGGTCGCCGGCCAGCTGTACCAGCGCGCGCAACAGCTGGCGTCCGAGCCCACGCGACTGCGTCAGCGGGTCGATGCAGACGTTCAGCACATGGGCCTCGTCGGCCGCGATGCTGAGCACGCCATAGCCGATCAACTGGCCATCGCGCTCCATGGCCAGGCCTGGATAACCCGCACGCAGGCAGTCAACGAAGATGCCGCGGGTCCAGGGAAACGGATAGCCGCGTACTTCAATCGCCATCACCGCGTTGAGGTCGCTCTCGCGCAGCGCACGCAGGCTGACCGGACCCGGCTGGCTGACCGCACTCATGGCGTGCCCCGCTTGCGCAGGGCGCGCAGCTGCGGCCACAGCGCGCGCTTGGCGGCCGGGTCCTGGCGCAGCTGGTCCAGCGGCCAGCTGTCCATCAGCGCCTGCGTGGCCGGATCGTTGGGGTTGCAGCCGGACGCGCGCAGCAAGGCGATCTGCAGGCGATCCGGCAGCCGCACCACCGGCTGCCGGGCATTGCCGCCGGGCAGCGGGCGGGCAGCGGCGGGCGCGGTGTCCGGTGCGCTGACCGGGGTCTCGCGACGCGGCGGTGCCGGGCGCTCCTGGCGGGAAACCGGTGTGGCCGCAGCCAGAGGCTCGCGCGCGGGTGCGGTGGGTGCCCGCGCCTGCTCCGCCGCTGGCGCGGCAGCCGCCTCGGCTTCGGCCACGCTCAGCTGCAGTGCGGCATCCAGCTCGGCGGCCAGCTGGCCGTCGTGATAGACGGTGTAGCCCATGGCCTGCAGCCAGGCCTGCTGGGCCGGAGACCACAGCACGGGCAGGTCCTGGCTCACGCGGCCTCGGGCTTCTTGCGCAGGCGCTGCACGGCCCACATCACCGGGCCGGACAAGGCGTACAGGATGCCCACCGCGAACAGCACGCGCGGCAGATCGATGACCGCGATGGCGATGGCCACCGGTACCAGCGCCAGCACCAGGAACGGCACGCGGTCGGAACGGGTACCCTTGGCGCCGCCGCCCTTGAAGCTCCAGAAGCGGATGCGGCTGACCATCAGCAGCGCCGCAATGATCGTCACCGCCAGCGCCACGTAGCGCAGCTGGTTGCCGTCCCAGCCCAGGTTGCCATCGGCAAAGGCCCAGACGAAGGACATCATCAAGCCAGCCGCGGCCGGGCTGGCCAGGCCGACGAACCAGCGCTTGTCGACCACCGCCACCTGGGTGTTGAAGCGGGCCAGGCGCAGCGCCGCGCAGGCGGCATACAGGAAGGCCACGGCCCAGCCAACGCGGCCGAGCAGCGGGTCATCGAACTTCAGCCACGACAGCGACCAGTGGTACATCACCAGCGCCGGGGCCATGCCGAAGCTGACCAGATCGGCCAGCGAGTCGTACTGCACGCCGAATTCGCTGCTGGTACCGGTCAGGCGCGCCACGCGCCCATCCAGGCCATCCATCACCGCTGCCACGAACACGGCGATGCTGGCGTTGACGAAGTCCCCGTTGGCCGCGGCGATGATCGCGTAGAAGCCGGCAAACAGGCCGGCGGTGGTGAACAGGTTGGGCAGCAGGTAAATCGTGCGCGAACGCGGCGGCGGTGTGATCGGGTCCATGGAATCCAGTTTAATCGACTTGCCAGTGCTCGGCGCCAATGCTGCAATCGGCGTTCTACGCCCATTCCGTGGAGTTTGCCATGCGTGTCCTGTCCTGCCTTGGATGCCTGCTGCTGTTGGCCAGTGCCAACGTCGTGGCTGGCCCGGTCTATAAATGGAAGGACGCCAATGGCGTGACCCAGTATTCGGAGACCCCTCCGGCGGGCAGGAAATTCGAGACCCGGGCGCAGGCGCGCAGCCCACAGGCTGCGGCCAGCGCCGAGACCCCCGCCGCACCGGTGCCTGAGCAGTGCAGCACAGCCCGGGCCAACCTGGCCCTGCTGGACGGTGGCGGCCAGGTGATGCAGGACACCGATGGCGATGGCAAGGCCGATACCCCGTTGGCTCCGGAGCAGCGCAGTGCGCAGAAGGGGTTGGCGGAGGCCGCCATCAAGGCGTACTGCCCGGCAGAGTGAGGGTATCGGCAGGGCTTGCAGCCCTGCACCCGCAGAGGCAATAGCAAGGGCAACGTCAAAAGCGGGCATTCCGTGGAATGGCGGGGCGGTGTCGGATTGCGGGGACGCCGCAAGTACGTCCATGTAGGCTTGGCAGCCGCATCCATGCGGCTGACACCCCGCAATCCGACACCGCCCCACCCCCGACAGATTCCTGGTGGTCCGTAGATCCACGCCATGCGTGGATGAATCTCCATTGAAATCGAATATTTCGGGAGTTGACCGAACAGCAGCCGAGCATGGCTCGGCTGCAGAGATGCAGGCAGATCGCAGGAAACTGTCGAAGGCGGGGTGGGTCCGGTGGCAGGGGTGTGAGCGGCATGGATGCCGCGACCAAGCCCCCATGGACGGGTTTACGGCGTCCCCTGCCACCGGATCCACCCCGCCATCCCACAGGAAGCCCGCTGTTGCTGTTGCTGTTGCTGTTGACGTTGCTTGAGGCGGGTGCAGGGCGCAGCCCTGCCGATACCCCTCCCCCCGGCCGGGCTGGCAGAATAGGCGTCTCTGCCGTTATCCGAAGCCGACGATGCGCCTCTCCCAGTTCCACCTGCACACCACCAAGGAAACCCCCAGCGACGCCGAGCTCACCAGCCACCGGCTGATGCTGCGCGCGGGCATGATCCGCAAGCTGGCATCGGGCCTGTACACCTGGTCGCCGCTGGGCCTGCGCGTGCTGCGCAAGGTCGAGCGCATCGTGCGCGAGGAAATGGACCGCGCCGGTGCCGTGGAATTCCAGATCCCGACCATCCAGCCGAAGGAACTATGGGAGCAGACCGGCCGCTGGCAGAAGTTCGGCCCGCAGCTGCTGAAGATCAAGGACCGCAAGGACCAGGTGTTCTGCTACAGCCCGACCGCCGAAGAAGCCGCCTGCGACTTCGCGCGCAGCGAGCTGTCCAGCTACAAGCAGCTGCCGGTCAATTTCTACCAGGTGCAGACCAAGTTCCGCGACGAGATCCGTCCGCGCTTCGGCGTGATGCGTTCGCGCGAGTTTCTGATGAAGGACGCCTATTCGTTCCACCTGCACGATGAGTGCCTGGTGCGCGAATACGAGAACATGAAGTCGGCCTATAGCCGCATCTTCACCCGCCTCGGCCTGGACTTCCGCATGGTGCAGGCCGACTCCGGTGCGATCGGCGGCGATGCGTCGCAGGAATTCCACGTGATCGCCGATTCCGGCGAGGACGCGCTGGTGTTCTCCACCGGTTCGGACTACGCGGCCAACATGGAAGCGGCGATCGCCGCCGATCCGGCACCGCGTGCCGCCGCCAGCGAAGCCATGCGCAAGGTCGACACCCCCACCCAGAAGACCTGCGAGGACGTCGCGGCACTGCTCGGCATCGACCTGCAGCGCACGGTGAAGTCGGTGGCGCTGATCGCGGGCGAAGGCAAGGCACAGCAGTTCGTGCTGGTGCTGGTGCGCGGCGACCATGAGGTCAACGAGATCAAGCTGGCCAAGGTTGCCGGCCTGGACGAACAGCGCTTCGCCAGCGAAGCGGAAATCGCCGACCATCTGGGCGCCGTGCCGGGCTTCCTCGGCCCGGTCGCCCCGGCCAAGGCCATCCGCGTGGTGGCTGATCGCGAAGTGGCGGCGATGTCCGACTTCGTCGTCGGCGCCAACGAAGCCGGTTTCCACCTGGCCGGCGTCAACTGGGGCCGCGACCTGCCGGAACCGGAAGTGGCCGACATCCGCAACGTGCGTGCCGGTGACCGCGCGCTGGACGGCGGCGAACTGAAGATCGCCCGTGGCATCGAAGTCGGCCACGTGTTCCAGCTGGGCCGCAAGTACGCCGAAGCGCTGGATGCCACGGTGCTGGACGAGAACGGCAAGGCGGCGGTGATGGCGATGGGCTGCTATGGCATCGGCATCTCGCGCGTGGTGGCTGCCGCGATCGAACAGAACCATGACGATGCCGGCATCATCTGGCCGGACGCGATGGCGCCGTGGCAGGTGGTGGTGTGCGTGATCAACCCGAAGGGCGACGCTGCCGTCGCCGATGCAGCGTCCAACCTGCTGCAGGAACTTCGCGACGCCGGCCTCGATGCCGCGCTGGACGACCGTGGCCTGCGCCCGGGCGCGATGTTCGCCGACATGGAACTGATCGGCATCCCGCACCGCGTGGTGGTCAGCGAACGTGGCCTGGCCGCCGGTACCTACGAGTACCGCTCGCGCCGCGCCAGCGAAGCCGAGAACCTGGACAAGGCCACCCTGCTGCAGCGTCTGCAGGACTGATCAGGAAAAGACCGGGGCATGCCCCGGTCTTTTTCTAGCTGACGCCCATTTGAGCAATATTGCAGCGGACATAATCCGGTCAAAATAGACGCAATGCAGCCGGGATGCTGCCAGGCCATGACCCGCCTGCATTTGTGCTGGGATTAATTCATCTTTATTCTGTCCCGCGACGCCATGGACTGGCTCGTCCCGTCCACTTATTAGTTTCCGGAGTAACCGTAAATGAGCATTGACCTGACCGGCCTGTCGGCACGCGAGCTGGGCGCCCTGATCCGTACCGCCAAGAAACAGCAGACCATCGTCGCCAAGCGCCGGCCGATCACCAAGGTCCGGGCACAGCTGACCAAGCTGGCCAAGACCGAGGGTTACACCATCGAGGAACTGTTCGGCGACGCCCCGGCCCCGCGCGCGCGCAAGGTGGCCAAGGCCGCCAAGGCACCGTCGAAGACCGCTGGCCGCAAGCTGGGCAAGGTTGCTCCGAAGTACCGCAACCCGGCCAACCCCAAGGAAACCTGGACCGGTCGTGGCAAGCAGCCGCGCTGGATGGCCGAGCTGACCGCCAAGGGCAACAAGAAGCCGGAAGATTTCCTGATCAAGAAGGCCTGAGGCCGGATTGGAATGCGATGAAGAACGCCGGCGAAAGCCGGCGTTTTTCATTCTTCGGTGTGTGGACCGAGGTCCACACCCACAGCAAGCAGCCCTCCCGGCGTGTGGACCAACGGTCCACACCCACCGACATCATTACAGAGTCTTGCGGGCGGGCATCAGCAGGTTGCCGAACAGCAGGCCGGCGACCAGGGCCATCACCACGTTGAGCACGGTGAGGAACACGCTCTGGCCGGCACCCACGTCCTGCTGCTGGACCAGGGTCAGCACGCCGCGCAGGCTGGTGCTGCCTGGCACCATCATGATGATGCCAGGCAGGCGGATGATCGCACCCGGGCGGCCAACGAGACGGCCGAACAGATTGCCACCGGCGGTCAGCAGCATCGCCGACAGGAAGATGCCGGCCGGCGCGCCCCAGGCGTGGCCACCGAACTTGGAGATCGCATAGCCGGCCACCGAGGCGGCGATCACCCACGGGTAATCGCGGCGGTTGGCCTTGAACAGCATCGCGAAGGCGAACGCCGCGGTCAGCAGCGAGCCCCACTCCACCCAGGGCCCCTGCGGCCGCGCCGCGCGGATCACCGGGTCGAGGCCGAGCACGTCGGCCAAGGTCACCGCGATCATCGCGCCCACACTGAGTTTCATGATGGTGGTCAGCGCACCCGCGAAGCGCGCGGTCCCCGACACCCAGTGCTGGCTGGCCAGTTCATTGACCGCATTGGTCAGCGACATGCCCGGCAGCAGCACCACCAGCGAGGCGATGATCACGGTGTTGAGGTTGAGCGCGCCGATGAAGGACGCGACCAGCGTGGCGACCAGGCCGGCCAGCAGCGCGGCCAGTGCCTCGGCTGCTTCGCGGGTGGCCGGGCGACGGTCGGTGACCATGCCGAGCAGGCCGATCATCAGGCCGATGACACCGGCGGTGGCGATGTCCAGCCACGGCAGCTTCCACATGCCGGCCACGCCGGCCGCGCCGAGGGTGAACGAAAGGATGGTGCGCAGCTTGCCGCGCCGGCCCGGATCCTTGTCCAGCTGGCGCAATGCGGTGTGGCCCTGGGCGATGCTCATCCGCCCATTGGCCACTTCCTCGGCGATATGGTCGGCGACGCTGAGCTTGTGCAGGTCGTTCTCGCCGGGCGCCAAGCGGATCACGCGGGTGATGTCACTGGAGCCGATCGCCTGCGCCGGGTCGCTGAAGCTGAGGATGATACCGGTGGGATTCGACCACGGTTCACAATCCAGATCGAGCTGGCGGGCCAGTGCCACCACCGCTGTTTCCAGGCGCTGGGCCGTTGTGCCATAGCTGTGCAGGCGTCCGGCGATCTCGGAAACGAAGGCCACGCGCTGTGCGTAGCTGGCCTGGGGCGTGGGGATCGTGTGAGCGTCTGCGGACATGCGCCGTAGTATTACCTAGGCTGGGTCTTACCGGAGAAATTCATCCGAGTTCGACGCGAAGCCCAATACAGAACGGTTATGCTGCGACCCGAATGGCCCAAGTGACCCCGAACCACGCCCCCCAGCTCGAACAGGATGCCCATGACCCGGGCGTGATCCGCCTGTCCGGCACCTGGACCTTGAAGACCGCGCTGGCCGCGGCCGAAGTCCTGCGCGGCGTTCCCGACACGCTGACCGGCATCGATGCCACCGCCATCGAGAAAATGGATTCGGCCGGCGTGCTGCAGGTGCTGCGCGTAGCCCATCGCGCCGACCTCGGCGAGGACGCACTGAAGTTCCGCCCGGATCACCAGGCGCTGGTGTGCACCATCGAGGAAGTGGCCGACGACCGGCCCAAGCCCAAGCGCGACTTCGGCGTGCTGGCGGCGCTGGAACGGCTGGGTGTCAGCGTCCATGCCACCGGCCACAACATCAAGGCGCTGTGCAGTTTCCTCGGCGAGAACCTGGTCAAGGGAGCTCGTCTGGTCAAGGAACCCCGTCGCTTCCGCCTGACCGCCACCGTGCACCAGATGGAGCAGGTCGGGCTGGACGCGGTACCGCTGGTGGCGCTGCTGTCCTACCTGGTGGGCGCGGTGATCGCCTTCCTCGGCTCGACCATCCTTCGCGACTTCGGCGCCGAGATCTACGTGGTCGAGCTGGTCAACATCGCCTTCCTGCGCGAGTTCGCGGTGCTGCTGACCGCCATCGTGCTGGCCGGCCGCACCGCCAGCGCCTTCACCGCACAGATCGGTGCGATGAAAGCGCGCGAGGAAATCGATGCGATGCGCACCCTGGGCCTGGATCCGATCGACCTGCTGGTGCTGCCACGGCTGCTGGCGCTGCTGGTCACCCTGCCGCTGCTGACCTTCATTGCGATGGTGGCCGGCCTGGCTGGCGGCATCACCGTCGGTGCGTTCGACCTCGACATCCCGCCGCAGATGTACATCGCGCGCATGCACGAGACGATGGAAGTGCGGCACATGCTGGTCGGCCTGTCGAAGGCGCCGGTGTTCGCGCTGGTGATCGGCCTGATCGGCTGCCTGGAAGGCCTGAAGGTGGAAGGCACGGCGCAGTCGGTGGGCGAACGCACCACCTCCAGCGTGGTGCAGACCATCTCGCTGGTGATCATCATCGACGCCTTCGCGGCGTTGTGGTTCATGCACATGGACTGGTGACATGAGCACGCATCCGACGCCCGACGACATTCCCATGCAGGACGACGATGGCCACGACCTGGCCATCCGCGTGCGCGGGCTGGTCAACCGCTTCGGCAGCCAGACCGTGCACGAGGACCTGGACCTGGACGTGCGCCGCGGCGAAATTCTCGGCGTGGTGGGCGGCTCCGGTACCGGCAAGTCGGTACTGATGCGCTCGATCCTCGGCCTGCGCACGCCCGACGAAGGCCGGATCGAGGTGCTGGGCCGCGACGCGCGTGCCGACGATGCCGAGAGCCGCCTGCACATCGAGCGCAACACCGGCGTGCTGTTCCAGGACGGTGCGTTGTTCTCGTCGCTGACCGTAGGCGAGAACGTGCAGGTACCGTTGAAGGAGCACCACCGCGAACTGCCCGAGCGCTGGCACTACGAACTGGCGCTGCTGAAGGTGAAGCTGGCCGGCCTGCCCGCCGATGCGATCAACAAACTGCCCTCGCAGCTGTCCGGCGGCATGCGCAAGCGCGCCGGCCTGGCCCGCGCGTTGGCACTGGACCCGCCGCTGCTGTTCCTGGATGAACCGACCGCCGGACTCGACCCGATCGGCGCGGCCGCCTTCGACCGCCTGATCAAGACCCTGCAGGAAGCACTGGGGTTGACCGTGTTCCTGATCACCCACGACCTGGACACGCTGTATGCGATCTGCGACCGGGTGGCAGTGATAGCCGACCGCAAAGTGGTGGCCAACGCGCCACTGCCGGACATCGAGAAACTGGATCATCCGTGGATCCAGGAATACTTCCACGGACCGCGTGCGCGTGCCGCGCGCGGCGAACAGATCGAGAGTGCCTGAGCCATGGAAACCAAAGCCAACTACGTGCTGATCGGCGCGTTCACCCTGATCACCGGCCTGGCCCTGCTGGCCTTCGGCCTGTGGGCGGCCAAGTACTCCTCCGACCGTACCTGGCAGGAATACCGCGTGGTGTTCCGCGAGGCAGTAACTGGCCTGTCGGTGGGCAGCCCGGTGCAGTACAACGGCATCGCGGTGGGTTCGATCATCGAACTGAACCTGGTTCCGGACGACCCGCGCCAGGTGGTCGCACGCATCCGCCTGAACTCGACCACCCCGGTCAAGACCGATACCCGTGCAAAGCTGGCGATCACCAGCCTGACCGGCCCGTCGATCATCCAGCTCAGCGGTGGTACGCCGCAGTCGCCGGCACTGACCACGGTCAACAAGGACCCGGCGCCGATCATTCCAACCACGCCGTCGGCGCTGCAGAACATCACCGACGTTGCCAACCGCATCGTCGAGCGCATGGACCAGATCCTCAGCGACCGCAACGTGGCCTCGATCAACGCGACGCTGGCCAACCTGGAAACGATCAGCGGCGGCCTGGCCGACCGCGACCAGGGCACGCAGGCGCTGCTGCTCAGCGCGCGCGATGCCGCCCGCAGCCTGGACACCACGCTGAAGACCACCAATGGCACCATCGAGCGCCTGGACAAGAACCTGGTGCAGCAGCTGCCGGGCATCATCGACAAGCTCGACGCCACCCTGGCCAAGCTTGATTCGGCCGCTGGCAACGCCGACTCGATCCTTGGCGAGAACCGTGCCGCGATCAACAGCTTCGCCAACGATGGCCTCGGCCAGCTCGGCCCGACGCTGACCGAACTGCGCGGCCTGATCCGCGATCTGCGCCGGGTCAGCGACCGCCTCGAGAACAACCCCGCGCGCTACCTGCTGGGCCGCGACGCACCGAAGGAGTTCGAACCCAAATGAGCCCGACCGCCCTTCCGCGCCTGCTGCTGGCCGCTTCGATGGTCACCCTGCTGGGCGGCTGCTCCATCCTTGGCAGCAGCGAGAAAACCGCAGTGACGCTGTACTCGCCGTCCGTGCAGGTGAAGGCCGACCCGGCGTGGCCACAGGTGGGCTGGCAGCTGGTGCTGGCCAAGCCCAGCGCCGCGCGCATGGTCGACAGCCCGCGTATCAACGTGCGGCCGACGCCGTCGCAGATGGAGATCTACAAGGGGGCCAGCTGGGCACAGCCGGCCACCGACATGATCGAGGACACCCTGCTGCGTGGCTTTGAGGACTCCGGCCGCATCCGTGGCGTGGCGCGCAGCAGTGCCGGCATCCGTGCCGACTACAAGCTGTCCACCGACGTGCGCCGCTTTGAATCGGACTACCTGGGCCAGGCCACGCCGACCGTGGTGATCGAGGTCAACGCCAAGCTGATCCATGTGGCCGACCAGCGCGTGGTCGCCGACCGTACCTTCCGCCAGGCGCAGCCGGTCGGCAGTACCGACGTGCCGGCGGTTGCCGCTGCGTTCGAGCGCGGCCTGCAGCAGCTGGCACAGGAGATGGTGGGCTGGACGCTGACAAGCGGACAGGCCGACCAGCCGACCGTCGCGCGCTGACCGTCAGCGTGGCGTAATCCAGCGGAACGTCAGGTTGATCCGTTCGCCCTGCACCCGTGCCATCTTCGGCAGCGCGTGCTGGTAGAACCGCTGTGTCTGCCCCGCCATCACCAGCAGATCGCCATGGCCGAGCAGGTACTCGGCCTTCCGCGCCGGGTCATCGCGCCGGCGCAGCAGGAAGCGGCGCGCCGCGCCCAGGCTCAGCGAAGCAATCACCGGGGTCGGCCCCAGCTCTGGCTCGTCATCGCTGTGCCAGCCCATGTAGTCGCCACCGCCGCGATAGCGGTTCAGCAGCACGCTGTTGAAGCGGCCGATGCCCTCCGCCTGCAGGCGCCCGCGCATGGCCTGCAACGCGGGTGGCCAGGGGTGCGGCACGAATTCAGCACCGGAATAGCGGTAGCGCGCCAGCGGATCGCCGATCCAGCAACTCAGCCGCGGCGAATCCACCCAGTTGCCGAACATGCGGATGCGATGGACCTCCCAAGGCACATCAGCCTGCAGCACGGCCATCAGCGCATCCGCGTGGGCCGGGGCCAGCCAACCCCGCAGGTGCTGGACGTCAGCATCAGGAAGATCGTCGGGGAACAGCATCGCGTGCCTTCCGGAAAGGGGCGGCCTGCAGCCGCCCCGGGACATCAATCGCGCTGGAACGCAACGCCTGTCTTTTCCTTCAACTCGTCATCGTTGACACCGGGTGCGGCTTCCACCAGCAGCAACCCCTTGTCGGTGACATCGAACACGGCCAGGTCAGTGATGATGCGGTCGACCACGCCGACACCGGTCAGCGGCAGCGTGCATTCGGTCAGGATCTTGTGCTCGCCGTTCTTGGCGGTGTGCTCCATCAGCACCACCACGCGCTGCACGCCGGCCACCAGGTCCATCGCACCGCCCATGCCCTTGACCATCTTGCCCGGCACCATCCAGTTGGCCAGGTCACCCTTGTCGGTGACCTGCATGGCGCCGAGGATAGCCAGGTTCACATGGCCACCGCGGATCATCGCGAAGCTGTCGTGGCTGCCGAAATAGCTGGCACCGGCACGCGCGGTGACGGTCTGCTTGCCGGCATTGATCAGGTCGGCGTCCACTTCGGCGTCGGTCGGGAACGGACCGATGCCGAGCAGGCCGTTTTCCGACTGCAGCCACACGTCCACCCCTTCGGGGATGTGGTTGGCAACCAGGGTCGGCAGGCCGATGCCCAGGTTCACGTACGCACCATCGGTCAGTTCGCGGGCGGCACGTGCCGCCATCTCATCGCGGGTCCACGCCATGTCAGTTGCCCTCCGCGCGGATGGTGCGCTGTTCGATACGCTTTTCAGGATGCGCGTTGTGCACGATGCGGTGTACATAGATGCCTGGCAGGTGCACCTGGTCCGGGTCGATGGCACCCACCGGCACCACCTCCTCCACTTCCACGATGCAGACCTTGCCGGCCATCGCGCAGGCCGGATTGAAGTTGCGCGCGGTCTTGCGGAACACCAGGTTGCCCGCTTCGTCGGCCTTCCACGCCTTGACCAGCGCCACGTCGGCGCGCAGCGCGGTTTCCATTACGTAGTGCTTGCCGTCGAACTCGCGGGTTTCCTTTCCTTCAGCCACCACCGTGCCGTAGCCGGTGGCAGTGAAGAACGCCGGAATGCCCGCACCGCCGGCCCGCAAGCGTTCGGCCAGGGTGCCCTGCGGGTTGAACTCCAGCGCCAGTTCGCCAGCCAGGAACTGGCGCTCGAATTCCTTGTTCTCGCCCACGTAGGACGAAATCATCTTCTTGATCTGCCGGGTTTCCAGCAGCTGGCCCAGTCCGAAACCATCGACGCCGGCATTGTTGGAGATCACGGTCAGGCCCTTGGCGCCGCTGTCGCGCAGCGCGGCGATCAGTGCCTCGGGAATGCCACACAGGCCGAAGCCGCCCACGGCCAGCGTCTGGCCATCGGCGACCACCCCTTGCAGGGCCTCCGCCGCACTGGCGAAGCGCTTGCCGCGCTTGCCGGTGGAAGTCGATTGCTGCATTGCTGTACTACCCTGCACGTTGAGGATGACCGCATTCTAGCTGGAGGGCGGCGAAGGGCCTGGATGCGCCGCAGCATTGCACGGGCATCGCACAGGGTTCCGTAGAATGCCGGGTTCCCCTGCCAATGGCCGGCCCCGTGCCCGCCCCACCCTCGTTGATGGCCCATACCTACACCGAAGAAGACCTGCTCCGCTGGATGGAAGGCCGGACGCTGGAAATGAGCGACCATGGCCTGTCGGAAGTCCACAGCATGCGTCTGTTCGGTGACATTCTGGTCGCTGAGGTAAAGATCCCGGCCAAGTACTCCTACCGGGTGGAGATCGACCTGGCCGCCAGTCTTCGCCATCCGCGCAGCCTGCTGCGCAACCGGTGTTCCTGCCCGCTCGGCCACGACTGCATGCACGTGGCGGCCGTGCTGGCGCAGATGCTGCAGCAGATCGACCATACGCCCCCCATGCCCGACGACAGCAGCACGCTGCCAACGCTGCTGATCCGTTCGATGACGCCCGTCCTGCGCCTGCACACGGTCGAGTTCCGTCCGCCGTGGCTCGGCCCACGCGACCCTTCGCAATGGGCCGATATCGCGACCGTGGCCTTCGAATACGACGAGCACGTGCGGTTCCTGGATGATTCGAGCCTGTTCGCACACGATCCGGAGGGCCAGCTCGCCCTGCTGCCCCGCGACCTGGTTGAGGAGTCACGGCGCGAGGCCGAGCTGCGCACGGTGGGACTGCATCGCGACGTGGAACCACGGGCGCCATTGGACGGCGCAGGCCCGCAGTTCCAGCTGCGCACCCATGACTGGACACGGTTCCTGCTGGACGACGTGCCGCGCCTGGAAGCCCTGGGCTGGAAGGTGGAGACGGACGACGATTTCCGCCATCGCATCACCCGGGTGGATGAGATCGGCCTGGACATCCAGGCCGACCCGGCGGATGCGGGCTGGTTCAACCTGGGCCTGGACATCCAGGTGGAAGGCCGCAACGTGTCGATGGTTCCGCTGCTGCAGCAGGTGCTGCAGTCCGATCCCCGCTGGATGCGTGGCCAGCTGGACGCCATCGGCGATGACGAGAACATCCTGTTGATGGCAGGCGACAGCACCCGCCTGGCACTGCGGGCCGCTCGATTGAAGCCGATCATGGCGCTGTTGGCGGACCTGTTCGCCCAGCGTGGCGCGCCGCTGCGCTTGTCAGCGCTTGACCGTGGCCGCCTGCAGGCGCTGCGGGATACGGCGCGCCTGCAGTTCCGGGGGCGCAAGGACACCCAGGCGCTGGTGCAGCGCCTGATGCAGGCACCCGCACTGGGTGAAGTGCCGCCACCGGCGGGACTGGTGGCGACGCTGCGTCCCTATCAGCGTGAAGGCCTGTCGTGGCTGCAGTACCTGCGCCAGCAGGGTCTGGGCGGCGTGCTGGCCGATGACATGGGGCTGGGCAAGACCCTGCAGACGCTGGCGCATTTGCTGGTCGAAAAGGAAAGTGGCCGCCTGGACCAGCCGGCGCTGCTGGTGGTGCCGACCTCGCTGCTGCACAACTGGCAGAGCGAAGCCGCACGCTTCACCCCTGGCCTGCGGGTGCTGACCCTGCACGGACCGACGCGCGAAGCACTGTTCGAGGCGATTCCCGAGCATGATCTTGTGCTGACCACGTATCCCCTGCTGTGGCGCGACGAGCAGGCGCTGCAGGCACATGCCTACCATCTGCTGATTCTGGATGAAGCCCAGCAGGTGAAGAATCCGAAGTCACGTGCGGCCATTACCCTGCGCACGCTGCAGGCCCGCCATCGCCTGTGCCTGACCGGCACGCCACTGGAGAACCATCTGGGCGAGCTGTGGACGCAGTTCGACTTCCTGCTGCCCGGCCTGCTCGGCAGCGAGAGGCAGTTCAACCAGCATTGGCGCCATCCGATCGAACGTGGCAGCGACCACCGTCGCGCCACGTTGCTGGCGCAGCGCCTGCGTCCCTTCATCCTGCGCCGGCGCAAGGACCAGGTCGCGTCAGAGCTTCCGCCCAAGACCCTCATTACCCGCGCGGTGGACATGGAAGGCGGCCAGCGTGATCTCTATGAAACCGTGCGTGCAGCGATGGAAAAGCAGGTGCGCGAGGCCATCAGCGGCAGCGGCCTGGCGCGCAGCCATATCGTGGTGCTGGATGCCCTGCTGAAGCTGCGCCAGGTCTGCTGCGATCCGCGCCTGCTGCCGGGCGACGCCCCGGCACGCAATGCCGGCTCGGCCAAGCTGGAGCTGCTGCGCGACATGCTGCCGTCGATGGTCGAGGAAGGCCGGCGGGTCCTGGTGTTCTCGCAGTTCACCGGCATGCTGGCACTGATCGCGCAGGCGCTGGAGGAGCTCGGGCTGGCCTATGTGACCCTGACCGGCGACACCCAGGACCGGGCTACGCCGGTGCAGCGCTTCATGCAGGGCGAGGTGCCGGTGTTCCTGATCAGCCTGAAGGCAGGTGGCGTCGGGTTGAACCTGACCGCCGCCGACACCGTCATCCACTTCGACCCCTGGTGGAACCCGGCCGCCGAAAACCAGGCCAGTGACCGCGCCCATCGCATCGGCCAGCAGCAGCCGGTGTTCGTTTACCGGCTGATCGCCGCAGGCAGCATTGAAGAACGGATCGCCGAGCTGCAGGAACGCAAGGCCACGCTGGCCGACTCGATTCTCGAAGGCGGCGGTGCTACGGGGCCACGCTTCAGCGAGGAAGACGTGCAGGCGCTGCTGGCGCCGTTGCCGGGCCTGCCCGGCAAACGTTCCCGTAAAGCGGGCAAACGGTCGACGCGAGCCTGACCCCCGAACGCCAGTCAGGTGGCGTTCCCCGATGGAAACGATTCCCATACGGGACTGGGACTACAATTGGGGGCTGAGCTCACAAAGGATCTGATCGATGCCCCTGCCCGCCTTCAAGGCCTACGATATCCGCGGCCGTGTGCCGGAAGAACTGAACGAAGACCTGGCCCGCCGCATCGGCGTCGCCCTGGCCGCACAGCTCGCTCCCGGTCCGGTGGTCCTCGGCCACGATGTGCGCCTGACCAGCCCGGCGCTGCAGGATGCGCTGGCCGCAGGCCTGCGTGGTACCGGCCGCGAGGTGATCGACATCGGCCTGTGCGGTACCGAAGAGGTCTACTTCCAGACCGATCACCTCGGCGCGGCCGGCGGCGTGATGGTGACCGCCAGCCACAACCCGATGGATTACAACGGCATGAAGCTGGTCAAGGAGAATGCCCGTCCGATCAGCTCCGATACCGGCCTGTTCGCGATCTCCGATGCGGTCGCCGTCGATATGTCCGAGGCCCAGCCGCCGCGTGCCGGGCAGACCGCCCAGCATGACAAGAGCGCCTACATCCAGCACCTGCTCAGCTATGTCGATGCCAGCAAGCTCACGCCGCTGAAGCTGGTGGTGAATGCCGGCAATGGCGGCGCGGGCGCCATCGTCGACCTGCTGGCCCCGCACCTGCCGTTCGAGTTCATCCGCATCTGCCACGAACCCGACGGCAGCTTCCCCAACGGCATTCCCAACCCGCTGCTGCCGGAAAACCGTGCCGCCACTGCCGACGCCGTGCGCGAGCATGGTGCTGACTTCGGCATCGCCTGGGACGGCGACTTTGATCGCTGCTTCTTCTTCGATCACACCGGCCGCTTCATCGAGGGCTATTACCTGGTCGGCCTGCTGGCCAAGGCCATCCTCGCGCGCAATCCCGGCGGCAAGGTCGTGCATGACCCGCGCCTGGTCTGGAACACCGTGGAGATGGTGGAGCAGGCGGGCGGCGTACCGGTGCTGTGCAAGAGCGGCCATGCCTTCATCAAGGAAAAGATGCGCGCCGAGGATGCGGTGTATGGCGGTGAGATGAGCGCCCACCACTACTTCCGCGAATTCGCCTATGCCGACTCCGGCATGATCCCGTGGCTGCTGATCGCCCAGCTGATTTCCGAAAGCGGCCGCTCGCTGGCCGACTGGGTCGAAGACCGCATGGCGGCCTATCCGTGCAGTGGCGAGATCAACTTCAAGGTGGCCGATGCCAAGGCCGCTGTGGCCCGCGTCATGGCGCACTTCGCGGCGCAAGCGCCGGTACTGGACCACACCGACGGCATCAGTGCCGACTTCGGCGACTGGCGCTTCAACCTGCGCAGCTCCAACACCGAGCCGCTACTGCGCCTGAACGTTGAAGCCCGTGGCGACGCAGCGCTGATGCAGGCCCGCACCGACGAAATCTCCCGTCTCATCCAGCAGTAATCAAGGAAGATCATGAGCAACATCCAGCCTGTCATCCTCTCCGGTGGTTCCGGTACCCGCCTGTGGCCGCTTTCGCGCGAGGCGTATCCGAAGCAGTTCCTGCCGTTGGCCAGCGAGCTGACGATGCTGCAGGCCACCTGGCAGCGCGTCGCTCCCATCGCCGCGCATGGCCCGCTGGTGATCGCCAACGAGGAGCACCGCTTCGTCGCTGCCGAGCAGTTGCAGCAGGTCGGCGCCGAGCCGGCTGGCATCATCCTGGAGCCGGTTGGCCGCAATACGGCGCCGGCGATCGCGGTCGCAGCCCTGGAGGCCACCCGCGATGGCGCCGATGCGCTGCTGCTGGTGCTGCCCTCGGACCATGTGATCACCGATGAGGCCGCGTTCCGCACTGTCGTGCAGGCTGCAGCCAGCGCTGCCGAGGCCGGCAAGCTGGTGACCTTCGGCATCGTGCCGACCGGTCCGGAAACCGGCTACGGCTATATCAAGGCCGCCGATGGGCAGGGCCTGCGTGCGGTCGAGCGCTTTGTCGAAAAGCCCGACCTTGAGACCGCCACCGGTTACGTCAGCAGCGGCCAGTATTACTGGAACAGCGGCATGTTCCTGTTCAAGGCCTCGCGCTACCTGCAGGAACTGGAGCACTTCCAGCCCGACATGCTGGCCGGCAGCCGCCAGGCCTGGCAGCAGGCCCGTCGCGATTCGGATTTCACCCGCCTGGACAAGGACGCCTTCGCTGCGGTTCCTTCCGACTCCATCGACTACGCGGTGATGGAAAAAACCGCAGACTCCGTGGTGATTCCGCTGGACGCCGGCTGGAACGATGTCGGCTCGTGGACCGCCCTGCGCGATGTCTCGCAGCAGGACGGTGATGGCAATGCGCACCAGGGTGATGTGATCGCCATCGACTGCCGCAACACCTATTCCTATGCACAGCGTCTGGTAGCACTGGTCGGCCTGGACGATGTGATCGTGGTCGAGACGGACGATGCAGTGCTGGTCGGCAAGGCCGATCGCATGCAGGAGGTCAAGACCGTGGTGGCGCAGCTGAAAGCCGAAGGCCGCAGCGAGGCCACCTGGCATCGCAAGGTCTACCGCCCGTGGGGCGCCTACGATTCAATCGATAACGGCGAGCGTTTCCAGGTCAAGCGCATCACGGTCAAGCCCGGCGGCACGCTCAGCCTGCAGATGCATCACCATCGCGCCGAGCACTGGATCGTGGTCAGCGGCACCGCTGAAGTGACCCGCGGCGACGAAGTGATCCTGCTCAGCGAGAACCAGAGCACCTACATCCCGCTGGGCGTGACGCATCGCCTGCGCAACCCCGGAAAACTGCCGCTGGAACTGATCGAAGTACAGTCGGGCAGCTACCTGGGCGAGGATGACATCGTGCGGTTCGAGGACACGTACGGGCGCAGTTGACCCGACACCCTGCAGCGAGTGCCGACCGTCGGTCGGGGTGGGTGCCGACCGTTGGTCGGCACGTCGCCTACCCGGTCAGGCAATCTCCGCCATCACCCGCTTCAACCCGTCCTGCCAGGTCGGCAGCACGATGCCGAAATCCTGCTGCAGCTTGCGGTTGTCCAACACCGACCAGGCCGGGCGCTTGGCCGGCGTCGGATACTCGGAACTGGGAATCGCCTCGACGGCCGGCACCTTCGCCAGCACGCCGGTAGCCAGCGCTTCGGCGAAGATCGCCTCGGCAAACCCATGCCAGCTGGTCTGGCCACTGGCGGTCAGATGCCAGATTCCCGACAAGTGGCCCGGATGCTGCAGCACCTGCGCAGTGACATCGGCAATCAGCGCTGCCGGTGTTGGCGTGCCGATCTGGTCGGCCACCACCCGCAACTGTTCGCGTTCTGCTCCCACGCGCAGCATGGTGCGCAGGAAATTGGCGCCATGTGAGGCATAGACCCACGCCGTGCGGAAGATCAGGTGGCGGCCACCGGCCAAACGCACTGCATCCTCACCATCGCGCTTGCTGGTGCCATAGACGCCCAGCGGCGCGGTCGGCTCGTCTTCGCGGTAGGGCGCACTGCCCTGGCCGTCGAACACATAGTCGGTGGAGTAATGCACCAAGGGCACGCCATGGGCCGTGCACCAGCGCGCGATCAC
This sequence comes from Stenotrophomonas sp. NY11291, assembly GCF_023277365.1. Classification (NCBI taxonomy): domain Bacteria; kingdom Pseudomonadati; phylum Pseudomonadota; class Gammaproteobacteria; order Lysobacterales; family Lysobacteraceae; genus Stenotrophomonas; species Stenotrophomonas sp. NY11291. Next base: position 590,109 of record NZ_CP096975.1, on the reverse strand, counting down.
GCCCGGCGCCTGCGCGTTGGCGGCGAAGGCCGCCTCGGCATCCTGCTCGGCGCGATCGACTGCCGTGTACGCGGCCGCGTTGACCACCACCGATGGCTGCAGGCGATCCAGCAATGCCGGCAGGCTGTCGGGCTGGCCGAAATCAGCCACCTCGCAGGCGCTGCCATCAGGCAGCTGACCACTGCGGGTGGTGGCAACCACTTCACCCAGCGACGCCAGCGCGCGCAGCAGCTCCTGGCCAACCTGGCCGTTGCCACCGAACACCAGAACGGTCATGGCACGTAGACCGGCAAGCGATCTTCAGCGATGTCCTTCAGGAACGGCGCGTTCTCGTCCTTGGCCGACAAGGTCGGTGCACTCACCGGCCAGTCCACCGCAATATCGGCGTCATTCCAGCGGATACCTGCATCCGCTTCCTTGACGTAGACGTCCGTGCACAGATAGCTGAACATTGCACGTTCGGAGAGCACGGCAAACCCATGCGCGAAGCCTTCCGGAATCCAGAACTGCTTCCTGTTTTCAGCGCTCAGCACCACCGCTTCCCACTGGCCGAAGGTCAGCGAGCCGCGGCGGATGTCCACGGCCACGTCATAGACCTCGCCTTCGAGCACGCTGACCAGCTTGCCCTGCGGGCGCGGCCACTGGTAATGCAGGCCACGCAGCACGCCCTGCGCCGAGGTGGACACGTTGCTCTGCACGAAACGATCCGGCAGGCCCAGCGCGGCGAAACGCTCGGCATTCCAGGTTTCAAAGAAGTAACCGCGGGCATCGCCGAACACAGCCGGCTCGATCACCGCGCAGCCGGGCAACTTGGTTTCAATTACTTTCACGGAACGACTCCACGCTGGGCGAGCGTGTGCAGGTACTGGCCGTAGCCATTCTTGATCAACGGCGCAGCCAGCGCCTCCAGCTGCTCGGCATTGATCCAGCCTCGGCCGAACGCGATTTCTTCCGGGCAGCAGACCTGCAGGCCCTGGCGGGTCTGGATGGTCTCGATGAAGTTGGAGGCTTCCAGCAGCGACTGGTGAGTGCCGGTATCCAGCCACGCATAGCCACGGCCGAGCGCTTCCAGGTGAAGATTGCCTTCTTCCAGGTAGCGCTTGTTGAGATCGGTGATCTCCAGCTCACCACGCGGCGACGGCTTCAGTTCGGCCGCGTAATCGCTGGCCTTGCCGTCATAGAAGTACAGGCCGGTCACCGCATAGTTGGAGCGCGGTTTTTCAGGCTTCTCCACCAGATCGATCACCTTGCCGCGCTGGTCGAACTCGGCCACGCCGTAGCGCTCCGGATCATTCACCCAGTAGCCGAACACGGTCGAGCCGTGCACGCGTTCGTCTGCACGCTTGAGCACCTCGCGCAGGCCGTGGCCGTGGAAGATGTTGTCGCCCAGCACCAGGCAGCTCGGCTTGCCGGCAACGAAGTCGCGGCCGATCAGGTAAGCCTGGGCCAGGCCATCCGGACTCGGCTGCACCGCGTACTGGATGTCCATGCCCCATTGCGAACCGTCGCCCAGCAGCTGCTGGAACAGCGCCTGTTCGTGCGGGGTATTGATGATCAACACTTCGCTGATGCCCGCCAGCATCAGCACGCTGAGCGGGTAGTAGATCATCGGCTTGTCGTACACCGGCAACAGCTGCTTGCTGACGCCCTTGGTGATCGGATACAGCCGGGTGCCGGAACCGCCGGCCAGGATGATGCCCTTGCGTTGCGTCATGTTCTCTCCCGGCCTCAGGCGGCAGTGCCGATGCGCTGCAGGCGGTAGCTGCCATCCAGCACGCCGTTGACCCATTCCTGGTTGTCCAGGTACCAGTCGACGGTGAACGTGATGCCCTGCTCGAAGGTGTAGGCCGGTTCCCAGCCCAGGTCGTTCTTCAGCTTGGAGGCATCGATCGCATAGCGGCGGTCATGGCCGGGGCGGTCGGTGACGTAGGTGATCTGGCTGCTGCGCGGCTGTCCATCCGCACGCGGGCGGCGCTGGTCCAGCAGTGCGCAGATCGCCTGCACCACTTCGATGTTCTGCTTTTCCGAATTCCCGCCGACGTTGTAGGTCTCGCCGACCTGGCCCTTGGCCAGCACGGTGCGGATCGCTTCGCAGTGGTCGGACACGAACAGCCAGTCGCGCACCTGCTTGCCGTCGCCGTACACCGGCAGCGGCTCGCCAGCCAGCGCCTTGGCGATCACCAGCGGGATCAGCTTCTCGGGGAAGTGGTACGGGCCGTAGTTGTTGGAGCAGTTGGTGGTCAGTACCGGCAGCCCGTAGGTGTGGTGGAAGGCACGGACCAGGTGGTCCGAAGCGGCCTTCGACGCCGAGTACGGCGAATTCGGGGCGTACGGGGTGGTTTCGCTGAACTTGCCGGTCTCGCCCAGGGTGCCGTACACCTCGTCGGTGGACACGTGCAGGAAGCGGAACACCTCGCCCTGTTCGGCCGGCAGCGCCTTCCAGTAGTCACGGACCGCTTCCAGCAGGCCCAGGGTGCCCACCACGTTGGTCTGGATGAAGGCGCCGGGACCATCGATGGAGCGGTCAACGTGGCTTTCGGCGGCGAAGTTCACCACGGCGTCCGGCCGGTGTTCGGCCAGCAGGTTCGCGATCAGGGCCTGGTCGCCGATATCGCCCTGCACGAACAGGTGGTTGGGGTTGCCGTCCAGGCTGGACAGGGTCTTCAGGTTGCCGGCGTAGGTCAGCACATCGAGGTTGATGACCTTGACGCCGCGCGCGACCGCCTCGAGAACGAAGTTACCGCCAATGAATCCGGCGCCGCCGGTGACAAGCCATGTGGGCACTACCTGTTCTCCTGATCGAAACTCATCCAAGGAGCGCCCACGGGCGCCCCAGCGCAGCGTGACAGGATACATCCCGATGGCCTTCACGACCGCCTGCGTGACGTGAACACGAGCTCGCGGAGGTCCATTCTTGCGGCGCCGCAACATAACCATACGCATTCGCATGGTCACCCCAAGCCAGCTAGAATCGGGGTCCCACCCCCGAACCGGTTGCTGTTGCAGGACCGGACGTTCTCCCTGTTACTGAAGGACCCCGTACCAGATGAAAATCCTCGTCGCGTACAAGCGCGTGGTGGACTACAACGTCCGCATTCAGGTCAAGCCGGACGGTTCCGGCGTGGTCACCGACGGCGTCAAGCTGTCCCCCAACCCCTTCGACGAAATCGCCCTGGAAGAAGCCCTGCGACTGCGCGACAAGGGCATTGCCAGCGAAGTGGTGGTCGCCACCATCGCCCCGGCCGATGCCCAGGCGCACCTGCGCAACGGTCTGGCCATGGGCGCCAACCGTGCCATTCACGTCGTCACAGACCAGGCCATCCAGCCGCTGACTGCGTCGCGCACCCTGCTCAAGCTGATCGAGAAGGAACAGCCTGACCTGGTGATCCTCGGCAAGCAGGCCATTGACGACGACGCCAACCAGACCGGCCAGATGCTGGCCACGCTGTGGGGCCGCCCGCAGGCGACCTTCGCTAGCAAGCTGGAGATTGCCGATGGCAAGGCCACGGTGACCCGCGAAGTCGACGCCGGCCTGGAAACGCTGGAAGTGGACCTGCCGGCCGTGGTCACCACCGATCTGCGCCTGAACGAGCCGCGCTTCATCAAGCTGCCGGACATCATGAAGGCCAAGGCCAAGCCGCTGGAAACCCTGCAGCTGGCCGACCTCGGCGTTGAAGCCGCCGACACCTTCAAGACCACCCAGTACGCCGCGCCGTCCAAGCGCAGCAAGGGTGTGATGGTCAAGGACGCGGCCGAACTGGTGGCCGCACTCAAGCAGAAGGGGTTGCTGTAATGAGCAAGATTCTCGTCATCGCCGAGCACCATGACGGCAAGCTCAACGCCGCCACCGCCAAGACCGTGAGCGCCGCTGCCGCCATCGGCGGTGCCAGCATCGACGTGCTGGTGCTGGCCGCCGATCCGGCCGCCGTCGCCGCCGAGGCCGCGAAGATCACCGGCGTCGCCAAGGTCCTGACCGTGGCCAATGCCGCCAACGCGCAGGCCATCGCCCAGGTGCTGGCGCCGCAGATCGCGCAGCTGGCCAAGGGTTACAGCCACGTGTTCGGCCCGTCGACCACCTTCGGCAAGGACCTGATGCCGTGTGTGGCCGCCCTGCTCGGCGTCAACCAGGTCTCCGACCTGATGAGCGTCGAAGGCAGCCACACCTTCAAGCGCCCGATCTACGCCGGCAACGTGATCATCACCGTGGACGCCCCGGCCGACCAGATCGTGGTCGCCACCGTGCGTGCCGCCTCGTGGCCGGAAGCTGCCCAGGGCGGCAGCGCCGCCATCGAAGCGGCCAGCGTCGATGCTGCCCTGCCGACCCACACCCGCTTCGTCGGCCTCGCCGCTGGCGCCAGCGACCGCCCGGACCTGCAGAGCGCCAAGCGCGTGGTCTCCGGTGGCCGTGGTGTCGGTTCGGAAGAGAACTTCAAGGTCATCTTCCAGCTGGCCGACAAGCTCGGTGCCGCCGTCGGTGCCTCGCGCGCCGCGGTCGATGCCGGCTACGTGCCCAGCGACCTGCAGGTCGGCCAGACCGGCAAGATCATCGCGCCGGAACTGTACGTGGCCGTGGGTATCAGCGGTGCCATCCAGCACCTGACCGGCATCAAGGACGCCGGCACGATCGTGGCGATCAACAAGGACGGCGATGCGCCGATCTTCGAGATTGCCGATATCGGCCTGGTGGGGGATCTGTTTACGATCCTGCCGGAGCTGGAACAGGCGCTGTAAGGTTACGTTGTGAAATAGTAGGCTTTGCTGCATCGGCCGCCTAGTGCGGCCGATGCTCTTCCCGCTCCGGCCATTGGACCCCTTACCAGCGTGTCTCCGCAACCGTCAAAGCCCATGTCAAAGACCGTCCTGAATCAGGCACCGTCTCGGGATTTCTCATTCGTCCCGGACGTATCCGTGGTCATTCCGGTCTACGGATGCTCAAGCTGCCTGGAAGAGCTGACCGAAAGGGTCCTGGCTGCGGTCAAGAATGAGAGCAGAACAGTCGAAATCATCTTCGTCGACGACAACAGCCCAGACCAGGCATGGGAACGCATCCTGGAGTTGTCTCAACTCCATGCCGAGGTACGAGGGCTCAAGCTTTCACGGAACTTTGGGCAACACGCCGCGATAAGCGCTGGAATCGCACGAGCCCGAGGCAGGGCCATGATTGTGATGGACTGTGACCTGCAGGATATACCTGAGGAGATTCCCACGCTTCTGGCCGAGCTTAAGGAAGATGTCGAGATCGTCCTCGGACAACGCATCGAACGTCAGGACACCTGGTTCAAGCAGGCAGGCTCGCGCACCTTCTACCGTACTTTGGGCTGGTTGACCGATACCAATTACGATCCGAGCACCGCCAACTTCGGCGCCTACAGCCGCAAAGTCATCGACGCGATGAATGCGATGCCGGAAACGGACAGATTCCTTCCTCTGCTTGCCAGATGGACGGGCTTTCGGACGGTCCGTACCCCCGTGGTACACGGGGAGCGCACCGTGGGCAAGAGCAGTTACACGCTAAGCAAGCTGCTGCAGATGGCGACCCGGATCGCCCTTTCATTCTCGGACAAACCGCTGAGATTGGTAATGTCGGCTTCGTTCGCACTCGCCGGAGTGGGCCTCTGCGTTGCGGCGTTCGCCGTGTACCGCTATCTGATGGGCGATATTCGAGTTGCGGGATTCACCAGTATCCTTGCTTCGGTCTGGCTGGTGGGAAGCTTCCTCATGGCAAGCATTGGGGTGGTCGGCCTTTACGTCGGTCGCATGCACAACGAAACCAAGAGACGCCCGCAGTACCTGATCTGGTATGACTCCTGGAGCAACGACAATGCCTGAACAGTCCTTGCTCAATTACTCGCCCTTGGACTCGAATCGATTCGCGATCCACGTCGAGCGCGCGAACCTCGGGATCGATACGCCTGCGGCGCCCATGGTCGAGGCCATTATGGCCTCCCCGGCCGACCTCATCATTGCCCGCTTTCCAGCGGGCAGCAACGAGGTCCCCAATGCGCTCATCCAGCATGGCGAAGTACTGCTCCACGCTGACACCCTTGTCTACTATGAAGTGCGGCTGCCAGCTTCCGCAGGAAACGCGGCTCCCAACGTTCGCCGCGCGCAGTTGGACGACCTTGAGGCAATCCGCGGCATCGCCTCCGCAGGCTTCCAGAACTACCGGGCCCACTATGCGGCCAATCCGCTATTGCCCGCTGCACAGATTCTGGACGGATACATCGAGTGGGCCCAGAGCCGTGCCGACCCGTCCAACACAACCAGCGATACCTGGCTGGTGTTCGACGGCGACGTTGCCGCTGGCTTCGCTACCTGCGATGTCCAGGACGGTGGCGTGGAGATCGTACTCAATGCAGTCCACCCCGCTTTCGAGCGACGAGGTCACTACGGCACGCTGCTGCGTCACCTGCTGCACCACTATGCAGGAGCGGGCTTAGCGCGCCTGAGTATCTCCACCCAGATATGGAACTACACCGTGCAGAGACAATGGGCGCGTGCCGGTCTGTTGCTGGCGAGAGCTTACGATACGTTTCATATCGACCGCCGCCTGGCTGCAAAGCGGAGCAAGCCGTGAACTCCACAACTCCCTTCTTCCCCTGGTTCATGGTCGCCGCAACGATTCTGCTGACCAGCTATGGTCAGCTCGTCATCAAATGGCAGGCGAGTTCATACCAAGCTACAACGACCGGACTACTAGGGAAACTTCCTCCTGTCATCCAGTTACTCCTGCAGCCCTGGGTGATTTCTGCCTTTGTCGCGGCGTTCGCAGCATCCCTTTGCTGGATGCTGGCGGTTTCGCGACTGGAACTTAGTCGTGCCTATCCATTCATGGCACTAAACTTCCTGATTGTCTGCGTCGCCGCTATCCCCCTGTTTGGCGAAGTTTTCACCGTGTATAAAGCGGTCGGGCTGGCAACCGTTATTGTCGGCCTGATCCTCATCAGCCAAGGCTGATCTCAACTGTTCAGACCGAAGAGACCTCATGATTCCGTTCAATCGCCCGTTCATGACTGGCAAGGAACTCCCGATGATCAGCCAGGCGCATGCCAATGGCCACCTTTCGGGAGACGGTCCGTTTACGAAGAAGTGCCACCAGTGGTTGCGAGAACGCACAGGCGCTGCGAGTGCCCTGCTCACCCACTCGTGCACTGCAGCACTGGAAATGGCCGCTCTTCTGCTGGACCTTGAACCCGGCGATGAAGTGATCATGCCCTCATTCACCTTCGTGTCGACGGCTAATGCCTTCGCACTGCGTGGTGCGGTGCCGGTATTCGTCGACATACGGAGCGACACTCTCAACATCGACGAAGCCCTGATCGAAGCGGCCATCACTTCACGCACGCGAGCAATCTGTGTGGTCCACTACGCCGGTGTCGCCTGTGAAATGGATACCATCGTCCAAATCGCTCAACGACACGGCGTAGCTGTTGTGGAAGATGCGGCCCAAGGAATCATGTCCAGTTACAAGGGGCGCGCATTGGGAACAATTGGCGAGCTCGGGGCGTTTAGTTTCCACGAGACCAAGAATGTCATTTCCGGCGAAGGCGGCGCTCTACTGTGCCGTGACACCGAGTTCGGCGAGCGTGCGGAAATCATCCGTGAGAAGGGCACAAACCGGAGTCGCTTCTTCCGCGGTCAAGTCGACAAATACACTTGGGTCGACGTTGGCTCCTCCTATCTTCCCGGGGAGATCATCGCAGCATTCTTGAATGCCCAACTGAATGAAGCAGAGGACATTACGTCTCGACGCCTCGCGATATGGGACCGCTATCATGCATGGGCAGCGCCACATGAGGCAGCGGGTGCGCTACGCCGCCCGATAGTTCCGGAAGAATGTGTTCACAACGCACACATGTACTACTTACTTCTTCCCAGTCTGGAAGCACGTACGAAATTCATTTTCAGCATGAAGGAAAGCGGAGTGCAGACGGTATTTCACTACATACCCCTGCATTCTTCGCCTGCGGGAGAGCAGCTCGGCCGCACGTCTGGCAATCTTGATGTTACGGACGACATCAGCAACAGACTGGTCCGTCTTCCGCTGTGGCTGGGTCTTGAGGAGCAACTCGACCTTGTAACTGAGGCGGCGGAGCAAGCAATGCAGGTCACTCAGTGATCCATCCTCCTTCTCTTCCCAGCAGCGCAAGCGGCCTGCTTCTCCAAAGAAGCTTCTGGCTGCTCTTTCTCACCGCCCTTGTGGGCAACCTGCTAAGCAAAGGCGCGACACTACTTCCGGGAATGGCGCCCGACGACTACGCCTTTGCCTTCCAAGGTGATGCTGCGGGAAACCTGGAGAACTTCGTCTCTCAGGGAAGGGTGGTGCTGTCCCTGCTTACCCAAAGCGTGGACGTAACTGGGCTTTCGCTTACCAGCATCTCATTCTTCACGTCATTGCTTGCATTCAGCTCGATCTCACTGGCAATTGCAGCGGCCGTTTCGCTAACCCGTGTGAGTGAGCGCAACAATTTTGTCCATTACGTCGCAGCCGTTTTCGCAGCAACCCATCCTTACCTGACCTCGTACTTCCTGTTCCGTATGAGTGCGATCACACATGCGTTCGTCTATTTGTCCCTGTTCTTTGCCCTGCTCATTCTGACAACCCAGTTGAAGACAGGCATAAAATTCGCGCTGAGTTTGCTTGTCTTGGTCGTATGTAGCCACGCCAACCAAGCGATTCTAATCCTGTATGCCATCGCGGCCGGGGCATGGGCCGTCACCATGATGTGCGAGGTCAAGCAGCGGAAAGGCGAATGGCCCCAGGCTCTGTACGGCGTCGTATTTGTTCTAGCCACGCTGCTCCTAAGCACCACCGTTTATCTTATAACCAGCAGCATCCTACGAAGCATCCTGGGCGTAGGCGCATCGGAAACCTATACACCCCATCTTCAAGGCGGAGTCGCCAACACACTCCACTCCGGACTAAGTTTGGCTTACGGGATACTGCTTCGAGGCGAGCCGATCATGGCCTTGTGGCTCAAGATTCTTTTGGGCATTGGGTTGCTGTCGATGTTCTTGTTCTGCTTAGTCCGCGACTGGTTCAGAGCACTCTCGGCAGCGCTTTTTCTAGGGGCCGGCCTGCTGGCCACAGTAAGCCCGCTTGCTCTTTCCTGGGGGGGGCATGTTCCCCGCACCTTTTCGCCGGCGGGCCTCTGTTTTGCCCTCTTCATCAGTATGGTTTGGGCAGGAATTCGCCTTCCGTTTGGCAGGTTGATATTGGCTTCATTGATTCCACTTGTGTTCGCCTTCTGCGCCATCGGGTCAACCCTGTTCTATCAGCAGTTACTTGTAACACAATGGGATCAACGGACCGCTACCGCAATCTACACGCGCGCATTGGAGTTTGACGGCATTCCGCGCCTACAGATTGCGGCAGGATGGCCCGCCCACACCAGAACCCAATCGATGACAGGCGAAGGCATCAATGAATCCGCCTTCCTCTATGATTGGTCACTGCCCGGACTGTTTGCCGTGTCGACGGGGGAAAAATTGGATATCCGTGGAACAAAAAAAGAGATGTGCAACGGGATCGCCGCATGGCCGTCGCGAGCATCGGTGTCAAAGCAAGCAGACGGCAGTATCCTCGTCTGCATGATTCAATAGTCACAGCAATCTTGGACTTTCACCGTTCAGTGCAATCTGCAATCCTAGAATTTGCAGAACTTTCCAGGTATATATAAAGATGAATATCCTTGTAACTGGCGGCCTTGGTTTTATTGGCTCCCATACTTGCGTCGATCTACTAGCGCGCGGGAATGAGGTAACCATCCTCGACAACCTGGACAATAGCCAGAAAGGAACGCTGGAGGCGATCAAAACGATCACAGGAAAACCACCTGTATTCATCGAGGGCGATGTACGCGACGGATCCACTCTTCGTACTGTCCTGCAGGATCACCAGATCGACGCGGTAATCCATTTCGCCGCGCTCAAGTCAGTCGGCGAATCTTGGAAGCGCCCGCTTGATTATTTCGACAACAACATCTCGGGAACAATTACTCTCCTGCAGGCGATGGAGGGCACTGGTGTACGAAACTTTGTCTTCAGCTCTTCTGCAACGGTTTATGGTGACCCGGACTTCTGCCCGATACCAGAATCAGCAGCGACCCGAACGACCAATCCGTACGGCCGAACCAAACTCATCTGCGAACAGTTGCTAGCTGATAAGGCGGCTTCTGATCCGAAATTCCGGGTAGCCACGCTTCGTTACTTCAATCCCGTAGGCGCACATCCATCCGGTCTCATAGGCGAAGCTCCGACTGGAACGCCCAATAACCTGATGCCGTATGTTTCCCAGGTTGCCTTCGGGCAGCGCGAGTACCTTCAAGTATTCGGCGACGACTACGAAACACATGACGGCACCGGCGTGCGTGATTACATCCATGTCATGGATCTGGCGGCAGCCCATGTGCGCGCGCTGGACTACATCACGGAAATGAATCAGAGTCTTACAGTCAATCTTGGTACAGGCAAGGGATACAGCGTCTTGGACGTCGTTGCCGCGTTTGAACGCGCAAGCGGCCGAAGCGTACCGTTCCGTGTCGTGGCGCGGCGGCCTGGAGATGCAGCCAGTTGCTTTGCCGACCCATCCCTCGCCCACGGTCTTTTGGGCTGGACCGCGGAGCGGAGCTTGGACCAGATGTGTGTTGATGCATGGCGCTGGCAGGTTCACAACGACCGGGGTCCAGCCTGATTTGCGGGAGCGTTCCAATGAAACCTGAGGTCTCGGCAGTCATCACATTCCACAGGGAAGGTCTGCTGGCGCACAAGTCCTTGCTGTCATTGCTTCGTTGCAAGCTTGCCGCAGCGGAGCACGGCATTTCGGTGGAAGTCGTCGCCACCCTTGACCACGCCGACGCTGAAACGGCACGCGTGATCACCTGGCATCACCATGCCGGCTTGATCGATAAAGTACTAGAGCTGGAGTGCGGTGATCTGGGGGTTTCGCGGAACAAGGCAATTGAATCTGTAGCTGGCCACTGGGTTCTGATATGTGATGGTGATGACTATCTTTCCGCGGACTTTGTCATCCGCTGCTTGGAAACCGCAGCAGGAAATGAGAACTCCATTATTCACCCCGAGTTGATTGTTACTTTCGATGCTGAGCAGGGCATTTGGTGGCAAACAGGAAGTGACGCCTACGGCTTTGACTCCGACTGCATGCTGGTAACCAACCCTTGGAATGCATGCAGCTTCGCTGCCAGGAGTATTTATCTCCAGACCCCATATACCCTCTCCCGCCCAGGCGAATCAGGATTCGGCTTCGAAGACTGGCATTGGAACTGCCAGACACTCTCGCTAGGCCACCCCCACCTGATCGCGGAACGGACCGTGCATTATGTACGCAAGAAGAAGGTCGGCTCATTGAACCAAGCGCACGCCAGCAACCGCGCGTTGATCGCCCCCACCCAGTTGTTCGCCCCCCGTCCATGATTTCACGATCCTTTGCCCGTCGGGCCTATCACCTGCTGGACCGGCAGCTACTCTCACGGCTACCCGATCACATCCAGCGCAAGCTGATCTCGCAACTCCTGAGCCTGGGCAAGCGTATCCATCCATCGGCGAAATGGCCAGTCTCGGCAGACCACGTACTGGATCGCAGGAGCCTACGCGAACCCGTGGCAGCGCTTCGGACGCTGCCCCAGTGGGCAGTTGAAGACATGGAGAATCTCTCACTGCAGGTAGATCCACTGCTATCGCCCGGCGAATTCCTAGGCTCGCACCCGCAGGCGCGCTACGCACCCACCCATTGGACACAGGCGGGCAAGGCCTATCAGCGAATCCTGGATCTGATTGGAAGCCGACGTTTCGACACCATTCTATTCGTACCATGGCTGAAGCGTGGCGGGGCGGATCTGGCTGCGCTGTACCATGCCAGACTCTGCAGTGGTGAGCTGGGGCATCGAACATTGGTCCTTGCCACTGAAGATGGAGACTCCCCTTGGGCAGATCGCCTGCCGAGAGCTTCACTGTACATTGATGCGGGGAAAGAATTTCGCGGACTAAGCACTGCAATGCAAGAGCGGGAAATCGTTCTTGCACGATTGATTCTTCAGCTGGCACCATCCCGGATCCATATCATCAACTCCCATTCCGCATGGAGAATGCTGGAGCGATTTGGACTAGCTATTCGCCAAAGAACCCGTATCTTCGTTTCACTCTACTGCGACGAGTTGGCAGAGAGCGGCCGCGCACAGGGCCTTGCACAGCAGCACCTCCCGACCACTTCACAATGGCTGGACGCAGTCATCACTGACAACAGCGCCTCGCCTGAAAGCTGGTGTCAGCAGCTTGGTATTCGCCGTGACCTTTTTCGGGTTGTGCACTTCCCCGCTCCGTCGATGGACAATGCGCCAAGCTTCACGCTGCAGCCAGGCAAGCGCGTCCTGTGGGCAAGCCGTCTTGAGCGGCAGAAGCGACCTGATCTTCTGGTTGACATCGCTACCATGCTCAAGGATGTCCACTGGGACGTTCATGGAACCGCACTATCGGCGGACGATCCGCATCTGGCTGCGCTCACCCGACTGGACAACGTAACCCTGCACGGTCCATTTGACCGCTTTCAAGATATCGTTTTGCCGCAGCATCGGGCTTACGTCTATACGACTGCCTGGGACGGCCTTCCCAACGTTCTGCTGGAGGCCGCAGCCGCGGGCCTCCCGATCGTAGCGCCCGATGTTGGCGGCATCAGAGATCTTGTACCCGCGCAATCGCTGCTGGGCACTCGCGCTACTGCACTGGATTACGTGAAGGACATTGAGCAGTTGTCGGATAACCAAGTCCGCCAGCAACGTCTTTGCATGCAAAACCTGCAGGTCGCAACATTCACTTGGGAGGCGTTCGCGCGGGATATGTGCAGAATCGAGGGTTACGCGAACGCCTGATACCAAGTGCGACTAAGCCACCATCAACGCCGGCGCAAGCTCCTCAGCCAACTCCCTAAGCGAGATTTCATGCTCTGGGGAACCGGCATTCGCATCCCTGCAAGACGTAGGATTTCGAACAGACCCACGTTGCCCGCCGCATCAAATCGCCGCGTTCTAGCGAATCGATTGACTACCCGAAGCGGCGACGTCCAGCGCCACGAGCGGCTTGCCATCATTTCCTTTAGCAAGTTGGTGGCCGCTTGGGCCCGCTCCATATGATAGACGCGTGCATCATGCTCGGATTCAGCCTGCTTTCGGTATCGCCCGGCGTCGAAGCCCACCTCGGTCAGCCGCTCATTGCAGGCCAACAACCGATCCTCGATTTCGAACCGTCGCTCCTGCCAGTAATCCCGGACGGCACCCAGAGAGCCGACACGCGCTCCCGCCGACAGAGCGTCGTCAAACAGTAGTTTAAGCCGATCAGTGGCTTCTGCTGCGGCAACATTGGCCTCATGCAATTGCAGATCCAAGGACTCGCAGCGTTCATTGGTGCTCTGCAATTGCAGGGACAGCTCATCGCGCTCCCGCTCCACTTTCCGAAGCGTTAGGCTTACTTGGTCGAATCTGGTTTCCACCTCTTCGAGCCGCTCAAACATGGCCTGCTTCTCAGTAGCCAGCGACGTCCGACTCTCAGACAATGTTCCTCTCTCTTCCAGCAGCTGACTGACCGTCCTCCAACTATCGCCAAGCCGCGTTTCAAGGCGGGGTTCTCCTTTGAAATGGAATACTCTCCCTTCACCGGAAGCTGGATCCCACGTTACGCTATTCTGAGCGCGACCCGCAGCGTCAACCACGGCATCTAGTTTGGCATGCCATTGAACACGCGCGTCGAGATTCTCTCCATGGTCGACGCATGGCAGAGTTTCCAAGAACGATTCGAAGTCACCCTCCACTCCCAATGAACGGCGCTTCTGGTCATAGTAGCTATTGCTGCCACGCAACCAGCAGGGAATACCATTGAGCTGCAACCACATGGTGACGTGGTAAGAGCAGGAGTAGCCAAATTCACCCTGAAGTACACGCGGCGACCATTTCCCGGGAGGAGCCAGAATTGCCTCGACCAGCAATGCCGTCTGCACACTTGCGAACGGGAAAGCCCGCTCAAGCCGCTTGACGGTCTCAAGCGAATCAACCACTTCTTCACGGCCGTCCTGGAATGCTTGGAAGAGAACCGCCTGCTCCGACGAGCCCACTCGCTGCGTCACAAGCGAAAGGTGTCGGGTCATTTCCAGCAGCGCAGTGTCATTGCCGGTGTATCCGGAGGAGTTCAGATGTAGGAATGCGCCAGCACCTCGACGTATCTGAAACAGTCTGGACAGCGACAGAAGTTGCTCAACCGCATCGTCGAAGGAGAACTCGGCAGTAGCGCCATGCTCCTGAACGTTGCGCAGCGAGTCACGATCACGCACACCGACCAAAGCGGGCTTGTATTTGGCGATGTGCTCGACGACTCGACCTGAATAGCCAGCGGCCACCTGCTGCCCGGAAATAACGTAGATGGCACTGGGGAGCTTCTGAAGCAGGCTTTCGGCAATATCCAGGGAGAAGTCCCCCCACATTTCATTGAGGAAGCCCCCACCGTAGAGATGAAGCATTGCAACATTGTTGACGACAAGCACCTGCTGAAGGCCCAAGCGGGTCAAATCGTCAGCCCGGAGAGGTTGAGAGGCGACAAACATCAACGCATTGACTCTGTAGATCTTCCTGAGTGCGTCGACCGCGACAAACCTGGAGATCGCCTCCAACGCGAAGATCGAAACCAGCTCCAAAGCCGAGGTTTCCCGCAGGCGAGACAGAGCTCCAACGTGCTGGAGCACATCACCGAAATTGCCGTAGCCAAAGTCGCTGCCAAGCATCAGCGCCTTGGAGCGACCAGAACGCAGAACATCAATACTCTCTGCGTCAGCGTAGAAGTACATTATTGACATCAAGAAGCCTTGCTGGAGTTCAAACGAGCGAGTTCAAGGACCTCGGCTACTCTTTCAGAGAATTGAGCTGGCCCATGCTGGGTCAGAACCAGTTCACGCGCCCGAAGCCCCGCATGAAGCGTGGCACTCCAATCGCCATATATATCCTTCACAGCATCGACGTATGCGACGACAAGCGATTCCTCATCAGCTCCGCTCACCAATTTGCCAGTGACGCCATTGATGACAGCCTCACGAATCCCACCAACATCCGGTGCGATCACAGGCAATCCAGCGCCCAGCATTTCGAGCAGGATGTTCGGAAGACCATCAAAGTCACTTGTATAGATGAATGCATCGTACTTTTCGAGAGGCAAATCCGACACGACTGAGAACCCCCCTCGATAGCGAACATTCTTGCCACCGTTGAAAATCATCTTTGCGTCCACGCCCGGATCTGCCGAACCATACGCATCAATTTCCACCTCGATACCTGCATCGCTCAGGGCACTCGCAATTTGAGCCAACCGCTCCGGCCGCTTCTGCGGGTCTACCCGTGAAGCCCAAAGGAGGCGCTTGGTGGGGATACGCTGCGACTCAACCGCTCGCGGCGTGTCGCATTCCGCATAGACCACCTCGTAACTGGGAAGCGGCCCAAGGAAACGCTGATCTTCGGACAGGGTTGCCTGACAGTCTGTCACGACTTTCCAGAATCCTCGAAGGTGCTTTCTCATCACCTCGATTCCCCAAGGCCCGCGCCGCACCTTCCGGCCCCAACTATACGTTCCGTCGCAGAACCGGTAGTACACAATGCGGAAGCTGGCGCTCATGACCGGGGCGAAGGAATCCAGAAGGCGGTGGGCAAAACCCGACGATTTCACATGTAGACGGGCGCGAACGGAGGAAACCGCCAACAATGCGCGGATGAGCAATGCATCGCGGTCGCCCGCATCAAGCGAGGGGAAGGCATTGCAAATGTCGATGAACACGCTTCCGGAAGGGAGGCGTGCCACCCACTCATGCCGAGGTACGGATTCGCCCGCTACAACCAGGAAACGCGAATCGGGCTCCTGCGCTGAAATCTCGTCCAAAATCTGCAGAATGTACTTCTCCCCCCCTCCTGGCCGCAGCCAAGGCAACAGCACGATGTCAGTGAAGGGCCCATCTCCAATCATTCGATAAAGGCTCTCCAGCTGCATTCCCCAATGCGCCGGGTTCCAAGGCATGGGGCTGTAGCTGCCCGCTGTCTCGACCCTGTACGGCTCGATTTCCGGCTCCAGTTCGACGGCGTCATTCAGGTATCCCATCATCTTCGGCGATGAGGTGAACAACTGCGTGTTGTCCGCCAAGAATATTTTCTGGCGCTCTCGGCAGAGCCTGGCCCAGTCCCCCGCGCGCGAACGCTGCATGTCGCCCAAGAAAGTCCTGCGATCAAACAATGGGCCGTGAGGAATCAGGCGCGAGGAAGCAGCGTCAGCCTGTCTCAGCAGACTGCCATTGCGCTGGCGGTAGAAGATGACTGTCTCCGGCGCGACAACCATATCGTAGCCATCTGCACGCAGATTGCAGTTGAAATCCCAATCTTCGTAGGCGAATCCCGATGCGACGCGCAAGTCGCCGTAACGAAGTCTGTCAAAGGCAGCCCTTGGCACAAAGATTCGAGAAATGTAGGGATGCTGAAACGCAAAATCCCCCGCAGTGAGGTACCTTGAATCGAAGTAGCGAACATTGTGGTAGCGGTCACCGAATGCGCAGAGGTATTCGATGAAGACGACCACCTTGGGGTTGGGGTGTCTCCGGGCGGTCTGCAGCAGGGCAACGATCGAGTTGGATGACACGATGTCATCGGAATCGGAGGTCCAGATGTATTCGCCGGTCGCACGCTCGATTCCCGCATTTCGAGCTAGGCCAAGTGAGCCTACATCCACTTCCAACGTCTCGATGCGATCAAACCCTCCCATAGGCTGCGCATTAAACGCGTCCCGGGTAGCATCATCCGTGCGGTCAAATACCGCAATGAGCTCCACGGAGATACCTGCAGCCTGGGCCTCGCGAGCGCACGCGTCAAGCGAGAGCAACGTTGGTGTCAGAAGAAGTGCTTCCCGGTGCAAGTTCAAAACTACGCTGACTTCCATACGATTCACTTGCATTCCACCTTGAATGGCATTCTGAACTTGAACCACATGGGTTCATCTTTGTCTGTCCGCACATCAAAGACCGCGGCCAGTTCGTCGGCATATATGACGACGTTATCGCTTCGGTCCCAATGGCTGACCTGATTGATGCGAATGGCAATGGAGTAGGATTGCCCTCCTCTCAGCAAATTCGCCCCTCTGAATCTGACCTGCAACAGCTGCCCCGCATATACCTCTACTCCCTTACGGAAGCTGTTGAAGATACTCTCGCCCGTCAATTCCTGGCCGAACTGGTCCTTGATGAGGAATCCGATGCTGACGTTCTTCAATGCCTTGTAGAACTTGACATCGATGGCCAATGTAAGCTGGTCGCGCTGTTCAATCTGGTCTGTTGGTTGTCCGTCCGTATTCAGGAGCTGGACTGCCTGAACGTTGAGCACAGTGCGGGCTGTGACCTCCTCGGCGTCGATCATGTCATCCCCCGCCTGGTCGGCCGGCCCAGACGTAGTAGGGGTGGCCATTGCTACGCTGCCAGGCTCGTCATGGATCCCCCCCTGGCTCGCTTCCAAGATGAGTCGGTTGTGCTCGACGAACACATCATTCATGTAGGCATTGGTCACCTCGGTGACATTTCCCTGCATCTTGAGGGTGCCACCATCGATCCAGATGGCGTAATCACAAAGTGCCCGCACTGCGTCGATGGAGTGACTGACGAAGAGCACGGTGCAACCGCTTTCCATGAGCTTGCGCATTCGCGCCATGCTCTTGTGCTGGAACCACGCGTCACCAACGCTGAGCGTCTCATCAACAATGAGGATGTCTGGATCGACATGGATGGCTACAGAAAACGCCAGTCGCGCGAACATGCCGCTCGAATAAGTCTTGACCGGCTGGCTGACATGATCGCCGATGTCGGCAAAGCTGATGATCTTGTCCAGCTTACCGTCAACTTCCTTGCGAGTCAGGCCCAGCAGCTGGGCGTTCATGTAGATGTTTTCGATACCCGTGAACTCGGGATTGAACCCCGAGCCGAGCTCCAGCAGAGCCGAGACGCGACCAGCGACCCTAGCCTCGCCGGACGTCGCCGCCAAGGTACCGCAGATGATCTGCAGCAGCGTCGATTTGCCCGCGCCGTTCTTGCCAAGGATGCCGTACACCTGCCCCTTGGGAATCTTGAACGACACATCACGAAGGGCCCAGAACTCTCGATAGAAACGCCGCTCGTCATTTCCCAGCAGCATCTGCATCAACCGGTCGCGGGGCTTGTCGTAAATCTGGTAGCACTTGCTGAGGCTCTCAACCTCAATGGCGTTTTCAGATGACATCGGCAAAACCCTTTCTGGTCTTCTGGAACCATGCAAAGCCCAGTACTGCGACCACAATGGAAACACCCAGCATCTTCAGCCACATGCCCCAATGCATGCCGCCGTGCCAGATGAGGAGCTCGCGGGACTGTTCAATGAAGTAAGTGATCGGGCTGATGTACAGATAGGGCCGGAACTCCTCCGGCATCGCGACTGCCGGGAAGAACACGGGCGACATGAACATGAGCGCGGTCGTGACGACCACGATCACCTGGCCGACGTCACGCAGATAGACCCCCAGCGACGCAAGAAACCATGACACACCAACGCACAGGATCAGCAGCGGCACCATCACGATCGGCAGCCAAAGCGCCTGGATCGATGGGATACCAAACAGGATCAGGTAGAACAGCACCCAGACCACCATGCTGATGGCAAAGTGGAACAGCGCCGCACCCAACGACACCACCGGGAGAATCTCCAGGGGGAAGATCACCTTTTTCACGTAGTTCGCATTGGACAGGATGAGCGACGGCGCCCGATTGATGCATTCAGAGAACAGCCCGAAGATCATCATGCCCACGAACAGAACCACCGCGAACTCAGTTTTGGAGCCAGACCCCCCAGCCCAACGCGCACGAAACACAACGCTGAAGACAAAGGTGTACACAACCAGCATGAGCACAGGGGTAAAGAACGACCACAAGAGCCCCATGACCGATCCACGATAGCGCCCGATCACTTCCCGCTTCACCATCTCCAGGATCAGCGTTCGATAGTGGAAGATGGAGCGCAGCGCCGTGATCGGCGCCATGCTCATCGCTTGATTAGAGTTGAACATGCTTGGACTTCCTGGGTTCATGCCTTGCCTGCCCCTTTTGGTGGACAGGTCGATAGAGCGCTGGGCCGCGACCTCGGTCAGCCGCCCAGCGCCCGTTCCAGATCCACCTGCAGATCCCCCAGATCCTCCACGCCCACGCTCAGCCTTACCAGCGCATCACTGATGCCCAGCTGTTCGCGGCGTGCCACGGGAATCGAAGCGTGCGTCATCACCGCCGGATGGTTGACCAGGCTTTCCACGCCACCCAGCGACTCGGCCAGGGTGAACAGCTCGGTCTTCTCGCAGAAGCGCTTGGCCGCCTCGAAACCGCCCTTGAGGACGATCGAGACGATGCCGCCGTAGCCGCCCATCTGACGGGTCGCCAGGTCATGCTGCGGGTGCGAGGCCAGGCCAGGGTAGATCACCTTTTCCACCGCCGGGTGCGTTTCCAGCCACTGGGCCAGGGCCAGCGCGTTGGCGCAGTGCGCCTTCATGCGCAGCGGCAGGGTTTTCAGGCCACGCAGGGCCAGGAAGCTGTCGAACGGGCCCTGCACGCCACCCACCGAGTTCTGCAGGAAGGCCATCTGCTCGGCCAGTTCGGCGTTGTCGCCGACCACCACCATGCCGCCGACCATGTCCGAGTGGCCGTTGAGGTACTTGGTGGCCGAATGCAGCACCAGGTCCGCGCCCAGCTCCAGCGGACGCTGCAGCATCGGCGAGGCGAAGGTGTTGTCGACCACCACGATCAGGCCATGGCGCTTGGCGATGGCGGCAACCGCGGCGATGTCGACGATCTTCAGCATCGGGTTGGTCGGGGTCTCGATCCAGACCATCTTCGTCTTCGGCGTGATGGAGGCTTCAAACGCCGCCAGATCGGTCAGGTCGACGAAGCTGAAGTCCAGCCCGGCGGTGCGGCGACGCACACGCTCGAACAGGCGGAAGCTGCCGCCGTAGATGTCGTCCATCGCCACCACGTGGCTGCCGGCGTCCAGCAGTTCGATCACGGTCGAGCTGGCCGCCATGCCCGAAGCGAAGGCCAAACCACGGGTACCGCCTTCCAGCGACGCCACGCACCGCTCATAGGCGAAGCGGGTCGGGTTGTGGGTACGCGAGTACTCGAAGCCCTGGTGCTCGCCCGGGCTGGACTGCGCATAGGTCGAGGTGGCGTAGATCGGTGGCATCACCGCGCCGGTGCTGGGGTCGGGCGACTGACCGCCGTGAATGGCCAGGGTAGCCAGGGCCAGCGCGCGGTCGGGCGAAGAGGAGTTGGACATGTCGTTTCCTGAATGGCGCCGACGTGCGGCGCCGTCAAAGGATTGGGAGTCTATCAGCGCAGCCTTAACGAGCTTTGACGCAAATAAACCGGAATTCAGTGGTGATCTGCAGCGATCAGCGGCTTACTGCACGCGACGGCGCAGGTAGTTCAACAGGTCGATACGGGTGATCAGGCCCAGGAACGTGTCGCCGTCCATCACGATCGCCACCTGCCCGCGGTCGAACACCGGCAGCAGCGCCTCGATCGGCGACTTCACGTCCAGCCGGTCCAGCTTGCTGACCATGGCGGTGGCGACGGTGTCGCGGAAGCGCGCCTCATCGCCATAGACGTGCAGCAGCACGTCGCTTTCGTCGACGATGCCGACCAGCTGGTCGCCGTCCATCACCGGCAGCTGCGAGACGTCGTACAGCTTCATGCGCTGGTAGGCGGTGGTCAGCAGGTCGTTCGGTCCGATCACGACAGTGTCGCGCTGGCCGTACGGGCGCAGGATCAGGTCGCGCAGGTCGCCGTGCTGCGGGCGCTGCAGGAAGCCGTTGTCCAGCATCCAGTAGTCGTTGTACATCTTCGACAGGTACTTGTTGCCGGTGTCGCAGACCAGTACCAGCACCCTCTTCGGCGTGGTCTGCTCCTTGCAGTACTTCAGTGCCGCAGCCAGCAGGGTGCCGGTGGACGAGCCGCCCAGGATGCCTTCCTTGCCCAGCAGCTCGCGCGCGGTGTGGAAGCTCTCCGCATCGGTGATGGCATAGGCCTTCTTCACCCGACTGAAATCGGAAATCGACGGCAGGAAGTCCTCGCCGATGCCCTCCACCAGCCAGCTGCCCGACTTGTCGTTCAGATTGCCGTCGTTGATGTACTCGGCCAGGATCGAGCCGACCGGATCAGCCAGCACCAGTTCGGTCTTCGGCGACAGCTTGGCGAAGGCGCGCGACAGGCCGGTCATGGTGCCGGAGCTGCCACAGCCGAACACAATGGCATCGAGGTCGCCGCCCATCTGCTCGAGGATCTCCGGGCCGGTACCGAATTCATGCGCGGCCGGATTGTCCGGGTTGCCGAACTGGTTGATGAAGTACGCGCCCGGGGTCTGCTCGGCAATGGTCTTGGCCAGATCCTGGTAGTACTCAGGGTGGCCCTTGGCCACGTCCGAGCGGGTCAGACGCACTTCAGCGCCCATCGCCTTCAGGTTGAAAATCTTTTCCCGACTCATCTTGTCGGGAACAACCAGAATGAGCTTATAGCCCTTCTGCTGGGCCACCAGGGCCAGGCCCAGGCCGGTGTTGCCAGCGGTGCCCTCGACCAGGGTCGCGCCAGGCTTCAGGTCGCCGCGCTTCTCCGCCGCTTCGATCATCGACAGGCCGATGCGATCCTTGATCGATCCGCCCGGGTTGGCGCTCTCCAGCTTCAGGTAGAGCTCGCAGACGCCGGTGTCCAAGCGCTGGGCCTTGACGATCGGGGTCTGGCCGATGAGTTCGAGGACGGAAGAATGGATGGGCATTCGGAGGACTTTCGGTTCGCGCCACGCAGGGCCGGACCGGTGATTATCCGACGGATGGCGATGAAAGTCAGGTCGCTGCGGCAGCGGCGTGCCCGCCGTAAAAAAGAGATGCGGACGGCCCCGGATCGACGAGGAGACCGGTACCGCCCGCATCGGTGAGTTGTGCCCGCAGGCCAAGGCACCACCGCTTGTGGTGCCTTGGCGCGGCCGCCTCATCGGCGGTGCCGCGATGCCGGGGCAGAAGCGCCCGGCGGGGCCATCGATGGCCGGGTCACGCCGTTCCGGGCGTGACGGGGTGCGTCAAAGCGTGGGGGACGTCGTTGGGAGCGGTGTTTCGTACATTCGCAGAAGTCGTTGCTTGGCCAGCAGCTTTTCGCGCTTCATGCGACCCAGGGTGACATCATCGATCGGGAGTACACCCAACTCCGCGTCCATGCACTTCTTGTTCAACTTGCGGTGCTGGTCATGGAGTGCCCTGAACTCCGGATCACGCGCGCGACGGGCGTCGATCTCGCTCTGGGGCTGATCTTCAAACATGATGGACCTCCTTCGACAGATACACGAACGCCCCGGCCGCAAGGCACGGGGCGTTGTTCATGGAGGAGCGCCGGTCGATGGCCACCTGGACGCCTGCAACGACCTGCGGCACTGGCCTGCGCACGTCGATTCGCTGCGGTTCGCGCCCTGTTTGCATCGGCCCGGCCCTCCCATCGTCCGGTCCGCGGCATTGCGTCCCGGACGATTGACCCTACGCCTGCTCAAGGCAGGGAACAAGACCCCTGCGGCAAAAAGACCGAACCCCGCCGGGGCGGGGTTCAGGCTGAATGCTCATCGCAACGAAAAACAAACAATATCAAGCAATTACGGGGCGATGATGACCTCGGCCGAACGCGCCTGGGTGGAGGCCGCCTTCTTGCCAGCGAGCTGGATCCGGTTGCTGGCGACACCGGCCGCGACCAGGGCATCGCGCAGCGCTTCGGCACGCTTCTGGCCTACGCCGTTCGCGTTGTCGTAGGCCTCGATGCGCAGGCGGCCCTTCTTGCCGATGTTCAGGTATTCGGCCAACGCCTTGGCCTGGTTGCGGGCCCCGCCGGACAGGCTGGAGGCGCCGGCGGTGAACGCGTCACCACGGAAGGTGAAGACCTCGCCGCGACCATCGAACTTCGAGGCCGGCAGTTTCTGACCGGACACCAGCTCGGCTTCCTCGCGGGCCAGCTTGGCGGCGTTCTGCTGGGCAGCGCTGAGGCGCTGCTGCTGCTTGCCGGCCACGCTGGTCAGGGCGTTCTCGGCGTCCTGGCGGGCCAGGGTTTCGGCCTCGGCGGCCTGGCGCAGGCGCTCGGCCTCCTCCGCCTGCATCTGCGCCTGCATGCGCAGCTGCTCGGCTTCCTGGCGGGCGCGGGCGGCGTCGCGGCGGCTGGCCTCGATCAGCAGGTCGCTGCGGGTCCGCTCCAGGCGGTCGACCTCGCGCGCGGCCAGTGCGGTACGCACGGCGGTCTCGGCAATCTCCACCCGGCGCTCGGCCAGGTAGGTGGCCAGCTCCTGGTCGCGGCGCTTGGCCTTGTCCAGGGTGGCAATGGCCTGCTGGGCCTGCATGCGCTCGAAGGCGCCCAGCTCAGCGGTGTCGGGATTGGCCTGGATGGCCATCAGGCGCTGGCTCAGCTGCGCCACCATCGGGTTGTCGGCGGCCACGGCCAGGGGCGGCAGCGCCAGCAGCGCGGCCAGGGTTGCGGCAGTCATCGGCTTCACCGGCGGTCCTCCCCGGTCGACAGCTGGCGTTGCAGCTGGTTGACCTCGTTGCGGCGCAGCTGCAGCTGGGCAGTCACGGTGGCTTCCTCGCTGCGGACGCGGGCCAGGTCGGCATCGGCGGCGGCGCGCAGGGCGATCGCCGGGGCGTTCTTGCGCTCGCGGCGGTCGCCGGCAGCACGCTGGGCCTGCTCCAGCCCCTGCCGGGCCAGCCCGATCAGGTCCGGGGCGTACTGGTCGGCGTCGGCCTGGGTGGCCTTGTCGACCGCCTGCCGGGCCTGGGCCAGTTCCAGTGCGCCGTCCTGCGCCCAGGCGGGGGCAGACAGTGCGAATGCAAACGCCATCACATACAGGCCATGGCGCATTCGTGCGAAGCTAAGTCGTTTCATTGGGGAGGCCGTACCGGTTGTCGGTTCACGGCCATTGTCGTCAAGCCGACACCGTGCTGGCAACGGGCGTCGGCCGTTTCGTTGGGGAAAATTCGCAATGGATATCGGCTACTTCCTGAAGCTGATGACCGAAAAGAACGCTTCGGACATGTTCCTGACCACCGGAGCACCGGTCTACATCAAGATCGAGGGGAAGCTTTATCCGCTGGGCAACACCGGCCTGCCGCCGGGCATGGTCAAGAAGATCGCCTACTCGCTGATGGACGAAGGCCAGGTGCCGCAGTTCGAGCGCGAGCTGGAGCTCAACATGGCCATCGCCCTGCCCGATGCCGGGCGCTTCCGCGTCAACGTGTTCAAGCAGCGGGGCGAGGTCGGCATGGTCATCCGCGCCATCCGCAGCCGCATCCCGAGCATCGAGGAGCTGAACCTGCCGCAGGTGCTGAAGGACGTCATCATGACCCCGCGCGGGCTGGTGCTGGTGGTGGGGTCCACCGGTTCCGGCAAGTCCACCTCGCTGGCGTCGATGATCGACCACCGCAACAGCACCACCACCGGTCACATCCTCACCATCGAGGACCCGATCGAGTACCTGCACAAGCACAAGATGTCGATCGTCAACCAGCGCGAGGTCGGGCTGGACACCCATGCCTTCCACAACGCGCTGAAGAACGCGATGCGTGAAGCGCCGGACGTGATCCTGATCGGCGAGATCCTGGACGCGGAAACGATGGAGGCCGCCATCGCTTTCGCCGAGACCGGCCACCTGTGCCTGGCCACCCTGCACTCCAACAACGCCGACCAGACCATTGAGCGCATCCTCAACTTCTTCCCGGAAAGCGCGCACAAGAACGTGCTGATGAACCTGGCGCTGAACCTGCGTGCGGTGATCAGCCAGCGCCTGGTGAAGAACAAGGAAGGCCGTCGCCTGCCGGCCACCGAGGTGCTGATCAACACGCCGATGATCCGCGACCTGCTGCGCCGCGGCCAGGTGCACGAGATCAAGGCTGCGATGGAAGGCTCGCTGGAGGAAGGCATGGAGAGTTTCGACCAGTGCCTGTTCCGGTTGGCCAAGGCTGGCACCATCGAGCAGGAGGAGGCCCTGCGCGCGGCCGACTCGCGCGATGGCCTGGCGCTGAAGTTCCGCCTGTCCGAAGGCAGCAGCGGCGAACACGACCCGTACGCGGATTTCTCGGCCGGCGCGCCGAGCATCACCCACGGGTTCTGACCTGAAGGGTTCAGGGGCGGTCTCATCCAATGAGACCGCCGATCCGTAGGTTTCCGCAATGGAAACCATCCGCAAGCTTGCCATCCTGGCTGACGCCGCCAAATACGATGCCTCCTGCGCCTCCAGCGGCTCGGGCAAGCGCGACTCACGCGCCAGCGGCGGCATCGGCAGCACCGAAGGCATGGGCATCTGCCACAGCTATACGCCGGATGGCCGTTGCGTTTCGTTGCTGAAGATCCTGCTGACCAACTTCTGCGTCTACGACTGCGCGTACTGCGTGAACCGCGTGTCCAGCAATGTGCCCCGCGCGCGCTTCAGCGTGGACGAGGTGGTCGCGCTGACGCTGGACTTCTATAAGCGCAACTACATCGAGGGCCTGTTCCTTTCCAGCGGCATCATCCGCAATGCGGACTACACCATGGAGCAGATGGTGGAAGTAGCGCGGCAACTGCGCGAGGAACACCGCTACGCCGGTTACATCCACCTCAAGACCATTCCCGAAGCGTCGCCGGAACTGCTGGCCAGCGCCGGGCGTTACGCCGACCGGCTGTCGATCAACGTGGAGCTGCCCACCGAAGCCGGGCTGAGCGCGCTGGCACCGGAGAAGACCGTACAGTCCATCCGCGGTGCGATGGGCGAGCTGCGCTGGCGCATCGAGGAAGCGAAGGAAGCGCGCAAGGTGCCAGCGGTGGTCGCGCCGGTGTCCACCCGCAGCGCACGCCCGCGCCCTCCCCGTTTCGCACCCGCCGGACAGAGCACGCAGATGATCGTCGGCGCGGACGGGGCCAACGACCAGCAGATCCTGGCAAGCGCCGACAGCCTGTACGGCAACTACCGCATGCGCCGGGTGTACTACTCCGCCTTCAGCCCGATTCCGGATGCCAGCCGCCAGCTGCCGCTGCAGCCGCCGCCCCTGCAGCGCGAGCACCGCCTGTACCAGGCCGACTGGCTGCTGCGCTTCTACGGCTATGGCGTGGATGAAATCACCGATACCACCCAGGCCGGCATGCTCGATCTGGACATCGACCCGAAGATGGCCTGGGCGATCCGCCACCCAGAACGCTTCCCCGTGGATCTCAACCGAGCGCCGAAGGAAATGCTGCTGCGCGTACCCGGGCTGGGCGTGCGCAATGTGAAGCGGGTGCTGATGGCGCGCCGCCACGGTCGCCTGCGGGTTGCCGATGTGGCACGCCTGAAGGCGCCGATGAGCAAACTGCTGCCATTCGTGCTGCTGGCCGACCACCACCCGCGCAGGGCGCTGGACGATCCGGCGGCGCTGCGCGCCCAATTGGCCCCACCGCCCCGTCAGGGATCGCTGTTCGATGCCCCACCGCCAGCCTGACGCACAGCGCTGGTCGCTGCGGGTGGAGCCGCCGTGGTCGCTGGAGGCCTGGCGCAACGGTGCGCGCGATGCCCTGTTGCGCGGCATCGCACCGGAACAGCTGGACTGGCTGGAGGGCAGCGACGCATCACTGCTGGATGCGCCGGCGGTCAGCTCCGCGCCCGTGCTGGCCGATGCCGGCGTGCCGAACGTACCGCGCGACTTCCTTGAACTGGCGGCCACCTGCCTGTGCCACCGCGATATGCAGCGCATGGCCCTGTTGTACCGGCTGCTGTGGCGCATCACCCATGGCGAGCGCTCGGTGCTGTCGAATCCCGCCGATGCCGACGTGCTGCGCGCAACCGCGCTCGCCCAGGCCGTTCGCCGCGATACCCACAAGATGAAGGCGTTCGTGCGCTTCCGCGAGGTGCCCGGCCAGCCCGAGGCGTTCATCGCGTGGTTCGAGCCACAGCACCACATCGTCGATCGGGTGGCGCCGTTTTTCGCGCGCCGCTTCACCGGCATGCACTGGGCCATCCTGACGCCGTCACGCAGCGTGGCATGGGATGGACAAGCGCTGGCCTTCGGCCCCGGCGCACGGCGCGAGGACGCCCCGGCAGAGGATGCACGGGAGGCGCTGTGGCAGACCTATTACGC
Organism: Stenotrophomonas sp. NY11291; assembly: GCF_023277365.1. Taxonomy (NCBI): domain Bacteria; kingdom Pseudomonadati; phylum Pseudomonadota; class Gammaproteobacteria; order Lysobacterales; family Lysobacteraceae; genus Stenotrophomonas; species Stenotrophomonas sp. NY11291. The sequence continues at coordinate 562,914 of NZ_CP096975.1, read as the reverse complement.
CAGCATCTTCAATCCGGCGCGGCTCAATACCCGGATGATGATGCAGGAGATGCCGGCCAAGTACTGGCGCCACCTGCCCGAGGCGCAGCTGCTGCCGCGCCTGGTGCGCGATGCGGGCGATCGCGTGCAGGAAATGCATGACCGGCCCGCGCAGGCACCGCAACGGAAGATACCTGCGCGGGCGCTGGCGCCAATGCCCGCCGCCGACGCCAAGGGATTGCAGACACTGCGCCAACAGGCGCTGGCCTGCCGCCAGTGCCCGCTGTGGGAAGCGGCCACGCAGGGGGTGTTCGGTGAAGGCCCGGCCGATGCCCCGATCATGGTGGTCGGCGAGCAGCCGGGCGACGTCGAGGATCTGCGCGGCCAGCCATTCGCCGGCCCGGCCGGCCAGCTGCTGGATCGTGCCCTGGCCGAGCTGGGAATCGATCGCGCCACGCTGTACCTGACCAATGCGGTGAAGCACTTCCACCATGAGCGCCGCGGCAAGATCCGGCTGCACAAGCGTCCGGAAAGCCGCCACATCCAGGCCTGCCGGCCATGGCTGATGGGCGAGATCGCGCGGGTGCGGCCGCAGGTCATCGTCTGCCTCGGCGCAACCGCGGCAGCCTCGGTATTTGGCCGTGATGTCAATCTGTCACGCGACCGTGGACGCTGGCACACGCTGGAGGACGGCACCCGCGGCTACGCCACCGTGCATCCGGCGTGGGTGCTGCGGCAGGGCGATGGCGCCCGCCGCGAACAGGCCTATGCGCTGTTCCGCGATGATCTCGCGCAACTTCTGCAAGAAGGGGACGGAGGGGATTAAGTCGTATATGCATTTACGACGTAATCCACTCCGCCCCTTTTTTTGGGTTCAGGCGGCGTCGGGCTGGTTTTCCGGGCGGGCGCGGTCGAAGGCGTCCAGCGCCTGGCAGGCCGCTTCGATGCGGCGCAGGGTCGGGTACGGCGTCAGGTCCAGGCCGAAGCGGTGTGCGTTGTAGAGCTGCGGCAGCAGGCAGAGGTCGGCCAGGCCCGGACGATCACCGTGGCAGAACGTGCCTGTGTCACCGCTGTTGGCCAGCAGCGTTTCCATGGCCTGGAAGCCTTCGGCCGCCCAGTGCAGGGTCCACTGCGCGCGGGCGTCGGCCGGCAGCTGCAGGTCGCGCTCCAGGTACTGCATCACCCGCAGGTTGTTGATCGGATGGATATCGCAGGCCACCAGCTGGGCCAGCGCCCGCACCCGCGCGCGGCCGGCGGCGTCGGCCGGCAGCAGCGGTACCTGCGGGAAGCGCTCATCCAGATATTCCACGATCGCCAGTGACTGGGTCAGCACTTGACCGTCATGCAGCAGCGTCGGCACCAGCTGCTGCGGATTGAGCGTGCGATAGGCGTCCAGGTGCTGCTCGCCACCCTCGCGCACCAGGTGCACCGGCCGCGCCTCCCAGGCCAGGCCCTTCAGCTCCAGGCCGATGCGCACGCGGTAGGCGGCGCTGGATCGCCAGTAGGTGTACAGCACGATGCCGTCGTCGACCGGGCCGTCGTCAACCAGGATCTCCATCGCCGCCTCCATGCTCAGGGCTTGGCCGCCTGTTCGATGCGCTGCTCGATCGCGCCGAAGATGCTGTTGCCCGCGGCATCAAGCATCTCGATGCGGACCACGTCGCCGAAGGACATGAACGGTGTGCTCGGCTTGCCGTCGCGCAGGGTTTCCACCACGCGCTGCTCGGCGAAGCACGATGCACCCTTGCTGGTGTCTTCGTTGGCGATGGTGCCCGAGCCGACGATGGTGCCGGCGCCCAGCGGACGGGTCTTGGCCGCATGCGCGACCAGCTCGGCGAAGTTGAACTGCATGTCCACGCCCGCTTCCGGCGCACCGAACCACTTACCGTTGATGTGGGTCAGCAGCGGCAGGTGCACCTTGCTGTCCTGCCAGGCCGCACCCAGCTCATCCGGGGTGACGAACACCGGCGACAGCGCCGAACGCGGCTTGGACTGCAGGAAGCCGAAGCCCTTGGCCAGCTCGCCCGGGATCAGGTTGCGCAGCGAGACATCGTTGACCAGGCCGACCAGCTGGATATGGCCCGCCGCCTGCTCCGGGGTGGCGGCCATCGGCACGTCGTCGGTGATCACCACGATCTCCGCTTCCAGGTCGATGCCGTAGTCCTCGCTGACCACCTTGACGGCATCGCGCGGGCCATGGAAGCCGGCGCTGGTGGCCTGGTACATCAGCGGATCGGTGTAGAAGCTTTCCGGCACTTCAGCGCCACGGGCACGACGCACGCGCTCGACATGCGGCAGGTAGGCGCTGCCATCGACGAATTCATAGGCACGCGGCATCGGCGCGGCCAGTGCCTGCGGGTCAAGGTCGAACACGCCATCGGCGTCGCCGGCGTTGAGCGATTCATACAGGGCGTTCAGGCGCGGCGCGATGTGGCTCCAGTCTTCCAGGGCCTGCTGCAGGGTGGCGGCAATGCCGGTGGCGCGCACGCCGTGGCGCAGGTCGCGCGAGACGACGATCAGGGTGCCGTCGCGGCCGCCTTCCTTCAAAGAACCAAGCTTCATGGGTGGGTGTCCGGAGTCGTGGGCAAACAAGTTTCAAGTGTAATCAAATCTGCGGCGGCGCCAAGCTGCAGCGCGGCATCGGTCCACCCTACCGTAGTGGGGGGTCGGCAGGGCTTGCAGCCCTGCACCTGCGTCAAGCCAGGGCTACGTCAAATGCCAAAGCGGCTCTGGTTTCCTGTGAGTTGGGTGGGGCGGTGTGGGTGGGCAGGACACGCCGTAAACCCGTCCCTGGGGGCTCGATGGCGCCATCCATGGCGCCAACGGTCCTGCCCACCCACACCGCCCCACCCCCAGACAATTTCCCGATTACGGATCGAACATCCACGTCATTCATCGTCGAAATCCATCAGATATCGAGATAAATCGAATGAGATCTGACAGATCGCGGAAAACTGTCGAAGGCGGGGTGGATCCGGTTGCGGGAGTGTCCGCGGCATGGATGCCGCGGCCAAGCCCCCATGGATGGGTTTACGGCGTCTCCCGCAACCGGACCCACCCCGCCACCCCACAGGAACCCGGCTTTTGATGTTGCTCCGGCCTTGGCTCGGGCCTCTGCGGGTGCAGGGCGCAGCCCTGCAGAGAGAACCCCTTACCTGAACAGGCCTTTTTGCGTGAAGTCTCAAACATCGTTTAGACTTGCGGGGTCTGCAGCGGCCGTCCGTTTCCCTCCGGGATCGCCGGCGACCAGGGTCCGCCCTCTTCGCCCGCCCCCACTCCGACGCCGTTCGTCACGCATTCCAGCCTGCGCTTCGTGCCGGCTGCACCCAATTCTCGCAGCGCGGTTCACGGGAACGCTCCGAGTCAGCCGATCAGTTTGATCTGCCCCCGTCTGTCCGTTTGGACAGGCGTTTCTTGTACTTGGAGCAATCTCAATGTCTTTTGAATCGCTGGGCCTGGCGCCCTTCCTGCTGCGTGCGCTTGCCGAGCAGGGCTACGAAAACCCGACCCCGATCCAGCAGCAGGCGATCCCGCTGGCGCTGGCCGGTCGCGACCTGCTGGCCGGCGCACAGACCGGCACCGGCAAGACCGCCGCCTTCGGCCTGCCGCTGCTGCAGCACCTGGGCACCGCCTCGCAGGAAGTGCGCAGTGGCCCGCGCAAGCCGCGCGCGCTGATCCTGGCCCCGACCCGCGAGCTGGCCACCCAGGTGCACGACAGCCTGCGCGGCTACAGCAAGTACCTGCGCATCCCCAGCGCCTGCATCTACGGCGGCGTCGGCATGGGCAACCAGCTGGACATCCTGCGCCGTGGCGTGGACCTGCTGGTGGCCTGCCCGGGCCGCCTGATCGACCACCTGGAGCGTCGCAGCATCGACCTGTCCGGCATTGAACTGCTGGTGCTGGACGAAGCCGACCGCATGCTCGACATGGGCTTCCTGCCGTCGATCAAGCGCATCCTGGCCAAGCTGCCGAAGCAGAACCGCCAGACCCTGCTGTTCTCGGCCACCTTCGAGGACAACATCCGCCAGCTGGCGCTGGAGTTCATGCGCAACCCGGAACAGATCCAGGTGACGCCGAAGAACACCGTGGCCGAGACCATCACCCACCGCGTGCACCCGGTCGATGGCAGCCGCAAGCGCGACCTGCTGCTGCACCTGCTGGCGCAGGACAGCCGCGAGCAGACCCTGGTCTTCGCCCGTACCAAGCACGGCAGCGACAAGCTGGCCACGTTCCTGGAAAAGTCCGGCATCAAGACCGCGGCGATCCACGGCAACAAGAGCCAGGGCCAGCGCCTGCGTGCACTGGGTGACTTCAAGGCCGGTCGCGTGACCGTGCTGGTGGCCACCGACATCGCCGCGCGCGGCATCGACATCAACGAGCTGCCGAAGGTGATCAACTTCGATCTGCCGATGGTGGCCGAGGACTACGTGCACCGCATCGGCCGTACCGGCCGTAACGGTGCCACCGGCCAGGCGATTTCGCTGGTGGCGCAGGACGAAGTGAAGCTGCTGCGTGCGATTACCCGCCTGCTGGGCCGCGACATGGACATCCGTGATGTGCCGGGCTTCGAGCTGCAGACGCCGATCCGCTGGGGCAACAGTGCGCCGGGCAAGGCCGAGCACGATACCGGCGAGCGCGCACCGCGCAAGAGCCACGCACGCCGTCCGCACGGCGATGCGCCGCGCCATGCGCATGCCGGCCCGAAGAAGGCCGGAGGCGGCCGTCGCGAGGGCGGTGGCCATGGCCAGCAGCGTGCCGGTGCGGGCGCGGGTCAGGGCCAGCGCCGTGGCGGTGGTGGCAATGGTGGCGGCCGTGGTCGTGGCCAGGGTGGCAACGGCGGCGGTCGCGCCGGCTGATCCCAGCTGAAATGGATGACGTCTCCCGCTGCGCGGGGGCTTATCGAGGGACGGCGCTGACGCGCCGTCCTTTTTTGTTGCTGGCTACCGTGAGTAGAAGCCGGCGGTGTGCTGCGCTGAGGGCGGATGGGCGTGGGGCCAGCGCAAAACACGCCGTAAACCCTTCCATGGGGGCTCGGTCGGCGCATCCATGCGCCTCACGGTTTTGCGCTGGCCCCACGCCCATCCGCTTCAAGCATTGCCCGCGCCTTCTTCTCCCGCCGGGTAGCCGGGAGAAGAAAGATCAAATTCAAATTCAAATTCAAAGTCAAAAGCCGAAGCCGCAATTCCTAGCTTTGCCTTTGCCTTTGCCTTTGCTTTTGCCCTTGCTCCCGCCTTGGGGTCTGATGCGTCCGCGCCCGCAGGAAACTGTCATGGGAGGCAGGGGGCCTCAGCCAGGACCGTTGGCGCCAAGGATGGCGCCATCGAGCCCCATGGATGGGTTCACGGTGTGTCCTGGCTGAGGCCCCCTGCCTCCCAAGCACAACAACGACTCGGCGCCAAACGCCTCAACCCCGCGCTTTACTCGGATTCACCAGATTCCCGAAGAAGATCGCGTTGATCAGCAGCCGGTCCGTCCCGTGCCAGTACTTGCGGTGCGCCGGATCATCGGCAAACAGCACAACGTTGCCCTGCCCCTGCGCCGACACCAGCAGCCATGCACTGCCCGCCACCCGCGTGCGGTTGCGCTCGGACAGGTAGCCATTCACCCGCGGCGGCGCATCAATGCGCACCACCGTCGAAAACGGATTCGCGCTCGGCTGCAGCGTCACCGTGTTCTCCTTGTTGATCGCCAGCTGCCGGCGCGGCACGCCGAACGCCAGCGGATGGCTGGTATCAACATCGGCACTGAGGATGTTGCCGCTCACCCGCTCGATCGCGGCGATGTCGCGCTGGTCGCCGAACGCGCGGCGGCTTTCGTCAGCAGCGTCTTCTTCCTTGCCGAGCTTCTCGCCGTCGGCCAGCTTCTGTTCGATCGCCCACTTCGAGGCACTGCCATAGGTCACCAGTGAACCACCGGCCTGCACCCAGCGCTTCAGTGCAGCCACCGCCGTGGCATCGACACCGGTGTAGGTACCACCGGACAACACGATCGTGGTGTAGCGGTCCAGCGGCACCTTGCCCAGCTGCTGCGGATCCAGTTTGCTGGCCGGCAGGTGCAGCTGCTGGTCGAGCAGGAACCAGGCCGAGCCGATCTCGGTGGCGGCCACGCCCTCGCCCATCACCAGTGCCACCGCTGGCTTGCGCAGCGCCTTGACGCCATCACTGCCGAGGTCGATGCCTTCGCGGCTGCGGCCGCTGGACAATGCATGTACGCGTACGCCGGCATCGCGTGCAGCAGCACTCACCGCATCCCGCAGCGCCACGCCCTGCAGCGGTTGCCCGGCCACCGGAACAACGATGCTGCCAGCGGCGAAATCGGCCTCGCCCTGTGCAGTCGAAGCGGTAAATGGCTGGAACGTTGCGCGTGTGCTCAAACCTTTGGCCTGCAGCACCGCCAGCGCACGCCCGGCGTCGTAGTCGCGCCAGTCGATGACATAGGCGAAGCCGGCCTGGCCACCCAAGACCGCGCCCTGCTCCTCCGGCAGCGCGGCCACGCGGGCGCCACCTTCGATACGACTGCGGCTGCCGGCGAAGGCCACACCGTAGGCCGGTGCGATCGCATAGCTGGTGCTGCCGTAGAACACATCCCCCTTGATCGGCGGCGTTTCGGCAAAGATCGAATGCACCAGGCGGAACTGCGCCTGCTGCACCGGCACCACGTAGGCGCTGCCGGCATCGAAGCGCTGCCCATCGACAGTAACTGCACGATCCAGCGCGCGCACCTCGATGCGATGCAACAGCAACAGTTCCAGCAGGCGACGGGTCAGTGCCGGGTCATGCGCGTCGCCGAACACGAAGCTCTTCACCGGCTGCTGCGCAGCCTGCTTCAACGCGCTCTGGAAGAACTGCTTCTGCAGGTCGAACAGGCCGTTGCGTTCGGTCACCGCGCCGCGCACCGTGCCCAGACCGGTGGCGACCTGGTTGCGGATGGTGAACGGGAAGGTCAGCAGGCCATTCACCGATTCCTGCACGCGACCGCGCGAGCTGGCCTGCTCGACGGTAACGCCGACAGCGCCATGGAAGTCCGGGTAGGTGGAGCCGTACACCGGCGAAAAATTGTCGAAATTCTCGCCGGTGTAATACAGCGAACCCAAGGCATCCAGCGCCTGCGCGTGGTACGTGGCCAGGGTCTTGTTGAATTCATACGATGCCGCCGGAATCAGCGGGCTGTGCATGCTCTTCGGCGAAGGCTCGAAGTAGTAGGTGCTGTCCTTGCCCATTTCGTGGAAGTCGATCTGCACGTTCGGGTACCACTGGTGGAACACCTCCACCTTCGGCCGCGAGTCCTGCTGGGTCAGGGCCAGCCAGTCGCGGTTGAGATCGGTGAAGTAGTGATTGGTGCGGCCCTGCGGAAACGGCTCGACGTGCTCCTTGTCGGCCGGGTCGGCCGAGGCCGGGTCGGAGGCCCAGGCGTTGTGCCAGTTGGCGGCACGATCACGGCCGTCCGGGTTCTGCGCCGGGTCGAACAGCACCACCGCCTGCTGCAGCCACTGCTGGGTTTCCGCGCTGCGGTTGGCCACCAGGTAGTAAGCGGTCAGCATCGCCGCTTCGGCACTGGAGGTCTCATTGCCGTGCACGCTGTAGCCCAGCCATACCACCACCGGGCTGTCACCGGCGGCGCTGCGCGGCTGCGCCGGATCGGCCAGGGTCGCGTGCTGCTGGCGGATCTGCTCCAGCCGCGCATGATTGCCTGCAGCAGTGACGGTGGCGATCAGCAGCGGGCGGCCCTCATAGCTGCGACCGATCTCGCGCACGCTGATTTTGTCGGAACGCTTCGCCAGTTCCTGGAAGTACGCCACCAGCTGGTCGTGCCGGGTGTAACGGCTGCCGATCGGGTAGCCGAGGAACTGCTCCGGCGTGGGCACCGCTGCATCGAACGCCGCTGCGTCGGTGACCTGCGGAAAGAAGTACGCGCTCTGTGCCTGCACCGGCTGCGGCGAGGACAGTGCGGTGGCGGCGGCAAGCAGCAACGGAAGAACGGCACGGCGATGCAAGGACACGGTGACTCCCCTGGAACACAACGGCAGACAGTCGCGCGGCCGGTCCCTTCAGGTGACCGGCCGCGCGGATGGATCAGAAGCGGTAATCGAAGCCCAGCGTGAAGTAGCGGCCACGCAGGTCGTACTGGCTGAAGTCGTACGGCGCGCGGATGCCCGGGAACGAGGCGTCGTACGGCGGCGTCTTGTCGGCCAGGTTCTGCACTTTTGCGTACACGGTCAGCTTGTCGATGCCGGTGTAGGCCAGGTACAGGTCGTACTGGCTGTAGCTGCCGACGCGCTGCTGCACGGCCTTGGCGGCGGTGCTGGCTTCCTGGCGGTAGCTGCTGGTGTAGTACCAAGTCACGGCGGCGTTGAAATCACCGTACTTCCAGTCCAGCGTGGTGGTGGCCTTGTCCTTGGGCAGGGTCGCGCCCAGGTTGCTGCCGGCGTAATCCACCAGCGGTCCGCCGACCACGGTCGGGCGGCGGTAGTCGCGCACGTGGGTGTAGGCCGAGGACACGGTGAAGTCACCCAGTGCTGCGGTCGGGATGCGCTGGCGCAGCTCGACGTCGATGCCCGAGGTCTTCAGCTCGCTCAGGTTCTGGTAGCGGTTGTAGACCGCCTGCAGCTTGCCACGCTCATCGCGCTGCACCGCGCCGGCCACGTTGTCGTTGACCAGGGTCTGGGTGTTGTTGGTGCCGACCAGGTTGTCCAGCTGGATGCGGTAGTAGTCCACGCTCAGGTTGGTGTTGGCCCACGGCGACAGCACCACGCCGAAGTTCACGCTCCTGGTGCGCTCGGGCTTCAGTTCGTTGTTGCCAACGGTGAAGAAGGTCGGGTTCTGCCGCGAGCCCGGCACGTCCGGATCACGCGGGTCGACCACGCTGCCGTAGGCGATGCTGGTGCTGTTGGAGTTCTCCGACAGCGACGGCGCACGGAAGCCCTTCGAGGCCGATGCACGTACCAGCAGGAAGTCCAGCGGCTGCCAGCGCAGGCCGATCTTCGGCGAGAAGGCATCGCCGAAATCATCGTAATGGTCGGCACGCGCGGCGGCGGACAGCTCCAGCGTCGAGGCCAGCGGCACGTTCACTTCGGCATAGGCCGCACTGACCTGACGCTTGCCGTGCACTTCGGCGATGGCCGGGCGCACCTGCAGGCCGGCATCGATCTGCCATGGGTTGTTGGAATCAAGCTTCTCGCGGCGCCACTCGGCACCGGCAGCGAAGCCGATCTCGCCGGCCCAGGTGTGGCCCAGGCTGCCGGAAATCTTCGCATCGATGCCCTGCAGCTTGGATTCGGCCGGACGCAGCGTGGCGATGTTGATCGAGTCGCGCACCGACTGCGGCGTCGCCGCCGGGTTGAGCAGGTTGTAGCTGCCCGTGGCCAGCGCATCGGCCAGCGCCCAGCGGTTGGCGAAGCCGCCGGACACGCTCTCGCGTTCGCTGCTGCGCGCACCGAATGCAGCCACTTCCCAGTCCCAGTTGGCGGTGGTACCGCGCAGGCCGAACACGCCGCGATAGGCCGTGGATCGGTTGGTCTTGATGGTGCCGCCAAGGTCGAAGAACGTGTACTCGATCGGGATCGCACGGCCGTACGGGTTGTACGGATTGTTGGCCGGCAGCAGCGACGACACCGGCTCGGCCAGGCCGCTGTTGGCGTTCAGTGCGAAGCGGCCGCTCTCCAGGGTGAAGAACGGGCTGCTGCCGAACCACGCGGCGCTCTTGATCTGGCTGTACAGCACTTCGCCGAAGGCCTCGACGTTGTCGTTCAGGCGGAAGGTGCCGTTGGCATAGGCCTGGTAACGCTTGGTCGAGGGGATCAGCGTGGTGAACGGCGCCTGGTTGAAGCCGCAGGTGTCACCGGACAGGCCATCAATCGGCGCGCTGGCAACGCGGGTGGTGCCGGCCGGGCAGTTGCCGTTGGCGTCGAGCATCGGTACCGACACGCCGTTGACCAGGTAGCGCGCACCCTTGGCCGACCAGCCGTTCCAGCGGCCACCCGGCTTGTCGGTGTAGATGCCGCTCCTGGTCAGGTTGCGTTCGTCCTGGTCCAGGCGCTCACGGTTGTACCCCTGCAGGCTGAAGAGGATGTTGTAGCCATCGGTGTCGAGATCACCCAGGCCGCCGACGAACTTCAGGTTCTGCTCGTGCAGGCCGCCCTGGTCGGCACCGCCGAAGCTGCCGCCGATCTCGGCGCCTTCGAAGTTCTGCCGGGTGATGATGTTGACCACGCCGGCCACGGCATCGGAGCCGTACACCGCCGAGGCGCCGTCCTTGAGCACTTCGATGCGCTCGACGGCCACCAGCGGCAGCGCGTTGAGATCGACGAAGGTGTCGGACAGGCCGCCGGCCGGGAAGCCATAGTTGGCCAGGCGGCGGCCGTTGAGCAGCACCAGCGTGTTTTTCTGCGACAGGCCGCGCAGGCCGATGCCGGCCGAGCCGGACGCCCAGCCGTTGTTGGTGGTTTCGTTGCTGGCGTTGCCGGTGTTGGCCGAGATCGAACGCAGCACATCGGCCACGGTGGCCTTGCCGGTCTGTTCCAGCTGCTGCCGGCCGATCACCTGCACCGGGTTGGAGGCCTCGGTGTCGGTACGCTTGATGTTGGAACCGGTGACGCGCACGGCGGCCAGGGTGCTGGCTTCGCCACTGGCGTCGGCGGAGGTTTCGGCGGCGGCAGGCAAAGGCGCGGCCAGAGCGACGGCCAGGGCCGCCACGAGCAGGGTGTGCTTGGGCATGACGATGTGGGGAGGTGGTAAGGACGACGAAGTTCCGCAGTAGTCCATGCCTGGCCGGGGTCCGGCCAATAACATCTCTTCATACGGATATAAGAGAAACTATCATCTCTTCATCCGGATGGAAAGAGTTACTTCACGGAAGCCCAACATCCGCTCAGGCTGCCGAACCGCCCACGGCGTACAATCGCGCCATGGAAATCTTCAAAGTCTTCATGCTCGAGGCGGCGCACCGCCTCCCCAACGTGCCGCCGGGGCACAAGTGCGCGCGCCTGCACGGCCACTCGTTCCGGGTGGAACTGAAGGTCGAGGGCGAGCCGGGTGCGCAGACCGGCTGGATCATGGACTTCGGCGACGTGAAGGCGGCCTTCCAGCCGATCTACGACCGCCTGGACCATCACTACCTCAATGACATCCCCGGCCTGGAGAATCCGACCAGCGAGAACCTGGCGGTGTGGATCTGGAACGAGCTCAAGCCCAGCCTGCCAGCGCTGAGCGAGATCACCGTGCACGAAACCTGCACGTCGGGCTGCCGCTACCGCGGCCCCGAGATCTGATCAACCCATTGATCTGAAAGGTTTTTCAAAGGCGCCTTGGGCGCCTTTGTTATTTTTGTTGCAATGCGGCATCAAGGGCGTATGCTGCAATGCATCAAGCCACTTCCTGATGCCCCATGGCCGCCGCCTTCAGCGATCGCTTCAGTGATGCCACCCGCCAGCTCGCCGCCGCGGCAACGCGCGCGAACCGGTTGGCGTTGGAGAACGCGGAAAGCATGTTCGGCGTGCAGCTGAAGGTGATGGAGCGCAACCTGACCGCGACCAGCGGTTGGCTGGGCGAACTGGCCCGCAGTGAAGACGCGGCCGGTACGCTCTCCAAGGGCGCGCAACTGTGGCAGGACAACCTGCAGCGGCTGGGTCAGGCCCAGCAGGACATGGTCGGGCTCGGCCTGCAGGCCAGCAAGGCCTGGTCCGAACTGGCACAGGGCTACAACGAATCAACGGCGGACGCGAACAACCACTGACGCGACGCAACGCTCATTGCGTGGGTCCCTCCCCCCACGCAATCCGGACCCGGCAGATCCCTCCCTCTGCCGGGTCTTTTTTTGCCCGTTGTCTGGATTGAAGAGCGCTTCCTCGTCTGGACTCCCTGCAAACTGATGGGCCCCGCCCGGGCAGGCAGGGGCCTGGGCAAATGTCCCCCGGCGCCGGCCGTTGGCCGTCACCTCCTCCTTTACTTTGCCCAAACCCCTACCCACCCCGACGAGGCTCGGCTTGCGGTGGGTAAGGCTGCGAGCAATCTGCCTTCAATGAGGCGCCGATAGATTTCGAACGCAGGGCGGAGGCCCTTGCGTACGAAGTAAAGGGGGAGGTGACGGCCAACGGCCGGCGCCGGAGGACATTCGTACGCAAGGGCATCCGCCCTGCGCCACGCAGAATGAATCCGCCACACGCCAAGCTGAAACGGCTCAACGCCCGCGACCACCGTGCCAGTGCTGGTGCCACGCCTGGAACATCAGCACGTTCCACAGGTGCGTGTGCCACTTGCGCTCGCCGCGCAGGAACGCTTCCCAGATACCGCGCACGCGCGCCGCATCGAAGCAGCCCTGGTTGCGCAGCAGCTGCGGATCCAGCAGCGCCTCCGCCCAATCGCGCAGCGGGCCTGCCAACCAACGTGCCATCGGCGGACCGAAACCGCGCTTGGGGCGGTACACCAGCGGCTCGGGCAGGTAGCGTGCCAGCAGGTGCTTGAGAATCCGCTTGTGCTCGCCGTCGTGGTACTTCAGATGCTGCGGCAGGCGCCAGGCCAAGCGCACCACCTCCATGTCCAGCAGCGGCGCACGCGTTTCAACGCCCGCTGCCATGCCGGCACGATCGACCTTGGCGAGAATGCCCTCGGCCAGGTCCATGCGGAAATCCAGCAGCTGGATACGCGCCTCGGCCGGCAGCGCAGTGTCCTGCTGCTGGAAGATCGTGATCGGTTCGCGCGCGCCCAGCACCACCTGCGCCGGCTGGCGCCAGCGGGTGACCCGCTGCAGGTAATGCCCTTCCACATCGTTGGCAGCGACCTCGGCCACCAGCGCACGCCAACCGCCGAGGCGGCCACGCTCCACGTTCATGCGGTTGCCGCTGCGCCGCGCCAGGTCGCGCACCCAGTCCGGCAGGCCACCGCACAGGCGTGCATTGCGCAGCGCGCGGCCATAGCTCGGGTGACCGAAGAACAGCTCATCGCCGCCGTCACCGGTCAGCGCCACCGGCTTGCGCGCACCCAGCAGTTCACTGGCCAGCAGGGTCGGCAGCTGCGAGGCATCAGCGAACGGCTCGCACCAGACCTGCGGCAGCCGCTGCAGCAGGTCCAGGCCCTGCCGCGCATCCATCCGGTGCAGATGATGCTGCACGCCCAGATGGCGCGCGACCTGCGAGGCCCAATCGCTTTCGTCATGGCCGGGATCGTCGAAACCGACCGTCCACGCCTCGATCGGCAAGGTCGATTGGGCCTGCATCATCGCGGTCACCAGCGACGAGTCGGTGCCGCCGGACAGGAACGCGCCACACGCCAATGGCGAATGCATGCGTGCGGCAATGGCCTTCTGCAGTACGGCTTCCAGCTGGTCGGTGGCCTGTTCCAGGCTCGGCGTCGGCTGCAGGGGCTCCTGCAGCGCACGCTGCATCGCATCGCGTGCACACCAGTAGCGCGTCCCCCCTTCCGTCGCCTGGCTGGAACCGCCGGCAGCGTGGTCATCCAGATCGACGCGCAGCATCGCGCCGGCCACCAGCTTGTGGATGCCCCGGTAGATGGTGTGCGGCGCCGGCACATAGTCGTGGCGCAGCAGCAGGCTCAGCGCATCCTGGTCGATGCTCGGCGCGAAGCCGGCGAAGGCCTGCAGCGCCTTCATTTCCGAGGCGAACAGGAACTGGCCCTGGAACCAGCCGTAGTACAGCGGCCGCTCACCAACCGGATCACGCGCCAACCACAACGCGCGCGACTCACGGTCCCATACGCTGAAACCGAAGGCGCCTTCGATACGCGACAGCGCGCGCTCCACGCCCCATTCAACGATCGCCTGCAGCAGCAGCCGGGCATCGCTGCAACTGCGCGGCAGATCGCGCAGCTGCGCCTGCAGGTCGCCACGGTTGTACAGCCGGCCGTCCAGGCACAGCACGTAACGGCCGCAGTCCGAGCTCAGCGGCTGCAACGGCGTATCGGTGGGTGCCCGGCAGTGGCCCAGCGCGAGGCCGGCCTCGGCGTCGGTCCAGTAGCCGATGCGGCCGCGGCCGCGCTGCTGCAGCGCGCGCAGCATCGGCGCCAGCTGCTGCAGCAGCTGTTCGTCCTCGGCGGGTGGCAGCCAGGCGCCGACCACGCCGCTCATCGGGCACCTCCGCAGCGGCAGCGGCGGGACGGGTTCAGCAGGCGGGGGGCGGCGGGCGACATGGGAACGGCACGCGGAGCGGAGGAGACTCCATGCTCGGCGCCGCACCTGCCCCGCGTCAGTCGCTTTGCTGTCAGCGATGGTCACCAGACGTATCACGAAGGTAACGTTTTGTAACGGCAACAAGCTATGCTGGACGCCAAGTTGTTGCCAGGCTTGAGGCCCGGCCCGCGCGCCAGCAACCCCGGCTGAATGGCGCCCGCCCCCTGGACCCGGGTGGCCCGAAGGCTGGGATAGCATCGCCGCGCTCGTGCCGTGGCGGTACGTATGCCCCACGGAGGCCTTGAAAATGCTGGATATCGTACTGGTCGAAGACGATGCCCGCCTGGGTACGATGGTCAGCGACTATCTGCAGCGGCATGGCTACCAGGTGGCCCATGAGCGCAGTGGTGAGCGCGCGGTGGCCCGGATCCTGGCCGAGAAGCCGGCCCTGGTCCTGCTCGATGTCGGCCTGCCCGACCAGGATGGTTTCGAAGTGTGTCGGCAGATCCGGCCCCACTATGACGGCATCATCTGTGTGCTGACCGCCCGCACCGACAACATCGACCAGGTGCTGGGACTGGAGCTGGGGGCCGACGATTACATCGGCAAACCCATCGAACCGCGGGTGCTGCTGGCCCGCCTGCGTGCGCACCTGCGCCGCCATCGCCGGGTCGAACCGCGCGACGGCAGCCTGCGCTTCGGCGAGCTGAACATCGACCCGTCCACCCGCAATGTGCACCTGCAGGGCGGCCTGCTGGAGCTGACCACGGCCGAGTTCGACCTGCTGTTCCTGCTGGCCAGCAACGCCGGCCAGATCCTGGACCGCGATGCACTGCTGCGCGGCCTGCGTGGCATCGCCTTTGATGGCCTGGACCGTTCGATCGATGCACGCATCTCGCGCCTGCGCCGCAAGCTGGGCGACAACCCTGAACAACCGGAGCGGATCAAGACCGTGCGTGGACGCGGCTACCTGTTCAGCCGCTCGGCATGGGGATGAAGCGCACGCCTTCGGCGATGCGCGGCCACGCCTTCCACTTCCTGCGCTACGGCATCGGCTTCCTGGTCGCCCACCTGCTGCTGATCGTGCTGGGCCTGTGGGCCTGGGATGCACTGCTGGAAGACCGCACCGAAGCCAGCCTGCTGGCCGAGATGCGTGGCACCCATGCGCTGCTGCAGCAACGCTTCGCGGAAACACCGCGCGAGCAATGGCCGGCGCTGGCACGCGGGCTCGACGCCGACTTCGCCTATGCCCTGCGGATGGTGCCGCTGGCCGAGGCGGAAAAAGAGCTGTCGGCCAGCCAGCGACCGCCGCTCAACAACGGCCGGGTGCAGATCGACCTCGAACACATGCGCAGCCTGCAGCGGATCGGTGACAGCGACTATGCCGTGATGCTGGGGCCACTGGACGAAGCACTGCCCGATGAGGGGTGGCAGGACAGCGAAGTGTCCGGCGTGGCGATCCTGCTGCTGATCCTGATGGTGGCCGTGGCGCTGCCGATGTACGTGATGGTCTACCGCCTGTGGCGCGACGTCTCGCAGCTGGCCCAGGCCGCCCGGCAGATGCGCGACGGCCAGCTGGACACGCGCGCGCCACGCGCCGGCACCGCGCTGGTGCGGCCGCTGGCCAATGCCTTCAATCACATGGCCGAGCAGCTGCAGCAGCTGCTGGAAAGCCAGCGCGTGCTGGCCCAGGCGGTGGCACACGAGGTCCGCACGCCGCTGGCACGGATGCGCTTCGGCCTGGCCGACCTGGAGGACACTGCGCTGGACGAGATACAGCGCGATGCGCTGGGCGGCCTGCGCACCGATGTCGATCGGCTGCAGCACCTCACCGACGCCGGCGTCGAGTACGCCGCACTCGGTCGCTGTCACCAGCTGACCCGCCAGCGCCTGCAGCTGGCGGCACTGGTGCGCGGCGTGGTGGCCCAGTTCGCGCCGCTGCCGATGCCCGTGCAGCAGGCGCTGTCGCCGGCAGGGCTGGTCAACGTCAACCGGCACATGCTGGAACTGGCGTTGCGCAACCTGCTCGGCAATGCCCTGCGCTACGCGCGGCGGCAGATCCGCATCGCCAGCACCGTCAACGATGGCTGGCTGTGCCTGCAGGTGGAGGACGACGGCCCCGGCATCGCGCCCGAACTGCGCGGCCAGGTGCTGCAACCCTATGTGCGGTTGGATCCGGGCAGCCCCGGTTTCGGCCTCGGCCTGGCGCTGGTGCAGGTGGTGGCCGACAAGCATGGCGGCCACGTTGAAGTGATCGACTCCGAACTGGGCGGTGCCTGCATCCGCCTGCACCTGCCACTGGAAAGCGGCGGTGCCGTGGAGGGCGAGACGACCTGCTAGACCGCCGGTTCCGCGCGCGGCAAGGCAAACACGAACAGCGCACCCCGCTCGCTGTCGCGCAGTTCGATCCGGCGCCCATGCAGCTGCACGATGCGCTGCACGATCAGCAAGCCGAGGCCACCGTTGTCACCGCGTCGTGCGCCCAGCGCGGCCGGCGCCTGGAACAGCTGCGCACGCAGCGCGGGGGCTACGCCGGGGCCGTCGTCGGCAACACTCACCTCAACGCTGTCCGGCGTCGCGCGCAGGCACACCTCGATCCGGCCACCCTCCGGCGCATGCCGCAACGCGTTGTCGAGCAGGTTGGTCAGCACCCGCTCGACCAGGCCCAGATCGGCACGCACCAGCGGCAGGCCCGGCGGGAACCCGGCGTGCAGGCGCTGGTTGCGCGCCTGCGCGGCCAGCTCGAACTTCTGCAGTACGTCCTGCAGCAGTTCCGGCAGCGCGAACACTTCCCACTCCAGGCGCACTTCGCCATGTTCCAGCCGCGCCAGCTCGAACAGCGCACGTGCCAGCCGGCCAACCTTGGCACTCTGCGCCAGCGCGATACCGAGGTAGCGGCGGCGCTCATCCGGCGACAGCGTGGCGTCCTTCAATGCCAGCGTTTCCAGATAGCCGTGCAGTGACGACAACGGCGTACGCAGGTCATGGGAGATGTTGGCGACCAGCTCGCGGCGCTGCAGGTCCTGCTGGCGCAGCTGCTGCCATTGCTCTCCCAGCCGCTGCGCCATCTGTGCGTGCGCGTGCTCCAGGATCACCAGTTCGTCGCGCTCGCCGGGGCGCAGCGGCTCCGGCGGCGGCAATGGCGTGGGTGCGTCGATGTCGAACGCCTGGATGCGCCGGGTCAGCCGTCGCAGCGGGCGGGTCACCCAGTAGAACGCCACCAGCCCGGCCAGCAGGCCCAGGCTGCCGACCAGCACCACCGACCACCAGGTGGTGTTCCACTGGCTGCCGGCGGCAAGATCGTCGGCCAGCATCTGCCGGTGCTCGCCGACCAGCACCACGTACACATAGCCGGCCTGCCGGCCCTGCACGATCAGCGGTGCTGCACTGAACACCTTGCGCCCATCCGCACTGCGCGGGTCATCGCCGAGGATCGGCAACGGCGCACCGGCCAGCAGGCGGCGCAGTGGCGCCACGTCCACCCGGTTGCGCACCAGGTGCCCACTGGGCGCATCGTGGCCGAGGATGCGGCCCTGGTCGTCCAGCAGGTAGACCTCGACGCTGGGGTTGACCGCCATCAACTGGCCGAACAGCGCGCGCACCGCGGCGTCGCGCATGCCGCTGGTATCCATCAGCTCGCTGCGCTGGGCGATGTGCTCGGCCAGGCCCAGCGACAGCCGCTGCACCACCTCCTGCTCGTGGCGGGTGTTGGCACGCATCTGCAGTGCCAGCAGCGCCATGCAGCACATCAGCATCAGCGCGGCGATCACCGCTGCCAGCTTCTGCCACAGGTTCGGCTTGATCATGCCGCCGCCCCGGCCGGGTCGACCAGCTTGTAGCCGCGCCCCCACACCGTCAGCAGCCGCCGCGGATTCGCCGGATCGGGCTCGATCTTGCTGCGCAGTCGGTTGATGTGGGTATTGACCGTGTGTTCGTAGCCATCGTGCTGGTAGCCCCAGACCTGGTTGAGCAGTTCCATGCGTGCGAACACCTGGTCTGGATGGCGGGCGAAGAACAGCAGCAGGTCGAACTCGCGCGGGGTCAGCTCCAGCGCGTTGCCGTCCACCGAGGCGGTGCGTGCAACCGGGTCCAGCTGCAGCCCACCCAGCTCGATCGCGCCGGCATCGATGCGTGCGCTCTGCGCCATCGCCTCGGCGCGGCGCAGCAATGCGCGCACCCGTGCCACCAGTTCCGGCATCGAGAAGGGCTTGGCCAGGTAGTCGTCCGCGCCCAGTTCCAGGCCAACGATGCGCTGCGTTTCGCTGCCGCGCGCGCTGATGATGATGATCGGCACATAGCGCGCCATCGCGCGTGCACGCTGGCAGACCTGCAGGCCGTCCACGCCGGGCAGCATCACGTCCAGCACCAGCGCATCCCACGGACCATCCTGCTCAAGCAGGCGCAGGCCGGCATCGCCACTGGCGGCATGGGCGACGTCGTAACCCTCATCGCCCAGATGCATGCGCAGCAGGTCGGCGATGTGGGCATCGTCTTCAACGATCAGCACGCGTTTGGTCGACATCGGCAGCTCGGGGCCAGTGGGGAGGCTGGCTGCATTGTGGCGCGGGACGGCCGCCGATACCTCACGAAAAATTGAATCCTGCGTGAGGATTCGTTGACCCGGGCGGGCGCAGCATGGCCCCGTCGCCCCTTCCCGGAGTACGCCATGTCCCTGTCCCGCCGCCATCTGCTGGGCCTGGGCGGTGTTGCCACCGCCGCCGGCCTGTTCGGCCTGGGGGCCTGCAGCCGCGCCGCCCCGGCGGCCGCCGAAGCGCGCCCGTCGCGACAGTTCGAGGTCATGCACAGCGATGCACAGTGGCGCCGGCAGCTGACCCCGGCGCAGTACGCCGTACTGCGCCAGCAGGCCACCGAGCGCCCCTACAGCAGCCCGCTCAACAAGGAACACCGCCAGGGCACCTTCGCCTGCGCCGGTTGTGCGCTGCCGCTGTTCTCCTCGTCCACCAAGTTCGAGAGCGGCACCGGCTGGCCCAGCTTCTGGGCACCGCTGCACAACGCCATCGGCGAAGACCGGGACGTCACCTTCGGGATGCTGCGGGTGGAGGTGCACTGCCGCCGCTGTGGCGGCCACCTCGGCCATGTGTTCAACGATGGTCCGCGCCCGACCGGGCTGCGCTACTGCATGAACGGTGCGGCGATGGTGTTCGTTCCCGGCGCCACGGATGGCACCGCCGACGGCTGGCGGGTGCCGGTCGGTTCTTCCCCTGCTTCCGGAGCCTGACGATGCTGCTGTTGCTGCTTGCCTACCTCGGGGGCGCGCTGACCCTGCTCAGCCCCTGCATCCTGCCGGTGCTGCCGTTCGTGTTCGCGCGTGCCGACCGCCCGTTCCTGCGCAGCACGCTGCCGTTGCTGCTGGGCATGGCACTGACCTTCACCGTGGTCGCCAGCCTCGCCGCCGTGGGCAGCCAATGGGTGGCGCAGGCCAACCAGGTTGGACGCTGGATCGCCCTGCTGCTGATGGCGTTGTTCGCAGTCGCCCTGCTGTGGCCACGACTGGCCGACCATCTGCTGGCACCGTTCCAGCGGGTGGGCGCACGGCTGAGTGCGCGCGCCGATGCGGCCGATGCCGCCGGGCGTGGCGGCGCGTGGACCTCGCTGCTGATCGGCATCGCCACTGGCCTGCTGTGGGCACCGTGCGCCGGGCCGATCCTCGGCCTGGTGCTGACCGGCGCCGCCCTGCACGGTGCCAGCGTCGGCACCAGCACCCTGCTGCTGGCGTATGCGCTGGGCGCGATCACCGCGCTGGCACTGGCGGTGTGGGTGGGCGGCCGCGTGTTCCGTGCACTGCAGGCGCGGCTTGGCCTCGGCGACGCACTGCGCAAGGTGCTGGGCGTAGCCGCGCTGCTGGCAGTGGTAGCGATTGGTCTGGGCTGGGATACCGGCCTGCTCACCCGTCTTTCGACGGTCAGCACCGCACGCATCGAGCAGGGCCTGCTGGATGCGGTACCCGGCGCGCAGCCGGCGGCACCGCCGATGATGATGATGGCCGGTGCCAACGCCGCAGCCGATGCACCGCTGCCGGTGGAAGGCACCCTGCCCGCGCTGGACGGCGCCACCGGCTGGCTCAACAGCCCACCGCTGACGGCCCAGCAGCTGCGCGGCAAAGTGGTACTGGTCGATTTCTGGACGTACTCCTGCATCAACTGCCTGCGCGCGATGCCGTTCGTGCACGAATGGGAACGCCGCTACCGTGACCACGGCCTGGTGGTGGTCGGCGTGCACACGCCGGAGTTCGCCTTCGAACGTGACCCGCGCAATGTGATGAAGGCCGTGCAGCAACTCAAGGTCGAGTACCCGGTGGCGCTCGACAACCAGTACACGATCTGGCGTGCGTTCAACAACCGCTACTGGCCGGCGCAGTACTTCGTCGACGCGCAGGGCAACATCCGCGGCCACCAGTTCGGCGAAGGCAACTACGCGCGCTCGGAACAGATGATCCGTCGCCTGCTGACCGAAGCCGGACAGACGAATCTGCCGCCACCGGCCGATCCCGCTGCCGCCGAGCTGAAGGGCGTGGCCGCGCAGGCCGACATGGGCAATCTGCGCTCACCGGAAACCTATCTGGGCCACGCCCGCGCCGAGCAGTTCGCCTCGCCCGGCGGGCAGCGCAGTGATGCCGCGTTCAACTACACCTTGCCGGCCACCCTGGCGTTGAACCAGTGGGGACTGTCGGGGCGCTGGACCGTCACCGACGAGGCTGCGCAGCTGCAGCAGGCCGGTGGCCGCATCGCCTTCCAGTTCCATGCGCGCGACCTGCACCTGGTGCTGGCGCCAACCCAGGAAGGAAAGCCGGTGCGCTTCCGCGTGTTGTTGGACGGCAAGCCACTGCCTGCCGCCGATGCCGGCAGCGATGTCGGTGCCGATGGCAGCGGTGTGGTCGACGAGCACCGCCTGTACCAGCTGATCCGCCAGCGCGGCACGGTCGGCCCGCATCGCTTCGAGATCGAGTTCCTCGACTCGGGCGTGCAGGCCTATGCCTTCACCTTCGGTTGAACCGGGAGCACACGATGAAACTCTCCTTTGAACAGGGCATCGCCGCCGGTGTTGCAGGTCTGGTGGCCACGGCATTGATCGCCGGTGTGCTACTCGTTGACCACGGCGCCATCGCGGCACCGCTCGAAGCCAGCGCGCAGACCCAGGCACTACCGGCACCCACGGGCGACGCCGCGTTCCGCGATGACGCCCCCCACGCCAGCGTGGTGTTCGCCGGTGGTTGCTTCTGGGGCGTGCAGGGTGTGTTCCAGCACGTCAAAGGCGTGAGCAATGCGGTTTCCGGCTACATCGGTGGCAGCGGCGCCGATGCACGCTACGAGCGCGTCAGTAGCGGACGTACCGGTCACGCAGAAGCGGTGAAAATCGACTACGACCCGCGCCAGGTCAGCTACGGGCAGCTGATGCAGGTGTTCTTCTCGGTAGTGCACGACCCGACCCAGCTCAACCGCCAGGGGCCGGACCACGGCAGCCAGTACCGATCGGCGATTTTCACTGACGACGCACGCCAGCAGGCTGCCAGCCGCGCCTACATTGCCCAGCTAGGCCAGACCGGCAGCTACCGTGCGCCGATCGTCACCCAGCTGGTCAGCGGCCAGCACTTCTACCCGGCCGAGAGCTACCACCAGAACTACATGACGAACTACCCGCAGGCGGCCTACATCCGCTACTACGACGCACCGAAGCTGGCCGCGCTGGGCAAGCAGTTCCCGGCGTTGTACCGGCGCGATGCGGCGCTGGTGCCGATGCGCTGACGGCATTTCCCCTAGGGCTGATCGATGCTCGGCGCTGCTCTTCTGTAGAGCCGAGCCCATGCTCGGCTGCCGTTGGCGGAGGTACAGCCGAGCATGGGCTCGGCTCTACACACAAAAAAAAAAGACGCACGGCCATCCAGCCGTGCGCTTGGGAAGTATCGGCCGCGCCCCGATCAGGCCCGGCCGACAACGACATGCTAGTCTCGCCATCATCATGGGTACAGCACCAGATGGCGGGAAATTCGATGGATACAGATGACCAGAGCGCGATGATCCCACCCCGCTACCAACGGCTGTCCGACGAACTGGCCGAGGCCATCCACGGCGGCCGGCTTCCAGTAGGCAGCCGCCTGCCCTCGCTGCGACAGATGGCCCTGCAGCGCAGGCTCAGCCTGAACACGGTGATTGCCGCCTATCGCCAGCTGGAGGACGCCGGCCTGGTGATTCCGCGGCCCAAGGCCGGTTTCGAGGTGGCGCCACGACTGTCGGTGCCGGAACGTTCGCTGCGTGACACCCCGTCCGCGCCCACCGCACCACTGCAGCAGGTGCTGATGGCCCGGGTACTGGAGGCACAACGTCGCCCCGGCGTGATCGACCTGGCCTTCGCCGGCCCGCGCGGTCGCCAGTTCTACCCCGGCGCGCAGTTGGCCAGGCACACCGCGCAGGTACTGCGCCATGGCCAGCAGACGGTGGAGACCTACGCGCGCCCGAATGGTTCGCCGCGGCTGCTGGCGCAGATCGTGCGCCGTGGTCCGCGCATGGGCCTGCACACCCACGCCGAGCGCCTGCTGCTGACCCACGGTGCAATGGAAGCGCTGCAGCTGGCGTTGCGTGCAGTCACCCAGCCAGGTGATGCGGTGGGCATCGAGGCGCCGTCCTACTTCAACCTCTACCCGTTGTTGGCCAACCTGGGCCTGCAGGCCATCGAACTGCCCACACACCCGCAGCACGGGCTCGACGTGGATGCGCTGGATGCGCTGCTCGAGCACACGCCGCTGGCCGCACTGGTGGTGATGCCGACCGTGCACAACCCGCTGGGCTGCACCATGCCGACAGTGGCCAAGCAACGCCTGGCAGAACTGGTCAACGCGCGCCAGCTGCCACTGATCGAGGATGCGGTGTATGCCGAGCTGCAGTTCTGCGAACCGCCGGCGCCCCTGCTGAAGGCCTTTGATCGCGACGGCTGGGTGATGGTGGTCGGTGGTTTCTCCAAGACGCTGGCGCCGGATTACCGCATCGGCTGGCTGGATGGCGGCCGCTTCGCCGAGCGCATCGCGCTGCTGAAATTCCAGTCCACCGGCGGCGAGCCGCAGCTGCTCGGCGATGCAGTGGCCGCGTACCTGGAAGCGGGCAGCTACGAGCACCACCTGCATCGCATGCGTCGTCTGTATCGCGAACAGGTGGGGCGGCTGCGCCAGCTGGTGGCCGAACATTTCCCGCCCGGTACCCGCGCCACCGAACCACAGGGCGGGTTCCTGCTGTGGCTGGAACTGCCGGGCGTGGATACGCGCGAGCTGTTCGAGCGTGCACTGCAGGAGGATATCGTGTTCATGCCCGGCCAGGTGTATTCGCGCGGCGCGCGCTACCGGCATTGCCTGCGGCTGTCGTGCTGCCAGACGCTGGATGCGCGCTTCATCGGCGCGGTGGAGCGGCTGGGTGCGATTGCGCGGGAGCTGGCGGCGCGCCAGCTCCTGTAGAGCCGAGCCTACGCTCGGCTGCCCTTCGCCAATGGTCCCCGCTGAGCCAAGCATGGGCTCGGCTCTACAGGAAGCAGGTCAATCGAGCAGGTGCGTGCTCAGGATCTGGCCATCCGCCCCCGGAAGATGCGGCAGCCGCCCCCAGCACGGCATCGGCAGGCGCTGCCGCAGCGTGGCGAAGTTTTCATCCTGCCGCTGCATCGCCGGGTCGATGTGGTTGCCGATCCAGCCCAGGCACTCCACGCCGCTGGCCTGCAGCGACTGCGCGGTCAATCGCGCGTGGTTGACGCAGCCCAGCCGCATGCCCACCACCAGCAGCACCGGCAACTTCAGCGCGCGCACCAAGTCGAGCTGATCCAGCGTGGCCGAGACCGGCGCCAGCCAACCGCCAACACCCTCCACCACCACCACATCGGCCTGCGCGCGCAGACGCTCGAACGCGGCCACGATCGGCGCCAGCGCCACCTGCACGCCGTCCTCGGCAGCGGCCAGCTCCGGTGCCAGCGGCTGGCGCAACGCATACGGGTTCAGATCGGCATAGTCCGGTACCGGCCAGCTGGCCGCCTGCAGCGCCAATGCGTCTTCGTTGCGCAGGCCCTGCCCCAGATCCTCGCTGCCGCTGGCCACGGGCTTCATGCCCACCGCGCGCAGGCCACGCTGGCGCAGTGCATGCAGCAGCGCGGTGCTGGCCGCGGTCTTGCCGATTTCGGTGTCGGTGCCGGTAACGAACAGGGCGGGCGGCAGCGTAGCGGGCAACGGCATCGATGGGCTCCAACAGGGCAACAGTGCGTGCATTATCGCCGGCCCGGCGCGCTTGCTAGACTGCAGGCATGTTCGCCAATGCCTCGCTCACCGGCAGCAAGCCGGAACAATACGCCCAGCTGCTGGAACAGGCCCGTGGCCTGGTCTACGCCGAGTCCGACCGCATCGCCAACGCGGCCAACCTCTCGGCACTGGTCTACCACGCCCTGCCCGACCTGAACTGGGTGGGCTTCTACCTGTACGACGGCAAGGAGCTGGTGGTCGGCCCGTTCCAGGGCCTGCCGGCCTGCGTGCGCATTCCGCTGGACAAGGGCGTGTGTGGTGCCGCCGCCAGCCAGCGCGTGACCCAGCGCGTGGACGACGTCGATGCCTTCCCCGGCCACATCGCCTGCGATTCTGCCTCGCGTTCGGAGCTGGTGGTGCCGCTGCTGCGCGGTGATGAACTGATCGGCGTGTTCGATATCGACAGCCCGAAGGTCGGACGCTTCGATGCCGACGACCAGGCCGGCCTGGAAGCCATCGCCCGCGTGTTCGTCGAGGCGCTGGGATGAGCGCACCGAAGCTGCGCAACATCGGCCCGAAAAGTGCCGCGTGGCTGCGCCAGGTCGGCCTGCGCAGCCGCGAAGACCTGGTTGCGACCGGCGCAGTCGGCGCCTTCGTCAAGGTCAAGCGCGCGGGCTTCAAGCCCAGCCTGAACCTGCTGTACTCGCTGGAAGGCGCGCTGCTGGACTGCCACTGGCAGGAACTGAGCGAGCCGCAGCGTGAGGCGCTGGTGCAGGATTACGAAGCACGCATCGCCGCGCATCCGCTGAAGGCGGCCGGCCCGGCGTCGGGCCCGGTACATGAGCAGCGCTTCGATGCCGACGATGACGCTGAAGACAGCGTTGCCGAGGGCGCGGACGAGGATTGAGCCGCGCCCTTCTGTAGCGCCGAGCCCACGCTCGGCTGGCTGTTCTGATCGAAGTGCAGCCGAGCATGGCTCGGCTCTACAAGAGCAGATCAGGGCTGCTGCAGCTCCAGCAGCTCGCCCACCAGCCCGACCTCACCGCGTTCCAGCCACACCCGCAGGCGCGTGCCGTGGTCGATGCGCAGGGCCCAGCACAACGACATTGGCAGGCCGCAGACCTGCGACAGCACCATGCGCAGCGGGCCACCATGGCTGACCACCAGCGTCGGCACCGGATCGTCCTCATCGAGCAGGCGATCGAGCGCGCGCGCGATGCGCCGTTCAAAGTGGCCCCAGCTTTCGCCGTTGGGCGGCGGGAATGCATGCGGATCGGCGTGGAAGGCCGCCAGTGCATCCTCCGGCAGGTCGAACAGCGACTGCCCGTCCCAATCGCCGAAATCCAGCTCTTCCCATTCCTCGTCCGCTTCCACGTCCAGCCCACGCGGGGTGGCCAGGGCCATCGCCGTGTGCAGCGAGCGCAGCCGTGGCGAACTGATCACCCGCTCCCAGGGCTGCGCGGCGTAGGCGTCGACCAGTTCCTGCGGCAGGCGGGCCAGCTGCGGCGGATCGTTGCGGCCATCGAGGAACTCATCGCGACCGTTGCCGGCATGGCGGACCAGGTCGAGGATCATGCGCGCGTCCTGTACAGGCGACGCGGGAACAGCGGAAAACAGGCGGACATCGGCAACGGCACCACGGGATCAAGGGGCCATTCTAAAGGCACGGCAAAGGCAGTCGAGCACGCGCGGCGCTACGGGCCGCCTGCGATGCCGTAGACTGCGCGCACTTCCAGGTGACCTGCGGCCGTGGCCGGCAGGTTGAAACGGGAAGCCGGTGACGCGTGATTCCACGCCAGGCCGGCGCTGCCCCCGCAACGGTAAGCACGTCAGTTCCAGGCAACACCGCCACTGTGCCGCAGGCATGGGAAGGCGCCTGGACGGTGGCCCCAGGCCACCCGGCGGCAAGCCCGGAGACCGGCCCGGAAGCCTCAGGTCGCGATGCGGTGGGCATGGCGCTGGATGACCGCAGCCTGCGCTGCGGCGTCGGCGCATGCCTGCCTTCGCGGCTCCTCCCCTTCGCCACGCGGGCGTGCGTGGCACCTGGAGTCCCCCATGAAGCTGCAGTCCCGAATGCTGTCCCTGGCCGTGCTGGCCACCCTGCCCGCGCTGGCCCAGGCCGCCGATGACACCACTGCGCTCGACCAGATCCTGGTCACCGCCACCCGCACCCCGATCGCGCTGCAGGACAGTATCGCGCCGGCGCAGGTGATCGACCGCGCGCAGATCGAATCCAGCCAGGCCACCTCGCTGCAGGAGCTGCTGCGCGGCCGCGCCGGCATCAACCTGACCAATGCTGGCGGCCTCGGCAAGCAGAGCTCGCTGTTCCTGCGCGGCACCAACTCGGGCCACACCGTGGTGCTGGTCGACGGCGTGCGCATCAACAGTGCCGACCTCGGCCTGGCCATGTATCAGGACCTGCCCTTGGCGCAGATCGAGCGCGTCGAAATCGTTCGCGGCCCGCAGTCCAGCCTGTACGGTGCCGACGCCATCGGTGGCGTGATCCAGATCTTCACCCGCCGCAACCAGGGCGATTTCGCTCCGCACTTCCAGCTCGGCGGCGGCAGCAACGGGCTGCGCGAAGCCAGCGGCGGCATTGGTGGCGGCACCGAGCGCGGCTGGTTCGGTGCCGACATCGCCTACCAGCATTCCGACGGCATCGATGCCTGCCGCGGTTCTTCCTCGGTGTTCACCGCGGGCTGCTTTGCCGACGAGCACGACCGCGACGGCTACCGCAACCTGTCCAAGAGCCTGCGCGGCGGTTACAGCTTCAACGACCAGTGGAACGTGGAAGGCAGCGCACTGCGCGCCGATGGCAAGAACCATTACGACGGCTACTACAACTACTCCGAGACCCGCCAGCAGGTGCTGGCCGGCAAGGTGCGCTACACCCCGTCGGAGCGCCTGGCGTTCACCGCCAACGTCGGCCGCAGCGACAATGAGTCCGACAACTTCGGCGCACCGGGGGTGTTTGGCAGCGCGCAGACCCATCGTGACAGCGCCTCGCTGCAGGGTGACTTCGGTGTGGCCGAGGGCCAGCTGCTGAGTGCCGGCGTGGACTGGAGCGAAGACAATCTGGACGGCAGCAGCGCCGGGTATCTCGTCGACAGCCGCCGCAACACCGGCGTGTTCGTGCAGTACCAGGGCCGCTTCGGCCGCCACCAACTGCAGGCCAGCGCCCGCAACGACGACAACCAGCAGTTCGGCAACCACGCCACCGGCAGCGTTGGCTGGGCGATGGAACTGGGCCACGGCCTGCGCGTCAACGCCAGCTACGGCACCGCGTTCAAGGCACCGACCTTCAGCGACCTGTACGACCCGTGGAGCGGCGTGCCGACGTTGAATCCGGAGAAGTCCAAGAGCGCCAACCTCGGCGTTTCGCAGCAGGGCCAGGGCTGGCACTGGGGCATGGATGTGTACGAAACCCGCATCGATGACCTGATCACCTACGATGCGTCCACGATGAAAATGCAGCAGGTGGAGAAGGCGCGCATCCGTGGTGCCGAGCTGACCGGTGGCGTGCTGCTGGCCGGCTTCGACATCAACGCGCAGCTGAGCTACACCGACCCGCGCAACCGCACCTACGGCAGCACCCAGTTTGACAACTGGCTGCCGCGCCGTGCACAGCAGACCGCGCGCCTGGACATCGACCGTCGCTTCGGCGATTTCCGCGCCGGCCTGACCGTACAGGGCGCGGGCAAGCGCTTTGACAACGCCAGCAACTCGGTGAAGGTTGGCGGCTACGGCACGCTGGACCTGCGCGCCGAGTACGCGCTGACGCCGTCGTGGTCGCTGCTGGCGCGTGCCGCCAACGTGTTCGACCGCAACTACGAGACCGTGGCGTGGTTCAACCAGCCCGGCCGTGAGTACCAGTTGAGCGTGCGTTACCAGCCGAAATGAGGAAACGCGCCGGGCATTCCCGGCGCTTTTTCTGTAGAGCCGAGCCCATGCTCGGCTCAGGCAGCAAAGCAGCCGAGCATGGGCTCGGCTCTACACCGGGACGCCGGCGGCCAACCCCGGCAATTCACGCAGATCGTCGATCACCGCCACCGCATGCGCGGTGGCCATGTCCAGGCCGCGCGGGTAGCCGTAACGCACCAGCGCGATCGGCATGCCTGCCTCTTCGGCGGCGCGGTAGTCGGTCAACGAATCACCCACCATCAGGCAGGCGTCCACCGGCAGCCCGAAGTGCGCAGCGATGTGCCGCAACGGTTCGCCACTGGGCTTGCGCTGCGGCAGCGAATCGCCGCCCAGTATCAGCGCGAACGCATCACCGATGCCCAGGTGCTGCAGCAGCGGTGGCACCAGCGCTTCGGGCTTGTTGGTGCAGATCGCCAGCGGCACGTTGCGTGCACGCAGTTGCGCCAGCGCTTCACCCACGCCATCGAACAGGCGCGGGCTGCGCAGCAGGCATTCGCGGTAGTGCACCATGAAGACCGGCATGACCTCGGCCAGGTCGACCTCACGACCCGCGGCATGCACGGCCTGCTCGACCAGGCGGCGCACACCGTCGCCGATCCAGCCCAGCACCGTGGCTTCCGGTACGCGTGCCACACCGATGTCCTCCAGCGTGCGGTTCAGCGCTTCGGCGATATCAGCTGCGCTGTCGACCAGCGTGCCATCAAGGTCGAACACGACCAGTGGATAGGGATACGACAAGGGACGGCACCTGCATGACGTGGGGCCGTCCATTGTACGCCGCTGGTTTTTGCACCGATCCGCCTCAGCCGATCCGGCGCGCGCGGGTAGCCAGGAACGTGGGCAGGTAACGGTCGATCAGGAAACGCGGCTGCGGCTGCCAGTCCTCCATGAAGCGATCGATGATGAAGCCGGCATCCAGCTGGCCACCGATCAGTTCGGTCAGGCTGTGGCCGAAGGTCAGTGCATCGCCCCGTGCCAGCTTCGCCTCGCGCTCGGCTGGCGGCAGGTCTTCCAGGTCCGAATAGGGAATGGCGTACTGCGGCCGGATCAGGCCCTGTGCGTCCAGCTGCGGATCGCGCGCACCGACGAACAGCACCGGGTTGTAGAAGCTGGCCATCAGCATGCCATCGCGTGCCAGCACACGGCGGCATTCGGTCCACACCGGGCGCACGTCAGGCACGTACAGGTTCGAGATCGGGTGGAACACCACGTCGAAACTGTCGTTGGCGAACACGTGCAGATCGCGCATGTCACCCTGCACGGTGCGCAGCTGCAGGCCATCGCGCGCAGCGACCCTGCGGTCCTGTTCCAGCTGCCCGTCGGACAGGTCGAACACGGTGACGTCAGCGCCCGCAGCGGCCAGCACCGGTGCCTGCTGGCCACCGCCCGAGGCCAGGCACAGGATGCGACGGCCGCGCACATCACCCATCCAGTCCAGCGGCAGCGCGCGGGGCGTCAGGTGCACCTGCCAGCGGCCTTCGCGCGCGGCGGCAATCGTTGAACTTTCCACCGGGCGCGACCATTCGCGCACTTCGCTGGCCTGGCGGTCCCAGGCAGCACGGTTGTGGTCGATCAAGGCCTGTCCATGGTTCATGTGTTCTCCTTGCCCGGTGGGCGCCAATCCAGATCCTGGAAGGCCGGGCTGGCGAAACACTCGCCCAGGAAATCCAGGAATCGCCGCATGATAGCGGGCTGCTGGCGCCGTGACGCGTACACGGCATGAATGCCGAGTTCGTCCAGGCTGAATTCGGGCAGCAGTTCGATCAGCTCGCCACTGCGCAGCAGCGGCGCCACCTGGTAGGTCGGCAGCATGGCGATACCGGCACCGGCCCGCACCGCCTCCAGCAGCAGCGAGGCCTCGTTCGCGCTGATGTTGCCGCCCACCGCCACCGACAGCGAACGTCCATCGCGGTGCAGCTGCCACAGGCTTTTACCGACGTAATGGTGGGTCAGGCAGTTGTGCGCGGCCAGGTGCTCGGGGGCGGTCGGCGTGCCACGCGCCTGCAGGTAGGACGGCGTCGCGCACAACACCGAGCGGCAGGTCGCCAGGCGCCGTGCGATCAGGCTGGGGTCGATCTGGCGCGCGATGCGCACGGCCAGGTCCACCCGCTCTTCCACCAGGTTCACCGTGCGGTCGACCAGCAGCAGCTCGATGCG
Source organism: Stenotrophomonas sp. NY11291 (assembly GCF_023277365.1). Classification (NCBI taxonomy): domain Bacteria; kingdom Pseudomonadati; phylum Pseudomonadota; class Gammaproteobacteria; order Lysobacterales; family Lysobacteraceae; genus Stenotrophomonas; species Stenotrophomonas sp. NY11291. The sequence continues at coordinate 532,514 of NZ_CP096975.1, read as the reverse complement.
TGCCGCCGGATGGCGCGCAACGAAGCCGGCCACGGCCCGTGCCAGGTGGCTCTGCCCGAACGACACGCTGGCGGTCACCCGCAGCGTGCCGTGCGGCTCGGGATCATCACTGGCCAGCTCGCCCTGCAGTTCTTCGCCGATCGCCAGCATCTGCCGGAAGCGCGCCAGCGCCGCCTCGCCGGGGCCGGTCAGGCTGATCCGGCGCGTGGTTCGGTGCAGCAGGCGCGCACCCAGCCACCCTTCAACCTCGGCCAGGTAACGGGTGACCATCGCCCGCGACATGTCCAGCACCTCGGCGGCGGCGGTGAGGCTGCCGCGCTCGGCCACCTCGACAAACACGGTCATGGCGGTCAGTCGGTCCATCTGCTCGATTTCTGCAACAAACAAGCGCGTTATACGCTGTTTTTTGAACAACTGCAGCAGCCTAGAGTGGCCCCATTCCCACCCCACACCGCCCCACGGAGTGCTGCCATGAAGATCGCCCTCGTTGGTTCCACCGGCAACATCGGCCGCCAGATCGCCCGCCACGCGCTGGCCCGCGGCCACGAACTCACTGTCATCGTGCGCAGCGCGCAGGACCTTCCGGCTGAACTGGCCGGTGCGCATCCGGTGGTCGCCTCGTTGGACGACCTGGATGCGCTGGTCGCCGCCATTGCCGGCCACGACGTGCTGGCCAGTGCCTACGGCCCGCGCCCCGGCGATGACATCGGCCGTGTGGGCGAGGTCGCCGCGCAGTTGGCCGCCGCCGCACGCAAGGCCGGCGTACCGCGCCTGGTGGTGGTCGGTGGTGCCGGCAGCCTGGAAGTCGCGCCCGGCGTGCAGCTGGTCGATACCCCCGACTTCCCGGAGGCCTACAAGCCGTACGCGCTGGCCCATCGCGAGGCGTTCAACCGCCTGCAGGCAGTGGACGACCTGGACTGGACCTTCTTCTCGCCGGCCGCAGAAATCGGCCCGGGGGAAGAGCGCGGCCAGTACCGCGTGCAGCCCAAGGCCTTCCTTGCCGATGCCAGCGGCCACAGCCGCATCAGCTACGCCGACTATGGCGCGGCGTTCGTCGCCGAGCTGGAAGCGCACGCGTATCCGAAGCAGATCATCACTGCAGCGTATTGATCCACGCACGTCCCATGTAGAGCCAAGCCCGCGCTCGGCTCTACGCGAACATGCAGCCGGGCATTGGCCCGGCTCTACACAAGGAATTCCCATGCGTACCGCTGCCCTGCTGCTTCCCCTCGCCCTGGCCGCCAGCTTCACCAGTGCGCCGCTGCTGGCCGCCCCGGCCACCACGGCGCCGACGGCGGCGACGAAATCCCAGCTGCACCTGCAGACCTTCCATCCCGGCCCGCAGGCAATGTTCTCGGTGTCCTCGGTACTGATCGAAGGCCGCCACGACGCGATCCTGGTCAATGCGCAGTTCGGTGCCAGCGACGCGCGCAAGCTGGTCGAGCTGATCCGCGCCAGCGGCAAGCAGCTGACCACGATCTACATCAGCCACGGCGATCCGGACTACTACTTCGGCCTGGCCACGCTGCAGGATGCGTTCCCGCAGGCGCGCATCGTCGCTACCGCGCAGACCGTTGCCCACACCCAGCAGACCCAGGCCGGCAAGCTGGCCTACTGGGGCCCGAAGATGGGTGCCGACGTGCCGGCCCGCATCGTGGTGCCGCAGGTGCTGGATGGCGATGCCCTGCAACTGGAAGGCCAGCGCCTGCCGCTGATCGGCCTGGACGGACCGACCCCGGACCGCACGGTGCTGTGGGTGCCGTCGCTGCGTGCGATCGTCGGTGGCATTCCGGTGGTGGCCGGTGAGCACGTGTGGATGGCCGACACGCAGACGCCGAAGTCGCACACCGACTGGCTGCAGACCCTGCAGCGGTTGCAGGCGTTGAAGCCGAAAGTAGTGGTACCGGGGCATTACGCACCGGGTGCCGCACTGGATTCGAGTGCGCTGCGCTTCACCGCAGATTACATCCGCGCGTTCGATGCCGAGGCGGCCAAGGCCAAGGACAGTGCGGCACTGGTGAAAGCAATGCAGTCGCGCTACCCGAAGCTGGATGGCGTCGCATCGCTGGAGCTGAGTGCGAAGGTGGCCAAGGGCGAGATGCAGTGGCCATGAGGTAGGAAGTTTTCTTTTGCAGGGCTGCGCCCTGCACCTGCTCAATGCAACGGCAACAGCCGAAGCAACAGCAAAAGCTGGTCTCCTGAAGGTTGGCGGGGTGGGTCCGGTTGCGGGGGGCGCTGCAAGTACGTCCATGTAAGCTCGGTCGCCGCATCCATGCGGCTCACGCCCCCGCAACCGGACCCACCCCGCCTTCGACAGTTTCCCGCTATCTGTCGGAACCTGCTGCTGATGGTGGGTGCCGACCGTTGGTCGGCACGGGGTCAGAGCCCGTTGCTGCGCAACGGGCTCTGACCCCACTGTTTGATGATTAGGTATCTGTGGGTTTGTTCATGTCGTGCTCGAACAATTCCCCCTGCACCACCGGCTCCTTCTCGCGGAAGCCGCCGAGCCCGACGCCAACCAGGCGGTAACGCGTCTCCGCCGGCAGGTCGACGCGGGCGCGCAGGGCCAGCGCGATGTCGCGCAGTTCTTCCATCGATTCCGGCGGGCGCTCCGGGGTGAAGCTGCGGGTGAGGATGCGGAACTGCGCGGTCTTCAGTTTCAGCACCACGGTGTGGCCGACGCGTTCGGTCTTGCGCGTGGCCTTCCAGGTCTTCTCCGCCAGCTGCACGATCGCTTCGCCCAGGTCTTCCAGCGGCAGGTCTTCGGCGAAGGTGTCCTCCGAGGAAATCGACTGCACCTGCTGGTCCGGTTCCACCGGCCGCTCGTCGATGCCGCGTGCACGGTTGTACAGGCTGCGGCCGAAGCTGCCGAATGCTTCTTCCAGGTCGATCAACGCCCACTGCCGCAGATCGCCGCAGGTGACGATGCCGCGCGCGGCAAGTTTTCCTTCCATCACCTTGCCGACGCCGGGCACCCGGTTCACTGGCAACGGCTGCAGGAACGCGTCCACCCGCTGCGGGGGGATCACGAACTGGCCATCAGGTTTGCGCCAGTCCGAGGCGATCTTGGCCAGGAACTTGTTTGGCGCGATGCCAGCTGAAGCAGTCAGGTTCGTTTCCTCGCGGATCTGCGCGCGGATGGTGCGGGCGATGTCGGTGGCCAGTTCGATGCCGCTCTTCGGCTCGGTCACATCGAGGTAGGCCTCGTCCAGCGACAACGGCTCGACCAGGTCGGTATGCCGCAGGAAGATCGCGCGCACCTGCTGTGACACCGCCTTGTAACGTGCGAAGTCCGGCGGCACGAAGATCGCATCCGGACACAGGCGCTCGGCACGCACGGCGGGCATCGCCGAACGCACGCCGAACACGCGTGCCTCGTACGAGGCCGCGCACACCACCGAACGCGCGCCACGCCATGCCACAACCACCGGCTTGCCGCGCAGTGACGGATCGTCGCGCTGCTCCACCGACGCGTAGAACGCGTCCATGTCGACGTGGATGATCTTGCGCAGTCGGGTCATGTCAGGCGGAAAGGGCGGGGGCGTGCCGGACGGGCCACACGCCGAAGTATGGTCGTTGCACATCAACAGGATGCGCGTATTCCATTGAAAACACTACGGTTGCGTACGGTTGAAATGTTTGATCGGCGCAGTTTCCACGGGCATCCTCGAGCGCTTGTTTCCCTGTTTCCCCGCTTCCAGGATTGTGCTTCATGACCCGTCTCCACGCGTTCAACCGCGAACAGCTGCTGGCCAGCGCACGCGGTGAACTGTTCGGCGCCGCCGCCGGCCGTTTGCCCAACGATCCGATGCTGATGTTCGACCGCATCACCGACATCCGCGAGGACGGCGGACCGCATGGCAAAGGCATGGTACGCGCCGAACTGGATATCCGCCCGGACCTGTGGTTCTTCGGCTGCCACTTCATCGGCGACCCCGTGATGCCCGGCTGCCTGGGCCTGGATGCCATGTGGCAGCTGACCGGCTTCTTCCTGACCTGGCTGGGCGCCCCCGGCAAGGGCCGCGCGCTGGGCTGTGGCGAAGTGAAGTTCACCGGCCAGGTGCTGCCGGACGCCAAGCTGGTGCGCTACGAGATCGATATCAGCCGTGTCATCAACCGCAAGCTGGTGATGGCCCAGTCGGACGCGCGCATGTACGTGGATGACCGCGAAATCTACAGCGCGCGCGACCTGCGCGTCGGCCTGTTCACTGAAACCGGGAGCTTCTGATGCGTCGCGTCGTCATCACTGGCATGGGCATCACGTCCTGCCTCGGCAATGATCTGGATACCGTTTCGGCTGCGCTGCGCGAAGGGCGCTCGGGCATCACCGCCCTGGCCGACCACGCCGAAGCGGGCCTGCGCAGCCAGGTCGGCGGTCGTGTCGACCTCGATCTGGAGGCGCTGATCGACCGCAAGCAGAAGCGCTTCATGAGCGATGCGGCGGCCTTCGCCTATCTGGCCATGCGCGATGCCATCGCCGATGCCGGGCTCAGCGCCGAGCAGGTCAGCAATCTGCGTACCGGCCTGATCGCCGGTTCCGGTGGCGGCTCCAGCGAGTGGCAGATCGGCGCGGTCGACCTGCTGCGCGAACGTGGCGTGCGCAAGGTCGGCCCGTACATGGTGCCGCGCACGATGTGCTCGACCGTCTCGGCCTGCCTGGCCACGGCCTACCAGATCAAGGGCGTCAGCTACTCGCTGTCGGCCGCCTGCGCCACCTCGGCGCACTGCATCGGCGCTGCCGCGGACATGATCCGCCATGGCGCGCAGGACATCATGTTCGCCGGTGGCGGCGAAGATCTGCACTGGTCGATGAGCGTGATGTTCGACGCGATGGGCGCGCTGTCGACCAGCTTCAACGAGACCCCGGCCAGCGCCTCGCGTCCGTACGACAAGGACCGCGACGGCTTCGTCATCGCCGGCGGCGGCGGCATGCTGGTGCTGGAGGACTACGACCACGCCGTTGCACGCGGCGCACACATCCACGCCGAACTGATCGGCTATGGCGTCACCTCCGACGGCGCCGACATGGTCGCCCCGTCCGGCGAAGGTGCGGTGCGCTGCATGAAGATGGCGCTGCAGGGCGTCGATCGTCCGCTGGACTACCTCAACACCCACGGCACCTCCACGCCGCTGGGCGATGTCACCGAGCTCAATGCGATCCGCGAAGTGTTCGGCGATGCGGTGCCGCCGCTGTCCTCGACCAAGGCGCTGTCGGGCCATTCGCTGGGTGCGGCCAGCGTGCACGAGGCGATCTACTGCCTGCTGATGATGCGCGATGGCTTCGTTGCCGGTTCGGCCAACATCGGCGAACTGGATCCGAAGGTGGAGAGCTTCCCGATCCTGCGCGAAAGCCGCGAGCAGAAGCTGGATACGGTGATGTCCAACAGCTTCGGCTTCGGTGGCACCAACGCCGCGCTGGTGTTCGGGCGGGTGTGATGGGGGCAGGTGTGCCGACCAACGGTCGGCACCCACCAATAGATGTAGAGCCGAGCCATGCTCGGCTCAGTGCCGGCCAACGGCCGGCATCTACCGCTTATTTCGGCAACAACGGCACCAGCAATGCGTGCGCGTCCACCAGCGAGCCCACGATGCGGTGGCCCAGTGCGCGCAGCTCTTCATCAGGATGCACCAGGTCCGGCACCTGGATCACGGTCATGCCGGCCGCCAATGCTGCGCGCGTACCGGCCGGTGAGTCTTCCAGCGCCAGGCAGCGTTCCGGGGCCTGGCCCAGCCGCTGCGCGGCCAGCAGGTAGATATCCGGCGCCGGCTTCGGCCGCGCCACGTCGCCACTGGTGATCACCGCATCGAAGTACGGCAGCAGGCCAGCGGCCGTCAGCTTGCGGTTGGCCCGCGGCTGCCGCGTGGTGGTTGCCACCGCACGCGGTACCGCGTGCGCCTTCAACAGCTCCAGCAGCTCCAGGATGCCCGGCCGCAGCGGCAGGCCGGTCTGGGTGCGTGCTTCGTACAGCTCATGGCAGCGTGCAGCCACCGCCTCGATCACGCTGTCCTCGATCCCCTGCGCACGCAGCAGCGCGTGCGTGTCGCGGTCACCGAGGCCGACCATGCGCAGGAACACGGCCTCGTCCAGGCCCAGTCCGAATTCGTCGGCGGCCTCGCTCCAACAGGCCAGCGAGACCCGCTCGCTGTCGATCATCAGGCCGTCCATGTCAAAGATGACGGCGTCGGGGAGGAACGGCAGCGCAGCGATGGTGGTCATGGAGCGAACAGCGTATCCAGGTCGGTGGAAGTGAGCTGCCGCCATTGCCCTTCGTCCAGCCCCTGCAGGTCCAGCCCGCCGACGCGGCTGCGGTGCAGGGCCTGCACGTGGTTGCCGGTGGCGGCGAACATGCGGCGTACCTGATGGTAGCGGCCTTCATGCAGCACCAGGCGCGCGCGACGCGCATCCACCACTTCCAGTTCAGCCGGCAGCAGGGGCGTCTTCTCGGACTCCAGCATCAGCGTGCCGCTGGCGAACAGCGCCACCTCGTCGCCGCGCAGGTCCTCGCTCAACTCGACCTCATAGACTTTCGGCAGCTTCGACTTCGGCGAGATGATCCGGTGCAGCAGGCCACCGTCGTCGGTCAGCAGCAGCAGGCCACTGGTCTCGCGGTCGAGGCGGCCCACCGTGGACAGCACCGGATCGCGGTCGCGGAAGCGCGGCGGCAGCAGGTCGTAGATCAGGCGGCCGGTGTCCTTGGTCGAGCAGGTGTAGCCGGCCGGCTTGTGCAGCGCGATCGACAGGCCCACCGGCGGGTCCAGCGGCTCGCCGTCGACGCGGATCGCCTCGTGCGGCACCTGGTCGTCGGCGTACAGCACCTCGCCGTCGGCGTCGGTGACGCGGCCTTCACGGAACATCCACTGCACCTGCTTGCGGCTGCCATAGCCCAGGTTGGCGATGAGCTTGACCAGCTTCACTTGCCCTTCCCCTTCACCGCTTCCACCAGCTTGAAGCCATCACGCTCGGCGATCACGCGCACCGCGCCAAAGCTCTCGTTGAGCGTGTACTCGTACGGCAGGTGGCGATTGGCCACCACGTACAGGCGTCCGCCCGGGCGCAGCGCCTGCGCGGCCACGGCGATGAAGCGCTGGCCGATGTCCGGGCGATCGGCGCGCGAGGGCGTGTGGAACGGCGGATTGCTGATGATGACGTCGTAGCCCGGCTCGATGCCGGCGGTGACGTCCTGCCACAGGAAGCGCAGCGGCAGCGGACGCGGCGGCGGTGCCAGGTTCAGCTCGGCCAGTGCCAACGCGCGCTGCTCCGCTTCGTACAGGTCCAGCGCGGTGATCTTCGGGCAGCGCTCCAGCAGCTCGCGCGACAGGTAGCCGTAGCCGGCACCGAGGTCGGCGGCGCGGCCGGCCAGGTCGGCCGGCAGGTGCTCGGCCAGCAGCGCCGAGGCCGGATCGATGCGGTCCCAGGCGAACACGCCCGGGCGGCTGAGGAAACGGCCGCCGACGATCGGCCGCACCGCATCCAGTGCCGACCAGCGCTTGGCCAGGTCGGCGTCGTGCTGGCCCTGCATCGGGGCGGTCCAGTACACGCGGCAGTGATTCTTGGTCAGGCTGCCGCCGAGGCCGGCCAGTTGCTTGAGGTCGCCCTCGCCCGAGCGTGCACCTTCGTTGTTGGACTGGCAGGCAACGATGCGGCCGCCGTCGGCGACCAGCGCCAGCGCACGGGCAAACAGCGCGCGGGCTTCTTCACGCTGGCGCGGCGGCAGCACCAGCACCAGCGGGTAACGGCCCTTGCCGGCCACATCATCCAGCTGGCCACTGACGGTCCAGCCGGCGGCCTGCTGCAGCGGCTGCGCGAACGGGGCGAAGCTCTGCTCGCAGTGGACCTCGCGGCTGCCGGCCGCTTCACGCAGCGGCCAGCCGTCGCGGGCACGCAGGAAGGCCACCGGGCCCTCCGGCCAGCGCAGGGCGCCTTGGGAGAACGGCAGGAACAGGGTCTGCAGGGGGGCGTCGTCGCTGGAGGCCATCGGCGCGGGTACTTCAAGCGTGAGGGCCGTCCATTGTACCGGCTTGGCCGGACCGTCCCCGGTATGCCGCTTTGCGAAACCCGAACGGGGCCTTGATCTGCCAGCAACATTGAAACGTTCAGGGTAGAGGCTCCCCCGGAAACCCAGGAGAACCTGCATGCGAGCCTTGTTCGTCGGTGGCGTGGTCGACAACAGTGAGATGGACCTGGAAGGCAGCCATCCGCCCGTGCATTACCCCGAGGACACCGGCGGCGGCCACTCGCGCTACCGGCTGCACCAGGTCGGTCATGGCGCCGACGGCAGCGTGGCCTATGCGGTGTACGGCGCACCGGACCTGGCCGATGACGAGGTGGCCCGGGTGGCGGAAGAACGCGCCTATGCGCGCCGGTTCGAGGCGACACCGACCTTGTTCGAGCACTGACACACCGGTAGCGCCCGAGCCCACGCTCGGGCGACGGCGCAGCGGAGCGTGGGATCGGCTCTACATCCGATCAAGGCGCCCTGGGTGGCAGACGGTTGACGCTGGCGATCTCGTCCAGCCACACATGGTGCTGCTGCACCGGCGTGTCGTAGTCATCCAGGCGCAACTGGCCGTTGCTGCCTTCGTCGCCGGCGTCGTTGCGGTACTGCTGCACGGTCGGTTTCACCGCCACGGTGCCGAGCAGGCGGCGACCATCGTGCAGGGTCAGTTGCACCTGCGTTTCGCCTTCCAGCTGCGGCAACAGGGCTTCCAGGCGCGCGATCTGCGCCGGATCGGTATGGATGCGGGGAGCTATACGGGACATCGGCGACCTCCTGCGTGCAGGGTCGCCGATCGGCCGTGAATGCTCAGTGCAGCGCGCTGTCCGCGCGTGGCACCTGCACCTTGCGTACCGCAGCCACCAGCTGTGCCACCGAGTACGGTTTGGCGACATGTTCCTGGAAGCCTGACGCCAGCGCTCGGCGCCGGTCATCGGCGCGTGCCAGCGCGGTCACGGCAACCGCCGGCAGGGTCATCGCATCCACGCCCATGTCCTCGCGCAGCGTGCGCACCAGACCATAGCCATCCATGCCCGGCATGCCGATGTCGGTCAGCATCACGTGGTACTGCAGGTGCCCGGTATCGGCCAGCAACGCCAGCGCTTCACCGGCCGAGCTGGCGGCCGACACACTCGCGCCCTGCTCTTCCAGCATGCGCCGCAGGTACTCCAGCACTTCCGGCTGGTCTTCCACCGCCAGCACATGCATGCCACGCAGCGGGTACGGTTCGACGATCACCGGCTCCAGGATCGGCCCGCTGATCACTTCGCGCAGCGGGCGTCGCTCGGCATCGGGAATGTGCTGCGGCAGTCGCACGGTGAAGGTGGCGCCGTGGCCATGGCCTTCGCTGGCGGCGGTGACGGTACCGCCATGCAGTTCGACCAGCTGCTGCACGATCGCCAGGCCCAGGCCGAGGCCGCCATGGCGTCGGGTGGTGGTGCCATCGGCCTGGCGGAAGCGGCTGAACAGATGGTTGAGGAACTCCGGTGCGATGCCATCACCGGTATCGCGCACCGTGATCACCCAGTGGTTGCCGTCGGCCTGCAGCTGCACGTCGATGCGGCCTTCGGCCGGGGTGAACTTGATTGCGTTCGACAGCAGGTTCCAGAACACCTGCTGCAGGCGGGTGGCATCGCCCAGCACCAGGCTGGGCTGCTCCGGCAGCAGCAGACTCACGTCCAGCGCCTTGCCTTCGGCGACCAGTTCCTGCGCACCGATGGCTTCGCCCAGCAGGTCGCGCAGGTCCAGTATCTCCACCTCCAGCTGCACCTTGCCCAGCAGCATGCTGCTGAGGTCGAGCATGTCCGAGATCAGCCGCTTCTGCGCACCGGCGCTGTTGGCGATCACATTCAGGCCCTTGTACAGCGGGCTGGTGTTGTCCACGCGCTGCAGCAGCAGCTCGCTCCAACCGAGGATGGTGGTCAGCGGCGTGCGCAGCTCGTGCGACAGCGTGGCCAGGAACTCGTCCTTCAACCGCGCCATGTTCTCGGCGGCACTGCGCGCGGCACGCTCGGACTGCAGAAGCTCTTCGCGGGCCAGCTCGATCTCGCGGCGTTCGGTCACGTCCGGGCTGCTGCCGGCCAGGCCGATGAAGCGGCCCATCCGCGAGAAACGCGGGCGTGCGTTCATCTCCAGCCAACGCCACTCGCCATCGGCGCGTCGGGCCCGCACCAGCGCATGCATCGACCGCTGCGCCTTCAGTGCTTCCTGCAGTTCGTACTCGAACACCGATGCATCGTCCGGATGCACCAGGCCGCGCCAGACATCTTCCGGCACGCGTGTTTCGTCACCGCCAAAGAACTCACTGAAAGCGCTGTTGACGAAACGGGCATGGCCGCGCTCGTCGAGCACCCACACCGGCATCGGCAGGCCGTCGGCCAGTGCGCTGAAGCGGGCTTCGCTTTCGCCCAGCTCCACTTCCATCTGCTTGCGTGCGGTGATGTCGAAGAACAGGATGCCGACCTTGTCTTCGCCCGGACGGCCCACGCGCACCGCATCAACCGCGAACGAGCGGCCCAGCGCACGCGCTTCCATCTCGAACTGGGCGGGGCGGCCACTGCGCGCGACCTCGCCGTAGATGCGGAACCAGTCCTGCTCGTGGCCCGGTTCCAGCGCCGTCATGCGCTGGCCACGCGCGTCCTTCAGGCCGGTGTGGCGCTCGAACGCATCGTTGACCTCGATGAAACGGTAGTCCACCGCGCGATCGCCCTCGAACAGCACCTGGATCACGCAGAAACCGGCGTTGATGCGCTCAAGCACGCCATGATGCAGGTCGGGTTCGGGCGCTGGCACCATCATCGGTGGGCGCTCCACGAGGGGCGGCAGTGTGGACAAGGGGCGTCTGTGCAGGCCGGATTGGAAGCACAGCATCTTCCAAAGCGCGTATTCACAGCGTCAAGCGCCGTCAGTCATGGTTGACGTCGATGAATTGGCGGCAACCACCCTTGCGCACGACGCAATCGGCCATTGCGGTGGCCCAGCCACAGGATCACACTCGATCTGTGATCAACATCGTCCCCAGCGCGGGGACGCAGGAGACCGTCATGAAACGCTCACTCGCGATTGCCCTGCTGGCAGGCGCCCTGGTGGCGGGCGGCGCCAACGCTGCACCGCGCACCGTGACCGATGCGGACGCGCCGCGCGCGTTGCAGGCCGATGGCCCGGTCAGCGTGAAATGGGAGGATCCGGCCAAATTCACCGAGATCCGCCAGAGCACCAACCGCTTCGAGGCCGAACGCGGTGACTGGGTGCAGCAGCTGGCCCGCTACCTGCAGACCACCGCTGCCAAGCCGCTGCAGCCTGGGCAGACCCTCGATGTGACCCTGGTGGACATCAAGCGTGCCGGTGACTACGAGCCGTGGCACGGCCCGCGTGGCCGCGACATCCGGATCATGCGCGACATCTACCCGCCGCGGATCAGCCTGCAGTACACGTTGAAGGACGCCAGCGGCCGTATCGTCAGCGAGGGCGATGCGCGCCTCAGTGATACGGGCTACCTGCACAACCTGGGGCTGAAGAGCGACAGTGATCCGCTGCGCTACGAGAAGCGCCTGATCGATGACTGGGTGAAGCGCCAGCTGGCCAGCCAGGCCACCGCTGCGCGTTAGGCCACTCGGTAGGTGTCGACCTTGGTCGACACACATTACACGGCGCCGACCAAGGTCGGCCGCTACCGAAGCCGAGCGTGGGCTCGGCTCTACACGTATACCTTGGCCACGCGCTTGACCGCGCACGGCAGCTGGTACGCACTCACGCCACAGCGCGGCGCCAGTTCGGACAGCGTCGGTGCGCTGCCCCACAGTTCCACCACGCTGCCGATGCCGGCCTGCGCATGCGCGGTCAGGTCCACCGTCAGCATGTCCATCGACACGCGCCCGATCAGCGCACCGGGCTGGCCGTCGATCAGCACCGGGGTGCCATTCGGGGCGAACTGCGGATAACCGTCGGCATAGCCGAGCGCGACCACACCCACGCGGGTGCGTGCCTTGGCCACGAAGCGTGCGCCATAACCCACCGGCTCACCCGCCTCGATCCAGCGCTCGGCGATCACCTTCGACTGCATCGTCATCACCGGGCGCAGGCGCTCGGTCAGTGCCGTGTTGTCCGGCAGCGGATTGGCGCCATACAGCATCAGGCCCGGGCGCACCCAGTCGCTGCGTACATCCGGCCAGCCCAGCAGCGCCGGCGAGTTGCACACGCTGGTCTCGCCGTCCAGGCCGTCGATGGCCCGCGCGAAGGTCGCAGCCTGTTCGTGGGTGCGTTCGCTGTCCAGCTCATCGGCGCGCGCCAGGTGGGTCATCAGCACGATGCGCTCGACCTGCGGCAGCGCCGACAGGCGTGCATGCGCGGCACGGAAGCTGTCCACGTCCAGGCCAAGGCGATGCATGCCACTGTCCAGCTTCAGCCACACCGTCAACGGGCGCGGGCTGTCGTAGGCAGCAACGGCCTCCAGTTGCCACGGCGAACCGACGGCGAACCAGAAGTCATGCTCGGCCACCAGCGCCATGTCGCTGGGCTCGAAGATGCCTTCCAGCAGCAGGATCGGCGCACGGATGCCGGCCTGGCGCAGCTCCAGTGCCTCTTCGATGGTAGCCACGCCGAAACCATCAGCCTCACCTTCCAGCGCCTGCGCACAGCGCACCGCGCCATGCCCATAGGCATCGGCCTTGATGATCGCCAGGGCCTTGCCACCGCCCAGTTCACGGGCGAGCCGGTAGTTGCTGCGCAGGGCGCCCAGATCGATCAGCGCGCGGGCAGGACGCATGTGCGGTTCTCTTGTTGCGGCGCGTGACCGTACTGGCCGTAGCGGAAAATATCCAGGCCTTCGGTGCTGATCTGCGGCTGGCGCGCGCTCATCAGGTCGGCCAGGTAGCGACCCGAGCCGCAGGCCATGGTCCAGCCCAGCGTGCCGTGGCCGGTGTTGAGGTACAGGTTGCGGAACGGCGTGGCGCCGATCACCGGCGTACCGTCCGGCGTGGCCGGGCGCAGGCCGGTCCAGAACTGCGCACGCGACAGGTCGCCGCCCTTCGGGTAGAGATCGCTGACCACCAGCTCCAGGGTTTCGCGGCGGCGCTGCGACAGCGACAGGTCGAAGCCGGCCACTTCGGCCATGCCACCGACGCGGATACGGTCGTCGAAGCGGGTCACCGCCACCTTGTAGCTCTCGTCGAGAATGGTCGAGGTCGGCGCCATCGCCGGGTCGGTGATCGGCAGGGTCAGTGAGTAGCCCTTAAGCGGGTACACCGGCAGGCGCATGCCCAGCGATGCGACCAGCGCCGGCGAATAGCTGCCGAGCGCGACCACGAAGCGGTCGGCGGTTTCCAGCTTGCCGTCGATGCGCACGCCGGTGATGCGGTCGCCATCGAACTCCAGGCCGGTGATGTCCTGGTCGAATCGGAACTCGACACCGGCATCCACGCACATCTGCGCCAGGCGGCGGGTGAACAGCTGGCAGTCGCCGGTCTGGTCACGCGGCAGGCGCAGCGCGCCGACCAGGCCATCGACGTGGGCCAGGGCCGGTTCGGCCTGGATGATGCCGGCGCGGTCCAGCACCTCGTACGGCACGCCGTACTGGGCCAGGATCTCGATGTCCTGCGCCGAGGCATCCAGCTGCTGCTGGGTGCGGAACAACTGGGTCGTGCCCAGGTCGCGGCCTTCGAATTCGATGCCGATCTGTGCGCGCAGCTCGTTCAGGCAGTCGCGGCTGTACTCGGACATGCGCACCATGCGCGCCTTGTTGATCGCGTAGCGCTCATGGGTGCAGTTGCGCAGCATCTGCCACAGCCAACGGTACTGGGCCAGGTCCATGCCCGGCTTGATCGCCAGCGGCGCGTGCTTCTCGAACAGCCAGCCGATGGCCTTCTTCGGCACGCCCGGGGCCGCCCACGGCGAGGTGTAGCCAAACGACAGCTGGCCAGCATTGGCGAAGCTGGTTTCCAGCGCCGGGCCGGGCTGACGATCGATGACCGTGACTTCAAACCCGGCCTGTCGCAGGTACCAGGCACTGGTGGTGCCGATCACGCCGCTGCCGAGAACTAGGACTCGCATGGGACTTCTCCAACCCGATCATTCCCTGCACTGGAGCGTGCCGGGACCATAATTGGGGAAGTATAGACAGCCATTCCCAGTTGATTTGCCTGTTTTGAAATCAACCGGCAGGATGTTCTCCTGCAATTCATTCCCCAAGGTTGACGGCCATGGCCACCCGTACCCGCGAACTGGACAAGATCGACCGCAAGATCCTGCGCATCCTGCAGGCCGAGGGCCGTATCTCCTTCACCGAACTGGGCGAGCGGGTCGGCCTGTCGACCACGCCCTGTACTGAGCGCGTGCGTCGATTGGAGCGCGAAGGGGTGATCACCGGCTACCACGCCCACCTCGACCCGGCCGCGGTGAAGGCCAGCCTGCTGGTGTTCGTGGAGATCAGCCTGGCCTACAAGTCCGGCGACATCTTCGAGGAGTTCCGGCGCGCGGCGCTGAAGCTGCCCAACGTGCTGGAGTGCCACCTGGTATCGGGCGACTTCGATTACCTGCTGAAGGCGCGGATCAGCGAAATGGCCTCCTACCGCAAGCTGCTCGGCAGCACGTTGCTGACGCTGCCGCATGTACGTGAGTCGAAGAGCTACATCGTGATGGAAGAAGTGAAGGAAACGCTGAGCCTGCCGATTCCGGATTGAGGCGCTCGCAGGATGGGGTCAGAGCCCGCGGTGCGGGATCCGACCCCCGGAGTCCCTCAGCGCTGCTGCGGATGCTTCTGCGAGCGCTGTTCCTGCTGCTTGCCGCCCTTGTGCGGCTGCGGCTCCATCTGCTGCTGTTGTTGCTGCTGTTGCTGCTGCGGGTTGCGGCCCTGCGGTTCCTTGCCGGGATGACGGTTCTGCTGGTTTTTCATGATCGCGATCCAGTGGACGAAGGACATGCGGCGGCGGAATGCCAGCGCAGGGGCACGGTGGTCCCGGAACGGTTAACCGCAGGCGAAAAAGCAGTGATCGCCAAGAGGCTGTTTTCGTGCGTTCAGCCCGCACGACGCGCAGGAGCTGCCAACCTTGCTTGGCCCATAGGTCAGCGCTTGATCTGCTGGCCATCACCGGCAGGCACGCTGTCGTAATAACGGCCTGTACGCGAGTCGAACACGCGGTTCGGGCCGGCCGGGCGCACGCCAGGCACGATGCGGCCATTGCGGTCATAGACCTTGTCGGCCGGCTTCGGTACCGGCGCCGGCGCGATCCGGGCGGGGCCGGTGGACTTGATCGGCTGTGCCGGCTGCGGCGACGGCAGCACCTGCGGCTGCGGGCGGGCAGCCTGTGGCGGAGGTGCCACCGGTTGCGGTGCCACGGTGGTGGCACTGCGGGTGGCGGTCGGGCTCGACGACGTCGGTACCTGGGCCTGCGCAACCAGGGGCAGCAGGCCCATCAACAGCAGGGGAAGGCTCGGTTTCATGTCACGCTCCGGCGTGGATCGCATTCACCTTGCGCCTGCACCTGTGTGCCGCCCATGAACGGCCATCACACTTGCAAGCGCGCGCCGGCACCCCCACGTTTTCCGGCATCCCCAGGCCATCGACCCCACGGAGCGCCGCCATGACCGCCTTCGACCTGACGCCCCCCACCGCCACCCAGACCGAGGCGCTGGTCGCCGGCCTCAGCGGCGAAGAACGCCGCGTACTGCTGCAGCACGGCACCGAGGCGCCGTTCTGCGGCGTATTCCTCGACAACAAGCGCGAGGGCGTCTACTGCTGCCGTCTGTGCGCACTGCCGCTGTTCCGCTCCAGCACCAAGTTCGATTCCGGCACCGGCTGGCCCAGCTTCTTTGCCCCGTTCGACCCGGCGCACGTGCGCGAGATCCGCGATACCAGCCACGGCATGGTGCGCACCGAGATCACCTGCGCGCGCTGCGGCAGCCATCTGGGCCACGTGTTCCCGGACGGTCCGCCGCCCACCTACGAGCGCCACTGCCTGAACTCCGTCTCACTTTCGTTCACCGGCAATGGCGAGCCCTGGCCCGACCCGTTGCAGCGTGGCGGCGCGGAAAGCGGCGTGGCGGGCTGAAACACCCCGCTGACCGGTTTCACAGAATTCCCTCTTCAGAAAACCGGGCGACGGGCCGACAAGGAGATATCCCCTCTCCTTGCGTCGCCCCATGCTCATCATCGTTGGATTCCTGGTCGTCATCATCAGCGTGATCGGGGGCTATCTCGGTGCCCACGGCCGCCTGGGTGCCCTCTGGCAGCCCTACGAGCTGGTCATCATCGGCGGCGCCGCACTCGGTGCCTTCCTGGTCGGTACCCCGGCCAAGACGGTCAAGCAGACCCTGCAGGCCATGGCCGGCGTGTTCAAGGGCCCGCGCTACAAGCAGCAGGACTACATCGACGTCCTCAGCCTGCTCTATGAACTGCTCAACAAAGCCCGCCGCGAAGGCTTCATGGCGCTGGAAGACCATGTCGAGCGGCCGGCCGAGAGCGCGCTGTTCGGCAACTACCCCAAGGTGCAGGCCGACCACCACCTGATCGACTTCATCACCGACTGCCTGCGCCTGATGATCGGCAGCAACATCGAGCCGCACGAGCTGGAGCCGCTGCTGGAACTGGAGCTGGAAAAGCACCATGCCGAGGCCATGGCGCCGTCGCAGGTGCTGACCAAGGTCGCCGACGGATTGCCCGGTTTCGGCATCGTGGCGGCGGTGCTGGGCATCGTCATCACCATGGGCTCGATCGGTGGCGACATCGTCGAGGTCGGTGGCCACGTCGCCGGTGCGCTGGTCGGCACCTTCCTCGGCATCCTGCTGGGCTACGGTTTCGTCGGCCCGATGGCAGCCGCGATGGAGGCCCGCGCCGAGCAGGACAGCCGCATCTACGAATCGGTGAAGACCGCCCTGCTGGCCTGCCTGCGCGGCTACAACCCGAAGATCGCGCTGGAATTCGCCCGCAAGACGCTGCCGTCGAACGTGCGCCCGGCCTTCTCCGATTTCGAGCAGCACCTGAAGACGGTCAAGTAAGCCATGGCCGAGACCAAGCCCACCGTCATCGTCCGCCGGGTCAAGAAGGCCGGCCACGCCGCCCATCATGGCGGTTCGTGGAAGGTGGCCTATGCCGACTTCGTGACTGCGATGATGGCGTTCTTCCTGGTGCTGTGGCTGATGGCCACCACCAACAAGAACGACCGTGCTGCCATTTCCGAGTACTTCCGCAACCCGAGCCCGCTGAGCGGGCAGAACGCCACGCCGGCACCCGGCATGGCCGGCCCGGGCGGCGCCAGCACCTCGATGATCAAGCTGGGCGGTGCCACCGACGTTTCGCGTGGCAACAGCAACGATCCCTTCCAGAACCAGAAGGAAGCAGTACCGCAGCCGGTGGACCAGCAGCAGCGCGACAAGCAGCAGCTGGAACAGCTGATGAAGGAGCTGCAGGAAGCGATCAGCAGGAGCCAGGCGCTGGAACCGTTCAAGGACCAGCTGCTGCTGGACCTGACCCCGGAGGGCCTGCGCATCCAGATCGTGGACAAGCAGAACCGGCCGATGTTCGACCTTGGCAGCGCCACGCTGAAGCCGTACACGCAGCAGATCCTGCACGAGCTGGCCGAGTACCTGAACCATGTGCCGAACCGGATCAGCCTGACCGGTCACACCGACATCACCGCCTATTCCGTCGCTCGCGGCTATGGCAACTGGGAACTGAGCGCCGACCGTGCAAATGCCGCACGCCGCGCGCTGATCGATGGTGGCCTGGACGACAGCAAGATCACCCGCGTGGTCGGCCTGTCTTCGTCAGTGCTGTTCGACAAGGTCGACCCGCAGAACCCGATCAACCGCCGCATCAGCATCGTGGTGATGACCCAGGCCGCCGAAGCGGCCGCCCTGGCCGGTGCCGGGCCACAGGTGGGGCTGTCGGCGCCGACCGCCGACCCGGACGTGCAGGCCGCGCAGGGTGAGGCGCACTGAACCGGGGTCAGATCCCTTTCCCCTGGAAAGGGATCTGACCCCACCTGCGTGCGGCCGCTACAATGGCGGTCTTTCCGTTTCCAGGTGACCCCACCCCATGTCCCAGAACTCCAAGGCCAAGCGCGACAAGCGCAAGAAGCAGCAGGCCAAGCGTCCGTTCCTGCGCCTGAACGCCCAGCAGCAGGTGCAGAACCATGCCGTGCTGACCAACGAAGACGGCCAGGTGGTTGCGGCCATCGGCCTGCAGGGCCGTGAGTGGCTGCTGGCCATCGGCGGCCAGACCATGGGCAACGCCGAGAACCCGGTGCCGATGCTGGCCATGCTCAAGCACCTGGCCAACGTGCAGGAAAAGGAAGGCCGCAAGGTCAACCTGGAGTACTCCGAGCTGCTGCAGAAGCTGCTGGACACCCTGGCAGCCGAATCCGAGCAGACCGCTGACGAGTACCTGGACAAGCTGGTCGCCGAGTTCGAGACCGTGGAAGCCGAAGAAGGCGAAGAAGCCGCTGAGGCCGCCGAAGGCGAAGTGGTTGAAGCTGCTGCCGAGGCCACCCCGGCCGCTGACAGCGACAGCAAGCCGCAGGCCTGAACCGGCCGCGGCGGTGACGGTCTACGTCGATGACGCGGTGCATCCCTGGCGCGGACAGCGCTGGGCGCACCTGATGGCCGACACCCTGGCCGAGCTGCACGCGATGGCGGCGCAGCTCGGCATTCCCCCGCGGGCCTTCCAGAACAAGGCCAGCGGTGCCCACTACGACGTCACCGCCGAGCTGCGCGCGCAGGCCATCGCGCTCGGTGCGCGGGCGATTTCCCGGCACGCCGACCGTGACCTGGTCAAAGCGGTGATTGCCAACGCCAGGGCGCAGTACCGGCCGTAGTGCGTGGTGTGCTCGCCGGGCATGGCCCGGCGCTACCACGGGCTGGCGGAACAGGTAGCGCCGGGCCATGCCCGGCGGGTCGGATCATCGATCAGAACGGGTCGCTGCCCAGGCGGATTTCCACGTTCAGCAGCGAGCACAGCGCCAGCATCGCGTCGTCGTCGCGGGTCAATGCCATCACGCCGGTGAAACCGTCGCTGCCGGCATCCACGCTCCACAGCGTGTAGTTGTGCTCGCGCAGGCGGTCGAAGGCGGTGGACATCAGCTGCACGCCGTCCAGGTCTTCGGCGAAATCCTCGTCGTCCAGGTCGCCACCCCAGTCCAGCTGCAGGTTGAAGCGCGCCGACAGCTCGTTCACCGCCGACTGCAGCGAATCCAGATCATCACGTTCCACCTCGAAACCGGACTGCCAGGCAATGGCCGTGAACAGGGCCGGCAGCCAATCGCTGTCTGCCTCCAGCGGCTGCCCGTCCTCGGCCAGGTGCTCGCGCCAGCGGTTGAACTGCTGCAGGGCCAGCTCTTCGTCGCCCGGGTTGATCAGCACCAGCAGGTTCCAGACGCGGGCCTCGAAGCCGTCTTCGTCGAAGTCGTGGATGTCTTCCTCGAAGTCGAAATAGTCGCTGTTGTCGGGCATGGCGGAACTTCCTCTGGGGCAGGCCGGCATTCTACGGTTTATCCTGTGCCGCTGAAGCCGGCCTTGGTGGCCGTCACTGTGAATGAAGCGATGAGCGATACCCCTCCCGACCACCTGGCGATCAACCCGGCCAGCCCCTTCCATGATGCGCAGGCGCTGGAGCGCGGCGTCGGCGTGCGTTTCAACGACGTCGAGCGCGACAACGTCGAGGAATACTCGGTCAGCGAAGGCTGGATCCGCGTGCAGGCCGGCAAGGCCCGCGACCGCCGCGGCAACCCGATGACCATCAAGGTCAAAGGCAAGGTCGAGGCGTATTTCCTGGACACGAAGCCGGAGTAACCGGCTTTTGTAGAGTCGAGCCATGCTCGACTCTACATCCGGCGTCATTCGCGCTTGCGCGACTCCAGCAGGTCCAGGTTGCGGATCAGGCGCCGCGAGATCTCATCGGAGATCACCCCGCGCCGGGTCAACCGGAACAGCTCCTCGCGCTCGGCATTGAGGCCGGCGCTGCGCAGCTGGCGGTAGCCCATTTCCATGCGCCGCACCTTCTCCGGGTCCACGTCGGGCCCCTCGCTGTCGCGCTCCAGGTGGCGCTGGTACAGCAGGCTCACCCGCGACGCGGCGTCGTTGTACAGCTGCACGTTCTCGGTGTTCTGGTTCATCACCAGCTGCTGGCGCATGCGCTCGACCCCGGCCAGCGCCGCCTTCGACGACAGCCGGCGCGCCAGGTCCTCTTCCTTGCGTTCACCCGAATCGGCCGGCAGCTGCAGGCCCTTCAGCAGCTGCGGCAGCGCGATGCTGGCGCCGAGCAGCGAGAACAGGATCACCGAGGCGGCCAGGAAGATCACCAGGTCACGTGCCGGGAACGCACTGCCATCAGGCAGGAACAGCGGCAGGGTCAACACGCCGGCCAGGGTGATCGCACCGCGCACACCGGCCACCGAGGTCGCCACCACGATGCGCCAGTTCGGTGCCTCGCCCCGCTCCAGGCCGCGACGGCGCGCGCGCAGCAGGTTCCAGCGCAGCGACAGCCACACCCACAACAGGCGCAGCACGACCAGCGCCAGATTGATCACCACCACATACACCAGCAGCCACCACGCACTCTGGTGGCCGGTCTCGTTCATGGTGGTGGTGGCGCGTTCGACGATGCCTGGCAGCTGCTCGCCCAGCAGCACGAACATGATGCCGTTGAAGCTGAACTGCAGCATGTTCCAGACCCCGGCACGCTGCACGCGCATGCTGCCGGAGACGCGGCCGGTCAGCTCGACATAGCTCATCGCGATACCTGCGGCGACCGCGGCGAGGATGCCGGAGGCGTGGATCTCTTCGGCCAGCAGGTAGGCCGCGAACGGAATGAGCAGGTTGACCAGCATCGCCGCGCCCGGCTCTTCGCCGAAGCGGCGCCACAGCCAGCGCTGGAAGGTCGACACACCAAGGGTGACCGCCACGCCCACCGCAAGGCCGGCCACGGCCACCCACACGAAGGTCAGCGAGGCCGTGGCCAGCGAGAACGTGCCGGTCATCACCGCAGCCACCGCGAACCGGAAGCAGACCAGGCCCGATGCATCGTTGAGCAGCGACTCGCCTTCCAGGATGTGCATCAAGCGCTTGGGAATCGGCGCCTTGGAGGCGATCGCACCCACTGCCACAGGATCGGTCGGCGACACGATCGCCGCCAGCGCGAAGCACACCGCCAGCGGCATCACCGGAATCAGCCAGTGGATCAGGAAGCCGGCGCCGATGACGGTGAACACCACCAGGCCGAAGGCCAGCTCGAGGATCGCGCCCTTGTCGCGGAACAGGCCCTGCTTGGGAATGCGCCAGCCATCCAGGAACAGCAGCGGCGGCAGGAACAGCAGGAAGAACACCTCCGGCTCCAGCGCATGGCCGCGGTTGAACACCCCGGCGATCACCGCGCCCAGGCCGATCTGCACCAGCGGCAGCGGCAACGAGAACGGGAGGACGCGAACCAGGTAGCCGCTGGCGACAACGGCCACCAGCATCGCCAGGACGACTTCAATGGTATGCATGCTTCTTCCAGGAAGCGGCGCGCGGGGAGGCTCGAAGGCCAGCGCCGGAAACCCGGAAAAAACTACCACATGCGGCCACGACCGCGATGGCCGGGGCCGCCGCGCGTCAGCCCCGGCTCATGCCCCGTCGAAGCGGTACAGATCCATGGCGAGGAAGCCGGCATCGATGCCGGCGTCGATGCGGCGTGCACCGAAGCCGCTCTCGCCGGCCGCGCCCATCGCGAAGAACAGCGGCAGCAGGTGCTCGTCGGTCGGGTGCGCGCGCTTGGCGAACGGCGCCTGCCGGCGATAGTCGAACAGCGCCTGGCGGTCATCAGCGGCCAGGCGCTGCTCCACCCACTCGATGAAGGGGCGCACGTACGGCGCTTCCTTGCCGTCCTGGTAGTCGCCCCAGTCGTGCAGATTGTGGGTGATGCTGCCGGAGCCGACCAGCAGCACGCCCTGTTCGCGCAGCGGCGCCAGCGCGCGGCCCAGCGCGAACTGATGCTCGGGGCCGAGAAGCGGCTGGATCGACAGCGGCACCACGGGAATGTCGGCCTGCGGGCGCAGCAACCGCAGCGGCACCCACGCGCCATGGTCGAGGCCGCGCTGCGGGTCGAGCGCCACCGGCAGGCCGGCGGCGGCGATGCGGCCGGCCACTTCTTCGGCCAGCGCCGGATCGCCCGGCGCCGGGTACTGCAGTTCGAACAGCGCGCGCGGGAAGCCACCGAAGTCGTGGATGGTGGGCGGCTGCGGATGCGCGCCGACCAGCGGTTGCCGGCCCAGCCAGTGCGCCGAGGCCATCACGATGGCACGCGGCGTCGGCAGGTCGCGCGCCAGCTCGGCCAGGCGCACACCGACCTGGCCCGGATGCAGGGCAGTCATCGGCGAACCATGGGAGATGTACAGCGAAGGCAGGCGGGACATGGAATGCTCCAGTTGCAGGATCAGGCGGCGATCAGCGCGAACGCAGGGTCCACTTGCCATCGCCGACCAGGAACAGCACCACCAGCGCCAGCGCCCAGAACGCCGGGTATTCCCAGCCGCCGCCGGCATTGGCGAAACCGAAACCGTTGGCGCCGTGCACGGTGACGATGGTGCCCAGCAGCAGCGGTACGCCGACCAGGCCCACCCAGCGCGCATAGACGCCCAGCAGCAGCGCGACAGTGATCACCAGCTCGACGCCGATGGTGAGGTAGCCGAGCACGCCGGGCAGGCCCAGCGACTCGAAGTACGCCGCCGTGCCGGCCGGGGTGAATACCAGCAGCTTGGTCAGCGCATGGGCCAGGAACAGCACGCCCAGGGCCAGGCGCAGCAGGGTGGCGCCATACGGCGCCAGCGGCGAAACAGGAGCGGTCGTGGTGTGCATGGCAAAGCACCTTGAAGGGAGTGGGCACAGGTTATTGCGCCTTCACGGACTGATAAATACGATCGATTGACCGTATTTATTTCAAAAGGCGCAACAATGGATACCCTCGAGGCGATGCGCGTGTTCGTGGCGGTGGTCGAGCGCAATGGCTTCAGCGCCGCCGCCCAGGCTCTGGACATGTCCACCGCCGGCGTCACCCGCCAGGTCGCCGCGCTGGAAAAGCGCCTGTCCACCCGCCTGCTCCACCGCACCACGCGCCGGGTC
Organism: Stenotrophomonas sp. NY11291; assembly: GCF_023277365.1. Taxonomy (NCBI): domain Bacteria; kingdom Pseudomonadati; phylum Pseudomonadota; class Gammaproteobacteria; order Lysobacterales; family Lysobacteraceae; genus Stenotrophomonas; species Stenotrophomonas sp. NY11291. Next base: position 509,433 of record NZ_CP096975.1, on the reverse strand, counting down.
AGCCCGACCAGTGCCGGCGCCGCCTACTACGCCCAATGTGTGCGCCTGTTGGCCGAGTTCGACGCGCTGGAGGCCAGCATCGGTGCGCAGGCGCTGGAGCCCTCGGGCACGCTGCGCATCAACGCACCGGTCAGCTGGGGCATCGCCCGACTCGGCCCGCTGCTGGCCAGCTACCGCGAACGCTTCCCGCAGGTGGAACTGGACCTGGCCCTGTCCGACCGCCTCGTGGACATGGTCGAGGAAGGCTACGACGTGGCCATCCGCATCACCCGCGAGCCGGGCCCTACCCTGATCGCACGCCGCCTGGGCGAATCGCGGGTGAGCCTGTGCGCCGCGCCGGCCTACCTGGCCGCACGCGGCACCCCGCAGACCCCGCAGGACCTGCAGGCACACGCGTGCCTGGGCTACAGCTACTGGGCCGCCGGCAACAACTGGCCGCTGCAGGGGCCCGGCGGTGAGGTGAAGGTGGCGGTGAACAGCCTGCTGCACGCCAACAACGGCGACGTGCTGCGCGAAGCCGCGATTGCTGGCATGGGCGTGATCCTGCAGCCGGATTTCCTGCTGGAAGACGCGCTGGCCGATGGTCGCCTGGTGCGCATCCTGCCGGAGTGGGAGGCCTCGCCGATCGGCATCTTCGCGGTCTACACCAGCCGCAGCCACCTGGCACCGAAGGTGCGCAGTTTCATCGATCATCTGGTGGAAAGCGGGGTGTAGACGAGTCTGGTGTTTGCCGGCCAGCGACCGGCAAATCCGAGATCCGCTCAGGCAGCGACTTCGTCCAGCGCATCGATGATCCGTTCCAGCGGTGCCGGCCGCCCCAGCAGGTAACCCTGCACCTGGTCGCAGCCGTGCGCGGCCAGCCAGTCCAGCTGCCCCGGCGTTTCCACGCCCTCGGCGATGATGGTCAGGCCCATGCTGTGGCCCAGCGACAACAGCGCGCGGCAGATCGAGGCATTGCGCGGATTGGTTTCCACGTCGGCGACGAAGCTGCGGTCGATCTTCAGGATGTCCAGCGGCAGGTGCTGCAGGTAGGACATGCTGGAATAGCCGGTGCCGAAATCATCCAGCGACACGCTGATGCCCTGCTCGTGCAGGCGCTGCATGGTCTGCATCGCCTGCGCCGGCTTGCGCATCAGGCTGCTCTCGGTCAGCTCCACGTGCAGGGCACCGCGGGCCAGGCCGAAGTCCTGCTGCGCACGGGTGAATTCGGCCACCAGGTCGCTGTTGAAGAACTGCACCGCCGATACATTGACCGCGATCGGCAGCTCGCCCCAACCGGCCTCGACCAGCCGGCGCTGCGCTTTCGCCGCCGCGCGGATCACCCAGCGGCCCAGCGCGAGGATCAGCCCGGTCTCCTCGCACAGCTGGATGAACTCGTTGGGCGGGATGAAGCTGCCGTCGGCCTGCGGCCAGCGCAGCAGCGCCTCCAAGGCGGCCGGGGTGCCATCGCTGGCATGCCGGATCGGCTGGAAATAGAGCTGGAATTCGTTGTCGATGGCGGCATGGATGCGCCCGGCCAGGCGCAGCCGGTCGGCCAGCCGTGTGGTCACCGCCGCATCGAACCAGACCACCACGTTGCCCTCGGCGCGTGCCGCGTGCGCGGCCTGCGCGGCCATGCCGATCACCTGCTCGGCACTGTGGCCGTCACCGGCAGTGTGCACGGCCACACCGATGCGCGGTTCGAACTGGTGCAGCGAATCCTTGCCACGCATCGGCGCCGACACGATCTGCAGCAGGTCGTCCAGCACGCGCGGGGTATCGTGCTCGGCCCCGATCGCGAACACGAAGTCTTCCGCCGGCTGGAATGCCAGCGTGCCGCAACGCGCGCCCAGTCCACCGAGCCGGGTCGCCATCGACTGCAGCACCGCATCGCCGATCTCACGGCCCAGCGTATCGGCCACCAGCTGCAGGCCACGCAACTGCACGAAGGCGATGGTGTAACTCTGTTCCTGCTCATCCAGCTGTTCGGTCAGGGCGCGCACGTTGAGCAGGCCAGTGGCCGGGTTGTGCCGTGCCCGATAGGCCAGGTCACGCTCGTAGGCCAGCCGTTCGCTGACATCCTCGGCCAGCACGAGGCACGCCGGCTGTCCGTCGAAATCGAGTTTGGACAGGTGTGCGCGCACCTCGAACACGCTGCCATCCTTGCGCCGGTGCAGGCGCACGGTCGCGTCCGGAGGATCGCCCACCTGTGCGCGCTGGATGGCACCACGCACTTCGTCCCAGCCTTCGCGCGGGCGGATGTCGAGGATGCTCATCGCCAGGAACTCGTCGCGGCTGTAGCCGTACTGGCGCACCGCAGCGTCGTTGACCTCGATGAAGCGCAGCGTATCCGGGTCGAACACCCAGAACGGTGCAGGATTGCGGTCGAACAGCAGCCGGAAGCGCCGTTCCACTTCGCTCACCTGCTCGCGCGCCTGGTAACGCTCGCTCAGGTCGGTCAGCGCGCCGATCATGCGCCGCTCGCTGTCGGCCACTTCCACCCGCTGCCCACGCGCGCCCACCCAGCGCACCTCGCCCCCGGGCAATACCAAGCGGAACACCTGGTCGAGCACGGCGCCGCCGGCGAATGCCTGGTCAAAGGCATGCTGCAGGCGCGCGGCATCGTCGCGGTGCACGCGTGCGAAGAAATCGGCCACCGGCAGCGCATCGGTCTGCACGCCAAAGATCTCGCGCGCCAGCGGCGACCAGCGCAGCAATGCGGCGTCCTCATCCACGTACCAGGTACAGACACGACCGACCTGGTGCGCAAGACGCAGCTCGGCGTGGCCTGTTTTCAGCTCCTCGGCCATCGCCTGCTGGCTGCGGGTGCTGCGCCGCACGGCGTACAGCAGCACCAGCAACACCGCGATGTAAGCCAGTACGATCGCCACCGACGCCTGCAGGTACGGCCACCACGGCGCCAGTACGTCTTCGTCGGCCAGGCCGACCTGCACCGCCAGCGGGCTGTGTTCCAGCGTGCTGATGGTCATGATGCGCGGTACGCCGTCGACCACACCCGGCATGCTGCCCAGTTCGACCACCGCCTGCTTGCCGAGCAGGTCGCGGCGCGGGAGATCGTAGCGACGGCCCACCGTGCCATGCGGATCGGGTACGCGGGCCAGCATGTAGCCCTCGGCATCGCTGATCGAGACCAGTCCGTTCGGGCCAACATCGAGCCCGCCGACGATGCGCTGCAGTTCGCCACAGCGCAGCCGCGCCAGCAGCCAGCGTTCATCGGCCATCGGCAGCGCCAGCGGGACCACCCAGCCACCGTCGCTGGCCCGCTGCGGCGGGCCGATGTACAGCGAACTGCCCAGGCCGCGGCGCTGCGGATCGGTCCATAACGGCAGGTTCAGGTCCCCGTTGCCGGCCGTAAGGGCGCGGCCATAGCTGTCCAGCACCACGATGCTGTGCAGCTCGGCATGCCGGCGCAGCACGCCGCCGATGGAGGCATCCAGCAGCGCCGGCGCCTGCGCGGGCACACTGCGGAACACTTCAACGGCGTCGGCGGCGATGCCGGACATGGCCCGCTCCAGGTTGCGCAGTTCCAGCGCCAGCAGGCGCTCGCTGCCCACCGCCAGCGCCCGGCTCTGCCGCTGTGCGGCCTCCAGCCGGCGGTGATGGTCGTTGGCCAGCATGGTGGCCAACCCGGCCACCAACAGAATGCCCAGCAACACCCCGCCCCAGGTAATGGCGCGCAGCGGCCGGGCCAACGCCCGCTTCAGCGCCGGCATCGGTCGGTCTTCCTTGTGCAGTCGGCTGGCTTCATGCGCGAACGAATCCTCCACGTCCCCGACCTCAACGGCCGGCGGACGCCATTCTTGACGCCTGACCCCACCCCGCATGGCCACCTCCCCGTGCCCGCGCAGGGTTCCCGGGCCCAGCATGCACCACCCCGGTGACGGCGTGAAGATCGCTTCCGCGCGTTCAGCCAGATCCCGCACAGGGCAGGTGCCACAACGGGAGGGCCAGCCGGGGCGGAGCGGATTAGACTTGGGGTTTTCCGCTGCAAGAGAAGTCCATGTCCAAGCTGCGCCGTCCCACCCTGGCACTGGCCATTGTTGCCAGCCTGACCCTGGCCGCCTGCGACCGCCCGGCCGATCCGGCCGCTGGCAACGCCAAGCCCGCCGAAGCTGCGCCCGCTGCGGCCAAGCCGATGCTGGGCAGCTTCGGCTTCGATGCCAGCGGCATGGACCGCAGCATTGCCCCCGGTGATGACTTCTTCGGCTTCGCCAACGGCACCTGGGTGAAGAACACCGAGATCCCGGCCGACCGCTCGCGCTTCGGCAGCTTCAACGTCATCGCCGAGAAGACCCTGGCCGACACCCGCGCCATTCTGGAGGGCGCCGCCGGCAACACCCAGGCCAGCGGTGACGACAAGCTGATCGGCGACTACTACGCTGCTTACATGGACGAGGCCGGCATCGAGCAGCACGGCATTGCGCCGGTACAGCCGCAGCTGAAGGCGATCGACGCGATCGCCGACAAGGCCGGCCTGGCCCGTGCCCTGGGCGGCGACCTGCGCGCCGACGTCGACCTGCTCAATGCCACCAACTTCTACACCGACCGCCTGTTCGGCCTGTGGGTGTCGGTGGACCTGCTGCAGCCGGACCGCACCGCGCCGTACCTGGTGCAGGGCGGCCTGGGCATGCCCGACCGCGACTTCTACCTGGGCGGTGGCCGCATGGCCGAGCTGCGCAAGCAGTACCAGGCCTACATCGCACAGATGCTGCAGCTGGCCGGCGTCGCCGATCCGGCGGGCAAGGCACAGCGCATTCTCGCGCTGGAAACGAAGATCGCGCAGGCGCACGCCACCCAGGAAGAAACCAATGACGTGACCAAGGGTGCCAATCCGTGGACCCAGGCCGACTTCAATGCGAAGGCGCCGGGCATGGACTGGAGCGCCTTCCTCGACGCGGCCGCACTGGGCAAGCAGCAGGACTTCATCGTCTGGCAGCCCAAGGCCGTGGCCGGCCTGTCCAAGCTGGTCGCCACCGAGCCGCTGGATGCCTGGAAGGACTACCTGGCCTTCCACGCGCTGGACCGCGCCGCTGCCTACCTGCCGAAGAAGTTCGCCGATGCCCGCTTCGCCTTCCACGGCACCGCGCTGAGCGGCACGCCGCAGCAGAGCGACCGCTGGAAGCGTGCGGTGGACGACGCCAACCATGCCGTCGGCGAAGCGATCGGCAAGCGTTACGTCGAGAAGCACTTCGACGCCAGGACCAAGGAACGCGCGGACGAGATGGCGAAGAACATCATCGCCGCCTTCGCCAAGCGCATCGATGCGCTCGCGTGGATGTCGCCGCAGACCAAGGCCAGCGCCAAGGCCAAGGTGGCCGGCCTGACCGTGGGCATGGGCTACCCGGAAAAGTGGCGTGATTACACTGGCCTGGAGATCCGCCGTGATGACGCGCTGGGCAATGCGCAGCGCGCCGAACTGTTCGAGTACCAGCGCAACATCGCCAAGCTGGGCAAGGCAGTCGACCACAGCGAGTGGGCGATGCTGCCGCAGACCATCAACGCGATGAACGTGCCGCTGGAGAACCGCCTGGTGTTCCCGGCCGCGATCCTGCAGCCGCCGTTCTTCGACGGTGCCGCCGACGACGCGGTGAACTACGGTGCGATCGGCGCAGTGATCGGCCACGAGATCAGCCACGGCTTCGACAACGCCGGCGCGCTGTTCGACGAAACCGGCAAGCTGCACAACTGGTGGACCGCCGAGGACCTGAAGCAGTTCAACGCCGCCGGTGATGCGCTGGCCGCGCAGTTCAGCAGCTACGAGCCGTTCCCGGGCGTGCATGTGAACGGCAAGCTGACCCTGGGCGAGAACATCGCCGACGTGGCCGGCCTGGGCACCGCCTACGATGCCTACCAGCTGTCGCTGCAGGGCAAGCCGGGCCAGACCCTGGAAGGCTTTACCCCGGACCAGCGCTTCTTCCTCGGCTTCGCCCAGGCGTGGCGCAGCAAGAGCCGCGAACAGGCGCTGCGCAACTCGCTGCTGACCGATGTGCATGCACCGGGCCAGTTCCGCGCTCTCACCGTGCGCAACATCGACGCCTGGTACCCGGCGTTTGAAGTGAAGGAAGGCCAGAAGCTGTACCTGGCCCCGGACAAGCGGGTCAAGGTGTGGTGATGTGACCGGAACGGGCGCCACAAGGCGCCCGTTTCATTTCCCGGTAGCGGCCAACCTGGGTCGGCACATGCCGCGGCTCTGGTGGGTGCCAACCTTGGTCGGCACATGCCCCGCTCCGGTGGGTGCCAACCTTGGTTGGCACGGCGCGGATCTACCTGCGGGTGGTGGCAACCATCAGCAGAGCACTCCCCGCCAACATCGCCGCAGCCCACAGCGTGGCGTGCAGCCCGATGCCATCGAGCAGCCGTCCACCGCCCCACGCCCCGAGCGCGATGCCGGTGTTGAACACCCCCACATACAGCGCGGTGGCGATCTCCACGGCCTGCGGCGCCGCTTTCAACATCCAGCTCATCAGGCCCACCGATACACCGCCATAGGCCAGGCCCCACAGCAGCAGCACCGCGATGCCAGCGGACGGTGTGTTTCCCACCCACAGGAACAACAGCGGCGTCAGCAGCAGGCCCGATGCGATCGCCAGCACCGTGCCACGTGGATGGCGTGCTGCCAGTGGCCCAGCGATGAAGTTGCCGGCGATGCCGGCCAGGCCGTAGGCAAACAGCAGTGCACCGATCCACGACGCATCCACGCTGGAGACGGACGTCAGCAGCGGCCGCACATAGGTGAAGGCGATGAAGTGACCGGACACCAGCAGCACGGTCAGCCACAGGCCACGCCGCAGGTCGCGCTGGCCAAGCTGCTGCACGAACTGCCGCAGCCGCACCGATGTACTGACAGGCAACGCAGGCACCACCCGCAGATGCAGCAGCATCACCGCCGCACTGAACAACGCCATCGCCACGAACGCGCTGCGCCAGCCCAATGCATCCCCGATCAGCGCGCCCAGCGGCACGCCCAGCACCGAAGCGGCGGCCACGCCACCGAAGATGATCGAGGTGGCCATGCCGGTGCGGTGAGCCGGCACCAGTCGCGCGGCCAGCCCACCGGCGATGGCCCAGATGCCGCCCATGCAGAACCCCACCAGCACGCGCGCGGCCAACAGCCAGCCGATGCCCGGTGCCAGTGCCGACGCAAGGTTGGCGACCAGCAGAAGCGCGAGCAGCGCGCACAGGATGCGACGGCGATCGATGCCACCGGCTGCGATCACCACCAGCGGTGCGAACACTGCCGCCAGCAGGGCCGGCAGCGAGATCATCAGACCGGCGGTACCAGTGGACGCGCCGAGATCTTCGGCGATAGGGGTCAGCAGGCCCACCGGCAGCATTTCGGTGGTGACCACCGAGAAGGTGGCGAGGCCGACGGCGGAAACTGCCCACCACGGATGGCGGGGCACAGACGCGGCGTGCGCAGGCGAGGAAGCGCTCACGGGATGATTCCTTCAGGGGATGTGGACGCGGCGGACGGGCGCAGTGCACGTTGCGCGAGCATGGCGAACAGCAGCACGGCACCGCCTGCGAGCAGCGCAACGACAAAGCCGCTGCGCACGCCCCCTGCATCAACGCTCTGTCCGGACAGCGCCGCGCCCAGCGCCACGCCGATGTTCAATCCGGCCAGCAACCAGGTCATGCCCTCGGTCAGGCGCGATTCGGGCACGTGCTGTTCGACCAGCGACATCGCCACGATCATCGTCGGCGCGAAGAACACCCCGGCCAGCAGCACGGCAACGGCCAGTGCAGGCAGGTTGCCCACCCACAGCAACGGCAACGTGGCCAGTGCGGTGGCCGCTGCGCCGGCCAGCAACAGGCGCGGCAACGGTGCCTGCAGCTTCAGTGCACCGAACAGCAGGCCCGCTGTGCAGCTGCCCAGCGCATAGGCCGACAGCACCGCGCTGGCGGCAAGCGGCTTGCCCCGCTCTTCGGCGAACGCCACGCTGGTGATGTCGACGGTGCCGACAATCACGCCCATCGCCAGCATCAGCAACGCCAGCAAGCGGATCTCCGGCTGCCGTAGCAACGAACGCGAGGGTACGTCACCTTCGCGGTGCTGCAGCGGCGGCTCGGTGCCACGCTGCATTACCAGTGCGGCCACTCCAATCACCAGCAGCAATGCTGCCGCCAGCACGCCCGCCTGCGGCCACACCGCAACCGACAATCCCACCGACAGCGGTGGCCCGGCGATGAAGGTCACCTCGTCGAACACGGTCTCCAGCGAATACGCGGTCTGCAGCTGCGGGCGGCCGCGATGGATCGCGGTCCAGCGCGCGCGCACCATCGCCGACACGCTGGGCATGCAGCCGGCCAGCATCGCCGCAATGAACAGCGTCCAGTCCGGCGCGGCCAGCAGCGTGCACGCGAGCAGCAACAGCAGCCCCGCCGCACTGGCCGCCGTGGCCCACGGCAGCACCCTGCCCTGGCCCCGGTGGTCAACCCAGCGCGACACCTGCGGTGACAGCAGCGCGTAGGTCAGCACGAACGTGGCCGACACCGCACCAGCCAGTGCATAGCTGCCGCGCAGCTGGGACAGCAGGGTGATGATGCCGATACCGGTCATCGGCAGCGGCAGGCGTGCCAGCAACCCGGCCAGGGCGAGGCCGGCGGTGCCGGGGGCCGCGAACAGGTCGCGATAGGGCGTGGCCATCAGGATCTCCAGGGCAGCGACTTGCCTAGCGCACGGCGCGCCACGACAATACATACAGAGCGTATGAATAAGAGGCTACATTCATACGCGCTGTATGTAAATAATCATGCACTGTGTCTGTAAGGAGCTCCGGATGGTTCGTCGCACCCGCGCCGAGATGGAAGAAACCCGCGCCACCCTGCTGGCCACCGCCCGCTGGGTGTTCAGCACGCATGGCTATGCCGCCACCTCGATGGACGACCTGACCGCCCAGGCCGGGCTGACCCGTGGCGCGCTGTACCACCACTTCGGCGACAAGAAGGGCCTGCTGGCAGCGGTGGTCGCCCAGCTGGATGCCGAGACCGACCAGCGCCTGCAGGCGATCAGTGATACCGCCGACGATGCCTGGGAGGGTTTCGTGCAGCGGTGTCGTGCCTATCTTGAGATGGCGCTGGAACCGGAGATCCAGCGCATCGTGCTGCGCGATGCGCGCGCGGTGCTGGGTGGCGCCTCACCGGAATCGCAGCGCCACTGCGTGCACTCGATGCAGCACCTGATCGAACTTCTGGTTGCGCAGGGCGTGGTGGCGCCGGTGGATGCGCAGGCGCTGGCGTCGCTGATCTACGGCAGCCTGGCCGAGGCCGCGTTCTGGATCGCCGACGGCGAAGATGGCGACACGCGCCTGCGGCAGGCGACGGCGGCGCTTGAGATGCTGTTGCGTGGATTGAAGTCGGCCGGGTGAAGCGCATCCACGCGTGGCGTGGATCTACCGCGGAATCCGCTCGGGTAGATGCCAACCTTGGTTGGCGCTTCTGCGGCACCGCGCGAAATGCGTGCCAACCAAGGTTGGCACCTACCAGGTAACGGTGGGCCACTCACGCAGGACGTCCACCGGCACGCCCATGCGCGTGCAGGCGCGGCTGGCGAGGCCGTCGGGCAGCGCGCGGCGGAACAGCGGCGCCATGCCCTGCATCAACTTCGCTGAAGCTGCTGCCTGCGCACGCTGGCGACCATTGCGTTCCAGCATGCCCTCGGCCCAGTCCGGCAGCAGCGCCGCGCCTGCACCCAGGAACACTTCGCGCGACAGCCCCGGCACCGGTACCGGCAGGCGCACGCCGGACAAGACCTCCAGCACTTCGCGCGAGCGCTCATCCACGCGCAGTTCCGGTTGCCGCGCGCAGAAGTACGCCGCCACTTCTGCCTCACTGCGCGGTACATCCACCGCGCCCAGTGCCTCGGCCACGCAACGGTACTCGTCGTAATAGCGATCGGCGATGTGCGCCGGCACCTCGCGCCCGTAGCGTCGGAACCCCTGCAGGAAACCGAAGGCTTCGGTCACGTGCACCCAGGTCAGCAACTGCGGATCGTCGGCGGCGTAGGGCTCGCCCTGCGCGGTCTGGCCGCGGATCTGCGCATGGATGCGGCGCACCCTGGCCACCAGCGCCTCCACCTCGCCGCTGGGCGCATAGCTGGTGCCGGCAACGAAGGCCGTGGTGCGGCGCAGCCGACCCACCAGGTCCTGGCGGAAATTGGAGTGGTCATAGACCCCGGCCAGCGCGCGTGGGTGCAGGGTCTGCAGCATCAGCGCGCACAGGCCACCGGCGAGCATCGAGGGAAATTCGGCGTGTAGCCGCCAGGTGACGCTGTCCGGGCCGAACCAGCCCGGATCGCCCTGCGGATGGTCGTAGTCGATACCACTCTGGCCGCGCGGGAAGGCGTCCAGTACCCAGCGTCGGATCGGCGCCGTGACGGGGCGGGAGAGTCGCTGCAGCAAAGCCGGCATCACAGGTCCAGGAGAGGCGGAAGAACAGTCGCGTCTTGCGCGGTTGGCTCCGATTCTCGGCGATCACGCCTCCGGCGGCGAGCCTCCCCGCTCAGCGACGGTTTCATGTGCGGTCGCAGCACGTTTCACCCTGCGACATCCTGTCGCAGGCCGTGACTGCGATGCTGCATCGCATCAATTTTCACTCCCACCGGTCAAACCCTTGCGCCGCTTGGCATTGCCCCCATTGCACGGCTCGCTGGAAGTGCTAGAACTGGATCCGCCACACCGTCCAATGCTGATCGACGCACGTTCCACAAGGAGCCAGCCATGATTGCCTTGTTCAAGGGTTTGGGAATTCTGCTTCGCGACAACGAGCTCTACAGCAGCCCGTTCGACAAACAGGTGGCGCACTGGCGCAACCTCAGCGAGCAGCAGATCCGCGATGAAGTGGCTGTGCTGGCCCAGGCCAAGTGCCAGTGGCTGATCGCCTCGATCGTCGGCTGGCAGGCGGCCTCGCTGCTGATCCTGGGCCTGATCGCCAACTACCTGTGGCGCGACGACTTCCATATCACCTTCACCCGCGTGGTGATCGTGTTCGGCTCGTGGGTGTCGATCCTGTTCGTGATCTGGTTCATGGCCAACATGTTCGATCAGCAGGCCGGCTTCGAGCGCTGGATGAAGGCGTTCAACAGCCGCGCCCGCATCAGTTCCAAGGCCGACAGCGTCGAGCACGTGGCCGAGGCGCTGGACCTGGCCGAGCACTACCCGGAAGTGCTGGACTACAAGCAGGCGGTCACCGCCAAACGCGAGCTGCGCCACGAGGACATCCGCATCATGACCGAGATCGGGCGCATGAAGCAGCACTCCGAACTGGTCGGCCGCCTGAACCATGTGGGCGAGAACGAGCACCACCACGACCTGACACTGCAGCCTGCCTACTGACCCTTCAGGGAAGCGGGGGGACCCACACTGCCACCGTGATCACTCACGGTGGCAGTGTTCTATCCGGTCCTGGCTGACGCACTGACGGAAGCCGTTGGGTAGCCCACGCATAGCCTCGGTCTTGCCTGCTGCAACGGCGAACCGGCGCAGCGGCGGTGTGGTGCACGCGGCATCGGTGCTGCACGCTGGGTCCAGCACCAGGTAATGGCAGTGGCCACTGCTGCTGGCAATGCACTGAAAGCGCGCCTCCCCATCGACTACCGTACTCTTGCTGTACAGCGTGTCCACGCCGTTGGCATGGGTGCGGGTGATCGAGGTGTTGCGGGATTTTTCGCAGCCGGCCAGTGCCAGCACGGCAACGCACGCAATCAGCAGACGGGACATGTTCATTCCTCGGTGCAGGGGGATGCGGCTGCGGCTACATGCCGCGGAACAGGCTCATGAACGGCTGGCTGACCACCAGCGTCTCCGTGCGCCCACGCAGGCGCAGCACGCCGCGCCCGGTATCGTCGCGGCTGACCGCCGCCACTGCCTTCATGTTGACGATGGTCGAACGATGGATCTGGCGGAAATGCTGCGGGTCAAGCACTTCCAGCAGTTCGCGCAGCGGCGTGCGCAACAGGCTCTCGCCGGCAGCGGTCACCACGGTGGTGTACTTGTTGTCGGCACGGAAGTAGGCCACGTCTTCCAGCATGATCAGCTGCGTCTCGCGGCCGTTGCTCGCGGTGATCCAGGCCAATGGCGGGCGCTCTGCCGCACCCTGCGATGGCCCCAGGCGCCGCAGCAGGCGCTCGAGTACGGCATCGTCCTGGCGCGTTGATGGCAGCCGCGACAGGATGCGTTCACGGGTGGCCAGCAGGCGCTCGTCGCTGACCGGCTTCAGCAGGTAATCCATCGCGCCCTGCTCGAACGCGTCGATGGCGTACTGGTCGTAGGCGGTGACGAACACCACCTGGGTGCGCGGGCTCAGCTCGGACAGCGAACGGGCTACTTCAATGCCACTGATGCCGGGCATGCGGATGTCGAGGAAGGCGATGTCCGGCTGCTTCTCGGCCAGCTGCTCCAGTGCACTGGCGCCATCCTCGCACTCGGCCACCAGCTTCAGGTCCGGCCACAACCGGCCCAGCTGCTCGACCAGCGACTGCCGCAGCAGTTCCTCGTCTTCGGCAATGAGCGCCTCAAGCGGCATGGCTGCGCCCCTTGTTCGACTGCGGCAGGGTCATGGTTGCGGCCACGCCGCTGGGGAAGTTGGCGACGATCGCCACGCCGGCCTGCTCACCGCAGGTCAGGCGCAGGCGCTCGCGCAGGTTCTTCAGGCCGATGCCGGTACCGCTGGTGCCCTGGCCGAAGCCGAGGCCATCATCGGCCACCGTCACCGTCACATGGTCATCGAAGCCACGCGCCAGGATCCAGATCGTGCCACCGCCGGGCTTGGGTTCCAGGCCATGCTTGATCGCGTTCTCCACCAGCGTCTGCAGCGCCATCGCCGGCAGCTGCACGCCGTGCAGCTCGTTCGGCACCTGCACCTCCACCCCCAGCCGTGCGCCCATGCGGATACGCAGGATCTCCAGGTAGGCACGGGTGCGCTCCAGCTCCACGCCCAGCGTGGACAGCGATTCGTCCACCTGTGGCAACGAGCTGCGCAGGTACTGGATCAGGTGGCCCAGCATCTGGTCGGCACGTGCCGGGTCGGTGCGGGTCAGCACCTGCGCGTTGGCCAGCGTGTTGTAGAGGAAGTGCGGTTCCACCTGCGCATGCAGCAGATTCAACCGGGCCACCGACAGTTCCTTTTCCACCTGGGTCTGCTCGGCCGCGGCCTGCTCGTCGCGGCGCTGGTCGGCAACACGGCGGCTGATCGCGCGGGTGACCGCTTCGGCGTTCTCGAAGTTGCTGCCCTCATCCAGCGCCAGCAGGTCGGCCCACCAGCCGGCATCCGGTTCAAACAGCAGGGTGACGGTACTGGTGCCCTGCCCCGGCGTGACCGTCGCCAGCACGCTGTTGCGCTTGATCGCCAGCCGAGCCGGCAGATTCCAGCGCGACGGCTGGCGGCCGTTCCAGGCATCCACGCGGCGCACGTAGGCCCGTACCTGCAGGCTGCCGGCCGAACTTTCCACGTCTTCAACGCGCGGCAGTTCGGCGATGGCCGCTTCCACCACCGAGAATGCCTGGCCGGCATCCATCGGCAGTTCCACCTGGCGGCGCTGGCGGCCGGAGAGCGTGGTCGAATCCAGCCGGCCGGCGACCAGCCAGACGCGGCGTACATGGGTAATCGCGCTGCCCAGCGCGGAAATCATCAGGAACATCGCCAGCAGGCCGAAGATCCAGCCCGGGCCATCGTTCATGCCGCTGAAGATGCCGCTCCAGACCATGCCGGCGACAAACAGCGCCGCAGCCCAGGCCAGCAGGTGACGAAGCAGGAGAGAGAGGCTGGCAAACACGGCGGCGCCTTGGAGGAAGGGGGTGAGCCGAGCATAGGGCGGCCCGCCGGGCAAACAAGCGGGCTGCGACGAAGGGCCCGAAAGCGGGGATGGAAGCCGTTACGGAAACGCCGGGCATGGCCCGGCGATTCCGGGCGGGGGCAATGCCGGCCAGCGGCCGGCACTACCGAACGCCGTTATTTGCGCTGGTCGGCGCTGGCGTCGCGTACGGCGCGGAACGACTCGTCCCTGCTCCAGTTCGGCCAGGCACGGGAGTTGGCCAGCTGGTTGCCCAGCGTGTACAGCACTTCCAGGTCGCGGGCGGCACCGGCGAACACCCAGTCCGGTTGCCATTCGTCGCCCTGCTGGTGGTAACGCTTGGCGGTGTAGTCCTCGGACGCCTTCTTGCCTGCGGCCACGCCGCCATCCACCCAGTCCTGGCCGGCCGACCAGGACAGCGCCGGCACGCCACGCTTGGCGAACGGGAAGTGATCGGAGCGGAAGAACAGGCCGGCTTCCGGCTTCGGGTCCGGCGTGTAGCGGATGTCCCAGCCCTTGGCCACGTCCTTCAGCTGGTCCAGCAGCTCGAAGCGCGCGGCGCCGTAGATGCCGAAATCACGCGACGGCCCGAACGGTGCCATGCCATCCATGTTGATCACCGCCACAGTCTTTTCCAGCGGGTACAGCGGATGGGTGGCGTAGTACTCCGAACCCAGCAGGCCCTTTTCCTCGGCGGTGACCGCCAGGAACAGCACCGAGCGCTCGGGGCGCTTGGCCTTGGCGAAGCCGCGCGCCAGTTCGATCAGCGATGCGGTGCCACTGGCGTTGTCCAGTGCGCCATTGAAGATCCGGTCGCCACGCGCGTCCGGCTCGCCCACGCCGATGTGGTCCCAGTGCGCGCTGTAGACGATGGTCTCGTCCGGGTGGCGGCTGCCTTCCAGGCGCGCGGCCACGTTGTGCGAGGTGATCACTTCGGTCTTCACCGCGTACTTCGCGTCCAGGCTGGCGCCGGTCAGCGGCACCGGGGTGAAGTCGCGCTGCTGCGCCTTCTTCTTCAGCGCTTCGAAGTCCTGCCCGGCCGAGCGGAACAGCTCCACGGCCAGGTCGCGCTGTATCCAGCCTTCCAGCAGCGGGTGGCTGTCGGCCGGGTTGTCACGCACCACGTCGAACATGGTGTTGGTGTTGGAGCCGGCCACGGTGGCCCAGCCGTACGACGCCGGTGCGGTCTCGTGCACGATCAGCACGCCCAGCGCGCCCTGGCGGGCACCTTCTTCGTACTTGTAGGTCCAACGGCCGTAGTAGGTCATGCCCTTGCCGTCGAAGTCGCCCTGGCCGGTCTCGAAGTCCGGGTCGTTGATCAGCACGACGGCGATCTTGCCCTTCAGGTCCACGCCCTTGAAGTCGTCCCAGTTGCGCTCCGGGGCCTTCACGCCGTAGCCGAGGAACACCAGCGGCGCCTTGCTGATATCGACGTTGCTGGCGCCGTTCATGGCGGCGCGCACGGCGATCTGCTTGCCCTGCTCCAGCGCAACGGTCTTGCCGCCCTGGTGCAGCGCCAGCTGCGGTGCGCCGACGATGTCACCCTTGCGCAGCGGCACGGCCTGGGTCCACAGGCGCTTGCCATCCTTGAGGTCACCGCCCGGCTGCAGGCCGGCATCGGCGAACTGCTTGCTGAGGAAGGCGATGGTCTTCTCTTCGCCGGCGGTGGCCGGGGAGCGGCCTTCGTAGGCGTCGGAGGCCAGTTCCTTGACGTCGGCGGAGATCCGCGCGCCGTCGAATTTCGGGGTGGCGGCCATCAGTGCGCTCGACACTGACAGGGCCAGCACGCCCAGTGCTACTCGCTTCATTGCTCTCTCCAGCAGGGAAATCTCTCTGGAGTGTAATGGGATTCGGCAGGGCTGCGCCCTGCACCTGCAGAGGCCAGGGCAACAGCAACAGCCGAAGCAACAGCGGCATTCCGTGGGATGGCGGGGTGGGTCCGGTTGCGGGGGTCGCTGCAAGTACGTCCATGTAAGCTCGGTCGCCGCATCCATGCGGCTCACGCCCCCGCAACCGGACCCACCCCGCCTTCGACAGATTCCCGCTGCTGTTGGTAGGTGTCGACCTTGGTCGACACGCTCGGAAACACGAAGGGGTCAGATCCCTTTCCCGTCGGGAAAGGGCTCTGACCCCATCTGTGTGTTGCTTGAGCCTGTTACCAGTTCGGGTCTTCGGCCGGGGCCGCCGCGGCCTTGGGCTTCGGCTTGGCGGCCGGGCGTGCGGCGGCGGCGGGAGCGGCCGAGGCGGTCGCGCCTGCGGCGGCCGTTGCCGGCTTGCTGCCCAGCTTCTGGCGCAGTTCGATCTGGCCCGGGCGGAAGCCGCCGCGCATCGCGTCGACGCCGTCTTCGATGGTGCCGTAGGACGTCTGTGCAGCCACGCGATCGATGCGGATGGTGCAGCACGGGTGTTCGCTGCGGCCCAGCGAGCGGCCGGTCTGCGGGTCCTTCAGTTCTTCGCCCAGGCGCACGGCCTGCCAGCGCTGGCCAGCCTGCAGCGTTTCGCCGCCCTGACTCAGTACCACCTGGTCGCCGTCCACCGAGACCACCGACACCGGGAACAGCGTGGTGACGATGGTGGTGCCGATCTGGCCGGACAGCGACTCCATCATCGCCGCGGCCATGTTGCGACCGTTGACCACGCGCGGCAGGGTGCTGGGGCCGGTCGAGGCCAGCTGGTGGTCGAAGCTGTCGGACATCACCACCTGGCCGGTGGTGGCGTTGATCAGGCGCAGGGTGATGCGCCCGCCACCGGAGTACGAGGTCACCTGGCGGTCGGACATGCGCAGGTTGCGCACGCTGCGCGGGTACTCGAAGCGTTCGATGGTCGGGATCAGGATCAGGTCGGTCGCCAGCTGCTGGACCACGCGTGCGGTGTCCTGCAGGCGCACGTTGCCGCTGTTGATGTGGTCGATCTCGGCCTGCAGTTCGTCACCGAACTCGCGGTCCAGCACGATGAAGCGCTGGGTCTGGGTCAGCGTGTCGGACAGGCGGGCGCGGATCGCGTCGGCCACTTCGTCCGCGTCCACGCGGCCGTCACCCACGGCGTAGCTGCCGGCCTTGGTGCGCGGCAGCGCAACCACGATCTTCGGCTTGCCCTGCTCGTCCGGTGCACGGTACTGGGCGATCTGTGCGCGCACGCGCACCTTCCAGTAGCTGCGCATGCTGCGATGGGTCACATCGGAATCGTAGGAGCTGGCGCCACGCTTGGCATCAACACTCACCTTCTCGTCGTAGCTTTGCTTGACACTGGCCGAGGCCGAACCGCCCTTGGCCGAGGCTTCGCCGGACGCACTGGCCGACGCCGAGCCCTTGAAGCTCCAGCCTTCGTCGCTGGCGCGCACGCGGGCGATGGTTTCCTCGTCCAGCTGCCGCACTTCTTCCTGCGACAGGATTTCATAGCCCAGCACCGCGCCCTGCGAGCCGGCGATCATCTGCTGGGTGAACGCGTCGGCGCGGATATCGCCGACGTGTTCGTCATCCACATCCACATGCAGGCCTGCACGCAGGCTCTGCATCTGGCTGGCCACGCGTACGCCGTTGACCTGCGCCACCGCCGACTGCAATGCCGCCAGCACCGCCAGTTCCGGGGTGCTGCCGATGCCGTCGGCTTCGCGCGCGACCTGGGTGGTGCCGCCGAAATCCGGCGTGCCACGCAGGGGCGCTGCTTCCACGGGCGCATTGCTGGCCAGTGCACTGGTTGCCTTGTCCTTGGCGGGCGCGGCGGCCGGGGTGTCCTGCTTGCCACAGGCTGCAAGCAGCGTGGCAGCCAGGCCCAGGCCGATCAAACGGTAGGTCATACGCATGGAGATTCGCCTCGGATCAGAGCTTGTCGAGCATCGAATCGGCGTTGGACGGCACCTTCACCTTGCTCTTCTTGGCGAAGGTCACGGCCGACTTGGTCGAGCCGTACAGGCCCTGGATGAAGCCCGGCGATTCCTTGGCCACCCATGCACCTGCCGCCAGCTTGCGGCCGACGGTGGCCAGCTGGGTCGCACCCAGGTTCTTCATGCCGGCGGTGAAGTTGCTGGCTTCGCCGCCCAGCTTCTGTGCTTCGGCCGCCGAGGACAGCAGCGAGACCAGGCCTTCGGCGTAGTGCTGCTTGGATTCAGCGTTCAGTTCCGGCTGCGCGGCCTGGCGCTCGTTGATCGCCGCCTGCGCCGCTTCGCTGACCGACACCGACTTCTTCATCGCATCGACGCTGACCGAACCCGACGACAGCGCCTGGCGCTCGGCTTCCAGCAGCTGCACCTGCTCGGCCAGGCCGAAGGCGCGGGCGAACGAGGTCTGGGCCTGCAGCGAGTGCGACTGCGAGGTAACGAAACGACGCACCAGCGCTTCCTGCGCGGCTTCGTCCGGAGCGGCGGCGCTGGAGGCGCTGCTGCTGGAGGTGCCGGTGGCGGCACCGGCCAGGTCCTTCAGCTTGCCCAGGCCAGCGTGGGCCGGCATCGACAGGGTGGCGGCAGCGATGGCCACGACAAGAGCGGTATTGCGGATCATGGGATTTCCTTTATGAGAGAGACGGCCGCAGCGCGGCACGCGAGATCGGGGATGGCAGCGAGTCAGTGCCGAGCAAGCTCGGCACCCACCAGAGCCGGTAGCGCCGGGCCATGCCCGGCGAGCGCAGCGGTAACGTCAGCGGACCGCCTTGACGTTCAGTTCGTTGATCATCTGCTGGGCAGCCTTTTCAGCCGCCAGCTGCAGCGCGTTGGTACGGGCGACGGTTTCGTTCGGCCCGGTACCGGAGAACTGCACCGGGCCCACCGACGACACGGTGCGCGGGAAACGACCGGTCACGTCCAGCACCTTGCCGGTGACCGTGACGAACACGCGGGTGTTGCCGCTGGCCGGATCGCGGTCGCGCATGCCGACGTCGAGGGTGCCGACGGCGATGTACGGAATGTTGGCCGCACGGATGCCGTTGGCGGTATCACGCAGGGTGGCCGGCGCCAGGTCGTTGCCGGTGCTGAAGTCCTTGCGGATGCGCTCGATGCTGAGCAGGCCGCGCGACTCGCCTTCCACGTATTCGGCTTCGACCACTTCGTAGCCGGCGGCGCTGAAGGCACCGGTCATCGCGGTGTTCACTTCGGCCGCGTTGGCCACCTTCCAGCTGATGTTGTCGCTGCGCTGGGTGGTGCTGCCACCACTGGTGACCGACATCGAACCGTTCTGGTTGATGCTGCCGTTGGTGCTCACCGAGTTGCCGCGGAAGCTGTCGCCTTCACGGGTGTTCTCGCTGTAGCTGCTGCTGGCGTCGACGCGGCGGTATTCCTTGTCCTGGAACGACTGCACGGTGTCCTGCGAGCGCGCCATGAACAGGAAGGTCAGCAGCGAACGCTGGGCGGCGGTGGCACCGGCCACGGCCGAACCTGCATCCAGCTTGGTCTGCAGCAGGGTGGTGTTGATCTCGGCGCGGACGGTGACGGTGTAGGTCTTGGCCTTCTTGTCTTCGGTGTCCGACAGCTGCACGGCACTGAGCACGTAGCGGTCGATCTCGCCGATGAACTCGGCGCGGCGCGCTTCGAACAGGCGCAGCTTGGCCGCACCGGTTTCGGCAATGTACGCCTCCAGTGCATTGACCTTGGCCTTGTTCAGGGCCTGGGCACGGGTGTCGGCACTCAGGCGCAGGCCGTAGCTGGCCGAACCAGTACCGCGCGAACTGGCGGTCTGCGCAGCGACCGGCGAGGCCACCACCAGGGCGATGAGGATGAGCAGGATGGTACGCATCAACGACATGACTTGATCAACTCCTGGAGGGCTTGGGTCTGCTGCTGCAACGGGCGGCCGCCCGGCTTCTGTTCGTCCAGCCAGCCGCGCGAATCGGCGCGCTTGGCGGCGGCGCCGGCGAAGGCATCGAGGCCCGCCAGCAGGGTTTCGTAGCTGGCCGACCACTGGTCGACCTGCCACTGCGTGACCGGCACCACCTTGGTGGCCCCCTTGCGCAGCGGCTGTTCGAAATAGACCTTGCCGGAGAACGGCTCGGTCACCTTGGCGGTGAAGAACGCGCCGAACAGCATCGTCTTCATCGCCGGGGTTTCTTCGATCACGCCGTTCTTCAACGCATCCACCTGCAGGTTGATGACGTAGTCCGGCTCGGGGATCTTCAGCTGGTAGACCTTGCCGTCGGCAAAGCGCGCCGCCATCGCACCACCGATCGCCTGGCCCGAGGCCGGCGGCAGCAGGCCGACGCCGGTGTTGGACGACAGCGTCTTGGACAGTTCATGGGCCAGCGTGGCGCGCAGCGGGGCGTCCCACTTCGGGTCGGGCAGCTTGGCGCGGACCGCGTCGGACAGGGTCACACCACCGACCTGCAGGCGACGCACCGCGGCATCGGGCAGCTTGGCCTGGGCGAGGCTGGCGGCCAGCACCTGCGACAGGCTGGTATCGGCACTGCCGTACAGCAGATCGGCGACGATTGCGTCGATATCGTCGTTGTCCGGCCGGTAATCCTGCACGTCGATGCGCTGCAGGGTGAGCGGATAGGACGCGATCACCTGGCGCTCGCGGAAGTCGAAGAACAGCGCCTGCAGCGCCACTTCCACCAGCACCTTGTACTGGTCACCGATCGGCTCGACCGAGACCAGTTCGCGGTCCAGTGCCGCGGCCAGCACGGTCGCGCTGGTGGTGCCGTCGAGCATCGCCACCGGCTGGTCGATCAGCTGCAGGTGGGCCGGGGCGTGGCGCTTGAGCGACTGTGCCAGCGCCTGGTTCAACGGAATCAGGCCGCGCTGTTCCAGCACCGCATGCGCATGCGGCGTGGTCGCCTGCACGGCGGCGGCATCAGCGGTGTAGGCAAAACCGGCCCAATAGGCCTGCTGTGATTTGTCTGCCGCCTGCACGGCCATCGGCCATACGGCCAGGCACAGGGCACAGGCAAGCAGGCGCGCAAAAGCGCGCGATGCGCTCTTCGTCCTTGAATACATCCAACCGCTCCTCGGTCAATACGCATGGAAAGTGGACGCTGACGCGTCCGCTGGGCGCGAAACATAACGGCTCGCGGGGCTGCCGACAAGTGCTGCCTTCGTCGAGGTCACTCCGCGGGGGGCAGACCAGCCCGTTGCCGCAGCAGGCCGCGCTCTGCCTGGTTCTGGCTGAGTCTGGCGGCTTCGGCAAAAGCGTGATGTGCATCCTGCTCCCGCCCCAGCTTCTGTAGTAGCTCCCCGTGCACCACCTGCAGCGGCGCGTACTCGCGCAGTCGCGCGTCCACCAGCAACGGCTGCAGCTGCGCCCAGGCCACGAAGGCACCGTCGCTGCGCAGTATCGCCACCACGCGGTTCAATGCGACAACTGGCGAGGGCTGCACCTGCAACAGCTGCGTATAGAGCGTTGCGATGCGCGGCCAGTCGGTGTCTTCGGGACGCCGCGCCGCCGCATGGCAGGCTGCGATGCGCGCCTGCAGCACATAGGGATCGTCGCTGCCACCGGCGGCCAGCGCGCGCGCCAGCACCTGCTGCCCGCGTTCGATCTGCAGCCAGTCCCAGCGCGCGCGGTTCTGCTGGTCCAGCAGCACCGGCACGCCCTGCGCATCCGTCCTTGCTGCGGCACGCGAGGCCTGCAGCTCCATCAGCGCCAGCAGGCCCAGCACCGGCGGCACCGGCAGCCGGTGCGCCAGAATGCGCGCAAGCCGCAGTGCCTCCTCGCACAGCGCCGGACGCATCCAGTCGTCACCGGCACTGGCCGCATAGCCCTCGTTGAACACCAGATAGATCGCCTCCAGCACCGACGCCAGCCGCTCGGGCATTGCCTCGGCGCGCGGCACTTCATAGGGCACCTGCTTCTGCGCCAGGGTGCGCTTGGCGCGCACGATGCGCTGGGCGATGGTCGGCTCGGGCTGCAGGAAGGCGCGGGCGATCTCGGTCGTGGTCAGGCCACCGAGCAGACGCAAGGTCAGTGCCACCCGTGCATCGGCCGGCAGCACCGGATGGCAGGCCACGAACATCAGCCGCAGCAGGTCGTCCCCCAGGTCATCTTCAAGCGCCTGGTTGTCATCGGGTGCCGGCAACGCCGCCGGATGCAGTTCCTCGCCCCACTGCGCATGCTGCTGCGCCACCCGCTGGTGCTGGCGCAGCACATCAATGGCACGGTTGCGCGCAGTGGTCATCAGCCAGGCTCCGGGATTGTCCGGGATGCCCTGCTCCGGCCAGCGCTCCAGCGCGGCCAGCCAGGTGTCCTGGGCCAGCTCCTCGGCACGGCCGACATCGCCCCCGAGCAGCCGCGCCAGGCGCGCGATCAACACCGGCGACTCCATCCGCCAGAGGGTTTCCAGACGCTGCGTCAGTGCGGGATCGAGCATGCGCCGATCACAGCACGCACGCCCGGCCCGCACAAGCGCCGCAGCTCACGCTTCAACAATCGGCTTGAAGCCGCCCCAGAACATGCGCTTGGTATCGAACGGCATGTCCTTCGGGCCCAGCGACGCCAGCCGCGGGTCGGCCATCACCCTGGCGTTGATGCGGTCGCGCGCCGCGCGCGAGCGGAACACCACGAAGGCGACGATCACCGTTTCGCCGGGCTTGGCTTTCACCGCGCGCGGGAATGACGTGCTTTTGCCCGGTTCCACGTCGTCGGCCACGCACTCCATGTACTGCAGCGCGCCATGGTCCTTCCACACCGCGCCGGCCTTGCGGGCAAGGCGGCGGTAGGCCGCCACCTTGTCCTGCGGGCACGGCAGCACGTAAGCATCCACGTAAGCCATGAGGGTTCTCCCTTGCGGCGGCCGTCAGCCCGGCTCGCCATCCATGTGTGCGATTTCCCAGAGATGGCCATCCAGGTCCTGGAAGCCACGCTGGTACATGAAGCCCAGGTCGCGCGCCGGCTGCGGTTCGCTGGCGCCGGCGGCCAGTGCCTTGTCCACCAGCACATCAACGGCCTCGCGACTGGGCGCCGAGAGCGCATTGATCACTTCCGTGTGGGTGTGCGCATCGGCAATCGGCTTGTTGGTGAACTGCTGGAAAAAAGGTTGGGTCAGCAGCATCACGTAGATGCTTTCGCTGATGACCATGCCAGCCGCATCGTCATTGGTATAGGTTGGATTGAAGCTGTAGCCCAGCGCGGTGAAGAACGCCTTGGATTTCTCCAGATCCTGCACGGGCAGGTTGACGAAGATCATCTGCGGTTGTGGTGCACTCATTGGTAACGCTCCTTGTGGAGGAAGAGGAAAGAGGGAGGGATCAGGGCTGCTTCATGCAGTTGACCATCCACGGCTTGCCGTAGCGATCAATCAGCATGCCCCAGCGGTGCGCCCAGAACGTTTCGGCGATCGGCATCTGCACCTGGCCACCTTCGGCCAGCGCAGCGAACACGCGTTCGGCTTCTTCGATGCTGTCGACGTCGACATTGATGGTGGTCGAGCCGCCCTCGCCACCGCCGGGACCGTCGGCCGCCATCACGATGGCGCTGCCGATTTCCAGCTGACTGTGCGCAACGTGGTCCAGGGTTTCCGGCGGCATCTCGTTGCAGCCCGGCGATCCATCGGAGGGCGGCATGTCGCGGTATTTCATTTCCGAGGTGACCTGGCCACCGAGTGCCTTGGCATAGAACGCCATCGCCTCATGGGCCTGGCCGCTGAAGCCGAGGAAGGGAATCAGTCTCATGGCAATACTCCGTTGTGCGGTTCAGGGCAGTAGCGCCGGGCCGTGCCCGGCGGGGAGATGCATCGGGTCAACCTTCCAGCTGTGCACGCAGACGCTGTTCCTGCTGCTGTAAGTCGGGGGTGAAGGCTTCACCGAAGTCTTCGGCGGTGATCAGCGGGCGCAGTTCCAGCGTGCCGCCACTGCCGAACGGCGCGCGGCTGGCCCACTCGACAGCTTCCTCCAGCGACCGCACGTCCCACAGCCAGAAGCCGGCGATCTGTTCGCTGGCGGGACCGAACGGACCGGCCTCGACCCTGGGTGCGCCACTGCCGAAGTGAATGCGGCGACCGCGCTGGGTGGCGTGCAGGCCTTCACCGGCCAGCATGATGCCGGCGGCCACCAGTTGTTCGTTGAAGGCGCCCATTTCGGACAGTTCCTGTTCGCTGGGCATGCGGCCGGCTTCGGAGTCGGCGTTGGCCTTCACGATCACCATCACTTTCATTGCAGTCTCCCGTGGGGACGCGTGGTGCGTGCCCTTCACTGGGTACAACGAACCAGGGTCATCGGAATCGACACGTTTCCGGAAATTTTTTTTCTGCGTGGAAAGCACGCCTTCGGTGGGAGGCGGCGAACGGCGGAGCCCCTCCGTGGCGGGTTTGGGTTGGTCGCTGAAAGCTCGGGTTCATGGGTTTGGCCGGGTGGGTAGGCGGGTCGGGGGACGCCGTAAACCCATCCATGGGGGCTTGGCCGCGGCATCCATGCCGCGGACACCCCCGCCCCGCCTACCCACCCGGCCTTGGACAGTTTCTTGCCTCCGGTACCCACCACGGGAAGATCAAGAGAAAAGGCAAAAGCAAAAGCAACAGCAACAGCAACAGCAACAGCAAAAGCAACGGCGGTTGGCTGGCGGCCTCTGCTTTGCGAGCGAAGCGACCCGCTTTTGCTCTTGTTGTTGATTTCCCGTGGTGGATCGGCCGCCGGAATCTGTCTGGGGCCGGGCGGGTGGGGTTGGCGGGGTATCCGCGCCATGGATGGCGCGGCTAAGCCCCCATGGACGGGTTCACGGCGTCCCCGCCAATCCCACCCGCCCGGCCCACCCTCAGGAAACCCGCTTTCAGCGACCAACCCACCCCACCACGGAGGGGCTCCGCCGTTCGCCGATCGCCCGCCGCAGGCGGCTTTTCGCGCTGCAGCATGCCGGCAGGCAAACCTGCGCCATCATGGGCACCCCGCCCCCGCCAGGATCGTGCCATGCAGCAGTACCTGCTTCTGATCTACATCGAGCCTGCCCTGCTGCAGGCCCTGCCCATCGAAGAATTCAACGCGCTGATGCGCGACTGCCTGGCCCATGCCGACAAGCTGCAGGCCGAAGGCACGCTGCTGGCCGCGCAGAAGCTGCAGCCGGTCGACACCGCGCAGACCCTGCGCGTGCGTGATGGCCACAGTCGCGTATTGGATGGCCCGTTCGCCGAAACCCGTGAACTGCTGGCCGGCTTCAACCTGATCGTCGCCCGCGACCGCGACGAAGCCATGCGCATCGCCCGCGACTTCCCGTGGGCACGCTTCGGCAGCATCGAAGTGCGGCCGCTGGAAGACATGGACGCCGAGCGCGAACGCTGCGGCGCCCCGGCTGCCGCTATGGCAGCAGCCGTACCCTGATCTCGCGCGGGCCGATGCCTTCGTTGCCGCTGTAGTCGCGCACGCTGGCGCGCACGATGTACTCACCCGGCGGCAGCGCCGACGGCTGCCAACGCCCGGTTTCCATCAGGCCGTCACGCACGGTGTTGGTGGCCAGATAACGGAAACGGGTCACCGCGCTGCCATGCACGGTGATCCCACTGTCGGGGGCGTAGGCCACGCGCACCGCTTCCTTCTGCGGCGGCATGCGGTTGAACACGATGTTCCAGCGCGGCTGCTCGTAACCCTGCAGCGGCTGCCCAGCCGCATCGAGGATCTGGTAGCCCACCTGGTACATGCCCAGGCGTCGACGCGGCAAATTGTTGTCAACCTGGTCCCAGGCCTCGATCACGATCTGCACGCCACGCCCCTGCCGCGCCACCATCACCACGCCGTCGCTGCCGGCGGCCATGGGCTGGTCGGTGTCGTCCAGCAGCGCCACATCGGTGATGCGCGGTGCGAAGTGGTCGGCGTAGTTCTTGAAGCCCAGCGCCACGGCGTTGGTCTCGAAACCACCGGTACCCACGGCCAGGTGCACATGCGCCTGGTTGTTGATGCTGCCCAGGCGATCGCCGACGTGGATACGCATGCCGCGCCGCACGCGCATCCGCTCCAGCTTGCCCTGCTCGTCGTACAGTGCCTGCCAGCGCGCATCGAACGGTTCATTGCGTGGGGTGCGGCCCACCCGCATGTGGATGTACTTGAGGCGGTCCACCGCCAGGCCCTCGGCCTGCTCGCCCAGGCTCCAGGCCGCCATCGGGCTGCTGATCTTGCCATCGGCGATCGCCAGCACGGTCTGGCCCACATCACCGCGCACGTCGAAGCCACCGTGCAGGTGATGGCGACTCTCGCCCTTGAAGTTGCCGCGCACTTCACCCAGTGTGCCGACTACTTCGTGCCAGCCATCCTGCGGCGCCAACGGCCAGCGCCCGCCGGTATCGGGCAAGGCGGCATCGGCGGCCGGGCCGACCAGTGCCGGCGCGGGCAGCTCGCCTACCGGCAGCGGGCGCAGGCGATGCAGACGGTAGCTGGCGGCGTCGGCCACCAGCACGCTGCCATCGGCATCCATCGCCAATCCGCTGGGGCGGGCCAGGCGCGGCAGGCGACCATTGCCGACCAGCGCGATCTGGTGGCCCTGCGGTGTCACCTGCACGATGCGGCCATCCATGTCGCCCACGTACAGCACGCCGTCGTGGGTGGTGGCCAGCGACAGCGGCCCATTGATCACGCCACCGGCGGCGACCACGGTGCTGACCGTGCCATCAGCGCCTATGCGGCGTACCGCGTTGTTGAACAGATCGGCCACCAGCAGCGCGCCCTGCGCATCGAAGGCCAGTGCCACCGGCGTATCGAAGCGCGCCGCAGCGCCCACGCCATCGGCCATTCCCGGGCGCTCACCACCGGCCAGGGTGCGCACGTTGCCATCAGTACCGATCACCCGGATGCGGTCGTTGTAGGTATCGGCCACGTAGACCTGGCCCTGCGCGTCCACCGCGATGCCCATCGGCGCATCAAAGCGCGCCTGCGCGGCCGGCCCATCGGCATAGCCCTGTTCACCACCCGCCAGCGTGGTCACCTGCCCATCGGTGCCGATCCGGCGGATCGCATGGTTGCCGGTGTCGGCCACATACAGGTTGCCCTGCGCGTCGGCGGCAATGCCCGAGGGCGTATTGAAACTGGCCTGCAGTGCCGGGCCATCGACGCGCCCCTCGCCCTGCCCGGCCACCGTTTCAACACGGCCATCGGGAAGGCGGCGACGGATCCGGTTGTTGTCGCCGGCATCGGTGAAATAGACGCTGCCATCGGCACTGCGCAGCAACGCGTACGGATCGGCGAAACGTGCCTGCGCGGCGGCGCCGTCGCGGTTACCCGGGTGGCCATCGCCGGCCAGCGGTTCGATCTGCGCGGTCCACGCCAGCGGCGTTGGAACCGGACCCACCGGTTCAGCCAGCGTATGCAGCGGTGTCTCCCACCAGGTCGCAGCCAATGCCACTACCGTCGCCAACGCTACGCCTGCCGCCATCCATTGCCACCGTGCCATCGTGCTGCGCTGCCTGCCTGCTGCCTGAAGAGGCACCGACAATAGACGCTGAACGCACGATCCGCCATGGCCAATCGTACGGCCAAACGCCAGAGTTCCATCCATCGCGCTTGTTCTCGCTGGCTGCAGCGGGTTCAATGCGGTTCCCACGGATGGAGATCCTCCATGCCCCGCATCCTCCCCCTCGCCGCCCTGCTGATTGCCGCATTGGCCAGTTCATCCGCCACAGCCTCGATCACGGTGGTGCCACAGAAGCCGTCCGTCACCGCCGATGCAATGCACCAGGCCTATGCCACGCGATGGGATGAGGCCATCCAGCAGTCGCGCAGTGGCAACACGCTGGGCGCGCTGATCGCGATGGAACGGCTGATGGAAGATCCGATGCTGGATGACTTCGATGCCGAACATCGCGGCCGCGCCGCGCAGGTGGCCGGCTGGACCGCGATGGTGCAGAAGAAGCCGGATCAGGCCCGCCGCTACCTGCAGCGCGCTCAGGAAGCACTGCCGGACGATGCGCAGATCCTGCTGACCCTGGTCTCGGTGGAACTGTCCGAGAACCAACCAGCGCCCGCCACGAAGCACCTGGTGCAGGCACTGAAGCATGCCGACGCGCCGTTGCCGGTGGACCGCCACGCGATCAACTACCTGCAGTTCCGCCTGCGGGACCAGCCGCAGCAGCGCATGGAACTGCTGCAGGCGCTGTTCGACAACGGCTGGAAGAGCGGCGGCCTGGAACCCACCGGACTGTGGCTGGCACTGGCCACGCTGCAGGCCGACAACGGTCGTGGCGACGATATTCCCGCCACGCTGGCGCGCATCACCGGTCCCGCCGAAATCATCCGCCTGCGCAGTGACAAGCGGTTTGACCGCTATGTCGACCGCGCCGATGCCCGCTTCGATCCGGTGCAGGCTGCACAGAAGCACCTCGACGAACTGCGGGTTTCCGGCCTGCTCGACCGGGCGCTGGATGCACGCATGGCCGAGTTCAGCAGCACGCTGCTGATGCTGGACCGCAACGAGGAAGTGCTGGCACTGACCGATGGCATGGCCAGTGCGGCGGCCGAAGGCGAGTCGCCCTCGGCGGCGGAAGCCGAATGGGTGGCGTGGCTGCTCAACAGCCGGCTTACGGCGCTGCGCCGGTTGGGCCGTACCGATGATGCGCTGGCGGCAGCCAAACTTGCCGCACGCATCGGCGCACTGGGCCCGGATGGTGCCGAGCACCAGTTCAACGTCGGCTTCGTGCTCAGTTCGCTGGGCCGCATGCAGGATGCCGCCACCGCGGTGAATGACATGCCGGGCCTGGCCGGTTACGGCAAGGCGGCCCAGGCACTGCTGCAGTTCGTTGCCGCCCGTGAACGTGGCGATGCGAAGGCCGAACAGGCCGCGCGTGCAGCGATCCTGGCCCAGGGCGATGACGCGCGCCTGTTCCAGCGCGAGATGCTGCTGGACGAGGGCAATCTCGACGGCGCCGCTGCCGTGCTGATCGAACAGCTGCGCTCACCCGTCGAGCGCGGCGAGACACTGGCCTCCCTGCAGGACATGCGCACCTATCCGTCGCTGCCCGGTGACGTGAAGATCGATGCGGCCTGGCGTGCGCTGAAGCAACGCGCCGACGTGCAGGCCGAGGTTGCCCGCCTGGGCCGCATCGAACGCTACGAACTGGTCAGCACCTCCACCTCGCGCTGAGGAGCTTTTGTGTAGAGCCGAGCCCATGCTCGGCTGCAATTGGCGCAGCCGAGCATGGGCTCGGCGCTACACCGCGCGTACAGCGCCACTGGCCTAGCGCGCCGGCACCTCGGTACGGATGCCCATCGCCTCGCGGTAGCGCGCGTACAGCGCCATCACCTTGTCCACATAGGCCAGGGTTTCGGCATAGGGCGGCACGCCCTTGTAGCGGGTGACCGCGCCGATGCCGGCGTTGTACGCAGCCGCCGCCAGCGGCCGATCACCGTTGTAGCGACGCAGCAGCGCGCGCATGTAGCGGGCGCCGCCATCGATCGACTGCTGGGGCGAGAACGGATCATTCACGCCGTACTCCTGCGCGGTGTCCGGCATCAACTGCATCACGCCCTGTGCGCCCTTGCTGGACACCGCCAGCGCATCGAAGTTGCTTTCAGCATGGGCAATCGCGCGCAGCCACGCGTCATCGACGCCCGTAGCCTTGGCCGCAGCCTTGAACTGTTTGGCGTGCTGCGCCAGCTGCGGCTTGCCGACCTTGCCCAGGCCTTCGTGGGCCGGCTCGCCCGGCGGCGTGGCCATGGTGAACTTCAGGAACACCCGCGAGCCGGGCAGGTTGCGGGTGGAGTAGACCAGCGCGCCATCCTGCTCGCGCTCGTACAGCACGCCACTGAACACGCCCATGTTGCCCCACAGGTTCGGGGTCTGGATGGCGTTGTCGTCGATTTCCTTCGGGGTGCAGCGTGAACCGGGTTCCGGTGCGGTGGCCAGGCTGACGGTGTTGCCCTGCACGCAGCGGTAGACGGTGCGCGCGGCAGCCAGCCCGGGCCACAGGCTGGGCAGCAGCAACAGCGCTAGCAGGAGAGGGCGACGGGGCATGGCGGCCGGATCATCCGGCCGCGCCCGCTAATGTTGGGTGAATGGGGGCCGGCAGGGCTGCGCCCTGCACCTGCAGAGGCAATGTCAATACCCAGAGCAGCGCTGGGCTGTTGAGGGCTGGTCGGATAGGTGTGGCCCGGCAGGACACGCCGTAAACCCATCCATGGGGGCTCGATGGCGCCATCCATGGCGCCAACGGTCCTGCCGGGCCACACCCACCCGCCCTCGACAGTTTCCTGCGGCTGACAGTAGATCCACGCCATGCGTGGATGAAGCTGCCTGGAGACGATGGATCAATCGATGTGACGGAACACCTGGATCACTTCGCGGTCCTGCGGCGCACCCAATACCCCACGCCAAGCAGCACGAACCACACCGGGCTGGCGATCAATGCCTGGCGGGTGTCGGGCTGCAGGCTCAACAGCACCAGCACGGCCGCGAAGAACACCAGGCAGGCCCAGCACATGGCAACCCCGCCGGGCATCTTGAAGATCGACGCAGCGTGGCGTTCCGGGTAGCGGCGGCGATAGGCCATGTAGGCCACCAGGATCAGCGACCACACGAAGATGAACAGCACCGTCGCCAGCGTCGTGACCAGGGTGAAGGCGGTCACCAGGTTCGGAATCAGGTAGATCAGCAGCGTGCCACCGAGCAGGCACAGGCACGAGAACAGCAGGCCACGGGCCGGCACGGCGGCGCGTGACAGTTTCGACAACCCACGCGGGGCGTGGCCCTCTTCGGCCAGGCCGTACAGCATGCGGCTGGTGGAGAAGATGCCGCTGTTGGCCGAGGACGTGGCAGAGGTCAGCACCACGAAGTTGATCAGGCTGGCCGCGGCCGGAATACCGGCCAGCACGAACAGCTGCACGAACGGGCTCTTGTCCGGCACCACCTGGCGCCACGGGGTGACGGCCATGATCGCGATCAGCGCCAGTACGTAGAAGATGATGATGCGCACCGGAATCGAATTGATCGCCTTGGGCAGGTTGCGCTCGGGGTCGGCGGTTTCGGCGGCGGTGGTGCCGACCAGCTCGATGCCGACGAAAGCGAACACTGCAATCTGGAAGCCGGCGAAGAAGCCGACCAGGCCCATCGGGAACATGCCGCCGTCATTCCACAGGTTCGACAGCGCCGCGGTATGGCCACTGGGCGAGGTGAAGCCCCATGCCACCAATCCGGCACCGGTGATGATCAGCGCGCAGATCGCCACGATCTTGATCAGCGCGAACCAGAATTCCATCTCGCCGAACAGCTTCACCGTCACCAGGTTCAACGACAGCAGCAGCATCACGCACGCCAGCGCCGGTTTCCAGGCTTCAAGCCCGGGGAACCAGAACTGCGCGTAGGCGGCAATGGCGATCACATCGGCGATGGCGGTGACGATCCAGCAGAACCAGTACGTCCATCCACAGAAGAAGCCGGCCCAGGGGCCGAGCAGATCGGTGGAAAAATCGATGAAGGATTTGTACTGCAGGTTGGACAGCAACAGTTCGCCCATCGCGCGCATCACGAAGAACAGCATCGCGCCGATGATCAGGTAGACGAAGACGATGGACGGGCCGGCCAGGCTGATGGTCTTGCCCGACCCCATGAACAGGCCGGTGCCGATGGCACCGCCAATGGCGATCAACTGCAGGTGGCGGTTGGACAGGCTGCGGCGCAGGTGCTCGGGGGGCGTTGCGGGCTCGGTCATGGGCGCGGGCAAAAGGGCGGGCGAAGCGTTCGAAGGTAGTCCTCCTCAGGCAGGAGCGCCAGCGCCGGATGAGCCAATCCCGTCAAACTTGGCCGCTTTCATCACAATGTGACCAAATACCGGATTCATCCCATTCCGCCCGGCCCGGCGCCATGCTCAGATAGCCGCACCTGCCCAAGGATCGGCCCGACCATGCGCCCTGCCCTGCCCGCCCCGCTGGAGCCCCGGCCATGAGCCGGCTGCGCGTCATCATTGGTGGCACCGCACTGGCGCTGCTGGCCGCGGCCGTGCCGATCGCGGTGATGGCCTATGCCACCTGGGACCGTGCGGTCAGCGTCGAGCAGCAACGCCTGCGCGACATTGCCGGCCGTGCCCTGCGCCGCGCCGACCAGTCCTACCAGGAAGCACTGGCGGCACTGCAGTCGGCCGAGGTCGGCGCCCACAGCGCCTGCGGGCCCGACCATATCCGGCGCATGCAGACGCTGGTGATGACCTCGCCGTCGGTCGACCAGATGGGCTACTTCGAGGGTGGCAAGCTACGCTGTACGTCGTGGGGGCCGTTCCTGTCCGACGTCAACCAGCCCAAGTCCGACCACGTCACCAGTGATGGCGCCGGCATCGCCGTGGATGTGCGCCCCGAGGCAAGCGGACGGCGCCAGGTCCTGTCGATCCTGTATGGCAACTACGACGTGCTGGTCGATCCGCGCCGCTTCGTCGATGTCATCGCCGACCCGAACGTGCGCCTTGCCCTGGCCAGCCCGGACGGCCGCCTCCTGGCCAGGCAGGACGGCATGGATCCGGCATTGCTTGAGACCCTGCTGCGCGCGCCGGGTGAAGGCCTGGACCACAACACCCTGTACGCCACCGCCCGCAACGAAGAGTGGCTGGCGATCGCGACCACACCGCGTACCGCGCTCGCCGCGACCTTCCGCCAGCAGGCGTGGCTGTTCGTGCCGATCGGCGTTCTGCTGGCCGCTGTCGGTGCCGGCCTGGTGATCTGGCTGTCGCGTCGCCGCCTGTCGCTGCGCGGCGAGCTGGCCACGGCGATCCGCCGCCGCGAGCTGTACCTGCACTACCAGCCCATCATCGAACTGGATACCGGCATCTGCGTCGGCGCCGAAGCGCTGGTGCGCTGGCAGCGCCCGGATGGCACCCAGGTGCGGCCGGACCTGTTCATTCCGCTGGCCGAAGAGGCCGGCATGATCGGCGCGGTCACCGATCTGGTGATCGAGAACGTGGTGCGCGACATGCGCGAGCTGCTGGTGGCCGACCGCAGCGCGCACATCGCGATCAACCTGGCCGCCGAAGACATCAGCAGCGGCCGCGCGCTGAAGATGATCTCCAAGCACATGGCCGGCAGCGGCATCCTGCCGCAGCAGATCTGGATGGAGGCCACCGAGCGCGGCTTCCTCGACCTGGACCGCGCCCGCACGATGCTGGCACAGGCACGTCGGGCCGGGCACAGCGTGGCCATTGACGATTTCGGCGTCGGCTTCTCCAGCCTGCAGTACCTGGAACAGCTGCCGCTGGACGCGCTGAAGATCGACAAGTCGTTCATCGATGCGATCGGCACCGAGAGTGCGACCAGCCCGGTGACGCCGCACATCATCGACATGGCCAAGGAGCTGGGCCTGTGGGTGGTGGCCGAGGGCGTTGAAACCGAGGCACAGCTGGCGTATCTGCATACCCGCAAGGTCGAGTTCGCGCAGGGCTGGCTGTTCTCGCGGCCGCTGCCACGGGATGAGTTCGTGGTGTTCCATCACAAGCGGCAGCAGCGCTATGGCGCGGCGCGGGAGCACATGCAGAATCCGCGCAGCGTGCCGATCGAGCGTGAGGGAGTGGAGTAGGACGGCGAACGGCGGAGCCCCTCGTGGTGGGTCGCGTACTGCTATCCCCGGGGCGGCCGGGACGGTCGGGTTCGCGGGGGACGCCGTAAACCCGTCCATGGGGCTTGGCCGCGGCATCCATGCCGCGGACACCCCCGCTAACCCGACCGCCCCGGCCTCTGACAGGTTCCGGCGGCGTCCCGCCACGGAATCAACGGGAAAAGGCAAAAGCAAACGCGGGTCGCTGCGCTCGGTAGATCCACGCCATGCGTGGATGGCGTGGACCACGGTAGTGCCGGCCGCTGGCCGGCACCTCCGTAACGTGTGGCTGCGCCTACGCCCAGGCCTTCGGCCGTGCCAACAGCCACGCCAC
This sequence comes from Stenotrophomonas sp. NY11291, assembly GCF_023277365.1. Taxonomy (NCBI): domain Bacteria; kingdom Pseudomonadati; phylum Pseudomonadota; class Gammaproteobacteria; order Lysobacterales; family Lysobacteraceae; genus Stenotrophomonas; species Stenotrophomonas sp. NY11291. The sequence goes on along the minus strand of NZ_CP096975.1, from coordinate 475,910 downwards.
GCTCACCGCCAGCAGCAGCAACGGCAGCCATCCCAACTGGTTCGGGCCGCCCGCCTGCAGCAGCAAACCCCCTGCAACGCCACCGGCAGCAATGGCCAGGTTCCAGCCGGTCACCAGCATCGACTGCGCCAGATCCGCGGCGGCACCGGCACGCCGCGCCAATGCGGTCTGGAACAACGTAGGTACCGCGCCAAAGGCAACGCCCCACAGGATCGTCGCCAGCAGCAGCGCGATCGCGTCGCCCGGCCACAACAGCAGGGTCAGCACCGGCACGATGAAGCCGATCACCGCGGCCCACACCAGCGTGCGCAGATGACGGTCCACACCCCAGCCGGCAATGACGATGCCGGCGATGGCGGCCAGGCCGAAGGCCAGCAGCAGGCGGTCCAGCCACGGGCCGGCACCGGCCTCCACCGCCAGCGGTTCGATGTAGGTGTAGAGCACGTTGTGCGCCAGCACGTACAGCACCATCACCGCCAACGCACTGCGCACGCCCGGCATGCGCCACACCGTAGCCAACGACGTACGCTGACCGGCCGCCGCCGCCGGCAACGCGGGCAATGCCCAGCGCGCGTAGGCCAGCAGCACGACTGCCAGCACGCTCATCAGCGCGAATGCCCAGCGCCAGCCGATCTGCTGGCCCAGCAACGTGCCGGCCGGTACGCCCAGCGACAGTGCCAGCGGCGATCCGACCATCGCCACCGCAATCGCCCGGCCCTGCAGCGAGGGCACCACCATGCGCGCGGCGTAGCCGGCCACCAGCGACCACAGCAGGCCACCACACACGCCGGCCAGGAAGCGCGCGGCCAGGATCAGCGGGTAGCTGCTGCTCAATGCGGTCAGCGTATTGACCACCACGAAGCCGGCAATCGCGGCGAGCAGCAAGGGACGTCGCGGCAGGCGCTGGGTCAGTGCGGTCATCGGCAGTGCGGCCATCACCGAGCCGAGCGCATACACGCTGACCAGCTGGCCAACCGCCGCGTCGCTCACACCGAGGCTTTCGCCCATCGGCCGCAGGACGCCGGCCGGCAGGGTCTCGGTCAGCAGAGTGATGAAGCCGCCACCGGCCAGCGCCAGCAGTCCCGCCCACGGCAGGCGCGTGGCTTCACCGGCCGGGCCAGCCGCATCGATGGCATGGCCGCTCATCGCGCGGTCTCCAGATCAGCATAGACCGCATCGCGCAGCTCATCGACGAAGGCACCGTCCATGCCTTCGTACAGGGTGTTGGTCAGCGCCACCACGCTGAGCCCACGCGCAGGATCGACAAACCAGCTGTGCCCGTAGGCGCCGCCCCAACGCCAGGTGCCTGCGCTCTGCGGCGTACCGCTGGCGGCCGCATCGCGCAGCACCGCAAAGCCAAGGCCAAAACCCCAGCCGGCCGGTTCCGGCGGCCCCTGTTCGCCCACCTGCGGGCTGGCCATCTCCGCTGCCAGTGCGGGCGGCAACAGGCCTGAACGCTGCACATCACGCAAGGCCTCCAGCACCGCCATCACTTCATCGGCGCTACCGACCAGGCCTGCCCCGGCCGAGGGGAAACGGCTGGCATCGGTGGCGCGCGCGAGGCTGTACTCGATGCCGACGGTACCCTCGAACGGAGCGACCACCTCGCCTTCGCGCAGGCGGTGCGGCTGCGGTGTGTCGGTGACGTAGGGCGTGGCAAGCCGAGCCGCATCGTGGGTGGCGAAGGCGGTATCGCGCAGGCCCAGGGGTGCGGCCAGCAAGCGCTCGAACAGTGCCTGCAGGGATTCACCGGTCGCTGCTTCAGCCACGGCACCGGCAACGTCCACGCCCAGCGAGTACAGCCACTGGCTGCCCGGCGCGAACAGCAGGGGGGCCTGCGCGATGCGGCGCACGTTGTCGGCCAGAGAGAGCGGGTTCGCGTCCATGCCATCGCTGACGCCAGCGCGTGCGTAGGGACCCTTCGCATCGGCTTCGAGAAAGCGATAGCCCAGCCCGCTGCTGTGGCTGAGCAGCTGGCGCAGGCTGATCGCTGGCGTGCTGCCATCAGCCAGCGCCGGGCGGAAGTCCCGCAGCCAGCGCTGCACCGGTGCATCCAGGTCGAGCACGCCCTCGGCCACCAGGCCCAGGATCACCGTGCTCAGCAGCGGCTTGCTCACCGAGGCCAGCCGGAACAGCTGGTCGCGCTGCATCGGCGTGGCCGACTCGCGATCCGCCAGGCCCGTCGCGCTGGCATGGCGCAGCGCGCCGTGCTCGCGCACCAGCACCACCGCACCGACCAGGCGCTGCGGGTGGACCTGCTGCAGCAGCCGCTGCACCGAAGGCAGTGTCGGCGCAGGTTCGAAGGAAGGAGCGGCATTCATCGCGGTGATCCGTGGGGGAGAGGCCGCCACGTTAGGCAGCGGGCGTCCGCGCAAAAAGCCGGTTGCCGCTCCGGGCATCATGGACCGTGTAGTCCGCAATCGGCATGATGGCCGGAACCGCAAGGCCGCAACGGTCTCCACGCCACCCCGCACCACAGTGTTGCGATGGCGGAGCCGCCCGCTACAGCCGCGCCGGCCTACCCTGCCGCTTTCATTGCCCGCACGCCCATGTCAGTCCTGGACAACCTCGCCAACCTGCAGACCTTCGTGCATGCCGCCGACACCCGCAGCTTTGTCGAAACCGGGCGCCTGCAGGGCATATCCGCCTCGGCAGCGGGCAAATGCGTGGCGCGGCTGGAGCACGCACTGGGCGTGCGCCTGTTCCACCGCAGCACGCGCAGCATCACGCTCACCGCCGAGGGTCAGCTGTTCCTGGCGCGTTGCCGGCGCATCCTCGACGAGCGCGATGCCGCACGCACCGAGCTGGCACAGCCGCACGCTACACCCCGCGGTACGCTGCGCATCAGCCTGCCGCTGGTGGGCGACCTCACCCTGCCGTTGATGGCCGAGTTCATGGCCGCGTATCCGGATATCCGCCTGGACCTGGACTTCAGTGACCGCCTGGTTGATGTCATCGAGGAGGGCTTCGATACGGTGCTGCGCGTCGGCGAACCCAGCGACTCGCGGATGAACGCACGCCGGCTGGGGGTATTCCCGCGGCGTGTCGTTGCCTCGCCGGGCTACCTGCAGCGCTGCGGCGTTCCGCGCACGCCGGCAGGCTTGATGCAGCACACGCTGCTGCACTATCGCTTCCCCACCACCGGCAAGCTGGAACCGTGGCCGATCCACTGGCCCGACGATGAAACGCCGCAGGAGCTTCCGGTGCACATGGTGGCCAACACCATCGAAGCGCGGGTAGCGCTCGCACTGCGCGATATCGGCCTGGCCTTCGTGCCGGTGCACTCGGTGCGCGATGCCCTGGCCGACGGCCGCCTGGTCACGGTGCTGGACGAACACGTGCATTCCTGCGGCACCTTCCATCTGCTGTGGCCGTCGGGCCGACACGTACTGCCGAAGCTGCGGGTGTTCATCGACTTCGTCGGCGCCCGCCTGGGTAACGTGCCGTAGATCCACGCCATGCGTGGATGCGTCTCGCGGCGAAAGGAAGCCGAGCATCGGCTCGGCTCTACAGAACCGCCCGATCATCGGTAGCGCCGGGCCATGCCCGGCGGCCGCGCACCCGACCATTCAGCCACTGCCGCTATACTGGCCGCTCATTCCTCCAAGAGGCTCGCGACCAATGCGCCATTGATGCCGCCGTCTTCCCACTAGACGGCCTGACTCTTCCCGCCCCTGCGCGCAGGGGAGAACCCGGCATCCATGGAGGTCGCATGACCCCGCATTCCCTCACGCTCGATCGCGTGTCGTATCGATTGGCCGACGGCCGCCCGCTGTTTTCCGATCTGACGTTTTCCTTCGAACCGGTCGCCACCGGCCTCGTCGGTGCCAATGGCGCCGGCAAGAGCGTGCTCGCACGCCTGCTGGCCGGCCGGCTGCTGCCCGACAACGGCCAGGTTCGCGGCAGTGGCCGCGTGTTCCTGTTGCCGACGCCCGGCTATCCACCCGCCGGCACGGTCGGTGAACTGGCCGGTGTCGGCGCGGAACTGGCCGCACTGCAACGCATCGAAGCCGGCAGCGTGGACGAGGCCGACTTCGCCCGCGTCGGCGACCGCTGGGATCTGCGCGAACGCCTGCAGCAGCAATGGCGTACGCTGCAGCTACCCGACGACCTCGATCCGGCCCAGCCGGCCGCGCGCCTCAGTGGTGGCCAGGCCATGCAGGTGGCGCTGTCCGGTGCCTGGGCCAGCGGTGCCGACTGGCTGATCCTGGACGAACCCAGCAACCACCTCGACGCACGCCATCGCCAACAGTTGTATGAACAGTTGCAGCAGTGGCGCGGCGGCCTGCTGGCGATCAGCCATGATCGCGAACTGCTGGCGCACATGCAGCAGATCGTCGAGCTCGATGCGCGTGGGCTGCATCGCTATGGCGGACCGTGGCAGCACTACGCCGACGCGCGCGCCGCCGAACGTGAAGCCGCCGCCGCCCAGCTTGACCATGCACGTGCACAGCACCGGCAACAGCAACGCAGCGCGCGCGAACAACACGAACGCCAGCAGCAGCGCCAGGCACGTGGCAACCGTGATGCGAAGCAGGCCAACCAGGCCCCGATCCTGCTCGGCCGGCAGAAGCAGCGCTCCGAGGCCAGCCACGGCCGCGCACAGCAGGTGCAGGCCGAGCGCCTGCAGGCCAGCACAGAGCAGCTGCGCGCAGCGGCATCCGCGGTGCATGCGGCGCCGGAACTGGCGCTGTTTGCCGGTGCGGGCGAGCGTGGCAGCGCGCGTCTGCTGGAGGCCGAGGCGCTGGTGCTGCCACATGGCTGCAGCGCCCCGCTGCAGCTGGAGATCCGCCGGGGGCAGCGCATCGCCGTGGTCGGTAACAACGGCAGCGGCAAATCGACCCTGCTGCGTGTGTTGGCCGGCCAGCTGCCTGCATGCAGTGGCACCGTGCAACGGCATGCACCACTGGCCCTGCTCGACCAGCAGTTGCTGGGGCTGTCCGGCGCGCGCAGCATCCTTGACACCGTGCAGGCCGCCAACCCGCGCGCGGACCCAGGCGAGCTGCGCACGCGGCTGGCCCTGCTCGGGCTGGATGCACAGCGCATCCAGCGGGCGGCCCACAGCCTCAGTGATGGCGAGCGGGTGAAGGGTGCGCTGGCCAGCGTGCTGTATGCCGATCCCGCGCCCCAACTGTTGCTGCTGGACGAACCCGGTAATGCGCTGGATCTGAGCGCATTGCAGGCGCTGGAGGAACTGCTTGCGGCGTGGCCGGGCGCGCTGGTGATGGTCAGCCACGACCGGCACCTGCTGCAGGCATTGCGACCGACGCACGTGCTGCAGGTGAGCACTGGGGGTTGGCAGTGGCGTGACGCCTTGTAGATCCACGCCATGCGTGGATTCGATTCTGTAGAGCCGAGCCCACGCTCGGCTGCAATTGCAGTAGATCCACGCCATGCGCGGATGGAATGATCCGCCAGCCGAGCGTGGGCTCGGCTCTACAAGGCGGGCAAAGACCGGTTGAACCGCCATCCACGCATGGCGTGGATCTACAGGAGCCGTTAGCTCAGCGCTTCCACACCGGGAATGCCTGCGGCATCTGCTGCCACAGCAGCGGTCCCGCACGCAGCTCCTGTTCGTTGAGCAGGCAGGCATCCAGCTCTGCGCGCACGGCGCGCTCGTCCATGTGCACGCCAATCACCACCAGTTCCTGGCGCCGATCGCCCCACAACGGGTGCCACAGGCGCTGCATTGCCGAATGCGCGGCCGCGTCCGGAAACTCCTCCGGTCCCGGCAACGGCGCGCTCCAGCAGTCGGCCTGCTGGCGCGCCCATCCGAGGTCGCTGTACGGCAGCGGTGTCGGCGGCAACAGCGGTGTGGTGTCCTCGATGCCCGCACGCACGCGATCGCGCGCGGCGTACCAGAAGCCCGCCGCCTGCGTCCGCGTCGCGGCACCCACGGTGTTCAGCTCGCCCACCCAGTCCATCCTGTTGGCCAGCCAGAACCAGCCTTTGCTGCGGATCACGCCGGGCATGCCCGACTGCAGCGCGCGGGCGAATCGCGCGGGGTGGAACGGACGTCGCGAGCGGTAGACGAAGCTACCGATGCCGTACTCCTCGGTTTCCGGTGTGTGCTCGCCCCGCAGTTCCTTCACCCAGCCCGGCGCACGTTGCGCACGCTCCATGTCGAAGCGACCGGTATCCAGCAGCTCGGCCAGCGGCACATTGCCGAAGCTGGACAGCAGCAGCTTCGCGTCGCGGTTCAGGCCACGCAGCACGGCCAGCGTGTCCTGCAGCACTTCGTCATCCACCTGGTCCACCTTGCTGACCACGATCACGTCGGCAAACTCCACCTGCTCGCACAGCAGGTCAACCACGCCGCGATCGTCCTCCGGGCCGGCCTGCTGGCCGCGCTCGGCCAGTCGCGACGTCGAGCCGAAGTCGGCAAGGAACGCGCTGCCGTCGACCACCGTCACCATCGTGTCCAGCCGCGCGATGTCACTCAGGCTGAAGCCGTGCTCGTCGCGCACCGCGAAGGTGGCCGCCACCGGCATCGGCTCGCCGATGCCCGTCGATTCGATCAGCAGATAGTCATAGCGGCCCGCATCGGCCAGGCGCCGCACTTCCTGCAGCAGGTCATCGCGCAGCGTGCAGCAGATGCAGCCGTTGCTGAACTCCACCAGCGTCTCTTCGGTGCGGCGCAGTTCGGCCCCACCTTCGCGCACCAGCTGCGCGTCGATGTTGACCTCGCTCATGTCGTTGACGATAACCGCCACGCGCAGACCCTCGCGGTTGCGCAGGATCTGGTTGAGCAGGGTGGTCTTGCCGGCCCCCAGGAAGCCGGACAGCACGGTGACCGGAAGGCGACGGTCGGCGCGGGAAACAGTGTTCATGTCGGAGCGGGTTGGCTGCGGAACAGAAATGTTACTGTATAACAATTGTTGCGCAAGGAACCTCCCCCGATGAAGTCGCCTTCTGCCGCCCTGCTCGATGCCGGTGCGGTCGCCCTGTCCAGCCTGTGCCTGCTGCACTGCCTGGCGCTGCCCCTGCTGGCCGCCGCGCTCCCCCTGTTCGGCACCTGGGCCGAAGCGGAATGGGTGCATCTGCTGTTCGTGGCCATCGCCCTGCCGCTGACCGGCTACGCGCTGTGGCGGGCCGAGCGCCGTCACCCGCTGCCGGTGCTGGCCTGGGCCACCGCCGGCGCCGGTCTGGGCCTGTTGCTGGCCGGCGCGCTGGCGCTGCCCTCGCATGACTGGGAAACGCCGATGACCGTCACCGGCAGCCTGCTGCTGGCCGCCACGCACATCTGGAACGCACGGCACCGGCACGCCGGGTAGAGTCGACTGTTAGTCGACTCTCGCGCGAAGCGCGGGATCTCATGCCGCCTGGGCGAAGAGCAGTCGACTAACAGTCGACTCTACCGCCCCTCGGCCTATTTGCCGTAGCGGCGCAGCAGCTCGACCAGCACCGCGGCCTCGTCCGCCCGCTGCTGCGGGTCGTCGGCAGCCACCACATGTTCCTGCAGGTGCTCGTGCAGCAGCTCCATCAACAGGCTGTGGGCTGCACCGCGCACGGCGGCGACCTGCACCAGCACGTCCGCGCAGTCGCCCGCCTCGCCCTCGGGCTTGTCCAGCGCCTGCTCCAACGCCGCCACCTGACCCGCGATACGGCGCACCCGGGTCAGCAGCTGCTTTCGATTCTTGTGTACATGGGCCATGACTGGATCATATACCCTATGGGGGTATCCACTCCACCCCCTTGGTCCCCCCATGCACCTGGACGCCCTCGCCGCCGCCCGCCGCCACGAACACCGCTTCGACGACGGCAACCCGCTGGCCGAACGCAATACCCGCCGCGCCCTGTGGCTCACCGTCGGCATGATGCTGGTGGAGATCGTAGGAGGCTGGTGGTTCAACTCCATGGCCGTGCTCGCCGATGGCTGGCACATGAGTTCGCACGCGCTGGCGCTGGGCCTGGCGGTGTTCGCCTACCGCTGCGCGCGCCGCTACGCGCACGACCCGCGCTTCGCCTTCGGCACCTGGAAGATCGAGATCCTGGCCGGCTACACCAGCGCCATCGCCCTGCTCGGCGTCGCCGCGCTGATGGCCGTGCAGTCACTGCAGCGGCTGTGGGTACCGGCGCCGATCCACTACAACGAAGCCATCGCCATCGCTGCGGTAGGCCTGGGCGTGAACCTGCTCTGCGCATGGTGGCTGCACGACAGCCCGGGCCACGCGCATCACCACCACGGGCATGACCATGGCCATCATCACGGGCATGACCACGAACACCACGATCACGGCCATGCGCACGGTCACGACCTCAATCTGCGCTCGGCCTACGTGCACGTGCTGGCCGACGCCGCCACCTCGGTGCTGGCCATCGTCGCCCTGCTCGGCGGCAAGCTGCTGGGCCTGACCTGGCTGGACCCGGTGATGGGGCTGGTCGGCGCCGCGCTGGTCACGGTGTGGGCTGTAGGCCTGCTACGCGACAGCGGCCGCATCCTGCTCGACGCGCAGATGGACGCACCGGTGGTGGCCGAAGTGCGCGAAGTGATCGAACAGGGTCCCTGGCCGGCGCGCCTGGCCGACCTGCACGTCTGGCAGGTCGGTCGCGGCAAGTACGCGGTCAGCGCCAGCGTGGTTACCAGCGACGCAGGTCTGGATGCCGATACCGTGCGCAACGCGCTGGCGATCCATGAGGAGCTGGTGCATGTAACGGTGGAGATCCACCGCAGCTGATCCTGCGCGACTGCGGTCGAATCTGTAGAGCCGAACCCATGCTCGGCTTGCCGTTGCCTTTGCAGCGCCGAGCCATGCTCGGCTGTCGCAGGCCATCAGCCGAGCACGGGCTCGGCTCTACAGTCAGAACTTCAGCATCATCCGCAGCAGGTACATCAGCAGCGGCAGCGCACTCAGCACCGCACCACCGATGCCGATCCACGGCCAACGCTCACCGCGCACGCGCGAAGCCACCGCCAGACCGCCGCCCACCAGTGCCGCACCCAGCACGCCCACGCCCAGCCCGGCGGCCATGCCATTGCCGCCTGCGGCCACCGCCGCCTGCGCAGCCAACGTGCCCGCGCCCCAACCCACAGCGATCCCCAGCCAACTGGCCATGCCGCACCACGGTGCCTTGCCCTGCGCCATCCGAAAACCCCTTTGTTCTTGCCGAATTTCTGTACGGGCCGTGCCCGCATGCTGCCTACACTAGCCGCACCTGCCCCGTAGGGACATCCCATGCGCACGCTCCGCCTGCTGCTGCCCGGTGCCCTCCTGCTGCTCACCGCCTGCAGTGGCGACGCCGGGCTTCCTTTCAGCGCCGACCCGTTGCAGGGCTGCTTCGCCACCGGCGCGCGCAAACCGGCCGATTTCCGCATCGACAGGGAAGGCGGCCAGTACTTCGTCTCCTTCAGCCGCGGCGACCAGTGGCAGCGCGAGCCGAATGCCCTGCATAAGGCCACCCGCAGCGAGATCAGCCGCTACTTCCGCGATGACGCCGAGCAGATCGACAGCGCGTTGATCCGCATGGCCGGTGGCTTCGGCATCTTCCACTTCAACAAGGACGCGACATTGAAGGGCAAGGCCAGTGATAGTGACTACATGGCGCTGATGCTGATCGGGGCTGGGCCGGTGTATGCGGTGAAGTGCCCGTAAGACGCAATGATTCTGATGGCGACTCAGGGCACTATGGGCGCATCCTGTCTTCTTTGAGGAGCGATGCCAATGCTGCTGTTTCTGCTGCTTGCGGTAAGCGCGCCGAAGACCCAGGGTGCCTATGACGAAGTCCGGCAGCTGCCCGATGGCCAGACCCTGATAATGCGCACTCTGGATTGGGACCTCGGCGATGGCACGAAGGAGCGCGTCATCGTGCACTGGCTGCTGCAGGAGGACGGCCGCATGCGCTACGACTTCGATCGGCAGCCACCGCAAACCCAGGAGGCCCATCGTCGATCGTGCGCGCGGCAGGGCATGCAGCCGTCGCGTGGCGTCGGCATGATCGCGGGGGAAGGGACCACACACGGTTACAGCTGCACCAGCGCTAGCGTCGGGCCCACGCCCGACTCCTCCCTGCCTGCATCCACGCATGGCGTGGACCTACTTTGACATCGGCTTGGCTCTACAACAGCTGCGGTACCATGCCCTCCCCCGAACCGCCCCGGTACCCGCCGTGCCCCATTACACCGGCCCCCTGCTGACCCGCGACAGCGCTGACACCCTGCGCCGTGCCCATGACAAGGGCGCTGCCGACTGGCAGGGTTCGCTCGACCTCGGCCGCAGCGAGGACAGCGTGGCGCTGGATGCCGACGGCTTCCGCTTCCGTGGCCAGCCCTACCCGTGGCCGGGCAAGCTGAAGGACCGCACGCTGTACTACTGGGACGGCGAGGACTTCGCCCCGATCTCGCGCTACAGCGGCTCGCTGATCAAGCTGGTGCCGACCGAATGGGGCGCACCGACCTTCGAGATCGACGGCATCAAGATGCTGCCGACCTCCAAGCTGTCACCCTTCGAGGATGCGCGCCGCAAGGTCGAGCTGGTCGCCCCGGCCGGCAAGGTGATCCTCGATACCTGTGGTGGCCTGGGCTATTTCGCCGCCTGCGCGTTGGAGGCCGGTGTCGGCCAGATCCGCTCGTTCGAGAAGAATGCCGACGTGATGTGGCTGCGCACGCTCAACCCGTGGTCACCGGATCCGGACTCGGCTGCGGCCGGTGGCCGCCTGCAGTTCAGCCACGGCGATGTCTCGCAGCAGATCGAACAGGTGGCCAGCAACAGCGTCGACGCGATCCTGCACGACCCGCCGCGCTTCAGCATCGCCGGCGAACTGTACTCGCAGGTATTCTACGACCACCTCGCCCGCGTCATCCGAAAGGGCGGTCGCCTGTTCCACTACACCGGCGCGCCGAACAAGCTGACCAGCGGCCGCGACGTGCCACGTGAAGTGGCCAAACGTCTGGAAAAGGCCGGCTTCAAGGCCGAGCTGGCGCTTGACGGTGTGCTGGCCGTCAAGCGCTGAGCCTCACTCCGAATCCACCTTGGCCAGCTTCATCACCCACGTCGGCACTTCCGGTTCTCCGGCGTAGAAGTCCTTCGGTTTCTTCTCCGCCATCGCCCAGCGGTGCAGCCAGCTCGGGCCGTAACGGCCACTGTAGCCTTCGGCACCGCGTGCATAGGCCGGGTCACGCATCGCCTCATCCAGTGAGATGAAGCGATAGCCGCGGCGCTTCGTCGCCGCCACCAGTTCGGCGAACGTGGCCGCATTGAGTTCGTTGGCGTGCATCAGCCAGACCTGTGGCAGCGCGTAGCCCAGCAGTGCCTGCGACTGCTTCTCGTAGTAGTCCAGCTTGTTCAGCATGTACGGCACGTAGCCCTTGCGCAGCTGCGCGAGCGTGGCCTCACGCGCCGGGGAATCGGGCTGCTCGTTCATCACGTTGGCATAGGCGAACGCCCACACCCACTCGCCGTTGTCGACCGTCACCGGTGCCACGCGGTAGCCATGCTGCCTGAAGAACGCGTCCATCTGCGCGCGTTCTTCCGGCGTGCGCCCTGCACGCAGATAGGGGTGTCGCATCCACTGCGGCTTCAGCCCACGCTCGGCCAGCAGCGGCCGCAGCACCGTCTCGCCACGCAGGAAATCCTGCTGGAACGCAGGCACGCCCTTGGCATTCAGGTCCATGTGCGAGTAGGTGTGGTTGCCGAGCACATAACCGGCGTCCAGCCAGTCGCGCAGCATCTGCGCCCGCGCCGGCTGCACCTGCCCGTCGATCTCAAGCTTGTTCCCGTTGACGAAGCCGACTACCGGCACACCCGCCTGATGCAGCTGCGCCATCAGCGCTTCATGCCGCGACTGCAGGTCCGGCGGAACGATCTGGTCCACCCGCGCCCAGGGCAGGTCGTCGATGGTCACCGCAATCCGGCGATCCACTTCGGCGGCGTGCACCGCCAACGAACACAGCAGCAATGGCACAGCACGCAGCAACCAACGCATCAGCACATCCTTGCAGGAGCGAAGTGCTGACTTTAGCGCGATTGTGGATGCATGGTCGGCCACGCACCCGCTATGGGCTGCGCGACTGCACCTGACGCTCGCGCACGATCGCCCGCCACAGCATGAATCCTGCGGCCATGGCCATCAGCAACAACGCGACCAGCACGAAGGCAAGGTCATCGGGATTACGCAGCAGCGGCGCGTGCTCGCGGGTGAGGATGCCAAACACCACCTCCTGCGCCTGTGCCAGCGGCAGCCGGCCCTGCTCGCCCAGTTCCACCAGGCACGCCGCTGGGGACAGTTTGGCCACGCTGATCCATGCCATGTCGTACAGGTGCAATACCCTGGCGGCCAGTGCCAGGATCGCTGCGTGCAGCGCCATCAATCCCCAGTTGGCGCGTCGCAGGCGTTCCGACACGCGGCCCAGGCGGTAGACGCTGATCGACATCGCGCCCAGCAGCGCCAGCGCCACGCCCGCCATCGGAATCCACTGCAGCGGTTGCCATGGTGCAAGCGCAGTGGACCGCGCCAGCAGCTGTTCTGCGACCTGCATGCGTGCGACCGGGTCGGGCCCACCGCATGCGTCATCCACCGGCTCCAGCAGCAATCCCACGCGGTAGTGGAAGAAGCCGGCTGCAAGGGCTACCGCCAGCAGCGCCACCACCTGCAGTGCCAGCAGAATCGGGCCAGGACCACAGATACGACAGAAGCGGGCAGCAGCAGAGACCATCGGTTCATCCGTGACAACAAAGGACCATCCTAACCAAGCGCCCTGTGCTTGTCGGCTGGCGGATACGACAACCGTCGCGTGGTCCCGGTAGGATGTGGATGAGCATGGATGGTCGTATGTAGAGGTGTTGTGGATGGTCACGCTGTATCTGTGGGTGCGAACGCTGCTTCCGCTGCTGGCGTTCGTGATCGCCTGGATGCTGCTGTCGCGCCTGATCAAGGCCCGCGTGGCGCGCCTTCCACGGGTTCCCTTGAACCTGCCCGAGCACAGCAGCAGCCCGCGCCGGAAGGACCGGCGCATCTACGCGCGCAAGCTGCGGCGCAGACCGGGCCTGCGCACCGCAACGCGCCCGGCCACCGCGCCGCGCAGCTGGAGCCTCGCGGCGGTGTTCGTTTCGTTCTCTGCGTTGATCGCCACCGTGCTGGTCATGCCGGATGGCGCGCGCTTCCAGGTGATGGTCGAAAGCCTCACTGGCTACCCGGCCACGATTGCAGAAGTACATGTTCCCGCTGCCGGGCAGCCTCTCGTGCTGCAGGCGTGGCAGCCCGCACTGGCGCAGCTGTCGCGGCCGGTAGCGATGCGCTACCCGATCGGGCGCACCGGCGGCGAGCATGACGCGCACGCCACGCTACCGGTACAGGTGAGACATCAGGGTGGTCGGCTACAGGTGGCTGCGGCACTGCCGGTGGATGCCGATGTGCTGCGTGCAGAGCTTGCGCACCTGGCTGGGGTACCAGTTGAGGCCATCACCGTCCGCCAGAACAAGATCGCGCCCTGGCTGGAACCCGGCTGGAAGCCGCTGGCCGACCTGTAGAGCCGAGCCCACGCTCGGCTGCTGTTGCAGTAGATCCACGCCATGCGTGGATGGATGCAGAGCGGAGTCGAGCATGGCTCAACTCTACAGATCACGATCCGCGCGGCAGCTTCGCGGCCCACATGTTGTCCACCAGATTCGGGTAACGTCGCCCATTCTCTTCCGCCCGCTGTCGCGCCGCCTCTTTCTGCGCAGGCGACAGCGGCTGCGAGGTCTGGCCCTTGGGGTTGGGCTTCTTCCACGGAGGTGTCTTGGTCTGGCGCATGGCCGCAGCTTACCGCTTCAGGAAGTTCAGCAGCGCCAGATTGAAGTGGTCGGCATGGCTCGTGTTGCAGCCATGCGGCGCACCTTCCAGGATCACCGCCTCGCTGCCCGCAATCGCCTGATGCGTTCGCTGCCCGGAACCTTCAAACGGCACGATGGCATCGCTGTCACCGTGCAGGATCAGGGTTGGCACGGTGATCTTCTTCAGATCGTCGCGAAAGTCGGTGGTCGCGAACGCGTGCATGCAACCCAGCGCCGCCGTCTGGTCGGATTGATGGCACAGCGCGATGGCCGCCTGACGCGTCTCTTCGGTCACCATCAACTGGCCGTTGGCGCTGAAGAAATCGCGGGTGAAGCCATCGAAGAACGCCTCGCGATCTTTCTCCAGACCACTGCGCATTTCGTCAGCCTTGTCCTGGGTCAGCGGGCCTTCCGGGTTGTCGTCGCTGCGTAGCAGGAACGGCGGTACCGCTGCTGCAAACACCACACTGTGCAGGCGTTCCTGGCCATGGTTGGCCACGTAACGCGCTACCTCGCCACCGCCCATCGAGAAGCCGACCAGGGTGACGTCGCGCAGGTCACGTTCCTCGATCACCCCGGCCAGATCCGCCGCCAGCGTGTCGTAGTCGTAACCTTCTGCCGGCTTGTCAGAACGGCCGAAGCCACGCCGGTCGTAGCTGAGCACCCGGTGCTGGGCGTCGCGCAGGATCGACACCTGCGTCTTCCAGGCATCGGCGGACAGCGGCCAACCGTGAATCAGAATGACCGGGCGGCCATCGCCACCGGTGTCTTCAACGTGCAGGCGGACGCGGGAAGCAGGCATGGGAGCTCCTGTGGAAGGGGAGGCTTTCAGGCTATGGGTCGGCTCCTATCGCGACTGTGATGGAATCGCCGGCCGCCATGACACCACCTGCACAGGCCACGCCACCCGGCCAATCCATAGATGCGGGCATTCACTCCCTGGAAATCCCGTTTCGTCGCAGGGCGGCTGCGGCCCCCGGAGCGCCGTGCGAGCCTGCGTGAATCCCGTCCTGGAGCCTCGCCATGCTGCTGCTCACCCTGCCCCTGCTTGCTGCCGGCCTGGCCGCCGCCCCGAGCGCTAACGAAACCCTGCGCGAGCAGATCCGCCAGGCCGACGCGCAGCTGTTCGCCGCCGCGTTCGACGACTGCGATGCCGACAAGGCGGCAGCCATGACCACTGAAGACATGGAGTTCTTCCATGACAAGGCGGGTAAGTCCGCCAGCAAACGTGAGGACTTCCGCCGCAGCGTGGCCGCCCTGTGCGACAGCACCCGCGCCAACCACATCCATCTGCGCCGCGAACTGGTGGAAAGCTCGCTGCAGGTGTTTCCGCTGCACGACGATCGCGCCCTGGAGATCGGCGACCACCGCTTCCACGAGCGCGATGCAAACGGCATCGAGCACTGGACCGGCCAGGCCCGTTTCATCCAGGTCTGGCGCCGCGTGGACGGGCGCTGGCTGGCCGAGCGGGTGATCAGCTACGACCATCGGCCGGCGGACTGATCGCTGCGATGCGGTGGTTCACGGACCGGTTCTATACTGCCCAGGTCCATCACGACCTACCGCTGCAGATCGCCCCATGGCAGAGATCACCCCCAACCATCCCGAGTACGGCCTCAACCAGCAGATCCGCCAGGGCGTGGCCGCCCTGGACGCGCAGCATGGCCGTCCGTTCGACCAGACCAGCGAGCGTCTGACCGCCAGCCTGACCGTGCTGGCCCGCGAGCAGGGCCTGCAGCAGGTCGACCACGTGCTGGTCAGCAACGCCACGGCCAACCATCCGGCGGGACACAACATCTTCGTGGTACAGGGCGACCCGGCCAATCCGGCGCATCTGCGGGCGATGATGCCGACCGCGGTGGCGGCGCGGACGCCGGTGGAGCAGTCGATGCAGAAGCTCGGCATTGCCCCGCAGCAGCCGTCCATGGGGCAGCTGCCCGAGCAGCAGGTCCGTGAGCAGGAACAACAGCAGAACCCGGCACACCGCCTGGGCTGAGCCGCCTCCAGCGTTACCGGCGGCCCACCGCGAGAACGTCGACTCGCCGTGCGCTTGCTGCCCTAGGCCATGCGCGGCCCGGACTGCTCCTGCACCTGGCGCTGCTGCAGTTCATCCTGCGTGCGCGCCTGCCCAGACTGCGACAGCTGCTCAGCGCGCTCGAACGAGGTTTCTGCCGGTGTCTGCGCGGCCACCGCCGTTGGCATGCTGGCCCGCAACTGTGCCGGGTCGTTGCGCTCACCCTGGACGATGAAGATGCTCTGCGCCACATCGGCCTGCGCAGTGCGATCGCTCAACAGCACATGGTCAACCTGGGTCAGGCCATTGGCTTTGGCCAGCGCGTACAGGCTGGCACTGATGTTCTCGCTGGTGGCATCGAAGGCACGGCCACGCTCTGCATCGAGCCGGGCCACGCCCTGGTGGATCTGCGACAGCAGCGGGTCATTGCTATGGCGGGCCAGATGGTCACCGCTTCGTTCGCCCATGCCCTCGGCGTCGCTCAGGATGCGTTGCCGAAAACTACGCTCCGGCAGGGGGTTGGTTTTCCTTTGATTGAGCTCGCTGTCTGGAAACGGCGGATCAATGCTGTCCACACCGTGGATGTTGCGCAGCGGGCGGAATCCATCCTTGCCTGCGCCCTTGCTGTCCAAGGGAATGCGGACATCGGGAAGCAATTGGCCAATACCGCCGCCCAGCGCGTTCACGTCGATGCTTCTTTTCCGCTCGATGCCCGCGTGGTTCAGCGCTTCCCAAGTGAAGTCAACGCAGTTGTGGCGCACATCCTTGTATTGCAGATCGAAGCCGTACTTGCTTGGGTACGTGCCGAACGCCTCAAGCTTTTTGTACTGCTCCTCGCTGATTTCGAGAGTGCGGCTGTAATGGGGGTCCTTGTAGATCGTAGCATCATCATTCATGACCTTGCCTTGGCCGTTCACGCTTCCGTGTTCTATGGGTGCAAATCCATAGCTCTGAGGCGGCTGATCGGGCGCACGAAGCACATAGAACATGTGGCCTGGCCCGGAAGTCTGCGGCACCCCATCAATAACTTCCTGGCTACCGGTCTTCTTGTCTATCAACGGCGTACCGGGGGCGGCGATGATGATCTCGACGGCATAACGTGGCTTGTCCATAAGAAGAATCCTTCAATTCCCATCAGCGGTGTGACAGCGACTATTTTCCAGAGAGAGGATCGGCATGCACCCGCAGCTGGGCCGGGTAATGCTGGAGCGCGGCTGTAGGCTGAACTGTGCGCACATTCAGATGGTAGCGGGCATCCGTTTCCATCGGCAGGGTGACGATGCTCAGCCTATATCGGCTGGCGTCCATCGACACCTGTTGCGCGTAGCGCCAATCTGCCGATGCATGCCATTCGGGGAGCGGCTCCCCCAGATTGCGCGCCCTTGCCTGATAGAAATCAGAAGTTGCAAAGTCTTGCCAGGCGCCAGCGACCCAGCGCTGCAGGGACAGTTCAAAAGGAATATGGACACCGTCCATATCTTGCTCGCTGTCAGGCTCCGGTCCATGCCGCTGCACCTCAAGATCCAGCACATAGGGGCGCCCGGGATGGAAGTTGCGGGCATTCGTCTCGAACTCAAACCGCACCGCTTGCCCGGACTCGGCAAGGTTGATCGGCTTGACCAGATCCAGCGGCTCCGCCGCATCCGATACACGACTGCCACAGGCGCCGAGTGCGCCCACCAGCGTGAGGAACAAGCCGGCACGCAACCAGCGATGGATACCCAGCATGATTAAGACCATTTGGCTTCCTGCCATGAAGTTCCTACCCTGACGAGCGACCAGGGGGCGCCGCAACCAAGCGATTGATTACTTTCCAGCGGGACGGGCGGCATGGATCCGCAAACGGGCCGAATAATCCTGCAGTGCCTCTGTCCTCTGCACCGTACGTACGTCCACGCGGTAGCGGGAGTCAATTTCCACTGGCAGAGCAACCAAGCTCAGCGTGTACTGGCCGTCACTCCCCATGTGCGGCGACGTATACCGCCATTCGCTGGATGCATGCCATTCTGGAAGCGCTGCCCCCGCGTTGCGAGCCATTGCCTGGTAGCTGTCGTAGGTCGCAACGTCCTGCCAAGTATCTGCGGTCAACCGCTGCAGGGACACCTCAAAGGGGATCTGCATCGTGGCGATACTCGGCTCGCGGGTGTCCTCCGGCCCCTGGTGCTCAACTTCCAACTCGAGTGCATAGGTGCGACCCGGGTGGAAGTTTCGGGCATTCGTCTCGAACTCGAACCGCACCGCCTGGCCAGGCTCGGCAACGATGATTGGCTTGACCAGATCCAGTGGCTCCGGCGCATCCGGTACGCGGCTGCTGCAGGCGCCGAGTGCGCCCGCCAGCGTGAAGACCAGGCCGGCGCGCAGCCAGCGGTGGATACCCAGCATGATTCAGATCCTTTGGCTCCCTGCCATGAGGTTCAACCCTAGCCGCCGGCTGCTGGCGCCGCAACCGGCCAATGAAAAAGGCAGGGTCTTCACCCTGCCTTCTTCACGCGGCTCGCCGCCGGGCGTGCCCCGGCGTCACCTCATTACAGCTGAATCCGTGCCACGCTCTCGTCAGCGCCCTTGTCATCCTTCTCGCCGTTCTTGATGCTCACGAACAGCACGTTGTTCTTAGCATCCAGCGCCAGGCTGTTCGGGTGGGTCGGCACCGTGTAGGTCGCCACCTTCTGGTAGCTGTCACTGTTGTACGCGGTCACCGTACCGGCCTCGCGGTTGGTCACGTACAGGCGCTTGCGCGGTGCATCCAGCAGGATGCCCAGCGGGCCGGCGTCGGTCGGGATGCTGGCCAGTTCCTTGCCGGTGTTGCGGTCCACCACCAGCACGCGCTGGCCCGGATGCTTGCTGACCAGCCCGCTGCTCTTGGCCTGGTAGCCACGCAGGAATTCCGAGCCCTGGTCGGTCACGAACAGGCGCTTGCCGGCCGGGTCCAGCGCGATGTTCATCGGCTGCTCGGCGGCGATCCTGTGCTGCGCCACCACCTTGTTCGACTCGGTGCCCACCACCACCAGGTCGGCCAGCAGGTTGCTGGTGTAGATGCGCTTGTTGGCCGCATCCAGCGCCAGGCCCGGCGCCTTGGCATTGCCCAGGCCGTCGATGGTGTTGATCACCTTCAGCGTGGTGGTATCGATCACGAACAGCACGCTGCTCACGTCTGGCTGGCTGCTGTGGCCGGTCACGTACAGGCGGTTGGCCGCGCTGTCGACCACCAGCTCGCGCAGGTCGTGGGTGTAGGCGGCCTTGCCGTCCTTGCCGGTCTTCTTCTCCATCAACTGGATGGTGCCGACGGCCTTGTTCTGCGCGGTGTCGACCACGGTCACCGACAGGTCCACGGTGTTGCCCACGTACAGGCGGTTGTGGGCGTCATCCAGCACCACGCCGAACGCCTTGCGCTCCAGCGGGATGCGGGTTTCCACGGCGAGCGTGGCCGGGTTCAGGCGCAGCACCTGGGCCGGGCCGGCGTCATCGCCGAAGCCGCCGGACGAGGCCACGAACACGGCGTTCTGCTTCGGGCTGTAGGCCAGCTCGTACAGGCCTTTGGCCACGGCCTGGCGCTGCACAGCGGCGGTGGTGGCACTGGCGGCGGGCGCGTTGTCGGCGAATGCGGAGGGCACGCCGAGGCTGAGCGAAACGGCAACGGCCAGCGCGGCCGAGCGGAAGAGAGGAGTACGGAACATGCGAGCGTCCTTGAATGGGCACGGGAAGGTGTCCTGGCTCGCTGGGCCGTACTGCGACGGCCCGCCCCGCATCTGTCTGCGCGGGGTGGGCTGGCTGGGGTTGCGGGGGGAATGGTAGCAGGTGGGGGGCGTGGCGTGCGCCGACGCGCGTATGGCAGGCGCGCGGATTACTGCTCCTTCAACCGCAGCGAATCGGCCACATCGGTCTTGGCCGCCACCTCGGTGGCGATACTGGCGCGGCGGTGCCCCGGGTCGTTGCGGTCGCCCTGCACGATGAAGATGCTCTCCGCCGCATGGCTGCTCTTCGTCGGCCGGCTGAGCAGCACGTGGTCCACGCGCGAGAGATTGTTCTGCTTGGCCAGCACCAGCAGGCTCGCGCTGATGCGCTGGCTGGCCGCGTCGAACGGGCGACCATGCGCCGCATCCAGCTCGGCCACTTTCTGGATCAGCTGCGAGAACAGGCGGTGGTCTGGATGCGAGGGGTCCAGCAGCGTGCCGGCCACTTCAATCGGTGTCGGCGGCGGCTCATCGCTGGCGCGGTCGCCCTGGCGATGATGCTCGGCCTCGCGCTCGGGCATCGCGTGATGGGTTTCGGCATTCAGATCGCTGCCCGGGAACGGCGCGGCAATGCACTGTATTTCCGGCAGGTTGAACAGCACCGCGAACTCGCCCAGGTTGCTGCCGCCGTCCAGCGGGGCCGGCAGCGGATGCAAGCCCGCATAGTGCAGCGCCGCCCAGACGAAATCGCTGCAGCGGTTGATGGTGGCCGGGCGATCCACATCGAATTCGAACTCGGCCGGCTCCTCGGCGAAATCACGCAGGCAGCCGTAATGCTCCTCGGTGATTTCCAGGGTGCGGCTGTAATACGGGTCCAGATGCTCGTCGGCATCGTCGTGGCGCACCTGCGCGTACTGCGCACCCGTGGGGGCTTCGCCCGGCGCGTAGCGCGGCGGTGCGAAGCCGTAGCTGTGGGCCTCGTCGCCTGCTGCCACCTGCAGGTACATGTGGCCGCGCGGCGAGATACCCCCGCTCTTAAGTGGTGTGCCGGGGGCGGCCAGGTACAGCGTTGCGGTGTAGCGTGTTGCCTGCTCCATGCCTGCTCAGCCTTGTTGGGTACTGCGGTCCTGGGCGGATGATGGCATAGGTGGGATGGGGGACAGGTAGAGATGGAGGCAGTTTCGAGGCCGAGGCGCTCGAAACTGTGATCTTCCGTGCAGTCGCTGGAAGTCAGCCCATCTGCAGCGGCGCCCGGGTTTGTTCCAGGGCCGGCTCCTGCGGCGCCAACGAGGCGCGCTCCTGCTGGGCCTGCGCAATCTGCTCGACCTTGGCGAATGACTGCTCCACCGGTGTTCGCGCAGCCTCCTCCGCCGTCATCGAAGCTCGCACATGGGCAGGATCGTTGAGCTCCCCCTGCACGACGAACAGTCGCTGCGGCGAACCATCGCTTGGAGCATTGCCCAATACCACATGGTCGACATGCTCCAGCCCGCTCTCCTTGGCCGTGGCCAACAAGCCCACTGAGATCCGCTCGCTGGTCCCATCGTAGGAGCGGCCATGCGCCTCATCAATGCCCGCTATTCCCTTGCGGATGGAATCGAGCATATCGCGATCGCCCCGCGGCAGTTGCTCATCGCTGATGATTCGCTGCATCAACGTTCTCTCCGGCATTTTGTTGTAGTGCTCGCTATTCAGCGCGCTATCTGGAAAGGGCGCGCGGATGCTGCGGATGTACTCCACATTGCTGAGCGGTTTCAGGCCACCTTCGAAGCTCTTGTCCTGCATGAAGAGAAGGTTGGTTCGATGAAGGCCGGCGTGATTCAGTGCGCCCCACGTGTAGTCGATACAGCTGTTTTCCACCCCGTGATACTCAGTATTGAATCCATGCTCGCCGGGCTTTGTGCCAAATTCCACCAGCTTGTCGTACTGCCGCTGGCTGATTTCCATCGTCCGCGTGTAGTACGGGTCTTTGTACTGCTCGGCGTCATTGTTGTAGACCATTCCAGGCCCAGTCACGACGCCATGCTCGATGGGTGCAAAGCCAAAGCTCACCTCGTCCTTGCCATGTGCCACTTTGTAGTAGACGTGGCCGGCGCTGGATGTCCCTCCAGCCAGCAGCGGCGTGCCGGGAGCGGCAACGAAGATTGTGACTGTGTACTTGTCGTCCATGACGCACTCCTACTTCGACTTGTTTACGTAGGCCACCAGCAACTCGGCTTGCGTGGCCGCCAATCGATCATCAGGCTTCAGTATCTGCATACTCAGCCTGTAGTGGCCAGGCTGCAGTTCCTGAGCCCAAGCGAGGGCAAGTTGTGTGTGGTGACTGTCAGGCGCCTCCAATCCTGCTGACTGCAGAGACTGATGATCGACGTCATCCAACCACCCGCCTTCCACCCGGCCCGTGGGTCCGATGGGCTCAATACGCGCGGGCGTGCCTGCCACCGACTCCACCCTCACCAACGGAACAGGAATGCGCTTTTGCGCCTCCAGCCGCTCCAGTTTCACCTCGGCGGGTAGGCCCATACTGCGGATCTCACGGCTCGTATTCAGTGATTTCAGCCCGTCTTCTCCACCCACCCGGATTCCAAGAAACAAGGTTGGCGAGGAACTTTTCCCTGGGGGCGGTAGGGTGAACTCGACCACCATGGGTGTGGTCATTGCCACCAGCGGCAGCGGCCTGACGAAGGGCACCAGGGTCCCGTTCTCTGCCGGAGCACGCGGCCCGGGTACCGCCTCCGAGCTGGCTCGGCAGCCGCTCAGCAGGGAACCTGACAGTATCAAGGCCAGGCAGACCAACCATCTTCCTTGTCGAAACATCGCTTTTCCTCTTCCAAGGCTCATCGAAGCCGTTGAAGGCGCCTTCGCCCGTACTTATACACCCCGGCCGCAGATGATTCTGCGACGAAGTTCGCTGCGTCGCGGCTCCTGCGACTGGGAGTGATCAAAGTCGACCACGCGCAATGGTGCGCTTACCGTACACGCATAGGGGGTAGTAAATGGACCGCTACTTTGTGAACAGAACGCCGCAGGCCAATGGAGACCATGAGGTGCATAAACAGGGATGCTATTGGCTTGCTCGCGCCCAGTCCACACAGGACCTCGGCTTGCACACCAGCTGTAGGACGGCCGTGGCTGAAGCCCGGAGGTGGTACCGGCAGTCGAATGGCTGTGCCACTTGCGCTGCAGCCTGCCATACGAGTTGATCAACGGCCGAAAGCGAAGCGGATGCGGCCCCGCCAAATTTGGGCGGGGCCGCACCGTCACAGCCGCTGAGACAGGCCTAAGCCTCCCCCCGTCCCCACTGGAGGATGCCCATGACCAAGATCCACCCCACATGGCTGGAAGCCTTCGACAAGAAGCTCCTCCACCTGTTCGCCATCGACCATAGCGACGCCGGCATGGATGAGTATCTGCTGGGCTGCTACGCAGACCTCCCACCGCGTGAGGCTGCGCTGGCGTTCGGCGGCGACTACGACCTGGAGCGCGACGATGCACTGTGGCCACGGCCGGGCGCGCCTATGTAATCCGCGCAGCAATCCCGCACGCAGGCATTCAAGGCAAGCGATGCCAGGGGATGGCCGCTATGCTGGCAGCGCACCGGAATGGAAACCACGTATGCCCCGTTTGAACACCGCCCTGGCACTGAACCTCGTTCTGATGCTGCTGGGCGCCACACCTGCCATGGCCATGGCGGCAGACCCGCAGGTTTCCACCGAAGTGTTCGTAGAGCGCGGTGACAACCCCACTTTCGAGCTGCAGCAGGCGCCTGCCGTTGTGTATTCAACGGCCCCTGCCACGCCGCCCGATACCTTGCTGCAGGCTCCCATGGAGGTGCTGCTGGTTGCTCAATTGGATGAGCTGGGCCACGTTTCCAACGTGATGGTGGCGCGGTCCAGCGGACTGCGGGAGATTGATCGTGCGGCCTTTACCGCAGTGGACCAGTGGCGCTTCGAACCGGTTGTGATTGAGGGCGTCGCGCTGCACGCGCGGGTTCGGGTCCGTATGACCTTCGTGCCCACGGCCGAGGCGCCGCCCGGCTGAACCGCTGGTGCAATCTGTCGTGATTGGTCCTACGCCGTGGGCCTGGCTGTGGGCATCCTGCGCTTGGGGCCAATAGCGCCAAGCCCTTCAAGACCGTTGCGGCGCAATCGCTTGCCGGCTTAACACCGTGTGCGACAATCCCGAAAGCGTCAGGACTGGCAATCGTCAGTTCTGCAGTTTCTTGGCATTTGGCAGCTGCGCGGGTATCTCTTGGCGTGCCACCGGAAAAGGGTGGCGCGGGTTCGAAAGCCCGTTCAGTAACCATGTGTTTTACGCTTGTCAGCCGGCGTCACCTTTGCGTGGCGCCGGCTGGCAATCCGTTCGCGTTCCATGGCGGGCGGTGCGTGGGGGTCTTCGGACCCACCGGCTTGGTTACTGTCCGGCTTTCGAACCACGCATCGTCCGCCGCCTTTATCTGGTGGCGCTGCTATCTGTCCTGTACGGAGCATTGCCATGAACACATCGGACTTCCGTT
The DNA here is from genome assembly GCF_023277365.1 of Stenotrophomonas sp. NY11291. Lineage (NCBI taxonomy): Bacteria > Pseudomonadati > Pseudomonadota > Gammaproteobacteria > Lysobacterales > Lysobacteraceae > Stenotrophomonas > Stenotrophomonas sp. NY11291. The sequence goes on along the minus strand of NZ_CP096975.1, from coordinate 451,958 downwards.
CCCTGCACGCGCAGTACGATCCGGACAACACCGAACCCGACCGCGAACGGTCCATCGATCCCAACGCCTTCGTCGCCACGTTGCATCGCATCGGCACTGGTGCGGCTGCGGACGGCCAGCCTTGGCCGGAGCGGCATCAACTGCCTGGGCGTTGTCTTCAGCTGGCGGATGCGGATTGCGCGTTGGCAGGGCTGCGCGTGGTGGCGGAGCTGATGCTGGCTGCGGAGCGCACTCGGCAGAATGGTGCGCCCGAGGAGTACCTGGGGGATCGGGTTATGGAAGGATTGAAGATGGCGTGTGTGGCGTTGACTGCGCAGGTGGCTGAGCGGTTGCACGTGCGGGAATAGCCCAGTTGGATCTGGCCATGTGTCACGTGGCTGCTGGTCATCCACGTGCTATCGGCTGACGTCGGATGGAAGTCACCCTTGCGGGTTCCACAAGGCATCCCCGATTCGGAGATGCCTACCTCTGGTGATTATTTCCTACTTACGCAGCAGTACGGCCCGATGGTAATTCAGGTACGAGACCTGCGCCGCCGAGAACGGAACGCTCGGAATCTTCTGCACCACATCCCACCTCAAGCGCACTGCCTCCGGCAACTGCTTGCTCAGAATTAGCCGACCGTCATCTTCAAACGAGATGTATCCACGGTCGAATAGCCGATCGATATGGGGCGCCAACATCAGCCCATTGCTTCCATCAAGGCGCTCAGAGTTGGTGCTCTTCGCCCAGGGCTTAATGTGGCTAGCGATGAGAAACTTGGGCTCACTCGTGCCGGTAACGCGGCAGACCTTTTCGATGTCGCTCACGTTCTTACGGTAGATTCCCTGTCCCACTCTGGCATTGATCAGCTGGGTCTTCACCGTCTCCCCAATATTTTTGTCTTCCTTGATCTCCTTGACTCGCACCTCCTCTTGCCAAGCGCTCAGGTCATCAACGTCAACGTTGAGCAGCGACAAAAGCTCAGTAGCCATTTCCGGCGGCACTGGGAACAGGTAGGCCTGGTTAGCCTTGCCATCCGGTTTCAGCGGCGAGTACTTCATCGGAAGACGCGGCCGAATCTTCGCAATATGCTCGCTCACCTTTAGCGGCGATTCCATCAGGTGATAGTCCACCGGAACGGCCCAGCCGTCCCTGCGCCACTCGTTGTCCGTCTTTTTGAAATCATCAGGGCGATCTTTTGCATAGTGCGCCCCATTGACGATCGCGACAGCCTTGATTTGAGCATTGGCAAAAGCAAAAACCACATCACCTGGACGCACCTGGGTCATGTGCTCATAGAAGGGATTTGTCTTCCCTTCCACATTGGTCTTCGGCGACCACAAGTAGCCAGCCTTAACCGCCCGATCAAACGTCTGCTTCTGGTTCACCCACCAGTACGCCATCCCTGCTTCCCCCGTCACATCCAATTGATGCGGCCTATTGGCCTTCGAGACGGGATAGTACCCTCTTATGTCGCAATCAGCACGCTTTCATCGAATACAGCGAGATGCAGGGAATGCGCTGGCAGCTCTCCTTCTCCTTGATGGCGCGAGATGCCCACAACTACATCCGCGTTCCACTTTCGTTTGCGCAGTTCATATCGTTCTCGCGGCTCTTGAGGCTCACGAATAGCATGCTGCTCTTCTCACGCACGAGTTGCGGCGCGACATGTGAAGATCGATCTGCACAACCGAAACTGCGTGCTCGGCTCTGTCCATCCCTCTTGTAGCACTGGAATTGAATGGATCGGGGACATCTCGCTGCCGGCGGTGCAGAAGCAGCGCTTCGGCCGATTCTGCTAGTTGGCGTTCCGATGTCCACATGTCCTTCCTCACAGGTTTTAGGAAAGGGTCTCCAGGACGTACTTAGAATCATTGACACAACCGGAAATAAGAGTTAAATCAGCAAGACATCAGCAGCGCTTTCGTGCCATTTCATTCAGGGGGATGACATTTGGCGAACACTACTGAACGTAAGGAAAAGCTCTCAATTTATTTAGTTAAGGATGGTCACTACAGCCCGGACGAATGCGTAAAGCTGGAACTGGTTGGGCGAAAGTACGTCTTCAACATCCCAGGTATTGAGGCGTTTCTCTATGTAAAAAGGGAGGCGCCAGCGCATCCACCTCTTTGGACACGTATATTTACGGAGCATCCTGATGGTCCAACGGTGGAATTCGGGAAAAGTAGCAACGTTGGCGCCGCTCTCTACGCCAACTTGGATGGGAAAAAATTCCTTATCTCTTTTGGCTCAGGATTTCACCTAATTAATGGGGAGCTCACTGAGAGAGATTTCGGATTGCGCGTAACACTGAACGCAGTTGACCCGGAAAAACTCAGAAGCCTCGACAAAGCCAGCTATGACGACAATCCGCTCAATTCTAGGACACAAAGCTCCCTTGAGGTAGATATATTCGATCTTCAAGCGAACACTGAATCCGATTTGGTTTATGCAGTTACTGGAGCCTGCAAAGTCCCACTACTCGGCACACATATCACAGGCCGAGACGCTCTTACGCTAATGGTCGAAACGGACCTTAATGGAATCCCGAGAATACTTTCCAAGACGATCGAGCTATTTAACTCACCCCTACCGAGCGCCTACGCGTGGATAGATAACATCGCAAAGGTACGAGACCCGGACACAATTAGAATTCTTGACCTTCTTCTTGATGACGAAATATCAAAAGTAGGAGGCACCAATGTCTGGCTTGGGGAGCCAGAAATTGTCAATTGGGAATCAAACGCTGGGTACTCCTTTGACATGTACCAAAGCACACCACGCCATCAAACCTTATGCATTTCCGATCTTCGCGATTATCTAGACTCAAAGTCAGTGAAATTCAGCCTTGATGCGCTGAAGAACATTACCGTTCATATCAATGATGCCAACTATCGGTCAACTCAAAGCTGGCCGGCCTACAGATGCATCCACGCAGAAATAGTGGATGGAAACGACAGATTCATAATTAGGAATGGGTCATGGTTCAAGATAGAAGCGGACTTCATTGCCGAGATAGACAGACGGCTATCTAACGCAAAAATATCCCGGACCTTCCTGCCACCATACTCGTACGCCAACGAGGGCGAATACAACTCGCAAGTTGCCAAGAGCACTACAAACATCCACCTGATGGATAAGAATAATGTAAAAACAGGCGGCCCATACGACAAAATTGAGTTTTGCGACCTAATTGTTGGAAGTAGTAATTTTGTGCATGTCAAGGACTACAGATCATCCGCGACACTTAGCCATCTTTTTTCGCAAGGCGCAGTGGCCGCAGAGATATTCCTGAAAGACGAAGATTTCCGCAGAAGACTGAATGCAAAACTGCCAAGCCATATCGCACTGACGGATACAGCCAGACGTCCTGATCCAAGCAATTACACCATCACGTATGCAATAGCCACGTCCAAGGCGCTGCCCATCGAACTACCCTTCTTTTCCAAGGTCACTCTAAAGAACTCCATTTCTCACCTCGAAGCACTAGGATTCAACGTTGAGTTAACGAGCATTCCGTTAGATCCAACCCTGAGCAAAATAAAGAAATATAGACCAAAGGCTGTCAGAAAGAAGAAGTGAAATACTCTGTTGGTAAGGCGCTTACTTAACTTCCATAAAAAAGGGGCGACCTAATGGCCACCCCTTTTGTACCAGCAGTGCAGCTCAATCAAACCCCGACAGGGTTAGCCTTCTCCGGATCAATCTTGTACTGCTTGATCGCCCGGGCCACATCCTTCGCGGTCATCTTCCCTTCCTTCGCCAGCGCCGCAATCGCGGCATGGGCGATGTAGTAGCGATCCACCTCAAAGAACCGGCGCAGGTTCGCACGCGTATCCGAACGACCAAACCCATCGGTACCCAGCACCGTGTAGCTCATCGGCACGAACGCACGGATCTGGTCCGCATACGCACGCACGTAGTCGGTGGCGGCAATCGCCGGGCCCTGACGGCCTTCCAGCAGCTCGGTCACGTAGGCCTTGCGCTGCTCACCTTCCGGATGCAGGCGGTTGGCACGTTCCACGTCGAAACCATCGCGACGCAGTTCGTTGAAGCTCGGGCAGCTCCAGATGTCGGCGGTCACGCCGAAGTCCTTGTCCAGCAGCTCGGCCGCGGCAATGGCTTCGCGCAGGATGGTGCCCGAACCCAGCAGCTGCACACGCAGCTCGCCCTTCTTCGGCTTGCCGGCGTCGGTCAGCAGGTACATGCCCTTGACGATGCCTTCGGCCGCACCTTCCGGCATTTCCGGGTGGGTGTAGTTCTCGTTCATCAGGGTGACGTAGTAGTACTCGTCAATCTGATCTTCCATCATCGCCTTGGTGCCGTGCTGCAGGATCACCGTCACTTCGAAGCCGAAGGTCGGGTCGTAGCTGCGCACGTTGGGGATGCCACCGGCCACCAGATGGCTGAAGCCATCTTCGTGCTGCAGGCCTTCACCGTTCAGCGTGGTGCGGCCGGCGGTGCCACCCAGCAGGAAGCCGCGGGTACGCATGTCCGCTGCCTGCCAGGCGATGTCGCCCACGCGCTGGAAGCCGAACATCGAGTAGTAGATGTAGAACGGCAGCATCGGCACGTTGCTGACCGAGTAGCTGGTGCCGGCGGCCATCCACGAGCTGATCGCACCCGGCTCGCTGATGCCCTGCTGCAGCACCTGGCCGCTCTGGTCTTCGCGGTAGAACATCAGCTGGTCGGCGTCGACCGGCTTGTACTTCTGGCCGAACGGCGCGTAGATGCCGATCTGGCGGAACAGGCCTTCCATGCCGAAGGTACGGGCTTCGTCGGCCACGATCGGCACGATGTGCGGGCCCAGTTCCTTGTCACGCAGGGTGATGTTCAGGCTCTGCACGAAGGCCATGGTGGTGGAGTAGCTGCGCTCGCCGCTGCTCTTCAGCAGGCGTTCGTACGCTTCCAGCTTCGGCGCCACAAAGGTCTTGTCGGCCTTGCGGCGGCGCTGCGGCAGGTAACCGCCCAGTGCGGCACGGCGTTCCTGCAGGTACTGCACTTCCGGCGAATCCGGGCCCGGGTGGTAGAACGGCACCTGACCGTCGGCCAGCTGCGCGTCGGTCACCGGAATGTTGAAGCGGTCGCGGAAGTGGCGCACCGCGTCGTCGTCCAGCTTCTTGGTCTGGTGGGTCGGGTTCAGCGCTTCACCGGCGCTGCCCATGCCGTAACCCTTCACGGTCTTGGCCAGGATGACGGTCGGCATGCCCTTGGTGTTCACGGCCTGGTGGTAGGCGGCGTACACCTTGTGCGGGTCGTGGCCACCACGGTTCAGGCGCCAGATGTCGTCATCGCTCAGGCCGGCGACCATCGCAGCGGTTTCCGGGTACTTGCCGAAGAAATGCTCGCGGGTATACGCGCCGCCGAAGGCCTTGCAGTTCTGGTATTCGCCGTCGACGGTTTCCATCATCAGCTTCTTCAGGACGCCGTCGCTGTCCTTGGCCAGCAGGGCATCCCAGTAGCCGCCCCACAGCAGCTTGATCACGTTCCAGCCGCCGCCACGGAACACGCCTTCCAGTTCCTGGATGATCTTGCCGTTGCCGCGCACCGGACCGTCCAGGCGCTGCAGGTTGCAGTTCACCACGAAGATCAGGTTGTCCAGGCCTTCACGGCCGGCCAAGGCGATGGCACCCAGGGTTTCCGGCTCGTCGCTCTCGCCGTCGCCGATGAAGCACCACACCTTGCGGTCGGACTTCTCGATCAGGCCACGGTTTTCCAGGTAGCGCATGAACTGCGCCTGGTAGATGGCGGCCAGCGGGCCCAGGCCCATCGACACGGTCGGGGTCTGCCAGTAGTCCGGCATCAGCCACGGGTGCGGGTACGAGGACAGGCCACCGCCATCCACTTCCATGCGGAACTTGTCCAGCTGCTCTTCGCTGATGCGGCCTTCCAGGAAGGAACGCGCGTAGATGCCTGGGGCGCTGTGGCCCTGGATGAACAGCAGGTCGCCCGGGTGGTTTTCGCTCGGGGCGCGCCAGAAGTGGTTGAAGCCCACGTCGTACAGGGTGGCGCCGGAGGCGAACGAGGCGATGTGGCCGCCCAGGTCACCCGGCTTGCGGTTGGCGCGCACCACGGTGGCCATCGCGTTCCAGCGGATGATCGAACGGATGCGCCATTCCAGCTCGGCATTGCCCGGGCTCTTGGCCTCGAGCTGCGGCTCGATGGTGTTGACGTACTCGGTGGTGGGAGAGAACGGCAGGTAGGCGCCCGAACGACGGGTCAGTTCCACCATGCCTTCCAGCAGCTGATGCGCGCGCTCGGAGCCCTCGACATCAATAACGGCCTTCAACGACTCGATCCACTCCTGGGTTTCCACAGGATTCGGGTCGTTGTTCAGCACCTCGTTCAACCAGTTCATTAGCGCTCCCATGACCGCACGCACGCGCGCGACTGTTGTATAGATTTCTAGACCGCAAAGTGTAGCGCACCAAGGGCTTTCGTCACTTGGCTACGCAGGCGTATGGATGCAACCGGCCAGTGTCCGCAAGGGGCTTGCAAGCGCCCTTGACGGCCCTGCAGCGGGCCTTGGCGGCTGCGCGGGCTGTCGCTTGCGGGGCCGCTGCGCCCATGTGCAGGACGCAGTGTTACTGCTGCCGATGACGGTTGTGGGGCAACTCCTGGGCCGCAGCGGGCGCGTTCCGGACTCCGGCACTGAACCGGCGACAACGTGTCGCACCTGCCTCTGGATTGCCGCTGGCCGTGGGCCCAAGGTGGCCCGTGAGTGATGGGCCCGGTGGCCCTGCTCCCTTCCACAGCATCGCCGGGGCGCCTCGCAAGGGGCGCCCCTTTTGCTGTGGGAGGGGCTGGCCGTGGCCCAAATTGCACCTGCATGTGGCCGGATCGGGTGTTGTCGCTTTCGACATATCGATATATCGTTTGCACACTCGTTTACCGATATATCGAAATGAGCCGAAGCCCCTCTCCCAGAGCCCGTTCCACCGATTCGGCGGTACCCCGTCGCAATGGCCAGCCACGTGTGCTGAGCCGCGGCGACCTGCGCCTGCTGGTGCTGGCCCTGATCGGCGAGCAGCCGCGCCATGGCTATGAGCTGATGCAGCTGATCAGCAACCAGTTCATGCACGCCTACACGCCCAGCGCCGGCACCATGTACCCGCTGCTGGCCAGCTTCGAGCAGGCCGGCTGGATCGAGGCCGAGGAAGTGGACGGCAAGCGGATCTTCCGCATCACCGCCGCCGGCGAGTTCGAGCTGAAGGTGCAGCGCACCCAGGTGCGGCTGGCGCAGCGACGTGCCTTCGACCGCGCCCGCGAGATCACCAAGGCCTCGCTGCCGCCGCCGCTGGCCTGCGCCCTGCGCGAGTTCAAGCGGGCACTGGTGCACCACCACGGCCGCTGGGCCGAGGGCGAGGCGGACGAAGTGGCGGCGCTGCTGACGCGGGCGTCTGCCCTGCTCAACGGTACCGCCGGTAGCGAGGCATCACCGCTTTCAACGACCCAGCCAGACTGATTCCAGCCAGGTCCTCCCCCATGCCGCGCGCCCCCGCGCGACACCTTTACAGGTATCCCCCATGACCGAACACAACAACACGCGCCTGCGCCTGGATGTGCGCTTCCGTGAACTGACCGTGCTGCGCACCGAAGAAGTCACCCCGCACATGCGCCGCGTGGTGCTGGGAGGCGACGCGCTGGCCGGTTTCGATTCGCCCGGCGCCGACGACCACATCAAGCTGTTCTTCCCCAACGCTGCGGGCGAGATGGTGCTGCCGGTGCTGACCGCCGAAGGCCGCAGCTACCCGGACGGCAAGGAGCCCTCGCCCGCCCGCGACTACACCCCGCGCTGGTGGGACCACGAGACCGGCGAGCTGGCCATCGACTTCGTGCTGCACGACCAGGGCATTGCCGGGCCGTGGGCCGAACGCGCGCAGTCGGGCGACACGCTGGTGATCGGCGGCCCGCGCGGTTCGTTCGTGGTGGCCGACACCTACGACGCCTATGTGCTGATCGGCGATGAAACCGCGCTGCCGGCCATCGCCCGCTGGCTGGACGTGCTGCCGGAGGATGCCGAAGTGCAGGCCTTCATCGAAGTGAGCGATGAAGCCGAGCGCCAGGACCTGCCGCAGTACGAGAACGTGCGCATCCACTGGCTGGAACGCAACGGCTTCCCGGCGGCGACCAGCACCCTGCTGGAAGACATGCTGACCGACTTCGAGGCGCCGGAAGGTGATGTCTTCTACTGGATCGCCACCGAATCGCGTCGCGCGCGGATGATGCGCAAGTTCATCGAAGGCCACCTGGGCGTACCGCGCGACTGGATTCGCTCGACCGGCTACTGGAAGGCGCACCCGGACGAAACCGACGGCGATTGACCGGGCAGCCGGTGGGTGCGGACCCTGCTTGGTGGGTGCGGACCGTTGGTCCGCACGCCTTTGACGCACCTTCCTGGGTGGGTGCGGACCGTTGGTCCGCACGCCCTTGACCATGTAGAGCCGAGCCCATGCTCGGCTGCTCTTCGTTCCGCGATCGGCGAACCCTCGCGCTACGCGCGATGAGCCGAGCGTGGGCTCGGCTCTACAGGTATTCCGCCGCCCGGTTCAACGCATCAGCCGCCAAGCAATGCGACAATCGCGCTCCTTTCCTGCAGCAACGAGGCCCACATGGCCAAACTGACCCTGGCCAGCGTGGATGCGCTGCGTACCCGATTCACCGATGACGCCGCCTGCGATGCGGCGCTGGCCGCTTTCGCCGACACCGTTGCCCTGCGCACGCCGCTGCGCGAACTGGTGGAAGCACAGCACCGCTACCTGCAGGCCGAGTTCGAGGTGGCGCAGGTGGCCGATGTGCTGCGCCGCGACCAGAAGTACGCACCGGTGGGCCGCCCGTCGGTGCACATCGTGCAGCTGCGCAAGCAGCAGGCCGCGACCAAGCAGGCGGCGTTGATCGCACGCCAGGTAGTGGCGCAGGCAGCGCAGACGTTCGTGCGCGCGAGCGGGTTGACGGTGAAGGCCAAGCAGAGCCCGAGCGAAGCGTCGGCCGCGTGGCTGGGTACGCTGCGCTGAGAAATCCTGCTTCGGCGAGATTGTGCGGACCAACGGTCCGCACCCACCGAATCCAGGTCCGCAGCCGGCCAGCGGCCGGCTCTACCAGAACCCAAAAAAGAAGGCCCGCTTTTCAGCGGGCCTTCTGCTTTCTCACGACGAGTGAGTTGGATGCATCAAGCCGCCGGCTTTTCGCCGGTGGCTTCGGTGGTGATGCGGATCTTCACTTCATCGCTGACGTTCGGGGCATACGCGCCGACGCCGAAATCGCTGCGCTTCAGGGTGGTGGTGGCATCGAAGCCGGCCGCCGGAACCTTGGCCATCGGGTGCTCGCCGCCGCCGTTGACGGTGACGTCCAGGGTGACCGGCTTGGTGATGCCCTTGATGGTCAGGTCGCCGGTGACGGTCAGCTTGTTGGTGCCGGCCGCTTCCACCTTGGTGCTCTTGAAGGTGGCATCGGCGAACTTGGCAGCGTCGAAGAAGTCGGCGCTCTTCAGGTGCTCGTCGAACTTGGCGGTGAAGCTGTTCAGGCCGCTCAGCGGCAGCTTCACTTCCACGGTGGACTTGGTCACGTCTTCGGCGTTGTACACCAGGGTGCCTTCGACGTTGCCGAAGTGCGCGCTCGGGTTGGAGAAGCCGAAGTGGCTCCACTGGGCCAGCACGTCGGTGTGGGTCGGGTCCAGCTTGTAGGTGCCCGAGGCGATCTTGATCGCTTCGGCGGCCGGCGCAGCGGCGGCGGCATCGGCAGCCGGGGTGGCGGCCTGCTCGGTGGTGGCCGGGGCGGCGGCATCGGCGGCCGGGGCAGCGGTGTCGGCCGGCTTGGAGCAGGCGGCGATGGCCAGGGTCAGGGCCAGCGGCAGCAGCAGTTTACGGGTGGCGCTCATCTCAGGAACTCTCCGGATCGTAGGGTGGGTACACGGTGCAGCAAGAGCCCGCCGCGGGACGGCGGGCCCGAAACCGATACAACGACTTACGCGATGCGCGCCGCTTCGTCGAACGACAGGCGCGGCAGACGCGGGAACAAGCCCGCCGAGTCACCGTAACCCAGGTTGACCAGGAAATTCGACTTGATGGAGGTGCCGGCGAAGAAGGCTTCGTCCACCTTGGCCGGGTCGAAGCCCGACATCGGGCCGGCATCCAGGCCCAGCGCGCGTGCGGCCAGGATCAGGTAGGCGCCCTGCAGGCTGCCGTTGCGGATGGCGGCTTCGTGGCGGCCTTCCTGCGGGCCATCGAACCAGGCCTTGGCATCGGTGTGCGGGAACAGGTACGGCAGCTTCTCGTGGAAGTCCAGGTCGAAGCCGATGATGACGGTGACCGGGGCGGCCATGGTCTTGGCCAGGTTGCCTTCGGACAGGGCCGGGGCCAGCTTGTCCTTGGCTTCCTTCGAGGTGACGAAGACGAAGCGGGCCGGCGTGGTGTTGGCGGCGGTCGGGCCCCACTTCACCAGGTCGTACAGTTCCTTCAACAGGCTCTCAGGAACCGGCTTGTCGAGAAAGGCGTTCTGGGTACGGGCAGTACGGAACAGCTGATCGAGGGCAGCAGCGTCGAGCGCGTGGGACATCGGTGGATCTCCAGGGCGGCGAAAGGAAGTCAGTGCCCGCGGGCGGCGCGGGGCGAATCGACGAGCCGCAGTGTAGAGTGTCGCGACTGTTGCAACACCCAGCAGGGCTGAAACGAATTAATGCCAATGGTGAAACGATCGAGCGCGCCTTGGACGGTCACGGACGGCCGCGCAGGCAATGTCCGCCAGGCGGTTGCGCTGGCCTCGGCGCTGCGCCAGGGCACCCATCGGCCGCTGGTCCTGCAGCCCCGCGCGCCCTGGCGCTGGCTGTCGCCGCGTCGCCTGCCCGGCGATGTGAATGGCTACGGCGAGGCCTTCGCGACGCTGGCTGCCGATGCCCCGGCGCTGGCGATCGGTTGTGGCCGCCAGGCCGCTGGCGCCCTGCGCGTGCTGCGCGCCCGTGGCAGCCAGGTGGTGCAGATCCTCGACCCGCGCATCAACGCTCGCCATTGGGATGTGGTGGTGGTGCCCGAACACGACGCCCTGCGCGGCAGCAACGTGCTGACCCTGCTCGGCAGCCTCAACCCGGTGGACGATGACTGGCTGGCCTGGGGCCGCGCCGCGTTCGCCGGCTTCAGCACCCTGCCCGGCCCGCGCACCGCGCTGCTGGTGGGTGGACCGACGCCGCTGGCGCCGTGGGATGAAACGTCGATGGTCGGTGTGTTCCGCGCGCTGGCCGACCAGATCCACAGCGAGGGCGGCAGCCTGCTGGCCACCACCTCGCGACGCACGCCGCCCGCCTTGGCCGAGATCCTGCGCGCGACCTTCGCGGACCTGCCGCACGTGATCTGGGGCGACGGCGGCGACGGCACCAATCCCTATGGCGGCCTGCTCGGCTGGGCCAACCGCGTGGTGGTGTCGCCCGATTCGGTGAACCTGCTGTCTGAAGCCTGCGCCACGCGCATGCCGGTGATGGTGGCGCTGGCCGATACCGCGCAGGGTCGGCTTGCGCGCTTCCAGCAGCAGCTGCGCGAGCGCGGGCGGTTGCAGGCGCACTGGCTGGACTGGCAGTACGACCGCATCGAGCCGCTGCGCGAGACCGCTCGGGTAGCGGCAGAAGTGAAGCAGCGCCTGGCATTGGGGTAGTGCCGGCCGCTGGCCGGCAATCCTGGGCGCCCGGCATCACGGTGGTGCCGGGTGCGCAGCGATTTCTGAACATTTCGATCCGCCCGCACCGTTAGAGTCCAGCTTCCCCCATCACGCTGAACGTCTTCATGCGCACCCTGCTCCTGCTGCCCCTGGCCCTGCTCGCTGCCTGCTCCACCACACCCACCGAACTGGACCCGATTTCCTACCAGTGCCAGCAGCAGCTGGACGCGTATCGCGAACAGCCGGCCTTGCGCGATCCGAAGACTGGCGAGCGCCCGCCGCTGCCGATCGCGCCGATCAGCGATGCCTGCGACAGGGAACTCAAGCGCAAGGGCGTGGACCGCCCGCTGCGCTGAGCGGCGTATGATCGGCGCGCGGGCCTGCCCGCCGTTGAAGGTATCGACATGGATCGTTTCTCCCGCCTGCCCCGCGCCGCCCTGCTGATCGCCAGCCTGCTGGCGACCGCACCGGCATGGGCCAACAGCACCGAGTGCCGCGAACGCTACCCCAGCGTCGCCTCGCAGGCGGCGATGCTGGACGTGGCCTGGACCACCGCCGAGCGCCTGGATGCGCTGCCCGATGTGGACGTGGTGGTCGCCGCACGTGGCGGCCAGGATCTGAGCCGCTACGGCCTGCGACACAGCCATCTGGCCTTCCTTTTGCGCGAGGACGATGGCCGCTGGCGCGCGATGCACCTGCTCAACCGCTGCAAGACCGACAGCTCGCAGCTGTACCACGAAGGGCTGGGCAACTTCGTCGGCGAGAGCGGCGGCCATACCGACCTGCGCATCGGCGTGCCGGCGGCGCCGCTGCGTGCCGCGTTGAAGGCGATGCTGGTGTCGCCCTCGATCCAGCCCAAGGCGCTGCACGAAACCAGGTACAACGTGGTCGCCTACCCGTTCGCCACCGACTACCAGAACTCCAACCAGTGGGTGCTGGAAGTGCTGGCGGCGGCGATGGCGCAGGCCGAAGGCGCGCCGGCCATCGTCAAGCGCGAACAGGCCCAGCAGTGGCTGCGCCAGCAGAAGTACCAGCCCAGCGTGCTGCATATCGGCCTCGGCAAGCGCGTGGGTGCGCGCCTGTTCGTGGCCAACGCCACCACCACCGACCATCCGGCCGGCGAACGCATCTCCGGCAACTATTCGGTGGTGACGGTGGAATCGGTATTCGACTTCCTGCACCAGCGCAGCCAACTGCAGCAGGAACTGGTGATCCCCCACGTGCCGGTGGCTGGAGCCACCGCTGCCTCGCCCTGAATCCTGCAAGGAGAACGAGATGCGCGCATTGCCTGTTTCCCTGATGTCGATGGTGATGGTTGCCGGTCTGCTCGGCGCGAACACTGCCCATGCAGAGCGCCGCATCGTGATCATCCATGACCCGGGTCCGCAGGGGCCAAGCCTGGAGATGTCCTCGCAGATGGTGAACTCGGCCCGTGCGGCGGCGGCGAAGGAAGCCCAGGATGCCGCCGATGCTGGCCAGCCGCTGGCCCGCCCGCAGCAGATCAAGCTGCCGCAGATGCAGGTGAGCGCCATCGCCACCACCGTCGACGGCCGCCGCGAAGTGTTGCTGCGTGATGCCAACGACCCGCAGAACACCGCGTCGATGCAGTACCCGCGCGGCATCGGCGATCCTGCCGTGCAGTTCACCGTGGGCCAGACCGTGAACTTCGAGCCGACCGGCAACGATCAGGGCTGGCAGCTGAAGGACAACCAGGGCCGTCCGCTGGAATACCTGCCCGAGGCCACCGGCCCGCGCGACATCTTCGATACCCGGCGCTGAGCCGCCGTCCCCACCCTGACCAGGAGGTCTCCATGTTCCGTTGCCTGCGCGTTCCCGCCACTGCCCTGCTGCTTTCGGCGCTGGTGGTGCCCACCGTCCATGCCGGCGCCGCGCCACAGTTGAACAGCGGCCAGACCAGCGTGCTGGTCACGTCGCTGATCGTGCTGTCGATTCCGTTGGCCACGTCGATGGGATTGGCCGAACTGTCCAAGGCCCCGTTCAAGGCCAGCGAGCGCAACGGCAAGGTCGCCGCACGCACACCGGCGGTTCCGCTGCCGCCGATGGAGGTGAAGCAGGTCGCCACCACGCCAGCCGGTGATCGCCAGGTGCACCTGCAGGTACCCGGCAAGGCCGACCAGACCGCAACGCTGCAATGGCCGGCGGCTGCAGGCGATGACCCGGTCGCCGGCTTCGTCGTTGGCCAGCAGGTGCGCTTCGACCCGACCGACGCCGGCGCCGGCTGGACCGTGAAGAGCGCGCAGGGCCAGGCGCTGGCCTATGTGCCGACCGCCTACGCCGCCGGCGACGTGATGAGCGAGGTGCTGTAAAGCTGAACGACCGGTTTTGGCTTTGCCGCCGGCCGGGCGGATAATGGGCGATCCCCTTTGTCCCCCTGGCTCGCCATGTCCGTGCGTCCTGCCCCTGTGTTTGCCCCGCTGACCCCGCGCGCCCTGGTGCTGGCGGTGCTGGCGATGGGCGCAGTGGTGCTGCTGTCCAACGTACTGGTGCAGTACCCGATCAATGACTGGCTGACCTGGGGTGCCTTCAGCTATCCGGTGGCGTTCCTGGTCAGCAACCTGATCAACCGCCGCTTCGGCCCGGGCCCGGCGCGCCGCGTGGCGTGGATCGGTTTCGCGGTGGCGGTACTGCTGTCGATCTGGGTGGCCACGCCGCGCATTGCGATTGCCTCGTGCTCGGCGTTCATCGTGGCGCAGCTGCTGGACATCACCGTGTTCGACCGCCTGCGCCGTGGCAGCTGGTGGCGCGCGCCGATGGTGGCCACCACCTGCAGTGCGACGGTGGATACCACCATTTTCTGGTCGATCGCGTTTGCCGGCTCCGCCCTGCCGTGGGTGAGCTGGGCCGCCGGCGACCTGGCGGTGAAGCTGGCGATCGGCGTGTGCCTGCTGGCCCCGTTCCGCGCGCTGTTGTGGAAGATGGCGCCGCTGCGCGCCACCAGCTGACCGCACATGCTCTGGTAGGTACCGACCGTTGGTCGGCACGCTCCATCAGAGTTCATCACCGCTGACAGATTGTGCCGACCAACGGTCGGCACCTACCAACAGCGGATCATCCCCGGGCAATTGCGCTAATGGGTGCACCCACTCACCCGAACGGCAACTCCGCGGCTCTGCACGCTGCCGTAATCGCGGCACACGCCTCTTCAATCGCGGGCGTGGTCGGTGCCAGTCGCGGACGTCGATCCAGCGTGCAGGCCAGGCCTACGTCCAGCAACGTGGCATGTGCGCCATGCAGCGCCTCTGCGGTGTCTTCCGGCAGGAAACCGACAACCGCCAACGCGTCGATCAACGACGGCGTATCGCGTGGTTGCAGCAGCGCCGCATGCTGCGCGCTGCGCGCCAGCACGCCGGTCTGCAGCAGGAACTCCAGGTCCACTACGCCACCGGCACCCTGCTTCAGGTCCAGCCGCGCGGCATCGCTGCGGTCCAGCTCGGTGCGCATGCGTCCACGCATCTTCAGCACATCGGCATACAGCGTGGCCGGATCGCGCTCACGTCCCAGCGTCTGCGCACGCACCTGTTCGAAGTCGGCCAGCAGACTGGCATCACCGGCCACGCCGCGTGCGCGCACCAAGGCCTGGTGTTCCCAGGTCCATGCGCGTTCGCGCTGGTATTCGGTGTAGCTGGCCAACGAAGACACCAGCGAACCCTTGCCACCGTCCGGGCGCAGGCGCACGTCGATGTCGTACAGGCGGCCCGCAGCAGTGACCGCACCGAGCAGCGCCATCACCTTCTGCGCCAGGCGCGCATACCAGCGCCCCGGCTCCAGCGGACGCGCGCCGTCGCTGGCGTCCACGCCGGCCGGATTGTCGTGCAGGAACACCAGGTCCAGATCGGAGCCGAAGCCCAGTTCCAGGCCACCCAGGCTGCCGTAGCCGATGATCGCGAAGCGGCCACCGGGAATCTCTCCGTGTGCGGCGCGCATGTCCGCCTCGGCCATTGCCAGCACGGTGACCACCACCGCCTGCGCCAGCTCGGCCAGTTGCCGGGTGCTGTCCACCGCCCCCTGGCGCCCGTCCAGCGTGGCCATCGCCATGCGGAAGCTCAGCGCCAGCCGCGTCTCGTTGAGCCAGCGCAGCGCAGATTCGGGATCCTCCACCGCCAGCACCTGCTGGCACTCGGCCAGCATGCCGGCGGCATCGGGCATCGGCCCGGACACGCGCACGTCCAGCAGTTCGTCCAACAGCAGCGGATACGCCGCCAGGCGTTCGGCCAGCAGTGCGCTGCGCGCCAGCACATCGACCAGCCGCGCCAACGCGCTGGGCTGCTCGTCCAGCAGCGCGAGATAGCTGGTCCGGCGCAGCACCGCCTGCAGCAGGCCAAGCACGCGCTTGAGCGCGGCGTCGGGCTGGGGCGAACGCGTGGCGGCATGCAGCAGTGCCGGCAGCACGCGATCCAGCCGCGCACGCGCGGCGTCGGACAACGACTTCACGCCGGTGCCCTGGGCGAAATCACGCAGCGACTGGTCGGCGCCGTTGGCGTCAAGGAAACCGGCTTCGGCCAGCAGCGGTGCATTGCTGCCTTCGGGCAGGCTGCGCCAATAGTTGGCCAGTGCATCGGGCGCGGCCTGGCCCTTGCGCGGTGCCAGCAGTGCGGCGAATTCAGTACTGACCCGCTGCTGCTGTTCGGCCAACGCCGCGCGCAGCACGTCCCAGTCCAGGTAGCCGAGGCCGACGGCAATGCGCTCGCGGTCCAGCGCATCGCTGGGCAGTACGTGCGTCTGCGCATCACGCAACATCTGCAGGCGGTTTTCCAGACGGCGCAGGAACAGGTAGGCCTCGCGCAGCGCGCTGCCATCCTCAGGCGCGATCTGTCCGGCGGCGACCAAGGCGTCCAGCGCCACCAACAGGCGGCGTTCGCGAAGTGCCGGTTCGCGACCACCGCGGATCAGCTGCAGCGCCTGGCACAGGAACTCGATTTCGCGGATGCCACCGGCGCCACGCTTGATGTCCTCGTGCAGCTCGCGGCGCGCGACTTCGGCGGTGATCGCCGCCTTCATCTCGCGCAGGCCGTCCAGTGCGGTGAAATCCAGGTAGCGGCGGTACACGAACGGGCGCAGGGTCTGCAGCCACGCTTCACCAGCCTCGATATCACCGGCCACCGCGCGCGCCTTCAGCCACGCATAGCGCTCCCAGTCGCGGCCTTCGCGCTGGAAGTACTGATCCATCGCTGCGAACGACAGCGCGACGCGGCCGGCGCTGCCGAACGGGCGCAGGCGCAGGTCGACGCGGTGGCTGAAGCCATCGACCGTGGTTTCGTCCAGCAGCTTGGCCAGGCGCTGGCCGAGGCGTGCGAAATACTCTTCGGCGGCCAGCGCGCGCGCGCCGTCGGATTCGCCGCCGTGCGGGTAGGCGTAGACCAGGTCCACATCGGAACTGAAGTTGAGCTCGCCACCGCCGAGCTTGCCGAGGCCGAACACCACCAGCTGCTGTGGGGTGCCTTCGCCATCGCGGACCACGCCGTGGCGTTGGGCGAATTCCTGCTGCAGGGCGTCCAGTGCCAGCCGCAGGCAGTCTTCGGCCAAAGCGGTGGCGCCGGCGAGGGTCTGCGGCACGTCGTCGAGGCCGGCCAGGTCGCGCCAGATCAGCCGCGTGGACATGGCGGTGCGCCAGCGCCGTATCTGCGCCGGCCAGTCGCTGGGTTGAAGCGGATCGAGCACCGGCGCCGGGATCGGCGGGCAACCGGGCGCCGCCAGCTGCGCGAGCAGCGCCGGTTGCCGCACGAGGGTGTCCAGCGCGAAGTCACTGGTCACCGCCAGCCGGGTCAGCAGCGGCAGCAGTTCGGCAGGAACGGGCTCGGGCAGGACCTGGGCCAGGCGCGCCAGGGCGCGGTCGACAACGGGCTGGAGGGCGGCGGACAGTTCGGCGGGGGCGAGGGTCATGCCCTGATTCTCGCGGGGTCGGATCCCTTTGCCAACGGCGAAGGGCTCTGCCCCCGAGATGCCGCCGCTTGATCCCGCGGGTGGGATCAGAGCCTTTTGCCCTTGGCAAAAGGATCCGACCCTGAAGGGGTGCCGCGTATTCATACTGGATGACAGGCAATAAAAAAGCCCGCTTGCAGCGAACTGCCAGCGGGCTCTGCTCCCTCCCCCACGTCGGGATGCAGGGCCATCGTGCGGGCTGCGAAAGCACTTTGCACGCTGCACTGCAAAACAAAACCGGTGGGTTTGGGTGAGCCCCCGGGGAAAAGCCATTCCACGAAGGTAGAACCCCCCGTACGGATGAGGATGGCCGATAATCGGAATTCCCCCCAGCAACACGTGTCGTCATGTCTGTTGATCGCATCGCCAACGCGCGTCTCCGTGACCGCGTGGTCTCCGCAGAGGCCGCAGCCGCGCTGATCCAGCCCGGTGAAACCGTGGCCATGAGCGGCTTTACCGGCTCCGGGTATCCCAAGGCCGTTCCCGTGGAACTGGCCCGCCGCATCGAAGCGGTGCATGCCCAGGGCAATCCCTTCCAGATCAAGCTGATGACCGGCGCCTCCACCGCGCCGGAACTCGATGGCGCGCTGGCCAAGGCCGATGGCATCGCCATGCGCATGCCGTTCCAGAGCGACCCGGATGCACGCAACCGCATCAACGAGGGCAAGCTGGATTACATCGACATCCACCTCAGCCACGTGGCCCAGCACGTGTGGTTCGGTTTCTACGGCGAGATCGATACTGCGGTGATCGAAGTCTCGGCCATCCGCGAAGATGGCTCGCTGGTGCCCTCCACCTCGGTTGGCAACAACAAGACCTGGTTGGACCTGGCGAAGAAGGTGATCGTCGAGGTCAACGAATGGCAGCCGGCCGGCGTCGACGGCATGCATGACATCTACTACGGCACCGCGCTGCCGCCGCACCGCAAGCCGATTCCGCTGGTGAACGCCAACGACCGCATCGGCGACACCGCGCTGCGCTGCGACCCGGACAAGATCGTGGCGGTGGTGCGCACCAACGGCCCGGACCGCAACAGCCCGTTCAGCCCGATCGATGCAACCAGCGAACAGATCGCCTCGCACCTGATCGAGTTCCTCAAGCACGAGGTGAAGAAGGGCCGCCTGCCGCCGAACCTGCTGCCGCTGCAGTCGGGCGTGGGCAACATCCCCAACGCGGTGCTGGCCGGCCTGGCCAAGAGCGGTTTCCGCGACCTGGCCGCGTTCACCGAAGTGATCCAGGACGGCATGCTCGACCTGCTGCGCGACGGCGTGCTGAGCTATGCCTCGTGCACCGGTTTCGCACTGAGCCCGCAGGCCAACGAGACGTTCAAGGACAACATCGATTTCTACCGCGAGCGCATCATCATGCGCACGCAGGAAATCTCCAACCATCCGGAACTGGTGCGCCGCCTTGGCTGCATCGGCATGAACGGCATGATCGAGGTGGACATCTACGGCAACGTCAATTCGACGCACGTGATGGGCACGCGGATCATGAACGGCATTGGCGGTTCGGGTGACTTTGCCCGCAACGGTTTCCTGTCGGCGTTCCTGAGCCCGTCCACTGCAAAGAACGGCACCATCTCGGCGATCGTGCCGATGGCCAGCCATGTCGACCACACCGAGCACGACGTGTCGGTGATCGTCACCGAACAGGGCCTGGCCGACCTGCGTGGCCTGACACCGCGCAAGCGCGCGCAGGTGCTGATCGACAACTGCGCGCACCCGGATTTCCGCCCGCAGCTGCAGGACTACTTCGACCGTGCCAGCCGCGAAAGCTACGGCAAGCACACCCCGCACCTGCTGCCGGAAGCGCTGTCGTGGCACCAGCGCTGGCTGGATACCGGCACGATGAAGGGCTGATTATTCTCGGTTCGCCGGGCATGGCCCGGCGCTACCAGCTTCCAGTGGGTGCGGACCTTGATCCGCACCCACCACGCGTACCAAAGCGGTGCCGATCAGGCGCGCAGCGCCGCCAGCGACTCGGCCTGCAGCCGCTCGTAGATCTCGAACTCGTCATTCACCGCCACGCCCAAGGCCTGCTCGAAGGCCTCGCGGTTGGCATGTGCGGCATAGGCACGCTGCTCTTCACCACCCAGGTTCGACTGGAAGATGCCCGCGGCACTGACCGGCAGGAAATCCTCGTAGACGATCGGATCGGCCGTCGCCAGGCCCGCGGCCACCAGCACTTCAGCCGGCAGATCCGCCACGCGCTCGGGCGCGGCACGGCCGGCGTCGGTCAGCTGGTAGCGGTAATAGCCCAGCCCTTCCTGGCGCAGCGTGTCATGGTCATCCGGGAAGCTGGCGAACACCGCCTGCAGGCGCTGGCCGTAGTCGCCGCCGGTGCTGCCTTCGCCACCGGCATCGCGTGCCTGCGACAGCAGCTGGTCGTACAGCGCGCGGCCCTTCGGGGTCAGCGCAAGGCCGCGCTGTTCGATCTCGCCGAAGCGCGCGGTATGCGTGCCGGCATCGCCACCTTCCGCGTCCGGGAAATGCACGGCCTCTTCCAGCGCCTTGAAGCTGGTCTGGCGCAGCAGGATCGGGCAGGCGCGGCGCGGCGGGCCTTCGATCACCGCCTTGGCCGCCATGCCGTGTTCGATCATCGCCGCCTGCGCAGCGTCGATGTCCAGCGTGCGCGGGGTCAGGTGATTGATGTGCGGACCGCGGAAACTGACCACGTCGGCCACCAGCCGATGCGCGTTGTGCAGCGCGTGGTAGGTCTGCAGGTCGACCGTGGCATCGCCGTGCCAACGGAAGGTTTCCAGTGCTTGCTCGACGAAGCGCTCGGCATCGGCCTGCGCCAGGCCACCGTCACGCTCGGCCTGGTCGATCAGGGCCAGCGCGCCGTCGGTGAAGATGCGGCGGCGCGCAAGGATCTTCGCCGATTCGGCACGCAGCGCTTCGTCTTCGATCAGCTCCAGGCGCAGCAGCGAGGTGAACACGCGGAACGGGTTCTGCGCCAGCGCGGCGCCAGTGAGCGGGCGGAACGCGGTGGAATGCACCGGCACGCCGGCCACCGACAGGTCGTAGTAGCCGACCGGGTACATGCCCATCACCGCGAACAGGCGGCGCAGCGTGGCCAGTTCCTGCACGGTGCCCACCCGGATCGCGCCATGGCGTTCTTCATCCAGGCGCGCACGCTCGTCATTGCGCTGCAGCTGCGCGGCCAGCGCCGGGTCCTGCTCCAGCACCTGCGCGTTGATCCGCTCCACCAGTTCCACCAGCGTGCCGTACAACGGCACTTCGGTGCGGTACATGCGGGACATGGCCTGTGCGAACAGGCGGCGGATCACATCAGGCGAAACGAAAGAGGCGCTCATCAGTCACTCGATTACGGGAACGGGGAACAGCTCGAACCCGTATTGTCGCCGGAGCGCGCGGCGGCGGCGATATGCAGAGCAACATGAAAGAAATCGGTAGTGCCGGCCGCTGGCCGGCAACCTCCGGATGCCTGGAAGGGTGCAGTTGCCGGCCAGCGGCCGGCACTACCGCTTGAGTTGGCGTTTCAGGGTGGCATCCAAGGTGATCGGCCGGTCCCAGTGCTGGTAGCTGGCCACGATGGCATGGCGCACGGCGCGGTAATGCAGGTTGTCCGGCTTGGAGGGCATGCGCTTCACCACCGCCTCCCAGCCGCCCTCCGGGTCCTGGCTGAAGGCGCGCACGCTGTCGCGGCAGGTCTGGCCGCTGGCCTTGGCCCAGAAACAGGCGAAGTAGATGTCCCCGGCCTGCCAGCCGTGGGTGGTGAACAGCGCGCTGATGTAGCCGCGCGGCACGTCGGCGTAGCGCGACACTTCGTCGAGGAAGGCGTCGGGGTAGCGCTCGGCGTAGTGGTTGATGTCCTGCAGCTGGGCATCGACCCAGCTGTCACCGGTCTCCACCTCGTAGGCTGCCGAACGCTCGGCGGTCTGCTGGGCCAGCACGGTGGCCGGCACCAGCAGCAGGGACAACAACAGCGCGCGCAATCGGACGTTCATGCCCCGATTCTGCCGCAGCCGCCGGGTCCTGTCAGGCCACCGCAGCGGCCTTGGCCTCGATCGCCGCCAGTGCAGCCGGCCAATCGTGGGCGGTGTCGGCGGTGACCATGCGCGGTTCGTCGTCGGCCACACCATGCTGGGTCTCGTGTGCCCAGGTCACTGCATACGGGGTATGCACGCCCCAACCACCGAGGGTGACCACCGGCTCGATGTCCGAACGCAGCGAGTTGCCGACCATCACGAAGCGCTGCATCGGCAGATCGAATTCGGCCAGCACGCGGGCATAGGTTTCCGGATCTTTCTCCGAGACGATCTCGATGCGCGGGAACAGCTCGGCCAGGTTGGCGACCTTGATCTTCGCTTCCTGGTGGAACAGGTCACCCTTGGTGATCAGCACCACCGGGTAGTGCTCGGCGATGGCTGCCACGGCTTCGCGCACACCGTCGATCAGTTCGACCGGGTGGCGCAGGGTGTCGTGGCCGATATCCAGAATGCGCTGGATATCCTTGGCCTCGATGCGCTGGCCGGTGATGTCGATGGCCGCTTCGATCATCGACAGGGTCATGCTCTTCACACCGTAGCCGAAGGTGCCCAGGTGGCGCTGCTGAACTTCCAGCAGGTGGCGCGCGGTCTGGGTGTCATGCACGTCGACGTAGCGCGACAGCAGGTCAAGGTAATCCTGCTCGGCCTTGCGGTAGTAGTCCTCGCTCTTCCACAGCGTATCGTCACCGTCAAAACCGACCAGGCCGATGGCGCGCGACGGCGCAGGCGTGGAGGTGTTCATCGGCCAAGGATACAGGGGTGGCGATGACGAGAAAAACCCGGGCGGCCGCAGCCGCCCGGGTCCCCATGCACCGGTCTTCCCGAATCAGGTGTGGATCAGCGGCCCTGGGCCGCGCCGGCACCTGCACCGGCCTGCTGCGCGGCCACGTAGGCCTTGTACTCATCGGCGCTCAGTTCACCGTCCTTGTTGGTATCAGCCTGGTCGAACACCTGGGCCAGGCCCGCGTTCACCTGTGCCTCGGTCTTGCTGATGGTGCCGTTGCCATCGGTATCGATGCTGGCCCAGGTCTGGCCACCGCCATTGGCCTGTGCCGATGCCGCGGCGGCCGCATTGGTCGCCTGGTCAGCCGCCTGCCCTGCCTGTGCCGCCGACTGCTGCGCCTGCGCGGCTTCGTTCTGTGCCTGCGCGGCCTGCTGCTTGGCCGACTGGGCCATCGCCGGAATGGCCAGCACGCTGCCGGCGGCGACGATCAGGGCGATCAGGGGCTTGCGGTTGCGAATAGTCATCAGGGGTGTCTCCTACCGATTGGGTGGTGTTGCGCGGCGTGTTGTCTCCGCACGGCACCTACCCTGCCACCGCGTTTCTGAATCGATTTTGCCCCGCGACCGGCGTCAACACGCACGATTAACCACTCGCCTCCACGCATGCTTTAGCGCGGTGGTTAGCAGCAAGTGAGCAGCTCATAAGATGCGCATTCAGCGCTGCCGGATTTAACCGGCAACCAACGAAAAACCTGCGTCAGTCGACGTTCTGTGCCGATGACCGCGAACTGAACAACACCCAGCCGAGGGCAACACCGGCGAGCGCGCCGGCGATTTCCAGCACCACGCGGCTGCCGAGTTCGTTCGGATCATGGATGGTGGCGAGGAACAGGCGCGCGTACAGCGGGGATTCCAGCCGCACGATGCCCATGTAGAACAGCTTCCATGCATCGATGCCGGCGGAGATGATCACGGCGATGACGCAGGACCAGCCGATCGCGTGGCCGACTGTCCAGTGCAGGAGCCGGCACAGCTGCGACCACAGGAAGTACACCAGCAGCCCGACCAGCAGGGCGATGGCGCCCGCTTCCAGGGTACCGAGCAGGCCGAAGTGCAGGGGAAGGTTCATCGGGCGGGCAGGGATGAAGAGGCGGCCAGTGTAAGGGATCTGCCCCGGACCCAATCCGGCAGCCACGGTAGATCCACGCCATGCGTGGATGAATCTCTCGAAATCGAATATCTCGACGATTGAACAAAGAGCAGCCGAGCATGGGCTCGGCTCTACAACGGACCGCGCGGGGAATTGTCGAAGGCTGGGTGGGTCCGGTTGCGGGGGCGTGAGCCGCATGGGCCGGAGGCATGCCTCGGGCGGGTTGGGCAGGACGCCCAACCCTGGCCTTGCCGTGCGTGCAGGACTGCGCGCACGAGCAAGCGGCGACCGAGCTTACATGGGTGAGGGCGCTTTGCTTGCGAAGCACTGCTTCGCAAGCGCCCGAACGCACAGCCGCCAGCGGCTGGGCCGGACCCCGGAGGGGGACTTGCAGCGTCCCACGCAACCGGACCCACCCAGCCATCCCACGGAATGCCAGCTGTTGCTTCGGCCGTTGCAGTTGCCTCTGCAGGTGCAGGGCGCAGCCCTGCCGATACCCCTACCGCACTGGGACGTCGTACGCGGTGCCGGGATCCGGTTCCGGCTGGAACGTGTAGTGCCACCACTCCTGCGGATAGTTCACGAAACCACGCCGTGCCATTGCCTGTACCAGTTGCCGCCGGTTCGCCTGCTGCGTCTCACTCAGCCCGCTCGTCTGCGTATGCGCGCGTGGCCCGAAGAAATCGAAGTCGGTGCCCATGTCCAGCGGCGTACATGCTCTGCTGCGGCAATCCAGCAGGCCCAGATCCACCGTGGCACCGCGGCTGTGGCCGGAGCGTTCGGCGATGTAGCCATCGGCCAGCAGGCGCGACTTGTCCAGGTCCGGATACTGCTGTGCCTTGCGCGAGAGCTCGCGCGGATCGTTCACCCAGGCCATGAAGGCCTGCACCGAACGCACCGGCCGGTAGCAGTCGTAGAGGCGCAGGCCGAAGCCATCGGCGCGCAGGTCCTGTTCCACCTCGGCCAGCGCCTTCGCCACCGGCGCCAGCAGGTAGCAGGACGACGCCTCGTAGCCGGGCACGCGCGCGCCGGTGAAGTTGTTGGCGCCGGCGTAGCGGATGTCCATGTCGATGCCTGGCGACAACGCGCGGATCTCCACCAAACCAGCGCTGGCCGCGTCGGTGGCCGGTGAAACACGCGGTGGCTCAGCGGCGCTGGCGGTCGCTGCCAGCGCAGTCGCCAGTACGAGTGAAATGCAGGTCCTGGAAGTCATAGCTGAAGTCGATGTCCGGATCGATGGCGCGCAGGTCCAGCGTCGGTACCGGGCCCTCGCCTGGCTGCAACCACGCCTGCGCTTCGTCGCCAAGCGTATCCCAGCGCAGCAGCCAGCGCCCCTGCAACTTCAGCACGGCCGCCTGCAGCGCTGGCGACTTGTCGACGCTGAAGCGCAGGCCGTCCTTGCCCGGGCACAGCGAGGCCGGGCCCAGCCAGGGATCGGCGTAGCGGCCCTGCCAGCGCTGCAGATCGGAAGCCGCGAGTCGCTGCGCAGATGAAGTCACAGGTCGCTGATGCCCGGTTGCCGCACGAGCGGCCTGGTCCGCCTTCAGTTCGGCCAGGTATTCCATCGCCGGGCGTGCATCGTCGGGTGCGGTGAAGCGCTTCAGCGTGGCCTGCATCAGCGCGGTGCGCGCATCCTCGCCTTCGCCGTTGATCAGCATCACCACGCCCACCCTGCGGTCGGGCAGCAGCGCCAGCGACGAATACATGCCCGACAGCGTGCCGGTGTGGGCCACCTTCCACTGCCCGTCTATGTCCGACACGCGCCAGCCATACCCATAACCGTAGAAATGCGCGTTGTCCCAGCGCCGCTGGCGCTCGCCCAGCGGCATGGGCATGTGCAGGGTCCACAGCGTGCGGCGCTGCTCAGCGCCCAGCCATTCCGGCACCAGCGCAGGATCCAGCAGCACCTGCATCCAGCGCGTCATGTCGCGCAACGAACAGCGGATGCCCCCAGCCGCCATCGAGGGTTGGTCCGGGCTGATCGCTCCATCGGCGTTCACCACTTTATTATTGCGATCACCGCGCCGGGCATGCGGCTGCGCCACGTTGCCCACGCGCTTCACCGACCACGCCCCCACCTGGCAGCGCGTCATGCCCAGTGGCTCGAACACCTGCTCGCGCATCAGCTGGTCATACGGCTTGCCACCCGCCGCCGCCGCCACTTCACCTGCCACCACATACATCAGGTTGTCGTAGGCGTAGTGGCTGCGAAAACTACTGACCGGCTTCAGGTGCGCCAGCCCGGCAATGATGTCGGCGCGGGTGAACGTGTTCGGTTCCGGCCACAGCATCAGGTCACCGGCGCCCAGGCCCAGGCCGCTGTTGTGGATCAGCAGGTCGCGCACCTGCATCTGCTCGCCCACCCACGCATCGTGCATGCGGAAGCCCGGCAGATGCCGCCGCACCGGATCCTCCCAGCGCAGCTTGCCCTGCCGCACCAGCCGCGCCAGCAGCGCGGCGGTCATCGCCTTGCTGTTGGAGGCGATCTTGAACAGCGTGTCCTCGTCGATATGGCCGCCATCGCCGCGCGCGCCCTCGGCATGCTGGTACACCACACGCCCCTGCTCGACCACCGCCATGGCCAGCCCAGGCAGGTGCTCGTGCTGGACCACGGCGGCGACGTCGGCATCGAGGGAGGCGATGTCGGTCGCCGAAGCGGACGGTGCGGCCAGTGCCGCCGCGACGATCAGCAGGTGGTACATGCGCGCAGCCCTTCCATTGCCCGCGCCGTCACGGTGGACGGCGCGGATCGTGGCCTCAGAAGTTCCAGGTCACCACCAGCTGGGTGTAGCGCGGGGCCTGCCAGCGCGTCCCGGTGCCGAACGTCGCCTCGCGGTACTGGCCGGGCTGCGCTTCATAGCGCTGGTGCACGTTGATGGTCTTCTGGTTGTTGAACAGGTTGTACACCGACAGCCGTGCACTGAGGTCGATGCCCTCCACCGGCAAACGCCAGGTCACATTGGCGCCCATGGTCCAGGTCCACGGCAGGCGACCGAACGCACCGCGTGGGCTGTACTCGAACTGCCGCTGGTTGTACGGACCGGAACAGTTGGCCACGCACAGCCAGCCGGTGCCACCACCGCTACCTTCGCTGGAGGTACTACCACCGGCGATGGAATCGTTTGGCCACATCACGCCGTAGGCCGTGATCGGACCACCGGACTGCACCTGCAGCGTGGTTCCGAACGACCATTGCTTGTTCAGCGCGTAAGCGGCACGCAGCTTGAACTGGTGGCGGAAGTCGTTGAACAGCACGCCATAGCGCTCGTTGGTGGCCGGATGGTCCCAGAACTGAACCATGCCCGTGTCGCCGTAGTTGGTATCGGAATTCACAGGGCCTTCGAAATTGCCCTCGCTCTTCGACCACAGGTAGGACGCGTTGAACATCCACTTCTCGTCCCATGCACGGTCGATCTGGAACTCCAGTGCCTTGTAGGTGCGCTTGGGCTTGGAGTAACCGATCACCTCGCCGCTGCCACCCTTGCGATAACCGCTGTTGGCGGTATCGATGGTGATCCAGCCCTCGTTGGCGCAGCCGATGCTCTTATCACCCCAGATCGTCAGGCTCTCGCCCGGGTTGGCGATCGGCCACAGCGTGCTCGGGGTCGGGCCGCACGGGGTGTAATTGATGCGGATGTCGTCCAGCGCACGGGTCATCCGTCGATAGGTGGCGTTGACGCCCCACGACCATGCCTGGTTGATCATGTTCTGGAAGCCCAGGATGTACTCGTCCTGGTAGACCGCCTTGAGGTCGCGATCCACACTCTGGCGCAGGTCGGCACCGCCGGTGTTCATGCGGGTGTCGGTCGGGCCGATCTGCTGGCCGACGATCGGTGCCATGTACGGTGAGCCTGTCGGCGAGGTTTTCCGCTCCCAGCCGTTGAGCACGTAGTAGCTGTATTCGTCAGTGAGGCCACCGGCGAAGTTCACGTTGATGTTGTTGGTGACCGGCAGGTAGTAGCGGCCAGCGTTGCCGAACAGCTTGGTGCTGCCGTCACCGCGCATGTCCCACGAGAAGCCGACACGTGGCGCGATCAGGTCGTCCATCTTGATGAACGCCTTGCCGGCGGCGGTGCGGTTTTCGAAACGGTCCCAGCGCACGCCGAGGTTGAGCATCAGATTCGGCGTGATGTTCCAGATGTCCTCCACGTAGAAGGCATTGGCTTCAGTCTCGAACGTGCCGCCCGATTTGCGGTTTCGCGCACGCAGCATTTCGGTAACGCCCGCCGGCACGTAGGCGTTGGCGCCATCCCAGACTTCATCGCCCGGTCGCGCCACGTAGGCGGTATAGCTCAGTTCGGTCGGACCGGGGTAGCGTGTGGATTGCTTGGTGGTCATCAACTCGCGGTCGACACCGAAGCGCAGCAGGTGATCACCCAGCTGCCATTCGAAGTCCAGTCGCGCCACGTCACGGGTATCGTCACGCTCGGCCACCGCCGTACCGGTAGGATGGCAGCCGGCACGAAGACCCTGCAGCTTGCCCAGTCGCGGGCCATACGTACTGTCGGTGAACACCGGGCTGCAGGCCTGGTCCAACGACGAATTGGTGAACGCACGCTGGTTGTTCTGGCCGACCATGGCACGGGCGGTGAAGTTCTGGCCGAAGTGGCCGGTGTAGGTGGCCGACCAGTTGCGGCCGCCGGTCTCGGTGACCGAATCGCCGCCCCAGGCGCCGAGCTGGTCGGCGTTCCAGTTGTAGCCGTACGACGCATTGGTGACATCGCCCTCATCCGAGAACGCCAGCAGCGCCAGGCTGTGGTTGTCGTTGATGTTCCAGTCCAGCTTGGTGCCCCAGAAGCCGTTGCCGGAATCATTCTTGAACCAGGTGCTGCCATCGGACGAAGTGTTGTGTCCCTTGTCGCTGCGGTCTTCGTACATCGCGAACAGGAACAGCTTGTCTTTGATGATCGGGCCGGAGCCCCACACGTTGGTCTTCAGGAAGGAGTTGTTGTCGCGGCTGCCATAAGAATGCGGGGTTCCATCACGATGGAAGTGATCGCCGCCGCTGGAGCGCCATGCACTGGGTTCAGCGGTGACTTCCACGCCGCCTTCGAATTCGTTGCTGCCCGAACGGGTTACCGCATTGATCACGCCGCCGGTGGAGCGCCCGAACTCGACCGAGTAGCCACCGGTCTTGACCTGGAATTCCTTGAAGAACGCAAATGGCGCAGTGCTGAAGCCACGACGGGTGTACATGTCGGTGACATTCAGGCCGTTGATGAAGACCGCATTCTCGGCCACCGATGAACCGGCGAACGACAGGCCACCGAATGACGAGTTGCCGCCGACCACGCCCGGCGCCATCAGCGCGACCGCAGACAGGTCCTGCGCCACCGGCAACCGCGAGATTTCCTGGCGGTTGATGTTGAAGGATGTCTCGGTGGAGTAGACGTCCACGCGGTTGACCACTCGGGTGCCGACCACCTGCAGGGCATCAAGATTGGTGACGCCGCCGCCACTGGCCAGGTTGACCGTGGTGGTACCACCTACCGCCACACTGACAGCAACCTGATCGCCCAGCTTCTGGCCATCGCGGCTGAGCTGCAGCTGGTAGTCACCCACCGGCAGCTGGCCGAGGCGGTAGCTGCCATCGGCGCCAACGGTGACGGTACGGGTCAGGCCGGTGCTGCTGCTGACCACGGTCACCTGGTCACCGGCGGTTGCACGGCCGGCGACTGCACCGCTCACGTTCTGTGCCATCGCGATGCCGGGCAGCACTACGCCCAGACACGCCCCGAGGGCGACGCACAACGCCGCCCGCTTGATGCTGTAAGCCTTCATCCCCTGCTCTCTCCTGCAAGAATTGAATGGTGTGAGTTGCGATGTGTCGCGCTAGCGTTGCCCGGCTGGCAGTACCCGCCACTGGAATTCGTAGCTCCATTGGTCGAAGTACAGGTTGCCGCCTGCCCACTCGGCCTCGCCGCGCTGCGAGTCGACCGTTTCCGAGCGGTAATGCTGCTTGGCCGGCACGAAGGGCTGGCCGAAATCGTCGTTGAAGGCGATGCGGTAGCCGTCGAGGCCACCCAGATAGAAATTGCGCAGTGCAGGCACATCGCTGGCGAGCGCGCCGGTGGTCACGTCCATCGGCAACCAGCCGTAGGGCGCCAGGTAGACCTGCCCCCAATCATGCAGGTTGTTGTAGCCACTGCCATCGTCGGAGAACACCATCCCCGACTGCCAGCGCGCGGGAATGCCGTTCATGCGTAGCAATGCGATCAGCAGCAGGGTCTGCTGGCCGCAGTCGGCATGGCCAGCGCGCAGGGCGTAATCGCTGATGTTGCTGAGCGTGGAGTATTCGCGCGCGCCCGCCCATGGAATGCGATCGACCGCTGCGAACAGCTTGCGCACTACTTCATACGGGCGCGCCTCGCCCTGCAGCACCTGGTCGGAGAACAGCTTCAGCGCGGGGGTGAAGCGCACATGCGGCAGCTGTTCGGCCAGGTAGGGCTTCAATGCGGGATCGTTCGGTGTGGCCTGCACCTTGGCGGGATCGATCGCGGTATGCCGCGCGAAGATCGTCACCGCGTAGCGGATCTCGAAGCGGGTCGGCTGCCCGGCCACCGCTTTGGCTTCCAGATAAGCGGTGCGCTGCAGGGTGCTGGCTGGCGCCACGCGTGCCTTACCGGGCGCGCTGCCCAGCCACTGCACCTGCTCCTGCTGGCCCGGAATCTCGCGCGGGTACGGAATCCAGGCGCGCACGGTTTCGCCGGCCGGTACGGCGTCGGCCTTCACCGTGAGCGACTGGGTGAATTCAATGCGCTGCGGCAGTACCGACGCCTGGCCACTCTGCTGGGCCGCGGCAAGCACGTGCGCGTGGTGCGCGTTGAGCACCTCGTTCGGGCCCGGAGGCGGCATCGGTGCATCCGCGCGGCGGCGTGCGCGTGCCTCATCGCTGAGCAGGAACAGGTTCGACGGTGCGCGCTTGAAGTACCAGCGCGTGCCGTCGATATCGAGGTGTTCAATCAGGCCGAGCTGGTCCCAGCGCGCGAATTCCTCGTCGGTGAGGCCGGGAATCCAGCGGCGCACGGCGGCCTTCGCGGCGGTTTCGTCGAGGGAAAAATCCAGGCGGATGCGGCGCATGCGTTCTTCCTGGAACGCGATGTCGTCGAAACTGACGCCAGGCTCCGCCGCGTCGGCGGCCGACCAGGTGTTCAGTTCGCTGTGAGCTTCAAAGAACCGTCCCGCGTCGATCATCTGCACGACGCGCGCAAACTGGATGGCTGAGGGCGGCGGCTCCGCTCCCGCCGACCACGCCCACAGCAGCAGCGCGGCACAGAGACCGGCGGCGGCAGGCAGACACGGTTTGCGAACGGCAGACTCCACAGCGACACTTCCCCAGCGCGGGTGGTAACGGCTGTGTAACACGGGCCGGGATGCCGGTCAATAATTTATTCTTGATTTCGAAGCCGAAAGGAATAAATATTCCAACAGGCATTCGAGGAGGGTGTGCACCGCATGAGCCTGGCTTCCCGCGAACCGCGCCGGCGTTGGCCGCGCCGGTTGACCCTGGCCCTGTGCCTGCTGGCCGCACCGGCCTTTGCACAGCCTGCCTCGGCACCCGATCCTGGCGCACCGCTGCCCTATGTGATCGGCCTGCACGAGGCCTACCTGACCCCGCAGTACTGGGCCGCGCGCCTGGACAACGCCGATGCGCCGATTCTGGACCGCGCACAGATCGAGGCACAGAACGCGCGGATGCGGGCGCAGGACAGCCACATCCAGAACATCGCCGCACTGCCCGCCCAGCTTGATGCGGCGACGGTGCGTGCCAGCATCGCCGCGCTGTCGAGCTGGCCCACGCGTGCCCTTTACAACGACAAGGGCCAGGCGATCGCGCCCGCGCTGCGCAGCGCGATCGAAGCCAACCTCGGCCTCGATGCGATTCCCGCCCAGACGGCACCGGCCTACGGGCTGGTGGTGAAGCGCGCGGCACTGCGCACCTTCCCCACCCGCGAGCGCGTCTTCAGCACCGTCGGCGACACCGACATCGACCGCTTCCAGGAATCGGCACTGTTCCCCGGTGACAGGGTTGCCGTGGTCCATCGCAGTGCCGACGGCCGTTGGCTGTTCGTGCACAGCGAGCGCTACAGCGCGTGGATCGAGGCCGATGCCATCGCCAGCGGCGACAAGGCCACGGTGCTTGGCTATGGCACGAAGGGCCCGTACCGCATCGTCACCGGCGCCACCGCGCAGACCGCCTACACCCCGGAGGAACCGCGCGTCTCGCGCCTGCAGCTGGACATGGGCGTGCGCCTGCCGGTGCTGGCCGACTGGCCCGCTTCAGAACCCGTGAACGGCCAGCAGGCGCACGCGTCGTGGGTGGTGCAGCTGCCGGTGCGCGAGGCCAACGGGCGCCTGAAGCTGGTGCCGGCGCTGCTGCCGCGCTCGCAGGACACCGCCGCGGACTACCTGCCGCTGACCCCGCGCCTGCTGCTGCAGCAGGCCTTCAAGTTCCTGGGCGAACGCTACGGCTGGGGCCATGACTACGACACCCGCGACTGCAGCGGGTTCGTTTCCGAGATCTACCGCAGCTTCGGCGTGCTGCTGCCGCGCAATACCAGTGCACAGGCGGTCAGCCCCGCACTGGATCGCCTGCCCTTCACCGGCAAGGACGGCAAAGCGGTGCGCGACCGCGCCGTCACCAACCTGCAGGTGGGCGACCTCGTCTACATTCCCGGGCACGTGATGATGGCCATCGGCCATGTCGACGGCCGCACCTGGGTCATCCACGATACCGCGGGCGGCAGCTGGTTCGGTGCCGACGGCACGCGCGTGCAGGCCCACCTCAATGGTGTTTCGGTCACGCCGCTGGAGCCGATGATGGCCAGCGATACCGTCCGCTACATCGACCGCATCACCAACATCCAGCGCCTGCGGGCCAAGACTCCTGAATGAAGATCACTGCCATCGAACTGGGCATGCTGCGCGTGCCGCTGAAGACGCCGTTCAAGACTGCCCTGCGCACGGTGGAAACCGTGGAAGACGTGGTGGTGCTGATCCGCACCGACACCGGCCACACCGGCTACGGCGAAGCCCCCGCCACCGCAGTGATCACCGGTGACACGCACGGCTCGATCATCGAAGCGATCCGCCACTTCATCGCGCCGCGCCTGATCGGCCAGGACGTAGTCAACCTCAACCGCCTGTGCGGGCTGGTGCAGACCGCGATGGAGCGCAACACCAGCGCCAAGGCCGCGGTGGAGATCGCGCTGTACGACCTGTGGGCGCAGCTGCACGGTGCGCCGCTGTACCAGATGCTCGGCGGCGGCGACCCGGTGATCACCACCGACATCACCATCAGCGTGGACTACATCGACAAGATGGTGGCCGATTCGCTGTCGGCGATCGAACGCGGCTTCGAGTCGCTGAAGATCAAGGTCGGCAAGGACATCGGCCTGGACATCGAGCGGGTCAAGGCGATCCATGCCGCCGTCGAGGGCCGGGCCCTGCTGCGCCTGGACGCCAACCAGGGCTGGACCGCCAAGCAGGCGGTGCATGCGATGCGCGCGCTGGAAGAGGCCGGCGTGGTGCTGGAACTGCTGGAGCAACCGGTGAAGGCCGCTGACATCAGCGGTCTGAAGTACGTCACCGACCGCGTCAACACGCCGGTGATGGCCGACGAGAGCGTGTTCAGCCCCAGCCAGGTGATGGACCTGATCCAGCAGCGCGCGGCCGACATCATCAACATCAAGCTGATGAAGACCGGCGGCCTGTCCAACGCGATCCGCATCGCCGACATCGCCGGCATCTACGGCGTGCCGTGCATGATCGGCTGCATGATTGAATCCAGCATCAGCGTCGCCGCCGCCGTGCACCTGGCGGTGGCCAAGAGCGATGTGATCACCAAGGTCGACCTCGACGGCCCCTCGCTGGGCCAGTTCGACCCGGTCAGCGGCGGCGTGCATTTCAACGAATCGGAGATCAGCATCAGCGACGTGCCGGGCTTGGGCATCACCGAAGTGCGTGGGCTGGAGATGCTGGGTTGAACCGCGCAGTCGAGCATGGCTCGACTCTACAAGGTCCACGGGTGACTGACGCCTGGTCGGGCGTTACTTTTCTTTTTGCGAAAAGAAAAGTAACCAAAAGAAACGCTCCGCCGACCGCGAGCCGGTGCTACGCACCGGTTCCCTGCGCTCCTCGGCCCGTCGAGGGACGGCGCGGGAACTCGCTACGCTCAGACACCCGCGCCTCTTCGCCCTCGCCGGACCTGCGGTGCTCGGCTCGCTTGAAGGCGGACTCAACGTCAAAGGCAACAACTGCACTCCGTAACCTCTTCGCGGCTGGAACCCGCCCGACCCATTCCATGGCACGCTCTACGCTGCCAACCGCAACGCGCCTACACATGCCCGGACACCCCGCATGCCGCCCCTGCTGAAGATCCGTTCCGAGCGCGGGCAGATGTCGGCCATCGAGCGCCGTATCGCCGACTTCATCCTCGACAACGCCCACCTGCTGCGCGACTACTCGTCCCAGCAGCTGGCCAGCGCGTTGGGCATCAGCCAGTCCAGCGTGGTGAAGTTCAGCCAGAAGCTCGGCTTCAAGGGCTACCCGGACCTGAAGTACTCGATCGGCCAGGACGTGGCCCGCGCCGGTGCCGATCCACAACAGGCCCCCAGCGAACCCGACGGCGGCGATGACTACCTGCGCCTGGGCGACGCCCTGCGCCGCAGCAAGGCGCAGGCCGAAGAGGAAACCCGCCAGGCCAACCCACGCGAAGAAATCGAGCGCATTGTGCAGCTGCTCGACGGCGCGCCGAAGCTGTTCGTCCATGGCCTGGGTGACGATGGCCTGTTCGCCCGCGAGTTCGCCATGCGGCTGTCGCTGCTCGGCCTGCTGGTGGTGCCGCATACCGATCCGATCCTGATGCTGGCCAACCTGTCGGCCGCGCGCCCGGGCGATGCGCTGCTGATGTTCTCCGAATTCGGCAACCTGCCCCAGCTGTCGCAGCTGTCACGGCAGTTCCAGGACATGGGTGGCAAGGTGATTTCCATCACCCGCCACACCGCCAACCCGCTGCGCGCGCATGCTGATGCAGCACTGGTGGTGTGTGCGCACGATCGCACGCCGCAGGTCGCGCAGCTGCTGTACCGTAGCGCCATGCATGCCCTGCTCGATTTCCTGTTCGTGCTGCTCTGCCACACCAATCCGGACCGCCAGCAGCAGCTTGCGGTGAACCTGGAGCGGATCGACCACCTGCTGGATTCCTGACCGGAGCACCTGTTGATGAAATCGCTGGTCCGTCTCGCTACCGCTGCGCTGCTGCTTGCTGCAGCGGTGTCCGTCCACGCGGCACCGCTGGATGGTGCGCGCCAGCTGATCGTGGTCACCAGCGAAAGCTGGGACAGCACCCAAGGCCAGTTGCAGGCCTATGTGCGCGATGGCAAGGGCTGGCATGCGCATGGACAGGCGTTCCCGGTGGCGCTTGGCCGCACCGGCAGTGCCTGGGGCCTGGGCCTGCATCCGGCACAGGCCGATGGCCCGCAGAAGCAGGAAGGCGATGGCCGCAGCCCTGCGGGCGTGTTCGCGCTCGGCAGTGCGTTCGGCTATGCCGTCACACGCCCAGGCACGGCCATGGCCTACCAGCCGATGCTCGAAAGCAGCTACTGCATGGACGTGCCCGGCTCGCCGTTCTACAACCGCATCGTCGATGAAAGAAAAGTCGGCAGTGCAGCGGTCAAGGGCTCCACCGAGCCCATGCGGCTGGACCTGCACAACAAGGGCGATGTGCGTTACCAGGAAGGCTTCGTGATCGCCCACAACCCGGACAACCAGCCCGGCAAGGGCAGCTGCATCTTCGCCCACCTGTGGCGCCAGCCCGGCGAGGCCACAGCCGGCTGCACCGCCATGCCGCAGGCGCGCATGCAGGCCCTGCTGAACTGGTTGCGGCCGCAGGATGCGCCGCGCTTCGTGCTGCTGCCGCGTGCCGAGTACACGCGCCTGCAGGCCCAGTGGCAACTGCCCGCACTGAGCGGAGACGCCCGTTGAGCGCGCAGGACGAACCGCAGCTGCAGCGCGCGGTCAGCCGCTGGCAGATCGTCGGCCTGTCGATCAACGATGTGATCGGCAGCGGCATCTACCTGCTGCCGGCCGCCACCGTCGCCCTGCTCGGTCCCTTCAGCCTGTGGGGCGTGGTCGCCGCCGGCATCGTGGTCGCGCTGCTGGTGCTGTGCTACGCGCAGGCCGCCAGCTACTTCGATGAACCCGGTGGCA
This sequence comes from Stenotrophomonas sp. NY11291, assembly GCF_023277365.1. Lineage (NCBI taxonomy): Bacteria > Pseudomonadati > Pseudomonadota > Gammaproteobacteria > Lysobacterales > Lysobacteraceae > Stenotrophomonas > Stenotrophomonas sp. NY11291. The sequence continues at coordinate 416,295 of NZ_CP096975.1, read as the reverse complement.
GCTACCTGTATGCACGCGAGGCGTTCGGGCGATTCGCCGGGTTCGAGATCGGCTGGATGATCTGGCTGACCCGCATCAGCTCGGCGGCCGCATTGAGCAATGCGCTGGCCGATGCCGTCGCGCGGTTCTGGCCATGGGCCGGTGCCGGCATGGGGCGTATCGCGATCATCGTGGTGTCGCTGGGCTTCCTGACCGGCGTCAACATCATCGGCGTGCGCTCGGCCGCGCGGACCGGCGTGGTGCTGGTGATCGGCAAGATGCTGCCCCTGCTGCTGTTCGTGGCCATCGGCGCGTTCTACATCGATCCGCAACTTGCGTTCTCCGGCCAGCGCCCGGACCCGCATGACCTGCAGCGCATGGGCGAAGCCGCGCTCCTGTTGCTGTATGCCTACGCGGGCTTCGAGAACATCCCGGCCGCGGCCGGCGAGTACCGCAATCCGCGCCGCGACATTCCGTTCGCGCTGATCACCATGATCATCACCGTCACCGTCATCTACGGCGCGGTGCAGGTGGTGGCGCAGGGCACGCTGGCCGGCCTGTCCAGCTCGGCCACGCCGCTGGCCGATGCCGCCGCCGGCTTCGGTGGCGAAGCGCTTGCGCTGATCCTGACGGTCGGCGCCACCATCTCCATCCTCGGCACCAACAGCAACACGATGATGATGGGCCCGCGCTTCCTGTTCGCGCTGGCCCGCGATGGCTACGGGCCGAAGATCCTGGCGCAGGTACACCCACGCTTCCACACCCCGGCCGCCTCGATCCTCTGCCAGGGCCTGATCGCGCTCGGCCTGGCCCTGTCCGGTTCGTTCGTGCAGCTGGCCCTGCTGTCGATGACCACGCGCTTGTTCGCCTACATCGGAACGGCCGCTGCGGTGCTGGTGCTGGCCAAGCGCTACGCCGACCGGCCAGGTGCGCTGAAGCTGCCGGGTGGCCCGCTTATTCCGGTGCTGGCGCTGCTGCTGTGCTTGGCGCTGTTCGCCAGTGCCAGCTGGCAGAACATCGCCGCGGCACTGGTGGCGTTTGCCATCGGCGCGGTGATCTACAAGCTGCCGCGCAAGGATGCCGACGCCGGGTGATCGGTAACGCCGCGGCATGCCCGGCGGATTGATCTGGTTATCACGCTGCCGGACCGGGCCGTTAACCGCCACGCAGGCACGATCGGGCTTCGTCCACAACGGAGCCTTCCATGACCGAGTACCAGATCCCCGGCCGCGTACCGGACGACAGCACCCCGCGCGATGCGGTCAGCAACTACTGGCGCGAGCGCTACACGGCCGAGCCGTACTACGACGACCAGTTGTTCTTCGAGGATTACGAGCCTGCCTACCGTATCGGACATGCGGCTCGCGCACAGGACATGATCCGCGCCTACGAGGAAGTGGAGCGCGAACTGGAATCACGCTGGGCCAGCGAGCGTGGCCGCAGCCGGCTGGAATGGGCGCAGGCGCGCGGTGCGGTGCGTCGTGGCTGGGAGGATGCACAGCTGGCGGATCCGCGGTTGAAGCGATAACGCCATGCTTTTGTAGAGCCGAGCCCACGCTCGGCTCTCGCACCACGTCTGTAGAGTTGAGCCATGCTCGACTGAGCCGAGCATGGCTCGGCTCTACACCGGATCGATCACTCCTGTTCCGGCAGCGGCAGCACGCCTGCGCTGCGCTTGCTCTCACCGCCACCGGCGGCGATCAGGTCGCGGGTGTTCTTCTGCACCGCCACCGCACCGAACAGCGACAGCGCGTAGGCCATGCCATAGAAGCCCTTCTCGCTCGATGCCAGGGTGGCATTCCACAGCCCAACCAGCAGCAGCATCAGCGCCGACAGCAGCGCGAACCAGCACAACGCGTAGTACAAACCACTCACCGGAATACCCTCGACGCGGTCACGCACACTCTTCTGCAGCGACACCGCCGCGAACAGGCCGAACAGCAGCAGGGTCAGGTAGTAGCCCTTCTCGTTGAGCGCCATCGTGGCGGCGTTGAACAGGCCGATCAGGTAGGCCGCCGCGCCCAGCAACAGGGCCACCCACGAGGCGGCGATGAAGGCGGTGGACGGCTTGTGGGGCATGGCAGTGTTCACTGCAGATCCTTGGCAGGCAGTCGGGCACGCGTTGCCCGGGCGTGCCCACCCTAGACGATCCCGCCGCCGTCGCACAGGGGGGGGCGCAGGACCTTCGGGCCACGACGATCACGCCTCCAGTGGTATACAAGGGACAGCCCGGCCATCCGCATCCCCGCCCTGGAGATACCCATGACCCGCATGCCCCTGCTGCTCGCCCTCGGCTTGGTGCCGATCCTCGCCACCTCCGCCTGCAATGCCGCCGACCCGGCCGCCAACGGCGCCCAGGCCACGGCCACGGCATCCGCCGCCGCCGACCAGCGCCCGTTCACCGCCACCGAGGTCAGCCGTTTCGACCAGCCGTGGGCGATGACCTTCCTGCCCGATGGCAGCCTGCTGGTCACCGAGAAGCGCGGCAAGCTGCAGCACCTGGATCTGGCCAGCGGCCAGAAGCACGAGATCACCGGCGTTCCGAAGGTCGCCTACGGTGGCCAGGGCGGTTTCGGCGACATCATCCTGCATCCCGATTTCGCCCGTAATCACGTTGTGTACCTCAGCTACGCCGAGGAAGGCACGCTGGACACCCGCGGTGCTGCCGTGGCCCGTGCCACGCTGGCGCTGGACGCCAACGGCGCCGGTCAGCTCAAGGACCTGAAGGTGATCTGGCGGCAGAGCCCCAAGGTCAGCGGTGAGGGCCACTACGGCCACCGCCTCGCTTTCGGCCCGGACGGCAAGCTGTGGATCAGCTCCAGCGAGCGGCAGAAGTTCGATCCGGCGCAGGACATGGGCGGCAACCTCGGCAAGATCATCCGCCTCAACGATGACGGCAGCCTGCCGGCCGACAACCCGTTCGCCTCGCAGGGCGGCGTGGCCGCGCAGGTGTGGTCGCTGGGCCACCGCAACATCCTCGGCATGGCCTTCGACGCCAACGGCAAGCTGTGGGCACACGAGATGGGCCCGGCCGGCGGCGACGAACTGAACCTGATCGTGCGCGGCACCAACTACGGTTACCCGATCGTCTCCAACGGCGACCATTACGACGGCCGACCGATTCCCGACCACGACACGCGTCCGGAATTCGCCGCCCCGAAGGTGACCTGGACGCCGGTGATCTCGCCGGCCGGCTTCGTGATCTACAGCGGCAGCCTGTTCCCGCAGTGGAAGGGCAGCGGCTTCATCGGTGGGCTGTCGTCGACCTCGCTGGTGCGTGTGGCGTTCGACGGCGACAGCGCGCGCGAGGCCGAACGCTTCAACATGGGCGAGCGCATCCGCGAAGTGGAACAGGGTCCGGATGGCGCGCTGTGGCTGCTGGAAGATGGCAGCAAGGCGCGCCTGTTGAAGCTGACGCCGAAGGCCTGATCGGCACCTTTTCCCGGAACGGCCCCGCATGCGGGGCCGTTTCCGTTTACTGGATGGTGATGACCTTCACCTCGGTCTTCGTGCAGGCCTGGTCCAGGCACTGCCCGTTCAACCACACCTGTCCATCGCCAATCATCACGCCCTGCTGGTTGACGAAGACCTTGCCGAAGTCCTGTTCGGACACCGCCTTGACCACCGCCGGGGTGATGATCTTCTCGTAGTTGCGCTGGAACTCACCGGGGCCGGTGATCTTCTTTCCGCCGCTGATGTTCAACGGGAAGTGCACTTCCTCGACCACGGCAGCACGATCACCGCCGACCACCGCGGTCTTGAACGCGTTGAACACCTTTTCGTACTGCGCCGCATCGCCAAGCAGCGACTCGATGCGCGCGCGTGCGTCTTCGGCGGGCGCTTCCGCCGGTGCGGTTGCAGAGGGTTCGGCCGTCGGCGTCACCGATTCAGCCCCAGGCGTCGCTGCAGCACTGGCCTCCATCGGCGGCGGAGCATCCGCCGCAGGCTCGGCCGGCGGCGCCGGCTGCGAACAGGCGGCCAGCATCAGGGCGGGAATCAGACAGGCCATCCGGCGCATGCGCGGGCTCCATCGAAACAGGGAACCCGATGGTAGCGCCGGGCCACGCCCGGCGTGTTCGTGCAATGTGAGCACAGCAACACCGGGCGTGGCCCGGCGCTACCGCTTGCCGTTGCTCCACGCCATGCGTGGATGAGGGCGCAATCAGCCCTTCAGCAACTCGAACTGCACGGCTTCACCGGCCGCCGACGAGGCGCATACCCACACGTCGAACACGCCCGGCTCGGCGCGCAGCACGCCGTCGCGGCCGGTGAACGACAGCTGCTCGCGGGTGAGGGTGAACACCACCTCGGTCGACTCGCCCGGCTGCAGTGCCACCTTGCGGAAGTCCTTCAACTCACGCACAGGACGCACGCGGCTGGCCACGCGGTCATGGATGTACAACTGCACCACTTCCTCGCCGGCCACATCACCGCTGTTGGTCAGCGTGGTGGTGATGGTCAGGGTGTCGTCCCAGCCCAACTGCGCCGCGCTGAGCTGCGGCACGCCGTAGGCGAAGCTGGTGTAGCCGATGCCATGGCCGAACGGGTACAGCGGTTCGTTCGGAATCTCGCGCCAACGGGCCTTGAACTCCGACATGGTCGGCAGTTCCGGGCGACCGGTGCGCGGGTGGTTGTAGAAGTACGGCTGCTGGCCGGATACCTGCGGGAAGCTGACCGGCAGGCGGCCGGACGGACTGTAGTCGCCGAACAGCACATCGGCCACAGCGTGGCCGGTCTGCGTGCCCAGGTACCAGGTCACCGCCACCGCCTGTGCATTGCGCACCGCGCCCTGCAGCGCCAGCGCGCGGCCATTGCGCAGCAGCACCACCAGCGGCTTGCCGGTCATCGCCACGGCCTCGGCCAGCGCCTGCTGGGCCGGCGGCAGGGTGATCTCCACGCGCGACTGCGCTTCACCGCTGTAGCGCTGCGGTTCGCCCAGCGCCAGCACCACCACGTCGGCGCGCAGAGCGGCAGCCACGGCTGCTTCGGTGCCGCCCGGAATGGCAGTTTCCAGTTCGCAGCCCGGCACGATCTCCAGCAGCGCTTCGTCACCGATGGCGGCACGGACGCCGGTTTCCAGATCCACGTAGCGCTGCTTGTCACCGAACAGCGTCCAGCAGCCTTCAATGTTCTCGCGGTCCTGCACGAACGGGCCGATAAGCGCGATTTTCTGCCCGGTCTTCTGCAGCGGCAGCACGTTGTCGCGGTTGTTCAGCAGCACGATCGAACGGCGCGCGGCGTCGCGCGACAGTTCGTCATGCGCGGCGAGGTGCGAGGTATCCGCTTCGCGCGCCGGGTCCAGCGAACGGTACGGGTCGTCGAACAGGCCGATGGTTTCCTTCAGCCACAGGATGCGGCGCACGCCCTCATCCAGCACCGCCATTGGCACCTCGCCGCTCTCGACCAGGCCCGGCAGGTGCTCGGCGTAGAAGCCGCTCTGCATGCTCAGGTCCAGGCCGGCGGTGAATGCCTTGGCGGTGGCATCGCGATCATCGGCGGCATAGCCGTGCGCGACCAGCTCCATGTCGGCGGTGTAATCGGAGATCACCACGCCCGGGAACTTCCATTCGCCGCGCAGGATGTCGGTCAGCAGTTCGGCATTGGCGCTGGCCGGCACGCCGTTGATGTCGTTGAACGAGGACATCACGGTGATCGCGCCGGCGTCGAAGGCGGCCTTGAACGGCGGCAGGTGCACGTCGCGCAGGGTCTGCGGCGAGATGTCCACCATGTTGTATTCCATGCCGGCCATCACCGCGCCATAGGCGGCGAAGTGCTTGGGCGTGGCCAGCAGCGAATCGGCCGCGCGCAGGTCGCTGCCCTGGAAGCCGCGCACGCGGGCGGCGGCGAACGCACAGCCCAGCACCACGTCCTCACCGGCACCTTCGGCGCCACGGCCCCAGCGCTGGTCGCGGGCGATGTCCACGGCCGGTGCGTAGGTCCAGTGCAGGCCGGCGGCGGTGGCCTCGATGGCAGTGGCACGCGCGGTGCGCTCGGCCAGGTCCGGCTCGAAGCTGGCGGCCTCGCCCAGCGGAATCGGGAACACGGTGCGCATGCCGTGGATGACGTCGGCGGCCAGGATCACCGGGATGCCCAGGCGGCTTTCCTCGGTGGCGACCTGCTGGATGCGGCGGCCCAGCTCGGCGCCGACACCATTGAACAGCGAGCCGACCTTGCCCTCGCGCACCTGCTGCAGCACCTGGTCGGCATTGCGCACGTTGGCTTCCGGGTTCACGTCCGGGGCGAACGGGCGGACCATGTCTGCGAAGACACCCAGCTGGCCGACCTTTTCCTCGACGGTCATCTGGGCAATGAGGGATTCGATGCGATCGGAGGCCACCGGCAGTCCTTGATGAAAACGTTTACAAGCCCGGCATTCTAGCGATCCCGAGCCGTTTGGCGAGAGGTTTCTTCATTCAGTTTCAGCCACCAGCGGGGACCGTATGGACCCGCCGGGGGCACCGCAGCTTACTCCGAGCTGGCCAACTGGCGCTGCCCGGCCATCAACATGGCGTCGCTGGAGGCCTGGAACACGCGCAGGCCGAAGGCCGGCAGGATCGCCAGCAGGTGGTCGAAGATGTCCGACTGCACCGCCTCGTACTCGCCCCAGGCGGTGCTACGGGTGAAGCAGTACAGCTCCAGCGGCAGGCCCTCGGTGGTCGGCTGCAGCTGCCGCACCAGCAGGGTCATGTCGGTGTGGATGCCCGGATGGCTGCGCAGGTAGCGCTCCACATAGGCACGGAAGGTGCCCAGGTTGGTCACCCGGCGGCTGTTGACCTCGGCCACACCCTGCTCGCGCAGGCGCCCGTTCCACTGCCCCAGCTCCTGTTCCTTGTCCTGCAAGTAGTCGCGCAGCAGCGCGAACTGGCCGAGGAAGGCCAGGTCGCCCTCGTCCAGGAATCCGACGCTGTGCTGGTCCAGGTACAGCGCGCGCTTGATGCGGCGGCCACCGGCCTCCTGCATGCCGCGCCAGTTCTTGAACGACTCGGTCACCAGCTTCTTGGTCGGGATGGTGGTGATGGTCTTGTCGAAGTTCTGCACGGTGATGGTGTGCAGGGCGATGTCGATCACATCACCATCGGCGTTCTGGCTGGGCATCTCGATCCAGTCGCCGATGCGCACGCGGCCGTCGCCACTGATCTGCACGCTGGCCACCAGCGACAGGATGGTGTCCTGGAAGATCAGCATCAGCACCGCGGTGGCCGCGCCCAGGCCGGTGACCAGTGGCCCCAGGGCGACCCCCAGCAGGGTGGCGATGATGGACAGGCCGGCGGCCACGAACACCACGATCTTGACCACCTGCAGGTAGCCCTTGATCGGCTTGTTGCGTGCGTCGGGCTTGCGCTCGTACAGGCTGTTGGCCGCGTCCAGCGCATGCGAGAACGCCATCGACACGGTCAGTACCGCCCACACGATGCACAGCTTGATGATGACGTTGACCAGGCCCGGCGGCAGGTCGGGGATGAGGGTGATGCCCGAGGCGATCACCTGGCTGGGCACCACGTTGGACAGGCGCGAAATGACCCGCATCAAATGGCTGCCACGCCCGGACTCGGCACCCGGCAGGCGCTGCAGCAGGCGCCGCAGGCCACGCACCAGGATGCGCTTGGTCACCCAGTTGGCCAGGCCCGCTGCGATCAGCAGCGCCGAGATCATCAACGCCAGGTAGGCGCCGGGATAGGGTTCCAGTGTGTTCTGCAGCTTTTCCAGCCACTGTACCGCCACCACCGCGTCCACCATCAGTTGTCTCCTTTCTTCATTGCTGTTGAGGTTGCCGGCCAGCGGCCGGCATGACCGGGTCAGTCCCGCGTGCGCTCGATGATCACGCCCACCGCGCGCGCGCCGCGCACCGCACCGGGCTTGCTCAGCTTCAAGCGCAGCCACTTCACGTCGAACTCCTCCAGTACGATCTGCGCGCAACGCTCGGCCAGGGTCTCGACCAGACCGAATTCCGATTCGCGCACGAACTGCTCCAGGCGCTTGCTCACCGCCTTGTAGTTCAGGGTGTGGGCAATGTCATCGGTAGCCGCAGGGCGACGGTTGTCGAAGCCCATTTCCAGGTCGAACACCAGGTCCTGGCGGATCCGTCGCTCCCAATCGTAGATACCGATCAGGGCGTCGATCGTCAGCCCCTCGATGAAAACCTTGTCCATTGCGCTTACCCGCCCGAATACAGGGGGCCATGGTAACGGCACGGCGGTGACCCTGCCCGGAACGGGCGATGGGTGGCCGGCACGGGGCGGGCCCGGAAAAGACAAAGGGCCCCGCTAGCAGGGCCCTTTGGTACTACCGTTTGTCCCCAGGGGGAGCTGGAATCCAGCCGCGAGTCCCGGTGGCGCAGGCACGCAGATTAGGCAAGGACCAGATCGCCGGTCAAGGCCAATTCCGACAGGGCAGGTCAGGTATTCGCCCGAGGCGAAACGCAGGAAATCAGCCGCGCGGACAACTACGTTCCCTGATGGTGGTCGCCGCCCACTCTCGCGAACATTGAGCCCTCCTTCACCACCGCACATGACGATGGCTCCATACGATGTACTGCGGCGCGCGCTGTCAGCGGAGCGCCTGTCGACTTACGAGAGAATCGCATCGACCTGCAGCCCTGACGTCACTGCCGATTCCCTGTATCTCTGGAACATGCGGATGTGCGGTGCGCTGATGATGCCGGTCCATCTGTGCGAGGTGGTCATTCGCAACGCCGCTGCAGCTGTGCTTACCCGACAGCACGGCCCGCGTTGGCCGTGGAATGATGCCTTCCGACGCAGACTGCCAACTTCATCCAGTACTTCTCCACGCACGGCACTGGAACAACTTGCCAGCCGCGTAACCGATACACCTGAGATCGTCGCCAACCTGCCAATGGTGTTCTGGCAGCAGCTCTTTACATGTCGCTTCGACTCCACCCTGTGGATACCCGCACTTGGTGGGGTTCTACGTCATGCGCCTTCGGCACATCCCAGTGTCATCAGGAAAGCCATCCACGCAGACATTGGACGCATCCGCCACCTGCGCAACCGGATCGCGCACCACGAACCCATCCTGGAACGCGACCTCGGTGCCGACCTGGCCGCGATCGGGCGGCTGATCCACGCCCGCTGCCCGCACACCCTGGGCTGGCTGCAGCGCCATGAGCGGGCGACGACCGTGTTGGCGGCGTCGCCGTTGGCAGGGCGTCGGTAATACGTCCGCCCGGCGTGGCCCGGCGCTGCCGGATCAGACCGCCGGCAGGGTCGCCATGTCCCAGCGCGGGGTCACGTCCACCTTCGGCGGGCTGTGCTGGCCGGCCTGCAGGCGCAGCGCGCCAGCGAAGGCGATCATCGCGCCGTTGTCGGTGCACAGCGCGGGGCGCGGGAAACAGGCGCGGCCGCCGAGACGCTCGGCCATCTGCTGCAGGCGCGCGCGCAGGCGCTTGTTGGCGCCCACGCCGCCAGCCACCACGATCACGTTGGTCCCGGCCGCTTCCAGCGCGCGCTCGCACTTGATCGACAGGGTCTCGACCACCGCGTCTTCAAAGCCACGGGCGATGTCGGCGCGGGTCTGTTCGCTCTGGTCGCTGTCGCGCCAGGCCATCAGCACCTGTGTCTTCAGGCCGGAGAAACTGAAATCCAGCCCGGGGCGGTCGGTCATCGGCCGCGCGAAGCGGTACGCGCCCGGCGTCCCCTGCTCGGCCAGCCTGGCCAGCTGGGGACCACCCGGGTACGGCAGGCCCATCAGCTTGGCGGTCTTGTCGAAGGCCTCGCCGGCCGCATCGTCCAGGGTCTCGCCCAGCAGGCGGTACTGGCCGATGGCGTCCACGGCCACCAGCTGGGTATGGCCGCCGGACACCAGCAGCGCCACGAACGGCGCTTCCGGCGGATCGTCTTCCATCAGCGGGGCCAGCAGGTGGCCTTCCATATGGTGTACGCCTACCGCCGGCACCTCCAGCGCCCAGGCCAGCGAGCGGGCTACGCCGGCGCCCACCAGCAGCGCGCCGACCAGGCCCGGACCCGCCGTATAGGCCACCCCATCGATGTCGTCTACGCCCAGACCGGCGTCGGCCAGGGTCTGGCGCACCAGCGGCAGCAGCTTGCGGACGTGGTCGCGGCTGGCCAGCTCGGGCACTACACCGCCGTACTCGGCATGCAGGGCGATCTGGCTGTAGACCGCGTGGGCGCGCAGGGCCGCGCTGCCGGCCAGGTCGGTGTCATACACCGCCACGCCGGTCTCATCACAGGAAGATTCGATGCCAAGGACTCGCATGCCTGCTATTATGACGCCCCTGCCGCCCCCTCGGGGGATGTGCAGATCTCACTGCTTTCGAACTTCCGGCCCGTATTCAGGGTTGGCCGCTTGCAGTTTGTCTATTCGCCGCTATAATGTGCGGCTCGCCGGGCGTGACCCGGTTCTACTGTGTCCCGGAGATTCCATGCCCAGCGTCAAAGTCCGCGAGAACGAGCCCTTCGAGTTTGCTCTTCGCCGCTTCAAGCGCACTTGCGAAAAGGCCGGTGTGCTGGCCGAAACCCGCAAGCGCGAGTTCTACGAAAAGCCGACCCAGGAGCGCAAGCGCAAGGCCGCCGCTGCTGTGAAGCGTCAGCTGCGCCGCTCGTCGCGCGACGTCACCAAGCGTCAGCGCCTGTACTGATCGGACGCATCTTCATTGCGGCGGGTTTGCCTGTCGCGATGGAGCCGAAGCCGGCACGCGCGAGCGTCGCCGGCTTTTTGCGTTTCCGGGTTCGGGCATCCGCCCCGCCCCACCTACCACCACGAGGTTCCTCATGAGCATGAAGCAGCAGCTCACCGAAGACATGAAGGCCGCCATGAAGGCGGGCGAGAAGCACAAGCTGGGCGTGATCCGCCTGATCAATGCCGCCATCAAGCAGCGCGAAGTGGACGAGCGCATTGAACTGGATGACACCGCCGTGATCGCCGTGCTCGACAAGATGGTCAAGCAGCGCAAGGACTCGGTCAACCAGTACGAGGCCGCCAACCGCGAGGACCTGGCCGAGATCGAGCGCGCCGAGATCGTGGTCATCGAAGCCTACCTGCCGGCGAAGATGGGCGAGGCCGAGATCGTGGCCGCCATCCAGGCCGCCATTGCCGAGACCGGCGCCTCCGGCCCGGCCGACATGGGCAAGCTGATGGGTGCGCTGAAGCCCAAGCTCGCCGGCCAGGCCGACATGGGCCTGGTATCCAAGCTGGTCAAGCAGCTGCTGGCATAAGCCATTGCCGGGGTCGGATCCCTTTCGCATCGCGGAAGGGCTCTGACCCCATTGATGCATCCGCTTCACCGCACCTTCGACCCCCGGCTGCTACAACATCCCCATGGTCGAGCAATCCAACGCCCCCACCGGCTCGCGTCCCCACGGCTTCCCCGCACGGCTTCGCCACTACGCTGACCGCCTGCAGGACAGCTTTCCGATGGCGGTCGCCAAGCGCTTCGTCGAAATCGATGTGCTGACCCAGGCCGCTTCGGTCTCCTTCTACGCCCTGCTGTCGATGGCACCGCTGCTGGTGCTGCTGTTGTGGCTGACCGCCTCGCTGTACCCGCCTGCACAACAGACGTTGATCAGCCAGATTGGCTCGGTGGCCGGCAGCAGCGTGGCCAGCGTCGCCGACACCGTGCTGCACAACGCCAACAGCCAGCCCAGCGTGGGTTCGCTGGCCGGGCTGTGGAGCACACTGCTGCTGTTCATCGGCGCCACCGCCGTGTTCGCCCAGCTGCAGAACGCGCTGAACCGGATCTTCCACACCAGCGGCCAGCGCCTGGAAGGCGTCAAGGCCTGGCTGCGCAAGCGCGTGTTCTCGTTCGGCGTGGTGCTGGCACTGGGCTTCCTGCTGATCCTCTCGATGACCGCCACCACTGCACTGCAGGTGGTGTTCGCGCAGCTGCCCTCGGTGCTGCCGGCGATCGGCTACCTGACCTCGCTGCTGCTCTACACGCTGGCCTTCGCCTTCCTCTACCACTACCTGCCGGACCGCCGCGTGGCGTGGCGCCAGGCCTTCATCGGCGGCGCCATCACCTCGGTGCTGTTCACCCTGGGCCGGTATGGCATCGGCGTCTACATCGCCACCGTGGCCCCGGGCAGCGCTTACGGCTCGATGGGTGCGCTGGTGATCGCACTGGTGTGGATCTACTACGCCACCGCCGTGTTCTTCGTCGGCGCGCTGATGACCGCGGTGATCGACGAGCGCCTGCATGCACGGGCTCAGCTGGCCAAGGCCGGGGTCGAGGCCGAACAGGCCAGTCCCGGCGTCGCCAGCGAGTAAACTAGGGGAACCTGCCGCCCCTGCTGCGCGCCCTGGCGGCCGCGCCCCGTTCTGTTGCCCATGGCCCGTATCCCCGACGCTTTCATCGACGATCTGCTCGCCCGCTCCGACATCGTCGAGGTGGTGGGCAGCCGCGTGCCGTTGAAGCGACAGGGCAAGGAATATGCAGCGCGCTGCCCGTTCCATGACGAGCGCTCGGCGTCGTTCACGGTCTCGCCCACCAAGCAGTTCTATCACTGCTTCGGTTGCGGCGCACACGGCACCGCGATCAGCTTCCTGATGAACTACGACCGCCTCGAGTTCCTCGACGCGGTGGATGAACTGGCCAAGCGCGCAGGCATGGAAGTGCCGCGCAGCGAGAACCCACGCAGCCCCCAGCAGCAGGACGACAGCCGCGAGCTGTATTCGGCGCTTGAGGCGGCCACGAAGTTCTTCCAGAGCAACCTGCAGGGCAGCGAAAAGGCACGCAGCTACCTGGATGGGCGTGGCGTGGACGAAGAGAACCGCGCACGCTTCCAGATCGGCTACGCGCCGGATGGCTACAGCGGCCTGCGCGATGCGCTGGGCAAGGACGAGCGGCGCATGAAACTGCTCGACCGCGCCGGCCTGTTCTCCAAGAACGACCGCGGCCACGTCTACGACAAGTTCCGCGACCGGGTGATGTTCCCGATCTTCGACCGCCGTGGCCGGGTGATCGCCTTCGGCGGCCGCGTGTTCGAGAAGGACGACGGCCCCAAGTACCTCAACTCGCCCGAGACCGCGCTGTTCCACAAGGGCCGCGAGCTGTACGGCCTGTGGCAGGTGCGCCAGGCCAACCAGAAGATCGAGCGGCTGATCGTGGTCGAGGGCTACATGGACGTGGTCTCGCTGTTCCAGTTCGGCGTCACCCAGGCGGTGGCGACGCTGGGCACGGCGACCACGCCGGACCATGCCGAGCTCTTGTTCCGCAACGCGCCGGACGTGTTCTTCTGCTTCGACGGCGACGCCGCCGGCCGCCGTGCTGGCTGGAAGGCGCTGGAGTCGGTGCTGCCGCGCATGAAGGATGGCCGCCAGGCCTTCTTCCTGTTCCTGCCCGATGGCGAGGACCCGGACACCATCGTGCGCAAGGAAGGCGCCGAGGCCTTCAACGAACGCCTGAAGCAGGCCACGCCGCTGTCGCAGTTCTTCTTCGACGAGCTGACCCGCGAGATCAACCTGGGCACGCTGGACGGCAAGGCGCGCCTGGCCGAGCGGGCCAAGCCGATGCTGGCGCAGATTCCCGACGGTGCCTTCGGCGACCTGATGAAGCAGCAGCTGGCGCAGCTGACCGGCCTCGGCGGCAACGCCCAGGCTGCACGCGCTTCGATGCCTCAGCGCCAGCCGGCACGCACTATTCAACCGGTGGCCAAGCGCAGCCTGGTGCGCGGCGCGATCGCCGTGCTGCTGCAGCAGCCGTCGCTGGCACTGACCCTGGGCGGCAAGCATCACTTCCAGGGCCTGCGCCTGCCCGGCGTGGAGCTGCTGCTGGAGCTGCTGGGGCTGGTCGAACAGCGCCCGGACATCAGCACCGGCGCCCTGCTGGAACATTTCGACGGCCGCGAAGAACAGGGCTCGCTGCATACACTGGCGGCACAGACACTGCCCGGCACCGAGGCCAGCTGGACCCAGGAACTGCACGACGCGGTGGCTCAGCTGGAGAAACAGCTGCTGGTGCAACGCCTGGAGGAGTTGTTGGCAAAGCAGCGCCAGCAGGGTCTGGACGATACTGACAAATACGAACTGCGCGAGCTGTTGAAGGCCCGCGCCGGGCTGCGCCTGTAGAGGGGCAGACGCTTTCACGGAGAGGACCATGCTGCTGCGCCTGACCTGCCTGCTGTTGTTGTCGCTCTGCCTGCCGCTGGCCGTCCTGGCCGCGGATACCCCGCTCAATGAAGTCCGCCCCGGCCTGTATGCCGGCGGCCAGCCCAGTGCCGCACAACTGCGCGAACTGGCTGCACAGGGTGTGCGCACGGTGATCGACCTGCGCCAGCCCGACGAAGACCGCGGTTTCGATGAAACCCACGTGGCCGAATCGTTGGGCCTGCGCTATGTGCGCATTCCGGTGGCCGGCGCAGAGGGGCTGGATGCGGCCAATGTGCGCGCCGTGCATCAGGCCCTGCGGCAAAGCCAGGGACCGGTGCTGCTGCACTGCGCCTCCGGCAACCGTGCCGGTGCCGTGCTCGGCTTGGTCAATGCACGTTACGAACACGCCAGCCCGGAACAGGCCCTGCAGCTCGGCCAGCGTGCCGGCCTGAAGTCGCTGGAAGCCGCCACCCGCCAGCGCCTGGCCACGCCATCCATTTCGCCCTGACTCCACCGCACCAAGGACTCTGCCCACCATGACCCGCTGGTGGTCGCGCCTGCGACCGGACAATTTCACCCTCGCCCTGCTGTGCACGGTTGGCCTGGCCTCGCTGCTGCCGATGAAGGGCGCCGCCGCCATCGTCCTTGATGACGTCACCACCGTCGCCATCGCGGCGTTGTTCTTCCTGCACGGCGCGCGCCTGCCACGTGAGTCCATCATCGGCGGCATGCTGCACTGGCGGCTGCACCTGACCATCCTCGCATGCACCTTCATCCTGTTCCCGCTGCTGGGGCTGATGTTCAAGCCACTGTCGGGCTGGCTGCTGACCCCGGAGCTGTACCTGGGCGTGCTGTTCCTGTGCACCCTGCCCTCCACCGTGCAGTCGTCCATCGCGTTCACCTCGATGGCCCGCGGCAACGTGCCCGCAGCAGTGTGCAGCGCTTCACTGTCGAGCATCCTGGGTGTGTTCCTCACCCCGCTGCTGCTGACCGCGCTGGCCGGCACCTCCGGCGGCGTGCAGGATCCGCTGCACGCGATCGGCGGCATCATGCTGCAGCTGCTGGTGCCGTTCGTGGCCGGCCATCTGCTGCGGCCGTGGATTGCCGGCTGGGTGGAGAAGCAGCGTGCACTGCTGCGCTACACCGACCAGGCCACCATCCTGCTGGTGGTGTACTCGGCCTTCGGCGAAGCCGTCACCGAGGGCCTGTGGAGCAAGACGCCGCTGCTGTCACTGCTGGCCGTGGCCGTCGTGGCCGCGGTGCTGCTGGGCATCGCCATGCCGCTGATCACCGTCATCGCCCGCCGCCTGCGCTTCAACCGCGAGGACGAGATCGCCATCGTGTTCTGCGGCTCGAAGAAGAGCCTGGCCACGGGCGTGCCGATCGCCAAGGTGTTGTTCGCTGGTGGCAGCCTCGGTGCCATCGTGCTGCCGGTGATGATCTACCACCAGATCCAGCTGATCGTCTGCGGCGTGATCGCGCAGCGGTATGCGCGGCGCAAGCCCTGACGCGACGAGGAGAACATCCACGCATGGTGTGGATCTACTGTAGAGCCGAGCCCACGCTCGGCTGCTCTTCCAACCACCCCTCAGCTGAGCATGGGCTCGGCTCTACAGGTGGCGCTTTACAACCAGGGCAGGATCCAGTGGTCCACCAGCAGGAAGGCGAACAGCGCCATCAGGTACACGATGGAGTAATAGAACATCTTCATCGAGAACAGTTCGTCCGGCGGGTTCAGCATGCGCCAGGCGTACCAGAGGAACACGGCGTTGAGCACGATCGCGCCGCCCAGGTAGAACGCGCCACTCATGCCCACCAGGTACGGCAGCAGGCAGACCAGTGCCAGCACCACCGAGTACACCATGATCTGCTTGCGGGTGTGCACCACGCCATGGGTCACCGGCAGCATCGGAATTTCCGCCTTGGCGTAGTCCTCGCGGCGGAAGATCGCCAGTGCCCAGAAGTGCGGCGGCGTCCAGATGAAGATGATCAGCACCAGCAGCGACGAGTACGCCCAGTCCGACGAACCCTGCATGCCGGTGACCGCAGCCCAGCCGAGCATCGGCGGCATCGCGCCGGCCAGGCCGCCGATGACGATGTTCTGCGAGGTCGCGCGCTTGAGGTACACGGTGTAGATCACCGCATAACCGATCAGCGAGGCGAAGGTCAGCACCGCAGTGATCAGGTTCACCCACAGCACCAGGATGGTCATCGACACCACGATCAGCACGCCGGCGAACACCAGCACCTGCCACGGCTTGACCTTGCCCACCACCAGCGGACGCCACGAAGTGCGCGCCATCTGCGCATCGATGTGCGCATCCAGCAGCTGGTTGATCGCGGCCGCGGCCGAGGCCGCCAGCCAGATGCCGAGGAAACCGAGCACGCCGGCGCGCACCTGCTCCCAGCTGGGCACGCCGGGGATGGCCAGGACCATGCCGACCAGGGCAGTGAAGACAATGAGGGCGACGACCTTGGGTTTGGTCAGGTCCCAGTACTGGCGGTAATTGGAAAACATGGAATCAGTCCGGGGCACGCAGACGGGCCAGCAGGCTGACCAGCACGAACAACAGGGCAACGGCTACGCCGTTGTGGGCCACCGCCACTTCCAGCGGCAGCGCCAGCTTCACATTGAGGATGCCGAGGGTGACCTGCAGCACCAGCAGCGCGATCAGCGCACTGGCCCAGCCACGCATGCTCGGCAGGCGGAACAGGCGCACGCCCAGCCACAACAGGTAGACCGCCACCACCACCGCGAACAGGCGGTGCGCCATCTGGATGGCGATACGCGAAGCGCCATCCAGCACGCCGCCTTCGTAGTCCACGCCGATGCCACGCCACAGGGTGAAGCCTTCGACGAAGTTGTGCTGCGGCCACCACTGGTTGGCGCAGCGCGGGAAGTTGTCCAGCGAGGCGCTTCCGCCGCCGCAGGCCAGCGCCGCGTAGTTGGCACTGACCCAGCCCCCCAGTGCGATCTGGGTGACCAGCACCGCCACACCGATGCGCAGCATCCACTTCAGCTTCGGTGCTTCGGCCAGGGTGATCGGCATGTGCGTTGCGCGCCAGGCCATCCACACCAGCAGCGCGAACATCAGCATGCCGCCCAGCAGGTGGCCCATCACCACGATGGGTTTCAGCAGCAGGGTCACCGTCCACATGCCCAGCAGGGCCTGGAAGATCACCACCGCCAGGGTCAGCAGGGCAGCGCGCGCCAGGTCGATGTTGCTCCAGCGCAGCGCCGCGATCAGCAGGATCGCCTCGCCTATCAGGGCCAAGGCGCTGGCGGTGCCGTGCCAGCCCATCATGTACAGCGGTATGCCGGCGGCCACCAGCACGCAGGCGGCCACCACCGCCGTGCTTCCAAAGCGGCGCTTGCGCGTGGCCAGCAGCGCCAGGGTCAGGATCTCGATGCCCAGCGCGCCGGCCAGGAAGCGATGCACCTGCTCACGCCAGGCCTTGTGGGTCTCCAGCGGGCGGATCTCCGCTGCCGGATGGCCGATGGTCTCTTCCACGTGCTGCGGCCAGGTGGCCTGTCCATAGCAGGTCGGCCAGTCCGGGCAGCTCAGGCCGGCATCGGACAGGCGCACGAAGGCGCCGAACATGATCGTGCTCGCGGTCATGATCATGGCGAACCACGCCAGGCGGTGGAAATTGCGGTGCAGCGCCGGACGCGCGGAAAGGCTCATCAAACGGGACTCACTTCAGTTTCAGCAACGTGGCCATGTCCTTGCGCAGGCCACCCAGGTCACTGCCGGGGGCATGGCGCATGATCACGAAGCCGTTCGGATCGATCACGTAGACCGGCAGGCCAGCCGGATCGTCGACGCCGGGCAGGGCCGCGCGCAGTGCTGGCGACGGTGCCAGCGGCCGCAGCGCGGGCAGCGAGGCGATCGACGCCGGTGGCGTTCCCAGCCACAGGATTTCGACATTATCGGCGTTATGGCCGAACAGCTGCCACACCTTGCCCAGTCCCTGCGACAAAGTGACGCACTGCGCGTCGCAGACTCCGGCCGGCGCCACCAGCAGGCGCCAGGTACGGGCCTCGGGATTCCACGGATAAGGCTGGCCGCTGGCCAGGGTCGGCGCCTGCTGGCGCAGGTCCACCGGCGGCTTCAGCAGCTGGCCGGCATTGCGGTGCCCGGTGGGCTGCCAGCCGGAGAAGCGCAGCACGGCAGCCAGCGCCATCGCCCCGAAGAACACGGCAAACAGCAGTACCAGGGTCCGGCGGCCAGAGCCGCGCGCCTGCGGGGACGTAGCAGTGTTCATGCGGGGCATTTTCTCATGGTTGGGTACGGGATGCCGGTCGTGCCACGGCGCGCCTCCTGCGCCACTCCAACACCAGCGCAACGACGAGCACGGTCAGGGCCAGGCCGAACCACTGCACGGCGTAGCCCAGATGACGCTGCGGCGGCAAGGTGTTCGGCAGCAGGTCCAGATCACGTTCGTCGCCGAAGGGCAGCGCCGGGTCCAGGCGCAGTACACGATCGGGAAGTGACTGCACCCCCAGCGCCCGGGCCAGGCCTCCGGCCGGCAACCGGCTGGCCAGCCAGCGGCCCGCTTCATCGGTGGTGGAGAACGCCGGGCCCAGTGCCAGTCCCGCTGACGGCGGCGGCGCCAGCAACCCACGTACGGCCACCGGCGAAGGTGGCGACGGCACATCCGGCAGGGTGCGATCAGGCGGCAGCGCGCGCCATCCCAGATCGACCAGCAACACACTGCCCTCGTCACTGCGGAACGGGCGGTAGATCTTCACGCCGGCACGGCCGTGCCGGGTCTGGTTATCCAGCAGCACCACGCCGGGCAGGAAGCGACCGTGGTCGGCCACGCCGTGCAACGCACCGGGCGCTGCCAGCGCCTGCGCCAACGACAGTACCTGCGCTGCGGCTGGACCCTGTGCATCCAACATTGCCTGTTTGGCATGCATGCGCTGCAGCTGCCACAGCCCCAATGCGGTGAAACCGGCCATTGCCAGCACGGCCAGCAGCCATCCGAGCACGCGCGTGTGCTGGCGCATCATGACAAGTCCGCGCAAACGCGGTCAGATAGGCACATCCACCCTGCCCTCGAGCCGCGCATGAGTGATTCGCTGAAGACCCTGCTGGTAATCGCGTTTCTGATCGTCATCGTCTGGAATCTGGGCGCCGGCCTGTATTACCTGCTGGTCGACCGCGGCCAGACCAAGCGCACGGTCAACGCACTGACACGCCGCATCGGGCTGTCGGTGGCCTTGATCGTACTGGTGATCGTGAGCATCTACATGGGCTGGATCAAACCGCACGGCATCGGCGGCTGAGGCCACCGATGCGTGCGCGGTCAAAGCACGTAGACGAACATGAAGAGCATCAGCCACACCACGTCGACGAAGTGCCAGTACCACGCGGCGGCTTCGAAACCGAAATGGTTGTCGCGGGTGAAGTGTCCCTTGGCCGAACGCAGCCACATCACGATCAGCATGATCGTGCCCAGCAGCACGTGCGCGCCGTGGAAGCCGGTCAGCATGAAGAACGTCGAACCATAGATACCCGAGCCGAGCGTCAGGTTCAGTTCCTTGTAGGCGTGGATGTACTCCTCCGCCTGCAGGGTCAGGAAGCCGAGGCCGAGCACCACGGTCAGGCCCAGCCAGATCAGCAGCTGGCGGCGGTTGCCGGCCTTCAGTGCATGGTGGGCGATGGTCAGGGTCACGCCGGAGGTGAGCAGGATCAGCGTGTTGATCAGCGGCAGGCCCCAGGCCGGGATGGTCTGGAACGCACCGCCGATCGCCGCCGGGCCATTGGTCGGCCATCCTGCCGAATAGCCCTGCCAGAGCAGTTCGTTGGTCATCACCCCGCGGCCTTCGCCGCTGAGCCACGACAGGCCCAGGTTGCGGGTGTAGAACAGCGCGCCGAAGAAGGCGCCGAAGAACATCACCTCGGAGAAGATGAACCAGATCATCCCCATCCGGAACGAACCATCGACCTGGTGGTTGTAGTTGCCGGCCTGCGACTCGCGCACCACGTCGCTGAACCACCAGAACAGGGTCAGCACCAGCATCGCGATGCCGATGTAGAACGTCCAGCGTCCCCAGCTGGCATCGTTGAGCCAGCTGGCCACGCCCACCATGGTCACCATCATCGCGATGGAACCCACGAACGGCCATTTGCTCTGGGCCGGGACGAAGTACACGTTGGCGTCGGTCGGTGTCTGGGCCATGTCGGTATCCGGGTCAGGGTGCGGCGTGCGCGCCTTCCGAGGTGGCGGCCGGGGCCAGCCGATCGGACAGCGCGTCGTTGCGGTAGAAGGTGTAGGACAAGGTGATCGTCCTGATCTCCGGCGGCAGATCCGGATCGACGATGAATCGCACCGGCATGTCGCGCTTCTCGCCAGCCTGCAGCGTCTGCGCGGTGAAACAGAAACATTCGGTCTTGCTGAAGAAGCCCGAGGCACGCGCCGGCGCCACCGAAGGCACCGCACTGCCGACCACCGCCTGCTGGCTGTCGTTGCGTGCGAAGTACAACGCTTCGTTGAGTTCGCCGGGCACCACGTCCATGGTCAGCTGTTCGGGATGGAACGACCACGGCAGGCGCGAGTTGACGCCGCCATCGAATTCCACCCGTACGGTGCGCTTGCCGGACGCCGCACCCGCACTGGCTTCGCTGCCGGGGCCGCGCTCCAGTCGCACGCCGAACACCTTCTCGCAGGCGATGCGATACAGCGGCACCAGCGAGAAGGTCAGCAGGAACACCGCCACCGCCACGCCGATCAGGCGCGGCAGCCCGGCACTGCGTGAGGTCGCGGTGGCCGATGCGTCGCTCATCGGCCGATCACCCCACTGAGGATGAAACCGACGTAGACCAGCACAGCGATGGCGCCGACCCACATCGCCGTGCGCCTGGCGCGCCGGCGTTGCTGTTCGATGCCGTTTTCCGGGGCGTCGCCCGGGCTGTTGTAGAGCCGAGCCATGCTCGGCTGCTTTTCGTCAGCCGAGCATGGCTCGACTCTACAGATCTGCAGCGGGCTCTCGTTATGCATGCCCCACCTCAGTGCGTGATGTCGTCATGCGCCAGATCCCCCGGACGGATGGTCGGCGGCGTGGTGAAGGTGTGCGCCGGTGCCGGCGATGGCAGCGTCCACTCCAGCCCACGTGCGCCTTCCCAGGAACGCGCCTCGGCCTTCTCGCCATTGCGCAGCGAGGACAGCAGGATCGCGGCCATCATGAACGGCGTGACGAACATGCCGAACGCACCGATCGAGCTGATCAGGTTCCAGTCGGCGAAGGCCACGCTGTAATCGGGAATACGGCGCGGCATGCCGGCCAGGCCGAGGAAGTGCTGCGGGAAGAACAGCAGGTTGACGAACACGATCGACCACCAGAAGTGCACCTTGGCCCACTTCTCGCTGTACATGCGCCCGGTCCACTTCGGCCACCAGTAGTACACCGCGGCAATCAGCGCGAACACCGCGCCGGTCACCAGCACGTAGTGGAAGTGGGCGACCACGAAGTAGGTGTCGTGATACTGGAAGTCGGCCGCCACGATCGCCAGCATCAGGCCGGAGAAGCCGCCGATGGTGAACAGGATGACGAAGGCCACCGACCACAGCATCGGCGCTTCGAACGTCAGCGAGCCGCGCCACATGGTGCTGACCCAGTTGAACACCTTCACGCCGGTCGGGATCGAGATCAGCATGGTGGCGAACATGAAGTAGATCTCGCCACCCAGCGGCATGCCCACGGTGAACATGTGGTGGGCCCAGACGATGAACGACAGGAACGCGATCGCGGCGGTGGCGTACACCATCGCCTGATAGCCGAACAGCGGCTTGCGGCTGAAGGTCGGGATGATCTCGCTGACCACGCCGAAGGCGGGCAGGATCATGATGTAGACCTCGGGGTGCCCGAAGAACCAGAAGATGTGCTGGTACATCACCGGGTCACCGCCACCGGCGGCATTGAAGAAGCTGGTGCCGAAGAACTTGTCGGTCAGCAGCATGGTCACCGCACCGGCCAGCACCGGCATCACCGCAATCAGCAGGAAGGCGGTGATCAGCCAGGCCCAGCAGAAGATCGGCATCTTCAGAAGGTCGATGCCTGGCGCACGCATGTTGAGCACGGTGGCGATGATGTTGATCGCGCCCATGATCGAACTGATGCCGGCCACGTGGATGGCGAACACGCTGAAGGCGACGTTGTAGCCACCCTGCAGCGACAGCGGCGGGTACAGGGTCCAGCCACCGGCCGGTGCACCACCGGGCAGGAACAGGGTCAGCAGCAGCAGGCTGAAGGCCACCGGCAGCAGCCAGAACGACCAGTTGTTCATGCGCGGCAGCGCCATGTCCGGCGCGCCGATCTGCAGCGGGATCATCCAGTTGGCCAGGCCCACGAAGGCCGGCATCACGCCACCGAAGATCATCACCAGCGCATGCACGGTGGTCATCTGGTTGAAGAACTCGGGCTTGACGAACTGCAGGCCCGGCTGCGCCAGCTCGGCGCGGATCACCACGCTCATCGCCGCACCGATGATGAACATGATGAAGCTGAAACCGAGGTACAGCGTGCCGATGTCCTTGTGGTTGGTCGAGAAGAACCAACGCTCGAAGAAGCTCTGGTGGTGATGGTGATCGTCGTGCCCAACTGCCGAGTGCGCCATTGCAAAACACCTCTCAGAATCGGTTGTCACCACGGCCGCGAGCGGCCGCGGGCTTTACATCACGCGCCGCTGGCTGCGGTGGCAGGTGCGCTGCCCGCTTCTGCAGCAGCAGGCGCAGCCGGTGCTTCGCCCGCCGGTGCAGTCGGTTCGGTCGGTTCGGCCGGTGCCGCAGGTGCCGCCGGCGTGGCAGGCGCCGCAGGCTTGCGCTGCGCCAGCCACTGCTTGAAGTCTTCCTTGGACACCGCCTCGACCACGATCGGCATGAAGCCGTGGTCCTTGCCGCACAGCTCTGCGCACTGCCCGCGGTACACGCCGGGCTGCTCGATGCTGGTCCAGGCTTCGTTGATGAAGCCGGGGATGGCGTCCTGCTTCCAGCCCAACGCCGGTACCCACCAGGCGTGGATCACGTCGTCGGAGGTGATGACGAAACGCACCTTGGTATCGACCGGCAGCACCAGGCGGTTGTCGACATCCAGCAGGTAGTGCGGATGGCTCTCGCGGGTCGGCACGACGCCGCTCTGCCGCACACGGTCGGACTCGCGGTCCAGGCGGCTGGTGAAGGTGACGTTCTCGCCGAGGTATTCGTACTTCCACATCCACTGGTAGCCGGTGACCTTCACCGTCATCTCGGCATCGCGGGTGTCGTACATCTTGATCAGGTTGGCCGTGGCCGGCCAGGCCATCACGATCAGGATGATCACCGGGATCACCGTCCAGATCACCTCGGCCTTGGTGTTGTGGCTGAAGGTGGCGGCGACCGCGCCCTTGGATTTGCGGAACTTGAACATGGCGTAGGCCATCGCCCCGAACACGATGACGCCGATCACCGTGCAGATGATCAACGACAGGTTGTTCGATTCCCAGGCCAGGCGCGAGGTCTGGGTCACCCCCTTGCCCATGTTCAGCTGCCACGGCTTGGGATCGGCCGCCTGGGCCCAGGCCAACGCCGGCATCAGTCCCCCGGTCGCCAGCACTGCGGCAACCGCGTTCACGCACTTCGTGCCCCACCTGCTGCTTTGCTTCATTGCCTAGACCCTTAGCGTCGTCGGTTGCCGCCATCGCTGGCGGCGAGCAAGCTTTCAAGTGTCTCTGCAAGCGTCTGACGTTCGGCCGGCGCGAGGAAACTCCCCACCTCCACCTGCCGGCCGCTGGATGCCAGCCGGACCCTCTCATCGTCGGTGAGCAGGCGCACCCAGTGGGGGTGGGCCCGGAACACCGGCGATCCACCGGGTACGGGAATGACCTCCACGTACGCCGGCACTACCCGGATCTCCTCCTGCCGTTCTCCGCTGCGCCACAAGGCACGCAGCGCCGCCGCCAGCACCAGGCTGTACAGCAGCGCGAACAGGGGGGCGAATGCATTGCCGGCCAACCACCCGAGGGCGGACACCAGCCACATCGCACCCGACAACACGGTGAACAACAGGACGAACTGCCGGGCATCGAGCGCCCGTGGGGGACGCAGCCGCAGCTGCGTACCTGACCCATCCGGAGCTGGAAGCACCTCGATCATGTCGCAACCGCGTTCCTGCCGCGGGAAACGTCTCGATGGTAGCCCCGCCCTCTCGCCGGTAGCAAGGGTGCATTCACACTTTTTCCCATGCTGCAACACAGCATGAGGTCGGCGACACAAATGACGAATTCAGCACAAATTCTTCCGAGCTTGCTGAACACGCTGAATCCACCGCAGCTAGGGGCTATCAGCACTTCATCAAGGTGGCTGCGGGGCACTTCCGGAACCCGCAAAAATGATTAAAATCGCCAAGTTTTCCACTGGCCGGACCGGCATGAACGCACCTTCCTCCTCCCCTGCCGCCCACGACGCTCCGCGTCCCGGCGCGCTGCTGTCGCCGGAACTGCCGGCGCCCCCCAACCCGTTCCGCCAGGCCATCACCGATGCCTGGTTGAAGGACGAGGCCAGCCATGTGCGCGAGCTGCTGGCGCAGGCCCGCCTGCCCGCCGAGGAACAGGCCAGGGTGCAGGCGCTGGCCGCCGACCTGGTCGGCCGCGTGCGCGTGCGTGCCAAGGACCAGGGCGCCATCGAAGCCTTCATGCGCCAGTACGACCTGGGCAGCGAGGAAGGCGTGCTGCTGATGTGCGTGGCCGAGGCGCTGCTGCGCATTCCGGACCAGGACACCGCCGACAAGCTGATCCGCGACAAGCTGGCCGATGCCGACTGGGAAAAGCACCTGGGCGGCAGCGACTCGGTGCTGGTCAACGCCTCCACCTGGGGCCTGATGCTGACCGGCAAGCTGGTGCAGATGAACGACGCCACCCGCGCCGATGCCCCCAGCGCGTTCAAGCGCCTGGTCGGCCGCGTGGGTGAGCCGGTGGTGCGCCTGGCCGTGCGCCAGGCGATGAAGATCATGGGCCACCAGTTCGTCATGGGCCGCACCATCAGCGAAGCGCTGGCGCGCTCGCACAAGGGTGACAACGCCAGCTACCGCTACTCGTTCGACATGCTGGGCGAAGGCGCGCTGACCATGAAGGACGCGCTGCGCTACCTGGAAGACTACCGTCGTGCGATCCACGCCATCGGCGGCGATCACAAGGCACGCGGCGGCCGTCCGGACGGCGACGTCAACAACGCCCCGGGCATCTCGATCAAGCTGTCGGCGCTGTACCCGCGCTACGAGCACGCCAAGCGCGAGCGCGTGCTGAAGGACCTGGTGCCGGGCGTGCTGGAACTGGCACAGCTGGCCAAGAGCTACGGCATCGGCTGCACCGTCGACGCCGAAGAGTCCGACCGCCTGGAACTGTCGCTGGACATCATCGAGCAGGTGTTCTCCGACGCCTCGCTGGCCGGCTGGGATGGCTTCGGCGTGGTCGTGCAGGCCTACCAGAAGCGCACCCCGTACACGATCGACCATCTGGCCGACATGGCACGCCGCGCCGGTCGCCGCCTGCAGGTGCGCCTGGTCAAGGGCGCCTACTGGGATGCCGAGATCAAGCGCGCGCAGATCGAAGGCTATCCGGGCTACCCGGTGTTCACCCGCAAGCAGAACACTGACGTGTCCTACCTGGCGTGCGCCAAGCGCCTGTTCACCCATGCCGACGCGATCTACCCGATGTTCGCCACGCACAACGCGCACACCATCGCCGCAGTGCGCAGCATCGCCAATGGCGGCGTGTACGAGCACCAGAAGCTGCACGGCATGGGTGACGATCTGTACGCCGAAGTGGTGCCGGCCGATCGCTTGAACCTGCCCTGCCGCGTGTACGCCCCGGTCGGTTCACATGAAGACCTGCTGCCGTACCTGGTGCGCCGCCTGCTGGAAAACGGCGCCAACTCCAGCTTCGTCAACCGCATCACCGACGAGCGCGTGCCGATCGCCGACCTGATCCGCGATCCGGTCGAGATGGTGTCCTCGTTCGAATCGATTCCGCATCCCAAGATCCCGCTGCCGGTTGACCTGCTGCGCAGCCAGAACCACGACAGGAAGAACTCCATGGGCGCCAACCTCGCCAACGACAACGAACTGCGCGCCCTGGCCGAGCAGATCAACGCCGCCGTGAAAGCCTGGCAGGCCGCTCCGCTGGTACCGGGTGCGAACCCGGCCGGCGCCACGCTGCCGGTGACCAACCCGGCCGACACCCGTGAAGTGGTCGGCCAGTGGCTGGCCGCCGACGCTGCCACCGTGCAGAAGGCCCTGGCCAATGCCGTGGCCGCGCAGCCGGCCTGGAACCGCACCCCGGCCGCCAGCCGCGCCGCCATCCTCGAGCACGCCGCCGACCAGCTGGAAGCGCGCATGCCGGAGTTCATGGCGCTGTGCGTGAAGGAAGCCGGCAAGAGCCTGCCCGACAGCATCGCCGAAGTGCGCGAAGCGGTGGATTTCCTGCGCTACTACGCCAAGCAGGCACGCGAGCAGTTCAGCCACGCCGAGAAGCTGCCGAGCCCGACCGGTGAATCCAACGAGCTGCAGCTGCACGGCCGCGGCGTGTTCGTCTGCATCAGCCCGTGGAACTTCCCGCTGGCGATCTTCCTGGGCCAGGTGGCCGCTGCACTCGCCGCTGGCAACAGCGTGATCGCCAAGCCGGCCGAGCAGACCAACCTGATCGGCTACTACGCGGTGAAGCTGCTGCACGACGCCGGCGTGCCGGCCGAGGTGGTGCAGTTCCTGCCGGGCGACGGCGCCACCGTGGGTGCGGCGCTGACCGCCGACCCGCGCGTCGCTGGCGTGGCCTTCACCGGTTCCACCGACACCGCCCGTGCGATCAACCGCGCGATGGCCGCACGTGACGCCGCCATCGGTGTGCTGATTGCCGAGACCGGCGGCCAGAATGCCTTCATCGCCGATTCCTCGGCGCTGCCGGAACAGCTGGTCAAGGACGCGATCGGTTCGGCCTTCACCTCCGCCGGCCAGCGCTGCTCGGCCGCGCGCGTGCTGTTCGTGCAGGACGACATCGCCGACAAGGTGATGACCATGCTGGCCGGTGCGATGAAGGAGCTGAAGGTCGGCAACCCCGGCCTGCTGTCCACCGACGTCGGCCCGGTGATCGACGCCGATGCACTGAAGATCCTGCAGGACCACGCCGAACGCATGGACCGCGAAGCGCGCCTGATCGCTGCCGCCGAGCTGTCCGCCGAAGCCGCCAATGGCACCTTCTTCGCACCGCGCGCGTACGAACTGAAGGACCTGGGCCAGCTGCACAAGGAAGTCTTCGGTCCGGTCCTGCACGTGATCCGCTGGAAGGGCGACCAGCTCGACGCGGTGATCGACCAGATCAACGCCACCGGCTACGGCCTGACCCTGGGCGTGCATTCGCGCATCGACGAAACCGTTGATCGCATCAGCAACGGCGTCCACGTCGGCAACGTCTACGTCAACCGCAACCAGATCGGTGCGGTGGTCGGCGTGCAGCCGTTCGGCGGCCAGGGCCTGTCCGGCACCGGTCCGAAGGCCGGCGGCCCGCACTACCTGCTGCGTTTCGCCACCGAGAAGACGGTGACGGTGAACACCACCGCCGCAGGCGGCAACGCTTCGCTGCTGACCCTGGGCGACTGATCGCCCGGTTGATGCGGCAAACGAGAAACCCCGCGAAAGCGGGGTTTTTTGTGCATTGCTTGCTGTAGAGCCGAGCCCATGCTCGGCTTGAACGGTACAGCCGAGCATGGGCTCGGCTCTACACCCGCATCAGATTGCGCCAGTGGCGCAACGCCACCAGTGCGTTGATCCAGAAGCCCACGTACAGGATCGAGGTCAGATGCAGGCCACGGCTGTAGTACAGCGGCACCGCGACGGTATTCACCAGCAGCCACACCCACCACGATTCCAGCTTGCGCCGCATCATCAGGATCTGGGCGATCACGCTCAGCACCAGCACCGCCGAATCGATGTAGGGCGCGTAGGCGTTGGTCAGGCGGGTCAGCATCCAGCCGTAGCCGAAGGTCGCCACCACCGCCAGTGGTGCCAGCCACGCCCAGGCACGCGGTCGCAATGAGGTGATCGGCAGGGGTGCACCGTGGTCGCCGCGCAGCCACTGCCACCAGCCCAGCACGCTGATGGCGATGAAGAAGAACTGCAGCACCATGTCTGCATACAGGTGAGAGCGCTCGAACACCGCCGCGAACAGCGCGCAGCCGACGATGCCCAGCCACCAGGTGTGCACGTTGTTGCGGCCCGCCAGCAGGATCGAGCCGGCGACGGCGATGTTGGCGGCCAGCTCCAGCTGGAAATTCGGATCGGACAGGTTCATCGCGCTATTGTCGTGGATCCACGCGCTGCGTAGGCAATCGGCTGGATCCACACCCTGCGTGGATGCCCCAAAGCGTTCCACAAAAAAGAAGGCCCCGCTTGCGCGGGGCCTTCCGTGTACTGCGTCAGGCCGAGGCCTGGATCAGAACTTGTACTGGAACGAAGCAGCCAGCACGTCGCCACGGACCTTGTACTTGCCCGACAGCGAGTTGCCCTGGTTGGCAGTGGTCGCACGCACGTTCACGTTCGGATCGCTGGTGAACAGGTGGGTGTAGCCAAAGTTCCACTCGGTGTTCTGCGACGGGGTCCAGCCCACGCCCAGCGACAGCCACTTGCGGCTGGTATCCGGCACGCGGACGTCGCGGTGGGCGTCGGTGGTCGGGGTCTGGTCCAGCGCAACACCACCGCGCAGGGTGACGGTGTCGCTCAGCTTGTAGTCGGCGCCCAGCGACACGAAGGTGGTGTCACGGTAGCCGAACTCCAGGACCGAATCCGCCTGCGGCGAAGCGTAGTCGACGGTGACGCTGTCAAAGGCGGTCGACCAGGCGGTGCGGGTCACGTCGCCCATCACGGTCCAGCGGTCGTTGACCTTGTGGGTCACGCTCAGGGTGGCCGAGGCCGGCATGGTCACAGTGGCCTTGCCGCTGGTGTCCATGAACCAACCGCGGGTACGCGGCGAGTTGGTCAGCAGGGAACGGGCGCGGTCGGCGCCGCTGAAGGTCGCATCACCACCGGTGATCTTGTGCTCGACCTTCGAACGGTAGCTCAGGCCGATGTGGGTGTTCTCGTCGATCGAGAACAGGCCACCGACGGTCCAGCCCACGGCATTGTTGTCACCCTCGATCTTCAGGGTGCCATCGGCGCTGCCCGGGGCGAAGCCCGGAGCGCCGGCACCGGCCAGGATGCTGCCGTAGTCGACGGCGTTGCTCAGCTCGATGGTCAGGTGCTCGACGAACACCGACGCGCCGAAGGACACGTACGGGTTGACGTCATACGACGCGGCGAAGCCGAGGTCGATGGCCTTCAGATCGGTCTTCAGGCCGCTGTAACGACCGACCCAACCGTTGTCGTATTCGGTCTTGAAGCCGAACGGTGCGGTCAGCGACACACCGAAGTGGGCCTTCTCGCCGATCGGCATGTGGAAGTACGCGGCCGGAACCGGAGCGATCATGCCGGCGTCGCCGCCGTCACCACCGGTCTGCGGACGGCCTGCTGCATTGCGGCCCTGGCCCTTGAACTCGGCCTTGAAGCTGATGGCGCTCAGGTCGCCCTGCACCAGGGTGCCATCGAGCTGGCGCATGCCGGCCGGGTTGACGGCGATGATGGAGGCGTCGCCTTCGGCGCTGCCGGAGCCGGCGAACGCGCGGCCCAGGCCCTTGGCGCTGTTTTCCTTCAGCTGGAAGGCAGCGGCATTGGCGTCGGCAGCAGCCAGCGCACCGGCAACGCCGACGGCCAGCAGGGTCAATCGGGCAATGGTGGAAGCGGTTTGCATCGTAGTTCTCTCTCTCCGGTAAGCGGTGATGGTGCTCTGAGTGCGCCTGCGCCCGGCGGGCCTTGGGGCCCTTCGGAGCGCGCCGGATTCCCCTCCCGACATACGACGCCGTATGCGAGTATTACCCAGAGCTGTTAATGAAACAATAACAGCGCAGGCGCTTTTTTCGTCTCAAAAGCTGAACAGGACAATCCCCGCCGTAAGCGCCCTCACGCTAGGCTAGTGCCCATGTTCGTCTCCCTCCCGTCGCGCAAGAAGGCAGCCCTGCGCTGGGCCACGCCCGTGCTGTTTGCGGCACTGTGGCTGGCGTTCCTGTGGTCGATCTCGCGTCCGGATGACGCCCGGGGCAGCCTCTGGCTGGACTGGGGCGCCCTGTCCACCGGCCTGACCCACCCGCTGGACTGGTGGGCGACCCTGCAGGACGGCAGCGTGCTGCGCCTGTTCACCGCCCTGTTCCTGCACGCGGACTGGTCACACCTGCTGGGCAATCTGGTGTTCCTGCTGATCTTCGGCCTGCCCGCCGAACGGGTGCTGGGCCCGTGGCGCCTGCTGCTGCTGTTCCTGGTCGGCGGTGCGGTGTCCAATCTGGTGGCCATCTACACCATGGGCAGCCCGGACCAGATCATCATCGGTGCCAGCGGTGCGGTGTCAGCGCTGATCGGCGCCTATCTGGCCCTGTTCCCGGGCGCCCGGCTGGGCGTGGTGATCCCGCTGGGCCTGTTCCTGGAGTTCGTGCGCGCCCCGGCCTACCTGCTGATCGGCGTCTGGGCGGCGCTGCAGGTGGTGTTCGCCCATATCGGCCCCAGCTTCGGCATGGTGGCCTGGTGGGCGCACATCGGTGGCTTCCTGTTCGGCCTGCTGTACGGCGTGTACGTGCGCGCCGCGATCGCACGCCGCCTGCGCAAGCGGCACGGCTTCTGACCCCCTGGGGTGCCGGCCGCTGGCCGGCGTCACGCTCACCCGCTCGTTCGTAGATCAGTCGAGCACGGCTCGACGCTACAGAATCAGGGCTTGGCCGGAGCCGGTGCGGGCTTTGCTTCCGGCTTTGCTTCCGGTGCTTCCGGTGCTTCCGGCTTTGCTTCCGGTGCTTCCGGCTTTGCTTCCGGCTTTGCTTCCGGCTTTGCTTCCGGCTTCGCTTCCGGCTTCGGTTCTACCTTCGCCTCCGGCTTCGCAGCTGTGGCCTTCACGGCCTTCGCCGCATCCGCTTTCGCCGCTTCGGCCTTCAAGCGTGCAGCCACCGAACCCGGATTCTTCAGCTCGGCCAGCGCGTCGTTGATCGGGCCATCGCCCGGCAGTACGGCGCCGGCGTGGTAGCCCTCGGTGCCTTCGTCGTCACCGCGCAGATGGCCCGGCAGGGTCGCTTCGCTGTAATCGCTCAGGCTGGAGGGCAGCGCCTCGTCTTCCGGGCGCGCCGCAGGCTTCAGTTCGACCTCCGGCACGATGCCGGTGGCCTGGATCGACTTGCCGCTGGGCGTGTAATAACGCGCGGTGGTCAGCTTCACCGAATCACCGTTGTCCAGCGGCAGCACGGTCTGCACCGAGCCCTTGCCGAAGGTGCGGCTGCCGACCACGCGGGCGCGCTTGTTGTCGCGCAGTGCGCCGGCCAGCACTTCCGAGGCACTGGCCGAACCCGCATCGACCAGCACCACCACCGGTGCCCCCTTCAACAGATCGCCCGGGGTCGCATCGAAGCGTGCATCGCTGATGCTGATGCGGCCGCGGGTGCTGACGATGTTGCCCTTGTCGAGCAGGTCGTCGGCCACCTGCACGGCAGCGGTCAGCAGGCCACCCGGGTTGCTGCGCAGATCCAGCACCAGGCCCTTGAGCTGGCCACCGGACTGCTTCTGCAGCTGCTGCACGTGCTTCTGGAAGTCCGAACCGGTGTCGGCCTGGAACGTGCTCAGGCGGATATAGCCATAGCCGGGTTCCAGCAGGCGGCTGCGCACACTGGTCACGCGGATGGTCTGCCGGGTGAGGCTGACATCGAAGGGTTTGGGCTTGCCTTCGCGCACGATGGTCAGCACGACCTTGCTGCCGGCCGGGCCGCGCAGCGGTTCGCTGGCATCGATCGCGCTGATCGGCTTGCCGTCGATGGCGATGATCAGGTCACCGGCGAGGATGCCGGCCTTCGCCGCCGGCGTGTCGTCGATCGGCGAAATCACCTTCATGCTGGCATTGTCGGGCTGCTGCTGCAGCTCCACGCCGATGCCTTCGTAGGCGCCGCTGGCCTGTTCGTCGAACGCCTGCGCGTCTTCCTTGTTGAAGTAGGTGCTGTGCGGGTCGAGGTCGAGCAGCAGGCCACGCACCGCGGCCTGCATCAGCTTCTTGTCATCGACCGGATCGACGTAGGCGGCCCGCACTGCGTTGTAGACGGCCACGAAGCGGCGGATGTCCTCCAGCGGCACCTTCGAGGTCACCGCCTCCTCGCTGCTCGCTGCCTGCCCGCCGGTTTCCTGGCTCGGGGCGGGCGCGGTCTGCTGCGCCCAGGACAGCGCTGGCAACAGGGCCAGCAAGAGGGTGGCGGTACGGGCTGCGCGCATGGATCACTCCTGTCGACGGTGGCATGGTGCCCAAGGCACATGCACCGATTATGCGCGAAGCACAGCTAAATTCCCGTTGAATCCGCCCTGCACGCGGAAGCGCTGGATTCAGCGCCGCTGCAGCCAGCTGTCAGGGTTCACCGGCTGCCCACCACGACGCAGCTCGAAATACAGCGCGGTGACGCCCTGGCCGCCGGAATTGCCGACCTTGGCCACCGCATCACCACGGCTGACCCGCGCGCCGGCATCCTTGAGCAGGGTGTCGTTGTGGGCGTACAGGCTCATGTAGCCGTTGCCGTGGTCGACGATCAGGATCATGCCGTAGCCGGTCATCCAATCGGAGAACACCACGGTACCGTCGGCCACCGCGGTGACGGTGCTGCCGGCCGGTGCGCCGATCAGCACGCCGCTGCTGGTACGCCCGTCAGGCAGCTTGCCGCCATAGCGGGCCAGCAGGTTGCCGGACAGCGGCCAGCCCAGGCCCCCGACCTTCGGCGCCGGTGCCGACGCCACCGCCGGCGGAACCTTGGTCGGCGGCGGCGGGCGGCCCTGCGCAGCGGCCTGGCGTGCGGCCCGCTCGGCAGCGGCCTTTTCGGCGGCGGCTCGGCGTGCAGCCGCGCGACGCTCGGCCTCGGCGCGGGCGGCGGCCGCGCGCAGATTGGCCAGCAGTGTTTCCAGCGCCTTGGCGTCCTGGCCCAGCGCCTGTTCCTTCTCGCGCTGGTCCTTGAAGCGTTCGTCCAGCGAGGCCACGGTCTTGGCGCGATCGCGACGGTCGGCTTCCAGCGCCGCCGCCTGCTGCTTCTGGTCCTGTTGTGCACCCTGCAGCTTCTGCTTGCGCTCGGCGATCTGCGCCTGCAGCGCTTCCAGTTCCTTCAGGTCGGCGGTCAGCGTAGTGATCCGCTGCGCACGCTCGCGTTGCAGGTAACGATGGTAGGCCAGGGCGCGATTGGCATCGGCTACCGTGTCCTGCGACAACAGCAGCTTCAGTGGTGCGTGGTTGCCCAGCTGGTAGGCTGCACGCAGCAGGCCGGCCAGCTCGCGATGCTGCTGGGCGAGGTTGGCCTGCAGCGTGCTGCGGCGTTGTTCGGCCTCGGCCAGGGCCCTTCCCTGCTCGCGCAGCGCGGTTTCCGTCTGCGCAAGCGCACGGCCGGTGCGGGCCACCTTCTCATCTGCCTCGCGCAGCTGCTGCGAGGCCTGGCCACGCTGGCCTTCGATCTGCCGGCGCTCCTGCGCCACGCCCTTCAGCTCATTGCGCAGTTTCTGCAGCTTGCGCTCGGTCTCGCGCGTGGTCTGCGCGGCACCCGGCAACGGCAACGCCAGTGCCAAGGCCAGCCCCAACAGCAGGCAGCGCCCGCCGCGGGCAGCGGCGATGTGATGTCGGCGTGATGGGAAGACGTTGTTGCGCAAGGGCTTTCCAGTGACTTCAGGCAGTTGCAGGGGGTACCGGGGAATGGTGACATCTCCGCACGCGGCCTGCCAGCCGCACATCCATCGAGGTCCCCATGAAAGCTCTCTCCATTCCGCTGCTGTTGGGCGTACTGCTGGCCACCGGGCCGGTCTGCGCCCAGGAGAACATCAGCAAGGTCAACGGCAGCATCAGCGCCGAACCCGGCCAGCGCTACGGCAAGCTGGACACCGTCAACGGCGGCATCCGCGTCGGCGAAGGCGTCGAGACCGGCAGCATCGACACCGTCAACGGCGGGGTGAAGGTCGCCGATCGCGCGCGCACCGGCAAGATCGAAACGGTCAACGGCGGTGTGCGCCTGGGCCGCGACGTGATCGCCCATGGCAACGTCAGCACCGTCAACGGCAGCATCTTCAGCGATCGCGGCAGCCAGATCGAAGGCGGCGTTGAAACTGTGAACGGTGGCATCGGGCTGGTCGAAAGCCGCGTCGGCAACGACGTGGAAACCGTCAACGGTGACATCACCGTGGGCATCGGTTCGCAGGTCAAGGGCGGTGTGCACGTGCGCAAGCCGAACTTCAGCGTCTCGCTGACCGCCAGCCGCAAGCCACGCGTGATCATCGGCCCGAATGCCGTGGTCGACGGCCCGTTGCAGTTCGAGCGCGAGGTGGTGCTGTACGTGCACCGCACGGCCCGCATCGGCCCGGTCACCGGCGCCGAGCCGATCCCGTTCGACACCGAAACCGCTCCGGCGGACTGAGCACACCGCGCCCATCGGTTCGGTGATACTCGCTGTTACCGGTCGTACACGAGGTACGGCCGCCCTTTGTTTTCCAGGAATCGACGATGCCCCGCAAACTCCTCCTGTGCCTGGCCGCTGCGGCCGCGCTCAGTGCCTGCAAAGGCGAAGACACGCCGGCGCCCGCGCCGGCCACCGACACCGCCGCTGCCAAGCCGGCGGCCCATGCGTTCTCCCCCGAGATCAACGCCGGCGACTTCGCCGAGATGGTCAAGACGCTGGCTTCGGATGAATTCGAAGGCCGCGCCCCGGGCAGCAAGGGCGAGGAACTGACGGTCAACTACATCCGCGACCAGATGCAGCGCATCGGCCTGCAGCCCGGCAACGGTGACAGCTGGTTCCAGGATGTGCCGATGACCGAGACCACGGCCGACGCGTCGACCGTGCTGAAGATCACCCAGGGCGGCAAGACCACCGAGCTGAAGTTCGGCACCGACATGGTGGTGGGTACCCGTACCGGCCAGGCCGAGGTGAAGGTCGATGCCAGCGACCTGGTGTTCGTCGGCTACGGCGTCGATGCGCCGGAGCAGAAGTGGAATGACTATGCCGGCCAGGACTGGAAGGGTAAGACGGTCGTGATGTTCGTCAACGACCCGGGCTTCCATGTCGATGACGCGAAGCTGTTCGACGGCAAGCGCATGACCTACTACGGCCGCTGGACCTACAAGTTCGAGGAGGCAGCGCGCAAGGGCGCCGCTGCCGCGCTGATCGTGCACGACACTGCCGGTGCCTCCTATGGCTGGGACGTGGTGAAGAACTCCTGGGCCGGGCCGCAGTACGACCTGCCGGCGAAGGATGACCCGGATGCCCGCATTCCGGTGCAGGGCTGGCTGAGCGCCGACGCCGCGAAGGCGCTGTTTGCCGGTGCCGGCCTGGACTTGGCGCAGGCTTACAAGGATGCGAGCAAGCGCGGCTTCAAGCCGGTGCCGCTGAAGGCCACCGCCGCGGTCGACCTGAAGAGCCAGATCGCGCAGAAGCAGTCGCGCAACGTGGTGGGCGTGCTGCCGGGCAGCAAGCGTGCCGACGAAGCCGTGCTGTACATGGCGCACTGGGACCACCTGGGCAAGCACGAGGGTGAAACCGGCGACAACATCTACAACGGTGCGGTCGACAACGCGACCGGCGTGGCCGGCATCCTTGAGGTGGCTGAAGCGATGGCCCACCAGGAGCCGAAGCCGGAACGTTCGGTGGTGTTCCTGGCGGTGACCCTGGAAGAGTCCGGCCTGCTGGGTTCGAAGTACTACGTCTCCCATCCGACCTTCCCGCTGGACAAGATCGCCGGTGTGATCAACATCGATGCGATGTCGGTGGCCGGCCGTGCCAAGGACGTGACCGTCACCGGCTTCGGCAGCTCGGAGCTGGAAGACATCCTCAAGCCGCTGGCTGCGGCCCAGGGCCGTACCCTGCACGGTGAGACCTCGGTGCAGAGCGGCTTCTACTTCCGTTCGGATCACTTCAACTTCGCCAAGGCCGGCGTGCCGGCCCTGTACGCCGATGGCGGCGAAGACCTGCGCGAGGGTGGCGTGGACGCTGGCCGCAAGGCCGCGGCGGACTACGGTGCCAACCGTTACCACGGGCCGAAGGACGAATTCGATGCGTCCACCTGGAAGCTGGACGGTACGGTCGAAGACCTGCAACTGATGTATGGCGTCGGCAAGGAGCTGGCCGGCGGCGATCGTTGGCCGAACTGGTATGAGGGCAACCCGTTCAAGGCGGCCCGCGACGCGATGATGAAGGACAAGGCCCCGGCCAAGTAAGTCGGGCCATGCTCGACTGAACATCGTTGAGAGTAGAGCGGCGCCCCACGGGGCGCCGTTTTTTTGTGCGCTCCGCCATTGGTGGGTGCCAACCCTGGCCTGCTGTGTGTAGCGGCCAACCTGGGTTGGCGCCTTGGTTCCTTGCAGGGAGCATCCACGCATGGCGTGGATCTACCGCTGATCCCTCTGCTATCGGTAGTCGCCAACCGTGGTTGGCGCCGCCGCTCGCGGCGGTCAAAGAAAAACCCCGCTGCGTGAGCAGCGGGGTTTTGGGTGTAAACCCTGGCGATGACCTACTCTCGCATGGCTTGAGCCACACTACCATCGGCGCAGCTGCGTTTCACTTCCGAGTTCGGGATGGGATCGGGTGGTTCCACAGCGCTAATTTCACCAGGGAGACGGTTGCAGCAGCGCTTGCAGCGCCAGCTTCGCGATCTTGCCCTTGGGGCGGAAGGTATCCAGAAAAGCAATGCCTTCACTTAATAAGAAAAACCCCGCTGCGTGAGCAGCGGGGTTTTGGGTGTAAACCCTGGCGATGACCTACTCTCGCATGGCTTGAGCCACACTACCATCGGCGCAGCTGCGTTTCACTTCCGAGTTCGGGATGGGATCGGGTGGTTCCACAGCGCTAATTTCACCAGGGAGGCGGTTGGAGCGTCGCCATCCGATACAGCCGGATAAGGCGCCTGCCTCTCGTAGTTCTTGTGACGTAGCGTGCACTTGGATGCTCTTACGACGTTGTCGTAAAGCCAAGGCAACTTGAGGTTATATGGTCAAGCCTCTCGGATCATTAGTATCAGTTAGCTCAATACATTGCTGTACTTACACACCTGACCTATCAACCACGTAGTCTACATGGTTCCTTCAGGGGGCTTGTGCCCCGGGAGATCTCATCTTGAGGCGCGCTTCCCGCTTAGATGCTTTCAGCGGTTATCGCTTCCGAACATAGCTACCCGGCAATGCCACTGGCGTGACAACCGGAACACCAGAGGTTCGTCCACTCCGGTCCTCTCGTACTAGGAGCAGCCCCTCTCAAATCTCCAACGCCCATGGCAGATAGGGACCGAACTGTCTCACGACGTTCTGAACCCAGCTCGCGTACCACTTTAAATGGCGAACAGCCATACCCTTGGGACCGACTACAGCCCCAGGATGTGATGAGCCGACATCGAGGTGCCAAACACCGCCGTCGATATGAACTCTTGGGCGGTATCAGCCTGTTATCCCCGGAGTACCTTTTATCCGTTGAGCGATGGCCCTTCCATACAGAACCACCGGATCACTAAGTCCTAGTTTCCTACCTGCTTGATCCGTCGATCTTGCAGTCAAGCACGCTTATGCCTTTGCACACAGTGCGCGATGTCCGACCGCGCTGAGCGTACCTTCGAGCTCCTCCGTTACTCTTTAGGAGGAGACCGCCCCAGTCAAACTACCCACCATACACGGTCCCCGACCCAGATAATGGGCCCAGGTTAGAACGTCAAGCACGACAGGGTGGTATTTCAAGGATGGCTCCGCCACAGCTAGCGCCATGGTTTCATAGCCTCCCACCTATCCTACACAGACGAACTCAACGTTCAGTGTAAAGCTATAGTAAAGGTTCACGGGGTCTTTCCGTCTTGCCACGGGAACGCTGCATCTTCACAGCGATTTCAATTTCACTGAGTCTCGGGTGGAGACAGCGCCGCTGTCGTTACGCCATTCGTGCAGGTCGGAACTTACCCGACAAGGAATTTCGCTACCTTAGGACCGTTATAGTTACGGCCGCCGTTTACTGGGGCTTCGATCAAGAGCTTCGCCTTGCGGCTGACCCCATCAATTAACCTTCCAGCACCGGGCAGGCGTCACACCCTATACGTCCACTTTCGTGTTTGCAGAGTGCTGTGTTTTTGATAAACAGTCGCAGCGGCCTGGTTACTGCGACCCTCTTCAGCTATAGCTCGCACGAGCCACCAAAAAGGGTGCACCTTCTCCCGAAGTTACGGTGCCATGTTGCCTAGTTCCTTCACCCGAGTTCTCTCAAGCGCCTGAGAATTCTCATCCTACCCACCTGTGTCGGTTTACGGTACGGTCTGCGTAAGCTGAAGCTTAGGAGCTTTTCCTGGAAGCGTGGTATCAGTGACTTCGCCATAAAGGCTCGTCTCGGTGCTCGGTCTTAAAGGATCCCGGATTTGCCAAAGATCCAAACCTACCGCCTTTCCCCAGGACAACCAACGCCTGGTACACCTAACCTTCTCCGTCCCTCCATCGCACTTACGCGAGGTGCAGGAATATTAACCTGCTTCCCATCGACTACGACTTTCGTCCTCGCCTTAGGGGCCGACTCACCCTGCGCCGATTAACGTTGCGCAAGGAAACCTTGGGCTTTCGGCGTGCGGGTTTTTCACCCGCATTATCGTTACTCATGTCAGCATTCGCACTTCCGATACCTCCAGCAGACTT